>NZ_CP152433.1:0-7500 GCF_039134555.1 Bacillus sp. BR3(2024)
TTGGAAAATATCTCTGATTTATGGAATAGTGCCTTAAAAGAATTAGAAAAAAAGGTAAGCAAGCCTAGTTATGAGACATGGTTAAAATCCACAACGGCTCATAACTTGAAGAAAGACGTATTAACGATTACAGCTCCGAATGAATTTGCTCGTGACTGGCTAGAATCTCATTACTCCGAACTAATTTCAGAAACACTATACGATTTAACAGGGGCAAAATTAGCAATTCGCTTTATTATTCCCCAAAGTCAAGCTGAAGAGGACATTGATCTGCCTCCAGTTAAGCCGAATCCAGCACAAGATGATTCAGCTCATTTACCACAGAGCATGTTAAATCCAAAATATACATTCGATACATTTGTTATTGGCTCTGGTAACCGTTTTGCCCATGCAGCTTCATTAGCTGTAGCTGAGGCGCCAGCTAAAGCGTATAATCCACTCTTTATTTACGGGGGAGTTGGACTTGGAAAGACACATTTAATGCACGCAATTGGTCATTATGTAATTGAACATAATCCAAATGCAAAAGTTGTATATTTATCATCAGAAAAATTTACAAATGAATTTATTAACTCTATTCGTGATAATAAAGCTGTTGATTTTCGTAATAAATATCGTAACGTAGATGTTTTATTGATAGATGATATTCAATTTCTTGCTGGAAAAGAACAGACTCAAGAAGAGTTTTTCCATACATTTAACGCATTACACGAAGAAAGTAAACAAATTGTAATTTCTAGTGACCGACCACCAAAAGAAATTCCAACTTTAGAAGATCGTCTTCGTTCCCGCTTTGAATGGGGACTTATTACAGACATTACGCCGCCAGATTTAGAGACACGAATTGCGATTTTACGCAAAAAAGCAAAAGCTGAAGGGCTTGATATACCAAATGAAGTTATGCTTTATATCGCAAATCAAATTGATTCAAATATTCGTGAATTAGAAGGTGCACTTATCCGAGTTGTAGCTTATTCATCTTTAATTAATAAAGATATTAATGCTGATTTAGCAGCTGAAGCACTTAAAGATATTATTCCAAATTCTAAGCCGAAAATTATCTCTATTTATGATATTCAAAAAGCTGTCGGGGACGTTTATCAAGTGAAATTAGAAGATTTTAAAGCGAAAAAACGTACAAAATCAGTTGCGTTTCCTCGCCAAATTGCAATGTATTTATCGCGCGAGCTTACAGATTCCTCTTTACCAAAAATAGGTGAAGAATTTGGAGGACGTGATCATACAACAGTTATCCATGCCCATGAAAAAATCTCTAAACTACTAAAAACCGATACGCAATTACAAAAGCAAGTTGAAGAAATTAATGGTATTTTAAAGTAGTAGCTGAATAGTGTGAATAACTTACCTTGTTTTACGCACAGTCTATCCACATGTAGATAGACTGTTTTTACATCCTTTAGCGGGGTTATCCACATATCCACAAGCCCTATTACTATTACTACTATTTTTTATCTTTATTAATTAAATAAAATCTTATACTTACCGGAGGTTTTTCTTTATGCGTTTTACAATACAAAAAGACTATCTTGTAAGAGGTGTACAAGATGTAATGAAGGCAGTTTCTTCTCGTACAACAATCCCAATTCTTACGGGAATTAAAGTTGTAGCAACTGAAGAAGGAGTTACATTAACAGGAAGCGATGCTGATATTTCTATTGAATCGTTTATTCCAGTCGAAGAAGATGGAAAAGAAATCGTAGAAATAGCTCAATCAGGAAGCATTGTTTTACAGGCAAAATATTTTAGTGAGATTGTAAAAAAACTACCTAAAGACACTGTCGAAATTTCTGTAGAAAATCATTTTATGACAAAAATAAAATCTGGAAAATCAGAGTTTAACCTAAATGGTTTAGATTCTGCAGAATATCCGTTATTGCCACAGATTGAAGAACATCATGTATTTAAGATACCAACAGATTTACTTAAACATATGATCAGACAAACTGTATTTGCAGTTTCTACTTCTGAAACAAGACCAATCTTGACAGGTGTAAACTGGAAGGTATATAACAGCGAGTTAACTTGTATTGCAACAGATAGTCATAGGTTGGCACTTCGAAAAGCAAAAATTGAAGGACATAATATTGCAGATGAATTCCAAGCTAATGTTGTTATCCCAGGTAAGAGCTTAAATGAATTAAGTAAAATTTTAGATGAGTCTGAAGAAATGGTAGATATCGTTATTACGGAGTATCAAGTATTATTCCGTACAAAACATTTATTATTCTTCTCAAGATTGTTAGAAGGGAATTATCCTGATACGACACGTTTAATTCCGGCAGAGAGTAAAACGGATATTTTTGTGAATACAAAAGAATTCCTACAAGCAATTGATCGCGCTTCACTATTAGCAAGAGATGGCCGCAATAACGTTGTTAAATTATCAACTTTAGAGCAAGAAATGCTAGAGATTTCTTCGAATTCACCAGAAATCGGAAAAGTTGTCGAAGAAGTACAATGCGAAAAAGTAGATGGAGAAGAGTTAAAAATATCTTTTAGTGCAAAATATATGATGGATGCATTGAAAGCTTTGGATAGTACAGAGATTAAAGTTAGCTTTACTGGGGCGATGAGACCGTTCTTAATTCGTACAGTAAATGATGATTCAATTATTCAATTAATTTTACCGGTTCGTACTTACTAGGTAAGGAATAAGGGTTGCTAGTTTAAAGATGCTAGTGGCCCTTATTTGATTTTTGGGTATTACTTTCCTAATGCTAGTTTATTTAGTACAATGAAAGAATGAACACTTTCAGAAAGTGAGCGATTTTATGAAACGTATTAAAATTTCAACAGAGTATATTACACTAGGACAATTTTTAAAGTTAGCTGATGTAATTGATACAGGTGGCGCTGTAAAATGGTTTTTACAAGAATATGAAGTGTACGTGAACAACGAACTTGAAAATAGAAGAGGTCGCAAACTATATGCGAATGATGTTATTGAAATTCCAGGAAGCGGAACTTTCCAAGTTCAGGCATAAAGGGGGAGCCCTTTGTTTATTTCAGAAATACAATTAAAAAACTATCGCAATTATGAAAAATTAGAGCTTTCCTTTGAAGATAAGGTAAATGTAATTATCGGCGAAAATGCGCAAGGGAAAACAAATTTGATGGAAGCTATTTATGTTTTAGCGATGGCGAAATCTCATAGAACCTCTAATGATCGCGAACTTATCCGCTGGGATGAAGATTTTGGTCAAATAAAAGGGAGATTACAAAAAAGAAACAGTTCTTTGTCTTTGGAATTAAATATTTCGAAAAAAGGTAAAAAGGCAAAATTAAATCAACTTGAACAACAAAAGTTAAGTCAATATATTGGCGTGATGAACGTTGTCATGTTTGCCCCAGAAGATTTAAATCTTGTAAAAGGAAGCCCTCAAGTAAGAAGACGCTTTTTAGATATGGAATTAGGACAAATAGCTCCTGTATATTTGTATGAATTAAGTCAATATCAAAAGGTGCTCACGCAACGAAATCACTTGTTGAAAAAAATGCAAGGGAATAGTAAGAATGAGGAAACGATGTTGGATGTATTTACACTTCAACTAATTGAGCATGGTGCGAAAATACTGCAAAAACGTTTTGAGTTTTTGCATTTGCTACAGGAATGGGCAGCTCCAATTCATCGAGGTATAAGCCGTGGATTAGAAGAGTTAGAAATTGTCTATAAACCAAGTGTAGATGTATCAGAATCAATGGATTTGTCGAAAATAAAAGAAGTATACTATGAAAGTTTTCAATCTGTGAAACAACGTGAAATTTTCCGTGGTACGACTTTAATTGGTCCTCATCGTGACGATTTACAATTCTTCGTTAATAGTAAAAATGTTCAAGTCTTTGGTTCGCAAGGACAACAACGAACGACCGCACTATCCCTAAAATTAGCTGAAATTGAATTGATTTATTCAGAGGTTAAAGAATATCCAATCCTTTTGTTGGATGATGTTTTATCAGAATTAGATGATTATCGTCAATCACATCTTTTAAATACAATTCAAGGAAAAGTGCAAACATTTGTTACAACGACGAGTGTCGACGGAATTGAACACGAAACATTAAAAGAAGCGAAAACAATTCATGTAACGAACGGCACTGTAGATTGTGAAATAGATAGGGAATAACCCCTGTTTAAATGGAAAAGTAGGTGATCTTTGTGTCAATGGAACAAAAGCAAATGCAAGAAAATGCATATGATGAAAGTCAGATACAGGTGCTTGAAGGACTAGAGGCAGTTCGGAAACGCCCTGGTATGTATATTGGATCTACAAGTGGAAAAGGGCTTCACCATCTTGTTTGGGAAATCGTAGATAATAGTATTGATGAAGCACTTGCAGGTTATTGTGATGAAATTAATGTTAGTATCGAAGAAGATAATAGTATTCGTGTAACGGATAATGGGCGTGGTATTCCGGTTGGTATACAAGAAAAAATGGGACGTCCAGCTGTAGAAGTTATTATGACTGTTCTCCACGCCGGTGGTAAATTTGGCGGTGGCGGTTATAAAGTTTCTGGTGGTTTACATGGTGTTGGGGCATCGGTTGTAAATGCTCTATCAACAGAATTAGAAGTATTTGTACATCGTGAAGGTAAAATCCATTACCAAAAATACGAAAGAGGTATTCCGGTTGCGGATTTAAAAGTCATTGGTGACACCGATCAAACAGGAACAATAACTCGATTTAAACCAGATCCGGAAATTTTCCAAGAAACAACAGTATACGATTTTGATACGCTAGCAACTCGTATGCGTGAATTAGCGTTTTTAAATCGTAATATTAAATTAACAATTGAAGATAAACGTGAACATAAGCAAAAGAAAGAATTCCATTACGAAGGTGGAATTAAATCATACGTTGAGCATTTAAATCGCTCAAAACAACCGATTCATGAAGAGCCTGTGTACGTAGAAGGTTCAAAAGATGGTATTCAGGTTGAGGTTTCTCTTCAATATAACGAAGGATACACAAATAATATTTACTCATTTACGAATAACATCCATACGTATGAAGGTGGTACACATGAGGTAGGTTTTAAAACAGCTTTAACTCGTGTAATCAACGACTATGGTCGTAAAAATAGCATTTTAAAAGATGCGGACAGTAATTTAACTGGTGAGGATGTTCGTGAAGGTTTAACAGCAATTGTATCAATCAAGCATCCAAATCCACAATTTGAAGGACAAACGAAGACAAAACTTGGGAATAGTGAAGCGAGAACAATTACAGAGTCTGTATTCTCAGAGGCATTTGAAAAGTTCTTACTAGAAAATCCTAATGTAGCGCGAAAAATTGTAGAAAAAGGTACGATGGCTGCACGTGCACGTGTAGCTGCGAAAAAAGCGCGTGAATTGACACGTCGAAAGAGTGCGTTAGAAGTTTCAAGTTTACCTGGTAAATTAGCTGATTGCTCTTCGAAAGATCCAGCAATTAGTGAAATTTACATCGTAGAGGGTGACTCTGCGGGTGGATCTGCAAAACAAGGACGCGATCGTCATTTCCAAGCAATTTTACCGCTGAAGGGTAAAATTATTAATGTGGAAAAGGCGCGCTTAGATAAGATTTTATCAAATGATGAAGTTCGTACAATTATTACGGCAATCGGTACAAATATTGGTGGAGACTTCGATATTGAAAAAGCACGCTATCATAAAGTTATTATTATGACCGATGCCGATGTTGATGGTGCACATATTCGTACCCTATTATTAACGTTCTTCTATCGTTATATGCGTCAAATAATTGAGTGTGGTTATATCTATATTGCACAGCCGCCATTGTTTAAAATACAACAAGGTAAAAAAATTCAATATGCTTACAACGATAAGGAACTTGAAAAAATCTTAGCTGAGCTACCAGCCCAGCCGAAACCAGGAATTCAACGTTATAAAGGTCTTGGGGAGATGAATCCAACTCAGCTATGGGAGACGACAATGGATCCAGAAGTACGTTCGTTACTTCAAGTTTCTCTTCAAGATGCAATAGAAGCAGACGAAACGTTTGAAATTTTAATGGGTGATAAAGTAGAACCGCGTCGTAACTTTATCCAAGAAAATGCAAAATACGTGAAGAACCTTGATATTTAAATGAGTAATGACAGGAATCTAAGTATTCCTGTCTTCTACATATAAATCAATGTATGTGTAACGGAAATGTAAGAGGAGGTGCTCGTTGATGTCAGACAATCAACAACAAGCACGAATTCGAGAAATTAATATTAGTCATGAAATGCGTACCTCATTTTTAGATTACGCAATGAGTGTTATCGTATCTCGTGCATTACCAGATGTTCGTGATGGATTAAAACCTGTGCATCGTAGGGTTTTATATGCGATGAATGATTTAGGAATTACAGCTGATAAAGCGTATAAGAAATCAGCACGTATTGTCGGTGAAGTAATCGGTAAGTATCACCCTCATGGTGATTCAGCCGTTTATGAAACAATGGTACGTATGGCGCAAGATTTTAGTCAACGTTATATGCTTGTAGATGGGCATGGTAACTTCGGTTCTGTAGATGGAGATTCAGCAGCAGCAATGCGTTATACAGAGGCAAGAATGTCTAAGATTTCTATGGAATTAATACGTGATATTTCAAAAAATACAATTGATTATCAAGATAACTATGATGGTTCCGAAAGAGAACCGATAGTACTACCAGCGCGTTTCCCTAATTTATTAGTAAACGGTACAACAGGTATTGCTGTTGGTATGGCAACAAATATACCGCCGCATCAGCTTGGCGAAGTAATTGATGGTGTGCTGGCATTAAGTCATAATCCTGATATTACTATCGCAGAATTGATGGAATATATTCCTGGTCCAGACTTTCCGACGGCAGGTTTAATTTTAGGAAGAAGTGGAATTCGAAGAGCTTATGAAACAGGTCGCGGTTCCATTATGCTTCGTGCTAAGGTTGAAATTGAAGAGAAGTCAAACGGTAAACAATCTATTATCGTAACTGAACTACCTTATCAAGTTAATAAGGCGAGATTAATTGAAAAAATCGCAGAATTAGTTCGCGATAAGAAAATTGAAGGTATTACAGATTTACGTGATGAATCAGATCGTAATGGTATGCGTATTGTCATGGAAGTACGTCGTGATGCTAATGCAAACGTACTATTAAACAATCTATATAAACATACAGCGCTTCAAACAAGTTTCGGTATTAATATGTTGTCTCTTGTAAATGGGGAGCCACAAGTACTAAATTTAAAACAAAATCTATATCATTATTTAGAGCATCAGAAGGTAGTAATTCGTAGACGTACTGCTTATGAATTAGAAAAAGCAGAAGCACGTGCTCATATTTTAGAAGGATTACGAATTGCTTTAGATCATCTTGATGAAGTTATTACGTTAATTCGTAGTTCAAAAACAGCAGATATTGCAAAGCAAGGCTTAATGGAACGTTTTGGTTTAAGTGAGAAACAAGCGCAAGCGATTTTAGATATGCGTCTGCAACGCTTAACTGGAT
>NZ_CP152433.1:12500-27500 GCF_039134555.1 Bacillus sp. BR3(2024)
TAGGCGAGGAGAGAATCCTAAGGTGTGCGAGAGAACTCTGGTTAAGGAACTCGGCAAAATGACCCCGTAACTTCGGGAGAAGGGGTGCTTTCTTAACGGAAAGCCGCAGTGAATAGGCCCAAGCGACTGTTTAGCAAAAACACAGCTCTCTGCGAAGCCGTAAGGCGAAGTATAGGGGGTGACACCTGCCCGGTGCTGGAAGGTTAAGGAGAGGGGTTAGCGTAAGCGAAGCTCTGAACTGAAGCCCCAGTAAACGGCGGCCGTAACTATAACGGTCCTAAGGTAGCGAAATTCCTTGTCGGGTAAGTTCCGACCCGCACGAAAGGTGTAACGATTTGGGCACTGTCTCAACCAGAGACTCGGTGAAATTATAGTACCTGTGAAGATGCAGGTTACCCGCGACAGGACGGAAAGACCCCGTGGAGCTTTACTGTAGCCTGATATTGAATTTTGGTACAGTTTGTACAGGATAGGCGGGAGCCATTGAAACCGGAGCGCTAGCTTCGGTGGAGGCGCTGGTGGGATACCGCCCTGACTGTATTGAAATTCTAACCTACGGGTCTTATCGACCCGGGAGACAGTGTCAGGTGGGCAGTTTGACTGGGGCGGTCGCCTCCTAAAGTGTAACGGAGGCGCCCAAAGGTTCCCTCAGAATGGTTGGAAATCATTCGTAGAGTGCAAAGGCATAAGGGAGCTTGACTGCGAGACCTACAAGTCGAGCAGGGACGAAAGTCGGGCTTAGTGATCCGGTGGTTCCGCATGGAAGGGCCATCGCTCAACGGATAAAAGCTACCCCGGGGATAACAGGCTTATCTCCCCCAAGAGTCCACATCGACGGGGAGGTTTGGCACCTCGATGTCGGCTCATCGCATCCTGGGGCTGTAGTCGGTCCCAAGGGTTGGGCTGTTCGCCCATTAAAGCGGTACGCGAGCTGGGTTCAGAACGTCGTGAGACAGTTCGGTCCCTATCCGTCGTGGGCGTAGGAAATTTGAGAGGAGCTGTCCTTAGTACGAGAGGACCGGGATGGACGCACCGCTGGTGTACCAGTTGTTCTGCCAAGGGCATAGCTGGGTAGCTATGTGCGGAAGGGATAAGTGCTGAAAGCATCTAAGCATGAAGCCCCCCTCAAGATGAGATTTCCCATAGCGTAAGCTAGTAAGATCCCTGAAAGATGATCAGGTTGATAGGTTCGAGGTGGAAGCATGGTGACATGTGGAGCTGACGAATACTAATAGATCGAGGACTTAACCATATAATATGTAGCAATGTTATCTAGTTTTGAAGGAATATGCCTTCATAGTTTGGTGATGATGGCAGAGAGGTCACACCCGTTCCCATACCGAACACGGAAGTTAAGCTCTCTAGCGCCGATGGTAGTTGGGACCTTGTCCCTGTGAGAGTAGGACGTCGCCAAGCAACTAAAAACACAAGTCATTTGACTTGTGTTTTTTTATTTCCCATGAAATAGATTTGGTTCCATTAATAAAAAATTTGAAATATAGTAAGGGATTTTTTGAGCAGAAATACTTAGAAATTGATAAATAAATGGATAATCTTCAGAACCATAACTTCCAAGTAAGTCATACCACCAATCTGTTTCATATCTAGAAATCATGCTTAAATTATAGAGCAATAAATAATGAATGAGGAGTTCAGGTAATATTGGCTTAGGATTTCTAGGGTCAGTCGTAAGTGGCAAATAATAAGTATTAGTAAGATGTTCATAGTATAAAGGAGTACTGTACATAGGATTCCATGATTGAATAGGCGCTGTAAAAAGTAAATTCGATTCATTAGTCTTCTCAGGTACGTGTTGTATTGATAAATGCTTACAAGATGTTTCAATGTAACGAGAAAATCTCTCTTTAGTCATATGTAATCGATCTAGTAGGTTGACTGAAAAGGAGAGCTCATTTTTAATTGTTGAATCAATTTTATATAAAGTTGATCCTTTTTGACTATAACGAAATAAATTTTGTAATTCTGGAATATTTCCCATTAGTTCTAACATGTTAAATTTTTCTGCTTCTAAGTGTTTCATGTGAAACAGTTGTTCTGCAACATGAGTAAACAATCCGTTTTTTTGTACCTTCACCTCATCTTCTAAAAATTGATACCCTTGTTTTTTTCGTTTGCGAGTTGTAACGCCATGAGCTAAAACAGTAGTGGATTCAGGATAGTTAGGGTCAATAGTTAGTAGGCATGCTTTAAACAGTTGACTAATTCCATAAAATAACAACATTGGTTGAATGGAAAATGGAGCTGTCTTATATAATTCATAATAATTTTTCCCGTGTTCTAAGTAATAAATAAAGGGATAACAATTTTCAAAACTTTTTTTTTCTGCATCCTGAATAGAGGATTTTTCATAACAACGGGCAAGATAACGTTGTACGTTTTGAGATGAAAAAAAGAAACTTAACTGCTGCCAAGTACAAGATGTTTGATGCATATATTACGCTCCTTTTATTGTCTAAAAATTCTAACATATATATACGTCCTTGACAGTATTTTAACCAATTGATAAGCTACTAATAATAATTTCTGGTATCATAGGGGGAACAATTATGTGGGAATCTAAATTTGTTAAAGAAGGTTTGACTTTTGATGATGTATTACTTGTACCAGCTAGGTCAGATATATTACCAAGAGAAGTAAGTGTTAAAACAGTTTTATCTGAAAGCTTACAGCTAAACATCCCGTTAATTAGTGCAGGAATGGATACAGTAACAGAAGCTGACATGGCTATTGCAATGGCTCGCCAAGGTGGTTTAGGAATTATTCATAAGAATATGTCTATTGAGCAACAAGCAGAGCAAGTTGATAAAGTAAAGCGCTCTGAAAGCGGCGTTATTTCAGATCCTTTCTTCTTAACTCCAGAACATCAAGTATATGATGCAGAACATCTTATGGGAAAATATCGTATCTCAGGTGTACCGGTTGTAAATAATTTAGATGAGCGAAAATTAGTTGGTATTATTACAAACCGTGATATGCGCTTCATCCAAGACTACTCAATCAAAATTTCTGACGTAATGACAAAAGAACAATTAATTACAGCTCCAGTTGGTACTACACTGGAAGAAGCTGAAAAGATCCTACAAAAGTATAAAATTGAAAAACTCCCTCTTGTTGATAATAACGGTGTATTACAAGGGCTTATTACAATAAAAGATATTGAAAAAGTAATTGAATTCCCAAACTCTGCTAAGGATAAGCAAGGACGCTTATTAGTTGGAGCAGCAGTTGGTGTAACAGCGGATGCTATGCTTCGCATCGATGCATTAGTAAAAGCTAGTGTAGATGCAATTGTACTTGATACAGCACATGGACATTCTAAAGGTGTTATTGATAAGGTAAAAGAAGTTCGTGCTAAATACCCATCACTAAATATTATCGCTGGAAATGTTGCTACTGCTGAAGCAACGAAAGCATTAATTGAAGCTGGTGCAAACGTAGTTAAAGTTGGTATTGGACCAGGTTCTATTTGTACAACACGCGTTGTAGCCGGTGTTGGTGTACCACAATTAACTGCAGTTTATGATTGTGCAACAGAAGCTCGTAAACACGGTATTCCAGTTATTGCTGATGGTGGTATTAAGTACTCTGGTGATATGGTGAAAGCTTTAGCGGCAGGAGCACATGTTGTTATGCTAGGTAGCATGTTTGCAGGTGTTGCAGAAAGCCCTGGAGAAACTGAAATTTACCAAGGTCGTCAATTTAAAGTGTATCGTGGTATGGGTTCTGTCGGTGCGATGGAAAAAGGAAGTAAAGATCGTTACTTCCAAGAAGGTAATAAAAAGCTTGTCCCAGAAGGTATTGAAGGACGAGTGCCATATAAAGGACCTTTAGCAGATACAGTTCACCAATTAGTTGGTGGCTTACGTGCAGGTATGGGATATTGCGGAGCACAAGATTTAGAATTCTTACGCGAAAATGCACAATTCATTCGTATGTCAGGTGCTGGCTTACGTGAAAGTCATCCTCATCACGTACAAATTACAAAAGAGGCTCCAAACTACTCATTATAATGTCTTATATACAAATAGACAGAGATTTGATATCTCTGTCTATTTTTTTTTGATTATGTTAGAATAACGGTTATGTGAGTACATAGATATTGGGGGTAGCAAAAGTGAAAGGTATGTTTTGCAAAAGATTCATTGCTTTGGTAACAGTGCTTACACTAGCTTGTAGCATTTTTATGCCATATAGCAATGCATCAGCTGAAACAGGAGCCGCTTTAAACATTGAAGCAGGTGCGGCAATTTTAGTAGAAGCGAATTCTGGGAAAATTTTATATCAAAAGAATGCAGATGAATTATTATCCATTGCTAGTATGACAAAGATGATGAGTGAATATTTAGTTCACGAAGCAGTGGATAAAGGAAAACTTAAGTGGGACCAGAAAATTAAGGTTTCTGAATATGCATATAAGGTTTCACAAGATGCTTCATTATCAAATGTTGCATTAGAAAATGGTGGCTCTTATACAGTAAAAGAGTTATACGAAGCAATGGCAATCTTTTCTGCAAATGGTGCAACAATTGCATTAGCAGAAGCAATTGCAGGTAAAGAAGTAGACTTCGTAAAAATGATGAATGACAAATCGAAAGAACTAGGGTTAAAAAATTATAAATTTGTCAATTCTACAGGTTTAACGAATAAAGATTTAAAGGGAATGCATCCTGAAGGAACAACAGCGGATGAAGAAAATAAAATGTCTGCAAAGGATGTTGCAACTTTAGCACAACATTTAATTAAAGATTATCCAAAAGTGTTAGATACAGCAAAAATCCCTAAAAAAGAATTCCGTCCAGAAAAAGAGAAGTTTGGAATGTCGAACTGGAACTGGATGTTAAAGGGCTTAGTTAAAGAATATGATGGCGTAGATGGCCTAAAAACAGGCTCAACTCCAGAAGCAGGAGATTGCTTCACTGGTACGGTTGAAAGAAACGGAATGCGTTTTATTTCTGTAGTTATTAAAACAAGTTCTCATACAGCACGTTTTGATGAAACAAAGAAGCTATATGATTATGGATTTGCTAACTTTGAAGTGAAACAAATGTATAAAAAAGGTTCTTCAGTAAAAGGACAAGAAACAGTACGAGTAGAAAATGCGAAAGATAAAGATGTAGCAGTTCAAACGAAACAAGCTATTTCACTTCCAGTGCCAAAAGGAAGTAAAGATGTTTATAAAACAGAATTAAAAGAATCAAGTAAGGGACAAGAAGCACCTATTAAAAAGGGAGCTGCGCTTGGTCAAATGGTAATTACGCCAAAAGATACAAACGACCCTGGATTTTTAACTGGTAAGTCACTGCAAGTGGATCTTGTAACGACATCTGAAGTAGAAGAAGCAAACTGGTTTACTCGTGCTATGCGCGGAATTGGTTCATTCTTTAGTGGTATGTGGAATAGTGCTGTTGATACAGTAAAAGGTTGGTTTTAAAAGCTCCTCACGATAGGAGCTTTTTTTTATTCCTATTTTTCATACCGACTTTATGAAAAAGTAGTAGACAAGCATCTGATAGTTAGTGGTAGAATGTAAGAGTATTCTTAATTTTCGCCTTTAACGGGGGAAAGCAATTCACCTAGGGGGGTTTTTGTACATGACAAATGTAACAGGGACAGAACGTGTAAAACGTGGAATGGCAGAAATGCAAAAAGGCGGCGTTATTATGGACGTAGTTAACGCTGAACAAGCAAAAATTGCAGAAGAGGCAGGCGCAGTTGCCGTTATGGCATTAGAGCGTGTACCAGCAGATATTCGTGCAGCAGGTGGCGTTTCTCGTATGGCAGACCCAACAATTGTTGAAGAAGTTATGGGTGCGGTGTCAATTCCGGTTATGGCAAAATGCCGTATCGGTCACCTTGTAGAAGCACGTGTATTAGAATCATTAGGGGTAGACTATATCGATGAGAGTGAAGTATTAACTCCTGCTGATGAAGTATACCATTTAAATAAACGTGATTACACAGTTCCATTTGTATGTGGTTGCCGTGATATCGGAGAAGCTGCACGTCGTATTGCAGAAGGTGCATCTATGCTTCGTACAAAAGGTGAACCAGGAACAGGAAACATTGTAGAGGCAGTGCGTCATATGCGCCAAGTCAATGCAGAAATCCGTCAAGTTGCGAGTCTACGTGAAGATGAGTTAATGACATATGCAAAAAATACTGGCGCTCCTTACGAAGTATTACTTGAAATTAAACGTCTTGGTCGCTTACCAGTTGTAAACTTTGCGGCAGGTGGTGTAGCAACACCAGCAGATGCAGCATTAATGATGCAACTTGGTGCTGATGGGGTATTTGTTGGATCTGGTATCTTCAAATCAGAAAACCCAGAGAAATTTGCACGTGCAATCGTTGAAGCAACGACTCATTATGAAGATTACGAACTAATTGCAAGCCTTTCTAAAGGATTAGGTAATGCAATGAAGGGTGTCGAAATTTCAACGTTATTACCAGAACAACGCATGCAAGAGCGTGGATGGTAATTAAAGGAGAACTTTAAAATGGTGAAAATCGGTGTACTAGGTCTTCAAGGTGCAGTTCGTGAGCATGTAAAATCAGTTGAAGCAAGTGGTGCAGAAGCTGTTGTTGTAAAGCGTATAGAGCAACTTGAAGAGATTGATGGTCTTATTTTACCGGGCGGTGAAAGTACAACAATGCGCCGTCTTATTGATAAGTATGCTTTCATGGAACCACTTCGTACATTTGCAAAGTCTGGTAAACCAATGTTTGGTACATGTGCAGGGATGATTCTTCTTGCGAAAACACTTATTGGCTATGAAGAAGCACATATTGGTGCTATGGATATTACAGTTGAGCGCAATGCGTTCGGACGCCAAAAGGATAGTTTTGAGGCTGCGCTTTCAATTGAAGGCGTGGGTGAAGACTTCGTTGGTGTATTTATCCGTGCGCCGTATGTTGTAGAAGTAGCTGATAATGTTGAAGTGCTTTCTAAGCATGGTGACCGAATGGTAGCGGTAAGACAAGATCAGTTTTTAGCTGCTTCATTCCATCCGGAATTAACAGATGATCATCGTGTGACAGCATACTTTGTTGAAATGGTAAAAGAAGCGAAAATGAAAAAAGTTGTATAAGTAACTTGCAACTTGTATAAGATTATAGTAAATTGATGGTAACAATTTTATAAAATAAGCGTGTTGATAGGAAATAGTAACAAATGTCGTTTCTTATAGAGAGTCGATGGTTGGTGGAAATCGATAGAAACAGTTTGTGAATCCATCCTGGAATGGAATGTGGAATATCTTTTGGATTAGTAAGCATTCCCGGTGAAGAGCCGTTATTTCTACTTGAGAGGAAAGCGGTAATGCTTTCAACTAGGGTGGCAACGCGGGTTAACTCCCGTCCCTTTATATAGGGACGGGAGTTTTTTGTGTTTTATAAAATAAAAGGAGGAGTATATAATGCTTGATATTAAATTTTTACGTACAAACTTTGAAGAAGTAAAAGCGAAATTACAGCATAGAGGCGAAGATTTAACTGATTTCGGACGTTTTGAAGAACTTGATACGAGAAGAAGAGAACTACTTGTTCAGACAGAAGAATTAAAAAGTAAACGTAACGAAGTATCTCAACAAATTTCTGTATTAAAGCGCGAAAAGAAAGATGCAGAAGCTCTAATTTTAGAAATGCGTGAAGTTGGAGAAAAAGTAAAGGATCTTGATAACGAACTTCGTACAGTTGAAGAAGACTTAGAAAGATTAATGTTATCTATTCCAAATATCCCTCATGAATCTGCTCCAGTTGGTGAAACAGAGGATGATAATGTAGTAGCACGTACTTGGGGAGAAGTGAAAGAATTTACTTATGAGCCAAAACCACATTGGGATCTTGCTACTGATTTAGGAATTTTAGATTTTGAACGCGCTGGGAAAGTAACAGGAAGCCGCTTCGTATTTTACAAAGGTGCTGGTGCAAGATTAGAGCGTGCTTTAATTAGCTTTATGCTTGATCTTCATACTGATGAGCATGGATATGAAGAAGTATTACCTCCATATATGGTAAACCGTGCAAGTATGACAGGAACAGGACAACTTCCAAAGTTTGAAGAAGATGCATTCCGTATTGAAAGTGAAGATTACTTCTTAATTCCAACAGCTGAAGTACCTGTAACGAATATGCATCGTGATGAGATTTTAAATAAAGAGCAATTGCCTATAAGATATGCTGCATTTAGCTCTTGCTTCCGTTCTGAAGCAGGTTCAGCTGGGCGTGATACACGTGGTTTAATTCGCCAGCATCAGTTCAATAAAGTAGAGCTTGTGAAGTTCGTAAAACCAGAAGATTCTTATGAAGAGTTAGAAAAGTTAACAAATGATGCAGAACGCGTGTTACAATTATTAGAGTTGCCATATCGCGTTATGAGCATGTGCACAGGCGATTTAGGATTTACAGCAGCGAAGAAATACGATATTGAAGTATGGATTCCAAGCTATGGCACATATCGTGAAATTTCTTCTTGTAGTAATTTTGAAGCTTTCCAAGCGAGACGTGCAAATATCCGTTTCCGCCGTGAACCAAATGGAAAACCAGAACATGTTCATACATTAAATGGATCTGGTCTTGCAATTGGACGTACGGTTGCAGCTATTTTAGAGAACTACCAACAAGAAGATGGTACAATTATAATTCCAGAAGTTCTTCGCCCTTATATGGGAGGAAAAACAGTTATTAAGTAAATTTAAACATTCATCGGTATGAGTGATTGGTAATTATGAGCGTTGTCAGTACTGTAATGTAGGAAGGGGAAAGTAAAATTTTCCTTTCCTCATAATTTATTTTAGTAGGGTTGACTAACTGTTTTTCTTTTGATATTATATTTGATGTCAATATGGAGGTATACCCAAGTCTGGCTGAAGGGATCGGTCTTGAAAACCGACAGGCGGCGAGAGTCGCGCGGGGGTTCGAATCCCTCTACCTCCTCCAGATATAATTGACAACAGCGCATATAAGTGGAGATTGGAGAACTCGTTACCAACACGTAACGAGTTTTTATTTTAAAACCAATCATAAAGTATGGTGTAAGGTAATTTTGTCCTTATTACACACTCATATTCCGATGATTATCTTCATAGATATGAAAGGAGTCAACATGGATCTTATTATACAAACGTTTCCTTTAGATGGAAAAACTTTATATTATGTACAATGTCCTGTCTGTAAGAACAATAGAATTTTAAACAGTGGTGCAAACGTATCACGCATTATTAGTGATGATACATTCCGTAAACTTTGTGGTTGTACTTGTGATGTAAAACCAGCTACGAGTAAAGTAGAGGCGCCAAAACAAGTTAAAAAAGCAGCTGTAAAGAAAGAAGCAGCTCCAAAACGTACAGGTAAAGTATTAACGGCAGTAATTAACGGGAAAGAAATGACTGTTAAAGAGATTGCTGAAGCATACGATATTAGTACAAGTACTGTTCGTCAGCGCATTAACGCAGGAAAACCTGAGAGTGAAATTATTGCTCCAACAAAGAAGAAGTAATTTAATAGGAAAACCCGTGCATATGCACGGGTTTTTTATTTTACAAGTTTACGTGTTTGTTTTAAAAAATGGCCAATTTTTTTTATGATTGGTTCGATTGAATCACCATCTTTTAAAATATCGTACTCATTAATATTTAAGCGTAATACAGGGCATGAATTAAAGTTGTTAATCCAGTTTTCATAACGTCCATGCATTTCTTTCCAGTACTCAATTGGTGTTTGCTGTTCCATTGGGCGCCCGCGTTCTTGAATACGATCGACAATATCATCGAAAGAACCTTCTAAGTAAATTAATAAGTCTGGATGAGGGAAGTAAGGAGTCATGACCATAGCGTCAAATAAACCTTTGTATGTTTCATAATCAGTTTCCGTCATTGTTCCTTTTTCATGATGCATCTTTGCGAAAATTCCAGTGTCTTCGTAAATGGAACGATCTTGAACAAAACCGCCACCATATTCAAAAATTCTTTTTTGTTCCTTAAATCGTTCTGCTAAAAAGTACACTTGTAGGTGGAAGCTCCAGCGAGTGAAGTCCGCATAGAACTTGTCCAAATATGGATTGGAATCTACTTTTTCGAATGATGTGCGATAACCTAAAGCATTAGCTAATGCAGTTGTCATAGTTGATTTACCCACACCTACTGTTCCGGCGATAGTGATTACTGCGTCATTGGGTATATCATATTTTTGCCTTAAATTCATTATTATTTCGACTCCTTTAAGAGAGTATTTTGAAGGGCAGATAGGATAACGTTTAAATCATCAGGATTTTTTACAAAATCCATATCGTCGCCATTAAATTTCAATACTGGTATTTCCGGATGATCTTTTTTAAAAGCATCCATTGCTGTTTCATAATCTTTTGTGAGCTGTAGTAAGTAATTTGGATCCATGTTTTTTTCAAATTCTCTTCCGCGCATGGCGATTCGTTTTTGCAATGTCTCTAGGCTAGCTGTTAAATAAACAATGACATTTGGCACAGGCATATCTTGTGTAAGGATACGATAAATTTGCATGTATTTGTCATATTGAGAGTCTTTTAATGTGCGGGATGCAAAAATTAAATTTTTAAAGATATGGTAATCCGCTACTACTGGTTTCCTTTGATTCAAGTACTTTATGTTAATGTCTTCTAATTGTTTGTATCTATTACAAAGAAAGAACATCTCTGTTTGAAAACTCCATTCGTCGATGTCTTCATAGAACTTTCCTAAAAAGGGATTTTCATCAACAATCTCTTTTAGTAAGTGGAGTTGCATGTGAGTTGAAATTTCCTTCGCAAGTGAAGTTTTTCCAACACCAATTGGTCCTTCAACCGTGATAAATGGTACTCCGGTCACGCTGTTTCCTCCTTTCAATCAGTGATTTACCGTGACTACTAAAAACACAAAACAGAATTATTGTAGCACAAGAGGGAAGCGAGCGGGTTAATTTGATATAAAAAGTTAGAAAATAGATATATGTATTAATTAAATTTTATTTTGGTTGATGATGTTATATTTGCTTTCAATGTAGTTTCCATTATTTTTAAAGCATGTATATTATCTTGGTCGTTGTTAGAGGCGATACAATCCTGTGGTACATACAATTTATAATTTCTCATATGAGCATCATTAGCTGTAAATAGGATACATATATTTCCGGCAACCCCTGTTAATATTAGATTTTCTATTTTTAAATAACCTAGTAATGAATTTAAAGGTGTTTCATAAAAAGCGGAATAATGTGGTTTAATAAAAATGTACTCATCAAAACTTGGAGCAATCTTATGGATTATATTTTCGCTATATTCATTTGTGCAATGAGTAATAAGTTGGTCGATATCAGATCTCCAAAGTTGATAATGGTCATTAACGTAAATTATAGGATAGCCGAAGGATTTCATTTTTTTCTTTAATTGTAAAATAGGGTTTGTTATAGTTTCGCATTTTTTAGCTAGAATGGGTCCGTGGGAAAATTGAAAGTCATTAATCATATCGATAATGAGCAAGGCGGTATTTTTCATATGTAATCCCCTCTCTTTTTTCTTTTAGGGTGGATTGAATTTGTAAAAGTTATCCCCTGTGTAGTAAATGGAAATAAGTGTACTTTATTTGTAATGAAAGGACTATGTTATGGAACAAGATCAAGATATTTATTTTATGCAATTAGCGATAGAAGAAGCTAAAAAGGCAGAGGAAATACAGGAAGTACCAATTGGAGCAGTTATAGTGTTAGATGGTGAGGTAATTAGTGTTGCCCATAATTTAAGGGAAACTGAGCAAAGATCAATAGCTCATGCTGAGTTGCTAGCGATAGATGATGCATGTAAAAAATTAGGGACATGGCGTTTAGAAGATGCAACATTGTATGTAACATTAGAACCTTGTCCAATGTGTGCGGGTGGAATTGTTTTATCACGAGTGAAGCGAGTTGTATATGGTGCAAGTGATCCGAAGGGCGGATGTGCAGGGACATTGATGAATCTTTTAACGGATGAACGCTTCAATCATCAATGTGAAGTAGTATCTGGTGTACTAGAGGAAGAATGCGGTACGTTGTTAACAAACTTTTTTAGAGAGCTTCGTAAAAAAAGAAAAGCAATAAAAAAATTAGAGAAGAATACTGGGAACTAACGTATTTGCATTTTCTAAAGAAACAAGTTATACTGATAATGCCTTTAATGAAGGCAACCGAATATTGGTTTTAACTTTGCCGTGCTAAGCGGGGAGGTAGCGGTGCCCTATACTCGCAATCCGCTCTAGCGAGGCCGAATCCCCTCTCGAGGTTATGTTGCTGTAAGGTCTGCCTTAAGTAAGTGGTGTTGACGTTTGGGTCCTGCGCAACGGGACCCCGTGAACCTTGTCAGGTCCGGAAGGAAGCAGCAATAAGCGGGTCTTCTCGTGTGCCGCAGGAGTGCCTGAACCGAGCTAACTGTTTGAGTAACGCTTATGGTACGTAATCGACGGAGGGTGCACGGCAGTTATATATGTATACAAAACTCACCTTAATACAAAGGTGAGTTTTTTGTATAGAAAATAACTTTTGGAATCTATAAACAGAATGGGTTATAATAAATGAGATAATAACCTTTGAGGGAGGCCGTATTTTCGTGTCATACCAAGCGTTATACCGAACATGGAGACCGCAAAAGTTCGAAGATGTAGTCGGTCAAAAGCACGTGACAAAAACGTTGCAAAATGCCCTTCTTCAAGAGAAAGTTTCACATGCTTATTTATTTTCTGGCCCGAGGGGAACAGGAAAAACGACAATTGCAAAAGTATTTGCAAAAGCAATTAACTGTGAACATGCTCCGGTAGCTGAACCTTGTAATGAATGTCCTTCTTGTTTAGGAATCACACAAGGATCCATTTCAGATGTATTAGAAATTGATGCGGCTTCAAATAACGGTGTAGATGAAATTCGAGATATTAGAGATAAAGTAAAATACGCTCCAAGTGCTGTAGAATATAAAGTATACATTATTGATGAAGTTCACATGCTTTCTATGGGTGCATTCAATGCGCTTTTAAAAACCTTAGAAGAGCCGCCAGGACATGTTATCTTTATTTTGGCGACAACAGAACCTCATAAGATCCCACCTACAATCATTTCACGTTGTCAGCGCTTTGAATTCCGAAAAATATCAGTGAATGATATTGTTGAGAGATTATCAACGGTCGTGACAAATGAAGGTACGCAAGTGGAAGGTGAAGCATTACAAATTGTTGCGCGTGCTGCCGAAGGTGGTATGCGTGACGCGCTTAGTCTTATTGATCAGGCTATATCTTATAGTGATGAGATTGTTACGACAGAAGATGTATTGGCCGTAACAGGATCTGTTTCTCAGCAATACTTAGGCAATTTAGTAGAGTGCATACGTGAAAATGATGTATCAAGAGCATTGCAAATCATAGATGAAATGATGAGTAAAGGGAAGGATCCAGTTCGTTTTATGGAGGATTTCATTTACTATTATCGTGATATGCTTTTATATCAAACTTCACCACAACTAGAACATATGTTGGAACGAGTAATTGTAGATGATCAATTCCGTAAGTTGAGTGAAGAAATGCAACCGGAAGTAATCTATGAGATTATTCATACCCTTAGTAAGGGACAACAGGAAATGAAGTGGACAAATCATCCGCGTATTTTCTTAGAAGTTGTTATGGTGCAATTGTGTCAACAGTTTATGATGCAAGCAAATGGTACAGATCGTTTGCAAGCAATTATGAACAGGATGCAGCAACTGGAGAAAGAGTTAGAGCAAGTCAAAAAGAACGGTGTGCCAGCTGGTGTACAACAGGAAGTAAGAGAGACACGTGCAACACCAAAACCGGTACGAACAGGAAGTATGAAAATTCCTGTCGGACGTGTAAATGAAGTATTAAAACAAGCGAAGCGTCAAGATTTAGAACAATTAAAAGCTGTATGGGGTGAGTTGTTAGGAAGACTCAAATCATATAACAAAGTAGCGTTTGCCGTTTTACTAGAAAATAGTGAACCAGTGGCAGCTTCAGATGACACTTACGTTTTAGCATTTCAATATGAGATTCACTGTAAGATGGCGAGCGAAAATCGAGAAGCTATGGATACAGTAGAACAAGCTTTATTTGAATTGCTAAGTAAAAGGTTAAATATGATTGCCATTCCAAAAAGTGAATGGGGTAAAATCCGTGAAGACTTTTTACAACGTGAAGGTGGAGAGTCTGAAGAAAGCCCGGAGAAAAAGGAAGACCCTCTTATAGAAGAGGCAGTGAAGTTAGTAGGGCAAGAACTCATTGAAATAAAAGAGTAATAATAATTAGGAGGAATTAATTATGATGCGTGGCGGAATGGGAAATATGAATAACATGATGAAACAAATGCAAAAGATGCAAAAGGACATGGCGAAAGCACAAGAAGAGCTTGGTGAAAAAACAGTTGAAGGTACAGCTGGCGGTGGAATGATTACAGTTATTGCAAATGGTCACAAGCAAATTCTTGAAGTGAAGATTAAAGAGGAAGTTGTAGATCCAGAAGATATCGAAATGTTACAAGACTTAGTATTAGCTGCAACAAATGATGCACTTAAAAAGGCTGATGAGCTTTCAAACTCTACAATGGGTAAATTTACAAAAGGCTTAAACTTACCAGGTGGAATGTTCTAGGAGGATATTGATACATGCATTATCCAGAACCAATATCAAAACTAATCGATAGTTTTATGAAGTTGCCAGGTATCGGACCGAAAACAGCGGTTCGATTGGCATTTTTCGTATTAGATATGAAAGAAGATGATGTGTTAGGTTTCGCGAAAGCACTTGTAAATGCGAAGCGAGATTTAGCGTACTGTTCTGTATGCGGACATATTACTGATCGTGATCCTTGTTATATTTGTAATGATTCACATCGAGATCAATCAGTTGTTTGTGTCGTGCAAGAACCGAAAGATGTAATCGCGATGGAAAAAATGAAAGAGTATCAAGGTGTATATCATGTGTTACGTGGTGCGATTTC
>NZ_CP152433.1:32500-80000 GCF_039134555.1 Bacillus sp. BR3(2024)
TAACTATAACGGTCCTAAGGTAGCGAAATTCCTTGTCGGGTAAGTTCCGACCCGCACGAAAGGTGTAACGATTTGGGCACTGTCTCAACCAGAGACTCGGTGAAATTATAGTACCTGTGAAGATGCAGGTTACCCGCGACAGGACGGAAAGACCCCGTGGAGCTTTACTGTAGCCTGATATTGAATTTTGGTACAGTTTGTACAGGATAGGCGGGAGCCATTGAAACCGGAGCGCTAGCTTCGGTGGAGGCGCTGGTGGGATACCGCCCTGACTGTATTGAAATTCTAACCTACGGGTCTTATCGACCCGGGAGACAGTGTCAGGTGGGCAGTTTGACTGGGGCGGTCGCCTCCTAAAGTGTAACGGAGGCGCCCAAAGGTTCCCTCAGAATGGTTGGAAATCATTCGTAGAGTGCAAAGGCATAAGGGAGCTTGACTGCGAGACCTACAAGTCGAGCAGGGACGAAAGTCGGGCTTAGTGATCCGGTGGTTCCGCATGGAAGGGCCATCGCTCAACGGATAAAAGCTACCCCGGGGATAACAGGCTTATCTCCCCCAAGAGTCCACATCGACGGGGAGGTTTGGCACCTCGATGTCGGCTCATCGCATCCTGGGGCTGTAGTCGGTCCCAAGGGTTGGGCTGTTCGCCCATTAAAGCGGTACGCGAGCTGGGTTCAGAACGTCGTGAGACAGTTCGGTCCCTATCCGTCGTGGGCGTAGGAAATTTGAGAGGAGCTGTCCTTAGTACGAGAGGACCGGGATGGACGCACCGCTGGTGTACCAGTTGTTCTGCCAAGGGCATAGCTGGGTAGCTATGTGCGGAAGGGATAAGTGCTGAAAGCATCTAAGCATGAAGCCCCCCTCAAGATGAGATTTCCCATAGCGTAAGCTAGTAAGATCCCTGAAAGATGATCAGGTTGATAGGTTCGAGGTGGAAGCATGGTGACATGTGGAGCTGACGAATACTAATAGATCGAGGACTTAACCATATAATATGTAGCAATGTTATCTAGTTTTGAAGGAATATGCCTTCATAGTTTGGTGATGATGGCAGAGAGGTCACACCCGTTCCCATACCGAACACGGAAGTTAAGCTCTCTAGCGCCGATGGTAGTTGGGACCTTGTCCCTGTGAGAGTAGGACGTCGCCAAGCAACTAAAAACACAAGTCATTTGACTTGTGTTTTTTTGTATTGTTAAAAAGAATGGGAAAGAAGTAATGGAAATACAAACACGTTGCCCAAGAGTTAATCATATTATATAAAAGATGGGTGTATATTTTTCTGTAAATTGTTAAGGATTAGAAGTATAAAATAGGTTCACTTAAATAGGGAGGGAAGATTATGAAATTACAAAGTGAAGTTTGTATTGTTTGTGAGACAAAAAGAAAAGAAGGTATATATGTTTATAATAATTTAATATGCCATGAATGTGAAAAGGATATGGTGAATACAGAGACAGATGATCCGAAATATATATATTATTTAAAGCAGCTTCGAAAATTAGAAGTATCATATTTTTAAATAGGCATATGCCTATTATTTTTTTTGTTCTGTATAATAGATAGAGAATGAATAATAAGGAAGAGATGTAGATGAATCAAAATCGTATGCCTTTATATGAGGCGTTAATAGAGTTTAAAGAAAGAGGGCCGTTATCCTTTCATGTTCCTGGTCATAAGAATGGTTTAAACTTCCCTCAGGAGGCAATAAGAGAGTTTAAAGGTATTCTATCTATTGATGTAACTGAATTAGCAGGACTAGATGATTTGCATAGTCCGTTTGAATGTATAGATGAGGCACAACAATTATTGGCTGAAGTTTATAATACAAAGAGAAGTTATTTTTTAATTAATGGTTCAACAGTCGGGAACTTAGCAATGATTTTGTCTTGTTGCGGGGAACATGATATTGTTCTTGTACAAAGAAATTGTCATAAATCAATTATTAATGGTTTAAAACTTGCGGGAGCAAATCCCATTTTTTTAGATCCATGGATTGATGAAGCTTATAACGTACCAGTGGGAGTTCGTAATGAAATTATTAAGAACGCAATTGGAAAGTATCCAAATGCGAAAGCACTTATTTTAACGCATCCTAATTATTATGGTATGGGGATGGATCTAGAGGCAAGCATCGCTTTTGCACATGCACATAAAATCCCTGTTTTGGTAGATGAGGCACATGGGGCACATCTATGTTTGGGAGAACCATTTCCGAAGTCAGCATTAACATATGGTGCAGATATTGTAGTTCATTCTGCACATAAAACATTACCCGCAATGACAATGGGTTCCTATTTACATATAAATAGTCATTTAGTAGACGAAGATAAGGTTACTACTTATTTAAGTATGCTACAATCTAGTAGTCCATCGTATCCAATTATGGCTTCCTTGGATATAGCACGCTTTACAATGGCGCGTATAAAAGAAGAAGGTCACAGTGAAATTGTTGAGTTTTTACGAAGATTTAAGGAACAATTACGTTCTATTCCCCAAATCACCATTTTAGAATATCCGTTGCAAGATGAGTTAAAGGTCACCGTACAAACTCGTTGTCAGTTATCAGGGTACGAATTACAGTCTGTATTTGAAAAGGTCGGTATATATACAGAGATGGCTGATCCGTACAATGTCCTATTTATTTTACCCTTACAAGTAAATGAGGGATATATGAAGGTTATAGAGATGATCCGAGTAGCATTGCAACATTATGAGGTGAAAGACAAGAGGGAATCTATTCGTTATACTTATAATGGTGAATTCTCTCTTTTACCGTATACGTATAAACAACTAGACGGATATGAAACAAAGATAGTATCTATAGAAGAGGCTGTTGGAATGATAGCGGCGGAAATGGTGATTCCGTATCCACCTGGAATTCCATTAATTATGTATGGAGAGAGAATTACTTCAGAGCATAAAGAGCAAATTATGTATTTAGAAAGAGCAGGAGCTCGTTTTCAAGGTAATACGAAATATATGAAAGTGTATGATATAGAAAGTAGGTTTTAGGATGAAGGGATTATTTGTAACAATTGAGGGCCCAGAAGGTTCAGGTAAAACAACGTTAATTAAAAGCTTATTGCCATATTTTGAACAAAAAGCACAGAAGGTAATGGCGACAAGGGAACCAGGCGGTATTGCAATTTCTGAGGACATTAGGACGATTTTACATAAACAAGAATATACGATGATGGAAGCACGTACAGAAGCGCTTCTTTATGCTGCTGCGCGCAGACAACATTTAGTAGAAAAAGTTATGCCAGCACTTAATGAGAACTACCTCGTGTTATGTGATCGTTTTATAGATAGCTCTTTAGCATACCAAGGCTATGCAAGAGGATTGGGTATGGATAAGGTATTTGAAATAAATCGTTTCGCAACAGAGGACTGTATGCCTAGTTTAACAATTTATCTAGACATTGAGCCTGAGGTTGGTTTGGCTCGGATTGAAAAAGATGCAGGACGTGAAGTAAATCGACTAGATATGGAAGATATCTCTTTCCATAAACGTGTGCGCGAAGGGTATTTACAAGTTGTAGAACGTTTCTCGGATCGTATTGTATTGGTAAATGCTGATCAACCGATGGAAAAACTTATAGAAGAAGTTGTTCAGATTATAGAAGATAAATTGTTATAATAGAAGGAAAGAATGAAATAAGTGAGGTATGCATTATGACGAAGACGTGGGAGCAGCTTTCTGCTATACAACCCATCGGTGTAAAAATGTTGATGAATAGCATTGCAAAAGAGCGTATATCCCACGCTTACTTGTTAGAGGGAGGGAAAGGGACAGGAAAGTTTGCGACAGCAATTCAAATGGCAAAGAGTTTCCTCTGTTCTGAGCGGAATGGAGTAGAGCCCTGTCATGTATGTACAAACTGTAAGCGAATTGATTCAGGTAACCACCCTAACTTACATATTGTAAAACCAGACGGATTATCTATTAAGAAGCAGCAAATTCATGATTTGCAAGAAGAGTTTTCAAAAACAGGATTAGAGGCAAATAAAAAATTATATATTATTGAGCACGCAGATCGTATGACAGCAAATGCGGCAAATACACTTTTGAAATTTTTAGAAGAACCAAGTAGTGATACAACTGCTATTTTACTTACTGAACAAAGTCATCAAATTTTAAATACGATTTTATCTCGCTGCCAAGTTGTTACGTTTAGACCGTTACCTACGGAATCTTTAATTAGAAGATTACAGGATGAAGGGATTACAGCATCTTTATCGACACTTGCTGCTCAACTTACAAATAGTTTTGATGAAGCTTTAGCTTTATGTAGTGATGAATGGTTTGCACAAGCACGAGCTTTAGTGATAAAATTATGTGAAGCGCTCGAAAAAGATAAAACCTCTATTTTTTTTGTACAAGAAAAATGGGGAAAACACTTTGGAGAGAAAGAACAATTACAGCAAGGTTTAGATATGTTACTCCTTATTTATAAGGATTTATTATATGTTCAACTTGGAGAAGAAGATCGTCTTGTTTTTCATGAGCAGAAAGAGATGTTTGAATCGTTTTCCTATGCTCAGAAGCGCATTGTATCAGCTCTCTTTAATATATTAGAGGCAAAAAATAGAATCAACGCTAATGTAAATGCGCAGCTTGTGTTCGAACAGTTAGTGTTGCGGTTGCAGGAGGGATGACCGTTTTGTATGATGTAGTAGGTGTTCGCTTTAAGAAGGCCGGAAAGGTATATTACTTTGATCCAAACCAGTTCGATATCTCTGAAAATGAGTTTGTCATTGTAGAAACGGTAAGAGGTATTGAATACGGAAAAGTAGTTATTACCAAAAAACAAGTTGATGAAAACGACGTTGTATTACCGCTAAAAAAGGTTATTCGTATTGCAAATGAAAATGATCGTACCATTGTTGAAGAGAACAAACATGCTGCCAAAGAAGCATATCAAGTCTGTCAACAAAAGGTAGTAGAGCATAATCTTGATATGAAACTTGTAGATGTAGAGTATACATTCGATCGTAATAAGATTATTTTCTATTTTACTGCGGATGGTCGGATCGATTTCCGCGAACTAGTGAAGGACTTAGCCGCAATTTTTAGAACAAGAATTGAACTAAGACAAATTGGTGTTCGTGATGAAGCGAAGATGCTAGGTGGTATTGGTCCATGTGGTCGTATGCTTTGTTGTTCTACTTTTTTAGGGGATTTTGAACCTGTATCCATTAAAATGGCAAAGGATCAAAATTTATCATTAAATCCTGCAAAAATCTCTGGTTTATGTGGTCGCTTAATGTGTTGCTTAAAATATGAGAATGATGAATATGAGGCAGCAAAGGAACAACTTCCTGATTTAGATCAACGTATACAAACCCCGCATGGTACTGGCCGTGTTATCGGATTAAATATTTTAGAAAGATTAATTCAAGTGGAACTAGTAGACAAGGAACGGATAGTAGAATATACGTTAGATGAGTTAGTGAATAAAGGGGTCGTTTCGAGTCAAACCACAGATTAATGAGGTGGGTGCTTGTGGAGAAAAAAGATATTTTTGAATCGGTTTCTAGTATGGAAGAGCAAATTGGACATTTATATAAACAGTTGGGAGAATTAAAACAGCATCTTGCAGAGTTGTTGGAAGAAAACCAGCATATAAAAATGGAAAATAACAATTTGCGACACCGTTTTGAAGAAGTGCAGAATAAAGAAAAACAAAAAACTCAAAAACGTAAAGAAGTGAAGCCGAAAACAGATATTGGTGAAGGCTATGACAATTTAGCCAGACTATATCAAGAAGGTTTTCATATTTGCAATCTACATTATGGAAGTGTACGTAAAGAGGGAGATTGTTTGTTCTGCCTTTCATTCTTAAATAAAAAGTGAAATTACCTTTCCAATTATAATTGGAAAGGTAATTTTTTATACATGAAATAGGGTAGGTTAAGGGTAAGAAAAGGAGCAGTATATGAATTTATATGAAGATGAACGTTTAGATTACTTATTAGCACAAGACATGAAGATTATACAAAGCCCATCAGTATTTAATTTTTCTTTAGATGCCGTTTTACTCGCAGATTTTGCATGGGTACCAATTCAAAAGGGGAATTTACTTGATTTGTGTACAGGTAACGCGGTTGTTCCCCTTCTATTAAGTACAAGAACAAAAGGAAATATTACTGGTGTGGAAATTCAAGAACGCTTATATGATATGGGAGTAAGAAGTGTTCAATACAATGGGTTGGAAGAAAGAATTCACCTCATACATGGAGATTTGAAAGATATGCCAGAGAAACTTGGGCGTCATCAATATGATGTTGTTACATGCAATCCACCATATTTTCAAACACCTCAAACTTCAGAGAAAAATATGAATGAACATTTAGCGATAGCTCGTCATGAAATTATGTGTACATTAGAAGATGTTGTATCTGCAAGTAGTCAGTTAGTAAAACAAGGTGGGAAAGTAGCGTTTGTACATCGTCCAGGGCGATTACTAGACATTGTCACATTAATGCGTAAATATAAAATTGAACCAAAGCGTGTGCAATTTGTTTATCCTAAGGTTGGAAAAGAAGCAAATACATTGTTAATTGAAGGAATTAAGGATGGAAATGCAGATTTGAAAATTTTACCGCCTCTCGTTGTATATGAGAACAATAACGAATATACAAAGGAGCTACGTTCAATTTTATATGGAGAAGAATAAGCACTTTTTTTATGTGGTAGAGTGCTCTGATGGAAGTTATTATGCTGGATATACAAACCATATAGAAAAGAGAATTCAGACTCATAATAGCGGCAAAGGGGCTAAGTATACACGCGTCAGGCTTCCTGTTGTTTTAAAATATGTAGAGACCCACGATGATAAGCGTACAGCTATGCAAGCGGAGTATTACTTTAAGCAATTAACGAGAAAACAAAAAGAGGCATATATGCAAAAAGGAGAACGCTATGTGGCAACAAAAAAGCTTTCAACAAAATGAAAAGGGAGTTTTATATTTAGTACCAACTCCTATTGGAAATCTAGAAGATATGACATTTCGTGCAATCCGAATTTTAAAAGAAGTTGATTTAATTGCTGCTGAAGATACGAGACAAACGAAAAAACTTTGTAATTATTTTGAAATTGAAACACCTGTCACGAGTTATCATGAGCACAATAAAGAAGTAAGTGGGAAGAAACTGTTAGAGAAATTAGAGGATGGAAAGAATGTAGCACTTGTTAGTGACGCTGGTATGCCGTGTATTTCTGATCCAGGTTACGATATTGTCGTTGAGGCAGTAGCTGAGCAATATCATGTAATTCCGCTTCCTGGAGCAAATGCAGCCCTTACAGCATTAATTGCATCCGGTCTTGAAACAAAGCAGTTTTATTTCTATGGTTTCTTGCAGAGAAACAAAAAGGAACGGAAGATGGAGTTAGAAAAGCTTCGTTATGTACAAACTACAATGATGTTTTATGAAGCACCTCATCGTTTAGATGATACTTTAATTTCGATGCAGGAAGTGTTGGGAAATAGAGAGATTGTATTATGTCGAGAGTTAACGAAAAAATTTGAGGAATTTATTCGAGGAACAATCGAAGAAGCAATTGAGTGGACGAAGCAAAATGAAGTACGTGGTGAGTTTTGTATTTTAGTATCTGGTTCAACAGAAGAACCTGCTCCAGAAGAACAATGGTGGGAATCTCTTTCGGTATATGATCATATTGAATATTATATAAATGAAAAAAGTATGAATTCAAAAGAAGCGATTAAAACAGTCGCTAAAGATCGAGATTTGTCGAAAAGAGATGTATATCAAATCTATCATGTCGATAAAAAATAAGCTTCTCATAATTGAGAAGCTTATTTTGCTGTTTCGATATAATCTTGAAGTTCGTTTAAGATTTGTTCAGCGCCTTCTTTGCTTAAGATGATTTTACCTTCAGCTAAAGAAAGGTTACCGTCAGATACTTCACCAGTTACTTGGCAAGTCATGTTTGGTTTATATTTCTTTAAGATGATTTTTTCGTCATCAACATAGATTTCAAGAGCGTCCTTTTCTGCAATACCTAAAGTACGGCGTAATTCGATTGGAATTACTACACGACCTAATTCATCAACTTTACGAACAATACCAGTAGATTTCATAATTTTTTTCCTCCTAAATAAATAGTTTATAAGTTTCGAGTCTATTTTTAGATTCGTCATTTTTCGACAAAATACCCTATGGACATATGATACCAATCATTTACATTTCCGTCAATTCTTAAATTCTATATTTTTTAAAAAGATTTATAGATTTCTTATTTCTTATATATAATAGATTGAGAGGAAATTCCACAATTATTTACATTATTTTCTGAAAAAATAATAAATTAAAAGTGGATATTGTATATTTTTTTTGAAATATGAGCAATAGATGATAAAGATATTGAGCATTAAGACCTAAATTGAAAATTAGGTTGGCGTAAAGAAGATAAGTTAGATTTGGGCTGCTCGTAAAAGCCCAATTAACGTAGGCTAATAATTAGTGGGGAGGAACAAAAACCCTACTGATTAAAGTTTCACTTTATATATGAGTTTTTGATATACTGTTTATAAATACATATGAGGTTATTCGGGAGGTCCAAAACAATGACAGAGGAAAATAAGTCCTTTTATATTACTACCCCAATTTATTATCCAAGTGGAAAATTACACATTGGACATGCTTATACGACAGTAGCAGGAGATGCGATGGCACGATATAAGCGTATGCAAGGTTATAATGTGCATTATTTAACAGGAACTGATGAGCATGGACAGAAGATCCAAAAGAAAGCAGAAGAGTTAAATATTACGCCACAGGCATATGTTGATAACATTGTTGCAGGAATTAAAGAGCTTTGGGAGAAGATGGATATTTCTTATGATGATTTTATTCGTACAACTGAAGATCGTCATAAAGATGTTGTCGAAAAAATCTTTAAACAATTAGTAGATCAAGGTGACATTTATCTTGATGAATATGAAGGTTGGTATTCTGTACAAGATGAGACGTTCTATACAGAGCATCAATTAGTAGATCCAATTATGGAAGGCGACAAAGTAGTTGGAGGAAAAAGCCCAGATAGTGGTCATGATGTAGAACTTGTTCGTGAAGAATCTTATTTCTTTAGAATGGGTAAATATGTCGACAGACTATTAAAGTTCTATGAAGATAATCCACATTTCATTCAGCCGGAGTCTCGTAAAAATGAAATGATTAATAATTTTATTAAACCGGGATTAGAAGATTTAGCAGTTTCTCGTACTTCATTTGACTGGGGAGTTCGTGTTCCTGGTAACCCAAAACACGTTATTTACGTGTGGGTTGACGCATTATCTAACTATATTACGGCGTTAGGTTATGGAACAGCAAATGAAGAGAAATATAAAAAATTCTGGCCTGCAGATGTGCATTTAGTTGGGAAAGAAATTGTTCGTTTCCATACAATTTATTGGCCGATAATTTTAATGGCATTAGATTTACCTCTTCCGAAGAAAGTCTTTGCTCATGGCTGGATTTTAATGAAGGATGGAAAGATGAGTAAGTCAAAAGGAAACGTAGTAGATCCAGTTACATTAATCGATCGTTACGGATTAGATGCATTACGTTATTACCTACTTCGTGAAGTTCCATTTGGATCTGATGGCGTATTTACACCAGAAGGATTTGTGGAGCGTATTAATTTCGACTTAGCAAATGACTTAGGTAATTTATTAAATCGTACAGTAGCTATGATTGATAAGTACTTTAACAGAGAAATCCCTGCATTTAAAGCAAATGTGACGGAATTTGATGAAACGTTAGTAGCGTTTGCACAAGATACTTTGAAAAAAGTAGAAGAAGCAATGGAGAATATGGAGTTCTCTGTAGCGTTAGGATCTATTTGGCAACTAGTTAGTCGTACGAATAAATATATTGATGAAACACAACCATGGGTATTAGCAAAAGATGAGAATGATCGTGAAAAGTTAGCCTCTGTAATGGCTCATTTAGCAGAAGTACTTCGTCAAACAGGTATTATGCTTATGCCATTCTTAACAGTAGCACCAAGCAAGATGTTTGCTCAGCTTGGCCTTACTGATGAAGCTCATAAATCTTGGGAAAGTCTATCTACAATTGGCTGCATTCCAGCTGGAACAAAAGTAGAAAAAGGAAACCCAATTTTCCCTCGTTTAGAAATGGAAGTGGAAGTAGAGTACATTAAAGAACAAATGAAAAGCTCTGCTCCTAAAGTAGAAGAGAAAAAAGAAGAAGAACCGAAGGCAGAAGAAATTACAATTGATGATTTCTTTAAAGTAGAATTACGCGTAGCTGAAGTACTATCTGCTGAACCTGTGAAAAAAGCAGACAAGCTGTTAAAAATTCAACTAGACTTAGGTACAGAAAAGCGTCAAGTTGTTTCTGGAATTGCAAAATTCTATTCGCCGGAAGACTTAAAAGGTAAAAAGGTTATTTGTGTAACAAACTTAAAACCTGTAAAATTACGCGGTGAATTATCGCAAGGTATGATTTTAGCGGGTGAAGAGAATGGCGTATTGTCATTAGCATCAATTGACCAAAATCTACCAAATGGTACAAAAATCAAGTAATTAAGACAAGAAAAGAGATGTTTCACGTGTAACATGTGTGAAGCGTCTTTTTTCTTTTTACACTCTCTATTTTTGCATTAAGATTGTAGTATTGTTATCGTTAAGTTATTAAAGAACTTATTTTTGTAGAATAAACTTGATTTCAATATAAAAGGAGTTATGTATTATGTTGTTTGATACACATTCACATTTGAATGCAGAGCAATTCGAAGGAGATTTGCAAGAGGTTATTGCCCGAATGAAAGAAGCGGGAGTTACTTATACAGTTGTTGTTGGCTTTGATGAAGTAACGATAAAAAAGGCGATGGAATTAGCTGAAGCCTATGATTTTATTTACGCTGCGGTTGGGTGGCACCCAGTTGATGCGATCGACATGACAGAAGAACATTTAGCTTGGTTAGAAGAACTTGCTTCTCATCCTAAAGTCGTTGCACTTGGAGAAATGGGCTTAGATTATCACTGGGATAAGTCTCCAAAAGAAATACAGAAAGAAGTATTCCGTAAACAAATTGCATTAGCGAAAAAAGTAAAATTGCCGATTATTATACATAACCGCGATGCAACTCAAGATATTGTTGATATTCTAGAAGAAGAGAATGCAGCTGAAGTAGGAGGCATTATGCATTGCTTTAGCGGCAGCGTAGAGGTAGCAGAGCGATGTGTTGATATGAACTTTTTAATTTCGTTAGGTGGACCAGTTACATTTAAAAACGCTAAGAAGCCGAAAGAGGTTGCTACGGAGATTCCATTAGAGAAATTGTTAATAGAGACGGATTGTCCGTATTTAACACCGCATCCATTTCGAGGGAAACGAAATGAACCGAGTTATGTAAAACTCGTGGCAGAAGAAATTGCGAATTTAAAAGGAATTTCTTATGAGGAAGTAGCAGAAATGACAACTAAAAATGCAAAAGTTTTATTTGGTGTTGAATAAAAAAGAATGGGGAAACCTGTTCTTTTTTATTTTGAGAAAAACTAGTAGAAGTGATGAAGAAAATAAATGTGAATGATGAAGTGTTACAATAAGGACAGAGAACAAAGATTTTTCTATTCTATTTTTTAAAATATAAGAATGGGGAAAATAATAATGGAAAAGTCGTCATTTTTTTGTTTTACTAAGTAGAGACGAAATGAGTGTGGAGGCAAGCATGAAAATAAAAGAGATTATCGTTGTAGAAGGTAAAGATGATACAGTTGCGATTAAGCGTGCTGTTGATGCGGATACAATTGAAACGAACGGTTCAGCAATCGGTGATCATGTTATTGAGCAAGTTAAATTAGCGCAGCAAAAAAGGGGCGTTATTATTTTCACAGATCCGGATTATCCTGGAGAGCGTATTCGAAAAATTATTTCTGACAAGGTTCCTGGCTGTAAGCATGCCTTTTTACCGAAGGAAGAAGCGCTTGCTAAAAGGAAAAAGGGTGTTGGGATCGAACACGCTTCTAATGAGTCGATTCGCCGCGCTCTAGAGAATATACATGAAGAAATGGAAGCTTACACAAGTGAAATTAGTTGGAGTGATTTAGTCGATGCAGGCTTAGTGGGCGGAGAAATGGCAAAGAGCCGCAGAGAAAGAATGGGTAAGCTATTAAAGATTGGTTATACAAATGCAAAACAGTTACATAAACGATTACAGATGTTTCAAGTTTCAAAGGAATCATTTGCAGAAGCTTATAAGCAAGTAATACAGGAGGAAAAAAAATGAAGGATATCGCAACGCCAAATCGTACAAAAGACATTGTTGAAAAGTATGGATTTTCATTCAAAAAAAGTTTAGGACAAAACTTTTTAATTGATACAAATGTATTAAATCGTATTGTCGATCATGCAGAAATTGGTTCAGAAAGTGGTGCAATTGAAATTGGACCAGGTATTGGTGCATTAACAGAGCAATTAGCAAAGCGTGCTAAAAAAGTAGTGGCTTTTGAAATTGATCAAAGACTATTACCAATTTTAGATGAGACGTTAGCGCCATATGGTAACGTTACAGTTATTAATAAAGACGTACTAAAAGCAGATGTACATGAAGTATTTAATGAGCAATTTGAAGAAGGGCAAGATGTAATGGTAGTAGCTAACTTACCATACTATATTACAACGCCAATTTTATTTAAATTGCTTGAAGAAAAGTTACCAGTTCGTGGATTTGTTGTTATGATGCAAAAAGAAGTTGGAGATCGTTTAGCTGCTAAACCTGGAACGAAAGAGTATGGTTCTTTATCGATTGCTATTCAGTATTATACAGAAGTTGAAACAGTTATGACTGTACCGCGTACAGTGTTTGTACCACAGCCAAATGTTGATTCTGCAATTATTCGCCTTCTAAAGCGTCCGAAACCGGTTGTAGAGGTGACAGATGAAACATTCTTCTTTGAAGTAGTACGAGCAAGTTTCGCACAGCGCCGTAAAACTTTGATGAATAATTTATCAAATAATTTAAATGGTTTCCCGAAAGATAAGGAATTATTGGATCGAATTTTAACAGAAGTAGGAATTGATCCAAAGCGAAGAGGCGAAACGCTATCTATTGAAGAGTTTGCAACATTAAGTAATGCATTAGTTCTTCATAAATTATCATAAGAATATGAAAGGGACAGTTCAAGTTGAACTGTCCCTTTTGTCACCTTTCTCTCTTTAAATTCATACTTTAAAAACAGGTAAGATGGCCTAATGAGTTTGGAGGTAGGAGAATGGTTTTACATGTTGGAGAATTAGTGGAACGATATTCTCATAAGAGGGATATTCTTTTTCGTATTATAGAAATAAAAGGCGAGATAGCTATATTGTTTGGAGAGGAAATTAGACTGGTGGCGGATGCGCCACTTGAAGATTTAATTAGTATAGATCAAAGAGAACATAAAAAAAGGGTGAAGCGTGAGAAAGAAACAATGGAGCGCACGTATCGTTTGTTTCAACAAGATTATGTACTGATGAAACAAAGGCATGAACATACTTCAACTGGTGGATACACAAGTGAGGTGAATTATTTTCAAATGCCGGGACGTGTATTGCATATAGATGGAGACCCTTTATATTTGCGCAAGTGCTTAGATTTATATAATAAAATTGGCGTTCCTGTTCAAGGTATTCATTGTAAAGAAACGGAGATGCATGAAAAAGTAGTAGACTTAATAGATCACTTTCGCCCAGACATTCTCGTTATTACAGGGCATGATGCATATACAAAATCAAAAGGAGTGAAGGGAGATTTAGCGGCATATAGGCATTCAAGACATTTTGTACAGGCTGTTCGTGAAGTGCGAAAAAAATATCCATCATTGGATCAACTTGTTATTTTTGCTGGGGCATGTCAATCACATTTTGAGGCACTAATTCGTGCAGGGGCCAATTTCGCTAGTTCACCATCTAGAATTAATATTCATGCACTAGATCCTGTATATGTAGTTGGTAAAATTAGTTTTACTTCATTTATGGAGAGAGTCAATGTATGGGATGTCGTACGTAATACAATTACTGGTGAAAAGGGACTAGGTGGAATTGAAACGAGAGGGATTTTACGAACGGGATTACCTTTTCAACATTACGAAGAGTAAGCAGGATACATATGTATCTTGCTTTTTTGTATGGAAGGATTTAAATGAATTTGGATAAAAAGAGGTAAGAACGTGCAGACTACGTAATGATACTTTTACAATATAGTATTTCTTCTATCTATTCAAACGCAGGATGATATTAGCTGTGAATCGCGGTTAATAATTAGGATAGATATATTGTGCTTTAAGTGTTCAATCTAAATTACAGCGAGGTGTAGCGAAGTATATGTCAAAACGTTTAGATGAAATTAAAAGCGAATTAGATCACCATCTTGGACAGCGACTTATGTTAAAAGCAAATAGTGGAAGAAGAAAAACTGTGGAGCAATCAGGTGTACTAGCAGAAACATACCGTTCCGTTTTTGTTGTACAATTAGATCAACAAGAAGATGCGTTGCAACGTGTATCTTATAGTTATGCAGATGTTTTAACAGAGACAGTAGAGTTAACATTTTATGGAGACCCTCATAATGAGGTCATTTTATAATCCGTATATCATTACATATATTCCCATAAATGAAAAGCTATATTATTTTGCATACTAACTATACCGTAGCAAAATAAGGAGGGACTCTGCATTGAGTAGACGAAGAGGTGTCATGTCAAACCAATTTAAAGAAGAGCTAGCAAAAGAGCTTGGCTTTTATGATGTTGTTCAGAAAGAAGGATGGGGCGGAATTCGTGCGAAAGATGCTGGTAACATGGTGAAACGTGCTATAGAAATTGCAGAACAGCAATTAATGAAACGAAACCAGTAGTTGTAAGATACTTTCTATGCTACGGTAGCCGAGGAGACATTCCTCGGCTTTTTGTACTCTAAAAGGTGCCATCATTTTACATAAGTAGTTTCATTCTGAATGCTTTTCGTTATAATTAGGGAAGTGTCATCGTCTTACTATAAATTTATGGTAAAATAAACGATAAAAGATTGAGTACATAGAGTGGGTGAATAGATTGAAGCTACTAGTGAAAGCACCAGCAAAGATTAATCTGTCGTTAGATGTACTGGGAAAAAGACAAGACGGATATCATGAAGTGAAAATGATTATGACAACCATTGATTTAGCAGATCGTCTAGAACTAACGGAATTAGCAGAAGACCGTATTGAAATTTTATCCCATAATCGGTATGTCCCAGACGACCAACGAAATTTAGCTTATCAGGCAGCGAAATTATTAAAAGAGAAGTTTAATGTAAAAAAAGGTGTATCTATTACTATTGAAAAAACGATTCCAGTAGCAGCTGGATTAGCAGGTGGAAGTAGTGATGCAGCAGCCACATTACGTGGTCTTAATAAATTATGGAATTTAGGGCTTACAATTGATGAGTTAGCAGAGCTTGGCGCAGAAATTGGATCAGATGTATCGTTCTGTGTATACGGAGGCACAGCAATTGCCACTGGAAGAGGAGAGAAAATTGAGCATATAAAGACTCCGCCTTCTTGTTGGGTTATTTTAGCGAAACCACATATAGGTGTATCTACTGCTGATGTGTATGGAAATTTAAAGTTAAATCGAGTTACACATCCGAATGTAGATAAAATGGTTGATGTCATAAATTCTGGTGATTATAAAGGAATTTGTGATACTGTTGGTAACGTTTTAGAAGATGTAACATTTGGAATGCATCCTGAAGTTGCCCGTATTAAATCACAGATGAAGCGATTTGGAGCGGATGCTGTATTAATGAGTGGAAGTGGTCCAACTGTATTTGGACTTGTACACCATGATTCACGAATGCATCGCATTTATAACGGATTAAAAGGATTTTGTGAACAAGTCTATGCGGTACGTTTATTAGGAGAGCGAGAAACGCTTGAATAAAGACGTATAATACGTTATGATTTGTTTAGAATATTCGTGATTTGAGGTGAGAGTATGAAAATTAGAAGAAGTACAAGATTAGTCGATATGACTTATTACTTGCTACAAAACCCTCGTCAGCTAGTATCTCTCACTTTTTTTGCTGAAAGGTATCAATCGGCTAAGTCTTCCATTAGTGAAGATTTAGTTATTATTAAGCAAACGTTTGAACAACAAGGGGTCGGCACATTGCAAACGATACCAGGAGCAGCAGGAGGAGTGAAATATATACCGTATATAAGTGAAGAAGAGGCAGATCTAATTATTGATGAGCTTTGTGGCTTATTTGAAAACCCAGATCGTATTTTGCCTGGCGGTTACTTATACATGACAGATTTATTGAGTAATCCTCGCCATATTAATGGCGCAGGTCGTTTGTTTGCTTCTGTTTTTGCTAGGCAACCAATTGATGCAGTTATGACGGTGGCAACGAAGGGGATTCCACTTGCTTATGCAGTGGCAAATTACTTAGATGTACCAGTTGTAATTGCAAGGAAAGATAATAAGGTAACAGAAGGTCCGACTGTTAGTATTAACTATGTGTCGGGTTCTTCTAAACGAATTCAAACAATGACGTTAGCAAAACGCAGTCTTCCAGAAGGGTCGAATGTTTTAATTATTGATGACTTCATGAAAGCTGGCGGAACAATTCAAGGTATGATGAGTATGTTAGAAGAGTTCAAGGCTAATGTTGTTGGTATTGGTGTATTAGTAGAATCCACAGATATTGAAGAACGACTAATTAATAATTTTGTATCATTAATTCGTCTATCGGAAGTTGATGTGAAAGAAAAAACGATTCAAGTGGAAAAAGGGAATTATTCTCTTGCGCCATTTGATGAAGGGCTTGTAGAGGCGGAATAAAAGATAGAGCAGATAGCTCTATCTTTTTTATTTTATTTATAGATTATAAAATAGATGGACAAACTGCCTTTCGTACACTATTTTTAAAGAGTAAAATAAATAATAAAAGGGTGAAAAGTATGAAAGTTGTTCAAACAAGCAAGGCACCACAAGCAATTGGACCTTATTCACAGGGGATTATTGTAAATAACATGTTCTATAGCTCAGGACAAATTCCATTGACGGCAAATGGGGAGCTTGTAACAGGAGATGTAACAGTACAAACAGAACAAGTATTTCAAAATTTACAAGCGGTATTAGAGGAAGCAGGTGCTTCATTTGATACAGTCGTAAAAACAACAGTATTTTTAAAGGACATGGATGATTTTAATGCTGTGAATGAAGTGTATAGCTCTTATTTCTCTACTCATAAACCAGCTCGATCTTGTGTGCAAGTAGCAAAATTACCGAAAGATGTTTCCGTTGAAATTGAAGTAATCGCCCTAGTTAAGTAACCTTTTGTAAGCGATAACCTCCACTAATCTCTATATTCAACTACTTTAAAAATTTTTATCTTAAAAATTTTTAAAAAATTAAAGGGAAAATAGAAAATTTGTGGAATTTATACAAATATATCGCTTATTTAGAAAAGGGTGGTGAACACAAGATGGAAGTGACTGACGTAAGATTACGCCGCGTAAACACAGAAGGCCGCATGAGAGCAATTGCCTCTATTACTCTAGACCATGAATTTGTTGTTCATGATATTCGTGTAATTGATGGTAATAATGGATTATTTGTAGCAATGCCAAGTAAACGTACTCCAGATGGAGAGTTCCGTGACATTGCACATCCAATTAATTCTGGTACACGCTCTAAAATTCAAGATGCGGTTTTAACAGAGTATCATCGTTTAGGCGAGTTAGAAGAGGTTGAGTTTGAAGAAGCGGGTGCTTCGTAAAATTCGAATGAAAAGGGCTTTTGACAAAAAGCCTTATAATTTTGTAGCAAACTCCTGTAAGCATTTACAGGGGTTTGTTTTTTTTTGCTTTATATTTGGAAACTGCATAATTTATTAACATAAAAAGAAGAAACTACTAATTTTTTCAAAATCATTTTAAATAGTATAGCTTATTTCTTAAAAAAGATACTAAAGAGTAAAACATCTTATAAGAATTATGGTAAAATTTAATAGTTAAAATGTGTTTCTTGAAATATATGATGATTTAGGATAATATCTTTAATGGATAAATAGGTTGCGATGGAGGGTCTATATGTCAAACAGATTTGCAGTGATTCTAGCTGCAGGTAAAGGCACACGTATGAAGTCTAAGCTATACAAAGTGCTGCATCCTGTATGTGGAAAACCTATGGTACAACACGTAGTCGATCAAGTATCTCAATTAGGATTGCAGAAACTTGTAACGGTTGTTGGACATGGTGCTGAAATGGTACAAGAACAGCTAGGGAACGTAAGTGAATTTGCATTACAAGCAGAACAACTTGGTACAGCACATGCTGTAGATCAAGCTGCAAGTGTACTTGCAAATGAAGAAGGAACAACTTTAGTTATTTGTGGTGATACGCCTCTAATAACTGCTGAAACAATGGAAGCATTACTTCAGCAACATAAAGAAGCAGGAGCAATGGCGACGGTGCTAACAGCATACATAGAAGAGCCTGCTGGATATGGCCGTATTGTTCGTAATGAGAATGGTCATGTTGAAAAGATTGTTGAGCATAAAGATGCAAATGAGAAAGAATTAGCTATTAAAGAAATCAATACAGGTACGTATTGTTTTGATAATAAGGCTTTATTTGCTTCACTTTCTAAAGTTTCAAATGATAACGTGCAAGGTGAATATTACCTTCCAGATGTTATTGAGATTTTAAAAAATGAAGGTCATATCGTATCAGCTTATCAAACAGAGCAGTTCGACGAAACGTTAGGTGTTAACGACAGAGTCGCTCTATCGCAAGCGGAAATTATTATGAAAAACCGTATCAACCGAAAGAACATGGTAAACGGTGTTACAATTATTGATCCAAGTAACACTTATATTTCTGCTGATGCAGTTATCGGTAGTGATACAGTTCTTCATCCAGGAACAATTATTGAGGGGAACACTGTAATTGGCTCTGATTGTGAAATTGGACCGCATACAGTAATTCGCGATAGTGAAATTGGAGATCGTACGACAATTCGACAATCTACTGTACATGATAGTAAGCTTGGTACAGAAGTATCGGTTGGTCCATTTGCACATATTCGCCCAGATTCAGTTATTGGAGACGAAGTACGCGTTGGAAACTTCGTGGAAATCAAAAAAACTGTCTTTGGTAATAGAAGTAAAGCTTCACACTTGAGTTATATCGGGGATGCACAAGTTGGAGAAGACGTGAATCTTGGTTGTGGTTCAATTACGGTGAACTATGACGGTAAGAATAAATTCAAAACTGTGATTGGTAATGGGGTATTTATTGGATGTAATTCAAACCTTGTTGCTCCAGTAACAGTTGAAGATGGTGCTTATGTGGCAGCAGGCTCTACAATTACAGAGAATGTTCCATCAAAAGCATTATCGGTAGCACGTGCACGTCAAGTTAACAAAGAAGACTATGTTGATCAATTGCTGAATAAGAAAAAATCATAATGTGGAGGGTTAATCTAGATGTCGACTCAATATCTAAATTCTAATTTGAAAGTATTCTCTTTAAACTCTAATAAGGAACTTGCTGAGCAGATTGCAAAGCATATTGGAGTAGGGCTAGGAAAATGTTCTGTTGATCGTTTTAGTGATGGAGAAGTTCAAATTAACATTGAAGAAAGTATCCGTGGTTGCGATGTATTCATTATTCAATCTACAAGCTTCCCAGTAAACGAACATATCATGGAATTACTTATTATGATTGATGCATTAAAACGTGCATCTGCGAAAACAATTAATATTGTTATTCCTTACTATGGTTATGCGCGTCAAGACCGTAAAGCGCGTTCTCGTGAACCAATTACATCGAAACTTGTAGCAAACTTGCTTGAAACAGCAGGTGCAACTCGTGTAATCACTCTAGATTTACATGCTCCACAAATTCAAGGGTTCTTTGATATCCCAATCGACCACTTAATGGGTGTACCGATTCTTTCAGATTACTTTGAAACAAAAGGTCTTAAAGATATCGTAATCGTGTCTCCTGACCATGGTGGTGTAACTCGTGCAAGAAAAATGGCAGATCGTCTAAAAGCGCCAATCGCTATTATTGATAAGCGTCGTCCTCGCCCGAACGTATCAGAGGTAATGAACATTATCGGTAATATTGAAGGTAAAACAGCGATTTTAATTGATGACATCATTGATACAGCTGGTACAATTACATTAGCAGCAAACGCTCTTGTTGAGAACGGTGCTTCTGAAGTATATGCTTGCTGTACACACCCAGTATTATCTGGTCCAGCAATTGAGCGTATTCAAAATTCAAATATTAAAGAGTTAGTTGTAACGAACTCTATCGTATTACCAGAAGAGAAGAAAATCGACAAAGTACATGAACTTTCAGTTGCTCCATTAATCGGAGAAGCAATCATTCGTGTATACGAAGAAGAATCTGTGAGTGTATTATTCAATTAATTGGATAGAATGAGACGTAACCAAAATTGGTTACGTCTTTTCGTATCGAAAAAAGAAAGTAGTGGTACAAGAATGAAATTGATAGTAGGACTTGGGAACCCAGGTAGAGAATATGAATTAACAAGGCATAATATTGGATTTATGGCCATTGATGAACTTGCGAAGCGTTGGAACATTTCTTTGAATGAACAAAAATTTAAAGGTGTATTTGGTGCAGGGTTTGTTAATGGAGAAAAGGTAATCTTATTAAAGCCGCTAACATACATGAACTTATCTGGGGAAAGTATTCGTCCACTCATGGATTATTATAAAATTGATGTTGAGGACTTCGTTGTTATGTACGACGATTTGGACATTCCTGTAGGTAAATTGCGTCTTCGCATGAAAGGTAGTGCTGGTGGACATAATGGTGTAAAGTCAACGATTTCGCACCTAGGAACACAAGAATTTCAACGTATCCGTATGGGAATCGATCGCCCGAAAAATGGAATGAAGGTAGTCGATTATGTATTAGGACGCTTTACATCTGAAGAGATTCCGGATGTTAACCATTCTATTGAAAAAGCAGCGGATGCATGTGAAGAGTGGCTAAATAAGCCTTTTCTCCAAATCATGAATACTTTCAATAGTTAAAAATGAGATTGGGAATATTTCTCTTTTGTTTTACCCATACTAGTAGTAATTGAATTTTTAGGAGGCTAGTATGGAAGGGTATTATTATTGCAGACACTGCGGAGGTAATGTAGGCTCCATTAACGCAGAAAAAGTATATAGCGACGTTTTATTTCAACTAACAGAGCAAGAAGTAGTAGAAATGATTCATTTTCATGAAAATGGAAATATATATATAAAAACGATTTGTGAATCGTGTCAAGAAACGCTCGCATCTTATCCTGAGTATTATGAGTATGAAAAATTTCTGCAATAAAATGTTGTCGCTTTGGCATGTCCAAAGCATTTTTCTGTTTTCCTTTTCCGAAATATTTGCATAAAATAGAATGACTTGCTCTTTATGTTGAGAGGAGTTTTAAAAATGATAGGTTTATTAGAGCAATTTTATAAAAATGAAGAGATACAATCGGTTATTAATGGATTAGAAGATGGGTTAAAAGAACAACTTATATCAGGGATGGCAACGTCTTCTCGTTCGTTATTAATGGCGGCTTTATATAAAAAAACAAAAAAATCACAATTAATCGTGACACATAACTTATACCAAGCACAAAAAGTACATGAAGATTTAGTGGCGTTACTTGGTGAAAAAGATGTGTGGCTATATCCAGTGAATGAACTGATAGCATCGGAAATTGGGGTTGCAAGTCCAGAATTGAAGGCGCAACGTATAGAAGTGTTAAATCGCTTGGCTGCGGGAGAGAATGGAATCATTGTAGCGCCAGTGGCAGGATTGCGTAGATTTTTACCAATAAAAGAATTGTGGAAGCAAAAGCAAGTTGAAATCAATCTAGGGCAAGAGATTGATTTAGATGCGCTCTTGCATACTTTACATCATATTGGCTATGAACGTAAGTCGATGGTAGAAGCTCCAGGGGAGTTCAGTTTGCGTGGGGGAATATTAGATATTTATCCTTTAACTGAAGAACTACCATTTCGTATTGAATTCTTTGATACAGAAGTCGATTCTATTCGATTATTTGATGTGGATGAACAGCGTTCTCAAGGTAAAAAAGAAAGCGTTAGGTTTGGTCCGGCAACAGAGTTTTTATTTTCACAGGAAGAATTAAAATCAGGAATTCAGCATCTTGAAGAAGGTTTAACTAAGACGATGCAAAAACTTTCTGATGATAAACTAAAGACTACAGTGCTTGAGACGGTAAGTCATGAAATTGAGATGTTGAAAAACGGGCAAAGTATAGAACAGATGTTTAAATACTTATCTATTTTCTATAAAGAACCTGCTAGTCTGATAGATTATTTACCAGAAGACGGTGTTGTAATTTTAGACGAGATTTCCCGTATTCAAGAAACAGCATCGCATCTTGAAACAGAAGAGGCGGAATGGTATATATCACTTCTTGGTGAAGGAACAATTATTCAAGATTTATCTTTCTCTCACCCATTCGAGGGGTTTCTTCATCATAAAAAAAGAAGTTTTGTATATTTAACGTTATTCTTGCGTCATATCGCACACACACATCCGCAAAATATTGTTAATGTAACATGTAAAACAATGCAAGATTTCCATGGACAGATGAATTTGTTAAAAACAGAAATTGATAGATGGAATGAAGGGCATTTTACGACTGTTGTACTTGGAACAGATGATGAACGTGTGAAAAAATTACAACATATTTTAAGTGATTATGATATTGAGGCAGATATTGTAGAAGGTACAGATATCTTATTGCCTGGAAGGTTACAAATTGCTGTAGGTGATTTACATGCAGGATTTGAAATGCCGATGCAAAAGCTTGTTGTCATTACTGAAAAGGAGCTTTTTCATAAGAAAGTTAAAAAATCACAACGTAAACAAAAGTTATCGAATGCTGAACGTATTAAAAGTTATTCGGAATTAAAAGTTGGAGATTATGTAGTTCACGTAAATCATGGTATAGGTAAATTTTTAGGTATTGAGACATTAGAGATTAATGGTGTTCACAAAGATTATTTAAATATTAAATATCAAGGTAATGATAAGCTATACGTTCCAATTGAACAAATTGATCAAGTCCAAAAATATGTAGGATCTGAAGGTAAGGATCCGAAAGTTTATAAATTAGGCGGTAATGATTGGAAAAAGGTTAAAACGAAAGTTGAAAAATCTGTACAAGACATTGCGGATGACCTAATTAAACTATATGCTGAGCGCGAAGCTTCAAAAGGCTATGCATATACGCCAGATACGGCAGAACAACAAGAGTTCGAATCCTCTTTCCCATATCAAGAGACAGAGGATCAGTTACGTTCTATTGACGAGATTAAAAAAGATATGGAACGCGGACGCCCGATGGATAGGCTCCTTTGTGGTGACGTAGGGTATGGAAAGACTGAAGTGGCTATTCGTGCGGCATTTAAAGCAATTATGGATGAAAAACAAGTTGCAATTTTAGTACCGACAACGATTCTTGCGCAGCAACACTATGAAACAATTCGAGAGCGTTTTCAAGATTATCCGATCAATATAGGCTTATTAAGTAGATTCCGTACGAGAAAACAACAAAATGAAACAATTAAGGGCTTAAAGGATGGAACAGTAGATATTGTAATCGGAACACATCGTATTTTATCTAAAGATGTTACGTATAAAGATTTAGGGCTTCTTATTATTGATGAAGAACAAAGATTTGGTGTAACACATAAAGAAAAAATTAAACAATTGAAGGCAAATGTTGACGTATTAACATTAACGGCAACTCCGATTCCGCGGACGCTTCATATGTCTATGCTTGGTGTGCGCGACTTATCTGTTATTGAGACACCACCAGAAAATCGTTTCCCAGTCCAAACGTATGTAGTCGAGTATAATCCAGCGTTAATGCGAGAGGCAATAGAGCGAGAGCTTGCAAGAGGTGGTCAAGTTTACTTCCTATATAACCGTGTAGAGGATATTGAAAGAAAAGCAGATGAAATTTCGATGTTAGTTCCAGATGCCCGCGTAACGTACGCACATGGGAAAATGAACGAAAGCGAATTAGAGTCTGTTATGCTATCATTTTTAGAAGGACAGCATGATGTTCTTGTAAGTACAACAATTATTGAGACGGGTGTAGATATTCCGAATGTAAATACGTTAATTGTATTTGATGCAGATCGTATGGGATTATCACAGTTGTATCAGCTTCGTGGGCGTGTTGGACGTTCTAATCGTGTTGCGTATGCATACTTTGCATATAAACGTGACAAAGTGCTGTCAGAGGTTGCAGAGAAGCGTCTACAAGCAATTAAAGAGTTCACGGAACTTGGATCTGGTTTCAAAATTGCGATGAGAGATTTATCTATTCGTGGAGCAGGTAATTTGTTAGGGGCAGAACAGCATGGATTTATTGATTCTGTCGGATTTGATCTATATTCGCAAATGTTAAAAGATGCAATTGAACAGCGTAGAGGAACAGATGGGGCTGAAAATATAGTTAATGTTGAAATTGACTTAGAGGTAGATGCATATTTACCAGATGCTTATATTTCAGATAGTAAGCAAAAAATTATGATGTATAAACAATTTAGAGGTGTTTCTGCAATTGAGGATATTGAAGAATTGCAGGAAGAAATGATCGATAGATTTGGCGATTATCCACAAGAAGTTGGTTATTTATTACAAATTGCAAATATTAAAGTGTTGGCAATGAAAGAACAAATTGAATTAATTAAACAGAATAAATTTGAAGTAACATTCCTGTTTTCTGAACAAGCAAGTCAAAATATTGATGGTGGAAAATTATTCATGCTCGGAAATAGTTTTGGACGTATGATCGGTTTAGGAATGGAAGGATCACAATTGAAAATTGTTATGAAAACAAATGGCTTAGAGACATCGAAGTGGTTAACAATTGCTGAAAATTTATTAAAAGGCTTACCAGATGTAAAAAAAGAAGTAATAAATGCCTAAAATAAGATAAAAAAATACAATTCGACGTGCATAGAAGAACTAATGTGTAAAATACTATGTCTAACAGTTGGTGATTTTTACATGAACAGGTAAATTCACCACTTTGATCATCAGTAGAAAGTGAGGCAGCATTAGAATGAAAGCAACTGGAATCGTACGTCGAATTGATGATTTAGGCAGGGTAGTAATCCCGAAGGAAATTCGTAGAACTTTACGTATTCGAGAAGGAGACCCACTAGAAATATTTGTTGATCGCGATGGAGAGGTAATTTTAAAGAAGTATTCTCCAATTAGTGAGCTAGGTGATTTTGCGAAAGAATATGCTGATGCTTTATATGACAGCTTAGGACATAATGTGCTTGTGTGTGATCGAGATTCTATCATCGCAGTATCAGGCGTATCGAAAAAAGAATACTTAAATAAAAGTGTTGGCGATCTAATTGAAAAAACGATGGAAGAACGAAAGTCTGTTATTATGACGGATGAAAGTGATATTTCCATTATTGATGGTGTAACAGAAAAGGTTCATTCTTATACAGTTGGACCGATTGTTGCAAACGGAGATCCGATTGGAGCCGTCATTATTTTTTCAAAAGAAGCCATTATAAGCGAGATCGAGCATAAAGCGGTTAATACTGCTGCCAGTTTCTTAGCGAAACAAATGGAACAGTAAGGGTATATTGATTTTAGAAGTAGCAATCTTTCCTAATTATGATCTTTCTTTTTGAGAAATCAATTATTTGGAGATATATGTATATTGAATGAAGGTAGCACTTTGCTACCTTTTTTCGTTGAATATTTTTAACATTTAGGAACTCATTATTACCCGTGTTGGTAAGGGAGTTTGTTCTTTTCTTTATGATATAATACGAGAGGTGAGAATAGAAAAAGGAGTTTTCTTGTATGGAAGCGAAGAAGTATCAAGCCTTTTGGCGTGGGGCTATTATATTAACGATTGCAAGTTTCGTTACAAAAGTATTAAGCGCTTTTTACCGTATTCCATATCAAAATATAGCGGGGGATATTGGGTTTTATATTTACCAACAAATTTACCCGTTTTATGGATTTTGTTTAATTTTAGCTACTTATGGATTTCCTGTTATCATTTCGAAAATGGTTGCAGAACGACTAGAGCGGGGAAAACAAAAAGAAGCAGAAGAAATTATTTGTGTATCTTTTTGGTTCTTATTAGGGATTGGTTTTATAGGCTTCTTTACACTGTTTTTTGGGGCCGAAACAATTGCGGTAGCTATGGGCGATATACACTTAGATAAGTTACTACGTGTTATTTCATTTTCATTCTTATTGATGCCATTTTTGTCTGTAGCAAGAGGGTATTTTCAAGGATTCAATAATATGATGCCAACGGCTGTTTCGCAAGTAATAGAACAAACAATTCGAGTTTCTATTATTGTATTTTTATCGCTATTCCTAATTGCTCACGGATTTGATTTATATACAGTTGGTGCAGGGGCTATGTTAGGCTCAATTGCGGGTGGACTTATTGGGATTATTGTACTTATATTGTATATGCGTCAAGATTTTCGTTCTATATTCTTCAAAAGTGCAGCGAGAATTAAGGGTAAAAGGAAGATAGTTAAAATCCTTTTTTGGCAGGGGTTAGCGATTTGTGTTAGTAATTTAGTGCTTATTTTTATACAGATGGCTGATTCAGTGTCCTTTTACAGCTTACTTATTGGTACGGGAGAACAGGCTGAAAATGCAAAGGTATTAAAGGGTGTTTATGATAGAAGTATTCCGCTAATGCAATTAGGTACTGTTGTGACGACTTCTTTCTCGTTGTCACTTATTCCGATTATTACAGCGGCGAAGGAAAGAGGAGATCTTTCCTTTATTCAAGAAAAGGTAAAGTTAGCAATGAAAATAACATTTGTTATTGGACTTGCAGCAGCTATTGGACTAACTTGTATTATTCAACCTACCAATATTATGTTGTTTGAAAACAGTGATGGATCAGATGTTTTATCTATTTTATCGTTATCTATTTTATTTAGTTCATTGTCAATTACGACAGCTTCTATTTTACAAGGATTAGGGCAAACGTTTAAGCCAGCGTTATTTGTTGTATTTGGAGGTTGCTTAAAGTTAGCGTTAAATTATATATTCATGCCTTATTTTGGTGTGAAAGGTGCAGCTTTTGCGACTTTATGTGCGTTAATTATAATCTCTGGATTAAATAGTTTGTTGCTTACGAGAGCTGTATCAGGGTCACTTATCAATAAGCGAAATATGTTAGGGATAGTAATTAGTGGTATCTGTATGGGGTTTGTATTAATGATGTTCACACGTGTGTTACAGATGTCTGGATTAGTAATTAATACGGAACATAGAGGAAGCGCGACGCTTGAAGCGTTGTTAGGTGTAGCCATCGGCGGATTGACATATATGTTTTTTATTTTGAAATTACGTGTATTTACAAAAAAAGAATTAGGAACCGTTATGAAACAAGAGAAAAAAGAAGGTTCATTGAAGAAGAGTGGATAGAGGTGACTGGTTGTGAGTGGAATCATTACTATTTTAGGTTTAGGAGCTGGTGAATTAGATCAGCTAACGATGGGGGTATATCGAAAAATAAAAGAAGCAGACCATCTGTTTGTTAGAACGAAGGAACATCCAGTTATAGAAGAATTGGAGAAAGAAGGCGTACAATATACGTCTTTTGATGCTGTATATGAAGCGCATGATACGTTTGAAATTGTATATGAAACAATTGCGAATAAATTGCTAGAACAAGCTGAAGGTACAGAAATTATCTATGCTGTTCCCGGGCATCCACTTGTAGCAGAAAGAACAGTTCAGCTACTGTTAGAAAAAGGAGAAGTTTCAAATGTTGAAGTGCGAATTGAGGGTGGACAAAGTTTCCTTGATCCTATGTTTGCAAGTCTAAAGATTGATCCGATTGAAGGATTCCAATTACTTGATGCTACATCATTTGAAAGAGGGCAATTAGAACTGCGTCAACATTTAATCTTTTGCCAAGTATATGATGCATTCGTTGCATCTGATGTGAAATTAACATTAATGGAGATGTTACCAGATGATTATGAAGTGTATATCGTAACAGCTGCAGGAACTTCATTTGAACAAGTAAAGAAGGTACCGTTGTACATGTTAGATCATGAAACGGAATTGAATAATTTAACGAGTGTGTACGTGCCGCCAGTTCAGGAGCGTGCGTCCTTGTATCAACAGTTTGATGTTCTTAGAGAAATTATTGCGGAACTTCGTGGTCCAAATGGTTGTCCGTGGGATAAAAAGCAAACACATCAATCATTAAAGAAATATTTAATTGAGGAAGCTTATGAAGTGTTGGAAGCAATCGATGAAGAGGATGATGATCACTTAGTAGAAGAATTAGGTGATATATTATTACAAGTTATGCTTCATGCTCAAATCGGAGAAGATGAAGGTTGGTTCTCTATAGATGATATCATTCGAACTCTATCTGAGAAAATGGTTCGTCGCCATCCGCATGTGTTTGGAAATACGGATGTAAACAGCGCTGATGAAGTGATTGCAAATTGGGAAGAAATTAAAAAACAAGAAAAAGGATTCGTGAAAGAATCTGTTTTAAATGGCGTTCCAAAAAGTTTGCCGCAGTTACTACGCGCCTATGAAATTCAGAAGAAAGCTGGTAAGGTTGGATTTGATTGGGTTGATGTGCAACCGATGATAGAGAAAGTTTTGGAAGAATGGCAAGAGTTCCAACAAGAGGTTACAAATATGGATGAGGAAAAGATGCTGGGTGAGTTTGGTGATTTACTATTTGCATTTGTTAATATAGCTCGTCATTACAAAATAGATCCAGAAGAGGCGTTACGTTCAACTAATGAGAAATTTACTGGTCGTTTTTTATACATGGAGGCAAAAGTAGCTGAAATGAATAAAGAGATGAAAGATTTATCATTAGAACAGTTAGATGTTTTATGGGAAGAAGCGAAACAAACAGAGCGTTAATAGGGGGATTTGATATGCGTCTAGATAAGTTTTTAAAAGTATCACGTTTAATTAAAAGAAGAACATTAGCGAAAGAAGTAGCTGATCAAGGAAGAATATCTATTAATGGTCAAGTGGCAAAAGCGAGTTCTGATGTGAAAGTAGCTGACGAATTAACAATTCGTTTTGGTCAAAAAATAGTGACTGTGAAAATAAATGAATTAAAAGAAACAACTAAAAAAGAAGATGCAGCAAATATGTATAGCTTAGTTCGTGAAGAAAAAGTAAAAGCGGAAGAAGGCTTGTTCTAAAATCATGTATCCCCTCATACATTACTATTAGCTAGTAAAAACCTATGGGGGGATTTACGTGAATAATGGTTACTCACCTACGTCTTCTAATCAACAAAATGTTTCTGTAGAGCATGACATTATTATGCGTGGCAGGCGTATAATTGATATTACCGGTGTGAAGCAGGTAGAGAGTTTTGATAGCGAAGAGTTTTTACTAGAGACCGTAATGGGTTTTTTAACGATTCGTGGTCAAAATTTACAAATGAAAAATTTAGATGTGGAAAAAGGTATTGTGTCGATTAAAGGGAAAGTTAATGAGATGCTGTATATTGATGAAAATCAAGGGGAAAAAACTAAAGGTTTCTTTAGTAAGTTGTTTAAATGAGCTTAACAATTCAGTTGTATACAATGCTTTCAATGATTGGGATGGGTGCTTGGATTGGAGCGTCTTTAGATACATATCAACGTTTTTTAAAGCGCCAAGAACGTAAACGTTGGCTTGTATTTATACATGATATATTATTTTGGATTGTCCAAGCATTATTCGTCTTTTATGTATTGCTTCTCGTAAATGAAGCTGAGCTACGTATATATGTGTTTTTGGCATTATTATGTGGTTTTGCGGCATATCAAAGCTTATTGAAGGCACTATACATGAAGCTGTTAAATTTTCTCATCTATATTTTTATGCAAACAACATATTTTTTTGTTCGAATTATACAGCTACTCATGATAAAACCTGTTATTATTATAGCGCAGCTATTTATTGCATTTATATTATTCTTATTTCGTATACTGCTTTCAATTGGACATGTGTTATGGAAAATGGTGATTTGGATATTACTTTTCATATGGAAAGTTTTTTTCTGGCCTGTTCGATTTATTGCTTCGCTCATATGGAAACTTCTCCCTAATCGTGTTAAACTTTTTATAGTGAAACATATAGGGTTCCTGCAATATATAGCAAAATTGAAGGGACATATCTTCCAACTATGGGAGCATATAAAAAAGAAGTTAGGGGGACCTCGGAAATGAGGGAACTGAGACAAAGAACAATCGAAAAACAGAGTCCAAATCCTGTTAAAGAGCATATAATACAAACGGATGAGAACAGGAAGCGACTTTATCGCCGTTTAGCGGTTTTTCTTGTCTTTACTTTTACAATTATTGCGAGTATTAGTGTAACGTTTTATCAACAAAACAGTTCCATTAAAGCAAAAGAAGCAAAAGTTAAGGACATGAAAAAAGAACTGGATTCATTAACGAATAAAGAAAAAAGTCTAAAAGACGAAGTTCAAAAGTTAAATGATGAAGAGTACGTATTAAAGATTGCTAGAAGGGATTATTTCTTCTCTGGTAAAGGGGAGATAATTTTTCCTGTTTCTAAGTAGAGTATGTCTTATTGACACTATATTTTAGGATTATATATAATAAAGTAAAATTTGACTTTTTAACCACTAAGGAGGAGCATTTTTTTTATGTCAATCGAGGTAGGCAGCAAGTTACAGGGTAAAGTAACAGGTATTACAAATTTTGGGGCTTTTGTGGAGCTGCCAGAGGGCTTAACGGGTCTTGTTCATATTAGTGAAGTTGCTGATAACTATGTAAAAGATATTAACGATCACTTAAAAGTGGGCGACCAAGTAGAAGTAAAAGTTATTAATGTTGAAAAAGATGGAAAGATTGGTTTATCTATCAAAAAAGCGAAAGAACGTGAAAAAACAGAAGGAGATCGTCCACGTGGTGAATACCAACGCGGTGGCGATCAACAACGTTCTGGACGTCCACAACGTAATAATCGCTCTTTCAACAGAGATAATCGCGGTGGCGGTAACGACCGAGCTCCGAAAGAAACATTTGAGCAAAAGATGGCACGCTTCTTAAAAGATAGCGAAGATCGTTTAACTTCTTTAAAGCGTAACACAGAGTCTAAACGTGGTGGCCGTGGCGCGCGTCGCGGATAATAAGGACGTTTAGTTTTTAACATATAGAGAGGTACCCAGAGTAATGTCTCAGGGTGCTTTTTTATATGTAAAAAATATTTTCAAAAAAGTTTTTGAGATGTGTTGACTTTAATTAGTATCTGATGTAAGATACTAATTGTCCGTTAAATAAGACGACATGGCGGTGTAGCTCAGCTGGCTAGAGCGTACGGTTCATACCCGTGAGGTCGGGGGTTCGATCCCCTCCGCCGCTATATTTAATTTAACGGCCCGTTGGTCAAGTGGTTAAGACACCGCCCTTTCACGGCGGTAACACGGGTTCGAATCCCGTACGGGTCATCTAAAAAGATCATGCAAATTTGCATGATCTTTTTTTGTTAAATAAATTAAGATATACAACACTTCTACAAAATCACCCTATATTTTCTGAATGTTTAATTAAAATCTCGAAAATAACTTACATACCCTGTATATCTGTAGAGTTATTTCGAATAAAAAGTCGAACGATTATAAAAGTGAAAACTGTTGTTTTGACAAAAAAACCAACAATCATCTTTTATAATGACAGTAATTAAACTATGCAGGTGGTGTTAAAAATATGCCTAAAGCAGGAAGGAATACTATGAATACAAGTGCATTGGCAATGAATGAGAGTCAGCTTGATGGAATAAAGTGGACGAGTAAGTTGCGAATGAAATTTGAGCAAGTTTTCTTTAGATGGGGATTTATTATTGTTGTTATTGGTTTTCTTTTGGGACGAGCATATATATTAACAAATATTTTACCGTTTGCACTGCCATTTTTTGCTGCTGTTTATGTTATGAAGCGGGATAAGATGCCGCTAGCATTTTTAGCTCTAATGGGAGGAGCTCTTTCAGTATCGATAGATAATTTGTTTTTTACCTTTGCATCTATCTTTACCTTCTTCATTTATAATATCTTCTTTAGTCGATTTACACGTAAAACTGTTGGACTTGTTCCATTTCAAGTATTTATCTCCGCATTAACCGCACACTTAGTTGTTGTATATTTTGCACAACAAACTGTCACCATGTACGATTTACTCGTTAGTACCATTGAGGCTGGGCTTAGTTTTGTATTAACTATGATATTTTTACAAAGTGTCCCACTTTTAGTGGAAAGGAAAGGAAAACAACAGGCATTAGAGACGGAAGAAATTGTTTGTTTGATTATATTACTAGCATCTGTTCTAACGGGTACAACAGATTGGTTTGTATATGATGCTTCTATTCAACATATTTTTACAAGGTATTTAGTGCTAGTATTTGCATTTATTGCGGGTGCTGCCACAGGGTCTACAGTGGGGGTTGTAACAGGACTAATATTAAGTTTAGCAAATGTGTCTAGCTTGTCTCAGCTTAGCCTTCTTGCTTTTTCTGGATTGCTTGGTGGATTGTTAAAAGAAGGAAAGCGTTTAGGTGTTAGTTTAGGTTTATTAATTGGGACAAGCTTAATTACATTATATGTAGACAAACAGACAAATATTGTAACAACTTTAATTGAGTCAGGTGTAGCGATTGTTATCTTCTTATTAACACCGAAGCTTGTTTTGGATCGTATTGCTAAATTTATGCCAGGTACACAAGAGCATTCGCAAGATCAACAACAATATTTAAGAAGGATGCGTGATGTTACAGCAAATAAAATCAACCAATTTGCAAATGTATTTGCTGCTTTATCTAATAGCTTTTCTGTATATGGGTATGTAGAGGAAGAAGATAAAGAGACAGAAGCAGATTTGTTTTTGAGTACAATTACTGCGAAAACATGTCAAACATGCTTTAAAAAGGATCAATGCTGGGTAGTGAATTTTGATAAAACGTACGATTATATGAAACAAATAATGAATGAAACGGAAGAAGGAACCCTGCAACATAATCGTAAATTAGTTCGTGAGTGGGACAAGCATTGTGTGAGAGGGAAAAAAGTGACGGATTTAGTAGCCGGTGAATTAGATCACTTCTATGAGGGACAAAAATTACGAAAACAAATGAAGGAAAATCGTAGAATAGTAGCGGAGCAACTATTAGGTGTATCAAAGGTTATGGAGGATTTTGCTAAGGAGATACAACGAGAGCGTGAAAATCATCAAGTGCAGGAAGAACAGATTATGCAAGCGTTCCGAGATTTTGGTGTCGAAGTAGAGCATGTTGATATTTATTGTTTAGATAGAGGAAGTATTGATATTGAAATGTTAATTCCAGTTGCATCTAATGAACATGGTGAGTGTGAAAAGTTAGTTGCACCGATGCTTTCAGATATCCTTAAAGAAAATATTGTCGTTAAACATGAAGAAAAGTCTTCTTATCCAAATGGCCATAGTTTAATATCATTTGGTTCGGCGAAGACGTATTCTCTTGATACAGGATTGGCTACAGCTGCAAAAGGCGGTGGATTTGTTTCGGGTGACTCTTATGCGATGATGGATTTAAGTGTTGGTAAATATGCACTTGCGATTAGTGATGGTATGGGTAATGGGCAAAGAGCTCATATGGAAAGTAAGGAAACGGTGAAATTATTACAAAAAATACTCCAATCAGGCATTGATGAAGAAATAGCAATTAAGTCTATCAATTCAATTCTTTCTTTGAGAACGACAGAAGAAATGTTTACGACATTAGATTTAGCTATGGTAGATTTGCGGGATGCGAGTGCAAGGTTTTTAAAGATTGGATCAACGCCGAGTTTTGTTAAACGCGCAAATAATATTTTGAAAATTGAAGCAAGTAATTTGCCGATGGGAATCATCGAAGATGTTGAAGTTGATGTGGTGGGTGAACAATTAAAAACGGGCGATATTCTTATTATGATGAGCGATGGGATTTTTGAAGGAGCACAGCATGTGGAGAATCATGAATTGTGGATGAAACGAAAAATTAAAGAATTGCAAACCGAAGACCCGCAAGAAATTGCTGATATCATTATGGAAGAAGTGATTCGCTCTTGTGATGGTTATATAAATGATGATATGACTATTGTAGTGGCAAAAGTGAAGAAAAATATGCCGAAGTGGGCTACGATCCCGATTGTAGGAATGCAAGCGCAGTAAAATGTAAGTGGAATGTTTATCTATAATTTGATTTTAAAAACCTAGGTGAATACCTAGGTTTTTTTGTGGGAAAAGGTAATGTTATTAATTTTGTGAATATACACGGAGGATGTAAGATAAAAATGTAATTTTTGTATATCTTTTTTTTGCACAATGTTTGTAAAAGTTGTACCATTGTAGACAAGGTGACTAAGGTTGCTGTTCTTGTTTAATGAAAGGTGATTGCGAAGTTGAAAGATACATTTGTTGAAAAAGTAGATGACTTTGTAAAGCAGCATGATGTATTAAAGAATGATTCAACAATTGTTGTGGGAGTTTCTGGTGGTCCTGACTCGTTAGCGCTTTTGTATTATTTATTAGAAAAAAGAGCGGAAAAACAGTTGGAAATTGTAGTTGCTCATGTGGATCATATGTTTAGAGGTGATGAATCTTATGAGGATTTACAGTTTGTGCAGGGCCTTTGTGAAGAACTGGGAATTATTTGTGAAACGATAAGGATTAATGTATCACAATATCAACAGCAATACGGAATGAATGCACAGGTTGCTGCGAGAGAATGCAGATATGCATTTTTGGAAAGAATAATGAAGAAATATGATGCGAGATATGTTGCTCTTGGACATCATGGAGATGATCAAGTCGAGACAATTTTAATGCGTCTTGTAAGAGGGAGTACTCCGAAAGGATATGCAGGAATTGCAGTGAAGCGTCCTTTTCATAATGGATATTTAATTAGGCCGTTACTTGGCGTAACGAAGGAAGAAATTGTTGATTACTGTAATAAGCTAAATTTAATGCCACGTATAGATCCGAGTAATAAAAAGGAAGTATATACAAGGAATCGATTACGTAAATATGTCCTTCCTCATTTGAAAGAAGAAAATCCACAAATGCATGAGAAATTCCAAAAATTTAGCGTGCAGATGCAAGAGGATGAGGCTTATTTGCAGGAATTAGCTTTTGAGAAAATGAATAAAGTAATTACAAAAAAAAGTGATAAACAAATTAGCTTATCAATTCCTGCCTTTGAATCCATGTCTATGCCTTTACAAAGAAGAGGGATTCAACTAATATTAAACTATCTTTATGAATATAAGATTCCATCTTCTCTTTCTTCTATACATATTGACAAGTTGATTGAGTTTTTTAAGCGGACACAACCTTCAGGTTCACTTGATTTTCCGGGTGATTTGAAAATTGTTCGTTCATACGAGGAGTGTAGCTTTAGATTTAAACAAGAAATTGTCTCTCCTTTTTCACAAGATTTATTAGTACCCGGGACCATTACGCTATTGAACGGGGATGAATTTGTAACAGAGGTGAGCGAAGATATACCAAGTAACATGAATGAAACAGTATTTGTTGCTAAGTATAATGATATATCATATCCACTTCGTATTCGTTCTAGAGAAAATGGAGATCGCATGTCAATACAAGGTATGAATGGCACGAAAAAGATAAAAGCTATTTTTATCGAAGCGAAAGTACCGAAAGAAAAAAGAGAAGAATGGCCGGTCGTTTGTGATGCAAGTGGGACTATTATTTGGGTACCCTTGTTGAAACGATCTGCATTTGCAATTTCGAAAGAGATGGCAAAGAAGGATAAATATATGATTATTCACTACAAAAGCAAGGAGTCTTCCGGGAGGATAATGAAATGATGAATCAAGATATCGAAAAAGTATTAATTTCTGAAGAGCAAATACAAGAAAAGGTGCGCGAACTAGGTGCAATTATTGCAGAGGATTATAAAAACACAGTACCTCTTGCAATTGGTGTATTAAAAGGCGCAATGCCATTCATGGCAGATTTATTAAAGAGAACAGATACATATCTTGAAATGGATTTTATGGCTGTATCTAGTTACGGTCACTCTACAGTTTCAACAGGCGAAGTGAAAATTTTAAAAGATCTTGATACTTCTGTAGAAGGTCGCGATATTTTAATCGTCGAAGATATTATTGATAGTGGTCTTACACTAAGTTACTTAGTAGACTTATTCAAATATCGTAAAGCGAAGTCTGTAAAAATTGTTACATTATTAGATAAGCCAACAGGCCGTAAGGTTGATCTGAAAGCGGATTATGTTGGATTTACTGTTCCACATGAATTTGTAGTAGGATATGGATTAGATTATAAAGAGCAATACCGTAATCTTCCTTATGTAGGCGTATTAAAACCAAGCGTTTACTCAAATTAATTAAATATAGGCTTCACAATTGTATAGGAAAGTTTTTCTATGTTACGATTTACTATAGTGTTTATGCCGTGAGAGGAGGTTAGGAATGAATCGTATCTTCCGTAATACCATCTTTTATTTACTGATATTCTTAGTAGTAATTGGAATCGTGAGCTATTTTAATGGTTCGACACAAAAAACGACATCAGTTAGCTACGACAAATTCATTACTAAACTAGAAAGCGGTGAAGTGCGTAATGTGCAACTTCAACCGAAAAATGGTGTATTTGAGGTAAAAGGACAATTTAATAACTCTAGCCAAGGAGAACAATTTGTTACTTATGCACCAAATACTGAGGAATTACAAAAGAAAATTAATGATAAAGCGAAAGGTGCCGAAGTTAAGTATCAACCAGCAGAAGAAACAAGTGCTTGGGTAACATTCTTTACTTCAATCATTCCATTTGTCATCATCTTCATTTTATTCTTCTTCTTATTAAACCAAGCTCAAGGCGGCGGTAGCCGTGTTATGAACTTCGGGAAAAGTAAGGCGAAGTTATATAATGATGAAAAGAAAAAAGTTCGTTTCAGAGATGTTGCTGGTGCGGATGAAGAGAAACAAGAACTTGTTGAGGTAGTTGAATTCTTGAAAGACCCTCGTAAGTTCTCTGAAGTTGGTGCTCGTATTCCAAAGGGTGTCCTATTAGTTGGACCTCCAGGTACAGGTAAAACTTTATTAGCACGTGCTGTTGCAGGTGAGGCTGGCGTTCCATTCTTCTCTATCAGTGGTTCTGACTTCGTAGAGATGTTTGTCGGTGTCGGTGCATCACGTGTACGTGATTTATTTGAAAATGCAAAGAAAAATGCTCCTTGTATCATTTTCATTGATGAAATTGATGCAGTAGGTCGTCAACGTGGCGCAGGTCTTGGTGGTGGTCATGATGAGCGTGAGCAAACATTGAACCAATTACTTGTTGAAATGGATGGATTCGGTGCAAACGAAGGTATTATTATCGTTGCTGCGACAAACCGTCCAGACATTCTTGACCCAGCGTTATTACGTCCAGGTCGTTTTGACCGTCAAATTACAGTAGATCGTCCAGATGTAAATGGCCGTGAAGCTGTACTGAAAGTACATGCGCGTAATAAACCACTTGATGAGCATATTAATTTAAGAGCAATTGCGACTCGTACACCAGGATTCTCTGGTGCGGATCTTGAAAACTTATTAAACGAAGCTGCTTTAGTAGCTGCACGTCAAGATAAGAAGAAAATTGATATGAGTGATATCGATGAAGCGACGGATCGTGTTATTGCAGGTCCAGCTAAGAAAAGTCGTGTTATCTCTGAAAAAGAACGTAATATCGTTGCTTTCCATGAAGCAGGTCATACTGTAATTGGTGTTGTTCTTGATGAAGCAGATGTCGTTCATAAAGTAACAATTGTCCCTCGTGGTCAGGCTGGTGGATATGCGGTAATGCTTCCGAAAGAAGATCGTTACTTCATGACGAAACCAGAGTTACTTGATAAAATCACTGGTTTACTTGGTGGCCGAGTAGCTGAGGAGATTGTATTTGGTGAAGTGAGTACAGGTGCTCATAATGACTTCCAACGTGCGACTGGTATTGCAAGACGTATGGTTACGGAATTTGGTATGAGTGACAAACTTGGACCGATGCAATTTGGTAGCTCGCAAGGTGGTCAAGTGTTCTTAGGAAGAGACTTCCACTCAGAACAAAACTATAGTGATGCGATTGCACATGAAATCGATATGGAAATGCAATCAATTATGAAAGAATGTTATGCTCGTGCAAAACAAATTCTTACTGAAAACCGTGATAAACTAGATATTATCGCACAAACGTTACTTGAAGTAGAAACGTTAGATGCAGAGCAAATCAATCATTTATGTGATTACGGCAGATTGCCAGAACGTCCAACATCTTCAGATGATGTGAAAGTAAACATCAACATGAAGAAAGACGATGAGGATAAAGAAGATAAGTGAGAAGTGAAGGAGTGACTATCGTCACTCCTTTTTTGTTTGTTAAAATCTTTGTTAATTACTATTGAGAACTTAGTGGATAAAGTAATTTAAGTAAAACTAGTATTAAAAATTGAAATAGAGAGCAATCTTTTTGTAAAATGATGAGGATAGGAAAGCTGATTATATAAGTATGTGTGATATGATGTTTTTATAAGTTTTATACATACTGCACAAATATAGATTAAATAAGATAAGTGGTGAGAATATGATTTTTGTATTGGATGTAGGGAACACAAATGCTGTACTAGGTGTGTTTGAAGAGGGGGAACTTCGTCAGCATTGGCGCATGGAAACAGATCGTCATAAGACAGAAGATGAATATGGAATGCTTGTAAAGCAATTGCTTGAGCATGAGGGTCTTTCGTTTGAAGATGTGAAAGGTATTATTGTGTCTTCAGTCGTACCACCAATTATGTTTGCTTTAGAGCGCATGTGTGAAAAATATTTTAAAATTAAACCGCTTGTAGTAGGGCCTGGGATAAAAACAGGACTAAATATTAAATATGAAAATCCGCGTGAAGTAGGCGCAGACCGAATTGTAAATGCAGTAGCAGGAATCCACTTATATGGAAGTCCGCTCATTATTGTTGATTTTGGTACGGCTACTACATATTGTTATATTAACGAAGAAAAACATTATATGGGTGGAGTTATTACGCCAGGAATTATGATTTCAGCAGAGGCTTTATATAGCAGAGCAGCAAAACTTCCTCGTATCGAAATTACAAAACCAAGCAGTGTTGTTGGGAAAAATACAGTAAGTGCGATGCAATCTGGTATTCTTTATGGTTATGTTGGACAAGTGGAAGGTATTGTTAAGCGTATGAAAGAAGAAGCTAGACAAGAACCTAAAGTTATTGCAACAGGCGGATTGGCAAAATTAATTTCCGAAGAATCGAATGTAATTGATATTGTAGATCCGTTTTTAACGTTAAAAGGTTTGTATATGTTATATGAACGTAATGCAAATTTACAGCATGAGAAAGGTGAATAAATACGTATGAAAGATTATTTAGTAAAAGCGTTAGCATTTGATGGAGAAGTGCGTGCGTATAGTGTACGTACAACAAATACAGTAAGTGAGGCGCAAAGACGTCATGATACATGGAGAACAGCTTCAGCGGCACTAGGGCGTTCTTTGACTGCGGGTACAATGATGGGCGCAATGTTAAAGGGTGAGCAAAAGTTAACGATTAAGGTAGAAGGTAACGGTCCAATTGGCCCTATCTTAGTAGATGCTCATGCAAATGGAGATGTACGTGGTTATGTAACGAATCCGCATGTTGATTTTGAAGGAACAGAACAAGGGAAGTTACGTGTATATCAAGCGGTAGGTACAGAGGGGTTTGTAACTGTAATTAAAGATATTGGAATGCGTGAGCCGTTTATTGGTCAATCTCCAATCGTTTCAGGAGAATTAGGAGAAGACTTTACGTATTATTTTGCAGTTTCTGAACAAACGCCTTCTTCTGTAGGTGTTGGTGTTCTTGTAAATGGAGATGATAGCATATTAGCGGCAGGTGGATTCATCCTTCAAATTATGCCGGGTGCGCAAGATGAAACGATTTCATTTATTGAAGACCGTTTACAAAAGATTCCACCTGTATCAACGTTGATTGAACAAGGTCTTTCTCCGGAAGAGCTACTATATGCAGTTCTTGGAGAAGATAAAGTAAAAGTATTAGAAACAATGGATGTTCAATTTAATTGCACATGCTCACGCGAGCGTATTGAGAGTGTATTAATTAGTTTAGGTAAAACAGAGTTAGAGCAAGTTCGTGAAGAAGAGGAAGAGACAGAAGTTCACTGTCATTTCTGTAATGAACGATACAAGTTCTCTAAAGAAGATATTACAAATTTAATCGAGAATTTGTAATAAGGGAATTAAGAGGAGCAATCCTCTTAATGAATTGACAAACAGGGAATTTTCTGACAAAATCTAAATATAGATAAAACCAATAAAAATACTCGGTGTTAGGAGTGACAGGAATGCGAGTGGCACAATCAGTTTCAGAATTAATCGGGAAAACGCCGATCGTTAAGTTGAACCGCATCGTAGAATCAGACAGCGCAGATATATACTTAAAATTAGAATTTATGAATCCGGGGAGTAGTGTTAAAGATCGTATCGCATTAGCTATGATTGAAGATGCTGAAAAAAAGGGATTATTAAAAGAGGACGATACAATCATTGAGCCGACAAGTGGTAACACAGGAATTGGTTTAGCGATGGTAGCGGCTGCTAAAGGATATAATGCAATCTTAGTAATGCCAGAAACAATGAGTATTGAGCGTCGTAATTTATTACGTGCTTACGGTGCGGAATTAGTATTGACTCCAGGGCCTGAAGGAATGGGTGGAGCAATTCGTAAAGCGACTGAATTAGCAAAAGAACATGGCTACTTTATACCACAACAGTTCAAAAACCAATCGAATCCAGAAATTCACCGTTTAACAACAGGTCCAGAAATTATTGAACAAATGGGCGACCAATTAGATGCGTTTATTGCAGGTATTGGTACAGGTGGAACGATTACTGGTGCTGGTGAAGTACTGAAGGAAGCGTATAAAGATATTAAAATTTATGCAGTAGAACCTGCAGATTCACCAGTATTATCTGGTGGGAAGCCAGGTCCACATAAAATCCAAGGAATTGGGGCGGGATTTGTTCCGGAGACGTTGGATGTAGAAGTATATGATGAAATTATTCAAGTGAAAACAGAGCAAGCATTTGAATATGCGAGAAGAGTGGCTAAAGAGGAAGGTATTTTAGTTGGTATCTCTTCAGGCGCAGTTATTTATGCAGCAACAGAGGTTGCGAAAAAGTTAGGTAAAGGGAAAAAGGTACTTGTTATTATCCCGAGTAACGGTGAACGTTATTTAAGTACACCACTTTATCAATTTGAATCCTAATTAAACGCGATTGAAAAAGCATCCTTGAAAAAGGGTGCTTTTTCTTTTGGGATTGGAAATAGGAAAAGAGTGAATGACTAGAAAACTTCATGTAAAATAAGAGGTAGTATAATTAAATTATTTTCACTAGCCTTCGAGTATAATCAATCTCTATATAAATAACTTATGTAGTTTGAGCTGGTTTATCTAAGAGGGTGGGATAAAAGAAGACGGGGTGTTGATATGCAACGAAGAAAATCTTTAGCGCTTTCTATTCCATATCAGTTAGATTTCTTTAAGCAATATAAATTTCTTTCTCAGGGTAAATCGCAACATATTTTGTTAGAAAGCGGCCGTGGCGGTCGTTATAACATTGTAGGGCTGAACCCAGTAGCGGTAATCCGAGGGAAGGGTGAAACGTTACATATAAGTGAAAGTGGTAAGGAAACAATAAAACGAGGGAATCCGTTAGATTTAATGCAAGAATATATGGAACAATGGAAGACGGACTATAACCCAGAGTATCCGCCTTTTCAAGGTGGTGCAATTGGCTATTTCAGTTATGACTGTATCCGTTATATTGAAAAGCTGCCTTCTCTTGCGGAAGATGATATTGATATACCTGACATCTTCTTTTTATTATTTGATGACGTATTTGTCTATGATCAAAAAGAACAAGTGTTATGGGTTATTACGCATTATGTAGATAAATATGAAGAGGCGAAAGAACGGCTAAATGAGTGGAAGAGTCTTTGGATGACAGAAGCGCCTGAAGTGACCGTGCCCTTTGAAAGTCCTGAAAAGAAAAGTGAAGCAGTTGCTTTTACTGAAGCTGGCTTTATGAAGGCAGTTGAATGTATTCAAGAATATATTGGAGCGGGTGATGTGTTCCAAGTAAACTTGTCGACGAGACAAGAAAGAACGTTACAGACACACCCACTAGAAATTTATACAAGTCTTCGTGAAATTAATCCATCTCCATATATGGGTTACCTGGAGCTTGGGGATTTTCAAATCGTTAGTGGATCGCCAGAGTTGTTAATTAAGAAACAAGGAACTGAAGTAAGTACAAGACCAATTGCTGGAACGAGATCTAGAGGCGCGGATGAGCAAGAGGATGAAGAATTAGCAAGAGAATTAATTGAGAACGAAAAAGAAAGAGCAGAGCATGTAATGCTTGTGGATTTAGAAAGAAATGATTTAGGACGTGTTTGTAAATATGGCACTGTAGAAGTAGATGAATTTATGGTAATTGAGAAATACTCACATGTTATGCATATTGTTTCTAATGTGCGTGGTGAGGTGGAAGAAGATAAAGATGCTTTTGATTTAGTGAAGGCTGTATTCCCTGGGGGAACAATTACTGGTGCCCCAAAAATACGTACGATGGAAATTATTGAGGAATTAGAACCTGTTCGAAGAGGGATTTATACAGGTTCAATCGGTTGGATTGGTTATTCTGGAGATACAGAATTGAATATTGTAATTAGAACACTTCTTGCTAAAGATGGAAAAGCTCATGTACAAGCAGGGGCGGGAATTGTAATTGATTCAAATCCGGAAAATGAATATAAAGAGTCGTTAAAAAAGGCGATTGCTTTATGGCGTGCAAAAGAACGTAGTGAAGAAACGGTTAGGTGAGAGAAATGATATTAATGATTGATAATTATGATTCTTTTACATTTAATTTAGTGCAGTTTCTTGGAGAACTTGGACAAGAGCTCGTTGTTAAACGTAACGATGAAGTGACTATTTCAGATATTGAGAATATGAAACCAGATTTTCTAATGATTTCTCCAGGTCCGTGCAGTCCTAATGAAGCTGGGATTAGTATGGAAGTTATTAAATACTTTGCTGGAAAGATTCCGATTTTTGGTGTTTGTCTAGGGCATCAATCCATTGCACAAGTGTTTGGTGGAGAGGTTGTCCGTGCAGACCGATTAATGCATGGAAAAACGTCGCTTATGCATCATGATGGAAAGACGATTTTTTCGGATATTCCTAATCCGTTTACTGCGACGCGCTATCATTCCCTTATTGTTAAGAAAGAGACGTTACCCGATTGCTTAGAGGTAACATCTTGGACAGAGGAAGGGGAAATTATGGCACTTCGTCATAAGACATTACCGATAGAGGGTGTGCAATTCCATCCAGAATCTATTATGACTTCTCATGGGAAAGAGCTGTTGCAGAATTTCATTCGTAAATACAGTCCAAGTGTGACATTATGTTAATTTACGTAAATGGTCAGTATGTAGAAGCAAGTGAAGCGAGAATTTCTCCTTATGATCATGGTTATTTATATGGTCTTGGAGTTTTTGAAACGTTTCGTATTTATAATGGTCATCCTTTCTTATTGGATGATCATTATAACCGTTTAATAGAGGCGCTGGATACATTGCAAATTAAATGGACAATGACAAAAAAAGATGTGATGCTTATTTTGAAAGATTTACTCGCTAAGAATGAATTGAAGCATGCATATGTACGTTTTAATGTATCGGCGGGTATAGATGAAATAGGATTACAAACGGAAATGTATGAAGAGCCTTCTGTTATTGTTTTTATAAAACCTTTAACAGCTCCAGGGGATGTAGTGGAAAAAGAAGGTGTTATTCTAAAACAAGTGCGAAATACACCGGAAGGGACATTTCGCCTGAAGTCTCATCACTATTTAAATAATATTTTAGGGAAGCGTGAAATTGGAAATGTTGTGAGTAAGGAAGGTATTTTCCTCACTGAAGCAGGTTATGTTGCAGAGGGCATTGTTTCGAATCTATTTTTTGTGAAAGGTGATGTTTTATATACACCTTCGTTAGAGACAGGGATTTTAAATGGTATCACTCGTGCGTTTATTATAAAGAGTGCTGAAGAATTAAATATAGAAGTAAAGGAAGGTTTCTTTACAAAAGATGAGCTACTTTCAGCGGATGAAGTCTTCGTAACAAACTCCATTCAAGAAATTGTTCCGCTTTATCGTATAGAAGCGCAGGATTTCCCGGGTAAAGTAGGAGTGGTTACAAAAAGTTTAATGTACCTTTATGGAATGCAAAGAGAGAAATTATGGAGCAGAAATGAATTACGAAGAGGAGATGTGTAGTTTGAAGTGGGATTATGATTTGCGCTGCGGCGAATATACATTGAATTTAAATGAAAAAACATTAATTATGGGGATTTTAAATGTAACACCAGATTCGTTTTCTGATGGTGGGAGTTACAACGAGGTAGATGCTGCGGTACGTCACGCAAAAGAAATGCAAGGTCAAGGTGCTCATATTATTGATATTGGTGGCGAATCTACTCGCCCAGGTTTTGCTAAAGTATCAGTAGAAGAAGAAATAAAGCGAGTTGTCCCGATGATTCAAGCAGTTTCAAAAGAAGTAAAATTGCCTATATCTATCGATACATATAAAGCTGAAGTTGCAAAGCAAGCAATTGAGGCTGGTGCTCATATTATTAATGATATTTGGGGAGCGAAGGCGGAGCCAAAAATTGCTGAAGTCGCAGCTCATTATGATGTACCCATCATTTTAATGCATAACCGCGATAATATGAATTATCGTAATTTAATGGCGGATATGATTGCTGATTTGTATGACAGTATTAAAATTGCTAAAAATGCTGGTGTGCCAGATGAGAATATTATTTTAGATCCAGGTATCGGTTTTGCTAAAACACCTGAGCAGAACTTAGAGGCGATGCGTAATTTAGAACAGTTAAATGTGCTAGGTTATCCAGTTCTCTTAGGTACTTCGAGAAAGTCCTTTATTGGGCACGTATTGGATTTGCCAGTGGAGGAACGCCTTGAGGGAACAGGAGCTACCGTTTGTCTTGGTATTGAAAAGGGCTGTGAGTTTGTTCGTGTCCATGATGTGAAAGAAATGGCGCGTATGGCTAAAATGATGGATGCGATGATTGGTAAGGGGGTAAGGTAATTGGATAAAATTTATATCCATGATATGGAGTTTTATGGTTATCATGGTGTGTTCCCAGAGGAGAATAAATTAGGTCAGAGATTTAAAGTTGACTTAACGGTGGAGTTGGATTTAAAGCGTGCAGGGGAAAGTGATGACTTAGAGCATTCGGTCAATTATGGAGAGCTTTTCGAATTATGTAGAAAAGTTGTTGAGGATAGAAAGTATAAGCTTGTGGAGAGTATCGCTGAAAATATTGCTGCAGATATATTAAAACAATATGAAAGTATTTCACGCTGTACAATTAAGGTAATTAAGCCGGATCCACCGATACCGGGTCATTATCGTGCTGTAGCAGTAGAAATTACGAGAGAACGTCCATGAACAATATAGCTTACATTGCATTAGGGTCAAATATTGGAGAGCGTTATACGTATCTAACTGAAGCGATTCAGTTTTTAAATAAAAATCCTTATATTCAGGTTGATGATATTTCATCTGTATATGAAACTGAGCCAGTTGGCTATACTGACCAAAGTTGCTTTTTAAATTTAGTTATAAAAATTTCTACCAATTTATCACCACAAGAGTTATTGAAAGTAACACAAAAAGTAGAAAATGACCTAGGAAGAAAAAGGGAAATTAGGTGGGGGCCGAGGACTATCGACCTTGACATTTTACTTTATAATCAAGAGAATATTGAAGCAGAGAATCTTATTGTTCCGCATCCGCGGATGTTTGAAAGAGCTTTTGTTATCGTTCCGTTGTTAGAGATTAATCAAGACATAAAACAAAACATTTCACGTTCACAAGTAGAAGAAATGAAAAGGCGAGAGGGAGTAACGGTATGGAAGCAGAAAAATGGGGAAGACGCATTCGTGCTTTTCGAAAGTTAAAAGGCTATACACAAGAAGGTTTTGCTAAAGAACTAGGGGTATCTGTATCTGTTTTAGGTGAGGTTGAGAGAGGGAATAGATCGCCTTCTCAAGATTTTGTAGTAGAAGTTGCTAAGGCATTAAATGTTTCGATAGAGGAATTAATGCCAAAGTGATTGTACAGGAAGGAGTAGGTTGATTGTTAAAGATTGCAAATATCGAGATGAAAAATCCGGTTGTACTAGCACCGATGGCGGGAGTGTGTAACTCTGCATTCCGTTTAACAGTAAAAGAATTTGGTGCCGGCTTAGTTTGTGCTGAAATGGTAAGTGATAAGGCAATATTACTTAATAATAAAAGAACATTAGATATGTTATATATCGACGAGAGAGAAAAGCCATTAAGTTTACAAATTTTTGGTGGAGAGAAAGAAACTCTTGTAGATGCTGCGAAATATGTAGATAAATATACGACAGCAGACATAATTGATATTAATATGGGTTGTCCAGTGCCGAAAATCATTAAATGTGATGCGGGGGCAAGGTGGCTTTTAGATCCGAATAAAATATATGAAATGGTAGCAGCGGTTGTAGATGCTGTAGAAAAGCCGGTTACAGTTAAAATGCGTATCGGTTGGGATGAAGAACATATTTTCGCAATAGAAAATGCTAGGGCTGTTGAGCTTGCTGGTGGCCAAGCTGTGGCGGTTCACGGACGTACACGAGTGCAAATGTATGAAGGAAAAGCGGATTGGGATATTATTAAACAAGTAAAACAATCTGTAAATATCCCGGTTATCGGAAATGGTGATGTCGCAACGCCGCAAGATGCAAAGCGTATGCTTGATGAAATTGGTGTAGATGGTGTTATGATTGGTCGTGCGGCTCTTGGAGATCCGTGGATGATTTATCGTACGGTAAAGTATTTGGAGACAGGTGAATTAATGCCGGAACCAACAGTGCGCGAGAAAATTGATGTATGTATGTTACATCTAGATCGTCTTATTGACTTAAAGAACGAAAGTGTCGCTGTAAGAGAGATGAGAAAACATGCAGCTTGGTATTTAAAAGGTGTTCGTGGTAATGCGAGTGTACGTAATGGTATTAATGCTTGTAACACACGGGAAGACCTTGCGAATGTGTTAGGTACATTTGTAGAAGAAGTGGAAGCGAAACAACAAACAATTTACGTTGGTTAATAATGGACATAGGAGATTGACATTCTTCTATACACTTCCTATAATTACGTGAAAGAAAGAAGAGCTGCCAGTTAGTTGCTGGCAGTTTTTCTAGTTGAGTAGA
>NZ_CP152433.1:85000-87500 GCF_039134555.1 Bacillus sp. BR3(2024)
CTCAGGGTTAGTCAGGACCTAAGCCGAGGCCGACAGGCGTAGGCGATGGACAACAGGTTGATATTCCTGTACCACCTCTTTATCGTTTGAGCAATGGAGGGACGCAGAAGGATAGAAGAAGCGTGCGATTGGTTGTGCACGTCCAAGCAGTTAGGCTGATAAGTAGGCAAATCCGCTTATCGTAAAGGCTGAGCTGTGATGGGGAAGCTCCTTATGGAGCGAAGTCTTTGATTCCCCGCTGCCAAGAAAAGCTTCTAGCGAGATAAAAGGTGCCTGTACCGCAAACCGACACAGGTAGGCGAGGAGAGAATCCTAAGGTGTGCGAGAGAACTCTGGTTAAGGAACTCGGCAAAATGACCCCGTAACTTCGGGAGAAGGGGTGCTTTCTTAACGGAAAGCCGCAGTGAATAGGCCCAAGCGACTGTTTAGCAAAAACACAGCTCTCTGCGAAGCCGTAAGGCGAAGTATAGGGGGTGACACCTGCCCGGTGCTGGAAGGTTAAGGAGAGGGGTTAGCGTAAGCGAAGCTCTGAACTGAAGCCCCAGTAAACGGCGGCCGTAACTATAACGGTCCTAAGGTAGCGAAATTCCTTGTCGGGTAAGTTCCGACCCGCACGAAAGGTGTAACGATTTGGGCACTGTCTCAACCAGAGACTCGGTGAAATTATAGTACCTGTGAAGATGCAGGTTACCCGCGACAGGACGGAAAGACCCCGTGGAGCTTTACTGTAGCCTGATATTGAATTTTGGTACAGTTTGTACAGGATAGGCGGGAGCCATTGAAACCGGAGCGCTAGCTTCGGTGGAGGCGCTGGTGGGATACCGCCCTGACTGTATTGAAATTCTAACCTACGGGTCTTATCGACCCGGGAGACAGTGTCAGGTGGGCAGTTTGACTGGGGCGGTCGCCTCCTAAAGTGTAACGGAGGCGCCCAAAGGTTCCCTCAGAATGGTTGGAAATCATTCGTAGAGTGCAAAGGCATAAGGGAGCTTGACTGCGAGACCTACAAGTCGAGCAGGGACGAAAGTCGGGCTTAGTGATCCGGTGGTTCCGCATGGAAGGGCCATCGCTCAACGGATAAAAGCTACCCCGGGGATAACAGGCTTATCTCCCCCAAGAGTCCACATCGACGGGGAGGTTTGGCACCTCGATGTCGGCTCATCGCATCCTGGGGCTGTAGTCGGTCCCAAGGGTTGGGCTGTTCGCCCATTAAAGCGGTACGCGAGCTGGGTTCAGAACGTCGTGAGACAGTTCGGTCCCTATCCGTCGTGGGCGTAGGAAATTTGAGAGGAGCTGTCCTTAGTACGAGAGGACCGGGATGGACGCACCGCTGGTGTACCAGTTGTTCTGCCAAGGGCATAGCTGGGTAGCTATGTGCGGAAGGGATAAGTGCTGAAAGCATCTAAGCATGAAGCCCCCCTCAAGATGAGATTTCCCATAGCGTAAGCTAGTAAGATCCCTGAAAGATGATCAGGTTGATAGGTTCGAGGTGGAAGCATGGTGACATGTGGAGCTGACGAATACTAATAGATCGAGGACTTAACCATATAATATGTAGCAATGTTATCTAGTTTTGAAAGAATATAAAAAACTTGTTGACTTTAAAAGTTAAATGAGTTACAATGATTCTTGTCTTAAATGAATACAGTCTGGTAATGATGGCAGAGAGGCCACACCCGTTCCCATACCGAACACGGAAGTTAAGCTCTCTAGCGCCGATGGTAGTTGGGACCTTGTCCCTGTGAGAGTAGGACGTTGCCAGGCAATCCGGAGGATTAGCTCAGCTGGGAGAGCACCTGCCTTACAAGCAGGGGGTCGGCGGTTCGATCCCGTCATCCTCCACCATTTAGCCGACTTAGCTCAATTGGTAGAGCAACTGACTTGTAATCAGTAGGTTGGGGGTTCAAGTCCTCTAGTCGGCACCAGAAATCATGGCGGTTGTGGCGAAGTGGTTAACGCACCGGATTGTGGCTCCGGCATTCGTGGGTTCGATTCCCATCAGTCGCCCCATTTTTCTTAAATAAATTAATATGCGGGTGTGGCGGAATTGGCAGACGCACCAGACTTAGGATCTGGCGCCTTTGGCGTGGGGGTTCGACTCCCTTCACCCGCACTTTTAATTAAATAACTCATACATGTCTTGCGGAAGTAGTTCAGTGGTAGAATACAACCTTGCCAAGGTTGGGGTCGCGGGTTCGAATCCCGTCTTCCGCTCCAATTTTCAATATGACATGCCGGGGTGGCGGAACAGGCAGACGCACAGGACTTAAAATCCTGCGGTGGGTGACCACCGTGCGGGTTCGACCCCCGCCCTCGGCACCATATGCGCCCGTAGCTCAATTGGATAGAGCGTTTGACTACGGATCAAGAGGTTAGGGGTTCGACTCCTCTCGGGCGCGTTTTCTTTCGGGAAGTGGCTCAGCTTGGTAGAGCACCTGGTTTGGGACCAGGGGGTCGCAGGTTCAAATCCTGTCTTCCCGATACTTGTTTGGGGCCTTAG
>NZ_CP152433.1:90000-150000 GCF_039134555.1 Bacillus sp. BR3(2024)
GCGGAGCCGCAGCGAAAGCGAGTCTGAATAGGGCGTTTAGTACGTGGTCGTAGACCCGAAACCAGGTGATCTACCCATGTCCAGGGTGAAGTTCAGGTAACACTGAATGGAGGCCCGAACCCACGCACGTTGAAAAGTGCGGGGATGAGGTGTGGGTAGCGGAGAAATTCCAATCGAACCTGGAGATAGCTGGTTCTCCCCGAAATAGCTTTAGGGCTAGCCTTAAGTGTAAGAGTCTTGGAGGTAGAGCACTGATTGGACTAGGGGTCCTCATCGGATTACCGAATTCAGTCAAACTCCGAATGCCAATGACTTATCCTTAGGAGTCAGACTGCGAGTGATAAGATCCGTAGTCAAAAGGGAAACAGCCCAGACCGCCAGCTAAGGTCCCAAAGTGTGTATTAAGTGGAAAAGGATGTGGAGTTGCTTAGACAACTAGGATGTTGGCTTAGAAGCAGCCACCATTTAAAGAGTGCGTAATAGCTCACTAGTCGAGTGACTCTGCGCCGAAAATGTACCGGGGCTAAATACACCACCGAAGCTGCGGATTGATACCAATGGTATCAGTGGTAGGGGAGCGTTCTAAGGACAGTGAAGTCAGACCGGAAGGACTGGTGGAGTGCTTAGAAGTGAGAATGCCGGTATGAGTAGCGAAAGACGGGTGAGAATCCCGTCCACCGAATGCCTAAGGTTTCCTGAGGAAGGCTCGTCCGCTCAGGGTTAGTCAGGACCTAAGCCGAGGCCGACAGGCGTAGGCGATGGACAACAGGTTGATATTCCTGTACCACCTCTTTATCGTTTGAGCAATGGAGGGACGCAGAAGGATAGAAGAAGCGTGCGATTGGTTGTGCACGTCCAAGCAGTTAGGCTGATAAGTAGGCAAATCCGCTTATCGTAAAGGCTGAGCTGTGATGGGGAAGCTCCTTATGGAGCGAAGTCTTTGATTCCCCGCTGCCAAGAAAAGCTTCTAGCGAGATAAAAGGTGCCTGTACCGCAAACCGACACAGGTAGGCGAGGAGAGAATCCTAAGGTGTGCGAGAGAACTCTGGTTAAGGAACTCGGCAAAATGACCCCGTAACTTCGGGAGAAGGGGTGCTTTCTTAACGGAAAGCCGCAGTGAATAGGCCCAAGCGACTGTTTAGCAAAAACACAGCTCTCTGCGAAGCCGTAAGGCGAAGTATAGGGGGTGACACCTGCCCGGTGCTGGAAGGTTAAGGAGAGGGGTTAGCGTAAGCGAAGCTCTGAACTGAAGCCCCAGTAAACGGCGGCCGTAACTATAACGGTCCTAAGGTAGCGAAATTCCTTGTCGGGTAAGTTCCGACCCGCACGAAAGGTGTAACGATTTGGGCACTGTCTCAACCAGAGACTCGGTGAAATTATAGTACCTGTGAAGATGCAGGTTACCCGCGACAGGACGGAAAGACCCCGTGGAGCTTTACTGTAGCCTGATATTGAATTTTGGTACAGTTTGTACAGGATAGGCGGGAGCCATTGAAACCGGAGCGCTAGCTTCGGTGGAGGCGCTGGTGGGATACCGCCCTGACTGTATTGAAATTCTAACCTACGGGTCTTATCGACCCGGGAGACAGTGTCAGGTGGGCAGTTTGACTGGGGCGGTCGCCTCCTAAAGTGTAACGGAGGCGCCCAAAGGTTCCCTCAGAATGGTTGGAAATCATTCGTAGAGTGCAAAGGCATAAGGGAGCTTGACTGCGAGACCTACAAGTCGAGCAGGGACGAAAGTCGGGCTTAGTGATCCGGTGGTTCCGCATGGAAGGGCCATCGCTCAACGGATAAAAGCTACCCCGGGGATAACAGGCTTATCTCCCCCAAGAGTCCACATCGACGGGGAGGTTTGGCACCTCGATGTCGGCTCATCGCATCCTGGGGCTGTAGTCGGTCCCAAGGGTTGGGCTGTTCGCCCATTAAAGCGGTACGCGAGCTGGGTTCAGAACGTCGTGAGACAGTTCGGTCCCTATCCGTCGTGGGCGTAGGAAATTTGAGAGGAGCTGTCCTTAGTACGAGAGGACCGGGATGGACGCACCGCTGGTGTACCAGTTGTTCTGCCAAGGGCATAGCTGGGTAGCTATGTGCGGAAGGGATAAGTGCTGAAAGCATCTAAGCATGAAGCCCCCCTCAAGATGAGATTTCCCATAGCGTAAGCTAGTAAGATCCCTGAAAGATGATCAGGTTGATAGGTTCGAGGTGGAAGCATGGTGACATGTGGAGCTGACGAATACTAATAGATCGAGGACTTAACCATATAATATGTAGCAAATGTTATCTAGTTTTGAAGGAATATGCCTTCATAGTTTGGTGATGATGGCAGAGAGGTCACACCCGTTCCCATACCGAACACGGAAGTTAAGCTCTCTAGCGCCGATGGTAGTTGGGACCTTGTCCCTGTGAGAGTAGGACGTCGCCAAGCAACTAAACACGAGTCAAATGACTCGTGTTTTTTCGTGTTTTCTTTTATAATCCATAGTAATTAAAAAAATATGCTTAAATAATTACTATTTTGATTAAATGCAGGGGAATGTGGCTAGGATAGTGAATAAGCAAAAGAGTTGCAAATTTTATTAATACGTATATAATTAAAGTCAAAGATAGTCAAAGTCAATAAAGGTGGCGGATAAATGAGAAATATATCTGATATCATTGAGCAATATCTAAAGCAAGTTATTGACTTAAGTAATAATAATGTGATTGAAATCAAAAGAAATGAGATTGCGGATCGATTCGAGTGCGTACCATCTCAAATCAATTATGTAATCAATACCCGTTTTACATTAGAAAGAGGATTTGTAGTAGAAAGTAAACGTGGTGGAGGAGGTTACATTCGCATTATAAAAGTCAAACTGCATGATGATATAGACATTATTGATCAAATGCTTCATATGATTGATCATAGCGTTGCACAAGGGAATGCAGAGAGTATGATTATACGTTTATTAGAAGAGGGAATCATAACAGGCCGTGAAGCAAAATTAATGTTAAGTGTACTAGATCGTTCTGTATTATCAATGGATATTCCTTCTCGAGATGAACTTAGGGCTCGAATATTATGCGCAATGTTAAGAACACTGAAATATAAATAAATACAGCTTTTGTAAAAGAATGATAATTAAGATAGGGCAGTTAAATATTGTAGAAGTTTTGAAAAAGAGCATGTACTTTTATCTGAGTGGATTAAGGAAAGAGGACAATCTAGTAATGTATGAAAAGTATCATGAGGTAGATCGTTCCTGTTGTAAAGGTGGGGATATTGATGACTTGTCAAAACTGTAATATAAGACCAGCAACTTTACATTATACAAAAGTAATCAACGAGAAGAAGGCGGAAGTTCATCTTTGTGAGCAATGTGCGGAGCAAAGTGGCTATACGTCTTTCTTTCAATCATCACAGTCTAACTTTTCATTTCATGATGTATTTGCTGGTTTATTACACGGTGAATCAACAATGTTTGGAGAAGGAAAAAACGGGTTTTCAAATACAAATACAGTAAGATGTCCAGATTGTAAGATGACATATGAACATTTTACAAAAGTGGGACGCTTTGGTTGTGCTTCTTGTTACGATACATTTAAAGGACACTTAAACCCATTGTTAAAGCGACTTCATGGTGGACATACAGAACATTGTGGAAAAATTCCGGAACGAATGGAAGGAAATATCCACTTAAAGAAAGAATTAGATGAACTAAAACTTATTCTGAAACAATATGTACAGAATGAGGAGTTTGAGAAAGCTGCTGAGGTAAGAGATGAGATTCGAGGGCTTGAAACTCAGCTTAGTGAGCATAGAGAGGGGGAGTAGTTCTATGTCACTGGACAAAATTATGAATGAAGCGATTAGTCCATGGATGAAGGGGGATGGCCCTGATTCTGATATTGTTTTAAGTAGTCGAATTCGTTTGGCTCGTAATTTTAAGCAATATCAATTTTCTACTATGCAAAACGAAGAGGAAGCTCAAAAGGTTCAAGAATTATTTAAAAAGAAATTTATAAATAAAGCGGTAGAGCCCTTTGGGAAGTTTGGACTATTAAAAATGAATGAACTAACTCCTCTTCAAAGGCGAGTTTTAGTCGAAAAGCATTTAATTAGTCCAAATCTAGCAGGGACCGAATATGGAGCATGTCTGTTATCAGAAAGCGAACACATTAGTGTGATGCTTAATGAGGAAGACCACATTAGGATTCAGTGCCTATTTCCAGGACTACAGTTATCAAAGGCGCTTCAAAGCGCCAATCAAATAGATAATTGGATTGAGAAAGAGGTTGAATATGCTTTTGATGAATCACTTGGATATATTACGAGTTGTCCTACTAACGTTGGTACAGGATTAAGAGCTTCTGTAATGATTCATTTACCAGGGCTGGTTTTAACAAAAAGAATTAGCCGTATTATACAAGTAATTCAAAAATTAGGTTTAGTAGTAAGAGGAATATACGGTGAAGGTAGCGAAGCGTTAGGTAATATATTTCAAGTATCAAATCAAATGACGTTAGGGAAATCCGAAGAAGATATTATTGCAGATTTAAAGAGTGTCATGCAGCAAATTATACAACAAGAAAAATTGGCCAGAGAATTAATTGTACAAAATTCGAGCATTGAGCTTGAAGATAAGGTTTATCGTTCTTACGGTATACTAGCAAACAGTCGTTTAATTCAATCTGCAGAAGCGGCAACTTGCTTATCGGATGTACGACTCGGTATTGATCTAGGATATATAAAAGGTATATCGAGAAATATTTTGACTGAGCTAATGGTTCTTACGCAACCTGGTATTTTACAACAATATGCAGGAGGACCTTTAGGACCAGAAGAAAGAGATTATCGAAGAGCAACCTTAATCCGTGAGCGATTACGTATTGAAAAAAACTAAGCGCAAGTAGGAGGCGATTTCTATGATGTTTGGAAGATTTACAGAAAGAGCACAGAAAGTATTAGCTTTATCTCAAGAGGAAGCAATTCGCATTGGGCATAATAACATTGGAACAGAACATATTTTACTTGGGCTTGTACGCGAAGGTGAAGGAATTGCAGCAAAAGCGTTAATTGCTCTTGGATTGAGCCCGGAGAAAGTGCAAAAAGAGGTAGAAGCGTTAATTGGACGTGGAACAGAAGCTTCTCAAACTGTACATTATACACCTCGTGCTAAAAAAGTTATTGAATTGTCTATGGATGAAGCGCGTAAGCTAGGACATTCTTATGTTGGAACAGAACATATTTTACTTGGCTTAATCCGTGAAGGTGAAGGTGTAGCGGCACGTGTATTAAATAATTTAGGTGTAAGCCTCAACAAAGCAAGACAACAAGTGTTACAACTTCTTGGAAGTAACGAAGCAAGTTCAGGTCACCAAGGTGGTTCATCGACAAATGCAAATACACCGACACTAGACAGTTTAGCGCGCGACTTAACAGTTGTTGCACGTGAGAATCGTTTGGATCCTGTTATTGGACGTAGTAAAGAAATTCAACGTGTAATTGAAGTGTTAAGCCGTAGAACAAAAAACAATCCAGTGTTAATTGGAGAGCCTGGTGTAGGTAAAACAGCAATTGCTGAAGGGTTAGCACAGCAAATCGTAAATAATGAAGTTCCTGAAACGTTAAGAGATAAGCGTGTTATGACACTAGATATGGGAACAGTGGTAGCTGGGACGAAATATCGTGGTGAGTTTGAAGATCGTTTAAAGAAAGTAATGGATGAAATACGTCAAGCAGGGAATATTATTCTATTTATTGATGAACTTCATACATTAATCGGTGCAGGTGGAGCAGAAGGTGCAATCGATGCATCGAATATTTTAAAACCATCTTTAGCACGCGGAGAATTACAATGTATTGGTGCGACAACTTTAGATGAGTATCGTAAATATATTGAAAAGGATGCAGCTTTAGAGAGACGTTTCCAGCCAATTCATGTTGATGAGCCGAGTCTAGAAGAATCAACTCAAATCTTGAAAGGATTACGCGATCGTTATGAGGCGCATCACCGTGTGTCTATTACAGATGATGCAATTGATGCAGCTGTAAAACTTTCAGATCGTTATATTACGGATCGTTTCTTACCAGATAAAGCAATTGATTTAATTGATGAAGCTGCTTCAAAAGTTCGCTTGCGTTCTTATACAACACCACCAAACTTAAAAGAGCTTGAAGTGAAGCTTGAGGAAATTCGAAAAGAAAAAGATGCGGCTGTACAAAGTCAAGAGTTTGAAAAGGCTGCTTCCTTACGTGATATGGAACAACGCTTACGTGAGAAATTGGAAGATACAAAACGTCAGTGGAAAGAACAACAAGGAAAAGAAAATTCAGAGGTTACGGTAGAAGATATTGCAAATGTCGTTTCTACATGGACACGTATCCCTGTTTCTAAACTTGCACAAACAGAGACTGATAAATTATTAAACTTAGAATCCATTCTTCATGATCGTGTCATCGGTCAGGATGAAGCTGTAGTGGCTGTAGCGAAAGCTGTTCGTCGTGCAAGAGCAGGATTGAAAGATCCGAAACGTCCAATTGGTTCATTTATTTTCTTAGGGCCAACAGGTGTAGGTAAAACAGAATTAGCAAGAGCATTGGCAGAATCTATGTTCGGTGATGAGGATGCAATGATTCGCATTGATATGTCTGAGTATATGGAGAAACATTCAACTTCTCGCTTAGTTGGTTCTCCTCCAGGATATGTTGGGTATGAAGAAGGCGGACAATTAACAGAGAAGGTTCGTCGTAAGCCTTATTCAGTTGTCCTATTAGATGAAGTAGAGAAGGCACATCCTGATGTATTTAATATTCTACTACAGGTATTGGAAGATGGTCGTTTAACTGATTCTAAAGGACGTACAGTTGATTTCCGTAATACGATTGTTATTATGACGTCTAACGTTGGTGCTGAGGCGTTAAAACGTAACAAACATCTTGGATTTAACGTACAAGATGAAAGCCGTGATTATTCGGATATGAAAGGTAAAGTAATGGATGAGCTGAAAAAGGCATTTCGTCCAGAATTCTTAAACCGTATTGATGAAATTATCGTATTCCATATGCTTGAGAAAAAACATATTCAAGAAATTGTGACTCTTATGGTAAATCAGTTAGTGAATCGCTTAAAAGAACAAGAAATTGAATTGCACTTAACAGAAGGAGCGATTGCAGCTATTGCTGATAAAGGGTTTGATCGTGAATATGGTGCTCGTCCACTACGTAGAGCAATTCAGAAGCATGTAGAAGATAGACTATCGGAAGAACTTTTAAAAGGTGCTATTGAGAAAGGTCAAAAAGTTATCTTTGATGTAGAAGGGGAAACATTTGTCATTCATAGTGCTGAAAAGGTAAAATAAGTATAGACAAACTAAGAGGGCTACGAGATAGCCCTCTTTCTTGTACGAGAAGGTCAAATGTTTATAGATGAAAGCGAAGTGAAATATAAAAAGATATGGCTAAAAAGAAAACAAAATTCACATGTCAAGAGTGTGGTTATCAATCACCAAAATATATGGGTAAATGTCCAGGATGTGGTCAATGGAATTCGCTTGTTGAAGAGATGGAACCCGTTGTATCATCCAGACGCCTAAATTATGCAAATGCAATTCAAACAGAAGTAACAAAACCAAGACGTCTTACAGAAGTAGAAACAAAGTCTGAGGCACGTATTGAAACAAAATTTCAAGAGTTTAACCGTGTACTAGGTGGCGGAATTGTAGATGGATCTTTAGTACTTATTGGTGGGGACCCTGGGATTGGAAAATCAACGTTATTATTACAGATTTCCTCGCAATTAGCAGATGCTTCATATGATGTATTGTATATATCAGGTGAGGAGTCAGCAAAGCAGATTAAACTTCGTGCAGATCGTTTACATGTAAATGGTAGTAATCTATTTGTTGTATCAGAGACAGATTTACAGCGTATTGCAGCACATATTGAAGAGATGAATCCTGCTTTTGTTGTTATTGATTCTATTCAAACGATACATTTACCTGAGGTAACATCAGCTCCTGGTAGTGTGGCGCAAGTACGTGAATGTACAGCAGAATTAATGAAACTTGCAAAAACAAAGGGAATCCCAATTTTCATCGTAGGACATGTGACAAAAGAAGGTGCAATTGCGGGACCGCGTATGCTAGAACATATGGTTGATGCAGTTCTTTACTTTGAAGGAGATCGACACCATACATATCGTATTTTACGAGCTGTAAAGAATCGTTTTGGTTCTACGAATGAAATGGGTATCTTTGAAATGAAAGAACTTGGCCTTGCAGAAGTCTTAAATCCTTCTGAAATTTTCCTTGAGGAAAGACCAGTTGGAGTTGCAGGTTCAACAGTAGTTGCCTCAATGGAAGGAACAAGACCAGTTTTAGTAGAAATACAGGCATTAATTTCCCCTACTAGTTTTGGAAATCCTCGAAGAATGGCGACAGGAATTGATCATAATCGTGTCTCGCTTATTATGGCGGTACTAGAGAAAAGAACAGGTTTACTATTACAAAATCAAGATGCGTATTTAAAAGTAGCTGGTGGTTTGAAATTAGACGAACCGGCAATTGATTTAGCTGTCGCCTTAAGTATAGCTTCAAGTTTTAGAGATAAATCTACGGCACCAACTGATGCGGTAATAGGAGAAGTTGGATTAACTGGAGAAATAAGAAGAGTATCAAGAATTGAACAACGTGTACAAGAAGCAGCTAAATTAGGATTTCAACGTGCTATCATTCCTAGAAAAAATTTAGGGGGATGGACAATTCCAGAGGGGATTGAGGTTGTAGGTGTTTCTAATTTGGGAGAAGCGCTTCGTTTGACATTAGGAGGCTAGGCTATGGAAGAAAATAAGCAACGTGTCAAAAGTATGATTAACATTTTACAGCTCGTGGCCCCAGGAACACCACTGCGCGAAGGGATAGATAATGTACTTCGCGCACAAACGGGGGGACTAATTGTTCTTGGGTATAATGAGCAGATTAAAAGCATTGTTGATGGTGGTTTTCATATTAATTGCGCATTCTCTCCTGCTAGTTTATATGAATTAGCAAAAATGGATGGAGCACTTATTTTAAATGAAACTGGAAGTAAAATTTTAATTGCAAACGCACAGTTAGTTCCAGATTCATCTATTGATTCTATTGAAACAGGTATGCGTCACCGAACAGCAGAGCGTGTAGCAAAGCAGACGGGCAGCCTTGTTGTGGCCATTTCACAAAGACGTAATGTAATTACGCTATATCAAGGGAACTTACGTTATACATTAAAAGATATAGGTGTCATTTTAACGAAGGCAAATCAAGCAATTCAAACGCTAGAAAAATATAAGGCTGTATGGAATGACGGCATTACGAATTTGGGTATTCTAGAATTTGAAGAGGTCGTTACAATGTCCGAGGTGGTTCACGTTTTACATAGTGTTGAAATGGTGCTGCGTATTAAAAATGAAATATTGAGCTATATTCATGAGTTAGGAACAGAAGGTAGGTTAATTCGTTTACAGCTTACAGAATTACTAGCTGATTTAGAGGCAGAGGCAGCATTGTTAATTAAAGATTATCACCAGGAGAAAACACAAGACCATCATCAAATCTTGAAAAAGTTACAAGATCTTGCAAATACACAACTTTTAGAGGATAGTGATTTAGTTAAATTGCTTGGCTATCCAGGACAAACAAGTTTAGAAGAAAGTGTGACACCTAGAGGGTACCGAATCACAAGCAAGATTTCTCGTGTTCCGCCACTTATTATCGAGAATTTAATTAATCGATTTAAAACATTGCAAGGTGTTTGCCGAGCAACTATTAATGAATTGGATGATGTGGAAGGAATTGGAGAAGTGAGAGCGAAGAAAATACGAGAAGGTCTAAAAAGAATTCAAGAGCATCTCTATATGAGTAGACACAATTAAGAATATTACATTGATTCTATAATATAACGACACTAGAACATTTTTGGTATATGATATGATATATTGGTAAATAAAACTATTTACAAAAAAACACGTCCGCTTTTGCATTCGGCGTTTTGATTAGCGAAACAATGGTTAATAATGAGTAGGAGGTGGTTGGATGTTAAAACGGATTGTACAGCTCTTCTTTTTAGTGATCGGGGGAGCGTTAGGGATTTACTTAATCCCCAAAATTATTAATGTATTAGATATCGGTGCGGTTCCTTTGTTGGAAGGATCGTATGTTCGTGCAATTATTGGTGCAATTATTTTATTTTTAACAACATTTTGGCTTGTAGATTATATTGTTCAACTTATTAAGCATATTGAAGAGGCTCTTGTAAAGGCGCCTGTAGCAGATGTTTTATTTGGTACATTAGGATTAATCTCTGGTCTTATTGTTGCATATTTAATTTTGATACCAATTCGTGAATTTACAATTCCAGTTATTAGTACGGTGTTGCAAGTGTTCTTCACCCTTTTACTTGGATATTTAGGATTCCAAGTAGGATTTAAAAAAAGGAATGAATTGCTAGGATTATTTACATTACCCCAACGCGGAGGTAAGAAGAAAAACAATAGTGAGAATGAAGAGGTAGAGGTCGAAGCAGAAAAATCTACGACTCATTGGAAAATTCTCGATACGAGTGTAATTATTGACGGACGTATTGCAGATATTTGCCAAACAAAGTTTTTAGAAGGAACAATTGTCATTCCGCAATTCGTATTAGAAGAGCTTCAGCATATTGCCGATTCTTCAGATGCTTTAAAGCGTAATCGTGGCCGCAGAGGGCTAGACATTTTAAATCGTATTCAAAAGGAGATGCCAATTCCGGTAGAAATTTATGAAGGCGATTTCGATGATATCCAAGAAGTAGATAGCAAGCTTGTAAAGTTGGCAAAAATCACTGGTGGAACTGTAGTAACAAACGATTTCAATTTAAACAAAGTTTCTGAATTACAAGGGGTTACGGTGTTAAACATTAATGATTTAGCTAATGCGATTAAACCAGTCGTACTCCCTGGTGAAGAATTAAGTGTTTATGTTGTGAAAGATGGTAAAGAACAAAATCAAGGTGTTGCATACTTAGATGATGGTACGATGATTGTAGTAGAAGATGGTAGAGAGTATGTGGGTTCACAACTTGACGTACTTGTTACTAGCGTATTACAAACATCGGCTGGTCGTATGATTTTCGCAAAACGTAAATTGCTAGAAAAAGCATTATAAGTAGAGGATTATTAATATGTATACATTAATTATTCCGGCAGCAGGCCAAGGAAAACGAATGGGTGCTGGTAAAAATAAGTTATTTTTACTTATAGATGAAGTACCAATTATTGTGCACACATTGCGTGCTTTTGAAAAAGATAAAGCGTGCAAAAGTATTATTATGGCAATTAATGAAGAAGAACGCCCGTATTTTGAAGAGTTAATGCAGAAGTACCAGATTGAAAAGCACGTACAATTCATTCAGGGTGGAGCCGAAAGACAAGATAGCGTCTATAACGCACTTCAGTATGCGAGTGGTGTCGAATATGTTCTTGTGCATGACGGGGCGCGCCCGTTCGTAACGAATAAAGTGATTCGCGATGTATTAACTGCAGCAGAAAAATATGGAGCTTCCATTTGTGCAGTGCCAGTAAAAGATACTGTTAAGAAAGTAGAGCAGGGTGTTGTTGTAGAAACGGTAGAGCGATCTCAACTTAACGCTGTACAAACACCACAAGGATTCTCTGTTTCTCTTTTGTTAGAAGCTCATAGAAGCGCAAAGCAAAGTTGTTTTCTTGGCACAGATGATGCAAGTCTCGTAGAACGTGTTGGGAAGCAAGTAGGTGTAGTAGAGGGGAGTTACTATAATATTAAAGTGACGACTCCGGAAGATCTATTAATTGCTGAAAGTTTCCTACGTGTTCAAAAGAAATAACATTGATGACGTGTTAATAAAGAAAAGCTCGGCAACAGCCGGGCTTTTCTTTATAAGGATAGCGATATAATATAGAGTCATAAAGCTCAGTAGTTTAGCTTAAGGAGGAAGTAAGGATGTTTCGAATTGGACAAGGTTTTGATGTACATGAATTTGCGGAAGGGCGCCCGTTGATTATCGGTGGAATTACAATTCCACACGAGAAAGGATTAATCGGCCATTCAGATGCAGATGTATTGTTACATACGATTGCTGATGCATGTTTAGGTGCGATTGCAGCAGGAGATATCGGAAAGCATTTTCCTGATACAGACCCAGCTTTTAAAGATGCAGATTCAGCTGTATTGTTACAAAAAGTTTGGGAATTTGTGCGTGAACAAGGTTACGAGTTAGGAAATTTAGATTGTACAATTATTGCTCAAAAACCAAAAATGGCACCACATATTGAGAGTATGCGTAAGCGCATTAGTGAACTGTTAGAAACGTCTATCGATAACATTAATGTAAAGGCAACAACAACAGAAAAATTAGGATTTACAGGTAGAGAAGAAGGGATTGCTTCTCAAGCGGTTGTTTTATTACAGAAAAAATAATGGTTTTTAATTCGTAAGATGGATAATCACATTTTTTTGGTGTACAATTATAGAATGTGTTGACATTAAGAATGGAAGGTGTACCAATTATGGAAAAGCAAGTGAGAGTGCGCTACGCGCCAAGTCCAACAGGACACTTACATATCGGAAATGCGCGTACGGCATTATTTAATTATTTATTTGCTCGTCATTTAGATGGCAAATTTATTATTCGTATTGAAGATACTGATGTAAAACGTAACGTGGCTGGTGGAGAAGAAAGCCAATTAAAATACTTGAAATGGCTCGGTATGGACTGGGATGAAGGTGTTGATGTTGGTGGTGAATTTGGACCATATCGCCAAACAGAGCGTTTAGATATTTATAAAAAATTATATGAAGATTTATTAGAGCGTGGTCTAGCTTATAAATGTTATATGACAGAAGAAGAGCTAGAAGCAGAGCGTGAAGGACAAATCGCTCGCGGTGAAACACCTCGTTACGCAGGTAACCACCGTGAATTAACTGAAGAACAAGTGAAAGAATTTGAAGCTGAGGGACGTATTCCAAGTATTCGTTTCCGTGTACCAGCTGATCGTGACTACACATTCAAAGATATTGTAAAAGATGAAGTTGCGTTCCATTCAAATGATTTCGGTGATTTTGTTATTGTGAAAAAGGATGGAATTCCAACTTATAACTTTGCAGTAGCAGTAGATGATCATCTAATGGAAATTACACATGTACTTCGTGGTGATGATCATATTTCAAATACACCGAAACAAATGATGATTTATGAAGCTTTCGGCTGGGATATTCCACAATTCGGTCATATGACTCTAATTGTTAATGAAAGTCGTAAAAAGTTAAGTAAGCGTGATGAATCTATTATTCAATTTATTGAGCAATATAAAGAGCTTGGGTATCTTCCAGAAGCAATCTTTAACTTTATTGCACTACTAGGTTGGTCTCCGGTAGGAGAAGAAGAAATCTTCTCTAAAGATGAGTTTATCAAAATGTTCGATGCAGCTCGTTTATCAAAATCACCTGCATTATTTGATTCTCAAAAACTAAAATGGATGAACAACCAGTATATGAAAAAGCAAGATTTAGATACGGTTGTAGAGTTAAGCTTACCGCATTTAGTGAAAGCTGGACGTGTGGGAGAAACTTTAAGCGAACAAGACCAAGCTTGGATTCGTGATGTAATTGCTTTATACCATGAACAAATGAGTTTTGGAGCTGAAATTGTAGAGCTTTCTGAAATGTTCTTTAAAGATCATGTTGATTATGAAGAAGAAGGACAAGAAGTATTAAATGGTGAACAAGTACCTGAAGTACTTCGTGCATTTGCTGGTCAAATAGAAGCTCTAGAAGCAATGGAGCCAGCAGCAATTAAGGCAGCGATTAAAGCAGTTCAAAAGGAAACAGGACATAAAGGTAAAAATTTATTTATGCCAATCCGTGTTGCAACTACAGGACAAACGCATGGTCCAGAGCTTCCGAATGCTATTGCACTTCTTGGAAAAGAAAAAGTTTTAAATCGTCTTCAAAAAGTAATTGGTTAACATTTTCTAGGTTTAGAAATATAATAAGTATACCTAAAACCTAATAAGGAAAAGCGACGAGAAGGAGAAGTAGAAAATCAGGCTTTTTACAGAGAGAACCACCTTTAGGCTGGGAGTGGTTTATAAGCGGATTTTTGAAATGCCCCTTCGAGTCTTCTGCTGAACAGCGAATTGCTTCGTGGGATGTCTTAGGCCGCAAAGTAAGCAGAAGCGGTTTACACCGTTATCATGGATGAGTTTGAGGCTTTTTTAAGCCTAAACAGAGTGGAACCGCGCTTAAAAGGCGTCTCTGTCAATATGACAGAGACGCCTTTTTTTTATACCGTGTAAATAGGTATGAATATAGAATTTATCTCCTTATATAAAGAATTAGGGGAGAAGTGATGAGTTAGGGGAGTTAGTTCGCTCGACAAAAAAGCAGCCCATAAAGGGGAGGGAACACCGATGTTTAAGAGGCTTCGGGAAGATATTGAAGTCGTTTTTGAACAGGATCCAGCGGCAAGAGGTTATTTCGAAGTCATTTTAACTTACTCTGGATTACATGCAGTTTGGGCCCATCGAATTGCACATGCTTTTTATAAAAGAAATTTTTTCTTTCTTGCACGTTTTGTTTCACAAGTGAGCCGCTTTTTTACTGGCATTGAGATCCATCCAGGAGCAACAATTGGTCGACGTTTTTTCATAGATCATGGAATGGGAGTTGTAATCGGAGAAACTTGTGAAATTGGTGATAATGTAACGATTTATCAAGGGGTTACATTAGGTGGTACAGGAAAAGAAAAAGGAAAGAGGCATCCAACAATTCAGGATAATGTATTAATTGCGACGGGTGCTAAAGTTCTTGGTTCTATTACTGTGGGAGAGAATTCTAAAATCGGAGCAGGGTCTGTCGTATTAAAAGAAGTTCCTGCACATTCTACAGTTGTAGGTATACCTGGCCGTGTCGTTATTCAAAATGGAGTAAAGATTGGTCAAGAATTAAATCACTCTGACCTTCCGGATCCGATTTTTGATAAATTAAAGGCTATGGAAGTAGAACTTGATAAATTGAAGAAACAATTGGAATTAAAGGTAGAAAGGAAGGATAAAAATGACTATTCACATTTATAATACGTTAACACGTCAAAAAGAAGAGTTTGTTCCATTAGAAGAAAATAAGGTAAAGATGTATGTATGCGGACCTACAGTTTATAACTACATTCATATTGGGAATGCAAGGCCTCCTATGGTATTCGATACAGTGCGTCGTTATTTAGAATACAAAGGATACGATGTGCAATATGTATCTAACTTTACGGATGTAGATGATAAATTAATTAAAGCGGCAAATGAATTAGGTGAAGATGTACCGACAATTGCTGATCGTTTTGTTGAAGCGTACTTTGAAGATGTAACAGCACTAGGTTGCAAACACGCAACAGTTCATCCTCGTGTAACAGAAAATATGGATATCATTATTGAATTTATTCAAGAACTTGTGAATAAAGGGTATGCATATGAATCAGAGGGTGATGTGTACTTTAAGACGAAGGAATTCGAAGGTTACGGTAAATTATCACATCAACCAATCGCAGATTTACGTCACGGTGCTCGTATTGAGGTAGGGGAAAAGAAACAAGACCCTCTTGATTTTGCTTTATGGAAAGCTGCGAAAGAAGGAGAAATCTTCTGGGAAAGCCCTTGGGGGCAAGGACGTCCAGGATGGCATATTGAATGCTCAGCAATGGCGCGTAAGTACTTAGGGGATACAATTGACATTCATGCTGGTGGTCAAGACTTGGCTTTCCCACATCATGAAAATGAAATTGCGCAGTCAGAGGCATTGACTGGAAAAACGTTTGCACGTTACTGGATGCATAATGGATATATTAATATTAACAATGAGAAGATGTCTAAATCGCTTGGTAACTTTATTTTAGTTCACGATATTATTAAGCAATACGACCCGCAGTTAATTAGATTCTTTATGTTATCAGTACACTATCGTCACCCGATTAACTTTAGTGAAGAGTTATTACAAAGTACGAATAATGGACTGGAAAGAATTAAAACAGCTTATGGAAACTTAAAGCATCGTATGGAGAGTAGTACGGATTTAACGGACCATAATGAGAAATGGTTAGCTGAAATAGAGAAATTCCAGACTGCATTTGAAGAGGCAATGAATGATGACTTTAACACTGCAAATGCAATTACCGAATTATACAACGTAGCAAATCATGCAAATCAATATTTACTTGAAGAGCATACATCTAAAGTTGTGATTGAAGCATACGTAAAACAACTGGAAACGTTATTTGATATTTTGGGATTAGAATTATCAAAAGAAGAATTACTGGATGAAGAAATTGAAGAGCTTATCCAAAAGCGCATTGAAGCTCGTAAAAATCGTGATTTTGCATTGTCTGATCAAATTCGTGACGATTTAAAAGAACGTAATATTATTTTAGAAGATACTGCTCAAGGTACAAGATGGAAAAGAGGATAAGGATGATCGATGCAAAGCAATTAAACAGCTTGGCGTTAGCGTATATGGGTGATGCGGTATATGAACAATATATCCGCTATCACCTCCTTCAAAAAGGAAAAGTTCGCCCTAATCAATTACACCGCTTAGGGACGAGCTTTGTTTCAGCAAAAGCACAGGCGAAAGTTGTTTATCATTTATTAGAGACGGCATTTTTGACAGAGGAAGAAGAGGCGGTATTAAGAAGAGGGCGTAATGCAAATTCAGGTACAGTTCCGAAAAATACGGATGTACAAACATATCGACATAGTACAGCCTTTGAAGCGCTAATTGGTTATCATCATTTATTAAATAATCGTGAAAGATTAGACGAAATTGTATATAAGGCAATTGCAGTTTTAGAAGAAAAGGAAGGGGGCACATCATCATGACTAGTGAATATATTATCGGACGTAACCCTGTAATTGAAGCGTTAAGATCAGGGAGAGATATTAATAAAATTTGGATCGCAGAAGGTGCTGCCAAAGGACAAGTACAAATTGTACTAGCGTTAGCGAAAGAAAATAAGATTATTTTACAACATGCACCAAAGAAAAAGTTAGATCAATTAGTTGAGGGTAATCATCAAGGTGTAATTGCTCAAGTAGCTGCATATCAGTATGCAGAGTTAGAAGATTTATTCAAAGTGGCAGAAAAACGTAATGAAGATCCATTCTTCTTGATTTTAGATGAGATTGAAGATCCGCATAACCTAGGTTCTATTATGCGTACTGCTGATGCAACAGGAGCTCATGGAATTATTATTCCGAAGAGAAGAGCTGTGGGACTTACAGCATCAGTTGCGAAAGCATCAACAGGAGCGATTGAATACATTCCTGTTGCGCGCGTAACAAACTTATCTCGTACAATTGATGAATTAAAAGAGCGTGGACTTTGGATTGCTGGTACAGATGCCAAAGGGAAAACGGATTACCGTAATTTAGATGGTACAATGCCGATTGGGTTAGTAATTGGTAGTGAAGGAAAAGGTATGAGTCGTATTATTGGTGAAAAGTGTGATTTCTTAATCACTTTACCGATGGTTGGTAAAGTTACATCCTTAAATGCTTCAGTAGCCGCAAGTTTGTTAATGTATGAGGTATATCGTAAACGTCACGAAATTGGTAAATAAAAAATGAACGATATTTTAATCGTTGACGGTTACAACATTATCGGAGCTTGGGGAGATTTGAAGAAACTGCGGGATGTAGATTTACAATCATCAAGAGATGCGCTTATTGATAAGATGGCGGATTATCAAGGTTATACAGGTATAAAAGTGATGATAGTCTTTGATGCCTATACAGTCCATGGTATTGAAAAAAAGATGAAACAATCTCGTGTAGAAGTAATATTCACACGAAAGAATCAAACTGCAGACGAAAAGATAGAGCAACTTGCGATAGAGCTTAGAAATATAAATACACAAATATATGTTGCGACTTCTGATTATACAGAACAATGGGTTATATTTGGGCAAGGTGCCCTTCGAAAATCTGCGCGTGAATTAGAGTTGGAAGTACAAGCGATGGAACAACAAGTAAGAAGGCGCACAAAAGACACGAAAGAACAGCAGCCCGCCATGCGAAAGATATTTAGTAAAGATATTACAGAAAAATTAGAAAAATTAAGAAGAGGAGAGCGTTGAAGCATTGACGCTCTTTATCTTTTTACTGTATAATATTGCTAAATAAATAGCGGTCGGAGGGATCAAGGTGGAAGCAGGCTTCGTAAGTATAGGCGACGTTACATTTCGTGATTTAGAGGATGAGGCAATCGTTGAGTTAGTTCGAAAAGGTAATACTGACGCTCTAGAATATTTAATTCACAAGTATAAGAACTTTGTTCGTGCGAAATCAAGATCTTACTTTTTAGTGGGTGCCGATCGAGAAGACATTGTTCAAGAAGGTATGATAGGGTTGTTTAAAGCAATTCGTGATTATAAAGAGGACAAGCTGTCTTCATTCAAAGCATTTGCTGAACTATGTATCACTCGACAAATTATTACCGCTATTAAAACGGCAACAAGACAAAAACATATTCCTTTAAATTCGTATGTGTCTTTAGATAAGCCGATTTACGATGAGGAATCTGATCGAACGTTATTGGATGTTATTTCTGAAGCGAAGGTGACTGATCCTGAAGAGATGATCATTAGCCAGGAAGAATATACAGACATAGAATCAAAAATATCTGAATTATTAAGCGATTTAGAAAGGAAAGTGCTTTCTTTATATTTAGATGGTCGTTCTTATCAAGAGATTTCAGAACAGTTAAACAGGCATGTGAAATCTATTGATAACGCTTTACAAAGAGTAAAGAGAAAATTGGAACGATATATGGAAATGAGAGAAAGTACAACTTTAAATTCATAAGAAGTAACAAGTGCTACAGGTGTAAAATAAATCACCTGTTTTCTTTTGTAGAGAGTACAAAATGCATGTCATTGACATTGTCTTTTATTGTATGATACATTTTTAGGGACATAATGTTACAAGGTTGGTGTAACTAATGAGGAAAAAAGTTGTACTCTCATGTGAAGAGTGTAAAAATCGAAACTACTCTACTATGAAAGATACGAGCTCAATAGAGCGACTTGAAATAAAAAAGTTTTGTAAAACATGCAATCAGCATACAGTTCACAAGGAAACAAAATAAATAATTGAAATAATACACTGGAGGTCCCGCAGATGCGTTTAACGAACTTTTTCGGCGATGTAGGTCGCGAAATGAAAAAAGTAAGTTGGCCTAAAAAAGATGAATTACTCCGCTCAACAGCGACTGTTGTTGCTACAGTTGTGTTCTTTGCGATTTTCTTCGCAGTAGTTGATATGGGCATTTCTTCTTTAATTCGGTTAATTCTTGGTTAATTCTTGAATAAGAAGCACTTATCCATGATATAATGTTATTTATAAGAACTGTGTAAAAGCCCGGTGAACGGGTTTTTTCATTTGCGCAAAAAAATGTACGTCAGGGAGGGAAGGACGCTCGTCCTAAATGAATGGAAAAAAGTTGGTATGTTGTCCATACTTATTCTGGATATGAAAATAAAGTAAAAGCAAACCTAGAGAAACGTGTAGAATCAATGGGTATGCAAGATAAAATTTTCCGTGTTGTTGTCCCGGAAGAAGTAGAAGTAGAAATGAAAAACGGAAAAGAAAAATTAATGAAAAGAAAAGTGTTCCCAGGTTATGTATTAGTAGAATTAATCATGACTGATGACTCTTGGTATGTTGTACGTAACACGCCGGGTGTAACTGGGTTCGTTGGTTCTTCTGGTTCTGGATCTAAACCATCACCTCTATTAGAAGAGGAAGTTGTTACCATTATGAAACATATGGGAATGGACAACGAAGTGGTTGATTTCGACTTTGAACTTCATGAGACAGTACGTGTAAATGAGGGGCCATTCGCAGATTATACAGGTGCTATTGAAGAAATTGATGTGGAGAAGAAAAAGGTTAGCGTGCTTGTGGACATGTTTGGTCGCGAGACTCCAGTTGAACTTGACTTCCATCAAATTGAAAAATTATAAAATGAAACTTGAAATGAATTGTAAAAAGTGATAATATCTTTTAAGTCAGTACGTCTTCGTTATCGGAGACGTTTTTTGAAAGATTTTATCCTTACAGATAAAATATGACGTGGGAGGGCAAATCACTGTCCAATTGACCACATCACGGACTTAAGGAGGTGTGTCTCGTGGCTAAAAAGGTAATTAAAATGGTAAAGCTTCAAATTCCTGCAGGTAAAGCTAACCCAGCTCCACCAGTTGGTCCAGCATTAGGACAAGCAGGTGTTAACATCATGGGCTTCTGTAAAGAGTTTAACGCTCGTACAGCAGATCAAGCTGGTCTTATCATCCCTGTTGAAATTACGGTATTTGAGGACCGTTCATTCACTTTCATTACTAAAACTCCTCCTGCTGCTGTTCTTCTTAAGAAAGTAGCTGGTATTGAGTCTGGTTCTGGTGAACCAAACCGTAATAAAGTGGCAACTGTTAAGCGTGATAAAGTACGCGAAATCGCTGAAACTAAAATGCCTGACCTAAACGCTGCTAGCGTAGAAGCTGCAATGCGTATGGTTGAAGGTACTGCACGCAGTATGGGCATCGTTATCGAAGACTAATTCGATTTGTTTTAAAAAAGGTTGCGGGTCTGGAATTCCAATTCGCAACCTTTATTATCGTAAATGATTATCGTTTTTAAATAAATGGATGGCGCTCATCCTCAGGTTATACCTGAAAACAGGCGTAAACGTGGGAGGTTATTCCGCTAAAACCACATTCGAGGAGGAAATAAAAATGGCTAAAAGAGGTAAAAAGTACGTAGAAGCTGCAAAGCTTGTTGATCGTGCAGCTGCTTACTCTGCAACAGAAGCAGTAGAATTAGTAAAGAAAACAAACACAGCTAAATTTGATGCAACTGTAGAAGCTGCATTCCGTTTAGGTGTTGACCCTAAGAAAGCTGACCAACAAATCCGTGGCGCAGTTGTTCTTCCACACGGTACTGGTAAAGTACAACGTGTATTAGTATTTGCTAAAGGTGAAAAAGCTAAAGAAGCTGAAGCTGCTGGAGCTGACTTCGTAGGCGATACTGATTACATCGGTAAAATCCAACAAGGTTGGTTCGATTTCGATGTAGTAGTAGCAACTCCTGACATGATGGGTGAAGTTGGTAAACTTGGTCGCGTATTAGGACCTAAAGGTTTAATGCCAAACCCTAAAACTGGAACAGTTACTTTCGATGTAACTAAAGCTGTTAACGAAATCAAAGCTGGTAAAGTTGAATACCGCGTTGATAAAGCTGGTAACATCCACGTTCCAATCGGTAAAGTATCTTTCGAAGATGCTAAATTAGTAGAAAACTTCAAAACAATTGCTGACACTTTACAAAAAGTTAAGCCAGCTGCTGCAAAAGGTACTTACATGAAGAACGTAACAGTTGCTTCTACAATGGGACCTGGCGTACGTGTAGACGTTTCTACATTAGCGTAAATTTTGGAAGTTGACTTCATAAAGAAGTTTTAATATAATCATTTATGTTGTGAATTTAATTAGTGTACCGTAGACAGTAGGTGTCAATAGACTTAATTTCCTACCTAGGTGTTAATATACGAAGCGGAATCTTTTTTCTGTGACTATATGCCTCCATGTCTACAAGTTGGGCATGGAGGTTTTTAGTGCACTTTCGGTACATCTTCTATATAATCTACAGGAGGTGTAATAACATGAGCAAAGTAATCGAAACTAAACAACAAGTTGTAACTGAAATCGCGGACAAACTTCGCGCTAGTAAATCTACAATCGTTGTTGACTACCGTGGTTTAACAGTTTCTGAAGCAACAGAATTACGTAAGCAATTACGTGAAGCTGGCGTTGAGTTCAAAGTTTACAAAAACTCTCTAACTCGTCGTGCTGCAGAATCTGCTGAAATGGCTGAGTTAAATGAATTCTTAACAGGACCAAACGCAATCGCGTTCAGTAACGAGGATGTAGTTGCTCCTGCGAAAGTATTAAACGACTTCGCTAAAGATCATGAAGCTTTAGAAATTAAAGCGGGCGTAATCGAAGGTAAACTTGTAACACTTGATGAGGTTAAAGCAATCGCTACTCTTCCATCACGTGAAGGCTTACTTTCTATGCTTCTTAGTGTTCTTCAAGCTCCAATCCGTAACCTTGCACTTGCTACTAAAGCAGTTGCAGACCAAAAGGAAGAGCAAGGCGCTTAATTTTTTAAAAGATAATTACGTATTATCGATAAAACAATACAAACCTATTTAAGGGAGGATATTTACAATGACTAAAGAACAAATCATTGAAGCAGTTAAATCTATGACTGTATTAGAACTTAACGACTTAGTAAAAGCTATCGAGGAAGAATTCGGCGTAACTGCTGCTGCTCCTGTAGCTGTTGCTGGTGGCGCTGGAGAAGCTGCTGCTGAGAAAACTGAATTTGATGTGGAACTAACTAGCGCTGGTGCACAAAAAATCAAAGTTATCAAAGTTGTTCGTGAAATCACTGGTCTTGGCTTAAAAGAAGCTAAAGAATTAGTTGACAACACTCCAAAAGTAATCAAAGAAGCTGCTGCTAAAGAAGAAGCTGAAGAAATCAAAGCTAAACTTGAAGAAGTTGGCGCTGCTGTAGAAGTTAAGTAATTAACTTTTGATGCTTTAAAAAAAGCTCGCTCTCATGCGAGCTTTTTTTTTAACTGTAAAGAAAAGAGGTGGCCATATGGCAGACCATTATTTTTCTAACGACCCTTCTAGTAAAAGTGATCGTAAGCGATGGGAGTTTGACCTTCGTGGATCTCGATTTACTTTCTTATCTGACCATGGGGTGTTCTCGAAAAACGAAGTGGACTTTGGTTCCCGTCTTTTAATTGAAGCGTTTCAAATGCCAGATATTAAAGGTAATATATTAGACGTAGGTTGCGGATACGGTCCTATTGGTTTGTCGTTAGCGAAAGAGTTTCAAGGTCGTGAAGTTCACATGGTGGATGTGAATGAGAGGGCACTTGGGCTTGCGAAAGAAAACGCCGCTAATAACAAAATCGAGAATATACGTATTTTTCAAAGTAGCGTCTATGAAAATGTAGATGGTAAGTATGCTGCTATTCTATCTAACCCTCCAATTCGTGCGGGTAAAGATATCGTACATGAGATTTTAGAAAAAGCTGTGGAGTATTTAGTTCCAGGTGGAGAACTTTGGATTGTTATTCAAAAGAAACAAGGTGCACCGTCTGCGCTAAAAAAACTAGAAGAAGTATTTTCTGAGGTTGAGGTTGTAGAAAAGAAAAAAGGATATTATATCATAAAATCAAAAAAACGTTGACGGTTATTTTTGGCTATGTTAACATTATACAATGCCAATATATGATTTTCTGCGTTGAGAAAGATGTATATTTTTGTTTCTCTTGGAAAAGATAGTAAAATCAGCAGATTATGAAACAGAATGATGGTTTTCTTATAGAAGCCATTTTTCTTTTTTGAGCAGGTAGAAAGACTCAACGTATTTATCTTTAAGAGAAAGAGACTACGCTAATAGCAGTAGTTGTATTTATTTGTGATTTTGCACAAATTTTTTTGTGCATTTATAATACTCATGATTTGAGGGGTGAAGCAGTTGACAGGTCAACTAGTTCAATACGGACGCCACCGCCAACGAAGAAGTTATGCCCGTATTAGTGAAGTATTAGAGTTACCAAATCTTATCGAAATTCAAACCTCTTCTTATCAGTGGTTTCTTGATGAGGGTTTGCGAGAAATGTTCCAAGACATTTCTCCGATTGAAGACTTTACGGGAAATCTATCGCTTGAATTTATCGACTACAGCTTAGGTGAACCTAAATACTCTGTAGACGAATGCAAAGAGCGTGATGTGACGTATGCAGCACCACTTCGTGTAAAAGTGCGTCTAATCAACAAGGAAACTGGTGAAGTAAAAGAACAAGATGTGTTCATGGGAGATTTCCCACTCATGACAGAGACTGGAACATTCGTAATTAACGGTGCAGAACGTGTTATCGTTTCCCAGTTAGTTCGCTCTCCAAGCGTATACTATAGTGGCAAAGTGGATAAAAACGGAAAACGTGGTTTTACTGCTACTGTAATTCCAAACCGCGGAGCTTGGTTAGAGTATGAGACAGATGCTAAGGATGTTGTATATGTGCGTATTGACCGTACGCGTAAACTTCCTGTAACTGTTTTGTTACGCGCATTAGGGTTTGGCTCTGATCAAGAAATCACCGAGCTTTTAGGTGATAACGAATACTTAAGCAACACATTAGAAAAAGACAACACAGATAGCACAGAAAAAGCATTGCTTGAAATTTATGAGCGTCTACGTCCTGGTGAACCACCAACGGTAGAAAATGCTAAGAGCTTACTTGTGTCTCGTTTCTTTGATCCAAAGCGCTACGATTTAGCAAATGTAGGTCGCTATAAGATCAACAAGAAGTTACACATTAAAAACAGATTGTTTAATCAACGTTTAGCTGAAACATTAGTGGATCCAGAAACTGGTGAAATTTTAGCGGCAGAAGGAACAATCTTAGATCGTCGTACACTTGATCGCATTTTACCTTACTTAGAGAAAAACATTGGATTCAAAACAGCGAAACCAATGGGTGGAGTGGTAGAAGGCGATGTTGAGCTGCAATCTATTAAGATTTATGCTCCTGAGTCGGAAGGCGAACGCGTAATTAATGTAATTGGTAATGCAAACATTACTCGTGATGTGAAACACATTACACCAGGTGATATCCTTGCTTCTATCAGTTACTTCTTCAACCTACTATACAAAGTAGGGGATACAGATGATATTGACCATTTAGGAAACCGTCGTCTGCGTTCTGTTGGAGAACTGTTACAAAATCAATTCCGTATCGGTCTTTCTCGTATGGAACGTGTTGTTCGTGAGAGAATGTCGATCCAAGATACAAATGCAATTACACCACAGGCACTAATTAATATTCGTCCTGTTATTGCATCTATTAAAGAGTTCTTCGGAAGTTCTCAGTTATCTCAGTTTATGGACCAAACAAACCCATTAGCAGAGTTAACTCACAAACGAAGACTATCTGCATTAGGACCTGGTGGTTTAACGCGTGAGCGCGCAGGCTTTGAAGTGCGTGACGTTCATTACTCTCACTACGGTCGTATGTGTCCGATTGAAACACCAGAGGGACCAAACATCGGTTTGATTAACTCATTATCTTCGTTCGCGAAAGTAAATGAGTTTGGTTTCATTGAAACACCATACCGTCGTGTTGACCCAGAAACTGGTCTTGTAACAGGGCATGTTGATTACTTAACAGCAGATGAAGAAGATAACTATGTTGTAGCCCAAGCGAATATGAAATTATCTGACGAAGGTGAATTCCTAAGTGAAGATATCGTAGCTCGTTTCCGTGGTGAAAACATTGTCACAAATAGAGAACGCATCGACTACATGGATGTATCTCCAAAACAAGTAGTGTCGGCAGCGACAGCTTGTATTCCGTTCTTAGAAAACGATGACTCTAACCGCGCACTTATGGGAGCGAACATGCAACGTCAGGCGGTTCCGTTAATGAATCCGGAATCTCCGATTGTAGGTACAGGTATGGAGTACGTATCAGCAAAAGACTCAGGTGCTGCAGTAATCTGTAAACATCCTGGGGTTGTTGAGCGCGTAGAAGCACGTGAAGTTTGGGTACGTCGCTATGTAGAAGTTGACGGTCAAACAGTAAAAGGCGACTTAGATCGCTACAAAATGCAAAAATTCATTCGTTCTAACCAAGGAACTTGTTACAACCAACGTCCAATCGTAAGTGTTGGAAATGAAGTTGTAAAAGGTGAAATCCTTGCGGATGGTCCTTCTATGGAATTAGGTGAACTAGCACTTGGACGTAACGTGCTTGTTGGCTTCATGACTTGGGACGGTTATAACTACGAGGATGCGATCATCATGAGTGAGCGCCTTGTAAAAGATGATGTGTACACTTCTATTCATATTGAAGAATATGAATCAGAAGCTCGTGATACGAAGCTTGGACCAGAAGAAATTACACGTGACATTCCAAACGTTGGGGAAGACGCATTACGTAACCTTGACGAGCGCGGTATCATTCGCGTTGGTGCTGAAGTAAAAGATGGAGATTTACTTGTTGGTAAAGTAACACCTAAAGGTGTAACAGAATTAACAGCTGAAGAACGTCTATTACATGCTATCTTTGGAGAAAAAGCGCGTGAAGTACGTGATACATCACTACGTGTACCACACGGTGGTGGCGGTATTATCTTAGACGTAAAAGTATTCAACCGTGAAGATGGCGATGAATTGCCACCGGGCGTGAATCAACTTGTACGTGCATATATCGTTCAAAAACGTAAAATTTCTGAAGGTGACAAGATGGCCGGACGTCACGGTAACAAAGGTGTTATTTCTCGTATTTTACCAGAAGAAGATATGCCTTACCTACCAGACGGTACGCCAATCGATATCATGTTAAACCCATTAGGGGTACCATCTCGTATGAATATCGGTCAGGTATTAGAGCTTCATCTTGGTATGGCAGCAAGATACCTTGGCATTCACATTGCAACACCAGTATTCGATGGTGCTCGTGAGGAAGATGTTTGGGGCACAATTGAAGAAGCTGGTATGGCAAATGACGCGAAAACAATCCTGTATGACGGACGTACTGGTGAACCATTCGATAACCGCGTATCTGTTGGTGTCATGTATATGATCAAACTTGCGCACATGGTTGACGATAAACTTCATGCTCGTTCTACTGGACCATACTCACTTGTAACGCAGCAACCTCTTGGAGGTAAAGCTCAGTTCGGTGGACAGCGTTTCGGTGAGATGGAGGTTTGGGCACTTGAAGCTTACGGTGCTGCTTATACTCTTCAAGAAATCTTAACAGTGAAGTCTGATGATGTTGTTGGACGTGTTAAGACTTATGAAGCAATTGTTAAAGGCGAAAATGTTCCAGAACCAGGCGTTCCTGAATCATTCAAAGTATTGATTAAAGAGCTGCAAAGTTTAGGTATGGACGTTAAAATGATGTCTAGCGACGATACAGAAATTGAAATGCGTGATACAGAAGATGACGATGATCATCAATCAGCAGATAAATTGAATGTCGAAGTTGAGACAACTAAGGAATAATTGGGATAACCTGTAGACTAAAAGGGAGGTAGGCCCCTTGATAGATGTAAATAACTTTGAATATATGAAGATTGGACTTGCTTCACCTGACAAGATTCGTTCTTGGTCATACGGTGAAGTTAAGAAACCAGAAACTATTAACTATCGTACGTTAAAGCCTGAAAAAGATGGCTTATTCTGTGAGCGTATTTTCGGACCACAAAAGGACTGGGAATGTCATTGCGGAAAATACAAACGTGTACGTTATAAAGGTGTAGTTTGTGATCGATGTGGCGTTGAAGTAACGCGTGCAAAAGTACGTCGTGAACGTATGGGTCATATCGAATTAGCTGCTCCTGTATCTCATATTTGGTATTTCAAAGGTATCCCGAGCCGCATGGGACTTGTCTTAGACATGTCCCCTCGCGCGCTTGAAGAAGTAATTTATTTCGCTTCTTATGTTGTAACAGAAAGTGGAGATACACCACTTGATAAGAAGCAATTACTTTCTGAAAAAGAATACCGTGCATATCGTGATCGATATGGTAGCACATTCCAAGCTGCTATGGGTGCAGAAGCAATTAAAAAGCTACTACAAGACATCGATTTAGATAAAGAAGTAGACTTCTTAAAAGAAGAATTAAAAACAGCACAAGGACAACGCCGTACTCGTGCTATTAAACGTCTAGAAGTATTAGAAGCATTCCGTAACTCTGGAAATGAACCGTCTTGGATGATCTTAGATGTTCTACCAGTAATCCCACCAGAACTACGCCCAATGGTACAGTTAGACGGTGGACGTTTTGCTACTTCTGACTTAAACGACTTATACCGTCGTGTAATTAACCGTAACAACCGTTTAAAACGTCTATTGGACTTAGGTGCACCAAGCATCATTGTTCAAAACGAAAAACGTATGTTACAAGAAGCTGTAGACGCATTAATCGATAATGGTCGTCGTGGCCGTCCAGTTACTGGGCCAGGTAACCGTCCATTAAAATCACTATCTCACATGCTTAAAGGTAAACAAGGACGTTTCCGTCAAAATTTATTAGGTAAACGTGTTGACTACTCTGGTCGTTCTGTAATCGTTGTAGGACCGAACTTAAAGATGTATCAATGTGGATTGCCAAAAGAAATGGCGCTTGAACTGTTCAAACCTTTCGTAATGAAAGAGTTAGTTGAAAAAGGATTAGCACATAACATTAAGAGTGCGAAACGTAAAATCGAGCGTGTACAACCTGAAGTTTGGGACGTTTTAGAGTCTGTGATTAAAGAACATCCAGTACTTCTAAACCGCGCACCAACACTTCACCGTCTTGGTATCCAGGCGTTTGAACCTACATTAGTAGAAGGTCGCGCAATCCGTCTTCACCCACTTGTATGTACTGCATACAACGCGGACTTTGACGGTGACCAAATGGCCGTTCACGTACCTTTATCATCAGAAGCTCAAGCTGAAGCTCGTCTTCTTATGTTAGCGGCACAAAACATCTTGAACCCGAAAGACGGTAAACCAGTTGTTACTCCATCTCAGGATATGGTATTAGGTAACTATTACTTAACACTTGAGCGTGAAGGTGCAATCGGTGAAGGTATGGTCTTCAAAGATGCAAACGAAGCATTGCTTGCATATCAAAATGGATATGTTCATCTTCATACACGTGTTGCAGTAGCTGCAAGTGCAGTAAACAACGCAACATTTACTGAAGAGCAAAAGAGTATGCTTCTATTAACAACAGTTGGTAAATTAATATTTAACGAAATCTTACCAGAGTCGTTCCCTTATATTAATGAACCAACAAATTCAAACCTTGAAAAAGAAACACCAGCGAAATATTTCGTTGAAAAAGGTGCGAACATTAAAGAAATTATTGCTAGTCGCGAAGAAGTGGCGCCATTTAGCAAGAAGATCCTTGGTAACATCATTGCGGAAGTGTTCAAACGTTTCCAAATTACAGAAACGTCTCGCATGCTTGACCGTATGAAAAACTTAGGATTCAAGTACTCTACAAAAGCTGGTATTACAGTTGGGGTATCTGACATTCTTGTATTAGGCGAAAAAGATGAAATTCTCCACGAAGCACAAGCAAAAGTAGATAATGTAATTAAACAATTCCGTCGCGGTTTAATCACGGAAGAAGAACGTTACGATCGCGTTATCTCTATTTGGAGTAATGCAAAAGATGTTATCCAAGGAAAACTGATGAAATCCTTGAATAAACGCAACCCAATCTTCATGATGAGTGACTCAGGTGCCCGTGGTAACGCATCTAACTTTACTCAGCTTGCTGGTATGCGTGGTCTTATGGCCAATCCATCTGGTCGTATCATCGAACTTCCAATCAAATCGAGTTTCCGTGAAGGTTTAACAGTACTTGAGTACTTCATCTCTACGCATGGTGCGCGTAAAGGTCTTGCCGATACAGCACTTAAAACTGCCGATTCTGGTTACTTAACACGTCGTCTTGTTGACGTTGCACAAGATGTAATCGTTCGTGAAGATGATTGTGGAACAGATCGCGGTTTATTAATTGGTGCGATTAAAGAGGGTAATGAAGTTATCGAGTCATTATATGATCGTCTTGTTGGACGTTTTGCAAGAAAAACTGTAAAACATCCTGAAACAGGTGAAGTATTAGTTGCTGAAAATCAATTAATTACTGAAGATATCGCTCATATCGTTGAAAATTCGGGTGTTGAAACTGTAAACATTCGTTCAGCGTTTACGTGTAACACTCGCCACGGTGTATGTAAGAAGTGTTACGGTCGTAACTTAGCAACTGGAACAGACGTAGAAGTAGGAGAAGCGGTAGGTATTATCGCAGCTCAATCTATCGGTGAGCCAGGTACACAGTTAACGATGCGTACATTCCATACAGGTGGGGTTGCCGGAGATGATATTACTCAAGGTTTACCTCGTATCCAAGAGATCTTCGAAGCTCGTAATCCGAAAGGTCAGGCAGTTATCAGTGAAATCGACGGTGTTATCGCAGCGATCAACGACGTTAAAGATCGCCAAGAAGTAGTTGTACAGGGTGAAGTTGAAGCTCGTACGTATGCTATTCCTTACGGTGCTCGTCTGAAAGTAACTCCAGGACAGCCAATTAGCCACGGTAAAGAGTTAACAGAAGGTTCTATTGATCCGAAAGAATTACTAAAAGTAACGGACATTACGGCGGTTCAAGAATACTTATTACGTGAAGTTCAAAAAGTATACCGTATGCAAGGGGTAGAAATTGGTGACAAACACGTAGAGGTAATGGTACGTCAAATGTTACGTAAAGTTCGTGTAAGTGATGCAGGTGAAACAGATGTATTACCAGGAACATTACTAGATATCCATCAGTTTACTGATGCGAATGCTAAGGTCTTACTGCAAGGTAAGCAACCAGCAACAGCTAGACCTGTTCTACTTGGTATTACAAAAGCTTCACTTGAAACAGATTCATTCTTATCTGCAGCATCGTTCCAAGAAACAACTCGTGTCTTAACTGATGCAGCAATTAAGGGTAAACGCGATGAACTTCTAGGATTAAAAGAAAATGTTATTATCGGTAAACTTGTTCCTGCTGGAACAGGTATGAATCGTTATCGCAAAGTGGATCTTGTAAAAACAACACAAGATGACATGAACGTAGAAAACGATGAGGTTTATGTGGAACAGTAAAATTTTCCGTCATAAATTTTGTATAAAAACAATTAATCTTAGTTGACATTGTATGAGTCAAAATGTTACTATAATCAAGGTTGCTCCTGAACGATGCTTTGGAGGATATTTATATGTCTTATCAAAAAGTATCAACTGCTGAAAATGTAGTCGTTGGTCATAAACGCACATTGGAAGCAATCAAAAATGGTACAGTTAAAGAAGTTGTCATCGCAGAGGATGCTGACATGCGGTTAACCCATGCTATCATTCGTATTGCAATGCAATATAACGTGCCCATAACAAAAGTTGAATCAGTTCGTAAGCTTGGTAAAGCTTCGGGGATTCAAGTGGGAGCTTCAGCAATAGGAATAATAAGTTAAAACTGTTTTTGTGAGGAGAGAGCATTTGCTCTTCCTTGCAAAAACTTTGTTTTCAACTAATAATGAACCACCTGGATATGTGGTCATACAAACATGCGAAGGGAGGATAATCAAATGCCTACTATTAACCAATTAGTGAGAAATGGTCGTACTGATAAAGTATGGAAATCTAAATCACCTGCGTTAAACAAAGGTTTTAACTCTTTAAAGAAAAAATCAACTGATATCTCTGCACCTCAAAAACGTGGTGTATGTACTCGTGTTGGTACAATGACTCCAAAGAAACCTAACTCAGCGTTACGTAAATACGCTCGTGTACGTTTAACAAACGGTATCGAGGTTACAGCTTACATCCCAGGTATCGGTCATAACCTACAAGAGCATAGCGTAGTATTAATTCGCGGTGGTCGTGTAAAGGATTTACCGGGGGTACGTTACCACATCGTTCGTGGTGCGCTTGACACAGCTGGTGTTGACAAACGTATGCAAGGACGTTCTAAATATGGTACTAAGAGACCAAAACCTGCTAAAAAATAATAACTTTAAAATGAAAGGAGGAACTCAATATGCCTCGTAAAGGACCTGTTGCGAAACGTGACGTGTTACCAGATCCAATGTACAATTCGAAGCTAGTAACACGCCTTATCAACAAAATGATGGTTGACGGTAAAAAAGGTAAATCTCAAACAATTCTTTATAATGCGTTCGATATCGTAAACGAACGTACTGGTAAAGAGCCAATGGAAGTATTCGAGCAAGCTCTTAAGAACATCATGCCTGTTCTTGAAGTACGCGCTCGTCGTGTTGGTGGTGCTAACTACCAAGTTCCAGTTGAGGTTCGTCCAGAACGCCGTACAACTTTAGGTCTTCGTTGGTTAGTAAACTACGCTCGTCTTCGTGGTGAAAAAACTATGGAAGAGCGTCTTGCTAACGAAATCTTAGATGCAGCTAACAACGCTGGTGCATCTGTTAAGAAACGTGAAGACACTCATAAAATGGCAGAAGCTAACAAAGCATTTGCTCATTACCGTTGGTAGGATTCAACGTAAAATAAATGTAAGCATAAACCGCTTTATTTGTCGCTTATGGAAGTGTGGAGAGGGAGAATGCCTCTCCCTTTCATCGGGCGCTCGTTTTACATAATGAGAGTACTGGACATACTGACATGTGTAACAATATAAAGTGGCTTTTTTGCTACTTAAAATAAAAAAATCCAATCCATATATGGAAGGAGCAAGACACCAAATGGCAAGAGAGTTCTCTTTAGAAAACACTCGTAATATTGGTATCATGGCTCACATCGATGCTGGTAAAACAACAGCAACTGAGCGTATTCTGTACTACACAGGACGTATTCATAAAATCGGTGAAACTCACGAAGGTGCATCTCAGATGGACTGGATGGAGCAAGAGCAAGAGCGTGGTATCACAATTACTTCTGCTGCAACTACAGCACAATGGAAAGGTCATCGTGTAAACATCATTGATACTCCAGGACACGTAGATTTCACAGTAGAAGTAGAACGTTCTTTACGCGTACTTGATGGCGCTGTAGCAGTACTTGATGCGCAATCTGGTGTAGAACCACAAACAGAAACTGTTTGGCGTCAGGCTACTACTTACGGCGTACCTCGTATCGTATTCGTTAACAAAATGGATAAGATCGGTGCAGATTTCTTATACTCTGTAGGAACAATCCACGATCGTTTACAAGCAAACGCACATCCAATTCAGTTACCAATCGGTGCTGAAGATGAGTTCAATGGTATCATTGACCTTGTTGAAGAGTGTGCTTACATGTACGGTAACGATTTAGGAACAGACATTCAACGTGTTGAAATTCCTGAAGAGCACAAAGAATTAGCTGAAGAATACCGTGGAAAACTTATTGAAGCGGTAGCTGAGCTTGATGAAGAAATGATGATGAAGTACCTAGAAGGTGAAGAAATCACTGTAGAAGAGCTTAAAGCTGGTATCCGTAAGGCTACAACTTCTGTAGAATTCTTCCCAGTAATCTGTGGTTCTGCATTCAAAAACAAAGGTGTTCAAATTCTGTTAGACGCAGTTATCGACTACCTTCCATCTCCACTAGATGTACCTGCTATTAAAGGTACTCTACCGGATACAGATGAAGAAGTAGAACGTAAGTCTAGCGATGAAGAACCATTCGCAGCTTTAGCATTCAAAATCATGACTGACCCTTATGTTGGTAAGTTAACGTTCTTCCGTGTGTACTCTGGTGTGTTAAACTCTGGATCATACGTGAAAAACTCAACTAAAGGTAAGCGTGAGCGTGTAGGTCGTATCCTACAAATGCACGCTAACAGCCGTGAAGAGATTTCAACAGTTTACGCTGGTGATATCGCTGCTGCTGTAGGTTTAAAAGATACTACTACTGGTGATACTCTTTGTGACGAGAAGAGCCTTGTTATCCTTGAGTCTATGGAATTCCCAGAGCCAGTTATCTCTGTAGCTATCGAACCAAAATCTAAAGCTGACCAAGATAAAATGGGTACAGCATTATCTAAGCTTTCTGAAGAAGATCCAACATTCCGTGCTCACACTGACCAAGAAACTGGCCAAACTATCATCGCTGGTATGGGTGAACTTCACCTTGATATCATCGTTGACCGTATGCGCCGTGAATTCAAAGTGGAAGCAAACGTTGGTGCTCCTCAGGTAGCATACCGTGAGACTTTCCGCGCTGCTGCGAAAGTTGAAGGTAAGTTCGCTCGTCAATCTGGTGGTCGTGGACAATTCGGTCACGTTTGGATTGAGTTTGAACCTAACGAAGAAGGTAAAGGATTCGAATTCGAAAACAAGATCGTCGGTGGTGTAGTTCCTCGTGAATACATCCCAGCTGTTGGAGCAGGTCTTGAAGATGCACTTAAAAATGGTGTACTAGCTGGTTATCCACTAGTTGACATTAAAGCTGCATTAGTTGACGGATCTTACCATGATGTCGATTCATCTGAGATGGCGTTCAAAATCGCTGCATCTATGGCACTTAAAGCTGCGGTTTCTAAATGTAGCCCAGTAATTCTTGAGCCAATGATGAAAGTTGAAGTTGTAATTCCTGAAGAGTACATGGGTGACATTATGGGTGACGTAACATCTCGTCGTGGACGTGTAGAAGGTATGGAAGCTCGCGGTAACGCACAAGTTGTTCGCGCTATGGTTCCACTTTCTGAAATGTTCGGTTATGCAACGTCATTACGTTCTAACACTCAAGGACGCGGAACATTCTCTATGGTGTTTGACCACTATGAAGAAGTACCAAAGTCTGTTTCTGAAGAAATTATCAAAAAAAATAAAGGTGAATAATTGATTTTTATCGATTGTTCAAGTATAACTACTTATGTAAGCTTAGAAAGTGGGACGTAAGTTTCACTTTCTAGTCTAAATATAAAATAACCTATATAAACTAAGGAGGAATTTAGAATGGCTAAAGCTAAATTCGAACGTTCTAAACCCCATGTTAACATCGGTACAATCGGCCACGTTGACCATGGTAAAACTACATTAACTGCTGCGATCACTACAGTTCTTGCAAAAGCTGGTGGTGCTGAAGCACGCGGATACGATCAAATCGATGCTGCTCCAGAAGAAAGAGAGCGCGGTATCACAATCTCAACTGCACACGTTGAGTACGAAACTGAAACTCGTCACTATGCACACGTTGACTGCCCAGGTCACGCTGACTATGTTAAAAACATGATCACTGGTGCTGCTCAAATGGACGGCGGTATCTTAGTAGTATCTGCTGCTGATGGCCCAATGCCTCAAACACGTGAGCACATCCTTCTTTCTCGTCAAGTAGGTGTTCCTTACATCGTTGTATTCTTAAACAAATGCGACATGGTAGATGACGAAGAATTATTAGAATTAGTAGAAATGGAAGTTCGCGACCTATTATCTGAATACGGATTCCCAGGCGACGACATTCCTGTAATCAAAGGTTCTGCTCTTAAAGCTCTTCAAGGAGAAGCTGATTGGGAAGCAAAAATCATTGAATTAATGGCTGAAGTTGATGCTTACATCCCAACTCCAGAACGTGAAACTGACAAACCATTCTTAATGCCTGTAGAGGACGTATTCTCTATCACAGGTCGTGGTACAGTTGCTACTGGTCGTGTTGAGCGCGGTATCGTTAAAGTTGGTGACGTAGTAGAAATCATCGGTCTTGCTGAAGAAAATGCTTCTACAACTGTAACTGGTGTAGAGATGTTCCGTAAACTTCTTGACCAAGCTCAAGCTGGAGACAACATCGGTGCTTTACTTCGTGGGGTTGCTCGTGAAGACATCCAACGTGGACAAGTACTTGCAAAAAGCGGTTCTGTAAAAGCTCACGCTAAATTCAAAGCTGAAGTTTTCGTATTATCTAAAGAAGAAGGTGGACGTCACACTCCATTCTTCGCTAACTACCGTCCTCAGTTCTACTTCCGTACAACTGACGTAACTGGTATCATCCAATTACCAGAAGGTACTGAAATGGTAATGCCTGGTGACAACATCGAAATGACTATCGAACTTATCGCTCCAATCGCTATCGAAGAGGGAACTAAATTCTCTATTCGTGAAGGTGGACGTACAGTAGGTTACGGTGTAGTTGCTACTATCGTTGAGTAATCTTAACTGATATAAAAAAACCTAAGGGATTTTCCCTTAGGTTTTTTGTTTGCGTTTATATAAGGAAGAAGAGGGTGTTTTTTGTTTTGACGAGTTTCTTCTATAGTATTATAAAAACGACAAAAGATAATCCAGAAACTGTAAAATGAATTCTGTTAGATGAAAACTTGAAATTCTTTAAAGTGCCATGTATAATAGCAAAAGTAGAGAAAAGCAGATGCAAACAAAAAGATGCTTGCATCTAGACGAATAACATTGTATAATAGACAATGTTGGTCTTTGACTGCGATGAAGTGGAAGGTTGCTGACACACCCGGCCGCTTTGCCATGGCATGGTGTGGGGAAATTTCCATGGAGAAGGTCTATTTTAGAAATAGGCGAACGAAGGAGGGAAAATAATGGCAAAAGAAAAAATTCGTATCCGTTTAAAAGCTTACGATCACCGTATTCTTGATCAGTCAGCTGAGAAAATTGTAGAAACAGCTAAGCGTTCTGGGGCAACAGTTTCTGGTCCGATCCCATTACCAACTGAAAAAACTGTTTACACAATTCTTCGTGCTGTTCATAAGTACAAAGATTCTCGTGAGCAATTCGAAATGCGCACGCACAAACGTCTAATCGACATCGTGAGTCCTACTCCACAAACAGTAGATTCATTAATGCGTTTAGACTTACCATCTGGTGTAGATATCGAAATCAAACTATAATTTATATAACTTAAAAATGTAGGAGGTGTAACTCATGACCAAAGGAATCTTAGGAAGAAAGATCGGTATGACTCAAGTATTTGCTGAGAACGGTGAGTTAATCCCAGTAACAGTTATCGCTGCTAATCCAAACGTTGTTCTTCAAAAGAAAACAACTGAAACTGATGGCTACAATGCAATCCAGTTAGGATTTGAAGATAAACGTGAAAAGTTAACTAACAAACCTGAACAAGGCCACACTGCTAAAGCATCTACAACTCCTAAGCGCTTCATTCGCGAAATCCGCGATGCAGACGTGGACGGATTAGAGGTTGGTCAAGAGGTAAAAGTTGACGTATTCGCTACAGGTGAAATCGTTGATGTAACAGGAATTTCTAAAGGTAAAGGTTTCCAAGGTGTTATCAAACGCCACGGACAATCTCGCGGACCTATGTCTCATGGTTCTCGCTATCACCGTCGTCCAGGTTCAATGGGCCCAGTTGCTCCGAACCGTGTATTCAAAGGCAAAAAACTTGCTGGACGTATGGGTGGAGACCAAGTTACTATCCAAAACTTAGAAATCGTTCAAGTTGACACTGAGCGCAACTTATTACTAGTAAAAGGTAACGTTCCAGGTGCTAAGAAATCTCTTGTAGTTGTTCAAGGCGCTGTGAAGGTTAGCAAATAATTCACAATAGGAAGGAGGAATTCCAATGCCAAAAGTTACTGTATATAACCAAACTGGTTCACAGGTTGGTGAAATCGAATTAGCTGAAGCTATTTTCGGTATCGAACCAAATGAAGCTGTACTTTTCGAAGCTGTAATGATGCAACGTGCATCTTTACGTCAAGGTACACACAAAGTAAAAACTCGCTCTGAAGTTCGCGGTGGTGGTCGTAAACCATGGCGTCAAAAAGGAACTGGACGTGCTCGTCAAGGGTCTATCCGCTCTCCTCAATGGCGTGGTGGTGGTACGGTATTCGGACCTACACCAAGAAGCTATGCGTACAAACTTCCTAAGAAAGTTCGTCGTTTAGCAATCAAATCTGCATTAGCTACTAAAGTAGTTGAGAACAACATTGTAGTTCTTGAAGACCTAGTGTTAAATGCACCAAAAACAAAAGACATGCTAGCAGTACTTAAAGGATTAACTGTTGAGAAGAAAGCTCTTATCGTAACTGCTGATGCAAACGAATCTGTAGAGTTATCTGCTCGCAATATCCCTGGAGTAACAGTAATCACTGCTGATGGCGTAAACGTTTTAGACGTGCTTCATCATGATAAGCTAATCATGACAAAAGCGGCAGTGGAAAAAGTAGAGGAGGTGCTTGCATAATGAGAGATCCTCGTGATATCATTAAGCGCCCAGTTATCACTGAACGTTCTATGGAAATGATGGCTGAAAAAAAATACACGTTCGATGTGGACGTTAAATCTAATAAAACAGAAGTTAAAGATGCTCTTGAAGCGATCTTTGGTGTTAAAGTAGAAAAAGTGAACATCATGAACTACAAGCCGAAAGCAAAACGCGTTGGTCGTCACGCTGGTTTTACTAGCCGTCGTCGTAAAGCAATCGTTAAGCTAACTGCTGACAGCAAAGAAATCGAAATCTTCCAAGGCGTTTAATTCTTACTAAAGAAGGAGGGAAATTGAGATGGGAATCAAAAAGTATAATCCAACTACTAACGGTCGTCGTAATATGACTACGAATGATTTCGCTGAAATCACGACTGATAGACCCGAAAAGTCATTACTTGCTCCTTTAAGCAAGAAGGCTGGTCGTAATAACCAAGGTAAAATCACTGTACGTCATCAAGGTGGCGGACATAAGCGTCAATACCGTATCATCGACTTTAAGCGTAACAAAGATGGAATTCCAGGACGCGTTGCTACGATCGAATACGATCCAAACCGCTCTGCGAATATCGCATTAATTAACTACGTTGACGGTGAAAAACGTTACATTCTTGCTCCTAAATCTTTAGAAGTAGGTATGGAAGTTATGTCTGGCCCAGAAGCTGACATTAAAATCGGTAACGCATTACCATTAATCAACATTCCAGTAGGTACTGTTGTTCATAACATCGAGCTTAAGCCTGGTCGTGGCGGACAATTAGTTCGTTCTGCTGGTACATCTGCTCAAGTACTTGGTAAAGAAGGTAAATACGTACTTGTACGTTTAACTTCTGGTGAAGTACGTCTTGTATTATCTGCTTGTCGCGCTTCAATCGGTCAAGTAGGTAACGAACAACACGAACTTATCAAAATCGGTAAAGCAGGTCGCTCTCGCTGGTTAGGTAAACGCCCAACAGTTCGTGGTTCTGTAATGAACCCTGTTGATCACCCACACGGTGGTGGTGAAGGACGTTCTCCAATCGGACGTAAGTCTCCAATGTCTCCATGGGGTAAACCAACTCTTGGATTCAAGACTCGTAAGAAAAACAAAGCGTCTGACAAATTTATCGTTCGTCGTCGTAAAAAATAATGGGATTGTAGTACGGTTCATTTCTAGAACCGTACGCCAATCACGAAGGGAGGCACCAAAATGGCTCGTAGCTTAAAAAAAGGACCATTTGTCGATGATCACTTAATGAGCAAAATGGAAAAATTAGTTGCATCTGAGCAAAAACAAGTTGTTAAAACTTGGTCTCGCCGTTCAACAATCTTCCCTCAGTTCATCGGACACACAATCGCTGTATATGATGGTCGTAAACACGTACCTGTGTACATCACTGAGGATATGGTTGGCCATAAGTTAGGTGAATTCGCACCAACTCGTACGTACAAAGGTCACCTTGCTGACGATAAGAAAACTAGAAGATAATGAGAGGAGGCACTTCAATGCAAGCTAAAGCAGTAGCGAGAACAGTTCGTATTGCTCCTCGTAAAGTTCGTTTAGTAGTAGACTTAATCCGAGGTAAGCAAGTGGGTGAAGCGATTGCTATCCTTAACCACACACCAAAAACTGCTTCTCCAGTTGTAGAAAAAGTTTTAAAATCTGCAATCGCAAATGCAGAGCACAATTATGAGATGGACATTAACAACCTAGTTGTAGAAAAAGTTTTCGTTGACGAAGGTCCAACGTTAAAACGTTTCCGTCCACGTGCAATGGGTCGTGCAAGCCAAATTAACAAACGCACAAGCCACATCACAGTTGTGGTATCAGAAAAGAAGGAGGGATAATCGATGGGTCAAAAGGTTAATCCAATTGGTCTTCGTGTCGGCGTTATCCGTGACTGGGAATCTCGTTGGTTCGCTGAGAAAGATTACGCTACATTATTACATGAAGACATCAAAATCCGTGAGTACATTAATGTACGCTTAAAAGATTCTGCTGTTGCTAAAGTAGAAATCGAACGTGCAGCAAATCGTGTAAATGTTACAATTCACACTGCAAAACCTGGTATGGTAATTGGTAAAGGTGGTACTGAAGTTGAAGCACTTCGTAAAGCTCTTAACCAATTAACAGGCAAGCGTGTACACATCAACATTTTAGAAGTTAAGAGAGCTGATCTTAACGCTAAATTAGTAGGCGAAAACATCGCTCGTCAATTAGAAAACCGTGTATCATTCCGTCGTGCACAAAAGCAAGTTATTCAACGTGCTATGCGTGCAGGTGCTAAAGGTATTAAAACACAGGTTTCTGGTCGTCTTGGCGGAGCTGATATCGCTCGTGCAGAATCTTACAGTGAAGGAACTGTTCCACTTCATACACTTCGCGCTGATATTGACTATGCAGCAGTTGAAGCTGATACAACATACGGTAAATTAGGCGTAAAAGTATGGATCTACCGTGGAGAAGTCCTTCCTACAAAAAAGAAAGCTTCTGAGGAAGGAGGAAAATAATATGTTAATGCCAAAACGCGTAAAATATCGTAGAGAGCATCGTGGTAAAATGCGTGGTCGTGCTAAAGGTGGAACTGAAATTGCTTTCGGTGAATTCGGTTTACAAGCACAAGCTGCTTCATGGATTACAAACCGTCAAATCGAAGCTGCTCGTCGTGCAATGACTCGTTACATGAAACGTGGCGGTAAAGTATGGATTAAAATTTTCCCTTCTAAACCTTACACTGCAAAACCTCTAGAAGTACGTATGGGTTCCGGTAAAGGGGCACCAGAAGGCTGGGTAGCAGTAGTAAAACCTGGGAAAATTATGTTCGAAATCGCGGGTGTATCTGAAGAGGTAGCACGCGAAGCATTACGTCTTGCAGCTCACAAGTTACCTGTGAAATGTAAATTCGTAAAACGTGAAGAAAATGGTGGTGAATCTAATGAAAACTAATGATATTCGTGAATTAACCACTGCCGAAATCGAAACAAAAGTTAAAGCTTTAAAGGAAGAGTTGTTTAATCTTCGCTTCCAACTTGCTACAGGACAATTAGAGAATCCAACTCGCATTCGTGAAGTGCGTAAAGCAATTGCTCGTATGAAAACTGTAGTTCGTGAAAGAGAGATCGGAATTAATCGATAAATTGAGGGGAGGTTTGCATAGTGAGCGAACGTAACCAACGCAAAGTTTATACTGGTCGTGTAGTGTCTGACAAAATGGACAAAACGATTACAGTTTTAGTTGAAACTTACAAAACTCATTCCTTGTACGGAAAACGTGTTAAGTATTCTAAGAAGTACAAAGCCCATGATGAGCAAAACCAAGCGAAACTTGGCGATATCGTTAAAATCATGGAAACTCGCCCGCTTTCTGCTACTAAGCGTTTCCGTTTAGTTGAAATCGTTGAAGAAGCGGTTATTATCTAAATAGACGAATCGGAATTTTTAGTCCGAAGGGAGGTTTCATAACATGATCCAACAAGAATCTCGTTTGAAAGTTGCTGACAACTCTGGTGCACGTGAACTTTTAACAATTAAAGTATTAGGCGGCTCTGGTCGTAAATATGCTAACATTGGTGACATTATCGTTGCTACGGTAAAACAAGCAACACCAGGTGGCGTTGTTAAAAAAGGTGACGTTGTTAAAGCAGTAGTAGTACGTACGAAGAGCGGAGCTCGTCGTCCGGACGGTTCTTACATCAAATTTGATGAAAACGCAGCGGTTATCATTAAAGACGATAAGAGCCCACGTGGTACTCGTATCTTCGGACCAGTAGCTCGTGAATTACGTGATAGCAACTTCATGAAGATCGTTTCTTTAGCTCCAGAAGTTCTATAATTTAAGGTATTGCCTTGCTAAGGAGGTGCAGAATTAAGATGCATGTAAAAAAAGGTGATAAAGTACAGGTAATCACTGGTAAAGACAAAGGAAAACAAGGCGTTATCCTTGTGGCTTTCCCAAAGCAAAACCGTGTTATCGTTGAGGGTGTCAATATCGTTAAGAAGCACTCTAAGCCATCTCAATTAAATCCACAAGGTGGAATTATTACTAAAGAAGCACCTATTCACGTTTCTAACGTTATGATTTTAGATCCGAAAACAGGTGAACCTACTCGCGTAGGCTTCAAAGTAGAAGATGGTAAAAAAGTTCGTATTGCAAAAAAATCTGGTGAATTATTAGATAAATAATTTTCTTAAGAAAGGAGGTCACTTCATTGAATCGCCTTAAAGAGAAGTTCCAAAAGGAAATTACTCCTGCTCTAGTGAGCAAGTTTAACTATAAATCTGTAATGCAGGTACCAAAAATCGAAAAGATCGTAATCAACACTGGTGTTGGTGACGCGGTATCTAACTCAAAAGCGTTAGACAACGCAGTAGAAGAATTAACACAAATCACAGGTCAAAAACCTGTTGTAACTCGTGCTAAAAAATCAATCGCTGGTTTCCGTCTTCGTGAAGGTATGCCAATCGGTGCGAAAGTAACTTTACGCGGCGAGCAAATGTATGAGTTCTTCGACAAATTAGTATCAGTTTCTTTACCACGTGTACGTGATTTCCGTGGTGTTTCTAAGAAATCATTCGATGGTCGTGGAAACTATACATTAGGTGTTAAAGAGCAACTTATTTTCCCTGAGATTGATTATGATAAAGTAAGCAAAGTCCGCGGTATGGACATCGTAATCGTTACTACAGCGAAAACTGATGAAGAAGCTCGTGAACTTTTAACACAATTCGGTATGCCATTCCAAAAATAATGGAAGCCAACGCTAAGTAGAGGAGGCGAAAACGTGGCTAAAAAATCTATGATAGCGAAACAAAAGCGTACTCCTAAGTTTAAAGTACAAGAGTATACACGTTGCGAACGCTGCGGTCGTCCGCATTCTGTATACCGCAAATTTAAACTTTGCCGTATTTGTTTCCGTGAACTTGCATATAAAGGTCAAATTCCTGGTGTTAAAAAAGCTAGTTGGTAAAACCCACAAATGGGAAGGAGGTAAAACACATGGTGATGACAGATCCAATTGCAGACATGCTTACTCGCATCCGTAATGCGAACATGGTACGTCATGAGAAATTAGAGGTTCCTGCTTCTAAAATCAAAAAAGAGATCGCTGAACTTTTAAAACGTGAAGGTTTCATTCGTGATGTAGAATACATCGAGGATAACAAACAAGGTATCCTTCGTATTTTCCTGAAATATGGTGCAAACAATGAACGTGTAATCACTGGATTAAAACGTATCAGTAAACCTGGCTTACGCGTTTACGCTAAAGCTGACGAAGTACCACGTGTACTTAACGGATTAGGTATCGCTCTTGTTTCTACATCTAAGGGAGTAATGACAGACAAAGACGCTCGTCAATTACAAACTGGTGGAGAAGTAGTAGCATACGTTTGGTAATATATATTTAAAACGAACGGAGGTGTGACCACATGTCTCGTATTGGTAAAAAGATTCTTGAAATCCCTGCAGGTGTTACTATTACAGTTGCAGAAGACAATACTGTAACAGTAAAAGGCCCTAAAGGTGAATTAACTCGTACTTTCAATGCTGATATGCTTATCAAAATTGAAGAGAATACATTAACAGTTGAGCGTCCATCTGAACAGAAGGAACACCGTGCATTACACGGTACAACTCGTGCTTTAATCGGAAACATGGTTGAAGGTGTAACTGAAGGTTTCGCACGCGGACTTGAATTAGTCGGTGTTGGTTACCGTGCTCAAAAACAAGGTGATAAACTTGTTTTAAGCGTAGGTTATTCTCATCCAGTAGAAATGACTCCGGAAGCAGGTCTTGAAGTTGAAGTACCTGCACCAACTAAGATCGTAATTAAAGGTATCGACAAGCAACGTGTTGGCGAATTCGCTGCTAACATCCGTGCTGTACGTGCTCCTGAGCCTTACAAAGGTAAAGGTATTCGTTATGAAGGCGAAGTTGTTCGTCGTAAAGAAGGTAAAACTGCTAAGTAAACCCGTTAGGTGAGAGAAAGGAGTGACAAGAATGATCACTAAAGCTGATAAAAATGCGACTCGTAAGAAAAGACATGCACGTGTACGTGCTAAACTTACTGGTACTGCAGAGCGTCCACGTTTAAACGTGTTCCGTTCTAACCAACATATTTACGCTCAAGTTATTGATGATGTGAATGGTGTAACGTTAGTAAGTGCATCTACTCTTGATAAAGACCTTGCTCTTAACGGTACTAGCAATATTGAAGCTGCTACGAAAGTTGGAGAATCAGTTGCTAAGCGTGCTGTAGAGAAAGGCGTTAAAGAAGTAGTATTTGATCGCGGTGGTTACTTATACCATGGCCGTGTTAAAGCTCTAGCTGAAGCTGCTCGTGAGGCTGGATTACAATTTTAATGGTCAAAGGAGGGAAAATTGATGCATCGCATTGACCCAAGTAAATTAGAACTTGAAGAACGTGTAGTTACGATAAATCGTGTCGCGAAAGTTGTTAAGGGTGGTCGTCGTTTCCGCTTTGCTGCACTAGTTGTAGTTGGCGATAAAAACGGTCATGTTGGATTCGGTACTGGTAAAGCACAAGAGGTACCAGACGCAATCCGTAAAGCTATCGAAGACGCTAAGAAAAACTTAATCGCTGTACCATTAGTTGGTACAACAATTCCACACACAATCAACGGTCATTTTGGCGCTGGTGAAGTATTCTTAAAACCTGCTGCTGAGGGTACTGGTGTTATTGCTGGTGGACCTGTTCGTGCGGTCCTTGAATTAGCTGGTGTACAAGATATTCTTTCGAAATCTCTTGGTTCTAACACACCAATCAACATGATTCGCGCTACTGTGAACGGATTAAGCGAACTTAAGCGCGCTGAAGATGTTGCAAAATTACGCGGTAAATCTGTAGAAGAGCTACTAGGTTAAGGAGGGAAAACAAATGGCGAAAAAGTTAGAAATTACCCTCACTCGTAGTGTAATTGGTCGTCCACAAGATCAACGTGCGACGGTAGAAGCTTTAGGTCTTAAAAAGTTGAATTCAACTGTAGTTAAGGAAGAAACTCCTGCTATTCTTGGTATGATCAACAAAGTTTCTCACCTTGTAACTGTAAAAGAAGCTTAAGGATAACTCATTAATATAAGGAGGTGCCTGGGAATGAAACTTCATGAATTAAAACCTGCAGAAGGTTCTCGTAAAGTACGTAACCGTGTCGGTCGTGGTATCGGTTCTGGTAACGGTAAAACTGCTGGTAAAGGTCATAAAGGACAAAACGCACGTTCTGGCGGCGGTGTTCGTCTTGGCTTCGAAGGTGGTCAAACTCCATTATTCCGTCGTTTACCAAAACGCGGCTTCACAAACATTAACCGTAAAGAGTTTGCTATTGTAAACTTATCAACGTTAAATCGTTTTGAAGATGGTACAGAAGTAACACCTGAATTATTGCTGGAAACTGGCGTTATCAGCAAGTTAAACGACGGTGTTAAAGTTCTTGCAAGCGGAGCAGTAGAGAAAAAACTAACTGTTAAAGCGCACAAGTTCTCTTCAAGTGCTAAAGAAGCAATTGAAGCAGCTGGCGGATCAGTTGAGGTGATCTAATGTTTCGTACAATCTCCAACTTTATGCGCGTTGCTGAGATAAGACGTAAAATATTATTCACTTTAGCGATGTTAATCGTATTCAGGATTGGCACGTTTATCCCCGTGCCATTTACAAATGGAGACGTACTGAAGGCACAAGATCAATTAAATGCTTTAGGTATTCTAAATACATTTGGCGGTGGAGCCTTGAAAAACTTCTCCATCTTTGCGATGGGAATCATGCCGTATATTACAGCATCCATCATCGTGCAATTATTGCAGATGGATGTTGTTCCTAAATTTTCGGAATGGTCGAAGCAAGGTGAAATGGGCCGTCGTAAATTAACGCAATTCACGCGTTACTTTACAATTGTTCTTGCGTTTATTCAGGGGTTTGGTATGTCAATCGGTTTTAACGGTATGGTAGGTGGACAATTAATTTTGAATCCAGGTTGGAGCACTTATTTATACATTGCTACGGTACTGACTGCTGGTACTGCATTTTTAATGTGGTTAGGTGAACAGATTACAGCTAAAGGTGTAGGTAATGGTATTTCCATCCTTATCTTTGGCGGTATTGCCGCAGCGATCCCAAGTGTTATATCTCAAGTGTATCAGCAACAGTTTCAAAATATCGGAGATCAATTGTTCATGAGTATCGTTAAAGTTGCATTGATTTTACTAGCTGTGCTAGCAGTTATTGTGGGTGTTATTTTCATTCAACAGGCTGTTAGAAAGATCCCAATTCAATATGCGAAGCGTGTAACAGGAGGAAATGGTGGTTATGCTGGAGCACAAAACACACATTTACCGCTTAAGGTAAATAGTGCTGGTGTTATTCCAGTAATTTTTGCTGTTTCATTCTTAATTACGCCTCCGACTATTGCACAGTTCTTCCCGAAACATGATGTATCGCAGTGGATTATTGCAAACTTTAACTATTCTCACCCAGTGGGAATGATCATATATGTTGCGCTCATTGTAGCCTTCACATATTTCTATGCATTTGTTCAGGTTAATCCAGAGCAAATGTCAGAGAATCTAAACAAGCAAGGTGGATATGTTCCAGGTATTCGTCCGGGTAAGAATACGGAACAATATCTAACAAAAATCTTGTATCGTTTGACCTTTGTAGGATCAATTTTCCTAGCAGCGATTGCAATCTTACCAGTTATCTTTACGAAATTGGGAAATCTTCCTCCATCTGCACAGATCGGTGGAACGAGTATGTTAATCGTTGTCGGCGTTGCTTTAGAAACAATGAAGCAGCTAGAAAGCCAACTGGTAAAACGCCATTACAAAGGGTTTATCAAGCAGTGAGTAAGTGGGAAGAATTGTCTTCCCTACATGCTCATGTACTCTGAGGGGGAACAAGGATGAACTTAATTTTAATGGGGCTTCCTGGTGCTGGTAAAGGTACACAAGCCGAACAGATTGTTGCCAAGTATAACATCCCTCACATTTCAACAGGAGACATGTTCCGTGCAGCTATGAAGGCTGAAACTGAAATGGGTCTACAAGCAAAATCTTTTATTGATAAAGGTGCACTTGTTCCAGATGAAGTTACAATCGGAATCGTTCGTGAACGTTTAAGTCAAGACGACTGCGTAAGAGGTTTCTTACTAGACGGTTTCCCACGAACTGTTGCACAAGCATCAGCTCTTGAAGAAATTATGAAAGATCTTGGCAAAAAAATCGACTATGTTTTAAACATTAATGTGGATTCAGGGTTGTTATTAAAACGCCTTACAGGCCGTCGCATTTGTAAAGAGTGCGGTGCGACTTACCACTTAGAATTCAATCCACCAGCAAAAGCTGATGTGTGCGATAAATGTGGTGGCGAATTATATCAACGCTCTGATGACAATGAAGAAACTGTAGCAAATCGTTTAGATGTAAATATTAAGCAAACAAAACCTTTGCTTGATTTCTACGAAGAGCTTGGTTACTTACAAAGCATTAATGGTGAGCAAGATATCAATAAAGTATTTGCTGATATCGATGTTCTCATCGGAGGCTTAGCGTAATGATAATCTGCAAAACTCCTCGCGAGATAGAAATCATGCGAGAAGCTGGCAGGATCGTTGCTTTGACTCATCAAGAGTTGAAACAGCACATTACTCCAGGAATTACAACGAAAGAGCTCGATCAAATAGCGGAAAAGACGATTCAAAAATATGGTGCTACGCCATCTTTTAAAGGATACAACGGATTTCCGGGGAGCATATGTGCTTCTGTAAATGAAGAGCTTGTACACGGAATTCCAGGGAAGCGCAAGCTCAAAGAGGGCGATATCATCAGTATCGATATTGGTGCGAAATACAATGGGTACCATGGAGATTCTGCATGGACGTATCCAGTTGGAAACATTTCTGAATCTGTTCAAAAGCTACTTGATGTCACAGAAAAATCGTTGTATCTTGGTCTAGAACAAGTAAAACCAGGCGAGAGATTATCAAATATCTCACATGCGGTTCAAACCCATGCTGAAGAGAATGGATTCTCGATCGTTAGGGAGTATGTTGGTCACGGAATCGGGCAAGACTTACATGAGGACCCTCAAATCCCGCACTATGGTCCACCAAATAGAGGCCCTAGATTAAAGCCGGGAATGGTCATCTGTGTTGAGCCGATGGTGAATCAAGGAAGACGATATGTAAAAACACTATCTGATGACTGGACAGTGGTAACGGTAGATGGTAAATGGTGTGCCCATTTTGAGCACACGATTGCTCTTACAGAAGCAGGATACGAAATCCTTACCACTTTATAAGTAGCTGGCTCTCCGGGATTTCAGAGCAGTGTAAAATGTTACTGATTTGAAGAAGGGAGAACTATTGAATGGCTAAAGATGATGTAATTGAAGTCGAAGGTACCGTTCTTGAAACGTTGCCAAATGCTATGTTCAAAGTAGAATTAGAGAATGGGCATGTCGTATTGGCTCACGTTTCTGGTAAAATCCGTATGAACTTCATTCGTATTTTACCAGGAGACAAAGTTACGGTAGAATTATCTCCGTACGATTTAAATCGTGGTCGTATTACGTACCGTTTTAAATAATATAGCACTCCGTAATCTTTAAGGAGGTTCGAGACATGAAAGTAAGACCGTCAGTTAAACCAATCTGCGAAAAATGTAAAGTTATTCGTAGACGTGGAAAAGTAATGGTTATTTGTGAAAACCCTAAACATAAACAAAAACAAGGTTAATCAGAAGGAGGTGCATTCGTAATGGCACGTATCGCAGGTGTAGATATTCCTCGAGACAAACGCGTTGTTATTTCTTTAACTTACGTATTCGGCATTGGTCGCACAACTGCTGAAAAAATTCTTGCTGAAGCAGGTATTTCTGAAGAAACACGAGTTCGTGATTTAACGGAAGACGAATTAGGACGTATCCGTGATATCATCGATCGTATTAAAGTTGAGGGAGACCTTCGTCGTGAAGTATCTCTTAACATCAAACGTCTAATGGAGATCGGTTCTTACCGTGGTCTTCGTCACCGTCGTGGTTTACCAGTTCGTGGTCAAAACTCTAAAAACAATGCTCGTACACGTAAAGGTCCACGTCGTACAGTAGCAAATAAAAAGAAATAATAAGTAAAGGAGGTTGAACTAACAATGGCACGTAAAACAAACACTCGTAAAAAACGTGTGAAAAAGAATATTGAAGCTGGTATAGCTCATATTCGTTCTACTTTCAACAACACAATCGTAACACTTACAGATACTCACGGTAACGCACTTTCTTGGTCTAGTGCTGGTGCACTTGGTTTCCGTGGATCTCGTAAATCTACTCCATTCGCTGCGCAAATGGCTGCTGAAACTGCTGCTAAAGCTGCAATGGAACACGGTTTAAAAACTTTAGAGGTTACTGTTAAAGGTCCTGGTGCTGGTCGTGAAGCTGCAATTCGTGCTCTTCAAGCTGCAGGTCTAGAAGTAACAGCAATTAGAGATGTTACTCCAGTTCCTCATAATGGATGTCGTCCACCAAAACGTCGTCGTGTGTAATTTTTCTGTATAGAATTTTCCCTTTTGTCTATAATGGATATGATGCATTATCGAGAAATTTCGTACAGAAACATCGCTTGTTGTGCACAATCGGGAACTGCCTAAGGGGGACTTTCGGTTAGACAGGGGTTATACCTTTGTTTAACCGGGGTTTCGACGTTTTGAAGGAGGGTTTAGTTAATGATTGAAATCGAAAAGCCGAAAATCGAAACGGTTGAACTTAACGAAGATGCTAAATATGGTAAATTCGTAATTGAACCGCTTGAGCGTGGATATGGTACTACTTTGGGTAACTCCTTACGTCGTATTCTTTTATCCTCACTCCCTGGTGCCGCTGTTACTGCTATCCAAATCGATGGCGTATTACATGAATTTTCAACAGTTGAGGGCGTAGTAGAAGACGTTACGACGATCATCTTAAACTTGAAAAAGTTAGCTCTTAAAATCTACTCTGAAGAAGAGAAGACGTTGGAAATTGATGTACAGGGCGAAGGTATTGTCACAGCTGCTGATATTACTCACGATAGTGATGTAGAAATCTTAAATCCAGATTTACACATTGCAACGTTAGCAAAAGATGCGCATTTCCGCGTGCGTTTAACTGCAAAGCGTGGCCGTGGGTATACGCCAGCTGATGCAAATAAAAGCGAAGATCAACCAATAGGAGTAATTCCTATTGATTCTATTTATACTCCAGTATCACGTGTGACTTACCAAGTGGAAAAGACACGTGTCGGACAAGTGGCTAATTATGATAAGCTTACGCTTGATGTATGGACGGATGGAAGCATCGGGCCAAAAGAAGCTATCTCTTTAGGTGCCAAAATCTTAACTGAGCATTTAAATATCTTTGTTGGTTTAACTGATGAAGCACAAAATGCTGAGATTATGGTCGAGAAGGAAGAAGATCAAAAAGAGAAAGTTCTTGAGATGACTATCGAAGAACTAGACCTTTCTGTTCGTTCTTATAATTGCCTAAAACGTGCAGGAATTAATACTGTACAAGAGCTTGCGAACAAAACAGAAGAAGATATGATGAAAGTTCGTAACTTAGGACGTAAATCCTTAGAAGAAGTTAAACATAAACTTGAGGAATTAGGTTTAGGTTTACGTAAAGACGACTGAGGATTTAAACCCATCAACAAAGGAGGGAACTACGAATGGCATACAGAAAATTAGGCCGTACAAGTGCGCAACGTAAAGCTATGTTACGTGATTTAGCTACTGATTTAATTATCAACGAGCGCATCCAAACGACAGAAACTCGTGCAAAAGAACTTCGTTCTGTAGTGGAAAAAATGATCACTTTAGGTAAACGCGGAGATCTTCATGCTCGTCGTCAAGCAGCAGCTTTCATTCGCAATGAAGTAGCTAACGCTGAGACTGGTCAAGATGCACTTCAAAAACTATTCGCTGATGTAGCTCCACGCTATGCTGAGCGCCAAGGCGGATACACTCGTATTGCAAAAATTGGTCCACGTCGCGGAGACGCAGCACCAATGGTAATTATCGAGTTAGTATAATGATAATTAAAAGGGCAGGACAGTTCTTTTCAAGAAACTGGTCATGGCCCTTTTTTTTAAATATAAAAATAGGCTAACTTGGCGAAGGAAAGGGTGCCTTCTATTGAAAAAAGAGAAACTTCGGATAGAAAATATATCATTTCAATATCCTGGGGCAGCCACTTATGCATTAAAAGATGTTTCATTTTCCTTATATGAGGGAGAATGGGTATCTATTATTGGACAAAACGGTTCAGGAAAGTCTACACTTGCAAAATTATTGAATGGTTTGTTTTTGCCAGAAGCAGGGACTATTACAGTAAATGATACAATGGTTTTATCAGAGGAAACGGTATGGGATGTTCGAAAACAAATTGGAATGGTATTTCAAAATCCAGATAATCAATTTGTTGGAACGACAGTGCAAGATGATGTTGTATTTGGCTTGGAGAATATCGGAATGCCAAGAGAACAAATGATTGAAAGATTAGAACAGGCCTTGCAACTTGTCCGTATGGAAGATTTTCTTAATGATGAGCCTCATTCCTTATCTGGTGGGCAAAAGCAGCGAGTGGCAATAGCAGGCGTTTTAGCACTTCAACCATCTATTTTAATATTAGATGAAGCAACGTCAATGTTAGACCCTCAAGGGAGACGTGAAGTAGTAGAAACGGTTAGACAACTTGTTACTCAAAAAGGTATTACCGTGTTATCAATTACGCACGATTTAGAAGAAGCGGCACAGTCAGATCGTGTCATTATTTTAAATAAGGGAGAAATATTAGAGGAAGGGACTCCAGAAAAAATTTTCAAATCCTCTCATATGCTCCAAGAAATTGGCTTAGATGTACCGTTTTCGGTGAAAATAGCAGAATTATTAAAAAGAAATGAAATTCTCTTGCAAAATACGCATCTTACAATGGAAAGCTTGGTGAACGAACTTTGGAGATTACATTCCAAAAAGTAGAACATCGTTATCAATATAAAACTCCATTTGAAAGACGCGCACTTTATGATGTAGACGTGTCGTTTCCAAGTGGGGGCTATTATGCCATTATCGGTCATACTGGTTCAGGAAAGTCGACGATGATTCAACATTTAAATGGTTTATTGCAGCCGACAAATGGTACAGTTCAAATTGGTGAACATTTGATTTCGGCAGGAAAGAAAGAAAAAAAGCTAAAGCCACTACGTAAAAAAGTAGGGGTTGTCTTTCAATTTCCAGAACATCAGTTGTTTGAAGAGACTGTGGAGAAAGATATTTGTTTCGGCCCTACTAATTTTGGAGTATCTGTAGACGAAGCAAGGCAAAAGGCTAGAAAGGCAATTGAACTTGTAGGGCTAGAACCAGAACTGTTAACACGTTCTCCGTTCGAATTAAGTGGTGGACAAATGAGACGTGTTGCTATAGCGGGTGTACTGGCAATGGAACCTGAAGTGCTTGTATTAGATGAACCTACAGCAGGACTAGATCCAAAAGGGCAGAACGAACTTATGGAGATGTTTTATAAGCTGCACAAGGAGAAGGGTCTTACAGTCATCCTTGTAACGCATAATATGGAGGATGCTGCTCAGTATGCGGAGCAGATTGTAGTTATGCATAAAGGAACGGTCTTTTTGCAAGGAAGTGCAGAGGAAGTATTTTCACATGCTGATGAACTAGAGAAAATTGGTGTGGATCTTCCTATGTCATTAAAGTATAAACGTGCAATTGAAGAGAAGTTTGGTATTTCAATTCCAAAGGCTACCTTATCTTTAGAGGATCTTACTCATGAAGTTGTGCAGGTGTTACGAAAAGGTGGTCATGAATCATGCAGCAGTTGATTATTGGGAGATATATCCCGGGGAATTCACTTATTCATCAACTTGATCCACGTACGAAGCTGCTGATTGTCTTTTTATATGTATTTGTTGTTTTCTTAGCAAATAATGCGATTTCATATGGATTTTTATTTTTATATGCACTCATTGCTTTATTTTTTGCAAAAGTGCCGATTCGTTATGTACTTTCGGGCTTAAAACCAATTTTATGGATTTTTCTTTTTACATTTTTCCTGCATATTTTTACAAATAAAGAGGGGGATGTACTATTCCAGCTTGGTTGGTTTTCGATATATGAAAAAGGATTAGAGCAAGGGATATACATTTCTGTACGATTCTTCGTTATTATTTTAATGACGACATTATTAACGTTAACGACGACACCTATTGAAATTACAGATGGTTTGGAGACGTTATTAAAGCCGTTGAAGCGTATAAAGGTTCCTGTTCATGAAATCGCATTAATGATGTCAATTTCTCTTCGTTTTATCCCGACATTAATGGATGAAACGAGTAAAATAATGAAAGCACAAGCGTCACGTGGTATTGATTTTGCCGGGGGACCGATAAAAGATAGAATGAAAGCTATTATTTCACTGCTCGTTCCTCTGTTTATCAGTGCTTTTAAGCGTGCAGAGGACTTAGCCATTGCGATGGAAGCTCGTGGATATCAAAGTGGTGAAGGACGTACTAAATTTAGGCAACTACGCTGGAAAACAAGCGATACAGTAACGATTGTCAGCTTATTTTGTTTAGCTTGTATTTTGGCATGGGTGCGATCGTAATGGAGAATAGAGAAATGGATAGAATAAAATGTACGGTTGCATATGATGGCATGCATTTTTGTGGTTATCAAATTCAGCCGAACCATCGTACTGTTCAACAGGAGATAGAAAAAGCATTGCAGAAATTGCATAAGGGAGAACTTGTTCGTGTTCAGGCATCTGGTAGAACAGATTCTACAGTTCATGCAAAAGGACAAGTAATACACTTTGATACTCCTTTGTCTCTTGAAGAATGGCAATGGAGTAATGCTTTAAACACAATGTTGCCAGATGATATTGTTATTAGGCAAGTAGAGAAAAAAACAGAAGAATTTCATGCACGTTACGGTGTTGAGAAAAAAGAATATCGTTATCGTGTATTATTATCAAAGACTGCGGATGTATTCCGTAGAAATTACGTATATCAATATCCATACCCGCTCGAAATCAACTATATAAGAAAAGCAATTCCTTATTTTATTGGAACGCATGATTTTACTTCTTTTTGTTCGGCAAAAACTGACAAAAAAGATAAAGTGCGAACAATTTATGAAATCGAGTTAATTGAACAAGATGATGAAATAATTTTTCGTTTTGTAGGTAATGGATTTTTATATAATATGGTCAGAATTATTGTTGGTACGTTACTTAGCGTAGGGCAAGGAAAGCTTGATCCTGATAGCATTCCAGAGATTTTAGCGAAACAAAATCGTCAGTTTGCTGGAAAGATGGCTCCAGGTCATGGGCTTTACTTGTGGGAGGTAAACTATAACAACTAATCCTGGTGTAACATTTGCTTGACATTAGAAACTCAAAAGTATATCATAACATATGGTATTGTTTCTAAAACCACGATTAGCCCCGGAAGGAAATCGTGTTTAAGATAAACAATAGATTTTTTCTATGGAAAAGATAACGAGGAGGGAAACACATGCGTACGACTTTTATGGCAAAAGCTAACGAAGTTGAGCGTAAATGGTATGTGGTTGATGCTGAAGGTCAAACTTTAGGTCGCCTTGCTAGTGAAGTAGCATCCATTTTACGTGGTAAAAACAAACCTACATTTACACCACACGTTGACACGGGTGATCATGTAATTATTATTAACGCTGAGAAAATTCATTTAACAGGTAATAAATTAAACGATAAAATTTACTACCGTCACACTAACCACCCAGGTGGACTTAAGCAAAGAACAGCTCTTGAAATGCGTACAAACTACCCTGTACAAATGTTAGAGCTTGCAATTAAAGGCATGCTTCCAAAAGGACGCTTAGGCCGTCAAGTTTCTAAGAAACTTAACGTGTATGCTGGAGCAGAGCATCCACACCAAGCACAAAAACCAGAAGTTTACGAACTTCGCGGATAATTAATTAAAGGAGGGCTTACTTTGGCACAGGTTCAATACTATGGCACTGGACGTCGTAAGAGTTCAGTAGCGCGCGTACGCCTAGTTCCAGGCGAAGGACGCGTTATCATTAACGGTCGTGATTTTGAAAACTATATCCCATTTGCTGCATTACGTGAAGTAGTGAAACAACCTCTAGTTGCAACAGAAACTTTAGGTAACTACGATGTACTTGTAAACGTAAATGGTGGTGGATACACTGGTCAAGCTGGTGCTATTCGTCACGGTATTTCTCGCGCTTTATTAAAAGCTGATCCAGAATACCGTCTAACACTAAAACGTGCAGGTCTATTAACTCGTGACGCACGTATGAAAGAGCGTAAAAAATACGGTCTTAAAGGCGCACGTCGTGCACCTCAGTTCTCAAAACGTTAATTTTTGCGAACTACAAACCCCAACCATTTTGGTTGGGGTTTTTTATGTTTCATTCCTCTTTTGCAATTTTTATAGCTTGGAATATTTTAGTGCTACCGCCGCGCGTATGCTTCTTCTTTAGAAGTTTAGACTAATACGTATTAGGGAGGTTTATAAGTACTATGAATGTCATTGTCAGCTTACAAGAAAAACAAAAAGAAAAGCAGTTAAAATACGAGCGGAAGATGTTGCGGGAATTATCATTAAAAACATTGCGTTCAAATATTCGTGATGCCTTTCAAATGCAAGAGCTTCATCGTCAGTATGAAGATTACTGTATTGAATTAGGGATAGAATCTTATTTATTAGGAGCGAGATACAGTAAATTTGGTTATTATGGTGAATCGTTTTTTGATGTGAAATATAGAGCTTTAGAAGAAGAACAACAATTAACTGAAACGCTATTTCAATTTTTAACGAGTATGACTATGCGAGAAATAAAGTTGAAAGATGAGGAATTACTTTTTGAATCTTGTCAGCAGTTTATAGGATTGTGGTGGCAAGAAGGGTATGAAAAAGGTGAAAGAAGATATCGATTAAAGCTTCATTAAGACAAGCATAAACTTTCCTCTTGTCCCATATAAGTAATTAGAGGGACTAGCTGGAGGAGGAAAGGTATGAAGAGAATTCGAATTATCTCTTTTGCACTCGCTGCGGTTGTATTGTTTTTTTTAGTCAAGCAAGAATTTCAAATTACAAAATCGTGGCGAGCTTGGAATTTACCCTTATCAGGGAAAGTAATTGTATTAGATGCTGGGCATGGTGGACCAGATGGAGGGGCTGTTGGTGGAAAGGATATTATAGAAAAGGATATTACGCTTGAAATTACAAAAAAGGTACAAGACTATTTACAAGAACAAGGTGCACTAGTTATTTTAACGCGTGAGGGAGATTATGATTTAGCTAACAAAGATACAAAGTCATATAGTAGACGTAAAGCAGAGGATTTAAAAAAACGTGTAGAAATCATCAATAAACCTGATGTAGACTTTTTTGCAAGTATTCATTTAAATGCTTTAACTAGTAGTGGATCGAAAGGCGCACAAACGTTCTATTACCGCTCTTCGATTGAAAATGAACGTGCTGCAAAATTTATACAGGCTGAATTGAGAACAAGTTTAGAGAACACGAATCGTTCTGCTAAGACAATTTCGCATGTGTATTTATTAAAGTATTCTAAAACACCAGGTGCTTTAATTGAAGCCGGCTTTTTATCGAATGTGAACGAAAGGTATATGTTAAATTCGGAGAAATATCAGCAAAAGGTAGCAGCTGCAATATACCGTGGTATATTACGTTATTTCACGGAAAAAGGAAATCCTCCAGAATAAGGAGGATTTTTTTGAGCTTCTCTCGTTAACGAAGTTTTCGGAAAATATGTTATACTGGAAATGTAAACGCATTTATTTCAAGAATACGCAGAGATAAATTCAATTAACATTACGTTATTTTTCATACAGGGGGCTGGGCTAATTATGGTAACGAAAGAGCAAGTGGTTGAAGCGTTAGAAGGGATTGTAGATCCGTTTTTACATAAAACATTAAAAGAAACAAGTGCAATTAAAGAGGTAACAGTCAAGCCAGAGAAGGAACATGTGAGTGTTAAAATTGCAATCGTAAAAACCGGTACAGCGGAACAAATGCAGTTGCAGTCTGGAATTGTAAAGTTAGTAAAAGAACTTGGGGCAGCAACAGTTGGACTTCGTTTTGCAGAATTTACAGAAGAGGAATTAGCTCAGTTTGCACCGGAACAAGAAGAAGAGCAAAGTGAATCTTTATTGTCACCTAATTCAAAAACAACATTCTTAGCAGTAGCGAGTGGAAAAGGTGGCGTGGGAAAATCAACTGTTTCCGTTAACCTTGCAGTTGCTTTAGCTCGTTTAGGAAAAAAAGTTGGTATTATTGATGCGGACATTTACGGTTTTAGTGTGCCAGACATGATGGGGATAGAAAAACGTCCTATCGTAAGAGGTGACAAGATAATTCCGGTGGAACGTTTAGGTGTAAAGGTAATCTCAATGGGCTTCTTTGTAGAGGATAATGCACCAGTTATTTGGAGAGGACCTATGCTTGGGAAAATGTTAAACCACTTCTTCACAGAAGTAGAATGGGGCGATTTAGATTATTTAGTACTAGATTTGCCACCAGGCACAGGTGATGTTGCGTTAGATGTGCACTCAATGTTGCCATCTTGCAAAGAGATTATTGTAACGACGCCTCATCCAACAGCTGCGTTTGTAGCAGCGCGTGCTGGAGCGATGGCATTGCGCACTGAACATAGTATTCTTGGTGTTGTTGAGAATATGGCATATTTTGAAAGTAAGGTAACTGGTGAGAAAGAATATGTATTTGGAAAAGGCGGGGGAGATAAGTTAGCTACCGAATTACAAACGAATGTTCTTGGTCGTATTCCACTGCAACAACCCGATTGGAATAAAGAAGACTTTGCTCCTTCAGTATATGAAGATACACATACAACGGGCATTATTTATAGTAAAATAGCTGAAACAGTAATTGATAAAACAGCTGTTACACAAAAATAAAGTGAAACTTTAATCAGTGGGGTTCACCTGTTACTGACAACAATAAGGCTTTTGTTGCTAGTAAACCTTTCGTTTAATTAGAGGGGTCCATTTTGTCTGTTAATAGCAAGATAAAGTAATAACGAGTGGACAATATATAAATTGTCCACTCGTTATTATAGTTATTATTTTTTACTGTTCTTCCTTCTTCTCGCCTTGAGAACCACCGTCACCGCCTGCTTCTTTCTTACCAGATCCGCCTTTTTCAGCTTTTTGCACACCTTTACTAATGATATCAATCATCTTGGCTTGGAAGAGTGGACTTTCAGCAGTTTCTGTTAGTACTTGTTGTAGATATTGACGGTATTCTTTACTCTTCATTGTTTGTAACATCATTTTTTCTACTTCAGGATTTTTCATAATTTCTATAACGCCTGCTTGGTATTCAGGGTCTTTTAATAAGGTTTTCATTAATTGAGTTTGTTCTTTCCCCATACTTTTAGCAAATTTTGATGAGAACTCAGGATCTTTAAAGAGCTTTTCCCAGAATTGTTGCCCTTTATCGGATACCATGGCATCTTCAATCGTTTTCTTTACTACTGTTTCATCTAGTATGAGTGCTTGTTTCATTTTTTCATCAGTTAATACATCTTGAATAGCTTTCTTACCTTGATCTGTTTTTAAAATATCAACAATCATTTTCTTTGTTTGATCGTAATCTAGTTCGGATTTCGTTTCTTTTCCTTGTGCGCATGCTGCAAGTGCGATAAGTAGAAAAGAAGAAACGAAAATGAATAGCATCCGTTTCATAAGTTGGAACTCCTTTCAGCACAGTTCTCTCTTTTTAATATAAATATCTTTAAGGAATTTATACATGAACATGGCTAGCTTTTTGAAATTGTCATTGATACAATTTAATTAGAAATATAAGGATAATGGGGGATGTGTTGTGAATAGCCGCAAGTGGGTACGACTATTTTTAACGACGTTGTTTCTTGGTGGGATTAGCACAGTTATTATTGGTTTTGTTTTGGAGTGGGACAAGTACAATAAATTTTTTCAAAATTTCGACGGTAAGGAGATTTTAGCAGTATCTTTCTGGCTGATGGGTGTAGGATTTATTTTTAGTGTTATAAGTCAAATGGGATTCTTTGCATATTTAACAATCCACCGTTTTGGACTAGGGATGTTTCGCTCATCTTCTTTATGGAATGCAGTCCAGCTCTTCTTTATTGCATTCGTATTATTTGATTTTGTGTATTTAAGATCTGTACTTATTGCAAATGGGGAAGTCTCGTTAGGGAATAATATACTTGTTGCTGGAATGTTATTTGTGTTTGGAGCAATTGTTGCTTATGTAAAAAGTAAAGAAACAAATAAAAAAGCATTTGTGCCAGCTCTGTTCTTTATGGTTGTTGTAACGATCCTTGAATGGGTACCGGCGCTTCGGATTAATGATACAGATTGGTTATATTTAATGGTTATACCGCTATTGTTATGTAATGCATATCAATTACTTGTATTACATCGTTTAATCGGAAAAACAAGTAAATCAGCTTAATAGAGAGGTTTTATACAACATCAGTTATAATGTTGTAAATGGTATGATTAAAAAAGCTCTACTACCTTCTTGAAAGGTAGTAGAGCTTTTTATGCGTGAAGAGTAGTAGGGAAGAAGCTACTTCACATCTTCACTTTTCGTACTTGTGTTGGAAATAAGTTGTGAAACGGATATTTGCTCATATCCATCACTTTTTATTTTTTGCAGGAGCAGCGGTAAAGCTCTATTTGTTTGAAGAGCAGAATCGGATGCGTGTAATAACACGATATCTCCACCTTTCAAATTATTAGAGACAGTGGAAACGATGTTATTTACACCTGGGTTTTTCCAATCGTTTGAATTATTACTCCAATGCACGACGGTGTATCCAAGTGATTCTGCGATTTTAAGGGTTGCTTTGTTAAATTCGCCACTAGGTGGACGTAACAGCTTGACTTGTTTTACACCAAGTTTCGTAAAAACATCTTGTGCTCGTAAAAGGTCTCGTCTTATTTCATTTGTCTCTAGAGAAGTATAGGATGTGTAATTGTACCCCATACTACCGATTTCGTGTCCATCTTTCATGATTCGCTCTACAATATCGGGGTGTCTTTCGGCCCATGCAGCAGAAAGGAAGAAGGTTGCATTCTTAATTTCTTTT
>NZ_CP152433.1:155000-245000 GCF_039134555.1 Bacillus sp. BR3(2024)
CGGATAAAAGCTACCCCGGGGATAACAGGCTTATCTCCCCCAAGAGTCCACATCGACGGGGAGGTTTGGCACCTCGATGTCGGCTCATCGCATCCTGGGGCTGTAGTCGGTCCCAAGGGTTGGGCTGTTCGCCCATTAAAGCGGTACGCGAGCTGGGTTCAGAACGTCGTGAGACAGTTCGGTCCCTATCCGTCGTGGGCGTAGGAAATTTGAGAGGAGCTGTCCTTAGTACGAGAGGACCGGGATGGACGCACCGCTGGTGTACCAGTTGTTCTGCCAAGGGCATAGCTGGGTAGCTATGTGCGGAAGGGATAAGTGCTGAAAGCATCTAAGCATGAAGCCCCCCTCAAGATGAGATTTCCCATAGCGTAAGCTAGTAAGATCCCTGAAAGATGATCAGGTTGATAGGTTCGAGGTGGAAGCATGGTGACATGTGGAGCTGACGAATACTAATAGATCGAGGACTTAACCATATAATATGTAGCAAATGTTATCTAGTTTTGAAGGAATATATATTAAAATTTCTTCTTGACATTTCGAAAGAAATGTTTATAATGATAAAAGTCTGGTAATGATGGCAGAGAGGTCACACCCGTTCCCATACCGAACACGGAAGTTAAGCTCTCTAGCGCCGATGGTAGTTGGGACCTTGTCCCTGTGAGAGTAGGACGTTGCCAGGCTAATATTATTCCGCAGTAGCTCAGTGGTAGAGCTATCGGCTGTTAACCGATCGGTCGTAGGTTCGAGTCCTACCTGCGGAGCCATTATGCTTCCATAGCTCAGCTGGTAGAGCACTTCCATGGTAAGGAAGAGGTCACCGGTTCAAGCCCGGTTGGAAGCTTGGGAATAGGTTTAAAACTTTTTTGGCCCGTTGGTCAAGTGGTTAAGACACCGCCCTTTCACGGCGGTAACACGGGTTCGAATCCCGTACGGGTCACCACTTTTGGAGGATTAGCTCAGCTGGGAGAGCACCTGCCTTACAAGCAGGGGGTCGGCGGTTCGATCCCGTCATCCTCCACCATATATATTTAAAATGTCGGAGGGGTAGCGAAGTGGCTAAACGCGGCGGACTGTAAATCCGCTCCTTCGGGTTCGGCAGTTCGAATCTGCCCCCCTCCACCATTTTCTTTAAAATAACCTGAGAGGGTTTATTTTTTTGAAAAGATAACCATACTAGTAAATATTAATGGGCTATAGCCAAGCGGTAAGGCAACGGACTTTGACTCCGTCATGCGCTGGTTCGAATCCAGCTAGCCCAGCCATTTACGAGCCATTAGCTCAGTTGGTAGAGCATCTGACTTTTAATCAGAGGGTCGAAGGTTCGAGTCCTTCATGGCTCATCATTTTTGCGGAAGTAGTTCAGTGGTAGAATACAACCTTGCCAAGGTTGGGGTCGCGGGTTCGAATCCCGTCTTCCGCTTAATTAATAAGGGGCCTTAGCTCAGCTGGGAGAGCGCCTGCCTTGCACGCAGGAGGTCAGCGGTTCGATCCCGCTAGGCTCCATCTAAATAAAAAAGCTTATATCATACGATGTAAGCTTTTTTTGTGTTTAAAAAGACAACTTTTATACTTGTCGTTTAAAATGAAGAAAACGTAAAAATAAGGGATGGGGAGATAATTGTGAAAGTTGTTATTGCATCTGATTCATATAAAGAAAGCCTAAAAGCTATAGAAGTATGTGGAGCTATTGAAAGAGGTTTTAGAGCAATTTTTCCTAATGCAGAGTATGTGAAAATACCAATTGGAGATGGAGGAGAAGGGACGGTTGAATCACTTGTTGATGCTACAGGGGGGAGAATTATATCAATTAGTGTGACAGGACCGCTTAGAGAAGGTATACAAGCTTTTTATGGCATTTCTAAAGATAAAAAGACAGCGTTTATTGAAATGGCAGCAGCATCAGGATTACAGCACGTTCCAGTTGAAAAGCGCAACCCACTTATTACAACGACAAAAGGAACAGGAGAACTTATATTACATGCACTAGATCAAGGAGTGGAGTACATAATTTTAGGACTTGGAGGAAGTGCTACAAATGATGGCGGGGCAGGTATGTTAGCGGCTTTAGGAGTAAGGTTTATAAATGGAAAGGGTGAAGTAATAGATCCATCTGGAGGCACATTACACTCGATTGTTACTATTGATTTTTCACGAATGGACCCACGCTTAAAGGGGGTAAAGATAGAAGCGGCATGTGATGTGGATAATCCATTAGTCGGAATGCAGGGAGCATCTTTCGTATTTGGGAGACAAAAGGGTGCAAATATAGAGATGATGAAAGAGCTAGATGAGAATTTACAACATTATGCGAATATGCTTAAACGATATGTATCTTTTGATGTATCTGAAATACCTGGTGCAGGGGCAGCGGGAGGAATGGGAGCGGCTGTTATTTCAGTGTTAAAGGGAGACTTGCGTAGGGGCATTGAAATTGTATTAGATTATACAAATTTCGATAAACATATAGAAGATGCACATCTTATTATAACTGGTGAAGGTAGAATAGATAAACAAACTGCATATGGAAAGGCTCCTGTGGGTGTTGCGGGGCGTGCAAAACGTTTTTCTGTGCCTGTAATTGCTATTGGAGGGTCTGTATCATCTGATTATTCAGCTGTGTACGAGAAAGGAATAGATGCGGTATTTAGTATTACAACGAGACCGATGACACTAGAAGAAGCATATAAAGTAGCAGAAGAAAATATTGAAATGACAACGAAGAATATTGCAACAGTATGGAAAATAGCATCAGAAAAACACTTCTAAATATAGGAGTGTTTTATTATTATTATTTAATAATAGTGATTACGATTGTTTCATTAAGTTAACTTTATACATAGAATAGTCTTAAAATTTGGTTTTCAACGTGAATATAAGTGAATAAATTGTATATCCATACAGAAAAATGTCGAGTTGAGTCAGACTATATAAAAGATTTAAAATATTTAGTGAAGGCATAAAAGGGGGATACTATCTATGAAAAAAGAAATCTCAGTTATTGGAGTTCCAATGGATTTAGGACAGATGCGTCGTGGAGTTGATATGGGACCGAGCGCGATCCGTTATGCAGGGGTAATTGAAAGAATTGAAGAAATTGGATATGACGTTAAAGATATGGGAGATATATGTATAGAGAGAGAAAAAGAGATAGATGAAAATACAAAATTAAGAAACCTTACACAAGTTGCAACTGTATGTAATGAATTAGCAAGTAAGGTGGATCATATTATAGAAGAAGGTCGTTTTCCACTTGTATTAGGTGGTGACCATAGTATTGCTATCGGTACATTAGCTGGTGTAGCAAAACATTATAAAAACTTAGGCGTTATTTGGTATGATGCACACGGTGATTTAAATACAGAGGAAACTTCACCATCTGGAAATATTCATGGTATGTCACTTGCAGCAAGTTTAGGTTATGGACATTCTTCACTTGTAGATTTATACGGAGCATATCCAAAGGTGAAAAAAGAGAATGTCGTAATTATCGGTGCGCGTGCATTGGATGAAGGAGAAAAAGATTTCATTCGCAATGAAGGTATTAAAGTGTTCTCAATGCATGAAATTGATCGTATGGGGATGACGGCTGTGATGGAAGAAACAATCGCATATTTATCTCATACCGATGGTGTACACTTATCATTAGATTTAGATGGTCTTGATCCTCATGATGCACCAGGTGTTGGAACGCCTGTAATTGGCGGTCTATCTTATCGTGAAAGTCATTTGGCGATGGAAATGTTAGCAGAAGCTGATATTATCACATCTGCTGAATTTGTTGAGGTAAATACGATTTTAGATGAGAGAAATAGAACGGCAACAACAGCAGTTGCTTTAATGGGTTCTTTATTCGGTGAAAAACTAAAATAAATGTAAGAAAAGCAACTGAGAAGTTGCTTTTTTTATTTGAAAATAAGCGTATAATAATGATTTATATTATACTGTACAATAAAAATGTTTGACATCTTACCAATTTGAGCTAAAGGGGGTTGTTTGTAATTGTCGTTTGTTTCATGTATGGTATAATTAACTAGTTGTTGGAAATACATACAGATAGAGCATAAAACAATATTTCAATATATGGATAGAATTGCTCGTAAGTAGGAGGAAGGGATAGCATGCCTTTTGAAGATACGACCATTTTGAAATATCTTAGTACGGCATTAGATATTGCCATTGTATGGTTTATTATATATAAGCTAATTCTTATAATCCGAGGGACGAAAGCTGTTCAACTTTTAAAAGGGATTACAGTTATTATCGTCGTTAAGATGATCAGTATTTTCCTTGAATTGCGTACGCTATCTTGGCTAACTGAACAAGTATTAACGTGGGGATTTTTAGCCGTTATTATTATCTTTCAGCCAGAATTGCGAAGAGCACTTGAGCAGCTAGGGCGCGGGAGTTTATTTTCGCGTGTTGGAACGCATGAGGATGATGAACCTGAAATGGTTGCAACAGCAATAGCAAAAGCAACCGAATATATGGGGAAACGTAGAATTGGTGCATTAATTACTTTGTCAAAAGAGACCGGTATGGGTGATTATGTGGAAACGGGTATTCCGCTTAATGCAAACGTATCATCGGAATTACTTATTAATATTTTTATTCCAAATACACCTCTTCATGACGGAGCGGTAATTATGCAAGGAAGTACAATTAAAGCAGCAGCATGCTATCTTCCATTATCAGAAAGTCCGTTTATTTCTAAAGAATTAGGAACTAGACATCGTGCTGCAATGGGAGTTAGTGAAGTTACTGATAGTATTACAGTAGTTGTGTCTGAAGAAACTGGTCAAATTTCTTTAACGAAAAATGGTAAGTTGCATCGTGATTTGAAGACAGAACAGCTGAAAGATATGTTATTAGCTGAATTTAGTGGAAACGAAAAAACGACTTCTTCGTCTTTATGGAATTGGAGGAGAAAGCGTCATGGATAAGTTAATGGAGAATCATTGGTTTTTAAAAGGGATCTCATTACTATTGGCGTGTATGCTTTTTATGTCAGCGACGTTAACTGAAAAAAATACGACATCAGGTATATTACCTTTTGCAAATGATACGAAAGAAACATTAACTAATTATGCTATTAATCTTAAGTATGATGAGGAGAAATATATTGTAAGTGGTATTCCGGCAGAGGGCGTTAAAGTAAAATTAGAAGGCCCAAAAGCATCAGTTGCTACAGCAAAAGCAAAAAAACAATTTGACATACCGGTTGATTTGCGAGATAGTCCAAAAGGAACTTATGAGATTTCTTTAAAAACGAACGGGCTTCCAGATGATGTGAAAGGAACAGTTCAGCCATCAACAATTAAAGTTACTCTTCATGAAAAGGCGAGAAAATATGTTCATGTAGATCTGAAATTATCAAATGAGGATCAGATGCCAGCGGGGGCTACTCTAGAAAAATCAAGCCTTAAACCGGATACTGTTGAGGTAGTTGGGACGAAAGAAGAAATTGAAAGCATTTCCTCTGCCAAAGCGTATGTTGATTTAAAAGGTGTTAATAAAACTGTTACAAAAACGCCCGAAGTTACATTATACAATAAAGAAGGAAAACGTTTAAATGTAAGAACAAGTCCATCTAAGATTAGTGTAACGTTGAATGTGGCAACGCAAACTACAGCCAATAATACTGAAAAAACTGTTCCTGTAACGTATACGAAGAAGGGGAGTTTAGCAGAAGGATTGGCGGTTACAAATATCAGTGTTGAACCGAGAGAAGTAACGATAGCTGGTCCAAAAGATATTTTGGATAATATACAATCGCTAGAGGGGGTCGAAGTAGATCTTAGTCAATTGACAGAGTCTACAACATTCGATGCCTCTGTTTTATTACCCAAGGGTGTAACAAGTGCAAAACCGAATCAAGTGAAGGTTTCGGTGGGAGTGCAAAAAACAAAACAAACGAAAACAAAAACGATTGATGGTATCCCAATCCAGAAAAATGGACTGTCTAAAGATGTTACTGCTCAGCTACTTTCGCCGCAAGATGGAAAGATAAGTGTTGATATTTCAGGAGAAGCAAGTATAGTAGATAAAATAACAGCTGCTCAAATAACAGCGGTAATTAATCTGCAAAATGTATCCTCAGGGACGAAAGATATTTCCATTCAAGTGAGCGGTCCTGGTAATATTTCAATAGAGCCAAAACAAAAAAGTGCTAAAGTTACTATTGTGAAGAAAGAAAAACCAGATAAAGAAGTACAGGGTAACGGTCAACAACCGGATTCAAATACGGATCAAGAAAATCAAAATGAGAAACCAAAAAATCCTGAACCTGATTCAGAAAAAGAACAGGAAAAGAATCAAAACCAAAATCAAAATCAAGATAAAGATAAAGAAACGAGTCAAGAACCAACAGTAGATAATCAAAAAGAGCAAGAAAAAGGAGCGAATCATAATGGGTAAATATTTTGGTACAGATGGAGTACGCGGAGTTGCAAATAAGGAGTTAACACCTGAATTAGCTTTCAAAATTGGACGTTTTGGTGGTTATGTATTAACAAAAGATACAGATCGTCCAAAAGTAATTATCGGTCGTGATACACGTGTATCTGGTCATATGTTAGAAGGAGCTTTAGTAGCAGGTCTATTATCAACTGGAGCAGAAGTAATGCGCCTTGGCGTTATTTCTACACCGGGCGTTGCTTATTTAACAAAAGCACTAGATGCACAAGCGGGTGTTATGATTTCTGCATCTCATAATCCAGTACAAGATAACGGTATTAAATTCTTTGGTTCAGACGGCTTTAAATTAACAGATGAGCAAGAAGCTGAGATTGAAGCTTTATTAGACAAAGAAGTTGATGAACTACCACGTCCGACAGGTACTAATCTTGGACAAGTGAGCGATTACTTTGAAGGTGGACAAAAATATTTACAGTACATTAAACAAACTGTTGAAGAAGATTTCTCTGGCCTACATATCGCTTTAGATTGTGCACATGGTGCAACTTCTTCTCTAGCTCCATACTTATTTGCAGACCTAGAAGCTGATATTTCAACAATGGGAACTTCTCCAAACGGTATGAATATTAATGAGGGTGTAGGATCTACACATCCAGAAGGCTTAGCTGAATTGGTAAAAGAAAAAGGTGCGGATATCGGACTTGCTTTTGATGGCGATGGCGACCGTTTAATTGCTGTAGACGAAAAAGGAAACATCGTTGACGGTGATCAAATTATGTTCATTTGTGCGAAATATATGAAAGAAACTGGTCAATTAAAACATAATACAGTTGTTTCAACTGTTATGAGTAACTTAGGTTTCTACAAGGCACTTGAAGCAAATAATATTACAAGTGATAAAACAGCAGTTGGTGACCGCTACGTAATGGAAGAAATGAAGCGTGGAGGTTACAACCTAGGTGGAGAACAATCAGGCCATATTATCTTACTTGATTACATTACAACTGGTGATGGAATGTTAAGTGCACTTCAACTTGTAAACATCATGAAAATGACGAAAAAGCCATTATCTGAGCTTGCAGGAGAAATGACGAAATTCCCACAATTGTTAGTAAACGTTCGTGTAACAGATAAAAAATTAGCATTAGAAAATGAAAAAATTAAAGAAATTATTCGTGTTGTAGAGGAAGAAATGAACGGTGATGGCCGTATTCTTGTTCGTCCATCTGGAACAGAGCCACTTATTCGTGTAATGGCAGAAGCACCAACACAAGAAGTTTGTGATGCATATGTACATCGCATTGTAGAAGTTGTGAAAGCTGAAGTTGGCGCTGAATAATTAGCTGAATTTATATGAAAAAGGAGCACAAAAAGTGCTCCTTTTTCATATGTTTTATAGACGATGAAAAAAATTTCATTGACGGTTTATCCATGTTTGTTATAAGATGGTCTTGTTCTTTTTCTCAAAGGAAATATTGTAAATTATAAAAGCGCCAGAACTACAAATAGTGTAGTTGACGAGGTGGGGTTTATCGAGATTTCGGCGGATGACTCCCGGTTGTTCATCACAACCGCAAGCTTTTACTTAAATCATTAAGGTGACTTAGTGGACAAAGGTGAAAGTGTGATGAGAGAAGAGGAACGGATGAAAACTAGCTGTATAAGTATATACGGACTTAAACCCAATCGAGAGGAAGGTGAAAGCCGTTACAAGCTTACAGGGCTAGCAATATGTAATCCGTTTTTTAGTATAAATAAAAATGGTATCGGACTATGTCGTTACATGTTCGCAGAGCAGTGTAAGCATTTGTAACGGCGACTAAACATGTGTGGAATCGTAGGATTTATTGGAGAGCAAGATGCAAAGGAAATTTTATTAAAAGGTTTAGAAAAGCTAGAATATCGTGGATATGATTCAGCAGGTATTGCAGTACAAGCAGAGAACGGTGTTGTTGTATACAAAGAAAAAGGCCGTATCGCAAAACTTCGTGAAATCGTAGATGAGAACGTAGCAGCAAGCGTGGGTATCGGACACACACGCTGGGCTACACACGGTGTTCCAAGTAAAGTAAACGCGCATCCGCATCAAAGTACATCAAAACGCTTTACATTAGTTCATAACGGTGTAATTGAAAACTATGAATTAGTGAAAAAGGAATATTTACAAGATGTAACGTTCGTAAGTGAAACAGATACAGAGGTTATCGTACAGCTTATGGAACAACAAGTGAGCACAGGATTAAGTGTAGAAGAAGCGTTCCGTAATACGCTATCTCTTTTACATGGCTCTTATGCAATCGGATTACTTGATGCTGAAAATCCAAACATGATTTATGTTGCTAAAAACAAAAGCCCGCTATTAGTAGGTGTTGGTGACAACTTTAATGTTGTGGCAAGCGACGCTATGGCGATGTTACAAGTTACAGATCAATTTATTGAGTTAATGGATAAAGAAATCGTAATCGTAACGAAAGAAAGTATTACAATTAAAAACTTACAAGGTGAAACGATTGAACGTGCACCGTTTACAGCGGAATTAGACGCAAGTGATATTGAAAAGGGAACATATCCTCATTTCATGCTTAAAGAAATCGATGAGCAACCACTTGTAATCCGTAATATAATTCAAAAGTATCAAGATGAAAATGGCGAAATTGAATTAAATCAAGACATCCGCAATGCGATCTTAGATAGCGATCGTATTTACATCATTGCATGTGGAACGAGTTATCATGCAGGTCTTGTTGGAAAACAATTTATCGAGAAGTTTGCAAAAATGCCAGTTGAAGTACACGTGGCAAGTGAATTCTCTTACAACATGCCATTATTAACAGAAAGACCATTCTTCATTTACATTTCACAAAGTGGTGAAACAGCTGATAGCCGTGCAGTACTTGTGCAAACAAATGAAATGGGCCATAAAGCATTAACAATTACAAACGTGCCTGGTTCTACGCTTTCTCGTGAAGCTGATTATACACTTCCGTTATACGCTGGACCAGAAATTGCAGTTGCATCAACGAAAGCTTACACAGCACAGCTTGCAGTACTTTCAATTTTAGCGGCTGATATTGCTAAAGCAAAAGGTGAAGTTCTTGATTTCGATTTAACACACGAACTAGGACTTGTAGCAAATGCAATGATAGAACTTTGTGATCAAAAAGAAGAAATGGACGCATTAGCAAAACAATTTTTAGCAACAACGCGTAACTGTTTCTTCATCGGCCGTAGCGTAGACTTCTACGTAGGATTAGAAGGTGCGTTAAAACTAAAAGAAATCTCTTACATCCAAGCAGAAGGATTCGCTGGAGGAGAGTTAAAACACGGTACAATCGCTTTAATTGAAAATGGTACACCAGTTATCGCACTTGCTACACAAGAGCACGTAAACCTTGGAATTCGTGGTAACGTGAAAGAAGTAGTAGCACGCGGGGCTAACCCATGTATCATCTCAATGAAAGGCTTAGAAATGGAAGGTGACAGCTTCGTATTACCAGCTGTACACGAAGCGCTAGCACCGCTAGTAGCAGTTATTCCATTACAACTTATCTCATACTACGCAGCACTTCACCGCGAGTGTGACGTTGATAAGCCACGTAACTTAGCTAAGTCTGTTACTGTTGAGTAGGAGATTGGTAGGTTAATAAGTATAGTTATACGTTTGAAATAAATTAAAACTAAGAAAAAACTCTGTAAAAATCATTTTACAGAGTTTTTTTAGTTATTTATTGTTTTACATAACAAATTGTTACTTGTTCGTCTATGTGGAAAATCTGTAACGCTTTACCATCTAAATTTTTAACCTCATATGATGAATAAATAGGTCTTTCCAATTTCACTTCTTGACCATTTTGAGTTCCTTTTTCCACCATTAGCGTTAACTGATGGGAAGAAACGTCTGCTTGGTATGTTCCTGTTAAGTAATTATCTTTATTTGGATAAGAACCATTTGCATATGTTTCAAATGTCTTATCTGCTTTTAGGACTAACGTAGTTTTGACTCCGTCTCCGTAATCAATACCCCAATTACCTACAAGCTCTGTACCGTCTTTATAGTTGTTCTGTACATTCTTAAACTTAGCGGAATCCTCGTCTGGTGTATCAATTTTTCCTTTGAATATACCAGTTTTATCTTGGGTACTGTATGTTTTAACTGTATTACCACTAGATAAACTCGGTGAGTTAGAAGAACTAGTACCACTTGTTGTAGAAGTAGTTGTTGAACCACCCTTAGCTTCCGCTTTTAACTTATTAAATACAGGTTTCCAAATGCGTTTTGCTTCATCTAATTTATTGTTTGCTTTATCTATGATTGCATCATCCGTATCTTTAAGTGTTTTAGAGTAATCAAATAACTTGGATACTTCTTTGAAAGATTCTTTTAACTTTTGAACAGCTTTTACAATTTCCTTATGATCTTCCTTGTATTTTCCTGGTGCATCTATACGCTCTATTTTATTAAATACTTTATCTAAGTCTTTAATACTATCTCGTACCTCTTCATTTGACTTACTTCCCTTTTTATTATCTCTCACAGAAGCATCATAGTAATCTAGACGTCTTAATAAGTCTTCTTCAATGTCTACCATAAGTTGTGGGTAATCCTCAGGTAAAACCATAATCATCTTAACATCTTTACTTTCTTCTTTTGAGTTAGTTGATTTTTCCTTTGTTTCAGATGATTTACCTTCTGTCTTAGTTTCTTTACTTTCTTGTTTACCAGATTCAGCATTTGTTTTTTCTTTTTCTCCAAATAAATTTGTTACACTACAAGCTGACATAGAAACTACTAATCCAGATGCTAGTAAAATTTTACCTGTACTCTTTTTGAAATTCTTCATATGATTTTTCAATTCTCCCTTTAAAAACATAAAATAGATGTGCTTTAGCCCCTTTAAAACTAAAAAACATACCCCTTCTATATTTATTTTATAATACCTTTCTACGTATAATATTTTACAATTAATTACAGATGCGGTCAAAATTTATCTTAGTTTAACGATGTTCACAAAAAAGATGCGAAGCTTTATTCCTTCAAGTAAAGATTCTAAGTGAGTTTTGATTAAAATTTTTTTATAAAAATCTCATACTTAGTTAAAAAGAGTGATTCTATTTTGATCAATCGTTTTTTCAAAATGAATTTTTTTGTTGTTAAATAAAGATTTGTGACTTCATTTTTATCAAATTTTATTCTAAACCAACATATAGTTATAGCTTTAAAATAAATTTACAAATTTGTATCTAAAAGGGGTGTTTTTGTGTCGGAAAAGAACATCTAGAATTGGTAAGTGGATAGAACTCCATAAATTAAAGTTTTACTTTATCGACTTCACTTTTATTTATCTGAATTTTCCGTTATCATTTTAAGTATTCGTGAACAATTTCCTTTATTACGATAAAAAGAGACGAGAGATTTATGGACATTTCAAGGGGGTATATTGATGAAAGTGAATGAAAAAACATATTTAAGTATAGAAGAGATTATTTCATTACCAACCGTATCAAGTACAAACATAAGTGATGATGGTAAAAACGTAGCATTTGTTAAGAAGACGGCTGATTGGAAAGACAATACATATAGGAATCATGTATGGATATATGAAAAAGATAAGAAGCAGAGTTACCCATTATCAAATGGTGATATAGATAGTACACACCCATTATGGTCTCCAGATGCTAGGTGTATCGCATATCTTAGTCCAGTTGGCGATGGGAAAAATCAGATATTTGTTAAGTCACTAGATGGTTATAGAGAGTTTCAAATTACCGATGAGAAAGAAGGAGTCAGTACATTCAAATGGGGTCCTACTGGCAAGGCTCTTTATTATGTTACGCAGTCAAAAGAATGTGAGGAGATAAAGAAACGTAAGGATCTATATGGAGATTTTCAACATATAGGTAAGGAACACCAGAATAATTGTTTATATTACATTGAAATAGAGAAGGTGATACAAAGTGATACAGATGAACACGAGAACAGAGTTGTTTATCAATTAACGGATGGTAAGGATTTTCATATCCATGAATTTGATATTTCAAATGATGGTAAAAAGGTTGTATTTATGGCGACACCAAGCTCAAATATGGCAGATTATATAAATGGAGATCTATACATACTCCATATTAAAGCTGGAGAGCTACAAAAGCTGAATGTGGATAAGTTGTTGGGAGGGAGTGTTTGCTTTTCTCCTGACGGCAGTGAAATATGTTACACAGCAAGCATAAGAGAGAAGGGTTACTATAGAAACCATATACAAGATAGTACGTTAGAGATATATGATATAAATACCGGAGAGCTAATTCAACCTTTAACAGATTTTGATAGTACGGTTATGCCATTACAGTGGACAGCTAAAGGGGTTTTAATTAGGTGGCAGAATAAAACGAATTATCTTATTGGATTGCTAGCCGAAGATGGCACTGTGGAAATATTAAGCGAAAAAGTAGATGGCTTTATAATGGATGCTTCTATAACAAAGGATGGCAAACATATATCCTACAATAAGGCTATAACAAATGAAACCTTTGAAATCTATTTAGACGATAAAAAAATAACGGATGAAAATAGCTTTTTCAAAGGGAAACTTAGAAGTAACAGGGAAATCATCTCATGGAAAAGTAGCGATGGTCTTGAAATAGAAGGTGTTTTATCAACGCCAGTAGAGTTGGACACTAATAAAAAATATCCTTTATTAGTAGTAATTCACGGCGGTCCGGCTTGGGCATCTTTTCCGATATTTTCAGACTGCTTCAATGAGAAATATCCGATTGAACAGTTTGTTGAAAAAGGCTTTATCGTTTTAGAACCAAATTACAGAGGAAGTTCAGGTTATGGTAATGAATTTTTAAAAGCTAACTATAGAAAACAGGGGATTGCTGACTACGATGATGTTATATCTGGAGTGGATGAACTAGTAGAAAAAGGGATGGTAGACAAGGATAGAGTAGGAGTTATGGGATGGAGCAACGGTGGATATGTATCAGCTTTCTGTTCTACGTTTAGTAGTCGGTTTAAAGCTATTTCAGTTGGCGGTGGAATAACTAACTGGAGTACCCATTATGTAAATACAGATATACCTTACTTTATTAGAATGTATTTAGGAAATACTCCATGGAATGATCCAGAGATATATACGAAGACATCACCTATGACGTATATTAAATCAGCTTGTACGCCTACCTTAATTCAACATGGGGAAAAGGATGCAAGAATTCCAATTACAAATGCATATGATCTATATCAAGGATTAATGGATATGGAAGTTGATACAGAATTAATTATATTTAAAGGAATGGCATATAGTTCTGACCAACCAGGAGTTCATGTGGCTATTATGAAGCAGAACTTGATGTGGTTTTCACACTATATTCTTGGAGAGAGTATGGAGGGTTTTAGGGCTTTGTAAGGGATGTTTGTACAAGACATAAGGTTGAAACGGTCTTCATATTGAGATGATTTATTATAAAATATATACTTAAACTACTATCAGTACATACATCAGGGAGGACTAATATGACAGGAAATAAAAATGACTTACTAGTAGAAAAACGTGAAGAGTTATTGAAAGTATTGCAAGCTCGTTTTGAGAAAAACATGAACCGCCATGAAGGTCTTGAATGGGCTAAAGTTGAAGCGAAGCTGACTACTAATAATGAAAAAATGTGGTCACTTAACGAAATGGAAATAACTGGTGGTGAACCGGATGTTGTTGGTTATGATGAAGAAAAGGACGAATATACTTTCTATGATTGTTCAAAGGAGAGTCCTAAAGGCCGCAGAAGTCTTTGTTATGATCTTGAAGCGTTAGAATCAAGAAAAAAACATAAACCAGAAAATAACGTTATTGATGTTGCCAATGCTATGGGCATTGAATTATTAACGGAAGAACAGTATCGGGAATTGCAACAACTTGGCGATTTTGACATGAAATCATCAAGTTGGGTACAAACACCTTCAGATATTCGAGAACTCGGTGGTGCTTTATTTTGCGATTATCGCTTTGGACATGTTTTCGTGTACCATAATGGAGCAGACTCTTACTATGCTGCCAGAGGTTTCCGTGGCTCGTTAAAAGTTTAAATTAGGAGAAATAAGAAAAAGAGCCTATATTCAGGCTCTTTTTCTTATTTATATTTTAAAAGTAAACTGTTACTATGCAGTTTTACTTAATTTATATGTTCCGTGGTTGTTTTTACGGAAAAGTTTAGGGAAAACATAGCCATCTAATCCAATACGTCCAGCGTTCTGCCCTGCAACTAAAATGAACATAGTCAAAATAAGCAGGTTTGGGTTTACACTAACGGTTCCACTTAATAAAAATGAAAGATTCATTATGATTCCGAAAAATGCAGCTGTTTTTGTTAATCCGCCTAAAATTAAACCTAGACCTACTAAAATTTCTCCCCATTGAACTAAAAAGCTAAATAGGTCTGCGTTTGGAAGGACAAAATGTTGAAGAAAATCTGCCCACCAACTTTGTACTGCAGGGTGGTCACCTGATGCTTGAGCAATAGCACCCTTTAGAAAGCCACTTGCGTCAAAAGATTGTCCGAAGACTTTGCCTATCCCAGCAGCGAACCATGTATACCCTATGTAAAGCCGTAAAAGTAATAATATGAAAGTAGCACGTTTATCAGTTCTTAAAAAATTGATAACCATTGAAATCCCTCCAATATTGTATTTACATGTTTATTATATATATATTGTGAACAAATTCACAATGGATATAATGTGAACAAGTTTATGATTTTTTATTTGTAAAATTGTACATAAAGCATTTTGAAATTTATTTTTGGAAGGTGAAGAATAAATGTAGTATGGGAGCTATCTATTTTAGTAGAGAGCTCCCATAGTAAACAGATTCATGTAGTTTTTTTAGTGTATCTGGGCATTACGTATTATTTCTCTGGCTTTATATAAGGAACAACTTGCGCAGTCACCCCTACAGAAGCACCGCGAATAAAATCTTGGTTTTCTAATGCTTTAAAGTTTTCCGTTTTTCCTGTTAGCATAACACCTAAAATTTTCACTTGATCAAATGGTTTGTTTTTGTTTGCTTTTAAAAACTTCTGTATATCTTCGTCATGTCCATCGTCATCGTATTGATTAAGTGAATCAATGAACTCTTTGTACGCTTCTTTAGGGGACTTGTCTGGATTGAATCCGTAAACAGGCATACCAGCAGGTCCTTTACTTTCATCTCTGATTGGTGAGGTCATATATAGCCATACGATATTTAAGTTATCTGGTATTTTTGTTTGAACCTCTTTTAATGTATAGGGTTGATTGAAAGAGATGGCAACTTCGGCAACATAGTTGTTCATTTGTGAAACTTCACCTAATTCATTTTGCACACCATCGTGATAATCTTTAATAGCCGGATTATAAAATGTCGCAAATTTATTCTTTGTTTGTTTATCATACTCATAGAAATTTGTATCTGACCAATAAAAGCCAGGTGTTAACTCATTGAAGTCAATATGAGTCAGGAACCAACCATAAGAACTTGTTAATGTGTTCCATGGGACTACATAACCGTTAATGTTTTTGGAACGGTTTGATATAATATTGCCGCCAAACATAGATGAATTACTTGTTACTTGAGAATCAATTTGTACATTCGGTTCTGCAATTGCGTTATGTAAAAAGAGATGTTCGTGAAGTTTCGTAGAGCTTTTCGCTGCGAAGTAATTGCCAACTTTATAAATGATAGGGATAAGCATCATGACAACGATAATAGAGGTAATGATGATTTTAAGCAACTGTTTCCTTTTAGCCTTTTTTAAAGCATCTTTTAAAGAAGTATCCATTAATTTTTTCCTCCTACTTTAGAATGAATTGTCTTACGTGCACGATGTAATTTTTGTTTGACGCTGTTTACTTGAATATCTAGTATTAGAGCGATTTCTTCGTATGTAAAATTGTAATAATATTTTAAAAAGAAGGCTTCTTTATATTCTAATTTTATATCTTTTAATAAATAGAAAATCTCATCTTTATTTAAAACTGTATCCAATTCTCGGTCTGTATATTGAAGTTTTGAATAGATTTCTTCAGTTAAGTAGATGTTTTGCTGTTCTTTTTTGCGTTTTAAATCAATGTATTCATTTAATGCGACTCTGAAAAACCATGGACGTATGTTACTCTCGGTTAGATTATCTAGCAATGTGTATACTTTATAGAAGGTATTTTGGATGATGTCTTCTGCATCTTCTTTTATAGCCCCTTTCGCTAGTAGTAGTTTGAACACTTCCTCCCCTAGATTGATAAGATAGGAGGTAAATATATTTTCTTTTCCCATCACTTTTCCTCCCTACACTTATACAACGAATAGGTAATGATAAATGTATACACTTAAATTTAAATTAGTTATTCACTATGGTTTATAGTACACGATACTTTATAAATAGGAGTGGTTCTTTTATTTTTTGAAATATTAAATCTTTAGTGCTAAAATAAAATTTGGAGATATATGTAAAGGAGACAAAGACTCAATATGTGGATGAACTTGTAATGATTAGAAACTAGATAGATGAATTTTGCTCTCATAAGCGAGGGTTTATTTAGTCATCTGTAAATCATTCAAGGAATGCATATTTGGATTGTACATCCCTTTTATAAGGATAGGGGCCTATTTTATGTATCTGTCTTTTTTGTGGGAAAGTTTATATCTCTTATATAAAATATGCGTCCTTTAAACTTGGAGGAGTATATGATGAACCAATTAAAAAATAAAGTAGCAGTTATTACAGGGGTAAGTCGTCTAGATGGTATAGGCGCAGCGGTTTGTAAAGAATTAGCTGAATCAGGATACGATATATTTTTTACGTATTGGACAGCTTACGATAAAGAGATGCCTTGGGGCGTTGATAAAAATGAACAAATACAATTAAAAGAAGAGTTACTAAAAAACGGTGTTAAAGTCTCAAGTATGGAGTTAGATTTAACTCAGAATGATGCACCGAAAGAGCTTATAAATAAAGTTACTGAACAATTAGGGTACCCTCATATATTAATTAATAATGCAGCATATTCTACGAATAATGATTTCTCTACGTTGACTGCTGAAGAATTAGATAAGCATTATATGGTGAATATTCGTGCGACTACATTGCTCAGTAGTCAATTTGCCCGAGGATTTGATAAAAAATCTGGTGGTAGAATTGTGAATATGACTTCGGGGCAATTTCAAAGTCCTATGGTAGGAGAACTAGCGTATGCAACAACGAAGGGAGCTATTGATGCTCTTACTAGTACGTTGTCAGCAGAGGTAGCTCATTTAGGAATAACAGTGAATGCAATTAATCCAGGACCAACTGATACAGGATGGATGACTGAAGAGATAAAACAAGGGTTAAAGCCGATGTTTCCTTTTGGCAGAATTGGTGAGCCAAAGGATGCAGCTAGACTCATTAAATTTTTAGTAAGTGAAGAAGCTGAGTGGATTACTGGGCAAGTTATTCATTCAGAAGGTGGATTTAAAAGATAAAAAAGAAGGTATCTCACCTTAGTGAGATACCTTCTTTTTTAATCTTTCTTCAACCTTCGTGCAATACCATTCCCTAAAGACTGTAATCCTTGAACGAGGATAATTAAAATAAAGACAGTTGCATACATTACTTCAGGTTCATAGCGTAAATGTCCGAAGCGGTATGCTAAATCTCCTAGCCCACCAGCGCCTACAAGACCAGCCATTGCTGTTGCGCCGATTAAGCCAATCGTTGCAATTGTTAATCCAAGTACAAGGGAGGGACGAGCTTCTTTCACCATAACGTGCCAAATAATTTTTATAGTAGAAACGCCCATCGCTTGATAGGCTTCAATAACGCCGCGATCTACTTCTAATAAAGCAGTTTCCATTAATCGTGCAATATAAGGGGCCGTGAATACGACAAGCGGTACGATTACGCCTTGTACACCAATGGAGGTACCCATTAGAAACTTTGTAAAAGGTAAAATGAAGAATAATAGAATGATAAATGGAAGAGAGCGAATGATATTAATAATTGTATTAAGAATTGGGTAAATGATTTTATTTTCGTGCTGCCCACCAGGTCTCGTTAAAACAAGTGTAACACCAAGTGGTAGTGCAATAAGGATAGAGATGAATAGTGAAATAGATGTCATTTGAAATGTTTGAATGGTTGCTTCCCATATGACTTTACCCCATTCATCCAAAAAGGACTTGTTTCCCATAATCTGTTCTACCCCCTTCTACGATGATTCCTTGCTCTTGTAAAAATGATAAAGCGTGGTTGATTTCATTTTGTTCCCCTTGCATATGAATGACAAGTTTCCCGTATGCCTCATGTTTTAACTGTGTAATATTACCGGATAAAATATTTGGATACACTTGGAAACGTTTTGTAGCGATAGCTAACGCTGGTTCACCAGAAGAATTTCCTATAAATGAAAGTGTTACGATTTCTCCGGTTCTTTGTAGTTCTTTTTGTACTTCAGCTGGGATTTTTGCTGCAAATGCACTATTTACAAATTTCTTCGTTGTTACATGTTGTGGGTTTGTGAAGATCTCCTTCACAGTCCCGCTTTCAATTACTGCTCCATGTTCCATAACAGCAACTCGGTCGCATATACGTTGGATGACATTCATTTCATGTGTAATTAATAAAATTGTAATCCCGATTTCCTCATTAATCTTTAATAATAGGTCAAGAATAGAATCAGTTGTTTCTGGATCTAAAGCACTCGTTGCTTCGTCGCTTAATAACACTTCCGGTTCATGTGATAGTGCACGTGCAATGGCAACACGTTGTTTCTGGCCACCAGAAAGTTCACTCGGATAGGCATCTTTTCGATTAAAAAGATCGACAATACGTAAATACTTTTCTACCCTTTTTTCAATTTCTAATTTTGGAACGCCAGCAAGGCGTAACGGTAATGCGATATTTTCATAAACGGTAACAGTTTTGAGCAAATTGAATCCTTGAAAAATCATCCCGATTTTTTGTCTCGCTTTTGCTAGTTCTTTTGTAGACAGTGTTGTTAAATCTTGCTCGTTTACAATAATATTTCCTGTCGTTGGTTTTTCTAATAAATTTACACAGCGAATTAATGTACTTTTGCCAGCGCCACTATATCCAATGATTCCAAATACTTCGCCCTTTTTTACTTGGAGGGAAGTGGACTTAAGAGCTTCCACATTCCCCTTTTTTGTTGTAAATACTTTGGATACATTTTTTAATTCAATCATTATCGTCAGCTCCTACCAAGACGGTAAAACAGAACCATCAAATTTTTTCTCGATAAATTCTTTTACTTCTTTAGATTGATAAGCTTTCTTTAATTTATTTACAACAACATCATCTTTATTTTCAGTACGAACAACTACCCAGTTCACATAAGGCGAATCTTTGCCTTCACGGAAAATGGAATCTTTCGCAGGGCTTAATTTTGCACCTAATGCAAAGTTTGTATTAATTGCAGCTGCTTTTACTTCACTTAGTTGTGTTGGTAATTGAGATGCCTCTAACTCAACAATCTTTAATTTTTTTGGATTTTCAATTACATCTTTCGCAGTCGCTTTTTCTGTCGCTTTTGGATCCACTTTTAAAACCCCTGCTTTTTCAAATAACTTTAAAGCACGAAGTTCATTCGTTGGGTCATTTGGGACAGCGATTGCGTCGCCCTCTTTTAATTCTTTTACATCTTTTATGTCTTTAGAATAGACGCCCATAGGGAATGTTACTGTTGAAAATACTTCGGTTAATTTCATATTACGTTCAGCTTTAAATACGTCTAAATATGATTTCGTTTGATAGCTATTTACATCAAGGCTTTTTTCATCGAGGGATACGTTTGGTGCTACATAATCATTAAATACTTTTATATCAATTTCGAGACCATCTTTCGCTGCCACTTCTTTTACCTTTTCAAAAATCTGCTCATGCGGCCCGCCTGTTACACCGACAGTAATCTTTTTCTCATCTAACGCTTTTACTTGTTTATCTGAACCTGCGCTACATGCGCCTAATAATAGTACCGCTCCGCTTACAATGCTTAATAATACTTTCTTCATCTATGATTCCCCCTTCATATACGTTCCAAAATAAAAAGCACCTCTCAAAATAAGAGAGGTGCCGAATAGACGAAATAGGTTCCTCTCTTATCTTCCAAAACGAAAACTCGTTTTGCAGGAATTAGCACCTTAGCTTATACGTCATAAGCTCGGTTGCCGGGCATCATCGGGCCAGTCCCTCCGCCACTCTTGATAAGAGTATGTGTATGTAGTTTTTTAGTATGGTACTAATAGTAAATCTTACAAAAAGAATTGTCAATATTGTTTTCTGAATATATTTTATTTTAAGGTAATCGAAATGTTTCCTTTTTTATGCCCTTTTTCCACATACATATGAGCTTCAGCAATTTCTTCTAATCGGTAAGTTCTATCAATAACAGGTTTTAAATGTTCTGTTTCAGTTAGTCTTTTTAGTAGAATCATATCCTCTTTACTTACTTTTGCCATCATTCCATTCACAGATACATATTTTCCATTAGGCGCTAATACTTGTTTACAAAGGGATTTTTTATGCTTCCCAACTGCATCAAATATAATATCGTAACGCTCGCGCCGCTTAGTAAAATCTTCTTTCGTATAATCAATCACTTTATCCGCTCCTAAAGATTGCACTAGTTCAAAATTTGAATTACTACAAACAGCTGTAACGATCGCACCAAAATATTTAGCGAGTTGTATGGCAGCTGTTCCTACTGATCCAGAGGCACCATATATGAGAACTTGTTGCCCCTTTTTTATTCGGCCTTTTCTCAGAAAATGCAACGCTGAAGTTCCACCAAAAGGAATAACTGCCGCTTCTTCATACGTTACATTGGTAGGTTTTAATGTTATTAATCCACTTTCATGCACGCATGTGTATTCGGCATAACCACCAAGATTTAGTTCTGTTAATGCAAAAATTTGATCTCCTTTTTTAAATTGAGTTACATCTGTCCCGATCTCCTCTATCTCTCCTGCTAATTCTACGCCAAGTATAGGGTTTCTCGGTTTTCTAAGTCCTAATATAAGTCGCATAGGAATCCAAAATAATAGAGGGCTATTAAATCCGCGTATTCTACAATCTCCAGTCGATACACTTGTTGCGTGAATTTTAACTAATACTTCGTTCTTTTTAGGTATAGGTTTCTCTATATTTTGAAGCTGAAGAACGTTAGGTGGTCCATACTGTGTGCAAATGATCGCCTTCATAATGTCCTCCTGAAATGAGTTGTCTTTATTTACATCATATTTAAGATCTTTATTAAACATGTCGCTATATAGTGAGTATAGATTAAAAATTATATAGATTTCATAGGAAAAGAGGTGATATTATTTTGGGAAAGGGGGCAACAGTATGAAAAAAATTATTTTTGTTTCAAGTTTAGTACTTGCAATCAGTCTAGGGGTAGGGTGTAGTAATGAGAAAACAGCAAAGACGGATGAGCCGAAAAAAGAATCCGTTCAAAAAGAAAAGGAATTAACGGCGAAAGATGTTTTCAAGAAAACGAATGAAGCTTTTAAAAATGAAGAACATGTAACGATGACATATGGTGTAGGGGTAAAAGCTGAGGGAACAGAGATGGATATATTAAAGGCTAAGATGCAATTAGAGCCAAAGACAAAGAATTCTCGTTCTGAAATGAATATTTCCGGTACAGATGTTGTAGTGTATACTGTGGATGGTAAAGTTGCTGGTGAGGTAAAAAACCCTAATACAGGAGAAGTTGTAACCGTACCAGAGGAGCAATTAAACGCTGGTGGAATGAAAGCGACTCAAGATATTATAGATAAATTAGAAGTACCGGAAGTAGTTTTAGATAAAATGAAGCTGGAGAAAAGCAGAGATAAATATAAACTGAAATTTACATTAAAAGGGCAAGAAACAGAAAGTATGTTAACTAGCATGGATGAAACGCAGAAGAAAATGTTACAAGCACAAAATGCGAAGATAGAAGAAGTGGATGCAGAATATATCATTACAAAAGATTTTAAATATGAATCAGCAAAGATAGACATGATTATGAGTAGCAATGGCAAGGATAAAGCACACATTATTACGAACGCAAAATATACGTCGTATGAAAAGTTTGACCCAATACAATTGCCAGCAGCAAAGTAACAGTTTTGATAAGGAGGGACCTAAAATAAGGTCCCTCTTTTTTGTATTCTTTCTTCATAGGAAAATAGGTACAATATAAAGAGGAAAAGATGTAGAAGAGGAGAGTGTCATTTGAAAAAAGGAAAGATAGCGGCGGTCATTGTTGCATATACGGTTTTGCTTGCAACGTCTGTACATACGTATAAAAAACAAATTGATCATCCTATTATGAGTGATGTAGGTAAATTGCTTCCGACAAAAATAAAACGTGTTGAAAGTGCTACGGAAGAGCGCTCGTTAATAAAATTAGTGCGAGATGCAAAAGTTTCAGGAGAGAAAATTTCCATTGCAGGCATGCAACATAGCCAAGGAGGACAGACATATTATCCAAATGGCACGATGCTCGATATGAAAGGATATAATAAAATATTAGAATTTGATCCAGAGAAGAAGCAGATTACAGTTCAAAGTGGTGTCACGTGGAATGATATTCAGAAGAAAATAAATCCATATGGCCTTGCGGTACAGGTCATGCAGTCTCAAAATATTTTTACTGTTGGTGGTTCATTAAGTGTAAATGTACACGGGCGTGATATTCGTCATGAGGCACTAATTGATACAGTAGATTCATTTAGATTGTTAATGGCAGATGGTACGGTACGTAATGTAAGTAGAGAAGAAAATGCAGAGTTATTTCCATATGTCATTGGGGGTTACGGTTTATTTGGAGTTATTTTAGATGTGACGCTGAAGTTAACAGATGATGAATTATATGAAATGCACACGAGAATGATAGATTATAAAGAATACGTATCTTATTTCAAAGAGAAAGTGAAAAGAGATGAAAATGTTCGTATGCACTTAGCGCGTATTTCTGTTGCTCCAAATTCATTTTTAAAAGAGATGTATGTGACAGATTATACTTTGGCACAAAATCAAAATATGAGAGAAGAGTACAGTGAATTAAAGGAAGAAAATATTATAGCGGTACCGAAATTTTTACTTGGGTTATCACGTTATAGTGATTGGGGAAAGAATACGTTTTGGGATATACAAAGAGGTTATTTTGAACGTACAGATGGAAAGTATGAGACGCGTAATAATGTTATGAGATCAGATAGTGCTTTTATGGAATATGAAAATCCAAATAGGACCGAAGTGTTACAAGAATACTTTGTGCCTATAGATGCTTTCACGGAGTATATAGATGATTTACGTAACGTATTAAATGAAGAAGAGTTTAATTTACTCAACATTACGATTCGTTACGTGGAAAAGAATGAAAATGCAGTTTTGTCCTATGCGAAAGATGATATGTTTGCGCTGGTTCTTTTGATTAACCAGGGACGCTCAGAGAGTGAGATAAAGAAAACAGAGGATGTCATTCGGAAGATGATTGATGTTACTTTAAAGCATAACGGTAGTTACTATTTGCCGTACTATTCTTATCCAACGAAAGAGCAGTTAAAGAGGGCATATCCTCGTATTGAAGAATTTCTCAAGAAAAAGAAGGAAGTAGATTCAGAAGAGAGATTTGTGAATTTATTTTATAGGGAGTATACGAAATGACATATAGAAGATTTGTGGCTTCGCAAAGTATCATCATGATGGCAGGAAGTATGGTATTTCCTTTTTATATATTATTGCTTCGAAACATTGGAAATAGCTTCTCGCAATTTGGCTGGGCGTATGGCTTATTTGCTTTAACATCAGCACTTGTATATCCACTAGTGGGAAAGATATCTGATCAAGTAGGTGATAAAAAATTATTAATCATATACGCTTGGTCCATGGCAATCTTAATGCTTTGCTTTCCGATTGCCACGGAAGTATGGCATGTGTATATTCTTCAAATTGTAATGGGAGTTTTAGGTGCTGTGCAGCGTAATACTGAGAAGACTTCATTAGCACGAAAGGTTGCGCAGGAAAAGGCTGGTTATGAGATTGGAAAATACCATGTGTGGACATCCATTGGCGGAGCAGTAGCGGTTATTGCCACGGGATATTTAGTAGATTTCTTTACGATTGGTACAATTTTTTATATTGCATCTATTCTATATGTAGTGAGCGGGATTGTATTAAGTAGTAAAAAAATATAACTATTCCTATTTTCACCTTAATACCCTTTATTTGTTATACTAAAAGGGAATACAAAAGAAAAGGGGACAGTGCCTTTGATGAAATTTGTAGTTTTAGCTATTCTTACTTTGTTTTTGATTCCATGGACAAGAAGTAGTAGTAAGCTTCGAGCAGTGGATAAGAAGGGAGATAAGAAGGTTGTAAAGGGTAAGAAATCATCTATTTTAGTTATTCCTGTTTTATTTTGGATAGGTATTGCAATCTATGAATACTTTTGGCTAATTGATGATCGGGTAGACTCGATTCTTACTCATTATTCTGTTGCAGTAGCAATTTTAATTGGGCTTGTTTTATTTTCACAAGATCAAATAGGGAAATTAGAAGGTACATTAAAAGGACTTCTAATGTTTATTTTACTCGCAAGTTACGGCTACTTTGGTTATTTGCACGATATAGTAATCTCGCAAAAGAAATATGATTCTGTTGTTAAGGTAGAGAAAGATATTTCAGAGCCATTTACTGAAAATGACCAGCCGTTTACAGTGCCGCCAAAGACAGCGGAGAATAAGATGAAAAAAGTATTTGGTGATATTCCGAAAGTAGCTTATTTTGAGCTAGGAGAATTAACGCCACAAATGGTAAACGGCGAAGCTTTATATGTAGCGCCGATTGAAGTTTCAGGATTTTTTAAAGCGCGTAAAGCTGAGACAATTCCAGGGTATGTAACGATGTCAGGTACGAATCCTGATGCGGAAGCGAAACTGCACCTCGGTTATAAAATGAAATATGTGCCAAGCATGTTTTTTGGTAATAATTTAGAGCGTGTGGTAAGGCAAGCAGAACCAAATTTAATCTTTAAAGGAAAACCTAAATTTGAGGTTGATGATAAAGGAAAACCATATTATACAATGACGTATGGTGAATTTATTTCAGGAAGATCTGGATTTGAGGTAGAAGGTGTTGTCGTAGTAGATGCACAAACAGGTGAAGTGAAAAGATATGATAAAGGAAAGGCACCTAAATTTGTTGAGGGTGTATTAAATCATGAGACTGCATCTACGTTAAATACGTACTTTGGTAAATATATTCACGGATTTTGGAATACGAAATTCTCACAAACAGATATGAAAATTCCGACTGAGTGGGGAACGAAAGAAGGCGTGACCCCGATCTTTGGTAAAGATGGAACACTGTATTATTTTACAGACTTTACTTCTCCAAAAGAAGGAGTAGATTCAGCCCTAGGCTATTCATTAGTAGATGCACGCACAGGCAAGCTATATTACTATAATGGAAAAGAAGTAAAGGGGATTATGGATGGTTCAGCAGCTACAGAAGTAGTAGATAATTCCTTTAAGAGAGAGAAATGGCATGGGACAATGCCTGTCATTTATAACGTATACGGTAAACCAGCTTGGATTATTCCGGTTGTTGATGACGGAGGCCTAGTACGTGCACATACAGTTGTATATGCTGCTAATGCAAAAATATTTGCGACAGGTTCTTCGCAGAAAGAAGCGCTTGAGAATTATAAAAACGTAATGAGCGGTAATGGTGATACATTTAGACCAACCTCAACAGGAAAAGAAGCGCAAAAAGAAGGTATTGTACAACGTGTATATAAAGAAAAATCAGGTGAAAATACAATCGTGTACGTACTTTTAGAGAATGAACAAAAGGTATTTATGATACCGGTGAAGAAATTCCCATATGCTATGTTTACAGAAGTAGGAGACCCAATTCAAATTACATATTTAGATACGGGAGAGATGATGTCCTCAGTATCTAAATTTACGAATAGCAATGTGAAAAAGTAAAGCGATAGAATTTCTATCGCTTTTTTTACATTATGAAAGAGGAAAACGCGCTGTACTTGACGTATGTTTATGATGTAACTATAATTGTTACGATTCAGTTTGTATAGGAAAGGGTGAATTGAAAAAGTGAATGAAGTTAATCACGAAATATATAAACCTGTAAAGGCAAACAGGTTATGGATGATTCTTGTATTAGGAACACTTACGGCGATTGGACCATTATCTATTGATATGTATTTGCCTTCATTACCGAAGTTAACGGATGATTTGCAAACAGGTGCATCCCTCGCGCAGCTTACATTAACAGCTTGTTTGCTTGGGCTGTCAGTAGGACAATTATTTGTTGGCTCAATTAGTGATATTTACGGAAGACGCAAACCTCTTATTATTGCTCTTATTATTTATGTTGCTTCTTCTTTACTTTGTGCTGTTGCGCCATCTATTTGGACATTAGTGTTATTGCGCTTCCTACAAGGAGCTTCAGGATCAGCCGGGATTGTTATATCACGTGCGATGGTACGTGATATGTATTCAGGTTCTGAAATGACGAAGTTTTTCTCACTGCTTATGTTAGTAAACGGAGCAGCACCTATTTTGGCACCGATTATTGGGGGGCAATTATTACAGTTTACAACGTGGCGCGGTGTTTTCATCGTTCTTGGAGCAATTAGTGTATTCATGTTAATCTCAGCTACTTTTGTATTGCGTGAAACATTACCTCCTGAAGAAAGAGAAACGGGTGGTTTGTCAGGGACTTTGGCGACGTACGGAAAATTGTTAAAGGACCGTCTGTTTATGGGATATGCATTGTCACAAGGATTAGTAACAGCGGCAATGTTTGCATACATTTCGGGCTCACCATTTGTGTTGCAGAACATATACGGAGCATCACCACAGCAATTTAGTTTATTTTTTGCGATTAACGGCATCGGTATTATTATTGCTAGTCAGGTAACGGGTCGTTTAGCGGGGAAAGTGAATGAGAAGACATTATTTGTTGCTGGTATTATTATCGCAGCTGTTGGTGGCCTATCTTTACTACTGACAATCGTACTAGGAATAGGTTTAATCGGTGTTTTATGTTCGTTATTCCTTGTCGTATCAAGTGTCGGGGTTGTATCAACAACTGGGTTTTCATTAGCGATGAGAAATCAGAAACAAGCTGCAGGAACAGCATCAGCTTTATTAGGCTTATTACAGTTCATTTCAGGAGCTCTTGTTGCGCCGCTAGTAGGTATCGGTGGAAGTAATACAGCATTACCGATGGGGGTTGTTATTGCGCTTTGTGAAGTAGGAGCAGTGTTATGTTATCTATTTATGGCCAGAAGAAGTGAGAAGCAGTTTGAACTGCAGCAAAAACAAAATTTAGAGGCTTAACAAAAAAGAACTGATTCAAAGGGAATGTTTGAATCAGTTCTTTTTTTCATTTCTTTGAAATACCTCATACATATTATTCATGATCGTATCATATAAAACAGCAAGTTTATCCCACACCCAGCGATTACTATCGACTTCTTTTTCCCCACAGTCGATAATATCGGTATGGTCAGTAATTTTATACGCTTTTTTAACGATAATAGGAGCAATCTTCGGTATACGTGGGATTTCCTTTAAGGTATCTGCAAAGTTTCCAATGTAGACATGACCGATGATTTCGATTGTTAATGATTTATCCGATATATTGAGCACGGTATGAAATTGATTTGTATGTTGTTGTTTTAAATATTGAGCTAACTTAAATGGAGCATGCTTCTTCTTTAATACGCGGCGAAGGCTCTCTGTATTTTCGATATGAAGTGATTTTTCGCGAATAAGGACACGAATATCTTCTCCCATAAAAGGTATTGTGTTGTACATAGATGATTCTCCTTAAAACCTTACATATGTTTGCGTTATGCATATGTAAGTCTAGCATGGTTTGTTCTTTATGTGTGCTTACAGTTTTGTAAGGTGAGTAGTAAAGCATTGCAAAAGTTATTTGTATAAAGTGACGATACTGTGACAAACATGTTGGTATATATATTACGATGTCGTCTTAAGTGTAAAAAGTAGGGCGTTCTCGGTATAATAACAAGTGGAGATAAAAGAAACTATAATGAGTAATAGCTGTAGATAAAAGGAGAAGAAGAGATGAAGAAGGTTTTGGGTATTGCTGTAATGGGAAGTATGCTCCTTCTAGCAGGGTGTAATGGAAATAAAGATACGAAAGAAAAGGTAGAGCAATCTACTGAACAAACAGAAGAGATGAAAGAATACCGTGCAGTACATGAAAAATACGATATAAAAATCAATAAAGAAATTAATAAAGCACTGCAGTTATTTGAAGTGGCAAAAGAAAAGGGCGGTAAGGAAATAACGAATGCTACATATAAAGAAGATGTGCAAAAGGTAACAACTAGCATGTTAGAAGATATTGATCATATACGTAAAGAAATTCGTGTTCCAAAATCGAAAGAGCAAGAACATGAGGTATATGTTGGTTTCTTGAATGAATCAGAACAAGCAATGAAAAAATTACAGAAGTTAGCTAAAGAAGAAGATTCATCGTTGATTCGTGATATAGAAATTAATTTTGCAACAGCATCGACATACTATAAACGTTTTCAAGCAGAAACGAAAAAATAACCTTGCCTATGCAAGGTTATTTTTTCTTCTTGCCATCTCCATCTTCATCCTCGGATACTAATATCTTCTGTTCTTCGTGAAATTCGGAAATAGTTTGCCCGGTAATATTATCGAAAGGGGTATAAAAAGAAGTGATACTTTTCTTTTTGATGAAGAGTTTGTAGAAGCCGATGATGACAAGTATAACGATTGTTAAGGGTAATCCTATAGTAGCTAGAAGTAAGGGGTCCATCTTATAACTCCTTTCATATCTTTTTTTATTATAAGCGAAATACGATATAGATAAATAAAAGTATTAAAAACTGATTTTTCTAAATATATCCAATTTGATTGACTTTTCATTTTTTCAGAATTATAATTCGAAATATACAATTTGAACCAAATAATAATATAGCAATTTACTTATCCAGAGAGGTAGAGGGACTGGCCCTATGACACCTCAGCAGCGGGTTCTGTAATAGGAACACCGTGCTAATTCCAGCAAGCAAGTCTTGAAAGATAAGTGATGGGCCTTTGTTTATTAAGCCTTGATCTTATTTTTTAAGATCAAGGCTTTTTGTATTCTAAAAAGAGAAAAGGGAGTAATGGAAAAAGTACGTTTATAAAACTAAGTAAATATATGTGTTTAGGGGGTTATTGGGGTGTATGTAATTAAAAAATTATCAGTTATGGTGTTCACGCTATGGGTTATTACGACGGTGACATTTCTAATTATGCATATTATTCCGGGGGATCCATTTTCATCAGATGCAAAAATCTTTCCTGAAGAAGTGATCCAAAACATGAGAGCGAAGTATCACCTTGATGAACCGTTATGGAATCAATATGTTGCTTATTTAGACGGCGTAGTTCATTTTGATTTTGGTGAATCTGTTCAATCAACCGGGCAAGGTGTATCAGAAATTATAACAACTGGTTTTGGTCCATCAGCAATTATTGGTTTACAAGCACTTATTATTTCATTGCTAGTCGGAATTGCTGCAGGTACATTTGCTGCTCTCTATCATGGGAAGGTAATTGATTACGGTGTAAGTTTACTTGCCATCCTCGGTATTTCTATTCCGAGCTTTATTTTAGCACCACTATTTATACAAGTATTGGCTATTCAATTCGAGCTCTTACCAGTAGCTTCTTGGGGTACATTTGAACATACGGTATTGCCATCCTTTGCATTAGCGTTAGGACCAATCGCAGTGATTACAAGATTTGTTCGCTCTAATATGATCGAAGTACTGCAGAGTGATTATATTAAGTTAGCGAGAGCGAAAGGTATACCGATTAAGAAGATTATTATAAGACATGCTCTTCGAAATGCAATTGTTCCGGTACTTACATTTGTTGGACCATTAATGGCGGGACTTTTAACAGGTACTTTCGTTATTGAAAAGATTTTTTCAATTCCTGGTCTCGGAAAATATTTTGTAGATAGTATTTTTAATCGAGATTATCCAGTGATTATGGGAACAACCATTTTTTATAGTGCACTTTTAATTGTATGTATTTTTATTACAGATATTATTCATCGTATTGTTGATCCACGTATTCGTTCTATTACGTAAGGAGGGGGATGTTTAGATGGGAGCTTATGAAATTAATGACCAGTTATTAACAAATGAAGAGAAGAAAGAATTAACGATAAATAAAGATCAGCAAAAGATTAGCCGAAAGAAAGAAGTGTTTCGTAAGTTTGTATCGAATCCAATCGCAGTTTTAGGATCAGTGACGTTATTACTCATTATTGTTTTCTCACTTGTTGGTGAAAGTTTAACGCCATTTACTGCGAGTGAACAAGTAAAAGAGGCAACAAACTTACCACCTAGTAGTGAGCATTGGTTCGGAACAGATGATTTGGGAAGAGATATATGGGCACGTACTTGGGCTGGCGGGAAAATTTCATTAACAGTTGGATTAGTGGCAGCTGCTCTTGATATAGGACTTGGTGTGCTAATCGGAGGATTTAGTGGATATGTGAGAGGGCGCAATCGCCTTGGGACATTAATTGATGAGTGGATTATACGAGGAATCGAAGTGTTATACGGTATCCCGTATTTATTAATTGTTATTTTACTATTAATTGTTATGAAACCAGGTCTTTTTACCATTATCATCGCCCTTGCATTAACAGGATGGATTGGTATGGCACGTCTCGTTAGGGCGCAAGTCTTATCTTTAAAACAAAGAGAGTTTGTTATTGCAGCGGAGCGATTAGGTACATCCCATATGAAAATTATATACGGGCATTTAATTCCGAACTTAACGGGCATTATTATCGTAAATTTATCATTTACAATTCCCGCAGCTATTTTCTCAGAATCATTTTTAAGCTTTATCGGACTAGGAGTGCAATCACCGGCAGCAAGCTGGGGGACGATGACGAATGATGCACTTGGGACATTATTGAGTGGAGAATGGTGGCAGCTATTCTTCCCAGCAATCATGATTGCGCTCATTATGTTCGCATTTAATGCGATTGGTGATGGTTTACAAGATGCAATTGATCCAAAAATCGTAAAACGGAATCGAAAGGAGAAAAAACATGGGACAGCTCTTATCTTTAGAAAACGTAACGTTAGCCGTTGAAAAAGAGAATAGTAACCAAGCAATTGTGAAGCATGTTTCCTTTTCTATTAGCGAAGGTGAAATAGTTGCACTTGTAGGAGAAAGTGGTTCAGGGAAAAGTGTTACAGCACAATCTATTATCGGCTTAAATCAAGAATCAATTCATATTGATGATGGAAATATATCTTTTGAATCAAAGGAATTAACGAATCTACAAGAATCAGAATGGAATCAAATTCGAGGGAAAGATATTTCGTTTATCTTTCAAGACCCACTTTCATCTTTAAATCCGACGATGAAGGTGGGAAGGCAAATTACAGAGGTGATTTTGCAACACGAAAAGAAATCGAAAAAAGAAGCAAAAGAAATTGCGATTAACTTATTAAATGATTTAGGGATACATGAAGCAGAGAAACGCTTTGAACAGTACCCACATCAATTAAGCGGAGGCATGAGGCAACGTATTTGTTTAGCAATCGCATTTGCCTGCCACCCCAAACTCGTTATTGCGGATGAACCTACGACAGCATTAGATGTAACAATTCAAAAGCAAATTATGGAGTTATTAAAGGAAAGAAAGGAAAAGCAAAATACGAGTATTTTACTAATTACGCACGATTTAGCACTTGTACGTGAAGTAGCGGATCGAGTAGTTGTGATGTATGGAGGACGTGTTGTTGAAAAAGGAACGATAGAGGAAGTGATAGGTTCCCCTAAACATCCATACACAAAAAGCTTATTACAAGCAATTCCGAATATGGATGATTCTGAAAAAGTATTACGTGCAATAGAAGGGACGACACCTTCCATTGAGACGTTAAATAGCTTTGGTTGTCCTTTTGTAAATCGTTGTCCAGTAGCGATAAAAGAATGTATTCATCGTTTCCCAGAGAGAACAACATATTCCAAGGAGCATAGTTCACATTGCTGGCAACATGTTCTGGAGCATAATAAAGCGAAATCAAAAGAGAAGGTGAATGCCTCATGACGACAGATTTAATTACTGTAAAGCAAGTAACGAAAACGTATGGAAGTAAAAATAAAGAAATCGCAGCGTTAAAAGACATATCACTTTCTATCCCGAAAGGAACAACGCTTGGCATTATTGGAGAAAGTGGTTCAGGAAAAACAACACTTGGTAAGCTCATAGCTGGGATTGAGAGCCCAACGTCTGGTGAAATTGATTATAACGGTCAAGTCGTTCACAAGTTGAAGGCAACTCATAAACGTGATTTCTTACAGAAAGTACAGTTTATTTTTCAAGATTCCACAGCAGCATTAAATCCGCGCTGGAAAGTACGCGATAGCGTAACGGAAGGCTATATTTCATTTGGTTTAGGTGATAAAGGATTGAAAGATAAAGTAGCAGGTGATGCGCTAGAGCGTGTTGGGTTAGATAGACGATATATTGATCGCTATCCGCACGAATTTAGCGGAGGACAACGTCAACGAATTGCTATTGCAAGAGCGTTATTGTGTGAGCCGGAAGTATTAATTCTTGATGAACCAATTTCGGCATTAGATGTTTCGCTTCAAATCCAAATTGTGCACTTGCTGCAAAAAATTCAAAAGGAACAAGGTTATACATATTTATTTATCGCGCACGATTTACCGATGGTTCACTATTTATGTGAAAAAGTAGCTGTCTTATACAAAGGAGAACTTGTTGAATTTGGAAATACGGACGAAGTATTCCGTAATCCACAACATTCTTATACAAAAACACTATTGGCATCAACACCAAAAATTTCAGGTTAAAGGAGAATGTAGGATGAAGAAGTTTTTACTGTTTGTCATTATGACTGTTTTAGCAATTACTTCTGTCGCTTGCGGTAAGAAAGAGACACAAAAGGCGAGTGCTGGTAAGGGAGAAGGAGATCGATTAGTAACGAATATTGGTAGCGATCCATATACACTTGATTCCGCTATTGCGACAGATAGTACTTCAGGTTATGTAATTGGACATTTATTCTCAAGCTTATATACGCAAGATAGTGATGGAAAATATCAAAATGAATTAGCAGAGAAAGAAGAAGTAAATGCTGATGGAACTGAGTATACAATTCATTTAAAGAAAGATATTAAATGGTCAGATGGTTCTCCTATTACAGCAAATGATTTTGAATTTGCATGGAAGCGATTATTAAATCCGAAAACGGGTTCTATGAATGCGACAGAAATGTATTTTATTAAAGGGGCAGAGGCATACAATACTGGAAAAGGTGAAGAAGGACAAGTTGGTATTCAAGTTGTTGATCCTCAAACATTAAAGGTAACACTTGAGCACCCAGTTTCTTCCATTAAACAAAAATTAGCAAGCTCATTATTCATTCCATTATCAAAAAAATCAATTGATGATAATAATAAATTAAAAACAGATCCAAAAGAGTTAATTACGAACGGACCATTCACATTAAAAGAATGGAAGCATAATCAGGCTATTACGGTACAAAAAAATAAAGAATACTATGATAAAAAGGTAACATTAAAAGAAATTGAGTTTCGTATTATTCCAGATTCTAAAACAGCGTACCAATTATACAAATCAAAAGAATTAGATTTACTAAGTAGTTTACCGCAAGAAATGATTGAGAAAGAAAAAGGAAATAAAGAATATAAACGTGTTGCAGGATTTTCATCTTATATTTATTCGTTTAACGTAGAAAAAGAGCCGTTCACAAATGCGAAAGTACGTAAAGCATTCTCATTAGCAGTTGATCGTAAGTTTATTGTTGAAAAACTGTATAAAAACAATGCACAAGAAGCAAATGCATTCGTTCCAGAAGGAGCAAAAACACAAAGTGGGCGTGATTTCCGTAAAGAAAAAGGTGGTTACGTTAAATTTGATCCAGCAGAAGCGAAAAAATTATTAGAAGAAGGTATGAAAGAACAAGGCTGGTCTACATTACCTGAAGTAACATTAAAATTCACTACAGATACACAACATAAAAAAGTAGCAGAAGCAATGCAAGAAATGTTTAAGAAAAATCTTGGCGTAGATATTAAATTAGAAAATAAAGAGTGGAAGAGTTACATCGACACATATAAGCAAAGTGATTTCCAATTAGCTTATATGGGATGGGGCGGTTCTCTATTAGACCCAATTACTAAATTAGATTTATATGCAGGTGATGGTCCAAACAATTATGCAAAATGGCATAATAAAGAATTTGATGCTTTAGTGAAGGAAGCAGAAGTAGAACAAAATGAAGATAAGCGTTTTGATTTATTGCATAAAGCGGAAGATATTATGTTTACAGATTCACCATTAATTCCAATTATATTCCCGTCGGATTCCTATTTACAAAAACAAACGGTATCTGGACTTCAATATTATGTTGGATCTAAACCAGATTTAAGATATGCCAAAATAAAGAAGTAGGCAACCGCCTACTTCTTTATTTTATTTCTCTTTTATATTCTTTTTTCGTTCCATCAGAGAAGACAACTTCTAAATCGAATTTTTGATAGTCTTTATCAAGTTTGAACACGTTCACTACTTGATCGATTACTTCTTGGTCAGGAGTATCTTTATCAAATTTTAATTCTTGTAGAAGTGGGCTTAATTTTGTGATAGCCTCGTCTCCTGTTAATTTTACATCTGCTTTATGATCTTCAATTTTTGCTTCCATTTTCTTGTCAGCTGCTACATTTTTATAGTCTGCTTCGTAGTCTTTCTTTGTATCTTGGTAGTCTGCCTTTAAATCGAATTCATTGAAGTTTAGTTTTAAATCTGCAGGAGCCTCATTTTTTGCTTCTTCAGTCGTCTTTTTATTAGAAGTTGTGTCTTCTTTGGCAGGAGCTTTACATCCTGTTAATGCAGGTACTAGCATAAGAGCTAATAAAACTGATAGTAGAATTCTCATTATAAATTCCTCCTTATGTAAATTCGTTCTATACAAGTTTTTCCCAAAAACATGTAATTATGTATGTGTTGAAAATAAATTATTATCCTGCAGTCACAAGGGCTAATCCGCAATTTAAATCAAAAACGATTTGTATGTATATGGTAAATTGAAGTTGTGAGGGAGGGGCTAAAATGCATGAAGAATATAAAGAGATAATAAAAAAATCAATTGAATATATAGAGAATCACTTACATGAGGAGCTTACAACAGAAAGAGTGGCATCTCACAGTGCAGTATCAATGTACCATTTTCATCGCATCTTTCAAAGATATGTTGGGATGAGTGTAACAGATTATATTCGAAAGAGAAGGTTAACTCATGCTGCGCAAGTTTTAGTGTCAACGGAGAGAGCTGTTATTGATATTGCAGTGCAATACGGTTTTTCCTCACAAGAGGCATTTACGAGAGCTTTTAAAAGAATGTTTCAATTGCCACCAAAGAAATATCGAAAGTACTTTCAGTCATTTTATATAGAAAGAGAGGGTGTTTCAATGCAAAAAGGTATACCGAAAGGATGGATCTTAAGTGGAAGTCATCCTGCTGAATATGAGATGGGTTTAGATTATGAAGTTGTCCATCAAGGAAAAGTATCTGCATACATAAAAGCAAAAGAGAATGTTACGCATGGAGGATTTTCAACATTAATGCAAATGTTCCGAGCGGATAAATATGTAGGGAAGAGATTACGTTTTACAGCATTTATTAAGAGTGAAAATGTAAGAGATTGGGCAGGATTGTGGATGCGAGTAGATGGAAAAGATACAGAACCGCTCGCTATGGATAATATGCAAAATCGCCCCATTAAAAATACGAATAACTGGCAATCGTACTCGGTTGTATTAGATATAAAAGAAGAAGCACTTGGTATTGCATTTGGTGTTTTATTATCAGGAGAAGGTTGTGTGTGGCTAGATAGTATTCGATTTGATGAAGTAGATGAAAAAATCCCTTCAACAGATTTGGCAGAGAACTTTTATGAAACACTTTTAGAAGATCCGGTGAATCTACAGTTTGAAGAAGTAGAAAAATAAAAACAAGGAGAAAAGATATGCTCAAATATGTAAAACTAATAAGTATTAGTTTAGTAATATCGTCTTGTATTATGGGAATTAATTATTTAGTTAGCTATCTTTGGTCAGGGCATATACCTTCTTTGACGTGGAGAACATATTTGATGTTTGTGTTTATATTTATGATGAGTTTTGGTTCGATGCAAAAAGAAGGAAAAGAGGATTATTGACAATAGTCTTTTTCGCCTTTCTTTCATTAACACAAATGGTTGTAACTGTGCCACATGAAATGCTTTCTAAAACATATCAAACAATCAGTGAATTATTTCCTGCAACATATGCAGCGAATGGCTATTATACAATAATATTTGGAGGAGTTAGTTTAGAGAGAAATATTATTTCATTATTAGTTATTGTATTGGTTACACAATCAGTAGCAGTGATGACTTTAGCTATAAAAGGAATGGTAAAGGGAAGAAGAAGCTCTGTAGTTAAAGAAGTATAAAATAAAAAGGTATCCTCGGTGGGATACCTTTTTATTAGCACTTATTATTTTGTAACTTCTGTCCACTTGTAGTTAAACTCACCACCGAAGTCAGTTGTTACAAGTCCTTTAATGAAAGAGCGTTGTAAGTAAGAACGGCCTTGTTGGTATAAAGGAGCGACAGCGCCGTCTTGTAATAGAATTTTTTCAGCTTGCTTCATTGCTTCAAAGCGTGCTTTTTCATCGCCAGCTAAATCTGTTTTCACTTTATGAATTAGCTCATCGTACTCTTTGTTAGAGTATTTATCGAAGTTATAAGCACTATCTGTTGTAAATAAATCTAAGAATGTAATTGGATCAGCGAAGTCAGGGCCCCAGCCGTCAATACCAATTTCATAGTCACCACTTAATAGTAGTTTTAGCTGTTGTTTACGTGGTTGTGGTTTTAAATTCACTGTTAATCCATCTAGGTTCTTTTCTAATTCACCTTTTAAATATTCACCAGTCTTTTTAGCTAAAGCATTGTCACTTGTTAATAGTTCGATTGTTACTTTGTCAGTACCAAGTTCTTGTTTTGCTTTTTTCCAGTTTTCTTTCGCTGTTTTCACATCATCCTTGACTAGATTTCCATTTTCTTTACGGAAGTCATTGCCTTCTGGGCTCTTTGCAAATTTCGCAGGAACCATTCCTTCAGCTGGAACAGCGCCGTTATTTAAGATTGTTTCTACGTAAGCTTTTTTATTCATTGCGCCGTTAATAGCAAGGCGTGCATGTTGATTTTTTAATGTTTCATTTTTCTGATTTAATCGTAAGAATTGAATACCGACTTCAGCGCGTTCTTTGAAGTTTGGATCGCTCTTATATTTATCAACAAACTCTGCAGTTAAAGCAACACGATCAATTTGTCCTGAATCATATAAGTTCACTTCTGTAGACTTATCTTTAACGACATTGAAGTTGATTTCTTCTAATTTTACAGTTTTAGCATCCCAATAGTTAGGATTTTTCTTCAATTGGAAGCTTTGTTCATGTTTCCAGTTATCTAATGTGAAAGCACCGTTATAAATTAAATGATTTGTTTCTAAACCATATTTATCGCCTTGAGACTTTAAGTACTCTTCATTAATTGGTAAGAATGTTGAGAATGTAGTTAAGCTTAAGAAGTAGGGAACAGGACGGTCTAGTTGTACTTCTAACGTTTTATCATCAACAGCTTTGACCCCTAGTTGATCAATTGGCAATTGTTTTTGGTTTATTTGTTTCGCATTCTTTATATCGAAGAATAAGAATGCGTATTCAGCTGCTGTATCAGGATTTACGGCACGTTGCCAAGCGAAGGCAAAGTCCTTTGCTGTAACAGGAGTACCGTTTGACCATTTTGAATCACGGAGATGGAATGTATATTTTGTTTTATCGGGACTAATGTCAACCGACTCAGCGACACCAGGAACCGGTTTATTATCTTCTCCCATTGCATATAGCCCTTCAAAAACATTACGCATTACGTTCATGGATTCCCCATCCGTTGCTTTTGCAACATCCATTGTTGGAATTTCTGAAGCGAATGATAAGTTAATTGCCTGTTTATCAGGTGCTTTATCGTTTGCTTTCGCTCCGCTTGCATTATCTTTATTTCCCCCGCAAGCAGTTAGTAATAGACTTGCCCCCAAAACAGATGCAACAACAGGTACAACTTTTTTCTTCATTGTTCGTTCCTCCCTAAATGTGTTGTTCGTAACGTCATAATGTCCGTGTCTTGAAGTAGCTATAGAAGGAGATAAAACCTATTATAAATATTTGTTTATAGGTAATCAGGTGTTCTATATGTATATACATGTTGAACTGTAATCTATCGTTATATGTTTCAACGTAGTAGACATTATATTTTGATGGTGAAATATTTTGTTTCTTTGATTATTTAGAATATTAACACTGAAAAGAACTATATGTCAATAATAAAAATAGATTGTTAATTTCTCAGAATAATATATTAAAAAAGCAGATTCTCATGTGTGAGAGAACCTATTTTTAATATATTTTGCTAAAAAAACAATTGGTGTGGGCTAATAATAAGTGGGGATGAAGAAACCCCCACTTATTAAAGTTTCACTTTATTTTTCAATTTTTGCCCACTTGAAGTTTAATTGACCTGCAAAGTCTACTTGCACAATTCCTTTCACATAAGAACGTTCTAAATAAGATTCGCCTTTTTGGTAAAGAGGAGCGATAACAGAGTCTTTAAATAATATTTTCTCGGATGCTAGTAATGCTTCCCAGCGAGCTTTTTCATCACCAGCTAAAGTTGTTTTCACTTTTGCTATTGTTTCATCGAATTCCTTATTAGAGTAATGATCTAAGTTATAAGGGTTATTCGTTGTAAATAGCTCAAGGAATGTAATTGGATCCGCAAAGTCAGGGCTCCAGCCATCAATTCCGATTTCGTAGTCACCTTTTAATAAAAGCGAAACTTGTTGCTTACGCGGCTGAGGTTTTATATTTACTGTTAATCCATCTAGATTCTTTTCTAGTTGTCCTTTTAAGAATTCACCAGTTTTCTTATCAAGGTCAGCATCACTCGTTAATAATTCTAATGTTATCTTTTCAGAACCAAGCTCTTGTTTAGCTTTTTTCCATAACTCTTGTGCAGATTTTGTATCAACTTTTGTTAAATCGCCGTTTGCAGTACGGAAGTCTTTTCCTTCAGGTCCTTTTGCAAAGTTTTTTGGAACGAGACCAAATGTTGGTGTAGAGCCATCATTTAATAACGTATTTACAAAGGATTTTCTATCAATTGTTTGATCAATTGCTTGGCGTGCAGAAACGTTTTGAAGTACTTTGTTTTGTTGATTCATACGTAAAAATTGTACGCCTACGTTTGGACGTTCTTTAAAGTTAGCATCCTTTTTATATTTATCGACGAAGTCAGATGTTAGTTTTATACGATCTAATTGTTTTGACTCGAATAAATTTACTTCTGTTGATTTTTCTTTTACGACATTAAAATTGATTTCTTCTAGTTTGACAGTATCTTTATCCCAATAGGTAGGGTTCTTCTTAAATTTAAAGCTTTGTTCGTGCTTCCAATCGCTTAGTGTAAAAGCTCCATTGTACAAGATTGTATTATCTTCTAAAGCGTACTTATCACCTTGTACTTTAAAGAATTCCTCATTAATTGGTAGAAATGTTGGGAACGCTGTTAAGCTAATAAAATAAGGAACAGGACGCTCTAATTCTACCTCAAACGTATGGTCATCAACTGCTTTTACACCAAGTTGGTCGGCTGGAAGTTCTTTGTTGTTAATTTTTGTTGCGTTTTTAATATCAAAGAATAAAAATGCATATTCAGAGGCTGTTGCTGGATCTACGGCACGTTGCCAAGCGAACACAAAATCTTTAGCTGTAACAGGAGTGCCGTTTGACCATTTTGAATCTCGCAAATGGAATGTGTATTTCGTTTTATCGCCACTTACTTCATGAGATTTTGCAACACCAGGAACAGGTTTGTTACCTTCACCAAGATTATACAAACCTTCAAATACGTTTCTCATTACTTGACCAGAATCAGTATCTGTAGCACGAGCCGTATCCATTGTTCGTATTTCAGTAGGTGAAGATAAGTTTAAAACCTGTTTACTAGGTGCCTCGTCTTTTGCATTTGCTCCGCTTGCTTCGTTTTTATAACTACCGCAACCAGTTAATAAAATACTTACTCCTACAACTGATGCAATACCGGGTACAAACTTCTTTTTCATTTGATTTTCCTCCTAAATAATTAAGTTTGGATGATGATGAGGGAAATGAAAAATAAAAAATCCCTCTTTTCATATTGAGAAAGAGGGATTTTTACGTACAAGTTATGCACCCGTATATAAACGAAGTCCCTCATTCTATCTTTCAAGCATAAAGCTTGCAGGAAGTGGCACAGTATTCAAAATGAACCTGTTGCCGAGGTTTCAAAGGGCCAGTCCCTCCACCTCTCTTGATACAATGAGTAAACGAATAAATTTTATTAATTTTTGTGTTTCTTTGATAATTCAAAATCTTACACCTTGAATAATGAAGTGTCAACTAAATGAAATATAGTTTAAATTTTCAGTTTTCTTAAATGAAAAAACCACTGCATATGGCAGTGGTTTTTCTACTAGAAGTTAAAGTTATCTGGATCTGGACCAACGCGACGATCTTCATTTAAAGCTTGAATTGCTTTCATATCATCAGCACTTAATTCAAAGTCGAAGATGTTTGCATTTTCAATAATGCGATGTTCTTTAATTGATTTGGGAATTGTTACAACTTCGTTTTGTAAATCCCAACGTAAAATAATTTGCGCAGTTGATTTATTATATTTTGTCGCAATTTCTTGTAACGTTGGATTATCTAGTAGTTGTCCTTGCATTAATGGTGACCAAGCTTCAAGCTGGATATTATGTTCTTTACAGAATGCATGTAACTCTTCTTGTGCTAAACGTGGGTGGTATTCCACTTGGTTGACCATGGGCTTAATTTCAGCAATTTCAAATACGTCTTGTAAGTGGTGAATGTGGAAATTACTCACACCGATAGCGCGAACACGGCCATCTTTATAAAGTGTTTCTAATGCTTTCCATGATTCAGTATATTTCCCTTTTACAGGCCAATGTACTAAATATAAATCTAAATATTCTAGACCTAATTTCTCTAATGTAGTTTCAAATGCTTGAAGTGTTGTTTCATATCCTTGATCGCTATTCCATACTTTTGAGGTAATAAATAATTCTTCACGTGAAACACCGGATTCACGAATCGCTTGCCCAACGCCTTCTTCATTTTGATAGATTGCTGCAGTATCGATGCTGCGGTAGCCATTTTTAATTGCTGCTTTTACAGAATCAATTACTTCTGAACCATCTTCTACTTTAAAAACACCTAAACCAAACCAAGGCATTTTTACACCGTTATGTAATGTTGTATAGTCTTTTAAACTTGTTAAAATCATATTATTTCCCCCTAGCTTTTTTGTTTGTTGCTTCTAATGCTTTTTGAATTGCCTCTGAAAAATTATATTCGTATAAAGTTTTGAGACCCTCAGCTGTGGAACCACCTGGCGTTGTTACTTGTTCGCGAAGGTTAGCTGGATTTTGCGTTTGTTCAAGCATAGAAGCAGAGCCAGAAATCATTTGAATGACAAGATGTTTTGCGGTTTCTTCATCAACCCCATAACTTTTTGTTGCTTCAATTAAGCTTTCAGCAAAGTAATAAAGGAAGGCTGGTGCACTTCCAGTAACTGCAGTAAGCTGATGAACTTCTTCCTCAGTACAAAGTTGCGAAGTACCAATACCTTTTAAAAGTAGTTGCAGGGTTTCTTGATGTATCTCGTTTACTGATTGTCCCATTGTATATAAGGAGATAGACTTTCCAATTTCAGCAGCTGTATTAGGCATAATCCAAGCAACAGGCGTGCCTTTTGGGAGTCTAGCTTCTAAATAAGATGGTCCAATGCCAGCTGCTACTGTTACGACTAGTTGATTTGATATTAACGGAGATAGCTCAGCTAATAACTCTTCATGAGCCGAAGGTGGCATTGCTAAAACAACCGTATCAACAGATGTAACATGCTGTTTCCAATCTGTTGTAGTAGACACATTATATCGATGTTGTAACTGTTTTAGCTTTTCTATGTTGCTTCGGTTAGAGACGATAATTTCTTCGATGTACTCTTTGCTTGTTTTAAGTAATCCGGAAAATATAGCTTCTGCCATACGACCGGCACCAATAAATAAAATTCGATGTTTAGTTAGCATATCCTTTATTCCTTTCTAGTAGAGATATGTTATAAAAACGATATCATCTTTAAGAGAATTTTGTAAAAAGAAAAGACTTATCGTAGATGGAATGGATAATGAGAAGGCTGAAATTCATGGTAAAGGAAAGGGCTATTCCTTATACTGGTGATAGGGAATTTATTACACATCTGGGGAGAGATAAATATGGTTAGAAGTCCACTTTTTTTACTTGTTTCTAGTATTATTTGTGTATTAGTTGGATTGTATATTCAATCGAGTTATATTGAAATTTTCGCATCAATTATGGGGATCATTAATGTTTGGTTATTAGCGAGAGAAAAAGTATCCAACTTTTTATTTGGCATGATTACTGTTGCGGTATTTCTATACATTTTTATTACACAAGGTTTATATGCAATGGCAGTATTAGCCGCTTTTCAATTTATATTTAATGTATATGGTTGGTATTATTGGATTGCACGAAGTGGGGAGGGAGAGGTAAAAGCAACAGTTCGTTTAGATTTGAAAGGATGGACTTTTTATATAAGTTTTATTTTAGTTGCTTGGATTGGTTGGGGTTATTATCAAGTCCGTTATTTAGAGTCAACAAGTCCATATTTAGACGCTTTAAATGCCGTATTGGGACTAGTGGCTCAATTTATGTTAAGTCGAAAAATATTAGAAAACTGGCATTTATGGATGTTATATAACGTAGTTAGCATTGTAATTTATATTTCTACTGGTTTATACGTCATGCTAATATTAGCTATTATTAATCTCTTTATATGTGTAGCTGGTTTGCTAGAGTGGAAGAGCAATTATAAGGGGCAAGAACATACAAATAATTATATCTAGAAAATAATTAGAATTAAAAAACCCCTGAAGTACATATGCTTCAGGGGTTTACTAATAGAATATAAGATTATGCTTTTGTCATACCAAGTAATACAGCGCCGCCAATAATTAAAACACTACCGAGTGCAATAAAGACCAATTGACGTTTTGTTTTCTTTTCACCTAAGAATACAATCGCACCGAATGTTGAGATAACGATTCCAGTTTGAGATAATGGGAAGCTTGTTGCTACTCCAACACGTGGTAATGAAAGAAGTAAGAATAAGTTTCCAGTTCCCCATAGTAAACCAGACAAAGCATTACGGATTGCATATTTGTTAAATGGTTTATGTTTAGACGTCAGTACAACCGCACCAACAAACATACCAACTGCTTGTGGTAAAATAGCAGACCAACCATCGATATTATACCAACGAATAATAATTACATATACAAGATAGCCGAAAGTAGAAACAATTAAAGTAAGAAGTCCTTTTTTCAATTGTCCAGGTGGCTGAGCATTTTCTTTATCATCTAATGATGTGAATACAACACCAACTACGATTAATAGGATTGCAATCGTTCCCAGAATGATCGTTGTAGTAGTAGTCCACTCACGGAAAGCGATAACCCCAAAGATAGAAGTTGCAACAAGTTGCATACCAGTAGAAATCGTTACAGTAGTTGAAACACCTAGTTTTTCAACTGTTTTTAATTGGTTTACTTGTCCTAAAGCCCAGAATAAACCTGAAATAAAACCAACAATTAAGATTGTCATTGTTAAAGCTGGTTGAGTAAATACATACATAATTGTTGCGAAGAATAGAGCACCGATTGTCATACCTACCGTTTGGCTATATGCACCACCGCCCATTTTTACGCTTACTAATAAGATGTTTCCCCATGCAATTGCAGGAAGAAGCGCTAATAAAATGTCCATTACAAGACTCCCTTCGGTTTGCTATACCAATATAGTTACATATCGTTCTAACGATCGGTAATGCCCCACTAATAGAGTAGAAGATTACCGATCGCTAAAACAGGATGAAGAATTCACGATATAAATGCGTTTTCATTTCTTCATTTTTTGAAACACCTCCATATAATAACAGGAAATTGCCTATTTTAGAAAGTGAATTCAAATAAAATGTATATTTTAATAAGAGGTAAAATTCAGTTATTTCCCGGTGGTATATTTTATTTCCTAAGAAATAAAGAAGCAGCTTCGAAAAAAGCTGCTTTAAGAGTTAGTAATTCTTTTATTAATAAGTTGAATACATAGTAGAAATACGAGTGACATACCGATAGTAATAACTACAAGTGTCCATGCGAGTTGCATATTACTTGCATCAATAGCCATGTAAATTGCAGTTGGGATTGTCTGTGTTTTACCAGGAATGTTCCCGGCAAACATAAGTGTAGCGCCAAATTCACCGAGCGCGCGGACAAAGCTCAAAATCATCCCGCTTAGTAAGGCAGGAAATGCGAGCGGAAGTGTAACGTGCAGAAAAACTTGATATTCACTTGCGCCAAGGTCACGAGCACTTTCTTCAATTTGTACATTTGCGATAGAAAATCCCGTTTTCGCTGATTGGTACATAAGCGGAAATGCAACAACTGTAGAAGCAATGATCGCAGCAGTAGATGTGAACATAATAGACTGCTGAAATAATGATTCAACCCACTTTCCGATCGGGCTGTTGTTTCCAAAGATGATAATGAGAAAGAAGCCGATAACAGTTGGTGGAAGTACCATTGGTAATAAAAATATGGTTTCTAATAGTACTTTATATCGCCATGAGGAGCGAGCTAGTGCTCGCCCGACAATTGTCCCTAAAATTGTAACGAGAATAGTGGCGCATGCAGCTACTCTTAAAGATAGAAAGACAGGCGATAAAATAGCATCAATGCTCATAGTAATTACGACAGGACTGTAAATCCATATTTTTTAAAGATAGATTGTGCATCTTTTGACTGCAAATACTCATAAAATGAAGTCGCCTCTTTCTTATGTTTAGATTCCTTTATAACACCTAAAGGATAGTGGATTGGCTCATGAGAAGTAGCTGCTGCTGTCTCACCAATCTTTACTTTATCCGAAATGAGAGCATCTGTTTTGTATACGATACCAGCATCGACATTCCCTGTTTCTACATATGTTAACACTTGGCGAACATCTTTTGTAAATACGACTTTATTTTGAACATCATTCCAAAGGTTTTCGTGTGTTAGAGAAGCCTTTGCATATTTGCCAGCAGGTACAGATTCAGGTGTACCAAGTGCAATTTTTTTTATTTTTTCATCTTTTAAATCTTGAATTTTTGTAAGAGAACTATCTTTTGGGACGACTAGAACTAGTTCATTTCCAAGAAGATTTTTCCCTTCTTTTTCATTAATGAATCCTTTTTTTACAAGGGTTTGGAATTTATCTTCTGCTGCTGAGAAGAATAAATCAGCAGGTGCACCTTGTTCAATTTGTTGTTGAAGTGCTCCAGAAGCACCGAAGTTAAAAGAAAGTTTGATATTTGGCTCTTTTTCTTTATATTGTTTTTCGATTTCTTTTAATGCATCTTGTAAGCTTGCAGCAGCTGAGATAGTCAGTTCAACTGTTTTATCCTCTTTAGCAGCTGACTTTGTATGCTTTTCCCCACTTGTACAAGCAGCGCTAAATATAAGAAGGAAAGAAAGTATAAGTGCCCCGATGGAACGTAATATAAATTTATTCATAAAAAAATCCCCTTTCATTTTGACACATCTAATTATAACTAAATATAACTAAATATAACTAGTTATAATTGAATATAATTTGAACATAAGTCTATTTTTAAAAAATAGGAGAAATATTCTTTTCTTTGTTACAATGAAAGGAGAAAGTGAGGAATCGTCTATGGATCATCATTCCTACACAACGGAAGAAGTAGCAAAGCGATTAAAAGTATCAAAATTAACTGTATACGACTTAATTAAAAAAGGAGAACTTCCTTCTTATAGAGTTGGTAGACAGATGCGCATTGATGCAGCAGATTTAGATCAATATATAAAGCAAATGAAAACAGGGAAAGTACAAGTTAATCCTGTAAAAAACGATGGTAGTAGTATCTTGAACACGTGTATTATTAGTGGTCAAGAACTAACGTTAGATATGTTAGCTAAACGTATAGAAAATCGTTTGCCAAGTTCTAATGTTTTAAGAGCGTATCAAGGTAGCTTAACGAGTTTAGTGAAAATGTATCAAGGAGAAGGAAGTATCGTTAGTTTGCATTTGTTTGATGGTGAAACGGGTACATATAATATTCCTTACGTAAAACGTATTTTAGTAGGACAGCCATGTCTTATGATTAATTTATTGTCCAGAAATGTAGGGTTTTATGTTCAAAAAGGAAATCCGAAGAAAATAAAGACATGGGCTGACATATCCGGGTCCACTATAAAGTTTGTGAATCGAGAAAAGGGTTCTGGTATTAGAGTGTTAGTGGATGAACAATTACGAATCCGAAAATTAAATAAAGCTGATATTAGTGGATATGAATGGGAAGAATCGAATCATCTTGGTGTTGCCACGCAAGTTGCAAATGGAAAAGCTGATGTAGGAGTAGGTTCAGAAAAGTTTTCGCAAATTGTAAATGTGGACTTTATTCCAATCATGAAAGAACAGTATGATTTAGTAATTTTGAAGAATAAAGAAAATGAAGAGCTGATTGAAGTTGTGAAAGACATTCTGCAATCGGAAGAATTTCATAATGAATTAAATGCGATTGGCGGATATGATATTACGAAAACAGGTCAAATTGTATATGAAATAAAGTGAAACTTTAATCAGTGTGGGGGTTCTTCATCCCCCACTGATTATTAGTTGAACCAATCGGACTTTAATGGGCAGCCCGACCCCCCACCTAACTTCTTTGCTTTCGCTGAATTTTGAGGTGGGGGTCTTACTGCCCATTAAAGCGGGACAAACTAAAAAGCTGCTTGTCTATAAGACGAGCAGCTTTTTCTATATATAAAGGGGTTTGGGGAAACAAAGTGTTAAATAAGACCTTGAGCAAGTGTATAAATGAAAGCCGTAAGAAGAGTAGCTCCACTTGCAAGTCCGATAAAGTCTGATTTGTTGAAAGTAATGTTGTTCATTATAATCTCTCCTTATTTGTTTAATGTAGTTGCAACAGCTTTTGCATCGACAAGTGCGGATAGCACCATGCCCATTGTATTTAAAAATTTATTTGATTTCATATTGTTCATCATGCGTATCCGCTCCTTTTCGAATAGTTGTTGCCCTGCTTATGTCTTAATTATAGGGAATATGGATACTTCCAACTATCGAATTAGCTTACGAAAGACTTACACTTTTGTAAGAAAAAAAGACATTCATGTAAGAATGTCTTTCACAGCATATTGATATGATGATGGTCTTCAATTGTTTTTAAAAAACTACGCATTGAATTCGTCATATAGCTATCTTTACGGCGTATGAAAACCGTTGAAATACTGCCGTATTTTTCAGGGATTGCATGACAATGTACCTTACCTGCTTTAGAAAGATGATGGACAGCAGACTGTGGTACGAGTGTAATTCCGAGACCGAGTGCAACACTGTTTAATATTGTCTCTAATATATTGAATTCCATAATTCTTTTTGGTAGCAAACCTTCGTCTTTAAGCCAACGTTCTAGTTTGGAGCGGTATCCACATCCTTGGTTAAAAACGAGTAGAGGCGTTGTTGTAAATTCTTCTATATGAAAGGCTTTATTTTGTGTTATAAGCATTAATTTCTCTGTACTAACATCGTATTGTTCGATTAGTGGATGTTTAATAGGACCTGATATAAAGGCGCCATCTAATTGATGATCAAGTACTTCTCTAATTAATTCTTCTGTTAGACCCGCTTGTAATGATAAATCGACATTCGGATAGCTTTTATAGTAAGAAGATAAAATGGTAGGCAGTGTACTTACTGTTTCGACTGTACCGATTTTTAATATACCAGAAGGTGTTTCGCTATCTAAAAATACTTGTTTTAGTTCGTCGACATCTTGCAAAATTTTACTAACATAAACGAGCATTTTTCTTCCTTCAGCTGTTAAAGTCATTCCTCGTTTATGGCGGTAAAAGAGTGGGGTTTTTAATTCGTTTTCTAGTTGTTTAATACGTGCAGTTACATTTGATTGTACATAATTTAATTCCTTTGCTGCGCTACTTACACTACCCTGATCGGCAACGCTTTTAAAGATTTGTAAGTCTCTTAATTCCATTTTGTAATCCCCCTTGATGTTAACTATCATTATAAATGATAGTTAACATCATTTTGAATCATTTTACGTGATATATTTTTTCTTTTACAATTCTCTTTGTGCAAATAGAAAGAAACGGGGGATTGCGGTGAGAAGAGGTCAAATGATAATAGGGGCTTTGGCGTGTTTAATTGCGAGTATGTCATGGGGAGCGATGTTTCCAGTTGCTGATCATGCGCTAGAATACATAGATCCATTTTATTTTTCGCTTATTCGCTATGGAGCAGTGGCGATAATGCTGATTGTATTGTTGTTAGTGAAAGAAGGAAAACAGGCATTTTGTTTAGAGGGAAGAGGAAAGTTACTCGTCTTTTTTGGAACGATGGCATTTACAGTATATAATGTCCTCATATTTTTAGGGCAAATGTTAATGGGTAAGTCGGGTGTAATGGTAGCTTCCATTATGGAAGCACTTATGCCGATGATTTCTATTTGTATTTTATGGGGATATAAGCATATAAAACCGAAGAAGTATATGATAACGAGTATGGTTATTGCTTTTGTAGGAGCTGTGTTTGTTATTACAAAAGGTGACATGAGTTTCTTTGTAACATTGAAAGATAATATGTTCCCATTAGCATTTATATTTATTGGTGTTGTAGGGTGGGTTATTTATACGATGGGTGGTCAAACTTGTAGTGATTGGTCAACATTACGTTATTCTACGTTGACGTGTGTATTCGGTACGACTGTTACAGCGATTATAACGGTAATTATTACGTCGCTTGGATATATTTCAGTTCCGAGTATGGGAACGATTTCTATTGTGAAATATGATTTGTTATTCATGATGACATTGCCAGGTATTGTAGCGCTACTTGCTTGGAACTATGGTGTGAAAATTTTATCATCCATTAATGGGATTTTATTTATTAATTTTGTACCAATTACGACTTTAGCTATTATGATGATGCAAGGGTATCAAATCACAATGTTTGATATTATAGGGACTGTACTTGTTATTGCAGCGCTTATTCGCAATAACGTTTGCCAGAGAAAAGAAGAAAATATAAATAAGAGAGTTTTACAAGAAGAACAATTACGTCAAGCTGTTTAATAGGCAAATGGAGGATTTCACATGTTAGAAAGTTTATTGTTTTTCTTCGCCGTCGGAGTTGCCTGTGAGCTTGCAGCAATTAATCGAAATGGTCGTAAAAAGATAAAACAACAAGCTGAGCTGATACAGCTTTTAAAAGAATTGAAAGAAAGAAAAAATTAAAAAGACGACCGGGCATAGACGGTCGTCTTTTTCTATATAAAGGGGAAAGGGGACACAAAGTTATACAAGTGTAGCAGCGTAAATGAAAGCAGTAAGAAGAAGAGAGCCGCTAGCTAATCCTAAAAAATCTAATTTGTTAAAAGTAATGTTATTCATAATACATTCTCCTTACTTGTTTAATGCAGAAGCAACAGCTTTTGCATCGAAAAGAGCCGATAATACCATGCCCATTGTATTTAAGAAATTGTTCGTTTTCATTTTGTTCATCATATTGATCCACTCCTTTTCGAATAATTGTTGCCCTGTTTCTGACTTAATTGTATGAAATATAGTAAGAAGTAACTATCGAATTAGCTTACAAGAAAATTACACTTTTGTAAGAATTGAAATTTAACAATTCATCCTTAATTTTATTACCAACTCCTAAAACTTAGTGTTATAATTATTATAAGAATATGATTATACTTCGGATGTTTAGAAAGGAACGAAATAAATGTATAAACCAATTACATTTTTGTTGAAATATATATTTAAAACAGCTGGGAAAGTAGAAGTACAAGGAAGAGAAAAGCTACCAGAAGGTGGACCCTATGTTGTTGCATGTACACATACAAGTTTTATGGATGTATTAATGTTAGCTACAGGGATGTATCCAACTCAAATTCATTACATGGCCAAAAAAGAATTATTTGAAGGGAAATTCAAAAATTGGTTCTTTAAAAATGTAAATGCATTCCCTGTAGATCGTGCGAATCCAGGACCAAGTACACTTAAAATTCCATCACGTTTATTAAAAGAAGGAAAGGTAGTAGGGATTTTTCCGAGTGGAACAAGATCGGCGGAAGATGTTTCATTAAAAGCGGGTGCTGTGACAATTGCGATGCGTTCCAATGTTCCGTTAGTACCAGCAGCTTATGTTGGTCCATCAAGTATAAAAGAATTAATAAAGGGGAAAAAGGCACAATTGATTTTTGGAGATCCAATTCAAATTGAGGCTGGAGAACAAATAGATCGAAAAACCGCTATGAAAATGATGACGGATCAATTAAATGAGAAGTTTGAGGAGTTAAAAGAAGCTTTGCAATCAAATCAAAAATAAGAAAAGACGACCGGGCATAGACGGTCGTCTTTTCTATTACTATTTATAATAAAGGGGAAAGGGGACACAAAGTTATACAAGCGTAGCGGCGTAAATAAAAGCAGTAAGAAGAATCGAGCCACTAGCTAGTCCTAAAAAATCTAATTTGTTAAAAGTGATGTTATTCATAATACATTCTCCTTACTTGTTTAATGTAGAAGCAACAGCTTTTGCGTCGATAAGAGCGGAAAATACCATGCCCATTGTATGTAAGAAATTGTTCGTTTTTATTTTGTTCATCATATTAATCCGCTCCTTTTCGAATAGTTGTTACCTTGTTTCTGACTTAATTGTATGAAATGTTGCGGAAAGTCACTATCGAATTAGCTTACAGAAAAATTACACTTTTGTAAGAGAAACGAATGAAGGTGTAATGATAAGAAGATTTGACATATGTTCATGAGATTCATTAAGTTAAAGGTAGAGGTGAGTGTATGGCTAATATTAAAGATATTGCAAAGATGGCGGGAGTTTCAGTTACGACTGTTTCGAGAGTGTTGAATGATCACCCATATGTAAGTGAAGAAAAAAGAAAAGCGGTTATAGAGATAGTTGAGAAATTGAATTACTCGCAAAACGCAAATGCTGTTCATTTATCAAAAGGAAAAACGAATATTGTTGGTGTGATTTTACCGTATATTAATCATCCGTGTTTTGATGCGATGGTGAGCGGAATGATGGAGACTGCGTTAGCGCATAATTACAGGGTGCTACTTTGCCAAACGAATTATAATAAAAAAGAAGAAATGAAAAGTTTACATATGTTAAAAACAAAACAATTGGATGGTCTTATTATTTGTTCACGTGCAAATGATTGGGAAACGATAGAACCGTATGCTTCTTACGGCGCAATAATTGCTTGTGAAGACAATGATATTTCAAACATCTCAAGTGTATATACGAATCATTCAGCGGCCTTTCAATTAGGAATGGATTATTTGATTGAGAAAGGTTATAAAAAAATTGGTTATTGTACGGGAAGAAAATTAGGGCCGAGTAGTCAAAAGCGTTTTGATGTTTATAAACAGCAATTGCAATCTATAGACGAAGAGGTTAATGAAGAATGGATTTTTACAGAATGTTTTACACTAGAAGATGGTGTAAAAGTGGCTCATAAGTTAAAAGAGATGCAGGATCTTCCTGAAGCATTAATAGTAGCAGGTGATGAAGTTGCGATTGGGGTTATGACAGAGGTTGAAAAATTAGGGATTCAAGTTCCTGAGGATTTAGCGATTATTGGCTTTGATAATCAACCTATCTCGCAAGTGTTACAATTGACAACTATTGATCAAAATTTAAAGGAGATAGGGAAAACTGCTTTTGAAATGTTGCATAGAAAAGTGAATGACGAGAGTTCTGAACAAGAAAAGCTGGAAATTCCATACGAACTTGTGGAACGCTCTACAGTTTAATCGTAATCCGTTATGTGTATAATCGCATAACGGATTATTTTTTTGAAATATCTTTGACAGGAAACGCGTTTCATACTTTATAAAGGAGTTAAACCGGTCTGTAATAATCCATGGATTCTTTTCAAGTGTTAATGCAGTGAATAGAATTTGGAGGAATATGCATGAATGAACTTTTATCGAGTATGAAAAAGTATGTAGATGATGATGAAAAGATTCTGGCTTTTGTGGTAGGGATATTTGAGAAGGATAATTTTATATTATCGTATCAACATGGGGTTTTTGTTGCCACTACTAGACGTCTCCTTTTTTACGGGAAATTTCCGTACTATTCTTCAACATTTAAAGAGTATTCATATTTGTATATAGATAGCATAGATTTTCATCCGTATTTTGAATTTACTTGTAGTCATGAAACCATTCGCGCTAAGTATATTCAGAAAGGGAATGTGGAGCGATTTGTCCGTGCAGTTAGAGCAAATATGAATAATTAATCAACCCTCTGTTTAAACATAATATTTCAATTTTTAAGAGGGAAAATGCGGAATAAAAACCACTTCTAAACCTCTAGGAGATAGTGATACAATGTCAAATGGGGGGAGGGTATGAACTATGGTTAATCAACGTATAAAGGAAATAACACTAATTACAATTGGTTCATTATTATTCGCAATTGGTATTAATTACTTTGCAATTCCAAACCGTTTATCGGAAGGTGGAATTATTGGTTTAACGGTTGTTACGTACTACTTATTTGATTGGTCACCAGGAATTGTGAACTTTGCTATAAATGCAATTTTACTAGCTGTTGGTTATAAATTTTTTGATAAGAAAACAATGATTTATACAATTTTAGGGATTGTAGAAACATCTTTGTTTTTATACGTTACAGAACATATTGAGTATCATGTAAATAGTGATACATTATTAGCAGCTTTATTTGCTGGTTTATTTGTGGGAATTGGATTAGGTTGTATGTTCAAAGCCGGAGGTACATCGGGAGGATCAGCAATCTTAGCTCAGTTAGCAAATCAATATTTAGGTTGGAGTGTAGGTAAAGGCGTACTAATTATTGATATTGTTGTAATTGCTGGTTCTGTATTTATAATAGGGCAAGAAAAGGCGATGTATACACTTGTGGCTGTGTTCATTGGAGCGAAGGTGATTGATTTCATTGTAGAAGGAATGGACACAAAAACGGCTGTTACGATTATTTCGAATCAACCAGATTTAATTCGTGAAGCTATTACGAAAAATATGACACGCGGTGTTACTGTATTAGAAGGGCGCGGCGGATATACTGGTAAAAATAAAGAAGTTTTATATGTTGTTATTAATAAACAAGAGCTTGTTAAGTTAAAACAAGTTATTAGCCGGGTAGATGAAGATGCTTTCGTTGTTATACATGATGTACGTGATGTACTTGGCGGTGGCTTTAAAGCAAGCTAAAAGGTGAACGAGCAAATTCGTTCACCTTTTTTAATTCTTACAAAAATGTAAGTGTAATGTAATGAGATTCAATAGTAGTTTTTATTCCCCCTTTTTAAAATGGATGTATATATATCCTGCAGAGGAGGAATGTTTATTATGAAGAAAAAAATGATCACTACTATAATAGCGATGATAGTGATAGTAGTAATGTTACTGCCTACGAAACTTGGACCAGTTATCGATAAATATAATCCATTTTATAAGACGAAAGAATACTATACGGTTGTGAATACAATTGGTCAGCATATTGGTGATGAGTGGTATGAATATGAATTTATTGCATTCGATGAACGTGGTAGAGAGCAGAAAATAAAGAAAACGGTTAAGCATATGTTAAAGAGAGATGAAGCATTAAAGGTTTTTGCAAAAGGACGTTACGGTGAATCGATTGAAGAGATTGAGGTTGCAAATATTCCTATAAATGCGAAGAGCAAACTTTTAACGATGAGATAGTGAAATATACCCCCGGCTATTTTTTGTCGAAAATAAAAATACTGGGTAAGGGTATTTTTGGATTAACAAAAAAGCCTTAGTCCATATAGACTAAGGCTTTTTTATTATATAAAGGGGAAGGGGGTACATTGTAGTAGCATGGGTGAAAGGTATAAGAAGAGTAGCTACTAGCAATGTAATTTGGTTATGTGAGTGTTCTTCTTATTTGGCTTACTTTCTAACTTTATTGTACGAAATATAAGTAAGGGGAACTATCGAATTACATTACACATAACTTACAAACATGTAAGCCTTCTGTAATGTAATTCGATAGTTAAAAGATAGTAATTTTCATATAGTGTAACTAGAAAGTCTCAATGTATTACTTTCTGTTTGTAATGAAGAATGAAAAACCAACTAATTTTTAATAATCCTCATCTGAATAAAGATGGGGATCCTTTTTTAAACCTTACAACATTGTAAGGTTTACGTAAGTTAATTCGATAGTAAATTTGTCATATTTTTTGCATAATAGATACAGATAGAAAAATAATTAGGGATCTAGTAAGAAGGGAGAAGAATGGGATGCGTAAAGAAGAAGTAGTGAAGTTACCAATTAAAGATTTCTGTAGCTACTTTACTGTTGCCGTAGTGTGTATTGGATTATTTGATATCATAACAAACTTAATTGTTAAATAATATAGATGCTAAAACAAGAAAGGAAGTCCTTTCTTGTTTTTTTATGGGGGCATAAAGATGAAATGGATTGATAGTCATATACATGTTGATCAATATAAGGATGAAGAGAAGAGCAGATTGCTGAAAGAGGTGGAAAATAGTAAGGAAATAAAGGGGCTTATTGCAGTATCTATGAATTATCAATCTTGTAAGGAAACGTTATCTTTAGCGAAGAAGTATCCCTTTATATATCCAGCGATAGGGTTTCATCCAGAGCAACAGATTCATAAAGAAGAGTGTGAACAGATTTATCAACTTATTGAACAGAACGCAGAGGAAATTGTTGCGATTGGTGAAGTAGGTTTGCCCTATTATTTGAGAAAAGAAGATGAAAGAATTGCTGCAGATCCATACATAGCTGTATTGAAAAAATTTATAGAACTAGCTAGTAAGTATAATTTGCCGATTGTATTACACGCAGTTTATGAAGATGCTGACATTGTATGTGATTTGCTAGAGAAATATAAAGTTTCACGTGCACACTTTCATTGGTTTAAAGGAAGCGATGAAACAATGAAACGGATGATGAGAAATGGTTATTATATTTCGATTACACCGGATGTTTTACATAAGGAGAAGATTAGAAAAATCGTTTCGTATTATCCGCTTGAATATATGATGGTAGAAACAGATGGTCCGTGGGAATTTCAAGAAGATGTTATAACGCACCCAAGAATGATTCGAGAGGTATTAAAGGAAATTAGTTCTATAAAAAACATATCCATTGATAAGGTCGCAGAAACAATATATGAAAATACAAGTCGATTTTATTTGAAAGGATAGGAGAATTATAGTTTTAATCATGTAACGGAAAAAGTAAAAGTTGAATTTATTTAATAAAATGCCACGGTTTGATATAGGACAAAAAACCACCAAGCGTTCCGCTCGGTGGTTTTGTATTAGGATTCTAATTTTTTCGCACGTTTTAATAATAAAAGAAAGACAATGATAACGAACCCTAGCATAAGGAAGAAGCCATATTGCTTTATATAATCAATTATGTCATTCGCACTGGTTGGTTTTTCAACGTGAATGCCGTCTTTATTCGTCGTAATATGAATATCTTTCATTTTTACTTCATTCTTTTCCTTTTGTAAATCAATCCATTCTATATTTGGAATACTTTCTAGATCCTTTAACACTTCTTTTAATGGTTTCGCACCTAAGTAAGGATGATAGAATGCACCAATAACTCCATCGGATAATTTAGAAACAGATAGAGCACGCTCTTTCATTTTAGCAGTAGTTTGTGGCGTATCTTCTTCAATAAATCCGACTGTTTCAGGCAATAGTTTCATTCCATGTAAAAATGATGGAGTACTTGTATAATATGGTGAGTGCATGGATTTCCAAGTTGTATCATTTAACTGTAGTTGTCCTACATAAGTTGAAAAGTACCTTGATAATATTTCATATCCTTTTTGAGACATCGTGTAATGAGGTGCTTCAAAGGCAACAGGATATAGTTTAGCATCTACAAGTTCTTGAATTCCTTTTTCGATATGATCTTTCGTATATTTTCCCTCGAATTCTTCCCCTTTTTTTACATATTGGTTATATGCCTCTATATTTGGAAAGTCATCTTTTGTCTTCGGTTTTTCATGCTTCGGTTGGCGAATTGGTTGATCTGTTTTTACATCCCAAAATTCAAAGCCTTCACCTGTTTCACTGTCATAAAATTGGTGAGTATAACCATGCATAATAATTGCTGCACCATCATCTTGCATAGAGCGTAAAAGATCAACTAGTTCTGGTTTATCTTTTAAATGTATTATCTTTCCTGTATCTGGATCTTTATATACCGGAATAACAGTAATCATGTAAGGCATCTTTTTCTCTTTTAGTAATTCAGCAATTTCTTTCAATTGATTTATATCTGCTGCGGGGTGAACATCCTCAAGGCGTAAATAAGCTTCAACTTTATTTTTCGTTGGTTTTTGGCTGAAATAAGAAAATAACATTTCACCGACGTAATGAGACATCCAGTCAAAGAGGTTAGGTGTTGCAACATAATAAGATGTTTCATGCTGAACGATTAGTGGGTTAGTGTTATTTGAGCTTAAGGCGTTAGCAAGCACAGTTCCATTCGTATCAAATGATTGAATTAATCGTTCCTCCTCTAAGGTATTTTTTAGCTTCTTGTCTGGATATTCAATTTTATTAACTCGTATATCATCACTATTCAAAGTAATGAAAGAAAAACGCTTAGATAATTGTTCAACATTTTGTCCTAATACTAATACAGGGCCGGAGAAGTTTTCTAGAAATTGTTTCGTTTCATCAGAAAACGCTTCTTTTGTTTCACCGATATAAACAATATGTGTATAGGAGGATACGTTATTAATTGAAGTTGCTTCTTTTAAGTTTTTTACAGTTATATCATTTGTAAAATGTCCTAATTGAGTATTAAGGATTTGGACATTATTTGAAAATTTATCGTCTTGTGTACTATACAAAACAAGTACTTTTGGTTTTGATGATGTTTGTGCAGAGGTGTAGGTAGGGATGAGTAGTAAAATGCTGAACAAGAGTGTTAGGCATTTTTTCATTTTGTATGCTCCTATTCTATATATAGAGTTCAGTTTACAATTATATACAATAAATGCGTTATAGTCTATGAAAGTTACATTTTTGCACGTATTTACCAGCTGTTTTTTCACAAAATCGGTCTAAAGCATGATGATAATATGTATAGTTATTTGCTATGATAAAAGAGTAATAGAATGTAGGTAATTGTAAAGGGAAGGCTGAAAGGGGGACAAATTTCAGCGGAGAAAGAGGTAGAGGTAGTGAAGAAATTCTTTGTAGGATTTTTAGTTGTTCTTGGGGTATATTTATATTTCCAAGGAAAGTCTGAAGGAATGGATAAGCTAGTGAATGGAACAAGCTATGTTGATTCAGAAGAAGCAAAACAGATGAAACAAATCATTATAGAGGAAGCGAAGAAAGTAAATCTTCCGGAATGGATACCTCTTGCAATTGCTGAGCATGAAAGTCGATTAAATCCAAGAAGTGTTGGAGATAATGGAACTTCATTCGGATTGTTTCAACTACACCGGGGCGGCGGGCTTGCACCAGAACATTTAACTGATGATGAGCTAAAAGATCCACGTACAAATGCACAAATTGCAATGCCGCATTTGATGAAAGGATATAAGCGCGGGGTGCAAAAAGGTTTGACTGATTTTGCATTACTGAAATATATAGCGAATACATCTGGATGGCCAGGGAATTTAGGGCCGGAGTGGACGGATAATAACATGAAGTATAACATCGGATTAGAAGATGTGTACTATCGAAATAAAGGTGTAATTAAAGAGTAGGTTTTCTATACCTACTCTGTTTTTTTATGAATAATTTCATCCTTTTCTTTCGTGAAATACTGCGTGAGTTGTATTTTCACCTCTTCTAGTTTTGTAGAAACTTGCGGTATTTTATATCCTACATACAATGGTGAAACGACAAACCTAGGAACAACTTTACAAATAATTTTTCCATTTAAGTAATAGAAGAATAAGTTATAACTACTGCATCCTTTATGAAAATCTATCAGTATGTAACGTACAGTTTGCTGAATGTAATTTGCCATTTCATCTATATATGAAATATTATCAATGATTATATTGAATTCAGTGAAGCCAATAATGGGACGCTCTGAAATATTAAGCTCAATGCGTTCATTTTTTTGAACAATTACTCCTTGGAAATTTTCCTCTTTAATATTTTCAAGATAATCTACATATTTCATTCCGATAATTTGCATGTGTGCATGATGCAAACTTCCACCTGAAAATGGACCGTGATTTTTATATAAAATCACAGATGCGAACTCTTCGTTCTTCTGTAAGTGTAACCAATGTTGAATAGAAAATTGCATTAATTTTCTCATATGTTCTTCTGTATATGTTGCGATATGATCTTCGCAATTATCGGTTTCGATTAACACTGTTTGAAATGTATCTTGTAATGTAGGAAATTTATTTTTTAACCAAATAATAGAACCATCAGTTGCTAAAATATCCGTTAATTGTTCTTTATCGCAAAATGGACATGCAGCGCTTCTATTCCGAATACTTTCTGGTTTTTGTTTACCGATATCGTTTAAAAAATATAGTTGTTGTGTATCCATTTGTATATATGCCCCTTTAAAATATGTGTAAAAATCCCGCTTAATACATTCGGGAAAAGGAGAAGGAAATCCTCTAAAGGAATAGGGGAAAAATAAAAGACAAGATATCCTCATTACGATAGGGTACCTTGTCTTTTATTTTTTCTCTAATAGCGTGTATGGATAATATAGAACATTTTCATTATTTTTCTTTTTTCTCTTTTTTATTGTGTATAAGGTAATTGCTGTGCTTGCAATTATAATAATGGCTTTCTTCATATTCATATACCCCTTTTTATTGTTGGTTTAATTCTTGGCTAACTGCTTTTGCATCGACTAAAGCGTGTAAAATCATTTTCACCATGTTCATCATATTTCTTCACTCCTTTTTATAGTTCATTTAGTTCTTTTACAACTGCTTGTCCGTTCACTAATACCTCAAAGATTGCTTTTACGATTTCTTTCATCATGTTTGTTTCCTCCTTTTGTTTGTCTCGCTTGTTTACATCTTTATTGTATAGGGAGGCATCTTTTCGTACTATCGCTTTCCATTACGTGAACATAACAGTTTTGTAAGATTTGATGTCACTTATTGAAATGTTTAGTCTATCTTCATTATTTTCAGAAAAATGACTATTCAAACATGAAATTGGAAAGTATAATAAAGAAGTAAGTATTAAATTCCGTACGAAAGGGGTGAATGAGATGAAACGTTCTTTAGCTGCGCGTGCCAAATTTTTAGATTTTATTTATTTTTGTCGTGCGATTTTTCATGATGTAGTTGTTAACGGGATACGTATGCCCTTTTTTAACAATTGCATAGTGACTATTGAACGATAGAAATCTCTTCACCCATTTTTAATAAACGTGTGAAAAGGGAGCTATTTGGCTTCCTTTTTCTATGCCGAAAACCATGGGGAATGTTTCTTTCTCATGGTTTTTTATATTGAAAGGAGTACGGAAAATGACTATTTGTAGTGTAAATAATGTAATGAAATCTTTTGGTGGAAACATCATATTTGAAAATATATCGCTTGAAATAAAGAATGGTGAACGTGTTGGGTTAGTTGGTCGTAACGGTAGTGGGAAGACAACAATCTTTGGACTTCTAACGGGAAGGGAGAGTTTGGATGCAGGAGCCATCCATATGAAGAAAGGTACACGTATTGGTCATGTCGCACAAATTCCGAAGTTTGATGAGGTCATGAATGTATATGATGTATTGAGTTCCGCTTTTAAAGTAGAAAAGGAATTAGAAAAAGAAATGCATGCTTTAGAAAAAAATATGGCGGAGGAGCAGGAACAATCTTCATTGCAAAAGCTAATGGAGAGGTACGGAATAATTCAAGAAAAATTTGCATTTCTCGGTGGTTATGAAATAGAGGCAAATATAATGAAGGTAGCAAATGGCTTACAAGTAACAGACTTATTTCCAAGAGTATTTACGGAATTAAGTGGAGGAGAACAGACGAAAGTTAGCCTTGCATATATGTTATTGCAGAAACCAGATTTACTTCTATTAGATGAACCAACAAATCATTTAGATTTGTTTGCAGTTGAATGGTTAGAGAAATTTTTAAAAGAATATACTGGAACAGTTATGGTTATTTCACACGATCGCTATTTCCTTGATGAAGTTGTAACGAAAATTTTTGATTTGGAAGATGGAGAGATTCACGTGTACCATACGAATTATTCTCAGTTCGTCGAGGAGAAGGAAGAAAGATTACTTCAAGAGTTTCAAGCTTATCAAGAGCAGCAAAAGAAAATAAAGAAAATGAAAGAAGCAATTAAGCGCCTACGTGAATGGGCAAATCAAGCGAATCCTCCGAATGAAGGATTGCATAAAAGAGCGAGGAATATGGAACGTGCGTTAGAGCGTATAGAGAAATTAAAGAGGCCGATTTTAGAAAGAAAACAGATGGGTCTTCAGTTTGAAGGGCAAGAGAGAAGCGGAAAAGATGTTGTTGTAATGAAAGAAGTGAGTAAAGGTTTTGCTGGCCGACCTTTATTTGAACAAGCGAATTTACATGTTCGTTTTCAAGAGCGTGCTGCTATCGTTGGTCATAATGGTACAGGGAAGACCACGTTACTAAAATTACTATTAAAAGAAATGGAACCAGACGCTGGCGCAATTAGGATGGGGAGTAGTGTAAAAATCGGTTATTTATCGCAGCATGCATATGAAAATATGAAGAGTAATGTATTGGAAGCATTCAGAGAGAATGTGGCTGTAACAGAGGGAGAAGCAAGACATATATTAGCTAAGTTTTTGTTTTATGGTCCAGCAGTATTTAAGAAAGTAACGCAACTTAGTGGTGGAGAAAAAATGAGATTAAGACTTGCGCAACTTATGTATCAAGACATCAATTTTCTAATTTTAGATGAGCCGACAAACCATCTTGATATTGAATCAAGGGAAGTTTTAGAGGAAGCCCTTGAGCAATATAATGGGACGATTTTAGCTGTTTCACACGATCGTTATTTTTTAAATAAGTTATTTGAAAAGACGTACTGGATTGATGGATGCCAATTATTTGAGTTTGCAGGAAACTATGCATGGGCTCGTCAAAAGTGGGAGGAAAAGCTTGAGAAGCAAGTAATAAAGCAGAAACGCCAAGGGAGAAAAAGTGTTGAAACGGTTCCTGTAAAAGAGAAAGAAGCTAGGAATCTTGAAGAGATTGAAAATGAGTTAATGCATGTAGAAGAAGATATATATGCAATAGAATGTGAAATGGAACATGTAGCTGATGTTGAAAGACTTGAAAAATTATATGAGGAAAAAACGAAGAAAGAGTTGTTACGAGCGAAGTTATATAGTGATTTAGAGAATATTGTGGAGTAAAGAGTAGAAAGCCACTTCCTTTCAGTTTTGTTGGAGGAAGTTGCTTTTTTCATAATGATATTTTGCTTTAAAGATTAAATGAAGCGGTGTGTTTCACGTGAAACAGTAACTTAGATAAATCCGTGTTCCTCAATTTGCATAGTTTGTGAAACATATGAAAATGATAAGGTGAAAAAGAAATGTCATTAGTGGCTTTTCGATAGGAGTAATTACAAAAACAAAGGCTAATTATTTCCCGAGAGATAAAGTGAGGGCTTTTACGGGCAGCCCGACCCCGACCTAACTTCTTTTGCTTTCGCTGAATTTTGAGGTGGGGTTCTTACTGCCCGGCAAATAGCGGGATAAATATGTATAAAAGAGACTAGTGAATGAAAACGAAAAGAGAGCAAAGTTACAGCTTTACGCGCTGAACTCTGCTCTCTTTTTGCGTGGCATCTTCTCTCGTTGAAATTATAATAGCGATCCCGAGCATGATAAAAAAAGCTAAAAAGAGGACGAACTTTGGGAAGAACGGGAATAGTAATAGCGCTCCGACTATCATAATTGTTAATAATACGTAGTGCAGGACGTATTGGAATAGGTTGTCCATATTTTCGCCCCCTTTTTGGTAATTGGTTATTAGTATTCTATGTTTCATGTTGAAGGAATAGAAGTAGATTTTTAAGTTTTTTAATACGAATTATAGCTGAGTTTTCTTAAAGTATAAATGTAGAGTGATAATTTTGGAAAAATTCTCAAAATATTTATTTAGAAAGAATTGACAAAACATAATGAACGATATAAGCTAATAACCATAAAGTCTACCGGAAAGGTCGGAATAAGATTGTTACCCCTCAAAAACATCTATTTTTTTTACGATTAAAACCGACTTTTCCGATTGGCTATAAATGTTGCTGTGGGAGGCATACATAAGGTAATTCGTTCAGAGGGTATAATCATAAAAAGTTAGGGTGGGGACAATGAAGAAAAAGACAAAAAAATGGGCTGGTGTATTTTCGGTATTAATGAGTAGTTCGCTTGTGTTGTCTGCTTGTGGGGGACAGGAGGACGCGGCTTCTACAGAGCCGGTTAAACAGCAGGATTTAAAAAATGTGAAAATTGAAAAGATCGCTGCGACAGATAAAACGAAAGTGCCAGACAAAGCGAAGAATAGAAAAGATACGTTAGTAGTTGGTATTAGTAAGCCAGGCGGCGTATTTTTGCCATACTTCCAACAAAATGGTTGGGATGGAAACGTAACTTCAGTTATTTTTGCATCTCTCGTATCAACCGATAAACAAGGGAAACCAATTCCAGAATTAGCTGAGAAGTGGGACGTTTCTTCTGATCAGTTAACATATACATTCCATTTACGTAAAGATTTGAAATTTAGTGATGGATCGCCATTAACGGCGGATGATGTAGCTTTCACATTGACGCTTTTACATGATAAGGCATATGAAGGTGAAGTAGATATCTCTCAATATGCGGTTAAAGGTGGTAAAGAATATAAGGAAGGAAAAGCAACTTCAATTGAAGGTATTCAAGTTGTTGATCCACAAACAATTAAAATTACAACTGAAAAAGTGAATTCACAAGCTATATTTGTTTTAGGAGGTACAGTACTATCAAAAGCTTATTATGGAAAAGATTATAAGCAAAATACAAGCTTAGATTACTTAAAAGATTTATATGGAAAGCCATTAGCTGCGGGTCCATATAAATTTGAAAAGTATATTCCAGGTCAAGAAGTTCGTTTTGTAGCAAACGAAAATTATTATGCGGGTAAACCAAAAATTCAAAACTTCATTTATAAAATTACTTCTGGTGATACGAAGCTTCAGTTATTCCAAACAGGAGAAGTTGACCATACTGGCTTAGGTACTGGTGATGAGGTTCTTGAACAGGCTAAGGCTTTAGAATTCGCCAATATCCAAATCGAAACAGCACCGTCATTTAGTTATATTTATATGAATAATAATAAGCCTTACTTAAAGGATAAAAAGGTTCGCCAAGCACTTATTTACGGATTAGACCGCAAAAAATATGTTGATACAGCGTTAAAAGGATACGGTACAGTAGCCAATGTACCAATTCATCCAACTTCTTGGGCTTATACGGAAGAAGGAGTTAATAAATACGAATACGATAAAGAAAAAGCGAAAAAATTATTAGATGAAGCAGGGTGGAAAGTTGGTTCGGATGGAATTCGTGAAAAAGATGGTCAAAAATTAAAACTTTCTTATTTCGGTCCAAGTTCGGCTAAAGATAGTGATTTATTAATTCCGATTGCGAAAGAGAATTATAAAGAAATAGGTGTAGAGTTTAATCCTGAATTTATGGACTTTAATACGATGCTTTCTAAGGTAAACAAAGGGGATTATGATTTAGCTTCTGTTTCGACACCGATTACAAGTGATCCGAGTGAAACAGCTGGTGAATATTTGTCTACTGCAAATGAAACTAGTCTTGGTTATAAGAATGCAAAAGTAGATGAGCTAATTCAAAAAGGTATTGAAACTGTAGATATCGAAAAGCGTAAACCTATTTATAAAGAATTGTATAAAGAATTAAGTGATGATCCACCAGTAATTCTATTAAACTACCGTAGAACAATTACTGGTTATAACGGGAATATAAAAGGAATTGATCCTGAAAAGTACAACAGTATTAGTGCAAACTTACCAGTATTATCATTTGAAAAATAACGATAAGAATGTATAAGTAGAAGACATTTTTTCATTCGGTTAGTAATGTGCCGCTTTGAAAAAATGTTCTTCTATTTTAAGCATAAGATTGGAGAGAAAAAGGGTGAAAACATATATTGTTCGTAGGTTGTTACAAATGATTCCTACACTGCTTGGTACATCAATTATTATCTTCGTCCTGTTCGCACTTCTTCCTGGGGATTATATTGATTCAAACCCGAAAATTACACCGGAAAGAGCAGCTGAACTGAGGGAGTTATATGGGTTGAACAAACCAATTGTTGAGCGTTATTTTCATTGGTTAGGTAATGCATTGCAAGGGGACTTTGGCTTCTCACTTCAATATCAAGAGCCTGTAACGTCATTATTAAATAAATTTATTTGGAATTCCTTTAGTGTAGCAATTATTGCATTGTTTTTTATTTGGCTAATTGCACTTATTATCGGTGTATTCTCGGCGACGAAGCAACATTCTTTATTCGATAAACTTGTAACAATCGGTGTTTTTGCAGCAATGTCATTCCCTTCATTCTTTATCGGTTTGTTTTTAATTAAGGTGTTTGCGGTTGACTTTAAGTTATTACCGATAGGTGGAATGATTGATGTTGGCAGTAATTCAACAGGATTTGCTTACGTGATAGAAGTTGCAAAACATATGATTTTACCAGTATTTATTTTGACACTTCTTGGGGTCGGCTCGCTAACTCGTTATTTTAGAACAAGTATGTTAGAGGTTGTAAGACAAGATTACATACGAACAGCAAGAGCGAAAGGTTTGAAGGAGAAGACGGTTATTTATAAGCATGCATTAAAAAATGCAATTTTACCGGCAATTACGTTATTAGCATTTGAATTACCTGGATTGTTTTCTGGGGCAATTATTATTGAACAAATTTTTAACTGGCCAGGGATTGGTAATATTCAATTAGAAGCATTAAATTTCCGTGACTATACAGTATTGATGGCATTTACGATGTTTCTTTCTTGTTTAACAATCGTTTCAAACTTTTTAGCAGATATCGTATATGCAGTTGTTGATCCAAGAATTCGGTTGAAGTAAGGGGGGGAAAGAAATGGAGACTGTTACAGTAATTACAGAAAAAAAAGAAAAAAAGAGAAGAAATGAATCATCACCATGGCGACAAGCTTTTAAAAAGATAAAGAAAAATAAGATGGCACTTGTAGGGTTTTATGCATTAATTTTTATGTTTTTATTTTGTTTTATCGGTCCGTTCTTTTCTCCATATGCATCAGGAAAAATACAAGTTGCGCTCATTAACAAACCACCTAGTTTTTCTCATTGGCTTGGTACAGATCAATTAGGAAGAGATATTTTAACAAGGCTTATGCAAGCGGGACGTATTTCATTAACCATTGGTTTAGCTTCAATGGTTTTATCGGTTATACTTGGAGCTTTATTAGGAGCGATTGCAGGTTTTTATCGTGGTATTGTGGACAATATTATTATGCGACTTGCAGATATTTTAATGTCGATGCCAGGATTACCGTTACTTATTATAATGGGTGCGATTTTATCAGAGTGGAAAGTACCGTCTGATTATCGTTTGTATGTCATTATGATTATTTTAAGTTTAGTAGGTTGGCCAGGGCTTGCACGCCTTGTAAGAGGGCAAATTTTATCACTTAGGGAGCAAGCATTTATGCAAGCTGCGGATGTGTTAGGAATAAAAGATTACCGGAAAATTATATATCACTTAATACCTAATGTTTTACCCATTTTAATTGTCGTATCTACATTAGGTGTTGCAGGTTCTATTTTGGGAGAATCCGCACTAAGTTACTTAGGTCTCGGAGTCGTTCCACCTACACCATCATGGGGGAACATGATTAGCGCAGCTAACTCATTAATCGATTTCCAAAAGCGTCCATGGTTATGGATTCCGCCTGGTTTTGCAATCTTTATAACAGTTGTATCAATTAATTTACTTGGTGATGCACTTCGTGATGCATTAGATCCAAAGATGAGACGGTAGGTGAGGAGATATGAGTAAAGCGGTAATAGAGCTGAAAGATTTACAAACACACTTTCAGACAGAAGAAGGGACAGTAAAAGCTGTGAATCATGTTAGTTTTTCTGTTCGAGAAGGTGAAACTGTTTGTGTTGTAGGTGAATCTGGTTGCGGAAAAAGTGTAACGGCGTTATCTGTTATGGGACTTATTGCTGAATCAGGCAGTGTAGTAGGTGGAGATATTTTATATGAAGGAAAAAGTCTTTTAGGAATGAAAGAGAAAGAGCTTCGTAGTTTACGAGGGAATGATATTGCGATGATTTTCCAAGAACCGATGACATCGCTAAACCCCGTCTTCACTGTAGGAGAGCAAATTGTAGAAACGTTAAGGGAGCATGAATTACTTAGTAAAAATGAAGCATATAAGAAGGCAATTGAGTTAATTCGTAAAGTCGGCATAGCCCGCGCTGATGAAATCGTCCATTCTTATCCGCATGAACTGAGTGGCGGGATGTTACAACGTATTATGATTGCTGTTGCACTTAGTTGTAATCCTAAGTTATTAATTGCGGATGAACCAACAACAGCTCTTGATGTTACTATTCAGGCTCAAATATTGGATCTACTAAGACAAGTGAAAGAAGAATTTAAAACGTCGATTTTATTAATTACACATGACTTAGGTGTCGTAGCGGAAATGGCTGATTATGTTGTCGTTATGTATGGCGGGAAAGTTATTGAAGAAGCCCCAGTACTAGAGATATTCCAAAATCCAAAACATCCTTATACGAAAGGATTATTGAAATCAAAACCAGTAATGGGAAAACGAATAGATAAACTATATTCTATTCCAGGGCAAGTTCCGAATTTAGTTGGTTTAGGTGAGTTTTGCTACTTTAGTGGGCGTTGTGAGTATTGTATGGAAATATGTGGAAAAGAAGCCCCAAATCTAAATGTAAATGATGAAAATCATAAAGTAGCTTGCTGGCTATATGAGGAGCGTGCGGAACAATGAGTGAACCATTATTAGAGGTGAAAAATCTAAAGACATATTTTCCAATTAAGGGTGGCGTATTTAGTAGAACAATTGGGCATGTAAAAGCGGTTGATGGAGTAAGTTTTACTATTAATAAAGGTGAAGTGTTTGGTCTCGTTGGCGAATCAGGGAGCGGAAAAACAACAATAGGAAAAACAATTTTACGCCTCGTTCAAAAAACGGAGGGAGAAGTGAAGTTTAAAGGGAAAGATGTTCATTCTTTATCCAAGGATGAATTAAGAAAACATCGCCCTAATATGCAGCTCGTTTTCCAAGATCCATTTAGCTCATTAAATCCGAGAATGAGAATTGGAGAAGCGCTTGGAGAGCCAATGTTGGCCCACGGATTAGCGACGAAAGAAAATGTTCGTGAAAAGGTAATTGAAGTATTGGAGTTATGTGGGTTAGCTCCTTATCATATTGACCGGTATCCCCATGAGTTTTCTGGTGGACAACGTCAGCGTATCGTAATCGCAAGAGCTATGGTATTAAATCCGGAATTTATTGTAGCTGATGAACCTGTGGCGGCACTAGATGTATCTATCCAAGCACAAATTATTAATTTATTTAGTGAGTTACAAGAGAAAAAGGGATTATCTTATTTATTCATTTCGCATGATTTAAGTGTAGTAGAACATTTATGTACGAAAATCGGAATTATGTATTTAGGTACGATTGTGGAGACAGCACCGCGTGATGAGTTATTTACCAATCCGCTACATCCTTATACGAAAGCATTGTTATCAGCTGTTCCAATACCAGATCCAACAGTGAAGCGAGAGCGAATTATACTAGAAGGGGATATTCCAAGTCCAGCAAATCCACCTTCGGGCTGTCGTTTTCATACACGTTGCCCATTTGCGACGGATGTTTGTAAAAAAATAGTACCAGAATTCCATAATGTTGGTGCAGAGCATTTTGTTGCTTGTCATCACGTATAAAAAAGGACTCTTTCAAATTGAAAGAGTCCTTTTTTTATTTAATAGATGAAGTTTGTTTCAATACAAATTGCTCGATTGCGTGAGCAACACCATGTTCATTGTTTGTTAGTGTTACAACATCACATAGCTTTTTTACATCTTCTTCAGCGTTGCCCATTGCAACAGATAAGCCTGCTACTTCTAACATCGGTACATCATTAAAATTATCACCAATAGCAACTGTATCTTCAATAGGGATATTAAAATGAGCTGCCATCTGCTGTATCCCGTTTCCTTTATGTCCATTCTTATCCATAATTTCTAAGTTAGTAGGAGCCGATGCTGTAACCATAATATCAGCATCTTCTTGTAATATACTTAATAGTTGTGCACGATGCGCTGCATTAAACGTTAAAATGAAGAATTTAGATATTTCTAGTTCTTGGTTATTTACAACATCTTCTATTTTTTTGAAATCAGTAATTAGGTTCGATTTCTTTTGCTTTTCTGTAATTCGTTCAAGTTCCTCTAATGTAACATCAAGCGCATGCTTATTTTCTTCGAATGCTTGCATCACTTGATCTTGCCATGTATATGGAGAATAAACTCCTTTATTCGTATATAGCTTATATGGGAAACCTTCAGATTCTAGTAATTTTGCAAGTTTGTACACTTTGTCGTTTTGTATACAACGCGAGTTAATTACTTTTCCATCCACATAAACAATAGCCCCATTGCTTGCTCCGACTGGAAGAGATAATTTATATTCTTCCAATAGCTTTAAAGCATCCTCTTTCGCACGACCAGAACAGATCATTACAATATGACCAGCTTCTTGTGCAGTTTGGATTGCTTGTAGGTTTTCTTTGGAGATTTCAAGATTAGATGATAGTAGTGTACCATCCATATCTAATGCGATTAATTTCAAAATGACCACCTCTTTGTTTTTATTATACATAGTTATATAGAGGAAACATATAAACTTATCTTGGAAAGACGGTATTTTATCTCATATTAAAAGTAAGTAAAGATTAGATAGGTTTAGTGTCACTAAATAAACGATTTGTAACAAAAATAGAGAGGGATATGACGACATTTCACTTTATGACTGTAATGTTACACGAATGTTACAAACGTGAACTAAGTGAAAAACGCATTAAATAAAGGTTTTTGAGGGTTATTATAAAAAAACGTAAAAAAAGTGTAATAAATTTTACGTAATTATATTGCAACGTAATAATAGTTATGTTACATTAATGTTACAAACGTTACGTTATCAAATTTAATGTAACGTTAACATAAAAACTATGAAATAAACATTTCTTAGAAATTACATATAGATAACTTATAAAAAGGGAGGATAAATGATATGAAAGAGCAAGTATTACAAGTAACAAAAGGTGATTTCGTAGGATCAGCAAGTGGAGCGGTAGTATTAACAGCGTTAATCGTATTTCTATCAAGCGTATTAGTATAATAGAAGCTTTGTAACAAAAGAAAAGGAAGGGAGAATGAAAGGTATGAAAGAGCAAGTATTACAAGTAACAAAAGGTGATTTCGTAGGATCAGCAAGTGGAGCGGTAGTATTAACAGCGTTAATCGTATTTCTATCAAGCGTATTAGTATAATAGAAGCTTTGTAACAAAAGAAAAGGAAGGGAGAATGAAAGATATGAAAGAGCAAGTATTACAAGTAACAAAAGGTGACTTCGTAGGATCAGCAAGTGGAGCAGTAGTATTAACAGCGTTAATCGTATTTCTATCAAGCGTATTAGTATAATAGAAGCTTTGTAACAAAAGAAAAGGAAGGGAGAATGAAAGATATGAAAGAGCAAGTATTACAAGTAACAAAAGGTGACTTCGTAGGATCAGCAAGTGGAGCGGTAGTATTAACAGCATTAATCGTATTTTTATCAAGTGTATTAGTATAATAGAAGTTTTAAATCAAACAAAAAAGGAAGGAGAATGAGGGATATGAACAGTGAACAAGTGTTTCAAGTAACAAAAATAGATTTATTAGGATCCTTAGGTGGAGCGGTAATATTAACATCATTTATTCTATTCCTTGCAAATGTATTAGTATGAGATATATAAATACAATCATTCAAAAAAAATAAAGACTCTAACGTATTAGTAAGTAGTTAATATGTTGGAGTCTTTTTTATATTCTTCTTATATCCCCTCAAGTATTAAAGTTACCTCATTATCCAGCATGCATGGCTAATTAAACGTTGCGGTTGAAACTTGATTCAACGAATAATCAAAAATCCACTGAATAAAATCCCGCTTTATTTCAAAGAGAAAAAAGTCGAATTTTATATGTAAGAAAAAAAGAGGAATTTGACAGAAAAGATAGAAAATTTTAAAGGTCAGAATTTGTTAGCTTGCTAACTAATTTCTATTAATTAACGTTGGAAGCGTTTTCGGTTGGTTTTAAGTATGGACCATTTAATCTATTTACAGGGGGATGAAGATATTATGAAACAAAAATCTATGGATACGCTAGCTGCACAAATGGAGGACTTTTTTCCAGTACGTGATGTAGATCATTTGGAATTTTACGTAGGGAATGCAAAGCAATCGAGTTATTATCTTGCGAGAGCGTTCGGATTCAAAATTGTGGCTTACTCTGGATTAGAAACTGGAAACCGTGAAAAGGTATCTTATGTTCTTGTGCAAAAAAATATGCGTTTCGTTGTGTCTGGAGCTTTAAGTAGTGAAAATCGTATTGCAGAGTTTGTAAAGACTCATGGTGATGGCGTGAAGGATGTGGCACTACTTGTTGATGATGTTGATAAAGCATACTCAGAAGCAGTGAAACGTGGTGCCGTCGCAATTGCTCCACCGCAGGAATTAACAGATGAGGACGGTACATTGAAAAAAGCAGTTATTGGTACGTATGGTGATACAATTCATACGCTTGTAGAGCGTAAAAATTATAAAGGGGCATTTATGCCAGGATTCCAAAAGGTAGAATTTAATATTCCATTTGAAGAGTCTGGTTTAATTGCTGTTGATCATGTAGTTGGTAATGTTGAAAAAATGGAAGAGTGGGTTAGTTATTACGAGAATGTTATGGGCTTTAAACAAATGATTCATTTTGATGATGACGATATTAGTACAGAGTATTCGGCGTTAATGTCGAAAGTTATGACGAATGGAAGTCGTATTAAGTTTCCTATTAACGAACCAGCAGACGGAAAGAGAAAGTCACAAATTCAAGAGTATCTAGAATTCTATAATGGAGCTGGTGTACAACATCTTGCTTTATTAACAAGTGATATTGTTAAAACAGTTGAAGCGCTTCGTGCAAATGGGGTGGAGTTTTTAGATACACCTGATACTTATTATGATGAGTTAACTGCACGAGTTGGAAAAATCGATGAAGAAATTGATAAGTTAAAAGAATTAAAGATTTTAGTAGATCGTGATGATGAAGGTTACTTACTACAAATCTTTACGAAACCAATTGTAGATCGCCCGACTTTATTTATTGAAATCATTCAACGTAAAGGTTCTCGTGGATTTGGTGAAGGAAACTTTAAAGCGTTATTCGAATCAATTGAAAGAGAACAAGAGCGTCGCGGAAACTTATAAGATTTATATCCACCAGCAAAAGTCCCTTTGCTGGTGGAAATTTCATTTTTATAAGGAGGAATCAGGATGAAATTTGTTACATTTTGTCTTCCTTCAAAAGAACTACGGGCTGGATGGCTTGAAGGTGACAAAGTAATAGATATGAATCTTGCTAGTGAAGGGAAAATCCCTTCTTCTATGATGGCTTTTTTAGAGAAAGCGGATGAGTATGTAGAAGTAGTGCGGAATATTAAGAATCCAAATAAGGGTATATATGCTTTAGAAGAAGTACAATTGACAGCTGCTCTTCCTAATCCGAGTAGTATTCGAGATTTTTACGCATTTGAACAACATGTAAAAACAGCTCGCGGACGAAGAGGATTAGATGTTGTGCCCGAATGGTATGATATTCCGGTTTTTTATTTTACTAATCATCGTGCTGTAATTGGTTCCGGTGATTTTGTAATTGGTCCGAAAAAGTCTAAAAAGCTTGATTATGAGTTGGAGATTGCTTGCGTAATGGGAAAAGAAGGGCGAAATATTTCTCGTGAGCAAGCAGAGGAATATATTTTTGGTTATTGTATTATGAACGACTGGAGTGCGAGAGACTTACAAGCAACAGAAATGAAAGTAGGTCTCGGTCCAGCGAAAGGAAAAGACTTTGCAACTTCTTTAGGAGCACATCTTGTTACGAAAGAGGAATTAGACGTTTATCGTAATGGTGATCGATATAATTTAGAAATGACTGCTCATGTAAATGGAAAACTATTATCAAAAGGAAACTTCCAAGATATTTATTATACATTTGCTGAAATGATTGAACGTGCTTCAGAGGACGTTACGTTATATCCAGGAGATGTGATTGGTTCTGGGACAGTAGGAACAGGATGTATTTTAGAACTGGGTACAGAAGAGTGGCTACAAGATGGAGATGTTGTAGAACTGTCGATTACTGGTTTAGGTACACTACGTAATACGATCAAAAAAGAAAAGGAAGCGGGTGATGGGCATGTTTTATCGTCACATGGGAGAACTACCTCATAAACGACATGTACAATTTCGTAAAAAAGATGGATCGCTTTATCGTGAACAGGTAATGGGAACAAAAGGTTTTTCTGGTACGCAGTCTATTTTGTATCATCATTATATGCCAACAGAAGTAGGTCATTCTGCATTATCGCATTCTTGTCAGTTGCAGTATGAAGAGGATGTTGCTCTTTCTCATCGCCACTTTCGAACGAAAGAAAGTAAAAAAAGTGGTGATGCAATAAGTGGACGGAATTTCATACTTGGAAATGAAGATTTATTAATTGGAGTAGTGAGTCCAACAGAAAAAATGGATTATTTCTATCGTAATGGTGATGGCGACGAAATGTTATTTGTTCATTATGGAACAGGGAAAATTGAAACGATGTTTGGAACGATTCACTATAGAAAAGGCGACTATGTAACGATCCCAATTGGAACGATTTATCGTGTTATTCCAGATGAAGGAGAGACTAAGTTTCTTGTTGTAGAGGCGAATAGCCAAATTACAACGCCGCGTCGTTATCGAAATGAATACGGACAATTGTTAGAACATAGTCCGTTTTGTGAAAGAGATCTTCGTGGTCCAGAAAAATTAGAGACATATGATGAAAAAGGCGAGTTTGTCGTAATGACAAAATCAAGAGGCTATATGCATAAACATGTTTTAGGACACCACCCGTTAGATGTTGTGGGATGGGATGGCTATTTATATCCGTGGGTATTTAATGTAGAGGATTTTGAACCAATTACAGGGCGCATTCATCAGCCACCGCCAGTACATCAAACATTTGAAGGACATAATTTTGTTATTTGCTCTTTCGTACCACGTTTATACGATTATCATCCAGAGTCAATTCCGGCACCATATTATCATAGTAATGTTAATAGTGATGAAGTTCTTTACTATGTAGAAGGAAACTTTATGAGTCGCAAAGGTGTGGAAGAAGGTTCTATTACACTTCATCCGAGCGGGATTCCCCATGGACCGCATCCGGGGAAAACAGAGGCAAGTATAGGGAAGAAAGAGACGCTTGAATTAGCTGTTATGATAGACACATTCCGTCCGCTTCGTATTGTAAAACAAGCACATGAAACAGAAGATGAAAAGTATATGTATAGCTGGATTGAACAAGGTTCATATACTGTGAAATAAGTAAAAAGGCATGCTCTCAATAAGGGGGCATGCCTTTTTCACGGAATCGACATGTATAATAATACCAAAAAAATAATGGAAAGATATATAGAAAGAATAATAAGGATTGTGCATATTCAGAAGAATTTCTACTTGTTTCGACAAAAGTATTGACTAGGAAAAGCGTAATGAGTAAAATAAAAAAGCGAATTAAAAATTTTCAGAAAATTTAAAACTTGGAGGAGTGAAAGATGAAGCAAATTTTTCAAAAGAAGCCAATTGCAAAGTTAATGCAAGAAAGTAAGCAAAAAACGTTAGCAAGAACATTGGGCGCGCTAGATTTAACTATGCTTGGAATCGGAGCAATTGTTGGAACTGGTATTTTTGTTCTAACGGGTGTTGTGGCAGCGAAACATTCTGGGCCAGCTATTATATTATCATTTGCGATTGCCGCTCTAGCTTGTGCCTTTGCTGCATTTTGTTATGCTGAATTTGCTTCTTCAGTTCCTGTCTCGGGCAGTGTGTATACGTATACATACGCGACGATGGGGGAAGTATTCGCATTTTTAATTGGCTGGGACTTAATGCTGGAATATTTACTTGCTACATCTGCTGTAGCGAACGGTTGGTCTGCATATTTTCAATCTTTATTAAAGGGGTTTGGAATTCATATTCCGACTATTCTCTCCTCGGCTCCTGGTACAGGTAAGGGTGGAATAATTGATCTACCTGCAGTTCTAATTATTTTAGTGATGACAGTTCTTTTATCTAGGGGTGTTCGTGAAAGTGCACGAGTAAATAACATTATGGTATTTATTAAAATAGCAGTTGTTCTTATTTTTATCTTTGCTGGTTTTAATTATGTGAAACCTGAAAACTGGACGCCTTTTATGCCATTTGGTTTAGATGGTGTAATGGCTGGAGCGGCTACAGTATTCTTCGCATTTATAGGATTTGATGCAGTTTCAACAGCGGCAGAAGAAGTGAAACGTCCGCAACGTGATTTACCAATTGGTATTATTGCATCGTTATTAATTTGTACAGTTCTTTATATCGTTGTTTCGCTTATTTTGACAGGAATTGTTCCATACGGACAGCTAAATATATCAGATCCAGTTGCTTTTGCACTTCAATTTATTGGACAAGATGGTTTAGCGGGGGTAATTTCAGTAGGAGCAATTACAGGGATTACAACAGTAATGCTAGTTATGATGTATGGGCAAGTTCGTGTTTCTTATGCGATGAGCCGAGATGGTTTACTGCCGAAACGTCTTGCTAAAGTTCATCCGAAATTTAAAACGCCATTTTTAAATACATGGACAACGGGAATTATTGCGGCACTGATTTCAGGATTAATAGATTTAAATGTTTTAGCACATCTTGTAAATATGGGGACATTGTCAGCATTTGCACTCGTAGCTGTTGCGGTAATCGTAATGAGAAGAACACATCCAGACTTACCAAGGGCATTTAAGGCTCCGCTTGTACCATTTTTACCAGCATTAACAGTGATCTTCTGTTTATACTTAATGCTTCAATTATCGGGGACAGCATGGATTAGTTTTGGGATATGGATGGTTATTGGTATAGCGGTTTACTTCTTATATAGCCGAAAACATAGTGCTTTAAATAATAGTAAAAAAGAAGAAGATGTTGCAAATTTATAAGTGAAAAAATCCATTCTAATTCTGTTAGAATGGATTTTTTATTTGAAAATTTACATTTTTCTGAACTTATTATAAGATAATTGTTGGCTAACTAAAGGGGTGAAATGATGAAAAATACGTGGCGTGAGTTAAGGGAGATGGACCGTAACGTATGGATTCGATTTATTGGAGAGACGTTAAATGGAATTGCAATGATGATGTTAATGCCTTTTTTTGCATTATATTTAAAAGATAAGGTAGATTCGTTGTTGGAAGTTGGGGTTATTATGGCGCTTTCTCCAATTGCTGCAAGTTTTGGATCACTTATAGGAGGGAGAATTGCTGACATATATGGAAGAAAGCCTATTATGATATTTTCTATGGCAAGTAATGCATTATTAATGCTCGGTTTTCTATTTATAGAAGGATTTATTCCATATGCAATTTTATCTATTTTTTTAGGGTTGAGTAATTCTTTATTTCATCCAGCTGCATCAGCTATGGTCGCGGATGTAACGGCACCAGAAAAAAGAACAGAGGCATATGGTTTATTACGAATGGGACACAATATAGGTGCTGCGATTGGTCCGATAATGGGAGCATCAGTAGTTGTGTTGTCAAAGAACCTTGTGTTTATTATTGCCTCTTCTACAATGCTATTTTATGCGTTACTTGTATTACTTCTTATTCAAGAGACGATGCCAAAAAGGACAGATAAGGAAGAACATAAAGAAAAGGAAACTGGGGCAGTTTGGAAAATTGTAATGCGAGATAAGGTACTAATGATTTACTTATTAGCAGGCATTATCATTTCGATGGGGTTTTCTCAAACCGAAGGCATGTTGCCACTACATTTTGATAATGAAATGAAGCATATTTTTGGAACGAATAATCCATATCCATATTTAATGGCGTTAAACGGACTATTAGTTGTTTTATTCCAGTTTCAAATTTCAAAATGGGCTACGGATAAACCGGTCGGGAAGACGATGTTATATGGTGCATGTTTATTCGGGATTGGATTATTTTTTATAGGGTGGTTACCGAAGTGGTTTGGAGAATTTAATACAAATGCTACAATTATTTTAATAATACTACTGTTCGTTTATGCTATATATACGTTAGGTGAGATGATTATGTCGCCTGTACAGATGACATTTGTAGCAAATTTGGCCCCTGAGCATTTGAGGGGGACTTATATGGGAGCTGCAAGTTTGCAGTGGATTACAGGAAGCGCATTTGGTCCACTTTTGGGCGGTTTTTTATTAGATCGATTACTTGGTCACTTTCTATTTACAATTTTAGCTGTAGGATGTGTAGTTGCAGGTATTGTATATGTTTCTTTAGATCGCCTTGTGGAGCAAAGGCAAAAAGACACACTAACCAAACAATCTTCTTAGTGAATAGGTGACATACAGAAAAAAGGGGATTTCTACATATTTTAGGTACATAACTAGATTAGATTGCCATTTTATTTTGTGTAGTTATATAGAAAATGAAATGAAAAACCAATAAGTGATGTTATTTAATTATTTATGGAAGTTACATTTTATTTCAAATAGGAACTACCTATTTTTATAAAAAGTGCTAAAATAGAAAAATGAAAACAATTGGTTAGGGTGATTTCATTGACGAAAATTAAATTAGGTTTATTATATGGTGGAAAATCAGCTGAGCATCAAGTTTCGCTACAGACGGCTCTTGCTGCTATTAAAGCGTTAAATCAAGATAAATTCGAGATTCATCCAATTTATATTACTGAACAAGGTCAATGGGTACGCGGTGAGCGTATTGAAGGCGAAGTAACAGATGTTGAAGCTTTAAAAATGAGCGGTGCAGAAAATGCGATTTCTCCGTTATCATTAAGTACAGAAATTATCCCATCTGCAGCTTCTGAGGAGAACGCTATTGACGTTATTTTCCCATTACTACATGGACCAAACGGTGAAGATGGAACGGTTCAAGGACTATTAGAATTAATGAATATCCCTTATGTAGGAAATGGTGTTCTAGCATCATCTGCTGGTATGGATAAAGTTGTTATGAAAAACATCTTTGCAGAGGCTGGTTTAAAACAAGCAAAATATGCATCCTTCATTCGTAGTGCATGGGAAAAAAATCGTGAGGAAGCTTATTCTAAAGTAGAAGATAAGTTAGGATATCCTTGCTTCGTAAAACCAGCGAACCTTGGTTCAAGTGTTGGTATTAATAAGTGTAAAAATCGTGAAGAACTTGAGGATGCATTTGTAGAGGCATTCCAATTTGATCGCAAAATTATTGTAGAAGAAAATATTGTAGGTCGTGAAGTAGAAGTTGGGGTACTAGGTAATGATGAGCCGAAATGTTCAGTTGTAGGTGAAATCGTTCCGAAAAAGGACTTCTATGATTATAAGTCGAAATATATCGATGGTGATACGGCGCTAATTATTCCAGCTGAAATGACAGAAGAAGAATCTAATGTAATTAAGCGTGATGCGATTATTGCATTCCAATCATTAGACGGTGCAGGTTTAACGCGAGCTGATTTCTTCTTAACGAAAGATGGAGAAGTGTATATTAACGAAGTAAACACAATGCCAGGATTTACACCGTTCAGTATGTTCCCTCTATTATGGCAACATACTGGGTTATCATATCCAGAATTAATCGAAGAGCTAATTCGTTTAGCGATTGAACGTCACGAAGAAAAACAAAAAATTAAATATACAATCTAACAAAAAAGGAGGAAGCACTATTCATAGGAATAGTGCTTCCTCTATGTAAGGAGCGTTTATATATGATAAAGCGAATGTTAAAGCAAGTGGAACAGATGGTAAATGGTACTGAATTAGCAGAGCAATATGAGGGAATTACTATTCAAGGCGTGTCTATTGATACGAGAAAAATTGAAAAAGGAAACTTGTATGTTCCGATTCAAGGGGAGCGCTTCGATGGACATGCTTTTGTAGATAAAGCTGTTGAAAATGGAGCTGTGGCTACATTATGGATGAAAGATGTAGCGAATCCACCTGAGAATCTCCCGGTTATTTTTGTAGAAGACACGCTATCGGCATTGCAAATGTTAGCGAAAAACTATCGCGATCAATTGGATGTTAAAGTTGTAGGTGTAACGGGTAGTAACGGTAAAACATCTACGAAAGATATTGTAACAAGTCTTCTTGCGACTAAATTCAAAGTGCAAAAAACAGAAGGGAACTTCAATAACCATATCGGATTACCTCTTACCATTTTAAACTTAGAAGAAAATACAGAAGTAGCAGTATTAGAGATGGGTATGTCAAGCCGAGGCGAAATTGAATTCTTATCTAAGTTAGCTCGTCCTAATGCAGCTATCATTACAAATATTGGTGAGGCACATTTAATGGATTTAGGATCTCGTGAGGCAATTGCTGAAGCGAAATTAGAAATTGTTACAGGATTACAAGAAGGTGGCGTGTTCGTATATAACGGAGATGAGCCTTTATTAACGAATCGTGTTCCTGGAATGAATTTAGCAGCAGAAACGGTTACGTTTGGTGATGCAAGAGCAAACGATTATTATCCAACGACTGTAACATTACAAGCAACTGGGACACATTTCAAAATGAATAGAGATGAAAATATTTCATTCTACTTACCGGTGTTAGGAAAACATAATGTGTATAATACACTTGCTTCAATGGCAATTGCGAAACATTTTGGTGTAACGTGGGAAGAGATGAAAGAAGGTTTAGTAACACTTCAAATGACGGGCATGCGTATGGAAATTGTGAAAACAAATAGTGGTTTAACAATTATCAACGATGCTTATAATGCAAGCCCGACGGCTATGGAAGCAGCATTCCATTTAATGAATGGTTTAGATGGTTTTGCTAAAAAAATCGTTGTGCTCGGTGATATGTTAGAACTTGGAGATCAAGAAGTACAGTTCCATTATGAGGTAGGAAAATTAATCGATCCAGCAAAAATCTCACATGTATTCACATACGGTAGATTAGGGGCTCAAATTGCTGAAGGAGCAAAAATTAATTTCCCTAATGAACGTGTAAAGGCGTATGATAATAAAGAAGAGTTAGTAAAAGATTTACAAGCAGTAGTCGATGTGAAAGATGTTGTATTAATAAAAGCATCTCGCGGTATGAAATTAGAAGAAGTAATTACGATGTTGAAATAATTGGTGTATATAAATAGGGATGATAGTTACGAAAATAGAAGAAACTTATAATAAGCGCTTACAGTAAATATAAAAAAATAAAAGTGAAGAAAAAAACTCTGAATATGAAAATAAGGTAACAGTTGGGTTTGCTTTTTACACATACAAAACTTATAATTGATAAAGTGTAATAACGTTTAGAAGTATTTTCGTGAAGAATATACGCCCGTTTATATACGTGAGCATTCAGGAAAAGGGCTTTTCCGCAAATTCGGAAAACGCCTTTTTTTAAATGATAAGTATAGGATAGAAAAGGAGAAGTAACATTGACAACATTTCGAGAATTAGGATTAAGTGATTCTTTACTGCAATCTGTTGAAAGTATGGGCTTTGAAGAGGCTACACCAATTCAAGCTGAAACAATTCCACATGCATTGCAAGGTAAAGATATTATTGGGCAAGCGCAAACAGGTACAGGGAAAACAGCAGCATTCGGATTACCACTATTAGATAAAGTGGATACACATAAAGAATCGGTTCAAGGTATTGTTATCGCGCCAACGCGTGAATTAGCAATTCAAGTTGGAGAAGAATTATACAAAATTGGTAAGCATAAACGCGTTCGTATTTTACCGATTTATGGTGGTCAAGATATTAACCGCCAAATTCGTGCTCTAAAAAAACACCCACACATTATTGTTGGTACGCCGGGTCGTATTTTAGATCATATTAACCGTAAAACACTTCGTCTGCAAAACGTAGAGACAGTTGTTCTTGACGAAGCGGATGAAATGTTAAACATGGGCTTCATTGAAGACATTGAAGCAATTTTAACAGATGTGCCAGAAACACATCAAACATTACTATTCTCAGCGACAATGCCGGATCCAATCCGCCGTATTGCTGAGCGTTTCATGACTGAGCCTCAACACATTAAAGTAAAAGCAAAAGAAGTAACAATGCCAAACATTCAGCAGTTCTATTTAGAAGTGCAAGAAAAGAAAAAGTTTGACGTGTTAACACGCTTATTAGATATTCAATCTCCAGAGCTTGCAATCGTATTTGGTCGTACAAAGCGTCGTGTTGATGAATTATCAGAAGCATTAAACTTACGTGGTTATGCTGCAGAAGGTATTCACGGTGATTTAACTCAGGCGAAACGTATGTCTGTATTACGTAAATTTAAAGAAGGTTCTATTGAAGTTCTTGTTGCAACAGACGTTGCTGCGCGTGGTCTTGATATTTCAGGCGTAACGCACGTATATAACTTCGATATTCCACAAGATCCAGAATCATACGTTCACCGTATCGGTCGTACTGGTCGTGCAGGTAAAAAAGGTATTGCAATGCTATTTGTAACACCACGTGAATCAGGACAATTAAAAAATATCGAGCGTACAACAAAACGTAAAATGGACCGTATGGATGCACCGACACTTGACGAGGCATTAGAAGGTCAACAACGTTTAATCGCTGAAAAGCTTCAAAGCACAATTGAAAATGAAAACTTAGCATACTACAAGCGTATTGCAGAAGAAATGTTAGAAGAAAATGACTCTGTAACAGTAGTAGCTGCTGCTTTAAAAATGATGACTAAAGAGCCGGATACAACTCCGATCGCTTTAACATCAGAACCACCTGTTGTTTCAAGAGGCGGCGGTTCTAAAAAACGCGGCGGTAACGGAGGCGGATACCGTGATGGTAACCGTAATCGTAGTCGTGATGGACGCGGCGGTGGCGATGGACGTAATCGTGACCGTAACCGTGATGGACGTAATCGTGACGGAAACCGTGATCGCAATCGTGATGGTAACCGCGATCGTAATCGTGATGGTGGTAGTCGTGGTCGTAGAGGTGAAGGTCAAGGTCGCCCTGGTTCTTCAAATGGACGCGGCGAAAGAAAACATCATAGCCGTCCACAAGCTTAATAAAAAAAGAGAATGCCCTTTGCGGGCATTCTCTTTTTTTATTTCTATAATTGTGCATACTACATAATAGTTATGATAGAAAAGGGGCTGTTATATGCTTGTAAGGCTTGGTTACGTTGCGATGAGTGTGCATTTGAAGAATGCATCTCCATCTCAAACGATGACGTATGCACAGTTTCAGAAATTAGATGATCGTGATGCTGCAATTCGTAAGCTTGAAAGAATTGCTAATTCCAATTTAGAAAATTGTTTACGTTTATTAAAGCATAATAAAGGGCATGACATATCTTTCTTTCGGCTCAGTTCAAAGCTCATTCCTTTAGCGAATCATGAGGAATTGCTAGAGTGGAACTATATTCGTCCGTTAAAAGAAAATTTAAAAAAACTAGGTGAATATGCAGTTCATATGAATATGAGAATTGATTTCCATCCAGATCATTTTGTTGTACTAAATTCACCTGAAGAGAGTGTTTTTAAACAATCTGTAAAAACATTGCAGATGCACAAAAAATTATTAAAAGGCATGGGGATTGAACATAAGCAACGATGTGTACTGCATGTTGGAGGAGGATATAAAGATAAAGAACTTGCATTAGAGCGCTTTATAGAGAATTGGTCGAATGTCCCAAGGGGTATTCAAGAAATGATTATATTAGAAAATGATGATACAACCTTTACGTTAGAGGAAACATTATATTTAGGAGAAAAATTAGATATTCCCGTCGTATTTGACTTGCATCACCATATGATGAATAATGAGCAAGAAGATTGGTATGAAGATTGGGCACGTGTTGTTCATACGTGGGAAACGTCTTTGTTGCCGATTAAAATGCATATCTCTAGCCCTAGAGAGGGAAAAGATCCAAGAGCTCATGCAGATTATATTAATGTAGACGCATTTTTATCTTTTTTAAGAAGGATAAAGGGAAGTGTTCCGCAAATTGATTGTATGATTGAGGCGAAGATGAAGGATGAGTCTTTATTTCAATTAATGAGAGATTTAAGTGAACAAGTAGATGTAGAAATTATCGATGGTGCAAGCTTTTATATTAAATAAGCTTTGCACCATCGTTTTTTTTTGTTAAAAAAGGGGTTAAAATGCCACCGGTTATTAAACCTGTTAAATGACTGATCGGATTGGCAGAAGGGTTAAAGAAAGTAAATAGCAGTAATAGAAGTATCATAATTGAGAAAATGGCAATTTCTTTTGGTTTTGAAGAGCGGTATCGATTGTACAATAAAAATAACTGTGCACCTAATAGTCCGAAAATACCACCTGATGCACCTGCGTGAATATATTCAAGCGGCATAATAATATAAGAAGAAATATTTCCAGAAATTCCAGAGAGAAAAAATAGAATAAAAAAAGAAAAGTGTCCGAGTTGCTTTTCGATAGAAGAACCAAGAGCAAACAAAAAAATACTATTAGAAAGAAAATGTTGTAAGTCTACGTGTACGAGAAGAGAAGTTATGACACGCCACCATTCTCCTTTCGCGATATATTCATTAGAGGCTGCCAGTGGTAAGAGAAAAAAGTCGCCTAATATCATCATGACTAAATGAATAAGCAGTAAGGTAAGAATAGTCGGTTGTAAAGAAATATGAGTGGATCTTATTAGCATACGGTTACTATCACCCCTTTTGCATCAGAAAGATTCTCTGTTATTCTTATCAATATGAAAGAAGAAAGTTAAATAGAAGAAGGGGATTTTGAAATGATTATAGGGATTGGTATCGACATTATTGAATTAAATCGTATTGAAAAAATGCTAGATGGAAAGCTTAAATTTATGGAACGTATTTTAACGGAAAATGAACGTAATGTTGCTATGGAGCTGAAAGGAAGTCGCCTTACAGAGTTTGTAGCTGGAAGGTTTGCAGCGAAAGAGGCGTATTCAAAAGCTGTAGGTACTGGTATCGGAAAAGAAGTGAGTTTTTTAGATATTGAAGTGAAAAATGATGAAAGAGGTAAGCCAATTCTGATTACAAGTACAGAGTATATTGTTCATTTATCAATTAGTCATAGTAAGGAATTTGCTGTTGCTCAAGTTGTTTTAGAAAGCTTGTCACGCTAGTCTGCATATTTTATATCTTTGTCTCATATATTTGAGGTAGCGATAAGGAAGGTACATCTTCCATTCATTTATAGGGGCAAAGGGGCTGAATTGATGAAAAGGCGTCTGTTTTTAGTTCTTGTCGGTTTGTTGACCGTTTTTGTGTTGGCGGGTTGTATGGAAAAGAAGCAAGATGATGTCGTGAGAGATTTAGAATCAAAAGTAAAAGGGATGAAAAGTTATCAAGCTGAGGCAAAATTATCTATTAAAACAGGCAATGAGCCTCAAGAGTATAACGTAGAGATTTGGCACAAGGAACCGTCTTTTTATCGTGTGAATTTAAAAAATGCAAAAAAAGATCAGAGCCAAATTATTTTGAGAAATGAAGAAGGTGTATTTGTATTAACGCCAGCACTTAATAAGAGCTTCCGTTTTCAAAGTGATTGGCCGCAAAATAGTAGCCAGGCTTATTTATATGAATCACTTGTAAGAGATATTTTGCAGGACAAGAAAAACCTTACTTTTGAGAAAACAGATAAGTATTATATTTTTAAAACAAAAACAAACTATCAACATCAAAATATGTTGCCGAGACAAGAGATTACATTGAATAAGAGCGACTTGACTCCAGTTTCAGTGAAGTTAATGGATAATGATCAAAATGTTCTTGTGAAAGTAGATTTCTCTAAAGTGAAATTCGATGCGAAATTTGATAAAGGTGCATTTGATACGAAACAAAATATGTCTAGAGCGCAGGTAGATGTTCAAACAACAGCGAAAGAAGACAAACCGTTTGCTATTTTGTATCCACTTGATACACCACAAGGTATGACTCTGCAAGATGAAAAAGAGTTGAAGACAGACAGTGGCAAGCGTGCGATACTCACATACACTGGAAATAAGAAATCCTTTACTTTAATACAAGAAAAGGCAAAAGTTGCAGAGGCATCATCAGCGGTAAGTGTAAGTGGAGAACCAGTTGATCTTGGGTTTACGATTGGTGCATTAACGAAAGACTCTGTAACGTGGTCGCATAACGGAGTAGAATATATGCTCGTGTCTAAAGGTTTAGAGCCGAAGGAGCTGTTAATGGTTGCTCGTTCAGTTACAGCGAAGCAGGTGAAGTAAACTTCTTAGACGTGGTGATATATGTGCACCACGTCTTTTCTTAGTTTGAAGGTGGATTTCATAAAAGAAGCATATAAAAGAATAAGCTTCGCATATCGTGTATAAGGAAGTGTATTTATGGAAGAAGCACCATTTTACCGTGACACTTGGGTGGAAGTGGATTTAGATGCCATTTATAACAACGTTACACATATTAAAGAGTTCATCCCAAGTAATGTAGAGATTTTTGCTGTAGTTAAAGCAAACGCATATGGGCACGATTATGTACCGGTGGCTAAAACGGCATTAGAAGCAGGTGCAACAAGGTTAGCTGTTGCTTTTTTAGATGAAGCTTTAGTGCTTCGGAGGGCTGGTATTACTGAGCCGATTTTAGTGTTAGGTCCCTCGCCGCCGCGTGATGTAAATGTAGCTGCTGAAAATGATGTAGCGCTAACGGTTTTTCAAAAAGAATGGGTGGACGAAGCAATTAAACTTTGGGATGGTTCATCTGTAATGAAATTCCATATTAACTTTGATAGTGGTATGGGGAGAATTGGAATACGTGAAAGAAAAGAGCTAAAAGAATTTTTAAAGAGTTTAGAGGGTGCACCGTTTTTAGAGTTAGAAGGAGTATACACGCATTTTGCAACGGCAGATGAAGTTGAGACTTCGTATTTTGATAAGCAATATAACACGTTCTTAGAGCAGTTAAGTTGGTTGAAAGAATTCGGAGTGGATCCTAAGTTTGTTCATACAGCTAATAGTGCTGCGACGTTACGTTTTCAAGGGATTACATTTAATGCAGTGCGAATTGGGATTGCAATGTATGGATTATCTCCTTCTGTAGAAATACGTCCTTTTTTACCATTTGAATTAGAACCGGCGCTATCACTTCATACGAAAGTCGCTCATATTAAACAGGTAATTAAAGGTGATGGAATTAGTTATAACGTCACCTACCGAACGAAAACTGAAGAATGGATTGCGACTGTAGCGATTGGCTATGCAGATGGGTGGCTTAGGAGGTTACAAGGATTTGAAGTGCTTATAAATGGTAAAAGGGTACCGATTGTAGGGCGAGTAACAATGGATCAGTTCATGATTCATCTTCCTTGTGAAGTGCCACTTGGTACGAAAGTTACGCTTATTGGAAGGCAAGGAGATGAGTATATTAGCGCTACAGAGGTTGCGGAATACTCAGGGACTATTAATTATGAAATTATTGCAACGATCAGTTTCCGTGTGCCGAGAATATTTATACGGAATGGTAAGGTTGTAGAGATAATTAATTACTTGAACAATATATAGAAGGTAGTATGATTGCTTCTTGTCATTGGAGTGACTGTTCATTGCTGGATAATAAGCTCTTTTTGATGAGAAGCTTTTTACTTATAATCATTTTTTATATAAGTTGCACGTAAGTTTTGAAGAGGAGTTCTATTGTTTTTAGTTAGTTATGAGATAAAAAATTTAAGAAGATGAATGTTTTGTTTGTGAATTGGAAAACATAAGCAAGGAATAAGGAAGTCTTTGCAACAGGCTCCATACAATGGTATTATTACAATAGGTGTCATATATATATTTGGGTGTGTAGTTGACGGTGGAGGTGTATTTTTGTGTCCGAATCAAGTGTAACTACTGAAATCGTGGTTCGGTTGCCAAAGCAAATGGTAACGGAATTGGACGGAATTGGAAAACAAGAGAATAAGAATCGCCATGAACTAATTTGCCAGGCAACACAATTGTTATTGCGTCAACATAAGACGAAGAAACGCTACCAACATGAATCAATGCGACGTGGGTACATTGAAATGGGAAAAATTAATCTTGGTATTGCATCTGAAGCTTTCTTAGCAGAGTATGAAGCAGCTCATACAGTAGAACGCTTAGTTAGCGGGGGGTAATATTTTGATTGTAAAACGCGGCGACGTGTATTTTGCAGACCTTTCCCCAGTTGTTGGTTCTGAGCAAGGAGGCGTTCGTCCGGTTCTTGTCATTCAAAATGACATCGGAAATCGTTTTAGTCCAACGGTGATTGTAGCGGCTATTACTGCACAGATTCAAAAAGCGAAATTACCCACTCATGTGGAAATTGATGCGAAAAAGTACGGTTTTGAGAGAGATTCTGTTATTTTACTTGAGCAGATTCGAACAATCGATAAGCAGCGCTTAACGGACAAAATCACTCACTTAGATGAAGTGATGATGATTCGTGTAGATGAAGCGCTACAAATTAGTTTAGGACTAATAGATTTTTAAATCGGCAGTTTAAGTTGCTCTCTTTGAAGGGCAACTTTTTTTATTATAGAGGAGGTTACGGTTGTATATGGAAATGGTAGATAATCGACAAGCGTTAATGAAAATGTTAGTGAAAGAATTAGGCTTTACCGAAAAGCAAGTTCGTCATGTTATTCAATTAACAGAAGAAGGTAACACAGTTCCATTTATTGCTCGTTACCGAAAAGAATGGACAGGCTCTTTAGATGAGGTGCAAATTCGTACGATTTTAGAGAGATGGCAATATATGATGCAACTTGAAGATAGGAAGGAAGAAGTTCTTCGTCTTATTGATGAGAAGGGGAAACTGACAGAAGAGCTACGACAGCAAATTGTTAAAGCTACAAAGTTGCAAGAAGTAGAAGATCTATATCGTCCATATAAAGAGAAAAGAAGAACGAAAGCGACAGTTGCTAAAGAAAAAGGATTAGAACCATTAGCTGAATGGTTATTGTTATATAAGAAAGAAGATCCGGCTAAAAAGGCAGTGGAATTTATTAATGTAGAGAAAGAAGTGCAATCTGCAGAAGAAGCTTTACAAGGTGCACAAGACATTATTGCAGAAATGGTTTCAGATGAAGCTGCGTATCGTAGTTGGATTCGAAATGTTACTTTTAGAAAAGGTGTTATGTCTTCTTCCGTGAAAGATGAAGAAAAAGATGAAAAGAATATATATGAAATGTATTACAGTTATGAAGAACCATTGCAAAAAGTAGTACCACATCGTGTATTAGCAATGAATCGTGGCGAGAAAGAAGATATATTGAGAGTTGCTGTTGTTCCGCCAGTAGATGAGATAGTAACCTTCTTAAATAAGAAAGTAATTCGTGATAACGATTCGAAAAGTGCACATTATGTACAATTAGCGATTGAAGATGGTTATAAACGATTAATTCAATCTTCAATCGAAAGAGAGATTCGTAAAGAATTAACAGAAACAGCTGAAGAACAAGCAATACATATTTTCTCTGAGAACTTACGTAACTTATTATTACAACCTCCGATGAAAGGGAAAGTCGTGCTAGCGGTAGATCCGGCATATAGAACTGGTTGTAAATTGTCTGTAGTAGATGATACGGGGAAAGTACTACATATCGATGTTATTTATCCGCATCCACCTGTTCGTAAATATGATGATGCAAAAACGAAAGTTCTTTCTATTATAGATAAATATCAAGTTGAAATGATTGCAATTGGTAATGGGACAGCATCTAGAGAAACAGAAGAGTTTATAGTAGATGTATTACAAAGTGTGAACCGAGATGTCTTTTATATTATTGTAAATGAAGCGGGTGCTAGTGTATATTCAGCTTCTGATTTAGCCCGTGAGGAATTCCCAAATTTACAAGTTGAAGAGAGAAGTGCCGTTTCTATTGGGAGACGTCTGCAAGATCCACTTGCTGAACTTGTGAAAATTGACCCTAAATCAGTTGGGGTTGGACAATACCAACATGATGTATCTCAAAAGAGACTGAATGAGTCATTAACATTTGTAGTAGAAACAGCTGTTAACCAAGTTGGGGTTAATGTAAATACGGCTTCGGTTGCATTGTTACAATATGTTTCAGGTTTATCGAAAACTGTTGCGAAAAATATTGTAGCAAAGAGAGAAGAAGATGGGAAATTCACGAAGCGCACGGAATTAAAGAAAATCCCACGTTTAGGTGCAAAGACTTATGAACAATGTATAGGTTTCTTACGTATACTAGAAGGAGCGAATCCATTAGATCGAACAGGTATTCATCCAGAGCAATATAAAAATGTTGAATTGTTATTGAAGAGTCTAGGGTTATCGATAGATGACGTAGGACAACCGCAATTACAAAAGAGATTGGAAGAAGTAGAGATTTCTAAGTTATCTCAAGAAACAGGAGTTGGGGAGCCGACGTTAGTTGATATTATAGATGCGCTTATTAGTCCTGAACGAGATATGAGGGATGAGTTGCCTAAACCACTTTTGAAAAAAGGGATTTTGAAATTAGAAGATTTAAAACGTGGTATGGAACTAGAAGGAACAGTTCGTAACGTTGTTGATTTTGGTGCTTTTGTTGATGTTGGTGTAAAGCAAGATGGTTTAGTACATATTTCTAAACTTAGCAAACAGTTTGTAAAGCATCCGTTAGATGTTGTATCAGTAGGGCAAATTGTAAAAGTATGGGTAGATGATATTGATACAAAAAAAGGACGCGTTGCACTATCTATGTTGCCGATTGAATAGTAAGAGAAGAGAGCAG
>NZ_CP152433.1:250000-267500 GCF_039134555.1 Bacillus sp. BR3(2024)
CCATTTAAAGAGTGCGTAATAGCTCACTAGTCGAGTGACTCTGCGCCGAAAATGTACCGGGGCTAAATACACCACCGAAGCTGCGGATTGATACCAATGGTATCAGTGGTAGGGGAGCGTTCTAAGGACAGTGAAGTCAGACCGGAAGGACTGGTGGAGTGCTTAGAAGTGAGAATGCCGGTATGAGTAGCGAAAGACGGGTGAGAATCCCGTCCACCGAATGCCTAAGGTTTCCTGAGGAAGGCTCGTCCGCTCAGGGTTAGTCAGGACCTAAGCCGAGGCCGACAGGCGTAGGCGATGGACAACAGGTTGATATTCCTGTACCACCTCTTTATCGTTTGAGCAATGGAGGGACGCAGAAGGATAGAAGAAGCGTGCGATTGGTTGTGCACGTCCAAGCAGTTAGGCTGATAAGTAGGCAAATCCGCTTATCGTAAAGGCTGAGCTGTGATGGGGAAGCTCCTTATGGAGCGAAGTCTTTGATTCCCCGCTGCCAAGAAAAGCTTCTAGCGAGATAAAAGGTGCCTGTACCGCAAACCGACACAGGTAGGCGAGGAGAGAATCCTAAGGTGTGCGAGAGAACTCTGGTTAAGGAACTCGGCAAAATGACCCCGTAACTTCGGGAGAAGGGGTGCTTTCTTAACGGAAAGCCGCAGTGAATAGGCCCAAGCGACTGTTTAGCAAAAACACAGCTCTCTGCGAAGCCGTAAGGCGAAGTATAGGGGGTGACACCTGCCCGGTGCTGGAAGGTTAAGGAGAGGGGTTAGCGTAAGCGAAGCTCTGAACTGAAGCCCCAGTAAACGGCGGCCGTAACTATAACGGTCCTAAGGTAGCGAAATTCCTTGTCGGGTAAGTTCCGACCCGCACGAAAGGTGTAACGATTTGGGCACTGTCTCAACCAGAGACTCGGTGAAATTATAGTACCTGTGAAGATGCAGGTTACCCGCGACAGGACGGAAAGACCCCGTGGAGCTTTACTGTAGCCTGATATTGAATTTTGGTACAGTTTGTACAGGATAGGCGGGAGCCATTGAAACCGGAGCGCTAGCTTCGGTGGAGGCGCTGGTGGGATACCGCCCTGACTGTATTGAAATTCTAACCTACGGGTCTTATCGACCCGGGAGACAGTGTCAGGTGGGCAGTTTGACTGGGGCGGTCGCCTCCTAAAGTGTAACGGAGGCGCCCAAAGGTTCCCTCAGAATGGTTGGAAATCATTCGTAGAGTGCAAAGGCATAAGGGAGCTTGACTGCGAGACCTACAAGTCGAGCAGGGACGAAAGTCGGGCTTAGTGATCCGGTGGTTCCGCATGGAAGGGCCATCGCTCAACGGATAAAAGCTACCCCGGGGATAACAGGCTTATCTCCCCCAAGAGTCCACATCGACGGGGAGGTTTGGCACCTCGATGTCGGCTCATCGCATCCTGGGGCTGTAGTCGGTCCCAAGGGTTGGGCTGTTCGCCCATTAAAGCGGTACGCGAGCTGGGTTCAGAACGTCGTGAGACAGTTCGGTCCCTATCCGTCGTGGGCGTAGGAAATTTGAGAGGAGCTGTCCTTAGTACGAGAGGACCGGGATGGACGCACCGCTGGTGTACCAGTTGTTCTGCCAAGGGCATAGCTGGGTAGCTATGTGCGGAAGGGATAAGTGCTGAAAGCATCTAAGCATGAAGCCCCCCTCAAGATGAGATTTCCCATAGCGTAAGCTAGTAAGATCCCTGAAAGATGATCAGGTTGATAGGTTCGAGGTGGAAGCATGGTGACATGTGGAGCTGACGAATACTAATAGATCGAGGACTTAACCATATAATATGTAGCAAATGTTATCTAGTTTTGAAGGAATATGCCTTCATAGTTTGGTGATGATGGCAGAGAGGTCACACCCGTTCCCATACCGAACACGGAAGTTAAGCTCTCTAGCGCCGATGGTAGTTGGGACCTTGTCCCTGTGAGAGTAGGACGTCGCCAAGCTATTTATATTGTCGCGGGGTGGAGCAGCACGGTAGCTCGTCGGGCTCATAACCCGAAGGTCGCAGGTTCAAATCCTGTCCCCGCAACCAAATGGTCCCGTGGTGTAGTGGTTAACATGCCTGCCTGTCACGCAGGAGATCGCCGGTTCGACCCCGGTCGGGACCGCCATTTCATATAAAGAAAAGAACGAAACAAGTTGTTTCGTATTTTTTTATTTGTTTTAACAAAAAACTAATAAAGACAGTCAAACTATCCTTAGGACAACTCCTAAGGACTTTTTTATATATTCAAAACCTGTATAATAAAGAGCAGAGAACATTGTGAGTAAAGTAGGTGAAGTCTGTGAGTAAATATGAAGTAACAACAAAATCTTCTGAGGAAACACAAAGGTTATCAGAAAAACTAGGTGAGCTCGTAGAGGCACAAGACGTAATTATTTTAGAAGGAGATCTTGGAGCTGGTAAGACGACTTTTACAAAGGGACTAGCAAAAGGTCTTGGAGTGAAAAGAGTTGTAAATAGTCCTACCTTTAATATCATCAAAGAATATAAAGGAAGATTACCGCTATATCATATGGACGTGTATCGCTTAGCAGAAAGTGAAGAGGACTTAGGCTTTGATGAATATTTCTACGGTGAAGGAATTACGGTAGTAGAATGGGCTCATTTAATAGAAGCATATTTACCGAATGAAAAGTTACAAATTAGTTTATTCCATGCTGGAGATGACACAAGAAAAATTATACTCGAGCCAATTGGAGATCGCTATATTAGATTATGTGAGGAGCTATTACAAGATGAAAGTACTAGCAATTGATACTTCAAATTACGTAATGGGTGTATCCCTTATTGAGGAAGAAAACGTAATTGGGGAAATCATTACAAATTTAACAAAAAACCATTCTGTACGTCTTATGCCAGCTGTAGAGAAACTGTTAAAAGAGTGTGGCGTAAAACCGAAGGAATTAACTAAAATCGTTGTAGCTGCTGGACCTGGATCCTATACAGGTGTTCGTATAGGCGTGACAGCGGCGAAAACATTAGCTTGGTCACTTCAAATACCAATTGTAGGTGTATCAAGTTTAGAGGTAGTAGCTGCAAACGGTGCTAACTTTAACGGGTTAATTTGTCCTTTATTTGATGGAAGACGTGGGCAAATTTATACTGGGTTATATACATATGAAGGAGAGCAGTTAACTTCAATAGAAGAAGACCGAATTATTCTTATTGTAGACTGGTTGCAAATGTTAAAAGATAAAGGACAGCCTGTTTTATTTATCGGTAACGATGTTAAATTGCATAAAGAAACAATTATAGAACATTTAGGTGATCAAGCTGTATTCGCTCCATTTACTAAAAATAACCCAAGACCAAGTGAGCTAGCATTCTTAGGATTACAAAAAGAAGAACAAGATGTGCATACGTTTGTTCCAAGCTATCTTCGTTTAGCTGAAGCTGAAACAAAGTGGTTAGAAAGTCAAAACAAGTAGGAGCTTGCAGAAGATGGATATGATATTTAGAAAGATGGAGCTTGATGATATTGCTCAAATTGTAGCTATTGAAGAAGCGTCTTTTTCAACTCCTTGGACTGCAGATGCCTTTCACCGTGAATTAACGATGAATGAACATGCACATTATATTGTGTTAGAAAAAGATGGTCGTGTAGTCGGGTATTGTGGATTGTGGATAATTATTGATGAATCACATATAACAAATATAGCTATTTTGCCAGAATACCGAGGTCAAAAGTTAGGAGATGCCCTATTGAAAGCAGTTATTTCTGAAGCGAAAGAACTAGGGGTAAAAACAATGACACTTGAAGTACGTGTATCAAATGAAGTAGCAAAGCAGTTATACAGAAAATACGGATTTCAAAATGGTGGGATTCGTAAACGATACTATGCAGACAATCAGGAAGATGGTCTCGTAATGTGGGTGAATATATAATGGAAAAAAATACGATTATACTTGGTATTGAAACAAGTTGTGATGAAACAGCAGTAGCAGTTGTTAAAAATGGAACGGAAATTATTGCGAATGTCGTTGCATCACAAATTGAAAGTCATAAACGTTTTGGCGGCGTTGTACCAGAGATTGCATCCCGTCATCATGTAGAAGAAATTACAGTTGTGTTAGAAGAAGCTTTAAAGGAAGCAAATATCACATTTGATGATATTGATGCAATTGCTGTAACAGAAGGTCCTGGTTTAGTAGGAGCACTTCTAATTGGAGTAAATGCAGCGAAGGCAGTAGCGTTTGCACATGATATTCCGTTAGTCGGTGTTCATCATATTGCTGGTCATATTTATGCGAACCGTTTAGTAAAAGAAGTTCAATTCCCGTTATTATCACTTGTTGTATCTGGTGGGCATACAGAACTTGTTTATATGAAAGAACATGGTTCATTCGAAGTAATTGGTGAAACACGAGACGATGCAGCTGGAGAAGCATATGATAAAGTAGCTCGTACGTTATCTATGCCATATCCAGGTGGTCCTCATATTGATCGCCTTGCACATGAAGGAGAACCGACAATTGATTTGCCTCGTGCATGGCTAGAACCGGATTCGTATGATTTTAGCTTTAGTGGATTGAAATCAGCAGTTATCAACACTGTGCATAACGCAAAACAGCGCGGTATAGAAATTGCACCAGAAGATTTAGCGGCAAGTTTCCAAGAAAGTGTAATAGATGTACTTGTAACGAAAGCAGCTCGTGCAGCAGAAGCTTATAATGTAAAGCAATTACTTCTTGCTGGTGGAGTAGCTGCTAATAAAGGACTTCGTGCGCGATTAGAAGAGGAATTTGCACAAAAAGAAAACATTGAATTAATTATTCCGCCGCTATCTTTATGCACAGATAATGCAGCGATGATTGCAGCGGCAGGGACAATTGCTTATGAACAAGGTAAGCGTGCAACATTAGCCTTAAATGCAAATCCAGGATTAGATATTGAAGCATAGTTATACACATAATTAACCACAGGCTGTGGATAAAACCCATATTATCTGTTGATAATGTGGGTTTTATTGTGTATATAAAATGTTGATAACTTTTTTATTGACTGTGGATAATGTGGAAAAGCTATTTTGATGTTTATTTTATAAAGGTGGATATGTGTATAAACTTGTGGGTAAATAGGTTGATGTCAGACCTTTGAATTTGTTCTTTTTCGGGAAATAAAAAGCAAGAAGATATCCCCGAAAAACATTTTGAAACATCTCCCCATTATAGAAGATGCTAATATTGTCAATCTTTGTCGTTAAAACGATATTTCGTGTCGAATTGTTAATATATATAGGGTTACAATAGATATATTTAAAAAATCGTTAGTATATTCTAAGTTACGATAGATATATTCAAAAAATTGTTTAAGTACTAAAAAAAGATGTCACATAGTCAAAAATCCTGACTTATGAGACATCTTCCTTATTTAAATATGCTTATACATGCAGCTCTTCCCATTCTGCCATACAAGTTTCAAGTTGTTCTTGTAGCGTTTGCTTTTTAGTTGTAATTTCACTAGCTTTTTCATAATCTGCATATATTTCTGGTAAGCAAAGTTGATCTTCTAACGTAGCAATTTCTTCTTCTAATTCCACTATACTTTGTTCTAGCTCTTCAATTTTTCTAGTGCGTTGACGCTCTAGTTTTTTACGCTCTTTTTCTTCTAAATAATTTAATTTCTCTTGTGCAATCACCTTTTGAACAGGAACGTCACTTTCTTGCTGTTCAAGTTCTGCACGTTCAATCATTTCATTTTTCTTTTCAACGTAGTAATCGTAATCCCCTAAATATTCCTGTGCACCTTCTGTTGATAACTCAACCACAGTCGTTGTTACACGGTTAATAAAGTAGCGGTCATGTGAGACGAATAGAAGAGTCCCAGGGTAATCAATTAAAGCATTCTCCAAAATCTCTTTACTATTTAAATCAAGGTGGTTCGTAGGCTCATCTAGAATTAACAAATTTGACTTTTGCATCATAAGTTTTGCAAGAGCTAATCGAGCTTTTTGTCCACCACTAAGGGAAGATACTGGTTTCAGTACATCATCTCCTGTGAATAAAAAATTCCCAAGTATAGTACGGATTTCTTTTTCCGGTTGCAGTGGATATTCATCCCATAGTTCATTTAAAACCCGTTTAGAAGATGTTAAGTTTGCTTGTTCTTGATCATAATAACCAACAGATACATTTGATCCGAAAGAAACATCACCATTTAATAGTGGTAACTTATTCACAATGGATTTTAACAATGTGGATTTCCCAATTCCGTTTGGACCAACTAAAGCAACACTATCTCCGCGAGTTAAGCGCATAGTTACATGTTCAATTATAGGGTTTTCATCATAGCCGATGGTTGCATCATTTACTTGTAAAACATCATTTCCACTTTGTTTTTCAATATCGAAGTGGAATGATGCTGACTTAGAATCCCCTAATGGTCTCGTTAATAATTCCATTCTGTCTAGTTGTTTACGGCGACTTTGAGCACGTTTGGTTGTAGAAGCGCGAGCTATATTCTTTTGAACGAAGTCCTCAAGTTTTGCGATTTCATCTTGTTGTTTTTCGTAACGTTTCATTTCTTGCTCATATAATGCTGATTTTAAGTCTAAATATTTACTGTAGTTACCAACAAATCGTCTGCTTTCTTTATTCGAAATTTCATATACTTGTGTAACGAGTTTGTCTAAGAAATAACGGTCATGTGAGACGATTAATATTGCGCCAGGATAACCTTGCAAATATTGCTCAAGCCATGTTAATGTTTCGATGTCTAAATGGTTTGTAGGCTCGTCCAAAATAAGTAAGTCTGGTTTTGTTAATAATAATTTCCCGAGAGCTAATCTTGTTTTTTGCCCGCCGCTTAAAGTAGAGATCGTCGTCTGGTGCGTTTCAACTGGGAAGCCAAGGCCGCTTAAAATGGAGCGAATATCCGCTTCATATTGATATCCACCTTGATCTTTATAATTGAGTTGTAGTTGGTCATAATCAGCTAACAATCTTTCATATGTAGCTTCGTTTGAAAAGTTTTCTTCTTTTCCCATTTCTTGCTCAAGCCTTCGAAGTTTTGTCTCCATTTGCTGTAAGTGGGTAAAGACGGTTAGCATTTCATCCCAAATTGTTAAAGACGTTTCTAGTCCAGTATTTTGAGCTAAATATCCGATTGAGACATCTTTCGGTTTTATAATTTCGCCACCATCATGAGATAATTCACCAGCGATAATTTTTAATAATGTAGATTTTCCTGCTCCATTCCTTCCAACTAATGCGATACGATCTTTTGTTTGTACTTCCAATTTTATGTTTGCAAGAATCGTTTCTGCACCGTATAATTTCGAAAGCGCGTTTACTTGTAATAAAATCAATGTTTTCACCTCAAATAATTTCTTAACTTTGCCATGTTTATATTTCTCAATCATACTAAAAATAGTGTATAGTTTAAAATAAAGAGAGAATACTTCTTCTCTTTATTATACAAGGAATTTAATGAGTGCTAAACTTCTGTATTTGATTAAAGTATATGAATAAAGATAGGAAGAGAGGAGAGGTCATATGGATCAGCAAAAGATTCCACAAGCCACTGCTAAAAGATTGCCTCTATACTATCGATTTATCCAAAACTTATCTCTTTCTGGTAAGCAGCGTGTTTCATCGGCCGAATTGAGTGAGGCAGTAAAAGTAGATTCCGCAACAATACGAAGAGATTTTTCGTATTTTGGAGCGTTAGGGAAAAAGGGATATGGATATAACGTAAATTATTTATTATCATTTTTCCGCGAAACACTTGATCAAGATGATATAACACGTGTAGCACTTATTGGAGTAGGTAATTTAGGGACCGCTTTCTTACATTATAATTTCACGAAAAACAATAATACAAAAATTGAAATGGCATTTGATGTTAGTGAAGAGAAAGTTGGAACAGAAATCGGGGGCATTCCTGTATATCATTTAGATGAATTAGAAGAGAGATTATCAAATGATATACAAGTGGCAATATTAACAGTACCGGCTACAGTAGCACAAGCTGTAGCAGATAGATTAGCTGAAACAAGCGTGCACGGTATTTTGAATTTCACACCAGCGCGATTAAACGTATCAGAGAATATTAGAATTCATCATATTGACTTAGCTGTAGAGTTACAAACATTAGTTTACTTTTTGAAAAACTATCCACAATAAAACGCAGAGGAAGCGACCTCTGCGTTTTATTATTGTTTCTTCTTTGTGAATTTAACTAATATAAGGCGAAGTGCCAAATTAAAATCAATTGTTGCCATAACTGCAAATAGTATTGTCCACATATTCCAGATTGTATCTGTCACGTTCGTAATGGCGAAGCGTGTAAAGATACATCCAAGAAGGAAGTATAGTGCAGCCATGAACAATGGTGAGTTTCTCATACAAAAAATCCTCCGATAAAGCCTTGCATTTTTTCAGCTTCTTTAATCATTTCTTGAATTTGTTCATTGCTCATAAAAATTTGCCCAATAGCGACTAATGTATTCATCGCAACATGAGCTGCAATCGGAACGATAATACGTTTCGTCTTCACATATAAGAAGGCGAATACGAGCCCCATAGCAGTGTATACCAATAAGTGAGTAAAATCAAAATGAATTGCTGCGAATACAAGCGAACTAATGATAGCTGCGATAAAGAAGTTAAACTTCTTATAAAGCGTGCCGAATAGAATTTTTCTAAATACGATTTCTTCTAAGATAGGTCCAATTATAGAAACAACAATAAGGAACCAAGGTGTCGTTCTTGCAATTTCCATAAGTTTCATTGTATTTTCTGAACCTTGTTTAATTCCTAGCAGCTGCATCTCGATCATACCGGCAACTATTTGTGAAAAGAAAGCTAAGAAGAACCCGATAAAAATCCATCCAATAGTAGCTGGAACAGAAGAGCGCATTGCATCTAAATGCCTGTCACGAATATCTGTTCTAAGTAACCAAAGTACGATACATAATGCAACAAAGAAGCTAATAATTGCCCAGTGTCCTGTTATGATTTGTCCTTTTTCCTCAATGGTAAATCCTCTATTATCATAGAGTCCTGTTTTTAGGAGAAGTGGTAATCCAACAACGCCAGATAACTGCATTAAAATGTATGTAACGATAATCCACCAGTATTGTTTCTTCAAATGGTTTAACCATCCTTTCTAACTATAGTGTATGAGATAAGTTAGGATAACATGTAAATATGCTACCTACGATATAAACCTCTTGAATTATGTTTTTTTCGTAAATCCTTATTTGAAATTATAATAGAAGACAGGAGAAAGTTGTATGTGTAGCGAAAACAACTTAGGGTGTCCTTTCATATTGTAACATACGAGCAGTGGAAACAACGATTCATATAGTAAAGGCAGTATTGTATATAGAAAGTTTATATAGTGATTTGCGAAAAAATTATGATTTTTTTACTTGCAAAAGAAATTGAGATTATTTATTATTATAAGTGTGTTAGCACTCGGATGACTTGAGTGCTAATAAAAGAAATTTACATAACAAAATGAGGAGGTTATTGTTCATGCTAAAGCCATTAGGTGATCGCGTTGTAATTGAGCTTGTTCAAGCAGAAGAAAAAACAGCAAGTGGTATTGTATTACCAGATACTGCAAAAGAAAAACCACAAGAGGGTAAAGTTGTTGCAGTAGGTACTGGTCGAGTGCTTGAGAATGGTGAGCGTGTTGCTTTAGAGGTAGCAGCAGGTGATCTTATCATCTTCTCAAAATATGCAGGTACTGAAGTGAAATATGAAGGTACAGACTACTTGATTTTACGTGAAAGTGACATTTTAGCAGTTATCGGTTAATTATATAAATCTTAAAAAATCCAAGGGGGTCAATTATTATGGCAAAAGATATTAAATTTAGTGAAGAAGCACGTCGTTCGATGCTTCGCGGTGTCGACACTCTTGCAAACGCAGTAAAAGTTACGCTTGGACCAAAAGGTCGTAACGTTGTACTTGAGAAAAAATTTGGTTCACCACTTATTACAAATGATGGTGTAACAATCGCAAAAGAAATCGAATTAGAAGATGCATTCGAAAACATGGGTGCGAAATTAGTAGCAGAAGTTGCTAGCAAAACAAATGACGTAGCTGGTGACGGAACAACAACTGCAACTGTATTAGCGCAAGCTATGATTCGTGAAGGTCTTAAAAACGTAACAGCTGGTGCGAACCCAATGGGGCTTCGTAAAGGTATCGAAAAAGCTGTTACTGCTGCAATTGAAGAATTAAAAACGATTTCTAAACCAATCGAAGGCAAATCTTCTATCGCACAAGTAGCTGCTATTTCTGCAGCTGACGAAGAAGTAGGTCAATTAATCGCTGAAGCAATGGAGCGCGTTGGTAACGACGGCGTTATTACTTTAGAAGAGTCTAAAGGATTCACAACAGAATTAGACGTAGTAGAAGGTATGCAATTTGATCGTGGATATGCATCTCCTTACATGATTACTGATTCTGACAAAATGGAAGCAGTTCTTGATAACCCATACATCTTAATTACTGACAAAAAGATTTCTAACATTCAAGAAATCTTACCAGTATTAGAGCAAGTGGTACAACAAGGTAAACCACTTCTTATCATTGCTGAAGATGTAGAAGGCGAAGCTTTAGCTACATTAGTAGTGAACAAACTTCGTGGTACATTCAACGTAGTAGCTGTTAAAGCTCCTGGATTTGGTGACCGTCGTAAAGCAATGCTAGAAGATATCGCAATCTTAACAGGTGGCGAAGTAATTACTGAAGAATTAGGTCGTGACTTAAAATCTGCTACAGTTGAATCTTTAGGACGCGCTGGTAAAGTTGTTGTTACAAAAGAAAACACAACTGTAGTTGAAGGTGTAGGAAGCACAGAACAAATCGAAGCTCGCATCGGTCAAATCCGTGCGCAATTAGAAGAAACAACTTCTGAATTCGATCGTGAAAAATTACAAGAGCGTCTTGCTAAACTAGCAGGTGGCGTAGCAGTAATTAAAGTAGGTGCAGCAACTGAAACTGAGTTAAAAGAGCGCAAACTTCGCATTGAAGATGCACTTAACTCAACTCGTGCAGCAGTAGAAGAAGGTATCGTTGCAGGTGGTGGTACTTCACTTATGAACGTATACACAAAAGTAGCTTCTATCGTAGCTGAAGGCGACGAAGCAACAGGTATCAACATCGTACTTCGCGCACTAGAAGAGCCAGTTCGTCAAATCGCAATCAACGCTGGTCTAGAAGGATCTGTAGTTGTAGAGCGTCTAAAAGGCGAAAAAGTAGGCGTTGGTTTCAACGCAGCTACTGGCGAATGGGTTAACATGCTTGAGTCTGGTATCGTAGATCCAGCTAAAGTAACTCGTTCTGCACTTCAAAACGCAGCATCTGTTGCAGCTATGTTCTTAACAACTGAAGCTGTAGTAGCTGACAAGCCAGAACCAAATGCACCAGCAATGCCTGACATGGGCGGCATGGGCATGGGCGGTATGGGCGGAATGATGTAATTCCGTTTGTCCTAAAAAACATCCATTTCTATATAGAAATGGATGTTTTTTTATGTTTTTTAGAAAAGGAAATGAATTTCTGTAGAATTTTGTCGCTTTCTCTCTTGACCATATTGATACTTCATTGTTAGAATCTAGGAAGATAATATAAAACGATCCTTCATATATCCTCAATGATATGGTTTGAGAGTCTCTACCGGGTTACCGTAAACAACCTGACTATGAAGGCAGTGTGTCTTATATTTATAAAGAGCGGAGACTATCTTTCTTTATAAAGCCAGACCCCTGCCTTTTCTTTGTTATGAGACTAGAGGCGGAGGACTGGCTTTTTTTATTATATTGGTAATGCTTTTCGCCAAATTGGTGAAAATATTTATATACGAGAACTAACGTTGGGGTGATTATTTTGAAGAAACAACACGATACAATTATCGTTTTAGATTTTGGAAGTCAATACAATCAGTTAATAGCACGTCGAATTCGTGAGTTCGGTGTATACAGTGAACTTCATCCACATACAATTACTGCAGAAGAAATTAAAGCAATGAATCCAAAAGGGATTATTTTCTCTGGTGGACCAAATAGTGTATACGGTGAAGGTGCATTACATTGTGATGAAAAAATCTTTGAACTAGGTTTACCAATCTTCGGTATTTGTTACGGTATGCAGCTTATGACGCAACACTTCGGTGGTAAAGTAGAGCGTGCAAATCACCGCGAGTACGGAAAAGCTGTTCTTAAAGTAGAGAACGAATCAAAACTATATGCGAACCTTCCAGAAGAGCAAGTTGTATGGATGAGTCATGGTGACTTAGTAACTGGTTTACCTGAAGGATTCGTAGTAGACGCAACAAGTGAGTCTTGCCCAATTGCTGGTATGAGCAATGAAGCGAAAAACTTATACGGTGTACAATTCCACCCAGAAGTACGTCACTCTGAGCACGGTAACGATTTAATTAAAAACTTCGTATTCGGCGTATGTGGTTGTTCTGAAGGATGGAACATGGAGAACTTTATCGAAGTAGAATTAGAAAAGATTCGTGAAACTGTTGGAGACAAAAAAGTACTATGCGCACTTAGTGGCGGTGTAGACTCTTCTGTTGTAGCAGTATTAATTCATAAAGCAATTGGTGATCAATTAACATGTATTTTCGTTGACCACGGTTTACTTCGTAAAGGTGAAGCAGAAGGCGTTATGAAAACATTTAGCGAAGGCTTCCATATGAACGTTATTAAAGTGGATGCAAGAGACCGCTTCATGGACAAGTTAAAAGGTGTAGAAGATCCAGAACAAAAACGCAAAATCATCGGTAACGAATTCATTTACGTATTTGATGATGAAGCGTCAAAATTACAAGGTATGGACTTCTTAGCGCAAGGTACACTTTACACAGATATCGTTGAGAGTGGTACAGCAACTGCACAAACAATTAAATCTCACCATAACGTTGGTGGTCTTCCAGAAGACATGCAGTTCAAATTAATTGAGCCGTTAAACACGTTATTTAAAGATGAAGTACGTGTATTAGGATCTGAACTAGGAATTCCTGATGAAATCGTATGGCGTCAACCATTCCCAGGACCGGGTCTTGGTATTCGTGTATTAGGTGAAATCACAGAAGAGAAATTAGAAATCGTTCGTGAATCTGATGCGATTTTACGTGAAGAAATTATTAAAGCGGGCTTAGACCGTGAAATTTGGCAATACTTCACTGCACTTCCTGGCATGCGTAGCGTAGGTGTTATGGGTGACGAGCGTACTTACGATTACACAGTAGGTATCCGTGCAGTAACATCTATCGACGGTATGACAGCTGACTGGGCACGTATCCCTTGGGACGTATTAGAGAAAATCTCTGTACGTATCGTAAACGAAGTAAAACACGTTAACCGTATCGTGTATGATGTAACGAGTAAGCCACCAGCAACTATTGAGTGGGAATAGTATTTATAAAAAGGTCCATCTATTGCTTATGCATAGGTGGATCTTTTTTATTTTGGTGTTAATACGAACAAAACTATAAAAGTTTATAAAAACGTTCGTTTTTAAATTGACAAAACTACTTCGTCGAGTTAATATGATTATGTAATTCAAACAAAAAGTGAATATTATAGCCGTCGTATAATATCGGGGATATGGCCCGAAAGTTTCTACCTAGCTACCGTAAATGGCTTGACTACGAGGCGTTTTTATAAAGGTGAGGGGAATCTTATCTTTATTCATAGAACGCTTCCATGTATATATGCAATGGAAGCCTTTTTTGTTTCTCGGGATAAAAGAGGGCTAGGAGAAATGCGGCGAGTAATCATATAACGGGGGAAACGTAGGATGAAACGCTATTTTCAGTTTGATGAGCTCGGTACGAATTATAAGACTGAGTTCATAGCAGGGTTAACGACATTTCTATCTATGGCTTATGTACTATTTGTCAATCCTGCTACGCTGTCGCTTGGAAATGTTAAAGGGTTACCAGCAGGTACAGGGATGGATCCAGGTGCAGTATTCGTTGCTACGGCATTAGCGGCAGCGATCGGTTCGTTAATTATGGGTATTTTCGCGAAGTATCCAATTGCTTTAGCGCCAGGTATGGGAATTAACGCGTTCTTTGCTTATACAGCAGTGTTAACGATGGGGATTCCATGGCAAACAGCAATTGCCGGAACATTAATGTCAGGTATTATCTTTATTATTCTTACTGCTTCAGGTATTCGTGAAAAAATCATCAATGCAATTCCATCGGAGTTAAAGTTTGCAGTAGCAGCAGGTATCGGATTGTTCATTGCATTTCTTGGATTCCAAAATGCCGGAATTATCGTGAAAAATGATGCAGTTCTTGTTGGGTTGGGGGACTTAACAAAGGGTACAACGTTACTAGCAATCTTCGGGGTTGTTACTACGATCATCTTCATGATTAAGAAAATTAATGGTGCAGTATTTTACGGTATGATTCTTACAGCGATCTTAGGAGTAGCAACAGGATTAATTGATACTCCGAAAGCTGTGGTGGGAGCAATACCGAGTCTAGAACCAACGTTCGGCGTGGCGTTAACGCACTTCGGAGATATTTTCACAGTTCAAATGGGGATTGTTATTATAACGTTCTTCTTTATCGATTTCTTTGATACAGCAGGTACGCTTGTAGCGGTTGCGAATCAAGCAGGATTAATGAAGAACAATAAATTACCACGTGCCGGAAAAGCGTTATTTGCAGATGCGATTGCAACTGTAATTGGTGCGATTCTTGGTACATCAACAACAACGTCTTACATTGAATCGTCTGCAGGGGTAGCAGCAGGAGGACGTTCTGGATTTACAGCAGTTGTAACAGCAGGATTCTTTTTACTGGCACTATTCTTCTCGCCATTACTAAGTGTTGTAACGCCAGCTGTAACGGCGCCGGCTTTAATTATTGTAGGAATCTTGATGGTTTCTTCCTTAGGGGAAATTGATTGGAAGAAATTCGAGATTGCAGTGCCAGCATTCTTTACAATTATCTCTATGCCACTTACGTATAGTATCGCAACTGGGATTGCGATTGGATTTATCTTCTATCCAATTACAATGGTTGTGAGTGGTCGTCGTAAAGAGGTTCATCCGATTATGTATGTTATGGGAGTTTTATTCGTACTATATTTCATCTACGTTCGTAAATAAAAGGGGTTTTTTAAAGGTCTAGACTTAAGGGGAGTCTAGACCTTTTTTGCGTCTTCAGAAAATCTTAAGGATTTCCGAGCGTTTTTCTTCAGAAGTTTTCCTATAATAGAAGTTAGGGATTAAAAAAGTGATGGGGGAGATATTGTGGCACACGAAACAATACTTGTCGTAGATGATGAAAAAGAAATTCGGAATTTAATTACAATCTATTTAAAGAATGAAGGATATAAAGTATTACAAGCAGGAGACGGAGAAGAAGGATTACGTCTATTGGAAGAAAATGAAGTACATCTAGTCGTATTAGATATTATGATGCCGAAAGTGGATGGTATTCATATGTGTATGAAGGTAAGGGAAGCGAAAGAAATGCCTATTATTATGCTTTCTGCCAAAACGCAAGATATGGATAAGATTTTAGGATTAACAACAGGGGCAGATGATTATGTAACGAAGCCGTTTAATCCGTTAGAGCTAATTGCACGAATTAAATCTCAGTTACGCCGTTATATGAAAATGAATGGTTTCGCTATTCAAAATGAGGACGAGTTAGAAATTGGGGAGATGAAAATCAACATCTCGACCCATAAAGTTATTGTAGAGGGAGAAGAAGTGAAACTAACTCCGAGGGAATTTTCAATTTTAGAATTGCTAGCTAGAAATCCAGGTATGGTGTTTAGTGCGGAGCAAATTTATGAAAAGGTGTGGAACGAACGATCTTTCCAGTCTGATAATACTGTAATGGTGCATATTCGAAAAGTGCGTGAGAAGATTGAGGAGAATCCAAGGAAACCTAGATATATAAAAACAGTATGGGGAGTGGGGTATAAGATTGAAAAAGATATTTAATCCGTTTACTTATATAAGGAAAATAAGACAATTAATTGAGAAATTAGTAAAGAGCGTACGAAAGAGTATAAGGATTCAATTGATTACTACTTTTGCTGCTTGTGCGTTATTAGGAGTTTTGTCAGCAAAGGCAGCAGCACCGTTTTTTGAGAATGCGAATCGTCAAGCAACTATCGATTATCGGGCTGGTATGGAACAAATTAATCACCAAGCTCAAGGAGCGGCAAATAGTTCGGTTCATGAAAATAAATTAGAAGCTATATCAAATATGATCGAAATGGAGAACCAAAATTTAGAGCAAGGGTCTAGAGCTTTGAAGATATTGGTTACTGATGAAAGTGGTAAAGTTTTATATAAAACAAAGCAAGCGCAAGAAGAGCAAATCGATTTGCATAATACGATTCGTAATGCAGCATCATTCGCGATTAATTATACAGATGGTAGAAATGTATTTGAAAGTACAAGAAAAGAGTTTATATCTTTTTCACCTATTACTATTGAAGGAAAGAATTTGTACATGTTTGTTAGTGGAATTCCAGAGGGAGAGGTAATATATGATACGCAAGAAGGACCATTCCCGTTTTTAATTGGTGTACTTGTATTCATTTTCTCTTTCTTCTATATAACAAAGAGAAAGATGAAGCAGATTGAAGCAATGGCACAAGGCGTAAAGGAAATAGAAAGAGGTAACTTAGCCTACCGCATTGAGAAAAAAGGTGAAGATGAGATTGCAGCTTTAACGGAGAATATTAATAATATGGCAGAAGAGCTTATGAATAATATAGAAAAGGAACGTAAATTAGAAAAGCAAAAGAATGAGCTTATCACAAATGTATCGCATGATTTGCGTACACCACTTACTTCTATTATGGGTTACTTACGATTACTTCGAGATTCTAAATATGAAAATAAAGAACAACACGATGAGTATACGAGAATTGCTTTTGCAAAGTCGGAGCAGTTAAAAAATTTAATAGAAGATTTATTTGAGTATACGAAGTTAACAAATGAACAAGTTGTATTAGAAAAACAAGAAGTATGTGTAAATGAGTTGCTTGAGCAATTAATAGAAGAGTTAGTACCGCAAGCGGAAGAGCATGGACTTACTTTTGTTAAGAAGTTTCCTGAGGAACGTGCTTATGCATCGATTGATTCGGAAAAGATGGTTCGTGTATTTGATAATTTACTAATGAATGCAATTAAGTATAGTAAAGATGATGGAGAGATAAAAGTTTCTCTTCAAAGGCAGCGTAGGGATATACAAATTGTAATTGCGAATCATAGTGAAGAGTTTACAAGAGAAGAGTTAGCGAATTTGTTTGAACGTTTCTATAAGAAGGATCAATCTCGAAGTAGAGTAACGGAAGGGTCGGGACTCGGTTTAGCGATTGCGAAAAGTATTGTTGAGTTACAAGGTGGTAGTATTCGAGCGGAATATAGGGATGGCACTATTCAATTTATCGTCTCGTTACCAATTATAGAAAAATAATAAATGAATAGAATGATATGTGATAAAAAGGCTTATTTTAAAAGAAA
>NZ_CP152433.1:270000-275000 GCF_039134555.1 Bacillus sp. BR3(2024)
GAAACCGTGTGCCTACAAATAGTCAGAGCCCGTTAACGGGTGATGGCGTGCCTTTTGTAGAATGAACCGGCGAGTTACGATCCCGTGCGAGGTTAAGCTGAAGAGGCGGAGCCGCAGCGAAAGCGAGTCTGAATAGGGCGTTTAGTACGTGGTCGTAGACCCGAAACCAGGTGATCTACCCATGTCCAGGGTGAAGTTCAGGTAACACTGAATGGAGGCCCGAACCCACGCACGTTGAAAAGTGCGGGGATGAGGTGTGGGTAGCGGAGAAATTCCAATCGAACCTGGAGATAGCTGGTTCTCCCCGAAATAGCTTTAGGGCTAGCCTTAAGTGTAAGAGTCTTGGAGGTAGAGCACTGATTGGACTAGGGGTCCTCATCGGATTACCGAATTCAGTCAAACTCCGAATGCCAATGACTTATCCTTAGGAGTCAGACTGCGAGTGATAAGATCCGTAGTCAAAAGGGAAACAGCCCAGACCGCCAGCTAAGGTCCCAAAGTGTGTATTAAGTGGAAAAGGATGTGGAGTTGCTTAGACAACTAGGATGTTGGCTTAGAAGCAGCCACCATTTAAAGAGTGCGTAATAGCTCACTAGTCGAGTGACTCTGCGCCGAAAATGTACCGGGGCTAAATACACCACCGAAGCTGCGGATTGATACCAATGGTATCAGTGGTAGGGGAGCGTTCTAAGGACAGTGAAGTCAGACCGGAAGGACTGGTGGAGTGCTTAGAAGTGAGAATGCCGGTATGAGTAGCGAAAGACGGGTGAGAATCCCGTCCACCGAATGCCTAAGGTTTCCTGAGGAAGGCTCGTCCGCTCAGGGTTAGTCAGGACCTAAGCCGAGGCCGACAGGCGTAGGCGATGGACAACAGGTTGATATTCCTGTACCACCTCTTTATCGTTTGAGCAATGGAGGGACGCAGAAGGATAGAAGAAGCGTGCGATTGGTTGTGCACGTCCAAGCAGTTAGGCTGATAAGTAGGCAAATCCGCTTATCGTAAAGGCTGAGCTGTGATGGGGAAGCTCCTTATGGAGCGAAGTCTTTGATTCCCCGCTGCCAAGAAAAGCTTCTAGCGAGATAAAAGGTGCCTGTACCGCAAACCGACACAGGTAGGCGAGGAGAGAATCCTAAGGTGTGCGAGAGAACTCTGGTTAAGGAACTCGGCAAAATGACCCCGTAACTTCGGGAGAAGGGGTGCTTTCTTAACGGAAAGCCGCAGTGAATAGGCCCAAGCGACTGTTTAGCAAAAACACAGCTCTCTGCGAAGCCGTAAGGCGAAGTATAGGGGGTGACACCTGCCCGGTGCTGGAAGGTTAAGGAGAGGGGTTAGCGTAAGCGAAGCTCTGAACTGAAGCCCCAGTAAACGGCGGCCGTAACTATAACGGTCCTAAGGTAGCGAAATTCCTTGTCGGGTAAGTTCCGACCCGCACGAAAGGTGTAACGATTTGGGCACTGTCTCAACCAGAGACTCGGTGAAATTATAGTACCTGTGAAGATGCAGGTTACCCGCGACAGGACGGAAAGACCCCGTGGAGCTTTACTGTAGCCTGATATTGAATTTTGGTACAGTTTGTACAGGATAGGCGGGAGCCATTGAAACCGGAGCGCTAGCTTCGGTGGAGGCGCTGGTGGGATACCGCCCTGACTGTATTGAAATTCTAACCTACGGGTCTTATCGACCCGGGAGACAGTGTCAGGTGGGCAGTTTGACTGGGGCGGTCGCCTCCTAAAGTGTAACGGAGGCGCCCAAAGGTTCCCTCAGAATGGTTGGAAATCATTCGTAGAGTGCAAAGGCATAAGGGAGCTTGACTGCGAGACCTACAAGTCGAGCAGGGACGAAAGTCGGGCTTAGTGATCCGGTGGTTCCGCATGGAAGGGCCATCGCTCAACGGATAAAAGCTACCCCGGGGATAACAGGCTTATCTCCCCCAAGAGTCCACATCGACGGGGAGGTTTGGCACCTCGATGTCGGCTCATCGCATCCTGGGGCTGTAGTCGGTCCCAAGGGTTGGGCTGTTCGCCCATTAAAGCGGTACGCGAGCTGGGTTCAGAACGTCGTGAGACAGTTCGGTCCCTATCCGTCGTGGGCGTAGGAAATTTGAGAGGAGCTGTCCTTAGTACGAGAGGACCGGGATGGACGCACCGCTGGTGTACCAGTTGTTCTGCCAAGGGCATAGCTGGGTAGCTATGTGCGGAAGGGATAAGTGCTGAAAGCATCTAAGCATGAAGCCCCCCTCAAGATGAGATTTCCCATAGCGTAAGCTAGTAAGATCCCTGAAAGATGATCAGGTTGATAGGTTCGAGGTGGAAGCATGGTGACATGTGGAGCTGACGAATACTAATAGATCGAGGACTTAACCATATAATATGTAGCAAATGTTATCTAGTTTTGAAGGAATATGCCTTCATAGTTTGGTGATGATGGCAGAGAGGTCACACCCGTTCCCATACCGAACACGGAAGTTAAGCTCTCTAGCGCCGATGGTAGTTGGGACCTTGTCCCTGTGAGAGTAGGACGTCGCCAAGCAACTTTAAGACGAGTCAGAATGACTCGTCTTTTTTGTGTTTTATAACTTCTTTTCAAAGCTAAATATTTTGAAGTGCTTCTCGCTTTTCAAAAAGGTTTTTGAGTACGTAGCTATATAAGTTTTATTCAATTTCTTTCGTGATTCTTTATATGTAATTTAAGATTTTCTATTTTATTTCTTAAAGATAGGATTCATCAATGTGTTAAAATAGTACAGTTGTTTTTGATGTACTTTAATATAAGAAGATTTAAGTTAGAAAAGGAGATAATATGAAAAAGATAAGTATAATTACTATAGTAGTCTTAGTCCTGCTAGTAATCGTGTATATGTTAGTTGGGAATTATTTTTATAACTACGCGTTAAATGCGAAACAAGAAAAAGAATTTTTGCAAGATAATCCTCATTTAGTAGAAACGGTAAATGCGTCGGTAGATGTATTGGCTGCAAATGAAGAAAAGAATGCAAACTTCGTATCGAAGTATAAACCTAACACATTAACTATACGTTCTTTCGATAAATTAAATTTAAAAGGTTATGAATATATGAATGAACCATCCAGTCATAAATGGGCAATTGTAGTTCATGGATACAATGGTAGAGCATCAGAAATGACGAAATATGTTCGTAACTTTTATGAACAAGGCTATAATGTCATAGCACCAGACCTTCGTGGACACGGAAATAGTGAAGGGGATTATGTTGGTATGGGCTGGCATGATCGTAAAGATGTTTTGATTTGGATTCAACAAATCTTGAAGAAAGACCCTAATGCTGAAATAGCTCTATTTGGTGTTTCAATGGGCGGGGCAACTGTAATGATGACTTCAGGAGAAGATTTACCTTCTAATGTTAAAGTTATTATTGAAGATTGTGGATACTCAACTGTTATTGATGAATTTACTTATCAACTAAAAGATTTATTCCATTTACCGAAGTTTCCTGTTATGAATGCGGCAAATATGGTTACTAAATTAAGAGCTGGTTACGATTTAGAAGAGGCTTCAGCTGTAAAACAAGTAGCGAAAAGTAAAACACCTATGCTGTTCATTCATGGGGATGCTGATACATTCGTTCCTTTTGAAATGTTAGATGAAGTATATAATGCTGCAAAAGTAGAAAAAGAGAAATTAATTGTTCCAGGTGCTGGACATGGAGAAGCGGAGAAAGTAGATTCGAATAAATATTGGAATACTGTATGGAAGTTCGTAGGGAAGTATATTCCGGCATAATTAAAGTTGTTGCATTTATATAGACGATAATCGGAGGGATAATAGTTAATCCTTTTGATTATCGTTTTTTTTTTTGTTAATTAGGTATTCTGCTATAAGTGTGTTTTTGTATGTACTATATGAAGGAGATAGAGCAAAAACTTTTGAATTCCTTAATCTCAGTGCTACAATGATTGAAAACTAAATGTTAATGAGGTGTTTTTTATGAAAATTGAAGTATGGTCGGATTTTGTATGTCCATTTTGCTATATTGGGAAACGTAGATTAGAGATGGCTTTAGAACAATTTCCACATAAGAAGGATGTTGAAGTTGAGTTTAAAAGTTTTGAATTAGACCAAAATGCTCCAATCTATTCTGGAACAAGTATTAATGAAGTACTTGCATCAAAGTATGGAATTAGTATTGAAGAAGCTAAGCGTAATAACGTACAGTTAGGAAATCATGCAGCTAGTATGGGTTTAAGTTTTAATTTTGATGAGATGAAGCCGACTAATACTTTTGATGCGCATCGTCTTGCTAAGTTTGCAAAGAATCAAGGGAAAGAAAAAGAGATTACAGAAAATTTACTTTTTGCATATTTCACTGAATCGAAAAATTTAAGCGATGTGGATACACTTGCTACTATCGCTGAAGCTTCAGGTTTAGATAAGCAAGAATCTTTAAATGTTATTAATGATAAAAATGCGTATGCAAATGATGTTAGAATTGATGAAGCGATTGCTCAGCAATATCAAATTTCGGGAGTGCCTTATTTTATTATTAATCAAAAGTATGCTATTTCAGGTGCACAACCACTTGAAACTTTTGTTGGTGCACTTCAGCAAGTGTGGGAAGAAGAGAATCCTGCACCTAAGTTGCAAGAACTTTCTTCAGAGGGTGGAAGCGATCTTTCTTGTACTGATGGAAGTTGTTCGGTGCCGTCGAAAGAACAATAGTTTTTATGGTAGAAGAGCACCCCATAGATTGTTCTGTGGGATGCTTGTATATAACTTATAGAAGAAATACGTAAATGAAATCTATAAAATATAAAGTTTTTTAAAAAATGTATTGACGATTATACTTTAGAGGTGTAATATATAACAAGTCGCCGATGACATTAACGTCGAAAGCGACAAACGAAATAAAAAACTTAGTTGACATCAATTAACGAAAGTGTTAACATAAGGAAGTCGCAAATGAGCGACTAAGTAGTTCTTTGAAAACTGAACGAAACAAACAACGTGAAACGTCAATTTTTAT
>NZ_CP152433.1:277500-285000 GCF_039134555.1 Bacillus sp. BR3(2024)
ACCCACGCACGTTGAAAAGTGCGGGGATGAGGTGTGGGTAGCGGAGAAATTCCAATCGAACCTGGAGATAGCTGGTTCTCCCCGAAATAGCTTTAGGGCTAGCCTTAAGTGTAAGAGTCTTGGAGGTAGAGCACTGATTGGACTAGGGGTCCTCATCGGATTACCGAATTCAGTCAAACTCCGAATGCCAATGACTTATCCTTAGGAGTCAGACTGCGAGTGATAAGATCCGTAGTCAAAAGGGAAACAGCCCAGACCGCCAGCTAAGGTCCCAAAGTGTGTATTAAGTGGAAAAGGATGTGGAGTTGCTTAGACAACTAGGATGTTGGCTTAGAAGCAGCCACCATTTAAAGAGTGCGTAATAGCTCACTAGTCGAGTGACTCTGCGCCGAAAATGTACCGGGGCTAAATACACCACCGAAGCTGCGGATTGATACCAATGGTATCAGTGGTAGGGGAGCGTTCTAAGGACAGTGAAGTCAGACCGGAAGGACTGGTGGAGTGCTTAGAAGTGAGAATGCCGGTATGAGTAGCGAAAGACGGGTGAGAATCCCGTCCACCGAATGCCTAAGGTTTCCTGAGGAAGGCTCGTCCGCTCAGGGTTAGTCAGGACCTAAGCCGAGGCCGACAGGCGTAGGCGATGGACAACAGGTTGATATTCCTGTACCACCTCTTTATCGTTTGAGCAATGGAGGGACGCAGAAGGATAGAAGAAGCGTGCGATTGGTTGTGCACGTCCAAGCAGTTAGGCTGATAAGTAGGCAAATCCGCTTATCGTAAAGGCTGAGCTGTGATGGGGAAGCTCCTTATGGAGCGAAGTCTTTGATTCCCCGCTGCCAAGAAAAGCTTCTAGCGAGATAAAAGGTGCCTGTACCGCAAACCGACACAGGTAGGCGAGGAGAGAATCCTAAGGTGTGCGAGAGAACTCTGGTTAAGGAACTCGGCAAAATGACCCCGTAACTTCGGGAGAAGGGGTGCTTTCTTAACGGAAAGCCGCAGTGAATAGGCCCAAGCGACTGTTTAGCAAAAACACAGCTCTCTGCGAAGCCGTAAGGCGAAGTATAGGGGGTGACACCTGCCCGGTGCTGGAAGGTTAAGGAGAGGGGTTAGCGTAAGCGAAGCTCTGAACTGAAGCCCCAGTAAACGGCGGCCGTAACTATAACGGTCCTAAGGTAGCGAAATTCCTTGTCGGGTAAGTTCCGACCCGCACGAAAGGTGTAACGATTTGGGCACTGTCTCAACCAGAGACTCGGTGAAATTATAGTACCTGTGAAGATGCAGGTTACCCGCGACAGGACGGAAAGACCCCGTGGAGCTTTACTGTAGCCTGATATTGAATTTTGGTACAGTTTGTACAGGATAGGCGGGAGCCATTGAAACCGGAGCGCTAGCTTCGGTGGAGGCGCTGGTGGGATACCGCCCTGACTGTATTGAAATTCTAACCTACGGGTCTTATCGACCCGGGAGACAGTGTCAGGTGGGCAGTTTGACTGGGGCGGTCGCCTCCTAAAGTGTAACGGAGGCGCCCAAAGGTTCCCTCAGAATGGTTGGAAATCATTCGTAGAGTGCAAAGGCATAAGGGAGCTTGACTGCGAGACCTACAAGTCGAGCAGGGACGAAAGTCGGGCTTAGTGATCCGGTGGTTCCGCATGGAAGGGCCATCGCTCAACGGATAAAAGCTACCCCGGGGATAACAGGCTTATCTCCCCCAAGAGTCCACATCGACGGGGAGGTTTGGCACCTCGATGTCGGCTCATCGCATCCTGGGGCTGTAGTCGGTCCCAAGGGTTGGGCTGTTCGCCCATTAAAGCGGTACGCGAGCTGGGTTCAGAACGTCGTGAGACAGTTCGGTCCCTATCCGTCGTGGGCGTAGGAAATTTGAGAGGAGCTGTCCTTAGTACGAGAGGACCGGGATGGACGCACCGCTGGTGTACCAGTTGTTCTGCCAAGGGCATAGCTGGGTAGCTATGTGCGGAAGGGATAAGTGCTGAAAGCATCTAAGCATGAAGCCCCCCTCAAGATGAGATTTCCCATAGCGTAAGCTAGTAAGATCCCTGAAAGATGATCAGGTTGATAGGTTCGAGGTGGAAGCATGGTGACATGTGGAGCTGACGAATACTAATAGATCGAGGACTTAACCATATAATATGTAGCAAATGTTATCTAGTTTTGAAGGAATATGCCTTCATAGTTTGGTGATGATGGCAGAGAGGTCACACCCGTTCCCATACCGAACACGGAAGTTAAGCTCTCTAGCGCCGATGGTAGTTGGGACCTTGTCCCTGTGAGAGTAGGACGTCGCCAAGCAACTTTAAGACGAGTCAGAATGACTCGTCTTTTTTGTGTTTATAAAAATAAGAATGGCTGGTAAATCTCAGTTTATTAAAATTTCACTTTATTGTTCACATCAACAAGTTCAAAACGCTCACAGACGAGTAACATATCTTCAGAGAAATTAAGACCAATCTCATTTAGTTCCTTTGTAAAAAAACGAACATGGGTGTCTCTCCAGTAATTATAAGTACGATCTCCTTCGCCTTCAGCGATAGCGAATTCTTCGCTTACTTCATTCATTGGTGTTACAGTTACTTCTATTGTCTTAATAATAGCTACAGGTTCATCATTACTATTGAGTATAATACTATAATCATTAGTAGTCGGTAGCGATTCATTTTCTAATTCATAAAAAATGTGACCGGAGCATGTAGCTGTTTTAATACCGTCAATTACTAGTTGTGCAAGATAATTAGGGGCATCCCCAAATTGCCAAGCTGTAACAGATTCTGGTTTTTTGTTGTTTCCCCAATAAGTATCCCAATATGTCTGTGCTAATTGATTCATTTTTATCGTCACCTCACTCTAATTAATATTTAATCTCTTTATAATTCCTAGGAAATTTATTTATTTGTTATGCCTTTGTACTTATTTTTAATTTGTATCAGTGTTTTGCAAATTAAAAAGATACTATGTGGAGTGAATATAGTTTGTAAATATGTTCTGTACATATATGGGATCTTTAATTTTCCAATTGCATTTTATGATAAAGGACATAGTTACTTAAAGAACGTTCAGATTATGAATGGTAGTTTATTATCACTATGCCATATTGAAGTGAGTAATACTAGAGTTGAAATAGATAAAAAAACCGATATTCTAAATTGAATATCAGTTTAATAATATGTGACTTATATGAATCTATAGCAATACGAAAAGCGTAAATAAGATAGCCAACAAAATACGGTAGTATGCAAAAGGTTTTAAACCTATCTTCTCTAAAAGCTTTAGAAAAGTTACTACTGCTAGCATCGCTACTATAAAAGAGGTAATGAATCCTACCGCGAACATAGGGATGTCATCGACACTTAAATACTTCCAACTTTTTAGTAAGTCTAAGCCTGTTGCCCCAATCATTACAGGAAGAGCTATTAGAAAAGAGAATTCAGATGCAGTCTTATAATTTACTTTTGCTAATAGACCTCCAGAGATAGTAGAGCCAGCTCTAGAGAAGCCAGGGTATACCGCTAAGCACTGAAATAATCCGATTGTTAAAGCTTGGCGGTATGTTAAATCGTCCAGTGAATAGGCTGCTGCCCCTTTCTTTTTTACTTCTGCAAAGATCATAAGAATTGCCCCTGCTACAAGTCCAATCACAACAGTGTATGGCTGGAATAAGTATGTTTTAATAATATCATGTAGTAGCAAGCCGGCAACCACTGCCGGAAATACGCCAAGAAATACATGGAACGCGTTGAATTTTTTTTCTTTCTGTATAAGAGGTTTAATATTACATAAAGAAACGAGACGTTTATGATATAAAATTGCAATAGCTAAAATTGCGCCTAGCTGAATAACAATTTCAAACGTTTTTGCTCTTTCTCCCTCAAAGCCTAATAAATGCCCGACTAATATAAGGTGGCCAGTAGAAGATATAGGTAAAAATTCAGCTAATCCTTCTACAATACCGAGTATGAAGGCAATAATGATATCGCTCATAGTTTCACTCCTATACATTAATGAATGTCTACTTTTTTAAAATAGAATAGTGTTGCAATAAATCCGGAAATTGTCGTTACTGCAATGATGATATAAGAATACTCTGGTGGATATGTCGGTTGTAATTCGTTATTTGCGATATCTAGAGTAGCGGTCCACGGAAATAAATCTTTATGCTTGGAGTTTACGAGCATAAGATTAGTCATTGTAATAATGACTGTTAATATAATGGGTGGTACATAGCTCTTCATTACAAGAGTTAGTAGCACAATAGGTGAAGACAATAGAAAGAGAAGTCCACCACATATTAAAAATTCTAGGAAAGAACCTAAAAGTAAAGAAATGTTAAAACCAGGGAAGTTCCCCAATAGCCCTAATATTAAAGTAAGTGCCCAAGCGACTAAAGTTAGCATCATAATCCAAAGAAAGAGAATGATGAATTTACTTGTAATAAAGCTAATGCGTGACACGGGGATAGTTAGTAAATTTTTCAGTGTATCTTCTGTATATTCGCGGGTAAGCAAATAAGCAACCACTACTCCATATAAGGGGAATCCTATAACTAAAGTAGTATATAAGTTAACGTCAGTAAATAATTGATCGAACCAAATAGTTGGAGTTGGCTGTTTTGTTTTTATATGTATATAAGAGGCTACTACAACTAAGAAAGGTGCGACACCAGCACCAATAATGCTAATTAAAAACATATTAGAGCGTTTTAGTTTTAAGAGTTCTGTATAGAGTAGATTAACCAATTGTTCCACCTCCAACTAGTTTGGTGAAATAATCTTCTAGTCTATCTTCACTTATCATCATTTTTAATACTTCAATATCGTTAAGAACGAACGTTCTGTTTATGTATCCTTGTTGTCCAAAATGAGAGTAAATACGAATATTTCCTTCATCATGTACTTCATAATCAAAAATTTGAAGATGATTTTCTAATAACATCACAGCTTTATCGTCATTATTCACTTGAAACTCTATGTACTTACGGTTTGCTTTGCGCAGCGTATCAAGAGAAACTTCTTCTAGTAACTTTCCTTCATGAATAATTCCGATACGATCAACTAACTGTTCTACCTCGGCTAATATGTGACTAGAAATCAGTATTGTTATATTTCTTTCTTGAGCTAAAGAATGAATAAGTTTTCGCATTTCTTTAATACCAATAGGGTCTAGTCCGTTAGTTGGTTCATCTAATATGAGTAGCTCAGGATAATGGAGAAGAGCACGCGCAATTCCTAAGCGTTGCTTCATTCCTAAAGAATACTTTCCTACTAACTTTTTTGTCTCATGCTGCAAGCCTACTATTTCTAATGCTTCTTCGATAGCATTCTTTTTGTGAACCCCAATTATTTTTGCATTAATTAATAGGTTTTCTTTTGCAGTTAAGTTTTCATAAAATCCTGGAACTTCAACTATAGAACCAATTCTGCTTAAAATATCTTTTTGATTTTGGAATAAGTTCTCTCCGAATATTTCAATCGTTCCACTTGTAGGCTTTATAAGACTAAGCAGCATGCGAATGGTTGTTGTTTTACCAGCACCGTTGCGGCCTATGAAGCCATAAATCTCCCCTTGTTGAACATTAATATTTAAATTATCTACTGACTTTTGATTGCCATATACTTTAGTAAGGTTAGTCGTTTTTATAATTGTATTTATAGGAGACACCTGCTTTCTATAAGTTCTTACTTACATCATAAAAAGGAAGGCTTAACTGCATATTAATCATTTCTTAACTATTTCTTAAAAGTATTGTGTTTTGGAATAGAAAAGCCAAAAGTAGTTCGTTTCCATGGAGTACTTTCAACCCATATATGTCCACCGTTTTTCTCAACGAGCGCTTTGGAAATAGAAAGCCCGAGACCGCTACCACCAAATGAAGAGTTTCTTGATTGTTCGCTTCGGTACATTCGCTCAAATACGTTTTGTAAATCATGTTTTGGAATACCAGGGCCTTGATCCCAAATATGAAGTTCGTATTCTGCATCAGCTTCTAGCAATTCGACTCCTATTGTTTTCCCATCCTTTCCGTAATAAATTGCATTTTTCATTAAATTACCGATAATCCGCATAATGCTTAGATGATCTGCGATGATAGGACAAGTAGACTCTGGTATGCGAATTTGCAGTTCGATGTTATGTTTTGAGAGCTCAGGTAAAAATTCAATCAAAACTTCTCTAGTAACTTCAGAAAAGTCGAGTTCTTCTTCTTTTAGTGGAAATTCATTAGCGTCTAGCTTCGCCATATTGAATATTTCATCAACTAGGTGCTTTAAGTTATTTGATTTCATATAGAGTATTTTAAGATATTCTTGTTTTTCTATTTCAGAAGCAGCAACTCCGTCTTTCAAAGCATCTATATATCCGATAATGGAGGTGAGTGGTGTTCGTATATCGTGGGAGATACTAGACAAAAGTTGTTTTCTGGATTCTTCGGATCTTTTGGCTTCAATTTGAACCTGCTCTAATTTACCTATTAGCTCGTTTATTGAAAAAACGATATTATGTAATGAGTGGTCATTGCTTGTGAATAATCTCGTTTGTAAGTTTCCTTTTAGTACACGACTTAATTTAGTATCCATTGCTTTGCGATGTTGAATGAATTGTATTCTTGAAAAGAAGAGATAAATTGTAATTAAGATAAGGATAATAAATAAAGACATTTTTATTCTTGGATCCATTTGTATGTTTAAAATCCCGCAAATGATAAGTTGTAATGAAATCAGGAAGAGGGTTTTATCAGTCTTCAAGCTTTTCACCTACAAACTTATAACCAATTCCCCATATAGTCTGAATGAATTTTGGATTGGAAGGGTCAATTTCTATTTTCTTTCTAAGTTTTCGAATATGTACCATAACGGTATTGTCATCTTCTATATAATTATTGTCCCATACATTTCGGAAGAGCTGTGTTTTTGTAAATACTTGCCCTGGGTTTGAAGTAAAGAATTTTAACAGTTCCAGTTCTTTTCCGGTTAAGCTAATTTCTTCTTTGTTTGTATGAACTGTGTATGTATTTAAATTGATAGTTAGTCCTTTAAAAGATAAAGTTGTTTTTTCTTGAGCAGTATTGTTACTTCCGAGAACTAAAAAACGCCGCATAAGAGCTTTTACTCGTGCAATTACTTCGTGAATGCTGAAAGGTTTCGTAATATAATCATCAGCACCAATGCTTAAACCTAAAATTTTATCAACTTCGTGATCTTTAGCGGTGAGCATTAATATAGGTACGTTAGTTTTATCTCTAAGTTTTTTACATACCTCGATTCCATCTATTTTGGGCATCATAAGATCTAGTATAACGAGGTTATAGTTATTTTGATTAAATAAATGTAAGGCTTCTTTGCCGTTGATTGCAGTGTCTACCATGTATAATTCTCGTTCTAAATATATTTTTAATAAATTTCGGATTTCTTTATCGTCGTCTGCTATAAGGATACGTATATCTTTCATATCTTCACCTGCTTCTAATAGAGTTTTATTGATAGTACAACAACT
>NZ_CP152433.1:287500-297500 GCF_039134555.1 Bacillus sp. BR3(2024)
GTAACAACCCCGTAGTCGAAACTTCGTTCTCTCTTGAATGTATCCTGAGTACGGCGGAACACGTGAAATTCCGTCGGAATCTGGGAGGACCATCTCCCAAGGCTAAATACTCCCTAGTGATCGATAGTGAACCAGTACCGTGAGGGAAAGGTGAAAAGCACCCCGGAAGGGGAGTGAAAGAGATCCTGAAACCGTGTGCCTACAAATAGTCAGAGCCCGTTAACGGGTGATGGCGTGCCTTTTGTAGAATGAACCGGCGAGTTACGATCCCGTGCGAGGTTAAGCTGAAGAGGCGGAGCCGCAGCGAAAGCGAGTCTGAATAGGGCGTTTAGTACGTGGTCGTAGACCCGAAACCAGGTGATCTACCCATGTCCAGGGTGAAGTTCAGGTAACACTGAATGGAGGCCCGAACCCACGCACGTTGAAAAGTGCGGGGATGAGGTGTGGGTAGCGGAGAAATTCCAATCGAACCTGGAGATAGCTGGTTCTCCCCGAAATAGCTTTAGGGCTAGCCTTAAGTGTAAGAGTCTTGGAGGTAGAGCACTGATTGGACTAGGGGTCCTCATCGGATTACCGAATTCAGTCAAACTCCGAATGCCAATGACTTATCCTTAGGAGTCAGACTGCGAGTGATAAGATCCGTAGTCAAAAGGGAAACAGCCCAGACCGCCAGCTAAGGTCCCAAAGTGTGTATTAAGTGGAAAAGGATGTGGAGTTGCTTAGACAACTAGGATGTTGGCTTAGAAGCAGCCACCATTTAAAGAGTGCGTAATAGCTCACTAGTCGAGTGACTCTGCGCCGAAAATGTACCGGGGCTAAATACACCACCGAAGCTGCGGATTGATACCAATGGTATCAGTGGTAGGGGAGCGTTCTAAGGACAGTGAAGTCAGACCGGAAGGACTGGTGGAGTGCTTAGAAGTGAGAATGCCGGTATGAGTAGCGAAAGACGGGTGAGAATCCCGTCCACCGAATGCCTAAGGTTTCCTGAGGAAGGCTCGTCCGCTCAGGGTTAGTCAGGACCTAAGCCGAGGCCGACAGGCGTAGGCGATGGACAACAGGTTGATATTCCTGTACCACCTCTTTATCGTTTGAGCAATGGAGGGACGCAGAAGGATAGAAGAAGCGTGCGATTGGTTGTGCACGTCCAAGCAGTTAGGCTGATAAGTAGGCAAATCCGCTTATCGTAAAGGCTGAGCTGTGATGGGGAAGCTCCTTATGGAGCGAAGTCTTTGATTCCCCGCTGCCAAGAAAAGCTTCTAGCGAGATAAAAGGTGCCTGTACCGCAAACCGACACAGGTAGGCGAGGAGAGAATCCTAAGGTGTGCGAGAGAACTCTGGTTAAGGAACTCGGCAAAATGACCCCGTAACTTCGGGAGAAGGGGTGCTTTCTTAACGGAAAGCCGCAGTGAATAGGCCCAAGCGACTGTTTAGCAAAAACACAGCTCTCTGCGAAGCCGTAAGGCGAAGTATAGGGGGTGACACCTGCCCGGTGCTGGAAGGTTAAGGAGAGGGGTTAGCGTAAGCGAAGCTCTGAACTGAAGCCCCAGTAAACGGCGGCCGTAACTATAACGGTCCTAAGGTAGCGAAATTCCTTGTCGGGTAAGTTCCGACCCGCACGAAAGGTGTAACGATTTGGGCACTGTCTCAACCAGAGACTCGGTGAAATTATAGTACCTGTGAAGATGCAGGTTACCCGCGACAGGACGGAAAGACCCCGTGGAGCTTTACTGTAGCCTGATATTGAATTTTGGTACAGTTTGTACAGGATAGGCGGGAGCCATTGAAACCGGAGCGCTAGCTTCGGTGGAGGCGCTGGTGGGATACCGCCCTGACTGTATTGAAATTCTAACCTACGGGTCTTATCGACCCGGGAGACAGTGTCAGGTGGGCAGTTTGACTGGGGCGGTCGCCTCCTAAAGTGTAACGGAGGCGCCCAAAGGTTCCCTCAGAATGGTTGGAAATCATTCGTAGAGTGCAAAGGCATAAGGGAGCTTGACTGCGAGACCTACAAGTCGAGCAGGGACGAAAGTCGGGCTTAGTGATCCGGTGGTTCCGCATGGAAGGGCCATCGCTCAACGGATAAAAGCTACCCCGGGGATAACAGGCTTATCTCCCCCAAGAGTCCACATCGACGGGGAGGTTTGGCACCTCGATGTCGGCTCATCGCATCCTGGGGCTGTAGTCGGTCCCAAGGGTTGGGCTGTTCGCCCATTAAAGCGGTACGCGAGCTGGGTTCAGAACGTCGTGAGACAGTTCGGTCCCTATCCGTCGTGGGCGTAGGAAATTTGAGAGGAGCTGTCCTTAGTACGAGAGGACCGGGATGGACGCACCGCTGGTGTACCAGTTGTTCTGCCAAGGGCATAGCTGGGTAGCTATGTGCGGAAGGGATAAGTGCTGAAAGCATCTAAGCATGAAGCCCCCCTCAAGATGAGATTTCCCATAGCGTAAGCTAGTAAGATCCCTGAAAGATGATCAGGTTGATAGGTTCGAGGTGGAAGCATGGTGACATGTGGAGCTGACGAATACTAATAGATCGAGGACTTAACCATATAATATGTAGCAAATGTTATCTAGTTTTGAAGGAATATGCCTTCATAGTTTGGTGATGATGGCAGAGAGGTCACACCCGTTCCCATACCGAACACGGAAGTTAAGCTCTCTAGCGCCGATGGTAGTTGGGACCTTGTCCCTGTGAGAGTAGGACGTCGCCAAGCAACTTTAAGACGAGTCAGAATGACTCGTCTTTTTTGTATGCTTTCATACCTCTATCAATTGCATTTTTAACCCCTTCTAAATAAGAAAATCCATATTTTTTATCTGGCTCTAAGTAAGTTCCTTCCGCCCACTCGTTCCATGCGTTAATAAATAAAAACTCGCTGTTATAAAAAGAGTAAGTACGATGAATTTGCTTGCTTAAATATATGGTGAACTTTTCAGGGGTAGAACCTACAAAGATGCTGCTATTCGCGTTTTTACGTCGTGCAGTATTATCCCAATCAACAAAAGCCCCGGGAAATGTTTTTTTCTTTGGGAGCGATCGTTGTAATATATACATCCATACTTTATCGTAGTCCCAAACATTTAATTGCATATCAGAATCATATATTACCTTATTTATGTCTGAAGAGCTATCATGGGCAATTGTATAGAAAGGTTCAAACTGAATGCTGGCATCGAATCCATTTATATTAGGTAGTGGAAAACTGTTTAATGTTTCAGCAAAGTATATACCTTTTAAACCATTTTCTCGCGCTAATGCATTCCAGTAATTAAGCATTTTTTCACAATCAGGAATATGTCCTGGACGATAAATAATGAATAGAGGTTTATCATCTATATAAATATATCTCTCATCTTGGAAAGCCTGTAATAAATAATCAAAGTGTTCCTTCCAATCAGATATATCTCCGTAGTCTTGAGGCATTAATATATGTTTATCGAGACCATCCCAAGATTTTGTCCATGGTTCATTTGCCCAAGAAAGACAAAAAGGGAAGTCAGGTTCCTTCATCTTTAGTACCTCATTAAAGGGTGTTTCTAATAGTCTTTTTCCCTTAAACCAGTAATGATAATAACAAAAACCATATATACCGTATGCTTTAGCGATTTCCGCTTGCCACTTTCTTACGGAGGGGGTAGTTAAGTCGTAATAAAAATCTTGATAAGGTTCCCTAGGTTGATAATGTCCTGAAAATAAAGGTTGTGCACTTTTAGTATTTGTCCATTCAGTAAATCCTTTCCCCCACCATCGATCATTTTCTTTAATTTGATGGAATTGTGGTAAGTAAAAAGCGATTATTTTCAAGTTATATCCCCCTCATGTTTTTCGTAGTTCAAGTGTTGGGAAGTTATTCTTGATTTGGTGAAGCAATTTTAAAACAAGAGATATGTTATCTGTTTACTGTCTTTTTATGGTATGTATTGGATTTCTTTAAGCTTACTTAATTAAGAGAGTATTAGGTAATTTGATATATAGCTGAAATAGAAAGTGCTTTTCGTCATGAAATTTATTACGTTGAATGAAAGGAATTAAATTTTTTGAAGGACAAAGAGGGCCTGTGGTAATCGATTTACATCATCAAAAAAGTCTTGTAGCTTTAAATATTTCTCATAATGATTTTCAATATAAGTCCTAGGTATAACAGTTTCTCCGTAAAAACTACTATTTCTAACATCTCCTGCACCAGTAGGACTGTGAACAAATTTGCCGTTTTCATAATCCGAGATGGCGCGATGTATATCTGGAAAAGCTTGAGATAAAGTTTTATGCCATCCTGTTTGAATTAATTCAGGATGTTCTTGGAATTGTTGACAAAAATCAAGAAAATAGCGCGCTTGTGTTGTTGCGATGAAGATTCCACCAGGGCGAAGAACTCTTGAAAATTCTTTTACCCAATTTTCGGCAGTTGCTTCGGATAAATGTGAGAATACAGAATAAGCGAATATGATATCTAATGAATTGTCACTAATAAATTCTACAGGGGGATGTGGACTTGCTGTTTTATATATCCCTCTTCCTAGTGTTTCATTACAAAGTGTGATCATCGCAGGATCGACATCAATGCCAAGTAAATTTTGATCAGAGGCATCTTTAAATAAGAAGCGTATAATTCTTCCCCATCCGCAGCCGAAGTCTAAAACTTTACTTTCTTTATTCAAGGGAACCCCTAAATTTTGGGCGTATTCTTTTATATGTCTATAAAACAAATATGCTTCGTAAAGAGCATGTTCATAGGAAGCACCTACAAATTGTTTTTGAATTTCTTCAGGAGGAAACCTAGGTACGGGAACCCCATTTATCGTTGTTTGTGAACAACTTTGTATAAATAAATTTAGAAGTTCGACATCAGATAGTGAATTAACAAGATGATCAAAATCACTTCCTAACTTAAATTTATTCATTTGTTAAACCTCCGAATTATATAGTGATTAAACTTTATTTTCTTGCTTTTTACTAATAAAAACATGTAAAAATTCAGCATCTAACCCTAGTGATCTATCCTTTTGTAAATAAACAATGGTATACATGTTTGCGTGTGTATAAATATATTCAATCATATCCTGCCCCCAATCGAACGTTACTAAAGATCCATTCTCATCAATAGGGTTTCCATGATAAATGGGCTCTTCAATATATTCAATCACTTCTTGATTCATTCTTGCTCTTTGCACAGTTTTTGTGAGTGTATGATACCAAGGGACAGTAAATACATGAGCGCCGCCAGGTTTTAATACTCGTTCTATTTCTTTAAAGGCTTTGTTTGGCGTCATTACATGCTCAAAAACGTCTTGAGTAATGAATAAATCAAAAGATTCATCTTCAAAAGTCATGTCTTCTAAGTTCTCACATCTAATACCTTGAAAGTATTGGCCAAGAGGATAATTTCTAAAGTATTGAGAATAAGTATAGTTTTTACAGTTTTTTAATAGTAGCTGAGTTGTAATTCCTCCAGGAGAGGATTCGTGGATACTATAGGAATCCCATTTTGGAAAAAATGTATGCAAGGCATGGATTAAAGCTCGCTGCCTTGGTATAGAGTTACATGTAGAACATAAATAATGATCTCTAAGCCAATCATTATGCTCTATAAATGTAGCTTTCTTTTCGCAAATAACGCAGTACCCATTATTGTGTTTCAAATTGATTTCCACACGACATCCCTCCTATGTTAAATGCAATCTATTTATGGAAAGTATGATACACGTCAACAATCAGCGAAATCAAAGGGGGAATGGGTGAAAGTTAGGTATCTCTTAAAATTGCGATTAGGAGAAGGGAATAATCAGTTGAAGAGAACCCCCAATCGAATTAAAGTTTCACTTTATGCTATGCGATGCATCAGCTTTTATTCATGGGAAAATGTATAGACTTAAAATATCCCTTTCGTGTATGGATACATTTCAAAATCCTGTGTGTATATTTCTGTAACTAAATCCATAGTTTCTTTATCATAAAAGCTTTCGTATGTTGGAAATCGTGGGAAGTCTGTATCTGTAATGCTAAGTTCTGCATAGCTCCCTGCATAAATCATCTTGTGTGCGCGATGATGATCTGAATTTGTAAGAAGTGCTAAAGGGGATTTTATCAAATCGTACGTGTGTTCTAGTTTGGTGATTTGTGTATTAAAATCTTCTAAAGGAATATAACATTGGATGAAGTTTTCTTCACCAGGGACGTATTGTTGACTAAAATGTATATCTAACGCTAGAGAATTGGAGCTGAATGCCTGAACGTAATATAAAAATTGTTTAAATGATATTCCTTGATTACTATATTTGTCATTATAAAAATAATGACGGATACTTTCCCATTGAGGGCTAGCATATGGGTTGTCAGCAAGTAATAGAAATGAGCTGACAGCCCTTGTATAGGGATTTCGCACAAGTTTACAAACATCCTTTTTACCCTCTAGAAGACCATTTTGTAACTCTGGTATGTAATTTGTATTGTTCTTATACACCCAGAACTCATAGTAATGAATAAAGTCATTGTATTTCTTTGCTTCAGTAAATAATCCGATTTGAAAAAAGAACCAATTAGCTAACGCGGTGCATCCGCTTCTATGACTCCAAAATAGTATAATTGGAAAGTCTTTATGGTAATGCGGAATTCGATCTTTATGTAGAATTACATGATTTAAAAGTTCTTGATTTATATTCTTCATGAGTTCAGCACTCCTTTTTGGGAAATTTGTGTATGTAGACGTTTTTTTATGGGTTAAACAAGTGAGGATTGTTTATTAAATATATTCATGGGGATGAGTAAATATTATGAGTGTTTTTGCAGTCAACCTGAATAAGGAAGCTATTCTAAAATGAAAATAGAAAATAAAGATAATGAAAATTTATAACAAACATACAATGATAAGAAGATGAATAATCGAAATGATCCAGTTTATTTGTGTATATTTTTAGGTTTGACGACGGGAAAAATTTATTACTAGAGAGATGATATTATGAGGAAGAATAATTATTTAATAGTAGGTGGAAATAGTTTCATTGGTATCAACCTCGCATTGGGTTTATTGAAACAGGGGCAAAATGTAAAAGTATTTTCCAGACATATAAATAATTTTCCTCAAAATATTGTAAGTGAAGTTGAATTTATTAAAGGTGATTTAAAAAATGTTGAGGATATATATAAGGCTTTAGTGAATATAGATATTATTATTTATTTAGCTGCGACGTCTAACGTAGCAACTTCAATTGAAGATGTTTTCGGTGATATTAATAGCAGTCTATTTTTTCTTAATTTCATGGAAAGTGTTAAAGATTTTCGTATTAAAAAAATTATATTAGCTTCTTCGGGAGGCACAGTTTATGGTGAACCTGAATATTTGCCTATTGATGAGAAACATCCATTAAGACCACTTTCCCCGTATGGAATAACAAAAGTTTCGCTGGAGAATTATTTGTATTTTTATAAGAGAAAATATGGAATAGATTATGTTGTATGTAGATATTCTAATCCGTATGGAAAATACCAAAACCCCTTAAAAAAAGTAGGGGCGATAAATTGTTTTTTGTACCAGCATCTCAGTAATGAAAGGATTCATATATATGGGAATCCAGAGGAGATTATTAGAGATTATATTTATATCGATGATTTAGTTGAAATTACTATACAACTAGCACAATTAAATCAATTGAAATCTTGCGTATACAATATAGGGAGTGGCAAAGGTCTTTCTTTAAAACGAATTATAGTGGAATTAGAGAAAATAACAGAAAGAAAAGTGGATTTTATCTGTTACAAACAAAAACAAGAGAACGTTCAAAAAATCATTTTAAATATTGATAAGATAAAACAAGAATTGAATTGGGAACCTAAAATAGATTTTAAACATGGGATTAGATTAAATAAGCTATGGATTGAAGAGTTCTTATATAGTAAAAAATAATAACCCACGCTCTACTTGTATAAGCAGAGCGTGGGTTATTATTTTGCTTCTTTTTCTATAACCCAAAGGTCTTGATGTTCCCACCAAAATCCTTCAGTATACTTTTTGATAATTGGGTTATGGGGTAATAATTTAATTTTGTCACACACGTAAGAGGGACTAACTATCGTTTGTCCGTATTGATTCACATCTAAATCGAATTGTTCACTAGAAGAGAGAAACCAATAGCCCTTTTCATTTAAATTTGGAAACCCGAAGTATTTTTTGCTTTGATAGCCATGGGTTGTGAAAATGAATAAACCACCAGGTGAAACAGCGTTATACAATGTTTGCAGCCAACGAAACCAAGTTGTATCAGGCATATGAGAGAAAAAGGATAGACAAAAAACGATATCGTACGTAGAGGAGTCCAATTTTAACTGTTCAGGCTCAGGATGAGATAATATAGAAGAATTATTTAATTTGTTTTCAATAAAGGAAATAGCCTCTTCGTGTATATCGCAAGCGGTTATACTCAAATTCGCTTGTAGATTTAATAAATGACGTGTTACGCAGCCGTATCCGGATGCAAATTCTAACAATTTAATTGGATTGCCTGTAGGAGGATAAAGGGAAGTAATTAAGTTTAAGAGTATTTGTGCTGAGTTTTGCCCATCTTTAAAGTAGTAATCTATCGCTTCTTTTTTTGATGGGAAGACGGGATTAGTGACAATGAACTGAAAGATATGATCCTCAGGATGGATACTTGCATTTACATTATAGTTGTGTGCGATTTGAGAAATTAAATCTTTATGTTCCTCTATAAAGTCTTTCAAAGAGTATTCCTCCCTTAAGTAATAGTAGCAACTTACAAGAGATATTGATGGCATAGAAAGCACATGTTTAAATTTTTAAGTATGCTTTAAGATGCTTTCTATATGTATACATTTTCATTTTAGAAATGTCGTCGATAGTAAATCTTTCTTTAATGAAATTTTGCATTTGTACAACTTCATTGTAATGGGAGTATGAATCTTCTGTTCTCGTTACGCTATTTAAATGTCGTCTATGATAGTTTAAGGGGGATGGATTGAAGTAAATATCTCCCTCTGTAAGAAGAGAAACATAGAAAAACCAATCACCAGCTATTTTGAACTTCTCTAACTGTTTTTCTGTTTTCTTCATATCTATATTTTTAAAAACTACACTTGAAACATTAGGTATAGTGTTTTTGATAAGTAACGTATCTTGTATTTCTTCGACGCCTTTTCGAAAATAGGGGCCTTTCCATTTTTCTTTATCGATATCATTTGTGTAATTTAAATAATGATTAGCCAATACATTTCCTTGTTCATCAATTTGTTTTGATTGTGTGTAACTTAAGGTAATATTGTTATTTATATAAAACCCCTGTATCACCTCTTGTAAAAATGTCTTATCGCATAAGTCATCAGCCTCTGCGATCCAAATATAATCACCAGTTGCTGCAGAGACTCCTTTTATCCATTGTTTAAATACGGAACCAGAGTTTTTATCATTAATAATCTGTTGAACCTTCAGGTGGGGCTTATTTTCTTTTGAGAGCAGCTTTTTAAAAGTTGATACGCTATGATCAGTGGAGGCATCGTCTAAGAAAATTAGTTCGTAAAGAGGGTAGGTTTGGTTTAAGATTGATTCGATTCGAGCAGGTAAGTATTTTTCATAATTATAGTTCGGTATGATTACACTTATCTTTTTGTAATTATGTTCGAGAAGATCTAGTAATTGATAAATGTAATTAAGAAAATTGAAGTTTTTTTCGATAAGTTCTTGGCCAAAGCTTCCCTTTTGTAATCGTAATCCCTCATCGTGAATAAATTCATATATTTTCTCTAGCATTTTGGGTAAATTTAAAAAATCTACTAAGGCACCAGTTTTTTCTGTAACAACATCTTCAAAACCTCCAGCATTTTTAAACCCTATAACAGGAAGTTTTGCATCTAATGCTTCTAAAACAACATTTGGAAAAGGATCTTCCCTTGAAGTTAATAAGTATAAGTCAGCCCCGGCGTTATATAATCCAATATCGGGAGTAGGATCGACTAATGTGAAATGTGCTTTATATTTAGGGGGCAGTG
>NZ_CP152433.1:302500-305000 GCF_039134555.1 Bacillus sp. BR3(2024)
GACGGAAAGACCCCGTGGAGCTTTACTGTAGCCTGATATTGAATTTTGGTACAGTTTGTACAGGATAGGCGGGAGCCATTGAAACCGGAGCGCTAGCTTCGGTGGAGGCGCTGGTGGGATACCGCCCTGACTGTATTGAAATTCTAACCTACGGGTCTTATCGACCCGGGAGACAGTGTCAGGTGGGCAGTTTGACTGGGGCGGTCGCCTCCTAAAGTGTAACGGAGGCGCCCAAAGGTTCCCTCAGAATGGTTGGAAATCATTCGTAGAGTGCAAAGGCATAAGGGAGCTTGACTGCGAGACCTACAAGTCGAGCAGGGACGAAAGTCGGGCTTAGTGATCCGGTGGTTCCGCATGGAAGGGCCATCGCTCAACGGATAAAAGCTACCCCGGGGATAACAGGCTTATCTCCCCCAAGAGTCCACATCGACGGGGAGGTTTGGCACCTCGATGTCGGCTCATCGCATCCTGGGGCTGTAGTCGGTCCCAAGGGTTGGGCTGTTCGCCCATTAAAGCGGTACGCGAGCTGGGTTCAGAACGTCGTGAGACAGTTCGGTCCCTATCCGTCGTGGGCGTAGGAAATTTGAGAGGAGCTGTCCTTAGTACGAGAGGACCGGGATGGACGCACCGCTGGTGTACCAGTTGTTCTGCCAAGGGCATAGCTGGGTAGCTATGTGCGGAAGGGATAAGTGCTGAAAGCATCTAAGCATGAAGCCCCCCTCAAGATGAGATTTCCCATAGCGTAAGCTAGTAAGATCCCTGAAAGATGATCAGGTTGATAGGTTCGAGGTGGAAGCATGGTGACATGTGGAGCTGACGAATACTAATAGATCGAGGACTTAACCATATAATATGTAGCAAATGTTATCTAGTTTTGAAGGAATATGCCTTCATAGTTTGGTGATGATGGCAGAGAGGTCACACCCGTTCCCATACCGAACACGGAAGTTAAGCTCTCTAGCGCCGATGGTAGTTGGGACCTTGTCCCTGTGAGAGTAGGACGTCGCCAAGCAAAAACCTAAGTCATTTTGACTTAGGTTTTTTTGTGTTTATTTTATTATTTTAAATTTAAAGGTAAGAATTACCTTTTCAAGAATATAGTCCAGATGTAAAAAGAATGTTTGTGATCTTACATAACCTTTTGTGCTTTTAAAGGATTTTACATTAGAAAAAATCTATAATTAAGGTAGTTAACATATATTTTTGATGGGTGTGGGGAATTATGAAAGAAATATGCATGTTATTAGTGGCTGTTATATTATGGGGTACAGCCATTGCGCCAACAAAATGGGCGTTAGAATCTATTCAGCCGTTTACTTTGTTATTTATTCGTCTTTTCTTTGCAGGTGGAATTTGTATGATATTCTCATTTAAGGAACTACAAAAATCAGTTGTACATAAAAAAGTTCCATGGAAAAGAATGAGTTTGTTAGCTTTTACCGGTGTAGCTGGTTATTTTATGTTTACATCCTACGGCATTTCTTTAACCAGTGGATTACATGTGAGTATTATAGATGCTGCGTTACCATTGGTTACAATTCTTTTTTCAGCACTCTTTTTAAAAGAGGAAATTCGATTGAATTATTGGATAGGAATTATATTGGGTGCTATAGGAGTACTCTTTATTACGATTCCATCTAAAAGTGCTAATCAAGAAGTGTCCTTAATAGGGGATATACTAATATTATTAAGTACTTTTCTATTTGCTTTCTACACAGTTTTGCTAAAACGACCAAAACAAGAACAGTATTTATCAAACGAGGTTTTTACAACATTAACTTTAATTATTGGAGCTGTTATTCTCTTACCGTTTGCACTGGTAGAAATTTTTTATTACGGTCTCCCAAAGGTTGAAACTTGGAAAACGGTACTTAGTGTAATATACCTTGTTATTGGAGCAACAATTTTAGCGTATTGGTTTTGGAATAAAGCGCTAGAGAGAGTTTCAGCATCAGTAAGCGGATTATATTTAAATGCATTACCATTAATAAGTATTATTACTTCAATTATTCTATTAAATGAATCTCTGACATGGAGAGTAATAATGGGAGCGAGTTTAGTCTTAATTGGAGTAGGATGGGCGGATAAGCAAAAGTTATGTAATCTATTAAAAGGTAACAAGGTGGAGAATAGAGACTGTTAAACAGTATGATTTATATAATTGAAATGTTAAAAAGATACCTTATATATGAGGTATCTTTTTTATTTAGCAAAGATAATAGACTAAAGTTAGTATGGATATTCTTTGCTGTATTTATATGTGTCGAAATCATTTTGAAATATTGTTTGGACAAGTTGTATACATTCAGTATCATAAAAGCTTTCAAAAGTTGGATGACGTGGAAATAAAGGATCAGTAATATCGCCTTCGCTAAAATTCCCTTTATAAATCATGGCGGGAGTTTGATGATGCCATGATGTTGAGAACTCATTTATTGGTGCGGTTTTTAATTCGAAACGCTTTTCTAATTCTTTCATTTCGTGATCGAAGTTTTCTAAG
>NZ_CP152433.1:310000-525000 GCF_039134555.1 Bacillus sp. BR3(2024)
GGGATAACAGGCTTATCTCCCCCAAGAGTCCACATCGACGGGGAGGTTTGGCACCTCGATGTCGGCTCATCGCATCCTGGGGCTGTAGTCGGTCCCAAGGGTTGGGCTGTTCGCCCATTAAAGCGGTACGCGAGCTGGGTTCAGAACGTCGTGAGACAGTTCGGTCCCTATCCGTCGTGGGCGTAGGAAATTTGAGAGGAGCTGTCCTTAGTACGAGAGGACCGGGATGGACGCACCGCTGGTGTACCAGTTGTTCTGCCAAGGGCATAGCTGGGTAGCTATGTGCGGAAGGGATAAGTGCTGAAAGCATCTAAGCATGAAGCCCCCCTCAAGATGAGATTTCCCATAGCGTAAGCTAGTAAGATCCCTGAAAGATGATCAGGTTGATAGGTTCGAGGTGGAAGCATGGTGACATGTGGAGCTGACGAATACTAATAGATCGAGGACTTAACCATATAATATGTAGCAAATGTTATCTAGTTTTGAAGGAATATGCCTTCATAGTTTGGTGATGATGGCAGAGAGGTCACACCCGTTCCCATACCGAACACGGAAGTTAAGCTCTCTAGCGCCGATGGTAGTTGGGACCTTGTCCCTGTGAGAGTAGGACGTCGCCAAGCAAGAACCTAAGTTATTTTGACTTAGGTTTTTTTGTGTTTATTTTTATTTACCGAATGCTATAATCCGTAAATTTAATAAAGCTACAGACGAAAAAAGAATGAAGTAGAGACTCTTTAAAATAATAGTAATGATTTTTGGTGTTCCTGATTTTCCTAATGTCGCTAAAGTAATACTTAAAATAGGACACATTATTTCTATCATAAGTATATATTTTAAATAATGAGATGCTATAAATAAATATTTAATAATTACAGAAATTACTGCAATAGAGAAAAATAAATAGGATAATAGCAAAGTTCTTTCTTTAACAGTTATCCTCCTTAGAAATTAAATCGTTATAATAATACAAGAGTGTATATATTTTGATTAAAAACATACTGAAGTGCTATTTAAACGATAAATACATAAAATAGATCTCTAGAAATATATATTCTAATTCCCTTTTCTTCTTGTATATAGTTGCAATTCTTCTTTTGAATATAACTAAAACACGAACGTTATTGACTGCTAATAAAAAAACATTCGATTATTTATTGACATTGTTTATGAAATATTGTTAATATAGCCATAGAAACAATAATATAAGACCTCATATAATCGCGGGGATATGGCCTGCAAGTCTCTACCTAACGACCGTTATTCGTTAGACTATGAGGGAAAGTCACTCGGTATTTTTCTATTCACAAGGGATACGTATGCCTGAGTAGAGCGCTTTCTCTCATAGTAAAAGAGAAACTGTTCTATTTCAGGCTTTTTTTATTTGAATCGGGGGGATTCTAATATGAAATCACTAGTTGGAGTCATAATGGGAAGTACGTCAGACTGGGAAACAATGAAATATGCTTGTGACATTTTAGATGAATTAAATATACCGTATGAGAAAAAAGTTGTATCCGCTCATCGGACTCCGGATTATATGTTTGAATATGCAGAGACGGCTCGTGAACGTGGATTGAAAGTTATTATTGCTGGAGCTGGTGGAGCAGCACATTTACCAGGAATGGTTGCAGCGAAGACAAATCTTCCTGTAATTGGAGTTCCAGTTCAATCAAAAGCATTAAACGGCTTAGATTCATTATTATCCATCGCCCAAATGCCAGGAGGTGTTCCAGTTGCAACTGTTGCAATTGGTAAAGCCGGTTCAACGAATGCTGGATTACTTGCCGCACAAATACTTGGATCATTTCATGATGATATACATGATGCATTAGAATTGAGACGAGAAGCGATTGAAAAAGATGTGCGTGAAGGTAGTGAGCTAGTATGAAGAGAATCATTTTACCTGGAAAAACAATCGGTATTATTGGAGGCGGCCAGCTAGGAAGAATGATGGCATTGGTAGCTAAGGAGATGGGATATAAAATTGCTGTTTTAGATCCTACAAAGCATTCACCATGTGCACAAGTTGCTGATATTGAAATTGTTGCACCATATGATGATTTAAAAGCAATTCAGCATTTAGCAGAGATAAGTGATGTTGTCACATATGAATTTGAGAATATTGATTATAGATGTTTACAATGGCTTGAAAAACATGCGTACTTACCACAAGGTAGTCAGTTGTTAAATACAACACAAAATCGTTTTACAGAAAAGAATGCGATTGAGAAGGCTGGGTTACCAGTAGCAACGTATAGATTAGTTCAAAATCAAGATCAGCTTACAGAAGCAATTGCTGGGTTATCATTCCCTTCCGTCTTAAAAACGACGACAGGTGGATATGATGGGAAAGGGCAAGTTGTTTTAAGAAGTGAAGCTGATGTTGAGGCAGCAAGAAATCTTGTGGATAAAGCAGAATGTATTTTAGAGAAATGGGTGCCTTTTGAAAAAGAAGTATCAGTTATTGTGATTCGTAGTGTAAGTGGTGAAACAAAAGTGTTTCCAGTAGCAGAAAATATTCATGTAAATAACATTTTACATGAATCTATCGTTCCAGCTCGCATTACAGAAGAGCTTTCTCAAAAAGCAATTGCGTATGCAAAGGTACTTGCGGATGAATTAGAACTTGTGGGAACACTAGCTGTAGAGATGTTTGCTACAGATAATGGTGAGATTTATATTAATGAATTAGCGCCAAGACCTCACAATTCAGGACACTATACACAGGATGCATGTGAAACGAGTCAATTTGGTCAACATATTCGAGCAATCTGTAATTTACCTCTAGGAGAAACAAATTTGTTAAAACCAGTTGTCATGGTAAACATTTTAGGCGAACATATAGAAGGGGTCCTAAGACAAGTGAATAGATTAACCGGGTGCTATTTACACTTGTATGGAAAAGAAGAAGCAAAAGCACAGCGAAAAATGGGGCATGTTAATATTTTAAATGATAATATTGAAGTCGCTCTAGAAAAAGCGAAGAGTTTGCATATTTGGGACCATCAAGAACAACTGTTGGAGGGAAAAAGATGATTAGTCGTTATACACGCCCTGAAATGGGTGCGATTTGGACGGAAGAGAACAAATTTAAAGCGTGGTTAGAAGTTGAGATTTTAGCTTGTGAAGCATGGGCTGAGCTTGGCGATATTCCAAAAGAAGATGTTAAAAAAATTCGTGAACATGCATCATTTGATATTGATCGTATTTATGAAATTGAAAAAGAAACACGTCATGACGTAGTTGCATTCACTCGTGCTGTATCAGAAACGCCAGCATTAGGCGAAGAACGTAAATGGGTTCATTACGGTTTAACATCTACAGATGTAGTAGATACAGCATTATCTTACATCTTAAAACAAGCGAATGAAATTATATTAAAAGACTTAGAGAACTTTGTAAGCATTTTAGCTAACAAAGCGAAAGAGCATAAATACACAATCATGATGGGAAGAACACACGGTGTTCATGCAGAACCAACGACATTTGGTTTAAAACTTGGTCTTTGGTATGAAGAGATGAAACGTAACGTAGAGCGTTTCAAACAAGCTGCTGATACAGTTCGTGTTGGTAAACTATCTGGTGCGGTTGGTACATATGCAAATATCGATCCATTCGTAGAAAAATATGTTTGTGAAAATTTAGGATTAGAAGCAGCACCAATTTCAACACAAACATTGCAACGTGATCGTCACGCACACTACATGTCAACACTTGCACTAATTGCAACATCTATCGAAAAGATGGCAGTTGAGATTCGTGGTTTACAAAAGAGTGAAACACGTGAAGTTGAAGAAGCTTTCGCAAAAGGTCAAAAGGGTTCTTCTGCAATGCCACATAAACGTAATCCAATTGGTTCTGAAAATATGACTGGTTTAGCTCGTGTTATCCGCGGTTATATGATGACAGCTTACGAAAATGTTCCATTATGGCATGAGCGTGACATTTCTCACTCTTCGGCAGAACGCGTAATTTTACCAGATGCTACAATCGCATTAAATTACATGTTAAATCGCTTTGGTAATATTGTTAAAAACTTAACTGTATACCCAGAGAATATGAAACGCAATATGACAAGAACATACGGCTTAATTTATTCTCAGCGCGTAATGCTTACACTAATCGACAAAGGTATGGTACGTGAAGAAGCTTATGATATCGTACAGCCTAAAGCGATGGAAGCTTGGGAAACACAAGTACAATTTAAAGAGCTTGTAGAAGCTGATGAGCGTATTACAAGCAAGTTAACACAAGAAGAAATTAATGAATGCTTCAACTATGAGCATCATATGCAACACGTTGATACAATCTTTGAACGCCTTGGATTAAACGAAGCGTAAAATTTCATATGGCACAGAATAGAGTCATTCTGTGCCATTCTTTATAAAAATATTATTCACATTTTTCAAACTACAGGGGGCTTGCGAAATGCAAAAGCTAGAATTGCTGTATGAAGGTAAGGCAAAAAGAATTTATCGTACAGAATCAGCAGATATGGTTTGGGTAGAGTACAAAGATAGTGCGACTGCTTTCAATGGGGAGAAAAAAGAGACGATTACAGGAAAAGGTCGTTTGAACAATGAAATTACAACTTTATTGTTCAGAAAGTTACAAGAAGTGGGAATTAAAACACATTTTGTTGAGAAGTTATCTGAAACAGAACAACTTGTTAAAAAAGTGAGTATTATTCCTTTAGAAGTTGTCACAAGAAATGTAATTGCAGGAAGTCTTTCAAAACGATTAGGAATGGAAGAGGGAACTGTACTTGCAGAACCAATCGTAGAATTTTACTTCAAAGATGATGATTTAGGAGATCCGCTTGTAACGGAAGATCATATTCGTGTATTAAACGTTGCATCGCCAGAGCAAGTAAGTGTATTACGAGATATGGCTCTACAAATCAATCAAGTGTTGATTGATCATTTCGCAAGCTGTCGTGTAAGATTAGTAGATTTCAAATTAGAGTTTGGTGTAACGGAAGAAGGAGAAATCATTTTAGCGGATGAAATTTCACCAGATACTTGCCGTTTATGGGATGAAACGAGCAATGAAAAGTTTGATAAAGATGTATTCCGTCGTGATCTTGGAAATTTAACAGATGCTTATGAAGAGATTTTAAAACGTTTAGGGGGAATTTCACATGTATAAAGTTAAGGTATATGTAACATTAAGAGAAAGCGTATTAGATCCACAAGGAACAGCAGTAAAAGGAGCACTTCATAGTCTTTCATTCACAGAAGTACAAGACGTTCGAATCGGAAAGTACATGGAACTAACAATTGATAAATCTGTATCTGATTTAGATAGCAGGGTAAAAGAAATGTGTGAAAAACTATTAGCGAACGTTGTAATGGAAGACTTCCGTTATGAAGTTGAGGAGGTTGTCGCACAGTGAAATTTGCCGTAATAGTATTTCCGGGTTCGAACTGTGATGTCGATATGTTCCATGCAATTAAAGATGAGCTTGGCGAAGAAGTAGATTACGTTTGGCACGATACAGAGAATTTAGATGAATATGATGCAATTCTACTACCAGGTGGATTTTCTTATGGTGACTACTTACGCTGCGGTGCTATCTCTCGCTTTGCTAATGCAATGAAAGCAGTGCAAAAAGCTGCTGAGCAAGGAAAGCCGATTTTAGGTGTATGTAATGGATTCCAGATTCTTGTTGAATCAGGATTACTACCAGGAGCGTTAATAAGAAACGAAAACTTAAAATTTATGTGTCGCACTGTTCAGTTACGTGTTGAAAATAATGAAACGATGTTTACATCACAATATGAAAAAGATGAAATAATTAATATTCCAATCGCGCATGGTGAGGGGAATTACTATTGTGATGAAGCGACTCTTAAACAATTAGAAGAGAACAATCAAATCGCATTCCGTTACGTAGAAAACCCTAACGGTAGCGTTTCAGATATTGCTGGTATTGTAAATGAAAAAGGAAATGTACTTGGTATGATGCCGCACCCAGAGCGTGCTGTAGATGAATTACTTGGCGGTGCTGAAGGGTTAAAAGTCTTTCAATCTATCTTAAAACAGTGGAGGGAAACATATGTCGTTAATGCTTGAACCAAATCCAACACAAATTAAAGAAGAGCGTATATATGCGGAAATGGGGTTAACAGACGAAGAGTTTGCCATGGTTGAAAAGATTTTAGGTCGTCTGCCAAATTATACAGAAACAGGGTTATTCTCTGTAATGTGGTCTGAACATTGTAGTTATAAAAATTCAAAACCAGTGCTTCGAAAATTCCCAACAACAGGTGAGCGTGTTCTACAAGGGCCTGGGGAAGGTGCTGGAATTGTAGATATCGGTGATAATCAAGCAGTTGTATTTAAAATGGAAAGTCATAACCATCCTTCAGCTATTGAACCATATCAAGGAGCTGCAACAGGTGTTGGTGGTATTATTCGTGACGTATTCTCTATGGGAGCACGTCCGGTAGCTCTATTAAACTCACTTCGTTTCGGTGAATTACAGTCACCACGTGTGAAATATTTATTCGAAGAAGTAGTAGCAGGAATTGCAGGATACGGTAACTGCATCGGTATTCCGACTGTTGGCGGCGAAGTACAATTTGATCCATGTTATGAAGGAAATCCACTTGTAAATGCAATGTGCGTAGGTTTGATTAACCACGAAGACATTAAAAAAGGGCAAGCACATGGTGCTGGTAACACAGTAATGTACGTAGGAGCATCAACTGGTCGTGACGGTATTCATGGTGCAACATTCGCGTCGGAAGAACTATCTGAAAGCTCAGAAGCGAAACGTCCAGCGGTTCAAGTAGGGGATCCATTTATGGAAAAACTTCTTATTGAAGCGTGTTTAGAATTAATTCAATCTGATGCACTTGTTGGAATTCAAGATATGGGTGCGGCTGGTTTAACATCATCATCTGCAGAAATGGCAAGTAAAGCAGGAATGGGTATTGAAATGTACTTAGATGATGTACCACAGCGTGAAACAGGAATGACACCATATGAAATGATGCTATCTGAATCACAAGAGCGTATGTTAATTGTCGTGAAAAAAGGTAGAGAACAAGAAATAGTAGATTTATTTGAGAAGTATGGTCTTGCAGCGGTTACGATGGGGAAAGTAACAGAAGATAAAATGCTTCGTTTATTCCATAAAGGTGAAAAGGTAGCTGAAGTTCCAGCAGATGCTTTAGCAGAAGAAGCACCAATTTATCATAAGCCATCAAAAGAAGCAGCATACTTTGCTGAATTCCAAGCAATGAAAATGGAAACGCCAAAAGTAGAAAATTATAAAGAAACGTTATTCGCTTTATTACAGCAACCAACAATTGCAAGTAAAGAGTGGGTATACGATCAATACGATTACCAAGTTCGCACAAGCACAGTTGTTACGCCAGGTTCAGATGCTGCAGTTGTACGTGTACGCGGTACAGAAAAAGGATTAGCAATGACGACAGATTGTAACTCTCGCTACATTTATCTAGACCCAGAGATGGGCGGTAAAATTGCAGTAGCAGAGGCAGCGCGTAATATCGTATGTTCTGGCGGAGAGCCACTTGCAATTACAGATTGCTTAAACTTCGGTAACCCAGAAAAACCAGAAATCTTCTGGCAAATTGAGAAATCAGTAGACGGTATGAGTGAAGCTTGTCGCACATTACAAACACCAGTTATCGGCGGAAACGTATCGATGTATAACGAGCGTAGTGGTGAAGCTGTATATCCAACACCAACTGTTGGGATGGTCGGACTTGTGCATGACTTAAAACATGTAACAACACAAGAGTTTAAGCAAGCTGGTGATTTAGTGTATGTAATTGGTGAGACGAAAGCTGAGTTTGGCGGAAGTGAATTACAGAAAATGATTCACGGCAAAATTTTCGGTCAATCACCAAGTATCGATTTAGATGTAGAATTAAAACGCCAAAAACAAGTATTAGAAGCAATTCAAGCTGGTCTTGTTCAATCTGCACATGATGTTGCTGAAGGTGGTTTAGCAGTTGCGATTTCAGAAAGTGCAATTGGTGCTAAAGGCTTAGGTGCTACTGTGAAATTAGATGGAGAAGCAACAGCAGCATTATTCGCTGAATCACAGTCTCGCTTCGTGATAACTGTAAAACGTGAAAATAAAGAGGCGTTTGAGAAAGTGGTAGAAGCAATCCAAGTTGGAGAAGTAACAAGTACAAATGAAGTAACAATTCATAATGAAGAAAATGAAGTATTACTTACAGCAAATGTAGATGAAATGAGAAAGGCTTGGAAAGGGGCAATCCCATGCTTGCTGAAATAAAGGGGTTAAACGAAGAATGTGGCGTTTTCGGAATTTGGGGGCATGAAAATGCAGCACAAGTTTCATACTACGGATTGCACAGTTTACAGCACCGTGGGCAAGAAGGCGCAGGCATTGTCGTAAATAATGGGGAAAAAATCGTCGGTCACAAGGGGTTAGGTTTAATATCAGAAGTGTTTTCAAGAGGTGAGCTAGAAGGATTAAATGGAAAATCAGCGATCGGACATGTACGATATGCAACAGCTGGTGGAAGTGAAGTTGCTAACGTTCAACCATTGTTGTTCCGTTTTTCCGATCATAGTATGGCGTTAGCTCATAACGGAAATTTAATTAACGCAAAAATGCTTCGTCGTGAATTAGAAGCAGAGGGCAGTATTTTTCAAACTAGTTCAGATACAGAAGTACTTTTACATCTTATTAAACGTAGTACGAAAGATTCTTTAATTGAAAGTGTAAAAGAAGCTTTAAACAAAGTGAAAGGTGCGTTTGCGTATCTTTTACTAACTGGAAATGAAATGATCGTTGCATTAGATCCGAATGGGTTCCGTCCGCTTTCAATTGGAAAGATGGGGGATGCTTACGTTGTAGCATCTGAAACATGTGCTTTTGATGTAGTAGGTGCAACATACATTCGTGATGTAGAACCGGGTGAATTACTTATCATTAATGATGAAGGAATTCACGTAGATCGTTTCACAAACGATGTAGAACATGCAATTTGTAGTATGGAATACATTTACTTTGCACGACCAGATTCTAATATTGCAGGCGTTAACGTTCATGCAGCACGTAAGAATATGGGGAAACGTTTAGCGGCAGAAGCTCCTATTGAAGCAGATGTTGTTACTGGTGTACCAGACTCTAGTATTTCAGCTGCGATTGGCTATGCGGAGGCAACAGGTATTCCATATGAGTTAGGATTAATTAAAAATCGTTACGTTGGACGTACGTTTATTCAACCTTCTCAGGAACTGCGAGAGCAAGGGGTTAAGATGAAGCTTTCCGCAGTAAGAGGTGTAGTTGAAGGGAAACGAGTTGTTATGATTGATGACTCTATCGTAAGAGGAACGACAAGTAAACGAATTGTTCGTATGCTTCGTGAAGCTGGAGCGACAGAAGTTCACGTAAGAATTGCTTCACCACCTCTGAAATATCCATGTTTCTATGGCATTGATATTCAAACGAGAAAAGAATTAATTGCAGCAAATCATACAGTAGAAGAAATCCGTGAAATGATCGGAGCAGATTCTTTAACATTTTTAAGCGAAGATGGATTAGTAGATGCAATTGGACGTCCATATGAAGGGAAATATGGTGGCCTATGCATGGCTTACTTTAATGGGGACTATCCAACAGCTCTTTATGATTATGAGCAAGAGCTTTTAGAAAGTATGAAATAAGAAAAGTGAAACAAGCTTCTACTTCTTTTGATGTAGAAGCTAGCTCCTTTCTTAAAATAGCCCGCCCTGGATGGGGAGAAATTAAAAGACGAGGTGTAAATAACGATGGCGAATGCATATAAGCAAGCAGGAGTAGATATTGAAGCTGGATATGAAGCGGTATCTCGCATGAAAAAACACGTACAAACAACTATGAGAAAAGAAGTACTAGGCGGTTTAGGCGGTTTTGGAGGTATGTTTGATCTATCAAAATTTGCATTAGAAGAACCTGTATTAGTATCTGGAACAGATGGCGTGGGAACGAAATTGATGCTCGCTTTTATGGCAGATAAACATGACACAATTGGTATTGATGCAGTAGCAATGTGTGTAAATGATATTGTTGTCCAAGGAGCAGAGCCGCTTTTCTTCCTTGATTATATTGCTTGTGGTAAAGCTGAACCTAGTAAAATTGAAAACATCGTCAAAGGTATATCAGAGGGCTGTCGCCAAGCTGGTTGTGCATTAATCGGTGGAGAAACAGCTGAAATGCCAGGAATGTATTCTACGGAAGAATATGATTTAGCTGGTTTTACAGTTGGGATTGTTGATAAAAAGAAAATTGTAACAGGTGAAAAGATTGAAGCTGGTCACGTGCTAATTGGCTTAGCATCTAGCGGTATTCATAGCAATGGTTACTCTTTAGTACGAAAAGTGTTACTAGAAGATGGGGAACTATCTTTAGAGCGTATTTATGGCCGCTTAGAACTACCTCTTGGTGAAGAATTATTAAAACCAACGAAAATTTATGTCAAACCTATTTTAGAACTATTGAAGAAACATGAAGTATACGGTATGGCGCATATTACAGGTGGTGGATTTATTGAAAATATTCCACGCATGTTGCCAGAAGGAATCGGTGCCGAGATTGAACTAGGATCTTGGGAAATTCAGCCGATCTTTAGTTTGCTTCAAGAAGTTGGAAAACTGGAAGAAAAAGAAATGTTCAATATTTTTAACATGGGTATTGGTATGGTAGTAGCAGTGAAGGAAGAAGATGCAAAAGATGTTGTTCGTCTTCTTGAAGAGCAAGGAGAAATGGCTCGTATTATTGGACGTACTATACAAGGAGCTGGCGTTACTTTTAATGGGGGCACAGCACTATGAGTAGATTAGCAGTTTTTGCTTCTGGAAGCGGATCTAACTTTCAATCTCTCGTTAATGCGGTAGAAGAAAAAAGATTGGATGCAGAAATTAGTTTATTAGTATGTGATAAACCAGAAGCACGCGCTGTTGGACGGGCAAATTATTATCATATTCCGTGTTTTGCTTTTTCAGCGAAAGCATATGAGTCAAAAGAAGCATTTGAAAAAGAGATATTAAAGAAGCTAGAAGAATATGAAATTGATTATGTTATTTTAGCTGGATATATGCGGTTAATCGGGCCGACGTTACTAGAAGCATACGGCGGGAAGATTATTAATATTCATCCATCATTACTACCGAGCTTTCCGGGTAAAGATGCTGTCGGTCAAGCGTTAGAAGCAGGTGTGAAAGTAACTGGAGTAACAATTCATTATGTAGATGCAGGTATGGATACAGGGCCAATTATTGCGCAAGAAGCAGTGGTTGTTTCTGAAGGGGATACGAGAGAAAGTTTACAAAAGAAAATTCAACAAGTTGAACATAAATTATACGTAAATACAGTGAATCAAATTGTTCAGTCTGTGAAAGAATCAACTGTTAACTAACATACAACCAGGGGTGAAGGATAAATGAAAAAGCGTGCATTAGTAAGTGTTTCAGATAAAACAGGAGTAGTAGAATTTGTTAAAGGGTTACTAGAACAAAGGATTGAAGTTATTTCAACAGGTGGTACGAAAAAGTTATTAGAAGAAAACGGTTTACAAGTAATTGGTATTTCTGAAGTAACTGGTTTCCCTGAAATTATGGATGGCCGTGTGAAAACGTTACATCCAAATATTCATGGTGGTCTATTAGCAGTTCGTGATAATGAAACACATGTAACACAAATGAATGAATTAGGTATGGAGCCAATTGACTTTGTTGTTGTTAACTTATATCCATTTAAAGAAACAATCGCTAAGCCTGATGTAACATTTGCTGATGCAATTGAAAATATTGATATCGGTGGCCCGACAATGATTCGCTCTGCTGCGAAAAATCATAAATTCGTATCTGTAATTGTAGATCCAGTAGATTATGATATTGTGTTAGCAGAACTGAAAGAGAACGGTGAAGTAGCAGAGGAAACAAAACGTAAACTAGCAGCGAAAGTATTCCGTCATACAGCAGCGTATGATGCGTTAATTTCTAACTACTTAACAGAGCAAATGGGTGAAGAAAGTCCAGAAACATTAACTGTGACATTTGAGAAAAAGCAAGACTTACGTTATGGCGAGAACCCACATCAAAAGGCAACTTTCTATAAAGCGCCATTCGCAGCAACTTCTTCTGTTGCATACGCAGAACAATTACACGGTAAAGAATTATCGTATAACAATATTAATGATGCAGACGCAGCACTTAGCATCGTAAAAGAATTTACAGAACCAGCAGTAGTAGCAGTAAAACATATGAATCCATGTGGTGTTGGAGTAGGAACTGATATTCACGAAGCATATACTCGCGCTTATGAAGCAGATCCAGTATCAATTTTCGGCGGTATTATTGCAGCAAATCGTGAAATTGATAAAGCTACAGCAGAAAAGTTACATGAAATTTTCTTAGAAATTGTTATCGCACCTTCGTTCTCGCAAGAAGCTTTAGAAGTGTTACAAAGTAAGAAGAACTTACGTTTATTAACTATAAATATTGAAAAAGCGACAAGTGCAAGCAAAAAACTAACTTCTGTACAAGGTGGACTTCTCGTTCAAGAAGAAGATACGTTATCATTAGATGAAAGTACAATTTCAATTCCAACGAAACGTGAACCTTCAGAGCAAGAATGGAAAGATTTAAAACTAGCTTGGAAAGTTGTAAAACATGTGAAATCAAACGCAATTGTTTTAGCGAAAGATGACATGACAATTGGCGTCGGTGCGGGACAGATGAACCGTGTAGGTTCTGCAAAAATCGCAATTACACAAGCTGGTGAAAAAGCACAAGGTAGCGCACTTGCATCTGATGCTTTCTTCCCAATGCCAGATACATTAGAAGAAGCAGCAAAAGCAGGAATTACAGCAATCATTCAACCAGGCGGATCAATCCGTGATGAAGATTCTATTAAAGTGGCAGATACGTATGGGATTGCTATGGTGTTCACTGGCGTACGTCATTTCAAACACTAATAGAGGATGTTTAAAAAGTCCGGTCGATAACCTTTTATTGATATGAAAAAGCAAACTAGGAGCATAGCTTCTAGTTTGTACTTATTTAATTATTGGGGGATGAAATATGAATGTTTTAGTAATTGGCCGCGGTGGGCGTGAGCATGCTTTAGCTTGGAAGTTTGCACAATCTGAAAAAGTAGAAAAGGTATATGTAGCACCAGGTAATGAAGGTATGAGAGATGTTGCAACACCAGTTGATATTGATGAAAATGATTTTGATGCATTAGTTTTATTTGCAAAAGAGAATAATGTTGAGTTAACTTTCGTTGGACCAGAAATTCCGCTTATGAATGGAATTGTTGATTGTTTTAAAGAAGAGGGACTTCGCGTATTTGGTCCGAATAAAGCGGCTGCTGTTATTGAAGGTAGTAAAGCTTTTACAAAAGAGCTTATGAAAAAGTATGATATTCCAACTGCGGCGTACGAAACTTTTACAGATTATGAAGAAGCAGTACAGTACATTCGAAAAGTTGGTGCACCAATCGTTATTAAAGCTGACGGCCTAGCTGCGGGTAAAGGGGTAACGGTAGCAATGACGCTTGAAGAGGCATTACAAGCTGTGAAAGAAATGCTACAAGATGTGAAATTCGGCGCGGCAAGTAAGAAGATCGTTATTGAAGAGTTTTTAGATGGACAAGAATTTTCATTAATGGCATTCGTGAATGGAACAACTGTACATCCAATGGTAATCGCCCAAGATCATAAAAGAGCTTTTGATGGTGATAAAGGTCCAAATACGGGCGGAATGGGTGCATATTCTCCAGTACCACAAATTCCAGAATCAGCAGTTCAAGAAGCGATTCAAACCGTATTACATCCAACTGCTAAGGCGATGATTGCAGAAAACCGTTCGTTTACAGGTATTTTATACGCAGGTCTTATTTTAACAAATGATGGTCCGAAGGTAATTGAATTTAATGCACGCTTCGGTGATCCTGAAACAGAAGTTGTATTACCTCGCTTAGAAAATGATTTAGTTGACGTATGTAACGCTGTATTAGATGAAAGTGAACTAACGTTACAATGGTCAGAAGAAGCTGTAATCGGTGTTGTACTTGCTTCTAAAGGATATCCAGAAGCATATAAAAAAGGTGATATTATTAGTGGACTAGATGCACTGCAAGATGTGATTGTTTTCCATGCAGGTACAGCAATGAAACATGGGGACTTTGTAACGAACGGTGGCCGTGTATTATTTGTTGCTTGTAAGGCAAATAGTTTACAAGAAGCAAAAGATAAAGTATATAAAGAAATCGGTAAAATTGAGAGTGATGGTCTATTTTATCGAAGTGATATAGGATATCGTGCAATTGGGCATGAGATGACGAAAAGTTAATATGTAAAAATCCCGCTGAGGAATCAGCGGGATTTTTTATGCATCTTTATCTTTTTTTAATTTCCCTTTTTGCTTTGCCATTTCTCGAAGTAAATACTCGATGTGTGCATTGACGCTACGAAATTCATCATTTGCCCATTTTTCGATGACTGCGTGTAATTCAGGATCAATACGTAATGGAAAGCTTTTCTTTTTAGCCATAATTACTTATAGCCCTTAGTATAGGCTTCCTGTATTAATAACTGGTTGCGCACCTTTATCTGAAACGATGGCAACTAATAAGTTGTTTACCATATTTGCTTTACGCTCGTCATCGAGTTCTAGTACGCCTTCTTCATCTAACATATGGATGGAATCTTTCGCCATCTTCACAGCACCTTCAACAATTTCTTTTCTAGCAGCTAATACTGCTTTTGCTTGCTGGCGTTGTAGCATTGCATGGGCAATTTCTGTTGCGTAAGCTAAGTGCGTTAAACGAGTTTCTAATACTTCTACACCAGCAATTTCAAGACGCGCCTCTAACTCACGTTTTAATTCTTCAGAGATTTCTTCAGTATTTCCGCGTAACGTAACGCAGGTTTCATCTTGGAAATTGTCATAAGGATATTTTGTTGCAACATGGCGGATTGCCGTTTCGCTTTGAATTTCTACAAATCGATCATAATGTTCAACACCAAACATTGCTTTTGCAGAATCAACAACTTTATATACGATAACAGCTGCAATTTCAATTGGATTTCCATCAACGTCATTTACTTTTAATTTTTTACTGTTAAAGTTTTCAACACGTAAAGATACAGTTTGACGGAATGCGAACGGAATCGTTAAAAATAAACCGTTTTGACGAATTGTTCCTAAATAATTACCGAAGAACGTAATAACCTTCGCTTGATTCGGTTGAACAATACCGATACCTGTAGCGAGAACTGCGGCTAATATAATAGTTAGTGCCGCTCCTATGAAAATTTCTTGTGCAAGGAAAAATACACCGATAGCAGCTAAAATCAAAATTCCAATAATACCGAGAAAACCATTTACATAAAATACTTGTTTTTCTTTCATATGATCGCCTCCTGATATAAAAATGATATCACTTTTATATCATTTTAAGCAAGAGGTATGCACCTAATTTTCTGAATTTTATTGATTGATATCTTTTATATACATTTTAAGGTCGAAAAAGAGAATGTACGTTCTGTTTTATGGTAAAATAAAGAAGACTTAACCGCCCACTGCAGCAGCTAAGTCCCTTTGAGAGCATCTTGCATCGTGACAAATGATTCAAAGCGGTTTTGCCAGGATTATATTTTCAATCGCTGACTCAATCTCTTTGTCAGAAGCGTCATAACTTCCTTTTGACTTTGGCTTGTCATGAGTGGAAGTTTGATTCACTTCTTCTTTAGCATGTCCTTTTTCAGCAAAATTCATGCTAGGCATTTTAAATGCCCCCATATTCATGTATTTTCCGAATTTCCACATTTCAACAACAGGGCAGAAACGAACAATTCCTTCTGCAACTTTCATTGCACCAATCCATAGAAAAATGTTAGACCAAGTGCACCACGGCTTGCGTACAAGTTTAGTTGCACTACATCCGAAGAGGACAAGCCCAAGTGTAATTCGAATTAGAGCGTTTATTGTCCCGATATTTTGCTTCATTAGAAAAACACTCCTTTTTATGAAAGTTGAAATAGATAATACTATTTCTTTTATTAGTATCCCGTTTGATTTTTGGGATATGTAATCCAACATTTGACGTGGAAAAAGATGTTGGAATGTGCGTGTGTGTAAGTAACTTTTTTTGTTATAATGAAAGAATGCATAAAAGGAACTTCAAAATTAAATCCTCTAGTTTAAAAAATATGGAAGAGGTAATTCCAAACTTAATTCTCCGTTTTAAACAAATATTTAAGATGAAGTTAAAACAATAATGATGAAAATAAACTGTTATTTTGAACAGAAATATATATAACTAGAGAAAAGGAAGGGTGTTTTCATGTACGATATTTCCGGTTGGAAACATGTATTTAAGCTTGATCCAAATAAGGAGTTAAGCGATGAACATCTAGAAATGATTTGTGAGTCTGGAACTGATGCGGTTATTGTAGGCGGAAGTGATGGAGTTACAATTGATAACGTATTACACATGCTAGTTAGCATTCGTAGATATGCAGTTCCTTGTGTATTAGAGGTTTCTGATGTAGAAGCAATTACACCAGGATTTGATTTTTATTACATCCCAAGTGTTTTAAATAGCCGAAAAGTAGAATGGGTAACAGGTGTTCATCATGAGGCATTGAAAGAATTTGGGGATATTATGGACTGGGACGAAATTTTTATGGAAGGGTATTGTGTTTTAAATCCAGAAGCGAAAGTAGCCCAGCTTACAGAAGCGAAATGTGATTTAACAGAAGATGACGTTATTGCATATGCTCGTTTAGCAGACAAGTTATTACATTTACCGATATTTTATTTAGAATATAGCGGTACGTATGGAGATGTTGAACTTGTTAAAAATGTAAAAGCAGAATTGAAACAAGCTAAGTTATACTATGGCGGTGGTATTTCTAATGCAGAACAGGCGAAAGAAATGGCACAATATGCTGATACAGTAGTTGTTGGAAATATTATTTATGATGATATAAAATCGGCGTTAAAAACAGTTAAAGCAGTAAAAGGAGAGTAGGTGCAGGCGTATATGAGTATGACAGATAGATTATTAAACGGTTTAAATCCACAGCAACAAAAAGCAGTCCAAACAACGAATGGACCACTTCTATTAATGGCAGGTGCAGGTAGTGGTAAGACACGTGTGTTAACACATCGTATTGCGTATTTACTTGGTGAAAAAGGTGTAGCACCATGGAATGTACTAGCTATTACCTTCACAAATAAAGCAGCTCGTGAAATGCGTGAGCGTATTGATACACTTGTGGGACCAGAAGCAGAAGATATTTGGATTTCGACGTTCCACTCTATGTGTGTACGTATTTTACGACGGGATATCGATCGTATTGGTATTAATCGTAACTTTACAATCTTAGATTCAGGCGATCAGCTAACTGTAGTCAAAAAAATTATGAAAGAGCGCAATATTGATCCGAAGAAATTTGAGCCGCGCTCTATTTTAGCGGGTATTAGTAATGCGAAAAATGAACTGTTATCTGCGGATAAATATGCAAAAAAAATTACAATGGCTGATCCATATGAAAAATTAACGAGCGATGTATACACAGAGTATCAAAAACGTCTTTTGAAAAATAATTCATTAGACTTTGATGATTTAATTATGACCACGATTCAGTTATTTGAACGTGTTCCAGAAGTATTAGAGTTTTATCAGCGTAAGTTCCAATATATTCACGTTGATGAGTATCAAGATACGAACAAAGCGCAATATCTTCTTGTTAAACATTTGGCAGCGCGTTTTAAAAATCTTTGCGTTGTAGGTGACTCTGACCAGTCTATTTATCGCTGGCGTGGTGCAGATATTTCTAACATTTTGTCGTTCGAAAAAGACTATGAGAATGCACAAGTAATTTTGTTAGAACAAAACTATCGTTCGTCACAAAATATTTTAAATGCAGCGAATGCTGTTATTGAAAAAAATACAAATCGTAAGCCGAAGAAATTATGGACAGACAATCAAGTTGGAAGTAAAATCTCGTATTATCGTGCTGCAACTGAAAAGGACGAAGCGTATTTTGTTGCGAAAAAAATTCGTGACGATATTCAAATGGGGAAACGAAAATATACTGATTTTGCAGTGTTATATCGTACGAATGCTCAGTCTCGTATGGTCGAGGAGATTTTCCTTAAATCTAACATTCCGTACAAAATTGTCGGGGGTACGAAGTTCTACGACCGTAAAGAGATTAAAGATATTTTGGCGTACTTACGTTTAATCGGTAATCCAGATGATGAAATTAGTTTTGCACGTATTATTAACATGCCAAAGCGTGGTATTGGTGCGACTTCTATCGATAAAATTATTAATTACGGTGTGCAAAACGGAATTTCATTAACTGCTGTATTTGATGAAATTGAGCATGTTGGAGTAAGTGCAAAAATTACAAAGGCAGTAAAAGAATTTGCGAATTTATTAAATAACTGGGTAAATATGCAAGAGTATTTATCTGTTACAGAATTAGTAGAAGAAGTTATTGAAAAAACAGGCTATCGCGATATGTTGAAAAATGAACGTTCTTTAGAAGCGGAAGGTCGTTTAGAAAACTTAGACGAGTTCTTATCTGTTACGCAAACATTTGAATCTCAAAGCGAAGATAAGAGCCTTGTTGCATTCTTAACAGATTTAGCACTTGTTGCTGATATTGATCGTGTAGATGAAGACCCAACTGCTGGTGAAGAAGTTATTTTAATGACGATGCACTCAGCGAAAGGATTAGAGTTCCCGGTTGTGTTTATTGTTGGCTTAGAGGAAGGGATATTCCCTCATACTCGTTCTCTTATGGAAGAGGATGAAATGCAAGAAGAACGTCGTCTTGCTTATGTAGGTATTACCCGTGCAGAAGAAGAGCTATATTTATCTAACGCGCAAATGCGTACTTTATTTGGTAGAACAAGTATGAACGCTGCGTCTCGATTCATTACAGAAATCCCGACAGAACTAGTGGAATCATTAAATGAAACAGCGCCAAAGCGTGAAACATCGTTTGGTGCAAAAGGCAGAACGGCAAGTAGCGGCAAAACGACAATCACAACGACAACACGCTCTCGTTCAGCTTTCGCGCGCCCTGCAGCTAAGACGACAGGCGGCGAACAAATTGGCTGGGCAGTAGGAGATAAAGCTTCCCACCAAAAATGGGGAGTCGGTACAGTTGTAAGTGTAAAAGGTGAAGGTGATGCAAAAGAATTAGATATTGCATTCCCAAGCCCAATTGGTGTTAAACGTTTGTTAGCAAAATTTGCACCTGTGACGAAACAATAGAAAGGAATGAGGATATGTCAAAAGAGATAGCAAAAAAACGTATAGAAGAACTGCGTGATTTATTAAATACATTTAACTATCAATATCACGTATTAGACAATCCTTCTGTTTCTGATGCGGAATATGACCGTAATATGCAGGAGCTTATAAAATTAGAAGCAGAGAACCCAGAGTTTATGAGTGAAGATTCTCCCTCCGTTCGCGTTGGGGGGACTGTTCTTGATATATTTGAAAAAGTAACACATAAGTCACCAATGTTAAGTTTAGGAAATGCATTTAACGAAGGAGATTTACGTGATTTCGACAGAAGAGTACGTCAAGGAATTGATGGTGCGAATGTAAGATATATATGTGAATTAAAAATTGACGGGCTTGCCGTTTCGCTTCATTATGAAAAAGGACGCTTCATTCAAGGGGCGACACGTGGTGATGGTGTAACGGGTGAAGATATTACTCAAAATTTAAAAACGATTAAAGCTATCCCACTTCGTTTAAATGAAGAAGTAACGTTAGAAGCACGAGGCGAAGCTTATATGCCGAAGCGTTCATTCGTTAAACTAAATGAAGAAAAAGAGCAAAATGGAGAAGATGTATTTGCGAATCCGCGTAATGCAGCAGCAGGTTCAATACGTCAACTTGATCCGAAAATTGCAGCGAAGCGTAACTTATCTATGTTTGTGTATGGTCTTGCGAATGTAGAAGAAAAAACAATTCCATCACATAGTGAATCGCTTGATTTCTTAGGTGAACTTGGATTTAAGACAAATCCAAATCGCCGTACATGTGAAACAATTGAAGAAGTTATAGCTTATGTAGAAGAATGGCAAGAAAAACGTCCGCATCTTGATTATGAGATTGATGGAATCGTTATAAAAGTAGATGATGTTGCCCTTCAAGAAAGTCTAGGAACTACAGCGAAGAGTCCAAGATGGGCGATTGCTTATAAATTCCCGGCTGAAGAAGTTGTAACGAGATTAACAGGCATTGAATTAAGTGTTGGCCGAACAGGAGTTGTAACACCGACTGCAGAACTAGAGCCAGTGAGAGTTGCTGGTACGATTGTTCGTCGTGCTTCTTTACATAACGAAGATTTAATTCGTGAAAAAGACATTCGAATTGGTGACTACGTTGTTGTGAAGAAGGCTGGAGATATTATTCCTGAAGTTGTGAACGTTATTTTTGATAAGCGTACTGGTGAGGAAGAAGAATACCGCATGCCAACTCATTGTCCAGCATGTGAGAGTGAACTTGTTCGTTTAGAAGAAGAAGTAGCACTTCGTTGTATAAATCCAACTTGTCCTGCTCAAATTCGAGAAGGGTTAATCCATTTCGTTTCAAGAAATGCAATGAATATTGATGGACTTGGAGAACGTGTCATTACACAACTCTTTGATGCTGATTACATTCGTACATTTGCTGATTTATATGCATTGACGAAAGAGCAATTATTACAGTTAGAACGTTTTGGTGAAAAATCAGCAACAAACTTAATACAAGCAATTGAAAATTCTAAAGAAAACTCGTTAGAGCGATTATTATTTGGTCTTGGAATTCGCCACGTTGGAGCGAAAGCAGCACGTACATTTGCAGAGCACTTTGAAACGATGGATGAGCTTGTAAAAGCAACGGAAGAAGAACTAAAAGCAATTAATGAAATTGGCGAAAAAATGGCTCAATCTGTTGTGACATATTTTGATAATGAAGATGTATTAGAGTTATTACAGCAGTTTAAAGAGTATGGCGTGAATATGACATACAAAGGTATAAAAATTGCAGATTTACAAAATGTTGAATCTTACTTCGCAGGAAAAACGGTTGTTTTAACAGGTAAGCTAGAAGTTATGGGGCGAAGTGAAGCGAAGAAGAAGATTGAGGCATTAGGTGGAAAAGTAACGGGAAGTGTTAGTAAGAGTACGGATTTAGTTGTTGCAGGTGAAGCGGCTGGTTCGAAATTAGCACAAGCGGAGAAACATAATGTTGAGGTTTGGAATGAAGAGAGGTTCTTACAAGAGCTAAATAAGTAAGAGGTGCAAACTTACCATGAAAAAAATAGCATTAGCGGTATTAAGCCTTGGCCTACTTGTAAGTGGGTGTAGTGCAGGTGCCGACAAAGATGAAAAAGTGGCTGAGAAATCGGGGAAAGCAAAAGAACAATCAGTTGTTCCAAAATACGCTATTTCGGATGAATATTATAAGACGACTATTCCATTTGATGGTGGAAATGCACGTGGTTTAGTGGTGCAAGGGTTAAATAGTCGTCTTGATATAGATGAATTTGAAACAGGGTTAATGCGAATTGCAAAAGAATCATTTAGTACGAAAGATAATTTTTTAAAAGGCGGAAAAGCTCTAGATACTCAAACTATACAGATGCTTGTTAAAAGAAAACGTACAGATGCTGAACAAAAGGAACTAGAGGACAAATTAAAAAAAGATGCAGTTAAATTTCCTAATATAGGATTAAACCCTGCATTAGGAACAGGATCCGAATCACTAGAAGTGAAAAATAAAAAAAATCCAATATATATTTCAAATATTTTAGAGCATGATTATTATGTGAAAAAAGGCGATAACGGCGAGGAACGCGTTGGTATGGTAGTTGGATTAGCAATGAATTCTGTTCAATATTTTAACGAAGAGCATGGTTATCCACGTGAAGCTGCAATCCCGGATGAAAAGATGTTAGCTGAAGGGAAAAAAATGGCGCAAGAAATTTTGAAAGTCATACATCAAAAAGAACCTGAAACCAAAAATATTCCAATAACATTTGCGATTTATCGCCAAGCTCCAAAGTCTTCGCTCGTGCCAGGTAACTTTGTTTCTTATGCGAATGTTGAAAAAGGTAGTGAAACGGTTGAAGATTGGCAACAAATTAATGAAAAATATTATTTGTTCCCATCAGAGCAAGCGAAAACAGATAATAAACGTGAAGACCTTGCAAGAGTATCCAACTTTAAGGCAAAACTAAGCGATTATTTCCAAGGCGACTATACAGCTGTTATTGGTACTGGTATGTATAGAGATGATGAATTAAGAGAAATGAAGCTTGATATTCCTGTCCAGTTTAATGGAAAAGCTGAAATAGTTGGTTTTACACAATATGTGGCAGGGCTTGTTATGGAATACTTCCCGAATTATATGAAAGTACAAGTAACGATTAAATCTGTAGAACGCCCAGAAGCTATTATTATACGTGAAGCAAAACAAGATGAACCACTTGTGAAGATTTTAGATTAAATATGAAGGCTGTTCCTCTATGGAACAGCTTTTTTTCTTATGTAATTTTGTTATAATTTAAAATGTTGTAAAAAATAGGGGTAAGGGGTAAAGCTCATGGAAGAATTAAGTTTTCAAGTCATTATTTTATTAATTGCATTCGGTTTTTTAGCAGCTTTTATTGATTCCGTTGTTGGAGGAGGAGGGTTAATTTCGCTTCCTGCGCTTATGTTTGTTGGCTTATCGCCAGCTTCGGCAATTGCAACGAATAAATTAGCGGCAACAATGGGGACGTTTACGAGTGCGATGTATTTTATTCGATCAGGAAAAGTTGATTTTAAAATTGTAGGAAAGTTAATCCCGTTAACTATTGTTGGAGCTGTTGCAGGTGCTTTAGTAGTAAAATTTATTCCACCGGATATTTTACGCCCATTAGTACTTGTAATGTTGGTATTTATTGCTATTTATATTATTGCAAAAAAGAATTGGGGAAGTGTGTCTACCTATAAGAAGATGACGCAAAGAAAAACATTAATATTTTTCTTTGCTATTTTAATGATAGGATTTTATGATGGATTTTTTGGACCAGGGACAGGATCGTTTTTAATTTTTGCATTTTTATTAATTGGCTTGGATTTTATTCAAGCGGCAGCATCTGGAAAACTTTTGAACTTTGTTAGTAATATTGTATCTTTAATTACTTTTTTATTTTTAGATATAATTCATTTTGAATACGGTATTATCATGGGATTATCAATGATCTTAGGTGCTTATTTTGGATCGAAGTTTGCGGTTCAAAAAGGTGTTGGATATGTAAGGACCTTATTTTTATTAGTTACTATATTATTGATCGGGAAAAATGTTTTGGAATATACTCATATTTTGTAGATTCATACGCATGTATGAATCTCTTTTTTTTATTATATTTTAAAAATTTATTAATTTTTAAAATATAAGTCTAGGAATATTTGAATAAATCTAAATTATCGTGTAGAATAATGTTGTAAAATGTAAACGTTTTTCTAAGGGGAGGCTAAAAAAAATGGTAGTAGCATACAAACATGAGCCATTTACAGATTTTTCAGTGGAGGCTAACAAATTAGCGTTTGAAGAAGGTTTAAAGAAAGTAGAATCTTATCTTGGACAAGACTATCCATTAATTATTGGGGGAGAAAAAATCACTACAGAAGACAAAATTGTTTCTGTAAACCCTGCAAATAAAGAGGAACTTGTTGGTCGTGTTTCAAAAGCAAGCCGTGAGTTAGCTGAAAAAGCAATGCAAGTAGCGGATGAAACATTCCAAACTTGGAGAAAATCAAAGCCAGAAATGCGTGCAGACATTTTATTCCGTGCTGCAGCAATCGTTCGTCGCAGAAAACATGAATTCTCTGCTATTCTTGTAAAAGAAGCAGGTAAGCCATGGAATGAGGCAGACGCTGATACAGCAGAAGCAATCGACTTTATGGAATATTATGGTCGTCAAATGTTAAAATTAAAAGACGGTATTCCAGTAGAAAGCCGTCCAATTGAATATAATCGTTTCTCTTACATTCCATTAGGAGTAGGTGTTATCATTTCTCCTTGGAACTTCCCATTCGCAATTATGGCAGGTATGACAACAGCTGCTTTAGTTTCTGGTAACACAGTATTACTAAAACCAGCTAGTACAACTCCTGTAGTGGCAGCGAAATTTATGGAAGTATTAGAAGAAGCTGGCTTACCAGCTGGCGTAGTAAACTTCGTTCCAGGTAATGGTTCTGAAGTTGGTGACTACTTAGTAGATCATCCTCGTACACGTTTCGTAAGTTTCACGGGATCTCGTGATGTAGGTATCCGCATCTATGAGCGTGCAGCGAAAGTAAACCCAGGACAAATTTGGTTAAAACGCGTTATCGCTGAAATGGGCGGTAAAGATACAATCGTTGTTGATAAAGAAGCAGATCTTGAATTAGCAGCTAAGTCTATCGTTGCATCAGCATTCGGATTCTCAGGACAAAAATGTTCTGCATGTTCTCGTGCAGTAATCCATGAAGATGTATATGATCATGTATTAAATCGTGCTGTTGAATTAACAAAAGAATTAACAGTTGCTAACCCAGCAGTATTAGGTACAAACATGGGTCCTGTTAATGACCAAGCTGCATTCGATAAAGTAATGAGCTATGTTGCAATTGGTAAAGAAGAAGGTAGAATCTTAGCAGGTGGCGAAGGAGACGATTCTAAAGGCTGGTTCATCCAACCAACAATCGTTGCTGACGTTGCAGAAGATGCTCGCTTAATGAAAGAAGAAATCTTCGGACCAGTAGTAGCATTCTGTAAAGCGAAAGACTTCGATCATGCACTTGCAATTGCAAATAATACGGAATACGGTTTAACAGGTGCTGTTATTACTAACAACCGTGACCATATTGAAAAAGCACGCGAAGACTTCCACGTTGGTAACTTATACTTCAACCGTGGATGTACTGGTGCAATCGTAGGTTACCAACCATTCGGTGGCTTTAACATGTCTGGTACAGACTCTAAAGCTGGTGGACCTGATTACTTAGCACTTCACATGCAAGCAAAAACTACTTCTGAAACTTTATAAGAAATAGTAGAGGAGCTCTTCACAGAATGTGAAGAGCTCCTTTTAAAATTGAAATCCTATATATTACCATCGTTCGAAGGGAATGAGCTAAAACCTATTAATAGCGGGATAAACATGTGAACAGAAATAAAATGATGAGAAAAGTTGACTTATTAGTCATATTTTTTAGTATTCATTTTGAGAATTTCCTGTATAATACAATTTGAAAGAAAATCTATGGTTCGACAAGGAACACTCCTTTCGGTTTTGCTCACTGAAAGGAGTGTTTTTTTATGTAGCTAAAAATTCTTGCGTGCTTATTACATTTGCATATACGCCATTTAAACTAGCTAAAATTGTATTGTGAATGTAAACAGCTGGTATAGTAGCGTTCTTAAAAGACAGGTCTTTTGTAGCACAAGCATCATGTATAACGGTACATTGAAAGCCAAAATCGAATGCAGCCCTTACTGTAGCATCGATACACATATGAGTCATCATCCCACATACAACGACATGTTCAATATTTAAACGTTTTAATTGCTCTAGAAGATTAGTTTCTCGGAAGCTATTTGGATAATGTTTGACTATAACTATTTCTTCTCTAAGTGGACGTACGCTTTCGTGAATATGTACACCTTCTGTATTAGGTAGGAAAAAAGTAGCGTCATCTTTTATAGCTACGTGTTGGATATGAAGAATAGGTTCGCTGTTTGTTCTAAAGTGTTGTAATAACTGATTAGCATATTCGCTTGCTTCTACTGGATTACGCAATTCCATCTTTCCATTTGGAAAATAATCGTTTTGAATATCGACGAGTAAAAGAGCTGTTTTCATATATTTATCTTCCTCCGAGTTTCATATTCAAATAAATTTATTCAATTCGTAGAGAGGATTCTCCTGTTTAAAAATATGAGGAAGAAGAATTTTAAATAACCTTGAAAGTTACTATTTTCTCATGAATTTTCATCTGAAAATTTTAATAAAGGAATAATTAATATTTTTCTAAAAAATGTATTGACTCTTATTATTCTGAGTTCTATAATGAGAATTAATTAAACGACAATTAAATCGATACATTCTTATCCAGAGAGGTGGAGGGACTGGCCCTACGATACCTCAGCAACGGGTTTTTTTAATACCGTGCTAACTCCAGCAAGCCATATAAAGGCTTGGAAGATGAGAAGATGTGAATGAGTACATATAAGTGCTCTCCTTCTTATCTTTATGGTTGATAAGAAGGAGAGCACTTTTTATTTTACCTCGAAAGCTCTGCTTCAAGTTTTTACAGCATATAGGAGGGGAAAAAATGATTTCTTTTAACAATGTAAGTAAAGTGTATGAATCAGCTGGGCAATCTGTTCATGCGGTGGAGGATGTAACATTATCAGTTGAGAAAGGCGAAATTTTTGGCATTATTGGTTTTAGTGGCGCTGGAAAGAGTACGTTATTACGCTTAGTAAATATGTTAGAGAGACCGACGGCAGGAACGATTTCAATAGATGATAAAGATATTACATCATTATCGACGAAAGAATTACGTAAACTGAGACAAAGAATCGGAATGATTTTCCAAAGTTTTAATTTATTTAATTCAAGAACAGTATTTGGAAATATTGCTTATCCATTAAAGTTAGCGAAAGTACCAAAGAATGAGATAAAAGAAAGAGTAAATGAACTGCTGAAGTTTGTAGGGTTAGAAGATAAAGCAAACTATTACCCAGAGCAGCTATCAGGTGGACAAAAGCAGCGTGTGGGCATTGCTAGAGCACTTGCGACATCGCCAGATATTCTTATATGTGATGAGGCAACATCAGCCTTAGATCCAGAAACAACGACAGAAATTCTAAACTTATTAAAGAAAGTAAATAGAGAATACAATTTAACAATTCTTCTTATTACACATGAAATGCATGTTGTGAAAGAAATTTGTCACCGTGTAGCTGTAATGGAGAAGGGAAAAGTTATTGAAGAAGGAAAACTGTTTGATGTTTTCACGCAACCAAAAACAAAGACGACTCAAAACTTTGTACGTTCTGTCATTAATGATCATTTACCGGAAAGTGTTCTAGCGAAAATTCAAAATGGTGGTCAAATTTATCGTCTAACATTTACTGGTGAGGAGACAGGACAGCCGGTACTATCATATATCGCAAAAAACTATAACGTCGATGTAAATGTACTGTACGGAAATATTATTGAACTTCAAAATGTGCTATTTGGAAATCTTCTTGTAGAGTTGCAAGGGGAGCAGAGGGAAATTCAAAAAGCATTACAACATCTAAGACTGCAAGTGCAGCTGAAGGAGGTAGAAGCTCATGCGAGTTGATTGGAGTATATTTTGGCCGCGCATACTAGATGCGACGGGGGATACCCTCTTAATGGTAATTGTAACCCTTATATTCGCTACAATTCTTGGTATACCTCTAGGTTTACTTTTATATGTAACGAGAAAAGGAAACTTTTTAGAAAATAAATGGGTCTTTTCTATTCTTAACATCATAATTAATACAATTCGTCCGGTACCATTCATTATCTTTTTAGTAGCCTTAAGTCCACTAACAAGAAGTGTTATCGGAACGACGATTGGAACAGCAGCGGCAATTTTCCCGATGACGTTAGTCGCATCAATTGGTATTGCTAGAATGGTTGAAACAAACCTTGTTTCCGTTCCGAAAGGAGTAATTGAGGCAGCACAAGCAATGGGCGCCTCGCCAATTAGAATCGTTTTTGAAATCCTTGTACCAGAAGCGTTAGCGCCATTAATCTTAGGTGTCACATTTATGACAGTTGGTTTAATTGAATTTTCTGCAGTTGCTGGGCTTGTCGGTGGTGGCGGTCTTGGTGATTTAGCAATGACATATGGTTATCAACGTTTTGATACATCAGTTATGTTCGTAACGGTCGTGTTACTTATTATTCTCGTACAGATAGCTCAAAATTTAGGGAATTACTTTGCGAAAGTCTTGTTACGCAGATCATAAAAAGGAAGAGAGGAAAAGAAAATGAAGAAAATTTTAGCATTTGCATTATCAGCGATTGTAGGAGTCTCAGCATTAAGCGGCTGCTCAAGTGGAGACACGGGTGCAGGAGCGAAAGAAAAAGTAGTTCGCGTCGGTGTAACTGGAACGGATGGAGACGCTTGGGAAATTTTGAAGAAAAAAGCTGAAAAAGAAGGGATTAAGATTAAACTGGTGGAGTTCTCCGATTACACAACGCCAAATAAAGCGTTAGCTGATGGAGATATTGAACTAAACTCATTCCAGCATATTGCGTTCTTAGAGCAATTTAAAAAGGAACATAAGTTAGATATTACAGCTGTTGGTACAACACAAATTGCACCAATGGGTTTATACTCTGAAAAATATAAGAAATCAAATGAAATCCCAGATGGTTCAGAAATTGCAATTCCAAACGATCCAACCAACCAAGCACGTGCATTAAAACTTCTTGATGCAGCTGGATTATTAAAGCTGAAAAAGGATTTTGGTCTATTTGGAGATCCAAGTGGTATTGCTGAAAATCCGAAGAAATTAAAAATTACACCGGTTATCGCACAGCAAACACCTCGTGTGTTAAAAGATGTAGCGGCATCAGTTATTAATAACGGTGTTGCTGGTCAAGCTGGATTAGATCCAGCGAAGGATCCTATTTTCTTAGAAGATCCAAAGAATGAAAATGCGAAGCCTTATATTAATATTTTCGCAGCTCGTACGAAAGATAAAGATGATCCAACACTGAAAAAAGTAATTGAATTATACCATTCAAAAGAAGTAACAGATGCAATTAAGAAAGAAACAAATGATGGTTCAATTTCAGTAGATCTTTCACTTGAGGAGCTTGAAAAAATCGTAAAATAATGATTGGGTTTAATGGACTAACAGAAGGAACCCCTCCGCTGTTAGTTCGTTCAACATATAAACTTAACAAACAAACCCTAATTCTGTACCTTCCAATTTTGTATAACGTAGAATCCAATGTTTGTTAAGTAGAGTAATGGACCAGGAGTTTTCCTGGTCTTTTTTTATGAATGAAAATAGCTAGCGAACAGTAAGGTAATCCAAATTATAATGGGATAAGAAAATAAGCTGAAAAGGAGTGTAATTACGAATTGCTTTTGATGAATTAAGTGTTTTTTGGATAAAAAAAAGAAAATAGAAAAGAGAGTAATGAAAAATGCTGATATTACGCCGGGGTTATAGGAGCGATAAATGAAAAACAAAATAATATGTTGAACAGAGTTAAAGAAGATGGCCCCTTGTATAAAAATAATCCAGCATATAGAAGACAAGAAGTTAAGTTGATATAGAAAGACGATAAGTAATACAAAGATTGTTAATACGGAAATGGCAATGAAAAATTGTTGGCTAGTTATAAGACGGATTGAAAATTGATTAGCAAGATATTGTGGCATTTGGAAAGCTTCTTCAAGGTTATGAATGAAAAATAATAAGGGAATGATCCAGAGTATAGTAGTGGAATGCTTTTTCATCAACTTACATCACTCCAATAAAGTATAGAAAGCCTAAAAAAGGCTCTCTATACAGAGATAGTTATTCAATTATGATATTTTTTAAATTAACTTCATGATGATCTCGTTCTTTCGGATAAGCAGCTAGCTCCTCTTGCAAAATATTTAATATTTGCTTAGCTGATTGCTGGATTGGATTAGGTAGCTCTTCTAATATATGCATCCCGACTTTTACTTTTGTACGAATTACCCTTCGTAGTAGTTCCTCATGCATGCACTACACCTCCAAACCGAATGTTTAGTATATCTTCTTCAAATTTTGCCCCTTGAATAGAAAGGTGTGTTAACGTTTTTGGCAATGTAATATTTCGTTTCACAGAGCCAGCTCGAATAATTAGCTCATCACCTTTTTGATTTAATGAAAGTTCACTTTTGTTTGAGAAGGGAATAGAAAGAATGAAAATATAATCATCGCCATCTTTTCTTACATATTGTGTGCGGCCGTTAAATTTCACTTCAGTAGGACAATGATCAGTTTTAAATAAAGCATCTCCTACACGCTCTAACATAGGTAAACCAACAACTTCTTGTTCAAACATTGGAGCTTCGTAAATAGGAAGTGGATCAAAACTATTTTGAATTAATGTTTTATATTTCTTTTGCGTATCTTTCCATGCTTGAAAATAAGGATCGGTGACGGTGTTAGGGATGACGCGATTAATCATAATGGCATCTACGTTATAATCGTATAAATTTAAATAAGTAAAGCTACGCTGAGCTTCTTTAATGACCATTTTTTCAGGATTTACAACGATGCGGATACTTGTTACTTCTCGGTTTGATAAAATATCTCTCATTTCTCCGAGCTGTTCAAGTGTATTTGTTAATTCGTCCATAATATCATCGGTTGGAAGAGGGACACCAAGGAGTGGTTGAGCTACAGGACGAACGACTTTTAAAACTTTTCTTTTAATAGGAAACAATTTTTCCATCCACCAGCCGAGCATGTCTGGAAAGCTTAGCATTGCTAATGTTTCTCCTGTTGGAGCACAATCAATAATGATAACATCATATGTGTTTTGTTTATAATAATCGAGTACGCGAAGTAAGCTAATTAAATCTTCCATACCAGGAAACATCGTTAATTCTTCTGTTGTAATATCATCGGCTGCTTTGGAAGTGAAGAGTAGTGTAATATATTTCTGTAATTTTCCCCATCCTTTTTCCATCTCATAAATCGTATTAATTTCTTGTGCCCACAAATTTTCACGAATTTCTAATGGCTCAGAAGATAGCTTTATACCAAATGAATCTCCTAAACTATGAGCGGGATCTGTACTCATGACTAAAGTTTTTAATCCTTGTTTTGCGCTTTGAATTGCTGTTGCTGCTGAAATGCTAGTTTTTCCTACGCCGCCTTTACCTGTATACAAAATAATTCTCATCATTCATATCTCCTTTGTTTCGAACATCGAATATTACGAGTGTCGAAGTAAATGATTGAATAAAAACCCAGATAGGGTTTTATTCAATCGGAATGTTTTTCATTTTAGGTGTAGAAACTTTTTCTTCTGTTTTTTGCTGTGACGTAGCAATGTGATTCATAATCTTTTGGAAGATTTGTAGTAAGAATGCTTTTTCTTCTTCTGACAATGCTTCTGTCACTAAGCTAAAGTAGTGGGCTGCATTTTGTTTTACTTCTTGAACGAGCATTACGCCGTTTTCTGTTAACCGAATTAATACAATACGTCGGTCGTTTTCATCACGGTAGCGCTCAATATATCCCTTTTTTACAAGGCGATTTACAACGCCCGTCGTTGTACTCATCGGTATATCAAGAAGGTCAGCAATTTTCGTCATTGTAATATCTGTATTTCGTTCCATCCAAAGTAAACAAAATACTTCTGTTTTAGAAAGTGTTAAATCTAGGCTTACCCATTCTTCAGGATAGAAAAGTTTCTTGGCGTTATCTAGCAGTAAGTCTAAAAAATGTTCATATTGCAACAATTAATTCCACTCCCGTATATTTCGAGGTTCGTAATATTTATTTTTATTTTATGTAGAATAGAAAAAATTGTCAATGATTTTAATTATTTTTTCAGATTAGACAGAAAACTTCCTTTAAAATAGTATTCTTTTATGATAGATTTATAAATATAAAACTAGAATTTACATAAAAATCCATCATGGTAAATATACTTATCTATAATGGGTATACAGCTAACGAGGGGGAGAACGATGAGAAGACGTAATACGCAAGCGTTCACATTTTTAGCATGGACTTCATTTGTTTGTGCGCTTTCAGGTATGCTAATTGGGATTTATACGTTAGATGAAACGCTTAGTGTAAAAGGATACTATTTAATTGGAACATTATTTTTAACGATGTCTTGTTTTGTATTACAAAAAACAATTCGTGATAATGAAGAAGATAACGAGAGATTTCCAAAAAATAAACCGTTAGATAAAGAGTAAATTGTAAAGAAAGGCATTTGCCTTTCTTTTTTTATGTAAAAATGGCGTAAGTACTCTGTGTTGACTTGCTTGAAGTACTGAAAATTTGGTATCATCAATAGTATTGTAGATTGAACGATATATTATGGAGGTGGCCTAGCCGTGTCAAGAATTTCCGTTGAGAATGTAAAGCACGTAGCACATTTAGCACGTCTTGCAATTACTGATCAAGAAGCAGAAAAATTTCAAAAACAACTAGATGCAATTGTTACATTTGCAGAACAGTTAAATGAATTAGATACAACAGATGTAAAACCAACAACTCATGTATTAACTATGAAAAATGTTATGCGTGAAGATGTACCAGAAAAAGGTTTACCAGTTGAAGAAGTATTAAAAAATGCACCGGATCACAAAGATAATCAAATCCGTGTTCCAGCAGTATTAGAATAGAGGAGGGGAATTTCGATGTCATTATTTGATCATTCAGTATCAGAGTTACATAAGAAGTTAAACAACAAAGAAATTTCCGTTACGGATTTAGTAGAAGAATCTTACAAACGTATTGCGGATGTTGAAGATAACGTAAAAGCCTTTCTTACATTAGATGAAGAAAATGCACGCGCAAAAGCGAAAGAATTAGATGCAAAAATCGGCGCTGAAGATAATGGTTTATTATTCGGTATGCCAATTGGTGTAAAAGATAACATTGTAACTAACGGTCTTCGTACAACTTGTGCAAGCAAAATATTAGCAAACTTCGATCCAATTTATGATGCGACAGTTGTGCAAAAGCTAAAAGCTGCTGACACAATTACAATCGGTAAATTAAACATGGACGAGTTCGCAATGGGTTCTTCAAATGAAAACTCAGGATTCTACGCTACGAAAAACCCATGGAACTTAGATTACGTTCCAGGCGGATCTAGTGGTGGTTCTGCAGCAGCTGTAGCAGCAGGAGAAGTACTATTCTCTCTAGGTTCTGATACGGGTGGTTCTATCCGTCAGCCAGCTGCATATTGCGGTGTTGTAGGTTTAAAACCAACTTACGGACGCGTATCTCGTTACGGATTAGTAGCATTCGCATCTTCACTTGACCAAATCGGACCGATTACACGTACAGTAGAAGACAATGCATACTTATTACAAGCTATTTCAGGTATTGACCGAATGGATGCAACTTCTGCAAACGTTGAAGTTGGAAACTATTTAGCTGGTTTAACAGGCGATGTTAAAGGTTTACGCATTGCTGTACCGAAAGAATACTTAGGCGAAGGTGTTGGCGAAGAAGCTCGTGAGTCAGTACTAGCTGCTTTAAAAGTATTAGAAGGTATGGGTGCAACTTGGGAGGAAGTATCTCTTCCACACTCTAAATACGCTCTAGCAACGTATTACTTACTATCTTCTTCTGAAGCATCTGCTAACCTTTCACGCTTTGATGGCGTGCGTTACGGTGTTCGTTCTGATAATGTAAATAACTTATTAGATCTTTACAAAAACACACGTAGTGAAGGTTTCGGTGATGAAGTTAAACGTCGTATTATGCTTGGTACATTTGCTCTTAGCTCTGGTTACTATGATGCATATTACAAAAAAGCACAACAAGTACGTACATTAATTAAGAACGACTTTGAAAATGTATTTGCTAACTATGATGTTATTATTGGACCAACAACACCAACTCCGGCATTTAAAGTGGGAGAAAAAGTTGACGATCCAATGACAATGTATGCAAATGACATTTTAACAATCCCAGTAAACTTAGCGGGTGTTCCAGCGATTTCAGTTCCATGTGGATTTGGTGCTAACAACATGCCACTTGGTCTACAAATCATTGGTAAACACTTCGATGAAGCGACAATTTACCGCGTTGCACATGCGTTTGAGCAAGCAACAGACTATCATACAAAAAAAGCAAGTCTGTAAGGAGGCGAGCATAGATGAATTTAGAAACAATTATTGGTTTAGAGGTTCACGTTGAGTTAAAAACAAATTCGAAAATTTTCTCTGCGAGTCCAACAGAATTCGGAGCGGAGCCAAATACACAAACAAGTGTAATTGACTTAGGATACCCAGGGGTACTTCCTACTTTAAATAAAGAAGCAGTTAACTTTGCGATGAAAGCTGCAATGGCATTAAACTGTGAAATCGCAACGGAAACGAAGTTTGACCGTAAAAACTATTTCTATCCAGATAACCCGAAAGCTTACCAAATCTCTCAATTTGATAAGCCAATTGGTGAAAATGGTTGGATTGAAATCGAAGTAGACGGTAAAAAGAAACGTATCGGTATTACACGTCTTCATTTAGAAGAAGATGCTGGTAAATCAACGCATACAGCTGATGGTTCATTAGTAGACTACAACCGTCAAGGTATGCCTTTAATCGAGATCGTATCTGAGCCAGATATGCGTACGCCAGAAGAAGCATATGCATACTTAGAGAAGTTAAAATCAATCATTCAATACACTGGTGTATCTGATTGTAAGATGGAAGAAGGTTCCTTACGTTGTGATGCGAACATTTCTCTTCGTCCAGTTGGACAAGAGAAGTTCGGTACAAAAGCGGAACTGAAAAACTTAAACTCATTCACTTACGTACAAAAAGGTCTTGAGCACGAGCAAGTGCGCCAAGAAAAAGAACTGTTATCTGGTGGTATCATCCAACAAGAAACACGTCGTTATGATGAAGCAACGAAGAAAACAATCTTAATGCGTGTGAAAGAAGGATCTGACGATTACCGTTACTTCCCGGAGCCAGACTTAGTTGAACTTTACATCGATGATGAGTGGAAAGAAGCAGTTCGAGCTTCTATTCCAGAACTTCCAGATGCACGTAAAGCTCGCTACGTTGCAGAACTAGGCTTACCAGCTTATGATGCACACGTGTTAACATTAACGAAAGAGATGTCTGATTTCTTTGAAGCAACTGTTGCAGACGGTGCTGATGCGAAATTAACATCGAACTGGTTAATGGGTGAAGTACTTGCATACTTAAACAAACAACAAAAAGAATTAAAAGACGTTGCATTAACGCCTGCTGGTTTATCTAAAATGGTTCAATTAATTGAAAAAGGTACAATTTCTTCTAAAATCGCGAAGAAAGTATTTAATGAATTAATTGAAAAAGGTGGAGACCCAGAAGAAATCGTTAAAGCGAAAGGTCTTGTTCAAATTTCTGACGAGGGTACACTTCGTAAAGTTGTAACAGAAATTCTTGATAATAATGAGCAATCTATCGAAGACTTTAAAAACGGTAAAGACCGTGCAATTGGCTTCTTAGTTGGTCAAATTATGAAAGCTACAAAAGGACAAGCAAATCCACCGCTTGTTAACAAAATCTTACTTGAAGAGATTAATAAGCGATAATAGTAGTAACTTTTAAAGATTAAGCAGAAAAACACCCGTACATGGGTGTTTTTCTAGGTTAATCAAACGTTTGTTTAAATGAGACAAAATCGTTTAAACAAACGTTTGATTAACTGTCAAAAGTGGAAAAATGTTTGTATAGCAACTATGGTATGATAGTTGCAAAAAGGTGGGAATAATGATAAATCTAAACATAGAGGTTTTTTTCATCTCATGAAATAATAGATAGTTATTATTCGTTATATGTAAATTTTTATGGAAGAATGGATAGAAATAAAGTGAAACTTTAATCAGTGGGAGGTTCATCCAACACTGATTATTAGCCCTCACCAATCGGGCATTTACTGCCCGCAAATAGCGGGATAAATTTTGGAGTCAAATAAAAAACCATTGAAATGAATATTTACTTTTGATGGACTACACGAATCGGGTTCTTACTGCCTGTTTGAGCGGGATAAAAGAAGGATAGCAAGATGAGAGGAGGTAGGCATGGGAATACTGAATAGAAGTTCAGTATGTTCTTTTTCGATACATAAAGAAATTTCCTGTGCTAATAAAAGATGAAGCGAGCAAGAATTATTTATAATCCTACTTCTGGGCGTGAGCTATTTAAGAAGAGCTTACCAGAAGTATTACAAAAATTAGAACAAGCTGGCTATGAGACATCTTGTCATGCGACAACGGGTCCTGGAGACGCTACTGTGGCGGCGAGGCAAGCTGCGGATCGTAAGTTTGATGTTGTTATTGCGGCTGGTGGCGACGGTACATTAAATGAAGTAGTAAACGGTTTAGTTGGGCATGAATTCCGTCCGAAATTTGGAATTATTCCAGTTGGAACGACAAATGACTTTGCACGTGCAATTGGTGTACCTCGTTCTATTGAAGAGGCAGCAGATATTATTTGCGAAGGTAAAACAGTGCCATTAGACCTTGGTAGAGCGAACGATACATATTTTATTAACATCGCTGGTGGCGGTCGTATTACAGAATTAACATACGAAGTACCGAGTAAGTTAAAGACAGTATTAGGGCAGCTTGCTTATTACCTAAAAGGTATCGAGATGTTACCATCATTGCATCCGACATATGTTGAAATTGAGTATGATGGAAAGTTACTACAAGAAGAAATTACGATGTTTTTAATTACGAATACTCGTTCAGTAGGTGGATTTGAAAAGGTAGCACCGTATGCATCTATTAACGATGGGTTATTTGACCTATTAGTATTGAAAAAAGGTTCTATCGCTGATTTAATTAAAGCAGCAACACAAGCACAACGTGGTGAACATATTAATAATCCAAAAGTGTTATATACACAAGCGAACCGAATTAAAGTACATTCACCAGATAAACTAATGATTAATTTAGATGGTGAGTATGGTGGAGATGCACCGATGGAATTCGAAAATATATATCATTGTTTAGAACTATTTGTTCCTGAACATCAAGAGGATGCCCTGTAAAGGCATCCTTTTTTACTTTGTTAAAATGAATTGTAAATTGGGAGTTAGTTTGATTTTTATGGTATTTTTACAATTCTTTTATTTTACATCCATACTTTATTGATACACTGGAAGAGATAAGAAATGAGAGGTAGGGTGCTATGGAGAAGGTAAAGGCGATATTATTTGATAAAGATGGGACATTAATGGATTTTCATTCAATATGGATAAAAGTAGCTGAAGAACTTGTAGCTGAATGTATAAGTTTATATCATTTACCAAGTACAATGCGGCAGACCTTATTAGAAGAGATTGGTGTAGAGGGAGCATTTGTTAATCCAAGGAGTGCAATAGCTGCTGGAACAAGCCTTGATGTAGCGAAGGGGCTTTGTAATTATATTGAGTCTGCTAGAGAAGAAGAGATGCATCAGTGGGTAAGTGAGAAGTTATTTTCCCTTATGTATGAGCATCGTTCGCATATGAAAATGACAGCAGACTTACCGAAAGTGTTACAGGCATTAAAAGATAAAGGATTTATATTAGGGGTTGTCACGGCGGATGATTTCGCACCAACAGAATTATTTTTAAAACAATATAAGTTGGAGAACTTTTTTGATTATATTATAGCCTCGGATACATTCCCTGCGCAAAAACCAGATAAAAAGATTATAGAAGTGTTTTGTGAGAAATTTAATTTAGAATCATGTGAGGTTGCGGTTGTTGGAGATACGCCAACTGATTTACATTTAGCTAAAAATGGCGATTGCTATGCAATTGGGGTGCTATCTGGTACAGGAGACCGCCCAACATTAGAACCACTTGCTGATTTAGTGTTAGATTCTGTTGGAGAGTTTATTTCTCAATCGGGTGAGTTTTTCTGGGAGAAAGAAAAGTCTAATGTGTAAGGAAAATAAGTCTATAAAGACTCTTAATGAGTCTTTATAGACTTATTTTTTATGCCTGGATACAAAGAATATAGGATAAATGCTAGAAAAGAAAGTTGGCATATATTTTGCAATAAAAAGAGAAAACAATGTAAAGAAAAGGATGGGGTACGCAATGAACACAAAAAAATTTGCTAAAGTAAATGAACAAATTCCAGGACCGAAAGCGGCATCTTTATTAGAACGCCGTCAAAATATAGTACCAAAAGGAGTAAGTAACGGCATCCCAACGTTTGTACAATCTGCCAATGGTGCTCTTGTAACAGATGTTGATGGCAATCAGTACATTGATTTTGCAGGAGCAATCGGGACAATTAACGTAGGGCATTGTCATCCAACGGTTAAAGAAGCGCTCCATAAACAAGTCGATCAATACATTCATACTGGATTTAACGTCATGATGTATGAGCCATATATTGAATTAGCAGAAAAGCTTGCGGCATTGGCACCAGGAAGTTTCGATAAGCAAGTCCTGTTTTTAAATAGTGGTGCAGAAGCAGTTGAGAACGCGGTGAAAATCGCTCGTAAATATACGAAGAGACCTGGTATTATCGCATTTTCTAAAGGTTTCCACGGGCGTACATTAATGACAATGACGATGACAAGTAAAGTGAAGCCATATAAATTTGGGTTTGGTCCCTTTGCTCCAGAAGTATATAAAGCGCCATTTCCATACGAATACCGTCGCCCAGAGGGATTAACGGAAGAGCAGTATGATGATTTTATTATTGAAGAGTTTAAGAACTTCTTCATATCGGAAGTAGCACCAGAAACAATTGCAGCTGTTGTAATGGAACCTGTTCAAGGGGAAGGTGGATTTATCGTCCCAAGTATGAAATTTGTTCAAGAAGTACGCCGCATTTGTTCAGAGAACGGCATCTTATTTGTAGCGGATGAAATACAAACAGGCTTTAGTCGTACAGGAAAATATTTTGCAATTGATCACTATGATGTCGTTCCAGATTTAATTACAGTGTCTAAATCATTAGGTGCTGGTGTACCGATAAGTGGTGTCATTGGACGTAAAGAAATTATGAATGAGTCTGCACCAGGTGAACTTGGTGGAACGTATGCAGGAAGTCCATTAGGATGTGCGGCTGCATTAGCTGTTCTCGATGTAATAGAAAATGAGAAATTAAATGATAGAGCGATAGAATTAGGAAAAGTCGTAATGAACCGATTCGAAGAGATGAAAAATAAATATCATTGCATCGGTGATGTGCGTGGGTTAGGCGCAATGTGTGCATTTGAGGTCGTTCAAGATCGTAAGACGAAAGCACCTGACAAAACGTTAACGGCTAATCTATGTGCAGAAGCAAATAAGCGTGGGTTACTGTTATTATCAGCAGGGACGTATGGAAATGTTATCCGTGTGTTAATGCCTTTAGTTATTACAGATGAGCAACTTGAAGAAGGTTTAACAATAATTGAAGAATCATTGCAAGCTTGTTATGAGCAAACAAACATCGCTCGCGTTTAAAAACTGAAGTATAAATAGCAAACATTCTAGCTGACTCTATATTAAATGCAGAAAATTCACTTTATAATAAAGGTAGTGAAGTGGATCGATGGATTTGAAGTTAGGGGTGGCTAGGATGGTTGCAGAAAAGGAACGAGTGTTAATGGATTTAAAAGATGTATTTGAATATGCGTTTGACGAAATTTTTGTTACAGATGAGCAAGGAATCGTTGTGCGTGTAAATAGTACATGTGAAAGGCACTACCAACTAGCTGCAGAAGAGTTAGTTGGTAAGCATGTAAAAGAACTACAAAAGGATGGAATCTTTTATCCATCAGCGACATTAGAAGTGATTGAAAAAAAGAGGCCAATTGAACTCGTTCAAACGACAAAATCAGGAGAGTATTTACACGTTCGTACAAGGCCTGTTTTTGATGATGAGGGAAATTTAAGAAGAGTGATTAGTTATTCTCGCGACCTTACTGAACTCTATCAATTACGTCAAAAGGTAGAGGAAATGGATAATCAGCTAAAAACATATAAAAAAGAATTAAGAGAAACATATGAGCATGAAGGACTTATTTTTAAAAGTCTAGCTATGCAAAAAATAGTCGATACAATCAAAAAAGTATCTGTAGTGGATAGTACTGTTCTCGTTTTAGGCGAGACTGGAGTAGGAAAAAGTCGATTAGTACGCCATTTACATGAAGTGAGTCACCGTAAGCATGAAAGTTTCTATGAAATTAATTGTGCGGCATTACCAACTAATTTAATTGAATCGGAGCTTTTTGGATATTCAGGTGGATCTTTTACAGGTGCGAATCGTGAAGGGAAAAAGGGACTATTAGAATCCGCGCATAAAGGAACTCTTTTTTTAGATGAAATCGGTGAAATGCCGCTTGAAATTCAAGCGAAGCTTTTGCAAGTATTGCAAGAAAAAACATTTCGTCCTATAGGCGGAAGAGAATTAAAAAAAGTAGATGTTCGAATTGTGGCGGCAACAAATAGAGATTTAAGCGAGATGGTGAAACAAGGAACATTTCGGAAAGATTTATACTATCGTTTGAATGTCATTCCAATTGCAATTCCCCCGCTTAGGGAAAGAACAGAAGATATTTTGCCGCTTATTTATCATTACTTGCAGCACTTTAATAAAAAGTACGGACGTGATGTGAAACTAGCGCCGAGTACGTTACAAATGTTTGTTGGATATCCGTGGGAAGGGAACAATAGAGAAATAGAGAATGTAATTGAGAGAATTGTTATTACTGTTGATGATGTTGTAACGGTAGAGGATTTGCCACTCTCTATGCAAGAGGCTGCAGTTGAACAATCGGGGCAAAGCCTTTATAAAATGCTGGAAGAGGTAGAGAGAAATATAATTCTTAAAGCGTATAAAACGTATGGATCAAGTTATAAAGTGGCTGAGTTTTTGCAAATTAGTCAATCTGCTGCTACTAGAAAAATTAAGAAGTTCATAGAGGAGGAAGAAAACATTGGATAAAAAGGCGACTTTCGTAAGTATAGATAAAAAGGCGATGTATATAAATGGTGAGTGGATTACACTACAAGAACAAATTGAAGTAAATAATCCTGCGACGAAGGAAATATTTGCAACTGTACCAAAAGGCGGAGTAACAGAGGCAAAGCAAGCTGTTGATGCTGCACATGAAGCTTTTAAAACGTGGTCTAAGTTAACGGCAGCAGATCGTGCCACGAAGTTAAAAAAGTGGTTTACGCTTATTGATGAAAATAAAGAAGAGATCGCAGCGATTATGACGAAGGAACAAGGAAAGCCGTTTGCAGAAGCGCTTGGTGAAGTAAATTATGCAAATAGTTTTGTTGAATGGTATGCAGAAGAAGGGAAACGTGTGTATGGTGAAATGATTCCTGCTTCTCATCCGAATAAGCGCATTTTAGTTACGAAGCAACCAGTTGGCGTTATGGCAGCTATTACACCTTGGAACTTCCCGGCAGCTATGATTACGAGAAAGGTAGCCCCAGCGCTTGCAGCAGGCTGTACAGCCGTTGTGAAACCGGCGAGTCAAACGCCATTAACTGCATTGAAATTAGCTGAATTAGCCCATGAAGCAGATATTCCAAAGGGCGTAATCAATATCGTAACAGGTAGTGCAAAAGCAATTGCTGATACATGGATGGAAGATAGTCGCGTTCGAAAAGTGTCCTTTACAGGGTCAACGGAAATCGGGAAAGAGTTAATGGCTAGTGCGGCGCAAACGATGAAAAAAGTTTCGCTTGAGTTAGGGGGTCACGCTCCGTTTATCGTAATGAATGATGCGGATTTAGATAAAGCAGTAGAAGCGGTGATTGGTTCGAAATTCCGTAACGCAGGACAAACGTGTATATGTACAAACCGAGTATTCGTTCAAGAAGAAGTATACGAAGTATTTGTAGAGAAGTTCCAAAAGGCAGTAGGGCAGTTGAAAGTAGGAGACGGTTTCGGTGACGGAACGACTGTCGGGCCACTTATTGATGAGAATGCAGTTTCAAAAGTACAAGAACATATTGAAGATGCTATTCAAAAAGGTGGAACAGTTTTATATGGTGGTCAAAAGGTCGTAGAGTTAGAGGGACATTTCATTCAACCGACTGTAATTGGGTTGGCAAATGATACGATGCTTTGTATGAATGAAGAAACATTTGGGCCAGTGGCACCAGTTGCGAAATTTAAAACAGTTGATGAAGTAATCGAACGTGCAAACAATACACCATACGGTTTAGCTGCGTATATTTTCACGAAAGACATTAGCCAAGCATTCCAAATTAGTGAAGCGTTAGAGTACGGTATTATCGGTCTAAACGATGGTCTTCCATCAGTTGCACAAGCACCATTTGGTGGATTTAAAGAAAGTGGTATCGGTCGTGAAGGAGGCCATTTCGGCATCGAGGAATATTTAGAAATTAAATATATTTCATTGGGACTATAAGTAGTATACTAGAATCTCTATAAGGTAACAGAGAAGGAGATTCTAGTATGGTATATTGGCTATTATTACTTGTTACAATTATTTTTGAAGTAGCTGGAACAATTGCGATGAAACTATCAAATGGTTTAACAAAGCTCGTTCCAAGTGTACTGATTTTCGTGTTTTATGGGATTTGTTTCAGCGTGTTTGCCATCGTTGTGAAAAAGATTCATTTAAGTATTGCTTATGCTATTTGGTCTGGCGTTGGAACATTACTTATTACAATCATTAGTGTGTACTTTTTTAAAGAGCATATTAGTTTATTTCAAGCATTTTGTATTCTTTTTATTGTTTTGGGTGTCATTGGGCTTAAGGTTTCATCGGCATCATGAAAGCTATCTTTTGTAGAAGATAGCTTTTTTCTATTTGTGCAGTTAGCAATTAATACGACAAAATATGACAAGAAAGAGTAAAGCGTTTTGTTATGATACATATGAAATATTGTCTTATGTGGAGGAAAGAGTATGTTAAAAAAGGTAAGTCAAATTGTTTTAATTTTTGGCATAGCTTTTAGTTTAAGTGCTTGCACTGAGACTAAAGATAGTAATGAAAGTAAACAAGAAGATGTTCAAGATAAAGTGTATAAAATAGGGGAGACAGTAGACGTAGATGGTTTGCAAGTAACTATCGATTCAGTTAAATTAGGATATCCGGATTATGATGAGAATAAAAAGAAAGAGGAGATTTTGGGGATTATTTTCAAAGTAGAAAATAATAGTAAAAAGGAAATACCTTTTGCATTTTATGAATTTGAGATTACCGATAAGAAAGGTACAAGATTTAAAGAATATAATAACCCTGATAGCTTTATTAGTAAAAAGTTAGCACCAGATGAAAAAATTCAAGATATCATGCTATTTGACGTAGCGAAAGAAAATACGTATATCGCTACGTATAGACCGGAGTTTACGCATGAAAATAGAACGATAAAATTTGAATTGAGACCAAATAAATAAAGAAACACATTGGATTATCCAATGTGTTTCTTTATGGTAATAAATTTAAAACGCCCAGTTACCTTTACGGAAGATAGGCTCATGTCTGCCATCAGCAGTAATACCGTCAATATCAAGCTCAGCTGATCCAATCATGAAGTCGTTGTGTGTGATACTAGCGTTTGCGCCGTTTTCAGCAAGTTCTTCTTTAGACATTGTTTTTCCGCCAACTAAGTTAAATGCATAAGCATTTCCGATTGCAAGGTGGCAAGATGCATTTTCGTCAAATAGTGTATTGTAGAATAAAACATTTGTGTTTGAAATTGGTGAGTCATGAGGTACTAAAGCTACTTCTCCTAAGAAGTGAGAACCTTCATCTGTTTCTACTAAATGTTTTAAAGCTTCTTCACCAGCTTCAGCTTTATAGTCTACGATACGCCCGTTTTCAAATGTTAACGTGAAATTATCGATAATATTACCTGCAAATACTAACGGTTTTGTACTAGAAACTTGGCCGTTTACACCTGTTTTAAGTGGCATTGTAAATACTTCTTCAGTTGGAATATTAGCCATAAATGGTACGTTCTTTTCATTTAAGCTACCAGCACCAGCCCATACATGTTTTTCTGGAAGTTCGATTGTTAAATCTGTTCCAGGACCTGTATAGTGAAGAGCTTTATAATGCTTTTCGTTTAAGTAATCCACTTTTGTATGTAATGTTTCATCATGTTCTTTCCATGCTTCTACAGGATTTTCTAAATCAGCACGAGTAGCTTTGAAAATAGCATCCCATAACTTTGCTTCTTGTTCTTCTGGCGCTACGTCAGGGAATACTTTCGCAGCCCATTCTTTCGTAGGAACAGAAATGACACACCAACTTACTTTATCTGCTTGTACGTAATCACGGTATACTTTCATTGCTTCTCCAGCTACTTTATGAGCTGTTGCAATACGCGATGCTTCTACACCTTTTAATAAATCAGGGTTTTCTGCATAGATAGACATAAATGCAGCGCCTTCTTTTGCTAATTCTTCACGAGCATGTGCTTTCCAAGATGGAAATTCAGCGAAAGCTTCTTCAGGAGCTAGATCGAACTTTAAGCGTGTTAACGTCTCATCATTCCAATCTACATATACGTGTTTTGCACCAGATTTATATGCTTTTTCTGTAACGAGGCGTACAAATTGTACAGCTTCAAGAGGTGCACTAATTGATAAAGTTTGTCCAGGTTGAATATTAACACCAACATTAACTGCAAGAGCAGCATATTTCTCTAACGTTTGTTCAAATGACATATGTATAATCTCCTTTAATTTGAAAGATTTCTTACTATATATAATACAAGAAAATTCTAAAAATATATATAAATATAAAGTAAAAAGAGAGCTCAAAATGTATTGAGCTCTTACATTTACTTAATTGAGGAAGCAAACTGCTCTACAGTCGTTGTATGGTGTATACGAACGCGCTTCATCTTTAACAATTCATCAGGTTCACCCTTCGTAATGAATTGCCCAGGCTTTGTCGTCGTCGCAAATTGATAATACTTCTTCGTTTCTGCAACAACCTTATCATCTACATGACCGAATGGATAAGCAATCGCGATAACAGGCTTACCTGTTATTTTTTCTAGCTTTTCTTTTGAACCTTTTAACTCTTCCTCATAGTTTGTAATTTTCGGTAAGTCTGCATGTGTTGCAGTATGAGATTGCACCGAGAAAATGCCGGAATTAACCATTTCTTTTATTTCAGAAGTAGACAATGCTCCTTCTACATCAACGTTATCAACAATCATATATTCTGTTGCTGCCGGTTTAAAAGTATCATCTTTTAGCTTTTGTAAAACGCGAAATGCATTCATATTATTTTTCATACCGTCATCAAATGTAACGAAAATCGGCTTATTTACTTTATTTATATCGCCCCAGCGTTCAAACGTTAACAGCGTATAACCATTGCCCTTTAAATGTTTCATTTGTGCTTCAAAGTTAGCTGGTGATACGAATAAGTCTTTAATACCTTGACCATGATAATCATCAATTGCGTGATACATAAGAACAGGAACCTTTTGTTCGAAAGTAATAGTAGATTTCGTAAGCGGGATTGTTTTCCCATCTTCTTTCATTCCTATTGCTTCAATTTGGAACTCACCGCGTTTTCCTTCAAATTCCTTTATATCAAAAGGAAGTGTGAATTGTTTCTCTTTTTCTTTAGAAGAAAAAGATTTAGCACGTTCCTTTCCATCAGCTGTGCGCCAAATTTTATATTGTACTTCATTTAAAGAATCTTTTAAGTCTGTAATATGAATACTTGTGTTTGTAGATTCGTGTGTGATGGGAGTATAAGAAATTTTACCTTGTTCTTGTAGAGTCTCTTTTTGTATAGCTACTTCTTGAACCTTTTTCTCTTTTTTAGGTTCTTGGCTTACATTGCTAGTATTGCAGCCTGCTAGAATGGCAGACGTACATAAAGCAATTGCTGCGTATTTTCTCATAAAAATCACCTTCTATTGTGTAGTATGTTGCATATTGACATTAAAATCCCCACCGCTATAAGAGTGGTGGGGATATACCCTTGTTCATCATATCATTTGAAGAAAATGAGGGGAATATGATTTTTAGGAGGCTATTAAGGTAATAGATTAGTGACTTTGAATAGATGTATTTTTTTGTTTCTTATTAGAATTAATAATAATATAACCGACTACAAAGATAAGAGGAATAATGAAGACATAGATAGGCATTCCCCATACATAATAGCTTTTCAGCGTTAAGACTAGTAAATGTAAGAAATCGAAAATTGCGTGGGCTTTCATAATATCCTCCAATGGTTTTTTGAAAATTATAACATTTTTAACTTGTTATTTGTATAATTTGGAAAGTGATTTAAGCTAATTTTAAAGTAAGAAGAATACATATTAATATGCAATTTTGCATAAGAATATGTATTTTATTAAAATATAAAGATTTTATACTATAATGAAAACCGCTATAAAACTAAGTAAGAATAATGTATGGAGTGGAGAATAGAAATGAAATATAAAAAAATAATATATATCTTTTTCATATCGCTATTTATAGTTGGTTGCCAAAGTGAAGTGAGTAAAGCGAATAGCGTGGAAGAGTATATTCCATCGCATCTTATGAATGCGGAAGTGACGGCGGATATTATGACACTAGAATTTTCTTATGAGATAAAAGAGAAATTAGAGAAAATCGGAAATAAAATGAGCAATAGTATTACAAATAATTTAGATTGGTATTTGAAGTATGCCGAAGAAGAAATTATACCGAAAAAAACGTTTCCTTATCATCAAAACTTAGGTATTACAAAAGAAGAATATGATTTTATGATAGATAAAATGGATAATGCAGAATATATAAATACCAAAGACGGAAAACTCTTTTTTAAAAAGAAAGATCATGAAATTCAAATTCTCTCTGATGAAAATTTGAAGCTAATTAAAAATATTCGAATTGATACAGAGAAGAATACAATTAAAACTCCTTTGGGAGAATGCGAATATGAAGGTGAAATAAAGGCGTCGGATGAACAAAAAGCTACTGGTCCATGGAGTGGGAAGATGTGGACTTTAAAAAGCGATGGATTACTTTATCATTTTTCATTAGGAAAGTTAAAAAACATAAACAAATCTATCATTTACATTTCAATAAAAGGTATATATAAAGATAGGATTATCAATACAGAAGAAGCAGTTGAATTTCACTCGGTTTCATAAAGCATCAAAAAAACACCTTACTCGTTAAAGTAAGGTGTTTTTTTATTAAATAAACAATCCAGCGATTGTCGCAGATAAAATAGAAGCAAGTGTTGATGCAAATAGCATTTTCCAACCAAATTTAGAAACAACGCTTCCTTGCTTTTCAGAAAGGGCACGGATTGTACCAACGATTGCACCAATTTGGCTAATACTTGCGAAGCTAATTAAGAATACTGTAACAATTCCAACTGTACGTGGAGCTAATGTTGTAGCTGTGTCTTTTAAATCAAGGATTGCTACAAACTCATTTAAAACAATCTTCGTACCCATAATACCACCAGCTGGGATAATATCTTGAGTTGGAATACCCATTAAGAATGCGAATGGAGAAAGTACGTAACCGAAGATTTGTTGTAAAGTAACAGCATGTCCCATTGCGCCTGAAGCTGCACTAATTACGTAGTTTACAACTTCCATCACACCGATAAAGGCGATCATTAATGCGGCAACGATACCAGCTACTTTTAAACCATCAAGCGCACCGTTAATCATTGCGCCGATAAAGCTGTCTCCGAATAGAGTTCTATCAAATTTCTGAATCACTTCATCTTCTTTCTTCGTATCAACTGGTGTTAATAACGAACAAACGATTAAGCTTGAGAATAAGTTTAGCGGAAGAGCTGCCAGTACGTATTTTGCATCTAACATCATTACGTATGATGCTGTAACAGAAGCAGAAACGGAGCTCATCGCAGAACAACAAATGATAAACATACGGTTTTTATTGAAATGCTGTAAATCGTTTTTAATAACGATTAACGCTTCACTTGAACCGAAGAATACAGAGTTTACTGCGTGGAATGACTCAACACGTGGTAAACCAGTAATTTTTGAAATAGCACCGCCGACAACGCGAACGATGAATGGTAAAACACCTAAATAACTAAAGATTGAAAGTAGTGCTGAGAAAAATACGATAATTAATAATACGTTTAAGAAAAAGACAAAATCTCTGTGAATTCCATTAAAGAGAAAATCGACACCTGTCGTACCAAGTTTAATTAGTTTGTTGAAAACTTTACTAATGAAAATAATGATTTGTTGACCAATCTTTGTAGCAAACATAAACCAACCGATTAAAATTTGGAAACCAATCATAATTGCAATTGCACGGAAGTTGATTTTACTTTTGTTGTTTGACAAAGCAAAACATAAACCTAACACGGCAATAATACCGATAATGCTCATTACATATTGCATGTAGTTGCCCCTTTCAGAAGTTCGTATAAAGTTTGTACATAAAACGCTCGTTATATTACTAAAAATAAAGGAATGAGGTTTTATGTCATACGTAAGATGTCTGACCTTTTAGAAAAATAAAAATAAAAAAAGACCCATATGGATTCACTTTCATCTATGAGAGAAAGCTAATCAATATGAGTCCTTTTTTGCGCATAGGCTAATATTCATTAGTTTTCCCCATAGTCCAGCAATTTAAGGTTGCCGGGTAGAAACTCTCGATCCATATTATCAAGTATATATGAGGTAACATCGTCCGTATTAAATTAGTAGTAGCGTAACATTAACAGAGAAGTATCGTCAATAGCTTTTTTTCTTCCAATAGAAAAAGACCATATAAGTATGATAAAATGTAACGCAGTGTTATGAAAAAGAGAGGTCGGAAAATGAGTACTAAAATGACGCCACCAGTTGAGAAAAACGAGTTTATAGATGCAGTATTTGAAGATTTAACACATGATGGTGCCGGTGTTGCGAAAGTAAAGGGCTATCCTATTTTCGTTAAAAACGGATTACCAGGTGAAGAAGCGCAAATTAAAATTATTAAAGTGAAGAAAAACTTTGCATTTGGTCGTTTAATGAAGCTTCATACAGAAAGCCCATATCGTAAAGATGCTGAATGCCCAGTATATAATCAGTGCGGCGGTTGTCAGCTTCAGCACTTAACTTATGAAGGACAATTACAAGCGAAAGAAAAACAAGTACGTGACGTTATGCAGCGTATCGGAGGACTAGGTGATGTTCCTGTTCATCCTGTACTTGGCATGAAGAATCCGTGGGTATACCGTAATAAAGCACAAGTACCAATCGGAGAACGTGAAGGCGGACTTGTAGCTGGTTTTTATCGCCAAGGAACGCATGACATCATTAATATGGAATCATGCTTAATTCAGGCAGAAGAAAACGATACATTAATCCAAGAAGTAAAACGTATTTGTGAAAAGCACGGTATCACTGCGTACAACGAAGAGCGTAACAAAGGAACACTTCGTCACGTAATGGCTCGTTACGGACAAGTAACAGGGGAAATTATGCTTGTCTTCATTACGCGTACAGCAGAATTGCCGAACAAAAAAGCAATTATTGAAGAAATTGCAGCGAAATTCCCAGAAGTAAAATCAATTGTTCAAAACGTAAATACGAAGCGTACGAATGTAATTTTCGGAGACAAAACGACAGTACTGTACGGATCAGAATACATTTATGACTTTATCGGTGACATTAAATTTGCGATTTCAGCACGTTCATTCTATCAAGTAAACCCAGAGCAAACGAAAGTGCTTTACGATAAAACGTTAGAATACGCAAAATTAAATGGTAACGAAACAGTAATCGATGCCTATTGCGGAATCGGATCAATCTCGTTATTCCTAGCGCAAAAAGCGAAAAAAGTGTACGGCGTTGAAATCGTCCCAGAAGCAATCGAAGACGCAAACCGAAACGCAGCACTAAACAACATGACAAACGCTGAATTTGGCGTAGGAGAAGCAGAAGTAGTCATTCCAAAATGGTACAAAGAAGGCGTAATCGCCGACACAATGGTCGTAGACCCACCGCGTAAAGGCTGTGACGAAGCATTACTAAATACAATCATCGACATGAAGCCAAACCGCGTCGTATACGTATCGTGTAACCCAGCAACATTAGCACGTGATTTAAAAGTACTAGAAGAAGGCGGATATAAAACACAGGAAGTACAACCTGTTGATATGTTCCCGCATACGACGCATGTGGAGTGTGTGGCTTGGCTTAAGTTGGTATAATAGGAAAGCAGTTGATATAGGGGAAATCTATACCACCTGCTTTTTGGTTTACAAAAATACCATTCATAAGCGATTTTAGTTAAAATAAATATTGCTGATTTTCACAAATTATAAATTGAGATTTTGAAATTGTATTCATAGTGAGAGGATTTGAATTTGAAATGATAGATAATTTTTGGCGTGAATTACCACGACCATTTTTCGTACTTGCACCAATGGAAGATGTGACAGACGTTGTTTTCCGTCACGTAGTAAGTGAAGCAGGTCGTCCGGACGTATTCTTCACAGAGTTTACAAACTCGGATAGCTATTGTCATCCAGAAGGTATGAAAAGTGTACGTGGCCGTTTAATTTTTACAGAAGACGAACAGCCGATGGTGGCACATATTTGGGGAGACAATCCCGAATACTTCCGTCAAATGAGTATTGGTATGGCAGAACTAGGATTTAAAGGCATCGATATTAACATGGGTTGCCCAGTACCGAACGTTGCATCAAGAGGAAAAGGTAGTGGCCTTATTCTACGTCCAGACGTTGCGGCAGAACTTATCCAAGCAGCAAAAGCGGGCGGACTACCTGTCAGCGTAAAAACACGACTTGGCTTTAAAGCGTTAAGCGAGTGGGAAGATTGGTTAACGCACATTTTCAAACAAGATATTGCAAACCTTTCTATTCACTTACGTACAAGAGAAGAAATGAGCCAAGTAGATGCGCATTGGGAACTAATTCCGGAAATTAAAAAATTACGTGACCGTATCGCACCAAATACGTTAATAACAATCAATGGAGACATCCTTGATCGTAAAATGGGGCTGGAACTTGCTGAAAAATACGGCATTGATGGCGTAATGATCGGACGAGGCATCTTCAAAAATCCATTTGCTTTTGAAAAAGAGCCAAGAGAGCATAGCAGTAAAGAGCACCTAGATCTTTTAAGACTACAACTTGATCTTCAAGATCAATATGCAGAAGTACTGCCACGCTCAATCACAGGGCTTCACCGCTTCTTCAAAATTTATGTAAAAGGCTTCCCTGGAGCTGCTGAATTGAGAAATCAATTGATGAGTACGAAATCGACTGATGAGGTGCGTGCTTTGTTGGATAAGTTTGAGGATAGTGTTGGTGTGGCTCAGGATAGTGAGACGGTGTAATACTTTGAAGATAGAGGGAAATGGATTGTATTAATTTGTGGGTAGTTATTTTATTTAGTTTTGAGTTTTTTTGTGAATGTAACTTTTTTTGTTGATACAGTCTGCTTGCTGAAAAAAGAAGTCTTTGAGAATATAATGAACTAACGAATACTCGTAAGGAGAAAAATGACAAGAGCTGGAGTAGAGTACATTAGGCTCTATCGAGGTATGAAATGTAATCTGAATAATAGACAGAAATAAAAAATCTCTTTATTTGAGCATGGCCATCAAGTTAAGAAAATGTATGATTTTTATCTAAATAGGACCTCCTTACATGCAGAGTGCATGTAAGGAGGTCCTATTTTATGTTCAAATTAATTAATTTAACAGCGGAAAAATTAAATCTAAATTTCCGATTATAAAAATATTGTTTTTCGACTTCTTTCGACATAATTTATAAAGTTAATTATTTAGTATTGGTATGAAGATCTTTTGAATAATAGTTATTTTTAAATATTCGATAATAATTTTAGAGTACTGTGGAATTTTCTTCTGATTTGAAGATTTTTTCTTATAGGAGCTACCAGAATTTTTTTATTTTAATTGGAGGGAAATTATGAAGAAAGTATTAATAGCTTTACTTACAGCAGGATTAATTACATCGGGTTGTCAAAAATCAACAGAATCAGTACCAACAAAAGAAGTAAGCCAAAATGTTAAGCAAGATGAGAAGAAAATTATGACGAATGAGAGCAATGATATTTCGACTTCAAATTTAAGTGGAATAGCAATGTACCTAAAAAAAACTTATCGACTTGAAGATTTAGAGAGAACGCTTTCATCCCCAAGAACAAAAGAGGAAACTAGATGGTTATATGTAGATAATTATGCTAAATATACATTTGAAAGTGATGGGAAAATTATTAATCATATTAAGATTGAATTATTAGAGCCAAAAGATTTGAAGTATAAGGATGCCTTCAAATTATTAGGTCTTGATATTATGTTAGGTACTAAAATTGAATCAGAAGGCACTGAGGCGGAAGGGTATGCAAAATATGATGTTCGAGGAAATGATGCGGAAAGTGTGCAGATTGAGAAGTTTTCAGGAACTGGGGGCGGTAGCATATCTGTAAGTGTGGATGGGGCTTTCAAAAATAAAGAAGGTACTGTTTGGTTGGATTGTGACCGGGATGGTAATGTGAAATTTATTGAAATGAATTATAAGGGTAAGGCGGTAGGAAATGAAACAAGTGTTGCTAACGAGAAATTAGAACCCTTTGATGCAGAGGCAGGATCGGAAGTAGGAAAGAATATTGCAAATATAAAAGTTTATGATACGAAGGATTTACTTATTGAACAAACCGGATTAGCCCCATTTTTATTTCAAGCAACGCTGTATGATAATCCAAATATGTATTATACAGCTGATTTTCCGATAAAAGTTCGAGTTGATAATAAGTCTACGGTAGAAGAAGCTGTGAAAATCGGAAATGAAATTAACAATTTAGTGGTAAGTGCTGTAAATAAAAAGTTTCCACATAAAAATTTTAGAGTCAAAACGTACATTTATCATACAGAATTGGATTCATCAGGTAATTTTAATGCTACTACATCAAAAAAATTGAAAATAATAGAAAATTAATATGTGAAACTTTGGGGATTTGATTTTAATAATAGGGCAGGGAGAAATAAAATAATGAATTGTACAGCATGTAATAAGAAATTATTGAAAACAAATAAGTACTGTACTAGTTGTGGTACAGAGAGAATAAATTTGGATGAATCAGAAGAACTATTTGATAATGGAGAATTCCATAACGATATTACGCCCCAAAATAGAAATGATAAAAACATAAAATTAATAAGAATTGCAAAAAAATCTCCTTGGTACGTGTGGATAATTGGGATTGTGTTTATAGTTATATTAGTTAACGTTCTAATTCAAAATAATAGTCCACAAGAAACAGTAAAAGGCTTTTTTAAAGCTCTTGAATCAAGAGATTTAAACAAAGCAGGTGAGTATATACATCCGAGTCTCCCTTGGGATGTAGAAGCTGGAAAACGTATTGGAATTCCAAAAAATGCGTCAATAGATATATTAAATATAGAAGAAAGAAAAGTTGGAGATAGAGCAAAATTAAAAGTTACGATAGATATCTCTCCAAAACCTTTATACGGCCCTAATCCTGACAATATTACTATTGATTTGAAGAAAGTTGACGGAAAGTGGCTAATTTATGATATGCAATAGTCTCCTATATGGATAAAATTCATCGAAACCCATAAACTCTAGTTTGTATAGAAGAAATATAACAATGTAAGAGACGAGCAGTGTATTTGAGGAATCAATGCACTGCTTTTATAGTTAACAAATATAAAATAGAATGTAGATCTAATGAACTAAGAAAAAATGAACCGAAAAGTTACTGTAACCCTTCTATAGAATCAAATTATTGCTTGGATTGTAGTATAGCCTCTATAATCATAAATTTGGTTAAGACTACAAAACCTCCCCCTAAAATGTTAAAGTAGTAACTTAACGACATTAATTTACACATGCTAAAAGCATTACTATAATCAACATTTCAGGAGGAAACCCAATGGCAATGAGCAACAACGATATATTAAAAAGAGTACGATACGCTTTAGATATAAAAGATATAGATATGGTAGAAATCTTTAAACTAGGCGGGATGGAAGTAACGAAAGAAGACGTAGTTGATATGCTTACAAAAATAAAGAGAGCTCCTCAGCATGAAGCTGAAAATGATGAGGTAGCTGAAGATGAGTACGTAAAAACATGCGATATGATGATGTTAGAGGCATTTTTAAATGGATTTATTACTTTAAAAAGAGGAAAGCAAGATCCGAAACCAGGGCAGCCTGCACCTGTACAGAGCAAGGAGAGTGCCAATAACCTTCTTCTAAAGAAAATGAAAATCGCACTATCTTTAACGAGTGAGGATGTACTTGATATATTAGATAGCGTAGGCGTTACGGTAACAAAAGGAGAGTTAGGCGCTCTATTAAGAAAGAAAGGCCATAAAAATTACAAAGAGTGTGGCGATAGATACGCAAGGAATTTCATTAAGGGATTAGGTGTAAAGTATAGAGGATAATGAGTTCGTTAAAGCAGTAAATGATATAATAGGTAGAGTAGGACGTTCGTATCCTACTCTTTTTTATTTGTAAAAATACTATGCCAGGTGATGAAATGGTACATACATATTTAGGTGAGACAATTAATTTTCATATAACTTATAAGAAGAAAAAGTCCGTGCGTCTTTTTGTGGATTCGTATGGAAATGTGGAAGTGCAGGCTCCGAAAGGGACACCTGTTGAATACTTAGTTCAGTTGCTAGAGGAAAAGTGGGATTGGATTCAGACAACACGTAAGGAAATGGCGGAGCGAGCGCGTGGACCACAGGAAAAGGATTATGATCAAGGAGAGGGCTTTTTGTATTTAGGGAATACGTATCCGATACAGATTTCCCAAGATGCAAGCATTGAGCAAGACAATGCGATTTTTGAAGGGGATAAGTTACATATTTATGTGAAAGAGCTTAAGGATGAGAAAATACAACAAGCTTTAAAACGATTTTACTATAAGCAGTGTAAATCTTTAGTAGAGAAGAGTATTAAAGTGCATCAAAGTAATTTCAAAACAAAACCACGTTCTATTCGTATTACAGATAGTAGTCGTACTTGGGGTACTTGCGATTCGAATTTACAACTAACATTCAATTGGAAGCTAGCAATGGCACCACAGCGAGTAATTGACTATGTGGTTGTTCATGAAATGTGTCATATGGTTCATTTAAATCATGATCGATCTTTTTGGCGTCTTGTCGGGAAGATAATGCCTGATTATAAAGAAATGGAGAATTGGTTAGCGTTATCTAGTTGGAAGATGACGGTTTAGGAAGGGATATCGATTTTTGTCTGTAAATCGATATTTCTTGTCGAATCGTTGATATATTGTGAGTTTTGATAGATATATTTTAAAAATCGTTGATATATTGTAAGTTATGATAGATATATTCGAAAAATCGTTGATATAATTTCATTTACCACAGGATTGTTCAACAAATCGAAAAGAGAAGAGGTCACAGCAGACATCTCCTCTTTTCGAGTATATAGATTATCGCCCAAACTTCACAATGAAAGTATCTGCTGTTTTCTCCATCTCATACCCACGATACCCCTCCGAAAGCAAAGCCTGCTGTCCACTAGCATCACTCATTAGAATACTTTGAATATCCGTCCAATCGCTTTCTTTATCTCCGCGCAATTTCTTCACAAAAACATACCGCAGACTACCACCATACTTCTCCTTTAGCGCAGCAATCGCCATCCCTTGCGCAAACTTATCCTTCAAACTCGGGATGTTAAAAGGAGCAACGGTGCAGCATACATAATCATATTTGCTATCTTCTTTTTGCAATTCGTCCATGATGACGTTTGCTAATATTTTTTGCATACCATTTCCTCGGCAGTTCGGATGAACGTTTGAGATTTCTTGATAGATGACGCGGTGCAGTTCACTTTCTGATAGACCAATATCAAGCCCTAAATGTTCATCGTCGATAGGAGGGACGAGTAGAGCGCGAAATGCGATGAGTTCGTTTTCGATAAAAGCACCGATCATCATGCCGTTTCCTTCTAGAATGTATTGAAATTCTTCTTGTGAGAGTGGTTGTAAACGACTTTTATCTTCTAGTGCTTCAACTACAATGTTTTGTAGTGATAAAATTTGTTCGATGTGCTCTAGTGATAGTAATGTAACGTGAAATGATTCGTTATTTTGTTTTAATGTTCCTTCGTATAGAACCGTCATATGATAGTCCTCCTTTAGCGTACAACGTCTTGAAAGACGGTTAGTTCTTGTAATGTATCTTCGTTTATTTCAATGCCGAGTCCGGGCTTTTCGTTTAAGCGAATGAATGGTACGTCGTAATGTAAGTTTCCGATGTCTTTTGTGAATTTTAATGGCCCTGTTAGCTCTACGCTCGTAATGATTTTTTTTGAGAAAGCGACATGGAATCCTGCGGAAGAGGCAACAGATGATTCGACCATTGATCCCACTTGGCATTCAATGCCTGCCATTTCTGCTTGATGAGCGAGCTTTACAGCTGGATATATGCCGCCGCATTTCATTAGTTTTATATTTACTTTATCAGCAGCTTCTAATTTAATAATTTGGCGCATTTCACGAGAACTTTTTAATCCTTCATCAATCATAAGCGGGAGGTCTGTTTTAGAACGAATATGAGCCATGGCATCAATATCGTCCGCGATAACAGGTTGTTCAATCCAGTCAATGTTTAAATGTCCTAATGAACGTAGTGCTGTTAATGTGTTTGCGCTATTTTTCCAGCCTTGGTTTACATCAACGCGAATAGCGATGTCATTTCCTACACGTTCTCGTACAGCTTCAATACGTTTCACATCTTCTTTTACATTTGTACCAACTTTCATTTTGAAAGATTGGTAACCTTTTTGAATCATAGAAGCAGCTTCTTCAGCCATGTTTTCTGGATCGGCAATACTTAAAACATGAGTGACAGGGAATTCTTCATGGTAGCGCCCGCCAATTAATTGATATACAGGTTGATTTAGTTTTTTGCCCATTATATCAAAACAAGCAATATCAATTGCGGCTTTCGCTGTTGGAACACCGTAAATTGTATTGTCCATCATGTCGTGTATTTTTTCGATATTCATTGGATTTTGCCCGATTAGAGCAGGGGTTAGCGTATGTTTTAAAGTATAGAAAGTACTTTCCCATGATTCACCTGTGACGTGATCATCAGCAACGCCTTCACCGTAACCGATAATACCTTCATCTGTTTCCATTTTGACGATAATAGAGGGCATATCAGAATAAGAGCCATAACTAATAACAAACGGATTGCGAAGCGGTAAACGAATTGCGTAAAGATGAATAGCTGTAATTTTCATTGAATAGAGACCCCTTCCTGTTTACAATAGTTTTATACATTTGATATAGTTGACGTTAAATAGTCGTTAATTAATGATAAGGAGTTAGAGAAAATGATGATAAAAATTGCAGTTGTCGGTTCAAAGGAGTTTATGGAGAACCTTTTTCCTATTGCTCAAAAATTAGAAGGAATAGAAATTGATCCATATATTTACCTTCATCCGGCGGAATCTTCTGAACTATTAAAGTGTTTAAAGCCTTGTGATGTCATCTTTTTCTCAGGTGCTTTACCTTATTATATGGCAAAAGAAATAAGAGAACAATTACAAATTCCAAGTACATACTTACAGCAAGACGAGACAACTGTCGCATCTTCAATTCTTTCTATCATGTATCATCAAAGTATTCAACCACATAACATTTCCATCGATTTAGTAGACCGCTCGTTTATTACAAATGTGTTCCATGATATCGGTATAAAAGAAAGTCCGCAAGTGTTGGATTATGAAAATATGCTGTGGAGTAAGGATGAGATAAATAGAGTTATCGATTTTCATGTAGCTAAATATCAATCTGGAGAGGCTCATTTAGCTTTAACTAGTATTCACGCTGTTTACGACGAGCTTCAAAAAATAGGTGTTCCTTCAGAGCGTATGATTGATCCAACACAATCCGTTATACATGGGCTAAAAGATGCAAAAATAAAAGCTGAGTTAGCAAAAAGCTATTCAGCTACTGTTGGTGCTTGTATTATTTCTTCCTTAGAATTACGAACGAGTTTGCTTGAAAAACTAGATGTCATTTCAAAAGAGCTACGTGGTTCATTTAAACAAGTGGATGAAATGACATGCATTTTGTATACAACTCGTGGTGATATCGAATCAATTATTAAAACAAATGCGATAGATAACTTGTTTGCGAGCGTAGAAGGAACGATAGCTATTGGATTTGGTTATGGGAAAACCGTGAAAGAAGCGGAGCAAAATGCAAAAATTGCTCAAAGTTTTGCAAAGAACAATCCAATAGATCGTTGTTTTTATATACTAACAAGTGATAAAGATTTGTTTGGTCCGTTCCCGAAAGAACAGAGAGTACAAAGTTTGAAAAATGATAATCCGGAACTAATGAAAATAGCGAAGGAAACGAAGCTTAGTCCGGCCAACTTGTCAAAAATCATTCAATTTAGTCAATCGCACCCGTCATTGAAGTTTACAGCAGCTGACCTTTCTGAGTATTTACAAGTGACTCGAAGATCGACAGAAAGGTTGTTAAAGAAATTAGTTGATTACGGGTATGCTCATATTTGCGGCGAGGAAATGCCCTATCAACAAGGGCGACCTCGCGCACTATATGAACTGAATTTACCGCTATTTTTAAGCTTCTAGTTGAGCTTTTTGTTTCTTTAGTAGTTCTGCTTTTTCAATGTCTGATAGTTTTACAATTGTGAAGCCTGTTATACCATAAATGATTGAGATAATAGGTACGATGAAATTTAAAATAGCATAAGGGGCATATTCAAATGCACCTACGCCAAGTGTAGCGAGAATAAATACACCGCACGTATTCCAAGGAACGAAGACAGAAGTTAATGTTCCGCCATCTTCTAATGCTCTGGATAAGTTTTTTGAATGTAGTCCTTTTTCCGTGTATGCATTTGCGTACATTCTTGAAGGGACAACAATTGAAATATATTGTTCAGAGCAAGTAAGGTTTGTTGCAAAACAAGATGCGATAGTAGAAGCGATAAGCCCTTTTGCTGATGTCGCTAACTTTAAAATTTGATTTACAATTGAGCGAAGAATACCTGTATGTTCTAATACTCCTCCGAAAGTCATAGCGACAATTGTCATCGAGACTGTATTCATCATCGAATCTAAGCCACCGCGGTTAAATAGTTCGTCTACTAGCTTGTTTCCAGTGTCTATAACAAATCCAGCTTGGAGTGCACCGACAGATGCTGAGACAGAATCACCTTGAATAAAGACTTGTGATAAAAATCCTAAAATAATACCGACGAGAATCGCTGGTATAGCAGGGACCTTTTTAGCGACCAATACCATAACGACTACGGGTATAATGAGTAGGAAAGGTGAGATAACAAAGTTTTGTTGCAATACTTGTAACGTTTGATCGATGCTCTTCGCATCGATATTGTTAGCGCCGAAGCTTCTTCCTAAGACCGCGTAGACGATAAGAGTAATAATTAAACCTGGAACTGTAGTAAATAACATATGACGAATGTGTGCGAATAAATCTGTATTTGTTAATCCTGCGGCTAAGTTAGTTGTGTCTGAAAGCGGTGACATTTTATCGCCAAAATAAGAGCCTGAAATAATGGCACCAGCAACCATTGGAGCTGGAATTCCCATACTTAGGCCAATTCCCATTCCAGCAACACCAATTGTGCCCATTGTAGACCAAGAGCTACCAATTGCTAATGCTACGATAGAACAAATGACGGTAATGGAAACTAAAAATAGTGATGGAGTTAAAAGTTTTAAACCGTAATAAATCATCGTTGCGACGATTCCACCGCCAATCCAAGCACCAATTGTTAAGCCAACAAGAATAATAATGACGATAGCGGGTAATGCAAGACGAATCCCTTTATACATTGCTTCTTCAAGATCATTCCATTTGTAACCGTAACGCCAAGCGACAATAGAAGCAACGGTTGTACCAATAATAAGTGGAACGTGAGGGGTTTGTTTTAATACAACAATTGTAACCATCATAACTGCAACGGTAATGATAATAGGGATAATCGCTATTCCAAAAGGTATTTCTTTTTTCATAAAGTTCCTCCTTGTTACGTATGTTTGTTTGTATTTTTAGAATTGTCGTAAAATAGACGTTTATTAGGTTATGATAACTAAAAGTTTATGTAAGCGTCAACATAAAAAACAGAAAATAAGGAATGTTCTAGTTGTTTGTTTAGTTTGTAATATAAGTGCAGAGTAAGCTTTTTAAGTATTTAAAAATAAATAATTGACTTTTTTCTTAAAATTCAATATGTTCATAAAAACATCTGTTTTTCATAAGTATAATTAACCCGAATCGTTTGTAATGTGGGAAGGAGACTGGAACGTTGAAAACATTAGAACTACAAGAGCGCTTAACGGAGATTTTTCAGCATTTACACGAAAACCCTGAAGTAAGTTGGAAAGAATATGAAACGACAGCGTATATTACTGACTTTTTAAAAGAAGAAGGAATTTCATATAGAACATTTGATGATTGTCCAGGTGTAATTGCTGAGATTGGAGGCGGGAATCCAGTTATTGCGATTCGTGCTGATATGGATGCACTTTGGCAAGAAGTAAATGGAGAATTTAAAGCGAACCATTCATGTGGCCATGATGCTCATATGACCATTGTAATGGGACTTATTTTACAATTGAAAAATATGAGATGGAAAAGTGGTACGGTTAGATTTATTTTTCAGCCAGCAGAAGAGAAGGGGAATGGTGCTTTGAAGATGGTGGAGAAAGGTGCTGTAGATGATGCTGATTTCTTATTTGGCGTCCATCTAAGACCAATTGAAGAACTATCTTTGAAACAAGCAGCCCCATCTATTCGTCATGGAGCAGCAGGATTTTTAGAGGGTATGATTCATGGGGAGGATGCACACGGGGCAAGACCACATCAAGGTGTGAATGCAATTGATGTCATTTCCATGATTAATATCGGTTTGAAAAATATTTGGCTGCCACCGCAAAGTTCTTATTCAGTAAAAATGACGAGATGCCAAGCGGGTGGTGATAATTTAAATATTATTCCGGGAAATGGTCATTTCAGTTTAGATGTAAGAGCAGAGAGTAATATACTATTAGAAGAATTAAAGAAAAAGATTGAGCATGTAATAGAATCAGCTGCATCGATGGGATCAAAAACTTCATACGAATGGATGGATCTTGCACCAGGAGCAGAGGTTTCCGAAGAAGCAGAGCGCTTTATGCGTAAAGGTATTCTCGAAGTGTATGGGGAAGAGAGATGCACAGGGCCTCTCTATACGACAGGAAGCGATGATTTCCATTACTATACAGTGAAAAGACCACATTTAAAAGCTGTCATGCTTGGACTAGGAGCAGACCTACAACCTGGATTACACCATCCGTATATGAGGTTTGATCATAGTTGTATTATGGATGGGGTAGAAATATTGAAACAAACTGTATTGAAAGTGTTAGAAGACAGGGGCTAGAGAGCTCCTGTTTTTTTGTCGTGAATTGTCGGCAAATCGATATATTTGAAAAAACGTTGATATATTTTGAGTTATGATAGATATATTGAGAAAATCGTTGATATATTTGAAGTTACGATAGATATATTAAGAAAATCGTTGATATATTTGAAGTTATGATAGATATATTGAGAAAATCGTTGATATATTTGAAGTTACGATAGATATATTAAGAAAATCGTTAATATAATTTCACGTACCTATTAATTTGATGAAAAATGAGCCTCCAGTACATGGTGTATAATAATAAGTACCATTTTTTAATAGGAGAAAACGAATGAACGAACAATATTACGATGCAGTTTTACATATAAAAACAGTCGGTGAGCAAAAAGGGTTTAACAAGTCTATGCATTATCATCGCTATGAACCGACACCGTATAGCGGGTTAGATGAGTTATTGAATCAATATGAAATACGAAGTAGCGACCGAATTGTAGACTTTGGGTGCGGAAAAGGGCGATTAAACTTTTATATGCATCATAAATGTGGTGCTTCAGCAGTTGGAATTGAAATGAATGAAGAGTTTTATAAAGAAGCGATGGATAATCGAGATCGTTATGCACGAAAGGCACGAAACAGTAAGGGGAAAATTCAATTCCAATGTTGTTTAGCGCAGGAATATGAGATTGATCCACATGATAATAGGTTTTATTTCTTTAATCCATTTTCTATACAAGTGTTTATGAATGTAGTAAATAACATTTTGCTTTCAGTAGAAGAAACGGGGAGAGAAGTGGATATTATTTTATATTATCCTTCTGAGGACTATATTTTCTTCTTAGAAAATCAGACTGCGTTTGAGCTGAAGAAAGAAGTTAGATTGCCAGGTGCTTATGAGAAGAATGGGAATGAGAGGTTTTTAGTTTATAGATTGGAGTGTTAATGTATGGGGGCTTGGGGAGTAGCAATATTATCAGACGATATTGCTGAAGATATTAAGTTACTGTATAAGGATTTGTTAGCAAATGAATATTCAAATGAGGACGCAAGTAGGATTGTAATTGAGGAATACAAGAATGAATTAGATAATGAAGAGACTATTGTTTTTTGGTTAGTATTTGCTTCCATACAATGGAGGTTAGGGAGACTTCAAGAGAATGTTAAGCAGGAGGCATTGCAAATAATAGAAAGTGGTGCAGATTTAGCCCGTTGGGAAGAAGAACCTAAATTACAGAAGAAACGTGAAGTAGTTTTAAATAAACTAAGAGAGCAGTTACATTCTCGGCAGCCAGAAGCTAAAAAAGTGCCGAAAAGATTTATAGCTAATACTTCTTTAAAAGCAGGTGATGCTGTTAGTTATGAATTAGTATCAGGGAGTTGTATTATTCTTAAAGTCATTGAGATTATTGAGGAATGGCACGGAGATAGGTATCCTCTATTTGAAATATGTGACTGGGAAGGCAAAGAAGTTCCTTCAAAGGAACAAATTAACCAATTTGGTTTAAAGAAAAGGATTTATGAAGATGGAAAGCAAGAAATGATGAAACTTGCTATTTATCCTTCAGGAAAAAGAGATAATCCAACTAAGAGAATGCAAATAGTAGCAGAAAATGTAAAAGTAGTATTGAATGTAGGTACACCTTATACAGTAATGAGTTGGAAGGAACTTGATAACTATTTACATGAAATATAATAAAAAAGACGCGCTACCAATAGGTAGCGCGTCTTTTTTATTAGTTACGGATTAAGTAATCAAATGCACCTAAAGCTGCGTTTGCACCTGAACCCATAGAGATGATGATTTGTTTGTACGGATTATTTGTACAGTCACCTGCAGCAAACACTCCTGGTACGTTTGTAGCGCCGTGCTTGTCTGTTACGATTTCACCGCGAACGCGTTCAACTGTTTCGCCTAACCAGTCTGTGTTTGGTACAAGACCGATTTGTACGAATACACCTTGTAATTCAACGTGATGAACTTCTTCAGTTTCACGATCGATGTAAGAAATACCGTTTACTTTATCAGTACCAGTGATTTCTTTCGTTTGAACGTTTTTCAGAACAGTTACGTTTGGTAAGCTGTTAAGACGCTCTTGTAATACAGCATCAGCTTTTAATTCTGGCATGAATTCAAGAACAGTTACGTGCTTAACGATACCTGCTAAGTCGATAGCTGCTTCAATACCAGAGTTACCTCCGCCGATAACTGCTACGTCTTTTCCAGTGAATAATGGACCGTCACAGTGTGGGCAATATGCTACACCTTTATTTTTGAACTCAGCTTCACCTGGTACGCCAACATTACGCCAGCGAGCACCTGTAGAAACGATTACGCTCTTACTTTTCAGAATAGCGCCGTTTTCAAGTTCCACTTCAATAAGTTCTTTTTTCTCTAAACGTTTCGCACGTTGTAGATTCATTACATCGATGTCGTATTCTTTTACGTGCTCTTCAAGGCTTGCTACTAGCTTAGGACCTTCAGTCTTTTTCACGCTGATGAAGTTCTCAATGCCCATAGTATCCATTACTTGACCACCGAAGCGCTCAGCAACGATACCAGTGCGGATGCCTTTACGTGCTGCGTAAATTGCTGCACTTGCACCAGCAGGGCCGCCACCAACAACAAGAACATCGTATGGATCTTTATCAGAAAGCTCTGATGCATCTGGACCGTTACCCATTTTAGCTAAAATTTCTTCAAGTGTCATACGACCGCTTCCGAAAGATTCGCCGTTTAGGTAAACAGTTGGTACTGCCATAATGTCTTTGCTTTCTACTTCCTCTTTGAATGCAGCGCCATCAATCATAGTATGTGTAATACCAGGGTTAAGAACGCTCATTACGTTAAGAGCTTGTACAACATCAGGACAGTTATGACAACTTAGGCTGATATAAGATTCAAAATGATATTCGCCTTGAATGTTTTTAATTTGATCGATTAATTTTTGTTCAACTTTTGGAGCGCGTCCACTTACTTGTAGTAAAGCTAACACTAATGATGTAAATTCGTGTCCTAATGGAATACCAGCGAATACGACACCAGTGTTTTCACCAGGGCGGTTTACGCTAAAGCTTGGTGTTCTCTCTAATTCAACTTTTTCTACTGTAATCTTAGATGACATAGTAGCTAATTCGTCTACTAGAGCTAACATATCTTTAGATACGTTATCGTCTCCTGCGCTTACTTTAAGTAAAATATCGTTCTCCATTAATTGAAGGTATTGGGATAGTTGTGTTTTTATATCTGCATCTAGTATCATTTTGATCGAACTCCTTAGATTTTGCCTACAAGGTCAAGGCTTGGTTTAAGTGTTGCAGAACCCTCTTGCCATTTAGCTGGGCAAACTTCACCTGGGTTGTTACGTACGTATTGAGCAGCTTTAATTTTGTTAACAAGAATGCTTGCGTCACGGCCGATACCGTCAGCATTGATTTCCATAGATTGGATAACGCCGTCTGGATCGATGATGAATGTACCACGAGCAGCAAGACCTTCTTCTTCCATTAAAACGTTGAAGTTTGTAGTGATTGTGCGAGTTGGGTCACCAATCATGATGTACTCGATTTTGCCGATAGTTTCTGAGCTATCATGCCATGCTTTGTGAGTGAAGTGAGTGTCTGTAGATACAGAGTATACTTCAACGCCTAAGTCTTTTAGAGTTGCGTATTGGTTTTGTAAGTCTTCAAGTTCAGTTGGGCAAACGAATGTGAAGTCAGCTGGGTAGAAACAAACTACACTCCATTTTCCTTTTAAACTTTCGTCAGTAACTTGGATAAATTCTCCATTATGGTAAGCATTAGCTTTAAACGGTTTTACTTCTGTGCCGATTAATAACATGTTAAAATTCCTCCTAAATGTTGGTTTTGAGCATCAAAAAATAGTGTGCTCATAAAATATATTTTTTAATTAACTATAATAATTCTAATTCGATATTAATTATCATATAGAAGTGGTTATTTTGTCAAGAGAATAAACCAACTTTATACCAATTTAATTAATATTTATTCTCAATTAAGACTAACAGGGAATGGAAAGGTAATTTTAAGTCTATAAATTTTAGATGAGTAGTTGAAAGTTTAGTGTGTATGTTAGAGATAGTGTGTAAGTTTAATTTCTTAGGAAGGAAATATTTCTTAGAAGTTATGTATTTGAAAAGGAACTGCTTATTTCTATTTTACAAAGAATTGTGCGATAAATAAAATAAAATGAATCGAAATCTTTTTGAACAATTTTTGTCATCTCAAATATATAATTAGGAAGTATATTACGATGATAGTTAGAAATATTGACTCAAAGTGCTAACGAGATATAATAAAACCTAGATATACCTTTCAAAAAGAAGAATACATATTTATAGGATGAAAAAATTCAACCTATTATTTTTTATAGCTTTTAGAAAACGCTTACAATTGGTGTGGAGGGGAAACCATGTCTAAGTTCACAAAGTATTTTTTAATGGAAGCTAAAGATGTGATTGCATATGTGAAAGAGAAATTATCTAAGTTTGAACATGCAAAGGGGTTACAGTGTAAAGAAATAGGTGATGGCAATTTAAATTATGTGTTCCGCGTTTGGGATGAAAAAGAGAACATGTCTGTCATCGTAAAGCAAGCTGGGGATACAGCTCGCATTTCAGATGAGTTTAAGTTGTCGACGAATCGTATTCGTATAGAATCAGATGTTTTGCAGTTAGAGGATGAGTTAGCACCTGGACTTGTTCCTAAGGTGTATTTATTTGATAGTGTGATGAATTGTTGCGTAATGGAAGATTTATCGGATCACACAATATTACGTACAGCACTTATAAATCATCAAATATTTCCGAGGCTTGCGGATGATTTAACTACTTTTATGGTAAATACACTTTTGTTAACATCGGATGTTGTAATGAATCATAAAGAGAAGAAGAAACTTGTGAAGAATTATATAAATCCTGAATTATGTGAGATTACAGAGGACCTCGTATATTCAGAACCATTTACAAATCATAATAAGCGTAATGAGTTATTTCCGTTAAATGAGGGATGGATTAGGGAACATATTTATAGTGATAAAGAGCTTCGTATGGAAGTAGCGAAACGTAAATTTTCTTTTATGACGAATGCACAGGCATTACTTCATGGTGATTTACATACTGGTTCTGTTTTTGTAAGAGATGATTCTACAAAGGTTATTGATCCTGAGTTTGCTTTTTATGGACCTATGGGATATGACGTTGGGAATGTAATGGCGAATTTAATGTTTGCTTGGGTGAATGCAGATGCAACGATGTCACCTGGAGCTGAGAAAGATACGTATATGGATTGGTTACAAACTACGATGGTAGAGGTAATTGATTTATTTAAGCAGAAGTTTTTAGGTGCTTGGGATATTCATGTGACCGAGATTATGGCGAAGGAAGAAGGCTTTAGCGAAGTCTATTTGCAATCTGTATTAGAGGATACAGCTGCAGTGACAGGTCTGGAATTAATTCGCCGTATTGTTGGATTAGCGAAAGTAAAAGATATTACTTGTATTGGGAATGAGGAAGCACGTGCTAGAGCGGAGCGAATTTGTCTTCAAGTAGCGAAGGGTTTTATTTTACGAGCGAATCAATATAGAACGGGCACAAGTTTTGTAGAAACGTTAAAAGAACAGTCAATGCACTACGCGAAGTAAGGGGAGAATATGATGGAAGAGCAATTAATACCAATTCAGTGGAAAGATGATGCTTTAGTTTTGTTAGATCAAACGTTATTACCAAATGAAATTGTCTATGAATCTTTTAAAACAGCTGAAAGTGTGTGGGATGCGATTCAAGTAATGAAAGTACGAGGTGCACCCGCGATTGGTGTTTCAGCTGCTTATGGAGTGTATTTAGGGATAAAGGAATTTGCTGAAAGTACGGAAGAGGGATTTATGGATGAAGTAAGAAAGGTATGTACATACTTGGCGACATCAAGACCGACTGCCGTAAATTTATTTTGGGCACTTGAAAGAATGGAAAGTGTAGCGACAGATAATATTCATTTATCAATCTCACAGCTGAAAAATAGATTACTAGAAGAGGCAAAAGAGATTCATAGAGAAGATGAAGAAATTAACCGTCAAATTGGAGAACATGCATTAACATTATTCCATGATGGAATGGGAGTATTAACACATTGTAATGCTGGTGCGTTAGCGACAACTAAGTATGGTACCGCGACAGCTCCCATGTACTTAGCGAAAGAAAAAGGATGGGACTTAAAAATCTATTCTGATGAAACACGCCCTAGATTACAAGGTTCAACGTTAACAGCATTAGAACTGCAGCGAGCAGGCATTGACGTTACTGTTATTACAGATAATATGGCAGCTATGGTCATGTCACAAGGGAAGATTGATGCGGTAATTGTTGGATGTGATCGTGTGGCAGCAAATGGTGATGTAGCAAATAAAATTGGCACATTAGGCGTATCTATTTTAGCTAAGTACTACAACATTCCGTTTTATGTAGCAGCGCCAACACCGACAATTGATTTAAAGACATCGACAGGAAAAGAAATTCCGATTGAAGAAAGAGATGCTTCTGAAGTGATTAATCGCTTCGGACAATATTCTGCTCCGAAAGAAAGTAAAGTATATAATCCAGCATTTGATGTTACTCCACATGAAAATGTAACAGCGATTATTACAGAAAAAGGGATTGTAAAGGCACCGTTTACGGAGAATTTAAAAAAGCTATTTCAATAAGTAGATAAATGTAAAAGTCAGTCATCATAAGCTTCATACTTAGGGGGATGTATATGTTATTACAAAAAGAAAGAGAAGAAATTGTAGCGTATGGAAAGAAAATGATTTCTAGTGGTTTAACAAAGGGAACGGGCGGTAATATTAGTATCTTTAATCGTGAACAAGGTCTTGTTGCGATTAGCCCAAGTGGTTTAGAGTATTATGAAACAAAGCCTGAAGATGTAGTTATATTAAACCTAGATGGTGAAGTAGTAGAAGGAGAGAGAAAACCATCAAGTGAATTAGATATGCACCTTATTTACTATAGGAAGCGTGAAGATATAAATGCGCTTGTGCATACACACTCTCCTTACGCGAAGACGATTGCATCATTAGGATGGGAGCTTCCTGCTGTATCGTATTTAATTGCTTTCGCAGGACCGAATGTGCGCTGTGCACCGTATGAAACATTTGGTACGAAGCAATTAGCGGAGGCTGCTTTTGAAGGCATGATTGATCGCCGTGCTGTTTTACTTGCAAATCACGGTTTAATTGCTGGTGCAAATAATATAAAAATGGCGTTTACTGTTGCAGAAGAGATTGAGTTTTGTGCTCAAATTTATTATCAAACGAAAAGCATTGGGGAACCAAAGCTATTGCCAGAAGATGAGATGGAGAATTTGGCGAAGAAGTTTGAAGGGTATGGGCAGCAGTAGAATGAAACAAAAACACCCTCAAGAAATCTTGAGGGTGTTTTTTAAGCTTTTTTAAGCAACAAATACATAAAGTAAGGAGCCCCAATTAAAGCAACGACAATACCTGCTGGAATGCCATTAGGATCAACGATATTTCGTCCGATTGTATCTGCTAATAATAATAGCCATCCGCCGATTAAAAGGGCGATAGGCATGAAGATTTGATGTCTTGGACCTACTAAAGATTTCGCGATATGAGGTGCCATTAATCCGATAAAGCTAATTCCTCCTGTTACGGAAACAGCTGCGGCTGCAAGTGCAACGGCTGCAACTAATAAGTACCTGCGTTCTTTTTCAATTTCAATTCCAACGCCAATTGCGACTGGTTCGTTTAATGCTAAAATGTTTAATCGATTTGCTTTATAGAAAACAAACGGAATGAATACGATTAACCATGGGAGCATTGCTAAAACGAAAATCCAGTCATCTCCCCAAATATTTCCGGCAATCCATTTTGAGATAAAGTCCACTTTCATACGATCAGCGGATGAAATAAGGACAATCATCGCTCCAGATAGTGCAAATGCAAAACCGATACCAGTTAATGTTAATCGTATTGGTTGAAGTCCAGTTGATTTACTATATGAAAACACGTAAATTAGAACAGCTGTCAGAAATGCCCCAATAAATCCAACGACAGGTAGTAAGTAAAGAAATGAACCTACGTCTATTGGAAAGTATAAAAAGAAAATAGCAACAGCAACACCAGCCCCAGAGTTAATACCAAGAATACCAGGTTCAGCTAAATCATTTCGGGTAATTCCTTGCAGAATAGCCCCTGATAAAGCGAGAGCCATACCAGCTAATAATGTAATGACAATTCTAGGTAGTCTTAAAGAGTATAAAACAAACTCCTCTTTAAAAGTCCCTTGCCCCATTAATGTTGGGAGTAGTCGATCATAAGATAAAGATGCTGAACCAAGTCCCATTCCAACTACAATGGTTGTGATGATTACTATAAGTAAAGCGAGTATAATGAGACGCTGTTTTCTTAAAATAGATTGCATCATGAGAATGTTTTTCCTCCTTTACGTACAATGAATAGGAAGAATGGTAACCCTACAATCGCAACAATTGCCGCAACTGGTGTTTCGTATGGAGCGTTAATAGTACGTCCGATTGTATCTGCAAGTAGCATAAAGGAAGCTCCAGCAATTGCTGACATCGGTATAACAAATCGGTAATCTGGACCGACAATTGGGCGTACCATGTGAGGTACCATTAAGCCGATAAATGCCATATTTCCAACAAGCGCTACAGATGCACCTGCAAGTAAGATGATAATGATAAATAAAATAGTTTTAATAACAATAATTTTTTGACCTAGTCCAATAGCCACTTCTTCACTGAAACTAAGAACTGTCAATTTTTTTGCTAGTAAGATAGCGATAAAGATACTAATTGAAATGACTGGAATAATAATTTTTAATTGGCTCCAAGTTGTTCCAATTACGCCCCCAGCAGTCCAAAGTGATACATCTTGTGAAATTTTAAAGTAAATGCCGATTCCTTCTGAAATTGCGAGTAGAAATGCTGAAACTGCAGCGCCCGCTAATACAATTCGAAGAGGAGAAAGGCCGCCTTTTTTCACCATACCAATTCCAAATACCATAATTGCGCCAATTGCAGCACCGATAAAGCAAGCTAATGTTAAGTAAAGATAGCTGATGGAAGGGTTGAAAGCAAGTGTCAGTGCAAGCGCAGCATTTGCTCCACCAGATAGCCCTAATAATCCAGGGTCCGCAAGTGGATTTCGTGTTAATCCTTGCATAATTGCCCCAGAAACGGCTAATCCAGCTCCTACAAAAATAGCAGCAACTTCACGTGGTAAACGTATTTCTCGAATAATAGATATTTTGTCTCCTTTAGCGGAGGAAGTGAGTGCTAACCATACATCTTTTATCGAAGTATCTGCAGCACCTAATACCATTGCAACCATAAAAATAAGAAAGAATGAAATTAAGCTTAAAATTAGTTTGTATGTAAAAGCTATAGAACGTGGATTGTCATGATCTTTTGTCATTCGTTTCACATCTTTTCTGTTCATAGAATAAAGGAAGAGGAATTCTTAAATTAAGAATTCCTCATGTTTGTATTATTTACCAAGAAAGCTCTTCTTGAAGAAGTCTAGTTGGAAATCTAATGTAAGTGGATCATTGAAATAGAATTCCATCATGTTTGCTTCATATACGCGATTATTTTTTACTGCTGGGATGTTTTTATATGATTCTGTCTCTTGGAATGAGTTATCAGTATCTTTGTTTTTACTTACGATTAAGTAATCACCAGCAAATTCAGGTAATACCTCAGTAGATAATGCGTAGTAACCTTCTTTTAATGCTTTCTCTTTTACTTTTTCAGGCATTTTTAATTTCATTTCTTGGTACAGGATTTCTGTTCCACGGCCCCAGTTCTCGCCGTATACATAAAGCTGTTTGTTGAAGTTTTCTACAACAGAAACTGTTGCATCTTCACCGATTTTTGCTTTAATTTCTTTACCAGCTTCTTGTGCACGTTTCTTGAAGTCATCAACCCAAGTTTTTGCTTCTTTTTCTTTATTTAATAACTTACCGATTTCTAAATGCTGTGTTAAGTAATCAACTTTTCCGTAAGTGTATGTTACAGTAGGCGCGATTTTCTTTAACTTATCGACATTTTTAACATTTGATAAACCGATGATTAAATCTGGATTTAGTTCAGCGATTTTTTCAACATTTTCATCAGATACTTCAGCAACATCTTTAAGTTTGCTATCAAAACGTGGGTTTTGTTTAGACCATGAATCTACCCCAACAAGATTTACACCTAATGACATTACGTTACCAGCGAATGATGATAATACAACAACGCGTTTTGGATTTGCAGGAACTTCTACTTTTTTACCATCTTCAGATTGGTATGTAATTGTTTCTGATTTGCTACCTTTTGCATCGTTCTTTTTGTCTGTAGAGCTATTGCTACAAGCGCTCATAACAAGAACGAAAAGGACTGTTAGTGAAATAAATAACTTTTTCATCGTCTTTCTCCTTTAACATAGATGATATGTGTATACAATAATTTGTTTAACTGCAATCTTTTTGAAATAGTAGTGGTAATGCAAAAAAATTTATTAAAAATCTTGAATATGAGATTTTATAATATAGTAATAACCATATTAATGAAAGAAGATGTAATCTCAAATTTGCTAATTATTAACAAAATGATAATGATTATCACTATTGATTCTTTAAATAATATAATTTTATATAGGTGTATTGTCAATAGTAATTTTGATTGTAAATTTTGCGGAAACAGGTTATATTTTATTGAGAATGATAATCAACGATTAATAGCTGAGGAGTGAGCACGAATGAATCGAGAAGAATTGTTTGATGTAACCGTGATAGGCGGAGGACCTGCAGGGCTTTATTCAGCTTTTTATAGTGGACTCAGAGAAATGAGAACGAAAATAATAGAATTTCAACCACATTTAGGTGGAAAAATACATGTGTATCCGGAAAAAATGATTTGGGATGTAGGAGGACTATTGCCAGTTACAGGTGATAAGTTAATTGAACAACTTGTACAGCAAGGGTTAACATTTAAGCCGGAAGTTGTATTAGATACAAAAGTAGAATCGATTATTCGTAATCAAGATGGTACTTTTACATTAAAAACAAGTACTGGCGAAGAACACTTTTCAAAAACAGTTATTGTCGCAACAGGAAGTGGTATATTGAAACCGCAAAAGTTATCTATTGAAGGTGCTGAGCGATTTGAAGTATCGAATTTAAATTATACAGTTAAATCTTTAAAGCGTTTTAAAGGTAAAACAGTTATTATTTCCGGTGGAGGCAATTCTGCTGTTGATTGGGCAAATGAATTGGAACCAATTGCGAAAAAAGTGTATGTAACTTATAGAAAAGAAGAATTATCTGGTCATGAAGCACAAGTAAAACAACTTATGAACAGCTCAGCGGAGTGTTTCTTTAATACATCGATTACAAAATTAATTGCCGGTGATAATCATGAAGCGATCGAATATGTAGAATTAACAAATCATGAAACAGGTGAGGTTTCTCATTTACCTATTGATGAAGTTATTATTAATCATGGATATGAACGCGACATTACATTATTAGAAAATAGTGAGTTAGACGTTGCAATTATAGATAATTATTATATTGCAGGTAATGCAAATAGTGAGTCTTCAGTAGATGGATTATATGCTGCTGGAGATATTTTAAAGCACGAAGGGAAACTACACTTAATTGCAGGTGCATTCCAAGATGCTGGAAATGCTGTGAATAAAGCAAAGCAATTTATCCAACCAGATGCAAGTGAGTACGGAATGGTTTCTTCTCATAATGAAGTATTTAAGAAGAGAAATCGCGAACTGATTAAGCAGATGATAAAATAATAAGGAACAAGTATACCCCCACATACTTCTCTATTCAAATGGATGAGAGATGTACGTGGGGGTTTTCCTGTTTACTATATTTTCAATCATTATAATGACACCGGTTTCATCAGTTCATATGATATGAACATTTTATTGGTAAAGCATCCTAGAAAACAATTTAGATATGTTTTGCTTACGCAGAACATGGCTAAATTACGCTGTCCCTTTAGCGCGTTCATTAGGAAATGGCATATTTAGTATAGAAGCAATATACTGTTTTCCGTGTTTTCGAGCCAATGATTCTAATATTTGACGGACGCGTTTTGTAAGATGGCCTTGTTTTTTGATGGCTTCACAATATGCGTCATAGAAAGCATATTTAGCCCAAAGGAAATCATCTTGTTGGAATAAGAAATGATTTTTGTACCATTCACCAATTGTATGATAACAATTGTTTTCATGTATTGCTGTGCTTTGAGAAAGAAAACGATCAGATAAAGATACATTCAAATGAGAAATTGTGTTTTCTGTTTCAACTTGTAGTGTTTTTTCTAACATTGTAATGATGTGACGAGTAGCCATATGTTAACTCTCCTTTGTGTAAATGGGTAATACCATTCTATATTTAAAAAATTCTTACTATATAATACTATACAATATATGGAATGCATCTACCTGCTTTTTGAACTGCATTTACAAAATCTTTTTTATTTGTTTACAAAAATAAAGTAAAGTAAGATACAGTATAGATGAAAAAATAATAAAGGAATGAACGCATTGTATATAACAGTAGAAGAGACTGCGGAGTATTTGAATTTACCAAAATCGTATATTGAAGAGTTAATTCAGCAAAAGAAAATTCGTGCGCTATTCGATGGAGAGCAATATTTAGTAAATAAAGAACAATTTAATACACATTTAGAACAAATGGAGAAATATAAGCAATTAGTGGAAGAAATATTGAACGAACCAATTCCAGAAGATATGGATGTTAAAGACGAAGATTAAACTATGGAAAATCCCTTATGAAGATATGCAGAAATGTATATTCATAAGGGATTTTTTGTTTGAAGATATCAAAAACATAAGGAGTTCTTAGCCTTTCTTCAAATTTTGATAGGTAGTAGTCTACCATGTTAAAAGCATATTTTTTTCTAGCTAGGACAAACATAGAGAACGTAACCTGTACAGATACATATACTATCAGTGCAAAAGCTTATAAATTAATGGAAGGGGTTTTCTCGTGAGTTTATTTCATTGTGATTTTCTGAAAGACTTAATTGGATCTTTTGTGAGAGTAAACAGGGGTGGTCCAGAATCTCAAAAAGGGACAATAGTCGCTGTATGTTCGGATTACTTTGTATTAAAGAATGAAAAAGGAGAGCTCTATTACTATCAGATTCGTCATCTGAAAAGTATTACAAAAAATGTGAAAGATTGTAAAGCAGATGATTGCAGATGGTTGGAATGTGAATGTGAAGATGACTTTGAAAAGTTACTTCAAAGCTTCAAATATTGCTGGGTGAAAATTAATCGTGGTGGCCCAGAGAAAGTTGAAGGTATTTTACAAGATGTTTCTTGTGAATTTGTGACACTAATTGTAAAAGAAGAAGTTATATTAGTTGCAGTATCTCATATTAAGAGTGTAACAGTACCTTGTAGAGAGAGCGAAGAAAGCGAAAGTGAAAGCGAAAGTGAAAGTAATGATTCAGGTCGAGCTCGCGCACAAAGACAGTCAAGAAGAGGAAGATAATAAGAAAGGAGGATACAAATTTGGAAAGTATATTATGCTGTGAACAAATTAAAGGCTTAGTCGGTGAGACTGTAAAAGTAAATCTTCGTGGACCAGAGAGTCGAGTGGGGGTACTTGTATCGTTAGGAAGAGATTACCTTACATTACAACTTCCTCTTGGTGAATTAGTATATTACCAATTGAAACATGTGAAGAGTCTAGTTAAGAAAGTGAAAGAAAGTAAATGTGGCGATGGCTATGTTTCATGTTTCTGCTCTGATGATGATACTTTCGTCGATGTATTACGTGACTTGAAGTATAAGTGGGTAAAGATTAACCGTGGCGGCCCAGAGTGTGTAGAAGGCCTACTAAGTGAAGTGCATGAAGAATGTATTACGCTAGTAAACGGTGATGAAGTTATTTATATCATTAATTATCATATTAAGAGTGTGAGTCAAGTAGTGAAATGTAAAAAGAATGAAGATGAATAATGTTTAATAAATAAGAGGGGCATTATGAGGGAAAGAGAAGAACAATTTCTTATTTCGATAGTATGAAAAGGAATTACTTACTATTAAGACAGAACATTGCCCTGATTATTTTTTTGAAACGGAAGATAGGAAAGCTGAAATTCATAGGAAGGAGGATATAGATGAATGAGTTAAACAAAAGTATTGGGGAAAATATATATGTTAAATTAATCGGTGAAAAAAGGTTTAAAGGTATATTAATAGACGTAGGAAATGACATTATTGTTCTTTACAATGGACAAGACTATGTATATATATCTTTATATCATGTACAATACTATAAATTTTTAAGACCACATGACGAAGACATACTAAAACCAGATGTTGATTCTGTAATTAAGAGGGAATCCCCTTCAATTTCTTTGAGAAAAGTATTAAGTACTTCTAAAGGGATTTTTACAGAAGTTTATGTAGCAGGAAATGCTCCAATACATGGTTATGTTACAAGTGTGATGAACGACTATATTGTTTTTTATAGTCCGGTTTATAAAACGGTATATATATCTTTAAAGCATTTAAAATGGTTAATTCCGTATAAAGAAAACCAAGTACCGTATGCCCTCAATAAAAATGAACTCCCCGTAAATCCGTTAAATATTACATTAGCTAGAACATTTGAAGAACAGCTTATTAAAATGACTGGGAAAATTATGGTGTTTGATTTAGGTGAGGAGTCCAATAAAATTGGAAAAATGGCGAAAATTGATGAAGGTCATATTGAAATATCAAAAGCACGTGATGCAAAAATGTATGTGAATATTCAACATGTAAAATCCGTCCATTGTCCGTAGATTAGTTGGAAGGGCTGACTTTTTCTTTTATATGCAGAAGAAAAGGTCGAGCCTATTTGTTTTAGTTTAATTTGAAGATGAGGGGAAAAATGAATTGAATATAAACATAGTATAGTGTGATTTTTTAAAAGGTAACTTTACACTAACTTATAAAAATTGTGTATGAGCTATCTTTTTATGTATTCAATTTATTTTTTGAGGAGGAGCTGCTCAACTAATTTATTAAAGGGGTTTTGTTTGTGGAGCAGTTTCCGAATTCGTTATCAATTACATTGCTTGGTAGTGCTGGTGGAGCAGCAAAAGCAGTTTTAGCAATTTTAAATCAAGCGATAGCAAATGAAAAAGATCCAATTTATGAAGTATTAAAGAATGCCAAATTTCATTTGGTGGATATAAAACAAAAAGATAGGACTTATTATGATGAGTTGTTTTCGAATTTGAAAAGTCAATTATATTTATATGAAATAAACCTTCAAAATGTAGTGGAATTTAAACAACATTTAAAAGAAAAAAGAACGAGTGTTGTGATTGATGTTTCAGGGGCAGATACAATTAGAGTATTAAGCTGCTGTAATGAACTAGGAATTTGTTATATTAACTCAGCCTTGGAAAATGAGGCAGTAGATCAGGACGATAGCTTAATCGGCTTTCAGCTTACGGAAAGATATACAAGGTTTGAGAAGGAGAAAGAGAAATTTACAAATACAAAAGCGATTATAGGTTCAGGTATGAATCCAGGTGTTGTTCAATGGATGGTTGTTGAGCTTATGAAGGAACGACCAAATGAAAGGCCAAGAGCATGTTATATTGTAGAACATGACACATCGTTTTTGAATGATACAGCACTTATAAAGCCACATACACTTTATGCTTCATGGGCAGTAGAGCGATTTTTAGATGAAGCAATCTGGAGTTATCCGATGTATATGAGTCATCATCGTCCTCTTTACTTTTATGAAGATGTATATGCTTCAGAGTATAAAGTGAAGTTAGGAGAAAAAGAATTCTATGGTTGTTTAATGCCACATGAGGAAGTATTAATTTTAGGGAAAAACTTTAATATGGAAGTTGGTTTTCTTTACCGAATTAATGAGTATACAACAAATATAATTAGACAGAACTTAGATCAAGTAGAAGATTTATGGAACTGGAATCGTAAAGTGTTTAATCCAGCGGAAGAAGAGGTTGCTGGAGAGGACTTGGTCGGTGTGTTACTCGTTTATGAAAATAGTGAGACATATATGTATAATGTGATGAATAGTAGCCAAGTTTTTCGTAAATATAAAACGAATGCAACGTATTTTCAAGTAGGGTGCGGGATTTATGCGGGCTTGTCCAGTTTACTTTTAGATCAATTTGAACAAGGTGCTTATTACGTTGAGGAGTTGTTATTAAATACAGAAAGTAAGTACGGTGAGTATTTAAATTTATATATGAAGGATTTTGTAATAGGGCATAATAATTTTACGGATGGATTGTTACATGACAGGGTAAGATGGATGTAAGTTGTTACCAAAAGGAAGGAGAGATCTCCTTCCTTTCATTATTATAAGGTTAAATATTGCCCTGAAAGCAATTTCATACTTATACTTTAAGGAGATAACAATGAAAGTTTTTTGTATCGATCAAGGGGAGTTTTTATATGAATAAATACAAGAGCTTGATTTATGAAGAAAGAAGAGCCTTAAAGGTATTTATATTATTATTTTATATTATATTCTTTTTATATGACGCTATATATTATTTTGTATATCCTGCTATGAATATTAGTGGAACAGCGGTAGGTTGGCCAGAAGGTAGTCTTGGGATAGGTGTGCCTATATTTGTAATAGCATTATTTCCTATTTCTATATATCTTCAAAAAAGAGGGTATGTATATTCTGTAAAATATTTATTTTTATTTGGGTACATGTTTATCAATCTTGTGAATAATTTAATGATTTATTTGCGAACGGATAGACCTTTTGAACATGGTAGTATGGTAGAAATGTTATTAATTTTATTTGCCCCAGTTTTCGTGAATAGAAAATACTTTTATTTAGTGTCCTTTAGTGTAATTGGAAAGTACGTATTTTTCACATTGCTATTACAAGATTTAAAAGTGGTAATTCCACTTGTTTTATGTATATTCTATTTCATTATTTCACATTCTTTATTAAAACGATTTCAATCTTATGTAAGAACAGTGGTTGAAATGATGAACAATATGAAAGAGACGGAAAATTTAGCTGTGATTGGGACTATGTCTACAACAATTGCCCATGAAATTCGAAATCCGCTAACAGCGTTAAAAGGGTTTACGCAAATGCAAAAAGAAAGAAATCCAACTGATACGATGAGCTACGACATTATGCTACAAGAAATTGAAAGAGTCAATGGATTTGTTAGTGAATTGATGTTGTTAGGAAAACCAAAGCCAACAAATTATGAAAGGTGTAATATACGAGACATCCTTCTATATGTTGTGCATCTAATGGAAAGTTATGCAACGCAATATAGAGTTAAATGTCATTTACAAGTAGATGGGAATTTACCGGCTATAAACGGTGATGATAAGCAATTAAAACAAGTGTTATTAAATATCATTAAAAATGGAATAGAATCAATGCCAGAGGGTGGGGAAATTCATATCCGTGTATATCAAAAAACGCAAGGACATTTGTGTATTTCTGTTGAAGACCAAGGATTTGGTATAGAGAATGAGAAGTTAGAAAAAATCGGCAAGGCGTTTTACACAACAAAGGAGACTGGTACAGGACTTGGATTAATGATTACATATAAAATTATTAAGGAACATCAAGGGAGTATCACGATCCAAAGTAGTGTAGGAGTAGGAACGAAAGTAGAAATTTTTTTGCCGACCTTTTAATGTATTGGGAGAAAAGATTTTTCAGAAAAGTGTTCTTGTTGTGTAAATATAAACATTTTATAAAATGTTTCAAGAAGGGTTTTTTTTATAAAATACTTCGTTTATAATGGAGGAAAATATCGACATGAGATTGATTGCTCATGTAGCGGTTCAGTAGTGTTATGAAAAGATAAGAAGGGGTGCACACGCATCCTTTTTTCTATGCAGATATTATGAAAGAGGTGGTATGATGGAATTAACATTAAATTCGACTGTATGTTTACACACGATTCAATTTCGAAAAGAGCAAAAGAATTATATTGTAAAAGATACAATTACAGGAGAAAAATATGAAATGCCGCCACTTTGGATTGATGCATTGGCAATGATGCGTGACGGTTTTTTATTGGGGGAAATTGAGGATAAATTAAAAGAAGAGTATCCATCCGAAGAAGTGAATATGTTAGCATTCACGAGGCAACTGTTAGAACTAGAACTTGTTGAAATGGTAGATGGAGAAGAGATAGCTTGCACAAAGAAGAAAGAGATAGATTGTTTAGCTTGGGTGCGTCCTCGTGTGGAACAATTCTTTCTTAATTTAAATAGAAAATATAGAAGCAAAGACCAGTAGTGGCCTTTGCTTTTTTTATAGGCTGTGTTTAAAAAATAACAGCAAATGCTCTTGCGAAAGCACCGTCACTATTTTTAATTTTTAAAGGTGCTGCTGAGAAAAAGAAACGTTTTGCTTCGATAGCATCTAGATTTGTTAAGTTTTCAATTAAGTAAATATCATTCCCTAGTAATATGTGATGAATCGGTGATGTTTCTGTTGTGACTTCATCAGGAGAAATGAAATCTAAACCGATAGATTTTACTTTTAATCGCACTAGTTCTTTAGCTAATTCTTCAGAAAGATAAAATGCTTCCTTCTCATAAGCTTCTGTATTCCATTTTGTGGATAGATTAGAATGAAAAATAACAATATCACCTTCTTTTATGTCAGTATTATGCAATACTGTCTTAGGTAATTTTCGCTCTTGAATATGTGTTACATCTATAAGAACAGCTTCACCTACAAATTGATCCAGCGGTAATTGATCGATGGTCGTTGCGCCTGAAATAAAATGCGCAGGAGCATCACAATGCGTGCCAACATGAACGACAGAATGAAAATCTGTAACTTGATATCCTGATTCTTCAACACTTGTAACAGCTTCTAGTTGTATTTTAGGTGTTCCAGGAAATTGAGACATATTATTTTCAAATGTTTGTGATAAATCAATTACTTTCATTTTACATACCTCCAATATATGTTTTTCAAATAATAAAAAGCTCATCCTTCAGTATCAAGAAAGATGAGCTTTACATGCTAGTTGAGTTTTATCTTCCAAAATGCATTGCATTTTGCAGGAATTAGCACCTATTCAGTTTGTATAAACTGAGGTTGCTGGGCTTCAAAGGGCCGGTCCCTCTGCCTCTCTTGATAAAGAAGTATTCAGTTTTTAAAATCGGAATTTTCCGATATTTAAATTGTAATTCATTTCCTTTTTGCGTGCAATACAAAATAGGTATTCACCCAAATAAAGCTGCTCGCATATTGTAGCTTATGTAAATAGAATGCTGCGAAGGAGTGAGTGCAGTGACAGGAAATGTATTAAATTATTATGCTGGTGGTAATACAGCTAGGGGATTTCACAATTTATACGAAGAGAATTTAAAAGGATTAGACAGATTATTTATCTTAAAGGGTGGCCCAGGAACGGGAAAATCTTCTTTAATAAAGGCAATAGGTCGTGAATGGATTGAAAAAGGATATGATATTGAATTTTTACATTGTTCTTCTGATAATAAATCGGTTGATGGTGTAATTATCCCACAATTAAAAGTAGGAATTGTTGATGGGACATCGCCGCATGTTATTGAGCCAAAAATGCCAGGAGTTGTTGAAGAGTATATAAATTTAGGAATTGCTTGGGACTCAGATAAACTAAGAAAGCAGAAGTTAGAAATTGAAAGATTTGTTTCAGAAGCAAGCAAAGCTTTTCAGTCTGCTTACGCACGTTTTAAAGAGGCATTGGTTATACATGATGAGTGGGAGAAGATATATATTGATAATATAGATTTTAATAAAGCAAATGAACTAACCAATCAGCTAATCCAGAAATTATTTGCAGATAAAAGCGGGAGACAATCGCTTGTAAAACATCGTTTTTTAGGAGCTGCTACACCGAAAGGAGCAGTTGATTTTGTTCCTAATTTAACAGAAGGGTTACCACATCGTTATTTTATAAAAGGGCGCCCAGGCTCTGGAAAATCAACGATGCTCAAAAAGTTAGCTAAGGCAGCTGAAGAAAAAGGGTTTGAAGTTGAAGTATATCATTGCGGATTTGACCCGAATAGTCTTGATATGGTTATCGTAAGAGAATTAGGTTTTGCAATTTTTGATAGCACCGCACCACATGAATATTTTCCAAGTCGCGAGGGTGATGAAATTATTGATATGTATGCCCTTATTGTTACGCCAGGGACGGATGAGAAATATGCGAAGGAAATTCGTGATGTTTCCATTCAATATAAAGCAAAAATGAATGAGGCGATGTCTTTCTTAGCGAAAGCAAAATCGATTCGTGATAAATTAGAACGAATTTATATTGCTGCTATGGATTTTTCAATAGTAGATGCATATAAAGAGGAGATTCAAAAAGAGTTTGAACGAATTGCTGCTACTGTAATTGAAAAGCAACAATAGACGTTTCATTAGGCTGTCAGTAATTTCTGACAGTTTTTTTAGTATGTAGTAAAATTAATAGTGTATTGTCGAATTTCCAGGGAAATAATCAAAAAATGGAGATGTTATGAAATGAGAGAGAAAATCGAGTTGGAGTTAGAAAGAATTGAAAAAGAGAATGATGTAAAAATTTTATTTGCGGTGGAATCAGGGAGTCGTGCTTGGGGGTTTCCATCGAAAGATAGCGATTATGATGTTAGGTTTGTTTATATACATCCGGTAGAATGGTATTTATCAATTCATGACAAACGAGATGTAATTGAATATCCAATTAGTGATGATTTAGATATAAGTGGTTGGGATATTAAAAAGGCGTTGCAACTATTCGCGAAGTCGAATCCTGCTTTACTTGAGTGGATTCGATCACCAATTTTTTATTCGAAAAACTCTAATTTTCCAGAACTACTTCAACAGATGAGTGAGAAGAATTTTGATCCAAAAGCAACGATATATCATTATTTACATATGGCGTCGAAAAATTATCGTGAATTTTTGCAAGGTGAGAATGTAAAGCTGAAAAAGTACTTTTATGTATTACGTCCCATTTTAGCTTGTAAGTGGCTAGAAGAGAAAACGACTTTACCTCCTGTAGAGTTTGACCGATTAATTACAGAATTATCATTAGAACGTAGCGTATTAGATGAAATTGAAAAGTTGTTAATAAAGAAAAAAGCAGGTACTGAATTAGATGTTGGATTGAAAATTAAGGTGCTAAATCAATTTTTAGAAGAACAAATTCATTACTATCAGCAATATGTAAAAGGAATTGAAAAGGGATCAGGAATCGATATTGAGAGTTTAAATACATTGTTTCGAGATATGTTGTTTGAAGCATATGAAAAAGAGCACAAGTAAGTTTGTGCTCTTTTTATTTTGTAGGAATGAAGAAAACAGATATAGCTGCGATAAGACCTGCAAAGGAGAATAAGTAAAAATTCCATGCTAAGTCATATTGCATTGTCATAATAATACCGACGAGAATTGGGCCAGCAATTGCACCAACTCGGCCAAGCCCCAGTCCCCAGCCTAAGGAGGTAGCTCGGATATGTGATGGGAAGTATTGTGTTACATATGCATTTAATATTTGAGTAATACCGACTGATCCAAAACCAGCAAGGCCAATTAAAAGATAAATGATTGTAACAGATGGTTTGATTGTTAATAGTCCGATACATATGGCTGCCATAAGATAAGAGATGCTAATAACAATTTTTGCTCCTATACGATCAGCAATTGCTCCAGCGAATAATGCGCCGATAGCTGCGGTAATATTTAGCATAAGTAGAAATGACAGACTAGACCCAAGAGGATATCCTGCCTGGCGCATCATCTGTGGTAACCAAGTGTTTAAACCATATATTAAAAACATTCCCATTATATAAGTGATCCAAAAAAGTAGCGTTGCTTTTATGTATTCTTTTGAGAATAAAGTAAAAAATCCATTTTTCTTTCGTATAATAGATGGGTCTTGATGAGTTTTATCTTTTACATGAAATTCAATTTGAAAACGATTAAGAATTTGGTTCACTTCTTCTTGGCGATTACGTGATAATAAAAATTGAATGGACTCGGGTAAATAGCGAATAATGAAAGGAATGAGGAGTAGTGGAATCATTCCGATACCAAACATAATTCTCCATCCGAAATCTTCTAACATAAGCATGGACAAAATAGCACCTAACACGATACCTAAAGGATAGCTAGTAAACATAAGAGCATAAATAAAAGATTGCCTTTTTTTGGGTGAATATTCAACAGTAAGTGCTGAAGCTGTTGGGATAACACCGCCTAATCCGATTCCTCCTATAAATCGAGATAATCCAAATAACTCAGGAGAAGGAGCGATAGCCGCTAAACCCATTGTGATAGAAAAAAGTGCTAAACAGCATATAAGCGTCCATTTACGCCCAATTAGATCTGTAATCGTTCCAACTAGAATAGCTCCAATAAACATCCCAAATAAAGCATAGCTTGCAATTGTACCAGCATGCGCTGGTGATAGCGCCCAGCTTTTGTCTTCTAGGAGCTTTGGTAGAACGGCACCGTAAATACCTAAATCATATCCATCAGCTAAAATGGCTAGCCAACAAATAAAAACAACAAGTTTTGTAATAGAGCTTGGAAAGATAGTTTCTGTAGATTCTAGATGAGGTGGAGCTGAAGGTTGCATAATATTCACCCCTTTTAATTTGTAGATGAATATATTATTTTATTTAATGTTAATATTTTCCTCCTTGTGTCGAATTTTATCTGAAAAGGGTTTATAACAAATAAAGAAGTTCAACAGTAATTTTGTTGAACTTCTTTATTAGTTTACTCATTATCAACTCGTTTTAACGGTTGATCTGCTGGGCCTTCAATAACGTCCCCCTCAATAGAAAAACGAGAACCGTGGCAAGGGCAATCCCAAGTACAATCACCATTATTCCATTCAACTTCACAGCCGAGATGTGTACAAGTTGTATCGACGATATGTAATTTTCCTTCTTTGTCTTTATAAGCACCTGCTCGTTTACCGTTAACATGTACGACAGATCCTTCACCAACTTCGAGATCTTCTGCCTTACGTAATGCGGTTTCAATCTTTCCTTCAATTAAATGTTTCGCAACATCAATGTTTTGGGAGAGGAACGTTTTTATATCTGGATTTGCATGGAAGCGTGATGGTGCATACAGTTCTTTATAGGGACTGTGAACTTTTAGGATGGAGTCCTTCAGTAGGTGAGCGGCAGCAGTTCCAGTTGTCATTCCCCATTTGCGATATCCAGTTGCAACAAATATATTTGGATTTCTTTCGTTAATATGTCCGATATAAGGAAGCTTATCTAGAGTGATTAAATCTTGTGCTGACCATCTATAAGGAACTTCGTCTATTCCAAAAGTTGCTTCAGCAAAAGAATAGAGTGCTTCATAATGAAGCATCGTATTTATTCCTTGTCCTGTTTTATGACTCTCTCCGCCAATCAAAATTAATTTTTCTCCATTGTTTGTTATATAGCGTAAGGAGCGCTTTGGATCATCGATACTTAAAAACATACCACCTGGATACTCCGTTTTTGCTTTTATTGCAAGAGCGTAGGAGCGTTCTGCGTACATTCGCGTAAAGAAAAAGCTATTCGCATCATAAAAAGGAAAATGTGAACAAGAGACGACATATTCACAAGTGATATGATGGCCCTCTTTTGTAATTATTTGTGGATAATCTCCCTTTTCCACATCCATAGCTGTTGTTTGTTCGTAGAGCTTTCCGCCCATCTCCACAAACTTTTCTAAAAGTGTTTTTAAATAAAGAAGGGGATGGAATTGTGCTTGATTTTTCATTACAAGCGCAGATTGTACTGGAATAGGAATCGATAGAGATTGAACATAGTCACAAGGTATATTTAATTTTTGATAAGCTTCATATTCTTTCGTTAAATTTCTTAATCCGTTATCGGTAGTTGTATATAAATATGAATCTTCATTTGAGAAATTACAGTCGATTTTATATGTTTGAACAGTTTCATTTATGAATTGTAGAGCCTGATTATTTGATTCATAGTAAAGCCCGGCCTTTTCTACACCGAAATGATTTATTAATTCATCATAAATAAGATCATGTTGTGCTGTTACTTTCGCTGTTGTATGCCCAGTTGTTCCATTTAAAATACGACCAGAATCAATTAAAACAACATCGATGCCTTCTTTTGCAAGTAAATAGGCGGTAGTAATACCTGTAATACCAGCACCGATAATAGCAACTTTCGTCTTTATATTTTCGGATAAACGAGGGAAAGTAGGGAACTGAGTAGATTCAATCCAATAAGATAGCGGCAGTTGTGGAAATGTATCACTTGTCATTGCGGAAACCTCCTGATTTTAGAACAATTTTCCTTTTAATATTTCCATATTATATGAAATTCATGTGTGTTGTTTTAGAAGTAGTCTATTTTTATTAAAAGAGGTTATAAATTATTTTAATATAATTAATTAGATGGGGCATTATGAAGTGGTAGGATTTATATAAAACTAAATTCAAGGGATTCTGTTTGTTGATTACATAGGGAGTTATTGAATGAGATAGAGTCTATGGCGTTTAAGAAAATGTCTATATATAGTGGGTAAATCCTTATGGAATCTATACATTTTCTTTAGTGAAATAAAGTATGATTATAAAAATATAACCACCTTTTATTACTAGGTCATAAAAGGTGTTGACAATATAGAAATTCTATTGTTATGATTCATCATGTGGAAAGGTTGATAGAGAGTAAAAAGAGAAATGTTTTTCATTGATAATAAAAGCGAAAAATAAGTGACGATAGAGTGAGTATATTTTCCTTATAATAGATGCTTTTTGGATCATCTAGTAAAATCAATCTGGAAGCAAGAATTGATATATGTAAGTTGCGCAAGGCGCGGCATAAGAAAGGAGCAAAAGGATGAAGGAGCTTCATACGTTTGGGTGGTATGCAGCACGTGTATCACCACATTTGCCGAAAAAAGCATTTAAACCAGTGCCTACTCGTTTATTTGGTGGACTGGCTTATTTGCTTGTGGCATTGGCGGGGTTAATATCGATTGGTGTATTTGAATTGAATGTGTGGGCGAATCTAGGAATTGCGATTGTTCTTGGGTTATGTTTTGCTTCACTAGGATTTTTAGGGCATGAAATTTTACATGGAACTGTTGTAAGAAAGGCATGGCTTCGTGACTTCTTAGGCGCGATTGCATTTATGCCATTATCAACAGGGCCAAAGCTTTGGAGAAAGTGGCATAATGCAACGCATCATGTTCATACACAGCATGAAGAGAATGATCCAGATGCATGGCCGACACTTGAGAAACTTAAGAAGAGTAAGTTTTTGAGTTGGGTATATCGTATGCCTTTACATGTACGTTCATTCTTTAGTTTTCTGTCACTAACAATTCAATTTACATTGCATTCGACTCGAATGTTCTTTCATTTTATAAAAGAGTTCAAGTCATCCAATCAAAAATCTGTATGGCTTCAACTTCTTTTGCCTTGGACAGTTTGGATTAGTTTATTGTTTATTATGGGACCTGGAAAATGGTTATTTGCATATGTCATTCCGTTGTTAATTGCTAACTTTATTGTAATGGCATATATCGCAACAAATCACCGCTTAAATCCAATTGTTCCAGTAAATGATCCGTTAGCAAACTGTTTGTCAGTAACAGTGCCGCGCTGGGTAGACGTTTTACATTTCAATTTCTCATATCATACAGAACATCATCTGTTTCCCGCTATGAGTTCTAAATACTATCCGTTAGTAAAAGAGAAGATTAAAGAAATGTGGCCGGAACGCTATCATGAGATGCCGATGACAAAAGCTTTGGCAGCGCTATGGAATACACCACGTGTGTATTATCAAGGAAGTGAATTAGTGGATCCGCATAGAGAGCATTTCTATGGTTCTTTAGGAAATGGACTAGATCCTCATAATATTTCATATCGTGAGGAACATATAGAAGAAGAAAAGAGTATTAAAAAAGTAAATCAGTAAAAATTAATATATTTTTGCAATGAAAAAGCAAGCCATCTCAGGCTTGCTTTTTCTTATAAAGAAACTTCCTTTTTGTTCCTTTTATGGACTTGGACGGAGTTAGTTTCTTTTCGTTGTAGTCGTTTTTCTAAAAGATTAACAAAATAAGTAAATAGAAGAACAAGTATGAGATAGTATGCACCAACGATTATGTAAGTATCTAATTGTTGGAAATTACCTGCTGCAATTGATAAACCTGAACCCCATAATTCGGACATTCCTACATAAGCAACAAGTGAAGAATCTTTTAATCCGATAATAAATTGGTTTCCTAGAGGAGGAAGAGACAGACGAAATGCTTGTGGTAATATAATTCGTCGCATAGCTAAAGGATAAGGCATGCCTAAAGAGCGAGCTGCTTCTAATTGTCCCCGGTCAACGGATTGAATAGATCCACGGAAAATTTCCGTAATATATGCTCCGTTATGAATTGCTAAAGCGATTGCACCTGCCCAAAAAGGGGTGAAAACAACAACGGATGTAATTCCAAAATAGAGAATGGCAATTTGAACAATTAAAGGTGTACCACGAATAATAGCAATGTAGACATGAGCGATACTATTTAAAACTTTATTGTTAGAGATTCGAAAGAAAGCGAATAATAATCCAATTAATGAACCGAGTACTAGGGAAGTTAATGTTAATTGTAATGTGACAATAGTAGCCTTTAAGAGTGTGGGATAGGAAGAGATAAAAATTTCAAACATGCGTTTCACCTCATATTGTATGGATTTTAGTAGAGAATGAAATGCCCCACATAAAATGAACATTTAATCAGTGGGGCATTGTTTATGAATCTTTTGAATGGCTAACTTACTTCGTTTTTTCCTCTTCACCGAGAATATTACGCCCGAACCATTTTTTACTGATCTTTTCATACGTACCATCTTTAATGATTTCATCTAACGCTTTATTTACTTTCTCAACCATTTCTTTATCATCTTTGTGAATAGCAATTCCCATTTCATCAAGATTTAATGGTTTTCCGGCTTCTTTTATCTTCGATTTTCCTTCTTTTATCATACGTAGACCAACCATTTGATCCGTAATTACTGCGTCAACACGCCCAGGCTCTAAGTCCATAAGAGCAGTAATATCGCTGTCATATTCTGTGATTTGATCTGTATATTTCGCAACAAGATTTTTAAAGGTACTAGCTTTTACAACACCAATTTTCTTACCTTTTAAATCTTCTGGAGAAGAGATAGCGGTATTCTTTTTAGCCACAAAAATTTGGGCGCCAGAGCGATAGTACGGATTTGAGAAACTAACAGCTTTTAAGCGCTCCTCTGTAATTGCCATACTACCCAGTATTACATCATATTTCTTCGCTTGAAGACCTTGAATCAGCGTTTCCCATGGGTTTGTAACGGGCGTAGCCTTCATGTTCATCTTTTTAGCAAGAGCTTCACCGATTTCTACATCAAAGCCGACAAGTTTGCCGTCATTTTCTTTATAGTTAAAAGGTTTGTATAATCCACTCATCGCATAGCGAAATTCTTTTTCACTATTTGATGAAGTAGTAGAGCTTTCTTTGCTACAAGCTCCTAGTATGAAGGATGTACATAGTGTAATGCTCGCAACAATGGTTAATAGTTTTCTTTTCATAAAACCCCTCCTATATATTGATCATACGGATGGTTTTTTAGTATGTTATTGAAATTTTTTATTTGGATGATTAGTTGTGCACCGTATGAATGTATTCTTTTTCGTTTGAAACAAAAGTTACATTATAAAACGTTGCGTAAAAATTGTTTTGCCCGTTCATGTGATGGAGCTGAAAAGAATTGTACTGGCGGAGCATCTTCTACAATCTTTCCATCGTCCATAAAGATGACGCGATCAGCTACATCTTTTGCGAAATTCATTTCATGAGTAACAATAACCATTGTCATCCCTTCTTCAGCAAGTTCTTTCATAACTTGCAATACTTCTCCAACAAGTTCAGGGTCTAAAGCTGAGGTAGGCTCATCAAATAGCATAATCTTAGGGCTCATTGCAAGAGCTCGTGCAATGGCAATGCGCTGTTTTTGACCACCTGAAAGAAGATGAGGAGTTACATCCGCTTTATCTTGAAGGCCGACTTTTTGGAGAAGTTGATTTCCAATATCCTGTGCATTTGCTTTCTCTAATTTTTTTACGTGAATAGGTGCTTCTATGATGTTTTCTAGTGAGGTCATATGAGGAAAGAGGTTAAAGTGCTGAAAAACCATACCGACATTTTCACGGACTTTATTTAAATTTGAATGCTTTGGATCAATTCGCTCACCTTGTAAGTGAATTTCGCCTTCATCGTACATTTCTAAAAAGTTAAGACAGCGAAGTAATGTACTTTTACCAGAACCACTGGCACCAATTAAAACAACAACTTCTTTTTCCTTTACTTCTAAATCAATTCCTTTTAACACATCAAGTGAACCGAATGATTTTACTAGATTTCGAACTTGAATCATACAAAACCCCCAGTTAAAAATATATTTTACAAATGTTGCCCTGTATTTCTGTTATTAGTCATAAATTGTCAGAATCCTTTATTTTTTTCGTGCAATTTGATATTCAAAGAAATAATGATTTTTAAAATCTCTATATCCTTCTATAATGAAAATATGGATAATAATATATAGGTAGTATTTATATTGCTTATAAAAAGGGGGAAAGGGAAGATGGAAAAAGAAAGAAAAACATTTTCTTTTGGATTACGTACACAACTTATGCTATTCACTACAGTTTTAGCTTTCATTACATATTCAACAAGTATATTTTTTATTTACGTGATATACGATTATTTTCAAAGTTATGTAAGTCAAACTGTATATAATATTATCGTTATGTTATTAGGGGTAGTATGGTCTGGAATTTTAGCATATGGAGCAGCCGTATTTTTAATTAAACCGCTTCGCAAGTTAGAGGAAGCGGCAAGAAAAGCAGCTGAGGGTGATATTCGTGAAGATGTTCCATTACCGAAGACAGATGATGAAATTAAATCTTTAAGTGTTGCATTTAATATGATGTTAGGAAACTTAAGGGGCATGGTAAAAAATATTGATACAACATTTTCGTATACAAATAATCAAGTACAGCAGATTAGAAAACAAACAGGCGAAGCAACGAGACAAGCGCAAGGTGTATCTGAGACACTTGCAGAGATTTCTTCAGGCGCTGAGCAATCAGCGGCATCAATTCAAGCAATTGTTTCTGCTGTTGATACAACGACTTCTATTGCAAGTGAAGTAGAAGAAAAAGCGAAGCAGTCTGATACATTGTCTTCAGAAATGGTTGAAGCTTTAGGGCATAGTACTCGTGTCTTTACGTCTTTAATTCAAGGTATTCAAACATTGGCAAAAGAAAATGAAGATTCAATGCAAAATGTACAGAAGTTAGAAGAACGAATGAAACAAGTAGAACATATTGTGTCTGTTGTGAGTGCGATTGCTAGCCAAACGAATTTATTAGCACTAAATGCTTCTATTGAGGCAGCTCGCGCAGGAGAGCATGGAAGAGGCTTTGCGGTTGTTGCGGAAGAAGTACGTAAACTTGCTGATGAAAGTGATCATTCTGCAAGAAACATATCGCAGTTATTACGGAATATGCAAGATGAAGTACAACAAGTTGCAATGAAAATGACAGAACAAGTGAAAATAGCTAAAGAAGAGGCGAAACGTGGGGAAGCTACGGAATTAATTTTAAAAGAAATGTCATCAAGTGTTATGGAAGTAGCCGATGCAACTCAGCAAATTAGTAGTTATATGAATGAACAAGTGAGCCACATTCATCAAACAGGAGCACAAACAAAAGCTGTAGCAGCAATTGCTGAAGAAACGTCAGCTGGTTCGCAAGAAGTAGCACGTGTGACGCTACAACAATCTAAAAATATGATAGTAATCGATCAATTATTAAAGGATTTAGAGAAGCAAGCAACTGATTTGAAACAAACAATTGAACGATTTTCAATGTAAAAGGAAGAACAGAATATTGTTCTTCTCTTTTTTATTTAGCTTGATTTAATATTTACAGTTAAACTATGAACGTTTCCGCAACATTCTTTTCTGTCCCTTTCGGATGAAAATTATAGCGAGCTATAATATTAAAAGGGGTGTCTTTTATGAAAAAAGAAAAAAGACAACGGTTAATTAAACAATTTGTAAAGGAGTATGAAATAGATAAGCAAGAAAGATTAGTAGAATTGTTAGCAAAAAAAGATGTATTAGTAACACAAGCTACGGTTTCTCGCGATATTCGTGAGTTAAACTTAACGAAGGTACCTTCTCAAGAAGGATTAATGATATATAAAGTTTTCTCAGAAGAGCATTTACAAACTGATATAAAGTTAAAGAAAAAATTACGAGAAGTTGTTGTAAAAATTGATTGTGTAGATCAATTAATGGTTATTAAAACATTACCTGGTAATGCACATGTTATTGGTGTTTTATTTGATGAGTTAGATTGGAAAGAAAAAATAGGATGTATATGTGGAAATGATACATGCCTTATAATTTCACAGTCGAAATCAGATAGGGAGATTATAGAAGAAAGATTAAATTTAATTATTTAGATGCGAAAATCCTGTTTTTAATAAAATTAAAAACAGGATTTTTGTTTAAATACGGAAGTTAAATATTCAATATATATGCGTAATATATGTATTTTTTATTGAGAAAGCAAGATAGTTTGTTATAAAAATACATATTCGTATGATTTTAAAAAAATAACTTGTTTAATATTTCACAATGATAATGTGGATGCTTTCACAAAGATGAAAGTACAGAGCATTTATTATGTACTTGTAAGACATCAAACATATTTAAAAGGAGGTACAACAAATGAAACATCCGATACATGTTACTTCAGAAATTGGGGAATTACAAACTGTTTTATTAAAACGACCGGGTAAAGAAGTGGAAAACTTGACGCCAGATTATTTGCAGCAATTATTATTTGACGATATTCCATACTTACCAATTATTCAAAAAGAGCATGATTATTTTGCACAAACGTTACGCAATCGGGGTGTTGAAGTTCTTTATTTAGAAAAACTAGCCGCTGAGGCGTTAGTAGATAAAAAACTTCGAGAAGAATTTGTTGATCGTATTTTAAAAGAAGGACAGGCCGACGTAAATGTTGCACATCAAACTTTAAAAGAATATTTACTTTCCTTTTCAAATGAAGAATTAATTCAAAAAATTATGGGCGGTGTACGGAAAAACGAAATTGAAACAAGTAAGAAGACACATTTATATGAATTAATGGAAGATCACTATCCGTTTTACTTAGATCCAATGCCTAATTTATATTTTACTCGTGACCCAGCAGCTAGCGTGGGCGATGGCTTAACGATAAATAAGATGAGAGAACCAGCGCGTAGACGTGAATCATTATTCATGGAGTACATCATTAAATATCATCCAAGATTTGCAAAACATAATGTACCAATCTGGTTAGATCGTGATTATAAATTTCCAATTGAAGGTGGCGACGAGCTAATTTTAAATGAAGAAACAATTGCGATTGGAGTATCTGCTCGTACTTCAGCTAAAGCAATTGAACGTTTAGCTAAAAATCTTTTTAGCCGACAAAATAAAATTAAGAAAGTGTTAGCAATAGAAATTCCAAAATGTCGAGCATTTATGCATTTAGATACAGTATTTACAATGGTTGATTATGACAAGTTTACAATTCACCCAGCCATTCAAGGGCCAAAAGGGAATATGAATATTTATATTTTAGAAAAAGGATCAGATGAGGAAACTCTTAAAATTACACATCGTACTTCTTTAATGGAAGCATTAAAAGAGGTATTAGGCTTAAGTGAATTAGTTCTTATTCCATGTGGAGGAGGAGATGTAATTGCTTCTGCTCGTGAACAATGGAATGATGGCTCGAACACATTAGCAATTGCGCCAGGTGTAGTTGTTACATATGATCGTAACTATGTATCTAATACGTTATTACGTGAACACGGTATAGAAGTGATTGAGGTGCTAAGTTCGGAATTATCTCGTGGTCGTGGGGGTCCACGTTGCATGAGTATGCCAATTATTCGTAAAGATATTTAGTATAAATAACGGAGAAAGTAGGGATGAATTATGTTAATGACTAGACCAAATTTAAAAGGAAGAAGCTTTCTAGCAGAAAAAGATTTTACACAAGAAGAATTGTTATATTTTCTAGATTTGGCAGCAGAATTAAAAGAGAAAAAGAAAAACGGTATCCCGCATCATTATTTAGAAGGTAAAAATGTAGCGCTCTTATTTGAAAAAACTTCTACTCGTACGCGTTGTGCATTTACAGTAGCATGTACAGATTTAGGGGCAAATCCTGAATATTTAGGGAAAGGTGATATTCAACTTGGGAAAAAAGAATCTGTAGAGGATACAGCAAAAGTGTTAGGGCGTATGTTTGACGGAATTGAGTTTCGTGGATTTAATCATGAAACTGTAGAATCTTTAGCACAAAATTCTGGTGTGCCAGTTTGGAATGGATTAACAGATATGTGGCATCCAACACAAACACTAGCAGATTTATTAACAATTAGAGAACATATAGGGAAATTGAAAAATGTGAAGCTCGTTTACGTTGGCGATGGGCGAAATAATGTTGCTAATAGCTTACTAGTTGGTGGAGCAATCGTTGGAATGGATGTACGTATTTGTACACCGAAATCTTTATGGCCTGCACAAGAAGTAATTGATTTAGCAAAAAAATATAATGAACAAGTAATGATAACAAGTAATGTGGAAGAAGCTGTTGCGAATGCAGATGTAATTTATACAGATGTATGGGTGTCTATGGGGGAAGAAGAAAAATTTGCTGAACGTGTCGAGTTATTGAAACCTTATCAAGTAAATATGAAAATGATTAAAGCAACAGGGAATGAAAACGTGATTTTCTTACATTGTTTACCTGCATTTCATGATGTTGAAACGATGTATGGCGAAGAAGTTTATGAGAAATATGGGTTGAAAGAAATGGAGGTAACTGACGAAGTATTCCGCAGTAAACATTCAAAAGTATTTGATCAAGCTGAAAATAGAATGCATACAATTAAAGCGGTTATGGCAGCTACTTTAGGAAACATGGAGTAAAGAAGAAAGGGAGTCTTCCTTTCTTCTTTCTCCTCCTTTAGACACGATCATTCACTATTGCTTTTGTATTGTTATTGCAATTAAAGAGAGGTGAGTGGAATGGGTGAAGATAAGAAATTAGGGTTGTTTACACTAACGGCTCTTGTAGTTGGGTCTATGATTGGCGGTGGAGCCTTTAATTTAGCGAGTGATATGGCAAAAGGTGCTGGTGCTGGAGCCATTATTATTGGCTGGGTTATAACAGGAATTGGGATGATTGCACTTGGATTATCTTTTCAAAATCTAACTGTAAAACGGCCAGATTTAGATGGTGGTATTTTTAGCTATGCAAAAGCAGGGTTTGGTAATTTTATGGGGTTTAATAGTGCGTGGGGATACTGGCTATCTGCTTGGCTTGGGAATGTAGCTTACGGTACATTATTGTTTTCTTCATTAGGATATTTCTTCCCGATCTTTGAAGGCGGTCAAAATGTAGAATCCATTATTGGTGCAAGCGTATTATTATGGTGTGTTCACATGTTAATTTTACGTGGAGTTCAATCAGCAGCCCTTGTGAATTTAGTAACTACAATCGCAAAATTAGTACCTGTATTTGTATTTATTGTCATAGGAATCTTTGCGTTTCATATTGATACGTTCTTAGATGGATTTTGGGGGCAAACTGGTTCTTTTTCATGGGGAGCAGTTGGCAGCCAAGTTAAAAGTACAATGCTTGTAACTTTATGGGTATTTATTGGGGTAGAAGGGGCTGTTGTTTTATCCAGTCGAGCAAAAAATAGAAGTGATGTAGGGAAAGCAACCGTTATTGGCTTAATTGGTACACTCATCATTTACATTTTAATCACATTATTGTCTCTTGGACTTATGCAGCAAGCAGACATTGCAGGTGTGAAAAATCCGGCTATGGCTTATTTATTTGAAAGTGTTGTTGGAAAATGGGGTGCTATCTTTATTAATTTAGGTTTAGTCATCTCTGTATTAGGTGCTTGGTTAGGTTGGACTTTGCTCGCTTCTGAAATTCCATATTTAGCGGCTAAAGATGGAGTATTTCCAAAATGGTTCGCAAAAGAAAATAAAAATAAGGCTCCAGTAAATTCATTATGGATAACAAATGGTTTAATACAAATATTCTTGTTAACATTCGTCGTTTCTGATCAGGCGTATAACTTTGCATTCTCTTTAGCATCTTCAGCTATTTTAATCCCATATGCTTTTTCAGCATTTTATCAACTGAAGCATAGCTTAAAGTCTGAAGAAGCAGATCGAAATAAAAATATAATAATTGGCTTGATCGCAAGTATTTATGGCGTGTGGTTAGTTTATGCAGCCGGTTTAGAGTATTTATTATTAACAATGACTTTATATGCGCCAGGTATTTTTATTTTTTACAATGTTCAAAAGCAAAAGAGTTCGAAGCAAATATTTACTCGAGTGGAATTAGCATCATCCGTAGCAATTGGTGCTTTAGCATTCTTTGCGATTTATGGATTAATTACAGGCAGTATTACTTTATAAAGCGCTGTGAAAGCGAAATCAACTGGAGGGCTGGAATATGGCACGAAGAAAAATTGTAGTTGCACTAGGGGGAAATGCGATACAGTCTGGAGAAGCTACTGCGGGAGCGCAGCAAGAAGCGTTGGAAAAAACGGCAGAACAACTTGTGAAAATAATGGAAAATGATGTGGATATAGTAATTGCGCATGGAAATGGCCCACAAGTGGGGAATATTTTATTACAGCAAAAAGCTGCAGAAACGGAAAAGACACCTGCAATGCCATTAGATACTTGTGGGGCAATGAGCCAAGGGATGATTGGATATTGGATGGAAAATGCAATTGAAAAGGCATTGAAAAAACGGAATATAAACAAAGATGTAGCAACGGTTATAACACGTGTTGTTGTGGATAAAAAAGATGAGGCATTTAAAAATCCAACTAAACCAATTGGTCCTTTTTATACAGAAGAAGAGGCCAGAAAATTAATGGATGAAACAAAAGCAGTGTTTAAAGAAGATGCTGGTAGAGGATGGAGACGTGTTGTTCCATCACCGAAGCCTGTAAGTATTCATGAACATAAAGTGATTAATTCTTTGGTCGAAGATGGAAACATAGTGATAGCTGTGGGCGGAGGTGGAATTCCAGTAATTGATTCTGAAGAAGGATTAAAAGGAACTGAAGCGGTTATCGATAAAGATTTCGCTGCGCAGAAATTAGCAGAATTAGTAGATGCCGATACGCTCGTTATTTTAACTGCAGTTGATTATGTGTATGTAAATTATAATCAACCGAATCAAAAAAAATTAGAGCATGTCACAGTGAATCAATTAGAAGAATATATTGAAGAACAACAATTTGCTGCGGGAAGCATGCTTCCAAAAATCGAAGCTGCTATTAATTTTGTTAATACAAATCCAAAAAGAAAAACGATTATTACGTCTTTAGAAAAAGTATATGAAGCACTAGAAGAAAAAGCCGGTACTATTATTTCAAAACAGAATGTATGCATGTATGTTTAAATTATTATGTACGCTACTTAGTAGTAAAAAAAGAATGAGGTTAATAACTTCATTCTTTTTATTTATTAATATTTTTTGTACTCATTGTTCATAAAGTTTTCATGATGAAATCTGAATATACAAGTTAATTATGATAAAATTCAAATTGAATACGCTTTCTTGATTTTTCGCTCCAACATACAGCAAGAGAGAGGGAATTTTATGAATAGACGGAACGTAGTGAAAGACTTAAAGCAGTTCGAATTATTTGCTCATTTAACAGAAAAAAAATTGAAAGGCTTAACAGAGTTTGTTTATTGGCGAACTTATAAAAAAGGTCAATTTTTATTTTTAGAAGGGGATTCAAGGGAAAGAATTTACTTCATGTTAGATGGTTTTGTAAAGTTAGAGCGGGTTAATCAAAATGGGAACTTATTATACGATGACTATGTAAAGCGGTATTCTATTTTTCCTTATGGTGGTATGTTTACAGACAGAGGATATAACTATACAGCAGAAGCAATGACGGATGTGGAGGTATATTATATTCCAACGGTAATCTTTGAAGATATGGTAAAGTCCAGCAGAACACAATTGATGTACGTTGTTCAGCAATTATCATCTATATTAAAATTGAACGAAAATCGAGTGCAAAATATTACAATTCCTAATGCACAAGATCGTGTTATCCAAACGTTAAATTATTTAATGCAGGATTTAGGAGAACAGAGTGGAGAAAAGATTGTAATTTCATGTCCACTTACAACAATTGAAATATCCAAAATATCTGGAACATCTCGAGAGACAGTTAGCAGCGTATTAAAACAATTAAAAAATGATAGCATTGTTACAATTTTAGATAAAAAAATTACAATACATGATCCAACATATTTTGAAGAAATCTCTATGTGAAAATTGTATATTGATTTTTTAATTCATATTGTATATTAATAAGGTTCTTTATATATTTATAAGGAACTTTTTTACGTTATCCTCTATAAAAAGATTGTATAGTATGGTAATAATAGCTAAAATCGATAATAAAATACAAAGTGAAGGGGAGAAAGAATGATTCGTATTGAGTATGATCGATTAGTAGCTATTTGTTACAGTATAGGGGTTTTGTTATTATTAAAAATTCCAAATGATAATGAATTAATTGGGGAAAAACTATTCAATGTCTATAAGATTCCGATACATACGTATGTTTATATGGATTATAAATTCTCAAATATATTGATTGTTTCTTTCATACTACATGTAATTGCATTTATATTATTTTTAAAATGGCTAGGAAAAAAGGAGTCTAGTACATTTAGAAAAATGAATAAGATAAAAGTAGTAGGTACTAGTATTTTGATTGTAATGATGCCGTTTATTTTAAATACAATCCTCCAGACATTGAATAAAACATGGTATTATGCAGGAAAAACAGGGGTAGAAGCAATAGAATATAAAAAAGAAGATAGCCAGTGTAGAATGGAGAAAAATGGAGAGAATATCCAACCGAAGTGCATTGTTACTTTAAAAAATTATCGTAATCATTCACAAGCATTAAAAGTTGTTTTATATGATAATGCAAACGAGAATTCAAAAAGCTATCCAGTACCGAAACCAGTCTATTTACAAAAACATGAGACAAAGCAATTTGAATTTCAAGTTCCTGTTTCTTATAATAGAGGTATTGAAAAAGATAAAGTACCAAATATTAAATTACATTCATTGCATGAAAATGATACGAAATACAATTAATCTGTAAGTAAAAGTTTATGAGTAGGAGCAAGAATTTGAAACGATATAGAAAATCAACTTGAATCATCCAACATACTGCGAGGTAACGGTATATTGGATGATTTTTTTATGTTATCCCCTTTTTTCACGTATGAAAAGGAGGAATACTTTGTTGGAAATGAAAAACATCACAAGGATCATACATGGTTTTTACTTTACGTAATCTGTGAAAGTTAGAGCCATAATAACTAGTTTGCCAATTTTTAATGTCGATATCGGGCCAGTTCACATAGTCACCTAGTGTATAAGGATCTAAGCTTTCTCGTAAACCTTTAACCCAGCGTATATTTCGATTTTCTTCATCATCGCATTTCCAAGAGGTAATGTATTCTTGAGCAATAATTGCTTTACGATGAAAATAAGCCGTTTCATTCGGCGAAATATTTTCAACAGCACCTATGAGCGATTGATGCCAAATACTAGCATCTTTATTTGGTGCATGAGAAAGAAAGGATTGCATGATTTGAATGCCTTTAAGGGGAATAGGTGTATAGACATAGGAACCAGAGCGCTTGAAATTTTCAGGGATGTTACCTCCATTAAAAAATTCAACAGCCTTTATATAAGGAACTTCTTCTATAAAGAGAGAGGGGCTACCAGTTTCAAGAAGAGGGGATAATAGGGAATGGAGTTCAGAGGGAGAACCGATAAACTCGCCTTGTGCTTCGATTTTATTTCGTTGCTTGGCGAATAATTCGATCGATGAAGTGAGACGTTCATCTATATAAGGTGCCCAGTTTTGCCACGCTTGAAATGCAGCAATAAAGTCTTCCCATTCCCATGTAATTGAAAAAATTGATACATTTTTTATCGGGTGGACTCGAAAAGTTAATGAAGTGACAATTCCGAAGTTTCCACCACCGCCACCACGGCATGCCCAAAAAAGGTTAGAGTTCTCTTGTTCATTTGCACGAATGAGTTTTGCACCAAATTTTCCACATGCTTGTACCATTTCCACTTCCATTAATTGATCACATGTTAATCCATATAAGCGCGAAAGCATACCAATACCACCACCAAGTGCTAATCCAACAATTCCAACGCTTGCACTTGTACCAGCAGGAATTGTAACACCGTAATTCCAAAGTTCTTTATAAACAGTGCCAAGATTTGCACCAGCCTCAATTGTTGCTGTTAATTTCTCTGTATTAACAGTAATGCGATGCATTTCACTCACATCAATAATAAGTCCTCTATTTAAAAGAGAAAAATTTTCATAGCTATGACGTCCACTTCTTAACCGAAATGGTATATGACGTTCACCTGCCCATTTTAAGGCGTTACAGACATCCTTGTTATTTTGACAAAAAACAATAATACAAGGGAGTTTTGGAATACTTAAATTTAAATTCATTCGGGCTACGTCGTAGTCAGGATCTGTGGGAACAACGATACGACCTGTTAATTTTGTTTGCTTCAATTTATTACTCCTTTCTAAAATAATCAGAGTTTTTTATTAATATATGAAAAATGTCTGTAATACGCGTGGACAAGGAGAGGTGAAGAATGAGATTTACCTTTGTGAGAAATAAATAAAGCATAAGAATAAAGAATCTACATAGAGTTCAATGAAAACAGTTGCAAACTATTCATATTTTGTTATGATAGTGTTACGAAAACGTTTGCATAAAATTTCCGATGGGATGCAAAAGGAGAGAATGACTATGAATAAGACATGGTGGAAAGAAGCGGTTGCTTATCAAATTTATCCACGAAGCTTTATGGATTCAAATGGTGATGGTATTGGAGATTTACAAGGTATTATTGCAAAACTGGATTATTTAAAAGATTTAGGTATAGATGTAATTTGGATTTGTCCAATGTATAAGTCGCCTAATGATGATAATGGTTATGATATTAGTGATTATCAAGATATTATGGATGAGTTTGGTACAATGGCAGACTTTGATGCTTTACTAGATGAAGTTCATAAGCGTGATATGAAGCTTATTATTGATTTAGTTATTAATCATACGAGTGATGAACATCCATGGTTTATTGAATCACGTTCATCTAAAGATAATCCGAAGCGTGATTGGTATATTTGGCATGATGGTAAAGATGGTGCGGAGCCAAACAACTGGGAAAGTATTTTTAATGGTTCGGCATGGGAATATGATGAAGAAACAGAACAATATTATTTACATTTATTCTCACGTAAACAACCAGATTTAAACTGGGAGAATAAAGAAGTTCGCGAAGTACTATACGATACGGTTAATTGGTGGCTTGATAAAGGTATTGATGGTTTCCGCGTTGATGCGATCAGTCATATTAAAAAAGAAGAAGGCCTCAAGGATATGCCAAATCCAAAAGGGTTAAAATATGTGCCATCTTTTGATAAACATATGAATGTGAAAGGTATTCAACCTTTATTAGAAGAGCTAAAAGAAAATACATTCTCTAAGTACGATATTATGACTGTTGGTGAAGCAAATGGTGTTAAGATTGAAGATGCTGAGCTTTGGGTTGGAGAAGAGCAAGGTAAGTTCAATATGGTATTCCAATTTGAACATTTAAGTTTATGGGATGCAGAGAAGAAGAAAGACCTTGATGTTGTAGGATTGAAAAAAGTATTAACGAAATGGCAAAAAGGATTAGAAAATAAAGGATGGAACGCTTTATATATTGAGAATCACGATAAACCACGTATCGTTTCAACATGGGGAGATGATAAACAATATTGGCGTGAAAGTGCAACAGCTCTAGGGGCGATGTATTTCTTTATGCACGGTACACCTTTTATTTATCAAGGCCAAGAAATTGGTATGACAAATGTTCAGTTACCAAATATTGAAGATTACGATGATGTAGCAATTAAAAATTTATATCGCGAGAAAATTGCAGAGGGCGTACCACATCAAGATATGATGGAGATTATATGGGCTTCTTGCCGCGATAATTCACGTACACCTATGCAGTGGAATGATGAGATGAATGCTGGTTTCACAACAAGTACACCTTGGTTTAGCATGAATCCAAATTACAAAGAAATTAATGTTGAAAAGCAAAAAAATGAAGAAAAGTCTATTTTTAATTTCTATAAGAAAATGATTGCCCTGAAAAAAGAGCACGATGTACTGAACTATGGTACGTATGATTTACTTTTAGAAGACGATCCACAAATTTATGCATATACACGTACGTTACAGGATGAAAAAGTCATTGTAATTAGTAATATCTCAAAAGAGGAAGCTGTGTATAATGAGGGTTCATTTGCACTAGAACGCAAACGTTTGCTTTTAAATAACTATGAAGTTGCGGAACATGAAGAAGTAACAACAATTGCTTTAAAGCCTTATGAAACAAGGGTTTATCGCATTTCATAATAAAAAAGGATGCTCTTTGAGCATCTTTTTTTATGAAAAAAAATAAATTTCTATTGCAAAGTGAAAACGCTTTTATTAAAATAGATCTATGAAAACGGTTGCGTAAAGATAAAAATAAAGTAACATAAGGAATCGTTTTCATAAAGGGAACAGAAATTATAATTTAAATCATTATGTTTTTATAAATAAAGGGGAGGAAGAACAGATGAAAATTACGTCTTTTGATTTTTGGCAAAAGTTCGGGAAAGCGTTATTAGTTGTTGTAGCCGTAATGCCAGCAGCTGGTTTAATGATTTCCATCGGTAAGTTAATTGGTATGTCTGCTGGGGATGTTAACGCAGTTCATACAATCGCTCGCGTAATGGAAGACATCGGTTGGGCAATCATTACAAATCTACACATCTTATTCGCAGTAGCAATTGGGGGATCTTGGGCGAAAGATCGCGCGGGTGGTGCATTTGCAGCGCTATTAGCATTCGTCTTAACAAACCGAATTACAGGAGCTATATTTGGGGTAAACGCTGAAATGTTAGCGGATTCAAAAGCGAAAGTTTCTTCAGTAATAGCGGGAGATTTAATTGTAAAAGATTACTTTACTTCTGTACTTGGTGCACCTGCATTAAACATGGGAGTGTTCGTAGGGATTATCACAGGTTTCTTAGGAGCTACTTTATATAACAAATATTATAACTATAATAAACTGCCACAGGCATTAGCATTCTTTAATGGAAAACGATTTGTACCATTCGTTGTAATTCTTTGGTCTACAGTTACTGCGATTGTATTATCACTTCTATGGCCATTCATCCAAAGTGGGTTAAATGAATTTGGTCGCTGGATTGCAGCTTCAAAAGATAGTGCACCAGTTGTTGCACCGTTTGTATATGGAACGTTAGAGCGTTTATTATTACCATTTGGTTTACACCATATGTTAACGATTCCGATGAACTATACAGAGCTAGGCGGAACATATACGATGCTAACTGGTTCAAAAGTTGGACAAGTTGTAGCAGGACAAGATCCATTATGGCTTGCATGGATTACAGATTTAAATAATTTATTAGCAAATGGAGATACGAAGGCATATAACGATTTATTAAATAACGTTGTACCAGCTCGTTTCAAAGCTGGACAAGTTATCGGCTCAACAGCAGCGTTAATGGGGATTGCATTTGCGATGTTCCGTAACGTTGATAAAGAAAAGCGTGCAAAATATAAACCAATGTTTTTATCAGCAGCATTAGCAGTATTCTTAACAGGTGTAACAGAACCAATTGAATTCATGTTCATGTTTATTGCTCCAGTATTATATGTTGTATATGCTATTACAACAGGACTTGCATTCGCGCTAGCTGATTTAATTAACTTACGTGTTCATGCATTTGGATTTATTGAGTTAATTACTCGTACGCCAATGATGGTTAACGCAGGTTTAACAAGAGACTTAATCAACTTTGTTATTGTTTCATTAGTGTTCTTCGGTCTTAACTTTACACTATTTAATTTCTTAATTAAAAAATTCAATTTACCAACACCAGGGCGTGCAGGTAACTATATTGATAATGAAGATGAGGCATCAGAAGGAACAGGAAATGTACAAGACGGTTCATTAGCAACAAAAGTTATCGATTTATTAGGTGGAAAAGAAAATATTGCTGACGTAGATGCTTGTATGACGCGCTTACGTGTAACAGTAAAAGATTTAGATGTTGTTGCACCAGAAGCACAGTGGAAACAAAATGGTGCTTTAGGGCTTATTGTAAAAGACAAAGGTGTACAAGCGGTATATGGTCCGAAAGCTGACGTATTAAAGTCAGACATTCAAGATATGTTAGGTGCGTAATAATATGAAATTGCTAACTTTAAACTGTCATTCTTGGCAAGAAGAGAATCAAATAGAAAAGATACAATACCTTGCTAAAGTAATTCAAGAAGAAGAGTACGATGTCATCGCATTGCAAGAAGTAAGTCAGTCCATACAAGCTGAAAATGTATGCGGTAACAAGAAAAAAGATAATTTTGGACTTTTACTATTAGAAGAGTTAAAAGCGCTACATGTAAAAGATTACAATATTACTTGGGATTTCTCTCATATTGGTTATGACGTGTACGAAGAAGGATTAGCGATTATAACGAAGCATAATATTATAAAAGAAGATACGTTCTTCATTTCAGAAAACGAGGATACAACGTATTGGAAAACGCGTAAAATTGTAAGTACAACAATTGCTTATAATGGTAAGGATATAACGTTTTACTCTTGTCATCTCGGTTGGTGGAATGATGAAGAAGAGTCATTCAAAGGTCAAGTCGATCGTTTGATGGAGCGTGTAGATAGCAATAAGCTCGCCTTCTTAATGGGGGATTTTAATAACAATGCTCGATTGAAAGGCGAAGGTTATGAGTATATGATGCAAAAAGGGTTGTATGACACATATGAATTAGCAATAGAGAAGGATGAAGGAACGACTGTCCAAGGTGAGATTGCTGGTTGGGATGAAAATAAACATAATTTGCGAATCGATCTAATATTGTGTAACCAAAGTAAAAAAGTTCATTCTTCAAAAGTTATTTTTAATGGTACAAACAGAAATGTAATTTCAGATCATTTCGGTGTAGAGGTTCAATTGGATATATAATAGAAGAAATCCTCACAGAGAATAAAAGCTGTGAGGATTTTTTTTAGGAATACAAGTATTTCCAAGAGAAAATACTTGTATTTTTTATGACATTTCATATATATTTGTTATTATTGAATGTAAAACCGATTTGGTCATTTTGTATTCATACTTTGACTCACTTCGTTATATAATGAAGTAAGTGAAAGTTAATGGGAAAAAATAGTACGTTTTTGGTTAATACACGATGTAGAAAGTGATATAATTGCAAAATGTATGTATCATTTTCTAAAGAAGGAAAAATATATAATTAGGTGATAACTTCTATGAAACAGATTTGGCGTATTTATAAGACAGATTTACGGAATGTAGCCAAACATTGGGCTGCAATTGTTATTGTTTTAGGATTAATGATTTTACCATCGTTATATGCATGGTTTAACATTAAAGCTTCTTGGGATCCATATGGAAATACAAAAGAGGTTCCCATTGCAGTTTCTAACCAAGATGCAGGTTCTAATTTAAGAGGGAAAGATATTAATATCGGGAAAGAGATTGTAGACTCCCTTAAGAAAAACAAAAATCTTGGCTGGAAATTTGTAGATGAAAAACAAGCAATTTACGGAGTTGAGCGTGGAGATTATTATGCAAGTATTACGATTCCAAAAGATTTCTCTGAAAAAATTGCAACTGTTCTGGATGAAAATCCACAGAAACCAGAACTTGATTACTATGTAAATGAAAAGGTAAATGCGATTGCACCGAAAATTACAGCAAAAGGTGCATCAGGTATTACGGAAGAAATTAGTAAAAACTTCGTTAAAACAGCGAACGGTGAGATTTTTAAAATCTTCAATGACCTTGGAATCGATTTAGAAACAAACTTACCAAGTATCGAGAAAGTAAAAGATCTTGTCTTTAAGTTAGAAGCGCAGTTCCCAGAAATGAATACATTGATGGATAAGGCGTTAGATGATGCGACTCGAGCAGAGGATATTGTGAAAGTGGCGCAAAAAGATTTACCTGTTGTAGAGAGTGTCATAAATGATGGGCAGGAAGCATTGGCGAATTTAGATAAGTTCTTTGCAAGACAAGATCAAACATTAAAAAATGCTCCAGGGACGATAAGAAATGATTTAGTAGTAGCACAAAGTGTTATGGATAGTGCAGCTGCATTTACCGACTTTTTAATGAATCCAGGTGTTGATTTAAACATCCCTGATTTCTCTGGAATGAATGGACTACCTGAATTCCCTGCAAGACCAGACCTTTCTAAGTTGAATAGTGATGGTTACAAGGGGATAGCACAAAATATTAATCAAACAGTAAATAATGTTTTAAGCTCATCACGTGCAGGAACAGCTTATGGGAAAAGTGTTGTAAATGGATTGCAAAATGGACAATTTGATCCAGAGCAAGCAAAGAAAGATTTAAATGCAGTATCAGATCAACTGCAAGCTCGTACAGAAAATATTTCATATCTTATTAATATATTTACTGAACTTCAAAACTCAGCCACGACTGATTTTGGAAAAAGCTTCTTCCAAGGGCGAGTGGATCGCTTAACCAAGCTTAAAGGTAGTATGGAAAATGCAAATAACGGCATTAAAGATATTGTAAGTGTTATCGGTACAGGACAAGAAGTAAAGAAAGATGTAACAGATGTAGCAAATCAAAAGTTAGATGCAGCAAATGCATTAATTGATCAAGCGGAAAAAGATTACAATGAAACATTTGTAGCAGATTATAAAAAAGCAGTTAGCACAGTAGATCAAGCTAAAGCAGATGCAAATGAAATATATGATAATGCAAAAGCGGATTATGAGAAAGCAAAGAATAGTCTTGAAAGTACTAAATCTAGTGTACAAAAAGCATTAGAGGATGTACAAAATAGAGGTGTTAATGGTTTAGAAGGTTCGAAGGAAGCCTTAAAAAGTTTAAATGGTCAATTCCAAGCTGGAATCGGTTTAATCGATGATATGATTCCAGTTCTAGAAAGTACAAATAAGGTTTTAGCTGATGTAAATAGTGATAAAAATCTTAATAATGGAATTGCAAAATTAAATAAAGCGAAAAGTAGTCTGCAAAAAGGTGTAGATGCAACGAATAAGGGAATTACACTTCTTAACAATGGACAGAAACCTACAAAAGATGTAATTGAAAGTATTAACAACGCTGCGAAGAGCGGATCAGCTCAATTAACAGATGTATTATCGACGTATGATTCAGAAATTGTACCTAATTTCAATACAGCAATTGCTCGTACAAAAGAGATGTCGAAAAATACAACTCAAATTTTAAATGATGCAGACAAAAAGCTTCCAGATGTTAAAAAATTACTAGAAGATTCATCAAAAGGCTTAGTAGACGGTAGAAAGAAATTAGCAGATATTAAAGCTGACATGCCGGAAACTGAGAAAAAGGTTAAAGAATTAGCAGATAAAATTCGTGATTTTGAATCTGAAGAGGATTTAAAAGACATTATACGCTTATTGAAAAATGATGTTGAAAAGCAAAGTGATTACTTTGCGAATCCAGTAAATTTAAAAGAAAATAAATTATTTGCGATGCCGAACTACGGTTCAGCGATGTCACCATTCTATACAGTGCTTGCATTATGGGTAGGCGCATTATTAATGGTTTCATTATTAACGGTAGAAGTACACGAAGAGGGCGCGAATTATAAGAGCCATGAAATTTACTTCGGACGTTTATTAACATTCTTAACGATAGGTCTTTCACAAGCGTTTATCGTATCGATGGGAGATATATTCTTACTCGGTACGTACGTAGTCGATAAGTTCTGGTTTGTGTTATTTAGTTTATTTATTGGTGGAGTCTTCGTTTGTATCGTATACTCACTCGTTTCTATTTTCGGAAACGTTGGGAAATCGATGGCGATCATTTTACTTGTACTACAAGTAGCAGGATCGGGCGGAACATTCCCAATCCAAATGACACCAGCGTTCTTCCAAGCGATTTATCCGTTCTTACCATTCACATACGCAATTAGCGCAATTCGTGAAACAGTTGGCGGAATGCTTTGGGATATCGTAACGCGAGATTTACTTGTGTTAAGTGCTTTCGTAGTAGTTATGATTGTTGCTGCGTTATTACTGAAAACACCAATTAACAAATCAAGTGAAAAATTTGTTGAGAATGCAAAAGGAAGTAAAATCATTCACTAAAATAAAAGGTTCCTACCGATAGAGGTAGGAACCTTTTTGTTTAATCAAATTTTAATTTTTTTAATGCTTCTGCGAACGGGTTGTTTAATGGTTCTTCTTCTTTGTTCTGTTGTTTCATATATTTTTGAACGTCGCGCTTATCAGCTTTGTTTCCAGATTCTTTTTTACGTCTTTCTTGGAATGTTGATAATTTCTCGCGATAGCCACATTTACATGCAAAGATTTGTCCTGCACCCTCACCACGTAATTCTAGTTTCTTCTTACATTGCGGACAGCGAGCGTTTGTTGTACGAGATACATTTTTACGATGACCACATTCACGATCTTGGCATACGAGCATTTTTCCCTTTCTGCCGTTTACTTCTAGCATTGGTTTACCGCAATCTGGACAAGACTTCGTTGAAATGTTGTCATGTTTATATTTTTTATCGCTTGATTTAATTTCAGAAACGATTTCTTTCGTATAGTTCTTCATTTCAGAAATGAATACTTCTTTTTTCAATTTACCTTTTGCGATAGCCTCAAGTTTTTGTTCCCATTCACCAGTTAGTGTAGGAGATTTTAATTCTTCTGGTACTAAATCAAGTAACTGGCGACCTTTTGAAGTAATGTGAATATCTTTACCGCGTTTTTCAATTAAGAATGAATTGAATAGCTTGTCGATAATGTCTGCACGTGTCGCTACAGTACCTAATCCACCAGTCGATTTTAACGTATCAGCAAGTTGTTTATTTTGCGTATCCATATATTTTGTAGGATTCTCCATTGCTGAAAGTAAAGTCGCTTCGTTAAATCGTGCAGGTGCTTTTGTTTGACCTGATGTTTGCATAATTAACTTTACAGCTAATGTATCGCCTTTCTCAATGTGAGGTAGAAGTTGCTCTTTTACGTCATCAGTTACATCATCATCTTCAAAGCGATTTTCATATACTTCTTTCCAACCGGCATGTAGAATTGTTTTTCCGCGCGCAATGAACGTTTCATTGCCAACCTTTGTGCGTAACGTTAGTTGCTCATATTCGAATGCCGGGAATAACACAGCTAAGAAACGTTTTACAACTAAATCATAAATTTTGCGTTCTTTATCTGTGAATGCTGAGAAGTTAACGTATCCTTCTGTTGGAATAATCGCATGATGATCGCTTACTTTACTATCATCAACAAATGATTTGTTAGGTTTGATAGGCTTTTGTAATACTTTATGTGCGAAGGGACGGTATTCTCCAACACCACATGCTTTTAGACGTTCTGGAAGTGTTCCAACGATATCAGATGAAATGTAGCGTGAATCTGTACGAGGGTACGTTAGTACTTTATGCTGTTCATACAATTTTTGCATAATATTTAATGTTTCTTTAGCAGAGTAACCGAACTTTTTATTCGCATCACGTTGCAATTCAGTTAAATCGTAAAGACCAGGAGAGAATGACTTCTTCTGTTTCTTATCAATTTCCACAACAGTAGCATTTTGTTTATCTAAACGTTTTACAATACCATCGATTTTTTCTTTATTAAAACTACGGCTATTGCCATTTGCATCTTGCCAAGTAAGTTTGAGCTTCTCCATTGTTTGAGCTTCGATGCCGTAGTAAGTTTGTGCTTTGAAGTTCTTTATTTCATCCTCACGACTAGCAATCATAGCAACAGTAGGGGTTTGTACACGGCCGCAATTTAACTGGGCATTAAAGCGAGTCGTTAAAGCACGAGTTGCATTAAGACCGATATACCAGTCAGCTTCTGAACGCGCAACTGCTGAAGCGTATAAATTGTCATAGGCTTTACCTGGTTTTAAATTTGCAAAACCATCTTTAATTGCTTTATCGGTTACAGAAGAAATCCATAAACGTTTGATTGGTTTATTTAGCTTAACTTTATCGATAATCCAGCGTGCGACTAATTCCCCTTCACGTCCAGCGTCTGTTGCTACAATAATTTCATTTACATCTTTTCTAAGTAGCTGACTTTTTACAGCATTAAATTGTTTACCAGTTTGTTTAATAACCGTTAATTTCAAACGCTCAGGTAGCATCGGTAAATCTTCTAAATTCCACTTTTTATATTTCACATCATAACTTTCTGGATCTGCTAATGTAACGAGATGACCTAAAGCCCAAGTTACAATATATTTACTACCTTCAAGATAGCCGTTTCCTTTTTTATCACACTTCAGTACACGAGCAATATCTCGTGCAACGGAAGGTTTTTCAGCGATTACAACGCTTTTTGACATATTAAAAACATCCTTTCAAATTTCCATAAGTTAAATATAGCATACATCTTCTTGAGATTCAGTTTCGCTCCATATTTCAGCTGTTTTTAATGGAGTTAACAAAATCCCAACTGATTAAAGTTTCACTTTATCAGTTGCTTCTATATTAAATAGAAAAGTAAAGAACTTGTTATTTTACTAGAATAAGAGTAGACTTTGAAGTAGAAGAATACTAAACACATGGGAGTTTGTGGATACAAACTGAGAGTATGACTAGTCCGTCATTGACCATTTGAACCTGTTGGATAATGCCAGCGTAGGGAGAGTGTAAAAGCACATGTTCAGGCACTTTGCGTACGCGGCAAAGTGCCTTTTTGTGTATCTCCCATAACTATAGTTAGGAGATGAGAAGGATGAATATGAAAGAAATTAGTAAAGTAGTGGATTTGGTGAGAGAATCTAATCCGCTTGTTCATAATATTACAAATGTTGTTGTAACAAATTTTACAGCTAACGGTTTGTTAGCGTTAGGGGCATCGCCTGTAATGGCGTATGCAAAAGAAGAAGTGGCAGAAATGGCTAGCATTGCTGGAGCGTTAGTATTAAATATGGGAACACTTCGTCCTGAAGAAGTAGAAGCGATGTTACTTGCCGGTAAATCAGCAAATGTGAACAATGTACCAGTACTGTTTGATCCAGTTGGTGCAGGAGCAACATCGTATCGAACAGAAGTTGCGAGACATATTCCGGCTGAAATTGAATTAGCGAGTATTCGCGGAAATGCAGCTGAAATAGCGAACGTTATTAATGAGAGATGGGAAATTAAAGGGGTAGACGCTGGTGCTGGAAATGGTAATGTCGTAAGTATTGCAAAGCAGGCAGCAGATGAACTAAATACAGTTGCAGTAATTACTGGAGAAGAAGATGTTGTTACAGATGGAGAGAGAACGATTGTTATTCGAAATGGTCACTCTATTTTAACGAAAGTTACGGGAACTGGTTGTTTACTAACTTCTGTAATAGGAGCATTTGTAGCAGTGGAAAAAGATTATGTAAAAGCAGCAGTAGCAGCATTAACGTTTTATGGTGTAGCTTCGGAACTGGCAGCTGCTAAGACCGTGGAAAAGGGACCTGGTAGTTTCCAAATTGAATTTTTAAATCAGTTAGCGAATACTACTTCTGGTGATATTGAGAAGTATGGAAAGATTGAGGAGTTAGAGTAAGAGGGAGTGAAAGAAATGGCACGCATTGAAATAGATAAAATGTCTAAGCTATTGCAAGTGTATTTTATTATGGGAAGTAATAACTGCACGAGGGATCCTTTAGCTGTATTGAAAGAAGCGTTAGATGGTGGAGTGACAATTTTTCAGTTTCGCGAGAAGGGGGAAGGTTCTTTAATCGGAGAAGATAGAGTGCGCTTTGCAAAAGAATTGCAGACGCTTTGTAAGGAATATAGTGTTCCTTTCATTGTAAATGATGATGTAGAATTAGCCATTGAATTAGATGCAGATGGTGTTCATGTAGGACAAGATGATGAAGGAATTACATCTGTTCGTGAAAAAATGGGAGATAAAATTATCGGTGTATCTGCTCATACAATTAAAGAAGCACGCTTTGCAATCGAAAATGGAGCAGATTATTTAGGCGTTGGACCTATTTTCCCAACGAGTACGAAAAAAGATACGAAAGCGGTTCAAGGAACGAAAGGATTAGCTTATTTTAGAGAACAAGGAATTACAGTGCCAATCGTTGGTATTGGTGGGATTACAATTGAAAATACAGCGGCAGTTATAGAAGCGGGTGCGGATGGTGTTTCAGTTATTTCAGCAATTAGTTTAGCTGAATCTGCGTATGAAAGTACGAGAAAATTAGCTGAAGAAGTAAAGAGAAGTTTGTAGGGAAGGACGTGTAGTATTTTAAGTGCTACATGGAGAAATAGACTGCCCCAAAATTTAAACAAGCATTTGATTAAAAAAGCACAAACCTTTTTAAATAAAGGTTTGTGCTTTTTCTTTAAAACATAATTGAAATTAAGAGCATTCCAATTCCGATAGAAGTAAATGTTGCGATTAAGCCTGGAATCATAAAGCTATGATTTAATACGTATTTACCAATACCTGTTGTACCAGTACGATCAAAGTTAATGGCAGCAACGATTGTTCCATAGTTTGGAATGAAGAAGTATCCATTTACTGCAGGGAACATAGCGATTAGTAGTGCTGGTGGAATACCGAGTGATAATCCAAGAGGCATTAAAGCACGTACTGTGGCTGCTTGGCTATATAGTAAAATAGATAGAATGAATAATGCGATGGCAAATAGCCAAGGTGCACTTGTTACTAAATGCTGAATGGATCCTTGAATCATATTTAAGTTTCCATTAAAGAAAGTATCTCCCATCCAAGCGATACCGAAAATAGCAACAACTGCTGTTGCTCCTGCTTTAAAGACGTTACCAGACACAATGCTTTCTACATTTGGTTTACAGAAAATAATAATAAGAGCCGCGATAGTTAACATAACCATCTCAATTGTATTCGGCATGGAAAGACGGGCTAACTTCCCATCAACTATCCATCCTGGACGAAGTGCTTCAAATGAACCAAGAAGTACAACAAGGAAGGTTCCTACAAGGAAAAGGATAACTGATAATTTTGCGCCCTTTACACCTACAAATTCTTTTTTCTCTTCAAGCTTAGGAATCATTCCTTCTTTTAATCGTTTTAAGTATTCAGGGTCTTCATTTAATTCTTTTCCCATCTTACTAGCAACGAATGCTGCTAACATACAAGCAATGAAAGTGGAAGGAATACTCACTTTTAAAATATCTAATAAAGTGATTTTATAGTCAGCTAACATTGCTAAAAGAGCAACTGTGGCAGCTGAAATTGGACTAGCTGTAATTGCTTGTTGAGAAGCGATTACGGCAATCGACATTGGGCGTTCCGGTCTAATCCCTGATTCACGAGAGACTTCTGCAATAACAGGAAGTACAGAATAGGCAACGTGACCAGTACCTGCACATAGTGTGAATAAATAAGTAACAATTGGAGCAAAAAAAGTAATACGCTTTGGATTTTTTCGTAATGCCTTTTCAGCTAGATGAACAAGATAGTCCATTCCTCCAGCAGCTTGCAAAGCACCAGCAGCTGTAATTACTGCCAAAATCATAAGCATTACATCGATAGGAGGCGCGGTTGGTTGTAGGTGGAAGACAAAAACGAGTATTGCCATGCCAACTCCACCCATTACTCCTAAACCAACTCCGCCTAGGCGTGCACCAATAAAAATACAGAGTAACAAGGTAAGAAATTGTAGCCAAAACATGATAAACTACCTCCGAAATTCATTAGTTAAGATATATTCGAATAGTTTAATTTGAATGAAAATTAAATAAATACCCGAAGAAATCCTTGTTATTTATACATTTTTTATTATATAACACAAAAAAAGTAACATTCACGTACTTTTTGAAATTATTTTGAAAAAGCAATGCATTAAAAATTTGTATTTATATCTCTAAATAAGTAGACATTTTGATTTATATGTTGTAACCTTTGAAAGAGAATAAATTAATTCTCATAGAACTCCCATATCGTTCAACTCGTTCAGCGAGAAAGGCAAACTGATGGAAACATGAGGACGCAAAACTACAGGAGCTAAGGTCGAAAGGCTACGCTAGCCAGTTACCGGACGGATAGGGTTGGTCTTGGCCAATGCTTTTACATTGGCTTTTTTTTATTCTCGAACATATTGAGAAACATTTTCAAACAAAATATTCATATATTTTGTTTTTTTGTTTATGTTGATTAAGGAAGGTGGATATTAATGAAAAAATATTGGCATAAGTTATCGTTCCTTCAAAAGAACGTCTTATTAACCGTATTAGTTATTTTGACACTTGTTGGAAGTATGGGTGCGTTAAGTTTCAACATGTTTCAAAATAGTATGATGTCTTTATTTGAAAGGCAGTCTATTGAAACAGGAGAAATAGTATTGAAAAAACTGGATGTAGAATTAGTTAGAGACATGGCGAAAGATCCTACAGCCGAAAAAGTGAAAAAAGAAAAGTTAACAGAGAAATTAGATGAAGTGTCAAAAGAATTGAAAAGCGTTGGACAAACGTATGTTACAGGAGCAAAGCCGAATGAAAAGCGAGAATTACAACTCGTTGGTTTGACTACAGAGTTAACAAATGCGTTTCCTATAAAGCCGGGAGATTATTATGAACAACCCGCTCATTGGATGAAGGCATACGATAAAGTGATTGATACGAAAAAGGCTCAAATGACAGAAGTATATGAAGATGAAATAGGTTCGTGGGTGACAATATTAGAACCAATTACAGATGGAGAAAACAATATTGTTGCAATTGTTGCGGCTGACTTAGATGCTTCCATTGTTCCTATTACAAAAGAGAAGTTTATGATACAGGGCTTACTCTTTATCATTATTTCATTAGCAATTGCGACTATTACTCAATTCTTTATCGTGCGTCACTCGTTAGCTCCATTAAAAGATTTACGAGAAGGGTTACGTAAAATTGGTGAAGGTGACTTGAGTATTAAATTAAAAGAAAGACCAGATGATATTGGAATTATTAATGTTTATTTCAATAACACGATTGAAAAATTTAAAGGGATTATAGATAAAGTAAGGCAAACTGCTGAGCAAGTTTCTTCTTCTTCACAAGAATTGTCGGCGAGTACAGAGGAAAACAGCATGGCAGTTCAAGAGATTGCAAGTTCTATTGAAGGTTTAAGAGTAGGGGCACAGTCTCAAAAAACTTCAGTACAACAATGTTTAGGAATTGTACATGGAATGGAAGATAAGGTAGAAGAAATAACTGGGGCTGCAAAACAAGTTGCGGTTGCTTCTGAAGGTATGGAACAACATTCAATTGAAGGTAATGAAGTGATTGGACAAATTATTAATCAAATGAGTTTAATCCAAAATGCAGTACAAGATTTATCTTCCATCATTTATTCGTTAGAAACAAGGTCAAAAGAAATTAGTGATATCGTAACTGTAATTACAGGCATTTCAAATCAAACAAATTTATTAGCTTTAAATGCTTCTATTGAGGCTTCACGTGCTGGAGCAGCTGGAAGAGGGTTTGCAGTTGTTGCTGATGAAGTACGAAAATTAGCAGAACAAACTGAAGCGTCTGCAAAAGATATAGCGAAATTAATTGGTGAAACACAAGCTGAGACAGAAGATGCTGTAGTTTCCATGCAAAAAGGTTCAAAAGAAGTAGAAACTGGAATTTCGCTTGTTCAAAGTAGCGGAGATTTCTTTGAAAAAATCTCAAAATCAGCGCAATCTGTTACAGATCAAGTAAAAGCTGTTTCTGGTAATTCGAGTGATATTTTACAAAATAGCCAGAATATTGTTCAAGTCGTAAATGAATTATCACATATTGCAAATACTTATGCCAACAGCAGTAGTAATGTTGAAGAAAGCATGAAAGAGCAAGAAATATCAGTACAAGATATTGCAGAATTAGCGACTTCTTTAAGTTGGCTTTCTCAGGAATTACAAGAGCTTATTGGTGAGTTTAAAAGCGAATAAGGAGAAAGTTCAATTCTAATCAAGGGGGTATCTCCGCTACTGATTATGAATTGAACGAATCTGCCCTTTAATAAGGGATAAAAAAGGTGTGAATTTTCACACCTTTATTATATTTAAGAGAGGAATTTACATAAATATGAAATTAGCAATTTCTTATAGTGAGATGGTAAAAGAATTTTTAGGAAAAGTAGAAGGAAGTATTAAAATACCTAAAGATGTGCAAGGAACAGAACTTAGGATAAAAAGGAAAACGGAACTGTTTTCAAATTTGACTCACATTGTAGATTTAATAGGAGCGACTGCAACGTGGTTATATCATATTTCTAAAGAAAAACATATTGTCGTGCTTTATCATGTAAGAGGAAGTTTATTTCCGATTACTATTGAAGTTTCTAATTTTCTCTCCTATGAAAGTTTAAATTTACAAATTGAAGAGCAACTGGAGCAAATTAAAGAAATGAATGAGGAAGAAATAGAAGAGTTTCAAAACGGTAATACGTTATATGAAATGTCACCTATTATTATTGGTGAAACATATTATGAGCTAAAAGACACGAATACATTACAATTTGTATTTAGTAAAAATATGCAAAGTGTAGAAATAATATTTAATAGTGTTAATTGGAAAGAGACAACAATTACTCGTTATGCACAACAAATACAAGGTGTTTTAATTAATAAATCACAAAATAAGAGTAATCATATAAATAATTTTAATATTATTACAGAGGCCGAGATGGCACTTTATAGTCAAGTGAATGATACGACAGCAGTATATCCTGAGAAAAGTATCGTCGATATGTTCTATAATACTGTTACTCAATTTCCAAATCGTATAGCTTTATCTTCAAGGGAAGGTACTTTAACTTATGAGGAGCTAAATAAAAAAAGTAATCAAATAGCTCATATGTTAATCAAAAACGGCGTCCAATTAGGAGACTATGTTGGAATATTTATGAAACGTAGCATAGACACAGTAGTAAGTATGGTAGCTATATTAAAAGCTGGTGCAGCGTATGTTCCGATTGATCCAGATTATCCGGAAAGTAGAATACAGTACATTATTCAAGATAGCCAAGCGAAAGTTATATTGATGAAAGAGACGCCTATAACATGTGATGGGGTTCAAACAGTTTCAATGTATGATAGTGAAACTTATGAAGATATAGATGTAAAGTTGTCTATTCATTGTGATGATGTAGCTTATATGATTTATACATCTGGTTCAACAGGGAATCCAAAGGGAACGATGTTAGCACATAGAGGCGTTGTTAATCTGTATACTTGGATGAAAAAGCAATATGAATTGACAGAAGAGGATGTATTTGCCCAATTTCCATCCTTTAGTTTCGATGCTTCTGTATGGGAGTCATTTGCTTCTTTATTCTGTGGAGGAAACTTATATGTACTATTAGAGGAAGAGCGATTGTCTGTAGAAGCATTTGCAAATGCAATCTATAAAGTGAAAGCAACTTCAATCTTGGCATTAGCAACAATTTTTGTTCGACAAGTAGCAACTTATTTAGCAGAAGAAGATATATATAAGCTAGCTTCCCTAAAAAGAATTGCGATTGGCGGTGAAATGTTGCCTGTAGAGGTTATTAAATTGTGGAGAGAAAGAATAGGTACAAATGTTGAAATTCATAATGTATACGGACCGACAGAATGTACTGTAGTGACGACAACCTATAAAATACCTAGTCAGTTAAATGAGGATGTTGCGAGTATTCCCATCGGTAAACCATGTGCTAATTATCAAGTTATGATTTTGGATGAGAATATGAATCTTTGTCCAATTGGTGTACCTGGTGAATTATATATAGATTCAGTGGGATTAGCAAAAGGGTATTTTAATAAGCCTAATAAAACAATTGAAGCTTTTATTCCGAACCCTTTTAATCCTATAGTTAATATATATAAAACAGGTGATATCGTTAAGTTGCTAGAGGATGGAAATATAGAGTTTTTACATCGGAAAGATGATCAAGTAAAAATTAGAGGACATCGTATTGAACTAGGCGAAATCCAAAGTAAAATTTCTCAAAATCATAATATAAAAGAAAATGCTGTTTTTGCTAAGAAGAGTAAGGAAGGTAGCCAATATTTAATCGCGTTCTATACAACTTTAAATAAAAAAGAAATACCAGAATTAGTTTATCAGTTACAAGAGCAATTACCAGATTATATGGTGCCATCTAAACTAATTTATATTAATGAATTGCCACTTACACCTAATAAAAAGATTGATGTTAAGAAGTTAGCTCAGTTAGAAGAAAAGTATGAACCGGTTCGGCTACAAGAATATGTTGCACCTTCTAATAAAGCAGAAAAACAAATAGCGAACGCCTGGGCGGAAGTATTAGGAATTTCAAAAGTTGGAGTGCATGATGATTTCTTTACAATTGGTGGACATTCATTAAAAGTATTACGAGTCTTAACATTGTTAAAAGAAGATTTCTCACATTTAACAATTCAAGATTTCTTTAAAGAAAGAACGATATATGGATTAGCTCGAATTGAGCGAGAAGTAAAAGTAGAGAAAGAAGAAGTATTTCGTGAATATAAAGTGATTCACGAACCAGATACTATCACGTATGCAAACGTTTTGGAAGAAAACCAGATTTCAAATGTCTTTTTAACAGGAGCTACTGGTTATTTAGGATCACACATATTATATGAATTGTTGAGAGATACATCTGCTACTATTTATTGTTTAGTAAGACCAACTAAAGATGTGCAGCAAAGAATTATAGATACATTAACAGGCTACTTTAATGATATATGTGAAGAATGGTTACAGCGTATACAGGCCGTAGCTGGTGATCTGGGAGAAGAGTATCTTGGGATGAGCGAAGAAGAATTTATGTTCATCAGTTCTAAGATGGATACGATAATTCATTGCGGTGCAGATGTAAGACATTTTGGAGATGTAAAACAATTTGAAAATATAAATGTCCAAGGAACTAGCCGTATGCTAACATTAGCGGAGAAAGGTGCTACATTCCATTTTATTTCTACAATTGGTATCCCGTTAGAATTAGCGGTAGATCAATGGGATACATACATGAAAACTGGTGATTTTAATTACAGTGTAGACTTAGAGAATGTATATTCAAATAGTAAACTACAAGCGGAAAACATTGTTCGTGAAGCAATGAAAAATGGTTTGCGTGGAAATATTTATCGTGCAGGTAATTTAGCATGTCATTCAGAAACAGGTTCGTTCCAACAAAATATTGAAGGAAACGCATTTTATCGTCTTATTAAAACAATGCTATTAATTGGGAAAGCACCAAATGTGAAGTGGAAAGTTGATTTCACACCAATTGATTTTGCTAGTAAATCAATTGTATCGTATTTGCAAGATTCGCAAATTATAGGAGAGACGTTACATATTTGTCATCCACATCAAATTGAGTTTGAACAATTTATACAGCTAATTGGAGAGTGTGGATACAATCTTGAAATGGTTCCACTTTCAGAATATGTAAATACCGGACTTGCATTAGCGAAGGGAAATGAAGTAATAGCAGAGTTAATTGCTTCTCAAGTTGCAGGAGATGGAGCGCAGCAATCTGAAATTGTAATGGGTACGCGTAGAACGAATAAATGGATTAAGAAAAAAGAATTGATAGTACCAGCAATTAATAAAGAATTTATTCAGCAGTTATTAGCTCATGGTGAAAAAGTTGGTTATTTTCCAAAAATAATGAAATGATTATGCATGCTTTTGTTTGTTCAATAAAATAAATCATGCTACAATGAAAACGAATTAAGGACCGGGGAGCCAATTGGCTGAGAGGATGTAAGTAAACATCGACCCTCAACCTGATCTGGATAATGCCAGCGTAGGGAGTTACTTAAAGTGATGTAGCATATGTTATTCTGTAATAACTTGCATACAAGGCTTTCCTACGCAGTAGGAAAGCCTTTTCTTATTTTTGAAATTTATTTTTATAAGGGGGATTTTATTATGTCACAACAAGTTACAATGTCATTTTCAGTAGTACCACAAGCAAAAACGAAAGATGTATATTCTGTTGTCGATAAAGCAATTGAAGTTGTGCAACAATCGGGAGTTCGTTATGAAGTAGGGGCAATGGAAACAACTTTGGAAGGAGAATTAGATGTACTTCTTGATGTCGTTAAACGTGCGCAACAAGCTTGCGTCGATGCTGGAGCAGAAGAAGTGATTACTTCTATTAAAATCCATTATCGTCCAAGCACTGGTGTAACGATAGATGAAAAGGTTTGGAAGTACCGTGATGAATATGCAAAACCAGAAGCAATCTAAACTTATTACAACTATTTGGCTTATCCTTCTCATTGCGATATGGGAAGGATCTGTTTCATTATTTAAAATCGAACCGTGGATTTTACCAAAGCCTTCTGCCATTGTTCAAGAATTAATTGGGATGAAAGATTTACTATTACCAAATACGATGCAAACACTGCAGGAAGTTATAATTGGACTATTCTTTGCAATTTTATTGGGGACGAGCATCGCAATTATTATGGACGTTATACCGTTATTTCGTATTTTAATAAATCCATTGCTCGTTATTTCGCAAACAATTCCAATTGTTGTACTTGCACCGCTATTTATTATTTGGTTTGGATATGGGATGTTGCCGAAAGTAATGGTCGTAATACTCGTTTGTTTCTTCCCAATTGCGCTTAGTATTTTAGAAGGTTTTCAAACAGTAGATAAAAACATGCTGAAACTGTTACAAACAATGAAGGCGACAAAATGGCAAGTTTACCAGAAAGTAAAATTTCCAGCAGTGCTTCCATACTTTTTCTCAGGTTTAAAAATTGCAGTTACATATAGCGTAATGGGGGCAATTATCGGAGAATGGCTCGGTGCAAGTGAAGGATTAGGCGTTATGCTTACGAGGGCTACAAAATCCTTTTTGACTGCCCGAGTATTTGGTGTTGCAGCAATCATCGTTATGGTGACATTATGCCTGTATTTTATCGTAGAGTTTATGGCAAGAATAACAGCACCATGGATATATAGAAAGGACGGCAGAAAATGAAAAAAGGTTTGAAAGTTATGTTAGCTGCCTTAGTAGCGGTAGGTGTGGCTGGATGTAATCCGGCGAAGAAAGAAGAAAGTGCAAGTAAAGATCAAAAAGTAAAAGTAGTATTAGATTGGTTTCCAAATACGAATCATACTGGCTTGTATGTAGCGCAAACGAAAGATTATTACAAAAAGCAAGGATTAGATGTAGAAATTATTCAACCAGGTGACAATGTAACAGCAGAGCAAATGATAGCATCAGGAAAAGCAGACTTCGCAATAAGCGCACAAGAAAATGTAACGTTAGCTCGTGTGGAAGGAATTCCTGTTGTATCTGTAGGAGCGATTATTCAGCATAACACTTCAGCGTTTGCATCGCTTAAGAAAGATAATATGACGTCACCGAAAGATTTTGAAGGTAAACGTTACGGCGGCTGGGGAGGACCAGCGGAAGAAGCGACATTAAAGACGATTATGGATAAACATCAAGCTGATTTTAATAAAGTTGAAAAAATCATCTTAGGACAAACAGATTTCTTTAAATCAATCGGTCGTGATGCAGATTTCGAATGGATTTATTACGGTTGGGATGGTATTGAAGCGAAGCGCCAAGGAAAAGAGTTAAATACGATTATGGTGAAGGACTTAGATCCAGCGCTTGATTTCTATAGTCCTGTTATTATTACGAGTGAAAAACATACGAAGCAAGATAAAGACTTTGTGAAAAAGTTTATGAGTGCAACGACAGAAGGTTATAATTTTGCAATTAAGGAACCGAGAGAGGCTGCTGATATTTTAATTAAAGCTGTTCCAGATGTAAATAAAGATTTAGTTCAAGAAAGCCAAAAATGGTTAAGTACGAAGTATCAAGATGATGCTAAAGCATGGGGAGTACAGAAGGAAGAAATTTGGACGAATTACATGAATTTCTTATATGACAACAAAGTTATTAAAAAGAAAATCGATGTAAAAGATGCTTTTACAAATGAATTCCTTCCAAGTGAAAAATGAGCGGATTACAAATAAAAAATATAGTGAAATCTTTTGACGGAAAGAATGTATTAGAGAATATTAGTGCCTCTATACAAGAGGGAGAGTTTGTTTCCTTTGTAGGACCGAGTGGTTGCGGGAAAAGCACATTATTAAACATGATTGCAAATGTTGAAAAACCAACAAGCGGGAACGTAACGTATAACGATAAGCAAGTACAAGAGCAAGATGTTGTTAGTTATATGCCACAACAAGATTTATTACTACAGTGGCGATCAGCTTTGCAAAATATCGTTCTTCCGTTAGAAATTGAAGGAAAGCCGAAAAAACAAAGGCTGACAGAAGGAATGGAAGCATTAAAGCAGTTCCAACTAGATGAATATGCAGACCATTATCCAGATGAATTATCTGGTGGTATGCGTCAAAGAATTAGTTTTCTGCGCACATATTTATGTGAAAAGCCAATTATGCTGCTGGATGAGCCTTTTGGTAAATTAGATGCATTTACAAAAATGGAAGTACATAGCTGGCTTTTAAACTCTTGGCATCAAGAAAAGCAAACAATCGTTATGGTGACACATGACTTAGATGAGGCAATCTTGCTTTCAGATCGCGTATTTATTTTATCTCAAAGACCAGCGTCAATAGTTGGCGAGGTACAAGTGAAATTACCTAGGCCGAGAACGATGGATATGTTAACATCACTCGAATTAAAAAAGGATAAAGAAGAGATTTTAAGTGTGTTAGCTCCTTATATGAAAAAATAGAAAAAGCCTTTTAACAGTTTTTAGTATAATTACTGTTAAGAGGCTTTTTTTAGAATATGAAAAGATGGAGAAGGAACAAAAGGGAAAATAGAGAATAGAATATAACAGAGTAGTTTATACTCTTAATATAACAAATGTTAAAGGAGTGAAAGGATAAAATGACTTTATCAACTGTTCTTCAAATGGTTTTAGCTTGATATGGGAGAAGTCTGCCCATTTTTTAAGATTAAGCTAAATTGAAGACAGCAGGTAAAGAACCTTAATCCTTTTTTACGATAATATGTAATGGGTAAGGTGTATTCACCTTACCCATTTTTATATGCATAATTAAATAAGGCTTCATACTGTTGGTCTCTCTATTTAGCTTATGGACGATAAGTAAAGGAGAGAAAAAAATGAGTATATTAACAGTAGAAAATTTAAGTCATTCGTATGGTGAGAAAACCATCTTATATAATGTGTGCTTTCGATTATTAAAGGGGGAGCATGTTGGGTTAGTAGGGAAAAATGGGATTGGAAAATCAACACTGCTAAGAATTTTAACAGGAGAACTTATACATGATGATGGGAACATTGAATGGTTTCCACATGTGAAGGTTGGATTTTTGCAGCAGCATATAGATTTACAAGAAGGAATAACAATTGAAGGATACTTGCAAAGTGCATTTTCTAACTTGTATGCGATTGAATACGAAATGTTAAAAATTGCAGAAGAGATGGCTGAAGCAGTAGAAGTAGAAAAATTGTTAGTAAGGTATGGAGAGTTACAAACTATATTGGAAAACTCTAATTTCTATCAAATTCATACAGAAATTGAAGAAGTAGCAATTGGTTTAGGGCTGTTTGAAATAGGATTGGAAAAGGATGTTTCAAAGTTAAGTGGAGGACAGCGGACAAAGTTATTACTAGGAAAGCTTCTTCTAGAAAAAGCTGATGTTTTATTGCTAGATGAACCAACGAACTATTTAGATACAGCACATATAGAATGGTTGCAATCGTACTTGAAGTTGTATGAAAAAGCTTATATTATTATTTCGCATGACGAAGTGTTTTTGAACAATATTACGAATGTCATTTACCATCTAGAAGAACGAAAAGTTAAGCGATATGTAGGGGATTATGAAAAGTTTTTACAAAGTTATCAAGTGCAAAGGAAACAATTACAATCGGCGTATGTGAAACAACAAAAAGAAATTGCTCAGTTAGAAACATTTATTCAAAAAAATAAAATTCGAAAAGCAAAACAGGCAAAAAGTCGAGAGAAAGTATTGGAGAAAATGCGAAGGGTTGAAAAGGTAAATAATGTACCTCAGTCCTGTTTTGCTTTTACTGTTTATAATGAACCAGTAAGTCGTATATTACAGGCTGAGAAACTAAGAGTGGGTTATAGTGAGCCGTTATTTCCAGACTTGAATTTACAAGTGAAAAAAGGAGAAAAGATAGCTATTGTTGGTCAGAATGGTATTGGAAAAACGACAATATTAAAAACGTTATTAGGTCAAATAAAGCCGCTAAGCGGTTCGATTTTTGTTGGGGACCGAGTAAATCCTGCTTATTTTGCACAGGAAGAGTTTGCTTCAGAAATAACACCGTTAGAGAAAATTTGGGCAGAACGACCAGATATGACAAAGAAAGAAGCGCGCCAAGCATTAGCGAAGTGTGGATTGAAAGAAGAACACGTATTAAAACCTATTCGTTTATTAAGCGGTGGAGAGCAAACGAAAGTGCGTTTATGTGAACTTATCGTAACGAAAAGCAATGTTTTAATTTTAGACGAACCGACTAATCATTTGGATGTAGAAACTAAGATGGCTTTACAGGAAGCGTTACAACAATACAAAGGAACGATTTTAATTGTCTCACATGAACCTTCTTTCTATGAATCGTGGATAACAAAAGTATGGAATATAGAAGATTGGAATGCTGAACAATATGAATAAAGAAAAGGCATTAGCTTTTATGAGCTAATGCCTTTTCTTTGTGATTAACATGATTTTCGAGAACTCTTACATGAGAATTGTATGAAGAAGCACTCTTATGGTGCGCTTATAAGCGTGCTTTTTCTTTTGTTATATTTATAATAATACGAAAGCCTTTCCCTAACAGGTGACTATCTTTCTTTATATATATAGATAGTTCAAAACGGAATGAAAATAATTCCTATATGTAAAGGATAATGTGGATATTATAGGAAGACAATAGAAATTAAAGGAAATTCATGTAAAATTCAAATGAACTTCATATAAACTTCATATTAGAAACTAAATATAATCATAATAGGTTATTGTAATATTTTTGATTTTTCATAAAATTAAAAGTTTGAATTTAGGAAGTCTTGCTCGAACCTAAATTCAAACTTTAGTGAAATAATTAATGGATATTACGTCTAGTTTTCGCTAATGACGGCATTTGAAATTTCGGCAGGATTACCTGTTCCTGCACCGCCAATTGTAATAGATCCACCAGGAGGAATTTCACCATTCCATCCTGCGTTCGTAATTACATAATGATTATTTGTTTTACTACTAATTTTAGAATCCCAAACTTGTGTTAAATTACCGCTATAATCAAATTCTAATTTCCAATTTTTAATAGGAGTCGTTCCATTATTTTTGATTATAATCGAGAAGTTATAACCGCTGCCCCAATTCGAAGTGACTGAAAATGTAGCAGTACCATTTCCATCAGGAGGTGTCGTATTAGCTTCATCCGTTTTGACAGTAAGAGCGGTAGGTTGTGATTTATTTCCAGCAGCATCTTTGGCAATTATTGAAAATGTGTATTCCGTATTAGGTTTTAAGTTTTTAATTGTAATGCTATTTGTTGTTGTACTCCATTTCTCTTCTCCAGCAGTAATTTCATATTCCATAACTCCTACGTTATCAGTAGATGCAGTCCAGTTTAATTGAACTGAGTTTGAATTTTTATTCGTAACTACAACGTTTTTAACATTCGTTGGTGGCTCAGTATCTTTTTGACTAATAGGTCCACCAAGTAATTCTTTTACTAGCGTATCAAGTAATTTTGGACCACTGCAACTATATTTTGGACTTGTACGGCAATCTCCGCTTAGTTCCCAAAACATTGCTCCACTTAAACCTTTCGTCTTTATATAGTCTGTTTTGTATTTCATAGATTCATTGTCATCGTAGCTAATAAATGTGCCTGTAGTTGCATTATATAAATAAGGTACTTTAGCTGTGTCATTCCAGTAGCGTACAAAACCATTTTTATTAACGTAATTGGCTGCTAAATCACCGTAATCATACACACCTGTGTCACCGGTAGAATAATCATCCCAAGTACCTTTAGAAGCAAGTTTCCCATCACTACCTGGTTTGCAAGGTTGATATTGTCCGTTATTTTCTTTGCCACAACTTTTCCAGCCACGTCCGTAAAAGGGTACGCCTAATACTAGTTTATCGACTGGAACACCTTCATTTGTATAAACATTTATAGCACCATCTACGTAAAAATTCGTATTTGCTGCTGGGTCATTTGGATCCTTATATAGAGCTGCATTATGATTAGAAGTAGCTTCCCATCCACCGTGGAAATCATATGTCATAATATTAATCCAATCGAGTATTTGAGAAATTTTCTTTAGCTCTGTATGATCAGCGTAGCGTTGGCTTGCGCCTGAAGCGATTGTTAGTAAATATTGTTTGCCATCTTCAGTACCTGCTTTATTCAAAGCATTTCGGACGTCTTGAAGAAGGAGAGTGAAATTTTGTTTATCTTCAGGACGATAACTACCACCAGGAATCGTTTCAACGCCCGGATATTCCCAGTCTAAATCTACGCCATCAAACCCATATGCGCGAAGAAAAGCTACTGTAGATTCAGCAAATACTTTTCTTGTTTTTTCATCAGCGGCCATATCAGAAAAGCGGTTAGACCAAGTCCAGCCACCAACGGAAATAATTGTTTTTAAGTGAGGATATTTAGCTTTTAATCGTTTTAGTTCACCGAAATTTCCGCAACGGGCATATTTATCGCAATCTTCCCAAGTTGTACCTGAGCCAGGATACGATTTGGTAACATCAGCCCATGGTTCCCCGAGTACGAGAGTACCATTAGGAACCTCTTTATTTTGCAATGGTACACCAGATTCTTTACAGTTCCACGTTTGTTTATTTGGATTATCAGGATGAGTAGAAGGGTTTCCATGTTTTCCATTCCAACAAATATCCGCGAAAGCATAGTTAAGGTGAGTAAGTTTTGATGCATCAATGTCAGCAACTTGATAATTACGTCCGTAAACGCCCCACGAAGGAAAGTACCCAACAATTTTTTGATTTTGCTTTGGTGAATCTGCTAATGCGAGATTTGGAGTAATAAAATTTGTGAGAAAAAGAGGTAAGAAAAGTAGTAGAGATAGTAATAGCAGTGTGAATTTTTGAGACCTCATAGCCATTTCTCCTTTCAAAATAAAAGATATATTTAAAGGCATACGCCAATAAATCAAAATGAATCTAGACGTATGAAACGTCTAGATAAAATGATCAGACATCACGAAGTCTATACAAGGGAGCTGGGGGTGATTAAATCGTAACAAATGTAAGATTTAGTGTAAACGCTTTATTCAGTTGTAAAAGACTTTCTCAATACAAAAAGGCTTGAATACAAACTATATATGAAAACGAAAGATCGGTATGGGAGGAAATAGCTCATTATAAATAAATTTGAGAAAAAATTGTATGGAGCCAATTATTAAAGACGTAGAAAGATAAGGAAATATCATGTAAAATAATAGTAAAAATATGTAAAGGAGGGAATAGTGTGGATGTGTTTTTGAACATTGCTGAAGAAAAAATTCGAAAAGCAATACGGAACGGTGATCTTGATTATCTTCCGGGAAAAGGAAAACCACTACAATTAGAAGATTTTTCAATGGTACCTCCAGAACTTAGAATGAGTTATAAAATTTTAAAAAATGCGGGAATGATTCCACCAGAAATGGAACTACAAAAAGATATATTAAAAATAGAGGATCTGATTGCTTGCTGTTATGATGAAGAAGAGAGAAAGAAATTAAGAGAAGAGTTAACAGTAAAAACGCTTCGTTTTCAGCAGGTAATGGAAAAGAGAAAGATTAAAGATAGTTCAGCTTTTCGTATGTATCAAGAAAAAGTATTTCGTAAATTACGCTAAGAGGGATAATATGACTACATTTAAAACGATAGAAGAATTAGCGACCTATATCGAAGAACAACAATTGGTACTTCTGTTTATTAAAACGGAAAATTGTGGTGTTTGTGATGTTATGCTAAGAAAAGTAAATTGCGTATTAGAGAATTATGATTACGTAGAGAAAATAGAAATATTACTACAAGACATGCAAGAGATTGCGGGGCGATATGGAGTATTTACAGGGCCAACAATTTTATTATTTCATAATGGAAAAGAAATTCTTCGTGAATCACGCTTCATTTCACTTGAAAATCTAGAGAGAATCATTCAATTATTCGAGGAATAGGGGAGGCTTTTATATGGGATTTATTATTGTCATACTATTATTTGTTGTAGTTGGAATAATCGTAACAGCAGTTCGATCGAACAAAAAGAAGGTGAACTTGGCGAAACAAAATAACATACATAATTCATCTAACAGCTCATCACCATTATTTTTCTTTGCTGGATCGGATAATGATAGCTCGCATGATGGCGGTTCACATGATTGTGGAGGCTCTTTTGGGGGAGATAGCGGAGGAAGCTGCGGTGGCGGTGGGGATTGATGAAAATGCGCCTTATATAGGCGTATTTCTTTTTAAACAAACGTTTGATTAGTCGGCTTACATATACATAAACACAGTTAAACAAACGTTTGATTAATATTTTTAACATACTAAGGGGAATGGAAATGAAAAGGGAACCGAAAGTGAAAAATAAGGGGAAAGTAGTGTTATTTTTATTAGCTGCGGGAGGCGTATTTCTTGTTAAATTAGCATTTAAATTTGGAACAATACATATGATTCGAACTTGGTTTGAAAGTACGTTTTCTTAAATAAGGAATATAGCCTCTTGCGATAGAGGTTTTTGATTTGTTATTATTAGACTGAACGGTCGGTTTAAAGAGGTGTGAATATGAGAAGAAGCGCAGAAGAGATAAAGAAAGAAATTGCATACAAAGCAGAAAGTCTATTTTCACAGAAGGGCTACGCAGCTACATCTATGGAAGAGATTTGTGAAATTACAGAGCGAAGTAAAGGAAGTATTTATTATCACTTTAAAAGTAAAGAAGAATTATTTTTATTTGTAGTGAAACAGCATACGTATGATTGGCTTGAAAAATGGAATGAAAAAGAGAAGTTGTATAGCACTAGTACTGAAAAACTATATGGTCTCGCGGAATATCATGTAGAGGACATACAGCAACCAATTTCAAATGCCATAGAGGAATTCTCTATGAGTCAAGTTGTAAGTAAAGAGATTTTGGAGGAACTATTAGCTTTAACTAGAGAATCATATGTTATGTTTGAGAAATTAATTGAAGCAGGTATACAGTCTGGAGAGTTCCGTGAAGATAATACTCGTGATCTTATGTATATTGTGAATGGATTATTATCAGGGCTTGGAGTACTTTACTACGAGCTAGATTATAAAGAGTTGAAGCGTATTTATAAAAAGGCAATAGATGTATTGTTAAAAGGAATGGCAGCTGAATAATAGGTCAGTTGCTTTTCTTACAAAATAAATTAGACTGAACGGTCGGTTTGTGAAAGGGGAATGAAAATGAACGCTTTATTTAAAAACCGAGCATTTATGCTCGTTATGGCGTCTGATATTTTACAACAATTTGCAATTTGGATCAGAAATATGGCTCTTTTGTATTTTATAATGGAGCGAACGAATAATGATCCGGTTTCTGTTTCTTTGTTATCAGTTATGGAATATGCACCTATTTTTATTTTCTCGTTTATCGGTGGTGCGCTAGCTGATCGCTGGAATCCGAAAAGAACAATGGTCGCTGGAGATGTGTTGAGTGTACTGTCTATTATAGGAATTGTCCTGTTGTTAAAGCTGGATTATTGGCAGGCTATATTTTTTGCAACACTCATTTCCGCGATTGTAGGTCAGTTTTCTCAGCCCTCATCTTCGCGTATATTTAAGCGCTATGTAAAAGAAGAACAGGTAGCAAATGCGATTGCATTTAACCAAACATTACAGTCATTATTTCTGATTTTTGGACCAGTGGTAGGATCGCTTGTGTATACACAACTTGGTTTATTTACGTCACTATATAGCTTAATCATTTTATTTTTGTTATCTGCTATCGCCCTTTCATTTTTACCAAAATGGGTTGAAAAAGAGCAAGTGGCGAGAGATTCATTAAAAAATGATATAAAAGAAGGTTGGAAGTATGTTCTTCATACGAAAAATTTAAGTATGATTACGATCACTTTCACCATTATAGGCTTAGCTGTTGGATTAACAACTCCATTAGAGGTGTTTCTTGTAATAGAACGCCTTGGAATGGAAAAGGAAGCAGTTCAATATTTAGCTGCAGCTGATGGAATAGGTATGTTAATTGGTGGTATTGTTGCTGCAATTTTCGCTTCAAAAGTGAATCCGAAAAAAATGTTTGTATTCGGTATGGGCATATTAGCAATGTCATTTTTAGTAGAAGGGCTATCTACATCATTTTGGATTACTAGTTTCATGAGGTTTGGAACAGGTATTTGTTTAGCTTGTGTTAATATTGTTGTCGGTACGCTTATGATTCAACTTGTACCAGAAAATATGGTTGGAAGAGTAAATGGGACGATTTTACCACTGTTTATGGGGGCAATGCTAATTGGAACTTCACTAGCTGGAGGATTAAAGGAACTAACTTCACTAGTTACTGTGTTTTGTATAGCAATGGTACTTATTTTATTAGCGATAGGGCCAGTTCTACGTATGCAAATAAAAAAAGAAGATGTTGCTAATAAAGAGGCACTAACAAATTCGTTAGCTTCGAAATAACTATTGTAAGGGAGCAATATTGCTCCCTTTTTCTTTGAGGAACTTTTGACAACTATATGAGCCAATTATATACTGATGTTGTAAAAACGATTTTACAGGTTAGGAGCAATGGTGTGAAAAATCAAATCTATGAATTACGCACTGAAAATAATATTTCACAAGGCGCATTAGCTGATAAATGTAAAGTTTCTAGACAAACGATAAATGCAATTGAGAATAATAAATATGATCCAAGTTTAGCGTTAGCATTCCGTTTAGCTGAAGTATTAGGAACAACTGTTGATAAATTATTTTTGTACAAGCAGTAGAGTCGTTCATTATAAGTCGCACCTTTAAAAATAAAAAAGATCCTCTTCTTATGAGAAGAGGATCTTTTCTTATAGCGTTTTAGTCTTTGGACTAGGTGGTGTAACGGATGTATTATTTTCTGGAACTCTAGTTAGTAAAAATCCTCCGATAATAAACAGAACAATAATACTAAGAACACCAGCGTTTGTTTTTCCTGTTAATTGGGTTGTAACACCGACTAATACCGGACCCATAATTGCGGCAAACTTGCCAAATATATTATAAAATCCGAAGAATTCATTAGCAGATTCTTTAGGTACTAGTTTTGCAAAGTATGAACGACTTAGTGCTTGAATACCACCTTGAGATGTAGCAACTAACATTGCTAAAATCCAAAAATCAAGTGTCGTTTTTAAAAAATAAGCATATGTGCAAATAATGATATAAATAATGATACCGACATATAACATTTTTTTACCAGTAAATGTTTCAGATAATTTTCCGTATAGTAAAGCAAATGGACAAGCGACAATTTGTGTTACAAATAATATGATTAATAGATTCGTTGCACTAATACCGAGATCGGTTCCGTAAGCGGTAGACATAGTAATAATTGTGTCGACTCCGTCAATATAGAAAAAGTAAGCGATTAGAAACATAAATACAGTTTTATATTCTTTAATATTTTTAAAAGTATCAGCAAGACGTTTGAAGCTCATTCTAATAGGTCTTGGATGACGCTCAATATAGTGTGTTTGCTCTACGTTTTTTAGCATTGGAATTGTAAATAATCCCCACCAAAGAGCTGTTATTGCAAAGGAAATTTGACTAGCAATGCCGACCGATAAGGGAATAGTTCCTTTTTGGGAAAGAATAATAAGAGCGATACAACCGATAAAAGGAATTGTACTCCCGATATAACCTAATGCAAATCCTCTTGTAGAAATTCGGTCCATTCTATCTTCAGAAGTGACGTCTACTAAAAATGCATCATAGAAAATGTTTGCTCCAGCAAAGCCGATTAAGGCGAGCATATAGCACCCTAGCAATAAGTACCACTGAGAGGTTGGAACGACTGCTAACATACTTGTAAATACGATACCGAGTCCAAAGAAGAATGTGAAAAAACGTTTTTTAAATCCTTTATAATCAGCAACTGTGCCAAGAATAGGAGCAAGTATAGAAATTAAAAGTGTTGCGAATGAGTTTGCATATCCCCAATATGCTGTTGAAGTTGCCCCAGATAGTCCAGCTTCTTTTGCAGCTGCTTTAAAGTAAATTGGAAATAATGCAGTTGTAATGACGAGCGAGTATACAGAGTTCGCCCAATCGTATAATATCCAGCTTTTTTCTTGTCTGGACATTTTTTTCATATAATGTTCCCCCTTAAATTTGTTTTACTAACAGTGTACAAAAATAAAAATTATAAAAAGAGAAACAGTGATGAATTTTACATAACTTTTACATATATACACTGTTCTTTACAATTGGAGTAAATCCTCTACAATTGCTCCGTCTGTTTCACCTAAGTGTAAACCGAGTAGTCTAGCGATAGTTGGGCCCTCATCAATAAGTCTCATATACGGTATGGTAATGCCGCTTTTTATCCCTTTCCCAGCAGCTATAAAAATTGTTTCATAGTTAGGTTTTGTTGGAGAGTATCCATGCGTACCAAATGTATATTTTTTACTGGGCGTAACATCTTTTTCGGTAATTTCTTTTATAAAATCTCCTGTATAGTTTTCAGTGAAATAATACCCTTCTCGTGCTTCTAACATGAATAAACAATTACCGTCTGCACCGCAGTCTTTCGCAGCTTCATCATGAAGTATAAATTCAATTCCGTTTTGTTTATTTTGAAGTAGTTCTTCAAAGAGTAGTTGTACCTCCCGAATTGTATCCGTATCATTTTTGTCCTTTACATATACATAGGCAGAGCCGTCGCAACTTTGGCAATAGGCTTTCCAGTCTACTAATTTTCTTTTTTTATTAAGAGATATAAGTCCTCTTTGATGGAATAGCACATTTAATTGTATGGATTTGTTTTCACTTAAAGCGCTATGATCACCAAGGGCAATAATTGTACTTTCTTCGTATAAGTCACTTTCTTTTAGTGCTTGAATAATTTTCCCTAGACGTTCGTCGTGTCTCTGGATAGCAGCTATTGTTTCGTTAGATTCAAAGCCGTGATAGTGTCTTTGTGTGTCTAGATCGGTGAAATGTACGAACATGATATTAGGCTTTTTCGTCTGGATTGTATGCACAGCAGAGGCGAGGACGAAATCATCCAGCTCTGGTTGTGATAAACCATTTCTTATATGGCCGAAACGACGATTTAAATCTAATTGGTATAGTGGGCTACCGCTAAATAAGGAAACTAACACTTGATTTTGCCAAGGTCTATTTGGAAAAATTTCTGGTAAATTGTAATCGATGTTCGCTCTTCCAGTAACAGGCCATAGAAGGGCAGCTGTCGTTAAATTTGCTTTGCGCGCTTCATCATACAATGTTGTTCCTTTTATTGATTTTCGGTACCAATGCCAATCAGGTGATTCACGCCCTGGTTGAAGTAACGTATTGCTAACAACACCGTGCTTGTTAGGGTAATTACCGGTTACGATTGTTGAGTGGCTTGGATATGTTACAGAAGGATAAATTGGTTCTACTTTTTCGACAACCGTGCCCTTTTTTATTAGAGATTGGAAATGAGGTAGTTTTTGTAGTATAGGAAAATCTAAAGCTGATAAACAGTCGAATGATAAAATAATGACATGGTTTGTTAATGCTTTATCCATAAAGTTCCCTCCTGATTATATAAAACCTATTCTTATATATTACTATTAATACCTAGTAATAAAAATATATTTTTATGTGAAAATTTATTTTTATTTTCAGAAAAATTAAACATATAATTAAGTATAGGGGAATCTATGGAAGGAGGAAACACTATGGATTGGTTAGATGGATTTGGTATCTTTTACATCATTGGCGGAATCACGATTATCCTTGTATTTGCTATTTCATATTTACTAAAGAAACGGTTTCCAGACAAACAGTTCGATATTATATTTGCACTTAGTTTAATACTTCTTTGCTTAGCGTCCTTTCCCGTTACAATGATTGTTATTGGTGGGTGGGAAGGAATGGGATATGGATTTATTGGTTTCTTCGTCCTACTTGGTACACTTATCGGTATGATTGCACATCAACTTGTGAAAATTACGCGGAAAAGCTACGTATAAAACTGCAAAAAATGAAAAGAATATATAAAAATAAGAAAATTAGCTATTGTTTTAAAAAAGAATTTGTATTATGATAATCAACAAATTTATTTCGTTATAACGATGAAAAAGGACTAGTACATGTTCAACCTTTTTAGCAGAGAGAGAATCCGTCAGGCTGAAAGATTCTTAAAAAGGCAATATGGAACCTGCCTTTGAGTTCTGCATATGCAGCGGGAATTTCCCGTTATCAAAAAGAGAGCATGCGCAATTTTTGTGCATGAATCAGGGTGGTAACGCCGACAAAGCTCGGTCCCTATTTAGGGACGCGGGCTTTTTTGTATTTTCTAGAAGGAGGAAGACTGACTATGGCAAAAGAACAAGTGCAAGCCATTACGAAGATGGAAGAGGACTTTGCGCAGTGGTATACCGATATTGTAAAAAAAGCCGAACTTGTTGATTATTCAAGTGTAAAAGGATGCATGATTTTACGTCCGTATGGTTATGCCTTATGGGAGAATATGCAGAAGGTGATGGATGAGAAGTTAAAAGAAACTGGCCATGAAAATGTATATATGCCAATGTTTATCCCAGAGAGTTTATTGCAAAAAGAGAAGGATCATGTTGAAGGATTTGCTCCTGAAGTAGCATGGGTTACGCATGGTGGAGATGAAAAGTTAGCGGAAAGACTTTGTGTACGTCCTACATCTGAAACTTTATTCTGTGAGCACTTTTCAAAAATTGTGCAATCCTATAATGATTTGCCAAAGTTATATAATCAGTGGTGTTCAGTAGTTCGTTGGGAGAAGACAACTAGGCCGTTCCTTCGTACGACTGAATTTTTATGGCAAGAGGGTCATACAATCCATGAAACGGCAGAAGAATCGCAGGCTGAAACATTAAATATTTTAAACTTATATGCTTCTTTCTGTGAGGATTATTTAGCAATACCAGTTATTAAAGGACAAAAAACAGAAAAAGAGAAGTTTGCTGGAGCAAAGGCAACTTATACAATTGAAAGTTTAATGCATGATGGAAAAGCACTTCAAACAGGAACCTCTCATAACTTTGGGACGAATTTCTCAGAAGCATTTGATATTAAGTTTTTAGATCGTAACGGTAAGTGGCAATATGTGCACCAAACATCTTGGGGTGTATCAACAAGAATGATAGGCGGGCTAATAATGGTTCATAGTGATAATAATGGACTTGTAATGCCACCAAAAGTCGCTCCAGTGCAAGTTGTTATTGTACCAATTGCTCAGCATAAAGAAGGAGTTTTAGCAAAAGCAACAGAGTTACAAGCACATATTCAAAAGGTTGCACGAGTAAAAATAGATGCTAGTAATAAAACACCAGGCTGGAAATTTAATGAGTATGAAATGAAGGGGATTCCAATTCGATTAGAAGTTGGCCCTAAAGATATTGAAAAGAATCAAGTTGTACTTGTAAGAAGAGATACGAAGGAAAAAGAGTTTGTACCAATGGATCAATTAGAAGAACGTATTCCAGCATTACTTGAAGAAATTCATATTGCTTTATTTAATAAAGCAAAAGCATTTCGCGATGAGAATACGTATGTTGCGACAAATTTCGAAGAGATGAAAAAAATAGCTGACGAAAAGCAAGGCTTTATTAAGGCAATGTGGTGCGGGGAATTAGCTTGTGAAGAAAAACTAAAAGAAGAAGTTGGCGTATCTTCACGTTGTATGCCTTTTGAGCAAGAGCATTTAGCTGAAGAATGTATTTGTTGTGGTAAAGAAGCTAAACAAATGGTGTATTGGGGAAAAGCGTATTAATACTTTTTCTGATAGGTGATAAAAGGACTTTGGGCTGCATAATAAAATGTAATCCAAAGTCCTTTTTAGTTTTATACAGTATTTCATGTACTTTTTAGATGGAAGGATGTTGTTCTTATTTTACGTTTTTACGACGAATAAACAGTAACATACCAATTAGGAATGTTGAAAGCCCCATTAAAATAGATATAGGATAATGCGTTGCAGTATTAGGTAATTTATCACCTTGTTTTTTCGTATTATCTTTTACATTACCCCCTTGAGAACCGTTGCCCTCCTGAGAATTGCTATCGCCTTTAACACGATTGCCACCTTGAGAGCCATTACCCCCTTGAGAACTGCTATCACCTTTAACACGATTGCCGCCTTGAGAGCCATTGCCGCCAGAACCGTTACCACCAGAACCGTTACCGCCAGAACCATTGCCACCAGAGCCATTGCCGCCAGAACCGTTACCGCCAGAACCATTGCCACTAGAGCCATTGCCGCCAGAACCATTGCCACTAGAGCCATTGCCGCCAGAACCGTTGTCACCGGAACCATTGCCACCAGAGCCATTGCCGCCAGAACCATTACCGCCAGAACCGTTGCCACCAGAACCATTGCCACCGGAACCGCTGCCGTCAGAGCCACTACCACCAGAACCGTTACCGCCAGAACCATTGCCACCAGAACCGTTACCGCCGGAACCATTACCGCCAGAACCGTTACCGCCGGAACCATTACCGCCAGAACCGTTGTCACCAGAGCCACTGCCGCCAGAGCCGTTGCCACCAGAACCATTGCCACCGGAACCGCTGCCGTCAGAGCCACTACCACCAGAACCGTTACCGCCAGAACCATTGCCACCAGAACCGTTACCGCCGGAACCGTTGTCACCAGAACCGTTACCGCCGGAACCATTGCCACCAGAGCCACTGCCACCAGAACCGTTACCGCCAGAACCATTGTCACCAGAACCAGTATCGTCCTGAGAACCGTTATTTCCTGGAGGTATATTATTATCCTTTGAGTTTCCTTCTGCAAAATGATCGCTATTTTGTACAATAGCGTTTGTTAATGGTTGGAAGTTTTCAGTTGCAGCATTACCGATATTTAAACCGCTAAAAAAAGATAAAGAGAGTGTTGATGCTAAAATGAAGATTTTCGTCATGGTTTTCCTCCTAAGAGATTAATGTTCCATCTAAAATACATCCCTTTGTAATATTTCTTAGGAAAAAGAGTTTTATGCAAAAAAACTATATATAGAAAAAGGTGGTGTATTTGTCAAAGCAGAAAAGAATTAATGTAGATTTCCTACAAATAGTAGAGGGGGAGAATTTACATTCATAACGGTAGAGGAAGTGGCAGCAGATGAAAGAGTATATAGCGTTTGATATTGGCGGTACGCAAATTAAGTATGGTATTGTTTCAGAAATAGGGAGAGTATTAAAGCGTCAAACAGTTGCAACAGAAATTCATTTAGGCGGAGAACAAATTATTCAAAAACTTATATATGTATCCAAAAAAATAATGAATGAACATACTATTGCCGGAATCGGTATTAGCACTGCGGGAATTGTTGATATTAATAAAGGAATTGTGACGGGAGGCGCGGATCATATTCCGGGATATAGTACTATTCCTATTATTGATAGATTGCAAGAGATATTAAAAGTTCCAGTATCGATTGACAATGATGTGAATTGTGCAGCGTTTGGAGAAAAGTGGAATGGTAGTGGAAGAGAGAAAGATAACTTTATTATGCTCACCCTTGGAACAGGGATTGGAGGAGCAATTTTTATAGATGGAAAATTGTACCGAGGACATTCATTTAGTGCTGGTGAATGGGGGAATATGTTAATAGAAGGAAAAACGTTTGAAGAGGTTGCTTCGATTTCAGGATTAATTCGACTTGTAAGCAAATATAAAGGCAAAGGCAAGTGGAATGGGAAAAGAATTTTCGAGTTGTATGATAAAGGAGATCGGGAAGTTGCTCAAGCAGTTGGGATTTTCTTTAAACATTTGGCAATCGGAATTAGTAATCTTGCTTATATTTTTAATCCAGAAACGATTATTATTGGTGGAGGAATTACCGATAGAGGAAATGAGTTTTTAAAAGAAGTAAAAGAAGAGGTCAGTAAATACTTAAATCAAGAGATTTATAATAATTGTGAGATTGAACTTGCGCAAAACGGTAATTGTGCAGGAATGATTGGTGCTATTTACCACTTCTTACATCATCATAAGTAAATTATATGAATGTTTTCATATAACTGAGAATTTATCCTTTTTATCGCTAGGTAAATAATGCTACAATATAAGAGAAGAATACAATATTTTCCGATTCGGAAAATGCTTTGTAGAAAGGGAGAAACTTCATGCCTATTATTTTAGAAAAAGGTCAAAAGATCGATTTAACGAAAGGACAACCAAAAGTAGCAAAACTACAGGTTGGCTTAGGCTGGGATCCAATTGGGCAATCAGGTGGATTTCTGTCTTCATTATTTGGAAGTAAACCAAATGTAGATTGTGATGCATCTGTTGTTATGTTAGAAGGAGATCGTTTTTTAAACAAAAATGATTTAGTTTACTTCGGAAATAAACTTTCTACTTGTGGTAGTATTATTCATTCAGGAGATAATTTAACAGGTGAAGGCGCTGGTGATGACGAAACAATTTTCGTAGAATTACATAAAGTTCCAAGCCGTATTAATCGTTTAGTATTCGTTGTAAATATTTATGACTGTGTAAATCGTCGTCAAGATTTCGGGATGATTCGTAATGCATATATTCGTATTCAAAACCCGCAAACTGGTGAAGAATTAGCACGCTATAATTTATCGGATAATTATGCTGGCAAAACAACTCTAATTGCAGGTGAAATGTATCGTCACGGAAGTGAATGGAAGTTTTCAGCAGTTGGAGAAGGCACGCAAGATAAAAACTTAAGTGAGATTGTATCACGTTATCAATAAAATAACCGAGGAGGAATTGTATATGGCATCAATTTCATTGAAAAAGGGACAAAAGGTAGACTTAACAAAAACGAATCCAGGTCTTTCGAAAGTTCTTGTAGGACTTGGTTGGGACACGAATCGTTATGACGGACAAAACGATTTCGACTTAGATGTTAGTATTTTCTTAGTAGGCGCGAATGGTAAAGTTTCAGGAGCTGAAGATTTCGTTTTCTATAATAATCCAAAAGGTGCGAATGGTGCTGTAGAGCATTTAGGAGATAACCGCACTGGTGAAGGTGAAGGCGATGACGAAGCGATTAAAGTAGATTTGAAAAATGTTCCTGCTCACATCGAACGTATTTGTTTCACAATTACAATTTATGATGGAGAAGGCCGTAGCCAAAACTTCGGACAAGTTTCTAATTCTTTCGTACGTATTCTTGATGAAGAAAAGAATGCAGAATTAATTCGTTATGATTTAGGAGAAGATTTCTCTATTGAAACAGCCGTAGTAGTAGGTGAATTATATCGTCATGCAGGTGATTGGAAATTCAATGCAATCGGAAGTGGATTCCAAGGTGGATTAGCGTCTCTATGTAATAACTTTGGTTTAGATGTAGAGTAATAGATTTGATTTATATATCCATCGGTGAAATGTATGTTTACTGATGGATATATTTTTAAAGATAAAAATATAGAGGTGAATATAGATGGTTATTCAATTACAAAAAGGCCAGAAAATCGATTTAGGTAAGACAAGCCCTGGTTTAACGAAAGCAGTAATTGGTCTTGGATGGGATATTAAATCTTATGACGGCGGAGCCGATTTCGATTTAGATGCATCTGCCTTTTTATTAGATGCAAACGGAAAATGTACGAAGGAAACTGATTTTATCTTCTATAATAATTTACAGTCTCCTTGTGGATCTGTTTTACATACAGGAGATAACCGTACAGGTGAAGGTGAAGGTGACGATGAGCAACTTGTTGTGGATTTGAAGAAAGTTCCAGCAGATGTGCACAGAATTGCTATTACAGTTACGATTTATGATGCAGAAGGCCGTAGTCAAAACTTTGGGCAAGTAGGAAATGCGTTTGTTCGTTTAGCGAATGAAGAAACGAGTGAAGAAGTTCTTCGTTTTGATTTAGGGGAAGATTTCTCCATCGAAACAGCAGTTGTCTTTTGTGAATTATACCGTCATAATGGACAGTGGAAGTTTAATGCAGTAGGAAGTGGATTCCAAGGTGGTTTAGGTGCGCTTGTAAGAGCGTATGGCTTGGATGCATAGAAAGGAAACGATATTCGTTTCCTTTTTTTGACCTTTCTATAAATCTAGCAAAGAATAGGGGATAAAGGTAAGATGAGTATTTTGCAAGGAATCCTTGATACGTATGCTCAGTTTTTCGACTTGGACATGTGGATTAAAGTGTTGCAGGATCCAGTATCTTGGGGATTAATTGGTACACTTGTTGTACTTGAAGGATTATTATCTGCTGATAACGCACTTGTGTTAGCGGTAATGGTAAAACATCTTCCGGAAGAAAAACGTAAAAAAGCATTATTCTATGGACTTATTGGAGCTTATGTGTTCCGCTTTATTGCGATTGGAATCGGAATGTTCTTAATTAAATTATGGTGGGTAAAACTTCTTGGTGCACTTTACCTTGCTTGGTTATCAGTAAAATACTTTATTGATAAGCGTAAAGGTGCAAGTGAAGAAGACGAAGCTCACGGTATGAATCAAAATAGTATTCTCTTTAGAATGTTTGGTGTCTTCTGGGGAACAGTTGCGATGGTTGAATTAATGGATATCGCATTCTCTGTAGATAGCGTACTTGCTGCATTTGGTGTATCTAATGAAGTTTGGATTTTACTATTAGGCGGAATGCTAGGTATTTTAATGATGCGTGGTATTGCTGGTGTATTCTTAAAATTGTTAGAGCGTATTCCAGAGCTTGAAACGACAGCATACATTTTAATCTTAATTATTGCAGCAAAAATGTTACTGTCTTTAATCGAGATTGAGATTAGTCATACACTATTCTTTATTATTTTAGTTGTAGCATTTGGAGCAACATTTATACTTCACTACATGAAGAATTCTGGACAAGCTAGAGAAGAAGTTGCAGCTACTAAAGAAGACAATAAATAATTGAAATGGGTTTGCTCGTTTTGCGAGCGCCCATTTTTTATAACCAAAAATAGTTTATAATAGAAGAAGGACTTAGAAAAAACGTAAATGTTTTTGGAGGTGAACTGTTGTGTTTTCACGTTTTACACTTCAACCATATGCATTAAAAGATGAATCAGATTTAAAGCAATTTGAAACGCTTTTAGAAAAACGCCCACAATATGAGCTGACAGAGAATGAGATGAAATTTAGTTATATAGCATGTCGAATCCTTGGTGTTCCTAATGATGTAGATGAATATTTTAATGAACTGTTTGATTATAGTGAAGCTAAAGGAATCGAAGTTTTACACGAACAAAATTTAAACAAAGTGATTGATTCGGAAAAGCTTCGTCATATTCAAGAAGTGTTCGGATTACATCAAGAAGCACCAAATGGTCTGACAGTAAATAGGCTAGTTGCACACTTATCTGGGAAACAACTTTTACCGAAAGTAGACAATCCTGATTTACAGCATTACATACATACGACGTTTATTTCACTATTGAAATTATATGAGAAGCAACATAATCAGTCGTTAAAGACAGAAGGCTTCCGTCGTTTCTTAATCGACATAATTAAACTAAGCGAAAATTACGTAGCGAAGTGGTTCTCTACGATTAATTATAAGAAACAAATGCCGCGTATCATTTGGTACGGTGATGCACAGGAAAGCCGTATATATTTCTTATACTTTCTTATTATGCTCGGTTGTGATGTGCTTTATTATCACCCAGAAGGAAAAGATGGATTTGAAAATATTGATGAAGAGGGAAGAACTTTTGTTGTATCTCATTCAAGTCGCATTTCGCTTGAACCATTCCCTGATCGTCGCCGTGAGCGTGTTGCAACAGTAGCGTATCAAGCTTCGAAAGAAATTGAACAAGTACTTCACCACGATAATTCACTGCTGTACAAGCCGTGGCAATTCCGTTCCTATACGCCTGTAGCACGTACGTTAAAAACGACATATGATGAACTCTTTTTAATTACGAAAGAAAAGGCGTTTGTACGCCCGACATTCTTTGTTGAAAATAAACACATTTATATTCCTTCTTTATTTGCGAAAATATCAGGCGTTTCAAAGAATGATAAAGAATATTTTCAACGATTAAAGGCTGTTACATCATTTGATAACAGTTTATTAATTAATACCTTCCCGTTTACGAAAGAGCAAAAAGCAAACTTCCAATATCATTATCGAGATGCATTGGACCGGGCTGGAAAATTGCATCCTGATCTAATTATGAATAGCCATTGGTGGCCGCATAAGCGTTTACCGGAAGGTTTACAGCATGGGATTGCAGAGGCGATTATCCATACGTGCGAAAGTGAAATGTGCAAACCAATTGCGAAAGAGACGAAACAAGATGTAGCGCTATATGTTTTCGCGCAACTTTCTCAAATACCACCGAATATTTTAGAACAGCTTGAGAAATTTGATTATTCACAAGATGTACCGAAAATTGTTATATTTAATAATGAGAAGAGTGGAGAGTTAACTCGTTCTGATGCTGTTTTATTACTATTTTTGAATCAAATTGGAGTAGATGTATTCCATTTCAATCCAACGGGAAGAAACGATATTGAACCGTATATTGAAGCGGGGGCATTTGATTCACATTGGCTTGAAGAGGTTAATTTCGATCTTGAGTTTCATGGTTCATCAGCCTATAAAAATTTATCACAAACAATAAAAGGACTATTTCGTCCATTTTTATAAGGAAAGGGAGAATACCATATGAATAACCCAGTCGTACTAGATCCGAAAACAGAATTAAATGAACAAACAGCACAAGATGTTCGCTTACAACTTAGACAAGATGCGGATGTACAACGTATTTATAATGCGGTAGATATTAAAGATCAATTAGAATTAATTGAACTTGGAAAAGAACCTTCTATGGAAATTTCACGTTTTGCTGATCAAATTTTACATACAATGTCATTATCAAAGATAGAAGATTCTGGTGAATTATTAAAACAGCTTGGTAAAATTATGGACCGATTTGATAGTAAAGACTTTGCGGAAGAAAAAAGTGGTTTCTTCTCACGTATGTTCAAAAAAGCGGATAAAATGATAGAACAAATCTTTAGTAAATATCAAACGATGGGCCGCGAAATTGATAAAGTTTATGTGGAAATTACGAAGTACCAAGATGAGATGAAAAAATCAATTGGTACGTTAGATGGCTTGTATGAGCAAAACTTAAAATATTATTTAGACTTAGAGAAGTACGTAGTAGCAGGAGAAATGTTATTAGAGCGTTTAAATACAGAGTTAGTTCCGATGTATGAAGAGCGTGTACGTAATAATGATCAATTAGCAGGTATTGAATTAGAGTCGCTTAAAAACTCTGTTGAAATTTTAGAACAGCGTATTGACGATTTAGAAAAAGCACGTATGGTTGCGTTACTTACAGCACCACAAATTCGTATGATTCAACGTGGTAATAATAAATTAATTGGTAAAATCAATACAGCATTTATTACAACGATTCCTATCTTTAAAAATGGTATCATTCAAGCGGTAAATGCCAAGCGCCAAAAGCTTGTTGCAGATTCTATGGCTGAACTGGATCGCCGTACAAATGAATTACTTAAGAAAAATGCACAAAATATCGCAACGCAAAGTGTAGAAGTAGCGAGATTATCAGGTTCTTCTAGTATTAAGATGGAAACACTTGAGGAAACTTGGAACATTATTTCAAGAGGTATGCAAGAAACACAACAAATTGAAGAACAAAATAAACGTGAGCGTGAAGAAAGCCGCAAGCGTATGGCTACATTAACAGAGAATATCAAAAAAGAATTACAAGGATAAAGTGAAACTTTAATCAGTGGGGTTTTGTTCATCCCCACCGATTATTACCCTTCACCAATTGGACATTTATGGGCAGTTAATCCATCACCTAACTTCTTTGCTCAAACTGAATTTTGAGGTGGGAGTTTTACTGCACGGAAAATAGTAGGATAAATGAAAAGGCAATGAGGACTATTCCTCATTGCCTTTTAGTTTCTCTTCACTAATTTAATAATCTCATTCACAATAAGTGGAATGATACTTAATAAGAGAACAAATCCCCAATCTCGCATCGTTAATGCATGTACACCGAATATATTTGCAAGGGGCGGGATGGAGATGATACAAACTTGCATAAGAACACCGATAAGAAGAGAGAAAACTAAATATTTATTTGTAAAGATCCCAATTGAAAAAATTGATTTCGTTCTTGAACGCAAGTTAAATGAATGAACGAGCTGAGAAAAACTAAGAACGACAAATGCCATCGTTTGAGCGTGTAATAGAGCATCGTCATCAATTCGCTCTGGGAAAAGAGGAAATAAATTTGTATCTCCAGTATAGAATTTTGCTCCGGCGATAAAAGCTATTAGCGTTAAAAGTCCAATGATAACTCCATTGAAAATCAGGAAAGGAACGCTGCCACTAAATAAGCTTTCTTTCGCATGTCGTGGTTTTTCCTTCATCACATCTGGATCTTCAGGATCAACCCCAAGTGATAATGCAGGCAGTGTATCTGTAATTAAATTCACCCACAAAATATGAATAGGTCGTAGTGGTGTTGCCCAGCCGAGTAAAATCGCTAAAAATAAAGCGATAATTTCTCCGAAGTTACAAGAGAGTAGGAAGAGAATTGATTTTTTTATGTTACGATAAATATTTCTACCTTCTTCAACGGCTTTCACAATAGATGAGAAATTATCATCTGTTAACACGACGTCTGCTGCCCCTTTTGCAACGTCTGTTCCTGTAATGCCCATCGCAACGCCAACATCAGCTTGCTTTAAAGATGGTGCATCATTGACACCATCACCAGTCATAGAAACGATATTTCCTTTCGCGCGTAATGCCTTTACAATTTTCACTTTATGCTCTGGAGAGACTCTAGCGAATACATTTAAATGATTAATTTTGCTAGCTAGTTCTGTATCAGAAATGTTATCTAATTCAGTTCCAATCATAATTTCCGATATTTCTTCAGCAATGCCAAGTTCTTTGGCAATTGCAAAGGCGGTATCTTTATGGTCACCAGTAATCATAACTGTGCGAATACCGGCTTTTTTACATTCTTTAATTGAATCTTTCACTTCAGTTCGTGGTGGATCAATCATACCGACAAGACCAATAAAGATAAGATTTTTTTCAAGATGATTTATATCCACATCGTTTGAATCGTATTGTTTAAATGCGAATGAAAGTACTCTTAAAGCTTCTTGAGACATTGCTCGGGCAGCTTCTAATATTTGATTTTTATCAGAATCAGTTAAAATCTCGATTTTGCCGTTTTTAAAAATATGGGTACATCGAGGTAAGAGCTTATCAATAGCGCCTTTCGTCATGCTATAGTAGCTTTCATCGTATGTATGTACAGTTGACATCATTTTACGATCTGAATCGAAAGGTACTTCGTTAACACGTTCATGTATTTTTTCTAAATGATCTTTTTGCATGTTAAAAGTGGTTCCAGCAACGAGAAGTGCAATTTCAGTCGGGTCTCCCGTTTGTGATTCGTTATTGTAAGATGCATCATTACATAGCACCATATTTTCTAACAATAGACGTTGCGCATCATTATTTACATTTAAACTTTCTAAGCGATCGTATGTGTTATCACTATAAAAGTGAGTAACGGTCATTTTATTTTGCGTTAACGTACCTGTTTTATCTGAACAAATAATTGTGACAGAACCGAGGGCTTCAACAGCTGGTAGTTTGCGAATGATAACGTTTTGTTTAATCATACGTTGCACACCAATTGCAAGAACGATGGAAACGATAGCTGGCAAGCCTTCTGGGATAGCTGCAACGGCTAAACTAATAGCAGTCATAAACATTTCTAACGTATCCCGGCCTTGTAAAAAACCGATGAGGAACATAACGATACAAATAGCTACAGCGACAAAGCCTAAATATTTTCCGACTTGTGCTAAGCTTTTTTGAAGTGGTGTCATATCATCGTCTGCTTCATGTAAAAGGGTAGCAATCTTACCAATTTGTGAGTTCATTCCAGTTTCAACAGCAACACCGACGCCTCTTCCATATGTTACAAGAGTAGACATAAAGGCCATGTTTTTTTGATTGCCGAGTGGTACTTGCTCATCACGTTGCATGGAAGGGTGGTAGATTGCATCTTTATCAACAGGGACAGATTCACCAGTTAGAGCAGATTCTTCAACTTTTAAATTTGCGGTTTCGATAAGGCGTAAATCGCAGGGGATATATCGTCCGGCGTCGAGCATAACGATATCCCCTGGAACGACGTGCTCAGATGGAATTTCTTTTAGTTCACCATTTCTCTTGACGATAGCTTTAGGTGTTGCCATCTTTTTCAATGCCTCTAAAGCTTGTTCTGCTTTCGATTCTTGGACAACACCGATAACAGCATTTAAAACTACAACAAGCGCGATAATACTGGCATCCGCCCATTCACCTACAAAGGCAGAAATAAGGGCAGCAATAATAAGGACATATACGAGGACGTCATTAATTTGGGCGAAAATACGCTGCCATAAAGTGCGTTTTTGTTTTGTAGCTAATTCATTAGAACCGTATTGCTTTAAACGTTCACTTACAATCTCATCTGTTAAACCGTTTTGTTCGTTTGTTTCTAGGTCAATCAATGTTTGATCTTTCGTCTTACTGTACCAATTGCTCATAAGTAAGCACCTCCAGTAAAAACAGTTAGCAATGGTAGTGTTGCTATTATTTGTGAGTAGTATGTATGGAGAAAAAATCTAAGGTGAGGTTCTACTTCTATTGTACAATATTTTACAGTTGGTTGAGGGAAAGAGAAGAGTTGTCATGAATTTGTTGGAAATAAAAAAGAGCCTCATAATAAGAGAGGCTTTTTTACTTTTTAATTAATGTACCTAATTCTTCTGTAATAGCTTGCATTTCACTAATGCTGAATGTTTCGCGTTTCATAACATGATCATAAATGTCACGTAAATCTTCGTACATTTCTTCGTTAAAACTAGCAGCTCTCATCGCTCCAGCATTAACCATACGTAATTTTTCTTTAATAGCTTCGACCATGTATTCAACGTTTTCTTCTGACTTTACGGATAAATCCACCGAAGTGTCCCCCTTTAAAATAACATAAGGCTATCTTAACATTTTTTATCATTTTCGTTAATGGATCTTTTCAATCCTATTAAATTAGTAGGGATTTCCTTTATATTTAATAATTGGTTGTTTATACTATAAGTATATATTAAGAAATGCACCAAGAAGGGAAGAAACAAAAATATGGTTCAAGTATTGTTTGTTTGTCTTGGGAACATTTGCCGTTCTCCGATGGCAGAAGCGATTTTTCGAAATCTTGTCGTAAAAGAGGGACTTGAAGAGAAAATTGTCATTGATTCTGCAGGAACTGGAGATTGGCATGTTGGCCATCCGCCACATAAAGGAACACAAAAAATTTTAAAAGAAAATGCAGTCACTTTTGAAGGAATTAAAGCAAGGCAAGTAGAAAAAGAAGACTTAACAAAGTTTGATTATATTATTGCCATGGACAACAAGAATATAGCAGATTTAAAAAGTTTAGGTAAAACTGGAGGCTATATTGGTAGGCTGTCCGACTTTGTTCCAGACGGTGGCTGGACAGACGTTCCTGACCCTTACTATACAGGGAATTTCCAAGAAGTATATGACCTTGTAACAGAAGGGTGTGCAAAGCTATTAGCTTTCATTCGAAATGAACAAGGAATATGAGGAAGCTTAGAAAGAAATACTTTCTAACATAAGAAATGAAAGGGTGAAGGAATATGGCAAAGAAAAATAATATTGCTCGAAACATTGCGATTGGTGTAGCTGCAGGTGTAGCTGTATCCATGTTAAAGAAAGAAAACCGCGAAAAAGTAAAAAATACAGCAGAAAAAGCAAAAACAAAGATGATTGAAATTGGTGAAAATGCAAAGATCAAAGAAAAAGTGCAAACTGTTACAGATAAAGGACGCGAACTTGCTGATTTCAATGTGGTAAAAGCGAAAGTAGCAGAAATTAAAAAATTAACGCCATCTGTTGTAGAGACGTTAAAAGAAACGAAAGAAATTTTTAGTAAGAAAAAAGTTGAGCCAGAAGAAAAGCCAGAAACGATTGAAATTCAAGCTGTATCTCCAAAGGTAGATGAGTTGAAAGTAGAAGAAGAGCCAATAGTTGCTGAAGATGGTGGTATGAAAGAAGCACGTGAATTATTTATGAAAGACTCAAATGCAGTGGAAAAAAAAACTGAAGCGTACATTGAGTTAAAGCAAGATAAAGAAGAGAAGAAAAGCGTTTAAACATATATGAGAAAAATTTTAGAAAAGGTGAGAAGAAATCGTACTTATTCGTTTGGTAAAGATTTATATGACCGGACGATGCGCGATGATGTAGCGGGCTTGGCAGCACAGCTCGCTTATTTCTTCTTGCTTGCAATTTTTCCTGGGCTCGTTTTCTTAATTACGCTTCTTGGATTTATTCCCATTCAAACAGAGGATGTGCTTAGTTTATTAGAGGTTTATGTACCAGATGATGCAATGAACTTAATTGAGGTAAATGTAGATAAAGTTGTAAACCAGCAAAATGGTGGTTTATTATCATTTGGTTTATTATCCATGTTATGGTTTGCCTCAAATGGTGTTAATGCGGTTATGAATGCTTTTAACCGCGCTTATGACGTGAAGGAAACACGTTCTTTTATTACAACAAGAGCGTTATCAATTGTGTTTACATTAGCTATTATTTTTATGATTGTCTTTGCGTTAATTGTTCCGGTATTCGGACAAGTTATTGGAGCAGCAGTGTTTAAAGCACTCGGTTTATCAGATAGTTTTTCTTTCGTATGGAGCATTACACGATTAGTAGCGAGTTTCTTCGTGCTATTTGCTTTGTTTAGTTTCTTATATACATTTGCACCAGATCGAAAGTTAAAAAGAAGAGAAGTTATTTCAGGGGCGTTATTTGCTACTGTAGGATGGATTGTGGTATCGTACTCATTTGCTTATTATGTAGATAAGTTTGCGAATTACGCCAATACATATGGTGGTCTCGGTGGTATCATTATTTTAATGTTATGGTTTTACTTAACTGGATGGGTAATTTTACTTGGCGGTGAAATTAATGGTTTACTCCACCATTATAGAACCGGTGACAATAATTCCCGTAATGAATAATGAGCTCTTGTTCCATAATAAAAAGGAACAGGGGGGATATTTCATGAGTAATAATAAAAAGAACCATAATAATAAAAGTAATAATAAACAAAAGAGCAGTTCGCATCCAAAGCATAAAACGAGTAGCAGTGCGAACGGTCATAATAGCTATCATTAAAAAAAACGGGTCCTCTATGAGGGACCCGTTTTATTTGCTTCCTTTTAATAATCGTAAGCCATTCAAAATGACAAGAATCGTACTTCCTTCATGGCCAATAACACCGAATGGAAGAGCTAAAAATTGCAAGAAGTTTGAACAAATTAGCATGGCAATAACGGCTAGCGAAAAGATTACGTTTTGCTTCACAATACGATTCATTCGTTTTGATAGACGGATCGCTTGAGAAAGACGAGATAGTTCGTTCTTCATCAGTACAACATCCGCAGTTTCTAAAGCTACATCTGTTCCTTCTCCCATTGCGACACCAATGCTAGCAGTAGCTAGTGCAGGTGCATCATTTATACCGTCTCCGACCATTGCTACTGTACCGTATTTTTCTTTTAACTTTTTAATCGTTTCAACTTTTGTTTCTGGTAAGCATGATGCGTAATATTCCTTTATATTACTTTCAGAGGCAATTGCTTTTGCCGTTTCTTCATTATCTCCAGTAATCATAATTGCTTCGACACCAATGCTTTGTAAATCACGAATAGCAGCTATTGTTTCTTGGCGAAGCGTATCTTTTAAAGCGATAAGTCCAAGAATGCCTCCCTCATCACTAATATAAACGACAGTTTTACCTTCCTTTTCAAGTGAGGCAGAAATACCATTATGAAATGTTTTTGTTTCTTCACCGATAAAATCAGCTTTACCTATTTTATAAGCGTTGTTTTCGAATATTCCTTTTAGCCCAAAACCAGTTACATCTTCAACCTTTTCTGGTTTTTTTAATGTAATGTCGTACGCATGTTGTGCATATTTAACAATAGATTCAGCCAAAGGATGTGTAGAGTGACTTTCAATTGATGCTGTAATAGAAAGTACTTCTTTTTCTGTCATATTTTCTCGAACATATATATCTGTTACGGTAGGTTTACCTTCCGTTAATGTTCCTGTTTTATCAAAGGCGATTGCTTTTACTGAAGCGAGGCGTTCTAAATGTATGCCACCTTTAAAGAGAATTCCATTTCTTGCTCCGTTAGAAATGGCTGATAACGTTGCTGGTGTAATGGCAGCAACGAGTGCACAAGGAGATGCGACTACAAGTAAGATCATAGCGCGATAAAACGTTTCATTCCAGCTCCAGTCAAGTAAGAAATGAGGAACGAACATCATAAGCGCAACAACGAGTAGTACACCTTTTACGTATGTTCCTTCAAACTTTTCGATGAATAGTTGTGATGGTGATTTTTCACTTTGTGCACTTTGTACGAGACGAATAATCTTTTGGAATAATGTTTGATCGCTCGGCTTCGTAATTTTAACTTCGATAGCACCACGTAAATTTACAGTACCTGCAAATACTTCATCGCCATATCTTTTCTCATTTGGAATAGGTTCTCCCGTGATTGCTGCTTCATCGATATTTGTTTCACCGTTATGAATCGTACCGTCAGCAGGAACACGTTCACCTGGTTTAATTAAAATAATGTCGTTAATTTGTAACTCTCCAACAGGAATACGTTCCTCTGTTCCGTTGGAAATGCGTAATGCTTCTTCGGGTTGTAAGTCAAGAAGAGCGGAAATCTCTTTTTGGCTCTTACTTAATGTATAAGATTCCATAGCACCGCTGAGCGCAAAGATGAAGATTAAAATAGCCCCTTCTGCCCAGTAGCCAATAATTGCAGCACCGATAGCTGCAAAGAGCATTAGCATTTCAACATTTAGCTCTTTTTCTTCAATCGTATCTTCAATGCCTTCTTTAGCTTTTGCATATCCACCAACTATATAAGCAAGGATATAGCAAGTAATACCTACATTCATTGCATCGTTCTTTGTGAATAGCCAGCCAGCTAAAATAAAAATACCAGATGCCACTGCAAATACAAGTTCATAATGTTTTTTTAATGTGTCCCATAAAGAGGGATGAGAAATTGTTTCTTTTGCGTGTAACGTTTTTACTTCTGAGTTCATTACTACTCGCTCCTTCCGAATTCTTATTGAGAAAAATAATCAAAATCGAAACCCCTATAAAACGACGAAAGCTGCCATCCATAATGGATAGCAGCATTTCTGTTGAATCTGTTTTTAATAGTTATTATGTTGTAATTATTCTATAGTATATCATATGTTTTTATGAGATGGTACGGTTTTGTTTCAAGTATAAACGGAAAACTTGTGTTTTCGCAATTCCTTTGGTATATATGAATATTGTTCATAAAAAGGTCGGAAAGGAAGACAACAAGTGAAGACAGAGAAATTTTTTACCCATCCGATTGGCGTATTTATTGCTGCAATAGTAGCAACTTTTTTATGGGGAAGCGCATTTCCTTTTATTAAGTTAAGTTATGCTGAACTTGGAATTCAACCACAAGAAGTTGGAGAACAAATATTATTTGCCGGTTATCGTTTCTTGTTATCTGGAGTCATGCTCTTATTATTCTTTAAAGTGTTAGGAAAAGATATGAGCTTCAAAAAAGGAACGGGGAAACAGTTAATACAAATTGGTTTATTCCAAACGTTTCTTCAATATATCTGTTTTTACATTGGAATGAGTTATAGTTCAGGAATTGAAGGAGCTATCATTTCAGGGACATCATCATTCTTTCAAATTTTACTCGCCCATTTTTTATATAAAGATGATGCTCTCAATATAAGAAAAATAATTGGGGTATCGATTGGTTTTTGTGGCGTCATTTTAGTAAATGTGCCGAGTGATGGTAGCTTATCATTTCATTTTGGAATCGGAAGCTTATTACTTCTTAGTGCAGCAATGCTGTATTCATATGGAAACATATTAGCAAAAGAAGGTAGTAAAACATTAGATGTTGGCTATATGACAGCATACCAAATGATGTTTGGTTCTATAGGATTATTATGTATAGGGGCTTTACAAGTTGGAGTCATGCCATTTACATTTAGTCTACATGAACTACTTATGCTGATTTATTTATCTTTCTTATCTGCAGCTGGTTTTTGCATTTGGAATACAATTATGAAGTACAACAAGGTTGGAAAAGTATCTATGTATATGTTCTTTATACCCGTATTTGGTGTGTTATTATCGAGCATGATTTTAGGTGAAGCAATTCATTCATTTGTGCTACTCGGTTTAGCATGTGTAGCCGCGGGAATTATTGTGGTAAATCGAACGCCAGCTAAGCAAAAAATGGAGCAAGAAAAACAAGTAGCATAGAGAGCAGAAAAGCGATTACAATGGAAGAACAGTACTGTTCTTCTTTTTTTCATAGAAAAAGGATAATAGACTAAGTGTAACGAAAAAAGATACAAAAAGCATTTATTGAGGAGAACATGTTATGAATCTACTTTACGTGGTGTTAATTGGGCAAATACTTCTTTTTTTAATTGGTGCAATTTATGCAATGCGGCAGACAAAAAGAACGAAAGATAATATGCCGTTACCTTTAGTAATCCGTCTTATTCTTAGTTTTTCTTTAACAGGTAGTGCAATTTGGATATGGTTACAAGATCCATCTGTAGAGTATAGTACGTGGGTTGCACTTGGTATGACTTTATCGACTGTGGGAGATTTGTTTATGGCTGGGCTGATTCCAATTGGTCACAGGTTAATTGGAGGGATGGTTACTTTCGCTCTTGCTCATTGTTTTTATGTAAAAGCATTTTTGCAAACAGGAATTTCGTGGAATGGTTTTTGGATTGGTTTACTCGTATATGGGCTCTTTCTAATTGTAGGATGGTTCTTCTTTATCCGAAATGATAAACAGGATAAATTGTTTACGATAGGAGCTCTAATTTACGGATTGTGGGTTGGAGGAATGGCTTGCTTTGCATTCGCCTTATATTATGAAAATACAGGGATATGGTGGATACCAGCGTTTGGTGGTTTACTATTTGTGATTTCTGATTTTATTATTGGCGTGACAGATATCGGAGGGCGTAAATTGAAGTATGAGCCACTTTGGATTTGGTTTACATATGTAGCTGCTCAAATGTGTATTGTATATGTGGGATTATAAAAAGATACTCTCAAAATAGTGAATAGACTATTTTGAGAGTATCTTTTTTGCTTGTTTAATTTGATCAGTATTACCATTTTGAAATTTCTGATATTATAATTTTATAATTCGGAATTTTGTAGAAAAATATCGGTTGTATTATTTATAATAAAAGTAAAAAGATGATGAGATGGTGAAATGATGCAAAAGAAAAAACATTGGCGTGAATTCTTTGGAACTATTGCAATCGCATGTTTATTGGTGTTTTTGGCGAAAATTTTTGTGTTTTTCCCTACGACTGTAAAAGGAGCATCTATGAGGCCAACGTTGCAAGATGGAGATAAGGTGATTGTTAATAAGTTAGCAAAACAATTTGAAAGCTATGGGAGAGAAGATATTATTGTTATGAAAACAGATAATTTTTATGTCAAAAGAGTGATTGGATTACCTGGAGATATAATTGAGATGAGAAATGATCAATTATATGTAAATTCTGAAGTGAAAGATGAAGAGTATTTGGATAGTAATAAAAAACAAGCAGAAAAAAAACTTATGAATTTAACAGAGGACTTTGGACCAATTACAGTTCCCGAAAATAAGATTTTTGTTATGGGAGATAATCGCTTAATAAGTAAAGATAGTAGAAATGGTTTAGGTTTTATTGATAGAGAAGATGTGTTAGGAAAGTTGGCAGGCATTTATTATCCGTTTGAACATATGAAAATAATAAAGTAAAAAACCAAGCAAATTTTAGTTTGCTTGGTTTTTTTGGTTAAACAGTAGGAGATTCGTTTGATACAAAAATATCTTCATGTTTCTTTGTAGTACTTAAAACGAATTTATGTTGTAGCAATTGTAGTTTAAATAACGCCAAAGGATCATGATATGTTTCTGGATTGCTTCTTAGCGTTGCTAATGTTTGCTCGTCTTCCTTTATCTCAAGTTGAGCTGCATCTACATTTTGTTTCAATATATTAAGTGGATCTTTGAAGAACATCATGATATCACGTTCTAATGCACCTTCAAATACTTCAAATTGAAGGAAGAATTGTTTTGAAATTGTGTGAGCAATTTCTGTATAGTCTTCTGTTTCAATATATTGTTTATATTTGTTGGCGAGCATAGATTGGTTTTTTTGCATATTACCAAATAATTTTCCGGCACTTTTTAAGAAAAACTGTGTCGGTGTAAAGCGTAATAAAATATTGATGTTCGTTACTGTAATTCGATTTGTCATTCGTACAACATCTCGATTCCAATCATCTAATAATTTGAAATCGCAAGGAAGTTTCATACGTTCTTCTTTATATAATTTATTAAACGTTTCACTCATTTCATCTAAATAAGCTTGAGCTTGAATAAATTCATTATGTGCTGTTTCAATCCATTCTTGAATAGACCCAGTAAATTTAGGAAGAAGTACCTGTTGTACATGCTTTTGAACTCGTTCATTCATTGCAGCATTTAATTCTTCATGAACTAATTTGAAATCACTATCTTCTTGAACAAGATCAGAGCAGCTCTGTAATAATTCAGGAATTTGAGAATGTATATCTCGTGTAATTTCTTCTTTCGTTAAAAGATAGGATTCGGTAATAGAACGAATTTTATCTTTTTCAAGAGCAGTAAGGTTATTAATAAATCCAGTAAGTTTCACTGAGATGTGTTTATTCCAGCGTACGGATTTTACTAATGTATTTTCTAATTCCACACGTTCATTTATGAGATAAGCAATTGTCTTTTGCGTAAACCATATTAGCTTTTCTATACGTTCTTTTTCTATATCGCGTTTTGCAAGATTAGAAAGAATAGATTCTGTTACATCTCCAAGTTGCTGGCTACTCTCTTGCGAAGGAGAGTATGGGAAGAACTGTGCATCTGGAAAATGTACTTTAAGTTTACTAATTAGTTTTTCATCAGTAGTCGTATTATTTGTGTGTGATACGAAGTGAATTTGTAAGTTTGGTACTTGTTCACGTAAATAAATTAACGTATCAATTTCTTGACTATGCAATGGTGAAGAAGAATTTAATACGTATACAAGGCTATCTGCTGCTTGTAAGTATTCAAAGTATGCATTGTTTTTATCCAATTGTCCTTGAATAGATGGTGTAATAAGAAATGTAAACTTATTTTTTCTTAAAAACCTACTTGGTAGCTTAATTTCTATACATTTTTTCTCAAGTTCTGACTGAGCAGATGTAGCCGTTATTTGATGGAATTCATCAAGGTTAGGGATATTTCTTATATCTAACTCGGTAAATTCTGTTATTTCAGTTTGACTAGCGTCTTTAAATAGAATAGGAGTTGTTAAAGTTTCAGTTAAGATGTTCTCTCCCAATATTGAATTAACAAATGATGTTTTATCATGGTCACTAGTTCCAGCTATTAGTATTGGTGTGACATTTAAATCACATAGTTCATGGACGAGTAGCGTAAATTGATGACTTAAATCTACATCATTTTTCTCAGCCCATACAGCGATTGTTTCGAATAAATGAGAAACTGTTTCCATATTTACATCTGCTTCAGCTGATGTATTAGAAAGTAAGGATCCAGCACTTTTTACGAGTAATGATTCTAAAGTTGTAGGTGAGACTTCATTCCATGCTAACACTGCTGCAGAGACAACTAGAGAATCTTTTGCTTTCGTTAAACTGAACCAATTTGTTAATAAATTTGGTACAAGTCCGTTTAATTCATGCATAAAATGATTTCCGGTAATTAATGCAAAGTATGTTTCTTGGTAGCGAGTAGAGATTTCATTCCAATCGTCATTATTGTCTGTTTCAATATGCAAGAATAAATGATTAATACTTTGAATCCAAGGAAGGTATAAGGATTCATGTTGATAGCTATTCCAAAGAGCAATAACAAGTTCTTTAAATTGAGCTTGATCAACAGCATATAGAGCTTTTAAAGACTCATAGAAATATTCAGGCTTAATATTTTTTGTAAATCCTTTGTTTATGTAAGTTATTAACGTATCAAACCAGTGTAAAGATTGTGTTCGGATACCTTCTTGAACAGCTAGTTCGATAGCGTTGTTCCAATCTTCTTGTTTTTCATAGAAAGAACGTGCAATTGCAGTAATATTTGGGTAATCCGGTTGGAATGCAACAGCTTCACTAATCGTCTTAAAAGCGAGTCCTAAACGATCTTGTTCGATATAAAGAGAAAGAAGTTGTAAGGAAACCTCCATCGTAAGAGTCGTATCTTCCGTTTGAATAGATTGATAAATTTCTTCTGCCTTTGGTAAGAATCCTAGTTCAAAATAAGCATCTGCAATATTTTTTGTCGCCCAAAGTGCAAGAGCATTATTTACTTTTTCCCATTTAAATATAGCTGCTTCAAAATCTTTATTTTGATAATAAAATTCACCTTGAGCAAATCGAATATTAGAAATGTTGGAGAATTCATTTTTAGATTCATTTATATATGCTTCACCGAGTACTTCCGATGCAGGAGTAGAAGTTTCTTCTGTTAAAAATGTTTTATAGTAAACTTTTTGAATAAATTGATTTTCAATGGTCATGTTCGTTCCCCCCTGTATAATTTAGAAAAATGATGTTGTATGTAAAAGGGTGTATGTTCTTTTAATAGGTAGAAGTTGCATTATATAGACCAAACTATGTTTTTGCTAGATATATCATTTTTCTTGAGAGTTAAACCGTTGCGAAAAGTAACTTTCCTTTATTGTAACAAAAAAACACGCATATGAATTTTTATTTTTTATCGGGTTATTTGCGGGCAATAAGAATCTAATCTCAAAATTGGTGAATGTAAGTGAGTTATGTGGAGTCGGGATGTCTGTAAAAGCAAGATTGGCATAGGTTAATAATTAGTAGAGGATGAACAAAACTCCCACTGAGTAAAGTTTTTCTTTATCTCTGTTAAAGGAAAGAATAGAAGTAGAGTTCATTATAAAAACAATGTATAGTGAATATGTATACCATGTTTGCCTTAAAGATAGAAAGGGTACAATGTGGAATAACGACCGTGCATAGGATGTGTCTTCCGAATGGAACAACATATTGGCGAGTTAATCGCGCATTATGGCTATTTTGGAATTGTTATAGCTTTGGCTGGTGGGATTGTCGGATTACCGATACCAGACGAGTTTTTATTGACCTTTGTTGGTTATAATGTTTCAAAAGGAGTTATGTCAGGAACTGCTGCTTTTTTAAGTGGGCTGGCTGGTGCGATGTTAGGGATCACGTTAAGCTACATATTAGGTTTAAAACTTGGGCTCCCTGTTTTAAAGAAATATGGGCCGAAAATTAGAATTAAAGAACATCACATTGAAAAAACACATATTTTATTTGAAAAATATGGGCCATTTCTTTTAATGATTGGTTATTTTATACCGGGCGTACGTCATTTAACAGCATATTTTGCTGGGGTATCAAATTTGACACTTTGGCGTTTTTGTTTGTACGCTTACGGTGGTGCGCTCATTTGGATAAGTGTTTTTATTGGGCTTGGCTGGAAGTTAGGCGAGAAGTGGCGCTTCGTTGAGTATAGTTTACATCATTATGGAATATGGATTTTATTAATTTCAGCAGTTGTTACATGTTTTGTATGGTTGTACATAAAGAAAAAGAAAAACCGCTAATAGCGGTTTTTTTAGCTGAAAGCAATAAATAATACACCAGCTGTAATAAAGACTACACCAACGCCGGTCATAAAGTTTAACTTTTCACCGAGGATAATCATAGCGAGAATGATAGAAAATACGACGCTTAATTTATCGACAGGAGCTACTTGTGAAACCTTTCCTGTTTTGAGGGCAAGAAAATAAAATAGCCATGAAGAAGCACCTGCAATCCCACTTAATGTGATAAATAGCAGTGCTTTTTTATTTAGCAGTACGTCGCCGATATTTTGAAATTTACCTTGTATGATAATAACGCCTATCATAAATAATGCCATAATAATAGATCGAATTGTTGTTGCAACGTTTGCATCGATGCCGTCTAAACCAAACTTTCCAAAAATCGATACAAGGGCAGCAGCAATTGCTGATAATAGTGCAAATAAGAGCCACGAACTCATAGTAAAATTCCTCCAATCTTACAGTATTATACATGAAAATGATTCTCATGTATAAAGTTGAAGCAATTGAGCTTATAGGAAGCACGACTTCAACTTAACTTCTTGCTCCACCTGAATTTTAAGGTGGGAGTTTTACTGCCTGTAAATAGTGGGCTAAATAGCGAAATAATCCCCACCTTATATTTTTAATAAGGTGGGGATTATTATACTACTCTGCAATTTCCTCATATAAAAAGTACGTTACATTATAAATATGTTCTACTTCATCGTCTGTCATAAACAGTAATTCGTCACGCTCAATCCCTTTTTTCTTTTCAATAAACTCAATCATGTTTTTGCGTTCTTCTCTCTTCATCAATTTTATTTCTCCTCTCAATCTGTTTTAATACAGTTTATTTAAGTTAATGCTATTATATAACAGAATCTTTAGAAAGTTCCACCTATTTTATTGTTTTTTTCAAAAGAACTTTTCGACAAAACAAGCCCACCTAAGGGGGGCTTGTTTTATTTTATAGTCGTAAAAACTCAGGCTCCGTCGTACCGGCACCATCGATGTAATAAATTGTGTTGGGGTTGATTTTTATCAATACGTAATTAGGGTCTTCAGGGCCGAGTAACCAACGTTTTAAGCTATTATTCCAAAACTTGTTTTTTAATGTCGAGTCTTCCTCAATTGAAGCCAATCCTTCAACTTCAATATAATCTTCATCTAATTTTTTCCCTTCTCGTCCGAGTAGTACATGGACATTAGGATTTTGTTCAATATCTGTTATCTTTTTTGATTGTCGATCTGTTGCAACATACAGTACAAAATCTTCATGGAAAAACATCATAAAGGCGCTATGAGGTTTCTCATTTCGTACTGTAGATAATACACCAGTACGTTGACCTTGAATAATAGTTGCGATTTTTTCTTTTAAGTGCATAATTTTAACCCCTTTTCACAATTTATAATTCTGTCTGTTTAAACAAGATAATTTAAATATCTTTCATACTGTTTTCTTCAATCCGATTTTTTAAACGTAATTGTGATGAAATCGGACAAGTTAGGAGAAGAATAATAATAATATTGAGGAGAAATACATACGATGGAAGGATGAAAAACATGTTTAATAAAATATTTCTTATAGTAGCGCTTATAGGTGTACCACTATCTGTACTTGGAAAAACACTTCATTGGCCAGAAACAATTATGTTCGCTGTGTATTGTGTTACGATTATCGCATTAGCTGGTTTTATGGGTAGAGCAACAGAGAGTCTAGCAATTGTTTCTGGTCCTAGAATAGGCGGATTATTAAATGCTACTTTCGGTAATGCTGTTGAACTTATCATTTCAATTTTTGCACTTCAAGCAGGGTTAATTGAAGTGGTGTTAGCTTCTTTAACGGGATCTGTACTTGGAAATTTATTATTAGTAGGAGGGTTATCCTTCTTTGTTGGAGGTCTTAAATACAAAAGACAAAGTTTTAATGTATATGATGCAAGGCATAATTCAGCTTTATTAATATTTGCTGTTGTTGTGGCCTTTGTTATTCCAGAGATCTTTTCAATGAAGATGGACGCTGGCAAGACGTATCAATTAAGTATAGGTGTTTCTATTATTATGATTATCATGTACCTTGCTGCATTACTATTTAAGTTAGTTACGCACCGTGGTGTATATCAACATAAAAGTGACGAAGTAGCGCATGAAGAAGAGCCAGAGTGGTCGAAAGGGAAGGCGCTACTTATTTTAGCGATAGCAACACTAGCGGTAGCTTATGTGTCAGAGGCACTCGTGCATACTTTTGAAACTGTTGCAAAGTCATTTGGCTGGTCAGAGTTATTTATAGGGGTTATTATCGTTGCAATTGTTGGGAATGCAGCGGAACATGCGTCTGCAATTATTATGGCTTATAAAAATAAAGTAAATATTGCAGTTGAAATTGCAATAGGCTCTACATTACAAATCGCCATGTTTGTTGCTCCTGTATTAGTATTACTATCTATGTTCTTCGCGCAAAGGATGCCTTTAGTATTTACCATACCAGAACTTGTGTCTATGATTACAGCCGTTTTCTTAACGATTGCGATTTCCAATGATGGAGATACAAACTGGTTTGAAGGAGGCACTTTACTAGCGGCGTATGTCATTATGGGAATTGGTTTTTATTTATTATGAAAAATAGGCATAACAATTGCGCTCAGAGAAAACAATAAACGAAGTAGTATATATACCTACATAGGAAGGAGCCAGACAGGTGAAACGAGTATACAGCATATGTCTTTCAACTATGGTCTCGTTTATTTTATTATTTCCTAACATGAGTTTTGCAAAGACAACAGTAGGAACAAAAATGCCTTCATCTGTTTTAAATATTTCAAAAGACAATACATTTCCAAATGATGCGCAAGATCTGCCACGTTTACAACCAAGTAAATTTGCTCAAGAGCTATTGAAAACGGCTAATATTAAAATTGAAAATCCAGACTTAATTCGGATGTTTAATGAAACGACAATTTCAAATGCGCCACTTGCAGTAGGGTATCGGGCAAAAATTTATTTAGGTCAATGGGCCTTACATTATGAATCAGTAGACACATCGATTAATTGGGAATATAAACAAGTGAATCGAAATGTGTATGATAATCGCGGAGGAGACCGTTTATATCCACTTCGCTATAAGCAAGAAACACAAAAGACGGTTGAAGGCGATTTAACAGCAGATATGAAAGATGCTGCAGATGTGAAAAAAATGATGCTTCTCAAAGCACTTGAAAAAGTACAATTACCTCTTTCGTTTAAGACAACTATTGGTTATGGTACTGGGCATGAGCGTGTGTATAATATTAGTCCGAGTCAACTTGGATATTTATACGCTTATACACCAGCAGTAAATGAAAAGGGAAAAGTAACATTTGGAGAAGTGTATCTTGTATTAAAGGGAAATCAAAAAAGACTTGTTGTGAAAAATATTACTTCTCAAGGAATTGGAGCGGCAATTCCAATTCATGATCATTTGTTTTTTAAATTTATTTCTTCTTCTCACTCGCAATAACATAAAAAACGTCAGCTTATAAGCTGACGTTTTTTTTATAATGTAATGTTTGCTGTTTTTGATAAGAAATCTTCTGTCGGATAGTAGCTGTTTTTTACAAGAACATTTGGTCCAAGACATTTTACTGCAGGACAGTGGCAGCTTAATGATTTTGCTGTTTTTGAAGTGCTCCATTTTTCATACGCTTCTTGTAATGTGTTTGTTTGTATGTTTCCTAGAAGTGGAACATCACCAAAGTCCGTCACAATAATATTTCCATCGAAAATATTTACATTTAAACGAGAACGGCCATCTGGATCATTACGAACAGTTACATTTTTGCTCTCTTGCAATTTTTTAAATGTAGCTATGTCTTTTTCGTCATCGCTACAAGCATAGAAAGGTAAAGTTCCAAATAGCATCCATACATTTTCATCGCGAATTTCTAGTAAATGTTCAATCGCATCACGAATTTCAGCTTTTGTTAAAATCTCTAGATTACTCGCGAAGTCACTTGGATACATTGGATGAACTTCATGACGTTTACAGCCCATCTCTTCGACGATTTGGCGGTGAATATGTTCAATATGTGGTAGAGTTCTTTTGTTTAGCATTGTTTCGGCCGATACAAGTACACCTGCATCTGATAGAGCCTTACTATTTGTAATCATTCTTTCAAATAATTTTGCACGTTGTTCGTAAGTAGGCTTACGCTCCATCATTGCAAATCCGCCTTCAACGAAGTCATCAATTGTTCCCCAGTTATGAGATATATGCAATACGTCTAAATAAGGAATAATCTGTTCGTAACGTGCTAAATCTATAGTTAAGTTAGAGTTGATTTGAGTGCGAACGCCTCGTTCATCGGCATATTTTAAGAGTGGTGTTACATAGTTGTCGACGGATTTTTTTGAAAGCATAGGTTCGCCGCCAGTAATACTTAAAGAACGTAAATGAGGAATCTCATCTAATCGTTTTAATAAAAGATCCATCGGAAGCGGATTTGGGTCTTTCGGCTGTAACGTGTAACCAACAGCGCAATGCTCACAGCGCATGTTGCATAACGTCGTCGTTGTAAATTCAACATTTGTTAATAGTAGTTTGCCGTACTCTTCAAGGTCCATATACGCTTCCCATGGATCGTAAGAAGGAGTAATCGGCTTCATTTTTTGTGATATCGTCATATGAAATACTCCTTTGACTATTGAAATAACAATTTGTCCATTCTCTATAATAGAAGAATATGTGCTTTTTATAAAGTGAAACTTTTTAGCATGGAAAGAGAGAGGGCTTACATTATAGTGGATGACTGTGACAAAATTGATGAAATTTCATGCCCATAGCAATCGTTTTTGCGGTATAATAAAAGCAACTCGAATTAAAAGGAGAGTGCCTTCATGGGAAAAGCAATTCAAGATAAAGATACACAATTAGTATATTTAAAAGAACGTTTAAATATGTTCATTGAAGTAATTGATACAATTGAACCTGAAGAAGTAGAATTAGAAGATGTAGATCGTCTTCTTGCAATGTTAGATGAATTAGAATTAAAATGTGAGCAATTTAAAAAAGACGAATAATATATTAAAAAGGCTACCAATTCCAATTTGGTAGCCTTTTTCTGTTCGGGTAATAGAAGGACGATAGAAAAAGAGGTATAATCAAGTTGTGAAAAATTTCATTTATGCTCTAATAGCGTGAAACAAATAAATAGCTAAAGAGCATAACAATTGAATTTTCAGCTCATAACGTTTTGGTAGCGTTCACAATTGAGGGGGAAGTAACAATGGAAAAGCTTCAAGAAAGCATGTATCAACTAATTGTTGAAACGTCAACGAACTTACCGAAAGATGTTCGTCGTGCGATTCAACAAGCGAAAGAGCGAGAAAATGCAGGGACTCGTTCTGCGATGGCACTTGGCACAATTACAAATAATATTAAAATGGCTGATGATAACATCTCGCCGATTTGCCAAGATACAGGGATGCCAACGTTTAAAATTTATACACCAGTTGGTGTGAATCAATTAAAGTTGAAGGAAGCTATCTATAATGCGCTTGAGCGGGCGACAAAAGATGGTAAACTTCGTCCCAATTCTGTTGATTCTCTTTTTGGAGATAATAGTGGAAATAATTTAGGACCAGGTACACCGGTGATTAAGTTTGAACAATGGGAAAAAGATTATATTGATGCACGTTTAATCCTAAAAGGTGGTGGCTGTGAGAATAAAAATATTCAATATAGCTTACCGTGTGAACTAGAAGGACTTGGACGAGCTGGCCGTGATTTAGAAGGGATTCGTAAATGCCTTCTTCATGCAGTATATCAAGCACAAGGGCAAGGATGTAGCGCTGGTGTAATTGGTGTTGGTATCGGGGGAGACCGCACATCAGGTTATGAATTGGCAAAAAATCAATTATTCCGTACATTAGATGATGTCAATCCAGTACCAGAGTTACAACATCTTGAAGAGTACGTATTAGAAAATGCGAATAAGCTTGGCATTGGTACGATGGGATTTGGCGGAGAAACAACTTTACTTGGTTGTAAAATTGGCGTCTATAATCGTTTGCCAGCTAGTTTCTATGTATCTGTTGCGTATAATTGCTGGGCATATCGTCGCCTTGGTGTGAAAATCCATCCTGAAACAGGAGACATTATGGATTGGCTATATCAAGAAGGTGAAGATACACTTCAGCATGAAGTACAAGAAAAAACAGAGCAACGTGAGATTGTATTACAAGCACCAATTACAGAAGAGCAAATTCGTGAACTTCGCGTTGGTGATGTTGTAACAATTAATGGCATGATGTATACAGGTCGTGACGCAATCCATAAGCATTTAATGGATAATGATTGTCCAGTAGATTTAAATGGACAAATTATTTACCACTGTGGTCCAGTTGTTGTGAAAGATGAAAATGACAATTGGCAAATTAAAGCGGCAGGTCCAACGACAAGTATTCGTGAAGAACCGTACCAAGGCGATATTATGAAGAAATTCGGTATTCGCGCTGTCATTGGAAAAGGCGGTATGGGTGCGAAAACATTAGCGGCTTTAGAAGAACACGGCGGTGTATATTTAAACGCAATCGGTGGTGCAGCGCAATATTATGCTGAATGTATTAAAGAAGTGAAAGATGTTGATTTCTTACAATTTGGTATTCCGGAAGCAATGTGGCATTTACGTATCGACGGGTTTAAAGCAGTTGTAACGATGGACTCTCATGGTAATAGCTTACATGCAGATGTTGATAAAACATCACTTGAAAAATTAGCTAGCTTTAAAGAGCCAGTATTTAAGTAAATAAAAAATGCATCTCGAATGATTCGAGATGCATTTTTTTGGTATATATAGAAAAACATGTTCAGCATGAAAGAATGTGTAGCAACAGAAACTACAAGTACGATTATATATGGAAAGGAGACTATTTATGAAATATAAATGGTTATATATCGGTCTCATTTTTTCAATTATGATGGCACTTGTTCCAGTTTCAGCACTGGCTTATACAAATACTCCACATAACTGGGGAATCCCGCGTCCTAAAAATGAAACAGTACCAGATGCAGGAAAGTTATATACAGATTTACTACAAAAAAATGGCGGGTTTTATTTAGGAGATACGAAGAAAAAAGATATTTATTTAACATTTGATAATGGATATGAGAATGGATACACAGGGAAAATATTAGATGTATTAAAAGAGAAAAAAGTACCAGCAACTTTCTTTGTAACGGGGCATTACATTAAAACACAAAAAGATTTATTGTTAAGAATGAAGGATGAAGGACATATTATTGGAAACCATTCTTGGAGTCATCCTGATTTTACAGCGGTAAATGATGAGAAACTTCGTGAAGAATTAACAAGTGTAACGGAAGAAATTAAAAAAGTAACTGGGCAAAAAGAAGTGAAATATGTACGTCCTCCGCGCGGTGTATTTAGTGAAAGAACGTTAGCTCTTACGAAAGAAATGGGCTATTATAATGTATTTTGGTCACTTGCATTTTTGGATTGGAAAGTGGATCAGCAAAGAGGATGGCAATATGCGCATAATAATGTTATGACGATGATTCATCCAGGATCTATTTTATTACTTCATGCAATATCAAAAGATAATGCAGAAGCACTTGCGAAAATCATTGATGATTTGCGCGAGAAAGGGTATCATTTTAAAAGTCTAGATGACTTAGTAAAAGGCAATCAACCGTAAGCATGTATGCTTACGGTTTTCTCATGCTATAATGATGTGTAAAAAGGATGGGGAAACGTATGTGGAGCGAACATGTTACGTTAGAGTATCCGTATCATTTTGAAGAAGTATTAAAACGTTTATCTTTTGATCCTCTTAACGTCATTCAATTAGATGAGAAAGTTATTTATATCCCGCTTTGTATAGACGAGGAACAGGTTGTTGTTCGCTTACAAGGGATTGGTACTGTTCAAAATCCACAGTTTTGGATTTCTAGTCAGATAGGAGATCCAGAGAAAGTCATGAAACGAATGAGGGCCATTTTTCATTGGAATGAACCGTTTCAAGATATACAAAATCATTTTTTAAACACATCATTACGTCCACTATTTGAAACATATGCTTATACTCCAATTATTTTAGAATTTGATTATTTTGCTTGTCTGCTTCGCTGTATCATTCACCAACAAATAAATTTGAAATTTGCTACTGTGTTAACAGAACAATTTGTGAAACGGTATGGAACAGAGAAGAACGGTGTATTCTTTTTCCCCACTCCGGAAATAGTAGCAAATATTTCAATAGAAGAATTGAGAGAGCAGAAGTTTAGTCAGCGAAAGGCTGAATATATAGTAGGATTAGGTCGAAGTATTGTCAGTGGTACATTAAATTTAGCGAGTATAGAAAATGGGACGGAAGAAGACATTTCAGCACAATTGTTGCCAATTAGGGGAATTGGTGCATGGACAGTGCAAAACTTTTTAATGTTTGGGCTTGGACGGAAAAATATGTTCCCGAAAGCGGACATTGGGATTCAGCGTGCAGTGCAAGGTATATTTCAATTAGATGATAAACCTGATGATGCATTTTTAGAAAAAGTGAAACAAGAGTGTGAACCATACTGCAGTTATGCAGCGTTATATTTATGGAAAAGTATAGAGTAGAGGTGTAATAATGATACAAAAGCAACATGAGAGTAAGTTGGAAGTTGGTCAAACGTTTCCTGTGACAATTAAACGTCTTGGGATTAACGGAGAAGGCGTTGGTTATTTTAAGAGACAAGTTGTTTTTATTCCAGGGGCATTACCAGGAGAAGAAGTTGTTGCAGAAACAACGAAAATTCAGCGTGGCTTCGCTGAAGCGAAAGTGAAAAAAGTTCGTAAAGCTTCACCGCATCGTGTGAAAGCACCGTGTCCAGTATATGAGGAGTGTGGCGGTTGTCAGCTGCAACATTTAGATTATAAAGAACAATTGAATCAAAAGCGTGATATCGTTGTACAAGCATTTGAGAAGTACATGAAAAATAGTATGGAAGAGAAAATTCGCCCAACGCTTGGCATGGAAAATCCATGGCATTATCGTAATAAGAGTCAATTACAAGTGGGGCGTAAAGACGAAAAGGTTATTACAGGGCTGTATAAACAAAGCTCACATCAGTTAATTGATATCGCTCACTGTATGATTCAACATAAAGCAACGAATGAAGCGACAAAAGTTGTAAGACGTATTTTAGAAAAATTAAATGTTTCTATTTACAATGAGAAAAAACAAAAAGGTTTAGTACGCACAATTGTAACACGTACTGCAGTTCAAACAGGGGAAGTACAAGTTACACTTATTACAACAAAAGAAGAATTACCAAATAAAGAACAATTTATTGCAGAAGTACAAAAACAGATGCCAGCGGTTAAATCAATTATGCAAAATGTAAACTGGCGTAAAACATCTGTTATTTTTGGCGACAAAACATTTAAATTAGCTGGAAAAGAAGTCATTCAAGAAACACTTGGCGATTTATCATTTGAATTATCAGCACGTGCATTCTTCCAGTTGAATCCAGAGCAAACAGTTGTTTTGTATAATGAAGCGAAAAAAGCAGCTGCGTTAACAGGAAACGAGAAGATTGTGGATGCATACTGTGGTGTTGGTACAATCGGTCTTTGGCTTGCAAATGATGCAGCGGAAGTACGTGGTATGGATGTAATTCCAGAAGCAATTGCAGATGCAAGAAAAAATGCAAAGCGTCACGGATTTACAAATACGAAATATGAAGCAGGTAAAGCTGAACAATGGTTACCGAAATGGGTAAAAGAAGGATGGCGTCCAGATGTAATTGTTGTCGACCCACCACGTACAGGTTGCGATGATAAATTACTGGAAACAATTTTAAAAGTGAAGCCGAAACAAGTTGTGTACGTGTCTTGTAATCCTTCTTCATTAGCACGTGATGTACAAGCATTAATGAAGAGCTATGAAGTGGAGTATGTGCAACCAGTTGATATGTTCCCGCATACAGCTCACGTAGAAAATGTAGTGAAGCTTGTTAGAAAGTAAAGTTTATTAATATTCCCTCATGGTATGAGGGAATATTTTCTATGAAGGAGAATATTATGCATAATTATAAATTAACGATTCAGTACGACGGCGCACGTTTTAAAGGATGGCAACGTCTCGGTAATAACGATAATACAATTCAAGGAAAAATCGAAAGTGTCATATCTGAAATGGTCGGAAAAGAAATTGAAATTATCGGTTGTAGTAGAACAGACGCTGGTGTACATGCTTTGAATCAAGTTGCTAACTTTCAAAGTGATGAGAAGTTAGTGGAACATAAAGTGAAAAAATATTTAAATCAATATTTACCTAACGATATTAGCATTACGAATGTGGAAGAAGTACATGATCGTTTCCATGCTCGTTACAATTCTAAAGCAAAAACATATCTGTATAAAATTTGGAATGAAGAGCATACAAATCCATTTATGCGTAAATACAGCATGCATGTGAATAAAAAATTAAATGTGAAAAGCATGAAAGCAGCTGCAAAACATTTAGTTGGTTCACATGACTTTACTGCTTTTTCAAATGCGAAATCAAAGAAAAAATCTATGGTTCGAGAAGTATATACACTTGATGTGATGGAAGAGGCAGGGTTTGTACAAATTAGAGTAAGTGGTAACGGCTTCCTTCATAATATGGTAAGAAAAATTGTCGGGGCATTAATTGAAGTTGGATTAGGACAATTAGATGCTGAAGCAATTCCAAACATTTTAGAGGAAAAGCAGCGCAATCAAATTAATTGTCTTGCTGAGGCAAGTGGGTTGTATTTAGAGAATGTTGAGTTTTAATGGCAAATAAAAAAATCGGGCTAAGTAGCTCGATTTTTTTAGTATTAAGAAGATTTTTCGTTTTTTATACGTATCTTCAAATTCCAAAAAGCAGCAAGCATAATAGCTGCAAAGGAGCCAAAAATTGTTCCTAATAGCTTTGCATAAGGAGAGCTGCTTACATCGGCATTAATGAATAACATCATACAGAGCATGACAGGGAAAAAGTATAAGTATTGTAATAACTTTAATTTTTTATCATTACTCATATATATAGCCCCTTTCTAGCATGTTATATGTTTATTATAACATATTTTACCAAGTCATTTTTACACTTGGAGACATGTTTATTTCATATGTGTAAATGCAGTTTTTTAATTCGATATTGTAAGTTTTGCCTACTTAATCCTAAAAATTTTGCAGCTTGTGAGATGTTGCCATGATTCTCTTTAAGAATTTGATTAATGTAGTTCTTTTCCATTTTTTCTATTGTGTGTTTTAAAGTTTTAGGTGCATCAGTATTGTGAGTAGTTAGTGCATGTTGCATATTGAATTCTGTTTTTATTCGTTCGCGAAAGCGAGTAGGAAGATGAAACGCTGTAATGATGGTTTCATCTTCTATCAAGTTCATGGAACCTTCAATTATATGTTCCAACTCCCGTACGTTTCCAGGCCAATCGTATGCATAGAAAAATTCTCTTACATTTACATCTACATCGGTTACGTTGAGCCCGAATTGAGTATTATATTTTTCAATAAAGTGCTGAACAAGAGCTGGAATATCTTCTTTTCTTTCACGTAAAGGCGGAAGACATAAAGTAACGACGCTTAATCGGTAATATAAGTCTTCTCTTAATCGATTATGTGCGATGGCTTCAAAGGGATCTTCATTGATAGTTGCTATAATGCGAACATCAATTTCTTTTTCGTGTGTACCTCCGATTCTTCGTATTGTTTTTTCTTGTATAGCCCGCAGCAACTTAGCTTGAAGTATTGGGCTTAATGAATTGATTTCATCTAATAACAAAGTTCCTCCGTTTGCTTCTTCGAATAAGCCTGATTTATCTATTGCTCCTGTAAAGGCACCTCGATTTGTGCCAAATAGTAGGCTTTCCATTAAGGTATCAGGTATAGCGGCACAGTTTTGTGAAATAAAGGGTTTTGTTGAACGCTGACTTTCATTATGGATGCTTTGTGCAAATAGTTCTTTACCAGTGCCTGTTTCTCCTACTAGAAGTATGGAGGATGATGTACGAATTACTCTTTTTCCTTCTGTAATGATTGATTGAATGGCTTCAGAATCACCAATTATGTGATCAAAGGTAAATTTAGTGCTTTGTTTTCGAGAAGGACCTATTTTTATCGTTTGCTTTAAGTTACTAATTTCTTTTGATATTTCAATAGCGCCTTTAATTTTTCCATTTTCTATTATAGGGAAAGTATCGTTAATCGTTGTAATTTCTTGTCCTTTATTGTTAAAATACGTTTGTTTTATATTTTTCTTTGTTTTTCCAAATTTTAATGCCTCTATAAGAGTACTATTTTTATTTTCCTCAAATGCGAATACTTCTAAAGGACTTTTATATAGCACATCTGAGCGCTCCATTGATTCAATTTCCATCATTTTGCGGTTATAGATAATCGTCTTACTTTCCTCATTAATAATATGAATTCCGATGTCGAGTTCATTGAGTAAAGTTTCATATAGCATATTCATTTCAATGATCTGTTTTAAATTAATTTCTTCTGTACGCATAGATTATCTTCTCCTCATTCCACCCTATGAAGACTGACTTTTTATAATTTTATTAAAATTCTTATAAAATCGCAAAAATTTTTTGCTATTTTCCTTTTAAAATCTCTGAAATGATAGAAAAATTTTGCGGTTATGAAGTTTTTTTTTTGAGAAACCTTCATTTTAAATAGGAATTGGAGATTGGTACGCATTTTGCATAAATAATAATTGATATATCTAAAGGAGGGATATGCAACGTTTCAGTACCAACTAATAAGAAGGAGGAGTGTATAAAGTGAAGACGGTTATAGAATGCGTGTATAGTCCTTGTTACGGGAAAGTAGAGAAGTTATTTGTTACGGAAAGTTCTTACGTATATGAGTGGGAGAAATTAGCATTAATTGAAACAATAGATAAACAGAAAGTAGAAATTAAGATAGGGATCAGTGGTTATATTGAATCATTAGAAGTAGTAGAAGGACAAGCTATTGCTGATCAAAAGTTATTAATAACAGTAAGGGATGACCTTTTAGTAACAGGCAGTGATTAATGTAAGTGACGTGTATTTTTGCTCTTTTAAATCATTATTTTTACGGTGAATAATTTTAAAAACGCTTACATTAAATGGGTTTACAAAGTGAAAAGGGGGGATTTATATGATGAATCAAAATCAAGGATTAAAAAGAGAATTGAAAAGCAGGCACATATTTATGATTGCACTTGGAGGCGTTATTGGTACCGGTCTTTTTTTAGGATCTGGGTATACAATTCATGAAGCTGGGCCTGGAGGAGCGATTGTAGCATATCTTGTTGGAGGATTTGTTATGTATTTAACGATGCTCTGTCTCGGAGAGTTAGCTGTTGCAATGCCTGACGCAGGATCTTATCAAACGTATGCGACAAAGCATATTTCTCCTGCAGCAGGTTATGTAGTTGGATGGATGTCATGGTTAAACTGGTCAGCTACGATAGGGATTGAACTAATTGCAGTTAGTATTTTAATGAAACGATGGTTTCCTGATGTACCTTCATGGATTTGGTGCGTAGTGTTTGCGGTACTCCTCTTTGCTATTAATGCGTTATCTTCAAGAAGTTTTGCGGAAGTTGAATTTTGGTTTGCAAGTATTAAAGTAATTACGATTATTGCATTTATTATTTTAGGCGGGGCAGCAATGTTTGGTTTTCTAGATATGAAAGGAAATGAACCAGCGCCGATGTTCTCTAGTTTTACTGATTATGGTGGATTGTTCCCCAATGGATTATCAGCCATTTTAATTACGATGATTGCAGTTAATTTTTCTTTCCAAGGAACAGAATTAGTTGGTATTGCAGCAGGTGAGAGTGAAAATCCAGAGAAAACAATCCCGAAGGCAATTAACAATACAGTTTGGCGTATACTTGTTTTCTTTGTACTATCTATTTTTATTCTTGCTGGACTATTCCCTTGGCAGCAAGCGGGAGTAATTGAAAGTCCATTTGTAGTTGTATTTGATAAAATTGGTATTCCTTATGCAGCAGATATTATAAATTTTGTTATCATTACAGCAGTGCTATCCGTTGCGAATTCAGGGTTATATGCAACTTCTCGTATGCTATGGTCTATGTCTAATCAAGGAATGATTAGTCCGATTTTTGGTAAGTTATCTAAAAACGGTGTTCCTATTTATGCATTGATTGTAAGTACAATTGTAGGTTGCCTTTCATTACTATCAGGTATTTATGCGGAAGATACAGTTTATTTATGGCTACTTTCTATTGCCGGGTTCGGGGCGATATTAGTTTGGGCATCTATTGCTCTATCTAACTTATTAGCTAGAAGGTCATACATAAAGCAGGGCGGGGATGTGAAAGAATTGAAATTTAAAACACCATTGTATCCATTTGTACCACTTCTTGCGTTAGTATTAAATTTAACAGTAATCGTTGGAATGGCCTTTATTCCAGAACAAAGAATGGCATTGTATTGTGGTATTCCATTTATGATTGTTTGTTTACTGTTTTACCGTGCGACAAGAAATAAGGCACGTAAAGTAGAACATATTGAAAAGACAAATACGACGGAAGTAGAGAGCTTATAATATGAATTAATTTGGAGACTGTAAGATTTGTAAACAGTCTCTTTTTTTGTGAAAATAAAGCTGGAAACATACTATGTATGCAAAGGGGAATTAGCGATGAATCCAGAAGTTTCGCAGTTGTTAAAACAAATAGATTCAAGGAAAGAGGAATTGTTAGAACTTACAAAAACATTAATTCGTTTTGAAACACCAGCACCACCAGCGAGAAATACAAATGAAGCGCAAGAATTTGTTGCAGATTTTTTAAGAAAACGAAATTTTAGTATTGATAAATGGGATGTATATCCGAATGATCCGAACGTTGTCGGAGTTAAAAAAGGAATAAAAAGTGACTCATATAAAAGTCTTATTATTAATGGTCATATGGATGTAGCTGAAGTGTCAGCAGATGAGGCGTGGGAAACGAATCCATTTGATCCATTTATAAAAGATGGCTGGTTAGTTGGACGTGGCGCAGCAGATATGAAAGGTGGGCTGGCTGGAGCGCTATTTGCCATTCAACTTTTACAAGAAGCTGGTATTGAATTACCTGGAGATTTAATCTTTCAATCCGTAATTGGAGAAGAAGTTGGAGAGGCAGGTACACTTCAATGCTGCAGGCGAGGTTACGATGCTGATTTTGCAGTAGTAGTGGATACGAGCGATTTACATATGCAAGGACAAGGCGGTGTCATTACTGGATGGATTACAGTGAAAAGTCCGCAAACGTTTCATGATGCAACGCGCAGACAAATGATCCATGCTGGAGGATGTTTATTTGGAGCGAGTGCGATTGAAAAAATGATGAAAATTGTGCAAAGTTTACAAGAATTAGAGCGCCACTGGGCAGTTATGAAAACATATGAAGGCTATCCATCTGGAACAACAACAATTAATCCAGCTGTTATTGAGGGTGGAAGACATGCAGCTTTTATTGCGGATGAGTGCCGGTTATGGATAACAGTGCACTTTTATCCGAATGAAACACATGAACAAATAATAAAAGAAATTGAAGAGTATATTGGAAAGGTGGCAGTTGCCGATCCATGGTTAAGTGAAAATCCGCCACAATTTAAGTGGGGCGGAGAATCAATGATTGTGGATCGTGGCGAAATTTTCCCTTCTTTAGAAATAGATAGTGAACATACAGCTGTAAAAACGCTTAGCTCAGTACATGAATCAATTCTTTCTAAAAATGCAATTTTAGATATGTCTGCAACGGTAACGGATGGTGGTTGGTTTAGTGAATTTCATATTCCAGCGATTATATATGGACCAGGTACATTAGAAGAAGCACATTCTGTAAATGAGAAAGTTGAAGTTGAACAGTTAATTGAATTTACAAAAGTGATAACAGCATTTATATATGAATGGTGCCACACGAAAAAATAGATTTGTACAGTAAAATCGTACGAGTATGTATACTTGTACGATTTTTTATTGAACTATTTCAGTGTTGAATATAAACAACTGAAATAGTTCTTTATTTTTCTATGTCTTTCGTTTCATTTCAATTAATTTCTCTTTCGCTAATTCAACGGCAATCGCATCATCTAAATAGCCAATTGGAAAGAGATAGTCGGGAATAATATCTGTCGATAATATGAAATAAAGTAATGCGCTCCCAAGAACTGCACGTTCTTCTTTTGAAATGGTTTCATTACAAAATTGTTGATACATATCTGTTAATTGTTCAATAAAAGGACCAGCACTATCAATTTGCTCTAATTTGCTTGCAAAACTGTCATGAATACGTTTTTCGCCTTCTGTTGTCTGGGCATAGCGTTCGTAATTTTCGAGTTCTTGTTTTACGCGAGTTGTAGTGTAATCGAAATCGAATAAGTTAGAGGATTGTAAAGTTTGCTGAATGGTATCAAGAGATGTGTACATATCCGTCTTTTCTTTATTAATGTGAGGAGAATCAGGATACATTTCATCAAATAACAATTGGGGTGGAACTTGCAGACATTCTGCAAATTTTTGTAGGTGTTTTTGTTTTGGCGGTTGTTTACCATTCATAATTCTTGAGATTGTTGCGGGATCAATATTTGTAAGCATTCCGAGTTGGCGCATAGATAAGGCACGTTCTTTTAAAAGTTTTTTTATTAATCTACTAAGCCGCTCATTTGGATTTTCTTTAGGCATAGCGAAGGCACTCCTTTTTATTGTTGAAAAAATGTTGAGCATTTATTACATGTATATGAAACAGACAGGCACAGTTGCTCAACATTTTCATAAGATGCATGGAAAAGTGAGGAAAAGGGGTGGCTATTTATGAGTACGGCAGGTCTATTTTCAATTTTTTTAATCGGGATTGCTTCTAATTTAGATAATGCAGGTGTTGGGATTGCATATGGCATTCGTAAAATTAGAATTTCGTGGTTCAACAATTTTATCATCGCATTTTTTGGGTTTTTATTTACTTTATTAGCTGGATTTTTTGGGAACTGGATTGCGTTATTTATTTCAGAGTTTACAGCAAACCTGATTGGAGCAATCGTTTTAGGGATAATCGGGGTGTTTATTTTGTGCCAGCCTTTCTTGGGGCAAAGAAATACCGTAGGCTCTAAAGATGGTAATGTACTTATGGGAATTTTACGTGATCCAGAAAAAGCAGATTTTGATGGTTCTAAAACAATTAGTTTTTCAGAAGCAATTGTATTAGGGATTGCGTTGTCTATTAATAATATTGCAGGTGGATTTGATGCTGGAGTAACAAACCTGAACCTTTGGGTTACAGCAACTATTTCAGGGGTGTTTAGTTTTATTTGTATTAGTAGTTTTGCGTATGTAGGGAAACGATTTTTAGCAGAATACTTAGGAAAGTGGGCGACAGTTATCGCAGGAGTGTTATTAATTCTTATTGGGATTGATCAGTTGTTGTAAGGAGAGTAGAAAACAAGGTTCGAGTATTTCCTTGGAAATACAGCAAGAGATTGCATATATCGACGTACTTTTCTCCATACTAATACGGATTTCTTTTAAGAAAGGGGGATTTGTATGGGACGCGGGAAAGCATTTGATCATAAGAAAAAAGGGCATGATCATCAACCACCTAAAGGTGCGTTCATTCATAAAGATGTAAATGAACATACTTTGGAAGAGGAAGAGCTACCAGTAAATATTGAGGCGTATAAAAATAGTTTAAAAAAACATTAAAAGCACCTACATAGGTGCTTTTTTACCGTATATCTTCAATTAATTGTTCCGATTCTTCATGCATACTGTACTCACTTAATACTTGAATGCAAAGCCACTTTAATTCCTCAATCGTATGCTCAAGTTCTTCGGGAAGCACATGATAAATGTCTTCAAGTCCCATCCCGAAATGAATAAGTTCAAGTACTTGATCATCGATGTTCCGGTCCATTAATAATTCAAGTACTTCTAAATTGAATATGTATCGGTGAGCTTCGTCGAGTGAAACAACTTTTAACTTCAAGCTTTCTACAATACTCAATATAAAAAGAAGGATTGTTTTTTCAAGAACAGGTTGTTTTCCCATTTGAAATATTAGTTTCATCTTTCACACCTCCACATATAGCGCTAGGTTGTACTATATTATTCGGGAGGGGGGAACAAATATGCATGATATAGAGAAACTTTCAGCACTGTTTTTGTAAGAGTATTGATAACTGACAAAAGGGAGGTTTTGGCGAAATAAAAAATCCTGCTAGTATAGCAGGATAACTCGCGATTAAAAAATGCTCCAACCTTCTTGAGCAGAAAGAAGTTCAAGAATTTTAAAACCAGCAATACTATTTCCGTTTGCATCTAAAGCTGGTCCGAAAATACCGATTCCCATGTCTCCTTTTACGCAGCCAAAAATACCACCGGCTACACCACTTTTTGCAGGAATACCAACACGAATTGCAAATTCACCAGATTCGTTATACATACCACATGTGACCATAAATGTTTTGCAAATTTTTGTAATATGCTTAGGGATAATTTGTTTTTTCTTATATGGGTCATATCCATCCATTGCAAAAATTAAGCCGATACGTGCTAAATCGATGCAGTTTACTTCAACTGCGCATTGACGAGTATATAAATCCATAAGTTCTTCAATATCACAATCGATAATTCCGTTTTGTTTCATATAATAACAAAGTGAACGGTTTAGATAAGCTGTCTCTAATTCTGAATCGGCAACTTTAGAGGAATAATTAATAGTAGGATTATCTGTTATTTCACGTACAAAGTGAAGAATACGTTCCATTTTTTCCTCGTTATCTTTTCCTGCTAACATGCTTGTAATAGCTAATGCTCCTGCATTTATCATTGGATTAAGGGGTTTGGACGGACTTGTCGTTTCTAACTTAATAATAGAATTAAATGGGTCACCCGTTGGTTCCATTCCAACTTTAGAAAATACATATTCTTCACCACGGTCTAAAAGGGCAAGGGCAAGTGTAATTACTTTGGAAATACTTTGAAGAGTAAATAGTGTTTGTGAGTTGCCTGCATGGATATATTCTGTTTCTTTATGGAAAATGGCAATCCCTAAATCGTCTGGATTTGCATTTCCTAGTTCGGGGATATAAGTAGCAAGTTTGCCTTTTTTCGTATATGGTTTTACTTGTTCTAACAACTGTTGTAAGTTGTTTGTTTCAATGCACTGCATAGTACCAACGCTCCTATTTTGAATTAACTAAGTTTACTTTTCCCGATATGCTCGGAAATAAATAATAACATGAAAAAGTGGAATGATAAAACGAAAGTTCAATGTGATATAATAGGTCTTTCGTTTCGAGTATTCTGTATTTTAAAAAGGAGAATTTTCCTTTTATATAACAGTTTGGAAATAGGAGATTTATCCATAAAAAGTTCAGAAATAAAAACTACACATCTATACAACTATATGTTATTATGGTTATGTAATAGAAAGCGTTTTCTAAAGCGTACTTATAATGATAACGATTTCATAAATTTGATTAGGGGGAATTAAAATGTTGCAGTTTTTACAACGTATTGGTAAAGCTTTAATGCTTCCAATCGCAGTACTACCAGCAGCAGGATTATTGCTTCGTTTAGGGCAACCAGATGTATTTGATATTCCTGTTATGGCACAGGCCGGCGCAGCAGTTTTTGATAACTTGGCACTTATTTTTGCAATTGGTATTGCAATCGGTCTTTCAGTGGATGGTAGTGGTGCAGCAGGTCTTGCAGGTGCAATTGGTTATCTTGTTATGAAAAATAGTATTGATGCACTTAGCAAAGGGTATTCAACTGCTGAATTACAAGGTAAATTAGGTAAAGTTCAAGATTTAATAGGTAATAGCGCAAATGTAGATCCATCTAAGCTTGCGGATACAATGACACAAGTATCTAAGGCTGCTGAATTATCGACTAAAGTAGATATGAAAGTTTTAGGTGGTATTATTGTTGGTGTTATAGCAGGACTTCTTTATAATAAATTCCATAAGATTAAACTTCCAGAATGGTTAGGTTTCTTTGCTGGAAAACGTTTCGTTCCAATTGTTACATCAGTTGTGATGCTAATATTAGGAATTCTATTTGCACAAATTTGGCCAACAATTCAAAATGGTATTGATGCATTAGCTCATGGAATTGTTAATTTAGGTGCAATTGGTTCAGGATTATTTGGTTTATTAAACCGTTTATTAATCCCAATTGGTTTACACCACGTAATGAACACATACTTCTGGTTTGTATTTGGAGACTTTACAAATGCAGCAGGTAATGTTGTTAATGGTGATATTGCTCGTTTCCTTGCAGGTGACAAAACAGCAGGTATGTTTATGACTGGTTTCTTCCCAGTTATGATGTTCGGTTTACCAGCAGCATGTTTCGCAATGATTGCAGCTGCTAAACCAGAAAAGCGTAAAGCAGTTACTGGTATGTTAGCTGGTCTAGCATTAACTTCATTCTTAACTGGTATTACAGAGCCTATTGAATTCTCATTCATGTTCTTATCACCAGTATTATATGGTATTCATGCTGTACTAACAGGTCTTTCTTTATTCATTACAACATCACTTGGCATTCATGATGGTTTCTCATTTAGTGCCGGTGCAATCGATTATGCTTTAAACTTCGGTATTGCAACAAAACCAGTCTTACTAGCAGGTATCGGTTTAATTTACGCAGCAATTTATTTCGTAGTATTCTACTTCTTAATTAAGAAGTTCGATTTAAAAACTCCTGGTCGTGAAGATGACGATGAGTTAGTTGAAGATGGTGATGCACCAGTTGCAGGTTCAATTGGTGAAACTTACGTAGCAGCTCTAGGCGGAAAAGAAAACTTAACAGTTATTGATAACTGTGCAACACGTCTACGCTTACAAGTAAAAGATGCTGGTCAAGTAAATGAAGCAGCATTAAAACGTGCTGGTGCAAAAGGTGTTATGAAATTAAGTAATACTAGTGTACAAGTTATCGTAGGTACAAATGTTGAATCTGTTGCCGATGATATGAAAAAACACGTATAAATAATGAGATTAGAGGATATTCAAAAAGATTGATAATATCAATTTTTTAGAGGATATCCTCTTTTTTTGTTAATAATTTAACGGGAATCTTACTTTTGTAAATTTTCTTTTTCTTTTTTGTACATATAGGTTGGTAATATGTGCAGTGCGTGATAAAGTAGGGATGATATAGAATGGATTATCCATAATCTACTAAAATAAATCTTTAGTAGAGGAATTAAATTATTGGTGAGTAAGGGGAAAAAAGCAATTATGGATCAGGAAAAAAATAATGCGAATGGGAAAGCACATCGGCCGATGGTATACATAAAAAGAACAATCATTCTCGTCTTACTATTATCACTTGTATATTTCATGTATACAAAAATTGTTGCGCACAATAAGAAAGAAGAAACTTTAAAAGCGGCAGCAGAAATGAAGAAACAAGAAGAGCTAAAAAAGAAAGAAGAAAAAAAGAAACAAGAAGTACAGAAGCAAAAACAAAAAGAGCAGGAAGAACAAGTGAAGCAAGCGCAAGCTGCGGAACAGCCTGCTGAAGGACCACCTCAAGAAATTAATGAAAACGCTCAATTGGACCAGTATTTAAAAAACGCAGGATTTAGTGGGACGGCTGTTATTGTGAAGAATGGAAAAGTTCTTTTGAATAAAGGGTACGGTATGGCAAATAAAGAGCAGCAAGTACCGAATAATTCAGAGACGACTTTTTATATTGGTTCTATTTCAAAGGCGTTTGTAGCAACTGCTATTATGCAGTTGAAAGATCAAAATAAATTGCAAGTAGAAGATACTGTTGCGAAGTATATTCCAAATTTCCCACAAGGTAATAGTATTCAGCTAAAACATCTATTAACACATACATCAGGGATTCCCGAATATGAGCAGGGAAAAGAAGATATTTCTCATGAAGAACTGATAAAGCGGATAGGTAATCAAAAGCGTATTGGTGGTCCAGGAGAGAAGTGGAAGTATTCCGATTCGAACTACTCTATACTTGCATACATTGCCGAGAAGGTAAGTGGGCAGTCACTCGAAGAATATATTAAACAACATATTTTTGCCACTGCCGGTATGAAACATTCTGGCTTTGGCACAGCGTTAGAACAAACAAGATTCCCATCAACGGGTTATAAAATAGTAAATAATAATATGACAACACCTAATATTCCAAGCATGTCACAACTTTATGGTTGTGGTGATATATATACGAGTGCACATGATTTATATTTATTTAATGAGGCGTTATACTCTGGAAAATTAATTTCAAAAGAGAGTTACGATCAAATGTTTACGGGTGGAAAAAAGGATTACGGGTTTGGATGGTACGTAGACCCAGGAAGCTATTCGAATCATGGTGTAATGCCAGGTTGGAATTGCTTAAACGGATTTAGTAAAAATGGCAGTGTATATGTTGTTTTATTATCTAACATTCAAAATAATATTAAATCATTTGGTAAAGTGAATAATGACATTTATTCGATATTGCGGAATATTGAAGTGTAAGAAACTATCCTTTTGGATAGTTTTTTTATGCTCTGAAACAAATATTTCTTTTAGAAAATGTATGTCTTACCTATCACAAAAATATCCATTTTGTATACATTAAGATGTATGGATGTAAAATTTTATAATCTAAAAATAATAGGAGGAGAAGTGTATGTGTCTGTTCAGAAAATATTGGCATAAATTATCAAGATTGTTTAATAGACAATTAGATTATTTTTTAGATAATAAGTTATTGCCTGCTGTGGAAAGACTTTTATTTTCACAAAACTTCGCGAGATTTATTCAAAGAAACTCTAAGCAAGCTACGGAAGAAGTTATTGAATCAAGTAGATTTCAATCTATTATTTGTAACATTTTAAAAGAATGCAATACATCACCTTTTAAAGAAATTGCAAAGCAGTATTTAGGTAAAAGCGTAGAGATTACGGTGACAGTTGGACAATTAACAGGTGTTATTGTAGCAGTTGGTGATGACTTTTTAACATTGCAAGAAGGAATAGGAACTGAAGTTTTATTACCATTTACAAGTATTATATCAATTAAAGAAGCTTAAGAAAGGAGAGTTATATATGTTATTTACTGATGAATTACGTAACCATGTTGGAGAACTAGTGCAAGTTGTGACAGCTGTAGAAATCATTGTAGGCGTTCTTTTATCTGTGACGGATGGGGCAGTAATTGTTCGTACTTCTCCTTCTTATGGACCACCAGAAGATGTAGTTGTGCGTATTCCTATTATTGCTTATGTTCGCTTGGAAGGGTAAGAGTGATACAAGTATGAGAGTGTCAGTTGTTATTCCAGTGCATAATGAAGCAAGTACTTTATCAAAAGTTTTAGTAGAGGTAAGAAAGCTCGAACCATATGAAGTTATCATAGTAGATAATGGATCGACAGATGGGACGAAGGAAATAGCATTACAGCATAATTGCCGTGTGATTTATTATAGATATTCTCTTGGTAATGATGTGGGACGGGCAATTGGTGCTAGAGAAGCAAAAGGCGAGATTGTTTTGTTTTTAGATGGTGATATCGTCATGAAAAGTGAAGAATTATACAATTTTATTAAAGGAATACGACAAGGACATGAGATTGTTTTAAATAATTTAACATGGTCCGTTTACTTGAAGATGAGACCGCATTATACGACGGTTGGAAAATATATGTTAAATCGTTATTTGAACAAGAAAGAGTTTGTTGTAGGTTCTTTAATTGCAATACCACATGCGATAAGTCGTAAAGTGATTGAAAAACTGGGGTGGTGGAATTTAGCAGATCCAGCATTATTTCAAGCGATGGCGATGTCTAGAGGAGTAGATATTTCTGATATGGCTTCAGTTGATGTCATCTACACAAATAAAGTTCGTCCTGTGCATACTGGTACATCGCCTGGCTCTCCTTATCCGAAAGCGACTAGTCGTATTATGGGTGATCATTTGCGAGCTTTACAATACGTAATCGAAACATATGGTAAACGCGGTGGTTTTTCAGAGGACAATAGAGATAGAGAGTTTGTAGGAAAGTATAAACCAGTTTTATTACAAAAGAATAAAGCGAAATATAGTGCCATTATCCCAGTATCAGAAGAGAAAATAACCATAAGGTCTGTTATAAAAGAAGTGAAAGAAGCAGGTGTAGATGAAATTATAGTTGTCGCGAATGGAGCAGATGTTGAGACTGTTAAACAGGCAAAGCTAGAGAATGTTATTGTTGTTGAGTTTACGAAGGCGCTTGGACATAATGTAGCACGAGCAATAGGTGCCATGCATGCTACGGCAGATATTTGTTTATTCGTTGATAGTGATCTTGTTATTCCAGCAAAAAAACTCACTCTATTTTTACATGCTGTTGAAGATGGAAATGACGTGGTGTTAAATGATTTACAATGCTTATTAGATATGTTTCATCCAGCAGATCCAATTAGTATGGGAAAATACTTTGTGAATTTGATAGCGAAACGACCAGATTTATGGAATAACTCACTAACTGCTGTACCACATGCCATTCATAAGAAGGTAATAGAGAAAATAGGATATGATTCCCTTATCATTCCGCCATTAGCACAAGTGAAAGCTATTTTAGAAGGATTCTCTATTACAACAGTAGAGTTAGTAGATGTTATAAAAACAAATCGCGTACGTCCAGAGCAACACGAATTTGTAAATGGGCGTATTTCAGCATTTGATCGTATTTTCGGTGATCAACTTGAAGCGGTTGCGTATTTATTACAATGTACGGACGAACGTGGTGGTTTTACAGATGGAGATAGAGATAGAGATGTAATTCAACAATTGAGAAGGGAAGAAGAGAATACAAATGAATAGTAGTAAAGTAGCTATTATTGGGCTAGGGTATGTTGGCCTTCCTTTAGCGGTACATTTTGCAGAAAGAGGGCATACAGTACTTGGATTAGATAAAGATATTAGAAAAATAGACTCAATTATAAAAGGAGAAAGTTATATTCCGGATGTTTCTTCTAAAGAGTTACAAAGTTTATTGACGAAAAAAAAATTAACAGTAAATACACCGGATCAAGGCATTGCTGATTTTCAAAATAGTGATTATGTTATTGTCACTGTCCCGACTCCAATTAATGAACAAAGAGAACCAGATTTAAGTGCCCTCATTTCAGCTTCGCATTATATACAACAAAACCTTCAAAAAGGACAAACCTTCATTTTTGAAAGCTCCACATATCCAGGTACACTTGAAGAAGTCATCCTACCTATTATTTCTCAAAATGGTAAAAAGGTAGGGGAAGATTTCTATATCGGATATTCCCCTGAGAGAATTGATCCAGCAAATAGTCAATATTCAGTTCAAGCTATTCCAAAAGTTATTAGTGGACAAACAGAAAAGTGTAAACAAAAGGTACAGGATTTATATAGTACCATTTTTGACGAAGTTGTACCTGTTAGCTCTCCGAAAGTAGCAGAGATGTGCAAGCTATTTGAAAATATTCAGCGCTTAGTTAACATTTCTTTAGTAAATGAACTAAACACACTATGTGAAAGTTTAGGCATTGATTTTTATGAGGCCATTGAAGCGGCATCTACAAAACCATTTGGGTTTACTCCGTATTGGCCAGGGCCAGGGATAGGGGGACACTGTATTCCCGTAGACCCTTTATATTTTCAATGGAGAATAAAAAAGAATGGGGCAATTAGTCAATTAATTGAGGCTGCACATATAATTAATGAAGAAATGCCAGAGAAAATGGTCCGGAAAGTAAAAAGTGTGGTGCAATTACCTGCAACGGTGTTAATTGTAGGGATTGCGTATAAAAAAGATGTAAATGATTTGAGAGAATCACCAGCGTTACCGATTATTCAATTATTAAGAAATCAAGGATACGAGATAGAATATCATGATCCTTATATTTCTTCCGCGGAAATTGGAGATAAGGTGTACCAATCTGTTTCTTTAGATGAAGAAAAAGTTAAAAAAGCGGATTGTATTTTAATTTTAACGGATCATTCTAATATTGATTGGAAGCTTTTTAAAGGAATGGATCGAGTAATAGATACACGCGGGATTGTAAAGAAGGTGAGTAAATGAGTAAGAAATGTTTAATTACAGGTGGGGCCGGATTTATCGGGTCGCATTTAGCTGAAGAGTTGATGAGAAGAGGTTATGAGGCCACTGTTGTGGATAACTTTTATAAAGGTAAAAATAAGTACCATAAAGAGTTAATGAAAGAAATCCGTGTTATTCCAATAAGTGTTTTAGATAAAAATTCTATTTATGAATTAGTAGATCAGCATGATGTCGTGTTTCATTTAGCAGCAATTTTAGGTGTGAAAACAACAATGGAAAAAAGTATAGAGCTCATAGAAACGAATTTTGATGGGACGAGAAATGTTTTACAAGCAGCGTTAAAAGGAAAGAAGAAAGTAGTTTTTGCTTCTACTTCAGAAGTATATGGTAAGGCCAAGCCGCCTTTCTCTGAAGAGGGAGATCGATTGTACGGGGCAACTTCTAAAATTCGTTGGAGTTATGCAGTTTGTAAAACGTTGGAAGAGACATTATGTTTAGGGTACGCATTAGAAGGTTTACCAGTAACGATTGTTCGATACTTTAATATTTATGGTCCAAGAGCGAAAGATGGTCCATATGCAGGAGTAATCCCGCGATTTATCCGCGCGGCACTGCAAGGAGAAGACATTCTCGTATATGGAGATGGAAAGCAGACACGTTGTTTTACGTATGTAAGTGATGCGGTAGAGGCAACGATTCGGGCAATGGATGAGAAGGTAAATGGTGAGATTATTAATATAGGTTCTGAGAATGAAAAGAGCATAAAAGAAGTAGCAGAAGTAATTAAAAAATTAACGAATTCTTCTTCGAAGATTGTCCAAGTGCCTTTTGAAGAAGTATATCCTCATGGTTTTGAAGAAATTCCAAATAGAAGACCAGATGTAACAAAATTAAAAGAGCTTGTTCAATTTCAGGCGAAAGTAACGTGGGAAAACGGATTGAAGGAAACAATTAAGTGGTTTCGTGAACAAAACAATGGCTAAGTCATTATCTGTTATTATTCCTGCATGTAATGAGGTCGATACGATTTCAGACGTTATTCAATCGGTAAGACCATTAAATCCAGTAGAAATCATTGTAGTAGCAAACGGTTGTAATGATGGAACAGAAGATGTTGCAGATCGTTTAGGGTGTAAAGTAATCAAGCATACAGAGCTACTAGGGAACGATGTTGGACGTGCAGTCGGCGCAAAACATGCGATAGGCGATGTATTACTATTTATAGATGGTGATTTTGCTATTCCAACTTCAAAATTAAAATTATTCCTTAATCCGATTTTATACGATCAGGCAGATGTAGTTTTAAATAATTTGGATGCATTATTTTTAAAAAGGCAAAAAACCACTTCTATTACAGTATGGCGCCAAATATTAAATGCAATGTTAGAGCGTGAAGAATTAAAAATGAATTCTTTATTAGATGTACCTCATGCGCTGACGAAAGAAGTCGTTCAAAGCATCGGATATGAATGTTTTGTTAATCCTATTGTGGCTCATTTACGCCTAGTTCAAAGTAAATGGAGAATTAGTCGTCATTGTGCTATTGACGTTATTACGCCGAATAAATTTCGTCCATTCCAGCATGCTGCATATGGGACAAATCTTTCCCAATCTGAAAAAAGAATGATAGGTGATCATATAGAAGCAGTAGCAGAACGGATATTAAGCAGTGATGAGCGCGGAGGATATTATGATGGAAATAGGAAAAGGGATAGTGTCTATCATACTTTAAGTTTTGAAGAGTTTTATCAAGGGTGGGGTGTTACATCTGATTTCTATAAAGGAAAGCAACTATCGGTTGTTATTCCCGTACAAGATGAAGAGAAAACAATTGGAAACGTTATAGAAGAGCTTCGCAAAATTGAACCCTTCGAAATTATCGTTGTCGTAAATGGTTCGTCAGATAAAACGAAAAAAATTGCAAAAGACAAAGGGGCAACGACAATTGTATATAAAGAAGCACTCGGAAATGATGTGGGGCGCTCACTTGGAACGTATTTTGCAAAAGGAGAAATTGTGTTATTTATAGATGGCGATTTTGTTATTCCAGCGAGTGAGCTATATCCTTTTGCGAAAGCTATTGCAGATGGAACAGATGTTGCATTAAATGATCTAAATCATTATTTAGATTTAAGAGTACCGCTTCATCTTGTAACTGCATTTAAATATGCATTAAATTTAGCTTGTGATAGAAAAGATCTAGGCGTAGGCTCTCTTATCGCTGTACCGAATGCGTTTAGCCGTAAGTGTTTGAAAGAAATTGGGTATAGATCTTTACTGGCGCCGTGTGTAGCCCAAGTGAAAGCTATTCTTTCAGGATTTGAAGTTGCATGTGTAAGTCGTGTTGAGGTCGATAAGATGAACCGTATTCGTCCCAGTGAACATTTTGCTAAAATAGGTCATCCACCAGCTGTACTTCGAATTATAGGTGATCATATAGAAGGACTAGATCAAATAATTGCATTAACAGACAATCGTGGCGGATTCTATGATGGCAATAGAAAAAGAGATGTTTTATAGAAGTAACAAAAAAAGTGTACAACATGTGTACACTTTTTTGTTCTGTTATAAAAACTATAACAGATTAGGAGATAAGAGTATTACAGCTCTACAATGGGTATTGTTCTTATATTACAAAATAGGACTCGTATATAAGGATACCAAAAAAATACAATTAAGGAAAGGGTTAATTTTAAAGACTTTTAAATGAAGTTAACACTATATATATAGTAGTTTGCTCAATATTTCACAAACATGTCACAACTATTTCGTTCACTTTCGTAAAAAAGTAGTATTCTAAGTGTGTAAGCTGTTATATAAAAAATCTTAGTCCTGTACTAATCAAAAATGGAGGAGATTAGGATGACTCAAGTATTAGAAAATGTTAAAAACGCATGGGAAAACTTTAAAGGTGAAAAATGGAAAGCAGAGATTGATGTTCGCGATTTCATTTTAAATAATGTAAACGTTTTCGAAGGGGACGAATCTTTCTTAGCAGAAGCAACTGAAGCAACGAAACAACTTTGGGATCAAGTAATGGATTTAACAACGAAAGAACGTGAAAACGGTGGCGTTCTTGATATGGATACAAAAATTGTTTCTTCTATTACATCACATGACCCAGGATACTTAAATAAAGATATTGAAAAAGTAGTCGGTTTCCAAACTGATAAACCATTTAAACGTTCTTTACAACCATATGGTGGTATTCGTATGGCAGAACAAGCTTGTGAATCTTATGGATACGAAATGGATAAAGAACTTAGTCGTATTTTTAGAGAGTGGAGAAAAACTCATAACCAAGGTGTATTTGATGCATACACACCAGAAATGAGAAATGCACGTAAATCAGGTGTTATTACTGGTCTTCCAGATGCATACGGACGTGGACGTATTATCGGTGACTATCGCCGAGTAGCGTTATATGGTATTGATCATTTAATTGAAGCGAAAAAAGCTGATTTGAATTTAACTGGTGGTGTAATGAGCGAAGATACGATGCGTTTACGCGAAGAGTTATCTGAGCAAATGCGTGCACTTCAAGAGTTAAAAGAAATGGCTGCTTCTCATGGCTTCGATATTTCTAAGCCAGCAACAAATGCACAAGAAGCATTCCAATGGTTATACTTCGCATACCTTGCAGCGATTAAAGAACAAAACGGAGCTGCAATGAGTCTTGGACGTACTTCTACATTCTTAGATATTTACATTGAAAGAGATTTAGCAAATGGTACTTTAACAGAAGAAGAAGTACAAGAAATTGTAGATCACTTCATTATGAAATTACGTCTTGTGAAATTCGCAAGAACACCTGATTATAATGAATTATTCTCTGGTGACCCAACTTGGGTAACTGAATCTATCGGTGGTATGGCATTAGATGGTCGTCCATTAGTAACAAAGAACTCATTCCGTTTCTTGCATACATTAGATAATTTAGGACCAGCTCCAGAACCCAACTTAACTGTTCTTTGGTCTAAACAATTACCAGAGAACTTTAAAAACTACTGTGCGAAAATGTCTATTAAAACATCAGCAATTCAATATGAGAATGATGACATTATGCGTCCTGAATACGGCGATGATTACGGTATTGCATGTTGCGTATCTGCAATGAGAATCGGTAAACAAATGCAGTTCTTCGGAGCTCGTGCAAACTTAGCCAAAGCATTATTATATGCGATTAACGGTGGCAAAGATGAAAAGTCAAAAGCACAAGTTGGTCCTGAGTACGCACCAATTACTTCTGAAGTATTAAATTATGAAGAAGTTATGCATAAGTTTGATATGACAATGGAATGGTTAGCGGGTCTATATTTAAACACATTAAATGTTATCCATTACATGCATGATAAATATAGCTACGAACGTATTGAAATGGCACTTCATGATACAAACGTTCTTCGTACAATGGCAACAGGTATCGCTGGTCTATCTGTAGTAGCAGATTCATTAAGTGCAATTAAATACGCAAAAGTAAAACCAATTCGTGATGAAAATGGTATTGCAGTTGACTTCGAGATTGAAGGAGATTTCCCTAAATACGGTAACAATGATGATCGTGTAGATGAGATTGCTGTAAATCTTGTAAAAACATTTATGAATAAACTTCGTAAACATAAAACATACAGAAACTCTGTTCATACAATGTCAATCTTAACAATCACATCTAACGTTGTTTACGGTAAGAAAACTGGTAATACTCCAGATGGCCGCCGTACTGGAGAACCATTTGCACCAGGTGCGAACCCAATGCATGGACGCGATAAAAAAGGTGCATTAGCTTCATTATTATCTGTGGCTAAATTACCATATGAAGATGCACAAGATGGTATTTCTAATACATTCTCTATTATTCCGAAAGCACTTGGTAAAGAAGATGATGTACAAGTACGTAACTTAGTATCAATGCTTGATGGCTATGCAGTAAAAGAAGGGCACCACTTAAATATTAACGTATTTAACCGTGAAACATTAATGGATGCAATGGAACATCCTGAGAAGTATCCACAATTAACAATTCGTGTATCTGGTTATGCTGTAAACTTTATTAAATTAACTCGTGAACAACAAATTGATGTAATTAACCGTACAATGCATGAAAGCATGTAAATGAAAAAAGGAGTCCCTTCGCTCTTAATATATAGCGAAGGGAGGCTGTTTCAATAAAGGAGGAAGTAACATGGTAAAAGGAAGAATACATTCTGTAGAGTCTTGTGGTACTGTTGATGGCCCGGGGATTCGTTATGTCATATTTACACAAGGGTGTTTATTACGTTGTCAATATTGTCATAATGCTGATACGTGGGAAATCGGTAAAGGTAAAGAAATAACAGTTGAAGAAGTGATGCAGGATGTGACATGTTACCTTCCATTTATTGAAGCTTCCGGAGGCGGTATAACAGTTAGCGGTGGAGAGCCATTATTACAGCTAGACTTTTTAATTGAGTTGTTTAAAAAGTGTAAAGCGGCTGGTATCCATACAACAATCGACTCTTCGGGTGGTTGTTATTCTGAGGAACCAGAATTCCAAAATAAGCTAGATATTTTAATGGATTATACAGATTTAGTTTTATTGGATCTGAAACATATCGATTCCAAAAAGCATCGTAAATTAACAGGGAAACCAAATGAACATATTTTACAATTTGCTCGTTATTTATCGGATAAGAATAAACCGATTTGGGTACGACACGTATTAGTTCCTGGTGTTACGGATAATGAAGAGGATCTACAAAAACTATCTAGCTTTATTCAAAGTCTGTCTAATGTTCAAAAAGTTGAAGTGTTACCATATCATAAGCTTGGTGTATATAAATGGGAGGCGCTTGGACACAAGTATCCACTCGCAAATGTAGAACCACCTACTGAGAAAAATGTAGAACATGCTAAATATATTTTACAAGCGGTCTAATCCAAATATTGGATTAGGCTTTTTGCTTTCTTTACAATAAAATCTAGAGTATATATTGATAAAAGATTATACTGAAAGTAGAATATCCATAATTTTGTACGGAATAAATGGAGAAATTTACATAATTGTAAAGGGAAATCAAAATAGTAAAAAGAATTAAGAAGTAAAAGAGTGAGTATCATGGAATAGAGAACACTTGTAAGTTATTGCGAAAGCTCTTATAGGAAAGTATAATGTAAAGATATGAGCACAGATAGGATTAAGGGGTCAATCTTATATGCTTTGCATATCCACGACAGGTACATAGCTGAAAGGGAATTATTAGAATCTGTTTATGTAATTTTTAAGGAAAATGTTTTTCCTATTGTCGTATATGCAATATGGAGAAACAAAAAGCTAGGAGTGGATTTGTTTGATAAAAAACCCCAAGGTTTTAATATTAACTGCACATTACGGTAATGGTCATGTGCAAGTAGCAAAAACATTAGAACAAACATTTCGCCAAAAAGGAATTGAAGATGTTATTGTATGCGACTTGTTTGGAGAATCACATCCATTTATAACTGACATTACAAAATATCTATATTTAAAAAGTTATACAATAGGAAAAGAATTATATCGTTTGTTTTATTACGGGGTAGAAAAAATTTATGATAAGAAAATAGCATCTTGGTATGCGAACTTTGGAAGAAAACGTTTGAAAACACTATTACAGGTGGAGAAACCAGATATTGTAATTAATACATTTCCAATTATCGCTGTACCAGAATTGAAGAAACAAACAGGTATTTCAATTCCTGTCTATAACGTATTAACGGATTTTTGCGTGCACAAAATATGGATTCATCGAGAAGTAGATCGTTATTTTGTTGCAACGGATCATGTGAAAGAATTGATGGTTGATATCGGTGTACCTGCGGAACAAATTGTTGAAACAGGAATTCCAATTCGGAGTAGTTTTGAGTTAAAGGTAAATCCAGAAATCATATATACTAAATATCAGTTATGTAAGAATAAAAAGATTTTACTAATTGTAGCAGGTGCTCATGGGGTATTAGGAAATGTAAAAGAACTATGCCAATCATTTATGTCAGTGCCTAATTTACAAGTAGTTGTCGTTTGTGGGAAAAATGAAGCTTTAAAACAGGATTTATTAAGTTTACAGAAGCAAAATTCCGATGCATTAAAAGTGTTTGGGTATGTTGAAAATATTGATGAATTATTCCGTGTTACTTCTTGTATGATTACGAAGCCAGGCGGAATAACATTAAGTGAAGCAGCAGCGTTGCAAGTACCTGTCATTTTATATAAGCCTGTTCCAGGACAAGAAAATGAAAATGCGATGTACTTTGAAAGAAAGGGAGCAGCAGTTGTCATTCGCGATGATAGTGAGGTTTTTGCAAAAACAGAGGCATTATTACAAGATGATGTGAAGCTTCTTCAAATGAAAGAAGCAATGAAAAGCATCTATCTTCCAGAGCCAGCTGGTCATATTGTAGATGCAATTTTGGCAGAAAATCATGCAGAACCGCGTCATATACCTATTAAATCACCTGCTCTTGCACAATCTTTTACTTAATATGAAACCCTCTTTGTATATGTAAAGAGGGTTCTTTATTATTTTCAAAGAAAATTCAGCCAGTTATCCACAAAAGGATTGCGCTTTCATTAAACAGTAAAGTCGGAATATTAACAACTATATCCACATTGTCCACAATTTTTAGAAAAATATCCACAATTAAAACAGCTGATATATGCTTTAATATAGAAAAATATTAAATGTTTTTGAAAATTACTAACAATTCTGTTGGTTTTGTGGATAAAGTTGTCCACAGCAAAAAAAGCCCCTTATGTATAAGGGGCTTTTTTTGCTTACTTCTATCAATCGAGAAAATTATTCATTTTCACTTTAAATGCTTTTCGAGCGATATCCTGCTGCACGATCTGCTTTTTGAAATTCGCGTTGATAGAGAACTTCTTGTGTACTAGATAATGTGTTTTTTGCTTTATCACGTTTCTTTTTATCCATTACAAATCACCTCGTGTCTTAAAGTTACTATTTATCGTTTCCAAAGACATGAGGGGATATACGCATATGGAAAATGTTAATGATTGATTATCATTTCAGAAAATTTAGATTATGCTTCTTTTAATTGATGAGCATCTTGGAAGGTTGTATCTCGCATTGTAGCAAGTGTGTATTGATCTTTTGGAATTTCATATAAGTTATATACTTCTTCGTTTGCGTTAATTTCATCATATACGGCTTTTCTTGTTTCGTTTGCTAGATTCACATATTGCAGTTTTTCTGCAGCTTTAATAGAACGAATATTTATTTTACGAATACGCATGAAAATTGTTTCAATATCTAATTCATAGAAAAGTTCACTAAAAAATGAATCTTTTGCCAATTTATTATAGCCTTTTCCATGATATGGTTTGCCGAGCCATGTCCCGAGAAATCCAGCTTTTTCTTGCACATCAAATAAAGTAATTGTTCCGATAGGGTTACCCCATTCATCTAAAATTGTGCGTGAAATTAATTCACCACGCTCTTCAGCTTCAATCGTTTGTTTTGTTAAGAATAAATATTCTTCATAAGAATAAGCCTTTTGACGCACAAAAGGGAAGACAGCTGGATCCACCATTAACTCGTATAGAACGTGGCTGTCGTGTAAGTCGCGTTTTTTCAACATACTAACTCCTCCTCACACGAGGGTAGCATGACGAAAAAACACCCCACCCTCGAAATTTTTATATCAATCTTTAAAAAATTTCGGGGTGGGAATCGAACCCACTAGAACCAGTTTCTAACGCTGGTGGCGCACCATTTGCCTTCCCCATTCATCAATTTGAAAATGATAATCACGACACAAATTGATTATGGTTTCATTCAGTTTATAATCGTATAATACTTTATCTAGTCAAAAAAATAAACTAGTTTTTTTTATTTTTTTTGTAAATTATTTTTCCATCAATCATAGTTAGTACAGGCTTGGCTAAATAATGGAAAGGATGATGAGTCCATAACACGAGATCGGCGTCTTTTCCAACCTCGATGCTTCCAATTCTATCCTCTAAACGCAAATTTCGCGCTGGGAATATGGTGATTCCTTCTAGTGCTGTTTTCTCGTCTAATCCTTCTCTTACTGCGACAGCGGCACAAATATTTAAATATTGAATGGGTGTATAAGGATGATCTGTTGTTATAGAAACTTCCACACCATTTTTAGATAATATATGGTAAGTATCCCATGTCTTGTTTTTTAGTTCGATTTTAGAACGACGTGTCAGAGTGGGACCAACTGAAACCTTCAAATTATGTTTCGAAAGCTCTTCAACAAGAAAGTGTCCTTCTGTACAATGTTCAATACGTAGATCGAGGTTGAATTCCGTTGCAAAGCGTAGCGCAGAACTAATATCATCTGCTCGGTGAGCGTGGATACGTACGGGTATTTCACGACGTAATGCTTTTAAAATAGGAAGCATTCGAAAATCAGCTTCGTGCCCGTAGTGTTGTGCTTCATAGAATGATTCCCGAAGTAACCCCATAATCCCCATACGTGTAATGGATTCTTTTGTTCCATTACTATGGACTTTTTTAGGATTTTCTCCAAAGGCAATCTTTAAACCAGCAGGTTCTTGAATAATCATATGATCAATACAAGTTCCAGCTGTTTTTATTACACAAGTAGTCCCCCCGATAATATTTTGACTGCCAGGCATAACGTGAACGGTTGTAATTCCGTTTTGTACAGCGTCTTGAAAGGCGATATCCAAAGGGTGGATTCCATCTAAAGAACGAATATGTGGTGTTGAAACTTCAGATGTTTCATTGGCATCATTTCCAGCCCAACCAGTGCCTTCATCATAGAGACCAAGGTGAGTATGGACATCAATAAAGCCAGGTAAGAGATGGAGTGCTCGTGCATCTATAACGGTCATATCTTGAGTAGGTTGAATAAAAGATTTGACCTCGGTAATTCGCTCTCCTGTAACGAGTACATCGCCTTGAAACTTTTGAGATGTAATAGGGTATACAATGGCTTGTTTGAGCAATATTTTCATAGGTACCTCATTTCTGTTACTTTATAATGCTAATGGAAGTTAAGGGAAAGTAACTGAAAGGTTATTTGTATGGTAATGCTTCGGATCCTAGAAAATGAAAGTTTTGAAAGAGCCCATGTAAAATTGTGTTTTAGAAGTACTACATTGTATGCGAAAGTATATTTTGTAATGCATGGTCTATTGCCGGAAATGTGTATTGGTATCCATGTTCAATTGCCTTAATGGGTAATACACGTTGCCCTTCTAGTACAAGTATGCTCATTTCACCTAATAAAGTTTGAATGATAAATGAAGGTACAGGCAACCAATGAGGCTTGTTCATTATAGTTGCAATGTTTTCTCCAAATTCCTTCATTCTTATGGGTGTTGGTGCTGTCATATTAAGAGGGCCATCAATTTCTTTTTTGTGTATGATGAAATCCATCATACGAACGACGTCGTCTATATGAATCCATGATAACCATTGCTTCCCAGAACCAATGGTGCCGCCGATATAGAATTGATAGGGAAGTAGCATTTTTGGAAGAGCTCCTCCATTTGCACCTAATACGACTCCAAATCTTGCGTAGATTGTTCGTATTCCGAGAGAACGTGCTTTAGATGCTTCTTGTTCCCATGAATATACTGTATTTGCTAAAAAGTCATTTCCAGGAGTCTCATGCTGTTCTGTAAAAGACTCTATTTCAGATGTTCCGTAGTATCCAATAGCACTTGCGTTAATAAATGTGTGTGGCTTTGTATGGAGTCCCTGCAATTGTTTAATGAGTCCTTTTGTTGTTTGAATTCTACTGTTTAAAATGGCTTTCTTTTGTTGCTTTGTCCATCTACTATTAATAGACTCTCCGGCTAGATTAATAACTACATCAATAGAAGAGAGGGGGAAGGTTTGTAAATCTGGTGTCCATTGAACATACTGAAGGTTAGGGTCGGAAGTTTCAGTAGTTTTTTTTCGTGTGAGAATGTAAACAGTATATCCTTTTTGAATAAAAAAAGTAGAAAGGGATTTACCGATAAAGCCTGTACCACCAGAAATTGCGATTTTCACAAGTATTTCCTCCTCATTATATATATTCTTGAAAAGAAAAAATGTTCCTCGACTATGTTAAAATAATAGAGAGGTGAGAGTATGGCTGTCATTACAAAAATAGAAGTACAAAAACGATCGAAAGAACGATTTAATATTTATATTGATAAAGGTCAAGGCGAAGAGTACGGATTTAGTGTGGATCAAGTAATCTTAATAAAACATGGATTACAAAAGGGCTTAGAAATTGATGAAATCGAGTTAGGGAATATTTTGTACAATGAAGAAGTACAAAAAGCATATTTACAAGCAATCTCCTATTTATCCTATCAAATGAGAACAAAACAAGAAATAGAAGATTTTTTACGAAAAAAAGAAGTGGGACAGGCCATCATCTCTGAAGTCGTTTCGAAATTATTACATGACCGATATATTAATGATAAAGAGTATGCTGTTTTATATACGCGAACGCAAAGTAATGTGAATCGAAAAGGTCCAACTGTTATTAAAAGAGAGTTATTAAATAAAGGTGTTCAGGATTTAATTATTACACATAGTTTACAAGAATATCCGAAGGAAAAGCAAATTGAGAATGCCTTGTTTCTCATAGAGAAGAAGAAAAAATCTTATCAAAAACATTCTTTTTTACAAATGAAACTAAAGTTAGATGAGATGCTTGTTCGAAAAGGATATTCTAGAGAAGTAATTCAAATTTGTTTGGAAGAATTGAAAGACGAAAAAGATGACGAAAAGCAACAAGAAGCGTTACACTATCATGGGAATAAATATTATGAGAAATATAAGAAGCATGATGGATGGACATTTGAAAACAAGATGAAACAAGCGTTATATCGAAAAGGATTCTCTATTGATGAAATCGAGATATTTTTGCAAATGAAACGCGAAGAGGAATGAGGAGAATAAGATGAATATGCCAAAACGCTACAGTGAAATGACACCGCATGAGCTAAGGGAAGAAATTGGCGCTTTGAAGGAGCAAGCAGTAAAAGCTGAGCAGCTTGGGATTGTCAATGAATTTGATGTATTAATGAGAAAAATGGCAATGGCTCGTGCTTATATGACGGATATAAACAAGTTCCATATTGGTGAAACATATGAATTAGTAGAAGAACCTGGTGTATTATTTAAAATTACGTATTTCAATGGGGTATTTGCTTGGGGATATAAGCAAAATGATAATGAAGAGATTGGCATACCAATTTCCTTATTGCAAGAAAAATAAAAACCAGAGAGCACATATCTCTCTGGTTTTCATCTTTGGTAGGCGTTAAAGGAGATAGGAGATTCTAAAATTGGCGTTTTTTACATTCATTTGCCAATATAATGAGAGACTGGGTTTGTTGCGTCTGTCCGTTAACTTGCGCTTTCGCATGTTTTGGACGAGTCCACGTATGGTTAAATAATTCAGAACGACTATCTAAGCGATCACGGTAGCTCATCTTTATCACCTCGTGTAGGAAGTTAATTTAATTTGTACTACTCTTCCTGCTGATTTGCAGCACGCATACGTTCTTGTGGGTGCGTGTTAATTGTGCCGTTAGGTCGTTTCGAAGCGAAGCGTGATTTCGCTTTCGGTTGACCGTCGATTTTGCTGTTGTTTTTTGACTCAGACCAAAATTCGGCTTGTTTACCCATTGCGAACGCCCTCCTCATTATCGGTTGATACCTTTTTAAGAAGTATCAATTATAGAATGTGCAAAATTGAAGAAACTATCCTTTAGAAATGAAGGGATAAATAGGTAAAAGGAGATTATAATATGAATGATATTTATGAAACATTAACGAAAGAATTATTAGACAAGAATGACAAGCTTTCTTACGCACAAGCTCGTGCGTGGGTTGAGTTACTATGGGAAGATTTTCAAACAACTTATGCAAAATCAGGTCGTTATCAAGGCGATGAAATGACGGAACAAGTGGTACGATCATGGATTAATAATCATGGTGTACGCCTTCATGAAATGCGGACAAATAATCCGAAGTATAGTCATTTAATTAATCAAGAAGATCATTTGAAACATTAAAAAAAGCGACTTAAGTCGCTTTTTTTAATGTGGAAGTAATTCCAGTTTTTTTCGAAGCTTTTCTTCACTAAAGATCCATCCTGTATAGGAACTAATAATATTTAAATTGTGGTCGAGCTGAACGATTGCAACAAATGGATAATAATCTTTACTTCGATATCGTAAATCAATGAATCGTACTTCATAATAATGGTCATGATCAAAAATATCCCAGCGATATACAGGAGAGAAAGATAGGAAGGCTGAGATGTTTTCATCTTGTTTAGCTGCTCGCATAATATTATTGTCTGGGAACGGTACCCGATCGAACTTGTCATATATCATGATGTTACCACGGTGCCATCTCGCAACGTAGTAATAATCAGCCGTAACGACTGCTAAATGGTAATGATAAAATCGGTAAGAAGGAGAAATGATAATCTTTTCGACATTTTTGAAACGTTTGTGTACAACGCTTCTTATATTTCTGTGCATCATAATCCGTCCGATATAGTAAACAATCATTAATATATATGCCGCTAAAGCTGTATATCCCTTATGAGAACCGACGAGCATGCAAGCAATTGCAAGTATATGGATAAAGAAAATTACGGTATCGAATGTATTAATTATGCCAAGTGCGACCCATTTTTTTGTGAAAGGTCGTAATGCTTGTGTACCATAGGCGTTGAAAATATCTACAAAGACGTGAAGAAAGACGGCAATAAATGACCAAAGTAGTAGATGAAGATATGGAGCTTCTGAAAAGAAGGCGAAAGAGATGCCACTTATAAGGAATGACCAAAGAATTACCGCGGGAATAGAATGAGTAATCCCACGATGATTTCTTATATATTTAGCGTTATTACGCAATTTTAGAACTGTGTCAATGTCAGGAATGTTGGAACCAGCAATTGTAGCAAGCATAACAGCTTGGGGGCCAATATCACTTTGTGCTATGGCTGGATCTAATGTTGCTAAGCTACCTAAAGTGATACCCATAACAAGGTGAGTGGCTGTGTCCATAGAAATCCACCTCCGTTTTTTATTAATGTAACTCTTTTTATTCGATACCTCAAGTCCTTTGCCTTCTATTTCCTATGTCATCTTACTTAAATTTTTTCCTAAAATCTTTATAATAGTACTTATATGCAAAAAAATGAGGGGGATCAAGTTTGACACTTGAAATACTAAACAATTTTAATATAGAACAGTTTCAAAATGATTTAATTGGTTGGTTTGAAGAAGAACAGCGTGACTTACCGTGGAGAAAGAATAAAGATCCATACCGTGTTTGGGTTTCTGAAATTATGTTGCAGCAAACAAGAGTAGAAGCTGTAAAACCATATTACGCAAATTTTATGGGGAAGTTTCCTACACTTGAAGCGTTAGCGAACGCAGATGATGAAGAAGTATTAAAAGCATGGGAAGGTTTAGGATATTATTCTAGAGCACGTAATTTACATGCGGCAGTAAAAGAGGTAAAAGAATTATACGGCGGGGTTGTACCAAGTGATGTAAAGAAAATTGAAAAGTTAAAAGGAGTAGGACCATATACAAAAGGTGCTATTTTAAGTATCGCATATGGTATACCAGAGCCGGCAGTTGATGGAAATGTTATGCGTGTATTATCTCGTATTTTATCAGTATGGGATGATATTGCAAAACCAAAGACTCGAAAAGTTTTTGAAGAGATTGTGCGTGAAATTATTTCAGTAGAAAACCCATCTTATTTTAATCAAGGATTGATGGAATTAGGTGCATTGATTTGTATTCCTAAAAATCCATCGTGCTTACTTTGTCCTGTGCGTGAGCATTGCAGAGGATATGCTGAAGGTGTTCAAAAAGAATTACCAGTAAAAAGTAAAGCGAAAGCTCCTAAAATGGTACCTATTGTTGCAGGCGTACTTCAAACTGAAGACGGTCGTTACGTTATTAATAAACGTCCAAGTACAGGTTTGTTAGCTAACATGTGGGAGTTTCCTAATGCTGAACTTGGAGAAGGTATTCGAAATCAGAAGGAACAGCTTATAGATTATATGAAAGAAAAATTTGAGCTCGAGATTTCTATTGATGAATACGCAATTAATGTACAACATACGTTTACACATCGTACTTGGGATATATTTGTATTTTACGGAAAAGTAACCGGTAATATTGTTGATACAGATACATTAAAATTTGTATCGAAAGAGGTATTTGAGCAATTACCTTTCTCAAAATCACACCGTACTATTTATGAAAATTGTGTGGAGAAAATTACAATGCAATAAATAAAAAAGTGTTCCCAATCTAGGGAACACTTTTTTAATCGTAAGAAATTTTTGTCCCATGAGTCCAACTAGCTTCACCTTCTTGTAAGCCGCCTCTTGATTCGATTTCTACTACAATTTCTTTGTAAATACTTTGCCCTTCTACATTTAAATAAGGCAGAACTTGTTGTAGTGAGTGATGAAAATAAGCTAATTCATCTTCTTTCCATTCATTTTTTGAAATCATCGTTAGTTCAGTCATATCGCGTCCTATATACATATTTCCACCTCCATTTCTTATAGTTTGAATAAGTAACAAAAGATATATGCGGAAATTATTCAAAAGAAAATTACGGATAGCTTCTAAGTGAATTGGTTACATTATTGATTGTGGAGGTGAGAAAGATGAGTAAAAAACAACAAGGTTATAACAAAGCAACTTCTGGTGCTAGCATTCAAAGTACAAATGCTAGTTATGGTACAGAGTTTGCAACTGAAACAGATGTACAAGCTGTAAAACAAGCAAACGCACAATCAGAAGCAAAGAAAGCACAAGCTTCTGGTGCACAAAGTGCAAACGCTAGTTATGGTACAGAATTTGCAACTGAAACAGACGTGCATTCTGTGAAAAAACAAAATGCTAAGTCAGCTGCAAAACAATCACAATCTTCTAGCTCAAATCAGTAATGAAAGAAAAACACTTCTCTAATTCGGGAGAAGTGTTTTCTTTTTGCGTGGATCGTTGTAATGAAAAGAAAGCGAACGACATAACTTCTAATAAGTCAACAAATGTAGTCAAAGGAGAAGGAAGTTAACAATTAGAATTATGTAATTAGGAACAATAACTGATGAATAAGTCCAAAAGGGGGTAAGTAATGAACGATTTTGATAAGTTGGTAGGGGAGCAATTAGAAACGATGGATGAGTTGTTAAAGTTACAAGCACATCTAGAGAAGTATCAACAAATTGAAATGAATGAAAAAGATACGTGCGATAAAAAAGAACTGCATTTTATCCGCCAGGAAATATATAGAACAGAAGTAGCGTTGAAGATGTTACATGAGAAATTTGAAGAACAAACGAATAGTGTAATCCAATCTTTTGCAACTGAAAAAATGATTTCAAATTTAGGATAAGATATATTGTTATCTTTAGGTGAAAAGTCCTTCTTTGTATGGAAATAGAGAAGGGCTTTTTCTATTACATGTCCTCGCTTATAAATAATACAGTACAATCCTTTTATCTCCTAAGAAGTGGTGGGGCATAGTATTCAACGATAAACCTCCTGCATATTCAGTTTGAAAAATAGAGTCTTATCCCTTTAGTTTTAAAATTTCGACAAAAAAGTTATAATAGAAAAAAAGTGAATGCCGTTCAAAGGGCATTTGCAGTTGAAAGAAGGGAGCATATATGGGATTTCCCAAAGAAGGAGAAAAAGTACAAATACATAGTTATAAACATAATGGCTCCATTCATAGAATGTGGGAAGAAACAACAATTTTAAAAGGGACACAGAGTCTTGTAATCGGAGCGAATGATCGTACAGTAGTTACAGAATCGGATGGCCGAACATGGATTACTCGTGAACCAGCAATTTGTTATTTTCATGCCAACTATTGGTTTAATGTGATTGGGATGCTTAGGGAAGATGGCGTATATTATTATTGTAATTTAAGCTCACCTTTTGCGTATGATCCTGAAGCATTAAAGTATATTGATTATGATTTAGATATTAAAGTATATCCAGATATGACATATACGCTTCTAGATGAAGATGAGTATGAAAAACATAGTGAAATTATGCAGTATCCACCTGTTATTGATACAATTTTAAAACGAAATGTAGCACATTTAACACAGTGGATTCATCAAAGAAAAGGTCCATTTGCACCAGATTTCGTAGATATGTGGTATGAACGATATTTAATGTACAGAAATTAAAACAAACCTGCAGGGGGCTTCCCGGCAGGTTTGTCCTATTAGAGGGGGGATTATGTGCAAGGCATAAAAAGATATTTACAATTTGTTAAACCATATCGATGGCTTATTGCTATTACAATTATTATTGGACTAGTTAAGTTCGGTATCCCACTTATTATGCCGTGGTTATTAAAGTATATTATCGATGATGTAATTCAAGGCGCTGGCTCACTTCAAGATAAAACATCTCAATTAATAACAGCGATTGGAATTGCTTTCTTTATTTTTGCGGTATTAAGACCACCGATTGAATATTATCGTCAATATTTCGCCCAACGTATCGCAAATACAATACTGTATGATTTGCGGAAGCATATTTTCGGTCACTTACAAAAGTTAAGTTTACGTTATTACTCCAATACAAAAACAGGGGAGATTATTTCGCGTGTCATCCATGATGTAGAACAAACGAAAGATTTTGTAATTACTGGTTTGATGAACGTCTGGTTAGATACTGCAACAATTGCTATTGCTATCATTGTTATGTTTTCTATGAATATAAAATTAACATTTGTTGCTTTATTGATTTTACCTATTTATGTAATTGCAGTGAAATATTTTTTCGGACGTCTTCGGAAATTGACAAAAGAGCGTTCACAAGCGTTAGCGACGATGCAAGGGTATTTGCATGAACGTATTCAAGGAATGCAAGTGACACGTAGCTTTGCGTTAGAAGAGTATGAGGGGAAGCAGTTTGAAAAAAGAAATAATGAATTTTTAACGAAAGCATTAACCCATACAAGTTGGACGGCAAGAACATTTTCGGCAGTAAACACGTTAACCGATTTAGGTCCGTTACTTGTGATTGGTTTTGCAGCATATGAAGTAATTCAAGGGCAGTTAACGCTAGGAACGATGGTAGCTTTTGTTGGATATATGGATAGTTTATATAGTCCGCTTCGCCGCCTTGTTAATTCATCTACAACATTAACACAATCTTTTGCATCGATGGACCGTGTGTTTGAACTGTTAGATGAAAAATACGATATTGTTAATGTACCAAATGCGGTACAAACGAAAAAATTAAATGGAGAAATTGTATTTGACAATGTTTCTTTTCGTTATAATGTAGATGAAAAAGAGATATTACACAACTTGTCATTAACTATGCAGCCTGGAGAGAAAGTAGCGCTTGTAGGAGCAAGTGGGGGAGGAAAGTCATCTCTTGCTAGTTTGATCCCGCGTTTCTATGATGTTTCTGAAGGCACGGTTTATGTAGATGGCATAGATGTAAGAAAGTATAATATGAGAAATTTGCGTAGTCATATTGGAATTGTACTGCAAGATAATTTATTGTTTAGCGATACAATTGGAGCTAATATTTTATATGGAAATCCGAAGGCTACAGAGAAAGAGGTGATTGCAGCTGCTAAAGCTGCGCAAATTCATGATTTTATTATAGACTTACCAGATGGTTATAATACTGTCGTTGGAGAACGTGGTGTGAAGCTATCGGGCGGGCAAAGACAACGCGTGGCAATTGCACGAGTGTTTCTAAAGAATCCTTCGGTACTTATATTAGATGAAGCAACTTCAGCATTAGATTTAGAAAATGAAAGGTATATTCAAGAGGCGCTTCAGACGTTAGCTGCTGACCGGACAACGATTATAATTGCACATCGATTAGCGACGATTACGCATGTTGATACGATTATTTACATTGAAGACGGTGAGATTAAAGAGACTGGTTCTCATGAAGAGTTAATGCAAAAAAGAGGATTTTATTAAAATTTATATCAACTTCAACATATAACAGAAACAGCTCCTTTAGCATAAAAGGAGCTGTTTTTTTATTCGTCTTCTTTTTTATCATCGATTTGGAGTTCTTTTTCTGGTTTATGGTATGTGTAGAAGCTATCTACAAGCAAATCTAAATGCTCTACTTCTTCACTATAGTTAATGATGGAAGAAATAAGAGGGAAGAGATGTAACCATGTTTTATATGCTTCTTCATCGTCTTTATTTTGATATTCCATAAAGATATCAATTAATTCTTGTTTACCTGTTTCAACTTCATCAAGCATTTCGACTGATTGTTGTTTTTTTGCTTTACCAATAAATTTTAATAAAACTTGTTCATGATAATGCGTTAATGAGTCAAGTTCGTTTTGGATAGATTCCTGAAATTCTTCCGGCATATAGCGCAGTTCATTTTCAGTACGGTGTAATGATTTTAACGTACTTAAAGCACGGCTTGTTGTCGCTAACATTTGTCTGAATAAAACGAGCTTACGAATTTTTGCGAACTTTACTTTTTTCGTGTAGCTTCTTTCTTCTTTATACAGCAAATAGTAATGGTTTAGTTTGATCATTTTTTCTTTCATACGATCAATATCAGTTTTTAGCGTTGTAAAATCAGAAGCCTGCCTGCTATTCATTCGAATCCATTTTACAATTTCTTCTGTATTATCAACGATACGATGATAAAGTTTTGTTTCATATTTTGGCGGCATAAATACTAAATTTACAAGTGAAGCCGCAATAATACCAATCATAATCGTCGCAAATCGAAGTAAGGCAAAACTAAAGAAATCTTCGCCTTGATACTCCATAATGGCGATAACTGTTACTAAAGCAATTGATATTGTGTTTTCTAATCGTAATTGTAATGTAAGAGCAATTACTAATATACATGTTAATCCAATAATAAAAGGATTATGTCCAAAAGCAGTAGCAAATGCGATAGCAAATATCGCACCAATTACATTTGCTTGAATTTGTTCAAGTGCTGTTAAATAAGAACGGTATACAGACGGTTGAACAGCAAAGATAGCTGAAATTCCCGCAAATACCGGACTCGGTAATTGAAGTAAAATACAAGCAAATAAAGCTAACGTGATGGCAATACCCGTTTTTAAAATGCGAGCACCAAGTTTCATACCCTTAATAAGATCCTTTCTCTTGTCATAATGAATGTACAACATGATACTATACATTCATTACAATATGTTAGCAAGTGATATTTTAGTGACGTTAAAAGAAATTAGTGTTCATTTTATCCCGCTAATTGTGAGTAGTAAGATTCACGCCTCAAAATTCAGAAGCTGGATGCCGGTAAACGTCCGATTGGTGTAGGCTAATTAAAGTTTCACTTTATAATTTTTCCTAATTCCTTTTAAACATCAGTTTTTAGTAAAAAAACCTGCTGAATTTCAGCAGGTCTCAAATTGTTACTATAGATTACTATGAGAAGCGTACTTCGTCAATTTTTTCTTAATAATGAAAATTACTCATTTTACTCTGTTGAGATAGATGGATCTGCCTGTTCTTTTTTCGGGATAATCTCAAAAAACTTGTTCTGTATATCATCTAATAATGGTGTTAACAAAGCAACTTCCTCATATTGCTCGTGCTCGTTTAGTACACGAATATAGTCTAGCAATAATTCAGTTACATCTTTCAAACCATTTTTACTAATTGGTTGTAATGTAACATTTGCGCCTTTTGCGATTCTTCTTTTTAAGGCCTGTTCTGTTAAGCCTAAGTTTGAATCACGACGCAAATAAACAACACCGCCAGTCATGCCAGCGCAAATCCATGGACCAGGGTCACCTAAAACAAGCGCTCGCCCGTTTGTCATATATTCAAAAGCAAAACCTTTAATATTGGAGTATGCACCTATATTTCCTTGCTCTTTTTCACGGAGTGGTTTTGTTATTCTACCTCCAATTATCATGTCTGCCCCAGAAAGGCGAATGCCAGCGCGAGCATCAGCGTTCCCTTGTACGTATAGTGCCCCTTTTTGTGCACCATATCCAAATCCTTTTCCGACAGAACCGTTATAATATACTCCGTCTTTTCCTTTTGATTTCGTTATATAAATCCCACCACCAAAGGAAGTTTTACCAATGCCATCTTGTGCGCCGCCATTTACGTGTATAAATAAATTTTCACTATTGTAAGCACCTAACCCATTTCCGGGAATAGAACCATTCGTATACTTTAATGTAAGTGGTTCAAGTTGAGTAGCTTCATATAGTTTACTGCGAACGCGATAACATGATTCTAGACCACCCATAACGCGTTGCTCTACACCAACGCCTACCAATTCTTTTGAGTCAGCGGAATGAACTGTCTTAAATTGTTTTTCCGGTACGCCTTCTGTTGTTGTAACAGATGGATGTTCTATTATTTGTAGTAAATTACGTAAGTTTAATAAATTTTCGCCTCGAACTTGCTCTAATAAATCAGAACGCCCAACAATTGCTTGTAAATTTGTATAACCAAGCTGTCCTGTTAATCGTTTTAGTTCTACACCGAAAGAGGTGAATAAATTTAGCAGGCCAGCAACTGCGCTTTCTAATTCGCGTGGGACGAAGCGGCGTAACCCATGTTCTTTTGCTTGTGCTTCAGACTCGATTTGTGTCGCAATTCCAACATGGCAAGTATCTAGATGGCACCCACGGCAAGTAGTACAGCCGATTGCAATCATTGATAGTGTGCCAAATCCAATACGGTTTGCTCCGAGGAGCATGATTTTCAAGGCATCATTTACACTTCGAATACCACCATCTGCCCAAATCTCTACTTTATGTCTCATGCTTGCTTCTAATAAAGCGTTGTGAGCGGCTTTAACACCAATTTCTACAGGGAGACCTACATGCTGCAATGCGTGAATACGTGCAGCGCCTGTTCCGCCATCGAATCCGCTAATGTTAATAAAATCAGCGCCAGCTTTGGCGATACCGACAGCAATTGTTCCGATATTAGGAACAACAGGGACTTTCACGGCTACTTTGGCAAGTTGATTAGCTGTTTTAATTTCTGTAATCATTTGAGCTAAATCTTCAATTGAATAAATATCATGGTTATTAGAAGGCGAAATTAAATCTGAGCCGATTGTCGCATTACGTGCTTCAGCGATTTTGGCTGTCACTTTTGAACCAGGTAAATGCCCACCTTCCCCAGGCTTTGCGCCTTGACCGATTTTGATTTCAATTAAGTTTGATGAGTTTAGTAGTTCGGCATTTACTCCAAATCGCCCAGATGCTACTTGTTGTCCACGTGTATGTGGATATTTTCCAATCATATCTTTAATTTCGCCGCCTTCACCGTTCAAGCTAATCATATTTAGCTGATCGGCTGCTTCTGCATATGCGCGAAAGGCAATTTCGTTTTGAGAACCAAATGACATAGAACTAATAATAAATGGTAGATTATGATTTTTGATGCCGATAGATACTTCTTCAGTTGGAACGACATGTTTTGTTTGTTTCGTTTGAACAAGGTGTCTGATTGCGATTGGATTATTCTCTTCTAGTTCACTTAACTTGTCACGGTAATCATCATAAGAATTTCCTTTTGCAACATCGCCGATTGCTTTCCAAATTCGCGGGAATATATGAAATGATTTTCGCATTCTAATTTTAGGATTGTTATAATCCTCTGCTCGTATTTTTGCATCTTCAACAAGTGATTCAAGTGAAAAGGCTAAATCATTTGAACCGAAGAAATTTGTAATCTGTAATATATTTGCGATTTCTTCATGTAATCCAATAGATGAATAGAGACGTCCGTAACCACGTAACTCATGAATTCCAATTGTTGAAATGACTTTTTCTAATCCTTTATTAAGTGCATTATATAGATTCGTAATTGGTGTTTTTGTTCCATCATTTACAGTCGCGAATAATAAATATGGATTAATACCATCTGCTCCTAATCCATATAGCGTGACAATGTCATGTAAGGAGCGAAGAGCACCAGAACGTATAACGAGAGAACAATTGCGGCGTAATTTATTTTCACTTAATGCTTGATGTACTTTAGCAGTAACTAAATGTGGATCAATCCACAATCGTTCATTTAGATGGGCTTTTGCGTCATCTAATACTAGTAGGGAAGCGCCATTGTTAACAGCAGCTATCGCTTCAGAACTAATGCGGCTTAATGCGCATTGCAGAGTTTCTGACGAGCTGAATGTAGCAGAGATTGTGGCGATAGAGTTATGAGTCTTAAATAGCTCTATGAGTTGTTCGTACGTAATTGTGTGTAATTCCTCTGCAATAGGTTGTGCCACGCTGCCTTCTAAAATAATTGGTGAAAGCATTTCAACTACAAATGGCCGTTTTGCGCCGCTTAATAAACTTGGACGCTCTCCAAGTACAGTACGTGTAGAGAAGTGTTCAATTTCACGGTCACGGTCAATTGCAGGGTTTGTAACAACAGCTACACTTTCTTTAATAAAGTCAGCGATATTTCGTCTATCAGTATCGAGTGCGGCAAGTGGTGAGTCATGCCCAAGTGAGCGTATTGGCTCAACGCCTTTTGTTGCCATCTGTTCAAGAAGTTGAATATGTTCTCGGTCCCATCCGAAAGCGACGTATTCTTTCGTTTCAACTTGAACAGAATCACATAGCCTTTGGATTTTTTTCGTTTCAGGGATAGATAAATTTAAATGGTAATTGGTAGTATCAATTCGCTTTTTAAAACGGTTATATACTTGGATTTGATATTTGTCATATTCATAAAGAACAAGTTCATCTTGTTCATTCCATTTTAATCCGACTTTTTCTCCAGGAGCGAGTGGTTTTGGTTCTGCTACATATTTAGTTGGTGATACAACTCCAGGTTCAGAAGAGAAAATATAAGAGCTCTCTGTCTCTACTTTCCATACTGGGCGTAATCCAAGGGAATCAACGCTGAAAACAGCTTCATCTTTAAAACGGGAAATGATGCCAGCTGGTCCTTGTGCAAAATGTCCCCATGCTTCACGTATATACGTATATAAATCTTGTAAAGGTGTTTCATAAAGTTTAATTTCATTAATAATTGGTGGGAATAGAATTTCCATTGCTTCAAATAAGCTGTAGCCGTATTGAACAAGTAGGGTTTCTAAGGTGCGGTTTAAATCTTGAGAGTCACTGCCTCCTGCAGTAAGTGGTACATCAATCATTTCAGCTTGATCGCGTAATTTCGCAATTGTGTTAATTTCACCATTATGTCCGAGAATGCTAAATGGTTGTACACGAAAAAAATTAGATAATGTATTAGTAGAGTAGCGGTTATGTCCTAATGTCATAGTTGAAGCGATAAGCGGATGTTGTAAATCATTATAGTAGGCAACAAGCGTATCACCAGCACCTAGAACTTTATATACAACATGATCATGACTTAATGAAGCAACATGAATTGCTTCGTTTTTCTCTATTTTTATTGTGACAGAAAATAATGTTTGCTCAATATTTATAATTTCGTTTTCTGCGATAAGGGCAACTTGCCAAAATAAAGGTTCTTCTTGTTTACCAAGTGGACCGAGCGCATCTGAGTTTGTTGCATCGTCACTTTCGAAAATAATAGTAAAGTTTTTGTTGTTTAATTGCGTACGAATATAATCTTTTAAGGCAGTAATGTTTTCTTTTTTATTTAGAAAAAAATGTCCAACGATAAAGTGGGGATGATCCACAATCGTTGGATTATATCCGCTACTTTTTAGTTTTTCATTCCAAAGTGTTTTTGGTATATCAATGTGAATGCCGATGCCATCGCCCTCGCCATTAATGAAACCAGCTCTATGATTCATTTTGACGAGTGATTGTATGCAAAGGTCAATGTTTTCTTTTGTAGCAATTTTTCGTTTCTCCATAACGGAAACGATTCCACACGCATCATGTTCTGCATTTCTATAATCTCGAAATAAAGACGGTGTCCATGTATTTTTTTTATTGAGCATCCGTCAATCCCCCCTCTTGTAAAAGTTAGAATAATCTTACTATTTAAGGCGCAAATCACCTTGTACACAGAGATAGTAATGCTGTAAAAGAATATAAAACAGATAATTATGAATAATTATACTATTAATACGTAATTTATGAAATAGAAAAAAGGAAAAAAGAAAGGTGAGCTTTCTTTTTTCCTTTTAATGACGGGATTATTTATTGTCTGCTAGGGCAGCAAATGCTCTGCCGACAGCTTCGATTGTATATTCAATATCTTCTTTTGTATGTTCTGTAGTTAAGAACCATGCCTCGTATTTAGAAGGTGCTAAGTTAACTCCTTCTTGAAGCATAAGCTTGAAGAATTTACCGAACATTTCACCGTCTGTATCTTGTGCGGCATCGTAATCTTCAATTGTATTAGTTGTGAAGTATACAGTTAAAGCCCCTTTTAGACGATTTAATGTAATGTCGATATTATGTTTCGCTGCTTGCTCTAAAATTCCTTTTTCAAGCATTGCACCAAGTTCATCTAATTTCTCATAAAGCCCTTCTTGTTGAAGTACTTCTAGACAAGCGATACCTGATGCCATAGAAGCAGGGTTTCCTGCCATTGTACCAGCTTGGTATGCAGGTCCAAGCGGAGCAACTTGTTCCATAATTTCTTTCTTACCACCGTAAGCACCGATTGGTAAGCCACCGCCAATAACTTTACCAAGCGCTGTTAAGTCAGGTGTAACACCAAGTAAGTCTTGAGCACCGCCGTACATAAAGCGGAAAGCAGTAATAACTTCATCATAAATTACTAGTGCGCCAGCTTCGTGAACAAGTTCATTCACTTTTTCAAGGAATCCAGGTTTAGGCTCTACAATACCGAAGTTTCCAACGATCGGTTCTACAAGGATAGCTGCTACTTCATGACCCCATTTATCTAAAGCTTCTTTTAAAGTTTCTACATTGTTAAATGGAACGGTAATAACTTCTTGTGCGATACTTTGTGGTACGCCAGCTGAGTCAGGAGTTCCTAAAGTAGAAGGGCCAGATCCAGCTGCCACAAGTACTAAATCAGAATGACCGTGGTAACAACCAGCAAATTTCATGATTTTTGTGCGACCTGTATAAGCACGAGCAACACGAATCGTTGTCATCACTGCTTCTGTACCAGAGTTTACGAAACGGACTTTATCTAATGCAGGCATTGCTTCTTTTAACATTTTTGCGAATTTTACCTCTAGCGCTGTTGGTGTTCCATAAAGTACCCCATTTTCAGCAGCTGTTGTAATTGCTTTTGTTATATGCGGATGAGCATGTCCAGTAATAATAGGACCGTATGCTGCTAAATAATCGATATATTTATTTCCGTCTACATCCCAGAAATAAGCGCCTTTCCCACGTTCCATAGCAACAGGAGCGCCGCCGCCAACTGCTTTAAAAGAACGAGAAGGACTGTTAACACCGCCAACGATATGCTCTAAAGCTTCTTTATGTAATGCTTCTGACTTTGTGAAATTCACTACAATTCATCTCCTTACAAAAATCTATGTATTATTCTAACATGTTTTTCGAAAAGACGTATTGTTTGTGATAGCGAAGGCAGTTGGGTAAACTATTCGTTGTGACATTTAGGAGGGGGGTCCGATTATGAAATCGGTAATTGAGGTACAAGGGTTACGTAAAGAGTTTACAGCCTATTCAAGTCGTCCGGGCTTAAAGGGTGCATTTCGCGATTTATTAAATCGTAATTATAAAATAGTACCAGCAGTAAATGATGTATCTTTTACTGTAAAGCAAGGTGAAATGGTTGGTTATATCGGTGAGAACGGTGCTGGTAAATCAACAACAATTAAAATGCTTACGGGGATTTTAACTCCGACATCAGGGCAAATCACAGTAAATGGAATGAACCCACATAAACAAAGAGAAGAATTTGTAAGAACAATTGGTGTTGTTTTTGGACAGCGTTCGCAACTTTGGTGGGATATTGCAGTACAAGAATCGTTTCGTTTATTAAAGAAAGTGTATGGTGTATCAGACGCTCAGTATAAGGAGCATATGGAGCACGTAATTGAAACGTTAGATATAGGGCCCTTATTAGATAAACCAGTTCGAAAATTATCTCTTGGTCAAAGGATGCGTTGTGAATTAGCGGCAGCCTTAATTCATAATCCACCGTTATTATTTTTAGATGAGCCAACAATTGGGTTAGATGTACTTGTGAAATTGAAAATACGTGAATTTTTAAAAGAAATGAATGAACGTTATAAAACAACAATTTTATTAACAACACACGATATTACTGATATTGAAGCTTTATGTGAGCGCGTTATCATGCTGGATGAAGGAAATATTATGTATGACGGTTCTTTAAATAATCTTCGTACGCAGTGGGGAGCGGAGAAGGAAATTCACTTTCAGTTTGTTGCACCAGTTTCCTATCAGGCTTTATCAATGGTTATGCCAGATAATCATGTCGTTTGGTCGAAAGCAAAAGAGGAAAATACATGGGTTGCAAAAATTCCGAATGAAGAAGTTATTATTTCAATGCTTATTTCTAAAGTAGTACAAGCCTTTCAAATTAAAGATTTAAAAATTAACGAAGTGTCTACAGAGGAAATTATTCGTAACATTTATGAAGAGGGTATTACGCATGGGTAAGTATATTGAAATGATTCGAATTCGCTTTTTAATGATGCTTGCGTATCGTACAAATTACTATAGCGGGATTTTAATTTATACGATTAATATCGGTGCTTACTATTTTTTATGGCAAGCAATTTATAGCGGAAAAGAGAATATTGAAAGTTTATCTATTTCGCAAATGACCACGTATATCGCAATCGCGTGGATGGCACGTGCCTTCTATTTTAATAATATAGATAGGGAAATTGCGATGGAGATCCAAGAAGGACGTGTGGCTGTAGAATTAATTCGTCCGTATAACTATTTGGGAATGAAAGTTATGCAAGGTCTTGGCGAGGGAATATTCCGTTTTGCCTTCTTTTCCATTCCAGGCATGGTTATCGTTACGTTATTATTTTCGTTGCAAATTACAACAAATTTTCAAACTTGGTTATATTTCTTCTTATCTTTAATATTTAGTTTTATTATTAATACACAAATTAATTTAATGACGGGAATGCTTACGTTTTTCCTATTTAATAATAGTGGGATTATGTATGCAAAACGCGTTGTTATTGATTTATTTTCAGGTCTATTATTACCAATTAGTTTTTATCCGCTATGGGCCCAAAAAGCAATGATGTTTTTACCGTTTCAGGCTATTAGTTATATTCCAAGTATGATTTTTTCTGAAGGTATACAGGGGAGTAAGTTGTATGAGGCTTTAGTATTTCAAGTGATTTGGGCGATTGTACTTATTATTCCAATTGTACTCATGTGGAGAACGGCGAGAAAACGTCTAATTGTACAAGGGGGATGATGAGATGCTATATATAAACTTATTTTTACAATATGCAAGTCAATATATAAAAACAAAATTGGAGTATCGAGGCGATTTTATCGTTGGTTTACTTTCTGATTTATCGCTTCAAGCAGTTAATTTAATATTTATTCTCGTTGTATTTGGGCATACACAAGCATTGAAGGGATGGAGTCGAGAAGAAGTAATCTTTATTTATGGTTTCTTTTTAGTACCATTTGCCATCTTTTCAGCTTTCTTTAATATATGGGATTTTAATGATCGATACATTATTAAAGGGGAGATGGATCGTGTATTAACGCGGCCGATCCATAGCCTATTTCAAATTATATTAGAAAGAATGGAACTTGAATCTTTAATTGGAGCTATTACAGGGATTGTTGTAATGGGATATGCAGCTGTGGAGTTACAATTATCTTTTTACTGGTATGATTTCTTCTTATTTATATTGATGGTAGGAGGAGGAGCACTTGTATATGGAGGGATATTTGTTACGCTGGCGAGCCTTGGTTTTTGGTCGGATGCGAAAAGTTCAATTATGCCTCTTATGTATAACATAGGTAATTACGGGCGCTATCCTGTTAATATTTATAATCGTGTAATTCGTTTCATTTTAACGTTTGTTTTACCGTTTGCGTTTGTTGGAGTATATCCAGCGGCATACTTTTTAAGAAAAACAGAATGGAATAGTTATGCATTTGCGACGCCAATTGTTGGTGTTATCTGTTTTACGATTGCAATCACCCTCTGGAACCAAGGGGTAAAAAGGTATCGTGGCGCGGGTAATTAATTATAGAAGCTTGTTCGTTTCTAAGGGATAAATCAGTTCTCCACCTCATACATATAAAATGAGGTGGAGGACATGTTATGGGGATTTATTCTATTAATTGCAGCAATCGCTATTTTGAAAAGTGTCCAATTATTATGGAGTTCCTATTCGGATTCAACGCGTTTTTTTTCGCTCTATAATTTGGCCACATTATTTTTAATCTATACAACAGTACTAATCGCATTTGGATTAAGTTACGTTGTATTAGAGGAAATGGGTTTCGCAGTTTTGAAAGAGGACGGAGAAAGTTTGAACGCTCATTCTTTTCAACTCGTCGAAGTTTGTTTATATTTTAGCGCAGTTACTTTATTGTCTGTTGGATATGGTGACATATCTCCGATTGGAATTGGGCGATGGATTGCAATCGCAGAAGCGCTAATTGGATATACACTCCCTTTTGCTTTTGTGATGAGGTCTGTAATAGACAATGAAAAATAAGGAAGCATTTGTTATAGTAAAGGAAAAGAGTAGGAGTGATAACTATGATTACAGTAGGAGAAATGGCACCAGAATTCACATTAGAGGGAAGTAACGGAGAAGAAGTTCGCCTAGCTGATTTCCGCGGTAAAAATGTAGTTCTCTATTTTTATCCGAAAGATATGACGCCAGGATGTACAACTGAAGCATGTGATTTTCGTGATGCGTATGGAGTATTTCAAGAGAAGGATACGGTTATTCTTGGAGTAAGTCCTGATTCAGCGAATAGACATTTGAAATTCATTGAGAAACATGAATTGCCATTTACACTTTTAGTAGATGAAGATCATAAAGTAGCAGAGTTATACGATGTTTGGAAGTTAAAAAAGAACTTTGGGAAAGAGTATATGGGAATCGAGCGTTCTACATTCCTTATTAATAAAGACGGTGAACTTGTAAAAGAGTGGCGTAAAGTGAAAGTGAAAGGACATATTGAGGATGTTCTTTCTTATATAAAATAAATCTACATTGGAGATAAAATATGCAGAAACAAGGCAAGTGTCTATACATATTTTACTGCCTTACATAAAGTGGAAGTGTAGGGCATACCTCCTCAGATGATAGTATTCCAAGTGCGATTATGTCGCACTTTTTTCTATGGAATATATGAAGAAAAAAGGGAAAGATACATAAAAACAAGTCCTGAATATAAAAATAAACTACATACTTATAGTAGAAATATTGACGATTTATAAGAAAAGGAGTACACTCTTTATAAGAATTATAAAATAATAATCCGTATAGAATCGGGGTGCATGACGGTGGTCAAAGAAGAATTAAAAGAAGCGCTAGAAATGCTGAAAAATACGGGTGTACGCATTACTCCACAGCGTCATGCTATTTTAGAGTACCTTGTGGAATCAATGACGCACCCAACAGCGGATGATATTTATAAAGCATTAGAAGGTAAGTTTCCAAATATGAGTGTTGCAACTGTCTATAATAACTTACGTGTGTTTAAAGAGGTTGGACTTGTAAAGGAATTAACTTATGGAGACGCTTCAAGTAGATTTGATTATGTTACAAGTCAACATTATCATGTGATTTGCGAAAAATGTGGTAAGATTGTTGATTTTCCTTATGGAGGCTTGGAAAAGCTGGAAGAGGAAGCTGCGAAAACGACAGGCTTCGTTATCAATAGTCATCGCTTAGAAATTTATGGCGTTTGTCCAGAGTGTCATAAGGCGTAATATATAATAAAGAAAGAGGCTGACGGCTATACGTCAGCCTCTTTCTTTATTATATAAGGATTAGCGTGAGGTTAATCAGGATTTACAGTGCTAAGTTAGTAAGAAGGGTTAGATAAAAGTTTGTCGAATTTACTTTGTATTGGTGGAAATGAATTCTTGGAGGGGACATTTTGAAGAAATATGAGATTAAAAATAACATTCCAACATTGGAAGAATATAAATATTTATGTGATTCTGTGGGATGGACTAACTATATGAACTTTGAGGTGGCGGAAATATCACTTCAAAATTCGATTTACTGTATAACAGTCAAGGATAATAATCAAATCATCGGCATGGGGAGAATTGTTGGTGATGGGGCTATCTATTTCTATATTCAAGATATAGTGGTTCATCCAGATTATCAAAAGAATGGTATTGGAAAGAAAATAATGAATACTTTAGTAGAATACTTAAATGGGAATACTCCAGATAAAGCATTCATTGGTTTGTTTGCGT
>NZ_CP152433.1:527500-735000 GCF_039134555.1 Bacillus sp. BR3(2024)
CTCCTTTCTATGGAGAATTGATGAACGCTGTTCATCAATAAAGTTTCCGTGTTTCGTTTTGTTCAGTTTTGAGAGAACTATCTCTCATATATAAATGTATGTTCTTTGAAAACTAGATAACAGTGTAGCTCATATTTTTTAATTTTTAGTTTGGTTAAGTTAGAAAGGGCGCACGGTGGATGCCTTGACACTAGGAGTCGATGAAGGACGGGACTAACGCCGATATGCTTCGGGGAGCTGTAAGTAAGCTTTGATCCGAAGATTTCCGAATGGGGAAACCCACCATACGTAATGGTATGGTATCCTTATCTGAATACATAGGGTAAGGAAGACAGACCCAGGGAACTGAAACATCTAAGTACCTGGAGGAAGAGAAAGCAAATGCGATTTCCTGAGTAGCGGCGAGCGAAACGGAACATAGCCCAAACCAAGAGGCTTGCCTCTTGGGGTTGTAGGACATTCTATACGGAGTTACAAAGGAACGAGGTAGACGAAGCGACCTGGAAAGGTCCGTCGTAGAGGGTAACAACCCCGTAGTCGAAACTTCGTTCTCTCTTGAATGTATCCTGAGTACGGCGGAACACGTGAAATTCCGTCGGAATCTGGGAGGACCATCTCCCAAGGCTAAATACTCCCTAGTGATCGATAGTGAACCAGTACCGTGAGGGAAAGGTGAAAAGCACCCCGGAAGGGGAGTGAAAGAGATCCTGAAACCGTGTGCCTACAAATAGTCAGAGCCCGTTAACGGGTGATGGCGTGCCTTTTGTAGAATGAACCGGCGAGTTACGATCCCGTGCGAGGTTAAGCTGAAGAGGCGGAGCCGCAGCGAAAGCGAGTCTGAATAGGGCGTTTAGTACGTGGTCGTAGACCCGAAACCAGGTGATCTACCCATGTCCAGGGTGAAGTTCAGGTAACACTGAATGGAGGCCCGAACCCACGCACGTTGAAAAGTGCGGGGATGAGGTGTGGGTAGCGGAGAAATTCCAATCGAACCTGGAGATAGCTGGTTCTCCCCGAAATAGCTTTAGGGCTAGCCTTAAGTGTAAGAGTCTTGGAGGTAGAGCACTGATTGGACTAGGGGTCCTCATCGGATTACCGAATTCAGTCAAACTCCGAATGCCAATGACTTATCCTTAGGAGTCAGACTGCGAGTGATAAGATCCGTAGTCAAAAGGGAAACAGCCCAGACCGCCAGCTAAGGTCCCAAAGTGTGTATTAAGTGGAAAAGGATGTGGAGTTGCTTAGACAACTAGGATGTTGGCTTAGAAGCAGCCACCATTTAAAGAGTGCGTAATAGCTCACTAGTCGAGTGACTCTGCGCCGAAAATGTACCGGGGCTAAATACACCACCGAAGCTGCGGATTGATACCAATGGTATCAGTGGTAGGGGAGCGTTCTAAGGACAGTGAAGTCAGACCGGAAGGACTGGTGGAGTGCTTAGAAGTGAGAATGCCGGTATGAGTAGCGAAAGACGGGTGAGAATCCCGTCCACCGAATGCCTAAGGTTTCCTGAGGAAGGCTCGTCCGCTCAGGGTTAGTCAGGACCTAAGCCGAGGCCGACAGGCGTAGGCGATGGACAACAGGTTGATATTCCTGTACCACCTCTTTATCGTTTGAGCAATGGAGGGACGCAGAAGGATAGAAGAAGCGTGCGATTGGTTGTGCACGTCCAAGCAGTTAGGCTGATAAGTAGGCAAATCCGCTTATCGTAAAGGCTGAGCTGTGATGGGGAAGCTCCTTATGGAGCGAAGTCTTTGATTCCCCGCTGCCAAGAAAAGCTTCTAGCGAGATAAAAGGTGCCTGTACCGCAAACCGACACAGGTAGGCGAGGAGAGAATCCTAAGGTGTGCGAGAGAACTCTGGTTAAGGAACTCGGCAAAATGACCCCGTAACTTCGGGAGAAGGGGTGCTTTCTTAACGGAAAGCCGCAGTGAATAGGCCCAAGCGACTGTTTAGCAAAAACACAGCTCTCTGCGAAGCCGTAAGGCGAAGTATAGGGGGTGACACCTGCCCGGTGCTGGAAGGTTAAGGAGAGGGGTTAGCGTAAGCGAAGCTCTGAACTGAAGCCCCAGTAAACGGCGGCCGTAACTATAACGGTCCTAAGGTAGCGAAATTCCTTGTCGGGTAAGTTCCGACCCGCACGAAAGGTGTAACGATTTGGGCACTGTCTCAACCAGAGACTCGGTGAAATTATAGTACCTGTGAAGATGCAGGTTACCCGCGACAGGACGGAAAGACCCCGTGGAGCTTTACTGTAGCCTGATATTGAATTTTGGTACAGTTTGTACAGGATAGGCGGGAGCCATTGAAACCGGAGCGCTAGCTTCGGTGGAGGCGCTGGTGGGATACCGCCCTGACTGTATTGAAATTCTAACCTACGGGTCTTATCGACCCGGGAGACAGTGTCAGGTGGGCAGTTTGACTGGGGCGGTCGCCTCCTAAAGTGTAACGGAGGCGCCCAAAGGTTCCCTCAGAATGGTTGGAAATCATTCGTAGAGTGCAAAGGCATAAGGGAGCTTGACTGCGAGACCTACAAGTCGAGCAGGGACGAAAGTCGGGCTTAGTGATCCGGTGGTTCCGCATGGAAGGGCCATCGCTCAACGGATAAAAGCTACCCCGGGGATAACAGGCTTATCTCCCCCAAGAGTCCACATCGACGGGGAGGTTTGGCACCTCGATGTCGGCTCATCGCATCCTGGGGCTGTAGTCGGTCCCAAGGGTTGGGCTGTTCGCCCATTAAAGCGGTACGCGAGCTGGGTTCAGAACGTCGTGAGACAGTTCGGTCCCTATCCGTCGTGGGCGTAGGAAATTTGAGAGGAGCTGTCCTTAGTACGAGAGGACCGGGATGGACGCACCGCTGGTGTACCAGTTGTTCTGCCAAGGGCATAGCTGGGTAGCTATGTGCGGAAGGGATAAGTGCTGAAAGCATCTAAGCATGAAGCCCCCCTCAAGATGAGATTTCCCATAGCGTAAGCTAGTAAGATCCCTGAAAGATGATCAGGTTGATAGGTTCGAGGTGGAAGCATGGTGACATGTGGAGCTGACGAATACTAATAGATCGAGGACTTAACCATATAATATGTAGCAATGTTATCTAGTTTTGAGAGAACATAAAAAAACTTGTTGACTTTTAAAGTAAATAAGTTATAATAATGATTGTCTCAAAAGAATAATGTCTGGTAATGATGGCAGAGAGGTCACACCCGTTCCCATACCGAACACGGAAGTTAAGCTCTCTAGCGCCGATGGTAGTTGGGACCTTGTCCCTGTGAGAGTAGGACGTTGCCAGGCAATATTATTCCGCAGTAGCTCAGCGGTAGAGCTATCGGCTGTTAACCGATCGGTCGTAGGTTCGATTCCTACCTGCGGAGCCATTGGAGAGCTGTCCGAGTTGGCCGAAGGAGCACGATTGGAAATCGTGTATACGTCACAAGCGTATCAAGGGTTCGAATCCCTTGCTCTCCGCCATAGGATTTATAATATTTGGCCCGTTGGTCAAGTGGTTAAGACACCGCCCTTTCACGGCGGTAACACGGGTTCGAATCCCGTACGGGTCACCACTTTGGAGGATTAGCTCAGCTGGGAGAGCACCTGCCTTACAAGCAGGGGGTCGGCGGTTCGATCCCGTCATCCTCCACCATATAAATTTTATATGAATAGTATTATCGCGGGGTGGAGCAGCACGGTAGCTCGTCGGGCTCATAACCCGAAGGTCGCAGGTTCAAATCCTGTCCCCGCAACCAAATGGTCCCGTGGTGTAGTGGTTAACATGCCTGCCTGTCACGCAGGAGATCGCCGGTTCGACCCCGGTCGGGACCGCCATTTTAATAAGGCTCGGTAGCTCAGTCGGTAGAGCAGAGGACTGAAAATCCTCGTGTCGGCGGTTCGATTCCGTCCCGAGCCACCATTTATTTTAATAAAATACGCCGGCTTAGCTCAATTGGTAGAGCAACTGACTTGTAATCAGTAGGTTGGGGGTTCAAGTCCTCTAGCCGGCACCATGTAAGTTTCGGAGGGGTAGCGAAGTGGCTAAACGCGGCGGACTGTAAATCCGCTCCTTCGGGTTCGGCAGTTCGAATCTGCCCCCCTCCACCATTTACATAGGGGCATAGTTTAAAGGTAGAACTGAGGTCTCCAAAACCTCCAGTGTGGGTTCGATTCCTACTGCCCCTGCCAAATATATTTACACAACATGGCGGTTGTGGCGAAGTGGTTAACGCACCGGATTGTGGCTCCGGCATTCGTGGGTTCGATTCCCATCAGTCGCCCCATTTTTATTTTAAAAATTACAAATAATCTAATGGATACTTACATATAATTAAGTAAGAATTCGATGGGCTATAGCCAAGCGGTAAGGCAACGGACTTTGACTCCGTCATGCGCTGGTTCGAATCCAGCTAGCCCAGCCATTTTTGCGGAAGTAGTTCAGTGGTAGAATACAACCTTGCCAAGGTTGGGGTCGCGGGTTCGAATCCCGTCTTCCGCTCCAATAAAATTTAATATGGCGGCATAGCCAAGTGGTAAGGCAGAGGTCTGCAAAACCTTTATCACCGGTTCAAATCCGGTTGCCGCCTTTTCTTTTGTGCCGATGTGGCGGAATTGGCAGACGCGCACGACTCAAAATCGTGTTCCTTCGGGAGTGTCGGTTCGACCCCGACCATCGGTATCATGAACGGCGTAATAAAAGACTCTACACCAAATGTGTAGAGTCTTTTTATGTTTTCATCACACTATAAAATAAGCAAAATGGTGTGTTGGTGAAATGGTTATAAATGATTAAGGTAAACTTATTCATTTAGTACATGCGATACAGTTGGGGAAAGCTACAAAACAATAAAGGGATAAATTTTTATCCCTTTATATAATTTCATTATTTTATAGAGAATTTCTCCAACCTGGTGACAGGAAGTTAAATCCGACGCCACCAGTAGATATTAGTACATGATCAGCTGTTAATTTCGTAATTTCTAAGAACTTCTTTTCAAACTCTTCTCTGTTGTATTTGTACATAGTTGAGTGGCATGACCACATGTGCGTTGAAGTACTCAACCAGTCTCCTAATTCCTTTAATTCAGGAAACGACTCAAATCGAATTGGTTCATCTAATTTCATGAATCTCACTTGATAGATAGTTGGGTTTAATTTTTCTCCTATTCCTTTAAAAGCATGTGATTTTTTGTCTTTTGAATGTGTCATAATTCACCCTCCATCTTTTCTTCAAATTTTTTCCTATTTTTATTATACAACAATAGAAAACAATTATGGAAATAATATGGAAATCTTTATTGGCAATATAAAAAGACTCTAACAGAAATGTTAGAGTCTTTTTGTTAAATTATACTATGTGCTTCTAAAATTCGTAATAAACGTAGGAATTCATGTATAATATAACTTGTCGAAAGAACAAAATGATAGTGATTTATATTATGTCTGTAATATGAATCAAAAATGAACTTTTTATATTTCTTTTAAAAATGTGTTGAACACACATTATATTTCATATTAATATTTTTATGTAGATTTAAAACGGGAAAGAGAGTGGAAAGTATGGGCCGTAAATGGAACAATATTAAAGACAAAAAAGCATCAAAAGATGCAAATACAAGCCGTATATACGCGAAATTTGGGCGTGAAATTTATGTGGCAGCAAAACAAGGCGAGCCAGATCCAGAATCAAACCAAGCACTAAGAGTTGTATTAGAGCGTGCGAAAACATACAATGTTCCAAGAACAATTATTGATCGTGCAGTTGAAAAAGCAAAAGGAGGTTCAGAAGAAAATTATGACGAGCTTCGTTATGAAGGATTCGGACCAAATGGAGCTATGGTTATTGTAGATACACTTACAAATAACGTAAACCGTACTGCAGCAGATGTACGAGCTGCATTTAGCAAAAACAGTGGTAATATGGGTGTGAACGGTTCTGTAGCTTACATGTTTGATGCGACAGCTGTTATCGGCCTTGAAGGTAAAACATCAGATGAAGTTCTTGAAATTTTAATGGAAGCAGATGTAGATGCACGTGACATTCTAGAAGAAGAAGATTCTGTTATCGTGTATGCTGAACCAGATCAATTTCATGCAGTACAATCTGCACTTAAAGGTGCTGGCGTTGAGGAGTTTACAGTTGCAGAATTAACAATGCTTGCACAAAGTGATGTAACACTTCCTGAAGATGCTCAAGCACAATTTGAGAAAATGGTTGATGCATTAGAAGATTTAGAAGATGTTCAACAAGTTTATCACAACGTAGACTTAGGAGAGTAATACGATAGATGACCCTTTTCGCTTAGCGGATAGGGTCTTTTTTATGAAGTTAATTAAGGTGATGAAGTATTAAAGGTATTTTGTTGTAGGTAGGGAATATGATTATAGGGATATATAAAATATTCATTATCTCTAGGAGGCTTAATATGGAACATAAGACACCAAAGCATATCGTTGCTGTAGCCGGTTATTTAACAAATGGAAAAAATGAAGTGTTATTAACAAAAGTGCACTGGCGAGCTGATACGTGGGAGTTGCCAGGAGGACAGGTAGAAGAAGGCGAAGCGCTCGATCAAGCTGTCTGTAGGGAAATAAAAGAGGAAACAGGGTTAACGGTGAAGCCTATCGGAATTACAGGCGTTTATTATAATACTTCTATGCATATTCTAGCTGTTGTTTTTAAAGTAGCATATATAAGTGGTGAAATAAAAATTCAACCTGAAGAAATACAAGAGGCTAAATTTGTTGATTTAAATGAAGAGAACATAGATGAGTATATAACGCGTCCTCATATGAAATCCAGAACGCTTGATGCAATGAGAGCAACACATTTTATTCCGTATGAAACGTGGGAAGTACAGCCGTATAATTTAATAGGAAGATTGTAAAGAAAAGAGTAGCCGATTTGAGATACATTCGAATCACTACTCTTTTTTTGTATACTGTTTAAGAAAAAGGTCAAAATAATAATAGCACTAGTATTGATTTTGGGAACGTTTGTTCTGTATAATAAATCTATATGTTATATACATTTAGATTACTAGATAGTCAAAAGTATATATATTTGTAGATGATATAATTAAAGTATAAAGTGAAAATATAATAGTCTTAAGGGTTTCTCTTTTATTGGTTATTCGTACTTTAACATAACCTATATTCAATATTTCAGATGAATAGTAGATAAAAAAAGACTGTGATACAATACTCTTTTATCCCACTATTTGCTGGGCAGTAAGCTTGATTAATGAGGACCGATTAAAGTTTCACTTTATACCTTACAATGATGTAAGGTACGTGTAAGAGAAATCGATGGGATATTTTTTTACAACAATGTATTCTTAAAGTAAGAGTTATATGCTGTGTGGAAAAGAGGTGTTCAAGATGAAAGAACGAGTATTATCTAGGGTGAACTATCATCAAAAAGTTGCATTAAATCCAATGACTAAACTTTTTTATAAAGCCATTATATTATTATTATTGTTAAGTTGTACGTTATTATTCATTGGAAATGTAATGATTGAGAAAAGTGATATTAGTAAATTACATGTACCGGCTAAGTTAGAGGTGCCAGAATCATTAACACATGCATTTATTGCGACAGAAGATAAAAGATTTTATCATCATAACGGTTTAGATTATATAGCAATTATTAGGGCCTCTGTTGAGAATATAAAGGCTGGTGGTGTCGTGCAAGGAGGAAGCACAATTACACAGCAGCTATCTAAAAATGCCTTTTTAACGAATGAACGTACATTTTCTCGGAAGTGGAAAGAGATTTTTTATACGAAAAAAATTGAACGCACATTTACGAAGGATGAAATATTAAAATTATATGTAAGTAATATTTATTATGGAGAAGGAGCATGGGGAATTGAAAAAGCAGCAAACCTTTACTTCGGTAAAAAGGTGAACCAATTAACGTTGGCTGAAAGTGCAATGATGGCTGCTGTAGTAAAAGCACCTGCTTATTACTCACCTGCCCAAAATTATGATAAAGCAGTAGAGAGACGTAATGTCGTTTTGAGACTAATGGAGAAAGAAGGCTATATAAGCCATGATGAGTATGTTCAAGCAGTTAGTGAGAAATTGGTAATTCGTCATGATATAAAAATAGAGCAGTCGATGTTAAATAGCGCGCGTAAAAAAGCAGTAAGTTAAGAGAAGTTCCTATAGAGGAGCTTCTTTTTTTGAATAAATTGTGACAAATTGTGACACAATATCGTCACAATTATTGTGTTTTTGTAATTTATGTGAGCGTGTTCATTGCGTGACGTATATAAGTGTTGATATTATGTGTATTGTGTACAAGGCTGTATACAGAATATGAATTTAAAGAGGAATGTATATGAAATCAAATAAACTCATGGCTCTTGGTATAGTTTTTTCTATCGCAGTATTGATTGTAATTGGAACAATTGCGTATAGCATCATAAATGACAAAAAAGATAAAGGGAATGAGATGTTTGCTTATTCTACGCAACAATCTTTAGGGAAAGATGATGCTCCAGTTAAGGTAGTTGAATTTGGAGACTTTAAATGTCCTGCTTGTCGTACTTGGGATGTAACAGTATTACCTCGATTAAAAGAAGAGTATATTGATAAAGGCAAAGTGCAGTTATATTTTATTAACTTCCCATTTATCGGAAAAGACTCAGATTTAGGTGCAGCAGCTGGTGAAGCAATTTATAAACAAGATAAAGATTCATTCTGGATTTTCTATGATGAGATTTATCAAAATCAAAAGAAAGATACGGAAGAATGGATTACAGAAGATTTGCTTCTTAGCATTGTGAAAGAGAAACTTCCAAAAGTTGATGTAGAGCAATTTAAGAAAGACTTACACAGTAAAGAAATTACAGAAAAAGTACGTAAAGATTCAGATCGTGCTCAAAAATTAAAAGTTCAAGGTGCCCCTTCTGTATATGTAAACGGAAATCTTGCAAATCCTGATTTTGATAGTATGAAGAAGGCAATTGATAAAGAATTGAAAAAGTGATGAGGTCTCTCATCACTTTTTCGACTTTTTTCGATAAAATTCTTGCCTCTACTTTTTTCACATGCTATACTATTTTACATAAGTTATTCTAATATCTTATATGTAATTCATATTTGCGGGTGTAGTTTAGTGGTAAAACAAGAGCCTTCCAAGCTCTGGTCGAGAGTTCGATTCTCTTCACCCGCTCCAAATTTTATTAAATGTTTTTCTATAAATTGTGATCAACGCAGTGTTTCGTTTCCGAGATAAACGAGGCATTGCGTTTTTTAATGTTTGAAAAATATAATTACATGCGAAAATAGAAGTAAATAATAGTATTCCAAACGTGAATTACTAACCAATAGAGTGGTTACATAAGGGGATGGATTCATCTGAGGAGGCGATTAAGAGTGGATTTTGAACAATTAAAGCAAGATGTAATTGCGTATAGTAAAACAATTGGCATAGATAAAATAGGCTTTGCGAGCGCTTCTCCTTTTGAGGAATTAAAGCAGCGCTTAATCCAGCAACAACAATTAAATTATCAATCTGGATTTGAAGAGCCTGATATAGAGAAGAGAACGAATCCGCAACTGTTATTACCGGGTGCTAAATCAATTATTGCGATTGCTTTAGCATATCCTTCAAAATTAAAAAATGCACCATTAAGTAAGCGTGGAGAACGCCGTGGGATTTTTTGTCGTGCTTCTTGGGGACAAGATTATCATCTTGTTTTACGAGATCGTTTGCAAAAATTAGAGGCATATTTAATTGAAAAACTTCCCGATATAGAAGTGAAGTCCATGGTTGATACAGGTGAATTAAGTGATCGAGCTGTATCAGAGCGTGCTGGTATTGGATGGAGCGGTAAAAACTGCTCTATTATTACACCTGAATTTGGTTCGTACGTATACTTAGGGGAAATGATTACAAATGTTCCATTCCCGCCAGATAAGCCGATAGAAGATCAATGCGGAGGCTGTACGAAATGTATCGATATTTGCCCTACCGGTGCTTTAATACAGGGGGGACAGTTAGATTCGAAGAAGTGCATTGCGTTTTTAACACAAACGAAAGGATTCCTACCTGAAGAATATCGCGATAAAATTGGAAATCGCATATATGGATGTGATACGTGTCAGACTGTTTGTCCGAAAAACAAAGGAATGGATTTTCATAATCATCCTGAGATGGAGCCGGATCCTGAGCTAGTTAAACCATTATTAACGCCACTTTTAACAATTAGTAATCGTGATTTTAAAGAGAAATATGGGATTATGTCAGGGTCATGGAGAGGGAAAAAGCCACTGCAAAGAAATGCGATTTTAGCATTAGCACATTTTAAAGAAGCATCGGCAATTCCAGATTTAATTGGTGTTATGAAAGATGACCCAAGACCGGTACTACGCGGAACGGCAGCATGGGCACTTGGGAAAATTGGCGGAGATGGAGTAGGCGAAGCGATTGAGAAAGCGATGGAACGTGAGAAAGATGAAGAAGTGCTTCATGAAATGAATCGCGGGCTTGAATTGTTAGCACAGAAAAAAGAGTAGATAATATTTCCCTTTTTCATATTGTAATATGGGAGGGAGACAGAATGGTTGTAAAAACGAAGATTGAAAACCAAGTACAACAATTTTTAGCATATATAACGGAGAAAAGAACGAATGTGGATGGTATTGCTGAGGATTTACTACAAATGGCACTGAGAAAGAAACAATTGTTTCAAAGGCGTAGTGCACATATAGTGAAAGCAACTGCGGATGTTTCTTTCATTAGACAATTAAATAGTAATGACCATCAAGAAATTGATTATCAAATACATTTTAAATATTTAATTAAGCATAAAGAATTATTTTATATTGAAGAGGAACAATTAAAACGAAGAGTTTGTTTAAATAATAGTCGAATTATAGGCGATTCTGCTATTGAAGTGTCAGAAGAAATTAGAATGGGTGAGACATTAGAAAGGGATATTACGAAAGAGAAGTACGGTTCTTATCAGTATAATCGTTTAGAGGCAGTGAAATATGCAGAGCGTTGGTGGGATGACCGGAATCCTATGTATCGTAATTTCCCTGATAATTGTACGAATTTCATTTCTCAATGTCTTCATACTGGAGAAGTACCTATGAACGGGTATCCTAATATTCGTAAAGGATGGTGGCAAAGGGAGAATCAGTGGAGTTGGAGCTGGGCTGTTGCACATTCTTTTTATTGGTATTTGTCAGGTGCTACAACAGGACTTCGAGCAGAGGCGGTAGAGAGGCCAGAAGAACTTATTCTTGGAGATGTCATTGCTTATGATTTCGAGGATGACGGAAGATGGAATCATACGACGATTGTAGTAGCAAAAGATGCAGATGGTATGCCGCTTGTAAATGCACATTCAGCGAATAGCCGTCGACGTTATTGGAACTATGAAGACTCTAGTAAATATACACCACAAATGAAATATAAATTCTTTCATATTATTAATGGGTAGAGATTTTTCGCTCAAGTGGTATAATACGTAGTAGACAAAAAACAGAGGTGAATATCGCGTGGGAGTACATGTTGTTTTATATCAGCCAGAAATTCCAGCAAATACAGGGAATATTGCTCGTACTTGTGCAGCAACTGGAACAGAATTACATTTGATTAGACCGCTTGGATTTTCAACGGATGATAAAATGTTAAAGCGTGCAGGATTAGATTATTGGCAGCACGTAAAAATTACGTATTATGATTCAATTGAAGAATTTTATGAAAAAAATAAAGACGGTGAATTCTTCTATTTAACAAAGTATGGCGAGAAAGCTCATACAGCGTTTGACTATAGCAAGCGTGAGAAGGATTACTATTTTGTATTTGGAAGAGAAACAAACGGCTTACCAGCTAATGTAATCGAAGAAAACTTTGATCATTGTTTACGTATTCCAATGACAGATAAAGTACGTTCATTAAATTTATCTAATACAGCAGCAATTTTAATTTATGAAGCGTTCCGTCAACAAAATTACCCTGGATTAGATTTAGAAATCGTTTATTAAAAGTCGCCATATGGCGACTTTTTTTTATAAAATAAAAATAATATATAATCATACATTTAAAAGAGAGGACATAATCATATAGAATGGGATATATGATTAAAAATAGATAAGACGGGTTGAGATAAATATGAAGGAAGAATATAGCAATCAAAATACCTTTTTAAGTATGATAGATATGGATTTAATTAGACAAGGATTATTACATGCTATTCAAGATTTAGTATTCATATTGAAAGTTATTGATAATGAAACGTTTCAATATATGTATGTGAATAAAATAGGAATGGATTATGCTAGGTTAAGCGAAGAGTGCTATGGAAAAACTTTTGCAGAAGTATTACCAAAAGATATAGCGGGGATATTGCAAAGGCAATATGCAAAAGTAGTGAGAGAAGCGAAAGCACACACCTTTTGTGATGTAGTCAATTTACCAAAAGGTGAGATACATTATGAATCTTCACTTAATCCTGTCTGCGACGAAGAAGGAATATGTCAATTTGTTATTTGCATTACAAGAGATATTACAGCTCAAATTGAGGAGAAGACAAAGATAGAGGAAAAACAAATGTTATTTAAGTCGTTACTGGAATATAATAATGACTCAATTATATCTATAGATTCTATAGGGAGAGTTACATATGCAAATCCGGCAACGTATGAAATATTTGGATACCGGTATGAGGAATTAAATAATAAATTTATTTTTGAATTCATTAATAAAGAATATGAAAAAGATTTTCAAATTATATTTAAGAGATCGATGCAAGGAAAAGCAAAACAAATTGTTTCAAAGAAATATGTTCATAAAGAAGGGTACGAGCTATATATTTCTTTGAGAACTATCCCGATTATTGTGAACGGTGAAATTGTTGGGATTTATATTGTTACGAGAGATGTTACAAGGCAAGTATTAAACGAAATGCGAACAGAATATTTAGCTTACTATGACCAGTTAACGGGATTAATGAATAGAATTTCATGTACAAATAAGTTAAATACTTTTTTAAATGAGAGTGTAAATTTTGCGCTTGTATTTATAGATTTAGATGAGTTTCATCGTATTAATGATACATTTGGTCATAAAGAGGGAGATAAAGTATTACAAAAAGTTACAGAATGTTTAAGCAATCTAAAAATAGAAGGTATGCACTTATTTAGAGAACACGATGATCAATTTGTTATGTTGATAGAAAATATAAAGAAAGAATATGTAGAGGAAGTTGCAAAAAGCATACTGAAAAATATTAGTGAATATTTTGTAATCGAAGAAGAAGATGTATATTTAAGTGCATCAATTGGAATTGTAATGGCTCCAGCAGATGGAGAAGATGAAAAAATACTATTTCAGAGGGTCGATGCTGCTTTAGAAAAAGCAAAAGAAAAAGGAAAAGGACATTATCATTTTTATTGTAGTGGATTAGACTGTGAGCGTGAACAAAGGTTTATAATAGAAAACCAGTTACATCGTGCTATAGAAAAAAATGAATTTTTCTTATATTATCAGCCACAAATTAATATTGAAACGAAAAAAATAGCTAGTATGGAAGCTTTAATAAGGTGGGAGAATAAGGAATTAGGATTTGTTTCTCCAAACCAATTTATTCCGTTGGCAGAAAGAACAGGATTTATTATTAAGCTCGATGAATGGGTAGTAAATCAAGTGTGTCAGCAACTGCGCGAATGGTTAAATAAAGGATATGAAGTGGTCCCAATTGCGGTTAATATTTCAGCTAGACACTTTCGTTCTATTACATTAATAGAGATGATTACACGGGCTTTAAATAAGTACAATGTATCAGCTCATTTATTAGCGATAGAGGTTACAGAAGGAGCTCTTATACATAAAGATATATCAAAGAGAGTGTTACTACAATTAAAAGAACAAAATTTAAAGATTCATTTAGATGATTTTGGAACAGGCTATTCATCTTTAAGTTATTTAAAAACATATCCAATTGATACTTTAAAAATTGATCGTTCTTTTATGGAAGGTATACATATAGATGAACGTGATACGAATATTACAGCTGCAATTATTCATTTAGCTCATACTTTAGAATTGAATATAATTGCAGAAGGAGTAGAAAAAAAGGAGCAAATACAGTTTTTGAAAGAAAAGAATGTGAAGCTTGTACAAGGTTATTATTATAGCCGACCACTATCCAAATATGATATGGAAAATATGTATTATAAATAAAAAAATGATGTGCTAAAAGCACATCATTTTTTATGTGTACCTGGTTTGTCATTGTAACCGGATGTAAAAATAGCTGTAAGAAATGTGAGTGATACACCTAAAATTAATAATAATTTCATACTAATATCCTCCTTACTGTTTTCGGTTTATGAGTTTTATTTATTATCCAAAATGTATGTAAGGTTCTTAGAAGAAAAGAATTTATTTATAATGAATAGCAGTGTAAAAATGTTAATACCTATATTATACAGAATTTTCTTTGAATTTTGGAGAGAATTTTAGCGTGCTAGTATATATTTCGTTTTGATTTAAAGAATGTTTAAGGACATCCTAGCATACCTTTTATAATAATCCGATTGAACAAGGAGATGGGGGAGGAGCTATAATGGATATTCTAAAAAAGATTGAACAGCATCGAGCAGCAGAAGAACGTTTACAATGGGAAGGTACGTTTGCGGAGTATTTGGAGCTTGTGAAAGAAAGACCATGGGTGGCTCAAACAGCACACTCTCGCATTTACAATATGATAAAAGACGCTGGAATTGAAGAAGTTGATGGTAGAAGAAAGTATAACTTCTTTAGTAATCAGCTCTTTGGATTAGAGGATGCTCTAGAACGTCTTGTAGAGGAATATTTTCATCCATCTGCAAAACGATTAGATGTTAGAAAAAGAATTTTATTATTAATGGGTCCTGTTAGTGGAGGGAAATCAACGTTAGTTACAATGTTGAAACGAGGATTAGAAACATATTCAAGAACAGATCGCGGAGCAATTTTTGCAATTAAAGGATGCCCAATGCACGAGGATCCACTGCATTTAATTCCACATCATTTACGAGATGATTTCTTTAATGAGTATGGGGTTAGAATTGAAGGGAATTTATCACCACTAAATGTCATGCGTTTAGAGCAAGAATACGGATCAAGAATTGAGGATGTAGTTGTAGAGCGTATTTTCTTCTCTGAAGATCGCCGTACAGGGATTGGTACATTTAGCCCGTCTGATCCAAAATCACAGGATATTGCAGATTTAACAGGTAGTCTGGACTTTTCTACGATTGCAGAATATGGTTCAGAATCAGATCCGCGTGCGTATCGATTTGATGGAGAATTAAATAAGGCAAACCGAGGAATGATGGAGTTCCAAGAGATGTTAAAATGCGATGAGAAGTTTTTATGGCACTTATTATCGCTTACGCAAGAAGGGAATTTCAAAGCGGGAAGATTTGCGCTTATTTCAGCAGATGAATTAATTGTAGCGCATACGAATGAAACAGAGTATCGCTCATTTATAGCAAATAAGAAAAATGAAGCATTGCACTCAAGAATTATTGTAATGCCAGTTCCTTATAATTTACGAGTAAGTGAAGAAGAACATATTTATGAAAAAATGATTCGTGAAAGTGATGTATCGAATGTTCACATTGCACCACACACACTTCGCGTTGCAGCAATGTTCACTATTTTAACTCGTTTAAAAGATCCGAAGCGTCCGGATATTGATTTAATTAAAAAGATGCGTTTGTATGATGGAGAAACGGTAGAAGGTTATAATGCGATTGATGTAGAAGAATTACAACGCGAATATCAAGATGAAGGTATGAAGGGTATTGATCCTCGTTATGTCATTAACCGAATTTCGTCTACAATCATTCGAAAAGAGGTACCATCTATTAACGCGTTAGATGTACTTAGATCTTTAAAAGATGGGCTAGATCAGCATCCATCCATTAGTAATGAAGACCGTGAACGTTACATGAACTTCATCTCATTAGCGAGAAAAGAATACGATGAAATCGCGAAGAAAGAAGTACAAAAAGCGTTTGTTTATTCATATGAAGAATCAGCTAAGACGCTTATGGATAATTACTTAGATAACGTTGAGGCGTACTGCAATAAATCGAAATTACGTGATCCGTTAACAGGAGAAGAAATGAGTCCAGATGAAAAATTAATGCGCTCAATTGAAGAGCAAATTGGAATTTCAGAAAATGCTAAGAAAGCGTTCCGTGAAGAGATTTTAATTCGCATTTCTGCTTATGCCCGTAAAGGAAAACGCTTTGATTATAATTCACATGAACGTCTTCGTGAAGCGATTCAGAAAAAACTATTTGCTGATTTAAAAGATATAGTGAAAATTACAACATCAACGAAAACGCCGGACGAAAATCAGCTTAAGAAAATCAATGATGTTGTTGCGCGTTTAATTGATGAGCATGGTTATAATTCTTCTTCAGCAAATGAATTACTACGCTATGTAGGTAGCTTGTTAAACAGATAGTTTGATAACAAAACGCTGTCTCTTGTATTTTGCGGGACAGCGTTTTATTATCCGTTCATATGTGTATAAAGTGTCATACCTTGTCCAAATGTAATAAATTAAGATGCAATTTTATGAATTTATTGTCAATTATTTTTACAATATGCATATGATAGAGTAACCAACCATTCATACGAAAAAAGCCAACACAATACAATATGTTGCAAAGTAAAAATGTGTGCAACAATGCATTGTGTTTCTTTCTTATCAGTGGCTGAATATTTCTTTCTATTTATGTGAGTGGCAAAATTTTGTTTAGGATGCTCGGGGTATTGTATGAAAAACGTTATAAATGTTTATGGGATGATTTTCTGTGGGCAGTTACCTTTCAAATATTCTAGCTTGCATATTACAGAACAAAATTTATAGATTGCTGTTCATACAGGAAGACAATTACAGTAAGGAGGGAAAGGAATGGGCGAAGAAAATCAACCAAATTATACGATTTCACAGGAAAACTGGTCCCTCCATCGCAAAGGATATGACGACCAACAGCGCCATCAAGAAAAAGTACAAGAGGCAATTAAGAATAATTTACCCGATCTTGTAACAGAAGAAAGTATAGTTATGTCTAATGGCAAGGATGTTGTAAAAATACCAATTCGTTCTCTAGATGAATATAAGATTAGATACAATTATGATAAAAATAAACATGTTGGGCAAGGAAACGGTGACAGCAAAGTTGGTGATGTCGTTGCGAGAGATGGATCAGGTGGTCAAAAACAAAAAGGGCCAGGAAAAGGGCAAGGAGCAGGAGATGCAGCTGGGGAAGATTACTATGAAGCTGAAGTCTCTATTTTAGAATTAGAGCAAGCGTTTTTCAGAGAGTTAGAACTGCCTAATTTAAAGAGAAAAGAAATGGATGAAAACCGGATTGAACATGTTGAATTTAATGACATTAGAAAAACAGGATTATGGGGAAATATCGATAAGAAACGAACAATGATATCCGCATATAAACGAAATGCGATGGGTGGTAAAGCATCTTTTCATCCAATTCATCAAGAAGACTTAAAGTTCCGCACTTGGAATGAAGTATTAAAGCCAGATTCAAAAGCTGTTGTATTAGCGATGATGGATACGAGTGGATCGATGGGAATATGGGAGAAATATATGGCACGTAGCTTCTTTTTCTGGATGACAAGATTTTTACGCACAAAGTATGAAACAGTTGATATTGAATTTATTGCTCATCATACAGAAGCGAAAGTCGTTACAGAAGAAGAATTTTTCTCAAAAGGAGAAAGTGGCGGAACAATATGTTCTTCCGTATATAAAAAAGCATTAGAACTTATCGATAATAAATATTCACCTGACCGCTATAATATTTATCCATTCCATTTTTCAGATGGTGATAATTTAACATCAGATAATGCTAGATGTGTAAAACTTGTTGAAGAGCTAATGAAGAAGTGTAATATGTTTGGGTATGGGGAAGTGAACCAGTACAACCGCCACAGTACACTCATGTCAGCCTATAAAAATATTAAAGATGAAAACTTTAGATACTATATTTTAAAGCAAAAAGCAGACGTATTTCATGCGATGAAAAGCTTTTTTAGAGAAGAATCAGGTGAGAAAATGGCATAACCTCTTTTAAAGAGGTTCTTTTTTTGTAAACTTTTTATTTTTTCAGTTGACAATGATAATGAAAATCATTATCATTTATTCGAGAAATGATTACATTTTGAATTATATATTTCGGAGGAGATGTAAAGTTGAAACAAAATAAAAGAAAACGTATAAATGCAATGATTATAGCGGCGGCGTTATCACTTCCGTTTGCTGTGTATTCAACACCTGCTTTAGCGGCAGTAGCAATTGAGGCGAATAAAACTGGACAAGGTTTAGAAGATGGTACATATGACGCTGTTATTAAAGCGTATAAAGATAAAACGAATGAAGAGTCTATGGCAGCTGTTTATATAAAGGATCCGAAATTAACAATTGAGAATGGAAAGAAAATTGTAACAGCAACGTTAAGTGATAGTGATTTCTTTCAATACTTGAAGACAGAGGATATTCACACTCCAGGTGTGTTTCATGATGTGAAAGTAATATCAGAAGACAAAAAGAAAAATGGAACGAAAGTGATTCAGTTTGAAGTAGGGGAATTAGGAAAAAGGTATAATATGCGAATGCATATTTATATTCCAACAATGGCCTATGACAATAAGTACCAAGTACAGTTTGAAGTAAATACATTGAATTTAGAGAACAATGTTCCAGAAAAACAAAAGGAAAATAAAGAGGAGCAACAAGATGAAAACGGAAATGTAATATTAGATAAGCAATTACAAAAATATATTAATAAATATAACTTAAATAGAGATAATGTAGATGCGCCAATCACAAAGAAAGATTTATTACAAATTAAAACTTTATCCATTTATTCAGGTAAAGGAATAAATAAAATAACTGGTTTAGAGTATATGACAAACTTAGAGAAGTTGACGTTACGAGAGTCTAATGTAAAAGACATATCAGCCATCTCGAAGTTGAGAGGTTTGAAGTACGTTGATTTAACGTCTAATTCAATTGAAAGTATTCACCCAATTGAGCAGTTAGAGAATATTAATATGCTTTTTTTAAGAGATAATAAAATTTCTGATCTTACACCATTAAGTAAAATGAAAAAAATTAAAACATTAGATTTAATCGGTAATAACATTAAAGATATCCAGCCATTATTTACATTATCAACTATGAAACAATTATACTTAGCAAATAATCAAATCAGTGATCTTACGGGAATTGATCGATTAAATAATGTGGAACTATTATGGATAGGGAACAATAAAATTAATAATGTTGAATCTATTAGTAAAATGAGTAATCTTATTGAACTAGAAATTTCTGATAGTGAAATAAAAGATATATCACCATTATCTCAATTAGGAAATTTACAAGTGCTGAATTTAGAAGAGAATTATATCTCTGATATATCGCCGTTGAGCACTTTAACAAATTTACATGAGATAAATCTTGGAGCTAATGAAATTTTTGACGTAAGGCCTGTTGAGGAATTAGGTAAGCGAATTTCAATTGACATTCAAAGACAAAAAATCTTTTTAAATGAAGCAAGTGTAGATGAAGAAATAAAAATCCCAGTATACAACCTTAAAGGAGAGCCACTTCAAAATATTAATCTACAAAGTGAGGGGGCTACTCTGAATAACGGATTTATAAAATGGAATAGTCCTGGAGAAAAAATATATGAATTTAAACTAGATACTAATTCTACTGAAAGTAAAATAAGATTTAATGGCACGGTTATACAGAATATAGTTGAAAAACAAAAAGAAAGTCAAAATGTAATTCTCGATAAAACTTTACAACAACATATTAATAAAGAGAATTTAGGTAGAGAGAATGTAAACGCTCCTATCACAAAAGAAGATTTATTACAGATTAAAAAATTAGAGATACTTAAAGAAAAAGGAAATGAGATAAAAGATATAACAGGTTTAGAATACATGACGAATTTAGAAAAACTTACTTTAGAAGGAGTAGGCCTGAAAAATATTGAGTTCATCTCAAACTTGAAACAATTGAATAATGTGAATGTATCTCATAATCAAATTGAAGATATAACACCACTATCTTCATTGGAAAATTTACAGTGGTTAAATCTTGCGGACAATCATATTAAAGATGTAACGGTTATTGGTTCCATGCTAAACTTATTTAGCTTAAATTTAGCTGGAAATGAGATTCGTGATGTAAGGCCGTTAATACAATTAGGTCAGTGGTTTACAATTGATGTTGGAAGACAAAATATCATTTTAAATGATGCAAAAATAAACGAAGAAATTCAAGTTCCTGTATATGATTTAGAAGGAGAAAGTATTGAAAATATTCAATTGGTAAGTGAGGGAGGGACGTTTAATAACGGAGTAATAAAATGGAGTACCCCAGGTGAAAAGGTGTATAAATTTGATTTAGATTCTGATGAAATTAGCATAAGGTTTAACGGAACGGTAATCCAAAATATAGTTGAAAAAGAAGAAGTGACAGAACCAACAAAAGAAGTTGAAGAAGCGAAAGAAGAAGTAAAAGAGCCAACAAAAAAAGTTGAAGAAACGAAAGAAGAAGTAAAAGAACCGGTAAAAGAAGTTGAAGAAACGAAAGAAGAAGTAAAAGAACCGGTAAAAGAAGTTGAAGGTACAAAAGAAGAAGTGAAAGAACCGGTAAAAGAAGTAAAAGAGGAAGTAAAAGAGCCAACGAAAGAAGTTGAAGAAGCGAAAGAGGAAGTGGACGAGCCAACAACAGGAGTTGAAGGATCGAAAGCGGAGGTAAAAGAAACAGGAAAAGAAATTGAAGGTTCAAAAGACGCGGTAAATCAATCAGCAGTAGTCCAAGAACAAAACGTGAATAATCAAGTTGTGAAAGAAAATAAACCAGCTGTTAATAAGCAAGAAGAAAGTAAGAAATCATTAGGAGCGACAGGTGGACAAGAGAATACATCAACATTACTTTCAGGCATAGCGTTAGTTCTTTCAGCACTGAGTATGTTTGTATTTAGAAAGAGATTATTTAAGAAATAAAAAACGTTTTATCTTATTATAACGTAAGATGATTATATGAGTTTTGAGAAGACATTATCATGGCGATTTCATTTTGAAATATGCTTATGGTGATGTCTTTTTTAGAAGGATATAAATGGAAAAGGTGTGAATATATTAGTGAAGGAGGAGAGGTTATGTATGTCAGTTCTATTTTGAAAATTGAAGAGGTGGCAGCATTTATTGCGAATATGAATAAAGATGCTACTCATCATGTTGGCTATTGTGGAGATGAGAAAGAGGAGTTGTTACAGACAATTATTCATGATTTTTCAGATATAGGCTGGGAACAATCTTTTGTTGCTACTTATGAGAATAATAATTTAATAGGTTTATTAGGATTTGATGTGGATGAAGTAAAGAAATGTGCAGAGATATGGGGGCCGTTTATTATCGCAGAGAATTGGGAAGAAGTTGCTTTACATATGTGGAAGGAACTTATAGAAAAGGTGCCTTTTCATATTGAGAGATTTTATGGTTTTTATCATGTGGAAAATAATAATTGTGCCCGTTTAATGAGGAATTTACATGCAAAAGAACAAGGGCGACATAGTATTCTCGTTTTAAATAATATTGTGGAGCACCGTATTATATGTAATGTAGAAGAGGCTTTATCACAAGTGTTTGAGCAGTTTATCGCTTTACACAATCATGTGTTTTCTAATACGTATTATGACGGAAACGAAATTATTGAACGTTTAAGTAATACGAATAAATTATTTGTAAGTATGAAGAATGATAAGTTAGAAGGTTATGTATATGTGGAAGTAAATCCAGAGTTTCAAGAGGCGAATATCGAATTTATTGCAACCGCTGAAAATAGTAGAAGAAAAGGTGTCGGAGAGCGGTTATTACAAAAGGCAATTCAGTATATTATTTCCTTCCAAGGAATGAAGGAGATAGAATTATGTTTGAATACGAATAATGATCGTGCGATGAAATTGTACAAGAAAGTAGGATTTGAGGAGAAGGCATGTTTACAACACTATATAATAGAGTGAAAACCCATTCGTATGAAAATTATATTTCATACGAATGGGTTTTATTAATCTACTTTTCCCTCAGTTGTTACGGATTCAGAAGTAATTTGAGGTGCTAATCGTTACATAACCTTTTTTATTTTTTGAGATACTTCTTTTGTTTGCAAATTAACATCTTCTTTTCGCAGCTCCTTAAAGAGCGAAATGACCATAAGAACGACTACGATAGAAAATGGTAGTGCTGCGATGATAGCTGCGATTTGTAGTGCATTTAATCCTCCAGCTTGTAATAAAATAGCGGCAATTATCGCGATTGTTAATCCCCATATAAGTTTTAAACTATTTTTCGGTGATAAGCTTCCGTTACTCGTTTGCATTGAAACAACAAATGTTGCTGAATCGGCAGAAGTAACGAAAAATGTGGCTACTAAAATTAACCCGATAATCGTTAAAAATGTAGAGAATGGTAGATGTGAAATAACAGCAAATAATCCAATCGCTGTACCATTTTTTGCAATTTCATCAGCTATTCCAAGCGATTGGAACATTTCCATATGAATTGCGGTACCACCAAATACTGCAAACCAAAATGTACAGATAAGGGTTGGGACTAATACAACTCCAAAAATAAATTCTTTTATTGTGCGTCCTTTAGAAATACGAGCGATGAATGTACCGACGAATGGAGACCAAGAGATCCACCATCCCCAATAGAAAATAGTCCAGTTTTCAATCCAAGCAGAAGATTTTTCATTAAATGCTCCTAAATTTAATCCCATACTAGGTAAAGCGCCGATATAAGAACCGAGTGTAGATGTGAAATATTTCATAATAAATACAGTTGGTCCTAAAAGTAAGAAAGAGATGAGTAAAATACCTGCAAGAGAGAAATTCAAGTTACTCAAATATTTAATCCCACGATCTAAGCCAGTTTGTGCACTTGTTAAATATAAAACAGCGAAGATAGCTATAAGTACGAGCTGAGTAAGTAAAGTGTTATGAATGGAAGGGAATAAATAGCTTAATCCTCCAGCAATTTGTTGAGCACCAATCCCAACAGATGGTACAATGCCAAACACTGTGGCTAAAACAGCTAAAATATCAACTGTTTTTCCGATACGGGAATTTTTCGATCGATTAAATAATGGAGTAACTGTAGCCCCGATAGTGCTACCTTTTTGTTTGCGGAATGTGAAATATGCAATTGTTAAAGCGACCATTGCGTATAGTGACCACGGAAAGAGTCCCCAGTGGAAAAATGAATATTGCATAGCGAGTTTGGCGCTTTCTTCTGTACCTGCTTTTCCTGTTAACGGATCTGTAAAATGTGAAATCGGTTCAGCGATTCCATAAAAGAGGAGTCCAATTCCCATTCCTGCCCCAAACAACATGGATAGCCAAGATGGATAATTATATTTTGGCTTTTCTCCATCTTTACCAAGACGAATAGAACCGTACTTGGAAAATGCTAAATAAGCAGCCAAAATAATCATTGTAGTCATAAGTAGAGAGTAAAACCATCCAAATTTATTGAGGATAAATGAGTTTAAAGAAGATGTAACACTTTGTAAATCGTAGCCTTGTATCCAACTTGCTGGGGTAATTCCCCATATAATGAATAATGTTGTTAGCAAGAAGGAGATATAAAATACACTGTTTTCTTTTTTTATCATAGAATCCCACCCTTATTTAATAAAGTTAACAATTATAATAATCATAACAATTAAGTTTTTAATTGTCAAAAAATTCCCTTTTTATAATGTGAAAGGATGCAATTTGTTTTAGGGAGGTAAAGAGCAATGCGTTCACGATATGTACAAATTATAGGAAGAAATAATATGAAATATTGCATTTTATATTGTTACATCCTGATTTTATGTTAAATTCTTGAATGGAATATTAAAATAGGGGGTCAGGATATGAACAAGAAATCAAAGATCAATAAAGTGATGCTTAGCATTAGTACAATGGCTTTATCGTTAGGCGCACTTCAAACTCATGCAGCAGCGGAAGAAAAAGTACCGTATAACGTGTTAAAAACGAAACCGGTTGGAATTGAAAAGTCGGTAGATGAAGTTGGACATATTTCAAAAGGTGATGAAACTTTATCATTTCAAGAACGTTTAAAAGTAGGAGATTTTTCACAGCGACCAGCATCTATTACGAAGAAAACTGCAGTAAAGCAGGTTAAAGAAAGCTATTCAATGGCTGATTTAAACAAAATGAATGACCAAGAATTAGTTGAAACGTTAGGCAGTATTAAATGGCACCAAATTACAGACTTATTCCAGTTTAATGAAGATGCAAAGGCTTTTTATAAAGATAAAGGAAAAATGCAAGTCATTATAGATGAATTAGCTCATAGAGGTAGTACATTTACGAAAGATGATTCAAAAGGAATTCAAACGTTTACTGAAGTGCTGCGTTCAGCTTTTTATCTTGCATTTTATAATAGTGAATTAAGCGACTTAAATGAAAGAAGCTTCCAGGATAAATGTTTACCTGCTTTAAAAGCAATCGCAAAAAATCCAAACTTTAAGCTTGGTACAGTTGAACAAGATACAGTCGTATCTGCGTACGGTAAATTAATTAGTAATGCTTCAAGCGATGTTGAAACGGTTCAATATGCATCGAATATTTTAAAGCAATACAATGATAATTATACTACTTATGTAAATGATCGAATGAAGGGACAAGCAATATACGATATTATGCAAGGTATTGACTATGATATACAGTCGTACTTAACTGAGGCTCGTAAAGAAGCGAATGAAACGATGTGGTATGGAAAAGTAGATGGGTTTATTAATGAAATAAATCGTATTGCTCTTCTAAATGAAGTAACGCCAGAAAATAAATGGCTCGTTAATAATGGCATTTATTTTGCTAGCCGTTTAGGGAAGTTTCATATCAATCCAAATAAAGGATTAGAGGTTGTTACACAAGCGATGCATATGTACCCGCGCTTAAGTGAACCGTATTTTGTTGCGGTAGAACAAATTACAACAAATTATAATGGTAAAGATTATAGCGGGAATACAGTAGATTTAGAGAAAATACGTAAAGAAGGAAAAGAGCAATACTTACCAAAAACGTATACATTCGACGATGGATCAATTGTGTTCAAAACAGGAGATAAAGTATCAGAAGAAAAAATTAAGAGACTATATTGGGCTGCGAAGGAAGTAAAGGCACAGTATCACCGTGTAATTGGAAATGACAAAGCGTTAGAGCCAGGAAATGCGGATGATGTATTAACGATCGTAATTTATAATAGTCCAGATGAATATCAGTTAAATAGACAATTGTATGGATATGAAACAAACAACGGTGGAATTTATATTGAAGAGACAGGTACATTCTTTACATATGAGCGTACACCAGAGCAAAGTATTTATAGTTTAGAAGAGTTATTCCGTCATGAATTTACTCATTACCTGCAAGGTAGATATGAAGTACCAGGTCTATTTGGAAGAGGAGATATGTATCAAAATGAAAGGTTAACTTGGTTCCAAGAAGGAAATGCAGAGTTTTTCGCAGGATCTACTCGTACGAATAACGTTGTACCAAGAAAGAGTATAATTAGCGGATTATCATCTGATCCTGCAAGCCGTTATACAGCAGAGCGTACACTATTTGCTAAATACGGTTCTTGGGATTTCTATAATTACTCGTTCGCATTGCAGTCTTACTTATATACGCATCAGTTTGAAACATTTGATAAAATTCAAGATTTGATTCGTGCGAATGACGTGAAAAATTATGATGCATATCGTGAAAATCTAAGTAAAGATCCTAAGTTAAATAAAGAGTATCAAGAGTATATGCAGCAGTTAATTGATAATCAAGATACATACACTGTACCAGAAGTAGCTGATGATTATTTAGCTGAACATGAAACGAAGTCATTAGCAGCGGTGAAGAAAGAAATTAGTGATACGTTGCCTATGAAAGATACAAAAATGACAAAACATAATTCTCAATTCTTTAATACATTTACATTAGAAGGTACGTATACAGGTAGTGTCACAAAAGGTGAATCAGAAGATTGGAAAGAAATGAGTAAAAGAGTAAATGAATCTTTAGAACAATTGGCGCAAAAAGAATGGAGTGGCTACAAAACTGTTACAGCATACTTCGTCAATTATCGTGTGAATAGCTCAAATGAATTTGAATATGATGTAGTCTTCCATGGAATCGCAAAAGATGATGGAGAAAATAAAGCTCCAACGGTTAATATAAATGGCCCTTATAGTGGTCTTGTAAAAGAGGGAATTCAATTTAAAAGTGATGGCTCAAACGATGAAGATGGAAAAATTGCTTCTTATTTATGGGAATTTGGAGATGGAAGCACAAGTGCAGAAGTGAATCCAGTACATGTATATGAAAGAGAAGGTTCTTATAAAGTATCGTTAAGAGTAAAAGATGATAAGGGAAAAGAGAGCAGAAGCGAAACAACTGTTACGATTAAAAATGGAAGTTTAACAGAATCAGAACCAAATAATCGTCCAGAGGAAGCAAATCGTATCGGGCTAAATAGTACTATAAAAGGTAGTCTTATTGGCGGGGACCACACTGATGTTTATACATTTAATGTAGCATCAGCGAAAGATATCGACATTTCTGTTTTAAATGAGTATGGAATTGGGATGACATGGGTACTTCACCATGAATCAGATATGCAAAATTATGCGGCTTACGGTCAAGCTAATGGGAATCATATAGAAGCAAAATTTAATGTAAAACCAGGTAAGTATTACTTGTATGTATATAAATATGATAATGGCGATGGAACATACGAATTGTCAGTAAAATAAGTGCTTTTCCAATGTATGTTTAACTTTACTTTTTGTGGAAAATAGTATATTATATAGATATATAATATATCGGTTATTTTCTAGGAGGAGCCTGTCACAATAGGTTTCTCCTGTTCTTTTTTAGAGGCCTGTCTTACAGGCTTTTATTTAAAAGATAAATGACTGAAAATTAAGAACAATAATCTTTGAAAGAGGTGGGGCATACACATAACAAAAAAGGGATTGTTTAAGAAAGGGGGATAAGAAATGGTCTTGTTTGGTTATCCACTTGAAACAATTTATTTATATGGATTTATTATTGCTACTATACTCACTGTTATTTATATCTTCTTTGGAGATATATTTGAATCGATATTTAGTTTTGGGGGCGGATCTGTATCCGTTGTTACTTTATTACTTAGTTTCTTCGCCATGTTATGTGGGCTTAGTTATATAGGAGAGTACTTATTTTCCTTTAATAGTATTACTATTTTCGGGGCTGCATTTGCTATATCTTTTATCGGTGTTTTCATCATGAAAATACTAATTTTAAAACCGATTGCAGAAGCAGAACAAAATACCGTACAACGTATGGATGAATTTATCGGTTGCAAAGGAGAAGTCATTACGACAATTCCTACAGAAGGATTTGGTGAAGTATTAATTTTATCCCAATTTGGAAGTAATGCAATCCCAGCTAAAACTGTTGGAAAAAAAGATATTTCGCAAGGAACAGAGGTTATTATCGAGGGAGTCCAAGATGGTGTTTTACTTGTACAAAACATCGCTTATTCTTTAAAAAAACCAAAATTATAAGGGGGAATTTACATGACGATTCCATTAATTATCGGTGGAGTTTTACTGGCAATTTTAATTCTACTCATTTTAGTATTCATTACGAAGTATCGTACGGTTGGTCCAGATGAAGCGTTAATTGTTACAGGGAACTGGCTTGGTGGAGGAAAGAATGTTGTTACCACTGATGATGGAAAGAAGATTAAGATTATCCGCGGGGGCGGTACTTTCGTAGTTCCAATTATGCAAAGAGCAGAGCCTTTAAGCCTATTAAACTACAAATTAGAAGTTGGTACACGTGATACGTATACGAAGCAAGGTGTTCCAGTTACAGTAAATGGTGTTTCTATTATTAAAGTAGGTTCTACAATTGAAGAAGTATCTACTGCAGCTGAGCAATATTTAGGAAAAGAAACAGAAGAGTTAAAAGTAGAAGCAAAAGAGGTTTTAGAAGGTCACTTACGTGCAATCTTATCTTCTATGACAGTAGAGGATGCGTATAGTAATAGAGAGCAATTTGCTCAAAAGGTACATGAAGTAGCTTCTACAGATTTAAAGAAGATGGGACTTCGCATTGTTTCTTTCACAATTAAAGAAATAATGGATAAAAACGGATACTTAGATGCGCTTGGTCAGCCGCAAATTGCGACAGTTAAGCGTGATGCAACAATTGCAAATGCAGAGCGTGAAAAAGAAGCACGTATTGAAAAAGCACGTGCTGAAAAAGAGGCAAAAGAAGCAGAATATCAACGTGATGCACAAATCGCTGAAGCTGAAAAACATAAAGAATTAAAAGTACAGTCCTATAAGAGAGAACAAGAGCAAGCACGTGCAGATGCGGATCTTTCTTACGAATTACAACAAGCGAAAGCACAACAAGGTGTTACAGAAGAGCAAATGCGCGTTAAAATCATTGAGCGTGAAAAGCAAATCGAGTTAGAAGAAAAAGAGATTGCGCGTCGTGAAAAGCAATACGATGCAGAAGTTAAGAAAAAAGCAGATGCAGATCGTTATGCTGTTGAGCAATCAGCAGAAGCAGAAAAAGTAAAACAAATTAAAAAGGCAGATGCGGATCAATATAAGATTGAAGCTGAAGCGAGAGCTCGTGCGGAAGAAGTACGTGTGGAAGGTTTAGCGAAGGCGGAAATCGAAAAAGCGCAAGGTCAAGCGAAAGCGGAAGTACAAAAAGCGCAAGGTACAGCAGAAGCAGATGTTATTAGATTAAAAGGTTTAGCAGAAGCAGAAGCGAAACAAAAAATTGCTGAAGCATTTGAATTATATGGTCAAGCGGCAATTATGGATATGGTTCTTAAAATGCTTCCAAGTTATGCGAAGGAAGTTGCAAGTCCGCTTAGTAATATTGATAAAATCACAGTTGTCGATACAGGCGGCGGTGGTAAAAATAGCGGGGCCGGAAAAGTTGCGGGCTATGCGACTGATTTAATGGCAACGATGCAAGAAACGTTAAAGGCTTCTTCTGGAATTGACTTAAAAGAGCTATTAGAAGGATTTGCAGGAAAAGGAGCAGTGCAACAATTATCAAGTGATAAACCTGTTGTATCTGTAGTAGAAGATAAGAAAAAAGAAGTAGAAAAAGATAAAGAATAATAAGGTGGAAAGAACCTCTAGTAAGTGAAATACTAGAGGTTCTCCTATGAATTATAATATTTCGAATAATATACATTTTTATACATTGTTTTAATTATTTAATTTATATAGAATGAAAAAGATATGTATCAATTCTTTAGATGTATAAAAAGATAGAGAGTCTCATTGATACATTTAAATCGTATTATTTTTATAGAAAGATTAAATGTTAATTAATTACATTTAAAACGGTATGGAGGGGTAGAAGTATGTTTCAAGGGAAATTAAGGAGTAGTAGTTTAAAAACAAAGTTACTTGTATCATTTATTATTATTTTAATTCTTCCAAGTATTGTAATTGGTTGGACGTCTTATCAACAGGCGAAGACGAATTTTAATGAAACGATTTTAAACTCGGCGAAAGATAATATAAAAATTTTGGATAATGTAATTAATAAAGAATTGGATAGTAAAAAAGTAGATGCAACTTATTTTACGAAATTATTCACACAATCAAGTTACCAAGCAGATCAAATTCAAAACATACAAAATAAACTAGAAGAATACAATAAACTGCATCCAGAAATGGAAGCAATCTATACAGGATCTAGTAATGGACAGTTCATTCAATCACCAGCTATTCAGATGCCAGATGGATATAATCCTACAGAAAGAGATTGGTATAAAGAGGCCGTGAAGAAAAGTGGAGAGGTAATTGTAACTGCTCCATATAAGTCAAAAACGACAGGGAATATTGTTATTACACTAGCAAAACAAAACGAGGATAAAAGTGGAGTTCTTGGGATTGACTTAATCATTAATAATATTGTTACTACTTCCAAGATGGTTAATATTGGTAAGGAAGGATATGTAGCGATATTTGATCAAGATAAAAATGTAGTAGCGCACCCGAAAATGAAGCCAGGAGAGAAATTAGAAGAGAAACTTAGTAAAGAATTGTATAAACAGGAAGCTGGGGATTTTCATTATTCATTAGATGGTGAAGATCGCAATATCACTTTTAAAACGAATAAGAAAACTGGGTGGAAAATAGCAGGAATTATGCCTTCCAAAGAAATTATCGAAGCGGCTGAACCTATTTTCTATAAAACAATAACTGTTCTTGGAATTTCACTAATAATCGGTGGGATTGTAATTTACTTCATAATTGCGTCTATTATTAAACCGTTAAAACAACTTGTCATATCATCGAAGAAGATTAGTGAAGGTGATTTAACAGAATCAATTACAGTTCATTCTAAAGATGAAATTGGACAGCTAGGAGAAAGTTTTAACGAGATGGCTGCATCGTTACAAAGTGTCATTTCCAATATAAACACTTCAGCAAGTCATGTAGCGGCATCTTCAGAAGAATTAACAGCTAGTATGAAGCAGACAAGCGAAGCAACGGAACAAATTACACAGGCGATAGAGCAAGTATCAAGTGGTGCAGAAATACAAACGAAAGAAGTTGAAGAAGGAGCAACATTGTTAGAAGAAGTTACAGAAGGAATTCAGCGTGTTGCAGATAGTTCTTCATTAGTATCTACAGCCTCTATGTATACGAAGAAAAAAGCTGAAAATGGTGGGAAGTTAGTTGAACAAACTGTGAATCAAATGCAATTAATTCATGAGTCTGTTTCACAGTCAGACAAAATCATTGGTTTGTTAGACGATAAGTCGAAACAAATTGGAGCAATCCTTGAAGTGATTCAACATATTGCAGAACAGACAAATTTATTAGCGTTAAATGCGGCAATTGAGGCTGCGAGAGCTGGAGAGCAAGGAAGAGGATTTGCAATTGTAGCAGATGAAGTGCGAAAGCTAGCAGAACAATCAGGACAGTCTTCTACGGAAATTGGGAAACTAGTGAAAGAGATTCAATTTGATATAAAAGAAACAGTAAGCTCTATGAATCAAGTTGGAGCAGAAGTACAATCAGGACTTGTAGTTGCAAATGAAACGAAGCAAAGCTTTGCCGAAATATTGAAGTCTACAAATGATACAGTTGTACAAATTGATAGCATGGTAGATGTAGCAAAACAAATGACGGTAGATGCAAAACAAGTAAGTGCATCTATTAATGAAATTGCAGCCACAATTGAAGAAAATGCAGCAAGCGTTCAAAATATTGCTGGTTCTTCAGAAGAACAATTAGCTTCAGTAGATGAAATAAATGCAGCAGCAGTCCATTTATCACAAATGGCAGAAGAATTACAAGAGATGATTAGTAAGTTTAAAGTGTAATAACAAATATTAAGAAACGAGGTAATAATTTTACTTCGTTTCTTTTTTTATGAAGAGAAAAAGAAAGAAATATAGAGTAACCGTGTTATGATTAAGTATAATTAAAGAGACTGTATATTCTTTAAATTCTATCTTTAATCATGTTAGGGGAATGGTTTTGAAATTAAAAAAATTAAAACTCCAACCGAGAATTACATTAACTATTAGTACACTTATTTTAGTGGTACTTCTGCTAACGAGTTATTTATTTTATTACATATTATCTGAAACGGTAGAAGAGCAAATTGGGAAACGGGCTTTGCATGTTGCGAAAACAGTTGCCGCGATACCAGAAATTCAGGAAGCTTTTCAAAAAGAAAATCCAGCTTCTATTATTCAGCCAATCGCAGAAAAAATTCGAATGGATACAGAGGCTGACTTCATTGTAGTTGGAAACAAAGAGGGGATTCGTTATGCGCATCCTGAGCGAGATAAAATAGGAGAAAAAATGGTTGGCGGAGATAATAAAGGCGTTTTATTAGAAGGAAAATCATATGTTTCGAAAGCAACTGGATCATTAGGCCCTTCATTACGCGGAAAAGTTCCAATCCGTAATCAGGAAAATGAAATCATTGGTGTGGTGTCTGTTGGATTTTCAATGGCTGATATTCATGGAGCGGTAGAAGTGTATGGAAAGCGTGTATTTTGGATTACAATAATAGGGCTATTAATTGGAGTAATCGGCTCTATATATTTAGCGGCAAGTATAAAAAGAATGATGTTCGGGATGGAACCAGAAGAAATTTCATCTTTATATGAAGAGCATAGTACAGTGATTCAATCTGTACGTGAAGGGATTATTGTAATCGATAAAAATGGCATGATTAGTTTAGTCAATCAAGCAGCTTATGATATTCTTTCGCTAGATAAACAACAAAATATTATTGGGGAATTTATTTTAAATGTAATTCCTAATTCAACGATACTAGATGTACTTCAAACTGGTGAAGAACAGTTTGATCGCCAATTAAATATAAAAGGACAGGCTGTTATTGCGAACCGTCTACCTATTAAAGTAAAGAATAAAGTAACTGGTGTTGTATCGAGCTTACGTTTGAAATCTGAAATGGATCAGTTAACAGCAGAATTATCTCAGACGAAGCAATATACAGAGGCATTACGAGCGCAAGCGCACGAATATAATAATTTATTGTATACGCTTTCAGGTCTTATTCAATTAGAATCATACGAAGATGCTTTAGAGCTTATTCATAAGGAAACAGCGGTATATCAAGATTTTGTTCAATTTATTATGAAGCGGATTCAAAATCCATGGCTAGGTGGAATTTTAATTGGATTTTATAATAGAGCACGAGAGTTGAAGATTGATTTTATGCTAGATAGAGAAAGTGGTTTAGAAAAATTAAGTCCACATATTGAGAGTAATTATGTCGTTTCTATTTTAGGAAATTTAATTACGAATGCATTTGAAGCAATTGAAAAAAATGAAGAGAATGATAAGAAAGTAAGGATGTTTGTAACTGATATTGGAGAAGAAATATTAATTGAAGTGGAAGATTCAGGGCAAGGGATTCATGATGAAATAATTACTAGCATATTCTATAAAGGCTTTTCGACGAAAGAAGGAGGAGAGCGAGGATATGGATTAGCAAAAGTGAAAGAGTTAGTAGAAGATTTAAATGGAAGTATTGCAATTGAAAAAGGGGATTTAGGTGGTGCGTTATTTATTATTGCACTACCGAAAGAGAGAGGCGAATAGTAATGGGTGAGGAGATTGAAGTATTAATTGTAGAAGATGATATTCGGATTGCTGACATTCATCGTCGTTTTACTGAGAAAATTGAGGGATTTAAAGTAATTGGAACGGCAACGACTGGAGAACAAGCGAAAGAATGGCTAGAGCTTGTGAAGCCACAGCTTGTTTTATTAGATGTGTACTTACCTGATATGCAAGGAACGGAACTTGTCACATATATTAGGCATCATTTGCACGATACAGATATTATTATGATTACAGCGGCATCGGAAACAGATGTAGTGAGGCACGCCCTGCGGGGCGGAGTAACAGATTATATCGTAAAGCCACTAATGTTTGATCGATTTAAAGCAAGTCTGGAAGGCTATCAAAAAAAGATTATACAGTTAAAGAAAAATAATCAATTATCTACGGAGCAAATTGAATATTTATGGTCTCAAAGAGGGGTGAAGGGAGATCAAATAGAATATGCCCCGAAAGGGATAGATCCTTTAACTTTAGCGAAAATAAAAAAGCATATGTTAACAGTTAATGAAGAAGGGATTACAGCAGAGGTGCTAAGTTCAATGGTAGGCGTAAGCCGATCAACGGCAAGGCGTTATTTAGAGTATTTGATATCTGGGAAGAAAGTCCACGCAGAGCTAATATATGGAAGTGTTGGGAGACCCGAGAGACGTTATTTTCTTGTTTCTTCATAATAAAAAACAGTAGAGGATTTTATTCCTTCTACTGTTTTTTTTGCATCTTATATTGGAATAATCCCAATTACAATTCCGGTAATTAACATAACCATTGTCGTTCCAACGGCCCACAATAAAGTGAAGCGTTGATGTTCACCGAAATCAACTTTTGCCATTCCGACCAATAAATAAGTGGAAGCGACAAGAGGACTTAATAAGTGAACGGGTTGCCCAAGTAAGGAAGCGCGTCCCATTTCAGCTGCACTAATTCCGTAAGTAGCAGCAGCTTTCGTCAAAATAGGTAATACCCCGAAGTAAAATGCATCATTAGACATGAAAAATGTGAATGGCATACTGAGAAGTGCTGTAATAATTGGCAATTGTGGTCCAAGTGCATCTGGTATAAGAGTTACTACACTGTTAGCCATTGCATCTACCATTTTTGTTCCAGATAAAATACCAGTGAAAATACCGGCAGCAAATACGAGAGAAACAACTGCTAATACATTCCCAGCATGAGAAGCAATACGTTCTTTCTGTTGCTCTAAGTTTGGATAGTTAATCATAACAGCGATAGCAAAAGCGACTGTAAATAAAACAGGTAATGGCATAACTTCTAGTATGAGACAGACAAGTAATGTGGCGGTTAATAAAAAGTTAATCCATAGAAGTTTAGGGCGTTTATGCACTGCTGCTTCGACAGTTGCAGCTTGCTCATCCATTGTTTGCATTTGTTTTAAATACTGTACATCCATAATTCCTAAACGTTTTCTTTCTTTTTTTCCAAGATAGTAGGCAACGAAAACAACCCAAATTGCACCAGCAATCATTCCTGGAATAAGAGGTGTAAATAATTCGGAAGCCTCAAGCCCAAGTGCGCTCATAACACGAGCTGTGGGTCCACCCCAAGGTGTAAGATTTGTTACCCCTGCCCCTAACATAACAACTCCAGCTAATATGAGGGGGTTCATTCCAAGGCGCTTATATAGTGGATACATTGCGGAAACTGTAATCATGTATGTTGTTGTACCATCACCATCTAGAGAAACGATAATAGTCAATATAGCCGTTCCGACAACGATTTTTAAAGGATCTCCTTTTACAAATTTTAAAATCTTACTAATGACAGGATCGAATAAACCGCTATCAATCATAATCCCAAAATATAAAATAGCGAACATAAGCATAATACCAGTAGGTGCTAATTTTTGGATCCCCTCTAACATCATAGGTCCCATATCGGCATAGAATCCGCCAATTAATGCAAAAACACTCGGAATTAATATTAATGCTACTAGCGCTGACATACGTTTCGTCATAATTAAAAACATAAAGACAAATACCATCGCAAATCCAAGTAGTGCTAACATGTAATTTCCCCCTCAAAAGAATGATTGCGCTTTCAAAATAGAATAAAAATTCAGAAAAAGGTTTTTTATTTATAATAAAAGCATCTATTCAAATGGTAAATAATTTGAAAAATAACATCATTAGAAGCATAATTTTTATTTTGTTCATTTTGTTCACGGTAGTTAATTTGAATTTTTAAAAAGTAAGCTGCTTCTCGTAAGAATGGTAGAATAAGATGAAAATAGTGAAGTGTGAAATAGGGAGTAGATGTTATATGAAAACGAGAATTGAAGAGATTTATAGCTCTTATGAAGGAAAAGTAGAGGAGATTTTTATTAATGAATCTTCTTACGTATATGAATGGGAAAAATTACTGATGATCCGAAAAAATGACGGTGAGCTTAAAAAAATTGCAGTCGGGATTAGTGGAAATATAAGATTGGTAAATGTAGAAGTTGGACAGGAAATTAGTGCGGATACATTATTAGTTAAATTAGAAGATGATTTGTTAATTACAGGTTGCGAGTGATGAGAGATGTGTAGAAATAACTACACATCTTTTTTTGTTTCCTATATTACAAAAAGCACATTGTTTTTTCACAAATCTCACACAACCTTTTGGTATTCTTTTCGTGGAGTATACGGTTTCTAGGGAGGAATATTGATGAAAGTAAAACATGTCGTACTTGCTATATGTTTATGTTTCGTATTTACGGTAGTCGGGTGTGGGAAAAAGGAAACAGCAGCTGTTGCCATTGATGAGAAACATGATAAATGTGATATTTGCCAAATTGGGGTAACAGATAATCAATTTGCAACAGAAATTATTTTAGAAAATGGAAAAGCGTTAAAGTTTGATGATATCGGTTGTATGTATAAATGGATGGAGATCAACTCAGATGAAAAGACGAAAGAGAAATTTGTCCGAGATTATGATTCGAAAGATTGGATTTCGTTAGAAGACGCTACTTACGTATATGATAAAACAATAACGACACCGATGGCTTATAATGTCATTTCATTTAAAAATAAAAAAGATGCAGAGAGCTTTGTATCTAACTATAAGGGGAAAGTTCTTTCGTATAAAGAGCTAGCAGAGCATAAATGGGAAATGAATAAAGAGATGATGGGGAAACCGAAAGCAGGAAATCATGGTGGACATCATTAATAGAAAAAGACAACTATGTAGTTGTCTTTTTCTATTATTACTCAGGTGCAAATATAGAAAAGGTGTAAAATTTTTAGCAGAACGGTTACAATGGAATATAGTAACCTAAAGCAATCATTTATGTACTTTTTAGAAATGTATACAAATGCGGTAAAAACGTGCTAAACTAATTGCTTCATAATGTTAATGATGGGGCCATCAGGCGTATCATTTCAATAGGTTGAGAAACATAGTATAAGCTTAAGATAATCCGATTAAAGAAGGAATCTAAAGGGCTTATGGATAAATGTACTCAAGAAGAGTTATTGTATGTGATGGAGGAATGGTTAAGAAAACATTATCTTTCATAGGAGCTGTAGTTGTGAGAAAACAAAAAATTTTATTATGTATTTTATTAGGACTTTTAATGACGGTAGTGGCTTGCGATAAGCAAGAAGAACCAGAATCGAAACCGGTTCATGTGAAAAATGAGAAGAAAAAAGAGAAGCATAAAGAACAGGAAGAATCTAAAGAAGAGAAAAGTATAAATTTAATGGACAAACAGTTGTTACTTTCAGCTACTCTTGGAGACACAGAGACAGCTATGAAGTTGATTCAGGATGGAGCGAATATAAACGTAGAAGGTGACAACGGAGAAACGCCTGTCCTTGCAGCGACCTACCAAAATCATGTAGAGACAGTTAAAGCATTAATTGGTGCAGGTGCTAATATTGAAATTAAAGATGAGAAAAAAAGTAATCCACTTCTTTATGCAAGTAGAGAAGGATATACGGATATTGTAAAAGTATTAATTAATGCAGGAGTTAATACGAAAGAAACGACTAGGTCAGGTGGGACAGCACTTATTTCTGCATCTGAGCGTGGCCATGTAGAGGTTGTTAAAGAATTATTAGAGCATACAGATATTGATGTGAATTATAAAAATGAACGTGGTGGAACAGCGTTATTAGAAGCAATTGTATTAGGAAATGGTAGTGAAAACCATAAGAAAGTAATTCAATTACTTATTGATCACGGTGCAGATGTAAACATGGCTAACAAGGAACATCTGACGCCACTGCAATACGCTGAAAAAAGAGGTTTTAAAGATATTGTAAATATGTTGAGGGTAGCTGGAGCGAATGAAGTAGTACAGCCACAACAACCAGTAGAGTAAAAAACGAAAAATAATCCCATTTAGATAGACAGAATGAAGAAATCAGTTAGTATGATGGATTCAGTAATGTGTATTTGAATGGGATTTTTATTTTGAACATGAAAAATAGATTATGAATGGATGGTAAATGGAGTAAATAAGGAGGCAACCTTATTTGGCAATTGTAAAAAATGAAAAAGTAGTTTCTGTTTGTTGCAGTGCCAGAAGTACGCCCGTAGCTGCTGAGGCAAGTGTGGAAACTTTAGCGGAGTTTCAAGGGAACGGATATGGTACTGATGTTGTTACAGCCTGGGCCATATCAATACAAGAGAAAAGGCGCATTCCACTTTATAGTACTGCTTGGGATAACTTTAGTTTGCAAGCAGTGGCAAGCAAACTAAAAATCATTAACTATGGAATGAATTTACATATTGATTGAATTTTAAGTATTGTTTCGTTCTATTTATTTATATTTTAATATCTAGATTAATGTAAATAATGATATGGTGAATATTAACATTCGATTAACACCTAATTAACAATCTATCAAAACTGACTTAATAAATGCGTAATATAGTAAAGGTAACAAAATAACTAGGGTAGAGAACATTTGAGAACACCCACTTACATATAATGTGCCACTTTCTTAGGTGTGCTCTATTCCCTAGAGTTCAAATAAGGAGAAAGGCGTTCTATGTAAGTAGGTGTTTTTAGTTTGGATAAAAATAGAACAGTTAGGTGGAATAAATGTTTAAAGAACCTTATATTGCGATGATAAAGGATTGGAAAGGATACAAAGCATACAAAAAATTGCCGAAAACAGTTTTTCTTATGACTGGTTCAATGCTGGAATTACCAGAGCGTGTATATGAATTGCAGAAACATGGACATGATGTATTTCTTCATTGTGATTTTATACAAGGCTTAAATACGAATACAGAGGAAGCGCTTTTGTATATTCAAGATGTTATCGGGGCACAAGGTATTATTTCAACAAAGGGTTCAACAATTTGAAATGCTAATAAAATTGGATTGAAAACAATTCAACGTATTTTTATTGTAGATACTTTATCTCTTACTAAATCAATTGAAAATTGTAAAACGACTAAACCAAATGCAGTAGAGATTATGCCTTCTATTATTAAGCAGCTAGTAGAGGAAATAGAGTTTCCTATTATTGCAGGAGGGCTGATTCAAACGCGAGAAGATGCGGAAATTGCAATTCGTGCAGGAGCAAGTGCGATTTCAACAAGTCATTATGAAGTATGGATACAAGAAGAAAAAAGGAGTGCAACCTTGTGATTGAATTGAAAAATGTTTCAAAGGTATATAAAAATGCAGAAGAGACAGCGGTTAAAGGCGTATCGGTTCATATTAAGAAGGGTGAATTTTTTGTTTTAGTTGGACCTTCGGGATGCGGGAAAAGCACATTATTACGAATGATCGCTGGCTTAGAAGAGATTTCTTCAGGAGATTTAATTATTAATGAACGTGTTGCAAATGATCTAGAGCCGAAAGACCGTAATCTATCAATGGTATTTCAAAATTATGCATTATATCCACACTTATCTGTAGAAGAAAATATTTTATTTGGACTTAAGGTAAGAAAAGTACAAAAAGAAGAGCGACAAAAGCGATTAATGGAAGCTATTGAAATGGTAGGACTGAAAGAGTATGTGAAAATGAAACCAGGCCAATTATCAGGCGGACAAAGACAGCGTGTTGCACTTGCCAGGGCAATTGTGAGTCAAGCGTCAATCTGTTTAATGGATGAACCACTTTCGAATTTGGATGCGAAATTACGTGCGCAAATGAGAATTGAAATTAGAGAAATTCAGCAGCGATTAGGAATTACGATGATTTACGTTACCCACGATCAAATAGAAGCGATGACTATGGGTGATCGTATCATGGTTTTAAATAAAGGAAGTATACAGCAAGTTGGAACACCACTTAACATATATAACGAACCAGCAAACGAATTTGTTGCAAGCTTTATAGGTTCTCCTTCTATGAATATAAATGATGGGGAAGTAAATAAAGAAAAAGGTGTATTACATATAGGACAATTGCAAATTCCATTATCTATTAGACAGTTAAAGCAATTACCAGAAGGAACAATTCGCATAGGCATGCGCCCTGAGCATATTGCACTGTCTGAGGAGGGACAAGAAGTGACGTTGCAATCTGTAGAAGTATTAGGGAATGAATCTATATTGAACTTTGCGGTAAATGGAACAACTTGGAGTGCGAAAGTTATCGGACAGTTACTCCTGAACAAAGGTGACAAAGTAAAATTATTATTCTCGCAAGAAAAGTTATGCTTCTTTAACGAAAACACGAATGAACGCTTAAAAGTGGTAGGTGAAGAAGAGTTGAAAGTGGTGGCGAAATAATGATCGAAGTAAGTAAGTTACCAGTTCAAACAAAGGTGTCAAAAAAGAAAAAATTATGGGAGAGAACGAAAGATTTAAGAATAGGATTATTGTTTTTGGCGCCATCTATTTTGCTATTTTCGATTTTTCTGTTCTATCCATTGTTTAGGACGATTTATTATAGTTTTTATTTAACCGATATACATGGAGAAGCTAATCTTTTCGTTGGCTTAGAAAATTATCAATATTTATTCTCTGATCCAGCCTTCTACAAAAGTATAAAATCAACTTTATTATTTGTTTTATATACAGTTCCTACGAGTATTATATTTGCTTTGTTTCTTGCATTGATTGCAAATGGAAAGGTAAGAGGTATTGGGTTATTCCGAGTTCTGTTTTCTTCGACGATGGGAATATCAGTAGCTGCTAGTGCAGTGATTTGGCTATTTTTATTTCATCCAAGTGTAGGATTATTTAATAATATATTAGCCTCTATGAACCTTCCTGCAATCGCATGGTTAACGAGTCCGGACTGGGCACTATTCTCTGTATCAGTTACAACAGTTTGGGTGAATACAGGTTTTGCATTTTTAGTTATATTAGGTGGTTTACAAAATATTGATACGTCTTTATATGAGAGTGCATCTATAGATGGTGCTAGTTATTTATATAAGCTTCGCCGTGTTACATTACCGATGCTATCACCAACTTTATTCTTTATTGTAACAGTAACATTAATTAGTGCGTTCCAAAGCTTTGGACAAATTGATATTTTAACGCACGGTGGACCAAATGATGCAACGAATTTAATTGTGTACTCGATTTACAAAGAGGCGTTTGTGAATCATCAATTTGGAACAGCAAGTGCACAAGCGATGGTATTATTTGTTTTCATTTTCGTTGCTACATTACTTCAATTTAAGTTTGCTGAGAGAAAGGTGCATTATAAATGATTGTTAAACAGTGGAAACAAAATTTCCTATTATACATGCTACTCATTATTAGTGCAGTGATGGTATTTTTTCCTGTACTGTATGCATTTTTAATAAGCTTTATGACACCAGACGATATTCAAATGAGAAGGTTATTTCCGACCCAGTTTACTTTTGATAATTTCATTAATATTTTTCAAAAAGTACCGCTTTTTACATACTTATATAACAGTTTAATTGTATCGACAGTCGTTATGATTGGACAACTTATCGTATCAAGTTTAGCAGCTTATGCTTTTGTTTTTCTTCAGTTTAAAGGGAGAAACTTAATTTTCTTCCTGTTTATTTCAACGATGCTTATTCCGTGGGAAGCAACGATGGTGCCTAACTTTTTAACGATTCAAAACTTTGGCTGGATCAATAGTTTCGCCGGGATGACAGTGCCGTTTTTTGCAACAGCTTTCGGTATTTTCTTGTTACGTCAACATTTTATGACACTCCCGAATGAACTGAAAGAAGCTGCTTTTATTGAAGGGATTGGAAATATAAGATTTTTATTCAGCGTTGTAATACCGTATTGTAAAACGAGTTTTATTACGCTTGGAGTATATAGCTTTTTAACAACATGGAATATGTATTTATGGCCACTTTTAGTGACCACTGATGAAAAAGTAAGAACAGTGCAAATCGGTGTAAAGCAGCTTCAGTCTCAAGAAGTTGCAACTGATTGGGGAAGCGTAATGGCCGGTGTTACGGTTATCGTTATTCCAACATTGATTTTACTATTTTTAGGGCAAAAGCAATTACAACAAGGATTAACAAAAGGTGCAATTAAATAACTAAGAGAAGGTGAGATTTAAATGAGTCTAGTTAAAAAAGGTGCTGCTCTATTAATGGTAGCAACAATGGCATTATCTAGTGCAGCTTGTTCAAATAGTAAAACAGAGGGAAAACCTGAAGTACAGGCAAAAGTAGCACCAGTTGAAAAAAATGGTGATAAAACTGTAATTCGCTTCTGGCATGCGATGGGTGGAAAAACACAAGGAGTATTAGATGGTCTTGTTGCAGACTATAATAAGTCGCAAAATAAATATGAGATAAAGGCAGAGTTCCAAGGGACATATGAAGAGTCTTTAACGAAATTTAGAACGATGTCTGCAACGAAAGAAGCGCCAGCTCTTGTTCAATCGAGTGAAATTACAACGAAATATATGATTGATAGCAAAAAAATCACACCAATTGATAGCTGGATAAAAAAAGATAAGTACGATACGTCAAAATTAGAAAAAGCAATTACAAATTATTATTCAGTTGATGGAAAAATGTATTCTATGCCATTTAATTCATCTACACCAGTATTAATTTATAATAAAGATGCTTTTGCAAAGGCGGGCTTAGATCCAGAGAAAGCTCCAAAAACATATGCGGAATTACAAGAAGCAGCGAAAAAGTTAACGATTAAAGAAGGCGGAAATGTAAAACAATATGGATTCTCCATGCTTAACTACGGTTGGTTCTTTGAAGAATTGTTAGCGACACAAGGTGCTTTATATGTAGATAACGAAAACGGCCGTAAAGATGCTGCAAAGAAGGCGGTATTTAACGGTAAAGAAGGACAGAAAGTATTTGGAATGTTAGATGATTTAAATAAAGCTGGCGCACTTGGAAAGTATGGAGCAAGTTGGGATGATATTCGTGCCGCGTTCCAATCTGGACAAGTTGCTATGTATTTAGATTCTTCAGCAGGTGTTCGTGATTTAATCGATGCATCTAAGTTTAATGTAGGTGTTTCATATATTCCGTATCCTGAGGATTCGAAACAAAATGGTGTTGTTATTGGTGGAGCATCATTATGGATGACGAATATGGTTTCAGAAGAAACGCAACAAGGTGCTTGGGACTTTATGAAATATTTAACGAAGCCAGACGTACAAGCAAAATGGCATACTGCAACAGGTTATTTCTCAATTAATCCAGATGCATATAATGAGCCATTAGTAAAAGAGCAATATGAAAAATATCCACAGTTGAAAGTAACAGTAGATCAATTGCAAGCGACGAAGCAATCTCCAGCAACACAAGGGGCTTTAATTAGTGTATTCCCAGAATCACGAGATGCAGTTGTAAAAGCATTAGAAGCGATGTATGACGGGAAGAATAGTAAAGAAGCGTTAGATGAAGCTGCCAAAGCAACAGATAGAGCAATTAGCATTTCAGCTCGTACGAGTCAAAAATAAGAGAAAGCCGTATCCTTAAAAGGGATACGGCTTTCTTTATAGGGAGATAAGGGATCAAAGAAATGATGAAGTCTTATCTCTTTTATATGAGTAAAGGGTCTAGAGTGAATGTTGTCCTTTTCATTATTTATTTAACTCCATTGCGACTTGTTTACCATTTACGAAAACCTCTACTACCGCTACTACAACTTCCATTACTTTTTTCATCTCTCATCTCTCCTTATTTTTTGTTTCATTTCTTACTCTCAGTATAAGGAAATACAGTAATTACAACTATCGAATTGGATGACAAGAGACTTACATTGTTGTAAGGATAATAGTTTAGTTTGTAATAAAGTGAAACTGTAATCAGTGGGGGGCTTACTGCCCGTTAATGCGGGATTTCAATTCTGAACTTTCTGTCGTTTTGAACTATAATTAGAAAGAGGGGGGATAATATGAAAAGAATTCTTGTTATTAGTGATATTCATGGAGAGATAGAAAAGTTCGAACATTTATTGGAAGAAGCTCAATATGATGCGAAACAGGATCAATTAATCTTACTGGGAGATTATGTAGATCGTGGTCCAAATGCGCGTGCTGTAATTGAAAAGGTAAGAGAATTGAAAAAAGATGGAGCACTCATTTTAAAAGGAAATCATGAAGATATGATGATTAAGGCGTTAACGACAAATGAGGAACGTTCATGGAACCATTGGGTAAAAAGAAATGGTGGAGATAAGACATTATATAGCTATGGATTTGTAGAAGAAGATATTGCGGTTAATGAGAAAGACTTCCAAAAACCGATTTTACACTCTCGTGTATTAGAGGAACATATAAAGTTTATTCAAGAATTAGATCATTACATTGAAACAGAAGAGTATATATTTGTACATGCTGGGGTTGAACCGATGAAACGAGTTTCTGAATCTGAACCATATACATTAATGTGGATCCGTAATGAATTTCATAATGGATATAGCGGTGAAAAGGTTATTGTATTTGGGCATACGGAAACAAAAACGCTTCATGGTAGTGAGGATTGCGGAGTGTATTTTGGTAGTAATCGTATTATTGGGATTGATGGCGGGGCTGTGTATGGCGGTCAGCTAAATTGTTTAGAGTTGCCGAGTAAAAAGGTATATGTAATAAAAAATTGAAAGAGATAAGAGGAATCTTATTTCTTTCAATTTTTTATTAAGCTAAATTTAAGACAAAGTTTTTATAATAAAACTTCAAAATTTTAGAAGGAAATAGTTAAAAATGAAATTACGTAATGTAACTACATTCTTTTGTTATGAAGAGAAGAAATGTAATAATAAATAGAATTGAACTATTTGATGGAAGGTGAGAGCATGCGTTTACTTGTAGTAGAAGATAATGCTTCGTTATTAGAGTCTATCGTACAAATTTTACGTGATGAATTTGAAGTAGATACGGCAATAAATGGAGAAGATGGATTGTTTTTAGCTCTTCAAAATATATATGATGCAATTTTGCTGGATGTGATGATGCCAGGGATGGACGGATTTGAAGTGATTCAAAAAATACGAGATGAAAAGATTGAAACACCAGTCCTGTTTTTGACAGCGAGAGATTCTTTAGAAGATCGGGTGAAGGGATTGGACTTTGGTGGAGATGACTATATTGTTAAGCCATTTCAGGCCCCTGAATTAAAAGCGAGAATTCGTGCTTTACTACGCAGAAGTGGTAGTTTAACAACGCAGCAAACAATTCGCTATAAAGGCATTGAATTGTTCGGAAAAGATAAAGATGTTCAAGTAGATGGAAAAGGTATGAAGTTATCATTAAAACAATATGAGCTTCTAGAGTACCTTGTTCAAAATAGCGGAAAGATTTTAATGCGTGAACAAATTTTTGATCGTGTTTGGGGATTTGATTCAGATACTACAGTAGCGATTGTAGAAGTGTATGTGCATCATTTACGTAAAAAATTAGAGCCATTCGGTTATCAGAAAGATATTCAAACCGTTCGAGGTATTGGATATATATTAAAAGAACAATGAAAAAAGGAAGTATGTTTCAAAAAACACGCATTCGTTTGACTATAGTGAACTCATTAGTATTTATTCTATTAATAGGTATATTAGGCAGTATTATTTATTCGTACACATACAAGCGTATTTATAGTGAAGTAGATCAATCTATAAAAATGATAGCTCAGTATAGAGAAAAATTAGATGTTAAAGTACCACCAAGAAAACGCATGGAGAATATCCAAATTGGAGATCCGCGAGTAACTAGAATAACTTGGAATGGGAAAATAGTGAAAATAGAGGGCGATAACCGTAAATTCCGTTCTATTTTTGAAGAGAATTTGGAAAGTTTTTCTCCCGAAAAATTAGAGGAGTTACAAGATATTGAAGTACAAGGACGATATTTTAGAGCATTTTCGCTTCAAAAAGATGGAGAAATAGTTCAAATCGTGCGAGATATAACAGCGGAAGAAGGAATGTTAAATACTTTATTTTTAATTCTCGTTATAGGTTGTAGCATAGGAAGCCTCTGTGCGATAGGTATTGGCTTTTTCCTAGCTGGTAGAGCACTCGTACCTATTCAAAGTTCATGGGAGAAACAGCAACAATTCGTTTCTGATGCATCACATGAACTCAGGACACCACTTGCAGTTATTCAATCAAAAACGGATGTTTTATTCCAGTCACCATCCGCTACGATAGAAGAAAAAGCGATGGATATTTCTACAATTTCAAAAGAATGTAGGCGGTTATCGAAACTCGTTAGTAATTTATTATTGCTAGCACGTTCTGATTCTAATCAAATTGAGATGGATAAGAAAACATTTGAACTTGATAAATTGTTAGAAGAAATAGTAGCTCCATATAAAGAGATTGCTTCTTATCAAGAAAAAGAAATGATGCTAAAAGTAGAACGTGGTGTATCTTTTATGGGGGATAGAGAGCGGATTCATCAAATGATGGTCATACTGTTAGATAATGCGATGAAATATACAAACGAAGGTGGGCATATTCAAATTGATTGCACGCAAACGAGTAGTTCAATTCGCATACAGGTGAAAGATGACGGGATAGGAGTGAAAGAAGAAGATATTCCGAAATTATTTGATCGTTTTTATCAAGGGGATAAAGCAAGAAGTACGTCAGAAGGAGCTGGATTAGGTCTTTCAATCGCAAATTGGATTGTAGAAAAGCATTACGGAAAAATATCAGTAGAGAGCAAATGGGGAGATGGCACTTGTTTTGAAGTGATTTTCCCTAAAAACCAAAAAATATAAGTAAGAAGACGACCTTGTTTTTACAAGGTCGTCTTTTTTTAAGGGAAAGTTAAGAAACTATTTATATTATGTATGGCATAAAGAAAGTTCGTTACATGAAGAAGAGACTAGGTGTATGTGAGTGGGGTTTATCAATCATAATGTTATCTCAAGCAGCGATGAGATGTATGTATAGTATTAAAAAAACTAGGGGAATGATGGGAAAGAAAGTATAAGAGGGAGGAATTAATTTTGAAAAAGAAAATGATGACGGTATTCACTATTGGAGTAATGAGTTTAAGTATATTAGGGGGTGCCTCTCCTTCTGAAACACAAAAAGGAAAGACAGATTACACGCAGCGCAGTAAAGAACAATTGAACAATGGTAAGATACATGCAGTGCATACAGAAGAAAAAGCAGAGAAACTAGGTATTGAAACGGAAGGAAAAGAACAAATTATACTAGAAAAAGAAATTCATGAAACAGAAGTAGGAAGGGAAGCAGAGCAGTTAGGCATATCGGTTGAAGGAAAAGATGTTGGGACGCTGTCAGAAGAAATCTATGAAACAAAAGTAAAGCAAGAAGCGTTAAAGCTAGGTATATCTATAGAGAATACATCAATTGTAGATTTAATTACTCAAATTAATGCGATTAAAATTAAAGATGAAGCAGATAAATTAGGTATTTCGACAGACGGAAAAGAAATCGAAGACATCGCGGAAGAAATCTACGGAAAGAAAGTAAGAGAAGAAGCAGAAAAGCTAGACATTTCTCAAAAAGGAAAAGAAATTGAAGAGTTAGCACAAGAAGTGTACGAACAAAAAGTACAAGAAGAAGCAAAAAAACATCATATTGATTTGTATGGTAAAGATATATATCAAATATTAAGAGAAATTAATGAACAAAAGGTGCTACAAATGGCAGATGAGCTTAATATGGATAAAATGAATATGAATATTCAAGAGTTAGCGGAAAAGATAAAAAAAGATCAGCCTGAAAAAGGAAAAGAACTAAATTTTGTACCGATGGTACGAACGGATGCTGACGCATTTTATTCTTATTTAACGAATTAATAAGGGTGTGAAAGCGATAAGAAAATTGAAGTGGTATATATGTACAGCTTTACTAGGTGCAGCAATATGGAGTGTATATACAAATGGAATTCCAAAGTATGTAGAGAAGTTAACATTCTCAAATATACAAAGAGGAAAAGAAACGGAGTTTAGTAATAACGATGAAAAAGTCATCTTATCAAATGTTCCCTTAATTCAGCAGTTACCAGAATTGGATAGAGGCTGTGAAGTGACGAGTTTAGCGATGATGTTACAATACGCTGGTGTTTCAGTGGATAAGATGACATTAGCAAATGAAATAAAAAAAGTTGATTTTATAGACGATGGTGTGCGCGGGAATCCAAATGAAGGATTTGTAGGTAATATTTATACATTTTCTGAATCGGGATATGGTGTATATCATGGGCCACTCTTTCAGTTAGCGGAAAAATATTTACCTAATAAAGCTGTAGACTTAACAGGGAAGAATATAGAAGAAATTTATAAGAGTATAAAAGCAGGGCAACCTGTAGTCATGATCACAAATGCAACATTTGCACCATTAGATGCAGATGAATTTACTACATGGGAAACAAATAGTGGAGATGTTTCTATTACGTATAATGAACATTGTATTGTACTTATCGGGTATGATCAGGAATCTGTATATATTCGAGATCCACTTGAGGGTAGCTTAGATGTAAAAGTACCGAGAGAAACCTTTGAACAGGCATGGGCGCAAATGGGAAGTCAGGCAATTAGTTATGTAAAGAGCGTCAAATAAATTAGGACGAAGAGTTTTAGTAATATGACTATAAGGCGAAGGATAAAGATTTGAGGATTATAAGAGAAGTTTTATAGAGTATAAGCTGTTAAGAAATAAGAGAACTTTAGTATATATAATGCTAAAGTTCTCTTATTTTTATGATTAAAATACGTATAAGGAGTGAATATGCAAAAATGCATAATTGACGAAAAATTTACATGTTATCATTATATATTGTTTTATATATGTTAATTGTATAAAATGACACAAGTATCCACATTACATAAAGGAGGCTTATTATGCAAAAAATATTTAACTGGGTTAAATGTATGAGTATCAATAAAAAATTAATCATTTCATTTTTTATTATTTTAACTATACCAGGAATTATTATCGGTGGTGTTTCATATCAAACTGCCAAAACAAATTTTGAGCATCAAATGACAGATAAGGCAAAGGAGAATATTTCGATTTTAAATACTGTTATTTCTCAAAATATAGAAGAGAAATTTGTTGATGCGACGTACTTTGCAGACATCTTAACAGAGGATACATATCTAAATGGACAAGAAGAAATAGTAAGAACGAAGTTAGCACAATATATAAAGCTTCATCCAGAAGTAGAAGGTATTTATATTGGAACAGAGACGGGAAAGTTTATAAGAGAACCATTTATTCAAATGGCTGATGGGTATAATCCAACAGATAGATCTTGGTATAAAGAAGCACATGAAAATAAAGGGAAAGTAATTGTTACTGCGCCATATCAGTCAGCATCTACAAAAAATATGGTAGTGACGATTGCGAAAGAAGTAAAAGATGGTAAAGGTGTTATAGGAATTAATTTAAATTTAGATAACATCTTAAAAATTTCCAAAATGATTAACATTGGTGAAAAAGGTTATGCAGTTATTTTAGATCAAAATAAGCAAATTGTTAGTCATCCATCTAGAAAACCAGGTGCAAAAGTTACTGATCCTTGGATTAAACCAATTTATGAAGATAAACAAGGAAATGTGTCTTATACAGAACAAGATGATAAAAAGAATTTAATCTTTGCAACAAATGAGAAAACGGGCTGGAAAGTAGTTGGCGTTATGTTTGATGAAGAAATTACCCAAGCTGCGAATCCAGTATTTTACAAGACTTTTATTGTTATTGCTATCGCTATTGCATTTGGTAGTGTATTAATTTATTTCATTACAAAGTCTATTACAAGGCCATTACGAAAAATAGCCGAATCGGCATATAAAATTAGTAAGGGAGATTTAACAGAGAAAATTACAATCCATTCCAAGGATGACATAGGGAAATTAGGGAATTCATTTAATGAAATGTCTACGTCTTTACAAGATGTTATTACCCAAATTAGCTTTTCAGCAGAACATGTTGCAGCATCGGCAGAAGAGTTAACAGCGAGCGTACAGCAAGCAAATGATGCGACAGATCAAATTACAATTGCAATGGAACAAGTATCAGGTGGGGCTGAATCACAAAGTCAAGGTGTTGAAGAAGGTGCGGCTACATTGCAACAAGTAAATACAGCAATTCAAGATGTAACTGGAAGCGCAGAGTCAATTTCTATTTCTTCATTACATGCGCGAGAAAGAGCTGAAGAGGGAGAAGATTTAGTTGAACAAACTGCAAAACAAATGCAGTCTATTTCTAGGTCGGTATCCGAGTCAGATGCTATTATTAAACTGCTTGATGAGAAATCAAAGCAAGTAGGAACTATTTCTGAAGCAATTCAAAACATCGCAACTCAAACAAACTTATTAGCTTTAAATGCGGCTATTGAAGCAGCAAGAGCAGGTGAACAGGGACGAGGATTTGCTATTGTAGCAGATGAGGTTAGAAAATTAGCAGAGCAATCAGGAGAGTCATCTGGAGAGATTGCAAATTTAATTGCAGAAATTAAGGCGGATATTGAACATACTGTTAAGGCAATGGATAATGTGAATGGAGAAGTTCAACAAGGCCTTGATGTTGTAACAAAAACGAAAGTAAGTTTTACGGAAATTTTAAGTTCTACTACACATATTGTTTCTCAAGTTAATCAAATGGTAGAAACAACGAAGAGAATTGCTGGAGATGCAAATGAAGTGACAAATGCTATTGATGAAATTGCAGCTGCTGCAGAAGAAAATACAGCTAGTATGCAAAGTGTTGCAGCTTCAACAGAAGAACAGGTTAATTCCATGGAGGAAATTAGTTCAGCTTCGCAAAACTTAGCTGAGATGGCAGAAGAACTACAAGCGATGACTAGTAAATTTAAAGTATAATAACAGCAGATAAGTAAGGTGAAAATAATATCACCTTACTTATTTTTCTATTCAGCAATTAGGGGAGTCATTAACGGGATGAAAAAAAGAAGAAGACTATGGAATTTATGGAAAACGATTACATTGTTAGTTTGTACAGTTGTAATTTTTTCTTTACTTGTGACAGATATATTAATTAGTCATAATGTAGAACGGACGACGGAGGATAGCCAAGCAGAGAAGGCAAAAACAATTGCACACATTGTGGCGAATGATTCGATTGTAATCGATGGTTTGGTTGGGAAAGCAGATACCTCTGCAATCCAAACGTATACAAATAGAATATTACAAAACACAGGTGTTCAGTTTATTGTAGTTATGGACATGAATGGAATAAGAAAGTCACATCCAAATCCTCAAAAAATAGGGCATCATTTTATTGGGGGAGATGAAGGGCCTGCATTGAAAGGAAAAGAACATGTATCGTTAGCAGAAGGAACTTTAGGTATTTCCATGCGAGTGTTTGTACCAATATTTTCTGAAACAGGTGAACAACTTGGAGCTGTGGCTGTTGGTATTTCAGCAGATAATGTAAAAGAAAGAGTTAAGGAAAGTAGACATATCATTTATATTGGTGTCGGAGTTGGTGTATTAGTCGGAATTATAGGAGCAATATTGCTAGCTAGACATATAAAGAAAAGTTTATTCGGTCTTGAGCCGCACAGGATAGCAAAAATTCTTGAAGAAAGAAATACGATGCTACAATCTGTAAAGGAAGGTATTATTGCTGTAGATAAAGAGGCTAGAGTAACATTAATTAATAATGAAGCGAAACGTCTATTTAAAAAAAGCGGACTTGAAGAAGATTTTATCGGTAAAGATGTTGAGTTGTATATGCCAAATTCACGTATAAAAGAAGTATTGCAAACGGGAGAAGTACAATTAAACGAAGAACAAAATATTTATGGAATTACGATTGTGACGAATCGAGTTCCTTTATATGTAAAAGGAGAAATAGTTGGTGCAATTGCAACATTTCGTGATAAAACAGAGATTAGAAAACTAGCAGAGGAACTAACTGGTATTAGACTATATGCAGAAGCATTACGGGCACAATCTCATGAGTTTATGAATAAGATGCATGTCGTATTAGGGCTTACACATATGAAGCAGTATGAAGAATTACAGAAGTATATAAGCGGCATGGTATCAGAGCATCAATATGAAATTGGTGGAGTTATGAAAAGAATAAAAAGTCCAGTATTTGCTGGTTTTTTACTAGGTAAGCTCAGCTATGCTAGAGAGAAAAATATAAAATTAATTATAAGTGAAGATTCTTATATGCCGGAAATAGATGATGAAAGTATTACTCATGAACTTATTACGATTGTCGGAAATTTAATTGATAATGCATTAGAGGCAGTTACGAATTGTGAAAAGAAGCAAGTTGAAGTTAAGATACAACATGGGGATATACTAACTATTACAGTACAAGATACGGGAAAAGGTATACAAGAAAAAGAAATAGAGCAATTATTTACGAAAGGTTATTCCACAAAGGGAGATAACCGCGGTTATGGTTTGTATCTTGTAAAAGAAAGTATACAGCGAATAAATGGGGAAATTCATATGCATTCATTAGTAGGTAAGGGAACAACGATAACAATTGAAATACCTAAAGGTAGGGATGAGAGGCAAATATGATTAAAGTTTTAATTGTAGAAGATGACCCGATGGTAGCAATGCTAAATACGCATTATTTAGAGCAAGTAGGAGGATTTGAACTTGTTCAAGCAGTTAACTCAGTAAAGTCGGCGATCGAAATATTAGAGAAATCACGAGTAGATTTAGTATTACTTGATATTTTTATGCCTGAAGAGACTGGTTTTGAGCTTTTAATGTATATCCGGAACCAAGAAAAAGAAATTGATATTATAATGATTTCAGCTGTACATGATATGGGAAGTATTAAAAAAGCATTACAATATGGTGTAGTAGATTATTTAATTAAACCATTTACATTTGAACGATTTAAAGAGGCATTAACTATATATCGAGAAAAACTTACTTTCATGAAAGAACAACAAAAAATTAGTCAATCGGAATTAGATTCGTTAATTTTACAAAAAGAAAAAAGGGAGCCTACTGTCACGAAAGAGCTTCCGAAAGGGTTAACGAAGCAAACGTTGCAATTAATTTGGCAGAAGATCGAGTCGTTGAATGGAAGAGTGTTTACAACAGATGAAATGGCACAATTAGTTGGAATTTCAAGAGTTTCTATTCGAAAATATGTAATGTTTTTGACTGACATTGGAGTGTTAGAAAACGAAATGATGTACCAACATGTGGGCAGACCTGTAAGTAAATTAAGATGTGTTGATCAAAAGAAAATAGAGTTTTACGTATAAGCGACTTAATATAAGTCGCTTATACTTTTTTTAATTACAAAATCAATTACAAAACTTACAAAAACTATTTTTACTATTGAAAGCGTTTTAATATTGTTATTAAGAAAACGAGGGGGTGCCATATGGGAATTCAAAAGAATGTGGAAGCGGTATCATTTTCTGAAGGAAATGAAGTACAAAGAGAATCTTTCGCTTCTAAAATTATGAATGTAAAAATCGGTGTTATACCTTTACCGTTATATGTAGTATTGGCTGCTATTATTTATGGGGCATCTGTATATAATAAATTGCCAGCAGATATGATTGGTGGATTTGCAGTTATTATGATCATGGGGATTTTCTTAGGCGATATTGGGATGAGAATTCCAATTTTAAAAAATATCGGCGGTCCAGCAATACTTTCGTTATTTATTCCATCATTACTTGTATTTTTTAACTGGATGAATCCAGCTTCAATGGAAGCTGCGACTATGTTAATGAAAAAATCGAACTTTTTATATTTATATATTTCTTGTTTAGTAGTCGGAAGTATTTTAGGAATGAACCGTAAAGTGTTAGTACAAGGTTTCGTTCGCATGTTTATTCCTTTAGTAGTAGGGACGTTAGCTTCTGTAGCAGTAGGGTTATTGGTCGGTTCATTATTTGGATTTGAAATGAAGCACACATTCTTCTTTATCATCGTACCAATTGTGAGTGGTGGTATCGGGGAAGGGATTTTACCATTGTCGCTAGCTTATAGTGATATTTTAAATGAATCATCAGCGACGTTTGTATCACAGCTTATTCCAGCAGCTATTATTGGAAATATGTTCGCAATTGTAAGTGCAGGGTATATGAAGCGTTTAGGTGAGAAGAAACCGGAGCTTAGTGGTAACGGTGTATTAGTGAAAACAGACAATCAAGCAGAATTATTAAAAGAACAAAATACAGAGAAGCCAATTGACTTCTCATTAATGGGAGCAGGTTTATTAATTGCGTGTACGTTCTTCATCTTTGGAGGATTTGCTTCTAAGTTCATCGGTATTCCTGGGGCAATCATTATGATTTTTTCAGCAGCACTTGTGAAATACTTTAAATTAATGCCAGCAAAAATGGAGCAAGGAGCATTCCATTTATATAAATTTATTTCGAAGAATTTAACTTGGCCTTTAATGGTTGGATTAGGATTGCTATATATTCCGTTAAAAGACGTAGCAGCAGTTCTTTCAGTAGGATATGTTGTTGTGTGCGCATCGGTTGTTCTTACAATGGTAGCATCAGGTTTTCTTGTAGGGAAAGTGATGAAGATGTATCCAGTTGAATCGGCGATTGTAACTGGATGTCATAGCGGTTTAGGCGGAACTGGAGATGTTGCTATTTTATCGGCTTCAAATCGTATGGAATTAATGCCGTTCGCGCAAATTTCAACTCGTTTAGGCGGGGCGGCAATGGTTGTAACGGCGACAATATTATTAAAAATGTTTTCATGATCAAACAAGCTAGCTATATTCGTATAGCTAGCTTGTCAAATTAAGGGGAGATTATAAGTATGTTAGCAAATGAAATTAATGAAAGATCATTGTTATTGCATAAAGAATTAGTAGGAAAAATTGAAATTACAAGTAAAGTGGAGGTAAATTCAGCGGATGATTTAAGCCTGACGTATACACCAGGTGTAGCGGAGTCGTGTAAAGCGATTGCGGCAGATGAAGAAACAGTGTATGACTATACAGCACGTGGCAATATGGTGGCAGTTGTTTCAGATGGAACAGCGGTACTCGGTTTAGGAAACATTGGACCGAAAGCCGCTATGCCTGTTATGGAAGGAAAAAGTATTTTGTTTAAGAAGTTTGCGAATGTAGATGCTTTCCCATTATGTTTAGGCACAACGGATGTAGATGAAATCGTTACCCTTGTAAAAAATTTAGAGCCTACATTTGCAGGGATTAATTTAGAAGATATTGCAGCACCGCGTTGTTTTGAAATTGAAAAACGATTAAAAGAAGAAACGAATATTCCTGTATTCCATGATGATCAACATGGAACAGCTATTGTCGTTTTAGCAGCTGTTATTAATGCATTAAAAGTTGTTAGCAAACAAATGGATAATGTGAAAATCGTTATTAACGGTGCGGGTTCGGCAGGAATTGCAATTGGAAAATTATTATTAAAGGCTGGTGCAAAGCACATTACGCTAGTTAGCCTAGAAGGTATTGTTTGTGAAGGTGAAACATGGATGAACGAAGCACAAATTGAAGTTTCAAAAAAGACAAATCGTGAACATGTGCGTGGAACGTTAAAAGAAGCAATTCACCAAGCTGATATTTTTATTGGCGTATCTGCTCCTAACGTATTAACGAAAGAACTTGTACAGACGATGAATGAGAAAGCAATTGTGTTTGCAATGGCGAATCCAATTCCAGAAATCTTCCCTGAGGATGCATTAGAGGCTGGGGCAGCTGTAGTAGGAACTGGACGCTCGGATTATGCGAATCAAGTAAATAATGTATTGGCGTTTCCCGGAATATTCCGCGGTGCGTTAGATGTGCGCGCAACTGATATTACAGAAGAGATGAAATTAGCGGCAGCATATGGGATCGCTAACATCATTACTGATGAAGAACGTAATGCGAATTATGTAATCCCGAATCCATTAGATAAAAGAGTTGTTCCAAGTGTTGCAGAAGCAGTAGCGAAAGCAGCTATTGATTCAGGCGTGGCACAAATTACGAAAATACCACGTTATTAATAGCGAAAAGCAGTGCCTAAAAGGCACTGCTTTTTTGAGATAAGAAATCAAAATAATGAAGAAGTGTAGAATTATTTATGTTTCTTCACTATTTATTTAATTCCATTGCAACTTGTTTACCATTCACTAAAACCTCAGTTACTGCTACGATCACTTCTATCATTTTTTTCATCTCTCATCTCTCCTCGTTTCATTTCTTACTTTAAGTATAAGAGAAGAGAGATAATTCAACTATCGAAGTACATGACGTAGAAATTACATTGTTGTAAGAAAGTGGTTTATTTTTGTCACTTTACTCAGCAGTGATTACAAACTGATCATAATATTTTTCATTCACATATATATTTAATAACCATAATCCAGATGAAGGTAGTGACATAGTGAGAGGGAGTTCGTTTGTAGTAGAATCGATTGTATTTGAAGTAGTCCAAGTTTGTTTGGAAGTTTCTTTTTGAAAGAGTACTTGTGTCGGAGTTACAGATCCTTGTTTTAGCGCAATAATAGACAATTTTCCAGTTGGTATTTCAGAATCTAGAAAGTGCCACATTATTTCATTTTGTTCATTTGCGATAATAGGACTATCAGCCATTGCGACTTTACCTTCGATGCCTTTTAAAGGCATTTTTCCTTCTACGAAAGAAGGTGTTTCTTCCCAATTTACATCTTTTAAAACACTAAGGTGAAAGAAGGAAGGTGCGTTCACTTGAGTGGATGACGTTGCTATTACGTCTTTTTTTTGTTCTTTTGAATCCGGTTGCGTTTGTGTGCATCCAGTGATGAGGAAGGAGAGAAGTAGCATAGTTCCGATTTTTTTCATGGTGCCACACTCCTAGTTTTTATTGTTAGTGTAATTGTATTTGCTAGAAGGCGGGACAATTCCTTTAAAGTATAAAAAGAGGTCGTAAGTTTTGTACGACCTCTTTTGACATTTTTATCCCGTAAAAGCCCGATTGGTGTAGGTTAATAATTAGTGGGAGATAGTCCCCACTAATTAAAGTTTCATTTTATATTTGTTCCGTTGTATAGGTTGGTTCGGTTTCTTTTTGAGGCATCGTCAAAAAAATAACGGACAGAACGATACATACGCCGCCTAATAATTGATATGTTCCAAAAGATTCATTTAGCCAAGTGATTGAAACGATGGCAGCTACAAGGGGTTCAATGCTAGATAAAATGCTTGTTTCTGTTGCTGCTAAATATTTAAGACTACCGATATATAGAAGGAAAGAAAGGGTACCACTAATAATGATAAGAATAAGCATAGAAAAAGTTTTTAGTGTAAGGGTTTGTGAAAATTGATTCCACCCGAATGAACGATTATAAATAAGTAGTGCAATTCCTCCGATTAACATCCCCCAACCAATTACTACAGTTGTCCCGCATTCTTTAATGAGAGAAGCCGGATGAAGGGTATAAAATGCAAATCCGATTGCTGTTAATAGTCCAAAAATAATAGCTTCTTTGGATAAAACAATATTTTCAATTGAGCCATTTGTAATAATAAAGTATGTTCCTATTAGCGCGGCTATAATTGCGAATAGTTGCATGGAAGCAGGGAATTTTCTTTGTTCAAATGCAACATACATGGTAATAAGAACAGGACCTAGAAATTGAAATAGCGTTGCTGTGACTGCATTACTAATATGAACCGTTTCGATAAAGGCGTATTGCGCACCGAGCATGCCGAGAATAGAGAAAATAATAAGTTGTATAGAATATCTAGGGTGTTTCCAAATTTGAAATATGTTTTGTTTCTTTATAAGTAAGAAAGACAAAATAAATATTCCTGCAAGCAACAATCGAATTGTTAAAAAATCAATTGAGGATACATTAGTATGTTGAAATAGCCACTGAATCATTGGACCAGATAATCCCCATAATGTAGCCCCTGTAATAATCATAATGAGTCCGATACGTCTACCATTGTTCATTATCATGTTTCTCCTCTCCAGTATTTGATTTTTTATGTGTGACATGATAAAAGGAATTATATATAACTTCTGGTACTGTAAAAAGTATCAGATTTTAGTTTTATTAAGGGGTCAGATATTATGTTAGAATTAACGCCTAATTTAAATGTGAATAGTAAAAAGGCATTGTATGTGCAATTGTATGAGTATATAAAAAAAGAAATTAAAGATGGATCGATTGTCCCTTTTACGAAATTACCGGCTAAGCGAAAGTTAGCGATACATTTACAAGTAAGTAAAAATACAGTAGAGGCAGCGTACGAACAATTACTTGCAGAAGGTTATATTGAGTCGATATCGAGAAAAGGTTATTTTGTATGCAAGATTGAGCAAATGGTTCATATAGAGGATAGCGGAGATAGAATAGAAGAAGTACCGTTTCAGGAGAAGAGTTATAAATTTGATTTTACACAAACAGGAATTGATACAAATGCTTTTCCATTCAATATGTATCGGAAAATTGTAAATGAAATATGGCAGCCGCATAATAACGAACTTCTCTTTCTAGGACACCCTCAAGGAGAAGCGAGCTTAAGAGAAGAGATTACGAATTATTTGTATGAATCTAGAGGTGTACGTTGTTCAGCTAGTCAAATTGTATTAGGAGCGGGAACACAAATATTAGTGAAACTATTGTTTCAATTGTTAAAGGGAAGCAATTATGCAGTTGAAAACCCAGGATATCATAGAAAGATGGTTGTTTTTGAACAGGGAGAAGCAAGAGTCCAAATGTTATCTTTAGATAGAGATGGAATTTGTATTGCAGATTTAGAAAATAGCAATGCGAATGTTGTATTTGTTACACCTTCCCATCAGTTTCCATATGGAATGATTATGCCTATTACGAGAAGGATGCAGCTTTTACAATGGGCAAAGAAAGAAGAGAGCAGGTATATTATTGAAGATGATTACGATAGTGAATTTCGCTATTCTGGAAAGCCTATACCGGCGCTGCAAGGGTTAGATACAGAGGGGAAAGTTATTTATATGGGGACGCTATCTAAAGCATTATTGCCATCGCTACGGATGAGCTATATGGTGTTGCCGAAGAAATTAATTAAAAAGTATCAACAGCAATATTTATTTTATACACAAAGTGTTTCAAGAATGGACCAAGAAGTGATTAGAAGATTTTTAAATGAAGGCTATTGGGAAAAACATATTCATAAAATGCGTGTCGTCTACCGAAAGAAGAGAGATCGACTTGTTTTTGAAATAGAGAAATATTTCTCTAATCGTGTTGAAGTGATAGGAGAAGATTCGGGATTACACATTTTATTAAAAGTGCATAATAGAATGCGGGAAGAAGAATTAATTCAAGAAGCTGCGAAACATAGTATCAAAATATATCCTGTGTCTACGTACTATAAAGACGGTACGGCGCCTGAGAATGTAGTTTTACTTGGGTTTGCGATATTATCAGAGGAAGAAATTGCGAAAGCGATTCAATTATTACACACGGCATGGTTTACAAGAAAGTAAAAAACATCCTCCAAACATGAGGATGTTTTTTATTATTTATTTTCATCTAAGAATAAGACCATATGCTCTTCGTCCCAATATTGTCCGTTATATTTTAATGAACGTTCTTGTACACCGAATGTTTTAAAACCTAATGATTCATAAAGTTTTTTCGCTCCATCGTTGCCAACAACAACATCAAGCATAACTTGTTCTACTTCTAAAGATTTAGCAAGCTCAAGACATTCTTTAATAAGTGCTTTTCCTGCTCCAAGTCCGCGCGCTTTTGGAGATACATATACAGAACCGATTTTAGCTTTATGTTCTTGTTTTACATATGGTTTCGTTTCCAGTGTTGCAACCCCGATTAATTTTCCATCTTTAAATGCACCTAGCGTATAGTTTTCATCTTGTGCTAATTTTTGTGCTTTATATTCAATCGCACACTCTTTATTAATAATATCTTCATAAGAAGAGCTGAATGCTTCAGGGTTTTGCTTTAATCCTTCTACGCGAAGTTCTAAGTAAATTTCTGCTTCGTCTTTTGTTAATACATGGATATCCAATTATATCACCCTCCAAATCTTTGCAAATGTACCTTTATTTTATATTGAAATAAGAATAATTTCAAAAGCTTAGCTTATATGAGCTGTTTTTATGAACAAAATAACACCAGTAGTGTTTACTACTACTGGTGTTTTCACACGCATATTATTCAAAAGGTAGCTCGATTATAAAGTTTGTTCCCGCTCCTAATTGGCTTGTTACTAGAATAGAACCGTTATGCAATTCTACAATTTCCTTTGCAACAGCTAGCCCGATACCTTTTCCGCCTGTAGCTCGTGTTCTAGATTTATCGACACGATAAAAACGGTCAAATATATGCGGGATATCTTCTTCAGGAATACCTTCACCTTCATCTTGTACACTTATTGTAAAAGAATCTGTTTTTGTAAGTACACGTATCGTAATGGCTGTGTTTTCTGGCGAATGTTGATAAGCGTTGTGTAATAAATTTAACATAACTTGTTCCATACGTCTTTCGTCTATACAAACTTCTAAATCATCTTTGCAATATACATGAAGTTGCATTTGCTTATTTGTTAATGTTGTTTTTGTTTTTTCTACCATTCGTTCTAAAAATGGCTGAAGAAGCACTTTTTGTTTTTTTATAACAAATTGGTGTTGTTCTAATTGTACAAGCATAAATAAATCTTGGACGAGATCGGTTACACTATCCGTTTCATCCTCAATAATTTGTAAGTATTCTTCTCGCTCCTCTTTGGTTAAAGAGTCTCTCTTTGCTACCTTCGCATAACCTTTCATATAGGTCAATGGAGTTAATAGTTCATGAGCGACACTAGCGAGAAATTCATTGCGCTCTTTTTTCATATACGTAAGTTCACTCGATAAATCTTCAATTGTTTTTGCTAAACTTCCGAGTTCATCATTTCGTTTAATACCTAATTGAATTGGCTTGTTTAATTTTGACATTTTTTCTGTCGCTCTCTTCATTTTTACAAGTGGTTCTGTAATAACGCGTGAAAAAACAAAGACAGAAATTGTTGTTAAAATAATTGTTAAAACGCTAATGATAAGAAATTGGTTCATGAGTTTAAGTAACATATTTTCTAGGAAAGATGTTTTTAATAACATATATAGCTTTCCTTGAAACTTTGTTGTGTTAAGTGGGCTTACTGTTGTGATGAACTTTGATTTTTTCCAGTTCCTTTCAACGACCAATCCGCCGTCTGGGACAGTTTCTGTTTTACAAGTAAGTTGTTTTTGCATATCTTTTGTTACGGGTTCTGAGGTGGAAATAATTTTGCCGTTATGGTCAGTAATAATGATAGCTATATCGGAGTTAGAAATTGATTCCGATTCAACTAAGTGTGCAGCCTCATTCGTAATATCGAACTCAGGGTACACAGGACGTTTAGGATTTTTATTATGTTCAGCGTGTTTCATTTCTTTATAATATTCATCCCGTCTCTCGCGGCTTTTAATTTTTTTACTATAGCGATTACCTTTCTCTAAAAGAGCATCTGTTTCCTCTACAATACGCATTTTTGAAAGGCTTTTATAAAAAGATACGAAAGCAATTGTTTCAATACATAAAGCTAATATTAAAAAGTATGTCCCAATTTTAAGGGAAAGTTTACTCATTTTTTCACCATACCTTATTCATAATAAAGAGTCAGTGGTATACGATTTCCCACTGACCGAAGTAATTATTCACTTTTCCATTTATATCCGACTTTATAGACCGTTTCTAGGTAATCTTCAATCGGAAATCCTTTTTTGCGTAGTTTATCACGGATATTACGAATGTGTGAGTCAATTGTTCTATATTCGATATCTGTTTCATAGCCCCAAATTTTTTCGATTAAATCATCTCGGCTATAAGCGCGGTTTGTATTTTGTAAAAATAGTCCGAGTAACGAAAATTCGATAGGAGTTAATGAGATTTTTTCATCATAAACTGTGACAGTATGTTTCGTTTTATCCCACTCAATACCATTGAAACTAACAAAGCCATCTTTTTTTGTACGGCGTAATATAGCCTCGATTCGTGCGACTAATACATGCTCATCAAATGGTTTTGTAATATAATCATCTGCGCCCATCGTGAGGCCTTTCACCATATCGTAGTTTTGGTTGCGAGCTGTTAACATAATGATAGGAACGTTGGAAATTTGACGAATTTGATAGCAAGTATCCCATCCATCCATACTTGGCATCATAACATCTAATAAAATAATATCGAATTCTTTTTGTTCGATTAATTTTAGTGCTTCAAGGCCAGAGGTAGCTTTCATACAAAAATAGCCGCGAGGGCTTAAGAACAGATCTAATAATCGTAACATACGTTCTTCATCGTCTACTAATAAAATTTTTACCATAATCTTGTGCACCCCAAACTGTTCATTCTACTTGTATAGTTTACATGAAAATAATAAAAAACTCTTTTTATGTGATTGAATGGAGGGCTGATTTTTTCGCTCAGAGTAATTGACATAAAAAATGCACTAGTTTTGCACAACTATTTTTTATAATAGAAAACGTAGCGACACAAAATACCCTATGTTGCGACATAACGTCATGTCATTTTATTTATAAAATGACAATTCCATTCTATTGTGTATGTGAGATAGAGAGGGTTTTCGTATTCACCTCGCATCGGATAAGAAAAATTTCCTATCTCACACTTTTTTTAAAAGGAGATCATACACATGAATTCAAAAGAAGAAATTTCAAAAAAAGAAAAGCAAGATCGTAATACGGTTGTCATGTGCGTTGCCGTATCTATGGTTATTATTATAAGTTGCGTAAATAAAATTTTGGGGATTTTATAATATAAAAAAAGCTGATTGCTTCTTAAGAAGCAATCAGCTTTTTTCATTGTTAGGGGGAGTGTTCATATAATAAACCAAGGTAAAATTGCTAATCCAGAAGTTACAATTGCTGTAGTAAATATTAAAAGCATAGCTCGTTTGTTTTGTTTCATGTCACATTCTCCTCTACATATCAAGTACATGCGATCAGCGTGGGATGTAGTTCCACACTGAGTAAAGTTTCACTTTATATTTTTAGTATAATGAATGGAAAGGTTTGGTACGATCGATAAAGGTGACATGAAGATTACATTGTTGTAATGAAAAAAGCATCTTTCTTAATAAAAAGATGCTTTTGGAAAACTATATTGAAGTATTAATCATTTAAGAACAGAACCATATGTTCCTCGTCCCAATATTGACCGTTATGTTTTAATGAACGCTCTTGTACGCCGTAAGTTTGGAAACCTAATGACTCATATAATTTTTTTGCTGCATCGTTACCAACTACAACATCGAGCATAAGTTGTTCTACATGTAATTTATCGGCATTTTCAATAATTGCTTTAATTAGAGCTCGTCCTGCTCCAAGGCCACGCGCTTTTGGGGAAACAAAAACGGAGCCAATTTTTGCTTTATGTTCTTGTTTAATGAAAGGCTTTGTTTCTAAAGTAGCGATACCAATTAAATCGTTATCTTTGAAGACCCCTAGAGTATACTTATCCGGATTGCTTAATCGTTTTGCCATAGCAGCTACAGGATCCTCATGTTTCAAAACATCTTCATAGGAAGAGCTAAAAGCTTCCGGGTTCTTCGTTAAACCTTCCATACAAACTTTTAAATATATTTCTGCGTCCTCTGTCGTTAATAAGCGAATTTCCATAGTTGTAACCTCCTTGGTCGATTTCAAATAAAATAAATCCATTACTTTTATAAGAGTGTGTATGTGTTTTGTTAGCAGTCTCTTTTAATTTGTAAAAGAATGAAAAGATATATGCTACAATGTTTTGTTTTTTAATATGTAATGAAATTATATATTAACTTTATTAACTATTCAAGTCTTTAATATATTACATTTTCATAACTAAAATAACTCCTCAATTGAGGAGTTATTTTAGTTATTCGATTGATAACCATCAATTCGATGTGGATGTGTGTAAATATTGCAGGATTCATTTCTGATAAATCCTACGACTGTAATGCCTAAATCGTGAGCGAGTTGCAATGCTAGTTTTGTTGGGGCAGATTTAGATAGAACAATTTCACATCCGATTTTTGAAACTTTGAGTAAAATTTCAGATGAAATACGTCCGCTAAATGCGATAATTTTTCCTTTAACAGATATATCGTTGCGTAAACAATGACCATATATTTTATCTAATGCATTATGTCTGCCAATATCCATTCTTGATAGGAGGATTTTGTTTCGATCACAGAGCGCGGTATTGTGAACACCGCCGGTTTGGCGAAAGGTAGTGGAAGATTGTTGTAACGTATTCATTAAGTAAAAACATTCTTCAGGAGTAATTTTTACATGTATATCATGTAAGTCTTTTGCTTTTGCTGCATCGTTTACGAAAATAAAACCTTGTCTACCTTTTCCGCAGCAAGAAGTGACGTATCGTTTATTATATAAAGTTTGATAGAGCGGATTCACTTTTGATGATTTTACATGGACAATTCCGTTATCTTTTTGAACCCATAGTTCTTCAACATCGTTATAGGAAGAAATAATCCCCTCAGAAATTAAAAAACCAATTACCATATCTTCAATATAATTTGGTGTGCATACGACTGTTACATATTCTTCACCATTCAATTTAATAGTAATAGGAGATTCTGTAACAATCTCATCAAGTTGTTTTGAAAATGTACCAGATTGATAACGTACAATTGTATAAGTCTCTTGCGTAGGCCCCATATTTAATTCCCCTTTTATATGTATTTCTCTCCCACATTTATCATAAAACAATGGGAAAAATAAAAACACCTATTAACAAGAAGATCACAGATTATTTTGGTTATTATTGTATATGTACGATATAATAGAACTGTAGAATAGTGATATTTTCAAGCTTTCGTAGTTATACCTTATAACATCTAGAATCGACTTCATAAGAAAGTATTTGGGTAGAGCGTTTCAAAAATATGTACAGTAATGCGATTTTGAAAACGGATTCATGATTGTGTTGTACAGTTGGTTGTAAGGAGAGGGGAAACTATGGCAGAACAGACAGTCCGTGTAACCGTCGATGGTAAAGAATTTTCTGCATCAGGTGAAAAGACGATACTACAATTATTTAACGAGAGTAATTTGGAACATCCTCAAATTTGTCATGTACCAGAAGTAGATCCAATTCAAACTTGTGATACGTGTATTGTAGAAGTAAATGGAAAGTTATTGCGTGCTTGTTCAACGAAATTAGAGAACGGTATGCATATCGAAAGACAGTCCCAGCGTGCAAAAGAGGCACAGACTGAGGCAATGGATCGAATATTAGAGAATCATCTACTGTATTGTACCGTTTGTGATAACAATAATGGTAACTGTAAAGTCCACAATACAGTACATATGATGGGAATTGAGGAACAGAAATATCCGTATGAGCCAAAAGTAAGTGCGTGTGAAGTGGATATGTCACATCCGTTTTATCGATATGATCCAAATCAATGTATTGCTTGTGGACAGTGTGTAGAAGTATGTCAAAACTTACAAGTGAATGAAACTATATCGATAGACTGGAGCTTAGACCGTCCACGTGTTATATGGGACAATGGTGTAAGTATAAATGACTCATCTTGTGTAAGTTGCGGGCAATGTGTAACAGTATGTCCATGTAATGCGTTGATGGAGAAATCAATGTTAGGTGAAGCTGGATTCATGACAGGATTGAAACCGGATGTGTTAGATCCGATGATTGATTTTGTAAAGGATGTAGAGCCGGGATATAGTAGTATTTTAGCAGTTTCAGAAGTAGAGGCTGCGATGCGTAAGACGAAAGTGAATAAAACAAAAACAGTTTGTACATTTTGTGGTGTAGGTTGTTCATTTGAAGTATGGACGAAAGACCGCCACATTTTGAAAGTGCAGCCTGTTTCAGATGCGCCGGTTAACGGTATTTCAACATGTGTAAAAGGCAAATTTGGATGGGATTTTGTAAACAGTGAAGATCGTATTACAAAGCCATTAATTCGCCAAGGGGATATGTTTGTTGAAGCTTCATGGGAAGAGGCTCTTGAAGTTGTTGCATCCAATATGCAGCATATTAAATCAGAATATGGAAGTGATGCATTTGGGTTTATTTCTTCTTCGAAAGTAACGAATGAAGAAAATTATCTTATGCAAAAACTAGCCCGTCAAATATATGGAACGAATAATGTAGACAACTGTTCCCGTTATTGTCAATCTCCAGCAACAGACGGTTTATTTAAAACTGTCGGTATGGGCGGGGACGCTGGAACAGTGAAAGATATTGCGGAAGCAGGCCTTGTCATTATCGTTGGAGCAAATCCGACAGAAGGACATCCTGTACTTGCAACGCGTGTAAAACGTGCTCATAAATTACATGACCAAAAATTAATTGTGGCGGATCTTCGTAAACATGAAATGGCAGAGCGTGCGGATTTATTCATTCATCCGCGCCAAGGAACTGATTATGTATGGCTCGCTGGTATTACGAAATATATTATTGATCAAGATTGGCACGATAAAAAGTTCATAGCTGAAAATGTGAAGAATTTTGATGAATATAGCAAAATGGTAGAAAAGTATACGCTTGATTATACAGAAGAAATTACGGGGATTTCGAAAGAAAATCTGAAAGAAATGGCTCGTATGGTATATGAAGCAGATGGTACTTGTGTACTTTGGGGAATGGGTGTAACGCAAAATACTGGAGGAAGTACAACTTCAGCAGCAATTTCAAATCTATTGCTTGTTACGGGTAATTATCGTCGTCCTGGTGCAGGAGCATATCCATTACGCGGACATAATAACGTACAAGGCGCTTGTGATATGGCAACATTACCAAACTGGCTTCCAGGTTACCAAGCGGTTTCAGATGATGCGCTCCGTGCGAAATTTGAAAAAGCATACGGTACTACAATTCCGAAAGCACCAGGCTTAAATAATATTGCAATGTTACTTGCGGCAGATGAAGGAAAACTGCGTGGTATGTATGTTATGGGTGAAGAAATGGCTTTAGTAGATTCGAATGCCAACCATGTACAACATATTTTAGCGAATTTAGATTTCCTTGTTGTTCAAGATATGTTCTTATCGAAAACAGCTCGTTTTGCTGATGTTATTTTACCGGCAGCACCAAGCTTAGAAAAAGAGGGAACATTTACGAATACAGAGCGCCGTATTCAAAGATTATATGAAGTATTGAAGCCGCTTGGTGATTCAAAGCCAGACTGGTGGATTTTACAAAAAGTAGCTCGTGCGCTTGGCGGGGACTGGAATTATGAAAGTCCAAGTGAAATCATGGATGAAATTGCATCGCTTGCACCTTTATATTCTCAGGCAACATACGATCGTTTAGAAGGATGGAATAGTTTATGTTGGGGTAGCCATGATGGTAGCGATACACCGCTATTATATGTGGACGGATTTAACTTCCCGGATAAACTAGCTCGTCTATCATTAGATGAATGGGTACCACCAGTTGTAGCGCCAGATGAGTATGATTTACTTTTAAATAATGGTCGTATGTTAGAACATTTCCACGAAGGGAATATGACGAATAAATCGGCTGGTATTTTATCTAAAGTATCTGAAGTGTTCGTTGAAATCTCGCCTGAACTTGCCCTAGAGCGCAATGTGAAAGATGGTGGCCTTGTAGAATTAGCATCACCATTTGGGAAAATTAAAGTACAGGCACTTGTTACAGATCGTGTAACGGGGAAAGAGCTATATTTACCGATGCATGCAACGGTAAATGAAGAGGCAATCAATATTTTAACTGGAACGGCGACAGATCTTTATACGTGTACACCAGCGTACAAACAAACGATGGTAAAGATGCGTGTACTACGTGAAAAAGGGAATCGTCCGTTACCATCTTCAAACCCGAGAGATAAAAAGCGTAATCCGCAAAACGGTGTTGAAATCCAGCAAAAATGGCAAAGAAAACAATACGTATCACTTGTGGACTAGGGGGCGGAGATAGTGGCGAAAGAAATTACTGTAATTAAAAAGAAAGTTGTAACAGAGGAAGAACAGAAACAGCAAGTAGCAGATGAACTTCTAAATGAGCTATCTAATAATCGTGAAGCAGTAGAAGAAACGATGCAGCTTTTAGCACAGTTGCAGAAGGCTGGTATATTAGATGCGGCAATTAGTTTACTTGCTGCGAAGGAAGATGTTTCAAAAATCGCTGTGGAGCAATTAAATCGTGAACCCGTTAAAAATGCGTTAAATAATATGATGGGGGCAGGAGAAGCGTTATCTTCAGTTGACCCAGAAATAACGAAGCAAATTACGTCAAGTTTAGTTACAGGATTGCAATTTGCAACAGATGAATTAAATAGTGGTAAAAAAACAAAAGTGATGGATTTCTTTAAAGTATTAAAAGATCCAGATATCAATAGAGCTATTACATTCGGTTTTAGCTTCTTGAAAGCATTTGGACAAGGGCTAGAGAAAAAATAGAATAAATGAAAAAGTGATGGGAAGTAGCCATCACTTTTTTCATTATATGTATAAGTGTGTTCATGTTAAGCGGAATATATTATTATTAAAAAGATGGATTAGAACTGGAAATATGGAATCCATCTCAAATACCGTTTTAGAATTTGGAGGAATATATGCAACACCGTAAAAAACTATCTATACCAGGAGTAATGAGACATTCCTTTCAAACAGTTAAATTTGCCTTTTGGAATGTATTAACTTTTCAACTTGCTTATAAATTATTAGCAGCGATTGTGTTTGTTCCGCTATTTGGAATCATTTTTAATAAGTTATTGTATTTTGGTGGTTATGCAAATGCGACAAATGATGAATTATTAGCGTTTTTAAAGACGCCTTATGGCATCTTAGCAATCGTAATTTTATCATTGTTAGCACTGTTTCTTATCTTTACAGAATTTGCGGTGCTTATTATTATTTCGTATTTCGCTCATAAAAGACAGAAGGTGAAATTACGTCCGATTTTATATAAAACGGTAACGTATTTACCTACTCTTTTCACATATTGCTTACCAGGATTTATTTTATATGCTGTCGTATTGTTGCCTCTTTTAAATATGGGATATGAAACGGCATTAATCCCGCAAATTCAAATTCCTAACTTTATTACAGGAGAGCTGTTTAAGACAACGATGGGACAAGTTGGTTATTACACGTTCTTTGCTGTAGTCGCATATTTGAATCTTAGATGGATTTTCGTTCTACCTATTGTTGTTTTAGAGCAAAAACCATTTCGCGTGGCAGCACGTAAAAGTGCAACTTTAGTAAAGGAAAGCTTTTTTAAAGTACTATTCTTTTTAGTAGGATTTTTTATTTCAATTGGAATTGTATATGTCATGTTTTTGGGAATGTATTTATTGTGCCTATGGGGGATTTATGAATTTACAAGCCCGAAAGGAACATTTGCATTATTAGCTGAATCAACGATTTCTGTATTTTTAACGAGCACATTGTATTTATTCAGCTTTATCGTGACGCCATTTTATATTATGGCGATTACGCGATTATACTTACAAAAGGTACCGGTTGAAGATGTTTTATTAGAAGAAGGATTAGATTATTCGAAAACGAAAGCAGATAAATGCTTTTTCCAAAAACATCGTTGGAAATTCATTGGCGTATACATTGTAGGGATTATTACTGCGGGAATGGTCGTTGCCTTCATTGTAACGTTTATTTCAAATTCGTATAAAGAACCGATTATTATGGCGCACCGCGGGTATATATCAAAAGGCGTAGAAAATACGAAAGAAGCTGTGCAAGGTGCTATTGATGCAAAAGCAGACTACGCTGAAATAGATGTATTACAAACGAAAGACGGTGAGCTAGCGGTTATACATGATTTGAAGCTGAAACGTCTCGCAAATGCCAATGTACATGTGTCAGATTTAACGATGGCTGAGTTAAGGCAGCTTACCCTTAGTCAAGATGGACTTTCAGGACAAATAAGTACACTTGATGAAATCATTAAGCTAGCAAATGGCAAAATCAAACTTAATATAGAAGTGAAGCTTCATGGGGGCGAAAAAGATTTTGTAAACAAAGTCTTAAAAACGATTAAAGATAATGAATTTGAGAAGCAATGTGTAATTCAAACGTTACACTATCCACTTATTAAAGAGTTTAAGCGTGCAAATCCAGATATAAAAGTAGGGTATATACTGTATGCAAGTAGAGCTAACTTAAAGAATGTGAAGGCTGACTTTTACGTAGCAGAAGAATATATGTTAAATAAGAAATTAGTAAAAGAAGCAAGGAAGTTAAACAAACCAATTTACGTATGGACAGTAAATGATATGGAAAATTTAAAGGCATATTATAAGTTAAACGTAGATGGTATTATAACCGATTACCCTGAAGATGCACGTGAAACAATTAAGATGTTAAAAGAGCAAGAAGCGGAAGAAAGTGATCTGTTTGATAAAATTACTGAAACGACAGATGATTTATTTTCTAAGTTATTTATAAGTTACCCAGCTGCTAGCTAAATGCTAGCAGCTGTTTTTTTGTGAAAAGAATATATCTCTAAAGTATTGAGTAAAGTAATAACTGTATATGTATACGTTATCGCTTAGGTTTCTTACATTGTTAAATTATTGTCAAATAATAAATGATTGCTGTTTATTTTGAAGCAGTATAATAAAAATAGAGTGAAAGATAATGGAATGACACGAAACCCCTAATAGAATCAATGTTTTATATATTTACACTATTCTAAATATAAAAACTTTAGGAAAATGATATGTTAGCGTTTTCATAACTTTTAAGTTATGCTAGAATAAGGATATAAGTTATTAATTATTACAAAAAGAAAAAAGAATCTCTTTTTTCTGTTAATTATAAGGGGGCATTTCATTATGCGTATTGGGGTACCAGCAGAAATTAAAAACAACGAAAACCGTGTGGCAATGACACCAGCAGGTGTTGTACATTTAATTCGTAACAATCACGAAGTATTCATTCAAAAGGGTGCAGGTTTAGGGTCTGGTTTCACAGATGCTCAGTATGTTGAAGCGGGAGCAAAAATTGTTGATACAGCTGAAGAAGCTTGGAATATGGAAATGGTTATGAAAGTTAAGGAACCAATTGAAAGCGAATACAAACACTTCAGTGAAGGCTTAATCTTGTTCACATACTTACACTTAGCTCCAGAGCCAGAATTAACAAAAGCTTTAATCGAGAAAAAAGTTGTTTCTATCGCATATGAAACAGTACAATTAGAAAACCGTTCATTACCATTACTTGCACCTATGAGTGAAGTAGCTGGTCGTATGGCTGCACAAATTGGTGCACAATTCCTTGAGAAAAACAAAGGCGGTAAAGGTATCTTACTTGCAGGTGTTCCAGGGGTTAAACGTGGTAAAGTAACAATCATCGGTGGTGGACAAGCTGGTACAAATGCTGCTAAAATTGCAGTTGGACTAGGTGCGGATGTAACAATCATCGACTTAAGCGCAGAACGTCTTCGTCAATTAGATGACATTTTCGGAAACCAAGTAAAAACTTTAATGTCTAATCCTTACAATATTGCAGAAGCTGTTAAAGAGTCTGATCTTGTAATCGGTGCAGTATTAATCCCAGGTGCAAAAGCTCCAAAACTTGTAACAGAAGAAATGATTAAATCAATGGAACCAGGTTCTGTTGTTGTAGATATCGCGATTGACCAAGGTGGTATTTTCGAAACAACTGACCGTATTACAACTCATGATAACCCAACTTACGAAAAACACGGCGTTGTTCATTATGCAGTTGCAAACATGCCAGGTGCGGTTCCACGTACATCAACTCTTGCATTAACAAACGTAACAGTACCATATGCAGTACAAATTGCTAACAAAGGCTACAAAGAAGCTTGCCTAGGCAACTCTGCATTACTAAAAGGTATTAACACATTAGATGGCTATGTAACATTCGAAGCAGTTGCAGAAGCTCACGGTGTAGAGTACAAAGGTGCTAAAGAATTATTAGAAGCAGAAACAGTATCTTGCTAATAGAAGCATTATACAAAACAAAATCGAACAATATATAAAACAACATGATAAGAGCTAAGAGTGAAGATCTCTTAGCTCTTCTTGGCAAAAGGGGGCATACATCGTGGCCAACCTATTTAAAAAGAAATCCGTTACGCAATTGTTAGGGGAAAGTAAAAGTAAAACTTTGACGAAAACGCTAGGGGCATTTGACCTAACAATGCTAGGGATTGGTGCGATAATTGGTACAGGAGTTCTAGTATTAACTGGATTAGTAGCAGCAAGAGATGCTGGTCCAGCAGTTATTTTTTCATTCATGATTGCAGCCATCGTTTGTGGATTTGCAGCATTATGTTACGCAGAGGTTGCTTCTACACTTCCTGTTTCAGGTAGTGTGTACACATACTCATATGCAACAATTGGTGAGTTTGTAGCTCATTTAATGGGATGGACATTACTATCTGTATATGTTGTAACGACTGCCGCAGTAGCTGGCGGATGGACTGGTTACTTCCATAACTTAGTGAGTGGATTAGGGCTTGAAATTCCAAAAGCACTGCTAACGATTCCGTCTCAAGGTGGTATGGTGAATTTACCAGCAGTTATCGTTACATTAGTTATAACTTGGTTATTATCAAGAGGTACGAAAGAAAGTAAACGCGTGAATAACATAATGGTATTAATTAAAATTGGTATCGTTGTTTTATTCATTGCAGTTGGTGTATTCTACGTGAAACCAGAAAACTGGATACCATTTGCACCGTACGGTTTAAGTGGAGTTTTCGCGGGGGGAGCAGCAGTATTCTTTGCTTTCTTAGGATTTGATGCATTAGCAACTTCTGCTGAAGAGGTAAAAAATCCGCAACGTGATCTACCGATTGGTATTATCGCTTCGTTAGTCATTTGTACAATCATTTATGTTGTAGTTTGTCTCGTTATGACGGGTATGGTTTCTTATAAAGAATTAGATGTACCAGAAGCTATGGCATATGTGTTAGAAGTTGTAGGACAAGATAAAGTAGCAGGTGTAATCGCAATTGGAGCTGTAATTGGTATTATGGCAGTAATTTTTGCTTACATTTATGCAACGACACGTGTATTCTTTGCGATGAGCCGTGACGGTTTATTGCCAGAATCTTTCGCGAAAATTAATAAAAAGACAGAAGCGCCAACATTTACAGTTTGGTTAACAGGAATTGGTAGTGCTTTAATTGCTGGATTTATCGATTTAAAAGAATTGTCGAATTTAGCGAATATTGGAGCGTTGTTAACATTTGCGATGGTTGGTGTGTCAGTTATTATTCTTCGTAAAACACATCCAAAATTACAACGTGGATTTATGGTACCACTTGTACCGATCTTGCCGATTATTTCGATTGCATGTTGTCTATTCTTAATGGTAAATCTACCATTAAAAACATGGATGTACTTCGGTGCTTGGTTAGCAATTGGAGTAGTTGTATACTTTGTTTATTCGAAAAAACATAGTCATTTAAAAGACGATGGAAGTTCGCAGGATAATTTAGAACAAGCTAATTAAAAGCTTAATTAAAAGGGATATAAGTATAGTAAGCCTTGTGCGTCTAGGGAGCGCGCAAGGCTTTTTCTTTTGTTGAAATAAAGGGAATATATATTACTTTGTTGAATTTTTATGTCGGAATATGAAAAAAGGGTGTGAGCAAAATGGAAGAAACAAAAGTTGTAGTTGGAGCAGAGGGTTATAATAATAACCCTGGTTGGTTACATACGAATGAAGAAGAATTAAATTTATTACGGAGAGAAACTTGGCTTGATAAATTTCAACCTAATTCTTTATCAGTAATTTTGGCAGAACATGTATGGGAGCATTTATCATATGAAGAAGGAATTGAAGCTGCAAAAATTTGTTATGAGTTTTTAATGGAGAATGGATATATTCGTTGTGCAGTACCAGATGCATTTTTTCCAGATGAAGAATATCAGCAAGGGGTACAAGTAGGTGGACCTGGTCCATTAGATCATCCTGCAGCAAGCCATAAAATTGTTCATAACTATAAAACAATCACGTCCATGTTTGAATCAGCAGGTTTTCAAGTGAGGCTCTTAGAATACTGTGATGAGAATGGTAAGTTTCACTATAATGATTGGAATGAGAAAGATGGATTTATTTATCGTTCGAAACGTTTTGACCATAGAAATCGGGATAATCAGTTAGGATTTGTTTCTTTAATTGTGGATGCGGTGAAAATGAAAAGTAAGTAAAAAGGGGTGTGCGAATTGTGCATCCTTTTTTGTATGAGAATATAGAGGATGCGAAAAATATGTATATGACTTATTAAAATGTGAACGGAAAGTTCATAAAAAAAAATCAGATTTCATTGACACATATGAGTAGGCGCTCATATAATAAGAGTATAAGATATATGAATGATTGTTCATATGTTCAATTAAAGAGGTGAGCTATAATGGGTGGAAATAAAGTAGAAACACCACAAGAGACATGTTCTCAAACGATAATTCATGAAGAAGTTGTAGAGCAAGTAAAACAAACAATTCCAACTGATGAAAGTTTAAGTAAAGTAGCAGAACTATTTAAAGTGTTAGGTGACCGTACACGTACGAGAATATTACATGCGCTATTTGAAGCTGAAATGTGCGTTTGTGATTTAGCTTATTTATTAGGAATGACACAATCATCTATTTCGCATCAGCTTCGTGTGTTAAAGCAAGCGAAACTTGTGAAGAATCGTAAAGAAGGAAAGGTTGTTTATTATTCGTTAGCTGACCAGCACGTAATTCATATCTTCGAGCAAGCGTTTGAACACGTAAACGAAGAAGAATAAAAAGAACGCGAGGAGGGAGAACGATGGCTGAAGCGTTAGTGAAAAAGAAACTGATGTTAGAAGGTTTAGATTGTGCAAACTGTGCAATGAAAATTGAAAAAGGTGTTGGGAGTATAGAAGGAGTAAATTCTTGCTCTGTAAACTTTGCAACAAAGACAATGATTTTAGAAACGGCACAAAATAAAGAAAACGAAGTTGTTACGGAAGCAAAACAACTCGTTACAAAATTAGAACCGCATATTAAAGTGCAAGAAGAACAAAAAAATAAAATTGCTAAAGAAGTATTTATATTAGAAGGTTTAGATTGCGCGAACTGTGCAATGAAAATTGAAAATAAAGTGAAGGAAATGCCAGCTGTCTCAGAAGCAACTGTTGATTTCGTATCGAAGAAACTACGAGTAGAAGTTGCGAATAAAAGAGAACTAGAAGCGACTGTAGCAAATATAACAAATGTCGTTCAAAAGTTAGAGCCAGACGTGAAAGTTGTTCGTGAAGAGAAGAACGGTCATGACCACGGGCATAGTCATGATCATGGTGAAGCAAATGTGAAAAAGATGGTAGGGAGATTAGTGGTCGGCGGAATTTTGACAGCAATTGCTGCATTAGCGGGCTTACCACAAATGGTAACAATTCCGTTATTCGTCCTTGCTTATTTATTAATAGGTGGAGATATCGTTTGGAGAGCGGTAAGAAACATAACTCGTGGCCAAGTATTTGATGAAAACTTCTTAATGGCAATTGCAACTGTAGGAGCTTTTGCAATTCAACAATACTCAGAAGCTGTAGCAGTAATGCTATTTTATCAAGTAGGAGAACTATTCCAAAGCATTGCGGTAAACCGCTCTCGAAAATCAATTACTTCATTAATGGATATTCGTCCTGATTATGCGAATGTAAAGGTTGGAAATGAAACGAAACAAGTATCACCAGAAGATGTACAAATTGGCGATTATATTATCGTTAAGCCAGGTGAGAAAGTGCCGTTAGACGGAAAAGTAATTGAAGGAACATCAATGGTAGATACTTCAGCATTAACAGGTGAATCTGTACCACGTGAAGTTGAAGTTGGAAATGATGTATTAAGTGGCTTTGTGAACCAAAACGGTGTGTTGACAATTGAAGTTACAAAAGAATTCGGTGAATCAACTGTATCGAAAATTTTAGATTTAGTTCAAAATGCAAGCAGTAAAAAAGCACCAACGGAAAACTTTATTACGAAGTTTGCACGTTACTACACTCCAGTTGTAGTTATTACAGCGGCAATCATGGCGTTTATTCCACCACTTATTTTAGAAGGAGCTACATTCTCTGAGTGGATTTATAGAGCTTTAGTGTTCTTAGTAATCTCTTGTCCATGTGCGTTAGTTGTATCCATTCCTCTTGGATTCTTTGGAGGTATTGGTGGTGCATCTAAAAGTGGTGTGTTAGTAAAAGGTAGTAACTATTTAGAAGCTTTAAATGATGTGAAATATATTGTTTTTGACAAAACAGGAACATTAACAAAAGGTGTTTTCAAAGTTACAAAAATGGAACCGAGCGAAGGTACTACAAGTGAAGAGTTATTAGAGTATGCGGCATTTGCTGAAGTATATTCTAACCATCCAATTGCCCAATCTATTCGAAAGGCATATGGAAAATCAATTGATGAAAAAATAATCGATGATTATAACGAAATTTCTGGTCACGGTACAGTCGTAAAAGTACAAGGAAAAGAAATTTTTGCAGGTAATGCAAAATTAATGAGAAAAGAAAATATTGAATTTAAGCAACCAGAAACAGTAGGTACATTAGTTCACGTTGCTGTAGATGGAAGATATGCAGGTTATATTGTTATCTCTGATGAGGTAAAAGAGGATTCGAAGCAAGCGATTCAAAAGTTAAAAGAACTAGGTATTAAAAAGACAGTAATGTTAACTGGTGATGCAAAACCAGTTGGTGAAGCTGTTGGTAAAGAATTAGGCTTAGATGAAGTTCATGCGGAATTACTACCGCAACAAAAAGTAGAAGAGATTGAAAAAATTGATGCAGCGAAGCACGGAAAAGAAAAAATTGCCTTCGTTGGTGACGGTATTAACGATACACCAGTATTAGCCCGTGCAGACGTTGGTATTGCGATGGGTGGTTTAGGGTCAGATGCAGCAATTGAAGCGGCAGACATCGTTATTATGACTGATGAGCCTTTAAAAATTGCGACAGCTGTAAAAATTGCAAAACGCACAAGAAGTATAGTGTGGCAAAATATCATCTTTGCTCTAGGTGTAAAAGGGATCGTTTTATTACTTGGTGCCTTTGGTATTGCAACAATGTGGGAAGCTGTTTTCTCAGATGTTGGTGTGACACTACTTGCAGTGTTAAATGCAATGCGTGTATTACGAGTGAAAGATTTATAAAAAAGAGGACGCGAACCGCGTCCTCTTTTTTATTGGTGATTTTGTTGAAATTGACTCAATAAAATAATATCAAATACTATTTTACTTTAAAATAGTATAATATTAAAATTTAAAAATAAAATACATTCGTCTTATTATTTTAATATATTTTTTACAAATATCCATATAGTATTGAAAAAACAGAGAAGGGGAAACTTCTCTGTTTACTTTTGTATGTTTTTTTCAACTTGTTCTCGAACTGTTTGAATGTAATTCATTTTATGATCCCAGCACTCTTGGCTTAAATCGACAGGGTATTCTTCAGGGTTTAAAGTTCGCATATATTCTTCCCAAAATAGAGAGAGGCTCTGTTCATTATATTTTTGAATATCTAATATACTTGGTAGTTCATATGTTCTTTCACCGTTAACGAAAATGTCTTTATGCAGTTCACGGGCTTCAAAGTTTGTTACGAATTTACTTATATATGTGTGAACTGGATGGAACATTTTTAAGCGCTCTTCTTTTCCTGGTTCTTCAGAATCTAACGCAATATAATCGCCTTCTGCATGATCGTTAACCCGATTGATAATACGATAAATTCGTTTCAGTCCTGGAGTGGTAATTTTTTCAGGGTTAGATGAAATTTTAATTGTATCATTTAATTTTCCGTCAGTATCTTCAATCGCAACGAGTTTGTAAACAGCCCCCAATGCAGGTTGCTCAAAGGACGTAATTAATTTCGTTCCAACGCCCCATACGTCAATTTTTGCTCCTTGAGATTTAAGGTGCATAATTGTGTATTCATCTAAATCGCTAGAAGCGATAATTTTTGTATTTGTAAACCCTGCTTCATCTAGTAGTTTTCGTGCCTTTTTCGATAAATAAGCCATATCACCACTATCAAGACGTATGCCATAGAAATCAATACGATCCCCAAATTCTTTTGCAACACGAATCGCATTTGGAACACCAGATTTCAATGTGTCATATGTATCAACGAGAAAGACGCACTTTTTATGAGTTTCAGCGTATTTTTTAAACGCGACGTATTCATCGCGATATGCTTGAACGAAAGAGTGAGCGTGTGTGCCAGCTACAGGAATCCCAAAGCGTTTCCCAGCACGAACGTTGCTTGTAGAGGAGAAACCACCAATAAAGGCAGCACGCGTCCCCCAAAGGGCAGCATCGAACTCATGGGCACGTCTTGTGCCGAACTCTAAAAGCTCATCATTACTTGCAGCATGTTTCATACGTGCTGCTTTTGTGGCAATTAATGTTTGGTAATTCACAATATTTAAGAGGGCAGTCTCAATAATTTGTGCTTCACCAAGTGGTGCATCAACACGTAATAAAGGCTCGTTATTAAATACAACTTCACCTTCTTGCATACTGCGAATCGTCCCAGTGAATTTCATATTTTGTAAATAATGAAGGAATTCTTCTTCGAATTGTAATTCTGCTAAGTAAGCGATATCGCTTTCAGTAAAACTGAAATTTTCTATGTACTCTACAATTTTCTCAAGGCCAGCAAAAACAGCGTAGCCGTTCTCAAATGGAAGCTTTCGAAAATATAAATCAAAAACAGAACGGCGATTATGAATACCATCTTTCCAATATGTATAAGCCATGTTGATTTGATATAGGTCTGTATGTAAGGCATAACTATCGTCTTTATAATGAGTCATCGCGAGAACACCTCCATAATTTGGTTATAGTATACCAATTTTTCACCATTCGTAGCAAAGAAGAGATATTGATGTGAAGTCAAGAGAGAAAAAAATGAAATTATGCATATTTTTTAGAAAATTTATATTTATCAATTTATATTTCTCCAAATTTTATGTATTATTAGAGTAATGGGGGTAATGAGAATGGAGGAGGACAATGCAACAAACATTAGAAAAAATAGGCAAACAAGTCTTTTATAAACGGCTCCAGCAAAAAATGACACAAGAAGAATTATGTCAGGGCATTTGTTCTGTCTCATACTTAAGTAAGATCGAAAATGGAAAGATCGAAGCATCAGAAGAAATTCTACAATTGCTCTGCACAAGACTAGAAATTGCTGTGACGGATTTGAGAGATGTAGAAGAAGATGTGAAGGGGAAGCTAGATGAATGGTTAAATGCACTAGTTCATTTAGACAAGCAACAAGTAGAACGTATATATGAAGAGTTGCAAGGTGAAATGAAGCATGTGTTGGATTTTGAAATTATAAATTATTATAAACTGCTGTATACACGTTATTTAATTATGAAAAGGGATATTTCTGCACTCGAAGAAGAATTAGATAAGTTGAAGAAGGTATATAAAAAATATTCTCCATTTCAGAAGTTGTTATATATGTATAGTAGAGGATTATTGTGCTGTTTACAGTATAGATGGAAGGATGGGCTAGATTACTTATTAAAAACAGAAGTAATGGCCAAAGAACAAGGGTATCATGAAACAGGCTTGTATTATAATATAGCGCTTGCATATACTCATTTAGATATTCATCATCTTGCAATTCATTTTGTAAATATGGCATTAGAAGGATTTCGTAGTGAATATAAGTTTAGAAATATAATTAATTGCCAAATCCTTATTGCGGTAAGTTATACAGAAAAAGGTCAGTATGAAGAAGCTTTAAAAATGTATGAGAGTATATTGAGAGAGGCCACATCTTTTGCTGATAAGGATGTACTATTAGCTATTACTTTAAGTAATATGGGAAGTATCTATTATAAAAAAGGTAAATATCAGCAAGCGAAAAAATATTATTTAGATAGTCTACAACTTCAAAAACAAATAGATTTAAACTATTTAGATACAATATACGAAATGGCATTAGTATGCATTAAATTAGAAGAATTGGAAGAGGCAAGGACATTAATTGATAAGGGAATTGATGCAGCAAAACAGGAAGAGAGATTTAATGCAAAATTATATTTGCTTTTAATGCTTAGATATAAATATTTTGAAGAAGCAAAAGATTATAAAGCATTTTTGGAAAATGAGGCTATCCCGTTGTATAAATCTGCAGGAAATAAAATAGAATTAAAGAAAGTATACGTTGAACTAGCAGAACATTTTTCCAGTTTATCGAGATTTGAAGAAAGTAATCGATATTATAGGTTAGTTATTGATTTAATGAATGATAATAAGGAGGAATAAACATGAAAAAGATGGTATTTGGAGTATTGGCGTTTATATTGACTCTTACAGTTGCTGGAGGAATACATCAATATAGCAGTAAACCTGATATTGTTGGTCAACAAGCTAAAACTGTTGAACAAGTTAATTTATAATCTCCACCCTTTCCAATCGGAAAGGGTTTTTTCAATATTTGTTCCTCAAAATTCTACAAAACTTGAGAAAATAATTATTTGAATTTTTAGTATATTAATAGTGGAAACATAATGCTAATATAAAACTACTCTTTTTCAAAAAAAATTTTTATTAGGGGGAAGGTTCATGAAAAAGAAAAGTTTAGCGTTAGTGTTAGCGACAGGAATGGCAGTTACAACATTTGGAGGGACAGGCTCTGCATTTGCGGATTCTAAAAATGTACTCTCTACGAAGAAGTACAATGAGACAGTACAGTCACCTGAGTTTATTTCTGGTGATCTAACTGGAGCGACTGGTAAGAAAGCGGAATCTGTTGTGTTTGATTACTTAAATGCAGCAAAAGGTGATTACAAGCTAGGGGAAAAGAGTGCGCAAGATTCTTTCAAAGTGAAACAAGTGAAGAAAGATGCTGTAACTGATTCAACAGTAGTACGTATGCAACAAGTTTACGAAGGAGTGCCTGTATGGGGTTCTACTCAAGTGGCTCACGTAAGTAAAGACGGTTCTTTAAAAGTATTGTCTGGAACAGTTGCACCTGATTTAGACAAAAAGGAAAAGTTGAAAAATAAAAATAAGATTGAAGGCGCAAAAGCAATTGAAATCGCGCAACAAGATTTAGGGGTAACACCGAAATATGAGGTAGAACCAAAAGCGGACTTATATGTATATCAAAATGGTGAAGAAACAATATATGCATACGTTGTAAATCTAAACTTCTTAGATCCAAGTCCAGGAAACTACTACTATTTCATTGAAGCAGACAGCGGTAAAGTATTAAATAAATATAATAAATTGGATCATGTAACAAATGAAGATAAATCACCAGTTAAGCATGAGGCTCCTAAACAGGATGCGAAAGCAGTAGTAAAACCTGTAACAGGAACAAATAAAGTAGGGACTGGTAAAGGTGTATTAGGAGATACGAAATCACTTAATACAACGTTATCTGGTTCATCTTACTACTTACAAGATAATACGCGCGGGGCAACAATTTTCACATATGATGCGAAAAATCGTACTACATTGCCAGGAACTTTATGGGTAGATGCAGATAATGTTTTTAATGCAGCGTATGATGCAGCAGCAGTAGATGCTCATTACTATGCAGGTAGAACATATGATTATTATAAAGCTACATTTAACAGAAACTCTATTAATGATGCAGGAGCTCCGTTAAAATCGACAGTTCATTACGGAAGTAAGTATAATAATGCATTCTGGAATGGCTCACAAATGGTATACGGAGATGGTGATGGTGTAACATTCACTTCATTATCTGGTGGAATTGATGTAATTGGTCACGAATTAACGCATGCTGTTACTGAAAATAGCTCGGACTTAATTTATCAAAATGAATCAGGAGCGCTAAATGAAGCAATTTCTGATATTTTTGGTACTTTAGTAGAATTCTATGATAACCGTAACCCGGATTGGGAGATTGGTGAAGATATTTATACGCCTGGTAAAGCAGGAGATGCGCTTCGCTCTATGAGTGATCCAGCGAAATACGGTGATCCAGACCATTATTCTAAGCGTTACACTGGTACTAGTGATAACGGTGGGGTTCATACAAACAGTGGTATCATTAACAAACAAGCTTATTTATTAGCAAATGGTGGTACGCATTCGGGTGTAACTGTAACGGGCATTGGTAAAGATAAGTTAGGTGCAATTTATTACCGTGCAAACACACAATATTTCACGCAATCTACTACATTTAGCCAAGCTCGTGCTGGTGCAGTACAAGCTGCAGCTGATTTATATGGTGCGACTTCTGCGGAAGTAGCAGCAGTTAAGCAATCATTTAGTGCTGTTGGTATTAACTAAGGATTTAAAGGATAGCTATTAATAAAATACCTCAAAAATAAAGAAGGAGCCTATGCTCCTTCTTTATTTTTTTCTCCATTTTTTCCACAAATAATATAATCCGATACAACCTGCAATTGTCACAATCCACTTTGCTTCATTTGTTCCGTTCATGACATGATAGGCAGAATATACTTCGATTAACAATGCCGGTATTTTCCCTATTGTGCTGGCAATACTGAAGGAGAGTAATGACATCTTACCTAGAGCCGCAAATAAAGTCACGATACTTGATGGGATGAAAGGTATCAAGCGAAACGATAGAACGAGTAGAAAGGCCTCTCTACCTTCTACATAAAGAAGACGCTCTACCTTTGGGTATTTATTTACTTTATCGTGAGTGAACTTTTGAAGGCCCATGCGGTAAATATAAAACGAGATAATAGCCCCTAATGCTTCGCCTGCGATCGAAATAACAGTACCATTTGTTACGCCAAAGAGCTGTATATTAATGGCGGTTAAAAAAATACTAGGGATAAAACCTAAAAGACTAATGATGATGTTAATTAAGATACTAAGTGGAATTGCGATTGAATAGTATTCTGTTAAGAAATTTTGAATCGTTTCAGCCATTGTTTAAAATCCTTTATCTTTTTTTGCATTACACCACATTTCGTTTGTATAGGCAAGGGTAAATTTACATAATGTAGAAAAACGTTGATAAGAAGGCATCTTTATACCTTATATGGGTATTGGGTATATGAAAATAGGGGTATTTTAAGATATTTTTAAAAATACTATAAAAACCTTTGTATAAAAGAGTTTTATAGTTATGTTATCTGTGATTTTATCTGGGAAATAATCGAAAAATATAGGGGGTATATATTATAAAAGGCAAAAAATAGAGGGTTGATGAAATTGCTGGGGTAAATATGGAAAAATAGATAAAAAAAATGAAAACTGATAGATTTTTTCGTTGTGAAATTGACTTTTAGTGAAGTTGCGATAATAATCATGGAAGAGGTGATATGATGAAACGAATAAGTAGTCTTTTCTTCAGTAGTTTATTGGCATTAATGCTGATCTTAAGTGGATGTGCAGGAAAAGAACAAAAAACAGAGAAACAGACAGGGAATCAAGCTACATCGGTAGAAAAAATTAGTGATAATATTTTAGATGAAATGGAAGGACCACCTAAAAATGGTCATACGATTGAAAGACATGTAGGCAAGTCAGAAGAGGATTTGAAGAATCGCTTGAAGACAGATAAAGTGTCAGCCGCAAGTACATACTATGATAAAGAAACAGCGACGAAAGCTGTAAAAGATAGCTTGAAGCAACATGACAAGGAAATTCAAGATTGGTTAAAAAATTCTAAAGAGGCTCGTCTCGTATTAAATACAACTCATTCATTTCCTGTTGGAAAAACGGTAATAAAGAAAAATATGAGTGTAAAAGACAAGTTAGTAAAAACTGTTACTGTTTTAGCAAGAGATAAGTCAGGAGAATTAGGGTTTAAGATTATTACTTCTTATCCATCTGATAAATAAGAAGGGGGAGTACATTATGTATACGACATTACAATACTTTCTTAAATCGTACTGTACGTTAAGTATTCATGAGGATGAAATAGTAAGCGTGATGGAAGAGTTTATTGAACAAGAAGACGAAGAAATTGTTTTGAAATTACGTGATGAATTAATAAATATGAAGAAAAAGAACGCGTGGGAAGAGGCGTGTGTATTAGCTGCGAAGCAAGGAAATCGTATGTGGTCTTTAGAAGAAACGAAAGACCATCTTGAAACTTTTTTACTATTACTGCAAAAGAAAAAGGCGTGATTAAATCACGCCTTTTTCTTTATGCTATTCGGTTGATATTATCTATTCTTTTGGAGCGCTTTTATATACGCTTTTTGAAATTTGTCCATTTGATATTACTTCCCCGTTTTGTGTTACTTTTTTATACGTAACCGCGGTGATTTTATCACTAGTTCTACTAATTACTTGAGAAGAAACTTCAACATTTTTACCAGTATTTGTACCGAAAATGCGTGTAGTAATACTACCTCCATTTGAAAATGCTTGAATATAAATATGATTGCCTGTATTATTTTTAAATTTTAAATCTGGACCATAATCTGCTACTGCTGCATCTTGCCCAAGTGGTAAATAATTTACTGGCATAGAATGATTGCTTCGAGAAACAATGCCTAAATCTGCCCTTAAAGCTGCACTGTATAATGTACTACTGACTTGGCAAACTCCTCCGCCTGCACTTTGTATTACTTTACCTTGTGAATATACTGCTGCAGATTTATAACCATGTGCAGCATCAGTTACGCCAACGCGACCGTTAAAACTAAATGTTTCATCAGGTGCGACAATAACCCCACTTAAAGTATTAGCTGACTTATTTACGTTAAATGATTGATTTCCGTTACGGCCAGCCATTGGAGTAGAATATTCAGCAATGACTTCTTTAATACCCATTTTCTGTATGTCTTCTGTAGAACGTTCTGGTTTTATGAATGTAACTGGTAATGTAACATCTGATTTACCAGTAGTAATAGCTTCATTTGTTAAACCGCTTAGTTTCCCTTTATCAATTTTTTCTCCGTTTTGGCTTTGACTAATATTTACTGTTGAGCCTTCAATACTTAATTCTGCGTTAACAGGATTTTTTAATGTTTCATTATATTTATCTTTTATAAAGGTTTCATAAGCTGTTGCATTTAATTGTGGTGTTAATTTATAGTCACGTTTTAATTCACCGTTTTCAGCTTGCTTACGCATTTTGTAACGATTCATTACGTTTCCTTCTTGTTCTTTGAAGATTTTGTCAATAATATCTTTCTCTTTATAATTTATCCCTAAATCTTTCCATGTGTAAGTTTGTTTATCGTTTTGGAATATGTAGGTAAGGGATTTTTGATCTAACTCAGTTACCTTTTGATTAATAATTGCTTGAATATCCTTCTTATTTTTTCCGTCGAGAGAAATACCTTCAAATGTAGTATTTGGTAATGCAGTAGTATCTAATTGATTATTTAATTTGGATACATATTGATATCCCCCAACACCGCCTACACAAAGTAATATGCCCCCAGCAATTGCAGAACCAATCAGTATTTTACTTAGCTTCATTTATTTCCCCCCAGAAATTTATGTATAAATATATGTATTACATTTTTTGTATAAAAATGATGAAAATAACATTATGTACGTACTAGTATACTATTATTTTCACTGTGTGTGTAATGTTTTCATAAAAAATGTTACACCGCTGTAATAATTGTCACTTCTTGTCACAATGTGTATGAAAAATATGTTGAAAAATATAATAAAAAGGCTGTCTAGAAAGATCTAGCAGCCTTTTTATTATAATTTTTTATGTTCATTTTTATTCGTAACACCGAGATGTTTTTGAAGGGTAGTTGAAATAGTATCGACGCTTTTTTCATTTGGAACGTAATAATAAATACCACCTATATATTTATCTGTACCCTCTACTTGCATTTTTTCCATTTTTAAATTTGAATCCATTGAATTTTTTGTAATTGTCATCATATCATCAAAAGTTAAATTAGTTTTTAAATCTTTATCGACAGCGTCTAGTAGGCCACCGATTTTATTAATGGAATTAAGAGATAGTGCCTTTTCAGCAATGGCCTCTAATACAAGCTGTTGACGTTGACCACGCATATAATCACTATCGATATGACGAGTTCTAGCTAGTGCCAGTGCCTCTTCTCCATTTAAATGTTGACGTCCTTTTTTTAGATGAATGGCATCTGCTTCATCTTTACTATTTTGCTCTGTGAACTCAACTGGAACGTCTACAGTAATACCACCAAGAGAATCAACAATTTTAATAAAGGATTTAAAATTGAATTTTACATAGTAGTCAACTGGAACATCTAAAAAGTTCTCTACCGTATCAATTGTGCTGTCTACACCACCGAATACGTGCGCATGTGTGATTTTATCGTATTTATCACGTGATTTAATGTAGACGCGTGAGTCACGTGGAATGCTTACAAGTTTAACGGATTTATCGTTTTTATTAATTGTTGCAAGTAATAACGCATCTGTTCGAGTTGCTTTTCCATAACCTTTTTCCCTAATATCACTTTCATCAACACCCATAATTAGTACGGAAATATTGTCGGTCATAGGTTTAACAGCTTTTTCACGTTTACTGGACTTATCTCCTCGACCTAGTTCAGCATAAGCATTATTTAAGACGGACTTTGCTTTACTGTATATATGGAAGGAGTAGCCTCCTGCTCCAAGTGCTACAATTAGTAATGGAATAAGAAGGAACCAAAGTAGGCGTTTTTTCTTTGAGCGTCCTTTTTTGGCTCGCGTATTGTTGTTCGTGTCGGATTTCATCATTTTTTCTCCTTTAAAACTATCAAAGTGTATACATTTAGAAGTGTATTCAAACACATAAAAAATATTTTACGCTAAATAAAAGCGATTGTACATGTATAAAAAATAGATGTCTTGATTATTTATAAGACACCTATTCGTTATTGTATACAAAAGATAGGGATAAGAAAATGATAAAATTTTACCTAATTACAACATAATGCTTACGATAATTGCAGATAAAATACTAACGAGAGTAGCTCCATATAGTAATTTAAGGCCAAACCTCGCAACAACGTTTCCTTGTTCTTCGTTTAGTCCTTTTACCGCACCTGAAATAATACCAATGGAAGAAAAATTGGCAAAAGATACAAGGAAAACAGAAATAATACCAACTGTACGGGGAGAAAGGCTATTAGAAATTTTACTAAGGTCCATCATTGCGACAAATTCATTCGTTACAAGCTTCGTTGCCATAATGCTGCCAGCCGCGACAATTTCAGAACTGGGTACACCGATAAGGAATGCGATAGGTGCAAATACATAGCCGATTAATTGTTGGAACGTAATACCGAATATAATGAGGAACAGGTCATTAATACAACTAATTAATGCGACGAATCCGATGAGCATAGCGCCGACAACAATGGCTACACGAAAACCATCAAGAATGTATTCTCCAAGCATTTCAAAAAAGCTTTGTTTTTCACCTTTGATTTCTAAAATATCTTCGTCATCTTTAACGTCGTAAGGGTTAATGATGAGTATGATAATAAAACCGCTAAATAAATTGAGAACGAGTGCAGTTACTACATATTTAGGTTCAATCATTGTCATATAGGCACCTACGATAGACATAGATACGGTTGACATAGCAGAGGCACAAAGTGTATAAAGACGGTGTTTTGGAATTTGAGCTAATTGTTTTTTCACTGTAATAAAAACTTCTGATTGGCCGACAATGGCAGAGGCGATAGCGTTGTAAGATTCTAATTTACCAAGACCATTTATTTTACTAAGAAAGTACCCGATCCAACGAATAAAGAATGGTAATATTTTGAAATGTTGTAATATACCAATTAAAACAGAAATAAAGACGATTGGTAATAATACAGTAAGGAAAAATGGCATTTCACCTTTATTTGCAAGACCACCAAATACGAAATTTATTCCATCAGCAGCATACTCGAGTAGCTTGGTAAACAAACTGGAAATGATTCTAATAAGTATGAGGCCGATTTCTGTATTTAATAGTAAATAGGTTAAAATTAACTGTATAATAAGCATGATAAAAATTGGTTTAAATTTAATATGCTTCTTATTATTGCTAGCAATATAAGCGAGCAAGAAAACAACAATTAGTCCGACGAAAAAAGTAATGAATTTCATGGTAAGCCCCCTAAAAGAGATATTCTGCTATATATGTTTTTCATTTCAAGGGAGAATATGCATCTTTGGTAAAGAAAGGAATAGAGAGAGCATGAATATATGTAGAGTGCATCACGTTGCAATTATTTGTTCGAATTATGAGACGTCAAAGGATTTTTATACTAGGATATTAGGGTTTAAAGAGATAAATGAAGTATATAGAAAGGAACGAGATTCTTATAAATTAGATTTATGTGTAGGAGAAGAGTATCAAATCGAATTATTTTCATTTCCAAATCCGCCTGAGCGTAAAAGTTTTCCAGAAGCAGCCGGTCTTAGACATTTAGCATTTGCTGTTACAAATATAGAAGAAGCTGTGAAGCATTTAAACCAATGTGGTGTTGAGACGGACCCGATCCGTATTGATGAAATAACGGGGAAGAAATTCGTCTTTTTCCAAGATCCTGATGGTTTACCTTTAGAATTGTATGAGGTTTGAAAATTGGTGGATTTTATATAGAGTTGCTTTCCAATAATTGAAGAAACTAAAGTGAAACTTCTTTTTAAAAGGAGGTGTAACTTTAGCTAAGAAAGCTAAAGAGCATATGTGGATATTTTAAAATTATTGATGGTAGTCATTCTTATTGGGTTAACAGCATTTTTTGTGGCTGTTGAATTTGCAATTATTAAGGTACGTAGCAGTCGTATTGATCAACTCGTTAGCGAAAAAAGACGAGGTGCACTGGCAGCTAAAAAGGTAACTTCAAATTTAGATGAATATTTATCGGCCTGTCAGCTAGGTATTACAATTACTGCTTTAGGGCTTGGGTGGTTAGGGGAACCAACCATTAAACATTTACTCGAGCCGTTGTTTTTAAAATTAAAATTCTCACCTGCAATTTCCAGTACAGTTTCATTTATTATTGCCTTTGCAGTAATTACATTTTTACATGTTGTCATTGGGGAACTTGCTCCAAAGACATTTGCTATACAAAAAGCAGAACAAGTTAGCTTATTGTTATCGAAACCACTTATTTATTTTTACCGAGTTATGTATCCGTTTATTTGGGCTTTGAATGGTTCAGCGAGGGTTGTAACTGGTTTATTCGGATTACATCCAGCTTCTGAACATGAAGTAGCTCATTCAGAAGAAGAATTAAGGTTAATCTTATCTGAGAGCTATGAGAGCGGAGAGATTAACCAAAGGGAATTTAAATATGTAAATAATATTTTTGAATTTGATAATAGAGTAGCAAAAGAAATTATGGTACCTCGTACGGAAGTTGTAGGCTTATATGAGGACGAACCATTTGAAACACATATTAAAGTAATCGCGCAAGAAAAGTACACGAGATATCCTGTATTTGGTGAAGATAAAGATGAAATTATTGGGATGGTTAATGTAAAAGATTTATTTATTCGTTATATGGATGGTAATCGGGATGAGGAGTGCTCGATTATGCCATATACAAGACCAGTTATTGAAGTGCTAGAAAATATTCCAATTCATGATTTACTATTACAAATGCAAAGAAAACACATTCCATTAGCTGTATTGTATGATGAATATGGTGGTACAGCTGGGATTGTTACACTAGAAGATATTTTAGAAGAAATTGTTGGAGAAATTCGAGATGAATACGATGAAGATGAGAATCCTCCTATAGAGCATGTAAGTGAAGGTTATAAAATCGTAGAGGGAAAAGTGCTTATTAGTGAAGTAAATGATTTGCTTGGCATACATTTAATTGCTGATGATGTAGATACAATTGGTGGCTGGATTATGGTACAAAAACAAATCGTTGCTGAAGGAGATATTATTGAGAAACACGGTTTTTATTTTAAAGTCCTTGAAAAGGATATGCATCAAATTAAACGAGTGGAAATAAGGAAAGTAGAAGAATGATTTTCTATAAACTTTAATAAAAAGGATATACAGAAAAATAAATGTTTGCGCTTTCAAAAAAGGTGCTATATAGTGAAGGTGGATACTGAAAAATTCTTCTGAATGATACTCGTGTTTTTAGAGGGCGGATTTTTTGGATAAGGATTTAGAATGAAAAAGTATAGGTGATAAAAATGATAGCAACGAAGGATATACGTATAGAAAAAGATTTTTTAGGTGAAAAAGAAGTACCAAGTGTAGCTTATTATGGTGTACAAACATTACGTGCCGTAGAAAACTTCCCAATTACAGGATATCGCATTCATCCATCACTCATTACAGCAATGGCAATTGTGAAAAAAGCGGCGGCGCTTGCGAATATAGATACTGGTTACTTAGCTAAAGACATTGGACATGAAATTGCAGAAGCAGCGCAAGAAATTGTTGATGGAAAGTTTCATGATCAATTTATCGTGGACCCTATTCAAGGTGGAGCCGGAACTTCTATTAATATGAATACAAATGAAGTAATTGCGAATAGAGCATTAGAACGTATGGGATATGAAAAAGGGGCGTATGTGAAAATTAGCCCAAACACTCATGTGAACATGGCCCAATCAACGAACGATGCGTTTCCAACAGGGATTCATATTGCAACTCTTATGATGTTAGAAAAGCTTCTTATTACAATGGAAGAACTTCATTCTGCTTTTCGTAAAAAAGCAAAAGAGTTTGATCATGTTATTAAAATGGGACGCACACATTTACAAGATGCAGTTCCAATTCGCCTTGGACAAGAATTTGAAGCGTATAGCCGAGTGCTTGCGCGTGATATAAAAAGAATTAAACAGTCTCGTCAACATTTATATGAAGTGAATATGGGCGCGACAGCTGTTGGTACAGGATTAAATGCAAATCCTATGTATATTGAACAAGTGGTAAAACATTTAAGAACGTTTAGTGGATTCCCACTTGTTGGTGCAGAGCATTTAGTTGATGCAACGCAAAATACAGATGCATACACAGAGGTATCTGCAGCACTTAAAGTATGTATGATGAACATGTCTAAAATTGCAAACGATCTTCGTATTATGGCGTCTGGTCCACGTGTTGGGTTAGCTGAAATTCAATTGCCAGCACGTCAGCCAGGTTCATCGATTATGCCAGGAAAAGTAAATCCAGTTATGGCAGAAGTGATTAACCAAGTCGCATTCCAAGTAATCGGAAACGATCATACAATTTGCTTAGCATCAGAAGCAGGACAATTAGAGTTAAACGTAATGGAGCCTGTGCTTGTATTTAATTTAATTCAATCTATTAGTATTATGAATAATGGATTCCGTGTATTCCGTGAATATTGTATTGAAGGAATTACGGCAAATGAAGAATTGCTGAAGCAATATGTTGAGAAAAGTGTTGGAATTATTACAGCAGTTAATCCTCATATTGGTTATGAAGTAGCATCTCGTATTGCACGTGAAGCAATTGAAACAGGGAAATCTGTTAGGGAGTTATGTTTAGAACATGGTGTACTGACAGAAGAGGAATTGGATATTATTTTAGATCCATTCGAAATGACTCACCCTGAAATTGCTGGAGCTTCTTTATTAAAAAATAAAAAAATGTAATGTGAAAAACACCGATCCACTTGGATCGGTGTTTTATTTTTAAAAGATATTAAATACAGCGTTTAATTGAAGTAAGCTAATAACAGCTAAGAAGATTAAACTGTATTTCATTGCTGTTTTAAATAGAGCAGATTCTTTACCAACTAGTCCAACTGCGGCACAAGCAACTGCTACAGATTGTGGTGAAACCATTTTTGCCATTGTACCACCTACTACGTTTAAGGCAACGAGTGTAGAAGGAACGATGTTTAACTGGTCTGCTGTTACTGCTTGAAGTGGTGCGAATAAAGAACCACTTGAAACTACTGAACCTGTAATGAATACGCCAATCCATCCTAAGATTGGAGAAAGAACTGGGAATGCATTACCAGTAGAAGAGAATGCAAGTCCAAGTGTAGATGACATACCAGAGTAGTTTTCTACGTAAGCTAAAGCGATAACGCTACAAATTGTATATACTGGAGCTTTTAATTCTTTCATTGTTTCAATCATTAATTCTTTAACAATTTTACCTTTTACGCGGTAAACGATAAGTGAAACGATAATTGCTAGTACAATCGCAGTAGTTGTAGAAGAGAATACATCAAATTTGAAAACAGCTGCGAAAGGTGTATCAGCTTTTGTAATTGGTGTAGTTTTCATAACAGCATTATGAAGACCAGGGAACTGAATGTTAAATACTAAGTTTGCTAACGCACCATCTGGAGCAAATAAAGCTTTAATCGGTTTTAAGTTAAAGATTGTTACAAATGCAGTTAAGAATACGAATGGAGACCAAGCGTATAAAATTTGATTGAATGTATGTGATACTTTAGTTTCTTGTTTTTCTTCTTTAGTAGAAGATTTTGGTTGCCAAACACGTAAGAATAATGCAAGAGCAATCATACTTACAACTGCTGCGAAAATATTAGTAAGTTCTGCACCTAAGAAGTAAGTCACAGCGAATTGAGTAATAGCGAAAGAAACACCACTTACAAGAATACCTTGCCAAGTTTCTTTAATACCTTTAATTCCATCGACCATTGAAACAAGTAAGAAAGGTAAAATAATACTAATGAAAGGTAAAATAAGAACAGTTTGACGACCAATAGTTAATGCGTCAAGTTGAGTTAATTGTGCTGGCACTGTAACTGGAATACCCATAGCACCCATAGCACCACCAGCAATATTAGCTACTAAACAAATACCTGCTGCTTTTAATGGATTAAAGCCCATACCTACAAGTAGTGCGGCTGTAATAGCAACTGGAACCCCTAGACCAGCTGCACCTTCTAAGAAAGCACCGAAAGAATAAGCGATTAATAATACTTGTAAACGTTGATCATTTGTAATGCTTGAAATACTATCGCGAATAATATTGAATTGCTCTGTTTTAACAGTTAATTTGTAAAGGAAAATTGCGGCGATAACGATAGTACAAATTGGATAAAATCCAGATAAAACACCGAATCCAGCAGATGCTACAGCTACTGTTGCTGGCATTTTATAAACAAATATTGCAAGGATAATAGCGACAATCACACTATAAAGACCAGCCATGTAACTTTTCATTTTGAATCCCATTAAACAAATGATGAAACAAAAGATTGGAAGTGCTGCGATTAGTGCAGATAACCAAATATTGTTTAATGGGTCATAAATTTGTGTCCAAGTACTCATAATAATGACAACTCCTATCTATTATATGTGAAGAAATTCACATTATTTGTGAAATTATTCACAATCAACTTACATGCTTAGTATATTCTCCTTCAACACTATTGTCAACGTAAAAAAGTATAATTATTCCATAATAGTGTTAAAAGAAAAGCTTTGTTCATAAAGTAGACAAAAAACACACTCAAATGAATTTAAGTGTGCTGTATAAACTATTTGCATATTATTTTGCTTATTCAGATGGCGTGTTTCCTATAAGTGTATACTAGATGCCGTCTTTTATATCGAGTATAAAGTTTAATATATGCACCTATCTGTCCTATTTGATCTAGTGTGAGGGAGGATTGGTGAGTGGATTTAAATAGGAAGTTTTGCACAACAGTCCAACCGCTTGCAATACGAATAAAAAATTAGAAACAAATTTTTAATATCACATCATCTCTTTTTACTGAAAATTCCTTTTAGCGTAACAAAAAGGTTAATTATAGTTCAACTACATTACGATAGGTTATCAATTATAGACGGTATTTTACAATACCGTTACTGTGCGTTTCAATGAGGTGAAAATATAACAAAAAGCTTGATAAAACAACGTTTGCAAGCAAAGTATTCGTAGGCCATTATTTTGCTTTTTCGTTATATCATATAGTATAATATTCAAAATCAGCAAGGATTTTTTCCTGAATTTTTGCTGATAAAGATGGAAAAATTTTTCGGCTTTATAGGTTGATAAAGTTATGTCGTAACAGGAAATATAAGAACAGATATATAAATAAATAAAAAGAACATAAAAACGCAAATAAAAACGAAAATGAGGGGAACTTTATGAGCCAAAATCAATTCGAATGTCGTATTTCAGAAGAAGATGTACAAATGTTAAGAGCGTTAGCTCACCCACTTCGTCTACGTCTAGTAATGGAACTTATGCAAAGAGGAACATGTAATGTAACACAACTACAGGAAGTATTAGAAATTCCGCAATCAACGGTTTCACAACATTTAACGAAGTTAAAGCAAAATAAAGTAGTGCGCTTTGAAAGACGAGGATTAGAAGTGTATTATCAAATCCATAATGATAAAGTAAGTGCGGTAGTAAAAACATTATTTTCTTAAAATTTGAATATTATGGAAAAAGACGTATGGAATATACGTCTTTTTTTATTTGTCAGAAAGGTAGCGAGAGAGTAAATATTAGCATGTGAGGAAGAAATGACTATCAATCAACATGCTGCCTTACGGAATATATTCTAAAAGGAAAAGAAAAAATAGAAAGGAGTGTAGTAAGCAAAAGGAGGGATAGTAGTATGGATGTGAAACGTGTGAAACAAATTTTATCTTCTTCAAGTAGAATTGACGTTACATATGAGGGCGTACCAGTATGGATTGAGAGCTGTGATGAGCAGAAGGGGAGTGCTCAAGTGTATGATGTATCTAATCCTGGTGAGAGCGTTCATGTGGACGTGACAGCTTTAGAGGAGAAGTAATAGAAAAGACGCTTCTGATTTTAGAAGCGTCTTTTTTTGTATTATTCCATCATACTCGCAACTTTTTTAGAGAAGAGAAGGAGTACAAGTCCTAAGACGATAACGATAATGCCAATACTTGCAAATACTTCAAGGTATCCTAATGATTGTGTAAAGGAAGCAAGTTTACCAGCTAACCAGTTAGCCATACCTGAACCAGCTAACCATACACCCATTAGTAATGATGCTAATTTAACAGGTGCAATTGCACTTACCATTGATAGACCGATTGGTGATAAGAATAGTTCTCCAATTGTATGGAACATATAAGTGATAACGATGAATAATAAGTTTGCTTTAACAGTTATATCAGCTTCACTACTTCCGGTTTTTAGAACCGCTAATGTTAAAACCAGGTAACCTATACCTAGTAAAATCATACCAAATGCCATTTTTGTTGGTATTTTTAAATCGCCACGCTTTGATTTAGAAAGTTTTAACCATAGCATAGATACGAATGGTGCAAGGAGTACGATGAACGCTGGATTAACGGATTGGAACCAAGATGTTGGAACTTCCCATCCAAAAATTGTACGATCAACAAATTTATCTGTATAAAGTGTTAAAGAACTACCAGCTTGTTCAAAGCCTGCCCAGAAGAATACTACGAAACAAGTTAAAATTACAATTGCCCAAGTGCGATTTTTTTCTTGTTTTGTTAAAGGTTTCTTTTCGATTGCAGGTTGATTTTTTGTTTTTTTACCAACAATTGTTGTTCCTGCTGTACCAAGGTAGCGAGGAGCTAATAAGTTGAAAACAATTTGTCCAATAATCATACCGATACAAGCTGCTAAGAATCCGTATTTATATCCCATAACCATAACGCCATCAACGCTTGTTTTAAAGAAATCTTCTGCTAAAAATCCACAAATAAGTGGAGCGAAGAAAGCACCTACGTTAATACCCATATAGAAGATAGTAAATGCACTGTCACGACGCGAATCATTTTCACCATACAATTCACCTAACAGTGTAGAAATATTTGGTTTAAAGAACCCATTACCAATAACTAATAGTATTAATCCTAGAAATAGTCCTGTTTTTGTATTCATTGAGAATAGTACAAAGTTGCCGATTGCCATAATAATTCCGCCGAGAGTAATGGCATGACGTCTTGTAATATAATGATCTGTTAGCCATCCACCTATAATTGGCATGAAATATACTGCCGCTGTAAAAGTACCATATAATTGCACTGCAAACGCCTTATCAAATCCTAACCCGCCACTAACCGCAGCAGTCGTTAAATAAAGAACTAAAAGGCCGCGCATTCCATAATAACTAAATCTTTCCCACATTTCTGTTAAGAACAACAAGTACAACCCTGGTGGATGTTTTTTTGGTGATTGTTGCTCTCCAGCTTTGTCTAATTTTAAAGCTGCATCCATTTTTGTTTCCCCCTAATCCTGTATAACGGATATTTATGTAATCATTTTAATTTACAAAATATTTAGAAGTCAATAGAATTATATGGAAATAGAAAGAAAATTTCTAAAAAAATTCTATTTTTCTTCAACCGTTACTGTATTTTGCCCTGAAAACGAGATGATAAGCGCTTTCAAATGTAATAATTGAATTCTAAAAGAAAATAAAATAGTGATTAATCAGAAAATTTAGAATAAAATATTTATTCTGATATAGAGAAAATATATTCTATTTACTTTTATAATATAACATATTGGGAATAAAAATACAAAATGAAATAATGTGACACTTCAGTGAAATAGAAAATAGCCAGCACCATAGGAGGGTGCTGGCTAGAGGTGTATTATTTAACAAAGCGCTTTTCGATGTCATCTAGTAATAGGTTAGCAGCAATTACACCGCCAGCTGTATTCCAAATAACATCGTCGACTTTGTATGCTTTACCATTCTTTACAGCATTTAAATTTTTAAATAGAGGATCGTTTATATATTCTTTTTCTAGTTCAGATCCTTTTTTCTCATTTCCTTTATCGAATGTGAAGTAGAATAATACGTCACCATCCATAGCAGAAATACGCTCTTTAGATACGTTACGCTCTGCAAAATCATCTTTGTTTTGATCTCCAGGACGTTTAAATCCAAGTTCTTTTAAAATAACACCAGAGAATGTATCGCCATGATAAATACGAACATCACCAGGCATGAAACGAACCATAGAGATTTCTTGATTTACTTTATCGCCAAGTTTGCCTTTTAAATCTTTCATACGTGATTCGTAATCAGCTACAACTTTTTGACCTTCTTTTTCTTTATTTAATGCTTTTGCATAAAATTTGAAGTTATCTTTCCATTCACCACGTAATGTTTCTGAGAACACAGTAGGTGCAATTGCTTTTAATTGTTCGTACACTTTTTCGTGGCGCATTTTGTTACCGATAATTAAGTCTGGTTTTAAAGAAGCGATTGTTTCAACGTTAACTTGTCCTTCATCACCAACAACTTTTACATCTTTCATTTTATCCTTAATATGTGGATACCAAGGGTCACCAGTCCAAGACTTTACAGCACCAACTGGTTTCACACCTAACTCAAGTAAAGCTTCAGTTCCTTCATTTGTTAAGATAACTACACGTTTTGGATTAGCAGGAACTTCTGTTTTACCCATTGCATGTTCTACAGTAACCACTTCTTTTTTATTATCTTCTTTTGTAGATTCTTCTTTGTTATTTGATTTTCCACAAGCGCTTAAAAGCATTGAAAATGCTAGTAAAAATACAAATACTGTAAACGATTTCTTCCGCATGAAATTCATTATGTACCCCCTACATGTTGAGAATATTTTTCAATAGCAAGCATGATATTAAGCTTTTATCTTTTGATTGTCAATACATATGGGTGAAAATAATTCTCATTTCCGTTGACAATGAGAATTAAGTTGAAATACACTAACAACGTATCATTATACATTGAAGGGGAAACGCTGCATGTTATTAAAAACAAATCGAGCAAAATGGATTGGATTATTTGTTGGAATCATTGCAGTCGTTATTTGTATTTGGGGAAGTATTATTTTCGGATATACAAATACGAGTTGGAAACTAGCATTGGATGCTTTTTTCCATTTTAACGGTTCCAATGAACATATTATTATTCAAAATGTACGTCTGCCTAGGGCGTTAATTGCAGCTAGTGTTGGTGCTAGTTTAGCCATTGCTGGTTGTCTTATGCAAACTTTAACTAAGAATCCACTTGCTTCTCCAGATTTTATTGGATTAAATTCAGGTGCTGCGTTCTTTATAGTTGTAGCAATTGTAATCTTTTCAGTAACATCATTATCAGCTTTCACATGGATTGCCTTTTTAGGAGCGGCGGTTGCAGCTGTACTTGTATTTGCTTCTAGTTCTTTAGGAAAAGAAGGGACTACTCCTCTTAAGTTAACGTTAGCAGGGGTCGCAATTAGTGCATTATTTTCATCATTAACACAAGGATTACTTGTGTTAAATGAAAAAGCACTTGAAGAGGTATTATTTTGGCTTGCTGGATCTGTGCAAGGGAGAAAGTTAGAAATTTTACAATCTGTATTCCCATATTTATTAATAGGATGGATTGCATCTCTTATGATGGCAGGGAAAGTAAATACATTGATGATGGGAGAAGACGTCGCGAAAGGACTTGGACAACGAACAATTTTAATGAAATCATTCGTGTTACTTATTATTGTACTATTGTCTGGTGGTTCAGTTGCGGTTGCTGGCCCAATTGGATTTATTGGAATTATTACTCCGCATTTTGCGAGATTTCTTGTTGGAGTTGACCACAGATGGAGAGTACCTTATAGCGGATTGTTAGGTGCAATACTACTAATATTGGCTGATATAGCAGCAAGATATGTCATTATGCCACAAGAAGTACCAGTAGGAGTTATGACAGCATTTATTGGAGCTCCATTCTTTATTTATATTGCACGTAAGAGAGGGCTTAGCAAATGAAGAAATATATTCCGTTTCGTATAGGAAAAGGTGAGCTCTCGTTTTTAATGTATAAACGAGCTTGTCTCGTCTTGTTAAGTTTACTAGTTGTTTTAATAGGATTATTCTTTGCGAGCGCAGGTATGGGAGACATGAAAATTGCTCCTTATGACGTATGGCAAGCAATTACTGGAAATGGCGATGCGATGTCAAATATGGTTGTGAATAAGTTTCGTATGCCACGTATTTTAATTGCTATCCTCGTAGGAATTGCGCTTGCAGTAGCGGGCTGTATTTTACAAGGGCTCGTTCGAAATCCACTTGCTTCTCCTGATATCATCGGGATTACGGGCGGGGCAAGTGTCGCAGTTGTATTATTTTTAGCGCTATTTAGTGATAAAAATAATGCACTAACGGTAAGTATTCATTATATGCCGCTCGCAGCTTTTGTAGGCGCAACGATTGTAGCGGTTTTTGTATACTTATTTGCATGGAAAAATGATGGATTATCACCAATTAGTCTCGTTTTAATTGGTGTTGGATTTTGGGCATTAACGAAGGCGGCAACAACATTATTTATGTTGTTAGCACCAATTTATCAAGCGAGCCAAGCGAATGTATGGATTACGGGTACCGTTTACGGCTCTTCTTGGCAAAATGTTATGGTACTTGCACCTTGGGTTCTCATTTTAACAGTAATATCATTTATCGCAGCTAGGCATTTAAATGCACAAGAGCTAGGGGATGATATAGCGGTAGGACTTGGGGTTCCTTTAACAAAGTCGCGTGTATTTATGTTATTACTTAGTACAGCTTTAATTGGTGGTGCGGTAGCTTTTGCCGGAGGGATTGGATTTGTCGGTTTAATGGCACCACATATTTCACGAAGATTAGTTGGTTCTTTATACGGTGCATTGCTCCCAGTTGCAGCTATTGTCGGTGCAATTCTAGTACTTGCTGCAGATTTAATAGGGCGTACAATTTTCACACCACTTGAAATTCCAGCAGGGGTATTTACATCAGCAATTGGTGCACCTTATTTTATTTATTTACTTTATAAAAGTCGGAATTCATAAAGGGAGATGAATATGCAAAAAGCATTGGAGACGAAACGCTTGACGTTGTCTTATGGTGAAACAATTATTATTGATGAGCTGAACTTAGAAATTCCAAATGGAGAAATTACAATTTTTATTGGTTCTAACGGTTGCGGGAAATCAACTTTATTACGTTCACTAGCCAGATTATTAAAGCCAACAAATGGTGATATTTTGTTAGATAATCAAGCAATTCAAAGTATGCAAACGAAGCAAATTGCTCGTCAAATGGCGATTTTACCGCAAGGACCACAAGCACCAGAAGGACTTACAGTATTACAACTTGTAAAGCAAGGGCGTTATCCATATCAAACATGGCTGAAGCAATGGTCAGAAAAAGACGAGGAAATGGTACAGAAGGCACTTGCAGCAACAGGTATGACAGAATTTGCTGAGCGTGATGTGCATGCCCTTTCAGGTGGACAACGTCAACGTGCTTGGATCGCAATGACACTTGCACAAGATACAGATATTATTTTACTGGATGAGCCTACTACATATTTAGATATGACTCACCAAATTGAAGTGCTAGATTTATTATTCGAATTAAATGAAATAGAACAAAGAACAATTGTTATGGTATTACATGATCTAAATTTAGCATGCCGCTATGCAGATAACATTGTAGCCATTCAAGATAAACAAATATATGCACAAGGTAAACCTGAAGAAGTGGTAGATGAGAAACTAGTACGTGATGTATTCCGAATGGAGTGCCAAATTAGTACGGATCCGTTGTTTGGAACACCACTTTGTATCCCGCACGGAAGAGGAAGACGTGTAGTTAAAGAAGTTGCTCAGGCAATGAGATAAAAAACGATGAGTGATTCATCGTTTTTTTTATTTGGTACAAGAAAATAAGAGGAAGAGAGGAATACGTAAGCGACGTTTATACTCTTCTTCATCTTGAAAATAGGTTGGATTTGGTGTAGCTTCTTTTAATGATGTAATGGTAAATCCGGCTTGCTGTAATAATGTGAAATAATCTTCCGTTGTACGATGATATTTAATAACTTCTTGGTCAATCCATGGTTCAACCCGTTTGCCTAGTTTAAAGTAATCATCGACGAGCCAACTCGTTCTTTTACCACTCGTTTGTAAGCTTTCAAATGAAGAAGTAATAACGGGATGTTGAACGCTAAAGGTAAAGGTGCCATTTGTTTTTAAAGTTTGAAATACATTTTGAAAAATGGTATCAAGATGTTCAATATAATGTAAGGCGAGTCTAGATGTTACTAAATCAAAAGTGGAAGAGGGGTAGGTATAATCTTTGAGGTTTAAAAAATGAACAGATCCATTTTTATTTTCTAGTTGTTTTTTAGCTTTTTCATACATAAGTTCGGAGCCTTCAATGCCGGTGTAAGAGTAGCAACCCTTTTCTAATAATTCCGCGCCAAACTTAGCATCACCACAGCCTAAATCGAGAATTTGTTTTCCTCGTACATGACCAATGAGCTGAATGAATACTGGTTTTTCAATGGATTCATTTGGGCTATTTTCTCGGTATCTTCGTTTCATATATTGTTCGAAAAATGCTGTGTTATTGTATACATCAGATTCTGTAAATGCCATGTTTGAAACCTCCGGAAATATTTTTTTAATTCTATCAAATATGAAAAGTAAATGATAGATTTATTGTAATGAATCATATATAATCTAAAATTGTAAGCGGTTACTTTAAACTATTTTTCTATAATAAATTCTGAAAACGTGTTAAGCTAGTAGAGGGATTATTAGAACTATTAAGACAATAATCCGCTTACATGAACGATGGGAGGCTTCACGATGTCTAGTAAAACACTTGCGAAATTTTTAGAAGAAAATTTAGAGGATTTAAAATCAAAGGGGCTTTATAACGTAATTGATCCGCTTGAGAGTTCAAATGGACCAATCATTACAATTGGCGGAAAAGAATATATTAACTTATCTTCAAACAACTATCTTGGATTAGCAACAGATAGCCGTTTGCAAGAAGCAGCAATTGGTGCTATTCATAAGTACGGTGTTGGAGCAGGGGCTGTTCGTACAATTAACGGTACTTTAGATTTGCATATTAATTTAGAAGAAACAATTGCAAAGTTTAAACATACAGAAGCAGCAATTGCTTATCAATCAGGATTTAACTGTAATATGGCAGCGATTTCAGCTGTTATGGATAAAAATGATGCGATTCTTTCAGACGAATTAAATCATGCATCTATTATTGACGGTAGTCGTTTATCAAAAGCAAAAATTATTGTTTATAAACATTCTGATATGGAAGATTTACGCCAAAAAGCAATCGCGGCGAAAGAATCAGGTCTTTACAATAAATTAATGGTAATTACAGATGGTGTCTTTTCGATGGATGGAGATGTTGCAAAACTACCAGAAATTGTTGAGATTGCAGAAGAGTTAGATTTAATGACATACGTAGATGATGCACACGGTTCAGGTGTACTTGGAAAAGGTGCAGGAACTGTAAAGCACTTCGGTCTTTCTGATAAAGTTGATTTCCAAATTGGTACATTATCAAAAGCAATTGGGGTAATTGGTGGGTATGTAGCAGGGAAACAAAACTTAATTGACTGGTTAAAAGTTCGTTCACGTCCATTCCTATTCTCTACAGCATTAACACCAGCTGATGCAGCAGCTTGCATGAGATCAATTGAAATCTTAATGGAAAGCACAGAGTTACACGATCGTTTATGGGAAAATGGACGCTACTTGAAACAAGGATTAAAAGAACTTGGCTTTAACATTGGGGAAAGTGAAACGCCAATTACACCTTGTATCATTGGGGACGAAGTATTAACACAAGAATTTAGTAAACGTCTAAATGAAGAAGGTGTATACGCAAAATCTATCGTGTTCCCAACTGTAGCAAAAGGAACAGGGCGCGTTCGTAATATGCCTACAGCAGCTCATACGAAAGAAATGTTAGATGAAGCAATTCTTAAGTATGAAAAAGTAGGAAAAGAAATGGGCATCATTTAAGTAACGACATCTTTTGAATAGCTTGCAAATGAGGAGTGGGGAAAATGAAAAAAATTCTAGTAACCGGTTCTTTAGGGCAAATTGGTTCTGAACTAGTAATGAAACTTCGTGATGTATACGGCGCATCAAATGTTATTGCAACAGATATTCGTGAAACAGATAGTGAAGTAGTAACGTCTGGTCCATTTGAAACGTTAGATGTAACAGAGGGACAAAAACTACATGATATCGCAAAGCGTAATGAAGTAGATACAATTATTCATTTAGCAGCTTTACTTTCAGCAACAGCAGAAAAAAATCCGTTATTTGCATGGAATTTAAATATGGGTGGACTTGTAAATGCTCTAGAAGCAGCTCGTGAATTAAACTGTAAGTTCTTCACGCCAAGTTCTATCGGTGCATTCGGTCCATCGACGCCAAAAGATAATACACCGCAAGATACAATTCAGCGTCCTACTACGATGTATGGGGTAAACAAAGTAGCAGGAGAATTACTGTGTGATTATTATCATCAAAAATTTGGCGTAGATACGCGCGGTGTCCGTTTCCCAGGTTTAATTTCTTACGTAGCTCCTCCAGGAGGCGGAACAACTGATTATGCAGTTGAAATTTATTATGAGGCGATTAAAAAAGGTGCATACACCTCATACATTGCTGAAGGAACGTACATGGACATGATGTATATGCCTGATGCTTTACAAGCGATCATTTCATTAATGGAAGCTGATCCAAGTAAGCTAGTGCATAGAAATGCATTTAACATTACAGCAATGAGCTTCGAGCCAGAGCAAATTGCAGCGTCAATTCGTAAAAACATTCCGACGTTTACAATGGATTATGCAGTAGATCCAGCTCGTCAAACAATCGCTGATAGCTGGCCAAACTCTATTGATGCAACAGCAGCAATGAAAGAGTGGGGCTTTAAAGCAGAATACGATTTAGACAAAATGACAACTGACATGCTGGCTAAGTTAAAAAAAAAGCTCACAGCTGAGTTAGTGATGAATTAATAGGAAGAGTCGATTTTTAGGAATCGGCTCTTCCTCATTTTTGGAAGGAGAGAAGTCTTATGCAAAGAGTTGATGTCGTATATGCACTAATACATGACGAAGAAACAGATAAAATATTAATGGTACATAATGTAGAACAAAACGTTTGGTCATTGCCAGGCGGGGCTGTGGAAAAAGGTGAAATATTAGAGGAAGCACTAATAAGAGAAGTGAAAGAAGAGACAGGTTTAACTGCTACGTTAGGTGGACTTGTTGCGATCAATGAAAAATTCTTTGAAGAATCAGGGAATCATGCGCTATTTTTTACATTCCGAGCGAATGTAGAAAAAGGTGAACTTATTGCGGAAGATGAAGGTGAAATTTCTGCAGTAGAGTGGATGGATCGAACAATTGCGAATGAGCGCTTCCCATACTATGACGGAGGATTTGAATATTTGTTAGAAATAGCCATTCCATACAAGTTTCAACCAGAAACAAAGTAATTGAACGAAAAAACAGGAGCCACAAGGCTCCTATTTTCTATTCAATCGTCTTCAGTAATAATTTTTTTAGTAATGGTTTAATCTTCAGTCGTAAATCTTCAGCGTGATTTGCAACTAAGAAGTGATGGTTATAAATGTTTTTCATCAATTGATAAGTTGCTTCTTTCGCTTCGCCTTCTTCGATGAAGATACCGATTACTTCCATACCACTTTTACGCGCGAGTTTAACAGCTTCATGCGTATCTAAAATTCCGTCTTGTTGATAGTCTAGCGCAGAAGGCTCACCGTCTGTGAAGACTAGTAAGAATTTATGTTTCTCAGGTCTTTTGGCAAGCTTTTCAGAAACGATACGAATAATATATCCGTCGCGGTTATCTTCTTCTTCACGAAGTTGCATAATTTCTGGACCAACGTTTGGTAACGTTGAGTTTTTATAATTTACAACTTCATGGATAACGTTCGGCTTATCTTCAGGTTTAGCGCTAGAGGCATCTTCCCAAAATCCGCTAATAGCGTGCGGGATTTTTAAAGATTTTAAAGCTTCATGGAATAGTACAACACTCTTCTTCGTTTCTTCCATTTTGTTATACATAGAACCAGAACAGTCAACTAACAGTTGGAATGCAACGTCGAGCTCTTGTGATTCTTGCCCTTTTTTATAAAACATGCGAGGCTGCTTTTCAGTATAAATACGAAGGAATTTCTTACGAAGTCTTCCGTAATATTTATCACTATTTGCATTCGTTTTATTTTCAATCGTTTTTTCGATAATTTTCTTTAATTCTTTTACATCTTTATTAACGACTGATTTGATAGCTTGGTAATCTTTTTTCTCATCTGAGTTTGGTTTGCGAGCTTCTTTAAATGTATGAGAAGCACCTACATTATACTTACCGTATGCACCGTCGTGCTGGCTAGAAGCGTGTGAAGCCCTTGCTTCTTCTGTATCAGCGCCATCAAAGTTGGATTGTGTACTTTTTTGTGAAGTACCTTGTACAGAACCAAGTGCTTGGTCGCCATCTTCTGATTCACGAGCAGTATCGCCCATCATGTTTGTTTTTGTTCCGCTTTCTAATTCAAAGCGTAAAAAGTTCTCGTTTTCGTTATTTTTATTTTCACGATGCCATGTGGAGAAACTTTCATCCATTTTGTTTTTATTTTCATCGTCATCTATAAGCTGCGTATCATCATTTGCTAAATCTTCGACGCGACAGTTCTTTTCGTCTGCAAGGACAGATAAGTAAAGTGGGGCATGTCCGAAATAGTTGTTAAGCATATCACTTTCAAGAAGCGCCTCTAAGCGATAGCGAATTTTCTCAACGATATACATAATATCTTCTGTATTACGTGCTTGGAATGTTTCATGTAAAATCGCTTCAATTTGCTCAAAATATTCATTATTAAACATTTCATATTTATCACTCGTTAATGAAAGATAGCATAGGCAAAATAGACGATCGCCGTGATAATTACGAACGCGGTTTATTTCATTTTGAGAGCCGAAATAGTTGCGGTACATTTCTTTTCGACGTTTAAAAACATGCTTCGTGCCAGGACGTAAGTTCTTTACGATTTCCTCAACGCGTAAATCTTCTAATAGAACAAATAATTGTGTTAAAAACTTTTTTAGGGGCGATTCTTGCAATTCAATCGCATAAGAACGAATTAAAGTCATGTCCGAGTAATGTTTATTACCAAGTGCTTTTAAGAACACTTCGCTTTTTAATCCGATTACTGTATCTTCTTCTTTTCGATCATCCCAAAAGTGACTAATGACAACTTTCTTTTCAATTTCGTCGTAGTATGCTTTATAGCCATATTCAAGATAGGCATCGTCTTCTTTTAGAAGGGCATACATTAAGTTTTCCATTTGTAGAAACAGCGACGCATCAATTTTTTTGTCACTAAAAATTTGTCTCATAAATTATCCCTCAAAGAAATAACTTTCTGCTAATTCACGGACAGTCATTTGTTCTGTTTCATCACTAAGTTTTGCAATTATGCTTCGTTCAATCGCTCGCATAACAGGAATATATACACCTAAATCACATGCGTCGATAATGCCACGAATACTTGCTGCTTCTTCACTTACACGTCCATCGCGAGCTAAAGGCATAAGGTCGCTTGCAAAGGCAACAAACTTTTCAATTGTTGCAACATCATTTAATTTTGATTCTGCTAATAATAGTTCTTTTAATGTGTCACCTTGAATGTAAGGAACTTCAATAATAACGAAACGGTTTTTTAACGCTTCATTTAGTTCACTTGTTCCAACGTAACCTTCGTTAATCGCAGCAATTACACGGTATTCGTCATCACCGTATACGACCTCTTGTGTAAATGGGTTTGTGATCATTTTACGGTAATCTAATGCGCCGTGAAGTAGCGGTAAAGTTTCAGGTTTTGCCATATTGATTTCGTCAATATATAGGAAGTGACCGTTCTTCATTGCTTTCATAAGAGGACCGTTAACGAATGAAACTTCAGATGCACCATCTTTCGTTTGTAGTGTGTTGTATCCTAAAATACCCTCTACATCTAAGTCGACAGAGCAGTTAATGCTATGCATTGGTTTTTGGAATAAAGAAGAAAGAGTTTCCGCTAGTACTGTTTTACCACTACCAGTCGGTCCTTTTAATAGAATGTTCTTGCCAAGAAGAAGTGCTGTAATTGCATCTTCAATAATGCTATTATCAGAAGCTTTATATATTTTCGTTCCGATTAAATGTGCATTTTCACCAGCTTCTTGTTTATTCTTTTCATGAATCGTAGAAAGCTGTTGTTTTAAATCAGCATGTATATGAAATTGTTCTAACATGTATTTCCCACCTAACATTATTTTCATAAAGTAATACATCTTATGATAACTTGTTTTAATATGGTATGCAAAGAAAAGGAAGGAGGATAAAGGGAAAAGAAAAAGCAATCAAGATGAAGTTGATTGCCTACAGTAAAGGAGAAATGAGCCTCATGAAAGACTCCAATATGCGTTTTTTTATACTTCTTTTTTGGAAAGAGTTCCATTTAATTTCAGTCGAATGTTTAAAATCTTCTTCAAAATCACGTTTAATATCGTGAACTGTTTTTGATTCATAAAGTACGCTAATAATTTCGTAATTCAATTTAAAGCTACGTACATCCATGTTCGCTGTTCCAATAGTTGCAATTGTATCATCAACGAGTACAATTTTTGCATGCATAAAACCATCTTTATAACTGTAAATAGAAGCACCAGCTTTTAAAAGCGGAGTGAAATAGGATTGAGATGCTTGATCACTAATGATGCTATCACTTTTACCTGGATATAAAATCCGTACATCTATTCCGGCAATTGCACTTAAGCGTAATAATGTTAAAGTTTCTTGATCTGGAATAAAGTAGGGTGTAGCGATCCAAATGGATTTTTTTGCAGAGCCCATAACAGCTAATAATGTATTACGAATACTTTTATCATCGGAGCTTGGTCCGCTTGCTACGATTTGAACAGCACCTTCTGCATTTGAAATCTCTTTACCTGGGAAGTATTGTCTATTCATGAATTGATCCCAGGAATAAGTATTTAAACCACTAGAGGCATAGAGCCAGTCTTCTAGAAAGATTGCTTGTAATTTATATAATGCTTTTCCTTCTATTTTTAAATGACTATCACGCCAAACAGGAAATTTCTTTGAACGGCCAAGATATTCATCACCGACATTGAGTCCTCCGGTAAAACCAATTTCGCCATCTACAATAACAATTTTTCGATGGTTACGATAATTGACAGTTTCAAGTAACCAAGCTGAAAAAATAGGGTCAAATTCTACAATTTCAATCCCAGCTTCTTTCATAGGTTGTAAAAATCGTCTTCTTAACGTATTACTTCCAAGGCCATCATAAAGGAAGCGTACAATAACACCATCTTTTGCTTTTTGTATTAAAGCATCTCGAACTTTTGTACCAATTTCATCAGATTTATAAATGTAGTATTGAATATGTATATGATGTTTTGCTTGCTCTATAGCTCGCAAAATTTCTGAAAATGTTTGATCTCCGTTTGTTAAAAGTTTTGTAGTTGTTCTATCTGCGGCAGGACCGCCTCCAAATTTTTGTATGACTTCTGTTAAATGTATGGAACGTTCATTTAGTGGGACTGTGAGTAATAACTCTAGTCTTCTTCCTTCTAATATTTCACGGAATAATTTTCTTTGTTCTTCTGAACGATGGAGATGTTTTTTTCTTCTCCAGCGGCTGCGTCCGAAAATAGCGTATAAAAGCACACCTATAATAGGAAGAAGTGCTAATACTAAAAACCATGCTAATGTACTTTGTGGAGATCTATTTTCTATAAAAATAACGAATGAAATTCCTACGATTGTGATGGACCATAGAGCACCGACAAATGTATATAACGAGATATACGATGTATTTAATAGGAACAGAACGATAGATACAATTGTAAATATTAATAGTAATTGAACGATAGGCTTCTTCATTTCTATATAATTCCCCTAATCTTTTTTCAATATAGACTTCTTAAATAGAAGATGTAATATGACATCTTTATTATAAGGTGTTTTGCTTTTTTTACAAAATATAGACATTTCACCTATACTTTCCGCATTTGTCCTACATACAGTGTACTATCCCATTTTTTATCCCACTCTTAACGCATATGAAAATGAAAAAATCGAAAAGGAGCGGAGAAACATGAATTATATAGAAAATAATGGATTGTATTATCGAAATCATCATGGAGGACACAATCATGGTGGGCACAATCATAACGGTGGACATCATCACCATGGAGGACACAATCACTATGATCACCATCATCATCACGGAGGCGGATGGGGCTGGGGTGGTGGGGTAGTTCATGGGGAGGCGGATTTTTCCCTGGAAGCTTTGCAGGAGGAGTGTTAGGCGGACTGACAGCTGGTGCATTAACAGGTGCAACAAGTGGAGGGTATTATCCCGCTCCATATCCAGTAGCTTATCCATCACCATACCCTGTAACGTATCCAATGCCATACCCAGGTTATCAGCAAATACCATATTCGTATTAAACTAAAAAAGAGGCTATCCTCTTTTTTAGTTTAATACGGTATTTATTTATAAAATACTTCCAAAATTAAGGTAAAAATATGTTAATATTTTGTTATTGTAATTCAAAAACATATACATTGATGTAGAGTTTTATATTATTATTCGTGAATAGTTATGTAGTATGCTCTAATTTCTATTTCGTTATTAAAAACAAAGAGATCAGATGTGAGTGGTATTAGTTGGAAATAAGGCTTGCATAGAGACACTTAAAGGGATTGCAGTATAATAAGGCGCGAAATAATTAGGGAGATGAGAAGCTACTATTTATAATTAGAACGGTATAATATTGCTTTTTATTACAAATAATATTATGTTATTTTAATCGGTCTATTCAAAAAGATAATTTATGTAATGGGCTAGTATTAGAAAATGAAATATCTCTATTTCTATGAAGAGAAACAGGTTGTGTTTTAGTCAGATAGAAGCAAGGAGAGATGCGCATGCTAGAACAGAGAGGTCATGCATTATATGACTCTTCATTGCGAGATTTAAAGTTAGCATTAGATGAGTCTTCAATTGTTGCAATTACAGATCGAAAAGGTCTTATTACATATGTAAATGATAAATTTTGTGAAATCTCTAAATACAAAAGAGAAGAATTAATTGGAAAAGATCACCGTATTTTAAATTCAGGACATCATCCAAAAACCTTTTTTCAAGATTTATGGAAACGTATTTTGAATGGGAAAGTATGGACAGGTGAGATTCGGAATCGAGCAAAAGATGGTACATATTATTGGGTCAAAACAACAATTGTTCCATTTTTAAATGAAAAAGGAGAGCCATACCAATTTATCGCAATTCGAAATGATATTAGTAGTAGAAAAGAAGCGGAACATAGATTGCGGCTAAGTGAAAGTCGTTATAGGGAACTTGCCTATCATGATGCTTTAACGAGTTTGCCTAACCGTTTACAATTAATAACGACCGTTAACGAATTGATTGCAGATAAAAAAGAATTTGGTATGATTTACTTTGATTTGGACCGTTTTAAATTAGTAAATGATACATTAGGTCATATGATAGGGGATTTACTTTTAAGTGAAGTTGCTTCAAGGTTGCATTATGTACTAGGAGAGAAAGATGTTCTGGCTAGGCTAGGTGGCGACGAATTTGTGCTGTTAACAAAAAATCATAGACAAGATGATATGAGTCAGTTAGCGACATCTGTATTGTCATGTTTTCAGGCACCATTTATGCTGGAAGGCCATGAAGTATACATTTCAGCTAGTCTAGGACTTTGTTCTTATCCACAAGACGGACAAGATGTGGAAACGTTATTGAAAAACTCTGACTTAGCTATGTATAGTGCAAAAGAACAGGGGAGAAACGCTGCGTGTTTCTTTACAGATGAGCTACGCGCGAAAATAAATCGTAGAATGAAAGTTGAGTTTGCTTTGCAAAAGGCAATTCGTGATGAAGAGTTAGATGTAGCATTGCAGCCTATTATTGATTTGAAAACGAAGAGATATTCTGGTATAGAAGCTCTAGTACGTTGTATGACAGAAGACGGACCTATTTCACCAAGCGAATTTATCCCTGTAGCTGAAGAGTCTGGACTTATTATAAAACTAGGAGACTGGGTATTAGAAAAATCATGTCGCTTGTTTAAAACATTGCCGAATTATCAAGAAGGACTAAAGTTATCTGTGAATTTATCTATACAACAATTAATGCAGAAACGTTTTATTTTATCAGTACGTAGCATTTTAAAGAGAACTGGCTTTCCTCCGAACCGTTTAATATTAGAAATAACGGAAAGCATTGCAGTCCGTCATTTTGATTATATTATTGCTACATTACAAGAATTAAGAAATATGGGTGTTTTAATTGCTTTGGATGATTTCGGGACTGGCTATTCTTCCTTATATTATTTAAAACAACTACCACTGGATATTGTAAAAATTGATCGTAATTTTATTCGTGAATTTCATTATGATCACGCACAACCAGAACGAACGATTGTAAAATCCGTTATTGAAATTGCTCATAGTTTAAATTTAGCAGTAGTTGCTGAAGGAGTAGAAACAGTAGAGCAAGAGAGTTTGTTACAATCAATGAGCTGTGATTATGTACAGGGATTTTATTATGCGAAACCTTTATCTGTAGGAGAGCTAAAAGAACAGTTAATTACAGATTTTTAATAAAAAAGAGAAGCCAGCAGCTTCTCTTTATTTAATCCGTTTTTTGTGAGTCTTTCATTAGTACTGGATAAAGAATAAGACCTAATACGAACAATCCAATTCCTAAGAAGAATGTTTTTAAATCAGCAGTTCCCGTTTTGATAACCCAAATGGAGTATATCAACGCTAATGTCGTAATGATTCCATCTTTTACTCGAGATCCTGGCAGTATATCATACGTTTCTCCTGTAATAACTAATTTTAATTGGTACAAGGTAGAAACAAGGTATGGGATTAAATAGGCTAATGTTGCTACGACGATAGCGAAACTATACGCTTCTGAAACAGTACCAGAAATCGTTGAAAATAAGAAAATTTGCGTCATTACATTTGTAATCAATAGTGATTTTGAAGGACTACCTTTTTTATTTGTTTTCCCGAAAAACTTAGGGAAAAGTCCATTTTTTGCTGCCTGGTAAGGTACTTCTGAACTAACAACAATCCAGCCAACTGTAGATCCAAATAAAGATATAAGAGCGAGTAAAGCCATTATATATGCACCTTTATTTCCAATTGCTAAATTTAATGCGTCTACTAATGGTTTTTGAGACTCTTTTAAAGCATCTTGCGGAAGAGCTCCCATTGTAAGTAAAGTAATTGACATGTAAATAAGAAGAGCGATAATTAATCCGAAAATCGTAGCTTTTTTTACATCGCGCTGTGATTTTGCACGATTAGAAAGCATAACTGCTGATTCAATACCGATAAATGCCCAGAGTGTTGCAATAGCAGCTGAATTGATTTGTCCACCTAATGAGATTGATTGTCCTGCTTCATTCATAAAGGTTTGACCGTCTCCGAAATTAGAGGCGTTGAAAATGAATAATGTAATTACAATAAACATTGTAAATCCAATAATTTTTGCAATGGTAGCAAGTAGATTCATGTTTCCAGCTCGATCAATATTTTGAGAAAGAATATATTGAATTCCCCACAGCATAAGGCTACATACGAGGAAAGTTAATCCTTTTCCGAGTTCCAGTGAAAATCCATTTATTGAAAAAAGAATTTGCTTACTTTGTAAAACTGGAAAGAATGTTGATAAATATCCAGCAAAGGAAATAATAACAGATGCTGTTGCAGCCCAGTTAGCAGCCCAATATCCCCATGCCATACTATATCCTGCAACTTTACCAGCTTTTTTTGAAGGAAACATCGCTTGAGCATAGCTTTGTGGTCCAGCTTTTAATTCTGGTTTCCGAATCGCTAAATTTCCAAATACAAGTGCAATCATAAATACGCCAAGGCCTGTAATACTCCATGCGAGTGTAGAACCCATTGGCCCTGATACTTGTGCTAAATTTGCTGGAAGCATAAATACGCCACCGCCAACCATATTCCCGATAACAAATGCTGTTAAAACCCATAATCCCCATTTTTTCGTTTCCATTTTTGTTAACTCCTTTGTAGTAAGTTTTGCTTAAACATCATTTTTTACTAGCTTTTTGACAATAAAAAAAGAGCCATGTAGATAAAAAAATACCTACATGGCTCTTTCGCCAAAGCGTAGGTACAACGGGAATAACCCTTGTACCTACGCGTAATTTTTCCGCTAGGTTTCAAGGGTTACGTATGATGATGATGTTTTTGTGCAAATGTAACTACAGTTGTTGTATAAGTAAGCATAGTTCTTTGCTCCCTTTCTCCTCTGATTTTGAAGTTAGTATACTACATGTTTTTTTGAATGAAAAGAAAAATATAAAAATTTTTATAAAAATACGTTTTAAAGATTAAATATTTACCTATATTTTTCTTGTACTGGAAAATAAGTGAGAGATTGGCAGAAGAGTGAAGCATGTTATAATACATATAGAATTAGAAGGTGACAAGGGGCTATTGTAGATGATGAGTAAGTATGAACAAATTTATACAGAAATCAGTAAATCTATTGATAATAAACAATTAAAAGAGGGATGCAAAATCCCATCAGAAACAGAATTAATGAAGCAGTATGAGGCAAGCCGAGGCACGGTAAGAAAAGCTGTAGATTTACTGCAAGAGCGTGGATATGTGCAAAAAATTCATGGAAAAGGTGTTTTTGTTTTAAAGCGAAAAAATATTGAATTTAATTTTGGCGGTATTGTAAGTTTCCAAGAAGAAAATGAACGTTTGGGACGTCATTGTATTACGGAAGTTGTGGAAATGGACAAAGAAAAAGCCACAAAAGAAATTGCGAAATTATTAAATGTAAAAGAAAAAACAGAGATTGACCATATTAAACGTGTACGAAATATTGATGGAGAAAAAGTAATTTTAGATATAAATCATTTTGTATCTGAGTTTATTCCAGGATTAACGAAAGAAATTGCAACTGCATCGATTTATAAATACATCGAGAAAGAGCTTGGGCTACATATTAGTTATTCGCAGAGGGTAATAGAAGTACAGCCATGTACAGAGGATGACAGAAAGTATTTAGATTTAAATGGAACAGACTATGTTGTCGTTGTGAAAAACTTTACACATTTGTATGATGGAAGTCAGTTTGAATATACAGAATCACGCCACCGTTTAGATATTTTTCACTTTTCGGATGTGGCACGCAGGAAGTAAAGAGGTGGAACAAAATATTGTTTCATCTCTTTTTTTTATAAAAAAAACACAAACTCGTATATACGAGTGTTGACTAACTTATATATACGAGTTAATATGTAATTGTAAACGGTATCAAAAAAAGAAAAGAGGGACGGGAATATGGGGAAAGACTATCGTAAAACAGCAGAGGAAGTGTTGCAGTATATTGGTGGGAAAGACAATATTGAACAAGCTGCACATTGTGTGACGAGGCTCCGTATCGCTTTAAAAGATGAAAGTAAAATAGATAATGATAAATTACAGTCTGTTTCATTAGTGAAAGGAGCGTTTCATAACGCTGGTATATTTCAAATTGTAATTGGTCCAGGGGATGTAGATCGTGTTTACGCTGAATTGATAACGCTTGCAGGTATGAAAGAATCGACTGTAGCGGACGTAAAAGACTCTGGAAATCAGAAGTTAAATCCAGCTCAAAAGTTTGTGAAAATATTTTCGGATGTATTTATGCCGATATTACCAGCGATCGTAACAGCTGGTTTACTAATGGGTATTAACAATCTATTAGGCGCAAAGGACTTATTTTTTGATGGGAAAAATTTATTAGATGTTTATCCGAACTTAGGCGGGCTTTGGGATTTAATTAATATGATGGCCAATACAGCATTCGTATTCTTACCAGCACTTGTCGGTTGGTCAGCAACGAAGCGTTTTGGTGGTAGTCCAATACTAGGGATTGTTATGGGATTAATGCTTGTGCACCCGGCCTTATTAAACGCTTGGGACTATGGAAAAGCAGCGACTGGTTTAGAGGGGCAAAAGATTGAGTACTTCAATATTTTAGGACTATTCCAAATTGAGAAGGTAGGATATCAAGGACAAATTTTACCTGTTTTAGTAGCAGCATTTGTATTAAGTAAAGTGGAAATTTTCTTAAAGAAACATGTACCAAATGCAATTCAATTATTAGTTGTACCAATTACAACAATCGTTGTGACAGGTGTGTTAGCACTAGGAATTATCGGTCCGGTTACACGTCATATTGGAGATTTATTAACAGTAGGATTAGTAGGTGTATATGAAACAGTACCAGTAGTTGGAGCAGTATTATTTGGAGCGTTATATGCACCGCTTGTAATTACAGGTATGCATCATATGTTTATTGCAATTGATTTACAATTGATTGCACAACATGGCGGGACATTTATTTGGCCGATGATCGCTCTTTCTAACATTGCGCAAGGTAGTGCGGCACTTGCGATGTTCTGGATTTCTAAAAATCAAAATGATAAAAGTATGGCATCAACATCAGCCATTTCAGCATACTTCGGTATTACAGAACCAGCGATGTTTGGGGTGAATTTACGAAATAAGTTCCCGTTCTATGCAGCGATTATAGGATCTGCTGTGGCAGCGATATTCATTACATTAAATGGTGTATTAGCGCCTGCTATCGGAATTGGCGGATTGCCAGCATTTATTTCTATCATTCCGAAATCGATTCCAATGTTTATTGTAGGAATGATTATTGCAGTTGTAATCCCGTTTACTTTAACATGGTTATTTGCAAAAAGAGTCAAACAGAAGTAGGAGGAAGTTAAACATGAAGGATTGGCATAAAAGTGTAGTCTATCAAATTTATCCGAAGAGCTTTAATAGTTATTACAATAGAGAAACCGGGGATATAAAAGGTGTTACAGAGAAACTAGATTATTTAAAAGAACTCGGAGTGGATTATATATGGTTAACACCGATATACCAATCACCACAAAATGATAATGGATATGATGTAAGTGATTACTACAGCATTGATCCATCTTACGGAACGATGGAAGAGTTTGAAGAACTTTTAGCAGAAGCGAAAGTACGTAACATTGAGATTATGCTTGATATTGTTGTAAATCATAGTTCGACTGAACATAAGTGGTTTAAAGAAGCGAAGGAAGATAAAAATAGTCCATATCGTAATTACTATATTTGGCGTGATGAAAAAAATAATTGGCAGTCTAAGTTTGGTGGATCTGCTTGGAAATATGATGAGAAGACGGAGCAATATTATTTACATTTATTTGATGAAACACAAGCTGATTTAAATTGGGAAAATGAAAAACTTCGTGAAGAAGTATATGATATGATGCGTTTTTGGCTGGATAAAGGAGTAACAGGATTCCGATTAGATGTCATTAACTTAATTTCAAAAGACCAATGTTTCTTAAACGATGAAGGTAGTACTGCGACAAGTGATGGACGCAAGTATTATACAGATGGTCCGCGTGTTCATGAATATTTACAAGAGATGAACCGAAATGTTTTTGCAGGAAAAGATGTAATTACAGTTGGAGAAATGTCATCTACGACAATTGATAATTGTATTAAATATTCAAACCCTGAGCGTAATGAATTAAGTATGACGTTTAGTTTCCATCATTTAAAAGTAGATTATCCGAATGGTGATAAGTGGACGAAGGCTGATTTTGATTTTATTAAATTAAAAGAGATTATGTCTAGCTGGCAAATTGAAATGCAAAAGGGCGGAGGATGGAATGCGTTATTTTGGTGTAATCATGACCAGCCTCGCATCGTGTCACGCTTTGGTGATGATGGAAAGTACCGAAACGAATCTGCAAAAATGTTAGCGACAGCCATGCACATGCTGCAAGGAACGCCTTATATTTATCAAGGGGAAGAAATCGGTATGACGAATCCTAAATTTGAGTCCATCGAGCAATATCGTGATGTGGAATCGTTAAATATATACGATATAAAGCTAAAAGAAGGGCTATCAAAAGAAGAGATTATCGGGATTTTAAAGCAAAAATCTCGTGACAACTCTCGCACTCCGATGCAGTGGAATGAAGAGATGAACAGTGGTTTTACAACAAGTACACCTTGGATTTCAGCGGCTGAAAACTTTAAAGAAATAAACGTAGAGAAGGCATTAGAAGATAAAGAGTCCGTATTTTATCATTATAAAAAGTTAATAGAACTTAGGAAAACGTATGATGTAATTACAGAAGGAGAATATGCTATTTTGGATAAAAATGATCCTAAGATTTGGGCATATACTCGTACTACAGAAAGTGAAGTGCTGCTTGTTATAAATAACTTCTATGGAGAAGAAATAACGTACTCTGTACCAGCGCACGTTCAATTAGATGGAATGAAACAAGAAATACTACTGTCGAATTATAAAGATGCTAGCAAGGATATTACAAAACTTAGCTTAAGACCATATGAATCAATTGTGTATCGATATACGAAATAAAAGGTTGTATGCCGCATGGGCATACAACCTTTTATTTTAGGACACCACTGTACAAAATGTTTACCTCTACCTCAGGTTTGAATTTTACTTTTGCATAATCTTTATTCCAATTTTTCTTCTTCCATAAGTCAGGGTGATAGGCGATAAGGTGTCTGCCGATACCGAAAGCATCACAGTTTGCTTTTTGTAACTTTTTCGTTATCTTTTTAGCTTCTTTCGTAAGTTGTGTAGACAATTCTTTATTTAGTTTTTTTCTTTCATCCATTTTGTAAAGATTATCTCTCGGAGCTTCAAGCGCTATAACTTTTAGTTGGAGCTTAATGTGAGCATAAACATTTCCTTTTTTATCTGTTGTTATTTTTAAGTCGCGTTTTAACTTTCGATTGCTAATTTCCATTGTTAAATAATCAGATGTTTTCTCTGATTCATCGCTAGTAAGCTTTTGGGTTATACGGGCACTTGTTCCCATTTTTCCAGTTAATAATACGAATAAAACAGATTGTTTCAAAGGTAAATGCCCAGTTAATTTATCATTATTAAATAAAGCTAGACCGTTTGTAATCACTTCTTTTCCTTTTATTTTTATAGAAGGGAGGGTAAAGTCTTTACCGGGATCTAACATTTTTGTAGCAGCTGTTTCTAAAGTTTCTTTTGGAAACACACTCATATCTTCTAAACTTTTCACTTTTTTCTTTAGAAAATCTCCAATTAGTAAATTTCCTACTTTCTTTTTTTCTAGTATCTCGGATGTTTCACCATCTACTGCAATAAGTTTTACTAAAGCAGTTGGGTTTGTTGGGTCCCGAAAGCTGACATCTAAATAAGGTAATATACCTTTTTTTAGGATTTTGGTTCCGAGTAATTGAACGCCATATTTAAAATAGCGAATATTCCCAGTCACATTTTTTTTTAGGGCATCGCTTGTATCCCTTATGTTATGCCCGTTTGCTGAATGTATTTCATTTTCGAATGAAGATTGCTCGCCGCTTGAACTTTTTACGAGTTCAAGCGTTTGCTGAAGTTTATTCTCTTCCGTAATATCATAACCAATGCTATAAGCTAATCTGGCTTCTCTTAATGGCTCTTGATCCCAACAGCCAGAAAGGAGGGAACTAGTACATAATATAAAAAGTAATTTAACTCTTTTTTGGAACATACTGTTCTCCTTTCTTATTTCTTATTACTGAATAAAGTAGAAATAAAAGAGGGAGGACAACGATGAAAATATACGTGAACTTATCAGTGAAAGTTGAAATTACTTTTAATTCTTCAGGTGTATCTATAAATAAGGCTACACTAAAAGCAATAATACCGACGATTGGAACAGCTTTTTTATGATTAGCAAGATTGAATATATGCCCAACTCCGATTGAAGCAGCGCAATAATAACTAGCAATAGAAGCCACAACTGTTATCATCCATATTGGTATGAATAGTAAATCCGTCCGGTCTATAATCCCGATATGTAAGGAGCGTAATAAGTAAGCAACTGGTTCTGGAATAAGCTCGATTTGTTTTGGGCTAAATACGATATAGCAAATCCAAACAGTAAAAGTATAAAAAAGAGTTACAAATCCGTTAGCGATAGAAATTGCCTTCAGTTTTGCCACAGAACTCCCGTTTACTTTTGGGAAAGCGATAAGAATGATTTCAAAACCATACATGGCTGTAATTGTTTCCTTGGATGCTTGAATTATATTCCACCAGCCGGCTTCTGTAATGGGAAAAATATAAGAGAAATCAGCTCGGGAAAGCCCTAGGGCAATTAAAAGAGCCATGGGCAAAATGAGAATAGAAGCTATGACATAAAATCGTACGATGACTTTAAATGTATTATAGGCTATATAGCAGCAAGCTATCGTAAATAGTAAGAGAATTGCGTACCAAGGGGTCGCTTGCAAAACCCACACTTTAATGACATTACAAGCATTTAACATAACTGTCATACCGATAAGAGTAAAATAAAAAACATAAGCAAAGCCTAATAGTTTTCCAAACTTATTACCAAATAGCATACAAACACTTTCATACATATCTGCATCAGGGAATCGTTTTAAGAAAAGCCACATTAGTAAAATAATAAGCTGAATCGCAAGCCCGGCGATGAGCGCGGAAATCCATCCACCACCTTTTGCTATTGGGTGAAGACGGTTAGGTAGAGAAAGGATACCAACTCCGATTTGGCATTGAATAACGAAAAAGGTAAATTGAACGAGCGAAATTTTACTTTGCGTGTTTGTCACCGTCCTCATCCTCTCTCGTTACATGTTGTCGTTGCATTTTTTTCGGTTTTGGATCATGTGGTCGTTCCCAAAACGACCAAATTGGAAGTCTTACGAAAGAATCTTTCATATCTTTTATCCGCATCGGGGCAACAGGAGAAAGATATGGCGTATGAAATGAATGTAATTGACATAAATGAACGAAAGTTATAATTAGACCGAATGATATTCCGACGTATCCGAATATAGCAGCAAGAATCATTAATGGAAAACGAAGAATTCGAACTGCTGAACTCATATCGTTTGATGGAACGAGAAAAGATGAGATGGCAGTTAAAGCTACAACAATAATCATCGTATAAGAAACAAGTCCAGCTTTTACAATTGCATCACCAATTACTAAACCACCTACAATACCGATTGTTTGTCCAACTCGGCTTGGTAAGCGAATACCAGCTTCCCGTAATAATTCAAAGATTAATTCCATTAAGAGAGCTTCAAAAATAGGAGGAAGTGGTACTTTCTCTAATGAAGCTTTAATTGTATACACAAGTTCGAGCGGCAATACATCAGGATGAAAGGCTACGGTTGCGATATATATAGCTGGTAAGAGAAAAGCAATCAAGAAACTCACTAAGCGAATCATTCGGACGAAAGAACCGACAATCCAGCGGTTATTATAATCGTCTGGTGATTGATAGAAAGCAAATAACGTAACAGGAACGATAAGCGCTGTGGGATCTCCATCAGATAAAATAGCAACTCGTCCTTCCATTAAATTTGCAGCGGTCCTATCTGGACGCTCTGTATTTAATTGCTGCGGAAATGGTGAGAAAGACGTATCCTCTATAAATTCTTGTATATATCCTGGAGGCATAAGTGCATCTGTCTTAATCGTTTCTAACCTTCTTTTTACTTCTGTAACTAAATCGTCATTCGCTATGTTTTGCATATAAGCAATAGCTACTTTCGTGTGCATTTCTTCACCGAGTGTAAAATATTTAACAACTACATTTGGACTCTTAATGAGTTTACGAATAGAGGCTAAATTCGTTGCTAAATCTTCTACAAAACCAGTATGCGGTCCACGTACAATACCTTCATTATCAGGCTCTGTTATATCTCTTTTTAAAGATAGAGCCGTTTCAAAAGTGCAAAAGCTTTCGACATGTTCATGAAAATATAAAGATTTACCTTGTAATAAAAGCTGCACACCATAATTTAAATTCGTTTCTTTTTTCATATTTAATGTAGAAAAAGCTTTATCTAAAGATAAATCCGATCGCGTTAATAATGGCTCAAGAGCTAATTGATGAATTAGATTTGGGTCTGCTAAAGATTCGATATATATGATTATTCCTTTTCCGTTTTGAAAAGGGAGATCTAATTTTTTTATATCATCAGAATGAGAAAGTTTATTTTCAATGTAATTAATGTTCTCAGGGAGTGATGGAAACATATGCTTTTGGCCCGTACTCTCTTGTTGTTCTTTTTTCTCTGTCATAATTTCCACCTCTTTTAGATAAAGTTACTTCTGTTAATTTTTGCTTTTTGTGAGAAATTTATGCTTGGATTATTTTTGACAAAGTAGCTTGAAAGTTACGTTACGTCATCTTTTATACTATAGAAAATAGGGTATAGGGGATGATATAAATGACTTTGAGGGATATGTGGGGATGGAAAGAAATTTTATATTTATTTATGTTTGTATTTGTTATTGTTCCAGTAACTGTTGAATCTCTTTTTTATAAATATATTTTAGAAATAATAGGTAACTCACTATATGCTGGAGTATTAATGGGCTTTATAATGGCAGTGATATTTACTACTGTAGTTTATCTTTTTTGTATCAAAAGATATAAACTCTCGTGGAAAGATATTGGAATTCGGAAGCTTTCATGGAAAGATCTTTTATGGACAGTTGGAGCGGTTATTTTCTTAATTGTAGCTAGTATTGCTGTATTAGTGATAATGGAGAAAATGGGTATTTCCTTTGAAAATAGTAAGACGGAGACGGTCCAAAATGATAAATCAATCTATTCATTCTGTATCGTGGTAATTGGAGCAGCAATTATATCACCAATCTATGAAGAGATTTTATATCGAGGTGTTTTTTATACATTTTTTCGTGATAGATATGGCATGTGGGGCGGTATGTTTATTAGTTCCATAATATTTACCGTTGTCCATATCCCTACATATAACACATTACTGGTGAATTTTTTGAGTGGGGTAGTATTTGCATGGTTATATGAGAAAACAAATTCTATTTTATCAGCTATGATTGCCCACGCATTATTCAATTTCATAGCAGTACTTCTAACATTTGTGTCGAATTAAGAAGATATATAGGAGGGATATATATGGAAATAGCTGTAGAACGTGTTTTTACGAAAGAGATTTTAAAAAGAGCAGCGAATTTGTTTCATGTAACAGTAGAAGAAAAGCCACTTGGAGATTTTGAGAATTATATTTTTAAGGCGAAGGGTGATAATGATGAAGATTATGTATTACGTTTAACACATTCTTCTCATCGTTCTAAACAAGAGGTAGAGGCTGAACTAGATTTTTTACGATATGTTGCGGAGAATGGGGCAAAGGTAGCAGGACCTCTTTATTCAACGTCTCGAAATCTCGTAGAAGAAATCGTAGCAGAGGATGGGACTTTCTTTTTCGCTTCTTTATTTATATATGCAAAAGGTGAGCAAGTAAAAGGAGCAGAATCGCCTTATTGGGGAGATGCTTATTTTGAAGCGTGGGGAAAAGCGATTGGGCAACTGCATCGCCTTACAATGGATTATCCTAAAACAGACTACCGTGATACGTGGGAAGAAGACGAAAGTGGAATTGTTAATGAATTAGAAGATGGTCAAGTGAAAGAGATTGCAGCGGTATTAATGGATGAAATTAAGGCTCTTCCAGTTGAAAGAGAAACGTTCGGTCTTATGCACGGTGATATTCATCAAGGTAATTTTCATTATGATGGTAAAGAGCTAACAATCTTTGATTTTGATGATGCTGCTTATAATTACTTTATACATGATTTAGCGATGGTTTTATACTACTCTGTTCTATTTACACCGTGGACAGCAGAAGAGAAGACAGATTTTGCTCGTAAACAGTTACAAGTGTTACGAAAAGGATATGAGTATGAGCACAGGCTGGCGGATAGTTGGTATGAATCGTTACCACTATTTTTACGTTTACGTGATATAGGTTTATATGGAACGCTTCAAAAGAAGTTTAAAGGGAAAGATATGCCTGATAACTTCTTGAAATTATCAGAAGAGCTATACGAAAGAATTATTAAAAGAGAAGCAATTGTGAATATATAATACATTTAGTTCAAAACAAAGTATATAAAACAAATATATACTTTGTTTTTTTATACAAAAATATGTTTACTTTATTAAAATAATATTGTCCTAGATTCGGTATACACTTATAATTTTATATATATTCTGAATATTCTTTATAAAAAGGAGGGGGAATGTTGGAAGCTTTCGTAAATTGGTTAAATAATATTGTTTGGAGTCCAGCACTTGTTTATTTATGTTTAGGAGTAGGTTTATATTTTTCTATTCGAACGAAGTTTTTACAAGTAAGACATGTAGGAGAAATGGTGAAGCTGACATTTCAAGGGGAAAAATCAGAAGCTGGTGTTTCTTCATTCCAAGCGTTAGCACTTTCGTTATCAGGACGTGTTGGAACAGGGAATATCGCTGGGGTAGCAACAGCGGTTGCATTCGGTGGACCAGGAGCTGTATTTTGGATGTGGGCAGTAGCCTTTTTAGGAGCAGGATCAGCTTATGTAGAATCAACACTCGCGCAAATATATAAGACGAAACATCAAGGGCAGTTTCGTGGTGGACCTGCTTATTACATTGAAAAAGGTTTAGGTGTGAAATGGTATGCTTTAGTATTCGTTGCAGCGACAATTCTTGCAACGGGGCTTTTACTACCAGGTGTACAAGCAAATAGTATTGCTGTAAGTTTAGAAACTGCTTTTGGTATTAATACTACCGTATCAGGGGCTATATTAGTTGTCGTATTAGCTCTTATCATTTTCGGTGGAGTAAAGCGAATTGTTAACGTAGCGCAAGTTGTCGTACCGTTTATGGCAATAGGCTATATTTTAGTAGCTTGCGTCATTGTTGCTATGAATATTGAAAAATTGCCAGAAGCATTTATGTTAATTATAAGAAGTGCATTTGCATTAGAAGCTGCTTTCGGTGGTATTATCGGTTTAGCAATCTCTTGGGGGGTAAAACGTGGTATTTATTCCAATGAAGCAGGACAAGGGACTGGACCACACGCAGCAGCTGCAGCCGAAGTATCACATCCAGCTAAGCAAGGTTTAGTACAAGCATTTTCCGTTTACATTGATACATTATTTGTTTGTTCAGCAACAGCATTTATGATGATTATTACAGGCATGTATAACGTATTTGATGCAAGCGGAAAAAACTTTATCGTTAATAAACTAAACGGCGCTCAGCCAGGACCAGGATATACACAGGCGGCGGTAGAATCTGTTTTCCCTGGATTTGGAAATGGTTTCGTTGCAATCTCGTTATTATTCTTCGCGTTTACAACAATTATGGCGTATTACTACATTGCAGAAACGAATATCGCGTACTTAAATCGTGATAAAGATCGCCCTTGGATGTCCATGGTACTAAAGTTTGTATTTTTAGGAGCTGTATTCTACGGCTGTATAAAAACAGCAGCAACGGCTTGGGCTTTAGGCGACATTGGGGTAGGAATTATGGCATGGGTAAATATCATTGCGATTTTATTGTTACAAAAACCTGCATTAGTCGCATTAAAGGATTATGAAAAACAGAAAAAAGAAGGAAAAGATCCAGTATTCGATCCAGGGCCATTAGGAATTAAAAATGCTGATTTTTGGGAGCATGAATACGGGAAAGATAAGAAAGAAGAAGTATCTTAATCGAATAAAAATGAAGAAGCAAAGGGGAAACCCTTTGCTTTTTTTATGGACAAATTGAAGCTAAAAGTTATTTTTGGGACTATTTTTGAATATAAAAAGAATGTACATGCATTGTTAGGGGAAGGGGGAGTATGTTGATAGAATTTCGTAATGTAAATAAATATTATGGTAACTTTCAAGTTTTGAAAAATATTAATGTGCAAGTGAAAAAAGGCGAAGTGGTAGTAGTTGTCGGGCCTTCAGGATCAGGAAAAAGTACATTGCTTCGATGTATAAATCAATTAGAGGCAATTACAGATGGAGAATTAATTGTACAAAATACAGAGGTACACAATAAAAAAACGGACATGAATGAATTGCGGCGAAATATTGGGATGGTCTTTCAACATTTTTATTTATATCCACATAAAACGGTTCTTCAAAATATTACATTAGCACCGATTAAAGTAAATAAAGTTTCCAAAGAAGAAGCAGAGAAAACAGCAATGTTTTATTTAGAGAAAGTAGGAATCCCTGAGAAGGCTAACGTATATCCACATCAATTATCCGGAGGACAACAGCAACGGGTGGCAATTGCTAGAGGACTTGCAATGCAGCCGGAAATTATGCTATTCGATGAGCCTACGTCTGCTCTTGATCCAGAGATGATTGGAGAGGTACTTGATGTTATGAAAGCACTGGCTAAAGAAGGGATGACAATGGTCGTTGTCACGCATGAAATGGGATTTGCTAGAGAGGTAGCAGATAGGATCTTATTTATGGATGATGGCCAAATTATTGAAGATACAACACCGGCGAACTTTTTTGCAAACCCTGAACAAGAAAGAGCCCGTTTATTTTTAAGTCGGGTGCTAAATCATTAGAGGAGGAATTTCATGCTTAAAATGAAAAAGTTATTTACTTTAATCGTATTTTCATGTTTATTCGTGCTTGTTGTTGCTGGATGCGGAAGTAAGAAAGATGAGGCAAAGGAAACAAATACGAAGCAAGGCGGGGCTGTTGAGCAAATTAAGAAACGAGGGAAATTAGTAGTTGGGGTGAAGAATGATACGAATTTATTTGGATTAAAAAATCCTTCAACAGGGCAGGTAGAAGGATTCGATGTTGATGTCGCCAAGGCACTGGCGAAAAAGATTCTTGGAGATGAAAAGAAGCTAGAGCTGAAAGAAGTAACGTCTAAAACACGCATTCCAATGCTGAAAAATGGTGATATTGATGCAATTATTGCAACAATGACAATTACGGAAGAACGCAAAAAAGAAGTGGATTTTTCAGATGTATATTTTAAAGCAGGACAATCGTTACTTGTGAAAAAAGGAAGCAATATTAAGAGCGTCGATGATATAAAACAAGGCGTTAAAGTATTAGCTGTAAAAGGATCAACATCTACAAATAACATTCGTCAAAAGTCACCAGAAGCGACTGTATTAGAGTTTGAAAATTATAGTGAGGCATTTACAGCGTTAAAGGCAGGTAAAGGTGATGTGTTAACGACAGATAATGCGATCCTTTACGGAATGGCAAAACAAGATTCTAATTATGAAGTAGTAGGAAAAATTTTCACAGATGAACCGTATGGAATTGCAGTGCAAAAAGGGGCAGATGATTTAACGAAAGAGATTAATACTTTAATTAAAGACATGAAAGCAAGCGGGGAGTATGACAAATTATATGAGAAGTGGATTGGACAAAAACCAGAAAAGTAGATAGTAAAAGTGAGAGGATGAGAGTACTCATCCTCTTCTTGTAAAGAAAGAGGGGAGAATATGTGCCTGATTTTTCTATATTAACGAATAACATTGATATGTATTTAGAAGGGTTTAAATATACAGTTATGTCTAGTGTAATTGCATTGATAGGTAGTTTTATTTTAGGAGTAATTTTGGCAGTAATGCGTATTGCACCTATTCGCATTTTAAATTGGATAGGATCAGCTTTTGTGGAGTTTGTAAGAAATATTCCACTTGTATTAATTGCATTTATATTCTATTTTGCTTTACCTGTAATAGGAATTACTTTAAATGGTTTTGTAGCAGGAACAGTTACGCTTACGGTATATACGGCAGCTTTTATTGCAGAAGTAATTCGCGCTGGTATTTTATCAGTTGCGAAAGGGCAGATGGAAGCTGCTCGCTCTTCAGGGCTAACGTATGTGCAGGCGATGTATTATGTTGTCTTACCCCAAGCAGTGAAAATTGTAATTCCCCCTTTAGGAAACCAGTTTCTCAATTTAGTTAAAAACTCTTCAATACTTGGAATTATTGCTGGTGCTGATTTAATGTATCAAGGAGATTTAATTTCAACGAAGACGTTTGTTACGTTTGATGTTTATATATTTGTCGGGATGTTTTATTTAATATTAACAATTCCGCTCAGTATGCTAGTGCGTTATTTAGAAAAACGCTTAGCAAAGGAGGCGGTGTAAATGGATTTCAAGGGAGCAATTACAGGAGATCATATTCTATTTTTATTAAAAGGATTACTTATAACATTAGAGGTAGCGCTCATAGCAATTGTACTTAGTTTTATTATTGGAAGTGTAATCGGTATATTGCGCTACACGAAAATACCTGTCGTCTCACAAGTATTAGGAGTTATAGTTGAAGTGATTCGAAACTTACCACTACTGTTAATTATATTTTTCACGTATTTTGCACTTCCAGAAGCAGGCTTGAAATTAGAAATTATAACAGCTGCAATTGTTGCTTTAACAATATTTGAGGCAGCAATGATATCTGAAATTGTTAGAAGTGGTCTATTGTCTATTGAAAAAGGGCAGGTTGAAGCTGCAAGATCTTCGGGATTAACGTATGTTCAAGCGCTTTGGCATATTATTTTGCCACAAGCATTAAGGAGAATGGTTCCGCCGCTTGTCAGTCAATTTATTTCATTGCTGAAGGATACGTCGCTAGCGGTTGTTATATCACTCCCTGAGCTTATGCATAATGCTCAAATTATTAGCGGGCAAAATGTGAATTACATGATTCCGACGTTTATAGTAGTAGCTTGTATGTACTTTATCGTAAATTATAGTTTATCAATTTTATCGAGAAGATTAGAACTCCGTTGACTCTTACAATATATGTAAGGGTTTTTTCCTTGTTTCTCCTTATTTTCCTCTAAATAGAATCTAAATCTTGCAATAATTCGATTTTTATATTGTTTTATCAGAAAAGTTTTAATTTTATATAGAAAATGTAATCGCTTTCGTGTATATTTTTATTATCAGAAAATTTTAACAGGATATAGGGGTATGGTAGGGGGAGGATTTAGATGCAGCAACCAACGAATGAGAAATTACATCGTACGATGAAGAGTAGACATTTATTTATGATCGCACTTGGTGGTGTAATCGGAACTGGTTTCTTCTTAGGTTCAGGTTACACCATTAATCAGGCTGGACCAGGGGGAGCCATCCTTTCATATTTAGTAGGCGGATTTATTATGTATTTAACAATGCTTTGTCTTGGAGAGTTAACGGTAGCGATGCCGGTTTCAGGATCTTTCCAAAAGTATGCGACGAAGTTTATTGGACCAGGAACGGGCTTTATGATTGGCTGGTTATACTGGCTCGGCTGGGCAGTAACAGTGGGTCTAGAATTAACGTCAATCGGTTTAATGATGAAAAGATGGTTTCCAAATGTTGATGTTTGGGTATGGTGCCTTGTATTCGGTGTTATTTTATATGCTTCAAACGCAATTTCGGCGAAAAGTTATGCCGAATTAGAATTTTGGTTCTCTAGTATTAAAGTAATTACAATTCTTGCATTTGTTGTGCTTGGTGGTAGTGCATTATTAGGATTTATATCATATGACGGAAAAGAAGCAGCACCTCTTTTCTCTAACTTTGTAAGCGATGGTGGACTTTTCCCGAATGGACTAGCTGCCGTATTACTTACAATGATTACAGTTAACTTCTCGTTCCAAGGAACAGAGTTAATCGGAATTGCAGCGGGAGAAAGTGAAAATCCAGAAAAAACAATTCCACGTGCAATCCGTAATACAGTATGGCGCATTATGTTATTCTTCATTTTAACAATGACGATTTTAGTAGGATTAATTTCTTGGAAAGAAGCAGGCGTAATTGAAAGTCCATTCGTAGTCGTATTTGATAAAATTGGTATTCCATACGCAGCTGATATTATGAACTTCGTTATTATTACTGCGTTATTATCTGTAGCGAACTCTGGATTATATGCAGCGACGCGTATACTATGGTCACTTGCAAATGAGGGAATGGCACCAACTTCCTTCCAGAAAGTAAATAAGCGTGGTATTCCAATTACAGCGCTAGTCGTAACGATTGCGGTAGCTGGATTATCTCTATTCACAAGTTTCCTTGCAGAAGATACAGTATACATGTATTTATTATCGATAGCTGGTTTATCGGCTGTTTCAAGTTGGATCATTATTGCTCTATCGCAACTTCGCTTTAGAAGTCAGTATATAAAAGGTGGAGGAAAGTTAGAGGACTTAAAGTATAGAACACCACTATACCCAATTGTCCCGATTTTAGCCTTAATTACAAATAGCATTGTTGTTATTAGTTTAGCGTTTATTCCTGAACAAAGAATGGCGTTATACTGTGGTATTCCATTTATCATTTTCTGCTATATATATTATTATATTAGTAAGAAACGGCAGAAACCGATGAAAGTGGAGATGGAAAAAACAAATGAAACTAACAATCAAACACGATGATATAGAAGCAGATTTATCGTATGGTCAATTAGCGATTGGAAAAGAAAACGGGTATTCACCGTTACAATTACTCATTTCTTCTATCGCAGGATGTAGTGCAATTGTCTTTCGAACAATTTTAGAAAAGAAACGTATTACATATGATACGTTTACAATCGAAACTGAAATTGGTAGAAGTGAAGCTTTATCGAAGCCAGTTGAAAGTGTTCATTTGCACTATAAAATTAAAGCAGAAAACATTACAGAAGAGCAGCTGGACAAGGCGCTGCAACTTGCAGTGAAAAATTGTACGATTGTTCAATCTGTAAAAGATAGTATAAAGGTTACGGAAACAATTGAACTAATAAAATGAAACATAAAAACGTGAGAGCCGTATTCTCACGTTTTTATGTTTTTAGAAAGAGGGGAAAGTGTAGTGGGCTGTTTAGGTTGTAAATTAGCAAACGAAGAGAAAAAAATATATAAAGTATATGAAGATGATTATGTAACTTGCTTTTTAGATCATGCGCCTTTCTACCCAGGACATACTTTAATTGTGCCAAAGCAGCATGTTGTAGAAGTAGACGAATTAGATGATGTTGCTCAATTATGGATGCTTCTAAGCTGATGGCAAAAGCGATTAAGGCATTATATAAACCAGATGGAATTACAGTTTGTCAAAATGGTAGAGTATTTAACGAGTTAACACATTACCATATGCATGTCGTACCAAGATATAAAGAGCGTTCGTTTGCTGAGTTTTATACGGTGCAACCGGAGGAAAAGAAGAATCATAACTTTGAAGAGACAAAGAATTTGTTAAAAGAAGCGATAGAGCAAATACTGCATATTGAAAAGGTGTAAAAGAATTTTTCTTAGAGATACAGTCAGGAAAATTCTAATATTAAAAAGCCCAATTTCTCAGTTACAATAGAGAAATTGGGCTTTTGCTTATTCTATTATTAAATTTTATCTATAAAAAGATTTTGTAGTGTCACAAAGTATAGCGCTCATTCGTTATATAGAGTGAGAGGAGGAATTATATGAAAGTTACAAACAACGATTATGAAAAGATGGAAGAGCTATATGAGTTGTATGAACAAAAGATTTATTATGTAGCGTATTCTATTTTAAATAATATTCAGCAGGCCGAAGATTCGGTTCAAGAGACGTTTATTACTCTTTATAAGAACTTGGAAAAGCTCCATAGCTTGAGTATTGAAGAGCTTAAACGCTACATTTTGAGGGTTGCGAAAAACAAGGCGATTGATAGCTATCGGAAAAATAGACGACATGAAACATTTTTAGAAGAATATGAAAGAGAATCAACAGAAACAGTAGATGAAAATATTGAAAAGTGGGAAAAACGTGTAATGTCCGAGTTTCAAATTGATGCATTGTTAAAAGAGTTAAATGAGTCTAATAGACAGGTGTTTAAGTATAAAGTCTTCTATAACTTAACGTATCAAGAAATTTCAAGTGTCATGGGGATAACGGAGGCCAATGTCCGCAAGCAGTTTGAGCGTGCTCGAAAACGAGTCCAAAATATGATAGGAGGTATACAACATGACGAATTCAAAGAACTCCAAAGAAATATATGAACTTGCTGAAAAAATTGCTTTAGATGATTTTGATAAACTCGAAGAACAACATGAATTTTCACATACATATACGCGCAAAAAGAAATTGTTTATGGAAGAAATGAAGCTGAGAGGCGAGCGACCACAGAAAAAGCGTAAAAGACATCGTATGTTAATCGCTGCTGCCTGTTTATTAATTGGTATGCCAACAACTGTTTTTGGTGCAGTGAAAGTCTATAATATGATTGTTCAGAAACAAAATTACGAAGTAAATGTGTCGGTAAAAAATAAGGACTCAAAAAAGAGTGATAAGTGGTATAAGCTGAAAATAGGTAAATTGCCAGAAAATATGGAAGCAATCGATGATAGTGCTATGAAATATTCATTTAAAGATAACGACGCAATGGGCGGGTTTTCATTTGTTCTTTCGAGAGTGGGAGAAAATGCGGATTTTCAAACTTTATATTCAAAAAGTTATGAAGAAAAAGAGATAAATGGCAGGAAAGCAGTAATTGTCCATAAAGAAACTGGAAACAACAACGTAATGTTTGACAGAAAGGTCTTTCTCTTTTTTGAGAAAGAAGGGATTATGTTAGAAAGTTATATTGGATCCGATGTAAACGAAGAACAAATGATAGATGTGTTAGGGAGTATTTCACTTGAGCCTACGTCAAAAGAAAAGGCATCATATATAGCAGATTATGATGAAAATCGCTTTACCAAAGCAGCTGAACCGAAAGAAAATAAGGTGATTCCATTGAAAAAAGATAGTAAACGACTATTTCATATAGGACAAAAGGTTCCAGTAACGATATCTATGGATAACAGCCAAATTGAATATGTGATAGAAAAAGTTGAAGTCTTTGATTCAATTAAAGATTTTAAACAAGAGAATTTTAATGAACTTGGCCTAGAGATATTAAGCAAGAATAAGGCTTTAGATCAGATGGGAAAATTACTATCGTACAGACGAGATGAATATAAATTAGGGAATGGTAAAGATTCAATTGATACATTAGTAGATTCGAAATTAGTTAATGTTAAATTTGTCTATTTAACAACAACAGTGAAAAATATTGGTAAAAAATCGACAGAAGAAATCTATATGCATCCATCCATAAAACAGCTTAAATTTGAAGGGAATGCATGGAACTACGCTAAAGAAGAGGGAATGGACGCAACGCGTATTATGACGGGTGAAGTTGATTACTTGGAACCTCACGGAGACGGGAAAAGCTTTTATAATATTGGCAGTATCACACCAGGACAAACGGTGAAGGTTAACTTAGGTTATTTTGTAGATGAGGATAAACTAGATTCAATCTTTTTGGATGCTTTCCATTACAGAGGGAATGGTGGCACTGAAAATATGAATGCGGAATATCGTTGGTGGATTGATATTCGTCAATAGTAACAAAGAGACTAAAAAGCTGCTTACATCTAGCAGCTTTTTTCGTCTTCATACATATGTAAAATTTCTTTCGCACGTATACGTAAACCATCTATCAATTCTGTCGGTTCTAAAACTTTTGCATCTTTTCCGAGTCTATAAAATAAAGGGGTAATAAAATTGATTTCTCCTTTATCAATTGTTGAATTTATATATCCTGTCCCATCCTCGTTTATTATAACGAATTCCTCAAGATAAGGGACGCTTTTACATTGGCGTACGCCTTCTGTTGTCAGTAAAACATGTAACTGAGTAGGGATGTGTACTACGTTAGAGTTAGAGGCAAACCACTCTTCTAAATTCATGAATGTATCCTCATTTTCTTCCGTTGATAATATGGAAAGAATACGATCGATGCGATACAGTAATACTTTTTTTCTACCGAAGTCATAGGACGGTAAGTACCATAACCCGTCGTGAGCATATACACCAATCGGATGAACATGTTTTGTTTTTATCCCTGATTTAGATTCGTATTGAAAGTGTAAATTTTTATTTTCAATAGCCGCTGTTAACACTTCGTTTAAAAGTGGGGTCTCAATTGTTCTCTTCGGATTCCAAAAGGCGATATAAGAACGTATTTTATCAACTTTCACTTTCGCATCATGTTGTAGGGAGCTATACAGTTTATGTGTAACGGAATTGATTTCTGTGTTAAAAGGTAAGTCGCGATAGTAACTTAAAGATTGAAAAGCAAAAAAGATAGAGACTGCTTCTTCTTCCGTAAATAAGATAGGTGGAATGACCCTAGTTGTTAATACTTTATAGCCGCCGTTACGACCTTGTTCTGCGTAAATGGGCAACCCCATATCACTTAAATCTAAAATGTATCTATGAACCGTACGAACGGAAATATTAAATTCATCAGCTATTTCTTGAGCTGTAAATGTTTTTTTCGCAGAAGCAAATATAAGAATATCTAATAAGCGTTTAGCTTTTGACAAATGTATCACCTTTTCTTTTTAACATGACATAAATTGTCATGTTTTATTGTTAGTATATTGTTTACATCATATGTTATCAAGATGAGATACAAGGAGGAAAAGATATGTCACGTGAAATAGTTTTATTTATAGCGGCGAGTTTAGATGGATATATTGCGAAAGAAAATGATGATTTAGAGTGGTTAATGGAAACGGAAGGAGAGGGAGATAATGGTTATACAGAAATGTACGAAACGATTGATACAATAATTATGGGAAAGAAAACGTACGATTATGTAGTAGAGCATACGGAAACATTCCCGTACTTAGATAAAGCATGTTATGTTTTTTCTCGTTCAGAAAAAGGTTCAGACGGAAACGTGGAATTTGTAAATGAAGATGTAGTGGAGTTTACAAAAAGGTTAAAAGCACAAGAAGGGTCTAAAATATGGATGGTTGGTGGAGGAGAGCTACTGAGAGAATTCTTTAAAAATAATCTAATTGATGAATATATTGTTACGATTACACCGCATATATTAGGCTCAGGTGTCCCATTATTTAAAGAAAAGAATCCAGAAATTAATTTAACTTTAACGGATACGAAACGTTTTGGGCAATTTGTAAATTTATATTATAAAGTAAAATGATAAAGTGAAACTTTAATCAGTGGGGGTTTTGTTCATCTCCCACTGATTATTAGTTGAACCAATCGGGCTTTTACGGGCAGTTGATCCCCCACCTAACTTCTTTGCTTCCGCTGAATTTTGATGTAGGGGTCTTACTGCCCGTTAATGCGGGATAAAGAAATGATAAAACAAGATCCATGATCAACTTCACTCGTGACAGTAATCGTCCCGCCGTGTAGCTCTACAATTTCTTTCACGATAGATAGTCCTAAACCAGTTCCACCTGTAGCTCGTGATCTTGCTTTATCAACTCGATAAAAGCGTTCGAAAATGTGAGGGAGGTCTTCAAGCGGAATACCTTCGCCTTCATCTTCAATTGCAATGGAAATATGTTTATGTTCTTCTGTAACAGAAATGTTTATATGAGAATGCTCTTTTGAATGTCTATAAGCGTTATTTAAAATATTCACAACAACTTGTTCGAATCGTTGTTCATCTAAGTTTACTAGCAGTGTAGGAGGACAAGAGAAAAAAACTTTAATGTACCTTTCTTTATACATGGCGTTTACTTTTTCACATATACGCGTAAGGAAGGTGTGTAAATGCACTTCCTTTACTTGAATAGAAAAGTTATGTTGTTCCATTTGTGCAAGTGAAAATAAATCTTGAACTAAGTTTGTAATGTAATCAGACTCATCTTTTATAATTGATAAATATCGCAAACGTTGTTCAGAAGGGGTGCTTTCTTTTAAAGCAATGTCAGCGTAACCTCTTACGTATGTTAACGGTGTTCGTAATTCGTGAGCGACACTTGCTAGAAATTCACTTCGCTCTGTTTTCATATAATGTAGATCATTTGCGAGCGTCTGAATAGATGATGCTAGTTCACCAATTTCATCATTTCGAGTAGTTGTTAATGAAACAGATAAATCACCTTTACTCATTTTTTCAGTGGCATGTTTCATGTGTAACAATGGTTTTGTTAATAATCGAGATAATAGGAAAATTGTGATGACTGTGAGTAGAAACGTGATGGCACCAGCAATAATGAATTGTTTCGTTAATCCATTAACTAACTTTTCAATTGATTCTGTTCCAAGAAACATGTACACATAGCCTTCATGTTTTCCATCTACTACAATGGGGCTAACTGTACATATATAATTAGATGTTTTCCAATGATTTTCTATAATCGCTCCATTATGGTCTGTTCGAGTTTGCATTTTACTAATATGATCGTTTATAGTCGTGTTTATTTCGTTAGATTTAGCTAGTATTTCTTTATTTGCATTTGTAATAACGACAGTTGTTTCAGCTTCAGATTCCATTAATGCTACGTGAGAGATGGTTTGCTCATCGTAATATTTTTCAAGTACATCTCGATGACTATTTCCTCGCTTTAATAAAGCTGTCATCTCTTCATTTACTCTAGTGTTTACAAGACTATAATAGAGCAAAATAAAGAGAACACTTTCAATTAAAAGTGTAACAATTAAAAAATAAAATCCGAATTGAATTGAAATTCGTTTCATCGTTTTGCCCCTTACTGTTCAGTATCAATCCATCGATAACCTACTCCATACACGGTTTTTAAATGATGATCAATAGGGAAATTTGCTTTTCGCAATTTATCACGTAAATTACGAATATGTGAATCGACTGTGCGATCTTCTGTATTTGTGTTTAACCCCCAAATTCGTTCGATGAGCTGATCACGGTTTAATACGTAGTTTACATGGCGTAAAAATAATCCGAGTAAAGAAAATTCAATTGGTGTGAGAAGGAGTTCTTCATTATGGACAGAAACGAAGTGTTTTGTTTCATCCCATACAATACCGTGATATTGGATTTGTTTATGTTCATTTGTACGTCTTAAAACGGCTTCAATTCTTGCGAAAAGTTCTTCTTCATGGAAAGGTTTCGTTACGTAATCATCGGCTCCAATTTTTAATCCTTGAACGACATCTACTGTTTGATCACGAGCTGTAACCATAATAATAGGAATGTTACTAAAAGATCGGATTTTTTTGCACGTTTCCCATCCGTCCATCTTTGGCATCATAATATCGAGTAAAACAAATTTAAAGTTTCGATTTTCTATATGTAAAATAGCTTCTTCTCCTGAAGTCGCACATACGCAGTTATATCCAATTGGTGTAAGATAAAGCGTTAATAATTCAAGCATTCTCGGTTCATCGTCTACGAGCAGTATATCAATCATAGAGAGCCCTCCATATTTATAATCGTTACTTAAAGTGTAATGCAAAATCATGAAGAAATGGTGCAGATTATGATGTGTCTGCATAATTTCTTCAGAATTGCTTGTTATTGTGGAGTTGAAATTACATTTTAGGTAATCATATTGGCTCAAAAATGATTAATACGGAGGCGGTATAGTGAAAAAAATGACCCGAATTTTTGGGATAACAATAATTACAGCAGTTGGTCTTGCTGCATGCGGACAAACGAATACAGACCATAAAAACCATGAATCTACAAAAGAGAAGAAAACAGAGCAAAAGGAAATGAAAATGAAAATGAATCAGGAGGTAACGGCGCCAAAAGAAATGAACCAAGGTGCATCTAATGATTTATTAACGACAAGTTTAAAAAATGTAACGAGATTAAACACAAACGACCCTTTGCAAATGGCAGTATTAACTTCACAAACGATATGGCCAGCAACTCATAAGGAGAACCAGCCAGGTGCTGTTATTTTAGTACCAGCAAGCGAGTGGCAATTAGGTATTGCGAGTGCAGACCTTATTCATCATCCGAATAACGGGCCGATTTTATTTATAGAAAAAGAAAAGATACCGGAAATGACGTTAAAAGAAATAAAACGATTAAATCCAATCGGAACGAAAGATGGAACACAAATTATGGTGATGGGGGATGTAGGTACTAGCGCGCTTGAGCAATTAAAAGGTTATAAAGTAAAACAAATAAAAGAAACAGATCCAGCTATATTTGCGAAGGATGTTGATAAGGAGTATGCCGATATAACAGGAAGCTACCCAAATAGTGTTATTATCGGTTCGTCTGAAGAAGAAGGACGTTTATATACAACACCAGCTGTAAACTGGATTTCTCATATGCCAGAACCGCTTTTATATACAGAAAAAGATAAGGTGCCAGAAGCGACAATAGAGGCATTAAAAATGAGAAAAGATAAAGCAAATATATATGTATTAGGGCCAGAAAAAATTGTTTCAAAAGAAGTAGAAAAAGAGCTAAGCAAATACGGGAAAGTAACGCGTATTAGTGGAGAGACCCCTACAGAAAACTCGATTGCGTTCGCTAAGTTTAAAGATGAAAAAACAAAATTTGGCTGGGGATTCACAAAACCTGGTCACGGTTTATCATTTGTTTCAAGTAAAACACCAGATTTAGCAGTTGCTGGGGCACCTTTTTCACATATGGGTAAACACGCACCTGCTGTATTATTAGAAGAAGGTAAAGCTTCACAACCAGTGTATGACTTCCTTGCAAGCATTCAGCCGAAGTTTAAAGATGATCCAACACTTGGACCATATAATCACGGTTTCTTATTAGGAAGTACGAGTGATATTTCATTTGAAACACAAGGAATACTAGATGAGAGGTTAGAAATTGTTCAGGAAAGTGGTCAAGGACACGGTGGACATTAATGAAATGAGAAAAGATGCTACTAAGGTAGTGTCTTTTTCTTTAGGAAACTTTTACATAGCAAAAAATCTTCTACTCGTTATATAATAGCTTTCGTGCAGTCGGCTAGATTTTCTTATGGAGAAAATCAAATTATAAAGGAGTAGAGGAGTGATATTTTGTTTCAAACGATAAAAAATGACTGGTTTTCTAATGTGAAAGGGGACGTGTTATCAGGAATTGTCGTTGCTTTAGCGTTAATCCCTGAAGCGATAGCCTTCTCTGTTATTGCAGGCGTGGATCCGACAGTTGGACTATACGCAGCCTTTTGTATTGCAGTTACCATTTCATTTGTTGGCGGAAGAACTGGAATGATTTCAGCTGCAACAGGTGCAATGGCATTATTAATGGTAACGCTTGTTAAAGATCATGGTTTGCAATATTTATTTGCTACAACAATATTAACAGGTGTTGTCCAGATTATTTTTGGCGTGTTCAAACTGAGCTCATTTATGAAGTTTGTTCCGAAATCTGTTATGAGTGGTTTTTTAAATTCACTTGGAATTTTAGTTTTTACAGCGCAATTGCCACATTTTAAAAATGCAACTTGGCAAATGTATGCACTCGTTGTATTAGGACTTGCAATTATATATTTATTTCCACGTATTACAACGGCTGTACCTTCTACGCTTATTTCAATTATTATTGTGACGAGTATTGCACTTATGAGCGGATTACAGTTGAAAACAGTAGGAGATATGGGAAGCCTGCCGAAAGAATTACCGTTCTTTAGTATTCCTGACGTGCCTTTTACACTTGAGACATTAGGGATTATTTTACCTTATGCAGTTATGCTTGCAATTATCGGTTTACTAGAATCATTATTAACAGCTTCAGTTTTAGATGATATGACGCATACGGAAAGTAATAAGCATAAAGAGGCACGTGGACAAGGGATCGCAAACATTGTTGCTGGTTTCTTCGGAGGAATGGCAGGTTGTGCAATGATCGGTCAATCTGTTATTAATATTAAATCAGGTGGACGAGGTCGCCTATCAACATTTGTAGCGGGCGGATTTTTAATCGTATTACTATTCGTTTTAGGAGATTATGTCGTTCATATTCCGATGGCAGCTTTAGTTGCAGTTATGATTATGGTTTCAATCGGAACGTTTGATTGGAACTCTGTAGCAACGATTCATAAAGTGCCAAAAGGGAACGCATTCGTCATGATCGTAACAGTCGTGGTCGTTCTTATCACTCATAATTTGGGATTAGGTGTAATTATCGGAACAGTAATTAGTGCGGTTTTATTTGCATTCAATATGGCAAAGATTCACGTGAAACATTTATATATTGAAAATAAGAAAATATACGAAATTCACGGTCAACTCTTCTTTGCATCTACAGCAGATTTTATAAATGCTTTTTCATTGGATGAAGATATAAAAGAAATCGAAATGAACTTTACTCATGCGCACGTATGGGATGATTCGGCAGTGGCATCAATTGATAAAGTTATTATGAAATATGAACAAAGTGGCGTGAAAGTAAGTATAACAGGATTAAATGAACGTAGCTCAAAACTTGTTGCAAATTTAGCTACTTATAATAAAAGAATTGCTAGTTAAAAGCCTCCTTTTTAGGGGGCTTTATTATATAATACGAGTAGGATAACGAAAAGGGGATTCAGCATATGTACAAACAAATTATATTAGCATGTGACGGTTCTGAACATGCACTTCGAGCAGCGGAACATGCAACATATATTGCAAAATGTAGCGAAGAAACAAATGTTGAAGTTGTGTACGTAGTAGATAATAGAACGGCAAAATCAGATATTATACAAGGTCAAACAGATTTAGAAACAATATCAGCTAGTCGAAAAGATAAATTAAAAGAGATTGAAGGTTTATTAAAGAAAGAGAACATTTCTTATACAATTACGATATTACATGGTGATCCTGGAGATACAATTGTTCAATATGTGAATACAGGAGATATAGATCTTGTCATTGCTGGAAGTAGAGGGCTCAATACACTGCAAGAAATGGTGCTGGGAAGTGTAAGTCATAAAATAGCAAAGCGTGTGAAATGTCCAGTGATGATTGTAAAATGAAATAGAATGTAACGAAGACCTTAGTATAACTGAGGTCTTTTTTTATGTATAAATGACTCTTATTTGTGGAAATACTAGATATATAAGTTGAAAAGATGTTAACTTACAAATTTGTAAGTTAGTTGTTAGAGAAATCGATGTTATGAAATTTTTCCCATTGGTAAAATAAAAGTATCAAAGGGGAGATAGGGAGGATGGAAGTAATGAAATCATTTCAAAATTTGTCATATAGCCAAGGTGTCAGTCTTATTTGTTTAGGGGGATTTGCTGCATCTGTTACGTTAGCCGTTTTAATAAAGGTGTTTCATCAAATCTTTTAATCTTATAGTAGGGAAGGAATGGGTTGTTATCATTAGTAGGAACAGCAATGAAAATAAAAAATAGCTCTTAGCATGTATGTAAATGCTAAGAGCTATTTTTATGCTTGTTATATATTATTTAAGCTTGTTTTGATTTTACTGACCCTGTATTTAAAGTAAGAGCAAGGAAGAACATTGCAAGTACGCAAGATGCAAGTAATAAGATGAATCCGCCATCCCATCCGAATGCATCTACGATAAAGCCCATAGCTGCACTAGCGAAAGCTGCTCCGCCTAAGTAACCGAAGAATCCAGTTAAGCCTGCTGCAGTTCCAGCAGCTTTCTTTGGTGCTAAATCTAGAGCGTGTAGACCAATTAACATAACCGGTCCGTAAATTAAAAATCCAATTGCGACAAGTGCGATACTATCAACCATTGGATTACCAGGAGGGTTTAACCAGTAAACAAGAACTGCGATAAATACACCAACCATAAATAGAATACCAGCAGGTGCACGACGTCCTTTAAATAGTTTATCACTCATCCATCCGCAAAGAAGTGTACCTGGAATACCAGCCCATTCATATAGAGCGTAAGCAGTACGTGAGCTACTATGAGTAAAGCTTTTTTCTTCTACTAAATAAGTAGGAGCCCAGTCTACAACGCCGTAACGTACGAAATATACGAAAACGTTCGCAATAGCGATGTACCATAAAAACTTATTGTTTAATACGTATTTAAATAAAATTTCCTTTACTGAAAGTTCGCGTTCGCGATCTTTTACTTTTTCATCTGGTGGATATTCCCCAGTATGTTCTTCAATAGAAGGTAGTCCACAAGATTGAGGTGTATCTTTCATCGTAATTAATACATAAATACCAACTAAAATTGAAAGAATACCTGGGAAGTAAAAAATACTTTTCCAGTCATCTGCGAAGAAGTATAAGCCTAATGTTACAAGGGAAGGCATAAGCGCTCCGCCAACATTATGAGCGACGTTCCAAATAGACATTTTTGTACCACGTTCGCTAATAGAGAACCAGTGCACCATCGTACGACCACAAGGAGGCCATCCCATACCTTGTACCCATCCATTTAAAAACTGAAGTACAAACATAAGTATAATGCTCGTTGTAATGAAAGAAAATGAGCCGAAAATAATATTAATGATACCTGATAAAAATAGCCCAGCTGCTAAAAAGTAGCGAGGATTACAACGATCGGATACGATACCCATAAGAAATTTACTTAATCCGTAAGCAATAGAAACTGCTGAAAGGATAACCCCAAGTTCCCCTTTACTAAAGCCTTGCTCGATTAAGTATGGCATTGCTAGTGAAAAGTTTTTTCGAACAAAGTAGTAGCCTGCATAACCGATGAAGATACCTAAGAATACTTGTAAACGTAATTTACGGTATTCGCTATCAACGCGATCAGCTGGTAAGCGTTCCGCGTGGGGCGCAGGTTTAAATAATTGTGTGAAAAACATAAAATGAAAATCCTCCCCTAATTAATTCGAAGCGTTTTAAGACAGAGAATATAAAAAGGCCATGAAATATAAAAAAGTTTCCTTTTTTATGATTCATAGCCGTGTACTCCGTTTCTCCGTGACTGTCAATATTAACTTCGTCGAAAATTATACAACTTTGTGACAAAAATGTAAACGTTTTTATGAATAAAAGTATTGACGGATTTTGTTCGCGGGATTAATATTTAAATACGTTAAATATTTTATTGTTTAAATAAGAGGTGGATAACATGCCAAATGATATGACGCATATCGATAAAATTCAAGCTCTTGCCTTTTCGATTGGAAAGAAAATGCAGACGGAGTTATTAGAACAAATGCAAGCAACAGGACTTACACCACCGCAGTTTTATATTTTAAAGATTTTAGATCATTATGGGGCTTCAAGAGCGACAACATTAGCAAAAAAGATGTATGTGAAGCCTAGCGCGATTACAGTGATGATTGATCGTCTAATCGATCAAGAACTTGTAGAACGCTATCACGACAAAGATGACCGTCGTGTTGTCATCATCGAGTTAACGAAAAAGGGGAAAGCTAGAGTAGAAGAGGCAATGACAGCTCGCAACGAGCATATTGCAAAATACTTTTCACATTTAGAGTTGCAAGAAAGAGAAGATTTATTACGTCTCTTTGAGAAGTTAGAAACCATTATTTGCGGGACACAAGAGAAAAAAGAGAATAACTAAGAGGAATTGAGGAGATTACATGGAGCAACAAGAAAATCAAAATAGAAAGTTGTTGTTAATCGGTTTAGTAATCGCGATGCTATTTGCTGCATTAGATGGAACAATTGTTGGTACAGCAATGCCACGTATCGTCGGTGACCTAGGCGGATTAAGTTTAATGACATGGTTAACGACAGCTTATATGTTAACATCAACGACAGTTGTACCAATTGCAGGTAAATTAGCGGATTTACTTGGTCGTCGTAACGTATATATAACAGGGCTAGTTATTTTCATGATTGGTTCGGCGTTATGTGGTATGGCGAATGGTATGACAGAATTAATTATTTTCCGTGGTATTCAAGGTCTTGGTGGCGGTATTATGATGCCAATGGCTATGATTATTATTGGAGATATGTTCACGGGAAAAGAACGTGCGAAATGGCAAGGTATTTTTGGTGCGTTATACGGTCTTGCTTCTGTAATTGGACCGCAAGTTGGTGGTTGGATTGTAGATGCAGTGAACTGGAGATGGGTATTCTACATTAACTTACCGGTTGGTATTTTAGCAACAATCTTTATTGCAATGGGATTAAAATCACATAAACAAACAGGACCAATTAAAATTGATATCGCTGGAATCTTTACGATGATTCTAGGTGTTGTAAGTTTATTACTTGCGCTAACGTTTGGCGGAAAAGATTATGCATGGGATTCTTGGCAAATTATCGGTTTATTCGCACTAGCTGTAATTGGTATCGTTAGCTTTGTTATTGTTGAAACGAAAGCTGAAGAGCCGATTTTACCAATGCATTTCTTTAAAAATCGCACATTTACAATACTGAATGCGATTGGATTCTTTATGAGTATTGGAATGTTCGGCGCGATTATGTTCGTACCATTCTTCATGCAAGGTATTGTAGGAGTAAGTGCTGCTGAATCAGGAACAATTATGACTCCAATGATGATTACAATGATTGTAATGAGTATTATCGGTGGGCAACTTGTATTAAAAGTTGGTGTAAAACCACAAATTATCGCAGGTATGCTTATTATGGCCGGTGGTTTTTGGTTATTAACAACGATGGATATGCACACAACGAAGCTTACAGCTACTTCTTATATGATGGTTATCGGTTTAGGAATGGGTCTTGTAATGCCGACATTAACATTAGCGTTACAAGAAAGCTTCCCGAAAAAAGACCTTGGTGTCGTAACGTCATCAAGTCAGTTCTTCCGTCAAATTGGTGGAACATTTGGTATTACAATTTTAGGATCAATTATGAATAACACTTCAGGTACAACGTTAACAAATAAATTAGTACCTGTATTAGATACATTCCCGAAAGAAGCGGGACAAATGGTAACGAAATTTAAAGATATGATTCACACAGATCCACAAGGTTTATATTCGATGCTATTTAGCCCAGAGGCATTAAAACAAATGCCAGAAGCGTTTGCTAACAGCATTGTACCTATTTTGAAAAACTCTTTAGTAGACTCGCTTCATACTGTATTCTTAACAGGATTAGTATTTATCGTAGTAGGTGCCATCTTTACGATTTTCTTACAAAAAATTAAACTATCAGATCGTAAAAAAGATGCTGAAGAGCCTGCTGTTGAAGAAAAAGAAAAAACTGTATCATACTCGTAATGAAGAAGCATCGCCTTATGGCGGTGCTTTTTTGAGTATAACCTTAAAAGCTTTTTAGTGAGAAATGATTGACGTATTTTTAGAAATACGTTATATTATTTTCTGTAAACGGTTACATGAAATGAGGAGAAAAGAGAATGAGTACGATTAAAGACGTTGCGAAATTAGCGGGAGTATCTGTTGCGACCGTTTCCAGAGTTCTAAATAAAAATGGATATGTTCATGAAGATACATTAAAAAAGGTAGAGCGTGCAATAGAGATGTTAGATTATAAGCCTAGTACAGTAGCGCGTTCACTGTATAATAAAAAGTCTCGTTTAATTGGCTTAGTTGTTCCGAATATCGTGAATCCGTTCTTTCCAGAAGTTGCACGTGCCGTAGAAGATGTAGCACATAAACAAGGTTACACAGTTGTTCTTTGTAACTCTGATGAAAGTTTAGAAAAAGAGAAACAATACATTGATGTACTTAGACAAAATAATGTAGATGGATTTATTGTAGCAACGAATCCACAAAATAGTGTTAATTACATGAATTTATCTGTTCCGGTTGTTGCGATTGACCGTATGTTTAATGAGCGTATTCCTACTGTATATGCAGATAACTATGCAGGAAGTCAGGCTGCGACAAAGTTGTTACTAGATAAAGGATGTAAACATATTGCACATATTCGCGGACCACGTGATGTGAGTACTGCAAATGAACGTTTTGAAGGTTTTGTAGACGTTATTACGCAAAATAATCTTTCGTATATGATTGCGGAGAGTACGTTTGAGCCAGCAAATAGTGAGCGTGTAGCGATGGAATTATTAGAAGAATACCCGCATATTGATGGTATTGTTGCTGGGAATGATTTAATTGCGATTGGTATTGTAAAGGCTGCACTTCAAAAGGGGATTGCCATTCCAGATGATTTACAAATTATCGGATTTGATGGCATTTCTTTAACGGAAATGATGTATCCATCTATTACAACAGTTGCACAACCGATATATGAAATGGGGAAAATTGCAACAGAGTTGTTGTTAGAGCAAATGGAAGGAAATACATTAGAAGAGAAACACTATCGTTTGCCAATTGAAATTATAGAACGAAATACAACGAAGTAAGGAGATGAAACAGATGCCAAATATTGCAGTAGTAGGAAGCATTTCAATGGACTTAGTGGCTGTTTCAAAAAAACGGCCGAAAGCAGGAGAAACAGTAATTGGTGAAGCGTTTCATACAATCCCAGGAGGGAAAGGGGCAAACCAAGCAGTTGCTGCAGCTAGGTTAGGAGCAAATGTAGCAATGGTTGGAGCGGTAGGAAATGATGATTATGGAACAGTAGTTAGAAAAAATTTAGAGAACGAACGCATTTTTATCGATTATGTGGTACCGGTTACAGATAGAACGACAGGAATTGCTCATATCGTTTTAGCAGAAGAAGATAACAGTATTGTTGTCGTACAAGGGGCAAATGCTCTTGTAAATAAGTCAGTTGTAGATCGCTCCAAAGACCTTCTTGTAAAAGCGGATATGGTTGTTCTTCAACTAGAAATTCCACTTGAAACAGTAAAATATGTATTGGCTATTTGTGAGGAACATAATATTCCTGTTATGTTGAATCCAGCGCCAGCACAAGTTTTATCAGAAGAAATTTTAGAAAAAGCAACTTATATTACGCCAAATGAACATGAGTGCCGCATCGTATTAGATGATTTTACATCACCAATTGAAGATTTATTGGCGAAGTATCCAAATAAATTATTGATGACAGAAGGTTCTAACGGTGTTCGTTTCCATAATGGAACAGAGATTGTACATGTTCCTAGCATTGCTGTTGATGTAGTGGATACAACTGGAGCTGGTGATACATTTAATGGTGCGTTAGCAGTTGCACTTTCTGAAGGAGAGACACTTCAAAAAGCAATTCGTTTCGCGAATATTGCCGGTGGTCTTTCTGTAACGAAACTTGGGGCACAGGGCGGTATGCCAACGAGAGATCGAGTACGTGAAGTGCAGGTGATTGTTGGATGAAAAAGCATGGTGTATTAAACAGTGAAATCGCGGCAGTCCTTGCTTCACTTGGGCATACAGATACGGTTGTAATTGCTGATTGCGGTTTACCAATTCCTGACGGAGTAAAACGAATTGATTTAGCTGTTGAGATTGGAAAACCGAGTTTTTTAGAGGTGTTACAAGTTGTAGCTGATGATATGGCAATCGAAAAAGTGACGTTAGCAGAAGAAGTCATTATAAATAATGCGGAAGTAAATAAAGAGATCGAACAGAAATTAATAGAGCCAGCATTTGAGTATGTATCTCATGAACAATTTAAAGAGCATACAAAGAAAGCGAAGGCAATTATTCGTACAGGCGAGGCTACGCCTTATGCAAATGTAATTTTACATGCAGGCGTGATTTTTTAATAAAGGGAAGTGATGGGAATGCATATTGAAATGAAAAACATTTCAAAGGCGTTCAATGGCAATCCTGTTTTGAAGAATGCACAGTTTATGATTGAAACAGGAGAAGTCCATGCATTGATGGGGGAAAATGGAGCGGGTAAATCAACGCTCATGAAGATTTTAACAGGTGTATACAAAAAAGATGGTGGGACAATCAAGATTGATGGGCAAGAGCGCACCTTTAAAAATGCGAAAGAAGCTGAAGAGTACGGCATCGCATTTATACATCAAGAACTAAACATATTGCCGAATTTAACAGTAGCTGAAAATATGTTTCTCGGTAAAGAGTTAATGTATGGGAAAACAGGTATTTTACGCACTCGACAAATGAACGCGATTGCGCAGCAGCAACTAGCAGAGCTAGGGCTGCATGTAAGAGGCGCTATGTTAGCAGAGGAATTATCGGTTGGACAACAGCAAATTATCGAAATTGCGAAAGCATTAATGACAAACGCGAGCGTTATTATTATGGATGAACCTACTGCGGCACTGACGGATCGTGAAATCGAAACGCTCTTTACAGTAATCAATAAGTTACGTAAAAAAGGTGTTTCATTCGTGTACATTTCGCATCGTATGGAAGAGATTTTCTCAATATGTGATGCTATTACGATTTTGCGTGATGGAGAATACGTGGGAAAGAGATTAATTCCAGAAACATCATTTGATGAAGTAGTGAGTATGATGGTGGGGCGCAGCATTGGTGAACGTTACCCAGAGCGAAATAGTCAAATTGGTGATGTCATTTTTGAAATGCGTAATGGAACGAAGAAAGGGAAATTTGAAAATATTTCGTTTCAAGTGAGGAAAGGTGAAATCCTTGGTGTAGCTGGTTTGATGGGGGCTGGTCGCACTGATATTATGAAAGCGATATTTGGTTATGAACCTTTAGACTCTGGACAAATTTTTATAAATGGACAAGAAGTAAAGATTGATAGTCCAATAGATGCAATTAGACAAAGAATTGCTTTCATTACAGAAGATAGAAAGTCTGAAGGATTAGTGTTAGATTTTTCAATTCGAGAAAATTTAGCTTTACCGAATTTAGAAAATCTTTCAAAGGGAAGTGTTCTAAGCAATGAGCTAGAACAACAGTTTACAGAGGATATGATGAAGCTTCTTAATGTGAAAGCATCTAGCGGAGAGCAGGCAGTGAAATCTCTTTCTGGTGGAAATCAGCAAAAGATTGTAATCGCAAAATGGCTAGGCATTCATCCGCAATTACTCATTTTAGATGAGCCAACAAGAGGTGTCGATGTTGGAGCGAAAAAAGAAATTTACTCTATTATGAATAAGCTTACAGAGCAAGGCGATGCCGTTATTATGGTATCATCTGAGCTTCCGGAAGTTTTAGGGATGAGTGATCGAGTTCTTGTTATTCATGAAGGAAAAGTCGGCGGAATTTTAGGGAAAGATGAGGCATCACAAGAGTCTATTATGGCACTAGCTACAGGGGGAGAGTAAGGATGGCTAAGAAGGGGAATGTATTACAACAACTCGGTTCTTTAATCGGTTTAGTATTAATTATCGTCGTAATTACAGCTTTAAATCCAGCGTTCATTGAAATTCCAAATTTATTTAATATACTGCGTCAAGTATCGATTAATGCGCTTATTGCATTTGGAATGACCTTCGTAATTTTAACAGGGGGTATTGACTTATCGGTAGGTTCTATTTTAGCATTATCAAGTGCACTTGTTGCTGGAATGATGGCAAGTGGCATGGATCCGTTCCTTGCAATGGTAGTTGGACTATTAGCAGGTCTTGTAATGGGAATTGTAAACGGTATCATCATTGCGAAAGGAAAAGTAGCTCCATTTATTGCAACTTTAGCAACAATGACTATTTTTCGTGGGTTGACGCTTGTTTATATGGACGGACGTCCGATCACTGGTCTTGGTGATCATTTAATGTTCCAAATGTTTGGCCGCGGTTATTTTCTTGGTATTCCGGTACCCGCTGTTACAATGATGATCGCTTTCGCAGTACTGTACTTCATTTTGAAGAAAACGACATTTGGTCGCCGTACATTTGCAATTGGTGGAAATGAAGAAGCAGCAGCACTATCAGGTATTAATGTTACGAGAATTAAAGTAATGATTTACGGTCTTTCCGGAATTTTGGCAGCGCTTGCAGGTATTGTCTTAACATCACGATTAGATTCTGCACAGCCGACTGCAGGTACTTCTTATGAATTAGATGCAATTGCAGCAGTTGTATTAGGTGGAACAAGTCTTTCTGGGGGAAGAGGATGGATTGTTGGTACATTCATCGGTGTACTTATTATCGGTGTACTAAATAACGGTTTAAATTTATTAGGTGTATCTTCTTTCTTCCAACAAGTTGTAAAAGGACTTGTAATCTTATTAGCTGTATTAATTGATCGTAGAAAAGAAGCGTAATGGAGGGACAGTTCATGAAGAAATGGTTACTTATACTCGTTGCATGTATTATGGTCATTACTGCTGGTTGTTCAATGGAACCGCCAGAATGGGCAAAGGATTCTAGCGATAAAGGTCGAAATAAAACTATTAAAGTTGGATTCTCTGTTTCAACTTTAAATAATCCCTTCTTTGTAACTTTGAAAAAGGGGGCAGAAAAGAAAGCGAAAGATAGTGGCATCGAATTGATTGCTGTTGATGCGCAAAATGATGCAGCAAAGCAAACGAACGATGTTGAAGATTTAATTCAAAAGGGTGTCGATGTAGTTGTTATTAATCCGACCGATTCAGATGCTGTTGCTTCAGCAGTAAGTGCAGCAAACGCAGCAAATGTTCCTGTTATTACAGTAGACCGCGTTGCGAATTCAGGTAAGGTTGTTTCTCACATTGCATCTAATAATATCGAAGGTGGTCAAATGGCTAGTGATTACATTCGTGAATTAGTCGGCGAAGGAGCAAACGTTGCTGAGTTAGAAGGAATCCCTGGATCGTCTGCTGCTCGTGAACGTGGGAAAGGATTCCATAACGTAGCCGATAAGTCTTTAAAAGTAGTTGCCAAACAAGCGGCTGATTTTGATAGAGCGAAAGGATTATCTGTTATGGAAAACATTTTGCAAGCAAATAGCGATATTAAAGCCGTGTTTGCTCATAACGACGAGATGGCATTAGGTGCACTTGAAGCATTGAAGTCTGCTGGAAAAACAGATGTAGTAGTTGTTGGATTTGATGCAACAGAAGATGCTGTGAAAGCGGTTAACGATGGGCGTATGGCTGCAACAGTCGCTCAAAAACCAGAATTAATCGGAGAGAAGGCGATGCAAACAGCAAAAGAGATAACACAAGGTAAAAAAGTGGACAAATCTATTCCGATTGAATTAGAGCTTATTAAGAAAAATAAATAAATATAAAATGAAAATTAGGAAGGAAGAACAACAAATGAAATTCTTTATTGATACAGCAAACATTAACGAAATTAAAGAGGCAAATGAATTAGGCGTATTAGCTGGAGTAACGACAAATCCATCACTTGTAGCAAAAGAAGGCGTAGATTTCCACGAGCGCATTCGTGAAATTTGCAACGTTGTAGAAGGACCTGTAAGTGCAGAAGTAATTAGCTTAGAAGCTGATAAAATGATTGAAGAAGGAAAAGAATTAGCGAAGATTGCTCCAAACGTTGTTGTAAAAGTTCCAATGACAACAGAAGGTTTAAAAGCAGTAAAAGCGTTCTCTGATTTAGGAATTCGTACAAACGTTACATTAGTATTCTCAGCAGTTCAAGCATTACTTGCTGCTCGTGCTGGTGCAACGTACGTTTCACCATTCTTAGGTCGTTTAGATGATATCGGTCATAACGGTATGGATTTAATTCGTCAAATCGCAGAAATCTTTGCAATTCATGGTATCGAAACAGAAATCATCGCAGCATCTGTACGTCACAGCGTTCACGTAACTGACGCAGCATTAAACGGTGCACATATTGCAACAATCCCAGCAAACGTAATTGCTTCATTAGTGAAGCACCCATTAACAGATCAAGGAATTGAGAAATTCTTAGCTGATTGGGAAAAAACACAAGAGAAATAATAGAAAAGCAAGAATCCTAGTTTAATTGACTAGGATTCTTTTTTTATTTAAAAGAATTTTCATGCAATTTTGCATATTGTCTTTTAAATTTGTTATATAAGATATTTAATATATATCACATAACTCTTTATTTTTAATATTTCGACATAAAGTGAAACTTTAATCAGTGGGGGCTTTGTTCATCCCCCCACTGATTATTAATTGAACCAAGGGATAAAAAGATAGAGGGTCTGACCAGAAAACTGGAGGGCATGATTCTATAACAAAAAGCTTAATGTTTATAGAATTATGTCTTTTTATATAGGGAGGGTAGTAAACAGAGATTTGGACAAAAATGCACCGATTTATCTGAATTTTAAGTTTTATAAAGGGGAGAAATGGAATGAGAAGAAAAGCACCATTTAAAGTGTTGTCATCATTAGCAATTGCGGCAATTATCGGATGTACATCTGTAATGAGTGCTCCGTTAGCATATGCAGAAACGGTAGCAAAAGAGAAAGATAGTGTATCTACAACACCAATTGATTACAATTTAATTCAAGAAGATCGTTTAGCGGAAGCTCTGAAAGAAAGAGGAACAATTAATCCAGCATCTTCTAAAGAAGAGACGAAAAAAGCTGTTGAGCAATATATTGAAAAGAAACAAGGAGATCAGGCGAATAAAGAAATTCTTCCAGATGCTCACTCACAAGAAACATCTGATTTCACAAAAAAAGTAAAAGAGAAAAAGATGGAAGAAAAGGAAAATGTAAAAAAGGCTGAAAAAAATGTTAGCCTTGAGCAAAAGCCAGAACCAAATAAAAAGCAATTGAATGGGCAAGTTCCAACTTCAAAAGCAAAGCAAGCTCCATATAAGGGATCTGTTCGATCGGATAAAGTATTAGTGTTACTCGTTGAATTTAGTGATTATAAACATAATAATATTGATCAAACACCAGGTTATATGTATTCGAAAGACTTTAGTAGAGAACATTATCAAAAGATGTTGTTCGGTAATGAGCCGTATACTTTATTTGATGGTTCAAAAGTAAAAACGTTTAAACAATACTATGAAGAGCAGTCTGGTGGTAGTTATACGACAGATGGATATGTAACGGAGTGGCTAACTGTTCCAGGAAAAGCATCTGATTATGGAGCTGATGGTAGCAGCGGTCACGATAATAAAGGTCCAAAGGGTGCACGTGATTTAGTGAAAGAAGCTTTGCATGCAGCTGCTGAGAAAGGACTAGATTTATCTCAGTTTGATCAATTTGATAGATATGATACAAACGGGGACGGGAATCAAAATGAACCTGACGGTGTAATTGATCATTTAATGGTAATCCATGCTGGTGTTGGTCAAGAAGCTGGTGGCGGTAAATTAGGTGATGATGCGATCTGGTCACATCGTTCAAAATTAGCAGTAGATCCAGTAGCGATTGAAGGTACGAAATCAAAGGTAGATTACTTTGGTGGTAAAGTAGCAGCACATGATTACACAATTGAACCAGAAGATGGAGCTGTAGGTGTGTTTGCACATGAATTTGGACATGATCTTGGATTACCAGATGAATATGACACGAAATATACTGGAAATGGTTCACCAGTCGAAGCTTGGTCATTAATGAGTGGAGGTAGTTGGACAGGGAAAATCGCAGGAACAGAGCCGACTAGTTTTTCACCACAAAATAAAGACTTCTTACAAAAGAATATGGGTGGCAACTGGGCAAAAATATTAGAAGTAGATTACGATAAAATTAAGAGTGGTGTGGGAGTTCCTACCTATATTGATCAAAGTGTTACGAAATCAAATCGTCCAGGCGTTGTACGTGTTAACTTACCAGGTAAAAGTGTTGAAACGATTAAACCGGAGTTTGGAAAGCATGCATATTATAGTACAAGAGGCGATGATATGCATACAACGTTAGAGACACCATTCTTTGATTTAACAAAGGGAACAAATGCAAAATTCGATTATAAAGCAAATTATGAGTTAGAAGCAGAGTGCGATTTCGTCGAAGTACATGTAGTAACAGAAGATGGAACGAAAACATTAATTGATAGACTTGGGGAAAAAGTAGTCCAAGGAGATAAAGATACAACAGATGGGAAATGGATTGATAAATCATATGATTTAAGTCAATTTAAAGGCAAAAAAGTGAAACTACAATTCGACTATATTACAGATCCGGCTGTAACATATAAAGGTTTTGCGATGGACAATGTAAATGTAACTGTTGATGGACAAGTTGTATTTTCTGATGATGCAGAAGGACAGTCTAAAATGAATTTAAATGGTTTTGTTGTTTCTGATGGGACAGAGAAGAAAGCTCATTATTACTACTTAGAGTGGAGAAATTATGCGGGATCAGATAATGGTTTAAAAGCAGGAAAAGGTCCAGTGTATAATACAGGTCTTGTCGTTTGGTATGCAGATGATAGTTTCAAAGATAACTGGGTTGGGGTGCATCCAGGTGAAGGATTCCTTGGTGTTGTAGATTCTCATCCAGAAGCGCTAGTTGGTAATTTAAACGGAAAACCAGCATACGGTAATACAGGCATGCAAATTGCAGATGCAGCATTTTCATTTGATAAAACACCAGCATGGAGTGTAAATTCATTAACACGTGGTCAGTTTAACTATTCTGGATTACAAGGTGTTACAACTTTTGATGATTCAAAAGTATATAGTAACAAGCAAATTGCAGACGCAGGAAGAAAAGTTCCAAACCTTGGACTTAAATTCCAAGTTGTTGGACAGGCAGAAGATAAATCGGCAGGCGCTGTTTGGATTAAACGTTAATAACATAAAAGCACATTCTTCATATGAAGAGTGTGCTTTTTAATTTGTACAGTAAGTTATTATTTTAGTTTATCCCGCATTAAAGGTCAGTAAGATCCCCACCTCAAAATTCAGTGGAAATAAAGAAGTTAGTTGGGAGATCAACTGCCCGTAAAAGCCCGATTGGTTCAACTAATAATCAGTGGGGAGGAACAAAACCCCCACTGATTAAAGTTTCACTTTATGTAATACAAGTGTTTATTCATGTGTACTGTATCAAATTATGTGGGGAAAGGAAATATTTCCGAGGAAATTGTCGAAGTATCGTCAGTATTTATAAACTTTCTGTTTAAAAGAAGAGATGTATTATTGCCTTTACGGCTCAATTTATTTACATTGTTATTTGGTTATACACAAAAGTAATATATTGGGCAAAAAGAGTTCTATTCGATAGGGCTCTTTGGTTTTGTATTTGATATACAAATATTAACCTCGATTGTTTGGAAATGTATCTTCTTGTTTAGCGTCAGTTGGACTTTAACTGCAGTTTTTGTTTTTCGTTTATATGAAGAGCGAGATGAGCCATTACCTTTTATATTTAAATTAATTGGCATTATTCCAACGCTTCCATTGTATTATGGATTATATAAATATGCATTTTAAAAAAGACAACGATGGATTATCCCATCATTGTCTTTTTTACTTTGCTTCTTACATAAATCATCCCAGCAAATGTTAATAAAAATGCTGTCCCGATAATGAAGCTGATGCTAGGTGATGCTCCGATTGCGCCGACTGTAAAGGAGCCAGCAACAACTCCTAATGAGAAGAAGGCATAAAATAATCCGAATGCCTTTCCGCGATTATCGTCTGTAGTATTTTCAACAAGTAAAGCGTTAATAGACGGAAAGAGGATTGCGAATCCAATTCCATAAATCATCATTACGATAAAGAGCATACCTTTTGTAGCAAATAATCCAAGTAAAGATAATGCGAATGCCATAACTGCAATTCCGATTAGCATTAGTTTCGAACGATTAAATCGATCATAAATACGATTTGTTGGAAGCAAGAAGAAGAGGATAGCAGTTATACCAAATACACTTAACATCATGCCTGTTGTAGATGCTTTAAGCGCTAATGCCTCAACTTTTACTGGTAACATATAAGTGACAATTCCTTGTGAAAACATTAATGTGAAAGCACCAATATATGCTTGTAATAACGGTTCTGATTTTAAAAGTTCAACCATATCTTCTTTGTTCATCATTTGCGTTCTTGATGTATCTTTTCTTGATACGTTATTTGGTAAGAAGAATAGAGATACGATCGTACCAAGAGCCATTAAAATAGAAATAGTAATGAAGACCCACTCTACGCCAGCTGTTGCTTTCATAATACCGCTGAAAGCAGGTCCTACGATTGCGGCTGTTCCAACAGCAGCACCAGATAGAGCCATTGCTTTTCCTTGTCTTTTTGCATTTGTTTGTTTTGATAAAAATGTAAAGGCAGCAGGAATTAAAAAGCCATCACTAAATCCATGCATAAAGCGCACAACTAATAGTTGTTCACCACTTTGAACAACGGTGTATAACAAGACTATGAAACTCGTAATTCCCATGCTTATATAAAGGATTTTTTTTGCACCAAATTTATCGACAGCGGCTCCAGCAATAATATTACCGATCATATTAGCGAATGAGTACATACCGACAACTAGCCCGATAATAAGAGGAGTTCCTCCAAGGCTTTGAGCGAAAGTACTCATAATAGGTAATTGTGAAAATGTATCTAAAAATGCCACGATAACGATAAAGTAAATAAAATATTTCAAGCGATATTCACCTCTCCTATGCTATTATGGCACAATGCTAATTTCACCTGCAATGAAATTGAATTAACAGATGTGGAAAAAAGTACAAAGTGACAAAATATTGAACGTTATTTGTAAAAAATTAGTGGGGATGTGATTGTTTTTTTGAAATATATGGATAGAAGTATTATAATAGAATTGTAAACTTCACCAGGTTAAGTATATACATAGAGAGGGATGTATAAAATGAAAGCACTACTTTGGCATAATCAACGTGATGTACGAGTAGAAGAAGTACCAGAACCAACAGTAAAACCAGGAACAGTGAAAATCAAAGTTAAATGGTGTGGTATTTGTGGGACAGACTTGCATGAATATTTAGCAGGGCCTATTTTTATTCCAACAGAAGAACATCCATTAACACATGTGAAAGCACCTGTTATTTTAGGTCATGAGTTTAGTGGTGAGGTAATAGAGATTGGTGAAGGAGTTACATCTCATAAAGTGGGAGACCGCGTTGTTGTAGAGCCAATTTATTCTTGTGGTAAATGTGAAGCTTGTAAACATGGACATTACAATGTTTGTGAACAACTTGTTTTCCACGGTCTTGGCGGAGAAGGCGGCGGTTTCTCTGAATATACAGTAGTACCAGAAGATATGGTTCATCACATTCCAGATGAAATGACGTATGAACAAGGTGCGCTTGTAGAACCAGCAGCAGTAGCAGTTCATGCAGTACGTCAAAGTAAATTAAAAGAAGGGGAAGCTGTAGCGGTATTTGGTTGCGGTCCAATTGGACTTCTTGTTATCCAAGCAGCTAAAGCAGCAGGAGCAACTCCTGTTATTGCAGTTGAACTTTCTAAAGAACGTCAAGAGTTAGCGAAATTAGCAGGTGCGGATTATGTATTAAATCCAGCAACTCAAGATGTGTTAGCTGAAATTCGTAACTTAACAAATGGTTTAGGTGTAAATGTTAGCTTTGAAGTAACAGGTGTTGAAGTTGTACTACGCCAAGCGATTGAAAGTACAAGCTTCGAAGGACAAACTGTAATTGTTAGTGTATGGGAAAAAGACGCAACAATTACTCCAAATAACTTAGTATTAAAAGAAAAAGAAGTTATTGGTATTTTAGGATACCGTCACATCTTCCCAGCTGTTATTAAATTGATTAGCTCCGGTCAAATTCAAGCAGAGAAATTAATTACGAAAAAAATTACAGTGGATCAAGTTGTTGAAGAAGGATTTGAAGCACTTGTAAAAGATAAAACACAAGTGAAAATTCTTGTTTCACCTAAATAAGATAGAATCGAATAGAGTAGCCCTTTTCTAGAAATAGAAGAGGGCTACTTTTTTTCTATACTGAAAGGTGATAGACTTTCCTGTAACTAAAGGTATTTTGTTTGGAAGGGGAAGTCTAATGCTTTCATTTATGTTGACATTGAAACGGATGCTAAAAGCTTGTTTGCGAGCATGGAAAGATAAAGAATTTCAAGTGTTATTCGTATTAACAATTTTGACATTAATATCTGGTACAATCTTTTATAGTACAGTGGAGGGGTTACGTCCTCTGGATGCTTTATATTTTAGCGTTATGACGCTGACTACTGTCGGTGATGGACAATTTAGTCCCAAAACTGACTTCGGAAAGATATTTACGATATTATACATATTTATAGGGATCGGATTAGTGTTTGGATTTATACATAAGTTGGCAGTTAATGTACAATTGCCAAGTATATTATCGAATAGAAAAAAAGAGTAAAGCATGTGTATGCTTTACTCTTTTTTTACATTAGTTTAGACAAGCCTTAATAATAGTTTATTAAAATGAAAGTGTATTCATTCATTATATTCACTGTGTATAAAGTTATAATGATATGAACATTTGCATATTTTAATTTAGTGATAGAAATTTCGTGAAAGGTGGGATATTCTAGTCATAGGTTAACCGGACGACATCATAGGATCCTAACAAAATGTTTACAATAATTCAATTATAAAATGGAGGATTTTATATGAAAAAGAAAGTACTTGCTTTAGCGGCAGCTATTACATTAGTTGCTCCATTACAAAGTGTTGCATTTGCTCATGAAAATGATGGGGGACAGAGATTTGGAGTTATTCCGCGCTGGTCTGCTGAAGATAAACATAAAGAAGGCGTGAATTCTCATTTATGGATTGTAAACCGTGCAATTGATATTATGTCTCGTAATACAACACTTGTAAAACAAGATCGAGTTGCACTATTAAATGAATGGCGTACTGAGTTAGAGAACGGTATTTATGCTGCTGACTATGAAAATCCTTATTATGATAATAGCACATTTGCTTCACATTTCTATGACCCTGACAATGGGAAAACTTATATTCCGTATGCAAAGCAAGCAAAGGAAACAGGAGCTAAATATTTTAAATTAGCTGGTGAGTCTTATAAAAATAAAGATATGAAACAAGCGTTCTTCTATTTAGGATTATCTCTTCATTATTTAGGGGATGTAAACCAACCGATGCATGCGGCAAACTTTACGAACCTTTCTTATCCACAAGGATTCCATTCTAAATATGAAAACTTTGTAGATACGATAAAAGATAATTATAAAGTAACGGATGGAAATGGATATTGGAACTGGAAAGGTACGAATCCGGAAGATTGGATTCATGGAGCGGCAGTAGTTGCGAAACAAGATTACGCTGGCATTGTAAATGATAATACGAAAGATTGGTTCGTGAGAGCTGCTGTATCACAAGAATATGCAGATAAATGGCGCGCTGAAGTTACACCAATGACAGGTAAGCGTTTAATGGATGCACAACGTGTTACTGCTGGATATATTCAGCTTTGGTTTGATACGTACGGAAATCGTTAAGTATTTAAAAAAGGTCAAATCTCAGAATAGAGTATTTGGCCTTTTTATCACTATACAATACATGGAGGTATGAAACGTGAAAGGTAAATTGCTAAAAGGTGTACTTAGCTTAGGTGTTGGTTTAGGAGCTTTATATAGCGGAACGTCAGCTCAAGCAGAAGTATCTATAAATCAAAATGATACATTAAAAGTGATGACGCATAATGTATATATGCTATCAACAAACTTATATCCGAACTGGGGACAAACTGAGCGTGCTGATTTAATCGGGGCGGCAGATTATATAAAGAATCAAGATGTAGTTATATTAAATGAAGTGTTTGATAATAGCGCTTCAGATCGTTTATTAGGGAATTTGAAGAAAGAATATCCAAATCAAACAGCAGTATTAGGTCGTAGTAGTGGAAGTGAATGGGATAAAACGTTGGGAAACTATTCATCTTCAACTCCTGAAGATGGTGGCGTTGCGATTGTGAGCAAATGGCCAATCGCTGAAAAGATTCAATATGTATTTGCAAAAGGATGCGGGCCAGATAATTTATCTAATAAAGGATTTGTATACACGAAAATTAAGAAAAATGATCGCTTCGTTCACGTGATTGGTACGCATTTGCAAGCGGAAGATAGTATGTGCGGAAAAACTTCACCTGCATCTGTACGTACAGACCAATTAAAAGAAATTCAAGACTTTATTAAAAATAAAAATATACCAAATAATGAATATGTGTTAATTGGTGGTGATATGAACGTAAATAAAATTAATGCAGAGAACAAGAATGATTCAGAGTATGCATCTATGTTTAAAACATTGAACGCTTCTGTACCATCTTATACTGGACATACAGCGACTTGGGACGCAACGACAAACAGTATTGCAAAATATAATTTCCCTGATAGTCCTGCTGAGTATTTAGATTATATTATTGCAAGTAAAGACCATGCGAACCCATCATATATAGAGAATAAGGTGTTACAGCCGAAATCTCCACAATGGACTGTTACATCATGGTTCCAAAAATATACGTATAATGATTACTCTGATCATTATCCAGTAGAGGCGACTATTTCTATGAAGTAGTTTCAAAAAGTTTCTTCGTAAAGAAGAAACTTTTTTTATTTGCAAACAGGAAAATCACACTTTCTTTCCAATATGTATAAGACATATTGAGAAGAGGAGAGAAAAATGTGGATCGAGGAATTTTTAAAGAAGTTCCATTACCGTGTGCATTTTTGGATGAAATGGCTTTAGATAGAAATATTCAATCGATTATAGAGTTAAGTGGAAATAAGAAGATTCGTATAGCGAGTAAATCGTTACGCTCTGTTCCAATTATGCAAAAGATTTTAGCTGCAAATGATCGATTTCAAGGTGTTATGTGCTTTTCACCTAGAGAGATTTTATTTTTAATAGAACAAGGATTTAATGATTTATTGCTTGGATATCCTGCTTACGATGAAAGAGCTCTGTATGAAATTAGTTTGCTAACAAAGAAAGGTTTCATTATAACTTGTATGGTGGATTGTGAAGAGCATATTGTGTATTTAGAAAACATTGCTGAGAAATCTAAAGGATGTTTTCGTGTTTGTTTGGATATTGATATGAGTAGTCGTTTCTTTCAATTTCATTTTGGTGTACAAAGATCCCCAGTAAAAAATGTGCAGGATGCGTTGAAAGTAGTAGAAAAGGTGAGAAGGTCATCATATTTAATGTTAGATGGTGTAATGGGTTATGAAGCTCAAATTGCTGGGGTGGGAGATCATATACCGAATCAATGGTTGAAAAGTAAAGTAATTTCGTATTTAAAGCAGAAATCAGTGCTAGAAGTGAAAAAAAGAAGAGAACATATTGTAAAAGCAATACAAAACATTGGTATTGAGCTAAGGTTTGTAAATGGAGGCGGAACAGGAAGTATAAAAACAACTGAGAAAGATAATTCAGTTTCAGAGATTACAGTAGGTTCTGCTTTTTATTCTCCGAAGCTGTTTGATTATTATAAAGAGGTGAAATTTTATCCAGCGGTCGGATTTGCATTACCAGTTGTGCGTAAACCAGTCCAGTTTATTTACACTTGCCTAGGTGGTGGATATATTGCTTCAGGAGCAGTTGGAAAAGATAAAGAGCCTGAAGTTTGGAGACCGAAGGGTGCAAAACTATTAGCTTTAGAAGGTGCTGGCGAGGTACAAACGCCAATTTTTTATAGCGGCGAGGAACGAGTGGATATAGGAGAGTCCATTTTGTTTCGTCATAGTAAGGCTGGTGAATTATGTGAGCGCTTTCCTTTTTTGTATCGTGTTAAAAAAGGAGAGATTGTTGGGGAGTATTCAACATATCGGGGGGATGGCCAATGCTTTCTATAAAGGGGAAAAAGTGGAGAAATTGGACAGGGAATGTAGAAGGAACGCCGCATTATACGATGTATCCAGAAAGTATACAAGATGTAGTAGAAGTTGTGGGGCTTGCGCGAAAAAAGGGAAAGAAAATTCGTGTTGTCGGTTCAGGACACTCGTTTACCCCCCTTGTGCAAACGGAAGAAGTTTTAGTTTCTTTAGATGAATTGAAGGGTATTGTGAATATTGATGCAGAGAAGATGGTTGCTGAAGTATGGGCAGGAACAAAGTTATATGATTTAGGGAAGTTACTTGAGGAAAAAGGCTATGCGCAAGAAAATTTAGGGGATATTGATTCACAATCTATTGCAGGAGCGATTAGTACGGGGACTCATGGAACGGGTATTACCTTTGGGAGTTTATCAACACAAGTTATAGAGATTACGGCAGTTTTATCTAATGGTGAGAGTATAGTTTGTTCGGAAACTGAGAACGTAGAATATTGGAGAGCGTTTCAGTTGTCACTTGGAATGTTAGGTATCATTGTAAAGATAAAATTAAAGGTTATTCCAGCGTATTCACTCGTTTATGAAAGTGAAAAACAGTCATTATCCACTGTAATGAACAAACTAGAAGAATATAAGAAGCATCGTCATTTTGAATTTTTCGTTTTTCCTTATTCTGATGAAGTACAAGTAAAACTTACGAACGAAACAACGAATACAGGCAGTGATTTGAAATGGCATAAATTAAAGGTGGAGTTACTTGAAAATAGGATGTTCTCTTTACTATCTAAAGGGTGTAAATGGTTTCCTTCTATAAGTAAAGGAGTGAGTCGATTATCAGCTAAAGCTGTACCAAACACAAAAATAATTGGCCCGAGCTATGAAGTATTTGCTACATCACGTACGGTACCATTTTATGAAATGGAGTATAGCATTCCTTCAAAGTATATGAGGACGGTTGTAGAAGAAATCTCAAATCTTATTGAAAAGAAAAAGTATAAGGTGCACTTCCCGATCGAATGCCGCTATGTGAAAGGTGATGATATATGGCTTAGTCCAGCCTATGGAAGAGATTCAGCGTATATCGCTGTTCATATGTATAAAGGTATGAAATATGCTGCTTACTTTGGCGAAGTGGAAAAAATTTTTCTGAAGTATGAAGGGCGTCCGCATTGGGGGAAAATGCATACATTATCGTATGAGCAATTACAAGATATATATCCAGAGTTTCATTCGTTTTTACAGGCGAGGAAGTCTCTAGATGAACTTGGAATGTTTTTTAATCCTTATGCAGAAAAGTTATTTATCCCGCTATTTGCCGGGCAGTAAGACCCCCACTGATTAAATTTTCACATTATGTATATAAAAAAGCTGACAAATAATTATTTGTCAGCTTTTTTTAGTGTAATTGCATTTCTTGTATGACTAATATGTTCATAAAATAGTAGTTTATCACGGCTAAATACATGCAGTAAAACATGAATAATGAATAGGCCGTTAATGATAAATAGGAATAACAATGTAACGAGTAATACTAAAGGTTCTGTATGATTTAACATAGAGCTACTAGAAAGAATATAATTGATTCCGCCTAACGCAAAATAAAATATACCGTAGCGAATAAATAGTTCTTTTAATGTAATACGATCTGATTTTCCTTTCAGATGAATGCGAAGCAATGCTTTCCCAATTGTTTTTCCATTTGTAAAGTATGGAATAAGAATAAAATAAATAAGGATTGAACACGTAATGAAAATGAGTTCATACATATTCGTGTAAGATTGCATATTAGAAACGAAGAAAGAATTTCCTTTGTTTTTAACGACAGGTACGACGATAGATAAGAAAATCCAATCAATTTGCATCGCGATAAGGCGACGAATGAATCCGACTGGTTTCGTTTCCAAATCAATATGACTATCTAACTCGTTTGTCTTCGGAAGGAAGTACGTAAATATTGGTGCAATGATAAAACCAATTACGCCACCTAATGTATTTAAAAACAAATCATCGATATCAAATAATCGGTATGCACAATTGTATATACCGTATAATCCAGTCACTTGTGTTAGCTCGAAAAATAGTGAAAGGAAAAAGGAAATGCAAATTGTTTGTAAGAAACTACGTCGGAAATAATAACGTAAGTAAATACCGAATGGAACAGTTAATAGAACATTAAATGCAACTTGTAAAAACGCAGACTCTTTTAATAAGTAGAAATAAGTAGCTGGTTTCGTTAAAACTGCCGATGTATGACTACTAATCTCTTGTATGAAATAAAATGGTGAGAGTTGCATGTGTTGTGTATTAGCTGGTTGTAGGCTACAAGTATCAAACGTTTGTGGTAACGGCAAAATAACAAGAAAATAGGCATTTAATAAGTAAAGTAATAATGAGTATAAAATAAATGAGCGCCATTTATTTAAATAACCGTATTTTCGATAATTAAATATTAAAAAAGGGATTAAAAGAAACATTGCTAAAAAGGGGAATAAAATAAATGCTGTTTTTACTGGAAATAAATATGCAGTCAAAGTAAAACTCCTTTCAATGAAAATTCGTTTATCATTATAGCGCTAAAAATATTTAAATACAAAGTTAAAATCTTTCGAAATAGAAATAATTACTAATTTTATAGGAATTAAGTTATAATAAATTTAATATGAGGATATTATGATTATGTAAGTTGAGAGAGGGTACAAGAGATGCGATATGAACTTTTTTCTGTAAGTGGGGATCATATTACGACTTTTGAAAGTGCATGGCGTTTTCAGGAGGGAGAACAGATTTTTGTTCATGATGATCAAACAAAAAGAAACTTTATTATTATTCGTCTGACGCATGATGTATTTCAACAAAATAAACATGTTATTCGTTTGTATTGTCAAGAGAAGAAAGTGTATGCATAAGAGAAGCCCTTTTACAGTATGAAAAGTAAGAGGGTCCTTATCTTGTTATTTGTGAACAGCCCGATTGATGAGGGCTGATTAAAGTTTCACTTTATCATTTTGCCCCTCGTAAGGAATAAAAAGAGAAGGGTTAATGCACATAGGTAGCATTTGATTTGGAAGAAAGTATATAGCCTTGTATTTTGTGCTTCAAAGTTACATGGCCTTCTCTTTGAGAAAGCCATGTATGGTAATCTTGTTGTGTTTTCCATAACAGACGAATCATATATTCTGCCTTATCATTTGTACGATGAACATGTGAAAACTCTATGTTAATACAACCGTTCGTTCCAGGGGAAGGATAATATTGTTTAAGCCCATAAAGTAGCTCATTTTCATATTCGTACTTAATGTGAATGAGTTTAGTAACTATAAACATATAAACACCTCTTTTACGATAATAGTAGGAAAGATAGAATTACTGTAATAGTAAACTTAAATAATATTATACTATTCAGAAAATTCTAAGTAAATAATAGATTTTAACTTAATAGAGGTATAAAAAAGCGAGTCATTCTATTACACTAGATGACTCGCTTTCAATTTGTAAGTTTTACTTTATAAGAAAATAAGAGTAAGTACACCTACGATAATACAATAGAAAGAGAAATATTTTAAATTTCCTTTTGCCATAATGTTCATAAACCATTTTAGTGAAATATACGTCATGATAAATGTTGCGATGAATGCAACGACATATGGTACGAATAATGTGTCTAGATTTGGATCATTTGCAATGTCTGTAATGCTTAACAATAAGCCACCTAAGCTAACAGGAATGTATAGTAAGAATGAGAAGCGAAGTGCTGTTTCTTGCTTCATACCAAGTAACATTGCTGCTACGATTGTGGCACCAGATCGGCTTATTCCGGGAATCAGTGCGCAAGCTTGTGCTAATCCGACGATGATTGCATCTTTCATAGAAAGGTCGCCATCATTTTTACGACCGCGTAAATTTCTAATAATCCAAAGGCCGACAGCAGTAATAAGAAGGGAAATCCCAACCATCTTCACACCTTTTAAGTACTGATCGATGTAATCTTTAAATAAAACACCAATAACACCTGCTGGAATGGTTGCAATAACAAGATAAATAATAAAGAAGAAATCTGATTTTGCGTCTTCTGCTCTTGTAAATATATAAGAGAGACCATTCTTCGTTAGACGAATTAAATCATTTCTATAAATAAGTAATACAGCTAATAATGAAGCTGAATTAACAAGTAGTTCGAAGCTAAACCCTTCTATTTTTAGTCCTAGCAAATGTTGTGCTAAAACGAGATGACCACTTGAAGAAATCGGAATTGGTTCTGTTAGTCCTTGGAACAGACCGAGAATTAAATATTTTAAAACGTAGTAAAATTGTTCCATAATAACCTCCTTGTTTATTAGTTGAAAGAAACAACTTTTCCATTATAACAAAGATATGGATGAATATTGAAAAGAAATAAATATTCGAAATAAAATAAAAATCCCTTATAGCAGTATAAGGGATTTTTATTTTTAATTAAGAAGTTACTGTTTCTTGAAGACTTTTAGACAATTGAACATCGACTTTTTCAGCATCATGAATATGATTCATAATAGTAGTATTTAATTTTTGGAACATTTGTTGCGTGTTAGCGAATTCTCGTAATATGTCATCATTACAAGACTTTTGGTTTTCGATAGCCTTAATAACATTTGTAGCACCATTTTGTAACGTTTGAATCATAACTAAAATATTTTCAATTCTAGCATTTGTATCGGCGCTCATTTCTACACCTTCATCAACTAAATGTAAATTATCTTTTGTGTTATCATATGCTTTTTCAATTTCTTCCTGAATTTTTTTCGTTAAGTTGCCGATGTTTTTTGTACTTTCTGCTGTACTTTCCGCTAGTTTTCTTACTTCATTGGCAACGACAGCGAATCCCTTACCATGCTCTCCAGCACGCGCGGCTTCAATACTCGCATTTAAAGCAAGTAAATTTGTTTGTGCTGCAATGTTTTGAATGACTTCTACAATTTGCTCGATTTCCTTTGAGCGTTCGCTTAGATGATTCATACTATTAGACGTGCGTTGAGATTGTTCACCTAATTTATTAATTACAATAAGTAAGCGGTGAACGGATTCTTTTCCTTCATTAGAGCAGTCAATAATTTCTGCAATAGACTGAATTAAGCTTTGTTCCTTTTGTAACATTTCATTATTTAACTCATTGGAATGTGTCGTACGTGTTGAAACATTTTCGAAACATGAACTTAATTGTTGAACTAAGCTTTGAAGTGTATTGTGTTGGTTATTTACAAGTTGATGCTCTTGGACAACGCTTTGTACACGATCGTGGATAGTAGAAATAGTCTCTTGCTTTTCAATATCTTTTTGTTTTAATTCTGCTTCTAATTCTTGTATACGCTCTTCTAATTGAGCAATTGTATGTTGGAGTGATTTTTTTTGAGTAAACATGTATTTATTTCAACCGCCTTCGAAAGTTATATTTTCTCTATATTTGGATTTTAGCATCTTTTGTATTTTTTAAATATAGGAATTGTTAAATATTTAAGAATCTATTACATTTTATTCATAATTCTCTTTTTTTCGTCACGAAAAATAAACTGTATTTAATCGTTTTGTAAACAAACTGTAAAATAAATCATGTATAACTGTATAAGAAGGGAGTCGGATTATGAACTATTTTAAGCGAATCAGCTGTCTAGTATTAGCAGGAATTATCGGTCTTTCTAGTACAGTCGCTGTTAAAGCAGAGTCAAACGACGAGAAACTTAACAACATGCAACAGCAATTGCAACAAAACGATGCAGAAATGCAAAAGAAAGAGCAAGAAAAGCAAGCTGTTAGTAAAGAAATTAAAGGTATCGAAAACGAACTACATAATTTAAATAATACAATTGCAAAAAATAAAGAGGATCAAGCTGCTATTCAACGTAAAATTGATGAAACACATAAGCAGATTGAGCAAAAAAAGCAAGAAATTGTCGTTTTGGAGGATAAAGTCCTTGCTCGTAAAGATATTATGAGAAAACGTATGGTTTCTGTTCAAAACAGTTCAAATACAAGTTTAGTAGTAGAAGTTGTAGTAGAGTCAAAAAACTTTGCAGACTTCTTACAACGTATGAACGCAGTTTCTACTATTCTAGAAGCTGATAAAGAAATTTTACGTCTACAAGAACAAGATCTTCGTCAAATTGAAGAAGATAAGAAAACAATTGACGAAAAAGAAGCATCTTTAGTAGTAGACAAACAAAAATTAGCAAAAGCGCAAGCTGAACTGCAAGATAACTTGAAAAAACGTCAAGATAACTTACAAACAGTTCAAGCTAAATATAATGAAGTTGCAAGTCAACTTAATTTAGCAGCGGAAGAGAAAGCTAAAATTGAATCAAATATGAAGACAGTACAAGAAACGATTGCTCGTGAGCAAGAAGCAGCAAGAATCGCAGCGGAAGAGCGTGCAAAAGCAGAAGCGGCTGCAAAAGCAGAGCAAGAAGCTTTAGCGAAAGCACAAGCAGAAATTGCTGAAAAGCAAAAGCAGGAAAAAGCTAGTAAACCAGCTGAACCTGTAGCAAAAAATACAGAAACAGAGTCTAAGCCTGATACGAAACCAACTCAAGGTGGAAAAGAATTTTACGTAACAGCAACCGCTTATACAGCTGACCCATCTGAAAACGGCTATAAACCGGGTGAAACTGTAAAATCTAAGTTAGGACATAATTTAACTGCAAATCCAAACATGAAATTAATTGCTGTAGATCCATCTGTTATCCCATTAGGTTCTACTGTATATGTAGAAGGATATGGAACAGCAATTGCTGGAGATACTGGTAGTGCAATAAAAGGGCATATCATTGATCTATTAATGCCAAATTCAGCTCAAGCTAATGACTGGGGTAGAAGAACAGTTAAAGTTAAAATTTTAAACTAACAAGTAATCCAACTTTACAATACGTAGAGTTGGATTTTTTTATAATAATAATGTTAAGTTGAGTTTACATTTTGTTAAGGATAGCATACAATAATGGTGAGAGGTGGTAAATTTGACCATTTTAAACAGAGTAAAAGAATTAAGAGCTCGTTTTAACTTTACGCAAAGTGTATTAGCAGAAAAGGTTGGAGTAACGAGACAAACAATTGCTGCAATTGAAAAAGGGGATTACGTTCCTTCGTTGTTATTAGCACTTACGATTTGTGATGTGTTTCAGTTAAAGATGGAAGACGTGTTTGTTTTAAATAAGGAGGGGGAAGAGGATGAATAGAATTGTTTTTTCTTATATCATAAACGTGCTTTATACTGCTTTAGCATGCTGGACATTTCTTGAATTTTATAGTGTCATTACAGAGTTAGCAGATATAATTAAAAACGAGAAATTCCCATTTGAAGTATGGTTTAATGGAGTACCATTCATTTTATTATTTATTGGAGCAATTATAGTTACAATTTTTTATAGAATTCAAAAGAAAAAATATAAGAATTTATCTTTTTGGATGTATCCATTATTATTTCCGCTAGAAGATGAACGTGAAAAAGCGATTACGGATAAAGCTTGTCGAACAACATTTGTATCGTTATGGTTTGTGTTACCTTGTGCAGTTGGATTTTTAACTTTTTCGCCTATTATTAATGAATATCTTCCTGGATACCCATTATATATTCTATTTTCTATTTTCTTTATTCAAATGACAGTATTTCACGTATCACTATACAGAAATAAATTAGCTTAAAAAGAAACCTTCTTGCATCGGCAAGAAGGTTTCTTTTTAAGCTAATACTTGTACATATAGCGATATTATTTTATCATTTTATATAGAGTAAGATTTTGTAAGGGAAAGGAACTGTGTATGAATAAGCAAAGAATTTATAGTATAGTAGCAATTCTGCTATTTGTTGTAGGTGGCGTGTTAATTGGAAAGCCATTTTATGATGGATATCAGGCTGAAAAGAAACAGACTGAAAATGTGCAGGCTGTTCAAAAGATGGATTATGAAAAGCATGAGACGGAATTTGTAGATGCTTCCAAAATTAATCAACCAGACTTGGCGGAAGTAGCGAATGCATCATTAGATAAGAAACAAGTAATTGGTCGTATTTCGATTCCAAGTGTTTCAGTAGAACTGCCTGTTTTAAAAGCTTCTACTGAAAAAAACTTATTATCAGGTGCAGCGACAGTAAAAGAGAATCAAGTTATGGGAAAAGGAAATTACGCATTAGCAGGACATAACATGTCTAAAAAAGGTGTTTTATTTAGTGATATAGCTTCTTTGAAAAAAGGCGATAAAATTTATTTGTATGACAATGAAAATGAATATGAGTATGCGGTTACTGGTGTATCTGAAGTGACTCCTGATAAGTGGGAAGTTGTAGAGGATCATGGGAAAGATGAGATAACGCTTATTACATGTGTATCTGTAAAGGATAATTCTAAGCGTTATGTTGTTGCTGGTGATTTAGTAGGAACGAAGGCGAAGAAGTAAAAAAGAAGGTGAACTCTTTAAAGAGTTCACCTTCTTTTTTACTAATGTTGAGAAATAATAGAATATTTTGGTTTGTATTCAAATATTATTCTATTTATGTATAATAAAGTTAGGATTCTATATTTTGGGAGGAACAAGAGTGAGACAACAGGTGAAGAAACTTCTTTTAACAACGAGTATAGCGTTATTGGTAGCTCCAATTTCAGCTTATGCACATCCAGGGCGTACAGATGCTAATGGCGGACATACGTGTCGTACAAATTGTGAGAAATGGGGATTACAGTACGGGGAATATCATTATCACAATAAACCAGCTTCTAGTAGTGGCGCAACGAGCCCAGCTCCTAGCCAGAATAATAATAGTGCTGTAGAAGCTGAGAGACAAGCAGAAGCACAGCGCAATACCGAGGCGGAAAAACAACGTAATGCAGAAGCACAGCGTAAAGCTGAAGAAGAGAGACAACGTGTAGCCGAGGAACAAAGAAAAGCTGAAGAGGCACGTAAGCAAGAGGAAGCGCAGCGCCAAGCTGATATGGAAAAAGGTCAACTTGAAGGTCAAAAGAATGGAGAAACTGATTTTAAAGCAGGAAAAAATGATGCAGAAGTGCATGTAGCTGGAAAATCTGATGCATATAAACAAGCGTTTAAAGCGACTTATGCAGCCGTATGGTCTTTAGAAGAGCAGAAGAAAACGCATTTTGAAAAAGGAAAAGAACAAGGGTTAGCACAAGAGACGATGGACGATAGTCAAGTTGCTCCAGAGTTTAAGGTAAACTTTGCAGACGGATTCAAAGTAGGGAATAAAGAAAGAACAGAAAAAATTGAAAAAGAGCAAGCTGAGTTAGGGGAAAAGACAGGGAAAGAACTAGCTGAAAAGAATCCTGGAAATAGAGAGAAAGAAGTATACGTGAAGGCATATGAAACAGCGTATGAAAAAGGCTATAAGTCTACAAAAAAGGTAGTAGAAAAGGCTGGCTATAAGTATGCATTTGAAAACTATGATTTAAAAGTTCCTGCTAAGTATGAAAGAAATGAATTGTTAAAGAAATGGTTTACTGAAGGATTTAAATCGAATAAAAAAGCAGCGGAAATTCGAGAAGAAGGGTATAAAAAGGGAGACAGCTGGTTCTCATTCTTCTATAAGAGTTTCGTACCAAGTGAATATAAAGAACATAAAGAGCTGTACGAACAAGCAATTGAAAAAGGTAAAACAGCATAAAAAAAGATGAGGAGAAATTCCTCATCTTTTTTAATCCATCCATTTCACTAATTTCTTAGAAATTAATAATAAAACACAACCTAGTACAATTGCCACAGCGCCAATAACTGTGAATACTTCAGCGTATCCAAGTGAAGTTGTGAAGCTTGCAAGTTGTCCGCCTAAAATGTTGGCGATACCTGAACTTGCTAGCCATACACCCATTAGTAAAGATGCTAATTTTACCGGAGCAAGCGCACTAACCATTGATAGTCCGACAGGTGATAAGAATAGCTCACCTAACGTATGGAAAAGATACGTAAAGACGATAAACAGTAAGTTTGCTTTTTCTGTAATGTTATGTTCATCACTACCTGTTTTTAATGTAGCGATAACGAGAATGATATAACCAATACCGAGCAAAATCATACCAAGTCCCATTTTAGTTGGGATTTTTAAATCACCCTGCTTGCGAGTTGCAAGTTTTGCCCATAATGCAGAAATGACTGGAGCAAGTAAAATAATAAATAATGGATTGACCGATTGGAACCAAGATGTTGGAACTTCCCATCCGAACACAGAGCGGTCTACAAATTTGTTTGTATATAATGTTAATGAGCTACCAGCTTGTTCAAAGCCAGCCCAGAAGAAGACAACGAAGCATGTTAAAATGACGATAACTGCGGTACGTTGTTTTTCTTTTTTTGTTAATGGTGTATCTCCTACTGATGGTTGTCCAGCAGCTGTTTGTAAATCGCGAGTTGGTTTTTTACCGATATTACCAAGGAAGCGATTTGATAGTGTTGTAAATAAAATTTGTCCAATGATCATTCCGATTGAAGCGGCTAAGAAACCGTAACGGAATCCGTAATGTACAACGCCATCAACTGTTGTTTTGAATAAATTTTCTGATAAAAATCCGCAAACGAGTGGAGCTAAAAATGAACCGACGTTAATACCCATATAGAAAATGGTAAATGCACTATCACGTTTTGGATCGTTCTCTTCGTATAATTCTCCAACCAGTGTAGAGATGTTCGGTTTGAAGAATCCGTTACCGATAATAATAAGCGCTAATCCGAGGTATAGGCCTAATTGGTTTTGCAAGGCAAATAGTGTAAGGTTACCGATTGCCATTGTTATACCACCAATTGTGATTGCTTTTCGTCTACCTAGAAAACGGTCTGTTAAGTATCCACCAATCATTGGTGTGAAATAACAGGCCCCAGTATAAAATCCGTAAATAGAGAGTGCCCATGCGGGACTAAACCCAAGACCACCGCTTACTAAAGCTGTCGTTAAATATAATGTTAATAATCCTCGTAATCCATAGTAACTAAATCTTTCCCACATTTCTGTAAAGAAGAGTAAGTATAAACCTGGAGGATGTTTCTTTTTTCTTTGTTGTTCTCTTTCTAGTTGTATCGCTGATTCCATGTTATTTTCCTCCTGACACAAACAAAAACAAAGTTAATAATTTTGTACATTTAATATTTTACTTTATTAACTATTATAAGTCAATAAAGGTTGATTTTTCAGAAGAAATTGGAAAAGAGGAATAGCTATAGAATGGGTGTTTCTTTTGTGATAGACTATGGACTATGTTTTCTTTGTAAGGAAGCGGGTTATTGTACTTTTTTATATGTGAAATTGATTTCATAAAAGATGAAATTAAAGAAGGAGAAAGAAATGAAATTGTTACAGAAAAAAGAAATTTTACTTATTAGCCTTATGTTATTCTCTATGTTCTTTGGAGCAGGGAATCTGATATTTCCACCTTTCCTTGGGTATGAAGCAGGAGAACATGTTTGGATTTCATTAGTAGGGTTTATTATATCAGCAACAGGTCTTCCTATATTAGGTGTTATCTCTATTGCAAAAGCAGGAAGTTTTCAAACGTTAGCGGGTAGGGTTCATTCTTCATTTGCAATTATTTTTCCATGTATCGTGTATGTATTTATTGGACCTGGGCTTGGTATACCCCGTGCGGGAAGTTTAGCTTTTGAAATGGGGCCAGGTCAGTTATTCCCTGAAGCAGGAAACGGATTATTATTGTTTTACACAGTTATTTTCTTTAGTATTGTTTACTGGTTAAGTTTATCCCCATCTAAATTAATGGGGTTGTTTGGAAAAGTCTTGACGCCATTATTATTATGTATGATTGCACTCATTTTTATAAAGAGTATGTTTACAACAGTAGGAGATATGAAAGAACCAATAGGGAACTATGGCCAAGCTCCTATGTTTCAAGGGTTTTTAGATGGATATTTAACAATGGATGCGTTAGCTGCTTTAATCTTTGGAATTGTTATTGCAAATGCATTACGTGCAAAGGGTATTGAAGATGATAAAGGTTTAGCGAAATATATGAGTATTGCTGGAATTGGGGCAGGACTATTATTATCTATTATTTATGTCATCCTTGGATATGTGGGGGCAATTAGTGGCTCATTAGGAACATTTGATAACGGTGCGAAAGTGTTAGCACAAGTTATGATTACATTATTTGGACAGGGCGGAGTCGTTTTATTAGGTCTTATTTTTACTATCGCGTGTTTATGTGTTTCAATTGGACTTGTTACGTCTTGTAGTCAATTTTTTGCGAGTGCATTTCCGAAAGTATCTTATAAATTGTGGGCATTTATAGTAAGCGTTGTTAGTATGATTTTAGCTAATTTAGGGTTAACGCAAATTTTAAAAGTATCAGTACCAATTCTTGGATTTATTTATCCAATTGCGTTAACGCTTATTATTCTAGGGTTATTCCATCAGTATATTGGAAAGTATGCATACGTATATGCAGTAACTGTTTTGGTTGTAGCGATATTTAGTGCAATTGACATTTTAAATAAAAATGTAATGATGAATCAGTGGACGTCAGCATTAAAATACATCCCGTTTTATACAGAAGGTGTTGGGTGGATTGTTCCAGCTATTGTAGGCATGTGTCTTGGTTTTATCGTTAGCATTTTTCTAAATAAGAATAAATGAGTAAAAAGGTGTTTTCCTATTTTGGGAAGACACCTTTCTTTTTTTGGAAAAATACTATTGAAAATGAATAGACTAAGAGTATGATAAAGATAATTGGTAATATATAGGTTCAATGAGAGTTACGAATAAGGGGGGAGCGTATGAAGAAGGATTTGGATAAGAAAATAGAAGCACTCGAAACGGCAATTGAAACAATTCAAGAAGCACTTGCTGAATTAAAAGTAAAGCAGAGGGAAATAGAAGTAGAAAACGCTCAGCAACATGTTAGTAAGAACAAGAAAGAATATATTGAAATGGTAATGGAGGAAAAGCCAAAAGAAGAAATAGTTAAGATAAAAGAGCCTTTGCAAGAACCTGAGTTAAAACAAGTAGATATATCGGCTTTTAAACCAGAGCCATTTAATATTATTAAGTTTTGTCAGACGTGGTTACCGCGTGTATTTGTCGGTATTATGTTGCTTGGAGTGATCTGGTTATTTAAAGCAGGGGTAGATGCTGGTTTATTAACACCAGCGATACGAATTGTGTTTGGTATCGCATTATCTATCGGGTTGTATTATATAGGAGATATTCAAATTAAAAGAGAGCGGCAAGCGTTAGGATTAGTATTAGCTGGAGGAAGTATTACCGGGATTGTTCTAACGACGTTTGCAGCACATTATTTATATGGATTTATTCCGGCAAGTGTCGCGTTTCTCTGTAATATTGCATGGGTTATTTTAGGGATTTATTTAGCGAAAAGATATCAATCGGAATATCTCACTATTTTCGTAGCGGTCGGTGCGTTCTTCGTACCATTCTTGTTAAATAGTACGACTCCTAATCCTTATATTTTCTTTGGATATGAGACAGTATTAACACTTAGTTTATTATGGTATGCGTTGAAAAATCGTTATAAATACTTATATATGATTTCTTACGCTGTTGCTGCCATTGTCCTTTTCGTTTTCTTTGCTGTTATGTCAATGTTAGTAGAGAACTTGCAAATACAGTTAACGATTGTATATGGTTTGATTCATTTACTATTATTTTGGCATATGTTTACGGAGAGAAGTTTTATACTAGAACCACGTTTGGCGATATTTAGTGCGAATGCAGTGTTCTTTATACTAGCTATTTCAAAAATACCTGATTTTACAACATGGGGATTAATTATTAGTGCACTCGTGCATGCCGCTATGTTCGTATGTGAATATAGGAAAAATAGACATTCTACATTTACAAATCTCTTATTTGGTTTCGCAATGGGAGCATTTAGTTTAGCAATTTTATATGAGTATAGTTTAGTGAATGCAGCGATTGTACTATTGTTACAAGGTTTCCTCGGCATGGTCACTTCTATTAAAGTAAAACAACAGATAAAATTGTATGTTAGTGCGACGGTTTACGCAATTGGAATGATACAGACTATTTTTAGCCCGTTTGATCAATTTATTTCGGCAGGCTTTGTTGCTCATCTTATTTTAATAGGAACGTTCTATTATTGCATGAGAGAAGCGAAAGAAGTATTAGCGAGCTTCGGCAAATATATGTATTCTATAGTGCTCTATTGGTTTATGATAATTGTATTTATTACAATTACGAGAATCGGTGAAGTTTTATCTGCAGATGGAAGCGTAATTAGTGTATCAGTATCGTTATTATGGATGGTATATGCATTATTTGCGGTTTGGTTTGGAAGAAATAGAAATATGAATGAAATATTATATGCTGGTTTAGTCGTTTTAGTCGTAACGGTAGGGAAGTTATTCTTACTTGACTTACCAGAGGTATCGATGATGATTAGGGCAGTGTTATTCCTAATCGTCGGTAGTATAGGTATCGTTATTTCAAGAATGTTTTTCTCGACGGAAGAGAAGTGAGAAGAAGGCAATCCATGTATGGATTGCCTTTTTTATTATTTCTTATTAATCGTTACAGTTTCATTATATTTCGTTGTTGTATTTTGGCGTAGACGAAGCGTTGCTTGTCCAGTTGTATTTGAATCAATCTGTACATTTACAACTTTCTCAGCAGAGCCTAAGCTGTTTGTTGTGAAAGAAAATGCACTACTATATCCGAAAGTAGATGGCCAAGTGCCGTTTGCATTTTGTACTTTAGCCACTTGTGTTCCACCAGTAGTGAAGATACCTAAAGAATAGTTGTTATACGTTGTATTAGGTAGTAAGTTATTTACTTGAATCTTCATTTGGAAAATTTCATTGTTTGGTAGAATGCTAGGGTGTGTAACGACGTAGTCGCTTGTTGTTACCGCACCGTTATAACCGTATGAACCTGGTTTAAAAGTATTTGTATTAAACCATTGATAACCTGCATTTGGTGCACTCCAAGGTTCAGGTTGTGGTTCTGTTGATAAGCTTGGCTGTTCAAATGTTTGTAGAGCTGTAGGTGAATCAAGTTGTAAACCATTTACTTGATCTAAACTTGTAAATGTCTCTTTATTTGATAACCAATTTACGATGTTTTCTAATAAAATCGCATCGTTTTCTTCTTTATAACCATCGTAAGTTTTCTTTGTTTGGCCAGAATCTTCACGAACGTATTTTGGCGTAGCATCTTCAACAGGAGAAGAGTCACCAATAAAGGCAGCTTTTCCAAGTCCTACTTTTGCGATAGCAGCATATGGGCCTTCTGCAATACCACCGCCATTATAAACGCCACTATCAACAGCGTTATTCCATTTTGATGGATTTTCTGGAAGGTAAACAAGTCCTTTTGCTAGTTTTGGGTTTGTAATTGCTAGAGTAGAACCAGCATGCATTGCTACAGACGAAACACCTTTTGTAATTCCGAAAGATTGTTCAGGCGATACAATTGTTTTCGCTGAAACATCACCAAGTGCATTGTAGCGGAAGCGAATACCGAAGTTGTCAGAGAGCCAATCAGAGCTTTCTACTCCTTGCATAGCTTGTGAATTAGCTTCTTCATTAGACATTCCTTTTGCTGGATTATCCCAAGCACCGCGTCTATATCCATTAAATACTTCAGAAGAGTCCCAGCGATTTTTATTACGATCTGCATTGTAATGATCAGCAATAAAGAAGATACTACCACCATTTTTTACATATTGTAACATAGCGTCCTGCTCAGATTTTTTGTAAGGAATATTAGCTTCTGGAACGATAAATACATTGTAATCTTTTAAGTCTTCGTACGTAATAGGTGTTGATTTACGAAGTTCCTTTACGTGATATCCGTTTTTTGCAATGCCGTTTCCGAAGTCAGAAAAGCCGCCGTCAATAACCCAGTCAGCTGTCCCAGCAGTTTGACCGTGTGTATTATCGAATAATACTTTCTTCCCATTGTTTTGATTTACAACTTTTGCAGCAATTTCAGGAGCTGGGTCTACAGAGCTTTCGGCATAAGTAGACGATATGAACGAGGTCCCTATACTTAGTGTAATTGCTGTTGCTAAAGAAAATGTAATCCATTTTTTATTCTTCATAGAAGAATCCCCCTAATAATAAATATATGTGCTTTAATAATGTAATTTATTTTTCTGTAAAAATAAAGACGGAAAACATAAAAAATATTAAAAAATTGTAAAAATACCGTGAATTTTGTTGAGAAATATTTATATAGATATAAAAACATCCCTTCCAAGTAATAAGGAAGGGATGTTTTGCTTAACTAATTTTTGAGTTAGGTGTTTCATCAATCTTATGAAACCCTTTCATGTAATATACGATTGCTAAGCCGATAAGCCAAATTGGGCCGACAATCAATGCAATTCGTGTATCTTCTGAATACGCCATTATACCTAATACTAATACAAGGAAAACGAGTGAGAAATATGAGCTTAATGGGTATAAAGGCATTTTATACGATAACTTTTGTTTATTTTGAGTAGGCAAGCTTTTACGGAATTTAATTTGAGCGACTAATATAATTCCCCAAGTCCAAATTGCACCGAAAGTTGAAATGCTAGTAAGCCATGTAAATACCTTTGCAGGTACGAGATAGTTTAATATAACACCAATTAGTAAAACGATAGCAGTTGCTACAATTCCTTGGCTTGGAATGCCATTTTTATTTAAACGACCAAATCTTTCAGGAGCTTTTTTCTGCTGAGCTAATGTATATAGCATACGGCCTGTACTAAATAAACCACCGTTACAAGAAGAAAGAGCTGCTGTTAATACGACAAAGTTAATAATACCTGCTGCTTTTGCGATACCAATTTGTTGGAATGTTAATACGAATGGACTGCCTTTCTCACCAAGTTCGTTCCATGGATAAATTGCCATCATAACGAATAATGCCCCAACGTAAAAGAGTAGAATTCTCCAAAATACGTTATCGATTGCCTTTGCGAGTGTTTTCTTCGGATTTTGAGCCTCACCAGCTGTAACACCGATTAATTCAACGCCTAAATAAGCGAATAGTACCATCTGCATGGAGAGTAGTAACCCAGAAAATCCATTTGGGAACCAGCCACCATGTGACCAAAGATTTGAAATACCAGTAGCGATACCACCGTTTCCGAATCCGAATAAAATAATACCAGCTCCGACTACTATCATACAGATAATTGTGACAATTTTAATGAGAGCAAACCAAAACTCAAGTTCTCCAAATACTTTTACCGATAAGAAGTTAAAAGCGCTCATTAATAATAGAGCAAGTAATGCCCAAGTCCAGCGCGGGATATCTGGGAACCAGTACTGCATGTAAATACCAGCTGCTGTAATTTCAGCCATACAAGTAACAACCCATAAGAACCAGTAATTCCAACCAGTAATATAACCAGCGAGTGGTCCAATATAATCATATGCATATTTACTAAAAGAACCAGCAACAGGTTGTTCAATTGCCATTTCCCCAAGCGCTCGCATAATGAAAAAAATAACGAGACCGGCAATCATATAGCCTAGCAAAATAGAAGGACCTGCTAGTTTAATGGCGGAAGCGGATCCTAAAAATAGCCCAACGCCAATAGCTGAGCCCAGTGACATTAAAGTAATATGTCGTTCTTTTAAACCACGATTTAAAGTTCCAGATTTGTTTGTGTGCTGCATAAGAAGAATCCCCCTTGTAGAGTGAACGATATTTGAATGCGTTTACTAAATATTTAACTATTTCAAATTATAAAACATTTCTATCTGTTATGCTACAAAAATAATCATAATGAACTGTACTACATCTGTACTTGTCAGACTTAAACTTAAAATTCTAACTATTAGGGAATATATTGACTCTTCTTTTTATTGATTGTTAAGATTAAGTATTATATTTTCTCACATACTAGTAAGAAAAAGAATGTGTGATAATAATTCAGGTGTAGGAAGGGTACATAAGCATGTTTCAATTACAAAAATATAACACTTCTGTGAAGCAAGAGTTTTTAGCTGGCATCACAACTTTTTTTACATTTGCGTATATTCTTGTCATCAATCCAAAAATATTATCTGATGCAGGTGTACCATTTGACCAAGCGTTTACAGCAACAATTATTGCAACCGTTGTTGGAACAGTAGGTATGGCGATTTTCGCGAATTACCCGATTGTTATTGCTCCAGCTATGGGAATGAATGCATATTTTGCTTATTCTGTTGTACAGAAGGCAGAAGGGATTACATATGTAGTTGCCTTTTCAGCTGTATTTGTAACGGGGATTATTTTTCTTTTATTATCTTTTACTTCGTTTAGGCAAAAGTTAATTTTAGCAATTCCTGATAGTTTAAAGCATGCAATTGCAGGTGGAATTGGACTATTTATTGCTTTTATTGGATTGCGCCTTTCTGGAATTATCGTGGATCATCCGTCTAATTTAGTTACGATTGGTGATTTTCATTCTCCAGCTGTTATTTTAACTTTAATTGGTTTAATATTAGCGGCGGTATTAATGACATTGCGTGTGAGCGGTGCATTATTTATTAGTATGATTGCGACAGGAATTATTGCCTTCTTTACAGGGCAATTGAAGTTTGCTGATAAAATTGTGGCGATGCCTCATTTACCAGAGGGTATCATCGTTTCAAACCCAATCAATGCCTTTTCAAATGTAATTGAATACGGATTATACGGCGTTGTATTTTCATTTTTACTTGTACTTTTATTCGATACAACAGGTGCATTACTTGGTTTAATTAAACAAGCAGGTTTAATTACAGACAATACAGAGAAGCGTTTTGGTAAAGCGTTTATTGCAGATGCAATTGGCGGGACTACAGGTTCTATCTTTGGAACAAGCCCAACAGCAGCGACGATTGAATCGTCAGCAGGTATTGCTGCAGGTGGTAAAACTGGGTTAACAGGGATTGTAGTTGTTGGTCTAACAATTATAACGGCATTTTTTAGTCCTGTTATTGCTTCTTTATCAAGTGTAGCCGCTATTACAGCTCCTTCATTAATTATAGTAGGTAGTTTAATGGCACAAAGCATTCGAGATATTAATTGGAATGAATTTGAAGATGCGTTACCAGCATTTTTAATTTTTATAGGTATTCCGTTAACATCTAGTATTGCGAATGGAATTGCAATTGGATTTTTAGTGTATCCAGTCTTGAAAATTGTGAAAGGGAAAGGGATGGAAGTGCATCCGTTACTATACTTATTTACAATTTTATTTGGATGTCATTTATTCTTATAATATAGGAGAGGGGGCTTCTTATGAGGGGCTCCTTTTTTGTGTATAATAAAGTGAAACTTAAATTAGTAATGTAAAATATAAATTACTTATTGGAATATATATTATAATAAGGGTGGAGGAGAAAGAAACAGTAAACAAAAACATAGACAAAAGTAGGCATATATAGTGAAAAGTAATTATGAAACAATATAAACCGAAAGAATTTTCAGAAATGCTTAATGTCTCTGTTAAGACATTGCAAAGGTGGGACAATCAAGGTGTTTTACCTGCTTACCGAAACCCAAAAGGAAGAAGATATTATACAGAAGAACAGTATAAGAAATATATGGGTATTCAAGAAGAACTTGTTCAGGATTTAATATCTATCATTCATGTATTTAGCTGTAGAATATATGGGTTGAGAAAATACAAAAAGAAAATGTCGGAGGATGAAGACTTATGAAAAGAGCATATTTAATAGAAATCAAACCGACAACTGAACAAATTAGTAAAATCCGTCAAACTATTGGGGTGTGTCGATATGTATATAACCTGTATATCTCTAAAAATAAAGAGGTATATGAGTCGGAGGGGAAATTTCTTAGTGGTTATGACTTTTCCAAATGGTTAAACAACATTCATACAAAAGAGTGTGACCAGTGGATTAAAGAAGTGTCGAGCAAAGCGGTAAAACAAGCGATTATGAATGGAGATAAAGCTTTTAAGCGGTTTTTTAAAGGTTTATCTAAGTTTCCACGATATAAAAAAAAGAAGAAGCAAGATGTGAAGTGCTACTTTCCGAAAAACAACAAAACAGATTGGACAGTAGAAAGACATAGAGTAAAAGTCCCTACAATTGGTTGGATAAGGTTAAAAGAGTATGGATATATTTCAAAAAATACAACTGTAAAAAGTGGTACAGTATATCAAAGAGCAGGAAGATACTATGTGTCTATACTCTGTGAAGTGAAAGAGGTAAAACCAAATGCAACTCTCAATACAGTAGGTCTAGGAATTGATTTGGGAATTAAAGACTTCGCTGTACGTAGCGATGGAAAAACTCACAAAAATATAAATAAAACAGTACAAGTAAAAAAGATAGAAAAACGGTTAAAACGTGAACAACGCTCTTTATCACGCAAATTTGAAAATATAAGAAAGAGAGGTGAACAACCTGTTACTAATAAAAGAGCGAATATAAACAAAAATATTCTTAGGGTGCAACAACTACATGCTAGGCTAGCAAATATTCGATTAGCGTATGTAAAGTCTATTGTAAATGATGTGGTGAAAACCAAGCCAACGTTTATTGTAGTAGAAGATTTGAATGTGAAAGGTATGATGAAGAACAAACATCTATCTAAAGCTGTAGCGCAACAATGTTTTTATGCTTTTAAAACATGGTTATTAATGAAATGTAGGGAATATGGAATTGAACTACGGCAAGTGGACAGATTCTATCCATCTTCTAAAATGTGTTCATGTTGCGGTCAAAAAAAGTCGGATTTAAAGCTGTCTGACCGAGTATATACATGTGAATGTGGCAATGTAATAGATAGAGATTTAAATGCGTCAATCAACCTTTTACAAGCAAAAAAATATACAATAATAACGTAAATAGATTGTATATATGTACGGTGGGCTACATCGGAATTTACGCCTGTGAAGTGTCACAGCAAACTATAGTAGCAAGTGATTAGCGAGGCAGGGCACGTAGAAGCAGGAATACTCTAAGAATATACATTTGTCTATATTTTTAGTAGCAGGAACATGAATGGCTGTAAGTAAAATAAAAGTCGCGCGTGTTCAATTAGATTTAACACAGCAACAATTAGCAGAAAAAGTAGGCGTTACAAGGCAAACGATTAGTTTAATTGAGAAGGGGAAATACAATCCATCTTTAGATTTATGTTTAAAAATTTGTTATGCAGTAGATAAAACGTTGAATGATTTGTTTTGGGAGGAAAAGGAGTGGTAGGATGAAAATCGTGAAAGATGAACGTTTAATGATTGAAGGGTTAAAACATATTAGATTAGCTTTCATCTTACAAAATATCGTCATACTAGCTATCGTCTTTTACCGCTATGTCTTGCAAGGGGCAGGATATGAAAGTGTTTCGGATTTATTAATGGTATTTATGGGCGGGATAATAATTATTAACTTTTTAAATCTGAAAAATTCAGTGGAAGTGTATGAGCATACGGGCGGAGTGTCGCGTCGTTATTTTATGAAGCTATTATTCATTCCGGTAGGTATTATTATTGGGATTTTAGCTATTTGTATCGTTGTAACACCAGATATTTCGATAAAGGAAATTAGTATGACAGGACTTATTATGTTTGCTTGTTTTTTAGTTCCAAGTTTGTTTATATACATATATATGAAAAAAATAAAAAGAGAAGATTGAAATATAAGAAAGGCTTTCCCATATTGAGGAAAGCTTTTCTCATATTCTTTTATATAGTACTTTATGAAGGCCAATCGGTTCAATTTCAAAGATTTCACCATATTCCTGAAAGCCTAAGTGTTTGTAATAGTCAGCTACAGTAATTCGGCCATTACACCATAATATATTTGCTTGGCGTTCTTGCAAGATTTGTTCCGCCTTCTGAATTAAGGAGCTTCCAGCACGGTTGTTTCGAAATGCAGGTAATGTTGCCATTCCTCGTAGACGATAATGAATACCCGTTGGTAAGTCGGGATATATTTCTTTTGAGAAGGAAGCGATACTAATTAGTTCATCGTTTATAAATGCGCCTAAGTGGAAGGTGTCTGTTTCATAATCGGAAGGGTATTTACAATCTGCTAATGTTTGATTGGGGCGTAAAATTTTTTGACGTAATACGTAAGTTTCAGATCCCTCAATATTTTTCACGGTAATCATATTAACATCCTTTCTTATAACGCTTTTTCTGTTAATTGTATAAAGAAATAGGCAGGTGCGGCGAGAAGTCCGAGTATGCTAGCAGTTCCAAGAAGGAGTGAAAGTAGGAGGCAAGAATATTTTATTCCATTCGATTTTTTCCATCCGTAACTACAAATCTCAATACTAACACCGATGAGAATAATGGCAACGAGTATTTCGGCTAATAATAAGAGAGCTAAAGTTATAATAGACATAATGTAATCCATCCCCATAATATGTGATAGTAACATTTTACCATATGAAATGGAAAAAATGCCCCTCAATTATGTGAGGGGCATTTTTTTATTCTAATATGTTTTTTAGTGTATCGATATGTTCTTTTGAGCCTGTTACAAGTAATGTATCACCGTGTTGTAGTCTTGTATCTCCATGTGGGATTAATGCTTTATTTCCACGATAAATTTGAATGACTAGTACATCACCTAAAAACGGAAGGCGACGAAGTGCAACGCCGTTATATTTATTGCTCCGTAGTTCAACTTCACGGACTGTTTCGTTTGCTGTTGTAATTAAGCGAACGAGACTAGGTTTATCAATAAGCGCACGTAATAAAATACGTGTAGAGTTAATTGTTGAGAATACAGCGATATGTTCTTGCGTTGCTTTTTCTTGTAGAAGTGGATCTTCTACACTTGCAATAACATGTTCAACACCTAGCTCTTTTGCATGTTCTGCCAATAATAAGTTTTGTTCATCATCACTTGTTGCAACAACGACGCGATCTGCATCAAATGCTGTTTGTTCAGTTAATGATGCGATTGTGATGTCATCCAATTTCACGATAGGGAAGTCGTGCGATTTCGCTTCTTCATCATTTATTTTGTTTTGACGCATCATATATAGCGTTACGTCATAATCTTCTCGTTTTAAATCTAGTGATAACGGAAGGGTAATTCTGCTCGCGCCAATAATAGCTACTTTTGGTTTTGGTGTTTCTACTTTTGGGAACATTTTTTTAAACAATATAGGTGCAAAAATACAAGTAATAACTGCGCTTAAAATAAGAGAGGCAGATAAACTTGGACTGATGATCTCCAGTTTTTCACCAATTTGTGCAGCCGCAATAACTAAAGAAAGTGTCGATGTTAATAAAATTGCACTTCCAAGTACGATATTACGTGGATACCATTTTCTTAAGACGAGTGATGGTAAGAGTTTTGAAATAAAGAGTCCTACAATTAAGATTGGGATCATTAGCATGCTAGAAGGTTCTTTGAAAATAGACCACACCTCTAGATTTACACCAACCATTACGAAGAAAATAGGGATGAAGAAACCGTAGCCGATAGAATCAAGTTTTTCCACCATATCTTCATTTGGTGATAATAACGATACAAGTACACCTGCTAAGAAGGCGCCTAAAATATTTTCTGCTCCAACAGATTCCGATAACCCAACTAAGATTAAAATGAGTGCAAAAACAGCTCGTGTATCAATTTGTACACTACCAGCTTTTAAACTATCTAAGTATGGAATGTTTTTAAAACGTTTTGCAACGAAGTAAATAACAATACCAGCGCCGAATAGAAGAAGAAGAAGCCACATGCTTTGGCCGCTTTCGGAATTTAATCCGACGAATACAGCGAGTAAAATCATTGTAACTAAATCCGCAATAACAGCGACTAATAAAATGATTTGCCCAATTGCTGTTTTTCCTAAGTTATTCTCTTTTAATGTTGGTACAACAACACCTAAAGAAATAGTTGAAATAATTAAAGTCATGAACATTGCATTATCTACGAATCCTAGCCATACGAATAGTAATGATAGGGCATAAGATAAGATGAAAATAAATAAGAAGATAATGCTTGCTGCCTGAAATGTATTTGGTTCGTTTGTCGTATTTTTTTTCCCTTTTTGTTTAAAGATAGAAAAATCAATTTCTAAACCGCTTAAGAACATGAGGAAGATAAATCCTAATGTTGATAAAACTTGAAGCCATATATCTGGCTCAATAATATTAAACCCACTTTTACCTACAAAGATTCCTGCAATAATTTCTGCAACGACCACAGGAAGTGCTTTTAATTTAAAGCGTTGTAACAAAAGGGGAACGAAAAACGCGATTGCAACGACAACCATAAGTGATAGAACAGAAGTATGATGTTCCATTGCGTTCTCTCCCTTCAAATAAATATAGTACCTATTTAGCCATATAATAGGTAGAAAAGCAACGCATATGGATTCGATTTCATAAAGAAAGACTTTTCTTAACATTTGTCATAATAAGTATATTTTTCATGATTATGCTGTTAATTCCGTAATGTGGATGTAATAGAGGGGATAAAAAAAGACTGCTGAGGAATCTCAGCAGTCTTTTTCATGTACATTACATTGAGAAGAAGATCCATACAGTTAAACCAACTGTTGCAGTTGCAACGAAGAAACTGTATATCATTGTAAGAATTTGAACTCTTCCTTCTCCTTCTTTTAAATGCATGAACATAATTAATTGTAACAATGCTTGCGCAACAGCCATTATGATAATAGTTGTTAAGACTGTTGAAAGTGGCAATGTTGTGTAAAGTGCCACGTATAACGCTAGAAACGTTAATGCAAGCGATAAAATAAATCCGAAAACGTGTGACCAAGGGAATCCGCTATGCGCATGTCCGTTTGCTTGATTGTTGTTTTGAGCCATTTACGCCACCATCCCGTTCAAGTAAACTAGTGTGTAAATAAAGACCCAGACAAGATCAAGGAAATGCCAGTATAAGCTGATAATGAATACTTTACGAGCTGTAACTGGTGTTAAACCTCGTTTTAAAATTTGGATAATAACACAAATTGCCCAAATGATACCGCCTGTTACGTGGGCTCCATGCGTTCCAAGAAGAACGAAGAATCCAGATAAGAAAGCACTTGTTTGAATTGTTGCGCCTTCACCAATGTACATAATGAACTCTTCGATCTCGAAGAATAGGAAACCTGCACCTAAAAGTAATGTAAGGACGAACCATCCAAGCATCGCTTTTTGGTTATGCTTACGCATTTCATGAATTACGATACCGCATGTAAAACTACTTGTTAAAAGTAGTAATGTTTGAATTAAAAGCGTTTTAAGTTCAAACAATTGCGCTGGTGTTGGGCCATCTGCCGTACGACCAGCAAGGACTAGATAAGAGGCGAAAAGTGTTGCGAACAGCATAATTTCAGCCCCAAGAAAAATCCAGAATCCTAGGATATTCAATCTGCTTTGTTCGGATTGATATTCCAAAGGTAAGCTTTTATCTAAAGCCGCCATGTCATTTCACCTCTCATGCTATATGTTCTGTTTTTTTAATTTCATCAACACTGATATAGTAGCCTTCATCATAATCGAATGAACGATAGATTAAGCAAGCTAAAATACCAATACCACCGATTGCTGCAAGCCAGAACCAGCTAAATACTAATGCGAAACCTGCAAGACCGAAGAATCCAGACGCAATAATAGGCACACCAGAGTTACTTGGCATGTGAATTGGTTTAATATCTTCTGCTGCTGGTGTAACTGTTTCTCCGCGTTTTTTCATGTACCAGAAAGCATCAGCTTCTTTAATTTCAGGAAGCTTCGCGAAGTTGTAATGTTGTACAGGAGAGTGAGTTGCCCATTCAAGTGTACGACCATCCCATGGATCTCCAGTTGTGTCACGTTCACCGTGACGTGCACTCCAAATTACGTTGTAGCAAAGAAGTAGGAAGCCGATACCCATCATTACCGCACCAACAGATGCGATTTGGTTTAGCCATCCCCATCCAAGACTTTCAGAGTAAGTGTACATACGACGAGTCATACCGTCTAAACCTAAGAAGTACATTGGGAAGAAACAGATGTTGAATCCGCTCATAAAGATCCAGAATGTCCATTTACCTAGGCGTTCATTTAACATATGACCAGTCATTTTTGGATACCAGAATGTGAATCCAGCAAGCATAGCGAATACTGTACCTGCGATTAATACGTAGTGGAAGTGAGCGATTAGGAAGTAGCTGTTATGGTATTGATAATCAGCTGCTGCCATTCCAAGCATAACCCCTGTAACCCCACCGACTACGAAGTTTGGAATAAATGCCAATGACCAAAGCATTGGAACTGTAAAACGAATACGTCCTTTATACAGTGTAAACAACCAGTTAAAGATCTTAACCCCGGTTGGAATCGAAATCGCCATTGTCGAAATCGAGAAGAATGAGTTAACCGCTGGACCTGCACCCATCGTGAAGAAGTGGTGAAGCCATACGACGAAACTTAGTAAAGAAATTGCAACCATTGAGTATACCATTGCACTGTAACCGAATAGACGTTTACGTGAGAATGTACTAATGATTTCAGAGAAAATACCGAATGCCGGTAAAATAACGATATATACTTCAGGGTGACCCCATACCCAGAACAGGTTGGCCCATAACATTGGCATACCGCCGCTCGCCATCGTAAAGAAGTGAGCATCGAATAGACGGTCAAATGTCATTAATGCAAGAGCAACTGTTAATACTGGGAAAGCGAAAATAATGATAATTGTTGTAATTAAGATTGACCAAGTAAACATTGGCATTCTCATTAAAGTCATACCAGGTGTACGCATTTTTAAGATAGTAACAAGGAAGTTAATACCGGTCATTAGCGTACCGAGACCTGAAATCTGTAATGCAATTGCGTAGTAGTTATTTCCTACGCCCGAAGTAAACTCTGTACCTGCCATTGGGAAGTAAGAAGTCCACCCGGCGTCTGGAGAACCACCGATTACGAAAGCGATGTTGAATAACATTGCTCCGACAAAGAATAACCAGAAACTTAAAGCATTTAAGAACGGATATGCAACGTCACGAGCACCAATTTGTAATGGTACTACAAGGTTCATTAATCCCATAACGAATGGCATTGCCATGAAAAGAATCATTACTGTACCATGTGTTGTAAAGATCCCGTTATAGTGTTCAGCGTTTAAATAAGTTGTTTCTGGGAATGTTAACTGTGCACGGATCATTAAACCATCCATACCACCACGGAATAACATGATAACCGCAGAAATAATATACATAGCTCCGATTTTTTTATGGTCAACAGTTGTTAACCATTCGTCCCAAAGCCATTTCCATTTTTTATACTTTGTTAGTACGAAAATGATTGCTAATGTCACAAGAACGATAGAAGCGTCTGCACCGTAAATAATCGGGTCACCTGTGACAAAGAATTCATCAAGCTTCACTGTGTTCACTCCAATCTGTTGGAATAATAGCTATTATTTTTTGTTTTTGTAGTAGTTGTAATCACAATATTCAAGTGATTTTGGATCTACATAACTTAAGTGGTGACTAGAGAATGTCATACGACCAACTACACCAGGTTTAACAATTTCGTTGTACTTAGCTTCTGTTAGTTTAGGAGCAGTTTCTTGTACTTCTTTAACCCACTTGTCATATTTCTCTTTAGTTTTTGCTTCAACTTCGAACTCCATGTGTGTGAATCCTTCACCAGAGAAGTTCGCACTACGGCCTAGGTAAGAACCTGGCTTATCAGCTTGTAAATAAAGATCCATAATCATGCCATCCATTGTGTACTTCATACCACCAAGTTCTGGTACCCAGAAAGCATTCATTGGGCCGACAGAAGTCAGTTTGAATTGAATTGGTACACCAGCTGGGATGTTTAAATAGTTAACGGTTTCAATTTTTTCCTCTGGGTAACTGAATAACCATTTCCAGTTTGCAGATGTAACATAAATTTCAACTGGTTTAATATGTTTGGACTCTTTCGGAACCTCTTCCGAAGCATAAGTTGCTTTTACTGTTGGAATCGATAATGCGATAACGATAATAACAGGAACAAGCGTCCAAATAATTTCTAGTAATGTGTTACCGTGTTGTTCAGGTGGCTCATAGTCCATATTCTCTGGTTTTTCACGATAACGAATCAAGATGACTGTAAACAGAATGAATACAATTGCGATAATTAATGACATAAGCAAGAATGACCAAACAATTAAATCATACTGTGCTTTTGCAACAGGTCCTTGCGGATTTAATACTGCGAGTTTTTTATCACAGCCACCGAGGAACAGAAGTAATGATAACGGAAGAAGCGAAGCCAACTTCCAAAACGCTTTCTTTAGTTGCACGATTGAAAATCTCCTTTCTCCTTGGATTGAAACTATGCCAATAAAACAATATAAACCTATTAATTTATAGAAGGCAATAGTTTTTGATATATTGTTAAAAAATAGACACAAATGCACACTTTTTAAGGTGAATATCATTTGTAACTTGATTACATTGTAAACTATTTTCCAGAGAAAAACGTGATTGTGAAAATTTTAAGATAAATAAAGTTATACCAGGATATCCAAGAAATAGAAAAAAGCTATCTTATCATAAGAAAGATAGCTGAATATTTTGTATATTTAGTTTATTTCTTGTATGACAGTTCGTGGCTGTTCAAGTGTGACAATTTTTTTATATTTAACTTGATATAAAATGTAACAAATAATCATAAATGGAATGCCACAATAAAGAGCAATTCTTTGATCTGGAATGAAAGCCAAACTAACAAATGTAATGAAATTCAGCGAAAACGCTACGATTGGAACTAGTGGATAGAGCGGTGTACGATATTTTAAATCATTTATGTTGCCACCGTTTTTCACGAAATTTCTACGGAAGAAAAACTGTGAAGCGGCGATTGACATCCAAACGACAACGGCAGCCATTGCTGCAATAGATGTTAAAACTAGAAAGACAGTATCTGCCGCAAATACACTTGTTAGTAAGGACAGGCTAGCGAAAATTAGGCTGAAAATTAATGCATTTAGCGGTACACCTTTTTTAGTTAATTTCGTAAATGCTGGACTTGCCATTCCTTGTTTTGCCATCGCCCACAGCATACGAGAATTTGCGTAGAGACCAGAGTTAGCAACGGATAATACAGCTGTAATAATAACAAAGTTCATAATGTCTGCTGCATATGGGACACCGGCTACATCAAATACAAGTACAAAGGGACTTTCGACTAGATTAGCCTCTTGCCATGGGAGTAAACCTACAACAACTGATATCGCTAAGACGAAGAAGAAGAGAGTTCGCCAAATTGTGTTTTTAATTGCTTTTGGAATTGTTTTTTCAGGATTTTCACTTTCGCCTGAAGCGATTCCGATTAATTCTGTTCCTTGGAAGGAGTAATTTACTGTAATCATCGTAAGAAGAACAGCTAATGCACCATTTGGAAATAGCCCGCCATTTTCAGTGAAATTATGAAGCATTGGAGCTGGCTTTCCATTAAAGTCTAGTAGACCGAACATAACAGCGCCGCCAAGTACGATGAAAATAACAATTGTTGCGACTTTTACACTTGCGAACCAAAACTCTGCTTCTGCATATGCTTTTGCTGATAAAGCGTTTACGAGGAAGAGTGCTGCTGCAAATGTAACGCACCAAATCCAGGAAGAAACGTCTGGAAACCAGCGTTTCATTAAAATACTTACAGTTGTTAACTCTACGCCAACTGTAACAGCCCAATTTAACCAATACATCCAACCGACAACAAATCCAAAACCAGGTGAAATGAATTTGCTTGCATAACTTTGGAATGAACCTGCTTCTGGCATAGCGACGGATAATTCACCAAGACATAACATCGTTAAATACATAACAAATCCACCGACTAAAAATGCGAGAATAGCACCACCAGGTCCGGCATTATGGACAATTTGACCAGATCCCATAAATAACCCGGTTCCGATAACACCGCCGAGTGCAATCATAAATAGGTGTCTACTTTTCATTGTTCGTTTTAAATCTGTTTGTTCAATTTGTTGATTCATATGCCCCTCACCCCGTATTTTCTTGAATGTGTGAACTTCGTTTTATTCTGAGTTTTTAATCATTAGTGGGGGATGCAACACACACTCGGTTTATTTGCTATGAAATGAATGGAGTATGTAAAAAAACGAACTATGACTAAATACTCTAAGAATGTTTGTTAACATGGTGATATCTTCACTATGTTAACAATTTTGATTTTAACAAAATATTCTGTAAATGTATAATTATTTTTCTTTTTATTAAAAATAATTAGAATTTTTATAATTAATTCTATGAGCGATAATTCACATGATCTTTCTAGCAAACTAGTAAGAAGAAGGGTACAATGATAAGAGGTGTATCTGTAAAATAATAATTAATGGAGTTTTGTTTATAATGAAAAAGTTAAAATATCTTTTTGTTTTTGGGATTATACTTGCTGCTGCATTTTTTATAGGAAAAGATAAAATCATGCAAAAGGCGCAAGTTCTACGCTTAGAGTTTCTATCTGAAATGAAAGAAGCAGCTATGATTGAAGATGTTCCGTTTATTAAACAATTACCAGAATTGCCCAGAGGGTGTGAAGTGACAAGTTTAGCTATGTTGCTGCAATATAAAGGTGTACAAGTAGATAAGATGCAACTTGCTAGTGAAATTCATCGTGTTCCATTTGAACAAAATGGTTTGCGTGGAAATCCTTACGAGGGATTTGTGGGAAATATTTATACAAAGGCAGAGCCTGGATATGGTGTATACAATAAACCAATCTTTGATTTAGCAGAAAAATATGTTCCTGAAAAAGTAATTAATTTAACAGGTAGAGACATGCAAGATATATATAAAGTAATTAGTTCTGGCTCTCCGGTATGGGTCATTATTAATACGACGTTTAAGCCGCTAGCTGAAAGTAGTTTTGAAACATGGAATACGAGTTCAGGCGAAGTGAAAATTACATATTATGAGCATAGTGCAGTAGTAATTGGATATGATCAAAACTTTGTATATGTAAATGATCCTCTTAAAAATAATCCACGTTTGGCTGTTCCGCGAACAGAATTTGAGAAAGCTTGGGAGCAAATGGGGAAACAAGCAATTACTATTTTATAATAATGAAAAAGTCATCTTTTGGATGGCTTTTTCTTTTTGGTTTGTTAACACTGAAAATTCAGAAGATTCTTTTAAAAGTTAACGATTCACGTTATAATAACATTTAACTTGGTGAAGAAGGGGAGAAGAGAAATGGATGTTGCAAAGGAACTTGTTTTGTCAAAAAATCAGTTAGTTGAGTGGAGAAGGCATTTTCATAAGTATCCAGAGTTATCTTTTCAAGAAGAGAAAACATCGCAGTTTGTGTTCGATATACTTCGGAAATTCCCATATTTAGAAGTGTCACGGCCGACTAAATATAGTGTGATGGCAAAGCTAGTAGGTAAACATCCGGGCAAAACAGTTGCGATTCGAGCCGATATGGATGCTCTTCCTATTCATGAAGAAAATGAGTTTGATTTTATTTCTACATATAAAGGTGTAATGCATGCATGTGGTCATGATGGACATATAGCGATATTACTTGGGGTTGTACATAAGTTGGTAGAAGAAAGAGAGAAGATTAAAGGGGAGATTCGTTTTCTATTCCAACATGCTGAAGAGAATTTTCCTGGTGGTGCAGAGGAGATGGTTGCTGCAGGTGTAATGGAAGGTGTGGATTATATTATTGGTGCTCACCTTTGGGCGTCGTTAGAGGTTGGGAAAATAGGTGTTATTTATGGTCCTGCAATGGCTGCACCGGATGTTTTTAAAATTAAGATAGAGGGAAAAGGTGGACATGCTGGAATCCCTCATGAAACGGTGGATAGTATTGCAATCGGAACACAAGTCGTTTCGCAACTTCAGCAAATTGTATCTCGCCTCACGAATCCGTTAGATTCTCTCGTAATATCTGTTACGCAATTTCATGCTGGGACAACTCATAATGTAATACCAGAGCAAGCTGAGATTGAAGGGACAGTAAGAAGTTTAAGACATGAATTACGAGGTGAAACAGAGAAGAAGATTGAGCGGATTGTGAAGCATATTACGGAATCTTACGGAGCGAAATATACATTTTCATATGAATATGGATATCGACCAGTTGTAAATGATTATGAAGCTACAGAGCTTATTGAACAAACGGCATTACAACTTTATGGAAGGGATAGAGTTGTTCGTTTACAGCCGACGATGGCTGGAGAAGATTTTTCAGCGTTTTTACAAAAGGCACCGGGGACATTCTTTTTTATCGGAGCGGGAAATAAAGAGAAAGGTATTATATATCCTCACCATCACCCTCGTTTTACGATTGACGAAGATGCATTACCGATTGGAGTGGAAGTCTTTGTATCAGCCATTATGAACTTTATAAGTAAAGGAGAATGAGATGAAGAAAATACACATTCTAGCGCTTATCCCAGTTCTTTGTTTAGTAGTTGGGCCAATATTTGCGAATTCAGTTACTCCTTACGTATTAGGGATGCCATTTTTATTATTTTGGGTATTATTATCAGTGTTTATTACATCTTTTTGTATGGGGCTTGTGTACGTGTTTGATCCTGCTAATAAGGAGGATGTAAAATGACTGCATTACTTATCATTATTTTATTTTTGTTTCTCGCACTATTTTTAGGGATTCGGGCACAACATGGAAAAGATATGAATTTAGAACAATGGTCAGTTGGAGGAAGAGGATTTGGCACTATTTTTGTTTTTCTCCTTATGGCAGGTGAAATTTATACGACGTTTACATTTTTAGGGGGAAGCGGCTGGGCGTATAGTAAAGGAGCACCTACCTTTTATATTTTGGGATATGGTGCTTTAGCTTATCTTTTATCGTATTTTTTATTGCCACCCATTTGGAAGTATGCGAAAGAGCATAACCTTGTTTCACAGTCAGATTTTTTTGCGAAGAAATATAGAAGTAAAGCGCTTGGACTTATTGTTTCGATTGTTGGTGTTGTTTCCATCATCCCATATCTTGTTTTACAGTTAAAAGGACTGGGAATTATCGTTTCAGAAGCTTCTTACGGAAGGGTGTCACCTGTTGTTGCAGTATGGATCGGTGCTATTGTTATAACTATATATGTAATGGTTTCAGGTATACATGGTTCGGCTTGGACGGCTGCTTTGAAGGATATTATGATACTGTTTATCGTTATGTTTTTAGGTATATATTTGCCGTATCATTATTATGGAGGATTTCAGCCGATGTTTGAGGCTGTAGAGGCAGCGAAACCGGGATTTTTATCTTTACCTGAAGAAGGAATGAGTATTTCTTGGTTTGTTTCTACTATTATATTAACGGCCCTCGGTTTTTATATGTGGCCTCATACATTTGCTTCTGCTTTTTCTGCAAAAAATGAAAAAGTATTTCGTAAAAATGCAGCAATTATGCCATTGTATTCTTTAGTTTTACTTTTCGTATTTTTTGCAGGATTTGCTGCTATATTGCAAGTTCCTGGGTTAAAGGGAGCGGATGTAGATCTTTCGTTATTCCGTCTTGCTTTACAAACTTTTGATCCTTGGTTTATTGGAATTATTGGTAGTGCGGGAGTATTAACGGCATTGGTTCCAGGGTCTATGCTTGTTATGGCGGCTTCTACACTGTTAGCAAAAAATATTTACCGAACGATAGTCCCGTCTGCTTCAGATAGACAAGTTGCTAAGATGGCAAAATTATTTGTGCCTGTAGTAACGCTCGTGGCAGTTTTATTTACATTTAAAGGAGGAGAAACAATAGGAGCACTTCTATTAATGGGATACAGTATCGTTACACAACTTTTCCCTGCACTTGTATGTAGCTTGTTTCCACGTCAAATTATTACGAAGCAAGGGGCGATTGCAGGAATGGGAGTTGGGCTATTAGTGGTCGCATATATTACCTTATCTGGTTCAACTATAGCCACGATGTTTCCGAGTTTCCCGCAGTATATAAAAGATTTGAATGTAGGTATAGTCGCATTGTTAATTAATATAATTGTGATGTTTGTAGTTAGTGGATTTACAAAAGGTGTATTTATAAAGAAAAACACTATAATAGTAGAAAAGTAATTCGTTTATCCTGCATTAACGGGCAGTAAGACCCCCACCTCAAAATTCAGCGGAAGCAAAGAAGTTAGGTGGGGATTAAACTGTCCGTAAAAGCCCGATTGGTGAGGGTTGATTAAAGTTTTACTTTATTAGAGCTATCTTTGAAAAGAGATAGCTCTTTTTTTGTATATATTTCCTTCTATTAGCGGAATCTAACTAAAAACTTGTTGAAAAGGAAGCTAGGTGGGGAAATTGTTAGAGCTTGAAGGTAACTTATTTGAAGTTATGAAAGAAATTAGGGATGAGTTAGGTTCACCTAATGATTTAACAATTAGAGAAGTTGCTCTTGCTGGGAGTTTTACACGTTGTGCGGTTGTGTTTTTATGTGGATTGACAGATAAGGATAATGTTTATAAATATGTCATTCGCACACTGCAATACGAAGAAATTATAAATGAGGAAGCTGTTGTTCAAACGTTATTGGATCGTTTTATTTCTATCGCAGAAGTGGGTGTAAAGACGAAGTTTCCAGATATTATGAATGCGATATTAGCGGGAGATACAGTTATATTAATTGATAATATTCAAACCGCTATCGTTATTAATAGTAGGGCCTGGGAGAAGCGAAGTTTAGAACCACCAGTGACAGAAGATTTAATACGCGGACCGAGAGTTGGATTAAATGAAGATATTAATGTGAATAAAATGTTAATCCGACGCAGTTTACGCGATCCAAAGTTGAGGTTCCAATCTTATATTATGGGGAAGCGATCGCAGAAAGAAGTAACCCTAGTATATATAGAAGATATTATTAATCCTCACATTGTAAAAGAGTTAGATCGCCGTCTTCAATCAATAGTGACAGATGTCGTTTTGGAAACAGGTACGATTGAACAATTAATTCAGGATAATAATTTATCCCCATTTCCACAGTTTTTGAATACAGAGAGGCCTGATAATATTATAGCCTCATTAGCGAAAGGGAAGGCGGCCATTTTAGTAGACGGATCCCCGTTTGCTCTTATTGCACCACTTGTGTTTGTTGATATTTTTCAATCTGTAGAAGATCATTACGAGCGCTGGGTGATTGGAACGTTATTAAGATTTTTACGTATGGGTTCAGGCATAATTGCGGTTTTGTTACCAGCTATGTATGTAGCACTTGTATCTTATCATCAAGGACTTATTCCTTCTAAACTGGCTTATTCAATTGCAGGTGCGAGGGAAGGTGTTCCGTTTCCTGCATATATTGAAACGTTAATGATGGCCTTGACTATGGAATTAATACGAGAAGCTGGAATCCGATTGCCGAAACCGATGGGACAAACGATAGGGATTGTAGGAGGTCTTGTAATTGGAGAAGCTGCGGTAAATGCAGGGATTGTAAATCCGTTTTTAGTTATTATTATTGCAGTTACTGCGATTGCTACGTTTTCGCTTCCTGTATATAGTATTACGATTACGTTCCGAATTTTACTTTTCGTCTTTGTATTAGCTGCAACGGCTTTTGGGCTGTATGGGATCATTCTAGCTCTGATCGCACTTGCTATTCATATTACAAATTTAACAAGTGTTGGTATACCGTATACAACTCCAATTGCTCCTGCATTTTATAAAGATTGGAAAGAAGAATTTATTCGCATGCCAAAATCGATGTTGAAAGATAGACCAGAGTACTTACAAACAAAAGATTCTACAATACGTCCAAAGGAGCGAAAATAAGTGAAACCATTTGAGTATGGCGATGAAGAGATTGGATCTCGTGAAATTGGGTTTGCGGTATCATCGACCATTATTGGTATAGGGGCATTGTCTATGCCAAGAGATATCGCTAACCAAACTTTATTTTCGGACGGTTGGATTATCTTGCTTTTGGGTGGATTGATCTGCGCGGTTTTAGGTTGGTTTGTGACGAGAGTGGCTATCTTATTTCCAAAACAAAATTTTGTTCAATATACGAGTGCGCATTTGACGAAGCCTGTTGCATACACAATTAGTAGTATTTTAGTATTAACGTTTGCTGCTTTGACAGCATATGAATCGCGAATGATTTCAGTTATTTCTCAAACGTATTTATTTAGTGATACACCAATACAACTACTGTCTTTCTTCTTCTTATTAGTTGTTATTTATGGAATAGCAGGATCAAGAGCAGCCTTATTAAGGTTAAATGTTTTATTCTTACCTATTGTTTTAATTGCGATAGTACTTCTTTCTTTATTGAATATAAATTTAATGGAAATAAATAATTTACTACCAGCTTTTCAAACGAAAGTAAGTCAATATGCTGTTGGAGTTAAAAATTCTATTTTTACGTTTATTGGATTTGAAGTAGCGTTATTTTATGCGGTTTTGCTGAATGATAAGACAGCGAAAAAAGCGCCAATGGCAGTCGCGAAAGCGGTGATGGTAAACGTGCTGTCATACATTTTAATTTATGTAACTTGTATTAGTGTTTTTACTTATATGACAACACGTGGATTGACATATCCAACAATTGAATTAGGGAAAGAAATTGAAATTGGTGGAGGATTTTTAGAAAGGTTTGATGCGATTTTTTTTACGACTTGGATTATTACTATTTATAACACTACAGCAATGTATTATGATGTCGCATCTTTATTGTTTTGTGCTATGTTTCCGAAAGTGAAGAAACATATTTTTATTTTCGTAAGTGCCCCTATTATTTTTATGGTGAATATGATACCTAGTAGTTTGAATGCTTTATCAAGTTATGGGACTTATTTAGCTTGGATAGATATGGGGTTTGTTGTCTTAGCGCCTTTGCTCGTTTTAATTGTATATAAAATAAAAAGAAGGAATGGTGGAAATGAAACACCTTCTTAAAATTATAATGGTTATGGCTTTAACTGGATTTATGAGTGGGTGTTCTGAGTTAGAAGAGATAGAAGAAAGAGGATTTGTAGTAGGAGCGGCTTACGATATCGTAAAGGAGAAGAAAGCGAATCCAATTATGAAAGGAACCTATCAGATGGTACTCCCTAGTAAATTGTCTCAACAGGGTGGACAAGGGGGTGGGGATAGCGAAAATTATATTAATGTTAGTGCAAAAGCAGATAGTGTATTTGAACAAATAAGAATAATCGCCAAAAAAATTAGTCGTACATTATTTTTCCCTCATATACAAGTGATTATTTTCTCTGAAGAATTACTTTCACATCCATACATTTTGCAAAATACGTTAGATGTATATATTCGCGATCATGAGATGAGAAGAAATATTCGTTTGTTCGTTTCTAATAAAAATGCCGAAGCTATTTTAAAACAAAGTGCCAAGCCTGAAAATTTACCGGCGCAGTATATTGATATGTTAGCTGAACACCCTCCAAAAAATGCCCAAATGATTGAGGCTGCAAGAATTGGTGAGGTGCAGGAAAAGATGATCTCTAACCGAAGTTTTGTATTACCTATTCTTGAACTAACAAAACAAGGGGTACAAATGAACGGTGCAGCATTGTTTCGTGGAAAGGATAATAAGTGTGTAGGCAATTTGAGTGGGGAAGAAACATTAGGGATGAATTATATAATAGGTAAAAAAATTGGAGGTTTTTTTACCATTCGTAAAAAGGATCAACTTATTACATATGAAATTCATAAGTTACGTCGAAAAACTAAAGTATCCACAACGAATGCTACAAAACCGAAATTTAATATTCATTTATTTCTGGAAGGTACAATAGCTGAGTTGCACTTTAGTGATCATAAAAAGGTTTTGAATGAAAAACGTTTAGAGAAGGATATATCGGAAGAAATGGAGGAGCGTATTCAAAAATCGATTAAGCTTGTTCAAAAAAAATATAAGGTAGATGTATTAGAGTTAGGGGAAGTGTATAAGAGACATAATTATAAAGAATGGACAAAAATAAGTAAGAATTGGGATCAAGGCGAAAATTACTTTAGTAATGCTGAAATTACTGTTCACGTTCATCCAACAATTGAACATTCAGGTTCAGCTTTACCGAAAAGAGTGAAATAAGGTGATGAAAGTTGTTTACTGGATTAGGAATTAGTTGCACGATATTAATGGCGGTGCTGCCGGGGGCTATATATTTCATTCATAAAAAACTCACAACGTATGGAGCGCAGCCGTGGAATACTGATGTGCAAAAAAAGAAACCTGAATGATTTTCAGGTTTCTTTCGGACAAAGCATATGTGAAGGGGGATGCCTTCTATGTATGCTTTGTTTTATACAAGCCCTAACCAATGTACCAATTGTGTAGAGAGGAATGTAACAACAATGGCGATAACGGTAGGGATTGCAAACGATAAGAATGTCCATTTTGCACTTTTTGTTTCTTTGTATATGTTAACCAGTGTTGTTCCGCACGGGAAATGAAGAAGTGAGAACAACATTGTGTTTAACGCTGTTAACCAAGTCCAACCATTTTCTAGGAATAGATTTTTAATTTGATTAAAATCATCTATTTCAGTTAAAGCCCCAGTTGATAAGTAAGACATTAATAAAATTGGGATTACAATTTCATTAGCAGGTAGTCCAAGAATGAATGCAGCTAGAATAAACCCGTCAAGTCCTAACATTTTAGCAAATGGATCTAGGAAATTTACAAAATACATAAGTAAGCTTGTGTCACCGATAAAAATGTTAGCAAGTAACCAAGTTAATGCAGCTGCAGGGGCAGCAACAACTATAGCTCGTTTTAAAACGTAGATTGATTTATCGAGTGTTGCGCGAACAATTGTATTCCAAACTTTTGGCTTGCGGTACGGAGGTAACTCAAGTGTGTAGTGAGTTGGAACCCCTTTTAAGGCTGTTTTTGATAGTACCCAAGAAACAGTTAATGTCATAATAACACCAAGTACAACCATTCCAACTACAACGCCAGCAGTAACCAATGTTTGCATACTGCCTGTATAACCAGCAGCCATAAATAGTGAAGCCATTAAAATTAACATAGGCCAGCGACCGTTACAAGGAACGAAGTTGTTCGTTAAAATTGCTAGCATACGTTCACGTGGTGATTCAATGATACGTGTTGACATAATGGCTGCTGCATTACAACCAAATCCCATTGCCATTGTTAAAGATTGTTTCCCGTGTGCACCGGATCGTTTGAATAAGCGGTCCATATTAAACGCGACACGTGGTAAGTATCCATAGTTTTCTAATAGCGCGAACATAGGGAAAAAGATTGCCATAGGTGGTAACATAACGCTAATAACAGCACCGATACCACGGAACAAACCAAGTATTAAAATGCCATGTAACCATTCAGGTGCATGCGCTGCTTGGAACCAAGATGTTAAATATCCTTCGGCCCATCCGAAGAATTCGGCAATCATATCAGATGGTACGTTAGCGCCTGCAATTGTAAGATAAAAAATAATAGATAAAATACCGAGCATAATTGGGAATCCCCAGATTGGAGATGTGAAAATTTTATCTAGTTTTTCGGAACGATATAATTTATCAGTATTTGTATATTGGACAGATTCTTTACATATGCTTGCAGATGTTCGGTAAATATCTCCGACTATATCATCTCGTATATCTTCTTTTGAAAGTGTTTGTGCATGTTGAATAATATAGTCTAATGGAAGAGCTTTACTGGCTGAGTGAGATTCCATTAATTACGACCTCCCTTACAAGTGGTTCATTATGGTGTTTTTGAAGTGTAGTTAAGAAATTTTTATCTCCATCTAATATACGTAACGCAATCCAACGTGCTGGATACGTATCACCGAACACTTTATAAATTTGTGGTTCTAATTCCTGAATCATATTTTCGATTTTTTCGCTGTAAGTAATTTTAATTGGTGTTGGAATTAGTTTTTTATTTGCTATTTTTGCAATAACATTTAGCAAATGACCAATACCTACTCGGTTACGTGCTGAAATTTTAACGACAGGTACACCAAGTGATTTTGCTAATTTCTTTTCATCGATAACAATCCCTTTTTTCTCGGCTTCATCAATTAAGTTAATGCAAATGACTACATTGTTTGTCATCTCCATCACTTGAAGTGCTAAATTTAAATTTCTTTCCATAGCAGTTGCGTCTATAACAACTACAGTTACTTCTGGTTTTTCAAATATAATATAATCCCTCGCTACTTCTTCGTCTGCGGAATTTGAGTATAGTGAGTAGGTTCCAGGTAAATCTATTAGTGTATAATTACTTCCGTTATGTTCATATTCTCCTTCAGCTTTTAAAACAGTTTTTCCCGTCCAGTTTCCAGTATGTTGTTTTAAGCCTGTTAAAGTATTAAATAATGTACTTTTCCCTGTATTCGGGTTACCAGCTAAAGCGATACGATGTTTGCTCATCTGAAATCATCTCCTATTAATACCCCGAAAATAAGGGAGCTTTCTTCTTTACGCAGTGCAATAGTTGTGTTACTCACTTGATAAGCGACCGGATCTCCAAGTGGACTGCGTTGCAATACTTTAATCGTCGCCCCCGGGATAAATCCCAAATCTAATAAGCGTCGTTTCATAGTTCCTTCTAATTGTATCTTCTCAATTTGTACAAACTCTCCTATTTTAAATTCGGAAAGTGGTTTTATATTAGCCGATACCATAAAAGTTACCTCATCTCTATATTTTTAGTTTGAGTTTAAAAAGTTTCCTAAGGTAAACTTTTTGTTAGTAATATAGTAGACTACATTGGATTATGTTGTCAATTAGTACTTTAAAAATATTCATTTATTTTTAGAATTGTTCCAATTTATTTAGTTGTACTAAAAAATATTACTGAAATTATTTTTAATGTGCATAAATTAGGTGTGTAAAAATTACAAAATACAGCGGAATTGTAAATGTAACTTTAACGAAAAGGGAAAAAGAGAGAAAAACATTTACATTGAATTTACATTGTTAAGAATATATTTACATTGCAGCGTAGTTAGTGTGGTTTTTGTTGGGTTATTTAACTATAAATGTTGGGATTTCTAGCTTTTAAGGATTATTATCGTCATTTACTTAAAATTAAAAATTGCTTAACACTCACATAATATTGTTGTCCTACAATGAATTTGTGTTCGAAAGAAAATGAATTCGAAAAGTGATAATCCAAATGGGGGTACAAGACATGGTTATGAAAAAAGGTATTAAATTTTCTTTAGCAGCTTTAGTGGTAGCAGGAGCATTAGTTGGTTGTGGGAAAGCAGAAGATACAACTAGTAAAGACACTGCTAAAGGAAGCGATAATACAAAACAAGAATTATCAGGTACGATTGCAGCGGCTGGTTCTACAGCTCTTCTACCTCTTGCGGAGGAAGCTGGAAAGAAATTCATGGAGAAAAATTCAAAAGTTTCTATTCAAGTTCAAGGTGGCGGTAGTGGAACTGGGATTAACCAAGTAGCATCTGGTGCAGTACAAATTGGTAATTCAGATGTTCCGTCCGGAGATAAAATAAAAGATGCTGAAAAGGCGAAAGAATTAGTAGATAACAAGGTAGCGGGTATTGCATTCGCTCTTGTCGTAAATAAAGATGTAAAAGTTGATAACTTAACAATGCAACAAGTACAAGATATCTTCACTGGAAAAGTAACAAACTGGAAAGAAGTAGGCGGAAAAGATGAAAAAATCAATGTAATTAATCGTCCAGCTTCATCTGGTACACGTGCTACATTTGAAAAAACGATTATGAAAGACGCGAAAATTAATGATGGAACTGGTACAACACAAGATTCTAACGGTGCAGTAGAGCAAGCGATTAACTCTACTCCTGGTTCGGTGAGCTATTTAGCAATGTCTTACATGGTGGGCGAGAAAAAAGGCGCACTACAAACAGTCAAAATTGATGGTGCTGAACCGAAAGTTGAAAACATCGCGTCTGGTAAATATCCATTCTGGTCTTACGAATATATGGTAACAAAAGGTGAAGCGAAGGAAGCGACGAAAGCTTACATCGATTATGTAAAAGGTAAAGATTTTGAAAAACAAGTAGAAGATATGGGCTACATTCCAATGTCTAAATTAAATAAGTAATAAAATTTTATGGGGCTGGCTGCAAGGCCAGTCCTGTTCATTTCAATCTGTGAAGTGGGGTCTGTCCTGTGATGAAGGGGAAAAAACAAATTAATTACGTGAAAAGTGAATATATAGGAAGATCACTTGTTACGTTTTGTGGTATTTTTATTGTTTTAATTACATTAGCTATTATTGCGTTTATTTGTGGGAAAGGTATTCAATCTTTTACACAAAGTGGTATCTCATTTACTGAGATGTTAACATCGACAAAATGGAATCCAAATGCTGAGCAAGGATCCTTCGGGGCTTTAATTTTCATTGTAGGTTCAACGGTGGTTTCGTTAGGTGCGGTTATTATTAGTGCACCAATTGCTATAGCTCTTGCTATATTCATGAATTTAATTTCGCCAAAGTTTGGAAATAAAGTATTGAAGCCTGTTCTAGAATTGTTAGTTGGTATTCCTTCGGTTGTATACGGATTATTAGGTGTTACGATTTTAGTACCACTATTACGTGATTCGTTTGGGGGAGTAGGCTTTAGTTTAATTGCAGGTATTGTTGTATTAAGTATTATGATTTTACCTACTATTGCTAGTATCGCTTCTGATGCAATACGTTCTGTTCCATTTGATTATTTAGAAGCTTCTTATGGTCTAGGATCAACGAAATGGCAAGCGATTAGCCGAGTGATTGTTCCTGCTGCGAAAAAAGGGATTTTAACAGGTGTTGTTTTAGGCTTAGCGCGTGCTTTCGGTGAAGCGTTAGCGGTTCAAATGGTAATCGGGAATACGATTAAATTACCAGAAGGAATATATAGTCCGACAGCGACGTTAACTGGTATTTTAACAATGGACATGACGAATACATTGAACGGAACTGCTTGGAACAATGCGCTATGGACTTTAGCGATGATTTTACTTGTTATTTCATTCCTGTTTATTTTAGTAATTCGAGCGATTGGGCAAAGAGGTGAGCGATAATAATGAATGCAAGAACGGTAAATAAAGTTTGGACGGGTATCTTTTATGCGGTTGCGGCTTTAGTTGTAGCTTTGCTAGTGTTCTTAGTATTTGAGATTTTACAAAAGGGATGGGGATTTTGGGATCCTAATTTCTTGTTTGGAGAACCAAGCAATACAAGAGCTGGTGGTGGGATTGGTCCGCAGTTATTCAATTCCTTCTACATGCTTGTTATAACGCTTATTATATCTATTCCTCTTGGATTAGGTGCTGGAATATATTTAGCGGAGTACGCAAAACAAGGACGTTTTTTAAATTTTGTTCGTCTATGTATAGAGACGATGGCGTCTTTACCTTCTATTGTTGTTGGTTTATTTGGTTTGTTAGTGTTCGTTACAATGACAGGTTGGGGATACACAGTAATGGGTGGTGCTCTTGCTTTAACTATTTTAAATTTACCAGGTTTAACGCGTGTTTGTGAAAATGCGATTTCAGAAGTTCCTCAGAATGTAAAAGAGGCAAGTCTTGGATTAGGTGCAACGAAGTGGCAAACAATCGCTCGTATTATTATCCCATCGTCATTACCACAAATTATTACAGGGATTATTTTAGCGGCGGGTCGTATATTTGGGGAAGCGGCAGCATTAATTTACACAGCGGGTTTAACATCCCCGATTTTAAATTCAGCAGCGGATTTCTCAAGTCCTGCGCATCCTTTAAATCCGTTTAGACCAGCTGAAACATTAGCGGTTCACATTTGGAAATTAAATTCTGAAGGAGTTATTCCAGATGCGAAGTTGATTGCGACAAAATCTGCAGCTGTATTAATTATTATGGTATTACTATTCAATGTTATTTCACGCTTGATAGCATCTATATTACACAAGCGCTTTACAGGAACGAAAAGAAAAAGTAAAACAACGAAAAAGGTAAAAGCGGCATAAATTATAAAGAAGAACTCTCTATTTATAGGTAGGGGGTTCTTTTGTATTTTAATATAGAAGGAATGGATGTAATGATTGTTGAATTTGTGATTAATTATAAAGAAGAACAGATGTAATTTAGAGAGGAGCTTTAATTTGTTTTTTCTGCAAATGTCAGGTTTTCCTGGGTCAGGAAAATCGACAGTTTCTAAGTATATAGCGAAATTAACAGGTGCTGTAATTATAGATCATGATGTTTTGAAATCCGCGTTGTTAAAATCATTAAAAGTAAAAGGAATTGAATCAACGATTGTTGGTGGGCTTGCGTATGATGCCGAATGGGTATTGATTGATTCTTATTTAGAACAAGGGCATAGTGTTATATTGGATAGTCCGTGTTTATATGAGGGAATGGTTGAAAAAGGGATTGAACTATCAAATAAACATGGTGTGAAATATAAATATATTGAGTGTTATCTTAATGATATGGAAGAGATTAATAGGAGACTGCAAACACGTAAGCGTATGATCAGTCAAATTGAAAAGGTGGAGTCGGAAGTAGGTTTTAAAAAGTGGTTAAATGGTAGTAAAAGACCTTCAAATAATGAATACCTTATTGTGGATTCTAGTAAACCTATAGAGCAATATGTGGAAAAAATGATGGATTATATGACTAAATAGAGAAAAGGCGTTATCTTCATTTGTGAAGATAACGCCTTTTGTTTTTAAATATCAGGTGTTTCTGTAGAAGTGCTTATTTTCCTACGGGAGCGTCTTTTTCTCCCGATTTTATCTAATAGTTCATACATAACTGGAACGACTACTAATGTAAGAGCAGTTGAGACTGCCAAACCGCCGATGACAACGACGGCTAAACTTTTTGATACCATACTTCCTGCTTGGGATTGGCCAAATAGGAGTGGGAGCATAGCAACGATTGTTGTAATAGCTGTCATAATAATTGGGCGTAGTCTAGTAGAACCTGCTTCAAGTAAGGCTTCTCTAGTTTCCATTCCATGTTCCCGATTTTGTTGGACTCTTTCTATTAATACAATAGCGTTTGTAACAACAATCCCGATTAACATTAATGCGCCGATCAAGGAATTTACATCAACAGGTGTTCGTGAAATGATTAATCCTAAAATACCACCGACAGCAGCTAATGGTAAGGAGAATAGGATTGCAAAAGGAGCACGTGCTTGCCCGAAGGTGATAACCATAATTAAATATACAATCCCGATTGCAATCCCCATAATTTTGAATAAATCTGTAAAATTCTCTTGCATAGATTCAGTAGCTCCTGCGATATTTACTTTTGCACCACCAGGTAAATCTAAGTCAGTCATCGCTTTATTTACTGCTGTGTTTACTTTACTCAAATCTTCATTTGAAGCTTCGGCTGTAATTTGGATTGTTTCTTTTCCGTCTTTATGGAAAATTTCTGTTTGTGTTTGTTTTTCTGAAATAGTTGCAATGTCTTTTAAAGGTATTGGTCCATTAATAGGTGATAGTATGTTTGTATTTAAAATATCTTCTTGTTTATTAATGTTTTCTTTTTTGTGTTCTATCATAATAGTAGCTTTTTCATTATTAATTGTAATTTCGCCAATAGGTGATTTCTTCATAAGGAATGCTACTTGTTGCGCAGCTATTTCTGGTGTTAAACCTAGTTGTTCAGCCTTTGTTTGATCAATATGAATTTGCCATTCTTTCTTAGAGTCTTCTAAATTTGTTTTTACTTTAGAAAGATCATCCATGCTTTTTAGTTTTGTTTCAACGATAGTAGCCGCTTCTTTTAAATCCGCTTCGTTAGTAGCTGTTACGTTAAATTGTAAGTTATTGCCGCCGCCAGAGCTTGAATAACTTGTTTTTATATAATCAAGTTCAGCAGGCTCAAAAGTTTTATGTTCCTTTTTTAACTCTTTAATATATTGATCAATATCAGAACCTTTTTTAAAGACTACGAATATACTAGCGAGGTTATTTTTAGTTGTTTGCCCCCATTGTGCATCTTCTGCGCTAGATCCCATTCGTAAAATAACGTCTGTTATATCTGAATTAGAAAGTAATTTCTTTTCAAAATCAAATGCTTTTTGTTTTTGAGATTCAGCATTATAATGGGCTGGAAATGTCATGTTAATAGATAACATTGTGTCGTCTTCAGATTTTATGTTTGCTTTCGGTAGTAATATATAAGCTGCAATTGATCCTACAAATAATAAAAATGCAGTAAGTAGAATAATGAATTTATGAGAAAGAGCCCACTTTAATGTAGCGACATATCGTGATGAAGAACTTGGCTTTCGATGCTTTGTTTTTTTGAGTAGTAAAAAAGCCATAAGTGGAACAACTGTTAGTGCAACGATTAAGGATGATAATATAGAATATACAACTGCTAATACCATAGGTAACATTAATTTTCCGATTGCTCCTGATACGAGGCCGATAGGTAAAAAAACAGCGACCGTTGTTAAAGTAGAAGAAGTAATTGCGACTGCGACTTCTTTCGTTGCATCGAGAATGATATCTTTAGAGAAAGAATCTTTTTGTAAACGGCGGAAAATATTCTCGATGACAACGATACTATCATCGACGAGACGTCCAACCGCAACAGCTAAACCACCGAGGGTTAAAATGTTAAGCGTAATGTTAGATTGATGTAGTAAAAAGAGTGTTAATAAAATGGATAATGGAATACTGACAACAGCGATGAGTGTTGTTCGGAAGTTACGTAAAAAGATTAAGATAATTAGAGTTGCAGCGATTGCTCCAAGTATTACTTCTTTTCCCATGCTAGTAACAGCATTTTCAACTTGTTCATGGGTTGAAGCCAAAAGTTTAATGGAAAATTGATCTTTATATTCCTTATCTATCTCTTTAACTTTTTTATCAATCTCTTTTCCAATGGCAACTGCATTTTTACTCGGTTCTTTCATGATGATTAATCCTGTGCCTTCTTCTCCGTTTATATGTGAGATTGTATCGTAGTGTTGTTTGATTTCAATTTGAGCAATGTCTTGCAATTTCACTTGGGGTGCCACAGTGATGTTTTTAATGTCATTTACATTTTTTATGTCCCCAATGACGCGGAGGTTGTATTCTTCCTGATTAACAGTAATTGCCCCAGCTGGAGTAGAAGTTTCTTTTCCTTGTAAAACAGTTAGTACCTGCTGTGATGTTACGTTTTTGTTTTTTAATTGGTTCGGATCAAGTACGATAGATAATTCAGAGGTGGATTTTCCGAAAAACATAACGTTGGCAACACCATCAATGTTTTCGAGTTGTGGTACGATTTCTTTTTCAATTTGTTTTTCATCTGCTTTTGAAAAACCGTTTTGTTTCTGGATAGTAATTTGAGCGAGTGGAATCATAGAAGTGTTTAATTGACTAACTACGGGCTTGGTTACATCTTTAGGTAATTTAATTGTATTGACGGCTTTTTCGACTTCGCGTGCTGCATCTTTCATGTTTGCTTTTGATGTATACGCAATGTCGATACGTGATAATCCCTCGTATGTAGAAGAAGTAATGGTGTCGACGTGTTCTAAATTGCGAAATTGTTTTTCGAGAGGATCAGTTACATCCTTTGTCATCGTTTCAGCGTCGAGTCCTTGAGATAAGGTTGTGACGGTAATTGCTGGATTGTCGATACTCGGTAAAAATTCCATAGGTAATTTAGAGCCGGAATAAACACCGAGTATGGAAATGAGAAAAATCATGATGATAATGGCAGCTCGGTTTTTTAATGAAAACTTTGTTAACCTATCCATAAAATAATTCCTCCATTGGTTTATTTATAGTTGAGTGCGTCCTTTCTTACTATATAACAAAAAATGGATATTTTTCATTAATTAAATGTAAAAAAATTCTAACAATATCCTTAAGTTTGTATTAGGATTGGAATGTTGTTAATTTGTAGGGGGTAAATTTTTGAATGAGAAGGAAGGGGATAATGCGCGCGAGTGGCTGTTTAATGTAGACGGGATTTTTTCTTAAGGCTAATTTGTATAGTTATTTTATAGAAGGATAATGATTATAAGCTTTAATATAGAAGAGAATGAAAATTTGGGAAGGTATTGTGAAATACAATTTGGTTGAACGGAGTGTATTAGCATACAATTAGAATAACTATTTTCAGTAGTAAGGATAATAGTTACTTCTATAGAAGAAAGTAGGGTAGATAATTTTTTTTATATTTTTATAAAAAAACACTTGTTATTTAAAAGTTGTGATGGTATATTAATAAACGTCGCTGATGCGGAAACGCAGAAAACGACAAAAAAGAAATTTTAAAACTTAGTTGACATCGAAAAATTAAGATGTTAATATGATGAAGTCGCTTCTGAAGCGGCGGACA
>NZ_CP152433.1:737500-4687500 GCF_039134555.1 Bacillus sp. BR3(2024)
ATCTACCCATGTCCAGGGTGAAGTTCAGGTAACACTGAATGGAGGCCCGAACCCACGCACGTTGAAAAGTGCGGGGATGAGGTGTGGGTAGCGGAGAAATTCCAATCGAACCTGGAGATAGCTGGTTCTCCCCGAAATAGCTTTAGGGCTAGCCTTAAGTGTAAGAGTCTTGGAGGTAGAGCACTGATTGGACTAGGGGTCCTCATCGGATTACCGAATTCAGTCAAACTCCGAATGCCAATGACTTATCCTTAGGAGTCAGACTGCGAGTGATAAGATCCGTAGTCAAAAGGGAAACAGCCCAGACCGCCAGCTAAGGTCCCAAAGTGTGTATTAAGTGGAAAAGGATGTGGAGTTGCTTAGACAACTAGGATGTTGGCTTAGAAGCAGCCACCATTTAAAGAGTGCGTAATAGCTCACTAGTCGAGTGACTCTGCGCCGAAAATGTACCGGGGCTAAATACACCACCGAAGCTGCGGATTGATACCAATGGTATCAGTGGTAGGGGAGCGTTCTAAGGACAGTGAAGTCAGACCGGAAGGACTGGTGGAGTGCTTAGAAGTGAGAATGCCGGTATGAGTAGCGAAAGACGGGTGAGAATCCCGTCCACCGAATGCCTAAGGTTTCCTGAGGAAGGCTCGTCCGCTCAGGGTTAGTCAGGACCTAAGCCGAGGCCGACAGGCGTAGGCGATGGACAACAGGTTGATATTCCTGTACCACCTCTTTATCGTTTGAGCAATGGAGGGACGCAGAAGGATAGAAGAAGCGTGCGATTGGTTGTGCACGTCCAAGCAGTTAGGCTGATAAGTAGGCAAATCCGCTTATCGTAAAGGCTGAGCTGTGATGGGGAAGCTCCTTATGGAGCGAAGTCTTTGATTCCCCGCTGCCAAGAAAAGCTTCTAGCGAGATAAAAGGTGCCTGTACCGCAAACCGACACAGGTAGGCGAGGAGAGAATCCTAAGGTGTGCGAGAGAACTCTGGTTAAGGAACTCGGCAAAATGACCCCGTAACTTCGGGAGAAGGGGTGCTTTCTTAACGGAAAGCCGCAGTGAATAGGCCCAAGCGACTGTTTAGCAAAAACACAGCTCTCTGCGAAGCCGTAAGGCGAAGTATAGGGGGTGACACCTGCCCGGTGCTGGAAGGTTAAGGAGAGGGGTTAGCGTAAGCGAAGCTCTGAACTGAAGCCCCAGTAAACGGCGGCCGTAACTATAACGGTCCTAAGGTAGCGAAATTCCTTGTCGGGTAAGTTCCGACCCGCACGAAAGGTGTAACGATTTGGGCACTGTCTCAACCAGAGACTCGGTGAAATTATAGTACCTGTGAAGATGCAGGTTACCCGCGACAGGACGGAAAGACCCCGTGGAGCTTTACTGTAGCCTGATATTGAATTTTGGTACAGTTTGTACAGGATAGGCGGGAGCCATTGAAACCGGAGCGCTAGCTTCGGTGGAGGCGCTGGTGGGATACCGCCCTGACTGTATTGAAATTCTAACCTACGGGTCTTATCGACCCGGGAGACAGTGTCAGGTGGGCAGTTTGACTGGGGCGGTCGCCTCCTAAAGTGTAACGGAGGCGCCCAAAGGTTCCCTCAGAATGGTTGGAAATCATTCGTAGAGTGCAAAGGCATAAGGGAGCTTGACTGCGAGACCTACAAGTCGAGCAGGGACGAAAGTCGGGCTTAGTGATCCGGTGGTTCCGCATGGAAGGGCCATCGCTCAACGGATAAAAGCTACCCCGGGGATAACAGGCTTATCTCCCCCAAGAGTCCACATCGACGGGGAGGTTTGGCACCTCGATGTCGGCTCATCGCATCCTGGGGCTGTAGTCGGTCCCAAGGGTTGGGCTGTTCGCCCATTAAAGCGGTACGCGAGCTGGGTTCAGAACGTCGTGAGACAGTTCGGTCCCTATCCGTCGTGGGCGTAGGAAATTTGAGAGGAGCTGTCCTTAGTACGAGAGGACCGGGATGGACGCACCGCTGGTGTACCAGTTGTTCTGCCAAGGGCATAGCTGGGTAGCTATGTGCGGAAGGGATAAGTGCTGAAAGCATCTAAGCATGAAGCCCCCCTCAAGATGAGATTTCCCATAGCGTAAGCTAGTAAGATCCCTGAAAGATGATCAGGTTGATAGGTTCGAGGTGGAAGCATGGTGACATGTGGAGCTGACGAATACTAATAGATCGAGGACTTAACCATATAATATGTAGCAAATGTTATCTAGTTTTGAAAGAATATAAAAAACTTGTTGACTTTCGATGTCAAATGAGTTAAAATGATTCTTGTCTTAAATGAATACAGTCTGGTAATGATGGCAGAGAGGTCACACCCGTTCCCATACCGAACACGGAAGTTAAGCTCTCTAGCGCCGATGGTAGTTGGGACCTTGTCCCTGTGAGAGTAGGACGTTGCCAGGCAAAATGGAGGATTAGCTCAGCTGGGAGAGCACCTGCCTTACAAGCAGGGGGTCGGCGGTTCGATCCCGTCATCCTCCACCATATATGTCGGAGGGGTAGCGAAGTGGCTAAACGCGGCGGACTGTAAATCCGCTCCTTCGGGTTCGGCAGTTCGAATCTGCCCCCCTCCACCATTCTTAATTAATGGGCTATAGCCAAGCGGTAAGGCAACGGACTTTGACTCCGTCATGCGCTGGTTCGAATCCAGCTAGCCCAGCCATTAAGAGCCATTAGCTCAGTTGGTAGAGCATCTGACTTTTAATCAGAGGGTCGAAGGTTCGAGTCCTTCATGGCTCACCATTTTAATGAAATATGCGGGTGTGGCGGAATTGGCAGACGCACTAGACTTAGGATCTAGCGCCTTTGGCGTGGGGGTTCGACTCCCTTCACCCGCACTTTTAATAAAATAACTCATACATGTCTTGCGGAAGTAGTTCAGTGGTAGAATACAACCTTGCCAAGGTTGGGGTCGCGGGTTCGAATCCCGTCTTCCGCTCCAATTTTCAATATGACATGCCGGGGTGGCGGAACAGGCAGACGCACAGGACTTAAAATCCTGCGGTGGGTGACCACCGTGCGGGTTCGACCCCCGCCCTCGGCACCATATGCGCCCGTAGCTCAATTGGATAGAGCGTTTGACTACGGATCAAGAGGTTAGGGGTTCGACTCCTCTCGGGCGCGCTTTTATTAACGGGAAGTGGCTCAGCTTGGTAGAGCACCTGGTTTGGGACCAGGGGGTCGCAGGTTCAAATCCTGTCTTCCCGATATTCCCAAAAAACATGGGGCCTTAGCTCAGCTGGGAGAGCGCCTGCCTTGCACGCAGGAGGTCAGCGGTTCGATCCCGCTAGGCTCCACTTTATTTAATATATGTCTCGGAGGTATACCCAAGTTCGGCTGAAGGGATCGGTCTTGAAAACCGACAGGCGGTGAGAATCGCGCGGGGGTTCGAATCCCTCTACCTCCTCCATTTTTTCTTTAATGGTTTAGACATATAATAATAAAATATTTATTTTTTTCTTCATGGAGGTATACCCAAGTTCGGCTGAAGGGATCGGTCTTGAAAACCGACAGGCGGCGAGAGTCGCGCGGGGGTTCGAATCCCTCTACCTCCTCCATTTTTAAAACTTTATATTGTCGCGGGGTGGAGCAGCACGGTAGCTCGTCGGGCTCATAACCCGAAGGTCGCAGGTTCAAATCCTGTCCCCGCAACCAAATGGTCCCGTGGTGTAGTGGTTAACATGCCTGCCTGTCACGCAGGAGATCGCCGGTTCGACCCCGGTCGGGACCGCCATTTATGTTGGCTCGGTAGCTCAGTCGGTAGAGCAGAGGACTGAAAATCCTCGTGTCGGCGGTTCGATTCCGTCCCGAGCCACCATTTTTTTATGCCGGCTTAGCTCAATTGGTAGAGCAACTGACTTGTAATCAGTAGGTTGGGGGTTCAAGTCCTCTAGCCGGCATCATTTAGGGGCATAGTTTAAAGGTAGAACTGAGGTCTCCAAAACCTCCAGTGTGGGTTCGATTCCTACTGCCCCTGTAAAGTATATGGGCCTATAGCTCAGCTGGTTAGAGCGCACGCCTGATAAGCGTGAGGTCGATGGTTCGAGTCCATTTAGGCCCACCATATATTATTCCGCAGTAGCTCAGTGGTAGAGCTATCGGCTGTTAACCGATCGGTCGTAGGTTCGAGTCCTACCTGCGGAGCCATGGCCCGTTGGTCAAGTGGTTAAGACACCGCCCTTTCACGGCGGTAACACGGGTTCGAATCCCGTACGGGTCATACAAAAAAGAGTCAGCATTATGCTGGCTCTTTTTTATTTTGTTAATCCTTTTTATTACGTTACTTTCCAGAAATAAATAAAGGAATTTTGGAAAAGCTATGGTATGTATAAAAAGGAGGAAATCATAATGACACGAGTGAGAGACTTAATGAGTACCCATATTGTACATTGTACACCGCTAGACAATGTATATGAGGCAGCTGTAAAAATGAAGGAAGAATCGATTGGATTAATTCCTGTTGTTGAAAATGAGCAAGTTGTTGGGCTTGTTACTGATCGTGATTTAGTCGTTCGAGGGATTGCTGAAAAACATCCTGGATCTAATAAGATTACAAATGTAATGACAACAAATATTATCTCAGTTTCTCCAAATGATTCTATTGAAAAAGCTACAGAGCTAATGGCACAGCATCAAATTAGACGATTACCAGTAGTTGATAGTGGTCAACTTATTGGCATGTTAGCACTAGGAGATTTAGCTATAAGGGAATCAGCAGATGATCAAGCTGGATTTGCCTTGAGCGAAATCTCAGAGCGTACAGAGTAAATTGAAACTTTCATTAACCGAGAGTTTAATGGTCACTCATAAAGAGCTAAATTATATATAAATTTCAGATACATTATTCTAGTATATATGGATTAAACTAATATGTTAGCGTGATGTATCTGAGACATTATATAATAAGTATGTGGTTAATAATTTCGACATTTTTTTAAAATTTGTTATTCTTAATTTTTAATAAGAGAAAAGATGATATACTGATAGATATAAGTATTATGAGAGATTTTGAATATAACAATATTAATTTTTAGTGGTGCGATAATAAATTAATATTTCCTACATAGATGAAAAGGGAAGGGGAATTATATGAAGGCTGTACAGGGCGATCCAAATTGGAATTTGGTTACAGATACATATATAGAACCAAATAATTTCGCTGAATTATTTTCTTTGCTTGTACCTTGTCACCCAAAAGGTGAGGGGAAAGAACGAACTATATTAGTATGGAAAGAGAAAGAATTTTATAAAGAAGAAAATTTAGCGGCATTTATCGTATATGGCATGAATAAAGCAAAGAAATTACCGCAGTTTCATAAAGATGAAATTCCAACTTTAGTGCGTATTCTTCGCTTATGCCAAGAGATTGGTTGGTATGAAGAGGCAAATGATTTTATGATAGCGCAAGGATTAGCTGAGTTTGTTCATACTTCATTGGAATATGAAACATGGGATCTTTTGACGCAATCAGTTGCTTTAAATTATTTAATTATTAAATATCGTATAGGTGAATTGACAGATAGGGATATTGAAATTTGGGATAGAGTTAAATTTAATGAGAAGTGTATAACCGATTGTAAACATTTATTATCTCATAAAGAAGTATTGGAATTTACATTCTTTTATATGTGCAAGAGAGCGAAATCATTATCAAAAGAGCAATTAAATAGTGATATGATGAGTTTAGCAATGTATTGTAATACTTTTGTATATGATTTGTATACACATGATTTATTACGGAAATATCGTAAGTGTACAGATTTCCTATCATATTATGGACCTAGTCAGGCAGTTTTAGCATGTCAAAGAGCTGTATTATCTCAAATTTCCGATCGCTTAGACCCATTAAAGACAACGCATGTAGATGATTATTTATATGTGATGAAAGAAATGATGGAGCATATGACGATAGGAGTAATGGATCGATATGGTCATTTTATTGGAAAGCTACTATCTTATGTGCCATTTTTCGAAATGATACAAGTTCCACAGCATGCATATTATTGTGAAGAATTACTGTATATTTGTAAGGGCATTGAATATAAAGAAGAAACACTACGCAATTATATATTTATACAATTACATGATTGTTTACCATCATTCTTTAGGCTATTTCTTAAAAATAAGCGTTACGCAACGATTCATGATATTCTTTTCTATTGGTGCGATGACGAACAACGAATGAGCTTAGAGAAAAAATATAATCTGAGCTTTATTTATGAAAAATATGCTTGTGGATAAACAATATTTTCGATATGAAAAATTAATATAAATTAAAAAGGATCTCCAGTTTATGTGAGATCCTTTTTTGTTAGTAAAACAAGGAGAAAGTGATTAAGACAAGAAACAACATTCCATATAGGAGAAGTTGTGCAGTATAACTTCCTTGTATACCAAAAAAAGTATTGGCTTTCTTATACAAATGCAATATGTATTTTATTGGAGCATCTTTGAAAGATTGGTACACAGTGTCTCCTCTTTCTAAGCTTCTTGTTCTTGTTTTTGTTTTTGGTTATAAGGGACATTAATATATCTAGCTACAAATAATAAAACAGCCATAAAGAATACTGGAAATACAGTAGATAAATAAAAGCCATTACTAATTATATTTGTTATGAGAGCACTCAAAAGAAAAATAGCATTATAAATATGGGCAATTTTTTGTTTTAGTTGCACTTGAAATGATTCCATCATAATTTCTAATGCAACAAAAGCAATAATAATAGATAAAAATACAATGTTTGTATTGTAAATGATTAAACAACAGATTAAACCTAAAAAGGCTACGTATTCAATTATAAGAGGTATATTGCGTGGCATACAATTTACCTAACTAAATATGGCAGTGGATTTACTGCATTTGTTTTTTCAAAATTCCATTCTCCATTATGTAATTCAAAATGAAGATGTTGCCCGTATGAATGACCTGTGTTTCCCATATGACCTATTAATTGTCCAGTCTGTACTTGATCACCAGCTTGTACAGTGCGATCCTTCATATGAGCATAAACAGTTGTATATAATTTCCCATTGATTTGATGCGCAATGAAAACAACATTGCCATAGCTAGCTGAATAATAAGATTTCACAACTTTACCTGCAGCAGCAGCTTGGATAGAGACGTTTCCTGGAGCGGCAATATCTATACCATAATGCATTTGTTCCCAGCGTATATCAAAGGTTGAGCTAATTCTTCCTTGAGCGGGGAATTTGAAAGCAGCTGGAATTGATGAAGGCTGATCTGTTTTAGCTTGTGGTTGATTTTGTACTACATAGTGTTTTGCTACATATCCGTATCCTGTGCCAAAACGAATTTTATACCAAGTACCTACAGTTTCTACTACTTGTACTTGAGTACCGTTTTGTAATGAACCGAGTAGAGCGCTACTTGTACTAGCGGTGCTACGTACATTTAGATTAGGTGTTGCAACAGTATATTTTGTATTATTTTGAACGGTGATTCCTTTTACTAAGGGTTGTGAACCATTAGAGATGAATGCTTTTTGTACGTAACCTGTTTGGCCATTATGTGATATTTTATACCATTCGCCTTGATCTTCTTGAACGGTAATAAACTTCCCATTTGGTAATACATCTAAAATGGAAGATTCTAAATTAGGTTCAGAGCGAACGTTTAATGCATTAGCATTAACGATGTATTGATCATTAGATTGAAGTTTGTTTTTTAGTAAAATAGCATCTTTTTGTACATAACCTACTTTATTATGAACAGATACTTTATACCAACCATTAGTTGTTTCAATGATGTTCACTTTTGTATTAAAGCGAATTGTATCAATTGATGTGCTTTTTACGTTATCTTCTGTATGTAATGCTACTTGATCGACTTTGACATACCCAGTTTTAATATTAGATAATTGTTCAGCGTTTGCTTTTTGTACATTTGTTTCACCCATAGAAGGAAGTAAAGAAGCAATCGCTACAGTAGTTGCTGTTAAAGCAGTAGCTTTCATATTCATGGAATAGAGACCTCCTCTAGTTGTATAGTTGTAATTTTATTATAGTATAAAGATATAATATAGTGGGGGTATTCACATAAATGTAATATGAAATCAATATAAAAATAAATTTTTTGAGGATAATGATTCCTTTTTATACAATTAATTGGGGTTTTATTTTCTAAAATAGAATGTATGTATTGTATAATTTTGATATTATGTTGATAATTAAGAAAATTAAAAAAGTTGATGATGTCTTATTAGGGTGTTATACTGACAGTGATAATTTTATAGTTTGCTAGGAGAGCTGGTGTTGCCAGCTGAGAGTAGGCCGTAAGCCTTTGATCCTTTTTATTACCTGATCTAGATTATGCTAGCGTAGGGAAGCAATTCGGACACTAACAATGAGTCCCCGTTTCTTTGCGTATAGAAACGGGGCTTTTTTATTTGAAAATTTCATATTGAAACCACTAGGGGTGCTTGACTTGCTGAGAGAGGAATAATCCTTAACCCTTACAACACCTGATCTAGGTAATACTAGCGAAGGGAAGTGGAACATCGAATAAATGTATAACTTTATTTGCTGTAACCACTTCTTATATATAGAAGTGGTTTTTTATTTAGATACATATATTGAAAGGGGATAGAGAAATGAAATTTTGCGATAGATTATTAGAAACAGTGCAACCGGTTTGGGAGATGAGTCATAATCATCCGTTTGTAGTGGGTATGGGAGATGGCACGTTAGAAAAAGATAAATTCCAGTATTATATTATTCAAGATTATTTATATCTGCTAGATTATGCAAAGTTATATGCGATTGGTGTTGTAAAAGCAACGAATCCACAAGTAATGGGAAAGTTCGCTGAACAAATTGATGGAATATTAAATGGCGAAATGATAATCCATAAACAATATGCAAAAAGACTTGGAATTTCTATAGAGGAGATAGAGTCTGCGAAACCATCTGCTAAAAATTTAGCTTATACAAATTACATGATGTCTGTATCTCAAAATGGCACACTTGCGGAATTAATAGCAGCGCTTCTTCCATGTATGTGGAGCTATTGGGAAATTGGAAAGCGTTTAAATGATATTCCTGGAGCAAGAGATCATGAGTTTTTTGGTGAGTGGATTCAAGGATATAGTTCGGAAGAATACGGTAATCTTTGTATTTGGTTAATAGATTTATTAAATGAAATGGCAGTTGGAAAGTCTGAGAAAGAACTAGAAAGATTAGAGGAGATCTTCTTATATTCCAGTCGATTTGAATATTTATTCTGGGATATGTCCTATCGTAAGGAGATGTGGGGATTTGAGGAGCAAGAACATACTACAGTTTCATAATGTTTCTTTTCATTACGATGAGAAACCAATCATCCATGAATTAAATGCTTCTATACATGAGAAAGAGTTTGTCAGTATTATCGGACTGAGTGGATGTGGAAAAAGTACTTTATTTCGCCTTATTACAGGTCTAGAAAAGGTAAGTACTGGACAGATAGAACTGACAGAAACAAAGAACCATCCTGTAGGATATATGCCGCAAAAAGATATGCTTTTGCCGTGGAGAACAATTATTGAGAATGCTGCCCTGCCGCTAGAGTGCCAAGGTGTACAGAAGAAAGAAGCAGAAGTAAAGGCAAAGGAACTGTTACATAAATTTGGTTTGCAAGGGTATGAGAAAAAATATCCGAAAGATTTATCTGGTGGTATGAGACAACGTGTATCTTTTATTCGAACTTTATTAACAGGCGGGGAGATATTGCTGTTAGATGAACCATTTAGTGCGTTGGATGCTTTAACGAAGACCTCTTTGCAAGAATGGTTGTTTGAACAATGGCAAGAGTGGGAAAAAACAATTTTATTCATTACTCATGATGTTGAAGAAGCGTTATTCCTTTCAAACCGAGTTTTAGTAGTGGAACAGCAGCCGATAACGACTTTGACTGAGCGGACTGTACCGCTTGATCATAACAGAACACGAAAAGATTTATATAAACCGGAAGTATTAGCGCTGAAAGATGAGCTTCTTAGTATGTTACAAAGGCAGGTACTTGTGTGATGAACCGATTGAAAGAATTAGTTCCTGCTATTACACTTTCTAGTATTTTACTAGCTGTGTGGGAAATAGGAGCAAGAATTGTAGATGAGATGTACATTTTACCGTCACCTTCTGCGATTTTAATGAAGATATGGAAACTAAAAGACATATTATTTACAGTTCATTTACCTGCAACGTTATACGTCGTTTTAATAGGTGTTGTTATCTCTATCGTATTAGGTGTAGGGCTAGCGATGTTAATGAATGCGAGTACATGGATGGAGAGAGCATTTTATCCATTATTAGTTGCTTCACAAACGATTCCGATTACTGCGCTTGCTCCGCTATTTGTTTTATGGTTTGGATATACAATTTGGAGTAAGGTTGTTGTCACAGTTTTAATTACGTTTTTCCCAATTGCGGTCAATACGTATGATGGACTGCGTAGTACGAAAAAAGAATGGGAGGAGCTCTTAGTTACATATGGAGCAACAAAAAGAGATATTTTTCTTAAATTAAAGTTGCCGTCTGCTCTTCCTTATTTTTTCTCAGCTTTAAAAATTGCAGTTCCGTTTAGTGTTATCGGAGCAGCAATTGGAGAATGGCTCGGTGCACAAGCTGGGCTTGGATATTTCAGTAAGAGAATGATGACGCAGTTAGATGGAGCTGGCGTATTTGCACCTATTGTATTGTTATCATTATTAGCTATTTTCTTCGTCGTAATTATTTCCATATTAGAAAAGAAATTCATTAGTTGGAGGAAGCATTCATGAAATTTTTAAAGCGCATCTTTGTGTTTACATTATTAATTGCAATAATTGCAGGATGTTCGAGTAATTCAGCATCAGACAAAAGTAAAAAAGAGAAAGAAATAACAGTCATGTTAGATTGGTATCCAAATGCGGTACATAGCTTTATCTATGCAGCAATTGAAAAAGGATACTTTAAAGAAGAAGGTGTAAAGGTAAATATTAAATTCCCTTCTAATCCGACTGATCCATTAACGCTGGCAGCAGCAGGGAAGGTGACAGTTGGCTTGTATTATCAGCCAGATGTTGTTATGGCGAAAGCGAATGAGCAAATTCCAGTGAAATCAATTGGGGCTGTCGTACGTTCACCATTAAATCATGTTGTATCACTGAAATCAGCGGGCATTCAATCACCGAAAGATTTAGAAGGAAAAACAGTAGGATACTCTGGAACACCATTAAGTGAGATGTATTTAAAAACGATGGTAAAAGAAGCTGGTGGTAATCCTGATACAGTGAAAGTAGTAGATGTTGGCTTTGATTTAGTACCAGCATTAATTACGAAGAAAGTAGATGCGGTAACAGGGGCATACATTAACCATGAAGTACCTGTTATGCGTCATGAAGGCCATGAACCAGCGTACTTTAATCCAGCTGATTACGGAGTACCAAACTATCATGAGCTTGTGTTTGTAACAGGTGATAAAACGTTGAAAAAAGATAAAGAGGCGTTGCAAGCTTTCTTACGTGGTACGAAAAAAGGCTATGATTTCATGAAGAAAAACCCAGATGAAGCATTGAATATTTTATTAAATCATCAAGAAAAAGAAAACTTCCCACTTGTGCCAGAAGTTGAAAAGGAAAGTATGAAAATTTTATTAGAGAAGATGGAAACGAAAGATGAGCCATTCTTATCAGATTCAAAAGAATCTTGGGAGAAACAAAATAAGTGGCTGAAGGACAAAGGAATGACGAAAGAAACCGTCCCAGCCGATGAATTATTCGAAAATATTTTAAAGTAGGCGAATGAATATGAAAAATGAGCTCCACGTAATCTCAAATGGCCATATGCCATTCGAAGAGTTAGTGAATGTAGCGATGCAAATTGAGAGTGAGATTGATTATTTGCATATTCGTGAGCGTGAGAAGAGTACGAAGGAATTATATGAAGGTGTGGAAAGTCTATTAATGGAGGGCTTTCCAGCTTCTAAAATTGTCATAAACGATCGAATTGATATTGCAATTTTATTAAATATTCCTCGTGTTCAACTAGGATATCGAAGTACAGATGTAAAGTCAGTGAAAGAAAAGTTTTCGTATTTGCATGTCGGTTATTCTGTGCATTCGCTAGATGAAGCAATAGTAGCTTTTAAAAATGGAGTGGATTCACTCGTTTATGGCCATGTATTTCCGACAGATTGTAAAAAAGGTGTGCCAGCGAGAGGGCTTGAAGAAATTTCAGACATTGCAAGGTGTTTATCTATACCGATTACAGCAATTGGAGGAATTACCCCAGAAAACACAGTGGATGTTCTTACTAACGGTGTAAGCGGTATAGCAGTTATGTCTGGAATTGTAAGTAGTAGTAACCCGTATAGCAAAGCGAAATCTTATAAGGAATCAATAAGAAAGTGGGCGGAAAAACATGTGTGAGAAGTATGATGTAGCGATTATTGGTGGTGGTGTAATTGGTAGTTCAGTTGCACATTTTCTAGCAGAAAGAGGACATAAAGTAGCGATTGTGGAGAAGCAAAGTATTGCATCGGAAGCTTCAAAAGCAGCTGCTGGTTTACTTGGTGTTCAGGCAGAATGGGATGCGTATGATCCGCTATTTGAACTTGCTAGAGAAAGCCGAGCTATATTTCCACAACTTGCAGCAGTTTTACGTGAAAAGACGGGTGTTGATATTGGATATGAAGAAAAAGGAATTTATCGTATTGCTCAAAATGAAGATGAGAAGGAAAGAATTCTTCATATTATGGATTGGCAGCAGAAAACAGGTGAAGATTCTTATTTTCTAACGGGAGACCATGTGCGGGAAAAAGAGCCATATCTATCCGAATCTATTATAGGAGCAGTATATTATCCGAAAGACGGTCATGTTATTGCACCAGAGCTTACGAAAGCATTCGCACATTCTGCAGCGATTTCCGGTGCTGATATATATGAACAGACAGAAGTATTTGATATCCGTATTGAAAATAATAAAGTGACTGGAGTTATTACAAGTGAAGGTATTGTCACATGTGAGAAAGTCGTTATTGCAGGAGGTTCATGGAGCACGAAGTTACTCAGTTATTTTCACCGCGATTGGGGTACATATCCAGTTAAAGGAGAAGTGGTTGCGGTAAGAAGTAGAAAACAACTTTTAAAAGCACCTATTTTTCAAGAAAGATTTTACATTACTCCAAAGCGCGGTGGACGTTACGTAATTGGGGCAACAATGAAGCCACATACGTTCAATAAAACTGTGCAGCCAGAAAGTATAACTTCTATATTAGAGCGTGCTTATACAATATTGCCAGCTTTAAAAGAAGCAGAATGGGAAAGCACGTGGGCAGGATTAAGACCACAATCGAATCATGAAGCTCCTTATATGGGAGAGCATGAAGAAATAAAAGGTTTATATGCTTGCACGGGCCATTATCGAAACGGTATTTTATTAAGTCCTATTTCTGGCCAATATATGGCTGATTTAATAGAAGGAAAGCAAGAGAATCATTTGCTAGATTCATTGCTTTCTAGAAGAGTTTAGAAAGGGGATGGAAGTTTGAATTTAAAAATTAATGGTAACCAAATTGAAGTGCCAGCGAGTGTAAAAACAGTAGCTGAGCTACTTACACATTTAGAGCTAGATAACAGAATTGTTGTAGTAGAGCGTAATAAAGATATTTTACAAAAAGATGATCATACAGATACATCTGTTTTTGATGGAGACCAAATTGAGATTGTAACTTTCGTAGGAGGCGGTTGATTATGTTAAACATTGGACCATTTTCATTTCATTCTAGACTTTTATTAGGAACAGGTAAATTCCCTGATTTTGACGTACAGCAAAAGGCAATTGACGTTTCTGAAGCTGAAATTTTAACGTTTGCAGTACGTCGTATGGATATCTTTGATGCAAAGCAACCTAATTTATTAGAGAAACTTGATGTGAAAAAATATACGTTATTACCAAATACAGCAGGAGCAAAAAACGCTGAAGAGGCTGTTCGTATTGCAAAATTAGCAAAAGCTTCTGGGCTTTGTGACATGATAAAGGTAGAAGTTATTGGTGATGATAGAACGTTATTACCTGATCCGGTAGGAACATTAAAGGCATCTGAAATGTTACTGGAAGAAGGATTTATCGTACTTCCGTATACATCTGATGATGTTGTATTAGCACGTAAATTACAAGAGCTTGGCGTGCATGCGATTATGCCAGGAGCATCTCCAATCGGATCAGGACTTGGTATTGTAAATCCATTAAATTTGAGCTTCATTATTGAACAAGCGACAGTACCAGTTATCGTTGATGCCGGTATTGGTAGCCCAGCTGATGCGGCATTTGCAATGGAATTAGGAGCAGATGGCGTGTTATTAAATACAGCTGTATCAGGAGCAAAAGATCCTATTAAAATGGCACAAGCAATGAAATTAAGTATTGAAGCAGGCCGTTTAGGATTTGAAGCAGGTCGCATTGCACGTAAGCGTTGTGCAACTGCAAGTAGTCCTTTAGAAGGAATGAGCGTAGTTGAATAATCGATATTCTCGCCAAGAACTATTTTCTCCAATTGGAGAAGAAGGACAGCAAAAGATAAGAGAAAAGCATGTGCTTATTATCGGTGCAGGTGCATTAGGTAGTGCAAATGCAGAGATGTTTGTAAGAGCAGGTGTTGGCAAGATAACAATTGTTGACCGTGATTATGTAGATTGGAGTAATTTACAAAGACAACAATTGTATGCAGAGAGCGACGTAAAGAATAATCTTCCAAAAGCTATAGCGGCTAAAAAACGTTTAGAAGAGATTAATAGTGATGTAACAATAGAAGCTCTCGTTCAAGATGTAACAGCTGAAGAGCTAGAAGAACTTGTTATAAATGTTGATGTAATTATTGATGCGACTGATAATTTCGAAACGCGCTTTATTGTAAATGATATATCACAAAAATATTCTATTCCATGGATTTACGGTGCATGTGTAGGTAGTTACGGTCTTTCTTACACAATCCTTCCTAGTAAAACACCATGTTTATCATGTTTATTACAGTCGATTCCGCTTGGCGGGGCAACATGTGATACAGCGGGTATTATATCACCTGCTGTATCTCTTGTCGTTTCTCATCAAGTAACAGAAGCTCTTAAACTGTTAGTAGAAGATTACGAATCACTTCGAGATGGGCTTGTATCGTTTGATATGTGGAAGAATGAGTATTCATGTATGAATGTGCAAAAACTTCGCCAGCATAATTGTCCTTCATGCGGAGAGAATGCATTATATCCGTATTTAAATAAAGAAAACACATCAAAAACAGCAGTTTTATGCGGGCGAAATACAGTTCAAATTAGACCACCTCATAAAGATGAAATGAATTTTGAACAATATAAAGAGTTGTTGGAAGGTCGTGTAAATGATTTAAATATAAATCCATATTTACTATCATTTTCTGTTGAAGACAAGAGGTTAGTAGCCTTTAAAGATGGCCGTGTGCTCGTACATGGAACGAAAGATATAAGCGAAGCAAAAACGATTTATCATCGCTATTTTGGATAGAAAAGGATGAGTGGGATGAAAGTGAATAAAGCTTTAACAATTGCAGGGTCTGATAGCGGCGGCGGTGCTGGAATTCAGGCAGATTTAAAAACATTCCAAGAGCTTGGTGTATACGGAATGACGGCTATTACGGCAATTACTGCTCAAAACACGCTTGGCGTTCAAGGGGTATATCCTGTTCCATTAGAAGGTATTACAGAACAGCTGAATTCAATTGGTACGGATGTAACACCAGATGCAGTGAAACTAGGAATGTTATTTAGTAGTGAAATAATTCAAATTGTTGCAGAACAAATTAAAAAGTTTGGCTGGAATAATATTGTGCTAGATCCCGTTATGATTGCAAAAGGCGGTGCATCATTATTACAGCAAGAAGCAGTTCAAGCATTAAAAGAATATTTATTACCAGTAGCAACTGTTATAACACCGAATGTCCCAGAAGCAGAAGTGTTAACTGGGATGGAGATTCATAATGTTGAAGATAGTAAGGAAGCTGCAAAAGTATTGCATGAATTAGGTGCTAAATATGTGCTTATGAAGGGCGGACATGCAGAATATCAAGGGAATGAAGTAATTGATTTCCTCTTTGATGGAGAAAAATTTATTGAGTTTAGAAGCGAGCGAATTCCTTCAAAGCAAACGCATGGAAGTGGGTGTACATTTGCTTCAGCGGTTACAGCAGGACTTGCGAAAGGATACTCAATTGAAGATGCTGTTCAAGAAGCAAAACGATTTATTAGTATAGCAATTGAAGAGCCATTGAATATTGGTAGTGGTCATGGACCGACGAATCATTTTGCATATAAAGTGAATAGAACGCGTGCATAGGTAAGTGAAAAGCCAGTTTTATAACTGGCTTTTTTTCTGTTTACTTTTTCAAAATACAGGAGTAATATATCAGCCAGAATACATTTTTTTGTAAACGCTGAGTCCAATTATATGGAGCGGAGGAACCAATTTGTGCGTAGGCACTAGGGGTGAATCTTTCAAGTTTGAAAGTAGGGCTACTCTCAAAGTCCGAATCCGACAGCTAACTTCGTAAGCGTCTTGAGAGAGGACGGTGCCATGATGGATACATCACTTCATCGATCTGATTAGTATAGGGGAATATCAATCTATGTTTGATTTCTTTTATACTAAGGAGGATGAGGTACATGGAACTAACACTTATTTGTGTTGGAGAAGAAAGTAAAGTAGATAGTTTAAGAGATTTAGTATCATTTCAACATGAGTTAATTATTTTTACAGCAAATGAAGAGATAGCGGCTGAAGTTAGGAATTGTGGGTTTGATTGGACTTATAGCTGCAGTAAGGAGCAGGACTTTACTAGTATTTGTGAGTGTATTAAGAAGGTGATTTTACTAGGGGATGAGCTTCCAATCGTTAGTTTTTTCACAGAACACATTCGCTTTTCTTTTCAAGCACCTATTACTGTTGTTACAAGGAATAAACGATATCCAGCGAGGCTCTATGAAACCATTGGAGCTAAGTTTGTCGTGTTTACAAATTGTGATAATATTTCTTTTTTATTTTTTGAATAGGGCGGGGGAAGAAATGATGAAGGTACTATTACTTGGAGATATAGCAAATCGTTGGGCAGTATCGGTAGAGCGAGTTCAAGAATTGGTTCAGATTGATCCCCTTTTTCCAGGGCCGTATATTATATTACCATCAAAAGATGCTTTGTATTTAGAGGTAGATATTACCGAGTATGAGCAGCTACATGCAGAATTGACACAAGTTTATATTCGCGGGAGAAATTTACGTGCATTTTTACGAGGAGAATAAAGGTTGAATAAAAAAGAGCGAATGCTGAGTACAACAAGCTATGCACTTCATGTCATTCGCCCTTTTTATTTCATATTTAAAAGGTCATTTTTAAGAAAAGAGAAGAGAAATAAAGAAAATAGATGAAATAATAGTAATAATCTTCAATGTAAGCGTTTAAATGAATGTAAATATTATTATTTTCAGTAATTTACTCCTTTACAAGTGAAATATAGAGGAGTATATTTACTCTCATAAATCATTCATAAAATTTCCAAAAAAACCTAAAATCGCTGAGTTCCAGAAATGGAGCGGGGGAACCAATTTTGTGCATCGTCACTTGGGGTGAATCTTTCAGTTTTGAAAGTAGGGCTACTCTTTAGGCCCGAATCCGACAGCTAACCTCGTAAGCGTTTAGAGAGGAGGTTTACTTTTTGTTGTTCATTTTTTGAACACTGAGTAGAGCTCAGTGTTCTTTTTTAATATTTAGATGGTAAATTTTAACAAAAATTAAAGCGAGGGATAGCTATGTTAGATGTTGTAATGGTCGGGATTTTTATTTTATTAGTTGCATCAATGGCAAGTCTTGCAAGTTGGTCAGATAAAGTTGTGAAAGAAGGAAAGCAATCATGATGATTGTCTTATCGGTTATTGTCGCAGCAATTACAGTGTATTTAGTGTATGCATTATTAAATCCAGAGAAGTTTTAATTAGGGGGAATCATTCATTATGATTTGGGTTGCAGTCATTATTACAATGCTCTTGTTTATTTTAGTAGCAAAGCCAACGGGGGTTTATTTAGAAAAAGCTTTTCAAGGTAGCAAAACGCTAGATAAAGTATTTGGGCCTTTTGAAAAACTTATTTTTAAAATTACGGGTGTAAAAGAATACAATCAAACGTGGAAACAGTACGCATTATCATTAGTTTTACTCAACGGATTTATGATTGTTGTTGTATATTTCATTTTCAGATTACAAGGTGTGCTGCCGCTAAATCCAGCGCATATTGAAGGGATGGAGCCTACGCTCGCTTTTAATACAGCGATTAGTTTTATGGCTGATACAAATTTACAGCATTATAGCGGTGAAAATGGTTTATCCTATTTATCACAATTAATCGGGATTACATTTTTAATGTTTGCGGCACCAGCAACGACATTAGCGCTCGTTATGGCTTTTATAAGAGGACTTGCTGGAAAAGAACTTGGTAACTTTTTCGTTGATTTTACGAGAGCGTTAACGAGAGTGTTTCTTCCTATTGCATTTATTGCGGCACTAGTTTTTGTCGCACTTGGCGTACCGCAAACGTTAGATGGGGCGGTTACAGCACAAACGATTGATGGGGCAAAGCAAAGTATATTACGTGGACCTGTTGCATCATTCGTTTCCATAAAGGAACTTGGAAATAACGGCGGTGGATTTTTCGGAGCGAACTCTACGCATCCTTTTGAAAATTCAGGACAAATGAGTAATATTTTGCAAATGATGCTTATGATGTTATTACCAACAGCACTTCCATTTACGTACGGACGAATGGTAGGAAATAAAAAACAAGGTCGCATCCTTTTCGTATCACTTTTTATGGTGTTTTTACTAGGATTTATAACGATTACGACATCTGAACTAAATGGGAATCCGGCATTAAATGGAATGGGTATCGAACATGTACAAGGAAGTACAGAAGGGAAAGAAGTACGATTTGGAACAGTATTTTCTTCACTATACGCAACGGTAACGACAGCTGCTGAAACAGGCGCTGTTAATACGATGCATGATACGTTAACACCAATTGGCGGTTTAGTTCCGCTTGTAAATATGATGTTAAATACTGTGTATGGCGGCGTTGGAGCAGGTTTTGTAAACATTATTATGTATGCAATTATCGCGGTGTTTATATCTGGGTTAATGGTTGGACGGACACCAGAGTTTTTAGGTAAAAAGATTGAAGGTAAGGAAATGAAATTAATCGCGGTCACGATTTTATTTCATCCATTGCTCATTTTAGGATTTTCGGCATTAGCTCTTTCAACAAATTTAGGGACGGATGCTATTTCTCATTCCGGTTTCCACGGTTTGACGCAAGTGGTATATGAATATACATCGTCAGCTGCGAATAACGGATCTGGATTTGAAGGATTAGGAGATAATACACCGTTTTGGAATATTACGACTGGTTTAGTTATGTTTTTAGGACGTTACTTCAGTTTAATTACGATGCTAGCTGTGGCAGCTTCATTGAAAGAAAAAACGGTAGTGCCAGAAACAGTCGGAACGTTCCGTACAGATAATAGTTTATTTGGTGGCATCTTCATCGGAACAATTGTAATTGTCGGTGCATTAACATTCTTCCCAATGTTAGTACTCGGTCCAATTGCAGAATTTCTTACATTGAAGTAATGGAGGGTAAATGATGAGACCGGTAGTAGTAAAAGAAAAACAATTAAATGAGTCCCAAATACATGCTGTAGAAGATGAAGTTAGACAAGCGAAAACGATGGATCGTGATATCGTAACACATGCGATGAAGCAATCCGTTGCGAAATTGAATCCGAAGGTCATGATAAAGAATCCGATTATGTTCGTTGTGGAAATTGGATTTATCATTACGTTCATTTTATCTTTTCTTCCAAGCAGTTCTAGTAGTATACCAGGATGGTTTAATATAACAGTTTCTCTCATTCTATTATTTACAGTTTTATTTGCGAATTTTGCAGAAGCATTAGCAGAAGGTCGTGGTAAAGCGCAAGCCGATTCTTTAAAGCAGTCGAAGAAAGATGTGTTTGCAAATGTAGTAAAAGAAAATGGAGACATTGTCCAAGTTTCAGCAACTGATCTTAGAAAAGGTGACGTTGTTATCGTAAAACAAGGAGAAATGATTCTAAGTGATGGCGAAGTAATCAAAGGATTAGCATCTGTAGATGAATCTGCAATTACAGGTGAATCAGCTCCTGTTATAAAAGAAGCAGGCGGTGATTTTTGTTCCGTAACAGGTGGAACGATGGTCGTAAGTGATGAAATTACAATTGTCATTACGAGTAATCCTGGTGAATCATTTATCGATAAAATGATTTCTTTAGTAGAAGGAGCTGCTCGTCAAAAAACGCCGAATGAGATTGCTTTAAATACAGTATTAACGAGCTTAACTCTTATTTTCTTGATCGTCGTTGTGACGTTGCCGATTTTTACAAATTATTTAGGCTTTCAAATTGATACTGCTGTACTTGTAGCGTTGTTAGTATGTTTAATTCCAACGACAATTGGTGGTTTGCTATCAGCGATTGGTATTGCTGGGATGGACCGGGTAACAAAATTTAACGTGTTAGCGATGTCAGGGAAAGCAGTAGAAGCTGCTGGCGATATTAATACAATTATTTTAGATAAAACAGGTACAATTACTTTTGGGAACCGAATGGCTCATACATTATTACCTGTAGGAAATGAAACGATTGAGCAAGTTGGAAAGTGGGCCGCTATTAGTTCTGTTTTAGATGAAACACCAGAAGGTCGATCCGTTATCGAGTATGTGCAGGGAAAATCTATATCATATAATAGAGAACTTGCAGAACAAGGTGAGTTTGTTCCGTTTAAAGCAGAAACGAGAATGAGTGGTGTTGATTTACAAGACGGAACGAAAGTGAGAAAAGGTGCTGTAGGTGCCGTTATTGAATGGGTTGAGTCACAAGGCGGAACAATTCCGAAAGATGTAAATCAAAAAGCAGACTTAATTTCAAAAGAGGGCGGAACACCACTTGTAGTTGCAGTAGATAATCGTATTTATGGCTTAATTTATTTAAAGGATACAGTAAAACCGGGTATGCGTGATCGTTTTGAACAGTTGCGCCAAATGGGGATTAAAACGGTTATGTGTACAGGTGATAATCCGTTAACAGCAGCAACGATTGCAAAAGAAGCTGGAGTAGATGAATTCGTTGCCGAGTGTAAACCGGAAGATAAAATTGCTGTTATTAAAGCAGAGCAAGATAAAGGGAAACTTGTAGCGATGACAGGTGATGGTACAAATGATGCTCCAGCATTAGCACAGGCGGACGTTGGATTAGCGATGAACAGTGGTACGACAGCAGCGAAAGAAGCGGCGAACATGATTGATCTAGACTCAAATCCAACGAAAATTATTGAGGTTGTAGGAATCGGTAAGCAATTGTTAATGACGCGAGGTGCTTTAACGACGTTTAGTATTGCGAATGATATAGCGAAATATTTTGCAATCATTCCAGCAATGTTTACACTTGCGATTCCGCAAATGGAAGCATTAAACATTATGAAACTAACATCACCACTGTCAGCAATTTTATCAGCATTAATATTTAACGCTGTTATTATTCCATTACTCATTCCGTTAGCGATGAAAGGTATTGCATATAAACCGATGAGTTCTAATGCATTGCTTAGCCGAAACTTACTTATTTATGGGCTTGGCGGAGTTATCGTTCCGTTCATTGGAATTAAGGTAATTGATATGATTGTCGGCTTGTTTATATAAGGAAGAGGGGAAAAAGATGGAGAAGAAACAAAGTATACTATCACAAATTATCCGTATTACTTTTACATTTCTAGTGTTGTGTGGACTTGTATACCCACTTATTGTTACTGGTATTGCACAAGCAGTAATGAAGGATAACGCGGATGGAAGTCTAATATATAATGATAAAAATGAAGTGATTGGTTCTAAATTAATTGGTCAAAACTTCACGGATCCACGTTATTTTCAAGGGCGTGTTTCTAGTATTGAATATAAGGCTGAAGCATCTGGTTCAAATAACTATGCACCATCTAATCCAGATTTAGCAAAGCGAGTAGAGAAAAGTATTGCGGACTGGAAGGAAAAAAATCCAGCTGTTCCGGTTACAGAAATACCAATAGATTTAGTGACAAATTCAGGTTCAGGGCTTGATCCTGATATTAGTCCAAAGGCGGCCTCGGTGCAGGTGGATCGCATCTCGAAATTAACGAATATTCCGAAAGAAAAACTTAATCAATTGATTAAAGATCAAACAGAAGGTGCTGCGCTTGGTTTATTTGGAGAGACCCGCGTAAACGTCTTAAAGTTAAATTTGGCATTACAGAAATTAATGAAATAGTAACAGTGCTACCTCAATCTAATGGATTGAGGTAGCGTTGTTTCGAATGAAAGGTAGTGTTTATTTTGTATGCAGATGATTATGAACCGAAGTTTCAAAGGCGAACGCCAGAGGAATATTTAGAATATATTCGTCAGCAAAATCGCGGAAAGTTAAAGCTATATGTAGGAGCAGCTCCAGGCGTAGGAAAAAGTTATAAAATGCTCTTTGATGCAAGGGAAATGAAAAAAGATGGAATTGATATTGTAATTGGTTTAATTGAAACGCATGGAAGAAAAGAGACGGAAGAAGCAATTGCTGATTTAGAAAAATTTCCTTTGAAAGAAATACAGTATAAAGGAAAGGTATTTTATGAGCTTGATGTGGAAGGAATAAAAAAACGCGCGCCGCAAGTAGTTGTAGTGGATGAACTTGCGCATAGTAATGTTCCTGGTTCTAAACATAAGAAACGTTATATGGATGTGCAGGAATTGTTAGAGGCTGGTATATCGGTATTATCAGCTTTTAATATTCAACATTTAGAAAGTGTTCATGATATTGTAGCTCAAATTACGAATGTAAAAGTAAGAGAACGAATTCCAGATTTTATTTTACAAAAAGCAAATGAAATTCAGCTCGTTGATGCAACGCCCGAGGTATTAAGGAAGAGACTAATAGACGGAAAGATATATAAAGAAGAAAAAATTCAGCAAAGCTTACAAAACTTCTTTACACTTAATAACTTAGGAGCACTTAGGGAATTATCACTTCGAGAAGTTGCGGATGATATGGACGAGAAAATTAGCCAAACAGTAATAGAACCGATTGGCGTAAAAGAAAAAATTCTCGTTTGTGTACAATACAGTTCAACAGCGGAGAAATTAATACGACGGGGATGGCGCATGGCTGATCGGTTAAATGCTGAATTGTACGTATTAAACGTTGAGAGGGAAAATATAGATTCTATTTCAGCTGGAAAAAAGCAGACGATTGAAGAGTGGAAGGCGCTCACGAATCAATTTGATGCGAGTTTTGTATTAGAAGAAGCAAAGGGAAGAAAGCCAGCGGATGTTATTATTGAAGTCGCGAAAAGATTGCAAGTAACACAAATTTTACTTGGGCAATCAGCGAGAACGCGGTGGGAAGAAATTCGAAAAGGTTCTATTGTAAATGAAATTATGAGACAAACAAAGTATATTGATATTCATATTGTTGCGGATCAAAGAGGGTAAAATAGAGCCGACATTTTTGGGGCTCTATTTTAATTTTTGTACAGCATGAAGGCTTAGCATTTTCATTGTATATAAGATTACAAGTAAAAACATAATTGCGCCTAGGAAGAAAATCCAAAAGTAATTTTGGTTAAATAAAAGAAATCCACCTATAAGTGGCCCTGTGCCCATACCAAGATAGCGGATGAAGTTGTACATACCGATAGCTGTTGCGCGTTCTTGTACGAATTCTTCTGTTAATAAAGTGGTGTGAGTTGGCATAGAAAGTCCCATACTAAAACCGTACAAAGATGTAACGATAATGATAAATGGGATATTGATGTTATATGTGAAAGAGAATAAAACGACACATATAATATTGAAGAAACTCGTAATAAATAAAGCTTGCTTTGTTGTGAGGCGTTTTTGCAAAAATTTGTAGCAAAAACTTCCTAGCATGATAGAAAGAGACATTGGTACAAACATAAGACCAATTTTATTTACAGTTAAATGAAATGAATTTGTTAAAATACTCGGTAAAAAAACGAGAAAGCAAAAGTAAATACAAAATTGAATGAAGCCAATAAGAGTAATAGAAAATCCAGTTTTATTTTTTAAGATAAGAGAGTAATTCTTTTGTGCTTTAGATTGTTTAATTATATTTGGCTTTGTTTCTGGGAGTAGTGAAATGTTTATAATTAATAAGATAATGCCAAGTGTAGATAAAAAGAGAAATACAGATAAGTGACCATTTATACTGCCAAGATAACCACCTATGAGAGGAGCCATTGCAGGTGCGAGGGCAAGTAACATTTGGTATAGGCTCATCGCTTCTCCGCGTTCTTTTCCTTCAAATAAATCGCCGATAATCGTTGCTGAAACTACAGGTATAGCCGCTATTCCTATAGCTTGAACAGCTCTAAAAAAGAGAAATAAATAAATGTTTGCCGAAAAAGCACATCCGATTGAACCAATTGTACTAATGACTAAACTAGGAATAAGGACAGATTTTCTTCCTTTTGTATCAATTAAAGGTCCATATACGAGCTGCATAATTGCAAGAACGAATGTGAAAAGTGAAACGGTTATATTTACAAGATAAAGAGAAGTGTGAAAAGAATTTTGAATCATCGGTAAGATAGGTGTGTAAATATTTTGCGCGAAGGAACCGAATAAGGCACTAATACAGACAACATATAAAATAAAAGTTAGTTTAGAGTTTTTCATCATGTTAACCTCCTTGTGATTTAGTTTCCTCGGAAACTAAATTTATTTTAACATGATTTTCTTACTTGTAAAGATGAAAAAATGGTTTTAAAATGGTATATAGTTAAATTGTTTCTTTGGAAACTTAGGAGGCGAACGGATTGAAGCATGCAACGAAGCAAATGGAAATACTTTCGGACATTCGTACACTTTTGCATAAAAAAGAAGAACATTTAAAACGACGAAATGAGAAGTTTCTTCGTGAGACAGGCGTAAGTAGTATGTCTTTATCTGAGTTACATGTAATCGAATGTATCGGAAAAAATGGTTTGATGAATGTAAAGGCAATTACGACAGAAATGGGCATGACGAAGGGAGCAATCTCTAAAATTTGTACAAAGTTGTTTCAAAAGCAATTCGTTGAGAAGATGCAAATGTTAGATAATCAAAAAGAAATCTTCTTCAGCTTAACGGAGAGTGGGAATGAAATATATAAAGCTCATGAAAAATTGCATAAGCAAGCTGAAGAAAAGTGGTTGTTACTTTTAGATGGATATACGAAAGAAGAGCAAGACTTTATTCAAAGGTTTATAAAGGATGTCTCCGGTCATTTGGAAATATAATTGGAAGAAAAAACTCCTTTTTCTCAAGACTTTTAAATATAATTTCTGAAAGAACTCATATATAATAGAAAAAGATACTTAACATGGTGAATAATTAAAGAGTCAATATATATAGAGGAGAGAGTAACATGCTTGAAAATACGGGGTTAGTATTAGAAGGCGGCGGTATGCGTGGTGTATACACGGGCGGGATATTAGAATACTTTATGGAACAAGATTTATATTTTCCATATGTAATCGGTGTATCAGCTGGTGCTTGTCATGCAGCGTCGTATCTTTCCAGACAAAGAAATAGAAATAAAACGGTCAATATTGATTATGCATCACATCCGAAATATTTATCGTATAAAAATTTATGGAGAAAACGTCAGCTATTTGATATGGATTTCATTTTTCATGAAATTCCAGAAAAGCATGTGCCGTTTGATTTTGAAACATACTTTAATAGCCCAGAACGTTTCCTTGTAGGAACGACGGATTGTGAAACAGGACAGTCTGTTTATTTTGAAAAAGAAGGAACGAATGATGATGCACTAAATTTATTACAAGCGTCTAGTTCATTGCCTTTCATTGCACCAGTAGTAAATTATCGTGGTAAGCAACTGTTAGATGGCGGGATTTCTGATCCAATTCCAGTTCGTAAAGCACAGGAAGATGGATTTAAAAAATCAGTCGTAATTTTAACGAGAAATCATGGTTACGCAAAGAAAAAATCAAGATTTGGATGGGTTGCAGCGAAAGCTTATAAAAAATATCCGAACCTTGTGAACACGATGCTAAATCGTTATGAAGTGTATAATGAAACACTTCACTATATTGAAAAAGAAGAACAAGCTGGGAATTTATTTGTTATTCGTCCAGAAGTACCGCTTCAAGTAGATCGTATGGAAAAAGATACAGCAAAATTACAAAATTTATACGAGCAAGGCTATGAAGATGCAAAGAGGCAATTTGCAGATTTGCAGGCGTTCTTGCAAAAATAAATATTAGGCTGTGGAGATGGAGTTCTCTGCAGTCTTTTTATGTATAAAAAAATCCCTCTTTATGAGAGATTTTAATGTGGTAAGAATATCAATTGATAAGCAAACAAAATTCCAAATACATATACAAGTGGGTGAACAGCACGGAATTTACCTTTTGCCACTTTCATAAGTGGGTATGAAATAAATCCAAGTGCGATACCTGTTGCGATACTTGATGTAAGTGGCATGCTTAAGATTACTAAGAATGCTGGGAATGCTTCATCAAATGCATCCCAATCGATGTGGCGAACTGAACCCATCATAAGACTACCAACGATAATTAATGATGGAGCAGTAATAGCTGATACACCAGAAACAGCACTTACTAATGGTCCGAAGAATGCTGCTAATGCGAATAGAACAGCTACTGTAACAGTTGTTAAACCAGTACGACCACCAGCTGCAACACCAGCAGATGATTCAATGTAAGCTGTTGATGGTGTCGTTCCGAACATAGAACCAATAGTTGCTGAGAATGAGTCAGATAGAAGAGCTCGTCCTGCTTTTGGAAGCTTTCCGTCTTTCATAAATCCACCTTGTTGTGCAACGCCAAGTAATGTACCTGTTGTATCGAATAGTGTAACAAGGAAGAATGAGAATACAACGCCGTATAATCCGTAGTTAATTACGTCAGATACAGCAGTAATTGGATTTGAAACGATAATTCCTTCTGGTAATCCAGGCATTGATGTAACACCGTTTGAGAATGTTAACTGTCCTGTGAAGAAAGCGATAATACCAGTTAATAGCATACCAATAAATAGTGCGCCATTTACATTTAAAGACATAAGAACAATAGTAATTCCAAGCCCAGCCAATGCTAGTAGAACTGGAGCAGAGTGAAGATCACCAAGTCCAACTAAGTTTGCATCATTTTTTGTAACGATACCTGTTAAACGTAAACCGATAAAGGCGATGAAAAGACCGATACCAGCAGTAATTGCATGTTTTAAGTTTTCAGGAATTGCTTCCATTAATTTTGTACGGAAAGATGTGAATGATAACAAAATTAAAATCATACCTGCTACGAATACAGCAGAGAATGCAATTGCGAAAGTCATGCCTTCATGCGCTTTTACAACAGAGTAAGAGAAGTAAGCATTTAATCCCATACCTGGCGCGATTGCGATTGGTAAGTTTGTAAAGATTGCCATAAATAATGTTCCGACAACAGCAGCGATAATTGTTGCTGTAAATGCTTGTTCAAATGGAACACCTGCATCTCCAAGGATAACAGGGTTTACGACAATGATATATGCCATTGTTAAGAAGGTAATAATACCTGCCATAATTTCAGTTTTAATAGAAGTTTTATGTTTTGAAAGGTTAAACATATAAACATCCTTTCTGTTTACGAATAATTTTCACAACAGTTATATATAATATTCGTTTTTTATCTATTTTGCAATAGTTTTGCATAAAAAGTTTATAACAATTCATATTTTGTGTCTTAAATTCGAATATTAATCGTAAAACGATGTGTGAATTTCAGCTTTTTATTGTGCACATGCTAAGGAAAAGGAGTTGAAAGCGGCTATGCCACAGCAAAAAAACTTTATAACAATGCCTGCGCAACATCAAAATAAGCAGCCAGGTATTGAATCATTAATGAGCCCCCTTCCGCAGTTTGAAGATGCAAACTATAAAGGAAGTGAAAAGTTAAAAGGGAAGAATGTGTTAATTACGGGAGGAGATAGCGGAATTGGACGAGCAGTTTCCATCGCTTTTGCAAAAGAGGGAGCAAATGTTGCGATTGCTTATTTAGATGAGGAAGAAGATGCAAATGAGACGAAACAACGTGTTGAAAAAGAAGGTGTAAAGTGTGTATTGTTGCCGGGGGATTTGAGTAATGAACAGCATTGTAAAGATATTGTGGAAGAGACCGCCCGGCAGTTAGGTAGTTTAAATATTTTAGTGAATAACGTTGCACAGCAATATCCGCAGCAAGGGCTAGAGTATATTACAGCAGAACAGCTAGAAAAAACATTTCGTATTAATATTTTTTCTTATTTTCACGTTACGAAAGCAGCCCTTTCTCATTTGAAGAAAGGGGATGTCATTATAAATACGGCATCTATCGTTGCATATGAAGGAAATGAAACGTTAATTGATTATTCCGCAACGAAAGGAGCAATCGTAGCTTTTACAAGATCACTTTCTCAATCGTTAGTGCAAAAAGGGATTCGGGTAAATGGTGTTGCACCAGGCCCGATTTGGACACCGCTTATTCCATCGAGCTTTGATGAGAAGAAAGTCTCTCAGTTTGGGAGCAATGTTCCGATGCAAAGACCTGGTCAACCATATGAATTAGCGCCGGCATACGTATACTTGGCATCTGGTGATTCATCCTATGTTACTGGGCAAATGATACATGTAAATGGGGGCGTTATTGTAAATGGATAGTTTTCATTTATAAGAGCAAAGTAATGTTAATTCCACTTATTATAGGGAGCGCTAGGGGGGATATAGCTGAAAAAGTTATGTTTCATCATACTATTATTTTTCATCCTACCGGTTAGTGCTTTTGCTAATACAGATCATTTAATATTAGTAAATCTTACGACGAACCAGTTGTCTTTTTTTGAAAATGGAAATTACACAAAAACATTTCCAGTAACGACTGGAAGAGATCGTACACCTACGCCTGAAGGTAATTTTTGTATTATAACTAAATTTAAAAATAAAGAATACCATCGAAAAAAAATACCTGGGGGTGCACCGAATAACCCTCTTGGTACGAGGTGGCTTGGACTAGATAAGAATGAATATGCAATTCACGGGACGAACCGGGAATGGACGATTGGAAGTAGGGAATCAAATGGCTGTATTCGTATGCATGACAGGGATATACAATGGTTATATGACCGAGTACAATTACAAACAAAAGTAATCATTTCTCGTTTTCATACGAGCCCCGAATATGAAGCGAATAAACTTGGTTATCGCGTTGTGAGCTGGAATGGTCGAAAAATAGAAAAAGAACAAATTGGAGTACTTACGTTAGTAGACCGCGCGGATATATATTGGCAAGAACCAAATGGACAGTTAACGAAAGTGGAAACGGTATTGCCAAATGAAAGATATCCAGTGTACTCAAAACGAAAAGATGGAATATATTATATAGGAAACAATTCGTATATTATAGATGAAACAGGAGAGAAAGTTCGTTACGAGCAAATTCCTTCTTCGATTTTAAGTAATATATATAAACGGAAATACAATGTTCCGTAATGGCTACCGTATTATAGACGGTAGCTTATTTATACTTGGAGTTTAACTGCAACTATTGTATTTTGCTGAATATAATACAGTACAGATAGGGGGCGGTTATATTATGAAAAGTGAATTTGCGTTTAAAGTTTTCTTAGTAACGACCTGTTTATTTATCGTGTATTTATATGCGTTTCTCGTCTTTTCTTTTTATGTTCCATATGTTGATTTAATATTATTCTTCGGATTTATTTGGGCGTTTGTGAAAGCGAGGGAAGGAGAGAAGAGTATATATCGGCGCATTACCCTATGCGGGACGGCCGTTCTCGTTATTTTGTACTTTTTTATTATGCATGATTTTTGGAGAGGAATGTAAAAAAAGCATACGATTAATCGTATGCTTTTATATCTGTTAATGATGGAAGAGAGGCAATTGCACCGTAATTTGTACATGTGATAGCACCTACTTTATTTGCAAAGGAGATAAATGCTGTTAAGTCTTTGAAATGATACGAAAGTGTATGTTCACTTTGGGCAATCTGATATAACATTGCTCCAACGAAAGCGTCACCAGCACCAGTTGTATCGACTTGTTGAATGGAAATAGAAGAGACAATAGTTTGACCTTCATTTGTCGCAAGAAGGGTACCGTCTTTTCCAAGTGTAATAGCTACTACTTTTGCGCCATAATTTAATAATTTGAGTGCAGCTTGTTGTAAATCACTCTCTTTAGAGAGCATAGTAGCTTCCTCTTGACTTACTTTTACGAAGTGTGCATGTTTTATAAAGGTTAGACAATCTTGAGAGAATTGTTCTGTATTTGTAATGAGTGCACTTCGATAATTTGGATCAAAAGAAATAAAATGCCCTTTATCTTTCGCATATTGTAACAACTGAAAATACGTTTCTTTTAATGGGCTTGATAGTAAAGCTGTCGCTGAACCGAAATGTATTAAATCATTCGTTTGTATTTTTGATAAATCAATGCTATTGAATTGATATTCACCATCTGCACCACGCATAAAAGTAAAATCACGTTCGCCATCTTGATCGATGGATACGAATGCAAGTGTTGTTTGTTTATCTTTTATGAGCATGGATGTATCGACTTGCGCACGCTGTAAAGTTTGTTCAAGAAACTCACCAAATGGGTCGTTTCCTACTTGCCCCATAAATGTAGCGTGTCCACCTAATTTTGTAATCGCAGCAGCAACGTTAGCGGGTGCTCCACCAGCTTTTTTTTCGAAATCTGAACCGTTTACTAAAGAAACATTAGTATTTCGGCACACAAAATCAATTAATAGTTCACCTATACAAAAGACATTTCTCATACAATCCCTCTTTTCAGCTTATATTGTGTGATGGTAAAGTTTAATTTTGCATCTGAAAAGATTGCGATATGATGTTTCATGTCTTTTCGAGGAAAAACTCGGGACGTAAAGACTGTTGAACCATCGTATAAGAAAATTTCCACGATGCTTTTATCTACAAATATTTGTAGTTCTATCGTATCTTGAATATCTATTTTTTTACAGCGTTCAAATCCATATTCTCCGCCAAATTGATGGTAGAAGTTGCCCCTGTCTATAGAAATAGTACCTTGTTCCCGATTAAATGTAATGGGGAAACATTCCTCCTCATTGTGGAAGAGAGAAAGACCAAAACGTTTTGCATCTTCTGTTTTAAGTGTAACAATTAATTCATAGGAGTCTTCATCATCAAGCGTTGATAATACATTTAATCCAGCTGTTATATCTCCTGAAATGTCTTTTTTTGTTGTTCGTAGTTTTGTTAATTCTGAAACTGGTTTTTGTTTTAAGATGTTATCTTCTAATGTTAATTCACGTGGAAGTGTTAGGCAATGAGCCCACATATAATCATCAGAAGGATATGTGATTTCACTTGATCCTGCCCAAGCAAACAATAGGCGACGACTAGTAGAGTCTTCTAAAGTTTGAGGGGCATAAAAATCGAACCCTTTATCAGCTTCGTAATAGGAATCAACATGGAAATATAAATTTTTAATATCGAAATGGCCTATAGCATAAACGACATTGTATACATTGTGAAAGTTTTCTCCGTCTTTTTCAATTCCTTGCGGTGAAAAGAGAAGTACATCTTTCCCTGATAATTGGAAGTAATCGGGGCATTCCCACATAAATCCGAATTCTTTTAAGTTTGTTGTAATTTCGCCTTGGAAATGCCAATTGTATAGGTCTTGTGATTTGTATAGTAATAGAGTTCCTATTTTATTTTCACGTTGGGCACCGAGTAACATATAGTACATATCATTATGTTTCCAGACTTTTGGATCACGTACATGTTTTGTATATCCGTCAGGAATTATATCAATAACAGGATTATTACTATATTTCGTCATCGTATATTGTGAATCCATTGTTGCCATACATTGTTTTGCATCACGGGAATCATCAGGCTTTTTTATATTCCCTGTATAAAGTAGATGAAGAAGGCCATCTTTTACGATAGCACTACCAGAATATGCACCGTGTGATTCATAGCTTTCAGTAGGGATGATGGCTACAGGCATACGCTCCCAGTTAATAAGGTCTTTTGACCTCACATGCCCCCAATGCTTCATTCCATGAATGGGACCAAATGGATACCACTGATAAAAAACGTGATATTCATCATTGTAGTATGATACACCGTTAGGATCATTCATTAATCCAAATGGTGGGTGGATATGATAAATTGGTTTCCATGAATCTTGGTTTGCAATTTCATATAAAGAATGTAATTCGTCTTTATTAGATTGCAGTATTGTTTTATATTTTGACATAGGTTTTCACCCCGTTATTATTTACTTTCTTTATATAAAATGAATGTGGCAACAAAAGCAGTGATAACTGCAATAGCGAAACCAATTATATAGTGAATCATGTTCATCATGCCAAGAGGTGCAACAATTGTAAGCATCGGAATACCTGTTAAACCGTATGCATTAGCCGCTACTTGCATCCAAACAACGTAAGCGCCTCCAATTGCGCCGCCAATAGCTGCTGCAATAAATGGTTTACCAAGTTTTAAATTGACACCAAAAATAGCTGGTTCTGTAATTCCTAAAAATGCTGAAGCTGCTGCTGGAATTGCAATTTCTTTCGTTTTTTTGTTTTTTGTTTTGAAATAGACAGCTAAAGTAGCACCGCCCTGTGCAACGTTCGCCATTGACCAAATAGGGAGTAAGAAATTGACACCGATATCTTTATTTGCGAGTAAGCCCGCTTCAATAGCGTGGAAGCTATGATGTAAGCCAGTAAGAACAATTGTTGAATACAATCCACCGAATATAAGTCCAGCTACTGGTCCTGCAAATTGATAAATTGTATTTAAAAGGTACGTAATGCCGTCACCGATTTTATATCCAATTGGTCCGATAATAATAAGTGATAAAAAGCCAGTTATAATAATTGTTAAGAATGGTGTAACTAATAAATCTAAAGAGTTCGGAACACGTTTTCGAAGTTCTTTTTCAATTGTACTCATAACATATACACATAATAAAATAGGTAAAACAGTACCTTGATAGCCAATCATATCAATATCCATACCAAGGAAATGTAAAACTGTGGGTTTTGCATTTGAAAGAGTCCAAGGATTTGTTAAGCTTGGGTGAGTTAATATACCACCAACAACTGCACCTAAGAAAATGTTTCCACCAAATTCTTTAGCGGCACTAACTCCAATTAAAATAGGTAAAATGATGAAAGCTGCACTTGAGAACATATCAAGTAATTGGATAAGTGAGTGATCTCCAGGAACTAATTTAAACGCTTTCAACATTCCGAGTAGACCCATAAGTAAACCGCTTGCAACGATAGCTGGAATAATTGGAACAAAAATATTAGATAGTGTCTTTGCTAGGCGGGCGATAGGATTCATTTTTTTCTTAGGTATATCGTTTGATGTTGTAGAATCTAGTTCGGCTATTCCAATTAGTTTTGAGAATTCATCATATACTTTGTTTACTATGCCAGTTCCAAAAATAATTTGATATTGCTCGGTCGTTGCAAAAGCACCTTTTACTCCATCGATGTTTTCGATTTCTGCAGCGTTTATTTTCGTATCATCCTTTAATATAAGACGAAGGCGAGTCGCACAATGTGTGGCACGAACAATGTTTTCCTTTCCACCAATATTCTGTATTACTTGAGTTGCAATTTGTTTCATATCCATAAAAATTCCCCCTTACTATAAATTCTCTTTTATGGAACCGGTTCCGCAATAAGTTAAAATAAAAAACAGGGAAATGATGTTGAAAATCCTGTTTTTAAAATGTGGAACCGGTTTTAATTTTATTATAGAGCGCCTTTATATTTTGTCAACGCTTTCTTGGATTTTTAATGTATAACGGGAGTGTAATATTTTTGGTATAGTTTTGTTTTCAACAAGCTGTGAAAGAGAAGTGGCAGCAAGCTTTCCAGCATACTCATAGTCAAACGCAATTGTCGTTAAACTAGGGTGTACCATTTCTGAAATATCATATCCACCGAATCCTGTTACAGAAATATCACCTGGTACAGAAAGAGAGTGGGAGTGAATGACTTTCATTGCGCCAAGAGCGATGTTATCTGTAGCACATACGATAAGAGTTGGGCGATTATTATCTAAAATATGTTGTACTTGTTTCATGGCATCTTCTATGCGGAAAGTTGTTTCGTAATATGAAACGTTGCAAGTCGGTTCTAAATTTTCAATTGCTTTTTGAAAGCCATTTTTTCGATTTATTCCAACAGAAATATCATCTTTTTCTATCCCTAAATAGGCAATATGTCGATGGCCTTGCGATAAAACGTATGCCCCTAACTCATAAGCTGCATCATAATCATCGTGAACGAGGCAATATTGATCTTTATATTCTTGCCCGACGAATAAAATAGGGATGTTTGAATTAGCCATAATTTTTTGATGTTCATTCGTCAATGTTTTTGTTAATAAAATAATGCCAGCTACCTTTTGTTTTATAAAGTTTTCAATTGCTTGTATTTCAGTTCCGGTTGTTTGATTTGCATTTGCTACAAGCATTTGATAGTTATTTTCCTGTAATGTTTTATCGATCCCGATAAGTGTTTTCATTGTAGCGAAGGAGTCTAATCGGGGGATGATGACACCAATTAAATTTGTTGTTTTTGCTTTTAAACTTTGAGCAAATGTATTGGGAGAGAAATTTGTTTCTTGAATAATACCTTCGATTTTAAGTTTTGTTTTATCACTTACATATCCGCCGTTTAAGTAACGAGAGACTGTGCTTTTTGCAACTCCAGCCAATTTGGCGATATCTGCAATTGTTTTAGCCATAGTATTTCACCTTCGTATTCATAAAAATGTTAACTTTATTATAGGGAGAATTAGAGATGACGTAAACAAGAAGAGGGAAAGAAAAAACCACCTCACGTATATGAGGTGGAATAATTGTTAATATCTAGGCTTAAATGTATGACAACAAGTCTCTACACTCGTTGCTACAGAACTTTCTAGCGTCTCGTTTGTTAAAACAGCAGCTGTATATGAATCATTTTCAGTTTGACCAGTTTCATCTGCATCAGGCTGAACGATGATCGCACTTGCTTGACAAAAGTTACCTTGTCCCCAAAAAGAACAGTTGGAAACAGAACATCTTACTTCTGGCATAAAACCCCCTCCTTATACATTAGTGTGGGATTTTACGCCCATTTCATGTGTAGAAGGAGTTTCCTTTTCTAATTACTTTTTCGTTTGTTCAAGCCATTTTTTTAATTTGTCTTTCGGCTGTTCACCGCTAATACGGCTCACTTCTTTGCCATCTTTAAAATGAATGATTGTTGGTGTACCTTGAATTTTATATTCATCCCAAGGAGCATCTAATTTTTCAATATCCATAACTTTCATATCAACGTTCAAGTCTTTAGCCATTGGCACTACGACAGGAGATAATTTTTGGCAATGAACGCAAGATGTTTGATAAAAGTATACTGTTTCTTCTTTTTTCTCTTTTAAGTTCTTTTGAAGATCTGAAAGAGAAATTTTATTTGTGTAGTAGTCAGGACCATCTGTTTGACTACCAGTAGCATTATCAATTTTTTGGCTAGTTGAAGCGTTTTTTTCTTCCATTTGTGTTACAGCGAAAATTGCCGCAAACAAGGCGATAATAATACCACCAAATATAAGCATTTTTTTCATTCTTTCATCTCCTTATTTGTTTTTGATGACAATAAAGCTACAAACAGCGATTGTAATAAAGCCGATAAGTGCTAAAAACGGGATTGTCACAAAACCGAACCAGTTTATGTATTCTCCCGTACATGGTACACGTCCACAAGCTGCCCCAGCAGCTGAAAATGCTGCGACTTTTTGAATTGCATAGTGATATAAAGAAATACAAGCACCAATAGTTGCGATTGGTAAAGAATAACTTGCAATGCGATAATCTTTCTTTGCTACAGCGATACCAAGCCATAAAACGAATGGATACATAAAAATACGTTGATACCAACAAAGAACACAAGGCTCAAATTTCATGATTTCGGAAAAGTACAGACTTCCTAGTGTAGCGATAAAAGAAGCTCCCCATGCGGTAAGTAAAGCATATTCTTGCTTTTTTTCTCGTCCCATATTTTATACCTCTCTTATAATAGTTACATACTAAATTATAGTATGAAGTAGTATGGAAAAGAAAGAAAAAATATGTTTATCAATAAAAGTTTTATAAGGAGAAACTTTTATTGATATAAACATTTTAAAAAAGCGCCATTCTCCGGAAGAGAATAGCGCTATATTTTACATTTGAATTTGTTCTACTTCTTCTACATGCGACTTTTGGGATGCGTGGTCAATATATTGAAATAGGAGCTGCAATTGTTTATCAACTTCTGGAAGTTCTTTACTGTATTGATAAGCGTGTAAAAAATGCTCAATACGTTTAGAAAATAATTGATCGTTCGTTTGAACCATGAGAACGAGTAATTTATCCCAATTACAGCAATACGTGTAATAGAGAGCTTTATCATAGTCGTTATATGTTTGCACTGTGTACCCTCCTTACCGAGAGTTATATATAGTGTGTGATAAGTAAGGGGAAATACACTTGAAAGAATTTGTTAAGAAAAAAAGTGAATGAAAAGAAAAAACGAGGAGTTTCCTCGTTTTTTAAGCTTTTGGCATTGGCGTAGGTGTTGGTTTGCCATAGCCTTCTTTGTATTTATTATCGATATAGTTACGAATTTCAAGCGTTGATTTTCCTTTTTGTTTCATGGAAGCAGATTCAACTGCGATTTCTAGGCAATTGACGCAAGTCGTTGCATGGGAGTCCCAAACAACTTCACCATTCTTTTTAATTTCACGAATAAAGCAGTTTTTATTATTTTTATGTCCTACACTTTCACCGCAACCACAATAGCATGGAATCCAATCTAATAGCTCTGCATTTTGTCCAGCGACGGTGTAGATATCTTTCATTTGTGGATCAAGCTTATCTAGGAAGGTCGGAAGTGTGTCGACTCCTTTTGTTTTCTCTTGAATGTCAGCTTGCTGAGTGTGCGATGCGTGGTCATGTTCTTCTTGTTTTGATTCAGAAGATTTTTGGTCATGTGTACCAGTACTTCCGCATCCAGCAAGAATTAAGCTTAATACTGCAAGTAAAGAAAATACATACTTTTTCATTCGCTTGTCCCCTTTACAAATGTATTAATCAAATTGTATCAGACTAAGGGACACCTAGGGAGAAGTTTTTTTTGAACGATTTTTGAAGTGCCATCGTAATGAATGGAATAGAAATAAAATTGGGATATAAGCGTATACAATATATAAGCCAGCTTGAGAAAGCACTGTATTTAATGTATTGATACTTTCGCGGTTTGTGAAAAATAATGAAGCTATAAAGACGATGGAAATAAAAAATGGTAATGTAAATTTAAATGAAATATGAAAGGAACGCTTCATCGTTTGACATGATGACCAAATAGTTAAACAAAGGTTCGGCAAAATAATTAAAAACCAAACAAAAATAATAATATATTCAAACCGTTGAATGAAAGGGACTTTAATTATTTTTAACATCGTTAAAGTAGGCCATATAGTACGATTTAATTGTCCCTCGCTATAATACATAAAGGACACGATGGCTAAAACTACATAAATTAAGGTACTAAAAACAATTCCTGCATGGGCCCATCGCTTTAAAGATTTTCCTTTTTCAATAAATGGATAGAAGATAAGGATTGTTTCAAAACCGAGAAATTCTAATGCAGATTGTTTTGCCGATATAAGTATGTCAAAAGGTGAATGGGTAAAAATAGGTAAAATATTACGAAAATGTGCATATTTCATTGGATAAATTAAAAAGAATACAACGAAAAGAGGAAGAATGACTCCCCAAAAGCATATTCCTGTCACTGAGCGAAATCCACCTTTTATAATATAGCAAGTCACTAATAAAAACATAAGCGTAAGTTTCCATAATTTAATGGTAGGGAAAATCCAAACTTGTATTACTTCCATATATGTACGAAGAACAGTAAGGCAAAATAATAAGCAATAAAGAGTAAAAATTACAGAAAATATGGATCCAAGCCACTTTCCAAAGGTTGTTGTATGAATGCTAATTAAATCTCCGTCTTTTTCAAGCATTTTTAGCATACAAAACAGTACAATATGAGTTGCAATCCCGGCAATAATAAGAGAAATCCAAGCATCATAACCTGCATTTTTTAAAATTACACGTTGATATCCGAGAATTCCTATTCCGATTTGAAGAGAATGCAGTAAAATAAATGCAAAATATGGAGAGACTGTTTTTGTTTTATTCATTGTATTCATTGCTTATTTCACCTCACTATTCCCCGATTCCAGATTGTACAATATTAAGATCTAAATTTATATCCACCGCTACATTTTTATACATATTTCGAATTTGTTTTATATTCCATTTTCTCGTATGGCTTCTAATTTCATCTCGTATTCCTAAAGGATCAATTTCTTTTTCTTGAAATTTTTTTATTAAATATTCACAGTCTTTTTCAACATTTCGTTCAATTTGTTTCTTTATATAGTTGATATTTGTTTCTTTTCTTAAATCAATCCAATTAGGAGAGTTTTTTATTAAACCATTTAATTTTAAATGGATTTTTACTTTTGGTATGTCGCCAGTTTGATCTATATTATACTTATTTTCCCCAGCTAAGTTTTGTATAACAACCATACCTTTATGTTTATCCTTTGTTATTGCTGCTTCGTAACGTCCATTTTTCGTAGGATTAATAAGTAATTTTGCTAAAACAGAATGTCTTTTATCCGTATACATGACGACTTTATCGCCTTTTAAAAAGGCAAGTCCTTTGACAGCGACAGAATGATTATCGTCCATTTTAATATAAGGAACATAGGCATCACATACGGAAGAGTAATAATTATATAAAAAAATGTTTAATTCGGTTTGTGGAATGTTTTCATTTCTTATATTTTGTTCGAGTAAATCAGCAATATATAAAGACCCATTTTTTTTTCCGTAATTTAAAAGATCTTCGGCCGTTCCATCTACAATTGCTAGTTGTACATCGCGCCCGATATTTGGGTCACGTTGTAAGTTAGTAATAATCTCTCCCATTCCGCGTTCTCCTAGAGCCTTTCCAAATAGGACGACACGCATTTGACCTACAACGACATTGTGAGGAGATTTTGCATTCAATCGTGAAGCAATTGTTTCAAGTGAACGGGCGGATGTTGTTTGAGTCTCTGGCTTAGACTTTACACCATGTGTGTACTCTGGGAATAGAATAGTTCCTTGGAATCTTTTGTTTTTTGTGATGTCAAATCCAGCGATATGAATAATACGTTGTGCATCCACTATATACGTTTGTGTACAGCCAGTTTGTAAAACGAAGAAGATAATGATAAGGTGCAATAAAACTTTTTTCATTCATTCTCACCATCACGTTTTTGCTTCGATTTGTTTGGATTATAGCGCCATTTTGATTTTGGTCTAAGAAAAGAAGGTCTTTGTGCCGTTTGACTAAATGGTAATCGAAGAAAACCTTCTGCTGTACCTAAACCACGAAATGGATATAAAGGTAACAAATAAGGTGATCCAAGTGATTTTAATTTAATTAAATGAGCTAAAATAAATACAAATCCGACAATAAGGCCTAATCCTCCGAATGCACCGGCTAAAAGAATAAGCGGAAAGCGTAACAACCGGATAGTAGAAGACATCTTTACGGTTGGTGTTGTGAAAGATGCAAGTGCGGATAAAGCAACTGCAATTAATAAAATTGTACTTGTCAAAGCTGCCTCCACGGATGCTTGGCCAATTACAATCCCCCCAACAATCCCGATCGTTTGTCCGACTTTTGTCGGTAAACGCGCTCCCGCTTCACGAAGCAATTCGATTGTAATTTCTAAAAAGAGTGCTTCTAGAATAGGAGGAAAAGGTACGTTAGCTCTCGAGAAAATAATAGGACCTAGTAAATCGGCAGGAATCATTTGATAATGATATGTTAAAGCCGCTGTATAAATAGCGGAGGAAAAAAGAGAAAATATAGCTCCGAAAAAACGAATAATACGAAAGAATGAACCAATCATCCACGGTAAATAATAGTCCTCTGGCGAAATAAAAAAATCCAGTAACGTTGTTGGTCCTGATAAAGCATATGGAGAGCCATCTGTTAAAATTAAAACTTCCCCGTTAATTAACGCAAATACAGCTCGATCTAATCGCTCTGTAGGTAATAAAACAGGAAAAGGTGAATTGCTATTATCACTAATAAATTGCTCAATCATAGTTGAATCAAATGGGACATCAAAGTCAATGTCTTCTAGCCGTTGTATTGCGATGTTGATAAATTCTTCATTTGTAACTCCTTCTATATAAGCAACTGCTACTTTCGTTTTTGACATAGATCCGACGGTAACTTCTTTAAAAATGAGTTGCTCCGTTACGATATTTCGGCGTAATAAGTGGATATTTGTATCAAGGTTTTCAACGAAACCGATTTTAGGTCCGATTACGCTATACTCATTTTCTGTATCGTTATATAATCGTTTTCCTAAAACAGTACTTTCGGCACGAATTAAAGCATATTGATCAGGATTCGAATTGTTTTTTAAGCGTATTAAAATATATCCACCTAATAATTTTTCACGAATATCATCAATAGAAGGGGAGGTAATAATGTCTTCAATAGAGATGATATTACATAAATCAGAGATGTTTTGGATTTGGTCCGATTCCTTTTTTAGAGGAGTTAAAATGAATTGTTTAATAATAAGTGCTTCCACGACAGATTTATAATAAAACAAGCACAACGTTTCATCTTTAAGTATGTTATAAGAGACAAAATCGCTTGATTCTTTCATGGTTTGTAAAAATTCTGGGATAGAACAAAGTGTTTTTGTATTAGTCTTTTTTGATTTTTTAGATGATAAACCGAACATTTTCTCACCCCTAACATATATCATTTACTTGTGTTAGTTTTTGGGAAAGACGGGAATTTATACTTAAAAATTGAAAGTTCATAAAGAAAAGGAAGAGTGGTGAATGGCTCTTCCTTTTTAGCATTTTAATTTGTTTTTTGTTCTTTAATAGACTTCACTAATTTCATCATTTCCGCTCGTATATCTTCTCTTTTTACATTTAATTTTTCGGCAATTTGTTTAATGTCCATTCCATCTTTTTTCATCTTTAATACATCATCAAGAGGAGTATTGCTTTTTTGAGAGATGATTGTTAACACAGTAAGATGACGCAATTTGATGTTATATTCTTTCATTTTTTGCTTTAGCTGATCCGGTGTGGATTTTTGCATAGTTGCTAACTGTTGTAGCAGTGCTTGCTTTGTTTCTTTATTCATATGATGCTTTTTCAGCTTACTTGGATCTATACCGAAATGCTCGGCTGTTTTCTCCCAAGATTTATTTTGCTTATAGTAAGCTAAAACATCTTTTATTTCTTTATTACTAATTCTTGCAATATGAGCAGCTTTCCAAATTTCATGTTTGTTATAGCCGAGTTTTTCTAGCGATTGCATTTCTTCTTCTGAAATTGGGTTATGGTGATGCAGTGTTACTTCTTTTGGCGTGGCAGCGGATATAGGGAAGGTGGATATCCCGCATAATAATGCTGCCATAGTCATACAAACAGCGATTTTTTTGTACATGTAAACTCCTCCTAGATGGATAATGTAGAAAACTGTACACATATCATTTCCATAAAATGTGAAATACTTGTGAACAAGTTAAGTTTTTTTATTCACAGCATGGAATGACGTTTTTAGAAGTTTTCCAACATAAAACATTGATTAATAGTAAAAAACTAAGGTATAATCGAAATTGAAAATCAATATCAATACTAACGATAAACTTATACATATAGATAAAAATAAGGGAGAGATAAATATGACTACATATACTTCCATCGCAAATGTGATTAAAGAAAGACGTTCTGTACGTACATTTACAGATAAAGCAGTAGAAAAAGATTTATTAATTGAACTATTAAACGACGCAACATGGGCACCTAATCATAAGCACCGTGAACCATGGAATTGTAAACTATACATTGGAGAAGGCCGCAAGAAATTAGTAGACGCAGTATTAAACTCTTTCACAGAAGAAGAAAGAGCGAAACGCGGTAAAATTTTATCAGATCGTTTTTTAAGCACACCTGCACAAATCGTTGTATATATGAATGAAGATCCACGTCAAATTCAGCGTGACGAAGATTACGCTGCAACATGTGCATTTATGCAAAACTTCCAACTTCTTGCTTGGGAACGTGGATTAGGTTGTGTTTGGAAATCAGGCGGATTAAACTATAATCCATTATTTATAGAAGGAATCGGTTTAACAAGAGGCCAACGTATCGTTGGAATTCTTCATATCGGCTATTTCGATAAAGCACCAGAAGGAAAAGCACGTACTCCGATTACGGAGAAGATGGAGATTATTGAAGGTTAATAGATGAGACATTCTCGTTTTTGCGGGGGTGTCTTTTTATTATGCAATCAATCCTCATGAAAGCTTGTTTTTCATCATACACTTTCTTAAGGGAAAGTGTAAGGAGGGAAAATAATGAGAGCAAGTGACGATAAAGCACTGCAATATGCGATTGCGGAAATTACGGAAATTGCGACTGGATTTGGGCTTGATTTTTATCCGATGCGTTATGAAATATGTCCAGCAGAAATTATTTATACATTTGGTGCATATGGGATGCCGACAAGGTTTTCACATTGGAGTTTTGGAAAACAATTTTTCAGAATGAAATTACAATACGATTTAGGACTTAGTAAAATATACGAACTCGTTATTAACTCTGATCCATGTTACGCCTTTTTATTAGATACGAACTCTTTAATTCAAAACAAATTAATTGTAGCGCACGTTTTAGCACACTGTGATTTCTTCAAAAATAATATTCGTTTTTCAAATACGAAGCGAGATATGGTAGAGAGTATGGCGGCAACAGCGGACCGTGTGAAAGCGTATGAGCATAAGTACGGAAAGGCAGAGGTAGAAACATTTTTAGATGCCGTACTTGCCATTCAAGAGCATATTGATCCGTCGCTTATGCGTCCGAAGCTCGCATGGAGTATTGATGATTTAGAAGATGAAGAAGTAGAAAAGAAAAAGGTGTCGCAATACGATGATTTATGGAATTTAGATAATCGCAATAAAAAGCAGGAACGTTCTAATGTGCGTAAAAAGAAGAAAATTCCACCACAACCAGAGAAAGATTTACTGCTCTTTATTGAAGAATATAGCCGTGAGTTAGAAGATTGGCAGCGTGATATATTAACGATGATGCGCGAAGAAATGTTATATTTTTGGCCACAGCTTGAAACGAAAATCATGAACGAAGGCTGGGCATCCTACTGGCATCAACGCATACTTCGTGAAATGGACTTAACCTCTGATGAAGCTATTGAATTTGCGAAATTAAATGCAGGTGTTGTACAGCCATCAAAAACAAGTATTAATCCATACTACCTAGGTATTAAAATCTTTGAAGATATTGAAGAACGGTACAACAATCCAACAGAAGAAATGAAGCGACGAGGCGTAAAACCAGGATCTGGCCGTGACAAAATGTTTGAAGTACGCGAAATTGAATGGGACGTATCGTTCCTAAGAAACTACTTAAATAAAGATCTTGTTATGCGAGAAGATATGTACTTATTCCAGCGCCAAGGAAAAGAATATAAAGTAATAGATAAAGAATGGGAAAATGTGCGTGATCAACTTGTAAATATGCGGACAAATGGTGGGTTCCCGTACTTAGTAGTAGAAGATGGAGACTACTTAAAGAACGGAGAATTATACATTAAACATAGTTACGAAGGAATCGAGCTCGATTTAAAATACTTAGAAAAGGTATTACCATATCTTCATCAGCTATGGGGAAGAACGGTGCATATGGAGTCTATTGTGGAGAGTAAGGGCGTTGTGTTTTCTTATGATGGGAAGATGGTGCATCGGAAGTATGTGTGAGGGGAAGAACGGACATAGGATACTGTGTCCGTTCTTTTTATTTGGAACCAAGTTAAATATGTTATTCTTGAAAAAAGGGAGTTACATAGAGAAATGGAGAGGTTCAAATGGGCAAAGTAGGGGTAGGTAAGGTGGATATTACGCCGCCTATAGGTATTGATTTTGTCGGATACCATAGAGAGACAGGAATAAATAATATTGAAGAACGTATTTATGGAACGGTTTTTGTATTTGAAAAAGATGAAATGAAAACTGTGTTTATAAGCATTGATAATATTGGAATGTTAATAGAAGATACGAATATGATTCGTGAGCGAGTAGCAAGAGAACTTCATGTTCCATTTGAGCAAATAACAGTTGTTTATACACATACCCACTCTGGTCCAGAAACGGTCGGTGATAATCCGCTCGTACAGTCGTATAAAACGATTTTAGTAAATAATGTAGTACACGGTGCTGTTACTGCGAATAAAAACTTGAAGCGATGCGAAGTAGGCTGGGGTGTTACGACAGGTGATATTGGGGTCAACCGAAGAGAGCGAACATCTGATGGAAGAGCAAAGATGGGCACAAATATAGGTGGTGTTGTAGATAAACGAATTGGCATGTTAGCAATAAGAGATGCTGAAACGAAGGAGTTATCTGGGATTTTAGTATTTTGTACGGCGCATCCGAATGTTTTAAAAGGTGATAGTGATGTATTATCAGCAGACTATCCGGGGATGACAAGAGAGATTCTTGAGAAGACCGTAAATTGTCCTGTTATGATTGTTCAAGGTGCTGCTGGTAATGTGAATGCGAAGTATCGAGGTTCAAGGAAAGCATTAAAACAAATGGCTCACATACTTAGTGGACATATATTAACGATGCTTCCAACAGTTATTTATAGCCCGATTGTAAATGTAAGAACAGTTTCGAGTACGATGCAAATGAAGTTGAAGGATATTCCTGAAATTGATGAGATACGAAGCATGGCCCAGTTAGCTGAAGAGCAGTGGGGTGTGAATACGGATGAATGGCTTACTATCGTTTTAGAGAAATATAAGCAAGGTATTCGGCAGTTAAGTATCAATTTAGAAGTGCAACTGTTTCAAGTTAATGATGGTATGTTTTCAGGTGTACCGATGGAACCTTTTTCGGAAACGGCATTAGAAGTGAAAGAGAATCTTCAAAATGAATTAGCTTTCTTTGGTGGATATACGAACGGATATATTGGTTATTTACCAACGAAGGAAGAATTCGCATATGGTGGATATGAAGTGGAATTAAGTCCTGTAGTGTATGGACCGATTACGAATTTATTGATGCCACCGGAGGAAACTACTGCGGAGCTGATTGTGAAGAAGGTTACGAGTTTATGTAATAAAGTGAACCTTTAATGAGATAGATTTTTGAACGCGGAGTAAAGAATATGACTAATTGTGTGATTTTGTTAAGTCAATATAATTAATAATGATTATCATTATTAATTATATTGACTTCTAAAAAAAGAAAAACTAGAATTTATAAAGGGATCTTCAATTGTTCGCTATCATTTGTATAGGAGGTAAGTTATGTTGGATAGCTTTATTTCTATAAGATGTAGGTTGGCTCTTTATAGTTTTGGTGTTCTTTTTATCTTTTTTTGTATAGTATTTTTGGTGAATCAAAAGGTGTATGCAGAAGATGTACCGTGGACATCAGTTTCAAATGAGGGAGAGCGTGTACTTTTTCAAGAACAATCTTTGTATAGTAATGATCGAAGGGGAGAAGATCTTGTTTCGCCTTCATTTGAAGGGCGAAAACATGGTAGGGAAGATTGGGGATACTTATTAAGAGACAGTAATTTTAATTATCCATTCTCGTACGGGTGTAACAATAATAGCTACCCATACAGTAGGAAGTAATTCTTGGAATTCTGGAAACCGGGTGACAGAAGATGTTTTTAATAATCTTAAAAAATGGTCTGAATAAATATAATAAGCTTTTATGGATTTTATGTTGTGTACTGGTCATAATCATAATGTCTAGTTCTATAGCAAATAATGAAAAGAAGTTTAGTAAGGTTGTTAATTTTGTAACTTTTCACGTGGAAAATAAAGAAAAACAGCCAATAAAAGATTTTGAAATTATACTTATGAAAGACGAATCACCTCAGCCCAGTAAAGAAATTGGGATTTCAATAGGGAAAACAGACGAAGAAGGAAAAGTTATTTGGAGGAATGTGAGAACGGGAAAATATATCTTATTTTTGCCAAATAACGAGACACAGATGGTTATGATTAATGATAGAGGTGCAACGAAAAAAATAAATATATCATTGTAGAAAAAGAGTCCATTGGGATTTGTTTTCTTAGGTTGTGGCATCAAAGAATTTTACGTGGAATGGATTTAACCTTATGTGAAGAAGCTATTGATTTTGAAAATTTAAATACAGGTGTATTTCAGTTATTAAAACACGTATTTATACATTGGTTTAATCGTACAGAAAGTTATAGAACTATACGTAAAAGAACTTGGAGATATCTAAGTTCTTTTTTATCTCGCTATTTGCCAGGCAGTAAGACCCCCACCTCAAAATTCAGCGCAAGCAAAGAAGTTAGGTGGGGGATGATTAAAGTTTCACTTTATTTGTTTCAAATTTGTGAAAGAAAGACATATTGATTGAAATTAAATTTTTTATAATTTATTATATACCCGTACAGGTATAGGTTTTATATGTGTGATATATGAGGGAATTAAATAATAAATAGTATGGAGGTTTGACATATGTCTAGAAAAATTATAGTAGTAGGCGGAGTTGCTGGCGGGGCATCAGTAGCTGCAAGGCTTCGTCGTTTAAGTGAGGAAGATGAAATTATTATGGTTGAACGCGGTGAATACATTTCTTTCGCAAACTGTGGATTGCCATATTATATTGGCGGTGTCATTACAGAAAGACAAAAGTTATTAGTACAAACTGTTGAAAGGATGTCAAAACGTTTTAATTTAGATATACGTGTATTGAGTGAAGTTGTAAAGATTAATAAAGAAGAGAAAACAATTACGATAAAGAATGTAACTACAGATGAAACATATAACGAGGAATATGATGTTTTGATTCTTTCACCAGGGGCGAAACCAATTGTTCCACCTATTCCGGGCATTGAAGAAGCGAAGGCGTTGTTTACGTTACGAAATGTACCTGATACAGATCGTATAAAAGCGTATATTGATGAGAAGAAACCACGTCATGCGACGGTTATTGGTGGTGGATTTATTGGAGTGGAAATGGTTGAGAATTTAAGAGAACGCGGGATTGAGGTTACTCTTGTAGAGATGGCAAATCAAGTGATGCCACCAATTGATTACGAAATGGCAGTATATGTACATGAGCATATGAAGGTGCACAATGTTGAGCTTGTTTTTGAAGATGGTGTAGATGCGTTAGAAGAGAATGGGACTGTTGTACGTTTAAAAAGTGGCTCAGTTATAAAAACAGATATGATTATTTTAGCAATTGGTGTACAACCAGAGAGTAGTTTAGCGAAAGATGCAGGATTAGCATTAGGAGTTAGAGGAACGATAAAGGTAAATGAGAAATTTCAAACATCTGACCCATATGTATATGCAATTGGTGATGCGATTGAAGTGAAAGATTTTGTTACAGAAACAGAAACGATGATTCCTTTAGCGTGGCCCGCTAATCGTCAAGGTCGCATGTTAGCAGATATTATTCATGGTCATACGGAGTCTTTATATAAAGGTACGATGGGAACTTCTGTGGCTAAAGTTTTTGATTTAACAGTTGCTTCGACTGGAGTAAATGAGAAAATATTAAAACGATTAAATATACCCTATGAGGTAGTACATGTACAGGCAAATTCGCATGCGGGATACTATCCGAATGCTACGCCAGTGCTAATAAAATTAATCTTTAATAAAGAAAGCGGAAAAATTTACGGAGCACAGGCTTTAGGGCGTGATGGAGTAGATAAGCGTATCGATGTTATTGCAACGGCAATGAAGGCAAATTTAACTGTAATCGATTTACCAGATTTAGAATTATCATATGCCCCGCCGTATTCTTCTGCAAAAGATCCAGTAAACATGGTGGGGTATGCTGCAAGTAATATAGTAGATGGTTTTGTGGACACAGTGCAATGGCATGAAATAGATCACATTGTTGAAAATGGTGGGTACCTTATTGATGTTCGAGAGCCTAACGAACTAAAACAGGGAATGATTGAAGGCTCTATTAATATTCCGTTAGATGAATTACGTGATCGATTGGATGAAGTGCCAATGGAAAAAGAAATATATATCACTTGCCAACTTGGTATGAGAGGGTATGTTGCAGCGCGTATGTTAATGGAAAAAGGATATAAGGTAAAGAATGTAGATGGTGGTTTTAAATTGTATGGGACAGTATTGCCAGAACGTGTTGTATATTGATATTTTTCATCTTCTACTTCAAGATTTAGTGAAAGATGAAAACCTATAGATTAAGGTTTTAATTTTTGTTTCGCGAACATATAAGACAAAAATTAAAAATAGGGGTTTACAAAATACCCTATAGGGTATAATGTATTGTCATAGGTTATAAATGGTGACATAATGGTAATGAGGTGATTATAGAATGGAATATAATCAAGATATGAAAAATAGATTGAAACGTATTGAAGGTCAAGTTCGTGGTGTGCTTCGTATGATGGAAGAAGGAAAAGATTGCCGAGAAGTTATTACACAGTTAACAGCATCTCGTTCTGCACTTGATCGTACAATTGGACTCGTTGTTGGAACGAATTTAGAGCAATGTTTGCGTGAACAGTTTGAAAGTGGAAATGGTTCAAATGAAGAGTTAATTAAAGAAGCTGTTCAATTACTTGTAAAAAGCCGATAATCTGTCAAACGTAAGTGTTGACAGATTTTCAAAAACGCTTTAATATACCCCTACAGGTATATGTATATAAATTGTGGAGGAATCAATTATGAGTATAAAAGTGGATATGAGTTTAGATTGTAAAGGTTTGGCTTGTCCGATGCCTATTGTGAAAACGAAGAAGGCGATAGAAGGATTGGCACCAGGGCAAGTGATTGAAGTTAAGGCAACAGATAAAGGATCTACGGTAGATATAAAAAGTTGGGCGAGTAAAGTAGGACATCAATATATCGGGACGAAACACGAGGGTGATGTATTGGTGCATTATGTTAGGAAAGCAAACGAGCATGAAGTGAATGAAGTTGTGAAATATCCACATACAATTACGAATGCAGAATTACAGTCTATATTGTCTCATGGAGAAGAGAGCATTGTATTAGATGTTCGCGAAGCAGCGGAATTTGCTTTTGGCCATATTCCATCCGCCATTTCGGTGCCATTAGGTGAATTAGACAGCGCAGTATTAGATAAGATGAAGCAAATTTATGTTATTTGTCGAACTGGTAACCGTAGTGATGTAGCTTGCCACATGTTGAAAGAGAAAGGTTATGCAAATGTGAAAAATGTCATCCCAGGCATGTTAGAGTGGAAAGGGAATGTGGAAAAATAAAATTTTTTAAATAAAAATATACCTACGGGGGTAATGAGATGGATGTTAAAGCATTACAAGCAAAAGATGTTGCAGAGAAAGTTTTATTCGGAGAGTTATTCATTTTAGATGTTCGTAATGAGGCGGATTATGAAGATTGGAAAATTGAAGGGAAACAAGTTTCTTCTATTAATAAACCTTATTTTGACTTGTTAGATGGTGTAGATCATATTGTCAGTGAACTACCTAAAGATAAAGATGTTTTAGTAGTATGTGCAAAAGAAGGGTCTTCTATATTTGTGGCAGAGCAATTAACAGAGGCTGGATTACAAAATATTTATTATTTATCTGGTGGTATGAAGGCTTGGAGTGAATATGTAAAGCCTATAAAAGTGGGAGATTTAAAAGATGGCGGAAGTATGTATCAGTTTAACCGCCTTGGAAAAGGCTGTTTATCTTATATGGTCGTTTCAAATGGTGAAGCAGCAGTTATTGATGCAGTAAGAACAGCCGAGGCATATGAAGAATTTGCGAAAGAGCATGCTGTTACGATTACGAATGTAATGGATACACATTTACATGCAGACCATATTTCCGGAGGACGTAAGTTAGCGGAAAAGGTAGGTGGTACGTATTGGTTACCACCAAAAGATGCAGAGGAAGTTGTTTTCTCATACGAACCGCTTGTTGAAGGATCTGTTATTACGGTGGGGGGTACTAAAATTGTAATTGACGCATTATACTCACCAGGGCATACGATTGGAAGTACGTCATTCATTGTAGATGATTCTTATTTATTATCAGGCGATATTTTATTTGTAGATTCAATTGGGCGTCCTGATCTTGCTGGTAAGGCTGAAGATTGGGTGAGTGATTTACGTAATACTTTGTATAGCCGATATAAAGAGCTATCTCAAAATTTAGTTGTGTTACCGGCTCATTATTCAAAAATAAGTGAAATGAACGAAAGTGGTATTGTTAGTGCAAAATTAAAAGATTTATTTGAGCATAATGCAGGATTAAATATTGAGGATGAGGGAGAGTTCCGTAAAGTTGTAACAGAAAACTTACCACCTCAGCCAAATGCATATGAAGAAATTCGTCAAACCAATATGGGTAAAATTCACCCAAGTGTGGATAAAGAGCGTGAAATGGAGATTGGTCCAAATCGTTGTGCAGTGCACGAATAATGAAATAAATAAAAAATGGAGGAATTGATGATGAATATAAAACAAGTATTAGATGCGAAAGGTTTAGCATGTCCAATGCCGATTGTAAGAACAAAGAGAGCAATGGATACTTTGCAAACTGGAGAAGTGTTAGAAATACATGTAACGGATAAAGGGTCAGTTAAGGATATTCCAGCGTGGGCAAATAAATGTGGCCATGACATCGTAAAGCTTGAAGAAGAAGGCGATGTGCTGAAGTTTTGGATTAGGAAGGCGTAGTGAAGCAATAGTTTTGTAAATATAGAGAGGTTGGTTATATGAACACAATATTAAGTACGCTTTTCATTGTACTTGCTGCATGGTTTGTTATTTCACGATTTTTACCAGTGAAAGGTGTTCAAAATATAAATGGCAAAGAATTGAAAAGTATAGTGGGGAAAAAGGGGAAGTATTTTATTGATGTCCGTACAGTAGGTGAATATAGAGGGAATCATATGAAAGGCTTTCAAAATATCCCCCTAAATGATCTAGCAAGTAAGGCGAATCAATTAGATAAGAATAAGGAAGTAATCGTTATTTGCCAAAGTGGAATGAGAAGTAAGCAAGCAGCAAAGGTATTAAAGAAATTAGGATTTCAGCACGTTATCAATGTTTCAGGCGGTATGAATGGTTTGTGAGGAGGGAATTTAAAATGAAAGAAATGACAGTAAAAGAATTGGAAGAAAAATTGTTACGTAAAGAAGCAGTAAATATCGTGGACGTACGTGAAGTAGAAGAAGTAGCCGAAGGGAAAATTCCAGAAGCGTGTAATATTCCACTAGGACTATTAGAGTTTCGTATGCATGAGTTGGATAAAAAGAAGGAGTATATTATCGTTTGTCGTTCTGGCGGGAGAAGTGCAAGAGCTGTTCAATTTTTAGAAAGTTACGGTTTTCAAGTAATCAATGTGGTAGGTGGTATGTTAGCTTGGGAAGGAAAAGTAGAATAGGGAGAAACAATTTTCATGAAAAATACCCCTATAGGTAATTGGAGGGAGAACAATATGGAACAACAGAAGAAAACAACAATCGTTTTATTTAGCGGAGATTATGATAAAGCAATGGCTGCTTATATTATTGCAAATGGTGCAGCGGCGTATGATCAAGAGGTAACTATTTTTCATACTTTTTGGGGATTAAATGCTTTAAGGAAAGATGAGCATGTGAAGGTAAAGAAAACTTTTATAGAAAAAGTGTTTGGAAAAATGATGCCACGCGGTGCGGATAAGATGGGATTATCAAAAATGAATTTTGCAGGTATGGGACCAAAGATGATTAAAGGTATTATGAAAAAACATAATGCGATGCCTTTACCAGATTTAATCGATTTGGCGAAAGAACAGGGGATTAAACTTGTCGCTTGTCAAATGACAGTAGATTTATTAGGGTTAAAAGAGGAAGAGATTATGGAAGGGGTAGAGTTTGCAGGTGTAGGGGCATATTTAGCAGATGCTTCGGATGGGAATGTAAACTTATTCATTTAATCACCTTCTTTTTAGAAGGAGGGGGATGTAAGGTGAGTGGAGTATTATTACTTTTTATAATTGGGTTTATAGGATCGTTTATATCAGGAATGGTTGGAATTGGCGGTGCAATTATTAATTATCCGATGATCTTATATATTCCAGTATTGTTAGGATTTACTGGCTATACGTCACATGAAGTGAGCGGTATTACAGCAGTACAAGTATTCTTTGCAACTTTTGCAGGTGCCTGGGCATACCGGAAAAGTACTGATATGAATAAAATGTTAGTTGTGTATATGGGAGCTAGTATATTAATAGGAAGTTTTATAGGAAGTTTTAGTGCAAATCTATTAGATGAACACGCTGTAAATGTTGTTTATACAGTATTGGCGACCATTGCAGCTATGATGATGTTTGTACCGAAGAAAAATAATAGTGGAGCAGTTAAGTATAATAAATGGTTAGCAAGTGTGTTAGCGTTTATTGTAGGAGGTGTTTCGGGCATTATTGGAGCTGGAGGTGCGTTTCTTTTAGTTCCTATTATGCTAGTTATTTTAAAATTACCATTGCGCATGACGATAGCGACATCTATCGCTATTACGTTTATTTCCTCAGTAGGGATTACGACTGGAAAAGTGATTACTGGACAAGTAGTTATCATTCCAGCTCTAATTATTGCGGTTGCAAGTATATTTGCTGCGCCACTTGGAGCGCGAGTCGGGAAGAGGATAAATCAAAAAGTACTACAATATATGTTATCGATTTTAATTGTCGGCACTGCTATTAAGATGTGGATTGATATGATATCGAAATAAAAGGATGGGCTGCTTGCAGCCCATCCTTTTATTTATGCCCAAATAACTTTCATTAAGTTTTTATATTCGTCATTTGCTAATTTATATAGCATTCTCGTATGTTCAAAGACAAGTGCTGGATTAAAGTTTGGTTCTGAGAATGCAAGAGATGTTGAAATATCAATTGCATTTTGCTTATTTAATGTGAATTTTGCAAAGCGATAAGATGTATTTAATTCATTGATGACATGTAAAATATCATTTGTTGATGTTGCATCAGGTACGTGAGCAACATTGAAGCAGTATATATCCACCGTAGGATGTTCGTTTTGGAAAGCAGCGATAAGTTGAATTTTTGCGCCAGCTTCAGTCTCTAATCCTACTGAAAAATGAACAGAGCCATCATTTTCATCTATATTTTCTTCCATGTATATATCGTTGGATTTTAAGTAGTCTTTAAAATCTGAGATGTTATGTTTTACTGCAGCTTTCATATGTATGAGCCCCCTGATAATTGGAATAGATTGCTACTATTTATTATAATTTAAAAATATTAAAAAAGATAGTTAGAAAGTTCTGATTTTTAATTCTGAAGAAATAAAAAGAAGCCGTACTCTACCTCCATAGAGTACGGCTTCTTTACTATTCATTGTCGTTAGACGATGTTTCTGTATCTTCACTGCTATTTTTGTTCTTATTTTTCACTTCATTGTTACTTGATTCGCGTTCACTTGAATTTTCAGACTTAGATTCTTTTGTCTTTTTCGAATCAGAGTCTGAGTCAGACTTTGTATATGCAGGTAGCCCAAGATGAGTACGAAGTTCATTTGTAACATTAGCTAATTCTTTTTTATCTGGATTGTAGTAGTAAGTTCGACCACCACCAGCAGATTTGCTACATGTATCGTCACCTTTTGCCATATAGCAATCATCACCTTGGATTTGTAATTTCTCAATTTCCGAATCCGATCCATATTTATAGAATGAAAGCATATCATCAAATGTTAAGTTTGTAACGAATTGTCCGTTAATATCATCAATGATGTTGCCAACTTTTGTTACAGAACCAACACTTGTTAGTTTCTTTAAAATAGCCTCGATAACGAGTTGTTGACGTTGTCCACGCATTGCATCGCTATCGATGTGTCTTGTTCTAGCAAGAGCAAGAGCTTCTTCGCCATTTAACTTTTGAACACCTTTTTCTAGATGAATTGCCTCAGCATTATCATTGCTATCTTGCTCAGTAAATTCAACTGGTACATCAACTTCAACACCGCCCAAGTCATCGACGATTTTTATAAATGATTTAAAGTTAAATTTCACAAAATAATCGACAGGAACATTCATTAATTTTTCAACTGCATCAATGCTTGCTTGTGGTCCACCATTTTTTCCGTTTTTAGCAGAACCGAATGCATGAGCGTGTGTAATTTTATCTTTTTTCTTTTCTATTGGGATATAAGTATATGTGTCACGTGGGATACTTAATAGTTTAACAGTTTTGCTATCTTTATTAAATGTTGCAAGTAAAAGCGCATCTGTTCTTATAGCTTCACCATATTCTTTTCCTCGGACATCGCTTTCATCAACACCCATTATTAAAACAGAGACGTTATTTGTAATAGGTTTTACAGCTTTATCTCGTAAATCAGATTTATCACCGCGTGCTAAATCGTGTGCGGCATTTCGAACAGCAGAAGATGCTTTATTTACTAAAAACCAAGTATAACCGCCGCCTATTAATAAAACGAATAGTATAGCGCTTATAATAATTTTTATTTTTTTCTTATTTTTTTTCGGTTTATTGCGTGTATTTTCTTGCAAAGATGGGTTTTGCTCCATTTCCTGTACTCCTTCATTTGGATTGAAATACGACACTCATATCCACTTATTATAATGAAATTTAGCGAAAAAAAACATTACAAAACATTTACATTTCGTAAAAATTCAATATATTTATAAAAAGTCAGATTTTCTATATTATATTTTTTAGATGTAGAATAAGTATAAGTTGTTTTAGTAGAAATGAAAATATGTATTGTGAGAAAGTGATAGAGAAGTAAGATTTGTTGAAATATAGCCAAGAAGAAATGAGTAAGCTTACTTATTTCTTCTATATAATAAAGAAGAATTTGACGGATAAAGGAGAGAGCATAATGAATCATACATCATTCCGAGCAATCGTTGTGAACGAAAAGGAAAATCATCAGTTTGTAAGAAAAGTTGTTGAGAGAGAAGTAAGTAGTTTACCTGAAGGAGACGTGTTAATACAGGTTCATTATTCTTCATTAAATTATAAAGATGCTCTTTCAGCTACTGGTAATAAGGGTGTTACGAGAACATATCCTCATACGCCAGGAATTGATGCTGCAGGAGTGGTTGTGAGTAGTGAAGATGCTACCATTAAAGCAGGAGATCAAGTTATTGTAACGGGATATGACTTAGGTATGAATACCTCTGGTGGTTTCGGAGAATATATTCGCGTGCCATCATCTTGGGTCGTGCCTTTACCGGAAGGAATGTCATTAAAGGAAAGTATGATGTATGGGACAGCAGGTTTTACTGCGGCTTTGTCGGTATATAAGCTTATTGGAGCAGGAGTCAAGCCTAGTATGGGAGATGTTTTAGTAACGGGTGCTACAGGCGGCGTAGGGAGTGTAGCTGTTAGTATATTAAGTAAGCTAGGGTTTAACGTAGTAGGAGCGACAGGAAAAATGGAAGAGGAAGATATGCTACTACGTCTAGGAGCGAAAAAAGTGATTCATCGCGCGGAATTGAATGATGAATCAGGAAGACCGATGTTAAAAGGGATATACGCGGGAGTTATCGATACTGTAGGTGGACATATGCTAGAAACAGCTTTAAAAACAGTAAAGTATGGTGGTTGTGTAACGACATGCGGTAATGTGGCAGGCCAGGAACTACAAACAACGGTATATCCGTTTATTTTAAGAGGTATAAGCCTTTTAGGGATAGATTCCGTGCAATGCCCAGTAGATGTGAGAAGAGATGTTTGGACGCTTTTAGCGAAAGAATGGGGAAATAAAGAGTTACTATCTTATACAGAAGAATGTACATTAGAAGAATTAGAGAAGAAGTTTGCACTTATATTGCAAGGAAAGTTAAAAGGAAGAACAGTTGTTAAAATATAATGAAAAAAGAGACGCTTAAGTTAGCGTCTCTTTCTTATTATAATGATTGTTTTAGATTGATTTTTCCTTGTTCACCTAAAACACCGTCAGCGATATTTACAGCGTGATCGCCAATGCGCTCTAAGTTACTTACCATATCGACGAAGATGATACTTGCATCACCTGAACAGCTGCGTTCGTTTAGACGTAATACGTGACGTTTACGAAGAACACGTTCCATTTGGTCGATTTTGCGTTCTTTGGCAATAACAGTTTGAGCTAGTTCAGTATCGAAGTTTGTTAAAGCTTCAACTGAGTCTTGCAGTGTTGAAATTGTTAACTCAAGCATTTCGTTTAATTCAGCTAATGCTTCATCTGATAGTGAAACACGGTTTGAAATTTGGAAATCTACAAGTTCTACAAGGTTTTCTACATGATCACCGACACGTTCAATATCTCCAACAACACCTGCTAAAACAGAATGTTTTTCAGAATCCGTAGGTGAAAGTGGCTTTTCTGATAGTAAAACTAAATACTCGGTAATTTTTTTATCTAAATTGTTAATAGCTCCTTCTAATTGAGTAGCCATGTTTGCGTTTTTTTTGTCTTGTGTATTTAAAAATTGATTTGCTTCTTTTAATCCATGTAATGAGAACTCAGCCATACGGATAATCTCTTTTTGAGCTTCAGTTAAAGCGATGGCTGGAGATTGTTCAATAAAGATTGGATTTAAATGTTGTGGTTTGAAGTCAATCGCTGCATCTTCACCACGAATAATTTTTGTTACGATCCATGCTAACACTGCAATGAACGGGAATTGAATGATTGTATTTGTTACGTTAAATGTTCCGTGTGCAAATGCAATAGTCATTTCTGGATTCAAGTTTAATGATGTTTGGAAATATTGAATTAAACTTGTAAATGGTATTAATAAAATTGTAAAGATAATTGTACCGATAATATTAAAGATAACGTGAACTAATGCTGCACGTCTTGCTGCAATTGAAGTACCGATTGCTGCTAATACAGCTGTAATTGTTGTACCGATGTTATCACCGAATAATACAGGAAGAGCTGCTTGTAAATCGATTGCACCTTGACCGAATAGTTCTTGTAAAATACCGATTGTTGCACTTGAACTTTGTACAATTAAAGTAAAGACTGTACCGACAACAATTCCTAAAATTGGATTATCACTCATGCTCACTGTTAATTCTTGGAATGATTCTAAAGAACGAAGAGGTTTCATACCTGCGCTCATTAATTCTAAACCGAAGAATAACATACCAAAACCGAATACAACTTGACCTACAGAATGTACTTTTTTATTTTTAAAGAAGAATAGTAAGATTGCTCCAACTGCCATAACTGGGAGAGCATATTCTCCGATTTTAATTCCGATAATAAATGCAGTAACTGTCGTACCGATGTTTGCACCCATAATAACACCGATTGCTTGTCTTAATGTCATAAATCCGGCACTTACAAGTCCGACTGTTAAAGCGGTTGTTCCTGAACTGGATTGGATTAATACAGTAACTAACATACCTGCTAGTACACCCATAAGTGGGTTTGTTGTAAAACGATCTAGAATATCGCGAAGACGATCTCCAGCTGCTTGTTGCAGTCCATCGCCCATGTATTTAATCCCGAATAAGAAAATACCTAATCCACCAATGAACTGGAAGATCATATCTTGAACATTATATTCCACGCATTCCACTCCTTAAATTTCATGTACGATGTAATTATTAACTGAACCTTGAGTCACTGTAAACGGTTTGCTAGTAAAATTTACACTAAATTTACAAAAGGAATAAAAGTTTACAATCCCTTAAAGAAACAACTGCATTTCATTGGTTTTTATCTTGTATAAATCTTAATTTTGTAAAGAAATCACACTTTTTAGAATAATGTTGTTCAGTCGAATATCAAGGAAAGCGTCTGCAAGTTCATCGTATATTTTTTGATGAACGTTAAAAAAATATGTAGAGAAATGCATGTAGTTTTAGAACAGCAAAATGAGGGAAAACAATTCTTTTAACATGATAAAAAAGCCACTGAATTATCCAGCAGCTTTTTCCGTGTTTTTATCGCCATGCTTTTGTTTTCTTATGCTTGTAATGTAAATGAAGAGAAAAGCAATAAGTAATAGAGAGGAGTAACGATATACAGTTGCATAGTTTGTAAAGTGAGCAATAAATCCAAAGATAATCGCTCCAGCGCCGATTCCAAGGTCAAATGCGGAGAAGAATGTAGCAGTTGCTACGCCGCGTCGATGCGGTGCTACGCGGTCAATCATCCATGCTTGTAGTGCAGGTTGAATCGCTCCAAAACCACTTCCGTAACATGCTGCAGCAATAATTAAGCTCGGAATTGTCGTCGTATACGACAATAAAATAATACCTGTAAACGTTATAATAACTCCCGGAATGATGACGAATGTATGGCCTTTCGCATCATATAGATTTCCAGATAATGGACGAGTCACAGCGATTGCTAGTGCGTTACATAAAAAGAAGAGACTAATATCAGCTATGCCGACTTCTGTAGCAAATAGTGTGATAAAACTTCCGATTCCTCCGTACATTAATGTAATACATAATATTAATAATGAAGGAAGTAAAGCTTTACGCTCAATAAATCCATCGAGAAAAGTACTAGATGATTGTTGTGGAGGCTGTTTCGTTTTTTGGATTTGAAGTAGTTTCGTTAATATTAATGAAACAATTGTGCACGATAATGCACATAAAAAAAGAATTGTGAAGTTATATGTTTGCATAAGCCATAGTCCGATAAGTGGACCGAGGGCCATTGCAAGTGTTCCAGAAAGACCAAAATATCCCATGCCTTCTCCGCGGCGAGCTGAGGGAATTAAATCAGAAACGACAGTTCCATATGTAGTCGTTGTAATACCGAAACCAGCTCCGTGCAAAATACGAACAGCAAGCAAGAGAAAAATAGTTGAGGCGAAAAGGTAACTGCCCATAGCGAGTAAACAGATAGCAGTACCGATCATTAAAATGATTTTTTTATTGAATTTTTGCAAGGCGTTCCCAGTTAGCGGTCTAACAAAAAGTGCCGCAACGGTAAACATGCCGACAACAAATCCGATATTTGAACTTGTGCCACCAATTTCTTTCACATAAACAGGTAAGGTTGGAATTAACATTTGAAACCCTAAAAACATACATAAGTTTGCAAAAATTAAAGCAACAAACTCTTTTGTCCATAACGGTTCTCGTTTTACGAGTATTGCTTCTCCCATATATTCATCCCCTATATAAAATTTTCTCTTTTCTTTCGAGTATATGTATTGGCCAATGCAACAGTCAAGGAAGGTGTCTTGAAAACGGATAACAATTTTTAAGGTGAAAAACTGACAAATTTGTGTAAAGGCTACACAACTATGAAAAAAAGATGTAAAGTATAGATGTATAGACTTGTAGGTGTTAAGAATGATAGAAATTGTTTTTTCTTTAAAGAAAGCGGATTCAAAGGAGTAGTGAACAAGAAGGGGATATATACTTTTTCACTACATATATTTGAAAAGGTTTACAATATGATGAAGAAAGAGGCGTGTACATATGAGACGATTAGGTATTTCTATTTATCCAGAACATTCAACAGTAGAGAAAGATAAGGAGTATTTAACATTAGCAAGTAAATATGGGTTTACACGTGTGTTCACATGTTTATTATCTGTGGATGGAGAAAAAGAGAAAATTATTGAAGAATTTAAAGAAACGATCTCACATGCGAATGCATTAGGGTTCCAAGTATTAGTGGATATTAGTCCATCTGTTTTTGAACAATTAGGTATTTCGTATAATGATTTATCATTCTTCCATGAATTGGGTGCGTACGGTATTCGTTTAGATGTTGGTTTTTCAGGATTAGAAGAATCAATTATGACTTATAATCCGTATGGTTTGAAAATTGAGATTAATATGAGCAATGGTACGAAGTATGTAGATAACATTATGAGTCATAGACCAAATCGTGAAAATTTAATTGGTTGTCATAATTTTTATCCGCATCGTTATTCAGGGTTATCATACGATCATTTCATTAAATGCTCGAAACAATTTAAAGATTACGGTATGAGAACGGCTGCTTTTATTTCATCATTTGATGCAACATACGGACCTTGGCCAGTAACAGAAGGGTTATGTACATTAGAGCAGCATCGTGAATTACCGATGACAACACAGGCGAAACATTTATTCGCGACGGAATTAATTGATGATGTTATTATTGCAAACGCATATGCGTCAGAAGAAGAATTACAAGCACTAGGTGCATTAAATAAAGAGAAACAAACATTTGATATAGAAATATATGATACAACGACAGAACTAGAAAGAATTATCGTATTAAACGAACCACATTTTTATCGCGGAGATGTATCTGAATATATGATTCGTTCTACACAAAGTCGTGTGAAATATAAAAAAGAAGAGTTTAAACCTCATAATACGCGTGAAATTAAGCGTGGGGATTTATTAATTGATAATGAACAATATGGTCAGTATAAAGGCGAATTACAAATTGCATTAAAAGATATGGTGAATACAGGAAAAACAAATGTAGTTGGTCGAATTGTAGAAGAAGAGATTTTCTTACTAGACTATTTACAAGCATGGGATAAATTCGGATTTACATTAAAGAAATAGAGAGAATATAAAGGGGAAAAACTACTGATTTCAGCAGCTTTTCCCCCTTTATATATAAAGAGCGAGAGGAAGAGCTATGACAAAGGTGCATCAGCGATTAATTTCTATTTTAGAGGAATTTTTAGAAGAGAAATCGATGTTAAATCGAGCTTTTTTAGCGGGCCGTTTACATGTATCGACGAAGACGATTCAAAAGGATATAAAATTATTAAATGATATATTGGAAGAAAACGGAGCGAAAATCGAATCGCAAAGAGGGACTGGGTACGAATTAGAAATTATACAAAAGAAGAAATTTGAAGACTTTTGTGTGAGTCTATTTCAAAAACAGACGGAAAAGATCCCAACTTCTTATGAAGAAAGAATAGCGTACATTCTGCAGCGTGTTTTAATGACAGAGGGATATGTGAAGCTTTCAGAATTAGCGGAAGAGATGTATGTGAGCAAATCAACGGTCAATTTAATTATGAAAGATGTTACAGATATATGTGGTCGCTATAAATTACAAATTGAGAAGAGACCGTATTATGGTATACGTATTGTTGGAGAGGAATTTAATATTCGTTCTTGTTTATCACAATATGGTTTACCGCGTTATGACCATACTCCGTTTCATGAGCAATTTGAGCAGACGGAGACATATTTATCGCTACCACATATATCACTCATTCGTTCAATTATATTAAAGTATATTGAAGGCGGAACAATATATTTATCTGATATAGAAATTGATAATTTAGTCATTCATATTGCAATCGCATTAAAGCGTTGTCAAAGTCAACATTATATGAAAGGACTGCATGCGGAGCAATCAGAACTTATAATAAAGAAAGAATATACAATTGCGAAGCAGATTTTAGGAGATTTAGAGAAAGCGTTAAAATTTTCATTTCCAGAAGAAGAAGTATTATATGTGACGATGCATTTATTAAGTACTGCTGTTACAACGAGAAATCGCTATGAAAATGTAGAAGAGCTATTAGGGAAAGATATATATGCATTTATGCAACATATTCTTTTTAAAGTAGCGGAAGAACGGAATCTTATTTTTTATTATGATGAAGAATTATTATTTGGATTTGGTATTCATTTAAAAACGTTATTAAATCGTTTGAAGTATAAGTTAAATACGAGAAATCCTCTTTTGGCAGAAGTGAAAAAGAATTATCCGTATGCTTTTGAAATTGCGATTCTCGTTGGAGATATCATTGGTGAATATACGGGTGAATCGATCCCTGAAAGTGAAATTGGTTATATTGCAATTCACTTCGGTGGAGCTATGAGCCGTTTGCAGGAGCAAAATCAAAAGAAAAGATGCTTATTAGTTTGTGCGACTGGTCAAGGAAGTGCCCAACTATTAAAATATAAAATTTTATCACAGTTCCGAGATAAATTAGAGATTGTAGGTATTACAGGCTATTATCAATTGAAAGTAGAAGATCTTTATAAAGAAAAAATAGATTGTATTATTAGTACGATTCATATACCGAGTGGCTTGCCTGTTCCAGTTATAAAAGTGAATTCAATATTTGATGATAAAGAGATTAAATCGATTGGTCAGCGGTTGTTTACGCATGTGAATACTAGTGTGCAGCCTTATATTAAGGAAGATTTAATCTTTTTAAATTATAGTGCTTCTACGAAAGAGGATGTTATTCAGTTTTTATGTGAGAAAGCTGCTGAGAAACGCTATGTACCAGAAAACTTTTATGCTTCTGTTATGGAAAGAGAAAATACGTCTCCGACAGCGGTTGGGAATTCAGTTGCAATCCCGCATCCGATGCAGTTATTAAGTGAGGAAACTTTTTTGATGTTTTGCACACTTGAAAAGGCTGTTGATTGGGGAGATAAAAAAGTACAAGTAATTATTTTATTTAGTGTAAAGCGCAATAATAATGAAGATTTGCAAAGGCTTTATGATTTTTTATATGATATTATGTCTAGTCAAACTACGATAGAGAAACTTACTCAGACCGAGGTAATTGAAGATTTTCAAGAGATTTTATTATCATTTTGAAAAAGTATATAAAAACTTCCGTTACATAACGGAAGTTTTTTATGTTTAATTGTATGCGTTTTCATAATAAGATGGAAATATAGAAAACATATAGCTTGGGGGAATTTAAAATGGCTGATATGCAAACTCCATTTGCGTTAATTTTACATGGTGGCAATGCGAGAAGTGCGGCGCTTGAAGCAATTGCTTTTGCAAGACAAGGAGATTTCGGGAATGCCGGTGAAAAGATGAAACTTGCTAGTGAGGAAATTTCAGCAGCGCATCGTATTCAAACGGATTTAATTCAAGAAGAGGCAAGAGGAAATCATGCAGAAATTAGTTTACTGTTGGTGCACGCACAAGATCATTTAATGAATGCAATTACAGTGAAGGAACTGGCTGAAGAATTTATTGCTCTTCATAAACGAGTAGAAGAGAAAGTGACCGTATAAGATGTACATTTTATTATGTTGTGCAGCAGGTATGTCAACGAGTATGGTCGTAAGAAAAATGCAAGAAGAGGCAAAGAAACAGGGGAAGAATTATAAAATTAAGGCAGTTGATTCAGAACTAGTGAAGCTTGAAATTAAGGAAGCCGATGTCGTTTTAATTGGCCCACAGGTGAAATATTTATTCCCAGCTGTAGAGTTTCTTGCAAATTCATACAATATACCTGTTGCAATTATAGACCAACGAGATTATGGCATGTGTGATGGTTTGAAGGTGCTTAAGCAAGCAGAACAATTAGTTTTAGCATAATTATATCTTTTTAAATATAAACATTATAATGTTATAAAGTTTATTTCATTCTTTTATAGTAGAGAGAAAGAGGAGGGCTATTGATGAATGGGTTTATGAGTTTTATGGAACAAAAGATTATGCCAACAACGCAAAAAATTGCAGGACAACGACATTTATTAGCAATTCGAAACGGGGTTATTTCTACATTACCGTTAACGATCGTCGGATCATTTTTTGTTATCTTTTTAAATTTACCAATTGATGCATATATGGAATGGATCGCACCGTTTCGTCATATTTTAGATATTCCATTTCGATTTACAGTAGGACTAATGGCATTATACGCAGCGTTTGGTGTAGGGGCTTCGCTCGCGAACTTTTATCAGCTCAATCAGTTAAGTGCAGGGTTATTATCTGTACTCGCCTTTTTACTAGCATCAGTTGAACCAATTCAAATTACGAAAGCTGTACCAGGTGTTATTGATGCAGGGAGATATATTTCAGTAGGAACATTAAGTGCAACGTCTTTATTCGGCGCAATTGTTACAGCATTAATTGCAGTAGAAATTTATCATTTTATGATTAAGCATAATATCTCCATTAAATTACCAGATAGTGTACCACCAGCAGTTTCAAATTCGTTTGCAGCATTAATTCCAACATTAGCAGTTATTCTTTTATTCTGGGGCATTCGCTACGGTTTGAAATTTGATGTGAATACAACGATCACATATTTAATCGCACCATTAAAATCAGTATTAGTAGGAAATAATTTATTCGGTGGTTTATTAACAGTATTCTTAATCGTGTTCTTTTGGTCATTCGGTATACATGGACCGGCGATTTTAGGACCAATTATTCGTCCGATGTGGGATTCAGCAATCCTTGAAAATATGGAAGTATTCACGGCTACAGGAAATGCACATGAGTTACCAAACTTATTTACAGAGCAATTCATTCAATGGTTTGTATGGATTGGCGGATCAGGTTCAACGTTAGCTTTAGTAATTATGTTTATGTTCTCTAAATCTAAGTTCCTAAAAGAGTTAGGTAGATTATCATTCGTACCAGGTTTATTCAATATTAACGAACCAATTATTTTTGGAGCACCGATTGTAATGAACCCAATTCTAATTATTCCGTTCGTTATTACACCGTTAGTGACAACGACAGTATCATATTTTGCAGTTGTTTCAGGTATGATTCCACTTATGATGGCGAAACTGCCATTTACGATGTTAGCACCAATTGCAGCGGTAATTAGTACGGACTGGACAATTATGGCTGGTGTACTTGTACTTGTTAACTTTGTTATCTCATTCGTTATTTACTATCCATTCTTCAAAATGTATGAGAAACAACAATTAGCAGGAGAGGAGAAAACAGAATGCTCGGAGCAATTATCATCTTAATTACATTCGTGGTCGGACAGTGTATTGCCCATTATTCGAAATGGGTACAAAGTAAATCTTTATTAGTGTTACTACTAGTATCAGTTTTATTTATCGGTTGTTCAATGGGTGCATATGTAATGTTAGGATTGCAATCACCGTACGTAATTATTGTACCGACAATTTTATGTGCAACGTGTTTATCTGCAAAATATAGATTTACGAGCATGGCATTAATACAACGTGTGAAGGAGATGCAAAAGCATGGAGCGTAAATTAGGAATTTCACTTTATCCAGAACATTCAACGAAAGAAAAAGATATGGCTTATATTTCCGCAGCGGCACGACACGGTTTCTCAAGAATATTTACTTGTTTGTTATCTGTGAATCGTCCGAAAGAAGAAATTGTAGCTGAATTTAAAGAGATTATCAATCACGCAAAAGATAACAATATGGAAGTTATTTTAGATGTAACTCCAGCTGTGTTTGATCAGCTTGGTATTAGTTATAGCGATCTATCATTTTTCGCAGAATTAGGCGCAGACGGTATTCGTTTAGATGTAGGTTTTGACGGATTAATGGAAGCGAAAATGACGAATAATCCGTACAGTTTAAAAATTGAGTTAAATGTAAGTAACGATATTGCGTACTTAGAAAATATTCTTTCGCATCAAGCGAATAAATCAGCCTTAATTGGTTGCCATAATTTTTATCCGCAAAAATTCACTGGTCTTCCATACGATTATTTCATTCGCTGTAGTGAACGCTTTAAAAAGCATGGTATTCGCAGTGCAGCCTTTATTACATCACATGTCGCAAACATCGGTCCATGGGATATTAACGATGGATTATGTACATTAGAAGAGCATCGTAATTTACCAATTGAAGTACAAGCGAAGCATTTATGGGCAACAGGGTTAATTGATGATGTCATTATCGGAAATGCTTATGCGAGTGAGGAAGAGTTAGAGAAACTAGGAAACTTAAATCGCTACATGTTACAGCTAAAAGTGCACTTTGTAGACGAAGCGACTGAAGTAGAGAAGAGAGCTACGCTGCAAGAATTACACGTAAGGCGCGGCGACATAACAGAGTATATGGTACGTTCTACAGAAGTACGTAAAAAGTACAAAGATTATGACTTCCCAGTGCGTGAAAGTGTGCTGCAGGAAAGAGGGCAAGTTGTAATTGGAAACAATTCATTTGGTAAGTATAAAGGTGAACTGCAAATCATTCTGAAAGAGATGCCGATAGATGAACGGAAAAATATCGTCGGTACAATTGCAGAAGAGGAGTTATTCTTACTAGATTATGTAGGAGCTTGGACGCAGTTTACTTGTGTGGAATAGGGAAGAGAAGGAGAGGATGCTGTGACATCCTCTTTTTTCTGTTGAAATAGTAATCTATCGTATATAGAATGCAAAGAGATAAACTTAATTTGGACGGGAGAGAAGGAGATGGAAGAGTATATAGATGATTTATTAAGGCGGATGGCTGATGAGGAAACAGAGATTTGGCATCGTGCGTATGATGAAGCAAAAGCGTTAAATGACTTATTAACTTTTCCTTATTTACAGCAGAAGGTAATCAAAGCAAAAAAGGTATCTATGAAGAAAGATATTTATTATTTAATGACGAAACTCGCCATCAATACGAAGGAAATCTATATTGCTGATTATCTTATAGATCGTTTGGAATGTGAACAAAGCCCGACTTTGTTAAGTGAACTGCTTAGTAATATTTATACATTGCCAGAAATAAGTAGTACAAATAAAATCATTCCGTATATTTATCATAAAAACGATAGTGTTCGTTATTGGGCAGTTGCTTCCTTAAAGTTATATAAATCGTTAGAAGCGGAAAGTGCGTTGCTAAAGTTGTTGGATACTGAAGAAAATAAAGATGAGATTACACATATTTGTTATACATTGTTTGAGATTGGAACGAAGCAATCGATTCTGCCGTTAACAAAGCTTTTATATAGTAATAGTGCCTATGTTCGTTCAACCGTTATTGAGGTTTTAGCAAAAATAGGGGGATCGGACTTACAAATAGTTTATATTGAAGCTTTACATGATAGAAATGTTATGGTGAAATATGAAGCTGTTCGAGCTATTTGTACGTATGGCGACGAAATGGCAATGAGAGCAATTTGCGAACGTGTGAATAAAATTGTTGCTAGAAGACGTAAAAATGAAGTAGAGCCTACGGATGAAGCAGAGATTATCATTGCTCTTCGTTTCTTACATAAGTTTGCTAATCATGAAGAAGTTTTAAAGATATTTGATAAGGTATACAAAAAACGTGGAAACTTGTTTATGTCGGAGAGGGAGTGGCTTCGAGACAATATTGCTTACTTTCAAGAGAAAGAAAGAATGTAATAATTATAGAAAAGGAGCCAGTCTCAACGATGAGACTGGCTCTTTTTTATAACTAGTTTAATACTTTAACTGTAACTGTTTTACGTCCCCAGCTACTTGATGAACCTTTATCTGGCATTAAAACGTCGATTTTATTACCTTTAATAGCTCCACCAGTATCACCAGCGATTGCTACTCCGTAACCTTCAACCCATACTTTTGAACCTAATGGAATGACACTTGGATCAACTGCAATTAGTTTCATGTTTGGATTAGCTGTTAAGTTGTGGCCTAAAGCTGATTTTACTTGGTCGCCTGCTTTATAACCATTTTCAAGTGGATCTGCTGTGTAAGCTGTTGCTACAACACGTAACTCACGAGAAGATGATGGTGTACTTGTTTCAGTTTCTTTTGCAACAGGTTGTTGTGTAGCTGGTTTTTGAGCTTTAGCCGCTTCTTGAGCCTTAGCCGCTTCACGAGCTTCAGCTGCTTCTTGAGCCTTAGCTGCTTCACGAGCTTCAGCTGCCTCTTGAGCTTTAGCTGCTTCACGAGCTTTAGCTGCTTCTTGAGCCTTAGCCGCTGCTTGAGCTTCAGCATCTGCTTGAGCTTTAGCTGCTTCACGAGCTTTAGCTGCCTCTTGAGCTTTAACTTCTGCTTGAGCTTCAGCATCTGCCTGAGCTTTAGCTGCTTCTTGAGCCTTAGCTGCTTCACGAGCTTTAGCCGCTTCTTGAGCTTTAACTTCTGCTTGAGCTTCAGCTGCTTCGCGAGCTTTAGTTGCTTCCACTGCTTTAGCTTTTGCTTGAGTTTCAGCTACTTCCTGAGCTTTAGCTGCTTCACGAACTTTAGCTGTATCTTGAACTGTAGTCGTTTTTTCAACTTTAGCTACTGGTTGAACTTTAACTGGTGCTTTACCTGTTAAGTAAGGAACATGAACATAAGCTGTTTTTCCGTTATATTCAAATTGAATCCAATCATTTTGTACTTGGTGTGTTGTTTCAATTACATCATCTTTTTTCAACTTACCAAGAATCTCTGAGTCTGTGTTTGCCCCAGCACGTACGTTTAATACGTTTGCTGTTACGTAGTAAGTGTCTTTTGTATAGTCAGCGCTTATGAAAGCTTCTTTACCGCTATTCAATTGAACTTTTGACCAACCATTTTCTGTATGTAAAACATTTACTTTATATCCATCTAATAATTTTCCTACAACTTTTGATTCAGTAGTTGGGTTTTCTCGTACGTTTAGTACGTCAGTCGTTACGATTGTTTCTGCTTTAGCAGATGTTGTGAAAATCCCAAGACCAAAAACCGCTGCTGTTGCTATACCCATAAATTTTTTCATAATAGCCTCCATTGCATTTGTTTTCGTTGACCTCATTATAGCAACCATTATTTTCTTATTTGCGAAAAACATAAAATTACAAAGCTTTCGTAACGGGGCATTAATATTCTGTAACAATTCCATAAATATCCTGATAGCGCTTCCTTGTTGTTTTTTGGCGTATTAGGGCATATGAAACACAAAATGAGTAGTATTTCAATTACTGTAACGTTAATAATGTTACGGTAATATTTCTTGATGATATCTATAGCGTTACAAAAATAGCTTATTTTACTGTTTGAATGGAAATTTAGTTATGAAACGATAATCTTTTTAGGCGTGAAAATATATAAATGAGGTGAAATTTAATAAAATATCGATATAATTGTTACAAAATCAGTCGAAGTATGGAAAAAATTACGCCTTGATTTTCGTCTGTTACATAGTATTTTTGCAATAATAGAATTAGATAATAGCCTTAGTACCTATAAATAATGAAGAGTATTAGAATGGTAGTTGTAACGTGAAACATATACAATAGAAGAAACTCAATTTAGTAGATAAATAAAAAACGCAGGAGTGTAAACTCCTACGTTTTTGTTTATTCATATCGTAAACATTCAATTGGATCCAGTTTGGCAGCTTTGTTAGCTGGTAGTAAACCGAATAGTATACCGATTAACATAGATAGGGCAACGGAGATAAGTCCTAGTTTTAGTGAAACGACAAGTGGCCATCCTGCAAACATTGCGACAATCCATGCGAAGAAGATTCCAAGCATAAATCCGACAAAACCACCTAATGCTGTTAAAATGCAAGCTTCGATTAAGAATTGCATTAATACTTTACCACGTGTTGCACCTAATGCTTTACGAATACCAATTTCGCGTGTACGCTCTGTTACAGATACTAGCATAATGTTCATTACACCAATACCACCTACAAGTAAGGAAATAGCGGCAATACCACCGAATACACTTTTTAATATACCTGTGAAGCTATCAATTTCTTTTAAGAATTCTTGTGGATCTGGTACTTCAAATTTACCTGAATGCTCTGGTTTTTTTGCTTCATTTAATGATTTTACAACTGCTTCTTGAACAGTTTCCTTATCTTGACCAGGAGCAATTTTTACCGTTACAGAATCGTAGTTGTTTTTCCCGAATAGTACAGGCCAGTTTTCTGCTGAAATGACACCTTCTTTAAATGTCATGCCACCCATCATTGCTTTTATTGAATATACGCCAACTACTTTGTATGGTGTACCTTTTATATCTACATATAAGTTTGGTTCCCATGAAGAATATAATTTATCAAAAGCATCTGTATTTAATACAATTGTGTGTTCAGGTCTGTCTAAATCAGCTGCTGTTAAAAATCTGCCGTGCTCAAGTTTGAATTTAGATGTATCTTCAAAATAATCACCTTTTGCACCGGTAATATCAAGATCTAATTCTTTTTTTCCTGCATATACTTTTTCTTTTCCTTTTACATCTGGATAAACTTCTTGCACACCAGAAATTTTGGATATACTTTCATACATGCTTGAGGAAATTTTGCCGTCCATATCTGAGTAATCTTCTGTCTTATAATTTACAGAAAACTGATCTTTTTTTTCATTCCCGATTTGTTCGCGGAACTTTGCGTTTGTTCCATCCCCAATCGAGATAATAGTAATGATGGCACTAACCCCAATAATAATACCTAGCATCGTTAATATAGAACGCATCTTATGAGCAAAGATAGAGGAAAGGGCCATGCGTATATTTTCACTCGTATTCAAAATTAACCTCTCCAATCTTGGACGATATTTCCGTCACGAATTACAATTTGACGTGCTGCAGCTTCCCCGATTTCACGGTCATGGGTAATCATAATGATTGTTGAGCCTTGTTTATTTAATTCGTAAAAGAGGTCCATAATTTGTGTACTTGTTTTCGTATCAAGTGCTCCCGTCGGTTCATCGGCTAAAATGAATTTCGGGTTATTTACGATTGCGCGGGCAACGGCGACACGTTGCTTTTGACCACCGGATAATTCGTTCGGTAAGTGAGTAGCGCGATCAGCTAAACCGACTTTTGTTAAAGCGGCTAATGAGCGCTCGCGTCTTTCTTTTTTATCGACTCCAGCGTAAATAAGAGGTAGTTCTACATTTTGAAGCGCTGTAAGTCTCGGTAATAACATGAAGTTTTGGAATACGAATCCGATCTCTTTATTACGTACGTGTGCAAGTTCTGTTTCAGTCATGTTTGAAATATTTTGACCGGCTAGTTCGTACGTACCTGTCGTCGGTTTATCTAAGCAACCGATAATGTTCATTAATGTTGATTTACCAGAACCAGAAGGTCCCATAATTGAAGTGAATTCTCCTTGGTTCAGTGTTACGTCAATTCCGTGTAATATTTGAACGGACTCTGCACCATTTTGGAAGGATTTCGTGATGCCTTTTAAGTTAATCACTGGGCGACAACCTCCATACCATCTTTTAAGTCTTTTTCAGGTTTAGAGATAATTTCCTCTCCTTTTTTCACTCCAGAAACTTTTGCTTCGCTATCAGTCTCGAATTCAACAGTAACTGCTTGTTCTTTCGCCTTACCGTCTTTTACAACGAAGACAACATTTTTGTCACCTTTTTTCACGATACTGCTTTTCGGAACAATTGTACCAGTTGCTTCGCCAGATTTACTTGTTACGTAAACGTGGAAGCCGTTTTGTAATTCGTCACTATTATCTAATGTGACAGTGAATTGATAGTTAGAAACAGTTTTATTTTCATCCATGCTCTTTAATGGTGTAGAACCGATTTCTGTTACTTTTCCTGTCCAAGTCTTACCAGCGACAGTTTTTGACGAAACAGTTACTTCTTGCCCAACTTTCATACTAGCAAGCTCATATTCAGAAATTTGACCTTTTACTTTAAATTGACCAGCGTGACGAAGAGTAATTCCGCTCATACCTGTTTTTTCGTCAGCAGTTTTTACGATATCATCAATTACGCCATCAGCAGGACTTGTTACAGAAAGATTGTTTACTTTCTCTTTTGCTGCTTTAATCATTTCATCAGCTTTTTCAACTTCAAACTTTTTCATTTCAATTTGTGATTCTAATTGCCCAACTTCGGCTTCTGATGCTTTTAATGCTTCAGCAGGAAGGCCTGAATTTTTATCTTTTTGTAATTTTTGTTTCGCTACATCAATTTGTTTTTGGAGCAACGTTACTTCTTTTTGTGCGATTTTCTTTTGCATTTCTGCTTCTGTTACACCTTGTTTCGCAGTCGGATCATTGTATTTAAATAGAAGCTGACCTTTTTTCACTTCATCGCCTTTTTTCACAGCTAATTCATATGTTCCTTTTGTTGGATCGAATGAAATAGTTTCAATTCCATTTGGAATAACTTCGCCACCAAATTTTTGCGCGTTTTGGATTTGTTTTTCGGTTACTTTATATCCGCTATATGCCATTGCTACATCTGAACCGCCACCAGCAAATGCAAAGTATGATCCAGCTGCAATTCCGATTGCTACTACACTAGTAATTAACACTTTATTTTTCTTCTTCATCTATTTATCACCTTTTCGTTCGTTTTAGTATCTACATTAAGTATAGAAGAGGTAAAGAATCTGACAAATCGTTTTAGCTTACAATAACCTTACAGTTTTGTAAGGTATGAATATGTAAATGTAAGGTAGAGGTTGTCCTAGTGTAAGCAAATGAATTGACTCGTCGTTTCTTTCTTACAATAATATTGTATGGAGGAAAGGAGGAAGGAAGATGGAAGCTTATTTTAGCGCACACCCATTAAAACCATTTATTCCATACTCAAGGCAACATGCCCTTATATTATTTATTATGTTGGTGGGGATATTTTTTCTGTATCAATACCAAGATGTATTACGTCAAAGTGAGTGGAATATAACGGTTCGATATGCAATTGCATTTTTATTTATAGGTAGTGAAATTGGGCTTCATATGTGGGAGTGGAAAGCGGGGATTTTTGAGCTAGCTACTTCATTACCGTTTGAATTATGTACGATTAGTTTATTATTAGCGTCGATTATGATCGTAACGAAAAGTTACCGCATATATGAGATTGTATTTTTCACGGGAATTATTGGTGCATCACAAGCTATTTTAACGCCAAACTTGCAGTATGCTTTTCCGCATTTTCGTTTCATTGAATATTTTATCGCGCATATATTGCTCATTTGGGCACCACTCTTTATGACTTGGGTGGAAGGCTATAGACCGACCTTGCAATCTATTAAGCGTACGATGATATTTTTAAACATATTGATTCCGCTTGTTTCGTTTGTGAATTATAAAACAGGCGGTAATTATATGTTTTTAGCTCATAAGCCAGAAACAGCTTCATTACTCGATATGTTAGGACCGCATCCTTACTATATTATTTCATTAGAACTCGCAGCGCTTATTGGGTGTTTTATTTTGTATATGCCGTTTGCAAAAAGAGAAAGGCATGCGCATAAAGAATCACTAGGATCATAACCTAGTGATTTTTTGTGATTGAATATTTACAATTCAGAAAATTAAGAATAAAATTAGAGAGTAAAATATAAAGAGAGAGAAGGGAAAACGTGGTCAAAAAAGTTTTTCTGAATGGGATGGAAGTGACAATTCAATTTATTATTTCGATTTTGGGGATTATTATGTTAGGGGCTCTGCCGAAATTGTTTTATGGATTTAAGCTGGATGTATCAAAGTACATACAGAGTTTAAAAGAAGTGTTTGTGAACTTAATGGATATTTCCAATTTGCAATATGTGAAAGGTAAATTTTTATTTCCGCAGCTGTTCGTCCATTATAAAGAAACGATTATTATTTTTTTAGCTGCTTTTTTTATTTCATTATTTGTAGCATTTTGTATTGTTTATGTAATTATGAGTAGTTCACCGCGTATACAACATCGAATTAAATCATTTCTTATCTTCCTAGAATCTATTCCAGATATCCTTCTTATTTTAGTATCACAAATTTTAGTTATATGGTTTTTTAAACAAACAGGTTTTTTACCTTTTCAAATTGCTTCAATTGGAGGCGAGTCAATTAGAGGATTGCCGATACTTTGTTTGAGCATCCCGACTACGATTATGTTTGTAAAAATGGTCGTGCTTCGTTTTGAAAATGAACTAGAAAAAGATTATGTACTATTTGCTAAGGCGAAAGGGCTGGGGCGCTTTCATATTTTAAATCGTCATATTTTACGAAATGTGTTGCTTAGTACATTATTCTTTGCGAAAACGAATATCTTTTTTATGTTATCTAATTTATATATTATAGAATGGATTTTTAATACGGGTGGTATTTTTATGTTTTTGAAATCTTATTTTGGTATTAGAGTTGAGGTTTTCATCGTTAGTGTGCTTCTTATATATATTCCGATTTTTATTTTATTTAAATTGTTTCATTATCTCATTCCGGCTGCGATGAAGGAGAGATTATAATATGTGGACGTATATAAAACGTGATAAAAGATTTTGGATAAGCATTGGGTTTCTTCTCCTATTAGTTCTTTTGAGCATCGGAAATACGTTATGGAATGATGGACATATTAGACAAGTTACATTGCAATATGATGCGGATGAAAATCCACAAGTGCCACCGTTTTCACCTTCATTCCAATTTTTACTCGGGACAGATCGGAAAGGATACGACCTTTTACATTTAGTTATTGAAGGCGCGAAGTGGACGATTGGTATATCTATTTTAATTGCGGCACTTAGAATGGTAATAGGTGTGTTTTTCGGTGTCGTACTCGGAACGTATATAAAAAGAGGATTTTCAAAAATTGAGGCTTTCTTTGATAGTTTTACAGTTATTCCGACAGTTATGATTGCGTATTTTTTTCTTCAATCTGCAAATGCATTTGGAAGCGGGGAGGAAACAACAACCTTTTTTGAAAGGGCTTCGTTTCAAGTTGTCTTACTTGTAATGCTTGTAATGCCAGTTATTGCACTGTATGTTGCGAAGGAAGTTCGTAAATTGCGAACGGAGGAATTTGTTGATGCCGCACGCATATTAGGTGGATCGAGAAGACATATTGTTATAAAGCATCTTTTCCCGCACCTTTATATGACGTTTATACTTGTATTTTTTCAGCAGTTTACGCAGACTCTTACTATTTTACTGCACTTAGGGTTACTAGAAATATTCTTTGGCGGAACGGTTAAGTTTTTAGGACCGATAGAAGAAATAGAATCTTACACACATGAATGGTCAGGGCTAATTGGAGTCTATTTTAGATCTTTAACAGTGCATCCATGGATTCCTCTCGTCCCAATTACATTTTTCGGGCTTACCATTTTTTCAGGAAATATGATTGTAAAAAGTCTAGAAGAGGCGATGTTGAAAGTTCGATTAGGGGGAGAGATAAAGAAGGAAGTTGTAGAAGAGGAACAATCTGCTGTACAGTCAAAGGAAGAGTTGTTTACGTTTAAACATACGATGTGAAGAGAAAAAGAAGCAAGCATGGATTTCATGCTTGCTTCTTTTTACTTTGCAGAAACTTCACCTTCAGCTTCTGTTTGCGGAATAAAGTATCCGATTATACCACCAATTATTGCTGGAACGATCCAGCCGATTCCTAAGTTATAAAAAGGAATCGTGTGTACGATATTAGCGATAAAACTTGGTATCATTCCCACATTATCAAGTGCATGAATACAGCTAATAATGAATGCTGCGATCATTGCTCCGATGTAGACAGAAGGTTTACGTTTCGTATATTTATCGATAAATGATACGAAAATTAAAATGATTGTAATTGGGTACAAAATAATTAATACAGGTAGTGTGATTTTAATTAATAAGCTTAATCCTAAGTTTGAAATAACGAAACTAAAGATACAAACGTATAGTACGAGCTTTTTGTAAGAAACATTTGTTAATACTGTTGCGAAATAGTTGGCGAATGCACTTACAACACCAATTGCTGTTGTTAAACAAGCGAAGATAATGGCGATACTTAATAAAACATTACCGCTTGTCCCAAAGAATTGGTACATAACAGTTGCTAATAGTTGACCACCGTTCTCGAATTGTCCCAAGTTTCCGTTTGAAGCTCCGATATAACCGAGTAAGAAGTAAACAATTGTTAAGAATAGAGCAGCGATACTTCCGCAAATGATTGTATATTTCGCGATAGATTTCTTCTCTTGTATACCGTTTTGACGAATTGCATTTACAACAATTGTTGATAGTACGAGAGCGCCAATTGCATCTAACGTTAAAAATCCTTCAAGAAATCCTTTGAAAAACGGGATGTCTTTATAGTCACCGATAGGCTCTGCAAACGTTCCTGGTGAAAGAATCGCTTTTGTTGCCATAATTGCAATAATTACAAGTAAAATTGGCGTTAATATTTTACCGATATGATCTACTAGCTTGGATGGATTTAATGATAAGAAGTAAACGACTGTAAAGAAAATCGCACTAAAAACTAACATAGAATACCATTGATCTGGGAAAAGTGGTGCAATCCCAATTTCATAAGATACAGATCCAGTTCGTGGAATAACAAATAGTGGGCCGATTGAAAGATAAATAATGATAGCGAATACTGCTGCGAATTTTGGATGAACACGGCTCGCTAAAGTGTTAAAACTACCACCAGCAAGGGCAACAGCAACGATAGCAAGTAAAGATAAACCGACGTCTGTAATAATAAACCCTGTAATGGAAACCCACATATTTTCTCCGGAAGAAAGGCCAAGAAGGGGCGGGAAAATCATATTACCAGCACCGAAGAAAACTGCGAAGAGTAATAAACTAATCGAAAGTATTTGCGCTGGTTTCAAAGTTGTACGCATATAAAGAAAATCCTCCTAATGAGTATTTTTGTCGAAAATTCAAATAATTTGTCGAGTAACTGTTATTATTTTAAAGGTCTGATGACTAGAAAGCAATAGGGAATTTTGAAAAAATTAAAAAATAATGCATTAAATCGAATAAATATACTATTTGTATGTTTAATAGGAAGGATTTAACTTTTAACGTAAAAAAAACACATATCGCTAGGATACGTGTATTAAAAATATATTTTTCTATCGCGTTCTTCTTTTAAAATTTCAACCGCTTCTCGGAAACGTTGTGAATGGACAATTTCTCGTTCGCGTAAAAAGCGTAAACTGTCATTTATGTCGGGATCGTCAGATTGGTTGATAAGCCATTGATATGTGGCACGCGCTTTTTCTTCAGCCGCAATATCTTCGTATAGGTCGGCAATTGGATCACCTTTAGCTTGTATATAGGTTGCAGTAAATGGAACACCAGCTGCGTTATGGTAATGAAGTGCGCTGTCATGATCGACGTAATGAGGGTCGAGACCAGCTGCCTTCATCTGTTCAGGAGTCGCATCTTTTGTCAGCTTATAAACCATCGTAGCAATCATTTCAAGATGCGCAAATTCTTCTGTACCAATATCGGTAAGGAGGCCAATGACTTTATCCGGGATTGTATAACGCTGATTTAAGTAACGTAGTGCAGCAGCTAATTCTCCATCTGCACCACCGTATTGCTCAATTAATAATTTTGCAAGTGCTGGATTACAAGTTCCTACTTTAACAGGGTATTGTAATTTTTTTTCATAAATCCACATAGTTTCTCTCCTTTATATTTGCCATGGCCAAGGACCTTTGCTCCATTCCCAAGGGGCATTAGAATAGCTATTTCCATACTGTTGAAGCGGTCCATATTTTTCTTCCATCTGTTGTTTTAATACTCTTCGTTTATAGGAAAAATCATTAAATTGGTTAATAGCTGCTGTATCGTCTGGGTGGGTGTCTAAGTAAAGGGTTAGTTCAACTAATACAAAGTCTAATTCTTGGAGATTCTCTAAAAGTCGATAATACTCTTCTGGTAGTGGCTGGTTCACGTCAGTAGTCACCGCCCTTTTTTATAAGGATTTTCGTAATAATCATAAAAGATAGGCCATAAGGTTCCTTTTTGTAGTGCTTCTTTCGGTGAGAATTGTGGTAAATTTGGCGGTTGAAAACCTAAATATAAATTAGGAGGGGTAGAGTAATATTTTTTACCAATAGGAGGACAAGGATCTTGAGGACTATGATATGGCACATATGATTTCATATATTTATCCATTAATAAACCTCCCTATATTCTTCATCACTACGTATTGTATTCAGACATAATAGGCCTTTATGACACATATAAAAAAGTAATAGGTACGGGGGGAATGAATGTGGAGAATGTGAAACAATTCATTGTATTGGAAGTGAAAAACTTAAAGGAAACTTTGTATTTTTATGAAGGGATTTTAGGAATCAAGCCTAGTTTAGAAAGACCCCAATTAGATGTAACAGGGGTTTGGTATGATGCTGATTCAATGAGAGTTAGTTTTGTAATGAATCGTAGTTTGGGTGGGCGTGAGAAGAGTGTTACGGATTCGGTTGATGTACTAATGTTTTCAATTTCTAACATAGAGAACTTAAAGAAGAGGTTAGTGTTTTATAAAATTGCATATACAGAAAACAAAAGTGAGAAGAGTATTGTAGTACAAGACCCAGATGGATATAAAATTCAAGTGATAGAGAAGGACGAATAAACGGAGGGGATTTAGTGGAGAGGAATTATGAAGAAAGTGCATTGTTTGAGCATCAATTTTGGCTAAAGGTGCTTACTGATCATTCGCAATTTTTACTTGATGCATTAGCTCCGAAGGAAAAAGAGGATATAAAAAAGGCCACTTATTTTGTTGAAACATTTACGAATCTGTTAAATAAAGTTCGTAATGTGAATCTCATTGCGTTTTCAAAAGAGGCAGAACGAGCCGCAAAGGAAATACGAACGTTTAAATTAAGTATTATACAGAAACAACTCGAGGGAAAAATCACTATTCATTTTACGCCAACTTTCATCAATCATATGGTAAACGAAGTAGAAGAGTATATAACTGTGTTAGAATTTTTAAATAAAGGTGAAGTTCCGCCTGTTTTTCATGAATTACATTATCATCTCGTTTGGTTAACGGATGCGGCTGGCCATGCAGGGTCTATTTCTGGTGGATTAGATCTTGTTGAAAAAAGATTAAAAGAGAAAAGCGAAGAATTTACGAAGCACTTTGAACAATTTTATTTAAAGGCAGTTGAAATGACGGGGTATTTACGGACAGAGCTTCATCATTTTCCTGCATTAAAGAAGTTTACAAAAGATGTTTCACTTGAGTTAAAATTATTTTCGCATTTTCTCCATGAGGTCGAAGAGCTGGAGTTATCGAATGAAATATTAAGTGCATTATCTGCTAGAATGGCGGATCATATGGCAAGAGAAGAATGTTATTACTTATTAAAATTAGCACAATCGTCTGGACTTGAGATGCCAAAATGTAATCCGCTTTAAAGAAAAAAGAGGTCAATTTTATTTGGCCTCTTTTTCTGCTTTATTTTCTCTTTTTATTTTTGCTTGTTCAATACTTGCCTGTAATGTCTCCATAATATTGATGATGTTTGGAGTTGGAGAGATTGTTTCGGTTTTTTCCTGTTGTTCAATTTTGTTTTCGATTAGTTCGGTAAGGGCTTCTTTATACTCATCTGTATACATCTCTTGTTCAAAAGGATTTGTAAGATGGTGGATTAAATTGATTGCTGCTGTGAGTTCTTGTTTTTGAATCGGATAATTTTCGTTACTTGGTAAGTTAGGTGTATTTGTTATATCGCGAATTTCATTAGGGTAGTGAATAGTTTGTAATATAAGCCCATCTTCAAAGTTACGGATAATAGCTAAATGTTGTTTTTTTCTAATGGAAATATGGATAAGACCAAGTTTATTCGTACGTTCAAGTGCTTCTTTTAATAATAAATATGATTTTTCATGTCCTGAGGTAGGGCCTATAAAATAAGAACGATCGTAGAGAACAGAATCAATTTCGTTATTTTGGATAAAAGATATAATACGAATAGATCTTGGTTCGTGAGCTTTTTGCAACTCAGCTAATTCTTTTTCATCCATAATAATGTACTTATGAGGTGCGTATTCATAGGCTTTTACAATATCTTTATCATCAATTTCTTCATCCGTACAATCAGGAGCAAATTTTTTATATTTAATAGGTGTTAAGCATTCTTTATGAAGACTTAAAAACTTTATATCGTTTTCTTCTACGGCACTGTATAGTTTGATTCCTATATTTAATAGTCCAAGTGAAAGGGCACCTTTCCATACGGTATGCAAATGAAGCCTCTCCTTTCATTCAAAAATGATTATGTATATTATGAGATAGTAAGAAATTTCCTATACGTTTTTTGTTTTTACGGAATGTTAAGCAGGAGGATGTGGGATATAAAATATATTGACAAGCCCTCCAAAATATTTTAATGTGATTGTATAAAATTGTGTATATAAAGGGGAGTAACTTATTACAGTAAAGTCGTCATTACAGGGAGAAACCCTCGGCTTTATTGGCAACGTTTCGTTGTTAGTGAGACCTTTACCAGCAATGGTAAAGGCCCCTTATTGTCTTTTTTAGGACCCTTACCATGTTTGGTAGGGGCCTTTTTGTATACAAAGAGAGGAGATATAAAAATGAAAAAACTTATTAGTAGATTAAGAGTTGTATTTCATGTTCGCCGATTTGTTCCATTCCTATTTGACTTTTTCACTTCAAAAGAGGTTTCAATAAAGAAGAAAATTTTATCTATTGCGTTTTTAGTTGGTTATGTTGCGATGCCGCTCGATTTAATTCCAGACTTCTTACCGTTTATCGGTATTTTAGATGATATTGGAATTGTATTATTTATTTTGAACCGAATTGTAAAAATGGGGCCAGTTCAATTACAAGAAAAGCATAACGTAAACGTAGGATAGGAGTTGGGGTAGAAAATATGGAGCAAATTATTTTAGATATAATCGAGTTTTTAAAGCAATTTTCTTATTTTGGAGTTGTGTTAGCATTAACGTTTGAATTTATTCCAGCAGAAGTAGTTTTGCCCATGGTTGGTTATTGGGTGTACGAGGGAGATATGAATTTTTGGCTTGCTGTATTAGCCGGAACCCTCGGCGGAACGACAGGACCTTTAACGTTATATGCACTCGGTTATTACGGTGGTCGTCCTCTATTAATAAAATACGGGAAATACTTCTTCATTAAAGAAGAACAAATTCAAAAAGCAGATGATTTCTTTGAGAAATATGGACCGGTTGTAGCATTTGTTGGACGCTTTGTGCCAGGAGTTCGAACGCTTATTTCTGTTCCATGTGGTATGGCGAAAATGAACATATGGAAATTTAGCATATATACATTTGTAGCAATGTTCCCGTTAACGACTTTGTATGTTTATTTTGGAATGAAATTAGGTCCACATTGGGAAAAAGCAGCGGATGTTGTTGGGCAATATATGTTACCGATATTAGGAGGCGTTATTCTTATCGTTGCTAGTATCTTTGTCTATAAATATATGAAAAAAAGAAACAAAACAGAATCTATCTAGTCACATGAATATTTTTTGAAAATAGATGAATAGTACAGGCAAAAGACTCTGGGGGACATACACATATAGGGAATATAAAAGAGAGAGGGGAAACAACTATGTCTTGTGAGTGCTCAGGGTCAGCATTAACTTGTTGTCCAGATAAAAATTATGTGCAAGATAAAGTGTGTAGTCCGTGGTCTGCTACTGTAGTTGCAACAGCAATTGATAATGTTCTCTATACAAATAATATTAACCAAAACGTAATTGGTACTGGTTTTGTTAAATATGATGTTGGACCAGGCCCAATTACTGTAGAGGTACTTGATTCTGCTGGGGGTACAATTGATACACAAACATTAAACCCAGGAACGAGTATTGCTTTTACGTATCGCCGCTTTGATAGTATACAAGTTGTGTTACCTGCAACACCTGCTGGAACGTATCAGGGAGAATTTTGTATTACAACACGTTATCCACTTTCATAGCAGAATAGGAGAGGATCGAAATGGGAATGAGAAGTTCCAGTTTGTCTTGTTGTTCTAATAAAACACTTGTGCAAGACCAAGTATGTACAGACTGGTCTATTACAGGTGCTGGTACTCAAATTGTATATACAAATAATATCACGCAAGAAGTATATGGTTCAGGTTACGTGAAGTATGATGTAGGTGCCAACCCGATTACAGTTGATTTTTTAGTAGGTGCAACAGTGGTTGATACAATTACTGTACAACCACAAAGTAGTGGTACTTTCACTGTCCGATATTTTACTACTGTCCGAATTACTACGACAGGAACGACTGTTAATCAAGGAGAGTTTTGTATTACAGTACGTTATCCAATCTCATAAAAAGCATACCGTGAACGGTATGCTTTTTATATTAAGGAAATAATGAAATTGGTATTCTATAAGCAACATGTAAATTCGCAACAGTACTTGCCTTCTAAATATAGTGAAGGATTACTTGTTATATTGATAATATTGATCGACTGTAGGTCTTTTCCTGTGTACGATATTGTATTACCAGGAAACACAGTGAAAATATTGGTTACTGTTCCAACGATTTGAATTGTAATTGCTTCGTTGCTGCTAGTACTATTGTAAACCGAGACAGTACCTGATATAAGTAGTATCCCATCACTTTGCCATAGTATCATTAATTGTGATGCATCTTTGGCAGAGGAGATGGTGTTATTAGTTATGAGGAAATTCCCTGCAAATTCATTTGTTACTCGCTCGCAATTTGGATTTGGAGGAGGGGGCGGTGGACAAGGGTCTGGACAAATAATAGATAAAGGAGCGAAACAGCCGATATTTTTTTTATTCTTCAATACAACCCCTCCTTTTAAGTTGTCTTTTATTACTATTAAATGTAAAAGCATGGCCGATGTGTTAAAAAAAGAAGGAAATATTAAAAATTAAGATTGTCTAATAGGCTTAAACCTTAACTTATCATTAGTGTTATAGAAAAGATTATATGTGAATAGTCATAGGAAAAGAATGATCAGACTCTTTTAGACAAAAGGTGGTTGTATACAATAGTACGAGTAATGTTGGACTTAATTTCTAATTAACTGTATATTTACAAAAATCTAATAAAGTTCATTTGTTATTTAAACGACATTAACATGTATTAGATAAAATAGCCCTTGTAATGAATCAATTATTATGAGGAGGATTCACGTGGACAGAAATGCTTTAAGAAAAGTAAAAGGCCTTATTGGATTATTAATGTTTTTTGTATTAGCATTCGTATCATTTCCATGGAGTACATCAGTCAAGGCGGAAGAGAAAAAGCAAGAAAAGGCATCAAGTGAGAAGAAGATAGTTTTTCCAGTTGTAAGTGATGTGCATATTAAAAACAGTGGAACAGATGATACGTTTCGCTGGAAAAGAGCGATTGAACAGTTTAATACACTAGCACCAAAGCAAGATGCATTTGTTATTGTAGGTGATTTCACAGATACAGGATCAGTGCAGCAATATGATCGTTTCATGCAAGTGTATAATGAAAATGCAAATAAAGATGCCGTGAGAATGAATTCTCTTGGTAACCATGATTATTGGAACGGTTTATCTGTAGAGGGCGCACAGAAGCGTTTCTTAGAAAAAACAGGTATGGAATCAATTTATTATCATAAAGTGGTAAAAGGTTATCACTTCCTTGTTATGTCTCCAGAGAATGGAACAACTCATGGCTATTATTCGGACAAGCAAATTAATTGGTTAAAAGAAGAAATGGCAAAAGCGCAAAAAGATGATCCAGAAAAACCGATTTTTGTATTTTTACATCAACACATTAAAGAGACAGTATACGGTAGTCATGAATGGGGAACACAAGATAGCGCAAAAATTAATGCAGTATTAAAAGAATACCCACAAGTTATTACGTTTTCAGGTCATTCACATTATCCATTAGATGATCCGAGATCGATACATCAAAAAGACTTTACATCAGTTGGTACATCTTCAGTAAGTTATATGGAAGTTGAAGGTGGTAAAGTACAAGGGAATATCCCGCCAGGAGCTAGTACGTTAAGCCAAGGTTTATTAGTAGAAGTAGATGATAAAGAAGTAACGATTAATCGTCGTGATTTCCATACGAATTCTTGGACAGGCGAGCCTTGGAAAATTAAATTACCAGCAAAGAAAGAAACATTTACACATGTAGAAGATCGTGATAAAGAAAAGCCATACTTTGCTAAGGATGTAAAGCTTGCTGTATCAAATGTAACAGAAAATGCGGCAACAGTAACATTCCCACAAGCGTTGGACAACCTCCTTGTTCACTCTTACCGTGTGCAGGCTAGAGATAAGCAAACGGGTGAAATGAAAAATAAATTGTTAGCATTCTCAGAGTTTTATCGTGATCCAGTGCCGAAAGATCTTACGTTTACACTGGCAGGGTTAGATGGCGGGAAAATATATACACTTGAAGTTGTTGCAATTGATTCGTTTGGTAATGAAAGTGCGCAGCCTTTAACGGCAGAAATTACTACGAAAAAAGATGATATTGATCCGAATGTAAAAGTGCCAAAGGCTGATGTTTTCGATGTGAATTTTGCAGATGGTACATTTAAAGACAATTCACCATTTGGTACAAAAGGTGATGTGAAGGGCAATGTGACTATTGAATATGATAAAGCATTGAAAAAGAATGTTATGAAGTTAAACGGACAATCTAATACATTTGGATACCTTCCATTTTCAGCAGCACAAAAAGAGAAAGTAGCAAATACATTTACGTTAGAAACGGTATTTTCAATGAATCAAATCCGTGGCCAAGGTATTTTGCAAAATACAGAGAGCGGCGGAATTGGATTTGAGTCTACAGGAAGTGGATATGTTGAATTATGGGCTCACATTGGTGGCAGCTATAAACGTGTTGGAGTTCAATTAGAAGCGAACAAAACGTATCATTTAACAGGAACGTATAACGGAAGTGAAGTAGCTATTTATGTCGATGGTAAAAAAGTAAATAGCCAACCAGCTACAGGGAAAGTGTATCATCCAAATGTACCATTTGCACTTGGAGCGGATCCTGATAGCAATGGAAATGGTGGCATTCCGTTAAATGGACAAATCGCGCTTGCGAAATTATATAGTAAAGCGTTAAGTTCTTCAGAAGTATTAGCAGCGTACAATGAGTTTTCTAACCGTACGAAATTAGAGCAAGTGAACGCGTTATATGAAGAGCTTGGAAAAGGGAAAGAAGTGTTAGCTGGTACGTATGAGTTTGGTGATAAGCCAGGTCAATATTCAAAGGAAGCATTTCAAGAACTAGAGAAAAGCTATAATAATGCAAAACAAGTGTTTGAAAATGTAGGGAGCACGGGAGAGCAAATCGTTCAAACATATAACGAATTAAAAACAGCTAATGTAACATTTGTACAATCTAAAGTAGTAGAACAACCGAAAACACCGAAAGAAAAATTACAAATCAATATTGAATCTGCAAAAGTAGTAGTGAAAAAAGCGCAAGATGCAAATGTAACGGACGGTTCAGTGAAAGCACTGAGTCAAAAAATTACAGTGGCCGAAGCTGTAGTGAAAGATGTAAAAGTAAAAGATACACAGGTAGAAACAATGAATCGTACGATGGAATATGCAATTTCACTCGTTGAAAAAAGCATAAACAAGTAAGAGAGAAGAAAAGAAGCTTATCATGATAGGCTTCTTTTTTGTTATACTAAAAATAGCATAGAATGAAGGAGCGAATAATTTGGAACAGAAAAAGCTAAAAAGAATTCTTGAATATGTATGGATCGCGGTTGTGCTCCTTGTAGGATATTATTTCTTAAAAGAAAAAAGTATATGGGTTTTATTTTTAATGACGTTTTTATTAGCGGGTTTAGGCACGTTATTTATTAATTTCTTCTTTGATAGTTTAAATGCCTGGAAGAATAAAAAGAAGGGAACGAAGTAAAGGAGGGAATATATGCAAAAGTGGAAGCTCATATATCAGGTGATTATTTTCCTATTGCTTGTAGGTATTGGAATTGTGAAATACGCAACGCCAATAGGAAATTGGGCATGGTTTACAGCTTGCATCGGCATATTTTTCATTTTACAATCGTTGACGAAAAAATATAATAGTACAGAAAGATAGCTCGCCGCTAAAACGGCGAGCTATTTTGTTATGCTTTTTTCTTTTCATCATTTGTTTTTTCAATAGCTAAATGACTATGTTTCCTAGAGTAGAAGAAATAGAAGCATAAGCCGACTATAAGCCAAACTGCAAAGCTAATCCATGTTGTTTTAGACAAATTGATCATTAAATATAAGCAGCAAAGAATCGCGACAACTGGTAATACAGGTACGAAAGGTGTACGGAATCCACGTTTTAAATCAGGGTGTGTTTTTCGTAAAATAAGTACTGCGCAGCAAACGAATGTAAAGGCTGTTAACGTACCGATGTTTACTAAATTCGCTAGCAAATGTAAGTCTAAAAGGCCTGCTAATAAAGCAGCAACAACGCCAGTAATCCACGTATTTAATAAAGGGATTTTTACTTTTTTATTTACACGTGCTAACGCTTTTGGAAGTAAACCGTCACGGCTCATCGCATACGAAACGCGAACTTGTCCATACATAACGACTAAGAGAACGGTTGTCATTCCAGTCATCGCTCCAACAGCGAGTAGTCCTGCAATTGTATCCTCACCAACGAAATGCAATGCAAATGCAACTGGATCAGAAACGTCTAATTGCGTATAAGGAACCATACCTGTTAAAACGAAAGATACGATCATATATAAAACAGTACAAATAAGAAGAGAACCGATAATACCAATTGGTAAGTCACGCTGCGGTTTTTTCGTTTCTTCTGCAGCTGTTGCGATTGCATCAAATCCTAAGAAGGCGAAGAACACAGTGGCAGCCCCAGTAATAATACCGTCGTATCCGAATGGGATGAACGGTGTCCAGTTTTCAGGTTTTACATATTTTGCACCTGCTACGATAAAGGCGATAATAACGGCTAACTTAATAAGAACCATAATATTATTAATGCGTGCGCTTTCGCGTATACCAAAACTTAAAAGGCCCGTAATAAGAAGTAAAATACAGACAGCAGGTAAATCGATGAGACCACCTTTTCCTACGCCGGGGGCCGAGGCGATTATGGCGGGCAGGTGTATATTGAACCCTTGTAGTAATGATTGCAAATAACCAGACCAACCGACAGCTACTGCTGCAACGGCAAGTAAATATTCGAGCATTAAACACCATCCGACGATGAAGGCGACGACTTCTCCGACTGTCATGTATGCGTAAGTATACACACTTCCTGAGACAGGAATAGAAGAAGCAAATTCAGCGTAACAAAAGGCTACACAAGCACAAGTAAATGCAGCAATAAGGAATGATAGCATAATACCAGGACCAGAATGTTTTGCTGCAACAATACCTGTTAATACAAAGATCCCTGTCCCAATTACGGCGCCGATTCCTAAAAATGTTAAATCGAGTGCAGTTAATGTTCTAGCTAGCTGCTTTGGTGATTCAGTACTAAGCGCTTTTTTTCGTAATAATGACTTCACTTTGGACTCTCCCCCCGTTTTTTCATTTCCATAACTGCGACTATAGTATGAGTCCATTAAAAAAGAGTAAGTAAGGAAGTGGAGGTGCAGTTATGGTATGTAGTTTTTTAAAATTGCTGGATTAATCTTAATATAATTCAGAATATTTTGTCAAATAAAAATATGACAAATAAAATGCGGATCAATAGGGGAAACTACTTGCAGAAATGGACGGGGGTTAACGACCCACTGATTAAAGTTAAAGTAGGAGCAGATGCTATGTTATTTTATTTTGAACTTGTCGTCATTTTACTTTGTACGAAATTAGCTGGTGACATTAGTGTAAGACTTGGTCAGCCTTCTGTACTTGGTAAGTTAATTGTCGGTATTATTATCGGTCCGGCTGTACTTGGTATTATTAATAGTTCTGAACTGATTGATGAATTGAGTGAGATTGGTGTTTTGTTACTTATGTTTATGGCGGGACTTGAAACAGATTTAGAAGAGTTAAATCGGAATTTGAAATCGTCGTTTGCAGTAGCGGCCGGTGGAATTATTTTTCCTTTCATCGGTGGTTATGTAACAGGATTGCTGTTTGGATTAATACAATCCCATGCCATTTTTTTAGGGTTATTACTTTGCGCAACATCGGTTAGTATTACGGTGCAGACGCTACGTGATCTAGGAAAAATGAATACGAGAGAAAGTACAACAATTTTAGGTGCTGCCGTATTTGATGATGTCATTGTCGTTATTTTATTAGCATTTGTAATGAGTTTTTTAGGAACGCAAGATGTGAATATAACACTTGTCATTGTAAAGAAAATTATTTTCTTTGTAAGTATTGTTTTTATTGCTTGGAAAGTCGTTCCTTGGATTATGAAAATGCTTGTCCCGCTTCGTGTAACAGAAGCGTTAATTAGCGCGGCTCTTATTATTTGTTTCTCTTTTTCTTATTACAGTGAAATGATGGGAATTGCAGGCATTATTGGAGCATTTGCAGCAGGAATTGCTATTTCTCAAACAGAGTATAAGCATGAAGTGGAACATAAAATTGAACCGATTGCTTATGCAATATTTGTTCCAGTATTCTTCGTAAGTATCGGAATGGAAATTACATTTCAAGGCATTGGAAGTCAGCTTTGGTTCATTATTATTATGACTCTCGTTGCGATTTTCACAAAGTTAATCGGATCCGGCTTAGGCGCAAGACTGACAGGATTTAATCGCCAATCTTCTATCAGTATTGGTGCGGGGATGGTATCACGTGGTGAAGTAGCGCTTATCATCGCAGCAAATGGACTTACGGCGAATTTATTAGCGAAAGAAAATTTCACAGCGATTGTTATTGTTGTTATATTGACGACGATTATTACACCGCCACTTTTGAAGAAATATTTTGTATAGACAGGAAGGGCTTATCTGATGTAGGTAAGCTCTTTTTTTATTCCCAAAAGCAATGATCATATAGCATGAAGGGTTTGTAATTATGGTAAAATCTATGTATGTGATATGACAAGGAGAGGGAAGTGTGAAGATTACGAAGGAGAAGGTTATCGGTGTAATCGTACTTATTGCAGTATGTATACCATTTACTGCATGGAAAGAATCAAAAGTGAAAGATTTTCCGGTTTCTATTTTTTCGGAAGAAGCAGATGGTGAGTACGGTCAGAAGCTGAAATATACTGCTTTTTTACCTGATGTTGCGATTTGGATGAACGGTTGGGAAAAGAAGTGGACAGAGGGGGAAAGAACTGTTTATCAAAAAGGGAATCGCATTGTAAATGTGTTTCATCCTCCTGGCGATGATGGTTATTACCTTCTTGAAGCAAGAGAAAATAAGTGAACGCAACTGTAAGAAGTGGAGGTTAAATAGTGAAAGCTTCAACATTACTATTTAAAATTGAAAGTAATATGGATCAATTTTCACCAGCTGAGAAGAAGGTTGCCATGTACATAATGGAGAATGCAGAGATTGTACCGAATTTAACGACGAAAGAAGTGTCAACGAATGCAGGAGCAAGTGAAGCGAGTGTCGTTCGCTTTTGTAAATCGATTGGAATCGGAAGTTTTAAAGCATTTAAGATAGCACTCGTTCGTGAATTAACGATTGCTGATTATAATATTAACGATTTTTCAGTGATGAATACAGAAGATGGACCGTATGATTTATTTAATAAAGTTACTTATGTGAATAAAGCTGCAATTGAGGCGAGTGTTACTGCAATAGATAAGAGGGAACTTGAGAAAGCAGCGGATCGTATTGTCAATGCGGGCAAAATTATATTTTACGGAGTAGGTGGATCAGCTACGCCAGCAATGGACGGGGCTTATAAATTTACGCGGCTTGGATTTACAGCGATGATGCTATCTGATTTTCATATGATGTTGCCACTTGTGACGAATTTAAAAGAAGGTGATATATTTGTTGCGATTTCAACATCTGGTCGAACGAAAGATGTGCTTGAAATGGCGCAGTATGCAAAGAGACAAGGTGCAACTGTTATTGGAATTACGAAATTAGATCAATCATCACCCCTATATAAAGAAGCGGATATTCGCCTTTGTATGCCAGATGTAGAACAAGATCATCGTATTGCGAGTATTGCTTCGAGAATGACACAATTGAATATGATCGATGCTTTATATGTTATTACTTTCAATCGAATTGGTAATAAAGTATTGGATCAATTTATAGAGACGCGAGAAGAAGCGTTGCGGTTACGGAAGTTAAAGTAGAAGAAAAGATGAGGAGACTCATCTTTTTTATTATCTTTGACACAAATATGTCATGTTGTGAAATTTTATTTCATAAAATAAGAAAGGATTATTGATTTTTAGTTTCTTGAAGTTATAATAAAAGTGTGAAATATAATTTCAAAGAGGGTGGAAATATGTTAGAAAATTTATCGACAGAACATCGTAATGAGAAAACAATGAATCTGGATGAAATGAGCATAAAAGAAGTATTGCAAAGTATGAATGAAGAAGATCGAACTGTTGCGTTAGCAGTTGAAAAAGAGATAGAACAAATTGAAAAGGTTGTACAGACTGTTATTAAATCTTTTGAAGAAGAGGGACGCTTAATTTACATTGGTGCTGGTACGAGTGGTCGTTTAGGTATCCTAGATGCAGTGGAATGTCCGCCGACATTTGGCACGGATGATAAAATGGTGCAAGGATTTATAGCAGGTGGATTGAAAGCGTTTACTAAAGCGGTGGAAGGTGCCGAAGATCGCGAAGAGTTAGCAGAAGAAGATTTAAAAAGTATTGGATTAAATGAGAAAGATACAGTGATTGGAATTGCTGCCAGTGGCAGAACTCCTTACGTAATTGGCGGCTTGAAATACGCACAGAGCGTAGGAGCGAGTACAGCGAGTATTTCTTGTAATAAAAATGCTGAAATAAGTAAATATGCAAATTTAAATGTGGAAGTAGAAACAGGTGCAGAAATATTAACAGGATCAACGCGTTTAAAAGCTGGTACAGCACAAAAATTAGTGCTGAATATGATTTCAACAGCTTCGATGATTGGTGTAGGAAAAGTATATAAAAACTTAATGGTAGATGTTCAATCCACAAATGAAAAGTTAGTAGAACGGTCAAAACGAATTATTGTGGAAGCAACAGGCGCTAGTTATGAAGTAGCGGCAGAGTATTATGAAAAGGCAGAACGTAACGTAAAAGCTGCCATTGTTATGGTGTTGTTGCAGTGTGAGTATGGGGAAGCACTGGAGAAACTAAAATACGCAAAAGGGTTTGTGAAGAAAGCACTATAAAGTAATAGGGAGGGGGATTCTATTATGAAGAAAGAAGAGAGAATGGCCAAGGAAATTTCGGAGCAACTTGGTGGAATAAAAAATATTCGTAGTATTGCTCATTGTATGACGAGACTACGTTTAACGCTTCATGATGAAAGTAAAGTAAATATGGACCTTTTGAAAAAAGTTGAAGGCGTTATGGGTGTTATAGAAGATGAGACGCTTCAAGTTGTCGTTGGTCCAGGAACAGTAAATAAAGTAGCAGCTGAAATGGAAGGTTTGACAGGACTACGAATTGGTGAGGTAGCAGATCATCACCTTGAAGATATTGGGCAAGAGATGAAATCAGAGATTAAGAAGAAAAATAATACACCGGTGAAAAACTTTTTACGAAAAATAGGAAGTATTTTCATCCCATTAATTCCGGGGCTTGTTGCGTCAGGAATTATAAACGGGGTTGCTAACTTTGCGAAAAATGCTGGTGCTGATCCAAATGCAACGTGGTTACAAATGTTACTACTCATTGGCGGCGGTATCTTTACATTCTTAGGAATTTTAGTCGGCTGGAATACAGCGAAAGAATTTGGCGGGACAACGGTTCTTGGGGCAATTGCTGGTATTTTAATTTTCAACCCGGCGATGGCAAACGTAAAATTGTTTGGTGAAGCGTTAGTGCCCGGACGGGGCGGATTGTTTGCAGTTATTTTTGCAGCATGGCTTATGGTTGTAGTGGAAAGACAAGTTCGAAAAGCAGTGCCAAACGCAGTTGATATTATCGTGACACCACTCATTACTGTATTAGTTGTAAGTATCGTAACGATGTTAGCCATTCAGCCATTAGCAGGTTTCTTATCAGATGGTATTACGAGCGGAATTAATGCTATTTTAAATATTGGCGGAGCATTTGCTGGCGCAGTACTTGCGGGAACATTTTTACCTCTCGTTATGGTCGGATTGCATCACGGTTTAACACCAATTCATATGGAATTTATTAATCAAACACACGTAACACCTTTATTACCAGTGCTCGCAATGGCTGGTGCTGGCCAAGTGGGCGCAGCAATTGCGATTTATGTGAAAACAAAAAACAAACGACTTCGAAATGTAATTAAAGGTGGATTGCCAGTTGGCTTTTTAGGAATTGGTGAGCCGTTATTATACGGGGTGACATTACCACTTGGGAAACCGTTTATTACTGCTTGTTTAGGAGCGGCTGTCGGTGGTGCATTCCAAGCAGTTATGCAAACAGCTTCTCTTGGAATTGGCGTATCAGGGCTATCTTTAATTCCGTTAATTGCTGACAATAAATATTTACTCTATTTCTTAGGTTTAGTAATTGCATATGCTTTCGGATTTATCTTTACGTATTTCTTCGGATTTAAAGAAGAAATGGCAGAAAACATATAGAGAAAGGGATTCCTTTCTCTTTTTCTATTAATAGAAAGGGAGATTTATATGATCGGAGTTTCCATTTATCTTTCAAAAGAACGAGTAGAGAAACAAGAAGAGTGGTTAAAAGTAGCGAAGGAAAATGGGTTTACATCTATTTTTACATCACTGCACATTCCAGAAGATGATCCAAATACGTATAAAGAGTTAATTCAAATATTAGGGAAACAAGCTCTTGCACATGAAATGGAGCTAATGGTTGATGTTTCTCCAAAATCGTTACACCATTTAGGGCTAACATATGAAAATGTGGAAGAGCTATTGGACTGGGGCATTACCGGTTTAAGAATGGATTACGGCATTGCGCCAAAAGAAATTGCAAGCGTATCTCATAAGATGAAAGTAGCTTTAAATGCGAGTACGATTACAAATTCATTTTGGAAAGAATTACTTGCAGAACATATAAGAGTAGAGAATGTAGAAGCATGGCATAATTTTTACCCACGTCCAGAGACAGGACTAGCAAAGTCCTTCTTACAAAAACAAAATCAATATTTACAGGAGTGCGGAATAAAAACGATGGCATTTATTCCAGGAGACGCGGAAAAACGTGGTCCGTTATATGAAGGGTTACCAACGTTAGAAAAACATCGCAATATGCGCCCGCTTGAAGCGTACTTAGAACTTGTTCAAGATTGTGGTGTTGATAAAGTATTGATTGGAGATATAAGCGCAAGTTTGGAAAGTATGCAAGAAGTAGCTAGTGCGAGTAGAGGGATTATTCCATTGCGTTACAAATCATTTATAACTGATAAAGAAGTATTAAAAGTGGTGGAGCAAGTGCATACAAATAGACTAGATCCGGCTCGTGATGTTATTCGATCTGTAGAATCAAGGGAAGGAAATAGAGTGGTTTTACAGCCGATGCATACAATTGTAAGAAAGAAAGGCAGCATTACAATTGATAATGAATTGTACGGTAGATATGCAGGGGAGATGCAAGTTGCTACACATGATTTACCTGTAGATGAGAAAGTGAATGTTGTTGGAATAGTTGTGGAAGAGGACGTTTCTTTACTGCCTTATATTGGCGCTGGAAAAATGTTTCAACTTTTTCTATGCGATAGAATAAAAGCTTGAATTAGCGCTATTTTGTAGGAAAACATTATCCGTAAAACGGATAATGTTTTTTGTTTTCTTTAAAAAAGTATTTGACGAATGAAATAAAATACCGTATTGTTTTGACTTGTAAATAAAAGTTCACCATAACAAAACAAAAAGGAGAGTTCAAAATGAATCAATATATTGGGAATTTAATTATTCGTATCGTGTTAGGAGTTACGTTTTTTGCACACGGTTTAGCAAAGTTTCAATCAGGTATCGATAACGTAGCAGGATGGTTTACAAGCATCGGTTTACCAGGTGGTCTTGCATACGGCGTAGCAACAGTTGAATTAGTTGGTGGTATATTATTAATTATCGGTTTAGGTGTACGATATGTAGGATTGTTATTCGCTCTTATTTTAGCTGGAGCTATTGTAAAGGTAAATGGAGCAGCAGGTTTATTAGGAGATGGAAAGAATCCAGGATATGAATTAGATCTTGCATTATTATCAATGGGTGCGTATTTATTCGTAGTAAAAGCAGAAGGATATGTAGATCGTTTCTTAAAAGAGAAAGTAATGAAAACGAAGTAAATTTTATTTATAAATGTTGACTTGAAGAAATATTGTAACTATAATGATTACAACAAATAGATTAAGAGTAAAACAATTTAAATATTTTTTTGCACAAGATGTAACTGTATAGGTTACATCTTGTGCAAAAATAAATAAACGGGAGGAAGTAATATGCCTAAATCAAATTTAGAAATTATTCAAAGCACGTATGAAGGATCAGCGTCTTCGAATGCAAAGCATTTAGCAGAAGCCTTCTCTGAAAAAGTGGAATGGACAGAGGCAGAAGGTTTCCCGTACGGCGGAACATATAAAGGCGTAGAAGCTATAATGGAAAATGTATTTAGCCGTTTAGGATCAGACTGGGATGATTATAAAGCAAGTGTAAATACATATCATGAAGTAAACGGAAAAGATGTAATTGTTGCTGAAGGTATGTATTCTGGAGTTTATAAAGAAACAGGAAAATCATTTGAAGCAGAATTTGTTCATGTATGGCAGCTTGAAAATGGAAAAATCGTGAAGTTTAAGCAGTATGTAGATAGTCATATTGTTAGGGAAGCGATGAAGAGCTAATGCTTTTTAAATGGATTGTAGGTATATGTATTACCATTATGGTAATCATCTCTTCTATAGTTGGCGGAAAGAAATTGCTTGCATATGTGGAAAAAGAAAATACAAATATTCAAACCGAGCGAGCGGCAAACGAAAAAGAGAAAAAAGCTGCAGAAGAAGCCCCGCAAATTAGTGAAGGTGAAATTATTTCTACTATGCATAAAATGGTGCACCAAAAGGTAAAATCCTCTGAAAAATGGGGATTTGTAGAGATGACAAAAAAGGAAATTTCTAATGTAAAAAGAGATATTGAAAATAGTACAGGTTTTCAATATAAAATGAAGTTATTTTCTATTATAAATAGATGGGAAAAAGGAGATTTTTCTCAAACTGTTGAGGAGCATAACTTTTTATGGAGCCTTCAAGGTGGAGATACTGGCAAGGCGACGAAACGTTTATCGCCAGAAGAGGAAAAGCAGTATATAAAAGAAATGAAGAGAAAATAAAAACATCGCCAACCCAGATGACGATGTTTTTTCATTAAGAATGTTTTCGCATTAAAGGTCTAACAGGCTGAACGGCAACAGTTTTAAAATGAGAAAATAAATAACATCCTGTTACAACGACAATTGTCCCTAAAATTTGTATCCACGTTAATTCTTCTCTGAGGAATATGAATGCTAAAATGGCTGTGAAAATTGGATTGAAGTTTAGAAAAATACCTGATGTAGTTGCGCCTAATTTTTGTACACCAATATTCCAAAATACCATACAAAGAACTGTCGAAATAAGCCCAGTATATAAAAGTGATGTGATGAAAGAAGTATTTATATTTGAAACAGTGAAGCTACCTATGTTAAGCGGTAGTAATAAAATAACGCCGAAAATACCAGAGTACAACGTTGCCATAAGTGGTGTAGTTGTTTTTGTTGCCCATTTACTACAAACAGAATAGATTCCCCAAATACAAACTGCTGCAATCATCCATAAATCGCCGCTATTAAAATGTAGTGAAAATAAAAGCGAGAAATCACCTTTTAATAGGACGAGGATAACCCCGAAGAATGAAAGAATCATGGATAGGATTTGAAGTGTATTTACTTTTTCTTTTAGAAATAATACTGAAAATAATGCGATTGAAATTGCATTCAATGTAGAGATAAGACCTACATTCGTAGCGGATGTTTTTTCTAATGCTAAAAATTGAAAGATGTTAAAAAGAGCGACCCCTGAAATTCCCATCAATATTAAAGGAAGTATTGCGGTACGTGGTGGAAGGATTTTCTTTTCTTTAAACCATACCATCGGTAATAAACAAACAATCGCAATCATCCATCTTAAATTTGTCAGTGTCATCGGCGATGCATGATCGACGAGTGATTTTCCAACGACAAAATTTCCTCCCCATAATAAGCTCGTTAGTAATAGTAAAAAGACGTAAAAATAAGGCATGCTAAAATCCCCTTTTTTGTAATCAATACGAATTGTAAATAATTTTAGCATTTTTCTTTATTGTGTAATATATTCTTTTGTATAATGGTGAAAACTCGATAAAATCTTTAGTTATGAATGATATTTACGGAATGATATTCAGTTTTTTGTAAGGTATAAGGTGTTTTTTCGAATAATCATCGGTAAGAAAAAAGGGGGGAATTGTAATGGAGTCGTCTGTTATTAAAGTGTTGGATGATTTGGATGTACAAATTTTAGATATATTGCAGAAGGAGTCACAAGTAAGTAATGCAGAGCTGGCACGTCGCGTTAATTTATCACCGGCTGCGATGCATGCAAGAATAAAAAGATTGGATGGGGAAGGTTTCATCGATAAGCAAGTTGCGATTTTAAATCAAGAAAAGCTTGGGTTTGATTTATTATGTTTTATTTTTATGAGTACAAATATTCATCAATTTGACAAGCTGGAAGTGTTGGAGAAAGAATTAGAATCGATGCCGGAAGTGTTAGAATGTCACTGTTTAACAGGAGAGTACGATTATTTATTAAAGGTTGCAAATCGTGATCGTAAAGAACTAGAGCAGTTTATTAGAAAGTTGAATAAGCTTGGTATTACAAGGATACAGACAAGTTTAGCACTTCGTGAAATTAAATATTCGACGGTATTGCCGATACGAAATGAGGAACCGAGCATCGATTAGATTGCTTGGTTTTTTGTTTGTATAAATTGATTGACGAGGAGAAAAGAGAGATGTATTATTATATAAAATTGTGAATTAAAATTCATTTTAAGTTATAAATATTAATATTGAGGGGCAAGGGGATGTAATATGAAAATCTGTAATGCGGTGACGAGTGATGTGAAAGAAATTTATAGTCTTATTGAGGTTTATGCAAAAGAGGGAGTTGTTTTACCACGTTCTCTTTTGTCTCTTTATCAATATTTGCAATGTTTATATGTTATGAAAGAAGACGAGAGAATTGTTGGAGTTGCTGGTTTACATGTATTAGGGGAGGACCTAGCAGAAGTCCGGTCGTTAGTCGTTTCGCATACATATGCAGGAAAAGGGATTGGACGTATGTTAGTGAATCATGTCATGAATGAAGCTGCGAAAATAAAAGTGAGTAGAGTTATTTCTTTAACATATGAAACGGAATTTTTTCAAAAGTGCGGGTTTGATTTTGTGAATAGAGATGCATTGCCAGAGAAAGTATGGATTGATTGTAGGCATTGTCCAAAGGTTGATTATTGTGATGAGGTGGCGATGATTCGGTATGTTGGGTGAATTTTTCAGACAGAAAAAGTCCCACTATTATTTACGTAATAGTGGGCATCTATGTTTTAGGGGAAATTAAGAACTTGAATTCGTTTTTCTTACTGCAAACTTAAAAATGGGGTTTTTAAGTTCATAGTTATAAGTAGAACCATCGACAAGCCCTACAACTTTATCGCTATCATAAAGATCGAGCATAAATTGTGCCATTTGTTTTGCAGTGTGGAATTTTGGTACAACATTATCGTATTGGAATTCATCAATATCAAATGAACGCTTCGCGAACTCTGTTTCAGTTGCAGCAGGAGCTAAAACTTTTGCTTGCAGTTTTGCGCTTTGTTCTTTCAGTTCGTGAGACAGCCCTTCTGTAAATGCACTTACATAGAATTTCGTAGCGCAATACGTAACAGCATCAGCAACAATCGTGTATCCGCCTCCCGATGAAACGTTAATAAGCTGTGTTCCGTCAACCTTTGAATAATCTCGAACGAAAAGAGAAGAGAGTATTGTTAGTGCTTCTATATTGACATGCAACATCGTCTCGATTTTATTTAAATTTTGTTCAGCAATTGAGGCGAAATTACCAAAACCTGCGTTGTTAATCCACGTTTCAATTTGAAAAGATTGTAGGCTTTCATAAAGTTTATAAACATCTTCAGTAACAGATAAATCAGTTCTTCGAATGACAACATCCAATTCTGGATGCATTTCGTTAATTTTCAATTTTAATTCGTTTAATTCTTCTTGTCTTCGAGCTACAAGTACTAAATTTTTTCCGCGAGATGCAAATGCTAAAGCTGCTTCATAACCAATTCCGGAACTTGCGCCAGTAATAACAGTGTATTTCATATAAAATCCCCCTAAGTTCAAATGAATTTATTATGGTTAGATTGTATTTGTTAGAGTATACTCTAAGTCAAATGTTTTTTATAAATTTGATAAGGTCATAAAATATATGAGGGTAAGCATGTGGAGGGAGTTTTAGTATGTACACAATTAGCGAGGTAGCAAAATTATTAGGCGTGAGCACACATACACTACGTTATTATGAAAAGGAAAATATATTAATTGCAAATCGAGATACAAATGGAAATCGACTTTACGAAGAGTCACATATAAAGTGGTTGCAGTTTGTAATGAAATTAAAACAAACGCAAATGCCAATAGCGAAAATAAGAGAATACGCTAGATTATATACAGAAGGGGAGCATACAACAGAAGCTCGTTTACAGCTCCTAGAAGATCATAGGAAATCTATTCAGATTCAAAGAGAAAACTTAGAAGTTACAGAGAAGATGCTCGAGAATAAAATTCGTGCTTACAAAAGCTCATTGGAAAATAAATAGATGTTGTTATGTGATGAAAAATGGATTTGATCTATGAGTATTTCATCATAGTGTGCGGATAAATAAAAAAGAGCAGCTAGCAAAAGCTAACTGCTCCATTCAAGGGATTTCTCCAAGGGGGAGTGGAGAAAATATTATGTTACTAGCAGTATTGACAGATTATTGAGAAATATACAGTGGACGATAGAATTTTTTCTAACTACATGTGGAATCAGAAATAAATTGTCTGGTAGGACAGTTTATTCGACTATTTACAGACTGATTGAATCTTCATTTTATGTTTAATATATCTGCTTATCGTTGATAATTAGCTATTTTTTTACTGAAAAATAATAGCTTTAACAATAAAGTTTATAAATAAAATAAACATAGTTATATATTACATTATATTTATAATATAAATTATGAAGTAAATCTATTATGGATAATAACAAAGAATATGTAAGCAGACTAGGTTATTCTTATCCTGATATTACTTATAAATAAACTAACAATGATAGATGGTGATTTAACAATAGAACAGGGGATAAAAAATAAAAGATGCATTCAAGAATAAATTTGAAAATAAATAAGAGTTGAAAAAACTAATTATTATTTCATTCCACAATAACTAGTAGGGAGATTTCTAACTCAAAATTAGGCTGAAGCAAAGAAGTTAGTGGGCAGTCGTGCTGTCCGTTAATGTCCGATTGGTTCAATTAATAATCAGTGTATAATGAACAAAATTCCTACTGATTAAGTTTTACTTTATATATTATTTAAGGAGTTACGTTAAAATGGCGACATATTTTACAAGAACTTTTTCCGAGATGATTCAATTTAGTCCCCCGTATGTTTCACCTATTATTGGAACAATATTTTTAATAATAACGATAATACTTATATGGAAATACAAAAAAAACGACATCTCTTTAAAGTTTTTGATCTTAAGATTATTGCTAGTAAGTGTATCTTTTATTTATACAATGGGAGTATTAATAATTACAAGAATCGAGGCGATACCGTGGTCTATTTATGAAAGAGTGCTTGAGAATAAATCTATTTTTAAATTTTCTACACCACAATTAATTCCTTTTGATTCAATAATTCATATATTAAATATATATGGAATCGGAACTATTATTTTAGGTAATATATTACTTTTATTACCACTAGGATTTTTTCTGCCGTTATGGTTTCGAAATCTATTCAATTCTTATGTAGTAATATTCTTAATCATATTAACGTCAACAACAATCGAATTTTTACAATATCTTTTTGGGGTGGGAATACCTAATGTTGTTGATGTGTTATTAAATACGATAGGAGGAGGAATTGGATATGGTTTACTAAAAGTAATCGTATGTTTTAAAAGTACATAAAAATAAATAATACACATGAATAATAAGGGGATGCTTGTATATCAATTCGTATTCCCTTATTCTAAATTTCTGCACATATTTATTATGAAAATCGATTCTTGACACAGTATGATTTATTCATATACAATAAGTATGAATGACATTCAGTCATTTTCTGTGGCAGGATGTAGTTAGTTTGAAAACGGAACAAATATAAATGGTAAATGAGGATGATAGTTGTTTATATATAGTAGTGATGAAAGAGCATATTTTTTTTAAACAAAAATGACTGATAGTCAGTCATAAGAGGTGAGAGGTATGAAAAATAAAGCTTGGTTATATGTCATATTAACATGTATCTTTGAAATTTTTTGGGTGTTTGGTTTTAATACAGCCAATACTTGGTGGCATTGGATTATTATTTTAGGAGTTATAGCTGTTGATTTTCACTTCCTTTCTAAAGCGTGTGAACATCTTGCAACAGGGACTGTATATGCTGTTTTCGCTGGAGCTGGTACGGTAGGTACTTTCTTGATGGATGTATTTCTTTTCGGCGGAAGTTTCAGTGTAGGGAAGTTATTCTTTATCGTGATGGTTGTAGCTGGCGTTATCGGTTTAAAGCTAGCTGATAATAAAGAAGAAACTGTGGAAGGAGCTGCTTAAAGATGGGTTGGTTTTTCGTATTTTGTGCTGCAATTAGTGAAATAGTCGGTGTGATAGGACTTAAAATGTATAGTAAAGATAAGACATTAGCCAATGGTGCGATTTATATAGGCGGGTTTGCTACATCCTTCGCATTCTTGTATACATCTTTCTTATTTTTACAAGTCAGTGTCGCGTATGCGGTTTGGATCGGTATTGGAACAGCAGGTGCAGTTTTATTAAACATGTTCTTGTTTGGTGAGTCGAAAAGTAAAGCGCGTATTATTAGTGTGTTTCTTATTGTATGTGGAGTGACAGGATTAAAGGCACTTTCTTAAAGATATATTGTATTTTTATCTCCTAATTGTTTATTAGGAGATTTTATTATAAAAAAATGACGTCCTCTTAGAGTTCACTATCATTGACAGTACAATCAATTATCTTATAAAATGAGTGACAGTCATTCAATATGCGTGTGAAAGGGTTTAGATGATGAATAAAAAAGAGAAAATTGTCTATGCAGCGATTGAAGTGTTTCAGGAAAAGGGCGTCGAAAAAACGAAGATTTCTGATATCGTGAAATTAGCTGGCATTGCGCAAGGAACTTTCTATTTATATTTTCCTTCTAAGCTATCTGTTATGCCTGCAATAGCAGAAGTGATGGTTGAAAAGATGATACTTGCAGTGAAAGAGAAAGTACAAAAAGATGTACCTTTTTCAAATAAAGTGGCACAAGTAATCGATGCGGTGTTTCAATTTATAGAGGAATACCGTGAAATACAAGCTTTAATGTATGCGGGTCTTGCATCTACAGAACATATAAAAGAGTGGGAAGCTGTGTATGAGCCTCTTTATATGTGGTTAAGCGAATTTTTAAGTGAGGCGAAAGAAGCTGGTGAAATTCGTGATTCGGTTCACGCAGAACGAACAGCGAAGTTATTTATCGCTCTTGTTGAATCAGCAGCGGAACAAGTTTATTTATATGATCATAAAGATGATGATCAAGTCGAGCTACAAAAGGCAGAAGTACTAGATTTTTTAACACATGCACTACATATAAAGAAGTAGTAAGATGAACCTGTCTGAAAAGGTAGGTTCATTTTTGAGGAAAACTGAATGATAGTCATTCACCTAATGCTTATGTATGTGTGGAAGGATAGAGTGAAATTCTAATGAGTGGAGGCATCCTCACTCATTACTAGCCCGCAAAGAGCAGGATAAAGAAAAAGCTTCTTGGGCATTATTTTTTGAGAGGAACTTACGGGAAGAGGTGTTAAAAAGTGAAGAAACCGATAAAAGAACAAAAGATGGTATTGGTCATTCTTTTGAGTAATATATTTATCGCTTTTCTAGGGATTGGATTAATCATTCCGGTTATGCCGTCCTTTATGAATGATATGCATTTAACAGGGAAGACGATGGGCTATCTCGTTGCAGTGTTTGCAATGGCACAGCTCATTACTTCACCTATTACAGGCCGGTGGGTTGATCTTTACGGTAGGAAGAAAATGATAATCATTGGATTATTTATTTTTGGTGTTTCAGAGCTTCTTTTTGGATTGGGAAAAGATGTATGGATGCTTTATGTAGCAAGGGTGTTAGGCGGAATTAGTGCTGCGTTTATTATGCCTGGTGTTACGGCATATGTTGCGGATATTACATCTATTCAGGAACGTCCAAAGGCAATGGGATACTTATCTGCAGCGATTAGTACTGGATTCATTATAGGGCCTGGAATCGGCGGATTTATTGCAGAATACGGTATACGTGTGCCGTTTTTCGTTGCAGCAGCAATTGCCTTTATAGCATGTGTGATTTCGATCTTTATTTTAAAAGAACCGTTAACGAAAGAAGAACTTGCAGAGATTTCTTCTAATACGAAAGAATCAAGCTTTATTGGTGATTTAAAGAAATCATTACATCCAATGTATGCAATCGCATTTATTATCGTATTTGTACTCGCATTCGGATTATCAGCGTATGAAACAGTGTTTAGCTTGTTCTCTGATCATAAATTTGGTTTCTCGCCGAAAGATATTGCAGCGATTATTACAATTAGTTCAATCTTTGGGGTAGTTGTGCAAGTATTTATGTTTGGCAAATTGGTAGACATGTTCGGTGAGAAAGTGTTAATTCAAATATGTTTAATTGTAGGTGCAGTATTAGCATTCGTCTCAACTGTAGTCTTTAATTATTGGATTGTACTTCTCGTTACTTGCTTCATTTTCTTAGCATTTGATTTACTTCGTCCAGCTTTAACGACATTTTTATCAAAAGCAGCCGGAAAAGAGCAAGGATTCGTCGCTGGTATGAACTCAACTTATACGAGTTTAGGAAATATCGCAGGACCAGCGATGGGCGGAATATTATTTGATATGAATATTCATTATCCATATGCATTTTCAGGAGTTGTTTTAATAGTTGGTCTCGGCATTACATTTATGTGGAGAGAGAAACAGTTGGCTGAGAGTTTTGCGAAGTAATAAAACCCCTTACGACGGTAAGGGGTTTTTGTTTTATAAACTTAATCCAAACCGTTTTAATTCAATAAAAATCCCCTCTAATTGCTTTCCTTTATCCGTTAATGTGTACTCTACACGAGGCGGAACTTCTGGATATACTTTTCTCGTTATAATGCCTTGAGATTCTAATTCCTTTAGTCGAAGCGATAATGTTTTTGGACTAATCCCATCCATTGATTTTTGTAAATCACTAAAGCGTAATGTTCCTTCGATAAGAAGATCACGAATGATTAAAAATGTCCATTTTGTACTAATTACATCAAGCGTTTTAGCGATAGGACAAGGTATGCCAGGTAAACCTTTCGTTAATTCAACTGGATCTATATTGTTCATGGAACAAGCCTCCATAAAATTTTTTTGGATGAATTTGCTTTATAGTATCACAAAACTATACTTTTGGTAACTATATGAAAAAAATATCACTACTTCCATAAAGGAAGTTAGTGCATATACAATAGTAATACGAAACATAAAGGATTTATATGAGGAGGTGGTGATTTCCATGGGGATAAAAAAGTTATTTGGATTCCTTAGTTTGTTTGTTATTTGTATTGTGCTTGTAGCATGCGGCGCGGAACAAAAAGGTGAAGTTCAGTTATTAAAAGAAATGCCAAGGCCAAAAGCAATGACAATTGATCCCTCACTAAGTAAAAAAGAAGCGACAGAAATGGTTCATGCGGCGCAGCGTTTTTATGCATTTTGGGATACAGGTAAGGAGGAACTTATTCCGCAGACTGTTACTAAAGATTTCTTCGATAATACATTGCCGAAAGGGCGACCACAAGGCATTGAAGGATTAAAGTTTGCAGCGCAAAATTTTCGTAAAGTTGTGCCTGATATACATTGCGAGATTGAAGACTTATTGGTTGTTGGTGATAAAGTAACAGCCCGTCTTTCTTTTACAGGAACGCATAATGGTAAGAAAATTAATTTTTTTGCAATTGATATTTTACATGTGAAAGACAGAAAGATAACGGAGGATTGGCATTTAGAAGATAATCTTACACTACAGCAGCAACTCGGCTTAATAGCCGAAGAGTAGATCATATAGGGGAGAGAAAAGTAATGAAAAATATATTTATTATAAATGGACATGAAAAATACGGTACAAAGGAAGGACGATTAAATAGAACGTTAGTAGATTATATGGTTACTGTATTAGGCGAGAATCATCATGTGAAAACAACAACGATTCAAGATGGTTACAATATTAAAGAAGAACAAGATAAGTTTTTATGGGCCGATGTTGTTATTTATCAAACACCGATTTATTGGTTTAGTGTACCGGGCTTATTTAAAACGTATATGGATGAAGTATATGAATACGGTTTGTTCTTTAAAGGTGCAGATGAATATGGAACAGGTGGTTTATTAAAAGAGAAAGAGTATATGTTCTCTACAACTTGGAATGCACCTGAAAAAGCATTTGGAGATAAGACGAAGTTCTTTGAAGGAGAAAGTTTAGAATCAGCGCTTAGTCATTTACACCGCGTGCAAAAGTTTCTCGGTATGAGTCCGTTAAAGAGTTTTGCTTGTTATGATGTGGTGAAGAATCCGGATATTGAACAATATTTATTGAACTTGAAAGATCACTTAGATAGAGTAATTAAATAATAGTTTATATTTGTATGTGAAGAAGGTACTACTAAGGATGTAGTACCTTCTCCTTTTATAAAAACTCACACTTTAATGCGTGGATGGCTGTATCCATAACTTCGCAAAATTTGCCCAACCAAATGAATCAATTGTTACGTTTTTTAAAGAAGAAGGGTATGTTTTTCTTTTTAAAACGTGATAGTTAAATAAAATGATGTGTTCTGCTTGTAAAAACTCTTCAATCTCATACATGAGTTCATAACGCTTTTCTTTATTTTCTTCTAGTAAAAATGTATCTAGTAAACAGTTAATTTGTTTTTCGTAGTGCGGGTCCATGAACCGATTTACGAAGCAACTTTTATTTTTAAATACATTTAAGAATGCAATTTCATGATTGGCAGCAAAGACTTCTCCCATGAAAATAATATCAGCATGTTTATCAATAGAGCGATCCATATAATTTGAAACGGGAAATGGGTGAAGCGCTACTTGTATACCTAAACTTTCACATCGTTCTTTTAAGAAATATGCATCATTTGCACTATCTTTAAATGCGAAGAAGTAAATATGTATCGTTTCTCCATTATATGTACTCTTTTTCAAATACTCTTTTGCCTTTTCTAAAGAGTAGGATCTTCTTGTTGCAAGGCGGCTTCTATCAGGGAAGAAGCTTGATGCAGCAATTGTCCGTCTACCCTCTATGTTACGAAGTATCATTTCAACATCATATAGTTCTCTCCAAGCTTTTCGAAAGTAAATGTCGTGATGAGAACCAGGTTTTTTAAAGTTGAAGCTAGCATAAATACAACCTATTTCTTCTATTTGTATATCATGCCTTTCATTTTCCTCTTCGTTTGGTAGTTCATAATCAGCATCTATTTGCACATGGTCAGGAATACCCCAAAATTCAATACGGTCTAATAACGCGCGCTCTTTAAAATAATGGGTGAACGCTTCGAGTACGATATTATCTTCAGAGTAATGAGCAAGTTTGAAAGGTCCAGTACCTATATAATGATGATTTTGAATACTCGTATCACGCGGTAAAATTGCGAGCTGCATGGAACTTACATAGTGTAAGAAAAATAAATTTGGTTTTGCTAAATGGAATCGAATTTGCAGTGGTGATGGCGTTTCAATTTGAATAATTTCTTCTGTTAACCATTCGAAAGGGGATTGAACTTGTTTTAGTCTTTCAAATGAAAATTGTACATCTTTAGAAGTTAAAATTGTTTCGTTATGAAAATATATATCTTTTCGTAAATAAAAGGTCCACGTAAGTCCATCTTCACTTAATTCCCACGTATGCGCAATGTGAGGCTCCATTTTTTCAGTAACATCGTTATAGACGACTAACGTATCAAAAATTTGACTCGTAAGATGGCTCTCTGTAGTTACAGCCACAAAAGCCGGATCTAAAGGGAATATCTTTCTCGATATAGGAATCTTTAATACGTCGTACATATCATTTAAAGGTTCGTATCCAAAATGATGATGTAGTTTATTTTCTATCTTTTTTTGAAGTGCAAGGGGAAGGGGTTCTTTTAAAAGAAGAAAAACATCCTTTAATTTTTCTTGCGCTAACAGTTCATCTGTATAGGATTCAATCGCTTCTACGAAATTATGTATAAATAGAATTTCCGTTTTATTTCCGCGGCCTCGTCCTGGAGTCCAGCTAATTAATTGTTCCTCGCTCATTTTCTTTAATAAAATCTTTACGTTTTTCGTACTGCAATATAAGACATCAGCTAATTCTTGTAAGCTATTTTGTATATGTTTTTGATCTTGTGCATGTAGTCTTAGTCTAATGTAATAGTCCATAATTTTCATATATACACTTCCTTCTATCTATAAAAGGGGAAACTCTTTAGAATATTCTAACCTTTTTCTTCCTTTTTTTCAAAGTAAAATAAGTAAGCATAAGGAGGGGGAAACAATGGGATTTTGGAGTATGCATCGAAATATAAAAATTAGAATTATAACTTCGTTTTTAACACGTACTGTGTCCACGATGATTTTTCCATTTATGGCGATTTATTTTTCAATAAAGTTAGGTAGTGCGATTGCTGGTGCTTTACTACTCATTAATGTCATAGCTTCATTAGTAATTGGTTTATACGGTGGATATGTTGGGGATCGGCTTGGGCGTAAAAAGGTTATGATTATCGGTCAAAGTATACAAGTCATTTCTATTGCTTGTATGGGAGTTGCGAATTCGGATTATGTAGATTCACCGTGGTTAACATTTATCTTTATGCTAGTGAATAGTTTAGGATCTGGACTTATGAATCCTGCGACAGAGGCGATGTTAATTGATGTGAGTACACCTGAAAATCGAAAAGTAATGTACAGCATTAATTATTGGGCTATTAATTTATCCATTGCGATTGGAGCAATATTTGGTGGATTACTATTTGAAAACTATAGATTGCAATTGTTTATCGTATTAACTCTTGTTGCGATTATTACTCTATATGTGATGGCTGTGTATATGGAAGAAGTGTATGTAGTGAGAAAAACAGTAGAGAAGAAAAATGTATTAAAAGATATGGCAGATAGTTATAAAGTCGTGATGAAAGATAAAGCATTTTTAATTTTTTGTGCAGCGAGTATATGTACATTGTCTTTAGAGTTTCAAATTAATAATTATTTAGGTGTTCGCTTGCAGAAGGAATTTGAAACGGTGCACTTTTTATTCGGGAATGGTATTACGTTTGATTTAACAGGGATTCGCATGCTGAGCTGGATTTCTGCAGAGAATACAATTTTAGTTGTGTTATGTTCAGCACTTCTTATTAAAATGCTGAAAAGCTTCAGCGATTTGAAAATCTTATATGTAGGTTTATTCATTTATACAATTGGATTTACAATACTCGGAACGAGCAATAGCTTATGGATTTTATTAATTGCAGGGCTTTTCCAAACGGTAGGTGAGATGATGTATGTGCCAGTGCGTCAATCTATTATGGCAGATATGGTGCCAAATGAGGCAAGAGGTTCTTATATGGCGATTAACGGAATGGTCTTTCAAGTGGCAAAAATGAACGGGGCATTAGGTGTTATGCTAGGTTCATTTATTGCATCTTGGGGCATGAGTGCTCTGTACTTTATCGTTGGTATGAGCAGTATTTTACTATTTATGAAAGCGATAGGGAAAGAGAAGTATGAGGATGAGAGAAATGTTTCTCAAATTGGATGAAACTATATAAAAAGCGAACCAGTTATACTGGGATTCGCTTTTTATATAATTTTTAGAACGGATCAACTTCAGCTAAATTTGGAGTAGTACTAGGCTGTAGCAAAAGATTTTTTAATGTGCCTACTTCAGAAAGCGTTACTAATATGTAGCCACTAATCAGTACAATTAGCCCAATAACGCGTAACGTTTGTAAGCTCACTTCATTATTATTCGTTTCCGTTGGATTTGGGGGCGTTGAAGGTGGATTGTTATTCATAAATAAGGCTCCCATCTTTTGTATTTATATATGTGCGAAATCATTATTTAACTTATGGATAGGAATTATATAGTCATTTTCACTATATGAGAACTGCCTATGAAAAGTGATAAGGAATTTTTGGGCGAGAAAAGAGGGGAATCCAAAAGATTATTAAAACTGAACTTTGGGATTCCCCTCTTTTTATTTATCTTGCTATTTGTGGTGGTCGGATTGCCTGTAAACGACCAGTTGGTGGGGGCTAATTAATCAGTGGGGATGAATAAAACCTCACTGATTAACTATTTTCATGTAAATAAAAGGAGGTTAGTTATCCTAATATACGCAACGATTCTTCAATAAACGCTGGGATGTCCTCTGGCTGTCTACTTGTTACTAGCTGATTTTGACATACGATAACCTCTTTGTCATGAAAGTTCCCGCCGGCATTTTTTAAATCGACTTCAATAGATTTATATCCAGTTACATCACGTCCTTCAAGTGTTTGTGCAGTGATGAGTAGCTGAGGTCCGTGACAAATAGCGAAAACAGGCTTTTCCGCATCCATAAATGCTTTACTAAGGCGAACAAAACGTTCATCTGCACGAAGTATATCTGGGGAGAACCCGCCTGGTATGAAGAGGGCATCAAAGTTTTCTGGAGAAACATCGTCAATACTTTTATCAATTACGACTTCACTTTTTCCTTGTTTACCGTGTACCGTTTTCCCTTTTTCCATTTCAATAGTTGTTAATTCATAGCCCTTTTGTTTAAAAGCTCCTACTGGCTCTGTGTATTCTGTGTCCTCGAAATAATCCGTTATTAAAATAGCAATTTTTTTACTCATTCTAATCCGCTCCTTACATTATATTGTCGGTTCCAGAATCATCCTTGAGCAATGCCTTTTATAAAGTGAAACTTTAATTCATATTTTTTCATTCCCTCCACTTTCTTTGCCCTGTTAATTTAATAAATACCCTTTTTATTAGAACATAAACATGTATTATCGTCTTTGTATGTAAAAATCATAAAATACCGGTTGTTTAAATGGTTCTTGTTTGAGGAAGAAAAATAAAAAGGCCAAGGAGAAAGTTTATTTTCTCCTTGGCTTTTAAGATAATTCTTTTCGTTAAAATGCGGAAATTCTTTGCTTCGTTTTTGGTACAATAATAAATTTGATCCAGAGTAACCCGACAATCATAATGATAAGGCTATGTAAAAATTGACCTGTAGCAATGAGTATAACACTTGAAAATACAATGAGTTGAATACTTAGCAATATAAAGATTAAGCTAAGAAATTGCTTCATCCTTTCTTCAGTATGGATTGGATATAATGCTACAATAATATTTCCTGAAAAATATTTCCACAGTGAACGGAGCTGCATAGAGATCATATATAGAACGATATAAGAGATAGCACCTTTTACGTATATATTTGGTATAAAATATAAGGCAAAAGCACCGATCAATCCTAAGCGAATATATATACCGAAATAATCATTCCCACGTAAAAATGCTAATGTATGTAAATAGAAGAAAGTTGCTCGTTTTTTATGTAATAAAGGTTCAATCCAATTTGTAAGCCATTTTCTTTTATTTACTTGTTTATTCAGTTGCGGAACATCTGTGAAAATGCTAGCAAATTGATAAAAACGAACGTTCATTTTTTCTTCTTGCTCGATTATGTAATCCCACGGTATTCGTTTTGTAGGCTGTTTTTTCGTATATAGAAGTAGGAAAGCAATTAGTAAGAGTAGTCCGCCCAATATGAGAACATTTGCGGAATAAAACAGCATGTAAATGATTAGGGCGTTACAAGTAATACGAATGATTAGCCATATATTTTTTTCGTGACTATCACGCCACATCCAATGTATGTACATGTTCCAGGCTTTCGTAATCATTAACACGATAAAGATTGTACATAAAAAAGGTACAGTTAATTGCAATGATTGCATAGCAAGTGGAACGAGAATAAGGAACGTAAATAACAATGGGAAAAGCTGAATGATGTAATTGTATAGAAGAGATTTTTTGAAATAAGATGTTAATTTCTCTTCTAGTGCTAGTAAATAGACAGCATCAGGTTTTTGAATAAATGTACGGATAGGGCATCTCGTTATAATGAATGTAAGTACAATCGTTATAATTATTAAAGATATTCCTTTAGAAGGAGATGCTTTTAGAAACTGAGCATAATAATATGCACCAACGCATGAAATAAAGATAAAGCTATATAGTAAACCGTTAATCATACGTGCAAAGTATGTAATGATATTTTGAATATGTTGTTGGAAGCGACTGCTCCATAGCGATTCGATTGACATGTTTTTCACCTCTTTGTTCTATTATATATGTTTTACAAAAGAAAAAACGAGCAAATTGCGTTATGCAACTTGCCCGTTTTTCTTTTCGTTATTTTTTTTCTGATCACGATTCATTAATGGATAGAAAGCAAATCCGATTACGAATAAACCAATTCCGAGAAGGAACGTTTTTATATCGGATGCGCCCGTTTTAATAACCCATAGTGCGTAGCAAAGTGCGATAACTGCGACTATGCCATCTGTAATTCTTGCCCGCATTTCATTTTTATATGTTTCACCAGTTGCGACTAGTTTTAACTGGAAGATTGGTGAAACGAGATATGGAATGAGGTAGGCCAGTGTTGATACGGTAATAACGAATGTATAAGCTTCCGCAATGGTTCCTGATAATGTTGAGAATAGGAATACTTGCGACATAATGTTTGTTAATCGTAATGAGTAAATTGGACTTCCTTTTTTATTTGTTTTCGTGAAGAAGGAAGGGAAGAAACCTTCTTTTGCTGCTTGATAAGGTACTTCTGAGCTTAATAAAATCCAGCCTAAGATAGAACCGAACAGGGAAGTAAGAGCCAGTAATGCCATCAGTTTCCCGCCGCCGTGACCCATTGCAGCGTTTAGTGCATCTGCTAATGGACGTTCAGAAGCTTGTAATTTATCAACGTGAAGTACACCCATTGTTAAAATTGTAATTCCTAAGTAGATGGCAACTGTAATAAGTAATCCCGCAACTGTTGCACGTTTTACCGTTTTTGGAGAAACAGCACGGTTTGATAAAAGAACGGCTGATTCAATTCCGATAAACGCCCAAAGCGTTGTAAGAGCAGCTAAATTTACTTGTGAAAGAAGACCGTGTGATGCACCTGATTTATCAATCATCGGTGTGTACCATTGTCCAAATTTAGAAGCTTCGAATGCAAATAACGTAACGACGATGAATAAAAGGAATCCAGTTACTTTCGTTGTTGTTGCTAAGAAGTTTAGTTTTCCAGCTCCGCTTACACCGTTTGTTAATATAATATGAGTTCCCCAAAGTAAGATGGAACAAATCGTAAATGTAATTAGTTTTCCGACTTCTACGTTAAACGAACCGATTGAAAATAGTAGTCGCGTATCTTTCATAATTGGGAAGAAGAGTGATAAATATCCCGCAAATGATGTAATGATGGCAACGTTACTTGCCCAGTTTGCAACCCAATATCCCCATACCATACTGAAACCAGCCATTTTTTTCTTTTTTGGTGTTGAGAATAAAGCATATGCATGACTTTGTGGCCCTGTCGTTAAATCAGGACGACGAATTGCTAAATTACCGAAAACAAGAGCTAGCATTAAAACACCAAACCCTGTAGTTAACCAAGCTAAAGTGACACCGAGTGGGCTTGCTGTTTGTGCCAACGTACTTGGCACCATGAAAATACCAGCGCCAACCATGTTACCGACAACGAAAGCTGTTAATACCCAAAAGCCCCATTTTTTTTGTTGCATAGAAAATACCTCCAAAGTTAGTATAACCAAGTCAAGCGAGGAGATATGTATGTCTTCCTGAGTTAGGAAGAGAAGTCCCAAACAAAACAAAAAAAGCATGTAATTTGCCGCTACATGCTTTCTATCTTATAAGAAACCCACGACATACCTCTCGATAGCTCTCCACAAACGAAACGTTTGTGACAGTTCTGCACTTATTAAATGCAGACCCAGCAAGCGTGCATGGTGGACACGACTTACTTCGGCAACCATTCCTTTCTCATTCCTTCATCAATGCCACTACATCTCCTGAAATGATACTCTTAATGATTGCAACCTCTACCTCACCGAGATACGAATGAGGATTTAAATATTAAATTAACGTCTTTAAGAGTAACAAATGAATTTTTATACGTCAATGGATATAGTAATAATCAGATTATAGAGAAGAGTTTGTGATTAAAAGTAAGAGGGGTTGTTATGTGATATTTGAATTTTCGTAATATAATACATATTATTAGCGCTAGATGATTGAAAAGGGGATGAAGTAAATGTCTGTATGTCATAAACATTCAGTAATAGGTGTGCTAGATTCGGGAGTTGGGGGATTAACAGTTGCGAGCGAAATTATAAGACAATTGCCTAAAGAAAGCATTTATTATATTGGTGATAATAAGCGTTGCCCGTATGGACCAAGAAGTGTAGAGGAGGTGCAATCTTTCGTATTTGAAATGGTTGAGTTCCTCAAACAGTTTCCATTAAAAGCGCTAGTCGTAGCATGTAATACTGCTGCAGCTGCTGCATTGACTGAGCTGCAAGAAGCACTTTCCATTCCAGTTATTGGCGTTATACATCCAGGAGCAAGAGCGGCAATTAAAGTAACAAAGAAAGGGGAAATCGGGGTAATTGGAACTGTAGGTACGATAAAATCTAATATGTATGAAAAAGCATTACACGAGCTGGATACATATTTGGAAGTGCATAGCTATGCTTGCCCGACTTTAGCCACAGTTGTAGAAAATCAATTAGAAGATACAGCATATGTCACGCAGCAAGTGAAACAAGCTTTACTTCCATTAACGAAAGAAGATATAGATACGTTAATTCTTGGATGTACGCATTATCCACTTTTAGAGTCCTATATAAAAAAGGAACTAGGAGAAGATATAACGATTATTAGTTCTGCAGAAGAAACGGCGATAGAGTTAAGCACCATTTTACAGCACAAAGGAATTTTGTCTGACAATCTGAATCCGAAGCATCGTTTTTTTACAACGGGATCTGTTTTATCATTTGAACATATTGCTGAGCGATGGCTAGGGTATCAAATTTCTGTAGAATGTGTACATTTGCCTATGAAAAATGCGTGTATGCATAATTAAGATTTAGTAAATTACGTTTTTAAATAAATCAGGTTCGTTTCATAAGAAGGAAAGAATAAGCTTTTAATTGAAATGATTAAGGTCATTTTAATTAAAGGAGAGGTTTGATTATGGAATTATCAAGATCTCAATTATTTGCTTTAGAGTATATTTCAAAATATGCAGAGAACGAAAAACGTGAGGCTAAAGCAACGATTAATCATATACTTAAAATGTCAAATATTACAGATGAAATATTTGAAGAGGCTGTCGCTAATTTAAAAACTCACGCAAGGATTGCTTTACACTTTCATCCAGACAGACTAGATTCGAGTAAGAAAAGTGTTGCTGAAGCACTATTTGAGCAAGGAGTATATAAAAGTCAGTTTGAAACATTGCTATCTAATGGAAGCGTATCTGCTTATCCTGGTGGTGAACGTGACCTTTGGGAAAAGAGAATATTTGGAGGGGCATATCAATTAGAAGGCGTAACGAATGATCAACGTCCAAAATACGGAGCGCTAAATTTAATGTTACATCCAGATGGGCCAGCTCCGCGTTTTGGTTCCTGTTATTTTCTCTTATCTCCAAAAGTTTCTTCGCGTTCTACATATACATATTTAGATTCGCATCAAGATCCGAAAGAAAAGGGGACTTATGAGGAGTTTGATATGATTTTAGCTGCTCTTTTGGAAGAGACATTCGTAAGAGATTTTGCAATTGGTGAAGGAAATTTGACTCCAACAATATTAATTAATCATTTACTGGCTAATCTGAAAAGGCCGTTTATAGATGTAGTAAGCAAAGAGCCAGCCCGTAATCTTAATCATTATATTGAAGCGCAGATTCATGGAGAGATTTCTCTAAAAGAAGACGTGGAAGCGCTTGTTGCAGATCCTTCATTTAAGGGTACGGATGTAGGAAAAGTTTTAGAAGAAATTTGCCTGAAGTATGCTATTGATTTGTATTGGCACATCGGTTTTGTACTTGCGGTAGACGAAGTTCCGATGGATTTTAGAGGTTCAAAAATGCCATCTTTAGCAAGACGCATTGCACGGAATCATTGTATCGATGCAAATATAATTGGCTCTGCTGTAGTGGATTTGAAGTGCAATCCATTATCTTGGAGTGATCGTGGAACTTATGAAGAAGTGCTTCAGGAATTAAAATTATTATGGCATGTTTTAGTTCGATTTGGAAAACCAAATCGGAAGTAGAATGAAATACTTCGTTTTTGGAAGTATTTATATAGAAAAGAAGCTGATCTATTTATAGATCAGCTTCTTTTTATAAGATTAAACTAAGTTTAATACAGTTACTTTTTCACGTGTCATAGACTCAAGGCTCTTACGAATACCTTGTGCGCCCATACCTGAACCTTTTACACCGATGAATGGGAAGTGGTCAGGGCCGCGCTCTGTGCGTCCGTTAATTTGAACAGAACCAGTTTCGATTTTGTTAGCAATTGCAAATGCTTTGTTAATGTCTTTAGTGAAGACACTTGCTTGCAGACCGAACTCTGATTTGTTAGCAATTTCAATTGCTTGTTCATCTGAAGAAACACGGATGATTGGAAGGATTGGGCCGAATGGCTCTTCCCAAGCAACTTTCATCTCTTCTGTTACGTGATCGATTAATGTTGGGTAAATTAAGTTACGCTCACGTTTGTTACCGATAACGATTGTAGCACCTTTTTCTACAGCGTCGTCAACTAAACCTTGAACGAAGTCAGCAGACTTGTCGTCGATTAATGGAACGATTGTGCTATCTTGTTCTGGAGATCCAACTGATAGTTCAGCTACTTGCGCTTTTAATAAGCTAACAAGCTCGTCCGCTACGTTTTCGTGTACAAGTACACGTTTAATAGCTGTACAACGTTGACCAGAGTAAGAGAATGCACCGCTTACGATATGGTTTGCAGCATCTTGTAAGTCAGCATCTTCACGAACGATACCAGGATCTTTACCACCAAGTTCTAATACAAGTGGAATCATTGAAGCTTTTTTCGCTAAATGTTTACCTGTGTTTGTACCACCTGTGAACGATACCATATTGATGCCTTCGTGTTCTACTAAGTAGTCACCAATTACAGAACCGCGTCCTGTAGCTACGTTTACAAGACCTTTTGGAAGGCCAGCTTTATGAAGTGCTTCAACCATTTTAATACCACTAATTGCACCTTGAGTTGCTGGTTTGAAAATAACAGCGTTACCCATAATTAATGCTGGTGCAAGTTTTGCAGCAGATAAGTTTACTGGGTAGTTAAATGGTGCGATTGCTAATACAACACCAAGTGGTGCGCGTTGGATAATCGCAAGCTTAGATTTTGTACCGCCCGGGAAGCTATCGCCCATCATGCTTTCTCCGTGCATATGTAAAGCTTCTTCGATCGTGTAACGAATGAAGTCAGCTGTACGAACAACTTCTTTCTTCGCATCTTTATATCCTTTACTGACTTCTTTCATAATGATATCGGCAATTTCATCCTGCATATTTACGAGCTCATCAGCCCATTTATATAAGTATTTTGCGCGATCTTGTAGGGAAGCTTCAGCCCATGATTTTTGAGCTTCTTTTGCAGATGCAATTGCTTCATCTACTTCTCCGCGAGTAATTGCTTGTACTTGTCCAATTACTTCGTGTAAGTATGGAGATGGAATTTCGATTGTTTCTCCTGAAGAGCTTTCTCTCCATTCTCCGTTTAAATAAAATTTGTACGTATTGCTAGTTGTCATGATTAGTCCTCCTAAAATAGCAACTTGTAAGAGTGAGTATAAGGTGATTGTAGGGGGTTTGATAACATTTTTCAAATGAAATGTTTGTGAAAACGATTTCTTATTCTTTTTTTATTTTGTATGCCCTTTCTTACAGAACATTCCCTTATTTCAAAATGGTGTATCATATATTTTTATTTAAAGTGTGAAAAAATAATTGACAGAATACTCAATAAAGTTGTAAGATTATAAATGGAAAATAAATGAAAGGGGTGTGCGTAATGATTGTAATCGTAAATGTAATGGGCTTAGCTCTGTTAAATGGCAGAAAACATTCATATCATTACGCAACCCGTACGGATATATAGGGCATCTTTGTCTTATAAGAAGCGTACGTTGCGTATATCGTAACGTACGCTTTTTATGCATTCCTGTGCATATCGTCAAGCGGCGGTATGCTTTTTTTTGTTTATTTTCCCTTGTTTAGTTCCGATAAAAAACTTTGGAAGGTGGAAAAATGTGATGAGATTGTATGGGTTACGAAATGTAAATGTGATAGGTCTGGATAGTGGATAAAGAAATGAGAGGTAAACGAGAACGAGAAGGGAGAGGTTACATTGTTATCAGTATTACTAAAGCTAAAATGGTTTTTTAGGGAGCACTGGAAGAGATATAGTATTGCCATTGGAGCTCTTTTAATTGTGAATATAGTTGAAGTGATTCCCCCGAAAGTGTTAGGGGTTACGATAGATAACATAAAAACAGGAACGTTATCGAACGAAGCTATTATACAGTCTATTCTTATTTTAATAGGGGTTACGATCGTTGGATATGGCCTCACTTTCGTATGGCAACATCAATTGTTTGGCGGTGCATTCGTACTTGAGAAAACGATGCGCTCTAAATTTATGGGGCATTTACTTAAGATGACGCCGACTTTTTATCAAAAAAATCGTACTGGTGATTTAATGGCGAGAGCGACAAATGATTTGAAAGCAATCGCTATGACAGCTGGTTTTGGTATATTAACGCTTGTGGATTCTAGTTTATATATGCTTACGATTGTCTTTATGATGGGGTTTACAATTAGTTGGGAGCTTACATTTGCAGCGCTTATTCCGCTTCCAATTATGGCGTATGCGATGAATATATATGGAAAGAAATTGCATGAAAGATTTACAGTTGCGCAAGATGCGTTTGGTGATATGAACGATAAAGTGCTTGAATCAATCGCTGGTGTGCGCGTTATTCGTGCATACGTACAAGAGAATGCAGACGAGGAAAGATTTCATCATTTAGGAGATGACGTCTACGAAAAAAATATGAAGGTAGCAAAGATTGATGCATTATTCCAACCAACTGTGAAAATGCTTGTCGGTCTTAGTTATTTAATCGGCTTAGTGTACGGTGCATACCTTGTGTTCCAGTCAAAGGTGACCCTTGGTGAACTCGTTTCTTTTAACGTGTATTTAGGGATGATGATTTGGCCGATGTTTGCAATTGGTGAATTAATTAATGTTATGCAAAGAGGAAATGCTTCGCTTGACCGTGTGAATGAAACGTTAGCGTATGAGCCAGATGTAAAGAATCCGAAACATCCAAAGCTTGTGCAAGAGCCGGATTATATTCAGTTTGATGATGTGTCTTTCTCATATCCTTCATCAACTGAAGAAAATTTAAAAAAGGTTTCTTTCACATTAAAGCAAGGGGAAACGCTAGGGGTTGTCGGAAAAACAGGAAGCGGGAAAACGACGCTTGTACGTCAGCTTCTTCGCCAATATCCGCTTGGAGATGGAGATATTGCAGTTTCTGATGTGACATTAGATAAAATGACGAATGAAAATGTACTCGGCTGGATTGGTTATGTACCGCAGGAGCATATTTTGTTCTCAAAAACAGCGCGAGAAAATATTTTATTCGGAAATAGGGAAGCGACTGAAGAAGAATTAGAGAAAGCAATTGAAATTGCTGCGTTTAAAAAGGATTTAGAGTTTTTACCAGAAGGGTTAGAAACGCTCGTTGGAGAGAAAGGTGTTTCTTTATCAGGAGGGCAAAAACAAAGGATCTCGATTGCACGAGCTGTTATTCAAAATCCAGAAATTTTAATTTTGGATGATTCTTTATCAGCTGTAGATGCTCGTACGGAAGCAGCGATCATTGAAAATATAAGAACGGAAAGAAGCGGAAAGACGACGATTATTACGACGCATCGTTTATCTGCAGTGCAACATGCGGATTGGATTCTCGTTATGGATGAAGGTGCAGTTATAGAAGAAGGTACGCATGATCAGCTTATCCAAAAGGGAGGCTGGTATGCTGAGCAGTTTGAAAGACAACAAGGTGAAAGTGAAAGTGCGGATAGTGGGGTGAAAATATGAGCGTTTCAAAACGGTTGTTTCAATACGCGATGAAAGTGAAGGGGACGATTTTTGCTGCGATGTTAATGTTATTTATTTTCGTCATCGCAGAGCTTGCTGGTCCTTTCGTCGCTAAAACGATGATTGACGATCATATCGTCGGGATAGAGAAACCTTGGTATGAAACAGAACAGAGTGAAGATGCTGTTTCGTATAATGGGGCTTTTTATAAGCGAAGTGATCGCTTTGAACAAGGCGAGAAAAAAGGAAAAGAAGTACGCGTAATGCAAGTCGGTTTTCAATATTATTTTGTACCGAATAAAGTAAATGCGGAAGGGTCACGGACTGTAAAAGGGGATATGATTACCGTTCAAAATGGTAAGGCGGTGCAAGTGTATAAAGCGAAAGCATTAACGAAAGAAGAAGTGTTTGCGTTTTATAAACCAGAAATAAACCGTCTATTATTACTTGGTGGTGGCTATTTCGCTTTATTAGTAGTCGTGTCATTATTTGCATACGGAAAGCAGTTCTTCTTGCAGAAGGCAGCGAACAAAATTATTCAAATTATGAGGGAAGATGTTTTTTCTCATATTCAAACGTTGCCAATTCGGTACTTTGATCATTTACCGGCGGGGAAAATTGTTTCGCGTGTGACGAATGATACAGAGGCCATTCGTGATTTATATGTAACGGTGCTGGCAACATTCGTTTCTAGTATCATCTATATTATTGGGATATTCGCTGCGTTATTTTTATTAGATGTGAAGCTCGCTTCATTATGTTTATTAATTATCCCAATTTTAATTGTTTGGGCGATTCTTTATAGAAAATACGCGTCTGTATACAATCATAAAATGCGCTCTCGCTTATCTGATATTAACGGAACAGTGAATGAATCCATTCAAGGGATGCCAATTATTCAAGCGTTCCGTCAAGAGCGTGAAACGAAAAAAGAATTTGAAGAATTAAATGGCGATTATTTTAAGTATCAAAATAAAATTTTAAATTTAAATGCAGCAACTTCGCATAACTTAGTAGCCGTATTAAGAAATATCGCTTTCACAGGAGTAATTTGGTATTTCGGCGGTGCGTCATTAAGTGCTACAGGTATTATTTCACTTGGGGTACTGTATGCGTTCGTCGATTATTTAACACGATTATTCTCGCCAATTACGAATATGGTGAACCAGCTTGCAAACTTAGAGCAAGCGCGCGTTGCATCAGAACGTGTCTTTGAATTGTTAGAGGAAAAAGGGGAACCGGTAGAAGAAGAACGTATGCCTCGTTTAAAAGGAAATGTAAAATTTGAAAATGTATCATTTTCTTATAATGGAAAAGATGAAGTGTTAAAAAATATTTCTTTTGAAGCGAAACAAGGCGAGACAGTGGCACTTGTCGGTCATACTGGATCAGGAAAAAGTTCTATCATGAATGTACTCTTTCAATTTTATGAGTTTGAAAAAGGAAAGCTTACGATTGATGGTCACGATGTAAAAGAGATGCCGAAACAAGCAACCCGTGAACATATGGGAATCGTACTGCAAGACCCGTTTCTTTTTAGCGGGACGGTCGCTTCCAATGTAAGCTTAGAAAATGAAAAAATTTCAAAAGAGCGCATTGTAAAGGCGTTACGTGATGTTGGTGCTGAAAGATTTGCGAACAATATAAATGAAGAAATTACAGAAAAGGGAAGTACGCTTTCCACTGGAGAACGTCAACTTATTTCATTTGCTAGGGCGCTTGCTTTTGATCCAGCTATCTTAATTTTAGATGAAGCAACGTCTAGTATTGATACAGAAACAGAGGCGATGATTCAACAAGCACTAGAAGTTGTAAAAAAAGGAAGAACGACATTTATTATCGCTCACCGCCTTTCAACGATTAAAAGCGCAGATCAAATTATTGTGCTCGATAGAGGAACCATTTTAGAAAAAGGCTCTCATGATGAACTCATGAAAAAGCGGGGGCGTTATTACGATATGTATAAAACGCAAATGGAAGGCAATCAGAGTGCTTAATATGCATGGAGGAGAACTTGTGATTTTCACAAGTTCTTTTTTATTGATGAACATGTCGACTCTTTAGCGAATTACGACAGTTAAATAAGAAGTATTGTTTTACCTTTTTCTCCATAAATGCTATATTAAAAAATGTTACTTATTTTTTGTATGTAGCGTTATTTTTCCCTTTTGTTTGATTATGAAGAAAAAGGATAAACTAAATAAGAACATTTTCATTGAAAAATTGTTCAAGATTGCATACAATCAATATAGTTTTTAAATTCCTATCAGAATACTTGGAGGATTACTATCATGAAGAAATTATTTTCAGTGCTTGCAGTAACTACATTAGCGATCGGGATTGTAGCCGGCTGCGGTAAAGAAGAGAAAAAAGATACAGCTAGTCAAGACGCGTTACAAAAGATTAAACAAAGCGGTGAACTTGTAATTGGTACAGAAGGTACATATCCACCATTTACGTTCCACGATTCAAGCAATAAATTAACTGGATTCGATGTTGAATTAGCAGAAGAAGTTGCAAAACGTTTAGGTGTAAAACCTGTATTTAAAGAAACACAATGGGATAGCTTACTTGCTGGCCTAGATGCAAAACGTTTCGATATGGTTGCAAACGAAGTTGGTATTCGTGAAGATCGTCAAAAGAAATACGATTTCTCTAAACCATACATTTCATCTTCAGCGGCATTAGTTATCGCAAAAGATAAAGATAAGCCTGCTACATTTGCTGATGTAAAAGGGTTAAAAGGAGCACAATCTTTAACGAGTAACTATGCAGATATTGCTAAGAAAAACGGTGCGGAAATTATTGGTGTAGAAGGATTTAGCCAAGCGGCAGAATTATTAGCTTCAGGACGCGTTGATTTTACAATTAATGATAAGTTATCAGTATTAAATTATTTAGAAACGAAAAAAGATGCAAAAATTAAAATTGTAGATACAGAAAAAGAAGCTTCAGAAAGTGGATTCTTATTCCGTAAAGGTAGCGATAAGCTTGTACAAGAAGTAGATAAAGCGTTAGAAGATATGAAAAAAGACGGTACGTATGACAAAATAACGAAAAAATGGTTCGGTGAAAATGTATCTAAGTAGTGCATTAGTTTCAGATCGATTGTCTACTTGGATAGATATTATGCAGACTTCCTTCATGCCTATGCTGAAGGAAGCTGTTTTTACAACAATTCCATTAACGCTTATTACATTTATTATCGGTCTTATACTTGCGACGTTAACAGCGCTCGCACGTATTTCAGGTAGTCGTATTTTACAATGGATTGCTCGTATCTATGTATCTATCATTCGCGGAACGCCACTTCTTGTACAGTTATTTATTATTTTCTATGGTCTTCCAACTCTTAATATTGAAGTTGAGCCATATACAGCAGCAGTTGTTGGATTTTCATTAAATGTCGGTGCATATGCATCTGAAATTATTCGTGCTTCTATCCTTTCCATTCCGAAAGGGCAGTGGGAAGCAGCTTATACAATTGGGATGACATATCCACAAGCATTAAAACGTGTTATTTTACCACAAGCAACGCGCGTATCAATCCCGCCGCTTTCGAATACATTTATTAGCTTAGTGAAGGATACTTCATTAGCATCGTTAATTTTAGTAACAGAAATGTTCCGAAAAGCGCAGGAAATTGCGGCGATGAACTACGAGTTTTTAATTGTTTATTTTGAAGCAGGTCTTATTTATTGGGTTATTTGTTTCTTATTATCAATCGTACAACAGATGTTAGAAAAGCGTTCAGAACGCTACACATTAAAATAATCCTTTTACAAAAGGAGTTTTTGTTTTTATGATTTCAATTCAGCACTTACAAAAAAGTTTCGGAGATAATACCGTACTAAAGCATATAGATTTAACAGTTGAGAAGGGCGAGGTTGTTGTTATTATTGGGCCGTCTGGATCTGGTAAAACGACATTCTTACGTTGTCTCAATGTATTAGAAACGCCAAACGCTGGTAATATTCGTATCGGTAATAAAGAGCTTAACTTCTCTCAAAAAGTAACGAAGAAAGATATTGTTAATCTTCGTACGCAAACAGGTATGGTATTCCAGCACCATAATTTATTCCCGCATTTAACAGCACTTCAAAATGTAATGGAAGGGCTCGTTACAGTGAAAAAGATGGGGAAAGAAGAAGCGAAGAAAAAAGCAAACTATTTCCTTGAAAAAGTTGGTTTAGCAGATAAAGTGGATTTATATCCGTTCCAATTATCAGGCGGACAACAACAGCGCGTTGGAATTGCGCGCGCACTTGCGATGGAGCCGGAAGTGTTACTATTTGATGAGCCGACGTCAGCGCTTGATCCTGAACTCGTTCAAGAAGTTCTGAAAGTAATGAAAGAACTTGCTAAAGAAGGCATGACGATGGTTATTGTAACGCACGAAATGCGTTTTGCACATCAAATTGCGAACCGTGTTATTTTCATGGATGGTGGTGTCGTTGTCGAACAAGGTACACCAGAAGAAGTATTTACAAATCCAAAAGAAGAACGCACGAAGAAGTTTTTACAAATGTTGCAATAAATTAAGGAAGGTCTCAAGGCATATGCCTTGAGACCTTTTTGCCATATATATTTATTTGTGGAATCCGCCAAGGCTTTGCTCAGCCATTGCAACTAGACGTTTTGTGATTTCTCCACCAACTGAACCGTTAGCGCGAGCCGTAGAATCTGCTCCTAATTGTACACCAAATTCTTGAGCGATTTCGTACTTCATTTGATCGATTGCAGCTGTTGCACCTGGTACTACTAATTGATTTGAAGAATTTTGGTTTGCCATAGGAATATATCCTCCTTAGAGTTATAAAAGTTTTTTTGGTTGGACTAGCTGGAGTTGAACCAGATTATCGCCCCGGTTGGCGCTAATCCATCGGTAATTAAGTTTGTACTCATAGTATGGATGTTACCTAGAAAGATATACAAAATAATAATTTGTAAATTTTGTCAAAAAAACGTATTGGTTTCGTAAATTATGAAATAAGAGTAATCGTTGTATTTTTAAGAAAACAGGCCAAACTAAGGGTGATATTAAATATAATTTTTTCATTGTAGCTTGCTACTTGTAGGCTAATTATTAGCTTCTTATTTATGATTTATTGAAATAAAAATGAAATCGGTAGCAACTTCATAGTTCTATTTTTAAGTAGGGATGGAGTGGGCGCTCCTATGTCTGGATAGGTTGCTCTCTTCACTCTAAAAAAGAGAGGCTTATAAACGATAACGTATGGAGGAATCATGATGGGAATTTGCCCGCTTTGCAACGCATTAGAATCACAAACATATTCTTGTCAAAATTGCCAAAGTATACTCCAAGATTATGGGAAGTCTGTAGATTATATAGACGATTATAGTGCCTATATGGATCAAGAATTATTAAGTGCAGTAGATGGTTTAACGCATAATAATTCAAATGAATATTGCAATCATATTTTTTATTGCGGAGTATGTAACGTGGAAACTGAGGTTGTAGTAAAACTTGTGTAAATAGAAAACTTCCACCTTATTATCTAGGTGGAAGTTTTTGTTTTTGTATTTGTGAGTGAATCATAGGAGAAGGGATATGTTCGGTGTTTGATGAAGCCCCTGATTTTATTTGAGACATTTTTTCTTTTGTATCACGTAAAGAATGTTCAGTTAAGTAGACGGCATATTCGTAAAATAATTGGCGCGTCAGTTCACTTTGCTCTTTTAATTTTTTATCTTGGAATACAGTTCGCCCAGGTTTAGAGTTGGCTTCAAAGAGCCACGGATTTTCCTTTGTGTCTAAACCGATATCAAAACCGATTTCTCCAATATTTCCAGTTACTTGTTCATCGAGCGCGTAACTTATTTGTAAGGCAGTATGTTTTAATTTATTTTCAATTTGAACTTGTTTCGTTGAATCTGGAAAAAGCTCTTGTAATAATTTTGTATCACCGCCACTATTTACGTGCGTTGTTAAACTGCCTTTGCCGGCGATTTTGGCGACGATTGCACTAACTATCCAATTACCGAAATGGTTTTTATTTGTATGAATGCGGAAATCAACAGGTTGCCCATCGAAGCGAAGTAACGAAATACCTTGCTGTACGATAAACTTTTTTAAATCATGCCCTTTTAATACGTGGTTTAGAAGCGTTTCTAATGATTGATACTTTCTCAGTTTATTTTCTTCATTTTCGCGATAACGACAGTAGTAGCAATTCTCTGTTTGAGAATAAAATATTTGATGAATATTTCTACCAAAGCTCCCGTGTATTGGTTTCATGTACACTGATTTATATGTGCCAAGAAACCGTTCTACTTGTTCAAAATGCTGAAATGCTTCTGTATTTGGTAATAAGGTTTTAATTGATTCGTCTTTCATAAGAAGTTGATGAACTTCCCATTTATTGAAAAAACCTGGGTTAAACCATGGAATGGAGTAGTCATGTTCTAACTTTCTTTTTGCTCTGACGATTGGTTTATAATTTTCCGCTTGTCGATTCGGTAATCTATCGTAAATGACATTTGGTAAAGGGACTTTTTTCTTTACCCATTGTTTCTCTTGAAAGAAATATCCTTCAATCGTTTCTTCTTCCCAGTGTATATGTTGAACGCCAAAGACGAATACGAACGGTCGTAATGAGAATGGTGGTGTTAACAACTCACTCAGAGCAATTGAACGATTTCCTAAAGGGTTAGAAGAATCATCATTAAAGCCAGTTGTAAAAATGCCGATTAATGGTCCGAAAATAATTGTTTGGTTTTGTGTAAATGCATGAATAGTAGTTGATTGAGGCAGTAAAAGTTTTTCGGCAATATGCTTTCCGATAATAATTTCGCGAGTAAAGGAATAATGAATTTTCACCTCTTCACTTGCAATATGACGTATGCCGAAGGAGAGAGATGTAATAGGCGGTGTAATAGAAAAAACGTAAGGTAAAGTAATGCTATTTGGATGGTCATCTGAAATATTTAATGTATATATATGCTCTTTCAAAATAGGTTTACCTCCTTTCATTATGGTGTAAAGCGACTGAATTTAAGTGGTCCGTGAAATATCTTTTCAGCTAATGAATCACTATGACGAATGTATTGTTCGTAAGGAGGGATCGTGTTGACATACATAAGCCAAATTGCGCCTTTTTGATCCATAATTGTGGAAAGTTCTAGTTCGAATAATGAAGAATAAGACTGATCTAGTGTTTGGAATACTTCATTTATAATGTCGTGTAAAGCGTCTTGCAATAGTTGCACACCTGTACTAGATAGTACGTATTTAATTTTTGAAAATGAATGCAATGAATCATCGTCTGTTGCTGAAGGTAAAAGCTGATTAGGAAATGAACTTTTTTGTATAAATTGACCTATAACATTCCAAGTTTGTTCTTTGTTTTTTTGCAAAATAGTTCGAATGTGGAGTGGGTATGTTAATTGATTTGGTGGTTGTAGCATGGTATGCACTATGTAGCGTGATGAACGTATGTTAGATTTACACCAAGATATAAATTCATCTGTCCGCTTGATTGGAAGAGAAGTATGGTATTTTTCATTTACTGTATCGATATGAAACGTTTTATTTTTGTAAGCGACTCGATATAAGTTATCTTTAGAATGTATATTAGTGGGGCGTATAATAATATCTTTAGATTTTAACAACAGTTTGAAAATGTTTTGTATCGTTGCCATTTCAAATTTAGGTATATAAGGAGACAGTTTTTTATTAGTAAGAAATAAATCATGTAGTTCACTTAAGTTAATAAGTGTGTTATTTAAAAAGGTAGTGGAAGGACGGTTGTGCAAAGAGTGAATAATTGATTTTGCTTTTTCAAAGTCTGTTTCCTCGTGAAAAGAATAACGATCATATATATAAGAAGGAATAGGGAATGTTTGCTCTTTCCATTTTCCTGTATCTGTATCGTAAATAAGACCAGAAACAAGGTCTGTTTTAGAATCAATACAAAATGGCGTAAACTGGGCAACGACATTATGATAAAGCCGAGCGCGTTTAGCGATTTCGGTGTAATACGTTTGCTCATAATGAAGTTTAGAAGTTAAAAGGCCGAGAACCAACGAAATCACTCCTTTACTACTATTTGCATAATAGGCGAAGCTATATATTGCAAATACGTTTTTATACCATTATACTTTTGTCCGTATGATGATATGCTATAGTTTTGGAGAAGTGAAAGGTTGATTGTAATGAATATATGGTTAAATATATTAACGACGACAGGACTCGGAGCAATTATTGGGGGATACACGAATCATTTAGCGATAAAAATGTTATTTCGTCCTCATCGTCCTATTTATATCGGAAAGTTTCAAGTTCCATTTACACCAGGGTTAATTCCGAAGCGTCGTGATGAACTTGCTGTTCAATTAGGAAAAATGGTTGTAGAACATTTGTTAACACCAGAAGGAATCGGAAAAAAGCTAACAAATGAAGAGTTTCAAAAAGGTTTAATCCACTGGGCGCAAGTGGAAGTGGATAAAGGAATTACGAATGAACAATCACTGCGATATATGTTAGAAAAATGGAATGTAGCGCATGTAGAAGAAGAAGCGACTCGAAAAATCGAATATGTGATTACAGAAAAAATTCATGCATTTTTAGCAGAGTATTATACATATACATGGGAACAGGCTTTACCTCATTCTGTACATGAAAAGATAGAGAATGCGATTCCGAATGCCTCGGCGTTTATTTTAGAGCGAGGAATTAGCTTTTTTGAAAGTGAAGAAGGGAAAGCGCGTCTTTCAAAAATGATTGATGATTTCTTTGCTTCTCGTGGAACGCTACTTAACTTAGTTGGGATGTTTTTAGGAAATGTAAGTGTTGTGGATCGTGTGCAGCCAGAAGTTATTAAGTTTTTAGGGCAAGATGCTACAAAGCAGCTTTTAACTGACGTACTACAAAAAGAGTGGGAAAAGTTAAAAGGAAGAGATGTAAAAGAATTGGAAGCATTTGTAGAGAAAGAAATGATTGTAAGCTCCGTGCTGTCAGCAGTTAGAGTAGAGGAAACAGTGAGTAAGTTTTTAAATCAATCTGTTCAGCAAGTATGTGAACCAGTTCGAGAAACAATTATTGAAAAAGTGGTTCCAAGTGCAGTAGCGAAAGGCTTAAAGTGGGGAACAGAAAATGTAGAGAGTATACTAAATAATCTACACCTTGCGGAAATTGTCCAGCAAGAAGTGTCTACATTCTCAACAGAAAGATTAGAAGACTTAGTTCTGTCTATTACGAAAAACGAATTGAAAATGATTACGTATTTAGGAGCGTTATTAGGCGGAATGATCGGGCTCGTACAAGGATTGTTACTATTGTTTCTTAGATAATAAGGTGAGTACATAGAAATAAAAGTGAAATTTCTTCACATCTCTTGCATAGTTTGATATGGTAAGAAGAGGTGCGTATGTAAATGCACGTAAAAGGCAGTGCGAGTGAAAAGCGCTAGCCTTCTAAAGGAGGAAAAATAAAATGACAAAGAACATTCATGATGTTGCATATGAATTACAAAAAGCAATCGCTGAAAACGAAGACTTCAAAACTTTAAAAGAGAGCTACGCAGCAGTTCAAGCTGACACAGCTTCAAAGAACTTATTCGATGAGTTCCGTACAATGCAACTTAGCCTACAACAGAAAATGATGCAAGGCCAAGAAATCACTGAAGAAGACAACCAACAAGCACAAGAAGTTGTAGCTCGCATTCAACAAGATGCTAAAATTACAAAATTAATGGAAACTGAGCAACGCCTAAACGTTGTAATCGGTGACGTTAACAAAATTATCATGAAGCCACTTGAAGAATTATATAGCGCGCAACAACAAGCGTAATAGTGGAAGACGCTCCTAGTTTAGGAGTGTCTTTTTTGTTTAGGGAATTTAATAGTTATACCACAAAAACTCCCTTTCAAAATAGCCATTTCTTATTGGTTATTTTGAAAGGGATATGTAACACATCTGTTAATTTTTTTTATTGCTGTTAATTGAAGTTTTAATATTTTTTTCGTTCAAAAACGTTTCAATCTCTTTTTGTTTCCTCCCATTTATTTTCTCAAGGCGTTTTGTAAAAGAAAAATTGGCTTTGAATAAGTTACCATCTTGGGTGAGTTTGTCTAATTCTTGATCTAGCTCTACGAAAATATCCGTAGATGATGACATAAATGCATAGATTTCTTTTGAAGGTTTTTTATAATCAGTAGGTAAATTATTATTACTAATAAACTCATGGAAATTCATATCGTTTTGTTTCGCTAAATCAATTAGTTTTTGTAATTTTTCTCGGTCAGATTCCGTGAAATTCTTATCAGAATTTGTTGAAGCGAGAGGGATAATATTTTCAGATAACTCCCAACTATAATCTATATAATTTTTTATATTTTGTTTCATTTCGTCTTCATTAATAGTTTCGTTTTTCTTTGAGGAACTAAATATATTTTCTGGAACTTTAATAGCAACATCTTTAATAGATTGTACATCGTTTTCTTCCTTAGGTTGTGCACTGTTTGAACAAGCTGATAGAAATAAAAGAGTAAGTAGCATGAGTGAATATAAAGTATATTTCTTCATTTTAATCTCCTTTTACATTCATTAGTGTCTTTGTAAAATAGCAATATTCCATTTCAAATACTTTACTAAAAGTGCATATAGATGTTTTACCATTTGATAAGATATGACGGATATGAGTAAACCGACGCAAAAAGCTATAAATACATTATAAACATCGGAATAACTGATTTGATGAAACCCTTTAAAGAATCCTAATCCTATTAATAAGATAGGTGAAATAATTAATAATGGTGTAGCAATTATAAGTGCCAGAAGAAGTGGTAATAGAAAGAGTAATACGAAAAAAGCGATAATGATACATATAAAGTTTAAAACACTTAAGCTCATAACAGAAAACAGTGCTGTTATAATATTTTTTAGGCTGCGCCTATTGTCAGCGTTACTTATTACATATGAAATATTAAGTTCTTTAGCGATAGTTTTAGGGTTTCCTAGCTTTTTAGAAATTTCCTCTTCAGATATTCCATCTTGTTTACCACTAATAAAATGAGTTTCGTACTCCGAGATAATATCCTCCTTTTCTAAATTAGGCATATTCCGTAGGGAAGAACTAAGTTGCTCTAAAAATTCACTTTTGTTCATAACAATCACTTTCCTTTATAAAATGATGAATTATGGCTGAAAATTCTATCTTTTTTCTAAACAGCACACACAATCTATATCTACTTTTTGAAAGGAGATATACTAATCGTGAATAACATTCCAAATAATGGTTATTCCATTATTTACAAATATATCACTTGCTATTATTCTTTGCAAGGTACTATAAATTTGTTAATAATGTGAATAGGTGGAAGTATTTTTGTACATTTTTAGAAGAGATATAAAAATGTTATTTTAAGATAAACAAAAGGTTGTAAGCGCATTCTTTAAATCTTGTCAAAATAATGTCGAATTCATATTGTTGGAAAAATAATGCATTTGTAATATAATGATAAATGATACTTCACCACATTAATTAACTAGGTGAAATTAAAATCTTTATTACACACATTATGAAATAAAGGGTAACTAACTGTTACGATTTATTTAACCAATTATAACGAAAGTTAATTAAATATATCAGTAAGCCCTGCTAGTCAAGTAATTGGCTAGTAGTGAGGGTTAACTGCGGGCAATCCCTAAAGCTGATTGAACTACAACGTGGCTAGAAATAGCGAGCGTGAATGTCGCGAAAGCAGAAAAAATCAATCAGATGATGCAAGGTTAAATCCTAAACATTAGAACAATGGGTCTTCCGCCTCGAATCATCTAAGTCAAAATGGATAGGATGAACGTTCAACGACTATCTCGTATAACTGACGAGAGTACATCACAAGCCTATGGTGATGGAAAAATCCTCTATCTCTAAAGAGATAAACATATAGTCTGCGCTCATGTGAAAACATGAGAAGTTCATAAGAGAACTGGCTAAGGAATTGCGCCCTTAGTTGAACGAGATACATTTAATTAAATCTATCAAACCTCATTGAATCTATCGAACGTATGTGCTATGGTAGATTCAATGAGGTAAGAATAATAATGAAATTTTTACGAGTTAGTCAAGTATCAGAATTAACAGGTTTGCATCCGAGTAGTCTTACGAGAATGCTGGTGGAACACGCTACGATTCAGAAGAACAAATCTTTATTAAAGGAGTTACATTCTGATGATATTGGCGAAGAAAGTCAGACTAATTCCAACGCCTGAACAAGAACAAGTGCTAAAAAAACATGCCGGTGCTGCAAGATTCGCTTATAACTATTGTAAAAGAATGAGTGATAGATACTATAAGCTATTTGGAAAATCTGTTTCACAGTTAGCTTTACAGAAACGATTTACAAAGATTAAGAAGCGAAAGAGATATGAGTGGTTAAAAGACATTAATGCACAAGTTCCCAAACAGGCTTCAAAAGATTTTGATACGGCGAGAAAAAATTCGTTCAAAAAGTACAAAAATGGTTCTCACACTTCTTATAAATCCAAAAAAGATTTAATTCAAGGATTTTATGCCAATTATGAAAGACTGGTTATAGGAAAGAAAGTAGTTCATATTCAGTCTATTGGAGAAGTGAAAACAAGCCAACAACTACCAAGAAATAAAAAACCATCCAACCCAAGAGTTACCTTTGACGGTCGTCACTGGTGGATTAGTGTAGGGTTCCAAGAAGACTTTGAATCACAAGAACTAACCGATGAGTCGATTGGTGTGGATGTTGGTTTAAAAGAGCTTTTTGTAGCTTCTAATGGTATGAAAGAACGAAATATAAACAAAGATGCCAAGGTTAAAAAACTTTTGAAAAGGAAAAAGTCAGCGCAAAGAGATATGTCTAGGAGATTTAAAAAAGGTGTGAAAATTCAATCTGCTGGATATGAAAAGGCGAAAGCTGAGCACCTGCGGTTATCTAGGAAAATTATGAATATCCGAAATAACCATATCCATCAAGCAACAGCTAAATTGGTGAAAACCAAACCAATGAGGATTGTTGTGGAAGACTTATCTATTTCAAACCTGTTAAAAAACAAAAAACTATCGAAAGCATTTTCATTTCAAAAATTAAACTTCTTCTTTCAATGTTTGTCATACAAGTGCGAGAAGTATGGCATTGCGTATGTAAAAGCTGATAAATGGTTCGCCTCAAGCAAGATTTGTTCATGTTGCGGCATGAAATACGACCATTCAGTTCAACCAGAAGGACAGTGGAGTTTAAAAATACGTGAGTGGCGTTGTGCTTCATGCAATAGCCATCATGATAGGGATGTAAATGCTGCGACAAATTTATCAAGATGGGTAAAATAAATGCTTGATAATAGGAGGTAACGATACTGCCTTGTGTGGAGTGTTATACCCCTCGTCCCTTTGGGGTTGCGAGAACACGATGAAGCACTAACTCGTGTAAATTTGATTGAATTGTATAGATTTAGTTAAGTTTATCGTATCGGATGATTAGTTTTGAGTACAGGTGTAAAAGCAAACGACGTGAAGACAAAAACAAAGGGAGCAGATCTTGTTGTTGATTGTTTAATTAAACAAGGTGTTACACATGTTTTCGGTATTCCAGGAGCAAAGATTGACTCTGTATTTGATGTATTGCAAGAAAGAGGACCAGAGTTAATCGTTTGTCGTCATGAACAAAATGCAGCATTTATGGCAGCTGCTATTGGTAGATTAACAGGGAAACCGGGCGTATGTCTTGTAACTTCAGGACCAGGGACATCAAATTTAGCGACAGGTCTTGTTACTGCGAATGCGGAGAGTGATCCCGTTGTTGCTTTAGCTGGTGCAGTTCCGCGTACGGATCGATTAAAACGTACACATCAATCTATGGATAATGCTGCACTATTCGAACCAATCACAAAATATAGCGTAGAAGTAGAGCATCCTGATAATGTGCCAGAAGCATTATCAAATGCATTCCGAAGTGCGACTTCTACAAATCCAGGAGCAACTTTAGTAAGTTTGCCGCAAGACGTTATGACTGCGGAAACGACTGTAGAGTCTATCGGTGCGCTTTCTAAGCCACAGCTTGGAATCGCTCCCACACATGATATTACATACGTAGTAGAAAAAATAAAAGCAGCGAAATTACCAGTTATTTTACTCGGTATGAGAGCAAGTACAAATGAAGTGACGAAAGCTGTTCGTAAATTAATTGCGGATACAGAGCTTCCTGTCGTTGAAACATATCAAGCAGCTGGTGCGATTTCACGTGAGTTAGAAGATCATTTCTTTGGCCGCGTTGGATTATTCCGTAACCAACCAGGTGATATTTTACTAGAAGAAGCAGACCTTGTTATTTCTATCGGTTATGATCCAATCGAGTATGATCCAAAGTTCTGGAATAAACTTGGCGACAGAACGATTATTCATCTTGACGACCATCAAGCAGATATCGACCATGATTACCAGCCAGAGCGTGAATTAATTGGTGATATTGCTTTAACGGTAAATAGCATCGCGGAGAAATTACCGAAACTTGTATTAAGTACGAAATCAGAAGCGGTATTAGAACGATTACGCGCAAAATTATCAGAACAAGCAGAAGTTCCAAATCGTCCTTCAGAAGGTGTTACGCATCCACTTCAAGTGATTCGTACACTTCGTTCTTTAATTAGTGACGATACAACTGTTACATGTGACATCGGTTCCCATTCTATTTGGATGGCGAGATGTTTCCGTTCTTATGAACCACGTAGATTATTATTTAGTAACGGCATGCAAACGTTAGGTGTTGCACTTCCTTGGGCAATCGCAGCTACTTTAGTAGAACCAGGTAAAAAAGTAGTTTCCGTATCAGGTGACGGTGGTTTCTTATTCTCAGCGATGGAGTTAGAAACGGCGGTACGTTTAAATTCTCCAATCGTCCATCTTGTTTGGAGAGACGGCACATATGATATGGTTGCATTCCAACAAATGATGAAATACGGCAGAACATCCGCTACAGAGTTTGGCGATGTTGATCTTGTGAAATATGCGGAAAGTTTCGGGGCGTTAGGTCTTCGTGTTAACACGCCTGATGAATTAGAAGGTGTGTTAAAATCCGCGCTAGCAGCAGATGGTCCTGTCATTATTGATATTCCAATTGACTATCGTGACAACATTAAATTAAGCGAAAAATTATTACCAAACCAATTAAACTAATGGAGGCAGATTTGAGATGACTGTTGCGCAATTAATTGATATTGATGCGAAAAAAACGAAAACGAGTAATGAAGTATATCAAACATCTACAATGCTTGCGCTATTAGATGGTATATATGATGGTGTAATTAGCTTTGAAGATTTGAAAAAACATGGTGATTTCGGCATCGGCACATTTGATCAATTAGATGGTGAAATGATTGCATTTGATAATGAATTTTATCATTTACGTTCAGACGGTTCAGCGGAAAAAGTAGAGCCAGAAGAAACAACGCCATTTGCGACTGTAACGTTTTTTGAAAAAGAAATGAGTTATACGGTAGAGCGTCCGATGAATCGTGAAGAAGTTGAAGCGTTATTACATGAATTAATGCCAAGTAAAAACTTGTTTTACGGTATTCGAATGGACGGTACGTTCCGTGAAGTAAGGACGAGAACTGTTCCAAGACAAGAAAAACCGTATACACCGCTCGTTGAAGTGACGAAATCACAACCAATCTTTTCATTTGAAAATACAGAAGGTACGCTTGCTGGATTTTGGACACCAGATTATGCGCAAGGTATTGGGGTAGCTGGATTCCACTTACATTACATTGATGATGAAAGAAGCGGGGGCGGACATGTTTTCGACTATGTTATAGAAAACTGTACCATCCAAATTTGTCAAAAAGCTCATATGCATTTAGCACTTCCAGAAACAGCTGATTTTATGGCGGCTGCATTATCAAGAGAAAATTTAGAGGATAATATTGCAACTGCGGAAGGTGCAGAGTAAGAGGGAAAGACTGTTCCATTTTGGAACAGTCTTCTTTTATTCGTAATGTTATTATTTGTCGATAAATCGATATTTCTTGTCGAACCGTTGATATATTGTAAGTTACGATAGATATATTTGAAAAATCGTTGATATCGCTTATTTCTTTGAAACAAACGGATGTCCCTCATAATAAAAACGCCACGGATAATGTACAGCTTCTTCTGCATAGTCGATATTAATACGAGGTCCTGCTGTTATTTTATATTGTAATGATATGTGTTCTTCTTTTGGAACTAATTCAATATGTAACGTATCACTTTGTAACGATACACCGCGTTCTTTTAAAGTGATGCCAAGTGCACGGCATAGTTTGCCAGGACCGTTCGTTAAATTTTTGTACTGCGCTTTTGTAATTTCGGTCTTATTGTAGCGCGCTAGTTTTATTTCTTCTATTCCATCTACCGGCTCAAGGGCTCGAATGAGAACACCTTGTGGGGTGCCCACTGGCGCTGTAATAACGTTAAAGCAATGATACATACCGTAAATTAAATATACGTAAGCATGCCCTGGTGCACCAAACATAACTTCTGTGCGATCTGTCCGTCTGCCTCCGTAACTATGTGCGGCCTTATCATCTGGGCCTTTATATGCTTCTACTTCTACAATGATTCCGCTTCGCTTTATTCCGTCTACAATATGAACAAGTTTTTGCCCGAGTAATTTTTTTGCGACTTCTAACGTATCGCCTTCATAAAAAGAAGGAGGTGCCTGCATTGTACTATCTCCTTTGCTAAGTGTATATGTATATAGTAAACCAAATTTTCAGTAGTAATTCTAACTCGTTCTATTTGCTACATTTATTTCATAAATTATGGATAGAGTACAACAGCGAAGAGGGGGAGTGCGACATGATTTATCGCTTACTAGCTCTTAATATAGATGGGACACTACTATACAACAATGGAAAAATTGCAAAAGGATTAAGAGAAACAATTGAATTTGTGAAAAGAAAAGATGTATACGTTACGTTATTTACGAGTCGTAATTTTCAATCCGCTCATAAAGTAGCAAAGGCGTTAAAATTAGATTCTATATTAGTGACACATGGTGGTGCTTTCGTTTCAGCAACGTTAGATAAGCCGTACGTTCAAAGAAGATTGTCTGAAGAGAAGACTTTTAACATTGTGCAAGTGTTAGAGCACTTTGATTGTAACGTACGTATTTCTCATGAACGGTTTTCGATAGGAAATCGTGAGAGAAATACACCAAACTTAATTGCGCGCACTGTATTATCAAGCGCAGATCCGTTATTTTATCCAGTTCAATTTGTAGATTCGTTAGGTGACGCGCTTCGTGACCATCCGGTAGCGGCGCCAAAAATTGATGTTCTTTTCCAAACTAAAGGTGAAAAAGAACGCGGGCTAAATACATTAAGAAAAGCGTTCCAAGATGTAGAGTATGTTGAATGTGATTCAAAACGAATAGAAATTTTACCGCAAAATGTATCAAAGTTACGCGGGTTACAATTGCTTGGAGAGCATTTAAATATTTCGCTAAATGAAATGGTTGCGATTGGAGATAGTATGGAAGATTTAGAGGTTATTGAAAACGTGGGACTTGGGGTAGCGATGGGGAACTCGCCTGTAGAATTAAAGCAAGCAGCCGATTGGATTACACGTTCAAATAGTGAAAACGGTGTAGAGTACATGATTAAAGAGCATTTCCGTAAGCAGTTCCCGCTTCCGTTTTTGAAGAATCATAAAAATACACCGAAACGATAAAAGAAAAACGTAGCTTTTTGGCTACGTTTTTTGTTGGGCTTATTAAAATGAATGAAAACGTTTTAAAATGTGAATTGTGTATGAAATCTATACAATTCACTTGAATCCTTTAGAAAACTAATGTAAAGTGAAGGATGTTGTCAAAATAGTTACACCACATGAAATGTTCTTCAGATTAATTTTATTGGGCTCCCATACGTAAAAGTATTTCCGCATGACAGTTTAGTTCACGTATTATTTCAAAAATGAATTGTAGTAATTTTATTAAGTAGTTGTAGCGTTCCTTTGTTGTATTTAAATGGATTATTTTAAGTTAATGTGAGTAAGACCTGGTACATATGAAATGTACTTCTTTTTGTGATTTTAGGAAGTTTAAAAGGGGGAATGAATTTCTTGAGGAAATCATTTAATCAAAAAATTAAAAAGTTAAGTAGTAGTTTAATAGTTGTATTACTAATATGTATGAATTTTTTAATCCATTTACCATTTAAAGCAGAGGCAGCTACAACAGAGTTAAAAGGTTTAGGTGATGTATCTTATTACAACGCCATCATTTTTGGGGATCATAGTGCAACGAGTGCTGATATTGAAGGTGCGATGGCTGTTCAGAAAAATATGAACGCATCAAGTTATACAGTCGTAGCGGCTGCAACTGGAGCAAATAACTTAGCTGGAGCAACTTGGATAGATGAAGGATATCCATCATTATTACTAGGCGGTCAATTTACGAAAGCGGGAGCAGGACAGGTAATTATTCAAGATGGAACAGTGGCGATGACAAAAGACGGTGACCCAGATGGCGCGATGAAAACATCATATGACCGTATCTCTTATAAAGAGCAAGCGGAGATTGATGCTAAGTTTAAAGAATTTAGAAAAGACGTTGATGGTGTAATTGGGGATGCAAGTAAACTACACACTGATAAGCCAAAACCTAATATGAGTTTTGGGATCGGTGAAGATGTAAATAACCCTAATATTTATGTCTCTTCAGGCCAAACGGGAAAGAAAGCATTTGATGTAAAAGACGTTTTTCTTCCGAATGTAGAGAATAAAGACTTTATTGTTATTTATTCAGATGCAGAAGAAGTGAGTTTTGGTGGCGGTGCAATTTTGTATGATACAAGAAATACTGGGATGGCGACGAATTTAATTAATACATCTCAAGCATACGACCCTAATTCATCTTTTACTGAGTTAGCTAGTAAGGTAATTTGGGTATTTCCTAATGCTACAAAGATAACAACTAAAGGTTATGGTGTAGTAGGTAGTGTGTTTGCACCTAATGCAGTTGTAGAAACAAAAGGTGGTTCTATTAATGGACAAGCCTATGTTGGAGGATTACACCAAAGAGATGGTTTTGAGGTTCATAACTTTAAATTTAACTGGCCAAAATGGAATAAACCAGCAGCTGAAAAAGGACATTTACAAATTAAAAAAGTTGATGAAAACGATGAAAATATTGTTTTAAAAGACGCAAAATTTGATGTTATAGACAAAGATAATAACGTTGTGGCTACTGTTACAACAAACGAAAAGGGGATTGCGGAAGTTAAAGATTTACCACTTGGTGACTATTTTGTAAAAGAAATAAATGCACCAGAAGGATATATAAAAGTTGATACACCAGTCAAAGTAACAATTGATAATACAAACGTAATTGAACTTGTTATGAAGAATACGAAAAAAGTAGAGAATGGCCAATTTAAATTATTTAAAAAAGATAGTGAATCCGGTCAACTTCTGCCAGGTGCAAAATTTGATGTTATCGATAAAGATGGGAAAGTTGTGGAAACAATTGTTACAGATGATAAAGGTGAAGCCTTATCGAAACGACTTCCAGTTGGAAGCTATACATTAAAAGAAGTAGAAGCACCGAAAGGGTATGAATTATCATCTAGTTCAGTTTCTGTTGATATAGAGGCTAATAAAGTATTGACTGTAGATGTGGTGAATAAAAAGATTCCCGAAAAAGTAACAGGTCAATTTGAAATTGTGAAAGTAGATGCGGAAGATAAAACGAAGGTATTATCAGATGCAGAATTCGAAGTGTATAAAGAGGGTAAAAAAGTAGATACGTTACGAACAGATAAAACTGGTAAAGTAGTTTCTCAGAAATTAGAACCAGGAAAGTACACATTAAAAGAAACGAAAGCACCACAAGGATATAAATTGCTAAAAGAAGAAATTGAAGTCGTTGTGGAAGCGGACAAAGTAGTAGAAGTACAAGTAGAAAATGCAAAAGAACTAGGAAGCTTACAAGTAACCAAAAAGGATGCAGAGAGTGGAAAAGTTCTAGCAGGTGCAGAATTTAAATTGAAAAATGAAGCTGGTCAAGTAGTTGGAGAAGCGAAAACAACGAATAAAGACGGTGTTGTGAAATTCGAAAACTTAGTGCCAGGAAAGTACACGTTAGAGGAAACGAAAGCGCCGGAAGGTTATAAGGCGTTAGAAGTAACAGTAGAAGTAAACGTTGTAGCGAACGAAGTAGTAAAACAAGAAGTTACGAATGAAAAAGTAACAGGTCAATTCGAAATCGTGAAAGTAGATGCGGAAGATAAAACGAAATTGTTATCAGGTGCAGAATTCGAAGTGTATAAAGAGGGTAAAAAGGTAGCGGAACTGAAAACAGATGAGAGTGGAAAAGTGATGTCACCAAAATTACCGCTAGGTGAATACACAGTGAAAGAAACGAAAGCACCAGCGGGCTACAAGCTTTCAAATAAAGAATGGAAAGTAACAATTCAAAACGAGAAAGAAGTAGTAAAAGTAGAGGCAGAAAACGAAAAAATCTTAGGTTCTCTACAAATTATTAAAATGGATGATAAAGATCAAACGAAACGCTTAGCAGGCGCAGAATTTACATTGAAAGATGCGAAAGGAAATGTTGTAAAAGAAGGAATTACAACAGATAAGTCTGGAACGGTTAAGGTAGACGGACTTGTGCCAGGTGAATATACGTTAGAAGAAACAAAAGCACCAGAAGGTTATGAGTTAACAAAACAAATAATTCATGTAACAGTTGACGGTGAAAAAGTTATTGATGTAAAAGTAACGAACGGTAAGAGCCTTGGGCAATTCGAAATCGTAAAAGTAGATGCTCAAGATAAAACGAAAGTATTATCAGATGCAGAATTCGAAGTGTATAAGGATGGTAAAAAAGTAGATACGTTACGAACAGATAAAACTGGTAAAGTAATTTCTCAGAAATTAGAGCCAGGAACATACAAATTAAAAGAAACGAAAGCACCACAAGGATATAAGTTGTTAAAAGAAGAAATTGAAGTCGTTGTGGAAGCAGACAAAGTAGTAGAAGTACAAATAGAAAACGCAAAAGAACTAGGAAGCTTACAAGTAATCAAAAAGGATGCAGAGAGTGGAAAAGTTCTAGCAGGTGCGGAATTTAAATTAAAGAACGAAGCTGGTCAAGTAGTTGGAGAAGCGAAAACAACGAATAAAGACGGCGTTGTGAAATTCGAAAGCTTAGTGCCAGGAAGGTATACGTTAGAAGAAACGAAAGCGCCGGAAGGTTATAAGGCGTTAGAAGTAACAGTAGAAGTAAATGTTGTAGCGAACGAAGTAGTAAAACAAGAAGTTATGAATGAAAAAGTAAAAGAAGAAATTACAGGTCAATTAGAAATTACAAAGGTAGATGCTAATAATACAAATAAAACATTAGCAGGCGCAGTGTTTGAAATTTGGAAAGACGGAATAAAAATCGACACATTAACAACAAATAAGAGCGGTAAAGCGACTTCTAAGAAGTTAGAACCAGGAGATTACACTTTAAAAGAAATCCAAGCGCCAGAAGGATATACTTTATCCGATAAGGAAATGAAATTTACGATTTCTAATGAAAAAATTGAAGTTGTAAAGCTTCAAATTACAAATAAAAAAGATACAGATAAAGATCCGGAAAAACCAGGTGAAGGAACAGGAAAACCAGGTGAAGGAACAGGAAAACCAGGTGAAGGAACAGGAAAACCAGGTGAAGGAACAGGAAAACCAGGTGAAGGAACAGGAAAGCCGGGTGAAGGAACAGAGAAGCCAGGTGAAGGAACAGAAAAGCCAGGTGAGGGAGTAGAAAAACCTAATTTACCAGAACAAGGACAAGGTTCTTCTAATAATCAACAACTCCCAGCTACAGGACACAATACGAATTACGTTCCATTCATCGGTTTTATGCTTCTGTTACTAGGAATACGTTTAAGATTCATGGCTAAAAATAGCTAACAGATGTATAAAAGGCATCAGAGATTATACAATCTCTGATGCCTTTTTAAGTGAATACAGATGAAATGAAATATCTATAGGAATGATAAGTATTTTAAGCTTCAATTACGCTAAGCATTCTGTTTATAAATGCAGCTGCGTGAGCACGTTGTGATGGTCCTTTTGGTACGAATTGATTCAATTCATTACCTTTTACAATTCCGTATCCATACACTCTTTGTACTTCTTCTTTAGCGTAAATTAAGTTTTGGTCTACGAATGGTAGTTCAACTTGTTTTGCAAAAATACCAGCGTGTTTTAGAGAACGATCGATCATAATAACAGCTTCTTCGCGTGTAATTGTAGTATTTGGGTCAAATGTATTATCACCACGTCCGCGGATTATGCCTGCGCTTGCTGCACGATTAATACCGTCTCGTAACGATGGGTGTACTTGTTCTAAGTCTGTGAAATTAGCATTTCCACTTGGTAATTGTAAAGCACGAGTAATTAATGTAGCAAATTCAGCACGCGTTACAATACGTTCTGGGAAGTACTTGCCGTTTCCTTCTCCTTGCATAATGCCTCTAGCTGCTAATTGACGAATGTCTTGTTCATACCAGCCACCTGTAATGTCATCAGTTACTGGATTTTTTTGATTTTCTTTATAGTATGTTTCAGTTCCTTTTAAGAAAGCATCCCATTGTCCGCGTTGAATCATAAACGCAGGGCAGTTTTTTCCTGACCAAAATTGGTGTTTTTGGACCTTATCTAGAGAAATATTTAAGTCGTTCATTAAATAAGCTGCCAATTTACGGGCATTTTCTACCGCTTTTTCATAGTTTCCATCTTGATTAACGGCAATTTCAATTCCGATAGATTCATAGTTTCCAGTTTTATTTCCAGCATGCCATCCAACTTCATTTACCGGAAGATGTTGATAAATTTCTTTATCATCTACTGTGAAATGCCAAGATGCGGCGCGATCAGCTGTTCCGCGTGCTTGATTATCTAAGAATTTTGCATGATTTAGAGCATTGGCACCTTTCGCTGTATTAGCCGTTTCGTGAATCGTAATATATTTAGGCACCATCGGGTAGCCAGGTCGAATATCGTCATTTCCTTTTGGGACAATCATTTCTTTAAATGTAACGCCATAAATATTGTTTGTTTGTAGAGCTTCTGGCGATCTCAATAAACTGTTTTTAGCAGTACGACTGTTTTTTAATAATGAAGCTTTTGTACCTTCAAATGTAGCAGAAGGTGCATAAATCCATTTTGCTGTTTCGTTTATTTGGACTTTAAACCAATTTCCAGCTTGTTCAGTAGGAGTAATGACTTGTGGCTCTAGTTTCCCTTCTTCTTTAAACGATTGGAACGGAAGTGCATGTATGGAAGCTTCTTCTTTTACGATTAATTTTTGGTTAGATAGTTTATGAATCTCTTGAACTTCTAAGCTATTATCATTGTTATCTATCCATCCAGCGCCAGTTGACGTCGTTATGTAATAAGCATTTCCTTTTTTCTTTGTCGCCGTTACGACTTGTTCTGTAATCTCGATATTCGATTTGTTTTTTAAATCATTCGCGGTATATAATGAATGTTTTTTTGAAGTGTATAGTAGGAATTGGCCAGTAACCTCGATATCTTCTTCATGAGTACTATGCTCATTAACATGTTCTTTAATACTTTTAAAAACTTGATCCTCCGTATATACTTCGGCGGATTTTTCAGCACTCTCTGCAAATGAATAAGTAGGTGCAAGAACAGTTTGTAATGCAAGAGAGAGAGTTAAAACACTATAAAATTTCTTTTTCATATTTGTTTTTAACACATTAGATTGTGGAATCTAGTGTTAACAGTCCTCCTTTTTATATTGTATTTTCACTATGTATCGATTTTAACACTAATAAATTTTAACAAGAGAAAATCATGATGTCTATATACATGAGCAATATTCATAAAAAGAATTATTTGAAAAAATGTAAGAGAAACAGGTAAAACCTTCTGTATTGACCTGTAAACGCCCTTCAAGTAAACTAAAGAGAGTTTGCAAATGAAAAGGTGATAATGTTGTTAATTTCAATTAAAACGTTACAAGATGATCGTTTTTTACGTCCGCTACAAAATATTGGCGGCTTATTTTTTGAAGATAGTACGATTGGATTTGAACAAGAGGAAGCAAATCTGATCGTTGATATACACATTGAGGATAATGTGAAAGCATCCGCTCAATTAACGGATGTTAGCACAGGAAATGTGTATGAAGAAACATTCTCGAAAGATTTATCTGCTTTCACAGATGAAAAAGAGCGTATGAAGCAAGTGAAACACGTTGTTTCTTATGTATATCTTTCTGTTCTTCAGCAGTTAACTGGTATTGAACAAAGCTGGGGGATTTTAACGGGAGTACGTCCGACGAAACTTCTTCACAAAATGCTTCAAAATGGTATGTCAAAAGAAGAAGCGCATCAAGAACTTCGTGAAAGTTATTTAATTCATGAAGAGAAAATTGAACTTCTTCAGCGCATTGTTGATTGCCAATTAGCAGTTGTTCCGGATTTATACCGTTTGAAAGAAGAAGTAAGTATTTATATCGGTATTCCGTTCTGCCCAACGAAATGTGCATACTGTACATTCCCGGCTTATGCAATTAATGGACGCCAAGGATCTGTTGATTCGTTCTTAGGTGGTTTACATTATGAAGTTCGTGAAATTGGTAAGTTTTTAAAAGAAAAAGGTGTAAAAGTTACGACGATTTATTACGGCGGCGGTACACCTACAAGTATTACAGCAGAAGAGATGGATATGCTGTATGAAGAAATGTATGAAGCGTTCCCAAATGTGAAAAATGTGCGTGAAGTAACAGTTGAGGCAGGTCGCCCAGATACAATTACGCCAGCAAAGCTAGAAGTGTTAAATAAATGGAATATTGACCGTATTAGTATTAATCCGCAGTCATACCATCAAGAGACACTAAAAGCAATTGGACGTCATCATACTGTAGAAGAAACAATTGAGAAATACCATTTAGCTCGTGAAATGGGAATGAACAATATTAATATGGACTTAATTATTGGTCTTCCTGGTGAAGGGTTAGATATCTTCAAGCATACGTTAGATGAAACAGAAAAGTTAATGCCAGAATCATTAACAGTTCATACGTTATCATTTAAACGTGCTTCTGAAATGACGCAAAACAAACGTAAATATAAAGTAGCAGGTCGCGAAGAAATTACAGCGATGATGCATGAAGCAGAAGAGTGGACGCAAAAGCATAATTACGTACCATATTACCTATATCGTCAAAAGAATATTTTAGGTAACTTAGAGAACGTTGGTTATGCAATGCCGACGCAAGAAAGTATTTACAACATTGTCATTATGGAAGAAGTACAATCAATTATCGGACTTGGTTGTGGTGCATCAAGTAAATTTGTTCACCCGAAGACGGGAGCAATTACGCACTTTGCGAATCCGAAAGATCCAAAATCATATAATGATGGCTTTGTGAAATATACAGAAGATAAACTGAAAATTTTAGAAGAGCTATTTGCATAAGAAGAAAGAGGTTGTTCCGAGTCGGAACAACCTCTTTTTTATCCTGCAGTAACGTTCGGTCCGATTATATCTTGTCAGTTTTTGTCGGTAAGTCGATATATTCGAAAAATCGCTGATATAAATTGAGTTGTGGTTGATATATTTCAAGTTACGGTCGATATATCTGGAAAATCGCCGATATAATTTCATTTACCGTCTAGCGGTACCGTATGTAAAACTATGTCGATAATAATCAGAAAAATTAGTCAAATCATTAGAGGACAATGTCTACTTATGGACGAAATGATAGATTTATGAAAGAGAAAAGGGGGAAATCGTTGGCATGTATATGACGATAGGGAGAATTTTTGATTTATCAGTTGGTAAGTATCCAAATAAAGAGGCGCTAGTGGAACCTGAAAAAAATATTCGCTGGACGTATAAACAGTGGGATGAACAAATAAATAAAACGGCACACGCTCTATTAGAAGAAGGGGTAAGAAAGGGAGATACGGTATCTGTTTACTTATATAATTGCCGTGAATTTGTAAACGTTTACTTAGCCTGTGCGAAAATTGGTGCGATTTTTAACCCGATTAACTTCCGCTTAAAGGCGAAAGAAGTATCTTATATTCTTCAGGACGCATCCTCGAAAGTCGTTGTCTTTGAAAAAGCAGTTGAGTCAACTGTTGCTATAATTGAAAGAGATTTTCCAAATACATCTTTTTGGTCTATAGAAAACGATAAACCTTCCTATGCAAGTTCCTACCATGAAAAAGTGAATGAAGCATCTTCTGAGAAAGTAAATATCGAAATTGATGAAATGGATTATTGTTCAATGCTTTATACGAGCGGTACGACTGGGCATCCGAAAGGCGTGTTACATCGCCATCGTGAAATGGCTGAGCATAGTATGATTTGTACGTATTTCCTTAAATATAATAGAGATAGTGTAGGGCTTGTTGTGGCGCCTTTATATCACTGTGGTGAATTAAATGCCGGAATCATACCACGCATTCAAGTTGGCGGAAAGAATGTTATTTTGCATCATTTTGATACAGAAACAGTATTACATACGATTCAAGAAGAAAAGATTACGACGTTCTTTGCAGCGCCGACGATGTGGAATATGTTGTTGCAAAAAGATTTAGCTCAGTATGATTTAACGTCAATGAAAATCGGTATATATGGCGGAGCAGCAATGGCACCGGCGTTAGTGAAGGAATGTAAAGAACGTCTTTACATTGATCTTGTTCAAATATACGGAATGACAGAAATGGGGCCAGTTGTTGCATTTCTCGTAGAGGAGGATCAAATTACGAAAGCTGGTTCAGCAGGCACGCCATGTTTTAGCCATGAAGTTCGTATTGTGAAACCGAACGAGGATGCACCGGCAGAACCAGATGATGTATTACCTCCTTATGAAGTGGGAGAAATTATTTTACGCGGCCCAACTATGATGGCTGGCTATCATAATCGTGAAGAAGCGAATAAAAAATCGATGTATAAAGGATGGTATCATTCTGGTGATCTAGGCTATTTTGATAAAGACGGTTATTTATTCGTTGCTGATCGCGTTGATGATATGGTAATTAGCGGTGGCGTAAATATTTATCCTCGTGAAATTGAAGATTTCCTTCATAGTCATCCAGGTATATTAGATGTGGCGGTACTTGGTGAGCCAGATGAATTATGGGGAGAGCGTGTTGTGGCAGTTATTGTGAAGAAAGATGAAACAATAACAGAAGCTGATTTAGAAACGTATTGCAAAGAAAGTGATGAACTAGCAGATTATAAACGTCCGCGTCATTATTTATTTGTAGATGAACTCCCTCGTAATGCGAGCGGGAAGTTGCAGAAGTTTGTACTGAGGGAGTCGTTGAAAGGTGCGAAAAAATAGAAAATGCAGGATGCCCCATATCTATGGGGTATCCTGCATTTTTCTGTATTAAACAGAAGAAACAATATCTTTTTTAATTCTCATTTTTTCTTGGTGAAGGTTAATTAGCGCATTTGAAATAAGGTGGAAACACAAAATGGATGTAATGTCCAAAAAGAAAAGACACCTTAAGGTGCCTCTCTCCGACTTGAACCATTTCATTTCATACGAATCGGAATCTATCCGTATTACCATTACCCCTTTGTTATAAGTGTAAACACACACTATAAAGCAGAATCGTCTATATACACTAGATTGTTAGTTCACAAAAGACAAGAGATTTGAGATCAATATCGAAGTGACGCCACATCCCCTATAATAATTGATATGTTACGCCTTTTAAAAGAATCTGCTTTATAGAACGTGCCCACAAGTTATATTTTACTACATGTAATATTCATTTAGTGTATTTTTTAATGAATATGTATAATTACATAAACTGTATGAAAAAAAGAGAGTATACTCTAATATTGTGTAATAAAGATGAAGCCCGCCTACGGAATAGGGGGCTTTTCTTACTTTTTATAAATATTTATTCCAATTATATTATCAGATGAGTCTAAACGAATATAAACGTCAGCTGATAAAAGGTGTGCATTATATATTCGTTGTTTATATGTTGATATCTCGAAGCGTTTTCCATTTAATTCACATTCTAGAATAATCATATCGCCATGTTCTTTCCAATTTATTAATTTAGCAGTTGTATTCATATAAACCTCCTCTGAATCATTTTATGAAAATTAGTAGAGATAGTGTGAGAAAGGAGTTTATATAACAAAAAAAGACACCTTAAGTGTCTTCTTTGATTACTATAAAAGTCGTTGAATGAAATAGGTTTCTATTTTTATTTGCGTGAAAAGCCTTCTTCATCAAGGTATTCCGCAGCTTCTGGATAAGAGTTGAATGTACCGTCTAAGTTTACACCAGCGTACACGTTCCACATGTCATCCTCTGAAATAAGAGTAAGAATATGACCATCTTCGTTCTGCCATTCTTCTTCTTTCGCAGGTTCTACAGGTGCTACTACTTCTTCTTGTGATAGAAGGTCAATTGATTTCGCAATTACTGAACGTAACTCCTCTGCTGAAAACTCACGGATGTTAACCATGCCTTTATCATCTGTTTTATAACCTTTAATACCGCTTGCATATACAAATCCATTTCCATTTGGGTGTAAATGAAATACAACGTTCTTTTTATCTAAACGACTTTCTTCAAAGTGGAAGTTTACACGTTTTAATGATACGTTCTTTCTTTCTAGTTCTGGGAAAGATTCAATAATCGATAATTTTTCTTCAAAAGTTAGCATAGTGCCTCCAAGTATATAGTAAAAGATTTAATTTGTTCATTATAGCATAGTTGCAATTGTTTCCAAAGATAAGGGGAAAACTTTTCGTTGAATACGTTTACGTCACGAGAATGTAAAAAGTGAGCTAACGAATGTATCTTTTTAGGTGTACAATGGAACATGGACTTTATACAAAGGTGGTTTTTTTATGTTTCAAAAAATAGCAAAGGAATGTTTAGCAGGATTTACTGTTGCGATTGTTGCGTTACCACTTGCGATTGCATTTGGTATTGCCGCGACAGGAACGTCTGAGGGAGCGCTTGTTGGATTGTATGGTGCGATTTTTGCAGGTTTATTCGCAGCGTTATTTGGCGGGACACCTGGGCAAGTAACAGGGCCAACAGGACCAATTACCGTTATTGCAACAGGAGTTATTGCGACGCACGGGTTAGAGGCAAGTTTTATTGCCTTTATGATGGCAGGGTTATTTCAAATTTTATTCGGTGTATGTAAGCTCGGTTCTTACGTTCGATATATTCCGTATCCTGTCGTTTCGGGATTTATGAATGGTATTGCATTAATCATTATTTTAGGCGAAATAAAGCACGTACAAAATAGTTTTTTACTTGTTGTGTTAACGATTATTGTAATGATTGTTTCTGGTAAATGGATTAAGGCGATTCCGTCTAGTTTAGTAGCACTAGTCGGTGTGACAGCTTTGCTTCCTTTATTTTCTTCCTTACTCGAAGGACTTACAGTAAAGTTACCGATTATCGGAAATCTTTCACTAAATAAAGTAATTGAAAAGATTGGAACCATTCCAGAAGCGATGCCTACGCTTCATATTCCATCTTTAAGTGGAACAGGAATAGCAGCACTTATTTTGCCAGCGCTTAGTATTGCTTTATTAGGATCGATTGACTCGTTGTTAACATCGGTCGTAATGGATAATGTGACAGGTACACGTCATAAAAGTAATAAAGAACTGGTCGGACAAGGTATCGGTAATATGATGAGCGGATTGTTTGGCGGATTAGCAGGTGCAGGTGCGACTGTAAGGTCTATCGTGAATATAAGAAGTGGCGGTAAAACGGCACTTTCGGCATGTATGCATAGTGTTATCTTATTTATTTTTATTATGGGTCTTGGTTCGGTCGTACAATATATTCCACTTGCTGTATTATCAGGTATTTTAATTTTAACTGGTATTGGAATGTTCGATTGGGGAAGCATGAAAAAGATGCATGTCGCTCCTAAAGGTGATGTCGTTGTTATGCTCGTAACGATGATTGTAACGGTGAAGTTCGATTTAATGATTGCTGTTGCATTCGGTATTATTCTTTCGTTCATCATATATATGGTGAAATGTAAAGAACGCAAAACTTCTATCGTAAAAGAAAAAGAAGAAACGTACACAATTCAAGGACCGCTCTCTTTCCTATCAGTAGATCGTATTTTCTCTACTTTACAAGATGTGAAGTCACCGGTTGTTTTACGTATGAAAGATGTGCGTTATATGGATGTATCAGGAGCTATGGCATTATTAAATTTTGTTGAGCAATCAAATAAAGTAGGAGCAAGTGTAAAGCTTGAGCAAGTACATCCGAGTATTGAAAAAACAATCGCAGTAATGGCAAGCAATGAACAGAAAGAGCAATTGAAAATTTTAAGTGTTTAGATGGTAATTAGAATATCTCACAATCTTACATAAATTATAATGTAGAGTTGTGGGATATTTTTATAATGTTTTTAGTAATATGTATCGCAGTGATAGAGAGGAAGGGCTCTTTTGAGTAACAGAAACGGTTATAGTGTGTACATATATAATGGAAGGAATTAGAAAAAATATTGTGAAGAGACAGGCTTAAATGGGTTCTCTTTTCTATTTTGAAAAAAAAACCAAGTATTCAACCTATAATAAATTTGTTATGATAACCAATGGGATAAAGTGAATTCCTATCGTTTAAAACAATATGTTTGAGAGTATATGTATAAAAGAAAAGAGAAAAAATATGAATAAAACATTTGTAAAAGGAGCAGCAATTTTAACCATTACAACTTTTTTGTCGAAATTGCTGGGTAGTTTTTTTCAAATTCCATTACAAAATATTGCAGGAGATGAAGTGCTCGGTATTTTCCGCCTTGTTTTTCCTGTATATATGATTGCTCTTACATTATCGGTAGCCGGAGTTCCACTTGCAATTTCGAAACTAATTGCAGAGTTGAACGAAAAAAATAAGCAAAAGGAAATTGCGAAATTATTTAAATCAGCGTCAATTATTGGGATAGCATTTGGCGTTTTCGGCTGTTTAGTCATTGTATTATTTTCTATTGAAATTGCAAATATGCTTGGTGGACAAGAAACTAGAATGCCGTTGCTTATTACTTCATTAGCATTACTCATTGCGCCATACATGGCGGTGTATAGAGGGTATTTTCAAGGTTTCGGTGATATGAAACCAACAGGGGTATCACAGGTCATTGAGCAATTTGTACGTGTGTTTTTTATGTTAATAATTGCTTACATACTAGTATCATGGGATAAGAGTAATACTGTTATTACTAGTGGTGCGATGGTTGGCTCTTTTCTTGGAGTCATTAGTTCGCTTATATATTTGCGTATAAAATATAATAGAAGTCCATACTACAATAAAAGCAATTCCTATTCGCTCCGAGATTTAAGAGAAAACGGCAAAAAGATATTGCGGGTATCGATCCCAATCGCTATTGGAGCTTTATCAATGCCACTTTTAAATTTAGTAGACTCGCTTACAATACCGCATGTATTACAAGGATCATCAACAGAAATTCAAGAACAATTTGGAATATACAGTCGCGGTTTTGCATTCACGCAAATAATTGTTATTTTTGCAAGTGCAATTGTATTTCCGTTAATACCACTCTTAACTTCCGCATTGGCCAAAAGAGATATAAATTTGGCGAAAATAACAATTCAAAATACAAATCGACTAGCGCATGTTTTGACAGCACCGTTAACAATATGGTTGATGGCATTAACAGTACCGTTAAATGTCGGATTGTTCACAGATGTAAAAGGCAGTAGTATGTTAACAGTTATGATTGGCAGTTCGTATTTTACTGCGGTTATGGTATTATCAATAGGTGTTTTACAGGGCATTAACCGTTCTGCACAAGCTGCATGGATTGTTATTGGTGCGAGTTGTGTGAAAGTCGTGTTAAACATAATGTTCGTGCAGAAGTTTGGCATAGATGGAGCGGCGTATAGTACATTCATTACTTACGTATTGGTTTGTATTGTAAATCATTTGTATATTCGAAGCTATATTGCCTATTCTATTCATTTAAAAAGCTTTTTTGGTGTGCTAGCAATAGCATGTATTTTGGGACTAGGATTGTATGAACTATGTAATGTGATAAATATTACATCTTCAAGAATTATGACGTTATTATTCAGTGGTATAGCATTAAGTATTACAACCATTTTGTATGGTGTATGTGCTTTGAAATTAAAATGGATATCAATAAACAAAATACCATTTTTGAAAAGATAAATATAGAAATTTAATTTTTTATTATAATTCATATGAACTGATAAAGAGGAAACTATGTAGGGTATCAAGTGTTTAGGTAAGGAATGGGTACTAGTTTATGTTAGATGAAATAAACGGTTACCTAGTTTTGGAGGAGATTTAGGGTGCGTTTAGTCTTATCAGGATATTATGGTTTTTATAATGTTGGAGACGAGGCGATTCTACAATCAATTATTGAATCGTTAAGTAAAGAGAACCCGGATATAGAACTAGTAGTACTATCAAATGATTCTAAATATACAAAGGAAATGTATGGTGTAGAATCGGTAGATCGCTGGGATATAAAAGCTGTTTATCATGCAATCAAAAACAGTGATGGAGTTATTAGCGGTGGCGGGAGCCTTCTTCAAGATCAGACAAGTACGAAGAGTATTCTATATTATACGGGTATTATGGGACTCGCTCGATTATTAAAAAAGCCGTATTATATTTATTCACAAGGAATAGGTCCAATTACAAAAGGATATAATCGTCTATTAGTAAAATGGAACTTGTCAAAAGCTTCCTATGTATCAGTTCGAGATGAGGATTCGTTTTTATATTTAAAAGAACTTGGCATAAAAAACGATATTGAAATTGTTCCAGACCCTGTTTTAACATGGAAACGGACAAAACAATCGGATTGGTTGCAAAAGCATTCGATACATGGAAAAGTAATTGCGGTTAGTGTGCGTTATTGGAATGCAAAAGAAGATTATATAAAAAAATTAGCTGCGGCATTAAAAAAATTAAAGCAAGAAGGATACCAAATTCTATTTGTTCCAATGCATGAGCCATTTGATCAAAAAGCTTCGCGTGAAGTAGTAGACTTAATGGGAGAAGAGACGTATATGCTTCCATATAAAATGGATATCGACGAGAAAATATTCATTTTATCACAATGTTCATTACTAATTGGTATGCGTCTTCATGCACTAGTTTTTTCTGCTGTAGCCAAAACTCCAATGGTCGGGATTTCATACGATCCGAAAATTGATTCGTTTTTAAGTCAAGTGAATCAGCCAGTTATAGGAAGTGTGGATGGCGAATGGAGTGCTGAATATTTATATGAGATTGCGAAAAAGCAATTAATGCAACAAGGAACTGTGCAGCAAGAGTTACAATTGACAATAGATGAGCTTCGGTTGCAAGGCAAACAGGCAACAAAGAAACTCATTGATCATATGGAAAAAGGCACTTTATTAAAAAAGTAAAGTGCCTTTTATTTTGTTTTGAATGTAATGAAAATTCTAATTAAAAAACGTTTTATTTTAATTCCTATTTATTATGCTAAAATGATTGTGATTATTATATAATCAAATTTGTGATAATAAATTCGTAGATTACGAGGAGGATAACCTTGAAGACTTTTTCAAAAGGTATAACAGCAGTGGCATTAACGGGATCATTACTTTTAACTCCTATTTCAAGTTATGCGGCAAATGATGATATTACAGGACATATGTTTGAGACGAATATGCGCTCACTTATTACTAAAGGAGTTTTAATGGGGTATGGAGACAATGTATATGCGCCTGATAAATTAGTAACAAGAGCAGAGTTTGCTACATTCATAGCAAGGGCTTTAAATTTACCGAAAGCTGATTCGAATTTCGAGGATGTGCCGAAGACTTACGGTTTATATGATGGTGTAAGTAGAGCATATGGAGCGAAAATTATTAATGGTCGTACGAACGAGACGTTCTCACCAAATGATGTGATTACACGTGAAGAAATGTCGATCATGGTAAAGCGAGCGTTAGACTATAAAAATATTAAAGTAGCTGTAAGTCCGCTTACCTTTACTGATAAAGATAGTATTAACTATAAAGAGCATGTGCAAGTTATGGTGGCTACTCAAATTATTAAAGGGTATCCAGAAGATAATACATTTAGACCACATTTATCAGCTACAAGAGGGATGGCTTCAGCTATGTTGGATCGCATGCTTCAGACAATTGAAAAAAACGGAAATAGCAATCCTGTAGAAACTAAGAAATATGTTGTGACAAATGTAAGAGAAAACGGAACAGAGCAAGAAGTAGAGCGCTATAATACGTATAAAGAAGCGGTTACGGCTGCTCAAAATAAAGGTATGAATGCGGTAAAATACGAGAACGAATTTTTATGGATTAAAGATGGTTTTGCAAGTGCGAAAAGAATAACTGGGCAAAACATCATTAATATTTATGATGAGAATTTAGCAACAGTATATACGTATATTCAGTATGGAACAGAATTGAAAGTGTTAGAAGTTGGCGAAGATCGTGTGAAAGTTCAACTTTCTGGTTTGACAGGTTATGTGAAGAAGAATGAAATCACTTTAATTCCTACCAATGAAATGAAACAGTCGTCTTATTATGTGAAATCAGATGGATATTTATACCATAAATATTATACATATAATACAAGTTCACCTGGATATACAGAATTTAGATATGGTGTGGCACCTTCTTTCATGAAGCAAGGACAGCAAATGTATAGTGTAGATGGAAAGACATTCGGAGACGAAACTTTCTATCAATATTTCAATTATTTATCATTACGTTCGAAAACAGATTATACAGCTGAACAACTAGATAGTTATGTGAAATCGATTAAGCCAGACTCTCCATTAATTGGTTTAGGAAAGAAATTTAAAGAAGTAGAAAGCAAGTATAATGTAAATGCATTATTCTTATATTCATTAGCAATTCATGAAAGTTATTATGGAACAAGCGCTCTTGCAAAAGACAAAAATAATTTATTTGGTTTAAAAGCAACAGACGATAGTCCATATGGTAACGGAGAAGCATTCAATTCAAAAGAAGATTGTATTGAACATGCAGCAAAATTATACATGAATGAAGGATATTTAAATCCAGGACATTGGCGTTATACAGCAACATATACAGGTGATAAAGCTGCTGGTTTAAATGCTAAATATGCATCTGATGCGAACTGGGGTAAAAAAGTAGCGGGGCATATGAACCGTTTTGATTCTTATTTAGGTAAAAAAGAATACAACAAGTACAAACTTGCACGTGTGATGAATAACGTGGAAGTGAAAAAGAATCCTAGTATATCAAATGAGCGACTGTATCGTTTAAATACAAATGTAGTTGTCACAGTTACTGGTGAAGAAATAATAAATGGAAAAGCGTGGGTTAAAGTTATTTCAGATAATCCTACTGTAACAGAAGCGTATATTGCAAAAGAAAGCTTAGAATACGTAAAACATTAATTAAATAAAAAAGAAGGTGCTACTAATATTTCGTAGCACCTTCTTTTTATTCAATTTCAAAATCAACAATGATATAAGCGAGAATAACAACGAAGAAAATGCTAACGGCTGGCGCTGTTAATACGTGGCCAGACATAAAGCCAATGCCAAGTGATAGAATGAGTGTGCTCGCTAATAGCATATACTTTACGGTCATGATTTTCTTAAAGTTTGTGATCATGCGGATGAATAATTTAATACCAAAGTATAGAAGTGGTATTAAGTAAATAAGGAAACCGACAATTCCAAATGCGAAAAATAGGTCATGGAAGTCCATTTCAATTAATTTAATTTTATCTGTGTAGTTACCAGCGTAACCCATTCCGAATAGTTTTTGTGAAAGCGGTGCGTCTTTATAGTACTGTTTGTATGTTTTTAAGAATTTGTCGCGATCGCTGTAAATTAAACTTTTTACTTCAGAATCTGTAAGTTCACCTTTTGCATGTTTTTTTGCATCTTCTGGATCTTCTTTAATTACTTTTCCTTCTTTTCGATCTTTCTCTTCTTGTACTGATTTTTTGTATTCGTATATTTGCATGTGAATGCCCATATTTTTTGCGATAGGAGTATGCGGTGTAAGAACAATTAAACCTCCTAGTATAACAGTGGCAACAACGGTATTTACAATATGTGTGAATCCTTTTCCTTCTTTTTTACGATTTATCATGTACTCAATGAATGAGAAGAAAAGTGCTACGCCTAATGTAATAACAATTGCGCCATATCCGACTTTCGTTCCGACCATAATACTTGCATACATCGCAAGTATTGTTGGAATCCAGTAATATATTTTCGAGAAAGAAGTTGTTTTATGAATTGAATATAAGACAATGATTGGGAACATAATGGCGAAAAGAGAACTTAAATCATTTCCAGCGAAGAACCAACCTCTTGAACCGATTTTTGAGTGAGGATAGCTTGGGAAATCCGTTCCAGTTTGCATTGCGACAATCATTGTGATGCTTAAAATTAAAGTTGCATATAAGAAATATGTAATGATTTTATGAAATACATATTCTTTATTTTTTAGCTCTTTAAAGGCGATAATATATCCAAACAGTAGCACAATTGGATATACGCTCTTTAAGATAAATTTAACTTCTTCTCCAAATGAAACTGGAGATTTAACCATCATATTATTTACAAGACCGATTGCGAGTGCGATTCCAAGTAAACATAAATAGAGGATGTACTTTTTCGCATCTTGTTGTTTGTGATGAAGAAGTAGGTATCCTAATGCAAGAAGCATAAAGGCGAAACGGACTACAACTCCAACTGTTGCGCTCATGTGTAGTATATAGATTGAAAAAGATGTTAATAAATCTAAAATTGGTTGAAACACAATGAATAGCAATAGGAAATGTGGGAAGTAGTTATCCGTTTGTTTCAACTTATTAACCATATGTTCCTCCAGTTCTTCATTCCTTTATTACAACACCCAAAAGATGGGTATAAAGCCTTTTTTACATAGTAAGGCGAATGAATTTCAATATTTGTTTTTTATCAAACTTAAGAATACACCATTTCATTGTAATGGTAAATAGATGAAAAGCATGGATAAACCGACTTTAATTTCTATATTTTTCAACGGAATTGTATGTTTTATACGGTATATGTACAAATTGCGAGATTATTAGACAGAAAATTGAGAAAAAAGAAGGATTTTTCAGTGGTTTTCTATAATTATATAAGTATAATCTTTATGGAGAAAAGAGGGGTATATATAATGGAAATAACAAGTAAAACAGAATCTGTCGTTGTGAAATATGAAGGCCACGTTGCAACGGTTATGGTCAATCGCCCAGAGGTGTTAAATGCGTTGGATGAGCCGACCTTAAAAGAGTTATTACAAAAGTTGAAAGAAGTAGCGGAAAGTTCTGCGCATATCGTTGTGTTATGCGGGAACGGCCGTGGTTTTTCTGCGGGTGGGGATATTAAATCGATGCTTTCAAGTAATGATGAAAGTAAGTTTGATGGCATTATGAATACCATTTCTGAAGTTGTCGTGACATTATATACGATGCCAAAGCTTGTTATTAGTGCAATTCATGGACCGACTGCAGGTCTTGGGTTAAGTATTGCGTTAACAGCTGATTATGTAATGGCGGATATATCATCTGTTATTGCAATGAACTTTATTGGAATCGCTTTAATTCCAGATGGAGGCGGTCATTTCTTCCTTCAAAAGCGTGTCGGTGAAAATATGACGAAGCAAATTATTTGGGAAGGTAAGAAATTATCAGCGACAGAAGCGCTTGATATCGGCTTAATTGATGAAGTAATCGGCGAAGATTTCCAAACGGCTGTGAAGCAGAAGATTAATGAATGGTCACAAAAACCGATTAAAGCAATGATTCAAACGAAGCAAATTTTATGTGAAGTAAATCGCTCTAATTTAGAGCAAACATTGCAATTAGAAAAGCGTGGTCAATATGCAATGAGACAAACAGCGGATCATAAAGAAGGAATTGCTGCGTTTTTAGAGAAACGTTTACCAGCATTTAAAGGGGAATAATGTTTGTCCATTCCTCACTGATTATTAGCTCGTTAATTCGGGATAAAGGGGAGAAAGTGCTAACACATTTTAGTATAATTGTGTTAGCACTTTTTTTAGGAGCAATACATGAAGAAAATGATCGGTGTTATCACTATTATTTTGCTTACATATTCTGCTTTGCATAGTACACCATCTTTGGCAGTTCGGACTGCGTTATTTTTTGAGGGACATCCAAGTGTTGCATTTTCTGACGGGGTGACGAAAGAAAAAGATGTGAAAAAAGAAGCGATTCCAGATGAGTATCAAACTCTATATGGTAAGGACGAAGACTTAGAGCACTATTTCTTTCCACATGTAAGAGCACATGGATCAGGAATTGATATGTTAAGTGCATGCGTGAAGAAAAAATGGTTTTTCTATAAAGCAGAGCTCGGATGTTATTAAATATAGGAGGATGAATGATGTCAGCATATAACAAGTTAGTAAGAGATCGTGTTCCAGAGAAGATTTTAATGTCTGGAAAAACGTATACAGCACAAAAATTAACAGGTCAAGCATACATACAAGCTTTAGCGAAAATTGGAACGGAAGAAATTCGTGAATTTGCTTCTATGAAAGAACGCGAACATGCACTAGATTCTCTTGCAGATGCGCTAGAGGTTATCATTTCATTAGCACGTGCAGAAGGTGCATCGATTGAAGATGTGGAACGCCTTCGTAAGCAAAAAGAGATAGAACGCGGTGGATTTGAAAGAGGGATTTATTTATTAGATGTTTCAGAAGAATAGTTTTATAGGAAAAGCATAGCGTTACTGAGTAACGCTATGCTTTCTTGTTGCAATGAAGCTAATAATGAAGAAGATAGCTGTTAATATCCAGCCGATTGTAATAGAAGTAGTAGTATGAATGGCATAAGAGATTTGTAAACAAAATAATGATGCTAAAAACCAAATGAGTGCAATGTGTATATATTTTTTTGATATATTCATATTTCAGGGCTCCTTTTGTATACTAAAAAGAATTTTACTACAATTTAGAAAATTAGGCCATATAAGTAGAGGTTTTCTGGCGAATTTTGTATACTGAATAGTAGAGAAAATGAGGAGGAAACGACAATGGCACACCATACGAAAGAAACGATGGAACTGATTAAGGAGCTTGTCTCTATTCCAAGTCCATCTGGAAATACAGCAAAAATTATTAATTTCATTGAAAACTATGTCAGTGAGTGGAACGTAGAAACGAAACGTAATAATAAGGGAGCTCTTATTTTAACGGTAAAAGGGAAGAATGATGCGCAGCACCGCTTATTAACGGCACACGTTGATACGTTAGGTGCGATGGTGAAAGAAATTAAGCCTGATGGTCGCCTGAGTCTTTCTATGATTGGTGGATTTCGCTGGAACTCTGTAGAAGGGGAATATTGCGAAATTGAAACATCAAGTGGCAAGACATATACAGGAACGATTTTAATGCATCAAACATCTGTACATGTATATAAAGATGCAGGTGAAGCAAAACGCGATGAGAAAAATATTGAAGTTCGTATTGATGAGCGCGTATTTTCAGCTGATGAAGTACGCGAATTAGGAATTGAAGTAGGAGACTTCGTTTCATTTGATCCGCGTGTTCAAATTACAGAGAGTGGATACATAAAATCCCGTCATTTAGATGACAAAGTAAGTGTTGCGATTTTATTAAAATTAATTAAAAGATTACAAGATGAAAACGTAACATTACCATATACGACGCATTTCTTAATTTCTAATAATGAAGAGATTGGATACGGTGGTAATTCTAACATTCCTGAAGAAACTGTTGAATACTTAGCAGTTGATATGGGAGCGTTAGGTGATGGACAAGCATCTGATGAATATACAGTATCTATTTGTGCAAAAGACTCTAGCGGCCCGTATCATTACGCACTGCGTAAACATTTAGTAGAGCTTGCGAAAACGAATCATATTGAATATAAAGTAGATATTTATCCATACTACGGATCTGATGCATCAGCTGCGATTCGCGCGGGATTTGATGTGAAACATGCTTTAATTGGAGCGGGTATTGATTCTTCTCACGCATTTGAACGTACACATGAAAGTTCTATTGCGCATACAGAAGCATTAGTGTATGCATATGTAATGTCTAATTTAATTGAAGAATAATTTCATAGATAATAGAGAGCTGATTAAAGATATTATTTTTAATCAGCTTTTTATTTGGCAAAGCGATTAGGAGACATGTTCTAATCGCTTTTTAATCCCGCTATTTGCCGGCTGATTAAAGTTTTATTTTATATACATTCATTATAAGTTATATATATGCGATTTTTGTTATAAGGCCGGAAACGTATTTACTATAGATATATAATGTTATACACTATGAAAGGAATTAATTAATAGTTAATATTTTTTAGTTAGCTTGATTTAAAAAAATGTATGAATATGAAGTTTTGAGAGGAGATTTATTTTTCATGAAGTACAAAGCAATAGCCGCAGGTTTATTAGCAGCAAATTTACTAGCACATCCAATTAGTAGTTTAGCAGAAACGAAGAAATTTCCTGATGTTTCAGATAGTGCGTGGTCGAAAGACGCAATTTATTATTTAGTAGAGAGAAATGTAATTAACGGTATGCCAGATGGTAACTTTATGCCATACGGAAATTTAACACGTGCCCAGGCAGCAAAGATTATCGCAACAGCAATTGGTGCTAAAGTAGATCCGAATGCAAAGCCGTCTTATAATGATGCAAAAAATAATTGGGCAGCTTCATTTATTGCAGCCATGGAAAAAGAGAATATTATTAAAGGGCGAGAACCAGGAGTATTTGATCCTGAAGGAAAAGTAACTCGTGCTGAAATGGCAGCTATGCTTGTAAGAGCATATAATCTGAAAAGCAAAGTAACAGGACCAGTTCCTACAAAATTCGCTGATTTAGAGAATCATTGGGGTAAAGAAGAAGTTAATATTTTAGTAGAATTAAAACTTTCTTTAGGTACAGAGAATGGCTGGAAACCGAATGATTCTATTACGCGTGAACAAGCAGCTCAGCTTACTGCGCAAACAGATAAATTTAGCAAGAATAGTGATCGTCCAGTAGAAACAAAGAAAATGTACATAGATAGAAAATTCATTACATATCACGCACCATCATTAAGTTCTGGGATTAGTGCGAATCAGCATAATCCACAAACGGTAGAAATTAAAGAAGAACGAGATGGATGGATCAAAATTGCAACAAGTAACGGTGATAAATGGACACCTTTAGTAGAGAAAACAGAAGTTATTAATGAAGGATTCACTACTTATGCAGAAGCTTCTTCTTCGTCAAAAGTAATGGGAACACATAACGCACAGCAAGTAACTGTTATTGAAGAGAGCGGCAGTTGGATTCGTATCCGCATGGGCGCTGGTTTCCAATGGGTTAATAAAAATCAATTAAATCCAGTGAAGCAAGGTAACTTCTTAGAAGGAAAAGCGATTATCATTGATCCAGGTCATGGTGGAGTTGATTCAGGTAATCCAGGTTATTATGAGAAAGAAAGTGAAACTGTATTAGATGTATCATTGCGATTACAGAAAATATTTGAGAAAAAGACACCATTTACTGTGTTATTCACTCGTACAGATGATACACGTCCAGGAACAAGTGGTCCTGATTCTTTAAAGAAACGTGTAGAATTTGCTCAAAAAAATAATGGGGATATTTTTGTAAGTATTCATGGTAATGGTACGGAAAAGAAAAATGGACAAGGTACAGAAACATTCTACTATGAATCAGCGACAGCAAGAGGAACAAATCCTAACGTATCAGAAAGTCGTTTATTAGCAGAAAAAATTCAAGAGCGTCTTGTAGATGCACTGGGGACAAAAGATCGTGGTGTGAAAAAAGGCGATTTATACGTAATTAGAGAAAATACAATGCCAGCTGTATTAGCAGAATTAGCATTTGTAGATAATAAAAGTGATGCAGATAAAATAGCTACACCAGCGCAGAGACAAAGTGCAGCGGAAGCTATTTATCAAGGTATTTTAGATTACTATGAAGAAATGGGTAACAACGTGTCTTCTTTCCGTTAATAAATAATAAGAGATTGCCATTGGCAGTCTCTTTTATTTATTAACGTTTCTCTTTATTTCCGGCATATGATATCATTTAATTTTATATACAAAAGAAAAGTATTTGAGTAATTGTAATCATAACAATTTTAAACGATAGAGGATGATAATAGATTGAATAATCATAGTAAAACACCTGCCTGTATATATACGTATGCATTTCGTGAGGAGGAGCGTGCTTTATGTTACTTGGAAATGCGCTCGTTCTTTGGAATGGAGTCCCACGTTAATATTTTAAAAAGTGATGTCAAAATTGACCCGAGTAGAAGTGCGTTTATGAAAGAGCGAATTGAAGTTATGTATGAAGGAGACGACTTAGAAAGTATCTTAAAACAAGTGGAACAAATTGACTTGGCAGGAGCGACGTTCAAAGTCATCTTCGTTAAAATTAATGACCTTGTTGGAGAGAATAAAATTGAATATGGAGAAAGACGTCTTATTGAACGAGACCTCGGCATGCATATTGAAGGAGAAGCGGATGTTCGTAATCCAGAGCGTGTATTCGGGATTGTTCCTCTTGGAGGACGCTGGTACTTCGGGCACTATGTAGAAAGCGAACCAGTTTGGTATCATCACATAAAAAAACCGCATAGTTATTCGACATCTCTTAGCACACGTGTTGCGAGATCAGTTGCAAATATCGCTGTACCAAATCCAGAGGGAGTACGAGCAATTGACCCGTGCTGCGGTATTGGAACAGTAGTAGTAGAAGCACTTTCTATGGGGATTAACATCGTTGGTAGAGATATAAATCCACTTGTAGTTCTTGGAACGAGAAAAAACATCGCACATTTCGGATTTGAAGGAACAGTAACAAAAGGTCCGATCGAGGAAATTACTGAGAACTATGACGTTGCCATTATTGATATGCCATACGACTTATTTACGCATGCCACACCAGAAGATCAGCTCTCCATTCTTTCAAGTGCGCGCCGCATCGCTAAAAAGGTAGTCGTTGTCACGATGGAAACAATGGATGACATGATCCATGAAGCAGGATTTGAAATTACAGATCGCTGTATTACAAGAAAAGGGTCATTTACTAGACAAATTCTTGTTTGTGAATAAGAAAGGAAGGTCACCCGTTTGGGTGACCTTTTTAGTGTAGTTTGATGTGTGATTGATTGGCAGTTTGTAGGCGGCGATAAGTTGATATTGTGATAGGAGAATCTATTACTGTTCTTTTAATTTCTCTTGTTGTGCGATTAATAAATTGCGTAATATGTGCCCGCGGTAACTTTCTAGTTTTCGTCCTTCATGATAGCGCACACCTAATTTTTTTAGTTCAGCTACGTACCAGCCCTTTGTTCCGTAGTACATTGGATCACTTCCTTTTTGCTTTTGAACAGTATATGTTGGGGAGCGAAGTAACTTTACATTGAAAATAATAAGACTGGTTGTATCAAGGGGGCCCCCATAACATAGCCTCTGGACAGTGTATAAAAAAATAGACAGTAGTGTATGTTTTTCTAAACAATGCATACAAATTTATACCCTATGCGTTGGCATGATATTTGCAATGAAAAGAGTATCAACGTATAGGGGAGAGATCGAAATGAAGGTTAGTAAAATATATACAACGATTGATGCACACGTATCTGGGGAACCACTTCGAATTATTACGGGCGGAGTGCCAGAAATAAAAGGGGAAACGCAGCTGGAAAGACGCGCGTACTGTATGGAACATTTGGACCATCTTCGTGAAGTTCTGATGTATGAACCGAGAGGGCATCACGGAATGTACGGTTGTATCATTACACCGCCAGCAAGTGCTCACGCTGATTTTGGCGTATTATTTATGCACAATGAAGGCTGGAGTACGATGTGTGGTCACGGTATTATCGCTGTTATTACAGTTGGAATTGAAACAGGCATGTTTGAAGTAAAGGGGGAAAAACAAAAGTTCATTATTGATAGCCCAGCTGGGGAAGTTATTGCGTATGCAACATATAACGGGAGTGAAGTAGAATCTGTATCATTTGAAAATGTTCCTTCATTTGTATACAAAAAAGACGTTCCTATTAAAATAGATGACTATGAATTTCAAGTAGATATCGCGTTTGGAGGAGCTTTTTATGCGGTAGTAGACTGTAAAGAATTTGGTTTGAAAGTTGATTTCAAAGATTTATCTGCTATTCAAATGTGGGGCGGTAAAATTAAACATTATATAGAGAGCAAAATGGAAGTGAAGCATCCACTTGAAGAAGGTTTAAAAGGAATATACGGCGTTATTTTTTCAGATGAACCGAAAGACAAAGGTGCTACGCTACGAAATGTAACGATTTTTGCTGATGGGCAAGTAGATCGTTCTCCTTGCGGTACAGGAACTTCAGCGAGAATCGCAACTCTTTTTGAAAAAGATGCTTTACAAAAGGGAGAAATTTTCGTCCATGAATGCATTACTGACGGGAAATTCGAGGGGGAAGTATTGTCGGTAACCGCAGTAGATACATATGAAGCTGTCGTTCCAAAAGTAACGGGGAATGCCTTTATTACAGGATTTCATCAGTTTGTTGTAGACCCGAGAGATGATTTGAATCGAGGATTTTTGTTAGGATAAGAGGAGGGGGTGGAAAGATATGCTAGTCATAAGCGCGAACGAACAAAGAAACTTAGTAAATATGAATGAAGTTATTGAATACGCGGCGCTTGCTTTAAAAGAATTTTCCGCAGAAAGAACGATTACACCAATAAGAGGCTCATTACCATTTGCGAACGAGCAAAATACGGCATTAATTATGCCTTCAGTAGCGGAAGGACTTGAGGCACTTGGAGTAAAAATAGTAACGGTAGTCCCGCAAAATAAACAGATAGGAAAGAAAACGATCAACGGGATTGTGATGCTATTAGACTTTCAAACGGGAGAACCGCTCGCACTTTTAGAAGGATCGTACTTAACGATGATCCGAACAGGCGCCTTATCAGGAGTAGCGACAAAATATTTAGCTCGTCATAACGCAAAAACTTTATGCATTATCGGCACGGGTGAACAAGCGAAAGGAATTGCTGAAGCAATATTTGCGATTAGAGATATCGAAAAAGTCATCTTATACAATCGCACAGAAGAAAAAGCATATGCATTTGCGCAATATATACAAGAGAAATTAGGCAAACCAGCTTACGTTTACAAGGATTCAAATGAAGCGATACGTGAAGCAGACATCATCGTCACAACTACGAATGCATCCACACCAGTCTTCTCAGAAACACTACAAAAAGGCGTCCACGTAAACGCCGTCGGCTCATTCAGACCGAGCATGCAAGAACTACCATCTCACGCCATCACAAGCGCAAACAAAGTAGTAGTTGAATCAAAAGAAGCAGCACTAGACGAAACAGGAGACCTTCAAGTTCCGATAAAAGAAGGTTTATTCAAAGCAAACGCCATTCACGCTGAACTTGGTCAAATTATAAGCGGAGAAAAAGCTGGACGCGAAAATGATGAAGAGATTACTATTTTCAAATCAGTTGGTTTAGCGGTAGTAGATATTATCGTTGCGAAGTATTTGTATGAGAAAGCGTTGGAGCAAGGAGTAGGGAATAAGATTGAGTTTTGAGACTGCCTTTTGGTGGTCTTTTTTGTCAGGATGGGTGTGCTAGTATTTATAATTGAAGCCTTTTAATATTATATTGAAATATATGAATTCTGCGCGGACATCAAATCATTCATTCAATTGGTATATGAAAAAGTTGCACCTCTAATTATTAGAGATGCAACTTTTTACCATTCACGCCATTCTTCTGTTATATCTTCCTCGGATTCTAAGCCAGCTATTCGTGCTGCTGTATCGATAAATTCATAGAGATCTTCTCTTTCCATTGTTTCGATAAAATGGTCATGTTCGATATTTAATTCATTTAATTTAATAACTACCTCTTTAACAACTTGCATTACTTCGACTTCGGTTGGATTCTCTCCTAATTGCTGTAAATTGTTAATGTAAGTGTCAAGAACTGTATTTGTTGCACTTATATTTTCTTCAGTAAAAAATTCCCCATCTTCATCATACTCAAACCATGAGGTTGTTGGTTTATTTTTTTCAATTCATCAAATGTCATGATAACCTCCTAAACGTGTTTTTTGTCTTTAATTTTATTCTACATTTTCGATCATATAAAACAATCATTTTAGAGGGGGTTTCTGTAAGTTGATAGTTTTTTAACTCATTTTATGAGGCTACTTATTCGTGGTCTTTTTATTTTCTCCTCCGCATAAATATAGTTTATCGCAAGAATGCATTAATAGATTACAAACTTTCTACCTTTGCGAAAAAGTTTGACAATACATACCGGTAGTGGTAATTTAAAACCTATAAGAAAACTCGGTATTAATTCCGAGTTTTCTTATAGGTGTAAATAGTCGAGAGGGGTCGAAATATGAAGAAGAAGTTGTTTGTATTACCATTTGTCCTACTATTATTTATTGCATTAGCTGCTTGTTCAGGGGAAAAAGATTCGAAGCAAGCGGGCACTAGTAAATCAGGGACTCCGAAAGATGGAGGAACGTTAACGATTGGTGTTAGCGATAATCCAGATACGATGAATCCGCTTTATGCGAATGATCGTGTGTCATTAACTGTGCAGCAAGCTTTATATGCGCCGCTATATCATATGGAAGACGGTAAGAAAAAGTTTGTTCTTGCTGAGAGCTTTACGCCTTCAGAAGATCAATTAACTTGGACACTGAAGTTAAAAGATAATTTGAAATGGCATGATGGTAAGAAAATTACATCAGACGATATAGCATTTACATTCCAATCTATTTTAGATGAGAAGCAAAATAGCTCAAGTCGTGAAAACTTTATTTTTAAAGGAAAGCCGCTTGAGGTGAAAAAGGTAGATGAGTTAACCACTCAATTCGTTTTACCACAAGTAAGCGCATCTTTCGAAGGTGTGATGAATGATTTCTTCCCAATTCCGAAACATGTATTTGAAGGGGAAGCAGATTTAGCGAAGAGTAAGAAAAACTTACAGCCTGTAGGATCAGGGCCATTTAAGTTTAAAGAGTATAAATCAGATGAGTACGTTGCATTAGATCGATTTGATGATTATGTAGGTGGGAAAGCTAAATTAGACTCTATCGTATACCGCGTTGTAAAAGACCGTAATACAGCAAATGTTTCACTGCAAAATGGTCAAATCAACATGAAAATGATTGAGCCGCAAGACTTTAAGAAACTAGATAGCACTGGGAACTTCTCAATGGTGACATTCCCTGAAGGTAGATTATTCTACTTATCTTATAACATGAATACTGATCTTATGAAGAAAAAAGAAGTGCGCCAAGCAATTGCGCATGCGTTAGATAAAAAAGAAATGATTAACTCAGCATTCGTTTCGGGTGAATTTGCAGAACCAGCAAATTCAATCTTAACGCCAGACGCTATGTATTATGCGAAAGATATTAAAGACTATAAGTATGATAAAAAAGAAGCGAAAGATTTATTAGCAAAAGCTGGCGTGAAAGATAACGAAAAAGTACGTGTGATGTATGTAACGAATAATAAAATCATGGAAAGCTTAGCGCTTTATACACAACAAAAATTAAAAGAAGTTGGCTTAGAAGTTGAACTAAATGCATTAGATGCTAGTGCAGCAAGTGAAAAAGGCTTAGATAAAGAGAATAAAGAATATGAAATTACATTTGGTGGTTACATAATGGGACCTGAGCCAGATTCATATAAGAGCTTATTCTTAAGTAATGCTGAATACAATTATGCACGATATAAAAACGCTGATTTCGATAAGTTATGGGAAGAAGCTGCAGTTGAGACAGATAAAACAAAACGCGCAGAGTTATACCATAAGATTCAAGAGACAGCTAGAGAAGACGTACCTTATCTCCCAATCGCGTATCCGAAAGCAGTTATTGCAGTAGATAAAAAGTTTGATGGATTAAAAGAAGCGAAAGCAATTCCTGTCACAATGTTTGAAGATCTATCTAAGATTTATGAAGTGAAATAAGAAACAATAAAGAAGCTGGTGGAAATCAGCTTCTTTAGCTTGAGGGGGGAAGTTTGTGTATAAAGTAATTGCGAAGAGGCTTTTAAATGCAATTCCGCTTTTATTTGTTATTTCTATTATTTCTTTTCTATTAATAAAACTAGCACCGGGGGATCCAGTTCGAAACTTTGTAACGCCAAATATGAGTCCAATTGATGTGGAGCGTATTCGCAAAAGTTTAGGACTAGATCAACCAATTTACGTGCAGTATTTTTTATGGTTAAAAAACATTTTAACAGGAAACTTTGGTTACTCACTTCAAAATCATCGTCCTGTTTTGGAACTTATCACAGAAAGATTACCTGCAACAATTGGATTAATGGGATCATCTTTACTCGTCTCATTCGTAATCGCAATACCGCTTGGACTATTTACAGGTGTGAAAAAGAATTCATTCTTTGACCGCATTGTAAACTTTATTTCATACGTTGGTATTTCTATGCCGGTTTTCTGGTTTGCACTACTATTAGTCTACTTATTCTCTTTAAAATTGAACCTACTTCCGAGTATGGGTATGCGCACCGTAGGTAAAGATTCTGTCTGGGATATTGTGCAACACGGTATTTTACCTTGCATGGTGTTAGCGTTCCAAAACGTATCTGTTTATATGAGATATATTCGTTCAAGTACGATTCAGCAATTAGAAGAAGAATATGTACAAATTCAATATGCGTATGGTGCTTCAAAGAAAACAGTGTTATTTAATCACGTACTTCGAAATGTATTAATACCAATCATTACAATTTTCGGATTATCGATTCCAAGTTTAGTAGGCGGAGCGTTCATTACGGAAACAGTATTTTCATGGCCGGGTCTTGGTTCACTTGGGGTAAATGCTATTTTTAGATTTGATTATCCGATTATCATGGCAATTACATTACTATCATCATTCATGTTAATTCTCGGTAACTTAATTGCTGATATTTTATATGGCGTAGTAGATCCGCGCATTCGAATGAGGGGGTGATTTGGAATGAATAGTAGGAGATTTCAAACGATAAAACATAGTTTTACGAAAAATAAGTTTGTTGCAATGGGAGTTATTATACTTGCGATTTTAACGGTCGCATCAATTTTCGCATTCGTATCGCCGTACGATTCTAGCAAAATGTCGATTCCAGATCGCTTACAAGAAACGAGTATGAGTCATCCTTTCGGAACGGATGATTACGGAAGGGATTACTTAACGAGAGCGTTATATGGCGGACGAGTTTCACTTGCGGTCGGTTTCCTTGCGATGGTTGTTTCTATTACAATCGGTACTGCAGTTGGAACAATTAGCGGGTATTTTGGCGGAAAGTTAGACAACTTTTTAATGCGAGTTGTTGAAGTGCTTATGTCAATTCCATCATTCTTTTTAATGCTACTATTAAATGCGTATTTAAAACCAGGAATTACGACGTTAGTTCTTATTATCGGATTACTAACATGGATGGACACCGCCCGTATCGTAAGGGCAGAAACGTTATCTGTAAAAGAGCGTGAGTACGTTTTATACGCAAAAGTATCAGGACAAAAATCACTTATGATTATTGTAAGACATATCATTCCTAACATTTTATCAACCATTATTATCGCCGCGACATTAACGATTGCGACATCGATTTTAATGGAATCATCACTTAGTTTCTTAGGTTTAGGTATTAGAGAACCAGATTCTTCTTGGGGCAGCATGCTAAACAATGCGCAAGGATATATTGGTGAAGCTTGGTATTTAACGCTCTTCCCAGGATTCCTTATCCTTTTAACGGTACTGAGTTTTAACGTAATTGGTGAAGCATTGAAGAAAGCTTTCGCACCAAAAGGAGCCGGACATGAAAACTAAAGTGTTAAGTGAAAGGAGTGAGAAGCGTGTCTGAAAAACTACTAGAAGTGAAAAATTTAAAAACTTCTTTTTTCATAGAAAGTGGCGAAGTTGAAGCGGTTCGCGGTGTTACATTTCGCTTAAATAAAGGAGAAGTAGTCGGTATCGTTGGGGAATCTGGAAGCGGGAAGAGTGTAATGGCGAAGTCTGTTATGTCTCTCGTTACGTCACCAGGAAAAGTGAAAGAAGGGGAAATCCTTTTTCATAATGAAAACATACTTTCTAAATCTGAAAAAGAATTGCGTTCTATTAGAGGAAATCAAATTTCACTTATCTCTCAAGACCCAATGTCAGCGCTAAATCCGGTCGTGAAAATTGGGAAACAAATGACGGAAGTAATTATACGTCATCAAAAAGTGAAAAAGAAAGAAGCAGAGCAGATCGCGATCAACTTGTTAAAACAAGTTGGCCTTTCGTCACCAGAAGAAAGGGTAAAACAATATCCGCATGAACTAAGCGGTGGTATGAAGCAGAGGGTTATGATCGCAATGGCGATGTCTTGTAATCCGGACCTTCTTATTGCTGACGAACCGACGACGGCACTTGATGTAACGATACAGGCGCAAATACTAGATTTAATGAAAAACTTAAAGAACGAAACGAATATGGCGTTACTTCTTATTACGCACGACTTAGGAATTGTCGCGCAAAACTGTACGCGCGTCATCGTTATGTACGGCGGGCTTATTATGGAAGAAGGACCTGTACTTGATATTTTCCAATCGCCGAATCATCCATATACGAAAGGGCTATTAAACTCTCTGCCAAAAATAGCGAACGGCGTAAAAGAAAGACTCGCTCCTATTCAAGGTGTAACACCAAACTTATTAAACCCGCCACAAGGTTGCCCATTCGCAGAGCGTTGCCCGCATGCGATGGACATTTGTGAAAAAGAACGTCCGCCATATTTTGAAGTCGGAAACGAAAGACGTTCCATGTGCTGGTTAAACGATAAGACAGTAGGTGATTCACATGCATGAAGAAAACTTAATTGAAGTTCGGAACTTAAAAAAGTATTTTCCTATTAAAAAAGGACTATTTGGCAGAAAAACAGAGCAATTAAAAGCAGTCGATGACTTAAGCTTTACAATTAAAAAAGGTGAAACATTCGGGTTAGTAGGAGAATCTGGCTGCGGGAAATCAACGACAGGAAGAAGCATCATTCGTTTACACGACGTCACTTCAGGTAACGTTTTATTCGACGGAAAAGATATCGCAAGTTTAAAGGAAAGTGAACTAAAAGAATATCGAAAAAGAATGCAAATCATTTTCCAAGATCCATACGCATCATTAAACCCGGCAATGAATGTATTCCAAATTATTAGCGAACCGATGAACATTCACGGTTCTTACGAAAAAGAAGAACAAAAAGAAATCATTTTAGACCTTCTGAAAAAGGTAGGATTAAAAGAAGAACACTTATATCGCTACCCGCACGAATTTAGCGGGGGCCAGCGCCAGCGCATTAGTATCGCGCGCGCACTATCTGTAAAACCAGACTTTATCCTATGTGACGAACCAATCTCAGCACTCGATGTCTCAGTCCAAGCACAAGTCGTAAACATGCTGCAAGACATCCAAGAAGAAACAGGAGTCACATACTTATTCATCGCACATGACCTATCTATGGTAAGGCACATATCAGACCGAATCGGAGTCATGTACTTAGGAAACATAGTAGAAATTGCCGACAGCGAAGACCTATACACAAAACCGGCACATCCATACACACAAGCACTACTCTCATCCATGCCAGAACCAGATCCAACAAACATAGGAAAAGAACGGATCATCCTAGAGGGAGAAGTACCAAGCCCACTAAACTCACCATCCGGCTGCAAATTTAGAACGCGCTGCAAATTCGCCACTGAAAAATGCGCACAGGAAGTACCGAAGATGGTTGAGATTGCGAAAGGGCATGAAGTGGCTTGTCATTTGTTTTAGAGGGAGAGCACTAGGGGGACCTGGTGCTTTTTTGTTTTGTGTTGGGGTGTGGGAATGGTTGTAGACTAATGGTCAGTGATTGTTTATAGTTGCATTTCCTGTTATATAATTTTCCTTATTTTTCAACTATAATTGTAATGATATGTTAGATTGTATATTTTATCCTTAATATATTTAATGGAAGGGGGACTCTCTATGAAATTGCTTCGTTCATTTCTCATTTTCACTCTTGTTGTATTGTTAAGCGCATGTAATACAGCAACAAAAGTCACAAAGGTTCAAAAAAATGGCGAAACGACTTTAACAATTGGTTCTTTGCAGGGGTATTACGATGTACAAACGCTTAAAGCTGAAAAAGGAAATCTGGAAATTCCTTATGAGGCAGCAGTTGAAGAAGGTACGATTTTATTGCAAGTCACAAAAGACGATAAGGTCATTTATGAAGAAGAAGTCACTTCTCAAAAAGAAGGTTTGCTTTCTTTTGAAGCGCCAAAATCCGGATCATATGATTTAATTGTACGTGTGAAGGGTGAAGAAGAGAAAGCGAAAGGAATTCAAATACATACGAAGCTATGAAAAAACGGCAAGCGGAGTATACTCGCTTGCCGTTTCCATTTCCAGTTGGTTCTGGCATAACAAATGCTCATCAATTTCAAGAAGTGAACGTAAAGTAATTCCGAAGTATACAATATTTTACTTTCAGCGATGTAATCCCTAATAAAAGATTCAATAAATTTCATAATATAAATATTTAATTCTAATCATTAAAAATCCTACTTTTTCTTACTTTAATTGTTTCTAAAATATAAAGAAGAATACCTAAACCAAATATTTTTTCAGCATTAGAAATATTATTACCTAATTTAATAATCGGTACATTTAAGCCAAATCTTTCACTCCATTCTAAAGGCATATATCCCCTCTTGCAGTTTATTAATATACGATCATCCATTGTACGAAAAGACGTTTCGAAAAAATCAAATTCCACTTCTATCTCAGAAATTTTTATCTCTTTTTCATTCATCAAAGAACCACGTACCATTCCAAATCCTTGTATCATATTTTCTTTAAACATACCTACACAATTATAATTCGAATCATAAATAGCCCAATCATAATTTTCAACTTCACTTTGAAAATATGCAAGGATTTCTCCATCACTTGCTTCCAATCCAAAAACTTCTTTATTTTTTAAAATAGGTAATGTTGAAGAAATCATCTTTGTTCCTGCTACATATCTTCCATCAGGAGTATATAAACCTAAATGTTTATTATTGCCGGGTAATTCTAACAAAACATAAGTATCAATATCCCAAAATGTTAAATCATTTTTAATTATATTTTTTTCTAGTAAATTTCCTTTTCTTAATTGCCAAAATCCAATACTAAAAAATACAAGAGAAGCTATAATAATTAAGATTACTGGTCCCCAATTAATATTACCCCAAGTATTATACATACCAATTAATCCATAAAGAAAAAGCCCAGTTCCAATTAAACACTTCAACTTCCCCTTTTTTTTATAATACTCAAATAATTCCACATAAACACCTCTATCAGTTGGTCTTAATATTTCAATTACCTTTCAAATAGGGGGCACATTACCGAAAGTGAAAAATTGTATGCTAAGGGTGTAAAAACCTATTATAGCAGGTTTTATAGACGTTATATTTACCTTTATAATAAAAGAGGACGTGGAGTAACTTGATTATTCTTAATCATTCGACAAGATACAACAATTTAAGATCATATTTTTTGCTATGATAAGTAAGAAATTTACATATCGTGTTATTGGGGGATAAAAAGAGATGTTGAAAAAATTTACTACATGTATTTTAGGTGGCGCTTTAGTATTCAATTTATCTGGTTGCGGCAATACATCCGACAAAACTTCTTCAGAATCTAAAGAAACCAATTCTAAACAAGAAGAAAAGAAAGTGCAAACAACTGATGAGGCGAAAACGAAAGAGAATACAAAGCAGAAAAATACAGAACAAACAAAAGAGAAATCAAAAATAAAAGAAAAAGAGTATGCTGTAAACAAGGATTTTCATACACCTAAATTTGATGTAACTGTAAAAAGAGTTGTAGAAAGAGATAAGGTTGGTAAAGAGAGTATAGGATTCCAAAAACCTGAAGATGGACATGTCTTTATTGTTGTAGAAGCAGAAGGGAAAAATATCACAAACGAACCGATGAAATTAGCCGTTTTACCATCAGTGGATTTAGTGGATGAAAATGATAATGCTTATCAAAGTGATGTGTTAGCAGCTAGTAGTTATGCGGTTGAAAAAGGTGAGACCTCTACTATTACTAAGGAATTAAAACCAGGGGAGGTAAAGAGACAAAATAAAGTTTACGTGATTAATAAAGAAAAATTTGATACAGGAAAGTGGTATGTAGTTGTTAACCATGAGTATAAGGAACAAATTAAATAGTGTTTATTTATGAAGAGGAGATGGCTCCTCTTTTTTTTTTACAAGTTAACACAGAATTTCGTTATAATGTAGAAATTTAATGTTTTCGGAAAAAAGAATTGACTTCTATATTAGTTGTAACTAAAATAATTACATAAAGATGTAATCAATTTAGTTACAACTAATATCTGCTAAAAATATGATTTATATATTTAATTAAGGATGGTGGTCCATACGTTGCCACCCGGTGTAGAAAGTTACTAACACATTCAAATCGATGCATATTCTAAGCTTTAGTATTTTCTGTTACGGGGCAATAAGGTGCAACGTTATCTTTTGTTAAAAACCTTGGTGGATCTTTCTTTGGAAATATTAGTTTTGGGGAAATATAGTAAGGTATCTAAAAAAGAACAAGGTATAAAAAGATGTACTTATATAAACCAAAAATTTAGTTGAGCTGGATAATAAAAAAAGGTAGGGGATTTAAATGGAGACGAAACAAGATAACCTTATTTACGTATGGGATGCATATTGTGGATGGTGCTATGGTTTTTCAGAAAGTATTAAAGGATTTTACAAAAACCACACTGAAGTGCCATTAACAGTTTTATGTGGAGGGTTATTTTTAGATAATTTACCAATGAAAAACTTCTCATATATAGAAGAAGGAAATAAAAGAATTAATCAACTTACAGGTGCTGAATTTGGTCCTTCCTATCAAAAATTGGTGGAGGAAGGGATTTTTAAAATGAATTCGAAAGATGCTGCAATTGGTTTTTCAGCTTTACGCTCATTAGCGCCAGACCGTTTATTAGAATTCACTTCGGCTATGCAAAAAGCGTTTTATTATGAGGGCCAAAGTCTGAGTGATCCTGAAACATATCGCAAAATTGCAATCGAGCATGGTTTGGACCCTGAACAAGTATTAGAACGTTTAAACGCTCAAGAAACAATAATAGATGTCCAAAATGATTTCAATAAAGTTCGACAGCTTGGTGTTAATAGCTATCCTTCATTACTTTTACAAAAGGATAATCAAATTATTCCTATTGGTGGTGGCGTAATGACGCCGGATAAAATTGAAGCGCGTTTTAAAAATTTATATTAAGAAAATTTAGGATATAGTAGCAAACATGTTATCTTAAGCCACCTGACATTTATCTCCGGAATATTCGCCAGTACTATTACACTTTCAGATAAATGGGAGTGGGAGATTTTATCCCGCTTTAACGGGCAGTAAGACCCCCACCTCAAAATTCAGTGGAAGCAAAGAAGTTAGGTGGGGGATCAACTGTCCGTAAAAGTCCGATTGGTGTGGGCTAATAATCAGTGGGGGATGAACAAAACCCCCACTGATTAAAGTTTCACTTTATCGGAACAAGATAAAAATATGATAATTAGTTCATAACTTTAACAAAAGGAGAATAACATACTATGTTTACAACAATCGATACAAATCAAAAAGATGTGAAATTAACGGTGTTTAGTTCGGACGAAAAAAGCTTTATGGTCACAGCAACATTAGTTGAGAAAGCAGGACATGCATTTTTAATAAACTCAAAATTTACTCAATCTGATTCGAAAGAAATTGTTGAGTATCTGAAAAAAAATGACTTATCTTTAGATAAAATCTTTATTATTCATGGGGATCCAGACTACTACTTTGGATTAGAGAGCATTAAAGCCGTTTACCCAGAAGCTATAGCGTATGCAACAGAGTCTACTGTTGAACATATCGTTCATTCTGTCTTAGGGAAATTAAAAGTTTGGAAAGACGCCCTTGGAGAAAATGCACCAAGTAACGTGGTATTACCTCAAGTGTTTAAAGAAAAAGCGATTGATTTTCAGGGGTTAACATTTGAACTAGTAGGCTTAGATCATTACAGAACTAGCCTATTTAATAAAGAACTAAAAGTATTAATTGGTGGTATTGATGTCTTTAACGAAATACATGTATTTTTAGCGGATACTAGCTCAAAAGCGACTATGGAGGCGTGGATTGAGAACTTGAAAGTATTACAAGCATTACATGCTGACATAATTGTACCTAGCCATGGATCAATTGAAAAATCCCTAAATAATCAAGCACTTACTGCGACAATGGATTATCTAAGAACTGCGGTTCAAGCTTCTGAGGAAAGTGGAACTTCAAAAGATTTTGTGGCAAAACTTGAAGCAGCATATCCAGGCTATGCAAATAAAGGTGTATTAGAATTAAGTGCAAAAGTTGTAACAAAAGAAATGCCTTGGGGTTAATGATATGAATAAATATCAAAAGCTATTACATGAAACGTATGTGTTAACTGGCGAAGGGAAATTGGATGCGTTCAAAACGTATTTAAGTGAAAATGTATCTTGGACAGAAGCTGCTGGGTTTCCATATGCAGGTACTTATATAGGTCCAGATGAAGTAGTGAAAAACGTACATGAACGTCTTGGCACAGAATGGGATGACTATAGCGCTAAAGATGAAATTTATACTTTTAATAACAATACTGTTATCGTGTATGGAAAATATAGTGGAACATATAAAGCTACAGGGAAGTCATTTGTAGCAGATTTTTGTCACCTTTATAAGTTTGATGAGAACGATAAGGTTAAGAAGTTTATTCAAATTGTGGACAGTGCAACTGTTAATGAGGTATTAAGTTAGAATGAATCGTTTCTAATATGCCTTGTATAGGGGGAGGTTAGGATAAATGAAATTCCTAACATTACCTCTGACATTACATTTTGGGGAAGGTTTCTCCTTCTTCAAACTTTTTATAGAAGAAAACTTATTTAAGTAGAAGAGGTAGGTATATATGAAATTAGAGAAAAGTTTAATCATAACAATTATTTCTGTATTTATTTTAGGAGTAGTTTCGACTTTGGTATATCAAGCTTCCACTGGTAATAACAAAGGGAACTCAATTAAGAGCGAAAATGTCGTTTCTGTATCAAAAGAAGTAAAAGAAAATGAAAAGAATAAAAAGATGGTAGTTGATTTCTATAATGAAGTTTTTAACAAACATAATATCGATATTATCCCTAAATATGTTAGCGAAGATTATAAGCAACATAATCCTTTTGTTGCTGATGGACGAAAAGCCTTCATGGATTTCTTTAAGGAGGATTTTGTTAAAAATCCTAATTCCTCTGCAGAGATTAAACGTGTAGTAGCTGAAGGGGATACAGTTGCTCTTCATGTACACTCTCGTACTAATTCTCAAGATAAGGGAGTTGCTATAGTGGATATATTTCGTATCAAGGATGGAAAGATTGTCGAACACTGGGATGTAATTCAAGAGATTCCAAGTGAAGCAGCTAATGATAATACGATGTTTTAGATAGAAGATATATCTAATAATTGTTTAATTGATAGTGCTGTATAGAGTTTAGAAATTTAGATAATTAGTTATCAAATTTGGAAATCATTTAAAAATAGCATATTAAATGATGGCACAAATTAATACGAAATAGCTCTTTAATAAAAAATCCTACTCATTAAAAAATGAGTAGGATTTTTTATTAAAGAATAGTGCTAATTTTGTGGTTCGGCACCATCTAAATTTGGAAACCATGAAAGTATAGGTACTCTATATCCACGTAAAGTAAAATCGTAATTTTTTCCTTCTTTTATGTTTGCTTGCAGAGCCACTGAATGAAACCTCATCATAAGAAGGCTATCCTCATTAGAAATAACTTTTTCAGTTCCATTTTTTTGCTCAACCTAGTACAATCTCACCAATATAAAAAAGGACCACCATTACTGGCAGTCCTTTTTTGGTAGTTTTAGAAATTAAATTATAACATATTAATATACAAATTTTAAATATACTTTTCCAAAAGATACTATAAGTTTTTTATAATTCTTGATTTCTCAATTTTCATTGCATGATGAATTTTTCTATGGGTATTAACAACTAACATTAAAATTATCAATTCACTAGATTATTAGAAAAAACTGGTTATCTATATAATTATTTGGTAAAATATAGATATAATTTAAGAGGGGAAAGTTAATATAGATCAACTAAGTAATGCTAAGAAAATGTTTTATTGCATAAAAAAAGGCTCCATTGCTGGAGCACTCAAAATAAAAAAACGAATTAAAACAAGAAACAGACAATTTAACTATATAGATAAAACATAAATAAATCTATATATATGTAAAGATGCATATAAAAACTCTATTTATTGATGCTATAATAGGTTTACTCGATGATTGTTATATTTTTTTATGGTTTTTAAGCAATAAATACCTTCTTAACACCAAGTGTACAAGTAAAAGAAGACATCTTAAGCGATGTCTTCTTTTCTTATATAATAACAACACAATAAAATTAAGATGGTTCAAGTCGGAAAAAGGCACCTTTGGGTGTTTTTTCTTTGTCGAATTTGCCTAATAGGGGCAGCACCACACTGCTATCAAGTTAAAAAATTTTTTCACCCAAAACAAAAAAATGAGCTGAATTCACATAAATAACGATGGAAGAAAACAAAAACTTAGGGTTAAAGAACTTGTGATGTATGACTATATTGGCTGTTTTTATCCAGAAGGATACATGAATCCTGATTATACATTTGTATTTAATCATGAGGATATTGAAGGAATTATATTTGTAGGTTTTATAGATGAGGAAGAAGAGGCATTTGTAGGATTGCTTAATTGAATAGGATCTAGAAACAGGTAATCTTCAAATTTTGATAAAACTAGCAATCTCCACGCCGAAATTGGTTAAATTATAAGGGGGAAAAGCTGGTCACGAAAATGATGAAGAGATTACTATTTTCAAATCAGTTGGTTTGGCTGTAGTAGATACTATCGTTGCGAATTATTTGTATGAGAAAGTAGTGGAGCGCGGGATGGGATTGAGTTTTGAGGGACTGCCTTTTGGTGGTCTTTTTTGCATAAAATCTTGTAAAGTAAGAAAAAATTGAATATTAATATTCTAATATTCAATAGAAAGATAAAATGTTTTAAAGTTCAAAATAATACATTATAATATATTTAGTAAAATTAACCAATTTATATTTTGCTCATTATGTATTAAAGGGGAAATGAAAATGGCTGGACAAATTCGTATGTCACCAGAGGAGCTTAAATCGAAAGCAGCTCAATATGGACAAGGTGCAAATCAAATTGAGGACATTTTAAGTCAACTACAAAATTTACAAAATGAATTAAGAGGAGAATGGGAAGGTCGTGCTTTCGAAGGTTTTGATCAACAGTTCAATCAATTAAAGCCAAAAGTACAAAACTTCGCACAGCTATTACAAGAAATCAATATGCAGCTTAATAAAACTGCAGAAGCTGTTGCTTCTCATGATGAAGAATTATCACGTAATTTCGGTTTGAAATAAAAATTGTCATACTCTATATAACAGGCATTTCAAATGAGCCATACAGCTTATAGTGTATGGCTCATTTGATTGCATGCCCAACTTAGCTGGACACACGTTTAAAAAGAGTGATATTAATAGGGAATTTTCATATATTTATTGGGATTTCTTTGGCATCTTCTGAAAATTAGAGAAAGGATTTGAGTGATGGGACAATTTCAAAGTAATTTTCAAACGGCACAACAAATTGCTACGCAGATGAGAACAGCTTCGAATATAATCCAAAGTGCAACAAATCGTTCTATAACAAAGGCGACGCGTACAACACTATCTGTTAATTCCAAAGCACAAGAAGCGAATCAACAAATGTTAGATTTTACGAAACAATTTTCCACTGCCTTTCAACAAGCGGTCGATAATATTCATTCAGTAGCCCAAGAGTTTGAGAGAATGGATAACGAACTTCACAACACTTTTCGCTAATGTGAAAACCTACGTAAAGGTAAAATAGTAGGAGGAATATAATGAGTCAAGATATTGAAAAACAAATCAATCAAGTAAATCAAAAGTTAAGAAGTGTATTTGAAGAACAAGACCGAAATCAATCCGTGATTCACATTCAGGAGCAAGCGGAAGCAGATTTTTATGAATGGAGAGGTCGAAACCATCGTTTGTTTGATCGAATTTTAGGAACTTGGCATGGTGATAGAGAAATGTCTCAATTTTTTATGAATACATATCAAGAGGCACAACATATTGAACGAAAAGTCACATTTGAATTAGAAAACCAAAAAGAAACGTTGCTTAAAGAAAGACGAAACCTTAGTGATTTAGAAAACGACCTTTCCTATCAACAACAACAATTAGCGAGGGAGGTCAATGCATGAGCTTAAATATGTATTTAGGAGAAGTACAAGGCCAAACTCAAAGTATGAATGCTGTATGTAACGCTACTATTCAAGGTATGGAACAAGTCATTCAGTCAATTGATGCCTTTGCAATTGATACTGTTCTACAAGGACAAACTTATAGCAGTGCAAAATCATTTTTTGTACAAACCTTTCGTCCTTTAGCGCAAGGAATCATTTATCTGTGTGAAGAGTTAATTCGCCAGAACGATGCTTTTCCAAGTCAATTTCAATCACAAGTCGCTTCCACAGATGTAATTGAACAAGAAATATTAGAACAAATTCGAGAAATTGACCGAATGAAAGCAAGTATGGAAGCCATCAGTCAAGCTATGCCAATCCCAGGTATGGACGCTATGGTGAATCTTTTTACTGTGATGAGGAAAAAACTGCAAGAAAAGCTGGATCATTTGTATCAATTCAATCAGACCTCTAGTAATAATTATAGTACAGCACTTCAATTAGCAGCTAGTATTGCTGCAGGTCTTGCGGAAGTTCAAAGTGGAAAAGGCTTTAGTCCTGCAAGTGGTACATTTAGTACGCAAGGGTTGAATATGGAATGGACAACTTCTATTCAGGCGATTAATGAAGATAGGAAGCGTCAGGCCGATAATCATTTAAATGGTAGTTCAATTGAAGAAGGAACAATGTGTGGTCCGTTAAATAGTGAGAAAAAAGATGAATCTTTACTAGATACGTTTAAACATGGTGTCGAAGATATTTATGAAGGTGCTTTGGAGTTTATACAAGGCGCTGGCAGTGCAGTAGCTGAAGACTATATTGGACTAACACCACTTGATAATGATAAATTAGAAAGCAAAGCAACTTATCAAGCTGGAAGATTTACTGGACATGTTATATCAACGGCAGGATCTATTGTAGAAATTTTTGAAGGTATTTCAGTCATAGGTGGGGCTAATTTCTTAACATTCGTCGCAGAAGTAGGAAGTGGTGGGTTAGCATCACCAATTGTTCTTCCATTAGATGCAGTTGCTACAGTGGCTGGTGTTGGTGTTGTTGTACATGGTGGATTGGTTTGGGATAAATCGATTCAAAATGCTAAGGATACTCTTCAAAAATTCGAGTCTTCTCCATCTTCTGGTGAGCGTATTAATAAAGTTAAAGAGAATGGTAAACTTAATAAAGAGGAAAATGCTACTAAAGGGATGGATAATACCAGTAATAAAACCAGCGGAGATAATCCAAAAGTAATTGAGGAATTAGAGGGACCTGTTATTGATGGAAAGCGAGTTGGAAGTGGAGAAAAGATTGATAAAGTAAAACCTATTTGGGGAAGAGATGAAAAAGGAAAGCCTATCATAGTAAAAGAGTTTCCTCATGTCCCTAAGGAACATGGCTTTTCTGATATTGTTGATAATTACTCAAGATTTGCTGATGAATTTCCATTAGTGGGAGGAGATCGCATTAGTAGAAGATTCTTCCAAATCGAAGGGAGCAATGGTGGTAAAAAAGGCGTCTTTGAGTGGATTGTTGAACCAAATGGAAATGTAAGTCATAGAAGATTTATTGAAAATGGTACTGTTACAGGGAAACCAAATCAAGTTCCAAAAAAGTAAAAGGAGAATTATATGGATTTAATAGATTTTAAGAACAAAGGTCTTAAGTATGATTGGAAAACTATTTATACCGGTGTAAATAAAAAATATTTCGAACCGAATGTCATTTCTGATTATGCGGTGGAACTAATGGAAGCCGGTGATGATGAAGCTTTTGTTAATGAACTAGCTTGGGGAATAGATTCTAGTGATTTAGATAAAATTTTGTTTGAAATTAAAGATTTCCACTTTCCTAATCTAGAAGAAAATAGTGAAGAATTACAGAATGAGATAAGTAAACTCAGATTCGTTTACTTATCTAAGTTAAAAGAAAAGATTACTGATGAGGATGAACTATTAAATAGAATTGCAGAGTTTTATGATAGACATGATTATCCTGAAGATATGACAAGTTTTATTACTTATATGCCCCAAGATACCCCAACTACGAAGGAAGATTTGTTAAATAGGTTTTATAAATTTTTGGATTCAGAGAAAAAATTTATTGAATAGCTACTTTGCTAGATTCTGAGGGCAAGAAATGAATTTTTTGAAGAACAAGCCTTCTTTAAGGTTGAATATTTCAATGAACCATGTTATCTAGCTTGGAGTAAGTGAAGAGAAAGTTACATATGGAGAATGATCAACAAAAGAGACCTAACATTTGCGGTCTCTTTTGTTGATTTAAATTAAAAAGTATCATTTAAGTGGATGCCCTTTTGTACCTCTTACTTTACATACAAATAGGCTTCAATTGCTGATACATAGTATCTTTTATCCTTGCTGTTATGTACTTTGTATTGTGGCGCTCCATTCACAGTTACCTTTACATCAATGGTAAATCCTAATCTTACCTCTAAAGCACCAACAACATCTTTACCCTGCCAAGAAAGAGATTCATCGAGTTCAGATTAACGAAAAACATAGAATACATAATTTTAACTAGACTTATTATTAACTAGTGTATCCCCACCACCAAGCTCTGCCTCAATCTGCGAAGTCTTCGATGACTCATCCATACGCCAATACGTAATAAAGCTGATCGCGATACATCCAGCTACGTAGAAGTAGAATAGTGATTCCATTCCGATACTTTTTAGCCATAATGCGATGAACTCAGCTGTTCCGCCGAATATCGCAACTGTTAGTGCATATGGTAAACCTACGCCAAGTGCGCGAATTTCAGTTGGGAAGAGTTCTGCTTTTACAATTGCGTTAATGGAAGTGTAACCAGTAACGATAATGAGACCGACCATCATGAGTAAAAATGCTACGATTGGTTCTGTCGTTTTTTCCATGAAGAAGAAGATCGGTGCTGTTAGTAATGTTCCGAGAATACCGAATGCCATTAATAATGGGCGGCGTCCAATTTTATCGGATAGTAGCCCCGCAATTGGTTGAAGTACGACGAATATAAGTAGTGCGACAAAGTTAATCCAGCTTACAACTTCTTTCGGAAGGCCGACTGTGTTTACCATGAACTTTTGTAAATATGTTGTGTACGTATAAAATGCAACAGTGCCTCCTAGTGTTAGGCCGACTACTGTTAATACTGCTTTCGGGTGTTTCATAAGCGCGCGAACGGTTCCTGCGCTTTCGCGTTTTTGTGATTTTATGTTTGAAAACTGCTCCGATTCATCCATCGTACGGCGAAGCCATAATACAGCTACTGCGCCCATCGCTCCAATAATGAATGGAATACGCCATCCCCAAGCTTTCATATCTGGTTCGCTTAGTAATTGCTGAAGAACAATTTGAACGCCTAACGCAACCATCTGTCCCGCAACGAGCGTTACATATTGGAAGCTTGAATAAAAACCACGGCGTCCACTACTAGCCATTTCAGATAAATACGTTGCGGAAGTTCCGTACTCTCCGCCAAGTGATAATCCTTGAAGTAAACGAGCAAGAACTAAAATAATAGGGGCCATAATACCGATACTTTCGTAACTCGGTGTACAGGCAATAATTAAAGAACCACCGGCCATAACTGTAATGGAAAGCGTTAATGCTGCCCGGCGTCCGTGCCGATCCGCATAGCGTCCCATTAATAAACTTCCGATAGGGCGCATTAAAAATCCAACTGCGAAAATAGCTGCTGTGTTCAGTAACTGACTCGTTGGATCGCCTTTAGGAAAGAACTCTGCTGAAAAATAAACAGCGAAAGCAGAGTAAACGTACCAGTCGTACCATTCAATTAAATTACCGACAGAACCTTTGAAAATATTGCCGGCGACTCGATTAGATTTTACTTGAGCCATACTAATTCCTCCTCTTGCTTATAAATAAAATGATAATTATGAAAGCGTGTTCATTGTAGTTGAATTGTACTGTCCTTTAAATAAAATCTCAATATTATGACAATTTTATTCTTTTTGTACTTTATGTACATGGAGAGTTTTTATAGTTGCTTCATTTTCAGTTTTGTCATAATAATAGAAAAAGGAGATTGATAGTTTTGAATATTTTATCAAAGGATATGAAGCATGAAAAAATCACGCAAAGTGTCATTGCAAACGAAAATAGTAAGCTTAATTATTACGTTAATTTTATTTGTCGTTCTCCTGTTAGCGGGAATATTTGTTTACATTCAGTCCGTTGATACGAAGCACCAAGTGGAACAGTTAGCACTGCAAACGGCTAAATCTCTTTCTTTTATGCCAGCGATAAAAGAGGCTTTTCAATATAACGAGCATAAAAGTACCATTCAATCCATTGCGGAACAAGTTCGTGAGCAAGCTGGTGCAGATTACGTCATTGTAGAAGATCGCTATGGGGTTATGTATTCACATTCTAATTCGGAGTTGATTGGTACAAAGAGTAACAACCCGTATAACTATGAGGCACTTACTTTTGGTGGTTATTATACACTCGAAGGAAATGGTACAAGTGGTCCAGCTTTAATGGCGAAGGCACCTATTATTGTTCATAACGGAGACTACGATCAAGTAGTAGGCGTTGTGACAGTAGAGTTTTTAATAAAAGGTATCGAATCTAACATATTAAGCAGAACGAAAGAAATTATGCTCTTTTCATTAGCAGTATTATTAGTCGGCATTGTTGGTGGCATTCTTTTAGCGCGTAGCATCAGGAAAGATACACTCGGTTTAGAGCCGAATGAAATCGCAGCGTTATACCGGGAACGAAGTGCGATACTACTATCTATAAAAGAAGGAATTATAGCTATTGATCAAAACGGTTTTATTACGATGATGAACACGTCGGCAGAAGAAATGCTTCATGTAAATGATGATTATATACAGCAGCACATTTCAAAGGTTTTACCGGAATTTAATATGGAAAGAGCGCTAGAAAACGATCAAGAAATCGCGTTTCAAGATAAAGTGTTTATTTTAAACATGACACCGATACTCGAAAATAATAGTACGGTAGGCGTTGTATGTAGTTTTAGAGATAAAACAGAACTGCAAAACTTAGTGAATACGATATCTGAGGTAAGAAAGTATTCAGAGGACTTACGTGCTCAAACGCATGAATTTACAAATAAACTTTTCGTCTTATCAGGATTACTTCAGTTAGGACATTACAAGGAAGCGATTGAATTTATCCAACAAGAATCTAACATTCATCAAAGCCAAACCATATTTTATTCCATCAAATTCATGATGCGAAAGTACAAGCTATTTTATTAGGTAAAATCGGAACAGCATCTGAAAAGAAAATTGATTTTCATATTGAAGGAGATAGCGCGCTTCATCCGTTACCAGACCATATAAAGGTGTCGCATCTTATTACGATTCTTGGAAACATAATTGATAATGCATTTGATGCGGTGAGTGGGCAAGAGGAGAAGAGAGTTTCCTTCTTCGTTACGGATATAGGACACGATATTGTATTTGAAGTGATAGATAGTGGGATAGGAATACCGGTAGAAAAAATTACGACCATTTTTCAAAAAGGATTTTCAACGAAAGGAACTGATCGTGGTTACGGACTAGCAAACGTAAAAGAAATGGTAGATCTACTAGAGGGAACAATTGAAATTCAAAACGAGAAAAATGGGGGAGCGATTTTTACAATTTACCTTCCGAAAACATTGAGAGAAAGTACATGACAAACAGGGGGATGGGCATATGTTGAAGGTTGCAATTGCAGAAGATGATTTCCGCGTCGCGCAAATTCAGGAAGAGTTTTTATTAAAAATAAAGGACGTAAAAGTGATTGGAAAAGCATTGAACGCGAAAGAAACGATGGAACTACTACAAAAGGAAGAAATCGATTTGCTTCTATTAGATAATTACTTACCAGATGGAATTGGAACTGACTTATTACCACAAATTCATGCTGACTTTCCAAGCGTTGACGTCATTATGGTAACGGCGGCGAATGAAAACTATATGCTAGAAAAAGCAATTCGAAACGGAGTAAGCAATTACCTTATAAAACCAGTCACGTTAGAAAAATTTGTTCGCACAATTGAAGACTATAAAAGAAAGAAGCAACTATTACATAGTAACAATGAAGTAAATCAAGCACTCATCGATAATTTCTTCGGGACTTCGCAAACACAAGACATAAAAAACTTACCGACAGGTGTGGATCCGTTAACACTGCAAAAAGTGAAAGGGATTATAAAAGGATTTGAAGAGGGCATTACAATAGAAGAAATGGGAGAACAAATGGGGGCCTCCAGAACAACCGCAAGAAGATATTTAGAATACTTAGTAGCGACCGGCGAATGCACAGTAGAGTACACATACGGCATTATCGGACGACCAGAACGAAAATATCGAATAGGACGAGGACTATGAAAAAACGATTATTACTATGTATATGGATCATGACAGGAGTAATAGCTGGTTGTTCCTCGGAAAAATCTCAAACGAATACAGTAAACATAGAAGAAGTAGAAATCGTTGCGCCGAACGTTCCAAGAGCAGGATGGGACTTAACAGCACGGGCGATGCAAAAAACGCTGACAGAAGAAAAAATCTTCACAAAACCAATCACAGTCACAAACAAAGTAGGAGGCAGTGGTGACGTCGGATGGAAATATACGAAACAAAAAGGCGGTCACGTACTGGCGATTAACTCAAGCTTACTCATAACGAACAACCTACTAGGCCACAGTAAACTAACATATAAAGACTTCACACCACTCGCAACGCTAGCATCGGACTGGGAAGTAGTTGTCGTATCAAAAGACTCTAGCATAGATAACGCAAACGAACTAATGAAACAACTAAAACAAGACAAGAAAAACTTCAAAATCGGTGTTGCCCCAGGCCTAGGAAATGACGATCATCTATCCTTCGTACAAGTAAGCAAAGCCTTCGGTATAAACCCAGCCGAACTACAATTTTTCGTCTACGAAAACAAAGAAAAAATCATAAACGCCCTAACGAACAAACAAATAGGCGCCGCAACCATGACCCTATCCGAAGCCGAAAAACAATACAAAGCCGGCAAAATAAAAATACTAGCCGTATCCGCACCAAAACGGATAGACCGACTACCACAAATCCCAACATGGAAAGAACAAGGAATCGACGTCATATTCCAGCACTGGAAAGGAATCATGGGCCCGAAAGATATGACGGAGGAAGAGGTTGCTTATTGGGATGGTGTTATTAAGAGGATGGTGGAGAGTGATAGTTGGAAGGGGATTTTGAGGGAAAGAGGGTGGAATTCTTATTATAAGGATAGTGGGGAGAGTAGGGGGTTTTTGGAGGAGAGTGATTTTAGGTACGAGGAAATGGTGAAAAAAGAGGCTTAAAAGGGAAGTGTTCAATCAGGCTTTATTTTTGTAGTTACTTCTATATAATATAAAAGAGATGAGAGTGTTAGGCTAATTACATTAAAAGGGCTAGATAGGGACAGATAAAATCTAGCTTACTGATTAAAAATATATTAGTCGTTAAAAGATATAAAAGGCATTTTTCAGTCTATAAAGTGTGGAAACATAAAGTATAGAGTTTCTGTGAGATTTAAGGAGGAAATAATGAAGAAAAATATTTATGTTGTTGGAGCGGTAATTGTCCAAGATGAGAAAATTTTATGTGCACAAAGAGGGCCATCTAAATCGCTACCTCTTATGTGGGAATTTCCAGGTGGGAAAATAGAAGAGGGGGAAACACCTCAAGAGGCGTTAAAGCGTGAAATTGATGAAGAAATGCATTGTAGCGTGCAGATTGGTGAGCAAATTGATTATACAGCCTATGAGTATGATTTTGGTATTGTTCATTTGAAAACTTTTTATTGTAAGCTTGTTGAAGGAAGTCCGGTTCTAACTGAGCACGTAGCAATTAAATGGTTATATCCGAATGAACTAGCAGCTTTAGAGTGGGCACCTGCGGATATCCCGACTATTGAGAAATTATCAAAAGAATCGATTGTAAAGTAATTTGAAAAAAACTATTCGTTTTATACGGATAGTTTTTTATATTTGTAATAAATTTGCACTTTAAATCAGTGAGTAATACAATTAATATAAAAAATTGTCATAAATGGTGATCATATGGAGAATTTCATTCAAAAATTAGAGGGGTCTTTATATAAAGGGTTTATTGATCAAAAACATAATCATCCTGGAATATATAAGCCGAAATTATTAGTAAACAATACGAAAAAAAATGAAAATGTTTTAAGCTCATTATTGGAGGAGCTAGAAAATAGTACATCTTTTATTTTCTCAGTAGCTTTTATTACAGAAAGTGGGCTAGCGACTTTAAAATCACATTTCCTTGATCTTAAACAAAAAGGGGTTAAAGGACGTAGGACGTATATTAACATCTACATTCTTAAACTTTAATACACCAAAAGTGTTTAGAGAGTTAATGAAACTTGAAAATGTAGAAGTAAGATTAACAAATTTATCTGGTTTTCATTCAAAGGGATACATATTTGATAACAAAACACATTGTTCATTAATTGTCGGTAGTTCAAATCTGACTGCACATGCTTTGAAGGTAAACTATGAATGGAACGTTAAGTTAACATCGCATGAAGATGGAGAGATTGTACAGCATTTTAAAAACCAATTTGAAGAAGTTTGGGAGCATTCTCAAGTATTAACCGAAGAGTTGATTGCAAATTACGAAACAATATATGAGCAAGCTGCAGAAAATAAGTTACTAGATCGAGTTATAGAATTACCTGGTCAATATCATAATTCAATTGAAGAAGCTTTGAAAATTAACCCAAATAAAATGCAACAAGCTGCGTTACAAGAAATACAAGCTATTCGAGACGCTGGAAAAGAAAAAGGCTTAGTTATCTCTGCAACAGGAACGGGGAAGACATATCTTTCAGCATTTGATGTCAGAAATTTTGCACCTAAACGGATGCTATTTATTGTTCACCGAGAGCAAATATTAAATAAAGCGAAATCAGATTTTCAAAAAGTTCTTGGTGGAATAGATGAGGACTTTGGAATTTTATCAGGGTCAAATAAACAAATAAATGCTAAATATTTATTTGCGACGATCCAAACTATTTCAAAAGAGGACACTTTACACCAATTTGATCCTGAGCTATTCGATTATATTTTAATAGATGAAGTTCATAAAGCTGGTGCTAGTTCTTATCATAGGGTTATTGATTATTTTAAACCGAAATTTTTAATGGGAATGACTGCTACACCTGAACGTACAGACAACTTTAATATTTATGAGCTATTTGATTACAATATTGCTTATGAAATTCGTTTGCAAGAAGCACTTGAAGAAGATATGCTTTGTCCTTTTCATTATTTTGGAGTTGCTGATTTTGAATATAATGGTGAAAAGATAGATGACACTACAGTTTTATCTAAACTTGTTACAGAAGAACGAGTGGATCATATAGTTGAAAAAGTAAAATATTATGGTTTTTCTGGTGAGAAAGTAACAGGACTAATGTTTTGCAGCCGAAAAGATGAAGCAGAACAATTATCACACGCCTTAAATAATAGAGGTTTTCGCACATTTGCATTAACAGGAGATCATTCCCAAGAGGAAAGAGAATTGCGCGTGAATCAATTAAAAAATGGCATACTTGATTATATTTTAACGGTAGATATATTTAATGAAGGAATTGATATTCCGAGTGTGAATCAAGTTGTTATGTTAAGACAAACTCAATCAAGTATTATCTTTATACAGCAACTGGGGCGTGGACTTCGGAAACATGATTCGAAAGATTTTGTTACGATTATTGATTTCATTGGAAACTATAAAAACAACTATTTAATTCCAATTGCCCTTTCAGGAGATAGATCACAAAATAAAGATAATATACGCAGATATACAAATGACACGAGTTATATTAAAGGTATTTCAACAGTTAACTTTGAGGAGATAGCGAAAAAACAAATCTTTAAAGCTATTAATAATAGTAATTTAACAGCAATGAAATTATTAAAGGAAGCGTTTGGTGAGTTGAAAAATAGAATAGGAAGAATTCTATATTTATATGACTTTATAGTAAACCATTCTATTGATCCAGTTGTACTTGTAGATGGATATTCGAACTATTATCAGTTCCTATTGAAAATGAAAGAAGATGTGCCTACATTAACAGAGTACGAAAACAAAGTTTTAACAATGCTTTCATTGGAAGTATTAAATGGAAAACGTAAAAACGAAATCGTTTTGTTAGACTTATTATTAAAGAAAGAAAAAGTTGATAAGGATGAGTATGTAAAACAACTTGAACAATCTAATTGCTTAACAGATGATGAAACGATTACTTCAGTACAACGAATTTTTGAATTAGAGTTTTTCTCACAAAACAGTCAAAAGAAATATGGAGAAAAGCCAATTCTCTCTTTACAAAACAATAAGATATATATGTTTAATGATTCTATTCGAAAAAGCTTAGAACAAAATGAATACTTTAAGTATATGGTTATGGACATCGTTAGAAGTTCGAAGGAAAAGGGCAAAAACTATGAGTGTGATAGTAACCTTACTGTATATAAAAAATACTCAAGAAAAGATGTGTGTAAACTTTTAAATTGGCATAATGATGAGAGCTCAACTATGTATGGTTATAAGACAAAATATTATACTTGTCCAATATTTATCACATACCATAAAAATGATGAGGTAGAATCCAGTGTGGACTACGGTGATGAATTCCTTAATCAAGATGTTCTTAAATGGTATACAAGAAGTAATAGAACATTAAAATCGAAGGAAGTTCAAACAATTATTGACGCTAAAGAAAATAATATTGATGTTCATATTTTTGTGAAAAAAGATGATGACGAGGGGAGCGACTTTTACTATTTAGGAAAAGCGAGACCTGATAAAGCAAGTGTAGAACAAACTGAAATGCAAGATAAAAATGGAAAAGAACTACCGGTTGTTACGATGAATATGATTATGGAGAAATCGGTTGATAATAAGCTTTATGATTATTTAAAGGATAGTAATGTTTTGTAGGTATATTAAATTTTTAATATCTTTATGTTTCTAAAATTATTAAGCGAATATAGATGGGGCTGTATCAAAATGACATCGGAGTATGCTTTTGATATGGTCTTTTTTATTGGAATTTAATATGTTTTTTATTAGATTTGTGGATTCATTTAATTGGTTTAAGCAGAATGTGGAGATGGGTCTTTCTAATCGAAGTAACCGATAACTAACCCCTCCGAAGCCCCTTACAAGCCCCTACCAAGTAATAAATCACTAAGAAAAAACATAACAAAAACAAAAACACCAACAAACACCGTAGTAGTCAAAAAAAATTTAAAATAACACGCCAAAAACCCTGACTCCCTCCCATATATATTATGAAGGGGCTTTTACTTTTGAACGGAGACGGGAGGAATTAGGATGGCGGTGTATCGTAATGTGCAGGTGAATTTTTGGCAGGATGATTTTGTTTTGGATTTGACGCCGGAGGAGCGGTATTTTTATGTGTACTTGTTGACTTGTTCGAAGACGACGCAGTGCGGGATTTTTCCTTTTCCCAAGTGGTTAGCTGAGATGGAGACGGGTTATAATCGGGAGACTGTTGATAAGCTTGTGCAGCGTTTTATTGATTATGGAAAGATTCTTTATGATGCGGATACTCGGGAGCTATTCGTTTTGAATTGGCTTCGTTATAATCCTGTGACGAATACGAATGTGGAGAAGTGTGTGCTTCGTGAGCTGAAGGGTGTGAAGAATAAGGAGTTTGTACATATGTTTCTTCAGAAGTGCGCTGAGGAAGAGCTGAGTGTTCCGATGCTTTTAGCATATTTCGGTATGCCTGATGATTTGGCTGTGGATGATGTTGAGCCAGTTTGTGAGGAGGTAGTGGAAGAAGCGGTTGTAGAGGAAGAAACGGGAAGTCGTGTGTTTTCTTTTTATGAGCAACATTTCGGTAGTTTGTCTCCTCATACTGTGGAGGAACTGAGTGCGTGGATGGAAGATTTGTCAGAGGAGCTTGTGCTGAAGGCTCTTCAAATTGCGTTTGAGAATAATAAGCGGACGGTTGCTTATGTGAAGGGGATTTTGAGAGGCTGGCACGGGAAAGGATTTACGAAAGTGTGTGAGGTTGAGGCGGATACAGCTAAGTTTAGGAATAAGGAGTCGTCTGTTAGTACGGGGGAGACGGAGGAGTTTTTGGCGAGGTGTGAGGAGTGGGAGCAGAATGCGCCGTCTGAGGAAGAGTTGCAGCGCTTTTTAGAGGAGCGCGGGTGGCGGCCATGAGTATTCAAAATGTGGAGGCGGAGAAGACGGTGTTAGGTTCTCTATTACTTGATGGAGAGCTTATTAAGGAGTGCCGTTTGACGGAGCAGTATTTTTCTATGCCAGTACATAAGTCTATATTTCAGTTAATGCGAAAGATGGAAGGCGAGGGGCAACCGATTGATCTTGTGACGTTCATTTCTAGGGTAGATCCGAAGTTTTTAGAGGGGATCGGGGGAATGGAGTATTTTATAGGGTTAATGGATGGTGTGCCTACTACTAGCAATTTCTCTTATTATGAGGGGCTTGTTCGAGGTGCGTGGAAAATGTATCAGGCCGGTGTTCTCGGGCACAAGATGGGAGAGCGTCTTATTGCGGAGAAGAGTGAGAAAGTTATCGGTGAGACGATTACGGCACTTTGTGAGTTAGAGGAAAAAGACTCTGTATGTGAGTTTGATTTGAAGGATGCGTTAGTTGATTTGTATGAGGAGCTTCATCAAGATGTGAAAGAGATTACTGGTATTGAGACTGGTTATACATCGTTAAATAAGATGACGTGTGGACTTCAGGAAGGAGATTTTGTCGTTCTTGGTGCGCGTCCTTCTATGGGGAAGACTGCGTTTGCGCTTAATGTTGGACTGCATGCGGCGAAGTCTGGAGCGGCGGTTGGATTGTTTTCGTTAGAGATGAGTAGTAAGCAATTGTTAAAAAGGATGGCTTCTTGCATAGGTGAAGTGTCAGGAGGTAGGCTGAAAAATCCGAAGCATCGTTTTGCGATGGAAGATTGGGAGAAGGTAAGTAAGGCGTTTGCGGAGATTGGTGAGTTGCCATTTGAGATTTACGACAATGCAGGTGTTACGGTGCAAGATATTTGGATGCAAACCCGTAAGTTAAAGCGGAAACACGGTGATAAAAAGCTTTTAGTCATTGTAGATTATTTGCAGCTCATTACGGGCGATCCGAAGCATAAGGGCAATCGATTTCAAGAGATTAGTGAGATTTCTCGTAAGCTTAAGTTATTAGCACGTGAATTAAATGTTTGTGTAGTAGCACTGTCACAGTTATCTCGTTCTGTAGAGTCGCGGCAAGATAAGCGTCCGCTTTTATCAGATTTAAGAGAGACCGGACAAATTGAGCAAGATGCGGATGTCATTATGCTTATGTATCGCGAGGATTATTACGATAAGGAAACAGTGCAGAAAGAGATGACGGAGATTCATGTGGCGAAGCACCGGAATGGGCCTGTGGGGAGTTTTAAGCTGAGGTTTTTGAAGGAGTTTGGGCGGTTTGTGGAGATTGGATGATAAAATAGAAGAAGGCATATAAAAAGGTAAAGGAGTGGTTACGGATGACAAAAGTAGGTCGTTTATATGAACAAGAGAAGCAAGAAGAAATTGATAAAGCACTTTCGGCAGCTGGAATGCTTTTTAAAGGAATGAGTGTAGAAGAAATAGCTAAAAAATTAGATGTAACAATTGAAAAGGTGAAAGAGTGGGAGAAGCGTTTATCTCATTAATCGCTGGGGTAATGGCAGCGTCTGTATAAATTTATACAAAAATAGCCGAATATTTACTATATAATAGTCGGCTATTTTTGTACGGAGAAGTTGTTAGGTTTAATACGCAAAATTTTTTATTTGCTCTTGAATATGTTTCTTATTTCCCCATAAAGAAAGTCTTTCTCTCTGCCGTAATCCACTGCTGCAAATCATCTTGGCTACGTCGGACAAGTCGATTTACTAAAACATCATGCCATACGTAATCCTCTAATAGGTATATATGAACGGGATCATCTGTATAAAAAGCAATATTACGCTCTTCAAGTGATGGTCCATAAATCATCTCTTTAGAATCTATCGATACAATAAACCAATGTTCTGTAGACAAGGTTTCTGTATAAGGTGTTATGCGATGGGCTTCTAGATTTTTAATGGGATTTTCAACATGTAGGGTAATACCTTGTATTGTAACTTTATCAGCTACTTCAGATAGATCTTCTTTTAACGCTTCATACATCTCATCCCACATTGAAATGACAATACGTCGTTCTGCTTTTTTTATTAATGCCTGACAATAGCTAATGATTGTTTGATTGTCTTTTAAAGTAATTACTCGATTATCCGTTTTTTCCTCGGAAGTTTCTAGTTTCTTTAATGAATCACTAATTCCTTCATAAGTAGACTGCCATTCTGATTGCGCCTTCTGTAAAAAGATTTCAACAGGTAGAGGTGAATAGCGAGTGGTGTCATTTATTTCTTCTTTCATGACAATTCCTTTTTCTACAAGGTTACCTAAAATCTCATAAATTCGCGCTCTTGGGACACTCGAATCTTTACTCACTTGGTAGGCTGTGACAGGCCCTTGTTTAACAAGAGATACATAAGATTTAGCTTCATATTCATTAAAACCAATTTTTTTAAGCTGTTGCACTATGTAGTCCACTTTTTTCGTCCTCCGATGTTTGCTTTTATCCCGCTTTAACGGGCAGTAAGACTCCCACCTCAAAATTCAGCGGAAGCAAAGAAGTTAGGTGGGGATCGGGCTGCCCGTTAAAGCCCGATTGGTTCAACTAATAATCAGTGGCCCCACTGATTAAAGTTTCACTTTATATTTCAACGTTACAATAACTGTTTACATTTAGCAAATTATTAGTTACTATTCGAATAGTGACTAAAAGGGAGGTTAATAGTATGGATTTTTATTTAGACCCATCTGTATTAATGATTTTGATTGTTTTTGGATTTGTAGCTGCATTTATTGATTCAGTTGTAGGTGGTGGTGGACTCATTGCTTTACCAGCTTTATTATTTACAGGACTGAATCCAGCAAGTGCAGTAGCCACAAATAAACTAGCATCGACAATGGGAAGTGCAACTAGTAATATTGTGTTTTATCGTTCTGGTAATCTTGATTTGAAATCGGCGTTTAAATTAGTTCCGCTCACTTTCATAGGTTCCATAATAGGGGCATGGACCGTTCATTTAATAAATCCAGAAGTACTGAAGCCATTGATGTTGATTATGCTTGGTGTGGTCGCTATTTATACGATATTCAAGAAGGATTGGGGAAGTATTTCCACTCATAAAAAATTGTCTGGTCGACACGTCATTATTTTTACTTTCTTTGTTTTTGCTATTGGTTTTTATGATGGATTTCTAGGTCCTGGAACAGGTTCATTTTTAATGTTTTCTCTTTTATTTATTGGGTATGATTTTTTAAAAGCAGCAGGTAATGCGAAGCTTCTTAATTTAGGAAGTAATGTTGGTGCATTGTTGATGTTTATGTATGTAGGGCAAGTCAACTATGCATATGGTTTTATCATGGGGATTGCTCAAATTGCTGGAGGGATTGTTGGCTCCAAATTTGCTATAAAAAAAGGAAGCGGGTATGTTCGTGCTCTTTTCATTACAGTAACTTGTTTATTGTTAGCGAAAAATCTGTATGACTATATTCAGTAAGTAATTAAAGAACGTAGAAAAGGTCAAAGATGCCTACATAGAATATAAGAAGATACCAGGAGAAAATTCCTTTTAACATTTTTTAGATGCTACCTTGTTTGAAGATAGCATCTAAAAAGAAAATCTAAGTGAAGAGAATAAAAATAATATAAACTCATATTTTTCTGGGGTATGTTTATTGATCATAGTGAAATGTTTATTCTATATTCTTCTTATAATTAGGCCTCAACAAACTCTTAAAATCTAACTCAGCAATTAGCACACTCAGCAATATAAGCGTAGCCCCTAAGTATCCTTTTCCTGTCAGCGTTTCACCTGTGAAAACGAAAGCGAATCCTGCGGAAAAGACAGGTTCTAATGAAAAAATAAGACCTGTATGGGTAGGCGTCGTGTATTGCTGGGCAATTACTTGCACGATGAATGCGACTGCGGTGCAAAATATGCTTAAGGCTAAGATGATTAGCCATGAGTTGATTGTGCTAGGAAGCTTTGGCGTTTCTATAATGAATGAAAAAATAAGACTAAATAGACCGACGAAACCGAGTTGTATGACGCCAAGTGCAATGGAGTTTACATGTTTCGTTACGCTTCCAGTAATGATGACGTGAATCGCATAAAATAGGGCAGACAGTATGCAAAATATATCGCCGTTACCGATTTTGAATTCGCTCGTTAATGTTAATAAGCCGATTCCTATTATCGTTAAAATGATTCCTACTATAACTTTCTTTTCCGGAATGTGTTTTAAAAATATAGCTGATAATATTGGAATGAAAATGACTGTGAGACATAGTAGGAAACCAGCATTAGAAACACTCGTATACTTTGTACCGAAAGTCGCGAAAATGTAAACGATAAATAAGACAGAAGCAAGTATAAATGCATATTTTACAGTTTTAAAATCAACTTTGAATAAATGTTTGTAAAATATTAAACCTGATAAAAGAAAAGCGATAATAAATCGTAATGCGATTAAATTATATTCTTCTATGCCATCAAGTCCAAGTTTTGTAAGTAGGATGGATGCACCCCAAAAAAATGTAACTAGTAGTAACATTAAATCCGCTTTTAATTGTAGTTTCATTTCTATTCCCTCGTTATGTATAAATTTTATAAGCCCATACCCCTATCCCCATTTTTAGTTTTAATATTAATTCTGAATATTCGTAACTTAAATTTATCGACGTTTTATTTCATTGATTTAATGTTATCCGCCGCGAAAACATTAGCGGAGTTAAATCCAAACATGACGTTCATTTACGTATCTGGTAGCGGAACAGACAGTACAGAATCAAGACGTACGATGTACGTGAAGTTTCAGCGTATTTTTTGCGGAAGCAACTTCTGGGTAAGGACAACAAAAAACCCACTCCGCGCCGTAGGAAGCAAAAGGGTGGGTTTCGTAAAAAATAATAACGTATAATAACCACCACCCTATACGGTAGCAGTTAAGGAAGAGATGTTAGCGCATCTCTTCTTTTTATTATATGCCAATTTATTCGCTGTTACACTTATATAGTATTCTACGGAAAATATATCATATTCCTATTTTGTGGTCAATTTGATCCCGCTTTAACGGGCAGTAAGACCCCCACCTCAAAATTCAGTGGAAGCAAAGAAGTTAGGTGGGGGTCGGGCTGTCCGTAAAAGTCCGATTGGTGAGGGCTGATTAAAGTTTCACTTTATTGCATGATTGAAAAGGTGTAGTCTTATTCCTTTTCAAACTGAAAAATATCCCGATTAATAAGTTGATGGAGATACCTATCCATTTCAGCAGCAGAAACTTTTCTTTCACTTTTAAACCACCATGCGCTTAATGAGGTGATTGCCCCTGAATAAAATTCAATGATTAAATCATTGGGCATCGTATGATTTTTGTGCAGTTGATTTAACGCTTCTATTTCTTGTTTTCTCGTTTCGTGACTTAAATATTGTGTTCGGTTAATAAATTGTTCATCAGACATTTGCGTTTCTAATATTTTACCGATTTCTTCATGGTGTAGAAATTGTTCCATTACTTGAAATGGTTTACTTAATCGATCTGAAACCGGTATTTCAGCAATCATCTTGCTATATCGTTTAAATCCAAATGCTAATAAAGCATCTTTATCTTCGAAGTGTTTATAAAAGGTTGTTCGGTGTACCATTGCGCGGTCACATATTTGGTTAATCGTAATCGTACTATATTTCTGTTTTGATTGCGTCATTAATTCAAATAAGGAATCCCACAGTAATTTATGTGTACGTCTAATACGTAAATCAAGTTGTTTTTCATTATCGTTCATCTACAATTCTCCTTTTTTGTAGATTAAATATACAGTGGCTGAAAATTGATTCTCCCTTTTTAATCTACATATGTATATTATATTACATGTGTTCCGGTGTATTTAAAGTTTTTTAAGTAAGAAACAGGAGGAGAATCTGTAAATGAATATGACAACTAAGAGCCCAGCAAGTGGCAAAGTTGATACTTCTAATTTGAAACATATCCCCATTTTAATTGCATTACTTTTAGGTGCAATGGTTGCATTATTAAATGAAACATTACTTGGAAATGCGTTAACGGTATTAATGAAAGAATTTGACGTAACGGCTTCAACGATTCAATGGCTTTCTACAGCATACATGTTAGTAGTTGGGGTTTTAGTTCCAATTACAGCGTTACTTCAGCAATGGCTCACAACGAGACAAATGTTTTTGATCGCTATGGTAACGTTTTTAGTCGGTACATTAATTGCGGGATTCGCACCGACATTTTCCGTTTTATTAATTGGCCGTATCGTCCAAGCTGTAGCGACGGGGTTAATTACACCGTTATTAATGAATACGATTTTAATCATTTGTCCACCTGAAAAACGTGGTGCGACAATGGGATTAATCGCACTCGTGATGATGGCAGCTCCGGCAATTGGCCCTACATTATCTGGAGTAATTGTGGATTCATTAAATTGGCGCTGGTTATTCTATATTGTTATTCCTATCGTGATTATTTCCATTATGATTGGGATGAAGTACATTCAAAATGTTTCAGAGTTAACAAGGCCAAAAGTAGATTACCCATCTATCCTTTTATCGACATTAGGATTTGGCGGGCTTGTGTATAGCTTTAGTGCATCGGGTGATTTAGGATGGTCCGATGCAAAAGTGTATGGCACTTTAATTGTTGGGCTTATCTCATTATGTATTTTTGCCGTTCGACAATTGAAAATTGAGAATCCAATTTTAGAATTACGAGCATTTAAAGTTCCGATGTTTACATTATCAGTTGGATTAATTGTCATTGTGATGATGTCGTTATTTTCAACGATGACTTTATTACCGATGTTCCTGCAAACCGTTTTACTCGTTACAGCTTTTAAATCAGGAATTATCATGCTTCCGGGAAGTGTTATTAGCGCCATAATGGGACCAATCGCAGGTAAACTATTTGATAAATTTAGTCCGAAAGTTATTATCGTTCCCGGCATTGTCTTAGTAGGAATTGCAATGTTCTTATTTAAAGGCATTACTCCTGATACATCAATGGTACAAATTATTATCATGCATAGCGTATTAATGGTTGGACTCATGTTTGTCATGACAGCACAAACATACGGTTTAAATCAATTAACACCAGATTTATATCCGCACGGAACAGCACTATTTAGTACGTTGCAACAAGTAGCTGGTGCAATTGGTACAGCTATCTTTATTTCGAAAATGTCTTCAGGAACAACTAAGTATATGGAAAGCTCCGCAAATCCACTGGATCCAGTAGAGAAGTTAAACGGTTTAACTTCAGGGTTCCAAGGTGCATTTGCACTTGGGTTAGTCTTTATCATTGTTGCATTTATCGTATCGTTATTCTTAAAAGAAGACAAAGAAGGAGTAAAGGAAGCGAGAGTTTTACAGAACGAACATTAAGGTTTATATAAAAAAGACATCTTTTCCTAGAAAAGATGTCTTTTTTATATTTTTTTCGTAACATTTGTTTTGGGTGTCTTCATACATAAGAATTGGTATGTACAATAATTATCCTTTTTGAGAATAAGGATGCAAAGCCGTACTAATAACTAATAGTTCACCAAATGATTTAGTGACATCGTATATAGATCCTGTTATGAGAATAGGCATAGTCATGATTGTGAAGTTGTTATATTGGTATTAAATGATTTATACGTTTTTTATAGTAAAAATTAGAGACACTTCAATAAAAAGGAATTAAATATGGTACTCTTTAGTTAAGATATTTAAACGAAGACAGGGGAAATGAAGATGGACAAAAAGCTAACGTATTGGCTAGCATCTATTATAGGGGGAGTAGTACTTGCAACTGGTATGACTTATGGAATGTTACAGTTTGCTGAAGTCCCGCTTGAGAGTGAGGACCATGTTTTTGCAGAGGTTAATAAAGAAGACACACTATCGAATGAAGCAGAAGTGAAAGGCTCAAATGCACAACTTCACATTACAGTAACTTCTACTGAAGAAGAAGTTATTTCAGCTATGCATAGCATGACTCATCAAAAAGTAAAAGCGTGTGAAGGAAAGGGAGCAACCCCTATGTCCAAAAAGAATGCAGAGAAAGTAAGAAACATTCTAAACGGAAACAATTTCAAGAACAAAGAAGAGCTATTAGCAATTACTGAAAGATGGTCAAATAGAGATTTTAGTGAAATTTTAGAAGAACATAACTATTTTATTAAACTTCAAGGTGGCAAGATAGGTGAAGCTACAGTAATGGATAAGGTAGACGAGCAAGTATTCTGTTTCAATACTTTCGGTGATGATGTAACGGCCGCATTATTTAAATCAGGAGATCTTCAAGCGCTGTAAGGTGTTTTTTCTTTGATATAAAGAAAGCCTCAAGTATTCATATACTTGAGGCTTTTCCAATGGAAAGATAGGAATGATCCGAATTCCTTACATTAAGAACAAAGTGGAATTACTCCTAAACCAATTAATAAAGCTGCAGCAACTGCTGGAATTGGTACAGGAATTTGAATACCTTCTACAAACAAGAAATACTGACCACTCACTATTTTAAAACAAACTACTTGCATGGCTATTCCTCCCTTCTTTTAGAATTAATACATTATATTAATTAATCTATTTATTGATATAGTTAAATTATTCATTTTTAAAAATATAGTTAATATGTGAATAGTTTTCGAAAGGACCTGCTCAATCAATGCGGAAAAACATAAGATGAAACGAATCCATTAAAATACATGAGTGAACCTTAGTTTTCCCCTCTTATCTAAAGGAGGAACTATTATGGGTTATGGTGGTAGTTGTGGCGGTTGTGGCTTCTCGGGAGGCTTTGCTTTATTAGTTGTGTTATTCATTTTATTAATCATCGTTGGAGCTTCTTGCTTCTGCTAAAAACTATTGGAAAAGACACTCATATAGAGTGTCTTTTCTTTCGTGCAAAATGCTTCCTGATATTATCCAACTGTATATAGTATACGGTATACTTTTTCCTCATTAGACATATAAAAAGGTTGGAGGGATGTTATGAAACTAGTAGGGAAGCACATTTATATTCGGCTTTATAAAACTGATGATGCTAACGAGTTAGCTAACTTACATATTAGAAATCGCGAATTTTTTCAGCGAGTTTGTCCATTGCTCCCAGAAGTTTTTTATACAGAAGAACATCAAAAAATACGTCTTGAACAAGCGTTAAAAAAGACAGCTGAAGGGCAAGTATATCCTTTTGGAATCTTTTTAAGAGAAAATGATAAACTTATCGGAGACATTTCATTAACTCAAATTGTTAGGGGAGACCTCCAAAGTTGTTATACGGGTTTTACTTTGGATAAGGAGCATAATACAAAGGGCTATACAACAGAGGCTCTTCAACTTGTTGTAGATTTTGCTTTTAGGGAATTAAAGCTACATAGAATTGAAGCAGGAGCGATGCTTGATAATATAGCATCTATTTGCGTATTAGAAAAAGTCCTACATAAGAGGACTTTTTTGTATATATATAGATTAAAATAATAATAGAAATTTTTTATTTTTTTCCACAACTATTAATTAAATCATATTGTTTAGAAATCATTTCATTCCGAATTTGATCGAGATGTTTATGTAATGTTTCTTTTATTGCACTACCTGTTTTGCTTTCAAAACTTTTGTTTAATTCAATTCCTTGTTCAGATAAACTTTTGCATACATCATGAAATGCTTCTTTGTTTTTTTGAATGGCATGTTTTTGGCTTGCTACTATGCTATTTGTTTTGAATGCTACATCAGTTTTTAAAAGTGATTGTTGCATTTCTTTTTCTAATTGCTTTTTAACAGCTTGCAACTCATCTATAATAGTTCCAACTGCACCAACTGTAGCTTTTTCTATTTCTTTCTCTATTTTTTGAATTTCCCCTATAAAATCCATCATATTATCTCGCCGCCAGTCCTTCAAAATTTGTTCCTAATTGATTATCTTTATCGCGTAATGAATTAGCTGCATAAGCAATATCATCTCCAAAATGAATCAATTCTTTTTGTTTTTTCCGTAAAAGATGAATTAGTTCTTCTGCTAGTTGTACATCATGAAAATAGTCTCTTCCGTTTTGGGATATTTTTGCAACCTCTCTAATTGCTTCATCTACTTCATGTTCTTCTAACAGATGATATTTTCCTCCAGGGCCTGTCTCATGCTTCAATTGACTCTTTAATTTCGCAACTTCCTCTTCTTCTTGTTGTTGAAATCGTTCTATATTTCTAATAATATCAGATAATATATCGCTTATTTTTTGTATCTCTTTTGCATGACGAATGATATCATCTGGTTCTAATTCTAGTCGAACACTACCATTATTGTGGAACATTTCTAGAAATGTTGACATTGGATGTTGTCCCATAAATACAGCCGCGAGAATACTATCTGTTCCATTACTTTTCGTTGTAAATTGTTTACCAATCATAGGTGCTCCAAATTGATTGAAATTTCCTACAGCATCTTCTTTATGAGTATAATCTACTACTTTATTTTCCATTACGCCTTCATCTACTCGTTTTTTTGCTTTATCACTTAGTAATCTATAAATATTTGGTGCAGCATATGTTGTTGCATAACAATTCATTTCTGCTGCTACATATTGAGCCTCCGCAGCACCTTTACTATGTCCGGTAGTGTGAATAGATGTAGGATTATATTTTTTCTTAATTTTTTCTGTAAATTCTAATGCACTATCAAATGATGTCGGAGCTTTTCCGCCTGCTACACCAAGGTTCTTTTTCTGTCCAAGTGTAATTTGAACTATATCTGTGGTTTTATCTCCATCGAATCTATCAAATTCAGTACCACGGAATGCAATGATTACATCGTCATACTGTTTTTTACCAGGCTTATACTTATTTGCAGGTACTACAGCGATTGCTTGTAATCCGTTTTTCACTTTTGTGTCATCTGCATCAAATGTTTCTATAACTTTCCATTCTTGACCATTAGATCCTGTAATTTTTGCTTCTTTATGTAAATATTTCTGTTTATAAACTTTATCCGATAGCTCGAAATAATCTTCATCTGTCGCAATTGGATTCTTTTTAAGTTCATTCATATATTTCAACTCATTTCATGGTATATTTTAACTATATTTAAATACAAGGGGATTTTAAATGAAAAAGAAATTGGTAATTATTTTATCCATTATTTGTATTATAGCAGGAGGATATTTTACTATGGAATACTTAAAACAAAAAGAAAAAGAAGAAAAGTTTTGGAAAGTACAAGAGGCACGAGTAGAAAAGTATATTCATTATAATATCGAAGGTGTAAAATCTATTACGTTTACAAAAAAAGATGTAAGTCCAATGGGAGTTCCTTCTGTAGAAGGATATATAAATAATGATAAGGAATTATGGTTTGATGCAAGTATAAGTACTACAGATAAATTTGAGGATAAGTTTGGTTGTTCTGGGGAATTAGATAAAATGATTAAAAAACCAGCAAAATCGGTATCGGAAATTGAAAAAGAAGAGAAAGAAAAAAGAAAAGAGTAGTCTTTGAACTACTCTTTTTTTGTATCCTATTCTAAGAAAAATGTATTGGTAAATGTTTTTTATAAGGAGAATTTCCAATGAAGAAAGTAATGATTTTGATTGTATCTGCTGTGATACTCATAGTAGGAGGATATTTTACTATGGAATACTTAAAACAAAAAGAAAAAGAAGAACAATTTTGGAACCGACAAGAAGCACGAGTGGAAAAGTATATTCGTTATAATATTAAAGATGTACAATCTATTACATTTACAGAAAATAAGGTAAGTCCAATGGGAGTTCCTCATATAAAAGGTTATATAAATAATAATAAAGAATTAGATTTTATAGCTAGTATAAGTACAACTGAAAACTTTGAAGACAAATTTACGCGTTCTGGGAAATTAGGAAAACTTATAAAAGATCCTGAAAAATCAGTATCTGAAATTGAAAAAGAGGAGAAAGAAAAGAAACAAGAGTAGTTTTTGCACTATTCTTGTCTTCTCTATCCCATTTTAAGAAGAATACATTGGTAGGCTTTTTATAAGGAGATTTCCAATGAAGAAAGCAATGATTTTGGTTATATCTGCTGTGATACTCATAGCAGGAGGATATATTGGAATGAAATATGTAGAAAAAAAAGAACAAGAGGAACATTTTTGGAAGAAACAAGAAGCACGGGTAGAAAAGTATATTCGTTATAACGTGAAAGATGTGAAATCTATTACGTTTACAAAAAAAGCTGTAAGTCCAATGGGAGTTCCTTATTTAGAAGGCTATATAAATCATAATAAAGAATTAGATTTTATAGCTAGTATAAGTACAACTGAAAACTTTGAAGACAAATTTACGCGTTCTGGAGAATTAGATGAAATGGTAAAAAAACCAGCAAAATCAGTATCTGAAATTGAAAAAGAGGAGAAAGAAAAGAAACAAGAGTAGTCTCTTTAACTACTCTTGTTTCTTTATTCTAGGGATACCGCCCATCACCGTTAAGCTCACAGAACAGGTTGCTTCTAAAATGAACTTCATTATTATAAAAGACTCTAATTTTTCGTTTTGGGGCAAATATTATATAAAATAATAGCTATCTCTAAATCACTAGCTTCAAAAAAGCCTTCACGCAATAATGATTGCATGAAGGCTTTTGATGTTTTCTTATTTTTTTGTCTCGTTAACCCATGTAATAATGTCCTGGATGACGTACTCGGGAATATTAGCAGGGATTTCATATTCACTAGGGAGGCTTAATTCCCCGTCACCCTCCGTGAAGAAATGATTCAATTTCGGGTATTTTTTGAACTGAACATTCCTGCGGTTTGCAAGCCCTTCTTGCCATTTTGTATATTCATTTTTTACTGTTACTTGATAATCACGTGCTCCTTGCAGAATGAGTAAAGGCTCTTTTCGTGATTTTGCCTCTTCAACTGGACGCCACCTAGAAACATCATACATAAAATGAGGTGACCCAAAATTGTAGCCAGCTGGAGGATGGTCAGGATTGAAAGTAGGCTCCTGAATAAAAGCAGCCTGTCTTTTTAGTTCATCGATTTCTTCCTTTGATGCCCCAAGGTATTCATACTGATCAATGGCAATGTCAGTCAAAGGGCGTGCAGGTGGTGCGAGTAAGATACTTCCTCGAACAAGTGAGGAAGGCGCTTTGCTCAGTATACGCGGCATTGTGCCAGCTCCTTGGCTATGTCCGAGAATGAAAATATTATTTGGATCAATGCCTTCCTGCTGCGCTGCTGACTTTGCTGCATATATGGCATCATCTGTAGTATCACGGTCTAATGTAACAGGTTCTGCACTCATCTTTAATGCATGTTCTAAGGTACGTTTTTCATAGCGCAACACTGCAATTCCGTTGGATGAAAGGCCCACCGCAAGGTCTCGTAAGATTTTTGTTCCCAAATAGGTAGCATCGCGATCATGGATGCCAGCACCATGCACAAGAACAACGACGGGTACCTTTTCACCACGCTGATGCTTCGGAACTGTTAATGTCGCTGGTAACGGATAGGTAGAATTTCCAATGACGATTTCACGTTCTTGATAGGAGTCAGGTTGATCATAGCTAGGATGTGGGATGGTATAAGATTCTTCGGGTGGCCTTTCTCCAATTTCATCTACTTTCCCGCCAGGTGTGAATTTAAGGAGTAGCGGTATGGTAGTTCCTTCGGTAGCTGCTGGAATTTCTACCGTCTGATGGACCAAGTTTCGTTCTTTTATCACGGGGGTTCCCATGCTTTTTATCCCGCTCCAGCCACTTTGTGTCCACCAGTTTTGTAATGTGGTTGCTGTAAACTTGGATTGAAAAGCAGTAGACGTCAACTGTAGTGCCTCTGCATACTTACCTTGCTGGAGATATTCAAAAAATAATGATGTACGCTCCGTTAAAGAGACTAGTTTCTTTTCAGCAGATTGTTCTTCGCGTGTATCTGCGTGAATAGTTGTTGTAAGCGGGAAAGATGAAACGCCTAAAGAAAAGAGTAGGGGAAAGGTAAGTACTGATCTTTGTATTTTCTTTTTTTTATTCATGTTTTAACCTCCAATACGTGATGGTACAAAACAGGTATGGTAATTAGAATTCTGGTGCGAAAACTTCAAAATATTTGCAAGCAATCTCCAAAACTTGGACATACTCATATTATTATTCTAAAAAAACGTAGCTTTCTTCTCTTGTCCCATGCATATTAATCCCAGAAATAATCTTTCTTCCTTCACTTTATATTTTGATTATACGAAACAAAGCTCTCGTTTTTCTTACTTGATACTTACAAATTCCTTAAGTAAAGGATATTTTAAAATCTTAGCTTGATGAATATGTAGCGGTACTCCTATGTTAAGAGATAGCTTAAGGACCGAGGATTATATTGTTTTTATAAAGGGTTGATGTTATGTTTGTTTTGTAACATATCGTGTTTTATGCATGTAGGAGGATTTATTGAAGAAATTATTAATATTGTTTTTATTAGCTACATTTTGTCTACAGATTACAGGATGTTCTAATAATATGGGTACACTAAGGGAGAAGTCTAAAACTTCAACAACTGTGAAGTCTAAACGCATCAATAAAGGGTGGTACAAACATATGTAATAGTTTGTATCACCCTTTGTTGATGATAGAAGTCATAAAGAAAAGACACCCTAAGGTGCCTTCCTTCGACTTGAACCATCTTAATTTTAATAATATATTGGACTCCCATCCAACTATTATTTTACCATGTTAAATTGTTTTATTCATTGAGAAATATGCTTTAAATCTATATTTTTAAAAAATATATAGATTTGAACAATATGTATACGAGCCACATATCAAAAAAAGACACTCTCAAGAGTGCCTCTCCTTAGCAGCCGAATCCGCCGCCCCAACAGCTAGCGCCAACAATGATTAATAAGATGAAGAGCACAACAAGTAAGGCAAATCCGCCGCCGAAACCACAGCCACCACCACAACTACCGCCATAGCCCATATTAACTCCTCCTTCCATAAAGACCATTTATTAATGGATTTAATTTAATTTATGTTTTTAAGGGTAAATGGAGCAGGTCCTTAAAAAAATAAAAGGATTTTGGAAGTTAAAAAGAGTTGACGATCTTATTTTTGTCACCGGAATTTTGTCTTCTACATATTGTATTTTATTCTGTGTATTGGGGGAAGGAGGATCTTATGGCTAATTCTGAGATGATTTTACGTTTACTTACGGATTTAAAGATTGAACAACAATTGTTGAAAGAACAGTTAGAGAAAATGCAAACAGCTGTGACTATTCTTGAAGAAAAATCAGTGACGCTTAAAGAAAAACCAGCGACTCTTAAAGAAAAAACAATGACTCCTGAAGAAAAACCATCTGTTACAAAGCAAAGAGCTTTTTCTGGACGCCCAACATCTTTTCGTGATTGGAGAGCATCTAGTCAAAAAAATTAGGGAATGTTATGTGAAATGATAAATAAAAAAGTACAGTCTGCTGTAGAAAAGACTGTACTTTTTTATGTTAGTAGAGAATGTTAAGGGAGACGTATTTATTTTGCCTATTCCAATTCCACTTTTAATTGGAGCTCTTTATCTAACTTATCATTATTAAATTTTAAAGTTAATCCTCGCGTGTTTTTCGGTACATCGAATACAATGTTTCCGTCCGAATGTTCACCAGGGTTAACAATACCAAATTTAAATGTAGAGGTATTTGCAGCTTTAAGTACGGATTGATGTTCATTGGAAATGTGATATTCTCTTCCAAATCCATCAATTAATTTAAAGTTGTTGATATCTAGTGTAATGGGTTCTTCTTTACGATTATAAACTGCGATGTCTAATACTTTAAAGACACCTTGTGCTTTAACTTCTCCAGTCCCTAGAACATCTAATGACTCGGCAGATCCCATTGACATGTATACATCAGAGGAATCTACATTGGTAGGAAGTTCTTTTTGCGAATCCTTGTTGCTAAGTTTGTCATTCTCTGTTTTTTTAGAAGTCGCCTGCTCATTTTTCGCAGGCGCATCATGTGAACTGCAAGCTGATACTCCAAACAAGAATGTGCTACATAATAATGATGCTAATAACTTTTTGTTCATCGTTTGTTTCTTCCTTCCAAAATAGAAGCACTTTTAATGAGTGCTATATATATTTGTCTTTATATGTATTACATTTTATATCTTATTATATTAATTTTGGAAGGAAAAGGGAAAAATGCACATTTCTCTGATTCGAATTATTTATCTGTCTAAAAGTTGAAATTAAAATGAGCCCCATAAATGATAAACCATTCCACTGACAAAAAACACTAATCCTAAAAATAAAACAATTAAAGCAAGAATTCCATTTTTATTATGTTCCATAAAATAAGCTCCTTTTTCATTTACTTACATACAAAAAGCCTTTAGTCGTAATTATGGCTAAAGGCCTTAATCTTCATACTTTGTAGTTTATAAAAAAGTTGTACTTCTGTATTAATTTGGAATATGATTATTTAAAGAGAAGGTGATGAGTACATGCAGGAAACAAAACAATTCCCGCTTATATCGGGAAATCTCTCATTAGATTTAGTAAATACAGAGTTAGTTAGGCGTGGACAACGTTATGATTTATTAATAACAGATGAAGATGTATTAGAATGGCTACATGTAATAAAGGTTAATCTTCCTTTTTGGAATGAAAAAACACTTATAGGAATTCAGAAGCGAATGGATCAAGTTACATCTAGCATATTAGAGGTAAGAGAAGTATTGAGAAAACAGTTTGAGGCAATTGCTGATCAGCAAGAAATTTCTAATGATTTTATTACGTATTTAGAAAAACAAATTGAGAAGGCACCATTTACATATAAAATCATTGAACAGCAGCTAGTATCTATCCCGGTTGGAGAAATCGAGGATGTACTCGCATCGTTAATTGCATTTGACGCTTTAACGTTAATAGCAGAAAATAAGCTTATTTCCCTTAAAAGGTGTTCAAATCCTGACTGTGTTTTATTATTTATAGATAAGAGTGGAAAACGAAAATGGTGTTCTATGAAAATATGTGGGAACCGGAAAAAGGTAGCAAAATTTCAGGATCGAAAATTTGAGGAAGTTTAGAGAATCAACTTATAACAGTTGATTCTTTTTTTGCATTTTAAAACTAACCCCTTAAATTAATATTTACAGGTTAGTTATGCTGGGTTATAATTGTTGGTAAATAAAGGAGGAGAACGATGGATAATATAACAGCAACTAAGCAGAAAGATCCTCAACCAATAAGTGTACGATATTTTACAAAAATGAAAGGGAAAGGAAGAAGCCCATTACAAGTAAATGTAAAGGACTCTTTAACGGGACTACTAGGGGGATTTTTAACAATTCTTACCTTAACATATTTAACGAGCATAACCTCTACAGAATTATTAATGGCTCCATTTGGTGCGAGTTGTGTATTAGCGTTTGGAGTTTGGAATGCGCCATTATCTCAGCCGCGTAATATTATTGGAGGACATTTGATTTCAACTTTCATTGGTCTATCAATATATCATTTGTTTGGGAATGAATATTGGACAATTGCTTTAGCGGTGGGGATGGCAATAGCCGTTATGATGTTAACGAGAACGACGCACCCTCCGGCAGGCGCCGATCCGATTATCGTAATTTTAGGGGCAAATAGTTGGAGTTATTTAGTAACACCAGTTTTAATTGGCTCCGTTGTTATTGTAGTTATTGCTTTATTCATTAATAATATGAGTAGTAAAAGAAGTTATCCAACTTTTTGGATGTAGTTTGTGAAGTGAAAAATAATTTAATTGAGTATTCTATTCTTACTATGTTTTATTTTTTATATAGTAAAAGCCTTAGTCGTAATTGTAGCTAATGGCTTGGGTCCTCATACTTTGTAGTTCATAAAGAAAAGACACTTTAAAGTGTCTTCTACAGATTTGAATTATTTAATTCATGTAATTAATATTCGTTAGCATAAAACTCTTTTATTAATTTTATTTCATTTGTATCTGGATTAAACTTAAATATTTTAATTTGATTCGATTCGTCTTTGTATGCAAATGTATTCTCACCAACTTGGGTCATATTGCTGGTGTTTAAGATAGGATCGCTACCGTGATCAGTAATTTCCACAGTTTTCTCACGATCCCAGAATGCAATGACAATAATCAAAATGATAAGACATACCCGTATAAAACGTAATTCTCTTGCAACAGGATGTTCCATCTGTTTGTCTCCTTTACTGTTTGATAGAGTCTGTTTATAAAAGAGATGATTCCTAGGAATATAAATAAAAAAGACACCGTAAAGTGTCTTTTTTATTTTAGTTATGCGCATTACTTAATAAGACGCTAGTTCCTCAGTCTGGCTATGAGTAACTATGTAGGGTAATTCCATTATAACATTTTAACCAGTAATGGGTCTATATGGAATTTAATTGATTTTCTTTTTGATTATTCAGAACGATTAATCGGGTATTTGGATGAAGGAAGCGGTGAGGAAGAAGGGACTTAACTTGTTTTAGAAGAGTGTCTTCTTTTTTGTATCATTGTGAGTAAAGTGTAGAGTTATATTTCCCTTTACACGAACATAACGGTATAATATAGTTAAGTTAAGTAAACTTAACTATTAAACAAAACGAAATAAAAGCATGGAGGAATAACGCTATGACTAGAACGTATAAAGAAGTAATTAATGAAATGAACCGAGCTTATAATGAATTCTACATTTTACTATTCCAGGAGTTAAAAGATGAATTCGGTCTTACAGGACAGCAAGAGAGCATGCTATTTCATATTAATTTAAATGAAAACACGACAGCAAATCACATTGCGACTACTTTTAATATATCAAAAAGTGCCGTTAGTCAAGTTTTATCTAAATTGGAGAAACAGAAGATGATTTCAAAACAAGTAAACCCTAATAATAAACGGGAGTATTTTCTTACACTTGGTCCAAACGGTAGTAAGTATATAGAGCGATTGTCGGAGTTAGATGATGTATTAATTGAGAAATATTTTTCTAAAATCGATATAAACGCCCTAGAGCAAATGACAGATACGTTAACGAAAATAAATAAAGTCATATTGGAAGAAAAACAGAAAGATCTTGATTGTAATGAGTAAGAACGTAGATGAAGCAATTAGTAGAAAGGAGGAGAAGTGTATTATGAGTTTCATACCAAATATGATTACGATAGCAAATTTTGTATGTGGGCTTTTAGCTATTTACGCTGTTTTCGTTCACGATATTTATTTGGGAGCAGTTTTTATTATTACAGGTATGTTGTTTGACTTTTTAGATGGTATGGTCGCTCGGAAACTTGATTCTGTTTCGGAAATTGGTGGAGAGTTGGACTCATTTGCGGATTTAGTTACTTTTGGTGTGGCACCGTCTATTCTGGCATATAGTGCCTCGTTAAAAGATTTGCAGTCTATCGGGATGATATGCGCGCTCACTTACAGTATTTGCGGCATGCTTCGGCTTGCAAGATTTAACACACAGCAAAGCAAACTCCCGACCTTTATCGGCATGCCAATCCCATTCGCGGCAATGTGTCTCCTCATTTTATGTTTTTTAAAGAATCCAGTTTCCGTGGCGTTTGGTACATGCGTACTCGCTTATTTAATGGTAAGCAAAATCAAATTCCCTCATTTTAAAAAAGATATAGCTGAAAGCTTGAAGCCTGGAAGATTGGATTGATGATACGGGATTACAATGAGAAAGATAAAGGAGTATAACATGATTCGTATGGCATTAAGATCATTCAACATACAAATGTATTGTTTGCTAGGCGTAATGTTATTGGGATGGCTTGTGACACCTTTTTCAGCACAGTTCGTAGGGATAAGCATTGGCCTTTTAGTAAGTATGTACTGCGCCTGGATTTTAGGAAGGCGTATTGAAAAGTTCGGAGATAGCATTGTAAAAAAAGAAAAAGCACCGATGCTTGGAATGATAAATCGGTTCGCAGCCGCAATACTCGGCGCGATTATTATGTATGAAATTGAACACCATGAATTCATGTGGACATTCGCTGCTGGAATTATGAGTGGGTATTTCTTGGTTATTATTAATTTGGGGTATTACAGTATGAGGGATGAGAAGAGATAAAGTGAAACCTAAGTTTAAGCATACTGTTGCCTAACAACGAATAGCGGATTAGTAATTAGAGTAATAATAAAATCTAACATAAAATTTAAGAAAAATTTTATATTTCCCCCACTTTTTATTTTAAAAGTTTTTTCTATCCTATAAACAAGTTACATCAAGGAGGAGACTGAAAATGAATAAGTGGGGATTTTTTTATTTTTAATATATTCCCTATATTCGAAGACAAAGTAGAAGATTAAACATATGAACAAAGTACTGGTTCTTAAACTATATTCTAAAATAATAGATGAAAATGTAAAGTTAGGGGATTCCACATGCATACAGAAGTTTTAATGAGTTATTTGTATACTTATTTTTTTACAATTATGTTTTGTATTTTATTTCAAATTGGATTTTATTTTAAAGCGAAAAGAAACATATCTATTCGGCATTTTCTATGGGTATATGTTTTTCTGTTCTACCTTTCGTTAGTGTATAAGGTGACGCAGATTGCAACTGTATGGGATATAAGTAGATATGAAACGTGGATTCGTGTAAGTCAAATCAACTTGACTCTATTTGATACGGCAGGTAGTACTACGTATCTTTTGAACATCGTACTGTTTATGCCGTTCGGTTTTTTATTACCGATGATTTGGCCGTATTTTAGAAAAATAAAAAACACGGTATGTGCAGGATTCTTTTTTTCATTGGCAATTGAGTTAAATCAATTGTTAAATAATAGAATTACAGATATTGATGATTTATTTACGAACACCCTCGGGGCGATTATTGGGTATTTATTATATAGAGCTTTAAAAATGATATTTAAAAGAGAGGGGGAAAAGCTTGATACCAGCTCTTCTCTAGTTATAAAATACGAGGCTATTTTTTGTTTAGTATGTTCATTTGTAGGAGCGATGTTAATTTATCATCCAGCTTTATTTGGAAGACCTGTCATCATTCAGTGAGGCAATTACGAATTTCTTTTGAATGCTCGAGTGATATTTCAATTTGCAAAAAGCCTTTAACTTGTTATAGTTAAAGGCTTTTATCATCATAATTTTTACTTACCAATTACCCACTCTAACATCCGCCTTCAACCACTTCACCCAATCCAAATCCTCTACCTTAAGCAAACTAAGCGAAACACCCTTCATATCTAAAGAAGTTAACAGTGTACCAACCTTTACGAATGTCACTTGCAATCCTTCAAGTTCACACAAACGGCGAATGTCGTTTGCGAAAATGTATTGTTCCATTAATGGAGTTGCGCCGAGTCCATTAATGAGGATAGCGAAGTTGTCTCCTTTTCTCCAGCGATAAATGCTTTTTAGTTTGTTCATTAGTTCGATCGCTAATATTTCAGAAGAGGATAGTGCTTCTTTACGGTAACCTTTTTCTCCGTGAATGCCTACGCCATAAAACACTTCATCGTCATTTAATGTGAATGAAGCTTTTCCTTTTACTGGATCGTTGACAGGGGAAAGAGCAACTCCTAATGTGTGTAAGTTTTTAGTGATAGAGCGGCCAAGTGTTGTTAGTTCTTCTAGAGAATGGCCTTCAAGAGCGGCCGCACCAAGTATTTTTTGAACGAAAACAGTACCAGCGACGCCGCGTCTTCTTTTATTAAAAGAAGCATCATCTTCAATTGAAACGTCGTCATTTACGATGATGTGGTCAATTTTTCTTCCTTCTTCTTTAGCGATCTGCTTTGCCGCAAGAAAGTTCTCAACGTCATCTTTAAAGTTTTTAATAATGAATAGTATACTTTTATCTTTTGGCATAAGGCGAGTTGCCGCCGCAATTTGTTCCACTGTAGGCGGAGTGAAGATGCTTCCGTTTACTGCCGCTGTAAGCATACCTTTTCCTACATAGCCAATATCAGCAGGTTCATGTCCGCTACCACCGCCACTTATAATAGCGACGTCTTGCTTCATTTTTTCGATATCTTTTACATAAATGATGTTATTCGTTTCATCGTAATTTACTTTGTCGTTATGTTCAAAATAAAAGCCGTGCAGCATATCTTGAACGATATTTTGTACATCATTCATAATCTTTTTCATTGCTTTTGCCACCCTTTAATTACTTTGCTGATTGCTCCAGTAATAGTAGTAATTGATTGTTTATCATATTTTTCATAAGAGAAGACATAATGGAAGGATCTACTTCGCACTTACTTTCAATCCAATCTTTTATCGTTCCAACGAAGCCGTGACTATAAAAGGAGGCAATCGTATTTTTTGTCTCATCAGAAAGGCTGAATCCACAGCTCACAGATAGTTCATCGATAATCTTCATATATAAGTTTTTCGTATGCTCAAATAAATAGTGATTAAACGAGTTTTGCTCAATGACTTTAAAAGCATTTCGGTAAAATTTTTGATTTTCATAAAAGTAATCAAATAATAAATCGAAAATGTTTTCCCACGTTTCATAATCGAGAAAGTCGATAATGTTTTCCTTCGTTTCTTCTCTATAAATCCAGCTTAATAGTTCAAATTTATCTTTAAAATGATAATAAAAAGTTTGCCTACGCATTTGACAGTGTAACATAATATCGCTCACTGATATTTTATGAAACGACTCTGTTTCCATTAAATACTTCAATGAGTTCGCGATTATCTTTTTAGAAATTATAGAAGAGGTCATCTGAATCATCCCTAGAATGTTATTAATATGAAAATCCTATCTATAAATGAGAGCGGTGTCTTTAGACAGATTGTCCATTTTGTCCGTTTACTATAAAACGCTTTCATTTTAACATGGTTAGTAAGAAGAAGATTTCAAATATATCACAATATATTAAAGGAATTGAGGGAGAACTACAATGAAAAAGATTATAAACAAACCAGAAACATTAGTAATGGAAATGTGCAACGGAATGGTTATGGCTCATCCAGAGCTTGAGCTTTTGAAAAAATATAAAGTGATTAAGAAGAAAGAAATGAACGAAAATAAAGTAACGTTAATTAGTGGAGGCGGTAGTGGTCACGAGCCGGCACATGCAGGATTAGTCGGAAAAGGAATGTTAGATGCGGCAGTGTGCGGAGATGTGTTTGCGTCACCTTCACAAATTCAGGTATACCAAGCGATTAAAGAGACAGCTAGTAAAAAAGGTACGTTATTAATTATTAAAAATTATAGCGGCGATATTATGAATTTCAAAAACGGTGCGCATTTAGCGACGGAAGATGGAATTGAAGTCGACTACGTAAAGGTGGACGATGATATTGCGGTAGAAGATAGCCTGTACACAGTAGGACGCCGCGGCGTTGCGGGCGTTATTTTAGTTCATAAAATTGCTGGCGCAGCAGCGGAAGCAGGTATGGATTTAGGAGCGGTGAAAGCTGTAGCAGAAAAAGCAGCGGCTAACGTGCGCACAATCGGTTTAGCATTAACGTCTTGTACAGTTCCAGCGAGTGGATCACCTACTTTCACACTTGCGGAAGATGAAATGGAATACGGTGTAGGTATTCACGGCGAACCAGGAATTAAGCGTGAAAAAATGCTGTCAGCAGATGAACTAGCGAACCGTATGACAAATGACCTTGTAAAAGATTTAGGAGTAAAAGATGGCGAGGAAATCGCAATTCTAGTTAACGGTTTTGGCGGAACACCACTGCAAGAACTTTACTTATTTAACAACGCAGTTACGAGAGAACTAGCTGCAAGAAACATTAAAATTAATAGAGTATTCGTCGGTAACTATATGACAAGTATTGATATGGCTGGTATGTCTTTAACGGTAATGAAGTTAGATGAAGAGCTAAAAACATTACTATCAAAAGAATGTAATACACCAGCGTTTAAAGTAGACGGTCCAGTTGAAAGTGTAGAGTACGTAAATGTACTTGAAGAGACAGAAGAGAAGGAAGTTTCATTTGAACTAGAAACTGCGGAAGAGCACGCTGTTATTAAAGATAATGTTATTACATTAAACAACATGATTTATCTCGTTGATAAAATGAGCGATATTATTATTAAAAATGAAGTACCGTTCTGTGAGCTAGATACGCATGCTGGTGATGGCGACTTCGGAATGAGTGTGGCAAAAGGATTTAAGCAATTAAAACGTGAGTGGCACTCTATTGTAGAACAAGAAAACGTAACGATCGGATCATTCCTTGACGGCTGTTCGATGATTATTATGGAACATTGCGGCGGCGCATCTGGTCCAATTTGGGGCGGTGCATTCCGCGCAGCTAGTAAAGCAGCAGCCGAGAAGCGTGAGTTAACAGTGAAAGAATTCGCTGAAATGCTGCAAGCAGCATTGCAAGGCATCCAATCGATCGGTGAAAGATCATTCGGCAGAGGAGCAGTAGTTGGTGACAAAACACTTGTTGACGCACTTGCTCCATGTGTAGACTCTTGGTTAGATAGCGCCTCAAACGAAGTAGACGTAAAAACTGCCTTTGAAAAAGGAGCAGAAGCAGCGGTCAAAGGAGCAGAGTACACGAAAGAAATCGTAGCTCGCATGGGCCGCGCTGGTACAGTTGGCGAAAGAAGCTTAGGATATCCAGATGCAGGTGCACATGCACTTGGGGTTATCTTTACGGACATTGCAGGTAGTTTGAAATAGTAATTGGAAAGTCCCTCTGCCTTAAGGTGGAGGGATTTTTATATAGTTGATATGTAGAAGACTTCTTTCGGTTCTTTCTCAGTAAAATATGAGTTTGTTACTATTTTTGATAAAATCTTATTTCAAAAATACAACTAATATTTCTCAACATTAATATATTAAAAATAGTTAGAATATTTAAGGTAATCATTTGTGAAGAAGTAAATTATAAAAAAAGGGGGAATTTATTTTGTTACGTCGTTTATCTATTTGTACAGTACTAACAGCTTTTATATTTACTTTATTTACATTTAACGGCTCTGCTTTCGCGGCTACGAATGCTACTGAAAATCAAAATGTAGTAGCAGCTTGTGCAAAGGGAGGTACGGTAGGTGTATATGGTGCAAAAATGCGCAGTGGTTATACTGTCGATTCACCTGTCTTACATACATTTAATGATGGTACGAAAATTACTGGAACATGGGTAACTGGTGAATATGTTCAAGGTCATTACAGTAATTCTAAACAGTGGTTAAAAGTTACATATAAAGGGATGACAGGTTATGTATCCCATACAACATTATATAACGTTTGCTCATAAAACTATGTACCATAATAGCTTTGGATATATTGAGCTAATCTCTTCTAGAGATTAGTTCTTTTTTATCTCTTAGTTTTTAATGGGGCATTTTTTGAAAAAGACCAACGATTCATTAAATCGATGGTCTTACGTTTATATAGTATTCATTTGTATCTATATTAAATTTTTCATTGTTTTTTGCTTATTTTAGACTTAGTTTGTTTGTGATTGCAGCTTATCAATTTTCCAGTATGTTTGTAGAGGGTCTAAAGAGCTTTCAATATAAAACATATATTCATCTACGGTACCTGGTACTTCAAAAGCTATTTTCAATTCTACCGTTTCATTTGGTTTAACTTGTATATCAGAAGGGTTTTGATCAAGCACCTTTCCTTTATAGATCTTTCCGTCTTTTTCATCTTTTAAGTTATATTTTAATTCTGATAATCCAATCGTTTGACCTCGTACATTTTTTACAGAGACATTAACAATGACGGAATCGTTGCTAGCATTTAAATATGCACTTTGAACAGCGGTCAAGTAATAGCCTCCCTTAACACTCTCACCAACTAATAAAATACCTTGTTCCAAGCGGCTTATCTCTTCTTTTTCTTCAAAATTTATTAATTCTTCATTTTCATTTTTTGCGGTTGGTTCTTCTATTGGACCATTTTCAACGGCACTATCTGTTTTATCTTGTGTGCAAGCAGCCGTAATACTGACTAATACTAGAATGAAAGTAAGTAATATAGATAATTTTCTCATAAAATTTATCTGTCTCCTTAAGTTTCTCAATTTTGTGCAGCTATACATATAAGATTAACATAATGTCTCATTATTGGCTCAAAATAGGGGATCTTTTAGACAACTTATTCTTTTTACTTTTAATATACATTCGATTGGTTCTCGCGATATTTGTTAATCTTTTAAAACATTGGCTTAGTAATACCGAGGGTTATTATAGATATATTAATCATGTAATTTGTCCATATCAAAATGAACGTTTTTTGCATTTAATATATTGTAAATATATTTTATTTTGGAAGGATGTGATTATATGGCTCATAAATCTACTGGAGTGTTTCGAGTTCCAGTCTCTGAAAATGGGATTATTCCAACTGCTCTCAACATTATGTTAAACAATGATTCACGTTGCCATACTAGTAATGTAACGGTAACTGTTAAGAGAAGTCGAAACACTTTTTTTCCAACTCAAAATGAATTAGTTGAAATCTCTCGTACTTTTGTTTCTTTAGAACCAAACAGAACAACTAAGATTGTGTTGTTTACTCCAGAATTTCAAGTAGAAGATTTCCTTGATGTCATCATTAGTGGAAATAAAGAGGATGTTAAGGATGTTCTTGTATATTCTTTCTTAGCAGATTCAGTAGGTCACAATCTGCCATCTACTGTTTTCAGAAATGCAGAATACACTTTTGCTTGCTGACACTGTGATGATGTATTCTTTCCTGTCGTATATCTGAATTGAAATGTTACAAGTAGCACTTCACGGCATACAATCTATCGGTGAAAGATCATTCGGCAGAGGAGCGGTAGTTGGTGAAAAAAGTTTAGGATATCCAGATGCAGGTGCACATACGCTTTGGGTTATCTTTACGGAAATTTTAGGTAGTTTGAAATAGAAATTAGAAGATCCCTTCTACCTTAAGGTGGAGGGGTTTTCTTAATATTATTTTTTGATATATATTGCTAAGTATGTTCCCATAATTCATTCTATTGTATTGAGAATAATGTCATCTACATCAAAAAAACGGCTTATAAAAGGAACTAGTATTTGAAGGAGTTCCACCTCAAACATACTCCAATGCATATAAATATGTTTGAGGTGGATTTATTAACGAATTTTATATAGCATGAATGAAAATGGGATAAATAAAACAATGTTTCTTAGTATGTTTTTAAGAATTAATTGAGCAGGTCCTTTTAAAAATAAAAAAAGACATCCTAAGGTGCCTTCCTCTGAATTAAAACAATAATATGGTTCTAAGTTTAAAAACTATTGGGATTTTTCCTGTGAGTTTTATAAGTAGTTTTTAAGAAATTATGAGTGGTTATTTTTGTTTTCGAAATATTCTTCTTTAATTATTTGTAATTTTTTTTCGTTTTTTGTTAATTCAAATATAAATAATGATTTTTTCATGTTATTAGCAACATCTTCTTCATTATATTGTTTAAGCTTTAATAAATTTGAACCTTTTCCATAGTATAGTTCACCCAATAAGTAAAAAGTATTTAGATTAATAGCTAATTGGATACCCTTATCAATGTATTTTATTGCTTCTTCGTATTGATATATGTAACTTAAATTTTTTGCTAAATTATAAATGATTTTCAATTTAATTTCTTTATCTCTAGGAAAATCTAATTTGTTAAAATTATTTAAACATCTTTTAAGGATAGTAATACTTTTTTTGTATTCTTTATTTTCTGCATGAAGTATAGCCATTGTATGTAGAATATCTATTTCTCTCTCTGATAAAAAATCAATATTGGTTACAGTTAGTTTTAGTGCATTATTTAAAAGAGTTAAAGCCACTTTTGTTGAGTTATTCACACAATATATAGCAATTGCTTCATGCCATATTAGAAATTGTTTATCTTCTTTTGTTTGAAAATTATTTGTGTATTTTTCTCTTGTTACTATTTCATAAAGCTCTTTATATTGATGTTGCCTTATGCAATCCCTCATTACGTATTTTACGTTTTCTGTATATTTTAATTTCTTGTTTTGAGTTAGTGCAAATATACTATTTGGATCAACACCGAGTCTTTCTGATAATTGATATAACAATATGCTAGATGGATAAATCACACCTTTTTCGATCTTACTAATTTGACTTTGTGAACATATTCCGTGACATAAGTCGGATTGTGATATATTTTTTTTAATTCTAAGTTCTTTAATGGTAATACCCAAATCGTTAAATTTCATTTTTTCACCTACTATTTAGCACTTTATTAATATAAGAACATTCTCTAACCTTAATGTAATGTAAAGTTAATATAGTTGCAATTATTGTTTTAAAGGGCTTATCGTTTCTATAAGATGGTAAGATTTTTTTATGTACAAAAAAGACACTCTAAGGTGCCTTCTTGCGATTTGCTCCATTGTAATATGGTATTGGATGCCAGTCCAATTATTATTTTACCACGTTAAATAGCTTCGGTTATTGAGAAAAAAGACAACTCATTATTTGAATGCAAAAAGTCCTAGGGGGACTAGGACTTTTTGCTAGAATGAATATGATTTAAAAAAGGACTTATATAACGTAACATATGAATGTTTCGTAAATGTATCAAAAAAGTGAACAAAAGCGTTAATTTAAATAAAAAAAGCTCCGCGATAAAAGCTGCGGAGCTTCATAAGGTCGAGTTATGTCGTACTCACAAGGGATTTTAACATGAATGTTGTGGTGAAAATACTGGTAAATTTATCCCGTAAAATCCCGATTGGTTTAACTAATAATCAGTGGGGGATGAATAAAACTCCCACTGATTAAAGTTTCACTTCATTCGAAGGAATTCATGTTTTATAAATTAGATTATGAGAGTTGATATTCTCCATATTGACCAGAAAAGAACTAAAAATTCTAGTGAAATTCCAAGTGTTCGTTTCCTAGTTTTTTGAAATTCTTTTATTAAATAGCCAACAGCACTAATTGCTATAAGAATGAAAAGAATAAGTTCGAGTGTAACTGGCATTTTATCTACTCCTAATACTGTAATTTATTATATAAAGATTATAAGATATTTTTGTGGCTAGTGGTGAAAAATTCAATAGAACTATTTCTAAATGGAGTAAATCTTTCAACGGACCAAGCAAAGGTCAATACCAAAAATGTTATACAATATACGCATGGAGAGCCGTGGGGCTAAAGAAATATTGGAGTATAAAGAGTTGTTAGATCAAAGGATTATTACAGAAGAAGAGTTCGAAGTGTAGAAAAAAGTAATTATTAGGTATATAGATGAAACGCTCAAATGAGCGTTTTTTTTATTTATATATTCGCAAGTAAAATAACATAATATTACTATGAATCCTTATAACAATATGAATTTTTGCATATTTTAAAATTTAATATATCCCTTAAAAACTTTTAATTGTATAATATATTTTGTCATATTTTTAGATTTTTCGACATAAACCAACAAAAATAGAGAACGTATTGGGAGAAGACATTATGTACACAAAACTATTAAAATCAATTACATCATTATCACTTATTGGTGGTGCGTTGTTATATACAAATGGCAGTGATGTGAAAGCTGCTGAAGTGGGTGTTTTTTCTGATGTGCCGACATCACATTGGTCATATCCTGCGATTAAAGATTTAGCAAGTAAGAATATTATTTCTGGTTATGGAAATGGGATATTTGGTTTTGGAGATGTTGCGACAAGGGAGCAAGTTGCGGCTTTAATTTATCGAGTGTTAGTACCGAATAAACAAGGCGGTTCGTTTAGTAATGATGGAACTCGTTACGTATTAAAGGATGGATCTACGTTTAAAAATCCTTACGGTGATATTAATCAAAATTCTACAATGTTCCCAGAAGAGGTATTAACTTTAACGAATTTAGGAGTTTTTAAAGGTGATGAAAATGGCCAATTTAGACCGAAAGCTTCTGTGAATCGTGCGGAAATGGCACAAATTCTTACGAATGCTTTCCATCTTGCGGCAAAACAAAAACATACCTTTAAGGATGTTCCAAATCCATTTTGGGCAGAAAATGCAATTAGTGCGGTGCAGTCAAATGGAATCGCAGATGGCACAGGGAACGGGAATTTTGAACCGTATGGCACAGTAACACGTGAACAGTATGCGCAGTTTTTATATAAAACTTTGAAGTATAAAAATGCTGATGTGAAAGATACAGGAGATGCGGCATTATTAACAGTGTTTAAAGAGGAAGTACAAAAGCGTATTAATACATACGAGACAAATATTACATTGCCATATAAAACGAAAAATAATAATACAAACGAAGTGATGAATACACTTTTTAACGCATATAAAGAAGTGGCAAGTAAAAATGAGTATACAAATAATAATAGATCGAATGTTTCATATGGGCTTTCTGGATCACCTGGAAATTATACGTTTACGCTTAAGATTACATATCGTGAAACGAAAGAACAGACGGAATATGTCATGAAACAAGCGAAAGCAATCGTTTCTTCTATTACTCAAGTTGGAATGGATGATCATGAAAAAGTGAAGGCGATTCATGATTACGTAGTAAAGCATGTTTCTTATGATACGTCTTATAAAGCTTACACAGCATATGAAGCACTTGTAAATCGTTCTGCGGTTTGCCAAGGTTACGCACTATTAACTTATCAATTATTAAAAGAAGCAGGAATTGAAAATCATTTCGTGACAGGAACTGGGGACGGACAACCTCATGCTTGGAATTTAGTAAAAATCGAAAACAAATGGTATCACCTTGATACAACATTCGATGATCCGGTTCCAGATGAGCAGGGCCGCGTAACGTATTCGTATTTCAATTTATCAGATGAACAAATCGCAAGAAATCATGAGTGGAACCGCGGAGACTATCCGCAAGCGACAACAAACTATTATAGTACACTGACAAATAAAATTGCGGCAGGTAGTAAGAAAACGCCTGCATATCAGCAAATATTAAAAGATACAAAGTTAAACTATCTAGGAAATGAATATATTGCAAATAACTATACTGAATTAAAAAATAAAATGCAGCAACGCTATAGTGCAAAACCAGAAAAGATAGAAGTACTTTATAAGCAATCAATGAACGGTGCTCTGCAAGATGTGAAAAATGCAATTGGGGAAATCGGTTATCCGCAAGGGTCCAACCGTGTTTCTTATAAAGCGGAGCCTTACAATGCGAAAGAAGGGTATTCTTTAGTGACGATTACGTTTACGTATTAAGAATGAGAAAAAGCATCTGTTTCAGATGCTTTTTTTATTATATTGATTCGACAAAATATGACAGGTGAAAGCGAATTGGTCTGTTATGATAATTTTTGGAATTTTACATTTTAGAGGATTAATCATGAATAAAAAGAAGATTTTCGCTGTGTTATTAGGAATTGTAGCCTTATTTGTAATTATTAATGTAGTTGTTACGAAAGAGAAAACGACATCAACCAGTGAAAAAATGTACTCTGAGAAAGAATATAATAAATTAGTAGATGAACATTTTGAAGAAACGCAAAAGTTGAAAAGTGATATGAGTGTGTTAGAAACTGAAAAAAAATCTCTTGAAGAGCAAATGAAGGCGAAGAATAAGCAAGGGTAAAACAAAAACGCTATCTTTTAAAAAGGTAGCGTTTTTGTTTTGGGTTATAAAGTTATTCCTACATTTGACATATACAGTTTGACTGTATAAAATTAAACTATACAGTTTAACTATATAGTTTAGCTATATAGTTATCGTTACATTGGAGGTCTTTATGAATAGAGATAAAAATTTACCATTAACGGAAACAACGTATTACGTTCTTTTAGCTTTATTAGAGCCAGCTCATGGATATTTAATTATGCAAAAGGTGGAGGAACTGAGTAATCATCAAGTGAAAATCGCAGCGGGTACATTGTATGGTGCGGTGGAAAATTTATTAAAACAAGGGTTAATAGAATCGGTAAAAAGTGAAGATAAAAGAAGAAAAGTGTATGTCATTACGGAACGCGGGAAAGAAGTATTGCATTTAGATTTTATGAGAATGCAGCACATTATTGCGGTTACAAAAAGTTTATTACACGTATAGTTAGGAGGAAACGATGATGTGGAGATTAAAATTCTTTTTAGACTTTGAGAAAGAGGAAAAATGGTTAGAAGAGATGGCTTGGAAAGGCTATCAACTAGAAAGCAATACATTTGGTTATACATTTAGATATACAGAACCGGAAGATGCGACGATTAAAATAGACCATAGAGTATTTAGTAGAAAAAGTGATTTTATTAATTACTGCACATTATTTGAAGATAGTGGTTGGGAGCATATAGCTGGTAATCGGTGGTCAGGTACGCAATATTTTAAAAAGGTAGATGAAGAAAGTGAAGATGACATTTTTTCAGATCCAATGTCACGAGCAGGGAAGTATAAGCGTCTATCTAAAACATTTTTAGAATTAGCGATCTGTTATTTGCCGATATTATTTTTATTTATGTATAGTAATACAATGAATTTAGGAGCCTTTGTAAATCCGAAAGAACTATACTTGACGCCAGGATTATGGGATAAGCAAGGTGCATCATTTCTATGGTCATTCTTATTTGAAACGCCATTTGCATTAATGAGAGGACTTTTTTTGATATTTATCCCCGTTGCGACATGTATGTTTTTCGTTTGCTCGTATAAAGCAAATCGATTGTATGAAGAGAGAAGATGATAGGAGAAATCCCCTTAAAGTAGCTGCTTTGAGGGTTTTTTGAATTTGTAAATGACTCTTCTTAAAATAGATATGAGATTAGAGAAGGACAATGATGTATTGGAGGTCACTATATCAAAAAAGAAAATTGTATGTCTAGACGCATTTTAAATACAAAATAACCGATTCCTTATATGTTAAGAAATCGGTTATTTATTTCCCCACTTTTTTAGAGATCTTTTTCTAGTAATGGTTTTAAATGATTGATTTAAGGTTATAAACTTAAATCATAAATAAAAGATAAAATAAAAACTATATAAGAAATAAATGTAACGAAAACAAGGAAACATATAAACTGAGAATTAGATACATATTGTTCTATTCTTTTTTTCATGTTAATTCGTATTATTTTTCAAATGTGAAGTATCAATTGGAATTTGAGCTTTCCAAGAACCAATTACTTTTCCAATTCTAGTTATATTTACGTCTAAAGTAAGAGGCTGTTTAAAAACGTCTTTTTCTTCAGTAGTTATAACAAATGTAGCAACACCTTCAGGTCTATCATTATCACGAATGCCTATTTTATCTAACTTTTTACCTGCTGCCATAAGTTCAAAAGGAAGATAATCATCTGAATCATGGATAAATGATAGTCTCCCGTCATTTTTAATCTCAGGGTTTTCCTCTTGTTGCCCATTAATTTTACCATCATTCTCAAGATCTAATCCTGATGTATCAAATTCAAATGGTACTAAACTTCCGTCCGCTTTTTCCATTCTATAATGAACTGATATACGTGAATCTGCGATAAATACTTCTTTGAGATGTACAGTAATACCTTGATCTGTAATTTTTTCATCAATAGGAATATATTTACCATTCTTCATCATATCTTGTGTGATACCATTTTCATCTTTTATTCCTTCATTTACAACCTTATCGTTTGTAACTGCATTAGAAAAATACGAGGCAACATTTGTAGCCGCCACTTGTACTTGTGGAATCATTGCTGTTGTGAAAAGTGCTGCTGCAGCTACTGCTGTATAAATAAAACGTTTTGATTTTTTACTCATGTTTGTAAAGAGTCCCTTCTTTTGTTGTTTTTTGTGATTTATATTAGAAACATTGTCTAACTTGGAACGACTTTCAAATGTTTTCCATGCTTGTTCTATATCAATTTTGATTTCTTGTGGTGAATTTGCAGATTCTTCATCTAGCATTACGTTTTCCCATTGATTTAATTTACTAATTTCTATTAATAAATCTTGGCATGCTTCACATGTATCTAGGTGTTTTGTGAATTCCTTTCTTATATCATGAGAAAGTTCTCCATCAATATATGTTTGAATAAACCCGATATCATAACATTTCATTTGTTATGCCTCCTCCATTTGTTTATAAATCTTGCGAAATTTCATTTTGGCTCGGACCAATAATGTTCCAATAGAAGATATTTCAATTTGAAGTACTTCTGCAATTTCTTTATATTGAAAACCAGAGAATTTCATTAGTAAAAGGGTTCGTTCTCGATCATTCATTTTATTTAGTATTGTTTGGACCTTTGTAATTTCTTCTTTTCTTATCCAATCATCGTCTAATGATGAAACATTTTGTACTTCATGGTATTGTATTTCTTTATCAATCTTCGCTTGCTGCCTTTTTTCAGATCGAAAATGGTTATAGGCTACATAAGTAGAAGATTTAATCAACCATCCAGGTATGTTTTCAATCCCTTTCCAATCACTACGATATAATTGTAAAAATACTTCTTGTGCTAACTCTTCAGCGATAGATTGATCTTTAACGATCCAGATGATTTGTTTCACAGCGTAAGCATAGTACTGCTTAAATAAATCTTCAAAGGTCATATCAGAAGCATGACTTTCTTCATTTTCTATGGTTAACATGTTCGTTTAAACCTCACTTTCAATTTGATACCTGTATTATAGAGAAACCAGAAAAACGGATTTTGTGACAGTTTTTCTGGATATTTTTTATTATGTACTAAAAAAAGCATTCGTCTAATTAAAAGAGAAATGCAAAAAGGAAATGAAAACATAAAAACTATAACTCTTGCAGTAGTTGTCTATTAATGCACAAGAAAACAGTTAGTTTGTTGCCAAACTGTATCTAAACGTACAATTTCACTTCTTCTATTTTCATGAATATGTATAATTACATAAAATTTCAAAGAAAAAGAGAGTATACTTTCATATTGTGTAATAAAGATAAAGCCCGCCTACGGAAATAGGCGGGCTTTTTTTACTTATAAAGAAAAGACAACCTTTAAGGTGTCTTCCTTTTGAAATCTAGGTTGTCCAGTTTGTTTTACTTTGGTGCAATAGCAATATTGTTTGGAATAAAGTTTCACCATATTGCTATTAAACTAAAATATTAAGATTGCACTTAAACGAAATTTATAGCATCGAAGTTCATTTTGGAGGGGGGAATGTAATACTACATTTTTAAAGTATTCGTTACACTTGAACCTCTGCACATTACGTAGGGCTTTTTTCATGAAGAAAGGACACTCACGTGAGTGTCCTTTCGATAGTTTTTAGCAGAAGCAAGCAGCTCCAACGATGATTAATAAAATAAACAATACAACTAATAAAGCAAATCCTCCAGCGAAGCCACAGCCGCCACAACTACCACCAAAGCCCATAACAGTTCCTCCTTTAAATAGGAGGAGAAAAACAAAGGTTCACTCATGTGTTTTAACGGATTCCATTTACTTTATGCTTTTTACGAATAAATGGAGCAGGTCCTTTTCAAAATATATTTATTCTTAGCAGGAGTTCAAAGGAAAAACAGGAGAATCCATATTATTCTTTAAGAGCGAATAGATAGAAATCCGCTTTTATACCTTTCATTAAAATAATACTAGCATTATATATTATAAGGAATACTTGTCCTTAATTGTAAATGAAAGGGGGGAATTGATATGAGCTATGGCTATGGTCATCCTCCTGGAAGATGTCATAAACATCACAATGAAACTTTGTCAACGGGTGTATTACGTAGACATTCCGCTACGTTATTTCTTACTGTTGAAGCTATGAATGTTGATCCAGATGATACTCGTAGAGTAACAGTTGAAATGTTTGATTGGTCATCTGGTTCTCCGGTATTGTTACCATTAATAGACCCTTCAACACAAACATTGCCACCTAATCGATATGTTACTTTTCGTTCAGCAGCTCTTCCTCCAGCACTTTTTGCTTATGAAGTAAGAATCATTCGTCCGAAAGATAGAGATGTTGTTACGAATGTTTTTGGTCTTAGTGCAATCGTATTTAACCCACAAGAAGGAAACAATGTTTTACAACATGATTTAGCAAAATTAGACCTTAAATAGATTTTATAAAGGTCTATTTATTGAGCATGATTAAAAAAAGAGTAGGATGTAATCCTACTTTTTTTTAACGTTAATTAGAATTTTAAAAGAAATCCTTCATTATTTTAGCATCTTTAATATTCACTATCACACCTTCTACCTTATCTTTCTTCTCATCTTTAGCAATCGAAATTTGCTCCTTATTATCAGCCCACACAAGAAATTCTTCTTTTGAGTCATCTTTATATGTAACAGTAATAGTAGAATGTGCAGATTCTCTCTTTTTTTGATCTAGTGTGATTTGTTTAGGAGTGCCTTTTTGGACTGCTGAAACGATAGATTGTATCATTTTTTCGTTGTCTGTTTGAGATTTGGAAGTAGTATGATTTGTTGTTTTCAGTATTTCAATGTCTGTAATATTAGCAGAATTTAATTGAAAGGTATTTTGTTTATATTCTTGCTTAACTTGTGAAGCTTTATCTGTAGCCGAGGTACTTGTACAACCTATTAAAGTGAAAGATAAAGCGGTTAGAGCGCATATAGATATGATTTTTTTCATAGTATCCCTCCTTAAGTTTAATTATAACAATTTTCTGTTAATTTAGGTAGTTATTGTAAGGAGAAGATGTTTTAAAGTGGTAAATGATGATGTTCATTCTCTATTAAAATCAAAATTCACATAACTTTTTTCATATTTTATGTTTAACATTTCGAAAATGGGTGTACTACATATAATATAACAAATAATTCATTTTAAAGGAGGAAGTTAAAGATGGAAACGAAGTATAGTAAACCTTTTGTATATGAATTTATTACGGAGAAAGAGGTCATGAATGCGGCGAATGATCTCGTGAAAAAAGGAATAGACCAAAAAGATATTTACGTATTAACGCATGAGAAAGATAGGACAGATAGAATTGCGGACAATGCAGACGTGAATACAATTGGGATAAAAGAGGAGGGACTTGGGACAAGCATTATTAACGTCTTTCAAAAAACAGGAGATCAGTTAAGAAATAAAATGCAAGAGTTAGGGCTTAATGAGGAAGAAGCGAACTTTTATGAAGAAAAACTGGATGAAGGGAAAATCTTGTTATTCGTTAAGGATTTAGAAAGAGTCGGTGAATGGTTACAAGAAAGAAGATGCATGTATTCTATTTAAATTTGTGTCCTTTAAATCTATAAATCTATTACGAAAAGGAGATTGTAAATATGAGTGAGAACGGACTAAAAGAACAAGTTAAAGGTAAAGTTGAAAAGAAAAAAGGACAAGTAAAAGAAGGAATTGGTGAAGTTACAGAAGATAGAGAGTTGAAAAATGAAGGTAAGTGGGAAAAAACGAAGGGAACGATAAAAGAAAAAGTCGGAAAAGTGAAACAAAAGATAAGTAATGAATTGGATAATAAAGAATAATATATGTTCATTAAGCTTTAGTTACATACTAAAGCTTGATGAATTCAATATAAAACGAATATAGGAGGTTTAATTGTGGGACTTATTATTACGTGTATTGTAGGTGGACTTATTGGTGCGTTAGCTGGAATGATTACAGGAAAAGACTTTCCGTTAGGTATAGTTGGTAACGTGATTGCCGGATTAATCGGATCTTGGGTAGGTAGTGCGTTATTTGGTCATTGGGGTCCTGAATGGGGAGGCATTTTTGTTCTTCCAGCGTTATTAGGTGCAATCGTCTTTATTTTAATCGTTACATTCTTCTCTAGAATGCTGCGCAAAGCGTAAGTATGATAATAAATAGTAATCTTAAGTTTATTATATATAGTTATAAAGTTAATGAACTGATAAAAATACATAAAAAAGCATTCAATTAAACTAATTTGGATGCTTTTTTATGTATTTTACATAGGAATGAGTGGAGGATGAAGAACCCCCCACTCATTAACATTACACTTTCTATTATGTATTAAGCCATCGTTACCTTTTTACAATTATTTATTCTTACGACTTGCCTTGGTTCTATATGAGATAAGTCCTCGCTATTACTTATATCAACTACAATTGTATTCGTTAGTATGTTAATAATGGAACCAACTAATTTTGTAGCATGATCGTGTCGATAAGAAAATTGAACGAAATCTCCCTTTTTAAAGTTGTGCTCTTCCATAGATAGATCCCCCTAAAAATAATGTTTATACATTATACATACACAAAATTATAAGTTTTAAACATTTATTAGTACGATTTAAGTGTTAAGCCGAGAAAGGTGTAGAAAATTTATTTATAATGAAAATAAAAAAATATGTTTAAAACTAATTTTTATGGGTAATTAAATAGTAAAAGTTCGAGATAAGGGGGCGGAAATGATGAATTTGGCAATAAATATTTTGCAAAATGATGTAGGTTATACGGTACAACTTAATGGTGAGATTGATGCGTATACGGCATCAGATTTAAAAAATAAGGTAATGCCTATTACAAGCGAAAAAGAGGTTCATATTGTAGTAGATTTTCATAACGTAGATTATATGGATAGTACAGGCTTAGGAGTTTTTATAGCTTTATTAAAAGCAGTTAAGAAAAATGATGGGAAGCTAGAGTTTACTGGTGTGTCTAAAAGGCTAAAAAGATTATTTGATATTACAGGGCTAACAGAAATATTAAATTTGAATTCCGATTTTGAAAAAGTAGAAAGAAGGTGACTAGGGATGATGGAGAGATTTGAAAAGATAGAAATGAAAATTCCTGCAAAAGCAGAATATGTGGCTATTATTCGTTTAACAATGGCTGGTGTTGCGAATCGAATGGGCTTTGCTTATGACGATATAGAAGATATGAAAATTGCTATTAGTGAAGCTTGTACAAACATTGTACAACATGCATATAAAGAAGACGTTGGAGAAATTACAATTGTCTTTGGCTTATATGAAGATCGATTAGAAATTATGGCTGCGGATAATGGAGTTAGCTTTGATTTTAATAGCTTAAAAAGTAAAGTTGGTCCGTATGATATTAATAAACCAGTAGAACATTTGCCAGAAAATGGTTTAGGTTTATATTTAATCAATACGTTAATGGATGATATACAAATTATGCATGATGAGGGCATGACAGTTTTAATGACAAAATATATACAAAGAGAGCAGGTGGAGAATGATGGAAATCCAATCTCAACCTACAAATCTTACTAAAGAAGACGTTATTAAACTAATTGCAGACTTCCAACAAAACCAATGTGATGAAGCACAGGAAAGATTGGTTAATCACTATAAAAATCTTGTATACTCCATTGCATATCGCTATTCAAAAGGTGGGCCGATGCATGAAGATATTATACAAGTAGGAATGTTAGGGCTCTTAGGTGCAATAAGAAGGTATGATTATTCGATAGGGAATGCTTTTGAGCCGTTTGCAATACCTACAATAGTAGGCGAAATAAAGAAATATTTACGTGATAAAACTTGGGGTATTCACGTTCCAAGGCGAATTAAAGATTTAGGCGGGAAGATTAAACTTGCGATAGAGGAGCTAACAGATCGTTTCCAGCGTTCACCGAAGATTATAGAGATTGCAGATCATTTAGGACTATCCGAAGAGGAAGTGCTAGAAATTATGGATGCGAAAAATAATTATCGCGTATCTTCCTTAGATGATGTAGTTGAAAATTCATCTGATGGCAGTTCGGTAGCGAGGATTGAATCTGTAGGTGAAGTAGAGCAAGGATATGAAGAGACAGAAAGGCGTCTCGTTTTAAAGGATATTTTCAACGTATTAAATGACACAGAAAAGAGTGTTATTCATTATATATTTGGAGAAAATTTAAATCAAAAAGATACAGGGGAACGGTTAGGTATTTCACAAATGCACGTTTCTCGTATTAAAAGACAAGCGATAAGTAAATTGAAGCAAGCAGCATTTTTAGATACATAAAAATTTAAAATCATTATGTTTAAAACATGAGAAAAGGGGTAGTTATTAAATATAGGAGGAGATATAAAAATGTCACACGATGTGAAAGAACTAATCGAAGGATTGAATGAAGATTTAGCAGGAGAATACTCAGCAATTATTATGTATAACCATAATGCAGCTACAGTTTCTGGTATATATAGACCAGTGTTAAAACCTTTCTTTGAATCTGAAATTAGTGATGAACAAGGACATGCCCTATATTTAGCGGAGAAAATTAAGACGTTAGGTGGTACACCTACTACAATCCCTTTACCAGTGAAACAAGTAGAAGATGTTAGAGAAATGTTAGAGTCGGCTAGACAATCAGAATATGAGACAATTAAGCGTTATGAAACGAGAAAAGAACAGGCAGCGAAATTAAATATGACAGAGTTAGTTGTAAAGTTAGAAGATATGATTGCAGATGAAACAAATCATATGGAAGAATTAGATCGTCTTTTAAATGACAAAGCAATGGTGTTAAATTAATAGTGGAAATTTATAGAATGAAAGAACAAACTCTCATTTCTGGGGGTTTGTTCTTTTGCTGTATAAAAATTATGTTAGAGTAGGAAATTTTCATTTTGTAACTGAGTATGCAATACTAGAAAAATAGAAAATGATAATAGATTTACATTTTAAATAAGAAAAGGGGAAATAACTTGTGTCCATTTTAATTGTCGATGATAATCCGGTTAACATCTTTGTAATTGAAAAAATTTTAAAACAAGCCGGATATCAGGATCTTGTATCGCTGAATTCTGCACAAGAGCTTTTCGAATATATTCAATTTGGAGAAGATTCTTCCAGGTATAATGAAATTGATTTAATCTTATTAGATATTATGATGCCTGAAATTGATGGACTTGAAGTTTGTAGGCGATTACAAAAAGAGGAGCAGTTTAAAGATATTCCTATTATTTTTGTTACAGCTTTAGAGGATGCCAATAAATTGGCCGAAGCTCTTGATATGGGGGCAATGGATTATATTACGAAACCTATAAATAAAGTTGAACTATTAGCACGTATGCGTGTAGCGTTACGCTTGAAATCGGAATTAAATTGGCATAAAGAACAAGAAGAAAATCTTCGGAATGAACTAGATTTAGCTACGCAAGTACAAAGAAACTTATTAAGTACCCCATTAAGAGAAGATTATATAAAAATTGAAGCAAGTTACTTACCTTCATTTAAATTAGCTGGAGATATGTATTATTGGTATAAAATCGATGAAAACCGCTACGGTATTATATTATTAGACGTGATGGGACATGGTATATCTGCTTCATTAGTTTGTATGTTTATTTCGTCTGTATTACGTGAAACGATTAAATCTTTAATCGATCCAGAACTTGTCATTAAAGACTTAAATAAATATATGACTCTTTTACATAATGAGAATGACGATATTCCATATTATTTTACAGCGATATATTTAGTAGTAGATACAGAAAAGAGAACGATTGAATATGTAAATGCAGGGCATCCTTCTGGATACGTTTTAGTTGATGAAACAAATATGGTTGAACTAAATCGCGGGAGTTGTGCGGTAGGATTTTTTGATGAAATAAAAGTTAAAAAGACAGTTATACCTTTTGAGAAGAACGCTCAAATCGTATTGTTTACAGATGGTGTTCTTGAAGCAATTGCAAATGATGAATTTGAGGCTGAAGAGAAATTACGTACTTTTACAGAAAGAAAATGGGGAGATTTAGAAGGCGAGATAGAAGGGTTTTACAAGGAAGAACAAAAGAAAGCGCAATCAGATGATATGTGTCTAATTATGATACAAACGAATGCGAAATAAAAAGCGTATGAAATCCAAACAGAGGATTTCATACGCTTTTTATTGTATTTTTTGATAAATTTGTTCGCTAGGATTAAATTGGGTATAATGCGGCATTATATTTGAAAAACGAAGAGTTTCTTTATTTCCTAAACATAGAAAACCATTGTGACCTAAGCTTTCATAAAATAGTTGCTGCACTTGATTTTGAAGTTTACTTGTAAAGTAAATTAAAACGTTACGACAAAGTATAATATGAAACTCGTTAAAAGATTGATCGGTTACTAAATTATGCTGTGCAAAAATAATGTTTTGTAAAAGTGATGGATTAAAATAAGCAAAACGATTATCTGTTGAATAATAGTTAGAAAATGCTTGTGTACCGCCAGCTTGTAAATAATTTTTCGTATAAGTTTGCATTTTATTTAACGGGAGGATAGCTTGTTTTGCTTTTTCTAACACATTTGTATTCATATCTGTTGCGTAAATAACCGACTTTTCACTTAATCCTTCTTCGTGAAGTAAGATGGACATTGATAATACTTCTTCACCAGTTGCGCATCCAGCATGCCAAATTCTAATTTCAGGTTGCTTTTTTAATTCAGGAATAACATGCTCTCTAAGCGCTTTAAAAAAGGCAGGGTTACGGAACATCTCAGTTACATTAATCGAGAAATCATTTAATAACTGTTCTAAAACCCCTTCCTCGTGAATTACTTTTTCAATTAATTTTGAAATGGTAGGGATATTAGAGAGCTGCATTCTATTACAAATTCTTCTATAAATAGATGTGCGAGCATATTGGCGAAAATCAAATCCTGATAGTTTAAATACCGCTTCCAATAGTAATTCAATTTCTAAGTTCGTGCGCTCATCCGTATCTACTGATGGATCAAAATTATAATACTTATTTTCCACTCCAACTAAACCTCACTTATTTTATTAACCATACACTCATTACCGAATAGAGTTGATGTAGATTTAATGGTTTACTTATATAATCTGAAGCGCCAGCAGATAAACATTTTTCCTTATCATTTGGCATTGCTTTAGCAGTTAATGCGATAATAGGTATTTCATTTAACCCTAAGTTCATTCGGATATTTTCCATCGTTTCATAACCGTCCATATTAGGCATCATAATATCCATTAAAATAAGGTCAATATTTGTATTACTTTTTAGTATTTCTAAACACTCTAAGCCGTTTTGGGCAGTAATAATGTTGGCATTTTGTTTTTTTAATGCGTTTTGTAACGCAAATATATTTCGATGATCATCATCGACAATTAAAATGGTTTTCTCTTGGAAGACGTTATTTGTTTCGGGAGTAACGATAGTTTCTTCAACAACTTCAGCAGGAATAACATCTTCTATCGTTGCTGCGACTTCTAAATTGGATAACTGTATATCATGTAATCCATTTGGCAGGTTAGGAATATATACAGTGAAAGTACTACCTTCTCCTACATTACTCTCTAACGTAATCCAACCACCTAACAATCTAGCAAACTCTTTACAAATAGATAAACCTAATCCTGTACCACCATACTTCCGAATCGTTGCGCCATCTGCCTGTTGAAAGGCTTCGAAAATAAGTTGATGCTGTTCTTTAGCGATACCAATACCAGTATCTTTTACTGAAATTGTAATCCAATCTTTACTTATAGACTGCATATCATGACTTAAATTACTTGTTTCTATCGAATCGAAATGTAAAGAAACGGATCCTTTTTCTGTAAATTTAAATGCATTGGATAATAAGTTTTTAATAATTTGCTCAATCCGTTTTGCATCTGTATAAAACAGATCAGGAATCGTATCACTGTCTTCAATAGTAAATTCGACATTTTTTTGTGCAGCTATATGTAAAAAGTTTTGATGCATATTGGCTGCCATGTCACTTATGTTCGTTGCTTCAAAAATGATGTCTAGTTTGCCTGCTTCTACTTTAGATAAATCGAGTATGTCATTAATTAAAGTAAGTAAGTCTTTCCCTGATGAATGAATGACAGTTGCTAATTCAATCTCATCGTCGGATAAATTGTTATCATGATTTTCTCTTAACATTTCAGATAATAGTAAAATACTATTTAACGGTGTGCGTAATTCATGTGACATATTTGCTAGGAACTCAGATTTGTATTTTGAGCTGCGTAACAACTCGCTTGCTTTTTCTTCTAATTCTGATTTAGTAATTTGTAAGTCAGCTGTCTTCTGCTCAGCCTCTTCAGTTCTAGACTCTAATTGTTCATTCGTTGTTCGTAATTCTTCTGCTTGCATTTGTAGTTCTTCCGCTTGCGTTTGCAATTCTTCTGATTGAACTTGTAACTCTTCTGTCATTGCTTGTGATTCATGTAAAAGAGTTTGAATTCGCATACGTCCCATAATGCTATGGATTGTTAAACCTAGATTATCAACGGTTTGTTGAATTAAATCTTGATGTAAATCTGAAATCTCAGTTACACTTACTAACTCCATTACTGCGATTACTTCATCCTCAAATAAGATAGGGATGATTAATAGATTTTTAGGACGTATTTCTAATACTCCGCTAGTGACATAACGAAACTCTTCGGGTATATCCCTGAGAATAAAACTTTTCTTTTCTAAGGCAGACTGTCCAATGAAACCTTCACCCATTTGAATGGATTGTTTCCCAATATCAGCACCTTGATCGGCGAAAGAAGCTTTTTTCACATAGTAGACAGTTTCTTCATATTCTTCACGTACATAAAATGCACCGCAAGAAGTTTGCGTTTTTTGTATAATTCCACTAAGAATTTTTTTACCTAACATCTCAATAGAAGATACACCTTGATACATTAAAATTAATTCTGCAAGCTCCGTTTGTAACCACTCTCTTTTCGATATTTCGTCTAGTAGGTGATTCGTTGTATGAGCAAGATCTTTTATTTCATCACGTGTGTTTACATGAATTCTTTCCGTGATTTTTTCTTTAGAAGAAATGGATTTAATAGCTTGAATTACATTTTTAATCGTTTTTGTAATGGAATTCGAAATATAGAGTGAAATGATAATAGAAATACAAGAAAGTAAGAACAATAAACTGTATAACCAAATCTCTAATTTATTATTTTCAGTATCTAATTGTGCTGCTCTTTTTTTCGTTAATTGCTCCTCAGTGCTACGGAAGTTAGTTACCTGTGACTGTAATGACTGAATTTGAGTCGTGTCGATTGTTTGTACATTATTACTATTATGATTTGCAATTAACGGGTGAATCTCTTTATTTATCCAACTAATAATATTTTCGTTAATCTGTTTTAATTTTTCTTGCTGAGATGGGTTATCCTCTAATAATGAGAAAAGATCTTGATAATGCTTTTCGTAATCCTTTTCCGCAGAATTAAGAGATTGTACGTAATTTGGATTATTAGAAATGATAAACCCTTTCGCTTTATTTTCAATTGTTAGTAAATCTTTCTCCACTTGATTTGTTAAATTGAGAACTTTAAAATCGTGATCAATAATAAAATTACGAGATTTTTGTAAATTAGAAATCTCATTGTTCAACATAATGAAAGAAACAAGTAAGAACAAAATGATAACTAAATAACCAGCCATAATTTTGTAGCGAATACTAAATTTTGCTTTCGAGTTCATTAAAAATTCCTACCTTCAAGGTTATTAAAACTTTTCTATTTTAAAGAATGAAAAACGTAATATATATTATATCAGTTTTCATAAGGCTAAACTAGAAATCCCCCTATTGTATTAGGGGGTTCTTTTTTAATAGAGGAAATCATTTTGAAATATAAAACTATATATGAAAAGTAACAATCGAGGGAATAGGGGATAACAAAACTTTTAAGAAGGGAAGAGTGTTCTTAAAGCTCTTTTTGCATCTATTCCTTCAAAAATAAATAATACAAGATCTCTCTTTTTTACAGTAAGGAAAAAGGATACTAGAGTGCTTAAGTTTTTAATAGAAGTAAGTGTTCCGTGTTTACTTATAAATACATTCGTTTGAAATGTTGTCATTAAAGCATAAAAATGATGAATTTGAGTTATTGTAGGTGTTTCATTATAAGAAATAGTAGTAGAGTGAATGGCGTTCATCGTAATATTCCTTTCCATATAGTAAGCATAACAATATAAACATACCCGTTTTAAAAAATGTTAAACATATAAATAAGAAAAAATATAATTATAGTTTTTTACGTTTAGAAAAGGTTAGGAAGGGTATACATATACTACAAAGAGATTGACTGAAGATGAATTGTAGGATGTCTATGTTTAGTAGATTAGTCTATCAAAATATACTTTTACTTTAAATAAAAAGGAGCCTGGTATACATGAATGAAATGATGATTAATATTACATTTGATTTAATTTACTTGTTAAGTAGTTCACTTGTAGTGCTTTTACTATTCGCTTTTTTCATAAATGGTTATGTTAATAAGAAAATTAGTGTATACAGAAATGAAGAAAAATAAAAATACATTATATAAAACTTTAGGAGGTTAATAGTTATGAATGTAGATAGAAAAATAGTAGGTGTTTTTAGAACAATTGATGATGCGGCACTCGTTATTAATGAATTAAATGATAAAGGATATTCAGCAGATAACATTTCAGCTATTGCGAAAGATCAAAAGGAAATTGAACATCTAGAAGAAAAATCGGGTGAAAAAGTGAATAGCGAAACTGCACATAAAGCAGATATCTTTTCAGCGACAGGGCTTGTAGCTGGAGGAGTAGCAGGCGGGCTCGGTGGTTTATTAACAGGTCTTGGTATACTTGCCGTTTCTGGAATGGGTCCAATTGTAGCAGCAGGACCAATCGCAGCAGCTATTGGAGGAGCTGGTATTGGCGGAGGAGCTGGAAGTTTAATAGGAGCATTTATCGGCTTAGGAATCCCTGAAGACCATGCTAAAAAGTATGAAGAATATATTTACGATGGAAATATATTAATTTTAGTAGATGCAAAATTAGATGATAAGTTAGAAATCTATAAAATATTTGATAAGCATAATGCCTATAACTCTGATTTCTTTAAATAAAATGTAAACAAAGTGAATATCGTTTTTGATCTTACAACTTTGGCGCGGCCGAGGAGTCGTATGACTATAAGAGAGGAAGGGCTTATAGTAAAAGATCAAGTCCTATTATGATATTGAGAAGGGAAGAGGTGTCTATTCGTGATTGTAAAAATATTAAAGGATAGTAGTAATAGTTTCCTTTGCACAGTTCAAAGTAAAAATGGAGATCGGTATGTGAAAAAATGGTTTAGTAAACATGAAAATAATAAAGAATTAGGGCGACCAACTTTTAAAGAAGTAGAAAAGGATTGGAAAGAAAATAGAGACTCGTTTATGTATCCCAATATTAAAGCGCTTTATTAAAATGAAACATAAAGCGCGTTTTATTATTACAAAATTGTCACACTCCTGTAAGGTAATTCAATAGATTAGTTACTTTTTCCATGTCATAATAAAGACATAAGAAAGCTAATCAAAAATTATAATTTATAGGAGAGTGTCAGTCATGATTGTAACAACAACGTCTGGAATTCAAGGTAAAGAAATTATTGAGTATATCGATATTGTAAATGGTGAAGCTATTATGGGTGCAAATATTGTCCGCGATTTATTCGCTTCTGTTCGTGATGTTGTCGGTGGTCGTGCTGGTTCTTATGAAAGTAAGCTAAAAGAAGCTCGTGATATTGCGATGGACGAAATGAAAGAACTTGCAAAACAAAAAGGTGCGAACGCTATCGTTGGTGTTGACGTAGATTACGAAGTTGTTCGTGATGGAATGTTAATGGTTGCTGTAAGTGGTACAGCTGTACGTATATAAGTAAATAAAAAACAGGCTTACCCCTTGAAGTTTATGCTTTGAGGGGTTTTTTTGTTTTTAAGTTGTAGAAGTAAACTCCAGTTGCAAGGGTAAAATGAAAAAGAGACAGTGATGCTACATATATGTAGCGTGAGTGCAAACTTTATAATAAATAATAAAGTTGTTATTTGAGATAATGGAAGAATTAGTGGTATAAATAACTTTATAGATAATAATCAAAATAGAGAAGACAGAATGTTCATGGATGGAATGGTTAAGGGGATTTTCCAATCTGTAATAAAAAACGGAGGTACTGAGAACGGTTTACAGATGTCTACTACATAAAATTTATAATGGATTGGGGGCAATTTTTATGTTTTGGTTAGGATGTTTTTTAGGATACATTGTAGGTTCTGTTATTACATGTGCGCTACTTTACTTTGGATATAGATCCAATGAAAATAAAAAAGCGGATATGCAAAAAGGGGAGGAGAGAAAAATCAATCAAAGAGGTGTATAGTAGGCGAAAGGTAAGGTGATAACATTGATGCAAAAATAAAGGACAGTTACATATTTTATATGATTACTATGTACTGTCCCGCTTATTCCTTTTGGATTAGGAAAAATTGTTTCCTGTCTTGCTATAAATTTCATAGGCGAAAAAACCAAATAAATAGCCTATTCCGGATCCTAAACTAATTGAAAGTAGTGAGAAATCTGGGGAAAACATGCCGAAAATCAAACCAATTATACAGCCGACAAGCATTCCTATAGGTATGAAAATGTCTAATAAAATTTGAGCCTCATTTGATTTTTTCTTACCCAATTTGCCGTGCTTATATTTATGTTCCAATCTTTTTATTACAAATACTACAATTCCGCCGACTAGTATAATAGGCCAAATTGCCGAAATGAACCACATGTTAGAAGCTCCTTTCACCTTTCAATATAATTGTACCAAAAAATTACAATTATAGACTGCTAAACGTACTATCTAGTCTATTTAAAAGGTAAATGCAAAAGACTTCTTCTTTTGCATTTAATAACTCGTCAAAAACACTTTCCGATACGATAAACTTAACTAAATCTATACAATTCAATCAAATTTACACAAGTTAGTGCTTCATCGTGTTCTCGCAACCCCGAAGGGACGAGGGGTATAACACTCCACACGAGGCAGTATCGTTACCTCCTATTATCAAGCATTTATTTTACCCATCTTGATAAATTTATCGACGCATTTACATCCCTATCGTGATAGCTATTGCATGAAGCACAACACCACTCACGTATTTTTAAGCTCCACTGTCCTTCTGGTTGAACTGAATGGTCGTATTTTACTCCGCAACATGAGCAAATCTTGCTTGAAGCGAACCATTTATCAGCTTTTACATACGCAATGCCGTACTTCTCGCACTTGTATGACAAACATTGAAAGAAGAAGTGTAATTTTTGAAATGAAAATGCTTTCGATAGTTTTTTGTTTTTTAACAGGTTTGAAATAGATAAGTCTTCCACAACAATCCTCATTGGTTTGGTTTTCACCAATTTAGCTGTTGCTTGATGGATATGGTTATTTCGGATATTCATAATTTTCCTAGATAACCGCAGGTGCTCAGCTTTCGCTTTTTCATATCCAGCAGATTGAATTTTCACACCTTTTTTAAATCTCCTAGACATATCTCTTTGCGCTGACTTTTTCCTTTTCAAAAGTTTTTTAACCTTGGCGTCTTTGTTTATATTTCGTTCTTTCGTACCATTAGAAGCTACAAACAGCTCTTTTAAACCAACATCCACACCGATTGACTCATTGGTTAGTTCTTGTGATTCAAAGTCTTCTTGGAACCCCACACTAATCCACCAGTGACGACCATCAAAGGTAACTCTTGGATTGGATGGTTTTTTATTTCTTGGTAGTTGTTGGCTTGTTTTCACTTCTCTAATAGACTGAATATGAACGACTTTTTTTCCTATACTCAGTCTTTCATAATTGGCATAAAATCCTTGGATCAAATCTTTTTTTGATTTATAAGAAGTGTGAGAACCATTTTTGTACTTTTTGAACGTATTTTTTCTCGCCGTATCAAAATCTTTTGAAGCCTGTTTAGGAACTTGTGCATTAATGTCTTTTAACCACTCATATCTCTTTCGCTTCTTGATCTTTGTAAATCGTTTCTGTAAAGCTAACTGTGAAACAGATTTTCCAACTAGCTTATAGTATCTATCACTCATTCTTTTACAATAGTTATAAGCGAATCTTGCAGCACCGGCATGTTTTTTAAGCACTTGTTCTTGTTCAGGCGTTGGAATCAGTCTAACTTTCTTCGCCAATATCATCAGAATGTAACTCCTTTAATGAAAGATTTGTTCTTCTGAATCGTAGCGTGTTCCACCAGCATTCTCCTGAGACTACTCGGATGCAAACCTGTTAATTCTGATACTTGACTAACTCGTAAAAATTTCATTATTATTCTTACCTCATTGAATCCACCATAGCACATACGTTCGATATATTCAATGAGGTTTGATAGATTTAATTAAATTTATCTCGTTCAACTAAGGGCGCAATTCCTTAGCCAGTTCTCTTATGAACTTCTCATGTTTTCACATGAGCGCAGACTATATGTTTATCTAATTAAAGATAGAGGATTTTTCCACCACCATAGGCTTGTGATGTACTCTCGTCAGTTATACGAGATAGTCGTTGAACGTTCATCTTATCACTTTTGACTTAGATGATTCGAGGCGGAAGACCCATTGTTCTAGTGTTTAGGATTTAACCTTGCACCATCTGATTGATTTTTTCTGCTTTCGCGACATTCACGCTCACTATTTCTAGCCACGTTGTAGTTCAATCAGCTTTAGGGATTGCCCGCAGTTAACCCTCACTACTAGCCAATCACTTGACTAGCAGGGCTTACTGATATATTTAATTAACTTTCGTTATAATTGGTTAAATAAATCGTAACAGTTAGTTACCCTTTCGTTTTCTCAGCGGACTGCACAACATCAACTGCCGCTTTCACATCCGCTAAGTCATATGTAGAATGGACTTTCATAAAACGTAATTGCTCATTTTCTACTAAGCGAATTAAGTGACGAAACGTTTCTTGCCATTTATATGGTGATACCTCTTTATTCCAATGTCGTAAATGAAATATGTTTGCGTGCACTTTTGCTTTTGTGACAATCTCGGCCCAGTTCACTTGTATTCCTGATAGAAGACCGATCGTTAAAAAATGCCCGTTTGGACGTAAGGAAAAAGCTAATTCATTTCCATCCGGTCCTCCGATAGAATCAATCGCAGCATCCGCACCGAGCCCGTTTGTTAATGTCATAACAGTTTCATAAAGCGGGGCAGTGGAAGTATCAATTACATATGCAGCACCAAGGTGCAGTAATTCTTCTGTATGCTTATTATTTCTTGTAACGGCAATTAATCGGAAATTTAAAATTTGGGATAACTGCGCAAAAAGATGCCCAATAGCGGACCCACAAGCATTCACTAATAAAACGTCATTACTCTGTAAGTTTAACGTTTCTGTACAAGTAACCCACGCCGTAAGGGGATTAATATACATTTGTGCAGCTGTGAAATCATCAATGGAATCAGGAATAGGGACTACAAAATCAGCCGATGTCTTCACATATTCTTGCCAAGTACCTTCCCCGCGTAAAGGTAACACTCGTTTACCGATAAGCTCTCGAGAAACAAAAGCGCCAACATTTTCTACAATACCAACACCTTCATAGCCAGGTATGTTAGGTAAAGGAATTCTATGAGCGTACGCTCCTGTGATGGGAATTAAGTCAGATGGATTAATCGGTCTAACTAGCATACGGACGAAAACTTCATTATCTTTCAGTGGTTCTATATTTTTATATTCAATTTGTAATACGTCTTTTGGATTGCCAAACTTATGAAATTGAATGCATGTTCCAAGCAAAGTAATTTGCCCCCTTAGTTTGATTGGATTTATTATAGCATTTTTAGTTTGGGTGGTTACTTTGTTAGTGATAAATAGGGTTTTTAATTTACGTATTTATCAGAATCTTATAAAATGTGTATATAACTATAAAATGGGGGGATTTCTTCATGTGTACTAGTTTGACGTTACAAACTAAAAATTTCCAACATCTTTTTGCGAGAACAATGGATTTCACATTAGATATGAATCAGGAAGTAATAATCATTCCTCGGCGTTATCAGTGGAACAATATAACTGGTGAAACTATCCGAGCGAAAAAGGCTGTTGTCGGAATGGGAATTAATCATGAAGGAAGGGTCATTATGGCGGACGGAGTAAATGAAGCTGGTATGACGTGTGCCACTCTCTATTTCCCGGGATTCGCTACTTATAGTAACAGTATAGATAACCATAAAACGAATTTAGCGCCATTTGATTTTGTAGCTTGGAGCCTCACGCAATTTAATTCTGTTGAAGAGTTAAAAAAATCTGTTGATAACATTTCCCTTATAGATATACCATCACCAGTTTTAGGAATTACCCCACCGCTACATTGGATTTTAGCAGATAAATGGGGAGATTGTATTGTACTTGAGCCGACAACTGATGGACTAAAAATGTATGACAATCCATTAGGAGTGATGACTAATAGTCCGGAGTTTAATTGGCATTTACAAAATTTAAGACAATATATTGGACTTAAATCGCAGCCATTTGCGCCAACGGAGTGGGGAGATGTACCATTAAGTGCTTTTGGCCAAGGTTCAGGAACGATGGGACTTCCTGGAGATTTTACCCCGCCATCAAGATTTGTGCGGGCAGCATATGGAAAACAAAACATTCAAGGTATAGAGAACGAAGAAGAGGGGATATCTGCTATTTTTCATATCTTATCAAATTGTGAGGTCCCTAAAGGGGCAGTAATAACAGAAGACGGAACATTAGATAATACCATCTATACGAGTGCAATGTGTATGGAGTCTGGAACATATTATTACCATACTTACGATTGTAGACAAATTATAGCTATTCATTTATTCAATGAAAATTTAGATACAGCTGAGATTAAAACTTATCCGTTTCAGCGGAAACAAAAAATATTTTATGAAAACTAAAGAGCCCCTGAAAAAGCGAGATTGATAAAAACACCTCCATTTAATTTGCATACTTAGTATGCAAATTAAGGAGGTGCTTTTTATCATTTATCAATATTCAGGTTTACTTCTTGCTATTCTATTAAGCCGAAGCCTTCTTCATTCTCTCAAGTAAACTAGACAACACATGCGTACGATACGATTCTAGTTTTTTACCTTCATAAGTACGGATACCTAATTTTTTAAGTTCTTTTACATACCAACCTTTGCTTCCGAAATACATGTAATCGCTCCCCTTCAACTTTGTTTTATTTATTCTGATTGCATATGGAGGTACAGGTAATATAATGAAGGAAATGAATTTCGCGCGAAAATGGTTAACTTTGTTGCAAAAGACATATATACTAAAGATAGTATACAACGAGGTGGACAAGACGTGATTATAGAGAAGCACGAAATTCAAATTGACCAAATTACTAGCGGTAAAGTGAATATCTTTACTTTCTATCGAAATAGAAAGCAAATTGATGATCATTTTTTACGATTGCAAGAACCATCGCTTACAGCAAACTACTTCTTCCATTTTCATTTTGATGCAGAGAGCTTGCATCTAATGCAGAAAGAGTTTCCGAGCGTATATCCGTACGACGGTAGTGAAACGATTCACGACTGGACGGAAAAGATGAAAGCAGAATTGCAACATCAGATCCAAACAGGAAAATGGAATAAGCGCGTACGTATCGGTAATCGCATTCTAGATGTGGTGTTTACGTGGTGTGACGAAGATATAGTAGAGTGAAAAAGAAGCGGATGACGCTTCTTTTTTTAGCGCTGGAATAAAACGAGCTTACCTGCAGTAGATGTACAGCGATGTGTTTTTTCATACAATCCTTTTTCTTGTAAGATAGATTCACCTTTTGCTTTCGCTTCTTTTTCAGTTGCCGCCTCGAATGATTCGTCTAATGCTTTTGAACCATCTTTTTCAAAGACTGTTAGAACGTATACTCCCATGAAAATTCCCTCCAATATTTAAAATCAGAATCTTATAATTATTTTGACATAAAACGCTACAATATGCAAAGAAATATATGACATTGCGTGGTAAAATAGAATGAAACTTTAATCATCGAGAATATTTTTATTCTCGATGATTATTAGTTTTCAGCGATTTTAATTTTGATAAGATGAAACTTTTGAAAGATAGAAAGGATCGTTATTTGTGAAACAAGTAAAGTTTATACATGCGGCTGATTTGCATTTGGATAGTCCGTTTAAAGGGATGGAGATGAATGTTACGCAGCCTGTGTGGGAGAGAATGAAGCAAAGTACGTTTGAATCATTTGAGCGTATTGTTGATAAAGCGATTCAAGAGCGCGTTGATTTCGTATTACTAGCTGGGGATTTGTATGATGCGGAGACGAGAAGTTTGAGGGCGCAAGTGTTTGTGCGTGAGCAAATGAAGAGACTGTCGCAGTACGATGTCCCTGTTTTTATTATTCACGGTAACCACGATCATTTAGGGGGAAGCTGGGCAGCAATTGAGTTTCCAGAAAATGTTCATGTATTTACGGAGCCTTATGTAGAAGAGAAATCATTTTATAAAAATGGTGAATTGTTAGCTTCTATTTACGGGTTTAGTTATTTGCAGCAAGCGGTAACGGATAATATGACAGCGCAGTATACGAAAATGAGTGATGCGCCTTTTCATATTGGTATGCTTCACGGTAGTGTGGAAGGAGATGCAGAGCATAATCGCTATGCACCGTTTCAAATTCGTGAGTTGAAAGAAAAACAGTTTGACTATTGGGCCCTTGGCCATATACATAAACGTGAAATTTTATCAGAAGAACCATACATTATTTATCCAGGGAACATACAAGGTCGTCATCGTAAGGAAACAGGCGAGAAGGGTGCGTACCTTATTGAACTTACGAAACAAGGAACACAGTGTTCATTTTTCCATACGGCAGATGTTGTATGGGATGAAATCGAAGTTTGTATTGATGGACTTGAAACTGTTGATGAACTTATGACAAGCATATCTACTGCGATGAATGAATGCCGAAGAGAAGAGGAAGGTACGCTATTAACTGTCGTATTTACAGGACAAGGCCCACTTTCACCTTATTTGCGCGACGAAAAGCGTGTGGAAGAGATTTTTCACATTTTAGCATCTGGAGAAGAGCGAAAAGATTTCGTATATGCGATGAAGTGGAAAAATGAGACGGTTTCTTTTGTGGAAATCGAACGTTTGAAAGCGGAAAATCATTTCGTCGGTAGTGTGCTAAAGGAGTTAGAAGCTTTCACTAATATGGACGGAGTATTGCGCACTATTTGGACATCTCCTGTAGCGCGTAATAGTATTGAATCTTTTACAGAAGAAGAGAAGAAAGAGATTCAAAAGGAAGCAGAAAATATTATTTTAGAACAATTATTCCAGCAAGAGAGGGATAAAAAATGAGAATTGAAAAACTCCATATTTATGGGTACGGAAAATTAGAAAATGTGGAAATGGATCTTTCCTTGCTGACAGTGTTATACGGTGAAAATGAAGCGGGGAAATCGACAATTCGCTCATTTATGAAAAGTATTTTATTCGGTTTTCCGACGAGAGGACAGCGCCGTTATGAGCCGAAAGAAGGCGGGAAATATGGCGGTGCGATCACTGTGCAAACAGAGCAGTACGGTCGTTTGAAAATTGAGCGATTGCCAAAGACGGCAGCTGGCGAGGTGATCGTTTATTTTGAAGACGGGAAAACGGGCGGAGAAGAAATTTTAAACGATATATTAAGCGGGATGAATGAAAGTTTATTTGAATCTGTCTTTTCATTTGATATGCATGGCCTTCAAAACATTCATCAGCTCGGCGAAGCGGATATTGGCAATTATTTATTTTCGGCAAGTGCAGTCGGAAGTGATGCGCTATTGCAGTTAGATAAAAAGCTAGAAAAAGAAATGGACCAGCGCTTCAAGCCGAGTGGTCGTAAACCAGAAATTAACGTGTCACTGCAAGAGATGAAGAAACTTGAAGAGAAGATGAAAGAGTGGCAAGGGAAAATTGGCACGTATGAAAAACAGGTCGAGCAGTTAAAAGAAAGTGAAGAGAAACTTGCTTCTGTTCGCGTGGAAAAAGAGAATGCAGAAAAGCGGAAGCAAGATTATGAAATATTAGCAGCGCTTGAGCCTCTCGTTATTGAAAAGCGTGCGCACGAGAAAGTGTTAGAGAACGAGAGCGGGCAGTTTCCTGTAAACGGAATGGCGCGTTATGAAGCAATTAAGGCGAAGATGGAGCCGCTTCAATTACAAGTTGATTCGCTCCACAAGAAAATTGAGACAGTGCAATCGGAAATTGCCTCGATTCAAATAGATGAAGAGTTTTTACAAAAAGAAAGTTATGTAGAAGAACTTCGTATGCAGCATATGTCTTACGAAAATGCACGCCAAGAAATGCGTGATTTGACAGGAAGTATTACGAATATAAAAGAAGAACTGGCAGAACTAGAGCAACAAATTGGTGCTACTTTTGAAAAGGAAACAGTTCTGTCGTTTGATATGAGTTTGGCAACGAAAGAGTTAATTACGCAAACAGTGCAAAAGGCGCGTGAATTAGAAACGCAAAAAGCACAGCTTGATGATCGTTTTAAAGTAGCGCAGGAGCAATTAGAAGAACAAGAAGAGAATATAAGACAGATTAAGCAACAAATGTTAGCGGATGAAGAGCGAAATGCGTTAGCTGAGAAAGAGAAGTCGTTCCAAGATGCGGCGTTTATCGGTATGGGCGCAGAGAGAATGAAGCGCAAGTACGAGGAAAAAGCAGGAGCGGCTATGCAAAAGAAAAAGCAGTGGCAAAGAGTTTGTCTTCTGTTACTCCTTATTAATACAGGCATTTTATTCACGAGCTTATTTATAGACAATCGCCCGCTTTTATTTATTAGTGTCATCGTATTTGTAGGGATTGTTCTCGCCCTTGTTTTATATAAAGATCCATCAAGCGGATTACAAGAAGAGCTTCTTACTCTTCAGCAAAGTGCCGGCGGGAGACAAAGTGAAGAAGCGATGTCTGTACGCTATGAGTTAGAAAAAGATGAAGAGATTCGGAAGTTATTTGAGCGCGAGTCTTATAAGTTACAGCAATTGGAACGAGCGTATGATAAAGTTGTTTCATCGTATGAGGAATGGGAGAGAGAAACGTTCCAGGCGGGAGAACAAGTCGATGCATATAAAACGCGCTATATGTTTCCTGAATTTTATACGTATGCACACATATTGCCGGCGTTTGAGCGTATTGAAAAAATGCAGCAATTATATCGGGAGTTAGAGAAGCAAGGTACGCGAAAATCTTCATTATATGAAATGATTTCGCAATTTGAACATAAACTAGAAACTGTTATCGGTAGTGCGGAGTATAGTAAGCTACACGAGGCACAAAGCCGTATGCAAAATGAGAAAGAGAAGCGCCAAACTTGTAAGCAGTTAAAAGAAAAACTGGCGGAATGGCAAGAAGAATATGAGTTTATGCAAGAACAATTAAAGCAATTACTAATAGAACGAGATGGTTTATGGCATATTGCAGAGTCTACAGATGAAGAGATGTTTTTAGAAGCAGGTAAACTGGCGGAAAAACGTGAGGATGCAGAGAAACAAGTGGGGCGTTTATTACCGCAAATTGATCTGTTGGAACAGCGTTTAACGAGTTTATCATTAGCTGAACATTATGAAGCTGACGGGTATGAAGGAAAATTAAAGCAAGAAATTACAACTGTTCAAAACTGTCTTACGAAAGAGAAAGAACTGACAGAGCGTATTGCGAAACATCGTATGGAAATTGCGAATTTAGAAGAAGGTAGTACGTACGGCGATTTAATGCATGAATGGGAAATGAAAAAAGCGCAAGTGCGTGAACAAGTGAAGAAGTGGGCTGCTTATGCGGCCGCAAAGACAGTGTTAACGAAAACGAAGCACTATTATCATGAAGTTCATCTTCCTCGTATTTTACAAAAATCAGAAGAGTATTTCGTCTATTTAACAGGCGGACGCTATAGTAAAATCTTTTCACCGTCAGAGGCAGAACCGTTTATCGTTGAACGTAACGATGGTATGCGTTTTTACAGTCATGAACTAAGCCAAGCGACAGCGGAGCAGTTATATTTATCGCTGAGATTTGCACTCGCGAAAACATTCGAACATGATTATCCATTTATTATTGATGATAGTTTCGTGCATTTTGATGCGGTAAGGACGAATCGTACGATTGAACTTATAAAGGAAATTGCAAAGGATAGACAAGTCATATTCTTTACATGTCATGCGCATTTACTTGCGTATTTTACAGAAAAACAGATTATAAAATTAACACATATGCGTAAAGAAAATGAGTTGTAGTGTGCTATACTAAAAGTAACTGATTTGGTGGAGGAATTCGAATGAAAAAGAAAATTGCAGAGTATGAAGTTGGTGAACAAGTCGATATTTTCTTGTTAATTAAAACAGCGACAAAAGGTATCGCAAGCAATGGAAAGCCATTTTTAACAGTAATCTTACAAGATCCAAGTGGAGACATTGAAGCGAAATTGTGGGACGTATCACCAGAAGTTGAGAAACAATATGTAGCGGAAACAATCGTGAAAGTAGCTGGTGATATTTTAAACTACAAAGGACGTATTCAATTACGTGTGAAACAAATTCGTGTTGCGAATGAAAATGAAGTAACAGATATCTCAGACTTCGTAGAAAAAGCACCAGTGAAAAAAGAAGATATGGTTGAGAAAATTACGCAATACATATTTGAAATGAGAAACCCGAACATTCAGCGTCTAACAAGACATTTATTAAATAAGCATCAAAACGAATTTTTAGACTATCCAGCAGCGACAAAGAACCATCACGAGTTCGTATCTGGACTAGCTTATCACGTCGTATCAATGCTTGATTTAGCGAAAGCTATCTCAAATCTATACCCATCGTTAGATAAAGACTTACTATATGCAGGCGTTATTTTACATGACCTTGGTAAAGTAATCGAACTATCTGGCCCAATTTCTACAACGTATACGTTAGAAGGAAATTTACTAGGCCACATTTCTATTATGGTGAACGAAATTGGTAAAGCAGCAGACGAATTGCAAATCGATGCAGAAGAAGTATTAATTCTTCAACACATCGTCCTTTCTCACCACGGAAAAGCAGAATGGGGTAGTCCAAAACCACCATTAGTAAAAGAAGCAGAAATTCTGCATTACATCGATAACTTAGATGCAAAAATGAACATGATGGACCGCGCATTAGGACGCACAAAACCAGGCGAATACACAGAGCGTGTCTTCGCACTTGATAATCGTTCGTTCTATAAGCCGACGTTCCATAATTAATAATGTGAATAAAGTGGCCTCATTAAGTGTTAATACACTTAGTGAGGCTATTTTTATAGGAAGTAAATAATACTTTATAAAAAAATATCTTGAACTCGAGATAAAATACTTGCTTTTTAATCACTTGAGTTGTAAAGTGATAGTAACGAAAGTAATTGAGCCATATGAAAAACATACACTCAGTTGTTTTCGATTAAAAAACAAAGTAACTTATACAGTAAAAACTAAGATGAATTTACAAAAACATAATGAGAATAAATTGAACAGCTAAAAAGCATATTATTTTTTTATCATCACTTGACTAGTAAAACGAAGCGGAGGAATTAAAAATGTATAAAATTAAAGGGCATCATCACATTTCAATGGTTACGAAAAATGCAAATGAAAATAATCACTTTTATAAAAATGTGCTTGGATTACGTCGTGTGAAAATGACAGTGAACCAAGATGATCCGTCAATGTACCATTTATTTTACGGAGATAAAACAGGAAGTCCGGGTACAGAGTTATCATTTTTTGAAATTCCTTTAGTAGGAAGAACATATCGCGGTACAAATGCGATTACTCGAATTGGATTACTCGTTCCTTCAGAGGAAAGCTTACATTACTGGAAAGAACGATTTGAGAAATTTGATGTGAAACATAGTGAGATGACAACATATGCAAATCGTCCTGCTTTACAATTTGAGGATGCTGAAGGTCTTCGCTTAGTACTACTCGTTTCAAACGGAGAAAAAGTAGAGCACTGGGAAACTTGGGAGAAATCAGAAGTTCCTGCAAAGCATCAAATTCAAGGAATGGGTTCAGTGGAAATGACAGTGCGTAGACTTGATAAACTGGCGAGTACACTTACAGAGATGTTTGGTTATACAGAGGTTAGCCGAAGCGAAGAGGAAGTAATTTTTCAGTCCATTAAAGGAGAGGCTTTTGGAGAAATCGTTGTGAAATATTTAGATGGTCCTACTGAAAAACCGGGCCGCGGTAGCATCCACCATTTAGCAATTCGTGTGAAAAACGATGCAGAGCTTGCCTATTGGGAAGAACAAGTGAAACAAAGAGGCTTCCATTCTTCAGGAATCATTGACCGTTTCTACTTTAAAAGCTTATATTTCCGTGAATCAAACGGAATCCTTTTTGAAATTGCGACAGATGGACCAGGGTTTACAGTTGATGGAGATGTAGAACATTTAGGAGAAAAACTTGATTTACCACCGTTCTTAGAAAATCAGCGTGCAGAGATTGAAGCAAATTTAGCACCTATTGAAGAGAAAATATAAAATTTAAAACCATTGGAGGAATATAAAATGAACCAATTAAAAGGAATTCACCACGTTACAGCGATTACAAGTAGTGCAGAAAAAAACTATGAGTTTTTCACTCATGTTTTAGGAATGCGTTTAGTTAAAAAAACAGTAAACCAAGATGACATTCAAACGTATCATTTATTCTTTGCAGATGATAAAGGTAGTGCAGGAACAGATATGACATTCTTTGACTTCCCAGGTATTCCAAAAGGAGTACACGGTACAAATGAAATTTCAAAAACTTCATTCCGTGTACCAACTGATGCAGCATTAGAGTATTGGGTGAAACGCTTTGACCGTCTTGAAGTAGAACATACAGGAATTAAAGAGCAATTTGGTAAGAAAACTCTTTCTTTCGTTGACTTTGATGACCAACACTATCAATTAATCTCAGATGAACTTGATAAAGGGATCGAATCAGGTACACCATGGCAAAACGGACCAGTTCCATTAGAATATGCAATTACTGGTTTAGGCCCTGTATTCATCCGTATTGCAAACTTTAGTTTCTTCAAAGAAGTGCTAGAAAAAGTTTTATTATTTAAAGAGGTTGCGCAAGAAGGAGAATTCTATTTATTTGAAGTGAATAAAGGTGGAAACGGTGCTTCTGTCATTGTAGAACATAATACAGTTCTTCCTGAAGCACAACAAGGTTTTGGTACAGTGCACCATGCGGCATTTCGCGTAGAAGATCGCGCTGTATTAGAAGAATGGATTGAGAGAATCAGTAGCGTTGGACTTCCTTCATCTGGCTATGTAAACCGTCACTTCTTCGAATCATTATACGCAAGAGTTGCACCACAAATCTTATTTGAATTTGCAACAGATGGCCCAGGATTTATGGGAGATGAGCCATACGAAACACTTGGCGAAAAATTATCTTTACCTCCATTCCTAGAGCCAAAACGTGAAGAAATTGAAAAATTAGTCCGTCCAATTGATACAGTGAGAAGTACGAAGGAATTTATTAAAGAGTAAAAATAGAGATAGTAAGTAGGAGAGCAAGTAGTTTTAGCGGAGTGCTGGAACTGCTTGCTTTTTTATTTATCCTAGTAAGTTTTCTGACAATTGTTTCTCAAGTTATCAAAAAGGAAAAGTTTGGTATAATTAATTAAAACATTAAATTTTCTGATAATTACTTTTCAATACATAGAAAAGGAGTGGTAATATACAATTTTGATAATTGTATAAAAATCCTAATTTTGGAGAAAAGGGGATGCGAGTTTATGGGAGCAGATGTAGTAACGCGGGAGCAAATGAGACACTTATTGGATGATTGGTATCATTCAATGTTAAAACAAGATGTGGTTAAAGCGAAAGTACTAAATGAGGAAATAGAGTCCAAGGTTATTTATATTAAAGAAGATCAGTATGCGGCATTTTATCACGCATTATTAAAATTCCGTTATCATGTGCTAATTGATAGTTTGAGTATTACAGAGAATAGTTTTGATGAAATTAATACCTTTATAATTCCTGATGACGCACTTTTAACACATTATTATCACTTATTTAAAGGTATTCATGCAATGTATATATCAAATTACATTGAGTCACAAAATCACTTTGAAGAGGCTGGGAAATTACTTAAATATATAACATCTTCGTTGGAACATGCTGAATTCAATTATAGATTTGCATATTTGTCTTATCAAACGTATAAACCATTGATGGCGATTGATCAAATACGTTTAGCAAAAGATGAATATGAAAAACATCCTGGCTATGAAGTTTGTATTGCTTTGTGTGAGAATATTTTTGCAATGGCTTGTATTGATTTAAAGCAATATGAACAAGCCGAAGAGAAGTTGAATTTGGCATTAGATGTATTTCAAAAGATAGATAATGAAAGATTTATTACAATGGTTCGTCATAATTTAGCATGGTTATATGCAAGTCAAAACCTTTCGAGTTTAGCAATTCGACATTTAGTAGAAGTAATAAAAAGTAATCCCAAACATTTCAAAGCAATGTTTGTATTAGCACGTGAATATTACAAAATTGGAAAAATCGATACTGCCGCTGAATTAATTGAAAAAGGATTAGATATATGTAATAAGATACAAAATAAAGAATTTCAGCACCGTTTTGTAATTTTAAAGGAAATGAATCAAAAGACGTCTAGTGTATTATTAGAATCCACTATTTTAAATGGGATTTTATATTTTGAGAAAGAAGGTTTGTTGGATTGTATTCAAGAATATACTGAGATTTTAGCTATGCAATTTTATAAAGAAGAAAACCATGTAAAGGCAAGTAAATATTTTTATATAAATAATCAAGCACAGAAAAAACATTTAGAAAAAGGGGCGTTGAAATAATGAAAAAAGTAGGCGTAATAGCAAAAGGATTAATTTTTGTAGGGATTCTTTCATTGGGACTTAATTTTTCTTCTACTACACAGCAAGCAGTTAATATTGGTGACGGAGGAGCACCAGCAAGACCAGACTACGTTAACATTGGCGACACAGGCGGAGCACCAGCAGATAATAGAGGCGACGGCGGAGTAAGCCAACTATAATAACAAAGAAAGGGACTTCAACATGAAGTCCCTTTTTCTATTTTCAGGCCATGTAGAGAAAAGAATTGACTTACTTTAAATATGTAACTATAATAGTTACAGAATAACCATTAGTAATAGAAATGAGTTATATTTTTTTAGTATAATTGTAACTGTTTTAGTTACAATTAAAAAGAGAACATAAAACAACCAAAAAATGTAAAAACTTTAAATAGCAACTCAAGAAAGGAGACGGGAACTTTGAAACGGTTTAAGTTTTATTTGATTAGCGGTATTGTGCTTGTTTTGCTTATCGTATGTAACTTCGTTGATAAGCCGATTGCGAAGGTTGAAGAAGTGAAAGATACTGTTATGATGAAGCTGAATACGAAAGAGAGTATGGCGCAAATTGATGGGCAGACGATTTATTTTAAGCAAATTGGTGAGGGGAAACCTCCGTTACTCATGTTGCATGGGTTTGGTGGTTCTTCTGATGGGTTTAGTGATATTTATCCGGAACTAGTGCGAGATCATACGATTATTGCGGTTGATATTTTAGGGTTTGGGCGTTCTTCTAAGCCGGTTGATTTTCAGTATTCGTTTCCTGCGCAAGTGAATTTATATTATAAGTTAATGAAGAAGCTTGGATACGATCAGTTTGCGGTGCTCGGCCATTCAATGGGCGGAGAGATGTCCCTTAATTTAGCGTATTTATATCCGGATGCAGTGACGCATCTCATCTTGGCGGATGCTACAGGGATAGAGTCTTTCCAGCAAAAAGAAAGTTATGAAGTACCACCGCTATCGACGGACTTACAAACTGTAACCGAGATTACGAAGTATAATAAAAATGAAGTGAAAAATAGTCGTGATGATAAAGAGCATTATGATCAGCTTACGAAAATGAGAGAGCGCCGCATCGCGATGGAAGCCGATAAGATTAAGGTGCCGACTTTAATTATATGGGGACGACACGATAAGAGCGTTTCTTGGAAAAATGGTGAACTGTATCATGGGCTATTTGCAAATAGTACGTTTCATATTATTGAAAAAGGATACCACGCACCGTTTCGTCAAGAACCAATTGAGTTTATGGAATATGTACAAGCATTTTTCGCGAAGCATCCACAATAAAAATTTTAAGCATAAATCCACTTCTTTCCTCATAAAGTGAAACTAATAAGGCTTGTCTAAGGAAAGGAATGAAGTGATTTGGAAACTTTACCATGGTGGGTGTATCTTGTGATTGTCGGGATTGTACTAAGTGGCTACATGGTTTTATATACTTCGAAAAAAGAGCAAGATATGGATAATGAGTTTATTGAAAAAGAAGGCGAAGTATATATGAAGCGTTTAGAAGAAGAGCGTGAGAAACGTAATCAGGAAAGTGATAAAGATTCGGTATTGCTTTAATAGAAATTTTGAAAGGTTACCACCTAGTAGGATTTTACATCTCGGTGGTAGCTTTTTTTCTTCTGCGGGAGCAGTATATGTTCATCAAGCTAAGGTTATATTAGTTTAATTTTACATGTATAAGAGAGTCATCATAAACTTTTATTGATGGTATTTATATATTTTTTTACTCATAAGAATGGAACTAGTGGGGATTTTACTGGGGGGGATTAACAATGCATAGGGATGAAACTTCATTACATCCGGATACAGGTGTTACATCTGTAATGTTTGTTGAGCGTTCATTAAATGAAATTCGTTTTTGGTCTAGAATCATGAAGGAGCATTCTTTTTTTCTTCGTTTAGGATTTAGGTGAGAGGATACTCAACTAATCGAAGAGGCGAATCAATTTTATCGATTGTTTGAACATATTGAACAAATAGCGCATTCCTATACAAATGAAACAGATCCTGAGCAAATAAAAAGATTTAATGCAGAAGTACAACAAGCCGCAACTAATATTTGGGGATTTAAACGAAAAATTTTAGGATTAATTCTCACATGTAAATTGCCAGGACAAAATAACTTTCCACTTTTAGTTGACCATACAAGTAGGGAAGCTGATTATTTTAGAAAACGTTTAATACAATTAAATGAAGGTAAATTAGATGCGCTTCCTGATGCTATTATTAAAGAAAATGTTTTCTTTTTACGGATTATGGCAGACCATGCTAAATTTATTGGCCATCTTCTTGATCCATCGGAAAGAAAGCTTGTAGATACAGCACGGAATTTTAGCAATGATTTTGATGAATTGATGTATCAAGCAATTGACTTAGAATCTATGAAACCACAATCCCAAACAGCCCCTCTTTTAGATCAATTTTTAGATCAAAATCGTGTGTCGGTTGCATCTCTTCGGGATTTTAAGAAAACAGCACGTGATTTAATTGAGCAATGTAAAATAAAGAGTATCATTCATCCGTTATTAGCAGACCATGTTTTCCGTGAAGCTGATAGATTTCTTGAAATCATTGATATGTATGATGTTCATCTTACAAATATTCAATCACAACCTAGATATTAGAAGATAAGGAAAGATAGTATTTTACTTTCGATTGAGAAGTTAACAATTTATTGTTAGCTTCTTTTCTTTGTGATTAAAATTTTCTTTTAAGGACTACATAAATCCCTTTGACCAAATATGTAATTCTTTGTAAAATGATATATATGGAAATATTATGAATATACAGGAAATCTATGGATAGTAGATTTTAATAAATTATTCGGGGGAAATTTATTAGTTAAGTATATTAACTTGTTTGCACTACATTTTACAAATAAAGGGGTATTAGTAATCATGAAAGCAAAGAAATTAGTAAGTTTAGCGTTACCAGTTATGTTATTGAGTGGTTGTATTACAATTGAAACTGATGGTAAGAAAGCTGAGCCAAAGAAAGAAGAAACGCAAAAGGTAGAGAAAGAGAATAAGACTTCTGAAAAAGAGAGTAAGTCAACTGATAGCAAGAAAGAGGATAGCTTATCTGTAGCGAAAGGTGAAGGTACAAACAGTAGTTCATCAAGTAGTCAACCAAGTTCTTCTTCAAATAATTCAACTTCTTCTAGTTTTTCAACTGGTAAGGTAACTGGTTCAGATGTTGAAAGGTACAAGGCAGATATCATAAATAGTGCTACTCAAATTGAAGATACAATGAAATTAATTGAAGGAATAGCAGATTCAGACGTAAAATCATACAAACAAAAGAAAAGTGAAGTACAACTGAGTTTAGGTGGAGCAAAGGCAACTGCAACGAAACTGAAGAATCTACAAGCGCCTCCTGAGTTACAGGGAGAACAGGCGAAGATAAAGCAGTCGATGGAACTGTATGCGGATTGTTTTCAACTTCTCTTTGATGCATTAGATCAAGAAGACGAAAGTAAAATGCATCAATCAGTAAGTAAAGCACAAGAAGGTTCGAAACTGTTTGAAGAGGCAGCGAAGAGTATCGGTAGTAAAACCAACTAAGAATAAATTATTTTAAGAGGTACTTGTGGGTGCAGTTGGTGCAAGTGAAGAGTTAGGAATTAGTTATGGGAACACATTACAAATTTATCAAATGGACGATAATGTTCGTATTCGATATATAAAACAATAAATAATTGGTGAAAAAATCTGTAATAAATTTTACAGGGTTTTTTGTTAGTTCTAGTTTATTTTTTTGTCTTCCTAAGCGCTAAGCATACTAGTATAAGTTGAGAAATGAACAAAACGATAATGATAGGCAGATGATGTAACTCCATAGTAACTGTAACCATCCAAAGCCCAATTCATACACTATGATGGAGGCTTTTTACTTACTAATTGGATGAAAAAGGAGTGTAATCATGAAGAAACGTACTGTTAATGAAGCGGGAGGGAATGTGCCACAACCAATCCGCAGCGACGGAGCAGGTACGATTGATTCTGGACCTCGTAATGTTATGCGGGATATTCAAAATCCGAATATGCTTGTTCCGCCTATAACGGATGCAGGATTAGTTCCTAACTTGAAGTTTTCATTCTCGGACACTTCTATGATTTTGAAACAAGGCGGGTGGTCTCGGGAGATTACTGTTCGAGAACTACCGGTTTCGACGACGATTGCGGGAGTAAATATGAGTTTAACGGCCGGTGGAGTACGAGAACTACATTGGCATAAAGAAGCGGAATGGGCGTATATGCTTTTAGGACGGGCACGCATAACGGCTGTTGATCAAAATGGACGGAATTTTATTGCTGATGTTGGACCAGGTGATCTTTGGTATTTTCCGCCTGGTATTCCGCATTCCATTCAAGGATTGGAACATTGTGAATTTCTACTCGTTTTCGATGATGGGCATTTTTCTGATTTATCTACTTTAGCTATTTCTGATTGGTTTGCGCATACGCCAAAAGAAGTGTTGTCGGCTAATTTCGGAGTACCTGAGAGTGCTTTTCGTTCTATCCCTTCAGATCAAGTTTATATTTATCAAGGAGAGGTGCCAGGTTCGCTTGAAAGTCAGGAAATTCAATCACCGAAAGGAGAAGTTCCTTTAACATTTAAACATGAATTGTTAAAACAAAAGCCGATTAAGACGCCTGGTGGTAGCGTTCGAATTGTAGATTCTACAAATTTCCCTATTTCCAAAACAATCGCAGCAGCGCTCGTTGAGGTTGAGCCTGGCGGAATGAGAGAACTTCATTGGCACCCGAATAATGATGAATGGCAATATTATTTGACAGGGGAAGCGAGAATGACTGTGTTTCTTGGAAATGGTACCGCTCGTACATTTGATTATAGAGCTGGCGATGTCGGATATGTACCGTTTGCGACGGGGCATTATATTCAAAATACAGGTACCGAAACATTATGGTTTTTAGAGATGTTCAGAAGTAATCGTTTTGAAGATGTATCGTTAAATCAATGGATGGCACTGACCCCTAGAGAAATAGTGGAGAGTAATATACATGTTGGCCCGCAAGTAATGGATTCCCTGCGTAAGGAGAAGAGGCCTGTTGTGAAATATCCGGGGTTTTCATATAGTCCGAAAAATGATGAGTAAAAATGAAAATTTGCGTTATTCTTTCTGGAGACTGATAAGAAGGGATGGCGTATTTTTTATGCCTAATCTAGTCTTTATCCCGCTATTTGCCGGGCAGTAAGACCCCACCTCAAAATTCAGCGGAAGCAAAGAAGTTAGGTGGGGGCGGGCGGTCCGTAAAAGCCCGATTGGTGAGGGTTGATTAAAGTTTCACTTTATTAGTATCCGTCCCTTGTATTATTGTTCGGGAAATTATTATTGGAGCATAGTATAGGGAAGATACATATAAAAGAGCGCCATTATAAGCTGTAACGTATAAGTTGCGCAGGAAATGCAACGATAACTAGCTTTACTCTTCATCATTTATTTGAACATAATGGGCGTAGAGAGGTGATAAACACAGTATGATTTTTAGTGAGCGTTTAAAAGAAGAAAGGGAAAAAAGAAATTGGTCGCAAAATGATTTGGCTGAAAAACTTCATGTGAGCAGGCAATCTGTTTCTAAATGGGAGACGGGAAAGAACTATCCGAGCATTGAAATTATTATTCATTTAAGTGATCTGTTCGGTATTACAATTGATGAACTGCTAAGGAGTGATGAAGAATTGACGCAGAAAGTAATTGAAGATAGTAAGCAATTGGCGTATCCAAAATGGAAGGTGTTTTTTGATAGTCTATTTATGATAGGGGTATTTTTGTTTATTGCAAAAATCGTTGTATGGATGCTAAATAAGTTTGCAGGAGCAAGTATTACAATTGTAGCAGATGCGCCATATGTAATGAATCTTTTACCCCTTGCATTCATGATTATAGGTGGTATGGGATCGGATAAGTTGAAGAAAATATATAGATAGAGGAAAGATTTGAAAGAAATCCCCTACACTAGCTGTTCTTTTCACTTAAATTGTGTACTATAAAGGATAGGATGACATAAAGAAGGGGATATAGAGAATGGAATTTCATGAACAGAAGATTTTGCCGGCAGTGAGGCAAATTAAAGATTTGGAAAAGCTATTACATAGTTCGTATGAATATATTGTTATTTTAGATATTCATGTCGGCCAATTGAAGAGTGTTATATCGCTTGCGAAGCAATATTGTAAAAAGGTGTTTTTACATGTGGATTTAATTCATGGTTTGCAGAGTGATGGGCATGCGACGGAATATTTATGTCAGGAGTTTAGACCGTACGGGTTACTTTCAACAAAGGCGAGCGTTATTATGAAGGCGAAGCAAAAAGGTGTTGTGGCAATACAACGCATCTTTTTAATCGATTCGAGTGCGATGGAGAAGAGCTGCAATCTTTTAGATAAGACGAAACCGGATTATATTGAGGTACTTCCTGGAGCATTAACGGACGTTATCGCTGAAGTGAAAGAGCGTACTGGTGTACCGATTTTAGCAGGTGGTTTTATTCGTACTGTAGAAGATGTGGAAAGAGCTTTAAACGCTGGTGCGACAGCAATTACGACATCAAAACGCGAACTATGGAAACATTACCAAAAAAAGTGACGAAAATGTGAATTTTTTCGTTGACACCGCTTTCATTTACGGTTAACATTATAGACAAGTTAATAAACGTGACGGAGAAAAGTAGAGATCCACATTTCATTGTTTCTATATAAATTTATATAGAAGCGTGCAAGCTGTGGGTCTTTTTCTTTTGACAAAAACGAATGGCCATTCATTTTACCTCTATCACATTTGGAAGCGTTTAAATTGATTGTGGAGGGATACTATGTCAGCATTTTTAGGAGAGTTAATAGGGACTGCGTTGTTAATCGTACTTGGTGGCGGCGTTTGTGCTGGTGTAAGTTTAAAGAAGTCGTTTGCGAAAGATTCTGGTTGGATTGTAATTACAATGGGCTGGGGCTTAGCGGTAGCGGTTGCAGCATATGCGGTTGGATCAATTAGTGGGGCACATTTGAATCCAGCTTTAACAATAGGATTAGCATTTAAGGGAGCGTTCCCATGGAGTGACGTACCTGGTTATATCGCAGCACAAATGATTGGGGCAATTATCGGGGCAGTTATCGTATATTTACATTACTTACCACACTGGAAAGAAACAGAAGATCCAGGAACAAAGTTAGGTGTATTTGCAACAGGTCCAGCAATTCCGAACACATTTGCAAACCTTTTAAGTGAAATGATTGGAACATTCGTTTTAGTATTTGGTATATTAGCAATTGGTGCAAATAAATTTGCAGATGGATTAAATCCATTTATCGTAGGTTTCTTAATTGTAAGTATTGGTTTATCATTAGGTGGGACAACAGGATACGCAATTAACCCAGCACGTGATTTAGGTCCGCGTATCGCACACTTCTTCCTTCCGATTGCAGGAAAAGGCGGTTCAAACTGGAAGTATGCATGGATTCCAGTAGTTGGTCCAATTTTAGGTGGATCACTTGCAGGTTTATTCCATCAAGTTGTATTTGAAGGAAAGCAAAATTCAGCACTTATTTATGTGATTATCGCAACTGTGATTGTACTAGCAATCTCTTATATGACAAGTAAAAAAAGCGGAAGCAATACAAATAGTAGAAAAGTAGCATAAGGGGGAAACCGATATGAAAAAATATATTCTTTCATTAGACCAAGGAACAACAAGCTCACGCGCAATTCTTTTCAATAAAAAAGGTGAAATTGTTCATTCAGCTCAAAAAGAGTTTACACAACATTTTCCAAAGCCGGGCTGGGTAGAGCATAATGCACAAGAAATTTGGGGATCTATTTTAGCAGTTATCGCAACTTGCTTAAGCGAAGCAGATGTAAAACCGGAACAAATCGCAGGTATCGGTATTACGAACCAACGTGAAACAACGGTTGTCTGGGATAAAACAACTAGTAAACCAATTTACAACGCAATCGTATGGCAATCTCGCCAAACAGCTGAAATTTGTGATGAGTTAAAAGAAAAAGGTTATAGCGAAATGGTTCGTGAAAAAACAGGTCTTTTAATTGATGCATACTTCTCTGGTACGAAAGTAAAATGGATTTTAGATAATGTTGAAGGTGCAAGAGAAAAAGCAGAAAACGGCGATCTATTATTCGGAACAATTGATTCGTGGCTTGTATGGAAACTATCTGGTGGTAAAGCACACGTAACAGATTACTCAAATGCATCACGTACGTTAATGTTTAACATTCACGACTTACAGTGGGATGATGAGCTTCTAGAAATGTTAACAGTACCAAAGAGCATGCTTCCAGAAGTACGTCCATCATCTGAAATTTACGGAGAAACAATTGATTACCACTTCTTCGGCCAAAATGTACCGATTGCAGGTGTAGCTGGTGACCAACAAGCAGCTTTATTTGGACAAGCTTGTTTCGGTGAAGGTATGGCGAAAAATACTTACGGAACTGGTTGCTTCATGTTAATGAACACAGGTGAAAAAGCAGTAGCTTCTGAGCACGGTCTATTAACAACAATTGCATGGGGAATAGATGGTAAAGTAAACTACGCATTAGAAGGAAGTATTTTCGTAGCGGGTTCTGCAATTCAATGGTTACGCGACGGAATGCGCATGTTTAAAGATGCGAGTGAGAGTGAAGTGTACGCGAATCGCGTTGAATCAACTGACGGTGTATACGTTGTACCAGCATTCGTTGGACTAGGAACACCTTACTGGGATAGTGAAGTACGCGGCGCTATGTTTGGTGTAACACGCGGTACGACGAAAGAGCACTTCATTCGTGCAACGCTAGAATCTTTAGCTTACCAAACGAAAGATGTATTATGCGCAATGGAAGCAGATTCAGGTATTGAACTGAAAACATTACGCGTTGATGGCGGAGCGGTTAAAAATAACTTCTTAATGAAGTTCCAAAGTGATATTTTAGATGTTCCTGTAGAGCGTCCAGTAATCAATGAAACAACGGCTCTAGGTGCAGCATACTTAGCTGGTCTTGCGGTTGGATATTGGAAAAACCAAGATGAAATTAAAGAACAGTGGCATATGGACAAACGCTTTGAACCAACGATGGAAGCGAAAACAAGCGAAGAGCTATATGCTGGATGGAAAAAAGCAATTGAAGCAACAAAAGCTTTCAAATAATCATAAACAGTGTTATAATGGTGACAAGTTAATAATTCGGTAGGAGATTTGGAGAGACCACAACGCGCTATAGAGGCGAAATCTATAGCGGAGTTTGTGGTCTCTTTTTTCGTTATCAAAGGGAGGAATTACCATGAAATTTTCAAGTAAACAACGTAAAGACGTATTAAACGGAGTAAATAAACAAGAGTTAGATGTGATCGTAATTGGTGGAGGTATTACTGGTTCTGGTATTGCATTAGATGGAGCAACACGCGGGTTATCAACAATTGTGTTTGAAATGCAGGACTTTGCAGCAGGTACATCAAGTCGTTCAACGAAGCTTGTACACGGTGGTCTACGTTATTTAAAACAACTTGAAGTGAAAATGGTAGCAGAGGTGGGTAAAGAGCGTGCGATCGTATATGAGAACGGTCCCCATGTAACAACACCAGAGTGGATGTTACTTCCGTTCCATACAGGTGGTACGTTCGGATCATTTAGTACATCAATTGGTCTTCGTGTATACGACTTCTTAGCAGGTGTAAAACGAAGCGAGCGCAGAAAGATGTTTAACCGTGAAGAAACATTAAACAAAGAGCCTCTTGTAAAAAAAGAAGGATTAAAAGGCGGCGGTTACTACGTAGAATATCGTACAGATGATGCGCGTCTTACAATTGAAGTAATGAAAGAAGCAATTGAGCACGGCGCAAAAGCTGTTAACTACGCAAAAGTAGACAGTTTCTTATATAAAGATGGAAAAGTATGCGGTGTACGTGTAATCGATTTACTAGACGGTGAAGTATATGAAGTGTATGGTAAGAAAATTGTAAACGCAGCTGGCCCTTGGGTAGATACACTTCGTGAAAAAGATAACTCGAAAAAAGGGAAAGTACTTCAGTTATCAAAAGGTGTTCACTTAGTAATTGACCAAAAACGTTTCCCATTAGGTCAAGCGATTTACTTCGATACACCAGATAAACGTATGGTGTTCGCGATTCCTCGCGGCGGAAAAACTTATGTAGGTACAACAGATACGTTCTACGATAAAGACGCAGCTGTACCACAAATGACAACAGAAGATCGCACATACATCATTAATGCGATTAACTACATGTTCCCAAGCGTGAAAATTACAGAGAAAGACATTGAATCAAGCTGGGCTGGTGTACGTCCGTTAATTTATGAAGAGGGTAAGAGTGCATCTGAAATTTCTCGTAAAGACGAAATTTGGACTTCTGAATCTGGTTTAATTACAATTGCAGGTGGTAAATTAACAGGATACCGCAAAATGGCTGAAATGGTAGTAGACTACGTAACGAACTTACTACAAAAAGAAGGTCATAGCGCATATCCGAAGAGCGACACGAAACATATGCCAATCTCTGGTGGACATGTAGATGGTTCACACGGATTCCCAGCATTCGTTGCGAAAAAAGCTGGCGAAGGTACGAAATATGGTTTAACAACAGCACAAGCAGAAGAATTCGCGAAATTCTATGGTTCTAACGTTGACGTACTATTTGACTTAGCGAAAAAACATAAAGACGAAGCGAAAGAATACAACATGCCGCTTGACGTTCTAATCCCGCTTGTATACGCAATGGATTACGAAATGACAGCAAAACCAGTTGACTTCTTCGTACGCCGCAGAGGCGCTGTATTCTTCAACATTCACTGGGTATATGAGTGGAAAGAAGCAGTAATCAACTACATGGCTGCGAAACTAGGCTGGAGCAAAGAAGAACAAATGAAATATACAGCAGAACTAGAAAAAGCACTAACAGACGCTGTTATTCCTGTAGATCAACAAGAACAGGCAGCTGCGTTAGCATAAAATAGAGAACCACCTGAAGGGGAGCCTTTAGGTGGTTCTTTTTTTATGGAATATTCTTCTAACTATATTGCATAACGACATATGTTGTTATACGATGTATATAAGGTGGTGGTATTGTTGGACAAAGAAATCTTGAAGGGAAGTATAGATATTTTATTACTTTCTATCATTGCAAAACGTGATACATATGGATATGAAATAGCTCAAAGTTTAAAGGATGCAAGTGAAGATTTGTATAGTATGGGGCAGGGAACTTTGTATCCTGCTTTAAAGAGATTAGAGAAAAAGGAGTTTCTTGAATCTTATTGGAATGAATCTGAGAATGGGATGAAAAGGAAATTCTATACTATTACAGATAAAGGGAAAAAAGAATTGCAGAAGAAAGTGAATTCTTGGGAGAGTGTAACAGCATTAATTCAAGCTTGTCAGAAAGGAGTTATTTATGAGTGAATTTGATGAGTATATTAAGTCTATTTTAGCCTATTCAGAACTTAGTGATATTGAACAGGATGAGTTATTTCTAGAAATGTATGATCACTTGAACAGCTTGAAAGAAGAATATATGGAACAAGGTATGAATGAAAAAGAAGCGATTTATAAAGCGATTCAAAGTTTTGGAGAATCAAAAGTTATTGGCGTAGAGATTAATAAATCGGTATACGAAGTTCCTAGACCATTAAAGGTATTATCAAAAATTTTATGTATTCCTTATATAATCATTTGTTTTATTGTCTTTTTAGGAACGTTTATTTCAACTTCTACATTTGACTCTGTTCGCAGTTTGACAGGTGGGACTGTCTATCATCCCATTGAATTTTGGCAGCAATTTTTACATATATCTGATTTAGAAACGTTATTACAACTTTTTGGAATAACACTTTGGCAAGTTAAAGATTTTATTGCACATCCAGGTCCTTGGGGAAACTCAACTTATTGGTTAAGTGTTTTACAACATATAATATTAGTAGTTCCATTCGGATTTTTCGTTCCAGTGCTGATTAATAAAGTGACTAACTATAAGAAAGCTCGTAAGTGGTATGTTATGACCTTTCTTGTTTGGGAGATATTACATTTACTAACTTTGTCTGATGTTTTTGATGTGTGGCGGATTGCTATAAATATGCTCGGTGCGTCGGTAGGATATCTTTTATTTATAAGCATGATACAAATAGATAATAAATTTAGGATAATGCGCAAGAAGATATTTGAAAATTAGCTTGCTATTCTGTAGTTTAAATTATACAAATTTAGTTTGATGGTAATAGAGTATTGCTGAAAACATAAGTGCTATATAGTGAGAGGATTTTTTATATTCGTAATAGGTGTTGTTCCTTGTTTACTCATACTGTTATGAAGCGGGTACATAATCCGTCTTTATTGGTGCTATAAATGATGAGAGCGGCACAGCTGAACTTGAAAAAGTCTAGCTGCGTTAGCGTAAAATAGAGAACTACCTGAAGGGGAGCCCTTTGGGTAGTTTTTCTCTTGACTAAAAATAAATAAAATGTGTTACAATGATGATAGAGTATGTAGTGTGAATTTTACATAAAATAAAAAAAGACAGAAGCCTGAGAAACTTCTGCCTTGTGTAACCTAACTTGCTATTGTGGTGGTAGTAGGTGCGGTTATAAGACAATTACATTAATGTTTTAGCCGAGAACCGCCCTTACCTTTTCCACGAAGCAGGGTGGTTCTCGCTTTTTTGTATACAGAAATTAGCCACGGACCGACGTATCTTCTACCGATGACAACGCCAGCTCCGGTTAGGATACCATACACTAATTTAATTATAAACATCGCGATTATATTATCACCTCCCCCTTTTTTCAAAATGGAAGAGATGATTGCCACACCTACTAGTTATAGCTTATTAAGTTACGTATTCATTGTATTATGTTTTAAAATAGGGAACAAGATATATGGATGAAAATTCCTGTTTTTAAGCAGAGCATTAGTGTCAGGGGACAAGAAGTAAATAAATATTCATAAAAACGGTATGGACATTACCATCCGTATTTTTTTATGTATTTATAAAACTTTTCCATACAGTGCGTCGTCTAATATATGGGAAGGAGGAAATGATGTGGATGAATTAACGATAGAAGCGTTTGAAATAGAGGATAAGGAGGACCTTATCGACGAAATAATGAACAAGTATGGGCAAGAAGTCCTGCAGCTTGTGTATTCGTATGTGAATAATAAAGAGGTTGCGGAGGATTTAACGCAAGATATATTCGTGAAATGCTATAAATCTCTTCATACATATAAAGGGAATTCGAATTTGAAAACATGGTTATGGAGAATTGCAATCAATCAATGTAAGGACTATTTAAAAAGTTGGTATAACAAAAAAGTTATCGTGACAGAGGATGACTTTACGTATATGGAGAGTCAAAAAGAAAGTGTGGAACAAACTGTCATTCAAAATGCGGAGGATCGTGAACTGGCTTCTGCAGTAATGAGTTTACCGATAAAATATCGAGAAGTGATTTATCTATTTTATTATGAGGAATTATCAATTAAAGAGGTGGCTACGGTAATAGAAGTGAAGGAAAACACGATAAAAACGAGACTGAAAAAAGCGAAGGAGCTTTTGAAGAAAGGATTGGAGGGATAATCAAATGGAAGATCGATTAAAAGGTTTGCGAAAATCAATGGAGAACACAACGTTTAAACATTTGAGTTTTTCTGATCAGCACCAGAAGCAGGTGCGCGAAAAAATTAAGCAATCGTCCGAAAAGGAAGAAGATATCCTTTTAGCAGTGTTACAACTTCTTATGAATGAAAAAACGGGTTATGAATTGATGCAGTTGCTAAGAGGGAGAGGGATTCAAAAATTCGAAGGTGGTGAAGGGTCTCTATACACTTTATTACATCGTCTAGAACAAAATCGCTTTATCCAATCTAGCTGGGATCACGCGGGAGCTAAATATTATCAATTAAATGATAAAGGAAATAAAATGCTGCGAAAGGCAGAGAAGAATGCTACGAAGGCACGATTTATATTAAAAGGATTAGTACAGGAGTGAGAAAAAATTGAGCAAAAAAGGGGAGCGTTTTTTAAAAGAAGTTACGAACCATATTAAATCAAAAGAAGCGAAGGACTTGGTGGCAACAGAACTAGACTTTCACTTGAAACAGACGAAGAATATGTGGATAGAGAAAGGCTTAAGTGAGGAAGTTGCTGAAGATAAGGCTGTTGAACAAATGGGAAGTCCAATTAAGCTTGGCCAGGAACTTAATAAACTACATAAGCCAAAGGTTGATTGGTTCTTAATTGGTTTATTAGTGGCTGCGATGGGGCTAGGATTTTTGCCAGTTATAGCGCTTGGACATGCTGACTTATTAATGAATAAGGTGATATTTGTAATTCTCGGTGTTACAACAGCGATTGGGATGATGCTATTTGATTATCGGAAGTTAGAGAGACTCGGGTGGCTGTTTTATACAATTGGTGTACTTATCTTGTTAATGATAAAGTGTTTTCCGACTGCTTATTTGAATGGTGAGCCATTAATGAAAATTGGTTCCATCATAATTGACTGTCTAATGACAATACCATTCTTCCTTCTAGCCTGGGCTTCTTTTTTCAATAACAGTAGATTAAAGTTTATACATCTTCTCATGTTGTATTTATTTTCTTTATATTTATTTCTAACTACATCAACTCTTTTACCACTGTTCATCTATATCACGATGGTATTTGTTATGCTTTGGTGGAGTAAGTTAGGAAAGAAAACGGCCTGGCTCATTACAATGTTACCGATTTGTTTCTTTATTATTAGGGATTTATTTTCCTGGTCTGCCGTAAAAGAATACCGGATAGCTAGAATTTTAGGGTTTTTAAACCCAGAGCATGATCAATGGTATTTACGTTTAAAAGAGGCAATGGCATCGGCAGGTTGGTTTGGTACATATGGAAATATAAAGTCTATCCCTGCTACTCATACTGATTTTGTATTTGCAAGTTTGACTTACTATTATGGATATGTGCTTGCGCTAGTTCTTGTCTTGATTTTGTCTCTTTTTGCAGTAAGAATAATGAATATAGCTTATAAAATAAATGATGGTTATGGTAAATTACTCCTCGTTGGTGGAGTAACTCTTTTTGTATTCCATTTCGTTTATAACGTTGGCATGATTCTTGGGATATTACCACGTGTCTCTATATCATTACCCTTTATTAGTTACGGCTTGATACCAACTCTATTTCACGCATTTATAATGGGGATCGTGCTAAGTGTATATCGACGTAAAGATATTCCTTTTAGAATGAGAAAAACACCTTGATGATTATCAAGGTGTTTTCATTATAAGCTCAAAACTCTCCGAATCAGCCCCAAGCACAAAAGGACTAACCTCGCCAACGCTATAAAGTTGCAACTCATGCATCGCCCGCGTACAAGCAGTGTAGAACAATCTACGTACGCTCTCATCACTGTACACAGCTTTAGAAGCATCGTAAATAATAACAGCGTCAAATTCAATACCCTTCGCTAAATAAGCAGGGATCACGACGATGCCTTGCTCATACTCGGCTGAGTTACTTTTCACAAGTTTAATATTGTCGATATGACGAAGTGCTTCGTAGGCAGCGGCGCTTTCAGCTGCAGATTTACATATAATTGCGATCGTATTATGCTGCTCTTTTTGTAGTTCCGCAACTTTGGCAGTAATGTGTTCGTGCAGTTCGTTGACATTCGATACTTTCGTCACTTTAGGTTTCTCGCCGTCACGTTCAAAGGCGTGAATGTTCTTGCCCTCCGGGACGAGAGTGCGTGTAAATTCAATAATTGGTTTTGTTGAGCGATAGCTACGAGTTAAGTTGATGCCGTTCGTTTCGTCTGGTCCGTATAAGCTAGTAAGTGTGTTGAAATTCACTGCTTCACTCGCATGAGCAAATATCGCTTGGTTAAAGTCTCCGAGTACAGTCATTCTTGCAGCAGGGAAGAGACGTTTTAAAAACTCGAACTGAAACGGCGAATAATCTTGCGCTTCGTCTACGAGTACGTGTTTAATCGACCTGTTCGTTTGGAAGCCTTCAATTAATTCTTTTAAAAGTAAGAATGGAGTCGCATCCTCGTAATATAGTTTTCCTTCATCAAGCATGTTTACTGTTAAGGAGCAAATGTCATCCCACTCTTTCGGTTTTTTCTCAGTAACCCATGATGCATCTGTGAAAAGTTGTTTATATATGCCTGTGAAATTGATAAAGCGTAATGTTTGAACGCCTTTACGCAGTGGCTTCAATTTTTTACGGACAATCATACGTCCAAGTACTCTCGTTTCTTTTTCAAAATCATTAAAGGAGTTGTCGTCAAACTCGCCTTTTTTCTGTAAATATTTATAAGCTTTTTGGTATTCATCTTTACTAAGTAATTCAATTTCTTCTTCTACCCAAGGCTTTTTCAGTTCTGCTTTTTCAAGTGCATCTATTTGCTTGTTTAGCCAATCCGTTAACTTCTCAATTCGACTATGGAAGCGGAGGGAGGAGTCGGTATTGTAAAATTGTTCTGTAATTTCTTTCGCAGAAACAATCAGTTTTCCTCTAAATTTCATTCCTCTAAATAGCATGCCTGAAGATTCAAGAGATTGTCTGTACGCTCTAATCATCTCGAAAAATTGAGTGGATGCTTTAAATCGGATACTCGCATTTCTCGTTTTATAGGTAGGATTATTCGTTTCAGTTAACATATATTCTAATTGTTCATAAGGATCTTCAACTTCAAATGACTTACTTAGTCTATGATTTAAATATTCTTGGAATGTAACTTGCTGCATATTTTCTTCACCGAGTTCAGGTAGTACGTTAGAAACGTAGCTATTGAACATAGAGTTAGGAGAGAAGAGAATAATTTGATCTGCTTTTAGCCATTCGCGATATTTATATAGTAAGTAGGCGATTCGTTGCAATGCAGCTGATGTTTTACCACTACCAGCGGCTCCTTGCACGATAAGGAGTCGGCCTTCATCGTGACGGATAATTTCATTTTGCTCGCGCTGAATCGTAGCAACGATGCTTTGCATATGTTTGTTCGTGCCTTTTCCAAGCGCTTGTTGCAAGATTTCATCACCAATTGTAAGGCTCGTATCGAACATAGAATCAATCTCGCCATTTTGAATAATGTATTGTAATTTTTTCTCCACATTACCGTGGATTACGCCGCCTGGTGTACTGTATTCAGCCGGTCCTGGTGGATAATCGTAGTACACACTCGAAATAGGTGCGCGCCAGTCATATATAAGGAAGTTTTCTCCGCTTGCATCAGTAAGTGTAGCGACGCCGATATAAATTTGATCCGCGGCAGATTCTCCTTCTTCTTTGAAATCAATTCGTCCGAAATAAGGTGCTTTATGCATGCGTCTTAATGCGGCAAGTCGATTAAAGGTGTGCTTATGGGTAATTTGTGTGACAGCTAGTGACTGAGCTTGTTGTCTTAAGTTGATAACTGTTTCAAGATAATCATCGAAAGTATCAGTATTCACTTTCACATCATCCCAAAAGTGTTTACGAATATTGATTACTTCTGCTCGGCGTCTGCCAGTTTCGTTTTCCAGTTTATCAATTTTCTCCGTAATTGTTTCAATTACGGTATCCAATCTTTTTTGCTCTAGATCAAGTTTTTTGTTCATACGGTAAGCACTCCTTTAAAAGTGAAAAATAGAGGTTGACTGAAGATGTGTTTTGGTGTACAATTAAGATGCGGATAAATACGTTCCTTTTGTTTTGTAAAACGTGTTTCTGTTCTAATTTAACATAGTTTTTTCATTTAATCAATGATAATAAGATAAACCTTGGTTCTACGTGGCGTGGATCAAGGTTTTTTTGTGTTTGAAGAGGAGTCACGCTTGTTGTCGTTTTTTGTCGGTAAGTCGATATATTTCGAAAATCGCTGATATAATTGGAGTTGCGCTGATATATTTTGAAAATCGCCGATATAATTTCATTTACCGAATCTAGATATAACTACCGGGAGAAGAGGGGATAAAAAAAGCTCGGGCCGAAGCCCAAGCTTTTTTTACTTCATTATTTCTTTTCGTCTTTTTTATCGTCAGCTTTTTGCTCTTTGAAAAGATCTTTTAAATCTTTATCGTCAACTTTTACGTCAGCTTTTTTGATTTCTTTCATCATAAGATCGTTCATAAATTGAGCATCTTGTGTTTTTTCTTGAACTAGTGCTTTTTTAATATCAGCTTTTGCTTTATCGAAAGTTGCATCTGCGTGATTATCAGTTACTTTAATAATATGGTAACCAAATTGTGTTTTTACAGGTTCGCTTACTTCACCTTTTTTCAACTTTTGAGCTGCTTCTTCAAATTCTTTTACCATTTTTCCTGGTCCGAAGAATCCTAAGTCGCCACCTTTTTCTTTTGAGCCTGTATCTTCAGAGTATTGTTTTGCTAATTCTTCGAAAGATTTACCTTGAGCAAGTTCATCTTTTACCTTTTTAGCAGTTTCTTCATCTTTTACAAGGATATGACTTGCTTTAATTTCTTTTTTATAATCCTCGAATTTTGCTTTTACATCTTTATCAGTAATCGATTGTTCAACCGCTTTTTCTTGAGCTAATTGAGCACGCACACTATTTTTAATAGTTTCTTCTTTAATACCTTGTTGTTTCATTAGTGTATCGAATTGATCACCGTATTGTTTTTTCATTTCATCGAACTTTTTGTCTACATCTTTGTCTTCAACTTTGTAGTTTTTAATAAGTACTTTTTCCATAACCATGTTGTTTAGTACTTGTTTACCAGCTTGTGTCTTCATTTGATCGTAGAATTCTTCTTTTGTAATGTCACCAGCTTTAGATGTAACAATTTTGTCTGATGATGATGTTCCACATGCTGATAATGCGATTACACTTGTTGCGGCTAAGGCAAGCATAGCTTTCTTCATTCAATAAACACTCCTACTATTATGTATTTTTAATTTATCCTACACCAATGAATTTTAGTTCATAAGAGCCCGATTAAGTCTCACTGATACTTTTGCTTTTTTATATTGGTAAAGCGCGCTTAACAGGGCTTACCGTGGCTGAGGATAAAGTTTTGATGAATGTTTTGTTCTATAGTATAAGCAATATGTACAAAATTTAATATATCATATTTCGAACCGTTTTCATATTGATAAAGAAAAATTAACCAGCACGTGTCAGATTTTGAAAGTGTGCCATATTGGGCGTATGCCGCATATACAGAATAGAGGAGGGGATGGGGATGAATTCTCAACTTATTTTATTACTTGTACTGTTTATTTTATTGGTTATTGTAGGTATAATTTGCTTATAGAGGAAAAAAGTGAGGAAGGGGCTTTCCTTCCTCACTTTCCATGAAATATAATTTCTATATAACTAGAAATTAATAAAATTGTTATACATACATTAATAACCCGAAAGACACCGGGCTGGCGGCTCGCAGCTATTTGTTTTCGTTCACACAGTGTATGTGTCATGAAATTCGTGTAAAATATAACAAGAAGTGCGAATGCGACAAAAACAACTGTTATAAGTGTCATGAGGCGAGACCTCCTTTTGGCTAAAATACATATACATATACATATACATATATTGTATCACACGATATTTTGTTCGTGTTACAAAATTCAGAAATAGAAGACTTTGTGTTAGAAAGTGAGGGAGAAAATGGACGTTGTTAGAAGATTAGAACAAGCTGAATACTATGTAGACCTATTATTTAAAATGATTGATGAAGAGAAGTGTCCATTTTATTCTTTGATCATAAAGAAAAAAGCTCGTAAAAAAGATATTGAACGTATACTAAATCTTTGTGAAAAACTGAACGGGCAATATGTAGTGGAGAAAGCAGAAGGGCTTCTTTTGTTCGATGCGCTGTTAGATCAATTTGAAAAAGCGCTTCCACATCAGCTCGAAGTACACGAAACTGCGGAAGCGCTAGCAAAACAAGGTTTATTTAAGCCGCTTATGAATGAATTCTTAAGCATGATTGCGAAAAAATAAATAGATTATTTCTTAACTAACTTTTGATCGGATTCTGTAAAGTTCTCTTCAATATCTTCTAATGATTTCTCAAAAATATCGATAAAGTCTTGTCCGTAAATGTTACGCAGGATTGCAATCAGTTCGATATTTTCTGGGAACTTCCCATAAAAATTACGAAGTGCAAGAGCCCCATTAAACACTGAATTATTTTCAGGATCATACTCTTCCATTAAGCGAAGTAGTAATTCTTCCCCTTTGTCTGTAATTTCAATGTACGTATTTCGTTTATCATCTTCCTTTTTTGAGAATACAAGATAGCCGCGTTCTTCCAGCTTTTTCGAGAAGTTAAACGCTGTTGATACGTGCATAACTCCAAACTTAGCAATCTCAGAAATAGAAGCCCCTTTTAAATGATAAGCGATTGTTAAAATATGATGTTCATTAATATTTAAATCGTAAGGTTTAATCCACTGCTGCCAATCTTTCTCTACACATTTCCATAACGCTTTCGATAATTGAGCAATGCGTTGGCTGAAAATCATCGCTTCTTTTACCGAGTAATCTTTTTCTCCACTTTTCATTTACTCACCCACTTTAACATTCTTTTTTCATTACTATCTATTATGCCAGTAAAATAAAAATTAATAAAGTCTTTTTGTGAGAATTGTGAAAATTTTTCGGAAAAATGACATTCTATACAAATCATGCATAACTATGGAAGCGTTTTATGAGTCGTAAATACATACGTTGTCCTTACATGTTAAGTGATAACATATATTGTAAATGCATAAAAACACGGCATATCTATACGATATGCCGTGTCAAGGTCAATTTATATAAAAAATATTTGTTATATGCAAAAAACTAAGCAGGAATTTGTTTACGCTTTTTCTGGAACAGCTTCTTGTAGTTTCTCAATTGACTTTTGGATGTCCAAAATTTCTTTCTCAATATGGCGCTTGTTTTGAGAAATATCTTGCTTCCAGTTAGAAAGCGTGTCTTGCATGTCATCTTTTAATTCTTGAAACACTTCTTTACCTTCTGAAGCAGTTTCAACAATTTGACGCTTTAATAATTTCGTATCAGCTGTAATATCAGCTAAAGTCTTTTTAATATCATTTCCTTTTTCTTTTAACTTGCCGCGCATGTCTTTACCAGAAGAAGGAGTTGAGAAAAGAACAGCTAGTCCAGCAACTGCTCCGCCGCAAATAACACCTGTAATAAAGGATTTAGCTTTTGACATAAAAGGAGACCTCCTTATTTTTTGTTCGTATTCATGATGGGAAAAATATGCATATCTTTCTTATATGTGCTATGCACAAACAATCATCCCTGAGCATTTTAAGTAAAGAAACAAGCCATGCGGAATTTGATGACTTCAGGGAAGTGGCTTGTTATGTATTACGCCTTCTTATAGTGTCATTATTTCACACTATTTGCAATTGTACTTGCGATGTTTTGTAAATTTTCCATAGTGTATTCATTTTGATGTGATTTCCAAACAGCACCGAAACCATCTTTTTCACCGTAGCGTGGAATTAAATGAAGGTGGAAGTGGAACACAGTTTGTCCAGCTTTTTCACCGTTATTGTTAAGTAGGTTAAAGCCAACTGGATTAAACTCTGCTTTAATCGCATTTGCGATTTTTGGAACGACAGAAAAAATGTGTGATGCGATTTCTGGCGTTAACGCAAAAATGTCTTGTTTGTGAACTTTCGGAATAACAAGAGTATGTCCTTTTGTTACTTGACTAATATCTAAAAATGCAAGCACATGTTCATCTTCGTATACTTTTGAGCAAGGGATTTGCCCGTCAATGATTTTACAAAAAATACAATTGTCTGCTGTATGATTCATTGATCTCATCCTTTCAAATATCCTTAGCCGTATTTTACCATAATTACATAAGAGAACAAACACGAAAAACAGGAAGCTGACTCAGCTTCCTGTTTTCTGAAGAGGGATTGAAAAAGCATTATCGTAATTTACGTTTCGCAGACACCTCATTTATTTAAGAAATGCACGGTAAATCGGCTAAAGTTTCTGCCGTAGACACCCCATTTTCAAGTGAAATGAATTGCAATCTTTTTTAAAATGAAATTGTTTATTTTTTAAAACAGTATATGCTCTTTCAGAGACACCCCGTTTCGAAAATGAAACAAATGATCTGGTTATGTGTAAATTTCATTGTCCAACTTGGACACCCCATTTCATGATGACTTCACTATGTTGTTGTACTCATCAATTGGTGGTTGCTTTTTCAATGTGTTCCTTCTTCAATAATTATGATGTCCGCTTTCGGAAAAATATATGCTAATAAATTAAAAAATTTTTTTTGAGTACATGGATACTATGTAGTACAGCATAATTTTTGGTAAGATGAATATAGAATGAATACTAATGAAGAAAGTGGTGTCGTATGAGCGAGTTATTGCGTGTAGAAAATGTTACAGGAGGATATACGAAACGACCTGTATTAAAAGACGTTTCGTTCTCTGTTAATAAAGGCGAACTTGTCGGCTTAATCGGTTTAAATGGAGCTGGTAAAAGTACGACGATTAAACATATTATCGGTTTAATGGAACCGAAAAAAGGAACTGTCACAATTAATGGGAAAACAATTCGTGATGATATGACAGCGTACCGTTCTAGCTTTTCATTCATTCCGGAAACGCCAGTATTATATGATGAATTAACGTTAGAAGAGCATTTGAAATTAACAGCTATGGCGTATGGCGTTGATGAAAAACAATATGAAGAACGTGTAGGACAACTACTACAAGAGTTTCGTATGAAAAATCGTTTAAAATGGTTTCCATCTCATTTCTCAAAAGGAATGAAACAAAAAGTAATGATTATGAGCGCATTTTTAGTGGAGCCATCTCTTTACATAGTAGATGAACCTTTCGTTGGATTAGATCCGTTAGCGATTCAATCCCTTCTTCAAATGATGGACCAAATGAAAAAGAGTGGTGCCGGTATTTTAATGAGCACACATATTTTAGCGACGGCAGAGCGTTATTGTGATTCGTTCATTATTTTGCATCAAGGTGAAGTAAGAGCGAAGGGAACGCTATCTGAACTGCAATCACAGTTTAATATGCCAGGTGCAACGTTAGATGATATTTACATCGCGCTAACAAAGGAAGAAGATTATGAATAGCACAGCGTTATGGAAAGAACGATTTCGTCACTTTCTAAAAGAAGTTCGTACATATAGTAAATACGTATTTAATGATCATTTGAAATTTATTTTCGTGTTCATCATCGGTGCGGGAGCGTACTATTACCAGCAATGGTTACAAACGTTAACATCTTCGTTTCCAACTGCGCTCGTAATGGCAGTATTAATTGGACTCGTGTTAACGGCTGGATCCATTCAAACGTTATTAAAAGAAGCGGATCTCGTTTACTTGCTGCCAGTTGAACAAAAATTAAAACCATACTTTACAAAGGCGTTTCTTTTTACGTTTATGATTCAGTTGTACATAATCGCAATTGTAGCGGCAGCGCTTGCTCCGTTATACTTTCAGCAAATGAAACAAACAGGAGCGGCTTACATATGGATTGTACTCGCGTTTGTCATCGTAAAAGCGTGGAACTTATTCGTAGCATGGGAAAAGTCATTTTTAACAGATCAAAATATACAAAGAGCGGATTGGTTCATTCGTTTTATCCTAAACGGTTTATTTGTATATTTCCTTGTAGAACGTACTTCAGTTCTTTTCATTGGTGGAATCGTCCTTCTCATGGTGTTATACCTTGCTATCATGCATCAAATGGTAAAGGGAAAGCCACTAAACTGGGAGTATTTAATTTCTGAAGAAGGTAAGAAGATGATGCTGCTGTACCGCATCGCGAACATGTTCGTTGATGTACCAGCATTAAAAGAAAGAGTAGCACGCAGAAAATGGCTCGATTTCATTCTTTCGATGATTGGTGAAAAGCGTACATATTTATACTTATATACGAGAACGTTTTTAAGATCAGGTAACTATTTTGGATTATATGTGCGTTTGCTCGCTCTTGGAGGAGTTATTTTGTACTTCATTCCGTTTTTATATGGACGATTTATCGTAAGCCTTATTTTCCTATACTTAATCGGTTATCAGCTCTTAACTTTATGGAAACATCACCGCATGAAGATTTGGCTTGATTTGTATCCGGTAGGGGGAGAAGAGAAGAAGAAAGATTTTCTTACTTTATTAAACGCGATTCTAATCATCGGGAGCGTAATCTTTACAGTTATATTTGCACTAGCAACGAAAGATTTCATGATGACAGGAATTTTACTTATCGTAAGCATATTATTTAGTATCGGTTTCGTTTACCAATACGGGGCGAAGCGCATTGAGCGTTTAAATTGAAGGGAATGAACCTATGATTACATATGAAGAAAAGGTTATAAAAGAACTGGAGCAGTGGAAAGCTACATTTATGAAAGATTCTTCTATGATGACACGGTTCTCAAAGAAAGTGCAGACGAAGGTGCAACAGCTCATTCCGGCGAAAGTACAAAAGGTACTAACAGAGACGATTCGTATGATGGTGCAAACAATCAGCGCCGGGTCAAACTTTATAAAGCCGAAGCTAAAAGAGACGACATGGTCACTGCAAAGACGTGACGATGAAGTTCGTAAAAAAATGGATGAGTATAAAAAAATAGCAGCGGCAGAAGGGGCAGGGACGGGGGCTGGCGGTATTCTCCTCGGTCTTGCTGACTTTCCGCTTTTACTCGGCATTAAAATTAAATTTTTATTCGATGCAGCGACATTGTACGGATTTGATACGAGCAACAAAGAAGAGCGCCTTTTTATCCTTCATGTTTTTCAGCTTGCCTTTTCAAGTGACGATCACCGAAAAGAAATATGGAAAGCAATCGAAACGTGGGATACAGAAGAAGAAAATCATATGGACTGGGAAAAGTTCCAAACAGAGTACCGAGACTATATCGATTTAGCCAAAATGCTGCAGCTCGTACCAATAATCGGTGCCCCGGTAGGCGCATATGCGAACTATCAACTACTGCAAAGACTCGGAGAAGTGACGATGAATTGTTATCGTATGCGATTGCTGAATAGGGATTAAAAAGAAGGCGTCCTACATGTGTAACGTAGGACGCCTTTTCTTAGAAGCCAAGTCCGATATAGCTAACTCCAACTATAATCAATACGATAAAAAGTACAATGATTAATGAAAATCCGCTCTTACCAGCTTGTCCTGCTTCACCGCCGCCATTACCACCACTACCGCCATTACCACCAAGTCCCATATGATATCCTCCTTATTGTTATATGTTGCTTTTACTTTATAACTTTCTGTATTTTCTGATAAACACCTTCTGTAGTGCTAACTAAATTGAAAATCATTTCGTTTTGTTTTATAATTTACTTACCGACCGGTAAGTAAAAATAAGTGAGGTACAGTATGACGAAGAATTTACAAACATCGCAAAACATTGTAGAGGCATCATTTAAACTTATGGCAGAACACGGCATTGAGAAGATGAGTCTTTCCATGATTGCGAAAGAGGTAGGTATTTCAAAACCGGCTATTTATTATCATTTTTCTTCTAAAGAAGCGTTAATCGATTTTTTATTTGAAGAAATTTTCTCTGGATATCATTTCGTGAGTTATTTCGATAAAGAGCAATATACGAAAGAAAACTTTGCAGAAAAGTTAATTGCTGATGGTTTACATATGCTCTCTGAATATGAAGGGCAAGAAGGGATATTACGCGTTATCAATGAATTTATCGTAACTGCATCGCGAAATGAAAAGTATCAGAAACGCTTATTTGAAATACAAGAAGATTTCTTAAATAGTTTCCACGATTTATTGAAGAAAGGCGTAGAACTTGACGTAGTGTCACAACATGAAACGGAAGAAAATGCTCATACGCTAGCACTCGTGATTGATAATATGAGCAACTATATGCTCATGGGATTCCAGTTAAAGTATAAAGAAATTTGGATTCGAAATGTGAAAAACGTCATGAAGGAGGAGTAAAGATGAAAATGCAAAAAAACTGGTGGCTCGGTTTTCTTGGATTTATTGGGGTTTATAAAATACCAGGTATGATTCAAGCTTTTCAAGCGGATGGAAATTGGATGAAGTTAATCGGTTTCATTTGGCTACTTTGGTTCGGATATTTTATTCCTGAGAAGAAAGAAGATTGAATTTCAATTTTCTGTAAAGTTACGTAAAATATAGATTAAGAGTATTCATATATTAGATTACTAGATTTGGAGTGGTTACATGGATCCATTGAAAAATGAAATTCACCCTGACATGGTCAAGGTGTGGAAAGCGCGTTCTTTAATTGAGCTAGGAATCAGTATTATAGTCATTTTGGCATATCTTTTCTTTATGATTAAGTTTAATTGGTGGGCTTGGATTTTCTATGTGCTCATCGGATTAACAATTGTATATACACCGTTTGATTACTTTACGTTTCCAAAACTACGTCAACGTTATTACAGCTACCAACTAAATGAAGAAGAACTTGAAATTCAGCATGGTCTTTTCGTCGTAAAGCGCGTATTAGTACCGATGATTCGTGTGCAGCACGTTACGATTGAACAAGGGCCAATTATGAGAAAATACGGATTAGCAGAATTACACATTTCAACAGCAGCAACTTCTCATAGCATCCCAGGTTTAACGATGTATGAAGCTGAAATGTTGAAAACGAAAATCGCAGAATTAGCGAAAGTGAGTGATGAGGATGTATAAGAGGCAGCATCCAATCACGATGTTATTAGAATTAAAAATAACAGATTTTATACCACTCATTATTTTTCTTTTTAGCTTAAGGGGAAAGTTTCCATTTTGGTATTTAGTTCCTATTGGTTTTGCGGTAATCACAATTGTTTCAGCTATCGTAGGTTGGTATTACAAAGTATACTGGGTCGAAAATAACGTATTACATGTGAAGCAAGGTCTCTTCGTAAAGAAGGAGAGCTACTTAAATAAAGAACGTGTTCAAACGATTAATACAAGTTCTAACGTACTATACCAAATGCTCGGTTTGAAAAAAATTCAGATTGAAACAGCTGGCGGGGGCGATGAAGCAGAAGTTAGCTTAGCTGGAATTACGGTAGAAGAGGCGACGGAGCTTATTACTTTGCTAAATGAGCCAACTCCAGAAGTGAAAGCAGAAAAAACGTTAGACGAAGCAGCAGAAAATACAGTAGAAAAAGCAATTGTTACAGAGGAAAAACAAACGACAGAGTACAAGTTAACGTGGAAAGAGATTTTAATAGCGTCTGTTACATCTGGTCAATTTGGAGTATTGTTCTCTTTAATCTTTTTCGTTTATCACCAAGTAGATGAGTATATTCCGAAATGGATAAAAAATAGTGTGACGTCATATGTAATGGACCACGATATATATGGCTGGATTTACATGGTAGCTATTTTACTTGTCGTTTCTTGGATGATATCTACAATTGGCTACGCGTTAAAACACGGTAACTTCACAGTGAATCGAAAAAATGATGAAGTCCGTATTTCGCAAGGGTTACTGGAGAGAAAAGAACTCGTACTAAAATTGCACCGCATTCAAGGGATTACGATAAAAGAAGGCATTTTACGCCAACCGTTCGGTTATTGTGCTGTGCAAGTAGAAGTCATTCAAAGTGAAGGGAAAGAAGAAAAAGTTACACTGCATCCTATCATTCGAAAAGATCGAGTGCAACAATTACTCGCGCATTTACAATTACCATACGAACTGAATGCAAGTATTACTTCGTTACCAAAAGCAGCATTGCGCCGCTATCTCATTGATAGTTTTATCTTTTTCGCTATGCTCGCAATCCCGCTTACTGGAATAAGCATATACTTTGAAAAGTATTACATCATGTGGGCATTACTACCGCTCGCAATCCTTATCTTTACACTTGGATACACAACATTTAAAACAAATGGCTACAGTGTTAACGGAGAACAAATTACACTTGTCTATCGTAGCGTCGGAAAATATACAGGACTTATTAGAAGAAGACACGTCCAATCAATGGAGAAGACACAATCATATTTCCAGCGCCGTGCGGATTTATGTACGTATAAGTTTTCGAGTGCATCATCTAGTTATAAAATAGAGTATACGAGAGTAGAAGATGCGGAGAGAATGCAGGATTGGTATAAGAAGAAAATAAATGAGATGTAACTTGAGAAAGCTTGCCTATTATGAAAGGCAGGCTTTTTTGTTATAGGGAAAAGAGTCGTTTAATCCATATATTAGTACAACTACAGCACACATGTATCAATACGTATGAAAAAAGGTAATATGCTTCTGTTTTAGGAAAATATGTGGGATTTTTGATATAAATGGTATAATAAAATGGAAATAGTATTAGGAGGTTATATATGATAAGTCAGTTGAAAAGAGAAGCACTTGATGCATTAAAAGGAAGATGGGGACTAGCGGTAGGGGCAACCTTATTAATTGGAATCCTTATTGGAGCTGTTGAAATGCTAACAACAGGTATTTTCTCGATATTTTGGGGTTGGGAAGAAGCAAGTGATTCACTTACAGTAAGTATTATAGTAATGCTTGTTATTGGTCCATTAACAATAGGTGCCTATTATCTTGTTTTAAATGCAATTCGTGGGACTGATGCTCGCATTGGTCATATATTTAGATGGTTTAGCGATGGAAGTAAGTTGATGAAGTCGTTTTTAACATATTTACTAATGTATGTATACTTGACTCTATGGACATTACTTCTTATTATTCCAGGTATTATTAAATCATTTTCTTATTCTATGACATATTTTATTTTGAATGATCATCCAGAATATACAGCGAATCAAGCGATTACTGAGAGTCGTCATATGATGAATGGACATAAAATGGATTACTTTTTACTATGCTTAAGTTTCTTAGGTTGGTTCATTTTAAGTATTCTTACTGTAGGAATCGGTTTCTTATGGTTAGCACCTTATTTCTACGCGACATCAGCCGCATTTTATGAAGAGATTTCAAAAGAATATTATAAAAAAGAAGGCACTACTTTCTAATAAAACATATAAACTATCTACCCTAAAGAATGTAGGGAGCAGATAGCAGATGGTTTAGGTGTTTTGATATTTGTCCTATTTTCGGGATTCACTTCAGGATAAGGTATAGATTTTTATATAGAAATGCTACCCTCTATGTTTTATCATAGAGGGTTATTTTTTTATGTAAAAATGATAGGAAATAATGAATAATATATGTAAAGAAAAAAGCGAGGTGAATGAGAGTGAGCAAATTTTTAATACCGTATTCATTTTCTATATTAAGTTTCTTTATTTCAGCAACAGCACTTGATTTATATGATAGGATGGGAAACGATAGTGAGCTGGTTTCGCCGAACATAATTGGAAAGATAATTCAATCTACTGCGCAAATGGGAGTCCTTACATTGTATTTCGGAGTACCTATTATTTTAGGTGGCTGTCTACTTGGTGAGCTATTGTTTAGAGGTATCATTTTACGATTTAAACCAAGCTATATTATATCTTTATTATTATATCTATTTTTAGCTTTTAGTATTGTTTTCGTAACGGTAGGCATTCCAACTACATATGAAGATTCTAATACATTTTTCATGGGGATAACTATGATTTGTGCTGTTACATTCTTTGTGAGTCGGAATATATGGGAAAACAAGTTAATAATGGAGTGACAAAATGAAATACACCTGTCCATGTTGCGGATATAAAGTTTCACTTTATTGGATCAGTTAGAAAACCGACTAGTGAAGATGTGAAGGATGCTAGTTGGCAGCGAATTTGTTAAGTAGAATGTTATTACTCAATTTAATGGGAGTAATAACATTTTTTATTTAGTACTGAAAGAATTACTGCTGTCTTAAAGTAATAAGAAGGACTAAATCGGTAAATTTTATTAATGGATATATTTTCAATAAATACAAAAGTATAGATGTATAGTCATCTTTGTGTATTTAATGTTATCATATTGAATGATATGGAAATTTTTAATAGAATAAGTAACTAAAAATTCAAAGGTAATGAAGCTTTTGTTGTATAAAGAAAATACTTAGTAGTAATCAACAATATTAAAAATAAGATTCGTATTTATATAAATTTAGTAGAAATGGGGTTTTAAAAAGGAATGAGTATAAGCATAACGCGGCAAAAGATTTTGGCGGCCGCTTCTCAAATTGTACAATGTAAAGGGGTTGCTAAATTAACTTTAGAAGCAGTGGCAAAAGAGGCGGGTTTAAGCAAAGGTGGATTATTGTATCACTTTTCAAATAAAGAAGCTTTAATAGAAGGTATGATAGTCCGAGGGGTAGAGGATTATGAAGGGGCCATTTACAATAAAGTAGTGGAAGACTCAGAGAGGAAAGGGAGATGGGTTCGCTCTTTTGTAGAGGAAAGATTAAGTAATGAGAGAAGAACAGAAGAGTTGTCTAGCAGTATGATGGCAGCACTCATGTTAAAACCTGAATTACTTGAGCCATTACAACAATCATTTCAGCAACTGCAAAAAAATATAGAAAATGATGAGATAGATTCAGTTTGTGCAACAATTATTAGATTAGCAGCAGATGGATTATGGTATTCGGAATATTTAGGGGTTGGAAGACTAAGCCCCGAGTTAAGAGAAAAAGTGATTCAAGCTCTTATTAGTAATTCATATAAATAGAATATACGAACTATATAATGAGAAAATAATTCACCATTGCTTCTTTAATGTAGTGGTGAATTATTTTTTTTATTAGAAAAATAGAACAATTTTATAGAGTATTGAATTATAACCGTCCAGACGGTATAGTAATATTTGGTTTAAGAGGAAAATGAAACAAAAAAAGAATAAAAGATATTTTTAGCACACTATTCGAAAGGATAGGCCGCAAAGCTTAGAGTCTACGGTAATACATATTGGTTACTAAGATCGTCTGGTTGCACATTTTTGATGCAACCGGACGATCTTTTTTTGTTATATAAATATAAAAATTTAGGAGGGAACTATGCAAATGAAAAGTACTAAAAGACATATTTCAATGGTTTCATTAGTTTTTCTAGTATTATTTTCAGTGCTGAATGTGTGGGCTCCAGTTATTCAAGCTGCTGTGATGAAAAGTCCAGTGGACGAAATTAATATTTCCCGTACTGATGGCACGACATCTGAACCATATCAAGCCTCAGATGGTATGAAAGTAGAAGTGAAGTGGTCAGCTAAAGAAAAAATAAAAAGTGGAGATCAATTCACAATTGATATGCCAAAAGAGTTTCGAAAAGACCTTATGAATATGAGTTTTCCTTTAAAAGATGCTGAAGGAAAAACAGTTGGTACATGTGAGATGAAAAAGGGTCTATTAACGTGTACTATGGGTGATTACGTAGAAGGAAAGAACAACATTAAAGGTTCTTTATTCGTAGAATTCTACTTTGGTCTAGAAGCATATGATGGTGTTAAAGAAATTCCATTAGAATTTAACGTTGATGGTCAAATCGTAAATAAAGAAGTAAATGTAAGTAATACGACAGAGAGACCGAAGCCACAACCCAATACGGAAAATCTATTGAAATGGGGTTCTTATAATCAAGAAGATCCGTCTATTGCTGATTGGCTTGTATATGTAAATGCAACTGGAACAGAAATGCAAGATCTTAAATTAACAGATACATTAGGACCTGGGCATGAGTTAATTACAGACAGCGTAGTATTAGAAGAGGCTGTATTTGAAGATGGTTATGCACCAACAAATATTAAGCCAGCAAATTTATCTAACATTAAAATAAATGCAACAAAGACTGGATTTACAATTGAATTTCCAGACAGTTCAAAAGGCTATATTGTAAGATATAAAACAAAGGTTACAAATCCTGCTGCAAAACCTCATAAAAATACTGTGAAATTAGAAGGTAAAAATATTAAAACTGAAGAAAAAGTAGGACAAGTATTTGTGAGTGGTGGGGGAGGATCCGGTTCAGGTGACAATAATCCACCTAGCATTGAAAAAAATATAGTTGATGAGAATGGCAAGCTTGTAGAGAATGAGCAGCTAACACAAATGGATCAAGTTATTCAATACCAAGTTGGTACACATATACCGAACGATCCTCCTAAATACACATCTATGGTAATTAGTGATGATTTAGAAGATGTTTTAGAAGTATTAGAGGCAAAAGTGTATGATAAAAATGGCCAAGATATTACTTCTAAAGGGACGTTAAATATAGATAAACAAAGAAGTGAAGTAACATTTACGTTTGGTGAGAATTTTGATTATAAGTCATATGAAGACCAGATAATTAATCTTAGTATCAAGGCGAAAATTAAAAATAATGCAGACTTATCTTCTTACGTAGATAAGAAGATTCCTAATAAAGCGGAATTACATTTTGATGATAAAACATTAACATCAAAAGAAGTAACTATTACACCGCCTGAAGCTCCAAAAGATGGTACAGTATCGCTTCATAAAATAGATTCTGAGAATCACAAAGGGTTAAAAGGTGCCGAATTTGAAGTTCGAAATAGTGCAAATGAAGTTGTTGCAAAACTGACAACGGACGAAAAAGGTTTTTCAGTACCTCAAACTTTAGCTCCTGGGACGTATAAAGTTTATGAAACAGTAGCACCAGAAGGATATCAAAAATTAACAAGCCCAGTAGAGGTTACACTTCAAGCTGGAGAAACAAAAACAATTGAAATTAAAAATACTGTGCAAAAGGGTCAAATTGAAATAAAGAAAATTGATTCGGAAAATGGTGAAAAACCATTAGCAAATGCAGAGTTTGATATAGTAAAAGACGGTGTAGTAGTCGAACATATTGTTACAGATAAAGATGGTAAGGCAATCTCTAAACCGTTAGCACTAGGAAAATATATTTTAAAAGAAACGAAAGCGCCTGAAGGCTACCAATTAAAAGAAACAGAGTTCGAAGTAAGTGTAACAGGGGACGGCATATTCCCAATGCAAGTGGAAAATGCAATGGTAGACAAAGGTAATATAGAAATTACAAAAGTGGACAAAGAAAACGGAGCAGTATTAGCGGGTGTCGAATTTGAAGTCCAAGATGAGAAAGATGAAGTAGTAAGAAAAGTAGTAACAGATAAAGATGGAAAAGCAAATGTTTCAGATCTATCAGTAGGAAAGTACAAATTAGTAGAGACGAAAAGCTTACCAGGTTATAAAAAGCTAACAGAACCAGTACCATTTGAAATAAAAAAAGGTATGACAAAAGCTTTAGCAATAAAAGTAGAAAACGAGCAGTTAGACAAAGGCTCAGTAGAAATTACAAAAATAGATAAAGATAGTCAAAAAGTATTAGAAGGCGTAGTCTTCGAAGTGCAAGATGAGCAAGGAAAAGTAGTAACAGAAGTAAAAACAGATAAAGATGGTAAAGCAAAAATCTCTGATTTATCAGTAGGGAAGTACAAATTAGTAGAGAGGAAAAGTTTACCAGGCTACAAAAAGCTAACAGATTCAGTATCATTCGAAATAAAAAAAGGTATGACAACAGTCCTATCGGTGAAAGTAGAAAATGAACAGTTAGATAAAGGTTCAGTAGAAATTACAAAAATAGATAAAGACAGCAAAAAAGCATTAAAAGGCGTAGTTTTTGAAGTGCAAGATGAAGCTGGAACAGTAGTAAAGGAAGTAAAAACAGATAAAGATGGTAAAGCAAAAATCTCAGATCTATCAGTAGGAAAGTACAAATTAGTAGAGAAAGAAAGTTTACCAGGCTATAAGAAACTAACAGATCCAGTATCATTTGAAATCAAAAAAGGCATGACCGAAGTTCTATCATTAAAAATAGAAAATGAAATGGTAGATACGGGAAATATAGAGATAACAAAGATAGATAAAGATAATAAAGCACCGTTAGCGGGAGTAACATTCATCGTCCAAGATGAAAAGGGTAATGAAGTTACAAAAGTAACGACAGATAAAGATGGAAAAGCAAATGTTTCAGATTTACTTGTAGGAAAGTATGAATTAGTAGAGGTAGAAAGTTTACCTGGTTATAAAAAATTAGAAAAACCAATATCATTTGAAATCAAAAAAGGCATGACCGAAGTCCTATCATTAAAAGTAGAAAATGAAATGGTGGATACAGGGAATGTCGAGATAACAAAAATAGATAAAGATAGTAAAGCACCATTAGAAAATGTTGTATTTGAAGTACGTGATTTAAAAGGAAAAGTAGTTGCGAAAGTAACAACGGATAAAGAAGGAAAAGCAAACGTTTCAGATTTATCTATCGGGAAGTATGAGTTGGTAGAAGTAGAAACACCGGCAGGATACAAACCACTAGAAAAGCCAATTTCATTTGAAATTGAAAAGGGTAGAGTAACAGCGCTAAAGCTAACAGTAGAAAATGAATTAGTGGATACAGGAAATGTAGAAATTACAAAAGTAGATAAAGAAAATAAAGATGCTTTAGCTGATGCAGTCTTTGAAATTCAAGATGAAGCAGGGCAAGTAGTCGCTAAAATAACGACAGATAAAAAAGGACAAGTACAAGTTACTAATTTATCAGTCGGCACATACAAGTTAGTAGAAGTAAAAGCACCAAAAGGATATAAACAATTAGTAGATCCGATTACTTTCCAAATTGAAAAAGGCATGACAAAATCTCTTGCTTTAACAGTAGAAAACGAAATGTTAGACAAGGGAAATGTAGAAATCACAAAAGTAGATAAAGATAATCAAAAAGCATTAGCAGGTGTAGTCTTCGAAGTACAAGACGAACAAGGAAAAGTAGTAACAGAAGTAACGACAGATAAAGAAGGAAAAGCAAAAATCTCAGACTTATCTGTAGGAAAGTACAAATTAGTAGAGAAAGAAAGCTTACCAGGTTACAAACAATTAACAGAGCCAGTATCATTCGAAATCAAAAAAGGTATGACAGAAGTCTTATCATTAAAAGTAGAGAATGAACAGTTAGACAAGGGAAATGTAGAAATCACAAAAGTAGATAAAGATAGTCAAAAAGTATTAGAAGGCGTAGTCTTCGAAGTACAAGATGAAAAAGGCAAAGTAGTAACAAAAGTAACGACAGATAAAGAAGGAAAAGCAAAGATTGCTGATTTATCAGTAGGAAAATATAAGCTAGTAGAGGTAGAGAGCTTACCAGGATATAAAAAACTAGCGAAACCAGTATCATTCGAAATCAAAAAAGGTATGACAGAAGTCTTATCACTAAAAGTAGAGAATGAACTAGTAGATAAAGGTTCAGTAGAAATTACAAAAGTAGATAAAGATAGTCAAAAAGTATTAGAAGACGTAGTCTTCGAAGTGCAAGACGAACAAGGAAAAGTAGTAACGGAAGTAAAAACAGATAAAAATGGTAAAGCAAAAATCTCAGACTTATCTGTAGGAAAGTACAAATTAGTAGAGAAAGAGAGCTTACCAGGCTACAAAAAACTAACAGAGCCAGTATCATTCGAAATTAAAAAGGGTATGACAGAAGTTCTATCATTAAACATAGAAAATGAAATGGTAGATACGGGAAATGTAGAAATTACAAAAATAGATAAAGATAATAAGGCACCGTTAGCAGGTGTAGTCTTTGAAGTTCAAGACGACAAAGGCAAGGTAGTAACGAAAGTAACGACAGATAAAGCTGGAAAAGCAACAGTTGCAGATTTATCAGTAGGAAAGTACAAGTTAGTAGAAGTAGAGAGTTTACCAGGCTACAAAAAATTAGAAAAGCCTGTACTATTTGAAATTACAAAAGGTATGACAAAATCTTTAGCGTTCACTGTAGAAAATGAAATGGTAGATACGGGGAATGTAGAAATCACAAAAATAGATAAAGACAGTAAAGCACCATTAGAAAATGTTGTATTTGAAGTACGTGACTCAAAAGGCAAAGTAGTTGCGAAAGTAACAACGGATAAAGAAGGAAAAGCAGACATTTCAGATTTATCTATTGGAAAGTATGAGTTAGTAGAAGTAGAAACACCAGCAGGCTACAAACCACTAGAAAAGCCAGTTTCATTCGAAATTACAAAAGGTATGACGAAAGTCTTATCATTGCAAGTAGAGAATGAACAGTTAGACAAAGGTTCAGTGGAGATTACAAAAATGGCCGCTGAAAGCAAGGAAGTCTTATCAGGAGCTGTGTTTGAGGTTCATGATGAAAAGGGAAAAGTAGTAGTGAAAGTAACAACAGATAAAGATGGAAAGGTAAAAATCACAGATTTATCTGTAGGTAACTACACACTAGTAGAAGTAGAAGCACCAAAAGGATATGAAAAATTAACTAATCCAATTCCATTTGAAATTACAAATGGAATGATAAATGCAGTTCAATTAGAAGTATTAAACAAATTGAATCATTTAGCGCCACCAGGCCCAGAAACACCAGATCCAGAAAAACCTGGAACACCAGATCCAGAAAAGCCTGGAACACCGAATCCGGAGAAACCTGGAACACCGAATCCAGAAAAGCCTGGAACACCGAATCCGGAGAAACCTGGAACACCGAATCCAGAAAAGCCTGGAACACCAAATCCAGAAAAACCTGGGACACCAGATCCAGAAAAGCCTGGGACACCGAATCCAGAGAAACCTGAAAAAGAATTACCGAAGACAGGGCAGAAAATGCCTGTGGAACCATATATGGGAGCACTTCTTGTAATGATGAGTTTTGGATTACTCATATTAGGTAGAAAACAGCAGAGATAATAAAGGTGAAAAGGTATCCTCAAAGTATTTGAGGATACCTTTTTTAGCATAAAAAAAGCATCTAGCAAAAGTACTAGATGCAAATAAAAACACAAGGGAAGACAAAGTTCTTCCCTTTTCCCGTATGTAATTATATCAAAAAATTTATAAAAAACTAGCTATATTTAAAATATAATTTTTAAAAAAGTTATATACATAAATAATTGCAATACGCGCAGTTTTATCTTTCTGAAAAATCTATTTCTTTATTTTTGAATATTAAGACTAATTTTGATAAATCTTCAGATAATTAGAAAAAATACCCGAAAGGATATATAATATTGCTTAATAAATAATTTTAATGAATTACGTATATTTCATTTGGTGTATTAATTGAATATCATAATTTTTAATTTTATTAAGCAAGAATCTCGGTTACTTATTGCATTTCTAACATAGGGTGAGATAGAAAAATACAATAGTGTGGAGGTTTTTATAATGACGTTTGTTCTTAGTAAAATGAGTGGCTTTAGCATAGAAGAAAAGGTACATGAATTTGAATCTAAAGGATTCCTTGAAATCTCAAATGAAATCTTTTTACAAGAGGAAGAGAATCATCGTCTATTAACACAAGCACAGTTAGATTATTATAATTTGGAAGATGATGCATACGGTGAATGCCGTGCTAGATCTTATTCAAGGTATATAAAGTATGTTGATTCACCAGATTATATTTTAGATAATAGTAATGATTACTTCCAATCTAAAGAATATAACTATGACGATGGCGGGAAAGTTAGACAGTTCAATAGCATAAATGATAGCTTTTTATGTAATCCTTTAATTCAAAATATCGTGCGCTTCGATACTGAATTTGCATTTAAAACAAATATAATAGATACAAGTAAAGACTTAATTATAGGTTTACATCAAGTAAGATATAAAGCTACTAAAGAAAGACCATCTTTTAGTTCACCTATTTGGTTACATAAAGATGATGAACCAGTAGTGTTTTTACACCTTATGAATTTAAGTAATACAGCTATTGGTGGAGATAATTTAATAGCTAATTCTCCTCGGGAAATTAATCAGTTTATAAGTTTGAAGGAGCCTTTAGAAACTTTAGTATTTGGACAAAAGGTCTTCCATGCCGTAACGCCACTTGGAACAGAATGTAGTACGGAGGCTTTTCGTGATATTTTATTAGTAACATTTTCTTATAAGGAGACAAAATGAGAGAGAATAAAATAATTATGATTTCTGGAGCCAATAGCGGTATAGGTCATGCTTGTATAAAATACTTTTTAGAAAAATCATTTCATGTAATAGCGCTTGATATTAATAATAATAATTTAATAGATTATATGAAAACAGATATGCCTTTGAAAGTAGTGCAAATTGATTTAAGTAATAGCGAAGCGATTCATAATCTTTTTACTCAATTAGATTTAGAAAAGCTTTCTCCTGATATATTAATAAATGCAGCTGGTATTCGAGAGATAACACCTGTTTTACATTTATCCGATGATATGTTTAAAAAAGTAATTGATGTAAATTTAGTAGCCCCATTTATCCTTTCTAGGGAAGTAGCTAAGCGATGGTGTGAATCGAAAATAAAAGGTTGTATTGTGAATATAGCATCGGTTTCTGGATTAATGGCTGAACCAGAGCGAGCTGCTTATGTTGCATCAAAGCATGCTTTAATCGGATTGACTAAACAGATGGCTATGGAATTTGGGAAGCAAAATATAAGGGTGAATAGCATTTCTCCCGGTGTTATTAGAACTGAACTTACAGAAGAATACTTTAGTAATACAGCCTTGATGTCTATGATAAAAAGTAATCAATCTTTAGATACTTGGGGGGTGCCGCAGGATATTGTTTCATGTATTGAGTACTTGATTTCTGATCAGGCCCGCTTTATTACTGGTTCTAATTTTGTAATTGATGGTGGTTGGACTGTTGGGAAAAATTTATAATTGAGTGTTTTTGAGGAAAAGCACCTGTCCTTTTTTAGGCTGGTGTTTTTCTCACTATAAACCGAGTTTTTATTGGAGGGGGATTAATTTGCTTCAAAAAAGTTTTAAGCAAGAGAAAACGGTACCGGCTTTAAAGATGATAGCATCAATGGTTATCTTTGGATCAGTTGGATTTTTTTCAGTTCAAACAAACTTACCTTCGTTTGAATTAGTGTTTGTAAGGTGTATTTTTGCGACAATATTTTTAAGTGTATGCTGGTTGCTTACAGGGCAATATAAACAAGATAAATGGGAACGAAAAGAAGTTATTCAAGTTTTAATATGTGGCTTTTTCTTAGTATTTAATTGGGTTTTCTTATTTAAAGCCTTTGAAAATATGTCAGTTACAATTGCTATCTCGGTTTATCATCTTGCACCAGTAATTGTACTGTTAATTGGAAGTATCGTCTTTAAAGAAAAATTAACATTAATATCTATCATTTCAATAGTTGTGTGTTTTGCAGGAGCTTTATTAATTGCTGGTATCGATGGAAGTTTCTCTGTCGGTTCATTAATGTCTTCAGGTATGATATGGGGATTTCTTGCAGCTCTCTTTTATGCATTTACAACTTTATTTGGTAAAGGGATTAACAAAATGAGTGCGTATGCAATGACATTTTTACAAACATTCTTGGGGATATTTCTTTTAATACCATTTATAGATTTAGATGCTTTTAGTGGCCTCACTCAAAGTAATTGGACATATATTATAGCTACTGGTTTTATTCACACAGGGATAGTATATTATCTGTTTTTTGATAGTTTACGCTATTTATCTACAAAAACAATCTCAATATTAGTTTTTTTGGATCCGGCAGTGGCAATATTATTAGATACTGTACTTACTGGATTCCGTCCAACTTTAATGCAAATAACAGGAATTCTTTTTATTTTTATTGGTATGACTTTAACATTAAAAAAATCTAAAGATAAAAAACTGAGCCAAAAAGAAAAGCGAATTGAAAGCGATGCTAGTATATCTCAACAATAATGAAATATATTGTGTATAAAACGATAAACCTTACATGAATCATGTAAGGTTTATTTTAGTTCAATATAATTCATATTTATAATATATAATTTTCAAAACTGAGGTATGTTTTTCTTTAATATGCTTTTGATTCATATATTTTTATTTGACTATAAATTTACAAAAATGTATATGAAATCTTATTTTTTGATAATATATAAGTAATAAATTCATAGAATTGGAGTGATGAGATGCAGCCGTTAGAAAGGGAGATTCATTCTAATATGCTGAAAGTGTGGCGAATTCACGCTTTAATTGGGACGGCAGTTATACTAACAGTCGTAATTGCGTATTTCTTTTTTATGATTAACTTTAACTGGTGGGGCTGGTTGTTTGGACTATTAGTAACAGGAGCTATTACATTTATTCCACTTGATTATTTTGTGTTTCCAAATTTACGTCAGCGCTATTATAGTTACAGATTAAATGAAGAAGAGATTGAGATTCAAAAGGGAATGTTCGTTGTAAAACGCGTACTTATTCCGATGATCCGTGTGCAGCACGTAACGATTGAGCAAGGGCCGATCATGAGAAAGTATAATTTAGCAGAATTACACATTTCAACAGCCGCAACTTCTCATAGTATTCCAGGTTTAACGAAAGAAGAAGCAGAACAGCTAAAAAGACAAATTGGAGAACTTGCGAAAGTGAGTGATAAGGATGTATAAGAGGCAACATCCGATTACGATATTGTTAGGTATTAGAGTTGCGAGTTTGTTGCCACTTATTATTCTTGTTTTATTTAAACCTGATGAACAAGTGGAACCTTGGTATTTATTTTATCTTTTCCTTCTAGTTGTTTTATTCATCATGGCTATTTTTTCAGCAATTAAATGGTATTTTAAAGTGTACTGGATTGAGAATAATATTTTACATATAAAGCACGGTGTTTTTGTAAAGAAGGAAAGTTATTTAAATAAAGAACGTGTGCAAAATGTTAGTACGTCTTCTAATGTCATTTATCAGATGCTTGGGCTTATGAAGTTAAATATAGAAGTAGCGGGTGGTGGTAGTGAACCAGAAGTGATGTTGGCTGGTATTAAAGAAGACGAGGCAAAACATTTAATCTCTTTATTACATAAGAAAGAAACTACTGTAAAAGAAGAAATAGAAGAGGAAGAAAGCAAGACGGTTTATCAGTTAACAGCGAAAGAGGTTTTAGCAGCAGCGATTACATCTGGTCGGTTCGGACTAGTGTTTTCTGGACTGGTACTTCTTTACACAAAGTTTGATTTTGTTCTTCCTGAAGGATTCACAAGTAAAGTAGAAGCGTATGTGATGGGAAACGGTGTTTATAAACTAATTGTAATAGCATTAATTTTAATGGCAATTTCATGGATTATTTCCACGGCTGGATATGTGTTGAAATATGCAAACTTTAAAATTGAGCGAAAAGGGGAAGAAATTCGTATCGTTCAAGGGTTATTTGAAAAGAAAGAGTTTGTCTTAAAATTGCACCGAATTCAAGCGATTACTGTAAAAGAATGTATGCTTCGCCAGCCATTTGGTTATTGCGCTGTTGAAGTGGAAGCAATTCACAGTATTGGAGCAGCAAGTAATGAAGTGATGCTGCATCCTTTTATGAAGAAAAAAGATGTACAGCACCTGCTCACATATTTAGAGTTACCTTATGAAATTGAAGCGGAGATCGCTCACTTACCAAAAACAGCGTTGCGTCGTTATTTCATTATGGGCTGGTTAATAAGTATCATACTCACAGTTCTAATTGCTAGCGTGAGTATATATTTAAAACAATATATTGCGTTATTTTTTATTTTACCGTTATTTATCGTGTTTTCGTTACTTGCGTATGCTAGATATAAAAGTGGCGGTTATGAATTAAGAGAAAATCAACTAACGGTTGTATATCGTAATTTTTCGAAATATACAGGAATAATGCGAAGAAGACATGTTCAAGCAGTAGGTTATAATCAATCGTATTTTCAAAGAAAGGATGAATTATGTACAACTCTTGTAGCGGTAGCGGGGCGGGGTTATGAAGTAAAGCATATGAGAAAAAAAGATTCACTTCGTATATATAATTGGTACAAAGAAAAAGGAAACACCGGTGTGTAATGGTGTTTCCTTTTTGTGTCATGATTTGTCGATAAGTCGATATATTCGAAGAAACGCTGATATAATTCGAGTTGCGCCGATAAATTCAGAAAAACGCTGATATAATTTGAGTTGCGCTGATAAATTCGAAGAAACGCTGATATAATTCGAGTTGCGCCGATAAATTCAGAAAAACGCTGATATAATTCGAGTTGCGCCGATAAATTCGAAAAATCGCCGATATAATTTCACATACCGCGGTTTCCGAACTCCAAACTCAAAAAAATTAAACTAACACATCAAAAGTAGTCACAAAAGAAGGGCGAGAGAAAATACTCTTTTGCTGTTCCGCATGTGGATGCGCCTGTGCTTGTCCTTCTGCTTGCGTGGGACGTTTTTTATGAGCGTTTTCGAATGAACGTGATTCTGTCCAGTCTTTAAAGTTTTGCTCTGTTTCCCACATCGTTAAGATGACATATGTATCGTTACTTAATGGGCGTAGAACACGGATCGCTTGGAATCCTGGTTCGTTTTCGATAAGGCCTGCGCGGTTTTTAAAGCGGTTTTCAAATACAGGGCGACCTTCGTCTGTTACAGAAATGTTGTTACAAACGATATAGCCAGGTTGTCCTTTAAATTCGCCGACAGCATCTAGTACGTCATACTGAAGTGAACCTTCTACAGATTCTTCTGTATTTTCTTTATAAAACATATTTTTTTCATCATTTTTTGCAGTGAAATGTGCTTGTTCTAGAGGTGTTTCGTATGAAATAATAGCCTTCATTTTAATGCCCCCTTACTAGTTTGTTTCTATTATATCAACTCTCTTAAAAAACTTCGAAGATTATATACATAAAGATACTTCTTTTTCAAATAATAAATGTACCATCATTTGGAAAGAAGGACGATGTATGAAGAAAGTAAAGTGGACTTTATTAGGCGGCGTCGCAACGTTCGTAGTAGCGATTGTACTCTATAAACTTATCGTGTTAGCTGGTGGCTATATGATGGATGAAAAGCAGCTCGTTTTCCACTCTTCATCACGTATCGTTGACCAGAAAGGGAAAGAAATTACGAAATTATACGTAGAAAATAGAGACCTCGTACCGATCGAGCAAATTCCGAAGTATGTGCAGCAGGCGTTTGTTGCGGTGGAAGATTCTCGTTTTTATGAGCATCAAGGGATTGATTATCCGTCTATATTCCGTGCTCTTTATAAAGATACGTTAGCTAGAGAGAAGGTAGAGGGCGGTAGTACCATTACGCAGCAACTCGCTAAAAACGTCTTTTTAACTCGTGAAAAAACATTTACGCGCAAATTGAAGGAAGTCGCAATTTCTCTTCAATTAGAGCAAAAATATACGAAGCAACAAATTCTTGAAATGTATATGAATCATATTTATTTTGGTCATGGGGCTTACGGGATTCAAGCGGCAGCAAAGTTGTATTTTAATAAAAATGTTGAGGATTTAACAGTAGAGGAAGGGGCAATGCTTGCAGGCCTTCCGAAGTCACCAAACGGATATTCACCGTACTATTCTGCAGAGAAGAGTAAGGAACGCCGCGATCTAGTATTGTCACTTATGCATAAACAAGGCTATTTGACTGCAGAAGAAAGCGTTCGTTATCAAGGGAAGACAATTGCTCTATATAAAAATTTAGATGAGAATGAGCTTGCATATATGCCGTATATTGATATGGTCATAGATGAAGCCGCTCGTTTATACGGGTTGTCTCATCAAGAAGTACTTCGCGGAGGATATACGTTTGTCGTACCTATGGATGAAAAGATTCAAAAGGTAGCATATAACCAGTTTCAAGATGCAAGGAATTTTCCTGGGAAAGAAGAAGGGGCGCAAGGTGCTTTCTTATTAATGGATAATCGTACGGGAGGGATTAAAGCGGCGATTGGGGGAAGAAAGTACGTCCCGAGAGGATTTAATCGTGTTTTTGCCAAAAGGCAGCCCGGATCTGTTTTAAAACCACTTATCGTTTATGCACCAGCACTAGAAACGAAAAAGTATAATCCGTATTCTTTATTAACGAATGAAAGAAATTCTTTTGAAGGGTATGAACCTCGAAATTATAATCATGAGTATTCAAAAGAAATGACGATGTATGATGCGATTTTAGAGTCGGCAAACGTACCGGCAGTTTCTTTATTAAATGAGTTAGGGGTAGAAGAAGGAAAGCAATATTTAGAAAAAGGAAATGTCCATATTGCAGATGCTGGTTTAAGTACAGCGCTTGGGGGACTAAAAAATGGCGTTTCAACATTTGATCTTGTAAAAATGTATCGTTCATTTTTAGCAAATGGAAATATTATTGAGCCGCACGTTATTGATAAAGTATTAAATAGACACGGTGCAGTCATTGGGGAATCTCCAAAAGTAGAGACGAAAATCTTCTCGAAGCAGACAGCATGGTATATGACGAAAATGTTAGAAGGAGTTGTGAAGGAAGGAACAGCGAGAGCTGGTGTATATAACGGTGCGTTAGCTGGAAAAACGGGTACAACTTCATTGCCAAATGACGATAAGGGAGCAAGAGATATGTGGTTCGTCGGCTATACACCTAACTTAGTAGGCGCTGTTTGGATTGGTTATGACCGTACGGATAAGGAGCATCAGTTGCAAGGAGAAAGTGCATCTGCGACAAAATTGTTTAAGAAAATTTTAACGAAGGCTAATGTAGAACATAAAGAGAAGTTTATGAAGCCTGAAGGTGTGGAAACAATCGGCGCTCCGATTCGACTGCGCAAAATTGAAGATGTAAAAATGAAACTATCATTTAGCCCTTTCGGTTTATTTAAAGCAAAATTAAGTTGGACGCCACTTCCAGATAACAGAATTATGTACCGAATCTATAGAGTGGAGAACGGAATTCATACACATGTTAGCACTGTAAATGGTGCTGGGGAATATGAGGAAAAGTTCGTTAACATATTTTCAAAACCGAGCTTTTACGTTGTACCATATAATACACAAACGAATCGTGAAGGAGAAAAGTCAAAAGTAGCTAAACCATAGTTTTTCTCTGTGTTATAATAAGAATGTTGTGAAAATAGTAAGCGTTTTTAAGAATGTTTGTGTCAATTTAATGAACAACGTACATAATATTATGCATTTTGTTTTTACAAGCTGTATAGTAAAAAAAGATAAATATCGAACGTATTCGAAGCATTGGTAAGGAAGGGAGCAAGGGTCTTGGTAAGAACTATAAATGAGACATTTTTAAAAGCATGTAGGGGGGAACGTACCGATTATGTACCAGCATGGTATATGCGTCAAGCAGGTCGTTCACAGCCGGAATATAGAAAGATTAAAGAAAAGTATTCTTTATTTGAAATTACACATAATCCAGAGTTATGTGCTTACGTTACAAAATTGCCGGTTGATCAATATAACGTAGACGCAGCAATTCTTTATAAAGATATTATGTCACCACTACCTGCAATTGGTGTGGATGTAGAAATTAAATCAGGTATTGGCCCAGTTATTGATAATCCAATCCGTTCTTTACAAGACGTAGAAAAACTAGGGGAAATCAATCCAGAAGATGACGTACCGTACATACTAGATACAATTCGTTTATTAACGACAGAAATGTTAGACGTACCGTTAATCGGTTTTTCAGGAGCTCCATTTACATTAGCGAGCTATATGATTGAAGGCGGTCCATCTCGTAACTACCATAATACGAAAGCGTTCATGTATGCAGAGCCAAAAGCTTGGTTCGCTTTAATGGATAAACTAGCAGATATGGTTATTACATATTTAAAAGCGCAAATAAACGCAGGAGCAAAAGCAGTTCAAATTTTCGATTCTTGGGTTGGAACAGTAAATGTAGCAGATTATCGCGTATTTATTAAACCAGCAATGGAGCGTATTTTTGCAGAAGTTCGTAAGATGGGTGTACCGATGATTATGCACGGCGTAGGAGCTGCACACTTAGTGAATGAGTGGCACGACTTACCGCTTGATGTAGTCGGCTTAGACTGGCGCTTACCGATTGAAGAAGCACGTGCACGTGGCGTTCATAAGGCGGTACAAGGTAATATGGACCCTTCATTCTTACTTGCACCATGGTCTGTTATTGAAGAACATGTAAAAGGTATTTTAGATCAAGGGATGAAACAGCCGGGTTATATCTTTAACTTAGGTCACGGTGTATTCCCAGAAGTAAATCCGGATACATTAAAACGTTTAACTACATTTATTCATGAATACTCTAAAGGGCAGTTAGCGAAGTAAAGGAGAATTGCTGTATGAAAAAGAAAATTGGTTTGCTTGTAATGGCATACGGAACGCCATATAAAGAAGAAGATATTGAACGTTACTATACACATATTCGTAGAGGAAGAAAGCCAAGTCCTGAAATGCTGGAAGATTTAACAGAGCGTTACCGTGCAATTGGTGGTATTTCTCCTTTAGCTACTATTACATTAGAGCAAGCTAAGAAGTTAGAACAGCGTTTAAATGAAGTACAAGATGAAGTAGAGTACCATATGTATCTTGGTTTAAAACATATTGAACCGTTTATTGAAGATGCGGTGAAAGATATGCATAACGACGGAATACAAGATGCAATCGCACTTGTTCTTGCACCTCACTATTCTACGTTTAGCGTGAAATCATACGTTGGACGAGCACAAGAAGAAGCTGAGAAACTTGGAAACTTAACAATTCACGGCATTGATAGCTGGTATAAAGAGCCGAAATTCATCCAGTACTGGGTTGATGCAGTGAAAGGTATATATAACGGTATGTCAGATGCAGAGCGTGAAAAAGCAGTATTAATCGTATCTGCACATAGCTTACCAGAGAAAATTATTGCAATGGGCGATCCATATCCAGATCAATTAAATGAAACAGCGGATTATATCGCGCGCGGAGCTGAAGTAGCAAACTATGCAGTAGGCTGGCAAAGTGCAGGAAACACACCAGATCCTTGGATTGGTCCAGATGTACAAGATTTAACGAGAGAACTAAATGAAAAGCACGGTTATACTTCATTCGTATATGCACCAGTTGGATTTGTTGCGGAACATTTAGAAGTTTTATATGACAACGACTTTGAGTGTAAAGTTGTAACGGATGAAATTGGTGCGAAATATTATCGTCCAGAAATGCCAAATGCATCGGACGCATTTATTGATTGTTTAACAGATGTTGTATTAAAGAAAAAAGAATCTGTACTGTAAGAAGAAAGGGGGAGCCTGCTTGAGGAAAAAAGTTGTGATCGTCGGCGGAGGCATCACTGGATTAACAGCAATGTATAACTTACAAAAAAATATTCATGAAAAAAACTTGCCGATTGATACATTACTTATAGAAGCATCGGGTAAACTTGGCGGAAAAATTCAAACCGTTCGAAAAGATGGATTTACAATTGAGCGCGGACCGGATTCTTTCTTAGCACGAAAAGAAAGTGCAGCTAGATTAGTGAAAGAATTAGGTCTTGGCGATGAACTTGTAAATAATCAAGCCGGTCAATCATTTATCCTCGTAAACAATCGGTTACATAAAATGCCGAATGGATCAATGATGGGAATTCCAACGCAAATTACGCCGTTTCTATTTTCCGGGCTGTTCTCCCCAATTGGTAAACTAAGAGCTGGTTTTGATCTATTAATGCCGAGGTCAAAGCCAGTATCTGACCAATCACTCGGACAATTTTTCAGACATCGTCTTGGAAACGAAGTGGTTGAAAACTTAATAGAACCGTTACTATCGGGTATTTATGCAGGGGATATTGATGAAATGAGCTTAATGTCAACATTCCCGCAAATGTATCAGATTGAGCAGAAACATCGCAGTATTTCACTCGGTATGCGTACGCTCGCTCCGAAAGAAGAGAAAGCTGAACCGAAAAAGGGAATGTTCCAAACAGTGAAAACAGGTTTAGAATCTATCGTAAAATCTCTCGAAGCAAAGATGCATGAAGGTACGATAATAAAGGGAACTCGCATTGAAAAAGTTGCAAAACAGGGTGATGGTTATACAATTACTCTTAGTAACGGAAAAGAAATAGAAGCGGACGCCATCGTAGTGGCAACTTCGCATAAAGTATTGCCGTCCATGTTTGCTCAGTACAAGCAGTTTCGTTTCTTCCGTAATATTCCATCCACATCCGTTGCGAATGTGGCACTTGCTTTCCAAAAGTCTGCAATCCAGCGCGATATTAATGGTACAGGATTTGTCGTATCACGAAATAGCGATTACACCATTACAGCATGTACGTGGACGCATAAAAAATGGCCGCATACAACGCCAGAAGGAAAAACACTCCTTCGTTGCTACGTTGGACGTGCTGGTGATGAAGCGGTTGTAGAACAAACTGAAGAAGAACTCGTTCAGCTCGTACTAGAAGATTTAAAGAAGACGATGGATATTACAGAGGATCCAGAGTTTACAATCGTAAGTCGCTGGAAAGAAGCGATGCCTCAATATACAGTAGGCCATAACGAGCGAATGAAACAGCTCACAACATTTATGGAGAAAGAGTTGCCAGGTATATACTTGGCAGGTAGCTCCTATGCTGGCGCTGGACTTCCAGACTGTATTAATCAAGGTGAGGAAGCTGCAAAGCGTGTATTATCTCATTTGGAGAAAGTAATAGATGCTGAATTAATCGCACAATAAATTATAAGAAACGCCTTCAATCATATTGAAGGCGTTTCGTTTATTATATAAAATACTTATTCGCCAATAAACATATATAAGTTATTTGGCTTTATAACAGCATCTCCTGCATAAATAACCCACTCTGTTAAGTTATCAAAATCTAAATGATAACTATTTCCTTCACTCATATCTTCTATGAAATATGGTTCATTAATGAGTATTCCTTGAATGAAATCTTCCGTAATGTTTTGCATTTCAAACCACATATGTTCACTTTTTCCTTCTTCGTAGGAGACACCAAACTTAGCAAGGAAACGAAAATCTTCATTTGATTGTTCAATGTGAAAAATGTTGCTGAAATACCCGAAAGTATTTTTCGCATTGTAAGCCATACGATCGGTTTCACTATTTGTTTTATAGAACATGAGCCCTGTAGCTTCCTCGTGTTCTTTGAAAAAACTTTCAATATATTCTTCTGAAGTATTAAATTTGAATAAGAGAACGGATGGAGATTGATGGTATTCATCTCGGGCATCCATTCCGCCTAAGAATGTATTTTGTGCATCTATTGGTTGTAGTTTCACTTCCTCATCTTCGATTGAAGATAATTGGTCCATACTCGTTTTATGCCCTATATAAGATAATCCTTTTTCCCACGGAACAGCGACTGTATGTATAGAACCTTGCTGACTATGCGCGATAACGATAGGCTCATTCATAGGGACTTGTCCATTCTCAACGGCATTATTAGCAAATGTTTGAAAGAGATCGCTAATGCCGTAGTAGGAAGAAATGCGATTTGGAATAATTAACTCTATTTCAGTTACGCCTGCTCTTAAAAGACCATGTGTATGAAACCAATATTGCGTAGGCTCACCGTCTTTATCGTCTTCATAAACGGAATGAATAACGTATAAGTCAGGAATGTCAGGTAATAATTCATTTTCAACGTGATATTCAATATAGCTTCTAGATATCACTTTCATTGCTGCACTTGAATCGATTACAAATAACAAATCTGGGGAGAGATTCCATAAGAACTGTAACTGCTGGAAAAAGCAGTCCAGTACATCGCCTACAAATAGCGTACGAGTGAAAATTTCAGTGCCGAAAGCTGCATCTTCAAAATTACGATCTACGATTGTAGCATCTTGTCTATTGTACATTTTATATCCTTCTGGATCGTTCGGTTCATCAATATGCAGTTCATACGGTATGACTGTTTCACCCATATGTAATTCAACAATAAGGCTTGTCTCATCACTATAAACAATTTTTAAATCATCAACTTTAGTAGCGATCGTTTCTAGTCGCTGTTTTAACTGCTCAATTGTAATTCTAGTTGGTATAACGGCAATCATATCTGAAAAATGACGTTCTAATGTTCCATTCATAGCTGCGCGGTATGTTTCTGTTTGCACTTCCATCCAATCACTCCTATTCAAATGAATCCATTTTACATGCCAATTAAATGTCGATATTTTCTGTTTTCTCTCTCTAACATTATAGAGTGTATTTGTAGAAGGTGTAAAATTATTATTTTGTATTATAGTTTGAAAGCTTGTAAATTAAATAAATCTTTTGTAAAATTTGTCGAAATATAGTTCTATATAACGAATCATTTGTTATGATAGAAATGCTGAGAAAATATGAAATAGAGAGAGGAAAATGGCTGTGAAGAAATTGTTAAGTGTCTTTTTATCATTCTTGCTATTGCTTTCATTTACTGGAACTTTAGCGCAAGCAGAAGAAACTGCTTCTATGTCAGTAGAAAAAGCAATTCAAGTATTTAAGCAGCAAGGGAAAACGAAGGGGATAGTAGAAGGATATATTGTTGGATATACGCAAAGTTCTTCTAAATATACGAAGGATCCAGCTAAGTTTGATGATACAAACGTAGCAATTGCAGATTCGCCAAACGAAACGAATCCAGACAAAATCATGCCCGTTCAGTTACCGAAAGGTGATGTGAGAACGGCAGTGAATGTAAAAGATCACCCTGAAAATATCGGGAAGAAAGTTAGTTTGACTGGGACCCTTGAATTATATTTTAGTAACCCAGGTCTAAAATCAGTAACAGCTTATAAGTTTCAAGGTGAAGGACAAAACCGTGTTAGCGATGTAGTAGCTTCACCGAACGGTGGAGAAGTTGCTAAAGGAACAGCGGTAACATTAACGACGAATACAGAAGGCGCAACAATCTACTATACGTTAGATGGCTCTAATCCTACTAATAAAAGCGTTCGTTATAATGGACAAATTATAGTGAATGAAAATAGTGTAGTGAAAGCAATCGCAGAAAAAGAAGGACTTACTCCTTCAGCAATTTCGACATTTTCATTTATTATCGTAAATAATGAACAGGTTCGTATTCATGACATTCAAGGGAAATCACATATGTCTCCTTACAACGGGAAGAAAGTAAACAATGTGGAAGGCGTTGTCACAGCGCTTGATAAAAACGGCTTTTATATAGAAGATAATCAGCCAGATAATGATCCAGCTACTTCAGAAGGTATGTACGTATATAAAAAAGATGTGAATGTAGCAGTAGGAGATCTTATTCAAGTTGATGGAGTAGTAGAAGAATATGTTGGACCAGGATATGCAGAGCGATTTGAAACAGACTTAACGACGACTGAAATTAAAGCGAGCCGCGTTGCTGTAATCGCAAAAGATCAATCTTTGCCAGCACCGATTGTACTTGGGGAAAACGGTGTGAAAATCCCGGACCAGATTATTGATAATGATGCATTTGGTTTATTTGATCCAAATGAAGATGCAATCGACTTCTATGAAAGTATAGAAGGTATGCGTGTTACGATGCCAACACCAAAAATTATTACACCTCAGAAAAACGGAAATTTATATGTAACAGTAAAAAATGGTGGAGATAAAATAGTAACACAATATGGCACACCTCTATTAGATGAAAATCAATTAAACCCAGAGCGCCTTTCTGTAAAAGTACCTCGCGATTATGTAGCAAAAGTAGGAGATACTTTTACTGGAGATATAACAGGGGTAGTAGGATATGATTACGGTTCTTTCCGTATTTCGCCAATAACAGAACTGCCAGCTGTAGTGGATGGTGGATTTAAGCAAGTAGGGGCAAATATTCAGCCACGTCTTGATAAGTTAACGGTTGCTACATATAACATTGAAAACTTCTCGGCGAATAAAAAAGAAACAACAGATGAAAAAGTAAAAGCGTTAGCGTATTCTATTAAATACAATTTAAAAATGCCAGATATTATCGGTGTAGAGGAAATGCAAGATAATAACGGATCAATTAATGACGGTACAACAGATGCGTCATTAAGCGCAAAACGTATCATTGATGCAGTTCTAGAAATTCGTGGACCGAAGTATGAGTATGTAGAAATCGCTCCAAACAATAATCAAGATGGAGGAGCACCAGGAGCGAATATTCGCGTCGGCTTCTTCTATAATCCATCACGCGTGAAATTAGCGACGGTACCGAAGTTACTTGATAAGAATGTTGTTCGTATTGGAGACGAAAATCCATTGTTTGAAAGTACACGTAAACCGCTAGCGGCAGAATTTACGTTCCAAGGACAAAACATTGTTGTCGTTGCAAATCACTTAAACTCAAAACTAGGAGATGCAACGCCATTTGGAAAAGTGCAGCCGCTCGTATTAAAGAGTGAAGACAAACGAATTCAGTTAGCACAAGAAGTAAATTATTTCGTGCAAGGAATTCAGAAAAAGAATACAAATGCACCAGTTGTTGTGTTAGGTGATATGAACGATTTCGAATTCTCTAAACCACTAAAAACACTAGAGGGAACAATCTTAAAAGATATGTTAAACACAGTGCCGAAAGAGAATCGTTACACGTACATTCACGAAGGAAATGCACAAGTGTTAGATCATATTTTAGTAACAAACAATATCGCACCACACACAATTGTAGACCCAGTACACTTAAACTCAAACATTATGAAAGAACACGGACGTGTAAGTGACCACGACCCAGTACTTGCTCAAATTGATTTGAAGAAGGCTTCTTAAAGTGGGGAACGCTTAGGTGACTAAGCGTTCTTTTTTTGCATCGTTATAGAATAGTATAAAGAGATGATTCCTTTTTTTGTAATCTAATGATAAAATTGATTGAATGTTTAGTTTTTAATAAGGGGGACAACAATGCAGTTACAAATAAATGGAAAGGTAATGAATCAGTTTGCAATTTTTTTTAGTACGATCATCATGCTTCAGTTTGTAGCTGATATAACAGGACTTACAAGCAATCTAGATATTACGTATAACTTAATACATACAGCAGCTTCTTATATAACATTTAGTTTGGCGGTTATTTTCACTTTAATAGGTGCAAGAAGAGAATTAAGTAAATATGCAATTGTTTCATTATGTTTAGTTGTAGGTATTAAAGCGATTTACTTTGTAGCGGTCGTTATTTTATGGGGGGTGGCAGGTACGCCATAAGTGAATAGTAAATAAACCCTAATTTCCAATATAGTAAGGAAATTAGGGTTTTATTATACTTGAAACGCTTTTCTACACCGCTCTCTTTTTTGCAGTCTTCTTTTATATTTTTTTCTATCCCGCTTTACTCCTTGTATATACATAAGTAAGCTAACGAAAAGGAAGAAAGCACATTGCGTCATTAAAATATATGGTGACATGCCTTGCAATGGTTGTTTCGGATCATATAAATGAAAAGGTGCTCCGCCTATTGAAGGAAGTATTGTATTTAGCAGGACGTAAGGAATGGAGGCGGCTGCAAATGGAAAGAGAATTGCCATATAGTCTTTTTGTGACCATACAGATGCAGCAAGTCCTAAAAGGGCCATTAAACCTGCAAATAAAAAATTAATTCCGATATATACAGCAATGTAAGTGAGAGGCGCATCAAAATATAGGTTTGCGAACATTCCATCAGCATTTATGATGCCTGAACCAACCGTAGGTGTTCCGTCTGGAATGGTTAATTTGCAAAATAATAACGATAAGATGAATGGAAGTGTATAAAGAAATCCTCCGCAAAAAAACGTAACGATATATTTCGCTACTGAATAAGGAAATATAGAAATCCCCTTACTCACAAACGGTTTAAAACCATCGGACTTATCCGAATTGTAACTTGTACTAAAGGGGAAACTCGCAATAACTGGCATTAATAATAAATAAACATCCATTTCATTGTCGCGAAATCCAATCCATTTTAAATCTGTTGATATAGGACCATTTGCTGCGTTTCCTAAATAACGAATTACATAATAATAGTGATAAATGCAAATAAGAACGAATCCACTAAGCATCATAATTAAAGAAATACGACTACAAAAAGCTTGCTTTATATTTAAACGAAGTGCACGCATCATGACTGAAAAAGCCTCCACTGTTTTGATAAACTTGTCTATTTTCTATATTACTATTAATTGTAAAGATTTTCTTGTTTTTTTATTTGATTATTTGAAAAAGAGGAATTTTGTTGTTGTGAAGTAAGGTTTAGCTGAAATTAATTTTTCTAAAATATGGTTGACAATTAAGTATTACATTTGTAATCTTAATTATAGATTACAAATGTAATACTTAGGAGTGAAACATACGATGACAAATCAATTACCTAAAATATCTGAAGCGGAATTAGAAATTATGAAAGTACTTTGGTCGAATTCTCCGCAAACAGCGAATGAAATTATAGAAGAACTGGAAGATGCAATGGACTGGAAACCGAAAACAATCCGCACATTAATTAATCGATTAGTGCAAAAAGAAGCCGTTTCTTACCATCAAGATAAAGGGCGTATGTACGCTTATTACCCGTTAGTATCACAAGATAATTATTTGCAAGTGGAAACGAAATCTTTACTAAAACGTTTTTGCGGTGCAGCGTTTAAGCCATTACTTGTTAATTTCTTAAAAGAGGAGAAATTATCTTCAGAAGATATTAATGAATTAAAACGCATTTTAGATGAGAAGACAGAGGAGAATAAGAGGAAGGATCGATAAAAATGATAAACACGCTTATAAATGTATACCTTCCTCATTTTTTTGATTGGCTTATAGAAACGTCACTTATGGCTAGCATATTAGTCGGATTTATTTTATGTATAAAAGTTCTATTTAGAAATAAATTAACCCCCCGGTGGCAATATATGCTGTGGATCGTATTAATGATAAGACTCCTTTTACCGTGGTCGCCAGATAGCTCTTATAGCATTTACTCATTACTTTCTTATAGTTCTAGCGTATCGGAAGTTATTCCAAAAAATATGCCGGCTACTGAGAATATAGTGAACATAGAAAGCGACCGAAAAGTGGAATTGGAATCAAATTCTAAAATGGTGACAAAAACTAGCGAACCGGAAGTAAAAGTCAGTTCGGAAAAACAGACTACATTTTCTTTATACAAACTTGCTTTGTATGTGTGGCTAGCTGGGGTAATCATATTAGCAGCCATCACGTTTCTTACAAATAGACGTTTATATTCTTACATAAAGAAACAACCGGATATTACGGACGAACAGGTCACTACAGTGTTTAATCGCTGTAAGCAGTCTATGAAAATGAAGAAGGCAGTTTCATTACGTCTTGCAGGAAAGATTGCAAGTCCAACGGTTTTTAGTTTCTTTCGCCCGAAAGTATTACTATCAAAAAAACATATGAAAGTATTAAATGAACAACAATTACAATATGTCTTTTACCATGAGTTAGCTCATATTAAGAGAAACGATGTAGCTGTAAATTGGATTATGTACAGTTTAATCATATTAAATTGGTTCAATCCAATTCTTTGGTACGCCTATTTTTGTATGCGAGAAGATCAAGAATTAGCCTGTGATGCATATGCACTTACTTTTATAGATAAAGAGGAACAAATTGCATACGGTCATACAATTATTACCCTTTTAGAACACTATTCCTATCAAGTACCAAGCCTAGCAAATTTAAGTAGAAATAAACGAACACTAAAAAGGAGAATCATTATGATTAAAAAATTCCAAAAGAAATCGTATCGTCTTTCTTTACTCGGAGTTATTGCTATAGCAGCTATAGCAGGCGGATTTTTATTAAATGCAAGGATAACTGAAGGAGATGAAAGACAGAAAGAAAAAGTTGTAGAAAAAAAGCAATCTAAAGCGGCATTTGAAAAAGCGATAGAAACAGTATTAGGTACACCGGAGAATGCAAGTAGAGAATGGGGGATGTCAATAACGTCATATAAAAAGAATACAGATTTTTTGTATTTGGCAGAAAAGAATTTTACAAAAGAAGAATTTGAGCAGTATGTTCGATTATTTAAGGAAGCGCAAGAAATTCATAAAAAAGCAATGGTTAAGAAAAATGTGCCTGAGAATTATGATGGAGATACAAAGGAATATAAACCTGAACGCTTGAAGAAAGCTGATCAAGAAAGACTAGCTACTATTGAGAAGACATTAAAACCGCTTGGAGATAAGCTGGAGAAGTCTTTAACATATACTATAGAAGAAGCAAAAGAACATGTACCGTATCAAATTAAGGAGCCAACTTATATACCTGAAGGTTATGAATTAAAGAGAGAATGGGCTGATTCATATTTTGGAAGAGATATAGAATTAGTTATTAAATCAGAATATACAAAAGGGAAATATGGTTTTACAATTTACCAGTCAAGGATGTATATGGATGGTAATGTTAATGGTGGTAAGGATCCACTACACTACATGATGCCTGGGGTAGAGAATCTAGAAAGTTATAGTTTAGATGGGAAAGGAATGGTATATAATAAATCTTCTCATGGAGAGGGGAAGTTAAGGGGCCTTAAAATGTTTGTACCAGCACAAGGTAAGAATAGTGATTATCAAATTGTCATAGTAAATGATATTTTTACAAGAGATACAAAGATATACGAAGAGATAATTGATGATGATCTAACTAAGAAAGAGATGGAGAAAATATTACTTTCTATGTCAAAATAAAAGGCAGTGTTCTTAAACCGTTGGTTTTAAGAACACTGTCTATTTTATTAAATTTCTAGTGGGATCTAGTCAGCAATTATTTACGAATATATTCTAGCTTTCCATACAAGTATACTTTTTGATAAACTATGGAAAGTATGATATACACTGACTGGAATTTTTTTATACTGGAAATAATAAAAAGAGAACTTGTATAGAATGTAAGCGTGTGGTAATATCAAAGATGTACTGATTGACTATATTATCCAATTGGTCATTTTTGGAGGTGATGATGTGGCAATAGATCGAAAACGTTCTATTATTGAGGCTGCAACAAAGTCTTTTTCAGCGTTCGGCTATAAAGCAACAACGATGGATCAAGTAGCGAAGTTAGCGAATGTAGGGAAAGGAACGATTTATACTTTTTTCAAAAATAAAGAAGAGTTATTTGGTGAAATTATTTCTAATTTAATTACAGAAATGAAGCAAGTTGCAGAAAGTGCAATTCGTTCAGATGTTTCATTTTTTGAAAATGTACATAGAGCATTATATAGCATCTTGGAATTTAGAAAAGAACATCAGCTCATGATTAAATTAATTCAAGAAGAGCGCGATATGGGAACGAAAGAAGTACAAGAAGTGATGCAACAAGTTGATGTGGAAATCGTTTCTGTTATTCAATCGTATTTAAAAATTGCGATTGAAAAAGGTGAAATTAGCAAATGTGATCCAGAAATTACAGCATTTATTATGCTTCGTCTATATGTATCGCTTATTTTTGATTGGGAAAAAAATCACGAACCGCTAGAAAAAGAAAAAATTGCAGAGTTATTTGAACTTTATTTACTAAAAGGATTGTCAAACTAAGATAATCCTTTTAATTTTATAAAAAATGACCAAATGAACAATGCGGTCATATATTTAGGTTAAGGGGGGATATAGAAAAATTATAATCATAATAAGAAAAAGTTGCATAGTAATAAATTCAGGGATAAGGCATATGTATGAACAAGTATAGCCTTTTTGTTTGGGTAAAAATGACTATATGAACATTTTGGTCATTTTATAAAAGGGGGAGAAATTATGAAAGGGAATCAGTTACTTCGGAAAGAGTTCACGGAAATTATAAAAAGTAAAAAAATATTAATTCCAATTATTGCGGTCTTATTCGTACCAATTTTATATGCAGGGATGTTTTTGTGGGCTTTTTGGGATCCGTATAAACAGTTAGATGACTTACCAGTTGCAGTAGTCAATTTAGATAAAGGCGCAGTATTTGATGGGAAACCAATTGAGGTCGGAAAAGGGCTCGTTGATAATTTAAAAGATAATAAAAGTTTTAAATGGGAGTTCGTAAGTGAAAAAGAAGCAAAGAAAGGAATGGAAGGTAGAAAGTATTACATGTTAGTGCGCATTCCAGATGACTTCTCAAGTAACGCTACAACGTTACTAAAAGACAATCCAAAGCCATTAAACTTAGAGTACATTCCAAACGAAAGTTTAAACTTCTTATCTTCACAAATTGGAGGAACAGCCATTGAAAAGATTAAAACTGAAGTATCAAGCACGTTAACGAAAACATATGCAGAGAAAATGTTCGATTCTATTAAAGACGTCTCAAAAGGATTAGCAGATGGAGCGGAAGGGGCAAGTAAACTACACGACGGATCAAGTGAATTGCATGATGGTTCAAGTAAAGTGACGGATGGCCTTCATACACTTCAAGGGAAATCTGGGGAGATGAAGGATGGAGTTGGGAAACTATTTGATGGATCTGGGAAAGTGACAGCAGGTTTAAATACGTTAAATAGCAAAACCGGTGAAATGCAAATAGGTATCGGGAAATTAGTAGATGGATCAGGAAAAGTAACAGATGGTTTACATGTATTAAATAGCAATGCAGGTATCGGAAAATTAGTAGATGGGTCAGGAAAAGTAACAGCAGGTTTAAATACATTAAATAGAAAAACGGGTGAATTGCGTGATGGATCTGAGAAAGTGACCGGTGGCTTGAACAAATTAGTAAGTAAATCCGGTGATTTAAAAACAGGAACAACTGATCTATCAAATGGTATGGGAAAACTTGTTGAAGGGCGAAGTCAATTAGAAAAAGGGTCTCAAGAAATTCAAAAGGGATTGCAAGATTTAAATAGTAACGTACAAAAGTCTGCTGCAGGCTTAGAGGAAATGCAGTCGAAAGTTCCTTCTATATTGAATACAGTAAATGAAAAAATAGATGGAGCTGGGGCGAATATAAATCAGTTAAATGAACTTACGCAATCAACAGTAGGAGATGCTAAAACTGCAGCACAAGATGTAGCGAATTTACGAAAGCAAATTGAAAGTTTACCAAAAGAATATCAAGAGCAGTTACAACCGTTCATAACAAGTGCTGTAAAAAGTACAGCGACAGTTCAGCAAAAGGCTGCCGGAGTAGCAGGTGGAACAAATAAACTAAATGAAGAAGTAAAACAATTAAAGGGCGAAATACATCAAACAACAAATGGATTGCAAAATAAATTACCAAATCCAGCAGGGATGAAAGCTCTGGCAGATGGTGTTGAGAAACTAACGAACGCACAAAATGAATTTGTTAGTAAGTTTCATGGATTTGGTGAGGGATTAGATAATGCAAAAATAGGTACTGATAAATTAAAAGATGGATCAGTTCAATTAATTGATGGAGTAACGCAATTACAAAGCGGCTCTGGAAAAGTAACAGATGGATTAGGTCAATTATCTGCAGGAGTAAATCAATTAGCAGATGGCTCAAGCCAAGTAACAGGTGGTTTAGGAACATTATCTGCAGGAGTAAATCAATTAACGGATGGTTCAAGCCAAGTAACAGGTGGTTTAGGTACATTATCTGTAGGAGCAAATCAAATGGCAGGTGGAGTAAATCAATTAGCAGATGGCTCCGGTCAAGTAACAACAGGCTTAGGCACATTATCAACTGGCTCAACCCAGCTAATCGATGGCGTTAATAAACTAGCAGACGGATCAGGAAAAGTAACGGATGGTCTCGTAAAAGTAAACGACGGTTCAGGTGAACTTGCTGAGAAACTTGGCGAAGGGGCAGTGAAAACTGGTGAAGTAAAAGGGACGGATAAAACGTATGATATGTTTGCAAGTCCTGTAAAAGTGAAGACGGAGAAAATGGCGGAAGTTCCAAACTACGGAACTGGATTTACGCCGTATTTCCTATCACTCGGTTTATTTGTTGGGGCATTACTATTATCAATTGTATATCCATTACGCGATACAGTCGGTGTTCCAAAATCAGGGTTTAGTTGGTTTATTAGTAAGTTCGGCGTACTACTATCAGTTGGTATTATTCAAGCGATAGTAGCAGATGTTATATTACTGTTCGGATTAGGTGTAGAAGTACAAAGTATTCCGTACTTCATACTCTTTAGCATCGTTACAAGCTTAGCGTTTATCGCATTAATTCAATGTTTAGTAACAGCATTCGGTGATACAGGCCGTTTTATCGCCATCATCACATTAATTATGCAGCTTACAACAAGTGCCGGAACATTCCCACTAGAATTGATTCCGAAGTTTTTACAACCATTCAATGCTTGGTTACCGATGACATACTCTGTATCAGGATTGAAAGCAGTCGTATCGAGTGGAGACTTTGACTTCATGTGGCAAAACATAGGAATGCTCATGATCTTTATCGTTGTATTATCACTTGGAACAATCGCTTCCTTAACTTTGATGCACAAACGACAATTTAAAAATGTTGCTGAAAATCAATCGGTTGAAGCGTAGATAAAAGCACCTTTTTGGTGCTTTTTTATTTTAATAGAGGGCATCTTTTCCTTAGTTCATCTATAAATCTTTCTAAAAGCTATAGAAACGAAAGAAAAGGAATTACAACAATTTACAGAGAAACATAGGGTAGAGGAGTTGATATGATGAAAGGCAATCTTACTTATTATTTTATCGTAAATCCGTTAATAATCTTTCTTGTTTATGCCCTTTCACCTATATTGTTTGATAAAGAAGTATATACAAGTGTGAAAGATGCATTTGGAATACTCACGTTCTATTATGTGTTAATGGGTGGATATTACTTTATTGATATTTTAAGTGAAAAGATAAAGAAAAAAAGTGATGGAGGATAAAAAATGACTGAAAGTGAAATGAAATTCCGTGATACGACCATTCGTAACTTTTTCGATAAAGAGGATCGTTTAAAATCGATTCCAGGTCAAAAGAAGAAGAAACTAGTATTGTTAGAGCATTTAATTAGCAAGTTAGATGCTGGAAATCAATATACAGAAAAAGAAATTAATACATTTATAAAACAATATCATGATGATTTTTGTACAATTAGACGTGAATTTATTGTACATAGGTTTATGGATAGAGAGGATAATATGTACCGTATAAACGGGAGAGAAGTTTGGACGAAGTGGGAGGAGTTAAAATAATGAATCAGCGAGGGAATCCCCGCTGATTATAAGCCTGTGCTAGTCTTGCTGTTTCTTTGTAGTAAGTCTATGAACGCTTCAACATTCGAACTTATAATGTATCCAAGCGTTATATATTCATCTTCATAGTAAAATATTATTTTTTTGTCAAAGATTCTTCTCTTCGTTTCTATGGATAGAATTTTTTCATAATCAAATTCGGCAATAAATGTGTTTTTATATTGGCTAAAAAAGAGAAGTCTTTTATTAGTAGCAAGTAACATGCCAGGATACGGGACTTTATGCGTAATCATATAGCCAGTAAGTGAACATTTTAAAGTAGATAAAATCTTTTCTTCTTTATGTAATAGTTGTTTTGCAGCTGTTAAGATTGGATTCATTGCATACATTCCTTTTATTTTGATGTATGAATATTGTATCAAGAGTAAAAAGATTCTCAATATGCAATATTGCATATTGGACGTTTTATAGTTTTAATATTATTTTTTAAAAGAAAAAGTACGAGGTGATTCAATGATACGATTAGCAAAAGAGGCTGATGCAGAAGCAATAATGAACATTAGAAAAGAAATTATATTATCGGAAAATACTACAAAGTTTTTCATAGTATCTCCAAAGAAATTACCGAATGATATTGATGCAGAAAGAGAAAAGATACGGAAAAGTAATGAGAAAGGTAATCTTTATATCGTGTATGAAGTAGATTATAAGGTGGTAGGCTTTTTACTTTTCAACCGATATGAACTAGAACGGTTACAACACGCAGGCACAATGGGAATGGGGATTAAAGAGGCGTATTGTAATCAAGGCATCGGCACGAAATTAATTGAATTTCTTATTAGTTGGGCTAAAGGGCAGAAAGGTTTAGAGAAAATTTGCTTAGGTGTAGTTTCTGTTAATGATCGGGCAATTAAAGTGTACAAACGTATGGGTTTTGTAGAAGAAGGAAGACAACGAAAGCAAATTAAATATGAAGATGGATCATATGGAGATGATGTATTGATGGGCTTTTATATTAAATAAAGAATATATGGTATTAAGAAAAGGAATGTACATAACGTAAATTTCTAAAAGCAGTATATTGCCCTGCATTAACAGACTTTTACCTATGTATAATATTAATATAGTAAAATCATAACAACCGATATTGCAGTTTCCAATAATATACTATATAATCAATTTAAGAAAACGTTTTCATGCAAAGGGGGAGAATTTCGTGTCGACTATAGAGGACGTGGCGAAATTAGCAGGGTTATCAAGGACAACGGTTTCTAGGGTGATTAATAATCATCCATATGTTTCAGATGAGAAGAAAAAAAGGGTTCAATTAGCAATGAAGCATTTAGGCTTCGTTCCTAATTCTGCGGCGAGAAGGCTTCGTAAACAAAAAACGGAAACAATTGCGGTGCTAGTTCCAAGGATTACAAATCCTTTCTTCAGTAGATTTATTGAAGCAATCGAGATTGCTGCTTCTGAACATAAATATAAACTGATTATTTGTCAAACAAGATATTTACCGGAAAAAGAGATGGAGTATTTACAATTATTATCTACGAAACAAGTAGATGGGATTATTCTATGTTCACTAGAAAATCCGTGGGAAGATGTAGAGCCATACTTACAGCACGGTCCAATCGTGTTGTGTAATGAATATATTGAGGAAGCAAATATTCCAACAGTGAAGTTTGATCATGCGCAAGGAGCATACATAGCTGCGAAGCATGTGTTAGATCAAGGATATCGTAATCTTATTTTTTGCCGTGGTAACGAAACCAAAGTCGTTAGCCAGCAGCGAAAAATGGGCTTTTTACGTGCAATAACTGAGAAGAGCCGCCAAGTAGAAGCGATTGACTTTCTTGAAAACGCTTTCTCTTGGGAAGATGGAAAACGAATATTCCATGAAGTATTAAAGGACAAAAAAAATCCTACCGCGATTTTGGCAGGAGGCGATGAGGTAGCAGCTGGAATTATCTCAGAGGCGAAACGCCATAACTGGAGCATTCCAGATGATCTCGCTGTTATCGGTTTTGATAATCAAATATTATCGCAGATTACAGAACCAGGTATTACGACAATTGAACAGCCAATTGATGAAATGGCCCGAAAAGTTGTCGACCTGATGATGGATAAAATCCATACGAAAAATTATCGAAAAAAAGAATTGTATGAGTTTGAACTGGAGCTCTTGGTGAAAGGTTCAACGATGAAGGATAAGATGTTATTAGCCTAGTAGACTATGTCTGCTAGGTTTTTTTATGTTCAAAAACTACTATTCTTCGTGAACGCAATCATCACATTTGTTATGGTATGCTTCGTGTTGCTCATCAATTTCTTTCCCGCAGTGCGCACAAGTTTTCGTCGGTAAATTTCTGAAAAACTCCATTGGTTGATCGATCATGTCAATTCCTCCATTTCCATTTCTTACTATCATTGTATTAGTACAAAAAATAAAAGTCAATAACTGTTTTATAACAAAATTGAAAAATAATGAAAAAGTTTAGGAAATGGATTATAGTTAACAATGTAGGATGTAAGTAAAACATGCATTCCTACTCGGTTTTAGAAAGGATGGATACATATGAAAATGACTGTTGTCGGCTTTTGGGGCGGCTTTCCAGAAGCGGGAGAAGCAACGTCGGGGTATTTGTTTGAACACGATGGTTTTCGTTTACTTGTAGACTGTGGTAGTGGTGTACTAGCACAGCTTCAAAAATATATAACACCATCTCATATAGATGCAGTTGTACTGTCACACTATCATCATGATCATGTTGCAGACATTGGGGTATTGCAATATGCGAGATTAATTACGAGCGGGACGAAGGGGCAACTACCGGAATTACCAATATACGGTCATACGTTTGATGAGAATGGATTCAACTCTTTAACGCATGAACCACATACGAAAGGAATCGCGTACAATCCAGAAGAAACACTTCAAGTTGGACCATTCTCGATTTCGTTCTTAAAAACTGTTCATCCTGTTACATGCTTTGCGATGCGTATTACAGCTGGAGATGATGCTGTAGTATACAGCGCTGATTCAAGTTATATTCCTGAATTCATTCCATTCACGAAAGATGCTGATCTTTTCATTTGTGAGTGTAATATGTATGCACATCAAGAGGCTGCAAAAGCAGGGCATATGAATAGTACAGAAGTAGCAAGTATTGCAAAAGATGCGAATGTAAAAGAACTTTTATTAACGCACTTACCGCATACAGGCAACCCAGCTGATTTAGTAACAGAAGCAAAACAAATTCTCAGTGGCCATATTACGCTAGCGCATAGTGGCTACGTATGGAACTCATGAGGTGATACGATGTTATTTATTGATAATAAAGGAATTACAGACCCTAGAATAAACTTAGCAATTGAAGAATATTGTGTGAAGAATTTAGATATTAACGAAACATATTTACTGTTTTACATTAATGAGCCTTCGATAATCATTGGTAAAAACCAAAACACAGTAGAAGAAATTAATGCAGATTACGTAAAAGAAAAAGGTATTCATGTCGTTCGTCGTCTATCAGGTGGAGGTGCAGTATATCATGATTTAGGAAACTTAAACTTCAGTTTTATTACGAAAGATGATGGAGACAGTTTCAGCAACTTCAAAAAATTCACAGAGCCTGTAACGAAAGCGCTTAGTAAATTAGGCGTAAATGCAGAACTAAGTGGTCGTAACGACATTTTAGCTGAAGGTAGAAAAATTTCGGGTAATGCGCAGTTCTCAACGAAAGGTCGTATGTTCAGTCACGGTACGTTACTATTTGACTCTGAAATCGATCACGTCGTATCAGCGTTAAAAGTAAAAATGGATAAAATCCAATCAAAAGGTATTAAATCAATCCGTAGCCGCGTTGCGAACATTACAGAGTTCCTAAACGAAGAAATGACGACAGAAGAGTTTAGACAACTTCTTCTAGAAACAATTTTCGAAGGAGAAACAGAAATCCCAACGTATGAATTAACAGAAGAGGATTGGAAAGAGATCCATAAACTTTCTGAAGAACGTTACCAAAATTGGGATTGGAACTACGGAAAATCACCGAAGTTCAACTTACAACATTCACACCGCTTCCCAGTTGGACAAGTTGACGTTCGTCTTGAAGTGAAAAAAGGAACAGTAACAGAATGCAAAATTTACGGCGACTTCTTCGGTTCACTAGATGTTCATGATATTGAAGAGCGTCTAACAGGCGTTCAATTCGATAAAGATGCATTCACTGTAGCTTTAGAAGGCGTAGATATCGCACGTTACTTCGGTAACATTACAACAGAAGATTTCTTACATTTATTCTTCTAAAAATAAGGGAGGTTGCGATAATGGGCAGCCTCTTTCTTTTTGCGTAGATTGTCAGGTTTTGTCGGTAAGTCGATATAACTGGAAAATCGCTGATATAAATGGAGTTGCGCTGATATATTTGAAAAATCGCCGATATAAATCGAGCTGCGCTGATATAACTGAAAAATCTCTCATATAATTTCATTTACCACAAAACATAAAATCACAGGACATTCGCCCCTCGTAAAGGAATATATATATACAAAAGGAGGCGAATCGAAATGAAAAGGGTAATGTACGTTGTATTATTACTCAGCTTCGTCGTCGGAATGACAGCGTGTAGCAGTGGATCGCCCTCAAGTCGTATAATTTTGTCTATCGGAAAACCAGCGGAGGATAATGTTATATATTTTACGCATACAGATAACAAACGAAAGATACATGATATACAAGACATGTTTCAAAATAAGAAGTGGAAAAGAAATGAAACATTCAGCACTGTTAATAAAACACCAGATGTCGTCTTATCAATAGATGAAGACAATATAGGGTTACCGGCATTATATGTGACGGTGTATTTTCATGAAGATGGGGCGGACGCGATTAACTTGTTTGGAGAGCATACGACGTTAAATAAAGAGGAACTTACTAAACTTAGAGAAAAGATGAACGCATATTATCCTAAAATGATTTTTGGTCTAGTGTTATAAATTACTTGTAAATAAAATCCCCTTATTTTTCCAAAGTAAACTAAGAGAAGGTGATCTGTCTATATGCAGTTAATAGAATATCACTTGCCACTTTAATTTTCTTTTAATATAATTAATTTAGAATTTTTAAATATTCTAAATTTTATAAAGGTGGGGTTTTTGTGAATCTCGTTCAATCTTTGGCTGAAACGGCAAAAAAGAAGGGGGAAAAACCGGCTTATATATTTATGGATCAGTCGGTCTCATATGACCAATTAAACAAAATGGTCACAAGGTTTTCTAGCAATTTAGCAGAAATGGGCATTGGAAAAGGGGACAATGTCGCATTAGTTGTTGGGAACTCACCACATTATTTGGTCGGTTTATACGGAACAATGAAAGCCGGAGCAACTGTTATTCCAGTTAATCCAATTTATACAGCAGACGAAATGCATTATATTTTACAAAATGGAGATGTAAAAACAATCATCGTACTCGACGTCCTTCTACCTGTTATACAATCTCTTACAACAAGACTTCCTTCATTAGAAAACATCATCATATGTGAAACCTCATCAGATTTTAACCATACAGAAACCGAAAAAATGAAAACGTTTACTAGTTTTGTGGGGACTGGAGATACAACTTACGAAGGTCCTGAACTAGATGAAGAAGATGTAGCGGTTATTCTATACACATCGGGCACAACTGGAAAACCGAAAGGCGCTATGTTAACACATAAAAATTTATATAGTAATGCGAACGATGTGGCGTCGTATTTACAATATACGGCTGATGACCGCGTTGTTGCGGCACTGCCTATGTTCCATGTATTCTGTTTAACAGTTGCGGTAAATGCACCGATTGTGAACGGGGCAACGATTTTAATGTTACCGAAATTTAGTCCGAAAGAAGTATTCCGTATTTGTCGCACGTACGAACCAACGATCTTTGCTGGCGTACCGACGATGTACAATTATTTATATTTATTTGAAGAAGCAAGCGCAGAAGATGTGAAGACGCTTCGCCTTTGTATTTCCGGTGGTGCATCGATGCCTGTTGCTCTTCTGCAAAACTTTGAAAAACGTTTTAACGTTATTGTTTCAGAAGGATACGGTTTATCAGAAGCATCACCAGTTACTTGTTTCAATCCGCTAGATCGTCCTCGGAAACCAGGATCAATTGGCACAAATATTTGGCATGTAGAAAATAAAATTGTAAATGAACTTGGGGAAGAAGTACCTGTCGGCGCAGTCGGTGAATTAATTGTTCGCGGACCTAACGTTATGAAAGGATACTATAATGCACCAGAAGATACAGCTGCGACATTGAAAGACGGCTGGCTATATACAGGTGACTTGGCGAAAATGGATGAAGAAGGTTACTTCTATATCGTGGATCGTAAAAAAGATATCGTCTTAGTTGGCGGTTATAACGTATACCCTCGTGAAGTAGAAGAAGTATTATATACGCACGAATCAGTAGCGGAAGTTGTCGTAATCGGTGTTCCTGATGAAAACTTAGGAGAAGCTGTGCGAGCGTACGTCGTTTTGAAGCAAGCAAACGTAACAGAAGAAGAACTAATGCATTACTGTACGTTACATTTAGCGAAATATAAAGTGCCGAAAAGCATTGAGTTTTTAATAGAATTACCGAAGAATACGACTGGTAAGTTGTTAAGAAGAGCATTGAGAGAGAAAGCGATGCAAGTGTAAAAATGAGGCAACCATCTTTGAAGGTGGTTGCCTCATTTTTTATGTATTGATTAAGCTGTGGTGCCATATATTTAAAGCTTCATATGACCAACAAGGAGGAGATATACATAGAACAGAAGGGATTAACGCTTACGGCGAGTGCAATATCTTATTTGTGAAATTATGGATGAACTCTGAAAATGATAAGAACGGTAATTTTAATCAAAATGGAGTAATGAACCGTGAATCAATGGCTACGTTGTTAGTAAATACATATAAATTAGAATGGAATGAAAATAGTAAGTTACCAAAAGAATTTGCTGATTTGAAAAATCATTGGGCTCGAAGTATGCCAATATTTTAGTTTAGCAAGAAAATTCAAATTCCAAGTTGACACATATGAATTACAGAATTAAAATGAAAAGAAATCGAATACAATACATTAGAAGCTAATCAGATAAACTGAAGGCGCACAATGTTCACATTTGTGAATATATTGTGTGCCTTTTTCTATTGTATAACTAAGGGGGCTTAACGATGAAAAAGTGGGGTAAGACAGCGTTTATGAAAAGTACAGGTGTTTTATTATCAGCAGTTGTACTTTTATCAGGGTGTGGTTCGGCAACATCCACTAGTAATTCTGAAGGAAGTGGAGATAAAAAAACAGTTGAGCTTTTAAATGTTTCTTATGATCCAACGAGGGAGTTATATCAAGATTTCAATAAAGATTTTGCGAAGTATTGGAAAGAGAAGCATGGGCAAACAGTAAATGTAAAACAATCACACGGGGGATCTGGAAGTCAAGCGCGCTCTGTTATTGATGGCTTAGAAGCAGACGTTGTTACACTAGCACTTGCTTATGATATTGATGCGATTAGTAAGAAAAAACAATTAGCAGAAGATTGGCAGAAGCGACTTGCGAATAATTCCACTCCATACACGTCAACAATTGTATTTCTTGTTCGAAAAGGAAACCCGAAAGGTATTAAAGACTGGGATGATTTAACGAAAAAAGGTGTGTCTGTCATTACACCAAACCCAAAAACATCAGGCGGGGCACGTTGGAACTATTTAGCGGCGTGGGGATACGCACTGAAAAAATATAATAATAGTGAAGATAAGGCGAAAGAGTTTGTTAGCCAAATTTATAAAAACGTAGAAGTATTAGATTCAGGAGCGCGCGGAGCAACGACAACATTTGTTGAAAAAGGAATTGGTGACGTATTAATCGCATGGGAAAATGAAGCGTTATTATCCCAAAAAGAGCTTGGAAAAGATAAATTTGAAATTGTAACCCCTTCTATTAGTGTACTTGCAGAACCACCAGTAGCGGTTGTAGATAAAGTCGTTGATAAAAAAGGAACGAAAAAAGTAGCAGAAGGGTATCTTGAATATTTGTACTCAGAAAAAGGACAGGAAATTGCGGCAAAAAACTTTTATCGTCCACGTAATGAAAAAGTAGCAGAAAAATATGCATCTCAATTTCCGAAAGTTCAATTATTTACAGTAGATGAACTATTTGGTGGCTGGAAAAAAGCACAAGAAAAACACTTTAATGACGGCGGCGTATTCGATAAAATTTATCAAAAATAATGCGTACTGCTAAAGGGGGATGAGGTGAAAGAGGATGAGGAAGAAGCGTGTTTTACCAGGGTTTGGATTATCGCTTGGATTTACAATGTTGTACATGAGCTTATTCGTACTTATACCACTTTCTATCGTATTTATTCAAACTTCACAGTTAGGTTGGAAGAAGTTCGCTGGGGTTATAACGAACGAGCGTGTGTTGCATTCCTATCAAGTTAGTTTTACAACTTCATTTGCAGCTGCTATTGTAAATGCCATTTTCGGTTTATTAATAGCTTGGGTGCTCGTACGCTACAAGTTTCCAGGGAAACGACTATTAGATGGACTCATTGATTTACCGTTTGCACTTCCGACAGCTGTAGCTGGTATTACACTTACAACGCTTTATGCGGAAAATGGATGGATTGGGAAAATATTTAGTCTGTTTCATATAAAAGTAGCTTTTACACCACTCGGAATTATCGTTGCGCTTACTTTTATCGGTTTACCATTTGTCGTTCGAATGGTGCAACCAGTGCTGCAAAATATTGATAAAGAAGTAGAAGAGGCGGCTTCGAGTTTAGGTGCATCCCGCTTGCAAATATTTGTGAAAATCATTTTACCAGAAATCTTTCCCGCTCTTCTTGCCGGTTTTTCACTCGCATTTGCAAGAGCATTAGGAGAATACGGATCTGTCGTTTTCATCGCAGGTAATATGCCGATGAAAACAGAAATTGCACCACTGATGATTATGACGAAACTAGAACAATATGATTACGCGGGGGCAACAGCTGTAGCGACCGTGATGCTTATTATTTCCCTCCTTTTCCTTCTTCTTATTAATATGATTCAAAGCTGGAGTAGAAGGCATGAACTAAAAAGTGAATAGGAGGAGAGAAAATGGAACCAACATTATTAGAAAAGAAAATAGTAAAAAGCGTATCAGCTAAAAAAGAATCTAAGCTTGTACCAGGCATATTAATTACGATTACAGTTTTATTTTTATCTCTCTTTCTATTACTGCCACTCATAACTATTTTTCTAAAAGCCTTTGAAAGAGGGATGGATGTATACATTGCCGCTATTACAGATCAAGAAGCATTTTCAGCAATTAGGTTAACGCTTCTCGTTACGTTAATCGTTGTACCGCTGAATACGGTATTCGGAATCGCAGCGGCATGGCTTATTACAAAGTTTCAGTTTAAAGGAAAACAAGTATTACTCTCTCTTATTGAACTGCCGTTTGCTGTGTCACCAGTTATCGCAGGATTAGTATTCGTCTTACTTTTCACACCGAGGGGTGCTCTTGGCGAATGGTTACTTGAACATGGAGTGAAACTCATTTTCTCTGTACCAGGCATTATTATCGCAACAATCTTTGTAACCTTCCCGTTCGTTGCACGTGAATTAATTCCGGTTATGCAGGCGCAAGGGAAAAGTGAAGAAGAGGCAGCTTTATCACTTGGCGCAAGTGGCTGGAAAATGTTTTGGCGCGTTACGCTTCCAAATATAAAATGGGGTCTTTTATACGGCATGATTCTATGTAATGCCCGTGCTATCGGTGAGTTTGGAGCCGTTTCTGTCGTATCAGGTCACGTGCGTGGCATTACGAACACGATGCCGCTCCATATTGAAATTTTGTACAATGAATATCAATTTTCAGCAGCATTTGCAGTAGCGACGTTAATGTCATTAATTGCAGTGTTTACACTCGTTATAAAAAACTGGATTGAATGGCGAATGGAAAAACGACAATAAGGGGGATTACGGTGAGTATTCAAATTCAAGGTGTATCAAAGCAATATGGTACATTTCAAGCACTAACAGACATTCATTTGGATATTCCAAAAGGTGAACTTGTTGCCTTATTAGGCCCGTCAGGTTCTGGGAAAACGACGTTATTACGCATTATTGCAGGATTAGAAGAAGCGGATGGAGGCTCTGTTTCATTTGATGGAGAAGATTTAACAGACATTCACGTGAAAAACAGGCAAGTCGGTTTCGTCTTTCAGCACTATGCGCTCTTTAAGCATATGAATGTATTTGAGAATGTCGCTTTCGGTTTAAAAGTAAGAAAGAAAAGCTTAAGACCGTCAGCAGAAGCGATAGAAGAAAAGGTAACAGAATTATTAAAGCTCGTAAAAATGGATGGCTTTGCTAAACGTTATCCAGTGCAATTATCTGGTGGACAACGTCAACGTATTGCACTAGCCCGGGCACTTGCAGTCGAACCGAAAATTTTATTACTTGATGAACCGTTCGGTGCACTCGATGCAAAGGTGAGAAAAGAATTACGAAGATGGCTCCGAAAATTACATGACGAATTTCAAATTACGAGCGTATTCGTAACGCATGACCAAGAAGAAGCGTTAGACGTTGCAGACCGTATTGTTGTAATGAATGAAGGTCGCATTGAACAAATGGGAACACCGGAAGAAGTATATGAAAACCCAGCAAGCCCGTTCGTTTACGATTTTTTAGGAAATGTAAATTTATTTCACGGCCGCGTTCATAAAGGAAAGCTAAATGTAGGATCGGTCGAACTAGAAGCACCAGAGCATAAGCACGTTTCCAACGTAGACGGAATAGCCTACGTAAGGCCGCATGACTTATCAATCTCTCGTACGAAAAAAAGCATAGATGCAATCCCGGCAAAAGTATCTTATTCTCACGCAGTCGGACCTGTCGTATATGTAGAATTAAAACGAGACGGAACAGATGAATATTTAGAAGCAGAAATTACGAAAGAACAGTTCAAACAGCTGAACATTCAAGCGGGTGATTTCGTATACGTACAGCCGAAAGAAGTGAAAGTGTTTATTCCGGAGGATTTTGTAATTTAAATAAAAACCGAACCACCATCTAAATGGAGGTTCGGTTTTCTTTATTTTTTCTCTACTAATTTCTTATTCTTCCAATCTAGTGTGAACAATTTATTAAATGTTTTTTGATCAACGTCTTTTACGTTGTTTCCAACCCAGTTTGCAGTTCCGAATGTGTAGCCTGGACGAAGTTGGTAATCGTCGGCGTGTTTTGTATAAGCGACTTGTAAGTTAGATTGATCTGTATTTTTTTCAGAGATAACAACAGCGATCATACCAGGAGAGAAACCGCTATTTGTTAGCGCTGGAAGTTGATCCATCGGTATTAAATTACCTTTTGCATCAGATTCATATAGGTATGTGCGAGAGTACATGAAAAGTTGGTTTCCATATAAAGAATGATAGGAGTCACGTGTGTAAATACCCCAGTTTTGATTGTTATATCCGTTAAAGAATACGTTCCACTTTACGTTTTTGTTTGTTTGGTCAATTAAATTTGTTTTATAACTAGTTTGTTTATAGCTTACAGAGTCAGACCAAGTGACTTGACCAGTTGCACCAGCTTCACCGCTAGGGCCATTAGGCGTTACAGAAGCTTTAACAGAGCCACCAAGTTGATAAGATACGCTAGATGTTACAGTCGTTTCTTCTACAGCATTTGTAGGTGCTACGTTAAAGAAACGAGCGCTGTTATCTTGAAGGTTAAATGCAACATCATATTGTGAAGGATAACGTAATGTTGCACTAGCGCCAGGGATTGGGTAGTTATCAATAGGTGCATCACTTATAGTAGGATTTGCTTTTAGAAAACTACCAGTTGTATTAATAACGGCAATCTGTTTATCAGCGCTTGGGTCATCGATAAAAGTTACCTTTAAAGACATTGTCATATTATCAGCTTGATCATTATTAAATGTATTATAGCTCGTATGTGTTTTTGCGTTTTGTCCGATATCTGTTACAACTTGCGATGTTGTTTGAGCATAAGCAGCAGGTGTTGAAAGAGTTACAGCGCTACTAGCAAAAACAGCGGATAATGCTAAACATTTTAAGTATGTTTTAGAACGTTTCATACAATCACTTCCTTTTATCTTTGTCGATATATGTCGTATTACATTTATATCGTAACATGAAAATAAAACGGAATGGATGGTTATGCATAATTGCATAGATGAGTTTTGAAGGATAAAGATAATAGAATTTCATCCAACACTTAAGACTCAAAAATGTCCATTACAGCCGTTCTTAAAAATTTTAAGACAATATGTTTATCAATGTTCTTATTCTGAAGATTGAAGTGCTTAATATTTACGTTATAAGTGCATAACAAGTTATAATAAAAGAAATCAATAAGGAGGCTGGCTGTGAAGAATCTTCGTTATCTCAATATATTTACCATATTAATTATATACACACTACTTATGTTTTACATCGGCTGGAACGGATGGGTTTGGCTTCATGCGGTATTTGGCTGGGAATCTTGGGGATATTATGCTTTTATAGTTGCATTTATTTCATATGCGTACATTCTCGTGCAAGTGTTTAAGTTTTTGCCATTTCTGCGAACGATAGGTTCGATTTGGTTTGCGGTTATACAATATGCGCTTATGCTGTTGCCAGTAGCTAATATTATGGTCTTTCTTTTACAGTTTTCAGTAGAGAAAGAAGCGGCAATTATTTGGACAGGAACGGCCGTGTTACTTGCGTTTATCTTTATTTTTGCATACGGAGTATTCAACGCATATAGCCCAGTAGTTAGAAAGTACGAGGTGCACATACCGAAAAAAGTAGAGGGACGTAAAAGTTTACGCATTGCGATGGCTTCTGATATGCATTTCGGTAAACTGTCTGGCGTTTCGCATTTAAAAAGGCTTGTTCGTCATGTAAATGAGATGGAACCTGATATTATTTTACTGCCAGGTGATATTATCGATGATCATCCAGGTGTGTTCATTCAAAAGAATATGGGACCAATCATGAAACAAATGAAAGCACCATTAGGCGTATATGGTGTTTTAGGGAACCATGAATACTATGGTAGAGCGGTTCCAGAGTTTTTACAAGAGATGGATAAGATTGATATTCGTATTCTTTTAGATGAAGTAATTACAATTGAAGATGACTTTTATCTCGTTGGAAGAAGAGATAAAACAGAGCGAGATCGTCAAAGCTTTGAACAATTAATGAGTACGGTAGATAAATCGATGCCTGTTATCGCAATGGATCACCAGCCATTTGAGTTGAAACAAGCAGCAGCGGCAGGTGTAGATTTATTATTATCCGGTCATACGCACCGCGGACAAATGGCGCCCAATCATATTGTAACGAGAAGAATGTACGAGCTAGACTGGGGATACGCACAAAAAGGCGCGTTCCACGCAATTGTTTCTTCTGGATTTGGGTTTTGGGGACCACCGCTTAGACTTGGTAGTAGGTCGGAGATTGTGCAGGTAGAAGTTACATTTGAATAGGGGTTATGAAATAGAGAGCTGATGGCTCTCTATTTTTTTTAATAAAAACAAATAACAATAAATATTTATGTTGGTGCTAATTTCATAAAAGAGATAAGATTATAAGACTCGATTAAAATAAAGGGGGATTGTAAGTGATCATATCAGATGTACTATACGGAGAATTTGAAGTGGATCAAGTAGTAGAAGAATTAATTTCAAGTAAGTCTATGCAAAGGCTAAAAGGTATTCATCAAAATGGCGCAAGTTACTTAATGAACGAGAAATGGAATGTAACGCGCTTTGATCATTCAGTTGGTGTTATGTTATTAGTTAAAAAATTAGGTGGTTCAGTAGAAGAACAGATTGCTAGTTTACTGCATGACGTATCGCATACTGCTTTTTCCCATGTGATTGATTACGTTTTTGATAATGAAGATGAAAGTTATCATGAAGAGATATTTAGTTCTGTTGTGAAAAACTCAGAAATTCCAGCGATTCTTGCGAAGTATGGTTATAACTATGAAGATATTTTGTTAGATGATTCGAAATGGACGTTACTCGAAAGGTCAGCACCAGAATTATGCGCAGACAGAGTGGATTATACATTACGAGATATGTATACATATGGGTATGTTTCTTTAGAAGAAGTTCACAGTTTTTTAGAAGATGTCATCGCTGTAGATGGGAAAATGGTTGTTCAAAGTGTCGAAATGGCAGAATGGTTTACAGAAACGTATTACAAGGAAGTAATCGATTTCTTTATGGAACCAATGAATATTTACGGAAATGATATGTTAGCGAAAACGTTAAAGGTAGCTCTTCATAAAAGGATTATTCATGCAGATGATTTTCTTCTTGAAGATGAGGAGCTTATTTCGAAATTGCAACAATGTAATGACCCCGAAGTAGAAGCTTTATTAAGCAAAGTTCATCGAAATGTAAAAGTAAAAGAAGATAGAAACGATTATGATTTACATCAGAAAAATAAAGTGCGTCTTATTGATCCGCCGTTACTTCGTGAAGGAAAAATCGTTCAGTCGTCTGTTGTGTCAGAAAACATAAGACAGATGAGTGATATTGCTTATGAAAAAGCGGTGAGAGGGATGTATGTGAAATTGATTTCGGAATAAAAAAGAAGTAGCGCATCTTTTTTAGAGCGCTACTTCTTTTTTATTAATTATCAAACCAATTCCAAATCTCAATATCTCCAAGAGTCGCATAACGTACGTGCGGGGAGTTTTGTAATTTTAATAACTCTTTCGATGGGCCAGTAATAACAATTCCGTATACTTTTACACCGTTATCCTTTACATATTGATAACGTTTATCTAAGTTTAGTTCTTTCTCAGAAAGCGCTGCTATTTTGCTTACCGTTTTTTTATGGATAGAAAGAACGCGCATCATTTCGGTTACTTTGTCTTCTTGCGTTTTCTGCCCGTCAGTTTCATTATCGAGGAATCTTACATGTTCTGGAAACCCTATAGCTTCTCCGCCATGTAGGATATAGTCATCTACATTTTTTCTTTCTTGTCCTGTATCTAAAGCGTACCATACAGGAGTTGGAGGGAGTTCTTGTGCCTCGAATATGCTATATAAAAGCGGTTCTAATTCTTTTAAAGTGTAAGCTTTATCAAAAGAAATTGCTACTTCTGCAACGGTTCCATCATGTACTTTTGCAAGTGTATCCCATACTTTTTTTGATGAATCCTTTAAATAATCACCCTGCTCTGTTTTGGGATGAACAAAGAAGAGTTTTGGTTGATAGAACGGATTCATCCAAGTTTGCTTCGTGATATCTACAGATGATAAGAAGCTTTTTGTTTCTATTGTACCAAGTGGCATTTCTTTTTTACCGACGGTTCTTACTAAATCAAATTGGCTATTCGTACGGAAAAAAGCTTCTACACTTGTTCCGCCTCCCATAACGCGGCTATTTGGGATAGTTGCTTCAAGTGCCAGCGAAGGAACCTCTCTAATTTCTTTTAGCCTTTTATCATTATTAGCTTGAAAATAAAAGGCTGATAATACCCCGCCGATTATATAGATAACGATGCAAATTGATAATATAAAACCAAACGTTTGTAAACGATGTTTCCACTTAATTCTCCAAAAAGGAATTTTAAGATCTTTTGGAGGTAACTTTTTCTTAATTGGTTCTGTTTTTGTTAACAGCTCATCTAAGTAAGCTTCACACTCTTCACATGACTCAATATGACTTTCTAACAGTTCTTGTTCATCATGCGTGAGCGTTCCATTTTCATACTTCTTCCATAGTTTTTTAAATTCTGCACAGCCCATCTGTATCACTCCTTTATGCTTTTTATTTCTTTTCGTCCCCTGTGTAATTCAATTTTCACTTTCGCTAATGAGAGACCAGTCATTTCTGCTATTTCCTTATAGGAGAATCCATAGTAATCTCGTAGTAGCAGGGCATTTCGTCGTTCGAGCGGAAGAGAAGATAAACTTTCTAACCAACTAGCAATCTCAAATTTTACGAAATATTCATGTTCTGTACTTGGAACGTTTGGTAAATGGAATTCTGCAACTTCTGTTGTTTTATATTTCTTTTCTTTACGATACCAATCGATAAAGGCATTGTAGGCAATTGTAAATAACCACGGCCTAATTTCTTCTCCTTTATAATAGTCAATATGGACGAGCATTCGGTAAAAGGTTTCTTGCATGAGATCTTCCGCATAGTGGGAATCTCCGGTTAGGGAGAGAAGATAGCGAAATAAATCTTGCATATGCTCGGAGTAAATGTCTTCTAATGATTGTTTGCGTTTCACTACATTTCCCTCCCTCCCTTCATACATAACAACGAAATACATATAAAAAAGTTACAATTTTTTATGGAATTATAGTAAAAAACGTCAAGAATTGGATAGGATTCTCTTTTATCATAATACATATAAGGCGGGTGAACAGAGATGGAAAGCTATGAAACACAAATTCAAAGGTCAATTGATTATATTGAGGAAGATGTAATGGAAAAACAGACGCTGCGTAATTTAGCACGTATTGCAGGTTTTTCTGAGTCGCATTTTCATCGTGTATTTCAGGCATTAGTAGGTGATACAGTAATGGAGTATGTTCGAAAGCGGAGGTTAGCCCGGGCAGCTTATCAACTTTCTCATACGGATGAAAAAGTTATTGATATCGCATTTGAGCATGGCTTTCAATCTCACGAAACGTTCACGAGAGCCTTTAAGAAATTATTTCAAATGACACCGAGTGAATATCGAAAACAAGAAATTGAAACACCGATGTATTACAGCGTGAATGTAAAGCAAAGAAAATTAAATCGGTATTTAGGAGGCATACAAATGGAATATCGTATTGTAAATAAACCAGAATTTTTAATGGCAGGTTATGAACTGAAGACGACAAGTAAAGAGGGGAAGAACCATCAAGACATCCCAGCATTTTGGCAAGAATATTTACAAAAAGATCTTGGAACAACGATTCCGAATCGTAAAGATACGAGCCAATGGGTAGAGCTTGGATTATGTACTGATTTTAATTTAGAAACAGGGGACTTCACTTATATTATTGGAATGGAAGTTACAGACTTTGAAAATGTACCAAATGAAATTGCAAAGCGTACTTTCCCTGCAGCAACATATGCAGTATTTACAACGCCGAAAGTTCCTCATAAAGAAATGGTATCGTCTATTCACCAAACGTGGAATGCAGTATTCTCAGAATGGTTCCCGCATTCAGGGTATGAACATTGCGGAGTTACAGAGTTTGAACTGTACGATGAGCGTTGCCACGAAGATAAGAGTGAGTTTGCACAAGTAGAGCTTTGGATACCGGTGAAGAAAAAATAATAGGGTAAGAGCGAATCATTGGGAGATGGTTCGCTTTTTCATAAAAGGAGAAATGGGAAAATGTTCAAAAAACTAGAATGTGTATCTATACATACGAAAGATATAGAAAGATCAGTTTCTTTCTATAAAGAAATGGGAATGAAGCAAAACTGGATGATAGAAAGAGAACTAGAAGAAGGAGCTATTTGGACGTTAATAGGATTGAAATTTCCAGATGAGAAAAGTTCGGAGTTAGTAATAAGCAATCATCCGGATATTAATTTTACGGAAGTCGAAGTATTAGTAGAAGATGTACAACAAACGTATGAGAGTTTAAAAGATAATAAAGATGTAAAGTGGATTCACGAACCATTTCCAACAGAATCAGGACATGTTGCAGTAATGGAAGCACCTGATGAGAATGTGTTTGTGTTAGTAGGGAAATAGCTGAAATATGGAGTGACCTTTCATAGTGAGTTATGAAGGGTTATTTTTACTTTGTATAGTAGTAGAGGAAGTAGGTTAGTATTGTCGGTTTTTGTCGGTAAGTCGATATATCTAGAAAATCGCTGATATAATTCGAGTTGCGCTGATATATTCAAAAAATCGCTGATATAATTCGAGTTGCGCCGATATATTCAAAAAATCGCCGATATAATTTCATATACCGCTAAAACACCCCCAAAAAACGATCTGCATAATTTCAATTACCGCAAAACTCTCTCAGAAAAGAAAAAAAGACGCCACATAGCGTCTTTCCTACGAACGAAACGGAAACACAAGAATAATCGTCGTTCCTTTTCCGAGTGCACTATCAACGGAAATTGTCCCGTTATGAGCATGAACGAGCTGTTTTGTAATGGCTAGGCCAAGTCCAGTTCCGATGTTGCTTTCTTCTGTGTTTGTTCCGCGGTAATATCGTTCAAATAGAAGTTCTTTCGTTTTTTCATCCATTCCTTTTCCATCATCTGAAATGGAGAGTGTAAAGGAATTAGCGTTTTGTGATAATTTTACGATGACAGTAGTTGTTTCGTTATTATGTTTTACAGCATTTACTAGTAAGTTTTCGATAATACGCTGGAACCATTTTTCTTCAATGAAATATTGAATTTTATTTGAGCTCGGTACGAATTCAATATTTTGATTTTGAAGTGTTGGATTGTTAATAAATTGCAATAATACTTTTTGGACGAACTGATTGATTTCAACGTTTACGTGTTGGGCAGGAAGGCTGTTATTTTTTAATTGATACGTTAAGCTTAAATCATCAATTAATGTCGTCATATATTGAGATTTCTCTTTCATAACACTACCAAATTGCTGAATATCACGATCAGTCCAGTTATATTGATTCGATTCGAGTAATAATGCGTAGCCATATATAGAGCTAAGTGGTGTTTTTAAGTCGTGTGTTAGACCGGTAATCCATTCTTCTCGTGTTTGCTGGAGGACTTGCCTCATCGCATCATTTTTTTTGAGTGTAATAGAAAGGTGTTCTAGTGAACTTGTTACATCTCTAAACAAACGGAATGACCATTTTTCTTTACCAGATCGCCGGAACCTGACGGGTTTTCCTTTTTTACTAATAGGTTCTTCATATTTTCCACCAGCGATATTTTTAAGCCAGCGCATCGCATGTAATAACGGTTTCCCGAATTTATTACCGTACCAAATAGAAAGAATGACTAAATAAACAAATACGATAAGAAGGATTAATCCGCATCCGATGAGAAACTTCTTAGTAAATACATCTTCAATTTCGTCATCTGGATAGTAGTGCTCATTTTTTGCAGTTACAACGAGAAGGTTGCCACTATTTGCATCGTAAAAGCTAGACGTGTTTTCTTTATGATTCCACGGTTCTTTTTCATTAAGGGCAATTTGTATTGCTGAAAATGTTTTTTTCTTTCCAGTTGGATAGGAAAAAACCTCTTCGCCATTTTGATTAAATATTTGAAGTGTTGCTTTTTCTTTAGACAGTAACTGTTTTTCTTGATCTGTTAATGCGAACGAATCCATCGTTAAAGAGGAATGCTCCTTTTGAATTGCTGTCAGTAACGCATTGCTTTTTAACATACCACCATAAATAACAAGTGCTTTCTTTTCTTCTAATTCAATTTCCCAATATGTAAATTTATAATTGCTTTCGATATGATGCTGTATATATGCGACTAAAGATGTCTTCGTATAAGCATCCGGAACATCATTTGGTGTATTAAAGTGGTAGAGGATTTTTCCGTTTTCATCTACAACTTGGAGCCAATCATTTTTCTCCTTTATTAAATCTTGCACTTCAGATTGTAACGAAATATGCCCATCTTCTGAAGAGATGTATCTTGAAATTGTAAAACTATCAGAATCCGGAATGTTAGGTTCGTATAAAGTACTAGTAAGAAGAAAAATTAAATAAGTAAAAGCAGCAACTACAGCGATAAGTAATGTAACTAAAACAAAAACGTGTTGCATGATAAATTGAATAATAAGTCGTTTATTAAAATTCATATCGTCACCCTACTTTGTAACGAACTTATAACCAAGCCCGCGAACGGTTTTTATATATTCTGGTTTACTTGGATCGTGTTCAATTTTTTCACGTAGTTTTCGAATGTGGACCATAACAGTGTTGTCATCGCCATTATAGGCAGGTGCTCCCCAAACTTTTTCATATATTTCCTCTTTCGAAAATACGTAGTTCGGATTCTCGCAAAAGAAGAGTAGTAGTTGAAAGAGTTGAGCAGAACATTCGACAATGTGCCCATCTACTGTTAGTTCTGCAGAGTGCTGATCAATTTCAAATCTTCCAAATGAAATTGAGTGTGGTTTTTGTTCGTGTGGTACGGTTTGTTTCATATGTCTCCGAAGCTGTGCTTTCATACGTGCTACTACTTCTAATGGATTAAATGGTTTCGTAATATAATCATCTGCACCGTATGAAAATCCGGATATTTTATCTAAATCAGATGCTTTTGCTGATAGGAAGAAAATTGGACAATCTGTTTGTTGGCGAATGATTGGACAAATATCAAAACCAGATTGTCCAGGAAGCATTACATCTAAAATAATTAAATCGTAATTGTTTTGCTTAGTTAGAGATAAAGCCATTTCAGCTGATGTTGCAGTTGTAATATGAGAAAAGCCTTCTTTTTCAAGAATGGTAGTTAGTAATTGTAAAATTGCTGTTTCATCATCAACGAGTAAAATATTTGCTTGGTACATAAACATCCCTCCTAATTTTCTCGAATATCATATCATCATTTTGTAACTTATGGAATTTTTAAGGGAATTTTAAGGTTTTCTTTCGCAAAAAATTAAGAATCAAATGATATGATAAAAGTAACATAGGGGAGGAGATGAGTGTGAACCCGTTTCAAGTGATGCGAGCTAGATATTTTTTAATTGTATTTGCACTATTAATTTTAATAGCGAGAAGTAGTGGCGATTTGCTAACAAGTATATTTCATATACAAAATTCTTCTTTTATAAATATCCTTATATTCTATATCCTTCCGATGGTATGGATTTCTTATGAGTATAGAAAGCACCACATTTCATTTTCATTATTTGTTAATAAAAATGAAACATTTAACTTGGTACAAGTTTTATACATTACGGTTATGTTATGCATGTTTAGTTACGGGTATCTTATTTTGTATATGTATAGTTTTGCATGGATTACACCGGACTTTATTATGAACGCCCTGCATGAACCAATTGTAGATAGTACTGGGGGATATGTATCTCAAGTCATTAGGGTCGTATTCATCGCACCAATTATCGGGGAATTTGTTTTTCGCGGATTTTTACTTCAACGTTTTGCAACAAAATGGGGAACGAGCATAGCGACCATCGTTGTAGCAATATTGTTTGCGTTGTTACATGTTGATTTCCTCGGTGCAGCCATATTCAGCATCGTATTGTCAATCGTATATATTCGTACGAAAAGTTTACTCATGCCAATTGCAATACATATGTTAAACAATGCATTTGTAATAGGTGCGTCTTTTCTAATAAGTAGAGAAAAAATTATTAGTTTTGCCGATTTCTCAAATTATACGACATTCTTTCCTGGACTTATTATTTTTATAACAGGATTAAACTTAGTACTTATCTTTTTATTTGTTAATCGCAAATATTGGAGTAAAGAAGTGCCGGTTATATATGCAGAGCAGGAAAAGAGCTTTTCAGATGTAGTCGGGAGTAAATAAGATGAAGAAGACGGGTGAAAAAATATTAAAAGACATTATAGATTCTACGTCTATTACAGATATGTGTGATAAAAGCGTTTGTCATTGGCTTCAACCTGTAGTAGATACGATTGTGTTTCCAGAGTATTACTTATTTTCTAGTACTCATTTAAAAGAAAATATTATTTCTCTTCTTATTGTGTTCGGGGTTTTACTAATATTTGGTCTAATTGTAGAAGAAATGATGAAGCGCATCTTCAAAAAGAATGAAGAGAAGTATATGTGGATTCATAAAGTATTCGAGAAAGTAATGGTGGCTTTCCTTTTGTTTTATGGTATAAAAACAATCATTTACTTTATAGCTTTGAAACATCATTAATTCGAAATTTGAAAGGGATGTATAAAATTATATGAATGAAACGATATCATCAAATAAGTTTTTTTATTTGATTTTACTTAGTCTAGTGTTAATAACGACAGTGAATGTTATTTTGCGCTGGGAGGAAGCTTATTTTTTCATGTATTTAGCGCTCCATTTGCTAGGGATTTTATGTATAAGTGGTGGAGTGGTTACTGAAAAAAAGAATGAAGAAAGCGTTAACTATATGTGTGTGATCGGTCTTGTTTTACTTTTAGCTGTACAGGGTATTATGAAATATAGTTCTTTCTCTTTACAAGATTTTAGTTTATTAATAGATGTACTTCCTTAAAGAGGCTTTTTATTTTATCTAAAAAGCAAGTAGGGTACGTGTTGGTTTGTAAGTGTACGGATTGTGAACCGAAGAAAGTGTTTAAAGATAGGTAAAACTCTTCTTATGTAGAAGAGTTTTTTTATGTAAATAAAAAGATCCAGAGCAATTCACATAATAAGCTTGTTCTAATTTAGCGTGTACGAACTTACAATAATAATAGACAGGCAGCATAGAGGAGGGAATAGCGTGAAGAAGGTTATCGGTTGGTCGCTTTTTTTGTACGTTGGATTTGCGTTACTTATATATTGGTATTTATTTGGATGGAATCATGAACTTATTCCGGACATGTATAAGGGAACGAGTGCAGATCCAGAAACGTTTATGAGTACGAGAGAGCTTACGCTAAGCCAAGATTATTCGCGCGTGAAAAATTTACTATACTTTTTAGCGACGCCTCTTGAATGGATTATTTTATTATTTGTACTTGTGCTAGGTATTTCAAGAAAGTTTGAGAAATGGTCGAAGGAAACGACTAAAATAAGTGTTTTGCAAGTTGCGATTTATTTCTTTTATTTATCATTATTGACAACAGTGCTTGCCTTACCGATGCAATGGATTGGCCGGAAAGTGTCCGTTGATTACGGCATTTCAACACAAAGTACACAAAGCTGGATAAAAGATCATGTTATCGGTTTTTGGGAAAGTTATGCGACTATGTTAATCGTAGTTACCGTTCTATTATGGCTTATCCGTAAATTTCCGAAGAGATGGTGGCTCGCAGGATGGGCGCTCTCTGTTCCATTTACAATCTTTTTAACATTCATACAGCCTGTCGTTATTGATCCACTGTATAACGACTTCTCGACGCTGAAAAATAAAGAATTAGAAACGAAAATTTTAGCGATAGCAGACAAAGCGGACATTCCTGCTAAACACGTATATGAAGTAAATATGTCAGAAAAAACGAATGCATTAAATGCTTACGTAACAGGAATTGGCCCTAACGCCCGTATTGTAATGTGGGATACAACACTTAAGCAGTTAAAAGATAAAGAGATTTTATTTATAATGGCCCATGAAATGGGGCATTATGTTATGAAACATATATATTTTGGCGTTGCAAGTTATGTATTGCTATCGTTTATAGGTATGTTTTTAATTAGTCGTATTATAAATATGTGTATTCGCAAATGGGGAGATACATTGCAAATTTCAAAAGTAGCATGTTTCTCCATTTTACCTTTATTTTTCTTAATTTCTTCTGTCCTCTCTTTTGCAGCACAACCAGCAACAAACTACGTTTCACGTATAGAAGAAAGAGCGGCAGATCAATATGCTTTAAATATGACGAAGGATGGGAAATCTGGTGTGAAAACTTTTCAATATTTATCAAAAACAAGTTTAAGCCAAGTAAATCCGCCTGCGTTAGTAAAATTTTTCTTATACACGCACCCACCAATTTTTGAAAGAATTCATACGTTTGAACAATATGAGAAACAAAGCAAAAAGGAGTAGCATGATAGCTACTTCTTTTTTTATAGAGATATAAGTTTCATATTGGGAATATTTATCATTGCTTTTTATTACGATTTTGTAAATAATAAGCTATAAAATTCTAAAAATCTATATATAAAGGAATAAAGGTGGAAAAATGTATTTTTTACAAAATTTAAAAGTGAAATATAAATTATTAGCGCTTATTTCATTAGCAGTTTTAGGTATGGTAATTATGAGCAGTGTAGCAATTAATTCTATTAATAAGATTAAGCACGATACAGAGGTTGTAGTAGATGATTATCAATATTCTGCAATTTTATTAGAAGGAATGCTTCGTACACAAAATTCATTAGAATATAACTTACTAGAATTAATTACGGCATCACAAAATGAAGTGGCAAATAAAGAGGGGATAATTGATAATATTGAAAAGGATCTTAAAAAATATGATTCTTTATTAAAAGAATATGATGATGGTTTTAATTTAAGTAAGCAAGAGGATGAACTATTTCAGAAGATGAAGAAATCTTTGCCAAGTTATAAAGATACATATAAAAAATTATTTGAAAAGGCGAAGGCAACAAATGAGCCACAAATGGTAAATGAATTTCAGAAGGAATTAAAACCGAAGGGAATAGAGTTAGCTGGTTATGCAGTGGATCTAGAATCGTATGTTTCAAATTTAGCTGACCAAGTATTTAAAGATTCTCAAAAAATGATTGATCGTTCCGTTATTACCTTTATCATTCTTGTAGTAGTTACTACAATCGTTATATGTATAGTAAGTTATATTATTAGCAAGCTCATAGTTGCTCCTTTACAAACGGTTAGTCGTATGATGGAAAGAGCGAAAGAAGGAGATTTAACCGTACATGGTGATTATACTGCTAAAGATGAATTAGGTGTATTAGTAAGTAATTTTAACGAGATGATTGCAGGGCTAAGAACAAATATGCAAGAAGTAGAGAATAATATTCAGCTTTTATTTCAACATGCAGACGGAGTAGTATCTGCATCAGAAGTATCTAGTAGTGCAGCAAAGAAAATCACTATGGATATTGAAGAAGTTGCAAATGGTGCAGAAAGTCAAATGCAAGCAATGGAACAAACTGCGGGTGCGTTGGAAGAGTTGACACAAGGAATGCAGAGTATAGTCAATACATCATCCTCTGTAAATGAATTATCTGCTCAATCAGCATTAGATGCAGAGAATGGTAACAAATTAATGAAACAAATGATTCAACAGATGGATACAATTCAAAATTCGGTACATAGCGGTGTGAAACAAGTAGAGACTATGAAAGAACAATCAGAAGAAATTGTTAAAATCATTGATGTTATGCAAGGTATTACCTCCCAGATTAACTTATTAGCATTAAACGCCGCAATTGAGGCTGCACGTGCTGGTGAAAGTGGTAGAGGATTTGCAATTGTGGCAGATGAAGTGCGGAAATTAGCAGAACAATCTAGTGATTCTGCAAAACAAATTGAGAATCTTATTACTCAAGTTATGGGAACAACGAACCATACGGTACATATGATGGGGAAAGTAGATAATGAGGTACAGGCAGGTACACAAGTAGTAATGCATACAGAAAAAGTATTTGGAACAATTACAGAAAAAGTACAGCAAGTATCTGAGCAAATTCAAACGGTATCTATGTCTACAGATGAAATTGCAGCGAGTAGTGAGGAAATCTCGGCTTCTGCAGAAGACATGGCTCAAATTTCCCAAAGATCATCTGACCGAACTGATAGGGTAAAAGAGTCTATTCAACAGCAAGAAAAATCTGTTCAAGAGATTTCGATTTCAATTGAACATATGCATAACGCAGCAGGAAAACTAAAACAAATAGTTGCCCAATTTACTCTTCAAAAGTAGTAGCATATTTGAGTGTTAATAAAGATAAAAAAATCATCCTCTTTTAAGAAAAAAGGATGATTTTTTTATCTCGTTATTTGCTGGGCAGTAAGACCACCACCTCAAAATTCAGCGAAAACGAGTTATCAGTGAAGGGGAATGCTACCTCTGAAATATAAGCCATGAATATAGTAGCCTCCACTAGGTATCTCCTTTAGGTGCCAATAAAGGGAAGTTATAAAGTGAAAAGGAGTTTATAAAGAGATTGTAGAATGTTTTAGTATATAACACCTTAGATGTGACAACTTCCTTTTTGAAAAAGAAAGAAGTATAAAGCAGAAAGGTAGTGGAAATATTTCTTCTAGAAGATTTACATTTTATCTTACATTCACCAAAAAATAATACTCCTGAAACAATGAAGTTCATTTTATTTGAATGAAATAGGGAGAGAGGACAATGAAGAAAAAAATATTGGGTGTAATGATGATTGCGACAATGGCAGGAGGTATATTTACAGGGACGAATGTGACGCCTGTAAAAGCGGAAGAGTATCCACAAATGATTGTGTTTGAAGATGTTCCATACGGATTTTGGGCATATGATGCTATTATGGATTTAGCATATCATAAAATTATATTAGGGTATGGAAACGGGAAGTATGGTGTTGGCGATCTTATAACACGTGAACAAGTAGCTGGGACTATTTACAGAACACTTGAGATAAAAGAAGAAGGGCCAGTAGCGAATCCATATAAAGATGTTTCTGATAGTACAACAACTTTTAAAAAGGAAATTTTGGCGTTAACAAAACGTGGTGTTTTTTCAGGGGATGGCCAAGGGAATTTTAGGCCGAAAGCACCAATCTCTAGAGCGGAAATGGCTGTCATTTTAAAACGAGCATTTCATTTTGAAACGAAACAAAAACATACATTTAAAGATATTCCAAAAGGCCACTGGGCAGAAGATGCAATTAGTGCGTTACAATCTAATAATGTTGTAAGAGGAACTGGGAATGACATGTATGAATTAAATCGCCCTGTACCTAGAGAACAATATGCTCAGTTTATTAATAATGCGATTATTAATTATCATTTGAAAGAGGATTGGAAGTAGAGTAAAATATGAAAGCACAAATAGAAATATTTGTGCTTTTTTGTTTGTTTAAAAAAGAATTATTATTCGCATTTATGTATTTTTATGGTTATACACAAGCTTTATAATCAACCCGATGAAAAAGACATGATGTGTAATATGATTCACAAAACCGTCACGAAATGTGTCGGAAAATATATTGTCACTATACCATTTATTCTGTATATTTTTAAAAAAACATATACATATTGGGGAGATAATTTGATGAGCAAAAAATTATTAAAAACAGCTACAGCATTAACAATTATGGGTGGGGTGTTATTCTCAGTAGAGAGTAACAGTGTAAAAGCGGAAAGTGCACCGTTGCAAAAAACAAATACAATTGTATTTAAAGATGTACCAAAAGGACATTGGGCATATGAGGCAATTCATGAATTAGCGGAACAAGAAATTATTTTGGGATATGGCGATGGAATATTCGGTTTTGGGGATAATGTAACACGTGAGCAAGTTGCAGCTTTAATTTACCGTGTGTTTGATATGGAAGAACAAGATGAATATGAAAACCCATATGGAGATATTGATGAAAATTCAACAAGCTTTATCGAGGAGATATTGGCTTTAACGGAAATGGGAATTTTCCAGGGAGACGAGAATGGAAACTTTAGACCGAAGGCGACGTTAACGCGTGCGGAAATGGCACAAGTTCTTACGAATGCTTTTGACTTACAGGCAAAGGGATCTCATAACTTTAATGATGTTTCAGCAAATTCATGGGCAACGAATGCAATTAGTGCAGTACAAACAAATGGTATTACAATGGGAATCGGAGAAGGTAAATTCGGTCCGTCTATGAAGGTAACGAGAGAACAATACGCACAGTTTTTACATAGAGCAATATTGCATGATATGGAACAAGGGCAGTAATAAAGTTTAACTAGTCAAAGTGAAATTTAAAAATAATACAAAAAGGTCGTTGTTGTATAACAGTGGCCTTTTTTGTATGAAATAAAGCACGAAAGAATGGCGTTTTGAAAAAAAATGAAATGAATTTTCAAAAAAAACTTCCTTTTCTGAAGATTTGTTATATAATATAAAACATGAAATCAAATCTGTTATAAAACAGTTTAAGAAGGGGATGCTAATATGTCGACGCAAACTTCACGGGTTACACTCGTTGGAGAAATGTTACCAGCGTACAACGAAATATTGACACCTGAGGTGCTTAGTTTTTTGAAGGAACTACATGAGAATTTTAATGAGCGCCGCATAGAACTTTTACAAAAACGTGTAGAAAAACAACAGAGAATTGATGCAGGGGAGTTTCCGAAGTTTCTAGAAGAAACAAAACACATACGTGAAGCGGATTGGACAATTGCCAAGCTGCCAAAAGACTTAGAGGATCGCCGCGTAGAGATTACTGGACCAGTAGATAGAAAGATGGTCATTAACGCTTTAAATTCAGGAGCGCATCTTTTTATGGCGGATTTTGAAGATTCGAATGCACCAACTTGGGAAAACGCAGTTGAAGGGCAAATCAATTTACGAGATGCAGTAAAGGGAACGATTTCACATGAAAATGATAAAGGGAAAGAATATAGATTAAATGAGAAAACAGCTGTACTCATTGTACGTCCAAGAGGATGGCATTTAGAGGAAAAGCATATGCAAGTTGATGGGAAAAATATGTCGGGTAGTTTAGTAGATTTCGGCTTGTATTTTTTCCATAATGCGAAAGCTCTTTTAGCAAAAGGGAGCGGCCCATACTTTTACTTACCGAAAATGGAAAGTTATTTAGAAGCGAGATTATGGAATGATGTATTCGTATTTGCTCAAAAATATATCGGCATTCCAAACGGAACGATTAAAGCAACTGTGTTACTGGAAACGATTCACGCTTCGTTTGAAATGGATGAAATTTTATATGAGCTAAAAGATCATTCTGCTGGCTTAAATTGCGGAAGATGGGATTATATTTTTAGCTTTTTAAAGAGTTTCCGTAATCATAATAAATTCTTACTACCAGATAGAGCACAAGTCACGATGACGGCGCCATTTATGCGTTCGTATTCTTTGAAAGTAATTCAAACATGTCACCGCCGTAATGCACCAGCAATTGGAGGAATGGCGGCACAAATTCCGATTAAAAATAATCCAGAAGCAAATGAAGCAGCTTTTGAAAAAGTGCGTGCTGATAAGGAACGCGAAGCTTTAGACGGTCATGACGGGACTTGGGTTGCCCACCCTGGACTTGTACCGGTTGCAATGGAAGTGTTTAATCACATTATGAAAACACCAAATCAAATTTTTAGAAAACGTGAAGAAATATGTGTAACAGAAAACGATTTACTAGAGGTACCGGTGGGAACGATTACAGAAGAGGGCCTTCGCATGAATATTAGCGTAGGTATTCAATATATTGCATCTTGGTTAAGCGGACGGGGAGCAGCACCCATTTATAACTTAATGGAAGATGCGGCAACAGCTGAAATTTCAAGAGCACAAGTATGGCAATGGATTCGTCATGAAGGTGGAAAACTAAATGATGGTCGTAATATTACGCTTGAATTAATGGAAGAGCTAAAAGAAGAAGAATTAGCAAAAATAGAAAGAGAGATTGGTAAGGAAGCCTTTAAGAAAGGGAGATTCCAAGAGGCGACAACGTTGTTTACAGATCTCGTTCGAAATGATGAATTCGTACCATTTTTAACATTACCGGGTTATGAAATTTTATAAAAAATGAAAAGGGGATGGAACAAATGAAAAACGAAAGAATCGAGAAGTTACAAGAAAGCTGGGAATTAGATGAGCGTTGGAAAGGGATCACACGTCCATATTCGGCAGAAGATGTAATTCGCCTGCGCGGGTCAATTGATATTGAACATACTTTAGCGCGTCGCGGTGCTGAGAAGCTTTGGACATCGCTTCATACAGAAGACTATATTAACGCACTTGGCGCATTAACAGGAAACCAAGCGATGCAACAAGTAAAAGCTGGGTTAAAAGCGATTTACTTAAGTGGTTGGCAAGTAGCAGCTGATGCAAACCTTTCTGGACATATGTATCCAGACCAAAGTTTATATCCAGCGAACAGCGTACCTGCTGTAGTAAAACGAATTAATCAAACGCTTCAACGTGCGGATCAAATTCAGCATATGGAAGGAAGCGATGATACAGACTATTTCGTACCGATTGTAGCAGATGCAGAAGCTGGATTTGGTGGGCAATTAAATGTATTCGAACTGATGAAAGGTATGATTGAAGCAGGTGCATCAGGTGTGCATTTTGAAGATCAATTATCTTCAGAGAAAAAATGTGGCCATTTAGGTGGAAAAGTACTACTACCAACGCAAACAGCAGTACGCAATTTAATTTCTGCACGCCTTGCAGCAGATGTAATGGGAGTGCCGACAATTATCGTTGCAAGAACAGATGCGGATGCAGCTGATTTAATTACGAGCGATATCGATCCTGTTGATAAAGCATTTATTACAGGAGAAAGAACACCAGAAGGGTTTTACCGTACGAATGCAGGTCTTGATCAAGCAATTGCGCGCGGTTTAGCGTATGCACCGTACGCAGACCTCGTTTGGTGTGAAACGTCAGAACCAAATTTAGAAGATGCAAAACGATTTGCGGACGCAATTCATAAGGAGCATCCAGGGAAGCTACTTGCATATAACTGCTCACCTTCATTCAACTGGAAACAAAAACTAGATGAAAAAACAATTGCAAGCTTCCAAAAGGAAATCGCATCTTACGGTTACAAGTTCCAATTCGTAACACTTGCTGGATTCCATTCATTAAATTACGGTATGTTTGAACTAGCACGTGGCTATAAAGAGCGCGGCATGGCAGCATACTCTGAACTACAACAAGCAGAATTCGCAGCTGAAAAACATGGCTACTCTGCAACACGTCATCAACGCGAAGTAGGAACAGGTTACTTTGATGAAGTTGCACAAGTGATTACGGGCGGAACTTCATCAACGACAGCGTTAAAAGGATCTACGGAAGAAGCACAGTTTACGAAATAAAAGGAAGGGGCACCTTTTTGAAGGGTGCCCCTTGTTATTTTCTAAACGATTCGAAAAGAGAGAGTGAGTTGTCGGCAAAAAACGATACTTCCTTTTCTTTATTACTAAATCAAATCAACTCCACTCAGCCTTATGATCACGAATAAACTTTATATCTTTCTCATAATGCTCTAGATGTCCTTCATCAATCATTCTTTGGAAATTCAAGTCGCCTTCTTGCGCTTTTCGTTTCATATATGTACATAATCCTTCTAATCGAAGCAACACCATTCCTAAGTAATCTTCATTCATATTTTTATCATAGGACTGAACGAACAAATTTATTCTCTCTTTAATACGATCTGCATGTTGCGATGAGTCATAATGAACAGCTTCACCGGATTCTGTATAATACACTCTACTTAAAGGCACACAAGTATAAAGTGTATAAGCGATATCCCATAGTCTTGGACCAGGAGCAGCAACATCGAAATCAATAATCCCTACTGGCTTCTCATTATTAAAAATAATGTTATATATGGCAAAATCATTGTGACATAAAACCTCAATGTTATTTGGAGTGTGATCCATCGGTTTCCAATCATCTAATAACGGAAAATCACTTACAGCATCATGGTAAAGGCGAAGTATCTTTGCGATTTCTTTTAATACATCATTAGATCGCATATATTCTTTTAAAGGATAATTGCCAGCTTCTCCTTCAATAAAGGATAAAATCTCTCTATCCTTTTCATCTACACCTAAAAACTTTGGAGCATAATGAAATTCTTTATTTTCTAAATGTTGCAATAACTTATGAATCTTTTCACTATTTGACTTTAACTCTCGCCGAACAGTATTTTCAGAACGATATACGCTTGAGACGTTTCCCCCTGTTAGCCTTTCTTCTTTAGCGTAGTTTGACATGTGAAAATTCCCCCTGTGATTAAAAAATCCAATTCCAAATAGTAAATAGACCAACAACGGCAGAAAAGAGAAGGGAAGCAAGCAATGCTAGACAGCAAAAAGGAACTAGCTTATCTTGCCATGTTTCTTTATACTCATAAATTAACTCCTCTGCTACTTTCTTCTGCACTGAAGATAAAGGTTGATCTTTATACAAACCTTTTATATGGTTAGAATCGCCTTTAAACTTTAAAGCACGTGCAATATGATGAGGACTATTTCCCATTGATTTTTCAAATAATAAACATGATTCATGCATAATGTCTGTTTTATCCCGCATTAACGGGCAGTAAGACCCCCACCTCAAAATTTAGCGAAAGCGAAGAAGTTAGGTGAGGGATCAACTGCCCGGAAAAGCCCGATTGGTTCAACTAATAATCAGTGGGGAATAAACAAAACCCCCACTGATTAAAGTTTCACTTTATGCTCCTCTAGATACCAGTAACGTCCAGCCATTTCTGGATATTGTAATGTATAATAAATATCTCCGAGTTTTTTTCGAAGATGTAATTCATTTGGGTATGTAAAGATGAGGCCATGCAATCTATCTCTTGCTTTTCCAAGATTATTATTTTCAATATCCTCTTCAATTCTTTTTAATGTTTTTCTAGGAATTTTATTGGTCATAAACTCCTCCTTATTTAGAATAGAGATAATTATATTTTATAAGAAATACTAAAAATTAGAAATTCTATTTTCGAAAAAGATTGTACATTTTATTTTAATGTGCTATGATGATGTCAGTTGAATAGTTAAATTAAGCAATCCATATGTTATCAAGTGCTGAAAACGAACGAGAAAAAGTATGTGAGAACTAGTTTATGTTTCGTATTTGATAATGTGTGGATTCTTTTTTTAGACAGGAAGACTAAAAAATTAAAAATTTGTATTTTCTTAGGAGGAAATAATCATGGCAGTAACAGGACAAGTAAAATGGTTTAACAACGAAAAAGGCTTCGGTTTCATCGAAGTTCCAGGCGAAAACGATGTATTCGTACACTTCTCTGCAATCGAAACTGAAGGTTTCAAATCTCTAGAAGAAGGCCAAAAAGTTAGCTTCGAAATCGAAGAAGGTAACCGTGGACCTCAAGCTAAAAACGTAATCAAACTATAATTTTATAGTTGATGATGGAAAAAAGGATGGCTAATGCCATCCTTTTTTTAGGTTGTGGAGAAAGTTTTCCCAGAGCTTGTTTTTATATCTAAATCTCTTTTTCTATGTTACAACGAGTGAAAAATTATCTGGAATGCGTATTAGTTTCTGTAGAAGAATTAGTTCAGCAAGAGCATTTGCTGCGTATGATAGTAAATAACTATAAATTTGTATTCTCTATTGAAATAGGGGAATCTTTTCCAGATAGACCTTGAGTAACATCTTTTTTGTTAGCATTGTTGTTGGAATTTTGTACGTTTTGAGATGATGTTTCTAACAGTTGTTCTTGTTCCTTACTAGGGGTATTCAGAGCATCTGAGGGGATGCTATTAACCTGCTGGCTTAATAGATTTTCTTTGTCCATAGTATACAGCTCCTTTTTGGAATTCGATAAAAAGCAATGTAATTATAAATAGCTACTTATATATATTGTGTTTTTGAATGACATTATATACAAAACTTATATTACAAAGTTAACTAATTAACGAATTGTTAGTGATGGATAAAGATGTACAAATTTGAAGTGTTTAATAAAAATTAAAAGCGGGTAACAAGTAATACTCTTTCTCATGTTTTATATAAGGATCATATTACAAATCAAAAAAGATGTAGAGAACCTTGGGAGAAAATATAGTTGTTTTTTTAGGGAGAAGAATAAATAAAATGATGCTACAAATGTAAAAAGGCAATCCATAAAGGAAGGCCTTTTATTGTTCTTGCTCTAATTTTTTCTTCTCACGTTTTTTACATTCTGGACATCTTGATTTACGAAACGGTTTAGCAAAGAATAGCAGAATGAAAAATAAACCAAATATAATACTAGCTGAGTTTTTCACGATAATGACGCTACTATTTTTCATTTGAATCGATGGTTGGATCTCTTTTTCCTCCATAGTGGCCCTCCATATATTGGATTTACATTTTAATTATAGCAAAGTTAATTGTTTTCATGATGTGAAAATAGGAAGGGATAATAAATATTTATAGGTAGTATAAATGCTGTTTTTATAACTTTAAAATTAAAACATTACTATATCGTGATTTTTTTATTTAACAAATGTTTGATAAATGATAAAAAATTGTAAAAAAGCGGAACTTGTAAGCTATTTCCTTTTCATAGATGCTAAAATTATATATGCAGCTGCTAATATAAATGGAAAAAAGGAGATAATGGAGTATGGAAAGTAAAGTGGAACGCTATGTCGAAAATTATGTTGTAACGAAAAATACGATGGCCTTACTTCCTGTTATTCTAAGTGAAAAGAAAATTGTTACGCGAGTCGTTGAAATGAATGATTCTTTTTTCGTATTTCAAAAACCTCTAGATATTATAGAAAGAAGTTGCCGCAAGCATGGCTCTAGTTTCTTAGGCAGAAAAGAAGGAACGAAAGAGTTAACTCATATTACACATAAAGCACCGATTGCGATTAGTCCAGCAGATCAACTTTATTTTTTCCCTACCTATTCTTACTCTAGAAAAGAGTGTGCTTGGTTGTCTCATTTTTATATTGAAAGTAATAAAGAATTAAAAGATGGAAATCTTATTATTAGATTTATAAATGGCTTTGCTGTGAAATTAGAGATATCAAAAACTAGTTTTGAAAATCAACAAAATCGTACAGCGAAATTACGTACTGAATATGAAGATCGTAGGAAAAAACAAGGGAATCCTTGTTTTAAAGAGGTTGATAAAAAAGAGGAATCAACATTAAGACCCGCTTATGAGAGTGTGTATTTTGTGAAGGAAGGCGAAGTGTGAAAGGATGGGGGAATCCCCATTCTTTTTTGTTTATCCTGTTATTTGTGGGCAGTAAGACCCCCGCCTCAAAATTCAGCGAAAGCAAAGAAGTTAAGCGGGGGATCAACAAAATCCCCACTGATTAAAGTTTCACTTTATCAGTCTTTGTAGGTAAGGCGATATATTAGAAAAACCGAGTTGTAATTGTTATATTTAGAAAATCACCATTGTAATTTCATTTACCGAAAAAATCAAAAAAACAATCTAAATAACAAAACGAATGACACGTCCTGTCGAATATTGATAGATTATCATAGCTAAATAATGAAGGAATTCTTATGAAAGATATGGAAACTTTAATAAATACATCTCCATATGTCGTATCTACCATTTCCTCTTTCATATAAGCAATGATACAGTAGGGATAGTATTTAGAGTAAAGGGGTAAAGTGTAGAATGGATTTTCAGACAATCAAAGAGTATTTTTCACCAGAAAATATGGATCATATTGTTGAGAGTTATAAAGCGTTCGGACCACTTCTTGGTATTGGTTTACCGATGATAGAGGCGTTGATTCCAGCATTACCGCTTATCGTATTTGTACTGGCGAATGCTGTTGCATTTGGCTTTTGGCTCGGTTTTCTTTATTCATGGCTTGGATCAGTAATGGGTGCATTACTTGTCTTTTTCATCATCCGCCATTTTGGTCGCAGTCGTTTCTTTTCGTTTGTAAATAAGCATGAGAGAGTACGAAAAGCAATGGGGTGGATTGAAAGGAAAGGATTCGCACCGATTTTTGTTATATTTTGTTTTCCGTTTACACCGTCAGCGCTCATAAATGTTGTCGCTGGTTTATCCCGAATTAGTGTAAAACAGTTTGGTCTAGCGTTAGCATTCGGAAAACTTGTGATGATTTTTATTTTAACGTATATCGGTCATGATTTAATGTCATTTATTCATAATCCGGTGAAATCAGTTATTGTAGCGATTGGTATTTTTATTTTATGGTATGTCGGTAAGAAAATCGAAGTAAAGTTAGAACTACATTAAGAATAGTCTTCTTTGTAAAGGAAAGCTTCAGTATTAAAGGATAAGGGGAGAAGCAGATGAAGAAAACTTTGAAAAAAGAAGGCATGGAGTGGATACGAACAATTTTAATTGGTGTATTATTAGCTGTATTTTTTCGAACGTTTTTCTTTTCAACGTATGTTGTAGAGGGGAAGTCAATGATGCCGACATTGCAAGATGGCAATATGCTAGTTGTAAATAAGGTGAGTTATCAAGTTGGGGACTTGAACAGATTTGACGTTGTGGTATTTCATGCGAATAAAAAAGAGGACTATGTAAAGCGGATTATCGGTTTACCTGGAGATCATATTGAATATAAGCAGGATAAGTTATATATAAACGGTCAATTTATTGATGAGCCGTATTTAGAGAAGTATAAGAAAGAGATAAACGGAAGGCAACTAACAGGCGACTTTACATTAGAAGAGTTAACGAAAGAAAAACTGGTGCCACCTGGGTTTATTTTTGTAGTAGGTGATAACCGGCTCGGGAGTTGGGATAGTAGACACTTTGGCTTTGTAAAAGCTGATACAGTCGTCGGTAAAGTTGATTTGCGATATTGGCCAATTCAAGAGGTGCAAACGAATTTTTCAAAAGGTTGATATAATAGATAGAAGTATAGAAAAAGGCAAACAACTCAGTTTGTCTTTTTTCGTGTCCTATAATACAATTATAGTAGCAAACTAACGTTCGTTATGTAAGTGAAAGGTGGGGTTACATGTCACTTCGATTTGTGATTGGTAGAGCGGGAAGTGGAAAAAGTACACTTTGTTTACGCGAAGTGCAAGAAGAGTTAAAACAACGCCCGAGAGGGAAAACAATATTATATCTTGTGCCAGAACAGATGACATTCCAGACGCAGCAGGCGTTAATTGGAAGTGAGGATGTAAGAGGTTCTATTCGGGCACAAGTTTTTAGTTTTTCACGATTAGCGTGGAAGGTACTGCAAGAAGTTGGCGGAGCGAGTCGTCTTCATATTGATGAAGCTGGTGTACATATGTTACTCCGTAAAATTGTAGAGTCTCGTAAAGATGGATTATCGGTGTTCCAAAAAGCAGCGGAGCAAAACGGTTTCTTTGAACATCTTGGTAGTATGATTGCAGAGTTTAAACGTTACAATGTAACGCCATCTAACGTATATGAAATGTGGCAACAATTAGATGCGCATAGTAGCAGTGCCGAACAAAAGTTACTAGCGAATAAAGTGTATGATTTACAGCTGTTATACGATGATTTTGAACGTGCTTTAATTGGAAAATATTTAGATTCAGAAGACTACCTGCAATTGCTAGTGGAAAAGCTTCCGCAGTCTGAATATGTAAATGGTGCGGAAATTTATATAGACGGATTTCATTCATTCTCCCCGCAAGAGTTAGAGATTGTAAGACAGCTTATGATTTGCGGAGCGAGAGTTACGATCACGTTAACGATAGATGAAAAAACGTTAGAGCAGCCAGTAAATGAACTCGATTTATTTTATGAAACGACGTTAACGTATGAAAAAATAAAACAAGTAGCGCGTGAAGAGAAAATAGAAATTGAAAAAACAATTCCACTTATGGAACAGCCGCGTTTTCATTCTCCGGCATTAGCGCATTTAGAAGCTCATTATGAAGCGCGTCCGAATGAAAAATTTAACGGTGAAGCGAGTGTAACGATTAGTACAGCTGCAAATTTACGAGCGGAGGTAGAAGGTGTTGCTCGTGAAATTCGTAAACTTGTTGCGGACGAAAAATATCGTTACCGGGATATTGCAGTGCTTCTTCGTAATGGGGAAAGTTATTACGATGTGATGCGAACGTTATTTACAGATTATAATATCCCGCACTTCATCGATGAAAAGCGCCCGATGTCACATCACCCATTAGTAGAATGTATTCGTTCTGCACTCGAGATTATTAGTGGGAATTGGCGTTATGATGCGGTGTTCCGCTGCGTGAAAACAGAGCTTTTATATCCATTAGACGTAAGAAAAGAAGCGATGCGTGAAGAAATGGATGAATTTGAAAATTACTGTTTAGCGTACGGTGTACAAGGAAAGAGATGGACTGCTGAAGATCCATGGATGTATCGCCGTTATCGTTCTCTTGATGATACGAACGGGATGATTACAGACAGTGAACGTGAAATGGAAGAGAAAATAAATAGGCTACGTGACGTTGTAAGAACACCTGTTATTCGCATGCAAAAAAGGTTAAAGCGTGCAGGAACAGTTATGCAAATGTGTGAAGCAGTTTACTTGTTTTTAGAAGAACTGGATGTTCCGAAAAAACTAGAAGAATTACGTATACGTGCAGAAGAAAGTGGAGATTTCTTATTTGCGACAGATCATGAACAAGTATGGGAAGAAGTAATGAGCCTTCTTGATACATTTGTAGAGATGCTTGGGGAAGAGAAAATGTCTCTTTCAATGTTTACTGACGTTATGTCGACTGGTCTTGAGGCACTTCAATTTGCTAACATTCCGCCGTCATTAGACCAAGTGTTAATTGCTAATATTGATCACTCCAGATTATCTGATGTGAAAGCAACGTTTATTATAGGTGTAAATGAGGGTGTCATTCCAGCAGCACCTATGGATGAAGGTATGCTTTCTGATGAGGAAAGAGAAGTTCTTGGTGCGGCAGGGATTGAATTAGCGCCAACGACGAGACAAACTTTGTTAGAAGAACAGTTCGTTATGTATCAAATGGTAACGAGAGCATCTGAGAAGTTATACATTTCATGCCCGCTTGCAGATGAAGAAGGAAAGACGTTACTTGCGTCTAGCTTTATTAAGAAAATAAAAAGAATGTTCCCTAATGTGAAAGATTCATTTATTACGAATGACGTAAATGATTTATCACGTTCAGAACAAATTTCATATGTAGCAACGCCAGAAGTAACGTTATCTTACGTTATGCAGCAACTACAAACGTGGAAGCGATACGGATCTGAAGGGAATTTAGACTTTTGGTGGGACGTATATAATTTCTACGTAACTTCAGATGAATGGAAACAAAAAAGTAGCCGCGTCTTATCAAGTTTATTCTATCGAAATCGTGCGAAGAAACTAAGTACAGCAGTAAGTAGAGATTTATACGGAGATATAATTAAAGGAAGCGTCTCTCGTATGGAACTATTTAACCGTTGTGCATACGCTCATTTTGCGCAGCACGGTTTATCGCTTAGAGAGCGTGATATTTTCAAGCTTGATGCGCCGGACATCGGCGAATTATTCCATGCGGCATTAAAGAAAATTGCGGACAAGTTATTGCGTGAAAACCGTACTTGGGCGGATTTATCCATAAAAGAGTGTGAGCATCTTTCTGTCTTAGTAATAGAAGAAATCGCACCGTTATTACAACGACAAATTTTATTAAGTTCAAACCGTCATTTCTATTTAAAACAAAAACTACAACAAATCATTTTCCGTACGTCAATCATTCTTCGTGAACATGCGAAGTCAAGCGGATTCGTACCAGTTGATTTAGAGGTGCCGTTCGGTATGGGAGGTACAGGGTCACTTCCGCCGATGGAATTCTCATTACCAAATGGTGTAAAGATGGAAGTAGTCGGCCGTATTGACCGTGTTGATAAGGCAGAAGATGAAAACGGGACGTTCTTACGTATTATTGATTATAAATCAAGTTCAAAAGCGTTAGATTTAACGGAAGTGTATTACGGATTAGCACTTCAAATGTTAACGTATTTAGATGTTGTTACTTCGAATGCACAGACGTGGATGAAAAAAGGCCACGCAGCATTACCAGCTGGTGTATTGTATTTCCATATTCATAACCCAATCGTTGAGATGAAAGGTGACGCATCTGAAGCTGAAATTGAAAAAGAAATTTTGAAGAAATTTAAAATGAAAGGACTCGTATTAGGAGATGCTGACGTTGTTCGTTTAATGGATAACAAACTTTCAACAGGAAGCTCAGATATTATTTCTGCTGGCCTGAAAAAAGACGGTAGCTTTAGTGCGCGTTCAAGTATTGCAAGTGAGCAAGAGTTTAACGTACTGCAAAAATATGTACACCATACGTTTGAAAATATCGGAAAAGACATTACAGAAGGTGTTATCGATATTGCTCCTTATAAAATGGGGAATAAAGCGGCATGTACGTTCTGTAACTTCAAATCTGTTTGTCAGTTTGATGAGTCACTGGAAGATAATCAGTTCCGATCGTTAAAAGATATGAAAGATAGCGAAGCGATGGAGAAAATAAGAGAGGAGGTTGGCGGAGAATGATAGAAAATTGGCCTAAAAAACCAGAAGGTAGTCAATGGACAGATGACCAGTGGAAAGCTGTTGTAGCTAACGGACGTGATATTTTAGTTGCTGCTGCAGCTGGATCAGGTAAAACAGCGGTATTAGTTGAACGTATTATTAAAAAGATTATTAATGAAGAGAATCCAGTCGATGTCGACCGCCTGCTCGTTGTAACATTTACGAATGCAGCAGCACAAGAGATGAAAAACCGAATCGGAGAAGCGTTAGAAAAGGTATTAATTGATGAACCAGGCTCTCAACACGTAAGAAAGCAGCTGAGCCTATTAAATAAAGCTTCCATTTCAACAATTCACTCATTCTGTTTACAAGTAATTAGAGGATATTACTACATGCTTGATGTTGATCCTCGTTTCCGTATTGCGAATCAAACAGAAAATGAATTGTTAAAAGAAGAAGTGCTAGATGACATATTAGAAGAAGAGTATGGCATCGAAGATAATACGATATTCTTTGAACTCGTTGATCGTTATACGAGTGACCGTAGTGATGATGACTTACAACGTATGATTTTAGCGCTTCATACAGAATCAAGAGCGCATCCAAATCCGGAAAAATGGCTTGATAAATTAGTAGAAGCATATGACGTAGAAGGAAAGACAATTGAGGATTTAGTATATGCTTCTTATTTATTAGAAGATGTGAAATTCCAGCTTGAAACAGCGGAACAGCATATTCGTAAGGCAACTGAACTCGCAATGCTTCCTGACGGTCCAGCGCCTCGCATTGAAACCCTGCAAGCAGATGTAGCATTACTTGGAACGCTATCATCAGCTGCTCGTGAGTCGTGGACAAGTGTGTATGAAGCGATGCAAAACGTATCGTGGCAAACGTTAAAGCGTATTAAGAAAAGTGATTACAATGAAGATGTTGTAAAACAAGTAGACTCTCTTCGTAATAAAGCGAAAGATGAAGTGAAGAAATTACAAGAAGAGTTATTTAGCCGCAAACCTGAAAGTTTCTTACGAGATTTTCAAGATATGCACCCAGTATTAGAAAAGCTTGTTCAACTTGTAAAAGTATTTACAGAGCGTTTCCAAGCGATGAAGCGAGATAAAGGAATGGTCGATTTCACAGATTTAGAGCATTTCTGTTTACAAATTTTAAGTGAACAAAGTGAAAATGGTGAAATGAATCCGTCAGCAGTGGCGCTCCAATATCGTAATAAATTTGCTGAAGTATTAGTCGATGAATATCAAGACACGAACTTTGTACAGGAATCCATTATTAAATTCGTAACGAAAGATTCTGAGAGTGAAGGAAACTTGTTCATGGTTGGTGACGTAAAGCAGTCGATTTATCGTTTCCGACTAGCCGAGCCAGGCTTATTCCTAGGAAAGTATAAACGTTTCACACAAGAAGGATTGGGCGGCGGAATGAAGATTGACTTAGCGAAAAACTTCCGTAGTCGTCATGAAGTACTAGCAGGTACGAACTTTATTTTTAAACAAATTATGGGCGAAGAAGTTGGGGAAATTGACTACGATGCTGACGCTGAACTAAAGCTAGGTGCTACCTATCCAGAAGGTGAAGATGTAGCAGCAGAATTATTATGTATTCAGCAAACGGAAGAAGAAGTAATAGACGGTGAAGAAGGTGCAGAAGTCGAAAAAGCACAGCTTGAAGCTCGCCTTATGGCGCAGCGCATTAAAGCGATGGTTGATTCCGGTTATGAAGTGTATGACCGTAAAAATGATAGTATGCGTCCGGTGCAATATCGCGATTTCGTTATTTTACTTCGCTCCATGCCGTGGGCCCCGCAAATTATGGAAGAGTTAAAATTACAAGGAATTCCAGTATACGCTGACCTCGCGACTGGTTATTTTGAAGCGACGGAAGTAAATATTATGATGAACGTATTCCGCGTTATTGATAATCCGATGCAAGATATTCCGCTTGCCGCTGTACTTCGTTCCCCAATCGTTGGATTGAGCGATGAAGAACTTGCAACGCTTCGTGCTCATGGAAAGAAAGGCTCGTTTTATGAAGTAATGAGCTCATTCTTAAAAGGGGCACCGCTTGAAGAGGAGCAAGAACTTCATGATAAATTAGAGTGGTTTTATAACTTATTGCAAGGATGGCGTGAATTCGCCCGTCAACAATCACTTTCTGATTTAATTTGGAAAGTGTACGGTGAGACAGGTTATTACGACTTCGTTGGCGGTTTACCAGCTGGAAAGCAAAGGCAGGCAAACTTACGCGTACTATATGACCGCGCAAGACAATATGAAGCAACATCATTTAGAGGATTATTCCGCTTCTTACGTTTTATTGAACGTATTTTAGAACGCGGTGATGATATGGGTACGGCGAGGGCCCTCGGTGAACAAGAAGACGTTGTTCGCATTATGACGATTCATAAAAGTAAAGGGCTAGAGTTCCCGGTCGTATTTGTAGCTGGACTCGGTCGTCGTTTTAATACACAAGACTTAATGAAACGTTTCTTATTGCATAAAGATTTCGGTTTCGGTTCGCAATTTATCGATCCGCGTAAACGAATTAAATATACAACATTATCACAGCTTGCGATTAAGCGTAAAATGAAAATGGAATTAATTGCGGAAGAAATGCGCGTACTATACGTAGCATTGACGCGTGCGAAAGAGAAGTTAATTTTAATCGGAACAGTTAAGGATGCAAATAAGGAAATGGAAAAATGGCTTGATGCGAGGGAACATAGTGAATGGTTATTACCAGATCACATACGTGCCGGAGCGTCTTGTTATTTAGACTGGATTGCACCTTCATTATATAGACACCGTGATAGTGAAATGCTTCTTGAATTAGGACAAGGAAGTATTCCAGATGAAATTTACGGATATGACACTAGCTGGAAAGTAGAAGTTGTGGACGGTAACACACTACTTGCACCAGAGCCAGTTCAAGAAGAGAAACAAGAATTGTTAGAAGCGCTTCGTGAGAAAAAGGCTGTTCCCCTGCAAAGTGAACGGAAAGAAGAAGTGTACGACAGATTAATGTGGAAGTACGGATATGAGGATGCGACATCTCATCGTGCGAAGCAATCTGTTACAGAAATAAAGAGAAATTATCAATCTGAAGAAGGTAGCGATAACGCCTTTATTAAAAAACTACGTGCACCAATTAAAACACGCCCGCGCTTTATGGAGAAAAAAGGGTTAACGTACGCAGAGCGCGGAACAGCAGTCCATGCCGTTATGCAGCATGTTGATTTGAAGAAGCCGATTACGGTTGAAGTTCTTCAAGAGCAAATTGCTGGAATGGTAAATAAGGAATTATTAACATTCGAGCAGGCGGAAGAAATAGCGATTGAAAAAGTAATTTCATTCTTTGACAGTGACTTAGGTAAAAGGGTATTAGCGGCGAAAAGTGTTGAGCGTGAAGTACCATTTACGATGATGCTTGCAGCAGAAGAAGCATATCAAGATTGGCAAGGGAAGAGTGAAGAAACGATTCTTGTCCAAGGGGTTATCGACTGCATGATTGAAGAGGAAGATGGCATTACGTTAATCGACTTTAAAACAGATACGATTGAAGGGAAATTCCCAGGCGGATTCGAACAAGCGAAACCAATTTTAGAAGATCGATATAAAGTGCAGCTTTCGTTATATGCAAAAGCACTGGAGAAAAGCTTACAACATCCTGTAAAAGAGAAATGTTTATACTTCTTTGATGGGAATCACGTTGTAAATATTGAAGAATAGAGGGGCTTGAAAATGGTAACGGAAAAAACGTTAAGAACTTGTGAACAGGGACACGAGTACTATAAAAGTAGCGATTGTCCAACTTGCCCAGTCTGTGAGAAAGAGAGAAAACCAAAAGAAGGTTTTCTCTCTCTTCTTTCAGCGCCAGCAAGAAGGGCATTAGAGCACCGTGGAATTCAAACTGTAGAAGAACTCTCAAAATATAGTGAAAAAGAAATTTTAAAACTGCATGGTATGGGACCTGCGTCTTTGCCGAAGCTTAGGAAGGCTTTGGAGGAGAGTGGGTTATCATTTAAATAAAATGAAATAGTGCCTCTTCACTACTTATGTGTTTATACCACTATTTGTGGACAGTGAAGCTCTTGCTTATTAAAATTTCATTTTAATAATTTTGAATTACATAAAAGAAAAAAGTAGGAGAATATCTCCTACTTTTTTTACGCTGTTCCAATCTGATCTTGATCTGCCACATCAGAATCAAATGTATTCGTTGCACTAACACCGTTAAACGTATTCACGACAAACCCAACATTGGAAGCTCCAGATCCGTTATAGGCTTTCGTGTTTTCTTTCGGAGATACGTTATAAAAATCTCCTAAGTTGAAAGAGCCGTTACTGTTTTGCACGACGAGATTTCCTACAACTGAAGGCATACCATCCACCTACTTTACTAAGCTTTTTAATTACTATATGAATTATTGTGCGGAAGGTTCATCCGTAATATATTGGCGGATTTGTATAATACGAGAGTTATTAAAACCATAATCAACATTTCCAATTTGAAAGCAACCAGAATTTAAAAGTGTCCGCAATTCAACGTTATTCACTTCAATAAAAGGGCATTCATTTACAATATTTAATTTTACATCTGTCGTTCGTTTTGGAATTGTAATGTGTTCATCTGTAAAGATTTCAAAAGCATCAAAGCGACCTTCTCCCCGTATATAAAAAGGAATTTCACGGTGGACGGCAATAGCTCTACTTTTTAATTCCATTTGGTTTGCATCTCCAACTTGAAATACGGCAGTAATCCCTAAAGAAATAATAGAAACATTTTGGACAATGGACACATGATGCAACATAATTTTTCAGTCTCCTTAACCTGGAGTAGGGGGGACATCTGTTACTAATGGTACAAATGGACCCTCTGTAACTGTTTCAAATGGTGTATCGAGAATAGAAGATAGAATGAGGAGATTTGCATCTCCAATTAAAAAGAGTGCGGACGACGATACACCGTTCATTTTAATCTGTCCGACTTTTAACTCACGGTTTACAACGTTAAGGTTCATACATACTTACTCCTTTCGGAAATTTCCCGGTATGTGCTGAATAAAGGAGAGAAAGGCTTTGTCAATATCTTGTTTCATTGCCTGAATAATGATATCTCGTAAATAATCTGGATCTGTTGAAATACCTTCATATGATTGCGCTTGTGATAAATAATAAGGGAGTCGATGCTCCATCTGTTTTTTTATGTCATCCACCATCATTTGTCGATACATTTCATCAAGCGGTGTTCTCTCTTCTTGTTCAAAATGGAGAATACGATTATATGCTTCTTCATCTAAGTATCGATGCATTTCTTGGAGGATACCTTGATAAAAGTCTGGGTTTGTTTCGGTTTCAGGGTTTACCTTCAATGTTTCTGTATCCACTTGAAAATCTTCAATTTGTTGTCCTTTTGCTGAAAATGGGTTTAAACCAATATTTAAAGTACCATTTAAATTTTCGACTTTTAATTGATCGAATTTGTATTCCACTTTTCCTACAGAAGAGGAGGGGCGATTTTTTAATTCGTTAAGCTCTTCTTGGAGTTGGCGCACTTGATCTTCTAAATTTAGGATGGCTGCTTGTTGTGTTTGAAGAGCTTGTTGAAGTTGGTGTAAGTAAGTATATATATCTTGATTCATTTGTGAAACCTCCTTTTCAATAGGGAGGGTAAAAATATTCCTGCTATATATTTATGACAAGGATGTCTTAAGAAGAACTAGTTGATGGTTTGATAGAAATAATTTGTCCTTTCGCCTGTAATGGGCGAAGCGGTTCCGTAAATCCGCCCGTATTTGAAAATTTAGATAGGGCTTTAATACTTCCGGCAGTACCAATTTGGAACACAGAAGAGGTTGTAATGCTATCAATTTTAATACTGTTGATGATGATACTTTGGTTTACATAAAAATTCAATGCAATTGCCTCCTTTAAGTTGAGCCAATTATCGCTTGATCGATTACATCTGAATCGTTGACAGTCGTTGCACTTTGATAATTGTAGACAGAAACATTGTCTCCAACGTTGAAAGAGCCGGCCCCGGCGAAAGCACGTGAGTAACTAATAGGCCTAATCGCAAATACATCTCCAATATGAAAAATACCACTTGATCCAATATTGACGATACGAATATGTCCGACCATAGCTGGCATACAAAACACCCTTCGTTTTTAAAATTTTCTTTTCTACTATTGTATGGGCGTTTCCAATAAAATGTGTATTTTTTTGAAATAAAAGAAACACACGCATTATTGCGTGTGTGTTTTGAACGTTTGATTAGGGTGTAAATCCGTATGTACATGACAAATTACATTTAAGAGCCTGTCCAGTTCTTGGCTACAATCCACTGTTTTTTGAGAAGTCATTCCATAGCGTTCAGCAAAATAAATCATTTTTTCACGTTTTTTTTCAATCGCTTGCTCAAACATTGAAATCGGCTCCATCTCTAAATGAAATTTTTAGTATATATGTAGTACATATTATACAAAAACTTCATAAAAAAGAAATGCATTCGCTAAAAAAAGTAAAATTTCTACATTTTATGCCAAATGATAAAGGGGTAACGAATAGGGGATGAGAAGAATATTGTAAAAATTAGCGTGCATGAGAAGGTTTTTTTCTTGCGGATGCGAATACAATTAAAGGGTATGAGTTTTAGGATGGAGAGTGGAAATATTGCGTTTTGTAACGGCGAAGAAAGAAGAAAAGGTATTTGTAGGTATTGTAGATGAAGAAGAAGAAAAGGTATTACACTTAAGAGAAGCGCAAAGACAAAAAGGGGAAAAGGTTATAATCCCTATTACAATGTTAGAGTGTATTGAAAGAGGGACTGAATGCTTTGAGAAAGTATGTGAAATTGTAAATTGGGCAAAAGAGAACGGGGAAGCGGCGTATTATCCGTTAACAGAGGTGAAAATATTAGCGCCGATTCCAAGGCCAAGAAAGAATATTTTGTGCGTTGGAAAAAACTATCGTGAGCATGCGGTAGAAATGGGCGGAGTAGAGTCTATTCCAGAAAATATAATGATCTTTACGAAAGCGCCAACAACAGTTATTGGCATAAATGAGCAAATTAATGGTCACCCTCATGCAACGGACGAACTAGATTATGAAGGAGAATTAGCTATCATTATTGGTAAGCGAGGGAAGCAAATAAAAAAAGAAAAAGCGCTTGAGCATGTTTTTGGTTATACGATTATCAATGATGTAACAGCTCGAGACATTCAAAGAAAACATAAACAGTTTTTCCTTGGGAAAAGCTTCGATACATTTTGTCCGATGGGACCGTATTTAATTCATAAATCGGTGGTTAATGCGCCGAATGCATTACACATTGAAACGGTAGTAAATGGAGAAGTAAGGCAAACTTCTAACACAAATAAAATGATTTTTTCAATAGAAGAAATTATTTCAACGATAAGTAAAGGAATGACTTTAGAACCAGGTGATATTATCGCAACAGGAACGCCGGCTGGTGTCGGAAAAGGTTTTACACCACCGAAGTTTTTACATGCTGGTGATGAAGTGGTCATTACAGTAGAAGGAATTGGTACTTTACGAAATGTAGTGAAATAAAGAAAAGAGCTATCTTGTTAAAAGATAGCTCTTTTTTATGGCCTTGGGTTATAGAGGTAATCGATAACGGCAAAAGTGTAAAGACCAATGAATGCAAGTGTACAAATGCCAAATAGTATAACCGTAAGTGCGCTTTTTTCTCGTCCAAAACCAATGATAGTAAGAATAACAGCAGTCCAAAATGATGCTTTCAGTAGTGTGAGTGTAGTAGGAGTTGAGTAATGAAGCCATGTTGTGGAAAGTAGGAAACCAAGGAATGTAACTAAAATAAAAGCTGTAGCTAAATAGTTAATATGTTTACCATATCTTAATAGCATGTCGCACCTCCTTTACGATTTTAAAATACAGAAAATTACAATTCCATCTTAATATAAATGAATATAAAAAGAAAGAGGTTGTCCCAACATGTCGGACAACCTCTCTATCATTACGATAATACAGCTTTAATTTTTTGGAATGCCCACTCTAAATCTTCTTCAGAGATTACTAGAGGTGGTGCGATACGAATTACATTTTCGTGTGTTTCTTTACATAATAGACCAGCTGCTTTTAGTTGTTCACAGTAAGGACGAGCTGGCTCGTTTAATTCGATACCGATGAATAAACCTTTACCACGAACTTCAGTGATCATTGGGTTATCAATCTCTTTTAATTGCCCAACTAATTTTTCACCTAATTGAAGAGAACGCTCTGTTAATTTTTCTTCTTCTAACACTTCAAGAGCCGCGATAGAAACAGCACATGCAAGTGGATTACCACCGAATGTAGAACCGTGAGAACCTGGCTCAAATACACCTAAAATGTCGCGGTTTGCTGCTACGCAAGAGATTGGGAACACACCGCCGCCAAGTGCTTTACCAAGTATGTACATGTCAGGAGTTACATTGTCCCAGTCACAAGCAAATACTTTACCAGTACGGCCTAAGCCAGTTTGGATTTCATCTGCTACAAATAAAACGTTTTCTTTTTTACATACTTCAAAAGCTTCTTTTAAGTAACCAGCTGGTGGGATATTAATTCCTGCTTCACCTTGAATTGGCTCTAAAATGAATGCTGCTGTGTTTGGTGTAATTGCGGCTTTTAATGCTTCTAAATCACCGTAAGGAATTACAACGATGCCAGGAAGCATTGGACCGAATCCACGCTTGTACTCTTCATTTGAAGACATGGAAACAGAACCCATTGTACGTCCGTGGAAGTTATCTTCACAAACGATGATTTCAGCACGGTTTGCTTCCACTTTCTTCACATCATAAGCCCAGCGACGAACTGTTTTAATTGCAGTTTCAACAGCTTCAGCACCTGTATTCATTGGAAGTACCATTTCTTTATTAGTTAGTTTCGCAACTTTTTCGTACCAAGGACCTAATTGATCGCTATGGAAAGCACGAGAAGTTAACGTAACACGATTAGCTTGGTCAATTAAAGCGTTAATAATTTTCGGGTGACGATGACCTTGGTTTACTGCAGAATATGCACTTAATAAGTCCATATAGCGGTTTCCTTCAGGATCTTCTACCCAAACACCTTCTGCTTTAGAAATAACGATTGGAAGTGGGTGATAGTTATTTGCTCCGTATGTGTCTGTAAGTTCGATAATATCCTTAGTTTGAATCATGATTGTTCCCCCTTTTGTTATTACAAGAAGTTTGTAAATACTCTAAATATTATAGCATTTAAATGTAAAAAAGCGAAACATTTCCTGAAAATAAATGAACATGTTATCATATAGAGTGAAAAAGTGTGAAAAGAGGAGGTAAGGGATACGATGGTACATATGCATATTACAGCATGGGCGTTAGGTTTAATTTTATTCTTCGTTGCGTATTCACTTTATTCAGCAGGAAGAAAAGGGAAAGGTGTACATATGGGGCTTCGCCTAATGTATATCATTATTATTGTGACAGGCTTCATGTTGTACATGAGTATTGTGAAGACAGCAACAGGTAGCATGCACATGTGGTATGGCTTAAAAATGTTAGCTGGTATTTTAGTTATCGGTGGAATGGAAATGGTTCTTGTGAAAATGAGCAAAAACAAACCAACAGGGGCGGTTTGGGGCTTATTTATTGTTGCGCTAGTAGCAGTATTTTACCTTGGGCTGAAATTACCGATTGGCTGGAAAGTATTCTAATAAAAAATAAAGCCACCTTATGATCTCAAAGACTTGGGAGATTATAAGGTGGTTTTTTACTTTATCCCGTAAACATCAGATTGGTGAAGGCTAATAATCAGTGGGCTACCCCACTGATTAAAGTTTCACTTTATGTCGCATCGATATGCAACTCTTCTCCATTTACTTTCGTAAAACGGAACATATTTTTATTTGACGTAGTGTGACGGACGAAATGGTGCTGCAGTGTACAGATCATTTCTTCGTTATCAAACAAAAGAATATTTACTCCTTCGCGTGACTCCTCTTGCGGTAAGAAAGATAAATAATTATGACAATACATGCAATCATATAAAGAGTAGTGAAGTGATTGCAATGATTCGGTTAATAATGTGAAGACAGAGTCAGGTAATTCCTCCAGCCATTCATTATAGCTAAGAAGTAACTTTTTTCGAATACGTATCATTTCACCATTTTGCAAATGGTGTTGCTCGTTGGCGATTTGTAATACATCTTGTTCATAGAAACGGGCTGGTAGCCAATTGTTATTATACAAAATTTCAAACCCATCTTCGGCAATATCTTCTAATAAAAACGCTTCATCATTTTCATCATCAAAGAATACCCACTCATTGTTTATATATTCTACATTACCGACTGTATGAGCACGGGGCTGATTATATAAAATATGTTTACGTTGTATCATACACGATTTCTCCTTTATGAAAAGTAGTTATTCCTGTTATAGACAGTTCGTGCATTCTTTATAACTAGACACATATAGACATAGGTGGGCATACAATAAAACACGTTTTACTGAGTGAAAATGCTATTCCATATGTGGATAGTAGGTTATCGTCAAGTTTTTCATTTTTTTGATCCGCACTCTTAGGGTGGGGATTACTGCACGTTCAAGAAAAGAAATAAGATGGAAGGATGATTTATATGTGCGGGATTACAGGATGGGTGGATTATAAACGCTCATTAGAAGGAGAAAGAGATGTCGTTACGAAGATGGCTGAGACGTTAGCGAAACGGGGGCCGGATGATAATAAAGTTTGGATTAAAGGAAATGTCGCATTTGGGCATAAGCGGTTAATCGTTGTGGATCCTGAGGGCGGTAAACAGCCGATGACTTGTTTAAAAGGTGAAACGAATTACGCCATTTGCTATAACGGTGAACTTTATAACACAGAAGACATTCGAAAGGAATTATTAAGAAGAGGATATACGTTCAAAGGTCATTCTGATACAGAAGTATTATTAGCTTCTTATATTGAATGGAAAGAAGAATGTGTCGATCATTTAAACGGTATATATGCGTTTGCAGTATGGGACGAACAGAAAGAACAAGTATTTATTGCGAGAGATCGATTAGGTGTAAAGCCACTTTTTTATAAATATGATAGCGGACGCTTACTATTTGGTTCGGAGTTAAAAGCGATATTGTCGCATCCAGATGTGAAGGCGGAAGTAACGTTAGAAGGATTATCAGAAATATTCGGGCTCGGACCGTCAAGAACGCCTGGCCACGGTATTTATGCTGGTATAAAAGAATTGCGTCCAGGTCATGCAATGACATTTTCAAAGAACGGTTTATGTATATGGAGATATTGGAATGTAGAAAGTAAAAAACATGAAGACTCTTTTGAAGAAACAGTAGAGAAAACGCGCTTTTTATTACAAGATGCTATTACAAGACAGCTTGTTTCTGATGTACCACTATGTACTTTTTTATCGGGTGGTGTAGATTCGAGCGCTATTACAGCTATTGCAGCGAAAGAATATGAGAGATCAGGAAAAGGGCAATTACACACGTATTCTATTGATTACGAAGATAATGACAAATACTTTAAAGCGAATGCATTCCAGCCAAATTCAGATGCTCCGTTTATTAATTTAATGACTGAGACATTTCAAACAACCCATCATCGCTGCGTCATTTCGAATGAAAAATTAGCAGAGTATTTAACTGAAGCAGTACTCGTTCGTGATTTGCCTGGTATGGCAGATATCGATTCGTCATTATTATGGTTTTGCCGAGAAATTAAACAAGATTTTGTCGTTGGCTTATCTGGAGAATGTGCAGATGAAATATTTGGTGGATATCCGTGGTTTTATAGAGAAGATGATTTACAATCGAGTGCATTTCCGTGGATGCGTTCTACAGAGGCACGTGAACAACTTCTAAAAAAAGAATGGAGAAATAAATTAAATTTACAACAATATGTACAAAGGCGCTATGAAGAGTCGATTCAAGAAGTTCCTATTTTAGAGGGGGAAAGTCCGCTAGAAGCAAAAAGACGCCAATTATTTTATTTAAATATGGTATGGTTTATGACAACATTATTAGACAGAAAAGACCGCATGAGTATGGGAGCGAGCTTAGAAGTACGTGTTCCATTTGCAGATCATCGTCTTGTCGAATATGCGTGGAATATTCCTTGGGAAATGAAAATGTATAAAAACCGCGAAAAAGGTCTATTACGTAAAGCGTTAGAAGGTGTACTTCCACATGACATCTTATATAGAAAGAAGAGTCCTTATCCGAAAACGCACAATCCGCACTATACAAAAGCAGTAACAGTATGGCTTCAAAATCTATTAACGGATAAAGGTTCAATTTTACACGAACTGTTTGATAAAGAGCAGTTGAGCGGATTGATTCAGTCTGGCGGCAGTGCATTTCAAACACCATGGTTTGGTCAATTGATGACTGGGCCACAGCTTTTAGCTCATTTAGCACAAATTCATGTTTGGTTTAAAGAATATGGGGTAAATATTAAGGAATAAGGGAAAAGCGGCTTACAATTATGTAAGTCGCTTTTTATTAAAGAAATTGTCATATAAAATTCAAAATCACCTTATAAATAATACTTAATTAGAATTATTATTTTGACGTACTTATTATTACTTGTTATAATTGGAAACAAATGTTCTGAAAAAGATTCTCATTTATAAAATTGAGGTGTTAGATAGATGACAAAGAAAAGAATAGGTTTACTCGTAATGGCGTATGGAACACCAGAATCATTAGACGATGTAGAGGCATATTATACACATATCCGTCACGGGCGTACGCCATCAGAAGAAGCGCTTGAAGATTTAATTGGGCGCTATAAAGCGATTGGTGGAATTTCACCGCTTGCAAAAATTACGAAAGAACAGGCGCATAAATTAACAGATTCAATGAATAACATATTTACAGAGTATGAATTTACTTGTTACTTAGGTTTAAAACATATTGCACCATTTATAGAAGATGCTGTAGAAGAAATGAAGCGTGATGGGATCGAGCAAGCGATTAGTATCGTATTAGCGCCGCATTACTCTACATTTAGCATTAAAGCGTATAATGACCGTGCTATTCGTCTTTCAAAAGAAATCGGTGGTCCTGTTATTGAACCAATTGAACAATGGTATGATGAACCGAAATTTATTTCGTATTGGGCAGACCAAATAAAAGAGACGTTTACAGAAATTGATAATAAAGAGAAAGCAGTCGTAATTTTTTCAGCGCATAGTTTGCCGGAAAAAATTATTGCAGCAGGAGACCCTTATGTAGAACAACTAAAGCATACGGCAGATTTAATTGCAGAAGCTGCAAATATTCAAAACTATACAATCGGTTGGCAAAGTGCTGGGAATACTCCAGATCCGTGGATTGGTCCAGATGTGCAAGATTTAACGAAAGATTTATATGAAGAGCATGGGTACGAATCTTTCATATATTGCCCAGTTGGTTTTGTAGCGGAGCATTTAGAAGTTTTATATGACAACGATTATGAATGTAAAGTTGTAACTGATGAATTAAATGCCAAATATTTTAGACCAAATATGCCGAATGCACAATCAGCATTTATCGACTGTTTGGCTGAAATTGTTTCCAAAAAAGTGAAGGAAATAGTTGACAAAGATTTAGTTTTGAATAATAATTAATTTATAATAATTTTAAATAAATAATAATTACTACGAAATAAAGAGGAGGATCCCCCTAGATGAATCCAAATAATCGCTTAACAACAAACCAAGGTGCTCCAGTTGGAGACAACCAAAATTCTCGTACAGCCGGTCGTCGTGGACCAGTATTATTAGAAGACTATCATTTAGTAGAAAAACTTGCGCACTTTGATCGTGAACGTATTCCGGAGCGTGTTGTGCATGCACGTGGTGCAGGTGCTCACGGTGTATTCGTAACGAAAAATAGTATGAAGCAATATACGAAAGCTGCATTTTTACAAAATGAAGGAACTGAAACGCCTGTATTTGTTCGTTTTTCAACGGTTATTCATGGTCAAGGTTCTCCTGAAACAGCACGTGACCCACGTGGGTTCGCTGTTAAATTTTATACAGAAGAAGGAAACTACGATATCGTAGGTAATCATTTACCAGTTTTCTTCATTCGTGATGCAATTAAATTCCCAGATATGGTACATTCCTTAAAACCAGCACCTGATACGAATATTCAAACGCCAGATCGTTATTGGGATTTCATGACGTTAAGTCCAGAATCTACACATATGATGACATGGGTATTTTCTGATTACGGTACACCAGCAAGCTATCGTGAAATGGAGGGTTTCGGCGTCCATTCATTTAAATGGATTAATGAAGAAGGTAAAATTGTTTATATAAAATACCACTGGAAACCACAGCAAGGTGTACGTAACCTAAATGCGAAAGAAGTGCAAGAAGTACAAGGGAAAGACTTCAATCATGCAACTCGTGACTTGTTCGATGCAATCGAAAAAGGAAATCACCCAAAATGGGATTTACACGTACAAGTTATGCAATTAGATGAAATGGACTCTTTAGACTTTGATCCACTAGATCCAACGAAAGTATGGCCAGAAGATCGCTTCCCATTAATGGAAGTAGGGACAATGACGTTAAATCGTAATCCGAAAAACTTCTTTGCAGAAGTAGAACAAGTAGCGTTCTCTCCAAGTGCAACTGTAAATGGTATTGAGCCATCGGAAGATAAATTATTACAAGGTCGTTTATTCTCTTACCCAGATACACAACGTTATCGTCTTGGTGCAAATTACTTACAAATCCCTGTAAACTGCCCATACGCAGCTGTTCATAATCAACAACGTGATGGTGCGATGCAAGTGAATCAAAACCCATCTACAATCAACTACGAACCGAGCCGTCATGCAGAGAATCCAGTTGAAGACCCAGCTTACCGCGATTCAACTATGAAAGTAGAAGGCTATGTATCTCGTGAAAAAATTGACAAACCAAATGACTTCAAACAAGCAGGTGAGCGTTACCGTTCATTCTCTAAAGAAGAGCAAGATAACTTAATTGCAAACTTAACAAATGACTTAAAAGACGTAAATGAACGCACGAAATTACTAGCTGTTTGTAACTTCTTCCGTGCAGATCAAGAATACGGTATGCGTTTAGCGCAGGCATTAAATGTTGATATTACGCAATATGTAGGAAATGCTCCGAAATAAATCGGAAAAGACGACTGGGTTTCGGTCGTCTTTTTTATGTGTAAAGTTACACGCGGGTATTCTTCAGTTTCGTTATGTCGGAATTTGTTGGTAAATCGATATCTTGTGTCGAAACGTTGATATATTGAAAGGAACAATCGATATATTTGAAAAATCGTTGATATATCCAAAAAACCGTTAATATATTTCCAGTTATACTAGGTGGGGTATGTTGCCCGATGCGCAAAAAAGAGATGCAATCTATTACTAATAGATTGCATCTCTTTTTTAGTTCACTCGCTCAGTATACTCATAAGCTTTCTCCCCATGCATCGAAATATCAAGTCCCATATGTTCCTCGTGCTCATCTACCCGGACAGGGAGGAAGAAGTTGATTGCTTTAATAATGGCATACGTCATTATAATTGTGAACGCATATGTTGCGCCGATCGCTACAAGTTGTTTCAACAGCAGCGAGGCGTTTCCGTAAAATAATCCGTTAGCGCCATCGCCGTTTACGGCAGTAGTTGCAAATAATCCTGTCGCAATACCGCCCCAAGTTCCACCGATGCCGTGACATCCGAATGCATCGAGTGTATCGTCGTATCCGAATTTTGTTTTTAAGAAAAAGACCGCTCCGAAGCATAATACGCCGCCAATTGCTCCGATAAGAAGAGCTGAGAAAGGTGTAACGAACCCGCAAGCTGGTGTAATAGCGACTAGACCGGAAACGGCGCCACAAGCAGCTCCCATCGCAGTCGGTTTTGATTGGAAGAACCACTCTGAAAGCATCCAAGTTAATGCTGAGGCAGCAGCGGCTATATTTGTATTAATAAATGCAGTTAAAGCTACGTCGTTTAAGGATAATGCGCTGCCGACGTTAAAACCGAACCAGCCAAACCATAATAAGCCTGCGCCTAACATTGTAAATGGCAAATGGTGAGGAGAAGAACCATTTATGTTTTTTCGTTTTCCGAGGAAAATAGCTAATACAAGACCAGCAACTCCGGAAGTGATGTGAACGACGTTTCCGCCAGCGAAGTCTAGTGCACCAAGTTCCCTTAGCCACCCGCCGACGCCCCATACCCAATGAGCGACAGGATTGTAAACAATCGTTGTCCATAAAAGGATAAAAATAAGAAAGGCAGAAAATCGCATTCTTTCAGCAAATGCACCTGAAATTAAAGCTGGAGTTAAAATGGCGAACATGAGTTGAAACATCATGAATAAATTGTGAGGAATAGTAGATGAGTAGTCTGGATTTGGTGCGTAGGTAACTCCGTTTAGACCGAACCAATCAAGTGTACCGATAAGCCCGTGCCAATCTGGTCCGAATGATAAAGAATAGCCGATAACAATCCATTGAATCGAAACGATAGCCATTGCACTATAACTATGCATCGTTGTACTGAGTACATTTTTGCTGCGAACCATACCTCCATAAAAAAGTGCCAATCCTGGTGTCATCAACATGACCATTACTGTCGTCACAAACATAAAAACTGTATCTCCCATATTCATGAGCTCTCCTCCTATAATGTTAGAAAAAATAACATCGTTTTGTTATGTTTCATATCATATTCGAAAAGGAACTAAAAATCAACTAAAAATTCAGAAAAATATATACATGATGTTAGAAAATGTAACATAGATTATTTTGTGAGGATTGAAATCGACATATGCGTTTCTCTCGGATAATTGGTATAATATTCTTACAATTAAAAACTTGGGGGATGCGTGTGGGAAAAATACGGACTAGGAAACTATTCATTTGTTTTTGCTTAGCTTTTGTTTTGTTTGTACCAATACATACTTTTGCAGACGAAAAAAGAGAGTGGAAAGATGAAGTTATATACTCCATTATGATTGATCGCTTCAATAATGGAGAACCGAAAAATGACAAACAATTAGAAGTTGGTAATTTAGAAGGGTATCAAGGCGGGGATATAAGAGGAATTATAAAAAGGTTGGATTACATAAAAGAAATGGGTTTTACTACCGTTATGCTTTCGCCGCTTTTTGAAAGTGGAAAGTACGATGGATTAGACGTGCGAAATTTTAAAAAGGTAAATGAACATTTCGGGACAGACAATGATGTGAAAGAACTTGTAAAAGAAGCTCATGCAAAAGGAATGAAAGTTGTATTTCAATTTCCGCTTGGAGAAAACGAACGGCAGGTAATTGACGCAATGAAATGGTGGATAAAAGAAGTTGATTTAGACGGAAGTTATGTTATACATAGTGAAAAAAAGCCGCGTTCCTTTTGGGATAACGCGCAAAAAGATATGCAAGTGATAAAGAAAGATTTTCGTATTATGACAAAGGAGGATAGCGAATACAACGAAAAAATCGTAGAATCGTTTTCCGAAGCGGATGTATCGGTGAAATCGTTATACGATGTGAGTAAAAAAGAAGGGGAATTTGTTACGTTTTTAGATGATCAAGAAACAAAAAGATATGCGCGTATTGCAAAAGAAAATATGTATTATCCGCCATCACGTTTAAAACTGGCGCTTACTTATTTGTTAACATCACCTGGGATTCCGAATTTTTATTATGGAACGGAAATTGCATTAGATGGAGGAAGTGTACCCGATAATAGACGATTAATGGATTTTAAGTCAGACGAAAAATTTATGCAGCACATAACAAAACTAGGTGAACTTAGGCAGGCGAGACCGTCTTTACGACGCGGTACGTTTGAGCTTCTGTATGATAAGAGCGGGATGAGCATACTAAAACGAAAATATAAAGATGAAGTAACTTTAGTAGCAATTAATAATACGAAAGAAACACAAAAAGTCTCCTTACCTGCAAGTGCAATTGGTGAAAAACAAGAGTTAAGAGGATTGTTACAGGATGAAATTATAAGAGAAGAAAACGGAAAGTTTTATCTCGTTTTAAAACGTGAAGAATCAAATGTGTATAAAGTTAACGGAGAAACAGGTGTGAATTGGTTATTTATCTCCTTAATAATCGGTGTGAATGTATTATTTATTGCGTTTCTAATTGCAGTTAAAAGGAAGCGTAGATGAGATGAGAAATTACTCGCTCTATGTTCATGTCTTCTTATTGTATTTGTAAGTTTGTTCGGCGGGGCAATAGTGTTATTCTGTTGATATGAAATTTCTTAAGAGAAACGATGTGAGAATGAAAACGTCCCTAGTGAGAGGAGGGCCAGGTTAGGAAGAGGATTTTCTTCCTAACCTGTTTTTTGTGTTAGCACCGATAGGGAAGAATCTTTGAAGCAATCAATAATTGCAACTATATTAATTTTACATTACATTAAAAGTTAGAGAATACTCTTATACTAATACAGTGCTAAATAGTAGGTGGGAAAATGGAGTTTTACGATTTGGGTATTACCATTAAAGAGCTTAGAATTAAAAAAATATATCACAATCCGAATTATGTCATGGAATATGTTCGCAAAGTCAAATTAGCAAAATAGAAAAAGGTGTGATTTATCCATCTAGTATATTGTTATATCAATTATCAGAAAGACTTGGTATTGACCCAAATAATATATTTGCATTAACTCAAAACAAAAAATTAAAATATCTAGAAAATGTAAAATGCGTAATAAAAGATTGCTTAAAGCAAAAACAATACAAAGAACTTTATGAAATAGTGAAAAAAGAGAAAAACGAAAATAACTTCCAATCAACAGAAGATAAACAATTTTTAATATGGCATGAAGCGATTGCTATATTTATGGTGGATAAATCAATAAAAACTGCTTTAGATTTTTTAAATAATGCATTAAAATTAACTGTAACTAATTCTGATTTTTTATCAGAAAGAGAAATAGATATTATGCAGACAATTGCTATATTCCATGGGGAAAATAAAGAATATGAAAAAAGTATTAATATATTAAGAAGGTGTTTAACTAATTTTAATAAGTTAGATTTTCCTAGAGATAAAGAAATTAAATTGAAAATTATTTTTAATTTAGCAAAAATTTTAGGTCATGCAAATCAACATGAAGAGGCAGTAAAATACAATGATATGGGTATCAAACTAGCTATTAATCTAAATACTTTATATTTACTAGGTGAATTATACTATGGAAAATCTTGGAATTTATTGAAACTTAAACAACCTAATGAAGAAGATGTTGCAAATAACATGAAAAAAGCATTATTTATATTTGAACTAACAGAAAAAGAAAATCTGATAAAAATGGTTAAAGAAAAATATTTTGAAAACCAAACTGAAAAAAGTCACTCATAATTCATTTGGAAATCACTTGAAATATAATAAAACCTACAGGGGAAATCTCTGTAGGTTTTATACTTATAAACTTGCTTCTAAAATATTAGTGCTTAATATAAATTTTTGAATAAGAGTTTACTTAGCGCTTAGCGTACTTTTTTATTTTGAAGTCTGCATCTTTATTAAAGATGTATGCTTCTTTTTAAATCCATCCGAATATTATTGGTTCAAGTCGGAGGAAGGTACTTTGGGGTGTCTTTTCTTTAGATCTTTATCATTAACTATTTAATGTTTTCAAATGATTACATGACATATTTTTTTTGTACCAAGCTTTGTTGATACAGTTAGATTTATCCGTTAGTGTATTCGTATTATTAGAACATCCTACAGTATTTAGGGAGAATGTGGCTAATAAAAACCATAATATTAATTTCTTCAAAAAACCACTTCTAACTCTTTTTTAATTAACATTTTTTAGATCCTTACTAATTTTACATTACATTAAAGGTTGGGAAATATTCTTATACTCATAAATTGTTACGTTTTGGCGGGGAGAGGAATTATGAGTTACAGCGATTTTTAAGATGACTTTGGCCCAGGATGTGGTTATTAAGAAAAGTAATTCAAATTGAAGGGGAAACGTCTTAAGGTATATTTTTCTTATTTTCAATAAGGTCTGCTAAATACATGTATAAAACAAATTCTACAATAAGGCCTAGTTTGATCATGCAATCACTTGTAAAGTGCTCGTATGGTTAGACTCTGTTCACTTAGCGATTTTCACCGCATATACCATTTTTCTATGGTTTGTTCTCGGAATATTGTCTCTACAAAACAAAAAACTCCTCTAATTAAGAGGAGTTTTCTTTTTAGCGGTAGTTAATGAACTGTACGTCGATTGGTAAATCAGCGCTACGAACAGCTGCAATTACTGCTTGTAAGTCATCACGGCTTTTCGCTGTAACACGTACTTGATCATCTTGTACTTGTGTTTTTACTTTTAATTTCATTTCTTTAATGATGTTGTTAATTTTTTTCGCGTTATCTTTATCGATACCTTGTTGAAGTGTTGCGCGTTGGCGAACAGTGTTGCCAGTTGCAGCTTCAACTTTTCCGTAATCTAAGTTCTTAATTGGAACGTTACGTTTTACAAGTTTAGAGATAAGAACGTCTTTTACTTGCTCTAATTTAAACTCGTCATCAGAAGTTAAAACAAGTACTTCTTTTTCTAATTTAATATCACTTTTACTTCCTTTAAAGTCATATCGGTTTTGTATTTCTTTTAATGCGATGTTAATTGCGTTTGTTACTTCAGGTAATTCTACTTTCGAAACGATGTCAAAAGAACTATCTTTTGCCATAGTTAGCACCTCCAAATAAATTTCTAATCTTGTTATGTACTGTACATACTAAAGTATAGCTGAAAACGAGTCTAGACTTAAGTGTTTTCGTACTTATATTCATGTAACCTTATTTTATTATAGTGAATTTTGGGCAGTTGGACAAATACAGGAAAAATCATGTTATAATTAACTTTTGTTTGGAATGATAAAAAAGATAATTTTATATATATAGAAGGGAATTAAAAAATATGTATTTGCAAATAGGATCGATTGAACAGGTAACTGTTTTACGCGAAACGGAAATCGGATATATGGTTGGGAATGAAGAAGAAGAAATTTTCCTACATAAAAACGAAGTAGCTGGAGAAATTGAAGAAGGCGATACGATTGATGTATTCTTATACCTTGATCACCAAAATCGTATTTCAGCAACAATGAAGGAACCGATTATTACAACTTATGATTGGAACTGGGTAAAGGTTGTAGAAGTCATTCCTAGTTTAGGTGTGTTTGTTGATATTGGTGTGTCAAAAGATATACTAATTCCAGCTGATGAGTTCCCGATTTATATGCCAGTATGGCCAGAAGTAGGCGACGAATTATATTGTACGTTAAAATTAACGAATCGTGATCGTTTAATTGCTCTTCCGGCAAGAGACAGTGATATGCAAGAAATTATCGTAGATGCAACGCCATCTATGCGTAATAAAAACGTAAATGGACGTGTATATCGTTCGCTTCAAGTTGGTTCATTCATACTAACTGATGAGCATTTCCGTGCTTTCTTACACCATACAGAAAGAAAAGAACAAGTTCGCATCGGTCAGCGTGTAACAGGACGTATTATTGACGTAAAAGATGACGGTACAATTAACATTTCACTTCTTCCTCGTAAAGAAGAAGGAATGGAAGACGATGCTGCAGTAATTTATGCATATATGGAAGAACGAGGCGGAGCAATGCCGTTTTGGGATAAGAGCCATCCAGAAGATATTAAAGAACGCTTTAACATGAGTAAAGCTGCATTTAAGCGCGCACTTGGTAAGTTGATGAAAGAAGAAAAGGTTTACCAAGAAGAAGGTTGGACTTACTTTAAGAAATAAAGTAGATGAAAGATTAAGAAGCACAACCTTATTTAAAAAAATAAGGTTGTGCTTTTTTAATTTCCTTGCGGAGAAACAAGAGTAAATGTATCTTTCAAATCACTATCATTTATTTTAATATTTGCCTTTTTTAATTCCTCTTGTAACAATTTTTTGCTGAATACAGGATCAGCAGTACGTTCTTCCTCTAAGTTTTTGCGAATAGAGTTTTTTACTTCATCGTAAGGTTTTAAATCTTTTTTATCAGTTAATTTAATAACGTGATAACCGTTTGATGATTTTACGGGATTGCTAATTTGTCCAACATTTAGTTTGTAGGCAGCCGTTTCGAATTCAGGAGCCATTGTACCTGAATTGAAGTATCCAAGGTCTCCACCTTTATCTTTTGATAGCAGATCTTGTGATTCTTGTTTTGCTAATTCTTCAAATGAAGCACCAGCATCTAGTTTACTCTTTATTTCTTTCGCTTCATTTTCGTCACTTACTAAAATGTGACTCGCTTTAATTTCTGGCTTATAGTGGTCTTTTACGTCTTTTTCTGTAATGCTTTTCTTAATCGCTTCATTCATAGCAAGTTTGAACTTAATTTGATTTTTGAAATCCTCTTCATCTTTTAAACCATAATTTTCTAATACTTTTTTGAATTGATCTCCATATTGTTTTTTTACTTTTTCTACTTCTTTATTTACCTCTTCATCAGGTACTTTATATTTTTTTGTGATGACGTCTTGTGCCATCATTTCGTATAGCATGTCTTTTCCGTAACGATCTTTCAATTGTTTTTCGAAGTTATCCTTTGTAATGGTGGAGTCTGTTGCTGTAGCGACTGTAGCTGAGCCATTCTTTTGTCCGCAAGCAGATAGCATCAATATACTTATTAGTGCAGTAATAATGAAAATATGTTTCCCTCTCATGCCAACACCTCATCCGAATATGTTATCGCTATTGTAGAATATAGAAGTGAACATGAAGTGAATTTTTAATGTTTTTTCCTTTAAAATGTAAAAAAGTACATCAACATAATTGTTGATGTACGATGGAATCAAAGGTGATCGGTCTTTTTAGAGTATGCACGTTTACCTTGCTGAATATTTTTTTGCTCTTGCTCATTTTTTTGTGTGCGTTTTGCGTTATTATCGCGTGCTTTTTTGTCGTTATCACTCGTATGTGGCATATGTATCAACTCCATTTCTAAACGTTGTACGTTTATCATTTCCTTTTTCGTAAAGACTATGTATAGCGGTGCATTTATGAAGGGTAAAGGTGGATTCGAAATGGATTTGAAGTTGAATTATACTGAACTTATAAAGAAGTTAATCGTTGTAATCATCGCAGGTTTATTAAACGCGATTGGGATGAATTTATTTTTAACGCCAGCAAAAGTGTATGCGAGCGGCTTTGCTGGATTGTCTCAATTATTATCACAAATATTAGGTGATTTTTTATCGATTCACATATCTACGGGAGTATTGTTTAGCTTATTTAATATTCCTGTCGTTATTTTAGCGTGGAAAAAGGTTGGGAAGGCCTTCACCTTTTTTAGTTTTCTTTGTGTTATATTTATGACTCTGTTTTTAGAAATCATCCCTGTTAGAGCGGTTTCGAATGATATCATATTAAATGCGATTTTTGGCGGGATTATTTCGGCAATTGGAGTAGGGATTGCTTTAAAGTGGGGTGCTTCTACAGGTGGATTAGATATTATCGCCATGATCTTATCAAAAATAAAAGATAAGCCTGTCGGTACATACTTTTTCTTTTTTAATGCAATTATCATTATCGCTGCTGGCTATGTATATGGATGGGAAAAAGCGTTGTATACGCTAGTGACTTTATATGTATCAACGAGAATTATTGATGCAATTCATACTCGCCATGTAAAGATTACAGCATTAATTGTTACGAAGAATGGGGCAGACGTAAGAAAGGCGATTCACTCGCGATTAGTAAGAGGGATTACAACGATACCGGCAACAGGTGCTTATACAAATGAAAATAAAGAAATGTTAATGATGGTTATTACCCGTTATGAGTTATACGAATTAGAGAGGATTATTAAACAAGTGGACCCAGGTGCATTTACAAATATACTGCAAACAGTTGGGGTATTCGGATTGTTTCGGAAAGATTAAAGAGGACCAAAGTTGGTCCTCTTTTTTAATGTGAATTCGTAATGTTTTGCAATTGCTCTTGCATTTCACGGAGCTGAACTTTTTCAGCAGTTGAAGAGTTTGCGTAAGCGGATTGCAAAGCATTTTTTGCTCTATACACGAGATCTTGTTGCTCAGTACCGCTTGAACAAGATACGGCATTTTCAACAGCGTCTCTAGCTTGTTGGAATAGTAAGTTCCCCATTTAAACCCCTCCAAAAGAAGAGTTACTTCTTGCTTTTTCTGCCTCAGCTAATGTACCTCTGTACGGGAATCTTGCATCATGCTTCATAACAGCATCGGCTCCTTGTTGGATAAAACGTTTTGATTTGTTCTTTTTACCCATTCGAAAAACCCCCTTTATTTAGCTGAAAACAATCGACGCAATGTCTCATGCGTCTACTTATAGTATGGACATTTGGCAGGAAACTATAAGTAGGGAATTTTTAGATTACAACCCAAGAACCTCTTCTAAATATAAAGCAATACCATCTTCTTCGTTCGTTAACGTCGTATGGTTTGCGAGTGATTTTAATTCAGGGATGGCATTTCCCATTGCGATGCCGTGACCAGCAAATTCAATCATTTCAAAATCATTATCTTCATCACCGAAAGCGATAATTCGCTCTTGTGGAATGTTGTAATGACTAGAAATTTTTTGTAATCCAACTGCTTTATTTAATCCGCTTTTCACAATTTCAATAATCGGCCAAGGTGCGCCCCATTTTCTATGGTCGATTACTTCCGCATGCATATCGGTTAAATGTTGACGAATTGCAGTAGAATGCTCGTCATGTGCGTCAATTAATAAGCAAGTTGGATGATCGTTTAAAATATTTAATAAGTCTCCCGTAAAAATCTTAGGAGAGCCGAATTCGAAAATATGTTTTTTATCTTCATCAATTTCACGAACATACACATCGTCCATTACTTCCGCGTATATATTTTTTACGCCAAAATCAAAGCAAGCTCGGACAATTTCTTGCGCTGTTGCTAGCTCAAGAGGAGAGTGATGTGTTCCCCAGTTTGAATCAAGAGGATGATGTACGTAAGCGCCGTTAAAGTTTACGATAGGTGTGTTAAGATCAAGTTCTTTATAGTAATCATAACTAGCACGGAATGGACGTCCTGTTGAAATAACAACAATATGTCCCTGTTCCTTTGCTTTTGCAATTGTATGTTTCGTTCGAGTGGAAATTATTTTGTTGTCTGTTAATAAAGTGCCGTCTAAGTCTAATGCGATTAAATGTTGTTTGTTCATAATTTCACCTCTTATAATAATTTTTTTGTATCTATCTGTATTTCCGTTTTTAATATGCAGAAATAAGAGGTTAGACTCGGTGAAATCACCATAGATGGAAATTTCACTATATATCCATCTTACGTCTCAAAGTGCTGTGGTGTCTACTATTTATCGTTGGAAATTAAGAAAAGTCAACATCTTTTTAGAAAGTTCAAACAATGTTTCTTTCATTATGTACAAATTGTGAAAAGGGTTACATTGCTCGTGTGATGAGGCATATAATGAACATGTAATCTTCTCGTATATGTTTGACTCTCCTTTGAAACTAGCCTAGAGTAGGTTGGTTTCTTTTTTTTTTCTACAAGTAGGAAAGAAATCCCTGCTTACGCTTGTGTCATTCATATATATGTACAAGAATGAGATGTAGTACTGTTTCCTAAACATGACAGAAAAGCTTTCTTTTAAAATGGATATACTAATGAGGCAAGACGTCATGGAAGGAGAATGAAGATGGGACAAAATCGCAGGTTTCGTTCTGGACAAAAAGCGCCGAATGATGGCATTTACGTAGAAATTGGTGAAACGGGAAGTATGGTGAAAGATCCGCAAATGGTGAAATTAACTGCCGGTGAAAAGTTTCCGGATAACACGAATCATAACCGCCAGTGGACATATAAAAGAAAACCGTAACAGAAGCCGCAATCATTATTGCGGCTTTTTTGTCGTTACACATTGTAATTTCATTTACCGTATTTTTTAGCAGTATAATGAATGCTCTCTTTTTCTTTTTCAAATAATAAGTTTGAAAATACATAGGCAAAATTATTGTATAAAAAAGTCAGTTGGCGTATAATCAAATCAAAGGTCAAAGAAAGTCAAACTTTTGGAGGGCTGTAAAGATGGACTTAAATCAAATGACAACAAAAACACAAGAGGCGATTATGAGTGCCCAATCTTTAGCGGTATCTCATCATCACCAAGAGGTGGATACTGTTCATCTATTACTTGCATTATTAGAAGAGCAAGATGGATTAGCAGTACGTATATTTCAAAAAATGAATGTTGATATAGAAGCATTAAAGCAAGGTGCTGAAAGTTTAATTAAAAAGAAACCTTCTGTAACGGGGAGCGGTGCAGAAGTTGGAAAATTGTATGTAACGAGCGCTCTGCAACAACTTCTTGTAAGAGCAGGAAAAGAAGCAGAAAAACTGCAGGATGATTACATTTCAGTAGAACATGTATTGCTTGCTTTTTCTGAAGAAAAAGGCGATATAAATCAATTATTTACAAGATTGCATATTACGAAAGATAACTTATTACAGTCTTTAATGACAGTTCGGGGGAATCAAAGAGTGACGAGTCAAAATCCAGAAGCAACTTATGAAGCGTTAGAAAAATATGGCCGTGATTTAGTGGCGGAAGTGAGAGCAGGGAAAATCGATCCTGTAATCGGCCGTGATAGTGAAATACGACGTGTAATTCGTATTCTTTCACGTAAAACGAAAAACAATCCTGTTTTAATTGGGGAGCCAGGTGTTGGTAAAACAGCAATCGTTGAAGGGCTAGCACAGCGTATCGTGAAAAAGGATGTACCTGAAGGATTGAAAGATAGAACGATTTTTGCGTTAGATATGAGTGCGCTCGTAGCAGGTGCGAAATTCCGTGGTGAGTTCGAAGAGCGTCTGCAAGCTGTATTAAATGAAATTAAAAAGAGTGAAGGACGCATTTTATTATTCATTGATGAACTTCATACAATAGTTGGAGCTGGTAAAACAGAGGGAGCCATGGATGCAGGAAATATGTTAAAACCGATGCTTGCGCGCGGTGAACTGCATTGTATCGGGGCGACGACGCTCGATGAATATCGCAAATATATTGAGAAAGATCCAGCGCTAGAAAGACGTTTCCAACAAGTATTAGCAGAAGAACCAACTGTTGAAGATACAATTTCCATATTACGTGGATTAAAAGAACGCTTTGAAATTTATCACGGTGTAAATATTCATGACCGTGCGATTGTAGCAGCGTCAGTTTTATCAGATCGATATATTTCAGATCGCTTCTTACCTGATAAAGCAATTGACCTTGTTGATGAAGCGTGTGCAACAATTCGTACAGAAATTGATTCTATGCCAACAGAATTAGATGAAGTAACGCGCCGCATTATGCAGCTGGAAATTGAAGAAGCGGCTCTTGGGAAAGAAACGGATCGTGGTAGCCAAGAGCGTCTAAAAACATTGCAACGTGAATTATCGGATTTAAAAGAAGTTGCAAGTGGCATGAGAGCGAAATGGGAGAAAGAAAAAGAAGACATTCACAAAGTTCGTGACTTACGTGAACATTTAGAACGTTTGCGTCGTGAATTAGAAGAAGCAGAAGGCAATTACGATTTAAATAAAGCAGCCGAACTTCGTCACGGGAAAATTCCCGCAATTGAAAAAGAGTTAAAAGAAGCGGAAGAAATGGGCGCGCATAATAAACAAGAAAATCGTTTATTACGTGAGGAAGTAAGTGAAGAAGAAATTGCAGATATTGTTTCACGCTGGACTGGTATTCCTGTTGCGAAACTCGTGGAAGGTGAACGCGAGAAATTATTACGCTTAGAGCAAATCTTATCAGAGCGTGTCATCGGACAAGAGGAAGCAGTAAGCTTAGTGTCAGACGCAGTTCTTCGTGCTCGCGCTGGTATTAAAGATCCGAACCGCCCGATTGGTTCTTTCATCTTCTTAGGACCAACAGGTGTTGGTAAAACAGAACTTGCAAAAACGTTAGCCCAGTCTTTATTCGATAGTGAAGAGCAAATGATTCGCATTGACATGTCTGAGTATATGGAAAAACACGCCGTGTCTCGCTTAATTGGTGCACCTCCTGGATATGTAGGATATGAAGAAGGCGGTCAATTAACAGAAGCGGTAAGACGTAAACCATATTCCGTTGTTTTATTAGATGAAATTGAAAAAGCACATCCAGAAGTATTCAACATTTTATTACAAATGTTAGATGATGGACGCATTACAGATTCGCAAGGTCGTACAGTGGACTTTAAAAATACAGTTATTATTATGACTTCAAATATTGGATCTGCTCATTTACTAGATGGATTAGAAGAAGATGGTTCCATTAAAGAGGAATCAAGAGACCTTGTAATGGGGCAATTAAGAGGACATTTCCGCCCTGAATTTTTAAACCGTGTGGATGAAATTATTTTATTCAAACCTCTTACAACGAATGAAATTAAAGGCATTGTTGATAAAATTGTAAAAGAACTACAAGGTCGTCTAGCTGACCGTCACATTACAGTAGAATTAACAGATGCAGCAAAAGAATTTGTTGTGGAAGCCGGTTTCGACCCAATGTACGGAGCTCGTCCATTAAAACGATACGTACAGCGTCAAGTGGAAACGAAATTAGCACGAGAATTAATTGCAGGAACAATTACTGATAATAGTCACGTAGTTGTTGATGTAGAAAATAACGAATTAGTCGTTCATGTGAAATAAAAATAAAAAAGAGTTCGGATAAAATCCGGACTCTTTTTTTAGTGTTGTTCTACTGGCTCGTTTGGAATTGCAGCTGAAATTGCTAGTACTAACACAGCAAGAACAACTGAGAAAATAGACGCTTGGTTAAAGTCGTATGTACCGCCAGTCATAGAGCCGATTACATAGCTCATCATATGTACAAGTAAGAACGACCAAATTAATGCCCAAATGAAACGCATATTTTACACCTCTATTCGTTCAATCTGTCCTTATTGTAACACAATTGAAAAAAGAATATAGAAAAATATTTGTAGATTTTTCAACGCAAATTTGCATTCCGTTCATACATTATAAAAGAGTGGTTTTATATGTTTAGAAAATAAGGCGGGGGAAAAATGAGTATTACGGAACGTTTTTTTTACTTAGAAAAAGAACCATGTGTCATTTATTTACCGGAGAAGCCAAATGGATTTTCTGTTATGCTCCTCGGTGATTATAACTACTTTATTGAGAATGGTACAAGTTTATGGACACAGCATGCGGGTAGATCTTATTTTTTACATGGCCTTATTGAGCAAGGCTACACAGTCTTTTCTTCTAATTTATACGGAAGACATTGGGGAAACGACCAATCTGTTCGTCTAGCGAAACGTTTATATGACGTTGTGTTGAGAAAAGAGACATTGAATGCGAAAATGCACATTATGGCAGATGGTATGGGAGCACTTGTAGCACTCGAAATGATGAACAAATACCCTGAGTGTATACGCTCTGTCATTATGTTAAATCCGTGTTTAGATTTACCAGAATATGTGGAGTTTGAGAAAGAGCATAAGTTTTTTTACAAGAGACTCGTGAAGGAATTAAGTTTGGCGTATGATGCCAAAGAAGAAGAATTAGAATCAAAAATAAATAAGAAATCATTTACGCTTCTTCCATCTTGTGTACCTGTTAAAATTTTCGTATCAACACAAGAAAAAAGAGGAAGAAAACAGCAGTTGCGTAGATATGAGAAAATGAGGCAACTAAATCAATGTGATACTTCTGTCTTGTTCCATCTGCAAGATGTGAAATATAAAATGGTTAGGCAAACGACCGATTTCTTTAAAAAATATGAAGAAGAATTATGAAGCTCCCATATACATAAATGAGGAGCTATTTGTTTCAGAGGGAAAGGGTTGGTGGTATGGAACGCGTGCTAATTGTAGGTGCACTTACGTTTGTAGGTTATCACCTTGTAAATAAAATGATTGCAGAAGAAGTGGAAGTATATGGTCTTGATTTTGATGAATTCGATAGTATGACGAAAATTAATGAAGAGAAGTTATTATTAATTGGGCGAAATGCATTATTTACGTATTATTCGATAAGAGATGAAGATGGATGGAGATCGGTTGAGGAAGAGAGATTCGATACTGTTTACTTTTGCTTATATGAGCCAAATCAGCAAAGTGGATTTCGGAATGAAAGAGTCATATTACAATATTTAAAGCGAATTATAAGAATGTGTGAAGAACAAAAAGTGAAGTTAAATTTAATTTCTTCTATTGAAGTAGGCAGTACAGATGAATCCGAAAATAAGCGAATATTTTTGAAAGTAGAAGAAGGATTGAAAAAAGGGAATTTACAATATAGTGTATTTCGAGTTCCAACATTATATGGACCGTGGCAACCGTCCTTTATGATGTTTCATCAGCTTATTTTATCAGAATTAGGTGAAAAAGAGTGCCGTTGTACGATTGAGGAAAAGGGGAATGATTTACTTTACGTTGAAGATGTATGTGAATACTTATGGGAAAATGGAACGAACGGGGCGCATCTTGGTATATACAATTTACTTAGTGGTAAACAGTCATTATGGGAAAAAGGTATGAATCTTTTACGCGCGGATGATAAAGTAAATAAAAATAATAACGAAGTAAGAGATGAGGCTATCGAGGTAATTTCAATAAAAAGAAATACTCCGTTAGAATACGGTTTAAATAAGCAACTGGCACACATGAAAAAATATAAAGAGTTATACGAAGGGTAGTACGCGTGTTACACTATTGTATGTGAAAGTTTTAATGGAGAGGAAGAGCATAATATGAACGAAAAAAGCATGCAGTTTTTACAAATCGCAATGAAGCATTTACCGGAAGCAAAGGCAATTTTAGATGATAATGGAATTGCACTTGATATGGAGAAGGCACAGCCGGTGTTAGAGTTGTTAATGAAAGTTATGAACGAGGCCTATGAGCTCGGGAAAGCAGATAAAGAATAAAAAGAATAAAAAGCATCTTTTTAAGATGGAAGAGAGGCCCGAACCGTGGATAGAAGCGGTCAGGGCCTTTTTTATTCTTGCCTGGTGGAAAACCAGAGATATGAAGGGGATAAAGGAAAAGTAGTGAGGAGAACTCTCTAGTTTAGAAGGAAAGCAGATAAAGAATAAAAAGCATCTTTTTAAGATGGAAGAGAGGCCCGAACCGTGGATAGAAGCGGTCAGGGCCTTTTTTATTCTTGCCTGGTGGAAAAACAGAGATATGAAGAGGATAAAGGAAAAGTAGTGAGGAGAACTCTCTAGTTTAGAAGGAAAGCAGATAAAGAATAAAAAAGCATCTTTTTAGATGAAAGAGAGGATCGAACCGTAAATAGAAGCGGTTTGAGTCTTTTTATATTTGAGAGGTATGTTTCTGTTTCTTTTAATGAAAAATAACGTGAATAATGCTTAGCTTTCTGTTTTATGCGAAATATATTCTAGACAAAAATACATTTATGTTTTAAAATTAGTACCAAGTCATAATAATTGATATAAAACGGAGGGCTGCGATGTGAACGTGGGCATTTTAGGGATCGGAAGATATGTGCCAGAAAAAGTAGTCACAAATCACGATTTAGAGAAAATAATGGAAACATCCGATGAATGGATTCGTACGAGAACGGGAATTGCAGAAAGACGCATTGCCGATGATACAATAGATACTTCATATATGGCCGTAGAGGCTTCTAAAAAAGCACTTGAAGATGCAGGAATTAGCGGAGAGGATATCGATCTTATTTTAGTAGCAACAGTAACACCAGATCGTGCTTTTCCAGCAGTTGCTTGTGTAATTCAAGAAGCAATAGGAGCGAAACATGCAGCTGCAATGGATTTAAGTGCAGCATGTGCTGGTTTTATGTACGGAATGATTACAGCACAGCAATTTATTCAAACAGGAACGTATAAAAATGTATTAGTAGTTGGTAGTGATAAACTATCTAAAATTGTAGACTGGAACGATCGAAATACAGCAGTACTATTTGGAGACGGAGCCGGTGCTGTCGTAATGGGAGCTGTTTCAGAAGGTAAAGGCGTTCTATCTTTTGAATTAGGAGCAGACGGAAGTGGTGGCAAGCACCTTTATCAAGACGAGTATGTTATGATGAATGGCAGAGAAGTGTTTAAATTTGCCGTTCGTCAACTTGGTGATTCTTGTCTTCGCGTTTTAGATAAAGCTGGTCTTACGAAAGAAGATGTGGATTTCTTAGTACCGCATCAAGCAAACATTCGTATTATGGAATCTGCAAGAGAGAGGTTAAATTTACCACAAGAAAAAATGAGTATGACGATTGAGAAGTTCGGTAATACATCAGCTTCTTCAATTCCGATTGCAATGGTAGAGGAATTGCAAAACGGACGTATTCAAGACGGTGATTTAATTATACTTGTTGGTTTTGGCGGCGGATTAACATGGGGAGCAGTTGCTCTTCGTTGGGGTAAATAAGGACTGAGAGAAAAAAAGGAGTGTATTTTGTATGGAAAAAAAGAGGGTCGTAATTACAGGACTAGGAGCTGTTACACCGGTCGGAACAGATGTTGAAACAGCGTGGGAAAACATTAAAAAGGGTGTATCTGGAATCGGGCGACTTACAAGAATTGATCCAGAACTATTTCCAGCAAAAGTAGCAGCGGAAATTAACGACTTTGAAGTCGAGAAATATATTGATAAAAAAGAAGCGCGCCGTATGGATCGCTTTACACAATATGCAGTGGCAGCAGCGAAAATGGCAGTTGCAGATGCAAAACTTGAAATTACAGAAGAAAACGGACCTCGAATTGGTGTATGGATTGGATCTGGTATTGGCGGTATGGAAACATACGAAGAACAATTTAAGATTTTTACTGAGAAAGGCCCACGCCGCGTGAGCCCATTCTTCGTGCCGATGATGATTCCAGATATGGCAGCAGGTCAAGTATCAATCGCAACAGGAGCAAAAGGAATTAACACTTGTTCTGTAACGGCTTGTGCATCTGGTGCAAACTCAATTGGTGATGCATTTAAAGCAATTCAGCGTGGTGATGCTGATGCAATGATTACAGGCGGAGCAGAAGCGCCGCTAACAAGTATGGCATTCGCAGGATTTAGCTCAGCGAAAGCATTAACATTTAATGAAGACCCAGCAACGGCTTGCCGTCCATTTGATAAAAACCGTAGCGGTTTCGTAATGGGTGAAGGCTCAGGTATTCTAATTCTTGAAGAATTAGAGCACGCATTAGCACGCGGTGCTCACATTTACGCGGAAATTGCTGGTTATGGTGCAACTGGAGATGCATTCCATATTACAATGCCTGCTCCTGGTGGGGAAGGCGGAGTGCGTGCAATGCGTCAAGCTTTAGCTGATGCAGGCCTACAGCCAGAAGATATTGATTACATTAATGCGCACGGTACAAGTACTGATGCGAATGAAAAATATGAAACGATGGCAATTAAAGAAACTTTCGGTGAGCACGCGTATAAAGTAGCAATTAGCTCAACGAAATCAATGACAGGTCACTTATTAGGAGCAGCTGGTGCTGTTGAAGCGATTTTCTCTATTAAATCAATTACAGACGGAGTAATTCCTCCAACAATTAACTATGAGACACCAGATCCAGAATGTGACTTAGATTACGTACCAAATCAAGCGAGACACCAAGAAGTAAATGCAGTATTAAGTAACTCATTAGGATTTGGTGGTCATAACGCAGTGTTAGTATTTAAATCGTATAAATAATCGATGAAATAAGGAGTTTTTTCGCAATAGATTGCGAAAAAACTCCTTATTTATTTTTACGCCTTTTTCTCCTGTAGCATATACATAAGAAAAAGGAGGGATAAAGATGGGGATTGTTGAAACAGCTGAATGGTTACATTTATATTATGGACGGCCAGAAAAACTTTGTGAGAAATTTACGAAGTATATTCCGTTGCCAAAAGAAAGGTTGTATCGCTTTTTAATTTCAAAAGGGATGTATCGCCCGATCATGCGCGGAGAAAAGGAAATTAAAGAATTAGAAGAAAAGGAAATTTGGAAAGAATTGAGCCTGGAGTATGATAAACTGAAAAATTGGTTAAAAGGTCCAGATGTCCCTGTCTTTATTTTATTATCAGATTCCTATAATCGAACTGTACAAGAAGAGTATAACGGTAGGGCTGGATTATCTATGCGTCATGTTATTTTCTTATTCGTATGTGGGCGGAATTCGGTAGAAGAATTAAAAGTGTTATTGGCGCATGAATATCATCACATATGCAGGTTACATCAAATTGAGACGAAAGAAACAGAATATACATTACTTGATACGATGATTATGGAAGGGCTAGCGGAACAAGCAGTAACAGAAAGGTATACAGAAAAAAACAATGCACCGTGGACGGCGTATCTTTCACAAGAAGAGGCTGTTTATTATTGGAAAAATGTTGTACATGAAAGAATAAGTATAAAACGAGGAACAAGGGAACATGACATCTTATTAAATGGCTTTCACTCTTATCCGAAGATGCTTGGCTATGCGCTTGGATTTCATATTGTCAAAGATTGTGTAACTTTGGAAGGAGAAGATACACTTTCTTTATTATCTATAGATGCAAAAGAAATATTGAATAAAGCAAATACATTTCATATATAAAAAAACAGGAATTCTATTTCCTGTTTTTTTAGTATTAATAGAAGAAAAAATAATAATTAGAATATATTTCCTCAAGTGGAATAAAGTTAAGCAAAAATGAACATAATGATTGGTACAAACAGTAGTGAAGTGAGGGGTAGTGAATGTTATATCTACATGATGTATGGGTAAATTGGTTTGAAGGTGAAGAAAATGGGTATAACGTTTGTCATTTTTACGAATGGCGGAAAGATGATACGATTGAGCTATTAGATCAAGTGCCATTATTAAAAGTAGATGCCACATTATATCATTACATCGAGAACGAATTGTTAGAGCTTCCGCAAAAAATGCTGGAAGACGTACATCATAAGGCTTATATTCGTAAAAATCATGAACGTTTGCAGCAAGAGTATTGCTTTGTTGTTACAGATGGAAAAGGAATTATTGCGATTGACACAATTGGTTACAATGTACCAATTCGCAAAAGTAGACTTATACCACGTCAAGAGCAGATGGTATATGAGATGGTAGAAAACGTACAAGCAGAAAAGTATGAGTTCCAAGTAGAAGAAACAGAAAAAGAACATCATATTTTATCACCATCGCCTTTCATTATGAATGGCTTGACTCGTAAAGAAAGACAGCTAAAACAATTATTATTTATGGCGTTAGATCAATTACATACAACGAAAAACACAGCAGAAATTCGCTATTGGTTCACAGAGTGGGATCCATCAGCATATGGAATGGTTCAACATATGGAATTTGAAGATATTTGGGCTAAGCTGTATGATGAAGCGAAAACAGGCTGGTCTGATAAGCACGAACAATTATGCGAGCGTCTCGTAAAAGGACAGCCATTTTTTGAAAAGTTATGGGAAATGGAAAATGAGCAAAAGGTAAATTAAAAAACCGCCAATTGGCGGTTTTTTAATTTTGTAGAAATCTAGTTCCAGCGGCAAGAATGTTCGGTGGCTTCGCGCCTTCACATTCTAAACGAGCCGCCTCCGCTTTATATGTTACCTACGTTTTCTGCTTAGTCCCATTGCGTTTTCTACTTTGCGTAGTTGTTTGAATGCAACGCGGTTTGCTTTTTCTGCACCTTTGTCTAGGATTTCGTCTAGTTCTGGTGAGTTGATTAGTTCGTTATATTTGTCTTGGATTGGACGAATAGCTTCTACGACTACTTGCGCTAGGTCGCCTTTGAAGTCGCCGTATCCTTTTCCTTCGTACATTGCTTCGATTTCTTCAACTGTTTTTCCAGAGAATGAAGAGTAGATTGTTAATAAATTAGAGATACCAGGTTTGTTTTCCTTATCAAATTTCACAATACCTTCAGAGTCAGTTACAGCACTCTTAATTTTCTTTTCAATTGTTTTTGGCTCATCAAGCATACTAATCATTGATTTTGGATTCGGATCAGATTTACTCATTTTTTTCGTAGGCTCTGTTAATGACATAACGCGAGCTCCTACTTTTGGAATGCGAATTTCAGGCATTGTGAAGATTTCGCGGTAACGTTTGTTGAAACGCTCTGCTAAGTCACGTGTTAATTCGATATGTTGCTTTTGGTCATCACCAACCGGCACGATTTCAGTGTTGTAAAGTAAAATATCAGCAGCCATTAATGGTGGATACGTAAGTAATCCAGCTGGAACTGAATCTCTACCAGAAGCTTTATCTTTATATTGCGTCATACGTTCTAATTCTCCAACGTAAGCAACAGATTGCATGATCCATCCTAGTTGAGCGTGTGCTGGTACTTCTGATTGTACAAATAAAGTAGCTTTTTCAGGATCGATGCCGCATGCTACATAAAGTGCAGCAAGACTGCGGATGTTTTTACGAAGCCCGACGGGATCTTGAGGTACTGTAATCGCATGTTGGTTTACAATACAGAAATAACAGTCGTGTTCATTTTGAAGCTCTGTAAACTGCTTCATTGCTCCTAAATAGTTTCCAAGTGTAATCGTTCCACTTGGTTGAATACCAGAAAAGATAACTGACATAAGTAATTCCTCCTAAAATAGAATGCGTGATGTGGGGAAGAGAAGGCAAACAAAAAAGCCCATTCATCCCAAAAACTATAGGGACGAATGGACCGTGGTACCACCCTAATTATTTCACTACTGTGAAATCTCTCTAATCCATAATAACGTTTGGATATAACGCCAAAGCCTACTACTTTCGGTTCGGTTTGGTGCTCAAAAGCCCATTCCATACTGTACAATTACTTGTTCACACCAACCACAAGCTCTCTGAAATTGCCTCAATATGTACTCTTCTTTATCATCGCATACATATAAATTTATTTATTGTTACTTGAGCTCTTTTAATATGAAAGAACTAAAGTTTTATAACAAAATGTTTTGCTGATTATTATATCATATGGGATAGTGTTTGCAAACTACATCAAAATAGTAAAGCTAATGAGGGTCGAGAACAACCCAAGGAAGATACCTGTAATACAAATTGGATATGTCCATTTGAATGAATATGTTTTATAAATACGTTCTTTCTTATCTGTAGGTTCCTCGACTTCTTCAATTAAAGAGTCAATCTTTTTGTTCGTACCAAATACTCTTTGGAATGCGTAAATGGTTACATTGAAAAAACCATTTTGAAATATGTATAAAAAACCGCCGATAAGAATAAAAAACAGTGCAATATAAAACAAAATGTTGACAAAGTTCAACAAAAATTGAGATGAAATGAGGAATGCACCAATACTAGAAGCAATCATCGCTATAAAAATTAGTATACAAGTATGAAAAAAAACTTTATTCAAAATATTCCCCTCCGTCAAAATATTACTAGAATTATTATACTATAAAAGCTATAATAAGTACTAGGATTAATTTTTTGAAAATTATACGCAATTAAAGGTCTGATTTTAAGATGATGGTAGCAATGTTAATGTATCCCTTTACGAAAAATTAAAAATATAAATATTTTATTAAAAATTTTAACAAAAAAACAAAAAACTATATTCACAATTGTTATATTATATGTATAATGAAAATTGTAGAAACTTGGAGATTATTCTTTCAATTCTACTTTTTAACAAGTGAGGGTACAGGAAGTGCAATTAGGGGAGGCAACACAACATGAAGAAAAAGATACCGTTATTACTTGCATCAACTTTAACTGCAAGTATGTTGCTTAGCGCGTGTAGCTACCAAAAAGATGACGCAAAAGCAAAAGGGAAAGAGAACGCTACGAGTAGTAGTAACGGAAAACAGATTCTTAATTTAACAGAGTTATCTGAAATTCCGTCAATGGATGCATCATTGGCATCTGATTCTTCATCTTCTACAGCATTAAATAATACGATGGAAGGTTTATATCGTATTGGCAAAGATCAAAAGAGAATGCCTGGAGTTGCAGAAGATGTCGAAAAGCTAGATGATGGGAAGAAATACATATTTAAATTAAGAAAAGATGCGAAATGGTCGAATGGGGAACCTGTAACAGCTAAAGATTTTGTGTATTCATGGAAAAGAGCAGTAAATCCAGATACAAAAGCAACGTATTCGTACATTATGTTCGATATTAAAAATGCAGAGAAAATTCATAAAAAAGAATTACCTGCTGACCAATTAGGTGTAAAAGCGATTGATGATTATACATTAGAAGTAGAATTAGACAATCCCGTTCCTTACTTTATCGATTTAACAGTTTATCCAGTATTTTACCCACTAAATGAAAACTTTGTAAAAGCACAAGGGGATAAATTTGGTTTAGAGGCAAATACAACATTATATAACGGTCCATTCGTTATGAGTGATTGGAAACATGAACAAAGTTTCCAATTCAAGAAGAATCCTTCATATTGGGATAATAAAACGGTTAAAATCGAAGAAATCAACTTTAATATTGTAAAAAATACAGCAACTGATGTAAATTTATATGAGACAAACGCGATTGATCGAGCGGCTTTAACGTCTGAATTTGTTGATAAGTTTAGAAAAAGCCCAGAGTTCCAAACAAGAAAAGAAGCAGGGGTTGCTTACTTAAGATTTAATCAAAGTAATCAGTACTTAAGTAATAAAAACTTAAGAAAAGCAATTTCAATGTCCTTTGACCGTGATAACATTGCAAAAGTTATTTTAAATAACGGTGCAATTGGAGCTTACGGATTTGTTGGAAAAGATTTCGCTGAAGGTCCGAATAAAAAAGATTTCCGAGCTGAAAATGGAAAGCTAGTTGAAACAAATCCAAAAGAAGCGAAAAAGCTTTGGGAAACAGCGAAGAAAGAGCTTGGAACTGATAAAATCGAACTAGAATTCTTAAACTTTGATAATGAAGATGCTAAAAAAGTTGGGGAATTCTTAAAAGGTGAGATGGAAAAGAACTTACCAGGTTTATCAATTAAAATTAAACAGCAACCATTCGCACAAAAAAATAAATTAGAAGATTCTCAGCAATATGATATTGCGTTTGGTATTTGGGGACCAGATTTCCCAGATCCAATCTCATATTTAGATATGTTTGTTACGAATGGTTCTCAAAATAAAACAGGGTATTCTAATCAGAAATATGATGAGTTAATCCTAAAAGCTAAAACAGATACAAAAGATTTACAAGCTCGCTGGGACAACCTTCTAGAAGTAGAGAAGATGTTAATTAAAGAGGATGCAGTTATCACTCCAATCTTCCAAAAAGGTTCAGCGTATGTAGTAAAAGGTGCCGTAAAAGATATTATCCCAATTAACTATGGTGGTAAATTAACTTACAAATGGGCATCTGTTGAACAAAAATAATCTTTTTTTCCATCGTTTACAAGGGTATATGCCTATGATGGGCATATGCTCTTATTTTAAAAAAATAAAAGTAAGAATATTTTAAACTATCTTATTGCTTTTGAGAAAAACGGGGAGGTGCTTGATATGGGACGTTATGTATTAAAACGTTTCGTGTACATGGCTTTGACATTATTTTTAATTACTACACTGACTTTCTTTTTGATGAAATTACTTCCGGGTTCTCCGCTTAAAAACCAGGAGAAGCTATCACCGGCACAAAAAGAAATCATTCTTGAAAAATACGGATTGAATGATCCGGTACCAGTTCAATACGCACGTTACTTAGGTAACCTAGCAAAAGGTGATTTAGGGGTATCATTCCAATATGATAACCGCCCAGTAACAGACATGATTGTGGATCGTATTGGACCATCAGCCCAATTAGGTTTACAAGCGATTATATTAGGAACATTTATCGGTTTAATTTTAGGTATTGTTGCCGCACTTCGTAATAATACGTGGGTAGATTATAGTGCAACAGTTATTTCGGTACTCGGAATGTCGGTACCATCATTCGTATTCGCCGCATTACTGCAATATTTCGTAGGGGTAAAACTTGGCTGGTTCCCAGTAGCATTCTGGAAAGGACCAGAGTTTACTGTAATGCCTACAATTGCATTATCGATGGGAGTTATCGCAACAATCGCACGTTTCTCTCGTGCAGAATTAATTGAAGTTATGCAAGCCGATTACATTTTAACAGCGAAAGCGAAAGGAATTAGCCAAGGCGTTATTATTGTCAAACATGCACTTCGTAACGCGTTAATTCCAGTTGTAACAATTTTAGGACCAATGGTTGCGGCATTAATTACAGGAACACTTGTTATCGAGCAAATTTATGCTGTACCAGGACTTGGGGAACAATTCGTTAAATCGATTACTTTAAATGACTATACAGTTATTATGGGAACTACGATTTTCTATAGTGCAATCTTCATTTTAGTTATTTTCATTGTCGATATTTTATACGGAATTATTGATCCTCGTATTCGTTTAGCGGGAGGGAAAAAATGATGAAAGATGTACAAAAATTATCTCCAGATTTATTTCAACAAGCCAATCAAAATAATGTTGATAATGAAGTCATTGCCCGTCCAAGTCTAACGTTTTGGCAAGATGTAAGAAGACGTTTATTCCAACATAAAGGTGCGATGCTTGGCCTTGTATTATTAGTTATCATTGCACTATTAGCGATTTTTGGACCGATGGTAAGTAAACACTCGTATAAAGAGCAAGATTTAGGTCGAGCGAAATTACCACCAAAAATTCCAGTTATTGAAAATGTTCATTGGTTACCATTTGACGGTACAGATCAATATGGTGTTGACCAATATGAAAAACGTGATATTAAAGAGTACTTCTGGTTTGGTACAGATGATCTTGGCCGTGACTTATGGACAAGAACATGGGAAGGTACACGCGTATCATTATATATCGCTCTTTTAGCAGCAGCAATTGACTTAGTAATTGGGGTTGCATACGGAGGTATTTCAGCATTCTACGGCGGTAGAGTAGATAACATTATGCAACGTATTATGGAGATTATTAACGGTATTCCATACTTAATCATCGTTATTTTAATGGTAATCATTATGGGATCTGGTATTTGGTCAATTACACTCGCGATGGCGATTACAGGTTGGATAGGGATGTCGCGTATTGTTCGTGGACAAATCTTAAAGTTAAAAAACCAAGAATATGTATTAGCATCTCGTACATTAGGTGCAACAAATACACAATTAATTGTGAAACATTTAATTCCAAACGTAATGGGACCTATTATCGTAATGACAATGTTTACAATTCCATCAGCGGTGTTTGGTGAAGCGTTCTTAAGTTTCATCGGTTTAGGAATTCAGCCGCCATTTGCGTCACTAGGTTCTCTTGTAAATGATGGTTATAAATCTATTCAAACGTATCCGCATATGATGTTCATCCCTGCGGTTGTCATCAGTATATTAATTTTAGCGTTTAACTTAATGGCAGACGGATTACGCGACGCGTTAGATCCAAAAATGCGTAAGTAAAAGAGGGGAGAGGCAAAGATGAAAACATTGTTAGAGGTAAAAGATTTACAAGTCTCCTTTGATACACATGCAGGTGAAGTACAAGCTGTACGCGGCGTTACTTTTGATTTGAAAAAAGGAGAAACATTGGCGATTGTAGGAGAATCTGGTTCAGGGAAATCAGTTACTTCTAAAGCGTTAATGGGATTAATTCCGAATCCTCCTGGACGCATTAAAAATGGTGAAATCGTATTTGAAGGTCGTGACTTAACGAAATTAACAGAAAAAGAAATGCAGCAAGTACGCGGTAAAGATATCGCGATGATTTTCCAAGATCCAATGACATCATTAAACCCAACGATGACAATTGGAAATCAAATTATGGAAGGTCTAATTAAACACCAAGGGATGAGTAAAGCAGATGCACGTAAAGTTGCTTTAGAATTAATTGACCTTGTAGGTATTCCAAATCCAGAAGCTCGTTTAAAACAATATCCTCACCAATTCTCAGGTGGTATGAGACAGCGTGTAGTTATTGCGATGGCGTTAGCTTGTAACCCGAAATTATTAATTGCCGATGAGCCGACAACAGCGCTAGACGTTACGATTCAGGCGCAAATTTTAGAACTTATGAAAGACATTCAGCAAAAAACAGAAGCAGCAATCATTTTCATTACGCATGACTTAGGTGTAGTAGCAAACGTTGCGGACCGAGTGGCAGTTATGTACGCTGGTAAAGTTGTTGAAATTGGAACTGTAGATGAAATTTTCTACAATCCGAAACATCCATATACTTGGGGTTTAATCGCATCTATGCCAAGTTTAGATGGTTCAGAAGAAGAGTTATATGCAATCCCTGGAACGCCTCCAGATTTATTGAAGCCGCCAAAGGGAGATGCTTTTGCACCACGTAACCCGCAGGCACTGAAAATTGATTTTGAAATGGACCCACCTTTATTTAAAGTAAGTGATACGCACTATGCGGCAACTTGGTTACTTCACGAGCAAGCTCCAGAAGTAAAACCGCCAGCAGTCGTTGAAAAACGCATTCTTCAAATGAAAGCAGGTGAACAACATGACTAAACAACGTGAGAAATTAATTGAAGTAAAAAATGTAAAGCAGCACTTCGACGTGAGTGGTGGTGTTGTCAAAGCGGTTAATGATATTTCATTTGATATTTACCGCGGAGAAACATTTGGTCTTGTAGGAGAATCAGGTTGTGGTAAATCGACAACTGGAAGAACGATTATTCGTTTATATGATGCAACTGCTGGTGAAGTATTGTTCGATGGTGAAAACGTACATGGTAAGAAATCACGCGCAGAACTGAAGAAATTCAACCGTAAAATGCAAATGATTTTCCAAGATCCATACGCATCATTAAATCCTCGTATGACAGTAGGGGATATTATCGCAGAAGGTATTGATATTCACGGATTAGCGAAAAGTAAAAAAGAGCGCATGGACCGTGTTCATGAACTATTAAACACAGTTGGTTTAAATAAAGAGCACGCAAACCGTTTCCCACACGAATTCTCAGGTGGACAACGTCAGCGTATCGGTATCGCTCGAGCGCTTGCTGTAGACCCAGAATTTATCATTGCCGATGAGCCGATCTCAGCACTTGACGTATCGATTCAGGCGCAAGTTGTAAACTTACTGAAAAAGTTACAAAAAGAAAAAGGTTTAACATACTTATTCATCGCCCATGATTTATCAATGGTAAAATACATTAGTGATCGTATTGGTGTAATGTACCGTGGCCAAATCGTTGAGTTAACAACAAGTGATGAATTATATGCGAATCCAATTCATCCATATACGAAATCACTATTATCAGCGATTCCACTTCCAGATCCAGATTATGAGCGCAATCGTAAACGTATCGTATATGATCCATCACAGCATAATTATGGTAGTGAGGCACCAACAATGCGTGAAATTCGCCCAGGACATTTCGTACTATGTTCGGAAGCGGAGTACAAGAAATATAAAGAGATTTATCAATAAGAAAAAGAGCCATTCTTCTGTTATGGAAGGATGGCTCTTTTTCTACTATATAAAAGAATTGTATACATTTGTCGGTCAGTCGATATATTTAAAGAATCGCCGATATAAATCTCATGTATCATTAGTGATATCCATATGCAAAATTACTGAACTTGAACAGAAACATTCTCCTCTTGTTCTTCAGGTTTAACAAGTGCATAACGCTCCCATGCTCTACTTTTCCAGCGGAAGAACATAATAATGGCACGTGTCCATTCGTCGATGGCGATTGCTAGCCAAATACCAACGAGCCCCATATCTAAATGAAAGGCGAAAAAGTAACCTAGTGGTAAACTCATTAACACCATAGAGAATGCACCGATTAAAACAGGATATTTTGCATCACCAGCTGCACGAAGCGAATTAATGATGACGATGTTCATCGTACGTCCCGTTTCAAGTAGTACACTTAGTAAAAGAACACTTGCGCCTAACCCGATAATGTACGGATTATCTGTAAACAGTCCCATTAATTGTGTACGGAATGTAATAACGAGAGCGACCATACATAAAGTTACACCAATCGCCCATTTTACACTTTTCCACAAGCGTTCGTATGCTTCATCTTTTTCGCCACCACCAACGAGGCGGCCAATAATAATGGCTGTTCCCATACCAATTGCAATAGCGAATAAATAAGTGAACATAGAAATGTTCGTAGCGTATTGTCTAGCCGCTAACGATTCCGTTCCTAAATATGTTGCATAGTATAAGAAGACAATTTGACAAGCTTGATACATAACTTGCTCAAAAGCAGATGGAATCCCGATTTTTAAAATTTTCCCGATATATTCTTTTGATAAGGTGAAATAATATTGTAATTTTACACGATATTCCATAACGCGGTATAGTAACCAGAAGAAAACAATAAGCGCTATAAGTCGGCTGACAGCAGAAGAAATGGCAGCCCCTTGTACACCGAGCTCAGGGAAACCAAATTTCCCGAAAATGAGTACATAGTTTCCAGCGATATGAATCATATTCATTCCGAGTGAAATAAACATCGCTTGCTTTGTGAAACCGTGTACACGGATAATTGCGGCTAATGAGTTAATAATAGCTTGTAGGAAGATGGCTCCACCGACGATAGATAAGTAGTTTTGCGCATACGTTAGTACATCGCCTTGTAAGTTCATTGCGAGCATCATATGTTTCGAAAATAAAAGAAAACCAGCGCTTATAACGAGCCCAACTATTAAATTTAATGTGACGGCTAATGCTGATATTTTAGATGCTTCCATAAAGCGTTTGGAACCGAGGTATTGAGAAACGACGATAGCTGCGCCGTTCCCGATGACTTCTAGTACCAAAATAGCGATATGGAGGTATTGATTCGCTGCACCAACCCCAGATACAGCATCGTCTGATAATGCACTTAACATGAAAGTATCAGCGATTCCCATTAACATAAAAAGAAAAACTTCTAGAAAAATAGGCCATGTTAATAAGAATAAACTTAATTTCTCAGTAGGCCCGTTTTTTGCCTGAATTGCTGCCATGTCCGTCCCCTCTTTACCGATATCTATTTTTAGCAAAATGTATCGTAACATACTTTCTTAACCTTTGCACTCATTTTAGCCTACATATTTTTATTATGAAGAGAGTGCTATTTTATGATAAAAACAAAAGGATAATTATACATAAAGTATTATGAGATATAAAATTTGTTTTTCTCTGATAATTTAGAAAAATATAAAAAATATTATTTTTAACACTTTAGTAAGAATAATCAGCAATATGAAACGTTTACAAAGATTTATTTTTTAACAGGAAACTTTAATGAAATAGAAATATAAATATACAAAAAATATATTTGTGTGTATAATATGAATTATTAGAACATATATATATTTCTTTCTGTTTGAAAATGAAAGGGCTAACATTTTTATGGAGGGTGGAAGTATGAAAAAAAAGATGCCAGTTTTTGTAGTATCGACAGTAGCAATGAGCATGATGTTAGGGGCATGTAGCTACCAAAAAGATGAACCGCAAGCGAACGCAAAAGGGGATAGCGGGAAAAGCGGTGCGAAGCAAGTTATTAACTTAATTGAAACGCAAGAAATTCCAACGATGGATCCAGCGTTATCAGCTGATGCAGTTTCTTCAAGAGTAATGGGTAATACGATGGAAGGCTTATACAGTTTAGGAAAAGATGATAAGCTAGTTCCTGGTGTAGCGAAGGAATTCCAAAAATCAGAAGATGGTAAAAAATATACATTTAAATTACGTGAAGACGCAAAATGGTCAAATGGTGATCCTGTGACGGCAAAAGATTTCGTATACGCATGGCAAAGAGCGATTAACCCAGATACAGCTGCGAAATCAGCGTACATTATGTATGATATAAAAAATGCAGAGAAAATTAATAAAAAAGAGATGAGTCCGGATCAATTAGGGGTAAAGGCGATTGATGATTATACATTAGAAGTGGAATTAGATAATTCAATTCCATACCTTGTAGATTTAATGGTATATCCAATCTTCTATCCTGTGAATGAAAAGTTTGTGAAAGAGCAAGGTACGAAGTTTGGTTTGGAAGCGAATACAACGCTTTATAACGGACCATTTACATTAAGTGATTGGCAACATGAACGTAGCTTTAAAATGACAAAGAGCGCGTCATATTGGGACAATAAAGAAGTGAAGATTGAAGAAGTAAACTTTAATATTGTAAAAGATACATCTACGCCAATTAACTTATATGAAACAAATGCAATTGATCGAGCGTCGTTATTAGCGGAGTTTATTGATAAATATAAAGGAAAACCAGATTTCCAAACAGTAGAAGATACATCTGTATTCTTCCTTCGTTTAAATCAAAAAGATCCAGCTTTAGCAAATAAAAATATTCGTAAAGCAATTTCACTTGCTTTTGACCGTAAGCCATTCGTGGATACATTATTAAATAACGGTTCTAAGCCAGCAACAGGATTAATTCCTGATAACTTCATTAAAGGACCAGATAAAAAAGATTTCCGTGCTGTAAACGGGGATATTGTAAAACCAAACGTGAAAGAAGCGAAGAAATATTGGGAAGCTGGTAAAAAAGAACTTGGTAAAAATGAAATCGAATTAGAATTATTAAATGAAGATGTAGAGTTATCAAAGAAAACTGGTGAATATTTAAAAGGTGAATTAGAAAAGAATTTACCAGGTTTAACAGTAAAAATTAAACAACAACCATTCGCACAAAAACTAAAATTAGAAGATGCGGGCGATTATGTCATGTCATTCTCTGGATGGAGTGCGGACTTCCCAGATCCAATTACATATCTTGATATGTTTGTAACAGATGGGTCACAAAATAAGATGAAGTACTCTAATCCAAAATACGATGAAATCATTATGAAGGCGAAAAAAGATGGAAGCGATGTAAATGCTCGTTGGAAGAACTTATTAGAAGCAGAAAAAATGTTACTTGATGATGCTGCGATCGTTCCAGTATATCAACGTGGTAGAGCATATTTACAAAGAGATTCAATTAAAAATATGTATAACCATAAATATGGCGGCGATTTAAGCTTTAAATGGGCGTCAGTAGAGAAATAAGAAAAAAAGCAGGTGATCGCCTGCTTTTTTTAATACGTTCGTTTCTTATAAATGCCTTTTCCGCCAACTTGGTTCCAGCCAGATTGTACATCCAAACTTTTGTTAACAAACTTCATTTTTTCTTTTCCACCAAAGAGCTTTTCGCCGATGCTATTTGTAATGACACCAATCAATGCTGTTATTCCGATGATGAGGGCAGCAACCGTAATAAAATCAATAAAAAAAGCAATCATTTGAAAACTCCCCCCTTTGCCTGTCTGTATGTTTATTGTATGAGATAAAAAATGAAAAAGAAAGAAATGTCAGAAAAATATTTAATTTACTTTAGAAATCGTGTAGACAGGAGGGAGGATATTTGTTAAAATAAGAACAAATGTTCCTTTTTATTCTCGTTTGTATAGTCTTACATTTCTTAATTGATTTATCAAGAAAAAGTAAGAAAACGTTCTCTTTTTCATAGGGAAGATTATAGATAAATAACTATATATTATATGAAAAATCTATGAGAAGTGAGTAGTAAAAGGATTAAAAGTTATTGTTAAAGTACAGCTGAAGTGAGCGTAATCATGTTACATAGCAGTGAAATACACGGAAGAGTTTTCTCAACTAGCAGGAAATTTACTGTATATTTCTTGCAAAATCTATTGTATAATGATTATAGAAGTTACTTATTAAAAGTAATTGTTGTTTATTATAAGTTGTTGCTTACATGAAATGCGATTTTTGTACTTTTCAATAAGACAAGTTATCGCGAAAAATTGCTGAAGTTAGAAATTAAAACTGTATTTAGTACAGAATTTGTACTCTTTAAGGAGAGTGAGCTTTGTATGGTAACATTATATAGTTCTCCAAGCTGTACGTCTTGTAGAAAGGCGAAATTATGGCTAGAGGAAAATCATATTCCCTATACAGAACGTAATATCTTCTCAGATCCATTAACGATTGAGGAAATTAAAGAGATTTTACGTATGACAGAAAGCGGAACGGATGAGATTATTTCTACTCGTTCGAAAGTTTTCCAAGAATTGAATGTAAACTTAGAGTCTTTACCACTTCAAGATTTATATAAGATGATTCGTGACTATCCAGGGATTTTACGTCGTCCAATTATGATTGACGAGAAACGCCTTCAAGTTGGTTACAACGAAGACGAAATTCGTCGTTTCTTACCACGTACAGTAAGAACGTTCCAATTACGTGAAGCACAACGTCTTGTAAATTAATTATAATAATATGAAAACCTTCTACCTATTATATAGTAGAAGGTTTTTTTTAATGTTTCACATTGCGTAATCGAACTTGTTGTACGATAAAGCCGATGCATAAAATAGTGAAAATGAACAAATAAGGAATGCTTGTAGTGAAACTTGGATTGTTATGAAAAAAGGTTGCAAGTCTGTCTTCATGTGTAACCATTTTTCCTGCAGTATAGGCAAGAATCGCTGCACCGCAATAAATGAGGAATGGAAATCGTTCCATAAGTATTAAAATAAGTTTGCTGCCCCAAATAATAATCGGGATAGAAATGAGTAAGCCGATTATGACGAGTAAAAATCTCCCGTGAGCTGCACCTGCAATGGCAATAACATTATCAAACCCCATAACGAGATCCGCGAAAACAATTGTCCGCACAGCTTGAAATAAAGTTGTTTTTCCTTGAATAGAAGAAAGATCGTTGCTATTATCGGTTAATAAATTGACTGCAATTAATGTAAGTAAAACCCCGCCAATCAATTGTAGAAATGGAATGTCGAGTAAATAGACAGCTAGTATAGTAAGGATGATTCTTAGTACAATCGCTAAAAGAGTACCGATCAAAATAGCTTTATTTCGTTTCGATTCAGGTAAATTTCGGCTAGCTAGTGCGATGACGATTGCATTGTCACCACCTAATACAACATCGATACCGACAATCATTAGTACGGATGTTAAAAACTCTAAGTCCATTCGTCTGCCTCCATTTATGATGTTTTAATAAGCGAACTATATGTATGTGATGAAGAAAGTTGTTGTTAAATAATCTCTTCTAATAGAAGTTTCACTTTATTACAGTGTACGGGGGAATGTGGAAATGTATGTCCAAATTTTTTGTAAGTAAGAAATCGCTATAATAATATATTTATGTAGTTTATCGAGTAAAGATAGGCATATAACTATTTTTGTAAAATAAATCGATTTTATTTCCATTCTGGAGAATCTTATCATAAAATGAGAGTACAAGAATCTATTGATTTGTCATATGAGTGGGGAATCCCTTCATAACAATTCTAAGCAGGAAGGGAGAGTTGTATTTTGGATATTGAAAGAATTAATGATCATACGATGAAATTTTTTATTACGTACATTGATATAGAGGATAGAGGATTTAATCGTGAAGAAATTTGGTATGATCGCGAACGAAGTGAAGAGCTCTTTTGGGAGATGATGGACGAAGCTCGTGATCATGACGATTTCTTTATTGATGGACCGTTATGGATTCAAGTGCAAGCAGTCGATAAAGGGATTGAAGTACTTGTCACGAAAGCAGAGCTTTCAAAGGACGGACAAAAGCTGGAACTACCGATAGGGGTAGACAAAATTATAGATATTCCTCTAGATGAAGGCATCGAATCATTATTCCAACAAGAATTAGTCGAAGAGGTAGAAGAACAAACAGGAACAAACTTTAATGAAGATGGTACGTTTGGCTTTTTAATTAAATTTAATGATTTTGAAGATGTCATTTCATTAAGTCATCGTCTTATCTTTGAAGATATAAAAGATGAGCTGTATTCATTTGAGGACCGCTATTATGTATATGTGGAATTCGATGAAGTGCTACATGATGAAGAAGAAATCGATCGTATTTTAAGTATTATTTTAGAATATGGAGAAGAATCAACTTTAACAATTCATCGTGTAAGTGAGTATGGAAAACAAATTGTGAAAGAGCATGCGCTTGAAACGATTCGCAATAATTTTCCTGCTAAAACGTAGGCCGATTTCTGTAGTATGAAATCGGCTTTTTATATGAAGAATAGGAAAGCTTTCTTAGTTAGGAGGTAAGAGATGAAAAATACGTTAAAGCTGATTTTCTTTATACTGCTATTGTTCGCATTATTTGTTTCGTTACGTATGTTTATTGATGTAGCATTTTATTCAGATGTGATTGGGATAAAAGATGTTTCGATTTTAGGTATTATTAGTATTTTATTTACAGTATCTGCGTTTTTAATTGGTTGCGTTATTTTCTTAGAAAATCGACATCCATCTAAAACACTTACATGGTTAATTGTTTTAGGAATTTTTCCGGTATTTGGTTTCTTTGCTTATTTATTATTTGGACAAAATTTTCGAAGAAAAAGAATGTTCCAAAAGAAGGCGTTACTTGATGAACAGGCGTTTTTACAATATAAAGGGCATGAAGATTACGAAGAACGAATTTTACGCAATCATAAGCATCAAGAACTGTTATTTCGTTTAGCGGATCGATTAGGAGCTTTAAATATTTCATTTCAAACTGAAACGAGGACATTAACAAATGGAGATGAAACGTTTCGGGCTATTTTAAATGGGTTAAAACGAGCGAAACATCACATTCATATGGAATATTACATTGTGCGTGATGATAAATTAGGAACAGAAATTAAAGATATTTTAATACAAAAATCGAAAGAAGGCGTTGTTGTTCGCTTTTTATATGATGCGGTTGGAAGTTTTAAGTTATCGAAATCGTATATTGAAGAATTAAACGATGCAGGTGTAGAAATGATTCCATTCTTTCCTGTGCGCTTTCCGATTTTAAACGATAAGATTAATTATCGAAATCATAGGAAAATTGTTGTGATTGATGGGAACGAAGGGTTTGTAGGCGGATTAAATATCGGTGATGAGTATTTAGGGAAAAATAAATATTTTGGCTTTTGGCGAGATACGCATTTGTATTTACGTGGTGAAGCGGTTCAAAGTTTACAACTTATTTTCCTTCAAGACTGGTTTTATATGACTGGAGAGGCTGTGCTAGCCCCTGAATATTTACAAGCAAAAGCAGTTGAGGGTGATCATTGGGGAGGAGTGCAGCTAGTTGCAGGTGGCCCCGATAATAAGTGGGAAACGATTAAGCATTTATATTTCGCAATGATCGCTTCTGCTCGGAAATCTATTTGGATTGCAACGCCGTATTTTATTCCGGATGATGATATTTTATCCGCATTAAAGGTTGCTGCACTTGCTGGTATTGATGTTCGTTTATTAATGCCGAGTAAACCGGATAAGCGTACTGTCTTTTACGCATCGAGATCGTACTTCCCAGAGCTTTTAGATGCAGGAGTAAAGATATATGAATACGAAAAAGGTTTTCTTCATAGTAAAATTGTCATCGTTGATTCTGATTTAGCTTCAATTGGGACAGCTAATATGGATATGAGAAGTTTTCATTTGAATTTTGAAGTAAATGCCTTTTTATATGATACAGATAGCATTCGAAAACTTGTTCAAGACTTTAAAGATGATTTAGAAGAATCAAGTGAAATTCATGGTGATCATTTTCATAAAAGACGTCTTCATAGACGAATTGTTGAATCAACGTACCGATTATTATCACCTTTATTATAAAAAGAGATGTCCGAAATTGGGACATCTCTTTTTTAAAAGGAATTTGTAACAAATTGTAGAATATAAGGAGCTGAAAGGGTGTGATTACGATATTTATCGCTAAAAGAGAAAACGGTGAAAAAATTCATTTACTCTATAATTGTAATGAAGAGCTTTTGCGCCGTATGCGTCAACAAGAACGATTCTTTTGTGTAGCTTGCGGAAAGGAAGTGCAAATGAAATTAGGGAAACAAAAAAGTTGGCATTTTGCTCATAAAAAAGTGGATTCATGTCTTGCCTTTTATGAAGCGGAATCAAAGTATCATATGCATGGTAAAGAATTGTTATATAGATGGTTCAAACGTCAAAACTTTCAGGTGGATATAGAGTACTACCTCCCAGAAATTAAGCAACGACCAGATGTTTTTGTAGAGAGGGCGGGTAGAAAAATTGCAATTGAATACCAATGTGCAAACCTCGCTATAGAGCAGCTGTACAAAAGAACATATTCGTATTGGCAAGCTGGTATACAGGTCATTTGGATCGTTGGTGGAAATCAATTGAAAAAGCAATCTGCATATTGGATGAAATTTTCCTCACTTATGGCTTTCTCCTTACAATCTTATCCTCAGCCACTTCTTATTTTCTTCTGTCCGAAACAAAAATCATTTATGAAATGTGCATTTGTCACTCCCTTTTCTACAAATGTTTTTTTCTCACATACTATATATTTACCAACTGATGCGACTACTTTTGAAATGCTTTTTTCTCCTGTTCCTTTCGGGAAAGAAAGATTGGGTGAAGAGTGGAAGAAGAGAAAGAAAAACTTTCGCCAAAATGCCTTACCGATTTGGAATTATAATTATAAGTCATTATTACGCCTCTTATATCAATTTAAATGTACCCCAGCGAGCTTTCCTTCTGAAATTGGTGTTCCACTCCCTTCTGCATTTGCTTTTCAAACAAACCCATTTATATGGCAAGCTTTTCTATATATGAAGTGTATAGGAGAGCTTGCAGTGGGAGAGTGTATTTCTCTTCAATACGTGTGTAGTTATGTAAAAAGGTATACGAAAAGGCGGATACTTCCGTACTTTTCGCAGCACATATGGAAAATGGCAGTTACTGAATATATGACATTTTTATGCTATATAGGTGTTTTACGTAAAGAGGGAACTTATACGTACCGAAAAATAAGGGATGCCGTGATGTTAAAAACAGAGGAGGAAATTATGAAACATGATGAGATTTGCTTAATACATGCGCTATCTTTATTTGAGGCAAATTTTAACATGAGAGGAGGAAAAGCGGATATAATAAAGAATGATTGTGAAGGAATTACATAAGAAAAAAACGAATTGTACTTAAGTAGAGATATTTAAAGGAGGGCTTAAAGAATGTCTGAACAAAACAAAGCGAAAGCATTACCAGATCGCAACGAGATTGAAGAAGCAAGTACGTGGCGATTAGAAGATATTTTCCAAACGGATGCAGAATGGGAAAAAGAATTCCAAGCTATTAAAGAGCTATTACCGAAGTTAACTGAATTTAAAGGGAAACTTGGTGACTCTGCGGACAATTTACTTGAGGCATTGCAATATGAAGATGAAATATCAATGCGATTAGGTAAGTTATATACATATGCTCATATGCGTTACGATCAAGATACAACAAACTCTGTATATCAAGCATTAAATGATCGTGCAACAAATTTATATTCACAAGTATCTAGTAGCACAGCGTATATTGTGCCTGAAATTTTATCGATTTCAGAAGATACACTGCAAACATTCTTGAAGGAAAATAGAGATTTAAGTGTATATGAACATGCATTAGAAGAAATTACACGTCAACGCCCGCACGTATTATCAGAAGCTGAGGAAGCTTTATTAGCGGAAGCATCTGAAGTAATGAGTTCATCAAGCAATACATTCGGTATGTTGAATAACGCGGATTTAAAATTCCCATCTATTAAAGGGGAAGACGGAGAAGAAATAGAAATTACACATGGCCGTTACATTCAGTTTTTAGAAAGTGATGATCCTCGTGTTCGCAAAGATGCATTTAAAGCTGTATATGAAACGTACGGAAAATTTAAAAACACATTCGCAAGTACGTTAAGCGGAGCAGTAAAACGTAATAATTTCAATGCGCGTGTTCGTAAATATGATTCTGCTCGCCAAGCTGCACTGAGCAATAATAATATTCCGGAAGCAGTATACGATCAACTCGTTGAAACAGTAAATGACAACTTACATTTATTACACCGTTACATCGATATTCGTAAGCGTGCACTAGGACTTGATGAGCTTCATATGTATGATTTATATACACCACTTGTACCAGAAGTGAAAATGAATGTGAAATACGAAGAAGCGCAAGACCTTTTATTAAAATCTTTAAACGTACTTGGTGATGAATATGTTGATATTTTGAAAGAGGCATATGAAAATCGCTGGGTAGATGTGTATGAGAATAAAGGAAAACGAAGCGGGGCATATTCATCTGGTGCATATGGAACAAATCCGTATATTTTAATGAACTGGCATGATAATGTAAATAATTTATTTACACTTGCTCATGAGTTTGGTCATTCGGTGCATAGTTACTATACAAGAAAAACACAACCGCACGTATATGGTGATTATTCCATCTTCGTAGCAGAAGTGGCATCTACTTGTAATGAAGCGCTTCTAAATGATTATTTATTAAAAACGACAGAAGATAAGAAAGAGCGTCTATATTTATTAAATCATTATTTAGAAGGGTTCCGTGGTACTGTATTCCGTCAAACGATGTTTGCAGAGTTTGAACATATTATTCATAAGAAAGTACAAGAAGGACATGCTGTTACGCCAGACATGTTAACGGAAATTTACTATGATTTAAATAAGAAATATTTCGGTGAAGCTTTAGTAATCGACGAAGAGATTGGTTTAGAATGGTCTCGTATCCCACACTTCTACTACAACTATTACGTATATCAATACGCAACAGGATTTAGTGCAGCGACAGCTCTATCTAAACAGATTTTAGAAGAAGGACAACCAGCAGTAGAACGTTATATTAATGAGTTCTTAAAAGCAGGAAGCTCTGATTATCCAATTGAAGTGCTGAAAAAAGCAGGAGTAGATATGGCATCTCCTGAACCAGTAAAAGAGGCGCTACAAGTATTTGAAGAGAAATTAAATGAATTAGAAGCATTATTATTTGAGGAAAAGTAATGAAAAAAGACGAGGGATTGTATCCTCGTCTTTTTGTTGAATAGATTCAATGTCGATATTTGTCGAAAAGAAAGGTGAATTTCTTTGTTTTTCTAACTGAAAGGATAGTTTTACGACTGATTTTTAAAATTAAAACCCTTTGAATCGTTTTTTATAATTGAAATAAGAGAGAGTGATAACGATGATTCCGAATAAAAGAGGTAAGGCAATAATTTTAGGAAAAGCTTGTAGTAGAGAGAGGATGTACAAGAAAAAAGAAACGATGACAGCTAGAAAGAGAAGAGCAATATAAGATTTTTTCATAAATAAACCCCCTAAATGACCTTTTTTATAGCTTATTCAAAAATGAAAACGTTTAGAATGTGACAAAAGTGTGAAATTCGACAAAAGGGGTTGTCATCTGACGTCGAATCTTGTAATATAATAAGCGTGAACGAATTCACATACAAACATATACCCCTTTGTTTGAACGTGAAAATTTCTCCCATCCCCTTTAATATTTTTATAAGCCGTAAAGAAAAAGACCTGGTGTTTACACCAGGTCTTTTTCTTTTGCTATCCATTTCCAATAACGTTCGCATTTTACTTCTATCATTTGTACTTTTCGTTTCAGTTGTAATTTTTTTAGTTCGCGTTCAATTTCTTGTTGCGGACAATCATAAATAAATGCTACTTCTTTTGAAGATATAAATTGTGTTGCTTCTAGTAACACTTCTAAAGGTGGTAATGGTTCTGGCTCAATTTCACATTTTACAAGTTCTTTCAATAATTGTACGTATACATCGTAGGAATAATTTCCAGCGATTTTAATACCTTCTTCATCTGAGTTCGCATGAAAAAAGACGAGGGAAGGTATTTCTGTAATATGCATTTCATTCGTGAATTTCAAGTCACATTGGAAAGCTTTTTTTGCACTAGCAGAATGTAGATCTTTTTTAAATTCTTCTACATCAATATTGCTATCTTTCGCACATGCAAGTAATAGTTCGCAGTCAGGGTTTGATACATTTTCAAGGAAAATGTATTCTTGGAGTTTTCGCAAAAACTTCGAACCTGCTTTTCGGCCTTGCAACTCCGCTGCCTTAATTGCCATCGAAACTAAATATGGTGTTGACGATGCTTCTTGCATATGTACCTTTCCATCACATGAAAAACCTTGTAAACTGGTTGTCTTTTCCCACACAAATCGAATATTAGCAGGTTTATTCCATTTGTGTGAGGAAGCGTTCGTTCCATCCACTTTTCCTGTTACGATATGACGAATAGAGAAGTATTTCCCGTATTCAAGCCATAGTTTAATAATAAAAGGCTCAATTTCCCAGCAATCTTTACAAAGTGGATCAATAAATAAATATGCTTCTACAGACTTATGCTCGCATGCGGAAGGTGATGGCATATTTATATGCTTTGCTTCCTGCTTATCCATTACACTTCACCTGTTTCGTTTGGAGTATTAACCATATGCTGAGCGGTTAATGCTAAACGTTCAAAAACAAACTCTCTTATATGACCATGAACTCCAGTATCATCCATTGCTTGCTCCATACATGATAGCCAAGCCTCTGCTCGTTTTGGAGTAATCTCAAACGGAAGATGGCGTGCCCTTAACATAGGATGACCATGTTCTTCAGTGTACAAATTAGGACCACCTAAATATTGTGTTAAAAATTGCTTCTGCTTCCTAGCGGTTTCTGTTAAATCTTCCGGGAAGATGGGAGATAAGTCAGGGTGTTTACTGACATAGGAATAAAATGTATCTACTAATATTGCAATGCATTGTTCACCGCCAATTGCTTCAAATGGTGTCATCGGTTGCTTGCTCATCCTTTATAAACTCCTTTTTCCATGAAATGTATATCTATTGTAGCAATGGAATGTTCGAGAGGGCAAATAAACAGCTTTCTCAAAGATTCTTTGCTTATTCTACGGGTGTAAACTTTTTTAGTGAGATGTATCCACTAGTGAAACATATTCACTAGTGGAATTTTCACTTTAGCGTGCTTTTTTTTGTTTGGCAAGGAAAAAGCGTTTTACTTTGTTATTTGTATGGCGAACAGGTATGTTATGTTGCGTTAATAAATGAATAAATGCAGCTTTTCCTGTTTCTTCATCTTGCACTTCAAATTCAATTTCATAATCATCGTGATTGTAATAGAAACTATGATCAAAGACAAGCGTTCCGCCTTTAAATAATATTTCTGCTCTTTCTGTTGTTAAACTACCCATATATGTTAAAGCAGAAACAGGAATTTGTAATTTGTGTAATTGATCTACTACTGCTCCTTGAATGATTGTGTTTGTTTCCATCATCATTTTTGCTTCGTCTTCTGTTACGACTTGATGCGTTTCTAATAAACCGATTTCTGCAGGTTGTTTCAACGTTAACGTATAAGTTTCTCCTTTATGACGAATACGAAGTGCAGAGCCAGCTTCTTTTAACGAGAAGTCAGGTGTTTCAAAGTAGTGATTCACTTGTTTTGTAAATGCTTCAATAGAAAACGATTTACATAATGTATCGAATTCTTCTTTTGTAACGATATTTTTGAATTCAATTTCAATTTCTTGTGTCATTGTATAATCTCCTTTTGAAAAATAATTCTTTACACATTATCGCTTTTTCATAAATTTGGTTCAATGTTTTATTTGTTTGCGTCCATGTTATGATACAATAATACTGTTAAGTAAGACAGGAAGTTGAGATGGAGGAGTTAGAGCATGCAAAATAAAATCCAAGTTAAGAGCGTAGAAAAGAGAGAGAATGCTCTTATTTTTTGTGCGGAAAATAGTGAAATAGAGGTAAAGGAGTTAAGTGCGCGTAATCACGTACTTGTAGACTCAGACAATTTATCATTTTTATATATCTTAGAAAATGAATCATCTTTCATTTATGTAAGTATTCCGCACACATGCTGGGAAGCAATGCATGAAGCGATGAATAACGATGTGGTTATGTTCGTTCGCGTGAATGACATTGAAATGGAATTAGAAGGATTAAAAGAAGAAGTAGAATATTTAGTTGAAAATATTGAAGGTAATGCAAATTACGGAGAAGAATTAGTAACTGCTGTAGAAAAAGTATTTCTATAAGCAAATGGATTGATTTTGGTGGTGGTTGAAATGAATCGAAATTGGGAAGAATTTTTAGCACCTTACCACCAAGCGGTGGCAGAGCTAAAAGTGAAACTAAAAGGAATGCGTACTCAATTTGCAATGTTAACAGAGCATTCTCCAATTGAGTTTGTAACAGGAAGGGTAAAGTCGGTTGCAAGTATTATTGATAAAGCGGAGAAGAGAAATGTACCGCTAGACCGATTGAGAGAAGATATGCAGGATATTGCTGGGCTTAGAATGATGTGTCAATTTGTTGATGAGATTAAGCCTGTTGTAGAATATCTTCGAAAACGAAATGACTTTGAAATCGTGGAAGAACGTGATTATGTCACGCAAAAGAAAGATAGCGGTTATCGTTCTTATCATGTTGTCATTAGTTATCCTGTTCAAACGATTCAAGGTGAACAAAAAGTATTGGTAGAAATCCAAATACGCACGCTAGCAATGAACTTTTGGGCAACAATTGAGCATTCTTTAAATTATAAATATAGTGGACGTTTTCCTGAAGATATTAAAATACGATTGCAACGTGCAGCTGAAGCGGCGTTTTTATTAGATGAAGAAATGTCTTCTATTCGTCTTGAAATTCAAGAAGCGCAAAAGGCTTTTTCAAGAAAGCAAGAAACGAAAGATTCCGAATCATAAACTAAAGGGTGTTGGGCGATGAAATTTACAATTATGTCAAAGGGAGATCAATCATCAGATACACTGGCAAGCACGATGAAAGAGTACTTGCTAGATTTTGGATTTATAATGGATGAAAAGGAACCCGATATTGTAATTTCTGTTGGGGGAGATGGAACGCTTTTATATGCGTTTCATCGTTATTATAATCGATTGGATGAAACAGCATTTGTTGGTGTACATACAGGACATCTAGGTTTCTATGCAGATTGGTTACCAACAGAAGTAGAGAAATTAGTAATTGCGATTGCGAAAACACCATTCCAAGTGGTGGAATATCCGCTTTTAGAAGTTATTATTCGCTATGTGAATGGAAGTAAAGAGTCACAGTATTTAGCGATGAATGAGGCGACTGTAAAAAGTGCAGAAGGTACATTAGTAACAGAAGTAGAAATACGCGGAGAATATTTTGAAACATTCCGCGGAGATGGCCTTTGTATCTCTACTCCTTCAGGAAGTACCGCGTATAATAAAGCGCTTGGCGGAGCAATTATTCACCCATCTATTGAAGCGATTCAAATTGCAGAAATGGCGTCCATTAACAATCGTGTATTTCGTACTGTAGGATCGCCACTCGTATTGCCGAAGCATCATACATGTGTGTTAAAGCCAGCTGCAGGAATGAACTTACAAATTACAGTGGATCATTTAACGATGGTTCATCAAGATGTGAAATCAATCCAGTATCGCGTCGCAAACGAGAAAGTACGATTTGTTCGTTTCCGCCCATTCCCGTTCTGGAAACGAGTTCGTGACTCGTTTGTTGCAGATAAATAGAAAGGGTTATATATTTGAACAGATTTACATTGAAATGGGATATAGGGCCGGCTGAAGAGGGAACTTTAGTTAGGGAATTTTTGAAAACGAAAGGTATTTCTAAAGCCGCTTTAACGGATATAAAGTTTCATGGCGGAGCAATTGAAGTAAATGGTCAACATGCGAGTGTTCGTCATCAGTTGCGTGCTGGTGAAGAATTACGTGTCTTTTTTCCAGTGGAGGAAAGAAGTGAAGGGATGATGGCAGAAGATATTCCTTTATGCATTATATATGAAGATGACGCGGTTCTTATCATTAATAAAGAGGCGAATATGTCAACGATTCCGTCTAGAGAACATCCGGCAGGAAGTGTTGCCAATGCGCTGTTATCTCATTATGATAAGCAGCATCTTGCAAGTACAGTGCACATCGTAACACGTTTAGATCGTGATACTTCGGGGCTTATGCTTATTGCAAAAAATCGTTTCGTGCATCATCTTTTATCGAAGCAGCATCAACAAAAAGCTGTGAAACGAACGTATGAAGCAATTGTTCACGGAAAGATTGTAGAACGAGAAGGAATGATTGATGCACCAATTGGTCGAAAATCTGATAGCATTATTGAGCGAATGGTTTGTGAGGATGGACAAAGGGCAGTTACTCATTTTAAAGTAATTGATAGTACATATCATAAGACACATGTAGCGCTTGAGCTTGAGACAGGAAGAACGCATCAAATTCGTGTGCATATGGCTTATATAGGACATCCATTACTTGGTGATAGCTTATATGGAGGGAGAAGGGATGAAATGAAACGGCAAGCACTTCATAGTAAATCTTTGACGTTTTATCATCCTATTTTAGAGAAAGAGATGTCTTTCACTATAAAGCTTCCAAGCGATATGCAAGAAGTGTTGCGGCATACTTAAAAAGGGAACAAAATTCTTATATTATAAAGAATTTTGTTCCCTTTTTTCTTAGCGGAATAATATTAAAATTTGGTTTTCACCCGTACGCTTTATAACGAAAAATCCATTTTCGGCTTTTGTAGCAATGCCATTGTCATTTGGAAGACAAAATCCATGTGCTTCGCAAGTGCCGTCATCACGTACTAACATTTGTCCAATTAATCCGACAGGAAGCCACTCGGCGCGATCTTTTCTTGCTACATATTTGCGAGTTGGATCCCATTCTGTATTTAAAAGAGGTTGTATTTCTTCGGTTTCCGTCCATACATATTCGCGTTTTCCAAAGTTATCTGTTTTATAACGTTTTTCCCAACTTAAAGCCCCGCTATTTCCTATAAGGGCAGGGGTTGCGCTAGATATTCCTAAAATGAACGAGTCGTGTGAAGTAGCTATCCGAATTTTTTCTTCGCTACTAAATGTAACGAAATAACCGACATCAATAGGTTTATGATCTTCGGTTTCAAACATTTGTGCAAAATCCGTTCCACTTGCATTGTAAGACGCACCCTCAATGTACATTTCTCCATTATGGGCAAGCCATTTAGCCCCGATATTATGGTCGGTGTCGCTTACACCATTTGCAATAAACCAAGAATAAGCTTCTTCTGCAGTGCCGAAGCGCCCCATAATATGGCTACCTGCAAAATGAGCTGTTGATGTATGATGACCTTCCGCATGAGAAGAGGATCCGTTAGCGATAGTTGCGGTTCCTTCTGCGTGTGCTGCTTCGCCTAAAGCAATCGTCTGTTTACCCTCTGCATGAGAATAAGCTCCGCCTGCTGTCGTTTCACTTCCCTCACTATGCGAACTATGTCCAGTTGCTTTTGAGTTTGATCCCTCTGCATGAGAGAAAGAACCTTTTGCGTGTGTTAATAAGCCTTCCGCATGTGCTGCCATGCCCTCCGCATGAGAGTGAAGCCCTTCCGCATATGCATATCGGCCGCCCCTTTTAACTTTTGTATTTTCAGGTGTAGGTGTCTCAATTATGAGTGGTTTTTCAGTTTGTATATCATTCGATGAAGCCAATGCCTCTTTTATTTTTTTTACTTTGTTTATAATAGCAGCTGGAATTTCTGGTTCCACTTTTTTATTTATTGCTACAGAAATATTTTCTTCCGTCTTTTCTTCTGTTTGATTAGAATGTATTACCTGTTCATCTTGATTTGAGAGCTGTTTATTTTTTTGTTGCATCTTTATTTTTCTGCGATCGATTATGCGGCTCATCACAGCATTTTCTAAAGAGACATATGTTGGTTTTACTTTGCTTTTTTTTGATGACTCTTGTTCTTCCAGTTCTTCTATCGCTGCAGCCCGAATACTACACCAGTTGTTAATTCCGTACATGGGCAGATATAAAGGGGGAAATTTTCTTTTTTGTTTAGAAGATTTTTTCTTCATTCTGTCACCTCCTGCGACATTATATGTAGTGTAATTAAAAAAAGATGCACTTTATTGCATCTTTTTTTAATTACTTTACCTAGTTTTATATGAGATCTGCCTAAATAATACGGTAATCTTTCGCTAAGTAAGGTAGTTATGAAATTGGACGGAATTTCTCAGCGACAAAAGGTAAAGAAGAAGGAACAGAGATAGTCTCCATTTCAGGATAACGTAATCCGGTTAATTTGCCACCAAATACAGCACCAGTATCAATATTGACTGTCTGATTGACGAATCGAGGTTCTGCTACTGGTGTATGTCCATATACAATCCAAGCTTGCCCCTTGTACTCTTGCGCCCAATCGCGACGGACAGGTGAGCCATCGGCATGCTTTTCTCCTGTAATATCGCCATATAATACAAAGGTTTGTACTTTTTTATCTCGTCTTCCTATGTAATCTTGCCGAATCCCAGCGTGACATACGATTACTCTTTTTTCATCTAGTATGTGGTAGAGCGGTGATTGTTCATAAAGAGTGATAAACTTTTCTTTTATAATGTTTTGCTTATGAGAAGGGAGTGCCTCATATTCAGCAACAGTTGTTTCAAGTCCGTGAGCGACTGTTACATTACGCCCAAGGAAAAATCGATATAGTTTATTACAGTGATTTCCAGGAGCGTAATAAGCTTCTTTTTTATGTATGACAAGTTCCCATACAATTTCAATCATACGTAATGAATGAGGACCACGGTCTGTAATATCGCCAACGAATGCAAGTTTACGTTGGTCAGGGTGAACCGGTAGACCGCTACTCCAGTTATATCCTAGCTGCTCTGTTAAATTTTGAAACTCTTGGAAGCATCCATGAATATCTCCTATAATGTCATATTTCATATTTAAACCTCCATCGTATTTTTCATTAGTATATCTAAAAAAGGATAGAGATAAAAATATAGCGTTTTTGTGTTGTTCATTTAAACATAAAGATTTTCGTTCTTGAGCGAACATTTAAAATGAATCCAATCGCAATCATGTATGTAAGCAGTGAACTTCCTCCGTAACTCATAAGAGGTAATGTTATCCCTGTAATGGGAAGTAATCCGATTGTCATCCCGATATTTTGGAATACTTGGAAAGTAAACATTCCGATTGTACCAGCGCAAATGTAACTACCGAAAGGGTCATTACTTTCTAAAGCAATATGAATCATTCGAAAAATGAGTAAGAAAAAAAGAGAAATAATGACACTTGCGCCTAGAAAGCCAAATTGTTCAGCGACATTAGTGAAAATAAAATCTGTATGTGGTTCTGGAAAATATACTTGTCCATTTTCCCACCCTTTTCCTTGCATTTCTCCGGATCCAGTCGCTAAGAATGCTTGTCTTAATTGATAGCCTTGTGCATCATATTTGTAAGGTGCTAACCATCCGTAGAAGCGATTTAATTGATACTCTTTTAAAATGTGTGCTTTAAAGAAATCTGTGTGAGTAAAAAAAATATATATTAATGTAGATCCAGCAACGAAAGTACCTGAAACTAATCCAAAAATAAAACGCCATCGTATGCCAGAAACTAGTATCATTGCTGCAAGCATCGCTGAAATGACCATTGTGTTTCCTAAATCTGGTTCTTTTGCAATAAGTAGTAGTGGTGGCAAGCTTGTCGCAAATATTTTTCCAAGTAGTAAAAAATCGTCATGTATCGTTTGGGAAAAATATTTCTCATTATGATTTGCTATAATTCGTCCAATGACGATAATTAAAAACAATTTCATAATTTCAGAAGGCTGAAAATTTCCGATGCCTGGGAGCCTGTACCAAGCGGTAGCGCCTTTAATTGTAACGGCACCTGGTACTTGAAGTTCTAGTCCAATAAGTAGTACCATTGCAAAGCTGTACAAATACCAAGCAATTTTTTGATAACGATCGAAGTCGATAATCATAATAACACCAATGGCTATAAATCCAATGAAATACCATTGGATTTGCTTTAGTACAAAATTGACGTTTTGTAAAAATGGCGGTAAAGAGGCTTGCGCACTTGCAATAGCACAACAACTAACAATCCCAATGGCAAATAAAATAAATAGTAATACGTAGTCTATTTGATATTGAGAATTTGGATCTTTCAATGTAGGTATTCCTTTCTACTGCTCTTTATAGTAATGGATTTTATCCCGCATTAATGGGCAGTAAGACCCCCACCTCAAAATTCAGCGAAAGCGAAGAAGTTAGGTGGGGGATCAACTGCCCGTAAAAGCCCGATTGGTGAGAGCTGATTAAAGTTTCACTTTATAGTATGAGAAAGAATGTATGAACTATACGAATGATTCACATATAGTCCATACACTTTTAATTTTGCAGAGTAGTTTAATTGTTTAGCTCTTTAATAATTATATCCAAACAATGAGAGAGACGTACATGTGCGTCAGGAAAAATATCTAGTTGATGAAGATAGTATTTTAAGGAACTTTTACACCATTGGTAAGCACTAAGTAGAGCTGCTCTATAGTCCGTAGTATTTTGTAAAAAGCCATATTCTTTTGCTGTTATAACAAGGTGTGTGAAATCTTCACAACCTTGAAGGAGCTTATTGTGTATTTGTTGTCCAGCATGGTAGCGAAATTGACTTAAAGGCTCAGAAATGTATATTGCATTTCCTTTAGAAAGTAAAGAAATCCATGAGGCCATATCAACACTACAAGAATATTGTCGCTCTTTAAGGGTGCCAAAAGGTTCAGTGAGCAATTCCTTTCGGAACAAAGTAGTTGTAGGCTCACCGATAATGTTGTGTCCGCCCTTTAACATCCAATTACCTAAAAATATCCCGTTTAATGGGGTGTCTTCACTATATAACCTTTGTGTTGGATGGGAATCACCTATTAGATTTCCATGATCATCAATGCGTACTCGATAAGAAGTAACAAGAGCAAGATTTTTATTGGGATCTTGCTCAAAATAGGTCATCATTTTTTGTATTTTATGCTTATAAAACACGTCATCGTCCATTAAAAAATTTATATACTCACCATTTGATTTTTCTATGAGCATAAGGTCATTGTGAAATTGTCCTAGAGTAGGGGTATTTCGAATGTATGTTATATTTTTATAATTTGGTAAGTATTGTTCGCGTATTAAAGTTGCTGTTTCATCATTTGTACTATCATCTCCGATGATGATTTCAATATTTGAATAAGTTTGTGCCAATGCACTTTCTAGAGCAATTTTGAAATAATGAGGCCGATTATAAGTAGGAATAAGGATGGAAACGAGAGGTGGATTTTTTTCATTCATCATACATAACTTCCTTTCAGAAGCTTTTTTTTGTAAGAACAATATCTTGGTAACTTGTATATTCATGTCTGCCGCACCATAAACCGTAATGCGGCTTATTGATTATTTCTAGGCCGTACTTATTCAATAGATTGCAAATATCTGTCTCAGGATAAGCAACTGCGAAATTCGGAATATCTTTATTTACAACGTAGCAATTTTCGATTCGATGATAAAAACCTAATGTACTTTGTCCTGCATTTAAATAATAGGACGATTCAGGGTTTATAAGAAAGAATGTAATGAAACATCTCCCGTCTTTTTTTAATACACGTACAATTTCAGATACGTAATGTTCTAATTCTTTTGGGAGAAGATGTGTAAATACAGAAGTTAAAAAGATAAAATCGAATGTTCCGTCTTCATAGGGAAAACGATATTGAGAGGCATCTTCTTTTCCTTCCGGATTATAGAATTGATTGTATATGTCAACATGTTCAAAGTGAAAATTATTACGCATAGTTGAAATGTTATTTTGACACCAAGTAATTCCATCTTTAAACAAATCAAATCCATAATACGCTCCATCATCATTTAAGTAATTCATTAATGGTACAGCCATTCGGCCGACACCGCAGCCTACATCTAATACTTTTTCATTTGATTTTAAAGCACCAATTTGAATAAAATGCTTTAGGAACTCTTTTCCAACCTTTTTGAAGTCGCCACCTACATATTGGACGAGTTCAGGAGGGGGGAGTAAAGTCATTTCTTTGTTAAGTTCACTCATGAGTATACCCCTTTCTTGTATGAGAAGATGCAGTAAATCTATTAATAAAATTTTCAATTTGTAGTGAGAGAATACAGGAAAACAATTGTTATATGTAAGGAGATTCCGAAAAAGAATACTTAATTGGATTAGAAGTGAGAGAAGAATGAGTGAAAATGGAATCTCCTATAGATTAAATCTTTTTTTATTCTTTTCTCCAATAAACGCCAAATACATCAATTTTAGTAATAGGGGCTTTTAAATTTCGTTGGTTTCTAAAGTCTGTCACAGCCTCAGCGCATGGCGGTAGCCCGTAGTCATCGATAATTATATAGCCACCTTTAGAAACTTTATCATATAAGTTCACGAGACCATCCATTGTGGATTCGTACATATCACCATCAAGCCGTGCAATTGCTATTTTTTCAATTGGTGCTGTTGGTAAAGTATCTTTAAACCAACCTTTTAAAAATTTCACTTGATCATTTAGTAAATCATATTTTTTGAAATTCTCTTGTACTTGTTCTAAAGAGACTCGTAAGTAATCGAATGTGTGTAAATAATCACCGTAATCTTTTGGATATTGTTCTAGATTCGGTGCTGGCAAACCTTCAAATGAATCTGCAACCCACACATTACGATCCGTAATGTTGTTTGCTTGTAAAAAACCATTCATAAAAATGCATGATCCTCCGCGCCATACACCTGTTTCAATAAAATCACCTTCTATATTTTCACGAACAACGGTTTCCATCGCCTCTTGTAATTGGTTCATACGTTCTCGACCAATCATGCTATGTGCTGCTCTTGGCCAATCCATTCCATCATGACGTTCACTTTTAGAAACATTTGGTTTTACAATTTTTAAGTTATGGTTTTCAGCATATTGCTTAATGAATAAAGGGAGGGGGACTGTAACTGGTTCGAATTCTAGTTCTTTTGAAATATGTAGAGATGCGGGTAAGTATGCCTCATATTCTAACCATATTTCAAATAAAATGGTCTTCTTTAGCAATTCGAGATAAAGCTGAACAGCAGATTTACTTTCCATATTTGTGCCTCCTGCAAAATGTCATACAACAATATGATTATGTAGATAGCGAATGTTTCATGATTGAATTTGAAATTGAAAAAGCAGTAAAACTGATATCAGTTTTACTGCTAAGTAAAAAATTAAGCGATTTTTTCAATAATAATAGATGCATTTGTACCAAGAGCTAATGATAGCCCAAGTCCTGTAACGATTACTTCAACTAATGATGGAGTTGTCGTAATTTGCGTAATTGCTTGAACAACGATAGGTGCTCCAACTGAGATTAAAGTAGCCCCAGTACCTGGTACAGATACCCCATTTACTTGGATTGTAAGCCCCCCTAATACACTTATTGCCGCAGTATATACGATAACAGTGATTTTATAGAATCCAGTTTCAGCAATAACGAAAGTATCAGCATCTAATTGAGAAATTGCTGTACCAAACTGAGATCCAACAGTATTAAATGGTACTGGAGCATTTAGTCCAAGGTCTAAAGAAATTCCAGCGGAGTTAAATGCATACAATCCTGCTGGAAGTCCTAGTCCGGATGGTCCAGTCGGTCCAGTCGGTCCAGTAGCCCCAGTCGGTCCAGTCGGTCCAGTAGCTCCAGTGTCACCAGTCGGCCCTGTAGGTCCAGTAGCCCCAGTGTCACCAGTCGGCCCCGTAGGTCCAGTAGCCCCAGTGTCACCAGTCGGCCCCGTAGGTCCAGTAGCCCCAGTGTCACCAGTCGGCCCCGTAGGTCCAGTAGCCCCAGTGTCACCAGTCGGCCCCGTAGGTCCAGTAGTCCCAGTGCCACCAGTCGGTCCAGTCGGCCCTGTAGGTCCAGTCGGCCCCGTAGGTCCAGTCGGCCCCGTAGGTCCAGTTGGCCCTGTAGGTCCAGTCGGCCCCGTAGGTCCAGTCGGCCCGGTCGGCCCAGTCGGAAGGGTAAACGGTGGTATCGGTGGTAATGTAGGTCCTACAAGATTAGGGTCAAATGCACTAGCTGATAAAGATTCATCGGGATTTAATCCATTTGAATAATTATTATTTGACATAAATTCACCTCCATAAAGCGTTCATTATATAGTAGATGCAAAACCGAAAGAAAATGACACGGACATTTGAATTATTGAAAAGAAATCTTAAACTACTTGAACAATTTAAAAAAATGGAAAGTTTAGTATATGTATAACATATGATTGATTTGGAAGAGGGTGATTATGTTGAACAAGCAAGGAATTACAATTAGTTTATGTATGATTGTTCGAGATGAGGAGGAGACAATAGCCCGTTGTTTAGAAACAGTTGAAAAAATTGTGGATGAAATTATAGTAGTTGATACAGGTTCCGTCGATCGAACGAAAGAAATCGTAGAGAAATACACTTCTAACATATATGATTTCCAGTGGATTGATGATTTTGCAGCAGCAAGAAATTTTTCTTTTTCAAAAGCGACGCAAGAGTATATATTGTGGCTAGATGCAGATGATGTCTTATTAGAAGATGCTCAAGAAGCATTGAAACTTTTAAAAAGAGAATTAGATCCTAAAATTGATGCTGTTTCGATGCCTTATCATCTTGCAATGGATTCTAACGGGAAACCTTTATATTGTACAAAAAGAAATCGACTTGTAAAGCGTGAAAAACAATTTCAATGGTTTGGAAAGGTTCATGAGTATTTAGCTATTTCTGGTGAGGTTTTTAGTAGTAATGTTGCTATTACACATAAAAAAGAAAAAAAAGTAACAAATCGTAATTTGAAAATTTTTCAAAATACTGTAGCGGCAGGTGAAGAATTAAGTCCGAGAGATTTATTTTATTACGCAAATGAATCTACGGATAACCAAAAATATGATGATGCAGTTCTTCTATATGAAACATTTCTTAATCAAGACGAAGGATGGTATGAAGAGAAAATTTATGCATGTGGTAAGTTAGGAGATTGCTATGCAAAGCTCGGAATGTGGGAGAAGGCAATCGAATCTTGTGTGAAGTCGTTTCGGTATGACGTCCCTAGAGGAGAGAATTGTACAAGAATAGGATATATATATATGGAACAAGAAAAATATAATGAAGCGATATTTTGGTTTAAACTTGCTACGGAAGTACCAATGGCAACGGAAAGTCCTTTCCATAGTCCAGCTAGCTACACATGGCTACCCTATTTACAAATGTGTATTTGTTATAGCAGGTTAGGGGAGCAGGATAAAGCGTATTATTACAATGAATTAGCAGCTTCTTATGTTCCGAATAATGCTGCAATTGAATATAACCGTAAATATTTTCGGGGAGTTTTTGATAAACCATATAAAGTGTAATAGGTTTCGTTTTTTAGAAATGATTTATCGCTATTCTAACTCTAATAGATTGGTTATATATTAGAGTATCAGTAACGTAACCAATATAAATAAAAGATTTTATACTGCTATTTGCGGGCTAATAATCATTGGGGGATGAACAAAATCTGCACTTTATAGAATTCATATGAGATTTATATTTCTAATTCAATTTGCATAAGGAGTGTGTGAAATGAATCGCGAAAAAAGTTCTTTATATGAAGAAAAATCCGAGCATTATTATAATGCAGCGAATCCGAATTTATTAAAGCATATAAAAAAGGAATGGAAAGAAGTTCTTGATATTGGTTGTTCGAGCGGTGCATTGGGAGCAGCTATTAAAGAAAACGGTACACGTGTATCAGGAATAGAGGCATTTCCAGAGGCGGCAGAAAAAGCGAAGGAAAGACTAGATCATGTTATTTTAGGGGATATAGAAAAAATAGATCTTCCTTATGAGGAGGGGCAATTTGATTGCGTCCTATTTGGGGATGTATTAGAGCATTTATTTGATCCGTGGGCTGTGATTGAAAAGGTTAAGCCATATATAAAGCAAAATGGTGTGATTTTAGCAAGTATACCAAACGTTGCTCATATTTCAGTATTAGCTCCCTTGCTTGCTGGAAATTGGACGTATACAGAATATGGTTTATTAGATAAAACACATATTCGTTTCTTTACATTCAATGAAATGCTAAGAATGTTTTTAAAAGCAGGATATTCAATTAGTAAAGTAGATCGTGTATATGTTGATCATAAAATGTATGAGCCGCTTATTGAGGAGTTATATGGAATTTGTAAAAAATATCGTCTTGGAAGTGGCTTCATGGCTGAGACAGTTGTATTTCAGTATATTATTGAAGCTGAAAAATCACAATTATGAGTGCTGCAGACAAAACAATATTATTTGTTACATGTATAAATGATCGGAAATTGTATGCAAACTGCGTTCGACATATATTGCAATTGTTAGTACCGCCAGGGTATATTGTACAATTTATGCCGATTCGAAATGCGAAAAGTATGACGAGTGGATACAATCAAGCCATTTCGCATCCAGCGAAGTATAAAGTGTATTTACATCAAGATGTTTTTATTATAAATAGGGCTTTTTTATACGGATTACTTCAATTATTTGAGGAACATGAACACCTTGGTATGATTGGGATGGTTGGAGCGCAATATGTTCCTCCGACTGGTGTATGGAACGAAGGGCGTGGAATTGTAGGAAAGGTCATTGGTTATATGAATGATTTGTTTTATATGGCAAGTTTAGAACAACCGTATCATGAATCAAAAACATTTATTCCTGTAGAATGTATTGATGGTTTATTAATGGCCACACAATATGATGTTCCGTGGCGAGAAGACTTATTTGACGGATTTGATTTTTATGATGTATCTCAATCATTTGAATTTAGGAAAGCAGGATATACAGTTGGTGTACCTGTACAGCGCGATGCTTGGTGTATCCATTATCATTTTGATGTGAATATGACGAACTATGAAAAGTATCGGAAAATATTTGTGGAACAATATATGTCAGATGTAAATAAGGAAGAATAAAAGGGGGGACAAAAATGAAAGATCATACAATATTAGTCGTTGTTTGTGTAAATAATGAGGAGCTTTTCAAACAATGTGAGAGCCAAATAAGAAACATTTTTGTTCCCCCAGGTTATGTCGTGCAAATTTTTCCGATACGAGATGCACAAAGTATGGCAAGTGCATACAACCGAGCCCTTTCATATCCAGCGAAATACAAAGTGTATATACATCAAGATACATATCTTATTAATCGAGACATGTTTTCTACACTTATATCTCTTTTTAAAGAAAATGAAAAGCTTGGTTTAATAGGAGTCGCTGGGGCTCAGTTTTTACCGAATAACGGGATATGGTGGGAAGGAAAAAATTTAGTAGGGAAAGTGATTGAGTATAGAAGATGGAATTATCAATTATTAAATTTAGATCAGGTTTTTTATGGTAATCAACCATTTTTGTCAGTTCAGGCAATTGATGGCTTATTCATGGCAACGCAGTATGATATTCCGTGGCGAGAAGATTTGTTTCAAGGGTTTCACTTTTATGATGTGTCACAGTCTTTAGAGTTTCAAAGGGCTGGTTATTTAATCGGTATCCCAAATCAAGCAAATTTATGGTGTATTCATTACAACGGGGATGAGTTTGATGCGGATACATATGAGAAGTACCGGAAAGTGTTTGTAGAACATTACAAAGATATATTATCTCCATCATAAAGGAGAGATGCAAAGTGAAAGGAATTATTTTAGCAGGTGGTACTGGATCGAGATTATATCCAATAACGAAAGTAACGAATAAACATTTACTTCCTGTTGGTCGGTATCCGATGATTTATCATGCGGTATATAAGCTAAAACAATGCGATATTACAGATATTATGATTATTACGGGTAAAGAGCATATGGGGGATGTTGTTAGCTTTTTAGGGAGTGGTCATGAATTTGGAGTGTCCTTTACGTATCGTGTGCAAGATAAAGCGGGCGGGATCGCACAGGCGTTAGGGCTTTGTGAAGATTTCGTCGGGAATGATCGTATGGTAGTTATATTAGGGGATAATATTTTTTCAGATGATATTCTTCCGTATGTTGAAGAGTTTGCAAATCAAAAAGAAGGTGCGAAAGTGCTATTGCAATCTGTAGAAGATCCCGAAAGATTTGGCGTAGCACATATTCAAAACCGAAAAATAGTTGAAATTGAAGAAAAGCCGAAAGAGCCGAAAAGTTCTTATGCGGTTACGGGAATTTATTTGTATGATTCGAAAGTCTTTTCTTATATTAAAGAATTAAAACCTTCTGCACGGGGAGAACTTGAAATTACAGATATAAATAATTGGTATTTAAAACGAGGGGTACTTACTTATAATGAAATGAACGGCTGGTGGACTGATGCGGGAACTCATGCTTCGCTTCAAAAGGCGAATACGTTAGCGCGTGATATTAATTTTGGGAAACAGTTTAACGGAGAATAGGTGAGAATATGAAAGTTGTAGAAACAAATTTTACCGATGCAAAATTGTTAGAACCGAGGTTGTTTGGAGACGAGCGTGGCTTTTTTTCAGAGAGTTATAATAAGCAGGTGCTAGAAACATTAGGGATAACGTATTCATTTGTACAGGATAACGTATCTTATTCGGCTAAGGCAGGAACGATTCGGGGACTACACTTTCAAAAAAAACCGAAAGCACAAACGAAACTCATTCAAGTTATGCAAGGGGCAATTTATGATGTTATCGTTGATTTACGAAAAAAATCACCAACATTTAAACAATGGAAAGGATATATTTTAAGTGCAGATAACCATCGGCAATTACTAGTGCCAAAAGGGTTTGCGCATGGATTTTGCACGCTTGTTCCGCATACTATCGTTATGTATAAAGTAGATGAATATTATAGCGCAGAGCATGACTCAGGATTACTTTGGGAAGATAAAGATTTAGCAATTCCTTGGCCAGTAACCGATCCTATATTGTCCGATAAGGATCAGATATTACCATTATTAGAGGAATATGAAGATAGTTTTTAAGTAGGAGCGTTGTTTATGAATATATTAGTAACAGGTGGGGCTGGATTTATTGGAAGTAATTTCGTTCATTACATGCTACAAAGTTATGAAACGTATAAAATTATTAATTACGATGCATTAACATATAGCGGGAATTTAAATAACGTAAAATCTCTTCAGGATCACCCGAATTACTCTTTTGTAAAGGGAGAAATTCAAAATGGAGAGCTATTAGAACACGTTATAAAAGAGCGGGATGTACAAGTGATTGTAAATTTTGCAGCTGAATCACATGTGGACCGTAGTATTGAAAATCCGATTCCTTTTTATGATACAAATGTAATTGGGACGGTCACTTTATTAGAACTAGTTAAAAAATATTCGCATATAAAACTTGTGCAAGTATCAACGGATGAAGTGTATGGCTCTTTAGGAAAAACAGGGAAGTTCACAGAGAAAACGCCGTTAGCTCCAAATAGTCCATATTCTTCAAGTAAGGCGAGCGCGGACATGATAGCTCTATCTTACTATAAAACATATCAATTACCGGTTATAGTAACGCGTTGTTCTAACAATTATGGGCCGTACCAGTATCCCGAAAAATTAATTCCGTTAATGGTTACGAATGCACTGGAAGGAAAAAAACTACCGTTATATGGTGATGGTTTAAATGTAAGAGATTGGTTACATGTAACGGATCATTGCAGTGCGATTGACGTTGTTTTGCATAAGGGACGTGTAGGAGAAGTATATAATATAGGTGGAAATAATGAAAAAACAAATGTAGAAGTTGTGGAACAAATTATTACTCTTTTAGGAAAAACAAAAAAAGACATTGAATATGTTACAGATCGTTTAGGGCACGATCGTCGTTATGCGATTGATGCAGAGAAAATGAAGAATGAATTTGATTGGGAACCGAAATATACGTTTGAACAAGGATTACAAGAGACGGTGAAATGGTATGAAAAGAATAAGGAATGGTGGAAACCACTAAAAGACCAGTAAGGGGCATGTTAAATGAAAGAGAGGGTTATCATAACAGGAGCAAACGGTCAATTAGGAAAGCAACTATTTGAAGAGTTAGACTCTGAAGAATATGATATATATCCATTTGATAAAAAGTTATTAGATGTGACAAATATATCCCGAATACAACAAGTGGTACAAGAAATAAAACCACATATAATTATTCATTGTGCTGCCTATACGAAAGTAGATCATGCGGAGAAAGAACAGGATCTTGCATATAGAATAAATGCAATCGGAGCTCGAAATGTAGCGGTTGCTTCACAATTAGTAGGGGCGAAGCTAGTTTATATTAGTACTGATTATGTATTTCAAGGCGCCAGACCAGATGGATACGACGAATTTCATAGTCCAGCGCCGATAAATATATATGGGGCCTCTAAGTATGCGGGGGAGCAGTTCGTCAAAGAGTTACATAATAAATATTTTATCGTTCGCACATCGTGGCTATATGGTAAATATGGGAATAATTTCGTGAAAACGATGATGCGATTAGGAAAAGAAAGAGATGAAATATCTGTTGTAGCGGATCAAGTTGGCTCTCCTACGTATGTGGCGGATTTGAATATGGTTATTAATAAGCTCATTCATACTTCTTTATACGGTACATACCACGTATCAAACAGAGGTTCATGCTCTTGGTTTGAATTTGCACAAAAGATATTTTCGTACGCCAATATGAAAGTGAATGTATTACCTGTTTCAACGGAAGAATTCGGGGCTGCGGCTGCGAGGCCCAAATATTCTATTTTTCAACATAACATGCTAAGATTAAATGGTTTTTCACAAATGCCGTCTTGGGAAGAAGGATTAGAGCGGTTTTTTATAGAAACCAAAAGTCATTAACAAATTTCTGTTAATGACTTTTTTGTTTGCCTTTAAGCGGTTTTATGGTACTATAATTATAGTATCAGGTACTAATAACAAGTATAAGTATTTCTGGGAGGATATATCATGGAACTATTACAAGGGAAAACATTTGTTGTTATGGGCGTTGCGAACCAAAGAAGTATTGCATGGGGAATAGCTCGCTCTTTGCATAATGCAGGTGCAAAATTAATATTCACATATGCAGGAGAACGTTTAGAAAGAAACGTTCGTGAATTAGCGGACACATTAGAAGGACAAGAATCACTTGTATTACCTTGTGATGTAACGAATGATGAGGAACTTACAGCTTGCTTTGAAACAATTAAACAAGAAGTAGGTACTATTCACGGTGTAGCACATTGTATTGCTTTTGCAAATCGCGATGACTTAAAAGGTGAATTTGTAGATACTTCTCGCGATGGATTTTTACTTGCACAAAATATTAGTGCATTCTCTTTAACAGCTGTAGCAAGAGAAGCAAAAAAAGTAATGACAGAAGGCGGAAATATTTTAACGTTAACATACCTTGGCGGCGAGCGCGTTGTGAAAAATTATAACGTTATGGGTGTTGCGAAAGCTTCATTAGAAGCGAGCGTGAAATATTTAGCGAACGATTTAGGTCAACACGGTATTCGTGTTAACGCTATTTCTGCAGGACCAATTCGTACGTTATCTGCAAAAGGTGTAGGCGATTTCAACTCAATCTTAAGAGAAATTGAGGAGCGCGCACCACTTCGTCGTACAACAACGCAAGAAGAAGTTGGCGATACAGCAGTATTCCTATTCAGTGATTTAGCACGCGGTGTAACAGGAGAAAACATTCATGTTGATTCAGGGTATCATATCCTAGGATAAATATAATATTAATTTTTAAAGGACAATCTCTAAATGCTGAGATTGTCCTTTTTATTTGTTCTGAGAAAGAACGATTTTTAACGAAAGTTCTTACCACGTGATGAATATAACTATAATAGTACACGATTTATTTAGCTACGTATGGAAGTGGGAGGGACGAGTGTGAAGAATAAAAATAAAAGTTCAACAGTTGGAAAACCGTTGTTATATATCACGCAAGTAAGTTTAGAACTTGCTGCACCGAAAATAAAAAGGATTATCCTGACAAACTTTGAAAATGAAGATCAAAAAGAGAAAAGTAATAGACAAGAAAATATTGTAAGTAGTGCTGTGGAAGAGGTAATAGAACCAGAACAACAAGAAGAGCAGCAAGTGGAAGAAAAAATAGAAGAAAAAGAAGAACACGCAGAACAAGAAGAGCAAGAAGAGCAAGAACCAGAACCAGTAAGAACTGTCCCGTATAATAAATCATTTAAGGATATGAATAATGATGAAAAAATTCATTTTTTACTAAACCGCCCTCATTACATTCCGAAAGTAAGGTGCAGAATAAAAACAGCTACAGTCTCATATGTTGGATCGATCATATCGTATCGAAATGGCATTGTATCTATTATGCCGCAAAATAGTATGAGAGATATTAGGCTGTCTATAGATGATATCCAATCGATTAGTATGGCCGGTTTTTAAATATGTAAAGGTGGTAGAAAGCTTCTACCACCCCAATAGTTTTTTAGTTTACTTTACGATAGAAACGTCGCGTAAGCATTGAATCGCACAGAAACAGCTTAAATCAACAGTAATGCAAGTAGTTGTAGATATTAATCTTGCATTTGGTACAGCTAAAAACGTACAAATTGGATCGTCACCAGGTGGTACCGGAGAACTGTCACCTAAAACTACAGTTAATACACGTAGTACAGCACAGCTATCGTCATCTACACTTTCCACACGGAAAATTGGAGAACGGCAGCTAGTAAGGCTTGATGATGGTGCAAATGCTTCAAAAGGTTCTCCAGTTTTTGTGTATAAAATAAAAGGGCGTGTATTAGCTACTGATGCAGTATTGTGTGCACCTAAGAATGGGATTTCACAACCAGATCCACATGTTGTTGTAGAACAATCTTGTAATTCATTGATGAATTTTACAACGTCAACTACACAATGAGAAGAGCCATGGTGTTTATTTTCGTTACAACTCATTAATGTCACTCCTTATCTTCTTGTTTGTATTTACATTAATAAGATATTGGAGTCGAGGAGATTTGGTCACAATCTCAAGACCTTTTTTTTTAAATAGGCGAAAGAGGATAAGGGAAGGTGGAATCATGCTGTTTACAAGCTGGCTTTTATTTTTTATTTTTGCGTTAGCTGCTTTTAGGCTCACTCGTTTAATTGTTTATGATAAAATTACAGCCTTTTTGCGAAGACCATTTATTGATGAATTAGAGATTACGGAGCCGGATGGAAGTGTATCAACGTTTACAAAAGTGAAAGGTAAAGGATTAAGAAAGTGGATTGGCGAATTGTTAAGCTGTTATTGGTGTACAGGTGTATGGGTTAGTGCTTTTTTATTAGTCTTATATAATTGGATTCCTATCGTTGCAGAACCGTTACTTGCATTATTAGCCATTGCAGGAGCAGCAGCAATCATTGAAACGATTACAGGATATTTTATGGGAGAATAATATATTTTCATAATAAGAGAAAAAGCGGAGTTTAAAAGAATGAGGGAACGGAAATAAAGAGTTGTTCATATAGTAAATAGACAGAATTGACAGTAGAGGAGATGTTTGCTGTGAGCAATAATCCAAGGCAAAATTCATATGACCTGCAGCAGTGGTATCATATACAGCAACAACACCAAGCACAACAACAGGCATATCAAGAACAATTACAACAACAAGGATTTGTGAAGAAAAAGGGATGCAATTGTGGGAAAAAGAAGAACACAATAAAACAATATGAAGAATGAAACACTCATGCTACTGTGAGTGTTTTTTATTATATATAAAAAGCGGTATTTCTGTATTAGAAATACCGCTTTTTACTAGCTAATTTGTGCAACTGTTAATGCTGCAGCACGAATGTCTACAGTTCCAATTAACTGAACTGGCACAATTTGAATTAAGTCACCAGGATTTAAGTTAATAAGAATAACACCGCTGGATACGTCTACTTCACCAGTACCAATAACGTTAGAACGAACTGCTGTACCTGATCCAGGAATAATATTAGCTGGTGTATTTAATGATAAGAAGAAACGACCAGCTTCTGGTGCAACAGGTGAGTTATCAAGACTAATTGTTAATGTATAACTGATTTGATAAATACCAGCTCGTAGAATTCGAATGCCATCTCCGACACTTACTGTATCATTTATTACAGGAACAGTAATATTTGGGTTTGGACTTACGCTAGGTAATAATAGTGGTGTAAATAGTGAAGCAAACTGAGGTGCAGACGCGTTGAAAGCAAAACCAAAGGCAGGTAGTGTACTAGCTGGCTTCGCCTCGCAATCGATTTTAGTAAATTCGCAATCAGAAGAGAACATGTTTTTCACTCCTTTATCTGTTTCTACTTTCAGTTAATGAAAAGGACAGGTTCTATGTTCTAGACAAGTTCCCAATTTTAAGAAATTTACATAAGAATACTCGTTAAGCATGGATTGGGTGGCAGAATTATCTGCCACCCAATCCATGCTTAACTCATTATTTAGTTTTAAATAGAAACATCGCGTAAGCATTGAATAGCGCAGAAGCAACTTAAATCAACAGTAATGCAAGTGGAGGTTGATATTAGTCTTGCATTTGGTACAGCTAAAAACGTACAGATTGGGTCGTCACCAGGTGGTACAGCGGTACCATCACCTAAAACTACAGTTAATACACGCAATACAGCACAGTCATCATCATCTATACTTTCTACGCGGAAAATGGGAGATCTGCAGCTAGTAAGGCTTGAAGATGGTGCAAATGCTTCAAAAGGTTCTCCAGTTTTTGTGTATAAAATAAAAGGACGTGTATTCGCTACTGATGCATTGTTATGTGCACCTAAAAATGGAACTTCGCAACCAGATCCACATGTTGTCGTTGCACATTCTTGTAGTTCATGTATAAAACGAACAACATTCGATACACAGTTGAAATCACACTCATGTTGATGATCTTCATTACAATTGCAGCTCATTATGTTCACTCCTTCTCGTGAGTTCTGACATACACTATTACAATATGAGTGGAATATGGCTGATATTACGTTAATTCTCACGATAAAAACAAGGAATTTATATAGGAGGGATGTACATAACGTGATATAAAAAAAGACATCCTTATTTAGTGGATGTCTTTTCAGGTAAATCTTTTCGCACAGTATATAAAAAACGAGATATATCTAATTTCTTTCCTCTGAAAAATTGCGGAGAAGAAATGTAAAGTTCTTCTTTCGCACGTGTAATGGCGACATACAGTAATCGGCGTTCTTCTTCTAACGCTTCAGAAGTTTCCGTAATACGATCGTTTGCATCTTTTAAAGAAGAAGTGTGGGGCAGGATTCCATCACTCGCTCCAAGTAAAAAGACACATGGAAATTCAAGGCCTTTTGCGTTATGGATTGACATAAGTGAAACGGCATCTTTTTGCGGCATTGTTTTTAATGCTTCCATTTCTTTTTGACCTTGAATCGCCTCGTCGATAAATTGTAAATAAGCTGGAATATCGGTGAAACGAGTTGCAGACTCCATTAATTCTTCCAACATTTCTTCTTGTATGTCTTTATGCATCGTAAAGGAAGAACGATCATTACTTTGTAAGTATTCTAAATATTTTCCTTTACCATGAATGATTTCTTTTAATGCTTTTTTCGGTTCTAATTCTTTAATAAATTTAATAAAATCGATGCGCTCATTTACCTTTTTCACTTGAAAAGGTTTTAAGCTTGGATTTAATAGTAAGAAATGAAGAAGAGAAGGGAAGCGCCCCTCACCATATTTCCATTGTTCACGTTCAATAAATGAAATACAATCATCACGTCCGATATACATCGTCGGCAATATGTTTGAAAGTGATTCTAGTCGAAACGGCTCAATCACGAGTCTTAAATGATCTAATACAGGCTTGATTAAAGAATGTTCATAAAATGATTGGCTCGCCCCGTGTTTAATAAACGGGACTTTATGAATGGTAAGCTGATCAAGTAACGAACGACTTACAGAATGTGTGCGATACAGTAAACAAAAATCTTTATAGTTTCGGTCACCGCTATCTACTTTTTCTTGAATGAGCTGCAAAATTTGATTTGCTTCGTCAAGAGTCGTAGCAGGTCTTGCATAAAAAGGTTGTACACCTTCTTCACGAACGGAGTATAGCTCTTTATCAAAACGTTCTTGATTTAATTTTATAACTTCATTTCCAAGCCCGACGATAAAGGGATTGGATCGATAATTCGTATTTAGTGCAATGATTGTTGTGTTATCAAATTCTTTTGGAAAAGATAAAATAATTTGGTGACTTGCCCCTCGCCAGCCATAAATTGCTTGATCATCATCACCTGCGATGAACAAATTATTTCTTGGCGTGGCTAACAATTTTACAATTTCATATTGTGCATAGGATGTATCTTGAAACTCATCTACTTCAATGTAGTGAAAACGTTGTTGTAATTGAGTTAGTAAAGGAGCATTATTTTCTAACATATAATATGTTTCCAATAAGATGTCATCGAAATCAATATAATTGTATCGTTGTTTTACCTCTTCAAAACGTTCATATACTTCTTTAAATTCTTGTTCCACTGGTGTTTTCGCTTTTACATCTTTCGGACGATTTAATTTGTTTTTTTCAAGTGAAATCATCGCGAGCATCGTTTCCGCATCGTAATCGTCTTTTAAACGCAATTCTTTTAAGATTTTCTTTATCATAATTTGTTTATGTTTTTCATTTGCTAAAATTTGCTGATTATACCCTTGACTACGAAGCAATTTTAAGAAAACAGAGTGGAATGTACCAGCAACAACGTAGCTACTTGCTGCATGATTCATACCTGGTAACTTCGCAACACGACTTCGTATTTCTTCAGCTGCTTTTTGTGTAAATGTAAGTAATAAAATATTTCGTGGATGAACTTGTTTTACATTTACTAAATAACCAACGCGAGTTGTTAAAACAGATGTTTTCCCGCTTCCGGCACCAGCTAGTGTAAGAACAGGACCTTCTGTTGTGCGCACGGCTTCTAATTGTTTTTCGTTTAAAAAAACATTTTGTTGCTCGAGAGCGCGGAAATAAGCCGCATCTACATCTTCTTCCATAATTAAATGGGTAGATGTTTTCGGAATATGATATGTCGCACGCGGAATATCAGCGTGTGTTAACAATTTTTGTGAAAATTTTTCTTGTGTCATATGTTCACCTTCAAAACTATAGCATCAACATTTAACTTTAGCGGAAGAAAAAGAAAATAGCAATGTAAAAAAACAGGAGGGGTCACCTCCTGCTTTCAAATTACAATTCTTTTATCATTACGACGTGCGGGATATTTGCTTCCATAAATACATCAGAACTTGTTACATATCCAAGTTTTTTATAGAAATCTTCAGCATGTGTTTGAGCGTGAAGTTTCAATTTTGGTAGCGAATTTTCTTTTGCATACGCTTCAAGCGAATCCATAACAATTTTTCCGATGCCTTTTTTGCGATGGGAATTTAGCACGCAAATGCGTTCTATTTTTCCTATACCATCAAGGATGCGAAAACGTCCAGCACCAACTGGAACATCATTGTCATATATAACAACGTGTGTTGAAGTTTCTTCAAACTCATCGTACTCTTCTTCAGCAGAGACATGTTGTTCATTTACAAACACTTGTTTACGTACAGAGAATGCATCTCTTAGTTGTTCGTCCGTTTGTACAATCTGTGCGTGCAAATTAGTTGTTCCCCTTTCCAAGACGGAATGTTTCGTGTACAGTCCATGTTCCATTTTCTAATTGATATAGAAGATGGAAACGATCAATTGGTTGTTCGTAATAGAAATCTTTCATACGTAATCGGCCCAACACATCAGCATGCTCTGCATCTGATAAGCCTTGTCCGATTGTTAAATGAGGTACGAAAGCATATTCGCGTTCTTGCGTGAATAACCCGCTATGCATTTCTTCATTTAAGAAAGTAAGTTCAGGTGTTTTTTCTACTTTAAAGTAAAGGACGTTATTAACAGGTGCGAAAGAACCAACTTTCCCAACATGAAGGGTGAAAGGGTTCGTTTTACTTGCGATTGTATGTAACTCGTTTACAATCGACTCTAATTGTTCATCTTGCGCCTCAAAGGGTGTTTTCAATGTAATATGTGGCGGAACTAATGCGTAGTGCGGGTCATAACGTTTACGCAATCCGTTCGCTTTATCTTGAATCATTTTAGATGGAAAAATTACAATGCCTAATTTCATGTTCCAATTCCTCCCTTTGTAAGTCTAGTTAGATTTTGAGATAAATAAATCTCTTTATCTATTATATCAAATTATTCTGAATACTGCTCTCTATTATTTCATTGATAGAATATGAGAGAAGGCTTTCGGTAAATCAGTCTGCCAATATTTCCAAGTATGATTGCCTTCAAATTCCTCGTAATGCGTGATGAAGTTTCTATCTGTAAGAAGCGTATTTAACTCACGGTTCGGCCCTACGAAATCAGATACTTGTCCATCAGTACGCTTTACAGCCGTTTCTTCTGTACCGATGACGTGATACAGTTCTAACGCCTGTGGATCTTTGAATTCTTTTGCTAAGTTCATCACTGTCTCATCCACAAATGGTGATTGCATAACGACTTTACCGAATGTATGCGGATACATAAGTGCAGTCATAAAGGAAACTGTTCCGCCAAGAGAATCACCAATTAAAACACGACCTTTTCCCATTTGATACGTTGGATAATTTTCATCAATATATGGTGCAAGTTCATGAGCAAGGAAACGAATATATGCAGCATTTTTCACTTCATTTGGGAAATATTTTTCTTTACGATCATGTACATTTTTATATGGAATACCGACAATAATTGTACGGTCAATTTCTTCGGTTTCACGAAGGCGCTCAATTACACGGTGCGCTTTACCGAGCTGAAAATAATCTCTACCATCTTGTGCAATTACAACTGTATGTTTGTGCAGTGGTGTGTAATTTACTGGTAAATAAACGAGAAGTGTAACATCTTCTTGAAGTGATGCGCTATAAAATGAAATTTCTTCAATTCTCCCTATTGTTTGACTCATGTAGATCCCCCTAAATAAAAATTTACTGTAACGATTGTAAGAGCGACGCTTGTAGTGAAAAGGAAAGAAATATTCACTAATTGGTGCCTTAATTTCTATTTTACCATAATGGTACGAAGAATCTAAAAAATTAGTATTTAAGTTACGAAAGAAAACGGATATAATGAAGTGGGATTTTTGACAGGTGAGAGGGGAGACAGGATTTGAAACAAGAAAAATCAATCGCACTACCATTGGCTATTTCTATAATTGCCATTTCCTTTGCAGCAGTTTTTGTAAAGATGTCCTCAGCACCATCTTCAATATTAAGTATGTACCGCTTATGGATTATCGTACTTATTATGCTGCCTATCGTATGGAAAAAAAGAGAGGAATTTAATAGGATTCAAATGAAAGATTGGGGCTTTTTAATTGGATCTGGTTTCTTTTTAGCACTTCATTTTCTTTTATGGTTTGAATCTTTAAAGCATACAACAGTTGCTAGTTCAACAATTATTTTGGCACTTCAACCAATCGTATCTTTAGTTGGAGGTTTTTTTCTATTTAAAGAAAGAACAACATATTCAGCCATTGCAACGATGGGAATCGCTATTTTAGGAGTAATGTGCATTGGTTGGGGAGATTTAGGTTTAAGTAAGCAAGCAATTTATGGTGACATATTATCCTTTCTAAGTGTAATAGCGGTTGTCGGTTATTTATTTATCGGGCAAACGACAGTGAAGAAAGTATCGCACTGGATTTATAGCTTTACAGTCTTTGCGTTCGCAGGCCTTTTTATGGGGATTTATAATGTTATATTACAAGTACCCTTTACAGGTTATACGAAGTGGGATTGGACTGTTTTTCTTTTACTTGCGGTTGTGCCGACAGTGTCACATGTAATTAATAACTGGCTATTAAATTATGTAAATGCAACGACAATTTCAATGAGTATTTTAGGAGAACCTGTTGGAGCCTCTATACTTGCGTTCTTTTTACTTGGAGAAAAATTAAATGCAATGCAAATTATCGGTAGCATGCTCGTATTGTTTGGTGTATCTGTTTTCTTACTGCAGCAACAAAAGCGAACAGCAAAAAATGTCGTAAATGAGCCAGTGTATACACAGGAATTATAGTGTTAGGGGAGAAAAGAGAAGTTGTGATACTTCTCTTTTTGTTTTATAGAAATACGGGCGTAGAAGGGGGAAGAAAATTTAAGAGATATTAAAGAAGTATATGAATAGATTTACAACACTAAGTGAAGAAGAGCAGCAAATGATCCTCAGTGACTTACAAATTGAAGAATATAAAAAAGGAACAGTGCTCCTAAGACAAGGAAATGTTCCGTTAAAATGTTATTTTGTATTAAAAGGATGCGTTAGGCAACATAGTATAGATGAAGCAGGGAAAGAAGTTACATCAAATTTTTATACAGAAGAACAGGCAATTTCGAATTTCAACCATCATAAACAAGATAAATCTTCATCATATACGTTAACGTGTTTAGAAGATTGTACTGTAGTTGTTGGTGATCTACATAGTGAAAAGGACATGTATAATAAGTATTCACAATTAGAAGAAATGACGCGTAAAATGATCGAGTACAATTTCGGTGAAGTACAAGATGAACTTGCTGTATTTATCTCATCGACACCAGAAGAGCGATATAAAACATTGTTACGAAAACGCCCGTATTTAATTCATCGCGTTCCACAATATCAGCTAGCAAGCTATCTTGGCATGACACCAGAATCATTAAGTAGAATTAAGAAACGGCTTAATTAGAGTGTTTACCACCTTTCAATAGTAGCCATATCGCAAGTCCTAATTCACCTGCAATCATAGGTAATTGGAATAGTGATTGTATGATTGAAATCATTGTATCGTATTGTGTAAACATTGTATTCATGACGTGAATTAGCATATAACCGGTAGCAGCAATGAACAGCAGTATACTAATAAACTTTGGTATCTGTTTAGAGAGAAAAGCTACATAGCCTAAAACGAAAAGATGCAATCCAAAAATGATCAATCCTACAGACCAAATGTATTCGAATGCACTGAGAAACAACATTGTATATGTTTCTGGATTCGCAATTGTATTTTTTGAAAGCAATAATACCAATATTAGATTGAATATAGCAATCCCAAGTATAGCTGTATACATAAGACGAAGTAAAGCGGCTAGTAATGAGAGGCTAGTATGAATTGGTTTTAGAAAGAAATAAAGAGCCCACGCGGCGACAATATCAGTGATAAAAATGATAATCCACCCGAAAATTTCCGCTTTGAAAAGTGAATTTGAAGTTTGGATATTATGGAATGTTGTACTCGCATCTCCTTGTATAACGAGATTTCCATGAACAAAACCGTAAGAGAAAAATGCAATGAATGCCATAACAAGAAGAGATGTGCTAGCAAATAAGGCGTACTTTCGTTCAGTCATAATACGTCCTCCTTTTCTAATATTGTTTTCATTGTAATAGGGAAGAGGAGGAGATTCATTGACTTAAATCAAGAGAGGGAAAGTTTAGTGGAATTTCCATCAAAAAAAGATGTATGGTTATATCCAAGTTTTTTATTAATCTTGTAAAAAGTAAAAACTCAAATATTGAAATCAAGTAAAAGAGTGGCTATGAAGCCACTCTTTTACTTTGGATTTGTCATATAAGGTTGTACATGAATGACACATAGGTCACGAAATTTGCCTTCAGCAGTTGTGACAATTACGACTGCTTTACCTGCACTTTTTCCAGTAATCGTCACGGTGTCACCTTTTGGATATATGGTGATGATATCAGAATTCATATTTGACCAAATAAGCTCTTTATTCGTTGCTTGTATTGGTAAAATGGAAGCTGATAACACAATGTTTTGTCCTGTTTTTATTTTTAATTTATGTTTTTCCATATGAACACCGATGACTGAAATAACAGAAGGAGCAATTGAAATTTTAGGCGGGTTAGGTTGCATGTTTAAACAAGACGCAGAAGTATTTGTGATAGGTGAAAATTTTCGTGTTTGTTGTTGCTGGAAAGCTGCTAACATGTTGGAGTCCCCTTTCTGTATAAGTGCTGATACTCATACTATAAAGGAGTAGTGTTATGTTAAATTTAACGAAACATAAAGAATTTGTTAAATTTGATAAGAAGATTGTCGAACTGTAAAAAATCTCTGCTGTTATGATAACAGCAGAGATTTTTTTATAAATTATGACGATGTTGTTTTTCGAAATCCTCAAATTGCTCTTTAACTTCTTTTGAAGGTTGTGTTAGTAAACTAACAATTACGATGGCTAGTAAACTAATAGCGAAACCTGGAATCATTTCATATAAGAAATCTTTTAAGAATTTGAATTGAGTCCATATAATAACAGTAGCGGCACCAGAAATCATACCGGCAAGTGCGCCCCACTTCGTCATACGTTTCCAATATAAGCTTAATAAAATAGCAGGTCCGAATGAAGAACCAAATCCAGCCCAAGCGTATCCAACAAGAGCTAAAATCGTATCATTTTGTTTAAACGCTAATGCGCACCCAACTAATGCAATAACAAGTACAGCCATACGACCGACAAATACAAGTTCTTTATCAGATGCAGAACGTTTGAAGAATGTACGATATAAATCTTCAGTTACAGCACTAGAAGTAACGAGTAGCTGTGATGAAATTGTACTCATAATCGCTGCTAGAATGGCTGCTAATAAAAATCCAGTAATAAGTGGATGGAATAAAATTTTCCCAAGTTCAAGGAAAATTGTCTCTGGATTAGATAATGTCAACTCTTGTTGTGAGTAGTATGCAATACCGATAAGACCGGTAAACATAGCTCCGACAACAGAGAAAATCATCCAGCTCATACCAATTCTTCGTGCACTTTTAATCTCTTTTACAGAAGAGATTGCCATAAAGCGTACGATAATATGAGGTTGTCCAACATAACCAAGGCCCCATGCGAATAATGAAATAATTCCTAATACAGAAGTACCTTTAAAAATATCTAATAATGTTGGATCAATCGATTTAATTGTACTAAATGCAGGACCAAGTCCATTTACATTCATAATTGTAACGGTAGGAACAAGAATAAGAGCAACTACCATAATGATTCCTTGCACGAAGTCTGTCCAACTTACTGCTAAGAAACCACCAAATAATGTGTAAGCGACAACAACGCCAGCTACAATGAATAATCCAACATGATAGTTCATGCCAAATGAATTTTCAAATAATACAGCGCCTGAAACTAATCCTGAAGCTACATAGAAAGTAAAGAAAATCATAATAACAAGTCCAGATACTAAACGTAGCATATGAGATTTGTCGTGGAAACGGTGTTCCAAAAATTCTGGGATAGTAATAGAGTTATTTGCAATTTCTGAGTAGGTACGTAAGCGAGGAGCGACATAAAGCCAGTTTGCGTATGCGCCTAGTGTTAGGCCGATCGCAATCCAACTACTACTTAATCCAACGCTAAACATTGCACCGGGTAACCCCATTAAAAGCCAACCACTCATATCGGATGCTCCAGCACTTAATGCTGTTACTGCGGGGCCTAGTGTACGCCCGCCAAGCATATAATCTGTTAAGTTGGACGTTCGTTTATAGGCGAAATAGCCAATGACTAACATCCCGAGCATGTAAATTGAGATAGAAGTTAAAGTTAACATCTGTGTACTCATGTAGTTCCCCTTCCTTTTGTCATGTCTTTTGATGCGTTATGCATATTTATCCCGCATAAACGGGCAGTAAAACTCCCACCTTAAAATTGGCTGGGCAAGGAAATTAGGTGGGAGATCAACTGCCCGTAAATGCCCGATTGGTTCAACTAATAATCAGTGGGGAGAACAAAACCCTCACTGATTAAAGTTTCACTTTATAATCTATCATGATTATTCTGAAAAATCCATATAGAAATACGAATTTTCAGAAATGTAAGCGTTTTTTGATGTCATTTTACTTTTTTAATATATAATATTCATACAAAAAACCTTATTTTTAATAGAGTATTTATTATATTTACATAAAAAGAGGTTGTTTTGTCAATATAATATTGAAAGGAAAGAAAAATAAAATTTTTGGAAAAGTATTGACTTGTGAAAAAAGTTAGGTCTATAATGAGTGCAACTTAAAAAAATGCAAGCGTTGATGAAGAAGAGTACACATGATGAACATGTCAGAGAGCTGATGGTTGGTGCGAATCAGTATGGAATTGATGTGGAATGGGCTTCGGAGCTTCCAAACCGAAACGAAAGAAGTAGGCTTTGGCGACATGATCTCATCGATACAAGAGACACGTATTGTTTTTGATACGGTAAAGTGCGTTACATTTGTAACGAATTAAGGTGGCACCACGGGAGTACCCGTCCTTTCTATAGGATGAGTACTCCCTTTTTGTGTATAAAAAATTAAATAAGTGAAATCGTTTAAGTAAGAAGAGTACGTATATTGGAGACGTTACAGAGAGCCGGGAATAGGTGGGAGCCCGGTACGGTACCATATACGGAATGGGCTTACGAGAGGTATGCTGAACAATTATTTTCAGTAGGCAACCCGGGTTCCGCCGTTACAAGGATAAGGTATAAATTTTGTACCTGAACAAAGCGGGATGCTTTTGCATCCAACACGAGGTGGTACCACGGTATATTTATCGTCCTCTACATATTTTCGATATGTAGAGGATTTTTTTATTTTTCAGGGCGAGGTGAAGGACATGATGACGAAAGAAGAATTTATAAAACAAAAAAGAGAGAGAAAGACATTTTTAGTAATCACTGAAGAAGAAGGAGATAGCATTACGCCAATTTCTTTATATAGACGTATGAAAGGGAAGAAGAAATTCTTATTAGAAAGTTCACAGCTTCATCAAGATAAAGGGCGTTATTCTTACTTAGGATGTAATCCTTATGGAGAAGTGAAAAGCGTTGGTACGGAAGTGGAACGAACGATTTACGGCCGGTCAGAAAAGTTGCAAAGTAACGTACTTCAAGTGTTAGAAGAAGTGATCGCGTCAGCTCAAGTAGAGAGTCCATTTCCATTTTGCGGGGGAGCAGTTGGTTATATTGGATATGATGTCATTCGGCAGTATGAAAACATTGGAGCGGATTTACACGACCCATTAAATATTCCGGAAGTACACCTTTTACTATATCGTGAGTTTATCGTTTACGATCATTTACGCCAAAAGTTGTCGTTTGTATATGTATGCAGGCAAGATGATTCAGCAGATTATGAAGAAGTATACGAAAGGCTACGAGTATACAAAGAGGAAGTGCTACAAGGAGAAGAAGCTGAAGTAAATGCAATACAATCCCCATTATCATTCACTTCTTCTATAACGGAAAAAGAGTTTTGTGAGATGGTAGAAATGGCGAAAGAATATATAAGAGCGGGAGACATATTCCAAGTTGTACTGTCACAGCGTTTACAAAGTGAATGTATTGGTGATCCATTCGCGTTATATCGAAAACTTCGAATTGCAAATCCATCACCATATATGTTCTATATCGATTTTCAAGATTATGTTGTACTCGGTTCCTCGCCGGAAAGTTTACTATCAGTAAGGGAGGATAAAGTGATGACGAATCCAATTGCTGGTACAAGGCCGAGGGGGAAAACGAAGAGGGAAGATGAGGAAATCGCAAAAGAACTGTTAGGCAATGAGAAAGAGCGAGCAGAGCATATGATGCTTGTAGATCTTGGGCGAAACGATATTGGTAGAGTGAGTGAAATCGGCTCGGTTACGATAGATAAATATATGAAAGTAGAAAAATATTCTCACGTTATGCACATTGTATCCGAAGTTTACGGAACATTGCAAAAACAAATGGGCGGATTTGATGCGTTAGCGTATTGCTTACCAGCAGGGACGGTTTCTGGAGCTCCGAAAATTAGAGCGATGGAAATTATAAATGAACTAGAGAATGAAAAAAGAAATGTATACGCTGGTGCAGTTGGATACGTTAGTTTTTCAGGAAATCTTGATATGGCGCTCGCCATTCGAACGATGGTCGTAAAGGATGAAAAAGCATATGTTCAGGCAGGAGCAGGAGTCGTTTACGATTCAGATCCAGTAGCTGAATATGAAGAAACATTAAATAAAGCGAGAGCGCTTTTGGAGGTAATGAAATGATTGTACTTATCGATAATTACGATTCGTTCACATATAACTTGTATCAACTGTTAGGCGAACATGAAGAAGAAATTGTAGTTGTAAGAAATGATGAAATAACGATAGAACAGTTAGAAGAGGTGAATCCAAGAGGAATTGTACTTTCACCAGGACCAGGAAAACCAGAGGATGCTGGCATTTGTATCGACGTCATCCGTCATTTTTATAAGAACGTTCCCATATTAGGGATTTGTCTTGGCCACCAAGCGATCATAGCTGCATTTGGAGGAGACATTGTTAGAGCAGAATGTATTAAACATGGAAAAACATCGCGTGTGAAACATAACGGAACGTCAATCTTTTCATACGCTACACAGCCGCTAACGGCAATGCGCTATCATTCCCTTGTTGCAGAGCAAACGAGCTTGCCAGAGTGTTTTGACATATTAGCGACAGCGATGGACGATGGAGAGATAATGGCAGTCCGTCACAATTATTATCCGCTCTTCGGATTACAGTTTCATCCGGAATCAATCGCAACAGAAGAAGGCGGAAAGTTAATACGTGCCTTTTTAACAGAAATAAAAGAGGAGGAAAGAGTATGAATAACTATCTTCGTAAATTAGTGGAGGGTCAACATTTAACAGAAGAGGAAATGTATAAAGCAGGACTACTTTTATTAAGTGAAAACATATTAGAAAGTGAAATTGCAGCTTTCTTAGTCTTACTGAAAGCGAAAGGTGAAACTGCAGAAGAAATATACGGTCTCGTTCGAGCTCTTCGCGAAAAGGCATTGCCGTTTTCGAACCATATACAAGGAGCAATGGACAATTGCGGGACGGGTGGTGACGGTGCTCAAACGTTTAATATTAGCACAACATCAGCATTCGTACTGGCAGGAGCAGGTGTAAAGGTTGCAAAACATGGTAATCGTGCTGTTTCTAGTAAAACAGGAAGTGCAGACTTATTAGAAGAACTAGGTGTAAATATTAGTAGTACGCCAAACGAAATTGATTATTTACTAGAGCATGTGGGCATTGCATTTTTATTTGCACCAGTGATGCATCCAGCACTAAGGCGCATTATGAAAATAAGAAAAGAGTTAAACGTGCCGACGATCTTTAATTTAATTGGTCCTTTAACAAATCCAGTGAATTTAGAAACACAATTTGTCGGTATTTATAAACGAGATATGTTATTACCAGTTGCAGAAGTATTACAAAAGTTAGGCCGGAAACAAGCGCTTGTCGTAAATGGAAGTGGTTTTTTAGATGAAGCGTCATTACAAGGGGAAAATCACGTAGTCTTTTTAAAAGATAATGAAATAGTAGAAATGAGTATTGATCCAGAAAAGTATGGTTTTTCAAGAGTGAAAAATGAAGAAATTAGAGGGGGGAATTCAAAAGAAAATGCAAAGATTACGCTTGAAGTATTGAGCGGAGAAAAGAGTGTTTATCGTGATACAGTTTTATTAAATGCAGGTCTAGCTCTTTTCGCAAATGGAAAAACGGAAACGATTGAAGAAGGAATTAAACTCGCGGCACATAGCATTGACTCTGGAAAAGCATTAACCAAATTAAACTTATTAATTGCAGCAAGCAATGAAAAATTAGAAAGGGTGAACTAAAGTGGGGACGATTTTAGATGAAATTGTAGAACAGAAGCAAAGGGAAGTTGCGGAGTTGTATGAAATATATACACCAGTAAAAACAAAAAGAAAGACACATTCACTTGTAGAAGCGTTACAGCAGTTTACTGTCATTGCAGAAGTAAAGCGAGCATCACCATCAAAAGGAGATATCAATTTACACGTTGACGTACGAAAACAAGTGGGAACATATGAGAAATGTGGTGCAGGAGCAGTATCTGTTTTAACAGATGGTCAATTTTTTAAAGGGTCGTTTCACGATTTACAAACAGCAAGAGAAGAAAGTAACATTCCGCTTTTATGTAAAGATTTCATAATCGATAAGATTCAAATTGATAGAGCATATGAAGCGGGAGCAGATATTATTTTACTAATTGTAGCAGCGTTAACGAAAGAGAAGTTAAAAGAGTTGTATAGCTACGTGTTAGAAAAAGGATTGGAAGCGATTGTTGAAGTTCATGATGAACAGGAATTAGAAACTGCGATTGTATTAAATCCGCACGTTATTGGCATTAATAATCGTAATTTAAAAACGTTCGAAGTAGATTTAAGCCAAACGGAAAAGCTTGGAAAAAGATTGAATGAGGAGAAACTACTTTGGATTAGTGAAAGTGGCATTCATTCAAAAGAAGATATTATTCGTGTTAAAAGAGCTGGGGCCAAAGGTGTATTAGTTGGAGAGGCGCTTATGACATCATCTTCTATTAGTAGTTTTTTTGAAGATTGTAAGGTGAATATATGAAAGTGAAAATTTGCGGCATCACTGATGTGGAAACAGCGAAAAGTGCGTGCGAATACGGCGCAGATGCACTCGGATTTGTTTTTGCAGAAAGTAAACGGAAAATCACTCCAAAGAGAGCGAAAGAAATCATTCAGGAGCTTCCAGCCAACGTGTTAAAAATTGGTGTTTTCGTAAATGAATCAGTAGAAGTGATCCGGAAAATTGCAGATGAGTGTGGGTTAACACATGTACAACTACATGGGGATGAAGACAATCATCAAATTAGAAGATTGAATATTCCGTCTATAAAGTCGCTAGGAGTAACTTCAGAGAGTGATATGAAAAACGCTCAAAGGTATGAAACGGATTATATATTATTTGATAGCCCGAAAGAAAAGTTTCATGGAGGAAATGGAAAGACATTTTCATGGGAACTACTTGGGCATATGCCAAAAGAATTGCGAAAGAAAACGATATTAGCTGGTGGATTAAACGCTCTTAATATAGAAGAAGCAATTCGAACTGTTCGGCCTTATATGGTCGATGTGAGCAGCGGAGTAGAGACAGAAGGAAAGAAAGATGTAGAGAAAATAAAACAATTTATTATAAAAGCAAAGGAGTGTTCCAAATGAACTACGCATATCCAGATGAAAAAGGACATTACGGTATATACGGAGGACGATACGTTCCAGAAACGTTAATGCAATCTGTACTAGAACTAGAAGAAGCATATAAAGAAGCGATGCAAGATGAAGCATTTCAAAAGGAATTAAATCATTATTTAAAAACGTACGTCGGAAGAGAAACACCGCTTTATTTCGCTGAAAATATGACGAAGTATTGCGGAGGTGCAAAGATTTATTTAAAACGTGAAGATTTGAATCATACAGGAGCTCATAAAATTAACAATACAATCGGTCAGGCACTACTTGCAGTGCGAATGGGCAAGAAAAAAGTTGTCGCTGAAACAGGAGCTGGACAACACGGAGTTGCAACAGCTACTGTATGTGCTCTTCTCGGATTAGAATGCGTCATTTTTATGGGAGAAGAAGATGTAAGACGTCAAAAATTAAATGTGTTCCGAATGGAATTACTCGGAGCGAAAGTAGAAAGTGTAGCGGCAGGTAGTGGTACATTAAAAGATGCGGTAAACGAGGCGCTTCGTTACTGGGTTTCACATGTGCATGATACGCACTACATTATGGGATCTGTTCTCGGACCACATCCATTCCCGCAAATTGTACGTGATTTCCAAAGTGTAATTGGAAATGAAACGAAAAAACAATATGAGGCGTTAGAAGGAAAGTTACCAGAAGCAGTCGTTGCTTGTATTGGCGGTGGCAGTAACGCGATGGGAATGTTTTATCCATTTGTACATGATGAAGAAGTTGCTCTTTACGGCGTAGAAGCAGCTGGAAAAGGCGTTCATACAGAAAAGCATGCAGCAACTTTAACGAAAGGAAGCGTTGGCGTTCTCCACGGATCAATGATGTATCTTCTGCAAAACGAAGAAGGACAAATTCAAGAAGCACACTCTATTTCAGCAGGACTTGATTATCCAGGTGTTGGTCCAGAACATAGCTTGCTAAAAGATATTGGCCGCGTTTCTTATCAGTCGATAACAGACGAAGAAGCATTAGAAACATTTCAATTATTAACGAAAAAAGAAGGCATTATCCCGGCGTTAGAAAGTTCACATGCTATCGCATACGCGTTAAAATTAGCGCCGCAAATGAAGACAGACGAAGGGCTTGTCATTTGTTTATCTGGCCGCGGGGATAAAGATGTAGAGAGTATAAAACGTTATATGGAAGAGGTGTAAAAAATGGGAGTAGAAAAAATTAAAGCAGCGTTTGAAAATGGTAAGAAAGCATTTATTCCGTATGTAATGGGCGGAGATGGTGGCTTTGAAAAATTAAAAGAAAGAATTCGTTTTTTAGATGAAGCAGGAGCGAGCATCGTTGAAGTCGGCATTCCGTTTTCGGATCCAGTCGCAGACGGTCCAACGATTCAAAGAGCAGGGAAACGAGCGCTAGATAGCGGTGTAACAGTAAAAGGTATTTTTCAAGCATTAATAGAGGTAAGGAAAGAAGTGCAAATTCCGTTTGTACTCATGACATATTTAAATCCAGTACTTGCATTCGGAAAAGAACGATTTGTAGAGAAGTGCTTAGAGGCCGGTGTGGATGGTATTATCGTTCCAGACTTACCGTATGAAGAACAAAATATTATTGCGCCGTTACTTCGAGAGGTAAACATTGCGCTCATCCCACTCGTTACCGTAACGAGTCCTATTGAAAGAATTGAAAAAATTACGAGTGAATCAGAAGGGTTCGTTTATGCTGTTACAGTAGCGGGCGTAACGGGAGTACGTCAAAACTTTAAAGAGGAGATTCATAGTTACTTAGAAAAAGTAAAATCACACGTCAACTTACCAGTAGTCGCTGGATTCGGCATCTCAACAAAAGAACATGTAGAAGAAATGGTTACAATATGCGACGGAGTTGTCGTTGGAAGTAAGGTCATTGAGCTTTTAGAAAATGAAAAGCGAGAAGAAATATGTGAATTAATATATGCAACAAAACAAAAAGAAGAGGCGTAGTCTCTTCTTTTTGTTTTGCGTAATAAATGTTAAAATATACAGAAAATACATATAATTCAGAGGGGGAGAAGGCATGCTAAGACGTAAATTACTATATCTATTTTTAACTGTACCATTATACGCTTGGCTCATTAGCATGACGAAAATAGAGTTAATGGCTCTATTTTTAGGGTATGTATTCATCTTTTCCAACTTAAATCGCATTCAAGAACAGTCTATTATAGAAATATGTCTATTTTCGATTAGTATAGAATTATTTAGTATCGTTTCGATTGTATTATTAAACGAATTATTTCTACGGATTCATTCATTTACATTAATGAAATTTTGGAATATTATATTGCAAGCAATATGTACTTACATTGTGTTTGTTGTGTTGAAAGAAATAGTCGGAAAGCAGACAGTTTTTCAGGATAATAGAAAATGGGAGTGAATGAAAAGGAGCCGTTTGGTTCCTTTTTTGAATCTGTTGTAAAAACAATTGAAAATTATAGCATCTGTTATATAATAGTTAAAAATTGTATTTTAAACGAAATGAGATGATAATATGGCCATATTGTTGGCACTTATCCCAATTATGATGATTTTCATTTGTTTATTTTTATTTAAACAAACGTCATTAAGGTCTTCGTTAATTTCTTATGCTGTGTCTGTTGGAATCGTTTTACTCTCGCCAACGTTTCAATTAGGGATAAGTGAAACTGTACACGCAACGATTAAAGGATGGTTAATTTGTTTTATTGTCGGGTACGTTTTATTTTTCGGTATTTTTTTATTTCACCTCATGAACAAAATGGGGTACATCGATCAAGTAGCACGTTTTCTAGAAGAAGTTACTCAGGATCGCTTATTACAAATGCTGCTTATGTGTTTTGGCATTTGCCCGCTTATTGAATCAGTAAGTGGATTCGGTATCGGCTTCATGGTTGCAGCACCTATTTTTCTTTCACTAGGATATAAACCATTTCAAGCTGTACTGCTCTCATTCATCGGCTTACTAGCTAGTTCATGGGGCGCAATGGCAACTGGTACGATTATCGGTTCGCAGCTAATAAATATGCCTCTTACAACACTTGGTACAAATACAGCGCTATTAAGTATTCCGATGTTTGCTTACTTTGTTATTCTTTCTTTACACGTTGTTGGCGGCTGGCAAGCGGTTATAGAAAAGTGGAAAGAAGGAGTAGGATTCTTTCTATTATTTTCTCTCGGAATCTATCTTTCTAATGCGTACGTAAGTGTTGAACTAGCCGGGATATTAAGTTCTATCGTTACGATTACATTTGGCTTTCTTATCATTAAATTAAAAGGAAAAAGTGGGCAAAATCTTATAACAGAACATGCGGCTGCAACGGAGAGAGAAATATCCATTATAAAAATTATTAGCCCTTATATATTTCTAACAGTTTGTATTTTACTTTCCCGCCTCGTTCCAGCATTACATGATTTGTTTAGATCATATGCGGTTCTTGATTTGAAATCATACTCTTACAAACTAGAGTTACTATATTCACCAGGATTTTGGCTCGGTATGACTTGCTTATTTACTATTATTTTCTTCCGCATCCCGTCTAATATTATGAAACAATCACTCTCACAAACGATAAAACAATGGATTCCATTTGCTATTACGACGACAATGTTTATCGCCATTTCAGAACTAATGGGTGCATCAGGCATGCATTCATTACTCGCAAAGACAGCTGGTGACACATTTGGAACGTTTTTCGTTTTCGTTGCTCCGTTTATTGGCGCTATTGGTGGATTTTTAACAGGTAGTAACGCAGGATCAAATGCAATGTTTATAAAACTACAAATGCAAACTGCACAAAACGTAGCACTCCCGTGGCAATATGTCACAACACTTCAAAACACCGCATCATCAGTAGCGACAATCGCTTGTCCATCACGGATTACACTAGGTGCTTACTTATGTAATATCCCTTACCGTGAAAATGAACTATTAAAGAAGACGACGTTAATGATCTTTGGTGCGGTTTTGCTTGTAGTGGTAGAGGTTATTGTTTGGTATATGTTGAGAAATTAAAAATCCTCCTAACATAGGAGGATTTTTTTTATGAGTGGATAATGATTTAAATATGAATAGCTTCTACTAAATGAATAGGAGATGAAATGTATGCCCCTAAAAAACTACGGTGTGTTAAAAGGTACAGTTATACAATCAAAGATTGGAAAAGGGAAAACACCTCATTATCAAGTTCATTTACAGGGCGAGACAGGAGTAGATTATCGTATTGCAATTAACGTAAAATCGCAAAGTTATCCATCAGAAGTTTTATATTTTGCGAGTAACAATATTCGGTCAGAGGCGATTCATATTTTACCGACATTACCATTCGGTTTTACAGAAATAAAAAACAATGAACCGAAAGTAGCTTTAGATTATGTAAGAGGAAATTTATTTGACTCAAATCAAATGATTCCTTTGCCTCCCGAAAAAGCAGGAGAAGATAATGATTTAAATGAAAAAATAGAACGTTATATAAAACGAGCAATAGAAGAAAAAGCAATTATTTACGCGTTTGGTGAAAGATGGGGACCAGAAGAAAATACACCAGATTCCTATTTTCATTTCAAACCAGGAAACGGTATACATGATATTCATATGAATCAAGGGAATGTAGAAAAATGGAAAGGTGATGATGGAATATGGCAAGATGGAGGGATACTCATTCACTTTGAAAAGGAAGAAGAATGGATTGGTATCTTTCTTGCATTCCAATCACAGTCATGGTGTACCGATGAAGAAGGGCATGCTCGTGTTCCGGTTGAACATTGTGATTATAAGGGGAATAATTAATAAGAAGAGGGCGTTCAAAAAGAACGTCCTCTTCTTATTTTATAAAACGAAAAACTAACAAGTGTAGAAATACAAGAGAAAAGCAGTGCTACACTAGAAAAAGCAATGAGATACATATTATATTTCATAACCTGTCCAAGTAGCTGGTTACTGTCGTATTGAAACAGTCCCGCTATGATGTTGAATAAAAATAAAACGATAAACATGACGATAACTCCGTCTATTGATCCTTTAATGTCTGGTTTACTTAAAGCGATATGTGCGGAAATGCAAATGGCGATAAATAAAAATAACCAAAAGGAAGGATTCAATAAATTGCCGATTGTAAATAAGCTTTTCAATAATACAAACGTCGACAAGAGCATGTTTTGAATCATTTCTACATTAATAGAAGTAGAAGCAATCGTTTTTTCGAGAGTTGTATTAAATAAAAAATATGATTCTGGTACGAAATAGCGCATTAAAAGGATTAATGCAGTAATACCAGAAATAATAGGCCCAATGCCGATAAAGAAATTCCCAATTCGTTGATACACACTTTTTTGATTGTATTGATGTTGTATGTAACCTAAAGCCCCTTGACTTGTATCTGTTGGGAAGAACTGCGTTGCCACAATTTTATGACGGAACAGTACGCACATAATGGCATGTCCAAGTTCGTGAATCGGAACACCGATCCAAGCCGTTAATAGGAATCCTTTTCTTCCAAAAGCTCTCGACCAATACATGCGTGTGAGAGATTCTAAATAGCCTAATAGAAATCCAATTACAATGATAACGCCAATTAAAGATAATAATTGGATTACGCTTGTAAGGAGTATTTGAAAAATTGAGTTTACCAATTCCATTACCAGTCATCCAATCTGTTAAAAATATTATTTATTCTGTTTCATAATAGCATTTTTTTTCAAGATTACTAGCACATATATTTTCTTTCGGAAGAAGGATTTCAGAATCTTTTTCTTGTAGTCATGTTTTATGTCCAAAGTCATATATTGAACTTGTAACACCCTATAAGGTATATGCTTAAGGAGGGATAAGAGAATGAAATGTCCGTCATGTCATACAGAAAATGCAGCGGAGGCAAAGTTTTGCGGGAATTGTGGACATTCGTTAACGGAAGAAGTAGTGGCAAGTAGTGGCCAAGAAGAAGGGCCGGAACAAGCGCGCGCGGCACAAGAAAAGGAAACGCGTCCAAATGAAACGGTAGAACAAGCGAAGCGGTTCGCGAGCGGCTATTTTCAATTTTTTAAACATGCATTACAAGCACCGACAGCGATTATGAAAAGCGGCGCTATTGAAGTGCGAAATGGAATTGTAAGTCTTGTTCTTATTTGTTTTTTAGGAGCATGTATTTTTTATAGAATGATGAGTGCAGCATCAGCAGTTACGAGAACATTTGCACCAGATATATCTACTCCCACGTTTTTTGGAGAATCTATAACGGTCTTTTTCTTTTTATTAATTTTAACTTTATTTGTCGGATTTATTATTTTTGTAAGTGGTAAGATGATGAAATCGTCTTTTTCGTTTCTTGAAGTATTTGGTATATGGGGAACGATAGCGACGCCGACTATTGTCATATTAGTCCTTTCTTTTCTTTTTAGTTTCTTATTAATCTTTTTCTTACCTATATTATTATCCGTAGCTGCAACTTATATAGGGATTAGTATAACTGTAGCCGTATTAAAGCTAGACAATGGCGGATTAGATCTCGTTTACACACTTATTATTGCAAATGTTTTAATTGGAATTGCAACGTTCATTGTACTTTGGTCTTACATTAGTACGATAATTCAAGCCTTAACAAAGGGAATAACTGGCTTCTAATGAAAAGGTGGTTGACTGAATGAATGTATGTACAAAGTGCGGAGCTCAGTTTGAAGATGGTGTGCAATTTTGTCAAAACTGCGGGTCGAAGAGGGGACGTCCTGTAGTAAAGAAGAACATGAGCGGTGGTGCAAAAGTTGGCATTACACTGTTAGCGCTATTTGTTATAGTGATTATTGGATTGTATTTGTACGGATCGTCGTATTATACGCAGCTGGCACAAGTAGACCGGATGATTACGATTTTACAAGAGCAAGACGGAGAGAAATTAGCTGAGATCGTTACGGCAGATGATCCATCGGTTATGATAACGAGAGAGTGTGTAAAGCCCCTATTTTCATATATAAAAGAAAATCCATCTTACGTAAATGAATTAAAAGGATATTTGAGACAAGGTGAAAAACAACGGGACGGAATAGAAAGAGCTGATTTTTCATTAACGAAAGACGGAAAGTATTTCTTTATATTTGATCGATATAAATTGAAAGCGAAGACGTACTATACAACTTTGCTTACAAATGAAAAAGGCGTATCGTTAAAAATGAACGGAAAAGAAATTGATAAGACAGATGACAAAAAGTTTGAGAAGCAATATGGGCCATTTCTTCCGGGAAATCAAGTGTTTCAATCAGATTATAAAAATGACTATGTAAAATTATCTCGTGAGGAAAAGGTTGTACTTATGAAACAAAGCCAAAATAACGTAACGATAGATTTAACGTTGCAAGGTCAATATATTACAGTTCAAACGAACGCGCCTGGTGCAACATTGTACGTAAATCAAAAACCGGTTACAGCGCTGGCAGGAGAAGAAATTACATGGGGGCCAGTAGCGACTGATGGAAGTGCGACGATTTATTTAGAACGAAATGGAGAAAGCGAACGGGAAACGACACAAGTAGAGACGGTAACGGCACTTTCGTCTTATAATCTTCCATTCCAAAAGAAAAGTACAGAAAAAACAGTTGTTTATAATGTTACTCCAACGCCCGCGACTGGGTATGTATATAATGGTTTCATCTTTCCTGATAGTGATATTCGAAAATTAACGAGCGCAGATTTAACATATTTATCGAAAGAGCAGTTGAAAATTGCTAGAAATGAAATATATGCAAGGCATGGACATATTTTTCAAACGAAAGATATGCAAGCGTATTTTGCAAAACAGTCTTGGTATAGAGAAAATCCTTACTTTACAGGAACGTTAACAGATATCGAAACTTATAATATTGAACTAATCAAATCAAGAGAATAGAACACATGAAAAAAGGTACAGTGCATAACTGTACCTTTTTTATGGTTTTTTATCTGAACCAGGATCCCTTGAGAAAAAGATATGAAAGAGAAATGTGACTTTACTTGCTCCTCCTGATGTACTTGCTTGCACATCAGATAAACCATTAGATGTTAAAACACCTTCAGAATGAGGGGGTACGACTATTTTGAGATTATCATCTGATTCTGATGATGCAGTAACTGTTATTGTATCATCAGATAAGTTCAAAATTTTTACAGTACCGATTGGTAAGATGGACTTGCCAGCGTGTGATGCTGAAGCGAAGCGAGAGCCTTTCCAAATCGTTTGTGGGAAAGTCTCATCATTAGATAACCAAGCACGAGCACTATAGATGGTTGCGTTAATAGAGAATTCTTGATCAAGCGACAAGGCGGGTTTTGGTTCTTTCGGTTCCTCTGGAGTTTGAGCGAGAAGGCCGGCGCACATGTATGTTTCACCTACTTTCAATTGTTACTGTTATAGCATATTAAACATATTGTTTATAAGACACGACAGTTACCTATTCAAGCATAGGTTTGTGCACAAAATTTGAAGATGAAATTCTCTTTCTTTACAATGGAAGTAGGTGTTATTTCTATAAAATATGGAAAACGTAAAGAGTATGTAAAAAAGAAGGAGTGGTAAAGTGAACTATGTCATTATTGGCGGAGATGCAGCTGGTATGAGTGCAGCGATGCAAATTGTTAGAAACGATGAAAATGCAAATGTTGTAACTTTAGAAAAAGGTGAAATTTATTCATACGCTCAGTGTGGATTACCGTATGTCATTAGTGGTGCTATCACTTCAACTGAAAAGTTAATCGCGCGTAACGTAAAGACGTTTCGTGAGAAATATGGAATTGATGCGAAAGTGCGTCATGAAGTAACGAAAGTAGATACGGAAAAGAAAATGGTGTATGCAGAGCATACGAAGACGAAAGATGTCTTTGAATTTCCGTACGATCGATTATTAATTGCGACTGGAGTGCGTCCTGTTATGCCAGAATGGGAAGGACGGGAATTACAAGGCGTTCATCTTTTAAAAACAATTCCTGATGCTGAGCGCATATTAAAAACGCTAGAAACGAATAAAGTTGAAGATGTAACGATTATTGGCGGTGGTGCCATTGGACTTGAGATGGCAGAAACATTCGTCGAACTTGGTAAGAAAGTAAGAATGATTGAGCGAAATGATCATATCGGTACGATTTATGATGCAGATATGGCAGAGTACATACATAAAGAAGCAGATAAACATCATATTGAAATTTTAACGAATGAAAATGTAAAAGCATTCAAAGGGAATGAACGAGTAGAAGCAGTTGAAACGGATAAAGGTACGTATAAAGCGGATCTTGTTTTAGTATCTGTCGGAGTGAAGCCAAATACTGATTTTCTTGAAGGGACAAATATACGTAAGAATCATAAAGGGGCAATTGAAGTAAATGCATATATGCAAACGAATGTGCAAGACGTATATGCAGCTGGTGATTGCGCAACACATTACCACGTTATAAAGGAAATTCATGATCATATCCCGCTCGGAACGACTGCCAATAAACAAGGGCGACTTGCTGGACTGAACATGCTGGATAAACAAAGAGCCTTTAAAGGTACGTTAGGTACAGGTATTATTAAATTTATGGATTTGACGCTTGCAAGAACAGGATTAAATGAAAAAGAAGCGAAAGGGCTACACATCCCGTATAAAACAGTCAAAGTAGATTCGACTAATATGGCGGGCTATTATCCAAATGCAAAACCACTTTACTTGAAATTACTATATCGCTCCGATACGAAACAATTATTGGGCGGGCAAGTAATTGGAGAAGAAGGCGTAGATAAACGTATTGATGTAATTGCAATGGCACTCTTCAATAAAATGAGCATTCACGATTTAGAAGATGTCGACTTAAGTTATGCCCCACCATATAACAGCGTTTGGGATCCAATTCAGCAAGCGGCAAGGAGAGCGGAATAGCACTTTTTAAAGTGCTATTTTTTTGTTAAAGGGGAATTATCATTTTTGTCGAATGAAGAGGATCGGGAAATAGTTACATATGTGGAAGGGGAGTTTTTTTATGATTGTAGCACTTCAAAAAGTTCAAGAATCAGAAAAAGAAATATTACGTAATTTGTACGCTTTATATCTTCATGACCTTTCTAAGTTCACTATGAATATAACTATCGGAGCGAACGGATTTTTTGAATACGAAGATTTGCACATGTTTTGGGAAAATGACGGAATCACTCCGTATTTTATTAAAAGTGATAATGATATTGTAGGGTTTTTATTACTACTGGAACGTCCTTTTTTGAAGAAGGAAAACGACTTTGGTATAAATGACATTTTCATATTGAATCAACACAAGGGGAAAGGAATCGGTAAACAAGTTATTGAGAATGTACTAAAAGAGAAACGGGGGCAATATTTCGTTATCGAGCTTGTGAAAAATATACCAGCTGTTTCTTTTTGGAAGAAAATATATAGGGAGCTAAACATCGAATTTGATGAGAAAATACAGTTAATCGATGATGAAGAATGCCTCGTGCAAACGTTTAAAATACAATGAGATTGGTGCTCCTAGTATATTACTTTGAAATTTAACTTTATTTTGAATATACCGTTCACCCTTGAAAACATAGTACGTATCGCTTATATTGTCATATAGTATTTATTTTTTAAACAAAGCAATGAACGAACCAGGGGGCACAGTATGGCAATTAACATGAAAACAATCGAAGAATGGATTGTGGAATCAAACGCAAGACAAGAAGAAGACTTTGGACACGTTGTGGAAGAGATGAAAGAAGTATGTGTCGGACTTGATAACGCGACGTTAATCTATACGAAAAATGTATTTTGTTTCGGTAAAAAAGTAGAAGTATTTTTCTTCTTCCAAGACCATGTCGTGATTGGACAAGAAAAAGACGAATATATTGAGATTGAAAAATTAAAGTATGATGACATTACAAATAGTAACTTAAAAACAAATGACAAAAATACTACGTTAGAATTAAAGTTTGCTAACGGACAATCTATCAATTTAGATAGTTTAAATGATAACTACGGTACGAAAAATTGGTTATTTGCTAGACAAATTAAGAGTATTTTTAAGTTAATCTAGTAAAAAAGCACGCCGATAGACGGCGTGCTTCTAACAATGCAAAGCCCCTTTTAACCAATTCCGCGCTCGATATGCCCCAACTGGAATTTGAATAAGTGACGTTTCATTTCCAGCATCTATCCCGTATAACTGATCACATGAATTTGTATCAAAACTAAGTAAAGGATGCCCGCCCATCCCCATCGCGGTCGCTGCAAAAACGAGTTTATGAACGAGTATACCTGCTTCCATTTGGTGAATACGGTATCCTCTATAGCCTAATACATTTGTATAATAATCTTTCTTTCCGACTACATGTAGGCAAAGTGGTACTTGAAAAAGGTTTACGTTATCCATCGTCATACTAGACTGAAGTGGGTAGCGAAGGTCTCCATATCGAATTGGTTGTATGGAATGTGTTTTACTGTTATAAGCGTAAGCCCCGTTTTCAATATTTTTCACGTTATAAAAACATCCGTATACGGAGACGCGTGTATTTTCATTTGTATACTTACCGTCAAGGTCGTTGTAATAGGGGAAGGAGAGACTCGCTTCTTGTAGTAAAGTAGCGAGCTCAGCTGCATCCCATTTCGTTAAAGTAAAGTCAGCATCAGGGGAATACCGTTTTCTGCAAAGTTGCAAGAAATCATAAGATAAACGCTCTACTTTCGGCAGTTGTACAGCGTGCTCATGATGTTGATAGTGCTCTTCATGAGCAAGTGTTTGGAAGTGTGCTGTCGATTCGATTATAGAAGCCTCATTTATTTTTGTTATCATCGGATATTCATCTACATGTTTTGAGCGAACGAAATGTTCATGTGCGAGCGGCGGAATTTGTTGCAACAACTCATGAGAAGTAACTGTTTTATTTTCACGGTAATCATTGTGAAACCAATTAGTTTCTGGCTCTGTACTTAAAGGAATAACGGCATACACACTTTCTTCACCTTCTGACAATCCGAGTAAATGGTTCAGTGCACGGTCTAGAAATTGAAAGTATACGCCGTTCGTATAACCGAACTGATTTGCACATTCTAGTAATTGTCCAATGAGAACCCCGCTATCTAATCCTTGAAGTCGATATGAAAAGTTATTGTATTTAAAGAAGTTTTTCCAAAACATAGTGGATACGAATGCAGCACCGAAACAATCCTGTATGTTACAGCGATTACCGAGTGCGTCTGCTAAATAAGAATCGAAATTTCCTTCGCGAAGTAAAATAAGTCGGTGATGCGCGGCGTCATAATGGTAAATGCCGTCTGGATAATCGTCAATCTTTAAATAGATATACAATTCATTCGGGTATAAGGCACCGCCTGAAGGAATGGATCTACGTAATACATTTCTCCCGCTATTTAGCTGACATAATTGTGTTACACCAAATGAATACCAAAGGTAGTGACCAATCTCATTTAGAGTAGGTGTAGTAGAAGAGTTCGATAAAGATAACGGGATTTCTAAGGAGAGCGGGATGGTAGGTACATTTCGATATAATTTATAAGGAAGCGGTGCATCTTTCCAGTCTACCTCATGATTTGGCATAATTTCATCAATAGAGAAATGGAGATGATGTAAAAAAGTATCTAGCTGCATGAAATCCCTCCTTTACTATGGAAACGGGTGCGGATGTGGATTTAATTGTTCATTTGTTAACGGTTCAGTGCTATATCCAAGTGTCATCGGTACGGTATAAACTCGGTCTAACCCTGTAACCCGAGTAAGATGGTGTCCGAACGTCATCGGTAACATACCTGGAATAATAACTTTTACACAGTGTAGTCCATTCTTTTCTATAAGGGGAACGGTTTGATCTACAACGATTACTTCAAGGTCAGATTGATGCAAACGATTTAAAAGTTGGTGGAGATCGGATGTTAAATCCATATCAAATGATTGTGATACATTCATTTCTTGGAACGTTTGCACCGGTGCATCTTCTCGTAAAAGGAAGTGAAGACGTTCTTCCGTTTCTTTCAATCCGTACAGCATACTATGGTCTTCCATTTTATTAACGAAATAAGGATCTTGTAAGCACTTTTCGTAGTATTCTCTTTTGTGCTCGAGCTCATCGTCTGTTATAAGTAACATGCCTGCTATTTCTTGAATAGCGCTTTTTAAGGCTCGAATAGGATCTAAATGAGCGCCTCCCGCACAAACAACGTTCATTCCATTTTCACGCGTATTTTTTGCAATTACCCATAAGCTCGGGATGCCGTGTTCCATCGTCGCGTTAAAAGCGTGTAATTCATATCCGGTAATCGTACGTAACCGCTGGATCATTAATTGTAATTCTGTATCATTTGCTGAATTAAGATCAAGGCGGGGAAGAGGTAATTCGGCATACCAAGTGAGTAAGAAGGCATCACGCTCTACAATTTCTAAAATGCCGTGAAAAATCGCTTCTTCTAAACTACCGCCAATTGCACATCCATTTGATGTTTCATACACGAAAGCGTCTCGATGACCGAGGCTATAATAAGCAATTGATTCAGGAACTAAAAGCGGTCTGTTTTGTGATAAAGAATATCCCCATACCCAGTTTTGCTCATAATCAGGATCAAACGGTTTAAATGGAAAATTATCACGATTGTAATGTTCATTTGTATGTACACCGAGCGAGAGGGGATTTAGTGCATGTTCCTCTAAATCATGAAAACTACCATGCACATTTGTCTTTTTCCCGCGAGGCGACATACCGCAATATCGTTCTAAACCTTCTAAAATAGCAGTTGCTTCACTCACTGCAAATGAATGGGTTCGGCCTGCAACACCTTCATTTCCAAACATCAATGGCATGTTTATAATGACGTCAGCGAATGGTAATACAGAATGCTGCATTTTGCCGTTCAACATACCGACCCGATAATCTAAATAGTCTCTCGTTAAAAATGTGTTTAATTCATGAATGGAACGGCAGCGATACGTTTCGGTGCTTACTTTTAAACTCGGTTGTAAAGAAACTTCCGCCGCATCCGCAGTATCATCAGGTAAATTACTACATACAGGACAGAGAGGATCTGGAAGAAAAGAATGCCGCGTACATTGTAATGTTTGTAAGTTTAGTAAAATAAGTTCATTTTCTAAAGAAGAATGGTTATGAGTTAATATTTTTTCTGTTTCTGCGCAAATAAGATGGCACATTTGTAACATTCCATTTTGGGTGGCACGTACATCACGCCTCGTTACATTATCTGCTTTAAAGGCATATTTCCGCTGTAGTTCCCACATTTCTTTTTGATCAAAGCCAGCGATAAAACGGCGTCCATCAGAACAATGGGAACATCCGGGCGTAAGAGGATGAATGTAAGGACCGATAATACCTTCGCCAAATGAAGTAAAACCACGTAACCACGGAATATGATTTGACCGAAAAATTAGCTCAGCGTCATGATGAATAGTAGAAGGAGATCCGTCATGTAATACGAGAGCGAGATGAATATTTTCAGGAAGTTCTTCTGTAAGGGTATGCTGACGAATGATGGAATATTGTTTGCATAATTGATCATGTACATAGTCTGCAAGAAGGCCATCCCCTATAAGTAATATATTTTGAGTCATAGACCGTCCTCCTTTGCAATTAATACCCCATACACACCGTCTAAGTTTTCTTTCAAAAATGGTTCGATTGCTAAATCAAACACGAAGGGATAAAAATTATGTTCTTCTAAATGCTGTAAGGCAAGCTGTAAAGATTGCACACTTGGAATTTCTTCTTCCGCTTGTATTTCCACTCTAAAAGAATCCGTGTCATATAAAATAATAGATGATTCAGGCAAGATATTAGCTCTGTAAGGAGTCTCTTCACTTTGAATGTGGAGCAGTGATAGTTGTAGTGCGCTTCGTAACGCTAACGTCATATTAATATTAGATGCACCGTACCATCTATCATTTATACCAACCCAAACGACTGGAAAACTGAGAATCTCTTCACTCATTGCGATTTTAGGTGTTTCATGAATTGTAGAGAGAGCATCGTAATAAAATCTACAATGTTTATCATGAATATCAGTTAAATCAATCGTTGTAAGTTCTTCTAGCATATGTGACTGCCGCTCATACAATTTATTATTTAAATGTTGTTGTAGTGCCCGGTAAAATCCTTCTGTCATCGTTTCTCCAGCACCGATACCGATATCGTTATGTTCAGGAATAAGGCGGTGAATGATTTCTGCTACATATGTTTCAATTCCTGTTAAACCAGCTTCTCGGCGTGCTTCATTATGAGTTAATCCACTACGAGTCATAAGAGGCAGAAGGGGAGCTGGGCCATCTGATAATGGATTGGCTACTTGAATATAGCATTGTGATAATGGTAATTGATATGAATCTTGTTCATCCCATACATGGAATATACCGGCTTCTTTAGAAGTTAATGAGTCGAAAAAGCGGAATACATCAGTTGAAGTATGTTGGCCATACCGATGCTCAAGTTTTTCAGAAAGATTTTCTATCGTATCAATTGTAAAACTTTCATCAGTTGCAAGAGGGTGTTTTATAAAAGGATGCCACGTTCCTTCAAGTGTTTCATAGTTTAATAAAAAGAATTGTGATTCTTTTTCACGATATGAATCATCCGCGACATGTTTAAACAATTCAAAAACGATTACATTTGCTAACATGGCAGATGTAATTGGTGAGAAGGAATCCGATGAATTTTCATTTTGCAAAGTCGTTTCATGTAGCCGATGCCATGCGGATTCCCAGCATTCATCACGATTTTCTGTTACGACAGGTCCAGCTATACCGAGTGTTGATAAACAAATAGCTGGTATGAAATTCTTTTTCGTTTCTCTACAAATAGTGTGAACTGTTTTTAAACCGTCAATGTCTCCGTTTTGAGAAACATATAAAATCCAATCAAAAGGTTCGAATACTTCATGCAAGGGACGGTCAATTGTAGTATCGATTTCTTGAAGGAGTACACTGTTATCAACTTCATATGCACGTTCTATTAGCTCATGTATTCTGTCATAGTTTGTTTCATCCCGATCTGTAACGAGGTAATGAAATGTAGGTAAACCAGATTCTAATAAAGAAGAAACTAAGGAAGTGAGCATATCCCCAGAACCAAGTACAAGGACATTTGCTCCGCGGTACGTTTCGAATTTTAAAGCACCTGAATGAGAATCGGCTTCTAAAAATTCAATTTGCGAAGCATATCTGTCGAGTAATGTACTGTTTAATTCATGAGGTGCATCTTGATTTGCATCACGAACGAAACCATTTTCATATAAAATCTCTCCAATTTCAAATACACGGTTTTGATAGGGGAGAGGGAGGCCATCGGTTATTTCGGCTAAAGAATAATTCCCGTTAAACATTGGCATTAATTTTTCAATCCAGTCATAAATTCCATCACCGTCCATACGAAATGAACTGGCGTTATTTCGAAAATAGACACCCCCGTTTGAATCGGGGAGGAAGAAAGTATCCTTATTTACTTTAAGTTTTGCATGAATTGGAAGGTTATTCATTTTAATCCTCCTTACGTTTAGGCATACATTATTACCTTATGTCATGAAATTTGTCCCGTATGAACACAATAAAAAAAGGCTGTAGAATGAATCATTCTACAGCCTTTAATAGATTTTTAATCTATCAACCTTCTAATAATAATGACTTTGGATCTTCAAGCATATCTTTAACAGCAACAAGGAAGCTAACTGCTTCTTTACCATCAACAATACGGTGATCGTAAGATAAAGCAATGTACATCATTGGGCGGTTTTCCATACGCTCGTTATCAATTGCAACTGGGCGTACTTGGATTTTATGCATTCCTAAAATACCAACTTGAGGGCTATTTAGGATCGGTGTTGACATTAGAGAACCGAATACACCACCGTTTGTAATTGTAAATGTACCACCTTGTAGTTCTTTTAATGAAAGTTTGTTATCGCGTGCTTTTTTACCTAATTCACGAATTTCGCTTTCGATTTCAGCGAAGTTTAATTGGTTAGCATCGCGTACAACTGGAACAACTAATCCATCTGGAGCTGCTACTGCAATACCGATATCATAGAATTTTTTAATGATAAGCTCGTCACCTTGAATTTCAGCATTTAATAATGGGAATTGTTTTAATGCTGCAACAACTGCTTTTGTGAAGAATGACATGAAGCCAAGACGTACATCATGTTTTTTCTCGAAAGCATCTTTGCGTTCTTTACGTAATTCCATGATCGCACTCATATCAACTTCGTTAAATGTTGTTAACATTGCAGATGTTTGTTGAACTTCTACAAGACGTTTTGCAATTGTTTGACGGCGGCGGGACATTTTCACGCGCTCAACTGGTTTTTCGAATTCCGTTTTTGCAACTGGAGCAGGAGCTGGGCTCTTTGGAGCAGCTGGTGCTTCTTTTGGTGCTGCAGCATGAGCTTGTACATCATGTGGTCTCACGCGTCCAAGTGGATCTGTACTACGTACGTCGTTTAAGTCGATTCCTAATTCACGAGCCATCTTTCTAGCAGCTGGTGATGCGATAGGACGGTTTGTATTTGGTAACCCTTGTAGTGTTGCAGTTTGCTCAGCACTTGGTGCCGCAGCTTTCGGTGCTTCAGCTGTTTCTTGTTTTGGTTGCTCAGCCACTGGTGCAGGTGTACTTACTGCAACTGGTGCTCCATTAGCATCTAAAATTGCGATAGTTGCGCCAACTTCAACTGTATCCCCAGGTTCGCCTAGTAACTTCGATACAATACCTGAATCTTCTGCAATGATTTCTACATTGACTTTATCAGTTTCAAGCTCAACAACGCTGCCACCTTTCTCAACTTTGTCGCCTACGTTGATAAGCCATTGTGAAATAGTTCCTTCAGTAATAGATTCTGCAAGCTCAGGTACTTTAATTTCGATCATTTTAAATGTCCTCCCCTTATTTGCCTAACGGTGTGTTTTTTCTTCTTTTGTCTTCGGTAATCTCCATTTGTTAGCCTGGCCTTGGGCAGAATATCTGCCCAAGGAACAAGCTAGAAACCTTCATTGTTACTTTTTAGTTGCTGTAAACTTCAATTTCTTGTTTATCTTGACGGAAGTTATACTTCACATCTAAAGCATGTGCAACAATTAGCTCTTGCTCAGCTTTGTGAGCGAATGGATCGCCGCCAGATGGACTAGAGCGATCAGGACGTCCAATGTAGCCTGTTTTCACTTTATCTCCAGCAAGTTCGAACAGAATTGGAGCCATGTAATGCCATGCACCCATATTACGAGGTTCTTCTTGAACCCAAATGATTTCTTCTAAGTTTTTAAAGCGTTTAATAATAGATTGAACTTTCTCAGCAGGGAATGGGTACAATTGCTCAATACGAACGACATGAACTTCGTCTAAGTTGTACTCATGTTTACCAGACTCGATTTCTGCTGCTAAGTCAATCGCCATTTTACCTGTGCTTAAAACAAGACGTTTTACTTTATTTGGTTTCATGCCAAGGTTTTCTTGTTCTAAAGCAGGTTGGAAACGTCCTTCGCTTAACTGACTAGCAGTTGAAAGCGTAAGTGGGTGACGTAATAAACTCTTCGGCGTCATCAATACTAATGGTCGAACAGCTTCTGTTCCTAAGATAGATGCTTGACGACGCAGGATATGGAAGTATTGTGCCGCACTCGTTAAGTTTGCAACTGTCCAGTTATTCTCAGCAGCTAACTGTAAGAAACGCTCTGGACGTGCACTAGAGTGCTCTGGTCCTTGACCTTCATAACCGTGTGGTAATAGAAGAACTAAGCCAGATTTTTGACCCCATTTTGCTCTTCCAGCTGAAACATATTGATCAAATAATGCTTGCGCAGTATTTGAGAAGTCACCATATTGCGCTTCCCACATAACAAGAGTTTCTGGAGCGAATACGTTATAACCATATTCGTAACCAACAACAGCAGCCTCTGATAACGGACTGTTATGAACAGAGAACGATGCATTAATGTTTGGTAAGCGATGCAATGGTGAATATGTTTCGTTTGTATCAGTATCGTGTAATACGATATGACGGTGTGCGAATGTACCACGCTGTGAATCTTGACCAGTTAAACGAATTGGCGTACCTTCTTGTAAAATAGAAGCGAATGCTAACGATTCAGCAAGTGCCCATTCAATTTTACCATTTTCTTCAAGAGCATCTTTACGGCGCTCAAGAATTTTCTTCACTTTCGGATATACGTTAAATCCTTCCGGCCAAGATAGTAGACCTTCATTAATTGCACGAAGTGAGTCAATCTCAACACCAGTATCAATTGACTGAATACCTTTTGCAACAACATCTGGCACTTTAACGTGAATTGTTGCATCGCTCGTATCAGCTGGTGGTACTTGTGCATAGTCGGATTTTAATTGTTCTTGTGTAAACTGTGTAATTGTTTCAACCTCATCTGCATTTAGAACACCAGCAGCTTGTAATTGATCTGCATAAATTGCTCTTACAGTTGGATGGTTTTTAATTTTTTTGTACACTTGTGGTTGCGTAACTGCTGGATCATCCATTTCGTTATGACCGTAGCGGCGGTAACCAATTAAATCGATTAAGAAATCTTTTTTGAACAACATGCGATATTGAATTGCAAGGTTAGCAGCTGCAAGACAAGCTTCCGGATCATCAGCGTTCACGTGAACAATCGGAATATCGAAACCTTTTGCAAGGTCACTAGAATATTTCGTAGAACGAGAATCATAGCTATCAGTTGTAAAACCAACTGCATTGTTTGCGATAACATGAATCGTTCCGCCTGTTTGATACGCGTTCAATCTACTTAAGTTGAGTGTCTCAGATACAATACCTTGACCAGGGAATGCAGCATCACCATGAACTAAAATTACGAATGATTTTGAAGTATCTTGATCTGGAAGACCAGATTTTTTACGATTCTCTTGAGCAGCACGTGCGAAACCTTCTACTACAGGATTCACGAACTCAAGATGACTCGGGTTATTTGCTAATGTCACGCGAGTGCTAACTTCTTCGTTACTAACGACTTGTTCTCTACCTAGGTGGTATTTCACATCGCCAGTCCAGCCAGAATTAGCCACTGCGCCTTCTATTTTTGCATGTTTGAACTCAGCAAACATGTGGCTATATGGTTTTTCTAATACGTGAGCAAGTACGCTTAGGCGACCGCGGTGAGCCATACCAATCATGACATCCTCAACGCCGTTTTTAGCACCTTCTAGAACAATTTCATCTAAAACAGGTACAAGCATATCAACGCCCTCGATAGAGAACCGTTTTTGCCCAACGAATGTTTTATGCAAGAATTGCTCGAAACCTTCAACAGCTGTTAAACGTTTTAAAAGAGCAGTTCGTTTTTTATTTGATAGTGGTTGACGCAATGAATTTGATTCCACCATTTGATGCAACCACGCGCGTTCTTCACTATCTTGTATATGAGAAAATTCATAAGCTAAAGATTTTGTATAAACGTCTTTTAATCTATGAATTACATCAAGTGCAGTGTGAATACCTTCTGGTGCATCTTGCCATACTGTTTTTGCTGGAATCGCTTTCAAGTCAGCATCGCTCAGTTCGCTCATTGCTTTCTCAAGAAGAGATTGTCCATTTGCAGCATCTTCCATCGGGTTGATGTGAGCCAACGTGTGCCCGAAAGAACGAATCTGCTCAACTAGTTGAACGACTTTAAGAATTTTTTCAATGTTACCTGTGTTTTGAGGAGAAAAATGTGTTGCTGTGTTGTCCCCTGTTACGACATCATCTTGAAACGAAGGAGCTCCAAAAATTTCAAAAAGCTCTTGTAATTCCGGATCAACAGAACCTGCTCCAGTTACGTAAAGATCATACTGTTCAATAACATAACCAAGGTTCGGACCGTGGAACTTGGCCCAAGGGTTTGTCGTTGTATTCTTCCTCGTCATTTGTTTAAACCTCCCAATGCATATAATCCTTTTCCATACAAAGGTGCATTTTGCTCTTTTTCAATAAGTAATGAATCAATAATCAATGTAAATGTTTTCTTTACTCTTATGTTATTACAATAATTTACATAATACCAAACACTATTACTTATCTGTTTTGTAAAAAAACATTCACAATAACTTATCACCCAAGTTAATCTTTCATGTTATAAAGTAATTTTACAGAAAAATGGGGTGGATATATTTGGTATGCCTATACTAATAGCTATAATTGTTGCATTTAAATATAGGTATAATAGTTAGAATGTTTCGATAAAATCAGTTTGAATTATGTATATTGAAATAATAAGCGCTTTCATAGATATTATACAACAATATAACGGAATATAGTATAAAAAATAAAAAATTATGAATTTATCGTAAACTTTATTTAGATAGTGTTAAATATTGAAAGGAAAGTGAAGGATTTCTACAAAAAAAGTTGCTAAACATAAAAAATGCTCCATAAACAGTTAGTTTCTATAAATATGACGAAAAACACCGTAAAACAAATAACGTATTTCGTGAAATAAAGAAATAAATGAAATATTTTAAAAGGATAAAACAAATATGGAGATATTAAATTTTAAAAAAAGAAGTGAGGAGATATAGTAACAGTTATTTACAGTGTTCCGTGTTTCGCTTCAAAATAGACGTGCTGAAATTGAAAAAAGTTTCTTCTATATAAATAGCGTGAATAATAATCAAAATATATGTAAAGGGAACTTGATGTAAAGTTTCCTTTACATATATACTCGGTATATGGAAGGAGGGAGAAATTTCCTTGGAAAATAAAATGGTCGAATACCGAAAAAAATTTGGACTATCTCAAGAAAAGTTGGCTGAGAAACTTGGAGTTTCCAGACAAACCATTATCTCAATTGAAAAAGGGAAATACGATCCATCACTTCCGCTAGCATTTGAAATAGCGAAAACATTTCAGACAACGATAGAACATGTATTTATTTATGAAGGAAAAGAAGAGGGGGAATAGGGATGAATTATTCACAAAAGTACTTTGTAATTATGGGGATTATTTTTCTATTTATGAGTGGATTTATGATATTAACAGGTATAATGACGCATTCTGCACCGCCAGCCATAACGTATCCATTGCTTGGGATGATGATTATGAGTTTCTGTCTAAGCTACTTGCACCCGCAATTTAAAGAAAAAGATGAGCGAATGAAACTTATTCGTTATAAAGGAATGTTTGTAACCTTTTTTGCGTTAACGGCATATTATCTTCTTTTCTCTATCGGCTTAAACTTAAAAATACTTACACTATCTGCTACTGAATTATTAAATATACTTATGGCACTTACAATGAGTACAGTTTTTATCTCATTTGTTGTTTTATCAAAAAGATATTAAGATGGAAGAGAGAAAGGAAGATTAACATATGCAAATGATGTATGCTTTTGGCATTGGGCTTGTATTATTTTTAGCCGTATTCTTATTTATTCGTAAAGACGTTCAAGGCGGGACGTTAACGAAACGAGGATTTTATAAATTAATCGCCTGTTTAGTTGTTATGCTTATAGCGATTATTGTAATGATTGTTTTAATAAGTCAGTCACTATAGAATGTAAAAACGGAACCTTACTTCGGTAAGGTTTTTTTTTATTATTCAACCTAAAAAATACCATTAAATCCATTTACTATAAATAACTTATATTATATAATCCAATGAAATGATAGATAAGGAGTGTAGTATATGAATAAAAAAACTATCTTCTATTTATTAACTTGTCTACTACTTGTAGCTAGTACTACTTATATAATATGTAACAAAAGAGAACAAGTGCCACCTATATTAGTATGGGACGAACAAGAATATTATGTTACGAATGAACCTGCCAAAGTAGAAGAAGTTGGGCGAAAACTTGGCGAAGTAACAAGGGAAATTAAAACAAGTAAAAAACCTACTAAAAATAGAGAATCTAATACATTACAAGAGAAAACAGAAGTATTTACAATGATTGAGGAAGAAAAAAGTGAATATCCGCCTTTAATCATAAAGGAAGCTTATAGTGATGAATATAGGGTAGTGAGGCCGATGTCGAAGCAGGTATTGTGATGAAAAGGAGAATCTTTTGTAGACAGTAATTTAGTATTCGTGTTCGTTAAGAAAAATATTTGTCTTTTCCTCCTATCGGTGCCGTTTACATTTTGATGAATAGAGGAGCAATGCGAAAGAGAGATTTCATTTTATATTTATTATTTACTGCTATTAATATATCGCTTTGGTTATCGTTTATGATTTTTGATTGGAATATGTGGATGGTAGTAGGGCATTATTTGTTTGGAGCAGTTGTTATTGTTTTTTCGAATATGAATAAGAGCTAAGCCAGCAACCTTAAAGTTGCTGGTTTTTATTTTGCTATTTATAATGAAGAAACAAATTTTTAATAGAGAGTAGTGGGCGTTATGAGATGGAAAGAGGGAACGTTTGAAAAAATAGACACGAATGACTCATCTGTTGAGCAACTTATAAACACGTTTAAGGAACAAAACTTAATTGGTGGAACAATAATAAGCTGTTTTAAAGTGCATAACGAAAATTTTTTTAAAGAAATACCACATTCGAAAGATGGACATGAGCACTTCTTTAGAAGAATCTTCAACTCTTTAGACATAATCAATAACTTAGAAGAGTTAAAAATACATACATCAGACAAATATAAGTTTCGTTTTAAAGAGCAGCTGGCAGTTATGCTTGATGGTAGCATTGCTGCGCAAATTTTGTGGGGCGGAGCATATGAAGGGTTTAAGGAACGACCAGTTATCGCAAAACAATTAGCAGTCAATGTATGTCAATATATGTTCCAAGATCGATACGAAGATATTAAAGTGTTCGAAAGCTATCGCCCTTGGACAGATTGGTTTTACGATGTTGCGTGGGATGTTACTTGGATGGTGTTAGATAGTAGGGAACAGAAAATGTGGTTCATTTGTGCTACGGATACAGATTGATAGAAGAGGGCCTTGTAGGAATGCTGCAAGGCCCTTTATCTTTTGGGAATTAATAGAAAACAAATCATATAAATGCTATACTAAAAAATGTTTGTAATGTCAGTTTCATAATATTGTATGATGCTGACTTACTAGAAAAGATAAGAGGAGAATGAGCGTGCAAAAGATAAAGAAATTATTGCTATTAATGATGGTAGTAGGATTAACAGCAGGTGTTTTAGCAGGGTGTGCAAATCCGAAAGATACTACAGAAGAATTTTTAACAGCGATACAAAAAGGTGATATAGAAAAAGCTCGTACATTTGTTGAGAGTGACAAGGAATTTAATAAACTAAATGAAAAAACAGATGATACTGAGGCAAAAGCAATGCTAAGTGCAATTACAAAGAACTTTAAATTTGAAAAGCTAGAAGAAGTATCGAAAAAGGATGACAAAGCAGAAGTGAAAGTGAAAATTACATCTGCTGATCTATCCGTTGCTGTAACAAAAGCAGTGGGAGAAGTTATGCCAATGGCCTTCGCTAGCGCATTTAGTGAAGACAAAGAACAATCTGAAAAAGCAATCGAAAAAACAATGACCTCAACTATCATCAAAAACTTAACGGATAAAGATGCAGCAATGGCAACTCGCGAAGTTACATTGAACTTAAAGAAAGACAAAGATGGCGACTATAAAATCGTTGCTGACGATAACTTGAAAGAAGTATTGTTTGCCAATGCAAAGTCTTTGGAGAAGATGTTTGGTGGGAAGTAATTGAATGAGATAAAAAAGAGACACTATATCACGTAGAAGGTTGATATGGTGTCTCTTTTTTATATGACCCCGGAGAGGCTCGAACTCACGACCTCCACCCTGTCAAGGTGGCGCTCTCCCTGCTGAGCTACGGGATCCCAACTATAAATGTTACCATCAGCAATGTATTTTCATTTCATTCGTGTAATCGGAGGATTTGTACAATTTGTTGAGTATTGTAACATTTGATGTATTCCTATAATAGCAACGAACTTTAATGGTGTAAAGATGTAATTTTCCGAATATTTATATTCTAATTTTTGTATAAAAAAATAAGCCCCGAAGAGCTTATTTTAATAATAATATCAACGCAATTATCAATGATATTTTCAAAAATACAATCATAAATAATGGAGCTTGTTCATAAGCTATCGTCCTGTAACTGTCATTCCTGCTGTGTAAATTGTATCAATAGAACCGTCAGCGCCTTTTATTTCGACTTTATAACGATATGTTCCATCCTCATAAATATCATCGCCATATCCTGTGAAAGTTGCAATTTCATCATTGCTTCCAGCTGGGACCCATTGATTTTGCCAACGGAAGTTGGTTTCAAATTCTCCCCATCTATCGCCATATTTCTTTTCAAGGCTGACATTGTAATGAATTTCTTCAGCTCGGTCATTTGTAATTCTTGCAATTACGCTGTTACCAAAAGTAACTTGTGTAGAGTGTACCTGAACTGTAACACCGTTCACCGTTTCACCAGGACCACAAATGTAATGACAACCATCCCATTCGTCAGCATGTGCTTTTGGTGTTTCAATGTTTATAACCGTTAAACCGCCTAAAGCTAATGCGCCAGTTAATAATACTTTACCAAATGTTTTCACTTGAAATTCCCCCTAAGTATATTCTCAATTCGTTCGATAGATATCACATTAATCTAATGGAACGTTTTTTCCTTAAGTGTATTCGCTATGAATCTTTCATCTTGTAGTAATCTAATCACTACATAAAATTTCATAGTTTTGATTCCATATATGTATCATGATTTACATAGAACAAATCTGTTAATACGCTTTAGTTATTTACTTATTCCACTACTTCTTATTACCTTTTATTGGTAAAATATTGATTTTATTATATAACATTATTATCTATTTACAAGAGAAAATAATACTGTATGCAAAAATGCATAATAAAAAACACTGCTTGTATTCTAGATTACAGATTAAATGGAGTGTTGGGTTTCAATTAATATTTGATTGGAACCTAATGCTAATTTTTTATACTTAACAGTATACATATATTACTTTTTTTAGTCATAATTGATAAACCTTGTCCAGGGGACACTCTTCTTGCTGAGCTACGGGATCTTCAAAAGGGAAAGTATAAGCCGATTATGCTAGTAATGTATGAAGGGATAATGATAAGAAGAAAATTCAGTGAAAAGTAGTTTTTGAATGTAGCTGTTATATTATTTCCGGTATTTATCTAAAGGATTTTCATCGCTTAAATCAACAATTAAAGGGCATAAAAATAACAGTGGTAAAGCGGCGTTAGCTTGATGAAAAGTATCATTAGACATATATTGCCTCCCAAAACAATACGGACAATCTTTTTCAAATGTCACGAGTATTGACCATACATCTTTTACTTTCCATTTCGTTTTACAATACGTACAACGCGCCATTGAGTTCCTCCTCAGTTTAAGGTGTTTTCTAATATATTCTACTTTATTGTACGAAAGTCATTTGAATTTGATGTGGTAAAATGCAAAACAAGCCTAACCTCGTTCTACATTCAGGGAGGGGTTAGGCTTGTTTTAATTCCGTTCAAAGTCTCTGTGTATCAGGCTGTTTATACATTGCCTAGATAGCTTCGTGTTAAATTCGGGAGAATAATTTTTCCATCTTTACTGTATTTTTCGAATAGCTCTGATAGGAGAAAAATAAAAATTTTATACTGTTCGTCATTTTCTTTCGGAGCATAAGATGCTGATAAATTCCTTCCCAAAAACCCTTCATAATCAAAAAGTAAATCATTTTGATATTCTTTAAAATCATACTTTCCATCTTTAAAAAAGTTGTTAAATACTTCTGGAGTTTCATCTATTCCACCGCTAAAGCCTTTAAAGTTTGGACAGGTTTTCTGGCAAATTTCTGCATTCTCTTTAATAAGTGGACTAGTTAAATCTCTACTATTCCAAACAAGTGCAACATTTGCTTTTTGTTTTAAAATTCGTTGGCATTCGATTTTGAAAGCCTCTTTATCAAACCAATGAAATGCTTGGGCAACAGTTACTAAATCTACACTATTTTCTTTTAAAGTGGTATTTTCAGCAGTTGCTTTTATGGATTGAAAACGAGAATATAGTTTTAACGATTGCTCAGCCATCTTTCTCATATCATCATTTGGCTCAACTCCAATAACATGTAAACCACTTTCAAGCAGCTGGTGGCTAAATATCCCCGTACCTGAACCAATATCAGCCACAATCCGATTCCCTTTCAGTTGGTTAGCTGAAAGCAAGTAATCAATATATTCATTAGGATAACTAGGGCGATATTTTGCATATATATCGGCCCTGTCAGTAAAATTTTCTGTTGTTTTCACAGTACTACCTTCTTTCTTACGATATGATGTACAGAAATAGAAATTAAATATGAATTCCGGCATCAATCTTTAAGTCTACAACTTAAGAATCCAGCTAAATAGAGGGCCTCAGTTTCTTTATTCAAATATCCTTTATCCGTTTAGTATCTATTTTAGATAATATCTTCCAAAAGACTAGAATGGCTTACTCAATTATGTTTTAAAGTGTATATTTTTATGGATTTATTTAATAATTTATGAGCGATTGTATGTCGTATTACGTTTACGTAGGTAAGAGATTTTTATTTTTGCTATTTAAATTGGCCAATATATCCTTTTTACAATTTACTGAAAATCATGTATAACAGAGATACATGATTATTTTATCTCGCTATTTGCGGGCAGTAAGACCCCTTACCTCGAAATTCAGCAAAAGCAAAGAAGTTAGGTTGGGGTCGGGATGGCCGTAAAAGTCCGATTCGTGAGGGTTGATTAAAGTTTCACTTTATAAATATTCAGAAGTAGAGGGAGAAAAGTTGTAATGGTAAGAAAAACGTTCAAGATGCGCGTGTCTAAAAATAGAACGATTTCGATTAATGGTTCGATTCTTGATGTAGATGTTACACATGATGAATTTTTACAAGAGTTTGTTGAGTGGGTCGATTCTAAAGGTTGGTCGTTTATGGGGATAACGGATGAGATTACGCCCGAGGAAGCTAGTCAAAAGTTAATAGATTCGTTGATTGATGAGAAGGATAAGAAAGAGTAATTCCTTCTTATTTTTATTGTATATTTATGTTCTTTATCGTAAAAATATGATATAGTGAAAAATAGTGAAAATTCTTCCAGTTTAATACAAATTACATATGATTGGTAGATTTATTATTTTGTTAGAGGAGTAAATGGAAAAGGGAGAGTCATATGGTAAATTTTAAGAGAATTTTGGTTTTTATTACAGTTATTTGTTTGTTTTTGTTGACACCTATGACATTGCGTGCTGAGACGAATATTGGAGTAAATCCAGAACAAGTTGCACCACCACCTGCAGAAGGACCGAATGTTTTTAGTCAGTTTGCAACGACAATTGATGCAAAAACAGGAGATGTTTTGTATGACAAAAACGCATATCACCGTGCATATCCTGCTAGTACGACGAAGGTGTTAACAGCGATTTTACTCATGGAACATACAAAGCCAGAGGATCAATTTACATTTTCACAATTAGCATTAGATCAAGAGAAGAGTAATTATCAAATTGAGTTTCAACCTGGAGAGACAATTAATAGAAATACTGCGCTTATGATTTTAATGGTGCTGAGTGCGAATGATGTGTCGTATGCGATTGCGGAGCGGATTGGCGGGAGTGTTGAGAATTTTGCTAATATGATGAATGAGAAAGCGAAGCAATTAGGGGCGAAAGATAGCCACTTTGTAACACCGAATGGATTACATGATCCGAACCATTATACAACGCCGTATGATATGGCTATGATTACGAAGGGTGTGCAAAAGTATCCTGAAATTTTACAAGCGATGAATACGAAAAGAACGACAGTTACGACGTCTAGGCAGACGGTGTCTATTTTTAATAAATCTAATTTTTTTGAAAATCCATATAGCATTGGCGGTAAAACAGGGTTTACGAATGAAGCGCGTAATACACTTGTTTTATTAAATGAGAAAGATGGAAATCGTATTATAAGCGTAGTAATGGCTTCTCAAAGACCTGAAATTTATGAAGATTTGAAGCAGATGGCGGAATATTCTTTCGGTCAATTTACGAAGCAAATGGTGCTCGATAAACATAATTGGCATCAAAAAACAACATATTTAAATAAAGATGTTAATTCTGAGTTAGAACAAAGTGCAGAGCTTATGCTTAAGAAAGATGAAGGGAAAAATGTGAAAACTATTTTCCGGGCGGCTTCATTAGATAAAGAATCTTTATATCATAAAGGAATACATCGTGGTGAGGTAGTTGGTGCAGTTGATATTACGAAAAATAATCAAACAATTGCGACGGTAAATGTTCTTTCAACAGAAGATGTCACTTTTGCGATACCTAAAAAAGATACAACTATGCCTGAAGTAAAAGACTCAAATATGAAAGTAATAAGTGTTGGGATAGGTGCGATTGTATTATTTGGAGCAATTTTATATGTAGTGTTGCGCCGAAATACAAAAGGAATGAAATCAGAAGGTAAATAAATTACTAATAAAAAGACTGTGTAAAATTTTGGCACAGTCTTTTTTATATATCTTAAATAACTAATAATTGTAAATTTTCTTATTGCAATAACTAGAAGTTCGTTATATCATTTACTTGTGTTCTTGTTAAAGAACAAAATGGATATTGCATACTTCAAATAATATAAAACAACGGAGAGGGAGAGAGACGATGAAATTAATATGGAAGATAATTAGCAACGCGATCTCATTTGTTTTATTTGCATTGATGGTTTTTTTAGCTTTTGTAGTTATTTCTTCAAAAGCAAGCGGTGGTGATCCGACAGTGATGGGATATCAATTTAAGAGCGTTCTTTCAGGATCAATGGAGCCGACGTTTTTAACAGGATCAATCATTGCAATAGAACCAAACAAAGATGGTTCTAAATATCAAAAAGGTGATGTTATTACCTTTAAAGAGAAAGATCAAAAAATTATCACTCACCGTATTATCGGTGTGAAAGATACAAATGGAAAAGTAATGTATGAAACAAAAGGGGATAACAACAACGGACCAGATTTAGAGCCAGTACTTGCAGAAAATGTAGTTGGAAAGTATGCAGATATTACAGTTCCATATGTTGGTTATTTACTGAATTATGCGAATTCGAAAGCAGGAGCAGCATTACTTCTTATTATTCCAGGAGTCTTTTTGCTTGGTTATTCCGCTATTTCTATTTTTGGTGCTATTCGTAGCATTGACGGAGAAAAGAAAGATAAAAAAGTAGAACAATCCGTCTAGTTCGTTTGGTTATACTTTCCGTTTAGGAAGTTAACAAATATATATTAAGGGGATATGGACATGACTTTAAAGAAAAAATTAGGAATGGGTATTACATCAGCAGTATTAGGAGCAGCTTTAGTTGGTGGAGGAACATTTGCATTTTTCAGTGATAAAGAAGTGTCAAACAATACATTTGCGGCTGGAACACTGGATTTAGCATTAAATCCATCAACAGTTGTTAACGTATCGAATTTAAAGCCTGGGGATACAATTGAAAAAGAATTTAAATTAGAAAATAAAGGCTCTTTAGATATTAAAAAGGTTCTACTGAAAACAGATTATAATGTAGAAGATGTAAAGAAAGATAATAAAGATGATTTTGGTAAACATATTAAAGTAACATTCTTAAAAAATGTAGATAAGCATGAGACAATTGTGAAACAAACTACTTTAGATAAATTAAAAGGTGACACACTTACAGCTGTAGATAATGATTTATCGGCTTGGTTCTGGGATGAAAAAGGTATTTCAGCAGGTAAATCTGATAAATTCAAAGTGAAATTTGAGTTCGTTGATAATGGAAAAGATCAAAATCAATTCCAAGGCGATAAGTTACAATTAAATTGGACGTTTGATGCACAACAAACAGCAGGTGAAGAAAGATAATAATAAAAAGGGCTATCACATGGATAGCCCTTTTTCTATTTTTCTAGTATTTGTCTATCAATTTTAATAGTTCTTTACTATAATATAGATAACGTTCTGTATAAAGAACGTAATGTTCGATGGGAGAGATTAAGATGCTGAAAAGAACGCGTAATTTTAAAAAGATGCTTATATTGCCGTGTATGTGTTCTATTACGTTTTATTTAGGATCTCAAATTATGACGCATACAGAAGCGGCGTTCATTCATGAAACGAAAGTAGAAGCGACGCTTTCTACAGCAATTATATTTCCGAAAACAGTTAATACGTTAAAAGAGCAATCTGAGAAACATAAACAGTTTATTGAGCGTGAGTATGGAACGATGAAGGGGAAATCGAAAGCAACTTCTATTGAAGAAATAAAACAGGCGATTTCTGTATGGCAACAAGGGCGTGAGAAAATTGTTGCTGAGAAGGAAGCTCTGCAAAATGTATATACTGAAATAGAAGCTCCTTACAATCAAATACAAGAAGAATTAAAGGTAAATAAAGATGAGTCGATGCAGCAAGTGTCCATATATGTAAATGAAGGCTTTCGCAGTATCAAAGAGAAGCGTGACTATATTGAGAAAGAAATTAGCTTGAAAGCTATTGATGAGCAAATTCAGGCTCTTCAGCAACAATTAAACGTTGCAATTGAAGCGGAAGGACAAAAGAAAGTAGAAGAACAGAAGAAAGCCGAAGAACAAAAGAAAGCCGAAGAACAGAAAAAAGTAGAAGAACAGAAGAAAGTAGAAGAACAGAAGAAAGTAGAAGAACAGAAAAAAGTAGAAGAGCAAAAGAAAGCGGAAGAACAGAAAAAGCTAGAAGAGCAGAAGAAAGCGGAGGAACTGCTTTAGTGAAACAGCTAGAAAACAAGAATGTGGTGTAAGAGAGAGTGAACGAATAAGCAAGACTAGTAATATTTATACGAGTGTGAGGGAACGTTAGCCCTCACCTCTTTGTTTTTCTTTTTTCTTATAGTATTAAATGATTTGAGTGTGAAAAAAGTTATAAATTATCATCATTTTTTCTGAAAAGTCTAAATAATATTGAGAAATAAAAATAACTGAAAATATTAATAAATATGTGTTGTGTTTATATAGGGTTGTTCGTTATAATGAACATAAGGTTTTTAAAAAAGAACACATATTAGCTAAGCTAATATAGTTTTCTTTACATCTCTTATTGAAAAATAAGTGATAAAAATATAAAAAAAAGCTAGGGGGAATTGATTGTGAGTCTGAAAAAGAAATTAGGTATGGGAGTTGCATCAGCAGCATTGGGGTTAGCTTTAATTGGTGGAGGAACATTTGCATTCTTTAGCGATAAAGAAGTATCAAACAATACATTTGCAGCTGGGACGTTAGACCTTACATTAAACCCTAAGACGCTTGTAGATATTAAAGATTTAAAACCAGGGGATTCTGTTAAGAAAGAGTTCTTATTACAAAACAGCGGTTCGTTAACTATTAAAGATGTTAAATTAGCAACAAAGTATACTGTTAAAGATGCAAAAGGTGATAATGCTGGTGAAGACTTTGGTAAGCACGTTAAAGTAAAATTCCTTTGGAACTGGGATAAACAAAGTGAGCCTGTATACGAAACAACTTTAGCAGACTTACAAAAAGTTGATCCAGATCTTTTAGCTAAAGACATCTTTGCTCCTGAGTGGGGAGAAAAGGGTGGATTAGCAGCTGGTACAGAGGATTATCTATGGGTACAATTTGAATTTGTAGATAATGGAAAAGATCAAAATATCTTCCAAGGTGATACATTGAATTTAGAATGGACATTCAATGCTAACCAAGAAGCTGGGGAAGAAAAATAATAAAAAAGCGGGTATCCCCCGCTTTTTTTATAAAGAAAAAGAAGTGCTACTTGTAAGCACTTCTTTCTATTTATTATTTTGCTTCCACTTTGTAAATTCAAGAAATTCACGAAATTGTTCTTTGGAGACACCAGAGTTCATTGCATCTTTAACGAGTTGTGTCCATTCGGAGTCTAGGTTAGTTTCCTTTGTTGTTTCATCATGAAGTAAAGTATCAACTGGAATTTGTAGAACTGCTGCGATCTTTTCAAGAAACTGAATGGAAGGGTTTTTTTGTAAATTTCGTTCTATAGAACTAATGTAAGATTTAGCAACGCCAGCTTTTTCGGCAAGTTCAGTTAATGAAATCCCTTTTTGTAAACGAAGGCGTTTTATACGTTCTCCAATCATATTTGCGCACCTTTCTATCAATATGTAGTTGTCTTATGATGTCATTATTATAACATAAACTTCGTTAAAAAGAACAAACCTATTGAGCCTGACTGGATGGCTTCATACGTTGGAAAAATTGCTCGATGTCTTGCATGGCGATACCAGCATCTAGAGCTTCAAGTATTAAATCAATCCATTCTTGATCCAGTGCGTCTGTCTTATCTTTGTACAAATGTAATTCCTCCCTAATTATCGGTCATAATTGCTGCTACAGAATACATGATAATGCAATCGGATTTTGTGTTTTATATAGTGAATTATCAAATATTGTGTAGATGAAACAAAGATAAAATCCCCATTAAACTCCCTCTATGGAAATTATAAATTGTTCGATAAAAACTTTCAATATTTTCAGAAAACATTGTTGAATTGTGATATATTCGTATGCTAACTATGAAATTTTTACAAATATATTAAAAATATTACATAATATGACTAAATATTGAAAAAATATTGAATTTTTAATAAAATTCAATTTGTAATACATATTATTTATTAGGGGAGGAAATAAGGGATGAACAAGAAACCGTTCAAAGTTTTGTCATCAATCGCTTTAACAGCTGTATTAGGCCTTTCATTCGGGGCTGGCACTCAATCTGCATATGCTGAAACGCCTGCGAATAAAACGGCTACGAGCCCAGTTGATGATCACTTAATTCCGGAAGAACGTTTAGCAGATGCGCTAAAAAAACGTGGGGTAATTGATTCGTCAGCTTCAGAGAAAGAAACAAAGAAAGCTGTCGAAAAGTATGTAGAGAACAAAAAGGGTGAAAATCCTGGGAAAGAAGTACCGAATGGGGATCAACTTACGAAAGAAGCATCTGATTTTTTAAAGAAAGTGAAAGATGCGAAAGCAGACACGAAAGAAAAATTAGATAACCCTGCAACAGGAACACCTGCAGCGACAGGCCCAGTTAAAGGCGGTCTAAATGGTAAAGTACCAACTTCTCCAGCGAAACAAAAAGACTATAACGGTGATGTACGTAAAGATAAAGTACTCGTTTTACTTGTAGAGTACGCTGACTTTAAACATAATAATATCGACAAAGAGCCTGGATATATGTATTCTAACGATTTTAATAAAGAACATTATGAAAAAATGTTATTCGGCAACGAGCCGTTTACATTAGATGATGGAAGTAAAATTGAAACGTTTAAACAATATTACGAAGAGCAATCTGGTGGTAGTTACACAGTGGACGGAACAGTTACAAAATGGTTAACAGTTCCTGGTAAAGCTGCTGATTACGGTGCAGATGCTGCTAGCGGCGGTCATGATAATAAAGGACCAAAAGGCCCACGTGATTTAGTAAAAGATGCATTAAAAGCAGCTGTAGATAGCGGTCTTGATCTATCAGAGTTTGATCAATTTGATCAATATGATGTAAATGGTGATGGAAATAAAAATCAACCGGATGGTTTAATTGATCACTTAATGATTATTCATGCAGGTGTTGGACAAGAAGCAGGTGGTGGTAAATTAGGTGATGATGCAATTTGGTCACATCGCTGGACAGTTGGACCAAAGCCATTCGCAATTGAAGGTACACAAGCGAAAGTTCCATATTGGGGTGGAAAGATGGCAGCGTTCGACTACACAATTGAACCAGAGGATGGAGCAGTTGGTGTATTCGCGCATGAATATGGTCATGATTTAGGTTTACCAGATGAGTATGATACACAATATAGCGGTGCTGGTGAGCCAATTCAAGCTTGGTCTATCATGAGTGGCGGAAGCTGGGCTGGTAAAATTGCAGGTACAACACCAACGAGCTTATCACCACAAAATAAAGAGTTTTTCCAAAAAACAATCGGCGGTAACTGGGCAAATATCGTAGAAGTAGATTACGAGAAATTAAATAAAGGTATCGGTCTAGCGACATATTTGGATCAAAGTGTTACGAAATCTAACCGTCCAGGTATGATTCGTGTTAACTTACCAGACAAAGATATAAAAACAATTGAGCCGGCATTCGGAAAACAGTATTACTACAGCACAAAAGGTGATGATCTTCATACGAAGATGGAAACACCACTGTTCGATTTAACAAATGCAACGACTGCAAAATTTGACTTCAAATCATTATATGAAATTGAAGCAGAGTATGATTTCCTTGAAGTACACGCTGTAACGGAAGATGGTCAACAAACGTTAATTGAAAGACTTGGTGAGAAAGCAAATAGTGGAAATGCAGATTCGACAAATGGAAAATGGATTGACAAATCATATGATTTAAGCCAGTTCAAAGGTAAGAAAGTAAAATTAACATTTGATTACATTACTGATGGTGGTTTAGCATTAAATGGTTTCTTACTTGATAATGCTTCATTAACAGTAGATGATAAAGTAGTATTCTCTGATGACGCAGAAGGTACGCCACAATTCAAATTAGATGGTTTTGCTGTTTCTAACGGAACAGAGAAGAAAAGCCATAACTACTATGTTGAGTGGAGAAACTATGCTGGTTCAGATAACGCGTTAAAATTTGCACGTGGTCCAGTATATAACGCTGGTATGGTCGTATGGTATGCAGATTCAGCTTACACAGATAACTGGGTAGGTGTACATCCAGGACACGGTTTCCTAGGTGTAGTTGATTCTCATCCAGAAGCAATTGTAGGAACTTTAAATGGTAAACCGACAGTGGAAAGTAGTACACGATTCCAAATCGCAGATGCGGCGTTCTCATTCGATAAAACGCCAGCTTGGAAAGTTGTATCTCCAACGCGTGGAACGTATACGTATGATGGTTTAGCAGGTGTACCGAAGTTTGATGATTCTAAAACGTATATTAATCAACAGATTCCAGATGCAGGACGTATTTTACCGAAGCTTGGTCTGAAGTTTGAAGTAGTAGGACAAGCTGATGATAATTCTGCAGGTGCTGTTCGTTTATATCGTTAATACTGTAAAACTACCGAGAGATTTTCTTTCGGTAGTTTTTTTGTGAGCAATGAATTTTATATAGCTGAAAAAGTCATATATAATGTAACCTTAAGAATAAAAATTTGTTATATATGAAGTCTATATAAATAATGAAAGAATTGGATAAAAATAGTGGGAGAAGGTGAGTGAATGAGTATTTCCTCTATTGTAAGTAGGCAAAAGGAATATTTTTTAAAAGGGCATACGAGAAGCATCGAAATGCGAAAGAATAATTTGAAGAAGCTTTATGAAGGCATTCAGCGTTTTGAAGAAGAAATATTTCAGGCATTGAAATTAGATTTAAATAAGTCAGTTCACGAGTCGTTTACAACGGAAGTTGGATATGTATTAAAAGAAATTTCCTTTCAATTGAAACATATTTCATCGTGGAGTAAACCGAAACGAGTTCGAACAGCACTTACTCATTTTGGATCAAAAGGAAAAGTAGTGCCAGAACCGTATGGTGTGACGCTTATTATTGCACCGTGGAACTATCCTTTTCAATTAGCAATTGCACCACTTGTAGGAGCACTGGCAGCTGGAAATACAATCGTTTTAAAGCCGTCAGAGTTAACACCAAGCGTTTCAAAAGTGCTTAAGAGAATGTTAGATGAATTATTCCCAGAAGAGCTTGTAGCGGTAGTAGAAGGTGGCGTTGAAGAGAGTACATCTTTGCTGAGGGAACCATTTGATTATATTTTCTTTACTGGTAGTGTTGGCGTTGGAAAAGTTGTAATGGAAGCAGCAGCGAAACAGTTGACGCCGCTCACTTTAGAACTTGGCGGGAAAAGTCCTTGTATTGTACATAAAGATGCAAAGATAGAGATGACAGCAAGAAGAATTGTTTGGGGTAAGTTTTTAAATGCAGGGCAGACGTGTGTAGCGCCAGATTATATGTATGTGCATTCTTCCGTGAAAGAAAAGCTAATTGAGGCACTGCGACATGAAATTATAGAGCAGTATAGTAAAGAACCTTTGCAAAATGAAAATTATGTGCGTATTGTAAGTGAGCGTCATTTTGAACGATTATGTGGATTTTTACAAGATGGTCAAGTCGTAATTGGTGGAAACTATAAGAAAGATACATTACATATTGAACCGACAGTACTAGCGGATATTACATGGAAAGATACTGTTATGGAAGATGAAATTTTTGGTCCGATTTTACCAATCATAGAGTACGACAACATAGAAGATGTAATTGGCACAATCCAGCAACATCCGAAGCCGTTAGCGTTATATGTATTTTCTGAAGATAAAGAAGTACAAAAGAAAGTGACGAGTAATATTTCATATGGTGGAGGCTGTATTAATGATGTTGTTTATCATCTTGCCACGCCATATTTACCTTTTGGGGGTGTTGGAAGTAGTGGATTAGGGGGTTATCATGGGAAAGAAAGTTTTCGGACTTTTTCACATTATAAAAGCATTTTAGCCCAATCTACAGCATTCGACATGAAAATTCGTTACTCTTCTACAAAAAGTGCTTTAAAATTCATACGAAAGTTGTTAAAATGATGATGGTGTTTATCAGTAGGCGTAGCCGTATGATAATAGCCCCTTCGCAATGGAAGGGGTTTTTCTGTTCGACGTTATGTATCATGCGAAAATGAATCAAACATACTACATAAAGAATAGAAACGAACGCTTGTTAAATAACCATTTTTGTTTGGATCGAAACAAAAAATAGTCTATAGAACATAAATATTTATTCATGAATATAAAAATTTAAAATTTAAGGTAGATAGGACGGGAAAATGAAAAAGATTATTAAAGTTGAAGCAGTTGAAAAACATTTTGGAAATCAAGTGATTATCCCACCTCTTTCTTTAGATATTAAAGAGGGAGAGTTTTTAACAATTTTAGGGCCGAGTGGCTGCGGGAAAACGACTTTACTTCGTATGATCGCAGGATTTGAAACTCCAACTAAAGGGAATCTTTTATTAGATGATGAAAGAATTAACGATTTGCCGCCATATAAGCGTCATATGAACCTAGTGTTCCAACATTACGCACTATTCCCACATATGACAGTAGAGAAGAATATTTGTTTTGGTATGAAAATGCAGAAAGTATCAGCAGCAGAGCAGAAAGAGCGTGCTGAAGAGGCAATGCGTTTAACGCAGTTACTTGAGTTCCGTAATCGTAAACCTGCGAAGCTTTCTGGTGGACAACAGCAGCGTGTTGCGATTGCAAGAGCGATTGTAAATAATCCGCGTGTATTACTATTAGATGAGCCACTTGGAGCGCTTGACTTTAAGTTACGAAAAGACTTGCAACGTGAATTGAAAAACTTACAACGTAATTTAGGAATTACGTTCATATACGTAACGCACGATCAAGAAGAAGCAATGAGCATGAGCGATCGTATTGTCGTTATGAATAAAGGACATATCGAACAAATCGGAACGCCGAAAGAAATTTATAATAAGCCGAAAACATTGTTCGTTGCGACATTCATCGGTGAAAATAATATTGTGAAGAACGGGGAAGGCTATGTAGCAATTCGCCCTGAAAATGTAAAAGTACGTTCGGTTGAAGAACCAATTTTAAAAGAATACCATCTTGGACATATTGAAGATATTGAGTTTGTCGGAAATATGGAGAAGCTTTATGTACGTGATGAGAAAACATCAGAATTACTAATGGCATATCAAACTGCTGAAGAGGCAGTGCAGTGGAGCATTGGAGATAATGTATATGTAGGCTGGGAGCAAGAGGACGAGGTGACCTTAAATTGAAAAAAGGGAAATTACTCGCACTACCTACAGTCGCGTGGCTGCTAATTTTCTTCCTAATCCCGCTCGTATTCGTATTAGGATTCGCCTTCATGCAGCGCGGAGCTTACGGGACAGTAGAAATGCAATTTACGCTGGAGAATATATCCCGTGTATTTGATCCATTGTACTTAGGAACGTTATGGGAAACTGTTAAGATCGCAGTTATTACAACAGTAATATGTTTATTAATTGGTTATCCGTTTGCGTATACAATTACAATTGTTGACCGCAAATACCGCTCTATTCTTTTATTATTGGCAACGATCCCGTTTTGGATTAACTTTCTTGTTCGTTCATACGCATGGATTGTTATTTTACGTTCACAAGGTCTTGTGAATACGTTGTTATTAAAGCTTGGCATTATTAGTGAACCGTTAAATTTATTATATAATACTCCTTCTGTAATACTCGGAATGGTCTATTCTTTATTACCATTTATGATTTTACCAGTGTATGCAGCAATTGAGCAGCTGGATAAGCGTAAGCTAGAAGCGGCTTATGATTTAGGAGCAACACCAATAAAGGCATTTTGGAATATAACAGTGCCGATGACGATGTCAGGAATTGCGACTGGTTCTATTTTAGTATTCGTTTCTTCTATCGGAATGTTTGTTGTATCAGACGTGATGGGCGGATCGAAAGTAGCATTAATCGGAAACGTTATTCAAAATCAATTCTTAGGTGCACGTGACTGGCCGTTTGGATCTGCGTTATCGATTATCGTTGTTCTATTCTCTGTTCTGTTAATTTACTTATATTATCGTGCAACGAAAGTATATAAATATAATGAGAACGGAGGGGAATAGGCAAAGATGAAGAAGTTTTTAGTTTCTTATTCTTGGTTGATTTTGTTATTCTTGTATTTTCCAATGATGGTTTTAATGGTCTATTCTTTCAACGACTCTCGCATTAATGCGGAGTGGGAAGGTTTTACATTCCATTGGTATACAGATTTATTTCAAAAACAAGATGTTATTGATGCATTTGTAAATAGTATTACGATTGCAGTTATAACAACGATTGTGACAACAGTACTTGGTGTATTCTTTGCAATTGCTTTGCATCGTTATAAATATCGTTTCGAAGGGGCTATTAATGGCCTTGTATATTTACCAATTTTAATTCCTGATATTTTAATGGGATTATCTTTACTAATTCTTTTCAGTCAGTTAGGAATGGAACTTGGACAAACAACGATTATTATTGCACATATTACATTTAGTATTTCGTTTGTTGTTGTTATTTTAGCTGCGCGTCTTTCAAGTATGGGACGTGACTTAGAAGAAGCTGCAAATGATCTAGGAGCAACGCCTTGGCAAACGTTTCGTTATGTAACGTTCCCAGCAATTGCACCGGGAGTTATTTCGGCAGCATTATTAACATTCACATTATCAATTGATGATTTTGTAATTAGTTTCTTCGTATCAGGACCAGGATCAACAACATTGCCACTATACATCTACAGTATGGTTAAGCGCGGAGTATCACCAGAAATTAATGCTCTTTCTACAATTTTAATTGTTGCTATCGTAGGATTAATGGTTTTATCTGAAATCTTCCGGAACAAAGGTGCAGATGGTGAAGAAAACTCTGGAGGACACCTTCCTTTATAATACGAACGATATAGAAAGTACAAGGGGGTAATAAACCGATGAAATTAATGAAAAGAATAGCTGGCGCAGCAATTAGCTTTAGCCTTGTTGCTGGTGTGCTTGCTGGTTGTGGTGAAAAGAAAGAAGAATTAAATATTTATAGTTGGGCTGACAATTTTGATGAGCAAGTGCTAAAAGATTTTGAAAAGAAGTATAATGTGAAAATTAACTATGACAAGTACGCAAGTAATGAAGAAATGCTTGCGAAATTACAAGCTGGTGGCGCAAAGTATGACTTAATTCAGCCGTCGGATTACATGGTTAAAACAATGGCGAAAATGGACTTATTAGCTCCGTTAGATAAAAAGAATATCCCGAATATCGAAAATATGGTTTCTAATTTTAAAACACCTGCGTTTGATCCAGAGAATAAATATTCTTTAGTGTACACTTGGGGTGTAACAGGGATTGCATATAATAAAAAGTATGTGAAAGAAGCACCTACAAGCTGGGCGGACTTATGGAATGAGAAATATAAAGGACATGTAACGTTACTGAACGATTCTCGTGAAGTATTAGGAGTGGGTCTTAAGAAGCACGGGTTCTCAAACAGTACGAAAGACGATGCACAATTAAAGACAGCAGCAGATGATTTAAAGAAGCTGCTTCCAAACTTATTAGCATTTGATACAGATAACATTAAACAAAAATTCATTACAGAAGATGCTTGGATCGGAACAGTTTGGTCTGGAGATGCAGCATTTATCGCAAAAGATAATAAAGATGTAGAATATGTTGTACCAAAAGAAGGCGGCACAATTTGGGCTGATACGTTAGCAATTCCAAAAGGTGCAAAACATAAAGAGCTTGCTGAGAAATTTATGAACTACTTACTAGATGAAAAAGTAAGTGTGAAAAACTACGAGTCAATTGGTTACAGTAATCCAAATGAAAAAGCTCATCCTCTTCATAGTAAAGAATACCGTGATAATCACATGATTTTCTTAACGAAAGAAGAGTTAGATCGTACAGAATGGCTTGTTGATGTAGACGATAAGTTAAAAGACTATGATCGTTACTGGACAGAGCTAAAAACAAAAGGTAAATAAGCAAGGAAATGCGGTTTCTAAAGTAGAAATCGCATTTTTTCATAGTAGGAGGAAATCGTTTGAAGAAGAAGTTACATCAGTATGAGGTAATGTGTATCGGTTTGTTATTTGCTGTATTTGGTATTGTTGCTTGGCGCGTACATGCAGGTGGCGTTACAGTGATGGATACATATGTCCGTGGATTAGTAAGAGGGCTACAAACGGAAAGTTCTCTTACATTTTTCTCGTACTTTACAAAATTGGGATCAGCAATTGGGATAGTCGCTACGCTCGTTATAAGTTTGCTTGTTTTTTGGAAGAAGCGTTATTATGCTGCGATGATTGTATATCCAATGGGAATTTTAATAACACATCTTGTGAATAAAGGGATAAAAGAGATTGTAAAGAGAGAACGTCCGTCATTAAATGAAGCGCTAGATGCACTTGGGTATAGTTTTCCTAGTGGACATGCAATGTTATCGATTATGACATTTGGATTTCTTACTTATATCATTGCTGCTAATTTGAAAAGCGTAGCTGGGAAATGTGTCACAACGATTTTGATGGGGATAGTAATTCTGTCGATTGGATTAAGTAGAGTCATTTTAAATGTACATTACCCAACTGATATTTTAGCTGGTTACTGCGTAGGTGGTATTTTGTTAATTATCGCGATTTACTACCATCGTTTACTTACTGAGAGATTAGGGCTTAATAAAGAGAGATAGAAAAACGTCTGGAAAAACTATTATTATAGTTTTTCCAGACGTTTTTTGTTTATATCAAGATGTGATACAGTATAAGTGACAATTGAATTATGTAAAGTAGGTGAAAATGTGTGAAGACAAATGTACATAAAGTTGATAAGTGGGGGAAGTTAGGAGCCTTTTTGTATCAGTTTCGTTATACAGTAATTGTAGCGTTACTGTTGCTCGCAATCGCACTTGGGATTTTTGCTCCAAAGCTACCGGGAGTATTAGGTGGTGACGGTTTCCAAACGGAAGGCGACTATCAAAAAACAAAAGAAATTTTAGATAAAGATTTTAAGAAGTCTCAAGATACTCTGCTGCTCGTTTTTGAGAAAAATAAAGATGCTTCGCATGAGGAATTTAAAAAGCGAATAAATGAAATTGTAAAGAATGTTCAAGAGAAAGAGAACTATGAATCTTTCCATCACCCAATCCAAAATAAAGAAATGCTACAAGATGACATCGGCTATGCGACAATTTTATTTTCCGGGAAAACAAATAAGGAACGAATGGAAAAGACATTACAATTTGCTGATGAGATTGAGAAAGAAAGTAATATAGCATTAAAAGTAACACCTACAGGGTTTCCGAAAATTAATAAAGAGATTAATGAAAGAACGCAAAATGATTTAAAAGTAGCAGAGATGATTGGATTACCAATTGCGTTTCTTGTATTACTATTTTCGTTTGGTAGTCTTTTGGCATCAATTTTACCGATTTTGAATGGGGCGCTTAGTGTTATTAGTACGATGGGTATATTGTATTTCATCGGTGTTGATAAAGAACTATCTATTTTCGTGTTAAACGTTGCACCGATGATTGGACTTGCATTATCTATTGATTTTGCGCTATTATTTGTGAACCGTTTTCGAGAGGAAGTTGCTAAACGAACGGTAAAAGAAGCGATAGCAATTACATATCAAACGGCAGGACGTGCGATTGTATTTTCAGGATTATGCGTATTTGTTGGGTTATCCGGTTTGTTTTTCTTTAAGATAGATTATATTCAATCTGTCGCGATTAGCGGAATGATTGTTGTCATTATGAGTATTTTATTCTCATTCACACTTCTTCCAGCACTATTATCGTTAATCGGTAAAAGAATATTAAAAAAGAATCAAGTAGCACATACGCCGGCAAAAGCATGGCGTAAATTTGCACGATTTGTGATGAAACATCCAATTGCAATGATTATTGTTGTTACAACATTTATTGTTATTTGCTTATTACCGTTACGTACAGCTAATTTGCAGTTCCCTGGTGTTGAAGCTTTACCTGAAAAGAGTGATACAAGGATTGCATATGAAAAGTATGAAGAAGCATTTAATGAAACTGTCAAAACACACGCTGATGTTACATTAGTTGTAGAGACGAAAAAAGATATGAAAGAAAAAGAAAGTCTACAAAAGATAGAAGAAGTCGTTCAAAAGTTAAAAGATGATAAGAAAGTACATGAAGTAAGAAGTTTATACGACGGGTTAACTGGAATGAAAGCAGATCAAGTTGTTGGAATGTTGCAGTCGCCAGAATCAGCGAAACTAACTCCTGTATTTGAAGCATACACGCAAGGGAATAAGACGACGATAGAAATCTTTTTGAAAACAAAACCACGTACAGAGACTGCAAAACAGTGGGTACGTGACTTTAAAAAGAACTATAAAGAAACGGATGTTACGTATTATCTAGGCGGAATGACGACGTTTCAACAAGAATTAGAAGATGAAATTAAAGATAAAGTTGTAATTGGTATGTCTGTTATATTTGGATCGACCTTTGTTATATTATTATTTGCATTCCGATCTATACTCATTCCAATTAAGGCAATTGTTATGAATATACTTAGTTTAAGTGCAACCATTGGAATTGTTGTTTGGTTATTTGAAGGTGGTCATTTCGGTTTAGAAGCAAGTCCGGTTCTGTTTGTCTTACCAATCTTCATTTTTGGCCTCGTATTTGGGCTTAGTATGGATTATGAAGTATTTCTTATTTCACGTATTCATGAGCTCTATGAAGAAACAGGAGATAACGATCAAGCAACGTTAGAAGGGCTCGTTTCAACAAGTAGAATTATTACATCAGCTGCTTTAATAATGATTGTTGTAACTGGTGCATTCGCATTTACTGATATTTTACCAGTAAAGCAGATGGGTCTTGGCGTTGCATTAGCAATATTTCTTGATGCAACAATTATTCGTCTTATGCTCGTACCAAGCTTAATGAAGTTATTTGGAGACTGGAACTGGTGGTTACCATTTCGAAAAAAAAGAGAAAAAGCATCATAAAAAATGCTCATCAATATGATGAGCATTTTTTATGAATAGCAAAGCCTACATTTTGCAAATAGTATGTGATAAGAACATTACATAATAAGTAGGTGAAGGCAATGTTTCGTTATTTTAAGTTTAAGTTAAATGATACAGTACAGTTTGCCGAGAACGATGGGCATATGTATCGCATTGTCGGTTATCGGTTAGAAAAAGGGTTTTATCCAAAAGATGAATGGACTCATATCATTTATGAACTACTTAGAGAATTTGACGGATATACGATGGATGCAGAAGAGGAAGAACTTGTAAAGGTCGTTCAAGTAGAGGATGAGTATTACAAAATACAAGAAGTATCAGGTTATCGCTATCCAGTAAAAATGAAACAAAAACAACAAGTGATGAAAATAGAAAAGATGGACGATTTATTAGATGCTTACAATGATTATAAAAGGTTGGCGGATTTCTTTAAAGATTTATCGTATGAACAAAAAGCTGAAGAAGTATTGTTAGAAATGAAAAGACTTAGAGCTTGAGGGGCAGTCTATTATAAGACTGTCCTCTATTTTTGACGGTGCATCAAAGTGTGTTTTCCGTTACAATGAGAGAATCAATAGAAATAAGGTGATAAACAGTATGGAAACAAAGAAAAAGGGTGAATGGTGTGAAATTACCGTTCCAGCTAAATGGAATGGTATAAGTATTGAATCGGTATTAAAAGTAGAATGGGAAATACCGAAAAAGCTATTACATCAGCTTCGTATGGAAAAAGGTGTTACGGTTAACGGGGAACAAAGAAGATGGAATGAGCTTTTAAAAGAGAACGATAAGTTACAAGTCCATATGTTTGCGGAGGAAGAGTACGGTGTAGATCCAGAATATGGTGAATTACATGTAGTATACGAAGATGATCACGTACTTATCGTAAATAAACCAGAGCAAATGGACACGCACCCTGCTGAAAAAGGTGGAACCGGGACGCTTGCAAATCTTGTTGCTTTTCATTTTCAAATGCAAGGTTTAGAGACGAAGGTGCGTCATATTCATCGTTTAGATAAAGATACGACAGGTGGTGTCGTGTTTGCTAAGCATAGAATTGCTGGTTCAATTATGGATCGCTTATTAATGGAAAGAAAAATTAAAAGAACGTACGCAGCGCTCGTTGAAGGGAAAGTAAAGAAGAAAAAAGGAAAGATTGATGCTGCTATCGGAAGGGATCGCCATCATGCTACAAGGCGTCGTATTTCTCCAAAAGGTGACCAAGCTATCACATATTATAAAGTAGAAAAGTATTTTAAGAAGCAAAACACGACTTTCGTAACGTTACAATTAGAAACGGGTAGAACACATCAAATTCGTGTTCATATGAGTCATAATGGTAATCCATTAGTTGGGGATGTATTATATGGTGGACAAACAAAATATATGTCCAGTCAAGCATTGCATGCGATGAAGATAAATTTCTTGCATCCAATTACGAAAGAAGCGATTGAAGTTGATGTGCCGTTTCCTACAAAGTTAAATAATAAAATAAAAGAATTTCAAAAAGAAAATGCGTAAAGTATAAGTTTTAACTTGAAAAAAGTAGATTTTTGCAGGGATTTCTCTAAAAGAAGCGAAGCCGTTAAGAGAAAAGAGAGGTGAGAATCACTTGATTAAATATAAGTATGTACTGGGAATATTTTTCGCTTGTCTTTTACTTACTCTATTTCTCTATCCCTATTTACCAAATCGTATGGCAGTACATTGGAATGTAAATGGTCAGCCAAACGAGTTTATGAGTAAACAAGTCGTTGTAGCATTTATTCCCTGTTTTATTATTTTTTCATATGGATTTTTGTATATTATTTCACATAATATATTTAAGTTTAATGAAAGAGAGCATGGTATTATAGGCGGATTTATAAAGAAAATTACGTTATTTATGTTGTTTATTCATACGCTTATCCTCTTTATTAATTTTGGGGATTTGATATCCTTTCAAACAGGATTAACGATTGGGATTAGTATGTTTCTTTTTATGCTGAGTAAAGAATTTAAGAAAATAAAAGGCAAAGAAAAAGAAAAAGATCCAATTAAATTACAAAAAATTTGTTTAGTGAGTAGACGGATTTTTCAAGTGATGGCATGTGGCATATTGTTTTCATTGTTTTTGAACTTAGAGTGGGGATTTTATGTATTGCTTAGTGTAATAAGCTGTGGATCTATGTTGTTTATGTTATATATTTTCTATTCATACATAATAGAAAGCTATGAAACTTAAAAAAGAGTCTTCTCATTATGAGAAGACTCTTTTAATCTATTTACTTCGTAATAAATTGTTGTGTCCAGTAGTTGCCGCTTTCTACATAACCAACACCGATGTGAGTGAAGCCGTTATTTAAGATGTTTGCACGGTGTCCAGCGCTGTTCATCCAAGCTTGTACTACTTCTTCAGGTGTACGTTGACCTTGAGCGATGTTTTCACCTGCAGATGTATAAGAAATACCAAATTTCTTCATCATGTCAAACGGAGACCCGTATGTAGGGCTGTTATGATCAAAGTAGTTGTTTTTTTGCATATCTTCAGACTTAATACGTGCTACTTTACTTAATTCAGTATCGATTTTTAGTGCTGGTAAGCCTTGTTTTGCACGCTCAGCGTTTGTTAATTCAACAACACGTTGTTCAAACTCGCTTAAAGATTTTGCTTCTTCAGCAGGCTTTTGCTCAGCTGGTTTTTGCTCAGCTGGTTTTTGAGTATTGTTGTTTTCAGCAGGCTTTTGAGCTTCTGGTTTTTGAACTTCTTCAGCAGGCTTTTGCTCGGCAGGTTTTTGCTCAACTGGCTTTTGAGTTTCTGGCTTAGCTGTTGGTTGCTCAGTTACAACATTTTCAGTAGGTTGTTGATCAGGAATGAAGCAGTTTGGTTGGAAGTTTCCTTGTTGCCATTGTGCTAATGATTCAACTCCCATAGATTGTAAGAATGCTTGTAATTCTTGTTGGCTCATTTGTTTCATCATTACTTTTGAATGCTGAATATTTTGAACCTTTACGTTAGATGGTTGTACTGTTGCAGCTTGTGCATCTAGAGAAGATACTCCTAAAGTAAGAGCTGTTGCAGCAGCTACAGATAATAAAACACGCTTTTTCATGATGTGTGTCCCCCTATATAAAGTTTTAATTTGTTTTCACACGATTTGTTTTTGACAGCCTGTCTGACTGACAAATTCATCGTAGCATACAATTTGCGAGAAAAAAGATGGAAAAAAATTCATAGACTTTAAAATTACCTAATTTATCCTAAGAGAAGAAGGGAGTAAAAATAAGAGAAATATAGAGTATAAAAGGAATTTATAGTGTTTTTATACTTGGTTTTAAGAGGGGATTTTTGGATAAAGTTACCTAAATAGAAAATGAAGAATCCTATTGTATCAATGGTTTGAACGATTTTTTGAGGAATATAATGGATTGATTTTTACAAAACTGTAATGTTTCTGTTGTTCTTTTTTATAATAAAGTAACATATTTTTAATGTTGTAGCAGACAAAAAAGCGGCTATCTCTTTACATAGACGAAGGAGATAGCCGTTTTCCTATTATTACGTATGTTACGAGTTATTACGAGTTAGTTTCAATTGCTTCTAATAATAAATCCACAATGTGAATTCCTCTCATTTTATGAGAAAGCCCTTCTCGCTCAATGCCCAATTTCATTTGTAATAAACAACCTGGATTTGCAGTAACAATGGTTGCTGCTTCTGTTTTATGCACACGGTCCATTTTGTAATCTAGAAATTCCATTGATAACTCTGAATGAACAATATTGTAAATACCAGCAGAGCCACAGCAGCGGTCGGCATCTTTCATTTCTCGATATGTTGCACCTTGGATAGCCTCTAGTAACATACGAGGTTCAGAAGATGTGCGCATAACATTGCGTAAATGACAAGAGTCTTGATACGTAATAACCTGCGGCGTGAGTCGTAAGTCAGTTCGCTTATGGAAGTCTAATTCTACTAGTATAGCAGTAATATCTTTAATTTTAGAAACAAACTGCTTAGCACGTTCAGCCCAATCCGGATCATCCTTTAAAAGATAATCATAATCTACAAGATAAGCCCCGCAACCACCTGCATTCGTAATAATATAGTCGATGTTTAAATTTTCGAATGCTTTTATATTTCGCTTTGCTAATTCTTTTGCTCCACTCTTTTCACCAGCATGTCCATGCAATGCACCGCAGCAACTTTGTGTTTTCGGAATAACGATATCACAACCAGCTAATTGAAGAAGTTTCATCGTTGCATTATTTGTTTCTAAAAACATCGTATCCATTAAGCAGCCTGTAAAGAATGCAACTTGTTTTTTCTTTGTACTTTCTGCAGGTAAAAATGAAGGACGATCTTTCATCGCTTTCATTTTAGGGACTTTTGGTAAAACGAGATCCATCGTTGCAAGGGTTTCAGGGAATAACTTCATAATCCCTGTTTTATGTGTTAGCGTTTGTAAACCAGAACGTTGATAAAATCCGATTAGTCCAGTTAATGTTCTCATTCGATTTTGATGGGGGAATAATCCTTCAAAAACGACTTTTCGAACAGCTTTCACTGGCACTGAGAATTTTTTATTTTGATTAATAATATCACGAGCTTCTTCTAATAAATGTCCATAATTTACACCAGATGGACAAACAGGCTCACAAGCACGGCAACCAAGACAAACGTTTAATGTATGTTCAACATCTTCATCTGGTTCGATTAAACCATCAACGACTGCTTTCATTAATGCAATACGTCCGCGCGGTGAATGTGACTCTTTATATCCGGATTGAATGTAGGTAGGACAAGTAGGTAAACAAAAACCGCATCGCATACAGTTTAGTAATTCATCTTCACTTAATCGTTCTTTAAATTCTTTTTGAATATTTTCTTTATTTAATGTGGTCATCGCTCAACCACCACTCTTTTTCGAGTGTCTTTCGCGAACATTTTTCCAGGATTCATAATGTTATTTGGATCGAAAGCTTGCTTTATTCCTTGCATAGCTGCAATACCTTCTTTACCTAATTTCATTTCTAAATATGGAGCTTTCATTGCACCAACACCATGTTCACCAGTAATTGTGCCACCAAGTTCAATTGCTTTCGCAAATATTTCAGCAAAAGCTTGCTCAGCTCGGTGCATTTCTTCTGCATTACGAGCGTCTGTCATACAAGTTGGATGTAAATTACCATCACCAGCATGTCCAAACGTACAAATAGGAATATTATATTTTTTTGCAATGGCATTAATAGCTTCAACCATCGGAGCGATTTGTGAACGTGGTACAGTCGCATCTTCTAATATTGTAGTAGGTTTTAATCGTGCGAGCGCTGATAGAGCACTACGGCGAGCGGTACGAAGCGCATCTGCTTCTGTTTCACCTTTTGCAACGCGAACATCAACCGCATTCATAGAGTGACAAACGTTAGCCATTTTTTCAATATCTCGATTGACTACTTCGGGCGGACCGTCTTGTTCGATTAATAAAATTGCTTTTACATCTGTAGGTAAACCGATTTGTGCAAACTCTTCTACTACTTCAATTGTCGGTTGGTCTAAAAACTCCAGTGTTGCTGGAATGATTTTATTTGCAATAATAGAAGAAACAGCATGTGCAGCTTCATTAATATCTTCATATAGTGCAAGCATTGTTTTCTTTGTTTCAGGCATAGGAACAAGTTTTAATATAGCTTCTGTTACCACGCCAAGTGTTCCTTCAGAACCGATAAATAAACGAGTTAAATCGTAACCAGCTACATCTTTTGCTAATTTACCACCAGTGCGAATAATATCGCCATTTGGTAAGACAAGTTCAAGCCCCATTACATAATCACGTGTTACGCCATATTTCAAACCGCGTAATCCACCTGAGTTTTCATTAATATTACCGCCGATTGTAGAAATTTTCATCGAGCTTGGATCTGGTGGATAAAATAAACCTTTTTCTTCTACCGCTTTAATAATATCAAGTGTAATGACACCAGCTTGTACAGTAATTGTTAAGTTTTCTTCATCAATTTCTAAAATATTGTTCATATGGCGGAAAATAAGGACGATACCGCCTTCAAGTGGACATGTTCCTGCGCAAAGGTTTGTTCCAGACCCGCGCACATACACAGGGATTTTGTGAGTGTTACATACTTTTAACACTTCAGCTACTTCATTTGTATTACGAGGAGCAATGACTGCATCAGGCATTGCTTGGAAGTTTGGAGTGGCATCATAACTATAAGTTAAACGCCCCATATTGGATGTATCTACATTATCTTCGCCAACAATAGATACGAATGAATGAATAATTTGTTTTTCTAACATTGGAAATCCCCCTCAAACTGTTAACGTGTTTAGTTATAATAAACAACGTGGTAACAGTGCTTTCATTATAATGATAAAAAAGTCGAGGGATTCTTTCTATGTATAATCATCTAAAGATTAATCTGTTTTATCATTCTTTTTTGTATAATTATCTAATAGGAGAAGTGCGAAGTACAAAACGTTTAAGTCTTTGAATTGTTTTGGATCAAGTCCTGTATGTTCTTCAATCTTTTTTAGCCTGTAATGTAATGTGTTAATGTGTATATGTAATTGTTTAGCCGTCTGTTTATAAGATTGGTTATAATCGATAAATAAGCGTAAAGTTTGCATAAGCTCAGGAAATGATAATAAGTTTTCGATGGTACGCTCTAGAAATTGTTCACGCGTTTCGACAGAAATATCTTGTAAACACATTTCTAAACGTAAATCTTCATTAAATACAATTTTTTTCGTTTCCAATGATACAGAAAGAGCGCGTAATGCTTGTTCGTAACATATGCTCATATTGTTTGGGGTAACTGTTTGTCCAATCCCTATATATAAAGGAATAGAAAATAAAGTTTCGCAGTCTTGTTTTAACCGTTTTAAAAATTGATAAGTTTGTTCTTTGGAGCTCATCGCTGTAAATAAAATAAAACGATCATTTCCCCAGCGAACAAATAGATGCTCTTTTGTTAAAATATTACGTATGTGTTGCCATATTTTACGCTGGAGCATCGTGTCATTTTTGCCAATAGAAAACAAAATAAGTTGTTTTTTCTTATATAAATCAATACCAAGTGTTTTGGCGCGATCAAGAAAACTTGGAGACCACTCTGTATTTTGAAGCCAATCAAAGACAAAAGCTTCATAAGAACGGTGCTCAAGTTCTAGTTGCTCTAAAAAGTAGTTTTCATGAATTAATAATTCGGTCATCTTACGCAATATTTCTCCGTAGCGTGAAATATTTTCAGGTTCTCCTGTAATTCCAATGACACCAATTACTTCATCATGAAATAATAAAGGAAGATTCATCCCAGCCTTTACACCTTGCAATTGCCTTTCATCTTCTTTTGTAATGATGACGGTTTTCTTTTGTTTGGCACAGCGGAGTGCACCTTCATGAAATTGACCAATTCTTTCTGTATCTGTACTTGCGATAATAACGCCTTCTATATTAATGATAATAATATTTTCTGTAATTAGTCTGCGTACTTCTCGTACAATTTTATTCGCTAAATCAGGAAATAGCATAATTGACACACCTCAAATTCTATTTGTTGTACATTATATATGTAAATTGAGTAAGAAAGGGAAATTTCACACTTTCCACACATTTATTTGTTATTTTACAATTATAACGAAATCATCCGAAGATGGAGGGAATCTTTTGAGAAAGTATGTTTTTCTTCTCTGTTTTTTATTTCTATTAGTAGGGTGTCAAGGAAGTTCATATACACCAATTGCTAAAGATAAAAATGTTATTATAACTACGAATATAAAAGAAGGCAGCATTAGTTTTATTGATAAAAAAGATAAAAAGTTAATTACGACATGGGAACTAAATGAGCCAATGGCCGGAATCACACTGCTTCCAAATGGCGATGAAATACTTGTATACGGTAAGCAATTAGAATATATGTATGTATATTCACTAGCGGAAGGAAGGCAAGTGGGAAAATATAAAACTGGAAAGGGCATTGTAAATGTGGTCGTATCAGCAGATAAAAAACAATTATTTGCTGCTGATCAAAATGTTCAAAAGGTAAGGTTCTTTACGATAAATGGGAAAGAGACAGGAAATGTTTCAACAGGAAAAGGGCCTATAACGATGGTAGAGTATCAGAATCGGTTATCTGTACTAAACTTTTATGATACGAAACTAACGACAATTGATACGAAGAAAAAAGAAGTTATTCAATCCTTTATGATTCCGCCAGCATCAACAGGAGCGACGATTAGTCCTGATGGGAAAGAAATATGGATTGGCGGACATGGTGATGGAAATCAAGTAAATGAGAAAGTGTTAGTGTATTCTTTACAGAGTGGAGAAATGGTGCGTTCTTTACACGCTCCATTTATGCCTGTGAATATAACGAGGGATAGTAAGTACGTATATGCACTCAGTCATGGGTCGAATACACTTAGAAAGTTTGATATTAGAACATATAAAGAAATAGCTTCTGTAGAAGTAGGGTCGAATCCATTTGCATTTTTTGAGAGCGGAGCAGAAGGGTATGTAGCCAGTTATGATAGTGATGAAGTGTGCGTTATAGATATGAAGAATTTGAAAATAAAACAAACAATTAAAGTCGGAAAAGGACCGTTTCAACTCATAGAGAGGGAAGGGAAGGACAATGAATAAATATAGAGTGCTAGTTGTAGATGATGAAAGTGATATGAGACAGCTTGTTGGAATGTATTTGGATAACTTTGGATATGAGTGGGGAGAAGCTGAGAATGGAAAAGAGGCTCTTAAAAAACTAGAAACGGATCATTATGATTTCGTTGTATTAGATATAATGATGCCAGAAATGGATGGACTTTCAGTTTGTAAAGAAATTAGAAAAACGTCAGATGTGCCGATTATATTTTTAACGGCAAAAGGTGAAGAGTGGAATAGGGTGAACGGCTTACGTATGGGAGCAGATGACTATATTGTAAAACCGTTTAGTCCTGGTGAATTGGTTGCCCGTATGGAAGCTGTGCTAAGAAGATATACAAAGCAAGAACAGCAAGAAGAGATTCAATTTGGACCAATTCTTATCAATGAAAAAAGTAGACGAATAGAGGCGGATGGTGAGTCGATTTCTCTTACTGTAAAAGAGTTTGATTTATTATATTTTCTTTGCCAACATACAGGACAAGTATTTAGCCGGGAGCAATTACTTGAAAAGGTATGGGGATATGATTATGCCGGAAGTACAAGAACGGTAGATACGCATGTGAAAACGATGCGCTTGAAGCTTGGAGAAAGTGGAAACTACATTCAAACTGTTTGGGGTGTAGGCTATAAATTTGAGGTGTAACGTATGTTTACGATGGTACAAAAACTTTGGCTTACAGTAGTATGTGCAGTATGTGTAACAGTGTCCTTTCTTTATTTCGTATCTTTATACTCGTATGAAAAATTATACGTTGATAATTTAAAAGCTTCGTTAGTAATGGAAGGAAAAAGTCTTGCTGCTCAATATGATAAGCGTGAAGGAATATCAACTTTTGAAGAGAAAGTAAGATCGTTTGATCAAATATCTAGTTCAGACGTTATTTTCGTGTCTAATCCGCGTGATTTAAGCGCATGTTTGCCTTTTGATGTGCATCATCATTCTCTTATAAGTGAAGGAGATAGGCAAACGCTATTAGACGGGAAAACTGTGACAAAAATAGGATATGAAGAACATTTTGACCGTAATATTATGGGGGTTGTCATCCCTGTATTGGAAAATAAAAAATTAGTCGGAATTGTCTATTCGTATATTCCTTTAAAAAGTATAAAAGATTTAATCTATGATATGGGTCTTATTTTAGCACCGTTAGCAATTGCTATGATTTTAATTACGATATGGGTTGGAAGGAAAATTATAATTGCAATTACGAAGCCACTTTCGCAAATGGAGCGGGTTGCAAATCATTTGGCTACGGGAGATTTTTCGGAGCGGATTACAGTTTCTTCAGAGGATGAAATTGGACGATTAGGAAAAGCATTTAATAAAATGGCAAATTCATTAGAAACAGAAGATGTAAAGCGTAAGGAATTTTTAGCAAATGTTTCGCATGAACTTAGAACACCACTTAGTTATATAAAAGGGTATAGCGAGGCTATTTTAGATGGTGTTGCAAAGGGACCGCAGCAGGAAAAAGTAACGCAGCTAATTCATAAAGAAGCAGGTCGTATGCAGCGTCTCGTTCATGACTTGTTAGACTTAGCACAATTAGAAGGTGAGCACTTTCCGTTAAAGAAGCAACCTATCGTTTTTTCACAGCTGATTGAAGACGTATTAGATACGTATGAGATTAAGTTTATAGAAAAGGAAATTCATATTTCAACTAATTTAAATCCAGAGGTCATTGTCATGATTGATGAAGATCGTATGCAACAAGTGCTTCATAATGTGTTAGATAATGCGATACGGTATACAAATCAAAAAGGAAATATCGTTATAACTTTAGAGCAAATCGATGATTACTGTGAATTAAAAATAAAAGATACAGGAATTGGTATTGATATAGAACATTTGGAGAATCTTGGAGAACGCTTTTACCGAGTTGATAAAGCGAGAAGTCGTCAACACGGTGGAACAGGTTTAGGCCTTGCTATTGTGAAACAAATTGTTCATATACATGGTGGACAGTGGAAAATTGAAAGTGAAAAAGATAAGGGAACAACGGTTATTATTAAACTGAATGTACAGGATGAGGGGAGCATGTTCTAATTTTTAGGACATGTTCTTTATATTGAAGAAAATATTTATCCCGCTATTCGCCGGGCAGTAAGACCCTCACCTCAAAATTCAACGGAAGCAAAGAAGTTAGGTGGAGGCCCTGCTGCCCGTAAAAGTCCGATTCGTGAGGGCTAATAATCAGTGGGCGATGAACAAAACCCCCACTGATTAAAGTTTCACTTTATACGTAAAAATATAAATTAATATGTAATAAATATCGAAAATTTGACTATTTTATGAACAAAACATTTGTACTTCTTATCAATTCGGTCTAAAATAGTTATGATGCAAAGTTCTTATAAATCGTTTCAATTGTTGTTTGGAAGATACTGAGGTGATTTAACTGGAGTACAAATCTATTAAACCGAAAAAAATTTACGAAGAAGTATCTGAAGCTATTTTAACAATGATTAAAAATGGTACGTTAAAACCTGGTGACAAACTACTCCCTGTGCATCAATTAGCTGAGCAGTTTCAAGTTGGCAGATCTGCTGTTCGTGAAGCGCTAAGTGCGCTAAGAGCGATGGGCTTAATTGAGATGAAACAAGGAGAAGGTACATATGTGAAGAACTTCGATTCTTCTTCATTAACGAAATCATTAAACAATAGATTATTAATGAAGAAAGAAGATATTTTGAATTTATTAGAAGTACGAAAGGTGCTTGAAGTGGGGGCAGTTCGAGTAGCGGCGGCAAAACGTACGGAAGATAATTTACAAAATATGAAACATTGGTTAGATGAAATGGCAAAGAGCATTGGAGATGAAAAGGCTGGCGAAAAAGCCGATTTTCAATTTCATATGGGAATTGCAGAGTCTTCGCATAATAACATTTTGCTTGAACTCATGAATCATGTTTCAGAGATGATTGCTGAAACAATTGGTGAATCAAGACGCATTATTTTATATGGTGAACAAACGACATCAGAACGACTTATAGAAGAGCATCAAGTTATATATGATGCGGTGTTAAAACAAGATGTAGAATTAGCGCAGCAAGCAATGCTAGATCATTTAACAAATGTAGAACATATTGTCACAGGTAAAAACGATATAAATTCGTAATTTAATCTTTTAAAAATTTAATTTTCTGATAAAATAGAGAAAGATTAAGTAAGCGTTTTCTTTAGAAGAGGGAGAGGATAGGCCATGGTTGAGCCTATTTCTTCTCTACTAAATCATCTGATGACCATATGTTTGTTGGTGAAGTTGTAAAAAGGGGGAGTAATAGTTATGAAAGTTACTTTATTTGTTACTTGTTTAGTCGATATGTTTGAAACAAATGTCGGCAAAGCAACAGTTGAAGTGTTGGAGCGTTTAGGTTGTGAAATTGAATTTCCAGAAGCACAAGTTTGTTGTGGTCAGCCTGCTTATAATAGCGGCCATGTAGAAGCAGCAAAAGAAGCGATGAAACATATGATTGAAACTTTCGAAGATGCAGAATATATTGTTACGCCATCTGGTTCTTGTGCGACAATGTTTCATGAGTATCCGCATGTTTTCAAAGATGATCCAAAGTGGGCTAAACGTGCACAAAAAGTTGCTGATAAAACTTATGAATTTACACAGTTTATTGTAGATGTTTTAAAAGTTACAGATGTTGGTGCAAGTTTACCAGGGATAGCTACTATTCATAAATCATGTCATATGACGCGTATGCTTGGAGTAAAAGAAGCACCAGGAATTTTATTATCAAATGTAAAAGGATTAACTGTGAGAGATTTGCCAAACGTGCAAAATTGTTGCGGGTTTGGGGGAACGTTTTCAGTTAAGATGACTCCAATTTCTGAGCAAATGGTAGACGAAAAAGTAGATAGTGTCATGGAAACAGGTGCAGATTATTTAATCGGTGCAGATTGTGGGTGTTTGTTAAACATTGGCGGACGTATTGAGCGTTTAGGAAAAGAAGTAAAAGTAATGCATATTGCTGAGGTACTGAATAGTCGCTCATGAAGGGGGAACATAAGCTATGTCTATGAAAATCAGTGAGAAAAAATTTAATGATCGCGTTGGTGATGGAATTCAAGATTCGTTTATGCGCGGAGCAGTATCTTCTGCACAAACGCGTTTATATACGAATCGCTTAAAAGCTGCAGATGAATTAGGAAACTGGGAAGAGTGGCGTGAACTAGGTGAACAAATTCGTCAACATACGTTAGAAAATCTGGATTATTACTTAATGCAGTTAAGTGAAAATGTATCAAAAAGAGGCGGACACGTGTACTTTGCGAAGACGAAAGAGGAAGCTGCAAAGTATATTCAAGACGTTGCCAAAAAGAAACAAGCGAAAAAAGTAGTAAAATCAAAGTCGATGGTAACAGAAGAAATTAGTATGAACCATGCGCTTGAAGAGATTGGCTGTGAAGTGTTAGAGAGTGACTTAGGAGAGTATATTTTGCAAGTAGATAACGATCCACCTTCACATATTATTGCACCTGCACTTCATAAAAATAGAACGCAAATTCGCGATGTATTTAAAGAAAAGCTAGGCTATGAAAATTCTGATGACCCATATGAAATGACAAAGTTTGTTCGTAAACAACTTCGTGAGAAATTTATGGATGCAGAAATTGGTGTAACTGGTTGTAACTTTGCTGTTGCAAATACTGGATCTCTTTGTTTAGTAACGAATGAAGGTAATGCAGATCTTGTTATGTCAATTCCTAAAACACAAATTGCGGTAATGGGTATGGAACGTATGGTTCCGACAATGGAAGAATTAGATGTTTTAGTTGGTTTACTATGTCGTAGTGCAGTAGGTCAAAAATTAACAAGTTATGTAACAGTAGCAGGACCAATTCAAGAAGAGGAAGTTGATGGACCTGAAGAATTCCATTTAGTGGTTGTTGATAATGGTCGCTCTCAAATTCTTGGATCTGAATTCCGTTCCGTATTACAATGTATTCGTTGCGCTGCTTGTGTTAACGTATGTCCTGTATATCGTCACGTTGGTGGACATTCATATGGATCGATTTACTCAGGACCAATCGGTGCGGTATTAACACCGCTTCTAGGTAGATATGATGATTACAAAGAGCTTCCTTATGCATCTAGTTTATGCGGAGCATGTACAGAAGCTTGTCCAGTAAAAATTCCATTGCATGATTTATTATTAAAACATCGTCAAGTCATCGTTGAGCAAGAAGGTCGTGCACCACTTGCAGAAAAACTAGCGATGAAAATGTTTAGTATGGGTGCTTCTTCAGCTGCTTTATATAAAATGGGTTCAAAAATGGCACCAGCGGCAATGAGTCCATTTACATCTGGTAATCGTGTATCAAAAGGTGTTGGACCACTTAAAAACTGGACGGATATTCGTGAATTCCCAGCTCCAAGTAAAGAACGATTCCGTGATTGGTATAAAGATCATAAGAAAGGCGGGGATAAATAATGACAGGATTAATTCAAAACCGTGATGCCTTTCTAGATAACATTGCAAAAGAACTTGGGCGCGCACGTAAAACAGAAGGTGTAGAGCGTCCAGTATGGAAAAGTAATGTGAATATAGAAACGTTAAAAGATTATTCACAAGAAGAATTACTAGAAGTGTTTAAAAAGCAATGTACAAACATTCATACAACTGTAGTAGAAACGACAAATGACCGTTTAGGTGAAGACCTTCAAAAAGTAATCATGGAAAACGGCGGGGGACCTATTTTATTATCAGCAGATGATCGTTTTGATGCATATGGTTTAACATCTTTATTTAAAGAAGAACTTCCAAAGCGAGACGTTGAAGTAAACGTATGGGATCCAGAGAGAAAAGACGAAAATATGCGTTTAGCTGAAAAAGCGAATATTGGTATTGCATTTAGTGATTATACATTAGCCGAATCTGGTACAATTGTTGTACAAAGTCATAAAGGGCAGGGACGTTCTTTACACTTTTTACCGACTGTATATTTTGCTATTATTCCACGTGAAACACTTGTGCCTCGTATTACACAAGCAGTTCAGGATATGAACTCACGCGTAGAAAATGGGGAGACAGCGGCATCTTGTATTAACTTTATTACAGGGCCAAGTAACTCGGCTGACATTGAGATGAATCTTGTTGTCGGAGTACATGGACCATTAAAAGCAGTATATTTCATCGTATAAAAGAGGGGAAAGCAGGCCGGAAAATGGCCTGCTTTTTTAGTAGAATAAAGGATAATATGAAGTAGAAGTTCTCTCCTTTTTTTGCTATGTTTTTTGGGAAAGGAGAGGAAGGGATGTTCACTTATTTATATGCACTGTTAGCAGGGATGGTGTTTGGTTCTTTTTTTATGTTAGTTGCGGTGAGGGTTCCATTAGGTGCGTCTATTATTACCCCGCGTTCACATTGTTATTATTGCAAATATGTGCTAAGGCCAAAAGAACTAATCCCCATCATTTCATTTTATATACAAAGAGGCTGTTGTACGAATTGTAAGAGGAAAATTCCAATTATATATGTAGCATTTGAATGTATAACAGGAAGTATATTTCTTCTTACCGTGTATATGATTGGAATAGAACGAGAACTTATTATCATTTTATCCCTTTTTTCGCTACTTCTTATTATTTCAGTTACAGATTACTTATATATGTTAATTCCTGATTGTATTTTAATTTCGTTTGCGGTTTTACTCATTCTCGAAAGTGTTTTTGTACAATTAGTTACTTGGACAGATAGTATAGTTGGTAGTGGTGTTATATTCCTTTTGTTATATTGCATGCAAAAGATATATCCAGAAGGGCTTGGCGGAGGAGATATAAAACTACTTTCGTTACTTGGTTTTATAGTAGGAGTGAAGGGAGTTTTTATCGTTTTATTTTTAGCATCTTGTTTTAGTCTTTGTTTTTTCGGGATTGGTATCGGATTAAAACGTATAGAAGTACGAAAGCCAATTCCATTTGGTCCTTTTATTAGTCTTGGGGCAATGTGCTATGTATTAGCTGTTTATTCAAATTAGAGAGGGAATCGAAAATGAACGTATATATGGATGATCAAAGAAGTTGCCCGTTCGGGTATGTGTCCGCAACTACAGTAGAATGTGCCTTGCAAATGGTTCGGGATTATGATGTGAATATTCTTTCCCTTGATTATAATATGGGCTGGGGAGCAAAAAATGGACTAGATTTTGTAGAAGCTTTTTGTACAGAGGGATTATATGTAAATGAAATTCACCTTCATACGAATGATGTCATCGGTATGCACAAGATGAAACAGAGAATGGATAAGGGAAAGGAAGAAGGAGAAATTAATCCTCACCTTGTTGTTAAATACGTGGGAAGCTAAAAACTCCAAAGTAAAACTTTGGAGTTTTTAGTGTTTCATATGTGCTTGTAAAGGAATAATCTCTTCTTGTTGAGCTACTGCGATTTCAGTTTCTTCCTGTTGAACTTCAGGTGTTTTCTTTGTTAAGTAGTGGTATACCATACCGACAAATACTGATCCGCCAATAATGTTACCGATTGTAACAGGAATTAAGTTATGAATAGCACCTGAAAAAGAAATTGTCTCAGGATGCGGTGAAACTAAAGATAAAGCAAAGAGTGATAAGTTTGCAATACTATGTTCGTAACCAGATAAGAAGAATGTGAAAACAAGTAGCATCATGACTATTATTTTTGCTGTGTCACCTTTAACCTGAGAAGGTAAGAAACAAGCAAGACATACGAGCCAGTTACATAAAATGGCTTTAAAGAATAACTGCACTGTAGGTGTGTTCATCTTTCCTTCAACGACTTTATTCATTAAGTGACCGTGATCAATTGCTTCAAAAATTCCAGTTGCGTAAAATAGTAAGGCAAAGAATAACGCGCCGGCTAAGTTACCTGCATAACAAGCAACCCAGTTACGTAGTGTATCAGAAATCGTTGTTTCTTTTCTTAAAGTTGCTACAGTAAAGTACATTGTGTTCCCAGTAAACAATTCAGCACCGCCATATATAATAAGTACGAGAGCAATCCCGAAAAACATAGAAGCAGCTAAATAAGTTGCTGGTGAATCTGCAATGTGAAAAAAGTTACCTAATTTAAAACATAGTACAATAATAAAACCGATATAAATACCAGCAAGTGCAGCACGAATGAAATATTGCATTGGGTTTGTATCTAGTATTTTCTTTTTGCTTTTAGCCAGTTTGACAACATAATCTAGTCCTTGTTCTAGCATGAGTAATACGCTCCTTTAGTAAATCTTCTATAAATACTCCTTATATGAATAAAGTACATGGAATTGTTCTCACTTTCAATAAGTTTGTGCAATGTTTCACAAAAAGGACATACATACATTAAGAAAACGTTTACAAAAGGTAGTATAATGTAATTTTTTCTGGACATTGAGAGGAAGAAAGAAAAAAGAAAAAGCGCTGTAATTACAGCGCTTTTTCGTCTAAATTCTTTTCTACTTTTACTTCTACTTCTTTTGAGAAGAACCAACCACCAACTGCGATTCCGACTAATACAATCCAGAATGTAAGCTTCCACGGAGTGGATTCTGGGAATGAATGTGGAATTACATTTAATGCAGGGTGTGCTAATGTATAAACTGCTAGCTTCACACCAACCCAACCTACAATTAAGAATGCTGCGGTTTCAAGTCCTGGTTTACGTTTTAAGATTTGTACGAAAGCAGTTGCTGCAAATCGCATAATGATTAATCCGATAAGTCCACCTACAAAGATAACAGCGAATTGCCCAGTATCAAGACTACCAATTGTACCTAATCCTGTTTTTGGTAAAGTCATTGCTAGTGCAACAGCAGCTAAAATTGAATCAACTGCGAAGGCGATATCAGCAACCTCAACTTTAAATACAGTCCACCAAAAGTTCTCTTGTTTTTTCTTTGCTTCTTTTTCTTCTGTTTCTTCATCTGTATTCTTTTTAACATATGTTTTAAATAAGTGATTACCAGCGATAAACATAAGGTAGATGGCACCGATTGCTTGCACTTGCCATACATCGACTAAGAACGAAATCATAAATAACGATCCAAATCGGAAAACAAATGCCCCCGCTAATCCATAAAATAGTGCTTTCTTTCGTTTTTCTTCTGGTAAATGTTTTACCATAATTGCAAGAACAAGAGCGTTATCAGCCGCTAAAATCCCTTCAAGTGCAATTAGGATGAGTAATACCCAACCATACTCCAATAATAATGATACATCCATGTACATTCTCCTCTCATTTCTATAAGTTCTAAATAAGTGAAGAATTTCCCCACTATTTAGTTTCCCCATACTCCTGCCTATTAACTTTGGAAAAATCTGGAAGTGAATGCAAAAAAGACCTCTGCCGTTAATAGGCAAAGGTCTTGCTAGACATATGTAATAAAAAATGCCAACAAAGCCGGAAGAACTAAGTTCTACGTAATGACGACTTTGTTTCCAAGAAATATTCTTGGACGCTACTCCCCTTTGGAGATATGTTATTGTATTCTCATTATATGGATAATTTATACGGTTGTCAACCTGTTAAAATATCTTCATTCGGATATTTTATTTTCAGGTTCTTTTTACGAGCAAATGAAAAAGCCAATGTTAAAGGACCCATTTTCCCGAAAAACATCATAAAGATAATAATAGCTTTTCCGATTATAGTTAAGTGGGGTGTTAAATTCATACTGAGGCCAACAGTCCCAAATGCTGAAAATACTTCGAAAGCACTCATCAATAGAGGAACTCGCTCAGTAATACTCAAAATTAAAATAGCAAAAAAGATAAATGAAATGGAAATAATAGTAATGGTTAATGATTTGACAATGAGAGTATCTTTAATGGATTTTTTAAATACGACAATATCCTCTTGTTCTTGTAAAAATTTAAATACGCCAAAAAATATGATTAAAAATGTTGTTAACTTAATCCCACCACCAGTTGAAGCGCTACCAGCACCAATAAACATAAGGAGCATCATTAATAGGAGAGAAGGTTTTGACAATGTAGAAATATCAACAGTATTAAACCCGGCAGTTCGCGTTGAAATTGCTTGAAAATAAGAGGCCAATCCTTCTTCAAATGGGGTAAAACCTCTCATAGAAAGGGAGTTATGGAACTCGAATATAAAAATAAAAAGGGTAGCAATAATGTTGACGATTAGAGTAGAAGAGAGCATAAGTTTTGAATGTAGTGTAAGGTTTTTAAAGTTTTTCTTTCTTTTTATGTCTACGATTACTGTAAAACCAATTCCACCTAAGATGATGAGAGAGGAAATGACGAGATTGACAAGAATGCTATGAGAATGGGACATTAAATTATCGCTCCACACAGAAAAGCCAGCATTGTTAAAGGCTGAGATTGAATGGAAAAAACTATAATAGATCCCTTTCATAACCCCATATTTTGGTACCCATTCAAAAGAAAGAATTATAGTAGCGATACATTCGACTGTAAAAGAGAATAAAAATAATGCTTTGGCAAGACGGATGATGCCGCCGATATTCGTTTGATTTAATGCTTGTTGCAGTAAAATTCGATTTTGAAGACCGATTTTTCTTCCGAGCATAATCGCAATTAAGACAGCAAAGCTCATAATGCCAAGCCCGCCAACTTGTATAAGCGTTAAAATGACACATTGTCCAAACAAAGTAAATACTTTTCCAGTATCTACAACACCAAGTCCAGTAACAGTACAAGCGGAAACGGTTGTAAATAAGGCATCGAGCCATGAAATGGAAGTTGTCGTAGCAATGGGTAGTTTTAATAAACATGTGCCGACAACTGATAATACAAGAAAAGACAAAGTAAGAACGCGGGGAGGGCTCATGCTAATATTAATCCGTTTCATTTTACAGATCGCTCCTTTCGTTTTGATTAGTATGTGAAAAAGCACCATTATGTATGTTGAAAATAGAAAGAGGCAGAGAATATCTGCCTCTAAGCCATATGTTATATTATTATCCACGTAATTGTTGTTGAGCTAAAGCAACAAGACGTTTTGTTACTTCACCGCCAACTGAACCGTTAGAACGAGATGCTGTATTAGATCCTAAGCTTACACCAAATTCTTGTGCAATTTCATATTTAAATTGTTCAAGTGCTTGTTCTGCACCTGGAACTAATAATTTGTTTGTTTTTACCATGTTGATACACATCCTTATGAGTAGTCCAGTTCAGCTAAGTTCTTATCTAAACTGGTAACGTTATTTTATGTGGAAACGACGTACTCATACGCGGAAGTAATCGGTGCGATTAGAAGTTCTTGGATAGAAAAAAGAGTAGCAAATTTGCTACTCTTTTTTTAGTATTGTCGCTGTTCCTTCCACGACAATATCATCTGATTGATTATATATGTTTGTTTGCAGCGTAATGATTTTTTTATCATCACGCTTCTTAATAACCTCTGCCACAACGCGAAGTGTATCACCGATTTTGACAGGGGCACGGAATGAAACATTTTGGGATAAATAAATCGTATTTTTGCCTGGGAGTTTCGTTCCAAGGATGGTAGAAATAAAACTCGAAACGAGCATACCGTGAGCAATACGTTCTTTAAACATTGTCGTTTTTGCAAAAGAATCTAAAATGTGAATAGGATTCACATCCCCAGTCAATTTTGCAAAATTGATAACATCTTCATCTGTAATTGTTTTTGTAAGGGATGCTTGATCACCGACTTGAATCTCATCATAGCGAAGCTCCGGAACAGTTTGTGCTTCTTGAAATGGATTCATTTTGTCCTCCTTCTTTTCCATATCGAAAAATGTTAGCCATCTTGATGTAGTAGGAGGAAGAAAGAGTTTTGTTTGTGCTGCGGTTAGCTCCCACATTTTTCTTACTTGATGGAAGTAAATAGATTTTTTGAGTTTTCCTCGAACTTTTTTGCGAGTTCCAACTGTTTTGACTTGAACTCTTCCAAAAAACCCTCTAACTGTTTTTGAGCCTCTTCACGTTGTAATTGTTGTTGCTCAATAAATTGTTTTGTTGTTTCTTCAAATTGGCCGCTTGTTTGGGTAAGAATTGACAATGATGTTTTTGTAGGAGAAACAGTAAGCTGATGCATATGAGCAGAAAGTTCCTTCCATTTGTCCTGCCACTCGTTAATTTGATCATTTAAGGAGTTTCCAGTTAATTGTTTCACGTAATCTGTATATTGGTTATTGAACTGAGCAGTGAGTTGTTGTAGTTCTTTTTCTAGTTCATCTACTCCTGATGTTAATTTATGCAAAGCGTCTTGTTGTTGTTTTAATGTTTCTAAAGTAAGTTGCTCTAATTGCTTCCCAGCTGAAGAGAAAAGGGAAAGTGATTGAGACCAGTTTTTCCAAAATGCATCGACTAATTCGTATGGTTTAGTTTCCATTGTTTGACCCCCAAATGTTTTTTTGCATATTGTGAACGCAGATTACTCTGCTGTACCACCAGGTGAAGATGAAGAATCCGTTTCATCCTTTTCTGGAGAAGTAGAAAATGGAAAGAATGCATTGGTGTATAACGTGAAAAACGTTCGCAACATATTTTGATAATGTTCAAAAGAAGTCGCACATGTTGTTAAATATTGCTCTCCATATTCAGTTAAAGAATAAATTCTTTTTGCCGGCCCTCCATCGCTTGTATCCCAAGTAGAAGAAATAAGGTTTTCTTTTTCTAATTTGCGTAGTGTTCTATAAACATTACCTTGGTCAACAGAAGAAAAGCCGATATCCATTAGCATTTGAATAAGTTTGTAACCATGAAGACTCCAGTCTTTTAGACAGAGAAGTAAGAAGGGAACTAAGAAGTTTTTTGGCATGGAGTTTGGTTGTTTCGCTTGGTTGCTCTCCAAACTTTCGCGTTGTTCTGGTTCATTTTGTAGCATGATTGTGCATCACCTCATGAATCAGTTAGATGGAATTTTTTGCTTATAAGTGCAATTTACACCTATCTGTTTTTAAAGTCAACACATTTGTTAGAAAATAGAAAAAATAAAATATAGACTTGAAGTTTTATTCAGAATATTAGAAAATAGTGAATAGGTTGAATTGTTTCAAAAACGAAAAAGGGAGTGTAGGTAAAGTGATTGATCAAAAATTCGATCCACTACAAGCATGGAAAAATGCTTATGAACAAACCGAAACATTTTGGGGAAAAGCGCTCAATGAAACAATTAAAACAGAAGAATATTCTGCTTGGATGGGCAGCGTTCTAGATTTGAATTTGTTTTATCAAAAAGCATTAAATGATACGACAAAAAACTATTTAGAACAAGTAAATGTGCCGACGAAAGAGGATATCGCAAGAGTGGCTACGCTTGTTATTAACTTAGAAAATAAAGTAGATAACATTGAGGAGTTTCTAGAGGAGAAAGTAGATTCTTTAGGGCAAGCTCCTACATTAAAGCGTGATGTAACGAAAGTAAAACAAGATATTCGTACGCTTGAAACAAAAGTAGATCAAATTTTAGAATTGCTAGAAAAGCAAAATGCAGTACTAGCTAAACTACAAGTACCTGTAAAAGAAGAGGTAAAGCCTGCGAATAAACCAGAAAATAAAAAATGATAAAAGCGCTTGTTTATAACAGATAAAAGAGAGAGGGAGAATCTCTTTTCACGTATAAACAGCGAAACATAATTATATATGGACTCTATAGTATGAGTACCAAAATGATTCATAACAATCGTTCACAAATTCATTTAAGGGGGAAAAGAAATGGTTCAATTAAATGGAAAAGTAGCAATCGTAACAGGTGGAGCAAAAGGAATTGGAAAAGCAATTACAGTAGCATTAGCACAAGAGGGAGCGAAAGTAGTTATTAACTATAATAGCAGTAAAGAAGCAGCTGAAAATTTAGTAAATGAATTAGGAAAAGACGGACATGACGTTTATGCAGTGCAAGCGGATGTTTCTAAAGTAGAAGATGCAAACCGACTTGTAGAAGAAACTGTGAATCATTTTGGTAAAGTTGATATTCTTGTTAATAATGCTGGTATTACAAGAGACCGTACATTCAAAAAGTTAAATCGTGAAGATTGGGAGCGCGTAATTGACGTGAATTTAAGCAGCGTATTTAATACGACAAGTGCGGTTCTTCCATACATAACGGAAGCAGAAGAAGGAAGAATTATTAGCATTTCTTCTATTATTGGTCAAGCAGGTGGATTTGGCCAAACAAACTACTCAGCAGCAAAAGCGGGTATGTTAGGATTTACAAAATCATTAGCGTTAGAACTTGCAAAAACAAATGTCACTGTAAATGCTATTTGCCCAGGATTTATTGATACTGAAATGGTAGCAGAAGTACCAGAAGAAGTACGTCAAAAAATCGTTGCAAAAATCCCGAAAAAACGTTTTGGTCAAGCTGATGAAATTGCAAAAGGTGTAGTATACCTATGCCGTGACGGTGCGTATATCACAGGTCAACAATTAAACATTAACGGCGGATTATATATGTAATGAAGCAAGAAAAAAGTGCATATCCATAGCAGGAATGCACTTCTTTTTTTTTAAGAAGGAAATCGACCAAAAAGGAGATAGAAAAATGACTACATTCGCAACAGAATGGGAAAAGCAATTAGAGCTATACCCAGAAGAGTACCGAAAAGCATACCGCCGAGTGAAAAGGGCGAGTGAAATTTTATTACGTGAACCAGAGCCGCAAGTCGGATTAACGCCGAAAGAGGTTATTTGGACGAAGAATAAGACGAAGCTTTATCGCTACATTCCAAAACAAGAAAAAACACAAAGAGTTCCAATTCTGTTAATATATGCTCTTATTAATAAACCATATATTATGGATTTAACTCCTGGAAATAGTTTAGTGGAATATCTAGTGGATCGTGGTTTTGATGTATATATGCTTGATTGGGGCACATTTGGTTTAGAAGATAGTCATTTGAAATTTGATGATTTCGTGTTTGATTATATTGCAAAAGCAGTAAAAAAAGTAATGCGAACTGCAAAATCGGACGAGATTTCTTTACTTGGTTATTGCATGGGTGGAACGCTAACTTCTATTTATGCAGCGCTTCATCCGCACATGCCAATTCGTAATTTAATTTTCATGACAAGTCCTTTTGATTTCTCTGAAACAGGATTGTATGGTCCTTTATTAGATGAGAAATACTTCAATTTAGATAAAGCGGTTGATACATTTGGAAATATTCCGCCAGAAATGATTGATTTCGGAAACAAAATGTTAAAGCCAATTACGAACTTTGTTGGTCCATATGTTGCTCTAGTAGATCGTTCAGAGAATGAACGCTTCGTCGAAAGCTGGAGATTGGTTCAAAAGTGGGTTGGTGATGGTATTCCGTTCCCAGGTGAATCATACAGACAGTGGATTCGTGATTTTTATCAAAATAATAAATTGGTTAAGGGTGAACTCGTTATTCGCGGACAAAAGGTAGATCTTGCAAATATTAAGGCGAATGTCTTAAATATTTCCGGGAAACGTGATCATATCGCTTTGCCATGTCAAGTAGAAGCATTACTAGACCATATTTCTAGTACAGATAAACAATATGTATGTTTACCAACAGGGCATATGTCTATCGTTTACGGTGGAACAGCTGTAAAACAAACATATCCGACGATTGGAAATTGGCTTGAAGAGCGTTCTAATTAAAAATAAAAAATCCAACTAGCCTATGTTAGTTGGATTTTTTTATGAAAAATAACAAAACATAGAAAGGAGAAATTTATATTTTAGGAGTATAATTATGAAACTTATGACAGGTAAGTTGTTTTGGAATACAGGAGTTTCAGTACCTTGTTATCCACCGTTAGGAAGTGATATGATATGTGATGTGCTTGTAGTCGGAAGTGGCGAAGCAGGTGCCCATATAGCGTATTCTTTAGCGAAAATAGGTATGAGTGTAATGCTTATTGAAAAAAGAGAAATTGCATGTGGTAGTACATTTGCAAATGTAGGTGTATTACAGTTTCTTCATGATAAATCGTTAACCTCACTTATCCATACATTTGGTGAAGAAAAAGGGGTACGAGCATATAAACTGTGTTACGAAGCGTTACGGACAATGGAGAAAGTGGTACCTACTCTCGATATTGATCCCTATTTTATTCCGAGAAGTAGTTTATATTATGCAAGTAAAAGTGAGGATGTCTCATTTTTACAAGAGGAGTACAATACGTTACAGAATTATGGATTTCCTGTTGAGTATTTTACAGAATCTGATATTAAGAAACGTTATCCTTTCATAAAACAAGCGGCATTATATACACACGGTGATGCCGAGGTGAATCCGTATTTATTAGCGCACAGTCTTTTGCATAAAGCAAATCAAATGGGAGCTAATATATATGAACATACAGAGGCAATACATATAAAAAAACGTAAAAATGATTTAATTTGTTACACGAAAATAGGAAATCAAATTGTAGCAAAGAATATTATTATGGCGACAGGTTATGAAGCGCTTTTTGGAAAGAAAGAAAGAAAAAATACAACAGTAGACACCTCTTATGCAATTGTAACAAATGAAATAGATCAGTTTGAAGGCTGGCATGAGCGATCGTTAATTTGGGAAACGGCACGGCCCTACTTATATTTTCGAACGTATCGAAGCCGCATTATAGTAGGCGGATTAGATGAAGCGCTGCAAATTCAAACAATTGGTGATACGAAATTATTGCATAAGCGTGATATCCTTATTAATATTGTAAAAGAGATGTTCCCGCAGTATAAAAATATACAGGCAGACTACTATTGGGCAGCCGCATTTGGTGGTACTCATGATGGTCTCCCCATTTTAAAAGAAGACGAAAAGATACATAATTTGTTTTACGCATTGCCGTATGGAGGTAATGGAACTGTATATGGAATGGTCTTTGCCAAATTATTTGAGCAGTTATTTACAAATAAAGAAAGTAAAGATTTTTCTTTATTTAATCGATAGAAAAAAGGTAGCGAAGTGATGGAATGAGAGATATAAAAAAGTTTTTACAAAAATTACGTCCTGTACAACTCATCGTTTTGTTTTATTTGTTAGCAGTAGTTGTATCGGTGATATTGCTTAGTTTGCCGTTTGTTACGAAGCCTGGTGTGAAATGGACATTTATAGATGCGCTTTTTACATCGGTTAGTGCGGTAAGCGTTACGGGACTGTCTGTTATTACGATTTCAGATACGTTTACTACAGCAGGAATTATTGTTTTAGCCCTTATTCTACAATTAGGCGGCTTAGGAATTATGGCGCTTGGTACATTTGTTTGGATCATTACGGGGAAAAAGATTGGTTTGCAAAGAAGAAGATTAATTATGGCAGACCATAATCAAGGGAATTTATCGGGTCTTGTAGAATTGATGCGTTCTATTTTGATTGTAATTATTTCAATAGAACTTATTGGAGCAATCCTATTAGGTACAAGATTTTTACTTTACTTTCCGACTTGGCAAGAAGCTTATTTTCACGGTTTCTTTGCAGCTGTTAGTGCGACTACGAACGGCGGATTTGATTTAACAGGACAATCATTAATTCCGTATAAAAAAGATTATATTGTTCAAATGATTCATATGTTACTAATTATTTTGGGAGCGATTGGTTTCCCTGTGCTAATGGAAGTGAAACAATTCCTTAGTAAAAGGAGACAACAATTATTCCGTTTTTCATTATTTACAAAATTGACGACAACAACATTTTTTGCACTCGTTGTTGTTGGTACAATTATGATTTTTTTACTGGAGAGAAATCATTTTTTAGTAGGAAAGTCATGGCATGAAACTGTATTTTATACATTATTCCAATCTGTGACGACGCGAAGTGGTGGACTTGCTACGATGGATATACGTGAATTGTCACAACCGACGCTTTTATTTATGAGTATATTAATGTTTATAGGGGCATCTCCAAGTTCGGTTGGGGGCGGAATACGTACAACAACATTTGCTGTTAGTATATTGTCACTATACACCTTTGCAAGGGGCGGTAGAACAGTTAGAGTCTTCAAACGTCAGCTACATGAAGAGGATGTACTGAAAGCATCTGTCGTTATGACGATGGGGATTTTGTTATGTGCTACTGCGCTATTCATTTTATCTATTACGGAAAATGTACCGCTTATGAGCTTAATTGTTGAAGTTTGTTCTGCTTTCGGAACGACGGGACTATCAACAGGTGTTACGCCTGATTTAACAACTGTTGGGAAACTTGTACTTATTGTGCTTATGTTTATCGGACGCGTTGGCATTTTAACATTTATTTTAGCTAGTGGTGGAAGGGAACAACCACCTCGCTATAAATACCCGAAAGAGCGGATTATTATTGGATAGTATGAAACCATTCTACCTACGTTAGGTAGAATGGTTTTTTAGTCGTTAATGCCAAATTGTGGATGCATAAAAGCTTCATTTTTATTATCCGCTTCGTTTTTTAGCAATTCTTGATTTTCTTCTGAAATCCAGCCAATATCATTTGTAGGATGGATCCACTCATCGCCAGCCATAATGGCAGGATCTACTTCATCACTCCAATTGTTAAGCGGACTGTTCTCGGAATTATATTTACTGTCTCCAATTACAACATCATATTGATTCACAAAAGGTTGTTGCATCGTTTTTCCTGTTCCTTTAAAAGATGGAAAATTCATTTGATGCGGGAGCGTTTCGTCTAAAATCGGTGATTGAATCTTTTCTTTTTTCTTCAAAATCATCGCTCCTTTTTATAATGGTTTCTTCATATGTAGTATTTCCATCGAACGCCTCTTATGTACTTGTTAACACTTGCCAGTAATAATTATTTTAAGTTGTTTCAAACTAGAGTAGAAAGTGATTTCTTGAGAGCAGGTGAATGTATTGGTAAAAAGAAAAGTGAAACAAAATGCGGCAATCAATAATAATAAAACTCCGAAAGAAAGCTTACCAGATGCAGAATTTGCATTAGAGTATGAAGGAGAAAATAGCGCAAAGTATGCTAATCGTAATTCAAAAAAAGGGAAACAAAAATGAGGCGTTTTTTACAAACGCCTCATTTTTTTGTGGGATTATAAAGGTTTTTTTTATTATTTGTAAATTTAGTGTTTTCTATTAGCAGAAAAATGCGAAAAAACATAGAAGTAGCAACGTATTACACAAAAACAAACAACAAACAAAAGATTAATGTTGGTTTAATACTGCTTTTACACTAGTTGTTTATATTTGAGTTGTACATAAGATTTGTAAAAGGAGAGAGAAACAGTGAAAAAAACAATCTTTAAAGCTGTAGCGACTGGAATGGTATTTTCGTTATTAATGGGGTGTGGTGCAAAGAAAGAAGAAAGTGCTGGAGCGAAAGTGAAAGATGACAAATTATCTGGATCATTAACTGTTTACACAGCCATTGAAGAAGAGCTTGTACCAATTTATCTTGATTCCTTTAAAAAGAAATATCCTGATGTGAAATTGAACATTGTACGTGATTCAACAGGAGTTATTACTGCGAAATTACTAGCTGAAGGGAAAAATACACAAGCAGATGTTGTATGGGGAACTGCGGCATCAAGTCTATTAGCTTTAGATAAAAAAGATATGTTAAAAGGATACTCTCCAAAAGGAGCAGATCGTGTTCTTCCACAATTTAAAGATGATAAGCAACCTGAAAAATGGGTAGGAAATACTGTATTTATGACGGGGATTGCTGTAAATAAAGAAGAGTTAAAGAAGAAAAATTTACCGATGCCAGAATCATATGAAGATTTAACGAAACCAGAGTATAAAGGAACACTTGTTATGCCACATCCAGCATCATCTGGAACAGGATTTTTAACAGTTTCTGCATGGCTACAAATTATGGGTGAAGATAAAGGCTGGGATTACATGAAGAAACTTCATGATAATATGGCAAGTTATACGCATTCAGGTTCAAAACCAGCGAAATTAGCAGGAGCAGGTGAATATCCAGTCGGTGTATCAATGGTTTATAGTGCTTTAAAAGAGAAACAAAAAGGTGCACCAGTTGAAGTTGTACTGCCGAAAGAAGGATTAGGATGGGAAGTAGAAGCGAACGCACTTATTAAGAAAGATAATGCGAAAAATGATAAATTAGCGCAAGCATTTTTAGATTGGGCAATTACTGATGATGTAATGAAGTTATACTTTGAGAAAAATGGATTTGCGACAATTAAAAATGACTATAAACTTCCAGAGGGATTCCCGAAAGATGTTACGGAAAAATTATATAAAAAGAATGACTTTAAATGGGCAGCAGAAAATCGTGACAAAATTTTAGAAAAATGGGAAAAAGAGTTTGGCCAAAAAGCAGAACCGAAAAAGTAAGTGAGTGGGAGAGAGAAAAATGAGCGAATATTTATCAATTCAACACATTCAAAAACAGTTTGATGCATTTACAGCGTTAAAAGATATTTCTTTTACTGTGAAAAAAAATGAGTTTGTTTGTTTATTAGGCCCAAGTGGCTGTGGGAAAACGACGTTGCTTCGCATTTTAGCGGGACTAGAGGAACCAACGACTGGCAGTATAGCTGTGAATGGAAAAGATATTACAGCATTGCCTCCTGGAAAGAGAAACTTCGGAATGGTTTTCCAATCGTATGCTTTATTTCCGAATTTAACAGCACTTGAAAATATTGAATACGGCTTAAAGACAAAAAAATATGGGAAAGCAGAAGTGAAAGAGAAAGCGCTAGATGCGTTAAAACTTGTAGATTTGCTGAATGTAAAAGATAAATATCCTGCTCAAATGTCTGGTGGACAACAGCAGCGAGTAGCACTTGCACGTGCGCTCGCTCTGTCTCCAGATATTTTGTTACTCGATGAGCCGTTATCAGCTTTAGATGCAAAAGTGCGTGAAAAATTACGTAGGGAAATGCGTGATTTGCAAGAGAAAATAGGAGTAACGACGATTATGGTAACGCATGATCAAGAAGAGGCATTAACGATGGCTGATAAAATTGTTGTAATGAATCATGCGGAAATTATGCAGATTGGAACACCAGAGGAGATTTATCAAAGACCAGCCAATCCGTTTGTGGCAGATTTTATTGGTTCTATTAATTTCTTTTCGAAAAATAACGAAGAACATGCAATTCGTCCTGAACATGTAACAATTGTACAAAAGGACGGTATTAAATCAGTTGTGGAAAGTATGGAATTTCGCGGATCTGTATATCGGACGGAAGTGCGAGTCTTAGAAGAAAACACACACCTTTATAATGAGAAAATTGTAGTGGATATATTAGCATCAGAAGTAGAAGCAACGGCTATTAGAAAAGGAAAGCCGATTCAAATCTCTTTCTCAGAAAATCATATGTTGTCATATGGAAAGAAGGTCATTGTATAGATGGAGATGTTAGAAAACTATAAGGTAGAAAGTACGAAAAAAAAGATTAAGAGAAGTATAGGGAAAGAGGAATGGATCCAAAGGCTCGTAATTATCGGTATGATTTTTTCTTTCCTTATCATACTTGTATTACCGCTATTACAACTATTTACACAAGCTTTTTATAATAAAGATGGAATTTTCGTTGGTTTATCGAATTTCAGTAAATATTTCACAACACCAACTTTAGTTCAGTCTTTACAAAATACAGTATGGATTTCGGGCGCAACAACAATTATTTCAGTTGCAATCGCATTCGTTTACGCATATGCAATTGCCCGTACGAATGTTTTTGGAAAGCGTGTATTTCAGTATGTAGCGTTATTACCATTGTTCGCACCAACGATGATGCACGGTATAGCACTTACATATTTATTTGGTAATCAAGGGCTAGTAACGAAAGGAATGTTTGGTTTATTTGAAGGTATACAAATCCCTTTATATGGACCAGTAGGAATTGTAATAGCTGAAGTTATGTATACATTTCCGCAAGCCTTTCTTATATTGCTAATTGCCTTCCAAGGATCTGATTATCGTTTATATGAAGCTTCTAATATGTTAGGGGCGAGTAAAACAAAGCAATTTTTCACGGTTACTTTACCTAGTGTAAAGTACGGATTAATTAGTGCAATGTTTGTTGTGTTTACACTTAGTTTTACTGATTTTGGGGCACCAAAAATTGTTGGTGGTCAATATAATGTGCTTGCTACTGACGTATACAAACAAGTAATTGGACAGCAAAATATGCCGATGGGTGCAACTGTCGGAATGATTTTATTAATCCCAGCTATATTCGCATTTGTAGTTGATCGTATTACGCAAAGAAAGCAGGCGAATTTCTTATCTTCAAAAGCAGTACCGTACAGAATAATAGCTAATAAGAAAAGAGATGTAATTTCATTCATATATTGTAGTGTGATTACACTTATGATCATTCTATTATTTGTTGCAGTTGGTATTGCTGCAAGTGTGAAAGTATGGCCATATAATATGAGTTTTACATTTGAGCATTTTAATTTTTCAAGTTTAACAGGAGATGGACTTGAAGCATTTAAAAATAGCGTAATTGTTTCAGCAGTTACAGCAGTTATTGGGGCGATTTTAACATTTGCATTCGCATATGCAATTGAGAAAATAGACCAGCTACAATTTTTCAGAAAAACAGGTTACTTTTTCTCTATAGTGCCGTTAGCGATACCAGGTTTAGTACTCGGATTAGGATATGTCTTTTTCTTTAGTCAACCAACGATTCAAATTCTTGGACTATCAGTAACGAATCCGTTTCATTCTTTATACGGAACAATCGCTGTATTAGTACTAGTAAATATCATTCATTTTTATTCTGTAACATTTGTCACGGCAACGACTGCCTTAAAGAAATTAGACCGAGAGTTTGAGCTTGTTTCGCAGTCGATGGGTATTCCGTTTTATAAAACATTCTTCCGAGTAACAGTACCAATGTGTTTACCAGCAATTTTAGAAATGGTAATGTACTACTTCGTAAATTCAATGGTAACTGTATCGGCAGTTGTATTCCTATATGCAGCTGATTTTAAACTAGCTGCCGTATCAATCGTAAATATGGATGATGCAGGAAATGTAGCGCCAGCAGCTGCAATGAGTGTACTTATTGTTGTTACAAATATTGTAGTGAGAGTTGTATATGAATGGGGAACGAAAGCACTTCGTAACCGAACTTCACAATGGCAAAAAAGATAAGTAAGAAGGGTGATGGACAGAATGAAAATTGAAGCAGTTATTTTTGATTGGGCAGGTACGACGGTTGATTACGGATGTTTTGCACCGCTAGAAGTATTCATGAAGATTTTTCAAAAACGCGGCGTTGAAATTACAGCAGAAGAAGCACGTAAGCCAATGGGATTATTAAAAATAGATCATGTAAGGGCACTAACAGAAATGCCTCGTATTGCGGATGAGTGGAAGCGTGTCTTCGGTCAATTACCAACAGAAGCAGACATTCATGAGATGTATGAAGAGTTTGAAGAAATTCTCTTTTCTATTTTACCAAGTTATGCTACGCCGATTGATGGGGTAAAAGAAGTAATCGCTTCTTTACGTGAGAGAGGCATTAAAATCGGTTCAACAACGGGCTATACGAGAGAAATGATGGAAATTGTAGCAAAGGAAGCAGCGTTACAAGGATATAAACCTGATTTTCTTGTTACGCCAGATGATGTTCCAGCAGGCCGCCCATACCCATGGATGTGCTATAAAAATGCAATGGAACTTGGTGTGTATCCGATGAACCATATGATAAAAGTAGGGGACACAGTATCAGATATGAAAGAAGGTAGAAATGCTGGAATGTGGACAGTTGGTGTAATTCTTGGAAGTAGTGAGCTTGGTTTAACGGAAGAGGAAGTGGAGAGTATGGATTTGGTAGAGCTTCGTGAAAAAATAGAAATAGTTCGTAATCGGTTTGTTGAAAATGGGGCTCATTTTACGATTGAAACGATGCAGGAGCTCGAAAACGTAATGGAACATATCGAGAAACAAGAACTTATTATTTCATAAAAGGGGCACGGGATCATGAATGAAAATCACTACTTATTATTAACACCAGGACCATTAACGACAACAAAATCAGTAAAAGAAGTTATGCTATACGATTGGTGTACGTGGGATGATGAATATAATACGATGGTGCAAGAAGTAAGAGCTAAACTTGTATCGTTAGCGACGAAGGAAGAAGAGAAATATACAACAGTATTAATGCAAGGAAGCGGTACGTTTTCAGTTGAAGCAGTAATTGGTTCTGTTATTCCAGCAAATGGGAAGCTTCTCGTTTGTACAAATGGTGCGTACGGTAAGCGAATTGTGCAAATGGCAGAGATGTTACAGATTGATGTAGTGATCAGTCAAACAGAAGAGTGGGAACCTACTAATATTGTAGAAGTAGAAAAGTTATTGCAAGAAGATAAAGAGATTACGCATATTGCAGTTGTTCATTGTGAAACAACGACAGGAATTATAAATCCAATTGTAGATGTATGTAAATTAGGACAACAGTATGGAAAGGTTACAATTGTTGATGCGATGAGTAGTTTCGGCGGGATTGAAATAGACATTGCTGATTTACAAATTGATTTTTTAATTAGTAGTGCAAATAAGTGTATTCAAGGGGTTCCTGGATTCGGATTTGTAATCGCAAAACGTGATGAATTATTGAAGTGTAAAGGGCAAGGACGCTCTTTATCTCTTGATTTATATGATCAGTGGGAAACGATGGAAAAACAAAATGGGAAATGGCGTTTTACTTCACCTACACATGTTGTACATGCTTTTTATCAAGCGCTACTTGAGCTAGAAAAAGAAGGTGGAGTAAGAGCGCGTTACAATCGATATTACAACAATCAAAAACTACTAGTGAATAGAATGGGAGAAATCGGATTTAAGCCACTAGTAGATAAGAAATATCAATCTCCTATTATTACATCTTTCATTTATCCAAAAGAGGGGTTTGAGTTTCAACAGTTATATAACGAATTAAAGCGTTATGGATTTGTTATTTACCCTGGGAAAATTTCGAAAGTAGATACGTTCCGCATTGGAAATATCGGTGATGTACATGAAGAAGATATTAATCGCTTAGTTGATTGTATTGCTAAAGGAGCTGTTATTGGGTGAAAGTATTTTGCTTAGGTGGAGCAGGTAAAATTTGTCGTGAAGCTATTTTGGATTTAGTTCAATTTTCATCTTTTGAGACGATTACTGTAGCCGATTTTAACGAGGAAGAGGGCCGTAAAGTAGTAGAATGGCTCAACGATCCTCGTGTTGATTTTGTAAAAGTAGATGTAACGAATCACGAGGATACGGTTGCAAAAATGAAAGGTTATGACATTGTAATGGACGGTACGACGATAAAGCTAAACGGATTGTCGACTCGCTGTATTGCAGAAGCAGGCTGTCACGGTGTGAACTTAAATGGATTTGGTGAAGAAAATGAATCGCATGCTATATTTGTTCAAAATGAAAAAACATGTTTACCTGGATTTGGCATGACGCCAGGTGTAACGCAAATGATGGCAATGCATGCAGCAAATCAACTGGATACTGTAGAGTCCGTCCGTGTAAGTCACGGTTCGTATCGTCCGATTGCTTTTTCTGCTTCAATTACAGAGACAACGACATATGAATATGATCCACATTTATCATCGCGTATAGTGTATGAAGATGGTGAATTTAAGCAAGTACTTCCGTTTGCGCGTCCGAGAGAAATAGAATTACCAGCGCCTTATGGTAAGGCAACACAGTATATCATTCCGCATTCTGAAACGATTACGTTAGCAAAGGCACTAGAAAATAAAGGTGTCAAACTGATAGAGACGAGAGGAACTTGGCCAAAGCAAAATATGCAACTTGTACGTGCTTTATATGATTACGGCATATTGCGTAATGATCAGATTGAAATAAACGGGAAAGAAATAGGAATTATGGATTGTATTTCGCAGTATTTATTGCAATCGAAAGAAGGTCAAGAAACAGAGCTTTATGGTTATGCACTTCATGTAGAAGTAATAGGTATGAAAAATAATGAGAAGCAAAGACATGTGTTATATCATACACATCCGTTATCTGATGGTTCTGTTGTAGGATGGGAAAAATTAAGAGCGTATACGAGAAACGTCGGTATTCCATTTGGGGTTGCTACAGAGTTAATTGCAAATGGAAATGTAAATAGGGTGGGTGTTGTTACGCCTGAAGAAGCCTTTGAAAATCCACAATTGATTTTTGATGAGCTAGCAAAGCGCGGTATTCATATTCATGAAGAAGTTTCTACTTATAAAGAAAATTATAACTTTGTATAAGTAAGGAAGTTTATAAGGGAGATATAAATGAGGTGAAGCTATGTCTGTAGTAGGAGAAGAAAGAAAGCGAACCATTCTTGAAAAGGTAGAATTTAAAGGGAAAGTAAAGGTCTCAGAATTAGCGAGAGAATTTGCTGTATCAACAGAAACGATTCGTCGATATTTAGAAGAATTAGATCGTGAAAAGAAGCTGAAAAAAGTGTATGGTGGAGCTGTTCAACTTCCAGGCGCTGGAGTAGAGGCACCAATGTTAGAAAGAGAAATGCTACATATAGAAGAGAAGAAAAGAATTGGTTATAAAGCAGCGACATTTGTAGAAGATGGTGATGTCATTGCAATTGATGATGGAAGTACACCGCTTCAGATGGTTCCATACCTTGTTCATCGTAAGAACTTAACAATTGTAACAAGTTCATTTCCAGTCGCAACACAATTAATTTCTTCTATTAATAAAAAGATGTTTCATGGTGAAGTTTTATTTATAGGTGGAAAAGTATCTCCAAAGCATTCGCGTGTATCAGGGTCTATTTCTCAGCAAGTCATACAGCAATTCCATTTTCATAAAGCGTTTGTTTCGATTGATGGGTTATTACCTAGTTTTGGAGTTTCCAGCTTTGAATTAGAGAAAGCGAAATTGTCAGAGGCGATGATGAAATTAGCTGAGAAAACATATATTTTATGTGATCATACGAAGGTAGGCGTGAAAGGGAATTATCGTATAGCAACAATTTCGCGTATTCAACACGTAATTTGTGATAAAAAAATGCCATATAGCTTTGAAGAAGAACTTATGAAGCATAATATTCAGTGGACAGTTTGTTAAATACAGTGAAAGCACATAAACTCCCACCTAATTTTTAGGAGGGAGTTTTATTATCTGTAAATCGTAAAATAAAAGATTTGCAGTTATGCAAAAAGTGGACACATTTTCTCACCTCCTTCATATAATTTACCAATACAAAAAAAGTTGGTCGAAGGAAAGAAGGGAGAACATGTCAGAACGAATATATAATAAACTTGTATTGTACGCGAATATTTTGCAAAAAATAGGTGTCATCAATGAGAAGGAAAAAAGTGAAATTCTTCATACGATAGGTAAAAAAGCCCTTTGAATAAAGGGCTTTTTATTTTGTACCTTTAAAAATATAAATTTAATGTAATATTCTCATTGACAATGATAATGAGATTCATTATCATTTATTGTGATTAATTGATAAATGTTATCAATTGTGAAAATTATATATGATAGGGGATATTATTTTGAAAAAAAATTATATGAAGGCGCTAGTAGTAGCGACAACATTAGCGATTCCATTTGCTACGTACTCTACTCCAGCATTAGCGGCATTAAAAGTTGAAGCAAATCAATCGGTAGCAGCAGCGAGTGATCGCACGTATGATACTGAGATTAAAATATATAAGGACCAAAAAGATGAGCCATCTATGGTTTCTCAATATATAAAAGATCCTAAAGTAACGATTGCAGCTGGCAAAAAAATTGTCACTGTAACAATGCAAGATAGCGATTATTTTCAATATCTTAGAATAGAAGATAAAAACCAGCCTGGTGTATTTCATGATGTGAAGGTTTTGTCAGAAGATAAGAGGAAGAATGGAACGAAGGTAGTTCAATTTGAAATTGGCGAGTTTGAGAAGAAGCACAATATGCAAATGCATATACTTATTCCAGCTATTGGATATGATCACAAATATCAAGTTCAATTTGAAATTAAAGATCCAACTGTAGGTAACAAAGAAACAGAGAAACCAGATGATAACTCTAATTCAGGAAATACGGAAACGGATAATCCAGTTGATAATCAAAATATGATAACAGATAACAAATTAAGAGAGCTTGTTAATAAAAAAGTATTTAATAGAAAAGATTTAAATACACCAATTACGAAAGAAGATTTATTACAAGTAAAGGATTTGTTTTTAAATACAAATGAGATACTTGATTATAGTGCATTAAAATATATGCCAAATTTAAAATCTTTAACAGTTGCGAATGCGAAGATAAAGGATCCGTCGTTCTTTGCGAACTTAAAGCAATTAAATCATTTAGCTTTGCGTGGTAATGAATTTGCAGATGTAACGCCACTTGTTAAGATGGATAATTTAGAATCCCTTGATTTAAGTAATAATAAAATTACAAACGTTGCACCACTAACTGAAATGAAAGATGTAAAAAGTTTATTTCTATCAGGCAACCAAATAGAAGATGTAACAGCATTAGCGAAAATGGAACAACTAGATTACTTGAATTTAGCAAATAATAAAATTACGAACGTTGCTCCATTAAGCAATTTGAAAAATGTAACATACTTAACTTTAGCAGGTAATCAAATTGAAGATATTAAACCGCTTTATACGTTACCGTTAAAAGATTTAGTATTAACACGTAATAAAGTGAAAGATTTATCAGGCATTGATCAATTGAATCAATTACAAGAGCTATGGATAGGGAAAAATGAAATAACAGATGTTACTCCTCTAAGTAAGATGACACAGTTGAAAATTTTAAACTTACCCAACAACGAGTTAAAAGATATTACTCCATTATCAAGTTTAGTAAACTTACAAAAGCTTGATTTAGAAGCGAATTATATTTCAGACTTATCACCAGTTAGTAATTTAAAAAAATTAGTATTTCTAAGTTTTGTTGCAAATGAAATCCGTGATGTCCGACCAGTTATAGAACTAAGTAAGACGGCTTATATTAATGTCCAAAATCAAAAAGTATTTTTAGAGGAAACAGAAGTAAATAAAGAAGTAAAAGTACCTATATATGAAAAAGATGGTGAGATTTCTACGAAAATCCGCCTGAAGAGCGATAATGGTACGTATAGTAATGGTGTAGTGAAATGGAGTACACCAGGTGAGAAAGTATATGAATTTGGTGTGAAAGATCCATTCGCGGATACAGGAATCTTCTTTACAGGATCTGTTATTCAAAATGTAGTAGAAAGTAAAGACGGTAATACATCTAAAGAAGATGAGAAAACAGAAGTGGTAGAATTTAAAGATGTACCAAAGGGACATTGGTCAGAAGAAGCAATTAATTACTTAGCCAAAGAAAAATTATTTATAGGCTATGGAAATGGTGAATTTGGATTTGGTGATAACATTACTCGTGGACAAGTAGCACTTCTAATACAAAGGTATTTAAAATTAGAAAATAATCTAGAACAAAAAACGGCATTTACAGATACGAAAGGAAATATGTATGAAACGGCTATTGATGCAGTGGTTCAAGCTGGAATTATGACAGGCTATGGAAATGGTATGTTCCGTCCGGATGGAGTATTAACTCGATATGAAATGTCAGTAGTACTACAAAGAGTATTTCAGTTAAAAGAAAATGAAAATAGTGCAGAGAATTTTAAAGATGTACCAAATGGCCATTGGGCGAAAGGATATGTGAAAGCTTTAGTGGATAATAAAATATCAAAAGGCGACGGGGAAGGGAATTTTTTAGGAGATAATTTCGTAACACGTGAACAATACGCACAGTTTTTGTATAATGCAATAAAGAAATAAAGTGAAACTTTATTCAGTGGGGGTTTTGTTCATTCCCCACTGATTAGTAGCCCTCACGAATCGGGCTGCCCGTTAATGCGGAATAAAAAATGAGGAAAATACGCTATTCTTTAATTAAAGAATAGCGTATTTTTTATGTTCAAAATGAAATAGGAAATAGATAGGAGTATAGACATATGAATAGCCTATTTTAAAGAAGAACCACGAAACTATATTGACAAAAAAGCGTTCTCATGTGATAATTCAATTAAATTTTTAGAATAATCAAAAAATATTCCTTTTACATAGAAAGGATTCGAACCTTATATGAATATTATGCCGGGGGTGACGAAATGTTATTTTTTCTGAAGAAATGGAATGAATTAAAAGATGTGAAATCTGAATTGGCACTTCGTGATTGGTTTTATGGTACCAAAATTAGCTTATCGCTATGTACGTCAAAAGAGCCGTTAACATTTTTAGTAAATGTTGAGGGAAGAGATAAAGGGCTATTTTCGGAAGAAGATTTTATTGTCGTAAATTGCATGTGCGAGTCAGTATTTGAAAATGAAGAAAAACCAGCTGCAGAGTCATTTATGCATGCGGATATTTATAAAAAAAGTAGTGCAGGATGTATTTTACAAGTGCAGACTGTAGATAGTCATTTAATATCAGAGTTATATGGGGAAGAAGGAGAAGTAACGTTCGATAAACGCAGTGTGGAGCGTGTTTTCGGAAAAGAAGGTATAACAGAAATGACAATTCCAATTGTAGAAGATGAAAAAAAATTCGCTGATTTATTAGAAAGCAATGTTCCGAATTTTATTGAAGGTGGAGGAGTAGTTCTTGTTCATAATTACGGCATGATTGTGTGGGGAAAAACGCCAGAAGAAGCGAAAAAATGGCTAGAGGGTATAGAATATTTAATGAACTATCATGTAAAGTTATTAATGATTAAGGGTGCAAGGAGCTCTGTTATATAAAAATGGATGTGATATGGCTACAAGTTAATAAACAAATGAAAGCGTTTTAAAAATAATTTCACTCATAAAATATAGGTCTCCTTATTATATATAGATTACATGTTGACATGTAAGGAGGAACATATTTTGCGAGTTAAATATCATTTTCTGCCAAAGCAGCAAGTAACATTTTGCAAGATAAATGATTCTGGTGAAGAGGCACTGCAAATGATGAACGAAACGGGATTTCGAGCCATCCCGGTATTAGCAGAAGATGAGAAGAAATTCACGGGGATTATTTATAAAGTAGATTTATTAGAAAAAAAATGCAATAGCGGATTAGAGCATGTAAGTGCAGGGGATATGCTTGATGATTCCAATGCATTTATTTTTGAAAAGGATTCATTCTTCAGAGCTTTTTATGTAATTCGTCGGCTTCCGTTTTTAGCTGTGCTAAATGATTATAATGAATTTGTCGGTATGTTAACGCATTCGAATATATTTGATGTTATTGAAGATTCATTTGGTATGCGAACAGGTGGTTATATATTAACAATTGCAACACAAGATTGTAAGGGAACGATTAAAGAGCTTGGGACATTGTTAAAAGCATATAATATCGGTGGCCTATTTACGCTAGATAACGGTGATCAATATATCCGCCGCGTTATTGTAAATATATCAGATGAGTTAGATGAAACAAGATTAAAGCAATTAATCCGAAAAATAGAGAAAAAAGGATTCAGAGTGAGTCATGTAGATTATATTTAAGTTAAAAAAAGTACCTATCTGTTATATATAGATAGGTACTTTTTTGTCCCGCCATTTGTGGGCAGTAAAATCCGCGCCTCAAAATTCAGCGTAAGCAAAGAAGTTAAGTGGGGGGCGGACTGCCAGTAAAAGCCCAATTGGTGAGGGCTGATTAAAGTTTCACTTTATGTGAGTAATCAACTTTATTTTGAAACAGGAGGCGGGGATAATGCTAGATCAGATAAGAAAATAAAGTCTGCATGCTCACGAATTTTAGGGATAGAAGTTTCAATAACGCGTGATGTAATTTCACCTGGAGGGCCCACATGCCCGATAGCTACCATAATAGGTTTTTCTTGAATTTTTTTGATGAGTAATTGGGCTTGTTTTGAAATATGTCCTGCTGTATACACATCATCAAAAAATAGTTGGTTTTCAACAATAGGAACTCCTAATTCTTTTCCGATTTTTGGGACGACACTATTAGGATTCGTTTTACTATCTAAGTAAAATAAACCGTGTTTTTTACAAGCAGCAAGTATAAGGCGAACAATTCTTTCATCCGCTGTTACTTTTGACCCCATATGATTGTTCATTCCAATTGCATGCGGTACTTCTTGGATCGCTTGTTCAAGTCGGTTGTTTATTTCTTCATCGCTTAAATCAGTTGTAATTGCTTTCGGCCCAAGCCATTCTTTTTTACCTTTTATAGGTTCCATTGGCATATGTATAATAACTTCATGGCCTTTCTTATGGGCAGCTATTGCATCTTCTTTTGTGGAAGGAAGAAAAGGCATAACAGCAACAGTGAGTGGAATGGGAAGTGATAACATTTGATTAGTCCCCTTCATATTATTTCCGAAATCATCAATGACAATAGCAACTTTATTCGTATGAGCATTTGCTTGAATAGGAAATAAGAAGGACGGTAAAAACAAAACAATGATGAATAATGCAATCGTATATTTTCGCATATAAATATTTCCTTTCTATTGTTATCCCGCTATTTGTGGGTAGTAAAACTCCCACCTCAACATTGGGCTGGATAGGTGGGAGACCCACTGCCTATAAACGCCCGATTGGTGAATGCTAATAATCAGTGGGGGCTGAACAAAAAACACTGATTAAAGTTTCACTTTATCAATCATCATTATGTTTTGCTTTTTTATATAAATTAAACAAAAAATGTCGAAGAAAAGTAGATGGAAAATTAAGAATCCCCGGTTTACGTAGAATTTATAAAAAAACAAGATGAAAAAAATGTCTATTATTGCGAATGTATTTACAAAGATAGAATAATTTGTAATAATTCTCAAAGTGAGGGTAAAGATTTGTAAATTACAGGGAGAAAATGTTAAATTTTCTGATTCTTCAAATTTGCATATGATTAAGTAGTTAAAAAAGTCAATGGAGAAGTGAAGTTAAGAGCATGGAAGTATAATAAGGGGGATATGGATGTTTACTGTAAAAAGGAAGTACACATTAGAAAAGCTTTCACGTGATATTCATATGAAACGTGAAGAAATGATTCAACTAGGATTAACAAGTGGGCTAAATAGTAGGGAGACAATTCAAGTTAGTCAAGAATTGGACAAGCTTATTTTACAATATCAATGTTATAAAGAAAAACAAACACCGAAATGGTTTTCAATTATAAAAATACCTATTTTCCAAATCGGGTATGAAGGAAAATCAAATAATTTTTGGCGAATGCTTGTGGCTGGTTTTATGAAATAAGTATAATTACCCTTATAGGATAAGGATAATTATACTATGTGTAACGGAATTTCGATATGAACTGTTGTTCCTTCGTTTTCTGTACTGTCAATAAAAATATGCCCATTATACATCTCTACAATTCGTTTACATATGACAAGTCCAAGACCTGTTCCAGTATCTTTATTAGTAAAGAACGGATGAAAGAGGTGTTTTTGAATATGTTGCGGAATCCCTTTTCCAGTATCTATAATCTGCAATTGTGCGTGTGTTTCATTGTTTTTTACTACAATGGTTAGTGTATCACTAGAAGTCATGGCCTCAATTGCATTTTTTGTAATGTTTAAAACCACTTGTTTCATATGGTCTTTCGAACAACGGATATGAACAGGATGGTCTGGCAAATGTAAATGGAATACAATGTTATGTAAATTCGCCTCAGATTGAATAATTAATGCTACCTCATTTAGAATTGTTCTTACATCATACGTTTGTTCGATGATGGCGGTTGGCTTTCCGAGAATAAGAAATTCACTTACAATTTCATTGATTCGCTCTATTTCTTGTTCAATTACGGAAAAGTAGAACTGATCTTGCTCATCTTTATATTTCTCTTTTAATAGAGCGACGAGCCCTTTAATTCCAGTAAGAGGATTACGGATTTCGTGTGCTGTACTCGCTGCAAAAGTTCCAACTAATTCAATTTTCTGTAGTTCATTTTGTTGTCTTTCAAGTTTTGTTTGCCGTTTTAACAAAATATATTGAGCAAGTAAAAATAAAATAGACATTAAAAATAAAGTAGCTATACACTCTATTGTAACCCACTGGTATAAGGTTTTTTGATGAATAGGTAATGGAGAAACAGAGACCTTCCAATTTAATCTTTGGAGTGGGGTAGTAAGCATATTAGAATGCGTATCACTTGTGTCGTTATTATCATCGGTTAGAAAAACTACATCATGTTTATCAGTTACCTCAAAATGGTATTGTGGTTTAATGGCATTTAAAGAAGATGAAATGTAATCAAAGCGTAAACTAGCTAATAATAATCCTGAGAGCTCCTTCTGTTTATTAAATATGGGGGCAGCAATTATAATAGCTTTATGTCCAAGAACGCGATCAGTAATGACTGATGATACAGTGGTTTTTTTAGTTTGGAGCGCGTCTTGAATATATTTACGGTCTGAAACATCTATAGGCTTTGATTCATCTTCAGATGCGATTGTAATGACTCCTTCTGGTGTAGCGTAATATAGACCAGAAAAGCGTGCATCGTTTCCATCTGTATCATGTACAATTTGTTTAATGCCATTTATATTACCAGTCTCGGTGCCTACAACTTTTGCAAGCATGTCTAAAGCAGAAATTGCTTCACCAAGATGATGATCCAAATAATCTCTATATAAAAAGAGAACTGTATGAGCAGATAATTTGTTTTCCTGTTTCATTTTATATGTATGATACGAATAAAATGTAGCACCAATCCCTATTGTCGGTAGGATAACAAGCAATATATATACAATTATGCTTTGGAATTTGACTTTCAAATGTGGTACTCCTTCTTTTTTTATTATCATTATATATAAACTATGTTAAAATTGTCATGTTTTTATTCAAGAATGATTCTTAATATATTAGGGGAGAGGAAATGGATGAGTGAATGCTCATTCGGAATTCACATGAAGTATGAAGTGGCATTTTCTTTTTATTGCTGAGAATTTAAGTGAAGGGTTGAAAGTTGTATGACATCAAATAATGAACGAGAAGATATTTCTCAATCTTTAAAAGTATTTATTGCATTATCTCGTGTACATCGTTCTGTTATGGATACTACAAATAAATCTATACAAAGTAACGGATTAAATCCAACTGAATTTGCTGTATTAGAACTGCTATATCATAAAGGCGGTCAACCACTTCAGCAAATTGGTGAGCGTATTTTAATAGCTAGTGGCAGCATTACATATGTTGTAGATAAGCTGGAGAAAAAGGGATTAGTAAAGAGAATTCCATGTCCGAATGACAGACGTGTTATTTACGCGCAATTAACTGAGTCTGGCGAGAACTTTATTGCTTCTATTTTTCCGGGGCATGAGAAAGTTATACATCAGTCTTTTGAAATGTTAACGAAAGATGAAAAAGATGAATTACTTGATTTATTAAAAAAAATTGGGAAGTATGAAAAATAATATGTTCCAAAGGAGCTTTGGATAAATAAATCCAAGGCTTTTTTTATTTGTAATGAACTCAGGGCAGTCACTGCCGAAATTTGTTGAAAATTAAGAGGGAATTCAAGAATACGTATTGAATTATAATAAAGGTATGTAATGGAGAGGAGGCTCGTTCATGTCATTTAAAGACTATGAATATAAACGCCCAAATATTGAAGAGTTAAAAGAGAAATTTACTGTTGCTTTAGAGAAGTTTGATAACGCAAAAACTGTAGAAGAACAAAAACAAGTCATTCATTCAATTAATGAGATTCGCAACGATTTTGGTACAATGGGAAACCTTTGTTACATTCGCCATTCTGTTGATACGACGGATACTTTTTATAAGGAGGAGCAGGATTTCTTTGATGAATTCTCTCCAGTTGTACAAGGATATGGTACAAAATATTATAAGGCACTCATTAATTCTCCATTTCGTGAAGAATTAGAGGCGTATTATGGAAAACAATTATTTGCTCTAGCAGAATGTGATTTAAAAACATATTCAGATGAAGTCGTGAAAGATTTACAATTAGAAAATAAATTATCATCGCAATATACACAGTTATTAGCATCTGCAAAAATTGACTTTGCTGGAGAAGAAAGAACGTTATCGCAACTGATTCCGTTTATGCAAGGAAAAGAAAGAAGCGAACGTAAAGCAGCAAGTGAAGCATACTACGGATTTTTAGCTGGAAATGAGGAAGAACTAGATCGTATTTATGATGAGCTTGTTAAAGTGAGAACGAAAATCGCAAAATCTTTAGGTTTCAAAAACTTTGTTGAACTTGGATATGCAAGAATGTACCGTACAGATTATAATGCGGAGATGGTGGCTAATTACCGTCAGCAAGTGCTAGATTATATCGTTCCCGTTACAACGGAATTAAGAAAGCGACAACAAGCACGTATCGGTGTAGAGAAGTTAGCTTATTACGACGAAAACTTTGAGTTTGCTACAGGTAACCCAACTCCAAAAGGAGATGCGGATTGGATTGTTGATCATGGAAAGACAATGTATAAAGAGTTATCGGCTGAAACAGATGAATTTTTCAATTTCATGCTAGATAATGATTTATTAGATTTAGTTGCGAAAAAAGGAAAAGCTGGTGGCGGATATTGTACATATATTGAGAATTATAAAGCGCCATTTATTTTCTCAAACTTCAATGGAACATCTGGTGACATTGATGTATTAACACATGAAGCAGGTCATGCCTTCCAAGTATATGAAAGTCGTAAATTTGAAATTCCAGAATATAATTGGCCAACATATGAGGCGTGTGAAATCCACTCTATGAGTATGGAATTCTTTACATGGCCATGGATGAAGCTATTCTTTGAAGAAGATGCAGATAAATATTACTTCTCTCACTTAAGTTCAGCACTTCTGTTTTTACCTTATGGTGTATCTGTTGATGAATATCAACATTATGTATATGAAAATCCTGAAGCATCACCTGAAGAGCGTAAGACAGCATGGCGTAACATAGAGAAGAAATATTTACCACATCGTGATTATGAGGAGAATGATTATTTAGAGCGCGGTGGTTTTTGGCAACGTCAAGGGCATATTTATAGCTCACCGTTCTATTATATTGATTACACGCTTGCTCAAATTTGTGCGCTACAATTTTGGAAACGTGCAAGAGATAATAGACAAGAGGCGTGGGAAGATTATGTGAATCTGTGCCAACAAGGTGGAAGTAAATCGTTCTTAGAATTAGTAGAGGTTGCAAATTTAACATCACCATTTGCTGAAGGCTGTGTGAAAAGTGTTATTACAGAAATTGAAGCATGGTTACATGCGATTGACGACACAAAATTGTAAAAAACATGCGCTTTTTTCACATGTTTAACATCGACATAATGGGAAAATGATGAGATAATAAAAGAAAATTCAGAATACTGAAGGGGTGTTTCTAATAAGGAGCACCTCTTTTCACCAACAAAAGGGGGGAACAAGTATGCTTCAATCTAATATGGATGTAAGTTTAGAAAGTTTAGTAAACTCATTACAGGCTACTCGAAGCACGCTATTATCAGAAATTGAAATGTTAAATGACACAGAAGTGAATGTAAAGCCACGCCGTGATAAATGGAGTATTATTCAAATTTTACACCACTTGCATTTAGTTGAACAATCTGTCACGTCTGCCCTTGTATATGCTTTACAAAAAAATGAAAGAAACATGACTCCATTTAAAGACCTCCAACTTACGCTTGATCGCACACATAAACGAGAAGCTCCTCAGCAAATGCAACCAACAGAAACTTTAATGAAAAAACAGCAAGGAATTCAATTACTAGAACATTCACGCCAAGAACTATTACACGCGCTTCATAGTGTTATAGATGAAAAAGATTTATTTGAAAATGGATTAAAGCATCCTGTTTTTAATGATCTGAATTTGTATCAATGGGTTCAATTTCTTGATTTGCATGAACAAAGACATCTTACGCAGTTAAAAGAGGCGAAACATGCAATTTTGCAACGCTAAAGTGGAAGAAGTGGGAAACCACTTCTTTTTTGATACGTGCATAGTTTTCTTTCTTATTTTGGAATACTACATGGAGAAAGAAAAGAAGGAGTTGAAAAAACATGTCTAAGAAGAAGCGAGAAGAAGAGCGCGCCTGGAAAGCACGTAAAGAAAATCAACAACCGCACGGAAAAGTGAAAGCTTTTGCTGAATTAGTTGAAGGAACAGAAAAAACGTGATGAGTATTTCATCACGTTTTTTGTATGAGTGGAAAAGTTAATAAAAAGGTTGTACCGATTCCTTTTTCACTTATAATATCAATTTTTCCATTCATAGCTTGAACAACACTGAATACGACCATCATTCCAAGTCCAGTACCTTTTTCTTTCGTTGAATAAAAGGGCGAACCAAGACGTTTTACTTGTTCTGAATCCATACCGACTCCTGTATCTTTTATATATAACTGAATATGCTTATGATCAGGAACTAATGTGAAATAAAGATCACCGCCTTTTGGCATAGCCTCAATGCAATTTTTTAAAATATTTAATAAACATTGATTTAGTTTTTGCTTTTCTCCAGCGATAAAAAAAGAAGTGCTTTGCTTTATATAATGAGTACGTACATTTGTTAAATTAGCAAGCGGTGTAATTAACGACAATGCATGTAGTAATTCTTCTTCTAACTGTAATGTTTGTTCTTTTTCAATGCTTGGTTTAGCAAAGGTTAAATAATCTGTAAGAACATGATTTGCTTGTTCGATGCCATTAATGGCAATGTCGATATATAATTTTCGTTCCTGCTCAGTGCATGTATCTGATTGTAACAGTTGTAAAAAACCTTTCGTTGAAGTTAATGGATTGCGAATTTCATGAGAGATAGACGCTGCCATTTCACCAATTAAATGAAACTTTTCAGCATTTATAAGTTCGTTTTGGAGACGAACTTGAGTTTGTAATATGTGTAGTAAATATAAAATTAGAATCGTACCAAGCATTGAACATAATTCATACACAATAATATGCGGTATATAATCAGTCTTATTTGTAACCTTTGAAAGGAAGAAGGGTATCCAACTAAATCCGTATGTGAGACTGTAGATAATAGCAAGTGTTATTTTTATACGATTAGAAGTTCGATTGAAAAATTTATATGTTAATAATAGAACAATAAATAGAAGAACAGAACCGATAAGAGATGGGAAAACACCTATCCCACCTAATAATAAGCGATATATGTTTAATACAACTAAGATAGAACCACCAGCAATAGGCCCTCCCGTTAATGTACCGACAATTAATACAATATGGCGCATATCAAATTGAAAACCATTATTTGTTTTTGCTGCAAATGTAATACAGAGTACGGTAGCAAGGCAACATAGTACAATGAATATAGCTGAATTTAATTTAGGAGAGCGTTTCCCTTTTTGATTCCAAAATAAATGATATACGAGCATTGTAATCAGGATGAATAATATATTTAAAAAGAGATAAATAATAAAGGGTTTCAGTGGGATGCCTCCTCTCTTCTTATATTAAATTAATCATACTATAAAATGAAAGAAATGAAATAATAAATAGCTGAAAAATCAGAAATTTTTACGCTAGTATACAATATGTTACAATAAGCTGTGTCAATGAAAGAAGAAATTCCGTGCACCGCGCGGGAGAGGTTCGCGAACTCCCTCTATAAAAAACTATGGAAACAACAATATCCTTAGGTATTGTTTTGTTTTTTTTATTGTGACAGTTCAAGAACGTTCTTTCTTCTTATTTATAGTAGAGAAGGAGAATGAGTGAAATGAAAAAAGAAAAAGCAGTTGTTGTTTTTAGTGGAGGACAAGATAGTACGACATGTTTATTTTGGGCAATAGAGCAGTTTGCAGAGGTAGAAGCTGTAACGTTTAATTACAATCAACGTCATAAGCTAGAAATTGATTGTGCAGCGGAAATTGCAAAAGAACTAGGAATAAAGCATACGGTACTAGATATGAGTCTATTAAATCAACTTGCTCCAAATGCTTTAACGAGAACGGATATGGAGATTACACATGAAGAAGGTGAATTGCCATCGACATTTGTAGATGGACGAAATTTACTCTTCTTATCATTTGCTGCTGTATTAGCAAAACAAGTTGGAGCACGTCATATTGTAACGGGTGTATGTGAAACTGATTTCAGTGGTTATCCAGACTGCCGTGACGTGTTTGTGAAATCGTTAAATGTTACTTTAAATTTATCTATGGATTACCCGTTTGTCATTCACACGCCACTTATGTGGATTGATAAGGCTGAAACATGGAAATTATCAGATGAACTTGGAGCATTTGAGTTTGTTCGAGAAAAAACATTAACATGTTATAACGGAATCATTGGTGATGGTTGCGGTGAATGTCCAGCATGTCAACTTCGTAAAGCAGGATTAGATACGTACCTACAAGAACGCGAAGGAGCGAACAACTAATGGATAACTTTTTTGGATTTCGCATCGTAGAGAATTTGCAAAAAATGGACAAGGATATTCAGCGTAAACAACTCAAATACCATAATAAAAGAGTAATGGTCAGCAAGGAATTTACATTTGATGCAGCACACCATTTACACTGTTATGAAGGGAAATGTAAAAACTTACATGGTCACACATATAAAGTTGTATTTGGAATTAGTGGATATGTAAATGAAATAGGTCTTGCAATTGACTTTGGAGATATAAAAGAAATTTGGAAGAATGAAATAGAAATTTATCTAGATCATCGTTATTTAAACGAAACGTTACCTGCAATGAATACGACTGCTGAAAATATGGTCGTTTGGATTTATGAAAAGATGGCAGAAGCACTAACAAAAGAGAATCGAGTGAACGAATATAAAGGAGCTCGCGTTGAATTTGTTCGTCTATTTGAGACGCCGACTAGTTATGCGGAAGTAAGACGGGAGTGGATGCTTGATGAGTAAAATCCCTGTCTTAGAAATATTCGGTCCGACTATTCAAGGTGAAGGAATGGTTGTAGGGCAAAAGACAATGTTTATCCGTACAGCTGGTTGTGATTATAGCTGTGCTTGGTGTGATTCTGCTTTTACGTGGGATGGATCAGCTAAAGATCAAATTAGACAGATGACACCAGAAGATATTTGGGATGAGCTTGTTGCAATTGGAGGAGAAAATTTTTCTCATGTTACGATTTCAGGTGGAAATCCGGCATTACTGAAAAATATTGAGTTTCTTCTTTCTATATTAAAAGAAAATGGAATGCGAACGGCAATTGAAACGCAAGGGAGTAAATGGCAAGATTGGTTACTTCAAATTGATGAGATAACAATTTCTCCAAAACCACCAAGTTCAACGATGAAAACAGATTTTCAGAGGTTAGATGCTATTATTCAGAAACTAGCAGGAAAAGATATTAGTTTAAAAGTAGTAGTATTCGATGATCATGATTTTGAATATGCAGTTAAGATGCACGAACGTCATCCAAAGGTACCATTTTTCTTACAAGTAGGAAACGATGATACAAAAACAGTGGATGATGCGATGCTTATAAAAAAATTATTAGATAAGTATGAATGGCTGATTGATAAAGCTGTAAATTGTAAAGAGATGAATGATGCAAAAGTATTGCCTCAGCTTCATGCGTTAGTATGGGGAAATAAGCGCGGCGTATAACGAGAAGGGATGTTTAAAATGACAGGAAGATTAGATGAAGATTTAAAAGATGTAACATTACTAGGGAATCAAAATACAAAATATTTATTTGAATATAGCCCAGAAATATTAGAGGTATTTGATAATAATCATCCAAACCGTGATTATTTTGTAAAATTCAATTGTCCTGAATTTACAAGTTTATGCCCGAAAACAGGACAACCAGATTTTGCAACAATTTATATTAGCTATATTCCAGAGCAAAAAATGGTAGAGAGTAAATCTTTAAAGTTGTATTTATTTAGTTTCCGCAATCATGGTGATTTCCATGAAGATTGCATGAACGTTATTATGAACGATTTAATTAAATTAATGGATCCACGTTATATTGAGGTATGGGGGAAATTCACACCACGTGGTGGTATTTCAATTGATCCATACTGCAACTACGGGCGCCCAGGGACGAAGTATGAACAAATGGCTGATTACCGCATGATGAACCACGATCTATATCCGGAAACAATTGATAATCGTTAATAGAAAGAAAGGGCCTGTATAGTATACAGGCCCTTTCTTTCTATTATATTATGCATTTTGATTAATGACAGTATAGTTTTTATGACTTACAACTGTAAGAGGTTCCATATCTAGTTCTCTAAAATTCTTCATAATTGTTATATCAACAATAACAGAGTTTTGATTTACTTTTTGAACACGGCCTTGCATTCCACCTTTAAATTCGATGATATCTCCAGTTTCTGCGATCTGCATAAGCAACTCTCCTTGTTACAGTTTTCCCAAAAAAAGAATAAATTTGGGTTTTTTTATTTCCTCCTATTTTGAACCATATTTCCTACTTTGTAAATGTTTCCAAAGTAAAAATTCGAAAAATATTCACTTTTTGTAAGAAAATATGTAGAAAATCCATGTTTTTTGAAAAAAATAGCAAAAATGCGAGAATCTTTATATCGAGGTATAATGAAAAAGTAGAATAACCTGCTGAAGTGGGAGAAATTAGAGGCGGTAAAATGATGTTTGAATTTGTGGGGAGTGTTATAGCTTTAATTTTATTTTTATTTTCTTATATGCATTTAAAAAAGATTCGTCAATATGATACGAGTACATATTTTGATGGGATGGATGGTATCCATGCTTCGATAACACATGATAATGGTGGGGAGATGTAAAGGTATATAACTTTATTTTCTTGCGTGGTATGATGTTTAGAACTAGTGCATAATAGAGTTCATAAGTGATGAATGGAGAGTGAAAAGAATGAAGATTTCTTTTATTCGTCATGGTCGCTTAGATTGTACTATAGAACCAATGACGGTTACATCCTTTCATGAATGGATAAAAGGATATGACTTACATACTATAACAGAAAAACAACCTATACCATTGGAAACAAGAGAAGCGGTTGAAGTAGCGAAATTGATTGTAACGAGTGATCAAAAGTGTGCTGTACAGTCAGCAGCTGAATTAATGGATTCTTTATGTTTTATACAAAATTCTCTTTTTAGGGAAGTGGCAGTTCCGGCGAGCTTTTATGCGCCAAAATGGTTGAAGTGTAAACTTAACGTATGGATGTGTATTGGACGAGCATTATGGATACTTGGTTACCATAAAAATGTTGAATCTTATAAGGAAGTAAGAGAGAGGGCAAGGCAAGCAGCTTACGTATTACATCGTTATGCTCTCGTACATGGAAGTATTGCTCTTGTAGGTCATAATTATTTTAATTCGATGATTGGAACGGAGCTGAGGGCAATGGGATGGTCTGGTTCGCCTATTTTGCATAGAAAGCCATGGGGATGTACAACATATACGTTTCACGAGGCGATGGATGGAAATATATTAAATACGAATTTAACATAAAAGCACACGATTTATATAAATCGTGTGCTTTCTTTTTAAGATACAGAAATTTTGACGTTTAATGGTTTTACGAGATGAGCATAAGGTTCGCCTACTAGCATAACAATTTCATCTTTTTTATAACCTAACTTTTCGTATAGTGAATAGGCGCGTGTGTTTTCTAAATTAACAAGTAAAGCGATTTTTTCATGCCCTTTTTCAGTTGCATAGATTTCGGCAGCTTCAATTAATTTAGAACCGATACCTTTTCCGCCGTGTGCACTTGAAACTGATAGTGTATCAATGTAATACTCATCAAGCTCAGCTTCTTTTTCTAACGTAATTGATTCATCTTTATGTAATTCTCTTAAGTGATGTACAATTGGTGCGTCAAGCTGTGTTGCTTCACTACCGTGATAAGCGACAATAACTCCAACTGCACTCTCGTCTTGTTCATAGACAAAACAGTTTTCGTAGCTCAGACGGTTATTTTCTTTTGAGAACCATGTCTCAAGTCCTAGTAATACTTCTGCTTCATCTGTGCTACCTGTGATTTTTTCAGCAATTTCATGCAGAGCATTATACAATAAAGGAGCTATTGCCATTGCATCTGTCTTTTTTGCTTTCCGAATCATAGTATCCCTCCTAGTTCTATTTGTATATTGTAGCATAGTGGTATGGAACTTTGCATAATTGAATGCCGAAATGTTTGATATAGAGAAGTAGCTATGTTAGTATATGATATTTAGTGGACATATAGTAAAACGATATTGTTTGCGAAATAACGAAAATAAAATCATGGCATAACAACGAGATAAAGTGAAACGTTAATCAGTAAGATTTTTTGTTCATTCCACGACTGATTAGTAGTCAACACCAATCGCACTACCTGCAAATAGCGGGATAAATTTACAGTTGTTGACCTATAGAATATACGATAAAATAAAATATTGCAGAGAGGTGAAATACATGGATAAAGAATTAGCAAATACAATTTTAGATCAGCTAAAAAATGGTGAAATAAAGGAGTATGTTGTTACGAAAGATGTATTTTATACGTTCAGAGAAGTTGTTGTAAATAGAGAAGACTTTAAGCATTTCATTGGTAACGCACAGCGAGGCGGGCAAGTGATTTATACATATTCAGAAACGCCACGTTCATAAAGGGGAATTTTGATCAGCAGGGCATCTCTCACTGATTAGTAGCCTTTCACCAATCGGACGTTTAATGCGGGATAAATAAAAGATAAAGGAGAGGGGAATTATGGGCGATTTTAAACAAGGCATTTTACCACATTGGGATTATATGTGGAAAGATAGAGCCGGCAATCGATTTATGGGAATGGTTATGTATCCAGAGAAACGAAAATGTTCAGCAAAAATGCTTCAGAAAATAAAAAGAGCATATGAAGAAGCAGTAGAAATTAAAGTAACTGTACAAGTTCGACATACATATCAGTACGTAGAAGGAATGATTGTATACTTTGATGAAGAGGCTCCGGTATGTACAATGATTGATAAAGATGAAAATCCGCATCATATATTTGTAAAAGATATTTTGCGCATTGAGCACTCTGAATAAACTTTTCATAAATAAATTGAAGTTCCATAATAATAATCTTTTTCTATAATAGTTATCTTTTAGTATGTAACGAGAAACGAAAGTATATGTATAATATATTTAATAAGGTAAATTTGATAAATGTAATCGTTTTTTAGAGCAGATTATAGTTTCATATCTGTTCTTTTTTGCGTGATGCTGGAGAAATATATTTCTTCAGCATCTACCGTTTTATGACAAAATATATTGTTAACTTTTTTAAAAATAAGGTTAAATTCGTTGACAACTTTTTTGAAAAGCACTTTATTGACATGAGTTTTAGAATGTTGTTTCATAGTCATTGTATTGAAAAAAAACGGCTATCATGTCGAAAAGTAAAAGTTAAAAAAAGAAAGAATTTATACATATATCTTGTGTCTTATTTTGAAACGTAATACAATATATAGAGAAATCAAGAACAACATATAGAGAATATAGATTTGAGAGGGAGGGTCGGAAATGTTAGTTGCATATGATTCTATGACAGGAAACGTGAAGCGTTTCATTCACAAATTAAATATGCCGGCCGTTCAAATTGATGAAGATCTAGTAATAGATGAAGACTTTATTCTTATTACGTATACAACAGGTTTTGGCAATGTACCAGAACGTGTTTTAGACTTTTTAGAGCGCAATAATGAAAAATTAAAAGGCGTATCTGCAAGCGGCAATCGTAACTGGGGAGACATGTTCGGTGCAAGTGCTGACAAGATTTCTACTAAATATGAAGTGCCTATTGTATCAAAATTTGAGTTATCTGGAACAAATAACGATGTAGAATATTTTAAGGAAAGGGTGCGGGAGATTGCGACACATTGAACTGAATAATGAAATCACGCAAATGCAGGACGGTTTTTATCAGCTTCATAAAGATAAAGAGGCATTAGAAGTCTTTATGGAAGAAGCTAGAGAGAATACCGTTCCTTTTAATAGCGTGGCAGAGCGAATGGAGTATATGAAAGAACATGATTACTATTACAACGTTCTGGACGAGTATAGCTTGGAGGAAGTAGAGGAAGTATATAACATCGCTTATGGTGAAAACTTCGAGTTCCAATCTTATATGGCAGCATCTAAGTTCTACAAAGATTATGCGTTAAAAACGAATGATCAAAAACAATACTTAGAAAGCTATGAAGATCGTGTAGCAATTGTTTCATTATACTTAGGACGCGGTGATGTTTCGAAGGCAAGACAATTCGCAAGCATGATTGTAAAACAAAACTACCAACCAGCGACACCAACCTTTTTAAATGCGGGAAGAAGCAGAAGAGGAGAAATGGTGTCTTGTTTCTTGTTAGAGATGGACGATAGCTTAAATTCGATCGGCTTTAACATTAATACTGCGATGCAATTATCGAAAATCGGCGGGGGAGTAGCTTTAAACTTATCTAAGCTACGCGCACGCGGTGAGCAAATTAAAGGTATCGACAACGCTGCAAGTGGCGTAGTACCTGTTATGAAATTGCTTGAAGATTCGTTTTCATATGCGAATCAGCTTGGCCAACGAAAAGGTGCCGGTGCAGTATATTTAAACATTTTCCATTGGGATATTATTGAATTCCTTGATACAAAAAAAATAAATGCCGATGAGAAGAGCCGTATTCAGTCTCTATCAATCGGAATTATCGTTCCAAGTAAGTTCTTTGAGCTTGCTGAGAAAAACGAACCTTTCCATGTTTTCGCGCCTTATACGGTTTATAAAGAATATGGCAAGCATTTAGATGATATTGACATTGATGAAATGTACGATGAATTAATGAGCAATCCGAAAGTGAAGAAGAAGCCACTAGATATTAGTGCACGTGATATGCTTATTAAAATCGCTATGATTCAGCTTGAGTCTGGTTACCCATACTTAATGTTTAAATCAAATGCAAATAATCAACATCCATTGAAGGCTATTGGAACTGTGAAGATGTCGAACTTATGTACAGAAATCTTCCAGCTTCAAGAAACTTCAGAAATAAATGATTACGGTACAGATGACATTATCCGTCGTGATATTAACTGTAACTTAGGATCGTTAAATATCGTAAACGTAATGGAAAATAAAGAAATTCGTGAAGCAGTTCATGCGGGAATGGAAGCTTTAACAGCTGTTTCTGATATGACGATTATTCCGAATGCACCAACTGTGAAAAAAGCAAATGACGAGCTTCATTCAGTTGGACTTGGAGCAATGAACTTACACGGATATTTAGCAAAAAATAAAATCGCTTATGAAAGTTCAGAAGCGAAAGAATTCGCTCGTACATTCTTTATGATGTTAAATTACTACTCTATTGAGAAAAGTATGGAAATCGCTACAGAAAAAGGCGAGACATTTAAGGACTTCGATAAATCTGATTATGCGAATGGCACATACTTCGAAAAGTATGAAACGACAGATTACAGCCCAGTAACTGAAAAAGTTCAGCAACTATTTGAAGGAATTCATATTCCAACAAAAGAAGATTGGACAAGTTTAAAAGAGCAAGTGCAGAAGAATGGTTTATACAACTCATATCGTCTTGCCATTGCTCCAACACAATCAATCAGTTACGTTCAAAATGCAACTTCAAGCGTAATGCCGATCGTAAGTCAAATCGAATCAAGAACATATGCGAATGCGACAACATATTATCCAATGCCGTATTTATCAAAAGATACGTTCTGGTACTATAAATCTTCTTACGATATGAATCAGTTTAAATTAATTGATTTAATCGCAGAAATTCAAGAACATATTGACCAAGGAATTAGTACAATTCTTTACGTTAATAGTGATATTTCAACACGTGAATTAGCACGTTACTACATCTATGCACATAAAAAAGGCTTAAAGAGTCTGTATTATACGAGAACACGTAAATTAAGCGTGGAAGAGTGTGTGGCTTGTACCGTTTAATATAAAAAGTGAGACATGATGAGCAGGGTTTTCTGAACCCTGCTCATGCTTAGTTATCATATTTAGAGAAGGGGCGATTTAATGCGTGCGGTAAACTGGAACAAAAAAGAAGATGATTTTAGTTTAATGTTTTGGAAGCAAAACATCGCTCAGTTTTGGACAGAAGAAGAAATTGCGGTTTCGTCTGACAAAAATACTTGGGTGCAATTATCGAAAGAAGAGCAAATTGCTTATAAGCGTGTATTAGGTGGTTTAACACTTTTAGATACGAAACAAGGTGGCGAAGGAATGCCACTTGTACTGGTTCATCTTGAAAATTTACAAGCGAAAAGTGTATTAGCTTTCATGGGAGCTATGGAAGAAGTACATGCGAAAAGTTATAGTCACATTTTCACAACATTAGCTACAGAAGAAGAGATTGATGATATTTTTGACTGGGTAGACAATCATCCGTTACTTGAGAAAAAAGCTGGTATTATTACTAGTTACTATCGTCGTTTATTAAAGCCTGAAGTAACAAAAAAAGAGTTATACATGGCAATGGTAGCAAGTGTGTTCTTAGAAAGTTACTTATTCTATAGCGGATTCTTCTATCCACTTTACTTAGCTGGTCAAGGAAAACTAACAGCAAGTGGTGAGATTATCAACTTGATAATTCGTGATGAGTCAATTCACGGCGTATTCGTCGGTATTTTAGCACAACAAATCTTCGCAGAACTTTCTGCAGAAGAGCAACAAGAAGTGCAAAAAGAAACACAAGATTTATTAATGGAACTATATGAAATTGAAATGGCCTATACAGAAGAAATTTACACTTCTATCGGTCTTGTAGAAGATGTAAATCGTTTCGTTCGTTACAATGCGAATAAAGGGCTTATGAACTTAGGACTTGAGCCGAAGTTTGAAGAAGAAGAAATTAACCCAATCGTTTTAAATGGTTTACGTACAGATACGAAAAACCATGATTTCTTCTCTGTAAAAGGAAATGGTTACGTAAAAGCAACGAACGTTGAAAAGTTAGCTGACGATGACTTCGTGTTTAACTTTTAATATAGGATTATAAAGAAAAACTGTCTTATTCATTGATAAGACAGTTTTTCTTTATAATTTTGTTTACATAACACTATTATTTTTGTATAGCGATTTATATTTGGGAAGTTCTATTCGTTTAACGGATAGAACTTTTTTGTAATTAAATGGGTATTTACAAACCTTTTGTATCGGTGTATTATTTAACTAGTACACCGATACAAAAGGAGGGAAGAAATGAAAATAGAGTTTTCTCCAAATACACCAATTTACATTCAGGTAATGGAATACATAAAAAAAGAGATCGTAACAGGACATTTATTGCCTGGTGATAAAATTCCCTCTGTCCGTGAATTAGCGAGTGAATTACAAGTGAATCCAAATACGATTCAGCGTACATTTCAAGAGCTAGAACGGGATGGAGTTGTTGTCACACGTAGAGGAATGGGACGGTATGTAACGAATGAAGGGGAGAAAATTATGGAGCTGCGAAAAGAGATGGCGAAAGAATTACTTCATTCTTTTATAGATGGAATGGACAATTTAGGTTTTTCAGAAGAAGAAATTCTTACAATTCTTCGTTCTTCATTACATGATAAGAGGGAGGAGAGCCAATGACAGAGCTATTGAAAATAGAAAACTTATGGAAGAGATACGGATTAAAAGCAGTGATCCGTGAATTAAACATAGAGATTACGGAAGGGAAAATCGTTGGGCTTGTTGGAGATAACGGGAGCGGGAAAACGACGTTATTGAAAATGATTGCAGGCTTGCAACACCCTTCTGAAGGTAGTATTACAATAGACGGTAAAAAGGTAGGGTTACAGACGAAAGAAATTGTTTCATTTATGTCCGATAAGCCAATCTTTGATGATTGGATGACTGTAAAAAACGCTTTATTTTTCTATCGAGATTTTTATAAAGACTTCGATATTCAAAAAGCGGTAGATACGATTGCAGAATTTAAAATACCGTTAGAAGAAAAAATTACAGCATTGTCAAAAGGTATGGTTGAGAAGTTGCAGATTATTTTAACGTTTTCTCGAAAAGCGAAGCTATATGTACTGGATGAGCCATTGGGCGGGATTGATCCTCTTTCTAGAGAACATGTATTGGATCTAATTCTACAGTTCTATAGGGAAGATTGTACGATATTAATTTCCACTCACTTAATAAATGAAATTGAAAATATTTTTGATGAAGTGATCTTTTTAAAAGATGGAGAAATGGTTCTATATGAAAATGTAGAAGAAATTCGTTTTCAGAGAGGAAAAGCAGTTCATGAATTGTTTAAGGAGGTGTTTAGTAAGTGAAGTCAGTACTTTCCTATTTATGGAATGTAAATAAGAAAAGATATATTGTTACTTTTTTATTCTTTGTGCTAATTGAAGCTGTGTTATTTTCACAAATGATTGTAAGAAAAAGTGATGCGGCTATCAGTAGACAAGAGGGTATATTTGGAATCATTATGATTATATTTTTCTTTTATATTGTTTATATGTTTATACAAACAATGAAATCATATTCACGCTTACTAACTAATCCAATGTTACGACTTACAGCAATATCTGGGAAACAATATGTAATTTCTATGCTTATTTTCTCATTTATCGCAATGGCTATATGGTATGGGATATGTGGAATTCTTTTCTACGTAAGTTATGTATTAGCTTTTCCTACGACTTCTGTATATGTAGAAGCAAAAGAGATTATGCAAGTAGGCATAATCAATAATTTAATATATACGATAAGCGATGTATTTGAGTTTTTGTTTAGTGTTTTACAAATCATATTGGTAATTACTCTAGTAAAGTTACTTACGAAAAAGAAAAAGGCGCAAAATATACTAATCGTTATTATTTTTCTAGTAATAAATATCGCGATTACTTTAGCGACAACCTTGCTAGGAAAATTAGCTCCAGCTTTCCAAGTATTGCGAAGAGTAGAATATCATAGTGAAAGCAAGAGTCTGTTTATTAATATGTTTCAAGAAAATGGATTTAACATTTTTAATATAAGTTTCATGGTAATGGTTAGTGCTCTAATAATATATGTAATTGCTTATATTATCGATAAAAAACTAGAAGTCTAAAGGAGGAATCAGCATTGGGAAACGTAGTAGTAAAGTTAGAGAATGTTCGAAAAAAGATTGGTGGAACGGAAATTATTCGTGGTTTATCATTTGAGGTTCGTGAAGGAGAAGTATACGGATTCCTTGGACCGAACGGTAGCGGTAAGACGACGACGATCCGTATGATGACAGGTCTTATTTCAATGACAGAGGGCGATATTACAATTTGTGGACATAGTATTCGCTCGGAGCGTGAAAAGGCACTAGAGCAAATTGGAGCGATTGTAGAAAATCCTGAACTATATGATTATATGACAGGAATGCAAAACTTAAAGCATTTTGCGAACATGGCCATTACACCAATTAGTAAAGAGCGCATTGCTGAGATTGTAAAGCTTGTTGAGTTAGAGCATGCGATTCATAAAAAGGTGAAAACATATTCACTTGGTATGAAACAACGTTTAGGAATTGCACAGGCATTACTGCATCAGCCGAAAATCTTAATTTTAGATGAACCGACAAATGGATTAGATCCAGCTGGTATTCGCCAAATTCGTGATTATTTACAACGTTTAGCGAAAGAAGAGAATATTGCTGTAATCGTATCAAGTCACTTATTGAGTGAAATTGAATTAATGTGTGATCGCGTCGTTATTATTAAACAAGGTGAGTTTGTACAAGAGTACAACTTACATGAAAAAGTGAAACATGATGAGGCAGTCGTTGTAGCGTTTGAAGTAGATGAAGTTCAGAAAGCAAATGAAATCATTAAAGGTAAAGCAAAAGGGAATGTAATTGTAGCATCTGTAACAAAAGACGACATTCCGCAACTTGTAAAAAAACTTGTTCATGCTGATGTGCTTGTATACGGAGTTACTGTTCAAAATAAAACGTTAGAGGATGAGTTCTTAGCGATTACTGGGGGAGTGAAGGCGTAATGTTTAAATTAATTCAAAATGAATTTTTAAAGTTGCATGCGAAAAAAGGTATGTATATTTTAATTGGTGTCATTGCGGCACTCGAAATTTTAGGTACTTTAGCAATGTTGAAGTGGGGAAAAGGTGATGAGTTTAAGGGATCATATTTAGATTATGCAAACTCAGAGATTGGCTTAATTGTTTTATTTGCAACGATTTTTGGGATTACACTTGCTGCCCGTACTCTTACTGATGAGTTTCAAAAAGGTACAATTAAACAATTGTTAATCCGTCCAAGAAAAAGACTTGCAGTTTTATTTTCTAAATATATTACAGTGTTATTAGCAATGTTATTTATCGTATTAGCTGGTATGCTAATTGCAATGATTATTGGCGGTATTGTAATGGATGGTAGTAAAACAGAATTAACATTAGGAATCGTTATGAAGTCCACTTTATATCAACTACTTTCACCGTTCTTTTTTGCAACACTTGCATTTTTCCTAGCAAATGTCTTTAGAAAATCTGTATTACCATTAATTATTACGATGTTCCTATTCTTCTTACAAGGTGCAATTAATATGGTATTAATAATGTTTGCAAAAGGCGTAGCGAAGTTTGTAGTATTCAACCATTTGGATTTAAGAGCTTACGATAGTAATAAATTAATCAATGGTGGAATGGAGCCAACATTTACAGAATTTACGTTTACAACTTCATTATTACTTGTAGTTGCATACTTTGTTGTGTTACTTGTAGCATCAAGTACATTATTCCAAAAACGTGACGTATTATAATAAAAGAAATCCCCGCTTGTAAAAACGGGGATTTTTATTACATAAAATTCACTTAGATTGCAACTTGAAGAACAGCGATATGGTATTTTAAGAGATATGCTGTTTAAAAAAATGAGAAAAATAGGAAGGATTTCAACTATATTCATATTATAATTTAGTTATCCTGCTATTTATAGGGAAAGGATTGCCTATAAAGTACTAATTAAAGTTTTATTTTTACTATCTTTGGGGGTGTTCTATATGCACTATGCATTTTCACGTATAAGGCTACGTAGCTTTTTTGGATGGATGATTATAGGGGTGTTCCTTATAATGATCCCATTAGGTCTAGCAAATGTTTCTGAGAATACGATGGAGGTTATTTCACAAATAACTGTATTTTTTGTATTTCCGTTACTTTGGCTATACGTAAAAACACATAAAAATAATGTTGTATTTAACAGTTTTTTTGATAAGCCAGGACGTTTATCTTGGGGATTAATTGTATTAGCAACGATAATGGGGATGATTTTTTCAGTTGGCATATCTCAGATTCAATTTTACATATTAGCACATACGTTACCGAATTTCTTAGTTACTATGCTAGAAGACGGAAATGTTATTAATACGAGTAACGTATATATGACGATATTTACTTTCATTTCAGCATGTGTGTTAGCACCTATTATGGAAGAAGTTATTTTTAGGGGGTTTTTCTTACAGCGAATGGCTTATAAATGGGGAATTAAAAAAGCTGTAATTATATCTTCAATTATTTTTGGCTTAGGACATTTTGATGTTATTGGTGCGTTCATGTTTGGTGTCGTTATGTGTCTTTTATACATAAAGACAAAAAATATATGGACGAATATAGCTGTGCACGCTCTAAATAATTTGATTGCAACAAGTATGCAATTTTTCGGTGGAGAAGAAAGTGGTACAATCTCAATTACTGAATTACAAGCGCAAAGTAATTTATGGATTGGTATCGGTCTTACATTTGTTGGATTACTTTGGTTAATTCCTTATGTTTGGAAACAATGGCGTACAGTAAAAGAAGTTGGCGTGCCACCAGTACGTTTTATAAATGAGCAAAAAGTAGTGAGTTCATCACAAGAAAATGAAGTGTATAGTCAAGTGATCGTAACCGATAGATTGATGGCCATAGAGTTACCAGATGAGGCTGTAAATAAGCTTCGGTTAGAAGAAAATGATTATGTAACAGTATCTGTAGAAGAAGATAAAATCGTTATAAAGAAAGCACATAATAGATAATTAGAAAGTAGCTCCTAAGGAGCTACTTTTTAATTTGTAATAATTTCTACACGGAAATTATTACCGTTCTTTACATATTTAATATCTGTAACAATGCGGACCGTCTTTAAAATCTCCACTTTTTCACCAATTCGCGGGATTGTTGGGACATTGTCCCAAATACCAAGCAAGTCATCTAATTGTGCCGTTTTTTCATAAAACCAGATTTTCAATGTAAAGCCCCTTTCTCGAACTTTATGTATTTTAATACATAATATATTATTTTTATTCTTATTGTAAGGGGTTTTTTTATATTTTTTGAATAAAAATAAATTAATCTTCTGGGAAGATATGTTCAATATCAGGAGTAAGAGATACTTCTGATAATACGATATGAGAAACGGTCGTTGCATATGAAGAAACATCATTGATAAATTCTTCAAGTTCAACGAGTGAAGGAACAGAAATTTTTACAATGTAGCATAAGCTTCCTGTTACTCGGTAACAAAAACTTGCAGATGGATAAGACTGAATAAATTGTTGCATACGTGTTGTATCACCATTTTTTAAAGTGATTTCTAAAATACAATCTAAAACGAGTCCTGCCTTTTTATAATCAATATCGATTGTGTATTTTTGAATAACACCTTCGCTTTCGAGCTTACGAACACGTTCTGAAGTAGACGGAGCAGATAAGTTTACTCGTTTCGCCAATTCACGCATCGAAAGGCGACTATCATTATATAATTCATTTAAAATTTTTCGATCAACACGGTCTAATTGCATTTGTAAATATACCTCCAGTAAAATAATGATTTTTGTAAAGGAAAAATATAAATTAAGATTCATATGAAATGTAAAGTGAACGTTATTTATTTTACAATAAAACAGAAGGAAATAGGAGGGGAAATGATGGAGAGAATTTCATTATCAAATGTAGGAGATACAAAGTTTCAAAAGTTATTAGGGCATAATTCGGATATATTACATTCGTGGAGTACGTTAGAAGATACACTGTACAATACAGGAACTCTTTCAGCAGAGCTGAAGGAGCAAGTGAGAAGAACATTAGCGTATGGGAATGAATGTCCGTACTGTATGGCAAAGGGAAGACCTGATGATGTGCAAAAGGCAGAGGAGATTGGTGTAGCTGTTACTTTTGCGCATACATTTGTTCATGACCGAAAAGCAATAGATGATACTATGTTTCACGTATTAAAACAATATTGGACAGAAAAAGAAATTGTAGAGCTTTGCGCCTATGTTTGCTTTATTACTGCGTCACAACAACTTGGTTTTCTATTTCAATTACAGCCAAATTAAGGGGGAAATGATGACAAATCAAATAGCACTTATCATAATCGATGTACAAAAGGCATTTCAATTACCAGATTGGGGCGAGAGAAATAATATTTTTGCTGAAGAAAACATGAGAATTTTGTTAGAAGAATGGAGAAAAAGGGAACGACCAGTTTTTCATATTCAACATGTAAATAAAGAAAATGCCCAGTCAATGTTTTATGAGAGAGCGGAAACGGTAAACTTTAAGGAAGAAGTGCAACCACTACTTGGTGAAGTGGTTATTCAGAAATTCGTTAACAGCGCGTTCATTGGGACAAATTTAGAAGAGCAATTAAGAAAGAACAAATGTAATGCAGTAGTGGTTGTAGGATTAACGACAAATCATTGCGTGGAAACTACGACACGAATGGCAGGGAATTTAGGATTTACAACATATTTAGTGAGTGATGCAACGGCTACGTTTAACCGTAAAGGTTTAGATGGTAAGGAGTATAGTGCAGAGGATATTCACAATATGACACTTGTAAATTTACATGAAGAGTTTGCTACGATTGTGACGACAAAAGAAGTATTAAAATTATTTTAAGAAAATAATTGCGAATTATGTAGAAAAAAATAAGAATATTTCGTATAATCTAAGTACAATCATTTTGAAAATAGGGGTGGCATCATATGGAGCAAATTTCAGTAAAGAAATTAGAAGAGGTACTTGTTGTAGCAGGGGATGATAAACAGAAGCAAAAGGAATTTTATGAATTGCTCTTATCTACTGAGTTTTATGTTGCTGGTTCACTAGAAGCAGAGGACGGGGCAACAGAAGGAATACTTCGTTTGCGTCATTTCCAAGGAGAAGGTAGATGGATCGTTCCGTTCTTTACACAAATGGAATTTGTAAAAGATGTGTTGCCAGAAGGAACGCCCCTTATTACGATACGTGGGAAAGAGTTATTTGGTAGCATTGAGAAAGATGCTACAGCTGTATTAAATGTTGGCACTGATATAAGTAAAACATTTATTCCAGAAGAAATTGCAGATATCGCATCTGGACGAATTTTTAATTATTATAAGTAAAAGGAAAAGCGTAATCGCTTTTCCTTTTTAATTTGAATATGGAGTGGCTATACCAGAAGAAATAGAGACTGTTTTATTATTCGTGTTTATTGTTGCTGTAGCTCCAAGTGGAATACCGATGTTTGGACTTATATGTCCAATTGGTAAATCGAATAGGGCAGGTATATGATATGGCGCGAAATATTCATATAATATTGTTTGCAATGATTGAGAGGGCTTTGAAGGAGTGCAGTCGTGACAACTTGTGAAAATAATGCCCCTGCATTCATTAAACTTTCCAGATAAAAGTAGCTGATTTAACATACGGTCAATGCGGTACGGTTCTTCACCAATGTCTTCAAGTAATAAAAGTGTATTGTTCGTAATTATCTCGTAGGGCGAGCCAATTATACTTGTTAACACAGCTAAATTTCCTCCAACTAACGTACCTGTAACTGTACTGTGAGAGCTAGGTACGATACATTCTGATGCAGATAAAATGGTTGAATACGGATGGAATAGCTGATTAAAAGAGGATAAAGATAGGGAATCAATGCCTTTTCCTAGTTCTTCAATCATCGGACCATGAAATGTTATAAGCTTTGCATAACGTGAAACAGCAGTATGTAAAGCTGTAATATCGCTATATCCCCAAAAGATTTTTGGATTTTGCCTAATAACTTCATATTGAATGTGAGGAAGAAGACGAGCACTTCCATAACCACCTCGTGCACAAAAAATTGCCTTCACTTCATTATTTGTAAATGCTTCATGTATATCGTCAAGCCGAACTTGATCACTTCCGGCTAAAAATCCATATTTCTCGTAAACACTCTTCCCGATTATTACGGATAACCCCATCTCTTGTAATACATTCACACCTTTTAATACATTTTCGATTGTAGGTGGACCAGATGGTGCAATAATCATTACTGTATCACCTTGTTTTAATGCATTTGGATAAATCATTAAGCTCAGCCTCCTTCTCTTTCAATATATTCGCTTCATATGAAGTTCAACCCTTGCAAAAGCAGGGGAAAGCTTATCAAATAAAGAAGATATAAAGGAAATAGGAGGGAAAATGATGTTTACAAGTCGAGTAACAGACATATTAAAAATTGAGTATCCCGTTGTTCAAGCCGGTATGGCAGGCGCGATTACGACGCCAGAACTTGTTGCAGCAGTAAGTAATAGTGGAGGATTAGGGACGCTTGGAGCGGGCTATATGAGCCCAGAACAAATTCGTGAAGCAATTTATAGAATAAGAGAACTAACAGATAAGCCTTTCGGTGTTAATTTACTTGTAACGAAAGAGATAGAAATAGAAGAAGAGAAGGTAAATGAGGCGAAAGTATTACTAAGCGGAGTGAATAGAGAATTAGGTATAGAAGTAGAAGGAACGTTAAAGCTTCCAAAAAGCTATAAGGAACAATTACAAGTGCTATTAGATGAAAAAGTACCGGTCGTTAGCTTTGCATTTCAAACGTTAGAAAAAGAAGAAATAAATGATTTAAAAAGAAGTGGAATAAAAGTTATCGGAACAGCTACCCATGTGAAGGAAGCGAAAGTACTTGCTGAGCTAGGAGTAGATATTATTATTGGGCAAGGTAGCGAAGCAGGAGGGCATAGAGGAACGTTTATTGGGAAAGAACGAGATGCTATGATTGGTACGTTTGCGTTAATACCTCAGTTAGTAGGGGCTGTTCCGCATATCCCAATTGTCGCAGCAGGTGGTGTAATGAACGGACAAGGGCTTGTTGCGGCATTGGCACTAGGAGCAGAAGGTGTTCAAATGGGATCAGCCTTTTTAACAAGTGAAGAGAGTATTACGCACGATGTGTATAAAGAAGCGGTTTTACATAGTACAGATACGAGCACAACTGTAACTCGTGCGTTTTCCGGGAAATATGCACGCGGTATTCGGAATGAATTTATAGAGAGACATGAAGGAAAAGAAGAAGGGCTTCCGGTATATCCAGTGCAAAACGTATTAACTTCTAAAATACGCCAAGAGGCAGCGAAGCAAAATAAGGAAGAATATATGTCACTTTGGGCAGGGCAGGCAGCATCATTGGCACGAATCGAATCAGCTCAGCATGTAGTGGAGCGAGTTATGAAAGAAGCGGCGAATGCAATCGAGCAATTACAAAATATATACAAAAAGACCACTTGAGTAATTCAAGCGGTCTTTTCGTTAGTTTGCTTTATAAAATTGTTGGATGGCTTCGTCGATGTAAACCCAGCCTTTCCAACCTAAGTGCATATGATCTTTTAAGAAGTATTTATCGTATTCATGATTTGAGAAGTCGGCAATTGGATAACCAGCTTTTTCAATTTGCTCATGAACTTTCTTATAGTATGCTTCGCGGCGTTCTTTCGGGAAGCCAGCGTAGTCGTACCAAGGACCTTTGACAGGAACAGAAATGAAGAGTGGTTTTGCACCAGATTGTTTTAATAAATCAAGTACAATTTGTAAATCTTCATATTCTGGCGATTGGTCATAAGCATCATTTTTTAAGTAACCTTCACGTTGCTTTAATTTTTTCTTAATTTTGCTATTGAAGTAACCATCTTCGATACCATATTCATTAGATCCAGATTCTGCTGCACCTGTTTGATCCGCATGTTTACGAGCCTCTTCCCAGTTCATTTGTTTTAATGAAGGATCGAGCTTCTCTTTATGCGGTTTAATATTAAACATAGCTGTAAATAAATCTTTACGATCTAAAATGTTACGGTAAATATAAGCGAAAGGTTTAGCAGCAAGTGCTTTTACTTTATACTTCGTATCATCATAAGCGATACCTTCAAGCGAAATTTTTAATAAAGTTTCTTTTTTTACAATCTCAAAGTTTAATAAACGCTTTGCAATTTGTTTTTTCATTTCAGGTTTTAAATCATTGTTGAAAATGAAGTGGTAACCTTGTTGTTTTGAAAAGTTAGGTGCAAAGTGCGTTTCGTCAATACCTTGTGGTACAAACCATTGCGGAGAAAGAACGAATACCATTTTCTTATCTTTCAATTGATCCATTGTAGATGCGAAGTTTAATACATGTACAAGGTCTTGTGTTCCGCCGCGTCCAAGAAGGAATGGCGTAAATCCTTCAGGCTTTACTTTAAAATAATTAGATGGATGGAAAGCATCCATACGTGCGAATTCCGATGAACCGTACATCGGAAGATATTTTGGATCTGCTAACATCTTTTGCTGTAAAATCATACTTTGAATTTTTTCTTCTTTTAAAGAAGTAGCAGCTTGTTCTACTTTTTCATCACTTAAAAGTGGAAGTAGGAAGCGCGTTGGAATAAGTAAGAATACAGCAAAAAGGGCCAATGCTAAAAGCATCGGACCAAATTTTGCTTTGTTCATCGGATTTCTTCCAACTTTTTAATAACCATGTTTGGTGTAGCCCACTCGTCACGGTCAAAATCAGAAATAGAAACTTCAATATCTAAACGCTCTTGGAATTCAACTAATAAAGATACTACAGCGAAAGAATCAAGGATACCTTCTTCAAATAATTGAACATCTAAGTTTTCTTTCACAATATCGTTTTCACATACTTCTTCTAAAATATCTAATACTTGCTCTTTGAATTCTGCCATTTTTAAAATCTCCTTTATATCCGAAATTATTATATGTGCAACTTCTTAATGGAATAAGAAGGGTGCATTAAAAGTATCTGTTAAGGTGTCCAGAGAAGATTAGGAAACCGAAACATACAACGTGGAACGTAATTACAATCGCAAGGATGTGTGTAAATTTATTGTTTGGCCAAAACTTATGCTTCTTGTTTTTTCGTTCAAAAATATCGAATAAAATAAACAGTGCGGCATGGTATAGACCATAAATAACATACTGCGCAACAGCGCTTCCTTGGATGTGCCAAATTCCCATAATGAAGAAGTTTAAAAATGCCCCGATATACGAAATAGTGTAACGGTTCTTAATTAACTTTTTCTTCGTTGCAAAAAAGACGAAACGCATGTAAATAAAATCACGGAACCAGAATGATAAACTCATGTGCCAGCGGTTCCAGAAGTCTTTAATATTACGACTAAGGAATGGCTTATTGAAGTTTTCTGGCGTTTTAATTCCCATCATGTAACTTACACCAATTACAAAAGAGCTATAACCAGCAAAATCAAAGAATAGATATAAGCTATAGCTATACATGTAAATCATATTTGAAAATATTGTATCGTGTTGAGCGAATGCTGGATCCATACAATATTGCTTTATTAAGTAAGCAATAATAAATTTATACAAGAAACCTTGGAAAATACGATTTAGTCCTGTATATAGTAAATTTTGATATTCTTCAGCGCTAGGTGGCTTTTGAATATCTTTTTGGAATCTTCGGTAACGATCGATAGGTCCTGTTGAAATCGCAGGGAAGAATAAAACGAATTCCCAGAAGTTAAAGAAAGAAAGCTCTTTAATTAAACCATCACGAACTTCAAATACCATTTGAACTGCTCTGAATGTTACGTAAGATATACCTAGGAAAACAACAAGTTTTAACTCAGGTAAAAACGATGCAAACGGCGCGATTTTTGCCAAAATAAGAGGCAAAATCGATAAAATAACAGCTATGCAAAATGTGAATGTACTATTATTTTGTTTTCTTAAAATTAAATAGCCTTTAATAAGGACATATTGCCAAATAATAAATGCAGCTAGCATCATTGCTTGCTTTGGTTTATCTGAGAAGATAATAGCAATCATGACTAATGTTAAAATGGCATTATATTTGCGCAACATTTTACCTTTTAATCCAGCTATGATAGTAGGTATTAATAAAATGCCCACTATAGCGAAAAAATAAAATGATCCATATGCGGTCATGCTGTAACCTCACTCAATAATTTTTTGCGATCTACCTTTCCATTTGGTGTCATTGGAATAGAAGATTGATACATGAATTTACGTGGAATCATGTAGTTTGGTAATCGCTCATTGAGTTCTTTTTTGATTGCAGATGTTAATTTGAATTCTTTTTCAAATGAATGTTCTCCAGGAACAACAACCGCTAATAAATAATCGTATTTCTCACCTTTTTTAATTGGAACGATAACTGCTCCTTCTACGTAAGAACACGCACGAAGGTGATGCTCAATTTCTTCTAATTCCATTCGATAACCATGCAGCTTAATTTGGAAATCAAGACGACCATTATAGAATAGAAGACCATTTTCAACATAGCCAGCATCGCCTGTTTTATAGGCGCGCTCACCGTCAATCATAGTAAATGCTTTTTCTGTTAATTCAGGGCTTCCTAAATATCCAACGCTTACGCTTGGACCGACAATTATGATTTCACCTTTTTCACCATCAGGTGCGATTGTGCCATCTTCTTTCATAATAAGAAGGCGACAGTCTGATTTACAATAGCCAACTGGAAGTGATTTGTATTGATCAAGCACTTCTTCTGTAACGTGAATACCTGTTACAGCGACAGTAGCTTCTGTTGGACCATACGTATTCATAATTGTTGCTTTCGGGAAACGCTCAATTAATTTTCTAGCCACTTCATTGGGTAACACTTCGCCGCAGAATAAGAATGTTTTCATGTTCGGTAGCATACTCTCAGAGAAAGATGCTTCCATTAAACACATTTCAGCGAAAGAAGGTGTGGAAGTCCATACTTGAATATCCGATTGCTCTAAAGAAGCAAACAAGTCTTTTGGACGCGCAATCATATCTTTATCGATTGCCCAAAGTGTACCACCTGTTACTAACGATGGGTAAATATCCATTACAGATAAATCAAATGAGAAAGGTGCTTGGTTTAAGAATACTTGCCCTGTTTGTAAGTTGAAATCTTCTACAGCCCATTTTGTAAAGCTAACAAGGCAGTTATAAGTAATCTGAACCCCTTTCGGATTACCTGTGCTTCCTGATGTGTAAATAATGTAGAAGTTCTCATCACCTTTTACCGCATGTTCAGGATTTGGAGTGTTCCCTTTATGAGTAAAGAAAATATCTTTTAAGTTGTCTTCACTTACGATGTGAACTGGTAAATCAGTTACAGTTACTGCTGTTGCCGATAAAAGTAATTTCGCACCAGAATTTTCAGCAATACGTTGTACACGATCAGCTGGGATAGATAAATCTACAGGAATGTAAGCATGTCCAGCTTTTACACATCCTAAAAAGTTAATAATCATTTCAGGTTGCATATGGCCATACACCATAATTGGTGAACGATCGTCTGGATACTCAGAAGAAATCCAATGTGCCAACGCATCAGAATCTTCCTTTAATTGTTTGTACGTAATTTTCGCATCTCGCCAAACAAAAGCGGTTTGATCAGGCGTTTCTGCAGCCCACTTTTCAATTTGTTCTAATAACTTCATAACGTTCCCACCCTAGAATTCATTGTAAATAAATGTACTTGTGTTTGTATCATGGAATCCATACAACCAAAGTAATGCAAATAAAATTGCAAGATAATAAACCGTCTTTGCAACCCATTGTGTGAGTGGTCGAGACCATATCTCTTTTAATCTTTCCATGTCTTTCCCTCTCTTAATGAAATAATAGCTCTTTGTAGGTATCATGTCCTACATTATTGTGAAAAAAACAAAATCCCACATTTTAGGTAAAAATAAGTCAAAAGGCTCTTTTTTGATATTAGCACTAAATACTAAAAAAGAAAATCCCTAACTTAGCAATTATATTACATTCAGCATGAATTTGTAATGGGTTTGACATGTAAATAGAAAGTGGATTGTGTGAATACATAAAAGTGGACTATAAGAATACGTAAAAATACAGTGTTTGTTTTTATTAATCATTTAAGACGGAGTAAACTTTTAAATTTCTAGTTCTTTTGAAAAGGAGGAAATTATCATGAATAGAGTGTGGAAGAATCTAATTTCGGAAGAAAATATCGTGAAATGGAGAAGGCATTTCCATAAGTATCCGGAATTATCATTTCATGAAAAAGAAACTTCGCAATTTATATATGATACATTATGCTCATTTTCTTCTTTTGAAGTAACGAGACCGACGAAGTATAGTGTACTAGCAATTAAAAGAGGTGTGAAGCAAGGGAAAGTAATTGCGATTCGAGCTGATATAGACGCTTTGCCAATTCAAGAGGAGACAAGTAAATCTTATACATCTGTGAATAAAGGAATGATGCATGCATGTGGGCACGATGCTCACGCAGCTATTTTATTAAGCACAGCAGAGGTGTTATCAAATATAAAGGAAGATTTTGCAGGTGAGATTCGTCTATTCTTTCAGCACGCAGAAGAGGTGTATCCCGGTGGGGGACAAGAAATGGTTGAGGCAGGTGTAATGGACGGTGTTGATTATGTAATAGGTTTACATGTTATGTCTGGATTGGAGAGTGGAAAGATAGGAATTGCATATGGACCGATGATGGCAGCTCCAGACGTATTTACAGTTGAGATTCAAGGCAAAGGAGGACATGCGGCGCGACCAGAAGAAACGATAGATCCTATTGCTATCGGAGCACAGATTATTACAAATCTACAACATATCGTATCAAGAAATACAAGTGCTTTTATGCAAAGGGTTGTTTCAGTTACACAATTTCATGGGGGAACGGCTGACAATATTATTCCTAGTACAGCAACTTTAATGGGAACTGTTCGTTCATTTAATCAAGCATTGAGGGTGGAAGCAGAAGGGAAAATCGAGAAAATTGTGAAAGGAATTACAGAAGCACATGGAGGATCGTATACATATACGTATCGATATGGATATGATCCGGTTATTAATGATGAATATATTACGAAAATAGTAGAAGAAAGTGCACTACATTTGTTTGGGAATGAGCGTGTTGTGAAGCTTGAACCTTCTATGGGTGGAGAAGATTTTTCAGCATATTTAAGAAAAGCACCTGGTTGTTTCATTAAATTAGGAACAGGTAATGAAAATATATATACTTGTTATCCACATCATCATCCGAAATTTGACGTGGATGAATCAGCATTAATTTGTGGAGTGGAGCTATTTTTAGAGACGACTATAAGATTACTAAAATCATAGAAAAACAAAAAAAGGCAACTGCACTCTATTGCAGTTGCTTTTATTTCTTTCCGTCAGAGAGGGCTGAGAAAGAACTATGCTCATTCATAGTATATGAATAGCTAACGGACAAGCTTGTACATTTTAATCATTTTTTTAAAAATAGTTATTGACATTGATAATCAATGTCAATTAATCTAAATATAGTTGAAATTGATAATTATTATCAATAGGATGGATGCGACATGTTAATGAGAAAGAATTTTCACCTTCTGCGGAGGGGATTAAAAGATAAAAATAAAGATGTTGATCAGCATATGGAATGGCAAAGAAATGTAATTCGGTCTGAATATGTAGATGAGAAGAAGAGCATTCAAACAGAAAAAGAGATACAAAGTAAAGGGAGAGGTTCAGTTGAGTAAGTTAGTAATGATTTTTGCAAGTATGAGTGGAAATACAGAGGAAATGGCTGACCATATTGCCGGCGTAATTCGTGAAACAGAAAATGAAATTGAAGTTATTGATATTATGGATTCACCAGAAGCTTCTATATTAGAACAGTATGATGGAATTATTTTAGGTGCATACACTTGGGGAGATGGCGATCTTCCTGATGATTTCTTAGATTTTTATGATGCAATGGATTCTATTGATTTAACTGGGAAAAAAGCGGCAGTATTCGGATCATGTGATTCGGCTTATCCGAAATACGGAGTGGCAGTTGACATTTTAATAGAAAAGCTACAAGAGCGCGGGGCAGCAGTTGTGTTAGAAGGACTAAAAGTAGAATTAACGCCAGAAGATGAAGATGTAGAAAAATGTTTACAGTTTGGAGCTGAATTTGTAAAACACCTTTCTTAATGGCAGAAGGGAGATGAAGAGCAAGTGCATGAGAAAATCTCAATCAAAACGATGACAGATTATCATTTGTATGATTTTATGCGTTGTCCGCATAAATTTTATTTTCGTCACATAAAAAGAAGAGAACCTTCTTCATTTGAATGGCAACAAATAGCACAAATGATTGTCAATCAAATTATTAACGAGTATTACACGCTACCTGCGGGTCAACAAACGAAAATTGTACTTTTAATATTAATAGAAAAGTATTGGAAAAAAGTAAGGATTAATATGTTTGCTTCGAAGACGGAATACTATATTGTATTAGCGAAGCTAACGGATCACTTATTACAGTTCGTTGAAAAGGATGATAGTCAGACACCACCATTGTTTTTATACGAGAAGTTTCAAACATATATGGAAGAGTTAGGTGTCCACATGTCATTGACATTTGAAGTTGGTGAGTGGAGTGCTGAGTCGTTTGTAATTAAAAAGTATGTTGTCGATGCAGATGAGGAAATGCTTGCTCTTTGTCAGAAGCTAATGACAGTATTCAGTTATAAAGCTTTCGGAGTTCTTCCAGGAAAAATTGAAGTTATTAATTTAATAGAAGGAACTAAGTATGAGTACATTCCGAAACAGGAAGATATTATAACTGGAATGGCTGATTTATCTAGAATGAAAGAAATGTTAGAGCAACCTGAGCATTATACAGAGCGTCATTTTCGTTCTGAGTGTATAAGTTGTGCGTTTCGTAGTGAATGCCAAGGGGAAGAAGTAAAGACAGAAGCGAAACAGAAGAAAAATATAGTTCATTAAAGGATGCAACTTTGCATCCTTTTTTGTTATTGACATGAAAAGCTTTTCATCATTTACGGTATATTTGTAGCAGATTTTAATAAAGTGAAACTTTAATCAGTGGGGGTTTTGTCAATCACCCACTGATTATCAGCCCTCATTAATCGGGCTACCCACAAATAGCAGAATAAAGGGAGGAATAATCAATGAAAGATGAAACAAAAGTATTTCAATGGTTAAAAGAACAAAATGCTCCTTTTGAAATTCAACTGCAAATTTTACAGGCGTTTCAATTGTATAAAGTTATTGTTGAAATGGATAAAAAGTTAATGATGTATGAGGAGAGAGTATATAGGGAGAGAATGTAATCTCATCCCTGTAATATCGTTTTTAGCTGTTCTGTGCCTGTAATGAATTCGAGTTCATTCTCTGACTCAAAATTATAAATAATATTATGTAGTAAAGGACTGTATTGATAAAAGGTAGTAATACGATGAATGAGTAATGGATCATGATGAGAAATAAGTGTACTGTACTGTTCATATACAGATGTAGTAAACTCATGTCCGAAATCATAATATAGTCCTGCAAAATCAAAAGCAGGATCGCCAATTTGCGCATCACCAAAATCGATAACACCTGAAATGCTTTTGTTATGCTTGTTAAATAAAATGTGATGATGAGTAAAATCAGCGTGAATGATTGTGTTTTGAAAAGTGGATGTAGCTAAACATGTAAAGAAATTTTCAAATAAGCGATTTAAGGCTAGTTTCTGTAATGAAGTAAGGCTAGTAGTGAGATATTGGTTTAATTTTGTTTGTAGCTCTTTCCAGTAGGTACATGTTTTTTCAATAGGGAAACATAGCGTTGTAACTTGGTGTAAAGGAATACTATGTAGTACCGCAAGGAAAGTAGCTAATTGTGTAATAATTGCTTTCAGCTTTGGATCCTCCAGCGTGGCAACTGTTTCTGTTTTTAATGGTTCACCATGAATGAGAGTATAGTAACTACAAAGAGGAACCTCATCAGATTCATTTTTATAAATTAGGTGATATTGTGGAACTTCGATTTCTTGTAGTGATTGAGTGAGAATTGCGCATAGTTCTTTTTCTAACGGAATTCGCATCGCATATTCCTGTTTTCGCGGGAAACGAAACAGTAGCTCATCATTTACTATAACTGCTACATTATCCCATCCTTCTTCATTTTGTTTATATGAATGTATAGAAAGATTAGGCAAAGCTTCTTTTATATAATGTTTGTAAGAGTCCATAATTGTTCCTCGTTTCTGAGTTAAGTTATTCTATTTTATGATATCAGAATTTTCTTTCTATATGTTAAAATATATCTATTATTATGAAGAAGGGCGGGAGTATTACGAAAAAAAGACTGTTAATCATTTCTCTATGTATCGCTTTTGTATTGTTTTGGTCATATAAAGAGGAGGTTTTTGCTACCTTTAAACCGATTGATCAGTACGAGTTAAATACGGAGTTAAAGAACAAAAGTATAGAAAACTTAACTCATAATGAAATGAAAAAGGTAGGAGAGCATTTTGTGACCGAGCAACTATCAGTGTTTGGGTCTACTAATAAAGAAGATGTGAAACGAAAAGGTGAAGAACTATTTTTAAATAGAGGGTATGAACAATTAATGGGAAATTATTATCCAAATCGTTTTCAAGATTTAGAGTATAAATTTACAAACGAGGAGATACGTGAAGAGACCAATGAGAGTTTTCTTTATCAAGCTGTAGCGTACGTTGCGGGTACTGAAAATGGTAAGAGTAAGAGAAGCGAAATAAAATTGAATTATGAAGTGAAAATTGTAAAGGTTAATAATATATTTATGGTGCTAGAACAAAAGCAGCGCGTACAATAAAGGAAATTCATTGCTCAATAGAACATTTGAGGGTGTATTACTTAATGCGGAATAAAAAGGCCCTCAAGGAATAAAGGGCCTTTAAAGATTTTCATTTTGTTGACCAAGTTCTTTTTGAGCAATATATAAATTCCCTTGCTCGACTTGTTTAAGAGTATGAACAGAATCTCCTGCATATCCTTTTTGTGTTTTAACAGTTCTTTTTGAACGATTGGAATCTTGTTTCTCTTCATATAATAGGCCACCTTTCATCAAAAATAAACGAAAATGATAAGTATGAGTAATACAGCAGCGAAAATGGTAATGCCCATTAAAAACGAAGTGTTTTTATATTTAGGTGGCTTATGTACATCTTGCCGATATCCAGGTGAAATTTCAGGGGCAAATTCTTCATCGAATGATTGCTTTTTTTCTTTGTCGTCCATATGTACCCACCTTTCTTTTTCATTATATTATACGTTACAAGAAAAAATATGCATAAAGAAAACAGCCGCTTTATTATTAGCGGCTGTTTTGTGTTGTATATTTTCGTTGTACTTGAAAGAGACGGATAAGTAGGAAGGCAGCGCCAAATGCTAGACCGATAATAAGACCGATCCAATAGCCTTTCGCGGCCCATTCTGTATACGTCGCTAATATGTAACCTAGTGGTAGACCTATTATCCAATAAGCAATTAAAGTCATAATTAGAGCAACATTTACATCTTTATAACCACGCAAAGCTCCTTGTACAGGGGTTGCAATTGCATCTGAAATTTGAAATAAAATTGCAAAGATAAGAAATTCTTTTGCTAAATGATGAACTTTTGCATCTGTCGTATAAATAGAAGCAATTTGATCATCAAAGAAGTAGAGAAGAATCGAATATAATAAAGCAAAGGCAAGGGCTAATCCAATTCCAATCAGTCCGTATTGTTTTGCATTATCGTAACGTTTTGCTCCAACTTCGAATCCAACCGCAATAGTCATTGCCATTGCTAAACTTAGCGGAGTCATATATAACAAGGAAGCAAAGTTCATAGCTGCTTGGTGAGCTGCAATAGTTGTCGTACTAAAATTACTCATCATGAGCGTTACCGCAGCGAAAATACTCGTTTCAAAAAAGATAGCAAATCCGATAGGGACGCCAAGTTTTAAGAATGCTATCCAACTCGAAAGAGAAGGTCGGTATAATTGTTTGAAAATGTTGAAAGAGGCAAAAGGCTCTTTCGTCTGAATAATAATGACTGTAATAATTAAAATGCACCAATATGTTGCAGTGGAAGCAATTGCTGCTCCGACACCACCGAGCTTTGGGAAACCGAAGTTACCAAAAATTAATAGGTAATTTAATATTACATTAATTGGTAATGATAATAATGTAATAATCATCGTTGTTCGAGTTTTTCCTAATGCATCAATAAATCCACGTAAAACAGTGTAAGTGAATAAAGGTATAATTCCTATTGCGATAATACTTAAAAATTGCGCTGCAATACGTTCCACAGGTTCTTCTAAGCGCATGCCATTTAAAATAGGTGAAACGACGAAAAAACCGATGAGGATAACAACGAAGCTAGCACAAATTGCTAAATAAACTGCTTGTATGACAACGTGGGGAACGTCCTCTTTTTTCTTGGATCCAACGAGCTGTGCAACAATGGGAGTAGTAGCCATTAAAATTCCTGTTAACCCCGTACTAACTGGAATCCATATACTTGTTCCAATTGCAACACCTGCTAAATCAGTTGGACTTGCATGTCCTGACATCGTTGTATCAAAAAAACTCATCGCAAATAATGACATTTGCGTTACGAAAATCGGAAAAAATAGTAATACAAATTGCTTTAACTTTTGTGAGAATGAAGTAGTTTCTTTCATAAAATCCCCTTTCCGTATAAAAAAACAAACTCTTACTATCATACAATTTAATCAAAGATTAGAAAAGAAATACGCGCTTATAACATATGAAGCCAATAAAAAAAGGATGCACTTTGAAAAGGGATAAGGTATTATGATAAGGTGTGAAAAAATTACATATTATTTGTTATTAAGGAGGCACTACTTGTGGCTGATTGGTTAATTGGTTTAATCATGGGTGCTGTTGAAGGGTTAACAGAGTTTCTACCAGTATCATCAACAGGACATATGATTTTAACAGGACATTTAATTGGATTTGACGATGAGAGAGCGAAAGTTTTTGAAGTTGTTATCCAATTGGGATCGATTTTAGCAGTTGTTGTTATATTTTGGAAGCGTCTATGGTCGTTAGTTGGAATAGGTAAAGTAACAGACGGACCATCGTTAAATTTATTACATATTATTATCGGGATGATTCCTGCCGGGGTACTTGGCGTATTATTCCATAGCACTATTAAAGAGGTTTTATTTGGTCCAGGACCAGTTGTTATTAGCTTAGTAGCCGGTGGTATTTTAATGATTGTTGCTGAGAAGTTTTCGAAACCAAGTACAGCAAGAACGTTAGATGAAATCACATATAAACAGGCATTTACAATTGGAATGTTCCAATGTTTAGCTCTTTGGCCAGGATTTTCTCGTTCTGGTTCTACAATAAGTGGTGGTTTATTAGCTCGCGTGTCGCATACAGCGGCAGCTGAATATACGTTCATTTTAGCGGTACCGATGATGGTAGCTGCAAGTGGCTTAGATTTAATTAAAAGCTGGGATGTATTAAGCTCAGCAGATATAACGCTATTTGTAACAGGATTTGTAACTGCATTCGTTGTTGCGATGCTTGCAATTGTTTCATTCTTGAAATTATTATCTCGTGTAAAACTAACACCGTTCGCTTATTATCGTTTCATTTTAGCTGCGGTATTCTATTTCTTCATTATGTAATAAAAAAACCTGCCGAGCTCGGCAGGTTTTTATTTTACTACTTTTTCCATCATGTTTTCCATTACATGTTCCCAAAGAGAAGTATCATCAGCTAATGTAGCACGGAAATTAGCATACATTTCTTTTTGTTTTTCTTCGAAAGTTGGATCTTCTTTTTCAGGTAATGTAGCGCGCATTGAAGTTACTAATTCTTGTACTTTTGGAGCGCGTGGTCCAAAGACGGCTTGTTCATTTCCATCTTTATCAATGAAAATAAAGATTGGAATCGCACGTGCTGTTCCATTTGTTAAATATTGATCCATTAATTCTAAGTTTTCATCGCGAATTAATAAACGCATATCAATATTTGCAACTTCAGAAATTCGTTTCATAACAGGTACGCATAAAAGAGCATCGCCACACCAATCAGCAGTTAATACGATAACACGCCAGCCATCATTTTGACGTTCTTCTAATACAGGAAGTAACTCATTTGGAATTAAAAAGTTATTGTAAATGTGTAGTAGCTCGTATTGATTTACTTTCATTTCATTCACATATGTATCAAAGGACATACCTTTATCAGCCCATTGTTGTAAGTTCATAATTAACACCTCTTTAGTAAGATTTGCTTTCATTGTACCAATTTTTATATAGAAAAGCTTGTATTCTTACTCTTTCTTGTCACTTAATAATTTATTTAATAGAAAAAAGAATAGTACGACACATAATTCAGTTAAGTTGGACATTTGTACGCTTTCTATCCAATCATCAGCAGTATGAATGACGAACCAATCTAGTGTAATTTCAATGAATGAGAAAAGAGTGAGAGAAATCCAATTTGGCATGTTTTGAGTCAATGGATATAGTAGCGCTTTGAAGAAACTGAAAATAACTAATGTAATACCATCTAAGAAAGTAATTAATAAAAAAAAGAGAAGTAAAGCAGTACGTGAACTATACTCTATACCTGTAAGTTGAAAGATTCCTACATATACAAAAAATATAAATGCAAAAACTATAATGAGAAAAAGAGCAATAATACTAATGATAATTGTTTTATCTTTTAGGCTGAGATTTGAGAAACTCTCCTCCTCATGCATTAAAATCCCCCCTTTTTTCTGGAAGTTGACTTCATTTTATCATGAAATACATATTAAAAAACTACGAATTACGGGAAAATAAGGTGACAAAAAGTAAGATTTCATGTAAAATTATTAATAAGGTTTTTATTTAACTAAATGAAATAAAAGGGGCTGTCAAAGTTGTCTCAAAATCGAGAGCAATTAATGGAAGAACTATCGACAAATGTGTTTGCTATGTTTCGCACGTTGCGTAATGATATCGGAAAAATATTTGGTGGTTACATACCGTGGAATGAATTCATTGTTCTGAGAATATTAAATCGTACGAATAAAGAAATGGTATCGCGTGTAGCAAATGAATTAAATGTGTCGAATAGTCATATTACAGCTGTTACAGAAAAATTAATTAATAAAGGTTTTGTAACTCGTTCACGTTCTACATCAGATCGCCGAGTTGTGTATTTAGAGATTACAGAACAAGGGAAAGATTTAGTTGCGAAAATGGAAGATGCGAAAAAACAATATTTACAAGAAAGATTCTCTGCACTTTCAGAAGATGAAATGAATGTAATGATTTCAATTTCCAAAAAACTTATTTAAGTGATTATAAACAAGAAAACGCTTACGCGATGAAATAGAAGATCTTCCTTATATATGGGAGGTCTTCTTTCGTGTGTAATAGATGTTAAAAAATAAAATGTGTATGAAAAAAGATAGAGCGCCATACTACTAATACAAGGAAGGGAGGGAGAAATATGACGAATCGTAACGGTAGTAAAGGGAGCGGTAATCAAGGGTCACCAAAGTCCGGTCAATTTAATCAGGAATTTAGCACTGAATTTGAAACTGGTAATGATAATAAAGGAAAAGAATATCGTTCTAAAAAAGGGAGTAAATCAAAAAAGGAGTGAAATTCATCACTCCTTTTTTGATTTAAGATGCTGCCGATTGATCCGTATTATATTTTTCTTCTGATTTTGCGACAATCATTGCGCAAATTGCATCACCAGAAATGTTTACAGCTGTTCTAGACATATCTAAAATACGGTCAATACCGATAATTAAAGCGATACCTTCTACTGGTAGATTTACTTGATTTAAAACCATTGTAAGCATTACAAGTCCAACACCAGGTACACCAGCAGTACCGATACTAGCTAGTACAGCAGTTAATACGACCATAGCTAATTGCGGTAATGTAAGTTCAACTCCGTATACTTGAGCGATAAATACAGTGGCTACCCCTTGCATAATGGCAGTACCATCCATATTAATAGTTGCCCCTAGTGGTTGTACAAATGAGCTTATCGCTTTTGGAACGCCAAGCTTATCTTGTGCTGTTTTCATTGCAAATGGAAGCGATGCATTAGAGCTAGATGTACTAAATCCAATTGCCATTACTGGTCCGAAATGTTTAAAGAAACGAACAATACTTTCTTTTGCTAATACCTTTAATAAGCCGCCATATACAAAGACCCCGTGAATAATGAGTACTAACATAACGACAATCATATACTTGAACATCGCAGCGACGCCTGCAAGCCCCATTTTACCAACGGATGAAGCGAGCAAACCGAATGTTCCAATTGGGGCTAATTTCATAACGAGATTAACAAGATACATCATTAATTCGTTGCCCTGTTCAAGTAATGAATGGATACCTTGAACTCGTTTTCCTAAAATAGCTATACCGAGTCCAATCAATACGGCAAAGGCAATGATTTGTAACATGTTTCCGTCAGCCATCGCTTTTGCTGGGTTATCTGGTACGATATTTAGCAATGTGTCGACGAAAGATGTTTCAGTTTTTGCACCTTCATACTTAAGACCTTCTGTTTTAAAATTACCGCCAGCTCCTGGTTTTATAATAAGTGCAAATGTAACCGCTATAGAGATGGCAACCGCAGTTGTTACGAGAAAGAATGAAATTGATTTTAAACCGATTCTTCCAAGTTGTTTCGGATCTCCAAGGCCGGCAGCACCAAGTACGATAGAAATGAACACAACAGGAACAACTAGCATTTTAATAAGTCGAATAAACAATTGACCAATTGGGTTGAACACATATTGATTTAGTGGCTCAAAGATAGATGGAGCAGCTAAATTTAGAGTGAGTCCAACAACTAGACCTAGAAATAATGCGATTAAGATTGCTTTTGTTTGTTTCAATAAAATCCCCCCTTTTGTTTTTGCGAAATTTCTTTCTAAAGTAATTATACCGAAAAAATACCTAATTTAACAATATTTTCTGAATTTTTCGTTTTTGTTTAAGTGTAGATAGACTGATTTTGTGTTTGGAAAATAAAATAGACCATCACATAGGATGGTCAAGGGAAGGGGACAATTTATGTCAATTTAATTAGGGATGGAAGTTGCTTTAAGACACTGGGGAATGTCTTATAAATTAGGGAGGAACAACTTCGATACATATACTATAAAAGGTAGGTGTGACTCTCATGTGAACATAGGGTGAAAGAGAGGGGGAGTTTTAAATAAAAGATAGAAAGACAAAAAAATAAGACCATCATATATAAGATGGTCAAGGAAGGGACAATTTATGTCAATTTAATTAGGGATGGAAGCTGTTCAAAGACACTGGGGAATGTCTTATAAATTAGGGAGGAACAACTTCGATACATATACTATAAAAGGTAGATGTGACCTCTGTGTGAACATAGAGTGAAAGAGAGAGGGAGTTTTAAATAAAAGATAGAAAGACAAAAAAATAAGACCATCATATATAAGATGGTCAAGGAAGGGGACAATTTATGTCAATTTAATTAGGGATGGAAGCTGTTCAAAGACACTGGGGAATGTCTTATAAATTAGGGAGGAACAACTTCGATACATATACTATAAAAGGTGGATGTGACCTCTGTGTGAATATAGAGTGAAAGAGAGAGGGAGTTTTAAATAAAATGAAAATTTAATGAGTGTTTTTTGTTCATCCCCTGTTGATTATTAGCCTTAACCAATTGGGCGTTTATTGCCCACAAATAGCGGAATAAAAGATAGAGCAAACAAAAAAATAAGACCATCATATATAAGATGGTCAAGGAAGGGGACAATTTATGTCAATTTAATTAGGGATGGAAGCTATTCAAAGACACTGGGGAATGTCTTATAAATTAGGGAGGAACAGCTTCGATACATATACTATAAAAGGTGGATGTGACCTCTATGTGAACATAGAGTGAAAGATATGGGGATTTGAAAAATAGTACATATGAAATTGTTATTGCTAGCAATATTGAGTTAGGATATAGAGTTTTCCCAGCATAAAACGAAAAGGAATATAAATAAAAGTTGTAATCTATGAAAAAAAGGATTATGCTCAACTATATTATGAGAATATAAGGTTTGTCCCAATTATTTAAGGGCTTTTAAAAAGCTTTTTATTGTATGAGGGGAAAGCTTCACTTTAATAAGGGAGTTAGTGATATGGACGTAACAAAAAAACAAGGGCTGTATAATCGTCTTATACGATTAAACCCACCACAAATATTAGCATTAGGCTTTTTCTGCTTAATTGTGGTTGGCGGTTTGTTATTAAAATTACCATTCGCAACGAAAGTACATATTAGTTGGGTAGATGCTTTCTTTACAGCAACGTCAGCAGCGACCGTAACTGGTTTGGGAGTAGTGGATACAGCAAGTACATTTACGATGTTTGGCGAAATTGTTATTATGTTTTTAATTCAAACAGGTGGTCTAGGCCTTATGACAATTGCCATTTTAATTGTTTGGGTACTAGGTAAAAAAATCGGATTACGCCATCGTTTATTAATTGGAGAAGCATTTAATCAAACAAATATAGGTGGTCTTGTAAAATTAGTAAAGCGTGTCTTTATATTTTCGATTTGTATTGAACTTATTGGGGTCATCTTTTTATCGTTTCGCTTTATTCCAGAGTTTGGTTTTGGAAAAGGTTTATACTATAGTATTTTTCATGTAATTGCATCTTATAATAATGCAGGATTTGCTTTATGGCCAGATAATTTAACAAGATATGTAGGGGATCCCATTATTAATATTGGGATTTGCTCTTTAATTGTAATTGGGGGACTCGGTTTTACCGTATTAATTGATATATGGTATAGCCGCAGTTTTCGAAAATTATCACTTCACTCAAAAATAATGATTATTGGAACAGTAGTGCTAAATGTTATAGCAATGATTGTAATTTTTGTATTGGAATATAATAATGTGAAGACGTTAGGGAATTTATCTTTAAATGAAAAACTATGGGCTTCCTTCTTTCAAGGTATTACTCCGCGGACAGCTGGATTTAATACGGTTGACTATGGAGGTATGGAAGAATCATCTATATTATTTACGATGATTTTAATGTTTATTGGTGCAGGAAGTGTATCGACAGGTGGAGGAATTAAATTAACGACGTTTGTTATCTTAATTACATCTGTCCTTTCTTTCTTTAGAAAAAAGGAGGAAATTGTTTTATTTCAGCGTACAATTAAAATGTCGACAGTAACGAGGGCCTTAGCGATTGCTGTTGCCAGTCAAATACTTATTTTAGCAGCGGTATTCATATTAATGCTTACAGAAAACTTCAGCTTTATTCAATTATTATTTGAGACAATATCAGCGTTTGGCACAGTCGGATTAACGATGGGAATTACTGCAAAGCTATCGGCATTCGGAAAATGTATTATTATGTTTGTTATGTTCTGCGGATTAATTGGACCATTAACACTTGTGTTCTCTTTAGCGCGACCAGCAAAACAAAAAATAAAATATCCATCGGAAGATGTGTTTACAGGATAAGGTATCCCGCGTTAAGCGAGATACCTTTTTCTTTTTTAGAACAGGGAGAACAATAGACCAATAAGTGCTACTCGGAATAAAATTGCGATAAGTGCAGCAATTCCACCGACAACTGCAGCGATACCGCCAGTTACAGTAGCTCCGCGATTATAAGCGTAAATACCGAGTAAAACAGAAACAAGACCAAATAGTGTTGGAAATGTAAATAGCGATAAGATAGATAGCGCAAGAGCGATAAAACCAGCAGTTGATCCAGCAGCGGACGATTTTACAACATCTTTATCGTCTTTATCATCGTAATCATAATCAATGCGTTGTGGTGCAACCTCAGCGGCGTACTCTTCTTTATAGTCACTATAATCACTATCTATTCTATCTCTTCTTTTATAATCATCAAATTTCTCAGTCAAAGTCATGACTCCTTTCATAACAAGGTTCAATAGTAGTATGTATCTCTTTTTCTTTTTTATCCCGCTATTTGTGGGAGTCGAGAAACGTGCACATCCCACTGATTAAAGTTTCACTATACCGGAGCATGTACAGGGAGTAGTATCTTTTAAAAGGAGGAAAATGTTTTCTTGAAATAGGAAAAGTTAGTATGACTTCCTCTATTTTGGAAAATATAAAAAGGAATAATGAGGAAAGGGTGCAATACATAATGGAACATCCAATTGAAAATTTAATGAAAACGGCAATGACAAATTTAAAAGAGATGGTAGATGTAAATACAATTGTTGGGAGCCCGGTTTCAACAGCTGACGGAAATGTAGTATTAACAGTATCTCAAGTGGCTTTTGGTTTTGGAGCTGGTGGAAGTGATTTTAAAGGGGATTTCATTACTGAAAAACATAACGGTGGGCAAAATCAGCATAAAGAGAACAAACAAGGGCATCCATTTGGAGGAGGAAGCGGGGCTGGGGTTTCCATTAGTCCAGTAGCTTTTTTAGTAGTTGGTTCTAATGGGGTGCAAGTATTACATCTCAACAGCAGTACACATTTAATTGAAAAGGCTTTAAATACTGTACCAAGCACTGTAGATAAATTTGTGAATGGTCGTCAAAAGTGAACTTGCATTTTTTAGGAATTATGATATATTAGAAAAAGTGCGCTTTAGGATGATCGGAATAATTGAAATGTAAATATATATGATGTGTGGAATAAGGGAGAGGAATTTATGATTAATATCAAAAACTTAGTAGTTGGCTTATTTATGTTAGTAAGCGGCTTTGTTGTATATGTAATAAAAGAAAAAGCTCCATTCTAAAACAGACAAACCGTTAATGTCTGTTTTTAATTTGCGGAAAAAAGTTGACAAGTTATTGTATTGGTGTTAGAATTTTAATTCGTGTCTCGGTTACAGCTAGTGTAAAGTAAATATCTCTTATGAATGCAATACGAAAAGTTTGCGAAAGATCGGATAATTTTATCAACAACTTTTGTGAACAAACCCTATAAATTGTATTTGTAAGCTATATATGTATACTAGTGAATCAAGGAGCGGTCAGTGGAACCGTAATGATGAGAGAGAGGTAGGGCTTTCATCCAGTATATGTTACTTTCCCGTTAGGTGAATATAAAAAAGAGGACTCCTTTTAAAAGGAGTCCTCTTTCATTTTTTAAGTGCGACTTTCAACTTGTTGACAAATTTCATCCGTTGTTAAACCGTGAGCTGTAATGACTGATCCTTTAATTGATGTATCTGCAATGCCCATCACATTAGAATCTTGCCCAGTTACAACGCAACAATCACACCCTTGTGCATCCTGTTCTGAGTTAAGTGTAACAACTTCATGACCTTGTTGCTGAAGAGCTTGTTGAACGTCTGTTAATGAGTTTTCAACGCCAATTCTAGCCATAATTCTCACCTCCCTACCATCTAATTGCTAGTATGCTCAAGTTCACTGCATATATTTATGAAAAGACGGTAGGAAGTAAATCTTTGTTTAGTCGTTATATACGCCAGTAAGCATTTGACTAACGAATTGATCGTTTAATGTATCTTGTGCTGAAGAAGTATTTGAATGGATGTCGATTGAAGCAATAAAATGATTATGTTCTTTCGTATTTGGTTCTACCTCTACGTAATTATCGAATTTACAAAAACCTTTCGTATCCATTAGATCAAATAATTGCAGCATTTCTACTACCTCTTGTCTCGTTCCTTTAATTTGTACACACGCCATATTTATTTCCTCCTTTATTTTGACAAATTGTTTTTTAAAAATAGGATTATGATTACGAAATGAAAAATATGAATGTTATTTTTAGACAGCGCTATTTTTGTTATTTTCCCCCTTTTTCAGCAAAAGTCGTTATATATTTCCGGATTTATAAAATCGGACGTCCGTTTATTGAATACAATAGATTCGTATCAATTGATGAAAATCCTTCTTTTAAACAAATATTTTTTAGTGAAAATTGGCGAAAAAAAATTTTTGACTTTTTGTAAACGTTAACAATGTTGTTAAATCAATATAAGTAAAGAAGTACGTACGATTAAAAATTATAAATTTTCTAAAAATTCACTTGATTTATTTAGAAAGGAGAGTAAACTAGGAAACAATAAAAAATTCATAGAACATAGGAGGCGCTTCTAGTGAATGAGCAATGGATTTTCTTAAATGGAGAATTTGTTCCAAAAGATGAGGCAAAAGTTTCAGTATATGATCATGGCTATTTATATGGCGATGGAGTGTTTGAAGGAATTAGAGTTTATAGCGGTAATGTTTTCCGTTTGAGAGAGCATCTTGTCCGGTTGTATGAATCAGCAAAATCAATCCTTTTAGAAATTCCATATTCATTAGATGAAGTAACAAATATTGTTGTTGAGACGATTCGACAAAATAAATTATCTAATGGATACATTCGCCTTGTTGTATCAAGAGGAGCAGGAAATCTTGGATTGGATCCCGATTCATGTAAGAAGCCGAATGTAGTAGTAATTGCAGAACAATTATCTTTATTCCCACAAGAATATTATGAGAAAGGGATTCCAGTTGTAACAGTTGCAACGCGCCGAAATCGTCCCGATGTTTTATCCCCTCAAGTAAAATCTTTAAATTACTTAAACAATATTTTAGTTCGTATTGAAGCGAAATTAGCTGGAGTACAAGAAGCGCTTATGTTAAATGATCAAGGATATGTAGCTGAAGGATCAGGAGATAACGTGTTTATTGTTAAAGGAAATAAATTAATTACACCACCAAGTTCTGCTGGAGCGTTAGAAGGTATTACACGAAACGCCATTTTAGAAATCGGCGAAAAACTTGGGTATGACGTAAGAGAAGAGTTATTTACAAGACATGATGTATATGTAGCTGATGAAGTGTTTTTAACAGGAACAGCTGCTGAAGTGATTGCTGTTACGACAGTAGATGGTAGAACGATTGGCTTAGGGCAAACAGGTCCACATACGAACCGTTTATTAGAAGAGTTTCGTAAGTTAGTTGTAGAAGATGGAGAGAAAATTTACGAAGAAAATAAAGTTGGATAACAACTTTTTTAACATAAGAAAGCGTTGATAGGGAGGAGTAGTTGATTGTGAAGCCTCACAGAGAGTCGGTGGTTGCTGAAAACCGATGGTTCACGTCGACGAACATCGCCCTTGAGTGCTAAGCTAAAGCATTTGTCTAGGCTTAGACGGTAGCTCCGTTATTAGCTAGATCCATTTATGGATCACTGAGGCAAGAGTATTCTTGCAAAGAAGGGTGGTACCGCGAAATCTTTCGTCCCTTCAGCACATAGCTGGAGTGTGGACGTAGGATTTTTTTATTGTATAAAAGGTTGAAAAAGGGGGCTTATAAGAACAATGTCTTCAAAAACGGAAGAGAAACTGGAAACTGGTGCACAGCTATTGTTAGAAGCGCTAGAAAAGGAAGGCGTAGAAGTGATTTTCGGTTATCCGGGTGGTGCCGTTTTACCTCTCTATGATGCATTGTATGATTGTGAAATTCCGCATATTTTAACAAGGCATGAGCAAGGGGCAATTCACGCTGCTGAAGGGTATGCCAGAATTACAGGGAATCCAGGGGTTGTAATTGCAACGAGTGGACCAGGTGCTACAAATGTAATTACGGGTCTAGCTGATGCGATGATTGATTCATTGCCACTTGTAGTATTTACAGGCCAAGTAGCAACAACGTTAATTGGGAGCGATGCTTTTCAAGAGGCAGATATTATGGGACTTACGATGCCAGTGACAAAACATAACTATCAAGTGCGAAAGGCCTCAGATTTACCTCGAATTATTAAAGAAGCATTTCATATTGCTAAAACAGGAAGACCAGGACCAGTCGTTATTGACCTTCCGAAAGATATGGTAGTCGAGAAAGGTGAGCGATGTAGCAATGTACAAATGGATTTACCAGGATATAACCCTAATTATGAACCGAATCTACTTCAAATAAACAAATTACTCAAAGTAATTGAAACCGCAAAAAAACCGTTAATTTTAGCTGGAGCGGGTATATTGCATGCGAAAGCTTCGAAAGAATTGACAAGTTTTGCTCGTAAATATGAAATCCCTGTTGTGCATACATTACTTGGACTTGGTGGTTTTCCACCAGATGATGAACTATTTCTAGGGATGGGGGGAATGCACGGTTCTTATACAGCCAATATGGCATTATATGAATGCGACTTACTCATTAATATAGGCGCGAGATTTGATGATCGTCTTACTGGAAATTTAGCTTTTTTTGCTAAAGGGGCGACTGTTGCACATATCGATATTGATCCAGCAGAAATCGGGAAAAATGTGCCAACAGAGATTCCTATTGTTGCAAGTGCTAAGCAGGCGTTAGAAGTATTGCTTCAATCAGAAGGAAAGAAAGAAAATCATCATGAATGGCTCTTTTTATTAAAGAATAGAAAAGAAAAATATCCATTCTCTTATAAAAGAAATTCTGAAAGTATTAAACCTCAATATGCGATTGATATGCTATATGAAATTACGAAGGGAGAAGCGATTGTAACAACAGACGTTGGGCAACACCAAATGTGGGCAGCGCAATATTATCCACTGAAAAATCCAGATAAATGGGTAACTTCTGGTGGATTAGGAACGATGGGGTTCGGATTTCCAGCAGCAATCGGTGCGCAAATTGCAAAGCCTGAAGAATTAGTTATTGCAATTGTTGGTGATGCTGGGTTTCAAATGACTCTGCAAGAATTAAGTGTATTAAAAGAACACGCTTTACCCGTTAAAGTATTTATTTTAAATAATGAAGCTTTAGGAATGGTAAGACAATGGCAATATGAATTTTACAATCAAAGATATTCACATTCTTTATTACCATGCCAACCAGATTTCGTCGCTCTTGCAAATGCATATGGCATAAAAGGTGTTCGTATTGACGATCCACTTCTTGCAAAGAAGCAAATCCAGCATGCGATCGAATTACAAGAGCCAGTCGTAATTGATTGTCGTGTACTTCAATCAGAGAAGGTTATGCCGATGGTTGCGCCAGGAAAAGGTGTTCACCAAATGGAGGGAGTGGAAAAAGGGTGAAGAGAATTGTTACAGCGACAGTTCGAAATCAAAGTGGTGTGTTAAACCGAATTACAGGGGTTATGACACGAAGACATTTTAATATTGAAAGTATTTCAGTAGGTCATACAGAATCATCAGATATATCGCGAATGACGATTGTTGTACACGTTGAAAGTGAACAGCAAGTGGAGCAGTTAATTAAACAACTGCATAAGCAAATTGATGTTCTGAAAGTATCAGATATTACAGAAGAAGCGATGATTGCTAGAGAGCTTGCTCTTATTAAAGTAGCAACTTCTGTAGCGAGGGCAGAATTATATAGTTTAATTGAACCGTTTCGAGCCGCTGTAATAGATGTTGGGAAGGATTCCATAGTTGTGCAAGTAACAGGTACGCAAGACAAAGTAGAAGCGTTAATTGAATTACTTCGTCCATACGGTTTGAAAGAAATTGCTAGAACAGGTGTAACAGCATTTACACGTAGTATGAAAAAACAAGATAAGCAAGTTATGTTAATTCAATAATCATTTAAATATAGGGGGAAATGAAAATGGCAAAAGTTTATTATGAGAAAGATGTAACAGTAAATGTATTAAAGGAAAAGAAAGTAGCAATCATCGGATATGGCTCGCAAGGTCATGCGCATGCGCAAAATTTACGTGATAACGGATTTGATGTAGTAGTAGGTTTAAGAAAAGGTAAGTCTTGGGATAAAGCGAATGAAGATGGGTTTTCTGTATATACAGTAGCAGAAGCTGCGGAAAAAGCTGATGTAGTAATGATTCTATTGCCTGATGAATTACAACCAGAAGTATATGAAGCTGAAATTGCACCAAATTTACAGGCTGGAAACTCTCTCGTGTTCGCACATGGATTTAATGTTCACTTTGATCAAGTAAAACCACCAGCTAATGTAGATGTATTTCTAGTAGCGCCAAAAGGACCAGGGCATCTCGTACGCCGTACGTTCGCCGAGGGCGGGGCTGTTCCTGCATTATTTGCAGTATATCAAGATGCAACAGGAGTTGCGACTGAAAAAGCACTTTCTTATGCTGACGGAATTGGAGCAACGAGAGCTGGTGTACTAGAAACGACGTTTAAAGAAGAAACAGAAACAGATTTGTTTGGAGAGCAAGCTGTACTTTGCGGCGGAGTGACTGCACTTGTAAAAGCAGGGTTTGAAACGTTAGTTGATGCGGGATATCAGCCTGAACTTGCATATTTTGAATGTTTACATGAACTGAAGCTAATCGTTGACCTTATGTACGAAGGTGGACTTGAAAATATGAGATATTCAGTTTCAGATACAGCGCAGTGGGGAGACTTCGTATCAGGACCACGCGTTGTGACTGAAGATACGAAGAAAGCGATGGGGGCAGTATTAGCAGAAATTCAAGATGGTACATTTGCAAGAGGGTGGATTGCAGAACATAAAGCAGGAAGACCAAATTTCCATGCGACAAATGAGAAAGAGAATAAACATGAAATCGAAGTAGTTGGACGTAAATTACGTGAAATGATGCCTTTCGTACAGCCGCGAGTAAAGGTAGGGGTTAAATAATATGAAGCAGGTTTTGTTCATGGATACAACGCTTCGTGATGGCGAACAATCACCAGGAGTAAATTTAAATGAACAAGAGAAATTACAAATTGCTAGGCAATTAGAGAGGCTTGGTATTCATGTAATGGAAGCTGGATTCGCGGCAGCTTCCGAAGGCGACTTCCAATCGGTAAAACGTATTGCGAATACAATTCAAAATGCTACGGTTATGAGTTTAGCTAGAGCGAAAGAAAGTGACATTCGAAGAGCATATGAAGCTGTGAAAGGCGCTGTATCTCCTCGTCTACACGTATTTCTAGCTACGAGTGATATTCATATGAAATATAAACTTTGTATGTCAAAAGAAGATGTGTTAAATAGTATTCATCGCTCGGTTACGCTCGGAAAATCATTATTTCCGACAGTACAATTTTCTGCAGAAGATGCGACAAGAACATCGAGAGCATTTTTAGCTGAAGCAGTAGAAATTGCGATTCGAGCAGGAGCGAATGTAATTAATATTCCGGATACAGTTGGATATACAAATCCGGAAGAGTATTATTCTCTTTTTAAATACTTACAAGAATCCGTTCCATCATATGAAAAAGCGATTTTTTCTTGTCATTGTCACGATGATCTTGGTATGGCAGTAGCAAATTCGTTAGCTGCGGTTGAAGGGGGAGCATTGCAAGTAGAAGGAACGATTAATGGCATTGGAGAAAGAGCAGGGAATGCAGCGTTAGAAGAAGTTGCGGTAGCTCTTCATATTAGAAAAGATTTTTATAAAGCAGAGCCTTCGATGACTTTAAAAGAAATTAAGGCGACGAGTATATTAGTAAGCAGGTTAACGGGTATGGTTGTACCGAAAAATAAAGCAATCGTTGGAGCGAATGCATTTGCTCATGAATCGGGCATCCACCAAGACGGGGTTTTAAAAGAAGTAACAACTTATGAAATTATCGAACCAGCGCTTATAGGAGAATCTCAAAATCTCTTTGTACTTGGGAAACACTCTGGCCGTCATGCGTTTACGGAAAAAATGAAAGAGCTTGGTTATGAATTTACAAATGAAGAGCGAGATGCGGCATTCGAAGCATTTAAAAAATTGGCTGATCGTAAAAAGGAAATTACTGAAGAAGATTTACGCGCACTTATGCTTGGTGAAGCAGCATTTGCAGCTCAGCAATATAACATTACGCAATTACAAGTGCATTTCGTATCAAATAGTACACAATGCGCAACTGTTGTGCTGAAGGATGAGGAAGGAAATGTATATGAAGATGCAGCCACTGGTTCTGGTAGTATTGAAGCGATATACAATGCGATTCAAAGAATTTTAGGATTAGAATGTGAATTGGCAGATTATCGCATACAATCTATTACACAAGGTCAAGATGCACTTGCTCACGTTCATGTTGAATTAAAAGAAGGTAGTCACCAAATATCAGGTTTCGGAGTTGCGCAAGACGTATTGGAAGCGTCGGCGAGAGCTTATGTCCATGCAGCAGGGAAATTAAAATCTCTTATAGCGCTTGTGAAATAAATAATTGATAGGTGAGAGAAGCTTTCCTCACCTATCAAATTAAAGTTCTGAAAATTCAGTTAAAAGGAGTGTTAAAAATGGAAAAACGTATCGTTTGTTTAGCTGGTGATGGTGTCGGTCCAGAAGTAATGGAGAGTGCGAAGGAAGTATTGCATATGGTAGAAAGGCTATATGGACATCATTTTCATTTGCAAGATGAGTACTTTGGTGGTGTTGCTATCGATTTAACTGGGCAACCATTACCACAGCGAACACTTGCCGCCTGTTTAGCGAGTGATGCGGTTTTACTTGGAGCAGTAGGTGGACCAAGGTGGGATAGTGCGAAAGAAAGGCCTGAGAAAGGATTATTAGCATTAAGAAAAGGACTCGGTGTATTTGCGAATGTTCGCCCTGTAACGGTAGAAAGTGCAACTGCACATTTATCACCATTAAAAAACGCTGATGAAATTGATTTCGTTGTCGTTCGTGAATTAACAGGCGGAATTTATTTTTCTTATCCGAAAGAGCGAACGGAAGAAGTGGCGACAGATACACTTACGTATCATCGCCATGAAATTGAACGTATCGTTTCGTATGCTTTTCAATTAGCAAATAAGCGGAAGAAAAAAGTAACATCTATTGATAAAGCGAATGTTTTAGAGTCTAGTAAATTATGGAGAACCGTGACAGAAGAAGTAGCACTTCGCTACCCAAATGTGGAAGTAGAACACATTTTAGTAGATGCAGCAGCTATGGAATTAATTCGGAATCCAGGAAGATTTGACGTTATTGTAACGGAAAATTTATTTGGTGATATTTTAAGTGATGAGGCTTCAGTATTAGCTGGATCATTAGGAATGCTTCCATCAGCAAGTCACGCTGAAAAGGGACCTTCATTATACGAGCCTATTCACGGATCAGCACCGGATATTGCGGGGAAAAATAAGGCGAATCCAATTGCGATGATGCGTTCTGTTGCAATGATGCTTGGGCAATCGTTCGGATTAACGAGAGAAGGATATGCAATTGAAGAAGCAGTTTCTGCAGTCCTTAAATCAGGGAAATGTACAGCAGATATCGGGGGAACTGAAACGACAACTTCATTTACAAAGGCAGTTATTCAAGAAATGGAAGAGCAAGCGTTAGTAGGGAGAGGGAGATAATGGGAAAAAGGTTACTAGATAAGCTTTGGGAAAGACATGTAGTTGCGACTAATGAAAATGGATTGGATTTATTATATATCGATCTACATCTTGTTCATGAAGTAACGTCACCGCAAGCCTTTGAAGGCTTGCGGCTTACAAATCGAACAGTCCGCAGACCAGATTTAACATTTGCAACGATGGATCATAATATTCCAACGAAAGATGTTTGGAATATTACCGACCGCATTGCGAAGCAGCAACTAGATACACTTCGGCAAAACTGTAAACAATTTCAGGTGCCATTAGCGGATATCGGAGATGAAGAGCAAGGGATCGTTCATGTAATAGGACCAGAACTTGGACTCACACAGCCAGGAAAAACGATTGTTTGTGGTGATAGTCATACAGCAACACACGGTGCTTTTGGCGCACTAGCGTTTGGTATTGGTACGAGTGAAGTGGAACATGTATTGGCAACGCAAACGTTATGGCAACGAAAGCCGAAAGCGATGGGCATTGAGTTAAAAGGAAAGTTACCGCAAGGTGTCTATGCGAAAGATATTATTTTACACCTTCTTTCAAAGTACGGAGTAGCAGTTGGAACAGGTTACGTAATGGAATTTTACGGAGAGGCCATTCATGCTATGGATATGGAAGAGAGGATGACGCTTTGCAATATGGCAATTGAAGGGGGAGCAAAGGCTGGCATTATTGCACCAGATGAAAAAACGTTTGCTTACGTAAAAGGGCGTAAATATGCACCGAAAGACTATGAATCTATTAAGAAAAAATGGTCAGAACTTTATACAGATTTAGATGCAGTTTATGATTTACATATTCTAGTAGATGTTACGGATTTAGCGCCGTACGTTACGTGGGGAACAAATCCTAGTATGGGTGTTCGGATCGATGAGAAATTGCCAGAAAAGCATGATGCAAATGATGAAAGAGCGTTTTCTTATATGGGATTGAGTCCCGGACAAAGTACGTATGACATTCCAGTTCAACATGTTTTCATTGGATCTTGTACAAATTCCAGGCTTTCTGACTTAGAAATTGCTGCATCTGTCGTGAAAGGTAAAAAAGTAAAAGAAGGTGTGCGAGCACTTGTTGTACCTGGATCTCAAAGGGTAAGAGAAGCAGCGATGCATAAAGGATTACATCGCATATTTGAAGAAGCTGGATTTGAATGGAGAGAGCCCGGATGCTCAATGTGTCTAGGTATGAATCCAGATCAAGTGCCTGAAGGAGAACATTGTGCCTCTACGTCCAATCGCAATTTTGAAGGAAGACAAGGAAAGGGAGCACGAACGCATTTAGTTAGCCCGGCAATGGCGGCAGCGGCTGCGTTATATGGTCATTTTGTTGATATTAGAAAGGAGAGTTATGATGGAGCCATTTCGTATTCATAAAGGTACTGCCGCAGTACTGATGAATGATAACATTGATACAGATCAAATTATTCCAAAGCAATATTTAAAGAGAATTGAAAGAACTGGGTTTGGGAAGTTTTTATTTGATGAGTGGCGATATGATAATAATCGCCAAGAAAACCCTAATTTCCCGCTTAATGCACAAGAAAGAAAAGGAGCCAGCATATTAATCACAGGTGATAATTTTGGATGTGGCTCGTCAAGAGAACATGCTCCATGGGCACTTGCTGATTATGGTTTCCGCGTTATTATCGCTGGAGGATTTGCCGATATCTTTTATATGAATTGTATGAAGAATGGCATGTTACCGATTGTAATGGATAAAGATATGCGTGAACAACTTGCTAAAACAGATGCGAGGGAACAAATTACAGTTGATTTAGAAAATGAAATAATGACAACGAATACGCATAGATTCCATTTTACGATCGAGAAAATGTGGAAAGAGAAGTTATTAAATGGTTTAGATGAAATTAGTATTACAATGCAATATGAACAAGAAATAAAAGAGTATGAAAGAAAAGTGGCTTTACATTAAAAAAAAATGACGGAATATTAAAAATGTATTTACATTCAAAATTAACTGTTATATACTATGTGAAAATCAGAGGAGAAAGGGAGTAAGTATTATGAATATCGTGCAATCTATTACAATGCTTACACAACTACATCATCATACATGAAACCCTTGAACCTAGCGTGAAAACGTGTAGGTACAAGGGTTATTCCCGTTGTACCTACACTCTACTGAAGAGCCTTGTAGGTATTTTGTCTACAAGGCTCTTTTTATTTTCGGCTTAGGGGAATGAAATAGGCATACATTAGAAGGGGAAAGGTGTGAAAATTTAGATGACAAAATGGAAACGAGCAAACCCGAATGGAACGAGAGATTATTTATTCGAAGAATGTACGTTAATTGAAGAAGTAGAACAAAAATTAAGGCTTACTTTTTTAGAGAGAGGTTATGAGGAAATAAGAACACCTACAATTGAATTTTATGATGTTTTTGCATTTCAAAATAGACCGATAGATGAAGAGAAGATGTATAAATTTTTTGATGAAAAGGGAAGGATTATCGTTTTACGTCCAGATATGACAATTCCTTTAGCGAGAGTTATTGGAACACAGAGATGGGATACGCCACTTAAAGTGACGTATAGCGGGAATGTATTTCGAGCGAATGAATCCCATTCTGGAAAATATAATGAAATCGTACAAAGTGGTATTGAAGTTATCGGGATTGATAATGTAAGAGCTGAAATTGAATGTGTAATAAGTGTCATTCAAGCACTTCAAAAGTTGAAGGTGCAATCTTTTACAATTGAGATTGGGCAAGTACAGTTATATAAATGTATTGTAAAAAAACTCTCCATCCAGGATGAAGAAGAAAGGGTACTTAGAACGTATATAGAAAGTAAAAATTATGCAGCCCTCTCAAATTTTATCGGAGAAAAGAAATTAGATCGATGCGATGAGACAGTAAGATTACTTGAGAAATTGCCAAGGCTATTTGGAAATTTAGAAGTTATTGAGGAAGCAGAAAAGCTTGCTTCAAGTAATGAAATGAAAATGGCAATTGCAAGAGTAAAAGAAATGTATGAAACAATTGAAATGTTAGGATATGGTTCTTACATATCAATTGATTTGGGCATGATTCAACACTTAGATTACTATACGGGTGTTATTTTCAAAGGATATATATATGAAATTGGAGAAGAAATCGTTAGTGGCGGAAGGTACGATGAGCTAATTGGGAATTTTGGAGAAATGCTGCCAGCTGTTGGACTCGCGGTACAAGTAAATCAAATTGTGAAGGCGCTGCAAGAGCAGCAAGAACCATATGAACGAAATCAAATTGATATTGTGATTCATTATGAGTTAAATAGATTAGCGGAAGCAGAAAGGCTACGAAATTTACTTCGAAAGGATGGGAAAAATGCTTGGTTATCTCTATTCTCTAATTTAAGCGATACCTTTCAATTTGCAAGAAAAAATAAAATAGGAACGGTCGTTGAGGCAAAGAATGAATACTTAGTGGAATATGTATGGAATGAGAAATGGGTAGTCCAGAAAGAAGGAGAGGCTTCATGCGTAACATTCAAATTGCGTTAACGAAAGGAAGATTAGAAAAACATGTCATTCCACTTTTTGAGCAGATTGGAATTGATTGTTCCGAGCTCAAAAATAAAGGTCGGAAGCTTGTATTTCAAAGTAAAAATACAAATGTTTCATTTATTTTAGTAAAAGCGATTGATGTTGCTACTTATGTAGAACATGGGGTAGCTGATATTGGCATCGTTGGAAAAGATATTTTAATGGAAAACGAGAAAGATATTTATGAAATGCTGGATTTAGGAGTGGGGATTTGTAAGTTTTGTGTTGCTTCTATTCCTACGTATAATCCGAAGAGTTACCGGAAGAAAAGAATCGCTACGAAATACCCCCATATTACTTCTACTTATTATCATGATAAGGGAGAGGATGTAGAAATTATTAAGATAGAAGGTTCTGTAGAAATCGCTCCTCTTCTTGGATTGGCAGATGCGATTGTAGATATTGTTGAAACAGGAAAAACATTACAAGAGAATGGACTCATTGTATTTGAGGAAATGTACTTTATATCGGCTCGGATGATTGTAAATAAGGCAGCCTTAAAAACTAAAAAAGACGAAATATTCAGCATTATAAATATGATGGAGCAAGAAATCTTATCAGGGAAATAGGAGGATTTAAAATGGAAATCATTTATGAAGAATTTAAGGAGGCATTATCTAAAATAAAAGTGCTAAGAGAAAACGCTAATATAATAGAAGAAACTGTTCAAAGAAGTGTAAGAGAAATCATTAGACATGTAAGGGAAGGGAAAGATGAGGCTTTATCTTTCTATACAAAAAAGTTTGATGGTGTAGAGATGAAAGATTTTCGTGTAAGTGAAGAAGAAATACAGCAAGCGAGTATGTTTGTAGAGAATTCATTTTTAGAAGCTTTAAAAGAGGCGAAGAAAAACGTTGTTTCGTATCACGAAAAGCAAAAGAAGCACTCAATATTCGATTGTGAAAGTAAAGGGATAATTAGAGGGCAACTCATTCGGCCGTTAGAAAATGTAGGTGTATATGTACCGGGTGGGACAGCCTCATATCCTTCTTCAGTATTAATGAATGTATTGCCGGCGAAACTCGCAGGTGTGAAAAAGATTGTAATGGTAACACCGCCGAGGAAAGGAGGAATTGATCCGCATATATTAGCTGCTGCAGATCTTGCGGGAGTAGATGAAATTTATACGATAGGTGGCGCACAAGCAATTGCTGCTTTAGCATACGGGACGGAATCGATTCCGAAAGTGGATAAAATAGTTGGACCGGGAAATTTGTACGTCGCTCTAGCGAAACGAGAAGTATACGGAATAGTAAATATCGATATGATTGCTGGTCCATCAGAAATTGTAGTTGTCGCGGATGAAACAGGTAATGCAAAATATATCGCAGCGGATTTATTATCGCAAGCAGAGCATGATGAGAGAGCAACGGCGATTTGTATTACAACGAATATAGAACTAGCTAAAGAAGTAGAAAAAGAGGTAGAAAGACAGTTGGAAACGTTACCAAGAAGTGAAATTGCACGTGAATCAATAAATAGAAATGGAGCCATCTTTATCGTTCCTTCTTTAGAGGAGGCACTAAAGTTATCAAATGAAATTGCTCCAGAACATTTAGAGTTACATATAAAAGAACCAATGAATGCTCTAGATTATGTGAAACATGCAGGCTCTATTTTCCTTGGGCCATATTCACCTGAACCGCTCGGGGATTATTTAGCGGGACCGAATCATGTATTACCAACGAGCGGAACGGCAAGATTTTTTTCTCCGTTATCAGTCGATGATTTCGTGAAAAAATCAAGTTTTATTTCTTATACGGAGGAAGCATTAAAAAATGTACAGCATCATATTGTAGAGCTTGCAAATAAAGAAGGGTTACATGCACATGCGAGAGCAATCCAAATAAGGTTTGAGGAGGAACAATAATGCGTCAGTCCAGTCAAGTACGTGAGACGACAGAAACAAAAATTAAATTAAGTTTGCAGCTTGATGAAAGTACAAATGTATCTATTCAAACGAGGGTTGGTTTTTTCGATCATATGCTTACTTTATTTGCTAGACATGGAAGATTTGGATTGCAAGTTGAAGCAGAAGGTGATGTATTTGTCGATGCACATCACACCGTTGAAGATGTTGGAATTGTACTCGGAAATTGCTTGAAAGAAGCATTGCAAAACAAAGAGGGAATTAATCGTTACGGTTCTGCGTATGTACCGATGGATGAATCTTTAGGATTTGTCGCAATTGATATAAGTGGACGCTCATATTGTGTATTTCAAGGGGAATTAACAAATCCGAAGCTCGGGGATTTTGATACAGAATTGACGGAAGAATTTTTTAGAGCAGTTGCACATGCTGCCAATATTACATTACATGCGCGCGTTCTGTACGGAAGTAATACACATCACAAAATTGAAGCATTATTTAAAGCTTTTGGTAGAGCGCTTAGAGAAGCGGTCGAAAAAAATGCCAACATTACTGGTGTAAATTCAACGAAAGGAATGTTGTAATTGATTGCCATTATAGATTATGGAATGGGGAATATTCGCAGTGTAGAGCAAGCATTAAAATATATTGGCGCAGAGTACATTGTAACGAGTGATAAAAAAGAGATATTGAGAAGCGATGGCGTGATTTTACCGGGAGTAGGTGCATTTCCGAAAGCGATGGACGTATTAGAAGAAAGAGATTTAGTGTGTGTACTAAAAGAAGTTTGTGACATAGGAAAACCACTCCTCGGTATATGTTTGGGTATGCAACTTTTATTTGAACGAAGTGAGGAACTAAAAGATTGTAGAGGGTTAGGTTTACTACCAGGGGAAATTCGTAAGTTAAAAGTTTCGTATAAAATTCCTCATATGGGATGGAATGAATTAAGGAAGGAAAGAGAATTTCCGCTTTGGAATGGATTAGTGGATGGTTCTTTCGTGTATTATGTTCACTCATATTACGCGGATTGTCCAGATGAAATTGTATGCGGAGTAAGTGATTATGGAATGCAAGTACCAGGGTTTGTCGCGAAAGGAAATGTATTTGGTGCACAGTTTCATCCAGAAAAAAGTGGCGAAATTGGCATGCAAATATTAAAAAATTTTCAAGGGGTGGTAGAAGCATGGAAATCTTCCCAGCTATCGATTTAAAAGAAGGACGATGCGTTAGACTTTATCAAGGAGAGTTTAGTAAAGAAACGGTGATGAATGAAGATCCAGTAGCGCAGGCGATCATATTTGAAAAGCTTGGAGCGGAAATACTACACATTGTTGATTTAGACGGTGCAATTGCTGGCGAGTCTTTAAATTTGCCCGTCATTGAAAAAATCTGCAAGGCGGTACGTATTCCTGTGCAAGTGGGAGGAGGAATTCGTTCACTTGTAACGGTGGAGAAGTTATTGTCAGCAGGTGTAGAAAAAGTGATTTTAGGAACAGCAGCTCTTTATGATAAGTCATTTTTAGAGGAAGCAGTTCGTCTATATAAAGAGAAAATCATTGTTGGAATTGATGCAAAAAATGGTTTCGTAGCAACGAGAGGTTGGCTTGATCTATCTGAAATTTCTTACGTTAGTTTAGCGAAACAAATGGAAAGTTTAGGTGTTCAAACGATTGTGTTTACAGACATTTCGAAAGACGGGACGCTTGCAGGTCCAAATTTTGAACAATTAGCGATACTTCAAAAAAGTGTGGGCATTCGTCTCATCGCCTCTGGAGGGGTGGCATCTATTCAAGATGTGAAAAAGTTAAATGATATGAATATATATGGTGTCATAATTGGAAAGGCGCTTTACGAGAAAACGATTGATTTAGAAGAAGTATTACAGGTAACGAAGTTATGTTAGCGAAACGAATTATTCCATGTCTAGATGTGAAAGAAGGGCGAGTCGTAAAGGGTGTAAATTTTATAGGATTACAAGATGTCGGTGATCCGGTTGAAATAGCTGAAGCATATAACGAGGCAGGGGCAGATGAAATCGTATTTTTAGATATTACGGCGACTCATGAAGGAAGAAAAACGATTATAGATGTTGTAGAAAAAACAGCAGCAAAAGTATTTATTCCTCTTACGGTTGGCGGGGGGATATCAAGTGTGAAAGATATGTACAATTTACTAAGAGCTGGGGCAGACAAAGTTTCAATAAACTCAGCGGCAGTGCGAAACCCGAAGTTAATAGAAGAAGGGGCAGAACACTTTGGATCACAATGTATTGTCGTGGCAATTGATGCTAGAAAAGTAGCAGAAGGTAAATGGAACGTATATGTCAACGGCGGAAGAGTTGACACAGGAATGGATGCCATAGAATGGGCGAAGCGTGTTGTTAAACTTGGGGCAGGTGAAATTTTGTTAACGAGTATGGATGCAGATGGAACGAAAAGCGGATATGACCTTCGTTTAACAGAAGAAATTTCAAAAAGTGTTTCTATTCCAGTCATCGCATCAGGGGGCTGTGGTCATACGGATCATATTATAGAAGTTTTTCAAAAGACAACAGTTGATGCAGCGTTAGCGGCATCCATCTTTCATTATGGTGAGGCGACAGTGCATAGTGTAAAGCGAAAATTAAGAGATGCAAATATTGAGGTGCGGTTATGAAACCTAATTTTTCAAAAGGATTAATACCGGCAATTGTCATCGAAGAAGGTACGAAAGACGTTTTAATGCTAGCTTATATGAATGAAGAAGCATATGAAAAAACGTTAGAGACGAAAAGAACATGGTTTTATTCTCGTTCTAGGCAGTCGTTATGGAATAAGGGGGAAACATCAGGGAATGTTCAATATGTACAATCTTTATATTTAGATTGTGATCAAGATTCAATTGTTGTGAATGTGAAACAAGTAGGACCTGCTTGTCATACGGGAGAGAAGACATGTTTTCACTATCAAATTATATAGGGGGATACATATGGAAAATGCCTTTAAGTTGCTGTATAAAACAATTGAAGAACGAAAGGAAAGCCCACTTCCTGAATCGTATACAAATTATTTATTTTCAAAAGGAGAAGATAAAATTTTAAAGAAGATTGGTGAAGAGTGTGCTGAAGTAATTATCGCATGTAAAAATAATGATAAAGAAGAAGTAGTGAAAGAAATGGTTGATGTATTTTATCACTGTTTCGTTTTATTAGCTGAAAAAAATATTGCATTGGAAGATGTCATGCGAGAGGTGAAAGAACGAAATGGAAAGCTTTCGAAAGTTGGGGATAGAAGGGAAATAGATACATTATAAGGGGAAATGTATATGAAAGTAGATTATCATCTTCACTTAGAAGAAGGACCGTATTCAATAGGATGGCTTGCTAAAATAAATGAAGCATTGGAATGTTATGAACCGCTTCAAGAAAGGCATTCTATTGATTGGCTTATGAAAACACAAGAGCGTTTGCAAAAGCGTGTGAAGGAAGGGCCATTTACAACAGAATGGATAGATCTATATTTAGAAGAAGCTGTGCGAAAAGGAATAAAAGAAGTGGGAATTGTTGATCATCTATATCGTTTTCATGAAGCAAAAGGATATTATGAAAAATATGTAGATATTAGTGATTCTAAGCTCGGTCGTATACAGAAGGAATGGTTAGATCAAGTAAGGGTAGTTTCACTGTATGATTTTACAAAGGCAATTGAAGAGGCGAAAGAACGATGGGGGAAAAGAGGTGTCACACTTAAACTTGGAATTGAAGCGGATTATTTTATTGGTTGTGAAGGAGAGTTAAAAGAATTATTAGCGCTAGGAGACTTTGATTATGTAATTGGTTCCGTTCATTTTCTAAATGGCTGGGGATTTGATAATCCAGATACGAAAGAATATTTTGAGGTGCATGACCTACGCGCATTATATGATATGTTTTTTAAAACAGTTGAGAGTGCGATTCGTATCGAGTTATTTGATATTATCGCTCATCTTGATAATATAAAGGTATTTAATTATCGATTGGATGAGAATGAACAGCTTTCTTATTATGAGGAAATTGCCTGTGCATTAGTAGAAACGAATACGGCAACAGAAATAAATGCAGGATTATACTATCGTTATCCTGTTCGTGAAATGTGCCCAAGTCCACTATATTTACAAGTATTAGCTAAGTATGGTGTTCCAATTACGATTTCTTCGGATGCCCATTACCCAAATGATTTAGGGAATTATGTACAAGAAAATGTACAAACATTACGAGCTCACGGTGTTACTCAGGTTGCAACATTTACGAAGCGAGCAAGAGTAATGAGGTCGCTTGAAGAAGAAGTAACAAATTCAAAATGAAACGCAATTTTTTGATGAAAACTGTTCTTTTTGTTCAAAATAAGAAAGAATGAAAAGGAGGGTAAGAAATGGCGAAACAACAAAATAAACAAAATGTACAAGGTGCACAGCAACAAGCTTATACTTCTGAAACGAATGCTGCATCTCAATCGGTTATTGAGGAGCAAATTAGCGATACGGTTGCAGAAGGAACTATTGATGTGAAGCTCGGAAAAGAATCGCAGGAAAAAGCGTAAGAAAAGGGGAGAGTTGCATCTCCTCTTTTTTCATGGAAAAGTGTCGATTTTCAAAACTATAATCAAATTCCTTGGTTTTTATATGTGGATTTCTTACAATGAAATATAAGAGATGTCTTATTTTCTATAGAAGAGGTGTTAGTAGTGGCAAAAATATTAGTAGCGGGAAAAATTCCGGAAATTGGATTAGAACTATTAAAAGATCATAATGTAGAAATGTACAATAAAGAGGAGTTAATTTCTATAGATGAATTAACAGAGCGTGTAAAAGATAAAGATGCATTGTTAAGTTTACTTTCGACAAAGGTGCCAAAAGAAGTTATTGATGCAGCGCCTCATTTAAAGATTGTTGCAAACTATGGTGCTGGTTACGACAATATTGATTACACGTATGCGGGCGAAAAAGGAATTGCAGTTACGAATACACCGAAAGTATCAACGGAAGCGACTGCAGAATTAACATTTGCACTTCTTTTAGCAGCGGCGCGTAGAATTCCTGAAGGGGATACGTTATGTCGTACGACTGGATTTAACGGATGGGCACCGTTATTTTTCTTAGGACGAGAAGTTCATGGTAAGACAATCGGAATTATAGGTCTTGGAGAAATTGGGAAGGCTGTTGCAAAACGTGCGAAAGCATTTGGAATGGATGTTTTATATACAGGGCCAAATCGTAAGCTTGAAGCTGAAAGTGAACTGGGAGCAACGTATGTGACGTTGGAAGAATTATTACAAACAGCAGACTTTATTACAATTAACTGTGCTTATAATCCAAAATTACATCATATGATTGATGAAGAGCAGTTTAAAATGATGAAGAAAACAGCGTATATTGTAAATGCTTCACGTGGACCAATTATGAATGAAGCAGCACTTGCTCATGCATTAAAAACAAATGAAATTGAAGGAGCAGCTCTTGACGTGTTTGAATTTGAACCGAAAATTACAGAAGAGCTAAAAGAATTAAAGAATGTAGTACTTGCTCCACATGTAGGGAATGCAACATTTGAAACTCGTGATGCGATGGCTGAAATGGCTGTCAGAAATATTTTAGCTGTATTAAACGGCGAAGAGCCAGTAACACCTGTAAATCAAAAGGTATTAGTTACAAAATAAAAAGAAACCTTCCGGACTCGGAAGGTTTTCTTATTTTTCTTTATTCGCTTTTTTAGACGGTCTTTGTCTAATGAATTGAGATAACATGTACAAAATATATAGTGGAATGGCAATGAATAAGAAAACAGAAAAATTTCCAAATCCTGTTTGATACATTGTAATAATGATTCCAACTAAAAATAGTGTAATAATGATGCTATATCGTGGAATTGGTACATCTTTTAAACTTGGGATACGAATGCGGCTCACCATTAAAAATGCGAACGTTACAAATACGGTAATAAGAACGATTTTTGGAATGGTATGTGAAAATAATGTTAAGAAAGCAACAAGCCCTCCCGCTGCTGTAATCGGTACTCCAGTGAAATATTTCATTGAAGTAGAAGATGGTGTTACATTAAATCGTGCTAAACGATATGCTCCGAAAAGAGGGAATAATCCCGCTATGTATAATCCGATGATTCCGTAGTTTGAGAAAGATGTGTAATACATTAAAACAGCTGGTGCTGCACCAAATGTTACGACATCTGCAAGCGAGTCGAGCTCTTTTCCCATTTGTGAATCAACACGTAATAAACGAGCAACACGACCATCAAGACTATCTAACATCATCCCGATAAGTACTAAAATAGCAGCTGATTTATAATATCCTAAAGATGCATAGCCGATTGATAAAAATCCGCTATATAAATTTCCGAGCGTAAATAAGTTTGGAATAGCTGCTCTATACAAAATCTGATCCCTTGCTTTCTGTAATAAATTCTTAATTAGTGTATGAAAGTTTACTTATTTTATCATACCATAAATTTATTCCTCATACGAAAGAAATTACCAATTTGTGAAAGATTTCATAGAAGGATGGTTTGAAAATTAAGTGAAAATAAAAAGAGGAAGCAACTTGTATAAAGTTGCTTCCTTTACTATTCAAATTTCGTTGTCATCGTTCCAGTTTTATATCGATTATTAGGATCGAAGCGTAATAAATCTCCATAAATTAATTTGTCGGAGAATTTTAATTCTGTTTTTGCTTTTTCAATATACGGCTGACATAGCGTCATGTCAGCTTCTTCACCCGTACTTCTTTTGTAGCACATATTTTTTGTATAAACATACTCTTCAGAAACAAAGCTACCATCACGCATTACCATAAGCGGGTCTTTCTCTTTAATAAATAAGTCAGTTCCAAATTCAACGGATTTATTTGTTTTAATACCAAGTAAATGAAGGAGCGTTGGCTTAATATCAATTTGACCGGATACTTTAGAAACAACTTTTCCTTCTTGGCCAGGCACATGAATAATAAGAGGGACTCGTTGTAATTGCATAGAATCGAATGGTGTAATAGTATCTTTTCCTAGGAACTGTGCCATAGCTGCGTTATGGTTTTCGGAAATACCGTAATGATCACCATAAATGACAATAACGGAATTATCATATAATCCTTCTTCTTTTAATTGTTGAATAAATAATTTAAGAGCTTCATCTGTGTAACGAACAGTTGGGAAGTAGCGGTTTACAACACCACTTTCCGAGTTGAATTCATCAACATATTGATCTTCCGGATTTAGAAGAAACGGAAAATGATTTGTTAATGTAATAAATTTTGTATAGAACGGTTGCGGTAAAGATTTTAACTTTGGAATAGATTGTTCAAAGAACTCTTTATCTTTTAATCCCCAACCGACAGACATTTGCTCCGTTCCTGCGTAATCATTTAAATTAAAATAACGATCATATCCAAGCGCAGGATACATTACATCCCGATTCCAAAACGTTTTATCGTTTGAATGGAAGACGGCAGAAGAATATCCGTATTTCTTTAATTGTTCTGGTGTCGCTGTGTATTCATTTGTTGCATGAGTAAAGAATACAGAACCACGATCTAGCGGATAAAGTGAGTTTTCAACGATAAATTCAGCATCAGAAGTTTTGCCTTGTCCAGTTTGATGATAGAAGTTATCGAAATAGAAACTATCCTTAATAAATTCATTTAAAAATGGTGTAATTTCTTTTCCATTTATTTTTTTATTAATAACAAAGTTTTGTGTAGATTCCATTGAAATTAAAATTACATTTTTACCTTTTGCAGCTCCAAATAAGTTTTTATCAACTTGTTTGTCTTTTGAGTCTGTATAGTTTTTAATTTCAGAAAACCCATCCCCACTTGCAAATACACGCTCAGCTGAAGACTTGGATTGAAGCGTAATATCAAATAGATGGTATGTGTATAAACCTAAATTCTTCACGACAGTTTGACGGTCAAATGAGCGCGAGAACATTTGTGGTTTATAAATAACTGATACAACAATTTGTAGTGCTAATAAAGCTGTTACACCGCTAAAGAAAGTTCGCTTCTCTGAGCGGGAAAGTGGTGTTTTGTCGCCAAATGATGGGAATTTACGTGAAATAAACATTAAAATAATTGCATCTGCAAATAAAAGTAATGTTTTGTACGTAAAGAGTTCTTTTATACTTGTCCCTAAATCAGCCATATTGTTTGTTTGGAATAAAACCGGGAAAGTAACGAAATCGTTATAGAACCCATAAAACATTGCGTTTCCAAATAAAATAAATGACAGTATAAAACTGATTCCAATTATAATTCGGTTTCGGTGCTTAGATGCAAGTAAAGCTAAGCCGAAAAATAAAAGTAACGCAGCTAGTGGATTGATAAAAAGCATGAATTCTTCAAAGAAATTATCAATTTTAATATCAAATGCTAGCTTGTACACAATATATGTTTTAATCCATAGTAAAACGACTGCAACGAGTGCAAATCGCAGTTTTGGAAACAGATGTTGTAGCATAATATACTCCTCTCCTAAAAAGCATGACAGTTCTTGTGAGTCAGTTTGCTTAACGACTCATTTTATATATACGAACAGTCCTTTGTTATTATGATTATTATACTATGAGTATCATTATACGAAAATAAAAGAAGGTTGTGGGCTTTTTTATAATAATCGAGTAGAAAAAGAGTGGTGGGAGACAATAAAACAGAATTTCTATGTATGATAATTATCGTACGCAGAAAGAATCGCGTGATAATACGGAGGTTATAATGCGAAAATTATTATATTTTATAGCATGCAGTAGTGTTATACTTTTTACTTCACCGAGTGTGTCGGTAGCCCAATATGATGCACCTCTTATGGAAGATGCACTTTATTCTGTTTTATTTCCAAAAATAAATAAAGCAATTGAAAAACAATATGGAAGTTTGAAACCTTATCAATGTCCTAAAATTATTAGTTTAAAAAAAGTGTATAGCGGTACATATTTATTTCAAGCAAGTATTGAAGTGACAAAGTATGAACGTGTTGCTGGGAAAATTGCTCCACCATTTGAGAAGGTAACGATTACATTTAATAACGAAGAAGGCGAATGGGAAGTGACAAAGATTTCAGTAAAGCGCTTACCAAATGATACGAAACTAAACTGTAAAAAAACAATATAAAAAATTGTTTGACAAATAAAATGGTCCTTTGGTATTGTTAATAGCAACAATTAGATGTTTGAAAATTAAATAGACTTACCTCATCTACTCTCAAAGGTAGAGGCCGCGATAGGAAAGAGTAAGCTATGGGAGATTTAATGGAATCTGTGATCATAGGTTGAAAGGGACTATTGCCGAAATATAAGAATAACCATCTTATTCATATATTGGGACTGCATTGAATAAATGTAGTACTGTCATAAGATTTATTTTATGGAGAGCTATTTGGAGATGTTGATGCGGTTTCTTATTTTGAGGAGATAACAACTCGTTTATTTTTTCAATATATATTTTTCCTAATAAGAAACGCGTGTGAACATTGTTCCGCGCGTTTTTTGTCTATCTAAAAGCGTGCTGCAATGAATAGAAGATTGGGGTTATGAGTTTTAGAGGAAATAAGGGAGGAATTTAAATGTATTTACACGGCACAAGCCGAATTAATGGGCAAGGACACTTAGAAATTGGAGGGTGCGATACGACGCAGCTAGCAAAGCAATACGGAACACCACTTTATGTATACGATGAAGAGTCTATTCGAGGAAAATGCCGAGCATTTCATCGTGCTTTTAAAGAAAGTGGTTTCTCTTATCAAGTAGCATATGCAAGCAAGGCGTTCTTGTGCATGGAGATGTGCCGAGTAGCTCGTGAAGAGAGTATGTCATTAGACGTTGTTTCTGGGGGAGAATTATATACTGCGCTCCAAGCAGGATTTCCGGCATCACGTATTCATTTTCATGGAAATAATAAAACAGAAGAAGAAATAGTGATGGCTCTTCAGGCGAATATCGGTTGTTTTGTCGTAGATAATTTCTTTGAATTAGAAGTTTTACACGATTTAGCGATGCAACATGGGAAATTTGTGAACATATTAATTCGTGTAACGCCTGGAGTAGAGGCGCACACACATGAATATATTACAACAGGTCAAGATGATTCGAAATTTGGATTTGGTGTTTCAAACGGTCAAGCGATGCAGGCAATTGGATTTGCTTTACAAAAATCAAATTATAATGTGCTAGGGATCCATTCACATATTGGGTCGCAAATATTTGAAACAGCTGGTTTTGTTCGAGCAATTGAAGTTCTTCGCCAATTTTTAGAAGAAGTGAGAGAGCAAACAAACTATGTAGTAAAAGTGTTAAATGTAGGCGGGGGATTTGGAATACGTTACACAGAGTCAGATACACCATTAACTCTTGAGACATATGTGCGAGCTGTAACAAGTGCAGTGAGAGAACAATTTACTGTATGTGAATATCCATTGCCAGAAATATGGATTGAGCCAGGCCGTAGCATTGTAGGTGATGCTGGGACAACAATTTATACAGTTGGATCTGTGAAAGATATTCCTGGTATTCGGAAATATGTATCAGTCGATGGTGGAATGACAGATAATTTAAGACCTGCTTTATATAGTGCGCGTTATGAAGCGATGTTAGCGAATCGAGGGAATGATGAGAATGAGGAACTCGTTTCGATTGCTGGGAAATGCTGTGAGAGTGGAGACATGTTGATTTGGGATATTCATTTACCGAAAGTCGCTGCTTCTGATTTACTAGCAGTTTCCTGTACAGGAGCATACGGGTACTCGATGGCGAATAATTACAATCGGATTCGAAGACCAGCCGTTGTCTTTGCAAAAGGCGGAACATCGCAAGTAGTTGTGGAACGCGAAACATATGAAAATATTATTGGGAACGATCGCATACGTATTAAAGAGCTTGTCTAAATAGGAAAAGGAGTTGTTCGAATGGACAATTCCTTTTTTATAAAATAAAATAATTAAAATATATCGGAAAACTAGGATTGAAAAAAATCAGAATTGTGATAAAATACAAATACAAAGCTTATCAAGAGAAGCGGAGGGAACTGGCCCGAAGAAGCTCGGCAACCTGCTTATAGAAAGCAAGGTGCTAAATCCAGCAAAATGGGATCCATTTTGAAAGATAAGGTAAAATATATTACCGAACAGTCTTTTCGAAATGGGAAAGATTTTTTTTATGAATAAAAAGGGGGGCTGTTCGCGTGAGTGTACGGGAACATTTTGATGAAGTATCCGAGAAGATTGAAGCGATGCTTGCTGATATGAAATATGGTTCAATTACAATTGTTGTGCAAGATGGAAAAGTAATTCAGTTAGAGAAAAGTGAAAAAGTACGTTTAAAGTGAAAAGCGCTGACTAGAAAAACTAGAGGCGGTTTTAACCTATTTTCATTAGGTTAAAACCGTCTTTTTGCTTTTACAGGGGGAAAAAACATGTTGACGTATGAAACGTGGGAAGAAAATGTTGTTTCGTTTTCGGAAGAAGATGAAACAAAAGGTGCGTTATCAGTATTAAATTGGGCTTATAAAGAATATAAAGATGAGGTTGTCTACGCATGTAGCTTTGGGGTGGAAGGTATGGTATTGCTACACATTATAAACCAAGTAAATCCATCTGCTAAAGTTGTATTTTTGGATACAAATGTTCATTTTCAAGAAACGTATGAATTAATTCAAAAAGTGCGGGAACGATTTCCTTCATTGAATATTATAGAAAAACAGCCAGAACTTACACTTGATGAACAGGCGAAGTTGCATGGTGAAAAACTGTGGGAGAGCAATCCGAATCTTTGTTGTAAGATTAGAAAAATTTTACCTTTAGAAAAATCATTAGTCGTGGAAAAAGCATGGATATCGGGCTTAAGAAGGGAACAATCAGAAACACGTAAGCATACAAAGTTTATAAATCAAGATCATCGTTTTCAATCTATTAAAGTTTGTCCACTCATTCATTGGACGTGGAAAGAAGTTTGGCGATATGTATACAAACATAGCTTGCCGTATAACCCGTTGCATGATGTTGGCTATCCAAGTATTGGGTGTGAGAAATGTACGTTACCTGTAGGGGATGGTGGCGATTCAAGAGATGGTAGATGGGCTGGAAAAGTGAAAACTGAATGTGGTCTTCATTACCAATAAGATGAATCTTGAAATAAAGCTAAGAGAGGATATAGAAAAATGAGCATAGTAAACGAATTAGTAAACCGTATAGATGAGACATATGACGTATCACAAATTGAAAAAGAAATTAAATTAGACAATATTGCGTTAAGTGATTTAGAACTATTGGCGACAGGTGGATATAGCCCCCTTACTGGTTTTTTAGGGAAGGAAGATTATGATTCTGTTGTAGAAACGCTTCGTTTAGCAAATGGTAGTGTGTGGAGTATACCGATTACATTACCGGTAACAGAAAAAGTCGCAGAAAGCCTGAAGGCTGGAGAGGAAGTAAAGCTTGTCAACAATGGAAATATATACGGTGTCATTCAAATAGAAGATATTTTTGTACCAGATAAAGAAAAAGAAGCGTTACTTGTATATAAAACAACGGATGAGGCTCATCCAGGGGTGAAAAAATTATATGAACGACCAAACGTTTACGTTGGAGGAACTATTATTCTAACAAAACGCTTTGAAAATAATCAATTTCCTTCTTATCATTTAGACCCAATTGAAACGAGGGAAGCATTTAAAAAACGTGGGTGGAAAACAGTGGTCGGATTTCAAACGAGAAACCCGGTACATCGTGCCCATGAGTATATTCAAAAATCTGCTCTTGAAATTGTAGATGGTCTCTTTTTAAATCCGCTCGTCGGAGAAACGAAATCGGATGATATTCCTGCTGATGTAAGAATGGAAAGCTATGAAGTACTTCTTCAAAACTATTATCCGAAAAATCGTGTCTTTTTAAGTGTATTTCCTGCTGCCATGCGTTACGCAGGACCAAGGGAAGCGATATTTCATGCGTTAGTAAGAAAGAATTTTGGATGTACCCACTTTATAGTAGGGCGTGATCATGCTGGAGTAGGAGATTATTACGGAACGTATGAAGCGCAAGAAATCTTCACAAATTTTACGATAGAAGAGTTAGGAATTACACCACTATTCTTTGAACATAGTTTTTACTGCACGAAATGTGAAGCGATGGCTTCAACGAAAACATGTCCGCACGGAAAAGAAGATCATGTTATTTTATCGGGTACGAAAGTAAGAGAATTATTAAGAAACGGTGAGATTCCACCAAGTACATTTAGTCGTAAAGAAGTAGTGGAAGTGCTAATTAAAGGCTTGAAAAAAGAAGTAGTAACAGAATAGGGAGAGAACGAGATGGATACGAATATTACTTGGCATACAGCTTCGGTTTCAAAAGATGAGAGAAGAGTGAAGAATGGACATCATAGTTTTGTAATTTGGTTTACTGGTTTATCAGCTTCGGGTAAATCTACAGTAGCGAATGCGGTCGCTCGTAAACTGTTTGAAAAGAATATTGGAAATTATGTGCTGGATGGGGATAACATTCGCCACGGTTTAAATAAAGACTTAGGATTTTCTGAAAGTGATCGCATGGAAAATATAAGACGTATTGGCGAAGTGGCAAAGTTATTTGTAGACCAAGGAGCAGTTGTCCTTACAGCATTTATTTCACCATTTCGAGTAGACCGCAAACAAGTAAGAGATTTATTAGCGGCAGATGAATTTATTGAAATTTTTGTGAAGTGTCCGATTGAAGAGTGTGAGAAACGTGATCCGAAGGGACTTTATAAAAAGGCAAGAAAAGGTGATATTAAGGATTTCACAGGTATTGATTCGCCTTATGAAGAGCCAGAGCAAGCGGAATTAATTGTAGAAACGCACAAATATTCTATTGAAGAATGTGCAGAACAAATCGTGAAGTACTTACAAGAGCGTAGTTTTATATAGGGGGATAAACAATGAGTTATGAAAAAGTATGGGCTAACAATGAAAAATTAAATCAGACCGAGAAAAATAAATTAGAAAAAGATGGCTTAGAAATTTTTAATGATATTCCTTACTATGCGGAAAATGGTTTCGAATCTATTCCGAAAGAAGAGTGGGATGCCTTTAAATGGGCAGGCTTGTATTTACAAAGACCGAAAGAAGCTGGTTATTTTATGATGCGGGTAAATATTCCGTCAGGGATTATTACAAATGCACAGGCAGAAGTACTTGCTTCTATCGCTGAAGATTATGGACGTGATGTAATAGATATTACGACGAGACAGGCGATTCAGTTTCACTGGTTAGAAATTCAGCAAATTCCAGATATTTTTAAAAGATTAGCAAGAGTTGGGTTATCTTCAGCGGGGGCTTGTGGTGATATAACGCGGAATATTACAGGTAATCCGCTTGCTGGCATTGATGCAAATGAACTATTCGATACAACGCATATTGTGAAAGAAGTATATGATTACTTCCAACATAATGAAGAGTTTTCTAACTTGCCACGTAAATTTAAAATGTCTATTAGTTCTAATATTTATAATTCAGCCAACGCAGAAATTAACTGTGTTGCATTTACGCCTGCAACGAAAGAAATAGATGGTGAGAAAAAAGTTGGTTTTCATATAAAAGTAGGTGGAGGATTATCAGCTCGACCGTATTTAGCTGATGAATTAGATGTATTCGTTTTACCAGAAGAAGTGAAGGCGGTGGCGATTGCGATTGCTACTATATTCCGTGATTTTGGATATCGTGAAAAACGTCATTTAGCTCGGTTGAAATTTCTTGTTGCGGACTGGGGAGCAGAGAAATTTAAAGAGAAACTAATAGAGTATACAGGGCCTTTACAAAGTAAAGGGGAAAGTGCACTCAAAGGATGGAATGCAGGCTATTTTTATGGTGTTCAAGACCAAAAACAAAAGGGATTAAAATATGTAGGTTTTAATGTACCGGTAGGTCGTTTACATGCAGAAGAAATGTTTGAGATTGCAAGAATCGCAAAGCAATATGGAAATGGACAAATTCGTACATGTAACTCGCAAAACTTCATTATTCCGAACGTTCCTCCGGAAAATGTAAAAGGATTACTTAGTGAACCGCTGTTTGAAGCGATATCTGCTAGCCCGAAATCATTTATTGGTCATGCGGTTTCATGTACCGGTATTGAATATTGTAATCTTGCACTAGTAGAAACGAAAGAAAGATTACGAAAAATTGCAGAATACTTAGATACACAAATTGCACTCGATGTTCCAGTTCGAATTCATATGGTAGGCTGCCCGAATTCATGTGGTCAACGTCAAATTGCTGACATTGGGTTACAAGGGGTGAAAATGAAAACGAAGGAAAAAGGCATTGTTGAAGCGTTTGAAATATACGTTGGTGGAACATTGTTAGATGGCGGTGCCTACAATCAAAAGTTAAAAGGAAAAATAGATGGTGAGGATCTACCTGATGTACTCGCATCATTTATAAGTTATTTCAAAGAGAATAAATTACCAGCCGAAACATTTTATGATTTTGTAGGTCGTGTTGGTGTAGATACATTACAAATAGCGTTAAATAACGTGCTAGAAGAAGTAATAGCGTCTTAGGAGGGACGATATGGATTTATATCGATTTGAAGCTGTGTTAGTAAATAGTATTGTTCCGATTGTTGTTGTTGCTCAAAGTGAAGAACAGGCATTTAAGCTTGCGGAGATTGAGCTTGAAAAGCATTTTTTACCGTTGCCAGAGGTAAAAGAGATTTCTTTGTTTGAAAAAAAGAAGATTCGAAAAGGTGGGGCATTTGTTATCCATGAGTAGAGATCAGTAATACGAAAAAATAAAAACTTCCATTCTTATATACGAATGGAAGTTTCATTTTAATAGAAGAAATGAGGAGAGATGATGGGAAAGGTTTATATTGTTGGAGCGGGTCCTGGCGATCCAGATTTAATTACTGTTAAAGGGTTGAAATGTATTGAGAAGGCAGATGTTATTTTATACGACCGACTTGTGAATAAAGAGCTGCTTTCATACGCAAAGCCTGACGCGGATTTAATTTATTGCGGAAAACTCCCGAATTATCACACGATGAAGCAAGAGACAATTAACACGTTTCTTATTAAGTATGCGAAAAAAGGAAAAGTTGTAACGAGGCTTAAGGGCGGCGATCCATTTGTGTTTGGTAGAGGGGGAGAAGAAGCTGAAGCATTAGCAAAGCAAGGTGTACCATTTGAAATCATTCCTGGTATTTCAGCTGGAATAGCTGCTCCTGCTTATGCGGGCATTCCAGTGACGCACCGTGATGCAAGTGCAAGTTTTGCTATTGTGACTGGGCATAGGAAAGAAGGTGCTGAAGAAGAAGTGAAATGGGAAAGTTTAGCGAAAGGTGTAGAGACTTTAGCGGTATATATGGGGGTTAGTAATTTGCCCTACATATGTGAGCAACTTATGAAGCATGGAAAAGATAAAAGTACGCCAGCTGCTATTATTGAGCAGGGGACGACGTCTATGCAACGCACAGTTGTTGGAACGTTAGGGACAATTGTAGATGTTGCGAAAAAAGAGCAAATTCAAAATCCGAGTATGATTGTAATTGGAGAGGTTGTCCGTTTTAGAGAAAAAATTCATTGGTTTGAGAAGCAGACAGAAAATGCTTATCAAGTAAGTGGAGTGTTGTAAAATGAAAGCCGTCTTATATATATGTCATGGAAGTCGTTTGAAGACAGCGAAAGAAGAGGCGATTCAATTTATTACATCGTGCATGAGCCGTATAGAAGCGACTATTCAAGAAGTTTGTTTTTTAGAGTTAGCGAATCCTTCTATTGAAGATGGTTTTCGTACATGTGTGAAGCGTGGGGCCACTGAGATTATTGCTATCCCTGTTTTTTTATTAGCGGCAGGTCATGTAAAAAAAGATATCCCTTTTGAATTGGAAAAGTTAACTAATCAATTTTCGGATGTTAAAGTGACCTATGGTAATCCGTTTGGTGTATCAGAAACACTTGTTAAATCGGTGTATAGCGGAAGTGGCATCGAACAGGAAGATAAAAATGAAGTGACGTTACTTCTTGTTGCAAGAGGGAGCAGTGATCCTGAAGTATTAAGAGATATAAACTGGATTGCTTCTTTATTTCAAACAAAAGAGAAGGTTAAAAAAGTAGAAGTTTGTTATTTAGCGGCTGCAGAGCCAAAATTTGAGGAGAAGTTAAAGGAAGTTGTAGAACGAAAAGAAAAGAACATCGTTGTACTGCCTTACTTGTTATTTACAGGTTTACTTATGAAACATATTGAAAAAGAAGTGCGCCAATATGAAGTGGAAGAGATAAAAATCAGTCCATATTTAGGGAAGAGTGAAGCGTTTCAAGATATGTTAATTCAGAAAACGACGGAGTTATTGAAAGGAGATCAGTATGTATCCACTTACAGTGCGAGTTAATGAGAAACGCGTTGTTGTTATTGGCGGGGGAAAAGTTGCAGGATTTAAAATTATTCCTTTACTCAAACAGGGTGCGGATATAGTTGTGATAAGTCCAGAATTAGATGCGAATTTAGTAAAACTTGTGGAAGAAAAGAAAATTCGTTGGTATCAAAGAGAATATGAAAAAAGTGATATTAAAAGTGCTTTTTTAGTTGTTGCAGCGAGTAGTGATTCAATATTAAATGAACAAGTTGCTGAAGATGCCGCTGAGAATCAATTAGTAAATGTTATTACAAATCCGGAAAGTGGTAATGTTCATTTTCCGGCAGCGATTCATCGTGGTTTACTTAATATAGCAGTTTCTACTGGGGGAGCGAGCCCGAAGCTCGCAAAAAAAATTCGAGATGATATTGCAAATAAATATGATGAGACATATGAATCGTATTTAGATTTTTTATATGAAGTAAGGTTGAAGTTAAAAGATTTACAGTTAGAAAAGAGGGAACGAAATATATTGCTCCAAGAAGTGTTGAAATCAGTATATGTGCAAAATGAGGGGAAAAGAGAAAGTTTTTTACGAGAATTAGAGGAAAAGGTTTTAAAATAATAAAAGATAAAGTGCGCTTTACAAATATAAAAATATAATTTATAATCACAAGTAACTTCAATAGATGAAATCGATGAGCAAGAAGAGTACGTATATTTGATGCGTTCAGAGAGCTGGGGTTAGGTGGGAGCCCGGTACGATAAAATATACAGAATGGGCTTGCGAGAGGTATGTTGAACATTGTAGTAGGCAACCCGGGTTCCGCCGTTAAAAGGATAGAGTATCGGAATTATTCCTGTACTTGAACAAGTGGGATTTATCAATCCAATTGAGGTGGTACCACGGTATTTACATTACATATATCGTCCTCTACATGCATATTTGCGTGTAGGGGACTTTTTTATTTTCTAAAGGAGGTGTGCGAGTATGAAATGAAAGTGTATAATTAACAAAAGTTTAAATATTCAGAAAAGGAGAATTTATGATGAAAGAAACACAGCAATGGACGTCGAAAATAGGCTTTGTACTCGCAGCAGCCGGAGCCGCAGTAGGTCTTGGTGCGATATGGAAATTTCCATATGTTGCAGGTAATGGAGGGGGAGGCGCATTCTTCCTTGTATTTTTACTATTAACTTTATTTATAGGTATGCCTCTTCTAATAGCGGAGTTTGTTATTGGACGTAGCACGCAAAAAGAGGCGGTTACAGCTTATAAAGTACTAGTGCCAAATAGCAAATTATATCCTTGGATTGGTCGTATGGGAGTTGTTACTTGTTTTAGTGTACTATCTTTTTATAGTGTTGTAGGTGGATGGATTTTACTTTATTTATATTATAGTGTGACAGGAAGTTTCTGGAATGGTGCAGCTGATTATGGACAATTGTTCGGTGAAACGATTTCAAATCCATTAAGTGCGATTGGAGCACAATTTATCTTTATGCTTTGTACGATTTTTGTTGTAAGTAAAGGTGTAGAGAAAGGGATAGAAAAGGCAAGTAAGTACATGATGCCGCTATTATTTATTTTATTTATTGCGATTATTGTTCGTGCGTTAACACTCGATGGTGCTTTTGCTGGAGTAGAGTTCTTCTTAAAGCCAGATTTTTCAAAGCTTACAGCAGATACGATTTTATATGCAATGGGACAATCTTTCTTCTCGCTAACAGTAGGTGCCTCAGTAATGGTAACGTATAGTTCGTATTTAAAGAAAGAGGAACATTTAACGAAATCAGCAACATCTATTGTAAGTTTAACTGTTTTTGTTACAGTACTTGCAGGATTAGCAATTTTCCCAGCGATTTTCGCATTAGGAGTTAAACCGACTGAAGGACCAGGATTACTGTTTATCGTCCTTCCGGCAGTATTTGCAAAAATACCATTTGGTCAATTTTTCTTTATTATGTTTTTAATTTTATTCTTCTTTGCGACTTTAACATCAGCAATTTCAATGCTTGAAATTGTAGTAGCATCTGTTGCGAAAGGTAATGAGAAGAAGCGTCCTTCAGCATCATTATTAATTGGTATTCTTATTTTTGCAGTCGGTATTCCATCAGCGTTATCATTTGGGATTATGAGTGACGTGAAAATATTTGGGAAAACGTTCTTTGATTTAGTCGACTTTTCAGTAAGTAACGTATTGCTACCGTTAGGAGTACTAGCTATTTCATTATTTGTACCAAATAAAATGAGTAAAGAATTGTTGATGAAAGAATTAGAAGTGACGGAAACGAAAGGGAAAACGTTATTTAACATTTGGTTCTTCTTACTTCGTTATGTTATTCCGGTAACTGTAATAATTGTATTTTTAAATGCGATAAGTGTATTTAAAATGTTTGCATAAAAAAAGGCGGGGATCTCCCGTCTTTTTTTATGTTGATGAATGTAATAGACGATTATACGCTTTATAGGCTGTGGTGACTGCGAGGAATGAACCGATTAAAAATAAAACTGAGCCGCCAAATGTAAATATCCGGCCAATATACGTTTCTCTAGCTTCTTCTATTTTTTGTTGTAATTGCGTATTCATATGGATCACCTCGTAAACTATAGGCATTTAGTTATAGTCTATGTAGAATGCCTATATTGTGTGAAGTGTAAATAAAAAACCTCGGTAGGCACCGAGGTTTTTTTATAATCCGATATAAGGAGATGGGTCAACTGCGTTTGTCTTGCCGACATTCCATTCTCCAAGATGAAGTTCGAAGTGTAAATGTTGTCCGTATGATTGGCCCGTATTCCCCATAAATCCAAGCTGATCGCCTTGTTTTACAGTTTGTCCATTCGATACAGAACGGCTATTCATATGAGCATATACTGTCGTATATGTTTTTCCGTTTATACGGTGAGATAAATACACTACGTTTCCGTAACTAGATGATAATTCTGAGCGAATAACAACGCCATCTGCAGCAGCGATAATTGGAACCGTTCCCGAAGCAGCGATGTCAATTCCTTTATGGTTATCTAAAGAACGTACACCAAATCCGGAAGTTTTTGATCCAGCTGCTGGTTTGATAAAACCACCGATATTTGTATCATGTGGTGTTGGGGCCGCTTGAGCAGATTTAGTAGCTTGTTGTTTGCGAGCCTCTTCTGCCTGGCGGGCTTCTTCCGCTTTACGAGCTTCTTCGGCCCGTTTTTCTTCTTCAATTGCTTTTTGAACAGCTTGACGTTGATTTTCTAAAATGCCTTTGGATTCTTCTAATCCTTCAATCTCTGAATCTACTTTTGCTACTTTCGTATGTAGATCGTTAATAAGAGTTTGTTGCTGCTGTTGGTTATTTTGTAATTCTTGCTGTTTTTGTTCTAGTTTTTGTTCAGAGTCTTTCAGTTGTTGTTCTTTTTTCTCAACAGCCTCTTTTTCTGTCGTTACAGCATTTTGATCAGATGTTTGTTTTTTTACAATATCTGTATCGTTGTTTAATATTAAACTTACGGAGTACATATTATCAACAAGATCAGCAATGTTTGTAGAGTTTGTTAATACTTCTGTAATGATATTTGTACGCGGTTTTTCTTGCATAGATTGTAATCGTTGTTTAATAACTTCCTGACGTGTATCTATGTTTGTTTGTAATTGTTCTATATGTTTCTTTTTGTCAGTAATTACTTGTTGTGTTTTGCTAATTTCTTTTTTTGTATCGTTTAATTCAGTCTCATTTTTATTAATGGAAGTAGTTAATTCATCGATTTTCTTCTGTAATTCTTGAATTTCTTTTTCTATTTGTTCTTTCTCGACTGATTTATTTTGTAAGTCACTTTGTTTGCCTTCTAATTCAGATTGAATGTTAGATAATTTATCTTGATTCGTTTCAGCGTATACGGGTGAAAGTAACGGGGAAGCAAAAATCGTTCCTGCTGCTAAAACGCTAAACGCTGCAAATTTCTTTTTCATTGTTGTCTGACTCCTTTCCCTATGAATGTTATATATCATAAGAAGAAGGGTGTCTATCGTTGTAATCATAATGTAAAGAAAATTTTATAAAATTGCTAAGTTTTGTCGGAATTTATCATTTTTCAACTGTAATTGTCATAGTGCTTACATTTTATTCATATGTGTAACAAAGGTATATTTTGGGATTTATCTGTAAAATGAAGGAGGAAAGTAATCGTTTTTATGAGGTGAAATATTACTTGGAAAGCTAATAAAACACTAGTGAGGAATCGTTCTCATGTTAGGTTTTCTGACATGGGTCTGCTTTTTGTCAAGAAAATTATTTGTATTCGGGCAAAGTTATTTTGTTGTCAGATTTAAATTTTTGATTTATGATTTTTAACAGGGACAAAATGTAGTGAATTGTCGAATAATATGTAATACTCTTAATTTCTTAGTTTTATAGAGATAGAATGAGAGATAGAGTGACACATCGAAGAGGGGGTTACAACAAATATGAAAAGAATAGGACTTGCATGGCAAATATTAATAGGACTTGCGCTTGGTATTGCGGTTGGTGCGATTTTCTTTGATAATCCAGCTGTTGTGAAGTACTTACAACCAATTGGTGATATTTTCATCCGATTAATTAAAATGATCGTTGTACCGATTGTTGTAGCAAGTATTGTTGTTGGGGTTGCTGGTGTTGGCGATGTTAAAAAACTAGGTCGACTAGGCGGAAAAACAATTCTTTACTTTGAAATTATTACAACAATTGCAATTATTGTTGGTCTATTAATAGCGAATATTTTCCAACCAGGAAAAGGCGTAAATATGGAGCAGTTAACAAAGACAGATATTTCGAAATATACACATACGACAGAGCAAGTACAAAGTCATTCATTTGCAGATACATTTGTAAATATTGTTCCAACGAACATTATGAAGTCGTTAGCTGACGGAGATATGCTTGCTATTATCTTCTTCTCTGTACTATTTGGTTTAGGTGTAGCAGCAATTGGTGAAAGAGGAAGACCAGTTCTTCAATTTTTCCAAGGTGTAGCTGATGCAATGTTTTACGTAACAAACCAAGTTATGAAATTTGCACCATTTGGTGTGTTTGCACTAATTGGTGTTACAGTTTCTACATTTGGTCTTGCTTCATTAATTCCATTAGGGAAATTACTAATTGTCGTATATGGAGCAATGATTTTCTTCGTCGTAGTTGTCTTAGGACTTACAGCGAAAATATTTGGAATTAACATTTTCCAATTCTTTAAGATTTTAAAAGACGAGCTGATCTTAGCGTATTCTACAGCAAGCTCAGAAACAGTTTTACCAAAAATCATGGAGAAAATGGAGAAATTTGGTTGCCCGAAAGCAATTACATCTTTCGTTATTCCGACAGGTTACTCATTTAACTTAGATGGATCAACTTTATATCAAGCAATTGCGGCTATTTTCTTAGCGCAAATGTACGGTATTGATTTATCTATTACACAACAAATTACATTGTTGCTTGTATTAATGGTTACATCAAAAGGTATCGCAGGTGTACCGGGCGTATCATTCGTTGTATTATTAGCGACACTTGGTACAGTAGGTATTCCACCTGAAGGCTTAGCGTTCATTGCTGGTATTGACCGTATTTTAGATATGGCTCGTACAGCAGTTAACGTTGTAGGAAACTCTTTAGCAGCTGTAGTTATGTCTAAGTGGGAAGGTCAATATGACGCTGAAAAAGGACAAGCTTATTTAAAAGAGATTTCTGAAAAGGGTCAAGCGGCTTAATTATAATATGAACAAGCTCTCACATAATATGTGGGAGCTTTTCTGTATATAGAAGAGGAGTAGACATAATGAAACGTAAATATGGTGACGGTTCTTCGTGGAAGAGACTAATAGAAAAGAGTTATACGGTTAAGCAAATGGAAGAGGGAATGCTCGGAATACTGGATATAAAAAAGGTGAGAGAGCCTAGTTGTAAAGAATATGATGGTGAAGAACTTTGTATTGCAGCGGATCAGTATACGTGGATTCAATATTTCATAGACGGGAAAAACTTTGCGATTACCGCTATGTTAGATGATCAGAAAAAATTAGTGCAATATTATATCGATGTGGCGAAAGAATATAAAATAGACGATCGTGGTTTACCGTATTTTGATGATTTATATTTAGATGTAGTATTATTATCTAGCGGTAAGGTGTATGTATTAGATGAAGAGGAGCTAGAGGATGCTTATAAAAGTGGTGATGTCACGAAGGAAGAGTATGAGCTAGCTTGGTACACTACGAAATGGATATTAGCAACAATAAAAAATAGTGAATTTTATTGGATTTCAATATTGGAAGAAGAAATCGAAAAGTTAAAATGATTGTTGTATTCAAATTTTTGTATAATTACCAAAAAAATCTATACAAAAAATAATTGACTTTTGTTTTGTAAGCGAGTAAAGTTAGGGAAGAAATTATTATTAAAAAATAAATATGAAACCTTCTTATAAAGAGAGGCGGAGGGACTGGCCCTACGATGCCTCGGCAGCGGACTCGATTTCAGAGTGCTGTGCCAAATCCAGCAAGCATGTGCTTGAAAGATGAGAAGAGCGTTTCTTATAGATGTATAAGACCTCTTCTCATCGGAAGAGGTCTTTTGTTATTCATTAGAAAAAGGTTGAAACTAGGGAGAGATGGTACTTTGAAAGAAACGAGAGGAAATGGTTTAGCTTTATTACCACTTGGGATATTTTTGGCGCTATTTATTGGTTCTGGAATTATTACAGGTGATTTCTATAAATTGCCAATACTTGTAGCGATTTCAATTGCTGTAGGAGTCGCTTTAGTGATGAATCGTAAAGAAAGTTTTAATGTGAAAGTAGAGCGGTTCGCTAAAGGTGCAGGAAATCCGGATATCATGATTATGGTATTAATTTTTGTGCTTGCAGGTGCATTTTCTGAAACTGCTAAAGGAATGGGCGGAGTAGACTCAACTGTTAATTTAGCGTTAACTATTTTACCGCCAGGATTTATCGTAGCTGGAATCTTTGTTATTGGTGCATTTATTTCATTAGCGATGGGAACTTCAATGGGAACAATTGCAGCATTAGCGCCGATTGCTGTAGGTATTAGTGGTCAAACTGATATCTCAATTGCGCTTGCAATGGCTACTGTTGTTGGCGGAGCGATGTTTGGTGATAATTTATCATTTATTTCAGATACAACAATCGCAGCTGTTCGTTCACAAGGAACAGAAATGAAAGATAAGTTTAAAACGAACTTTTTAATTGTGTTACCAGCGGCTATTATTACAATTGTACTATTAGTAATAGTTACTTCAGGAAGTGACACGCAGATTAAAGCACATAGCTTTGATTGGATAAAGATTTTACCGTACGCAGGAGTACTTATTACAGCGTTACTTGGCTGGAATGTACTTATTGTATTAACTGGTGGAACTGTACTATCTGGTGTTATCGGTCTTATAGATGGAAGTTACACGTTAGAAAGTTTCTTTAAAAGTGTAACGACTGGAATGGGCGGTATGATGGAGTTAGTATTACTTGCTATATTAATTGGCGGTATGGTTGAATTAATCCAATATAATGGTGGTATTCAATATTTAATGAATGTATTAACACGTAATATTCGTTCGAAAAAAGGAGCGGAATTTGGTATTGCTGGTTTAGTGAGTATGACGAATATGTGTACAGCGAATAATACGATTTCAATTATCTTTACAGGCCCGCTTGCAAAAAATATTGCAGATCAATATGAAATAGATCCTCGTAAATCAGCGAGTGTATTAGATCTTTTCTCATGTTGTGTGCAAGGATTAATTCCGTACGGTGCCCAAATGTTAACGGCAGCAGGATTTGCAGCGTTATCTCCGGTTGAATTGTTGCCATATGCATTTTATCCAATCTTAGTTGGAGTATGTGGTATTGTTTCTATTTTAATTGGGTTTCCAAGGTTTTCGAAAGTAGCTGAGAAAAAAGAGTATCATAAAACAGCTTAATTTAATATGAATGTTAGTAATTAAAAAACGTGCAGAGAATAGACTCTGCACGTTTTTTTGCGTAAAGGGCTGAATATGACTCGGTCTTAAGTCTGAGTTAAAAACGGTTCTTAAGCTCGTTATGGAAAGATGAAAAAATAGTTAAGATAAGAGTATCAAATCGAAGGGAGGCAAGCACAAGATGAAACAATTTCTAGCGTTTATCGCAGCCGGTATTTTGGCTTTAATTGCTCTTGGTAGTCTTGCTGGTATTGTAGGATTTGCAATCGGAGCAGGAGTTGTATATTGGAGCTATAAATCATTTGTGCGAGCTAAATCATTTTTGGGAAAGTTAGCTTGGGGTATTGTTGGTTTAATCGGTTTATCCATTGCACTTTCTCATTCGCCAGCATTAATCGGTATCGCTGCTTTAGTGGTTTTATACTACGGATACCGTGAGTGGAAAAAAGAAAAAGATGTAGTTGTTGAATCTGCTCCAGAAAGTTCTAAACCATATAGCAACTTTGAAGATGAGTGGAACAAATTAATGAAAAACTAAAACAATAAATCAAATTATAAATAAAGTAGAAGAGAGGAAGATTTATAATGAAACAATCTTTATTCGGACGTGTACGCGATGCAATTTTAGCTGATTTTCATAACGTGTTAGATGAGAAGGAAAGAAAAAATCCAATTGCGATGTTAAACCAATATTTACGTGATAGTGAGCGTGAAATAACAAAAATTGAGAAGTTAATTGAGCGTCATAAAACATTAAAATCTAATTTTGCTCGTGAGCTTGAGCAAGCACGTTATTTCGTTAATAAAAGATCAAAGCAAGCTATCATTGCTCAAGAAGCAGACGAATTACAATTGCACGAACGTGCGTTAGAAGAGGTAGCTTATTATGAAGGGCAAGTAACTCGATTAGAAGAAATGTATGCAGGTGTTGTAGAGCAAATTGATGAGTTAGAGCGTCGTCTTTCTGAAATGAAAAATAAATTAAAAGAAATGCACGCAAAGCGCATGGAACTAATGGCACGTGAAAATATGGCACATGCAAATCGTCGTATGAATACTGCGATGCATAAAATGGATGAAAATAATCCGTTCTTACGATTTGAAGAGATTGAAGATCATATTCGTGACTTAGAAACTCGTATGAATGAAGAGCATGAGCGTGACACGTTTGATATGAAAATTGCAAAACTTGAGCGTGAAATGAAAGAAAAGAATGATGTATCGTTAACGAAAGAGTTAACAAAATAATAGTAGTATATTATAAAACAGGCTTATGATATAGTGATAGGAGAAAAGGTGTTGGAAAGCAATGCCTTTTCTTCTATGTATATGTGACAAGAAGGGGGGAGCTGAAATGAAGAAACATTTTTCAAAGACACAATTAATGGGGATGCTCCTCATCATATTTGGATTCGGTCTTTTTCTTGATATGATACTTGGACATTTTGAACCAGGTGGTCTCATTTTTGCATTTATTATGCTTATGTTTGGAAGGCATTATCGTAAAAAGAATCGTTATGTACGGGGAAATGTATTTTTATTTGTTGGTGGTATCGTATTTTTATTTTTCTTATTTTCATCAGCAGCATTTGTTCTTGTCGTATTTGCTTGTTTAGCTTTAATTGGTTATCAATTGATTCAACAAGGGCATCAGCAAAAAGCAATGAAGGTTGAAATTAAAGAAAAAGGGATTATAGACGAAGAGAAGCAAATATATCGTACAGAAACATATTTGAAAAATATGTTTGTAGGCAATGTGCGAATGATGGATCATATTTATGAACTTGAGGATATTAATGTTCAATATGGTGCTTGTGATGTGGAAATAGATTTAACAAATGCTATGATTCCAGAAGGGGAAACGGTAATTGTTATTCGGGGTGTCGTTGGTAATATTCGTTTATATGTGCCATATGATATTGAACTTTCTTTAAATCATTCTGTTATTGTCGGACGTGTGCTCTTGCCAGGTCATGAAGAGACAGGGTTTAACCGCAATGTTACATTTAGAACAGAGCAGTATAAAGAGGCTCCTCGTCGTATTAAAATTATTTCTTCGCTTGTCGTAGGCGACACGGAAGTGAGGAAAGTATAATGAAGAAACAAAAAAATATTTCGTGGATGTATATTCGTTATTCTATGTTGTCCTCAGTTAGTATCGCACTCATTTGTACAATTGTATATGTATGGAAAAGCGAGCAACAAGTGTATGATTTATTATGGAAGGAATCCATCGCTTCTGTTCCAATTGGCTTGTTTATTATGACTACAAGTTTACTTATCGGGGGAATTGTAGGATATGCAATCGGTTATTATATAGAGCAGCGTATACAAGGATTAAATACTTTTCTATTTGAAGTAGAGCGAGGGAATTTTCCGAGCGATGTTTCGTTTACTGCAGATGATGAATTTCATGAAGTGGAACGAAAAGTAATCGTTCTGGCTCGTCGATTAGAGGAGCAAGCTGGACTCTTTCAAAAAGTAACGAATGAACGAGCTCATTGGAATGAAGAGATGAGACAAGAAGCGATTTCTCAAGAAAGGCATCGTTTAGCAAGGGAGTTGCATGATTCAGTAAGTCAGCAGCTTTTCGCAATGTCGATGATGATGTCAGCGATTAATGAACAAATAACTGAATTTCCAGATGTGACAAAAAAACAATTGCAACTTGTTGAAAATATGGTTGTAAATGCTCAATCAGAAATGAGAGCATTGCTCCTTCATTTACGTCCTGTACAATTGGAAGGTAAGAAACTGACAGAAGGTATAGAGGAATTATTAACGGAATTATCGCGAAAACAACATATGAAAATTGAATGGCTTATTGAGCCAATAGAATTAAAAAAAGGTGTAGAAGATCATTTATTCCGTATTGTGCAAGAAGCGCTATCAAACACGTTGCGACACGCGAAGGCAAAGAAAACAGAAGTGCGCCTTCGAAAAATTGATCAATATGCGATTTTAAAAATCATTGATGACGGCGTTGGGTTTGAAGTAGGGGTTAATAAGGCTGGTTCATATGGCCTAAGATCGATGCAAGAGCGTGTTCATGAAATTGGTGGGACACTTAAGGTACTTAGTTTCCCGGCCAAAGGTACACAAATAGAAGTAAAAGTACCGATTATGATTGAGAGAGGGGGAGAAGTATGATAAAAGTATTGCTTGTCGATGATCATGAAATGGTTCGTATGGGTGTATCGGCATATTTATCGACACAGCCAGATATTGAAGTAGTAGGGGAAGCTGAGAATGGAAGAAAAGGATCAGAATTAGCATTGCAATTAAGGCCGGATATTATTTTAATGGACCTTGTTATGGATGAGATGGATGGTGTCGAAGCAACACGTGCTATTATTCAAGAATGGCCAGAAGCAAAAATTGTAGTTGTAACAAGCTTTTTAGATGACGAAAAATTGTATCCTGTTATTGAGGCTGGGGCGACCAGTTACTTATTAAAAACATCAAGAGCAAGTGATATTGCTGATGCTGTACGAGCTACTTATGATGGAGAAACAGTATTAGAGCCGAAAGTTACCGGGAAAATGATGTCCCGTATGCGTCAAAAGAAAGAGCAACCTTTGCATGATGATTTAACGGAAAGAGAGTTTGAGATTTTGTTATTAATTGCAGAGGGAAAAAGTAATCAAGAGATTGCGGACGAGTTATTTATTGCACTGAAAACGGTAAAGACACATGTGAGTAATATATTAAATAAATTGAATGTAAGTGACCGTACTCAGGCGGTTATTTATGCATTTAGGCATCAATTAACGAAGTGATAAAGTGAAACTTTAATTGGCGGGGAATTCCTCGCTGATTATTGGCTCGATACAATATAGATTTGGCGTTAAAACAATTGAATGTTTTTATTGACGACAAATAATGTAAGCGTTATCATTGAGGTGTTAACAGTACATATAAAGGGGAGAATGTATATGTTAGTTCAAACTATATTCGGAATGGATAAGTCTAAAAAATTAGGGGATTATGTGAACGCATTACAAGCGCTTTGTGAACAATATAATGTTGAAACAGATAAAATTGCGATTATTGAGGCAACAGAGGAATACTATTTATTTTTAGTAAAGCAAGAAGAGCGCTATGATGTTGTCAAGGTAGAAACAGTTGATACGAATATTGAATATTATACGAAGGCTTATAAAATAAGCAGTTTTAATCATGCTGCGTATCAAATGTAAAAAAACTCCCTTTTGGGAGTTTTTTTAGGAGGCTTTTACTTCGTGAGATTCGGTTACTAATGGAACTTTTTTCGTACCGCTTAACTTAGCCGTTGCAAGACCAATAAGACCTCCTACTAATGCTGGTATTAGCCAGCCGATTCCTTCATTATATAAAGGGATAAATTCAAAATATAGTGTGATAAATGAAACTGAAATACCACCTTGTTTTAATCCATCAAATACGCTCACTACAGCTGCTCCAATTAAAGCACCTACATAAACAGAGCGATATCCACCGAAGTATTTATGAAGTAATGATAGTAGTACGAGTACAATCGCAATTGGATACACAACAAGTAGAATTGGAACAGATATTGCGATAATTTTCGTTAAACCTAAGTTGGCAACTAGTAATCCTAATGCGCAAATGATACTCGCGAACGTTTTGTATGAAAATGTAGTCAATAATGTTGAAAAATATTGGCTGCACGCAGATACGAGTCCAACGCATGTCGTTAAACAAGCGAGTGTAACGATAAGAGATAATAGGAGCAAACCGTATGGACCGAATAATTGTTGTACGATAACAGTAAGTAGCTGTCCGCCATTTTTTGCATATCCGAGCGAGACGCTAGTTACCCCAAGCCAGCCGAGTGCACCGTATACAAGTACGAGCCCTGTAGCGGCAATAAGCCCTGCTTTTGCTGTGGCGATGGCAATGGACTTACGATCATTCACACCTTTAGAGCGAATTGCATTTACAACGATAATTCCGAATGCAAGTGCTGAAATAGTGTCCATTGTTAAGTAGCCTTCCATAAAGCCTTTGAAGATTGGAGAAGTTTGATACTCTTGCATCGCTGGTCCTGATTGCCCAAGTGGTGTAAATACACTTTTAACAAATAATAAGAAAATAGAGAGTAATAAAATAGGTGTTAATACATTTCCAATACGATCAACAAGTTTAGATGGATTCAAACTCAGCCAAAATACGATAGTAAAGAAGATGATTGTATATACAAATAGCACTAGGCTGCTAGAGCGGATTGTTTCTGGCAAGAAAGAACTAACCCCCATTTCATAAGCGACATTTGCAACACGTGGGATGCCCATGGATGGACCGATGGCAATGTATACAACTACTGTAAAGAAAATTCCGAATAATGGATGGACATGACTTGCAAGTTGCTGCATTCCATTTCCTGATAGAGAAATTGCGATAACAGTAAGTAGTGGTAAGCCAACTCCTGTTAGTAAAAATCCAATCATTGCTGGCCAAAAGTTTTCACCTGCGTTTTGCCCAAGCATGGGAGGGAAAATTAAATTACCTGCCCCAAAAAATAAAGAAAATAGCATAAGACCCGTGAAAAAAATATGTTTTTTTGATACAGTGTTCATTGTTTTTCCTCCTTTTTCATTCATTTGTAAGAACACAAAAAACTCGTCCCTAAAGAAAGGGACGAGTTATATTTACCCGCGATACCACCCTAATTTACACATGTAGAAATAAATCTATATGTATACGGCTTTGCAACGTACAACATGATACGTGTTCCTTGTAACGGGGGACGGCCGGTAAGAACTTACTGTAACATTCGGTTCTACTTCTCGGAGATGATTTTCGGTTACGCACTGAACGTTGGCTTTCAGCAAATCGCCAACTCTCTGGGGAACAGTTCTATAACGTACTCGTTCTCGTCAATGAATTTTTATTCAAGTATTCTGACAGTATTGTTGCATGTTTTTTTTAGAAAGTCAATATGTTTTTTGAAAGATATATTTATATACGGAAATATCGAAAGTGATATTCGTTGTTGCAAAAGGAATAATGAATTGTAAAATAGGAGTAAAAATTTGCGGAGAATTGTAAAATTCATAGAGAAAGTTGATATTTATAAGAGTAAAGAAGGGATTGTTTGAATTTACAGAGAATAATACAACAATCCACTTGCTGGAAAGAACAAACCAAAAGAGGTGACTGAAATGCTTGCGATGGGAGTATTATTTGGCATTATTGCTATAATTGGTTTTATGTGGTTATATTATTCGCGTTCGTTTAAACAAGCAGAAGTTTTACTCTTTCAAAAAGGTAGTTTATTGACAAATCAGTCTAGATATTTAGTATGTCCGAAGTGTGGAAGTGCACAGGCCAGAAGTGGAGGATATCAAGAGTGTTGCAAAATTAGATTATGAAAGAAAGGAAGCCTCACATTATTTTGTGAGGCTTCCTTCCTTACAACTTCATGGCGCTCCAAATTGTCCATCGATCTCTTTCAATAATAGGAGAGACGTTTTGTAATGCGGTCTGTATATGTTGTAGAAGTTGAGAAAGTTCATCATCTGTTAACTCATATAGAATGGATCGACCTGTTCGAGGAGATAAATCTTGCAATAATGCTTCTACAGAATCATGTATTTTTCGTATTTCCCATTGTGTTTGTGCGGGAAGTACATGAAGAGAATGTTTTTGTAATTCTGTCTGTATAGTGTTGGTTTTTGGACGTCTTTTTGACTCTATTTCAATAAGTTTTGGAAATAGAGAGAAAAAATATCCGCGAATGTGTTCGGGACTTCCTGGAATTGTACAATCTTCAATTGTTCGATCTTGTAAAATAAGTACACCGTTTTTATTTAATATACGAGAAGCTTCACGTAAAAATGTAGGAATGTCTTGTAAATGATGAATAACTGCACGCGAAATAACTATGTCGAATGTTTCATTAGGGTATGGGATATTATGTGCATCACCGTGGATGAATGAAATGTTTGAAAAGTTGTTACAATTTTCTTTTGCAGCTTGTAATATTTCTTTTGAAAAATCAAGTCCCACAACATTTTTGGCTCCCATAAGAGCGAGTTCTTTCGTATAAATCCCACCACCACAGCCGATATCAATTATTTGCTTGTTTTGTATTTCTGTAATGTTTTTTACCATTTCAGCCCAAGAAATATGAGCGTTTCTTGTTGCATATGTGTACTTATTATTTTCATCATGAAAATTAATGGACATGATAAAGACCTCCTTTCAATGATTAGTATAGCGTATTTAATAGGATGTCACGTTTTTGTTTTATGTATGAAGATTATAAGGATTTCTTATCGTAAGAGGAGGATTAATTTGAAAGGGAAATATGTATTGGTGTTGTTGTTTGTTATGTTACTAGCAGCTTGTGGTCAAGTTGAGCCGAAAAAAGAAACAAAAAAAGTAGAAGAGACGGTGAATGAAGTGAAAGAAACAATAGGGGTAACCGTTATACAAAAAAAACATAAAGAGAAAAAGTTGCAGGAATCAGAAGCGAAGTTAGTAATAGACATTTTGAATAAAGCTGAGAAACAAGAAATAACAGGAAGCTTCGGTGAACCTGAATATGAAATACAAATTAGTAGAGATGGGAAAAAAGAAACTTATTATGCATGGTTAAGGGGAGAAGATAGACGAGGATGGGTGCAATATAAGAAAGCTATGTATATGTTGAATGAAAAAGATACGGAAAAGCTTTTGGATATATTTCCAAATGTCTCAGAACAAAAAGAAGATGAGATGCAGGTAAGCCCTTTAACGGAAGTAACAAAAAAAGATTTGCAGATTACCGCGTTTCATATTAAAACAGGCGATCAAAACGTGAATTATACGGTACGGTATACGATTTCACAATCACTATACAATAAGTTAGTGAAGGAGCAAGAATATTATTTGCAACTCAATTTTCCAGAAAAAGTTCAAAAATTAATTGGAGCAAAAGAGAGTGAAATGATTTTAGGTGAAAAAGTAAAGGAAGGGTATAAGCAATATGAATTACATGCTACTGTTCCGATAAAAAGCGCTTCAGAATCACAATTAAAATCATTAGAAACATATTACGAAAATTATGATTTGAAAATATTAAACAGTGAAAAAGAAAAAATAGGTGTGTTTCAAAATATAATTCAGATTGTTAAAGATTATGGTGAAAAAATGAATTTTCAAAGATAAAGTGAGACTTTAATTAGCCCTTACGGATTGGAATGAATGTAAACTCGTCAAATCTATATGACCTTTCCTAGGAAATGATAATAGAGAGGGGAAAGCACCCCTCTCTATTACTTTGCTTTTGTAGATGGCTCATTCATTGATTTTCGTGTAATAAGAAAAGAAATCATAAGAGCGGAAAGGATGACAAGGGCAATAAATACGTGATTGGGCAACAAATCTAATAATAATACGTAACTAACGGTATAAAAAATAAGAGTTGAAGCTAAAAACGATAGAGCACCTATTATAAGAGATTGTAAATTCATTTGTGTACACCTCCTTTTATTTATATTTTTGGCTGAAAATGGATTATATAAACATTATTTCTAACAATAGAAAAAAATATGTCATAATAGAGAAAAGAACAAGCTTTGATGAATGATATGATTCATTAATGAGAGATAAAGGAGAGGAATATGAAAAATAATAAAAAAGGATTATGGGGAATTATTGTTGCGATAGGTCTATTTTTACTGTCTAAGTTAAAGTGGGTATTTGCAATTTTTAAATTAGCAAAGTTTTCAACGGTATTTAGTATGTTTCTATCGCTTGGCGCATACGCAGTTCTATATGGTTGGAAATTTGGAGTGGCGCTCATTTATTTGTTGTTTGTTCATGAAATGGGCCATTTATGGGCTGCGAAAAGAAAGGGGATCCCGACATCGCCAGCAATCTTTATTCCATTTATGGGGGCCCTTATTGGAATGAAAGAGGTGCCGAAAAATGCGAAAGATGAAGCTTACATTGCCTATATGGGGCCGCTTTTCGGACTTCTGTCATTTTTACCGGCGATACCGCTTTATATAATGACGAAAGAGCCATTTTGGGCGCTTGTTATTTTGCTTGGAAGTATGATTAATTTCTTTAATTTAATTCCCGTTTCGCCGCTAGATGGTGGGAGAATTATTTCAGTTGTCAGTACTAAAATTTGGGGAGCAGGCCTTATTTTATTACTTGGCTATTCAATTTACTTTAAAAGTATTTTGGGAGGATTTATTGTTATTATCGGTTGTATGGAGTTATATAGAGTAATAAAGAGAGATGAGCCGATTAAGGAATTAGGGCATAAAATTGATGGGATGAAAGAATATGTTACTAGGCTTGAAGAGGAATTAAAAGAAACGGGTGCTGTACATCGGACTATATACGTGATGCATCATGAGATGAATGCATTAAGACAAAGAGAACGGGAAAAAGAGTTACAAATAGGTGAACTTCAAAAAATGGAAGTGTTAGAGTATCTTTTACCGAAGTTCGAACGGTTAGATTATGTTCCATATGAAGATGAAAAAGATGAGTATACAATTCACATAAGGGAAGCATTTGAAGCGTCAGAAAGAAAATTAAATGAATGGAAAACAGAAAAGGAACAACAAGAAAACTATTATAAAGTGGATGCGAAAACGAAATGGACAGTATTTGCTTGTTATATCGGATTAATGGCTATACTCGGTTACACAGCTTATGAAGGATATATTGTTTTACAAGAACATTTGCCAACGAGAAATGTATAGAAAAATATTGTCGAAATGATAGGAAGAATTTATACAGGAATTATATTTCTACGAGAGAAAGTTACAAGTATAGTCATACATTGTAATATTTTTAGTAGAGAAGGAGTTCTGTATATGAAGAAATTGTTAAGTGTATTCGGGATTATTATCGTGATGATCATTGCGAGTTATAGTCTTATGAAAGTGCTGTTACATTATGCGAATAAGCCTGCTGAGGTAAATACAATAGCTCAAATAGAAGATGTGCAAGAAGAGACAAAAGTGCTAAATTTTATTCGAATGACACATGAAAGCTATAATAATTTCTTAAATTACGGTAAAGCAGAGAATTATACAGACGGGGATTGGAATCAATTTAAGCAATGGTTTCAACAACAAGAATCATCGTTAAAAAATATACATACAGAAATAAAGAATGAAAAAATAAAACGCGATGTAAATAGAAGCTATGAAATTGTAAAAAAAGGTGTGGAACTTCAAAATATTGAGTATGTAGTGTATGCCCACCGTGTATATCATGACTTGGATATTATCGTAAATAAATATAGAGGTGAAACGAATATCTGGGGATATACGGAGTTTGGCGATGGGAAAGATATAAAAGTAATTGAACAAGCTATACAAACAAAATAATAAGCTAGCTAGAATTCTAGTTAGCTTATTTTCTTTTGTAAATATAATGTTCATATATTATTCACAAAAACACCGTGTTAATAGTGATTAAAATCACAATCTGCATTATAAGATTCAGTTAAACTAAAAACAGTTAAGGAAATAGAGGAGTGGGATACAATGTTAAGTGCAAAAACAATTGAAATCGTAAAGTCAACAGTACCATTATTACAAGAAAAAGGCGTTGAAATTACAACGAGATTTTATGAAATTTTATTTTCGGAACATCCGGAGTTATTGAATATTTTCAACCATACAAATCAGAAAAAGGGAAGACAACAACAAGCGTTAGCGAATGCTGTTTATGCAGCTGCAACGTACATTGATAATTTAGAAGCTATTATTCCAGTTGTAAAACAAATTGGTCATAAGCATAGAAGTTTAGGTATTAAAGCAGAGCATTACCCGATTGTAGGTACATGTTTACTACGTGCCATTAAAGAGATCGCAGGTGCACCTGATGAAGTTTTAAATGCATGGGGAGAAGCATATGGTGTCATTGCTGATGCATTCATTAGCATTGAAGCAGAGATGTATGAAGAAGCTGCACATAAAGAAGGTGGATGGAAAGACTTCCGCAACTTTGTGATTGTTAAAAAAGTGAAGGAAAGCGATGTTATTACGTCATTTTATTTGAAACCTGAAGATGGAGGGAAAGTTTCTTCATTCATCCCAGGTCAATATGTAACGATTCAAATCAATATTGAAGGTGAGACATATACACATAATCGTCAATATAGTTTATCCGATGCTCCTGGGAAAGAATATTATCGTATTAGTGTAAAAAAAGAAAAAGGTGTAGATACACCAGACGGTAAAGTGTCTAATTACTTACATGAACATGTAAAAGAAGGAGATGTTTTACCAGTAAGTGCACCAGCGGGAGATTTCGTGTTAAATATGGATTCAACATTACCAGTTGTACTAATTAGTGGTGGAGTAGGGATTACACCGATGATGAGTATGTTAAATACGTTAATTGAACAAGATTCAAAACGTAATGTATATTTTGTTCATGCAGCAATAAATAGTAATACACATGCAATGAAAGAACACGTTAAGACAGTAGAAAATGAATATGAACAAGTTAAAGCATATACTTGTTATTCTGCACCGACTGAAAAAGATTTAGAAATGAAGAACTTTGATAAAGAAGGTTTCATTGAAAGTGAATGGTTAAAAACTATTATTCCGACAACTGAAGCAGAGTTTTATTTCTGTGGTCCAGTAGCATTTATGAAGCATATAAATGCTGCACTAACTGATTTAAGTGTGAAACAAGAGCATATTCATTATGAATTTTTCGGCCCAGCAACAGGCTTACAATAAGCAAAAAAACGAGGTATTTATTTTACCTCGTTTTTTATTTGTTCTCGTAATAAACGGTTTACTGTTTCACGACGTATACCTATCAGTTGACCAATTTCGGTTTGTGTTAATATTTCATATATAGGAATGTCACCTAAATATAGGGTGAACCATTCTTGTAAACGATGAAGACGTTCTTTCGGAGAGACGGTTGTCAATTGATCAATTCGTTGTTGCATCATTCTTAATTTAGATTGCAATTGCATAGCGATGTTAGCATACGATTCGGGATTTGCTTGAAGTCTCTCGTACCATTCACTACTAGTGATCGGTTCCACTTCTGTTTTTATTAAAGCGATAGCTGTACCGTGATATTTTTTCGGTGAAATTAAAGAATGATGAGGTATCGTTTCACCTGGAACGATAATGTTGAATAAAAATGGTGTTCCGTCTTCTTCTAGCCGAACTACTTTTAATAAGCCTGTTTTTATAAAGTATAAAGGACCGTCCTCGCCTTGACGGAATAGTACATCTCCTTTGTGTAGAATCAATGTTAGCCCCCCATTAATATGTTTCTATTTCTTCTATTTTAGCGTATATGTATATAGACAATATGCTATTTCAACAGCAATTTCATTGACGAAATGTATGCTATTACAGTAGTATACTATTTAGTGTGTAATAGTACTAGCAATGAATACGCTGTAGGGGGTTTAGTATATTGTTAGATGCGATGAGAATGACGGATATGAGAATTCCGGCGAATGCTATCATTCATGTAGAAGAAATGAAAGGTGGAGTCGTTTTATCCGTTGAAGTAGACGGCCAAATTATTTATACGATGGCTTATGATGAAGAAACAGATAGCTATGCTGAATTATATGATCGAAACGATAAGAGGGCGTGCCAAGTACATGAAGACTTCATGGGGTGGTCACTTCTTCATTAAAAAAGATGTCAATATGACATCTTTTTTTATTAAATCGATAGAATATACAAAGAAATGAAATATAAGGATAAAATTTGTAATAATTGATTTTGCATTGTTAGCACTCTGTAACTGCAAGTGAACTATTTTTTCGCTATCATAAAGATAACAGTCGCAGTTATAGGAGTGGTCAACTTGAAGAAAGTACATATTTCAAATTATATGTTATTATGTGTTTGTTTAATTTTATTTGTTCTCCTCGGAGGATTTTTATATTCATGTGTATAAGAAAAACGCATTCTAAAAAGAATACGTTATAAAAGGGAAATAATGATTAATCTAGTTCCAAGAATAATCAACGTAATACGTAATAAATTAATTACGGCGTTACCACTTAGTTTTGTATTAATGTAAGCCCCGATTTTTCCGCCAATCCATGCACCCGGAATCAGGATTAATGCATAAATCCAGCTGACATTTCCAAGTGAGATGTGAGTTGCAGAACTTACAATTGCTGATAGAAATACGATGAACATTGAAGTTGCTACTGCAATATGTGCTGGGAATGCAAAAAGAAGCATCATTGCTGGAACAAGTAAGGCACCGCCACCAATTCCAAATAATCCAGATATAAACCCAACTATAAAGGCGATAAAGATAGCAAGAAACGGTGGGAATTGGTAGTGTACAGTATTTCCATCATTATCTGTAAAAGAACGCTTAATTACAGACGTATTTGAGAGGGAAAGAGGTTTTAATTTGTCTCGAAGCATAAGTAGAATTGAGACGAATATAAGGAAAATCCCAAAGTATAAAGAAAATGTGTCTTGGTTTAAAAATTTATTTGCCCATGATCCGATAATACCACCAGGGCCGCTTCCGATAAATAAAATAAGTCCACTTTTATAATCTACTCGCTTATGCTTCATGTAAGTAAGGGTGGAAGATAGTCCTGTGAAAACGACTGTTACCATAGAAGTCCCTACTGCAAGTTGTGGTGATAAACTGTGTAATCCAATTAATAACGGAACAATAATAATTCCGCCTCCAAGCCCAACTAGGCTGCCGACTGTTCCGGCGATTAGTCCGATGAAAAGTAACATGATGTATTCCAAAATTGCCAACTCCTCTAAATAACTTATCCACCAATTATTATACACGCTTTTTAATGAGAAATAGGCTTGTTCACAAAAAAGTCGTCTTCCTAGAAAAATAAGGAAGACGACTTTTGATTAGAAAACAAAATGTAATAGGTAGTAAAACAGAGCAGCTAAAGAAGCTGAAATAGGAAGTGTAATAACCCATGTAATTAACATGCGTTTTGCAGTTCCCCATTTTACCCCTTTCACACGGTGAGAAGCACCAACCCCTAAAATAGAAGAAGAGATAACGTGCGTCGTACTAACCGGTAAGTGAATGAATGTTGCACCGAAAATAACAAGTGATGATGATAAATCGGCAGCTACACCATTTACAGGACGAATTTTCATAATTTGTCCACCGACAGTTTTAATAATTTTCCATCCGCCGACAGAAGTACCAAGCCCCATTGCGATAGCACAAGATAATTGTACCCAGAACGGGATATCGCTAGAAGTATGATAGTTATTAGCCATAAGAGCCATCGTAATGATTCCCATTGCTTTTTGTGCATCATTCGTACCGTGTGTGTAGGCTTGTAATGCTGCAGTGAAAATCTGGAATATACGGAAGTTCTTATTCGTTTTTGTTAAGTTAAAGTTTTTAAATACTACTTTAAAAATACTGTATACGGTATAACCAATAACGAAAGCGATAATCGGTGAAATGATTAAAGCTTCAATAATTTTAATAAATCCTTTAAGATTTAGCGAGCTAATCCCAGCGGCCGCAATTGCTGCACCTGCGATTGAGCCGATAATTGCATGCGAAGAACTACTTGGAATACCGTAGTACCAAGTAATTAAGTTCCAAGCTATCGCCGCAAGCAAAGCAGCTAAAATTACAAGAGAACCATTTTGTAAGGCGAATGGATCAACGATATCTTTTGTAATCGTTTTTGCTACACCTGTAAATGTCATTGCGCCTAAAAAGTTCATAATAGCCGCCATAATAATGGCATGTCTAGGCTTTAGAGCTTTCGTTGAAACAGCCGTTGCAATAGCGTTTGCTGTATCGTGAAATCCATTGATAAAGTCAAAAGCTAAAGCGCAAATGACTACTAAAACGGTCAGTATCAAGAGTGTATCCATGATCAAACTCCTTACGCGTTCTTCATAATAATTGTTTCTAATACGTTTGCAACGCTTTGACAGCTATCAGCTACTTCTTCAAGCTCTTCGTAAATCTCTTTAAATTGAATAATCTTAATCGGATCTTTTTCACGAGAGAATAAGTTCTTAATCGCATGACGGCGAATATCATCACACTGTGATTCATAATCCTTAATTTTAATCGCATTTGTACGAATGTCGACTAATTTTTTGTTAGACATTAATTCAACAGAGTTTGCAATCTCAATCGCACATTGATTAATTGCTTCTACGAATTTAATCATGTATTCATCAGCTTCTGTAATAGAATACATTTCGAACAGACCAGCACTGTGATCTAATCCGTCTAATACATCATCCATACTCATTGCAAGTTGTAGGATGTCCTCACGCTCAATCGGAGTGATAAACGCTTTGTTTAACTCCATAATGATTTCGTGAATAAATGAGTCACCTTTTGACTCATACTCTTTCATGCGCATAGAAAACTCTTTTAAATCGCTAGCATTTTTAATTTTATACTCCACGAAAAACTGCGCGCCTTCTTTTAAATTTTCGGAAACATTCATTAACATTTCAGAAAATTTATCTTTTTTTGATTTAAAGACCATTATTGTTACCCCCACAAAAGTAATATATGTAAAATATATTGGCTAATCAATTCTAACAAAAAACTGTCGTTTTTTAAAACATTTTATCGAAAAGTTTACAAAAACTTAACATAACTCTCGTTGTTCTATTAATAATATTAATATCCAATAGTGAATATCTTACTTGTAGAATGTCCTTTTCTTGCAAAAAGTATGAATGCAAAAGAAAAGCTTTACACTATAGGAATGACTACGTTATTATAATAAATTTAAAAGGCGGTATATTCTTCCTTTTAAAAAGAAGAGTGTAAATAAATGAAGGAAGTGAACGAATGAAATTGAAGAACACTCATTTTAAAAAAATGCTTGAGTGGTTCAATAAGAGGAAGAAACTTCGTAATTCATTAATTGTATTGGGAAGTGTATTCGTTACTCTATTTATTGCTGTAAATATAATAATTTCCATTCAAGACATATCTGAATTAAAACAAGCTGTTCCACAACCGACTTTAATTTATGATGCAAATAATGAGGTCGCAACTAAATTAGCTTCTTCGAAAACAGAAGGCGTTAAAAGAAAAGATATTCCTGATATTATGGTTCAGGCAATTGTTGCAGTAGAAGATAAGGAATTTTTTAACCATCATGGTATTTATTATAGTGGAATTATAAGTGCGGTTTTTAAAAATATTACAGCAGGAGAAGTTGTAGCAGGGGGAAGTACAATAACACAACAACTTGCGAAAAATGTATTTCTGACACAAGACCGCACATACTCCCGAAAAATAAAGGAATATTTTTTAACGAAAAAAATAGAGCGCACGTATACGAAAGATGAAATCATTGAAATGTATATGAACCAAATTTATTTTGGTGAAGGTGCTTGGGGTATAAAAAGGGCAGCTAAATCTTATTTTGATAAAGATGTAAAAGATTTAACAATTTCAGAAGCTGCAACGATTGCGGGCTTGATTAAAGCACCATCTGCGTATTCACCTTATAAAAACTTTAACAAGTCAATTGAAAGACGTAATGTCGTATTAAGTTTAATGAAAGAGCAAGGGTATATTTCTGACGAACAGTATAATAAAGAAAAAGAGAGCGGACTTGTGTTAAAACGTGGCGTTGATGATAAATACAAGGGAAAATACTCTCAATATGTAGACTATATTGTTAGAGAAGCGATGGAAAAGTACGAATTAACACAAAATGAAATTTTAGCGGGTGGTTATCATATTTATACAGAGCTTGACCCGAAAAAACAACAGGCTGTAGAAGACGTTGTGAATAATGATAGTTATTTCAAAGATAGTGGCTCAGACCAACTTATGCAAACGGGTGTAGTTCTTATGAACCCCAAAACAGGTGGTGTACCAGCTCTAGTTGGAGGCAGAGGGCCGTATCAGTTTTTACAGTTTAACCATGCAACCCAATTAAAAAGACAACCTGGCTCAACGTTAAAGCCTTTGGCTGTATATGTACCAGCGTTAGAACAAGGATATGAAGTATACGATATATTAAAAGATGAACCATTTAACATTAAAGAATATAAACCACAAAATAGCGATCATACTTTTCACGGTGATGTGACAATGTATGAAGCTGTGGCAAAGTCGTACAATGTTTCAGCTGTGTGGCTATTAGAACAAATTGGATTAGATAAAGGATTGAAATCTTTAGAGCGATTTGGTATCCCATTAGTGCCAGAAGATCGTACGTATCCGATTGCTTTAGGCGGTATGCATGTGGGGACATCTCCATTTGTAATGGCTCAAGCATACAGTACATTTGCAAATGATGGAGTCCAAGTGGAAGCTCATGCAATTAGGGAGGTACAAAATGCTGAAGGTGAAACGCTTGGAAAGTGGTATAAGAAAGAGACACGAGTGACGAGCGAGAAAGTCTCTCAAAAGATGACATATTTATTAAAAGGTGTTGTCGAAAAGGGAACGGGCGAAAAGGCGAAAGTTAATAATGTTGATACGGCAGGTAAGACAGGAACTACTCAAATTGTAAATGGCCCGAGCACCGGTGCAAAGGATTCATGGTTTGTTGGATACACGCCAGATTTGGTAGGTGCGATTTGGGTAGGATATGATAAAACAGATAGCGATCATTATGTTCCGGGTGGTAGTCAAATTACGACGACAATGTTCCGGGATATTATGAAAAAAGCAAACGCAAATCCAGCTCAAAAAGCATTCCAGTTATCGCTCATATCTGAGGCTGATTATAAAAAACAATTGACTACAATAGAAGAGGAAAAACGAAGAAAAGAAGAAGAGAAGAGAAGGAAAGAAGAGGAACAACAACGAAAACAAGAGCAACAAGAGTGGCTTGATAAAGTGAAAGAATGGATTCCTTCATTTTGGTAAAAGAAAGAGGCGAATAAAAAAATTCGCCTCTTTTTTTGTATGAAAACAAAATAAAATTTTAATCGGTAGAGATTTTTGTCTATCTTAATTAGCTATTAATCCATATCCGTTGAGATACATGATATTACTCATTAAGTACAATATTCGTACTGCCAAAGGATTCGGAATCGTATGTGACGATTATTTTGCCTTTACTAATAGGTTCGTAAGGCAATTCTTCTTCGTAATTACCATTATTTTCATTGTGGATAGAAAGTGTAATTTCATCGATTTTTTTATTTGTATACTGATCTTTAATCGTTTCAGCGATTTGGAGTAACGCCTCGGAACTAGAAGCTTTCGTAATAAGCATTCCTTTTATAACTTTTTTTTCATTATTTGTTGCATTGGAATAAGGGATGTTGCTTTGTTTTGTATACAAAAGTTTGTATGGAACAGTTTTTCTCTCTGCTTTTGATATAGTGGAATATTTTAGAGTTAAAAAAAATCCTACACATAAAATAATGCATACCATAAGAGCAAACCAAATGCGTATCGGTGACATAACTCTCATTTTTCATCCCTCTTTCATATCTTTGACTTCATTATTTATCATACAAAATGAGGATTAAGATAGAGTAAATTTGAGGTAAAGAAACGTAAAGAAGGAGCACTTATCCTCCCAAACAAGTGCTCCTTTTTATTAAAAGAGAGATTTAATAGTCAATCAAAATCACATCTATTACTTATAAATGTGCCTAGTCCTCCCAAAATATTTTCGGAAATTGTGGTTAGTAAATTCGGAAGACAGATAGTGTCGCAGTTGTATCGCCCGCAGGTCCTTGTTGAGGCCCTTGAGCACCAGTAGTCCCCGTAGTTCCTCCGCCTAGGCAACCAGATCCATATTGAACTAGAATAGCTTGACCAAGAGTTTGAAGAAGTCTAACAAATTCTGTAAGTTCTGACTTAGGGATGTTAATGTGACTGCAAGTTCTGACTTCACAACAATCATTACCATAAAATACTTTTCCTTTATTTTTATTGTTCATCTTTTCATTCTTTTCTTTCATAGAATCATTAGTCATTACTATATATTAAAATGAAATTTATACTAAATTCGTGATGGACAAACTACCATTTCTAAAAAAATAAGAAATTGGCCCACCTAGAAAGAAATAAGTAAGATATAGAGAAAGGTTTATATAATGTAAAGAAGAAAAGTGCAACATAAAAAACTACATGCTAATTGTTGGGAGTGTTTAACAATTGGCATGTAGTTCGTGCATTAGTCCTTTATTTACATTGATTTAATTTTTCAAGGGTTGTTTTAGGTAAGATTGGAATAGAAATAGTGAAAGTTGTACCGTTTGAAGCACTAGTCATTTTGAGCGTGCCGTTATGATTTTGGATGATTTTTTTTGTTACTGACAAGCCTAGTCCTGTTCCCGAATCCTTCGTTGAGAAGAATGGATCAAAGATATATTCTTGAATAGCTGGAGGAATACCAATTCCATTATCTGTGAAAGTAATCCGAACGAAGTTATCAAGGCGATAACTAGTAATTTGAATAGAAAGAGGTTCGTCGCCTTGAGCATCGACGGCATTTTGAAATAGATTTAAAAACACTTGAACAAGTTCATGTCGATCAATATTGACTAAAATATCATCTAATTCATTAGAGAAGTTATAATCAATTGAAATATTATGCAAGGAAACTTCACTAACTAGTAACTGTTGAATATACTCACGTAAAAATGTATTAATGGGAAAGGGTTCTCTTTTAAATTCACGTGTTTTTGAAAGAGATAAAAATTTTGTAATGATACTATTTGCTCGATCTAATTCAGGAATAAGTAAATTTTTAAATAGTTCTTTATTAGATGGAGAAACACTTTCTTGTAAAAATTGTAAATATCCTCGTACTGTTGTAAGAGGATTTCGTACTTCGTGTGCAATTCCAGCTGCGATTCGCCCTGCTAACGAAAACTTCTCTGCATCACGTTCTGTATTTAAATAATGAAAGACACTAATAACTCTAAAAATCTCCCCGTTATAATCACGAATAATTCGGTTATTTATAATGCCATAGTTTTTGTCTAAAACTTCTTCATTATATATTTCTGTTCCCGTTTTTAATGTTTCAATCGCTTTAATTTTTTCTTCCGGCAAGTTTAGTAATTGTTGAATCGGTTTTCCGATAATATCATTTCGTATTACACCGAAATCATCTGCAGCAACTTGATTACATAAAGTAATATTCCCTTTACTATCGACAAAGGTTACATGATGTGAAAAGGCATCAAAAATATGTACAAAGTGTTTTTCGAGTTGTTCAAATAAAAATAATGAATCACAAGTAAGTTGAAAATGAGCCTCTTTATTTTCTTTTGGTATTTCTTGAATGGAATGGGTTGTTCTAGTTTTCTTTATTCGTAAACCAATATGTGGATTTTTGTATGTGAAATGATGTGGTAATTGATTCACAAGTTCTTCATAAAAACGTACTTTATTTTCTAGTTCTTCAATTCGTTTTTCATGAGATACAGTAGCATCGTTTGGAAGCATAAATAAATAACCCCTCATTTTAAAAATTCTTCCATATAGTATATCATATTTTTATAAGGATACTCTTAAAGAAAAGGCTACATGATGCAAAGTGTTTGGAAAGTGAATAGAAGATGAAGTTAAAAAGGGAGGGGTATATGTGCTGTTTATTGGAGTGACAGGATGGGGAGATCATGATTCTTTATACATAAATCCCTATGAAAATAGAAATAAATTACGAACATACAGCGAGTATTTTCCTATAGTAGAAGTGGATAGCTCATTTTATGCGATGCAACCTGCACGAAACTATACAAAATGGGCAATGGAAACACCGAAAGATTTTTCTTTTATCGTAAAAGCATATCAAGGAATGACAGGACATATGAAAGGTGAAATTCCTTTTTCTACGTTCGATGAGATGTTTGATGTATATAAACAATCTATTCTTCCTTTAATTGAAGCTGGTAAATTAAAAACGATTTTATTTCAATATCCACCATGGTTTGATTGTAAAAAGAAAAATGTAGATTTTCTCCGATATACAAAAGAAAAAATGGAAGGTTTGCCGTGTGCGATAGAATTTCGAAATCAAACATGGTTTTATCCAAAAATGAGAGATAAGACGTTACAGTTCCTAGAGCAGGAGAAATGGATTCATACAATTTGTGATGAGCCGCAGGCAGGGATGGGTTCAGTACCGCTTGTATTAGAAGTAACGAATGCAGAGATGGTGTTAATACGTTTTCATGGCCGGAATGTTCATGGCTGGCTTGATAAAGGGGAAAATTGGAGAGCGGTGCGTTGCTTATATCGCTACAACAATAAAGAATTAGAAGAATGGGTAGAAAGACTAGAACAATTAAAAAAGAAGACAAAGGACATATACGTACTATTTAACAATAATTCGGGCGGCGATGCAGCTGATAATGCGAAACAGCTTATGAAAATGATGAACATTACATATGGTGAGCCAAAGCCTGAGCAATTAAATTTGTTTGAGTGATAATAAACAAGAAAGGCAATGTACAAACAGGGGGAATGTACATTGCCTTTCTATATGAAAAAGAGGGGTAACAATGTTACTGAGCGTTTGGTTGATTCATCAATTGTTGGCTTCGTAATAAATGATAATGGTTATCATTATCATTGTCAATGGTTTTCCGAAAAATAAATAAAAAACTTTTTATATTTTAAATAGAGATAAAAAAAGAACAGCAATTAATGCTGTTCTTTTCCAGTGATGAATTGTTGTAAATCAAAAGGAGTTATCGCTTGGATAAATTCTTTTGAGATAAGTGTTTGAACAAGAGTACTCTCAGAAATAGAAGCACCTGTTTTCTTTTCGTAAGCTTGTTTTAATAAATCAAGTTTTTCAGCCGTTTCTTTCGGTAATTCAATTGTTAAAGTGTTCATAATTTCTCCCCCTTACTATTAGAGTACCACTACAATATAGGAGAGACAAGAAAAGAGAATGTGAAACATAAAAAAGGTTACCATTTATAAATGGTAACCTTTTTTATGTATAAGAGTTATTAAGCAATACCGATATACTTTAAAGTTTTTGATGGAGTACTATGATCAAAGAAGTGTTGTAAAAATGCGATATCAACACCTGATTTGTATGCACAATATCCCCAAGTCTTTCGAAGTGTATGTGAGCTAATCCCTTCTAATCCAACTTCTTTTGCGGCTTTGTTTAAAATGTACCATGCATGTTGTCTCGTAATAGATTTTGTTCCTTTTTGAGATTTTAACAATGGTTCATTACGTTTCCAAGTTTTACGTTCTTTCATGTAGTCTTCGATTGCGTGCTGTAAGTCTTCATTTACAGCAAACCATTTATGTTTCTTCACTTTTTCATTGTAAAATAAAATGGAATGGCGTACATTTTCATTTTCATCGATTACATCACTAACTTTTAATTGTAAGATTTCACTTACTTTTAAGCCAGAATTTACAGCTAATACGAATAATAAGCCATCACGTTTCGAAGATTGTAAAAGTATATTTTTGATAGTTTCTAATTGTTTTTCATTTTGAATAGGTTGTCCTGCTTGTTTCATTTCACGCACTCTCCTCTTTTATATGTGTAAAGGAAAGGATTAACTTGTTTCTTACTATAAAGGGAGAGTGTGAATTTCATGTGAACTCCTAGTGAAATTAAGACAAATTATTTGACTTCTTTTACTTTTTGTAAATTGAAATAGAATACAACACTGTTAGTCGTATTATACACACCATACTCGGCATGATGGAGGTCTAAAATGTTTTTTACAATAGATAATCCGAGACCGGTACCTCCAGTGTGACGGCTACGCGATGCATCTAGACGATAGAAGCGATCCCAAATTTTTTCAAGACTTTCTTCAGGGATAGGGTTTCCTGTATTCTCGATTTCGACTTTTACGGTATCTTCTGCTTCTATAATGGAGACTTGTATTTTTTCTCCCTCTGGCGTATAACGGATTGCATTACTTAGTAAGTTCACAACTACTTGCTCAATGCGACTGCGATTTGCTTTAACAAGTATAGAAGAGTCTGCATCGATGTTCACTTGTAAATGTTTTTCTTCCATGCTAAATAATAATTTTGTGTAGACTTGTTGCGTTAATTCACCGATTGAGAACGTCGTCATATCTAGTTTGTAAGTACCAGATTCCAACTTTGCTAATTCTAACATTTCAACAATCAGCCTGTTCATATTTTCTGTTTCTTCTAAAATAACATCAGTATAATACGAAGTATCCTTACTAACACCATCTTTAATTCCTTCTGCAAAACTTCTAATTACACTTAGCGGTGTTTTTAATTCGTGTGATACGCCAGAAATGAATTCTTTTCTTGTTTTTTCTAATTGACGTTCACGTTCAATATCTTGTTGTAACTTTGTATTAGCAACATTTAATCGATCGATTCGATCTTTTAAATTTACAGATAATGTATTGATACTGCCAGAAAGCCCGCCAATTTCATCGTCAGCTGTAACAGGTAATTTCTCGCTGAAATCAAAATTAGCCATTTTTTTTGTAACACGATTTATTTTAATTAATGGCTTAACAATGATTTTTGAGTAGTAGAAGGATAACAAAATAATTACGAGAAACACGATGATTAAGGCATAGACATAATAATCTTTTAAAACGAGCATCGCTTCATTAACAGGCTGCAAAGATGCTATCGCAAAAGCGTATTCTGTAATCCTTCCATTTTCTATAATCGGTTTTACAAAGATACTATTTTTTATATTTTCTCCGCCATCTAATATGAAAGTACTTAATTGGTTCGAGTTAGAAGTTCCCTCTCTAATCATATCTGCAAAATATTGAACGGCTTGTAATGTTTCAATATCATTTGCAAGACGAACCTCCGCTTTGGATGGGAGCTGTAACTTAGTTATAACACCTGTAAAGACAATTCGAGTTGTAGATTTGTATCGGCTTGCAAGTCTGTTCTTAGAAGGGTTACCATTAATTGACTGAAAATCCGAATAGAAATGTTCGTTCTGCCATTGATTATAATTCGTTCCTAATTTTTGTGGTGTGATTATATTATTCTCTTGTACGACTCCATCAACATTGATTATTACATCTTTTTTTAAACCTAAATTTTCGAATTTATTATATTCTTCTGGTGTTAAAAGATTATTGAGTGGAATGGAATACTGTTTATTATTGTTGGGATTAAATACATCGATATAGTAATTGTTATCACTTTTAATAATACCGTTAGAATCCAAAAACTGCATATCGGCATTTGTTTTATCATGAAATTCTTGTTTTAGTTTTCTAACCTGCTCATAACTTTTATCACTTTTATCATAATTATCTACGAATTTTTCAAAAGCAGTTTGGACTGTTTTTACTTTCTTATTAATATAAAATTTCTCTAAAAATAGAGATTGTCCTAGGAAAAAAAGTAGGAATATGATTGTAAATAAAGTGGATGTTAATAAAAATAGTTTAAAGACGATACTTCTGTTTTTCACTGCGTCACCTCTTATGAGAAATACTGTAAATGATTTCTTTATCCCGCTTTAACGGGCAATAAGACTCCCACTTCAAAATTCGGCGAATACAAGGGAGTTAGGAGGGAGATCAATTGCCCGTAAAATCCGATTGGTTCAACTAATAATCAGTGGGGGATGGAAAAAACCTCCACTGATTAAAGTTTCACTTCATTATAACAAACGTTACAAGAAAGTAGAGGGGAGAAATCTGTCTCTTTATAAAGTAGTTATTTATAAAAAGTCACATAAAAAGAACTCGCCAGACGTATGACAAGTTCTTTAGTGTATTATTGTTGAATTGCTGCATCTAAAGCGATTTCAATCATTTCGTTAAATGTAGTTTGACGCTCTTCAGATGTTGTTTCTTCGCCAGTGAAGATGTGATCGCTAACTGTTAATACAGATAATGCATTTACACCGTATTTCGCTGCTAATGTGTAAAGAGCAGTTGTTTCCATTTCTACTGCTAATACACCGTAATCTCCAAGTTTTTTAACCATGTCCATGCTTTCACGATAAAACACATCTGCTGTTAAAACGTTACCGACACGAACGTGTAATCCTTTTTCAGTTCCAGCATCATAAGCTTTCTTTAAAAGGTCAAAGTTTGCAGCTGGTGCAAAATCAAATCCTGGGAATGTTAAACGGTTCATATTAGAATCAGTACAAGCCGTCATTGCGATAATAACATCACGAACTTTTACATCTTTTTGAATTGCACCGCAAGTTCCAACGCGAATTAAATTTTTAACTCCGTAGCTTTGGATTAATTCGTTTACATAAATAGAAATAGAAGGAACACCCATACCTGTACCTTGAACAGATACACGTTTTCCTTTATAAGTTCCAGTGAAACCTAACATACCACGCACATTATTATAGCAAGTAACGTCCTCTAGAAATGTTTCAGCGATATATTTTGCACGTAATGGATCACCAGGTAATAGAATAGATTCAGCGATTTCGCCTTGTTTTGCTTCGATATGTACACTCATAAAAAAGTCCTCCTTATAATGTATTGATAGAAATCAATATCATTTGCATTATACACTACGAATCCTTTCAATTAAAATCTTTTTATTATTTGTAATATGTACAAAATAGGAGGATTTCATAAATCATAATCTAGAATATATATCTTAAGAAGTTTTGTATGAATAGAGACAATAAAAATGGTAGGTGATGTTTTGAAAAATCTTGTCATTGGGCTTATTGCGTTAGTACTTATTGTGGCAGGAGGATTTTACATAAAAAAATATCAAGAAAACGAAGAGACTGTAGGAGATGTTCAGGAAGTAAAGTGGGATGTTTCAAATGGAAAGGGAAATGAGAAAGTAGATATTGTATTTCAGTTGTTAAACAACAAGAATAATGAAATTCGTGGTGTAAATGATCAAATGCGGGCAGTGATTGTAGATGGACAGTTAAAAAACATACAACAAATTAAACCCACATTTGCAGGGAACGGGTCATATAAGTTATCTTCCAAAATAGCGAAAGACGAAGAATATACAATATTTTTATACGAAGACAAAAATAAGTCCGTAGAGTCATTCGCTAGGAAGAATTTTGGTAGAACGAAAGAGGAGAACAATAAGAAAAAAGTGAAATTTCCAATCGACAGTGTACTTACAAAAAAAATAGGAGAGTATGAAGTTTCTCTTTTATTTGGCGCATTACATCCGAATGAACCAGTTACGTTAACATTTCAGTTTCAATCGAAAAAGGGTGAAAAATTGAAATTGCATTCAGAGAGAGGAGAAGTAGAGTCACTCTATATAGTGGATGAAACGAAGGAGAATTTTTTATACGCTATGCCTGTAGATACGGATGAGCAATTACAATACCGAATTACATTTCCTGCCGAGGGCACGTATAAAATGTGGGGGAATTTCTATATAAATGGTAAGAAGTATGAAAAAGAATTTATTGTACAAGTTCAAAAAAGAAAAAACAGCTAAGAATTTAGCTGTTTTTTCTTTTTCCTATTAATTTTGTTACAGAGAGCATTGTAATTGGTAAAGAATGATTCTTCCTAAATGCTAAATATTTACCGCTCCATGCTGGTTTATATTTTTCTTTAAAATGTCGTAATCCGCTGAAACTATACGTATAACGAACGTTATTAAAGATTGCAGCAGCCACTCGTTCAGACCAGAAAGACTGTGTGGATAAACCAACATTTGAAAGTGGTGCCATACCGATATTAAAGGAGTGGTATTCATTTTCTTTTGCCCACTGGAATAAGTGGATGAAAATTGCGTCCATAATGCCGCTAGGCGCATCTGGATAATATCGCATTAAATCGACAGATAATAATCCGTTTTGATATACAGGCATGAATGTTGTGAATGCAATAATTTTTCCATCCGCATCAGATAATGTTGCGATAGGAGCGCGACTAATATATTCACGATCGAAGTATCCGAGTGAAAAACCTTTCTCTTTTTTTCCACCAAGCCATGCATCTGAAACTTTTCTTAACTCTTCATATAATTCGTCGGAGAAAGGTGGCTCATGAATAGAGAATGTATAGCCTTCTCTTTCAAAACGGTTGAAAGTAGCTCGCATGCCAGCGCGTTTCTTTCCTGTTATTGTAAAGGTATTTAAATCAACAACAGCTTCTTCACCAAGCTTAAAGAAGTTATAACCAAAATCGTGGTATAAACTCATCCATTTACTTTCAATTTGATAGAATACACAAATGTATCCAAATCGATCAGCCTCAGCTAAAAACTCTTGCAATACAGTACGATAGGAGGAAGGGTCCCCAATTGGATCACCCAGTACAATAAGTCGTTTTCCAGTTATTGAGAAGAGAATGAGTGCTTTTCCATCACTACTGAAAAAGAACTGTTTATCTCCTAAAAAACCTAAATGACTAAGTACATTTCCGCCATGTTCATCTAAGAAGTTTTGTAATCGTTTATCATTAGCTGGTTGCCCGGGAAATTCATTTCGATAACGATTTGCAATGAGTGAACCAATTAGTAAAAAAGTAGGAACAAAAAAGGCAGCTGCTAATGCACTTCGTTTCACTTGTGTAATATTACGAACGACAAAATCAGGTTTGAAAGCTTCTTTTGCACCTGCAAATAAAATACCTAAGTTTTTATATAAATATAACGTTACAAGTAGGAATATAAAAACTTTTACGATATCGGAAAGTGAGACTTCCATTTTCTCACGTACAAACCTTTTACGAAGCATATACAATACAGCGAGTACGATTAATAAAATAAAAGTTTCTTCAACATCAATTCCTTTTAGTGTGTTAAAAATAGCCGCTCCAATTAAAGAAACAATCGTCATATAATAAGAACGTTTTGTTCCGTAATATATCCCCCGCGAAAGAATGAGGAGGAGAATACCGAATGTTAGGGATAAGCTAAAAGAAAATTGAATAAGATGTTTTGGAGCTAGAATATGTAAGGCGTGTGCCCGATTTATACTTGTCGGTAGAATGGTTGATAAAATAACCATTAAGCCAGCAAATACTGTTAAAGCAGCAGATGCCCAAGAACCTAACTTTCCTAGAAAGTCACGCTGCAAAGTCCATATAACACCAGTTGTCTCTAATGCAGGCGCAATAAAAGGTTTATCTTCAAACTTTTTAATGGCTACTCCTGTCATTTCAAAAGCTGCAAAAATGAGACCAAGGCAGAAGGGTAAGATGTAATAGACGAGACGATATAATAACATAGCAGGGAGTAAAACACCTGTATCGATGCCGTATTGCCCAAGCCCAGTTAAGAAGACAAGATCAAATGATCCAAGGCCACCAGGAACAAGGCTAACGACACCAGCTAAAGCAGCAATAACATATACGCCTAAAAACTTTTGGAATTCGATTTCAATGCCAAATAATAGTAATATGACGTACATAACAATACCAGCAGATACCCATTCGACTAATGAAACTAATGAGTATAAAACAGTTGGGTTTTTCTCCTCTTCTTCTTGTTCCTCTGTTTGCGTTGCTTTTCTATTTTTTAATTTAGAAAATCCGATATATATAGGGACGAAAAGAGCGAAGAAGATAAGAACAGGCCATAGCCATGGTTTTTCATGCAAAATAAATCTCGTGTCTAATATTCCGATAAGACCAAGAAATGAAAGAATGGCTAATCCATTAATAAAGGCAGTTGTCATCCAAGCGATACTTTTAATAAGTTTTCCATTTTCTTTTATATATGGACGATAAAGCATTGTGCGTACGCCGGCTCCAACAAGACCACCAAACCCGATAAATCCATTTAAAGTATTAGCAATCCACGAGATACGGAAAATCTTTTGGACAGGAATATCAGCTTTTAAGTAACGAAGCATAACATAGTCATAAAAGAACATTGTTGATACAGCGAATGCACCAAGTGTAATTGCTAAAAAGACTCCTCCAGTTGGAATGTTTTTAATTGTATCAATCGCTTCTAAAAAAGAAATGCCCGCTAATTCTTTTTTTGCTTGAAAGAATACAATTGTTAATACAACAAATGGGAAGATAATTTTCCCGATTTGTAAGAAACGTTTCCATGAAAACGACATAAATACAACTCTCCTTGTATAAGAAAACTGAGACAATAATATTATTATGACAAACTTCAAGAAAAATAAAAAGGTAATTTCCTGTATAGGGGAGCTATTTTTTATATAGGTATATTTAAAAGAATATTTAGTTTATCAGAAAATTAAGTTAGAATAAGGTGAAAGAAGGGTGAGGGGGGAGTATATGATTATAAAAGGTTACGTAGGATATGAGTTAGAAAAAGAGAAACCTAATACATCACAAGATTTTTTTAACAGATCTGAAGTGACATATATATTAAATGGTAAAGAGAAAACTTTTTCGGTTTTATACGTTCGATATTTTGAAGAAGTTTTACAAGAAATTACTCCTTTTGAAGGAAATCCAGTGTATAAAGTAGAAGAACAAAACATATATTTGCGCGATATTGTAGCGATATGTTGTTTAATGAAAGATAAGGAGCTTCGTGGGCAAAAACGTTTGTATTTAAATAATATGGAAGAATTTCAACAATATTTTGATGAGGGAACGGTGTCGAAAGTACAAGAAATATTGGCTGAATTACATAAAAATAAAAGAGTAGAAATAGCGTGAAATGGCAAAGGAGAGAGAAAAAAATGTCTAATTTGATGGTTGAAAATCAAACAGAACAAGTTTCTATATTTTTAGAAGATGCTATTAATTTGATAACCAATTATGTAAATTATCATACGTTACCTTCTTTATTAGAGGAAACACCAGCAGGGAATGAGCGATATTATAAAGGGTTATTAGCATCAATGAGACGACTTCTCGTTTTTTGCGAAGAAGGACAGGATGCATGTTTTGTTTTGTTGAATAGCCAGCCATTTCGAAAAACAGCAGCTGAAAAAATTTTATATAAGATTTACCATCAAGTAATTGCAGAGTTTTTTTCACCGAAGAGTGATCATTGGTATGAAAATAGTCGGTCTGCATATACAGGGAAAAATTCTATCGTTTTTCAACAAACACCACCTGCATCTTTAGAGCAAGTGATGAAGAGTTTAGAAGGTAAATTTCAATTGATGCGTGAAGAACTAGAATATTATGAGACGGATTATCAGACAAAGATGTTACACAAATATTGATTGAGGAAAAGAAGCTAAGGTGACTTAGCTTCTTTTCCTTTTGTACAGTTATATAAGGGATTTTCATTGAATATAGTTAAGTGGATAGCATTAGGGAGGTGCAACATGAATCAGCAAGGTGTATTTACAGATTACTTTCATGAAGTAGAAAATTGGTGTGAAAGTGTTCTTCACGTATTAGATAGTCGCGCAATGGAAGTGTATGATGTCCATATGCTTGCGTATAAAATTCAGACGTTATTAGAGCGTATGAAAGAGCATGAGTATGAAACAGATGCAGAGTTTATGTATGAAATAAGCGATGATGTAGAACATATTCAGCATCACTTGCAGGAAGTATTTATGCAAGAAGAAGAGGAATATGAATTATATGAAAGAGGGGATAGTGAACGAGCTGTCCCAATTGGAGGACATACACTCCCGCCATTACCTTATCCATATAATGCGTTAGAACCGTATATTTCTAAAGAAATTATGATGTTACATCATGATAAACATCATCGGAGTTACGTGGAAGGATTAAATAAAGCAGAGAAGATGATGGAAGAAGCGAGAAAAACAAATAAATTTGATTTAATTAAGCATTGGGAAAGGGAAGCGGCTTTTCATGGGTCAGGTCATTACTTACACACGATATTTTGGAATAACATGAAAAAAGACGGTGGTGGAAGTCCAAGAGGAACTTTTTCACAACAAATTGAACAAGATTTTGGGAGCTTTTTACGTTTCCAAAAACATTTTACAGAAGCAGCCTCTAAAGTAGAAGGTTCAGGCTGGGCAATTCTCGTTTGGGTACCCCGGTCTGGAAGGTTAGAAATTTTGCAAAGTACACTTCATCAATTATTTACACAATGGGATACGATACCGCTCCTTGTACTAGATGTCTGGGAACATGCGTATTATTTACAATACCAAAATCGAAAAGATGAATATATTAAAAACTGGTGGAATGTTGTAAATTGGCCTGATGTAGAAAAAAGGTTTGAAACTGCGAAACAAATTGAATGGACACCATATTAGACGCAAATTCTCTGCGTCTTTTTTAATGGAAGTAGAAGGAAGATTTCGTTCATATTTTAAAAGGCCAAGCATACACTTGTACAAAAAGTGCCAAAAGGACGTGGGGGGAAATATGAGACGAATTTGTGTAATCATTACGCTTCTTATGATGTATGCAAGCGTTATGCCGATTCCTACATATGCAAAGATGAACAGCAATGTTAGTGCTCGAAATGCTGTATTAATGGAGCAACAGTCTGGTCGTGTATTATACGGAAAGGCAGAACATGAGCCTCAAAAAATTGCTAGTATAACAAAAATTATGACCGCCTTATTAGCTGCTGAATCAGGGAAGATGAAAGAAATGGTATCAGTTAGTAATGAAGCGGTGAGGGTGGAAGGATCGGCAATCTATTTAAAGCCTGGACAAAAAGTGAAGTTAGAAGATTTAGTATACGGACTCATGCTTAGATCTGGTAATGACGCAGCGCAAGTAATTGCTGAAAGTGTGGGTGGGAGTATAGATGGATTCGTATATTTAATGAATCAAAAAGCGAAAGAAATTGGAATGAAAGATACGCACTTCTCAAACCCTCATGGCTTAGATGGAGATGGATCACATTATTCGTCGGCTTACGATATGGCATTATTAACGAAATATGCAATGGGAAACGAGACATTTAAGAAAATCTTTGGAACCAAAACATATAAATCAGATTCTTGGGATTACCCGTGGAAAAATAAACATAAGCTGGTAACGTCTTATTATGAATTTGCAACAGGGGGAAAAACAGGCTTTACGAAGAAAGCTGGGCGAACGCTTGTTACAACGGCATCAAAAGGTGGACTAGATTTAATTGTCGTAACTTTGAGTGCCTCTAGTGATTGGGATGATCATATGAATTTGTTTGATAAAGGTTTTGACCGTTTCAAACAAACGAAAGTTTTAGGACAAGGAGCAATTGCTGAAATAAATGAAAAGAAGTATGCCAACCATGTTTATACGAAAAATAGTTTTTCGGTACCGTTAACTGAAGAAGAAAAAAAGAACGTAGTATTAAAAGTTGAACTCGATAAAAGTACAAAACTTACGGATGGAGTAAAGGTTGGGAAGACAGACATTTATGTTGGTAATGAAAAAGTTGGAGAACGGAATTTATTTTATAGTAAACGAAAGTTAGTAGCTACAACGGGACTTTACTGGAATAATGTGAAAGAAATTTTTTCTTACATGATAGGTGTTGGGAACGATGGTTAATCTCGTATGGGTAGCGATGGCTGTCATTGGGATTGTATACGCCATGATAAATGGAACGATGGAAGAAGTGAATAAAGCTGTATTTGACGGAGCAAAAGATGCGGTAACGATTTGTATAGGACTTATTAGTGTTTTAGTATTTTGGCTCGGTTTAATGAAAATTGCAGAGGAAGCCGGATTGTTAAAAAAATTAGTTACACTTTTTATGCCGATAGTAAAAAGGTTGTTTCCAGAAATACCAAAGGATCATCCGTCTATGGGATTTATTCTATCAAATATGATGGCAAACTTTTTTGGTCTAGGTAATGCAGCGACCCCTCTTGGTATTAAAGCGATGGAACAACTGAAAGAGTTAAATGGAGGAAAGGATTCGGCGAGCCGTTCTATGGTGACGTTTCTAGCATTAAATACATCAGCTATTACATTAATTCCTACGACAGTCATTTCCATTCGAATGACGTATGAATCAGCGAATCCTACTGAAATTGTTGGGGTAACATTTATTGCACAAGTACTTTCTATGATTGGGGCAATTTGGATTGACCGCTATTTTTACCGAAGAAGGAGTAGAAAGGGGCGGAAAAAATGAGCATTGTAAATACAATTTCCTTATGGGTAATCCCTTGTGTAATTGGTTTTATCCTTTTATATGGCACAATAAAGAAAGTGCCGACGTATGAATCGTTCGTTGAGGGAGGAAAAGAAGGGATTCAAATTGCAATTTCCATCTTACCGTTTATGGTTGGAATGCTTGTGTCTATTTCTATATTCCGGTCTTCAGGTGCGTTAGATGCAATGATATCGGTAATGAAGCCAATGTTAGATTTGATCCATGTTCCAGCAGAAATTGTACCCTTAGCACTTATACGCCCTATTTCAGGCTCTGCTGGTTTAAGTATTACGACCGATTTAATTGCAACATATGGGCCAGATTCGTTTATTGGGAGATTGGCTTCTACGATGCAAGGGAGCACAGATACGACTTTCTATATTTTAACTGTATATTTTGGAGCGGTTGGGATTAGAAAAATGGGGGATGCACTAAAAGTAGGACTTTTTGCAGATTTAATCGGGATTATATGCTCAATTGTGTTCGTTTCTTTATTGTTTCAGTAATACTATTCATTTTTTACGCTATTTCGCTTATAATACGTATACGACCACTATTAAGGTGTAGCTTAATAGTGGTTTTTTTATGTGGTATTTTTGACAAAATGATGAACTTTTATTGTGAGAAATATGAAAAATATGGACAATAATAAAGGGTAAAAACATGATTTGACCTTTATATGTTTATTATCATCGCTATGTTGTTTAAGTAAGATGAAGCGAATAGCCGTAAAGCGTATGCGGTTGCCAAGTCTTTCTAATGTAAGGTAAGATAAATTCGAGGTGAAAAAAAGAAATGGAACGATTACAAAAAGTGATTGCGCAAGCAGGTATTGCATCGAGAAGAAAGGCTGAGGAATTAATTCAGCAAGGAAAAGTGAAAGTTAATGGAAAAATAGTGAAAGAGTTAGGGACAAAAGTAACTCCTCAAGATAAAGTAGAAGTAAATAATATCCCTCTTGAAAAAGAAGAACCTGTTTATTTTTTACTATATAAACCAACTGGCGTAATTTCAAGTGTATCAGACGATAAAGGAAGAAGTGTTGTAACGGACTTTTTCCCGGAAATTACACAACGTTTATTCCCAATCGGACGCTTAGATTATGATACGTCTGGCGTATTATTAATGACAAACGATGGGGACTTCGCAAACGTATTAATGCATCCTAGATATAAAGTTGAAAAAACATATGTTGCAAAAATAAAAGGGCCATTAACAGGTGAGAAAATTCGCATGTTAGAACGCGGTGTTACGTTAGAAGACGGTAAAACAGCACCAGCACGTGTGAAAATTATTTCTTGGGACAAGCGTAAAGAGATGGCTATTGTACAATTAACAATTCATGAAGGACGTAATCGTCAAGTACGTCGTATGTTTGAAGCGTTAGACTGTAAAGTAGTGAAATTAAAACGTGAACGTTATGCTTTCTTAGAAGTAGGAAGCCTGCGACCTGGTGATGCGAGAGAATTGACACCACATGAGGTGAAACAATTACGCGCGCTTGCTTCTACAAAGCCAAGATAAGCTATAGAGTTAAAAATTCACCAGTGGAGTGCTCTGCTGGTGATTTATTCAATACAACATTTACAGAAGATAATACATAACATTTACCGAGGAGAGGAGAGGTAATATGAAGAAAAATCGCTTATTATTTCGCGTTATTATTCTACTCATTTTATGTGGTGCTGTAGGATTTACCCTTTATCAAGGATTCTTTGCTAATAAAGAGAAAATGCAAATCGGAAAAGAAGCACCTAACTTTATTGTGACGGATTTAGAAGGAAAGAAAATTGAACTAAAAGATTTAAAGGGAAAAGGTGTATTTTTAAACTTTTGGGGCACGTGGTGTAAACCTTGTGAAAAAGAAATGCCTTATATGAATGAATTATATCCAAAGTATAAAGAAAAAGGCGTTGAAATCATAGCGTTAGATGCAGATGAAACGGATATTGCAGTAAAGAACTTTGTGAACCAATATGGTTTGAAATTCCCAGTTGCCATTGATAAAGGACAAAAGATTATAGGAACATATGGAGTAGGTCCTTTACCGACAAGCTTTTTGATTGATAAAGATGGAAAAGTAGTGGAGCAAATTATAGGGGAACAAACGAAAGAACAGTTAGAAGGGTATTTAAAGAAAATTACTCCGTAATAAAGAAAGCCTTTACATAAGGGGTGCGTGTTTATAGTGCCTCTGGTTTAAAAATTCTGAGTATTGCGGTAACTTGAGGTTAGAATATACAATAGTACATATAGATACAGGGGCGGTGAGAGTGTTGAAAGAAATTAAATGTGAATGTGGACATGTTAATCCGATAGGAACCGTTTTTTGTGAAGCTTGCGGGAAACCATTTGAAAGCAATGAAAATGCAAAACTATTGGATATGCGCTATGAGGGGAGTGCACGGAGATCTCTCACGCAGACAAAAACGATAGTCGATAAAATTTGGAGCTTTTTCTCTTCTGTAAAAGTAGGTGTATGGCTAATCGTAATAACTTTAGCTGCATCAGCGATAGGAACTATATTTCCGCAAGAAATGTACATAACTCCAGGTATTGCACCAGCTGAATATTATAAACAAGAATATGGATTTTTAGGACAATTATACTATCAATTAGGGTTTAATAATTTATACGGTTCATGGTGGTATATGATTTTGATTGCTTCTATCGGTATTTCACTTGTGATATGTAGTTTAGACCGCGTTATTCCACTTTATAAAGCTTTAAAAAAGCAAGGCGTAAAAAGACATCCTAGTTTTTTAAAGAGACAGAGATTATATGGGACTGGTACACCGCAAGAAGGTGACCTGGAAAGAGTGCAAGAGAATTTAAAGAAAAGAAACTATAACATGAAAGTGGAAGACGGAAACGTTTTAGCAGAAAAGGGACGCTTCTCGCGTTGGGGTCCATATGTAAATCATATCGGTCTTATTATCTTTTTATTCGGTGCGATGCTTCGTTTTTTACCGAGTATGTACGTAGACGAAGCACTTTGGTTACGTGACGGTGAAACGAAAGAAATACCAGGGACGGATGGACAATACTACTTAAAAAACGAGAAATTTATAAAAGAAGTTTATGATAAAAGTAAGGACAAGGAAGTTTTTGATGAAGCGATTGATCGTGTAGGCGATAAAATGATTGCGAAAAACTTCCAAACGAATGCCGTATTATATAAAGCAGTAGGAGAAAATATAGCAGGACAAAAACCGAAATTAGAAAAAGTAAAAGAAGCGGAAATTCGAGTGAATGAACCACTGAAATTTGATCAATTTGCAGTGTATCAAGTTTCTTATAAAGAAAGTGAATTTAAAAGTATGTCCTTTAACTTGCAAAATAAAGAAAATAATCAAAAGTGGGGACCAATTAAAGTAGATTTAACGAATCCTAAGGAAAAATATGATTTAGGAAATGGTTATTCTCTAGAACTATTAAGCTATTTTCCTGATTTTTATTTTGATGAGAATGGAAAACCAAATACAAAAACGAAATTACCAAACAATCCTGCATTTGTATTTAAAATGTTTACACCTGAAACACCAGATGGTGAAGTGAGTTTTGTTGGTATTCAGCAAAATATAGAACCAGATGGAAACAACAAATATAAAATGTCGTTTGCAGGTGTTGAAATGCAAAATGCCACAGCACTTACTGTAAGAAAAGATTTAACGCTTTGGATTCTCGGCATTGGAGGATTTATATTTATGGTTGGTGTCATTCAAGGTATGTATTGGAATCATCGCCGTATTTGGATACAACGTGTTAATGATGAATGGTGGATTGCAGGGCATACAAATAAAAATTGGTTCGGTTTAAAGAAAGATATTGAAAGAGTACTAGAAGGTACAGCAATTCCACAGCCAAATGATAAAGTAATTGATAAAAAAATTAGTTAAGGTGGGGAAACGATATGGTGCAAATAAGTAGTAACTTTCTCTTTACCGCATTTATTTTATATTTAATTGCCACTCTATTTTTCGGGGGAGCAATTAAAGAAAAGGGTCATAAATGGGCAAATGTAGGAATAACGATTACAATTTTAGGGTTTATTGCACAAACAGTATATTTTGTTACAAGGTGGATTGCATCAGGACATGCGCCAGTTAGTAACTTTTTTGAATTCGGTACATTTTTCGGCATGATGCTTGTAGGAGCATTTATTGTCATGTATTTTATGTACCGTGTAAGCATAATCGGACTATTTGCATTACCAGTTGCGCTTTTATTAATTGCCTATGCAAGTATGTTTCCGAGGGAAATATCTCCGCTTATTCCATCTTTAAAAAGTAATTGGTTACATATTCACGTGACGACGGCAGCAGCAGGACAAGCCATTTTAGCGATTAGTTTTATTACAGGTGTTATGTATTTATTGAAAAATGTAGATCAATCGACGAGAAGTAAACGTACATTTTGGCTAGAGACGGTAGTATTTACACTTGTTTGTACAGTTGGATTTATTGGAGTAACAACGGTATTTTCTAGTATGAAATATGAAGCGAAGTTTCAATGGATTGATAAAAATGAACAACAAGTGGAAATGAAATACAATCTTCCGGCTTTAGTTGGACCGCACGAAGGGAAGTTACTGACAGAAAATAAATTAGAACCGGCAGTTGAAGTTCCAGCGATTGTAAATGCGAAAAAATTAAATACTGTTATTTGGTCAGTGTTAGTTGGAACATTACTGTATATTGTATTAAGACTTGTTTTACGGAAGCGAGTATCGGCGGCACTTCAGCCGTTAGTAAAGAATACGAATAGTGATTTACTAGATGAAATCGGATATCGATCTATTGCAATTGGATTCCCAGTGTTCACATTAGGTGCATTAATTTTTGCGATGATTTGGGCACAAATAGCGTGGACACGTTTTTGGGGCTGGGATCCAAAAGAGGTTTGGGCACTTATCACTTGGCTCTTTTATGCGGCAGTATTACATTTACGCCTATCAAAAGGATGGCATGGAGAGAAGTCAGCTTGGCTTGCAGTAATTGGTTTTGCAATCATTATGTTTAACTTTATTGTAGTAAACTTAATTATTGCCGGTTTACATTCATATGCATAGAGAAATAAAATAGGGGAGTGCATGTCACTTTCCTATTTTATTTTTGTCAACTTTTCTTCTTTTTTGAGAAAAACATGACAAAGTAGCGGTTGATTTTGTAAAATGATGTCGAGGACATTATATGCTGTTCAAAAAAAATACATAGTTTTGGAAAAAAATTGAACAAAATTTATTATTCTTGTGAAGCATAATATGGGAAGTGAAACATTTAGAAGATTGCTTAAATAAACGAGAATAGCGCAACATAATAGTTAAAGAAGGGTAGGTGTGAACCGCTGAGGTGAGAGTGCGCAGCGGGTAGAGATGGAAAATGAATCAAGAATTTTAATTGTAGATGATGAGGATCGTATTCGTCGTTTATTGAAAATGTACTTAGAAAGAGAACAATATACGATTGAAGAAGCAGATAATGGTGATACAGCTTTAGAAATGGCGTTGCAAAATGATTACGATTTAATCTTATTAGATCTTATGATGCCTGGTAAAGATGGCATTGAAGTATGTAAAGGGGTTCGTGAGAAGAAAGCGACACCAATTATTATGCTGACAGCAAAAGGTGAAGAAGTAAATAGAGTACAAGGATTTGAAGTTGGAACAGATGATTATATTGTAAAGCCATTTAGTCCACGTGAGGTCGTACTACGTGTGAAAGCGGTATTACGTCGTGCTGTACCAACAACATTCTTTACACAAGATACAACGACAAAAGATGTTACTGTATTCCCGCACTTAACAATTGATAACGATGCACACCGTGTTACTGCAGATGGTAATGAAGTAAACTTAACGCCGAAAGAATATGAGTTACTATTATTTTTAGCGAAAGCTCCTGATAAAGTATTCGATCGTGAGCAACTGTTAAAAGAAGTATGGCAATATGAATTCTTCGGAGATTTACGTACAGTTGATACACATGTAAAGCGTTTACGTGAGAAGTTAAGCAAAAAATCACCAGATGCAGCGAAAATGATCGTTACTGTTTGGGGTGTAGGTTACAAATTTGAGGTTGTGAACGACTGATGCTTTGGAGAAGTGTAGTAGGGAAGTTATGGATGACCATATTACTTCTCGTTTCGTTTGTTCTTGGATTTGTTGCGATTTTACTTTCACAGTTTTTTAGAACGTATTATGTTGATATGAGTGAAGCTAGGCTTCAAAAAGTTGCAACAAGTGTTTCAGAGTTAATTGAAGAAGGTGCCGATGTAAAAACGATTGAGAATATCGCTTACAAATTCTCTGACCCACTTTCAAGGATTATTATTGTAGAAGATGGTAAAGAAATCTCTTCTTCACCGAAACAAGAAGGGTTAGTCACTCTTACAATGGATGACTTAAAAGAAGATAAAGAATTAGCGGCTTTGTTTACAGACAAAAAAGAAATTAAGAATAATATTAGAAAAGCGTCTAATAGTAGGAAGAATAAAAACACCGAAAATGATATTATGATCGTCGGAAAACCAGTGCAATCAAAAAATCAAAGTGCAGTGTTCGTATATGAATCTTTACAAGTACCGATACAAGGTATGGAAAGAACAACTGATTTTATTTTCTTATCGGCTGGAATTGCGATTATATTAACAACTTTCTTTGCGTTCTTCTTATCTACTCGGATTACAGCACCGCTTCGTAAAATGCGTGAGGTTGCTTTTGAAGTGTCACGTGGGAAGTTTGATGCAAAGGCTCCTATGGTATCTCAGGATGAGATTGGTGAGCTTGCAACGGCCTTAAATCAAATGGGAAAACAGTTGAAGTTTAATATGAACGCCTTGCAACAAGAAAAAGAGCAGTTAGCAAGTATTTTGAGTAGTATGGCAGATGGGGTTATTACGTTAAATCAAGAAGGTGAAGTCGTTGTAATCAATCCGCCGGCCGAACATTTCTTACAAGTTTGGCAAGAAGAAAAAGAGATAGAGCTCAGTAAAAAACTACCTTCTGAACTTGTGGAATTATTCCATCTCGTTGTAGAAAGCGAACAACAACAAGTTGTTGAAATTAATTTACAAAAAGGGAACTATGTAGTTCTTATGACGCCGCTTTACAATCAAACGAAAATTCGTGGAGCTGTAGCAGTGCTGCGAGATATGACGGAAGAACGTCGTCTTGAAAAGATGCGTCAAGATTTTATTGCGAATGTATCACATGAACTTCGTACACCAATGGTCATGCTGCAAGGGTATAGTGAAGCGATTTTAGATGATATTGTGCAAACGAAAGAGGAAATAGATGAGTTTGTTCAAATTATTTATGATGAATCTGTTCGTTTAGGTAAACTTGTAAATGAATTGTTAGATTTAGCTCGTATGGAAAGCGGTCATGTAGAGTTACATATTGGTGAAGTGGATATACATCCGTTTGTTGAAAAAATTGGTCGTAAATTCCAAGGGATTGCAAAGGATAAAGAGGTCGCGTTAACGGTTGATTTCAAAGGTCCAATTGAACAATACCCGTTTGATGCAGATCGTATGGAACAAGTATTGACGAATTTAATTGATAACGCAATACGTCATACGAATGCAGGCGGACATGTAACGCTTGTAATTGATACGAAAAATAACGGTCTTATTTTTGAAGTACAAGATTCGGGTGCAGGCATTCCAGAAGAAGATATTCCATTTTTATTTGATCGTTTCTATAAAGCTGATAAAGCAAGAACACGTGGGAAAAAGGGTGGAACAGGACTCGGGCTTGCGATTGCGAAAAATATTGTTCAAGGCCATGATGGTAAAATTTCTGTATCAAGTGTTGTTGGAGAAGGAACTACATTCTCTGTATATTTACCGAATCGTATAATTTAGATATGCGTTTTTAAAGTTGATAATGAATAAAGTTCTGCTGTTTTTTATTTTTTTGTAAACTCAATTAAATAAAGAATGGTAGAACTTTTTTCTATGTTGCTCGAATAAAGAATAACAAGAGAGGTGCTGTGAAGAAATGAAATTATATACAAAAACAGGAGATAAAGGAACGACAAGTGTAATAGGTGGCAGGGTTGATAAAGATGATATCCGTGTGGAAGCGTATGGAACAATAGACGAGGCAAATTCTCATATTGGATATGCAATGACTAAGCTTCAAGGCGGGGCTTTTATAGATATTTACAATGAGCTCGAAAATATTCAACATGAACTATTTGATTGCGGAGGAGACTTGGCAATAGTGGAACAAAAAATTCCTTATAAAGTGACAATTGTGATGGTTGAAAGTTTAGAAAGAAAGATTGATTTATATATAGAAGAAGCCCCGCCACTAGAACGCTTTATTTTGCCAGGTGGTAGCGAGGCAGCGGCTACTATTCATATTGCACGTACTGTTGTAAGGAGAGCAGAACGCTCTATAGTATCATTGCAAAAAGAAGTGAAAATAAATGAAGTTGTATTAAAGTATGTAAATAGATTATCTGATTATTTGTTTGCGATAGCTCGAGTAATAAATGCCCGATTACAAGTGAAAGATGTGGAGTATAACCGTAGTGCAGTAGTTTTTCGTGATAAGAAAGAGAAGGAAGTGGAGTAATTCACTTTCTTTTTTTGTATACTTTTTTCTGTAATATACCAAAATAGAGAAGGTATGGTGGTAATTAGAAAACGGAGGATGTATATGAAAGTTTTAAAATGCGGTGTCATGTTATTGAGTATACTGTTTGTATCTCAATTACATGTTTATGCAGAAGAAAATCGATGGACATGGCCTGTTGAAGGTCAGATAAGTGATTATTTTGGGACAAGGCATGGAAAACACTATGGTATTGATGTAGCTGCGCCGATTGGAACGCCTGTGGCAGCTATCCAAGATGGTAAGGTAACGAGGTCTTATTATTCAAGTAGTTATGGAAATGTTGTATTTATTAAACACGGAGAATATGAAGCTGTATATGCACATTTAAATAAGAGATATGTGGATCAAGGAGATTATATTTCCAAAGGAGAAAAAATTGGAGAAGTAGGGAACACGGGAGAATCGCGAGGTGCGCACTTACATCTAGAACTTCATCAAGGAAGATGGACGATGGCGAAAAAGAATGCGATGAACCCATTGCTTGTTTTAAGTGAACAAAGAAATGAAGTTGTTTCTTCGTCATTATATGTCGTACAAAAAGGGGATACTTTAGTTAGTATTGCCCGGAAATTTAGTATGACACTTAAGGAAATTAAAGAAAAAAATGGATTGCAGCAAGAGCTAATTTATCCTAATCAACAATTATATGTTAAGTAAAGGAAACGCTTCAAAAATTAAACTTTGAACAAATTTATGTTCTTCTTAAATAAGATTCAATGTAAATGAAATTATATGGGCGCTTTTGCTAGAACTATTGAGTGAATCAGAGCATCTATATCTAAAAGAAAACCGTCCCAAAATTTATTTTGGGACGGCTTCTTTTACCAAAAAATAAAGACACATATAAATCCAGAAATAGCTAAATAGCTATATAAGTAAAAAACTTTTGTTCTTGTTTTCTCTTTTGTTCGAAACAGTACGATAGTCGGTTCAATTAAACCGATTGTCAAACAAAGTAGGCCAAGAAGCATACAACCAATCGAGATAGAATACAGGGCGATTTGTGGTGCTTGAAATGGAATCATCCATTTTAATAAAAATGCAATAAGTGCAGTGTAACAAATACTACCGATGTATTTATTCAGTGGTGTATTAGAACGAAAACCAGGAAGTTTTTTTAAGAAAGAGCGGGAAACAACTTCTGTTTGTAAAGATGTATGCTCTTCAATAATTTTTTGAGCTTCTTTTCCTTTTTGAAAAAGAGATAAGATCCAATTTCGCTCACCCTGAAAAATAAATTGAGAAGTTGTCAAATAGTGATCAATCTTCACTTTATTCCAACTCTTCCACGGATGACGCTCACACAATTTTAATTTACTTTCTGTTTTTTTATCATACTGATAAATACTGATGCCATCTTCATCGAAAGTAGCATAGTATGTCTCGTTTGAGAATGTGCCTAAATCAATTGGGCAGTAGAAAAGTAATTCTTTTTTTAAGTAAAAGTATTCTTTTCTTAAGTTTTTTTTCATTGCTTCTCGAATAGAATGTCTCTTGTCTTTTTTCATGACATTTCCTCCATAACTCAGAAAATGTTCTTATCTTAACAATTCAATATCTTATCACTTTTAATTATATATGACTAGGTAATTCAAAAGAGAAATGCCGAATAATAAAAAATATGGATTGTATTGTAAAATATCTCGCAATTTATTTGTTGTTACGAAAAATAAATAACTAATTTTAAATAAGTTACAATTTTTTAGTTCACAATGTTATGAGGTTGTTGTATAATGAAGGGGAAAATAGAATATCGGTCTATCTTCGGGGCAGGGTGAAAATCCCGACCGGCGGTGATGAACTATTTATGATTTTGTTCTAAGCCCGCGAGCCGTTAAGGCAGGATTTGGTGTGATTCCAAAGCCGACAGTATAGTCTGGATGGGAGAAGATGGAGGTTCAAGCGTTCAAAAAAGATATGGATTTGAACGTCTGTTTGATGTGCCTTAAATTCTCCCTTTGTGTAAAACACAAAGGGTTTTTTCGTTCTATGAAAAAATAGGCATAGCAGAACCTTTCCACTTTCCATGAGATGATCGATGGAAAAGGAGAGAGAAAGATGAAACAAAAAAACAGTGTAGTGCAGATGGTGAGTGTAGCGATGCTAAGTAGTATTGCATATTTACTAATGATGTTGGATTTCCCGTTCCCAGGGCTTCCGCCATTTTTGAAAATTGATTTTAGTGATGTACCAGCTCTAATTGCGGCAATTATCTTTGGACCAGTAGCAGGAGTGATTGTAGAGGCGATAAAGAACATTTTACATTACGGGATTCAAGGAAGTTTAACGGGAGTACCAGTTGGAGAAATTGCAAACTTTATTGCAGGATGTTTATTTATTGGGCCAGCAGCTTTCTTATTTAGAAAGTATCGTACTGTGAAGAGTTTAACTACAGGATTAATGCTAGGGACAATTACAATGGCACTTATTATGAGTGTATTAAACTACATCATCATATTCCCGGCGTACACTTGGTTTTTAAATTCACCAGCTATGTCTAGCGAAGCTATAAAAACAACGGTTGTAACGGCAATCTTACCATTTAATTTAATTAAAGGGATTGTTGTAACAATTGTATTTGTAGCATTATTCTCACGCCTGAAAGTATGGGTGTTTGCAAAAATGAAAAATGCATAATATATACTAAAACCATTAGTAGTGTGAAACTACTAATGGTTTTTTATTAAGGAAAATAAAATTTAGATACAAAAAACGCCCCTCATCAATAGGAGGGGCGTTTTTTGAAGTTAATAAAAGACTATTCGAATTTTAAAGCGTCTCCGTCGAATGATTCGTCAGCAACTTTAATTGAGTCAGTTGGACAGCCTTCGAATGCATCCATCATATCTTCAATTAATACATCTGGAATTTCAACGATACCTTGGTTATCATCTAATGTTACAAATGCAATACCTTCATCATCATAGTCATAAATGTCTGGTGCAGCAGCGCCACAAGCACCACATGCAATACAAGTATCTTTATCAACGATTGTATATTTTGCCATCTTTTTTCCCTCCTGATAATATGTATGTGAAAAGCTCGCCATAAAAATTATAACCTTATTGTAAAACGGTTTGTAAAACTTTTCAACATAAAATTATAATGATAATGCTTATCAATTAGAGTGTCAACTTATTTTTGAATTATGTCATAAGATTTTCAAAATACGTAAATATGATTTCGTTTGATACAATAGAATATATACAAGTATATAGTTCTTATATGATAAGTTTAATGAGCGACAGTAGATAGTGTAATTGTACTGAAAAGAATGAAGTTAAGATTGGAAGGTGGAAGCGGTCATGCAAATACAATATACTTTGTTGCATTGTTTAAAACAATTGAATGGTGAAAGAACCGTTTCTTCTATTTATTATTTACTAAAGGGCAAACGTTCTTCGCAAACTTTACAAGATGGAAATATGTTCCGAGTTTCTTTTTTGTTCGGAATATATAAATCATTAAATAGAAATGACTATGATGGTGAAGTTGCAAAGTTGTTGCAAGCGGATTTTATTCAAGAAATACATGAAAATACATATGTGTTAACACCTACGGGTAAAATGCAGTTACATAAATGGGAGGAAGTTTATGCTTTTCCGGCGCATTTGCATGGTTTACATTATGGTGAATTAGGTGAAACATTTTGGAAAAGATTATCATTAATTATTCAAACCATATCAAATTTACAACAGAATAATACGAGATTTATTCCAATTCAGCAAGATACAGAAATAATGATGTGGGTGAAATGTTTTCTAACAGGAAGGCCATATAAGAGAAGTGAGTTGGCGAGAAAACTATGGACGGAAGTACATAATCTTTTAGAAAAGAGTAATGCGATAGAAGCGACGATTGTAACATATCGATTAACGGGTTATGAACGCATTGGTTGTACATTGCAACAATTAGCAGAAATTACGAAACAAGATATATTCAGGGTGTATTTTTTATTTTGGGGTACAATACATTTCTTTATACAAGAAGTTCGTGATAAAGAAAATGAATTTCCACTATTAGCTGAAATTATATCTTATCCAAATGAGAGAGCTGAATTATTTAGTTTATCCACGAAAAAAACATATAATTTTTGGAGACAAGGACGTTCTTTAGAAGAAATAGCGGCGATTCGGAATTTAAAGGTTGCAACGATAGAAGATCATTTTGTTGAAATTGCTTTGCGAGAAAAAGATTTTTCTATTGAAATGTTTATGGAAAAAGAAAAGATAGACAAAGTAATAAAAGTAATTGAAGCATTGCAAACGCGGAAGTTACGTGTTTTGAAACAAGCGGTTGGAGAAGATATCTCTTATTTTGAAGTTCGTCTTGTATTAGCGCGGATGGAGGGTGTAAATGAAACTTGAAGAATATTTATATAAGTGGTTTGGATATTCTGAATTTCGTCCAGGTCAAAAAGGAGTAATTACAGATTTATTAGAAGGAAAAGATGTGATAGCAATGCTTCCGACTGGAAGAGGGAAATCTATGTGCTATCAGTTTCCGGGGCTTATGCGAGAAGGAACAGTGCTTGTTGTATCACCGTTATTATCTTTAATGGAAGATCAAGTGACACAATTAAAGTATGTTGTGAAAAACCGAGTGATAGCATTTAATAGTTTTCGGACATTAAATGAAAAAAGAGAAGCGATGAAAAAATTATCTTCATATAAATTTATTTTTGTTTCACCAGAGATGTTGCAGTCGGAGTTATTAATTAGGGAATTGAAGAAAATTCATATTTCATTATTTGTTGTTGATGAGGCTCATTGTATTTCTCAATGGGGTTATGATTTTAGACCGGACTATAAAAAACTAAATGTAGTTATTGAAAATATTGGTTCTCCTACAGTATTAGCATTGACAGCCACAGCGACAAAAGGGGTACTGCAGGATATCGCAGATAGTTTAAATTTAAAGGGTGCCGCGGAACATGTATACTCTATTGATCGTCCTAATATTGCAATGGATGTGCAATTTGTAGAGACGATAGAAGAAAAGAAAGAGGCGCTTTTAGAGCAGGTGATGTATTTACAAGGGCCGGGGATTGTATATTGCTCAAGTAGAGCGTGGACAGAAAGGTTAACGGAATACTTGAGAGGGAAAGGTGTTACTGGTGTAGCTTTTTATCATGGTGGTATGGAACATGAAGAGCGTATGTTAATTCAACAGCAGTTTATGAACGATCAATTGCAACTTGTAATATGCACAAGTGCATTTGGTATGGGGGTAAATAAGGCGAATACGCGATATATTATTCATTTTCATTATCCAACTAATATAGCCTCTTACTTACAAGAAATCGGAAGAGCTGGAAGAGATGGCGAACCGAGTATAGCTATTTTATTATGTAGTCCGTTGGATCATGATTTACCAATTTCAATCATTGAGGATGAATTGCCAAGTAAGTCACAAATAAAATTTTTATTTTCTTTACTACAAGAAAGAATATTTCAAACGAAGGAATTACCAATAGAAGATGTAGAAGAAATTTGTTATAATGCAGCAAGATTTAATGAGCAATATTGGCGTTTCGTTCGTTATCATCTCGAACAGGTTGGAATTATACAACAACGAAGATTATTATTAGAAGGTTTGTCAGATGAAATCATGAACCGATTAATAGCTGAAGTAGAAATAAGGTTGCGTAATAAATATAGTGAGCTAGAAAATATGAAGTCATGGATACAAGTTAAAGGGTGTAGACGTGAATATGTGCTGCAACAGTTCGGTTATAGGAAAGAGCAAGAGTTAATTAATTGCTGCGATTATTGCGGTATTACCAAAGAAGATTATAAAAAAAGACGAGCGCAACAATCGGATTTCGACTATAATTGGGAAACAGAGTTACAAAAGCTTTTCGGCCTAGAAAAGATGGAGGAATGATGAACATTCAAAGGCATAATGTTGAAGATATGAGTCCGCAGGAAATAAGGCTGAATCTATATATAACACAGTTAATTATTATCGGTATTGGCTGTTTACTGGCATATATATTATTTCAAGATGTAAAAGAAGTCTTTAATTTATGGAAATGGGAACCAGTATCTATACTTATTATAGGTGGTTTGTTAGCGATTGGTATTGTGTTATTAGATTATGTTGCAATGCGAGTGTTTCCGGAGTCATGGTTTGATGATGGTGGTATTAACGATAAGATGTTTCGAGGAATGTCCGTTCTACACTTACTCGTTATTACGTTCTTGATTGGTTTTGCAGAAGAATTTTTATTTAGAGGTGTAGTACAGACTCATTTTGGAATTGTAATTGCGAGCTTCGTATTTGCAGTGTTACATATTCGTTATATAACAAAGCCATTTTTATTTTGTTTCGTCTGTTTTATTAGTTTTGTCTTTGGTTATGTATTTGAATGGACAGGAAATTTGTTTATAACAATCTTTGCACACTTTCTTGTTGATTTTATAATGGGACTCCAATTAAGAAAATAAATGGAAGGTGGTGGTGAACAACATGAGGAAACGAATTCCTGATTTTGAAGAGGAATTAGAAGTTGAGCGAGTGGAAGAAAAAGAAAGTTTACCGCCGCGTAGTGAAATTCATAGAAATAAAGAGAAAAAACAAAAGTTTAAAATAAATCACATTTTCGTCCGGGTTTTAACATTTCTATTCATTCTTCTGCCGATTAGTATTTTGTGGTACACGGATAAATATATTCAGGTGAAGGGTGATAGTAATAATGCTGGAAAAAGTGCGTTTGAAGTAATCTTCTTTGATTCAGCTAAATCTGAGTCGCAGAAACATTCTGAAAAAGTAATAACGCATACTGTGAAAGAGGGAGAAACTTTAGAAAGTATAGCGAAGCAATATTTTTCAGATGGAAATGGAATTGAAGTAATTAAAAAGTATAATAACTTGCAGGAAGATGAAGTGAGTGCAGGTCAAGAATTAAAAATTCCGATAAAAGATAAGTCCACAAAGCAAGAAAGCTAGCGAGTTAAGCGATCACAGTTTGTTATAAAAGCCTAGGATTATCTTTATGAGGAGGGAGTCAAAAATATGATATGGATTATATTATTCAGTACTCTCATAGGCATGGGGATTTTATTACTTTTTGTGATGTATAAAGAAGCGATGCGTAATACGGTGTTGGAACATACTTTAGTATTTAAAGAATTTCCGAAAAGTTTTCAAAAAGTAAATGTGTTTTTTATTTCTGATATTCATAGAAGGGTCATTTCGAATTTGTTAATTGAACAAGTAAAAGGAAAAGTAGATCTCGTAATTATCGGAGGAGATTTAGCAGAGAAAGGTGTCTCTTTATCAAAAATCTCTGCGAATATTCAAAAGTTAAGAGAGATAGGTCCTGTATATTTTGTGTGGGGAAACAATGATTATGAGATAGAATATCATGAATTAGATGCGTTATTATTAGAAAATAACGTAAAAGTTTTAGATAATACAAGAGTGGTATTTGAGTCTGAATTAGGAGAGAAAATTTGTTTGCTCGGTATAGATGATGTTGGATTGCACCGTGATCGTCTAGATTTGGCATTGGCGGATTGTAAAGAAGATGGTTTTCGTATCCTAGTTAGTCACAACCCTGATATAATAAAAAAAATGTCTGGAAATGAACAGATTTCACTTGTGTTAAGTGGACATACGCATGGAGGACAAATCCGATTATTCCCATCTAAAAAATATTTAAAAGGTGGCGTATATAACCATTTGAATACGATTCTCTTTGTTAGTAATGGGTATGGAACAACATTGATACCACTTCGTTTCCGAGCACCTGCTCAAACACATATCATTACATTGTGCGGAGGGAAATGATGCCAACTCTTAGTGGGAAATATAATATAAAAGCCGTTTCGAATATAATTGGAGTTCAGCCGAGTACGCTTCGTGCATGGGAAAGACGATATCAAATTATTGCCCCAAAGCGGAATCAAGCTGGGCATCGCTTATATACAGAAGAGCATATTCAAATTTTAAAATGGTTAATGGAAAAAGTTTCTTCCGGTATGATGATTGGACAAGCAGTTCAGTTATTAGAAGAGAATCGTTTGCAGAGTACAGTTCAAAAAGAGATACATTTCGATAAAGAAGTTGTTTTAGTGGACGATTTGCTACAAGCTTTGTTAAAATTTGATGAAATTACAATTGCTGCATTATTAAACGAAGCTTTTAGTATATATTCAACAGAAAAGGTTGTTGCCAGTATCGTTCTTCGAGTGACAGACAAATTATTAACGTCAAAAAATAATAATGAGATTTCAATGGTGCAATTTCAATATGCACTATCATTTTTACAAACGCGTCTAGGGATGGTGTATCACAATGCCTCAATGTTTTCCTCTTTACACAAAGTTATTGTGTTAGAAAAGGATGCATTGAAAGGATTTATTTTTTCAACTTATTTACGCTTAAAAGGATATGAGGCGATATATATTAGGACAAGCTTAGCTGAAGATGGTATGTTATCAGCGGTAGAGGAAATACAGCCGAAATATGTATTTATATCTTTTGCTGACGAACAAGAAATGAAAAAGACGATGAACTTTATAAATTTATTACAAGAAAAAAGGGAATCTCTTTCTGTTGGATTTATCGGAAAGCTAGGCGTTCTAAACCAGTTGGACATTGAAACAATCTTAATTGGTGATACGAAAGAAGAATGGGATGGATGGTTAAAAATGTCGGAATAGTTGTTCGAAAAGAACCATCTATTTTCTATTTCATATAATAAAAATTAGATGCATTGGTTACGTAGGGAGGGTATGAGATGAGGCTGGAACGATTAAATTACAATAAGATAAAAATTTTTCTAACATTTGATGATTTATCTGAACGAGGATTAACGAAAGAAGATTTATGGAGAAATGCACCGAAAGTACAGCAATTATTTCGTGATATGATGCAAGAAGCAAATAAGGAATTAGGGTTTGAAGCAGATGGTCCGATTGCAGTTGAAGTGTTTTCTCTACAAGCACAAGGGATGGTTGTAATTGTAACGAAAGAAAATCAAGAAATGGATACAGATGATGAGTTCCGTGACGAGTTTATTGAAATGCAAGTGACTCTAGATGAAAGTGAGCATATATTATATGAGTTTGCTACGCTAGATGACGTAATTAACCTGTCGAATCGCTTATATAACCTTGGTGTAACTGGCGGAAAGCTATATACGTGGGATGAGCGCTTCTATCTTTGGGTGGAAGAAGAGGAACAAATTCAATTGTTAAAGGCGGATTTTATAGCTATTTTAGCGGAATACGGTAATCCGTCTACAGCAACCATTTATCGCATCATGGAGTACGGTAAAGAATTAATGGATGTTAACGCGATAGAACAAATACACAATTACTTTGTGAAAAAACAAAACCTCAGCTAATACAACATAGCTGAGGTTTTGTTTTTATTTGGAGAAGGGAAGGGATGATTGTAAATACTCGAACATACTTTTTGAAAATAAAATATGCAGTTTTATGGGAGGGTGGTTGATGAAAATAAAAAATATTTAAATATTTAAGTATTTTACTTTTCTAAAAGTAATAAAAGGACTATAATAATAGTGAAAACGCTTGCAACAGAAAATAGTTTGTATATATTTGTTAGCGTTTTCTATTGCATTCCAAATTTAAGGGTGTATACTAGGCAATGAAGGTTTACTAAACAAGTGAAATTACAGGGGGTTTACTTACTATGGTAGCCGAAAAGGGAACTCAAACAAAAACACAACAACAAAGGGAACAACATTTTGAACTATTGAATTCAACACAAATTGTTATTAGTGAAGCGTTAGAAAAATTGGGTTATCCAAACGAAGTATATGAATTATTAAAAGAACCAATTCGTATGATGACAGTGAAAATACCAGTTCGTATGGATGACGGGACTGTTAAAATATTTACAGGATATCGTGCGCAACATAATGATGCTGTTGGTCCAACGAAAGGTGGAATTCGCTTCCATCCGAATGTAACAGAAAATGAAGTGAAAGCACTTTCAATCTGGATGAGTTTAAAATGTGGTATTGTTGATTTACCATATGGTGGAGGTAAGGGTGGAATTATCTGTGATCCACGTGAAATGTCATTCCGTGAGTTAGAAAGATTAAGCCGCGGTTATGTACGAGCAATTAGCCAAATCGTAGGTCCGACGAAAGATATTCCAGCTCCAGATGTATTCACAAACTCTCAAATTATGGCGTGGATGATGGATGAGTATAGCCGTATTGATGAATTTAATTCACCAGGATTTATTACAGGTAAACCGCTTGTATTAGGTGGATCACATGGACGTGAAACAGCAACAGCGAAAGGTGTAACAATTTGTATTCGCGAAGCTGCTAAAAAACGTGGCATTGATATTAAGGGTGCACGCGTTGTTGTTCAAGGATTCGGTAATGCTGGTAGCTTCTTAGCTAAATTTATGCATGATGCAGGTGCGAAAGTTATTGCAATCTCAGATGCTTACGGCGCGTTACATGATCCAAACGGATTAGATATTGATTATTTATTAGACCGTCGTGATAGCTTCGGTACAGTAACAAAGCTATTTAACAATACAATTTCAAACAAAGAATTGTTAGAACTTGATTGCGATATTTTAGTACCAGCTGCAATTGAGAACCAAATTACAGAAGAAAATGCTAATGATATTAAAGCGAAAATCGTTGTTGAAGCTGCAAATGGTCCAACAACATTAGAAGCGACTAAAATTTTAACAGATCGCGGAATTTTGCTTGTTCCAGACGTGTTAGCAAGTGCTGGTGGTGTAACAGTATCTTACTTTGAGTGGGTACAAAACAACCAAGGTTACTACTGGACTGAAGAAGAAGTAGAACAACGTTTAGAAAAAGTAATGGTAAGATCATTTGATTCTATTTATGAAACAGCACAAGTTCGTAAAGTGAACATGCGCTTAGCGGCGTACATGGTTGGTGTTCGTAAAATGGCTGAAGCAAGCCGCTTCAGAGGTTGGGTATAAAATATTATATCTTGAGAAAACGTGATTTCCTTTCGAGGGAATCACGTTTTTTTGTTGAAGTATTAAATGAGGTGTTGTATATGGAGAATGAAATGCTGGAACGAGTAGAACAATTAGAAGAGAAGGTTAAGAGGTTAGAGGGAGAACTTGCAAGAACGATGAAAGCTCGAAAAATAAGTACCGTTCGGATGTTCGGGGAAGGGTTACTGTTTTTGGTATTTGGTGTGGTTGTAGTAGGGCCGATTATTGCCGTTGTAATCTCGATTTTTACTTGGCTTGCTGAAAAATAAAATAAAAATAAAAAGAACGCTTGTTCTATACGAACAAACGTGCTATACTCTCCTTAGATAAACAAAACGGAAATGATTTTAAGGAGAGATAAATGATGAAAATGACAGTAGACCAAAGATTTATGATGCCAGCAGATGTTGTAGAGCGAGTGGAAGTATTACGAAACAAACAAAGCAAGCGTGGCACATTATTACAATCGGTAAATAAATTTTTCGGTTTAGATACGAAAGAAGATTGTGTTTGGTTTTACGGTTTTTATGGAGTGGCTGTAAGTATCTTGTTGTTTATGGTGTTCACTTCAAATATTTTCGATTTTCTCTTCGCGTAAGAAATATGCGATAAGGACATTGCTACCGAATACATATATAAGGAAGTAAGGTAATCTTCTAGAGCGGGAGTTGGTAGCAATGGCGATGTTTCCTATAGAGCGCAACTATATTGGATATGGAAGTTCACGACCGGGGATTCCTCTGACTAAAGTGAGATTTATTGTAAGCCATGATACGGGGAATCCTGGAAGCAATGCGATAGGGAATCGAGATTACTTTAATGAATTACAACCGAAAGCTTCGGCGCATACATTTATAGATGATAAAACAATATTGGAGATTATTCCTATAAATGAAGTTGCGTATCATGTTCGATATGGTGTGCCGACGGATAATGACTTATATGGCTATGACGCGAATAAGGCGGCCATTGGAGTGGAACTTTGTTATGGTGGTGATGTTAACTTTTGGGAAGCATATAATCGTTTTACATGGTATCATGCGTATTTATGCCAAAACTTTGGCTTAAATCCGAAAAAAGATATCGTGTCACATAAAACGCTTGATCCAGCTAGAAAGATTGATCCTGAGAATGTATTAGGGAAACAAGGTATTAAATTTCAGCAGTTTTTAGCAGATGTCTATCGGATGTACGTTTCGTTTAGATGACAAATATATGAAAAATGAATACAATAAAGATAGGTGCCTACTGCTGTAAGTAGGTTTTTTCTTGTTTTTATAAATAGTGTATTGGTAGAAGACTAGGAGTGGACGAGTATGCAGAAAGAAACAGTTATTATAATCGGAGGCGGTCCGTGCGGATTAGCGGCTGCAATTTCGTTGCAAAAGGTAGGGATAAATCCGTTAGTAATTGAAAAAGGAAACATTGTAAATGCCATTTATAATTATCCAACTCATCAAACATTTTTCTCTTCTAGTGAAAAATTAGAAATTGGTGATGTAGCTTTTATTACAGAAAATCGTAAGCCAGTTCGAAATCAAGCGCTTGCGTATTATCGTGAAGTAGTAAGACGTAAATCTGTACGTGTAAATGCTTTTGAGCGAGTGGAGAAAGTTCAAAAAGATGGAGAAGCTTTTCAGGTTGAGACGACAAAGCGTGACGGAAGTAAGGAAATATATATAGCGAAATATATTGTTGTAGCAACTGGATATTATGATAATCCAAATTATATGAATGTTCCAGGTGAGGAATTGAAGAAAGTAGCTCACTATTTTAAAGAGGGGCATCCTTATTTTGATCGAGATGTAGTAGTTATAGGTGGGAAAAACTCGAGTGTAGATGCCGCGTTAGAACTTGTTAAATCTGGTGCACGTGTAACGGTACTGTATCGTGGAAGTGAGTATTCACCAAGCATAAAGCCTTGGATTTTGCCGGAATTTGAGGCGTTAGTACGAAATGGTACAATTCAAATGCATTTTGGGGCTCATGTGAAAGAAATTACTGAGCATACATTAACGTTTACAGTTGATGGTGAAGCTCTTACAATCAAAAACGATTTTGTATTTGCGATGACTGGTTATCATCCTGATCATAGCTTCTTAACGAAGATGGGTGTTCAGATTGATGAAGAAACAGGACGTCCAATTTATACAGAGGATAGAATGGAAACGAATGCTGAAAATATTTTCATTGCAGGTGTCATTGCTGCTGGAAATAATGCAAATGAAATATTTATCGAGAACGGAAGATTTCATGGAGATGCGATTGCGCAAACCATTGCATCAAGAGAAAAATAAAAAGGAGCTGTCGGGAAAACCTCGACAGCTCCTTTTTATTCGTGCATAAACATATTTTGAATGGATTCATGAGAATTTGTATTCTCTAATGCAACAAGTAATTTAATGCGTGCTTTTTGTGCATTTAAGCCGTATGTGAATACAATGCCCATATCTTTTAAGTGTTTACCGCCACCTTCATACGAATATACGTCTTGAACGATACCGTTGAAACAGCGAGAAACTAATACGACAGGAATACCTCTATTTAATAATCTTTCTAGACTAGGTAGTGTTCTTGGAGGGAGATTACCTTGTCCAAGAGCTTCGATAACAATGCCGTCTACAGGAAGATTTTCGATTGCTGCTAATAATGTATCATCCATGCCAGCATATGCTTTTAGAACAACTACATTTTTAGACACTTTGTTTATCGTATATGTTTCGTGATGTACTAAAGCGTGATGGAAGACAACGCCGCGTTTTGTTACCATTCCAATTGGTCCGTATTGTGGGCTTTGGAATGTTGCAACATTACTTGTATGTGTTTTCGTTACATTTGTAGCGCAATGAATTTCGTCGTTTAATACGACTAAAACACCTTTTTCTGCAGCTTCATCACAACTAGCAACTTTTACAGCTGATAAGAAGTTATATAGACCATCAGCACCTAACTCATTGCTAGAGCGCATTGCACCTGTCACTACGATCGGAATAGTTGCTTGTACTGTTAAATCTAAGAAATAAGCTGTTTCTTCTAATGTATCCGTGCCATGCGTAATGACTACGCCATGAATGTTGTCTTGTTTTACTCTTTCATCAATGATGACTTGTAATTGTAACATTTCGCTCGGTGTCATATGAGGAGATGGTAGGTGGAACACATCTTCAACGATTAAATCAACATCGCCTTCTAAATCAGGAATGAATTTTAAAAGAGGATTTTTTTCACCTGGTTGTACGACCCCAGTTTCTTTATCTTCCTCCATTGCAATTGTTCCACCTGTGTGTAAAACTAGGATTCTTTTCAATGCTTATACCCCTTTCAAGTAAAAAAATACATTTAGAACATAACATGTTTTGAGTAAATTCGACAATGGAAATGTATAAAAGTATGCCTCGAAAATGACAATAAAATTAACTGCTATATGTACGATGTATAAAATCATGAAACGAAATGTGCAAATATAGTATAGGAGGGAAGAATTCCGGTGAAAAAGATGGAGAGAATTTTTATTCGTATATTAATAATACAATTCATTTGTCTTTCTGTTGTGCAATTGTTATTTATACATAAGTCATCAGTGAAATATTTATCTAAAATTGTTTATTATGAGGGTGTCATGGTAAAAAACAAAGTGGAAATCTTGCAGGTGAATAGGTAGTTTTCATTTTCTTCTATGAAGGATTATGCTACAATAATTGAGGATTTAATGACGTGAAGCAAATGAGAAGAAGCAGGGTGAACACCTGCTTTTCGTTTTGTTTTATAAGTGAAAAAATGAGGTGTTACAATGGATAAACGAATTTCAATTGCTATAGATGGTCCAGCAGCTGCTGGGAAAAGTACAGTGGCAAAAGTTGTTGCGAAGGAACTTTCTTACGTTTATATTGATACAGGCGCAATGTACCGTACGCTTACATATGCAGCCCTTGAACAAAAAGTAGACATTGAAAATGAAGAGCAGTTAATGGAAGTTGTAAAGAATGTAAATATTGAGTTTCAGCAAGGAGAAAATACACAGCTTGTATTTTTAAATGGACAAGATGTTTCTGAAGTAATTCGTACACCTGATGTGACGAATCGAGTATCTATTGTAGCGAAACATCGCCTTGTTCGTGAAGAAATGGTACGTCGTCAGCAAGAGTTAGCGAAAAAAGGCGGCGTTGTAATGGACGGCCGTGATATTGGTACACATGTATTACCGGATGCTGAAGTGAAAATCTTTATGCTTGCTTCTGTTGAAGAAAGAGCGGAAAGAAGACATTTAGAAAATTTAAATAAAGGTTTCGATTCTAATTTAGAGCAGCTAAAAGAAGAAATTGCTCAGCGTGATAAATTAGATTCAGAACGCGAAGTTTCTCCACTAAAAAAGGCTGATGATGCATTGGAATTAGATACGACTTCTTTATCAATTGAAGAAGTTGTCCAAAAAATTATGAGCATTGTTTCTGGAGTGTTTGCGAAATAAAGAAAGGGGATAGTCCTCTTTCTTTTTTTGTTTAAATAGAAATGTAAAGGATACGTGAATTGTGAGTCTCTTTCCTTGACAAATGAGCTGATTTGTAAGAAGTTAGTTAAAGAGGAATAAAACTGTCAGAATATATTCGCTATTATATTTCAAAACATACTTTTTTCAAGCTGGTTTTGCTGTATACTATTTATATAGGTTTAATATATTTTCTTGTGAATGTTATTGAAAAAGAGTATGTGATGAGAAATTCTTAAACATGCAAATGAAAACTTTGTTTTCATTTCGTATATACATAAAAAATGCTTTGTCAATTCTGTAGGGAGGTATTTCCATGGTAGAGAAAATGAATGAAGAAGTTATGGATTCAAAAGAATTACAAGTTGGTGACGTTGTTACAGGTTCTGTAACGAAGGTTGAAGAGAAACAAGTGCTTGTAAATGTTGGATACAAAACAGATGGCGTAATTCCAATTAGTGAATTAGCTAACGTTCATATTGAAAAAGCAAGCGATGTTGTAGAATTAGATCAAACACTAGAGTTGAAAATTATTAAATTAGAAGAAGATGATCTTGTCTTATCTAAACGTGCTGTTGATGCAGAAAAAGCATGGGTAGAACTACAAGAGAAATTTACTTCTGGTCATGTATTTGATGTTACTGTAAAAGATATTGTGAATGGCGGATTAGTTGTGGACCTTGGTGTTCGCGGTTTTATTCCAGCATCACTTGTAGAAGTACATTATGTAGAAGACTTTACTGACTATAAAGGTAAAACATTAGCGGTGAAAATTGTTGAATTAGACCGTGAAAAAAATCGTGTAATCCTTTCGCATAAAGCGGTAGTAGAATTAGAACTAGATTCTAAGAAAAAAGAAGCAATTTCTTCATTAAAAGAAGGGGACGTTGTTGAAGGAACAGTACAACGATTAACTGACTTTGGCGCATTCGTTAACGTTGGTGGAGTGGACGGTTTAGTTCACATTTCACAAATTTCACACGAACGTGTAGAGCAACCTTCTGAAGTGTTAGAGCAAGGTCAAAAGGTTAAGGTAAAGGTGTTATCTGTTGATGCTGATACACAACGTATTTCTTTATCAATTAAAGCAGCTCAACCAGGACCTTGGGAAAACGTTGCTGGCGAAATAAAAGCTGGAGATATTCGTGAGGGAGTAGTAAAACGCCTTGTTACATTTGGTGCATTCGTTGAGATTTTACCGGGCGTTGAAGGGCTTGTACACGTATCTCAAATTGCAAATCGTCACGTGAAAAATCCGAATGAAGTATTGGAAATGGGACAAGAAGTAAAAGTGAAAGTACTTGAAGTTCACGTAGCAGAGAAACGTATTTCTTTAAGTATAAAAGAAGCGCTTGAGGAAAATAATGTAACTGAAGATTATAGTCAGTATGAGCCAAATGCTGATTCTGCTACTTTCCAATTAAGTGATATTATTGGTGAACAACTGAAAAAATTAAAGAAATAATGAGGGGTACAAGTGGTAAGGGCAAAACGTAAATTAGATCATATTGAATACGCTCTTTCTACTGGTCAGTCTCGTACGCATGGCTTTCATGATATTGATTTTGTGCATCAAAGCTTGCCAAATTCAAATTATGACACAATAACATGTGAAACAAAAATCGGCGAACTTTCACTAAGTTCGCCGATTTTTATCAATGCGATGACTGGTGGTGGAGGAGAGAAAACGTTACATATTAATGAGCAATTAGCATATGTAGCGAAACATCATAACCTTGCTATGGCTGTAGGTTCGCAAATGGCGGCGTTAAAAGATGAAAGTGAAGCTGCTTCTTATAAGGTGATTAGAAAGGTAAACCCAAATGGTATTTTCTTTGCTAATTTAGGTAGTGAGGCAACTATCGAGCAGGCAGAGCGCGCCGTTGATATGATTGAAGCGAATGCATTACAAATTCATTTAAATGTCATACAAGAGTTAACGATGCCAGAAGGAGACCGTGATTTTACTGGAGTACTTCAGCGCATTGAGAAAATTGTTTTAAATAGTAAAGTTCCTATCATTGTAAAAGAAGTTGGATTTGGGATGAGTAAGGAAACAATGCAACAGTTAGTGAACGTAGGTGTAACAGCAATTGATATTGGTGGGCAAGGTGGTACGAATTTTGCTGCTGTTGAAAACGAAAGAAGACAGCGAATGCTTTCTTATTTTAATAACTGGGGCATACAAACAGCAACCTCGATTATTGAAGCAACCTCTACAAATAATAACCTCTCTTTTATTGCATCTGGGGGTATACAAACAGCGCTTGACGTAGCGAAAGCAATCGCATTAGGGGCGAATACAACTGCGTTTGCTGGTTATTTTTTACGTATTTTAATGCAAGATGGTATCGAGAAGTTAGTAGATGAAATTGAGCTTCTACATACAGATTTGAAATTTATAATGACAGCTCTTGGTGCGAAGACGATAGAAGAGTTGCAATCTGTACCTCTTGTTGTAAAGGGTGAAACATATCATTGGTTAATGCAGCGTGGTATTGATACTGCGCATTATAGTAGGAGATAAAAAATCAACCATTCGGTTGATTTTTTTTTGTTCTATTCTTTTTCGTAATATAAAGTGGAGAATGGAATTAGTATTATATAAAAATATCATTTCGTAAAAAGTGTAATTGAAAAAGGGTTGGAAAATGTAGATGGTGTGTTGTCGAATTACTGGAGAGAACTTAATTTTTAATGGGAATAGGTGAAGGTAAAAAGAAGTAATGGGAGGATATAGTATGCGAAATATTATTTCGATATAAATAGAAATCATTAAACTGATTATGTAAAAGACGGTTTCGTACAATATAGAAACCGTCTTTTTGTATTAATTAGTGCTGGTTTTGTTTTCGAGCCTGTTCTGGTGTATCAAGTCCAGTTGCACCTGGATATTGTAGTGATTGATCACGATCGGATTCAACGCGGCGTGATTCTCGTAGTTTTCGTTCTTGGCGATCTTTACCCATAATGAATAACACCTCCTTGTTAAAAGTGTTGCTGTTATAAGAAAAAACTATGCGTAAATAAAGTGGATTAACTTTCATAAAAAGTTCCCATAATGGAAAACATAGGAGGTGAAGTTGATGGATGGAAGTACTTTTTATTTTGTAGCTTGGATAGGGTGGATCATTGTAACCTTTTTTATGAAAAAGGACCCTATCCGATGGAAGTTAGGCGCTTGTATACTGATTTTTATAATTTGCTCTCCGTTACATGTAACGATTGCCTCATTCGTGGTATCAGTAAATGCTCTTTTACTTTGTATTATTTCTTTTATAGGGATCACGCTATATTCCGTCTGGAAAAAATTGTATAGCTTACTTTCGGCACTTATTATTGCAATGTTATATACAAGTTTTCATCTGTTAGAAATATATGATCCGATTTGGATTGTGGTGGATAGAGTGTTTCTGCTAAGTAGTGCTCTTGTGTATGCATCGGTGTTATTGCATGGGGATCGCATATTACGATTATGTTCTCTATATGTAGGGATGTTACAAGGAGAGCTGCTAGTGACATTTATTTTTAGGAAATTGAATTTTCCATATGATTACGGTAGTTTAGCATTTTTTGATATCGTCGCCATTTCTACATTATTCATGGCAATATTGTTTTGGATTGCAAAAGCATCAGTATACATGGAACGGTTTAAGAGAAAAACACGTAAAAGAAAGGCGAGGGTAATACATGACTGAATATACACCAGCCATTTTATGCGGCGTAATAGCGGGGACAGTTACAAGGGTGCTAATGCTTCGGACGGATACGCGGCAATATCCGACGAGGCTACATGGGAAAATTATTCATATTGCAATGGGGTTAATTGCAGCTGCTTTAGGAGCGATTGCAATCCCGTCTATTTTGAAAAAAGATTTTTCTGCCATTACATTTCTTACATTAGCAGCGACACAATTTCGTGATGTACGTAATATGGAAAGAAATACGCTTCAACAATTAGATGGGTATGAGCTCGTACCGCGTGGAAATACATACATTGAAGGAATTGCATTGGTTTTTGAAAGTCGCAACTATTTGGCAATGTTAACGTCGTTTGCAACGACGTTTGCGTATATAGGATTCCGTTCATGGATTGCAGGAGTAATTATGGCTATAATCGCATTTTTTATCGCGAAAAAATTAATGTCTGGTAAAAGGCTACATGATCTTGTTGAAATTGAGCACGTTCCGCTTCGTTTTGAAGGAGCAGGGCTTTATATTGACAATATTTACATTATGAATATTGGATTGCCAGCAAGACAAGAAGAAATTATGAAATATGGTATGGGTTTTATTTTAAAGCCGAAATCAATTGATGCGATGGTTACAATCTCAAATTTAGGGCAACGACAAGCTATTTTACACGATGTTTCAGTAGCGTTAGGGATTTATAGAGATTCTGGTACACCAGCGCTTGTACCGTTAGCAAAGCGTGATTTAGAGGATGGCAGGGTTGGGATTTTTGTCCTGCCGCAAGATCAAGATGCAGAGAAAGCGATAGGTGTCATAGGAAATGTACCAACGTTAGAAAGTGCTGTCCATATGTCATCGGAAGCCCCAAAAGGAAGGGGAGATAAGAGATGATGTTAGAAAGTGTTATTCTGGCAGTTATAACAACGACTCCAGAAAAATTTGCAGGTGGTGCTCCTTTATTCGTTTGCGAATCGACGGAGGAACTAGAATTTGTTGCAAATAATTTAGAAGCAATTTTAGATGGTATTGCACATCGCTTACAAGAGAATGTATATATTATTGTGAAACATTAGCAACGTGTGTTATAATGTGAGGTGTTTTGATACGTTGAGAAATATTCTGGAATGCAAATCCCTTCTTGCACAAAGAAGGGTTTTTTACATAATAAACAGAAGCAAGTTGAAAGGATGAAAGTATATGCCGAAACCAGTAATAGCGATAGTAGGTCGCCCGAACGTAGGGAAATCTACTATTTTCAATAGAATTGTTGGAGAAAGAGTTTCAATCGTAGAAGATATTCCAGGTGTAACGCGCGATCGTATTTATAGCGCTGGAGAATGGTTAAATCATGAATTTAATATTATTGATACGGGCGGAATTGATATTGGAGACGAGCCGTTTTTGACACAAATTCGTCAACAAGCTGAAGTAGCAATTGATGAAGCGGATGTTATCATTTTTATGACAAACGGTCGTGACGGTGTAACAGCAGCTGATGAAGAAGTTGCAAAAATTTTATATCGTTCAAATAAACCGGTTGTACTTGCAGTAAATAAAGTGGACAATCCGGAAATGCGCAGTGACATTTATGACTTTTATGCATTAGGATTTGGCGAACCATTCCCAATTTCAGGTACACACGGATTAGGGTTAGGTGACTTACTAGACGAAGCTGCACAACATTTTCCAAAGATTGAAGAAGACGGATATGATGAAGACACAATTCGTTTCTCTTTAATTGGACGTCCAAACGTAGGGAAATCATCACTTGTAAATGCTCTTCTTGGTCAAGAGCGTGTAATTGTTAGTAATGTAGCAGGAACAACTCGTGATGCTGTCGATACACCATATAGTAAAGATGGAAAAGATTATGTAATTATTGATACAGCTGGTATGCGTAAAAAAGGAAAAGTGTATGAAAGTACAGAAAAATATAGTGTACTTCGTGCGCTAAGAGCGATTGAACGTTCTGACGTTGTTTTAGTCGTTTTAGATGGTGAAGAAGGAATTATTGAGCAAGATAAAAAAATCGCTGGATATGCTCATGATTCAGGGCGAGCTGTTGTTATCGTTGTAAATAAATGGGATGCAGTGAAAAAAGACGAAAAAACAATGAAAGCATTTGAAGAAAATATCCGTGCTCATTTCCAATTCTTAGAATACGCACCAATTGTTTTCTTATCTGCAAAAACGAGAAAACGTACACAAACATTAATACCGGTTATCGATGAGGTAAATGAAAGTCATAGTATCCGTATTCAAACGAACGTATTAAACGATGTAATTATGGATGCGGTAGCGATGAATCCGACGCCAACTCATAATGGTAGCCGTCTGAAAATTTTCTATGCAACACAAGTTGCGGTAAAACCACCGACATTTGTTGTGTTTGTAAACGATCCAGAATTATTGCACTTCTCATATGAGCGTTTCTTAAAGAATCGCTTACGTGAATCATTTGGCTTCGTAGGAACGCCGATTCACATTATCGCTAGAGCAAGAGACTAATGGAGAGGATGTGATTTTATGACAAAAATCACAGTAGTAGGAGCAGGTAGCTGGGGAACAGCGTTAGCGATGGTATTAGCTGACAATGGACATGATGTACGTATTTGGGGAAATCGCCCAGAACTTATGGATGAAATTAATACGAAACATGAGAATAGTCGATATCTCCCAGGCATTACATTGCCAAGCACAATCGTAGCCTACTCTTCTTTAGAAGAAGCATTAGTAGATGTAAATACAGTACTGCTAGTAGTACCAACGAAAGCGTACAGAGATGTATTACAAGAGATGAAAGAAATTGTTACTGAACCAATTACTTGGATTCATGCGAGCAAAGGAATTGAACCTGGTACGTCAAAACGTATTTCGGAAGTGATTGAGGAAGAAATTCCAGAGCACTTAATTAAAGATGTTGTTGTACTGTCTGGACCGAGTCATGCTGAAGAAGTCGGTTTACGACAAGCGACAACAGTTACGTCTGCAGCAAAGCGTATGGAAGCGGCTGAGGAAGTACAAGATTTATTTATGAATAGTTATTTTCGTGTATACACAAATCCAGATATCGTTGGAGTTGAACTTGGTGGTGCGTTAAAAAATATTATCGCATTAGCTGCTGGTATAACTGATGGTCTTGGATTAGGTGATAATGCAAAGGCGGCATTGATGACACGGGGTTTAACAGAGATTGCTCGTTTAGGAAGAAAAATGGGCGGGAATCCGTTAACGTTTGCTGGTCTAACTGGTATGGGAGACTTAATTGTAACTTGTACAAGTGTTCATAGCCGAAATTGGCGCGCTGGAAATATGCTTGGAAAAGGACACTCTTTAGAAGAAGTGTTAGAAAGCATGGGTATGGTTGTGGAAGGTGTAAGAACAACGAAAGCTGCTCATGAATTGGCAGAGAAAATGGAAGTTGAAATGCCGATTACAGCTGCTTTATATGACGTGCTGTTCAATGGGAATAACGTAAAAGATGCAGTAGGCTCATTGATGGGACGTGTTCGAAAACATGAAGTGGAAGCTATACCTGATTTACTGTAAAGAAAAGCGACAGAAGTACATTTGTACTTCTGTCGCTTTTTTATTTTTTGGGTCTTTTCACCATTTTTTCATTTTTGCATAGGATGAAGAGTAACTTGAGGAGAGGGTGAAAAGAATGGATAATAATATTTTTAATAATATTGAGAAGGAAGCGAAAGTAAATAAAGAGGATATTTTTAAATTAGCATCATCCGTGCAAAATGCGAATTTACGTGATGAAACTGTACTTCGTCAATTAATTCATCAAGTGGCTCTTATGGCGGGACGTGAAGTGCCGAAAGAGCAAGAGGATCAAATTGTAAAAGCGATTATTAATAATAATATGCCAACAGATTTTGGTTCGTTAAGCAAAATGTTTAAAAAATAAATTATGAGAAACAAAGAGTTTGGAGATTGCATATGATAGCCATGAAAGAATGGGAATAGAGCTGTTTTTGGGCATATTTGGTCAACCGAAGCGAGAGATACAATCGCTTCGGTTTTATTTTTGCCTAGATTGGTGAGAAATGCTGGAAAACCTATTGATTAAAGTTACATACTCGCGATTTGTAGTAAAATGTTCTTTTTGTATTTGTTTAAAGATTTTAATTTGTTAAAATAGTATAAAAATAGATTAATAAAAAGGGGTGTGTATATGTCAGAAGGGCTTATGAAAATGTGGCTGGCTTTAGGGGCAATTGGATTTATGTTTTTTGCAGTAAGTTTTATTTTATTAAGTAGACATAGAATAAAGAATAAATTTTTGAAAGGGATTACAGCGTTAGTAGCGTACACCCTTATGATTGTGTCAGGAATTGTTATTTTTCTTGTTGTATTTAGTGGACCTGTACAGCAGTAAATGGAATGGTCTCGAAAATACTACATACGGAGCAAATTAGATTAGTATGAAAAGGTGATGCTAGTGAAAAAATTCCATATTATTTTAATATTTTGTTGTATGAGCCTTTTAACGGGGTGTCTGTATCCGAAAGAAAATATGAAGCAAAATGCGGTTCCTTATGAAGATCAGCTACAGGTTGTTCAAAAAGCTGTTGTGACATTTAAGGAGCAAAATGATGGGATATTGCCAATTAAGACGAGGGATATGAGTACACCTATTTATCAAAAGTATCCAATCGATTTTCAACAGATTGCCCCGCGTTACATACAAGAAGCGCCAGGGAATGCGTATGAAAGTGGAGGAGTATATCAATACGTATTAATAGACGTTGAAACAAATCCGACAGTAAAGTTAATTGATGTTAGGATGGCTGAACAAATTCAGGAACTATCTTTAAAGCTTAGGATGTATCGTGATGAACATCAATATCCACCTTTTAAAAAAGTAATTTCAGATGGTGTATATGAATTGGATTTCAAAAAACTAGGATATAAAGATGTGCCACAAGTGACAAGTCCATATTCTGGTAAAGGACTTCCTTTTGTAATTAATGAAAAAGGAGAAGTTTTTGTTGATTATAGAATCGACCTATATGACGCTTTGAAAAAAAATGAAGGGCAGTTTACAGAGGGAGAAGATATTCGAAATATACTTTCGAAAGGTTCCCCGTTTGTACCAGCTTATTCTTTACCGTACACAGTAAAGGACGGAGAACCAATTTTTTTAAAATGATAAGTCATGAACCTTTCTTTTAGTGAATAAGTTCTAGAAGAAAGGTTTTTTATGTTATACAACTTACGATGCAAACAAAAGATATTTTTTAATAGTCATATGAAATTGGACAAAATTATATGATATATTGTCCGAACTTCTAGAATACCATTATATTATATCAGATATTATAGGCAACGTTAGAGAAGGTATTAGTTGACTATAAACGCGGAATTATTCCCAAAAATTTTGAGGGAGGGAATCACTTGGAAAAGGTAGATATTTTTAAAGATATTGCAGAACGAACAGGCGGTGATATTTATTTTGGAGTTGTAGGAGCTGTTCGAACAGGGAAATCAACATTCATTAAAAAATTTATGGAACTTGTAGTTATTCCAAATATTGAGAATGAGTCTGACCGTCAAAGAGCGCAGGATGAATTGCCTCAAAGTGCTGCTGGTCGTACAATTATGACGACGGAACCGAAGTTTGTTCCAAACCAAGCGGTTTCTATCGAAGTAGATGAAGGACTTGAAGTGAATATTCGATTAGTAGATTGTGTTGGATATACGGTTCCTGGAGCGAAGGGCTATGAAGATGAGAATGGCCCGCGTATGATTAATACCCCTTGGTATGAAGAACCTATTCCATTCCATGAAGCTGCAGAAATCGGCACGCGTAAAGTAATTCAAGAACATTCAACAATTGGTGTTGTAATTACAACAGATGGAACAATTGGTGAAATTCCAAGAAGAGATTATATAGAGGCAGAAGAACGCGTTGTAAATGAGTTGAAAGAAGTAGGAAAACCTTTCATTATGATAATTAATACGGTACAGCCGTATCATCCAGATACAGAGCAATTACGCCAAAGTTTATCAGAAGAATATGATATCCCGGTTATTGCAATGAGTGTGGAGAGTTTAAGAGAAACAGATGTATATAATGTACTTCGTGAAGCGCTATTTGAATTCCCTGTATTAGAAGTGAATGTGAACCTTCCGAGTTGGGTAATGGTGCTAAATGAAGGGCATTGGTTGCGTCAAAGTTATCAAGAAGCAGTTCAAGAAACTGTGAAGGATATAAAACGTCTTCGTGATGTGGATCGCGTTGTTTGGCAGTTTAGTCAATATGAATTTATTGATCGAGCGAGCCTAGCTGGCATTGATATGGGGCAAGGTGTGGCGGAGATTGATTTATATGCGCCAGATGAATTATATGATCAGATTTTAAAAGAAGTAGTAGGAGTAGAAATTCGAGGGAAAGATCATTTGTTAAAGCTTATGCTCGATTTATCTCATGCGAAAATAGAGTACGATCAAGTGGCGGATGCACTGCGTATGGTTAAGCAAACAGGATATGGTGTAGCAGCACCTGCATTAGCGGATATGAGCTTAGATGAGCCAGAAATTATTCGTCACGGTTCAAGGTTTGGTGTGAAGTTAAAAGCGGTAGCGCCATCTATTCATATGATTAAAGTAGATGTAGAGTCAACGTTTGAGCCGATTATTGGTACTGAAAAGCAAAGTGAAGAATTAGTTCGTTATTTAATGCAAGATTTTGAAGATGACCCGTTATCAATTTGGAATTCTGATATATTTGGACGTTCACTTAGCTCGATTGTTCGAGAAGGAATTCAGGCGAAATTATCTTTAATGCCAGAAAATGCTAGATATAAATTAAAAGAAACGCTAGAAAGAATTATTAATGAAGGATCTGGCGGATTAATTGCGATTATACTATAAGAAAAAATCCCTCTCATTGTAGAGGGATTTTTTGTTTTTTTTGATTATAAAATAGAAAAATAAACAGTCATTATCTAATACATTGTTGTAAATTGTCAAGTTTCATCAGATTTTCACATTTTAAGAGTAACAATTTCCTTAAAAATATTGAATTATAAAGGAGAATCGTATAATATAGGCGTTGATAATGATTTATCTACATCTTTGTAGTATAGAATTTGCAAAAATTGCCTACAAATGAAAGTAAGACTCATTTTATGATCATTATACAGTCTTATCTTTGGGAGGAGGTGAATGGCATGAACAAGACAGATTTAATCAATGCTGTTGCAGAAGCAAGTTCCCTTTCTAAAAAGGACGCAACAAAAGCAGTAGACGCTGTTTTTGATTCTATCTTAGAAGCTTTAAAACAAGGTGATAAAGTACAACTGATCGGATTCGGTAACTTCGAAGTTCGTGAGCGTGCGGCTCGTAAAGGTCGTAACCCACAAACAGGTGAGGAGATTGAAATCGCTGCAAGTAAAGTACCTGCATTCAAACCTGGTAAAGCGTTAAAAGATGCGGTTAAATAATCCTTACATATTAACAGGGAAGAAGAGTTTCCTTTTTGGGAACTCTTCTTTTTGCTTTTAAAAACATAAATATGCTAGAATGTGTTCGTATCACTTTTAGGTTTTCGGGAGGGCTAGCGGATGGCAAAAGTTAATTTAGAACAAATTGAACATGCAGTACGCCTTATTTTAGAGGCGATTGGGGATGACCCAAATCGTGAGGGAGTACTTGATACACCAAAGCGTGTTGCAAAAATGTACGCAGAAGTGTTCTCAGGTATGCATGAAGATCCGAAAGAGCATTTGCATAAAGTATTCGGAGAAGATCACGAAGAGCTTGTACTAGTAAAAGATATACCATTTTATTCGATGTGTGAGCATCATTTAGTACCATTCTATGGAGTTGCTCACGTTGCATATATTCCGCAAGGTGGAAAGGTAACAGGGTTAAGTAAATTAGCTCGTACCGTAGATACAATTGCACGTCGTCCACAACTGCAAGAACGTATTACATCAACAGTAGCGAACTCTATTATGGAAGTACTAGAGCCTCATGGTGTAATGGTAGTAGTAGAAGCAGAACATATGTGTATGACGATGCGTGGTGTGAAAAAACCAGGTGCGAAAACAGTAACGACAGCAGTGCGTGGTGTGCTTGAAAATGATGCTGCAGCGCGCAGTGAAATTTTATCGTTTATTAAAACGAAGTAAAGAAAAGCGGGAAACTGCTTTTCTTTTTTTTTTTAGTAAATAAATGATATAGTTTTAACTAGACAGAGTGAGATTAGAAAGATTGCTTACATGAATGGTAGGTGTAGCCAAGTTTTGGTTATAGAAAATAGAGTGTATGTGTTATAATAAGTTTTATGAATTAGAAAACAAGGGTGATTTTTTGTGTGTGACATCTACGGAGGGTATGCGGGTATAAAAGAAAAATTGATGGAGAAATTACGCCATCCTTATTTTATAAACTATATTGAAGAACCATTTATTGATGAAGAAAAGATAGCATTGTTATATGGTGCTTTAAAGAGTGCAAACTTACATATAGAACAAATTGAGCATTACGTAGTAACAATTATGCTTGTACAAATTGCGCTTGATACGCATGAAAGGGTATCAAATAAAGCAGGCGAGGAAGAGATTGAATTCCATAAATGTCGTCAATTAACAGTACTTGCAGGTGATTACTATAGTGGACTATATTATTATTTATTGTCTATGAATCGTGATATTGTTTTAATTCGTGCACTTGCTGAAGGAATTAAAGAGATAAATGAACACAAAATTATGTTATACCAAAAAGCGCATGAAACGACGGATGACATAATGAAAAGCATAGTAACGATTGAGTCTGCGCTCCTTCAAAAAACATGTGATCATTTTCAGTTATCACATTGGAAGCCATTTATCACATACGTATTAGGTGGAAATCGCCTTCAAAAAGAAATTCAATTGTATGCTGATAAGCAACATTCACCTGTTTTTCAAGCTATGCAAGATGCTTTAGGGGATAAAGCAGAAGTAGTGATTAATGGTTGGATGAAGGAATTGAGAAAGAAAGAAAAACAATTTTTAGAAAATCACACAGACATAAATGAAATAAATTCTGTGTTAAGGAATAAATAGAAGACATAAGCAATTTTACATTGGAAGAAGGTACGAGCATGCAACAATCAAAAGAAGAAAGAGTACATGACGTATTTGAAAAGATTTCTGATAAATACGATGTGATGAATTCTGTAATTAGTTTTCAAAGACATAAAGCGTGGCGGAAAGAAACGATGCGAATTATGGATGTACAACCAGGCAGTCAAGCGCTTGATGTATGCTGTGGAACCGCAGATTGGACAATTGCGCTAGCTGGAGCCGTAGGTGAGCAAGGAAAGGTTGTTGGCTTAGACTTCAGTGAAAATATGTTATCTGTTGGTAAGCAAAAGGTAGAGGCGTTACAATTAAAACAAGTAGAACTTCTACATGGGAATGCAATGGAACTTCCGTTTGAAGATAATACGTTTGATTATGTGACGATTGGGTTTGGTTTACGTAACGTACCGGATTATATGCACGTATTAAAAGAAATGACGCGTGTAGTAAAACCAGGTGGAAAAGTAATCTGTTTAGAAACATCTCAACCAACAATGATTGGTTTTCGACAAGGGTATATTTTATACTTTAAATATATCATGCCGTTATTTGGAAAGATGTTTGCGAAAAGTTATAAAGAATATTCATGGCTTCAAGAATCTGCTAGTACGTTCCCAGGGATGAAAGAATTGGCTCAAATGTTTGAGCAAGCTGGACTTGAACGTGTGCAAGTGAAACCATTTACTTTTGGGGTAGCAGCAATGCATTTAGGAATTAAACCAGAATCAAAATAGAAAAAAGAAGTTTTAGGTTAAGGTGAACAATATGAAGTTACAACTTATGTACTCTTTTTTACGATCGGATATTAATGTGATAGAAAAAGAATTAAAAAAGACAGTCGCTTCTGAACAGCCATTAGTAGAAGAGGCAGCATTACAGCTTATTGAAGCTGGTGGGAAACGAATTCGTCCTGTATTTGTGTTGCTTGCAGGGAAATTTGGAGATTATAAGTTAGATGCGATTAAGCATGTTGCTGTTGCGTTAGAACTTATTCATATGGCTTCTCTTGTTCACGATGATGTTATTGATGCTGCATTTTTACGACGCGGCAGTGCGACTGTGAATGCGAAATGGGGAGATCGTATTGCGATGTATACAGGGGACTATCTGTTCGCTAAGTCTCTTGAATGTATAACCAATATCGAAATTCCAGAGGCACATCAAGCGTTATCACATACTATTTTAGAAGTCTGTAAAGGTGAAATTGAACAAATTAAAGATAAATACAATTATGACCAAAATTTAAGAACGTATTTAAGAAGAATAAAGCGAAAAACAGCATTATTAATTGCCGCGAGTTGTCAATTGGGAGCGATTGCTGCTGGTGCTAATCGTGATACGGTAAATCGTCTATTTTGGTATGGGTATTTTGTAGGAATGTCTTATCAAATTATTGATGACATTTTAGACTTCGTTTCTACAGAAGAGAAACTTGGAAAACCTGCTGGTGGGGATTTACTACAAGGGAATATTACACTTCCTGCTTTATATGCGATGGAAGATCCCGTACTTCGTCAGAAAATCACATCTGTACATGAAAATTCAACAGCAAGTGAAATGCAAGAAATTATTGATGCTGTAAAAAATAGTACAGCAATTGATCAAGCATTTGCGTTTAGTGAACGTTATTTACATAAAGCTTTAGAAATAATAAAACCACTCCCACGTGGAAAAGCAAAGTACGCATTACAAAATGTTGCAAAGTATATTGGAAAACGAAAATTTTAAGGTTTATTCTAAAAAATAAAATAATCTCTCTATTTCAAAACTATTGCACAATTGTGATAAGGGTGATAATATGTGTGTGGGGATATACAATTACATACATAATTCAGAAGTGGAGAGATTTTTTATGGAAAAAACATTTCTAATGGTAAAACCAGACGGTGTACAACGTGCCTTCATTGGGGAAATTGTAGCTCGTTTTGAGAAAAAAGGCTTTCAATTAGTTGGTGCAAAATTAATGCAAGTCACTCCAGAAATTGCTGGACAACACTACACTGAGCATAAGGAAAAACCTTTCTTTGGTGAGTTAGTAGACTTTATTACATCTGGACCTGTATTCGCAATGGTATGGCAAGGTGAAGGTGTAGTAGATACAGCTCGTAACATGATGGGGAAAACAAGACCACATGAAGCAGCTCCTGGAACAATTCGTGGAGATTTCGGTGTAACTGTTGCGAAAAATATTATCCATGGTTCTGATTCTTTAGAAAGCGCAGAGCGCGAGATTGCTATTTTCTTTAAAGAAGAAGAATTAGTTGACTACTCAAAATTAATGAATGAATGGATTTACTAATTATTTTGAAATAATTTGTAAACGCTTTAATCACTGTGATAATAGTAAAAAGTGCAAGGAGAATAGGGGTATTCTTCTTGCACTTTTTTTATTTTCAGTTAGTTACGAAGTTTGAACTGTTATGATATGTTGATATTTAAATTAGGACTATCGGAAATATAGAATAAGAAAATGGTCGATTTATGATATAATTTCTTTAATATTTTTAGAATGATAAAAGTTAATATAGTGAGATAAATACATATACGAAAAGAGGAATAACGTATGCGATATATTACAGCTGGTGAATCTCATGGTCCACAACTTACAACGATTATAGAAGGTGTTCCGGCAGGATTGTCTTTAGTAGCAGATGATATAAACGAAGAGTTAGCTAGAAGGCAAAAGGGATATGGGCGCGGTAGACGCATGCAAATTGAAACGGATCAAGTGCAAATTTTAAGTGGTGTTAGACATGGAGAAACATTAGGTTCCCCTATTGCACTTGTTGTTGAAAATCGTGATTTTGCACACTGGACAAAAATTATGGGGGCGGAGCCTTTAACTGAGCAAGAAGAAAAAGAGATGAAAAGGAAAGTGACAAAACCAAGGCCTGGGCATGCTGATTTAAATGGTGCGATTAAATATGGTCATAGAGATATGAGGAATGTACTGGAACGTTCGTCAGCGCGCGAAACGACGGTGCGTGTTGCTGCTGGTGCGGTTGCTAAAAAGGTGTTAGCAGAACTTGGTATTAAAGTAGCGGGCCATGTAATTGAAATTGGCGGTGTACAAGCTAAGGAGATTACGTATAGTTCAATTGAAGAATTAAAGAGTATTACCGAAGCATCTCCTGTACGTTGCTTAGATGACGAAGCTGGTAACCAAATGATGAAAGCGATTGATGATGCGAAAGCAAATGGTGATTCAATTGGTGGAATCGTTGAAGTAATTGTGGAAGGGATGCCAATTGGAGTAGGTAGCTACGTGCATTATGATCGAAAACTGGATGCGAAATTAGCAGCTGCAATTATGAGTATTAATGCTTTTAAAGGTGTCGAGATTGGAATTGGTTTTGAAGCAGCGCATAGACCAGGAAGTGAAGTTCATGATGAAATTCTGTGGAATGAGGAGCATGGATATACACGAAGAACAAATAATGCAGGTGGATTAGAAGGCGGTATGACGACTGGAATGCCAATTGTTGTGCGCGGTGTGATGAAACCGATACCTACACTTTATAAACCTCTTCAAAGTGTAGATATTGATACGAAAGAGCCTTTTACAGCGAGCATTGAACGTTCAGATAGTTGTGCAGTGCCAGCAGCTAGTGTCGTTGCAGAAGCGGTTGTGGCTTGGGAATTAGCGACAGCTTTAATAGAACAATTCGGATTAGATCGTATGGAACTAATTCGTGAAAATATTGAGAAACATAATGAATATGCGAGGGGATTTTAATGGGAAACATACATATTCAAACGAAATCAAAAGAATATGATGTACATGTTGGTAAAGAAGTGTTGTCAAACTTAACAACGATCGTTCAGAATATGCAGCCAGCGGTATCTAACGTAATGATTATTTCAGATGAAGCTGTTGCATCACTACATTTACAGACAGTTATCGATGCATTACAAGTAGAGCAGCACGTGTTTTCGTTTGTTGTACCAAGTGGCGAAAAAGAGAAGTCTTTCGAAAATTTCTATGCGGCTCATACGTCAGCTCTTGAAAATAAATTAGATAGAAATTCTTTAATTCTTGCACTTGGAGGCGGAATGATTGGAGATTTAGCTGGTTTTGTTGCTGCATCGTTTATGCGTGGTATTCGCTTTGTGCAGGTTCCGACAACTTTATTAGCGCACGATAGCGCAGTGGGTGGGAAAGTAGCGATTAACCATCCGTTAGGTAAAAATATGATTGGTGCATTCCATCAGCCAGAAGCAGTTGTATATCATACACCGTTTTTACAGTCTCTTCCTGAAAAAGAGTGGCGTTCAGGTTATGCAGAGGTGATAAAGCATGCTCTTATCGGTGATGTGGAGCTATACCATTGGTTAAAAGAAGAAGTGCAAACATTAGCGGATCTTCATGATGAGAAGTTAATCCATATATTAACGAAGGCGATTCCTGTAAAGGCAAATGTTGTGTCACAAGATGAAACAGAGAAGGGTGTACGTGCTCATTTGAATTTTGGACATACGTTAGGACATGCTCTTGAAAAAGAGCTAGGGTATGGAAATATTACTCACGGTGACGGTGTAGCGGTTGGAATGTTATTCGCCATATTTTTAAGTGAGCAAGTGTACAAGGTTGATCTTGCTTATGAAGATATGAAGCAGTGGTTCTTGAAATACGGCTATCCAAAAATGCCAGGAGATTTGAATGTAGAGCGCCTCGTTCAATTGATGAAACAAGATAAGAAAGCAAATGCAGGAGCAATTCATATGGTGCTTATGCAGGAATATGGGGTAGTGAATGTCGTATCTATTTCAGATGAGACTGTTCATATTGCGTTAGAGGCATTTCAAAAAGATATGGTTTAAAATGATAGCGAAGTGCTGTGAAGTGCTCATTTAGAGGTATTCTCGTAATAGTGACGGTTATGACAAAAGATTACAGTAAGGGGCTATAACCGTATTGTAATCAAATTGAATGAAATGACTGGGGGAAGAAAAATGAGAGTGAAAGAGCAATTGTTAACTTTGAGAGCGTATGTGCCTGGGAAAAACATTGAAGAAGTAAAACGAGAATATGGTTTATCAAAAATTGTGAAATTAGCATCCAACGAAAATCCATTCGGTTGCTCAGCACGTGTGACAGAAGCATTAACTTCTTTAGCGAGCCAATATGCCCTTTATCCAGATGGATATGCCTTTGAACTTCGGACAAAAATAGCGGAACATTTAGGTGTAAAAGCAGAACAACTACTATTTGGTAGTGGATTAGATGAAGTCATTCAAATGATTAGCCGAGCGTTACTACATGAAGGAACAAACGTTGTAATGGCGAATCCTACGTTTTCACAATATCATCACCATGCTGTTATTGAAGGAGCAGAAGTTCGTGAAGTATCACTTAAAGATGGTATTCACGATTTAGATGCAATGCTAGAGCAAGTAGATGAGAAAACGAAAATTGTATGGATTTGTAATCCGAATAATCCAACAGGTACATATGTTGAGAAACAAAAATTACTTTCATTTTTAGAATCAGTTCCTAAGTCGGCTCTCGTTATTATGGACGAAGCATATTATGAATACGCGGAAGCAGAAGACTATCCGCAAACATTACCACTTCTTGAAAAGTATGAAAATCTTATGGTTTTACGCACGTTTTCAAAAGCATATGGTTTAGCTGCTTTTCGTATCGGATATGCGATTGGGGATGCGAAGTTAATCGGACAGCTAGAAGTAGCTAGGTTACCATTCAATACATCAACTGTAGCCCAATCTGTAGCACTCGCTGCATTAGAAGATCAAGCTTTTTTACAAGATTGTGTGCAAAAGAATGCTGAAGGTTTAAATCAGTATTATGCATTTTGTAAAGAATATAACGTATTCTATTATCCATCTCAAACAAATTTCATTTTCTTAAAACTCGGTATACCAGGTAATGAAGCTTTCGAACGATTAATGAAAAAAGGATATATCGTTCGTTCTGGTGCTGCATTTGGTATCGATGATGGTATTCGTATTACTGTCGGTTTGAAGGAAGAAAATGATGAAATTATAGAGTTACTGAAAGAGCTTGTAAATGAGCAAGTACAGAAAGAAGAAACATATTCTTAAGAGATTGTGAAGGCTCCTATTATAGGAGCCTTTTTTATCGCATTCAAAATAAAGGTTGAAGACTGCTAATTAAGTTATTCTGTAAACCACGGTTTGTATGGCTTGATAATTAGTGAGAGAAGTTATTTGCACGGTCATAAAAGAAAGCGGTACAATAGAAGATGATGATAAGGTATCGGTGTCATATCCGAACCTTTTGAACAATTAACTACTCTGTAGGAAGAAGTATAAGAAGAAGCATGCTCATTCTAAAGGTTGCGTTCTAACAGTGAGTTGCTTATGATAAATGAACAGAAAAGAATATTTTTTAGAATTAAAGGAGACGTTTATGCAAAAGTTTGAACAAGCTGTTTCATATATTGAAAATGGTGAAGCAGAAAAAGGATTACAATTATTAAAAGAACAATTAAAAATTGCGAATGATGAAGAGAAGTATGATATCGCTCGTTACTATCATACACTTGGATTTACAGATGAGGCATTAGCAATTACTGAAGACTTACGTTTACTGTATCCAGAAGAAAGTGAATTCACTGTATTTTTAGCAGAATTATATATTGATCTAGATAAAGAAGATGAAGCGATTGAAGTGCTTCATGATATTCCAGAAAATGACGATTTATATGTTCAATCGTTATTACTTGTTGCAGATTTATTCCAAATGCAAGGTTTTGATGATGTAGCAGAGCAAAAACTATTAAAGGCGAAAGAAATGATGCCTGATGAACCTGTTATTACGTTTGGGTTAGCAGAATTATATAGTAGTAAAGGTGAAGAACAAAAGGCAATTACTTATTATGAATCGCTATTAGCGGAACATAAAGTAATGGGTGGTGTTGTGATCGCACTTCGCCTCGCAGAAACGTTAAGCGCGATCGGAAACTGGGAAGAAGCGATTTCTTATTATGAAGCAGGCCTAGAGGAACAAAAAGATATTCACTCATTATTTGGATATGCCTTCACATTATACCAAGGTGAAGAATATCAGAGAGCAATTGGTGCTTGGCAGGAATTAAAAGAATTAGACCCTGAGTACGCATCACTGTACATGTATTTAGCGAAAAGCTATGAAAAAGAAGGAATGCTTCAAGAAAGCTATGAAACGCTTCATGAAGGAATTAAAGTAGATGAGCTTTCAGTTCCATTTTATGTAGAGTTAGCGAACATTGCGGCGAAATTAGGAAAAATAGTAGAAGCAGAGGAAGTTCTTCAAAAAGCGCTTGAGTTAGATCCAGGGCATTTAGGTGCGACATTAAAATATGCATATATCTTAAAAGAACAAGAAAAGTACGAAGAGTTAATTGCAATTGTAGAGCGTGCTATTGATAGTGGAGAACCAGATACACAACTACTTTGGGATCTTGCGTATGCAAAAAAACAATTAGAAATGTATTCGGATGCATTAAAACACTATGAAAGTGCATATACTTCTTTTAAGAATCATCCAGACTTCTTAGAAGAGTACGGTTATTTCTTATTGGAAGAAGGAAAACGAAAAGAGGCGAAAGAAGTATTTACCCAGTTATTACAACTAGACCCGACACAAATTCATATTGAAGAGTTGTTATATAATTTAGAGGATTTTTCATAAGTTGGAAGGAAACTGAATGCCGCTTCTTGAATCTAAAAAGAAAAGAGAAAGACAGAGGAGGGACTTAATTGCTATGAATACCCCTGTTTCTGTAAACGAGAAGAAGGATTTTGTAAAATGGTTTTTGAATAATTACCAACTGAAACAGCGTGAATGTGTATGGATTCTGAATTATTTAATGAGTCACGACCAATTGATGCATAAAGTCCACTTCGTAGAGCATGCAAAATATTGTCCGCGTGGCTTAGTGATGTCAGCGAATTGTGTGAAAGACACACCGTTTCACTTTTTTAAACAAAATGTTATGACAACAGATGCTGAAAAATCGTTTCATGATATTCGTTTAAATCGAGATGAGGATATTTATATTCAACTCAACTTTAAATCATCGTTTCAAAATGCGAATTATGTAGCTGTATTAGAAGAAAACCCATATCTACCAAAGCATATTGAAGTAAATGAAAAAGATCGTTTACTTGCAGAAAGGTTTTTGGAAGAAAGTGTATTTTCGTTTAGGAGAGAACGCCTTTTGAAACAAATTGATGAAGCGTTAGATAAGCAAGATAAGGAAGCGTTTCATAGATTAACGGCAGAGTTAAAAACTTTATAGAATTTATTTGGATTAATAAATTTTTACAAATTTCAGACTTTCATCAAGAAAAACTACCTATATTGGGTAGTTTTTCTTTTTTTACCTCTTTTAGTATGGTTTAATATATATAAAGTGAAAGTTCTGTCATTTGTAAGTGAAGGAGGGAAGGAATTTGAAGTGGATTGTAAAAGATGTGGAACAGTTTGAGCAAGCAAGAGAGTATGTTGATACAGGAGTAATACCGCTGTTATCAATTTCGGCAGCAAAAGAAATGAAAATGGTTGTAGAACAAGGTGAATTTATCGAATTGTTGAGCACGGAATTGGAAAGAGAGTATAAGGGAAGAGTGCTTTTACTGCCTGCGTTTACGTATTTGGTAGAAAGTCAAAAGAATGAAAAAGGTCGTTTGCAAGAATGGACAAATCATTTACGAAGTGAAGGTTTTAAGCATATTGCTTATGTTACAAGTGATTTTTCATGGAAAGAGGATATGCAAGAGTTACAGGGAGATTTGTTTTGGTTTCCTTCATTAGCATTAGAACAATTTAGTGATCAAGCAAAAAGAGAAGTTATTCATGCACATATAAAAAATATAATGGTGATGTTGGAAGAGAAATGGGGAAACTCATAATAAACAGAAAGTTCTTATTATTATGAGTAGTATGATATTGACCTGTGCATGAGCGTATTATATCATGATAGTGTCCTAGTTTTTATTTTTTATATAATTTATCACGAGGGGACAATTTCTGATAGAGGGGGGAAATTTTCGTGAGCGAGAAAGAACATCGCGTGTCAAGAAGACAATTTTTAAATTACACACTCACAGGGGTAGGAGGCTTTATGGCTGCCGGTATTTTAATGCCGATGACGCGATTTGCGCTTGATCCGGTGTTAAGAAAAGAAGCGGGAACGGATATGGTTGCTGTTGCGCAAGTAAAGGATATTACAACAGAGCCGAAGCGTTTCGATTTTAAAGTGAAGCAGGTTGATGGTTGGTACAAGTCTGAAGAACCAAAATCAGCTTGGGTTCATAAAGATGAAAGCGGAGACATTGTTGCGTTCTCTCCAGTATGTAAACATTTAGGATGTACAGTTAACTGGAATTCGGACAAAGCACATCCGAATCAATTCTTTTGCCCATGTCACGGGGGTCGTTATACAAAAGATGGGATTAACATTAAAGGTACGCCACCCCTTGCTCCGCTTGATGTGTACGAGTCTAAAGTGAAAGATGGAACGCTGTATCTAGGAAAAGCGAAGCCAAGAGGGGGTGCAAAGTAGATGTTAAATAAAATTTATGATTGGGTGGATGAAAGATTAGATATTACACCAATATGGCGTGATATCGCTGATCATGAAGTACCTGAACATGTAAACCCGGCACATCACTTTTCTGCATTCGTCTATTGCTTTGGAGGACTTACCTTTTTCGTTACTGTAATTCAAATTTTATCTGGAATGTTTTTGACGATGTATTATGTGCCTGATATTAAAAATGCTTGGGAATCAGTTTACTATTTACAAAATGAAGTTGCTTATGGGCAAATTGTTCGTGGTATGCACCACTGGGGTGCTAGTCTCGTAATTGTAATGATGTTTTTACATACACTCAGAGTTTTCTTCCAAGGTGCGTATAAAAAGCCCCGTGAGTTAAACTGGATTGTTGGTGTTCTTATTTTCTTTGTTATGTTAGGTCTTGGTTTTACTGGATATTTATTACCGTGGGATATGAAAGCTTTATTTGCTACAAAAGTAGGGATTCAAATTGCAGAGCAAACACCGCTCATTGGTCCTTATATTAAAACATTACTCGCTGGTCATTCCGAAATTGTTGGCGCTCAAACATTAACTCGCTTCTTTGCTATTCACGTCTTCTTCTTACCAGCAGCACTTCTAGGTTTAATGGCCTTCCACTTCATCATGATTCGCAAACAAGGTATTTCCGGTCCACTATAAGAGATTGCTAAATTAAAGGGGAAAGAACTAAAGGAGGGAGATTATGCATCGCGGCAAAGGGATGAAGTTTGTAGGAGATTCTCGGGTACCAGTAGCTCGGAAACCAAATATTCCAAAAGACTATTCTGAATACCCAGGGAAAACAGAAGCATTTTGGCCGAACTTCTTGTTAAAAGAATGGATGGTTGGTGCAGTTTTTTTAATCGGTTATTTATGTTTAACAGTGGCGCATCCGTCGCCGCTTGAGAGAATGGCGGACCCAACAGATGCTGGATATATACCACTTCCAGATTGGTATTTCTTATTCTTGTATCAGTTATTAAAGTATTCGTATGCTTCCGGTTCATTTACTGTAATTGGAGCATTTATTATGCCAGGGATTGCGTTTGGAGCATTACTGTTAGCTCCATTTCTTGATCGAGGTCCAGAAAGACGTCCATTGAAGCGTCCTGTGGCAACTGGATTTATGCTTTTAGCAATTGCATCGATTATCTTTTTAACTTGGGAATCTGTAGCACACCACGACTGGGAAGCTGCAAAAAAACAAGGAGCAATTGTAAAAACAGCGCCAGTTGATAAAAATGATGATGGCTATAAATTAATGCAAAAAAATACTTGTTTAACATGTCATGGTGACAATTTACAAGGCGGGGCAGCAGCACCGGCACTGCAAAACTTAACTTTAAAGCCAGAAGAAATTGCTAAAATTGCGAAAGAGGGAAAAGGTTCAATGCCTAAAGGTGTATTTAAAGGTACGGATGAGGAACTGAAGAAGCTTTCGGAATTCGTTGCAAAGTATAATAAAAAATAATAAAAAAGCTGACTACAAAATTTGTAGTCAGCTTTTCTATTTAGTTGGATGAAGTTTGTTATAATAGAGTAGGATTTAGTGAATGAATTACTTTGCTTGAAAGGTGTTGGACATACGGATTGGTGTACTTGTATGCAATGTTAAGACAACGCTCGGTATTATTATTTTTATTAATTGTTAACTTATTAGGTACAATTTATGGATTTATATGGTACGGAAATCAATTGAAAGAAACGTCACCTATATTTTGGCCGTTTGTACCAGATAGTCCTATGGCGACTCTCTTTTTTGTCTTTGTTTTAATTGCTTTTTTGGCAAAGAGAAACTGGGGATTAATAGAAGCGTTAGCGATTGTAACTTTAATAAAATATGGTATTTGGGCTGTTGTTGTAAACGCGATTATGATTTACGTAAAAGGGCCTATAGGCCTTATGGGCTACATGTTAATGCTTTCGCACTTCGCGATGGCAATACAAGGATTTTTATATGCTCCATTCTATCGTATAAAAAAATGGCATTTTATAGTAGCAGCTGTGTGGACGTTGCATAACGATGCAATTGATTATTTATTTTGGCAAATGCCGCGATATGGAATTATGCATTTGTTTGTAGAGGAAATTGGTTATTTTACGTTTTGGTTAAGTATTGCTGTACTATGTATTACATATTATTGTTGCTTACGTGAGCAAAGAAAACAATTTTCTTTATGATGGTTAGAACATTTAGGGGGAGAACATGGAGAAAAATAAGAGTGGTACAAAAATATTGGATCGATTGATTACTTTAGTTGTTTCATATAGCATAGCATTTTCTATTTTTGCACTCGCAACAACGGCAGTTGTGTATGGAAAATGGTTGTATTATTTTGAAATTGATTTTTTAAATATTCCTGATTTAGCGGATATGACGAAGGATGAAATTAAAAGAAATTACGATGTGCTTATTACATATTTATCCCCGTTTTATGACGGAGCATTACATTTGCCCACATTAGATATGTCCACAAATGGCCGTATTCATTTTGTAGATGTTAAAAATATTTTAGTAAAGATTCAATATGTGATGTATGCGACAATTATGATTGCAGTGATAGGCGGAATTTATTTATTAAAAAAGAAAAATGAAAAGTTTTTACTGCACGGATCGATTTTAACAATCATTTTTCCGATAGCGCTTATGTTACCAATTGCTATTAATTTTGAAAAGAGTTTTGTATTATTCCATAAACTTTTATTTAGTAATGATTATTGGGTTTTTGATCCTGAAAAGGATCCAATTATATTAATGTTACCAGAAGAGTTCTTTATGCATGCTGCGTGTGCTATTTTATTATTCATTTTAGGTGGGAGTATACTTTGTTACAGTTTATATAGATATCTCGTAAAAAAGAAAAGGATGTCACAGAAAAAATTCTCTGCTTAAAGAGAATTTTTTTCTTTGTAAAACGATAATATATTTTTCGGTCTAGTTCTGTTCTATTCTTGTCCAAATTAACATATTTTGTACTAGTAGTTAAGGGGGGACCGGGATGAAGAGAACATTAATTGGATTGATAGCATTTCTAATTATAATGTTTCCGTTACGTATATATGCTGAAGAGTGGAATGAGCTAACAGGGTTGTTAGACGACTCGTTACAGTTAGTGAAGCGTAATGAAGATGAAAAAGCGGTACAAGTATTACAACATTTCTCGGAGCAGTTTTTAATAAAGGGGAATGAAAAGAAGCAGGAAGTAACACCAGATCAAGTTAGAGTTATTTCTTTAGCTTACGATAAGGCGCAACAATCGCTCTCTGAAGAAGGTTTAGGTAAGCAAGCTAAAATTGATAATGTGCTGGCATTACAACTTGCTGTTGATGCACAAGTATCGAAATATCAACCACTTTGGATGGAAAGAGAAAGGAAAGTAATGGATGCCTTTTCTCAAATGGAAAAAGCGATGGAAAAAGAAGATGCTGGGCAGTTTCAACAAACGTTAAATACGTTTTTAAATGAATTCAATATTATTTATCCAAGCTTAATGATTGCTTTGCCAGAAAACGAGGTCCAGCGTGTAAATGTTCATTTATCTTATTTAGATGAATTTCGTAACGTTATGTTAAAAACGAAAGGCGGCCAAATGCAATTAGGGATTATTAAAGGGGATTTGCAAAAGATATTTCACACAGTAAAAAAAGATGAAATTGCACCCTCTCTCATTTGGTTTATGACAATTACTGGGGGACTTATTTTATTCACATTAACTTATGTTGGATGGAGAAAGTATAAAGGAGAGAGAGAAAAAAGAAAAAGTAATGTACATTCTAAAAATAGATAATGCAATAAATAAAGATATGGATTGTAAGGTTTATTCATTGACAATAGTGGCAGAAGAAAATAGAATGAGAAGTACTATAATTAAAACTTCAATGGAGGTTCATGATGTTTTATTTAATTTACTTCGCGATCATAATGATCATACCGTTGTATGCACAGTCAAGAGTACGTAGTGCCTATAGCAAGTATTCACAAGTTTATTCAACATCAGGTATGACAGGAGCGGAAGTGGCTCGAAAAATTTTAGATGAAAATGGATTATACAACGTAGCTGTAGAAGAAACACCAGGTCATTTATCAGACCATTATGATCCAACCGCTAAGACGGTTCGATTATCAACAGATAACTATTATGGACATTCAGTTGCTGGTACAGCAGTTGCAGCACACGAAGTAGGACACGCAATTCAAGATGCACAAGATTATAACTTTATGCGTATTCGTCATTCGTTAGTTCCTGTGGCTAATTTTGGATCGAATATATCATGGGTATTTATTATGATTGGTATATTTGCGACAATGTCAAAACTATTGTTATTAGGTATCATTTTAATGGCAGCAGGTGTTGTGTTCCAGCTCGTTACATTGCCAGTTGAGTTTGATGCGTCAAAGCGCGCAATGCAACAAATTGAAGCGTTAGGTATTGTATCAACAGATGAATATGGGCAAGCTCGTAAAGTATTAAATGCGGCAGCATTAACATATGTAGCAGCTGCAGCTGTAGCTGTATTTGAATTATTACGTCTCGTATTAATGTATACTGGTATGCAGCGTAGCGACGACTAAAGACTATCAATTTTGATAGTCTTTTTTTGTTGTGTGGATTGAATTATATAATGTATTGCAAATAGAAATAATAGAAGTAATGCGGAAAGGTGGTGGGGGAAATGAAATATCCAGACCATTTAGTAAAACAAGTGCAAAAGCGTAGTGCTCCTTATCAACTAGAAGGTTTTTTAAGTGGACAAGGTCCTGAAAATCCCAAATTTATGTTGTTAGGAGAAGCACCTGGTGAAACAGAAATTCATAATGGGATTCCGTTTAGCGGGAGGGCGGGAAAACAATTAATGGTTTTTTTAGAGCGTATTCACGTTACAAGGGAAGAAGTATATATTACGAGCGCTGTTCGGAGTAGACCTTATAAATGGCGAGAGAAAAAAGAACGAAATGGTGAAATCATACAAAAAAAGTATAATAGAGCGCCAAATCAGGGAGAAATAGTTGCCCATGCGCCTTTGTTAGATTATGAATTAGAGAAAATACATCCGAAGCTTATCGTCACGCTTGGAAATATCGGTCTTCAACGTTTAATAGGAAAAAATAAAAAAATCACAGATGTACACGGGCAATTATTAAAACAGCCCATTCAAAAATTAAAGGATATGCAAAGTGCAGAGTTTACATGGTCAGAGAAAGAATATCATGTTTTTCCGACTTTTCATCCAGCTTCCATTTTTTATAATCGGAGTTTATTGGAGCTTATTCATGAGGATTTTGAGAAGCTTAAAAGACTTGTAATAAAAAACTAGAAAAGCTAAGGCGCTTTTCTAGTTATATTTAATTATGTAAAGGGTTTTTATTTTCATCTAACGTAAATCCTTCACCAACTACATCATGTACATCACTTACAGCGACAAAAGCATGAGGATCTACAGAAGTAATGATATTCTTTAATTTCACGATTTCATTTTTAGCAACAACGCAATACAATACATTACGTTCCACTTTTGTATACGATCCAACAGCTTTTAAAAAGGTTGCTCCGCGCTCCATTTCAGATAAAATTTTGGCAGCAATTTCATCGTTTTTCTCTGAGATAATAGTCGCTCCTTTGGCAGCATAAGCTCCTTCTTGCATAAAATCAATGACTTTAGCACCGATAAAAACAGCAACTAGCGTATACATGCCCTCGCGGTATGATAAATAGGTAAGAATAGAGACGACGATAACGACAGCATCAAACATAAACATTGTTTTCCCCATACTCCAGCCAACATATTTGTGAGCTAGTCGTGCGATAATATCTACACCACCAGTAGTCCCTCCATATTTAAATATTATTCCAAGGCCGATACCGATAAATGCCCCGGCGAATAAAGCTGCGAGTGTCATATCATTTTGCAAGTTTAAATGTAAGTTGAGTACTTCGTAACGCTGGAAAATCCATAGAAATAAAGATACGCTAAAGGTGCCAATTAATGTATATAAAAATGTCGTTCTGCCAAGTAACCTCCAGCCAATAAAAAATATAGGGATATTTAAAATTAAGTTTGAGTAGGAAGGATCAAACTTAAATAAAAAATACAATAATAGTGTAATACCAGTAAACCCACCCTCTGCAAGGTGGTTTTCAATATTGATATTGACAATACCGAAAGAAAATATAGCGGAACCAATTAAAATAAAAATAATATTTCGCATCTTCAATTTTGATGTCATATAGAAATCCCCCTAATTATGTAATGATTGCATTGCTCCGCTGAAACGGTAAAACATAATAATAAGTAATTTCTAGTTGCTAGTGAAAATAGTAAGAACCTGATTGATGTGGGCTGATTTTTTGTGAAAAGTGCAAAAGAAAGTTTCACTTTATCCCGCTCTAAAGGCTGATAGGAGATGAAGCAAAGAAGAGGGGCAAACCAGCCTTAGGAACCCGATTGGTGTGGGCTGATCTTTTGCAAAAATCGCAAAAGAAGTTTCACTTTACCCCGTACCAACGGCTGTTAGGAGATAAAGCTCTGAAGAAAGGCGAACCAGCCTTAGGAACCCGATTAGTTCAACTAATCTTTTGCAAAAAAATCACAAAAGAAGTTTCACTTTATTATAGTCTATCCAAAAATGGGTCGCAAATAGGTGTTTGGCGGGGAATAATATTTGTCAAATCGCGATGAATTGGCTAACATGAAAGAGGAAGGATTAGAGGTGAATAGTATGAAAGCAAAAACGATGAAAGATATGCAGAAAGAAGTAGATGCATATATTGGTCAGTTTAAAGAAGGTTATTTCAGTCCGCTTGCAATGATGGCTCGTTTAACGGAAGAAATGGGAGAGCTTGCAAGAGAGGTAAATCATTATTATGGTGAGAAACCGAAGAAAACAACTGAAAAAGAAAGAAGTATTGAAGAAGAGCTTGGAGATGTATTATTTGTTATGATTTGTATGGCAAATAGTTTAAATATTGATTTAGAGACAGCACATAACATTGTAATGAATAAATTTAATACACGTGATAAAGATCGCTGGACACGTATTGATGAGGGAGAGAAAGAATAATGAAAGAAATTAAAGTAATTATCGCCGGACCAAGAGGACGTATGGGACATGAAGCAGTCCTTCTTATGGAAAGAACGGAACATTTTAATTTAGTAGCAGCAGTGGATTATAAGCATGGTGGTGAGAAGATTTCTGATTTACCTGGCATGCCAGCATTACATGCGCCGATTTACGCTGATTTACATACTTGTTTAGATGAAGTAGAAGCAGATGTGTTGTTAGATTTAACAACACCAGAAGTGGGGAAACAACACGTTACACTTGCAGTTGAGCGTGGACTTCGTTCGGTTATTGGTACAACTGGATTTACAGAAGAAGAATTGACACGTTTAACAGAGAATGCAAAAGAAAAAGCAGTAGGAACAATTATTGCTCCAAACTTTGCAATTGGTGCAGTTCTTATGATGAAATTCTCACAAATGGCAGCGAAATATTTCCAAGATGTTGAGGTAATTGAATTACATCATGATCAAAAATTAGACGCACCATCTGGTACAGCTGTAAAAACGGTAGAGTTAATTCGCCAAAATCGTGAATCAAAGCAGCAAGGTCATCCAAATGAAGTAGAGCAACTAGCAGGTGCACGAGGTGCAAATGTAGACGGTATTCACATTCATAGTGTACGTTTGCCAGGGCTTATTGCACACCAAGAAGTAATGTTTGGTGGAGATGGACAAATGTTAACAGTTCGTCATGATTCATTCAATCGTGCATCATTTATGTCAGGTGTAAAACTATCAATTGAGACAGTAATGAACCTTGATCATCTTGTGTACGGTTTAGAAAATATTATCGACTAAAGGGGAGACAACGGATGAAAATTGCCTTAATCGCACATGACAAAAAGAAAAATGATATGGTTTCGTTTGCATACGCATATAAACCAATTTTTGAACAACATGAATTATTTGCAACAGGAACGACAGGGCTTCGTATTATGGAAGCGACTGGATTAGTTGTAACAAGATATCAATCTGGCCCTCTTGGTGGAGATCAAGAAATTGGTGCAATGATTGCAAAGAACGATTTAGATATGGTGATTTTCTTCCGCGATCCATTAACAGCACAGCCGCATGAACCGGATGTGAATGCATTACTTCGTTTATGTGATGTATATGCGATTCCACTTGCAACGAATATGGCAAGTGCTGAAATGTTAATGCACGCATTAGAGCGAGGAGATTTAGATTATCGTAAGTTAAGAAAATGAGGGGAACAATTATGAGTGGATTACATATATTAGTGTTTGGTGCTCATGCCGATGATGTTGAAATCGGCATGGCTGGTACCATCGCTAAATATACAAAGCAAGGGTATGAAGTAGGTATTTGTGATTTAACAGAAGCTGATCTTTCTTCAAATGGAACGATAGAGTTGAGAAAAGAAGAAGCGAAGGTCGCAGCTCGTATAATGGGAGTAAAAACGAGGCTGAATTTAGCGATGCCAGACCGTGGTTTGTATATGAAAGAAGAGTATATACGTGAAATTGTCAAGGTGATCCGTACATATAAACCAAAACTAGTTTTTGCGCCGTACTATGAAGATCGCCATCCAGATCATGCAAATTGTGCAAAGCTTGTGGAAGAGGCTATTTTTTCAGCAGGAATCCGTAAATATATGCCGGAACTTTCACCACATCGTGTGGAGTCTTTTTATAATTATATGATTAATGGTTTTCATAAACCGAATTTTTGTATAGATATAAGTGAGGACCTCTCTATAAAGGTGGAAGCATTAGAAGCGTATGAAAGTCAGTTTTCAACAGGGAGTGATGGTGTTAAGACACCGTTAACAGAAGGTTACGTTGAAACTGTGATTGCTCGTGAGAAGATGTTTGGAAAAGAAGTTGGAGTCTTGTATGCCGAGGGATTTATGAGTAAGAAACCGGTTTTATTACATGCTGATTTATTAGGGGGATGTAAATGAAATTAAAAATAGGTATTACATGTTATCCTTCTGTAGGTGGTTCTGGAGTTGTTGGAACAGAATTAGGAAAGCAATTGGCGGAACGTGGGCATGAAATTCACTTTATTACATCGGGTTTACCATTCCGGTTAAATAAAGTATATCCAAACATTTATTTTCATGAAGTGACGGTAAATCAATACTCTGTATTTCAATATCCACCATACGATTTAGCGTTAGCAAGTAAAATGGCCGAGGTTGCACAAAGAGAAAACTTAGACATTTTACATGTGCATTACGCAATACCACATGCAATTTGTGCATATTTAGCAAAACAAATGATCGGAGAGCGTATTAAAATTGTTACAACCTTACATGGAACAGATATTACTGTGTTAGGTTCCGACCCTTCGTTAAATAATTTAATTCGTTTTGGTATTGAGCAATCGGATGTTGTTACTGCTGTCTCGCATTCATTAATTAACGAAACACATGAGCTTGTAAAACCAAGTAAAGAAATTCAAACGGTATATAATTTTATAGACGAACGTGTATATTTCAAGCGTAATATGTCTCAATTAAAGAAAGAATATGGTATAAGTGAGAGTGAAAAAGTACTTATTCATATTTCGAATTTCCGTAAAGTGAAACGTGTGCAGGATGTTGTTCAGGCATTTGCTAAAATTGTTAAAGAAGTAGATGCGAAGTTGCTTCTTGTTGGAGACGGACCAGAATTCTGTACGATTTTACAGATAGTGAAGAATTTACATATTGAAGATCGCGTTTTATTCCTAGGGAAGCAAGATAATGTTGCAGAACTACTTGCGATGAGTGATTTAATGTTGCTTCTATCAGAGAAGGAAAGTTTTGGTCTTGTTTTATTAGAAGCAATGGCGTGTGGTGTACCTTGTATCGGAACGCGGGTTGGAGGTATTCCAGAGGTTATTCAACACGGGGAAACAGGATATTTATGTGAAGTTGGCGATACAACAGGAGTGGCAAATCAAGCTATTCAGCTATTAAAGGACGAGGAACTTCACCGTAATATGGGAGAACGAGCAAGAGAAAGTGTTTATGAGCAATTTCGCTCAGAAAAAATTGTTTCACAATATGAAACGATTTACTATGACGTACTAAGGGATGACAAAAATGGAAAGATTTAAAAAAGCTAGTTCTATTATTGAGACATTAAAGCAACAAGGACATGAGGCTTACTTTGTTGGTGGGAGCGTACGAGATCTTATTATCGATAGGCCGATTGGAGATATTGATATTGCGACATCTGCTCTACCAGAAGAAGTGATGGCTATATTCCCAAGAAATGTTCCTGTTGGTCTTGAGCATGGAACTGTAATTGTTGTAGAAAATGATGAGCCCTATGAGGTAACTACTTTTCGAACAGAAAGCGAATATGAAGATTTTCGAAGACCTAGTAGTGTTCAATTTGTTCGTTCATTAGAAGAGGATTTAAAACGTCGTGATTTCACGATGAATGCAATTGCTATGACAGAAGAAGGCAAAATGGTCGATTTATTTGCTGGACAGGAAGCCATTCAACAGAGAGAAATTGTGACAGTTGGAAATGCTGCGGATCGTTTTCAAGAAGATGCCCTGCGAATGATGCGTGGTATTCGGTTTGTAAGCACGTTAGGTTTTTCATTAGAAATGAAAACGAAGCAAGCGATTGAAACGTATGGGCATTTGCTAGAACATATAGCAATTGAGCGTATTACAGTAGAGTTTGAGAAACTGTTAACTGGTACATATTGTGTGAAAGGTCTCAAAGAATTAGTAGAGACGAAGCTATTTTCTCATTTGCCATATTTACAAATGTCAGAAGAGAGACTGTTAAAAGCTACGCAGTATAAATGGGATTCTTTCGAAACGGATATTGAGGCGTGGGCATTTTTCTTATATTGTATCGGAGAAGAACATCCATCTGTCTTTTTACGTCAATGGAAGTTTTCGAATAAAAAAATAAAAGATATTGTTGCAGTTTTATTGACAATCCGTACTAGAAAGGAGAAGGATTGGGATACAGTCCTTCTTTATAAAACGGGAATTCATATCGCTGAAATGGCAGAGAGAGTATATGAAGCGATGATTGAACGCTATGACCCTACATCTGTTGAACGAGTACAATCAATGTTTCATGCATTGCCAATCCAGGAGCGTCAAGAAATGAATGTGACTGGTAATGATTTATTAAACTGGGCAAACAAAAAGCCTGGTCCGTGGGTTGCTGAGATGCTTCAGAAAATCGAAGAAGCAATCGTACAAGGAAACGTAGTTAATGAGAAAGAGCGTATAAGGGAGTGGCTACAAGGATGCAATCTACTATAAGAAAGCAGTTATTGCAAGTTTTTTCTGAAGCGGATGGCGAGTTTGTATCCGGCCAAACAATTAGTGATAAACTTGGTTGTTCAAGAACTGCTGTGTGGAAACATATGGAGGATCTGCGGAGTGAGGGATATGAACTTGAAGCTGTGCGTCGATTAGGTTACCGAATTGCAAGTAAGCCAGACAAAGTGACCGCTAATGAAATTCAGTTAGGGCTACAAACGAAGCGGATTGGTAGAACAGTGTATTTTGAAGAAACTGTTGAATCAACGCAGCACATTGCAGCAAAACTTGCTTATGAAGGTGCAGAAGAAGGAACTGTCGTTGTAGCAGAAGAACAAACAGCGGGAAGAGGTCGTTTAAGCAGAAAATGGCATTCACCAAAAGGAACAGGGATTTGGATGAGTATTATTTTACGCCCATCAATCCCAGTTCATCATGCACCGCAACTTACTTTGTTAGCGGCGGTTAGTGTTGCACAGGCAATTGAAAAATGCACGGGTGTAAACGTAGGAATAAAATGGCCAAATGATATTTTAATTCAAGGTAAAAAGGCTGTAGGTATATTAACAGAAATGCAAGCGGATCCTGATAAAATTAATGCTGTCATTATGGGCATCGGTATTAATGCGAATCAAAAGCAAGAACATTTTGATGAAGAAATTCAGCACATTGCTACTTCATTAGCGATTGAATCAGGTAAGCCGATTGTTCGTGCAGAACTTATGCAACAAATCTATTTACAACTAGAAAAATTATATGAAGAGTATTTACAAAATGGTTTCTCTGTCATTAAAATTCTTTGGGAAAGTTACGCTGTGAGCATCGGGAAAGAAATTACCGCTCGAACGATGAGAGAGACAATTACGGGGTTAGCAAAAGGAATCACAGAGGATGGTGTATTACTTCTGGAGGATCATGAGGGGAAAGTACATCATATTCATTCTGCAGATATTGAAATTAAGTAAAAGAAGTTCCTCTTTTGGAACTTCTTTTTATTTCAATAGTTTTGAGTTGAATTTGTAACATGATAATAAATTTTTTTCATATTTAAAGTTCATTTCAAAATATCTTCCGCCTAATTGGTAGGGCATGTTATTTGACGATTACTTTGCCTGCCATTCCTTTAAGAAGATGGTATCGACATATTAATTCATATGTACCAGTATTTTTAGGTTTCACGGTAATATTCTTTTCTTTTCCTGACTCGATTACGACGTCAATGCCGAGTTTTTTCACTGTAAAGGTGTGCTCGTTTTTACCTTTATTTTTCAATAGTAATGTTGTTGATCCTTCAAGCGGAATCGTGATAACATTTGGATTAAAGTAATCCTCATTTAGTTCAACCTCAATCACTTTCGTTAAATCGGTGGGGGGTGTTACGACAGTAACTGAGGCAAATACATGGGAGGATCCTAAAGACATCCACCATACAATCATTACAAGCAAACTGCTGGATCGAAATAACCACCTGTTCATAGACATCTGCAATTCTCCTTTGTTAAGTACTTTCCTCAATTAACCTGCATCATTAGTTTAAGAGTTATACTATACAGTTAAATGGATTACAGAAAAAATTAACTTGGACTTTTTTAGCATGCGTTGAAAAAACATGTATCTTTTCAGAAGTGAATTCTCCATAAAAACTGTATAGCATATATACTCTCGTGTTAAATTTCATATACCGTAATAAGAATAAAAAATTATTTTTTCAAAAAAATGTAGTAATTCCTTTTTGTAGTTTGCTATAATTAGTTCGAATGTGGGCAGTATCAGAGCGAACTGCACCATGATTCGAAGTCATACGAAAAATAATAACTTGGATTCTGCCTTGATCCAATAACGGACTGGGACAGAGGGATGAATAATGCCGACTAACACACAACCCTTCTGCCCTTTTATGGTCAGAGGGGTTTTTTATATGATTTCGGCCATCTCCTCTCTCCTGCATAAAGGAGGAGTAGTTTTTGAAAACAAAAACAGATTTTTTGAAGATGAAAGAGCAAGGTGAGCCGATTACAATGCTAACGGCGTATGATTATCCATCTGCTAAATTAGCAGAAGAAGCTGAAGTTGATATGATTCTAGTTGGAGATTCTCTTGGAATGGTTGTACTCGGATACGATTCAACAGTACCTGTAACAGTAGAGGATATGATTCATCATACGAAAGCTGTACGCCGTGGAGCGAAAGAGACGTTTATTGTAACTGATATGCCATTTATGTCGTATCACGTATCATTACAAGAAACGATGGTGAATGCACGTCGCATCGTTCAAGAGAGCGGGGCACACGCACTGAAGGTAGAAGGTGCTGGAGAAGTTATATCGACGATTCAATATTTGACGAACGCAGGAATTCCTGTTGTGGCGCATTTAGGTTTAACCCCTCAATCTGTAGGAGTGTTAGGTGGATATAAAGTGCAAGGAAAAGATGCGGAGAGTGCAAAAAAATTAATAGAAGATGCAAAGAAATGTGAAGAAGCTGGTGCAATAGCGCTTGTGTTAGAATGTGTACCAATGCAGTTAGCAGAACTTATTTCAGAGCAACTAACAATACCAACAATTGGGATTGGTGCAGGACAAAAAGTAGATGGACAAGTGCTTGTTTATCATGATCTTATCTCATACGGTGTAAATCGTGTTCCGAAATTTGTGAAGCAATATACGTCTGTTCAAAAGGAGATTGTGCGTGGGATTTCACAATATGTTACTGAAGTAAAGACAAGGCAATTTCCTGAAGAAAAACATTCGTTCACAATGAAAGAGGAAGAATGCTTAGCGTTATACGGAGGAAAACAATAATGAAAATCGTAACTACAGTGCAAGAGATGCAGCAAATTACAAGCGAACTTCGTGCAAGTGGAAAGAGTATTGGTTTTGTTCCAACAATGGGTTATTTACATGAAGGCCATGCTACTTTATTACGTAAGGCAAGAGAAGAAAATGAAATTGTAGTTTTAAGTGTATTTGTAAACCCGCTACAATTCGGCCCAAATGAAGATTTAGATCGATATCCTCGTGATATTGATAGAGATGAAAATGTAGCAAAAGAAAACGGTGTAGATTATTTATTTTATCCGAGTGTAGAAGAAATGTATCCAGCAGAACAAACAACAACAGTAGAAGTTGTGAAGCGCACGGACGTATTATGCGGTCAACAAAGACCTGGTCATTTCGCTGGTGTTGCAACTGTACTGATGAAACTATTTAATATTACGGTGCCAACGCGTGCTTATTTCGGTATGAAAGATGCTCAACAAGTTGCAGTAATTGAAGGATTTGTAACTGATTTCAATATTCCAGTTACAATCGTACCAGTTGATATTGTAAGGGAAGAAGATGGTTTAGCGAAAAGTTCTCGTAACGTGTACCTATCACAAGATGAACGTGAAGAAGCTCTTCATTTATACCGCAGCCTATGTATAGCGAAAGAAAGAATTGAGGCAGGTGAACGTAATCCGGAAATCATTACAAATCTTGTGAAAGATTATATTGAGACGCATACGAAAGGCACTGTAGATTATGCGGATTTATATGCATATCCGTCATTAACAATGGTAGAGAAAGTCGAAGGAAGAATCATTTTAGCTATTGCAGTTAAGTTTGAAAATGTAAGATTAATTGACAATATAACATTAACGGTTAAATAAGGGGGAGCATCTATGTTTCGCACAATGATGAGAGCAAAGTTACATCGTGCAACTGTAACGGAGGCAAATTTAAATTATGTAGGTAGTATTACAATTGATGAAGACTTAATGGATGCAGTAAATATTGTAGAAAACGAAAAAGTCCAAATTGTAAATAATAATAATGGTGCTCGCTTAGAGACATACGTTATTAAAGGGGAACGCGGTAGTGGTGTTGTTTGTTTAAACGGTGCTGCGGCAAGACTTGTACAACCAGGGGACAAAGTAATTATTATTTGTTATGGGCTAGTTACGGAAGAAGAGATTCATACACAAGAACCAAAAATTGCAGTACTAGACGATAATAATCAAATTATTGAAATGTTAGGTGCTGAAAAAGCGGGTACGATATTATAAGTAGAAAGGCTATCTCCATTGCGGAGATAGCTTTTTTGTGCATCTTTTCATTAAGATGAGATAAAACGTGGTATAGTAACATTATATAAATTATTGTTGTTTGAAAGGTAAGAAATTGAGGTGTTACATATATGAGTAAGCGTTATGTCGTTGTTGATTTAGAGACGACAGGGAACTCCTGGAAAGATGGGAAGGATAAAATTACCCAAATTGCAGCTGTTGTAGTAGAAGATGGAGAGATATTGGAGATTTTTTCGTCTTTTGTTAATCCAAAGAGAGAGATCCCACCATTTATTACAGAATTAACAGGGATTGATGAAAGTCTTGTAAAACAAGCCCCGTTATTTCAAGATGTAGCCCCGATGATTGTTGAGCTATTACAAGGTGCGGCTTTCGTTGCGCATAATGTTCACTTTGATTGGAATTTTTTAAATGAAGAATTAAGGCAAGCTGGATATACAGAAATACATTGTCCGAAAATCGACACGGTTGAATTGGCTCAAATTCTTTTGCCGACAGCCGATAGTTATAAATTACGTGATTTAGCTAAGAAGCATGAACTAGAGCACGATCAACCACATCGTGCGGATAGTGATGCTCTTGCAACAGCGGAATTATTTTTACAATTTTTAAATGAAATTGTAAAGTTACCACTTGTCACGTTGCAATCGCTTTATGAATTAAGTGATGTGTTCCAAAGCGATATAGCTGATGTGCTTTCTGAAAATATTTTAAAGAAAGTAATGCACGGTAAAGAAGATATAGCGGAGTATGAAATACATCGAAATATTGCGCTGAAAAAGCGGAACTATTCCTTAAACCTTGGAGAAACGTGTTCATCAAAGTTTGATGCTTTCTTGAATAAAACGATGGATAAATTGGAATCACATATGCCAAAGTTTGAAAGAAGAGAAAGTCAACAACTGATGATGAAAGAGATATATACGGCGTTAAGAGATTCTCGTTTTTCACTAATTGAAGCCGGTACAGGAACAGGAAAGACTCTCGCTTATTTGCTTCCTAGTCTTTATTTTGCAAAGAGAAAAGAAGAACCTGTCATTATAAGTACACAAACGGTACAACTCCAACAACAAATATTAGAAAAAGAAATTCCGTTATTACAAAAAATAATGCCATTTTCATTTGAGGCAGCTCTTCTAAAAGGAAGAAAGCATTATTTATGCTTACATAAATTTGAGTATGCTTTGCAAGAGGAAGAAAAAAATTATGATATGGCACTTACAAAGGCGAAGATTTTAGTTTGGCTATTGCAAACTGAAACAGGTGATCGAGACGAATTAAATATTCCTGAGGGCGGAAAGTTACTTTGGAATCGTATTTGTAGCGATGCGTATAGTCCAGGCGGTATGCAAAGTAATTGGTTTAGTCGTTGTTTTTACCAGCGAGCGAAGAATAAAGCTTTATTTGCAGATATCGTTATTACAAATCATGCGTTATTATTTCAAGATTTTTCAAGTGAAGAACCGTTGTTTGCTTCATGCGAACATATTATTTTTGATGAAGCTCACCATATTGAAGAAGCCGCGAGTAGAACATTGGGTGAACAGTTCTCTTGTATGTATTTTCAATTGGTTATATCTCGTCTTGGGACACTAGAAACAGAAGATGTACTCTCCAAAGTATATAAAATGATGAAAAAATCAGAGCAAGCATCTCGTTCAACTTTCCGTATGATAAGTTATAGTTTGAAGGAACTTAAGTTTGATGCGGATGAACTCTTCCAAATGTTACGTACTTTTATATTTAAACAAACAAAGCAAGAGCAAGGAACGAATAATATGCCGCTCATCTATAGGTATAACGCAGAACTAGAAAAAGGTAAGTTGTGGGATAGTATCGTCGAATTAACAAATCGTTTTATATATGAATTAAGAAGGGTAGTAACTGCTCTTGAGAAGCAAGTGGATATATTGCAAAGTAAGTTAGAATGGGAAATGCATGTTGTAACAGGTGAATTTATGCATTTAATTGAGTTGCTGAGAAAGATGGCAGAATCATTACAGTTACTCGTATTAGAAAAGAATTCGTATGTAACTTGGATGGAGACTGAAACGAAAGGTACGATTCATTCAACAGTTCTATATGCACAGCCTGTTCATATTGGTGAAAGATTTGCTGATGAATTTTTAACAGAAAAAAAGAGTGTTATTTTTACATCCGCAACACTAACAGTTAACGATACGTTTGATTATATAAAAGAGGAACTTGGTTTACATGATTTCGCTCCAAATACTTTAAAGGTTCCGTCGCCATTTCGTTATGATGAACAGATGAAATTAATGGTGTCAACGGATGTACCTTTTATTAAGCAAGTAAGTAATGAGCGATATATTGAATCTGTATCGGAACATATTGCAAAGATAGCGAAAGCCACAAAAGGCAGAATGCTCGTTTTATTCACTTCGTATGAAATGTTAAAAGAAGCGTATGCGAATTTAAAAAATAATGATGAATTAGAGGGGTATTTATTACTGACCCAAAGTGTGAATAATAGAAGTCGAAGCCGCTTAATTCGAAAGTTTCAAGAATTCGACAAATCAATTTTATTAGGGACGAGCAGTTTCTGGGAAGGAATAGATATTCCAGGAGATGCCTTAAGTTGTCTTGTTATAGTCCGTCTACCATTTACACCTCCTCATCAGCCGATGATGGAAGCGAAAGGTGAGTGGCTAAAAAATCAAGGTGAAGATGTATTTGCTAAATTAGCGCTTCCACAAGCAATATTACGTTTCAAACAAGGATTCGGCCGCTTAATTCGAACGAATACAGATACAGGAACGGTAGTAGTGTTAGATCGTCGTTTGACGAGTTCTTCCTATGGAAAACGATTTCTACAATCGATTCCTAACGTACCTCTTTATGAAGGGCCATTAGAAGAATTGTTAGTACAATTAGAAGAACCACCAAATGAATAAAAATGGAAGAAAAATACGCCTGAAGTACTTATAAACTTCAGGCGTAAAAAATGTGGGTAGGAGGAATTTTATTTTTCTTACTTCTTGTATACAAAATGTGTTGGTTTTCGACTTGAAACCTTTTTTTGCTGTACATGTCCTGCTATAATAGATGGGTGATGAAGCAGGGGTTGTAAAGAATGTACTCTTATTGTAACCGCATTGCGTTCTTCTATAATTAGAAATTTTTGTGTAACGGAGGAGTTTTTTCATGGAGAAGAAAATCGAAGTACTATCAACGACGCGTATTAAATATTCGTCGGATTTGTATAAAATTGTTGATAGTTTAAATCGTACGTTAAAAGAGCAGGACCTCATGTTCGGACTAGCATTAGACGAAAAAGATAAAGAAACAGCTGTATTTACGATTTACAGAACGTAGTGATACGATGAAAAAGTGGATCTTTGCAATCATTATTGTTATCGTTGCTAGCGGAATATATGGGGCGTATGTTTATAATAAAGCGATGGGAAAGAAAATTCCAAAAGAGTCGAAATTTGTAGAAATTGCTAAAGAAAAAGCAAAGCTTACAAAGGTGAAATCTGTTGATTATTACAACGGAAAATCTGCATATATAGTCGTGCAAGGTACAGATGAAAAGGGAGAACAACTTATCGTTTGGGTGCCTGAGAAAAAAGGGGATACTGTAGTAAGGAAAAAGAGCGAAGGTATTTCTGAAAAAGAGGCTATACAAAGAACAATAGAGCAAGTCGGCAATGAAAGTAAGGAATCAAAAAGTAAGCCGAAAGAGATTATGAAAGTGAAATTAGGCTTTGAAAATGATGTACCACTATGGGAAGTTACATATATTGATGATGACAATCGTTATAGTTATTACTATCTTGAATTTAAAGATGGAAAATTTTTAAGACGATATAGCATTGAAAAATAGATGTAGGGGGAACTACAAATGAAATTAGCAAAGCGAGTAGCTGCTTTAACACCGTCTTCAACTTTAGAAATTACAGCAAAGGCACAAGCATTAAAAGCAGAGGGTCATGATGTAATTGCATTAGGGGCAGGGGAACCTGACTTTAATACACCAGAGCATATTATGGATGCTGCACATAAAGCGATGTTAGAAGGGCATACGAAGTATACACCAACAGGTGGATTACAATCGTTAAAACAAGAAATTGTGAAGAAATTTACTCGCGATCAAGGTATTGCGTATGATCCATCTGAAATTATTGTATGTAATGGTGCAAAGCATGCATTGTATACATTATTCCAAGTATTACTTGATGAGGGAGATGAAGTTATCATCCCAACTCCTTACTGGGTAAGCTATCCAGAGCAAGTAAAGCTTGCTGGCGGTAAGCCGGTTTATGTAGAAGGTTTAGAAGACAATGAGTACAAAATTACAGCAAAGCAGCTGCGTGAGGCAATTACAGAGAAAACGAAAGCAGTTATTATTAATTCACCGAGCAATCCAACAGGAATGATTTATAGCAAAGAAGAATTACAACAGCTTGGAGAAGTATGTTTAGAACATGATATTTTAATCGTTTCTGATGAAATTTATGAGAAATTAATTTATGGTGGCGTAGAATATACTTCAATTGCCCAGCTTTCTAATGCATTAAAAGAACAAACACTTATTATTAATGGTGTATCTAAATCTCATTCTATGACAGGATGGCGTATTGGATATGCTGCAGGAAATAAGCAGCTTATTAAAGCGATGACGAACTTAGCGAGTCATAGTACGTCAAACCCTACTTCAATCGCTCAATACGGCGCAATTGCGGCATATGCAGGCTCACAAGAACCTGTGGAAACAATGCGTCAAGCCTTTGAAGAGAGATTAAACATCATTTATGATAAATTAATTCAAATCCCTGGCTTTACTTGCATTAAACCGCAAGGTGCATTTTACTTATTCCCTAACGTAAAAGAAGCTGTAGCTTTATCAGGATATGCAACAGTTGATGATTGGGCAAAAGCTCTATTAGAAGAGGAAAAAGTGGCTCTTGTACCAGGTACAGGATTTGGTGCTCCAAATAATGTTCGCTTATCATATGCGACATCTCTTGAACAAGTAGAGAAAGCATTAGAGCGTATCCATACATTTATGAAAAGTAAAGTGCAAGCTTAATTTTATATTTCATTCATGTAATATAAAAAACCTCCCCATTAATAGGGAGGTTTTTTTGACGAATTGTGGCAAAAAGAAATAGCTAAAGGTGTGTTATACTAGAGAGCGAGGTGTTTGGTGATGAAAAAGAAAATGATGTTACAGTGGTTTGAGCAGGGAAGCATTGCAATTCCAAAATTACTTATGATGCATTATAAAAAATTAGGTTTAAATGAGACGGAATTTATGGTCGTACTTCATGTACACACATTTTTAGAATCAGGTAATTCGTTTCCGACTCCATCAGAGATTTCTGAACGGATGACGATAACGGAAATGAAATGTATGGAAGTAATTCAAGCATTGATTCAAAAAGGGTTTTTATCACTAGAAGGTGGACAAAGATCAGAAGCGATGATGTGCGAAAGTTATTCTTTACAACCGTTATGGGAAAAAATATTACATTTCTTAATGGATGAATCAATAGAGGAAGAGCAAAAAGAAAAAAAACAGCTGCAAGTAAATTTATATACAGTATTTGAAAAAGAATTTGGAAGACCACTTTCGCCGTTCGAATGTGAAACGTTAGGAATGTGGGAGGACCAAGATCAACATCATCCAAATTTAATTCAAGCGGCTCTTAGAGAAGCTGTAATGAGTGGAAAACTAAATTTCCGATATATTGATCGTATTTTATTTGAGTGGAAAAAGAATGGAATTAAAACGGTAGATCAGGCTCAAAATCAAGGTCAAAAATTTAGAGCGAATCAACAAAGAGCACAACAAATGACAAAACAAGAGACGAAATTTACTGGAAAAGTGCCTTTTTATAATTGGTTGGAGCAGTAATATAGGAGGAAGTATATGTTAAATAAAACGCAAATTCGCTATTGTTTAGACACAATGGCGGATATGTATCCAGAAGCACATTGTGAATTAATTCATGAGAATCCTTTTGAATTAGTAATCGCGGTGGCACTATCTGCACAATGTACAGATGCACTTGTAAATAAAGTGACGAAAAATTTATTTCAAAAATATAAAACACCAGAAGATTATTTAAGTGTATCTTTGGAAGAGTTACAACAAGATATACGTTCTATTGGGTTGTATAGAAATAAAGCAAAAAACATTCAAAAATTGTGTCAGATGTTGCTGGATGATTACAATGGAAAAGTTCCAGAAGACCGTGACGAGTTGACGAAATTACCAGGAGTAGGGAGAAAAACAGCAAATGTAGTTGTTTCGGTAGCGTATGGCATCCCGGCAATTGCTGTTGATACGCATGTAGAAAGAGTGAGTAAACGGTTAGCGATTTGTAGATGGAAAGATTCGGTGTTAGAAGTAGAAAAAACATTAATGAAGAAAGTACCGATGGATGAGTGGGGAGTTACACATCATCGTATGATTTTCTTTGGACGTTATCACTGTAAAGCACAACGACCGCAATGTGAGGAGTGCAGACTGTTAGAAGTATGTCGTGAAGGAAAGAAGCGAATGAAGGTGAAATAAAGGATGGAGCGAGTTATAGAAATACCGAAAGAATTTCACTGTTTACCATTTTTTAAAGAAAGTGTAAATTTAATTAAGTATCATACAGACAATTCTTTTGAAGAGATAATACAAAATACTTACTTTATATTTGATATTGAAAGACAGTATGAGCCGTGGAAGGAAATTGAAAACAGCATTCCAGCGATGTTGAATGTATGGAAAAATAAGCATGAAGACATTGCTATACTGTTTCGAAATAGAAATAAGCAAGAGGCTGAGGGACCAATGATTCTTTTTGCAGCTCACTTGTTATCGGTTGTCTATTGGCTAAATGAACAACCTGTTCATAGTTTGAATGAAATGCAAATAAATACGAATAAATTAAAAGTGCAACCTGTTAATTTTATGGAAAGATATTCATTCATTATAAAGAAACCGAGTAATTATCATTCTTATATTCAATTAGCGCAGTTGTATATCGAAATAGAAAAGCTATATGTAAAGAAAATGATAACAAAAAAGAAGTCCGCTTCTCGTTAAGAGAAACGGACTTCTTTTTTGTATATTAGGACTCTGTTGTAACAACAGCACCGTCTGCGTGAGGTGTATCTCCTCCGGTATTTTGGTGTTGCTGTTCTTGTTGTTTCTTAGCCTCTTCTTCAGCTTTTTTCTTGGCCTCTTCTTCAGCTTTCTTCTTAGCTTCTTCTTCAGCTTTCTTCTTAGCTTCTTCTTCAGCTTTTCTTCTAGCTTCCTCATCAGCTTTCTTTTGAGCTTCTTCTTGCTGTTTACGTTGTTGTTCTTGCTGTTGTTCTTGTTGTTTCTTAGCCTCTTCTTCAGCCTTTTTCTTAGCTTCGTCTTGTTTTACTTTATCTTCATTAGCCTTTTTCTGGGCTTCTTCATCAGCTTTTTTCTTAGCTTCTTCATCGGCCTTTTTCTTAGCCTCTTCTTCAGCTTTTTTCGCATCTGGAGTTCCGCCAGGCGCAGTGAAGGATGCACCAACTGCTGGGCTTGTTCCAGTGCCTTTTTTCGCTACTACAGAGAAGCTGTAAGTAACACCTGGTTTAATACCACCAAGAGTAGCTGTCGTACCACTTATTGATAGGCTACCACTTGAACCATCAGTTGCTTTATAGCTGGCTGCATATGCATCGACTTCTGCTGGTCCAGACCAGTTTAGTGTAACTGTGCTAGCGCCATCAAAAGTGACATTCAGACCACTAGGGGCATCTACTTTAATTTGTTTAATTGCATCTTTTTTCGCACCTTTTACGTATAATTCTCCGTTTATTTCTTGTACAGAAGAAGGACGTTCAAAGCGTGATTTATCTGTAGCGAATTTGCTCATCATTACTTGGAACATTTGCTGTGCAATTTTAGTATAACGATCACTAATGTAGTTTTCTGGACCATTCTTTACGTAACCCGTCCATACAGCCATCGTATATTGTGGTGTATATCCAGCGAACCAGCTATCCCTGTTTGCATCAGCTGGAATGCCGTATTTCTTTAAATCTTTTGCATCAAAGTTTTGCGTTCCAGTTTTACCCGCTACGTCAACACCTGAAACATATGCTGTTGGTCCTGTACCACCAGAACCAGGTTTTACTACGTCACGAAGAACGTCAGTTACCATGTAAGCTGTATAGTCTTGCATAGCGCGTTGTTCTTTCGGTTTAAAGCTTTTCTTTTTCCCGTCCGGGAAGGTTACTTCTTTTACGAAGTGTGGTTTATTATAGTTACCACTATTACCGAAGGTTGCATATGCACCTGCTACTGCTAATGGAGAACTATCGTTACTACCAATTGCAGTAGATTCATGTACTCCATTTTCAAATGTCATGCCTAAACCTTCAGCAAACTCTTTTGATTTATTAAGTCCAACTGTTTGAGCTGTCTTTAAAGCCGGGATGTTTAATGACTTCTTCAATGCTTCACGAAGTGAAACGTCACCTTTAAAACTCCCTGTAGCATTTTTAATCTTTGTGCCATCCGAATAAGTATATTCAGAGTCATTTAATTGATGGTAAGTAGACCATTGAAGATTCTCAATCGCTGGACCGTAGTCGAAAATTGGTTTCATTGTTGAACCAACTTGGCGTTTTAAATCAGTTGCCATATTATGACCTTTGAAAGTGGACTTATTTTCTTTACGTCCAGCACCAATTGCTCGAACTTCTCCAGATTGTGTATCCATAAATACGAATGATCCTTGGAATTGATCGTTTGGATACTTAATAAGATTACCATCCATAATTTTTTCAGCGTAATCTTGAGCATCTTGATCAAGTGTTGTATGAATCGTTAAACCATCTGAACCGATATTTACATCAGGATATTCTTTTTCAACTTCTTTTACAACCGCATCTAAAAATGCTTGATACTTCATCTCAGTTACTTCTGAAGACGGTTGAAGGCCCTCAGTTACTGGGATCTTAACGGCGTTATTCATTTCTTCTTTTGTTATATAACCATGTCGATTCATTAATGATAATACGACATTACGACGATTTGTTGCTCGTTCAACATTTTCCTTTTTTGTTGGATCATAAATGTTTGGACCTTGGGGTAAACCAGCGAGCATAGCAGCTTCATGTAATTGCAAGTCTTTTAAATCTTTACCATAATATTTTTGCGCTGCTGTCGCAATACCGTATGAACGGTTACCTAAATTAATCTTATTTAAGTACATTTCTAAAATCTCATGTTTAGAGTATTGTTGCTCTAATTTGTAAGATAAGTACCATTCTTGTACTTTTCTTTTAGCAGTTTTGTCCATCGTTAGAAAGTAGTTTTTAACGACTTGCTGTGTAATCGTACTACCACCTTGGGAACCGAAACCACCAGTGACATTTTCCATAACTGCTTTTGTAGTTCGTTTAAAATCAATTCCATTATGATCATAGAAACGCGAATCCTCAGTTGCAAGGAATGCATTTTCAACTACTTTTGGAATTTGATCATAAGTAACGTGTGTTCGTTTTTCAGCACCGTATTCATAGAAGAAATTCCCGTTTTTATCAAGAAACTTTGTTGATAAAGGATTAACAAGTTTGGCTTTGTCTAATTTTGGAGCATCCTTTACCATAACAAAGAAAGCGGAAACGCCGGCTACAAGACCAACGATACCAAGAAGTAGACAACCTATAAGAAATTTCTTGAAAAAGGAGCCTTTTTTCTTTGGTTTTTCTTCTTTATGTGTTTTTTTCTCTTGATTTTTCACATGATTTCGTTCTGTACGAGAACGATAATTATCTGACATTATACTTTCTCCTACCTTTCATTCTCTCCCCCAAAAGTCGAAAAAAGAGCCTTAGTGATGACTCTATCACGAAAAATAAACCATGTCTAGTACACGGATATAGTCAATCCGAGGGTGATAACCGCATGATAATAAGGATCCATGCTCTTCTATTTCTTCTTTCGTAATCGACTTGCGTCCACCAGTATTTTGACGATTCCAAAATGCAATAATATGTTTTGCATCTAGTAAATAAAATTCATCAAAAAGTGTAAATTTAATAATAACAAATGCAATTCCATTATGAGCAACCACTTGCTTCATATGTTCAATTTGATGAAGGTGGAAGTTTTGAAGTGGGAAACTAGTTTTATTTTTTGTTTCCTTTGCTTCAAAATCGATGTATTTCCCTTTGTATACACCGTTGTAATCTGTTGTAGAAGGTTGTTTAAAATACGCTTCTTTTACCACTGCAGCACTTCGAGCGGGGTAATCTACTTTTACAATTTGAAGAGGTGTAGGCTTTTTATGTACACATGCAATATTATGGGTTAAGTAATATTGATTTGTTTCATTTAATTCCTCTTCAAGGGACATACCTCTATTACTATAAGTATGTGTTTTTATAGGTGTTTTTTGAGGTTGTGAAGCTTGATTATACCTTTTTCCATTTGGGTAACGAATGGTCATAGTGTGTCCACCCCCAACTTGCTAAGAATTACTTACAAAGGTGATTATATCAAAAAATGAAAAAAGATGTGACCTTTTTGATGAAAGGTATGATGACTTATTTATGTTTACATGGAATGATTATATGAAAATGAAACAAAATCGAGAAAAAAATTTTTGTACAGAGGAAGAAAAAGCAATCATTCACAATATTAAAAAGAAAACAGAAATAGCTAATGTGGACAATATTTCTCGGACACAATCTTATCAAGAATATTATTTAAGAAATAGTGAAATCAGGTGGGCCTTTTTAGCGAGTATGGTTTCGAGAAATGCGGGCTGGAATATGACTGATTTAGAAGGGAGATATTATGCTACTGTTTTACCTAGAACAGTAAAAAAACATTTATTTATTCTGTACGAACAGGCTAATTGGATTATTTTTTTAGATGCATTTCCTCAGCTATTATTGTATGAGGAAAGTAAGAAGAGACGTGCACCTCTCTTTCATTTGTTGCAATATTTCAACGTATCAATTTTTATGGAAAAAGAATGGTTACTTTTCTGGGAAAGAAGAGATATGAATAGGCTTATGACAGCGCTTATTATAAATGAACAAAATAAAATTCAAAAACCAGTCATTGAGAACACATATTTTAAAAAACATGTATTCCATACTGCACTTTTTAAAGTGCAAGAAAGACTTCATATTAGTGCAGTTATCTTCCCAACAATTGAAGGAAGAATGTATGGATTTTCGGTTTATCAATTTGAAACGTTACAACAGCGCATAGAACTAGGAAAAAAATTAGCATGGTTATTGTTTCATCCAATTTATAATGGTTCGTTTTATAAGTTTGCATTGCAAACTACACATACTGGGTCTAGAGAAGATTATGAAGTTTACGCAAAGGAAACTCGAAAGTCTTATACGCCAACACTTAGAGATATTTATCCTGTTATTTTGCATGAAGAAATAAAAATGAGAGATTGGTTTTGTGCAAATATGAAAATGAATGTGCTATTTGTACCTGAAGAACCTAAAGGGGAAGTTAATATAACAGAATGGTATAGAAGAAAGAGAGAACAAATCTATAGGCTATCTATCGCAAATCGTTTTGCTAAAAGGATGGATGAGTTCATGATATAATAAAAAAGAAGTCCCGTCTTCCATTTTGAAGACGGGACTTCTTAATTTGAAACAATCCTGCTATGTGTGCTACAACTTTAATCTCAAAACGTAATGCTAGTAGGAGATTAAGGGTGACTTGAAATTTAACTGTTCGTAATAAAGTCTCGCTTTATGTAGCAGGGAAGTTTGGACCATCTAGCTTTGGATTGCCAGTCTCGGGTTTATTTTGTTGTTTGTTTTGGTTTTTCTTTTTTTCATTTTTGTTCTTTGCCATTGTAATACACCTCCTTTTTGTATTGTTACCATTTCTATAAATGACATACGAAATGATTTCTTTGACGAATAACAACTAGTTTTGTCATGTGGGCAGGAGTGGTGAATCATTCGGCGAAATTACATGACAAAGGAAAAGCAAAGAAGGAGGCGTTTTGTATATGGCGATGGTTCAGAAGGAAGATGTAATGAAAAAAATGGATCAAATGTTAAGTTCTCTCGATTTGCTGGAAATGAATATAGGGATTAGAATGAATCATGCATTAAAGGATGCGAGTGAAAAAATATGCAATAAGATAGAAATAACAGAAATGCATATTGAACATATGGAAAATAAATTAGTGCATCACGAAGAGAAAGGGAATTGGGTAAAGACATTTCAAAACGTCGTAGTGAGTGCATAATAAGGTGGGAAAGAAATGAAGAATGAAGCATTAATACAGTCTTCAGAAAAACTCATGCAGTATAATAATGAAGCGAATGTAAAAAAGAGAGAACTAACCGAATACGACTTTTATAAGGATATGAAACCGTTTGTAGATATGGTAGATGAGGAATTAAAGAAGTGGAAAGAATTAGCTTATAAGTGGATTAAAGAAGAAAAGCCAAAATATATACATGTACAGCAAATTGATCAAGTATATGATAATTTACAAACGAATGTGTTGCAATGCTTTGTAAATAAAGGTAAAGGTAAACGATTCTTTGAAACACACCAAGCCATTTCGTATACTTTGCAAAATATAGTTGAGCAATGTAAATAACAAGAGGGAGAGCCCTCTTGTTATTTTTATGCTTCTGTCATTGTTGTAGGTTTTGTTGCGCCGTTTATTTCTAATTCTTTTATTAATGTTCGATAATCTGATATGCATATTTTTCCTTCGAGATACCAATGTCTCGCAAAGTCTAATAATTCATTTGCATTCTCTGTGTAATACCCCTTTTTTTGAGAAAACGCTTGTTTTAAATCCCCTAATACCATGTTGATTCCTCCCCCATGAGAATCTTCTTCTTCATTATCATAGCATGGAAGGGTTTTCTTTTTTAATTTTTTAAAAATTTAAACTTCCGACAAAAATAGACAGATACTCCATCACACATATTATTTTATAGGTACATATTATATATGTAGAAACTTATGTGAAGGAGGAGAGAATGCATGTTTCAACAACCTAACTTATATCAGCAAACGAATCCATATGCACAGCAAAATATGTACCAATATAATAAGGATACATATTTACGGTATAATATGTATCCTTTCGAGCCTTATTATGGAAATCAAAATTATTATCAACCGTTTGAAGTGTCCTTTATGAATCAAGCTCAACAACCACAACAGCAGCAACCTTATGTGAATCAAGCTCAACAACCACAACAGCAGCAACCTTATGTGAATCAAGCTCAACAATCACAAGCTCAGCAACCATACATGAATCAACCACAGCAGCAGCCTTATATGAATTCGCAATATTATATGCCACCACCATCTCCGTATGCTAATCAACAAGCGATGTTTTATCCACCAAAACAACCGTACCCGACGCAGGGTAAGCAAAAGCAACAACAGCCAAGTCAGTTTTCTAGTTTTGTTTCTCAATTTAAAACATCAGATGGTAACTATGATGTAAATAAAATGATGAATACAGCTGGACAAATGATGAATGCGATGAATCAAGTGACAGGTATTGTAAAGCAAGTTGGAGGCTTTTTTGGTAAGTGATGTTGAAGGATTGTCTATAAAAACAATGTAAATGAAATAAAGGACTAGACAAATTTCCTTGTAATAAATGGGTATATATAACAAACGGCTTTCTCTCTTTTCTCATACTGTAAAGTGTAATCAGATTTTTTTAACGAGAGAGGAGAGAAAAAACTATGCATCATTGTCATCCTTGCTTTGGAGGGCATAAGCCTACAGGACCTATTTGTACGACTGCTCCTGTCATTCATCCGACGAAACAATGCGTAACACACTCTTTTTCAACAACGGTGGTGCCACACATTTTCCCAACACATACAACACATGTACATCATCAACAAATTAAAAACCAAAACTTCTTCCCACAAACAAATTCAAATGTAAATGTTGTGGACCCAATCGACCCAGGATTCGGTGGCGGATGTGGACCGTGTGGCCATGGTCATCATCATCATCATCACCACGGTCATCAAATATCTCCATTTGGGCCAGGACCGAATGTATCACCGTTTGGACCAGGACCAAATGTATCACCGTTTTTACCAAACAATGTATCACCAGTAGGTCCAAATATCGGACCAAACGTTGGTGGAATATTTAAAAAGTAAATGATATGTTAGAACTAGCGAAATGCTAGTTCTTTTTTTGTAATTGGAGTGTTGATATGAAAGTTATTGCAGTAACAGGATATAAGCCATTTGAACTTGGAATATTTAAAAATGATCATCCAGGAGTGGAGTGTATAAAGAAAGCATTACACCGTAAATTAATCACTTTTGTAGAAGATGGTTTAGAATGGGTTATAATAAGCGGCCAATTAGGTGTAGAATTATGGGCTGCTGAAGTTGTTTTTGAAATGCAAGTAGAATATCCTGATTTAAAATTAGCGGTATTCACTCCGTTTTTAGAACAAGAAGAAAATTGGAAAGAAGATAATCGTGAATATTACGAATTTATTCTTTCTCAAGCAGACCATGTTGATAGTATCACGAAACGGAAGTATGAAAGCCCAGAGCAATTTAAATTAAAAAATCAATTTTTTATTGAAAAAAGTGATGCGCTTTTAGCGGTATACGATGAAGAAAAACCAGGAAGTCCCAAATATATTGTAGAATCAGCAAAGAAAAAAGGGGAAATAGAAAATTATCACAGTTATTTCATTCTTTTTTCTGATTTACAAGATATAATAGAAGAGGAACAGTGGAATAATGCAGAGTAATATGTAATATAGTACTCGTATATATGATTGACAAAAAGCATTGTTTCTGAAAAAATTTAGTTAATGAAAGTTTTGGTAAAAATTTGAGGTGAAGAAAATGATTTCGGATAAAATTAAATTAACAGCGAAAGATATTTTAGAAAAAGAATTTAAAACAGGTATGAGAGGTTATCAGCAAGAAGAAGTAGACAAGTTTCTTGATATGATCATTAAAGACTATGAAGCTTTCCACAAAGAGTTTGAGCAATTAAAGCAACAAAATGCTCGTTTAAAGCGTGAATTAGAGGAACAAAAACTAGCAGTAACGCAAGTTCCACAACAACCTGTACAAACACCAGTTGCACAACCGGTTTATAACAACACGAATACGGATATTTTAAAACGCTTATCTAACTTAGAAAAAGCTGTATTTGGAAGTAAGTTATACGAATGATGTAAGGTGGGAAAAGGTTTAAGCATTTTACATAGAAAAAAACGTTGCAAAATCTTTTTGTTTCCACTATACTAATGGATGTCATAACGTTTGGGTAATCGCTGCAACGCCAACGTTGTAGAGGAAAGTCCATGCTCGCACGGCCTGAGATGGCTGTAGTGTTCGTGCCTAGCCAATTCATAAGCTAGGGTATTCTGGCTGTAAGGCTGGTTTAACGGCAGGGAAAAAACCTAAGTCCTTTCGGATATGGTTTGACTACCTTTAAAGTGCCACAGTGACGAAGTCCTTGAAGAAATGATAGGAGTGGAACGAGGTAAACCCCACGAGCGAGAAACCCAAATAATGGTAGGGGAATCTTTTCCAAGGAAATGAACGACGGGAAAGGACAGGTTTTATAACCTGTAGATAGATGATTGCCACCGGAGTACGAGGCGTGGGCCGTTTGTAGTACAAAGGAACAGAACATGGCTTACAGAACGTTATGAACCAACTATGAAATAACTCAGCTCTCCTTTGTTAGAGGAGGGCTTTTTATTTGTATGAAGTTATAAAGTATGAGTTAAAATGGTTAATGAGAAAATTTTTCGTAAAATGTAATAATTAATAGGACCAATTGCTATTAATTATTGTTTGAATATACATAAGAGGTGAATGCAAATGGGAAAAGTTACTTTAATTGCAACAGCGGCAATGGGTATTGAAGCGTTAGTTGCCCGAGAAGTTCGCGATCTTGGTTATGAATGTCAAGTAGAAAACAGCAAAGTAACATTTGAAGCAGATGAAAAGGCGATTTGTCGTACGAACTTATGGTTACGTACTGCGGACCGTGTAAAAATTAAAGTTGGCGAATTTAAAGCAACGACATTTGATGAGCTATTTGAAAAAACGAAAGCATTAAACTGGGGAGATTATATTCCAGAGAATGGCGAATTCCCTGTTATCGGTAAATCTTTAAAATCTGAATTATTCAGTGTTTCGGATTGCCAACGTATCGTTAAAAAAGCTGTCGTTGAAAAATTAAAAACAACATATAAACGTACAACTTGGTTTGAAGAAGATGGTCCGTTATTCCGTATCGAGATTGCAATGCTCAAGGATATTGCAACATTAACAATTGATGCGAGCGGTGTTGGGCTTCATAAACGTGGATACCGTATGGATCAAGGGGAAGCTCCGTTAAAAGAAACATTAGCTGCGTCTCTAATTAAATTAACAAACTGGAAGCCAGATCGTCCATTTGTTGATCCATTCTGTGGATCAGGTACAATTCCGATTGAAGCAGCATTAATTGGACAAAACATTGCACCAGGATTTAACCGTGGTTTCGCATCTGACGAGTGGGGCTGGGTAGGTAAACAAAACTGGCGTGAAGCTCGTCAAGAAGCTGAAGATTTAGCGAACTATGATCAACGATTACAAATCATTGGATCAGATATTGATCATCGTATGATTCGAGTTGCTCAAGATAACGCAGAAGAAGTAGGCTTAGGCGATTTAATTACATTTAAACAAATGCAAGTAAAAGATTTCACAACAAAAGAGGATTATGGCTACGTTGTAACGAATCCTCCATACGGAGAACGTTTAAGTGAAAAAGCACTCGTTGAACAACTGTATAAAGAAATGGGACAAGTATTCCGCCCATTAGATACATGGTCAGCGTATGTATTAACAAGCTACGAAGCATTTGAGAAGTGTTACGGAAAAGATGCGTCGAAGAAGCGTAAGCTGTTTAACGGATTTATCCGTACAGATTACTACCAATACTTCGGAAAACGTCCACCGCGTAATTCATAGTATAAAACTCCTCTAGCGCGCATATACTGGCTATTATGTAATGCGTAAAGGAGGAAGTCATATGGATAATTTTCAATTATCAATGATTCAAAAAGCTATTCACCGTACGTATGATGAGCTCGGAAAAGAAGTGGATAGTCAAGGTGCGATTGTAGATGAAATACAAAAAGCACAAGAAGAATATTTGTCAGCTCTTTCACATGAAACAGCGATTGATAAACGGTATTTAAAGTCATTAATATAGAAGAAAATTTTCCTTTTTCGAAAGGAAAATTTTTTTTCGTGAATTTCTATGTATTGCAACAGGGGAAAGTGGCTGCACACATATGCGTAGCAGTTGCTATTATCTTTTTATAGAAAAACTTTTTGGTTGGAGGCTAAGGATGTTTACTGAGAAGAGATTACCATTTGAAGTAGGAAAACAAGATAATTTTTATGATAAGTTGAATGAGTGGATTGGAGATGTGTTTTATGACATCCTTCCGGAAAAAGGCTTTGAAGAGCGTGATGAACAAATTTTTATGGCGTTTCAGTTAGAACGCGCTTTCCAAGAAAAGAAAGTTATGTTCGCAGAAGCTGGTGTAGGAACAGGGAAAACAATTGTATATCTTCTATATGCAATTTGTTACGCGCGTTATACTGGGAAACCAGCTATTATTGCTTGTGCAGATGAAACGTTAATTGAGCAGCTTGTGAAAGAAGAAGGGGACATCGCTAAGTTATCTGAAGCATTAGGGCTATCTGTTGATGTAAGGCTTGCAAAATCAATGGATAATTATTTATGCTTACGTAAACTTGAAGATGTTATGAGTGGACGAGCTCCAGAAGTAATTGAAGACGTATATTACGAGTTACCACAGTTTGTATTCGATCATGGTACGATGCAAAACTTTACTCACTATGGTGACAGAAAAGAATTTCCACTTTTAAATGACGAAGAATGGTCAAAAGTAAATTGGGATTACTTCCAAGATTGCTTTACTTGTGATTCTCGTCATCGTTGTGGACAAACTCTTTCTCGTGAACATTATCGTAAAGCAGCAGATTTAATTATTTGTTCTCAAGATTTCTATATGGATCATATTTGGACGTACGATGCTCGTAAGCGTGAAGGGCAAATTCCATTATTACCAGAAAGTAGCTGCGTTGTATTCGATGAAGGACATCTTGTAGAATATGCAGCTCAAAAAGCTTTAACATACCGTTTAAAGCAAACGATGATGGAGCAACTATTAACGAGATTGCTACAAAACGATATTCGTGAGGAGTTTGCACATTTAGTAGAAGAAACAATTTGGCAAACTGAACGATTCTTTGATGTGTTACAAGAGAATAAAAAGGAAATTGCCGGTTCTGATCGTCTAGAAATTACTGTGACAGAAAAAGTAACAGCTGAAGCGAAACGACTTTATGCAAAAATCGGTGAAGTTGGAGATGCATTAGTATTCGAAAGTGAAATGCATACAGTAAACACGTATGATTTAAATATTGTTGATGAGCATTTAGATGTATTAGAACATTCACTTCGTCTGTTCATGCACGAGAAAAATGTAATTACTTGGGGTGAAGAAGGTGATGGTGCCTTCACGTTAGTTATTATGCCGCGTGCAGTTGAAGAAGTGTTACAAGAGAAAGTATTCTCGAAGAAAATACCGTATATTTTCTCTTCTGCGACATTATCGAACAACGATTCATTCGCTTTCACAGCTAATAGCCTAGGGGTAAAAGATTACTTGTCATTCTCAGTTGCTTCACCGTTTGATTACGAAGAGCAAATGACAGTAAACTTACTATCACATACGAAAGAAAATGAATGGGAAAGAAAGTGTCAATATACACTTGAAAATATACAAAAAACAAATGGACGTACGCTTGTATTATTCCGTACAACGCAAGAGCTTGCAGCGTTCAAAGAGTATGTAAGTAAAGAGCAAATGTCGGTTCCGTTCTTATATGAAGGAGATCAGGAAATTAGCCAGCTCGTTTCTCGTTTCCAAAATGAAGAAGAGACTGTACTTTGTGCGGTTCATTTATGGGAAGGTTTAGATATTCCTGGTTCATCATTATCGCACGTTATTATTTGGTCTTTACCATTCCCTCCAAACGATCCTGTGTTTGAAGCGAAACGTAAGCACGTAAATGATCCATTCTGGGATGTAGATGTACCATATATGATTTTACGACTTCGTCAAGGAATTGGGCGTTTAATTCGTACAAGTGAAGATAAAGGTGCTATATCAATTTTCTTATCTGATTCAGAAGATGAGAAAGTAGTTGCAGCTGTGAAAAATGTACTGCCAGTAGAAGGTAAAGAATTATAAGGAGAAAGCTTGGCGCTTGCCAAGCTTTTTTTCTATTATAAAAGGAATTTATGTTTCTGTGTCGAATTAAATTTGAGGTAGAAAAAGGAGGCTTTTATACGATGACAGTTGCTACATATGAAGTAGAAAAACAATTTTTAACATACGTGAAGAAGATACAAAATTACGGAGAAGCATTAAGTTTAATGTTTTGGGATTTAAGAACAGGTGCACCCAAAAAAGGTGTAGATCAGCGTTCAGAAGTAATTGGTATGCTTTCGTCAGAAGTGTTTGCTATGTCGACTTCAGATGAGATGGGAAACTATTTAACAGAGCTTGAAGCTTTAATACGTGAAGATAAACTTTCTGAAACAACGAAGAAAATGGTTGAAGAGTGTCGGAAAGAATATGATAGAAATAAAAAAATTCCACAAGCTGAATATGAGGCTTATGTGAAATTAGAAGCGAAAGCAGAGAGTGTGTGGGAAGAAGCTCGTGAAAAATCTGATTTCGAAATGTTCCGCCCATACTTAGAAAAAATTGTTGAATTTAAAAAGAAATTTATTACATATTGGGGTTATGAAACATATAAATATAATACATTATTAGACATGTATGAGCCAGGTATTACAGTAGAAGTTTTAGATCACGTATTTGGTCAACTTCGTGAGCGCATCGTGCCGCTTGTAAAAGAAATCTCTGAGTCTAAAAAAGGATTAAAAACAAGTGCTTTATCGGAACAATTTTCAAAAGAAAAACAAAAGAACTTTACATTAGAACTATTAAAGCAATTGAATTATGACTTTGAAGCAGGTCGTCTTGATGAAACAGTGCATCCTTTCGAAATTACATTAAATAGAGGGGATGTTCGTATTACGACACGCTATGATGAAAAAGATTTTCGTATGGCTGTTTTTGGAACGATTCATGAATGTGGTCATGCAGTATATGAACAAAATATTGCAGAACAATTTGAAGGTACACCACTTTGCAGTGGTACATCTATGGGTATTCACGAATCACAATCATTATTCTTTGAGAACTTTATCGGCCGTAATAAATCATTCTGGAAGAAAAATTATGATTTATTAAAAGAGTATAGCAATGGTCAATTTGATGATATGTCAGTCGATGAATTTTATGATGCAATTAACGAATCGAAGCCGTCATTCATTCGTATAGAAGCAGATGAGCTTACATACCCGCTTCATGTTATGGTGCGTTATGAATTAGAGAAAGAATTATTTGATGGTACATTACAAGTGAAGGACTTACCAGCAGCTTGGAATGATAAGATGGAAGCATATTTAGGAATTCGGCCGGAAAATGATGCGCAAGGTGTATTGCAAGATGTTCACTGGGCTGGTGGCTCATTTGGATACTTCCCATCTTATGCACTTGGTTACATGTATGCAGCGCAATTTAAGCAAAGAATGTTAAAAGACATTCCGAACTTTGATGCATTATTAGAAGCAGGAAACGTAACACCAATTCGTAAATGGTTAACAGAAAACATTCACCAATACGGTAAAACGAAAAAGCCACTTGAAATTTTAGAAGATGTAACAGGTGAAGGCTTAAATGCAAACTACTTAGCCGATTATTTAGAAGCGAAATATAAAGAGATTTATGAGTTGTAAAAAAAGAGCTGCTTAATTGCAGCTCTTTTTTAAAGGGGGATGGGAGAATGGACTATACATATACAGTAATGACGCAAGAAGAAGCAGAAGAAATTGCATACAACTGGCATTATGAAGGGAAATACTCCTTTTACGATATAGAGGCAGATGAAGAAGATTTAGCTGAATTTTTACATGATGAAAGTAGAGGGAATCATACATTTTCTGTGAAGGAAAATGGCACTCTCATTGGTTATTTTACTGTTTGTAAAATAAATGACGGAACGGTTGATATTGGTCTTGGAATGAGACCTAATATAACTGGGAACGGATTTGGTTTACAGTTCTTAAACGCTATACTAGCTTTTAGTAAAGAAAAATATGGATGCAAGTATATAACACTATCAGTAGCTATATTTAATGAGAGAGCGATTAAAGTGTATAAAAGGGCAGGGTTTGAAGTAGTTGGAACGTTTATACAGAAAACAAATGGTAGTTGTTTTGAGTTTTTGAAAATGAATTATATATGTAAAAATGATTAAAAAACAGAAGAATCTCCTTCTGTTTTTTTATGCAGAAATAAATCATACTTTTTGTAATTGGAAGTTTTGAAATTTTGGAAGAGGATGTGTATGATTGAAGTTTAATAGTAAATAGCAAGTTTAGTAAGGAGAGACAGCATGAGTATAATTAAAACGAAAAATGAAATAGAGTTAATGCATGAATCTGGAAAATTACTTGCTTCATGTCATAGAGAAATTGCGAAGATGATGAAACCAGGTATTACTACAAAAGAAATTAATACGTTTGTTGAAGCATATTTAGAACAGCATGGTGCAACGTCTGAGCAGAAAGGGTACAACGGATATCCATATGCGATATGTGCATCTGTAAACGATGAAATGTGTCATGCGTTTCCGGCCGATGTTCCTTTAACTGAGGGTGATATTGTAACAATTGACACGGTAGTAAACTTAAATGGGGGTCTTTCAGATTCTGCTTGGACGTATAGAGTTGGAAAAGTTTCTGATGAAGCAGAAAAGTTGTTGTTAGTAGCTGAGAATGCTTTGTATAAAGGAATTGACCAGGCGATAATCGATAACCATGTAGGAGATATTGGCTATGCAATTGAAAGTTATGTAACAAATGAAGGTTTTTCTGTTGCAAGAGACTTTACGGGACATGGAATCGGTAAAGAGATTCATGAAGAACCAGCAATTTTTCATTTTGGGAAACAAGGACAAGGACCTCAGTTACAAGAAGGAATGGTAATTACAATTGAACCGATTGTAAATATAGGTATGCGATATTCTAAAGTAGATTTAAATGGGTGGACTGCACGAACGATGGACGGGAAATTATCAGCTCAATATGAGCATACAATTGCGATTACAAAAGATGGGCCAATCATTTTAACGAAGTTGTAATTGGGAATGAAAGAGTTTGCAAAACTCGAACGAAAATAGTAGTTTTTAAAAATTTGTACGTGTTTTTTCGATAAATGCTTTTCAAAGCATAAAAAGTACGTTATAATCCTTCTATAAAATAAATAGTTAGCTACACTCATATAATCGCGGGGATATGGCCTGCAAGTTTCTACCGAAGTACCGTAAATACTTTGACTATGAGTGAGGACGAATATAATTGCTTGTTTAGCATTCTTTTTTTGCGAAACTCCAAAAGCGCGTCTCTCACTTGTAACGAGTGGTGGCGGCTTTTGGAGTTTTTTTATTGCATAAGAGGGGGAACAAACATGAAAGTATTACAAGAAAAGATTTTGAACGAAGGAAAGGTTTTATCTGGTGACGTATTAAAGGTAGATGCTTTTTTAAATCATCAAATTGATCCAGTACTTATGCAAGAAATCGGAAAAGAATTTGCTAAACGTTTTAAAGAAGAGAACATTACAAAAATCGTGACGATTGAATCTTCAGGCATTGCACCAGCAGTTATGGCTGCATTAGAGCTTGGTGTAAAAGTAATTTTTGCACGAAAACGTAAATCGTTAACGTTACAAGATAATATGTACGTTGCAAACGTATATTCATTTACAAAACAAGAAACAAATGAAATTTCATTATCTCGAAATCATATCGATGAAAATGATCGTGTATTAATCATCGATGACTTTTTAGCAAACGGTCAGGCTGCTTTAGGTTTAATGAGTTTAGTAGAGCAAGCTGGAGCGAGTATTGCAGGGATTGGAATTGTTATTGAAAAAGCATTTCAAGATGGAGGAAAGAAGCTTCGTGAACAAGGCGTTCGTGTTGAATCACTAGCAGAAATTGCATCACTTGATAACGGCACAGTTACATTTGTACAGCAAAAAACTGCGGAGGTGAAATAAACGATGAAGCAGCATCCATTTAAAATTGCATCGCTTGGTATGCAGCATATGCTTGCAATGTATGCTGGAGCAATTATCGTTCCGCTTATTGTGGGCGGTGGACTTGGTTTAAATCAAAAAGAGTTAACATATTTAGTCTCAATTGATTTATTAATGTGCGGCGTTGCGACAATTTTACAAGCATTATCAAATCGCTTTTTCGGTATAGGACTTCCCGTTGTACTTGGTTGTACATTTACAGCCGTTGGACCGATGATTGCGATTGGAAAACAATACGGTGTGTCTTCAATTTATGGAGCAATTATTGCTGCTGGGTTATTCGTTGTTATTTTTGCGAAATTATTTGGAAAACTTGTAAAACTGTTTCCACCTGTTGTAACAGGATCTGTTGTTACTGTAATTGGAGTTACACTTGTTCCAGCAGCAATTAATGACATGGCTGGAGGAGTAGGAAGTAAGGATTTCGGTAGTCTTGAAAATTTAGCATTAGCATTTGGTGTGTTATTATTTATCATCATTATGTATCGTTTCTTTGATGGATTTATTCGTTCAATCTCTATTTTACTAGGTCTATTGTTCGGTACTATCGTTGCAGCGTTTATGGGGAAAGTAAGTTTGCAAGCGGTTGGAGAGGCGGATTGGTTCCACGGTATTCAACCATTTTACTTTGGTACACCAACATTTGAATTAACACCAATTATTACGATGATTCTCGTTGCTTGTGTAGGGATTGTAGAAGCAACGGGTGTATACTTTGCATTATCTGATATTTGCAATAAAAAAATCGGTGAAAAAGAATTAACAAAAGGCTATCGCGCAGAAGGATTAGCGATGGTGTTAGGTGGCATTTTCAACGCGTTCCCATATACAACATACTCTCAAAACGTAGGACTTGTTCAATTAACTGGAGTAAGAAATCGCGTTATTATTTATACTTGCGGTGGTATGTTAATCGCACTTGGTTTCATTCCAAAAATCGCAGCTATTACAACAATTATTCCGAAATCAGTACTGGGCGGTGCGATGTTAGCGATGTTCGGTATGGTTATGGCATATGGTATTAAAATGTTAAGTAGCGTTGACTTCGGAAGACAGGAAAACTTATTAATCGTTGCATGTTCTGTCGGAATTGGGCTTGGCGTAACAGTCGTTCCTACATTATTTTCACAACTCCCAGAAAGCATTCGTATTTTAACAGATAACGGAATTGTACTTGGAAGTGCGTCAGCAGTACTTTTAAATATCGTATTTAATATGGTGCCGCAGCGCAAAGTGAAAGTAGAAGAAGAGCCAGTATCTATGCAAAGTGCAGTAAGAGAAGCGTAAAAAAGCAAGGTCTCGTTATGAGACCTTGCTTTTCTTTTTAAGTGGCATCATTTTCCCGTAAGTACCAAGACGCCAAATGTACTCAAGTGGTCCGTATTGGTAATGTGAAAGCCACCAGCGGCTAATAAAGATTTGTAACGTGTAGAAACTAATGCAGAATAGTGGTCCAACCCATAGTGGAGCCAGATAATCATTTTTAAACAATAGCCCGAATACAAGTAATGTAACAATTGTATGCGAGATGTAATTTGTTAATGCCATTCGTCCAACGTATTGGAATGGACGTAATAACGTTTGCCATTTTTCTTTTTGTAATAAACGCATTAGTGTGAAAATGTAGAATATGAATAACGTTTTTCCGCTAAACATTGTAAAGACCTGCATATAAATTGGTTCATAAAATGGTTTTGATAAGAAGTAACGAACCATGAAGAACCACATTGGTAATGTAAAAAGGAACATAATAATTTGCCATTTTTTAAGCTTTGGATCTAACTCTTTCGCGCGGCGGAAAATATCCTTTTTGCCGGCGTATAAACCAAGTAAAAACAGCCCAACTGTTTCTGGGAGCATAAGTAAATTTAATCCAATTCCATCAGCGTAAAATGCATGGAAACGATTTTGTATTTGTGACAGCCAGTCTTCTAATGGCATGATAGGTAAGGAAAAACCTAGCTCTTCCTTTGGTACCAATGCAACCGTAATACCAGCCATTAGCATAATGAATTGAAAAATACTCAATAAAACGATAGCCCATATTAAAATAGTACGAGGTTCTCTCTTATAAAATAAAAATAAGAAAAATCCAGCAATCGCATAAGTATGTAAAATGTCTCCGTCCCATAAAAGAACGTAATGTAAGAAACCGAATAATAATAAAATAAGTAAGCGGCGAACAAATAAAATTTTTGGATGATCTGTTTTCGCTTCAGCACGACTCATAAAAATATAAAAACCTAATCCGAATAAAAACGAAAAAATTGTATAAAATTTCGTTTGAATAAACATATCGTAAAATAGGCGAATGTAGCTGTCTATCCCTTCGTAAATTCCTGAAAGATCACGTGAGTCAACCCCGGCGATAACAGGCCAATTCACAAGAAAAATACCTAGTACAGCTATTCCTCTAATAATATCAATGGAGTGTATCCTCTCGCCTTGTGTGAGATTTTGTGTCATTTTTTTCCTCCTTGTTAAGTAATTCCCTTTTATTATACGAAATGTAAGGTGGAGGGGATAGGGGATATTTCCATTATTTTAAACTGTTAAGTTATGTAGGATGAGATATAATAAGAGTGCACAACAAGTTTTAACCTTTTTCAAAACAGGCAGTAAAGCTCCTTCTTATAAGGAGCTTTCTTTATGAAAAGTGTTGATAATGATTCTCTTTAATGATAAACTGTATTCAAAAGTGATAATCATTATCAAAAAAAGGTTGGTGCGTAAGTATGGTATATGCATTAGTAGCAGGTACAGTCGCTGTATATGCAGTTATTGCGAAGTATGTTTTAAATGGAGTAGGAACAGCAAAATGAGTGATATGACATAAAATCCCTTTCATTTGTAAAAAGAATGAAAGGGATTTTTTATTTTTAATGAGAATATGCTGAAAATTTAGTATGATAGTAAAGTGAAACTGTAATCAATGGGTAGGTGTAACTCTCACTGGTTATGAGCTCGCAAATAGCGGGGAAAAGTATATACATCTTGGATAAAGGGGAACAAGGGGATGACAAACATAGTACAGACAAACGGTATGAAAAAACTTGTTTGTTTTTATGAAGAGTGGCAAAAACACGGCGATGCAGAGAATAGTTTAAAGTTGTTTGAGGTAATTCAAAAATATAAACAAGAACAGCTTATGATAGCGTTCTGCGGTCACTTCTCTGCAGGGAAATCAACGATGATGAATCATCTATATAAAGCGCAGTTGTTACCGACAAGTCCAATTCCGACAAGCGCTAACGTTGTCAAAATTGAAAAAGGAATGGATCGTGTTGTTGTAACGGTTAAATCTGGAGAGCAGTACGAATATGACGGTGCATATTCAGCAGAAGAATTAAAACAAATTTGTAAAGACGGCGATGAAGTAATTGGTGTTCATATTTATCGAAACGACGCGCCGATTCCTGAAGGGGTTATGTTAGTTGATACACCAGGGATCGATTCAACAGATGATGCCCATCAATTAGCGACAGAGTCGACACTTCATCTGGCAGATGTCATTTTTTATATGATGGATTATAATCACGTCCAATCGGAAGTGAATTTACAATTTGTTAAAGAATTGAAACAACGTAATAAAACGGTTTATCTCGTTGTAAATCAAATAGATAAACATAAAGAAAATGAATTATCGTTTGAGAATTATAAAGATAGTGTAAAACAATCATTCTCTAACTGGGATATTGAAGTAGATGGTGTTTATTATACGTCATTACGAATGATGAACCATCCACATAATGAAATTAGAAGCTTAGAAGCGTTAATTACTTCTATTATGAAAGAAAAAGAGCAGTATGTAAGGACTGGAATGGAGCGAGAAACAGAATATTTAATGGGGGAACATTTCTCGTTTATTGTTTCTGAAAATGAAAAAGCTCTCTTGAAATATGAGGAAGAGTTAGCATCACCACTTTCTATTTCAGAGGTAGTTGAAAAGAAGGAAGAGTTAACGGAAGCGAAAAATCGTGAGGCAAGTAAAGAATCTTATGTGAGAAATGAATTTATAAAAGGTTTACAAGCTATATTAGATAACGCATATTTAATGCCGTTTGAAATGAGAGAATTGGCAAATGCATATTTAGAAACGAAATTAACAAAATTTAAGGTCGGTTTGCTATTTGCGAAAGGAAAGACGGAGCAAGAAAAACAAAGACGTGTAGAGGCGTTTTATTCTGCCCTTCAAAAGACTGTTGAAACGCAGCTTGATTTTCATGTGAAGGAATTTATTGTAGCCTTCTTAAAAGAAGAAGGATTGTTCACGGAGGAAATTGGGAAAGACATATATGGGTTAGAAATTGCTTTCGGACCAGAAATGTTGGCTGAAGTAATTAAACAAGGCGCAGGTTTCACAGGTGATTACTTACTTCTTTATACAGCGGATGTAGCGAATGAACTGAAGAAACGTTATTTTATAAAAGCGCAGCAAATTTTTGATAAAAGTGCGGTCGTTTTAAAGCAAAAGGTGAGAGAAGCAGTTGCTCGTATTGAAGAAGAGATTGAAACATATACGATGCTGCAAACGGCGAAAGAAACACAATTACAATACAGTAACAATTTGGAGGCATATGAAGACTATTTACGAAATGTTTGGCACGATCATGTTGCTACGCCTGAAGGGCTGCAAATAGATGAGATATTGCAAAGGGAAAAGCAAATTGTTAGTGAGAAATTTACACTACAAGAGCAGGAAATCGTAAGCGATAACGTAGCGGTTCATGAAGAAGAGCTGAAAGGAACGGCGGCTTTAAATATTCAGCGGATATTAGAGAAAGTGAAAAAAGCTGAAACGATATTAGAGCCATTGCCAGCGCTGAAACATGTACAGCAAGAGGTAATAGAGAAAAGAAGACGTGTGGAAACAAAACAATTTACAGTAGCGTTATTCGGGGCATTTAGTGCTGGAAAATCATCATTTGCCAATGCCTTACTCGGTGAGAAAGTACTTCCTGTATCACCAAACCCGACGACGGCAACGATTAATCAAATTTTGCCGGTTACAGAGGAAAAACCACACGGAACAGTAATTGTTCAGTTTAAATCAAAGCAAGCGTTATTAGAAGATATGAAAGCTGTTTATAAGCTGTTTCATTATGAGATTGCTACGTTAGATGAAGCGTTAGCACAAATTGATAAAGTTATGAAATATCCTTCACCAACTGGGAAGCAAAAAACAACATTTAGCTTTTTACGAGCGGTACAAAAAGGATATGATGCAGTTTCTACTTATTTAGGAGAACAAGTACAAGTTACATTAGAAGAGTTCTCTGATTATGTAGCGAATGAAGAGAAATCATGCTTCGTTGAGTATATGGAACTTTATTATGATTGTGCTTTAACAAGGCAGGGAGTAGCGCTTGTAGACACACCTGGAGCGGATTCTATTAATGCTCGCCATACGGATGTTGCATTCCAGTATATTAAAAACGCAGATGCTATTTTATTTGTAACATATTATAATCATGTATTCTCTCGTGCTGACCGTGAATTTTTAATTCAGCTTGGTCGTGTAAAGGATACTTTTGCCCTTGATAAAATGTTCTTCTTAATTAATGCGGCGGATTTAGCAGAGTCTGAAGAAGAACTTGAAATGGTAAAAGGTTATATCGCAGATCAGCTGCTGCAATACGGTATTAGAAATCCGCGTTTATTTGCAATTTCAAGTTTATGTGCGCTTGAAGAGAAACAAGGAAAGAATGTTGAAAAAGAGAAGTATGGTATTTTACAAAACTCTGGGATTACGAAGTTTGAGGAATCATTTACGTCCTTTATGATGAGAGATTTAATGCTTGTTTCTGTGCATGCTCTATATGGTGCTTTGCAAGGGGCAGATCAGCTTTTAGTAAACATGATAAAGGGTGCAAAACAGGGGAATGAAGAGAAAGAGAAGCAAACGAAAAAATATGAAGCAGAGCGTGATCAACTACTTCATATCATTTCATCATATAGTGTACTTGCTGAAGAACAGGCGATGCAAAATGAAGTGAAAGAGTTGCTTTATTACGTGCAACAGCGTCTATTCCTACGCTATAACGATGTGTTTACTGAATTTATTAATCCGGCGTCACTTCGAACGGATGGAAATGTGAAAACACAATTGCAACAGTGTGTTATGGAATTAGTAGCATTTATTCAGCATGATTTATTGCAAGAAATGCGTGCGACATCATTACGCCTTGAAAAATGGATAGACGAAGCGATGAAGCGTGCAAAGGACGAAATTGTAGTGAACTGTAAAGTAGAAAATGAATCAATTTCTATGAATGGAATAGTGGAGTATGAATATAAAGATATTACACATAAAGAACCGTTCCCTTCAGTTGAAATAAAAGATTTCAAAAAAGCACTGGCACATTTTAAAAATGAGAAAAGCTTTTTTGAAAAGAATGACAAAGCTTTTATGCAAGAAGACGCTAAATCTGTATTAGAACCGTTCGTATCAAACTATGTAGCTGATGAAAAAGATTTATTTGTTCATCATTATAAGCAAGAGTGGGATATGAAGTGGAACTTATTCCAAAAAGTGATGCAGCAAGATGTGATGAACTATTATGAAAGTATATTGTTTGCATTGGCTGAAACGATCGATGTATCTCTATATGAACAAAGTAAAGAACAATTGCAAAAGCAGTTAGTAGAGATTGAAAAAGAAATTTATGTTATATAGTCGTTATGAGAAAAAGATTCGTTCAATTTTCTTTTGCAGTACAGTATCTAAAGATTTTACAAATCCAGCAAATTCATCGGTAGAAATCATATGAGTAAGAACGAGTCGTCTGCCATCTGGTGTTTCACCGCATAAGACGAATGAAGAAAATTCATATGTTTTGTTTTCAACTACTAATTTTGGATAGGAATACGTGTCGCTTTTCTTCTTCTTTCCATCAATAGAGATGACGTTGCATTTTTTCTCATTGTTGTCCATGGTGAATCCCTCCTTTCTATTACTTATGGTAGACAAGGAGGGTTTAGAACAATAGAGAAGGGGGAATTTTTTATGTCTGTTGTAATAGAACGTATTCCAAAAGAGGCTATACCGAAGTCTTTATTGCTACTTGCTGATCCAAGTGAACGGCAAATAGCTACATATGTACAAAGAGGATTAACATACGTAGCTAAGCAGGGGGGGAGTGTTATCGGTGTATATGTTCTTTTGGAAACAAGGCCAAAGACGATGGAAATCATGAATATTGCGGTTGCAGAGCATTTACAAGGAAAAGGGATTGGGAAGAAGCTATTAAGGCATGCTGTAGAAACTGCTAAAGGATATGGTATGTCAAAACTTGAAGTTGGTACAGGCAATTCTAGTGTTTCACAATTTGCTTTATATCAAAAATGTGGATTTCGTATTTTTTCTATTGATTTTGATTACTTTTCGAAGCATTATGAAGAAGAGATTATTGAAAATGGGATTGTATGTCGTGATATGATCCGGCTTGCAATGGAATTGAATAAAAACGTATAACTATTTAGGGGGAAGAGAAGATGGAAGTACATAAAGCAATTACAGCACATTCTCGTAAACAAAATGAAAGTGTAAAAGCATGTTTACAATTAGATGCACAGCGTGAAGCAGCTATTGAAGCTGCCGTATCTCTTGCGTCAAATGGGAAAGAATTTTCGGTTGATGTCATTAATGTTGTAACGAAGCAAATTAATGATCTTGCAAAAAATGGTGTTACCTTGCAGCGTAAATATGTTACAGAAGAAATGGTTATGGAGTATGTAAGTCGTTTGAAAGAGAAAGAAGGTCGTTAAAGATGATAGTTACAGTCGAATGGTTACGTGAGCATATAGAAGATGAGAATGTCCGTATAATCGATTGTCGTTTTGATTTAGCGAATCCTAATTGGGGTAGAGAAAAGTATGAAGAAGGACATATTCCTCATGCGTTATATTTTGATTTGAATTTAGATTTATCAAGTCCTATAGCAGAACATGGTGGCCGCCATCCTTTACCAAATATTGAGGAGTTTGCAGACAAGCTTTCGGAGGCTGGTATTGATGAGCATACGACAGTAATTGCGTATGACAGTCAAGCCGGTGCAAATGCTGCTCGTTTATGGTGGTTATGTAACTATGTAGGACATGAGAAAGTATATATATTAGATGGTGGTTTCCCGGCTTGGAAAGAGAATGGACTACCGACAACAGCGGAAATTCCTGTTGCTATACGAAAAACATTCAAAGCTAATATACAAGATCATATGCTTATAACGATGGAAACGGTCAGAGAGAATATCCGTGCAGGTGCGGATGTTACATTAATTGATTCAAGAGAGCCGAAACGTTATGCTGGTGTAGAGGAACTTGTCGATCATAAAGCAGGACATATTCCAACAGCGGTAAACCATTTCTGGAAGGATGGAATGTTGCAATCAGGACAATTTAAGAATGAAGCTGGGCAACAAGAACGATTCCAAAATCTGTCGAAAGATAAGGAAACAATTGTATATTGTGGTTCTGGTGTTACGGCATGTCCAAATATCGTTGCATTAAAATTGGCTGGATTCCAAAATGTAAAATTGTATGCAGGTAGCTGGAGTGATTGGATTTCTTATCCAGAAAATCAAATTGCAAAAGAAGAAGATTAATCACTTGCATGCAAAAATAATTTGTATTAAAATAAGGTCACAAGCAAGAGATTGCTCGAAAAACTTTGTATTTTACACATTAGAAACAATGTGATAATATAACGACAAGTAAATAATACATCCTGCGGTGTGCGTAACTTATTTATGTCTAAAACCGATGTTAGTTATACGGAAGCTCAATATTTAGCGACCATCATCAAGCCTTCCTTGTGGAGGAAGATGTACGGTAACTGTGAGGGCATCCACCTGCGAGTAGCGGGTTTTTGGACATTTACGAGGAGCGGCACGTGCGGGGGTCTTATTTCAACTAACCTTATATAAAATTCCTACGGTGTACGTAGCTTATGCATGTCTTAAACCAATAAGTTTAATATGGAAGTTCAATATTTAAATGTAGCTAACATGCCATCTTTTTAAGAAGGAAGTTACAAACATTTGTGAGAGCATCCACCTGTGAGAGCAGGTTTATGGACATCTAGAGAGAACGGCATATGTGGGGCTATATAAAAACCTTACGTTTTATACGTAAGGTTTTTTTGTTGCATAGATATATCAATATTATCTTGATTCACCTGTGAAGTTTCCGTAATAAATGTAGCACTTTCTGTCTTCATCAATCTCTCTTGAATCTAAGGAGAACTCCATAGACATGCCGTCTCGCTGAATATATATAATATCTGAATGAAGAGATGGTAAAATTTCTTCATAGTTCCATACATCTTGACTATCTACTATGTTTGAACTCGTTTCACTTAGTTCTCTAATTTCAAAACCGATGTAGGAGTATGTAGGGTCTGAAGGGTCATTTGCGAAAACTTCTTTTTGAATATAAATAACTGCTGTTCCGTCTGGATCAACCGAAGTTGCAGTAACAACATAAGTATTTTTCTCTTTAATAAAATATTCACAAGTCATGCGTGCGATAATTTCAGAATTAGAAATATTGGCGTAGTTCCATAAAGCAGGATACCCTTTCGTTTCATCATTAAGTCGATATTCTAAGCGCATTTAATCCCTCTTCTTCCTTTTTCTTCTACTTTATCATGCCATCCTATATAATAGGAATAGAATTTAAAAAGGGGAGTGCGAAGGTGACAAAAACGAAATGGCTAGTAGGTGGTGTCGTAACGTCTTTAATGACTGGCACTTTATTTGGTTGCGCACAAGATCTTCCCCCAAAACCAAATGATAATAGTTGTTCTGATTGGGATTGGGATGATGAACTTGGGGTATGGCAGTGTGATGATAGTAGTTCAGGTTATCGTGGGCATTATTTCTATGGTGGGCGATACTATCAAAATAAATCCACTTTTAAAAATTCATCGGCGTTTAAATCGTATCAATCGTCTGCTGAATTTAAAGGTGGAATTGGAAGCGGTTCAAAGGGAGGATTTGGGGGCTAAAATATGTCGCAATACATAAGGGATCGAAAAGAATTTTATTTAAAATATCCGGATTTTTGGTCGGATTTATATGAATGTGAGTATAGTTTGTTTCATGTTTTTTCTATAACAAATCAGACTTTGGACCAATTACACTTAGCGACTGAACGAATGGGGAAAATATTTTTTAAGACTGCTAGACTGCTGCGTAATTTAAGTGACGAACAGCTTCTAGATCTTGGCTTTCCATTCGCGAGTTTATCTTTCATTAGAATGAAAGGGCTCTATCCTGAATCTGTAATTTCGCGATTTGATTTTGCTGTAACAGAGGATAACAAAATCAAAATGCTTGAGTTTAATAGTGATACACCAACTTTTATTGTGGAATGTTTTCAAATGAATGGGAAAGTATGTGGAAATCTAGGCTATGATGATCCAAACTCGGATCAAGAACGATTGCTATCTTCTGGTGTAACGAAAGCAGTAATGGAAGCGACAAAGGGATTAGATAATCCAAATGTTGTTTTTGCAGCACATCATGAACATATCGAGGATTGGAATACCACTATGTATTTAAGTCAGCTATGCCATGTTGAAAATAAAGTAGTGCCAATGTCAGAACTTAGAATTACAAAGGATGCTCTAGTCGATAAAGATGGGGCGAAGATTGATGTTTTATATCGCCAAACATATCCGATAGAAGATTTAATTGAGGATCAAGATCCTGAAACAGGAGATTTGGTAGGTGTGGAACTGTTACAACTTGTAAAAGCCGGAAAGCTTTTTATAATAAATCCTTTGTCAGCATTTTTACTTCAACCAAAATCAATTCAGTGTCTTATTTGGGGGTTAGCAGAAGAAGAGGCCTTTTATACAAATGAGGAACAACAGTGGATTAAAGAATATATGTTACCTACATATTTAGAACCAGATTTATTTTTAGGAAAAGGTTCTTTCGTTCAAAAACCTTCATTTGGGAGAGAAGGAGATACAATTACGATTCGCGATAAAGACGAAAATATTATGCTTCAAAATGCACACCAAACATATAAAGCGTCACTGCCGATATTTCAAAAGTATATCGAACTGCCAGTCGTATCCTTGGAAACAGAAAAAGGGATCGAGAAACTGTCATATGTGTTTGGTTCGTTTTTAATTGCTGGAAAAGCGAGTAGTATCGGTATTCGTGCGGGAGAAAAGATTACAGGAAATGAATCGTACTATTTACCGGTAGGTATAAAAAGGAGGGGAAAAAATGATTAATTTTTTATTATATTTAGTAGTAACACTCGGCCTTTTATGTATAGGTCTGTTCTTGATGGAAGTGACAACGAAAGTAAAGGAATTTAAGTTAATGGCTCAAGGAAATAAGGCGGTAAGCTATGTGCTTGGAGGACGATTACTTGGGTTAGCTGTTGTTTTATATTCGACAGCAGCTAATTCAATTTCACTTCTTGATATGATTTCGTGGGGAGCAGTTGGGATTTTGGCTCAAATTATCGTCTTTTATTTAGCTGAGTGGCTTACACCACGCTTTAATATAAACAAAAGTCTCGAAGAAGATAATCAAGCAGTCGGTCTTTTTCTTATGTTTTTATCAATTTCAATTGGGATTGTAATTGCTGGTTGTATAACTTATTAAAAACTTTACGTTTAAACGTAAAGTTTTTTATTTTATCCCGTAAAAGCCCGATTGGTGAGGGCTAATAATCAGTGGGGGATGAACAAAACCTCCACTGATTAAAGTTACACTTTATATATGTTAGTTTGCCATACCTTTTGAAAAAATTGTAGGCTACGGTTGACATCTATTTTAAATAAGAGTAACATTTTCAATGTAATGAAAATAAGTCTCTGTTAGGTGAGGCTCCTGTATAGAGAAATGCTACTGCCCAAAAATGTCGAGAGACGCCAATGGGTCAACAGGAATGATCGAATTAAGGTTTTTCTTAACGTAGCTGGTAATGTACCTATGCTATACAGTGCTAAAACTCGGTGAGGGAGAGGTCCGTAGATTTCTAATTATATTAGAAATCGTTTATTTGTGTATGTAATGGCCGCTACTCTCTTAAGGGTAGGGGCCTTTTTTGTTACCAAGCTATGAGTAATTTCATAGTATAAACTATAAAATTAAACGAGGAGGTGAGGAGCATGTCAAATTCTGACTCGGTTCCGTTACCCATATACTTCAAATCAAAAATATATGATGTAGGCAGGAAACGATTTGTTCCTCCCTCTATATTTATCATAATGTAGCGTTTATAAAACGCGAGACACTTTCACAGTAAAGTGGATAAATTGAGAAACAAAGCGTTTCTTCCTATGTTGTAAAGGAGGAGACGATAATATGTTATATGCAAACAAAACTGTGGGTAACACGTCATATAAACTAAGTAAAAAATCAATAAAAGAACAAACAATGCTCCAAAAAAATAAAGATTTATTAATTGAAATTGCAACAAGAGATGTAAAATCTGTATTTGCATATTTTAAAACAACAAGAGACGGACTATCAATGAAAGAGGCGCAAAAACGTATTCAAGTATATGGCCGAAATGAACTAACTTCAAAAAGAGCACTTCTCGCAGAAGTAATGATGAAGCTTGGTGGCATGATTCCAGGTTTTTCAAAACAACGTGTGTGTGATGAATTACAACGTGAAACGATTACTGTATCTAGAGTAGAATGTTCTAGTAGTACAGGGCTAAATAGTGAACTGAAAATGATGGAGATACCAGTGCAAGAACTTGTACCTGGAGATATGATTTTTCTTTCGGCTGGAGATGCTGTGCCAGCTGATGTACGTATTATTTATGCAGATGATTTATTAGTGAATGAGTCTGTGTTAACGGGAAACGAAGCGAATATAGAGAAGTTTGAGAGCTGCTATCACCTTGAACGTAAACGATTTATTCCATTAAAACGGATGAAAGATTATAATCCACTTGAGCTTGAAAATGTATGTTTTAAAGGTTCGCATATCGTTAGTGGAAATGCAAAAGCTATCGTTGTTTCTACTGGAAAAAATACGTATTCAGGCATATTGCATACTTGTTGTAGTAGAACGTCTTAATGTGTTAATGGTGCTAAATATACAAAAACAATGTATAATAGACAAAGTTGAGCAAAAACGTAGAATGGTAATCTATTTATATAACCTTACGTGATAACGTGAGGTTATTATTTTTTTAATAGGAGAGGAATTATGAAAAAAGTATTATTAGTTGATGGTATGGCACTATTATTTCGTGCTTTTTACGCAACAAGTGTCTACGGACAATTTATGAAACGACAAGATGGAACCCCTACGAACGGGATTCATGGTTATATGAAACACTTGTTAACAGCTACGCAAGCGATCGAACCAACACATATCGTTACATGCTGGGATATGGGAAGTACGACATTTAGAACAGAATCGTTCTCGAATTATAAAGCAAATCGTGTAGCGCCACCAGAAGAATTAATTCCTCAATTTGATTTAGTGCAAGAAATGACTGCAAAATTATCCATTCCAGTTATCGGTATGAAAGGCTACGAAGCCGATGATTGTATCGGTACGCTTGCAAAACAATATTGCAATGAAGCTGAAGTTTATATTTTAACAGGTGATACGGATTTACTTCAACTTGTTGATAAGAGCGTTACAGTCATGCTTCTGCGTAAAGGAATTGGAAATTACGAATATTACACACCGGAGAAAATCATGGAAGAAAAAGGCGTAGAGCCGTGGCAAATCGTCCATGCAAAAGCTTTCATGGGAGATACAAGTGATAATTATCCAGGGGTAAAAGGTATCGGTGAAAAAACAGCGTATAAGCTTATTCAAGAGCACGGAACAGTATCCGCTGTACTAGAAAATGTAGAATCATTAACAAAAGCGCAGCGTACGAAGATTGAAAGTGATTTAGAGAACTTAAATATTTCGTTACAATTAGCACAAATTCACTGTGAAGTTCCAATTTCATGTTCACTAGAAGAAGGATTACACACAATGGATGAAGAAAAACTTAGATTTGTTTGTGAAGAAATGAATTGGGGAAGACCTGAAATATTAATAAATATGCTATAAATAGTTTGGGAAGAGGGATGTTGCATAAGTCGAACTTTGACTTGGTGACACCTTCTTTTTGTTTTTGTAAACAGTATGATAATAAATAAAATTATGTCGAACTCAATTTTAAATATATAAATATTTCGACAAGATATAATGATAAAAGTTGATGAAAATAATAACTTTTATCATGAAGTGAATTAATTTCAACATAGTTTTAGATAATCATTTTTTCGTGTTCACAAAGTTGTCAGAAAATAAACGAGATTTTCATATGAAGTTCAAATAGAATTCACAACAATCAATTATTATAAGAACACACAGATAATTCTTTATCTTTTATATAAACCATCCCCCAAGGAGGACAATGAAAATGAGAAAAAAAGTGAGAAAATCTTTTAAACAATTATTAATTGAAAATAAACAATCACTATTAAATAATAAAGAAAATATGAAAGAAATTGAAGAGAGAATTGAGAAACGACATGTAGCATATAGTGGTGCCAGTAATTAAATAAAATAAAAAAGATAGCCTATGTAGGCTATCTTTTTTATTTTATATTGAAAAAACGCTATTCAGCTCTTTAATTTTGTAAATATGCAAGATATTTTTATAGCGTTTTTCTATCAATATTACTCATTTTTCGAGGTTGAAATTGGTATATACCAATTTTTGAGATTTTCTATTCAAAATATTACAAAAAATGTTACAATACACTCAAATTTATACTATAAAATCATTTTAATATGAAAAATTGGAATGAAAAGAAAGGAGAGGAATATGAATAAAGATGTCGCTTTGAAATGATTATTATCATTTCATTAGGAGTTGATGTAAAAAGATGAAAAGATACGAAGAATTGGACTCTATAAGAGGGATTTCTTCATTAGTAGTAATGATTGGTCATCATTTAATGATTTTTTCAGCATTTCAAAATTACAGTTATGAAGATAATAAACCATTTGTTGTGTATCTATTAAAAGAAACGCCTGCTCGTCTAATTTTTAGTAGTGGTAACGAATCAGTTATTATCTTTTTTGTTTTGAGCGGATTTGTTTTGTATGAATCTATTCAAAAAAACTATAGTAGCTATGGGTCATACCTTTTAAAACGTATATGCAGAATATATATTCCTTATATTGTGGCAATAATTATAGCTATTGTATGCCAGATTACAATTAGTGAATATGGTATTTCTTATTTAAGTGAATGGTTTAATCGCTCGTGGACGATTGAAAGTTCTTCAAGCTTAATCGCACAACATATTTTATTGGTTGGGAAATATAATACAGATGCATATAACGGTGTGATTTGGTCACTTGTCCATGAAATGCGAATATCAATAATTTTCCCGTTAATTTTGATGATTTGCTTACGAAAAACGTTAAGGTGTTCATTACTATTATTGTTTAGTTTTAGTATATGTTCTGTCGTAATATTATTTTTGTTTCGCTCGGGCTTAACATTAACAAGCTATGCATTAACATTGCATTACACAGTACTGTTTTTACTAGGAGCACTAGTTGCGAAGTATAAAAATAATTTAATAGTTTTTTATAGTATTTGTACTAAAAACACAAAAATTGCATGGTTTTTATTTGCGATTTTACTTTTTATGTATGAAGGGCTTATAGGAGAAATTAAAGTGCTCAATAATTTTATATTTCGAGACTACGTAGTGGCGATAAGTGCATGTTTATTTGTCATATTAAGTTTGTCAATATCAACTTTGTCGTCCTTGCTACATAATAAATATTTGTTATATTTGGGGAAGATTTCTTACAGTCTTTATTTATACCATATTATATCGTTGTTTTCCCTTATATACATGCTCCATGAAATATTACCGTTGCCTATTATTTTAATTTTTTCACTTGTTTTTTCGTTTATACTTGCAATGCTTTCGTATGTATATGTAGAAAAATTTGCATTCGGAGTCGGAAAGTATGTAACAAAACAAGTGGATAGAAGAGAGAAAGGGTTATCTGTAAAGAGTGAATTGCAGGATGTTATTCAGAAAAGGGCGGTGAAATAATTGAAGCAAGAAATGAGTATAAAAGATTTTCAACAATTACTGAAAAGAAGATTCGTAACGATTATTTTAACGATGTGTTGTTTAACCGCTTCTTTAGTTCTTATCTCTATGTATGTTTTAAAGCCGTCATATCAATATTCAACGCAAATTCTTGTTGGGAATTTAGATGAGTTTAATAAGGAAAATTCAACAAATAAAACACAAGAAAATAAGCAACTAGTAACATCGTATGTTGATATTTTAAAAAGCCCATTAATTATTTCAACAGTCAAAAAAACTTTGGGATTAGAGCAATCAAGTTATGAATTAGCACAAAAAATCTCGGTTGTGAATACGGACAACTCACAAATTGTAACTGTTACAGTAAAAGATTCCAATCCGAAAATCGTGAAAGACATTGTAAAGACATTGGCAGAGCAATCACAAAAAAGCTTTCAACAGTACACAAATGTACAAGGGGTGAAAGTATTAACTGATCCTGAGTTACAGGAACAGGCTGAAAAATTGTTTCCGAAATTTCAACTGATCATTCCTATTTCTTTAATTGTTAGTTTTTTTGTTGGGATAGGTTTAGCTGTATTTCAAGATTATTTTGATGAACGTATATACACGGAACAAGATTTAGAGAAAATAACAACAGTCTCTGTTATTGGTCACATAAATATGGAACCAAATAGAAAAAAGAAACCTACAGAGGTTGATAAAAAATCATCTATATATCGAGGTGAACATGTCGATGTTTAGGACAAAGAAGCAGCTTCCATTCAATTTGCATGATGATCTGATGAAAGAGCAGTTTTATACGGTGTATCACGAGCTGAAAAAATCCGGAAAACAACTGTTCACAGTTAGTTCAACGAAGGACAGAGGTGTTGTTGCCTCGCTTATAGTAAATATGGGTCTAGTGTTTGCGGAAATGAAAAAAAAGGTGTTACTTATTGATGTGAATTTTTCTGACCCTAAACTACATGTATTATTACAAAGTGATCACATGATAACAGTAAACGATATAATAAGCTCTTCCTCCTGCAATTATGAATCTTTTTCTAGTAATTTGTCTAATTACTTATATTGTATTCCTGCAAAAAAAACAGTACATACAGGGACGCCTTTAGTTGCTATGGATGAATTTGATAATGCGATTGCTAAGTGGAAAGAAGATTTTGATTACATTTTCGTTTATTCTTCTGAAGTATTTGAACTTCCTGCTACGCACATTATTGCAGGGAAATGCGATGGAGTGGTTTTAGCAGTTAAAAAGCAAAAAGATTCATTACGTACAGTGCAAAAAGTAATAGCGGATATAAATAGGAAAGAATGTGAATTAATAGGTATAATTTTATATTCTTGAATGTGGGGGTAACGATCCATGATTCGTGAAACAAATCAAGCCAAGTTGTATACGATTCCGGCTCAAGAAAAGCCTAGCATATTGAATCGAAGTGTAAAACGCTTGTTTGATATTATATTTTCAATCATATTGTTACTATTAACAATACCAATTATGTTGTTCTTTTGTATTATGATTACCTTAGAAACATCAGGGGCTCCAATATACTTTCAAGAACGTTTAGGTATAAACGGGAAGAAGTTTAATGTATTTAAATTAAGGTCGATGGTAAAGGATGCTGAAATGAACGGACCACAATGGGCAAAAGAACATGATCAAAGAATTACAAAAGTTGGATTGTTTATAAGAAAAACGAGAATTGATGAATTACCACAGCTCTTAAACATTTTAAGAGGAGATATGTCTTTTGTAGGCCCTAGACCAGAGAGAGAGTTTTTTTATAATGAGTTTGATGCGTATATTCCAGAATTTAAGGAACGTTTAATAGTAAAACCAGGATTAACAGGATGGGCACAAATAAATGGAGGGTATAATCTTGATCCAAAGGAAAAGTTGAGGCTGGACATGGAGTATATTGAAATGAAAACATTTCGGATGGACATCCGTATTTTATGTAAAACCGTTTTAATTGTATTGAACGGTAATGGTGCAAGATAAATATATATGTAAACAAACAACATATGTAAGTAGGTTACTTGCAAAGGAGAACTTGTATGGGTAGATCTATTCTAAGCAATATTATCCATCTATTTTATAGTACGATTTTAGCTAACCTTCTTCAGGCCGTCAGTTTAATTGTTTTAGCAAACTTTTTTAACGCACAACATTATGGGATGTTTAGTGTTGCCATAGCAGTGACGTTTGTTATGTTATTTTTTACAGACTTAGGACTTAGTAATACGTTTCTTCGAGAAGGGGCAAAGGATGGAGCAGATTTAGAGAAGATTTTATCATCGTATATAAAAATAAGGATGATTCTACTTATTTTTATTTCTATCATCGGTTATATTGCTATTCATTATATGTATGCGGATAAAAATTTAATTTATATGATGATAAACGTAATGTTTTTCATGTTAATAGGATTAACTTGGCAAAACATAGGGATTGCCTATTTTCAACTGACGGAACGTATGAAGTATATAGCGCTCATAAAAGTTGTATCAGCATCAGTTGTCATTATAATTACATGTTTTTGTATTTTCGGAGAGTTACCGGTGTATGTAACAGCTCGCTTATATGCTTTTGGGTATATGATTGGTGGTTTATTCAGTATATATATCATGAGAAGAAAGACGAAAATGAATATGAAAGTCGTAATTCATAAAGCGTTATTTTGGCAATTAACTCCCTTTATTATTAGCGGTTTTTTAATAATGAGTACGCCACAATTAGCGCCTATCTTGCTTAACTATACATTGCCATTAAGTATGGTAGGTGTTTTTGCAGTGGCGTACCGGATGCCGGCAGCTTTATATCAAGTACCAGGGGTAATTGCAGGTGCATTTTTTCCGGTGCTCTTTAAGCATTATAACCAGAATAATATAGAAGAGCATACGAAATTAAATTTACTTCAAATTAAATCAATGGCGATTGTAGGAATATGTATGACGATCGGTTTATATCATTTAGCACCATACTTTATTTCTATATTTTTTCATGAAGAATGGAGGAATGCAGTAGAACCACTCCAAATATTATCATTTCTTATTGTGCTACAAAGTTTAAATATTGCCATTGCTGACGGTTTAACGACGAGTGGTTGTCAAAATAAGAGGACTGTTGTGCAGTGTGTAGCATTGGTGATAGGTGGGGTTATGCTTTATAGCTTTAGTAGTCTTGGTGGAGTGATAGGAGCGGCATACGCTATGGTTTTATTTGAAATAGTCGCTTTAGTGGGATATATAGCGGTAAGTGTAGTGAAGAAAAAAATTGTATTCCAAATTGTAATACCGTATACAATTTATTTTGGTGTAACCTTTATTGGAGTGCAATATATATTGCATACATATCATTTAATTGCGCTTGTTCTTAATATACTAATTGTAGTAGCTGCCATATTCCTATATGATTATGAGCTAAAAAAACTTCTTCTTTCTTTTATAAGAAAAATACGCAAAAAGGATTATATTACGAAACAGGGGATATAGCCTATGGAAAATAATATGAAAGTATCAATGGGATGGATTATTCTTCTAATATTATTTGTCATGTTAAGTAAATACAATTTATATATTGGATTTTCATTGAAGATATATATGATTTTTTTAGTCATATATTTTTGTTTAACAATTAAAGACTTTCATATTCAAAAGTTATATTTTCATGAAGTTATATTTTTACTGTTTTATTTCATTTATTGTTTAAGCGGAATTCTTTCTATGTATTTAAATGCTAGTATTCGTATGATTTTTGGCGTGCTACTCGTTTTAGGATGCTATTTTATAATGAGAAATTTATTGGGGAATACTGAAATAGTGGTACTTGAATCATCTATTGCTTATGTAGGAATAGTATTTAATGTTGTAAGTCTACTACTCTATATAATCGGTTTACAATACTTTAGTTTATACGGTGGAGAAGAGAGAGAAATTTTTGCTGGATTATTAGTTGATAGAGGATATCCACGGTTAATTGGATTGCTAGATGATCCTAACATTTTTATTTTCTATAATACAATATTTTTTATGTACTATATGACGAATTTGCAAAATATCACTAACATCTTAGGGTTAATTTTATGTGTTACGACGAGTCTATTAACCTTTTCAAGAGGGGGAATATTAGCGCTTGTGCTTGTCATTTTTGTATATATATGTATGTCTAGTTTCGCTAAAAAAATAAAAATAATTATAAGTTTAGTATTGTTTAGTGTAGTTATTTTTAGTTTATCGAATAGTGTAATGGGGGGCCAATTAGATGACATATTAAATAAACGAATTTCTGATTTTTCCCATGATAATGGAAGTGGTAGATTTACATTATGGGAAGCTGCTTTTAAATATTATTTATCCAATCCATATATCGGAATTGGTGCGTTTAACTTCTCGAATTATTATGAGTATCAATTTAATGAAAAATTATATGTACACAATACATTTTTAGAAATTTTGTCTGAGTCGGGTACAATTGGTTTTCTTCTATATAGTGCGTTTTTATTCATATTAATGTTTAAGTTAGCGCAGCATACTTTGTTTCGTGAAAAACCATATCTTCTATTGACTATGATTGCATTTATATTTCAGATGATGTCATTGTCACTCATTATTAACGAAGCATTCTTTTTATTTTTAGCAGTTGTTGTGAAGTATATTTCAATATATGAAGGAAGGGGAAAGATAGATGGTAAAATGTCTATCAGCACATAACGAGCCGCCTTATGTTTCTGTAATAACACCTTCTTATAATAGTATACGATTTATAGGTGAGACAATTTTATCTGTACAGAATCAATCGTATGAAAACTGGGAAATGCTTATCGTTGATGACGGTTCAACCGACCAATCTGCCACAAAAATTAAAGATATAATAGAAGGAGACTCACGTATTAGGTTATTATCATTAAAACAAAATGTTGGTGCTGCTAAAGCTCGGAATTTAGCGATCCAAGAGGCGAGAGGAAGGTACATTGCCTTTTTAGATAGCGATGATATATGGTTGCCGCATAAATTGAAGACACAATTGTTATTTATGGAAGAAATGAATATTGCTTTTTCATATGCGTCGTATAGTTTAATTGATGAAAACGGTAATGAATTAAATCGTGAAGTGAGTGCACCAAAATCTGTTGACTATCATTATTTAGTAGGAAATACAATTATCGGTTGTTTAACAGTGATGATTGATCGTGAAAAAATTCCATATGTCGAAATGCCTAGTATACAGCCGGAAGATACAGCGTTATGGCTGAACTTATTACATGAAGGGTATGAAGCAAAAGGGATACAGCAAGTGTTAGCAAAATATAGAATTGTTACAAATTCTGTTTCTAGAAATAAAATTAGAGCAGCTTTCCGGTATTGGAAATTGTTAAGGGAACAAGAACGACTGAATTCGGTGCAAATTTTTTACTATTTTAGTAAGTATGCTTATCATGCTTATAAAAAAAATAAAATCAATGTAGTTGGGAAGACGCAATTATGAATATACTGTTGATGACAGATAAATTGATAACTGGCGGAGCCGAGAGCTATTTTTGTAAATTGGAAAGTAATTTGCGTTATGATGATTTTAAGATTTATACAGCTGCAGGTGATGGAGAACTATATGAATCTCTTACTAGAAAAGAAAATTTTATATTACTTAGTCGATGGAATCATTTGAGAAATATTTATTATTTACGAAACGAAATTTGTAAACGAAAGATAGAACTTATTCATGCAAATAGTTTGCGAATGGTATTATATGCTTTTCTAATTCAAAAGTTTATTAAAAAAAAGATGAAAATTGTTTATACGAAACATAATGTAACGATATTAGAAAAGAAAATGCCAACGCTTTTTCGTTATTTCATGAATAAATATGTGAACAATATTATTACAGTAAGTGAGTTTGAGAAGAATAATTTAATTTCAATTCATGTAGCAGAAGAAAAAATAAATACAATTTATAACGGTGTCGATATTGAAAAGTTTTTATTCCAGCAGAAAAAGAAAGAATCTACATATAAAATAGGGATATTAGCTAGATTATCCAAAGAGAAAAACCATCAACTATTTGTCAAAATTGCAAATGTGTTGAAAAAGAGAAATGATTTTATGTTTTATATTGCTGGTGATGGACCAGAGAAAGAATCGATTATGAAAGAAATAGAAAAATATGGATTACAGCAAAGGGTGAAGATGCTAGGGAATATTTCAGAGCCGCATGAGTTTATAGGGAATATGGACGCCTTACTTTTATTATCTTTTCGTGAAGTGTTTCCAATGGTAGTAATTGAAGCGATGGCTACAGGGACACCAATTGTTTCAATAGATGTTGGTGGAATACATGAAGCGGTAATAGATGGAGAGTCAGGTGTTTTGATATCTGAATATTGCGAATCGGAATTCGCAAGTGCGCTTGAGGAACTACAAGGGAATGAAGAAAAGGTAACTGCTATTAGATTGAAAGCACGAGAGAAAGCAATGAGATATTTCTCGTTAACTAAAATGATAGAGGAAACGAAAAATATATATGAATTAAACAAATGACCGAGTAGGTCGTTTGTTTTTTTTATTATAGAAACTTTTAAGAGACAACTCACATATTATATGAAAAAGGTAATATGAGGAGTGAATTTATTTTGTCAGAATATATTTCATCCCAAGAAGATTGTGCGCCAGAAAGTAGCGTTCACATTGATTGTTTTGGCGCAGTTCCAAACTCGGGAAATGATAGCTCATTAGCAATTCAGCAAGCTATTGATTATTGTGTAGCGAATCGAATTTCGACGGTTAGAATTACAGGGATAAATACGTACAAAATTGTAAAGCCGATTGTTATTAAATCAAACGTAAGATTAGAGTTGGATCCTACCGTAACACTGCAAATAGATGGGGATTTTAATGCATTTGAGCTACAAAGTAACGCTTCGATAGTTGGTGGTACTCTTCAAGTTATAAATCCATTGTTTCAATCTGCTGTTATTTATGTTTCTGGTTCACAACAAATCGAAGTACCTAATCAATCTGTTATATCAAATATAAATATAATAAATACAACTCCATCGTATAAAGGAAAAGCTATACATTTTTATTGTCAAAAGGCATGGGATTTTATTAGTTTCTTTCAAGTTAAATTTATTCAAATTAAAAACTTTCAAACTGCAATACATTTGAAGACAGAATATATAAATGATATCAATACACCTTGCTGGATTAACGCCAATGTATTTCAATCTATATTTATTGATGGATGTGTGTATGGGATTGAAGTAGATGGAAATAGTGATTTGCCAAATGAAAGTTCAGGAAATACGTTTCATGATATTCAAGTGCAATGTAGACAACAAACGGAAAAAGTAATTCGTTGTTCAGGTGCGTATAATACATTTGATTGTATGATCTGGGATACGTACCGGATGAGTAGTGAACAAATTGTTATTGAATTTTCTTCCAATTCTCATCGTAACTACCTTTTTTCAAATCTGCTTTCGACAACTATTGTAGATAAAGGACAATACAATGTTTGTAAGTCTACTTATGAAGAATCCCTACGAATTCAGTTACCTTTGACGTTAAATAGACCTCATTTAATAGGAAATCAAGATGATATTTTAGTAAATGCTCAGCAGAAATATAACGTTAAGCAAGTAAGTGGAAAAGTGCCGTACGGGGGAAATCTCACAAATTGCTTTAATTTAATAGATGAACAAAGTGTAAACTATATTGACGTTCCAGATAGTAATCCAGTTGTAATTGAAATGGATTTTACGAAAAAACCAATACAAATGTTAAATTGTTTTGGAATGTATTTTGGATGGGGAGAGAGCCCAAAGAAAATTAAAATTGAATATGCATTAAGTGCAACTGGAAGTTGGGTTATCGCGTTGGATATTCCATTAAATGTTGGCGATACAATTATATCGAATATGAAGGCCAGTCAGTTATATAAAGTTAGAATTACATTAAGTGGTTATTCTCAAGATCATAAACGTTTTCGAATTAATCGTATCTTTGCAAGATCTTCTATGGAAAATGGGAGTGCTTGGTTAGCGACGACTGGCGGAAGAATGTTTGGAGATATTGAAATAGAGGCAAGTAAAGGTATAATCATGAAGACTGCTAGTGGAGTGAAATGGAAAGTTACTATTAATGAAGCTGGCCAACTTATTACGACTAAGATAACTTGAGATGTTGTTTAATTGTATATCCTTGGACGAGTTACAACGTAGTGGGATATAGGTAATGAAAAAGAGATTGTAATTTGGTTTCAACCAAACTACAATCTCTTTTTTGTTTCAATTACTTCCACCAAATCCAAGTCCAAAGGTAATTTCGTACATTTCGAGGAGTAATGCGAATGAAGCGTTCACCGTCAAAGAAGCAATTTAAATTTGGAAGTGCTTCATCTGGATTTTCTGGAACAAAGGTGACGATGTTTTCGTTACTTGTAACGGTTACTGTAATTGGTGGGTCGGTAGGCGAGACTTGAAGTTGTAACGAAATATTGGCCGTATTTTTAAAGGGATTATTAACAGGGGGGCTTATCACTTGTACTGTGAATAACACGATAATTGTTTCGTTTGGTTCCAAATTAGTAGCGACTAGGAAACCGATATTCGGATTCGCTAGTGGAGAGCGTTCACCGTTAATAAAGACAGTGCCATTTATAAATTGTAAACCTGCTGGAATAGTATCTTGTAACGAAATATTTGAGAGTGAAATTTCAGAAGTATTTGTAATGCGTACCGTGTAATCAAAATATTGATTTAAATAAGCTGAGCTGACGGAAGCATTTTTCGTGACTGTTGCAGTTATAAATTGAACTGGTATACGAACGATATTTGAATTAACAATGAAAGTAATAATTGGATCCTGTGGTGTCAACTGAAAAGCAGCGGTAACTGTTGCAGAATTTATAATTGTACTGTTTGAAGGAATAGAAGTTGCGAGAACTTGAAATGTTATAGTTGCTACTGTACCTGCAGATAAAGAACCAATATTAATACCAGTGTCTGGACGAACATTTGGAACGGGAGTGCCGTTAATGGTTACGCTGTTTTCTATAAATGTTGTACCAGCTGGAATTGTGTCTATAACAGAAGTACTGATTGTAGGAATTGGGGAATGATTGAATACCGCTAATGTGAATGTAATGATATCTCCTATAACGACAATAGATTTGTCAGCTGTTTTTTCAATGTCAACCATCGGATCAACGACTGTCGTTGTAACGGTATTTGTTTGCTTTGTAATCGTAATAGGTGGTTGGATTGGACCGACAATAGGCGTATAGGAAATAGTAGCATCGTTATTGATTGTAGATTGAAGAGTAGAAGAGGGAATTGTCACTTGGAATGTAATAATAACAGATTCATTTGGAACAAGATTTCCTAACGTAATACCATTTTCCGGATTCGCATTAGGTTGATTGATTCCGTTAATCGTAACACTACCAATAACAAATGTCGTATCTGCTGGTGCTGTGTCTACTAAAAGAAGGTCTTCGATAATGATATTACCATTATTAGTAATCGTGATGGTATACGTTAAAGTTTGACCGGGTAAGGCACTTGTGAAATCAACAGCTTTTATCGCAATGACATTATCATTTTGGACAGTAGTTGTGACGGTGTTTGTTGTAGTCGTATTTGTAACAGGTACGTTATTTGGGTTGACTATATAGTTAAAAGTAGTAATTGCGTTGTTGTTTAGTTCATTTGGTGTTGGAATAGAAGTCACAGTTACTTGGAATGAAACGATAGCATCTCGACCAATAGTTATAGTACCAATTGGTATGCCGCTTACTGGATTCACTCCTGGAAGAGTTTCTCCGTTTACAATGACGCTATTTTCTATAAACGTAGTACCTTGAGGAATAATATCTTGAATGATTACATCATTTACTGTAACATTACCGGTTTGATTTAGTGTAATCGTATACGTTAACGTATCACCAACCGTTGCAAATGCAAGGTCAACAGCTTTATCACTATTCAAATTCGCATGATTAATTTCTGTTAAAGCAGCTGATGAAATAATAGTTTCGGTAATAGGTGGTCGATTTGGTACCGTGTATTCATATTCAATTGTACTCGTGTTAGAGATTGGATTTGTTTGTGGAATCGAAGTAACCCGTACTTGGAATAGAACAGTTGCTGTCGTATTAGGCGGAATGTTATCAATTTGTATACCGTTAAGTGGATTGTCATTTGGCCGAGCGTTGCCGTTCACGATAACACTATTCTCTATAAAGCTCGTATTTGCTGGGATGATATCTGTAACAATAATGTTTTCTACTTGTATATTCCCATTGTTTGTAATGGAAATAGTGTAAGGGATGATAGTTTGTAAGTCAGCATATTGGATAGGTGTTGTTTTTGTCGCAATTACATTAGCGGAAATAACTTCAGTGAAGGTAATATTGCTAGTCGATATTTGTTCTTCCACGTTTATTGTATAACGAGAAGTTGATTGATTTTGAACATGACCGCTAGCAGGAAGAGCTACGACGGTAACAGAAAACGTGACTGGGATAGAAATGTTAGGAGCAATCGTTCCCACAAGTATACCTACACTTGGGTTGGCGTTAAGCTGAGGAATGTTATTTACTAAAACGCTACCGTCAATAAAGGTTGTTCCATCAGGTATATTGTCTGTAAATACAACAGCAGTGGCATCCGTATTCCCTGTATTCGTTAAAGTTGTTGTATAAGTTAAAATGTCACCAATCGTTACAGAGGTTAAATCAACAGTTTTAAGTGAAACGATATCAGCATCATTAATTTGAACGAAAGTAGTATTGGAAGTAGTAGATTTTTGAATTGGTGCAAAGTCAGGATTGAAAATAAAGTCGTAGGCGATGTTTGCAGTATTAGGTGTTGGATTTACAGTAGGTAAATTCGTAACGGAAACTTGGAATGTTATTGTAGCCATTTGACCTGCTGCGACATTAGGAATGGAAAAGCCGATATTCGGATCTGCTGCAGGAAGTACAGTATTATTAACTATTACACTTCCTGGAATAAATACTGTTCCATCTGCTATAGTATCTGTAAAAAAGATGGAGTTAGTTGTAGCCGATCCATTATTTTGAATGAATACTGTATATTCAATGGTTTCATCAATAGTAGCTAATACAGTATTAGCAGATTTTGTAGCAATAAGAATAGCATCAATAAATTGTATGTTTGTAGCATTGGAAGAGGTCGTTTCTGAAATTGGTGGTGTGCTTGGGTCTGGTCGATACTCATAGTGAATGACGGCGATATTATTAATGTTATTTTGTGGCGGTATAGAAACTACGCTTACTTGGAACGTAACAATAATCGTATTATTTGGAAGAATTATATCAAGATTGATACCGGTAATTGGATTTTCGTTAGGTCTTGGTACGCCATCTACAAGAATGCTATCTGGAACGAATGTGGTGCCAGAAGCAATTGCGTCAAGTAGGAGAGTATTTGTAATAGGTATTGTACCGGCGTTTGTAACTGCGACTGTATATGTGATGATTTGACCGATACGTGTAATGGATCTGTTAGCGGATTTAATTGCACTAACATTTGCCGTTCGCACTTCAGTATTTACTGCATTTGATAACGATCTACGCTGAATAATTGGAGAACTAGGGTCAATTTGGTATTCGTACGAAGTGTCTGAAATATTAATGACTGTATTGCCCTCTGGTATATTTGTAAGTTGTACTTGGAATGAAATAGTGACTGTTTCATTTGGTTGTATCGTGCCGAGAGTTACTCCGTTTTCAGGATTCACGCCAGGCTGAATTACATTATTTATTGCTAAGCTATCTTCAATGAATATAGTACTTTCTGGAATGTTATCAATGAACACGATATTGTTAGCCGGAACGGTTCCTATATTTTGAAGTGTATTTGTGTAGGTAATCATTTGCCCGATTGATACGAAATTTACATCCGCACTTTTAACAGAAATAATATTTGCATTTTGAAGTGATGTTGTAACAATGTTAGAATTTGCAGAGCGATTTACTGGTGGGGCTGTAGGAATACTTACATATTGGTAAGTTGCTGAAGATTGATTTACAATTTCAGTTTCATTCGGTGGATTATTTGTTTGCACTTGAAATAGTATCGTTTTGGAACTGTTTGCTGGAATTGTTCCAATCGGTATTCCGTTTTCAGGATTTACACCTGGCTGAAGGACACCATTAATTGTGACACTATCGGGAACGAATGTAGTCCCAGCAGGGATAGAATCTGTGAAATTAATATTTATTGCGTCAACATTACCGATATTTTTCACTTCAGAAATATAAAGTATAGTTCCACCGATATCTACAGTTGTTGGATTGGATGTTTTTGTAATTGCCAATTGTGCTTGCACGAAATTTGTAATAACGATATTACTAGTAGATGTTTCAGTAATAGGCGGTTGCCCTGGGTATGGTTGGATTGTATATGTTGTATTGGATTGATTTGTAATCGATTCTTGGGAGAATGAATCGTTAATAAGAATTTGGAACGAAATAAGGTGAGTAGCGTTTGCTGCTAAAGTAGGTAAAGTAACACCTACATTTGGATTGGCATCAAGTATAGTTGTTCCGTTAAGTGTAAAACTATTTTCTACGAATGTAGTATCTTGGGGGATCGTATCTGAAAATATGAGATTAGTAGCTGGAATATTTCCGGTATTTTCTAGTGTTATTGTGTAAGTCAAAATATCACCTGTTGTTGCTTGCTGTGCATTGACTGCTTTTAAAGAAAGGATAGTCGCATCCGAAATTTGTGTGAAAGCAGGATTAGACGTAATTGTTCGAGAGATGATAGGAGCAGTTGGATCGGCGATAAAAGTATAGTCAATACGGGCTGTATTAGAAATTGGGTTTACGCTTGGAATAGATTGAACGATAACCTGGAATGTTACAGTGACGATTTCTGACGGTGTGATGGAGTTTAATGGTATTCCTACGTTAGGATCAGCATCTGGAACGGAAACGCTATTAATAGTTACGCTATTCGGAATAAAGGCAGTTCCTTCGGGGACCAAATCTGTTAAAGTAACTGTATTTGCAGTAGTATTTCCGTTATTTTGAACGACTACTGTGTAAGTGATTGTACCGTCAGTAGATTGTACGAGAGAATCTGTACTTTTAATTACGGATAATGATGCATCAACAACAGCTGTATTAACCGTATTAGACGAGGATGTTGCTGTAACAGGAGGTTGACTTGGATCGACAATATACGTGTAACTTGTAAGTGCTTGATTTATAATTGCTCCTTGTGGTGGAATAGAACTTGCAAGAAATTGGAACGTAATAGTAGCGGAATCACCTGGTGCGATAATACCAACGGGAATACCGAGAGTTGGACTTGCATCTGGAAGTGAAATCCCGTTGAGCGTAACACTATTTGGAACAAATAATGCTCCTTCAGGAACTCCGTTAATGAGTAATACAGAGTTTGCAGGGAAGTTTCCAGTATTCGTTAATGTTGCTGTATACGTAATTACATCCCCGATAGACACAATTGAACGATTTGCTTGTAAAACAGTTGTAACAGTCGCGTTATTAATTTGTGTTGAAGCGCTATTAGAATTTATCGTGCCTGTAACAGGAGGAGAGGCCGGATCAACGATGAATGTGTATTGAATAGATGCTACGTTTGTAATCGGATTTGAAGGTGGAGTTGATGTAACTATGACTTGGAAAGTAACGGTTAAGGAACTATCCGAGCTAATTGTTCCGATATTCACTCCGTTATTTGGATTTGCACCTGGAATGGTACTTCCATTTACAGCAAAACTATTTTCAACAAAGGTTGTTCCTGCTGGAACTGGGTCTGAGAAATTTACATTCGTAGCGTTTGTATTGCCGCTATTTTGAATCAAAACTGTATAAGTGATCGTATCTCCAATATTTGCAAAGGCTGTATTAGCAGTTTTTACAGCTGAAAGTATTGCTGTATTAATAGAAGTAACGAAGACATTCGTTTCCACATTGCCAGGTTGAGCCAGTAATGCATTGCCTACGTTATATTGGAAGTTAACAAATCCTAAGTTTTGGAGTTCAGGTGTGAACGTTGTTGGATTACTTACGATTTGTACTTGGAATATGATTGTAACAGTTTGATTTGGATTGATTGTATTTATGCCAACACCGTTAATAATCGAAGCGGATGGTAATGGAGTGCCATCAACAATAACTGATCCTGCAACAAATTGTGTCCACGATGGTAAAGGGTCTGAGAATATAGCGTTGTTAGCAGGAATATTGCCTGTGTTCGTAATAGTCGTTGTATACGTAATCGTATCACCAATCGTTGCAAAAGTTTTATCTCCTATTTTAATAGTATTTAAAATAGCACTTTCAATTTTTGTTGTAACGTTGTTAGAAATAATATTTTTTGAAACTGGGGGATTAGCTGGATTAACGATATGTTGAAAGCTAACGCTAGCTTGATTAGTAATTGGATTTATAGGCGGAATTTCATTGGCGATAATGTTAAATGCTACGATGACAGATTCGTTTGGCGCGATATCACCGATTGGAACGCCTGTAATGATATCTGCATTTGGGATGCTAGTTCCGTTCAGTGTAAAGCTATTTGGTTCAAAGGAAGTTCCGTCTGGAATAAGGTCGGTAAAAATAACATTCGTTGCACTTACATTTCCGCTATTTGTAATTGTAACGGTGTAGGTAATATCCTGCCCGATATCTACCGTAGATACATTTGAATTTTTTTGTGCAGTAAGGATAGCGCTATTAATTTGTGTTGTCGTTGTATTAGATTGATTGGAAGTTGTAATAAGTGGCTGGCTAGGATCAACGACATAATGATATGTGGTAGAAGCAGAGTTAGAAATGGGATTAAGTGTTGGAAGTGTAATAACAGTTGCTTGGAATGTAACGATTGCCGTATTACCAGCATTAATGGAACCAATATTTACACCAGTTGATAAATCGGCGTTTGGAATGATTTGCCCATTAGCTGTGAAACTATTTGGAACGAAACTTAAATTGCTATCAAGAATATCGATAATAGTTACATCAGTTGCGGTCACATTTCCGGTATTAGGAAGGTTAAGTGTAAATGTTATTGTATTACCAACATCCGCAAAAGTAAGATCTGCTGTTTTGGTGCTAATAATAGTTGCGTTGTTTATTTGAAGGAGTGTAGTGTTGGAAGTAGCTGCACTTGAAACGGGAGGATTAACAGGATCAACAGTAAATTCATACGTCGTTGATGCTGTATTTGGTGCTGGGTTACTAGGGGGAATATTGTTTACTGTAACTTGAAAGACGATACTATATATTTCATTTGGTGGAAGTGTTGCAAGTAATACACCTGTATTTGGATCCGCGTTAGGTTGTAAAACGCCATCGATAGTTAATGTGTTAGGAACAAATGTGAGTCCACTTGGTAATGCATCTGTGAATACAATATTAGTTGCATCGGTATTGCCTACATTGGTAATAGAAGTAGTATAAAAAGCAGTTTGCCCGATATCTGCAAAGGATACACTTTCATTTTTCGTCATAGACAATATTGCTTCGTTAATTTGGGTTGAAACAGGATTACTAATTGAAGTTTCTGCATCAGGCGGTGAGACTAATTGATACGATGTTGATGAGAAATTTACAATTGGGTTTTGGGTTGGTAATGATGTTACAGTAACTTGGAACGAAACTGTTACTGTAGTCCCGGCTGTTATTGTCCCAATATTCACACCGTTCGATGGATCCGCCCCACTTTGAGGAACTCCATTAATAGAAAATGTGTTTGCAATAAATGTAGTGACGCTTGGCACTGTATCTGTAAATATAACATTTTGTGCAGATGAGTTTCCATTGTTTGTTAAAACGACAGTATAAGTGAGTGTGTCTCCAATACGACTAAAGGATTTATCGACTTGTTTTAATGAAAGAATGTTAGCTGTATTAATCGTAGTAAACACTGTGTTTGAAGTAACGTTTCTTGAAACGATCGGTGCATTTGGATCAGCGATAAATGTGTAAGAAGCAGTAGCGGAATTGGCTACAGGATTTTGGTTTGGTGTAGAAGTAGCAGTAACTTGAAATGCGATAGATATTGAGTTGTTAGGAGCAATTGATCCGATTGTTATACCTGTATTAGGATCGAGTTCGATGTGTGTACTGCCATTGATTGTGACACTATTCGGAATGAACGTTGTGCCGTCTGGAATAAGATCAGTGAAAGTAATATTCGTTGCATTTGTATTGCCATTATTCGTTAGAATGGTTGTATAGGTAATGGTATCACCTAGTGTTACAATTGTTTGATCGACCGATTTTACCATCGTTATCATAGCATCTAGTACCGGGTTTGTAACGATATTCGTTGAAGTAGAAGTTGTAATAGGAGTTCCGTTTGGATCGACAGTATAAGAATATAAAATTGTGTCATTACCCATAATCGAACTTGAAGGGGGAACAGAAAGAACATTTGCTTGGAAAGTAACGGTTACTGTTTCACCAGGAGCGATATTTGGTATAGTTACTCCAAGTGCTGGTTGCGCACCAGATTGCTGAATCCCATTTATTTTGACTGAGTTTGGTATAAAGGTAGTGTTGGCTGGAATTGCGCTCGTGAACGTTATATTCGTTGCAGTCGTATTTCCTGTATTTGTAATAGTTGTTGTATACGTAATCGTATCTCCAACAGAAATGATAGATTTATCAACGCTTTTTTGGGTCGTTAATATTGCACTATTAATTGTTGTCGAAACAGCATTAGATACGTTCGTTTGTGTTACGGCAGGTTGGCTAGGATCAACTACATGTGCAAATTGTACAGAACTAAAATTAGAAATTGGATTTATACTTGGAATGTTTGTAACAAGTACGTTGAGAGTAATCACGGCCGTTCCATTTGGGTTTATATTTCCAATCTGAATCCCTTTAGATGGATTTCCGATTTGCTGTGTACCAGAATCGTTTGTAAGAGTGCCAGATATGAATGTCGTCCCATCAGGTAAAGTATCCGTGAAAATTATATTTTGTGAAGTGACATTTCCAGGGTTACTTAATGTAATTGTATAAGAAATTGTATCACCAATCGTTGCGAAAGTTTTATCTACAGATTTGATTGCCACAATTTCCCCAGAATTTATTTGTGTCGAAACAGAATTAGATGTCGTATTTCGTGAAACAAGTGGTAAATTAGGTCCTGTCATAAATTTATAATCAATAGAAGCGCCGTTTACAACCGGTGAGTTTGGTCCGCCTGGTCCAATTGTGAAAATTGGATTTGGAATGCTAACTACTTGCACACGGAAGGTAACATTTATAAAATCTCCTGCAATAATATCTCCAATTGGTATCCCGTTAGCTGGATTTACTCCAGGTAATAAAACTCCGCCTACTCGAACGCTATCTTCTATAAATACTGTGTTATTTGGAATCGGATCTGTAAAAATGATATTCGTAGCAGTTGTGTTTCCTACATTTTCTAATAAAACTGTATACGTTAAAAATGAATTTCCAGGTGCTATGTCAGAAAATAGCCGATCCACACTTTTCGTTGCTTGAATAATCGCTTCGTTAATTTGAACTAAAGTTGGATTACTTGTAGCTGTTTCTGTCACCGGCGGCTGGGTAGGATCAACAATGATCGAGTATGTCGTGCTAGACTGGTTCAAAGTTGGATTTGTAACTGGTATTGAGCCAACGATAGCTTGAAAGCTAATTGTTGTCGTTCCTCCAACTGGAATTGAGTCTAAAGAAATCCCGCTATCTGGTCTAAATCCAAGTTGTGGGATGGTATTAATTTGTACGCTATCAGGAACGAATGAAAGTTCAGGTGGTAATATATCGATAAAAACAGGTGTGTTTGCGGCAGTATTTCCGCTATTGGTGAGGGTAGTTGTATACGTAATTGTATCTCCAACAGCAGCAAAAGCACTGCTTGCAGTTTTTGTTGCGATAACAGAAGCAGTATTTACTTGTGTAAAGGTTTTATTAGATTGAACTGTTCGTGAAACTGGCGGTTCATTTATATCTACAATAAAGCTATATTGAAGCGATGATTTATTCAGGATTGGATTAGGGTTTGGAAGTGTTGTAATGTTTACTTGAAAACTGAGTGTAGCAGATGCATTTGAATTCAAGTTACCAATATTGATACCGTTTTGTGGATTTGCATTCGGAACGGCTACACCATTTATCTTAAAACTATTTGGGATAAAGATAGTACCGTTTGGAATTGTATCAGTAAAAATAATGTTGTTCGCAGTAGTATTTCCGTTGTTTGTAACAGCTGAAGTGAATGTAATTGTATCACCGATTGTAGCAAAAGTTGTACTGGCGCTTTTATTTATTACTAAAGTAGCGTCAATAATTGGTGTAACTGTTGTATTTGTTACAGTGCTACCAACAGCAGGAGATTGGTTTGGATTTACGGTATATTCATAATTTACAAGAGCATTATTTGTTAATGTGCCACTAGGTGGTATCGCTAAAATTTGTGCTTGAAAAGTAATGAATACAGTATCTCCTGGCGAAATATCTGCCAAGTGAACACCAAGTGATGGATCTAATCCTGGTTGTGAAACATTATTGATCGTTACGGAGTTTTGGATAAATGAAGCTCCTGCGCCAAGCCCATCTGTTAAAACAGTTGCACTAGCAGGGATATTACCTGTATTTGTTACTGCAATCGTATAAGTAACAATATCACCAATTGCAGCTGTCGGTGTATTCACAGACTTAGTAGCGACAATAGTAGCGTTATTAATTTGAGTTGTTATTACGTTACTTAACGTATTGGCGGATGCTGGAGGTAAGTTAGGATCTACGACATACTGGTACGTTGTATTATTTTGGTTCGGGATTGGATTTGGATTCGGGATAGAATTTACTTGTACTTGGAATGAGATGATTGTATTTGCATTCGGATTTATTGGGTCGATTGCAATTCCGCTTGCTGGATTGACATTAGGCAGTGTATTCCCATTTACAGTAACACTATTAGGAATAAACGATGTTCCGTTTGGAATTACATCTGTAAATATTACATTTGATGCAAGTGTGTTCCCGTTATTCGTTAAAGTAGTCGTGTACGTAATAATATCATTTACGTTAGCAAACTGTTTATCTGCAGATTTAGTAGCGGCAATTGAGGCGTTATTAATAGTTGTCTGTACAGTGTTAGAAGCAACCATCTGCATCACAGCAGGTTTGGATGGATCATACGTATATTGGAATGTTGTGCTTGATTGATTTGTAATTGGGTTTACAGCAGGGATAGTTGGTACAAAAACTTGAAATGCAACGGTGCGTGATGAATTCGCTCCTATCGTACCAATTGAAATGCCAGTGGCAGGATTTGCGTTAGCTACAGGGACATTATTAATCGTTACAGTATTAGGAATGAAGAGGGTACCCGCTGGAATGATATCTGTAAACGTTACATTAGCAGCAGAGATATTCCCGTTATTTGTTAAAATAGTTGCATATAGTATGACATCACCAACATCAGCGAAGTTTGTGCTTGTGAGTTTTGTAGCAACGATATTAGCAGTATTAATTTGTGTAGTTACTATATTGCTAGCAGTGTTTCTAACGAGAGCAGGTAAGTTTGGATCAGCGATAAAGCTATATTGAAGTGAAGCGCTGTTTTGAATTGGGTTTGGTGAAGGTAGCCCATTTGCACTTATTTGAAAAACAATCGTTGTAAAACCACCTGAAGGAATGGAGCCGACTTGAAGACCGGTACTAGGGTCTGCACTTTGTTGTAAAGTACCACCTATAAAAATACTATTTGGTACGATAGTGGAGCCATTAGGGATTATATCGGTAACAATAACATTATTTGCTGTAGTATTTCCAAGATTAGCTAAAGAAATTGTATATGTGATTGGTTGCCCGACATCGGCGATAGTTAAATCTACTTCTTTGACAATCACTACATTTGCTAAATTAATTTGTGTACTTACAGTATTACTTACAGATGTTTCTATAGTTGGTGGATCGCCCGGATTTAGAATAAAGCTATACTGTGTACTAGATGAATTTAATGTTGGGTTTTGTGTTGGTAAAGAGGTGACGGTTACTTGATAAGAGACAGTAAGTGAGCCATTAGCAGCAATGGAAGGTAGTGGAACACCTATATTTGGATCTGCGTTATTTTGGAGTACACCATTAATAAGAAAAGTGTTTGGGATAAAGGTAGTACCGTCTGGATTCGTATCTACGAAAGTAGGACTATCAGCAGAAACACTTCCTGCATTCGTCAAAGTAACAGTATAAGTTAATATATCCCCTACGGTAGCGAACGCTCGGTCCACTGTTTTGGCTGAAATGACATTTGCATCGTTTACTTGAGTAAATGTAGTAGTTGAAGTAGTGCTCTTACTTACAGGTGAAGCGTTTGGATCAACGATAAAGTTATAGGAGATGGAAGCGCTATTTGAAATAGGGTTTGGATTTGGAATGCTAGTTATTACTACTTGGAATGAAGCTGTAATTGTAGTATTAGCATTGATGCTACCAATATTGATGCTAGCTGGTGTAACGCCTGGCTGAGTAACACTGTTAACTATAACGCTGTTTGGGACAAAGGCGGTTCCATTCGCAATTGAATCAGATAGTAATATATTGTTCGCTGCAACATTTCCATCGTTCGTAAGAGCGAAGGTGTAAGTTAATACATCGCCAACTTCCGCAAACGTTTTATCTACAGATTTATTAACATGGAGATTTGCTAGTCTAATTGTTGATGTAACAGAATTAGAATTTGCTGTTTTTGAAGTCGGTGGCAAACTTGGATTTACAGTATATAGATAAGAAGCGAAGGCGTTATTAATGATAGGATTTTGGGTCGTAATATTGATGACTGTTACTTGGAAAGAAAGGGTAACAGTAGCCCCACCAGGAATTGTGCCGATAGGTAAAGCAACGAGAGAATCTACATTTTGTAAAACTCCGTTTAGTGTTACAGTACCAGGAGTCAATATCGTTCCGTTTGGAAGTGGATCTGTTAGTTGCACGTTATTAGCGGCTGTATTTCCACTGTTTGTAATAAGGATTGTATAACTTATTGTTTCGCCAATTGTAGCAAATTGTTTATTTGTTGATTTTGTTAATGTTACATTCGCATTGTTAATTTGAGTGGAAACGAGATTCGAAGAAATATTTTTTGTAACAGGTGATTGGCTAGGATTGACAGTGTATTGATAAGAAGCGCTTGATCCGTTAGATACGACATTTGACGTGGGTATTGTGTTTACTACTACTTGAAATGCAACATTTTTTGTTGTGCCGCTTGTTATGGATCCAATGTTCACGCCGGTAGCGGGATTTGCACCCACTTGTGTCGTGCCATCTATTGTTAAACTGTTTAGAACGAAAGTTGTTCCAGTAGGGATGACATCTGTAAAAATAACATTGTTCGCATTTGTATTACCTGTACCTGTAAAGGAAACGGTGTACGTTAGTGTATCACCAATATCTGCAAAATTTTTATCTACTGCTTTCGTCATTGTTACAGTAGCATTATTCACTTGAGTGGAGACAATATTTGTCGTATCAGTCCCACTTACTGCTGGTTGATTAGGTACAGGAATGTATTGATATGTTGTTGTTCCACTATTTAATATTGGGTTTGTTTGAGGGATAGAAGGAACGAGCACTTGGAATGAAATAGTAGTAGTGGAATTTGCGGCAATTGAACCAATTGTTATACCATTAGCGGGATTTGCGCCAGCTTGAGTAACTCCGTTCACAGTTACACTCCCTGGAATGAAAGTAGTCCCGCTAGGAATCGGATCCGTATATATAACATTTGTTGCAGCGATATTTCCTATATTAGCTAAGGCAATACTGTAAGTTAATGTTTCACCAATATCGGTAAAAAGTTTGTTAACTGATTTTGTTCCATTAATATCTGCAAGGTTAATTTGTGTTCCAGCAGAGTTACTTGTTGCAAGACCATTAAAAGTTGTTCCTCCGGCGATTGGTGTATATTGAAATGTAATATTAGCAGTGTTAGAGATAGGATTTTGACTTGGAAGAGAAACGACAGTAGCTTGGAAAGTTACTATACGAGAAGCACCATTATTAATTGTTCCAAGAGATATACCAGCCGCAGGATTTGCATTTGTTTGTGGTACGTTATCTACTGTTACAGTGCCGGGTATAAAAGAAGTACCATTAGGGAGACTATCTATAAAAATAGCGTTATTGGCAGGAAGAAGCCCGGTGTTAGGGATAGTAACTGTATAAGTGAGAATATCTCCAATTGCAGCAACACTTTTATTTACGCTTTTCGTTGCTTGTATATTTGGGGAGTTTATATTAATTTGTAAGCCGACTGTATTTAACATATATGCATCTCCGTTAGTAGTTAAACGGATTGCAGCGGATACTTGTGAGTTTGTTAAATAAGGAGAAATATCAATAGAAGTAATATCCCAGCCCTGTCTTCCTGCTGAGATGTTTGTACCTGTAGAAGCACTTTGATTTCGCGTTCCAAATGTCCCAGTTGTATCTAAGTTTCCTGCAGCATTATTAACTTGAGAACCGAAGAAATTATTTATGGCATTATTTGGTCCAGATAAAGCATTTAATGAACTGAAATTTGGTCCAAATAAAGCTTGATCCCCGGTTAAATCTGCATCTCCTTCGGTAGAACTTAAAAATAATCTCCCGCTTACTGGTCCTCCTGAAGGTGTTAAAAATCCAGAAACAGATACATCGGCACTACCAGTTTCTGCAGAAACACGGTTACCAGCTACATAAATGGTTAAGTTTCTTGCTGGCAATGTCCCGTTTTGATAAGCGACGATAAGCGTCCATCCAGCCGAATTAATTGTTCCATTAGAAGCATCTATAGGATCTACAAGTCCAGGAACCGCTCCTGTAGTATAGGAACCAGCACCTCCCGCTTGAATAAGAGTTGTTACGTCTGCTGAACGAGTGTAAAAGCCAAATGTAATAGAGTTTGAAACGAAAGTTTGATTTGAAGCCGTAACAGCTGAAGGAGTAATCGAGTATGTTGAAATAGGTGTTGTAAAAGAAACTGGGTTTCCTAATACACTCGTAATGTTTTGATCACGAGATAAATAGTTTCCACCCCAAACGAGTTCTGCGTAAAGAATAGTACTACCAGCAGGGATATTTAAAATAGCGGTAGAACTATTTTGTGTATAGTTTAATGTTGTACCAGCAGGAAAAGTAGTTACTTGTAAAGCAGTATTCGTAGTTGCGAATGCACCAATTGCCCCGATTGTACCAGCCCGGTTTTGATTGCTGATTTTACTTAAGCCTAAAGTATTACCTGTAATAGCGAGTGCGCCGTTAGTGGTGGTAGAAAATCGATTCGTAATGGGCATGTTGTCACCTCATTTACAATATAGTCTTGGTCAAAATAACATATGTGTGTGACAAATAAAGGGAAACATGTACAAGTTGATTTCGTAATAATGATTTAAATGTCTAGATAAGGGGATGGAGTATGAGTGAATTAGAAATTAGGTTGGAGCGTCTTAGGGAAGAACAAATAGGCGATATTGTATCATTATCTTCTTATATTGGTTGGGATTATAACAGAGAAGAAATTGAGACTATTTTTAACGCAGGGATTGTATACGGTGTTTGGAATGAGAAAGAGGAACTAATTGCTAGCGTGGCAATAATATTATATGGGGAGAAATTAGCATCTATCGGAATGGTGATTGTACATCCAGATTATAAGGGGAGAGGGATTGGAAAGATAATAACGGAAGCGTGCGTTAAAAGCGTATCAGCTCATACTCCAATTATGCTTATTGCTACGGATGAAGGGAAACCTTTATATGAAAAGTTAGGATTTAGGGCAGTAAGTTATGTTTCTAAATACATATGTAACTCATACAATGCGAAACATTATTGTGTAAGAAATGAAGATTATGTGATGAATTATGAAGAGGGTGATTTAGAAAAAATAATAAAAATAGATGAATATGCGTTTGGAACAAATAGAAAAGAGTTTTTAAAGAAAAGAATTATGCAAAGTGAACAGTGTATCGTTGTAAAGGACAAGGAACAAAATGTATTAGGTTACGGTTTAAGCATACAAACACCAGAAAATAAGATAATAGGGCCGGTTGTTGCTAAAAATGATGAGATGGCAATGAGAATTGTAGATGATTTAGCAAAAGGGCATAATGGTAAATTAAGAATTGATGTACTAGAAGGAAAGAAAGATTTCATGAAAGTATTAGAGATTGCTGGTTTTAAAAAGGTGAATACACCACCAATTATGATGAAAAATAGCGGTCAATTATTAAAAAGGAATAATGAGTTATATAGCATTGCAGCACAAATTTTTGGGTGAAAAAGAATCCTTCTGAATGAAGGATTCTTTTTCGCTAATCACGATATTGATCATGAGTCGGCTGAAAGAGGTCTTCCTCGATATCTCTCACCATAGAAAAATGATCAATGTTATAATGACCGTGTAAAGTTTTATTGTGATGACCAATAATTTGTTCTGCAGACAATACGTTAGAATCAGTTGTTGAATGACCGTTTTTAATTAATGTAACGTCAAATCCTTGTACAGTTGCTGCTCTAACTGCAGTGTCAATGCAATGTTCTGTTTTACATCCGCCTATAACAATATGATTAATGTTTTCTTCTTTTAAAAGTTCAAGTAAAGAAGTGCCGTAGAATGAATTGGTTGCTGCTTTATTAATAAAGATTGCAGACTGGGGTACTTGAATTTGATTATGTACTTCAAATCCTTCGCCACTACCAGAAGCAACATCGATATCTCTTACGAAAACAATAAGAGCATTTGAATCTATTGCTTTCTGCAGGGCTATATTTAGTGTAGATAATAGCTCGGTTTTACGAAAAACTTCATTTTCTTGCTCATTTCCATCAATTAATTCTTGCTGAGCGTCAATAATTAATAGTGCTTGTTTCATCGTGTCTCCCCTTTAATATGAAATAAGTTCCACTGTACATATTCCTTCAGATTGTTAGAAAATCCTCCATTGTAAGAGAAGTAGAAGATTGATTTACAAAGTTGTCAAAGAAATTTCATTCTCATAGCGTGTAAAAACATGTATGATAGGAGATGGAGAATTTTTGAGTAGGTGGGAATAACATGCAAACAGTAGAAGATTATCTTTCATTCTTACATACGAAAGGATTTAAATTATCAGAGGAAGCACAAGGGTTTATTATGTTTGGACAAGGATATACTGGTGCGTCTGATGGGATTGTGAACGCAGCAATAGAAGCCACAATTAAACATCAATTGCAGTTTGATGGTAGTTATTTCGTTGCGTTATTAGAACGATTGAAAGAGGAAGAAATTACAGATAAAAAAAGCGCTAAGGCTTTTATGCGGAAGTTACAAGCGTAACTTCACGCAGCCTGCGCTTCTTTTTTTGTTTTGGAAGGTAATTCAACAAAAATCATGCCTAGAAAAATACATAGACATCCGATAATAGCAGAAATAGAAAGTTGTTCATTTGCAACGAGAACGCCTGTTAATGCAGCAAAAACGGGCTCCATTGCGAAAATAATTGCTACTCTCGTTGGAGAAGTGTGTTTTTGTGCCGATGTTTGAATGAAAAAAGCAATAGATGTTGCAAACAGGGCAGTTAGAAAGAGTGCGAATAAAAAGGATTGATTCGTCCATAGTGATACTGAAAATAACTTTTCCCAATCTTCAAACAAGAAAGCGCAAATAGAAGAAAATATACCAACAGCTAATACTTGAGATGTGCTTAATAATAAAGGTGATATTTTTTTAGAAAAGAAGCCGTTAATAAGAATATGGGCAGCGAAAGCGACTGCACAACCAAGAACAAGTATATCTCCTATATTTAATTGGAAAGAATCAGCAGCTGTTAATAAGTACAAACCTGTTGTAGCTACAGCAATACCAAGTATGATGAAAATGGTGGCTTTTTGTTTTAAAAAGATAAATGATAAGATTGGGACCATAACAATGCTTAGCCCAGTTAAGAAACCTGCTTTTGAAGAAGTTGTATAGAGTAAGCCAAATGTTTGTAATAAATAGCCGACAAATAAGAAGAACCCAACCATTAATCCAGCTAAACTACTATGTTTTAATTCTTGTTTTGAAGTTTTCTGTGAGAAAATAATTTGAACGAATAATAAAATAATTCCAGCGAATAAAAAGCGAATACCATTAAACGTAAATGGACCAACGAAAGACATAGCGTTTTGAACGACAACAAACGTAGCTCCCCAAATAAAAGAGACAATTAATAAAGCAAGAGGAGCAATCCACTCTTTTTTCACACTCATACCCCCGTTAATTTTGTAAGATAGCTTTTCTAGCTAATTCATCAGCTACTTTATTTTGACTACTTGGAATCCACTTAATAAAAAAGAGATCGAAGTTTTTTATGTACTGCAGTGCTTCATCTAAAAGAGGTGCAAATATTTTATTTTTTGCGTATTCCTTTTCAACAGCCCGCTCAACAAGCTGCGAATCTGTACGAAAAGAGACAGTGCTATAATTATGCTCGATGCAATATTTTAATGCTAGAAGTAAAGCGCGGTATTCTGCTTCATGATTGGACATTGTTCCAAGTGGTACTGATAGTTGTACAGGTGGCTGAACGCCTTTAATAAACACTCCTGCACCAGAAGGACCAGGATTTCCTTTTGATGCACCATCAATATATACTTCAATCAAAATGAGAAACCTCCAAATTATAAGATGATCCCCTACTTAAATATTTTTTTGAAGTAGGGGATAGAGTAGTTATCCGATTGTGATGCTGTAACGACATGTAAATGTTTCATTCGCTTGTAAAGATTGAATTCCCTTTTTGTCCTTGAAATCTTTTGCTGGATTTACTTCATCAGCGATTCCATACCAAGGTTCAATACATAAGAAAGGTGCGTTATCCCCTGGTGTCCATACGCCAACAAATGGGAATCCATCAAATTCCACTTTTACAAATTTATTATGTTTATGAGAACGAATCGAAATTTCATTCGTATTCATATGTTCAAAAATAAGTGCATCATTTTTGAATAAATCATATGTAAGTGGCAATTCAGTCGTATTTTCAGCGATTAATTGCTTTTTGTTTGAAAGATAAGGTCCTTCTAATACGCTTGTTTCTAAGCGTTCCGAACCATTAAACGATAAGTGATAATCTGTAAATGATTCACCGTCCAATAAAGGGAAGTTGAATCCAGGGTGTGCTCCAATTGAGAAGAACATCTCTTTTGAAGTAGGATTGTTTACTTCATATGTTACATGAACACTTTGTCCATCTAGCTCATAAGAAACGAGTAATTCGAATTCGTATGGGTATTTTTTTAATGTTTCTTCATTACTAGTAACGGTATAAGTGATCTTTGTTTCGCTTTGTTCTTTCACAGAGAAAGTAAGATCACGGGCGAAACCGTGTTGTGTTAATGAATATGGTTTACCGTCTACGTAGTATGTATTATCTACTAATCGACCGACAATTGGGAACAAAATTGGTGCACGGCGTCCCCAATAAGTAGAATCACCTTGCCATAAATATTCTATGTTGTCTTCTTTTAAGCGAACGCTCTGTAATTCTGCACCTTTGTCAGAAATGGAAACGATCACTTTTTCATTTTGAATTGTTGCTCTCATGAAGTGAAACCTCCTAAATCTTTCATATGTTTTATTATACGTTGTCTAAAAGAAAAAAGGTAGTTCACGATAGGAATCTATTGACGAAAGAGGGGCTACCACGTAAAATATAATCTTGTTGCTTAAAAAACGAATAACGTGGTTCGAAACCATCCCACGTAAAAAAACTAAGGAGATTTTGTCATGAATATTAGAACATTAGTCGGTAATGGTATTTTAGCGGCATTATATATTGCTGTTTCTATGCTTATTCAGCCATTTGGCTTTACGAATGTACAATTTCGTATTTCAGAGATGTTTAATCATCTCGTTGTATTTAACAAGAAAGCAATTTACGGAATTGTATTAGGTGTATTTTTAACGAATCTCTTTTTCTCACCTATGATCGCTTACGATTTAGTATTTGGAGTAGGGCAATCTATTCTTGCGTTAGTTGCAACGATTATTTCTATGCGATTTATTAAAGGTGTTTGGGCTCGTATGATTTTTAATACAGTTATCTTTACAATTACAATGTTTATGATTGCAATTGAACTTCATCTTGCATTGGGTTTACCATTTATGTTGTCTTGGTTAACTTGTGCAATTGGTGAATTTGTTGTCATGGCGATCGGTATGCCTGTAATGTACTGGATTAATAAGCGAGTACAATTTGAAAGATTTATGTAATAGATGAAAGAGCTATTCCTATAGGGATAGCTCTTTTTGTATGTAATCATATTGAATATAATGCTGTGACTCTAGATAAAATATAATAAAATAAAGTGAGGCTTCAATTAGCCGGATATATATAAGAAGTCTTACATAAGGGGAATGTAGTATGAAATATAAAATTCATTGGTTGTATAAAACGAAGCGTGGATTGCAGACGGAATTAACAACAGAGTATATGAACATAGAAGAAGTACTTCAATTTGCAGAGGATTTTGAGAAAACAGGAAGAGCTAAGGAACTTTTATTTTACGATGAAATGGACGCAGAATGGTCATTAAAAGAGATGAAAAAGTTAAGTAAGCAAGTAGAGGAAGAGCCCCAAGAAATACTCGTTTATTTTGATGGGGGGTATGATGTGCAAACGAAAGAAGCTGGCGTTGGTATATGTGTGTATTATAAAAAAGGAAATACAAACTACCGCATTCGCCGTAATGCATATATAGAAGGTATATATGATAATAATGAAGCGGAATATGCATCATTATTATACGGTATGAATATACTCGAGGAACTAGGGATTAAGTATGAAGCAGTTACACTTCGCGGAGACTCACAAGTGGTACTGCAGCAATTAGCCGGAGAATGGCCTTGTTATGATGAACATTTAAATCATTATTTAGATCAAATTGAACAAAAGGCGAAGCAAATGAAATTAAAACTTATATGTGAGCCGATATCTAGAAAACAAAATAAAGAAGCACATCAATTAGCTACGCAAGCATTGGAAGGAACAGTTATTGATAGTCATAAAGAAATAACTGAATAGAGAGGTGCAAAGGTGGATAAAAAGCAACTCATTACAGAGGTAAATGACTTATTAGAAACGTATTGTGAAGGCTGTTTTTTGCGAGAACATAATCGAAAGACAAATAGTAAATATTATGCTCATTCATTTTGTATAAGGCAATGTACAGTTGGAGAAACATTGAAAAAGTATGGGGACCAGTTGTCATGAAAAACATCCAGAGAAAATTCTCTGGATGTTTTTTAGTGTCTTGCTTCGTTTAGTTGATGCTCACATTTATTTAATTTCTTTTCCTCATTCATTAAAAATGGTTCATCTAAATCAGTTGCAACAGATTTCATAATTTCAAGCTGAGAGCGAGCTGCTTCTACAGCAGTAGTAGCATGCTCTAATGTATCTGGATCCATTGAAATTGTTGCTGATCCTACCATTTTTTGTGCTGTTTCTACACGGAATTTCACTTCTTCAAAATCATTTACTTCTGATCCCATTAATAATTCCTCCTTTGTATAGTGCGCATTTCACATAGTTTTTGCTCTGTAAAACGGAAATATACAAAGGAATAACAAAGGAGGTTACCAAGTAAGGTAACCTCCTGTTATATGTTGGATTAAAGTTTTACTACGTTAGCAGCTTGAGGTCCGCGGTTACCTTCAGTAATGTCGAAAGATACTTCTTGACCTTCTTCTAAAGCTTTGTAGCCGTCGCCTTGAATAGCAGAGAAATGTACGAATACATCGTCAGCGCCTTCCATTTCGATAAATCCAAAACCTTTTTCGTTGTTAAACCATTTTACTTTTCCTTGCATGTTACAATTCCTCCTAAAAGCGTTTACTATTTTCATTTAGTGAAATTCATTTTAAAAAAATAATATAAACTAAAAATGCTATATTCTTGAATATTCTGCTAAATGATTAATTTAAATATACACGAATTGGGAGAATTTAGTCAAGTAAGCGATTTTATTTTTTTGTATTTTTAAATAATTTTTCAGTCAAATTTTTAAATAGGTATAGGACAGGCTGAGTATATAATATTCTTAATTGAATGCTATACATAATGAGGTGAAAGAATGAATAAGTCTTACTTATTAGATAATGAAGGAATGAGAACGAGAACCGACATACCGGATTGGGTTGCAAAAGAATTTGAGATTTTTTCAAATGTTGTGTTAGAACCAACTTTTCCATGTTATTTCGGTTTAACAGCTTTGAAAAAGAATGAACTTCGTTATTCATTTCTTTCTCATAATGATTGGAGTCATTTACCACATACAATGTTATCTTTTTTAGAGTTAATGAAAGAGAGGCCGATTGTAAGAAGGGGCTTTTTCCTTTTTGTAGAACCGGAATGTGAAGAACAGCCACTCGAATATTACCGTGATTCCTTTTGGAAAGTGTTACAGTATTTACATGAAAACGATAATCAAGCATGGCCAAAGCAAATTCCTGAAGATCCAGACCATTATTTATGGGAATTTTCATTTGGTGGTGAGCCAATATTCGCATTTGGAAATGCGCCAGCTTATAAACAACGAAAAACTAGACATTTAGGGAATTCTCTCGTTATTGGGTTTCAGCCACGCACTATTTTTGATGGATTAGAGGGAGATCGTCCTAAAGGAGCATATTCAAGACAAATGGTTCGTGAGCGAGTTGAAAAGTGGGATCAATTGCCGAAACATCCTAACATTAGTCATTATGGTGACCCAGAGCATCGTGAATGGAAACAATATTTCATAGGAGACGATGTAGAGCCAATAAAAGGGAAATGTCCTTTTCTTCATAGGATAGAAAAGTAAGAGCCATCACCTAGATGGCTCTTTTGTATATTTTGGATAAAAAAGGGTATTTTATTATGAAAGCTAGTCTATTTTTTCAAATTACATCATTAACTAGTAGTAAAGAGAGTAGAAAGGATAGAGCGATGTTTGGAGTAATTATACAGCAAATCGTATTAGGTATATCATTAGCTGCGCCAGTAGGGCCGATTAATATTGAAATGTTAAAACGAGGAATTGAACGTGGGTTTTGGCACGCTTGGGTTGTTGGAATTGGTGGAATGACTGCAGATGTTTTATTTATGCTTCTCATTTATTTCGGTTTATCTTCTGTGTTTATGTATACATATGTACAAGCCTTCATGTATTGCACGGGTTTTTTCTTGTTATTTTATTTAGGATTTCAAAGTGTAAAACAAGGAATTTTCGACTCGAATATGGAATATAAAAAAGAAGAGGTAGGTGGCCTTAAGCAATCGTTTATGGCAGGATTTTTAATTGCGATATCCAATCCATTAAATCTTGTTTTTTGGTTTGGTATATACGGAAGTACACTTAGCTCATTACTTACGAAGGTAACGAAACAAGAAGCTTTTTTGTACAGTCTTTGCATTATTGTTGGTATTATTTTATGGAATTTAAATATTGCTTTTTCTGTACATTTTGGAAGAACTTTATTAAAACCAAAAGCGCTTGGCTACATAACAGCCGGAGCAGGTATTATTTTAGTAGGTTACTCTATACATTTTGCATACAAAGCTTTACAGTTGTTCACATAAGATTGAAGGGGAGATTTTTATGTATCGAACCACTATTGACGGAAAAGAAATTATAATTACGTTGGCGCCAAAAATCCGAAAAGAAATTACTGATAGAAATCCACTATATGAAGCGGTATTTCATAATGCTGCAAGATTGTTACAAACAAAGCAACCGACGTTTGCAGTAAATCATGAAATATTTGGGCTCATTATTGGAGAAGTGCAAAGAGGAGAAGTAACAGTGTTTGCAGTGGAACATATTATTCCGAAGCAAAATATATTTGGACCAAACAATTTTTTCTCGACAATAGAACAGCAGGCAAATTTGTAAAGTGAATAGAATAAGAATAGAAAAGAAATAGTCGTAACGATATGTTGCGGCTGTTTTTTTGGAAAAGGGGGAAACAAGATGAAGAAAGTGGGGAAAGGGTTCTTTTTACAACATGATATCGTTATTATGTATAGCATTCTATTTGTTTTCATTATTATTTTAAAAATGCAATTTTTTACGTGGTTTGGCATGTTAGCATGTATGTTTGGGATTGTTTTCTATACACTTAATGAATATATGACACATCGTTTTTTATTCCATATAAAGCCACCTAAAAACACATTTCTATTAAAAATGTTAAGAAGATTGCATTATGATCACCACGTATATCCAGATGATTTAAAACTTTTGTTTTTACCTGTATGGTTTAGTATACCTAGTTTTACTATATATTTACTTATAGCATATGGTATTACAAAAAGTGTTACTATTACACTTTCATTTGGAATCGGAATGATTATTATGCTGCTCGTTTACGAATGGAAACATTATATTGCTCATAGACCGATTCGTCCCGTCACTAAGTTTGGAAGATGGCTAAAAAAACAACATATATTACACCATTATAAAAATGAAAAGTTTTGGTTTGGTGTTTCAAATCCAGTATTCGATTTTATATTTGGAACACTGAAAGACGGAAAAGATGTTGAGCTAAGCGAAACGGCTCGTAATTTAGAAAAGGAAAAAAAGACAAAAGTAGTGCGTTAAGCACTGCTTTTGTCTTAATGAGGATAAATAAGTAAAGTGTCACTTTATTTTGAAAAAGTATATTAAAAATTTAGGGGAAATTGCCGAAAAATGTCTATCAAAAAATCTTTGCATGAATGCATGGATTGTCTAAAATGAATATAAGTTTCTGAATATTTATAAAATTTAGTCTTTAGGTATGCAAGGGGGAAGTGTATTTCAAGTAAGAGAGGGGATCGGTTAATGAAACGAGACGATACGTCAGCACGTAAGTTGCAAAATGAGGTGAATTATACAGAGGTCGTTCAGTCGGAAGAATTTCAATTGTTATTAAATACGAAAAAGAAGTTTATCATTCCAATGAGTATTTTCTTTTTTAGTTTTTTTATCGCATTACCTATTCTAACATCGTATTCAAAGGTGCTTAATACACCTGCATTTGGAGACGTTACATGGGCGTGGGTATTTGCTTTTTCCCAATTTATAATGACATGGGCACTATGTATGATTTATAGCAAAAAAGCAGAATCATTTGATGAAATCTCCCGAAAAATTCTGCAAGATATGCAAAAAGGGAGGGGCTGAACTTGAATACTACTGCATTTGCACTATTTTTAATTATTGTTCTTGGTACGCTCGTCATAACCTATTTTGCATCGAAAAAAACGAAAAATGCGAGTGAATTTTATACGGCTGGAGGGGGATTAACTGGTTGGCAAAATGGTCTGGCCATTGCTGGAGATTACATGTCTGCTGCTTCATTTCTCGGTATAGCTGGAGCAATCGCATTAACTGGGTTTGATGGATTCTTTTATAGTATCGGTTTTTTAGTTGCTTATCTAGTTGTACTATATCTTGTTGCAGAACCGCTTAGAAATTTAGGAAAGTACACTTTGGCGGATATGATTGCAGCACGCTTTGATGCGAAAAAAGTTCGCGGAGTTGCAGCTCTTAATACGATGACGATTTCTATCTTTTATATGATTGCACAATTGGTTGGCGCGGGTGCACTTATTAAATTATTATTAGGGATTGAATATACGACATCTGTATTAATCGTTGGAACACTTATGACGGTGTATGTTATTTTTGGAGGTATGACAGCAACGAGCTGGGTACAAATCGTAAAGGCTGTATTACTTATGGCTGGTACGTTTATTATTTCTGTTATCGTTTTCGCAAAATTCAACTTCAGCGTGACTGAAATGTTCGCTCAAATGAAAACAGCTACACCTTTAAAAGATTCATTTTTAAATCCAGGTGTAAAGTATAAGGATGGTCTTGATACACTTTCTTTAAATTTAGGACTAGTACTTGGTACAGCTGGATTACCACATATACTTGTCCGCTTTTTTACAGTACGTGATGCAAAAACTGCACGTCAATCTGTCGTATATGCGACGTGGTTAATTGGTGCATTTTATATTATGACGATTTTCTTAGGATTTGGTGCGGCAGCGTTTGTAGGAAATGAAGCGATTATTAAAGCAAACCCAGCTGGTAATATGGCGGCACCTTTATTAGCCAAAGCGTTAGGTGGAGACTTCTTATTTGCTTTCGTATCAGCAATTGCTTTTGCAACGATTTTGGCTGTAGTGGCAGGTCTTGTATTAACAGCAGCATCAGCATTCGCTCATGATTTTTATAATGAAATCATTCGTAAAGGAAAATCAACGGAAAAAGAGCAAGTATCCATGGCTCGTTATGCATCTATTGGAGTAGCGATACTATCTATCATACTTGCATTATTTGCCCAAACATTAAACGTTGCATTTTTAGTATCATTAGCATTTGCAGTTGCAGCGAGTGCAAATCTACCAGTAATTTTATTTACAATATATTGGAAGCGTTTTAATACAACGGGTGCTATTTCGGGTATGATTGTAGGTCTCGTATCAGCAATTGTTCTCGTAGCGTTGAGTCCGAATGTTTGGAACCCTGTAGCTGGAAAAGCTATTTTTGTTGGGGAAGCGTTATTCCCATATACGACACCAGGAATTATTTCAATTCCACTCGGATTTCTTGCAGCATATTTAGGAACGGTTTTATCTAGTAAGAAAGAAGATGAAGCGAAATTTGATGAAATTCTAGTGAAATCTAATACTGGTCATGGCATTAGCGATGCGTCTTCACATTAAATAAAAGAGGAGCTTTTCGATAGATAAGAAAAGCTCTTTTTTCTTTTGTCATTTTCTTGTAAATATTACTGATTTGTAAGTAGGATTTGTCTTAATTTTGTGGAATGAAAATAGCAGGGAGAAATTTAAGTCATCATGGCACCAGCGCAGCTTTTGTGAAAAATAAGTTGTTATGGAAGGTGGAAGTAATGATGAAAACGAAGCAAACTGATGAATTATTAGCAAAAGATGAGCAATATGTTTGGCACGGAATGCGTCCCTTTAGTCCAAATAGTACAATGGTAGGGGCAAAAGCTGAAGGGTGCTGGGTTGAAGATATACAAGGAAAAAGATATTTAGATGGTATGAGTGGCCTTTGGTGTGTCAATAGTGGATATGGAAGAAAAGAGCTCGCAGAAGCGGCTTATAAGCAATTACAAACATTATCATACTTTCCAATGTCACAATCCCATGAGCCAGCTATAAAGCTTGCTGAAAAGTTAAATGAGTGGCTTGGGGGAGAGTATGTTATTTTCTTCTCAAATAGTGGTTCAGAAGCGAACGAAACAGCTTTTAAAATAGCAAGGCAATACTATGCTCAAAAAGGTGAACCACATCGTTATAAATTTATGTCACGTTACCGTGGGTATCACGGGAATACAATGGCGACAATGGCAGCGACGGGACAAGCGCAGCGTAGATATCAGTATGAGCCGTTTGCTTCAGGTTTTTTACACGTAACACCACCGGATTGTTACCGTATGCCTGAAATTGAAGGGCAGCATATTTATGATGTAGAATGTGTGAAAGAAGTCGATCGTGTTATGACGTGGGAATTAAGTGAAACAATTGCTGCATTTATTATGGAACCTATTATTACAGGCGGGGGCATATTAATGCCACCACAAGACTATATGAAAGCTGTTCATGAGACGTGTCAAAAACACGGTGCCTTGCTTATTAGTGATGAAGTGATTTGCGGTTTTGGACGTACAGGAAAAGCATTCGGATTTATGAATTATGATGTGAAGCCAGATATTATTACAATGGCAAAAGGTATTACGAGCGCATATTTACCATTATCTGCAACAGCTGTGAAAAAAGAAATATATGAGGCTTTTAAAGGTAAAGGAGAATATGAATTCTTCCGCCATATTAATACATTTGGTGGAAATCCAGCAGCTTGTGCATTAGCACTTAAAAACTTAGAGATTATGGAAAATGAAAATTTAATCGAGCGATCTGCGCAAATGGGTTCCCTTTTATTAGAGCAACTAAAAGATGAAATTGGGGAACATCCGCTTGTTGGGAATATTAGAGGAAAAGGTCTATTAGTTGGAATTGAATTAGTAAATGATAAAGAGACGAAAGAGCCAATTGATAACGACAAAATTGCAAGTGTTGTAAATGCTTGTAAAGAAAAGGGCTTAATTATAGGACGAAACGGTATGACAACAGCAGGATATAATAACGTTTTAACATTAGCGCCGCCTCTTGTTATTTCAAGTGAAGAGATTGCTTTCATTGTTGGAACGTTGAAGACGGCGATGGAACGTATTTAATAAATAGAGAGAGGAGCGAGCTTTAATATAAGGCTCGCTTTTGTTTAGTAGGAGGGGACTTTTAATGGATAAATATGATCCGAACAAACATTATCACATCGGATATTATGAAGACGGATATGATTTAGAAGTGATGGCGTACAAAAGAATAAATGAACCAGTTTGGGATGCTTATATTCCGCACTATGAGGCAGACGATTTTTATAAGAAAGTGGAGGGAATGAAGCTAGGTAAATATATAGATGATTATGGCATTATGGTGTATTCATTTGGGAATGATATTGATGATGATGAAGCACGAATTATTTTTGAAAAATGGTTAAAAAAGAACGGGATTGTTTAAAGATAAAACAAAAAGGAGATTGCTATCTTATAAAATAGCAATCTCCTTTTATTATAGTAAATTTATTTACTTGCTTTCATTGCTTTATCTTTTGCACCAAAAGTGTATTTTAACATTGGTGGTGTAATCATTGTAGTTAAAATAACGACAATAACGATTGCTGTAAAGTAATCTTGTGCCAATAGACCTGAAGAAAGTCCTGTTCCTGCAATGATAAGTGCAACTTCACCACGAGAAACCATTCCAGCACCGATAATTGCAGAAGACTTAGCGTCAAATCCAGTCATTCGTGCACCGAATCCACAGCCGATTAATTTCGTTAATACAGCGATAACAGTTAATGCTAAGATGAACCAAATTTGATTGCCGATACCGTCAAATGTAATATTCATACCGATACTAACGAAGAATACGGGAACGAACATAGCGTAAGCAATTGGTTCTACTTTCTTTTCTACTTCATGTTTGTAGTTTGTTTGAGAAATTGCAATACCAGCAGCGAAAGCACCGATAATACCAGCAATTCCTAATAATTCGCCAAAATATGCGAATGAGAAACAGATGATAAGAGCCGCGCTTACGATAGACTCAGATACGCGCAGTGGTGATAACCAGCGCATAATCGCAGGAACACCTTTCCATCCGATTAAAATAATAGAAGCGAAGAATACTACTTTCTTCAAGATAACCATTGTTAAGTTAACATCATCAGTACCTAAGAAGCTCATTGCAAATGCTAATAAAATAACAACAAGAATGTCATCAAATACAGCGGCTCCAAGCATCGTCGTACTTTCACGTGTTTTCATTTTACCTAAATCACGAAGTGTTTGTACGGAAATACTAACACTTGTCGCACATAGAAGTAATCCTAAGAATACAGCGTTTCCTTGTTCCATTCCCATCACAAGACCGGAAACGTAACCACCTACGAATGGAAGAATGATACCTCCGAGTGCAACTGCTAAAGAAGAATTACGATTTGCGTTTAATTCTTCTAAGTCTGTTTCAAGTCCAGCCATAAACATTAAAAGAATAACCCCGACATTACTTAATTGAGTTAGAAGCTCTGAATTTTCAATCCAACCTAATACAGCTGGACCGATAACGATACCGACAATTAATTTACCTAGTACAGAAGGTTGACCTAATCTAACACTAAGATCACCAGCAAGCTTTGTACTTAATAAAATAAGTGCAATTTGAAAGAAAAATTCGAATTCCATCTGATCCTCTCCTCGTCATTTTTAATTTTATCATACGATTTCTCGGAATTTGCCTAATGAAAATATGTAAAACCCATTAAACAAAAGGGTCTGATTACAAGTTCTTTTGAACTCGTAATTTGAACCTGTAATTAATATATAATAGATTTTATAAAAAATCAATGAAAAAATGGGAGCTTTTTGAGGAAGAAGCTGCCTTATTGGGATATAGGTGTAAGAGTAGTGTGTGAATTTTATATGTATAAAATAGTATGAAGTCCTTTTCCATTACAAATAATAAATTCTACATACTATTTCACGAACTATAACTGTGAAAGGGAGGATTTATAATTTGAAGGCATTAAAAAATAACTTGTCTATTGTTGCTTTAGGTGGAGTAAATGAAATAGGAAAAAATATGTATGCTATCCAATATGAAAATGATATTGTCGTCATTGATTGTGGATCTAAATTTCCAGATGAAAGTTTATTAGGGATTGATTTAATAATTCCAGACGTCACATATTTGCAAGAAAATAAAGAAAAAATTCGCGGTTTAATAGTAACGCACGGGCATGAGGACCATATTGGCGGAATACCATATTTTTTAAAACAACTAAATGTACCAATCTATGCAACAAAGTTAACGTTAGGTTTAATTGAAATTAAATTAAAGGAACACAATCTTCAAAATGATACGGAATTAATCGTTATTCATTCAGAATCAGAAATTGATTGTGGTTCTATTAAGGCAACTTTTTTTAAAACGAACCACAGTATTCCGGATTGTCTCGGTATTGTTTTTCATACACCAGAAGGTACTGTAGTACATACAGGTGATTTTAAATTTGATTTAACACCAGTAAATAATCAACATCCTGATATTCATAAAATGGCTAAAATAGGAAGTGAAGGTGTACTAGCTTTATTATCTGAAAGCACAAATGCAGAACGTCCAGGTTTTACTCCATCAGAAAGGTCAGTAGGAGAACGGATAGAGGAAATATTTATGAAAGCAAATAGAAAAGTAATTATTTCTACGTTTGCTTCTAATGTGAATCGTGTTCAGCAAATAGTTGAAGCATGTATAAAAACAAATCGAAAACTAGCTTTGCTAGGGAGAAGTATGGTAAATGTAGTAGAGGTTGCTCTAGAGAAAGGTTATTTACATATTCCAGAAGGTATGTTGATTGAAGCAAATGAGGTAAATCGTTTAGATCCAAAGCAGGTTGCAATACTTTGTACAGGAAGTCAAGGAGAACCAATGGCAGCTTTAGCGCGTTTAGCTAGTGGAAACTATAGACAAGTGGATATTTTACCAGAAGATACGGTTATTATAGCCGCGACCCCTATCCCAGGAAATGAACGTAACGTTTCTCGAATTATCGATAATTTATTTGCATTAGGAGCAAAGGTGATTTACGGATCAGGTAGTTCTACTGGAGTGCATGTATCCGGTCATGCATATCAAGAAGAGTTGAAGTTAATGCTTACATTAATGAAGCCAAAATATTTTATTCCAATTCATGGAGAGTTTAGAATGCTACATCACCATAGTTTGTTAGCAGAATCAATTGGTATTGAAAAGGAAAATATCTTTATCGTACGTAATGGAGATGTTGTAGATATAAGTAATGAAGTGGCAATTCAATCTAGAAGAATACAGGCAGGAAATATATATGTAGATGGATTAGGAATTGGAGATGTTGGAAATGCATTATTACGTGATCGTAAACAACTTTCAGAAGATGGAATGCTCGTTATAGTTATTACTTTTAATAAAGTGGATGGAGAAATAATTTCAGGTCCAGATATTATTTCTCGTGGATTTGTCTATGTCCGTGATTCAGAAGAATTTCTAAGAGAATTAAATAAATTAGCTGTTATTACGATTAATAATTTAAAGAAAGAGAATGTGAATAGCTGGGGTATTTTGAAAAGGGAGGTAAGAGAAGCATTAGGGAAGTATATTTATACAAATACAAAACGAAAGCCGATGATTCTTCCTATAATAATAGAGGTCTAATAGTAAAAAAGAATTCTCGTATGGGAATTCTTTTTTGTTTTGAAGAGAAAATGAACATATAATGAAATAAATAGAAATGGAAGGAAATAAAAGATGTTATTAAATAAACGTTTTACAATTGGAGAAATGGCGAAAATGCATAATATCGCAGAATCTACATTAAGGTATTATGATGAAAAAGGAATTTTTCATCCGTCCATTGTGGATCCTCAAACGAATTATCGTTATTATACAATCGATCAATTTTCACTGTTAGATACGATTAAATTTTTACGCCAGTTAAATATTCCGTTAAAGGAAATTAAGAAATATATTGATGAAAGAAATCCAGCATACGCACTCAATTTACTGGAAAAACAACAAGAGATGATGCTGAAGAAACAAAGAGAAATTGAGTATGCTTTGGCGAAAATGGAGCATAGAATTCATTTAATTAAGAAAGCAACAAAAGCAAAAGCTGAACAAATGGTAATTAAAGAGATTCCGCAGCGAAAAATAACAGCTATTGCGGTTGCCCCGAATACGACGGATGATATGTTTGAGTACTACATTCATTCGTTGCAAAAAAATATGAGGCAAATGGATGATAGTCTATTTTCAGGAGATATAGGTGTGACAATTTCCAAAAAAGCATTAATGCAAAAGGAGTTTCAAGCATATAGCAGCGTATTTATTCTTTTGGATTATATGGCGTATGAAGTGCATACTTCAGATGAAATTAAAGAAGGTTTATATGCTTGTTCTTATCATCATGGACCGTATGAAGAAACAGATGCAACGTACAAGGAGTTACTTACATACATTGATAAAGAAGGTTACGAAGTACATGGAGATTCGATTGAGATTGGATTGATTGATTGGTCTGTAACAGAAAATCCAGAGGAGCAAGTAACAGAAATTCAAATTCCTGTAGTAAAAAAATAAGATGAAAACCTTTGAATTGATTACAAATTTACATTCATTAATATAATTCAGTTACCTATTTTTTAATTCTCTCTTGACCTTCAAGTTACTTGAAGGTTTAAACTGTGAACAGAGAGTTGAAAAAGGAGCATAATAGTATGGAAGCAACAGAAAAATTAAGAGAAAAACCAATTAAAAGTTTATTTATTTCATATTTAATACCAGCCGTTCTTGGAATGGTATTAATGTCAGTGAATATTGTAATTGACGCGGTCATGATTAGTAGAGGAGTTGGGGCGAACGGTTTAGCAGGAGTAAACGTGGCTATTCCAGCGTTTTCGATTTTCTTCTCTATTTCATTATGGATTGGAATGGGCGGGGCAACGTTATATTCCATTGCATTAGGTGAAAATAAACGAGAAAGAGCAAGGTCTATTTTTACTCAATCCATGACGGTAGCAGTTGTTATCGTAGGGATTTTAGCAGCGATTTGCTTATGGAGAATAGAAGATTTAGCATATTTATTTGGTGCAAATGAAGTGATTCTACCATATGCGTTAGACTATTTACACGTATTATTAACATTTGGAATGATATACGTTTTAGAAAATATTTTAAGTACATTCATACGAAATGATGGAAATCCTAATTTAGCAATGGCTGGTCTTGTTGTAACAGCTGTATTAAATATAGTGTTTGACTATATCTTTATTTTTATCTTTGGATGGGGTGTAACAGGTGCTGCTTCAGCGACTATTCTTTCGGCAGCGATTGGTTTCCTTGTATTATTAACTCATTTCTTTAGAAAAAATAGTATTTTAAAGTGGACGAAATTCCATTTTGAATGGGATACTGTCAAACAAATTATGGTGATTGGTTTCCCAAGTTTTACAGCAGAAAGTACGGTTGCAATCGTAACGATTGGTTTTAATATCGCATTCGTCCAATATGCAGGAGAAGTAGGAGTAGCTTCCTATGCGATGGTGAATAGTATTCATGCAATGACATTACTATTATTCTTTGGTGTTGGAGCAGCATTACAGCCAATTGCTAGTTTCCATTATGGGGCAAATTTATCAGAGAGACTTCGTGAAGGATTGAAGTTTGCTGTGAAAATTGCAGTTGTCCTCGGAGGCATTGCGATAATTGTCGGATTATTCTTCGGGAAATATATCATTGGTTTATTTGATGTTCAATCTCCAGAATTATTGGAGTTAACCTTAACAGGTATTAGCTTATTCTTTATCCAATATGTATTTTTAGGTTATAACATTGTGTATGGAGAGTATTTCCAATCAGTACGACAAACGAAGAAATCAGTACTTATTATAATGAGCCGAGGATTACTATTTATTATTCCATTGTTATGGATTATGCCGAAATTATTTGGTATAAATGGAGTTTGGCTCGTTATGCCAGTTGCTGAAGTAATGACAGCAATTATCGTATTTACGATGAATCGCATGAAACATCCTGTGCCATTAAATATGGCAGGAGAGAAAGAAGCGATATGATGAAGAAAATCCCCTTAAGCAATTAAGGGGATTTTTTATTCCTTTAAACTAATCGCAAAAGATCCATCTGTTTCTTGAACAGAAGCAAAGGCAACGTTTTTAATATTTGTAATTCCTTTTTCTTTTAATTCTTTATATAACCATTTTTCATCTTTATGTATTAACTTTAAGTTATCGTATTGAATTTGTGAATCGACGATAAGTGCAATTGGTAATCCAGCATACTTAACTTCTATGTTTAAATCTTTTGGAGTTAATGGTACAAGTTCTCTTTTTGGTAAAATACTAATAGCGCCGTTCGCTTCTAAAATAGCGTATTCAATTTCATGAACACTTGGATATCCTGCAACGCGAAGATTAGAAAGTAGTTCTGCAATGGGGTATCTACTTTTTTGTAAGTTCTCAAAAATAATATCACCATGTTTAATTAAAATGATAGGGTGTCCAAGAATAAAACGATTTAGTTTGTTGAATAGGCTTAATTTTGTAAGAAGTAAATGTAAACATGTGATAACAACCATACCGAGAAATGCTTGTAAAGCACCAGAGACGGGTATGGCCTGGAAAGCTAAATAAGATAAAAAGATTATAGCCCCAAAATCATGAGGAGTTAGTTGTGCTAACGCGGATTTACCGAGTAACTTAAGCGATAGTAAAAATAAGATAAAAAAGAACGACACGTTACATAAAAAGAGAAGCAATAGAGACACTCCTTCGTGTAAAGTTGTACTTACTATTCCCGAAAGTAATATAAATATTACCTTTCAGAGGATAAATTAGGGTTTATTGGAATCTGTCTGTATACAAACAAATAAATGGATATTATCATGAAGGAAGTAAAAGAAAATAGGAGTATATGAATATGAGAAAGAAGAAAATAATGAAGGGCATTTTAGTTGTTATAATGATTTGCGCCGTGTATGCGGGTTTTTTACAATATCACATTTATAAGCATGGGCATATGAATGCAACCTACGATGCTGATTACATAATTGTACTAGGATCGAAAGTAAATGGGACGAAACCATCTTATTCATTGCAATATCGTATTGATAAAGCAGCTGAATATTTAAAATCACATGAGAAAACAATCGCTATCGTATCTGGAGGACAAGGAAAAGGCGAAGACATTTCAGAAGCATTAGCAATGAAACAAGGACTAATAAAACAAAATATCGCAGAAGACCGCATTATAATGGAGGACAAATCTACGAGTACAGATGAGAATATTACATTCTCAAAACCGTTAATTCCAGCCGATATGAAAAAAGGTATGATCGTAACAAACGATTTTCACATGTTTAGAGCGAAAAAAATAGCGGCAAAACAAGGTTTACAATTAGAAGGTCTTCCGGCAAAAACACCGAAACCAATCATCATTCCATCGAATGTACGAGAATATTTAGCAATCACACAGTATTGGTTTATGAATCGAATATAGTGAAAGTGATCCCGTCTGAAACTTCAGGCGGGATTTAGTTTGAGGAAAATCTTACAAATATGTCACGTTCGTGAAAGGTAAAGTGATAGTTTCTAGAATGATTTCCTGACATAATGAAGGTAACAAAAACTATTTAGAGGTGAATCGGATGAAAGGAAATAATATTTTATCTTCGTTATGTTACTTTAGTATCTTTTTTGCACCATTTTTACTACCAATTATCGTGTACTTTGTTGCAGAAGATGAAGTGAAGTATCACGCGAAAAAAGCATTTTGGTCACATGTTTTCCCATACGCAATCTTATTTGGAGGACTAGCAGTATCAGGCATGTACGGTTTAGGTTTCAATCAATCTGACGGTGCTGGAATTGGAATGGCTATCACATATGCAGTGTTCATTCTTGTAGGGATTTACTACTTCATTTGGAATATCGTAAAAGGTATTAAAGTTTTGAAAACGGCGTAATAAGATAAGTATAATTTCATTTACCGTATCGATAAACGTTTTAAAAAAGAGTAATTCAAAAAGAATTGCTCTTTTTGTGCTTATAAGTTGTGAAAATTGAAAAAGATATGTTAATTTTTCATTATGAAGAGAAAAAAGGAGTGATTTTCATGAATGAGATCATACATAAGATGGAGCAACATGTTTCAGTTCGTAAATATAAAGAAGAATCAATTCCGAAAGATGTAGTAGAAAAGATGGTGCACGCTGCGCAACATGCAGCTTCATCACATTTTGTACAGGCGTATTCTGTTATATATGTAACAGATCAGGAATTAAAGGCTAAACTAGCAGAGCTATCCGGAAATCGTCATGTGAAGGACTGTGCAGCATTTTTTGTTTGTTGTGCAGATTTAAAACGACTTGAAATTGCATGTGAAAAACATAGTACAGAGATAAAGCATGAGGGAGTAGAAGACTTTATCGTTGCGACGGTAGATGCTTCACTTTTTGCGCAAAACTTAGCACTAGCAGCAGAATCGTTAGGATACGGTATTTGTTATATTGGTGGTATTCGTAATAATCCGAGAGAAGTGAGTGAACTGCTTCATTTACCGGATAAAGTATATCCTGTATTCGGAATGACAGTCGGTGTACCAGATGAAGAACATGGAGTTAAACCACGTTTACCAGTAGCAGCAGTTCTTCATGAAAATGGATATGATGAACAAAAATATGATGAATTACTAAACGAATATGATGAAACGATGAACGCGTATTATAAAGAAAGATCATCAAACAAGAAAAACGTAACATGGACGGAATCAATGAGTTCGTTTATGTCTAAAGAAAAAAGAATGCATATGAAAGAGTTTTTAAGTGAAAAAGGATTAAATAAGAAGTGAGTAAAGAGGCAAACCTGTGATGCAGGTTTGCCTTTTTGAGAAGGAGAAATACCTAAGGCCAGAAAGTTGTTTATTCTTTCTGAACTTAGGTATTTTGTTTGTTATCATGTACATAGAAATAAAAATTAATAATTTTTTACAAAAGTGATAGAAAATGAGAATGAAATACCAATAGTAAGTAAAAGCGGCATAATAGCCGCTTTTTATCGTTTTATTTAGTATTTGATTTGAAATATTTTCCTTATGAAAGAAAGATTATTGCTAATTGTAAACTGTCAATAAAGTTATTTAAGTTTTGATATGGAATACCCCGCCGGAAAATACAGCAATAATTTCGTTTGAACATATCTGTTATTGCACGATCTAAAGCATCTTCTATAACAAGTTCAAACTTTCAATAAGAAGATAACCCCCTGTACAACTTAAAAGAATGTACGTAAATATTTTAAAAATCCGTTGATTAAGCCATTTAAAAATAATTTGACCTATAAACAAACCTAAAAATACAATTGGAATGGCATAAAAACTTGATTCCCAAATGGTTTTGTTTGTGCCAGTAAAGAGTATTTGAGTTACTAGACTAATGAAATATATAAACAGATAAAAAGCTAATGTAGTTGCTCTTAACTTCTCTTTTTCAGTATTAGTTCCTGTAAAATAAAGTAACAGGGGTGGACCTGGCATACCGATACTTGTCGTTAAAAGACCAGATAATCCGCCAACTATGAAATCTCTAGATTGTGTTGATCTAACCTTAACGTTGCATATTAGCAACAATGTTAATAGTAAGAGTAGGATGCTAACTGCTAATTTAAAAGTGTTTATGTTAACGGAAATGAAAATTAAAATGCCAAAAGGAACACCAACTATACTTCCAAAAATAAACCTTTTCAGTAGAACAAAATCAACGTCCATTCTTATTTTCCAAATGAGTGAAATGGAGATAATTAAAGATAAAATAATGTTTATTTGTATAGCTTCTTGTGGTAGAAATAACATAAGTAAGAAAGGGGTTGCCATTATGGAAAAGCCAAAACCTGTACTTGCTTGCAGAATAGAAGCCACTAATATAATACATATGAAAAAGAATGTGATACCCAAAACAGCCCTCCTATTTAATCAAGTTTAACTAGTTAAAGTCTATTATTTAAGTGCAATGTTTCACAAACTTATTTGTATTTTAACATAAATATCTAGTTTTTTCTCAAATAGTGTTGCCATATAAGGCTCTTTAACTAAAAAATCTGACTTGTATTTTTAAACAATTTTATTATGGGGAAACAAATAATGAATGGGATCAAAATGTATTGATTATCATTAAATTATTCACTGAGATCCCCGCGATAAAACAAGAACAGCCATATAAAACTTACAAAAATACAGCATGTAGCTAATAAACAGCCAATCATTTGAGGAGAAAGAATTTCTAACAGCCCTCCTGTAAAAAACATCGATAACTGAATAAGAGATCCGTAAATGGAATAATGGAATGAAAAAACTTTATCTATCATATTTTCGTGTATGTAAGTTTGAAGTAATGTCGTATCAAGTGGAACGATGATTCCTCCTGCTATGCGCATACAGAATAAAGTAATGATACCGATAATAAGTTGATCGGATAGAATGAGTCCGAGAAAGAAAATTCCTTGTAATAAGTAGGCCCAACCGAATACTTTTTTCATTTTTTCTTTATTATGGGATATATAAAGATTAACGAGAAGGCTTCCTATCATAAGCCCAGCCCCTTGAACCGTATATAAAATCCCAATGTTCGTATGGGAAATTTTTTCGGCATAGATCGTTAGAAGTAGTTGATAAGCACCTCCAATAATCCCCCATGAAATGCCGACAAGAATTAATGTTAAAATGATTTTTGTTTGTAATATGTATGTATAACCACCTTTTATATCAGTGAAAAATGCTTTGTTCTTGTTACAAGTATCATGAGCAGGAATACTCGTGTTATAAATAAAATAGGCTGAAATAAAGTATGATAGGCTATTTACTAAAAAAGCGAACTCAATATGTAAAGATTGTGCAATTACTCCGCCCAAAGAAGCCCCCATAATAGACATAAAACCATTAATTGTACTAGAAAGAGAGTTAGCAGTTACGAAATGATTTTGGTGTACGATATTTTTTAGGGTTGCTTGTTTAGCCGGTTCAAATAAACAAGAAAGTACAGATAAACATATATTAGCAATGAAAATAATCTCAATTTTATAGCCTGCGAGTAAGTATGTAAGGACTAGAATTCCCCGTGTAATATCGGTAAAAATCATAATATTCTTTAGAGAAACGATCTACAATTCCGCCTATGAATGGACTAAGAAGAAGCTGTGGTAAACTTTTACTTATAAAAGTAAGTACGATCATAAACGGCGATTCCGTTATGCTGTAGACAAATGTTAATAAAGCTACCGTATGGAACCAATCCCCAAGTACACTTAATGTTTGCCCATAAAATAGTTTATTGAAGTTTTTATTTGTTTTAAGAAGTGTGGAATAAGAAACTGACATAAATAGATTAATCCTTATGTATTGATGATGCTTGAACTTGTTTTTTCCATTCGCTTACATGCACTTTCTCCTCTGTAGGAAGTCCAACAGGTAATTGTGCTTCGTAAAGACCTTTAATCATTGTAATCCTCCTTAGTAAAATGTTTCTTCCTCCATATTAAACGATATTTTATTAGTTGAAATCGCAAATAAGAGGGATATAAATTCATACGAAAGTATGAAAAAAAACAGCTCATATTTGAGCTGTTTTTCTATAGTTTTTCGTTCATTTTTCAAGGATAGGATATATTAATATCCGTATCCGCCGCCACCCCAACAGCTACATCCGATGATGATTAGAAGGATGAATAGTACGATAAGCAAAGCAAATCCACCGCCGAAACCAGCGCAACTTCCACCATAACTCATATGTTTTCCTCCTTTTTAGTAAGTTAATCTATATGGTTCATGGACTACTATATACAGTATGTTTTTTGTATAGAAAACGAGCCAGTCTCATTTATAATTAGACAAATGCCTGTAGATTCATTAGGATTGCATGTTAGTGATTTGTAAATAAACCTTTACGTAATTCATAATTTAGGCATAAAAAATAAAAAATTGTAAAAAAAACCATTTTCTTATTTTTTTATGAGAGAATATGTACTATAATTTTACAAGTAATATTATGGGAAAAGGGAGTTTTAGTATAGAGATGGAGATGGGACAATTAAAAAATAAAATAGAAAACAAAAAGAAAGAGTTAATTCAACTTGTTGCGAGACACGGATTGGATCATGATAAAGTTTTGTTATTTAGTCGTGATTTAGATATACTTATTAATAAGTTTATGAACATAAAAGACAAAGTGCATAAATGAAATTTATAGTTTTTTATATTAAGATGTTTCACAGGAAGGAGAGGAAAGTAATTGGAACATTTACAGGAAGAATTGTATAAACAAATAAAAGAAGAAAAAGGTACAGTTACAATTTTCTTAAAGAGTGGCGTTAGAATAGTAGGAGAAATTGTTGGAGTGGATAAATTTACAGTTTTAATCTTAGTGGATGGAAAACAACAGCTTATTTATAAGCAGGCTATATCAACAATAATGAAATAAGACACTCTTGTTGAGTGTCTTATTTCATTATTGCTTGCATGCCTCAACATCAATGCCGGCAGCAATTAACTTCTTTTCTCCATCTTGTTCAATAATTTTTTGTAATTTAGATAGGAAAGAATCAAAGTTTGTATGCTTTGCTACTTGGAACGTCATTTTATGTTCAATTGGTAGCCACGTATCAATATCAGCTTCGTTATGCTGGATTTTCACCTCAAGTTTATCGAGTGCATTAGCAACTTGTGCTTCGTACGTTTCTTTCGCTTCAAACTCCATCCATAAGTCATATAATTCCTCGCCGAGAGAACCTGTTAACGTTTGTTTAATATTTAAAATAGCCTCCAGTTCATTTTTTTGTTTTTGTAGCTGTAATTCATGACTATTCATTGTATCAAATGCAGGGATATCACCAGCTTCGGCTTCGACTAGGTCGTGAATAATAACCATTTTAAGTAATTTCTCAATATTTACTTTTTGATCCAAATAAGGTTCAACTAAAATGGCCATTAGAGACATACGCCATGTATGTTCGGCAACACTTTCTTGACGTCCGTTGGAAAGCCAGCTATGTCGCATTTCATATTTTAGTTTTTCTGCTAATGCAATGACTTGTAAAATGTTGTGTTCCATCGTGATCCTCCTCATTTATTCATAATATAATTCTAATATAGAAATGAAATGTGTCAATTTCATGAGTATATTGCGATAAACAGATGATAAGCGTATAATACATGTTATATGTGAAAACGTATTATTAAAATAAAAAAATGTTATATAAAAATGGAAAGGAAAGGGCAGAAATATGGGAGAGAAAAATCAAGTATTAGCTAGACCACAAAGAAGAAAAAGGAAGTTTGATATTTCTAGCCCAGTGGGCATTATAGTAGGTTTCATTATAGTGATAGCGGCAATTATGCTTGGCGGCGGTGGAATAAAAGCTTTCAAAAACTTTTTAGATGTTTCATCTATTTTAATTGTCATAGGGGGAACAACAGCGACAATTGTTGTGGCATATCGATTTGGAGAAATAAAAAAATATACGAAAAGCATTTTTACTGTTTTACATAGAAGAGAAGAAGATTTAGAACAGTTAACGGATTTGTTTGTCGATTTTTCGAAAAAGTCTAAAAAGCACGGCTTGCTTTCTTTAGAGGTAGATGGAGAGCAAGTGGATAATCCTTTTATTCAAAAAGGAATTCGATTAATGTTAAGCGGTTACGATGAAGATGAATTAAAAGAAGTGTTATTGAAAGATATTGAAACGGAAGTGTATGAGTTAAGAAAAGGAGCAGCATTATTAGATAAAATTGGTGATTTTGCTCCAGCTTGGGGCATGATAGGGACTTTAATTGGTCTTATCATTATGCTCCAAAACTTACAAGATACATCGCAAATTGGTACAGGGATGGCAGTTGCGATGTTAACGACATTATATGGGTCTGTACTTGCGAATATGATTGCAATCCCTCTTGCGGAAAAAGTATATCGTGGTATTGAAGATTTATATACAGAGAAGAAGTTTGTAATAGAAGCAATTTCAGAATTGTATCGTGGACAAATCCCTTCTAAATTAAAGTTGAAACTGGATACATACGTATACGAAACAAAGGTAAAAAAGGTAAAAGGAGCAGCCTAATATTTCAAGGAGTGGTATGATGAGTAAAGGACCGCAAAAGGGATCGCCTCGTTGGATGACGACTTTTACAGATTTAACGATGTTATTATTAACTTTCTTTGTATTACTAGTTGCTACATCAAAGCAAGATGCAGTAAAATTGTCAAAGATGCTTGAAAAGTTTAGTGATACGGGGCAAGTAGATGCAAAAGTAATGGAAAATACAATACCAGATATTTCACATGAAAAAAATGATGAAAAAATGATCTCAAAAAAGAGAATGGATGAATTATATAAGAAGTTAAAAGCGTATGTAGATAATAACGGTATTAGTCAAGTGAATGTATATCGGGAGGATACAGGGGTAAGCGTCGTTATAGTAGATAATTTAATATTTGATACAGGCGATGCAAACGTTAAGCCCGAAGCGAAAGGGATAATAAGTCAATTAGTTGGATTTTTTCAATCCGTACCTAACCCAATTGTTGTAGAGGGACATACAGATAGTAGACCTATTCATAACGAGAAATTTCCTTCTAATTGGGAGTTATCTTCAGCACGAGCGGCAAATATGATTCACCATTTAATTGAAGTGTATAATGTGGATGATAAAAGGCTAGCTGCGGTAGGATATGCAGACACAAAGCCAATTGTACCAAATGATTCACCGCAAAACTGGGAAAAAAACCGTCGCGTTGTTATTTATATAAAAGAGTAGTATATTATTATTTTAATAATAAAATAATAAAAATACGAAAATTCTTTTAAAAAAATATTAAATTTTATCATTTTATTTTGTATAATGAGTGAGAATGATAAGGTGAAATATTAAGATATATTTATACATAGAAGGAGAGAATTAAAAAGAATGGCACATAAAATTTTAGTAGTAGACGATGCGATGTTTATGCGAACGATGATTAAAAACTTATTAAAAAGTAATGCTGACTTTGAAGTTATCGGCGAAGCAGAGAATGGGGTAGAAGCGATTCAAAAGTATAAAGAACTTCAACCTGATATTGTAACATTAGATATTACTATGCCAGAAATGGACGGGCTTGAAGCATTAAAAGAAATTATTAAAATTGATTCAAGTGCAAAGGTTGTTATTTGTTCTGCAATGGGACAACAAGGTATGGTATTAGATGCAATTAAGGGCGGGGCAAAAGACTTTATTGTAAAGCCATTCCAAGCCGATCGTGTAATTGAAGCTTTAACAAAAGTAGCAAATAGTTAATATAGAAGGGGTGCCACAAGGAATCAAAACAGTGATAGCGGATCGACGTGTGGCCCCCTTTTTTCTCATTATAAAACACTAAATTGTTATACATAAATGAAATGTTTGTTAGACAGGTAGGGGATAAAAATGCAAACAGATCTATTAAATATATTTTTCGAAGAGTCAGAAGAACATTTACAGTCGCTAAATGAAAATGTGCTAGTGTTAGAGCAAAATCCTGCTGATATGGATGTTGTGGGAGAAATATTCCGCTCCGCTCATACATTCAAAGGTATGTCTGCGAGTATGGAATTTACGGAGATGGCTGATTTAACGCATAAGATGGAAAATGTGTTAGATGAAATTCGTCATGGAAATATAGTTGTAAATGCGGATATTATTGATGTGATTTTTGAGTGCATTGATAATTTGGAGAAGATGGTTGCAGATGTGCAACAAGGTGGAATGGGCAATATTGATGTAGCCTCAACTAAACAGAAATTAGAAGTGTTATTGAACGGCAATGTAGAAACTCCTACGGAACATATAGAGCAAAATCATATAGACAACGATGATGCAGTTTCGCATGAAGTGCATATAACAGTTGAACAGCAAGCGATTTTAAAAGCAGTACGTGCCATTATGTGTATTGAAGCATTGCAAAATGTAGGGAATATACAAAAAACAGCTCCGAGTATTGAAGAAATTGAAGCAGATGCTTTTGGATTTGAATTTACAGTATTTATGGATACGGATTGTAGTATAGAAGAATTGAAACAAGTAGTACTTCATGTTTCTGAAATTGAGAAAGTGGAAGTAAAGCAAGGAGAACCTATATCGAAGGAAGTAGCTTCTAAAAAAGTCGTTACACAAGAAGTTGTGCAAGTAGAAGAAAAGCTACAACCAGCTGTGGCTACGCAGGTAGAATCACCAATAGAGGTAATGAATCAACCTTCAAGTGCTATGCCAGCTAAAAGTACTACAAAAACGAAAAATGCTAAAGTGGAGAATCGTTCAATTCGTGTTCAATTAGAGAAAATCGAAAGATTAATGAATATGTTTGAAGAAAGTGTAATTGAACGTGGGCGCATTGATGAATTGGCTCAAACGATTCAAAACAAGGAGCTAATTGAACATTTAAATCGATTAGGCGATATTTCAAAAGATATTCAAAATGTACTATTAAATATGCGTATGGTGCCGATTGAAACTGTGTTCAATCGTTTCCCGCGTATGGTACGTATGTTAGCGAAAGATTTAGGGAAAAAAATCGATTTACAAATTACAGGTGAAGATACTGAAGTAGATAAAATTGTTATTGATGAAATCGGTGATCCGCTCGTTCATTTAATTCGAAATGCAATCGATCACGGTGTTGAAACTGTTGAAAAACGACGTGATGCAGGTAAAAATGAGACAGGTACGATTAAATTAGAAGCCTTTCATAGTGGAAATCATGTCGTTATTCAAATTACGGATGATGGAAACGGTATTAATAAAGGGAAAGTATTAGAAAAAGCGATTAAAAATGGCGTTGTAACTGAAGCAGATGCGAATAGATTAACAGATCGTGAAGTGTTTGATCTTATTTTCCAACCAGGATTTAGTACAGCTGAAGTTGTATCAGATCTTTCTGGACGCGGTGTCGGATTAGATGTTGTAAAACATACGATTCATAGTTTAGGTGGACATTTAATTATTGATTCTGAGGAAGGAAAGGGAAGTACATTTAGAATTGAACTTCCATTAACGTTATCTATTATTCAATCTATGCTTGTTCAAACTAATGATAAGCGTTATGCTTTACCTCTTGGAAATATCGTTGAAGCAATTCGAATTAAGAGAGAAGACATCCAATCCTTACAAGGAAAAGATGTGTTAAATTATCGTAATCAAATTATTGAAGTGAAACATTTAAGTACTGTATTTGGTGAAAAAACAGTAGATGAGGCGTTTGCGTCATATGATGGTCAAATGGTTCCTGTGTTAATTGTTCGTAATACACATCGCAGCTATGGACTTATTGTAAACACAATTATCGGTCAAAGAGAAATAGTCTTAAAGTCATTAGGTGACTTCTTTGCAGAGAGTTCTAACTATTTCTCTGGTGCGACGATTCTCGGTGATGGACGAGTGGTCCTCATTTTAAACCCAGAAGGTTTATAATAGGAATGAAGGAAAGCTCCCCACTTGTATACAATTGGGGAGCTTTTTGGCTAATCGCTACGAATCTAATAATGGGAATACATACATATTAACGTTTTATATAATAAGTTTGTTAAAATTAAATGAGAGTTTATATTATTTGATAGAAAAACAGAAATGAGGAGGCAGGGAAAATGCCTGAGCAACACACAAAAGGGGATACGAGCACGATTGTGCTAGAAAAAGAAAATGAGCATTTAACGCCTCAAGAATGTGATATTCTTGGCGAAATTGCAAATATATCATTTGGTTCAGCTTCGACTGTATTATCAACAATTTTAAATAGGCAAGTAAGCATTACTGCTCCTCGCATAGAGTTGGTAGATTTATATGATTCAAGAGATGTCGAAGTTCCACATGTTGTATTAAACATTCATTTTACAAAAGGATTAGATATGGAAAACCTTCTTGTCCTTAAGCAAGATGTTGCATTATCCATTGCTGATTTAATGATGATGGGAACAGGTGAAGTGGAGGACGGAAAAGAACTTGGTGAATTAGAGCTAAGTGCTGTACAAGAAGCGATGAATCAAATGATGGGATTCGCAGCTACATCTATGTCGGAATTCTTCCAAGATACAGTAGATATGTCTCCGCCGACGATTAAAGTTGTAAAGTTATCAGAAGAAATGGAGAAAATTTCTGAAATCGATGGGAATCATACGATTGTTAAAGTGTCGTTTGATTTAAAGATAGATAATCTTGTAAACTCTAAACTTGTACAAATTGTTTCAGTTGATCATGCGAAACAAATGGTAAATAAATTAATGCAATTATCTGGTGAAGTAGAAGAAACAGTCGAACCAGCAGAAGTAGTGGAAACTGAGATTGTAGAAGAACAAGTTGAAAAAGAGCATTTAACACAAGAAGAGAAAGATGTACTTGGTGAAATTGCAAATATTTCAATTGGTTCCGCTTCAACAGTATTGTCAACGCTTTTAAATCAGCCAGTTACAATTAGTACACCAAATGTGGAAGCAATCAATGTTCGTCATTATGATGGAGTACCAGTGCCATTTGTTATTTTAAATGTTGACTTTGTTGAAGGGCTAAAGAATGAGAATGTATTCGTATTTACGAAAGATGTCGCCTTAACAATGGTAGATTTAATGATGATGGGAACAGGGGAAGTTGATCCGGAAAAAGAGCTTACTGAATTAGAACTGAGCGGTATTAAAGAAATTATGAACCAAATGATGGGTCACGCTGCTACGGCGATGTCAGAAATGTTCCAAGAAAAAATGGACATGACGCCGCCAAATGTTAAATTTGTAACGTTAAAAGAAGAAATGGAGTATTTGGGAGAGTCAATGGAAGTGGACGAACTCGTTCAAATTACGTTCAATCTTGAAATTGGTGATCTGCTTCAATCGAAAATGTATCAAATTTTACCAATTTCTGAAGCGAAAGAAATGGTAAGGCGACTTCTGTATCCAATGGTGGAAGAAGAAGAGATTGCCACAGAAGAAATTGAAGAAGAAAAAATTGTAGAACCAGTTGTGCAACCTATTGAATTTAAAGAAGTAAAACAAATGGAACCAGTATATATGGACACGTCCATTCTACAAAATGTAGAAATGAACGTGAAATTTGTATTTGGAAGTACAGTGAAAACGATTCAAGATATATTAAGTTTACAAGAAAATGAAGCAGTTGTACTAGATGAGGATATTGATGAACCAATTCGTATTTATGTAAATGATGTATTAGTGGCGTATGGTGAACTTGTAAATGTAGATGGATTTTTCGGAGTAAAAGTGACGAAATCACTATAAGGCATTGAAATAGGAGTTTGAACTAGTAGATGAAAAACGTAAAGTTTTTTCTAATGAGTTGGCTATGCATACATGTGTGCTTGTTCTTCCCCTTGCAAAGTCAGGCTGAGGAACAAATTGAGTCAGATCAAAAAATAAATGAAGTGAATGTACAAGAAGAAAATAAGGAATCTCAAGAATCGTCAGAACAAGTGGAAACGAAACAAGATGAAGAGAAACAAAAAGAAGAGAAACAAAAAGAGGAGAAACAAAAAGAAGCAGAACAACAAGAAGTAGTAAATAAACAATTGAGTGAAAGAAAGATAGAAACAGAACAGGGAATTATTACAGTAAATAAGCCGGAGCTTAAAGTTGGCGAAGAGGTGCGAATTGCTGTAGAACCAAATGGGAAAAACATTCAAAGTATGGAAGGTATATTGCAGTTACAAAAAAATGGGGAGCAATATGCGCAAGAAAGAATGTTATCTTTTGAGTATGATGAAGAAACGAAGAGCTGGGTTGCTAACTATAAAGCAGGGGATTTTGATTTGCAAGGTGATTGGAATCTTCAGCTCGTTCAAAGTTACAAAGAGAATGAGAAAGAAGAGCTCATAAAAAATGAAGTGAAAGTCCCGCTCATTCGTATTAAAAATGAAACGCCAACTATAGATAAAGAATTGCCAAAGTTACAGAAAGTTACTATTGATGAAGTAAAAGAGAACTTAGTTGAACGAAAACAGGGAGATTCTATACATATACGAGTAAAAGCGTCAGATATAGAATCGGTTGTAAAAGAAGTGCGCGTTACATTAAAAGGGAAAGAAAATAAAGAGCTTTCCTTTTTATTAGACTACAACAAGCATGATATGGATTGGCAAAAAGTATTTGAAATAACAGAAGCATTGCCGGTTGGGCCATACGAATTACTTGTAGAGATAATAGATGCAGCAGGTAATAAACTTGTTGAGGAAAGTGAATATACCATTTCTGTTTTGGTGCCAAAAAACGAAGATGATAAAAAGATAGAAGAGAAAGAAAAAGAAGAAAAATTAGATAATAAACTAGAAAATGAATTAGAAGATAAGAAAGAAAATGAGAAACAAGAAGATTCGAAAGTCAAAAACCCGCTTCCAGAAGAAAATTTGCCAGTTGTTCAAATTCCGACGCAAGATGAGATAGTAAATAAGTTTATAAAAGAACCGTTGAAAGAGAAAGAGGAATTTACTTACGTTATAAAAGAGCCGTTCGAAGACAACAAGGAAGTACATAAGGGGAAGGACCAAAAAGAGAAAAATAACAAACAAGTTGCCTCTAAAAAGAAAGAACAAAAAGAAGAACCGAAAGACAAGAAAGAAGAAAAAGGTGAACAGGGAGTGCAAGCTTCTGATGTGTTTACTATCATGTCAGGTTTATTCGTACTGTTTTTAGTTTTAAAGAGTAATAAAGAATGGGGCTAATTATTTCATAGTAGTGGAGGCGCTTAAATGGAGATTAAACGTACGACAATTGAAGATAAGGCGTTACAACCATTAAAACAGCCTGCAGCTATTTCGGAGCATGAAATCCAGAAAGAACGAAAGCGTAGCAATTTAGTGTTTACTGGACAGTCTAAAATTATTTCGAAAAATAATGAAATAGGTATTTTACTTGCAAGTTTAAGTGATGGAAAGATTATGAAGGAAATGCTTTCTAAAGAGATGGATACAGTGTTACAACTTTTTAAAAAGTTACACATGTTATCTGGAGAAGGTAAGCAAACAGAAAAAATATTTGAACAAGTAATTAGAAGCCTACAAGGGCTTGTTAAGCAGGCGCATATAAAAGAACTTCCTTTGTTAGATGGAACATATGATTTCGCTGAAGTACAACTATCATTTGGTAGAAAAGTACATATTCCGTTACTAGATGTGAGTGCACTTATCTCTAGAGTGGAAAGTGATTCTTCAGAAGGAAATATAAATTTGATGGTAACGGTTATTACTGCTTATATAACGAAACTGTCTAACGAAACAATTTTAATTAGCGTTACAGACCGTATTGCTAAAAATCGGGATGTAAGTGTATGGAGAGCGCTTGCGGAAATGAACATGACACAATTGTCACAGGCGTTGAAACATACGGTGCAAGAACATAAATGGTCTATGACGTTTCTTTTTCTCTTTATATGGATTGTCGGTATTATTTTAATTCGAGTTATGTAAAAAGGTCGTCACTCCATTGTGACGACCTCTTTTATATTTTTTCGTAGAAGAATGTATCAAATCGCTGAAGATTGTAACGTTCGGGTGTTAAAATTTGTTCCGTACTACCAACAAATAGTACACCGCCTTTTCGTAAAGAACGACTAAATTTTTCATAAAGTTTTACTCTTGCTTCTTCTGTAAAATAAATCATTACGTTACGACAAATAATCAAATCATAATTTGTATCGAACGACTGCATTAAAAGGTCGTGCTGTTTGAACGTAACGTTTTGTTTAATGTTTTGATGCAATGAATATATATCATTCTCTTTTGTGAAATGACGTTCTTTCAAATCATTAGGTAATTCCTTCAGAGAACGTTCTGTATATTGACCGCGTTTTGCGGTTTCTAAAATATGAAAATCAAGATCTGTTGCTTGAATTTCAAAACGAAATGGAGCTAGATGCTTTGATAAAATTAAAGAGAGTGTGTACGGTTCTTCACCAGCAGCGCAAGCGGCACTCCATACCTTTAATTTTCCGCTATTTTGTTCGAGTAATTTTGGTAGTGCTTTCGACTCTAAAGTTTGCCAGCGTTCTTTATTTCTAAAAAACTCTGAAACGTTAATTGTAATATAGTCAATAAAATTTAAAAATAAATTTTGATCAGCGCGTAATTTGTTTAAAAAATTAGTGTAGTTTTCGAAGCCTTTTCTCGAAATGAAAGCATCGATTCTACGGCGCATTCTATCTTGTTTATAAGAAGCGATATCCATATTGAATTGTTGTTTAAAACTCGCGATAAAATGATCATAATCTTGTTCAATTATCATATTTACAATGGGCACAATAATGATATTGTGCCTCCCCCTTTACATCATACGAATTTTTTGTTCAAAGCTTTTTTTCATTTGCTTTTCATGTAATCCTGGTAAATCATAAATGACAGCATCAATACCTGCTTCTTTTGCAACATCGACAGGGATAACAGATGTATGTTTGTCCCCATTATAAAAACAGAGAACTAAATCAGTGTCTTCAATAATTTGTTTAACAAAAAACATATAATCTGATCGGTAAATGGAGTCAGAAGGATGATCAAAAGCAACATATTCGGCTCCGTGTTTTTTTAAGTAATCAACGACTTCTTGAAATTCATCTGTTATTGCTTGCAATGGTTGCAGCGTGTAAAGGCATAAATTTTGAGCGAGTCTTTCATTCTCAACGAAAAAACGAAGAACCTCATTTTCAATAGATTTATAACATAATATGTAAATTTTATGTTTGTGAGCATAGTCAGTTAGAAATTTTTTAATTTCTTCTTGATCTAATGCTGTTAATTGATTTGAACCACAAAGGAAAATATTCATAGAATTGTGCCACCTCATGCTAAATTGTAACATATCTTTTATAAAAAATAACTGCAAAATATTACTGTTCAGAGTATAATTATAAATAACTGGATTTTACGATTAAGTTTAGGAAGAAATAAAAAAATAAATAGGTGATATATATGCTACGTTCTATCTCGCATAATCCAATTTTATCGCATATACCGCCTGCTACTCAAATGCCGAAAGAAGCAAATGTCAGGACAGGACTTGCATTTTCGGATAATTTGCATGCAGATCCGAAAAAAGATAAATTACTAGAACAAATGGAAGCGTTTGTCGATAATATTGGAGAAATTAAAGAGAAAATTGAAATGGAATTAACGCTTGATAATGTAATGGAATACAAAAATACAGTAAAATCATTTTTGAATTTTTACGTTGATAATGTATTGCAGTATAAAGATGTCATGTCTCGTCACCCACGTTACGGATATTCACAGAAAATGACGATTGTGAAACAGGCAGAAATGGGATTGAATGAATTAGAAGATGTGATGAATTTAATTAATACGAAAACAGGACATTTAGAAATGTTAAATCAAATTGGAGAAATCCATGGTTTAATTGTGAATTTAGTCTTGTAAAAGGAAGGAAGCTATATGTACATACAATTATATGAAAAACTCGTTATTATTCAAAAAGCGTATGAAAATATTCAAGCGCTTGGAGAGCAAATATATGAGAATTTAAAAAATAAAAATGTAAATGCAGTTCAAAAGTTGCAAGTAGAGCAATTGCAGTACATTGATGGTTTAAAAGGGTTATCAAGCTCATTTGAAGAAATGGTTGTTCAGTTCTGTAAAGAACAAGGAGTTGAATCGTTTCGTGTAAGTGCGTTATTTTCGTATTTTTCTCAAGAAGAAATTGAAAAAATGGAAGAATTACAAAAAAACGTAACTGAATTAGAAGAGAATGTAAAAATGATTCTTTTGAAAAATCAATATTACTTAAACGTACTATTAAAAACTACAGAAAGTATTGTGGATTCTGTTTCTGAATATAACTTAGAGCGAAACAATAATTCGCAAATCTTTATGAACGAACTATTGTAAAGGAGAAGTGAAGCTTTATGAGATTATCTGATTATAATACACCGCTATCGGGCATGTTAGCGGCTCAAATGGGGTTACAAACAACGAAACAAAACTTGTCTAACATTCATACACCGGGTTATGTGCGTCAAATGGTGAATTACGGATCTGTTGGAGCAAGCAATGGTCATACGCCAGAACAGAGAATTGGTTACGGTGTACAAACGCTAGGTGTTGACCGTATTACTGATGAGGTAAAGACGAAGCAGTTTAATGATCAATTATCTCAGCTCTCTTACTATAACTACATGAATTCGACTTTATCACGTGTAGAGTCTATGGTTGGAACGACAGGAAAGAATTCATTATCTAGTTTAATGGACGGTTTCTTTAATGCCTTTCGTGAAGTGGCGAAAAATCCAGAACAACCAAACTACTACGATACATTAATTTCTGAAACTGGGAAGTTCACAAGTCAAGTCAATCGTCTTGCGAAAAACATAGATACAGTGGAAGCACAGACGGCAGAAGATATTGAAGCGCATGTTAATGAATTTAATCGTCTTGCTGCTAGTTTAGCAGAAGCGAATCATAAAATTGGACAAGCAGGTACACAAGTGCCAAATCAACTTTTAGACGAACGAGATCGCATCGTTACAGAGATGTCTAAGTATGCAAATATAGAAGTATCTTATGAATCTATGAATCCTAATATCGCGAGTGTTAGAATGAATGGTATTTTAACAGTAAATGGACAAGATACATATCCACTTCAATTAAATAAAGAAAAAGACCCAATGTCAGTTGAGATTTACGGTTCAGAAATCAATGTAACTAGCGGTGCGATAAAATCAGCGATTGACACGAAAGCGAAGATAGTTGATTATAAAAAAAATCTTGAAGACTTAATGAGTTCGATGAAAAATCAAGTGAATACAGTGATGGGAAAAGATTTCTTCGTTGGAGATCATGCGAAAGATATGAAGTTAAATCCAGAATTCCAAAAAGATATTTCGAAAATGAAAATATCTGCTGAAACAGCAAATAAACTAGCAGCAGTTACAGAGGACGATTATAAAGAAGGTCTTTCTTATAAACAAGCATTAGATCAATTTATAGTTCGTGTTGCATCTGATAAAAGTGCAGTAAATGGTTATCAAAAAATTCATGGCGACTTACTAGAAGGTATTCAACAAGAAAAAATGAGCGTTGAAGGTGTAAATATGGAAGAGGAAATGGTAAATTTAATGGCCTTCCAAAAATATTTCGTCGCAAACTCTAAAGCTATTACTACAATGAATGAAGTGTTTGATAGTCTATTTTCGATTATTCGATAAGTGATAATAATTGATTGGAAATATATAAGGAGGAGATAGAAATGAGAGTATCTACATTTCAAAATGCAAACTGGGCAAAGAATCAGTTAATGGATTTGAATGTGCAACAACAATACCATAGAAACCAAGTAACTTCAGGGAAGAAAAATCTTCTTATGAGTGAAGATCCACTAGCAGCGAGTAAATCATTTGCGATTCAACATTCATTGGCGAATATTGAACAAATGCAGAAAGATTTAGCTGACTCAAAAAATGTATTAACACAAACTGAAAATACTTTACAAGGTATTTTTAAATCTTTAACGAGAGCAGATCAATTAACGGTACAGGCATTAAATGAGCCAAATGGTGAAAAAGAATTGAAAGCCATTGGTGCAGAGATTGATCAAATTTTAAAACAAGTTGTATATTTAGCGAATACGAAAGAGCAAGGTCGTTATATTTTCGGTGGTGATAGTGCAGAAAAGTCACCATTTACAGAAGATGGTACGTACCAGGGCGGAAAAAATGATGTGAACTGGCAATTAAATGATGGTTATGAATTAAAGGCATTTCGTAACGGAGAAGCATTATTATCACCGGTTATAAAAACGTTAAAACAGATGAGCGAAGCGATGCAAAAAGGTGACCAAAAAGCGTTACAACCGTTATTAGGAGAAAATAAGAAAAACTTAGATGGCATCATTAACCGTACAACTGAAGTTGGTTCAACAATGAACACAATGGAGACGTTTAAAACAATTTTAAGTGAGCAAAATTTAGCGCTTCAAGAAAACCGTAAAGAAATTGAGGATGTCGATTTAGCGGTCGCGATTTCTGACTTGGCATATATAAATGCAACGTATGAAGCGACGCTTAAAGCGGTTAGTACGATGAGTAAAACAAGTATTTTAGACTACATGTAATCTATAAGGAGTGAGAAAAATGGCAGGAACAACGATGACAGGTATTGGTGGTAGACAACAAATTTGGAACCTCGGAAATAATATAATCGATACTTCTAATCTAGTAGAATTAGAGATGCAAGCGTTAGATATGAGGAAAACACCGTATGCTACTGAAAAGCAAAAACTTACGCAAGATAAACAAGTATATGCAAGTTTAAAGACACAATTTAATCCTTTTACTCAAGTGTTTAAAGATTTAGCAGCTTTTAAAGGGAATGAGAAAAAAGTAACGACAACACAAGAAGGCTACATTAATGTGAAAGCTGATGGTGGGGCGATTGCAGGAACTTTTAATATGACGATTACACAGCTTGCACAGCGTCATCAAATAGCTTCAAATGACATTAAAGATATAAATGCGAAGCTTCCTAAGGATGAAACATTAAAACTAGGCGGTAAAGAATTAAAAGTAACAACTGATATGACATATAAAGATTTAATTAATAAGATTAATGATGGAGATTATGGCGTATCAGCTTATACACTTGGAAATAAAATTTTCATGACCTCGAAAAAAGAAGGAACAGATGGAGTAATTAAGTTTGAGGGGAACACATCTACACTATTTCAAGATATTGGTTTAGCTAATGCGGATGGCCTAGCGCTTAATACAATCAATGAAGCACAAAATGCTAAATATAGTATTAATGGTATTACAGATGAAAGTTTTACTAATACAATTGAGGCTCTTCCGGGCGTGAAAATTGAATTGTTAAAAGTAACTGAGCCGAAAGTAGAAGGGACACCAGATACCGGTACAACCACAGATCCAAAAACAAAAGGTGTAGAATTAAAATTTACGGTAAGTGATTCCAATGTAACAGACACAGCCAATATTATTAAAAAGATGGTAGCAGAGTATAATAAAGCAGTTTCTACAGTTGACCTTTTTGCTGGGAAAGATGGAGTTTTCCAAGGGCAGGTAATTATGCAAAGCGTACGTCAAGCGATGAACAATGTTGCAACATTTTCTCAAGATGGTAATTATTTATTCACATTTGGTATTCAATTAAAGCAAGATGGAACGATGGAAGTTAATGATGAAAAATTAACACAAGCACTAAAAGAAAAACCCGATGCAGCGAAGCAATTTTTCTTTAGTTCTAACGGTTTAGGAAAAATGATGGAAGAACCACTTGATAAAATATTCGGTGATAAAGGTGTAGTTGGAGAACGTGTAAAAAACATTGATTCGCGTGTAAGTGATTTAGATAAAAAGATTAAAGATATTGAAACGCAAAACTTGCAAAAGCAAGATGAAATTGTGAAGAAGTATCAAAAGCTAGAGAGTACATTAGCAGCGCTTGATAGCCAACTAAAAACAATTAAAGCAATGACAAAACAAAAAAGTGATGATTAATGAAAGTTGAGGAAGTGATCGTATGCAAGCATGGCAACGTTATATGCAAAATGATATTATGACGAGTAATCCGATTAAAAATACAATTTTTATTTATGAAAGATGTATTGTAGAGTTTCGTAATTTAGAAGAACTTTTACATACTTTTAAACTTCAAGAAGGGGACGCACTTCTTGAAAAATTAGAACGTATTTTTGAAGAACTAAAGCTTCAATTAAATCCTGAGATTACGAAAGATTTATATGATAGTCTCTATGGTTTATATGATTGGATTAGCATTCAAATTCAAACGATGAAAGTAACGCGTGAAGCGAAAGATATTGATGCAATTGTGAAAGTGTTACAAGATTTAATAGACGGTTACCGCGGAGCACTTGAAAATGAACAATGATATTTATCGGACGTTTGTCAGCTGTTTTAATGAAATCGGTGAATTGCAAGTGTCAGACAGAGAGTTTGCTGAGAAGAGTGAGATGTTAAATCGCTGGATGATGACATTGGATGAAGAAACGCGTGCACAAGTTGCAGCAGAAGTAAGCCCGTTCATTATTAAGGCAGCACAGCATATTCGGGATAAGCAAAAGATTTTGGAAGAAATGATTATGACAAATGATGGGCGAATGAAGGCTAATTCATTTTACGGTAAATATTAATAATAACGTCTGGAAACAGGTTCCCCTTTTAAAAGGGGGTCTATTCCTTCGTTTACATAAAGAACCCGCTGATTGAGGTTTCATTTTATGACTGTGATGAAATAATAATTGTAATCTAAATAATAGAAAAATGGACTTTAGTTTATATATTGAAATGTTCTATAGATTACTGTGTGTATACAGTTTTTTGCATTCTTTTTTATATTTTTATATTTTTCTAAAGACAACAATGAAAAAATGGAATAAAATATGTAAGGGTACATAATAGTAAATATTTTAATAAATGCATATAAGAAAATAAATAATGAAGTGAAACTTCTATCAGTGGATCATTAAGTTAGAAAAGGAAGGGTGTGGAATATGCCAGATTTAGTGAGTGATGTAAGCCATTATATGAATTATTTAGTGACGAAACGAAATACGGTTTCTAGTAATATTGCAAATGCGAATACACCTGGCTATAAAGCACAAGATGTAACATTTGCTGAGCAGATGAATAAAAGTAGTGCGTTATATAAAAACAATGCGGCTGATTTAAAGAGTAATCCAGATTTATATCAAACGAATGAAATGCACTTGCCGACAGTAAATACGAAAAATACATATGCAAAGATTCAAACAAAATCAATGCAAACAAATAAAGACGGAAATAGTGTGGATGTAACGACAGAAATGCTAGATTTAATGAAAGCAAATCAGTTATACGGTATTTCAATTAACGCAATTAATACACAATATGCAATTAACCAAGCGGCACGCGGACGTTAAAAGTAGAAGGAGAGACAACGGATGTTTCAGGCAATTAATGCAAGTGGCTCAGGACTAACGACAGCGAGAAAGTGGATGGAAGTTACTTCTAACAATATTGTAAATGCAAATACGACGGCGGCTCCGGGGGCAGATTTATATGAGCGTCGTAGTGTGGTGCTAGAATCAAACAATAGTTTTGCAAGTATGCTAGATGGGGCTCCTACTAACGGAGTAAAAATAAAAAGTATTGAAGCAGACAAAACGGAAAATTTAGTGTATGATCCGACGCATCCGCACGCAAATGAAGAAGGATATGTACGTTATCCCAATATTGATGTAACTGCTGAAATGACGAATGTAATGGTTGCTCAAAAAATGTATGAAGCGAATACGAGTGTATTAAATGCGAATAAAAAAATGCTTGATAAAGATTTAGAAATCGGCCGAGGATAAGGGGGAAGATAGTAATATGAAAATTCAACCAATGTTACATACACAACCATTTGGAGCAATTCAGTCAATTGGTGCACCGAAAACTTCTCAAACATCTGTAGTTGAGGGGGAAAAGTTTATTGATTTATTGGAAGATATGAATCAAACGCAAAACAATGCACAAACAGCAGTATATGATTTATTAACTAAAGGGGTAGGAGAAACACATGACGTTTTAATTCAGCAAAAGAAAGCTGAATCTCAAATGAAAACGGCTGCTCTCGTACGTGATAATCTTATTGAAAATTATAAGTCACTAATTAATATGCAAATTTAGGAAAGTGGACGGGTGTGTTTAAATGGAAAAGATGAAAAATGTTATCCAATCGTTAAAAACGTGGCATAAGTTAGTAATCGGTGCTGCGCTTTTAGCGATTGTAACAGGAGCACTTTTATACTTCACCTTGCCAGATAAATATGTTGTTGTATATCAAAATTTAAATGATGCAGATAAACAAGAGATTACAGCAGAATTATCGAAGTTAGGTGTCGATTACCAATTAGCGGCCGATGGTTCAATTCGTGTGCAAAAGAATGATGCTCCATGGGTTCGAAAAGAAATGAATGGGATGGGCTTACCGTTTAATTCGAAAAGCGGTGAAGAAATTTTATTAGAAAGCTCTCTCGGTTCAAGTGAACAAGATAAAAAAATGAAGCAAATTGTCGGTACGAAGAAGCAATTGGAACAAGATATTGTAAGAAACTTTGCGACAGTTGAAACGGCAAATGTTCAAATTACATTGCCTGAAAAAGAGACAATTTTTGATGAAGAAAAAGCGAAAGGAACAGCGGCGATTACGGTTGGAGTGAAACGTGGACAATTGTTAACAGCTGATCAAGTTGCAGGTATACAGCAAATGATTAGTGCAGCGGTTCCTGGTGTGAAAGCAGAAGAAGTAAGTGTTATTGATAGTAAAAAAGGTGTTATTTCAAAAGGAGCAGATGAAGCACATTCTAGTAGTTCCTCTTCTTATGAGCAAGAAGTAGAGATGCAGCACCAACTTGAAGGTAAATTAAAGCAAGATATTGATGCAACGTTAATGACGATGTTTAAACCGAATGAATATAAAGTGAATACGAAAGTATCTGTAAACTACGATGAAGTTACACGTCAGTCAGAGAAATATGGTGATAAAGGTGTACTTCGTAGTAAACAAGAGCAAGAGGAAAGCTCTACTGCGCAAGAAGGGGCAGATACGAAGCAAGGTGCTGGTATTACAGCGAACGGTGAAGTGCCAAACTACGGTACGAACAATAATCAAAATGGTAAAGTTGTCTATGATAATAAAAATGGCAACAAAATCGAAAACTATGAAATAGATAAAACAGTTGAAACAATTAAGAAACACCCAGAATTAACGAAAACCAATGTTGTTGTATGGGTAGATAATGATACGTTAGTAAAACGAAGAATTGATATGACAACTTTCAAAGAAGCAATCGGAACAGCGGCAGGACTTCAAGCTGATCCGAACGGTAACTTTATAAATGGTCAAGTTAACGTTGTAACTGTTCAGTTCGATCAGCCGAAAGCTGAAAAAGAGAAAGAGCCAGAAAAAAGTGGTATGAACTGGTGGTTATTCGGTGGAATTACAGCTGGCTTATTAGCAATCGGTGGTCTAGTATGGTTCTTATTAGCAAGACGTAAGAGAAAGAAAGAAGAAGAGGAATATGAAGAATACTTAGCAGAAGAGGAAGTGGCTGCAAGTAATGAAAGTATCTTGGAAATTCCTGAAGAAAAAATAGTGCCAGAGCCAAAACCTGAACCAGAAGAACCGAAAGAACCAACGTTAGATGAACAAGTGCAGGATGCTACGAAAGAACATGTAGAAGGTACTGCAAAAGTAATTAAAAAATGGTTAAACGGACAGTAAGGGAGGAACAACGATGTTAGATGAAATCTCCTCCAAAGAAAAAGCTGCCATCCTCATTCGTACATTAGACGAAGGGGTGGCAGCAAAAGTCATTGAATATATGACAGCTGAGGAAAAAGAAGTATTACTTCGTGAAATTGCGAAGTTTCGTGTATATAAACCAGAAACGTTAGAGAATGTACTAGGAGAGTTCTTATATGAATTAAATGTAAAAGAATTGAACTTAGTCACTCCAGATAAAGAGTATATTCGTCGCATATTTAAAAACATGCCAGAAGACGAACTGGAAAAATTATTGGAAGACCTTTGGTATAACAAAGATAATCCATTTGAATTCTTAAATTCACTTACAGATTTAGAGCCACTTCTTACAGTGCTTAATGATGAGTCACCACAAACAATTGCAATTATCGCTTCTTATATTAAACCGCAACTTGCGTCTCAATTAATTGAGAGATTGCCAGATCATAAGCGAGTAGAAACGGTAATGGGTATTGCGAAGTTAGAACAAGTTGATGGTGAATTAATTAATCAAATTGGTGAATTGTTAAAAACGAAATTAAATAATATGGCATTTAGTGCAATTAATAAAACTGATGGCTTGAAAACAATCGTAAACATTTTAAATAATGTTTCACGAGGTGTTGAAAAAACAGTCTTTCAAAAGCTGGATGAAGTCGATTATGAGTTATCTGAGAAAATTAAAGAAAATATGTTTGTCTTTGAAGACTTACTTGGTCTTGAAGATCTTGCGCTTCGCCGTGTATTAGAAGAAATTACAGATAACGGCGTTCTTGCGAAAGCACTTAAAATTGCAAAAGAAGAAATTAAAGAGAAATTATTTACATGTATGTCTTCAAACCGTAAAGAGATGATTCTAGAAGAATTAGATGGCTTAGGACCGCTTAAGATGACGGATGCTGAAAAAGCGCAGCAAACGATCACTGGTACAGTGAAAAAGCTAGAGAAAGAAGGAAGAATTATCGTTCAAAGAGGTGAAGAGGATGTCCTTATTTAAAAACAGAATTCCGAAGAATTCTGTTTCTTTTTCTGAAGAAACGTATGAATTACAATTTCCAAAACCAGCTTCAGTCCAAATAGAAGAGGAAGAATTACAAGCTGATCATGCAGAGCTTCGTGCCCAACAAGAATCATTACATATGGAAATGAATCAGCTAAGGCAAGAGCAGCAAATGCTAGAACGAGAGCGTCAGCAGTTATTACAAGATAAAGAACAATTTCAAATGCATATTCATGAACAAATGGAACAGATGGAAGCAGCGCGTGTGCAGTTTCAAAAAGAACAACAAGAAATAGCGTATGAATGGACAGAGTTATTATGGGATCAATCATTTCATTTAGCAGAAAAAATCGTGAATCAAGCGGTAGATTCACGATTGCTTGATGTGTTACCTATTTTAACTGGCATCGTGCAAACATTGCCAACTTCGTTTGAAAAATTAATCATTACAGTACATCCAGAAACGTTTGAACGTATTCAAGAAGAGAAGGAGAATACGAAAGAATATTGGTTACTACAATTAGTAGAATGGAAATATGATTTCTCCCTGCAGTTTGGTGAATTTGTTCTGGAAGAAGAGAAAGAGTTCTTTGAATTTAAATTTGCACCTATATTTGCGAAACTTCGTCAGAAATGGGAAGAAGAGAAGTTATTTGAGGAGCAAAATGTATGAGCCGCCTGTTAATGAATGAGAACGAAAAATGGAATAAGTTCATTGAAACACCGCTGTATACAAAAGTAGGCAAAGTTCATAGTGTACAAGAACAGTTTTTCGTAGCAAAAGGGCCGAAAGCGAAGATTGGTGATGTTTGCTTCGTTGGAGAACATAACGTCTTATGTGAAGTGATTGCCATTGAAAAAGAAAATAATATGCTACTTCCATTTGAACAGACAGAAAAAGTATGTTATGGAGATTCAGTGACATTAGTTTCAGAAGATGTTGTTGTACCACGTGGTAATCACTTGCTCGGAAAAGTGTTAAGTGCAAATGGTGAAGTGTTAAATGAGGAAGCTGAAAACATTCCATTACAGAAAATCAAACTAGATGCACCGCCTATACATGCATTTGAACGTGAAGAGATTACCGATGTATTTGAAACAGGAATAAAATCAATTGATTCTATGCTAACAATTGGTATCGGTCAAAAGATTGGTATTTTTGCTGGGTCAGGTGTTGGTAAATCAACTTTACTTGGAATGATAGCAAAAAATGCAAAAGCTGATATAAATGTTATTAGTTTAGTAGGAGAACGTGGCCGGGAAGTAAAAGACTTTATTCGAAAAGAGTTAGGCGAGGAAGGTATGCGAAAAAGCGTCGTTGTTGTAGCGACTTCAGATGAAAGTCATCTTATGCAACTTCGTGCAGCGAAACTCGCAACGTCTATTGCTGAATACTTCCGTGATCAAGGTAATAACGTATTACTTATGATGGACTCTGTTACTCGTTTTGCCGATGCACGAAGAAGTGTTGATATTGCTGTTAAAGAGTTACCGATTGGTGGTAAAACACTGTTAATGGAAAGTTATATGAAGAAGTTGTTAGAGCGGTCCGGGAAAACACAAAAGGGATCTATAACAGGTATTTATACGGTACTTGTTGATGGGGATGATTTAAATGGCCCTGTACCAGATTTAGCACGTGGTATTTTAGATGGACATATCGTATTAAAGCGTGAGCTTGCAACGCTTAGTCATTATCCTGCAATTTCAGTATTAGATTCAGTAAGTAGGATTATGGAAGAAATTGTTTCACCACATCATTGGCAACTTGCAAATGAAATGAGAAAGATTTTATCAATTTATAAAGAAAATGAATTGTATTTTAAGTTAGGAACGATTCAAGAAAATGAAGAAAATGCTTATATTTTTGAATGTAAAAATAAAGTAGAAGGCATAAATACATTTTTAAAGCAAGGCCGATCGGATAGTTTCCAATTTGATGATATCGTTGAAGCGATACAGCATATAGTATAAGGCCTCTGCCCAAGAGGTCTTATTTTTTTGTTTTTTAATATTTCACAGATTTTTTTGGAAAAAAACTATATAATAGAAAAAGAGAACGTTATAATAGGAAGGGGCTATGAAAACAGGTGGATAAACAGCAGTACGACACAATAAAATTGCAAATAAATCAAGAAAAAGAACATATTTTAAAAGAAGTGTATGAATTAACAGCTGAAAAAAGAAAAATAGAACAAAAAAAAGAATATGATTTATATGTTGTGAAATCGCGTAGTAAAGTCGTACAAACTGGGCAACGTATTATGGCTGGCATGCTTTCTTCACATACGTTTTCACCTGAAAGAATAGAAGAATGGAATCGAAAAATTAAAAAAACGGAAGGTTTTATTCAAAAAAATGAAAGCCTTTTAGAGCAAGTAAAAGAAAAAGAACGTGTCATTGATGAGATGTATCAAGAAGATTGCAAAAAGCTTGCGAAAGCACAAGAAAAGCTGGAAGAAAAAATGCTTCTGGATTTGAAAATGTGTATGAATGGATGAGGTGAATGTAGTGATACAGTCTGTATTACCGGTGCAACAAAGTTTACCTCCGCAAAAAGAAAAAGGGCTAGAAGTACAATCGAAAAATGAAGATTCTTCATTTGATCGTACGATGAGAATGGAAAATAAAAAGCAGCCGAAAACGGAGAAAACGAAACGAGAAGAAGCACCAAAAGAAGAGAAAAAAGAATATAACCTTTCTAAACCATCGGTAACGAAAGAAGAACCAATTGTAAAGAAAGAAGAAAAAAAAGAGACAGAACAGTTGTTATTAGCTGTATCTGAGCAAATGGTTGCAATTGAGCAATTACATGTGCAGCCGGAATTGTTATATCAATACATACAAAAAATACAAGAGCTATATAAAGAATATGGCAATATTAAACTTAATGAATTACCTGCAGCTGAATTACAACAATTACAAGAACTTCTTTCAAATATGAATATCAAAAATGCTATATGTTTAGAAGATACAATGCAAATGGTATTAGACAAAATGAAGATGCCAGAGCAAACGATGCAAGCATTGAAGGTTGTAGAAACAGAAACTTGTAATATTGCAAAGGAACAAGAAGAGTCTAAAGAGGTAGATCTTCCGAAACTTGAGAGCGATGATGCAAAGGTAGAGTTGCCAGAAGTTGATGCATTAAACGATTCGAGCTCTGCAGGTGCAGAATTATTAAATAAAACGACGAGTACCGAACAAATAGGGAAATCAAATAGTGGTGCTGAGAAAGTTTCATTACCTGACTTAGGAAAGAAAATGGAAGCGCAAGTAGAAGCGCTGCAAAAATTTGTAGTGAAACAAGAACGTGTTTTATTCCAGTTAAATCCAGAAAAACTTGGTACATTAACAGTGTTTATGAAAAAACACGGAGATCAAATTGACGTTCACGTAGAAATGGAAAAACACGATGCGAAAAAACGTGTTGAAATCATTTTTGATGAATTGAGATTAAAGTTAAAAGAAAAAGAAATCAATATTCAAATTAGCTATTCAGATAAAGATGAAAATCGCAAAGAACAGCGAGAACAAGAGCAAAGGCAAAAACAGAAATTAGCAAATACAAATCATGAAAAACAACAATCAACAGAATTTGCGGGATTATTGGAGGAATAAAGCGTGCCAACAGTTGGATTAAATACAACGAGTACAAATCATATTCCGTTACAAGCAGGAGCGCAAAAAAGTAATGTACCTATTAATGGAGTACAGTCGCCAGTGCAACAAAGTAATGGAGTTTCAGCAGGAGCGCAAAAGACTCCTGGGGTAATGGGGAAAGATGATTTCTTAAAATTGTTTTTATCAAGTTTCCAACATCAAGATCCATTTAATGCGATGGATATGAATCAAATGATGAATCAGACAGCGCAGTTATCTCTTATGGAACAAGTACAGAATATGACGAAAGCAGTAGATAAGCTGCAATCAACGATGTATTCAACAGCACTTGATGGTGGAATGAAGTTTTTAGGGAAATACGTAAGAGGTGTTGACGGTGACGGAAACAAAGTAACCGGTCAAGTAGAAACGGTTCGTCTTGCGGAAAATAACGATGTACAGCTCGTTATTAATAATAAAGTTGTCTCTCTTCGTTTCGTTGAGAGAGTGTCTGATAAACCGATTGGGGAAACGAATCCAGAAGACGCAAAGAAAGACGATCAAAAAGTAACTGAAGAAGTAAAAACTACAAATTCATAAGGAGTGTCCATACGTTATGATTAAAGCGTTATATACAAGTATTACAGGGATGAATGCAACACAAAATGCATTAAGTGTAACTTCAAATAATATTGCCAATGCACAAACAGTAGGTTATAAAAAACAAAAAGCAATGTTTGATGATTTACTATATAACAATTCGATTGGTGCAAAAGGTGACGGTAAATACGCAGGAACGAATCCGAAAAGTATTGGTAACGGTGTGAAAATGAGTGGTACGGTTACGGATTATAGTGATGGTACAATTACGTTAACAGGTGGCAAAACACAAGCAGCAATGGAAGGTAATGGTTTCTTCGTTGTAGGTGATTCAAAAGGCGGAAATATGGAATTTACTCGTAAAGGTACGTTTGGGATATCTTCAGATTACTATATTACGAATACTGAAGGTCAATACGTGTTTGCATACCCTGCAAATGAGGCAACTGGTGAAGTTGATTTATCTGGAATTCCAGGACCGTTGCAAATTCCAATGGGAACAGCAATTGGTGGTATTCGAACATCGAAAGGGACAATTAAAGGGAATATTCCAACTGGTGAAAAACAAATTACACAAGATTTACCTGTATATGATAATGCGGGGAATACATGGACAATGCGTGTAGAGTTTAAACAAACGAGTGAACATAACTATACATATAAAGTACAAATGCGCAATGACTCGAAAAAAGAAACAGAGTTTAAAGATGTTCCAGGTGCAGGTGGTAATATGACATTTGATGCTGTTGGAAATCCAAATCCGAAAGAGCAAGGAGCCAATATTCCATTTGATGGCGGCTCTATTAAATTAGACTTAAGTCATTTAACAAACCATCCAACAGATAAAACATTATCAGTAACAGACGTAGATGGTAGAGCAGCAGCGACGGTTAAAGATTGCTTCATTGCTGACGGTGGATACGTAATGGTAAAATATTCTGATGGAAGTATGAAATCTGCAGGTCAATTAGCTGTTGCAATGTTCCCGAACGAAGGCGGACTAATGAAAACAGGTAATGGTAACTATACAGCAACGAATACAACAGGTATTTTAGCTCTTGGTACATCTGGTCAAAACGGTGCAGGTAAAGTACGCGGTGGTGCACAAGAAGGTGCTAACGTAGATTTATCTGTAGAATTCGTTGACTTAATGTTATACCAACGCGGATTCCAAGGAAATGCGAAAGTAATTAAAGTTTCAGATGAAGTATTAAATGAAGTTGTAAACTTAATTCGATAATATATCGCATGGAAAAAATGTAATGGAGTAGAAAGGGTTTTTTATTCGTATGACAAGACAAGAGCGAATTTTACAATTGCCTTTTTTCGAAAATAAACGTGAACTTGCCGAGCAAGTATTAAAAATAGAACGAGAAGAGCATGTATATTTACCAGATCAATTTGAAATTAAGCAAGTGCCTCCGTATTCATTTGGTGAAAAACAAGCAATCATTGGCCGTATCCATGAGTTTTATTTCATAAGTGTTGGTAGCGATAGCGTTTGGAAGTATCAACTGTTTAAGGATGAGATGAAGTGTCGTGAGTTTTTTGTTATGTTGCCAAATATTACGGATCAGCAAATAGCGTTTTGGTTTAATAACATAGAGTTATTGAAAGGTTCTTAAAAGCACTTTTTAGGTTTTGAGAGAGGACCTGGCGATGTTTTGGAGCGGTTAGTGCCTAATAGAGTCCCGACCGATGTGTAAGACCAGAGATATGTAGCGTTACTAGAGTAGTATGGTAGTGTAAGAAGTGGTAATATAAAATAGTTTTAAGTTAATTTAAGGTAGTTTTAGTATACAATTAGACTGAATTTCTATAAAAGGAGAGGTGAGGAGGATGGCGCAAAATAAGTATCGCGTTACATTCATTTCGCCGAGTGAGGTTGAGCAGCGGACTGTAATGGCGGCGAATAGTTTGCCAGATTTAATTCGTAAAGTAGAGAGTATTATTGCAGATCCAAACGGTTATTTTGTGAATGATAAAAAAAATAATTGTTATTTTAAAGTGATTAAAGAAAATGTTACGTTTATTCAATATGAGTTACTATTTTCGGATAAGGAAATTCATATTGAAAAATTAAAACATATAGCACCGGTAGTATTAAAACGATTATTCGAAGAAATAAATGACCCGGAATTATATGCACTTGCGCTACTTGATGTTGATATAGCAACGAAAGAATATGTGCTAGCAGAAATGAATTCTGAGCTGAGAATAAGAGTAGAGACGGAGCTTTCGAAAAAATGGGAAGCAATGCCGACGGAAATTGTAGGAGCACAAGAAGTGTTATTAGAGGCACTTGCTTCGTTTATACAAGATTAATTGTTTTTTAATAAAATGAATCGTTCGACTATCTATATTTTTTATATAGGTAGTTGACTTTTTCGCTTTTATAAAGCTTAATAATTAGATATACGGAATTAATGGAAGGGGAGCGACACCTTTATGTCACAAGCACAAAGTATTTTATTAGAAAGCGGAACAAATGAATTAGAGATTGTTACGTACACTGTTGGTGAAAACCTATTTAGTATTAATGTAATGAAAGTACGTGAAATCATTAATCCATTCCCTGTTACAACTGTGCCAGAATCTCATCATGCAGTTGAAGGTGTTGTTCAAGTACGTGGTGAAATTTTACCTGTTATTAACTTGGCAATGGCTCTTAATTTAAAGTCAACAAAGCCACTTGATCAAACGAAATTTATCATCTCAGAATTAAACCAAATGAAAGTTATTTTCCGCGTTGATGAAGTGCATCGTATTCAACGTATTTCGTGGGAACAAATTGATGAACCAGCTTCATTATCTATGGGACTAGAAGAAACGACATCTGGTATTGTAAAACTAGATGGAAAAATCATCTTACTATTAGATTATGAAAAAATTGTATGTGAAATTAGCGGCACTGGTTATGACAATAAATCAATTGCAGGATTAGAACAAAAAACAGATCGAGCTGAAAAAGTAATTTACATTGCAGAAGATTCAGCGATGCTTCGCCAAATATTAGAAGAAACATTATCATCAGCTGGATATACGAAAATGAACTTCTTCAGCAATGGTGCAGAAGCGTTAGCACAAATTGAAAAATTAGCGAAAGAGCAAGGCGAAAAAATGTTTGAACATATTCACTTGCTAATTACGGATATTGAAATGCCAAAAATGGATGGACATCATTTAACGAAAGTGGTTAAGGATAGTGAAGTAATGAATCGTTTACCAGTCATTATTTTCTCTTCATTAATTACAAATGAATTATTCCATAAAGGTGAAGCTGTAGGAGCAAATGCTCAAGTAAGTAAGCCAGATATTCAAGAGCTAATTGGTTTAGTTGATAAGTTAGTACTTTAAAAGTTTCTATTTAGCCGGAATAGAAGCTCTAGCCAAGTGTTGAGCGATCAGCGCTTAATAGAGCCCTATGCGATGTTGAGAACAGAGATATGGAGTGGTTATAGGTAAGTAGAAGAGCTGGTGTATAACATTTTTCTATTTAGTAGGAATAGAGGAACTACTTATGTAAGAAAGTTTTCAGTGCTTAATAGAGTCTCATGCGATGTGAGTTCAGAGGTATGAAGTAGTTTTAGGTAAGAAGAAGTGAGACTTCGATTGAGGATTTGAAGACTGGGTTTATAACTCTATTCTGTTAGAGAGAGGAAGGAATTAGCCATGTGTAGCATTGGCTAGTTCCTTTTTAGTATTCTATACTTTAAGCTGGCAGAAAAATAAAAGGTTTCTGAGGTGTTTGTCGCTGAATGTAAGTAAAATCTTCATTTGAAGATTTTTGATTTGAAAATATAAGAGAACGTATTTTTTGGATTATTTTAGTAATATTTTCGTGGTAACGCAAATTTTTTCGGTGAAAAAACATTTAAAATACCATATAATATAATTAAATGTAATTAATATGCAATTTTACATATTAATTAAAAAATATTTTCCAAATTTTTATACTTTCTATACATTTTTGTATGTTTATTATTTGACAGATAATTTCGAACTGTTATAATATGGATATGTAAAAATTGCTATTTTCTTAAAAGACATGGGAGTCAGATGAGAATTGTGAAAGGATGAGGGGGAGTGGCACAGATTATGTATCACCACACAGCAATTAATGTATTAGGTCTTTTACAAAACATGTCAAATAATAAAATGAACGATATGCAACTAGAGGCGGAATTAAAAAAAATAGAAAAAGAATTCCAAGTAAAGTATGAAGAATTAGTTGATTTACATAATAGAATGGTATTATTCCAAATAGATATAGAAAAAAATGGCGGGATGCGAGCATATGAAAAATCAACAATTACATGGCTGAAGTCTGAACTAGAGCTACTGTATGAAGTGTATCAATTTTGTCAACGTCACGGTTTAAACATTTTAAATATTTCAAAATACGTAAGTAAAAATGAACTAAATCTTTTTCCTAAAACGGAAAGTCAATTGCAAAATACGTATTATAAATTGAAAAAACGTGAAATACCGTTTGAAAATATTGAAAAACAAAAACCGGGACGAAAGCGAAAATATATACCAGTAAAAGAGACAATCGTTGCAAGAAAACAAGAAAACGAGTACGAATTAAAAGAAGAAATCCAGCATAAAGAGGATGAAAAAAATCTTGTAACAGTTATATCTGGTATCGTTGATAACTTTGAAACAATTAATCAATGTAGTGAAAGGAAAGAAGACGAACTACATCAGTTTATGGAAGGTATTTATAAGCTTTCTAGCATGGCGGCAGGGCGTTCTAGAGAAGCAAAGAATACACGTAGCTTAGAAGGTGAATTGCAGTCGTTACAACTAGAAAATGAAAGGCTAAAACGAGAGAAAGAAGAGCTTGTACAAGATATTAAAGGTATGACGCAGCTTTTAATTCATTTCATTACAAGTTCTGATATCGATCAAATTCGTAAATTACCAACTTTCGTACAAGATTGTAAAATGGAATTACATAAACTCGGGCTATATAATGCACAAGACGGAAAAATGAAAATAATGGTTGACCGTAGCGGACAAGTTATGACGGTAACACAGTAATAAAATTTGGGTACAAAATAAAAGGGAGATACATAGTTTATATGTATTTCCCTTTTATTTTGTATGGAATCGTTCCAAAGAAGGAAGATGAATTTTTATGATTGTAGTAGTTTAGAGACTATTTGTGGAATTTGGTTCGCTTGTGAAACCATACTAGTTGCAACTTCAGTCAATAATTTGAACTTTAAAAAATCACTCATCTCCTGCGCCATGTCTGTATCTTCAATTAGAGATGCAGCATCTGTTAACGCCATACTTTGGCTATTTAAATTTTCAATATTAAACTGTAAACGATTTATCATAGAGCCAAGGTCGGCACGATGAAGTGACACACTTTGCAAAGCCTCTTCGATTTTACGAATTGTCGTTCTTGCTTCTTGTTCCGTTGAAATCTTGATGTCATGTTGTGTAGGGGAAGGGGGAATAGATTTTGATATATGTACCGTATGACCGATATCGTCTAATGTAACACGGCGGTTTTGACCGTCAAATACAGATAAATCATTAAACTCAGTCGTCTCGCCAATATAGCCAATTTGTTCTGTTAAAGACTGAAACTCTTTATTCAGCGAATGACGGTTTTTATTTGAATTTGTACCGTTCGCAGATTGAACGGCTAAATCACGCATACGCTGTAAAATATTTGTCACAGTTTGAAGGGCAGCTTCCGCCGTGCGAAGCATCGATATCGCATCTTCATTATTACGAATCGCCACACGCATACCACTTGCTCTCGCATGCATCCGAGTAACAATTGCGATATTTGCGGGATTATCCGAAGCGTTGTTCAACTTCTTACCAGTCGCCAAATGCTCCATTGCAACATTCATATGCTTCTCATTCTCATACAACGACTGCCTAGCATTCATACTCAAAACATTCGTACCAATACGCATAATAGACACTCCTTATAGATTCATATAATCAATATTCAAAAGCTAATAAACGGCTATGAAGAGAAAAAGAGACTTATTCTCACTTTATCTTTTTGTTTTCATACACCGAACGAGAATAAAATAGGCCCTGACCGCTACTAAATATGGCTAGAGCTTCTCTTTAAGTTAAAAAATCTTTCAATCTATCTATATAGAAAAAATAAACCTCTCCGCAAGCAGAGAGGTTTATTCAGGAAACTAACTCAAATGGCTTATTGTAATAATTTAGAAACCATTTGTGGAGTTTGGTTTGCTTGAGAAAGCATGCTGATTCCAGCTTCGTTCAAGATTTTGAACTTAGTCATTTCAGACATTTCTTTCGCCATGTCAGCGTCTTCGATTTGAGAAGCAGCTGAAGCCATAGAAGAAGATTGGCTCTTCAGGTTGTTTACGTTAAAGTCTAGACGGTTTAATGTAGCACCTAGAGTTGCACGGTTAGAAGCAATATTTTTTAATGCTGTATCGATAGATGCGATTGCACCAGAAGCATTAGCTTTAAGATCTGTAGTCTCAAGTTTTGTTAATGTAGCAAATTCTTTACCAAGTGCTTGTGCAGCAGCTTGTGCACCAGCATCATTTGCTTTATTGTAGTCTTCAAGTTTCGTTTCAATTTTCTTTACATCGTCTGCAGACATGAATGGTTTAACCTTATCGAATTCTTTCATAGCAGCAGTTACATCTGCATCAAATGCGGCCTTATCAGCACCTGTTTTTGCTCCAAGATCAGCAAATGCTTTTGTAGTTGCATCATATACTGTTTTTTCTACTTTATCAGTTCCAATAGATAAAGTATCAAGTCCTAATTCTTTAGTAGAAACATTAGATAAGTTGATGTTGATTTGCTTACTTGTATCAGCATTATCTAATGTTTGAACTGCGATAGTTTTATTTGAACCATCTAATAATTTTTTATCATTGAACTCAGTGTTTGTAGAAATATAATCGATTTGTTCTTTTAATGCATCAAACTCTTTGTTTAATGCAGCTTGGTTTTCGTTAGTATTTGTACCATTTGCAGATTGGTTTGCAAGGTCACGCATACGAAGTAAGATGTTAGATACTGAGTTCATTGCTGAATCAGCAGTACGGATTAATGAAATACCGTCTTGCGTGTTATTAGCTGCTACTCCTAATCCACTTTCACGAGCACGCATACGAGTTGCGATTGCAAGACCTGCTGCATCGTCAGAAGCGTTGTTGATACGTTTACCGCTTGATAAACGGTCCATAGCGTTGCTCATTTTAGCTTGGTTTTGGCGCATGTACTCTTGAGTACGCATGCTGTTAATGTTTGTATTAATTCTCATGTTAAGAAACCCCCATTTTTTTATATTGACTTTTCTGCAAATTGAAAAACGATAATATGCGAAAAAATCAATTTCGAGATTTATTGTAATCCCTGTCATAGCGGGTGTCAACTAAAAATTCGAATTAATAAATATAAAAAAATAACAGTTTAACAATATATTCATTTTTTTATTACATAATTATTAAAAGGATTATTGCAAACTTTAAAAAAAAACTCTAATATTAGATTATCTTTGTTTTCCGAAAAGGTGATATTATGATAGTTGGAAATATAGTAAAAGAAGTGCTTGCATATAAGAAAGGGCAAATTCAGCAAAAGCTAAGTAGTCCACAAGCATTTGTTAGTAGTCGTTTTCAAGAGAAGTTGCAGAGTGAGCCTGCGAAGGAGACGAAAGAAACTACGCAGCCGGCAAAAGTAGAGGATATGAGTCAGCCGGTACAATCTACGAAAATAGAAACGGTTGTTAATAAGCCGGAACAATCTATTAATAAAGTAGATGAAGCGAGTAAGCCCGAAGAAAAGGGTGAAACGAAGAAAGCAGATGAAGTGCAAGTTGCGCAAAAAGAGTTTGAACGACGTTTCCCAGAAACGAAAAATGAGGCTGCTGATACGTGGGGATTAACGAAGAAGTATAATATTCAAAAAATACGTTCTTCCAATGAAGGGAAGTATGAGGATATTATTGATCGTGTAAGTCGTACATATGGAATTCCAAAAACGTTAATTCAAAAAATGATTGAAGTAGAGTCTAATTTTAATCCAAAAACGGTGTCACATGCCGGTGCGATGGGTCTTATGCAGCTTATGCCAGCGAATGTGAAGGAGATGGGTGTGAAGAATCCCTTTTCACCAGCTGAAAGTATTGAAGGTGGCGTGAAAGAGTTAAGCGGTTATTTAAAGAAAAATAACGGCGACTTAGTATTGGCGCTTGCTTCTTATAATGCTGGTCCTGGTAATGTGAGAAAGTACGGAGGCGTACCGCCATTTAAAGAAACGCAAGGATATATTAAAAAAATATTAAATATCGACGTTTCAAAATAAGAAGTTTCATATATAGAGAGAACATGAAATTTTCGTGAACATGATATGGGAGTTGGCTAGATTTGAAATTACAAGATGATATTCCGTTAACAATTTATTTTGAAATCGGAAATACGAAAAAGAAAATTGAAGATCTGCTTCATATTACGAAAGGTACATTGTATCGTCTTGAAAATTCAACGAAAAATACGGTGCGTCTTATGCTTGAGAATGAAGAGATTGGAACCGGAAAGATTTTGACGAAGAATGGAAAGATGTACGTTGAAATCGTTGAATTGAAAAGGTAGGGAAGGGGATTGTCATGAGTGGCGAAAAATTAAGCCAAGAGCAAATTGATGCCCTGCTGAAGGCGGTAAATGAAGGCGAGGAAATGCCAGCTTTCGCACAAGAAGCAGGAAAGCAAGAGAAATTTCAAGAGTATGATTTTAATAGACCAGAGAAGTTCGGTGTTGAGCATTTACGTAGTTTGCAAGCGATTGCTTCTACGTTTGGGAAACAGACGTCACAGACGTTATCAGCGCGTATGCGTATTCCAATTGAACTAGAGCCTTCAACGGTTGAGCAAGTTCCATTTACGAGTGAGTATGTGGAGAAAATGCCGAAAGATTATTATTTATATTGTGTAATTGATCTCGGTTTACCAGAGCTTGGAGAAATTGTTATTGAGATTGATTTAGCATTCGTTATTTATATTCATGAATGTTGGCTTGGCGGAGATAGTAAGCGTAACTTTACGATGCGCAGACCGTTAACAGCATTTGAGTTTTTAACGCTTGATAATATATTCTTGCTTCTTTGTAAAAATTTAGAGCAATCATTTGAAAGTGTTGTTGCGATTGAACCGAAATTTGTAACGACAGAAACAGATCCGAATGCACTAAAGATTACGACAGCGAGCGATATCATTTCATTACTTAACGTAAATATGAAAACAGATTTTTGGAATACGACGGTGCGTATCGGGATTCCATTCTTATCTGTTGAAGAAATTATGGATAAGTTAACGTCTGAAAATATTGTCGAACATTCTTCAGACAAGCGTAAAAAGTATACGTCTGAAGTGGAAGTGAAAGTAAATCAAGTGTACAAACCTGTTCACGTTGCAATTGGCGAGCAGAAAATGACAATGAGTGAGATTGAACAAATTGAAGAAGGCGATATCATTCCGCTTCATACGAAAGTTTCGGATGAATTACTTGGTTATGTAGATGGAAAGCATAAATTTAATTGTTTTATTGGAAAAGATGGAACGCGTAAGGCGCTCCTATTTAAAAGTTTTGTAGAGTAGGAGGATCCATATGAAGCATGAAGTATCTCCCGTGTCATTAATGGGATTAGAAGATTTTGCAGGAAAGCGAAATGAAGCAGGCAAAGCACATATTGATACTGTTTCAGATATTTCGATTGAACTTGGTGTAAAGCTTGGAAAGTCATCTATTACACTTGGTGATGTAAAGCAGTTAAAAGTTGGTGATGTTCTTGAAGTAGAGAAAAACTTAGGACATAAAGTAGATGTGTATTTAAGTAATATGAAAGTCGGCATCGGTGAAGCAATCGTAATGGACGAGAAATTCGGTATTATCATTTCTGAAATTGAAGCTGACAAGAAACAAGCGGCGCTTATGAAAGCGCAAAGTCAAATGCAAGATAAAGAGTAGAGGAGGAGTCATATGTCGTATATGACGACCTTATTTCAAGTCGTTTTACTGTTTGGTGCGCTCGGTTACGGTGCATATTATATGACGAAAAAGACGCGCAAACAGCAGTTTTTTAAGCAGGGTGAAAATGGCCATATACAAGTAAAAGACGGCGTTTATTTAAATCATCAAACGAGTGCCTTTTTATTTGAAGTGGACGGCAAGCAAGTGTTCACTGTTATTAGTAATAACGGTGTACAGTCTGTGCAATTAACCGGAACAGGAAATCAGTTTCAACAAGCACTAGAAGACGCGGTGAAGAGTGAAACGAAAAAAGTAGAGGATCCATCATGAGAATAAAGAAACAGTTATCATTATTAGCCGTTATTTTCGTATTTTCTATCGTTTTTTCAATTATTTTTGTAAATCCAGCGTATGCAGCACCGAACGGTTTTATTAATTTCGAAAATGGAAAAGAGTTTACGAGTAATTCAAGTGTACAACTATTTGCGCTCGTTACCCTTTTATCATTATCTTCTTCTATCGTTCTATTATTTACACATTTTACTTATTTTATGATCGTTCTAGGGATTACACGTCAAGGACTTGGGGTAATGAATTTACCACCAAACCAAGTGCTTGTTGGACTTGCATTATTTTTATCACTCTTTACGATGCAGCCTGTACTTGGGCAACTGAAGAGTGATGTGTGGGATCCGATGACGAAAGAGAAAATAACAGTAAGTCAAGCTGCGGAAACGACAGCTCCTATTATGAAAGAATATATGTCAAAGCATACGTATAAGCATGATTTAAAAATGATGTTGAAAGTACGCGGAGAAGAGTTGCCGAAAGATTTAAAGGATCTTTCACTATTTACGCTCGTACCATCCTTTACGTTAACGCAAATTCAAAAAGGTTTACTAACAGGGATGTTCATTTATTTAGCGTTTGTATTTATAGATTTGATTATTAGTACACTTTTAATGTACCTCGGGATGATGATGGTACCGCCGATGATTTTAAGTTTACCGTTTAAAATACTCGTTTTCGTATATTTAGGTGGATATACAAAAATCGTCGACATTATGTTTAAAACGGTCGCCTGAAGCGTTTGATGCTATGTGATAGGAGTCATATAAATGAATACGTCACCAATTATAGATATTTTTCAAACCTTTTTTTATAAAGGGGTTATGATTTTAATGCCGGTTGCCGGCGTAAGTATGATTGTCGTTATTATCATCGCTGTCATTATGGCGATGATGCAAATTCAAGAGCAAACGCTGACGTTTTTACCGAAAATGGCGAGTATTGTCCTCGTTATTATCATTTTAGGTCCGTGGATGTTCCAAGAGTTAACGACGCTTATTTTAGATTTATTTGATAAAATCCCATCGCTATTGCGTTCGTACTAAGATAGGTGAACTGAAATGAATATGGAATTATGGGCGGCAACGTTTTTTGCGTTTTGCCGCATTACTTCATTTTTATATTTTTTACCGTTTTTCTCAGGACGATCCATTCCAGCAATGGCGAAGGTTACAGTTGGACTTGCTCTTTCAATTACAGTGGCTGATCAAGTGGATGTCTCTCACATCAAGACAGTTTGGGACGTTGCAGCTTATGCAGGAACGCAAATTGTAATTGGATTATCACTTTCAAAAATTGTAGAAATGCTGTGGAACATTCCAAAAATGGCCGGGCATATTTTAGACTTTGATATCGGTTTATCACAAGCAAGTTTGTTTGATGTAAATGCGGGCTCACAGTCTACTTTACTATCAACCATTTTTGATATATTTTTTCTCATTATTTTTATTTCACTTGGCGGCATTAATTATTTCGTTGCCACGATTTTAAAGTCGTTTCAATATACAGAGGCGATTTCAAAATTGCTGACGACTAGTTTTTTAGATAGTCTACTCGCAACGCTATTATTTGCGATCACATCAGCGGTTGAAATTGCTCTTCCGCTTATGGGAAGTTTATTCATCATTAACTTTGTTCTAATTTTAATTGCAAAAAACGCTCCGCAATTAAACGTTTTTATGAATGCATACGTAATTAAAATTACGTGCGGTATTTTGTTTATTGCGATGAGTGTACCAATGCTCGGTTATGTGTTTAAAAATATGACGAATGTATTACTTGAAGAGTATACGAAACTATTTAACTTTTTCTTAACGAAGTAGGGGGACGCGCATGGCAAAGGATAATAAAACAGAAAAGGCCACCCCGCAGAAGCGTAAAAAATCGCGTGAAGAAGGGAATATTGCCCGGAGTAAAGATTTAAATAATTTATTTTCCATTCTCGTATTAGCAGTTGTCGTTTATTTCTTCGGAGATTGGCTAGGGTATGAGATTGCAAATTCCGTAGCGGTGCTGTTTGATCAAATTGGAAAAAATACAGATTCAACCGAGTATTTTTATTTAATGGGGATTTTATTACTGAAAGTATCGGCTCCGATATTAATACTCGTATACGCTTTTCATTTATTTAATTATATGATTCAAGTCGGCTTCCTATTTTCTTCTAAAGTCATTAAACCGAAAGCGTCACGTATTAATCCGAAAAACTATTTTACGAGACTGTTTAGTCGTAAAAGTTTAGTAGATATTTTGAAATCACTATTTTATATGGGATTAATCGGTTACGTCGCTTACGTTCTCTTTAAAAAGAATTTAGAGAAAATTGTCAGTATGATTGGATTTAACTGGACTGCATCACTTACTGAAATTATTAGGGAAATTAAATTTATTTTCTTAGCAATTTTAATTATTTTAATCGTTCTTTCTATTATTGATTTCATTTATCAAAAATGGGAGTACGAGCAAGATATTAAGATGAAAAAAGAAGAAGTGAAACAAGAGCATAAAGATAATGAAGGGGACCCGCAAGTTAAAGGAAAACGAAAAAACTTTATGCATGCAATCTTGCAAGGAACAATTGCGAAGAAGATGGATGGCGCAACATTTATTGTAAACAACCCGACTCATATTTCGGTCGTACTTCGTTATAATAAACACGTTGATGCAGCACCAATTGTCGTTGCAAAAGGGGAAGATGAGCTCGCGTTATATATACGAACGCTTGCCCGTGAACAAGAAATACCAATGGTGGAAAACCGTCCGCTTGCTCGTTCTTTATATTATCAAGTCGAGGAAGATGAGACGATTCCAGAAGATTTATATGTAGCTGTAATTGAAGTTATGCGCTATTTAATTCAGACGAATGAACTTGAAGTATAATAGCGCGTTTGGAGGAGATCTCTTTGTTTAAGATAGATTCTGCAAGAACCTATTTTTCTATCTTTTTAGCAGCGTCATTCGTAGTGGCGCTCTTAATTCCACTTCCACCATTTATACTTGATATTATTATCGTTTTTCTACTAAGTATGTCAGTGCTTATTTATATGCGAGCGACAAGTATTAACGAGTGGGATGAATTAAAGTCATTTCCAACGATGCTGTTATTAATCGGGATTTTCCGCGTATCGATTAACGTTTCGACGACGCGAGCGATTTTGACAGATGGAAATGCTGGTCATGTTATTGAAGAGTTCGGTCAGTTCGTAATTGGCGGAAACTTATTAATTGGTATCGTTATTTTTACAGTATTAATCATATTTCAGTTTATCGTTGCAAACGGTGCGTCTCGTACAGCTGAAGTAGCAGCTCGTTTTACACTTGATTCTTTACCAGGGAAACAAATGTCTATCGATGCTGATTTAAACCAGCGTATTATTTCAGAAAAAGATGCACAAGCAAAACGAAAAAAATTAAATATGGAAACAGAGTTTTACGGGGCGATGGATGGTGCCGGAAAGTTCATTAAAGGGGACGTTATTTTCGGGATTGTCATTTTATTCGTAAATATTATTTTCGGTTTAATTGTCGGAATGATGCAGCAAGGGATGAGCTTTGCAGATGCGGCTCTTCATTATACACAGTTAACTGTCGGTGACGGAATCGTAAACCAAATTGGATCGCTAATGCTTGCAATTTCAACAGGTATTATCGTAACGCGTGTATTTGACGGCTCACCGGATACAGTAACAGAAGGTATCTTTAAAGAGTTATTAGCGCATGAAGTCGTTGTATATGCGCTCGGTGGTTTATTTATCGCAATGGGTATTTTTACTCCGCTACCGTTTCTACCATTCGCACTCGTTGGCGGAACAATTATCTTCTTAGGTATTCGTAATAAAAATCGAATAAAGAAAGAAAAAGAAGACGAGCTTCAAAAAGAAATAGAAATGATTCAAGGCGAAGATGAGCAACTGCAACAAGTGGAAGATTCATTCGGAGTATTTACGGATAAATATCCAATTATAGTAGAACTCGGTTTAGATTTAGCAGCACTTGTAAAGCAGAAAATTAACGGGGAAACAGCTCGTGATAAAGTTGTTCTTATGAGGAAGTCGATTATTACTGACCTCGGTATTAATGTTCCTGGAATTAACTTTAAAGATAATACGAGTTTTAGACCACGCGGACGTTACATTATTCGAATTAAAGGTGCGAAGGCGGCTGAGGGTGTTTTAAAATCAGGTTATTTATTAGCATTGAAAACACCAAACGTAATGGCTGATTTAGATGCAGAGCCAGCGAAAGATCCAATTTTCGGTGAAGATGGATATTGGATTTTAGAGCATATGGTGCAAGATGCACAAATGAAAGGCTATCAAGTGTTAGAGCCACTTAGCATATTAATTACACATTTAGATGTTGTCGTTAGACGTAATCTTCACGAATTAATTCAGCGTCAACATGTAAAAGACTTAATTAACTCGCTTGAAAATGATAATGGCGTTCTATTAGAAGAGATTAAGAAGAAAGAAATTGATTTATCACTCGTTCAAAATGTTATTAAACAACTTCTAAAAGAAGGTATTTCTATTCGTGATTTACCAACAATTATTGAAGGTATTATTGACGGCAAAGAAATTTATCAAAACCACGTTGACGGTGTGACATCATTTGTTCGTGAATGTATTTCAAAAGTTATTTGTGAAAATGCGAAAAATCCGGACGGAAAAATATATGCAGCGCTCTTCTCTGATTCAATTGAGTTAGATGCGGATGTTGTGAATAATTCATATCAAGGTTACTTATTAAACTGGGATTTAGATTTAGAAACACGTGTCGTTGAGCAAGTGCAACGCGTCTTTAAACAAGCACGTTTAATGGGAAGAGAACCAGTGTTATTAACACGTAGAAAAGATTTTAGATTTGCGATTGTAAGACTGCTAGAACGTTATCAAGTGGAAGCACAAGTACTTTGTATTAGCGAATTAGCACCAGAAATTGTTGTGGATCAAATTGCCTATATTGAATAGTAGGGGGGTGAAGTAATGGAAAGTACAGAAAAGAAAGAAGCGTTAATGCGAATAAAAGCAGCTTCGAAAAATGAATTGTATCGAAAGTTATTTGACCAATATGGTACAGATTATTATTACGTTGTCGATGAAAGTGTAAAACGAAATATACCGTTTTTTTGGAAAAAGGATTATGAAATGTTAGTTGCTTTTCCAGAAGAAAAACAGGAAGAAGTGAATGAAGGTACAGCTCAATTTCATGAACAGTTAATGGATGTTGTGAATGACCCTTCAGAACAAATTGTGAAGGCAAATGGAATTCAATCAGTACTGCACAATTTAGAAAACGTAACGACTCCTATGTCATACGCGGCGATGCAAACAGGAAATAGTGAAGAATGGGCAAGAAAAAAAGAGAAACTATTAAAGCTGTTTGAAAAAGGAATTGTCGTGGTGAAACAGACGAAAGAAACGGAAGTACAGAAAAAGAAAAAAGTTGTGAAACAAGTCCTTCCGGTAAAGAAAGAAGAAGTAGTTCCAAAGAAAGAAAATCAAGAATCTGTACCGTTTATTATTCAAAAAGTAATTCGGATGCTAGAGCAAAACGATGTGGAACAATATTTCATTTATGCATATGCTGAAAAGTTAAAAATAAAGTTTGAAAATGCAACGATGATTACAGAAGAAGAAGTTATTAGGTACATATTGGAAGATATGAAATCACATTTCAATACGGAAAATGTCTTTGAAAAAGAAGTACAAACAATTGCATTAATCGGTCCAACTGGCGTTGGTAAAACGACGACACTCGCGAAAATGGCATGGCAATTTCACGGTAAGAAAAAAACAGTTGGTTTTATAACGACAGATCATTCTCGCATAGGGACAGTGCAGCAATTGCAAGATAACGTAAAGACAATTGGATCGGAAGTAATTGCTGTGCGTGATGAAGCTGCAATGACAAGAGCGCTTACGTATTTTAAAGAAGAAGCACGCGTCGATTATATTTTAATTGATACAGCTGGAAAAAATTATCGTACGTCAGAAACAGTAGAAGAAATGATTGAAACGATGGGACAAGTAGAACCAGATTATATTTGTTTAACGTTATCAGCTTCAATGAAAAGTAAAGATATGATTGAAATTATTACAAACTTTAAAGATATTCATATAGATGGTATTGTGTTTACGAAATTTGATGAAACAGCAAGTAGTGGCGAATTGTTGAAAATTCCAGCAGTATCATCAGCTCCTATTGTATTAATGACAGATGGCCAAGACATAAAGAAAAATATACATATCGCTACAGCTGAACATTTAGCAAAACAAATGTTACAAACATCGTAGAAAAGAGGTGAAGAATAAGGCGCTTGCCTTATTCAAACGAATATGAACGGTCTTTATATAGGTTCTATGGGCATGATGAATTACATGCAGCGCATTAATGTTCATTCGAATAACGTTGCAAATGCTCAAACGACAGGATTTAAAGCAGAAAATATGACGTCTAAAGTATTTGATGTACAAGACACATATCGCCGCGGAGATGGGGCGGTAACAAATATCGGTTCGGTCGATTACGCTGTAGTACCAGCTGCAACGCATGTGAATTTAGTACAAGGAAATATACAAATGACAAATAGCGCTACAGATTTCTTTTTAGATGACGGCGCGGCCGGCACAACATCATTTTTCGTTACTTCTAAAAATGATGAAACGTTTTTAACGAGAGATGGTAGTTTCACATTAAATAGTGATCGTTATTTACAAACATCTTCAGGTGCTTATGTGATGGATGTTAATAATGAGCGTATTCGTATTCCAGAAGGAGCAAAGGTTGCTGTACAAGCAGACGGTACATTATATGATGAAGTAACACAAAATAATATTGCTCGTTTGCAAACAAAAACAGTAGATGCAGAAACGAATGCACGTCTCGTGCAACGTGAAAACAAAAGCTTTACACTAGCAGAAGGAAACATTGCTAATTTACCGAACGGAACAGGAATAGTAAAAAATCATATGCTAGAAAATTCAAATGTAGATATGACGAAAGAGATGGCAGATCTTATGACAGATCAAAAGATGATTCAAGCATCACAGCGCGTTATGACTTCATTTGATAAAATTTATGAAAAAGAAGCGAATGAAATATTGAGATAGTGGACTCCTAATAAAGGAGTCTTTTATTAATTTTAAATTTCAGAATTATCATTTGACTTTAAGGAGCTTCTTTTTTATATTAGTAGGTATAACTATAACTACTAAAGAGGTGAGAGTATGACAACGGCATTATATTTAGAAGATGCATACAAAACGAGTTGCGAAACAGAAGTGATAAAAGTAGAAGGGAATAAAGTATTTGTAAAGGAAACAGTTTTTTATCCAACTGGTGGAGGGCAAGAATGTGATACGGGTGTCATTGTACAAGATGGGTCTGTATTTGAAGTTGAAAAAGTAAAGAAGGAGCAAGGAGAAATAGTTCACTATATAAAAGATGAAGCTCAAGTAAAATTAGGTCCAGTTAAATTAGAGATAAATTGGGAAAGACGTCATAATTTAATGCGTCATCACTCTTTACTGCATCTTATCGGAGCTGTTGTTTATGAAAAGTATGGAGCTCTATGCACCGGAAATCAAATTTATCCTGATAAAGCACGTATCGATTTTAATGAGTTACAAGAGTTATCGAGCGTGGAAGTAGAAGAAATTGTTGAGGAAGTGAATAAACTTATTAAGCAAAATAAAGAAATTTCCACTCGTTATATGAGCCGCGAAGAAGCAGAAAATGCTGTAGGAATGATTAAAACAGCAATAAATCTCCTGCCAACTACCATCCAAGAAATCCGCATTGTTACAATTGAAAATTTAGACGAACAAGCTTGTGGAGGCACACATGTGAAAAATACGAGTGAAATAGGAACACTTGTTATTGATAAAGTAAAAAGTAAAGGGAAGCAAAATCGTCGTTTTGAAGTAAGGGCGATTTAGATTGTGAGGGGTTACCGATGGATGAAATTATAAAGGAGTTACAAAAGTTAGGATTTTCCCAGTATGAATGTAAAGCGTATATTGGACTACTAAAACATTCCCCAGTAACAGGCTATGAAGTGAGTAAACAAACAGGAGTACCTCGTTCTATGATTTACGAGGTACTCGGTAAGTTAATGGATAAAGGAGCGGTGCACATTGTACCTTCTGAACCAGTGAAATATGTACCAGTACCAGCTACGGAATTAATGAATCGAATGCGAAAAGACTTTGAAAAGTCCTTTGAGTTTTTAGACCAGAAATTAAATCATTTAGAACAAGAAAGACAGATTGATGTAATTTCGCATATTCGTTCAAATGATCGTGTTTTGAAAGAAATATGCAATATAATTAGTAGAGCTAAGGAAGAGTTATGGATTTCTGTATGGGAAGATCAAGTGCATGAAATAGAGCCATACATTCATCAAAAGGAAGAGGAAGGCGTACATATATTTTCAATCTTATTTGGAGCTCCAGAAACAAAAATAGGAGCGACATTTCACCATAATTATATGACGCCCCACGTCGTTGAAAAGAGAATGGGTGGTCATTTAACTGTTATTGCTCGTGATGGAGAGGAAGTATTAATTGCGAACTTCTCAAATGATAGCACTTCATGGGCCGTTACAACGTATGACCCAGCGCTAGTTCTCGTTGCTACAGAGTATGTGCGGCACGATATTATGGTTGAAGAAATCACGAAGGAATTTGGGGCGGATAAGTTAGATACGTTATGGCGTGAAAATATAGATTTAGTTCATGTCGTAACAGGAAAACGAACTTTAGAAGGAATGGAGGATGATAAGGATGAGTAAGGCTCAGGCACATGTAGCTTTGCAGAGCGATGATACATTTCAGCAAGGAGTAAAAGATTGTTTACCAACTGTATTTGGTTACTTGAGCATCGGTATAGCAGCTGGTGTAATTGCAAAAACAGCTGGTTTCTCCATCATTGAAATTGCGTTTATGTCCACTTTAATTTATGCAGGTTCTGCCCAATTTATATTAGCTGGTATGTATGCAGCCGGTGCTCCTGCTTCCGCAATTATTTTTACTGTATTTTTTGTTAATTTGCGCCACCTTCTTATGAGTGCTGCACTTGCACCGTACTTTACGAAAATTCCTCTATTTAAAAACTTAATCATCGGTTCTCAAATTACAGATGAAACGTTCGGTGTTGCAGTGCAGCATGCAGCGCAAAAAGGATATTTAGGCGAAAGATGGATGATTGGGCTAAATGTAACGGCTTATTTAAACTGGATTCTTGCTACCATTATTGGTGGTCTGTTTGGTGAGTGGATACCAGATCCACATACATACGGGATGGATTATGCATTACCAGCGATGTTTATCGGATTATTTGTACTTCAGCTCATAAGTAGTAAACCAAAGCTAGCAATTCATTTAAGTGTTGCAATTGTAGCAATTATTATCGCATACGTTTTACACCTATTTATGCCAGATAGTATAGCGGTTATTATCGCAACATTACTAGCTGCGACGATTGGAGTGGTGATTGAAAAATGGAAATGAGATTAGATGTATTATTACTTTTATTAGCAGCAGGAGCTGTTACACTCGTGCCACGTATTTTACCTCTACTCGTATTTAGTAAACTACAAATTCCAGACTGGGGTTTAAAATGGTTAAATTACATACCAATTGCAATATTAGCAGCACTTTTAGCACAAGTATTATTTATGCATGAGACGGTGCAATGGGATTACCTGATCGCAGCAATTCCAACATTTCTTGTAGCCATATATACTCGTAGTTTATTAGGTACAGTATTAACAGGAGTGGTTGTGATTATTTTGTTACGTTTCTTTTTCTAAAAAGGATTACGCTCATATAATAGCGAAAGGTGTAATAACATGAAAATATAGGGGTGGTGTTATGATACTTTTAACGATAGGAGCAATTTTGTTAACGTTGTTTATTTTCTTTATTATCGGTTTCGTTACGTTTATGATGTTTGTTGATAAGGCGACACCTCAAATATATTATACACCTTGTGAATCAGTGACAGTGAAAACTAAAGGTAAACAGAGAAGGAAGAAAAGTTGAAAGTTGGCTTTTCTTCCTTCTTCTATTACATCCCCAAAAGAACTAACAACAATAACCCAAATAAAAAACTAATAAAGGAAAGAAGAACGATACATATGGAAAATACACGATTATTTCTCCATTCGCGCCAGAAAGTTATAAAACCTAAAATACAAAGGAAAAACCAAATGGGTAGGAATAGGAACTCACTAATTTTCTCGGGAAGTAACGCATAAAAAGTTGATAAATATAAAATCCAATTTGTAAAAAATAAAATGCAAACGATAATAGATTGTAAGTAGGGCCGTTTGGAAAACTCCCCCTTTTTTACGGTTACGAAAATAATAGTTAGCACTGAGAAAAAGGCAATGAATATGAAAATAAGTAAGAGTAATGTAAGTGTCATTTACATCTTCTTTATAAGAGTGTTTTTTACAAGAAATGAATCTATTAAATTGTATGCTTCTTTTGTAGAGTGCCCGTTATATTTTTCAGTGTACGGATTTAGAAATCCATGTTCACCGTGTAGTTGTTTTATTTCTAATAAAGGATTCTTTTGTTGCTGCAATGTGTGAATGAAAGAGGATACTGAAAAACTAGCTTCTTTTTCAGGGAATATAAGTAATGTAGAGCATGTAGGCTTTATGTGAACATAGTCGCGTATACGAGAACCGTAACATCCGATAATAAAATCTATTTTCGGATTGTTACTACATAGCCATGAGATGGTAGCTCCAACACTAAAGCCGATAAGTCCAATATGTGTGTAACGACTAGAAAGATGAGTAATGAATGTTTCAATTTGCTTTTTTCCATCTTCAAATCCAATATGATTCATAAAAAAATGATATGCTTTTTCTTCATCAATATAATGAAATGCAGGTTGCGATTGTAGCAGATTAGGACAGAATACATCTATATGAGATGAAGTAAAGTGCTGGGTAACGTGATGCATATGGTCGTTCACACCATATATTTCATGAACAATAACGAGAGCTAATTTTTCCTTCATAGTTATAAAGTACCTCTATGAAACTTAAATTCTTTCTCAACAAGACAAATACGCAGGTGGAAGTTTTCATACCATTGCTCACGACCTCTTTTTTTCGCTTCTTTATGTAAGGTGTTCTTTTTCCAATTTTCAATCGCATCAAGTGATTCCCAATAAGAAATTGTTATTCCGAGTCCAGAATTACCTCTTGCACTTTCTACACCTAAAAATCCAGGTTGTTGCTTTGCAAGTTTCTCCATTTCTTCGGCAACGGTATTATAGTCTGTTGTATCATTTGATAAATTAGAAGTGAATATAACTGCATAATAAGGCTTGTTTTTTTCTAAAGTAGATGCCATTATTTTTCCTCCTTAATGTATAGTACGAATAATTAATCCATAGTTTGTATTTTAGCAGGTCACAAAAAGAAAAGAAGTAGAAAATTCTTATTTTTTCAGCTCATGTAAAATAAAGGGTTGAAGAAATTTATAATAAGTAATCTGAAAGAAGAAAAATGCCACTTCAAAAGAGAAGTGGCATTTCTTATATTTCCTCTAAGCTATTAACTGGAACAGTTAATTCGCGTCCTGGGTTTTTTACTTCATATATGCGGGCGGTTTCATTGCTTTCATCGACGTGTTGAATCATAACAGGCATGCCTTGAAAGCTAACATTAGCTTGCTCTGCTGACACAGAAAGCTCTTTTGCACGTTGTATATTCATTTATATTCCTCCCATCATTATTATCTTTGCTAAAAAAGAGGAATAATATACCATTTAGAGACATTCTTAAAGTTTTTGTATTATTTGTAATGTTTCTTTAATAAATGAAGAAAAGATGGAATCAGGATAACCATCTATCGTTTGAACTGCTTCTTTTGCTTCTTTCAGAGCAGCTGGTTTATCTTGAAGTTTTATATGACACAGGGCACGATAAGACCCAGCTGTTAATACCCACGATTGATCAAGTGGATGACTCATATAATCTGGTATGGTAGCGTGTTTTAATATTGCCAAAGCTTCCTTATAACGTTTTAAGCCATACAAAGATTTTCCTTTTTCAAGATAATATAATCCATCGTCTTGAAAGATTGGTTCATCTTTTAGTTTTTCTCGGAATTGTTCTAGATGTTCTAATGCGATTGTATATTCATTAGTAATTGTGTTGTAGTAGTAAGCTTTTAAAATATCAATAATCGCAATGGATAGAATATCTTCTGTAAAAATGGCAAATTGCTCCGATTTTTTTATGTAATATAAATACTGTTCTTTATCAGCTGTAATGACTTTTTGGTAAGATAAAATGCGATAAAATTCATCTGTTTTATAATACACTTGATGTTTTTTTGAAAATGCAAGTGCATCTAAAATGACTTTTTCACATTTTTCATAATTGCCGTATGCGAGTAAAATAATGGCTTCTTTTAAGTATAATTGTATATGTGTAATGAGATCCATTTCTAAATTCTTCGCTTTATATTCATCACGAATTGTAGCAATCATCTGTAAACATTCTTTATATTTTTTACGTTTGAAGAGCATATAGTAAAACAGTAGTTTCGTTTCAGTGCTTTCTCGATATAAAGTATATTTTTCAAATATAGAAACAGCAGTTTCAACGTAATATTGAATATGATAATCGTTCATAATAGTTGCTCCTGTTAGGAACTGTTTATATAAGCGAGCTGTATTTAAAGTAGAAGGTAGCTCTGTTTGAACGATAGGTAGTAAAGTCTTGTATACTTCATCGCATTTATTTGCCTTTATTAGTTGCTCCATTTTTTGAATGAGTTCTACAATTTCTCCTTCATCTTCTTCTAATAAAAAGCTCGTTTCACATTCAAGTTTTTCCGCAATATATTGTAATGTTTTCATAGAAGGTGTAGCTTTTCCATTTTCAATTTGACTAAGCATACTTTTTGTCAGTTCCGAACCTGCCAGTGCTGTTTGCGTAAGCTTTTTTTCTTTTCGTAATGCTTTAATTTTTTCGCCGAGAGTTGCCATATTGTTGCTCCTTTATATTTAAAAAGTTTAATTGTATTTAACTTTTTGTTGTGAAAATTGGAAAGTTGATTATATAATAAGTTTAACACAATTTAACTTTTAAGGGGAGAGAGTCAAAAATGGAAGATATAAGTATAGGACAACATGATTCAAGAATGAAGATTGCAACGAGAAATATCATTTTAATGATGATTGGAAAAATGACGTCTTTATTAGGCGCAGGTATTTATACGTTCGCAATGGGGTTATATGTATTAAAGACTACTGGTTCAGGGATGGGGTTTGCAACTACGCTCGTTTGCGGATCACTTCCAAGAATGATCTGTGGCCCAATTGCTGGTGCTGTAGCAGACCGTGTGAATCGAAAATGGCTTGTCATTGGTACTGATTTATTAAGTAGTTTAACGATGCTTAGTATGTTTATTCTTGCTACTATATTTGGACCATCACTTCTTTTTATTTATATTTCAGCAGCATTATTATCAATTTGTGCAAGTTTTTATTCTGTTGCATTAACTTCGTCTATTCCGAGTTTAGTAGATGAAGGACGTATTCAAAAAGCGAGTGCTTTAAATCAAACGGCGGCTTCTTTATCAAATATTTTAGGACCGATTATTGGCGGAGTTGTATATGGTTTCTTTTCAATTAAATCGTTTTTCCTATTAAATAGTATTACGTTCTTTTTAGCGGTTATTTTGCAATTATTTATCGTATTTGATTTATATAAAAAAGAAGTGGCTGAGAGTACAGAGCATTTCTTGACGAGTATAAAAGAAGGTTTTTTATATGTAAAAAGACAACATGAAATATATGGTTTAATGAAAATAGCATTGTGGGTAAACTTTTTTGCGTGTGGTCTAACAGTTGCACTTCCTTACATTATCGTCCATACATTGCATTTATCTTCAAAGCAACTCGGTACTGTAGAAGGAATGTTAGCAGTCGGGATGCTAATGGGAGCGATTGCTTTATCAGTGCGTAAAGAAGTGAATACTCCGTTTCGTTCTATTTATACTGGACTGTTTTTGTTTGCAGGTTTAAGTTTATGTACAGTCTTTCCGTTGTTAGTTATCATTCCAAAAGTAGCAAGTTTTATTTACTATATTGCTTTTATGATGTTAACTGGTATAGCAATTATGATTGTAAACATTCCAATGCAAGTACATATGCAAAAAACGACAGATCCGAGCTACCTAGGGCGTGTGTTTGGCCTACTTGAAACAATTGCGACTGCAATCGCACCGCTTGGTATGATTGTATATGGACTACTATTAGATATGTTGCCAACTAGCATTGTTATGATGACAATAGGTGGAGGGTTATTGTTAGTTGTATTAGTTGGAGTAAAGCAACATATGGCGAAAAAACAAGTAGATGTGTCCGCTTAAAAATAAGAAAATAATAAAAATTTGACTTATCATTATAAAAATGACTAAATTAGTATTTTAGTTTTTGAAACTCTTTTTCATGTATGTTAAAGTAAAGTGAGCTTGCAAAGAAAAGGAGACAACAGCATGAAAAAATTAAGTTTTGTTATGCTTTTTCTATTAGTCGTAATGGCTGGATGTAGCAATTATGACACATATATTGAAACAGGTATGCAATCATTGAAAGATGAAAAGTATAGTGATGCAACAATGTGGTTCGAAAAAGCAAAAAAAGAGAAATCAGGAAACGAAGCGAAATCATATAAAGAAGTTGCTGAGAAAATGGATCACGGAGCAACAGCCTTAAAAGACGGTAAGTATTTAGAAGCGAAAGACATTGCAAATGAAGTGTTACAAAAGAAAAAAGATGATGAACTTGAAAAAGCTGTAACATCAAATGCAGAGAATATGCTTCAAAAAGCAAAAGATGTGGAAGAGAAAGTAAATGAAAGAGTGGCAAAGCGTAGAAAGGTAGAAGAAGAAGGAATCGATAAAATTATTAAAGCTGTCGATAGTATAGATGAAGTGAAAGAAAAAGAGAAGAAAGTATCAGAAGCATTAGATAAGGCTGAAGAGGCGCAAGCAAAAATTGAGGCAAAGAAAAATAAATAGATTTATAGTTTAAAAGGCTGTCGTGCATAACGACAGCCTTTTAATTTTTTGTTGCAAATGAAGTGATGCTCTGTAGTAAAAAAGAAATGATTTTAGAATTCCATCTGTCCTCATGATGAATCGTATAAATATTACGCTGAAATTCAAATTCAGGGATTGGTATATAGCATAGCTCATTTCGTTGTATTTCTTGCTCGATAGCAAGTTTAGAAATAAAGGCAATTCCATTACCATATTTTAAAATTTGTTTCATCGTTTCTAATGAGTCTAATTCAATTTCAGATTGGAATGTAATGTTATGCGCTAACGTCCATTGTGTAAGTAAATCTCTTGTTGTAGATGGGTTACGATGCAATAGTATGCGTTCCTTTTTTATATTTTGTAACGATACATTGTCTTTTTTTGAAAAATGATGTTCTTTGGAAAAGGCAAGAACAAGTGTATCGGGCATTATATTCGTTTGTTTTAAAAGTGGTTCATCAAATGGAGCAGCGGAAATTATCCCAAGATCGATTTCGTGATTTTGTAGCATCATTCGAATTTCAGGGGCTGTTTTCACTAGTAGCGTTATTTTTATATTGGGAAATTCACATTGAAATTGATGAACGACTGCTGGCAAAAGATAAGTCGCTGGTACATAACTAGCGCCGATTGTTATAGCACCTTTATGAAAATCTTTAAACTCTTGCGTGACACGTCTAGCTTCTTTCATAAGTGCATCTATTTTACAAGCATAATGGTGCAAAGCCTCACCAGCCTCTGTTAAGAAATACCTTCCAGAACGTAATTCAAATAAAGACACACCGAGTTCTTCTTCTAAGCTTTTTATATGAAATGTAATAGTTGGTTGTTTAACGCCAAGTTTTTCTGCAACGATTGTAAGCTTTTTGTATTTCTTAATAAGTACTACAATTTCTAATTTTAAGAGATTCATTATGAATTGCCGCCTTTTTTATTTTAAATATAGAAAAAATCTATAGAAATAAATAGTTTATTAGAAGTTTTTTAATTTAATCTTTACAGTACATTAACATTCAGTATAAATCTTCCATATAGAATGAAAGCAGGTTAAGAATGAGGGGAGAGAGGTGAAGCAATGGATATTACAATTAGTGGATTAGAAAAGACATTTGGAAAAATACAGGCGTTAAAGCCGTTGCAGATTGTAATGAAACAAGGGGAATTCACTACACTTTTAGGACCTTCGGGGTGTGGGAAAACGACTTTACTTAGAATGATAGCAGGGCTTGAGGAACCGGATAAGGGAGAAATATATTTTGGAGACCAGTGCATGTATTCTGCTGCAAAAAAGATAAAGACATCTCCTCATGAACGGAATATCGGTATGGTATTTCAAGATTTTGCTTTATGGCCGCACATGACTGTTTTTGAAAATGTTGCATTTGGTTTAAGAGCTACAAAGCAAACGAATCAATTGCGAGAAAAAGTAGAAGATGCGATAAAGCGAGTTCGCCTGCAAGATATGGAGAAAAGGTATCCACACGAACTTTCTGGTGGACAGCAACAACGTGTCGCATTCGCTAGAGCAATTGTAACAAAACCTCATTTTATTTTGTTTGATGAACCGCTAAGTGCACTCGATGCAATTTTGCGAGAAGAAATGAGAATAGAGCTTATGGATATCGTTCATTCCATTGGTTTAACTGCACTGTATGTCACTCACGATCAAACAGAAGCAATGTCAATGTCAGACCAAATTATTGTCATGAAACAAGGAGAAGTATTACAAAAAGGAACACCGGAAGATATTTATGTGAAACCGTCTCATGAATTTGTTGCCAAATTTGTTGGTAAGGCGAATTGGCTTGTAGAGGGTGAAAAAATGATTCGTCCAGAGCATGTGAGTTGGACAAAAAATGATGTGTGCGAAATGTATACAGGTGAAATTCAGCACGTTACATATGTAGGAGAACGTTATGAAGTGAAAGTAAATATGGGGACTTTAGGCATCTGGACAGCCTATCACAATAGTAAGCTAAGCATCGGGAAACCAGTATCGTTATATGTACCCAAAAAATGTATTCATCATATAGGGGGAGAATCGTATGAAGAAATTCAGTTCGCTTAAGTCTTTATTTGTATGTACTTTACTATTTTCTACTGTAGTAACAGGTTGTAGTTCAAAGACAGGTAATGCAGATGCAAAAAGTAAAAATACGAATGAAAAGAAAATTGTTGTATATAGTGCAGGACCAAAAGGGTTAGCAGAAAAAATTCAAAAAGACTTTGAAAAGAAAACTGGTATAAAGGTGGAAATGTTTCAAGGGACAACTGGTAAAATTTTAGCGAGAATGGAAGCTGAAAAGAAAAATCCAGTCGTTGATGTAGTCGTACTTGCATCATTACCAGCGATGGAAGGATTAAAGAAAGAGGGTCAAACGTTAGCTTATAAAGAAGCGAAACAAGCTGATAAGCTGCGTTCTGAATGGTCAGATGATAAAGGACATTATTTCGGGTATAGTGCTTCAGCATTAGGGATTGTGTACAATACAAAAAATGTGAAGACAGCGCCTGAAGATTGGAGCGATATAACGAAAGGAGAATGGAAAGGGAAAGTGAATCTTCCAGATCCAGCACTTTCAGGTTCAGCTTTAGACTTTGTAACAGGATACGTGAAAAAGAATGGACAAGATGGATGGAATTTATTTGAGCAGCTTAAGAAAAATGAAGTTACAGTAGCAGGAGCAAATCAGGAAGCGTTAGACCCAGTTGTAACAGGTGCGAAAGATATGGTCATTGCGGGTGTTGATTATATGACGTATAGCGCAAAAGCAAAGGGTGAACCTGTTGATATTGTATATCCAAAAAGCGGAACAGTTATTAGCCCACGTGCAGCTGGGATTATGAAGGATAGTAAAAATGTTGAAGGTGCAAAAGAGTTTATTGATTATTTATTATCCGATGATGTACAAAAACAAGTTTCTAAAGCGTATTTATTGCCTGGTAGAACAGATATAAAAGCTGAAAATAGACTAAATGTAGAAGAGATTCCAGTATTAAATATTGATTGGAAAACAGTTGAGAAAGAGCAAGATGAAATAGGAAAACAATTTAAGAAAGTATTTCAATAAGATGGTGATTCCATGGTAAATCGATTCGTATCAGTAAGACAAGTTGGAATGACGGTAGCATTATTACTTGTGGCGATGTTAATCGTCATTCCCCTTTTTCTTATTTTATTTTCTAGTGTATATGAAAATAGCAGTTGGAATTTTTTAAAGCCTTTTGAAGTGATACAGAGTGGTGGATTAGCTGAGATTTTTCTAAATTCGATGCTTCTAGGTGTACTCGTTGTAATAGGAGCTACAATATTTGCATTTCCATTGGCATTTATTATGAGCAAAACAGATGTAGGAAAGTATAGTAAGTTAGATATTGTTTTTATGATTCCATTTATGACACCGCCGTATATTGGATCGATGGGCTGGATTTTGTTCATGCAACCTAACGGCTATTTTGAACAATTTTTTCCTATGCTAAAGACAGTTTCATCATCGTTTTTTAGTTTAGGAGGTATGGTCTTAATTATGAGTCTGCATTTATTCCCATTTCTTTATTTCATGCTGAAAAACACGTTACTTCAGATTGGGAGTAGTAAAGAAGAAGCTGCAGCAGTTCATGGCGGAAGTTTTTTCTATCGTTTAAGAAAAATAATATTGCCGTTATTAGTATCAAGCTATGTAATGGGGGCTTTACTCATTTTCGTAAAGACGATTGCTGAATTTGGAACACCGGCTACATTCGGACGTAGAATAGGATTCCACGTGTTAACATCAGAAATCCATAAATTTATTTCGAGTTGGCCAATTGATTTTAGTAGTGCAACAGCATTATCTTCTTTATTACTTAGTGCTTGTATGCTTATTTGGTATATGCAAAATGTATTGAATCGAAAGTATTCATATGCAATAGTTAGTGGAAAAGGTGTGAAATCTAAAAGATATACTTTGTCTATATTTACGCGCGTTGTAGCATGGATGTATGTAATTGGTTTATTAATCGTATCAATTGGAATTCCATACTTTTCTATACTTATTGCTTCTTTGTCAAAATTAAGAGGCGGCGGTTTACATGTAAATAACTTTACAACAAGCCATTATGAGGCATTGTTTACAATGGGATCTCCGGGATTAGGGGCTTTATGGAATAGTTTTCTTTTTTCACTCGTAACAGCAATTATCGCGGTAATGATTGGAGTCTTTTTGGCACTTATGATTCGAAAGGGGAAAAAAACCTCTGAAAAATGGCTTGATATGTGCGGTATGTTACCGAATATGGTACCAGGAATCGTTATGGTTGTAGGTCTTATTCTATTTTGGAATTCACCATATATGCCTATGTCAATTTACAATACACCAGTTATGGTTATCGTAACGTATGTTGTGCTGTTTTTACCTTACACGGTGCAATATGTAAAATCATCACTCGGACAAATTGATGATTCTCTCATGCAGGCAGGAAGTGTTTTTTCTGGAAATTATATTTATATTTTTAGAAAAATAATATTGCCTCTTATTATCCCAGGCATTCTTGCTGGATGGGCGATGACATTTACAATTTCGATAAGAGAGTTAGTAGCATCACTTCTCGTATTACCTCCATCAGTAGAAACGTCAGCAACGTTTATTTTTGCTCAATTTGAACAGGGTGAAGTATCTATAGGCATGGCGATGGCCGTTGTTTCTGTTGGACTTACAACAATATGCTTATTACTGCTACAACATATGGAGCAAAAACGAAAAGGGGTAGTATGATGAGAGTGGAAGTATGGGGAGGAGCAGGAGAATACGGTCGCTCCTGCTATTTTGTAAAAAATAAAGAGACGAAAATATTATTTGATTGTGGTATTAATCGATCTTATGAGGATAGTTATCCAAAAATAGAGAGAGAAGCTGTTCCATTTTTAGATGCGGTATTTTTATCACATATTCATGAAGATCATACGATGGGTTTACCTTTATTAGCGAAGTATGGCTATAAGAAAAAAATTTGGACGACTCGTTATACAAAGGAGCAACTGCCGTTATATTATGAAAAATGGAGAAACTATAATGTGATGCAAGGGTGGAATTTACCTTATAGCGACCAACACATAAAAGATTTAAATTATGTATGTATTGATGAGATTAGCAATCCAAATGAATGGGTACAAATTACTCCTACATTGCGGTTTCAATGGGGATATAGTGGGCATGTATTAGGAGCTGTTTGGTTTTTAGTTGATATGTGTAATACATACGTATTTTATTCAGGCGACTATTCAGCAGAGTCTAATATACTACGAGCTAATTTACCTGAGAAATTGGGCCACAATATAAAAGTTGCAATTGTAGATGCCGCTTATCACACAGAGGATGTTTCGCAAAATGAAAGATTAGACAATCTATGTGCAGAAATTGAACGAGTTATGCAAAATAAAGGAATAGCATTATTACCGCTGCCACAACTTGGTAGGGCACAAGATATAGTATTGTATTTATATGAACGATATAAAGAATTTCCGCTTATAGTAGATAAAGAAATTTTGGCTGGATTTGAAGAGATGTTCGTATATAAAGATTGGATAAAAAATAATGAAGAACTTAAATGGGTTATGGAGAGTTTAAAAAGAAACATAATAGTGATGGATAATGATATTAGTATGCAAAATAGTTACGGAATAGTTGTAATGAGTGATGCGAATATGCAAACGAAACGAGCGCAGTTATATTATGAACAACTTCGGAATGAAAAACGGAATGCTGTTATTTTTACTGGACATATTGCGAAAGGGAGTTTTGCAGAAAAAGTTATGAAAGAGCATGTAAGGAATACATGTAGGGTGAATCGAGTTGCGTATAAAGTTCACCAAAGTATAAGAGACGTTAAAGAGATGTTAAATACATTATTACCAGAACATACGGTGCTAGTGCACGCTTTGAAAGAGGATACGGATCGATTACAACAAAAGCTAAGTACAGCAGGATATGAAAATGTATATTCACTTGCAATGGAACGTATAGAAGTCATTTGAAATGTAAAGGGGATAGGTATATGAAAAAAGTATTTGTATTCGTAAGCATTTTCTTTTGTTGTTTCCTTTATAACGTTAAGGAAGGGTTTGCAGCTAGTCCAATGAAACCTAGTTTTGAAGTGAAGTTATTATTGAAGCCAGAACAAGTATTAGGTGATAACAAAGAGATGAAGCAAGAGGTACTAGAACATTTCCAGGCTGGTACAAAATATGAAAGAATACAAGTGCAATTTTTAGATACTGCGAATAAAAGTTTAAGCGAGGAAGGTTGGTTTGCTAGAATTCGAAAGAAAGAATTTAGTAAAGATTTTGAACTAACATATAAAAAAAGATATCCTATTCCAAATGGTGTAATTCAAGATGCACTAGAAGTAGCTAAAAAAGAAGGATTCGATAGTAATACGGATAGTTATGAGGCGGAAATAGATTGGGGATTTGAGAAGAAAACATTAAGCATTTCAAATAAGAAAAGTTACAGTGCTAAAGGATATGGAATACTTGATTTACCAAATAAACAAGCTGCTCAAAACATGTTAATAGAAAAATTACCAGGGAAAATGAACAAATGGTTGTATACAAATTGGGGAGAAGAGATGTTAAAGAATTCCCGTATTTACGGTCCTGTATTAATGAAACGATATACAGGAGAGTTTGAAAACATAAAAGCAAATATTGAAATTTGGCCATTAAGTAATACAGGAAAATTAGAAGATGACTTCGTAATAGAAGTGTCATTTAAAACAAATGAAGAAAGTATTGCGACAAAACAAAGGGAATTATTAATGGCGAGTTTAGAGAAAAAAGGCTGGTTGTTACCGAAAGATAGTTTGAAGACAGAGCTTATTTTTCAGTAAATAGTAAAAAGGAATCCATATGCCATGGATTCCTTTTTATATATGAGTATTAAGCTAAATCAGCTGACACGAACATATCACTATTTTGAAGGTTTTTAGAGCGTAAACTATAAGCAACTACCTTCTTTTTATATTGTTTTACAACATCAACATGCTCTTCATGACTATAAATATAAAATGTAAAATCTTTTTTACCACGTTTTGCATGGATAATTAAAGGAGTGCCTTCATTATGGGGTGGTGCATAATAGCGATCTAAAAATAAACCTTCGTTAAAATCATGAATAATTTTTGATTTCTGTTCGCCTACTAAGTTATTTCCGTTCATTGTAACAGTCACATTCTCTTCTTCGAGTTGTGGATGTGTTTCAAAGCGACTAATAATGGATTCAATAACAGAGTTAGGAAGGCTAGAAACGATAATTTTAAATGCTCCAAATACAACTAACATTACAATAAACCAAGTCGTCATAGTATATCATCCCCTTTATTCTATTTAATAATATAACTCATATGGTAATAGTACATATGGTGAAGTTTTGTATAATTTGTGAAAAATATGCCATTTTCACGAACGAAATGTTAGAAAAATCAATTTTGTTACAAAAAGTTGAAATCGAAGTATTTTAAAAGAAAAAGGTTTATAATAAAAATATAACTAATAACCACATTACTAATTATAAGGAAGTGTAACTATGAGTACTGTAGCAATCGTATATGGTATTATTCTTTCCACAATTATTGTTTTGTTTTTTGTTGGGGTTTCACGTTATATTCATAAATGGAAAGAAGGCGTTGCGAAATTAAATCACATTGAAGAAGAACTTAGTGATTTAATGTTACATCATGGTAAGTAAACATTTATTTTTTAACTAAAAAATGTGAAGGATATCACAAAGCATGCTTTCCTAATGAAGGCATGTTTTTTTGTTGTTTAAGAAAAGAAGTGTTTTTGTATAAATAATCTAATTATTACTTAAAAAGGGAAATTTATTTAGTATAATATATAATATGTTTATTTTAGGGGGAGTATCATGAGGGGATTAAAAGTTGTTGGAATTATAGCTGGAATTACTATAGTAGGCTGTATAGCTTTCTTTTCAGTGAAGGAATATGTCAATTCCAAAGAAGACTCTAATTATGTGCTAAATTACATAAAAGAACATAAGGATGATAAAACAACTTCTTTAATTGTTAAAAGAAATGGTGAAACATTGACATCAATAAATGAAAAAGAAAAACTACCGCTAGCAAGTATGTCGAAAATCATTATAGCAATTGAATATGCTAAGCAAGTAGCTGAAGGGAAAATAAGAAAAGACGAGCAAATTTCATTGAAAGAATTAGAAAAATACTATGTGAAAAATACTGATGGTGGTGCACACCCTGCATGGCTAGATGATGTAAAAGTTAAAGAGTTAGTGAAGGGTGGTCAAACTTCTTTAGAAGAAGTAGTGAAAGGAATGATCCATTATAGTTCGAATGCGAATGCATCATATTTATTAGACAAGCTTGGAGCAGCGCGGATAAATGAAAGTTTGAAAGAGTTAGGCTTAAATAGTTACGATGAATTTTATCCAACGTATACAGGGGCATTATATATGAGGGGCTATGTTGAAAAAGAACTGCATATTCCTCAAAATAAAGCATTGGACAAGCTACGTAATATGTCTAATGATGAATATGTTAAGCATGTATGACAAATACATGAATGGATGAAAGACGAGAAAGAATGGACAAAACGCGAGATATCTTTAAAAGCCGATATGGACTTTCAGCGTATTTGGTCAGATCGGTTTATAGGTGCAAATGCGAAGGATTACATGAGTTTACTGGAAAAGATAAATAGCAGAAATTATTTTACACCACAAATGCAAGGTGAGATTGAGAATATATTTAAAGGAACCGTAGGAGAGGGTATGTTCGAATTTGCTGGACAGAAAGGTGGTTCTACTGCATTTGTATTAACAAATAGTTTCTATGGTACTGATAAAAAAGGGAATAAGATTGAGATTATCTTTATGATGAACAATTTGAGTGAAAAAGCATTTGAAAAGCTTCTAAGTAATATGGATTACTTTATTCGAGATATTGTCATAAGTGAGGAATTCAGAAATAAATTATAATGAAATAATTTTATTATGTAAACAAAGGGGCACTTATGAAAAGTGCTCTTTTGTAATACAGGATTTTCCAATCTTATTATTGAATATAAATTGAAAATAAGAAAGGAGGTTGAAAAATGACAACAATATATTTCGTTCGCCATGCCCATTCTACATATACAAAAGAAGAACGGGAACGACCTTTATCTGAAAAAGGGCACTGTGATGCAGAGAATGTAACACATTTATTAAAAGATAAACATATTGATGTTGTTATTTCTAGTCCGTACAAAAGAGCAATCCAAACTGTACAAGGAATTGCGAATACATATAAATTATCAATACAAACAGAAGAAGATTTGCGTGAAAGATTATTGAGCACAGAGCCAGTATCAAATTTTAATGATGCTATGCAGAATGTGTGGGAAGATTGGAGTTTTGCATACGAAGGCGGAGAATCGAATGATATCGCACAAAGGCGCGCTGTAATATGTATGCAAAATATATTAAAACAATATGAAGGTAAGAATATTGTAATAGGTACGCATGGAAATATTATGGTATTACTCATGAATTATTTTAATTCGAAATATGATTTTGAGTTTTGGAAAACACTTCATATGCCTGATGTGTATAAATTAAATTTTGATAAAAATCGTTTCATTTCTGCTGAAAGAATAGAGAAAACAGGTCATCGGTTAAATATTTTGTAAAAGTTTATCAAAAAAAGAGGAAAGAGAGAAGTTATTGTAGAAGTATGACTTTGTAACATAAAAAATATATGTTAAAGGAGGCTGTTTACATGTTTGAGAAAGAGAAAGAAGGGCTTATTGAAGTTCAAAACGTATATGAAATTGCACCAGAAGATGGAACAATCATTGGTATGGCAACGGAAGAAGAAATGGAAATTGCTGCTGAACTAGAGTTACAGTACTATGCCCATTCTCGTTTGTTAGAAGCAAATATTCAGTTAGACGGTTCCTCCTACAAAGAGTTACTTCAGGAGTTCCAGGAGTACGAAAGAAAATCAATGAGCTTTTGGCGAGCGATACATAAACGTTTAGCTGTGCCATGGGCGTGGGTACTACGTATTGATGTTGCGAATGGCCCTATATATGTAAGTAATGGAAGTTCATATTACGAAGAAATCGATGATGAAGAAGATTATGAATAGATAAGTAAGGAAGCAGCTTTAGTTGCTTCCTTTTTTTATTTGTAAGAAATGAATCGCCTCAATAATAATATCTGGTCGATCATTTTCTATACCGTGACTAGCATGTTCGGCAAGAATATATTGGCTGTTAGTTGAGAGGTGTAATTGTTCGTGAATTAGTTCTTGCCACATTGCTTCAAGTTGTGTTGCTTCCTCTTTTGGCATGCCACCATTAGTCAATTGAGTAATAGAATATTGAGGATCTCTACCGATAACGATTAATGGTATTTCTAATGTTTTACATAGCTCTTTTAGTGAGAGAGCACAGTTTTTCCACTCCGATAGTTCAGAAGCTGTCGCTTTATATAATGAAGGCGAGGTAGAGAATTCAATTTGCTGTTTTGATTGATCGGTGAGAATAGGTTTTAGTTCGTTATAAAGTGTGTCTACATCCATTTTTGAATACATATTATATTTTTGAAACCAAACATCATCAGAATCAGTTTGATCAGAAATTGGTAAATGAAGTTCATCTAAACGGTGTAAGTTCATCGAAGTAGAATCAACTAAAATAAGTGCTTGCAGCTTATCTTCATGTAACATCGCAAAATGTTGTGCACATAATCCTCCATAGGAATGACCGATTAGAATAAATGGTTCTTGAATAGCTAGTTTGTTTAGTAACATATGTAGCTCTTTTGTAACTTGCCTTATTGTACGCGGCTGATTGCCTAAATCACTTTTTCCGTAACCTGGGCGATGGTATGAAACAACTGTAAAGTGCTCTGAAAGCTTTTCTATAATAGGAAACCAATCATAAAATGAGCAAGTCATTCCGGTTTGAATGACTACAGTTTGTTTACCATCTCCTTTTATATGTACTTCTATATTTTGCCCCATTATTTCTACAAATTTATGAATGTTAATTCCTCCTAAGCTTGAAATAATTTTTGACAAGCAAAAACGATACACCAAACACCTATACCAAGTAGGACAGATGTACTAAGTGTAAATGAATTTTTTAAACCAATATAGACAATAAATAATAGTAGTGCTGATGCGGGGAATCCATATAATACCCCTAAAGCAAATTGACTCAATTCTTGTTTATTTCCGCCTTCGAATGAAATCCAAAATAAACTAAGTAAACTCACGAGAGGAAGGGCAGCAATAAAGCCACCTATCGTACTGTAATGTTTAGCGACTTCAGTGATAACGCCGATAATAAGTGCCGAAACGATTATTTTAACGAGGAAATGCATATTTTGCCTCCTTCGCTAATAAGGAAAATGCTTTTTCAATTAATTGTTGTTCTTCTTTTGATAACTGTGATTCTAATATTTTTATCTTTTCTTTATCTAGTAAAGTATGTTTTTCTAATACTTCAATTCCTTCAATTGTTAATGTAAGGTTTACCACTCTTTCATCTTTTTTATTTCTCTCTTTAACGATGAAACCCTTTTGAATAAGGCGTTTTATATGTTCAGATGCTGTGTTATGAGAAAGGCTAAGCTCAGTAGCGACTTTTCCAATTGTTATATCTTTCTCACGAGAAACGATTTGTAAAATACGAATTGCTTGGTGGGAAAGGTTGTCCTCGTATTCGTATCGTAAGTGATAATAAATGCTCTCCCAATGTTGATTAATGTTGTTCATAATAATAAATCTCCTTTTTATATCGTATAGTAAGATATATTCGTCATTTTAGAAATAAAACCCTTTTATTTGGATAAAAAATGTTGAAAAAGTTTATTTTTATTGAAATATAAGGTAATCTATGTGTAAAGGTATACATTTAGCAAGAGAGAGGATGATAGCTGTGAATACATTCAAATGGATTAGTCATGAACAGATGTATGTAGATGAAATACATGTTGAAAAATGTGGTCCTCTTTCAGTCGGCGTATATGGGGGAAATCAAGAGAGTGATGCATATGAACGAGGAGATGCGGTGCTGGCTTGGTGGGATCCTGAATTACAATTTGAATTTGTTATGATTTTTGATACACATCACAAAACAAAAAATATAGATTATATAATAGAAGCGATTTCGGAAAGAAAAGAAAAACTAAAAGAGTTATTCTCATATCCAATACATTTAGCTTTTCATCATACACATATGTACTTATTAGCGTTATTTACAGATGAGTTATTTATTAAAAGGTGTGATCAAGATGATGAGGAACTCGCTTGCTTAATTTGTTTACGAAAAGGCGAATTTTTATATTGGTTATCAGTTGGTGATTGTTTCGCGTATTTATTCCATTCTGAGAAAACGAAAAATGGAAAAGGACGATTAAATAAACGGAAAAATTACGAATATATTGGCAGGAAAAATATTTTTGCAGCAAATACACCTTGCTTTACGTCAGGTGTAAGAGGATTAGAAAAAGGAATGAATCACATTGTAATGGCAACGGACGGTATTTTAGAGTGTGATAAACGAAGGTTTGATGATGATCAATCTTTAGTAGAAATATTACATGACGGGAATAGCTTGCAGATTGAGCCAGTATTAACAAATGTACTGCAGTGGAAAGGTAGAGATTGTGCCACGATTATTGGGTGGTCTATTGATACTGATAATAAACAATGTGCTAATTAATATAAAAGGAGTTCAAGGCTTTTATCCTTGAACTCCTTTTTGTTAAGCAATATGAATATGATATGTTTTTAACCATTCATTTACTTGTAGCATATACTCCATGGCACTTCTTGCCTCAAAATTGTTAATCTCTTTATTACTTTGATCAGCAATTGAAAGTAAGATGGAATGGTTAATAAGTGAGAAAATAGGATTGTTTTTATTGCTACACATATCAAGTGTTAAATTACGGATTGTTTGTAAGTAGTGTGGATCTTGTGAAGTTGGATAAGCGCTTTTTCTTCTATTACGTACATCGTCAGGTAAAGCTGGTTGTAGTGCTCTACGTAAAATGCCTTTTTCAATATTATCAATACTTTTTATGTTGAAAGGAACATTCCATAAATATTCAACTAATCTATAATCGCAAAACGGTACACGAACTTCAAATCCAACAGCCATACTCATACGATCTTTACGGTCAAGTAAGAAAGGAAGGAATCTTGTTAAAAATAAATAAAACATTTGGCGTTGTTTCGCGGATTTTTTACTTTCCCCTTCAAGAGTAGGTACTTCAAGTATCGCTTCTTGGAATCGTGTATCAATATAGTTTTCTAGATTACATTGGTTACTTACTTCATTTAGTAGAAGAGGAGATGTATTATTCCAATTTGTTAGCCAAGGAAACTTATCTACATATAGTAATTCTTCTTGATGAAACCAAGGGTATCCACCGAATACTTCATCAGCCGATTCACCGGATAAAGCTACGGTCGCATCTTTTTTCATTTCGCAAAATAGTAAATATAGTGAAGTTTCCATTTCACCAGCACTCGGTAAATCTTTCGCATGAAGGGGAACGAATAAGTGATTTGCTAATTCTTCAGCATTCACAATAATATCATGATGCGCTGTCCCTACATGTTCAGAAACGCGTTTTACCCAAGGAGCGTCTAAACCAGTGCGAGCAAATGTCAGCTCGAAATCTTTTGCACTATTTACAAAGTCAACGGAATACGTATGAAGTGTTTTATTTTCCGCAGCAAATTCTTTACCCGCAAGTGCAGTAATACCGCTAGAGTCTAATCCGCCTGATAACATACAAACGAGAGGAACATCGGCAATTAATTGTCTTTTTACTGTATCTTGTAAAATAGATAAAATATGCGAAGATGTATCTTCTATAGAGTCTGTATGGAACTTACTTTCTAAATTCCAATACTTCGTAACTACTTTTTTATGACGTGTAAACGTTATAAAATGTCCAGCACGCACTTCTTGAATATGTTTAAAGACGCCACATCCAGGAGTTCGAAATAAGCCTAATCCAAATATTTCATTTATGCCATCCGCATCAATTTCAGCAGGAACAGATGGATGCGCTAATAACGCTTTTATTTCAGATCCGAAAATAATGCTGTCATTTCTTTCTGTGTAAAAGAGTGGTTTTACACCTAAATGATCACGCGCTAAAAATAATTGTTGCTTCTGATCATCCCATAAGGCGAAAGCGAAAATTCCGTTTAAATGTTGTACGCAGTCTTCTTTCCATTCTAGATAAGCATGTAGTAACACTTCTGTATCTGAATGGGTTTCAAATGCATGCCCACATTTTTGAAGCTGCTCTTTAAGTTCACGGAAATTATAAATTTCTCCATTATAAGTAAGAGCATACGTATAATCACCAGCACGGAATGTCTTCGGCTGTGTACCGCCTTCTGGATCAATTACAATTAAACGCCGGTGTGCAAAGGCCGCATGAGGTGAAAACCAAAATCCTTCAGCATCTGGACCACGATGCTGAATACTATTTGCCATCTTTTTTAAAATAACATGTTGATTTGAAAGGTCTTCCTTCCAATCTACCCAACCTGTAATTCCACACATACACATCTCATCTCCTAAATTAAAATAGTAGATTAACGAAATAAAATGTACACCAAGTTAAAAAATGACTATATAAATAGTGTACTACATGAATTAAATTACAGACTTGAGAAAATTTTCTTTGAACGCATAGTTATGTGAGACAATGGCTAAGGGAAAGTATTCCATTACATACAAAAAATAAAAAAGATGAGAGAAAAAATTTTTTCAGACGTTATATAGGATGTAAAAGCTTTTACAAAACAATAAGGGGAATCGCTACATGAAATCAAATGAGAAAAATTTTATAAAAAGATTACAGCGGCAAAAAGAAGACGCGTTAGAATTTGTTGTCGATACATACTTACCACTCATAAAGGGGATCACGCATAAAGTTCTACTCCCAATTCAAAATGATGGACTCATAGAGGAATGTATAAACGATATATTTCTTTCCATTTGGAATAACGCAAATAAATTTCATGGAGAGCCGAGTGATTTTAAAAAGTGGATTGCAGCGATTGCGAAGTTTAAAGCAATTGATTATTACCGGAAATCGACTAAAACAGTAGAAATCATTTCAGATGAGTTTTATATTAGTACAGAAAAATCAGCAGAAGACGAATTAATCGTTATGGAAGATAGGGAAGAATTATTGAAGCTCATTAATCAATTAGAACCGCTAGATCAAAAGGTGTTCATTATGAAATATTTACTTGGTATGAAGACAGAGGAAATAGGTGACAAGTTAGGATTAACCCGGGCAGCAATCGATAATCGAGTGTACCGGGGAAAAAAGAAACTACAACAAAATGCTACGAATATTAGTTTTGGAGGTAGTGCAATATGAAAGACATTTATGAACTATTAAATGATATTGATATAGATGAAAAAGAGCTTGAGGAAATTGAGGCTTCTGAAATTGAAAAAGAAAAAATAAAGCGTAATGTAAAACAATCGATACGTACGAAGAAAAAGATGAAAAGTTGGAAAAAAGGTGTCGCTGCTGCATCTATTTTAGTAGGATTATCAGTTGCAACTCTTGGTATCGGTTTTCCTACATATGCTGGAGGGTTGCCAATTGTAGGTGACATATTCCGATTTTTAGATAATGGTAGAACGGGGTTATATGAAAATTATAAAGAGTTTTCGACTGAATTGAATATGACGAGAGAGAGTAATGGGGTTAAGGTTACCATTAATGATGTAATTTCTGATGGCAGAACATTATCTATAACGTATTCACTGGAAAGTGAGCAGGACTTAGGGGAGGATCCTATCATATTAGGTGGATTGGATATAATGGACGCTCATGGTAGTTCAGGCAGTGGTAAAATGACTAAAGTTACTGAAAAAAAGTATGTAGGTATGGTAACAACGACGCATCATGATAGCAATAAAAAGGACAAAGTAAACTTTAGATGGAATATAGAGAGAATAGAGATGCCAGATAGGAAAAAATCAATACAAGGTAATTGGAATTTCGCGTTAACTGTAAAATCAGTGGATAGTAAAGAGAGAACAATTGGCGGGAGTTCGGAAAAAGAAGGTATAAAAGCAAATATGGAAAAGGTCGCAATATCGCCAGTTTCATTTATTCTTTATTACAATCAAGAGGTTTCTAAGGGCGCGAGGAAAGAATGGGATAGTGTAGATGTTGAATTGACGGTTAAGGATGATTTAGGGAATATTTATTCGGGTGAAGGAAATGGGGGAAGTGGCAACGATCCTTACAATATCCATTGGAGTGCCACCTTCCAAAAACTAAACGAAAATGCAACAAAGCTTATCGTTACACCTCGTGTACACTTGCGAGTTCATACACCTGAAAATCATGGTGGAGTGGAGTATGTGAATGGAAAAGAGAAGAAAATAGAAGTGCCGAAAAAAGAAGCGAAGAGTAAAGATATTGTATTAGATGATATTGTCATTGATTTAAAGAAATAAAAGAGAGACTGCCTAAAATCATTTAGGCAGTCTTTTTTCGTTAAGAACTAATGACGAGTAGTGCATGCGGATGCTGCGTTTTATATTCATCTTTCCACGGAATGTTTAGTTGTTCCCACGATTCGCCGCTATCATTGGATTGAAAGACGCCATTGTTATTTAACGTGTAGAACGTATGTGGTTCGGCTTCGTTTGTAGCAAACATCGAAATGACTGTACCGATTGCAGATGGTAGTCCTTGTTGTACTTGCTGGAACGGAGTATCTTTCGTTTTTCGATAAATATAAGATTCATAAGGGATACGATGATGAGCGAGATCAGCACTTGGCGCAGCAGAAACGAGAATCGTATCACAATCAGCTGGATCGATAGCCATGCTGTATAAATAATGATGTTCAAGTCCTGCACTACATGAGATCCAACTGTTTCCATTGTTATAACTCTCAAGATAAGCACGATCAGGTCCGCCCATAAATCCGTCACCACATGATGCATAAAGGCGATTTGGTGTTTTAGGGTGCATAAGTAATTGATGAGCATCGATAGGAGCACCGAATTTTTTATCAATCCATGTATGCCCTTTATCGTTACTTTGAATAACAGCACCAGCTTCGATTGAAACGTGTATTGTATTAGGGTTATTTGGGTCAACTGTAATCCAGCGTACGTGATGGGTAAAAGGTCTAGGCGGAAATGCCCACGTATAAGAAGATAATAATGATTTCATATTTTTAAGTTCAGTCCACGTTTCACCACCATTTTCAGAGCGAAATAAAGCGCTCGGTTCTGTGCCGACATAAACGACACCATATCCGTTAACTTGTTCATTTGAGCTTATTGTTATGGAAGTGATAGAGGAGTGCAAAATACCATCTTCTTTAGGGAAATCAAAGTAACGATAAGAATCTCCAATTGGTCTCCATGAATCCCCACTATCGTCACTTAACCATAGACCTCGTCCAAATGTTCCGCAATATACACGATTCTTTTGAAATGGATCAACAGCGATACAGGTAGGTTGCATATTTTGTAAGTGATAAGTCGTTTCATAGTTATCATTGTGTTCTTTCACTACAACAAGTTCACGTTCCATACAGAGAAATAAACGTTTCATTTAAGTAACCTCCTTAAAAATTCTTTCATTAGTAAACAATATGAAAATAAAAAAGAAGTAGTCTTGTTTTATTTGAGAAAAAGGGATTGTTTAAAAAATAGCGAAGTGTGTATACAGAGGAAGCGGGCGTTTACAATCAGTCAATTCGGGATAAAGATGGGGAGTTTGTTTCATACTAACATACAGATATTGTACTTAAAGGAGTATAAGTATGGGACATTCGCATGATCATGGTCATTCAAAAAATAAAAAGGCGTTACTAATTGCCTTCCTACTAACAACAAGTTTTATGATTGCAGAAGTTGTTGGTGGATTTGTAACAAATAGCTTAGCACTACTATCTGACGCGGGGCATATGCTAAGTGATGCAGTATCTTTAGCTTTAAGTTTACTTGCGTTTAAACTCGGAGAAAAAACAGCAACAACTGCGAAAACATACGGGTATAAGCGAGTCGAAATGTTAGCAGCATTATGTAACGGTGTCGTTCTTATTGTCATTTCGGTATACATTTTTATTGAAGCAATCCGTCGTTTTAAAGAACCAGTTGAGATTGCTAGTAATGGGATGCTCATTATTGCAGTCCTTGGTCTGCTTATTAATATTTTATCAGCTTGGATATTAATGAGAGGCGGAGATGTGAAAGGTAATTTGAATTTAAGAAGTGCTTTCCTGCACGTACTAGGCGATCTATTGGGTTCCGTCGGAGCGATTATTGCTGCGTTACTTATTAAATTTTTCGGATGGACTGCTGCAGATGCGATTGCTAGTATTCTTGTGTCTATTTTAGTCATTATTAGTGGATGGCGTGTAACACGTGATACGGTTCATATATTAATGGAAGGTGCACCACAGCACATAAATGTTGAAGAGGTAAAAAGTACGTTATTAAATATTCCGATTGTCAAAGAAGTTCATGATTTGCACATATGGTCTGTCACATCAGATTTTCAAGTATTAACATGTCATCTTATTATTAAAGGGAATGAAACGCAAAGTGTATTAAAAGAGGCTACGTATGTATTAAAGGAGAAATTTCATGTAGAACATGTCACCATTCAAGTAGAAATAGATGGTGAATTTAATCATGATGAGACAACTTGCAAAGTATGAAAGAAAAAGGATAAGAAAAAGTGTCATAACATTTTTCGCACGGCATACATATATATAATGTGGCCACAAGTACTTTGCAAGGTAAATATTTCATGAAATTACTTTACTTATAAAGAGTCATCTTTTATAATCAAAAGTGGTAATTGATAGAGATTATCATTTTCAATGATCGTAGAAAGGAGTTTTTTAAAAGATGAGTAGTCAACTCCGTTTTGCTGTTGAAAATCGTAAGAGGCATTTAATTGATGAGTTAATTGGAGCAGGTGTGTTTAAGATTCGCGACCGACAATTATACGAGCTGTCTTTAGAGGAATTGGAAAAAGAGTATGAAGATATGGAAGATTATGCGAATATTCAGGCGTAGCTATATAGATTAGTAAAAAGAGAGCTGGTTACGATTTTGTGTAACCAGCTCTCTTTTTATTTCGTAGAAATTATTTTTTGTATTTCTTTCATGGGACGGAGCCAGTTTTGGGTCATTATTTGTTCCATTTGTTTTTCGTCCTGCTTCTGTAATGCTTGAATGATAGAGTGATGTTCTTCAATAGATTGACTTGCTGGAACAAAGTTTTGGAAAAACAAATATTCAAGACGTAAAACGTGAAGTTGCATATTTTCTAAAAAGGGTTCAATATATTGGTTTTTAGCAATAGAAGAAATTGTATTGTGGAATTGTATATCTAATTCTAAAGCTTGTTTTGCGTTTTTTTTCTCTATAGAGTGCTGAAAATGATCATTTATTTCAGAAAGTAGTTGAATATCAGCGTCTGTAATGTTTTGAAGAGCTTGCTTTCCTATAATAGAGTGAAGACCAGCCATCGTTTCATAAATGATAGATACGTCGTCTAACTTAATAGGAGCAATTTTTGTTTTTTGCCCTGGTACCATTTCCACTAATCCAGAAAGCTCTAATATTTGAAGTGCTTCTCTTACAGGTGTTCTGCTTACTCCTAGTGCCTCAGCCAATTCCCCATCATTAATTTTTTCATTGGGCTTCAGTACACCTTCAATAATCCAATTTTGTAGTTGATTTAAAACGAGTGATTTTGCTGAAATTCTTCCTGGTTTTTTATAATTTTGAGGGACAGGCATAGTGAATTCAATCCTTTCATTGTATATTTTCCTTTTTTGCATGAACAAGCTTTAATTTTTGTTTCCCTTCATCCGGCTTTTGGCTTAAGATGAGCACCATTACAATGACACAAAAAGCGCCTAATAACTGAAAAGATTGAAATGGCACGTGCAATATAAGTACAGAAGAAATAATAGCTGCGAGTGGTTCTGTGCAACCAAATAATGTTGTTTCTTTCGGAGTCAGGTATCGTATGCTGTCTAAGTATAAATAAAAGGCAATAAGTGTCCCGAAAATGACGACAAATGTGATGAGCGGTAGGGTACTTAGTTTTACATATTTCATAGTTGATAATAAAATGAATTCGTTTGTAGAAATAAAGTGTACAATCGTTACACCAATACCCCCAATAATCATGCCCCATCCAACGATAACGGAGGAAGACCATTTTTCTAACAATTCCTTTGAATATAAACTATAAAAAGCGAGAGATAATCCAGATAAAATACCCCAAATAATAGCTGGTGTAGAAACAGCCAAGTTATGAACAGACCCGTTTGTTAGTAAGAGAAAAGTGCCTACTAATGAAAGGGTAATTGAAATGAAATCAATTTTTGATGGACGAACGTTCCATTTGAAAAGTAAGTATACAGTGATGAATATAGGAGCTAAATATTGTAATAATGTTGCCACGGCAGCATTTCCTTCTTTAATTGAAGCGAAATACGTATACTGTACAGCAAGCATACCGAATAGACCAAACAAAATCATTTTAATAGCATCAGATTTTTGTTTCCAAATGCCAAATATCTCTTTTTTTCTCGTTCCGAATGAGGAAATAATGAGCAAAATAATTCCAGATATAAGTAAACGGATCGTAACTAACCATTCGGTTGAAACATTGTCATATTGAAAAAGTTGTTGTGCAGCTGTACCAGACAAGCCCCATAAACAAGCACCGATTATGACCATTATAATTCCTTTTAATCGATTTGAATCCATATGATCTAAAATTCTCCTTTCTAAAAATACAAATTGAATACAATATGCAATATATCACAGAATGACTCGTTAATAAACTGAAATTTCTAATTTTATTTTTTTTATGTATAGTAAAATATTGTAGAGGAGGGGGAGGATATGTTAGCTGGATTTTTAGTTTGTTTATTTGTTGGGTTACTTATCATTTTTTTAGGGTATCAAATACATGTGAAAAAGAGGTTGTTTTTGTTAGCAGGATATCAAGAAGAAACGTTTGTTGGAGATAAAAATAAATTAGCGAAGCTTTCAGGAGCATTTTCTTATATAGTTGGAGTTGCTACTATAATATTACCGCTTGGCTTAGAAAAAATAGGGGGGGTAGTTGGTATCGTATATGCTATATTAATTGTTTTAGGTACAATTGTATTTATAATTAAAGCAAACCTATTAAATAAGAGTGCTATAAAGTAAAAAGGCTTCATTCTACTGAAGCCTTTTATTAATTATTATGAAGTATAAGTAAAAGCCGGGATAGGATCAATAAATGTATTCCAGTTTTGTTTCATTTCTTTCTCTGTTAATAGACAACTATCTAATGATTGTTCAATTAAAGAACGGTTCATATCAATTCCGATAAATACGAGTTCGGTTATTCGATCTCCATATTGTTTATCCCAGTTTTTCAATACTTCTGGTTCTTCTGTAATCATTTGATTTCTTTCAGTTTCAGGTAATGCCGCTATCCACTCACCGGCTCCTTGAATTGTAATAGAGGAACCTGCTTGAGATAGAAGCCCTATCATATTATTACGAGATGCCAGCCAGAAGAATCCTTTCGCTCTTACAACATCTAAAGGCCATTTTTCTAGCCAATTCATAAGGCGCTTGGGATGGAAAGGATATTTGCGACGGTAAACAAAGGAATTGATACCGTATTCTTCAGTTTCCGGTGTATGATGGTCACTATTTAATTCTTGTATCCAGCCGGCCGATTGACTGGCTTCTTCATAATTAAATAGATTTGTGTTTAAAATTTCTTGTAATGGTACTTTGCTAAACGAAGATTCAAGAACTTTTGCATTAGGATTTAATTTTTTTAGTAAATGATGAAGCTCTATCACATCTTCTTTTTCTAGCAAATCTATCTTATTAAGAATAATTACGTTTGCAAACTCAATTTGATCTATTAATAAATCAATAACTTCCCGGGTATCATTCTCATCGATTGCTTGTTTTCGGTCTAATAAACTTTCTCCATCTGCAAAATCATCCCAAAATCTATTTGCATCTACAACTGTAACCATCGTATCGAGGCGACAATTTTTCGTTAAATCAATGTTAAGAACTTCGTCTGTATAAGTAAACGTTTGAGCAACTGGAATAGGCTCACTTATACCAGAAGATTCAATAATAATATAGTCAATATCACCATTTTCCACAAGACGATTCACTTCTATCATTAAATCTTCTCGTAGTGTACAACAAATACAGCCATTTTGAATTTCTACTAGTTTTTCCTCCGTACGTGAAAAACCACCCTTTTTTATAAGAGATGCATCAATGTTTACTTCGCTCATATCATTAACGATAACAGCTACTTTTAAGTTATTCTTATTAGTCAAAATGTGATGTAGTAAGGTAGTTTTTCCAGATCCTAAAAAACCACTTAATACAGTGATAGGTACTTTTTTCATGAAATGATCTCTCCTTTAAATCGTAATGATTACGTTTTATATTAAACGATGGGAAAAGAAAAATCAATAATAAATCATAATGATTACGATTTAAGAATAGAAATAGACTATAAAATTTGTGCTGTAGTATGAAGCATTTGGACAAGCACATGTTTACATATAAATAAAATGGAGGCGAGAAGCTTGGTCTTTAATAGAGTTTCAAAAGAAGTAGTAGGCATAGCTCTTATCGCTATGTTTCTCTTTTTATTATTTTTTGTAGATTTTACAAGTCTAGTAAATTTGCATAAAAATATGCCGCAGGAATGGTTGAATGTGAATACGGTATTTTTAAGTATCATTTTTGAAGCAATACCTTTTATTTTATTAGGGGTCATTGTTTCTTCATGTATTCAAGTGTTTGTGACGGAAGATATGATTCAAAAAGTAATGCCGAAATCTCCAATTGTTGCAATGATTCCAGCAGTATTTGTGGGAGTTCTTTTTCCAATGTGTGAATGTGTCATTATACCAATTGTAAGAAGGCTCATTCAAAAGGGGTTACCACTTCATGTAGGCATTGTTATTTTAATGAGTGCATCCATTATGAATCCAGTTGTTCTTTTATCTACTGTATATGCGTTTCCAAAAAATGATTACGTTGTATATGCACGCTTTGGGATAACAATTCTAGTTGCTCTATTCATAGGTCTAATTGTGTATTATTGCTATCGCGAAAGAAATGTTTTAAAAGGCGTAGAGGTTTCAGTTCAAACAAGCAAAAAAAAGAGTTGGAAAGATGTTATGAATCACATTGTAGATGAGTTTTTTGATACTGGTAAGTATTTATTGATTGGTGCTTTTTTAGCAAGTGTATTTCAAACGTTTTTTGATCGGAATATACTGGATGCAGTAGCACATAACGAAGTAATTGCCCCCTTTATTATGATGGGATTTGGTTATGTTTTATCAATTTGCTCTGCAGCCGATGCTTTTATAGCGGCATCTTTTGGACATGTTTTCTCGGTAAAGGCACTTCTTGCATTTCTTGTGTTTGGGCCTATGCTTGATATGAAAAATACGTTAATGCTATTTGCGTATTTTCAAAAGAGATTTGTATTCTTTTTGATGGGAATTGTCATTGTATCTGTGTATACCATCCTGCAAATCATAATGTTATAGGAGGTGAGAAAGAATGGGGAACGAAGAGCAGAAGGCATATCATTGCTATATTCGTGGCATTATTTTAATTGGTTTAGCAATGCTCTTATTTAAACTACTTGTAACAGGGAATATTTATAATTTTATTGCTCCAAAAATGATCAAATTTACGTATATAGCTTTTGTAGTAATTTTAATTTTTGGTATTGTACAAGTTTGGGGAGATGGAAGAGAAAAACAGCATGATTGTAATTGTTGTAAACATCATACAACATCAAAATCAGGGATAAAAAGTTTCTTTGTATATGTTTTATTTGTTGTTCCGATAGTTAGTGCTTTTCTCTTTGGAAGTGTAACAATTGATGGAAGTTTAGCAGGAAAAAGGGGTATGAATCAAAGTGTACAGGCGAGAAGTCTGGAAAGGAACGAAAAAGAGGGGAAACAGGTTAAGTTTGATGGGCGAGAAGTATCAGTTGATCCAGAAGAAACATCAAATTTAGCAACGACTTATAAAACGGAAGAGCAAGTAGTAAAAAGTATGTTAGGACAGCGTAAACTACAAGTAAAGGATAAGGATTATGTTCAAACAATGAATGTAATTGGTCAAAATGTCAATTGGTTTAAAGGGAAAGAAATTACATTCTTAGGGTTTATATATAAGGATAAAGATGTGACGGGTAATAAAGCAGTAGTGGCTCGATATGGTATAACTTGTTGTATTGCGGATGCATCAGTCTGGGGGATGATTGTTACCGGGAAAAATGTTGAAAAAATTCCAGAAGAAACATGGGTGAAAATAACAGGATTATTAGATGAAACGACATATAAAGGAACAGTCTTTCCACTTGTAAAAGTAAACAAAATCGAGAAAATTAATAAGCCAACTGACCCATATGTATATGATGCTTTACCTCAATAGAAAAGAATAAATTCTTCATATTTTCATGAAATAGAATCATAATCATGGCAATAAAAAAATAAAGATAAGAGTAATTTGGTTTGTTAAAAATATGTGCAGAAGGAGTTATGCGATGAACTGGGTTACTCATAAACCATCATTTGAATTTGAAACATTTAGTCCTATTATTCGGTCACAATCTGCGTGGAGTGGACATTTAGATTTTGCATATGACTTAGTACGATTTGAAAAACCAGAAACTTTAGTTGAGTTAGGTACACATCTAGGTGCTTCTTTCTTCAGTTTTTGTCAAGGAGTAAAAGATGGAGGGTTATCGACTAAATGCTTTGCAGTAGATACTTGGGCTGGAGATGGGCATACAGGTCCATATGGAGAAGGGGTTTTTCAAATAGTAGAAAAAGTAGTGAGCGATAACTACCTTAATATAGGAAATTTAATTCGATCTACTTTTGATGATGCTGTAGACCGGTTTCAAGATGAAACGATAAATCTGTTGCATATTGATGGCTATCATACGTATGAAGCTGTTTCTCACGATTATAATACATGGCTACCGAAAGTCGCGAAAAACGGTATTGTATTATTTCATGATATTGAAGTTAGAAGTGGTGATTTCGGCGTGTATAAGTTTTGGGATGAGGTAAAAGCGAAGTGCCCTCATTTTCAATTTGCGCATTCATATGGACTGGGAGTGTTATTTCCGAAGGGTTGTAGTGATAAGTTTGAGGAAATACTTAAAAATAAAGAAGAAATACAAAATATGTATAAATAAAGATAGGGCATACATCATTTTAAGGATGTGTGCCCTGTTTTTATGTGGACAATAATGGTGTTAATTAAAAAGTGAAGATAGTTGTAAAAAGTTTTGTTGCAACAAATATTAAAAAAGTTAGTATGGGATTGTACCTTGTAAATAAAGTGAAGCTTTAATATGTTCATATCGATTCGGAATTTTACAGTAGTTAATTTCTTACCCAAGTGCTTTGCACTTACTGAATTTTAAGGCGGAGGTCTTATTGGCCGAAAATATCGGGATAAATAAAAATACAACATTTTTTATATTTTTCATTGCGAAAAACGTAATCTACTTTTACAATAGAAAGGGTTGTGAATATATTATACTGGAAAAATAAATCGAAATAATATGAAAATTTTGTTTTGTCTTCGCTAATTGTATATTACATACATGTAAGACGACATACGTCATGTTATCGACTTGTAAGGAGAGAAAAAAATGAAAAGTGTAAGATTACCATCGATGCTAGAAATCATAGTTCTTTTATTACTATTTCTTGCTGTTGTCTTTTCCTTCCAAACGATTTTTGATCTCCCAATTCAATTAGCGCTATTTATTTCATGGTTTTTAGTAATTGCGCTTGGATTAAGATTAGGATTTCGTTATCAAGAATTGCAAGATGCAATTACGAAAGGGATTTCTAACGGATTAGAAGCGATACTGATTTTAGTTGCAGTAGGTGCTTTAATTGGAACATGGATTGCTGGTGGGGTAGTACCAACATTAATCTATTATGGATTAGAATTTATTCACCCTAGCATATTCCTATTAGCAACATTAATTATTTGTTCTATAACTTCTATCGCAACAGGAACGTCTTGGGGAACAGTGGGAACAGCAGGTATTGCTATGATGGCGATTGGTGAAGGACTTGGTTTACCACTTCCGCTTGTTGCTGGTGCAGTTCTTTCAGGAGCTTATTTCGGCGACAAATTATCACCACTTTCTGATAGCACAGTTCTTGCAGCTTCTATGGCGAAAGTAGATGTTATTGCTCACGTTCGAGCTATGCTCGTATTAGATGTTCCGGCTTATATTATTACTAGTATTATGTTTACTGTAGCTGGTTGGATGTATGGCGGCGATAATGTAGATTTGAATCGAGTAGAATTTTTAAAAGAAGCTTTATTAAAGCAATTTGATATTAAAATATGGATGCTTGTTCCGGCGGTCATTGTTATCGTTCTATTAGCGATGAAGAAACCGTCTATGCCAACAATTGCAATGGGAGCTTTAATTGGTGCAATTTGGGCAACTCTTTTCCAAGGGATGAACTTTGGAGAGGCGATTGGAACAGCTTATAACGGATTCTCAATTCAATCTGGTGTTGAGTTTGTTGACAAGTTATTAAACCGTGGTGGAATTAACGGCATGCTTGGCTCAGTAGCCGTTATTATTTTCGGTTTAGGATTTGGTGGATTACTTGAAAAACTAGGTGTTTTAAAAGTAATCGTATCAAAATTTGAGAAGAAATTAAATTCTGCAGGTAATGTAACATTGTCTACATTAATCGTGGCATTCTTAGCTAATATATTTGGTTGTGCGATGTATGTATCACTAATTTTAACACCAAAAATTATGGAAGATAGCTATGATAAATTAAAAATAGACCGTCGTGTATTAGCGCGTAACTCAGAAGTAGGTGGAACGTTAACTTCAGGTATGGTTCCATGGTCTGATAATGGTATTTTTATGGCTGGTATTTTAGGTGTAGCAACGTTCTCATACGTTCCGTTTATGTGGTTAAGCTTCGTATCGTTAATTTTAGCAGTTATTTACGGATATACAGGCAAATTCATCTGGTATGTAGATGATGCAGATAAAGGAAAGCAAGCATCATAAAATAAAAATCACCTTCTACAATATGTAGAAGGTAATTTTTTTATTTTTTAATAGCATTTGCTAAAGTAATTTCATTCTCATATTTAGCAATTTTTTGTTGTATCTTTTTTAAGTTTTTTTCAGTGTCTTGCATGAGCTGTAAGACATTGGTCTCCTGTTGTTTCATTAATTCTAACCTTTGAAGGATGGTAGATTCTCCTTCCATAGACCAGTCGATAAATTGTTTTATTTTTTGAATTGGCATACTGGTGTTTTTTAAACACAAAATCATTTCTAAATATTTCAGTGCTTCTTCATCAAAAACTCGATCTCCTTTTTCGTTTCTTTGCAGAAAAGGAAACAGTCCTTGTTTATCGTAATAACGTATTTGAGAAATAGTTAAATGTTGCATTTTGGCGACTTGACCAATTGTATAATACATATCATTCATCCTTTTATTACCAAGGTATAATGCCATCTTTGTTAAGTATTTTACCATTATAGTTTGTTTCACTTAATGCATATTTAATAATAATTTTAGCACTTTCAGTGGTTGTATGGCCACCGGGGGAATTTCCATTAAGATCCGTAGTTGTAAAACCAGGAGTTACCCCAAATACTTCTGGACCGTTAGTGGCAAATTCATTACTAAAAGCTAATGTTAAAGCATTAATAGCTGTTTTGGAAGAATTATATCCTAGTGTATTAATTGGATGTGTTTCACCATTAGCAAACATTGTTAGTGAGGCCATGTCAGTTGTTACATTTAGTATTTTACTGTTGCTCGAATTCTTTAATAATGGTAAAAAGGCTTGCATCATTTGGAAAGTTCCAAAAAAATTAACTTCAAATCCTTGGCGTAAAGTTTCAATATTTAATTCACTAGGTAGTATATTGAAGTCTAGCGCTATGCCTGCGTTATTAATTAATAAATGTAAGTGGTCAGTCGTTTCGTAAATTTTCTTTGTTGCTTCTTGAATGGATTGTGAATTTGAAATATCTACTTGAATATAGGAAACGTTTGAAACATTTAAAGATTCTACGGCTTGTTGTCCAAGTTGTTCATTGCGAGCACCTAAAAATACGTGATAATCTTTTTCTGCTAATTGACGAACAAGTTCATATCCAATTCCTTTATTTGCACCTGTTATAAAAGCATATTTTTTCATATTGAATTCCTCCAGTAGTGTTATAGTAGGTTACAATGGAAAGGATACAGCCTAAACTTAAGTTTAGGTCAAGAGGAATTTTTTAAAATAAATATAGAATATCTATATATAAGAGTGAGAATTCTTATCATTTAAGAGAAAGTCTGTTATTATAAGAGATGTAGGTATTATATTTTCAAGGGGATGAAAACATGGAGTACAGAATTGAAAGAGATACATTAGGAGAAATAAAAGTTCCAGCTGATAAATTATGGGCAGCACAAACACAACGTAGTAAAGAAAACTTTCCAATTGGAACAGAGCAAATGCCGCTTGAAATTGTAAAAGCATTTGCAATTTTAAAGAAGAGTGCAGCACTTACCAATCAAAAATTAGGAAAGCTATCAGAAGAAAAAGCAGAAGCAATTGTTGCAGCAGCTGACGAAGTCATTGCAGGGAAATGGAATGAACATTTTCCGCTTGTCGTATGGCAAACAGGTAGTGGTACGCAGTCAAATATGAATGTGAATGAAGTAATTGCAAATCGTGGGAATCACATTTTGAAAGAGAAGGGATGTGAGGTACATATTCATCCGAATGATGATGTGAACATGTCACAAAGTTCAAATGATACATTTCCAACGGCGCTTCATGTAGCTTGTGTAATCGCAGTAGAAAATCACGTATTACCAGCAATTACGAAATTAAAAGAAACTTTAGCAGAAAAAGTAACTGCATTTGAACATATTATAAAAATTGGTCGTACACATTTACAAGATGCAACGCCGTTAACTTTAGGGCAAGAAATTAGCGGATGGCACCGTATGCTTGAAAAAACAGAGCGTATGATTGCAGAGAGTAATACATATATGAAAGAGTTAGCAATTGGTGGAACTGCGGTTGGAACAGGTATCAATGCTCATCCTAAATTTGGTGAGATGGTATCAGAGGAAATTAGTCAATTTACAGGTAAACAATTTGTTTCTGCACCAAATAAGTTCCATGCATTAACGAGCCATGATGAAGTTGTATATACTCACGGTGCATTAAAAGCATTAGCTGCGGATTTAATGAAAATCGCTAACGATGTACGTTGGCTTGCAAGTGGTCCACGTAGTGGTCTTGGAGAAATTATTATTCCAGCAAATGAACCGGGAAGCTCTATTATGCCAGGGAAAGTAAATCCAACGCAAAGTGAAGCATTAACGATGGTTGTAGCGCAAGTGATGGGGAATGATGCAACAATCGGATTTGCTGCGAGCCAAGGTAACTTTGAGTTAAATGTATTTAAACCTGTTATTGCTTATAACTTCTTACAATCAGCTCACTTATTAGCGGATGCAATTGTTTCGTTTAATGACAATTGTGCAGTTGGTATTGAAGCAGATGAAGAAGTAATTAATGAAAATGTGAATCGTTCACTAATGCTTGTAACAGCGCTAAACCCACATATCGGATATGAAAATGCAGCGAAAATTGCGAAGCATGCTCATAAAGAAGGGTTAACTTTAAAAGAAGCAGCATTGCAATCTGGGCTACTAACAGAAGAGCAATTTGATGAAATTGTAGATCCAAAGAAAATGATTGCTCCAAAAGAGTAATAGAGAAAGCCAAGGTTCTTAGTATAGAATCTTGGCTTTTTTGATGTTCATTTTTATGTTTCATCTACTTGCAATACTACAAGCTTCAAAATATATTATTTGTTAGCAGGCGTATTCATTACTTTCATCTGTGGGCAGTTCTCTTTTAAGAGTGAAATGAATTTTTCTTCTTCTAGTGGTACGAAAGTGGTCACTGAGGCAAATAAATTGTAATGGATTTCTAATTGTTGTCTAGTCCATTTTTTTGAATGAAGTTTTTTACCAGAGTATTTAACGTGACGAATATCTTCAAATGGAATTTCAGTATGAAAAATGAAACCGTGTTTTACAACAAGAGATGATTCCGTTATGTTGTAGTGAGAGAAATAGAATGAAGAAAGATTCACGATGTTTAATAGCATCATGAGGGTGAAAAAAATAGAATTTTCATTTTGGAAGAATAGCGAAATGAAAAAAATAATTATAAATAATGTAATGAAAATGACGTGGAATGGATTTTTTTTCGCTTTAAACTTCAAGTTAGTCACCTCAGTATACTTGTCCTTTAACTAAATTAAATCATAACATTGTGATAAAATTTCTTGATGGGATAAATTCAAAAGAAGTTTTGTAATAGTGGAGTGGCATAAAGTGACTTACAAGAATAGAAAGATAGCGTTAGTCATAATTAGTTGTATGATGATTATGAGTAGTTGTGCTAATAAATTTGTTGAAGATAGAAATCGAAAGCATACATTTGTACAAGCAAGTAAGGTTTTAGTAGAGACTGTAAATAGAATATATAAAGTGAAACGTTAATATCAGTGGGAGGCTTACTGCCCGGTAAATAGCGGGATAAAAAGTAAAAGGTGTTTTCTTATACGGAAACATCTTTTTTGTAGTTAAAATTGAATACTGAAGTTTTGGAATGAGTGAATACCGGTTTCATATTCACTAATCGCATATGTATTCTGTGCAATTTACTTAACGGTAAACCATAGGTCTTGAAGAATATTCATGTTCTATTTTACATCCTATAAAATGAATTTGTATAAACATATTCGCTTTTCGTTGTATTAAATCCTTTCGATAGATGTTTTTATAAAAGTTTATAAAATGGGCAAACGAAACGTTGAAATGTTTGTTTGTGTTGTGATAAGATGATGAAGTGATAATAAACGATATAGTGATTTGTTTGGTTTTTAAATAAACATTTTGAAGGAGTGTTTAGTATGAGCGATATTTCAGAGAAGTTTTGGGATGCGTCAATAGAGGAATTAAAGAAAGGGTATGTGTTTGATGAAGAAAAAGAGGGGTACATTTGCTTAGCTTGTGGTGAAACATTTATTAAAGGTGTTATTTATCAAGATAATCAAGTTTTGTATGAAGCAGAGAAGTTCGTCCAATTGCATATTCAAAATGAGCATACGTCTATGTTTGATTATTTGCTAAATATGGATAAGAAATTTACTGGATTAACGGATTTACAAAAGAAAATGGTTCAGTTTTTCTATACGGGACTGAATGATAAAGAAATTGTAAAAGAGTTGGATGGCGGGAGTACATCAACAATTCGTAATCATCGATTTACACTGCGAGAGAAAATGAAGCAAGCAAAAGTATTTTTAGCGCTAATGGAATTATCAGAAGAAAAATCAAAAGTACAAACGAAATTTGTGCCAATTCATAGAACAGCAACGATGGTGGATGATCGATACAATATTACGGAAGAAGAAAATAATGAAGTATTAAAAGCTCATTTTCCAGAAGGATTGGATGGACCTCTCTCTAAATTTCCGAAGAAACAAAAGCGTAAATTAATTATATTGCGCCATTTAGTGAAGAAGTTTGATAGTAATAAAAAGTATACTGAAAAAGAAGTAAATACAGTGATAGAAAATGTATACCCTGATTTTGTAACTTTAAGAAGATATTTAATCGAATATGGATTTTTAGATCGAACAGCCGATGGAAGTCAATATTGGGTGAAGTTATAATCATACGAAAAGAAAATGAATAGAAGCACAGTATTATAACAACTATACAAAGAGATAGAGATTGAAAATAGATTTTTAATAAAAGGAGAAATGACATTTGAAACCACCTGCAGATAACAATAAAGAAGGTGCGGAGTCACATAAGTTGGAAAGTGAGAGTAAACCGATTTGGAAATCGATGTCGATGTTTTTAGTACCGTTATTATTAAGTAATGTACTACAATCGGTTGGACAATTATTTGGTATGGTAGTAGTAGGAAGATGGCTTGGAGTTAATGATTTAGCGGCTATATCAGCATTCTTCCCATTATTTTTCTTGCTCGTTTCATTTATAATTGGTATCGGTTCAGGAAGCTCTATTTTAATTGGTCAGGCGTTTGGTGCTAAAAACGAAGATCGTTTAAAAGCTATCGTTGGTACGACGCTGACATTTACCTTTATTATTGGAGTTGTGTTGGCGATAATAGGCAGTATTTTTGCGATGGATATTATGCGTCTAATGGGAACGCCAGAAAATATCATTGAAATAAGTGTACATTATGCACGGATTTTATTTATATCAATGCCAGTATTATTTTTATATTTCGCATATACAACATTTATGAGAGGTACAGGAGATTCTAAAACGCCATTTTACTTTTTAATTGTAAGTACAGGGCTAAATATGATTTTATTACCAGTTCTTATTTTTGGATGGTTAGGGGCTCCGAAATTAGATGTGTATGGAGCAGCCTATGCCTCTGTTATATCTACAGTTATTACGTTTATTGTCATGCTTGTGTATTTAAAGAAGAAAAATCACCCATTACAACTAGATGGAACGGTTAGAAAATACCTTCGAATGGATGGGGAGTTATTAAAGCTATTACTAAGGCTCGGTATTCCAGCGAGTATTAATATGATATTAGTTTCATTATCTGAAATTGCCGTAATCGCATTTGTAAATCGTTACGGTTCGGATGCAACAGCTGCTTACGGCGTTGTGAATCAAGTTGCAAGTTATGTACAAATGCCAGCAGTTAGCCTTGGTATTACAGTTTCTATTTTTGCGGCACAATCGATTGGTGCGAATCAATTTGATAGATTGCAAAAAGTTGTGAAGGCCGGAATTATTATGAACTACGTCATCGGTGGTGTGTTAATATCTCTTATTTACTTATTCTCAAGAGACATTTTATCACTATTTTTAACGAGTCAAACTACAATTGAAATTGCTCATAGCTTAGTTATGATTACGTTATGGAGTTATTTAATTTTCGGTCATGCACAAATTATTAGTGCGACAATGCGAGCGAGCGGTACAGTACTTTGGCCAACTGTTATTGGAGTTGTTTCAATTTGGCTTGTAGAAGTACCCGTAGCATATTATCTTTCTTACCATACAAGTCTTGGAATAGAAGGCATTTGGATCGGGTATCCAGCAGCATTTATTGTCAGCTTACTATTGCAGTATGCATATTATAAGCTTTCATGGCAAAAGAAACGAATTACACGATTAGTTAGTTAAATAGAAAAATGTCCCTAAGTTATTAGACTTAGGGACATTTTTTCGTAAGTGCAGGTTTACAAATAGCTTTTTAAAGTTATATCAAAATGTTGTCTAATGAGTGTTTTATCACTCATATAAAACTCCCATGCTTTTTCCGATTCACCGATAATCTCAAAGGATTCCTCTGTAATATATAAAGCGCAATTATCCTCCAGTGCAATTCCTTCTATATTCCCTTGATGATTTTGTAAAAAGGAATGGAAGGCGTTCATTCTGTTTAATTGATTATAATGTGGACAGAATCTTTTATTAACAATTCCCCAACCGTTACTCTCTATATAACCAGAACCCTCATAATCTGATCGGATACTAGACGTGAACCAACACATAGCACCAGCGCTATAACCAGCAATAAGTGTTCCTTGTTGCAGAGCCAATAATAATTTTTCATCGAGTCTATGTTCTTTCCATTGCGTAAGCATGTGAATATAGTTCCCGCCACCTAGATAAATTAAATCGGCTGAATGAATCATCTCGTCTATTTCATACTTAGAAGGTGAATCTGTTGTAATGCGTAAAATTTGTACTTCACAATGTAATTGTTTTTCAAACGTGTCTAAAAATAATTTTATATAGCTTTCATCATCATGACTAGCCGTTGGAATAAACAATATTTTTGGGTACTGTTTATTTGTTAATTCTATAAGGCGTTCATTAATAGGCAAGTGATTTGAATCTTGTAAATCACCGCCACCAATGACAGCTAATTTCATAGTAAAGCACCACCTAATTATTTTTGTTATATAAAAATTCGATAGAAGAGAGTTACATTCCTTCCGTAATGTAATCAATAATTAGAAAATGTAGCTTAAGTATATCGGAATAGTAAAGAAACTACTGACTATATATAACAATGCATTAGAAACCGTACATTGATATATAATATTTCATACTAATGTTTCAAAATATGGAAAAAATATGTTTAAATAGATATAATGACGCATGGATTCATATTGAATTTATACTTATATTTTAAAAGGGTATCGGAAATAATAGCGATTTTTTAAAACAGTTTTTACTTTTAATAGGAAGTTGTATTACAATATGTTAAAATTATTTCAATATATTCATTTAATATGAAATACAAAGAAGGAGCGTGAAAAAAGTGGATTTTCGATTTGAATTTACAACGAAGCTGAAAGAATACTTAGACGATGAGAAGGATGAAAAAATAATAAAAGATGGACACAGAGATGTAATTTTTCACTATTTATATGCGTTAGAGACTGAAATTGGCGTTGTTAAAAATCCTAATTTTACTTTTTTTGCATCAGGAAGACGTTCACATATAGTGTTAGAAAACGTTGAATTTAAAACAGAAGTAAATGTAAAAAGTAATATAATTGAAATTACAAAAATAGTGGATAATGTAGCTATTCCGTTAGATACTATCGTAGCGAAAGATCGGGAATTATTTGCACTTGGACGTAATGAGAAGTTTAGTGTACAAATATTAGAGCAGTATCTTTTTGATACATTTGGAGAAAAATTAGGTTTAAAATGAATGGAATAGCCTATGTATTTATGGGTAGTTAATTTTCATATATATCATTTACGTTTGACCTTTCATTTAATTTATACTACAATTCGTAGTGTGAAAGGAGTTGTACAATGTTTACTCAAAACTATAAGTTAAATGAGCACGGGTTAAATCATTTCTTTGGACCGCTTGAAGCGAAAATTATGGAGATTGTTTGGTCTAGCGATGGTATTACTATTAAAGAAGTGCAGCAGAAATTAAGTGAAGAATCACCTGTGAATTTTAACACTGTTATGACAGTTATGAACAGGTTAGTAGAGAAATTACACTTAGAAAAACAGACTGTGAAAAGAAGTGGTATATATCGTGCTGTACAAACAAAAGAAGAATTCTTATCCAATCAAACGAAGAAAATGACACAGGAATTGATGGGGGAATTTGGAGATTTAGTTGTAAATCATATGTTAGATGAGTTAGAGCAGGCTGATCCGACTTTAATAAAAAAGTTAGAAGACAAATTGAGTCAGTTAAAAAGAGAGGATTAATGAAATGAAATGGCAAATGCGTAAAATCGTATTGTTAGCAGTAATTGTTAGTATCCTCTTTTTCAGTATGTTAGTGTATTACGTTACATATCCATTTCTGTTTCAAAATAAGATGTTCCTTCTTTCAAATTTTTGCTTGTTCCAGTTAGAAAAACATATGAAAGAATTATCGCTGATTCGTATTATAATCGCTGGATTATTATTACTTACTGTATTAATCGTGTGCAAAAGAATTTGGCGACAATTTTTCTATAGTAAAAAATTACAAAAAGTACTTATCCCTTTCGTCCGAAAAAGAAAACAAATATATATATTGCCGACTACGGAAGTTGCGGCATTTACAATTGGGCTATTTCGTCCGAAAGTTGTCATGTCGGAAGGGTTGCTTCAAACATTTTCAAATGAAGAAATTGATGCGATTATTTTCCATGAAGAATATCATCAAAAGAATTGGGATCCGCTAAAATTATTTTGTTTTACGCTATTAGCAGAAGGAATGATGTACATACCGATATTAAAAGGGTTGTTACAGCGATATCATACGTATCAGGAGCTAGCTGCTGATAAATATGCGATGCAAAAAATGGAATCTTCATTTGAGTTAGGTAGCGCGTTATTAAAATTAATTAAAATAAAGACAATGGAAAATCGATGTGTTACAGCTTCATTTGCAAAAACAGCAATAAATTTACGAATCGAGCAAGTGTTAAATGAAAAGGTTGTTAAGATTACTATTCCGTTACATACGAATTCGGTATATGTAACAGTAGGTTTATTCTGTATGTCGGTTGTACTTATTGTCGGAGAGTGCATATAGCCTCTTTTTTTAAGAATAAACACTACTCATTGTAGTGTTTTAGGGGGAATAAAATGAATGCAGCAGATTTAACAATTTGGCTTGTGGCTGGGGCGGGAGTATTGTCATTTATATCACCGTGCTCTTTACCGCTATATCCATCTTATTTATCTTATATTACAGGTGTATCTATTCAAGATTTAAAAGAAAATCGTGGGATTATGCAAAAATCAGCGATTATACATACAGTATTTTTTATGATCGGATTTTCGGTTATATTTTACGCGTTAGGTTTATCGGTAAGTTGGATTGGAATAACATTTTCATCTAACCAAAAATTGATTCAACAAATTGGTGGGATTTTTATTGTTTTAATGGGGCTATTTATGACGGGCTTGTTTCAGCCTAAGTGGCTTATGGCAGAGAAAAAGGTGCAGTATAGAAGTAAATCGACTGGATATATTCGCTCGATTTTAGTCGGTATGACATATGCAGCAGGTTGGACGCCATGTGTTGGACCGATATTTTCAGCTGTACTCATGCTTGGCGCGACGAATCCTGAAGGGGCGCTTCTTTATATTACAGCGTATACTCTTGGGTTTGCGGTTCCATTTTTCGTGATGGCATTCTTTATTGGGAAGGTAAAATGGATTGTTACATATGCCAATGTCATGATGAAAATTGGCGGTGGAATGATGATTGTAACAGGTATTTTATTGTATACAAATCAAATGACGAAAATTACAGCATTCTTTATTCGTCTATTCGGTGGATTTACAGGTTTTTAAAAATGAGGAGGAAGAAAAGTGAAGAAACTAATTGCTATTATACTAGTAGGTGCTCTCGCTTGGGCGGGGGTTAACTTTTATAATTCAAAGAAAGAAGAAAAGGAAAGAAAAGCAAAGCAAGCAGAGTTACAAGAGAAAGAAGTATTACCACAAGTAGGTTTTAAAGCACCTGGCATCACATTAAAAGGATTAGACGGAAAGTTGCAGTCGTTAAATGATGCCAAGGGAAAACCATATATTATTAATTTTTGGGCATCATGGTGTGGGCCGTGTGAAATGGAGGCACCTGACTTAGTTCATATGTATGATAAATATAAAAAGGATGTTGAAATTTTTGCGGTGAATGCAACTGTTAGTGACCCAGTACAAGAAGCAAGCGCATTTGCTAATCGCTATGGATTTGAGTTTCCGGTTCTACTAGATATGGACGGAGTAGCTGGACTAGATTATAAAGTATTCTCTTTACCGACGACATTTTTTGTTAATAAGGATGGAATTATAGTAGATCATGTACGAGGTGTATTGCCACCAGATCAATTAGAAAAGAAATTTAAGAAATTGATTGAGAGCTAAAAGGGGATTTCGTGATGATGGAGTGGATCGTGAGATTACAACCCGTATCTCTTATAATTGGAAGTCTATTTGGATTTATGTTGATGAAACGAAAGATGAGGCATCAAAATGTATCATATGAAAAAATGATGGATGCCGTAACAAATGCGTTTCTTATCATCGTATTTGTATGGAAGTTTGCACCAGCAATTTTAAATCCTGTATGGGCTTTTGGATCGCCAGTGCAAGCAATATTAGCTGTTGGAAGTATGCAACATATTGTAGTAGGATGCGTAATTGCTAGTGTATACATTGTTTGGAAAAGTAAAAAGGAAGAATTTTCGCTTCGTATTTTACTTGATGTACTGCCTTTTGGATTGTGTGTGAGCATTATCTTTTATTTTCTATTTCATCATGAAGTAGGTGCACAAACGACACTACCATGGGGAATGAAAATATATGAATCTAAACTATTATATCACCCTATTTTCGTATACGAGATCATCCTTGCTCTTTGTATAATGGGCTTGTTATGGATGAAAAATGAAAGGCTCGGAAATGGAAGGAATATAAGTATTTTTCTAATTGTTGAGGGGTTTGCTCATATTATTATTTCGCTTGTTAGTGAACAAAATTCGGTTCTGTTTGGTCTATCAGCACAGCAAATAATGAGCTTTTGTATTATTAGTTTAGGGATTTTGTTGGTGCCTAAAAAATAAAAAATAGCCATTAACGGATATTCCCCGTACATGGCTATTTTTTTATTACATATATTAAAAAATCGGCGGAGTAACAGAAAATAAGACTACCGCATTTTTCTCAAAATGATTCACCCATTTATGCTTTAAATAAGCAGGTATTTTTACACTGTCACCAGTTTCTAATACGTATTCTTCCTCATTTAAATATAATGTGATTTTCCCTTCTAAGACAAATGCTAATTCTTCTCCTTTATGTTCTAGCACATTTTCTGATGAAGCTGTATTAGGCGGGACGGTCATAATTGCTGTTGCTAAATTTCCAGTGAAATCAGGTGAAAGCATTTCATATGATAAATTATCGATAATCATTTTCTTTCGTTTATGGGAACGTACAATTAAATCGTCTGTATTTGTATCTTCAAGTAAAAAGCTAAATGTTGGCACATCAAGAGCTTTAGCAAGCACTTTTAATGTTTGAATAGAAGGGTTAGCGGACCCACGTTCAATTTGACTTAACATAGATGGTGTAATATTGGCCATCTTTGCTAGTTCTTTATTAGTTAAACCTTTTTCTTTTCTTTGTTTTTCAATTTTTTTACCAATATCTATATTTTCCATAATGAAAATCTCCTTAAGGATTATTAAATTATATTTAAATAAATTAAATTAAAATTAACTAAAGTGAACGATTTGTGTTAAACTATATTAAAATTAATTTAATTATAATTTATTATATGGTGAGCTACAAGGATATAAGGAGGAAACAAAATGAAAGAAATAGGGGCATTACAAGCAGAATACCCATTAGTGAATAAACTTATTGCAACAGAAGAAGTATTTTGGATAAACCCACACATAGAAAAGTATGAAAGGGCAATAGAAGATTCACCACTTAATGAAGAGAATGTAAAAGAGGCGGAAGAGAGATTAAAGCGTTTTGCACCATATATTGCGAAAGTTTTTCCTGAAACGAAAGGGACGAACGGCATAATCGAATCACCTTTAGTAAAAATACCTTCTATGAAAGAAGCTTTAGAGACAAATTACAAGCAACCTATTTCAGGAGAATTATTATTAAAATGTGATAGTCATCTTCCAATATCAGGATCAATTAAAGCTAGGGGTGGCATTTATGAAGTGCTAAAATATGCTGAACAATTAGCTTTGCAGCATGGTATGTTAACAGAAGAAGATGATTATTCCATTTTAGATAGTGATACATGTAGAGAGTTTTTTGCCAAATATTCAATTGCGGTCGGTTCAACAGGAAATTTAGGGCTAAGCATTGGGATTATGAGTGCGAAACTAGGTTTTAACGTAACGGTTCATATGTCAGCAGATGCGAAACAATGGAAAAAAGATTTATTAAGAAGTAAAGGTGTAAACGTTATTGAATATGAAGATGATTATAGTAAAGCAGTAGAAGAAGGAAGAAGACAAGCGGATGCGGATCCTAGCTGTTATTTTGTAGACGATGAAAACTCACATGATTTATTTTTAGGATACGCAGTAGCTGCATCACGATTACAAAAGCAATTAGAAGAGTTAGAGGTTGTAGTAGATAAAGATCATCCTTTATTTGTTTACCTTCCGTGCGGAGTAGGAGGAGGACCGGGTGGAGTAGCATTCGGTTTAAAGTTATTGTATAAGGATAATGTTCATTGTTTCTTTGCAGAGCCTACGCACTCTCCATGTATGTTACTCGGCTTAATGACAGGCCTTCATGACAAAATTGCCGTTCAAGATATCGGAATTGATAATGTAACGGATGCGGATGGACTTGCGGTAGGAAGGCCATCTGGATTTGTCGGGAAAACGATGGAACCATTTTTGAGTGGGAATTACACAGTAAGCGATGAAGAGTTATATAGATTGTTAAAAGAACTAGCTGATACGGAGAATATTTATTTAGAGCCTTCTGCACTAGCAGGTATGATAGGGCCAGTGAAAGTATGTAAAGAAGATGAGTATTTACAAAAGCAACAGTTAACAGAGAAGGTGAAAAAAGGTACTCATATTGTGTGGGGAACGGGTGGAAGTATGGTTCCAAAAGATGTAATGAATGAATATTATAGGAAAGGTTTGGAATTAACGGTATAAGAAAAATGAGGCTAGTTGTAGCCTCATTTTTTCATGTACATAAAAATCTTTGTTATTTTCACAATAGTTCTTTATAGTATATATAAAGGATAACTAATATTGAATAAATATAACAAAAAGCTTTATTTTACATAATAAGAGGATGTGTATACGATGTCATTACAGACTAAATATATAGCGGGTATTTCGCTTGGGGTTATGGGTATAGGCTTTGCGGCTTCTATCCCTTTTCAAGGAACGATAGCTGGAGAGATTATACAAGGGGGATTTGAAGCTGGGTTAGTTGGCGGGCTTGCAGATTGGTTCGCAGTTACAGCATTATTCCGTCACCCGATGGGAATTCCAATTCCGCATACAGCTTTGTTACCTAAAAACCGTAAACGAGTAACGAAAGGGCTCATCAATACGTTAGAAAATGAGTGGCTAACGAAAGAAAGTATTACGAATAAAGTAAAAGAAATGCAGCTAGCACAAATGGTGCTACAAATTGCAGAGAGAGAAATACAGTCTGATGCTGTGAAAAAAGGCATTGTAACGATTGCTGAGAAGGCGATTGTTTCAATCGATACAGAAAAATTAGCGGTTATTATTGAAAAAGAATTAAAGACGTATTTACATACAATTAATACAAGTAACATCTTACAAGTGCTTGTTGATCAATTAGTTGTGCAAGAATATGATGAGAAGACACTTGATTACATTTTAGTAAAAGTGAAAGATTGGACAGCGCAAGATGAAGCACGCTACCAGCTTGGAAGTTTAGGTATGAAGGCGATGGAAAATATAAAAGTAGATGGATTCTTACAGTTTACATTGAAATCGTTTATGAATATTGTAGATGAAGATAAAATTGGCGGCATTTTGCAGAAGTTTATTATTAGCAATATTAACAGCTTACAAGATGCAGATAATAGCACGAGACAACTTATATTAGCGAAAATTCGTCAAGAAATTATAAATGTAAAAGAAAATGAAGCGTTACTACAAGAATTAGAAAATTGGAAAGAAAAATGGATTGCCAATTGGAATGCTACTGACAAAATAAAAGAGATGCTAGAGCAAGTACAGCAAAGAACAGTTGCTTTTGTAAATAATGAAGAATTTGCTGATAAATATGTTATTCCATTTTTACAAAAACAAATGAATAAAATAAAAGAAGATGAACAGACAGTTCAAAAAATAGAAGATTGGTTACAAAAACAAGTTGTAAGTCTTGTTGAGAAGAACCATTCGAAAATTGGTAAGCTTGTACAAGAAAACCTTGATAAGTTAGATGATAAGACGTTAATCGAAATGATTGAAAATAACGTCGGTAAAGATTTACAGTGGATCCGAGTAAACGGGGCTGTTTGCGGATTTATGATTGGATTAGTGTTAGAAGGAATTAAAGCGATTATATGAGAAAAACCTTCCGCAATTGCGGAAGGTTTTTTATTTTTCGAGAACACTCATATTCAAATTATAAGCTTTCTCAATATTTAACTTGTACGTCCCATTTCCAGTTTTAATCGAATTTTTATACCAATGTTCTTGGTTGTTTAATTCTGGATGTTCTTCTGAAGAAGTATTTTCGTTTTTCGTTAAATCTTCTACTTGTTCCCAAGGTGTACTTCCATGTGTTTCTTTTTGATTCGTTACTGCTGTTAAAGATATATCACTTTCTTTTGCAAGATGGACAGACACTCTTGAGCTTTCCTGTACAAACCAATTATTTTGTAATTGACCTGGATAAAGAGATAGTTCGTTATTTGAAGCACGGATTTCCACATTTTTATTTTGCGGAAGAACAAGCGTTGGTTTCACCTGTGGTGCTGAATTAAATAACGTATGCTGAACAGGTAATGATTTTAAAGTGATATACATCGTTTCTCCAGCCGTTTGAACTGAAAGGAAATCATCTCGTTTTAAATTGAGTTTTTCATTTGCTTTCGTTGTCATTTCATAAGTTCCCAAAAGATGAATTTGATTTGTATTATTTCCCTCTATCGTTAGAGGTTGATGGCCTGCATCTACTACGATTTTTTTGATAGATTCAGGTATATCAAATTGTCCGTCTGGAATATTACTCGTTTGCCTCGTTGTGTTAATAGAGTGACGAACTTCTTCTAGTAATCCAGTTGATAATAAACAGTAAAAAGCAATTCCGACGCTTCCTAAAACACCGATAAAGAAAATACTAAAAATATCATATTTAATAAATGATTGTTCCTTCTTAGAAAATAGAAGGTATAGTAAAACTTCAGCTCCAAGTATGATAAGTAAAACTGGCCACCATGCAGTTAGTGTATCTAATACTTGAATTCCTTTTACGACTGAAAATAGTAAAAAGCACCCTAACGATATAATAGAAAGCCCCATTGAGAATGTTCCAACACGCCAAGTCCTCATTCGCTTGTCCCACCTTTGTTTTCTTTATTTCCAAGTAACAATTTAAAGCCGCCGCCAATTAAAAGGAGCGCAACGATAGATGTCTGGAAATAGCGATAATATAGTTCACTAAGATGAATATTAAATATAGTTACAAAATAATCATTCAAAATAGGAAGGACTGTTTGATTTAGTAAATAATAACCACCGAGTGTAATTAATCCGATACCGATCCATCTTTGATGATTTATAAAATAATCGATAATGGGTTCGTCTTGTACTCGTTCTTTTCCGTATTTTGCTGTTTGCTGTAACGCATCAAAAAAGCTATAGAACCAAATGATTGGTACTAAAAATAAAAACGCAGAAAGTCTTAATAAGTCGAGTAAATAAATAGATAGTAAAAAGGCTGCCATAAGCTGAAGACCACGGCGTTGTAAACCTAAATACATATGACCTGCTCCAGGGAACATCGCTAAAATAGAAGCAAATGTTTTACTTTTCTTTCCTTGCTCTCGATGTTCTTCAAAATCTTCGAAAATAGTACGGTCAATTAATTGCTCGTCGCGTTCTTTTTTCTGTAGTTGCTGAACAACGTCAAAGAAATTATAAATCCATAAAACAGGTAACGTAATAAGAAAGATAAGGAAACTTCCTTGAGATGTTAATAATGTTACAAATATAATCATGCTGCCTAAGCCAGCGCAAGCGACTAAAAACGTAAGACCGCGTTGCATAAGTCCTAATTGGAAATGGCCAAGTCCAGGGATGATGGATAGGAGAATGATATAAAATCGTTCGCTCTCTTTAGAGGAATTTATCAATTCTCCAGCTTCTTGTTTTTTCGTTTGTTTTATAATGGTGATAACTAAATCTAGTAAGTTAATTACCCATAGAACAGCTAGTAAAAATAGAGAAAGAAAAGCAATATCACGTTCTCTTACTACTATGGTACAAAATACTGCAAAGGAGAATAGAAATAAAGATCCTCCGCTATATAAAATAAACCGTCCTAGCTTTTTTAAGTATAAATGTCCAAGCCCAGGAATTAGCCCTAATACAAGTGCTAAAAAGGGGTTTTTATTCATGCTTTAAACCTCCGTCCTTTTTTGATGTATCTACCGATTTGTTTACAATTTGTTGTGAGATAGAAGACTCGTTATGTTTTGAAGATTTCTCGAAATTTGATGTCGCTGTAAAAATATATTGGAATAAACCACTTACCATAAAAATAATTGTAGCTGCAGTCGCAATTATGTAGTGAATAATTGTGCGTTTTAGTGAGTTTGTTTTTATATTTTCATTAGGTTGTAGCGTTTCAAAATTAATTTGCGTCATAACTTCGTTCGTAAATGAATCATCATTTATCATTGGAAGGTTTTCATGTTGTTCATCAATACTTTCCATATAAAGTGTTAAACAATGATCACATTCGTAAAGATGTTCTTCCATAGATTCACGTTTATTGTTTTCTATAAAATCTAATGTATAATTGCGCCAATCTTCTTTTGAATAATGCATCATAGAAACTCTTCCTCCTTCCAATGTTTTTTAATCCATTTTCGTGCCCGATACAGTTTCATTTCGACTGTTTTTACTTCGATGTTTTCCTGTAAAGCAATTTCTTGATAACTTTTTTCTTCTAAGTAATGTGCGAGAACGACGTCACGGTAATTTTCGGGAAGTTCTCTCAGTTTTTGAGCAATGAGTAATTTCTGCTCTTTCGTCAATAATAAAGCCTCAATATTATGAGAGGACTTTATATTTTCCTCAGCTTCTTTACATAAGGAGAGTTCTTCACTTTCTCTAGCTTTCTTCCTCTTATAATCAATAGCGTGATTGGTGGCAATACGCGCCATCCACGTTTTTAATCCGCGAAATTGATAATTTGGGAGAGAGGTGTGAATTTTTACGAATACTTCTTGTGTAACATCTTTCGCATCTTCTTCATGTCTTAAAATAGAAAAGATAACTTGAAAAATATAATGACGATATGTTTGTACAAGGATACGAAAAGCATGCTCGCTTCCTTGCTGTGCTTTTTCAATTAATTGTTTTTCCTCAATGGGTCTCTCCCTCCTTTTTGACGCATTCTATTATATAGACGTAAAGAATGATAAGTCACCCTACACATATTGTAAAAAAAGAATAATATATTTTTTGCAGGAGAGCTAGATGAAAAAAGGTGTGAAAAAATGGTAAAGAGAAGTATATAATGAGCAAGTAGGAAATGTTACACGGAGAAAGGATGTGAATGTTAGTAGGGGAAGGGCCATACTAACAAACATGAAAATTAAAATATTAATAGCGGATGATAACTCTTTTATTAGAGAGGGCATGAAAATTATTTTAAATACATACGAAGAGTTCGAAGTAGTAGATACTGTAAATGATGGGGAAGAAGCTGTAGCATATTGTAAAAAGCATGAAGTTGATATTGCTCTTTTAGATGTTCGCATGCCAAATATGAACGGGGTAGAGGCGACGAAGTTCATTTGTGAAGAGACGAAAACAAAACCGCTTATTTTAACGACGTTTGATGATGATGAATATATTTTGGATGCAGTAAAAAACGGAGCGAAAGGTTATTTGTTAAAAAATAACGATCCGGAGCGTATTCGTGATGCGATAAAAGGAGTATATAACGGTCAAACTGTTATGCAAGATGTTGTCCTCGATAAAATTAAGTCTAATTTAATGGAAAGTAAAGAGGAAGAATGTAAAATTGATAAGAGCCTTTTCACAGAAAGGGAGCTTAGTATTATCGCATTAATTGCAAAAGGTTTCTCGAATAAAGAAATTTCGAAACAGCTTTTTATATCTGAAGGAACAATTGCAAATTATATTACGTCAGTTTTAGGGAAAACTGGACTTGAACATCGCACACAAATTGCGATTTATTACTTAACAGGGAAAGTAGATTAGTGATATGGAATTTTGGCTAACTGTAAGTAAATTAATTGTCTTTTTATATATTGTGTTTAGTTATATTTACGCAAATGTAGTAAATTTACCTTGGGTTATATTTACTTTACTTATTTACCTCTCTGTAAACGTAATGATTTCTATATTTAAAAAAGATACGTATAAAAAATTATTAATCTGTATGTCAATTGGCATAATTATGTTATTTACATGGAGGGTTCATCCATTTTTTATTTTGTTTTTACCTTTGAACTTATACGAAATTACATTCCATTACATAGAAAAGAATTGGCCACGCTTTGTTGTTATGATGCTCCCAATTACGATTGCAGATGAAAGTATTCGAATGACTTATGGATTAATTGTTGCATTTTCTTTTCTCGTTTTAACTATAGCAGATCGATATATATCGCGTGTAGTAAAGCTTGAATCGCAAAATGATAAGATGCGAAAAGATATGCAACGACTTACGAAAAGCTTACATGAAAATAAAGAGTACATAAGACAATCTGAATACACATTTAAGCTAGAAGAGAGAAATCGGTTATCGCAAGAAATTCATGATAAAATTGGTCACTCGATGACGGGTGCACTTATTCAAATGGAAGCAGCAAAAAGGTTAATGGAAATAGATAAAGAAAAATCTGCGGAGTTATTACAAAATGCAATTCACATTTCAAAAGATGGAATTGAAAGTATTCGCATTACATTAAAAAATATGAAGCCTCCAACTGAGCAAATTGGCATTCATCGTATGAAATTATTCATAGAGGAATTTGCCGGTAAGAATGATGTGAATATTCCTTTTGTATACAAAGGGAACTTAGATATGATTTCTCCTATTCAGTGGAAAATTATCGGTGAGAATGTTACAGAAGCACTAACAAATGCAATGAAATATGCTGATGCGACAGTTATTTCTATAGATATTCATGTACTTAACAAGATGGTTAAGGTGCAAGTGAAGGATAACGGAAAAGGGGTAGCTCTTGTTAAAAAAGGTCTCGGTATTATGGGGATGGAGGAGCGAACGGCGTCTGTAAACGGAAAAATTATTGTAGATGGGACAAGTGGTTTTTCAGTAACGATGTTGTTGCCAATATAAAGAGAATGGTACGAGGATGAACCATCTCATATGAAAAAAGTGAATATTCTCATGTGAAAAGAATGAACTTCTGCACTGAGCAGGTTCATTCTTTTTGTTTATACTAAAAGCAGAGAAACCGAAATAGGGGTGAAAATGATGAATACATTAGAAATTAAAAATTTAACGAAAAAATTTGGTGATTTCATCGCAGTTGATAATATGTCTTTATCTATTAAAGAAGGAGAAATATTTGGCTTTTTAGGATCAAATGGTGCTGGTAAGAGTACAACGATAAATATGATTGCTGGTTTGTTAAGAAGTAATGAAGGTGAGATTAGCATACTAGGAAAAAATATAAAGAAACATAATCGATTTGCGAAAATGAATATCGGTATTGTTCCGCAAGATATTGCGATTTATGAAGAGTTAACTGCCTATGAAAATGTGAAATTCTTTGCTGGATTGTACGGGTTACGAGGAGCCGAATTAAAAGCTAGGGTAGAGGAAGCTCTTAAATTTGTAGGACTTAGTGATAAACAGAAAAGCTATCCGAAGAACTTTTCTGGTGGGATGAAGCGAAGACTGAATATCGCTTGTGCAATTGCTCATAGACCGAAGTTAATTATTATGGATGAGCCGACAGTTGGAATTGATCCACAGTCAAGAAACTACATTTTGCAGTCAGTACGTAAATTAAATGAAATGGGAAGTACAATTATTTATACGAGTCACTACATGGAAGAGGTAGAAGAGATTTGTACGAAAATAGCGATAGTAGATCACGGTAAAGTAATTGCAGAAGGTACGAAAGAACAGTTAAAAGCAATTATTACTGACACGAAAGATATTTGGATTGAAGTGAAATCGGTAGAGAATTTAGATGTAGAAAAATTAAAAGAGATAAACGGTGTGAAAGCAGTTCAAATTGAAGAAAACGTAATTAAAGTGAATTCTGATGCGGGATTAAATAATTTAAATAAAATCATTCAACACTGTATCAATCATGATATTGAAATTCGTTCATTAGAGGAGCAGGCTCCCAACTTAGAAACAGTATTTCTTACCTTAACCGGAAGAAACTTACGAGATAAATAAAAGGTAAATGAAGAAAAGGTAAAGGGAGGTTCATCAATTGAACATCTTCAATATTGCAATTATGCACATTAAAAGAGAATTTAGAGACGTAAGAACTTTAGTTTTTATGTTAGCATTTCCGATTGTACTTATGCTTGTGTTAGGAACAGCGTTAAGTAATGCATTTAATAGCGATAGTCATACTATTAAAGATATACAAGTGATATACAAAGATGAAGCAAATGGTACGTTTTCTCAATCATTTGAAGCATTTGCAAAAGAAGTAAGTAAATCTGGTATTTACTTTAAGAAAGTTTCTGAAGAGGTAGATGGAAAAGAAAAAGTAAAACAAAACAAATACGCTGCGTATGTAGAATTGAATAAGGACGGGGTAAAGTTTTACGGAAGTGATAGAAGTAGTATTGAAAGTAGCATAGTTGAAGGAATGATGACTACATTTGTTGATAAGTACAATGTAGTAGTTGAGATTGAGAAAGTAGACCCTAGTAAAATTAGCACAATAATTCCGAATGGAGAACGTAATGAGTATATTAAAGAAACGGCATTACAAGCGACTAAAAAACCAGGTTCTATGGATTACTATGCAATTGTAATGACAACGATGGTTGCTTTGTATGGTGCGATGGGAGCAAGTAATTTAATTAGAGGCGAACGAATACGTAAAACAGGAGATCGTCTCATTGCTGCACCTATAACGAAAGCGGAAATTTTTATCGGGAAAATATTGGGTAATATGGTGGCGAATGCACTGTGCATACTACTTGTCGTTTTATTTAGTAAATTTGTTTTTCAAGCTAACTGGGGCGATCATCTTGGAGTTGTCTTACTTATTTTACTAACAGAAGTCCTTTTAGCAACTAGCTTCGGCCTCGGCATCGGATATATTACAAAAACAGGTGAAGCATCTAGAGCAATTATTTTAGTTATCGTACAACTAGCTTCTATTTTTGGCGGGGCATACTTCGTAGTAGAAGAAAATTTCATTACGAATTTATCACCATTAACGTGGGCAAACACTGCCGTTATGAAAATTATTTATGCAAATGATGTAGGGGCGGCACTACCAGTCATCTCTTTAAATATCGGAATCTCAGCACTCTTTTTATTCATATCGATTATCGCATTACGCAGACGGGAGGGGCTATAGTATGAAAGATATTTTATGGCTTATGCAAAAAACATTATCAGTCCTTTTGAAAAATAAAAAAGGGTTACTCATTATTATTAGCTTGCCGATAATAGGAACGTTAATCTCCTTTTCAATATATGGAAATGCGGGGCAAGGGACGTTAAATATCGGAGTTATAAATAAAGAAAATGAGTCGATAGCAAATGATACGGTGAAATTTTTAGAAGAAATCAATCATGTAAAAGTAAGTAAAGTGAAAGAATCTGAAGTAGAAGATAAACTCACTTCAAAAAAACTTGATGGAGTGATTACGTTACAGTCTGGTTTTTCAGAAAGTGTCCGAGAAGGAAAACCAAGCAATATTGAAATTTCATCGATTAAAGGTGATCAAGTAACAGCGTTTATTAAGTCATATTTGTACAATTATATTGATAATGTAGCAGCGATAAGTAAAGTAGCAGGAACAGATCAAAGTGCATTTGATACGATGTACGCAGGATATCAAAAAAGTTCATTTAAAGTGAAGACTGAGACGTTAGAAGATACTTCGAAAAATAAAGATATGACGAACCAAACCATGGGTTATCTTATTATGTTTATGTTATTTTCAGCAGTGAACTTATCAGGCTATATTTTAAAAGAAAAAGAGAATAGAACGTACTTTAGATTATTATCCACGCCGATAGATGGAAAGAAATTTATATTATCTAACGTCGGGGTAAATATGATTATATTAACAGTACAAATTATGATTACAATCCTATTCTTAACGAATGTTTTTCATACGAATATCAATATGCCCTTCATCGTTATGGTTGGTGTACTGATGATATTTGCTTTAATAGCGATTGGAATGTCGTTAGTAATTGTTGCTTTTTCAAAAAACTCATCATCGGCAAATGCGATGCAAAACATGGTCATTGTACCAACATGCTTACTAGCGGGTTGTTATTTCCCATATGACATTATGCCAAGTGCAGTACAAAAAGTAGCTAATTTTCTTCCACAGCGCTGGTTGTTAGACACAGTATCGAAACTACAACAAGGAATACCATTCTCGGAGTTGTATTTAAACATTTTAATTTTATTCGCTTTCGCAATTGCATTCTTCTTAATTGCGATTTATAAGTTTGGAAGAAATAATGATGCGAGAAATTTTGTTTAATGTGAAAAGGATGTGACGTTAAGTCACATCCTTTTTTGTATGAAGCATGAAATCTAAATTTGAATGACAAAATAGAAAGGTGGAAAGAAAATGATCGGAAGGAAATCAAAATGATTAAAAAAATATTGCGAGTTACTTCTATTGCTATTTTCGTTTTTATTTTAATTTGGGTTCATATTGACGTTACACTCGGAAGAAAAATGGAAGCCGGGAAAAACATGCCGACAGAGTATGCGCCTCATTATAGTGACTTTCAATTATATGTAGAAGGGAAGTCTTTTTATAAACAATTATTTACTGATATAAGAGAAGCGAAAAGCTCCATTTACACGTATTTCTTCATTTTGTCGGATGATAAAAGTAGCCATACTTTTTTAAACTTATTAAAAGAGAAGGCAAAAGAAGGGGTAAACGTCTATTTATCCGTTGATCGCATTAATGATTTATCATTTGAAAGAAAGATGAAAAATGAATTGCAGGAAAATGGTGTGCATTTTACATATAGTAGAAAACCTGAATTACCATTCGGCTTTTATTCTCTTCATCATCGTAATCATCGCCGTATTACGACGATTGATGGGGAGATTGGCTATACAGGCGGATTTAATATAGGAGATGAGTACTTAGGGAAAGATAAGCGATTTGGATATTGGCGTGATTATCATGTACGACTTAAAGGAGAAGGAGCAAAAGATTTAGAACAGCAATTCGCTTTAGACTGGAAACGAGATACGAAAGAAGAGATAAAGAGAAGTACGAATAAAGCTAGTAAAGGGAATACATTACATACTATGACTAGTTACAATGGGCATTACGTTGCTGAAAAATATATAGAGCTCATAAAACAAGCTCAGCACTCTATTGTAATTGCAACACCGTATTTTATAGCGAAAAATAAAGAATCTATGAATGCTTTAATCGCGGCGCAAAAGCGTGGTGTTACAGTAAAAATACTTTGGTCATATAAACCGGATCTACCTCTTATAAAAGAAGCGGCGTATCCATACATACGTCAAGCTGTTAATAATGGGATTACTGTATATGGTTATAAAAAAGGAATGTTCCATGGTAAATTAATGCTTATTGATAATGAATTAACCGTTATTGGTACAACAAACTTTACTTCGCGTAGCTTCAATATAAATGATGAAATGAATTTTTATATTTATGGTGGTCCTATTGTAGGACAAGTTAATAAGGCGTTAACAGAGGATTTTCATGATTCGAAAGAAATGACGAAAGAGTTTTTTGAAAAGTTATCTTTTTGGGAGCGTTGTAAGGAGAAAGTGGCGGGATTGGTTGACTTCTATTTGTGATGATGAATTAGGAAAGGGTGCCTACAAAAGGCACCCTTTTTTGGTGGGAAATCATTATTTTTCATGCACCAGCATCGTAACATCATCATTAATCAACGTCCCCACATGTTCGCCTAAACATATTTTCTTCATGACACCAGGCTCATCAAAGTTAAAGACGTGTGCTGGTAAATTGTAGTCCCGGGCAAGCAGTAATGCCGCTTGATCCATGACTTGTATATTTTGTCTAACGACATCATTATAGTTTAGTTTGCTGTACATTTTTGCTGATTTATTATGCTTTGGATCACTTGTAAAGACGCCATCGACCCCTTGTTTTGCGACTAATATGGCATCACTATTCATCTCGATGGCTCTTTGTACACTTGGATAATCTGTCGTCACGAACGGTTGGCCGTTTCCGCCTCCAAAGATAACGATATAACCGTTATCTAAATGGTGGACTGCACGCAAGCGAATGTATGGTTCAGCTACTGCATTAAATGGAATGGAAGTCATAACGCGTACTTCTCTATTTGTTTTACTTGTTAAAACACCGCGAAGCATTAAGCTGTTAATGATTGTACCTAACGTACCGATATTATCAGCTTCTACTCGATCGATTCCCCATTCTTCAGCTAGATGCCCCCTAAAAATGTTACCGCCACCGATGACGATGGATACTTCTATACCTAAATCAACAATGGATAAAATTTCGTTTGCGATATGTTCTAATCGTTTGGAGTTAAAGCTATTTCCAGTTTGATCGGCAAGTGCACCGCCGCTTAATTTAATTAAAACACGTTTATATGGTCTCATAACAATTCCCCCTATATAGATCGCAATAAAAAAGGAACAAAGGCGAATGCCTTTGTTCCTTTTTAAGAAAATGAAAAAGAAAAGAAGAAGATAGAACGAATTGCTTTGTATAGTTTTTCATAACATCCACTCCTTTTCATTTTGATTTGTTGTAAGTATATATCTTTTTGATTATACGCAATAATCTGATTTCTTATCGAGTTTATTTTATCGTTTTTTAACAAAATGGTGTCAATGAAAAAAAGAAGAAAAATATTTGAATTTTTTGTGACGAACTTGTAGGTTTTTGTATGATTTTGTAGGTTCGCTTATAAGATGTGTGAGTAGCTTTTATAAATTCAAATTGAAAGCGTTCGCATGAAGGGGATGAACATAAATGAAAAAATTCGGATTGGCAACACAAATTTTTGTCGCGCTTGTTTTAGGGATTGTAGTAGGGGCAGTCTTTTATGGCAATAAAACGGCGATTTCTTATATCACACCAATTGGGGATATATTTATTCACTTAATTAAGATGATTGTAGTACCAATTGTTATTTCAGCATTAATTGTTGCAGTAGCTGGTGTAGGAGATATGAAAAAGCTTGGGAAACTAGGCGGTAAGACAATTCTTTATTTCGAAATTATTACGACGATTGCTATTTTAATGGGATTACTTGCAGCGAATATATTCCAACCAGGTACTGGCGTTGATATGAGTAATTTACAGCAAAGTGATATTTCTTCTTATAAACAAACTGCAGATGCAACAGAGAAGAAAGGTTTTGCTGAGACAATTGTTCACATTGTACCGAAAAACGTATTTGAATCGATTGCACAAGGTGACCTATTACCGATTATATTCTTCTCAGTATTGTTCGGCTTAGGAGTTGCGGCAATTGGGGAAAAAGGAAAGCCTGTTTTTAACTTTTTTGAAGGCGTACTCGAAGCCATGTTTTGGGTTACAAATCAAGTTATGAAATTTGCACCATTTGGTGTATTCGCATTAATTGCCGTTACGGTTGCAAAATTTGGTGTAGCGACATTACTTCCGCTAGGAAAACTAGTGCTAGCTGTATACGTAACTGTTATACTATTCGTTGTGATTGTATTAGGTATTAATGCACGAATGGTTGGAGTAAACATTTTTACATTAATGAAAATTTTAAAAGAAGAATTGATTCTTTCGTTTACGACAGCAAGTTCAGAAGCTGTTTTACCTAATATAATGAGAAAAATGGAAGAGTTCGGTTGTCCAAAGGCAGTTGCCTCTTTCGTAATTCCGACAGGTTATACATTTAACTTGACTGGATCGGCTATTTATCAAGCGTTAGCGGCATTGTTTGTTGCACAAATGTACGGTGTGCACATGTCACTAACGGAGCAAATAACGTTATTATTCGTTCTCATGTTAACATCCAAAGGTATGGCGGGAGTTCCAGGTGCATCGTTCGTTGTTGTATTAGCAACGTTAGGTTCGATGGGGTTACCACTAGAAGGTATCGCGTTAATTGCGGGAATTGACCGCATTTTAGATATGATTCGCTCATCTGTCAATGTATTAGGAAATGCATTAGCGGCCATTGTTATGTCGAAGTGGGAAGGCGAATTCGATAATGAGAAAGCAAAACAATATGTAGAAACAGTCAAAGAAACAAAAGCAGCATAAGAAATCGTTAAGGAGTGAATAATCATGGCAACATTAACTGAAGTTAAAAATGGTGTTCGAATTGAAAAAGATTTTTTAGGTGAAAAAGAAGTACCAAACCATGCATACTACGGCGTACAAACAATGCGTGCAGTTGAAAACTTCCCGATTACAGGATACAAAATCCATGAAGGCTTAATTAGAGCGTTCGCAATTGTAAAAAAAGCAGCAGCGCTTGCTAATACAGATGTAGGAAGATTGGAATTGAACAAGGGTGGTGCGATCGCAGAGGCTGCTCAAGAAATTCTTGATGGAAAATGGCATGATCATTTCATCGTAGATCCAATTCAGGGCGGAGCAGGTACTTCAATGAACATGAATGCAAATGAAGTCATTGCCAATCGTGCTCTTGAATTATTAGGAATGGAAAAGGGAGACTATCACTATATTAGTCCAAATAGTCATGTAAACATGGCGCAATCCACAAACGATGCATTCCCAACGGCGATTCATATCGCTACATTAAACGCATTAGAAGGTTTATTACAAACGATGGGCTATATGCACGATGTATTTGAATTAAAAGCAGAACAGTTCGATCATGTAATTAAAATGGGTCGTACACATTTACAAGACGCTGTGCCAATTCGTCTTGGGCAAGAATTTAAAGCATACTCTCGTGTGCTTGAACGTGATATGAAACGAATTCAGCAATCACGTCAACACTTATATGAAGTGAACATGGGAGCAACTGCAGTTGGTACAGGCTTAAATGCAGATCCAGAATATATTGAAGCGGTTGTAAAACATTTAGCTGCAATTAGTGAACTGCCACTTGTTGGTGCAGAAGACTTAGTAGATGCAACGCAAAATACAGATGCATACACAGAAGTATCTGCAGCACTGAAAGTATGTATGATGAATATGTCTAAAATTGCGAATGACCTTCGCTTAATGGCATCAGGTCCACGCGTTGGTTTAGCGGAAATTATGCTACCAGCTCGTCAACCAGGTTCATCTATTATGCCAGGGAAAGTAAATCCTGTTATGCCAGAAGTAATTAATCAAATTGCGTTCCAAGTCATTGGTAACGACCATACAATTTGCCTTGCTTCAGAAGCAGGACAATTAGAATTAAACGTTATGGAACCAGTACTTGTTTTCAACTTACTTCAATCAATTAGCATTATGAATAACGGTTTCCGTGCCTTTACAGATAATTGCTTAAAAGGAATTGAAGCGAATGAAGATCGCTTAAAAGAGTATGTTGAGAAGAGTGTAGGAATTATTACAGCCGTGAACCCTCATATCGGTTATGAAGCAGCAGCTCGCGTTGCGAAAGAAGCAATCGCGACAGGGCAATCCGTTCGAGAACTTTGTGTGAAAAATGGTGTACTGTCACAAGAAGACTTAGAATTAATTCTAGATCCATTCGAAATGACACACCCAGGGATTGCAGGAGCAACTCTTTTAAAGAAAAATTAAAAGAAGAGGGGGGACAAGCCCCTCTTTTTTGTTTACAATATAGAAATGCTATATATGAATAGAGGTAGGGATGTTATGAGCAAGTTTACAGTAGCTTCTAATGGTGCATTAGAAACAACATTAAGAGGAGCAGAAGTATTATCAACACCACTTTTAAATAAAGGGGTAGCTTTCACACAAAATGAAAGAGAAGAGTTAGGTTTAAAAGGGTTATTACCGCCAGCGGTTTTAACGTTAGAAGAACAGGCACGCCGAGCATACGAACAATTTAGTTCTCAGCCGGATGATTTATTAAAGAATGTATACTTAACTGCGTTACATGATCGAAATGAAGTATTATTTTATCGTATATTAACAGATCATTTACGTGAAATGTTACCGATTGTATATACACCAACTGTCGGTGTAGCAATTCAAAGATATAGTCATGAATATCGTAAACCACGTGGCGTTTATTTATCAATTAACGATTCATCAGGTATCGAAGAAGCATTTACCAATATCGGTGCAACAGCTGAGAACATTGATTTAGTCGTTGTAACAGATGGAGAAGGCATATTAGGAATTGGTGACTGGGGCGTTGGTGGTATTAACATCGCAATCGGAAAATTAGCTGTTTACACTGCTGCAGTTGGAATCGATCCTAGTCGCGTATTACCGGTAATTTTAGATGTAGGTACAAACCGTGAGGAACTATTAAACAATCCATTTTATATTGGAAATCGTCACCCTCGTATAACAGGTGAAGCTTACGATGAATTTATTGATACGTTTGTACAAGCGGTAAATAAACAATTCCCGAAAGCACTTTTACATTGGGAAGACTTTAGCTCTCGTAACGCACGAAAAATTTTAGATAAATACCGTCATGACGTTTGTACGTTTAATGATGATATTCAAGGTACAGGTGCAGTTTCACTTGCGGCAGTATTATCGGCAGTGAAAGCTTCTGGTGTACCGCTAAGTGAACACCGCGTTGTTGTATTTGGTGCTGGTACGGCTGGAATCGGTATCGCAGATCAAGTTAGAGATGCGATGGTCCGCGTAGGCGTATCTGAAGAAGAATCATATAAGCGTTTCTGGTGTATTGATCGTAACGGGTTAGTTACAGATAATATGGAAGATCTTCTTGATTTCCAAATTCCGTACGCAAGAAAAGAAGCAGAAGTAAGTGAGTGGAAGCAAAATGATGTGATCGGACTTGCTGAAGTTGTGAAACATGTAAAACCGACAATTTTAATTGGTACATCAACTGTTGCAGGTGCATTTAAAGAAGAGATTATTAAAGAAATGGCTTCTCACATAGAAAGACCAATCATTTTACCAATGTCGAATCCGACGCCACTTGCTGAAGCAAAACCAGCAGATTTAATCGAGTGGACAGAAGGAAGAGCGTTAGTTGCAACAGGAAGTCCATTTGAACCAGTTACATATAACGGTGTAACGTATGTGATTGGACAATCAAATAATGCACTTATTTTCCCAGGGCTTGGTCTTGGAACAATTGTAGTACGAGCAAGCGTCATGACGGATGGAATGTTCGCAGCGGCTGCTGAAGCAGTTGCAAGTATGGTAGATACAAGTCAGCCAGGAGCACCTATTTTACCAGAGGTCGAAGAATTACGTAATATCTCAGAAATGGTTGCAATTGAAGTAGCGAAAGTTGCAGTTGCAGAAGGTGTTGCAAGAGTGAACTTAAGTGATAACGATATCAAGATGGCAGTGCAAGAAGCAATGTGGAAGCCAGAGTATCGCCAAATAAAAGCGGTAGAAAAGGTTAGAATATAGAAAAAAAGCCCGTTTATAACAATAAGCGGGCTTTCACTTTTACTACTGAAAAAAAGTATAGGAAGTGTCACCTTTGAATTGGAATCAATTATGGAAGAAAGATATGTCCCTTTTAATTATATTAATGGTCGTTGTTCCGATTGCTGGGGAGCTGAACTTTCATCCCTTTAATGATACGTTTCGAGTTAGCTTCGGTACACCGCTATTCTTCTTTTTATTATTATTTTTAAGAAGAGTACCAGCAGGAGTTGCAGGTATTCTTGTTGGTATATCTGTAGTCTTATTCCGAGTATGTCTTGACTGGATCATGCAAGGTTCATTTCATATGACAGAATCATTTTATTTGCGTTATCCTGTGTTCTTCTATTATTTTATTTATGGCAGTTTTTTTTCGCTTTGTAGGGTAAATAAGTTCCATCAGAAACCAATCATTATTGGATGCCTTGGAATTTCAATTGAAATTGTTGCAAGTATGTCAGAACTTGCGTTTTATCACATGTTAGTACTAGGTACAACAATAACGATTTCTGAAGTGAATAAACTTATTATTATTGCTATTTTTCGTAGTTTCTTTGCACTTGGTTTTTTAAATATGATGAATTTATATGAAACGAAATTAAAAGAATCGCAAGTTCGAAAAGAAAATGAAAATATGTTAATGCATCTTTCTAATTTATATGTGGAATCTGTTCATTTGAAAAAGACGTTACAAAATGCGGAGTTAATTACACAAGAAGCATATCAACTATATCGAAATTTACAAGTAAGCACTGATTCAAGTAGTAAAACAGCATTGAAAATAGCGGGGGAAGTGCATGAAATAAAAAAGGATAATCAAAGGATATTTGCAGGATTATCTAAACTGTTATTAGATAAAAATGTGGCTGAATATGTAGAAGGACATGAGTTAGCAGAGATGATTGTTAGAATAAACGAGAAGTATGCTGAAATGCTAGAAAAGGATATACGTTTTTCTAAACATATAGAAGGTGAGCATGCTGCATACCACGTGTATACAGTGCTATCAATTTTTAATAACTTAGTTGCAAATGCAGTTGAAGCAATTGAAGATAAAGGTTTCGTTATTATTAAGCTATATAAAAGAAATCAGTATATATTTTTTGAAGTAATTGACGATGGGCCTGGTATTACACAAAAGTATAAGAAATTAGTATTTAAGCCAGGATTTACTTCCAAGTATGATCAAACGGGAACACCGTCAACTGGTATTGGGCTTTCTTACATAAATGAAATGGTAACAGAGCTAGGCGGAGAAGTGAAATTAGAAGACCGAGAAAATAAAAGAGGATGTAAGTTTATCGTTTGTTTACCAGAGGATAGTTTAAAGCAGGAAGGGGAATAGATTTGTTTTATTATATCGTAGACGATGATGAAGTTTTCCGTTCGATGCTTTCGCAAATTATTGAAGATGGAGATCTTGGAGAAGTAATTGGTGAGGCGGATGACGGAGCTTTTATTGAAGCGGATCAACTAAATTTTAAAAAAGTAGATATTTTATTTATTGATTTGTTGATGCCGATGAGGGACGGAATTGAAACAGTTCGTCACATTGCGTCAACTTTCACGGGGAAAATCATTATGATTTCTCAAGTGGAATCGAAGCAGCTTATAGGTGAGGCATATACACTTGGTGTAGAATATTATATTACAAAACCATTAAATAAAATCGAAGTTGTATCTGTTGTACGCAAAGTGATGGAGCGTATTAGATTGGAGCGTTCTATACACGATATTCAAAAATCATTGAATAACGTGTTTCAGTGGGAAAAACCGCAATTGCGTACTGAACCAGTGCAAGAAGGAAAAAAGATAGGGGATTTAGGGCGCTTTTTACTATCAGAACTCGGTATTGCGGGAGAGAATGGAAGTAAAGATTTACTTAGTATGCTGGAATATTTATATGGTCAAGAAAAGGCACAGACATTTGAGTTTGGCTTTCCTGCGTTAAAAGAAATTTTCCATCATATTACGATAAGAAAATTAGGGGATTTAGCTTTAGAGGCGGATATTGATAAAGAGAAAAAAGCGTCTGAACAAAGAGTACGTCGAGCTATTTATCAGTCGTTAAATCATTTGGCTTCTTTAGGATTAACAGACTTTTCAAATCCAAAATTTGAAAGCTATGCTCCAAAATTTTTCGATTTTACCGTAGTTAGAAAACGGATGACAGAAATGACGAAAGATGAACTCGCATCTTCTGGTCATACGCGAATTAATACAAAAAAGTTTATTCAAGTGTTGTATTTTGAGGCGAAGAGGTTGATGGAGATAGAGTGAAGAAGATGCTTATAAATAAGCATCTTCTTTTGTTAAATCAACATTTTATATTTTCTCGTGGAGCATGTAAAATGTTAAGTAAGAGAAAATGGTTTTATATTAAGGAAGTGTCAAAGCGATGAGTTTCACATTGAATAAATCGATTATTAAAGAAGTGTGCGGAGAGACCTCATATAAAAGAGGTGAAGCCTATTATAAATCAAATAAAGTGATAATAGATCATTACGATGAAAATAAAGAAATTTGTGAGGCGACAGTAAAAGGGAACGAGGATTTCCATGTTACAGTAGCAAAAGCCAAAAAGGGTGATGTTGTTGCAAAATGTAGTTGTCCTTCATTAGCGTCTTTTCAAACGTACTGTCAACATGTTGCAGCAGTATTAATACAAATAAACTATAATCAACAAACAGGTAGAATGAGCTCCACTAGTAGCAGAAATGATCAATTGACAAGTGGTATGTTTCAGCTGTTTGCAGACAAACCACTGAGGCCAAAAAGTAAACAACACCGTTTTGATACACGTGAAATATTAGATATTGAGTTTATATGTACACCAGTTGCTACGAGAAGTGGTGGGGCTCTTCTTGGAATTCAATTGAAACTTGCCAAAGTGTATTTCATAAATCATATTAGAGAATTTCTTTCTAAGGTGGAGAAAAGAGAGTCTTTTCATTGTTCAAATGAATTTACATATACACCAGATGTACATAGTTTTAAACAAGAAACGGATGCAATTATTCAGCAGCTCATTAAAATGTATCATAACGAAAAAATGTATGAAAATACGCTAGAAGTACATGCGAAACAAGATGAAAGTATGATATTTATACCACCAGCTTCATGGAAAGATATGCTCTTTTCACTTTCTAAAGCTGAATATGTACAGCTGAAACAAAATGAACAACTGTTTCAGGGATTACAAGTTTCAAAAGGGTTGTTGCCGTTACACTTTGAATTTACGAAGGGAAATAATGGCGGATTTACACTTCATATAGAGGGTTTAAATCGTGTACAAGTTATGGATATGTATAACAATGCACTTTATAGTGGGAAATTATATCACTTACACATTGAAGATTGTATGCGACTTATTGAATTACAAAAGATGATGAGTCGCTCAAATAGTAATCAGTTTTATATTCCAGAAAGTAAGATGGAACATTTCGTCGCGAAAGTTGTACCAGGATTAATGAAGCTCGGAACTGTACACATTGATGAAGTAATATCGGATCGTGTTGAAACACCTTCGCTAAAAGCGAAATTGTATTTAGACCGCGTGAAAAATCGCTTATTAGCAGGTCTTGAATTTCACTATGGGAACGTCATGATTAATCCGCTAGAAGAGGATGGACAGCCGTCTGTTTTTAATCGTGATGAGAAAAAGGAAAAAGAGATTTTAGACATTATGAGTGAAAGTGCTTTTGCAAAAACAGAAGGCGGTTACTTTATGCATAATGAAGAAGCTGAGTATAACTTTTTATATCACGTTGTGCCAACATTAAAAGGTTTAGTTGATATTTATGCGACAACAGCAATCAAATTGCGAATTAGTAAAGGGGATGCAGTTCCTCTTATTAGAGTGAGAAGAAAAGAAAGAATTGATTGGTTGTCATTTCGTTTTGATATAAAAGGAATACCAGAAGCAGAAATTAAAGGTGTATTAGCGGCCCTTGAAGAGAAACGTAAATATTATCGATTGGCGAATGGTTCGTTTTTATCGCTAGAGAGTAAAGAGTTTAATGAAATTAATCAGTTTATAAAAGAATCAGGTATTCGGAAAGAATTTTTACATGGAGAAGAGGTAAATGTTCCGCTTATTCGAAGTGTAAAATGGATGAACGGACTTCATGAAGGCAATGTTTTAAGTTTGGATGATTCTGTTCAAGAGTTAGTAGAAAACATTCAAAACCCGAAAAAATTAAAGTTTGCTGTGCCAAATACTTTAAATGCAGAAATGAGAAAGTATCAAGTATATGGGTTCGAATGGATGAAAACACTTGCTCATTACCGTTTTGGCGGTATTTTAGCAGATGATATGGGACTTGGAAAAACGTTGCAAAGCATTGCTTTTATAGATTCTGTTTTGACTGAGATTCGAGAAAAGAAACTGCCAATATTAGTCGTTTCACCATCATCTCTTGTTTATAATTGGTTTAGTGAATTGAAAAAATTCGCCCCGCATATTAGAGCAGTTATTGCAGATGGAATTCAAGCAGAGCGCCGGAAAATTTTGAAAGATATAACGGAATTTGATGTTGTAATTACGTCATATCCATTACTGAGAAGAGATATAAGATTGTATGCAAGACCATTTCATACACTATTCCTTGATGAAGCGCAGGCGTTTAAAAACCCTACAACGCAAACGGCAAGAGCTGTGAAAACAATTCAAGCTGAATACCGTTTTGGGCTAACGGGTACACCTGTAGAAAATTCATTAGAAGAGCTATGGTCTATCTTCCATGTCGTCTTCCCAGAATTATTACCAGGAAGAAAAGAGTTCGGTGATTTAAGGCGTGAAGATATAGCGAAGCGAGTGAAACCATTCGTATTAAGACGATTAAAAGGGGACGTATTAAATGAGTTGCCAGAGAAAATAGAGCACTTACAATCATCGGAGTTATTACCCGATCAAAAGAGTCTTTATGCTGCTTATTTAGCGAAGTTAAGGGAAGAAACGTTAAAGCATTTAGACAAAGATACGTTACGTAAAAATAAAATTAGAATTTTAGCTGGTTTAACGAGATTGCGACAAATTTGTTGCCATCCTGCTTTATTTGTTGATGATTACAAAGGAAGTTCAGCTAAATTTGAACAACTGTTAGAGATTTTAGAGGAATGTAGAAGTACAGGAAAGAGAATATTAATTTTTTCTCAATTTACGAAGATGCTTTCCATTATTGGTCGTGAGTTAAATCGCCAAGCAATTCCATACTTTTATTTAGACGGGAGTACACCAGCACAGGAACGTGTAGAGCTGTGCAATCGGTTTAACGAAGGAGAAGGGGATCTATTTCTCATTTCTTTAAAAGCTGGTGGTACCGGACTTAATTTAACTGGTGCAGATACAGTAATATTATACGATTTATGGTGGAATCCAGCTGTTGAACAACAAGCGGCTGATAGAGCGTATCGAATGGGGCAAAAAAATACAGTACAAGTTATAAAGCTAGTAGCCCACGGAACAATTGAGGAGAAAATGCATGAACTGCAAGAAAGTAAGAAAAATTTAATTGCTGAAGTGATTGAGCCAGGAGAAGAAAAATTAGCATCCATTACGGAGGAAGAAATAAGAGATATTTTAATGATTTAATATGAAAAAGCTATGCTTTCACATGTGAAAGCATAGCTTTTTGTTGTAATAATTATATTTTGTTTTGTGCAAAGTAAAGAAATCAAATGTTATTTAAATTAGTTCTTTGTACCTTTACTTTTGTAGGGTTTGGCAGCTGCCTTTTTCTTTGCACTTGATTGCCAACGGTTCCATCCTTTACTTCCTGTACCTTGTCCTACACCTTTTTTCGGTTTTGCTTTCGTTTTACTCATATGATCACTCCGTTATATAAAAAATCTTATTTAATAATAGCCAATGTTTTAGAAAAATATTCTGGATAAATGACTATGTTTGTTTTAAGTAAAAACAAACTGCTTGAATGCTATAGTATATCATGAAATTGCAAGTAAACTGAAAGGAATTATAAAGAAAATGAAAATAATAAGAAATACTGCGGATTCTATATTCCGAACGATCACATTAATTATTGTGTATACGTTAGTTTCGGTCAGTGAAACATTTTTTGGATTGACGAGGCAGAAAAAGTAAAGATGTTAAATTAACAACAATCAATAAAGCCGTAAAATAAAGAATTGAAAAATATTTTAAAACTTTTTGTTGACTTTCTTTATTTTTTGTATAGAATAATCATTAATAAAATGTTTCAGAGATGTGACAACAAAACGACTATGAAAGGACGAGTAGTAGTAGGACGTAGTTTAAGCGAGTCAGGGGTGGTGTGAGCCTGATACGAAGCCTATTATGAAGAACCTCCTGGAGTTGCTAACCGAAATCCTTTATAGGAAAGTAGACTTAGCCGGGAACTTCGCCGTTACAAGAAGAACAGTATCGAGATATTTCATCTCCGTATTGTATAAGTGAGCAACCTCTGTTGCTAATTTGGGTGGTACCGCGGAACCAAAGCCTTTCGTCCCAGTTTTTTGGGAAAGAAGGGCTTTTTTTGTTGGCTTCTTTTCACAACATCCAAACATTTTAGGAGGAAACCACCATGTATCAATCATTAATGACAGTAAGAGAGACTCAAATTGCAATTAAGGAAGTTAAAACATTTTTCGAGGACCAATTAGCAAAACGCCTTGAACTATTCCGCGTATCTGCACCATTATTCGTAACGAAAAAATCAGGATTAAACGATCACCTAAACGGTGTAGAACGTCCAATTGAATTTGATATGTTACATTCAGGAGAAGAATTAGAAATTGTTCATTCACTAGCGAAATGGAAACGATTTGCATTACATGAATACGGATATGAAGCTGGTGAAGGTTTATATACAAACATGAACGCGATTCGTCGTGATGAAGAACTTGATGCAACGCATTCCATTTATGTTGACCAATGGGATTGGGAAAAAATCGTTCAAAAAGAATGGCGTACTGTTGAATACTTACAAAAAACAGTACAAACAATTTATGGAATATTCAAAGATTTAGAAGATCACTTATTTGAAAAATATCCGTTCCTTGGAAAGTATTTACCGGAAGAAATTGTTTTCGTTACTTCTCAAGAATTAGAAGATAAATATCCAGAATTAACACCGAAAGATCGTGAACATGCAATTGCAAAAGAACACGGTGCAGTCTTCATTATCGGAATTGGTGATGCACTTCGTTCAGGTGAAAAGCATGACGGACGCGCAGCTGATTATGACGATTGGAAATTAAACGGTGACATTTTATTCTGGCACCCAGTACTACAATCTTCATTTGAGTTATCATCAATGGGAATTCGTGTTGATAGTAAATCACTTGATGAGCAGTTAACGAAAACTGGTGAAGACTTCAAACGTGAGTATGATTTCCATAAAGGTATACTAGAAGACGTACTACCATTAACAATCGGCGGTGGCATTGGACAATCAAGAATGTGCATGTACTTCTTACGTAAAGCACATATCGGTGAAGTTCAATCTTCTGTATGGCCTGACGATTTACGTGAAGCTTGCAAGAAAGAAAACATTCATCTGTTTTAATAGAAGTAAGAGAGGGTAGCTCAAAGAGTTATCCTCTCTTTTTATTGTGTAAACGAATGGTTTACAGTGAATTTTACTAATGGTTTCTTTCTTTTACATCTCTTTTTATGTAATAATTTGTTAAAGGAGGGGACGTTATGGACTTAGGAGAACAGTTAAAAAAACTACGAGAGTCAAAGGGATTTTCACAAGAGGATGTTGCTAAAAAGATTGGTGTAACGAGGCAAGCGGTATATAAATGGGAAAATGATAAAAGTTATCCTGATATTGATAATTTAATTTTACTGAGCGAAATGTATAATGTTACGCTAGATGAGTTGATAAAAGGGAATCAAGATTTCAAAAAGAAAATACATAGTGATGCAGAAGATGAGGATTTTGAGAAAGGAAATGAATTTGGTTTTTATATTGGATGTGGTTTGCTAATTTTAAGTGCTTTCGTTGATTATGAAGGAATGCAAGAAATCATATTAGGAATAGCACTATTCATGATAGTTTTTTACTCTGACGTGAAGAAAGTTATTTTGAATGAGTTCAGATCGTTTTTTAAAAGAAAAGATATATATGATAAGAGGTGAGAAGAATCAGTTATATTTCCTAGGAAAGAGTATAAGAAGTAATTGAATTGTTTCATAATGATTTTAGGATATTGATAGTGTGTTAAAAAGTTCAAACAAGCATAACCCCGTTCTAAAGCTAGGACGGGGTTCAAAATCTAAGTTTTATGAAGCGAGAATTTTTTCAAATATTTTTACTTTAGTAAAGACTTCTTATAAAACATTACTTATTTATTACCGAGTTCTTCTGCTAAACCGATTAAAATTCCTTCGACTCCACGAATGTAGCAGAGACGATACGAGTTCTCGTACTGAACTACTTCGCCAACGAGCTCTGCACCATGCTTAGTGAGTCTCGATACCATTTCGTCAATATCCTCGACAGTGAACATGACGCGTAGATAACCGAGGGCGTTTACAGGAGCTGTTCGGTGATCTGCTATAGTAGGAGGGGTGAGAAATCGCGAAAGTTCAATTCGGCTGTGGCCATCTGGAGTGACCATCATAGCAATCTCTACGCACTGAGAACCGAGTCCAGTTACGCGACCAGCCCATTCACCTTCGACATTTGCTCGACCTTCGAGATTCAAGCCAATCTCCTCAAAGAAAGAGATTGCGTTATCAAGGGATTCTACAACGATGCTGACATTGTCCATTCGTAGTAATTTGTTTTTTGCCATAGTCTTATCTCCTTATGTATAAAAGTTTATTATTTAATTATCCTCATAATTATACTACTAAGTAGTTACAAATTCCTTTCAGTCAAAAACACCTTGTCACAGTATAGGAAAATGTGACAAGGTGTTTTTTAATATATCATATAGCATCTTGTTAACGAATAGCTTTTTATTTAATAGGAAGGAAGTAGATTAATATGTTTTTTTTATAAGCGTTACTAAACATATCAAATTAGCTCATTTGCACGAAAGGCTCAATTTTCGCCATAAATGATTGATGCAGCGCCTCAACGCCTGTTACTAAATGAAGGCGGTCAATAACGACAGACACTTTAATTTCTGATGTACTTACCATTTTAATATGAATATCTTCTTCTTTTAAAGTAGTGAACATATTTGCAGCGACACCTGGGTTAGATACCATGCCAGATCCTACGATTGATACTTTTGCTAAGTGATTTTCATGTTCTACAGATTCGTAGTGAAGAGTTTCTTGATTTTGTTCCAATACTTCTAATGTTTCTCTTAAATCATTCGAGTGAATGGAGAAGGAGAGATGAACAGTTCCTTCATTTGTAATACTTTGAATGATGATATCTACATTAATATGTGCCGCTGCTAATGTAGAGAAAACAGTTGAAAGTGAACCTTGTTCTAATCCTTTCACTGTGATGCGTGTAATATTATCTTCAAATGCAATACCTTTAACGATTGATTGTTGTTCCATGTTACATTCTCCTTTTACAATTGTTCCGTTTTCTTGTTCCATACTTGAGCGAACTTCTAAAACTACGTTATGATTTTTAGCAAACTCAACAGCACGCGGGTGTAATACGCCAGCACCGAGGTTTGCAAGTTCTAACATTTCGTCATAAGAAATTTCATCTAATTTATAAGCATCTTTTACAACTCGTGGATCCGTCGTATATACGCCGGTCACATCTGTGTAAATATCACATTTTTTTGCGTTTAGTGCAGCAGCTAATGCGACAGCAGTTGTATCAGAACCGCCTCGTCCAAGCGTTGTAATTTCAAAATCTTCACTGACTCCTTGGAAACCAGCCACAATAACAATCGTACCTTCAGCAAGATAAGATTGAATACGATCTGTATGAATGTCAGTAATCCGTGCACTACTATGTACAGATTCTGTCGTAATACCAGCTTGCCACCCTGTTAATGAAATTGCATGATAGCCTTTTGCTTGCAGTGCCATTGTTAATAATGAAATAGTTACTTGTTCTCCTGTAGATAGAAGCATATCCATTTCACGTTTACTTGGATTTTCTGTGATAGCGTTAGCGAGTGCGACAAGTTCATCTGTGCTTTTTCCCATTGCTGAAACGACAGAGACAATGCTATGACCTCGTTCATATTCTTCAATAATTAAATTTGCTACATGTTGAATGCGTTCGACGCTTCCGACAGAAGTGCCACCGAATTTTTGAACAATTGTTTCCATTACAGATTCCTTCTTTCGTCTATTTTTAAGAATAGATTAGGAAATATATAAATCCCAATACTCCTGTAGTTACCAGAAAGACAAACAAAAAACACCATCTCAAATAAGTGAGGATGGTGCTGTTACAGGAAAAGGGAAACAGAAAACGGAGCTAATAAAAAAACCGCCAAAAAAGGAATATCATAAAAAATGATATCTCTTTTTTGTAGATAGCTCTTCATACGTACACGTCTGTACATATGACAGTTCTGTTTCTATTCGAAAACAGCCCCAATTGATAAATGCAGAGAAACTTATCAATTTCGGCAATACTTCCTTTCATCTAAGTTCATAGACATCTCTGTGTCTCCATTAGAATACTCATAAGTATCGCAACCTCTATCTCACGTTTTAGGCGAGAGTGTTTGATTTATGAAGTTGTTGGTAACATTTGTTTTATAATAATTTAAATTTTTCGGGGAATCAAGTGTTTTATATATATTTTAAAAATTCTTTCTTTTTTCTGAGGAAGTTTGTGAAAAATGTAGCAAAATAAATTCATTGCATGTACATTAAACTTATAGTGCATAGGAGGTGGGAGAATGAAAAGGAAACAGCCTATTTATGTTGCGACAAAAATGAACACGACGATGGGAAAATTATGGGAATATACGCAAGAACCAGCTATACATACAGAGTGGGATGCTCGCTTTACTGAAATTTCGTATTTAGAGAAAAAAGAAGGAGAACCACAGAAGTTTTTGTATAAAACAAAGATTGGATTTGGGTTTGAAATAGCTGGAGAAGGGGAATCAATAGGTGAAATAAGAAAAGATATTTTAATGCAGTTATGCAATTGGATGGAAACGAAAATGAAATTGTAGATTATTTTGGCGAACCACATTTACTCGTTTCTACACTGCATTTTCATATCGATGAGTTAGGGGCAATGCATATTTCTTCAAAGAAACAATGGTTTTATATGTTTGGAAGAAAAATGCCGTTACCAAAATTTTTGTATGGTGAAGCAAAAATTGTTGAAAGTTATGATGCAACACTACAGTGTTTTCGAATTCATGTACAAGTACGAAACCCGTTAATTGGCTCGCTTTTTTCATATAAGGGAACATTTGTGGAAAGGAAATAAACGATATGAAAAATATAATATTTGGGCTTGCTTGTTATGTTGTTTTTCTAATATATGAGTGGTCGAATATAAATCCTGTTGAAGCAATTATATTATTGTCTGTTTTATTATTTATACCAATGTCACTTTGTATTATTGATAAAAGAAAAAGAGATGGATCGTATTTATTATTTTATAAATTCGTATCGTTTTTATATCCAATCGCAGCAATTTGTGCAATGCTAGCTTTCGTCACAAATTACAATGTATTTGCGCTAGTTTGGTTTGTATATACAGGAATTGTTGCGTTATTTGGTGTAAGTAGATTGCTAGAAAGAGGATGGAAGCCGTTAGAAGAAATCGTCATAGATAGTGCGTTTATTTATTTGTTTTTAGGTGGTTTTTGGTTTTTTGCTTCAGTAGCAAAACTTTCAATTATGCATTTTAGCTCTGACATTGTTTTACTCACAGCAGCGCATTTTCATTATTCGGCGTTTCTATTGCCATTATCAGCTGGTTTAATAGGGAGAAAAAGAGAAAAGAGAAGTAAAGTATATGATGCTATTATGTTTATCATCATGATTTCACCTATGACAGTTGCAATAGGAATTACATACTCGAGAATATTTGAATTTTTTGCAGTGCTCCTATATTTATGTGCCATTTATGGATATGGATTTTACGTTTGGAGAGCAAAATTTAATGCTATCAGTGCAAAGATTCTTTTAATCGTTTCGTCTAGTACACTCATGGTTACAATTATGTTCTCACTTATATATTCATACGGAAATTTGAAGCATGTAATGACGATTACAATTGCTCAAATGGTTTGGATTCACGGTGTTGTCAACGGAATTGGAGTAGCGTTACCGGCATTTGTCGGCTGGATGATCGAAAAGAGTGTTCCGAATTATAAATACTATGGGAAACCAATGAGTAAATTAAGAGGAAGTGTGGCAATTGGTGAGGCTTTTTTATATAGCGGCAATTTAGTAGGCAGTAAGGAATACAACGGTTTAGTTGATCAAATAACTGATTTTCATAGTGAGTCATTTGACGTGACGAAGGTACCTTTAAGTATTATTCGTTTTTATGAAAATACAACAGAGTATGAGTTGCAATCAAATATTAAATGGGCTCGTTGGTTCCGCCTATTTGCATTTTGTTATGAGAAAATGAGCAAGCATGTAGGACAAATACATTTAGGGATGGGCGGCAATTGGGAAACGATGCATGGCTCTATCATTAGTGTAATAGATGAGAAAGATGGAAGAGAGAATGTAAGGGCTTGGATAAGGAAAAATGAAGCAGGTGAATCTATTTTTGTAGCTCTTTATTCAAAGCATACAAATAAGAATGAGACATATATGAATATCGCCTTACCTTTACCTTATTCGAATATGACTGGTATTTTGAAACTATATAATGATAATCATGATTTAATCATTACTAGTAAGTTAAGAGAAAATGGCCAGGGAGATGAGGGGATTTATTTACATACTCGGTTCTTAACAATCCGTTTACCGTTAGCAGAGACTTTCATCATTACAGAGGGTAAGGATAAAATGTTAACAGCTCATCATAGCATGTGGCTATTTGGACTTGAATTTTTACATATTCATTATAAGATTGAAAAAATTGCACAGAAGTAAGAAAGGCTTGGATGGGTTTCCAAGCTTTTTTATGTATGGGTAATTGTCATAGAAATTTGTTTATTTAGCTCATTATCCCAAACACGTTGAATTTCAAAAGTGCCTGTTTCAAAAAATAATGGGAATCTTTCTTTAAACCAAGTTTGCATAGGTAGCTTTAGTGCTGTATTGATTGGTATCCATAATAATTCACCCTCAGGAGGATTCAAAAGAAGTTCACCTTCAAATGAGTCTGTCCAATAGTTAAATACCATATATCGAACATTACCTTTCGGATTGACATATTCATCTAATCCTTTAAAAGTTAAATTGGAAACAAGTAATCCAGTTTCTTCTTTTACTTCTCTTATAGCGGCTTGAACGATACTTTCGGGGAAATCTACTTTGCCGCCAGGAGCGATGTAGCCAGGGAAACCTCGATGGCTGGGGCGTTTTATGAGTAAAATTTCATTGTTACGTTGGATCATACACATTGTATAGATCTGATGTTCGATGTTATGTGAATTTGGAGGCATAATGATGTATTCTCCTTTATATTTTTTTGATAATTTTACCATAACATAATTGTTTCTTATATAATTAGAAATGGAATGTTATAAATTTTCAGTTATATATTATAAATTCTATAGTCATTCGAAAAGAGGGGAGAGACATGCAAGGAGAAATACAAAAGGAGAAAAGTTTAGGTTATATTGGAAAATTATTATTACCAGTTAAAGTATCAACGCACTTTAAGTTTTTATGGATTGGACAATTACTCTCGGCCTTAGGTAGTTCGATAACTATGGTCATACTTCCAGTTGTTGTGTATTCATTAACTGGTTCAACAGTTGTAATGGGGATGACGATGGCAATGTACATGCTACCTAATATTCTTGCTTTACCGTTTGCGGGTTTAATTGTAGACCGAATTGATCGGGTTAGGTTAATGTTATTTACGGATATAATCCGCTGTATATTAATGCTATTACTTGCATCGCTTATATTTATGGATTTATTAACAATTACGATTTTATATATTCTCGTTGCCATATACGGACTTATGGAAGGGATATTCCAACCAGCATATTCTGCTGTAAGGGCGAAAGTATTCGTCCCTGAAATTCGTAATGCAGCTAACGCACTCACTCAAATGAGTAATCAAGGTATACGATTAATTGGGCCAGCACTTGGTGGGTTAATCGTATCGGTTGCATCTGCAGGGATAGGTTTCGGACTAGATGCAGCAACGTACTTATTATCATTTTTATGTTTATTATTTTTAAAAGAAATTAAGTTTAAAAAAGTAAAACCCATTGAAAAGAGTAAGCTTAATTACAAACAAGAGTTTATGGAAGGTGTTTTAGTTTTAAAAAGTCATCCGTGGCTGTGGATTACAATTTTAGTTTTTTCTTTTATAAATATTTGTTATGCCGGCATTATCGTCGTATTAATTCCATGGTTATTTAATGTTCATCATCATTTTGAAGCTTACGTATATGGACTTGGCATGGCCTTTTCTGGTGGTGGGGCTGTAATTGCCGCATTAATATTTGGTGGGAAAGAGCTGTGGCATAAGAGAGGATTACTGGCTTATGGAGGTGTTTTAATGAGTGGCATTGCTTTATTAATTATGCCATTCATTTCTTGGGCACCCGCTTTAATATTCCTAATGGCAATTGAAGGATTTGGCATGATGATATTTGGACTCATTTGGGAAACGAGTTTACAGGAGCTTGTACCAGAAGAAGCATTCGGAAGAGTGGCAAGCCTTGATATGTTGGGTTCTTTTGCTTTATTGCCATTAGGATACGTAGTTGTAGGCTGGTTAGCTACTGTCATAGGTGGCGAGATAACTATTATAACACTAGCTAGTTTAGTAATTTTAACAATTGGAATAGCATTGTCTGTACCGAGTATTCGTCGATTTAATTGATTATATGGGAGAAGAGGGCTAGACCTATATAGAAAATAACTTAGCATATAATCAACTAGTATTAATAAAACATCTTTGTAATGAAAAGCCTTCCATACACATTTGGCACAAAAAAATTAGTATGGAAGCAACAAAAATAGAAATCACAAAAGAAGTGACGGAAGCGATACAAGTAGGTTTCAAAAAAGAAGAATAAGCCCTAAAGAAATTAGGACTTATTCTTCATTAAATACAAATGTTTGTTTCATTTTTTTACCTTCATTTACCGGATGGCCGTTATAAGAGAAATTCTTTTCTTCCCAAGTGATCACAACTTTAAAATTATGACTATTAAAGTCTAATGGGAATACCATGTAGTCAAAGCTTGTATGACTTTTAGAAATGTTTTCATTAGGTGTAGAAGGTTTAAAGGTAGCTTTAGAGGTAGGATTGTTATCAAGTATTTCCACAGATACATTTGATACATCATGACCGATGTTTTTTACGAGTAAACTATACGTATCAAATACACCTTGTTTTGGCTGGATTGCTTGCTTGTTTGGATTATGGGATTTATCAATTTCGACATACCATTGTTTAGACTTTGACGCAATCGGCAGTGACTGAAATGTGTAAGCACTAGCTTGCATTGGTAGTGCTAAACATATAAGCGTAAAGAGAGTTAATATTTTTCGTTTCATTTTTTTTAGAGCTCCCATTCTTTAATGGATTTACTTGTTATTATCTTCTTTTTACGAGTTAATATACCATATAATGTAAAGTGGTTATTGTGAGTAGTGAATCAATATCTTATTCACTACTCTTATAGCTAACATAATTACGTATGAAGTAAGAAAGAATAAATTTGTTTTTTCTATACTTAGATTACTGCCCTTTTTAAAAGGGCTATTTTTACGTTTTAATAAAAAGAATATACTAAGAATTCCGTATAAATTATTTATTTTAATGTAGTTAAATGTGCTTGTATATGTGAAATTAGAGAGGGAAGCTGTGTAGAGATGTTTCTACACAGCTATTTAGGATATGAAAAAATTACCAAAAATATGTTAAAATAACATTGTCATACAACAAGGGGGATTTGTTTTATGGAAAATGGACATCTTGCTAAAGTAGACTTAACGAAAAAAATTGAATCAAAATCTAAGTACAATAAGAAATTAGAAAAATATCAAAGGCGCTTATTAGCATTACAACAAATTTTGAAAGAAGAAAAAATCGCGGTTATGCTTGTTATGGAAGGATGGGATGCGGCTGGTAAAGGTGGGGCAATTAAGCGGGTGACGGAACATCTTGACCCACGTGGGTTCCAAGTAGATCCAATTGGAGCGCCTGCACCTCATGAAAAACGTTACCATTATTTGCAACGTTTCTGGCGCAAAATTCCACAGTACGGGCAAATTACCATTTTTGATCGCTCATGGTACGGTCGTGTGTTAGTTGAGCGTGTTGAAGGTTTTGCTACAAAGGAAGAGTGGATGAGAGCATATGATGAGATTAATGATTTTGAAAAACTACTAACAGATGACCATTACATAATGGGGAAGTTCTTCTACCATATAAGTAAAGAGGAACAGTTAAAGAGATTTAAAGATAGAGAGAAAAATCCTTTGAAAAGATGGAAAATTACAGACGAAGATTGGCGTAATCGTGAAAAATGGGATGAATATGTTGAAGCGATGGAAGACATGTTTGAAAAAACAAGTAAGCCAAATGCGAAGTGGCATATTATTGAAAGTAACGATAAATTGTATGCTCGTGTGAAAACGTTAAAAATTATTATTTCATTCATTGAGGATTATTTCTTAGAACATGGTATAGAATTGCCTTCTTATTATTATGAAATGAAAGAGGATATTGAAGTTTTGCAAGATGTAGGTGTGAAAGAGTAAAAAAGAAAATGGCCCTGTGAATTGGTGAAACCAAATTATGGGGCTTTTTTATTTAGAAACATTTTACAATTAACAGAATAAGGTATATAATCAATAATCATATTAACATTGTTAATATGATTATTGATTATATAATGTGTGGGGGTTTTACTTTGAAGGGAAGAGATGTTGTTTTAGGTTTATTAATGGAAAAGGAATTGTCTGGTTACGATATTAAAATTGTGTTTGAAGACGTATTTACTCATTTTTTTGATGGAAGTTTTGGAATGATTTATCCAACGTTACGACAATTGGAGAATGAAGGGAAAATAAAAAAAGAGGTTGTCATGCAAGAGGGGAAACCGAATAAGAAAATGTACTTTATTACAGATGAAGGACGTAAAGAGTTTTATCAATACATGCAGACGCCTGTAGAGAAGGATGTTTTACGTTCGGATTTTTTAATGAGAATGTATTTTGGTAACTATAGTGATGATGTAACAATAAAAAAATGGATTAAAGATGAAATTGAAAGAAAAGAAGCGTACATTGCAGATCTTCGATTGAAATATGAAAAGTGGAGAGTAGGTATTACTTTCGTCGAAGAAATTTCACTAGATGTAGGTATTGCATCGTATAGTGCACAAGTGGAGACTTTGAAGAAAAAATTAGAAGAGTTAGAGGCGAAAGAAAACAATAAAACAGAAGAATGAAAAACGCGTTCACAATAAATAAAGGGGTATATAAAGATGGAGCAATCAAAGGGTATTAAGATTGTCTTTTTAATGTGTCTAGGTATCTTTCTTTGTATGATTGATACGACAATTATGAATATAGCTTTACCGGCAATACAATCGAGTGTAAATACTTCGTTAGAAAAGATGTCTTGGGTATTAAATGTTTATACAATGACGATTGCAGTACTTGCCATTCCGTTAGGGCGGATAGCTGATATCTTTGGAAAAGCAAAGATGTATATTCTGGGTCTGGTGATTTTTGGTGGTGGATCGGTACTTTGCGCTTTTGCTAATACAGGTGATTTTCTTATTTTTTCTCGTTTTATACAAAGTATTGGGGCAGCGATTTTATTTCCAACAAGTATGGTAATTGGTGTATCAGCTATGTCATTAGCTAAGAGGCATGTTGCGCTTGCGATTTTAGGAGTAACACAAGGATTGTCAGCTGCTATGGGACCAGTAATAGGTGGAATTATTACGCAAAATTTAGGATGGAGATGGGTGTTCTTCGTTAATGTTCCGGTTTGTATAATAGGAATCGTGTTATGTTGCATCATGCTACAAATAAAAAATGAAGAACGTATTATCTCAAAAATAGATTGGATAGGACTACTATTAAGTAGCACAGCAATTTTTTCATTTACTCTCATATTAGTAAAAGGTAATACATGGGGATGGCAAAGTAATATTGCTTTGTCTTGTTATGCAATTAGCACTATTTCTCTTATTCTATTTATTTTAGTAGAACGAAAGATTCATAACCCAATGGTGAATTTAAAGTTATTTCAAGATCGAATGTTTGTCGGAGCGTCGATCGTTGTTATATTGAGTAATTTATTTTTAATTGGAGTTACTGTATTGCTTCCAACGTTCTTGACGAAACTACAGGGTCGAACGGAAATTGAAGCGGCTTTTTTAGTGACACCTATTTCAGCAATGATATTTTTTGTCTCACCAGTTGCAGCAACTTTAATTAAAAAACTCGGAAAAGTAACTATTATTTTGTCAGGATTTCTTGTTATGGGGCTTTCCTACTATTGGTTGCAAATGATTGATGTTCATTCAACAAATATAGAAATTATTATTCCATGTATGATATTAGGTGTTGGATATGGTTTAGTAGTGGGGCCAATTACAGTTTTAAGTGCGTCTTCGTTTGAAGGAGAATTGTTAACTGCTTCTCAAAGTGTTGTATCAATGTTACGACAAGTTGGAATTGTATTGGCAGTCGCAATATTTGTCTCTAACTTAACTCACAATTTAACTGTAAATAAAGAAAAAGTATATCGTTATGCAGAAGAAAAGGTGCGTACTATTCATGTGAATAGTACTGAGCAAACTGAAATTTTACAAATGACTAAAGAGAAAATAGAGAATCAAAGTTTAGAGTCGAATATAAATAAGAAACAAAATGCAATGACAATGGGATTAAGTAAAGAGAAAAAGGAAGAATTGATTCGCGACAAGACGGATGAAATATTAAGAAAAGTTCCAGTAGAATATAGAGATGTAAAAAGAGAAGAAGTTATGAGGAAAGTGACAAAAGAAGTTGAAAAACAAGAGGAAAGTATAAAGAAAGAGGTACTCACATTTTCAAATGATGTGAATCATTATGCCAAGAATCAGATGGCTATGAGTTTTACAGATTTATATAAAGCAAGTGTGCCAATTATTTTAATTTGTGCTTTCGTAAGTTTGTTGTTTTGGGAAGGGCAAGCTTTGAGTAAAAAGAGAAGGGGAAGATTAGTAGAAGAAGCGTAAAGAAAAACAGGCTATAGCAGCCTGTTTTTTTTCATTGTTTTCTCCTTGCATATTGTGAATGGTAGTATTTTTAATATAGCATGGGATAAGTCGAGTATGATTAGAAAGTTTTTTAGAATGAAAGGAAGGAATGGAAAATGCCATTGAATATGTAACGTTATACATAGTACATTAACAAGAGGGATTAATTTTAAAAGGAGGATGGGGAATTGCTAGATAAGGCAGGGGCTTTAATAGATAATCATGTGTACACAGAAGAAGAGCAACAAAAACTATACAAACGAACGTTAATAATCGTCAGCATTTCACAAATGTTTGGCGGTGCAGGACTAGCTGCTGGTATTACAGTGGGAGCACTTCTTGCGCAGCAAATGCTTGGAACAGATGCGTTTGCAGGATTACCAACTGCTATGTTTACATTAGGATCGGCATTAGCAGCTTTCATAGTAGGGAAGCTTTCGCAACGATATGGACGCCGAATAGGTCTTGCAACAGGGTTTATAGTAGGAGGATTTGGAGCAGTTGGTGTTGTAATGGCAGCTTTAACAAATAGTATTATTCTTTTACTTATTTCTTTACTCATATATGGTGCCGGTACAGCCACGAATCTACAAGCTCGTTATGCAGGTACAGATTTAGCAGATAAGAAGCAGAGAGCAACGGCTGTTAGTATTACGATGGTAATGACGACTTTCGGTGCAGTTGCAGGACCAAATTTAGTAGGGGTAATGGGAAGTTTTGCTCATTCAATTGGAGTTCCTAAACTTGCAGGTCCGTTCATACTATCGGCAGCAGCATTTATACTGGCGGGTCTAGTTCTTTTTGTTATGCTTCGTCCAGATCCTTTGATTATTGCTAACATAATAGAAAGATATAAACAGGAACATACATATAAAGGACAACCAATAACAGAAGAAGCGAAAGAAAATAAACGAGGTATTACAGTTGGAGCAATCGTAATGATACTTACGCAAATAGTGATGGTTGCGATTATGACGATGACGCCAGTTCATATGGGACACCACGGTCACGGTTTAAGTGCAGTAGGACTTGTGATAGGTTTTCATGTAGGTGCAATGTATCTTCCATCTCTCGTTACAGGAATGTTAATTGATAAAATTGGCCGAACTACAATGAGCATAGCTGGTGGAGTGATTTTACTTGCAGCGGGTGTCATAGCTGCGATAGCGCCAAGTGATTCTTTATTATTATTAATCGTTGCTCTGTCTTTACTTGGGCTAGGATGGAACCTCGGATTGATAAGTGGTACAGCACAAATCGTTGATTCCACAAAACCGTCTACACGTGCTAAAACACAAGGGAAAATAGATGTTTTTATTGCGCTAGCTGGAGCTTCTGGTGGAGCAATGTCAGGTATGGTAGTAGCGAATTCAAGTTATGCGGCATTGTCATTGGCTGGAGGCGTGTTAGCGTTATTACTTATTCCTGTTGTGATATGGTCTCGAAAAGGGGCAAGAAATTAAATGAAAAAGAGGTTCTAGTTACTGGCTAGAGCCTCTTTTTATACACTTAAATTAAATTCCACTCTACAATAAGCCCTAAATGCGTAAGTCCGCCACCAAATCCGTATAGTAAAAGTGTGTCTCCGTTATTTAATTTCCCTTCTTTTATAGCTAAATTTAAAGCGAGTGGAATGGTGACTGAAGAGGTATTCCCCATATATTCCACGCTCGTTAATGTTTTTTGTATTGGAATTTGAGACTTTTCGCAAATAGATTCGATCATTCGTAAGTTAGCGCTGTGGGGTATGAACCAGTCTATATCATCTACTTGCATATTTACGGTATGTAATAAATTTTTTATGCCTTTTGGTACTGTGCGTGTTGCCCATTTATATACTTCTCTTCCATTTTGAACGATTTTTTCATTTGTTTGCAGTGGTGTGCCATTCATAGTAGTAGATAAGTTTGTTCTATATAGATGAATGCCGCCATCACCGTTTGTTCCCATGTGAGCAGCGATAAAGCTTGGGGTGTTTTCATCTCTTTCTAATAAAATAGCTCCAGCACCATCACCGAATAAAATACAGGTCGTTCTATCGGTATAATCAGTAACTTTAGATAATGTCTCTGTCGCTACGACAAGTACTTTTTCATGTGATCCAGAAGTGATTAAGCTATTACCGACGTGTAGTCCATATGTAAAACCAGCACAAGTTGCATTTAAATCAAAAGCTAGTGTATGAGGTATGTTGAAGTATTGTTGTATTTGGCAAGCAACACTAGGGAAAACGTAATCAGCAGTAGTAGTAGCGACAATGATACAGTCGACATCTTCTAAGTTTTTCTTATATGTTGTACATAAATTTTCAATTGCTTTAATGGCTAAGTTTGAGGAGTATTCTTCTTCGCTAGCGATTCTTCTTTCCCTCATTCCTGTTCTTTGTACAATCCATTCATCATTCGTATGGACCATTTTTTCTAAATCGTTATTAGACAATATTTGATCTGGAACATAAGTACCAATTGCGGTAATACGAGATTTAGAATGCATAGGAACATCTCCTAACTTTTATTTTTATAACCTGATACTAATATTAGGTTATAAAAATGTCAATAAAGATTTTTGTTGTATTAAAACGATAATACTTAACTTACTATGAAGGAATTTGGTGAGTGCTGTAAAAATAATATACGAGAAGTTTCTAAAATTGATAATTGCTTTTGTTATTTTTATTGTGAGAAAAATTCGCAAAAAATGACGATTAAAGTAAAAATATAAAGATTTTCTTTAGTGTGATATAGGTTGTTAAACCTTGTGAAAGCGAATTACTTATGCTACACTTTATGTAACTTAAAATGAACGGAGGGGCTTCCTTTGATCTTAATCAGATTACGTCTCAATACTTTGTGCCAATAATTGAATAGCGCTCAAAGGCTCTGTCTGTGTACAGAGTGAACGGGATTGGTCTGCCTATTTTAAAGGAACCCTTTATTAAGCTTATATGTGAAAAAGAGGGAGGGACGAATACGCCCTCTTTTTGTTTTGCCTTTATAAATAGAATGGGATTGTATAAGTGAACACTTACTGTGGATACGTATACAATCTTGGGACTTTTTGACTATAAAATAGGATGAAAGCATAGCTTTCTTCTATTTCTTTGGTGAACCCTTATCCGTTTACGAAAACACAGGCAGCGACCTGTGTTTTTTATTTTACGTAATCGAAATGGAGGAATAAATATATGGAAGAAGTATTACAAAGAGCAGTTTTAGTTGGAGTAAATGTAGGTAATGAAGATGATTTTGCATATTCGATGGAAGAGTTAACAAATCTTGCGGAAGCTTGTGATGTAGAGGTAATTGGGCAAGTAACGCAAAATTTACAACGAGTAAATCCATCGCATTATATCGGAAAAGGAAAGATTGAAGAAGTTGCAGCGTATGTACAAGAAATAGATGCGAATATGGTCATCTTTAATGATGAAGTATCTCCTTCACAAATTCGAAATTTAGAAGAGGATTTAGATTGTAAGGTAATTGATCGTACCATTTTAATTTTAGATATTTTTGCGCAACGTGCGAAAACGAAAGAAGCACAGCTACAAGTAGAAGTAGCACACCTTCAGTATATGATGCCTCGTTTAATCGGTCTTCGTGAATCGTTAGGGAGACAGAGCGGCGGCGTTGGTACGAAAAATAAAGGTGTCGGTGAAAAGAAGTTAGAGTTAGACCGTCGTAAAATTGAAGAACAAATTTCAGTTTTGAATAAAGATTTAGAAGCGCTCGTTGCCCAGCGTCAAACGCAGCGAAAGCAGCGTAAGAAAAATGAAATACCTGTTGTAGCATTAGTAGGTTATACGAATGCAGGAAAGTCAACGACGATGAATGCAATGCTTGAAATTTATAATGGTACAGAAGAAAAACAAGTATTTGAAAAAGATATGTTATTCGCGACGTTAGAAACATCTGTACGAAATATTGATTTGCCAGATAATAAATCATTTTTATTAACAGATACAGTTGGATTTGTAAGTAAATTACCACATCATCTTGTGAAGGCGTTCCGTTCAACGTTAGAAGAAGTAGCGGAAGCAGACCTACTTATTCACGTTGTAGATTACGCAAATCCAAATTATGAACAATTAATTGATATTACAAATGAAACGTTAAAGAAAATTGGAGTAGAAAATATTCCAACGATCTATGCTTATAATAAATCAGATATGGTAGATGTTGAAATTCCGAAAGTGCAAGAAAATCGCGTTTATTTATCAGCGAAGAAACATGTTGGAATTGAAGAACTTGTAGAAATGATTCGCTCACACATCTATAAAGAATATACGAAGTGTGAAATGTTAATTCCATATGATCAAGGACAGGTAGTTTCGTATTTCAATAATCATGCACACGTTTTATCTACGAGTTACGAAAACGAAGGTACCAAATTACAAATAGAATGTAAAACGAGTGATTACGAGAAGTATAAGCATTTTGCAATTTAATGTAAGAGGCAACCCAGTATGTGATTGGGTTGTCTTTTTTTTTGTACTGTTTTACCGCTGAAAGTTACAAGGATGCAAGCCAATGACGGGAGTTAAGTTATATTTCTGGAAAAAGAAATGAAAGCAGTATAGAATAGAAATGTTTCAAAAGTCAGAATTTATTACACCTACTGTAATAAATATATATTTTGTACAGAAAGGGGAGATTCACATATGCAGGCAGTTTCACACAAAAAAACTGTAGAAACACCGACAATATATCGAATTTTATTTGCGATTAGCTTTGGGCATTTTTTAAATGATTCGATGCAAGCAGTTGTGCCGGCGTTGTTTCCTATTTTGGAAAAAACGATGAATTTATCCTATATGCAAGTAGGGTGGATTGCGTTTGCATTAAATATGACGTCATCGATTATGCAACCGGTGTTTGGTATGTATTCAGATAAGAAGCCGTCACCATTTTTATTACCACTCGGCATGTTTTCAAGTATGCTTGGAATGATTGGACTCGCGTTTGCACCAAACTTTATTATTGTTATTATTTCTGTTTTATTTATTGGTTTAGGTTCCGCAGTCTTTCATCCAGAAGGCGCTCGTGTTGCGTATATGGCGGCAGGTGCAAAACGAGGGTTAGCGCAAGCAATTTATCAAGTTGGGGGAAACACGGGGAATTCTCTAGCTCCTATTTTTACAGCGCTAATTTTCGTTCCACTCGGTCAAATTGGTTCATTAGGTTTTACAGCATTTGCAGCAGTAGGAATTGCATTATTAATTTTCGTATCGAATTGGTACAAAAATGAATTAGCAACCGGTGCTGTAAGAAGGAAGAAGAGGGCTGCACTTGAGGCGGAAAATGCAATTGTAAGTACACACATTAAATTCGTTATTATACTTCTTGTTTTTCTTACTTTTGTACGCTCTTGGTACGGTGCTGGTATCGGGAATTTCTATCAATTTTACTTAATAGAGCATTACGGTTTATCTATAAAAAATGCCCAGTATTTCGTATTCGCATTTATGATTGCTGGTGTGTTAGGAACTTTCTTCGGAGGACCATTAGCAGATAGATTTGGTAAGAAAAATATCATCGTATTTTCAATGTTAGGTTCAGCGCCACTTGCACTGTTATTACCACATGTCTCACTTGTGTGGGTCGTACCGTTATTTTTATGTATCGGTTTTATTAGTTCAAGTAGTTTTAGTGTAATTGTTGTATATGCACAAGAGCTTGTGCCTGGAAAAGTGGGAATGGTGTCAGGATTAATCGTAGGTCTTGCGTTTGGACTTGGAGCATTAGGTGCTGTAGTTCTTGGGAAATTAGCAGATATATATAGCCTGCAATTTATTATGCTATTATGTAGTTGTCTACCATTAATTGGACTCACTTCATGGTTACTGCCAAGTGATAAGAAAACGATAGAATAGGGGATGCGCTATGAAATTGTGTGAAAACGTTACGGAATTAATAGGAGATACACCTGTCGTCCGATTATCTAAATTTATTCCGGAAGACGCAGCAGATGTGTATGTGAAACTAGAAATGTTTAATCCATCGCGCAGTGTGAAAGACCGTGCTGCTTATAATTTACTTCACGTTGCAGAAGAAAATGGTCTCATCAAACCAGGAGATACAATTATTGAACCGACAAGCGGGAATACAGGGATTGGTTTAGCGATGAATGCAGCAGCTAAAGGGTATAAAGCGATTTTAATTATGCCAGATAATATGTCAAAAGAGCGTATTAATTTATTGAAAGCATACGGAGCAGAAGTAGTTTTAACACCAGCAGAACAAAGAATGCCAGGAGCAATTGCGAAGGCGTTAGAACTGCAAAAACAAATACCTAATAGTTTTATCCCGCAACAATTTGAAAATCCAGCTAATCCGAATATTCACCGTTATACGACTGCACTTGAAATTTACGAACAAATGGATGGAGAGCTTGATGCTTTTGTTGCAACGGCAGGAACAGGCGGAACGATTACAGGGACTGGTGAAACGTTAAAAGAGAAATTGCCAAACTTATATATTGCAGTAGTGGAACCGAAAGGATCTCCCGTTTTATCCGGTGGTGTACCAGGTCCTCATAAACTAGTAGGAACAAGCCCAGGATTTATTCCGAAAAACTTAAATACAGAAGTGTATAACGAAATTATTCAAATTGCAGATGAAGAGGCTTTAACGACAATGAGAAACTTAGCTAGACAAGAAGGATTATTAGTTGGGCCATCTTCTGGAGCATCTGTTTACGCTGCAATCATGATAGCGAAACGCCTAGGCGTTGGTAAAAAAGTTTTATGTATTGCGCCTGATACAGGTGAACGTTATTTAAGCATGGGGTTATTTGAATAAAAAGGATAGAAACACCTTAATAGTGAGTAGCTGCTATTAAGGTGTTTGTTTTATGGAATGAAGAGGGGGAGAAGAACAATGAAACTATTAAAACCAATCCATGAATATAGTGAGCATATTACGGCGTATAGACAAGCGTTTTTACACTCAGGGGAACAACCACATGGAAGTAGTTCTTTACAAAACTTTGATTCTCTTGATGAATGGTTTGAAAAAGTGAGTAAACAAGAACTAGGAGAAAATTTACTAGCTAATCGAGTGCCGTCTAGTCAGTTTTTAAGTTTTGAAAAAGGGGAACTTATAGGTTTTGTGAATATTAGACATAGATTAAATCCAGAATTATTACGGGAAAGCGGTCATATTGGATATAGTGTCCATCCGAATAAACGTCGCCACGGTTACGCTACGAAACAACTACAACTTGCATTAGCTGAAGCGCAAAAATTAGGATTGCAGAAAGTATTAATAACTTGCGATAAATCCAATATCGGTTCTGCTAAAACGATTCAAAAGGTTGGAGGTGTGTTAGAAAATGAAGTAGTTTCTTCTCGTACTGGTGAAGTTATTCAGCGCTATTGGATACAAATATGATTAAGTAGGAATTTGAAAAGGTAATGCAAGCTGTAATATCGAAATAGATAAATGAAATATAGGGGATTACTGCAATTTTAGGGGGAAATGAAATGGGATTAAAAGAGAAAGCGATAGAGATGTCAGAGATTTATAGGAAAAATCCGAAAGTAGAAGCTATTATTTTAGCGGGTTCAGTAGCTAGAAAGCTTGAAGATGAACATTCAGATATAGAATTACATATTTTATGGTCAACACCGCCAGAAGATGAGGATCGTAGGGCCCCTATTCATCATATTGATGGGACAATATTATCGTATCATCCGTATGAGGAAGAAGAATGGTCGGAAACGTATTTAACGAAAGAGGGAATTAAATTAGAGATTAGTAACTTTTTAACAGAGACAGTAGAGAAAGTGATTTCGGATGTGGTGGATCAATATGATATAAGTTATGAAAAACAATGTATTGTATCATCCATTCATGATGGTGTTAGTTTGTATGGAGAAGGGAAAGTGAATGAATTAAAAGAAAAAGTAGCGGCATATTCAGATGAACTAGCAAAACGGATGATTTCAGAAAATCTATGGTTAAGTAATCGTTGGCACAATCGAAAGGCGCTTTTAAAACGGAAAGATTGGCTTATGCTTTATGACGTTATTTGCGAAGTACAAAGGAACATATTCGGTGTTTTATTTGGTTTGAATAAAATGTACGTACATCATCCAGCGTTTAAATGGATGCCTAATAATGTGGAACGAATGACTATTAAACCTGAAAAATTATATGAACGTATGGCGGACACATTAATAGGGAATCCAGAAAAAAGTGTGCAGGAGTTAGAGTTGCTAATAGAAGAAGTGTTGCAACAAGTTCATACATACGCGCCAGGAGTAAATGTGGATGAGCAAGAAAAATCTATTTTTTATTTTGTGAAATAGAAAATAGTAATAAGGGGGAAGTTATGGGGTTTTTTAATAGGTTTTTTAAAAAAGTTGAAAAAGTAAATGAGCAAGAAGCTACTCTTCATGAATTAAGTGAAGAATTGTATGTTGAATCACCGGTAGAGGAAGCGACTAGTTACTGGGTATCAATGGCACAAAATATAATTGTTAATGCTGTAAAAGCGGCTGACAATGATGTGGAACGTGCCTTCGTGTTATTGAATTTGAAGAAAGGTGAGGCTTCATTTGATATTTTTTATCAAATAAATGGGCAATTGTATTTCTGGGATCAGCTAGAAAATGAGACGATAAGAAATAGAATTCAGAACGAGTTGTTACCGCAAGCTCCAGAAGTTTCAAATGCAGTAAATGAGCAATTTCGTGGAGCTGATCACCCTATAATTTCGTTCGCACAATTGCAGTTTGAATGGGAAACGAAAGCCTGGTTCTCACATATAATTTGGGAAGATAGCCTTGCTGCTCAATTGCCCAAAAATCAAATTCTAAATGAATGGTTTCGTGTAATTAAAGAAGAAACGAAAAATAGACCACTGGATAGTGATGCGAAATTTTCTTGGTATCCATCAAACTCTTAAAAAATGAATACAGAGAGACAGGTTATGTTTCTAGATGATTTGTATTATTGAATAAGTATCAATAATACGTAATTCTTTTTCTATTGCCTGTTAGAATTCGTTATGTACTAAGCTACTTGTTTTCTAAACTAAAACTTATATTTCGAATTTTTAAATAGATTGTAATACATAAAAATTCGAAATATAAGTTGACACTATTTTTAATGTGTGATAAAAATGATAGTAATCAATTCGGAAAATAATATTTGGGCAATGAAAGGGTATAGTAGTGAATATCTCCCTATTTCAGAGAGCTGATGGTTGGTGTGAATCAGTATATAGATTATTCATGAAGTTCGTCCTGGAGCATCTTTCATAAATCTCATATTTTGAGGAAATGAAAGACGGTAGTTTATACCGTTATCAAATAAAGTGGTGAAGATTTTTTCACAACTAGGGTGGTACCGCGATATTTATCGTCCCTACGTATTTACGTAGGGACGTTTTTTATTTAGGTCCTAACTTTGGTGTGGCTTCATAACTAGGGTGGTACCGCGATATTTTATCGTCCCTACGTTTTTGCGTAGGGGCGTTTTTATTTAGGTGGTTTCTTAGTGTTCTTCACAACTAGGGTGGTACCGCGATAATTTTGTCGTCCCTACGTATTTACGTAGGGGCGTTTTTTTATTATTAGGGAGGAAGTGAACGTATTAGAAAAGAGTATTGATAGAACAATATAAATACCGAATTGTAACAAAGAAAAAGAGATAGAGAGGAGATTAACAAATGAATTCACAGCAATGGACATCGAAATTAGGTTTCGTATTAGCTGCAGCAGGTTCGGCAATTGGTCTTGGGGCGATTTGGAAATTCCCATATATGGCCGGCATTGGAGGAGGCGGAGCGTTCTTCCTAATTTTCATCGGTTTCACATTATTAATTGGTTTACCGCTATTATTAGCTGAATTTGTTATTGGAAGAAGTACACAAAAAGAGGCTGTCGATGCATATAGAGAGATTGCTCCTAAAACGTTATGGCCTTGGTTAGGTAAATTAGGAATTGTAACATGTTTCATATTACTTTCTTTCTACAGTGTTGTAGGAGGCTGGATTTTATTATATTTATGGAATGCAATTACAGGTAGACTATGGGAAGGAAATGGAGCATACGAAGCTACGTTTGGTGAAATCATTTCCAATCCATATTTAGCAGTTGGATCACAGCTATTATTCATCCTTATTACTATTTTCATCGTAAGTAAAGGTGTACAAAATGGTGTTGAAAAAGTAAATAAATATTTCATGCCAGCACTATTCGTTTTATTCTTTGTATTAATCGTTCGTGCACTTACGTTAGATGGTGCTGGAGAAGGCGTTCGTTTCTTCTTACAACCTGATTTCTCACATGTAACATCAGAAGTTATTTTATACGCAATGGGGCAATCGTTCTTCTCATTATCTGTTGGGGTAGCCGTTATGGTAACGTATAGCTCATACTTACCGAAAGAAGAAAGCTTACCACGTTCAGCATTTTCTATCGTAGCCTTAACTCTTGTTATTACATTACTTGCAGGACTTGCAATTTTCCCAGTTGTGTTCGCATTTGGGATGGAACCATCTCAAGGACCAGGACTATTATTTATCGTATTGCCAGCTATTTTCAGTAAAATGGCATTCGGAAAATTATTCTTCATCGTTTTCTTATTACTATTCTTCTTCGCTACGATTACATCAGCAATTTCGATGTTAGAAATTAGTGTTGCATCGTTAACATCAAAAGGTAAAGGGAAACGTGAAAAAATGGCCTTAATCGTAGGGTTATTAATCTTCGTTGTTGGGGTACCATCAGCATTATCATTCGGTATATTAAGTGATCTGAAGATTTTCGGGAAGACAGTCTTTGATTTAGCGGACTATGCAGTAAGTAACGTATTAATGCCACTTGGTGTATTATTAGTTTCTATCTTTGTTCCTTTAAAAATGAAGAAAGATGTATTAATGAAAGAGCTAGGTGTAAGTAAAAATAAAGGTTATAAACTATTCGTATTATGGTTATTCTTACTTCGTTATATCGCACCAATTGCGATTATTATCGTATTCTTAAATGTACTTGGCATTATATAAAAAGAAAGGTAGCGTATCATACAAAGATACGCTACCTTTTTATTTTGCTCTTTTTTGCAATTCATTTACTGTTACGAACTGATAGCCCTTCTTAGATAAAGAATCTAAAATACCTTCAATCGTTTGTAAATTTTCATTTGACTCATCATACATAGAGTGCAGTAAAATGATAGAACCTGGTTTTACATTTTTATTAACGTATTTAATTTTATCAGCCGCAGATTTATAAAAAGTATCGGGCTCAAGATCCCATGTGATTGTTTCGATATTGTTTTTATTTAAATAATATGGCAGCCCTATTAACTTCTTACCGTTAGGGGGCCTAAAATCAATTTCGTCTGTAAATCCTGTTTGGCGGATTAATGAATTCGTTTTTTCTATTTCATCTTTAATAAAAGAAGGTGTTTTGAAAACCATTCTATTATGAGAATATGTATGGTTTCCGAGTTGGTGCCCAGATTGCGCGATAGCTTCTCCTAACGATAAATTTTGCTCTAATTCATTTCCAATTAAAAAGAAAGTAGCTTTAGCGTTGTATTTATCTAGTAGCGGTAATATTTGTTTTACATTGTTAGTAGGGCCATCATCAAAAGTTAAAGCAATCACTTTTTCATTTGTTTCTACGCGTTGTGTTAAATCTCCAAATAATTGAAAGCTTCTTGCGTTCATAAATTTGTATGTTCCGAATAATGCCGTGATAATAAAGAATAGTGTAACGATTGTAATGATAATTTTTTTCTTCATAATGTAACCTCACAATGATTTTTAATTCAGTTAAAAAGTATTATATCAAACTAAGTAATTTCGTGCTTTAAGAAGGGTGTGGATGCAAGGAGAAGGAATTTATCATATAATAAAATGCAAAAGGTATATTAGGAGGTGTTTATATGGCGATTATAATTCAATTGCCAGACACTGCAACGTCTCATGCAAAGCCAAGTATGGAAATGGCGATACTTTGCGTGAGGTAGACAAGTAATATACAATCGCCTATATGAGCTCGTATCATTTTTTATATTTGGCTTTGCACCTTATTGAAATGAACCATAAAAAATAAGGGGCGAGCAGAAATGAAATACGTAAAAGCTAATGCTGTTTTACCAGAGAGTTTAATTACTGAAATTCAAAAGTATATACAAGGTGAAACAATTTACATTCCGAAACAAGAAACGAAACATTATAAATGGGGTACACGATCTGGCGGAAGAAAACAACTAGATGAAAGAAATAAAGCAATTAAAGAAGCGTTTAAAAGTGGGATTGCTATTCATCAACTTGCAGAAGAATATTTTCTTTCTGGGGAAACGATTAAAAAGATTGTGTATTCTAAATAAGAGGAAAAGAGTCTGATTCATATATTACTTTGAATCAGACTCTTTTTGTTTTATGTGTATTGGATATATGAGGTGTGAACGGGCATGATAATAGAAAAAATGTGCCGTTTTTTTATTAAATGGTATACAGAGCACTTGAAAAGTAGAAAGGTGAACATATATGAATCATATTGGACAAATAACGATAGAGCTTTTAGTTGGTTTTTTTGTTCTATTAATTGCTACAAAAATATTAGGGAAAACACAAATATCTCAGCTAACGCCATTTGATTTTATTTCTGCAATCGTCCTAGGTGAGCTCGTTGGAAATTCAATATATGATCCTAAAATTAAAGTATGGTCTATTTTATATTCAGTATTTGTTTGGGTAATTTTAATTTATACTATAGAAGTGATAACACAAAAAGTAAGAGGAACAAGAAGGTTTTTTGAAGGGTATCCTTCAATTATTATTCGTAACGGAAAGATTGATCGTGAACAATTAAGCGTAAATCATTTGGATATAAACCAATTACAACAAATGCTTAGGCAACAAAAAGATATATTTTCAATCCGAGAAGTTGAATATATGATATTGGAACCGAACGGAAACATAAGCGTTCTGAAAAAAAGTAAATACGAATCTCCTACTATAAATGATTTAAGTTTAAAACATAAGCCTGTATACTTACCAATTTCATTAATTAGTGATGGAAAAGTAGTTAAGGATAATTTGAGGGAAGCGGGATTTGATGAAGGATGGCTTTATAAACAAATAAAGCAAAAAGGAATTACTAAATTTGAAGACGTATTATATGCGGAATGGAAAACAGATGATGGCTTCTTTTGTCAGGAAATGCAGCGGTAGAGAATAAGTGATATATGTAATGTTTGTTTCTAAGTTATCTTTTACATATCAAAAAATGTAATCATTGTATACAATAAAACTAGATCAACAATTTGTATGGAGTGATAAAGATGGAAGCGTTTATTAGAAGTGATCAATATAATTTTATAAAATCACAAGCTTATATTTTAGCAAACGGGCATGCAACGGCAAATGATAGAGGTGTAATTCAAGCGTTAAAATCGCTTGCGATTGAAAAGATAATACATGTATTTGAGAATTTAACGGATGAACAGAAAGAGTTAATTGATACGGTATTAACAGTTCAAAATAGAGAAGATGCAGAATCATTTTTAATGAAAATAAATCCGTATGTAATTCCGTTTCAAGAAGTTACAGCACAAACATTAAAAAAATTATTTCCTAAAGCGAAAAAGTTAAAACTTCCTGATATGGAAGAAATGGATATGAAAGAAATATCTTATTTAAGCTGGATTGATAAGGGGTCAAGCAGGAAATTTATTATAGCGAAAAATGATAAAAATAAATTTGTTGGTCTGCAAGGAACGTTCCAAAGTTTAAATAAAAAAAGCATTTGTTCGTTATGTCATGGACATGAAGAAGTAGGAATGTTTTTAGTTGAAATTAAAGGCGATGTACCAGGAACTTTCATTAAAAAGGGAAACTACATTTGCAAAGATGGTGTAGCTTGCAATCAGAATATGAAGTCACTTGATAAATTACATGATTTTATTGAGCGATTGAAGAAATAACGAGAAAACCTCTAGTATTTAAACTGGAGGTTTTTATTTTTTGAAGAAGTAAAATAAGCGTTCTTTGTAAATGTAGATTTATAATGAAATTTGATAAAAATATCTATTATGATACAGTTGCTTATATGCAAGGAGGTAAAACATGGATTACCTTTTATCGAAAGAAAAAGTGAAGCGATGGCCCAAAGATATGATAGCGGCGGGGCGTTGTCATACAGTTGGCCTGAAATCGGATGGCACGGTAGTAGCGGTGGGCCGGAATAAAGAAGGGGAATGTAATGTAAGTGGCTGGCGAGATATTGAAGCAGTCGCAGTGGGCAATGTTCATATGGCAACGAACACGGGTAATGCTCATACAATCGGTCTTACATGTGACAGTACTGCGGTAGCACTGGGTTGGAATAAGCATGAACAATGTGATGTAAACGATTGGCATAATATTGTAGCGGTTGCGGCAGGGTGGCGTCGTACTATTGGCCTGAAATCGGATGGCACGGTAGTAGCGGTGGGCCGAAATAAAGAAGGAGAATGCAATGTAAGCAGTTGGCAAGGTATTGTGGCAGTCACAGCGGGTGACTGGCATACAGTCGGTCTTAAATTGGACGGCACATTGACGACTGTGGGGAATAATCGATATGGTCAATGCAATGTAAGTAGCTGGCGAGGTATTGTAGCGGTCAAGGCTGGGTATCTTCATACTGTTGGTCTTAAACGAGACGGTACGGTGACAGCAGTGGGGAATGATAAACATAACCAGTGTGATGTAAGTGGCTGGCGAGATATTGTAGCAATAGTGGCTGGTACGAATCATACAATCGGACTTAAATCAAACGGTACCGTGGTGGCAGTGGGTTGGAATGAGTATGGTCAATGTAACGTAAGTGATTGGAGAGATATTGTAGCGATAGCGGCTGGTTGTGCACATACAGTCGGACTAAAATCAGACGGCACGGTGATCGCGGTAGGTAATAATGAATTTGGCCAATGCGATGTAGTTAGCTGGCGCGACATTCGGTTACCTGGCAAATAGTCAATTTACAATAAATCATTAGTAATATTATTCTATTTTAGGAGTAATTATGGAATAGGATATGTAGAAAATAATTAAACTTAAATCTGCTGAATAAGAATCTCTTTTGAAAAGGGATTCTTATTATTTTTCATAAAATGAGGGTGTAAATGGAATTTTTGAACAAATTTTATTTCAAAATTACAGTAGAAGATATAAATTAAAAAGTATAGAGGAGATAAAGGAATGCTTAAAAGGTTTTTACTTTCTTTACCGGATGTTTTACTTATATGTATCGTTCTCTACATAATGTACACAAATTCTTTTAGTTTTGGACAGATGCTAGTAATTTCCATTGCAATCGGAATTATTGGTGGTCTTGCTATTAGAATTTGTAAGGATGTATTCACGTATATAAGATGGACAATTAAACAAAGAAAAAATTGAATATGTTTAATAGTTATTAGGAGGGAATGAAATGACTAAGAAAAAGAATAGAGTGAAAAACGAGATAGTACTTTGGTCACTAACAGCAATTGTTCTGTTAATTGTATGGTACTTTTATCAAAAATAAAAACGCAACGTACTAAAAAAGCACGATGCGTTTTTATTATTTTTTTTGCCAATTTTCTTTTATAAAGTCTTCACGCCCAGATTCTTTTTGCTCAGTAGCATATTTCTCTGGATTCTTTTTATAGAAATGTTGGTGGTATTCCTCTGCTTCGTAAAAAGGTGCAGCAGGACGAATTTCAGTCACGATTGGATCTTTAAACATACCGCTTTCTGCAAGAGCTTGTTTTGATTTTTCAGCAAGCCCTTTTTGTGTTTCGTTATGATAAAAAATAGCGGTACGATAAGATGGACCACGGTCAAAAAATTGTCCGCCATCATCAGTTGGATCGATTTGTGGCCAATATAAGTCTAGTAATTTCTGATAAGGAAAAATAGAAGGATCGAATGTAATTTGAACAACTTCTAAATGTCCAGATGTTCCAGCTTTTACTTGTTCATATGTTGGGTTTTCTACATGACCTCCTGCATAGCCAGAAAGTACTTTATGAATACCAGGAAGTTCATCAAATGGTTTTACCATGCACCAAAAGCAACCGCCTGCGAAGGTTGCGAGTTCGTATGTTTTTTCGGACATTGCTGTAATCCTCCTAAATGTATATGTTTTATATAGTATTATATAAATTGTTTTATTGCGCAATAAAAAAGATTTGAAAATATATGTTTTTTACAAACAAGATCCTCCGCTCACATCAATTAATTGTCCAGTAACCCAGCGGCTGTCTGGAGAAGCAAGGAATGCAGCAGTATCGGCAATGTCTTCTACTTCACCTAAGCGATTGAAAGCGGAAATAGTAGTAGCGTACTGCTTCATCATCGGGTCGCTCAAGAGTTCTGCATTCATATCTGTTTTAATAAATCCTGGAAGTATTGCATTCACCGTTATTCCTCGTGCTCCAAGCTGTTTTGCTAGCGTAAAAGTCATTGTATTAATAGCGCCTTTCGTCATACTATATGCAACAAAATCAGGTAAAGAAATGCGGGTGGCAGCGGATGAAATATTAATAATTCGGCTATTGTCACGTAAACGTGGCAGTGCTTGTTGAATGATAAAGAATGGTGCTTTTGCATTTACTGAAAACATTCTATCAAAAAATTGTTCAGTCGTTTCTTCAATAAAAGCACCAGGACCAATGCCAGCATTGTTTATTAAAATATCAAATTGTGTTTCACCAGTGCGCTTTTGTAATTCAGTATCTAAAGCTTTATAAAGGTTTTCTACACCGTGTAAGGATTCTAAATTTGCGCCGATAGAAAAAGCTTGGCCACCATTTGATTGAATTTCATGAACAGTTTCTTCAGCGTCATCTTTTCGATTACCGTAATGAACAGCAACCAATGCACCGTCATTTGCTAAACGTTTAGCGATTGCTCGTCCAATTCCTCGGCTTGCTCCTGTAACTAACGCTACTTTCCCTTTTAACATAGTTTCCTCATCTCCTCATAAACTTTATAAGTTTTTCTTTATGTAGTAATGCAAACATACTTAAGTAATATATGAGTGTATGTAAGTAATGCATTCCAATTTTGATTTGAGAAAAAATAAATAGAATGAATTTTGATTTTTTTGAAAAAACATGTTGACAACGAAAAGAACAACGTCCTATAATACGTGTAACAAATAAAAGTTAATTAAGAATTTTCTAATTTTATATGTTGTATATGCAAAGAAGAGGAAAGTAGATGATTATGATCGTTTCAGAGAGCTACTCCAAGGCTGTGAGGGTAGTAACAATCGAATCATTGAAGATCACCTCGGAGCATCGCTTGCGAAAGGGAAACTGAGTAGAGGGCGGCGGCATCGTCTCCGGTAAAAGGACGGAGGTCTGATTGGACCTACAAAGCTTATATTTCGTGAGAAGTATAAGGAAGCTGAGTGGTAACGCGAAACTCTCGCCTCAGCAATCAAAGCTACTAAATTGTAGTAGTTGATTGCTGAGGCGAGAGTTTTTATTTTTAAAAATAGAAGAAGAGAATGCGTAGAAGAGGAGAGTAAATGATAAAGATTGTTTCAGAGAGCTGCCCCGAGGCTGTGAGGGTGGTAACAATTCACTCATTGAAAATCACCTTGGAGCACTACTTTTGAAAACTAGTAAAAAGTAGCGGGGTTGTTCCCGATAGAAAAACAAAAGTCTAATTGGACTTGCAGAGCTTATATTTCGTGAGAAGTATAAGGAAGCTGAGTGGTACCACGATTCCCTCGTCTCAGCAATGGATTGCTACAAGTATGTAAGTAATCGATTGTTGAGACGAGTATATTTTTAAGGTTTATATACTGAATATTCTGTTAAAAATACTCATCTCAGCAATCGATGTAGAAATAGGTTGCAAAAAATAGAGAAAAAAAGAGGAGCGATGTGAGATGGGAAACCAGTACATTTACATGAATGGGGAATTTGTAGAAAAAGAAAAGGCAGTTGTTTCAGTATATGATCACGGTTTTTTATACGGAGACGGTGTATTTGAAGGGATTCGTAGTTACGGAGGAAATGTATTTTGTTTAAAAGAACATGTGAAACGATTGTATGAATCAGCGAAATCTATTTTACTAACAATTCCAATGACGGTAGAAGAAATGGAAGAAGCAGTTTTACATACACTCCAAAAAAACGAATATACTGATGCTTACATTCGCTTAATTGTCTCAAGAGGAAAAGGTGACTTAGGGCTCGATCCGAGAAGTTGTGTGAAGCCGAGCGTAATTATCATTGCAGAACAATTAAAGTTATTCCCACAAGAATTTTATGATAATGGGCTAAGCGTTGTATCTGTTGCATCAAGACGTAATACGCCAGATGCGTTAGATCCACGTATTAAGTCAATGAATTATTTAAATAACGTACTTGTGATAATTGAAGCAGCACAAGCAGGAGTGTTAGAGGCTCTTATGTTAAATCAACAAGGATATGTTTGTGAAGGTTCTGGTGATAATGTTTTCGTTGTGAAAGATAGAAAAGTATTAACCCCGCCATCCTATTTAGGAGCATTAGAAGGTATTACGAGAAATAGTGTTATCGAGCTATGTGAGCGACTGAGTATTCCGTGTGAGGAAAGACCGTTCACTCGCCATGATGTATATGTAGCGGATGAAGTATTTTTAACAGGAACAGCAGCGGAGTTAATTCCAGTTGTAAAAGTTGATTCGAGAGAAATTGGAGATGGGAAACCAGGAAGTGTAACGAAACAATTGACCGAAGAATTTAAAAAATTAACGAGAGAAAGAGGAGTACGTGTTCCCGGGCTGACGGAAAGCTTAGCATAAATAAGGAGAGGAGTTAATGGAAATGAAGCAGCAGTATACAGCGTATGAGAAGTTACAGTATGAAGAAATGACAGGCGCTGGGCACGTGATTCAATGTTTGAAGAAATTGGGTGTAACGACCGTTTTCGGCTATCCAGGCGGAGCGATTTTACCAGTATACAATGCGTTATACGAAAGTGGTTTGAAACATGTTTTAACTCGTCATGAGCAAGCTGCCATTCATGCGGCTGAAGGATATGCGAGAGTTTCTGGAAAGGTCGGGGTAGTCTTTGCTACCTCTGGCCCAGGGGCGACAAATTTAGTTACGGGCTTAGCAGACGCTTATATGGATTCGATTCCTTTAGTTGTCATTACCGGTCAAGTTGCGACGCCTTTAATTGGTAAAGATGGATTTCAAGAAGCGGATGTTGTCGGAATTACAGTACCTGTTACGAAGCATAATTACCAAGTTCGTGATGTAAATCATGCATCACAAGTTGTGCAAGAAGCTTTTTACATCGCCAAAAGCGGACGACCGGGACCAGTATTAATCGATATTCCAAAAGATGTTCAAAATGCAAAAGTCACCAGTTTCTTTAATGAAGAAGTTGATATTCCGGGGTACAAACCAGAACTTGTACCAGACAGCATGAAACTTAGAGAGGTGGCTAAAGCAATTTCAAAATCAAAGCGTCCACTTCTTTATATTGGAGGAGGTGTCATTCATTCAGGTGGATCCGATGAACTCTTCGAATTCGCAAGGGAGAACCGTATTCCAGTCGTTTCAACTTTAATGGGACTTGGTGCATATCCACCGGGAGATCCATTGTTTCTAGGGATGCTTGGTATGCATGGGACATACGCTGCTAATATGGCGGTAACAGAATGTGATTTACTACTTGCATTAGGTGTTCGCTTCGATGATCGTGTAACAGGAAAATTAGAACTTTTTTCTCCGAACTCGAAAAAAGTACATATTGATATTGATCCTTCTGAGTTTCATAAAAATGTAACTGTAGAGCATCCGATTGTTGGTGATGTGAAAAAAGCGTTACACATGTTGTTACATATGTCTATTTATACACAAACAGACGAATGGCTTCAGAAAGTAAAGGCATGGAAAGAAGAATATCCACTTTCTTATAAGCAAAAAGAATCTGAGTTAAAACCACAGCATGTGATCAACTTAGTAAGTGAATTAACGAATGGTGAAGCGATTGTCACAACAGAAGTAGGACAGCATCAAATGTGGGCTGCTCACTTCTATAAAGCAAGAAAACCTCGGACGTTCCTTACTTCTGGAGGATTAGGAACGATGGGGTTTGGTTTTCCAGCAGCAATCGGTGCTCAGCTAGCTAAAAAAGAAGAACTTGTCATTTGTATTGCAGGTGACGCTTCTTTTCAAATGAACATTCAAGAACTACAAACAATTGCTGAAAATAATATCCCTGTAAAAGTATTTATCATAAATAACAAATTTTTAGGGATGGTAAGGCAATGGCAAGAAATGTTTTATGAAAATCGTTTATCAGAATCAAAAATTGGATCACCAGATTTTGTGAAAGTAGCAGAAGCTTATGGAGTAAAGGGATTAAGAGCAACAAATTCAACCGAGGCAAAACAAGTGATGTTAGAAGCATTTGCTTATGAAGGTCCTGTCGTAGTTGATTTTTGTGTAGAAGAAGGTGAAAACGTATTTCCGATGGTTCCGCCAAACAAAGGGAATAACGAAATGATTATGAAGAGGTGGGAAGAATGAGTCATACTTTTTCACTCGTTATTCATAACGAGCCAAGCGTCTTATTACGTATAAGTGGGATTTTTGCTCGGCGTGGTTATTATATTTCTTCTTTACATTTAAAAGAAAGAGATACTAGTGGTGTTTCTGAAATGAAACTCACAGCAGTTTGTACTGAAAATGAAGCGACATTACTTGTTAGTCAGTTGAAAAAATTAATTGATGTTCTGCAAGTAAATAAATTATAAGGAGTGTATGGAATATGAAAACATATTATGAAAAAGATGCAAATGTAGAGTTATTACAAGGAAAAACTGTTGCAGTAGTTGGTTATGGATCACAAGGTCATGCGCAAGCACAAAATTTACGTGATTCTGGTGTAGAGGTTGTAGTTGGTGTTCGTCCTGGTAAGTCGTATGAAGTAGCGAAAGCGGATGGATTTGAAGTAATGTCTGTTTCAGAAGCGGTTCGAACCGCACAAGTTGTACAAATGTTATTGCCAGATGAACAGCAAGCTCATGTGTATAAAGCAGAGGTAGAAGAGAATCTTCGTGAAGGACAAATGTTACTTTTCTCACATGGATTTAACATTCACTTCGGACAAATTAATCCGCCAAGTTACGTAGATGTAGCGATGGTCGCGCCAAAAAGTCCAGGTCATCTCGTTCGCCGTGTATTTCAAGAAGGAAATGGTGTTCCAGCATTAGTCGCAGTGCATCAAGATGCGACGGGAACAGCGCTACATGTAGCACTGGCGTATGCAAAAGGTGTAGGGTGTACACGTGCGGGGGTAATTGAAACGACATTCCAAGAAGAAACCGAAACGGATTTATTTGGTGAGCAAGCTGTACTTTGCGGCGGGGTAACTGCACTTGTGAAGGCCGGGTTCGAAACGTTAACGGAAGGTGGATATCGTCCTGAAATTGCATACTTTGAATGTTTGCATGAATTAAAGCTAATTGTTGACTTAATGTACGAAGGTGGATTAACGACTATGCGCCATTCTATTTCAGATACGGCAGAGTTTGGAGATTATGTAACAGGATCGAGAATTGTTACAGATGAAACGAAGAAGGAAATGAAGCGTGTTCTGACAGAAATTCAGCAAGGTGAATTTGCGAAGAAATGGATTTTAGAAAATCAAGCAGGGCGTCCGACGTATAACGCAATGAAAAAAGCAGAACAAAATCATCAATTAGAAAAAGTGGGAGCAGAGCTTCGTGAAATGATGAGCTGGATTCATGCACCGAAAGAATTAGTAAAGAAATAGAGTAAGAGAGTATAAATGAAAAATATGTAAGAGGGGATTTGACAAGATGAGAAGTGACATGATTAAAAAAGGTTTTGATAAAGCACCGCACCGTAGTTTATTAAAAGCAACTGGTTTGAAAGATGAAGATTTTGATAAACCTTTCATAGCGATTTGTAATTCTTTTATTGAAATTATTCCAGGGCATAAACACTTGAACGAGTTTGGGAAACTTGTAAAAGAGGCAGTTCGCGCGGCAGGTATGGTACCATTCGAATTCAATACAATTGGAGTTGACGATGGTATTGCGATGGGACATATCGGTATGCGTTATTCTCTTCCGAGTCGTGAAATTATTGCAGATTCAGTAGAAACGGTTGTAAATGCACACTGGTTTGACGGCATGATTTGTATCCCAAACTGTGACAAAATTACACCAGGTATGATGATGGCTGCACTACGTATTAATATTCCGACTGTGTTTGTTTCAGGCGGCCCGATGGCGGCTGGAAAAACGTCAAAAGGAGAAGTTGTTGATTTAAGCTCTGTTTTTGAAGGGGTAGGAGCTTATCAATCTGGGAAAATTTCAGAAGAAGAATTAAAAGATATTGAAGATCATGGCTGTCCATCTTGTGGCTCTTGTTCGGGTATGTTTACCGCGAACTCTATGAATTGTTTATGTGAAGTATTAGGTTTAGCTCTTCCTGGTAACGGGAGTATTTTAGCAATTGATCCAAGACGTGAAGAGTTAATTAAACAAGCAGCAGAGAAATTGAAAATTTTAATTGAAAGAGATATTAAGCCGCGTGATATTGTAACAGAAGAAGCAATTGACGATGCTTTTGCACTTGATATGGCGATGGGTGGATCAACGAATACAGTATTACATACGCTAGCACTCGCACAAGAGGCAGGACTAGATTATGATATGAACCGTATTGATGCAGTTTCAAGACGTGTACCTCATTTATGTAAAGTAAGTCCAGCCTCAAATTGGCATATGGAAGATATTGATCGTGCGGGCGGGATTAGTGCAATTTTGAAAGAGATGAGCCGGAAAGAAGGAGTACTTCATCTTGATCGAATAACTGCTACTGGGCAAACATTAAGAGAAAATATCGCTGAGGCAGAGATTAAAGATAAGGAGGTTATTCACTCTCTCGAAAACCCTCATAGTGAAGAGGGGGGCTTACGTATATTAAAAGGAAATCTTGCTAAAGATGGAGCGGTTATTAAAAGCGGTGCAACAGAGGTAAAGCGTTTTGAAGGGCCTTGCGTTATTTTTAATTCACAAGATGAGGCACTTGCGGGTATTATGCTTGGGAAAGTGAAAAAAGGAGATGTAGTTGTCATTCGTTATGAAGGACCAAGAGGTGGCCCTGGTATGCCAGAAATGTTAGCCCCAACATCAGCAATTGCTGGAATGGGATTAGGTGCTGAGGTTGCATTATTAACAGATGGACGTTTTTCTGGAGCTTCACGTGGAATTTCAGTAGGACATATTTCACCAGAAGCAGCAGCGGGCGGGATGATTGCACTTCTTGAACAAGGGGATATTGTATGTATTGATGTTGAAGAACGCTTGCTAGAAGTAAGGGTGAGTGATGAGGAATTAGAAAAGCGTAAAAAAGAATGGAAACGACCAGAACCAAAAGTGAAAACTGGCTGGCTTGGACGTTATGCACAAATGGTAACATCGGCGAATACAGGGGCTGTTCTGAAAATCCCACATTTTGATTGAGCCAATTTAAAAGAGATAAGGATGATATATAATGGTGCAAAAGGTAAAGGAGAGAGTGAAAATTGAAGATATCTTAATGGCCCATAATTGCATGAAAGATATCGTTATTAAAACACCGTTACAACGTGATACAGTTTTATCTGAGAAATATGATTGTGACGTTTATGTAAAACGAGAAGACTTACAATTAATTCGCTCTTTCAAAATTCGTGGTGCATACAATTTGATTCAAAGTTTACCGAAAGAAAAGTTACAAAACGGTGTTGTTTGTGCAAGTGCTGGTAATCATGCGCAAGGAGTTGCTTATACGTGTAATTTATTGAAGATTCCGTCAAAAATATTTATGCCCACAACAACACCGAAACAAAAAGTATCACAAGTACAATTTTTCGGTGGTGATTTCGCAGAGATTGTATTAGTTGGTGATACATTCGATAGCTCTTTCCAAGAAGCACAGTGTTATTGTGAAGAAAATAGAATGACATTTGTTCATCCGTTTGATGATCCGTATGTAGTTGCTGGTCAAGGGACAGTGGCAGTTGAAATTATGCATGATATGGAGAAACCGGTTGATTATATCTTTACAGCAATCGGTGGTGGTGGATTAGCATCAGGAGTTGGTACATATGTAAAAGGTGTTAGTCCTACTACAAAGGTTATTGGTGTAGAGCCAATGGGAGCTGCATCTATGAAAGAGGCTTTTCTTCAAAATGAAAATGTAGCATTGGAGAAAATAGATAGCTTTGTTGATGGGGCAGCTGTTAAAAAAGTAGGAAAGTTAACATTTGAAACTTGTAAAGATGTAATTGACGATATTATTTTAGTACCAGAGGGGAAAGTTTGTACGACGATTTTAGAACTGTATAAGAAAAATGCGATTGTAGCTGAACCGGCTGGTGCACTCTCTATTGCAGCGCTTGATTTATATAGAGATGAAATAAAAGGTAAAACAGTTGTATGTACGCTAAGTGGTGGAAATAATGATATTGATAGAATGCAAGAAATGAAAGAGCGTTCGCTCATTTATGAAGGACTGAAACATTACTTTATCATTGAATTTCCGCAACGTTCAGGTGCGCTAAGAGAATTTCTTGATAAAGGATTAGGACCAGAAGATGACATTACGCGCTTTGAGTATATTAAGAAACATAATAAAGAAAATGGTCCAGCATTAGTCGGAGTAGAATTAAAACATAAAGGAGATTATGAGCAATTAATTACTCGCTTTAAAGAAAATAATATTCAATTTATGGAGCTTAATAAAAACCCTGTTTTGTTTGATTTGCTTATTTAATAGAAGGGAAGAGTTAGCATCTAAATAAAAAAGATAGATACAAGCGATTGAATATAGTGCTTGTTCTATCTTTTTTATAGTTAAACTAGGTACTCATTAAATTCAAGAAGAATAAAGCTAGCTAACCAAAAGAGTATCGCAATACGAATGATTACATACATTGTAAATTCAAAAGGAGTAAGATTTCTCTCTCGCTTTATTTTTTAAATAGTCTCACAGAATAAAAGGAACATAAAAGTAGAACTGCTATAGACATTTTATAAACGTTTTCTAACAAACTTACATTTTCTAATAAGTCTTTCAGCATGTTTATCACCTATTCTGTAAAGTATATTACAGAGAAATAGATCTTGAGCTGTCTAGTTTCGTTTGTTTTTTATTTTCCCTGTATCATCAATTTCTACATCAGTTGAAATTGTTTGTAAATATTGAAGAGCTTTTTTCTTTTCTCCCTCATTTACAGGGGAAACTTGGTTGTTGCGAATGGTATAAGGATTGAATGACATTTGGACATCCTTTCCTTTAAAAGTTAAAGTTAATACGCCAGTTTCAGCGCTTTTCCCATTCACATAACTCGGGAATAAAAAGTTACCTAATGAGTAAGCGATAGGAACTTTATTATAATACTCAAACCCTTGTAACCAATGTGGATGGCTTCCGACAATTGCGTTAGCTCCTGCTTCAACCATTTTAGGTACATATTGCTTTTGGTATTCTACCGGACGATTTGATTTTTCAACGCCCCAATGCATATAGACGATTAAATAGTCTGCATCTTGTTTTTGTTCTTTAATTGTTTTTGTTACAAGATTTAAATCATAGCCATTCGCAACGCCAGGTTTATTCTCACCAGCTACCCAATTAGAATCAGGCATAAATCGAACGAAGGAAAGAAATTTAAACTTTTTCCCTTTTACGGTCATTTCTCGTGCTGTATATGCATCTTTCGCATTTTTTCCGGCTCCAATGTAAGGGAACTTTAATTTTTCTACGTGAGAAATCGTATCTAATAATCCATCTTGCCCATAATCAAGTGTGTGGTTATTCCCAATATTTACGATGTCATATCCAGTGTTTTTAATAGCTTGTAGTGTAGATGGATCACTTTTAATCCAAAACAGTTGCCCAGGTGCTTTCTTTTCTTTCGTTGTAAATGCCGACTCTAAATTCACAAAAGAAATATCAGCTTTTTTTATTTCTTCTTTCACATGTTGGAATGGGTAATCAGCCCCATTCTTTTCGATTATAGGACGTAATTGCCAATCAAACATTGTATCACCAGAGAAGGTGAGTGTGATTTCTTGGTCTTCTATTTTCTTTTCGCTTTTTGAAGCGGTTTTACTAGATTTGTTTTGCAAATCGGGTTTGTCTTTTGCTTTTGAAATAAAAGAGTAATTGATTAATAAAACAATCGGTGTAATGAAAAAGGCTATTAACAAAAATCGTTTTAGTAAAGTTTTCATATATACCTTCCCTTTTAATATTATCCCGCAATTAAATTAACACTGAATCTATTAAAGGTAATTAAAGTTACAAAAAATAGCGGGTTATGTAGTGGAAAACATTTGTTAATATTCTCAATATTAAGTTAACATATAGATAACCTGTAAATCAATGTATAAACCAAAATATAGAAATAAAGAATTCGAAGGGTGAAGAATGAGAAATGGTTATATTAGGAGCAGTTGTAAATGGAATTTGTATTATATTTGGTACTTTACTTGGTAAATTATTTAGCAGGATTCCAGAAAGTATGAAAGGGACGATAATGCACGCAATCGGTTTAGCGGTTACTGTGCTTGGGCTTCAAATGGCATTAAAAAGTGAAAACTTTCTTGTTGTCATACTGAGTTTAGTGATTGGTACGGTAATTGGAGAATGGTTACAATTAGAAGAAAAGTTAAAACATTTAGGGGATTGGCTAGAAAATAAAGTTGGATCGAAAGGGAAAGGTAGCATATCAGAAGGTTTTGTAACAGCTACTTTAATTTTTGCAATTGGCGCGATGGGGATACTTGGTGCACTTGACAGTGGGATTCGCGGAAATCATGATATTTTATTTACAAAGGCGATTATCGATGGATTTATTTCTATTATATTAACGACAACTCTAGGAATTGGCGTAGTATTTTCGGCGATTCCAGTTGTTTTATATGAAGGTGGTATTGCAGTTTTTGCAACACAAATTAATAGTTTTGTCTCGAAAGAATTAATGAACAAATTTATAGTGGAGATGACGGCTACGGGCGGCATTATGATATCTGCTATTGGATTGAACTTGCTTAGTATTATTAAAATCAAGGTGGCAAATTTACTTCCAGGTATATTGGTAGTGGGTGTAATTGTTTCAATTATTTATGGTTACGGTTTGTTAGTAAATTAGTAGAGGATGGAAACACATATGGAGGAATTTCAATTTACAAAACGTGTGCATAAAATATTGGAGATTGCAGCAAAAGAGAGTGAGTATAACATAATTCACCCAGTCCATCTGTTTATAGGTATGTGTAAAGAAGGTACAGGAGTTTGCGCTGAGTTATTTATGTATTTGTTTCACAAAGTCGGTCCAGATTTTTTAGAAAAACTTTCGTTACGAAAACAATTCGATTTACATAATCAAGAGTATAAAAAAATAGGGCAATATAAACTATCTTATAAGGCGATAGAAATTTTACAAATAGCGAAGAAACGTATGGAACGCTTTCAGCAAGTAGTAGTAAATGAAGGACATGTTATGTATGCATTATTTCGTGTAGATACAAATATTGGTGGATTTATACATACACAAATGCAAAAAGATATATTACGTATTACAGCTGCACCGAGAGACTTAGCGGTTGATTTAAATAGTTTTAAATCTATTTATAATACATTATTTTGTCATGTAAGAAGAGTTAGTCCTTCTGATTTTGATAAGTTATCACGATTTGTAGTGGATGAATTTGGTGAACGGTGGTTACAGTCGGTTGATTATGGATTTCGGACATATAACGAAAAGTTACCTATCTATATTGCACAGCAGGAGGAAGTAATAGTTGGTTTCGCCTGTTACGATGTAGTGAGAGGAAAGAAAGGCTTGTTTGGTCCAATGGGCATAGCGAAACAAAATCGTGTGAAAGGTGTAGGAAAAGAATTATTGCATCATTGTTTATATAATATGAAGCAAGATGGATATGAATATGCGATTATTGGACAAGCAGGTCCCATTGAGTTTTACGAGAGAAATTGTAATGCTCGTTTAATACCGATAGATAATAAGTAACCAACTTCATATAGAGGAGTTGGTTTTATTATGAAAATGATGTAGAGATGTAGTGTTTTTTACTAGAAAATAGCGGGTTTTGTAGTAAATCTTGCATATAAAGCAAATTACTAAACTTTTTACAAGAAAGGGTGTAGAATGGGTATCTAAAGAAAGAAGGTGTGAAAATGGCCAGCTGGAAACGGAATTTAATGATTTGTTGGCTAGGTTGTTTTACCACTGCAGCCGGTATGAGTTTAGTAATTCCTTTCTTATCTTTTTATATTGAGGAATTAGGAGTAACTGGCACTTCAAGCATTGCACAGTGGTCGGGACTTGCATTTGGTGTAACATTTTTAATGGGTGCGATCGTATCGCCAATATGGGGAAAGCTTGGTGATATACATGGACGGAAATTGATGCTTATTCGTGCTAGCCTCGGTATGGCGATTATTATGACGCTTATGGGGTTTGTAACGGATGTGTATCAACTAGTCGCACTAAGATTTTTAATGGGAGCAGTATCTGGTTTCCTTTCAACAGCGATGACATTTATTGCAGCAGAAACTCCGAAAGAACATTCAGGTTGGGCGATTTCCACAATTTCAACTGGTGGTGTGAGCGGTTCGTTACTTGGCCCGTTACTTGGCGGTTATTTGTCTGAGTTAATTGGAATGCGTCATGTCTTTCTTGTTACGGGAGCTTTTTTATTCCTTTCCTTTCTCATCGTTTTTTTCTTCCTGCATGAAGAAAATCACTCTGCTCAAGCAAAAAAAACACAGCCGAAAAAAGTATGGACGATGGTCCCAGCGAAGCATTTAATTATTAGTTTATTTGTAACAACATTTATTATTCAACTTGCTAATATGTCAGTTCAACCAATTGTTACATTGTACGTGAAAAATTTAGTAGGTCCTCATACTACACATATTGAAACAATTGCGGGTGCAGTTATGTCAGCGACAGGATTAGCAGTTATTTTGGCAGCACCAAGACTAGGAAGATTATCAGATCATATCGGTCCTCAAAAAACGTTAGTTGTAGCGTTATTTGCTGCAGGAATTATTTTTATCCCGCAAGCATTTGTAACGTCAGCTTGGCAACTATTAATTCTTCGATTTTTATTAGGTATCGCACAAGCAGGATTATTACCTTCCGTACAAACTCTACTAAAACAACATACACCAACCCATGTTACGGGACGAATATTTGGATATAATCAATCATTTCAGTTTTTAGGAAATATGATTGGTCCAGTGCTCGGGGGACAAATTGCAGCGCATGCAGGTTTCCAATATGTTTTCCTCTCTACATCTTCACTATTATTTATTGCGTGTATTTGGGTTTATTTTCATAATAAGAACGAAGAGGTATCAGAGAAACGACATTTGGAAGTTAGTTAACTAAGTGAATGAAAAAGAAAAAGGATGAAGCAGCATGTGCTTCATCCTTTTCTTTAAAATCGAAGACAAAGATAACTTAATGTACCAAGCTCGTAACTACGGTGAATGACTTCACCGCTATTTTCACCACTTCCCATAGCGATAAATAAAGGAACAAAATGTTCTGCTCTTGGTACTGCTAATTGTGCATGAGGAGCATTTTTCTCCCAATTAAACAATGCATCTTTATCGTTATTCTGCATATGTTTAATAATCCAATCATCAAATTCAATTGCCCATTTTTCAGGTGTAGTTTGATTCCATTTCAGTGCTCGTAAATTATGAACGGTAACGCCACTCCCGATTACTAAAATATCTTCTTGTCCGAGTCCTTTAAGTGCTTCTCCAATTTCAAATTGTTCTTTTGCAGAAAGGAATGGATTGACTGATATTTGCACGACAGGAATATTTGCTTCTGGATACATGCGGTGCAGGAGTGTCCATGAACCATGATCTAAACCTCTCGTCATATTATGATGGACTGAAATACCTTTGTTCTTAAATTTTGTTTCTAAAATAGATGCAATATGAGAAGAGCCTTTCGCACGATATTTGATTTCGTATAACTCAGGGGGAAAACCTCCAAAATCATAAATTGTTTCATACTCGTTATCTGATGAGGAAATCGTTAATACTTCACTTTCCCAATGAGCAGTGAAAATAACAATTGCTTTCGGTTTATATGTTTCTCCAAGTGTTTTTAAAAATCGTGTATAGTCTGTATCTTGAATAGCGAGCATAGGCGAACCATGTGCTAAAAATAATGATGGCATCATAATAGTAGGAACCTCCTAAAAATTATATAGTTACTTTATGTAAGTAACTATATAATTTTATTTTGAATTCGTCAAGAAATTAGTTTAAAAGCAAGTCTGAAAAATACATCATTTGTCATAATGAAAGCAATTACATATAATATAAAATAAGAAAAGTGAATGGATATTCATTTTCTTAAAGCTATACATAATAGAGTTGGGGGCTGACGAAATGAATGTACAGGAAAGTTTCGTTACGGCATTGGATGGATCGGAAATTTATTTGCGTAAGTGGTTACCAGAAGGAGATCCGAGAGGAATTATTCAAATTGCACATGGCATGACAGAGCATGCAGGGGTGTATACAGAATTTGTAGATGCTTTATTGGAAGCGGGGTATGGTGTTTATGCGCATGATCATAAAGGACATGGGAAAACAGTAAAAAAAGAAGAAGATTATGGTCATTTTGAACCAAATATAGGGTGGAATCAAGTTGTATCGGATGTTATCTTTGTTTCAGAAAAGATAAAAGAAGAGCAGTCAAGTCCTTTGTTTTTACTTGGACATAGTATGGGTTCTTTTTTATCAAGACGTGCTGTACAACTTAGAGGCGAATTATATGATGGATTTCTGATTTCAGGAACAGGTGGAAATCCAGGGCTTTTAGGAGCTATTGGTCATAAAGTAGCAACAATCGAAATGAAATTGCGTGGGGCAAAAACGAAAAGTCCAATGTTAAACTTTTTATCTTTCGGAAACTTCAATTCGAACTTTAAGCCAAATCGTACAAAATTTGATTGGTTATCTTCAGATAATAATCAAGTTGATAAATATATTGCGGATCCGTTATGTGGTTTCATTTGTACGACGAGTTTTTACCGAGAATTATTTTCTGGTGTATTAGAAGTAAATAAACTAGAAGAATACAAGAAGACGCCAAAGAATCTTCCAATACATATATTCTCTGGTGATCGTGATCCTGTTGGCGATATGGGGAAAGGTGTAAAAGAAGTATATGAAAACTATAAAAAATGTGGTGTGAAAGACGTGACACTACGTTTATATGAAAATGGTAGACATGAAATGTTTCATGAAGTAAATAAGGATGAAGTATTTAAAGATTTAATTTCGTGGTTAGATGCGCACAATAAATGAGAAAGATAATCCCAAACTGTTTGTAGTTTGGGATTATTTATTATACAGAAATAGGGGCAATAAATTCTTAAATTCACTTTACTTAATAAAAAATAAAAAAATATTGTATGAGAGGAAACCTCACTTTTCTGAAGTGAGGTTTTTTGTAGTAACGAAGTAATAGTGAATAAAACTAATTTTAAAAGTAATTTAAAATTAAACTTTTTATAAAGCAACAGATGCTCGTTCATAATAGTAGTATAATAGTGAATGAGGTGTTAATAGAATGGAAGATAGAACGTTAGGTTTATTACTAGATGTTGTTGGGGAACTATTTTCAGATGAAATTTCAATTGCTGTTTCGAATACGAAAGAATATATTTACTATCGGCCAAGTAAACGAATTGATTTAAAGATTAGTGTCGGGGATCCTATAAAGGAAGGAACGATTGCTCATAAAGCGATGGTGATGAATCAAAAAACCTCTGAGTTTATTAATCGGGATGTTTTTGGTATTCCTTATCATGGAATGGCTGTACCATTTTCAAACAATGGAAAGCTTGAAGGGTGCGTGACGGCAATTTATCCAGCTTTAACGGATGGAAAGTCAGTTGTTACTTTAAAAACAACAGACGGCTGGATTCCGGTTCCTTTTTCAAAGGTTATGTATTTAGAGGCTAAAGATAAAAAGACGTATGTGAATTCAGAAGAGTTATCAGGAACACATAAATACTCTCTGCAAGAATTCGAATACTTGCTTCCGAAAGATTCATTTATTAGATGTCACCGTTCGTTTATTGTAAATGTTAATCATATTAAAGCGATTTATCCTGATACCCATTCTACTTTTGTACTTTCGATGGATAATGGTGAGAGAGTACCAGTTAGTCAATCATACGCTAGTTATTTCCGTAAACTTCTAGGATTCTAAATTTTTCTGCTTTAGAACCTAGATTTGCTGTTCTGTCTGAATTTTCGGCATTGTATACTAAAATCCCTATTTTGATAGTGTTAATGTGTAAAATAATTACGAATATTCAATGAGAGAGGGATTACATATGGAGAACAATTTAGATAGAATCAGAGATCAACGTCTAAAAGATCGGGTAGTTACACCTGAAGAAGCAGCTTCCTGGATTCAAAGTGGAATGACTTTAGGTTTAAGTGGGTTTACACGTGCAGGTGATGTAAAAGCAGTCCCATTTGCGCTTGTAAACCGAGTTAAGAATGATGAATCTTTTAAAGTAAATGTTTATACTGGGGCTTCTTTAGGATCGGATGTAGACAAATTATTTGCTGAGGCAGGAATTTTAGGGAAAAGATTACCTTTCCAAGCTGACGCTACTATGCGAAAAGGAATTAATAACGGAGACTTTTTATTTGTGGATCAACACTTGTCTCATACAGCAGAGTTACTCCGTGCTGACGTTCTGGATATAGATTTCGCTATTTTGGAAGCGGTTGCGATTACAGAGGACGGAATGATTATTCCAACCACTTCAATTGGAAATTCCTTAGCGTTTTCCTTAAATGCTAAGTCTATTATTATTGAAATGAATATGGCTCAATCCGCGCAATTAGAGGGGCTACATGATCTATATGAACCAGGTAAACAAGGGGAGAGGCTTCCAATTCCGCTTGTGAAAACAGATGACCGAATTGGAACAATCGGTATTCCAATTGATCCTGAAAAAGTAAAGGGAATTGTGTTTACGAATCAATTGGATTCGCCATCGACAATTGTTCCTCCGGATGAAGAAACTGTTATTATGGCACAGCATTTAATAGAATTCCTTCGAGAAGAAGTCAAAGTAGGCCGATTAACAAATCGTTTAGCGCCGTTACAATCAGGAATTGGTTCAGTGGCTAACGCCGTATTGCATGGAATGTTAGATTCAGAATTTGAAGATTTAGAAGTATATTCCGAGGTTTTACAAGATGCAGTTTTTGATCTTATGGATGCTGGAAAAGTCTATTTTGCTTCTTGTTGTTCTATCACGCTTTCTGAAGAGAAAATGCAACAAGTATTTTCTAACTTTGAAAAATATCGTGACAAATTAATGATGCGTCCACAAGAGATTTCCAATCATCCTGAAATCATTCGTCGCCTTGGATTAATCTCAATTAATACTGCATTAGAATTAGATATATACGGAAATGTTAACTCTACTCACGTTTTAGGTACAAAAATGATGAATGGTATTGGTGGGTCTGGTGATTTTGCAAGAAATGCTCGCCTAGCTATCTTTGTTACTAAATCAATTGCGAAAGGTGGTAACATTTCAAGTATCGTTCCTTTCGTTTCTCATGTAGACCATACTGAACATGATGTAGATGTTATCGTCACTGAACAAGGGTATGCCGACTTAAGGGGACTTGCGCCAAGAGAAAGAGTGGAACTTATTATTGAGAATTGCGCACATCCAATGTATCGTGATCAACTACGTGCTTATTACGAAGAAGCAAAAACAAGAGGTGGACAAACTCCTCATATTTTAGAAAAAGCTTTTTCTTGGCATACGAACTATGCTAAAAATGGAACAATGCTTGAAGCGGTAGTAGAAACTGTATAGGTTTGTATCGTACGAAATAGTAAAACGAATGAGTGAGCTTGAAGATTAAATTTTAGAAAAAGAGAACGCCAACTTTTAGGGATGGCGTTCTTTTTCTTTAAAAAAATTGTTGAAAATCGTACTGATTATAATAAAGATTTATAAAATTAATTTCTAATTTATGGAAATTAAAGGTTTTTTTGAAGTGCTTTCCGAATCAATTTAGTAGTGTACATATTGAAAGTGAGGAAAAAGAATCATGAAGATAAGAGAAGTATTATTAAGTGAAGCAAATGAATTAAGTGAACTCGCACTACATTCAAAAGCAACGTGGAATTATAGTGAAGAATTCATACTTGCTTGTAAGGAAGATTTAACAATTACGGAAGAGTACATAAAAAATAATTTTGTATATGTTTTAGTAAACGATAATGCGAAGATTGGTTTTTTCTCATTTTTACGTAATGATAAAGCTCTCGATTTCTTGTACATTCATCCTCATTACAAAGGAAAAGGTTACGGGAAAATACTTTGGGAGTATGTAATAGAAAAAGCCAATGAACTAGGATTAAAAAGTTTTACAATTGATAGTGATCCGAATGCAAAAGGATATTACTTGAAAATGGGAGCACAGTTAATAGGAGAGACACCATCAACTGTCTTTAAGGGTCGTTTACTGCCTCTTTTGAAATATGATGTGTAAAACTATTAATAGTAGGGGAAGATTAGAATGGATGATGTAAAGAAAAAGCAAATATATGAGGCGTTAATAAGATCTTGGTCAATAGAAACAAGTTCAAAGTGGACAATTGAAAATCCAGCAAAGGGACAGTGTGGTGTAACGGCTCTAGTCGTTCAAGATATATGTGGAGGGAAAATTAAAAAGACAAAAATAGGGTGCGTGTGGCATTTTTATAACTTTATAGATGGGCAGAGATTTGATTTTACAGAGACTCAATTCAATGGGAAATTGAATTATATGGATGAAAAGTCAAATTGGGAAGAAGCATTTGCAGATACAAATGAAAAACAATATAGCATTTTGAAGGGAAAAATAACGAAAGAATTAAAATTATCTTTTGACTCTTAATCTTTAATAAGTTACTATAATGGTGGTAACTTATTAAAGGGAACTTCATAGAGTTGAAAGGGGAAATACTTTTGAAAACAACTTATGTAAACGCTACAATTGTAACGATGAATGAACAAAACGAAGTGATAGAAAATGGATATATCATTGTAGAAAATGATCAAATTATAGATGTAAAGAGCGGAGAATTCGCTAATGAATTTGAAGTAGATGAAGTAATTGACATGAAAGGAAAGTGGGTTTTACCAGGGCTTGTAAATACACATACACACGTTGTAATGAGTCTCCTAAGAGGTATTGGAGATGATATGTTATTACAGCCATGGCTTGAGACGAGAATTTGGCCACTGGAAAGTCAATTTACTCCCCAAATTGCGGTCGCTAGTACGGAATTAGGATTACTTGAGATGGTGAAAAGTGGTACAACATCATTCTCTGACATGTTTAATCCAATTGGAGTAGATCAAGACGCAATTATGGAAACGGTATCAAGGAGCGGGATGCGAGCTGCTGTTTCAAGGACTTTATTTAGCTTCGGAACGAAAGACGATGAAAAGAAAGCGATTGAAGAAGCTGAGAAATATGTGAAGCGTTACTATAACGAAAGTGACATGTTAACTACGATGGTTGCACCACATAGTCCATATACATGTAGTACAGAATTGTTAGAAGAGTGCGCACGGATTGCAGTAGAGAATCAAACGATGGTTCATATCCATCTTTCTGAAACAGAGCGTGAAGTACGTGATATTGAAGCACAATATGGAAAACGTCCAGTAGAATATGCAGCGAGCTGCGGATTGTTTAAACGCCCAACAGTTATTGCACACGGTGTAGTATTAAATGACGATGAGCGTGCATTTTTAGCAGAACATGACGTTCGAGTAGCTCATAATCCGAATAGTAATTTAAAACTAGGTTCTGGTATAGCGAATGTAAAAGCGATGCTAGAAGCAGGAATAAAAGTAGGAATTGCAACAGATAGTGTTGCGTCTAACAATAATTTAGACATGTTTGAAGAAATGCGCATAGCGACTTTACTACAAAAAGGTATTCACCAAGATGCAACAGCATTACCAGTTGAAACAGCTCTTACACTTGCGACTAAAGGGGCTGCTGAAGTAATCGGGATGAAACAAACAGGGTCACTAGAAGCTGGTAAGTGTGCTGATTTTATTACGATTGACCCGTCTAATAAGCCGCATTTACAACCAGCGGATGAAGTGTTATCACACCTTGTATATGCTGCGAGTGGTAAAGATATAAGCGATGTAATTATTAACGGAAAACGTGTCGTTTGGAATGGTGAATGTAAAACGTTAGATGAAGAGCGTATTATATTTGAAGCAAGTCGTTATAAACGAGGTTTGCAAAGATAGATAATTATGCGGCAGTTGAAAAAGCTATCCTTTTAAAAGGATAGCTTTTTTCTTGAACGAATAAATATTCAAAAGAATGTCGCATCTTTCTGTTAGTATTTCTGCTATAATATATTACGCTTTATAATATTTTATATTTAAGGAGAACAACTCATGAAGCGAAAAAAGAGCCATTTAATGGTAATGGCACTTGTTACATCTTTATTATTAACAGCTTGTAATAATAAAGCGAATAAAAGTGATACAGAGGTTAAAAAACAAGTGTTAAATGTAACAGTATCAGAAGAAATTCCTTCTCTGGACACTGCGAAAACAATGGATGGTACATCAGCCCACGTTATGCAGAATATATTTGAGGGGTTATATGTATTAAATGATCAAGATCAGCCTATTCCAGCAGTAGCAAGATCGTTTAAAAGAAGTGAAGATGGTAAGAAATATACATTTGATTTGCGTAAAGATGCAAAATGGTCAAATGGAGACAGTGTGACAGCAAATGATTTTATATTTGCATGGAAACGTGCAATTAATCCTGAAACGGCATCTCAATATGCATACATGCTCTTTTATGTGAAAAATGCGAAAGAGATTAATAAGGGAACAATGCCTCTTGATGCACTTGGGGTTAAAGCAATAAATAATTATACGTTAGAAGTTGAACTCGAACAGCCAGTTCCGTATTTTTTACAGTTGTTAGCACTACCTATATACTTACCACAGCATGAATCATTTTTGAACGAACAAGGAAACAATTATGCATTGGAACCTAGTAATCTCATATATAACGGTCCATTTGTATTAGAAAAATGGAAGCATGAACAAGAGTTTCAATTAAAGAAGAATGCTACATATTGGGATCGAAAGAAAGTGAAATTAGACGAAATAAACTTTCATATCGTAAAGGATACAATGACAGCTGTAAATTTATATGAAGCCGGAGATTTAGATCGAGTACCTATTAATTCGCAAGTTGTAGACAAGTATAAAGGGAATAAGGAATTACATATGTCGAGTGATCCTGGAATTGCTATGCTTCGTTTTAATGAAAAAAATAACGCGTTAGCAAATAAAAAGGTGCGTCAATCTATTTCATTAGCGTTAAATAAAGATGATTTCGTTGCTCACTTTATTAATAACGGAGCAAAACCTGCAAGTGGACTTGTACCAGTTGGTCATGTAAATGAAGTGACTGGTAAAGATTTTAGAAAAGAAAATGGAGATATTTCCTCATATGATTTGCAAAATGCGAAAAAACTTTGGGAAGAAGCGAAAAAAGAGCTTGGGGTAGAACAAGTAAACCTAGAGTTCTTAACGTTCGAACAAGATAACGCAATACGTATGGCAGAATATATAAAAGGTGATTTAGAGAAGAATTTGCAAGGGTTAACGATACAAATTAAACAACAGCCATTTAAGCAAAAATTACAGTTAGAACAAATAGGTGATTACGATATAACTATGGCAAATTGGGGACCTGACTATAAAGACCCAATTAGTTATTTAGAGTTATTTACGACAGGGAATCCGAATAATAAAATGAATTATTCTAATGTTCGTTACGATGAATTAATAAAGAAAGCGAAAACGGATTTTGTACTAGATACGGAAAATCGATGGAAAGCGTTGCGAGAAGCCGAGCAGGTATTATTAGAAGATGCTGCGGTGGCGCCGCTTTATCATATTGGCTCAGCATATGTACAAAAGGATTATGTAAAAGGAATTGAAAAGCATCAATTTGGTGGTATTTATACTTATAAGAATGCTTATATTGCTAATGAATAAATACAAAAAACCTTACTTTTTAAAAGTAAGGTTTTTTACACAGGAATTCTATTAAACCGATTTTAATAAAGCGTAAAAATTCGTATCATATGGGATATCATCTTGATACATATAATTTTTTAGAACTCCTTCTTTTTCAAAACCTAGTTTTAATAGCACTTTATTGGAAGCTTCATTTTCAAGAAATACAATTGCCCCAATCCGCTTTAAATGAATCGTATGGAAACCGTATGATATAACCTCAGAAACAGCTTCAGTCGCATATCCTTTTCCCCAGTGTTCAGGCAAAAAGGCATAACTTATATTGGCTCGTTTATGCTCAGAAGACCAATCGTGAAAACCAATGGTACCGATGAGTTCTTTCTTGTCTTTTAATTCGATTCCCCATTTTATACCGTTTCTTGCATTGTAACTCAACTTAAAGTTATGAATGATTTGTTTCACTTGATCAACATCTTGTAACGGTTTTTGGCCATAATAGCGCAGTACATTAGTATTAGAAAAGCATTGTAGTATACGCGGTGCATCTTCTTCGGTAAGTTCTCTTAAAATAAGTCTTTCAGTTTTTAATAAAGGAAACATATTTTCGCTCCTTTTCACATGAAAATAGAATGTATTTGTTATTATATAATTTAATCTGAAAATAAAGATTATTCAAGGTGTAAGGAAGTTATTGGCTGGAAATAGATTGTAAAATTTATTTTAAAAAGACTTTATAGGATTAATACAAATAATGAAAAAAAGGGTACTCCAAATTAAAATTGGAATACCCTTTTTTCATTACCCTACAAATGTTTGATACAGTAAGAAGATATTTAAAACGATAACGAGTGCTGCAATTATCCAAGCGATAAATGTTGTTATACGGTGGTTAACGAGTGCACCCATAATCTTTTTGTTACTTGTAAACATAATAAGTGGCACTAGTGCAAATGCAATACCGAATGATAAGACGACTTGGCTCATGACTAGAGCGTAAGTTGGATTTACACCTAAAGCGATAATAACTAATGGTGGAATCATTGTAATAAATCGGCGTAAGTATAACGGAATATGCATGCGAATGAAACCTTGCATAATAATATCACCCGACATTGTACCGACAGAAGAGCTAGATAGTCCTGCTGATAAGAGCCCAATTCCAAACAAAGCAGCTGATACAGGACCTACTAAGTTGGTAAATTGAGTGTAAGCAACATCTAAATCTTCAACGTGCAAGCCGTTTTTAAAGAATAGTGCAGCAGCAACAATTAACATACTTGCATTAATTGCTCCAGCAATAACCATTGCAATAATAATATCGATAAATTCGAAACGAAAAATCTTTTTCTTTTGTTCGTCAGTTGTTCCGACCACACGGCGTTGTGTTAATGCAGAATGCAAGTATATTGCATGCGGCATAACTGTCGCACCTAAAATCCCTGCTGCAAGTAATATACTGTCTACACCTTGGAATTTTGGAATAAATAGTCCTGAAAGAAGGGGACTTAATTCTGGTTTTGCATAAAAAACTTGAATCCCAAAAGCAATTACTACAATGAAAATCATTCCTGTAATAATAGCTTCTAGTGGACGAAATCCTCTACGTTGAAATTCAAGGATAATAAATGATCCGGCTGCTGTAATTAAAGCGGCAGGTAGCATCGGGATTCCAAATAGTAAGTAAAGCCCCAATGCAGCTCCAATAAATTCCGCTAAATCTGTAGCCATAATAACTAGTTCACCTTGTATCCATAAACCGATAGACACAGGCTTTGGAAAGTTTTCACGAGCTATTTCGGGTAAATTGTTTCCTGTAGCAATTCCTAATTTAGCTGATAAAGTTTGGATTAATACAGCCATTAAGTTAGAGGCGAGTATAACCCATAATAGTAAATATCCATATTGTGAACCAGCTGCGATATTTGTAGCAAAGTTGCCAGGATCAATATAAGCAACGGACGCTATAAAAGCGGGTCCTAAAAATGGTAACAGTCTTTTCCAGCCTTTTGTTTCTCCACTTAAAGCTAAGTGAGCTGATTGTACGGTTGTACTTTCAGAAGGGAGATGTTCATCTTTTGTTATATCTTTATTCATAGTAGTTTTCCCCTTTAAAATGTTAACTTGATGAAATTATTGTATTTATTCTTACTCATTATTTCAATACATTTAGATATGTTATATGATAATTTCATTTGAACACGAAAGTTTCCTTAATGCAAATTATATGCCTTTATGCAATGGATGGTGTGATAACGTAAAATAAATTGGGAGTTTATGGTGTGATGACGTGGGGAAACATAATAAATTAAAGGGTCAATTTTGAAATTTATGTGAACATAAAGCCGATAATCCAGCATATTAATTGATGGAATTGCATTTGTATGATATATAATATATTGGGATTACAACATAACCATAGTGTTTTGATGTGTAATCTTGTTTTTTATTTTTGTTAACTGATAGAAAATAGTATAAAGAAAAGAAAATGGGATTCATTTTCTTATTATATATGTTTTGATATGAACGTTAACTTATACATGATTTTAAAAATTAGATAGGTGGTAGAAATACATTGGCAACTACAAAACCATACAGAGTATTACTATATTACATGTACACAACAATTGAAAACCCAGAAGAATTCGCGGCAGAGCATTTAGAATTTTGTAATTCACTTGAATTAAAAGGAAGAATTCTTGTAGCGAAAGAAGGTATTAACGGAACTTGTTCTGGAACTGTAGAACAAACAGAGAAATACATGGAAGCAATGAACAATGATCCACGTTTTGACGGTATCGTATTTAAAATAGATGAAGCTGATGGTCATGCATTCAAGAAAATGCACGTGCGTCCTCGTCCAGAGTTAGTTACACTTCGTCTAGAAGATGACATTAACCCACACGAAATAACTGGGAAGTATTTAGAGCCAAAAGATTTTTATGAAGCAATGAAACAAGAAGATACAGTTATCATTGATGCACGAAATGATTATGAGTTTGATTTAGGTCACTTCAAAGGTGCGATTAAACCTGATATCGAATCATTCCGTGAATTACCAGATTGGATTCGTGAAAATAAAGAAGTACTTGAAGGTAAAAAGATTTTAACTTATTGTACAGGCGGAATTCGTTGTGAGAAGTTTTCTGGTTGGTTAGTTCGTGAAGGCTATGAAGATGTAAGTCAGCTTCACGGCGGAATTGTAACGTACGGAAAAGACCCAGAGGTACAAGGTGAGCTTTGGGATGGACAATGTTACGTGTTCGATGAGCGTATTGCTGTACCAGTAAACCAAAAAGAACATGTTATCGTTGGTAAAGACCACTTTACAGGTGAACCTTGTGAGCGCTATGTAAACTGTTCAAATCCAGAATGTAATAAGAAAATTTTATGTTCTGAAGAAAACGAAGCGAAATATTTACGTGCATGTTCTCATGAATGTCGTGTAAGTCCACGTAACCGCTACGTAATACAACATGAATTAACGGAAGAGCAAGTAGCTGCTGCATTAGAGCAAATCGAAGCAGGGAAGTAAACTGAATTCGTATAATAAAAGGGGTACTCCAAGTTTTATTTTGGAGCACCCTTTTTTTATTATCCGGTCCTGTCATTTGTCGGTAAGTCGATATATTAAAAAAATCGCTGATATATTTCGAGTTGCGCCGATATAATCGGAAAATCGCTCATAAAAATTTCACTTAATGCAGCGCGCCAAGAATTTGAAAATAACCTTTTTTAATTTTTATCTTCTTTCTCTTTAACGGCAGAAAGTACAGTTTGTTTTACCCAAGCTTTTCTTCGTTTATGCTGTAGACCCCATTGGTATAAACTTTGGGCTCCTAAAATAAGTGAAATGACAATGCCGCTAATCGCAATTAATAGAGCGAAAAATTCAAGAGGTGACGATATTTTGTTTGAATCGGTGTTTCTGAAAAGGTCAATCATAGTAAACCCTAACATTTGGCCCACTACAGAGTAGAGCGTTAAAATTAATAATAAGAGGCTATCTTTTTTAGAGGCGACATTTTCTTGATATTTAAACAAACTATCAAGATTTTGTTTCGCGTTCGAGTATAGAACCTCAATATTAAAAAGTTTTCTTAAACGAAAGAAAATATCTTCACTTTGTGATTGGGATACTAATTCTAAAGAAAAATAATTAGCAGTGAACGAATTGATCGAATAAATTAATTTCTCTATTTCATTAGTATCTTGTTCAATGTTTAGCTCAGCATAGGCGTTAGCCATTTTTAATAAAACAATTTTATGGAATAGGTTTAATAATAAAGCGTAATAAAATTCTCCGTACATTTGACTAGCAAGTTTAGCGATTTTACGTTCTCCTTCATTTGTTACACATGTAAAAATATGTTCTTCCATTATGAAATAACGATTTGGAGTCCATCTCTGGTAAGCGTGTTTTTTTAAATAGTCATGAATGTAAGGAAGGTTATTTGCGCTCACATATGGCTTACCATCACTTGTTAATCCGGAAAGACTAGAAGTACGATAAACATCCACTTCATTAAGCTCCATACCTTCTTTTAGTGACAATAAAGTTTGGACGTACATTCTTTGGTCTTCGAAGAAAGGGAAGGTTTGAAAGTATGAACTTCTTAATCTCTTCTTTTCAAAGAAATCAGTTACACCATGAAATAAATAACCAAAAATGAATTTTTCAACTTGGGAATACTTTTTTCCGTTACATTCAATACAAATAGTCTCATTTGTATCATTTTTAGTTTCAAGTACACGGAAGCGAGCAGCGAATTCGATTGCTTCAGATAAAGTCATGTTTGGAGCAGTGTTTACTTCTGTTCGAATTGTTAAGAAGCCAAGTTCATAAGGACAAAGTGTGACATCAATAGAGTGTATCTTGAATGGAATTGAAATAAGGTTTGTTGTTAAATGTCCAGTTAAGTTAAGGTCCTTTGAATAACGTTGCAAGCCCTTTTGATGCTCTGAGTGAGGAAAGAGAATTTTATTTGTAAATGAAAGATAGTATGCTTCCATATTTTGATGTGAAACTTTAAACTCCCCATAATATGTATTTTCATCATCGAGATGATCGAGCCGAAAAGGACGAAAATCGTTTTTTTGTAAGAAAGGGAACATCTCTTGTTCATATCCAGCTTTAAACGAAAACGGGAATATAAATTGAAATATAGCTGTTGCTACACCTTTTTCCTCAATTGATTGTATTGCCTCCATCTACATTGTGTCCTTTCCATATATGCTATAGAAACAACATGCCCAAATTTATTTGAAAATAACCACTCTTTTATACTCAATTGAGAGTGAAAATTCAGCTTATTTAGCAGGGAACATGTATAATGTTATGTATACTAAAAGTTATAAAATTGTATTTTGAAAAGGGGGATGCTGTATGCGGATTTTAGTATTAGGCGCTGGTGGAGTCGGAGGATTTTTTGGTGGCAGATTAGTCGAGAAGGGAGAAGATGTCACGTTTCTTGTTCGTAGTAAACGGAAAAAACAATTAGAGGAAAGAGGACTTGTAATCCGAAGTGTTAACGGGGATTTTTCCTTCCGACCGAAATTAATAACGAAAGAAGAGCGAACTTCTCCATTTGATGTTATTTTATTTTCAACAAAAGCGTATCACTTAAACGAGGCAATTCAAGATTTGAAGCCGTTTGTTGGCGAAAATACTGTAATCATTCCATTGTTAAATGGTATCGCTCATTTATCGCTATTACAAAAAGAATTCGGCGAAGAAAAAGTAATTGGTGGTTTATGCTTTATCGAGACGACGTTAAACGATCAAGGAGAAATTGTACAAACCAGCGCTGCCAACAGACTTGTGTTTGGAGAAATTAAGTCTCAAAATTCAGAGAGAGTAAAGCATATTTCTAAAGCATTTTCAGGTACGAAATCTAGTTTTGTTTTAAGTGAAAATATTACGCAAGATATGTGGCATAAATATTTATTTATTACTGTAATGTCAGGTGTGACAACGTTAATGCGTGCACCAATTGGACCAATCCGTGAAAGTGAAGGCGGCCGTGATTTTATCCGTAATGTGTTTGAGGAATCTGTACAAATCATGAGAGTATTAGGAGCTCCAGTAAAGGCTAATATTGCCCAGGAACATATGAAAACGATTGATAAAATTTCGTATGATATGAAGTCATCAATGCAACGTGATATGGAAAAGGGTTCGTTTATTGAAGGGAAGCACTTGCAAGGATATTTACTGGATGTAGCAGAGAAATTTTCTATAGCGGCACCATTATTAGAATCTATATATCAAAATTTAAAGGTGTATGAAGAGATGACCTTTAACAAATCTGTAATAGAATTAGATGTATGAAAAAATAAAAAAGATAGCAATATATAAGTGTATTGCTATCTTTTTTATTTTTTTGTATGACAAATTATTTATTTCTTTTCGTTCTATCTGTCAAATTTATTTCCTGTTCACGTTTACCATATAACTGATTAATTTCATTTGCTACTGCATCTAAATATGAATCGGAAAAAATAGGCTTCTTTTCTTTAGACATATGGGTCTCCTTTGCGGATTTTTAATATTCATTATGTATATTTCTCAGCGGATTATGCGCAATCATTTTAATTTTTTTCTTATTAAAAATTTTTGTTTACTTTTTGAAAATAAAGGAGTATTATAATCCACAGTTTCAATTTTCTAAATCGCTGAAACCGCATGGTACGGGGGACCCGTTTTTACGGATTAGTACATAATCCGATGGGGTGAATCCTTGAAAAAGGTAGGGCTACTCATAGGCCCGAATCCGACAGCTAACCTCGTAAGCGTTATATTGAGAAGGAAGGTGGAGCTTGTGCGACAAAAAAAATAATGTCTACAAGTCTATTTCGCTATGGCTTGTAGACATTTTTTGTTTTCTGAAGAAATCGTTTACTGGCTGTAACAAGCAGAAAAGTTCGTACAAAATTATTGGAGAGTGGACAGCATTGGTTTCATCTATTAAAAGATTTTTAATTGGAAGACCGTTAAAATCAACAGAGCTTGGAGAACAAAAGCTTAATAAAACGAAAGCTTTAGCTATTTTATCTTCTGACGCATTGTCATCAGTTGCTTACGGTCCAGAACAAATTTTAATTGCTTTAGCAGGTGTGGGAGCGATCGCTTATTGGTATTCCATTCCGATCGCTGTTGGGGTATTAGTATTATTGACAGCCCTTATTTTATCTTATCGTCAAATTATTTTTGCTTATCCGCATGGCGGGGGAGCGTATGTTGTATCAAAAGAAAATTTAGGGATGAATCCAGGCTTAATTGCTGGAGGATCTTTATTAGTCGACTATATTTTAACTGTTGCGGTAAGTGTATCTGCGGGTACAGATGCGCTAACATCTGCTTTTCCTAGTTTACATGCACATAATGTAATCATTGCGATTATATTTGTTATATTTATTACGATCTTAAATTTAAGAGGAGTAACGGAATCAGCTTCTGTTTTAGCATATCCTGTTTATTTATTTGTTTTAGCCCTATTTATATTAATTGGTGTAGGCATATATAATATTTTGACTGGTCACGTTTCACCAACTTTACACACGCCGATCGGAACGCCGGTTGCGGGTATTAGTTTGTTTTTACTGTTAAGAGCATTTGCATCAGGTAGTTCTGCTTTAACAGGTGTTGAAGCAATTTCAAACGCAATTCCGAACTTTAAAGATCCTGCGCCAAACAATGCTGCAAAAACATTGCTTGCAATGGGTGCATTACTTGCTGTGTTATTTTCAGGAATTGTATTTTTAGCTTATTATTACGGAGTGACGCCGAGTAAAGAAGTAACAGTTGTTTCTCAAATTGCTGAACAAACATTTGGACGTAATTTCATGTACTATTTCATACAAGGTACAACAGCTTTAATATTAATTCTCGCAGCTAATACAGGCTATTCTGCATTTCCTTTATTAGCGGTTAACCTCGCAAAAGATAAATTCATACCGAGAATGTTTACGATTAGAGGAGACCGTCTAGGTTACTCAAACGGTATTATAATACTTGGAGTTGCTTCGATTATTTTAATTGTAGCTTTCCAAGGACAAACAGAACATTTAATTCCGTTATATGCAGTAGGGGTATTTATTCCATTTACACTTTCTCAAACAGGGATGGTATTAAAGTGGCTTCGCGAAAAACCTGAAGGATGGGTTTTAAAATTAACGGTTAATTTAATTGGTGCAGTTATTAGTTTTATCGTAATGAGCATGTTCTTTTTAACTAAATTTGCACAAGTTTGGTCGATTCTTATTTTCTTACCTGCTATTATCTTCTTGTTTCATCGAATTAAGAAGCATTATGATGCAGTGGGTGATCAATTAAGTTTAAAAACTTGTGAACCTCTTATTCCAATTGAGGGGAATGTAATTGTCGTTCCTGTAGCAGGTATGACGCATGTAGTAGAAAATTCATTGAACTATGCGAAATCTCTTTCTGCAGATCAAGTTATCGCTGTATATGTTGCTTTTGACAGAGAAGAGGAAAAGAAATTTGAAGAGAAATGGAAGGTGTGGCAACCTGAAGTAAGGCTTGTTACATTACATTCTCATTATAGAAGTATTATTCAGCCGTTAACGAAGTTCATTGATACAGTGCAATATAAGGCAAGTGAATCGAATTACCGCGTTACGGTCGTTATACCACAGTTCATTCCGAAAAAAGGTTGGCATAACATTCTTCATAATCAATCCAGTTTACTCATACGTGCGTATTTACTTTATAAAAGAAATGTTGTTATTACGACAGTTCCATATCATTTGAAAAAATAAGAAGATTTTTTAAGGATAGTTTCGTGAAAATGAAGCTATCCTTTTTGTGTATATGCTATGCATAATTGCATACGGGGTTAAAAATTATATCAATATAATTTTACCGGTTGTTTGCAAGTAGTGTTTTCTGTTGTGATATGTAGATATTTCAATCGATAAAGTGAATCGGATTATATTTTGAAATAAGGACATGAAAGCTTGAAAATAAAGGGAATGAAAATACTTCTTTACGTTATATAAACAGCTGTGTTTAAATGACCTTACAGTACAAAACTTATATGAAAACAAAACGAAATTTCATATTTACGTATGTTGTTTAGTTTAAAATGAATAATATTTTTATGTAATATATTCACTGTGTGAATGTGGGAATTTCGATGAAATAGAAAATTTATACAATATTATTCATACTAAACACATATGAAAAGTTTTATAACAATAAGTAAGTACTGTAGCAATAACAGTTGGGAGAGATGGTTCATACATAGATCACGGTGAGAACGTTCTCTATTTTAACCATCTCAAATTATGGGCAAGAAAATAGAATAATAAAATGCGATAGTAATAGTTGCTAATACATAGGAGGAGTTAAAGTGAAAAAGACTTTAATTACAGGGTTATTGGTTACAGCAGTATCTACGAGTTGCTTCATTCCTGTAAGCGCTTACGCTAAGGAGGGGCAAACGGAAGTGAAAACAGTATATGCGCAAAATGTAATTGCTCCAAATACATTATCCAATTCAATTAGAATGTTAGGATCACAATCACCGCTTATTCAAGCATACGGATTAATTATTTTGCAACAGCCAGACATTAAGGTAAATGCGATGAGTAGCTTAACGAATCATCAAAAGTTTGCAAAGGCGAATGTACGAGAGTGGATTGATGAATATAATCCGAAGCTAATTGACTTAAATCAAGAGATGATGAGATACAGCACTAGATTTAATAGCTATTATAGTAAGCTCTATGAACTAGCAGGAAACGTAAATGAAGATCAGCAAGCAAAAGCAGATTTTATGAGTGCATATGGAAAATTACAATTGCAAGTACAGAGCATCCAAGAGAGTATGGAGCAAGATTTATTAGAGTTAAATCGATTTAAAACAGTATTAGACAAAGATAGTAACAACTTATCAATTAAAGCCGATGAAGCAATAAAAACACTACAAGGATCAAGTGGAGATATTGTGAAATTAAGAGAAGATATTAAAAGAATTCAAGGAGAAATTCAAGCTGAACTAACTACTATTTTGAATAGACCTCAAGAAATCATTAAAGGTTCTATTAATATCGGTAAACAAGTATTTACAATCACAAATCAAACTGCACAAACGAAAACAATTGATTTTGTTTCTATCGGTACTTTAAGTAATGAAATTGTAAATGCTGCAGATAGTCAAACGAGAGAAGCAGCTCTTCGCATTCAACAAAAGCAAAAAGAGTTATTACCACTTATTCAAAAGTTATCACAAACTGAAGCAGAGGCGACTCAAATTACATTCGTTGAAGATCAAGTAAATAGCTTTACAGAATTAATTGATCGTCAAATTACAACTTTAGAAACGTTATTAACGGATTGGAAAGTTTTAAATAATAATATGATCCAAATTCAAACGAATGTTGAAGAAGGCACGTATACAGACAGTAGTTTACTTCAAAAACATTTCAATCAAATTAAAAAAGTAAGTGATGAAATGAATAAGCAAACAAATCAATTTGAAGATTACGTTACAAACGTTGAAGTACATTAAACAGAAAAATAATTAGCGATATAGGGAGAGAAGAAAAATGACAAAAAAACCTTATAAAGTAATGGCTCTATCAGCACTGATGGCAGTATTTGCAGCAGGAAATATTATGCCGGCTCATACGTATGCAGCTGAAAGTACAGTGAAACAAGCTCCAGTTCATGCGGTAGCAAAAGCTTATAATGACTATGAAGAATATTCATTAGGACCAGAAGGCTTGAAAGATGCAATGGAAAGAACAGGTTCAAATGCTTTAGTAATGGATCTGTATGCTTTAACAATTATTAAACAAGGTAATGTTAACTTTGGAAATGTATCGACTGTTGATGCAGCTTTAAAAGGAAAGGTGATTCAGCATCAAGATACAGCTAGAGGAAATGCGAAGCAATGGTTAGATGTATTAAAGCCACAGCTTATTTCAACGAATCAAAACATCATTAACTACAATACGAAATTCCAAAACTATTATGATACTTTAGTTGCTGCAGTTGATGCAAAGGATAAAGCGACTCTTACGAAAGGCTTAACTAGATTATCAAGTAGTATTAATGAAAATAAAGCGCAAGTGGATCAGTTAGTAGAAGACTTGAAGAAATTCCGAAATAAAATGACTTCGGATACGCAAAACTTCAAGGGTGATGCAAATCAAATTACATCTATATTAGCTAGTCAAGATGCAGGAATTCCGCTTCTGCAAAATCAAATTACAACGTACAATGAAGCGATTAGTAAATATAATGCAATTATTATCGGTTCATCTGTTGCGACAGCTCTAGGACCAATTGCAATTATCGGTGGTGCAGTAGTTATTGCTACGGGTGCAGGAACACCGCTAGGAGTAGCATTAATTGCAGGTGGTGCAGCAGCTGTAGGCGGTGGTACAGCTGGAATCGTATTAGCGAAGAAAGAGCTTGATAATGCACAAGCAGAAATTCAAAAGATAACAGGACAAGTTACAACTGCGCAATTAGAAGTAGCAGGATTAACGAACATTAAAACACAAACAGAGTATTTAACAAATACAATTGATACTGCAATTACAGCGTTACAAAATATTTCAAACCAATGGTACACAATGGGATCAAAATACAATTCTTTACTTCAAAATGTGGATTCAATTAGTCCAAACGATCTTGTTTTCATTAAAGAAGATTTAAACATTGCGAAAGATAGCTGGAAAAACATTCAAGACTATGCAGAAAAGATTTATGCTGAAGATATTAAAGTAGTAGATACGAAAAAAGCATAATCGAATACGAATCGTTAGGGCGTTAAGTGTTGATGAATGATTTGAAGCTCCTGTTCAGTTGTGAGCAGGAGCTTTTGATATCCTTATAAAGAGAATAGGTGAAAAATATGCAGAAACGATTTTATAAAAAATGTCTTTTAGCGGTAATGATTGCTGGGGTGGCAACGAGTAACGCATTTCCTTTACATCCTTTTGCAGCAGAACAAAATGTAACGGTGCTACAAGAAAATGTGAAAAACTATTCTCTTGGACCAGCAGGATTCCAAGATGTAATGGCACAAACGACATCAAGCATATTTGCAATGGATTCATATGCAAAATTAATTCAAAATCAACAAGAGACGGATTTAAGTAAAATAAGTTCGATTAATAGTGAATTTAAAGGAAATATGATTCAGCATCAAAGAGATGCAAAAATTAATGCAGCATATTGGTTAAATGATATGAAGCCTCAAATTATGAAAACAGATCAAAATATTATAAATTACAATAATACTTTTCAATCGTATTATAATGACATGTTAATAGCGATTGATCAAAAGGATAGCGGAAAATTAAAAGCGGATTTAGAAAAGTTGTATGCAGATATTGTAAAGAATCAAAATGAGGTAGATGGATTATTAGGAAATTTGAAAGCTTTTCGCAATAGAATGGCGAAAGATACAAATAGTTTCAAAGAAGATACAAATCAGTTAACAGCGATATTGGCAAGTACGAATGCTGGTATTCCAGCTCTAGAGCAACAAATAAATACATATAACGATTCGATTAAAAAGAGTAATGATATGGTCATTGCTGGTGGCGTACTTTGTGTAGCATTAATAACATGTCTTGCTGGCGGGCCAATGATCGCGGTTGCGAAAAAAGATATCGCAAATGCAGAAAGAGAAATCGCTAATTTAAAAGATAGAATTTCAGGAGCGCAAGCAGAAGTCTTAATTTTGACTGATGTAAAAAATAAAACAACAAACATGACAGAAACAATTGATGCAGCAATTACAGCACTACAAAACATATCAAATCAATGGTATACAGTAGGTGCAAAATATAATAATTTACTACAAAACGTAAAAGGAATTAGTCCGGAAGAGTTTACGTTTATAAAAGAAGATTTACATACAGCGAAAGATAGCTGGAAAGATGTAAAAGATTATACAGAAAAATTACATGAAGGCGTGGCGAAGTAAACAGTGGACTAGTTCTGCTGTTTATTTTTTTATCTTGTTTTTTTGTAAGGGTTGAACTTGCAATTATATATAAGTTTGTCATGTATTTTTATATTTTTTATAAATTCTAAAAGGACATTCCCTATTGTTGGTATGATAGACAGAAACTGTTTTTTTAGAACAGGAGACAATAAATAGGGAAAATAACATTAGGATTATTAGTTATATTTCTACTTATATTTATGTACATGTCTTTAGTAGGAGATGAGAATATGGGTTCCTTAACTCCTAATCTGATTTCAAAGGAAAAATATTTAGAAATTGATTCTGTTGCTGGAGGTACATTTAGAGATTATGGTCAAGAAGCAGAAGCAGTGTTTGAAAAACTAAGTAGTCAGAAAAATGTTGAAACAAAAAAGATTTTTTGAGGAAGAAATTTTTGAAGAATCATTATAGACTTTTACTTTATTAGTATTAACTGAAACTTATTCACTTAATTTCCTATCAGAAATTATAAAGTGAAAACAGAACATGAAATACGCAAAAAATATCACAGGGCAGATCCTCAAAATATTTCAAAATCCACCCTGTGATCATATACTCATTTACAAGTGAAAATAATTAATACCCTAAAATATCTACTTCAGCTGCTGAAGCAAATCCATTCTGTCCTTTCGTTACTTCCACTTTTACATACTTTGCAGTAACTGGGGTAAATGTTGCCGTTTTCTTATCACTATTATTTTCCCATGTTCCTGATGATATTTTGTCATACGTAATGCCATCTACACTCGTATAAATATTGTAAGTTAAAATACGGCCATTTTCTGACCAATCTTGCCTTGGAAGATATGCCAATTGTGAAATGGTACGTGTATCACCAAGTTCTAGTGTCAAATTGTAAGGATATTGATTTGGTGTCCAAGTACTATGCCAAAATGTATCTGTTTTTCCATCTATCGCCTTACTAGCTGAGCCCGTTGATTCCTCACTATTTGCACTTGCCTTCATTATTTTTTTTGACAATACAGCAAGTGGTTTAACAGGTTTAGCATCCGTCGCTTCCCATATAGGTGCAATTAATGTTGGATTGTTTAAAGCTTCTACTTTTTGTCTCGTTTCTTGTGTTGCTTTCAATCCCCATTTATCAAAGAATGGCAGTACATTTTGTTTTGCTATTTTCGATGTATTGTAAATAAATGCCTGTATTTTATCCTCGTCTGTTTTGGGAAGTTGATCCTCTGGTATCTCACGATATAATTTGTGGAGATTTGGATAAAAATCATCCCCATATGCCAAATGAAGTTGCCAAAGCATAACAAGTTTTACAAACAGGTCGTCAATATTTTTATATTCCTTATTTGTTTGTTTTAAATACGCAAAAGCTCTATTATAATCTCCCTCTGTATCTAAACGTGTTGGTATATTTGGGTATATTTTCTTGAATGCAGCTAAAGAATATAGATTATTAGTTACTTCACCCATACCTCTTAAATCATTCCACGTCCATGGATATTGTTGTCGTGCATGTCCCGCTTCATGCATTTGTCCCCACCCAAACTCATTGACATTTAAAGTACTTTTGATAGCTTCACCAGCAGTCGTAAAGACGGCTCCATCCCAACTTGCATACATGCCCCAACTTTGTGCGTTAGGATTTTCTACAAAGGCCCAAATACGACGAGTTGAACGATGTAAAGGATTAGGATCTGTTTCAGATAGCCCTGCTAACTTGTCTTGCGCTCGAATCATTTCATCATATTTATTTAATAGGGGCACAGGATCTTGATTTACAATATATTTATTGGCACTATCACGAGTTACAGTTAGCACCGCTCGTTCTGATTTCAATTGTACTGCATGTGCATTTGGATAGTTGTTCATCATGGCAATCCAGTCTGCTTTTGTGTGTTTCCCTAATACAAAGAAAGGAATAGGGCTACCGCCTTGCGTTACTTGCACCTTAACTGTTCCTGTGCTTTGAAAATTATCTAACCCTAATACGCCGCCGTTTGGTGAAGAGATGGTATTAGAGCCAGGTGAAAGATCAATTTCTTTTCCCCATTCTTTATCATATTGATGTGTCCCAATAATGGCTCTAATCTTTTGCGTTCCTGATACTGTAATTGTAACCTGTTCATTAGGTTTCACATATATGCCTGTTGGCATATAATTTTTTTGCTCACTTCTTTTTTCTCTTTTTGCTTCATCCCAAAAACTTCCTGTACCTGGAAGGTCAAACTCTCTTTGTTCAAATTGAGTTGCAGTTTGTGCAGTTTCAGCATGTACATCTAAATTGTTTGACATAATAGGTGTAAATAACGTGGTTGCTAAAATAGCAGATGTTGCAAACACCTTTATAGTTTTTTGTAATCTACAATTCTTTCTTCTGTTCATATAGATCAGTCCCTTCGTTAAAATTCATTATTACTTACATACGAAATATCAGTTTTTTCACTAATGCCGAAAGTGGATTTTTTAAATTCACACTTATAAAAAAATGTTGATGATATTTTTAGATGAGTAAAAAAAAGCATAGTAACACTTCAAGTTCCCTTCCTGATTAATTTAGAAACACATTACCTTCATTGATTTCTTAAATCACTCCTCTAAGTAAACAATTAAGATAAATGTCCTATCTCAAAGCTCCTTTCCTAATTTTGGGATTACGAATTAAGTATAGTTCAAAAATAAAGTTATACAATTGAGAAAAATTAAAATATTAAAAAATTACATTCTCGTAAAATTTTTAACATTTACTAAAAAATATTTGTTATAGAGAGGAGATTCACATACCCATCAAGCTAAACTTTTGAAATATCTCCAAAACGAAAATTCTATCTCTTCATAATTATTCATACAATCCGATTCAGTTTTCCTTTCTATGGGGGCAATTTAACTCTTAACTTGATGGGCATGTGGCGTTACCTCTAGGAGATAGCTTCATCTAGATAGGATAATGTAAACATGAAAAAATAGGTAAAGTGGAAATACGTTTGTTTATTTGCAAAATGAATAAAAAGAAAACCCCCTTGCAGATAAATGTAAGAGGGTATTTTTGAGCAGTAATTTCGTATCCATGTGTGCGTAAAAATTTTTCCGTTATCGCTCCCTTTGATAGAATCTATTTTTATATGGTTTTTTACCGAATTTTTTAAAAATTAAATTTTATGGCTTGATAATTCATTTAAAATGATTTAATCTTATGTCAAATGATATGTTTATCTATCAAAAATGCTTTTGTAAAGATAAAGGAGTGATTGAGAATGTTAAACGCCCCATTGATGGTAAGTCTTTAGGTACAGCAGCATTGAAAAGATTGGGAAGAACTGAGTGAGCTTTCACAATAAAGAACTCTATAACTTTATGTAGTGTTTGATACCCTTCGATTAGATTTTTTGAAAAACAAATCAATATTAATTGAATCAAAGTTTAGAAATTAAATATATGAGTAGTAGAAAAAATCCATTAGTTGTTATCATGTTCTAATAAAAAATGGGAAATGGAAATTCTGAGAAAACCTGTTCAGAAAGTAAGTTAGTGAGGGGAATTCAAAACCAATTTAATAAAAGCGAGGTAAATAATATGACTTTTGAAGAAAAATTACAAGCATATGCAGAACTTACGGTGAAAATCGGTGTCAATATTCAACCAGGGCAATACTTATTAGTCAATACATCAGTGGATGCATTGGATTTCGCCCGTATAGTTGTGAAAGAGGCTTATAAGGCTGGGGCAGGGCTTGTTCATGTTAATTTTTCGGATGAAGAAATGGAACGTGCTTACTTTGATTATGCCTCAGATGAAGAATTTAATCGCTTCCCAGAGTGGATAGTCAAAATGAATGATGAGCTGATCGAACGTAAAGGAGCACTATTAATGATAGATGCTACAGATCCTGATAAATTTACAGGTATTTCATCTGATCGTCTAGCTACCTATCAAAAGGTAGCAGGAGCTGCTCTGAGAAACAATCGCAACGCCGTAATGAAGGATTCAATAGCTTGGTCGATGGTAGCAGTTCCTTCACCAAAGTGGGCATCGAAGGTGTTCCCAGGTTTAGCAACTGAGGATCAAGTACCAGCATTATGGGAGGCTATTTTTAAAGCTGTTCGTATTGGTGACGGCAGTGCTATTGAAAAATGGCGTGAACATGTAACAAATTTAGAATCTCGTGCGGTCCTACTGAACGATAAAAAATATATGAAGCTTCACTATACAGCGCCAGGTACTGATTTAACAATTGCATTAGCACCACAGCATAAATGGGTTACTGGAGGTGGTAAAACTCCTGATGATACTATCTTTATGGCTAATATGCCGACAGAAGAGGTTTATACGTTACCGATGAAACAAGGTGTAAATGGCTATGTAAGCAATACAAAACCATTAGTTTATCAAGGGAATATTATCGATGGCTTTAAACTGACATTTGAAGAAGGAAAAATTGTTAAAGCTGAAGCACAGGTAGGACATGATTTATTACAAGAGCTTATTAATGTGGATGAAGGCTCTTGCTATTTAGGTGAAGTAGCACTTGTACCACATGAATCACCAATTTCAGCATCGGGAATTTTATATTTTAATACATTGTTTGATGAAAATGCATCGAACCATTTAGCGATTGGTAAAGCTTATCCAACTTGCTTAGAGGGTGGAAGAGATTTAGAAAACGATCAGCTTGAAACGTTAGGGGCAAATATTTCAGTAACACATGAGGACTTTATGATTGGCAGCAGTGAGATGGACATTGACGGTATTCTACCAGATGGAACTGTAGAACCAATTTTTCGTAAAGGTAGCTGGGCATTTTAAGTTTTTAATTTGAATAAAGGAGTAGAGTGGATGAAACGGTTACTAAGCATAATTGGTGCAACTATATAGGTGTTTCATCTGCTTTTGCTTAGGCTGAAAACTACCTCTTTAATTAGAAGTAAAATGCATGCAAAGGAGATAGGCCAATGAATTTCTGGGAAGTTGTTTTGATAGTAGTGAATTTTAGTCTATTGAGTTGGATACTGTTAATAGGCAGAGAAACGAAAAAGTGGTCTAAATTAGCTACTTTGATTGCCGTTGTAATGGTTACAGTTCAGTTATTGGCAGAAGGTTTTAGGTGGCAGATGATTCCGGCATATGTATCCCCAGTTATCTTAATTTTATGCTATTTATTAGCTGGGCGGAAAAAGGGCTTTAGAAGTTCGGGTATATTCATAGTTAAGACTTCGTTACTATGTATCTATTTGTCTGTAGCAGTTGCGCTACCCTTACTTATGCCAGTATTTTCATTTGAAGAACCAACTGGTCCACATAGGGTCGGTACGAAGCTATATCATTGGGTTGATCATCAGAGAAATGAACCATATTCAAAAAATCCAAACGATCGGCGCGAACTGATGGTGCAAATTTGGTATCCTGCAGCTGAAAAAAGCAAGGGGGATCCAGAACCTTATATTCGTAACATAAATGAGCTCTCCAAGGGATTGGAAAAAACATTGTCTATTCCTGCATTTGCATTCAGCCACATGGAATTGGTAAAGTCTCATTCGTTTATGGATTTACAACTCTCAGACTCAGAGAATCACTATCCCATATTACTCTTCTCTCATGGTTTTAATGGTTTTCGTAATCAAAACACGTTTCAAGTTGAGGAGTTGGCTAGTCAAGGATATATTGTTCTAAGTATCGATCATACCTTTGATGCTGCAGCTACCGTCTTTCCAGGTGGTCGAACTGCTTACGTACAGCCCATCAATTTAACTGATGAAGGAGATAGTCACATAAAATTATGGGAGGAAGATGTCAGCTTTGTCCTTAATCAGATAGAGAAACTTAACGAAAACGATGAGACCGGTTTCTTTACAGGAAGACTGGATACCTCGCGAATTGGAATGTTTGGCCACTCTTACGGTGGAGCTACCGCAGCACAAATACTTGCAAAAGATTCTCGTGTCAAAGCAGCTATCAATATGGATGGTACATTGTATGGTGAAATCTTGCCTGAAAGTGGCATTGGAAAACCATTTCTGCTCATGAATGCAGAAGAGCCTGATGAAGCAGATCCCTTTGAAGTGAGGGAGCGATACGGACGCGGGTTAGCTGGCGGTGGTATGTCAATAGTCATTCCTCATACGGATCATACAAGCTTTACCGATTTACATTTGTTCTCACCTCTGTTGCAGAGCCCAGGTGAAAATCCAAAGGAAGTTCATCGTATTATTAACGAATTCAGCCTGGCATTTTTTGACCAGTATGTAAAACAGAAGGATGACGGCTCAACCCTTAAAAGGCTGATAACCAAATACCCGGAAGTGAATTTTAAAATAAACCGATAACTTTATGCAGAAAGTAACTCGTACCATTTCCTTTGGCTCTTGTATTTATTACATTAAAGAATTTAATTTCTTCATCGTTATCTAAATAATGAAATGCTAAAAATGAAACATTCAAAGTACTATCAGTTTCAGGAATATAATTCTTTTTGAAAAGCTACATTCAGCAGCTGGACACTTTATTTGAGATTGTTTATTATAATATCAAATGATATATTTATCTATCAAAAATGACGACTTTATACAGAAAAAGGGAGAGATTGACGATGAAGAAAGACTTGTCAGCGTTGAAGGAAGCGAGATTTAATGCAATTCTTGATTCAGCTACTATATTGCTTGTTGAAAATCCTACTGCTTCGATGAATGAAATTGCGGAATATGCGGGAATTGGAATTGCTACACTCCATCGCTACGTCGAAAGCAGGGAGAAATTGATGCTGTTCTTGGGCCATCGGGCTATACAACTGGTAAGTGATACTGTAAACCAGATTCCACTGGATGAGGAAAGAAGCGAAAACTATATCCCGGAACTCATTGAAGCGTTAATCCCTTTAGGTGACAAAATCTATTTTCTAGGTCATGATGCATCTGTATTTAACAACAAAGAATTAGGTGAAGCAGAAGAGAAGCTGAGGGAACCCTTAAGACGCGTTATTGAATTGCTACAACAAAGAGGTTACTTTCAGCAAACAGTTAGCAGTGAATGGATTTTGAATACGCTTTATGCTCTGCTTTTCCATACCTGGGAACAGGTACATGAAGGAAATGTGGCTAAAAAATCTGCTGCAGAGCTTGTTTTAAATACATTTTATTATGGTTTCAAAGCTAAGGATGAATTGAGAGGGAAGTGAACTGATTCAAATCCATGATAATTAATATTAATAATATAGAAAGTGAAAAGGAGCAATAGGATAATGAATAAAATCTCTATTGTAAAGGCTGTTCATCAATCCATGGTCGGCGCCCAGCTAAATGTAATGGCATTGGAATACATGGCGTTTCCACTTGCAGGATCTGAGGAGAAGAACACAGTCGATTGGACATTTTGTAAGCTATGGCGGCAGGAGAACAACCGTTTTAGTCATCAATACGCCTATGAAGCTCAAATGGACGGGAAAACTTTAGGGATGATTACTTGCTATCCCATACCCGTTTTAAATCGTCTTGCCTGGCCCACTTTTAAACAGCTGCTTTCGTTCCGAAAGCTGGGTTTTGTTGTTTATAACATTCTGAATATCAAAATGCTTTATTCCATGTTTACCTTGAAGGAGGGAGAAGATGACGAGTTTCACATCGGAACAATTGCCTTACTGCCCGAAAGTCGAGGACTAGGGATAGGTACCAGATTAATTGAGTTTGCTGAGGAACAAGCTTCGCTGCAAGGCTTTGCCAAATGCTCTCTGACGGTAAAGAAAGAGAACCAACTTGCCATTAAATTGTATCAGAGGATAGGCTACCAGATTACAGGTGAAATCAATAAACCAAAGTTATCGTTGTACAGAATGGTCAAAAACGTAGAACCTTACAACCATTTATAAAAAATTTGTACAGTATTAGAGGCTACCAGCACATGCCCATAAGCTTAAGGATTCAAAATTACCCCAAAGTAAAAAATGTACATTTTTTACAAGTTAACACAAAATTTTAGCTTGATAGTGATGGGATGAGGCTTCTATATAAAAAAACACAGTTTACACTCAAACTGTGTTTTTTCGACGTATAATGCTTTATCAACATCTCTTTTTATTCTTTAAAATCTGCAACAGAACCAGGCCCCTCCTCAAAGTATAAATTCCAAGGGAGGAACCGTTTTTTTATTTACTTATATACGTACAGCTGTACCACTGACAGCAACCATTAACATTCCATCACGTACAACTTCGTAATCTACGTCAATACCAACGATAGCGTTCGCACCTTTTTGTTTTGCAAGTTCTTTCATTTCGTCCATTGCAATATCACGAGCGTCTTTTAGCTTACTTTCATAAGCACCAGCACGGCCACCGACAACATCACGAACTGAAGCGAATAAATCGCGGACAATGTTTGCACCCATAATAGCTTCACCATTTACAATATCAATATACTCAATAATTTCTTTACCTTGAATTCCAGACGTTGTTGTTACAATCATAACCGACACTCTCCTAATAAGTTGTAGTTTTGATAAGATTTCTTATGCTTTAGAAAAAGTGGTTCTGGTACCAAAAATACTCGATAGAAACATAGAGTATTTTTGCATCAAAACCTTCAATTACATATGTCTTGTTATGACATATGCAATTAAATAAAAGGAATAAAATTGTTTAACATATGTATCGCTATAACATATGCAAGGGATCTATTAGAAATAAGATAAGCCGCAGTAAGCATCACCGTACCAGGTAAATATATAGCAAGATCCGAAAGTTGATTTGAATGAAGACCTGCAAAAATTATAATCGAAACGATGGATGCAATAGCAGTACCAACATATTCTGAAAAACGATTCACTAATATATGACGAAATATGATTTCTTCAATTATTGGCCCTATAATCCCAAATAGAAGTAATGTGAATATAATAGGCACCTCTGCGCCCCTTGTAAGGACCTGTTCTTGGTTCTCTGGCTGACCTATGTTTAGAAAATGCATAATAGAATTTTCCACAATTACCATAAGTAAAACCACCATAGGAATGCTTACTATTTTCAAAATTGTTTTCTCTTTAAAATAAGTAAAACTTTCAATAATTTCTTTCCTAAAGAAAATTATTCCTACAATAGCAGGTACAGTCAAACCGATGGCACTAAGAGCAAATTCTGATTCAACTAAATTACTGTTAGTTAAAAGTGATAGGCCAAATAATATGAACAAGCCAATTTGGAGTAGTGCAAACATTGTATAAACTATTAACATAATAATTTCTTTTTTATTCATTTTTATAAAGTTCACTTTATTGCCCCCGTAATTAAATTACCTATAATCTTTGATTTTTCTTTCTGCATAACGTTCTCCTTCTAAATATATTTATATTAAAAACCGGACGGTTCGGTCTGAATCGAAATCTAATGATACTACAAGTTTCTAGTTTTTTAAACCCTTTTAACGAAATCAAAATGGTAAAAAGCAAATATATTTATATCTCAGTTGCTTATTTACAAGCAAATTTCAGTACTCATTAATTTTTGACAATTAGCTTTTTATAGAATGAAGTGATAAGGCTTTTAACTGCAAGGACTGCGGGAGATATCCTAATATACGAAGTGAAAGTGGGAGTAGTTCAAACACTTTAGCTAAACATATTAATAAAAATTATATATAATAATCATAGTCTATACGTTAAAATTAACTATATATTTTTACACCTTCTACAATTGTAGGTGAAATTAGTTGTATAACAGGACTGAATTAAATAATTGGACATGTTAATTTTGACAGAAAATTTATTTGAATGATATAGATAATACAATTTGATTACCTCTTTTCAAACTGTATTGTTTGAGGTTCACATAATATAGGGATGGATAATATATTTTTGTTCCAAACTTATTTATACTTACAAAAAAAGTCAAGAAAATAGATGGTAAATATCACCTGGAATATTAAGCTCGTTTTTATTAGGAGGATTACAAAGTATGACTAAAGTTGATAAGATTAAAGAAAAAATTATTGAAACATCTTTATATTTATTTAATACTAATGGGATAACTCGCACATCCATACAGGATATAATGACAGCTACTGAACTACCTAAAGGATCTATTTATCGTAGATTCAAAAGTAAAGAAGAAATTGTCCTTGCTGCCTATGACAAAAGTGGTGAGATTATGTGGAGTCATTTTCATAAAGCAATGGAAAATAAAAAGACAGCAATCGATAAAATCCTTGCAATTTTCCTTGTATATCAAGATGCAGCTAATAATCCTCCTATTGCTGGAGGCTGTCCATTACTTAATAGCGCAATTGAAAGTACTGGAGTATTTCCAGAATTACAAAAAGCAGCAGCAAAAGGTTATGATGATACAGTAATGTTAATGGCTTCTCTCATAAAAGAAGGAATAGAGAAACAAGAACTTAAAGAAGATATAGATATTATATCGCTCGCTTCTTTTCTTGCATCTTCAATGGAGGGAGCTATTATGGCAAGTCGCGTATCTAACGATAATATACACCATCATTATTTTATTGAACAAATAAAACATCATCTTTTCACTTATTCTAAATAAGTGAGAACTTGCAGTGTTTCCATCCGATTTTTATAAACTTAAATTGAATACATACCCCTTATGAACAGTATCTTTTGTTTATGAGGGGTATTTGAATAGCTTTTTAGACGATATTCATGTTTCTTGTTGAACGGCTTTGTTATCGTTACTACAGAAAAAGCAATAAAGAATTACATATAAACCGATTTATATGTTTTAAGTGTTTCTATATTGGGTTTGTAAATCTACACAATAAGGTTTCATTGTATATAATAAGTGGAATAGAAGTTTAGTTAGATAAAATTCGGTAGTCGAATTTTTTTGCATAAAGCTGTATAATGCTTGTAACGAAAGGGAAATACAGGAAGGGATTTGTAATGAGTTACTATGGAAAAAGATAAACAACAATTAAGCGTTGAAGTTGCAAGATTATATTATCAATCAGATTATAGTCAGCAAGAAATTGCTAACAAATTAAATATTTCAAGACCGACGATTTCTAGATTGTTAAAGTACGCGAAAGAAAAAGGGTTTGTTCAAATTAGCATCGCCGATCCATTTGCGGATTTAGATAACGTTGGGAATTTACTGAAAGAAAAGTACAACTTGTTAGAGGCACATGTTGTATTTTCTCCAGTACCGGAATATGCAACGATTACAGAGTATATAAGTAAATATGCTGCTGAGTATATGGAAAAGACGGTTAAAAACGGTGATATTGTTGGTGTAAGCTGGGGAATGACGATGTATGAAATCGCTAGAAAAATCGTACCGCAACATGTAAAAGGGGTAGAGGTTGTCCAGCTAAAAGGTGGTATTAGTCATTCAAGTGTAAATACATATGCGAATGAGACGATAGCTTTATTTGCAGATGCTTTTCAAACGACGCCAAGAAATCTACCTCTTCCAGTTATATTTGATAATGCAGTGACAAAAGAATTAGTGGAGCAGGATCGACATATTCATCACATTATCGAAATGGGAAAACAAGCGAATATTGCAATTTTTACTGTAGGAACAGTGCGAGACGAAGCGTTATTATTCCGATTAGGTTATTTCGATAAGGATGAAACAAATTTACTCAAAAAACAATCGGTCGGTGACATTTGTTCACGTTTCTTTGATGGAGACGGAAATATTAGTAGCGAAGAAATCAATAAGCGTACCATTGGAATTGAGTTAGAGGAACTGAAATTAAAGAAACGCTCTATTTTAGTTGCAGGTGGTAATAGAAAAATAAAAGCAATTGATGGTGCGTTACGTGGCGGGTATGCAAATGTATTAATTATCGATCAGCATACAGCAAAAGAACTGTTACATTATCAAAAAGGTTAGAAATAAAAGGAGTTCTCAAAATTAACATATTGAGAACTCCTTTTATTTTGTTATGTATGAATGATAGGAGTCTTTTTTGAACACAAATTGCCTTTTTAAAAATAATTATGGATATGGAGATACATACTACCATTGTTAACATAGAAAATTTGATTATATAGGAAGTGTTCTTTGTTAGAATGCGCTTTATTTACTACAAGAAAATTCCTTTTAAAAAAGAATGAACAAAATTTCAAAAGTGTATTTACATTTGTTCAACTAAGAGTTAGAATGAAGTTGTTAAAAGATATGAGGAGTGAAGATAATGAACATTGCAAAGTTAATTGACCATACAATTTTAAAAGCTAATACTACTAAAGAAGATGTTATGAAAGTAATCGAAGAAGCAAAGGAATATAAATTCGCTTCTGTTTGTATTAACCCAACATGGGTAAAATTAGCGGCTGATGAACTAGCTGGACATGATGTAGACGTTTGTACTGTAATCGGTTTCCCATTAGGAGCAAGCACTACTGAAACAAAAGCATTTGAAACAAAAGATGCTATTGCAAAAGGTGCAACTGAAGTTGATATGGTAATCAACGTAGGCGCTTTGAAAGATGGCGACAACGAACTTGTTGAAAAAGACATTTATGAAGTAGTACAAGCAGCAAAAGGAAAAGCTCTTGTAAAAGTAATCATTGAAACTTGCCTATTAACAGATGAAGAGAAAGTACGTGCTTGTGAATTATCAGTAAAAGCTGGTGCTGATTTCGTAAAAACTTCAACTGGATTCTCAACTGGCGGAGCAACTGCTGAAGATATCGCATTAATGCGTAAAACAGTAGGACCAAACGTTGGTGTAAAAGCATCTGGCGGTGTTCGTACACGTGAAGATGCAGACAAAATGGTAGCTGCTGGAGCTTCTCGCGTTGGAGCAAGTGCTAGTGTTGCAATCGTATTAAATGATGCAAAAGGTGCTACAGATAACTACTAATCGATAAAAGCTTAAAGCAATAGATATACGTTTAAAGTATATCTATTGCTTTAATAATTGAAAAAAATGTAAGCGGATACGAATGGGAGGAAACGGCTTATGAAATACTTAATCGGTGTTTTTGGCCTCGTATTGATTTTAGGTATCGCTTGGCTTGCTAGTAATGATAGAAAGAAAGTCAAATATCGTCCAATCATAACGATGGTTATATTACAATTCATTTTGGGGTTTCTATTATTAAATACAAGTGTAGGGAATATATTAATTAGCGGAATAGCAGATGGTTTTGGAGAGCTATTAAAATATGCCGCTGACGGTGTGAATTTCGTATTTGGTGGATTAGTAAATCAAAAAGAGTTTTCGTTCTTTTTAAGTGTATTAATGCCAATCGTATTTATATCAGCCTTAATAGGTATTTTGCAACATATTAAAGTATTACCTATTATTGTGAAATCTATCGGTCTAGCATTAAGTAAAGTAAATGGAATGGGGAAACTAGAATCATATAACGCTGTTGCATCTGCGATTTTAGGACAATCTGAAGTATTTATTTCAGTTAAGAAACAACTAGGGTTATTGCCAGAGAAAAGAATGTATACATTATGTGCATCAGCAATGTCTACAGTTTCTATGTCTATCGTTGGATCATATATGGTGTTATTAAAACCACAATATGTTGTAACCGCTTTAGTGCTTAACTTATTCGGTGGTTTCATCATTGCTTCTATCATTAACCCATATGAAGTTACTGAGGAAGAAGATATGTTAGAAGTACAAGAAGAAGAGAAGAAGACCTTCTTTGAAGTATTAGGGGAATACATTATTGATGGATTTAAAGTTGCGATTACAGTAGCAGCTATGTTAGTCGGTTTCGTTGCTCTTATCGCATTCATTAATGCAGTATTTAAAGGTGTAATCGGTATTTCATTCCAAGAAATTCTTGGTTATGCATTTGCACCATTTGCATTTATTATGGGTGTACCTTGGCATGAAGCAGTTAATGCCGGAAATATTATGGCAACAAAATTAGTATCAAATGAATTTGTCGCTATGACAGATTTAGCACAAGGAAACTTTAATTTCTCAGATAGAACGACAGCGATTATCTCTGTATTCTTAGTTTCATTTGCAAACTTCTCTTCAATTGGGATTATTGCAGGGGCAGTTAAGAGCTTAAATGAAAAGCAAGGGAATGTAGTCGCAAGATTTGGTTTGAAATTACTATTCGGTGCAACATTAGTAAGTTTCTTATCAGCAACAATCGTTGGCTTATTATTTTAATAGATTTATATAATATAAAAAGGAATGGTGATTGTAATGAGAATGGTAGATATTATTGCAAAAAAACGTGACGGCAAAGAATTAACGACTGAAGAAATCAAATTCTTTATTAATGGATATACAGACGGAAGTATTCCTGATTATCAAGTGAGTGCGCTTGCAATGGCAATCTTCTTTAAAGATATGACAGATCGCGAACGTGCAGATTTAACGATGGCGATGGTTGAGTCTGGAGAAACGATCGACTTATCAGCAATTGAAGGAATTAAAGTAGACAAACATTCAACTGGCGGTGTTGGTGATACAACAACATTAGTATTAGGACCGTTAGTAGCTGCTTTAGATGTACCAGTAGCAAAAATGTCTGGTCGTGGTTTAGGACATACAGGCGGAACAATTGATAAATTAGAAGCGGTAGAAGGATTCCACGTTGAAATTACGAAAGAACAATTCATTGATATTGTAAACCGTGACAAAGTAGCTGTTATTGGACAAACAGGAAACTTAACACCTGCAGATAAAAAGATTTATGCATTACGCGACGTAACAGGAACTGTTAACTCAATTCCTTTAATCGCAAGTTCAATTATGAGTAAAAAAATTGCAGCTGGTGCTGACGCAATCGTACTTGATGTAAAAACAGGTGCTGGTGCATTTATGAAAACAGAAGAAGATGCAAAAGAATTAGCACATGCAATGGTACGTATCGGAAATAACGTAGGACGTCAAACAATGGCAGTTATTTCAGATATGTCACAACCTCTTGGATTTGCGATTGGTAATGCTCTAGAAGTGAAAGAAGCGATTGATACGTTAAAAGGTGAAGGTCCAGAAGATTTAACAGAATTAGTACTTGTATTAGGAAGTCAAATGGTCGTACTTGCGAAAAAAGCAAATACGTTAGAAGAAGCTCGTGAAATGCTAATTGAAGTGATGAAAAACGGAAAAGCAACTGCGAAATTTAAAGAGTTCTTAAGCAATCAAGGCGGAGATAGCTCAATTGTAGACAATCCAGAAAAAATGCCACAAGCAAAGTATGTAATTGATGTACCTGCAAAAACTTCAGGTGTTATTTCTAACATTGTTGCAGATGAGATTGGTATTGCAGCTATGTTACTTGGTGCAGGTCGTGCAACGAAGGAAGATGAAATCGATTTAGCAGTAGGATTAATGTTACGTAAAAAAGTTGGCGATGCAGTAAAAGAAGGCGAGCCTTTCGTAACAATCTACGCAAACCGTGAAAATGTAGAAGATGTAAAAGCAAAAATTTATGAGAATATTTCTATAGCTGAAACAGCAGTGGCTCCTAAATTAGTTCATACAGTTATTACTGACTAATCATCATTTCATTTACTTTGAGGGGGAAATAATATGGATAAGAAAAAATATATTGAAGAAGCAAACAAGATGTTATCGAAAGCGTATATTCCGTATTCTAAATTTCCTGTTGGCGCAGCGTTAGTTACGAAAGAAGGGAAAATCTATACTGGTTGTAATATAGAAAATGCTTCTTATGGTTTATGTAACTGTGCAGAAAGAACAGCAATATTTAAAGCGGTATCAGAAGGGGAGCGCGATTTTAGTTACTTAGTTATTACAGGAGAAACTGATGAACCGATTTCACCATGTGGTGCGTGTAGACAAGTAATTGCTGAATTCTGTGATCCGAAAATGCCTGTATTACTAACGAATGTAAAAGGTGATGAAAAAGAAGTGACTGTTGAGCAATTACTTCCAGGTGCTTTCTCAATAGAAGATTTAAAATAAGTTGAAAAGTGAACTGCACCTCCAGTTGTTAGACACGCATAACAATTGGAGGTGCAGTTTTTTTACTTTATATTGCGGTGAATTATTTACTGATATTTTGTCCCCTTTTTCATCAATTTATTATTTTACCACATGTGAAATTTTAAAAATTAAATATTAATGTAGTGTAAGTACAATATAAATTCCCAATTAATATTAAAAGATGATAGGCTATTTTTATAATTGAATTACCTTTCGTACTCTAAAAAACACCCTACCAACAAAGGTTCTCTATCAATATAAAAATCTATACTAATATGGTATAAATTTCATGCTCTATTAAGTATAGAAGGGGTTTATACGATGGGACAATTTCAAAGTAATTTTCAAAGCGCTACACAAATCGCAACGCAAATGAGGGCAGCTTCAGATACAATCCAAAGCGCAACAAATCGTTCTATAAAAAAGGCGACACGTACTACGCTTTCAGTTAATTCAAAAGCACAAGAAGTGAACCAACAAGTTTTAGATTTGACGAAACAATTTTCCACCGCCTTTCAACAAGCGGTCGATAACATTCATTCGGTAGCCAAAGAGTTTGAGAGAATGGATCACGAGCTTCACAATACTTTCCGCTAATATGACCACCTTCGTAAAGATAAAACGGTAGGAGGAAAAAAATGGATTGAGATATCAAAAACCAAATTAAACAGTTAAATCAAAAATTACGAAGTGTATTTGAAGAACAGGACCGAAATTAATCCGCGCTTCGAACTCAGGAACAAGCGGAAGCTGATTTTCACGAATTGAAAAATCGAAGCAACCGCTTATTTAACCGTATTTTAGAAACTTGGCACAACGATAAAGAGTTATCTCATTTCTTTATAAATATCCGTCACGAAGCACAACACATTGAGCGAAAACTTACATTGAATGCAAAAGATTGGAGTACATGGCCGGGGCACCCTAAATACAGTAAGGTTCCGGAAATTATAAGACTAGAAATGTTAGAACGTGAAGCAGTGGCTAGAGAAGCTTTGAAAAAATCAATAAAAGAGAGGTTACAATCCATTGAAAACAATAGTTAAAAATATAGGTGGTAAAAAGATAATAGCTACAGCAGAAGAACATTTAGGCCCTCAGATAGAAAAGTTATTGTATTTGCTAACTAAAGTAGAAGATAACAAATTAGTTGATAGATTTTCTATGCAAGTTGGTTGGTCTATTTTTGTTCTATCCAAACGTGAAGATGGGTATCATATTATTGCCCCAGATTATACAAAAAATCCATTTAAGGATACTACAGATGATCTAACAATTGCTTTATGGGTGCAATTAGAACAAGTACATTGTTTACGTCAGTTAAATATTGACGGTGAAACAATAAAGTTTAGCGATAAAATAGTGACTTCAAAAAATGTGTTACAACTAGATGAGGTTTATTTACAAAGAGCTAGGGATTGTGACAAAGGTGATTCTGGTTGGTATATCGGTCCTGTCGATGAAACAGAAGAAACTGACGGTGAATTAGAAGCATATTACGCATATCAGCTACTAAAAATTAGACCTTCAATTATTCAAGTTTTAGCCTTACCTTATGAATATCTGGTAGTTTTTGAGAAAGATAAAATCAAAGCCATTTTAGATGATAATGATGTCGATGTTTGGAATGGAGTTACAAACTAAGATTAGTTAAGTTCTAAAATAATTGAGAGGGCTTAACCGCATGAACTCAAAAATCCCGGAAATTCTAGGAATATTAGACGGTTATGAGAAAAGGGTAATTTTAGTAATTATAGAAACTGAAGCAATGGTTTAAATTAAGCTAGAAACTTACAGGATGGAAAATAATCAATAATGAATAAATTATAAAAGAGCATCCCACCATTAAAAACTGAACTGCACCCCAATTGTTAGACACAGTCTAACAATTGGAGGTGCAGTTTTTCTATGGTTAAATTCACAACTGATGAAAAAATATACATCGTTCAACGTTATTTGAACGGAAATGAAAGTTACCGAGAAATTAGTAAAGCTATTGGTATAAGAGACACCGTAATTTTGAAATGGGTAAACCAATATAAACAAAATGGCTTTTTATTTGAAAATAGGATGTAATATTTTATTCATATTCCGTTCATAAACTTTCCGTAAAATGATTGCAGCGAATATAGAAAGTTTACAACAGGAGGAATAGAATGAAGAAATTATATAATGCGGCATTTATTTACTTAATTATTGGTTTATTATCAGGTGTATTCGCAAGAGAGTATACGAAAGCACAAGGAATTAAAGGATCCACAATGTTGCAATTAGTGCATACACATGTATTAGTGCTCGGTTTTGTATTCTTTTTAATTGCTTTAGCTTTATGTAAAGTGTTTCATGTACAAGAAACAAAGAGCTTTTGTGCATGGTTTGTTGTTTATAATGTAGGAGTAATCTTTACTATTGCTACAATGCTATGGAGAGGTCTTCTACAAGTAAATGGAACTGACTTTTACGGTTTAAGCCATATGGCTGGATTAGGTCATGTTATTATAAGTATCGGGCTCGTTTGGTTTATGATTTTGCTCAAAAAGTCTTTTAAATAGATAGGAGTGGGAAGAGTATGATAGCACTTTTATCAAGTATTTTAGCGGTTTGTATGGCTGTTGGTGTCATGTTTCTGCGCTTTAAAGCAGCGAAAAAACCGGTAACGAAAAAGAAAATTATATTGCCGCCAATTTTTATGAGTACTGGAGCAATGATGTACTTTTTACCGGAATTCCGATTAACGTCGTTAGAAATAATAGAAGCAATTATTGCAGGGCTTATTTTCTCTGTATTTCTTATAAAAACAACGAAGTTTGAAATAAGAGACGAACAAATATATATGAAACCGTCAAAAGCATTTATATTTATTTTAGTCGGATTATTAGCTGTACGAGTAGCGTTGAAATCATATTTAAGTCAATCGATTGATTTAGCGGAGTTAAGTGGAATGTTTTTCTTACTTGCATTTGCGATGATTGTGTCGTGGAGAATTGCGATGTATCGCTCGTTTACTAAATTAAAAAAGACAATAAAAAGAGCTGGAATTTCTATATAGGAAATCCAGCTCTTTTTATGTTTTATTAGAATTCTTTAGCTCGGAACTCATTTGCTTAATTTTAAACGTATTTGAGCATCTTGTAATGCAGCAGGTGTAACGTTAAGACCATTTTGATCAACAATTTTTGTGTTTAATAAAATGGAATCTAAGCTTCCACGAAATGTTTGTGTATAGTTTTGGCGCAACATTTGTTGTTCTTGTTTTTCATCAACTGTTAATCCATTCGCTTTTTCTTTTTTTGACAATTCGTTAATACGGAATAAAATGTTTTTCATTTGTTTCACCTCTAGTTAAATTTAATTACATTAGCTACTTACTAATGTATAGTTATTGTAACCTATCTTTTAATAAGTGTCAATGTCTATAAAATGCTTTGTTTTGTATGTGTATGGATGAGAGAGGATGTAAATGAATACTAATACTTGAAATAGAAAAGATGCCAATATACAATACTGCGGTAGGGTATAAAGAGTTGTTGTTTTACATTATGAAAGTAATAAGTAAAAAGGAGTATGCAATAATGAATGCAGTAATTTCAAAGAAAGAAACAATCATCTCATATACGATTGCTATTTTATTTATTTTAGCTATGGTAACAGCTGGTGTGTTATTAAATGATCCGGAAGTCATTTTGCCGGAAATAGCAGCGATGGCAATTGCTTTATGGGCGTATCGTGAACCAGGATGGTTAAGACAACCAGAAAAAATCTTTATTGCACCGTCAATAACAGCTGTTATTGGTTTTGCAGTGAATCAAATGGATATTTTCTATATAGGAAAAGTTAGCTTAACACTTATATTAATGATGTTGTTTTTATGTGTTATTCAATCCAATTTAGCACCATCCATTGCGACAGGTTTATTACCGTTAGTAACAAATGCGACGGAATGGTCATTTGTTATCGCGGTATTTGCTTTAACATTTATTTTAATGATAGGTGTTCTTATATTTAAATTGAACAACGGTATTGAGCGAAAAGTGCAAATACAGTATAAATATATGACTGTATTTCTAATACTAAATTTCGTATGGATTAGTTTATGCTGGATAACTGGTTATGAACAATTAGTAGTTATTCCACCAATATTAGTTGTCGTGTATGAATCACTTCAAAAGCCGATGTACAATGAAAAAATGGCTTTTAAACAAATAGTCGTATTAACTGCATCTGCAACTGTTGGAACAATATTGTACTTTGCGATTGATTCATGGATTGTAGTCACTTTATTAAATATGATATTAATGCTTATTTTATTAAAAATTGTTGGTGTACGTATTCCAGCAGTGTATGCATTTCCATTATTGCCGCTCGTATTTCCAGATGGAATGATAAAGATGTTACCAGTAGCTTCATTTGTTGCGGGAGTATTTTTATTTGGTGCAGTACTACTGTATAAAAAGTGGAAGATGAAGCAAAAGGGCATGGCAATGTAGATAGAGTAAAGATAGCTTTTAATTAGTAAAATAAATAGACACCTGTGAGTGTCTATTTATTTTATGAAAAATTTAGTTTAATTCATTTAAGTAATGAACAAGTTCCGATGCTTTAGAGAAAAATGGAGAATGATCAGCTTCTAAAGTAATAATTTTCTTGCAAGGTGTTTCTGTATTCATTAGGCGTTGAAAATCAATTGGAATCGCTCTATCTAGAGTCGTTTCAATATAAATGCGATCTATGGCTCCAAAGTTTTCTTCAGATATTTTCAGCTCTTGTTGGAAGGGTCCTAGTGGTTGAGGACGCATTTGATTAAAAGATGCTTCTTTAATAGAACCGTCTTCTGTAGCATTTAAAAATGTTTGTTCAATTAGATTAGGTATAAGTTCAGCAGTCAAGTCATTTTCATTTATAGTGAATTGCGGGCCATCTTCTCCGTCTAATTTACTACCAAGACTTTCTCCATTTCGTGGTAAGAAAGCACAAAGATATACTAATTTATCGATTTTATTTGGTATAAGTTCAGCAGTTTGAGTAATAACGATTCCACCCATACTATGTCCAACAAGAATAACCTTTTCATTTTGTTGATTTATATTAGCTGTTACTGCATCAACATAGGAATCTAACGTTATATTTTGTGAAGGAGTTGTATCTTTCCCACTTCCAGGTAAGTCTAGTGTAATAACAGTGTGACCTAAAGCCTCTAGTTGAGGTTTTACTAATTCCCATGCCCATTCACCTTGCCATGCTCCATGTACTAAAATGTAAGTACTCATTTAATCAACACTCCTCTAGGGTATATAAGTTTCATCTATTTGTAATATTGATGATGTATACTCAGTGTAAATGAAGTGGTTTCATAAATATAATGAAGGTTATTTATAGATGATATAAATATATTTTATATAAGGAGAACAGAATGAATGTTTTTGATTTTAAAGTCTTTACATATGTGGCTCGTTTAAATAGTATTAGTCTGGCAGCAAAGGAATTACATATGACACAGCCAGCAATAACCCATATTATTAACAAATTAGAGAAACGATATGCTATAACGTTATTTGATCGCTCTAGACAAGGAACGATTCTAACTGAAAATGGCAAAGAATTTTTAGTTGGTGTGAATCGACTTCTAATGGAGTATGAAAAACTTGAGGAAACAGCTTTCCAGTTGAAGAATAAAAGCTTGTATAAAATTGTACTAGCTACGTATCCTTCCGTTACTGTATATTGTTTGGCGGAGTGTATTCAACTAGGGAATATTGATCATAGTCAATATGTACTTGCAGTTCGAGAAGGAAGCTATCAAGAAGTGTTAGATTGGCTATCATCAGGTAGTGCAGATTTTTCTATTTCTATAAAAGAAAATTTAATACAAGGATTTCATTATGATGTCATTGGTGAAGATCCGTATGTTATGGTTTCTTCAAAAAAAGTTCCGCCTAACCTTACTATTAATGATATAAAAAATTATTCTTTTATTATGCCGCTTTCTGGTTGCAAAGAAGTGCTCGAACCGTATTTGATGAAAAATGAAATAACAGTTAATAAAGTGATGGAGTCAGAATCAATTAGTTCAGCATTAGCACTTACTATACAAGTTAATGGCATAACAATCGTTCCGTTATCAGGACTACATAAGCAAATTATTCATGACTTCATTGTACAGCCGATAGAAATTACAATTCCACGACAACTTATTATGCAATGGTCACCTAAAAAAGAGAATGACCCGCTGTTTCTCGCGTTTGTTAAGAATTTATTAGCTCAACTACAGCAAAAGAAAAAATGAATATAATATTACAAAAGATAAGCTCATTTCACTAGAGCTTATCTTTTGTATGTATTACCAATAAAGAGCAGTATCATAAAATCCGATTAAAATAAGGAGAAAACCAGCTATACGCTGAATGCTATTTCCTATTTTCCTGCTCTTCTTTAGTAATGCCCCGTTTAATCCCAGATAGGAGATGAAGGACATTAATACGACGATAGGAAGAGCAGTTCCTATCGAAAAGAACGTTGGAAACAAGTACCCGTAATTAAATGATAAAGATAAAGGGATTAACGTTCCAAAAAATAGAACGAACATAGTCGGACAAAAAGCTAAGGAAAAGAAGAATCCGAGTAAAAATGAACCAACTTCATTTTGATTTCGTATAAATTTAATCGAGAAGAAATATCTTCTTTTTATAATACCTGACAACAGTAGCCCCATTAAAATTAATAAGGGTCCCATCATTTTTCGTAACCATGGAAAATACAAAGTCAATATTTGCTGAATCTCTTTTCCTAAAAACCATACTAATAGTCCAAGCGTCGTAAAAGCCATTATTTTTCCTAAAATGAATAAAAGTATATGTTTCCATACATGTTCCTTTTGTAAAGATTGGTTGCTATAAAGTGTAATAGCACTAATGTTTCCTGTTAATTGGCAAGGAGCAAGGGTACCTACTATGCCTAATAAAAACGAAAATAAAAGAGGTACAGATTTCGTAGCATTCGCGGCATCCATTAAAGGAGACATGAGTTGATAGCTCCATTCACTAATTGTTGAAAACACGTTATATTCACCCTTCTACTTAAATTGGAATGTTCCTTCATTAGCAATCTGCTTCCACGTATTACCCTCATCTGTAGAGAGGAATACATTTGATTTCATTGTAGCAAATACGATTTCGGCTGAATTTTGAGGGTTTTGTGAAATATACATAATTGCATCTTTAGAATCTAAAGGTGGAATTTGTATGTTTGTTTCTTCATTTGTAGCAATGGATTTCTTCGTTACGATTTGCTTATTGATAGGCGCATAAATAACATCTTCATTACTTAATGTAATTGCGGTCGATTCAAGTGATTTAGCGAATATTTCAAACGTATTTCCGTAATCTGTAGATAAGTAAACACCATCTTTAGTACTTACCGCGACTACACTAGATTGATCTGGATGTACTGAAAAGGAGTGGATTGCACTTGAAAGCCCCTTCAATTTACTAGTTTTCCATTCTTGTCCATTGTTCGTACTGAAGTAAAAACCTTGTTGCAATTTAGAATTTGGACGTTCATTGTATAAATAAATTGTTTCCGTATTATATCCGACAGCAAGGTTATGAAAATCAGATTCTCCATAAAAAGCTAGCTTTTCGAGAGTATTACCACCATCAGAACTTTTCATTAATCCTAAAGGATTTTTTAAATTTGCTCCTGGTTCAGGATGACCGCTGGCAAAGAACCCGTTCTTCGTTGCCTGAAAGCCCATATAATCATGTAGTCCAGTTTTAGCTTCAAGCCATTTGCCATTTTGATAAACTTTTATCCCGCTATGAGTGGCGATAGAAACCCCAGACATATTTCCTGCATAGCCAATTCCGTGAATGTGCTCGATTTTTCCAGATGTAATTTCTTTATAGAAGTCTTGCGGACTCGTATTTGCTGTTTCTATATTTTTTGGTTGAGATTGCGCCGTTTCTTTTTTCACTGGTGCTGTTTCGACGTTGCTAGAACATCCTGAAATTATTAATAAAGAAGTAATTGCTAACCCTGTTACTACATAATGTTTCAAAGTTATGGCTCCTTTCCTATATATGAGATTTTAAGTATATGGAATAAATATCAAGAAATTGTGGAGTGGTATGCATAATTTAGCGTGGAAGAGGCCCGAGTAATGAAAATTCTCCTTTCGCTATGAGTATAATTAATTGACGAAAAATTATAACAATAATAGAATAAATTGTATTGATGATTAGTTTCACAAGCATACATAGAACACTAGGGGGATTATTATGAAATCAACATTTTTTGCTCAAAATAGAGAAAGACTAACGAAAACATTACCTGATGAATCCGTTACGATTTTATTTGCGGGACAAGCACCGCATATGTCAGCTGATGCACATTATAAATTTGTACCGAATCGTAATTTTTACTACTTAACGGGAATCGATGAACCAAATGTTATTTTTATGCTGAAAAAGTTTGGGAATAGTGTAGAAGAGACACTTTTCATTGAAAAATCAGATCCAGTAATGGAAAAATGGGTTGGGAAGACAGTTTCTAGCGAAGAAGCAGAGGGAATTTCAGGTATAAAGAAAGTTGTATATTTAGATAGCTTTGAAAAGACAATGTCAAATATACTTTTTACAGAAAATGCGAAGCATCTATATTTAGATATAGAACGTCGTGATTGGAATGGTACGGAGACAAAAACATTAGCATTTGCTAAACATGTAAGAGAAAAATACCCACACGTAACAATTGGTAATGTATATCCGAACATTTGTGAATTACGAGTATTTAAAACAGAGGAAGAAATTGAAATTATTAAAGAAGCGATTGCTGTAACGAAAGATGGTATTTACAATGTGTTAAAAAATGCAAAAGCAGGCATGATGGAGTATGAATTAGAAGCTCAATTTGATTTTACACTGAAATCATCTGGCATTAAGCACCATGCGTTCAATACAATTTTGGCGAGTGGGAAAAATGCTACAGTTCTTCATTATGAAGATAATGATGCACAAATTCAAAATGGTGACTTAGTATTACTAGATTTAGGTGCTCAAAAAGACTACTATAACGCTGATATTAGTTATACATTCCCGGCAAATGGAACATTCTCTAGTCGTCAAAAACAAATTTATAATATTGTATTAAAAGCATTAAAAGAAACAACAGCGCTTATTAAGCCAGGATTAAAGTTCGCTGCATTAAATGAGCATACAAAAAAGGTACTGGCAGAAGAGTGTAAAGCAATTGGTTTAATTCAAGAAGATGAAGAGTTATCAAAATACTATTATCATGGTGTCAGCCATTTCCTTGGTTTAGATACACATGATGTAGGAACATATAAAGATAGAGTGTTAGAAGAAGGTATGGTTATAACAATTGAACCTGGTCTTTATATTGAAGGAGAATCAATTGGAATTCGTATTGAAGATGACATTCTTGTAACGAAAGACGGGTATGAAAACTTGTCAAAAGATATCATTAGGGAAGTTGAAGAAATTGAAGAATTTATGAGTGTAAATAATGAACATGTAAAAGGAAACCAAGCTGTAGTTAAATAATAAAAGAGTCATCACTAATTTATTTGAACTTTATCTCGAACCGTGGACAATTAAAAAATCCATGATTCGGGATAGGGTTCTTTTCTTCGAAATACTAATCTTTAATTATTAATCCTAATAAAGTAGCAAACTGAACAGCTTGATATGTTGATACTTTACATCCTCTTAAATCGTTCACTGAAACTGTAAGTGTATCAAAGGTAGAAGAACTAATATCTATCCCCTTCAGTGATGTCTGATCAAAATTAGCTTCATCAAGACTACATAATTGGAATTCAACTTTTTTAAGTTTACAGTCAAAAAAATCTGCATTATTTAATGAAGTTTCATTGAAGATGATTTTTTCTAGTTTGGAATTTCCAAATGCTGCTAAATTCAAAATTGAATTCTCAAATTTAACATTTCCTAAGCTAGATTCTGTGAAATTTACTCCGATTAATTTACTGTTTTTAAATTCGACTCTGTGAACAGAAGAATTGCTTAAATTAACATTTGATAAATCACAGTTTTCAAAACAAACATCTGTAATATCAATATTGCTAAAGTCTGTATTAGTAAACTTACAGTTTTTTATCACCGCATCATATAATCGCACTCTATCTACACATTCATTTTCGAAAGTGGAGTCTATAATTTCACACACTTCCAATGTTGGATCTTCTTCATAAAAAATATCTTGAAAATTCTTTGAAGATAACTCTGGTGAAATTTTTGGTCTATCAATTTTCATCGTATATCAATCCTCTTCTATTTGATATATTTGTGTAATTTGAGTCTATTGTCTTCTTGTAAGGAACATTAGTTCTTATTATACAAAAATGTAAGTTCTTTTGTGAAGAGCATTTTAGCTACATTTTTCTTATTTAATAATAGCAGTGTTATTGTTTCTTAAGAAATAACGTCAAAACAAATACGAGAACGGCTAGTATAGTCGCTACAAGGAAAATATTTTGTATTTCTAAAATATTCGCCTCTTGTAATGTCTCCGCTTTTAGTAATCTTCCAATTAGCTTACGTAAGATCTAATTACATCTCCTTATTTTCTTGAAAATCAACTTCTATAATGATTTTGAAAAAGAAAAAGGAGGGATTTTCCATGAAGCGATTTGTATTAACAGCCGTTACAGTCTCTGTAATATTTTTAATTGCTGCCTGTTCTGTGACGACAAATATAACAAATGATCATAAAAATATGAATGATAAAAAAACACTACAGACTGAAACAGCTACAACACCATTGAAAGTTGAAAACGGACCAGAAGTTACTTTAATAGCGAAAGAAGAAAAGCAAAAATTAAGTAACGGTGTTATTGTTCCAGTCTGGACATTTAATGGCTCATCTCCTGGTTCAGAAATTCGGGTGAAAAAAGGTGAAAAGGTGAAAGTGACATTAAAAAATGAATTATCTGCACCAGTATCTATTCATTGGCATGGATATCCTGTCCCAAATAACATGGATGGAATTCCAGGCGTGACACAAGATGCAGTTGAACCAGGAAAAAGTTTCACTTACGAATTTGAAGCGAACGTACCAGGAACGTACTGGTATCACTCGCATCAAGATTCTGTAAATCAATTAGATAGAGGTTTGTATGGAGCGCTCATTGTAGAAGATACAAAGGAAAAATATGATAAAGATTACACATTAATGTTGGATGAATGGGTTACAGATAAAGAAGAAATGAATAAGCAGTTAAAAGAAATGACAAAAGGGCAAATAGGTAATAAATCTAAAGGTAATGAAAATGGGGAAAAGAATGATGATAAGAACGGCATGGATCATTCTGATATGAACATGGGCAGTGATAAAAAAGACTCTAGTAATATGGAAGGAATGGACCATGGAAATATGAAGATGGAAGGTCATGATATGAGTATGTACGATTTATTCACAATCAATGGAAAAAGCGGTGATTTAGTAGCGCCATTAAAAGTGAATAAGGGAGATAACGTTCGTCTTAGACTCGTCAATGCTGGTTATCTATCACATGATATACATGTTCATGGCCATGATATAAAAGTAATTGCGACAGATGGTCAACCAATAAACGATCCAAAAGTTATAAAGGATAAAGTAATTTCAATCGCACCGGGTGAACGTTATGATATTGAATTTACTGCTAATAATCCTGGGAAATGGTATGTTGAAGACCATTCGAAAAATAAAGGTGCAAAAGGAATGAAAGCTGTTATTGAGTATGATGGCAGCAAAGAGATGAAAGATAAAACAGACGAAAAAGAAAAATTACCGAAAGTAGATATAATGAAATATGGTACTAAAAAATTAGGTAGTTTCACGTTAAATCAAGAGTATACTGCCACATATAATATGGACTTAAATACGCAAATGAATGGAAATGAAATGGTATATACAATTAACGGAAAGGTATTTCCGGATATTGACCCAATTCAAGTGAAAAAGGGTGATTTAGTAAAAGTGAGATTGGTAAATCGTTCTAAAATGGATGATCACCCAATGCATTTACACGGACACTTTTTCCAGGTGTTGAGTAAAGATGGAAAACCGATAGAAGGTTCTCCAATTGTAAAAGATACATTGAACTTAAAACCGGGTGAAGAATATGAAGTAGCCTTTGTAGCAGATAATCCGGGCGATTGGATGTTCCACTGTCATGATTTACACCATGCTTCAGCTGGGATGGTAACAGAAGTAAAATATACAGATTACAAATCGGATTATGTTCCAAACCGAAACATTCCTAATAAGCCAGAGTAATATTAAGCAGTTATCCTATGGATAGCTGCTTATTCATTTTTGTTGCAAGTACTAATGTATATGTTGGTTATGCCCAGGTGAAGGTGCAGGAGTATGATCTGGGAATGTCGTAAATACGGCAACGATAATTACTACACTAATTGAAAGTAATAACAAAAAACGCTGTTGGATAAAAGTAGAAAAGTTCTCCGATAACAATTGAATCACACAGGACATAGTAATCGTTATAGTAAGTAAAAGGCTAATGAACAATATACTATGAGCTTGTTGAGCGTTTAACATTTCTGTAATCATTGCTCCCATCATACTTGCCATTAATCCAGAGAACATTCCTTCTAAAGCAGTATATAGGTGAAAACGTAGACCGATTAAGAAACCGATAAAACCACTAATTAAAATAGCAAGCAAAGTAGAATATAGTAATTCCCCCTTAAAGAGAATGCCTAAGTAAAAACCAATACTTAAACCAATACTCATACTAAAAGACATAATAAATACCATATACTCCATTAGGGTACCCTTACGTTTAGAAATATAGGATGTAATAAGAATCGAAGTACAGCAAAGTGTTAAGGTAGTTAACGTATAAGCAAACATTATGATACCTCCTTGTCCTATCGTTCATTTCATCATATGTTTATATGGAGGGTACTTATGCTTATTAATATCTGCATATTATCTGCACAATTTCATAGATGTAAGCAAAGGAACGCTTGATTTTTTAGGGCGTCTTTTTTAATTATAAGCATGTGAAAGAAATTGTTATATTATGAGTTTCTATTGTGAAGCCATAAAGAATAAGCGTATAATATTATAGGTCTCACATTTGCGAGACAAACCGCGAATGATAAATAAGATTGTTGTTTTATCATCGCTTCTAAACATATAGACAATGAAAGTAACACTGGAATACAGATAGGGAGTTATAAAATGAAATTAATTATTGCCGAGAAACCAGATCAAGGGTTGGCTCTTGTTTCACAGTTTAAATATCGCCGGAAAGATGGATATTTAGAAGTAGAAGCGAATGAGTTATTTCCAAATGGAGCGTACTGTACATGGGCAATTGGTCATTTGACGCAGTTATGTAATCCAGAGCATTATCACGCAGAGTGGAAAAAATGGTCACTTAATACGTTACCGATGATTCCAGAGCGTTTTCAATTTGAAGTAACAAAGTCGAAGTATAAACAGTTTAACGTTGTGAAACAGCTGTTACATAATCCACAGGTAACAGAAATTATTCACGCAGGCGATGCTGGGCGTGAAGGGGAACTGATCGTACGAAATATTATTAATCTTTGTAACGTGCAAAAGCCGATGAAGCGTCTATGGATTTCGTCTTTAACGAAGCAAGCTATTTACCAAGGGTTTAAAAATCTACTTGATGAAGCAGATACAATTAATACGTATTATGAGGCGTATACAAGGTCATGTGCGGACTGGGTCGTTGGTATGAATGCATCACGTGTTTTTAGTATTTTGCTAAAGAAAAAAGGAATGAATGATGTATTTTCTGCTGGTCGTGTCCAGACACCAACGTTAGCATTGATTGTAAAGCGAGAGAAAGAAATTGAAAACTTTAAGTCAGAGCCTTTCTGGGAAGTGTTTGCAACCTTTAATATAGAAGGAAAGAAATATGACGGAAAATGGGAAAAGGATAATGAATCCCGCTTAAAAGACCCTGATATGGCGAATAAAATTGCGGCATTTTGCCAAGGGAAACCGGCAGTTGTGAAGGAAATGAAAACGGAGCGTAAAGAGTTTCAGCCGCCGCTTTTATTTAACTTATCATCACTGCAAGCAACGGCAAATAAAGCCTTTAAGTTTTCACCGAAAAAGACGCTTGATATAACGCAAGCACTATATCAAAAAGGGATTGTTTCTTATCCACGTTCAGATTCTAACTATGTTACACAAGGAGAAGCAGCGACGTTCCCTGATATTTTACAGAAGTTAAGTCAGTTTGATGAATATAAAGGCTTATTACCGGCTCCGGTTGAATCCATTATGAATAACAAGCGTTATGTAAATGAAAAGAAAGTAACAGATCACTACGCAATTATTCCGACAGAGCAAGTTACAAACCCAAGCAGACTCTCAGGTGATGAAAAGAAAATATACGATATGATCGTAAGAAGGCTTATTGCAGCTCATTATGAAGTTGCAATCTTTGACTATACAACGATTGTAACGCTTGTAGATGAACGTGCTGAATTCATTTCAAAAGGAAAACAGCAAATTCAAGAAGGTTGGCGTAAAGTTATTTTCCAAGACGATAAAGATGACGAAACCATTCTTCCAATTGTAGCTGAAGGCGAAGAAGGAAAAGTTGTAAAGGTGAAAGTGAAAGAAGGAAAAACACAGCCACCGAAGCGCTATACAGAAGGACAACTTATTACGTTAATGAAAACAGCTGGTAAGTATTTAGAGAATGAAGAGCTGGAGAAAGTATTAAAGAAAACAGAAGGTTTAGGTACGGAAGCGACTCGCGCAGGTATTATTACGATGCTGAAAGACCGTAAGTATATAGATGTAAAGAAAAACCAAGTGTATGCGACTGATAAAGGAAAAGTATTAATTACCGCAATTGGTGATAAAATACTAGCTTCACCAGAAATGACTGCGAAATGGGAACAACGTCTTGCGGAAATTGGTGAAGGTACAGCTTCACCAGCTACATTTATGGAACAGACGAAAAAGCTATCAGCTAAAATTATTGAAGATGCAGTGGAAATGTCTGAGAAGTGGGATTTCACTGGACTACATGTTGAATCGATTGAACGAAAAGGATCGAAATTTACAACGGGTAAAAAGGTTGGTAGCTGTAAAAAATGTGATGGCGATGTAATTGATAAGTCAACGTTTTACGGTTGTTCTAACTATAATACAACGCAATGTGATTTCACCATTTCAAAGAAGATATTAAGTAAAACAATTTCGCAAAAGAATATGACAAAGCTCTTAAAAGGTGAAAAGACTGACTTAATTAAAGGCTTTAAAAAGGGCGAGAAAACGTTTGATGCGAAATTAGAGTGGAAAGATAATAAGATTAATTTTGTATTTGAGAATTAATTTGTTAAAAGAGCATGACATAAAACTGTCATGCTCTTTTGTTTTTCTTTTATATAAAATTTAACGATAAAAAAAATCCTTTAAATAATAATTTTTTATTGTAAAACGATAAAACTTGTATTAAAATCAAAATCATAATAAATGAGTGAGGTGCTTTTGTTAAAAGGTAACAACCTTATTTTTTAAATTAGAGGAGGTATAACTATGAACATTAACAATTTGATTGTTAAAAATATGGATAACCCCCATGAGTTGGAGAAGATGTATAGAAAAGATCCGAAAGCTTTTAAAAAAGCATTCTCACAAGCATGGGACCAAAATCCTGATTCCCAGGTTCTAGCTGCTTGGTATGAAAGGTTGCATTTCAAGGAGAAAGTAAATAAAGAAAAAACATCTTTGTTTCAAAAAGGTTTCTTATTCATGGGCCTTTTAGCTATTCTGGCCGGCATAAGCACCAGGATCATTTTCCACTTTGTTGAGCAGGAAGCAATTGCTCCAATTAACTTGGCTTTTGGTGTAATTCCCTTTATTGCTGCTTATTTTGTTTACAATAATACTCCGAAAAAAAGTATTATTTATTCCCTTGCAGCGTTGTTCCTAATTTCCGGGTATTATCTTAATACGCTGCCAGTAAATTATAAAGACAGTACCATACTTGCGTATTTACATCTTCCTATATTTTTATGGGTCTTAGTAGGGCTTGCATTTACAGGAAATGAATATTCAAAAGGCAGTACAAGATTAGCCTATATTAAATTTAATTTAGAATATTGTCTTCTCTACGGGAGCATGGCAGTGAGCGGAATGATACTTGCGGTATTCACCATGCGTTTATTTAGCTTTGTTGACTTAGATATAGGAGAATTCTATTTTAGTAATGTTGTTTTATTTGGAGCAGCGGCTCTCGCTATTGTGACTGCATACTTAGTATCAATGAATCTTAAGCTTGCTAAAAATATTACACCATACATATCTAAAATTTTTAGTCCTCTCGTCCTGATTACGTTGCTTATCTATCTTATAACGGTAATTTGGGTCGGGAAAAATCCATTCTTGGATCGCAATTTCCTAATGGCCTTCAACGGAATATTGCTTGGCGTATTGGCTGTTACTATATTTTCTATCGTTGAGAGTGACTCGGACGAGAAAAAGAACATTTCAGATTATATAAATTTTTCCTTAATTGTTCTGGCGCTTATTATTGACACTGTCGCATTGTCAGCCATAGTATTCAGACTTTCTTCTTACGGGATTACACCTAATAGACTTGCTGTTTTAGGAGTAAACATACTGATTTGGGCAAATCTCATTTGGATTATGTTTGCCTATATGCGTTTCTTGCAAAATAAATCAGGACTAAAAGCTATCCAAGATGCCGTTACGAAGTATTTGCCAATATACGGACTTTGGGCAGCTTTCGTTATATTTACGTTTCCTATCATTTTTAATTAGAAAGGATCTGTTAATGCGGGAGTGGTGAGGGCTAATAATCATTGGGGGATTAACAAAACCCCCAATGATTAAAGTTTCACTTTATTACAATTGGTATTATTACGTTTGTAGTTTCGGTAATTTCATTTGTATTGATAAATAAGAAGCAAGTGTTGTATGTAATCTTTCCATAATAAAAACCGTCCCAAAATGGGACGGTTTTTATTATGCGTATTGCCGTTTTTTCTTAATAAGCAACAAAACTTGTGAAACAAAAGCTAGTACCGGTAACTCAATCAACGGTCCAATAACGAGTGCAAGTGCGATAAGAGGCTCGTCTGGAAAAGCTGTTACAGCGATAGCGAGTGCAACAGGTGAGTTTCTTGCTAACGTTGTTAAGCTTAGACTTACTGTATCTTTGTAAGATAAATGCATGATGCGCCCGATAAATTGTCCTAGTAAAAAATTAATGATGAAGAACAATAGAACAGGAACGAGTAATAATAAAACGACATTCATATTTTGCAGTAAATATTTACCTTGTGATGCAAACATCGCTATTATTGCTAAACTTAAAAATACAATTTGAGCAGAGCTGAAAAACGGAATGAGTTTATTCTCGAGAGTTTCAGCTTTTTTCATTTTATTCATAATGAATTTTGTAGCGTGTGCAAGTATAAATGGTAAGACGATTACGATAACAATACTTTCTACTAAAACAGAAACCGCTACAGTTTTCATGACACCAGCAAATAAAAATAAATAAATTGGAAGGAGTAGTACTTGCAAAATTAAATTTACAGGTAAAATTGCAGTAGAAAGTGCTACATTTCCTTTCGCTATTTCAGTAAAGATTAAGTACCAATCTGTGCATGGAGTAACCATTAACATTATAAATCCAACCCAAAGTGCTGGATGATCTGAAAGAAATAGTGCTCCTAATCCCCAAGCGAGTAAAGGTGTCCATAAGAAGTTAATAGTAAGACTTGTTCCAGCAAATTTTAAATTACGAAATCCGTTTTTTATTTCTTTTAATGGGATGCTGAGGAATAATCCATATAGCATGAAAAATAAGAAGGGGACAATAAACTGGTCTGAATACGTATGTATCATATTAAATTGTCCGAGTACGATGCCGCATGTAACAGCAAAAAGAATAATAAAAGTTTGAATCTTTTCTATAGTGCTCATGAATAAATCCTTTCTATATATGAATTTTCCTCTCTAAGTTTATTATACAAGTAATAAAGATGTATTTGGTGTTCAATTGTATTTTAGTTAATATTTTTGAATTGAGATTTTATTTTTTATTAAAAGTTACTTGACTAAAGTAAGTGACTATATTACAATCACTTACATAAGGTAATTAAATAACAAAAAGTTTTGATAGCTTAACTTAAGGTATCTATTGGAACTTTTTCTTAGAATAAGAATTTTTATGATGATGAATAATGAATATGAAAAGAAAGATTAGGTGAAGAAAATGGGACTATTTAGCTCATTATTTGGTAAAAAAGAAGAAAATACGAATGTAGAGGGGAATAAAAAAATGTCAAAAGTATTATTTGTAAAAGCAAACGATCGTCCAGCGGAGCAAGCAGTTAGTTCAAAAATGTATGAAACATTTGTAAGTACTTATAAAGAAGCAAATCCAAATACAGAAATTACGGAATTAGATTTATTTGCATTAGATCTTCCTTATTACGGAAATATCGCGATTTCAGGTGGATATAAACGTAGCCAAGGCATGGAGTTAACTGCTGAAGAAGAGAAGGCAGTTGCTACAGTAGATCAATATTTAAATCAGTTTTTAGAAGCTGATAAGGTTGTATTTGCATTCCCATTATGGAACTTTACAGTACCAGCGCCATTAATCACATATATTTCATACTTATCTCAAGCTGGAAAAACGTTTAAATATACAGCAAATGGCCCAGAAGGTTTAGTTGGTGGTAAAAAAGTAGTTGTGTTAGGTGCTCGTGGTTCAGATTACTCTTCAGAGCAAATGGCTCCTATGGAAATGGCAGTTAATTACGTAACAACGGTACTTGGATTCTGGGGAATTACAAATCCAGAGACAGTTGTAATTGAAGGACACAATCAATATCCAGATCGTTCACAACAAATTGTTGAAGAAGGTCTAGAAAACGTTAAAAAAGTAGCAGCAAAATTTTAATTCATGATAGTAAATGGAAAAACCAACATGGATGACCATGTTGGTTTTTTAGTCTATTTTTCATGTTAAAAAATGTATATTTATAAAATAAAAGAAAAGTTCGAAAATAGTATTGCAAAATATTATATAGCAAACTATAATGAGTTCAAGAATAGTTGATACTTAAATTAAATATTCAGAAAATTCAATTAGTTAAAATTGGAAAATGAGATAAGGAAACTTGAATGGGGGTTATATTATGGCGAATAAAGTACCGTTTTCGTTCATAGTAGTTATTGGATTAATGTTATTTGCACTATTTTTTGGAGCGGGAAATTTAATTTTCCCAGCGATGCTTGGTCAATCAGCAGGAGAGAATGTATGGATTGCTAACGCTGGATTTTTAGTAACTGGTGTTGGATTACCATTACTAGGTGTGCTAGCATTTGGTTTTTCAGGTAAAGATGATTTGCAGTCGTTAGCTAGTCGTGCTCACCCAGTGTTTGGGATTGTGTTTACAACAGTTTTATACTTAGCGATTGGTCCGTTATTTGCAATACCGAGAACAGGAAATGTTTCTTATGAAATTGGTCTTAAACCGTTTATGCCAGAAGGAGTAGGTTCTACACCTTTAATTCTTTTCACAATTATATTCTTTAGTATCACTTGTTTTTTTTCGCTAAATCCCGCGAGAATTGTCGATATTGTTGGAAAAATCTTAACACCAATTAAGTTGACTTTCATCGGTATTTTAGTAATCGTTGCTTTTATACATCCGATTGGAGATATGCAAGCACCAGTGGAAGCTTATACATCACATGCATTCTTTAAAGGATTCCAAGAAGGATACTTAACGATGGATACGCTTGCATCATTCGTATTCGGGATTATCATTATCAATGCTATTAAAGAAAAAGGTGCGAAAACGAAAACACAAATTATGGTCGTTTGTGCAAAAGCGACAATTATTGCAGCATCTATTTTAGCAATTATCTATACAGCACTTTCTTATATGGGTGCTTCAAGTGTTGCAAAGCTTGGACATTTAGAGAACGGCGGAGAAGTATTAGCGAAAGTTTCTAACTACTATTTCGGATCATATGGCGGAGTATTATTAGGATTAATGATTACAGTAGCTTGTTTAACAACTAGTGTGGGACTTGTATCAGCATGTTCTTCATTCTTCCATAAGTTATTCCCAAATGTTCCTTACAAAGCAATTGCAATCACGCTATGTGTATTTAGTGCAATTGTTGCAAATGTAGGATTAACACAGTTAATCGCAGTTTCTGTTCCAGTATTAACAGCAATTTATCCACTAGCAATCGTATTGATTTTCTTAACATTCTTCCATTCATTATTCAAAGGAAGAGCTGAAGTTTATCAAGTGAGCTTAATCGTAACATTTATCATCAGCTTATTCGATGGATTAAGTGCAGCTGGAGTTAACATTGAAGTAGTAAGCCAAGTGTTCACTAAATTCCTTCCGATGCAGGAAGTAGGATTAGGCTGGATCTTCCCAGCGATTATCGGTGGATTTATCGGATATGGACTTAGCATTTTAAAAGTGAAAAACCAAGTTCAACCAGAAACTAGAGCGGATAAGAAAATAGGTTAAATAAAAAAGTTATAGAACTTGTTTCTATAGCTTTTTTTGTTACTATTAATAATGAGAAAAAATAAAGTAGTAGGGGAAATAAAATGAAAAAAACAATTGATCATATCGGAATCGCAGTTCGTGATATAGATAGTACGATACGTTTTTATGAACAGGTTCTATCAGGAGAATTAATAGATCGTTACGTAAGTGAGGCAACAGGTGTAGAAAGTGAAGTAGCCATTCTTGAAGTGGATGGAGATAGAATTGAATTACTTGCACCGACAAATAACACCACTTCACCAATTGCCCGATTTATAAAACAAAAAGGTAAAGGTGTACATCACGTTGCGTATCGTGTCGATGATTTAGATGTGGCTCTAGAAGAGTTAAAAGAACAAGGTATTCGGACATTAGAGCATACACTACGCATTAATAAGCACGGTAGAAGGTTAATTTATCTTAACCCAGCGGATACTGAAGGAACGATTATCGAGTATTGTGATTATCCGGAAGAGAAATAGAAGAGGGATATTTTTTTAAAGGTGTTACGTAATAACGTAATACCTTTTTATTTATGTATTTCACATTTTCTTCACAAATGATTCACGATAACTTTTCTTCTTTGATAACTTACATAAATATATTTTATGATATAATAACAATCGGCTTTAAAAATGTAAGTTGTATCTATCATAATAGTTACTATTATATTGGAAGCTTAGAGGTGGAAGAGAAATAAAGAGTTATACTTTATAGAAATTTATATTTAATCAGGTTAATATTTTGCCCAAGAATCAAACTTTGGAAGTTAAAATAATGAAAATAGAGCAATGAGGAAGAAAGAAGTGAAATGAGTGTGAAAGTAATGAGAAGATTAGGGACATGGCTATTACTTGTGTGTGTGCTTATCATATTGATCCCGCAAAGTGCATCTGCTCATGCGTACGTTGTGAAATCAAACCCTACTGAAAATGAAACATTGAAGAAAGCACCATCTGTTGTAAAAATCGAATTCGATGAGGACATACAAATCTCAAGTTTTAATACATTGTACGTGAGAGATACATCAGGTAAAAGGGTCGATTTAAAAGATGCTCATATTGATAAAAAAAATAAAAAGCTATTAGAAGCTGGATTGAAAGAGAATCTTAAAAATGGTCTCTACTCTATTCAGTGGAAAGCTATTTCAGCTGATGGACATCCCATTCAAGGAGTTATTCCATTCCGTATTGGATTAGCGGAAGCTGGAGCAGATGATATACAAGTAGAAGAGATGGGATATGTTCCGCAAATTGATATGATCATTGAACGTGGAATTTTATATACAAGTTTCTCACTATTTATAGGAGTGCTATTCTTTAATCTTATTATGTATAAAGGGAATGCAACCTCGGTTCGATCAAGGAGTAAGAACATAATATGGATTTCCTTATTAGGGATATTTACTAGCTTGTTATTCAATCTACCACTGCAAGCGAAAATAAATGCTGATGTTTCATGGCTAGAAGCATTCAATCCTTTACTATTAAAAGAAACGTTACAGCTTTCTGTTTTTAGTTATGTTTGGATTACTCAAATGGTTCTCGTTAGTTCGCTTATAATCGTTACGTATTTTGCGATGAGGCGTGAGAAGCTATCGTCTTTTAAAGTATGGAGTATTCCAATAGTGCTGTTTATTGGAATACTTGTTATGAAAGCATTTAATAGTCACGCATATGGTTTAAAGTTTAAAGATATTGCTGTTGTTATGGATTTTTTACATTTATTCGCAGCTTCATTATGGATTGGTGGTTTATCGTCTATTATTCTTCTGTTACGTAAAGAGGATAACAAATGGAATATGTATTGGGATATGATTAAGCGTTTTTCACCGTGGGCAACATGCGCTGTCATTGTGATTTTAATAACAGGTCTTTTTAACAGTACATTTTTTATTCCAACAATCCACTCGTTATTTGATACGAAGTATGGATTAGCTTTACTAGCAAAGCTACTTTTATTCGTTTTCATGGGGATATTGGGAATTATTCATTATGTGAAAGGGAAAATGAGAGCGGAGCAAGGATTAGGTGCTACGGTGAAAGTAGAGTTTATCATTGGAATTATCATTTTCGTCATCGGAGCTTTTATGACAAACGTACAAACACCACCGATGCCTCCTACTGGACCTTTTACAGAGAGTAAACAATTAGATAATGGATATGAAATGACGCTAAATGTAAGTCCTAATAGAGTAGGACAAAATATATTCCATATTACTTTAAAGGATGAGAACGGACAACCCGTTACTGATATGGAACAAATTATATTAACGACTCAATCGTTAGATATGAATATGGGAAAAGGATCATTTAAAGTTTCGGCAGTTTCACCGGGAGAATATGAAGCAGAAGGTATGTATATTAACATGACAGGAAACTGGAATATACAAGTACATGGATTAACGAAATCGCTTGATAGCTTCGATACGGATTATAAATTTATTGTAGGTGGCAGATAAAGTGAAACTTTAAGCAGCCCTCATCAATTGGGCTACCCGGCGAATAGCGGGATAAAGAGTAGGTATAGATAAAAAGGAGCTAATTGAAAATGGAACGTATAAAAAAATTAGGAACAACAATGATCGCAACAGCAATTACAATGGGAATGTTTTCGTTACCTGTTAGTGCGCACGTTACTGTGAAGCCAGCAACTTCTGACATCGGTTCTTGGGAGACTTACACGATAAAAGTACCAGTTGAAAAGAATATAGCAACAACAAAAGTTACACTGAAAATACCGTCTGGTGTGGAATTCCAACAGTATGAACCAGTGCCAGGGTGGAAAATGGAAGAGCAGAAAGATAATGCCGGAAAAGTGAAAACTGTAGTATGGGAAGCAATAGGAGAAGGGATTTTACCCGGTCAGTTCCAGCGATTTACTTTCGTCGCTAAAAATCCGGATAAAGAACAAAAAATAGCTTGGGATGCATATCAACAATATAAAGACGGAGAAATTGTTGAATGGACAGGCGATGAGAAAGCTGAAAAACCGCATTCACTTACTACAATTGCAAAAGGTACGTCATTAACAGGAGAACATGGTGAAGTATCTAATGTAGAAAAGAATGAAGGTACTAGTAATATGCAGTTGATAGCAATTGTTTTATCTATTTTGGCAATTGTATCTTCGGTAGGTGCGTGTGTTTTTGTAGTGCGTCGTAAAAAATAAGATATAAAAAAGAGCCTACAAATAGTAGGCTCTTTCTCATATTTATTTCACTTCAACCTGCTGCCTTACAGCAAGTGTTTTCGGCTTTATATTTACAAAACAAATGCTCACAACAATAAATAATAGGCCAATAAATAAGCTCATTGTAATGGCTTCATGTAAGAAGATTGAACTTACAATAATAGCGATAAGGGGAATAAGGAATGTATAAGCCCCTACTTTACTCGCTTCACCAGCTCCAACGAGTGTGAAGTATGCAAGCCACCCCATTGCAATAACAAAGAATGAAATAAAGAGTAGTACACTAACAAATGGCATACTCCAAGCAATACTAGACCAACTTTCAAATTCTGAGCCAAATCCGATTAAACAAAGACCACCGATAAGAAGCTGAATTGTTACCATCCAAATGGCATTCACACGGTGACCAGTCTTCTTAATGAATACTGTGCCAAGTGCCCAGCCAATAGCGCATCCTAACGCGAGAAGGATTCCAATAACAGAAATATGTCCTGTTAAACTGCTTGAGCTAATAACACCTACACCAATAAATCCGAGAACAAGCCCGAAAATTTTCAAGCCGTACATTGATTCTTCAAGCCATATCCACGAGAAAATACCGAGTAAAACTGGTTGTAGAAATACAATGGCGGAAAATAACCCAGCAGGCATATATTGAAGACCAACAGTTTGTAACCCGTAAAATATAATGATGTTAAGTAAAGAAGAAATAACGTATAAATGCCACGTTTCTTTTAAATGTAATTCTTTATATTTGGGTAGAGCGAAAAGGAGTAAAATGAATCCTCCAATTAAAGTTCGAACGCCTGCAAATAAAACGGGTGGTGTATAATGCAGGGCAAATTTAGATAAAGGCCAATTGATTCCCCACATGAAAACGAGAAAGGTAAGGATTATGGCCGTCTTAGTTCGAGAAAGCTGTGTCACGGTAAGACCTCCTTGTTGTTATTCATTTCACTATGATATGATATCGAATGTAATAAATAAAATGAATCTTTTTTATAAGGAGTATAAGTGATTAGTTATGACTATTACACAACTGCAAGTATTAATAAAAACTATTGAGTTAGGTAGTTTTACGAAGGCTGCCAGGGTGTTAAATATGACGCAGCCAGCTGTAAGTCATGCAATTTCAAGTATTGAGTCAGAGTTAGGAGTTACGATTCTTATACGTGATAAACGACAAGGATTACTCGTTACGGATGTAGGAAACAGAATTCTTGTACATATTAGAGAGATTTTGAACGGTGTAGAGAAGATTGAACAAGAAGTTGCGATGGAGAAAGGACACGAAGTGGGGACGATTCGAATTGGGAGTTTTCCGAGTGCTTCTGCACATTTCTTACCGAAAATGATAAACCATTTTAAGGAGAAGTATCCGAGCTTAGAGGTCGTTCTTTGTGAAGGAACAATTAAAGAAGTTGAAGATTGGTTAATATCGAGGGTTGTTGATATAGGAATTGTTATTTTGCCTAATAAAGAGATGGAGATTGTCCCGTTAACGAAGGGAAAAATGGTTGCTATCTTAAGAGAGGATCATCCTCTTTGTAAGAAGGACTCTATTACAATTCGTGATTTGGAGAATGAACCGATCATATTATGTAAGGGCGGATACGAACCACCCATCATTGATATGTTTAAACAAGCCAACGTACCACTTCGGGCTGAGTATGTAATTTCTACCGTTACTACAGCTTTAAATATGATTCAAGAAGGATTAGGCATTGCAATATTAGCTGAATTATCTTTAACGAATTTACCACAGAATGTGCAAACGAGAGAATTGGAGCCGCAAGTATGGAGAGAAATTGCTTTAGCTGTTCCTTCATTAAAGGATTCTTCAATCGCTGTACAGCTATTTATTGAAGAATTTCAAGCGCTATTTGCAGAATAAAAAGGGGTGTCTCATATATCATAATGGGGCACTTTTTAATTTGCTTATAAAAAATCTATGAAAAGGATTGACTTATTTTTTAGTTGTAACTATAATGATTACATCGAGGTGGTGATTACGATGAAAATTAGTAGCCGCTTTTCCATAGCTGTTCATATTTTATCTATTTTGAAAAACAATCCATCTTCACTTTGTACTTCAGACTATATGGCTGAGAGTGTCAATACAAATCCAGTAGTCATTCGTAAAATCATGTCGTACTTGAAACAAGCTGGCTTTGTTTACGTAAATCGTGGACCGGGTGGCGCGGGATTACTAAAGGATTTACATGAAATCACATTGTTAGATGTGTATCATGCAGTGAACGTAGTCGAAGAAGACAAGCTATTTCATATTCACGAGCAACCGAATCCAGATTGTCCAATTGGGGCGAATATTCAAGCGGTGTTAGAAATTATTTTAATTCAAGCACAATCCGCGATGGAAGAAGTTTTGAGAAATATTACGATGGGGCAGTTGTTTGAAACTTTGCAAGAAAAAATGAATGCTTAAATAATATTTATATTTTTTTATCATCAATGTAACTGATTTGATTACAACGATAAGGTAAGGTGTAAAAGTTATGACTGTAAAAATGAAAGTATACTCAGATTTTATATGTCCGTTTTGTTTTTTAGCAAAAGGTCCATTAGATGAGGTAGCGAAAGAGAAAGATGTAGAGATTGAATGGATGCCATTTGAATTACGTCCAAGTCCATATTCAAAAATAGATCCATGGAATGAACCAGAAAAATTAGGTTCATGGGATGCTTTCATTCTTCCGACAGCGAAGAAGTTAGGAATTGATATGCGCTTGCCACGTGTTTCACCACATCCATATACACATTTAGCTTTCGAAGGATGTCAATTTGCGAAAGAACGTGGACTAGGTAATGAGTATCATCACCGCGTATTCACAGCATTTTTCCAAGAAGAGCAAAACATTGAAGATATTGATGTGTTAACAAAATTAGCGGTAGAAGTAGGACTTCCTGAGGCGGAATTTAAAGATGCTTTAGTAACTCGTAAATATAAAGAAAAGCATCAAGAAGCAATTCAACACGCATATGATGAAGCGAATATTATGGCTGTTCCAACTGTCATGATTGGAGATGAAGTCATTCAAGGGCTTGCTAGTAAAGAAACACTAGAAAGGGTCATTGATAAAGAAATTGAAAAGGATAAAACAAATTCATTTGAAGGTATGCAATGTAATACCGATGGATATTGCTAATTCGCTTGTTATGAAATAACAAAATAAATGATAAAACAAACATTTGGAGGAATTAAAATGTCAGCAACTACAACAAACTTAAAAGAAGCAATCGTGAACCGCCATTCAATTCGTAAAGTAACAAAAAACGATGCAATTACGAAAGAAAAAATTGAAGAAGTGTTAAAAACAGCTTTACACGCACCAACATCTTTCAATATGCAAAGTGGTCGTATGGTTGTATTAATGGATGGAGAGCATGAAAAGTTTTGGGATATCGTTAAAGAAACACTAAGAGCACGCGTACCAGCAGAAAACTTTGAAGCGACTGTAGAAAGACTAAAAGGCTTCCATGCAGGTGTAGGAACAGTTCTATTCTTTGAAGATCAAGCAACTGTAGAAAAAATGCAAGAAAATGCCCCATTATACAAAGATCAGTTTCCATTCTGGTCTCATCAAGGAAATGCGATGTTACAACTTACTGTGTGGATGCTATTATCTGCTGAAGGAATTGGGGCGTCATTACAACATTACAACCCAATCGTAGATGCTGAAGTGAAAGAAACTTGGAACATTCCGGCAGAGTGGAGCTTAGTAGGTCAAATGCCATTTGGTGAACCAAACGAACAACCAGCAGAAAGAACGTTCTTGCCTACTGAAGATGTAGTGAAATTTTATTAAGAAATACAATATGTAACGAGAAGGAAGCTGTGCTTAAAAACAGCTTCCTTTTTTGTAGTGGTGTTAATTTATGCGCATTTAGGGAAGAAATATAAGAAATAATACGGTGAGAAGGGAATTAGAAAAATGAATGATGAGAAAAAATATACAGTGGTAGGTACTGATGTTGAGGAAGTAAAGCGTTTAAATAAAAATTCAGGGTTAACGTATAATCAAGTGAAAGAAATGTTAGCAAAGCAAATGCAAAAAAAGAAGTAATTAGATTGAAATCTTTCATTTTTTCATTTAGCATTTTGATTGGAGAGAGTTAAGTAAAAGGTAACTCTCTTTTTTGTATAGCTAAGCATCTTATAGAGTGGAGGAAGCAACATGAAGAAATGGGTAAAGGTAACGCTGTCTATCACTGGAGGCATTGTCTTATTAGCGTGTGCCGGCGGATATTACGTGTATAAAAATTATTTTCCAAAGGAACCTGAGCGTATTGTATATGATAAAGAAAGAGTGCTACAACCGATACATAATCAGCTTAAAGGAATCAATATAGAAAATGTAAAGATAAAAGAAAGAGAAGTCGTAAATGCGACTGTAGATGAGCTTCAAAAAATGATTGATGATGGAAAGTTGTCATATGAAGAATTAACGAGTATTTATCTCTTTAGAATACAAGAACATGATCAAAATGGAATAACATTAAATTCTGTTACAGAGATAAATCCTAATGCGATGGAAGAAGCAAGAAAGTTAGATCAAGAGCGGGGTAGAAACAAAAATTCGAATTTATATGGTATTCCTGTCGTTGTAAAAGATAATGTACAGACGGAAAAAGTGATGCCGACTAGTGCAGGAACTTATGTATTAAAAGATTGGATTGCAGATCAAGACGCAACAATTGTGAAGCAGTTGAAAGAAGAAGGAGCATTTGTTTTAGGAAAAGCGAATATGTCTGAGTGGGCGAACTATTTATCTTTTACAATGCCAAGCGGGTATAGCGGGAAGAAAGGACAAAATTTAAACCCGTACGGTCCGATTACATTCGATACTTCAGGATCAAGTTCAGGATCTGCTACAGTAGTTGCAGCAGATTTTGCGCCGCTTGCAATTGGAACAGAAACGACGGGATCGATTGTTGCACCAGCGGCGCAGCAATCAGTAGTTGGGTTACGTCCATCTTTAGGTATGGTAAGTAGAACAGGAATTATTCCATTAGCTGAAACTCTTGATACAGCAGGACCTATGGCAAGAACAGTAAAAGATGTAGCAACGTTATTTAATGCAATGATAGGTTATGACGAAAAAGATGTTATGACAGAAAAAATGAAAGATAAAGAAAGAATTGATTATACAAAGGATTTATCAATAGATGGATTAAAAGGGAAAAAGATAGGGCTTCTTTTTTCTGTAGACCAACAAGATGAAAATAGAAAAGTAGTAGTAGAAAAAATTAGAAAAGACCTTCAAGATGCAGGTGCGATATTAACTGATAATATCCAGTTAAGTGCTGAGGGTGTAGATAATTTGCAAACATTAGAATATGAGTTCAAGCATAATGTAAACGACTATCTTTCACAGCAAAAGAATGTACCGGTAAAATCGTTAGAAGAGATTATAGCGTTTAATAAAAAGGATAGTAAAAGACGAATAAAATACGGACAAACATTAATTGAAGGGTCTGAAAAATCTGCTATAACGAAAGAAGAGTTTGAAAACGTAGTGCAAACGAGTCAAGAAAATGCAAGAAAAGAGCTAGATAGGTATTTAGTAGAAAAAGGTTTGGATGCTCTAGTTATGATTAATAACGATGAAGTCCTTCTATCAGCTGTAGCTGGTTATCCGGAATTAGCGGTTCCTGCTGGATATGATAAAAATGGAGAACCAATCGGTGTAGTGTTTGTAGGGAAACAGTTTGGTGAAAAAGAGCTTTTCAATATTGGATATGCGTATGAACAGCAGTCTAAAAATAGAAAATCACCTAGTTTATAAAAGATTATATGAAAAATAACTGCCACCGAAATTATGTTGGTGGATTCCAGTTAAACGAATCTAACAATATGAAAAGAAAAAAAGGATTCTTCTCAATTAGTAAGAAAGATTGTCTATAGGAGTTCATAAAATGTAATATATTCAATTTCCATCCATTGAAGGGGGGTTAATTCTTAATGAATGAAGTAAAGAGTTTTTTTCGAAGTAGAGGGTTTCAACGGTTTCTCGTTTTAATAATAGTAGCGCTTGTATTATACGCATTAAAAAGTATGATTAATTTAATATTAATTACGTTTATACTGACGTTTTTAATGGATCGATTTCAACGTTTTATTTCAAGAAAATTGAAAGTAAACCGGAAAATTGTTATTGCATGTTTATATATAATACTAGTTTCCTTTATAGGCACAACATTATATAAATATTTACCTGTGCTGACGATACAAATTTCACAATTAATTTATCAATTTAAACTGTTTTTTCAAAATCCACCTGATAATGAAATCGTTAAATATGCACTTTCGACAATTAATGGGATGGAAGTATCAAAATATATAGAACAAGGTGTAGACGTCATATATCAATCAATAGCAAATATAGGAAAGGTAAGTTTACAAATATTATTATCTCTAATTTTAAGCTTATTTTTCTTATTAGAAAAAGAGCGTATTATTACATTTACATCAAAGTTTAAAGATAGTAAGTTAAAAATCTTTTATGGAGAAATTGCATATTTTGGTGAAAGATTTGCAAGATCGTTCGGCAAAGTAATTGAGGCTCAGTTTTTAATTGCCGTTGTAAATTGTATTCTTACTGTCATTGCATTAATCGTTTTAGGATTTCCACAGCTACTTGTATTAGCTGTTATGATTTTCTTACTAGGGTTGATTCCTGTTGCAGGTGTGATTATTTCTTTGTTTCCACTTTGTATCATTGCTTACAACGTAGGCGGAGTTATGTACGTAGTATACATACTCGTATTCATAACAGTAATCCATGCTCTTGAAAGTTATTTTTTAAATCCGAAGTTTATGTCTGCAAAAACAAATTTACCAATATTCTACACATTTATGATTCTTATCTTCTCAGAGCATTTCCTTGGAATATGGGGGCTTATTATCGGGATACCAATCTTTATCTTTTTATTAGATGTACTTGATATAAATAATGAGGATGCGACTAAAAAATAAGAAATGATAGAAAATCACTAAAAAGTCATAGGAGATAATGAAAATAAAAAGCAATCCAAAATAAATTGGATTGCTTTTTATCTTAATTAAAGAACCGGAGCCATTGTTTCTTTCAATACTTGAACAGAGTGGTCGAATTTTAATTCTTCATCTTCACTTAATTCAACCTCTAAAATTTCACGAACACCGCCGCGATTTAAAACAGCAGGTACCCCGATATAAACATCTTTTTGACCGTATTGACCTTCTAAGTAAGCTGATACAGTTAATACACTATTTTCGTCGTTTAAAATTGCTTTTGTAACACGTAGAAGTGACATACCGATACCATAATAAGTTGCGCCTTTACGCTCAATAATATGGTAAGCTGCATCACGGACGTTTATGAAAATTTTGTCTAAATCTTCTTGATTATACGTGTTGTCTTTTTCAAGCAGTGTTTGTAGTTTTTGGATACCAACGGAAACATGGCTCCAAACTGGAAGTTCAGTATCGCCGTGTTCTCCGATAATATAAGCGTGAATGTTGTGTGGACCAATATCGAAGTACTCACCTAACATATAGCGGAAACGAGCAGAATCAAGCGTTGTACCAGAACCGATTACACGTTCTTTCGGTAAACCAGATTCTTTCCAAGTTACGTAAGTTAAAATATCTACAGGGTTTGTTGCGATTAAGAAGATGCCATCAAATCCGCTATCCATAATACTGCGAACGATTTGTTTGAAGATTTTAGCGTTTTTCTCAACTAAATCTAAACGTGTTTCGCCTGGTTTTTGTGGTAATCCAGCTGTAATAACTACAAGGTCAGCATCTTTACAATCTTCGTAGCTGCCTTTCCATACTCTAGTTGGAGCTGGTGCGAATGGAACAGCATGACTTAAGTCCATTGCTTCCCCTTCAGCTTTTGCCTCATTTACATCGACTAAAACAAATTCTTCAGCTACAGCCTGGTTAATCATGCAGTAAGCATAACTACATCCAACTGCTCCTGTTCCTACTAATACAACACGGTTAATACCTTTTTTCATTTCAAAATTCCTCGCAATTTCATTGATTTTATTATGTAAGATAATACGTCTTACTTCTATAGAGTCATATCTAGTTTATTACATTTTATAAAAGATATTCAAGTATTTGAAAATGTATCCGTGCAAATCCGCGAACAAAACATAGGAATTCAGTGAACCGAATATAATTCAGTAAAATCCTTTGTAAAAGGGGAAATGGCATGGGGAATCCATTAGCAATGGAAGAAATGCTTCATATTATTCATGCAGGGCTTGTTAAAAAGAATAACCCAAAACGGATTACGATTGCAGGTGCAGGGATTTCTGGATTAGTTGCAAGTTCTTTATTAAAAGAGGCTGGGCACGAAGTAACGATTATAGAAGCAAATAACAGAGTAGGTGGCAGAGTGTATACGATTCGGGAACCATTTAGTGTGGGTTTATATTTTAATGCGGGACCGATGAGAATCCCTGACACCCATAAGTTAACCTTAGCGTATATTCATAAATTTAAACTACCTTTAAACCTTTTTATAAATAAAACTTTTGCAGATATCATTTATACGAATAACATTCAAACGAGATTGAATGTGTTTGAAAATGATCCAAGTGTACTTGAATATCCGGTTTTGGATAAAGAAAGAGGAAAAACGGCAGAAGAGCTAATGATTGAAGTATTAGAACCAATACTAAATTACATTAAGAAGGATCCTGATAAAAACTGGCTTATCGTTGAAAAAAAGTATAAAACGTATTCGCTTGGTTCATTTTTAATGGAGTATTATTCAGATGGTGCGATAGATATGATTGGGGTACTTCTTGATATGGAAGCTTATATGGGAATGTCCTTAATTGAAGTATTACGTGAAATGATTTTCTTTACTTCAACAACGAAATATTATGAAATAACTGGTGGAATGGATAAGTTATCGAATGCATTCTTACCACAATTAAGGGAACATATTTTAATGCCGTATAAGGTTGATAAAATTATACAAGAAGATAATAAAGTAATGTTACAAGGAAATCATGAACAAACGTTAGAGCAATTTACAATAACAAGTGATTTTGCTATTATTACAATTCCATTTTCAGCGTTAAGATTTGTAGAAGTTCAGCCATACTATTTATTCTCTTATTTTAAAAAAAGAGCAATTCGTGAATTAAATTATATTGCTGCAACTAAAATTGCAATAGAGTTTAAAAGTAGATTTTGGGAGAAAGCGGGACAGTGTGGCGGTAAATCTATTACTGATTTACCGATACGGTTTACATACTATCCGAGTTATGGCATTCATACTCCAGGACCAGCTATCGTTATAGCAAGTTATACGTGGGCAGATGAGGCGCTAACATGGGATAGTCTCCCGCAAAGAGATCGTATTCGGTACGCATTAAAAAATTTAGCGGAAATATACGGGGACATCGTCTATAGTGAGTTTGTCACTGGAACATCTTTTAGCTGGAGTAAAAATCCGTATTCTTGCGGTGCATTTACAGCTTTCGAACCAGGCCAAGAGCTCGAGTTATTTCCGTATATTACACCACCATCTGGAAAAGTACATTTTGCAGGAGAGCATACGACATTAACACATGGATGGATGCAAGGGGCAATTGAGTCTGGAGTTAGAGTTGCATATGAAGTAAATGAACAGTGAATCTCTTATATTTACAAATGGTCATTCTTTTAATAAAATGATAAATATAAATCGTAATTATTACGCTTTGAATACATTTGAAGTAAAGAAATGGATGGTCGGTTGAATGAATAAAGTGGAGATTCATATATTAGGTGGTTTTTTAGGTAGTGGAAAATCAACATTATTACAAAATTTATTGTTAGCAGAGAAAAAGAAGAATAGAAAAGTTGCAGTATTAATGAATGAAATTGGTGAATACTCAGTAGATACAGATATTATTGGAAAAGAGAATGTTTTAAGAGAACTTCTTAAAGGATGTATTTGTTGTACGTTAAAAGAAGAGCTTGAAATACAATTACATTCGTTATACCAACAAGAAAGACCAGATGTAATTTATATAGAAACGACAGGTGTTGCGCATCCAATTGAAGTGTTAGACGCGTGTGTCTCGCCAATTTTAGCTCCTTTTCTGGAAGTGAAATCAATTGTAGTCGTTTTAGATGCAGTAAGGTGGTTAAATCGAAGTATATTAAGTGCAAATGTACAACAGCTATTGCATGAGCAACTGAAATTTGGTAGTCACATTCTTGTTAATAAAGCAGATTTACTAACAGATGAAGATAAGAATACAGTATTTGAAGAAGTAAAGGCAATAAATGATCATGCGAAAATGTATGAGACAAAGTATTGTAATATATCTTTAAAAGATATAGAAGAAGCAGAATTTCCAAATGATGAGGAACACGAGACACTACATGTCAAACAGCATTTACATATACAAACAATGACATATCAATTTACGAAACCGATTGATCAAGACAAATTATATGAATGGCTTTCGAATTTACCAGATAGTATTTATCGAGTGAAAGGTTTTGTGAAATTCCATGGAGATAAATACCCTCACCTATTCCAATATTCGTTCGGAGTACCAACTTTATTAGAACAAGACTTCGGTTTCCCGACAAACTTAGTAGTAATAGGAGAAGGACTAGATAAGAAACAATTGGCTGAAGGGTTAGAGAAAGTAGAACTTAACTCTAATTAAGGGGAAAAGACTAACTTAAAAATAAGTTAGTCTTTTTGTATGGTCATTACTGAAATGAAACAGTATTTTCAATTGGATTGCAGAATATATATTGATTGTATGTCCGTTTCCATTACATAGGAAGGTGATTATATATTTGTGCCGAATGTAGAGGGTACTACAAGAGTTTTCCATTATCTATCGAATTAGTTAGTCATGATTACGGACAGGGGATTTTGGCGTGTTTGATTCTATCAGAAAGTAAAGTATGGGGAGGATCACAATGTCGATGAAAAAACGTAAGTGGCTAAAAACAATGTTTACTGGTTGTGTTTTAGGTTCGTTATTAATAACGGCAGCTTGTTCAGGAAAGAAAACAAGTACAGAGGATGAAAAAACGATTAAGGTAGGAGTCCTTGCTTCTTTAACAGGACCGCTAGAATCGTATGGAAAACAAACAGTGAACGGATTTGAATTAGGGTTAGATTATGCAACTGGTGGAACTGGGAAAGTAGATGGGAAAAAGATTAAGTTTGTTGTAGAAGATACAGAAACGAAAGCGGATGTAGCAGTTAAAAAAGCTACGAAGTTATTAGAAGAAGAGAAAGTTGATTTTTTAGTTGGATCGTCTAGTTCAAGTGATACGTTAGCGGTTTTACCACTGGCTGAAGAATATGAAAAGATTATGGTTGTAGAACCGGCAGTTGCGGATAGTATTACCGGGAAGAACTGGAATAAATATATTTTTAGAACTGGAAGAAGTTCCTCACAAGATGCGATTGCAGGAGCAGCAGCAATTGCGAAAAAAGATGTAAAGATTGCAACATTTGCCCCAGATAACGCTTTTGGTCGTGAAGGGATTGCTGCATTTAAAGCGGGTGCGAAAAAATTAGGTGCGAACATTGTGAATGAGCAATACGCGGATACAAATTCAACAGATTTTACAGCGAATATTCAAAATATCATTAGTTCAAAACCAGATTATTTATTTATCGTTTGGGCAGGGGCAAATTCACCTTGGAAACAGTTGAAAGATATGAATGTGGAAGCGCAAGGTATTAAAATTTCTACAGGTGCGCCAGATATACCAGCATTAAAAACAATGGATGCATTAGTAGGTATGCAAGGTTTTTCTGTATATTATCACACACTTCCAAAAAATAAAGTGAATGATTGGCTAGTTGAAGAGCATAAAAAACGTTTTAATGGTGCAGTGCCAGATTTGTTTACAGCAGGAGGAATGTCAGCAGCAATTTCTATTGTAGAAGCCTTAAAGAAAACAAAAGGTGATACAGATGTAGATACCTTGATTAAGAAAATGGAAGGAATGGAATTTGATACACCGAAAGGAAAGATGAAGTTTAGAGAGAAGGACCACCAAGCGATGCAGACACTGTATTCTATCACATTGAAAAAGCAAGACGGTGTTGATTATCCGGTGCCAGTGTTAGAGCGAGAATTAACGATGAAAGAAACAGAACCACCAGTTCAAAATAAATAGACTGAATTTTCTGTTGTTTTTGTATAAAGAGGGGGGACCCTCTTTATACATATTTCTTTCATACTCACGGCTTTAAAGGGAGGGATTTCGTGACACATTTGCTAGAGACGAAAAATCTTAGTGTATCTTTTGGTGAACATCAAGTTATTAAAGATGTAAATTTAACTGTCCAAAAAGGAAAGCTCATTTCTATTATTGGGCCAAATGGTGCGGGGAAGACAACGTTATTTAATTTACTAAGTGGACAGATTTCACCCACAACAGGTGAAGTGTATTTTAAAGGGCAAGATATTACAAAACTATCGATTTCAGATCGAACACGCTTAGGAATCGGTCGCTCTTTTCAGCTTACAAACATATTCCCAGAATTAACGGTACTTGAAAATGTCCGTTTAAGTGTTCAATCATTCGTACAAGATTACTATAGTTTTTTCCCGAGTTCAGCAAAATTAAAGCAACAAGTTGGAGAGGCGAGACGTTTCTTAAAAACAGTATTACTTCATGAAAAAGAGAACGTATTAGCGAAAGATTTGGCACATGGAGAGAAAAGGAAGCTAGAACTTGCGATGTTATTAGCTTTAAAAACGGATGTGTTATTACTTGATGAGCCGACGGCAGGTATTTCGGTTGAGGAAGTCCCTGCTATATTACAAGTGATTGAAAATATTAAGAAACATCCAGAGAGCACAATTGTACTTATCGAACACAAAATGGATATGATACTAGGTTTGTCAGATCATCTTATCGTTTTATTTCATGGAGAGTTATTGGCTGAAGGATTGCCAGAAGAAATTATGAAAGATGAGCGTGTACAAAGTGCTTATTTAGGGGGATTATATAGTGGCACTATTACAAGTGAATAATATAGAAACGTATTTAGATCAGTTTCATATTTTGCAAGGAGTATCTCTTGCTGTTGAGAAAGGGACGATTACTGTACTGTTTGGTAGAAATGGGGCAGGGAAAACAACGACATTACGTTCAGTGATGGGGTTTCACCGCATTGCAGATGGTGAAATTTATTATGATAGTGCAAAAGTGAGTGGATTACCTACACACTTAATTTCAAGGAAAGGAATAGGGTATGTACCAGAAAATCAAGGTATTTTTCATGATTTGACAGTAGAAGAAACTTTCGCTCTTGCTAGGGGAAAAGGTGAGGAAGTAGAAGGGAAAATAGAGTGGATGCTGGAACTATTTCCGGATTTAAAGCAGTTTTGGAATAAGAAAAGTGGGCTCTTGAGCGGAGGGCAAAAGCAAATGTTGGCTATTTCAAGAGCGTTTATTAATAGTGATGGATTATTACTTATTGATGAACCGAGCAAAGGGCTATCCCCGATAATGGTGGAGAAATTAATGGTAGCTATTTTGAAGATGAAAGAGAAAACAACAGTTTTACTTGTTGAGCAAAATTTTATGATGGCCAGTCAAATTGGCGATTATTTTTACATTATGGATAACGGACGAATTGTTCATAACGGTTTTATGAATGAATTAAAAAAGGATAAGGAAATGTGTCATAAATATTTAGGAATCTCTTAACATGAATCCGAGGTGAAAAGGATGGATGTGTTAATCAATTTATTTGTAAATGGGATTTCAACAGGGATGCTCATTTTTTTGTTAGCATCAGGTCTTTCACTTATTTTCGGTTTAATGAGCGTTTTAAACTTTGCACACGGTGGTTTATTTGCATGGGGAGCATTTACAGGTGTTTGGTTATTTAATGTGACAGGAAGTTATATATTAGCTTTAGTTGGAGCAGTAGCCATGGGAATGTTCCTAGGATTTATTTTAGAAAGGTTTCTTATTAGGCCGGTATATGGAAATCATGTTCGACAGCTGCTCGTTACGCTTGGAGGAATGCTCGTTCTTAGTGAGTGTATTAAAATATTTTGGGGGCCAAACCCTATTAGTGCAAAATTACCGTTATGGTTACAAGGAAGTTTTACATTCGGAGGTATTATATTAATTAAATATCGTCTATTTGTTATTTTGATTGGGATAATTATTTACATTGCACTACTACTATTACTCAAAAAGACGAAGATAGGTCTTATGATCCGTGCAGGTGTAATGGATAAAGAAATGGTTCAAGCGCTTGGTATTAATGTAAAAGCGATATTTTCTTTCGTCTTTTTATTAGGGGCAGGGATGGCAGCTTTGGGAGGATTCTTATTAGCACCGTATTCGGGCGTTATTTTCGCCGAGATGGGCATGCAGTATGCAATTTTAGCTTTTATAGTAGTAATTATCGGTGGATTAGGAAGCGTTCAAGGTTCAGCTATTGCTTCTTTAATTGTCGGATTAGCTGGTGCTTTTACAGCGTATTTTATACCAGATTTATCACTTGCAATTAATATGTTAATGTTACTATTTTTCTTAATAGTGAAGCCAACTGGACTTGTTGGTGAAAAGGGGTGAAATGGTGAACAACACATCGGACCGAATTAAAGTATACTTCGGAGTATGTATGCTCATTTGTTTAAGTGTATTTCCGTTCGTAAATGATTCACGGAGCCTGTTAATTTTGTTCACTCAAATCTTCATCTTTGCTATTTTTGCAATGAGTTTTGATGTATTGCTTGGGTATACAGGAATTGTATCGTTCGGTCATTGTATGTTCTTTGGGATAGGAGCATATGGGGTAGCGCTTTTATTTGATCGACAAGGCGTATCAATAACGAACTTTTTAATTGGAATAGTAGCTGCAATTATCGTTTCAGCAATCGTTAGTTATATAATTGGTTTGCTTTCTTTACGATTGAAAAGTCATTTTTATGCAATGTTAACACTTGCTATTTCACAGTTATTTTTTGTACTTGCTGAAAAATGGCGTGGGCTTACTCACGGAGGAGATGGTTTTACATTTGGTGTACCAGACGTATTCCGTGATCGTTTTACGTTTTATTATGTAACACTTATATGTTTACTTATCATTTTTTTTCTGTTACGTCTTTTCACCAAATCTTCTATTGGAAAAGTATTAAAGGCAATTTCCCAAAATGAGCAACGTGTTGAAGTACTAGGATATAAAGTGCTTCATTATAAAATTATTGCTAGCATTGTTGCAGGAGTAGTAGCTGCGATTAGCGGTGGTTTATTTGTTATCACATTGCGTTTTGTTAATACGACTGTATTTTCAATTGAAATGACATTAAATGCATTATTGATGACGATGATTGGTGGGGTTGGAACGTTAATAGGAGCAATTGCAGGAGCTGGAATTATTGAATCTCTAAAATATTATTTATCAGAACTAGCTACAGAGTATCCGATCTTTGAACGATGGACGATTATTCTTGGTTTATTGTACATTATCGTATTGCTAGTTTTCCCGAAAGGATTAGTTGGCACGGTTAAGGGACTGAAGAATATGAAACGGAATAAGAAGGAGAAAAGTGCAGAAGTGGAGCAAAATGTGTGAAAAATCAATTGTATAGAATATGAAAATCCCTCTTTTAGATTCATAAAGGAGGGATTTTTTATTAACCAAATAGTTCATCAGGGATTTGTTTGAAAGAGTTTTGATTTGTAAAAAAATGAACAGCTAATTTCTCAACTGGAAAATCTTCAATTGGTACCAATTTATCATTTTTAATCGGCAAAAAGGCTATCCCTTTTCCGTCCTGAATAAACTCTTCCATAAGCGAATAAGAATCTAATTGTTGAAGTTGACGCTGAGATAAATTATTTTCTTTTAGAAATTGTATCGTCTTATTTCTAAAAGGGCACTTTTTGTCATTACTAACGAAGAAGAGTTCCTTTGAATAGTCAAGGATACATTTTTCTTGATCTTTTAGTAAGCCTATAGAAATTGAAGTAGTAAATACTTTTTTAAAACCTGCACCAAAATCATCCTCATAAGTGATGACCATATCAACTTTTTGTTGCTGCAGTAATTTTGGCAAATGACTACTATTTTCTACATATATTTGATAATTCATGAAATTTTCTTTAATACGCTTACTTAAATAATTAGTCAAAATCGATTGTGACGTCGCGATTATATAAGAAGACCCACTTGTTTTAATTTTATCTTTCGCTTCTTCTAATAGAGTTAATATTTGATTCGTGTAATCTAATAAAATGTCACCAGAAGGTAATAAGGAAACGCCTTTGTTATCTCTATGTAGTAAGGGTGTTTCTAATTCTTGTTCTAATTTTTTGATTCTTTCAGTTACGTTCGGTTGAACATAACCTAACTCTTTAGCAGCTTTACTAATAGAACCCTCACTGGCTACAGTTTTGAATATAATAAGATCATTTATTTCCATATATCTCAGCCCCTTATGCACTATCATTATAAATGATACCAAACATAATTTATACCTATTTTACGTTAGCTACTTATCGATTTATCATAATGTATATAAGATTGAAAGCGAGTGATAAACATGATTGGAATGCAATATAAGGTCATTTTGCCAAAGGATTATGACATGGAAATTATTAAGAAAAGGGTAAAGGATAATGGTTATAAAACTGATGGTTTCCAAGCACTAAATTTTAAAGCTTATTTAATTACGGAAACGGAGAAAGACGGGAATTTTTATAACTGCTATGCACCTTTATATATTTGGAATGGGCATGAAGGGATGAATAAATTTATCTTTGAAGGGTATTACGATAATATTTTACAATCGTTTGGTTGGCAACAAATACATATAGGTGTTCCATTAGTTGTTAATCTAAGTGATGGATTTAAGAAAAGTAGATATGTTGTTGAATATGCAGGAAGTATTGCTCAAAGTAAAACGCTGATTGGGACTCAATTAAACATGATGAATGAAAATGTACAAAACAATGAAAAGTGTTTAGGGAATGTAATCGTTTATAATCCGGATAAATGGGGATATAGTAGGTTTGAGTTTTATGAAGAGAAGCCTGATATTATAGTAAATAAAGGTGCTACAGTATATGAGATTTTACACATTTCACGATGAAATTTTGTTGTATATTAAAAATAAGAAAAGGAATGAAAGTCTATGCCTTTTGTGAAGATTTATTATCCTGAAAACATATTAAATGAAGAAGAGTTGGAAAAAATGGGGGAATGTATCCATCTTTCGTTAATTGAACATTTTAACATCCCTGAAAATGATTATTTTCAAATGTTCTTACCTTACCAACAAAATAAATTTTTATATAATCCATATTATTTGTTGGAAAGAGGAGAAAAGAGAACAGAGAATATGATATATGTTTCTATTACATGTGGACCGGGAAGAACGGTGCAACAGAAAAAAGATTTGTATCAATCGGTATCTTTAAAAATTACGGAATATTCCGACGTTAAAACTTCGGATATTTTTATTACACTAAATGAGACAGCTGCTGAAAACTGGTCATTTGGTCAAGGAATAGCACAAATGGTGAAAATAAAGGGAGAAAAAAATGAAAAATGAACTTATTGAAGTACATATTAAAAAGAAAATGAGAGAAATGGCACCTGCATTTGCTCATTATAGTGAAAAGATATTATTTGAGGAAGTGTGGCGGGATGCCACTTTAACATTAAGGGAAAGAAGTTTGTGTACTGTGTCAGCACTAATCAGTCTCGGTAATACAGAACAATTACAATTTCATCTGAAGCTAGCTAAACAAAATGGGATTAAGGAGAATGAATTGGTTGCATTAATAACACATATGGCTTTTTACGTTGGTTGGCCAAAAGCTATGTCAGCTTTAAATATAGTAATGAATGAAATGAAAAGCTAAGAATAATGATAAGTAAGAATTCATGTTTATATGAATTCTTACTTATCATTATTTATGCAATACTCTATCGTTATATTTATTACATTTTCTCTTGCTTTTTTATCACTTGCGTAGTAAAGTGATAGTAAGATTAACGCTAGGAAGTGACAAAACATGCGTGATAATACGATAGGATCATTAATATGGTTACGTTTAATACGATTTACGAACCAAAGTAATCAAATGTCAAATGAGTTTTTAAAACGTTTTGATTTAACGACAGCTCAATTTGATGTGCTTTTGCAAATACGTACGTATCAACCACTAACACAAATGGAGTTAGCTGAAAAGGTAACTGTTACACAAGGTGGCATTTCTCGAATGTTAACTCGTCTTGAAAAAGAAGGATATATTGTACGAAAACAAGATTGGAAAACGAAAACAATTAGTCTTACAGAGCAAGGAGAAGCGGCTTTAGAGAGAGCATTGCCAGAGCAACTTGCATTTCAATCTTCGTTTTTTGATGATGTATTAAATGAAGAAGAGCAGAAAATATTATATGAGCTGATGACGAAAGTTCATAAGCATAGTGAAAAAAAAGAATTACCGCAAGAGTAATTTTTTTTACACCATCAATTGACTAATCAAGTGATGGTGTAGGTAATACGGAGATAAACTTGACTTACCAACGTTTTTAGAAAAAAACTAATACTACTTTATTAAAGGGGAGAGTAACTATGGAAAAATACCGTATAGATACAAGAAAAGGAATTGAGTTTGGATTATATTCAATTGGTGATCATGTTTTAAATCCACATAATGGGGACAAAATTACGCCAGAAAAAAGAATTCACGAACTAATTGAAACAGCTAAGTTAGCAGATGAGGCAGGACTTGATGTGTTTGCTGTCGGCGAAAGTCACCAAACACATTTTACAACGCAAGCTCATACAGTTATTTTAGGTGCGGTCGCGCAAGCTACGAAAAATATAAAAATTGCAAGTTCCGCAACGATATTAAGTACATCTGATCCAGTTCGAGTATATGAGGATTTCGCTACCATTGACTTGATTTCTAATGGACGTGCAGAAATTGTGGCTGGTCGTGGATCTCGTATTGGAGGATATAGTTTACTTGGTTATGACGTGAATGATTATGAAGAATTATTTGAAGAGAAGATGGATCTTTTATTAAAAATTAATAACGAGGAACATGTAACATGGAATGGACAGTTCAGAGCACCGCTCGCACATGCATCGGTTATTCCAAGAGCGAAAAATAATAACTTACCAATTTGGCGTGCAGTTGGAGGTCCACCAGCTAGTGCAATTAAAGCAGGACGTGCAGGTGTGCCAATGATGATAACAACACTTGGTGGTCCAGCAATTAACTTTAAAGTGTCAGTAGATGCTTACCGCGAGGCTGCTCAGCAAAGCGGATTTGATCCAGCTAGTTTACCAGTTGCGACAACGAGTTTATTTTATACGGCAAAAAATTCACAAGATGCACTTAGTGAATATTACCCTCACATTAATGCTGGTATGCTTACACTGCGCGGTGATGGGTATCCGAAACAGCAATTTACAAATGCAATAGATTACCGTGATGCTTTAATGGTTGGTAGCCCACAACAAATCATTGAGAAAATGCTTTACCAATATGAATTGTTTGGCCAACAACGCTTTATGGCACAAATTGATTTTGGCGGTGTACCATTTGATAAAATTGAGAAAAATATTGAATTAATTGCTACTGAAATTTTACCAGCCGTTAGAAAACATACAGCAAAATAAATAAAAAAACTGAGAGTTTAATCGACTCTCAGTTTTTTTATTTGTTCTGGAAAAATGACAAAAAAATGAACTTTTAGTCGAGGAAGAGGGAAGTTGTTTTCTATTTTTGAATAACATTATTTCGAGTTTGAATTTTGAAAATACATTTTTCTCTTGACAAAAAATAAGCATTTATCGTGGGTGCTTTCGAGGACATTTTTCCGAGTAAAAGTCAAGCGTATGAAGAAAAAACGATTGTTTTATAGATATAAAAGTAAGAAGTATATTGAAAAAACACATTTTGCTAATGAGAAAAATCTGATTCAAAAAAATGACAAAAGACATATTTCAGACAAAATGATGTCAATAATACGTCAAAAATAACCTGAATTTACTATGCAGGTATATTATACAATTCGATTAACGAATAAAACACTACAGAAATAGTGAAAAGGTAAAAAATAGCATTACAATAGTTTGAAAAACTGAAACTTCATATTTTTCGACAATACATACAAAATGTTTTTGTCTTTTCGTATTTCTTAATAATTGAGTTTGATAAGATTGCTCAATTAACTTTTATTATAAAAACTATGAAGGAAGTGATTTTAGTATGGAAACGCTCGAATTGGCACGAATACAGTTCGCATCAACAACGATTTTTCATTACTTTTTTGTTCCGCTGTCAATTGGTTTAGCTTTTATTATTGCGATCATGCAAACGTTGTATGTGGTAAAAGGGCAAGAAGTATATAAGAAGATGGCAAAGTTTTGGACGCAATTATTCCTTATTAACTTTGCAGTAGGTGTAGTAACAGGTATTTTACAAGAATTCCAGTTTGGTATGAACTGGTCAACGTATTCACGTTTTGTAGGTGATGTATTTGGTCCATCACTTGCGATTGAAGGATTACTGGCATTTTTCATTGAGTCTACATTCCTGGGTTTATGGGTATTCGGTGAGGATAAATTACCGAAGCGAATTCACTTAATGTGTATTTGGCTCCTTTCAATTGGAACGATGTTATCAGCATTCTGGATTTTAACTGCAAGTGCATTTATGCAGTCACCTGTCGGGTATGAAATGGCAGCTGATGGTCGTGCACAAATGAATGATTTCTTAGCCATTATTCAAAACCCACAACTATGGGTACAATTCCCGCATACAATTACAGCAGCAATTGCAACAGGTGCATTCTTTATTGCTGGTGTAAGTGCATGGAAAATTACAAAAGGACAAGAAACTGTAGTATTTAAAAAATCTTTCCGAATTTCTATCATTGTTGGAACAATTACAACGGCGCTTGTATTATTCTTCGGTCATGCACAAGCGCAACAATTAATTAAGACACATCCAATGAAGATGGCGGCAGCTGAAGCGCTATGGAATACAAGTGAGGATCCAGCACCATTTACAGTATTTTCGAAAATTGATACAGAGAAGAAAGAAAATTCGTTTGAAATTCAAATCCCTTATATGCTAAGTCTATTATCGTATGATAAGTTTAGCGGTCAAGTTGAAGGGATGAATCAAATTCAAAAACAATATGAGGAAAAATATGGACCTGGAGATTATATTCCTCCAGTGCATACAATGTTTTGGAGTTTTAGAGCGATGGTAATGAGTGGAACATTCATGCTTCTTCTAGGAGCTTACGGATGGTTCTTATCAAGAAAAGATCGTTTAGCGGAAAAAACGTGGTATTTAAAATTAATGGTGTATGCAATTTCTCTTCCATTCATCGGTAATACAGTAGGGTGGATTATGACTGAAATGGGTCGTCAACCTTGGGTTGTATTTGGTGTAATGAAAACAGAAGATGCTGTATCACCAAATGTAACATTCGGTGAAGTATTATTCTCACTTATTTCATTCACATCAATGTATTTAATTATGGGTGGAATTTGTGTGTACTTATTTGTTCGTACCATTAAGGGCCACACGAATAAGAAAACGAAAAAGGATTATCAAAGCCATGATCCATTTGATAAGGAGGAAGAGTATGTTATCTCTTAATGAGTTATGGTTTTTAGTTATTGCAATCTTGTTTGTTGGATTCTTCGTACTGGAAGGTTTCGATTTTGGTGTAGGAATGGTTTCGAGGTTTTTAGGAAAGAATGATTTTGAAAAACGAGTTTACTTAAATACAATAGGACCGTTCTGGCACGCGAATGAAGTATGGCTTGTTTGTGCTGGTGGAGCCATGTTTGCGGCATTTCCGCACTGGTATGCAACTTTATTTAGTGGTTTTTATATTCCATTTGTATTTATGCTTCTTGCTTTAATTTTAAGAGGTGTTTCCTTTAAATTTCGTGCGAAAATAGATAATCATAAATGGAAGAGCGCATGGGATTGGGGGATGTTTATTGGAAGTATGTTACCTCCTATCCTTTGGGGAGTTGCGATTGCAAACTTTATGGTAGGTGTACCTATTGATGAGAGTAAAAATGTTGTAGGTGGATTCTTGCAATTACTTCATCCATTTGCGTTACTTGGAGGAGTAATGTTTCTCCTACTATGTATTGTTCACGGATTACAATTTCTTACGATACGTACAACTGGTAAATTGAGAGAACGTGCACGAATTGCTGCAATAAAAATTGCACCATTTTCATTACTTACACTTCTTGTTTTTGCTGGTGTGGGGTTATGGAAAACCGACATTTTCACTGCTCATGGAACAGAATGGATTATGGTACCAATCGGAGCTTTTGTAGCACTATTAGTGTCCACTTTATTAAATAAAAGAAGAAGAGATGGTTGGGCTTTCTTTATGACGAGTTTAACGATCATTTTACTAAGTGCGAGTGTATTTATCGGTATGTTCCCACGTGTTATGATTAGCTCTTTAGGAGCAATGAATGATTTGACAATTTACAACGCAGCATCAGGAGCTTATGCATTAAAACTTATGACTTACTTTGCGATTGCTATTTTGCCTTTCGTTATCGGAAGTCAAATATGGAGTTATTATGTATTTAGACAACCTGTTAAGTCAGACAACGATTTGGAGTACTAATGAAAAGAAAAAGAGGACTTCCGTCTTATCCCGGTAGCCGTATTTTATATGTAGCGTTAACGATTATTAGTATTTTAGAAGCTTTTAGTATTATTGCGCAAACAATCTTTTTAGCACGAGCTATTACGTTTTTATTTCATGGAGAGACAGTACAAACAATATTAAGTGAAGTTGTTTATTTTGGTATCGCGTTTGCAGCGCGTAACATAGTAGTTCGAACATCACAAATATTAGTGGAACGTTTTGCTGAAAAAACAGGGTCGTTACTAAGAAAACAATTGATAGAGGCATATTTCACATTGGGTCCAAGGTATGTTCAAACTGTTGGAACTGGTCATCTGGTTACCTTATCAATTGAGGGGATTGAGAAATTTAAAACATATATTGAATTAACGATTCCTAAAATGATTAGAAGTAGTATCGTTCCAGGTCTAATTGTACTATATGTTTTTACGCTAGATATTGAGTCTGGAATCATTTTAGTTGTAACGATTCCTATCGTGATCATATTTATGATTCTTCTCGGATTAGCAGCGCAAAAAATGGCAGATAGTCAGTATGAGATATATCGTGTACTTTCGAATCATTTTGTAGATACGTTAAAAGGTTTAGAAACATTAAAGTATTTAGGGAAAAGTGAACAGCACGAAGGAAAGATTGAAAAAGTAAGTAAAAGATATAGAAAAGCAACGATGCGTACTTTGCGAGTTGCTTTTCTTTCTTCTTTTGCATTAGATTTCTTTACGAGTTTATCAATTGCGTTTGTGGCAGTTGGATTAGGGATACGTTTAATAGATGGAACGATTATACTATTACCAGCCCTTACAATTTTGATTTTAGCTCCGGAATATTTTCTGCCGATTAAACAAGTGGGAGCAAATTATCATGCGACATTAGATGGACAAATTGCGATGGAGCAAATAGAAGAGATTTTGCAACAACAAAAAGGAATACAAAAGAAAGATTTAAATGAAGATATAGTATGGAATGCCTCTAGTAGCTTGAAATTACAAGATATCAAAGTTAATAATGCTGAATCTGAAAAGGCTATATTAGAAGGAATTAATTTTACTTGGGAAGGTAACGGTGCTATTGGTGTTATTGGTGAAAGTGGTGCAGGGAAATCGACGTTAATCGACGTATTAGCAGGTTTTTTATCTCCTTCGAGTGGAAAGATGTTAGTAAATGGTGTAGAAGTTGATGGATCTACTCGTGAAGATTGGCAAAAAAATATTGCTTATATTCCGCAGCAACCTTATATTTTTCCGCTTTCATTAAAGGATAACATTCGTTTTTATGAAACAAATGCAACAGATGAAGAAGTTGAAAGAGTTATTAATGAAGTCGGCCTTCGTTCACTCGTTACATCACTTCCAAATGGGATACACGAAAGAATTGGAGAAGGTGGACGTATGCTAAGTGGCGGACAAGAACAGCGTGTTGCTATGGCGCGTGCGCTTTTAAGTAAAAAACCAATCATTTTATTAGATGAGCCTACGGCACATCTTGATATTGAAACCGAATTTGAAATAAAGCAAGCGATGTTACGTCTATTTAATGGAAAGTTAGTATTTTTAGCAACTCACCGTCTACATTGGATGAAACAAATGGACCATATTCTTATTCTAAATAAAGGGGAAATGAAAGAAAGTGGGACGTATGAAGAACTTTTAGAGAATGAGACATTACATTTTCATAGGGAAGAGAGGGGAGAGAAATGAGTAACTGGGTTAAACCTTATATAAAACAAAATAAAGGTAGAATGACTTTAACTATTTTCCTTGGTCTTCTTGGAGTTAGTTCAGGAGCGATGTTACTTTTTATTTCAGGTTATTTGATCTCAAAATCTGCCCTTAGACCAGAAAATGTAATGGCTGTATATGTTCCTATTGTTGCAACAAGAGCGTTTAGTATAGGGCAAGCTGTATTTCATTATATAGAGCGCCTAGTCGGACATGATGTCGTACTACGTATATTAGAAAAAATGAGAACGAGGCTATATAGAATAGTAGAACCACAGGCGTTATTTTTCCGTTCTCGATTTCAAACGGGTGATATGTTAGGAGTGTTATCCGAAGATATAGAGCATTTGCAAAACCTATATTTACGTACAATATTTCCTAGCATATTAGCGCTAGTTGTTTATAGTATCTTCGTACTTGTTATCGGTGCATTTGATTTTGTTTTTGCACTTATTGTAGGTTGTAAGTTAGCTATTATCGTTTTTCTTCTTCCGTTTGTATCATTACTTTTGATGAAGAAACATCATGTTACTTTAAAGCAAGGAAGAAACCGTTTGTATCAACAACTGACAGATGCTGTTTTTGGATTATCTGATTGGCAAGCAAGTGGTCGTAAAGATGAATTTATTAATGAGTATGTAAAACAAAATGATCAGTTGTTAAAAATCGAAAAGAGAGTGAAACGCTGGTATCATATTCGGGACAGTATCATTCAATTAGTAGTAGGTATTGTAGTTATTTCGATGATCATATGGACTGGGAATGAAGCGGCAAGTGAACAAATTGCTCCTACAGTTATCGCAGCTTTCGTATTAATGATTTTATCTGTAACAAACGCGCTTATTCCTATTGCAGATGCCATCGATCGAATACCGTCGTACGTAGAATCTACCCATCGTCTTAATGGCGTAGAAAGTGATAGTGTTTTACATGATGAAACGGATTTGCATGGAGAGAAAGATTATATTGAACCAAAACATGTAGATATTGAACTGAATCACGTATCGTATAGTTATCCAGATAGTAATGAGATTGTATTAAAAGATGTATCATTACAAATAAAAGCAGGGAAGAAAATTGCTATTTTAGGGAGAAGTGGGACAGGGAAATCTACTTTACTAAAATTATTAACAGGGGCGTTAAGCCCAGTAAATGGCCAAGTTGTATTGAATGGTGAACGAGCTCATACGAATCTTTTATCTAAATATATTTCTGTATTAAATCAAAAGCCGCATTTGTTTGATACGACAATTGGAAATAATGTACGAATTGGCAAACCAGAGGCGACGGATGAAAAGATATGGAAAGCTTTAGAGAAAGCACAATTAGCTTCACATGTTACTTCTCTTCCAGACGGATTACAAACAAAAATGCATGAAATGGGAAAGCGGTTTTCTGGTGGGGAAAGACAAAGGGTTGCTTTTGCTAGAACTCTTATGCAAGAAACACCAATTATTGTACTTGATGAACCGACTATCGGTTTAGATCCAAAAACAGAATTGTCTTTAATCGAAACAATGTTTTCTGCAACGGAAGAAAAGACGGTTATTTGGATTACGCACCATCTTGTAGGAATAGAACATGTAGACGAAGTTATATTCCTTGATCGTGGCCAAATTGTCATGCAAGGTAGTCATAAACAACTTCTGAAAGAAAATGAAAAGTATCGTAAACTTTATGAGTTAGATAAAGGAATATGATTTGAATAAGCAATAATTGTAAAAATAGCTACGCCTAATGGTGGAGCTATTTTTTTGTTAGATTGCAGGTGTATATGATTGTTACGAATTAAAAATGAATTTCATATTATACATATAATGGAGGGGATGTACATGAAGGAGCAATATAAAATCATTGTTTTAAGTGATGAGTTATCAGGGGAGAGGATTCGAAATACGTTAGACAAAAATAAATGTAAAACAATAGTTCATGTTGTAGACGTTTCAGATGTTGTTCGTATAGAAAGTTCTTTTCAATATATAGTCATTTGGAGAGGGGACGCAGAAAAACTTACAAATGACTTGATAAATAGGGGCGTGCAAAGTTCAAAAATTATTAATTTAACAAAATACATGTATGAATGGAAGGATAAATTAATTTCTATCTATCAAATAAATCCGGATCTTATGTCTTTATACATTGCTATGAAAAAAGCAAAGAGTGATCCGACGTATGAATTGTTTGCTACCGGTTTGTCTTATCCACATTGTGGCATAAGTACGGAGCTTCTCTCAAAAAAGTCAATAAAATTAACACTTCCATCGCAAGATCTATACTATGATTATTTAATAGCGTCACAACTTTTATCAAACAATCATTCATTTCAATATTGTTTAATAGGAATAGCCTATTTCTCGTTTTACTTTGATATGTCGTTATCATCTGAATCATATAGAATTCACAAAGTATATTATCCATTGTTTCAAGATGGTCATCATACTGCAGTTCATTCTCCTCTACCCACTGATGGATTCTCACATCTAAATACTCCGAAACCACTTCTTTCTATTTTTAATTTGCATTTTGAATATATTTTATTAGACGAACTAAAAGATGAATCATTGACGCTGCCTTGGATAAATGCTGAATGGAATACTACTTCTCTTCATATTCCTTTTGAAGAACACGGGAAAATAAGAGCAGCTTCACATGCTAAATTGGCGTATCCTCATACTTTAGTTGAAAATAAAATGATTTTTAAGAAATATTTAGAATTACTGTTAAAAAACGATATAAAGCCATTAATTGTTGTGTTCCCTGTTACTTCACATTATTTCAATTGTAGTAGTAAGAAATTAAAAGAAGATTTTTATAAAGTTATAAATGATTTTCAAACTCAATATTCTTTTCAAATTATAGATCTATTTGATTCGCCATTATTTTGTGACGATGATTTTTATGATAGTGATCATATGAATAAAAAAGGTGCAAATAAAATGTCCGCATTATTAAATATGTTTATTCAGGAATGAAAAGTATGATATTTTGTTTCATGTTTGCATAAAAGTATATAGGCTCCATACAGTTAAAGTAATGTGATTTTTGTGTCGCGTATATAAATAATATGCGAAGAGGTGAGAGAGTTAAAATGAGAACTCGTATTGAAAGAACTGAAGAAATGGTAGAGCAACTTCCGTTGGTAAGTGTATTAATTCCTACGTATAATCGTCCTAGTTACTTTGAAAAGGCGTTATGTAGTGTGTTAGAACAAACGTACCCTAATATAGAAATTATAGTTGGAGATGACAGCACGAATGATGAAACAGAAAAATTGTTACAAAAATACTTATGTGATCATTCAAATATTATTTATATAAAAAATAGATCAACTCTCGGACAATTTGAAAATGCGTTAATGTTATTTAATGAAGCGAACGGTGAGTATATAAATTTTTTAATGGATGATGATGTATTTCATGTGAATAAAATTGAAAAAATGATGAAGTATTTTTTCAATGATTTAGATAATGAAATTAAGCTTGTAACATCTCATCGTCAAGTAATTGATGATAAAGGGAAAGAACTGCGACATATTTATTCGACTGTCCGTTTATTTGAAGAGGATACCATTATAGAGGGAACAGAATTAGGAAATAAGGTAATTGTGGATCAAAAAAATTACATTGGAGAACCGACAACAGTTTTATTTCGTAAAAATGATTTACAAGAACCATATGGGATTTTTGATAAGAGGCGGTATTTATGTAACGTAGATATAGCTTCATGGTTATCTTTATTAAGTAAAGGAAAAGCAGTATATATAGCAGAGACACTTAGTTACTTTCGATTACATCCAGATCAACAGTTAAATGAATCTAATAAAATGATGGATGGGTTAGAAGATTTTTCACACAGTATTATAGCAGGAGAACAATATGGTTTCTTATCCACCGAAAAAGAGTTAGACAAAGCGATAACTAATTTTCTAGATTATGCAAGAAGGATAGTTCCATCATCAATATTATATACATTAGACTATTACCAAAAAATTAGAGCGAAGAAAATAAACATAGAAAAGAAAAAACAACATATAAATAATAATTCTTCATTACCGAAAGTAAGTATACTTATTCCTGCATACAATAGACCTTATTACTTGGAATTAGCACTCAACAGCGCTTTGAATCAAACATATGAAAATATTGAAATTATTATTTCTGACGATAGTACAAATAATGAAGTCAATGCTATGATTCAACCGTACTTACGTGAATATGAGTGTATTACATATGTTAAAAATGAAACGCCGTTAGTTGCTGAAAACTTTAATAAGTGTGTAGAACTTGCAAATGGGGACTATATAAACTTTTTATTAGATGATGATTTATTTCATCATGAAAAGATCGAGAGAATGATGAAATACTTTTTGACGTTAGAAAATATTTCATTTGTGACGTCATATCGTGAACTGATTGATGAGAATGGAGAGATATTACCACCTTCAACATTAAATATGAAAATCGCGAAAGAAACTACACTTTTTGAAGGAAAAGAATTAGGGAATTATATGTTAAAAAACTTGAAAAATGTAGTTGGTGAGCCGACAACTGTTTTGTTTAATCGGGATTTGTTTGACGGGAAGTTTGGATATTTTAAAGGAAAGGCTTATTCTGCTATTAATGACATTGCAACTTGGCTAGATATGATGAGGAAAGGAAAAGTAGTTTATATACATGAACCTCTTAGTTATTTTAGACAACATAGTGGACAAAATCAAAAACAAATGCATTTTATTTTAATGACAATTGAAGAGTGGATTGAATTAATTATAGATGCATATAATAGTGGGTTTTTAAGCTCCGAAAGTGAGTATAAAGAGAGTTTATCTTATTGTTTAGAAAATGCGGGATTTATAGTTAAGGATGCAGTAAGAAATGGCGAACTAGATCAAATTTATAATGAAAAGATAAAAAAAGGCTTAAATAATTTAGTTGCTCATATGTTCGAGAAAGAATCTTGTTATTGTCAATATTGTAATCAACAATTTGAAAAATTTTCACCTTGGCCAGCACATTATGATTTTCCGAAATATAAATTTGAAATGTGGAATAAAGATACAGGGATATGTCCAGTTTGTAATTCGATGGATCGTGAAAGATTGTACCGTGCGTACATTGAAACGGAAACGGACTTGTTAAATAGAAACTATACAATGCTTCATATTGCACCTGAAGCGAAGTTAAGAGATTGGTTTAACGAGTATAAAAATATTACGTATGTATGTGGTGACTTAGAACCAAAGGATCCATTAATGAAGGAAATTGATGTTACAAGGATTACATATGATAGTAATACTTTTGATGTAATAGTATGTAGCCATGTGTTAGAACACGTTCCTGATGATGACAAAGCAATGCGAGAGTTATATAGAGTGTTAAAGCCAAATGGATGGGGAATTATTCAAGTACCAATCGTAATGAATGTAGATTTTATTGTAGAGAATGAATTAATTGTAACACCACAATTGAGGAAATTAGCTTTCGGGCAAGAAGATCATGTGAGAATTTATAATCAATCGGGATTTATTCAACGATTAATGAATGCAGGATTTAAGGTAGAATTATATAACATAGCGGAAAAACAAGGAATGAAAAGTGCTAGGAAATTTGGATTATCTGAAACAGATATGCTCTATATTGTCCGAAAATGATAGGAAGGAATAGATAGATATGGAGAATATTCCTTTTTTACGTGCTTCAACTGTACCTGTAAGTGAGTATTTGGACGAATTGAAGGAAATTGATACATCTCACATATATACGAATTATGGACCTATAAATCAACGTTTTGAGGAAACAATTATGTCGTCATTTTTTCAAAACAGGGGAGCTGTTACAACAGTAGCAAACGCAACGTTAGGGTTAATGGCGGCTATTCAACTAAAGAAAAGAAGAAAGGGAAAGTATGCTCTCATGCCTAGTTTTACATTCCCTGCGACTGCCTTAGCCGCTATTTGGTGTGGACTGGAACCTTACTTTATTGATATTTCAATAGATGATTGGTATATGGATAAAACCGTACTTTTGGATAAGATAGAAGAATTAAAAGAAGAGGTTGCGATTGTTATCCCGTACGCCACTTTTGGATCATGGATGAACTTAGAAAAATATGAAGAATTAGAGAAGAAGGGGATTCCGGTTGTCGTAGATGCGGCGCCGGGATTTGGTTTAATGAATGGAGGGATGCATTACGGTCAAGATTTTAGTGGAATGATCGTATATAGCTTTCATGCAACAAAGCCTTTCGGAATTGGTGAAGGAGGGCTCATATATAGTAAAAACGAAGAAGATATACAACATATTAAAAGAATGGGGAATTTCGGATTTGATAAAAATCGTGAATGCACGATGATGGGGTTTAATTGTAAAATGTCTGAATACGCAGCCGCTATTGGGATTGCGACTATAAAAAAGTGGGATCAAAAATTAAAAGAACGCAGCCGTATTTCTGAATGGTATAAACAGTTGTTACAAAATACTGGGTTAATGAAAAAAGGGTGGAAAGTCCAAAAGACAGAAGCAGTTATTCACCAATTTATGCCTATCATTTGTCCAGAAGAAGTTCGCAACATACAAGTAATAGAAGAACTGAAAAAACAGAAAATAGAAGCTAGATTATACTTTTCACCATCTTGCCACCAACAAGTTCTTTTTAAAAACTATAAGTCTACAGATTTAACAAAGACGAATAAAATAGCAAAACGAATCGTAAGTTTACCTTTATGGGAAGGAATGACGAAAGAACTAGTAGAGCAAATTGTAATTTGTTTAGAGCAGAAGGTGGTGTCGGTAGATGAATAGTTTTTATAGTCAAGAAGAACTAAAGAAAGTTGGATTTTTATCTGTTGGGAAAAATGTATTGGTTAGTAAAAAAGCAAGTATATATAATCCGAGTGCTATATCAGTTGGCAATCATGTAAGAATTGATGATTTTTGCATTTTAAGTGGTAAAATCACAATTGGAAGTTATTCGCACATATCAGCGTATACAGCGTTATATGGAGGGGAAGTTGGGATTGAAATGCATGATTTTGCAAACATCTCAGCTAAAACAATCATATATGCAGTACTTGATGATTTCAGTGGAAATACATTAATGGGTCCAACCGTCCCGAATCAATATAGGAATGTGAAAGCAGAAAAAGTTATTTTAAAAAAACATGTGATTATTGGTGCTAATTCTATTATTTTTCCAAATGTAACGGTAGGAGAAGATACGGCAGTCGGTGCGATGAGTATGGTAAAAGAGAGTTTAGATGATTGGTATATTTACGCTGGAGTTCCCGTAAGAAAAGTAAAACCTCGTCAAAAAAAGATGCTAGAGTTAGAAATTGATTTTTTAAAAAGCATTCATTCTTAACAAAAAAGAATGAATGTTTTTATTTTTATCTCGCTATTTGCCGGGCAGTAAGACCCTACCTCAAAATTCAGCGGAAGTAAAGAAGTTAGGTGGGGATCGGGCTGATAGCCAGTGGGGATGAACAAAATCCTCACTGATTAAACTTTCACTTTATGATAGAGCAGAGAGTATCTTAACTTATTGTGTTTTAAATTTTGCTGACCAAGGCAATACTGAGCCATAGTGAATGTAAAGTTGGAGGGCGAGCGTATATGTTTGATGAAGATGGGATTGTTTTAATTATGGAACCAGCTGATGAAAGAAACTTGAGGAGATTTATTTTTTCAGTGCCAAAGTCAGTGTATGAAAAGAAGGGGCTTACATTACACTATGGAACAGCTATAGGACAAGGCTATATGGATATAATTGAAGATATTATAAGCGTACATATAGAAATAGATGTTGTAACGATAATAGGGCATGTAAGAGGATAAATAGCTATTTGAAAAAGGTTATAAACAATTTAGCTAGAAGTTATGTATAGAGAAAATTACAGACAATGATAAAGACGAAGGGAGTCTAAAATGAAAATAAAAACAATTTTATTAGTATTTATAGTTTCAATTGGTTTAATGGGATGTTCAATAGTGGAAGAAGGAAAGAACTCCATAGATTATGCTCAAAAGGCGACAGACTATGTAAATGAAATAAGTGCATTTGCAAATGATGCACCAGCATTAGCAGAAAAGGCCGTTAATGATAGCGAGGCTCGAAAAGAATTAGAAACGAAGCTTAGTGAAATTAAACAAGATATACCCGCATTCAATGAATTAACGCCACCCGATGTAGCAAAGGATATTCATCAACAAATCGTCGGATATAACGAAAAGTTAAATACGTTAATTGATACGGCGATGACAAAGATAGAAGAAGGAAAAGTGGATGTAGAGCAATTTAAAAACTCTGAGCTTATGCAGACGGTAGATCAAGTTCGAGATTTGAAAGATAAAGTGCAAAATTTAGGTCAATAGTAAAAAGCTCCGTTTGTGATAAACGGAGCTTTTTACTATTGGATACAATAAACGATTACACCAACGATAATAATCATGTTGCCGATGAGTTTACGTTTCGTTATTTTTTCTCCTAGGAAATACCAACCAAAAATTAATATGATGATATAACTTAAGGATTCTAATGCTGATGCTTGTTTTAATGCCATGCCCTTCATGGCGATAACATTTAATCCGGCGTTAATTACAAATAAAGAGTAGCCGATAATAACATAAGGATTCACATATTCTTTTATTCTAGAATCGTATTGTTGCAAAGTAGCTTTTTTTAATAATATTTGTGAGTAATTAGCTAAAATTATCCCGAAAATAAATAATAACATATAACTATTCATCTTTTGTCACCACCACAATTCCGACGATAATAATAGCTGCACCAAGTAAATGATTCCACTGAATCGTATCTCCAAATAGAAATACTGACCAAAGCATTGACCACAGTATAATAATCCCGCGATGTGAATATGCTTTTGAAATTTCGAAATGTTTAATTACTTGTTGCCATAAAATTGCATATCCGAATAAAAGTATAACTAATCCGAAATAAGCAACAAAAAATGAGATGGAAGCAATGGGGAATTTAGCTGCCCATTTCATGTAAACCATAATGATAGAATATATCAAAAAAGCTACATGTAAAAATACGTAATTTTTAATAGTTGGTTTCATTTATTCACTCTCTTTTGCATATAAATATATATTTATACCTAATTTTTCTAGTGTTAGATATTGGAACATATTTTGTTTAATCTTTCACATTTCAAATTATATAGTATCATGGCTTTTATTGTAAAACAATAGAAGCTATGCATTCATTTTTTCCAAGGTTCTACAATATGTATCGTTTTATTTGTTGCATCCAACTCTACTTGAACACCGATAGGCATGGTAATCATTGGATGTGTATGACAACAATCGAAGTCAGCTAGAAAAGGAATTCTTTGATTTTGAAGTACTTCTAGTAGTATTTCAAAAGGTTTTCGATTTGTACCACAATCATCAAATTGCTCATGTTTTCCAAGAATGATACCTGAAATTTTATCGAATACACCGTTAATTTTAAGTAATGAAAAGCTTCTTTCAATAGTAGCTGCATCTTTTGAACTGTCCTCAATGAAGAGAATGTCGCCTTCTTGAATATGTGGCATATAGGGGCTACCCCAAATTCCTTGTATCGTGTTTAAATTCCCGCCAATAATACGCCCAGTAGCTTTTCCATCAATTACTGAAATCCAATCGTTTGGTCGAAGTTCTTTCTCCTTTGTCTTTTCTTCCCAATTAATAAATTCATCTGACCAAAATAATGGTTGTTTTATATGATAAGGAAGAGAATGATCATGTAGTAAAGTTTCAGCGAAATATTTGTATGTGCAATCAACAAAAGGTTCAAATTCGCCAAAGGAAGGGACGAGAGCTGGTCCATAAAATGTAGGGATTCCTGTTTTGGTGTAAATTGCTAGTAATAAAGCAGTTGCATCTGAATACCCAATCATTATTTTAGGGTTCTTTAGAAAAGCATCATAATCAATATAAGGTAATATTGAATTTGAATTCATCCCACCAATTGTTGACATAATACAAGAAATATTAGGATTTCTTATTAAGACATTTAGCTCCTCAGCACGCTCTTGTATACTACCAGAACGATAAAAATCATATCGACCTGTTAATGAACCTTCTAATATATGAAACCCTTTCTGTTGTAAGTAAGATTTTGCTCGTTCAAATCTCTTTGGTGAAGTGTAGGTTACTGGTGAAGAAGGGGAGTAAATCCCAACTGTGTCTCCGTATTTTAATGATTTTGGAAGTAGCATTTGTATGAATCCCTTCTATTAAATAGTTTATCTCGCTATTTGACGGGTAGCCTGATTGGTGGGGCTGATTAAAGTTTCGCTTTATTTACGAGATTTTATTATTAAATATTCTTACGTTTCAATATTGTAAGTTTAACATAAATAAATTAAAATAATCATTGCTGTACTATGAATAAATATACCTTTTACCTTGACTGTATAAAGGAATTGTTGATAAGGTTAAATGTGAGTGTATAAAAGGTTTGCTAAAGGAGTTTTGAAATGAATCGGTTAAAATGGGGAAGGATGACAGTCCTATTAGTCATTATTTTAGGGATATGTTGGTTCTTATTCCAAGGAAATCAAAAGAGCATAGCGAATGTAGAGGGACAACCTTTGCAAGTGGCAGAACTACCTAAAGCAGGATTTACTGAAAAAGTAGTCCCGCCAAAGTACATCCCACCAGAAATTAACGCAAAAGCAGCTATGATTATCGATGCGAGTGATGGAGATATTATTTATCAATATAATGAAAATGAAGCTTTTGCACCGGCTAGTATGTCTAAGATGATGACAGCGTATCTCTTACTAGAGAGTATACATAACGGGAAAGTTCGCTGGGAAGATCCAGTAAAAATGAGTGCGAAGGCGGCACAAACAGAGGGAGCGAGAATCCCAGTACAAGTTAATGATACATTAACTGTTAAAGATTTATATCATGCATTAATGATTGAGTCAGCTAATAATTCAGCTGTGGCTTTAGCAGAACATATGGCAAAATCGGAGAAAGATTTCGTTCAGCTTATGGATGCAAAAGCGAAACAGTTAAAAATGTCGGAACATGCTAAATTTGCAAATGCTTCTGGATTACAAGAGCCAGATGGAAGTGAAACAAAAATGACGGCTGCTGATGTAGCGCAATTGGCATATCATCTTATAAAAGATTATCCGGAAATATTAGAAGTGACTCACTTACGCCAAAGTCAGCTAGCATTTAATAATATTAATGTTATAAGCACAAACGACATGTTAAATAAAAATAATAAAAGTTTATATATAGAAGGAATGGACGGACTAAAGACTGGATTTACAGATAGTGCAGGATACTGTTTTACTGGGACTGCAAAGCAAGGTGATAATCGAATTATTACAGTGGTCATGGGGACATCAAGTAAAACAAAACGTTTTACAGAGACAAATAAGTTAATGTCGTATGCATTTGGATTAGTTAATTAAGTAAGTAAAATACGAATCTAGATCGCTACATAAGTAAGACTGTTTGTTGTTACTAATTTTAGATAACAACAAACAGTCTTTTTATTTTTATTTTAAAAAGGAAAAAGCTTCTAAATACAAGTGTTATCATTTGAGTTTATTTGTTGCTGTGATATTATAAAGTTATAAGCTTATTAATAATAAGTTTGAGGGGCGTAATATGATATATACATATGAAATAGCCTCAATTGAAAATTGGAGGGAATTATGATGGCAAAAGATTTTTACTCAGCAATTGAAGACAGAAGATCTATTTATGCAATTAGTAAAGAGCAAGTAGTTTCTGATGAGAAAATTCAAGAAGTGATTTATCATGCTGTAAAACATACACCTTCAGCTTTTAATTCTCAAAGTGCTCGCGTTGTTGTTTTATTAGGAGAACAACATGATAAATTATGGGATATTACGAAAGAAACGTTACGAAAAATTGTACCTGAAAATAACTTTGCACCTACTGAAGAAAAAATGAATGCATTTAAAAGTGGTTATGGAACGGTTTTATATTTTGAAGACAGTGAAGTAGTGGAAAGCCTTCAAGCAAACTTTGCATTATATAAAGATAATTTCCCAACTTGGTCTCAGCAATCATCAGGAATGTTACAATTTGCAATTTGGACAGCTTTAGAAATTGAAGGGTTTGGTGCTACGTTACAGCATTACAATCCACTAATTGATGAAAAAGTGAGAAAAGAGTGGGATGTTCCAGCAAATTGGAAACTCACTGCGCAAATGCCATTTGGTAAACCGGTAGTACATGCTGGTGAAAAAGAATTCCAACCGTTAGAAAACCGTGTGAAAATTTATAAATAAAATAATTTGATAAAAGGTGAACAGGAATATAACCTGTTCACCTTTTTTTATACGTAATAAGGGTTTTTTTGTCCGGCATTTTTCATCTGATTTTTTAATTCATTTTTACGTGTTTCAATAGCTGATACTTTTTGTAATGTTATCATTGAAACGAATTGAATAAAAGCATAGTATAGCTCTATGTTTTTTTGTATTGGATCATCTATTATATTTCTCACAAATATGCCTCCTCTTTTTATTCCAATAAAACTCCGCATTAATGGGCAGCCCGAGTGGTGAGGGTTAATAATTAGCGGAGGATGTATAAAACCCTTCCTGATTAAAGTTTCATTTTATAAGGGAATGAAACTTTAATCAATTCGCTAAAATTCTTGTTTATTAAGATATGTATATAATACTATAAATATCCTATAAATTCCATTATAAGAAAAAGAGAACAGTTGATATAGTGTGTGTTTTCTTTAAAGGAGAAATGGCTTTTGTGAAATAAATCTTACAATTCGTCAAATTATTTCAAAATTGTAGATAGTATAGAAATTTAGTTTTCTAAAAATATTATACTATTGATAAATAGAGTGATTTTTGTCATGATGAAAGTATACTTCATGTAAGGAGCTTTATAAGGAAATACATACTTGAGTTTATATTAGGTTAATAGAATTTTTTATAATAGATAGAAAAGGGATATTTTATATTAAAATATTAAATAGAATGTCGAATTTTCATGCGATATATAAGAAATTTGAAAAAACCATTGCAAAAACATTGTGTTTAATGATAAAGTTCACATGAAGTTCACACGGATTTCACTTTGTTCATTTAAAATGAACTCTGTGTGAAAAATAAAACTCTTGCTAAAAAATGGAACTGGATGAATATTTTACTTTGATAATATTGTAAAGTATTAAAGTTTTAGTTTTTTTTAAGAGGATAGTAGGGAAAGGAAGTAAAGACAACTTATGAAAAAAGTAATTGCAGGTTTAGCAGCAGCTTCTGTAGCTGGCGTTGCAGTTCCAGGAATGGATTCTGCTCATGCACAAGTTTCAAATGAAGCGCTAAAAGAAATTAATGGACAAACTCAAACTCAAACTCAAACTCAAACGACTGTAACTGAAACAAAAACTGTAGAAACAACTTCTGAATTAAAATACACAGTAACTGCTGATGTATTAAATGTTCGTTCAGGTGCTGGTACAGGACATAACGTTATTTCTAAAGTAAAATCAGGCCAAGTGCTACAAGTAGTTGGACAAGAAAATGGTTGGTTCAAAGTAAACGTAAATGGTCAAACAGGTTATGTAAGTGGTGACTTCGTAACGACTGGTGGCAAAACAGGAACGACTGTTCAACAAGGAACAGGTACTTACACAGTAAACGTTTCTTCACTTAACGTACGTACAGGCCCAAGTACATCTCATACAGTATTAGGTTCTGTAAACAAAGGTAAAACAGTACAAGTTGTAGGTGAAGTACAAGATTGGTTTAAAATCAACTTCAATGGTGGAACTGGATACGTAAGCAAAGACTTCGTAACAAAAGGTGGTTCTGCTGTATCTAACGAAACACAACAACCAACTACAAACAACAATACTACAACAGTTCAAACTGGTGGTTCTTATGTTGTTAACACTGGTGCTTTAAAAGTACGTACAGGCCCAGCTACATACAACGCTGTAATCGGTGGAGTAACAAATGGTAAAGTATTAAACGTTACTGGTGCTGAAAATGGTTGGTACAAAATTAACCATAACGGCCGCACAGGTTACGTAAGTGCAGACTTCGTTAAGTTTGTAAAAGGCGGAGTAAACAACGTTACAAACAACAATAATGTTACAAATAACGTTCAACAACCAGGTAAAGACGTACAAAAACCAACAACAGGTGGAGATACATCTTCAATCGCTGGATTCGCTAGATCTTTAAATGGTTCACCATACAGAACTGCTGGTACAACACCTGCTGGTTTTGACTGCAGTGGATTCATTCACTACGTATTAAATCAAACTGGTCATAAAGGCGCTCGTCAAACAGTTGCTGGATACTGGAGCTCTAAAACAAAAACTAGCAATCCACAACCAGGTGATTTAGTATACTTCCAAAATACTTATAAATCAGGTCCTTCTCACATGGGTGTTTACTTAGGAAACGGTCAGTTCATTAGTGCAGAAACAGATGCAACTGGTGTACGTATTAGTTCTGTAAGTAACTCTTACTGGAGCAAGCACCTATTAGGTTACACAAAAGCATACTAAGAAAAAGTAGTTTTATATACTTTTCGTATAGAGAAAAGGCTTTCCAAGGAAACTTGGGAAGCCTTTTTATAGTTGAATAAATTGGAAGTTTAATAGTTTTTATTTTAACTTTCCATTTAAAAATCGATCATATAAGTCATGGAAATAGTTAGGACGAAATAAGTTCGCTGCATGTCCCGCTAACGGTATTTCCTTATATAGAACGTTAGGCAAAATAGATTTCAAATCAAATAGACAAGATTTATAGAGATGATCATGCTCTCCCATTACCCATAGTATAGGGTGAGGAAGTGATTTTAATTTAGATTTTAAATCGAATTCTAACCGATGTCGTAATGACTGGGCAATTATGGATGAATGTAATTGTAATCCGAAACGGTAGTAAATATTTCTTGAAATGACTGCGAACGGATTTGCTTTTAATATACCGCTTGGAAAAATAGTATTTGCGTATTGAGAGAGCCATTTAGAGTATTCATCTCCTCGCTTCTCCCAAAAATTTTGAAATACATTATATAAACGAGAAGGGTTATTGTAATGTCCTCCAATATGACAAATACTTAATACTTTTTCTGGATGCATTTGTGCAAAAATTGTAGAGATGTAACAGCCGTAACTTAGCGCACAAATATGTGCTTTTTTAATACCTTCTTGTTCATATAAGTTTAATAATTGATCTACGAGGCGCTGTAATGAAAAGTCGATTGCTTCTCCTTTATCATCACCGTGACCTAATAAGTCATAAGTTATAATGTTGTAGGAGGCAGAAAATCGTTTTTGCTCTTTTTTGAAGGCACGACGATTGCCAACTAATCCATGAATAAAAATAATTGTTTCCTTTTCAGAATGTATATTTGTTTGCAAAAAGGATACTCCTTTCACTAACTGGAGATTTATATCGTGTTTTAAATTATTTATCTATAATTTACATAGAATAATATTAAGTACCAGGTAATAATATCAGATGTTTATATCTGTTGTAAAGATGAGTTTTTATGTATATTTTGTAAAAATAGAAAAAGTGTGTTTACATTCAGTTTACATTTGTATCGTATTCTAATTTTAGAAAGAACAGTTTTGTTTAACATGAGGAGATGAACAGGAATGGAAGTTAGAAATGAAATAAAGAAAAAAGGGAGTTGGAGGCAGTTTTTACGCCTTATTCAAGATACAAATCCTCCGAAAGGAATTTTAGTTTTTGCGTTGTTAATGAGTTTGCTTTCTACGGGAGCGAGTTTATTTATTCCTATGCTGACAAAAGGATTAGTAGATAATTTTTCGCTTTCTTCAATTAGTGTAGGACAAATTGTTGGGTTAATTGCTTTCTTTGTAATGCAAACTATTGCGGCAGGGTTGTCTATATATTTACTAAATTATATTGGGCAGAAGATTGTAGCGGGACTAAGAGAACGTTTGTGGAAAAAGGTACTTATCTTGCCGGTATCTTATTACGATCAAAATAGAACAGGTGATACGATTAGCCGTATGACGAATGATACAGGTGTTGTGAAAACGTTAATTTCTGAGCATTTGTCAAACTTATTAACAGGTGGTATTTCAATTGTTGGATCGTTAATTGTATTATTTGTTTTAGATTGGAAAATGACTGCGTTACTTTTAACGGTTATTCCGTTGTCTGTGTTAATTTTAGTTCCACTTGGACGAAAAATGTATAAGATTTCAAAAGCGCTTCAAGATGAAACTGCATCTTTTACAAGTGTGTTAACGCAAGTGTTATCAGAAATTCGTTTAGTGAAATCTTCAAATACAGAAAAGAGAGAATATGAAACGGGTAATACAGGTATACAAAAGTTATTACAATTTGGTTTGAAAGAAGGAAAAGTGCAAGCATTAATTTCGCCAGTTATGTCGTTTGTTTTAATGGCACTACTTGTTATTATCGTAGGGTATGGCGGGATGCGAGTTTCTAGCGGTGCATTAACAACCGGTGAACTTGTAGCGTTTATTTTGTATTTAGTTCAAATTGTAATGCCAATGAGTCAATTATCTATGTTCTTTACACAATTCCAAAAGGCAATTGGTGCAACGGAAAGAATTAGTACGATTTTAGAATATGAAGTAGAAGATCATGAAACTGGTGTGAAAGTGACAAATGCTAAGCAACCGATCGTTCTTGAAAATGTACATTTTGAGTATAACGAAGAAGAGCAAGTTTTGAAAAATATTGATTTCACAATTGAATCTGGAAAAGTGACAGCAATTGTAGGACCAAGTGGTAGTGGGAAAACAACGTTATTCTCATTACTGGAACGTTTTTATGAGCCAACTAGTGGTGCCATTAAATTAGGAAAAGAATTAATTACGAGTTATTCATTAGAGTCATGGCGACGTCAAATCGGTTACGTATCACAAGATAGTCCGTTAATTGATGGAACGATTCGTGATAATATTTGTTACGGCGTTGAGGGCGAAGTAATAGATGAAGAAATTGAAAAAGTAGCAGCAATGGCATATGTTGATGCATTTATTCATGACTTACCAAACGGTTATGCAACAGAAGTTGGAGAACGCGGTGTGAAGCTTTCTGGGGGACAAAGACAGCGAATTGCCATTGCCCGAGCGTTGCTTCGAAATCCGCAAATTCTTATGCTAGATGAGGCGACTTCAAGCTTAGATAGTAAATCTGAGTCTGTCGTTCAAAAAGCGTTAAATAACTTAATGAAAGGCAGAACAACGTTAGTGATTGCGCATAGACTTTCTACTGTTGTAGATGCAGATAAAATTGTCTTTATTGAAAAAGGGAATCTTACAGGTAGTGGTACGCATGATGAATTATTACAGACGCATGATATGTATCGTGAGTTTGCAACGCAACAATTGAAAATTAAAGAGGGTGCATTATAAAATGAATCATCAGCGGGAAGTTTACTCCACTGATGATTCATTTTTAAAAAATATATTAGATGCTAAGTAGAAAGGAAATGGTTCCTTTGATACCTAAAATTTTAATAGTAGATGACGATCCACACATTAGAGAACTCGTTTCGGTATTTTTAGAACGAGAAGGTTTTCAAACATATGAGGCAATTGATGGAGTAGATGCACTTCAGAAAATGGATGACGTAAAAGTCGATATGGTTATTCTTGATATCATGATGCCAAATATGGATGGATTTGATGTATGTTTTGAATTAAGAAAATACTATGATATCCCGGTTCTGATGCTAACTGCCAAAGGGGAAACATCACAAAAAGTAAAAGGATTTCACCTTGGGACAGATGATTATCTTGTAAAACCATTTGACCCTATAGAATTAGTAGTGAGAGTAAAGGCATTATTGAAACGTTACCAAATTACAGTTTCCCAATCGATTCAAGTTGGAAATGTATTATTAAATCGTAAAACATTCGAAGTTACATCTGGAGAACAAACGGTTACATTACCGTTAAAAGAATTTGAGCTGCTCTTTACTTTAGGGTCTAAATCGGGAAGAACTTGTTCGAGAGAGCAATTAATTGAAGAAATATGGGGATATGATTTTGAAGGGAATGAACGTACACTAGACGTTCATATTAATCGGTTACGTGAGAAGTTTCAAGAAGAGCAGTCGAAATTTAGTATTAAAACAATAAGAGGATTAGGGTATCGCTTAGAGGTAAGTAAATGAGAAAAAGAAAACGAATGAGTAAGTTGAAGATGCTGAAAGTATTTGGAGCGGTATTAGCGCTCTTTTCTTTTCTTACTATAATTTGGTCTATCGCATTTTATGTAGCAACTAGTATATTGAATGCTTTTGACGTAAACGTATCGCCGTTTGTTGCTTTTCTAATTAGTGATATGGTCGGTTTTGTCTTTATTATTCTTATTTGGACATTGATTGGAATATTAATGAGACCAAAACGAGAGGCGATGATTTGGACTATTATTGAACCGATACAAAAAATTGCAAAAGGAGACTTCTCCGTAAAAATAAGAAATGAAGAAAAGTATGATGGTGAAATTGGCGTGCTCGTAAAAAGTATAAATGATATGACAGATGAACTGAATACGATGGAGAAAATGAGACAAGAGTTTGTATCGAATGTTTCTCATGAAATACAGTCACCGTTAACTTCTATAAAAGGATTTGCTAGAGCACTACAAGACGATAATCTTTCTGAGGAAAAAAGAAAGCATTATCTTACCATTATTGAAACTGAAACAACGAGATTATCTAAACTAAGTCAAAATTTACTAAAGCTAACTCTTTTAGAATCAGAAGAGTATACACCAGAAAGAGTGAGCTATCGATTAGATCAACAATTAAAGCAAATTGTGTTAAATAGTGAACCACTCTGGGCTGAAAAAGAAATTGAGTTAGAACTAGATTTAGAAAAAGTATATGTTATTGCTGACCAAGAAAGTATGAGTCAAGTGTGGATTAATTTAATTCATAATAGTATTAAATTTACTCCAAGCGGTGGTACGATTACTATTCAGTTAAAGGAACATGAGACAGTAGTGGAAGTGCGTATCCGTGATTCAGGAATTGGTATATCAGAAGAACAGAAACAACATATTTTTGAGCGTTTTTATAAAGCGGATTCTTCACGAAATCGTGCCTATGGAGGAAGTGGCTTAGGTTTAGCTATTGTAAAGAAAGTACTCGACCTTCATCAAGGAGAGATAAAAGTGGAGAGTGAGGAAGGAAAAGGTACTGAATTTATTGTGCGTATGCCGAATCATGAAGAGAAATAGTGTTAGAAGGAGAACCTTCTAACACTATTTCTCTTTAAAAATGCATTTACCGTTACTGCAATTATATTGAAAAGCTTTTCCTTCGCTTTTCATACTCATACACTCCCCTATGCTGGATTTGTTTTTATTTTACATGAATAATGGTAAAAAAATGAAACTTATAAATAAAAACTTTCTATAGTTACCTACAAGTAACCTACGCACATGAAAGTGCATCATTGCCTTTTTACATAAACATAGATACAATTTTAATATAATACATAACTGAGATGATTAAGGAGTGTTATACTTGGCAGAATTATTACAAGGTAAAAATGCTTTAATTACAGGAGCAGGTAGAGGGATTGGTCGCGCTGTAGCAATCGCATTAGCGAAAGAAGGCGTAAATGTAGGCTTATTAGCTCGTTCAGAAGAAAACTTAAAAGCTGTAGCAAAAGAAGTAGAAGCAGAAGGTGTAAAAGCTGTTATTGCAACTGCTGATGTTTCTTCATATGAAGAAGTAACAACTGCGATTGAAACGTTAAAAAATGGTTTAGGATCTATCGATATTTTAATTAATAACGCTGGTATTTCTAAATTCGGTAAGTTTTTAGAACTAGACGTTGCTGATTGGGAAAAAATCATTCAAGTAAACTTAATGGGTGTATACTATGCAACTCGTGCAGCTTTACCGAGCATGATTGAACAACAATCTGGTGATATCATTAACATTTCATCTACAGCAGGACAAAAAGGTGCACCTGTAACAAGTGCATATAGTGCTTCTAAATTTGGTGTCCTTGGCTTAACAGAATCGTTAGCGATGGAAGTTCGCAAACATAACATTCGTGTAACAGCTTTAACTCCAAGTACAGTAGCAACTGATATGGCTGTAGATTTAGGATTAACTGATGGAAACCCTGATAAAGTAATGCAAGCAGAAGATATTGCAGAATTTATCGTAGCGCAGCTGAAATTAAATAAACGTACATTTATTAAATCTGCTGGGCTTTGGTCTACTAATCCATAGGAATTAAATTTAACTTTAAAAGAAGGGATATCTATTCTGTAAGGGGTAGATGTCCTTTCTTTATTTTTTGTATTCGAGACAGAATTTTCGGTATAATTAAAAGTGAATGGTAGAAAGCATTGGGAAATTGAAAGGGATGGCAGTTGTAAAAGAGTGATGTAAGGAGGAACAAGGGATGAAAAAGAAGTTTCAAAAATTATAACATGTATCGTGTATAACGAGATTAGCTCGTGGACCTCCAATATACATAACACTATATTATATATTAAAAAATTGGAGGATATAAATAGATGAGAACTGAAAAAGAAATGTTAGACGTAATTATAAATATAGCAAAAGAGGATGAAAGAATTCGAGCAGTTATCATGAATGGATCGCGTGTAAATCCAAATGTGAAAAGAGATTGTTTTCAAGACTATGATATTATGTATGTTGTAAATGATATACAATCTTTTACGTCTAATCATAATTGGGTTCATAGATTTGGAGAAATAATGATAGTACAAATGCCAGAAGAAATGTCGTTAGTTCAACCAGATGAAGATGGGAAGTTTCCATATTTAATGCAGTTCATGGATGGGAATCGGATTGATTTAACGCTAGTTCCAGTTGAGTTAATAAAAAAGTTCGTTGGACAAGATAGTTTAAGTAAACTGCTTCTTGATAAAGATAATTGTCTGGAAGAATTCCCGCCAGCAAGCGATAAGGATTACTTAATAAAAAAGCCTACAGAAAAAGAGTTTTTGGATTGCTGTAATGAATTTTGGTGGTGTAGTACAAATGTGGCAAAAGGGTTATGGAGAGAGGAACTTTCTTATGCAAAAGGAATGCTTGAAGGACCAGTGCGAGATATGTTCATCGTAATGCTAGAATGGCATATTGGTATGAAAACAGACTTTACAGTTAATACAGGGAAGTTTGGAAAGCATTTCGAGCAATATATTGAAGAAGATATGTGGGAGCAATTTAAAAGGACATTTTCTAATGCTGAATATGAAAACATATGGGAGTCATTCTTTGTCATGAGTGATTTATTTAGGGAAGTGGCGAACGAAATCGCTAACACGTATGAATATCAATATCCGCAAGAAGATGATGATAAAGTGACGAACTATTTAAAACATGTGAAAGCTTTGCCAAAAGATAGTACATCAATTTATTAATAATATAAAGTAGTAAGGCTGTCCTAATTAAGGACAGTCTTATTTTTGTTTATGAATAACAATTTCTCTAACAAAGTGCAGATGAATCACATATGAAAATTTAGGGAGGTTTTTTATCATGTATTATTTTTATTCGCCAGAAATGTTTGCTCCATATCAATGGGGACTAGAACGAGATGTTTCGTATGCTTATATGCCATATAACTCATTTTATTATGGAGATTATATAAGCGCATTGCCATACGCATATATCCCTCAAAGCTATGAAGTACAAATGAAAGCAGATGATCGTGGATCGTGGACACCATTTACATGGGTTGAAAAATATGCGTACGCATTTTCAGGACCGTATAATAAAGCGGAAGTAGCTCTTACATTTGATGATGGACCAGATTCAGAATTCACGCCAAAAATATTAGATAAGTTAAAACAACATAATGTAAAAGCTACTTTTTTCTTACTTGGTGAAAACGCAGAAAAATTTCCGAATGTAGTAAAGCGTATTGCAAATGAAGGGCATGTAATTGGTAATCATACGTACAGTCATCCGAATTTAGCGAAAGTAAATGACGCTGAGTACCGTAATCAAATTATAAAAACGGAAGAAATATTAAAACGTTTAGCCGGCTATGCCCCTAAATTTATACGTCCACCGTATGGTGAAATACTTGAAAATCAATTGAATTGGGCAACTGAGCAAAATTTTATGATTGTACAGTGGAGTGTTGATACAGTTGATTGGAAAGGTGTAAGTGCCGATACGATTACAAATAATGTGTTAGGGAATTCATTTCCAGGTAGTGTCATACTGCAGCATTCTACTCCAGGTGGGCATTTACAAGGATCTGTTGATGCACTAGACAAAATCATTCCGCAGTTAAAAACGAAAGGGGCACGTTTTGTAACACTTCCAAGTATGTTCCAGACATCAAAAGAAAGAAAGTGAATGTGTTATAAATTGGAAAAATAAGGGTTGTGTCGTATAATGAAAGTGTAAGTTAGGGGGGGATATAATTGATTGATGCACTAGTAAACATAGGAATAAGCATATTGATTGGTATTATTTTTATACTTGCGGCAATTATTCTTCAAAAAAATCCACCGACCGATATTAATGCGGCATATGGTTATCGTACGAAACGATCTATGAAAAATAAGGAATTATGGGATGCGGGTAACAGGTATAGTGCAGAAGTGATGAAGCAAAACGGATTTATCATGATGTTAATTGGAAGTGTTATTAGTATACTGTTTAGATATCCACATACAATAATAGTGATTATAGTGGTTATGCTGTTATTAATGATTCGTTTATTTATACAAGTAGAGAGTAGATTAAAAATCCTTGAACAATAATAAAAAATAGGACTCTACGCAATATTATGCTAGGAGTCCTATTTTATTTATAAACTATTATTTTTTAATAATTCTTTTCCTTGCTCTATAACAAATTCATAGTATGCAAGATCATACGGATAAATATCTTCAAATGTTATCGTAATCGGTGTATTGTTTAAGACTGAAATAGTCGTTAAAGATGAAATCTCTCCTTTTAATAGTTGTAGAAAAGAAGTTGCATGTACTTTCATCACATCGTCTACTTCTTCACCTGGTGCGAATGGAAGTGGATTGATGACGTTGTGAAAATACATATGACAAAACTCGCGATCAGTAAGATTTGAAATTTCATAATCTATTTTAAAGATTCCCTTGTATGTTAAATCATTAGTTTGAAAGGAAAGCCCTAATTCTTCCTCAATTTCACGAAGACCACCAATTTGTACATCTTCATCATGCATAATATGTCCAGCTGAAGTAATATCCCATATACATGGAGCTTCTTTTTTATTTTTAGAGCGTAATTGGAAATATAAAAACATATCTTCATTATCTTTTTCTACAAACCAGCAATGAAATGTTTCGTGCCAATCGCCGTCACGATGCACTTCATCACGTAATTTCTTCCCAAGTGTATTTCTTTCAGGATCAAATATTGTTAACCACTCTGTCATTTTAATTCCCCTTTCCTCAAATTTTATTATACAATATTTGTATTGGATTTTGGGAAAATAAAGAAAAAGGAGTGGTTATAAGTGGGGATAGAGCGTACGGAAATAAAATCGATTATTTCAACAGAGGAAGAGTTACGGAAAATATTGGGGCAACCAAGTGAGCGAGCGTTGAAAAAAGTCATTTCATCATTAGACCACCATTGCGTAGATTTTCTTTCTAAATCTCCTTTTCTAGTATTATCCACTGGAAATAAGTTGGGGGAGTGTGACGCCTCGCCGCGAGGAGATGCACCTGGATTTGTATACGTACTCAATAATAATAAAATTATCATTCCAGAAAGACCAGGAAATCGTCGTATAGACTCCATTTTGAATATTATTTCAAATCCACGTGTAGGATTAATCTTTTTTATTCCAGGTCTTGGGGAGACACTCAGAATAAATGGCCGAGCGTATATTACAAACGACGAAGAAATTTTGAAAGAAATGCAGGCGAATGGACGCAATCCGTTGCTTGGAATTGTTGTTGAAATAGAAGAGTGTTATATTCATTGTGCAAAAGCGTTTATTCGTTCTAAGATGTGGGATCCAGAATCTTGGTTAAATAAAAAAGAGTTACCATCAGCAGCAAAAATGTTGCTGGAGCATGCGAAAGTGAATACTTCAGAAGAAGATGTTGCACGTTCTTTAGAAGAAAGTTATACAAAAAGATTGTATTAAAAATTTTATTAATATAGTTTTGTAGAGCGGATATGTACGGTTTTTAGAATGGGGAATTTATATATGAACCGTTGATTTATAAACTGGAGAAATAACAAAATAGGTAAATTGAGTGGCGGTTGCATAATGATATTGTGAAATATAATAAAAAAAATTCTTGAAAATAGTTAGTAAAAATAGGCTTGCTTTTTAAAAAGTTGATAACTATAATGAATTAACAAATAGACATGAACGAAAAAGTAACGATAAGGACAAGAAATCATTTTTACGGTTTACAGAGAGGGAAGCCAAGGGTGTGAGCTTCCTAACACGAGAAATGATTTTACCACCTTTGAACTTCAATAGTGAACGAGTAATCTAGTAATTATTGACGGTATCAGCCGTTATCTGAACTTGAGCAATCTAGGGAGAAATACGTCTAGATTGGAACAAGGGTGGAACCACGAAAACACATTCGTCCCTTTCCTAGGGATGAGTGTGTTTTTTTACGGATTTAGAGATTGAAAATTTAAAATAATTTAAAAATAGTATTGATTTTGTTTTTTATGCGAGTATAATGAGTTAACAAATAAACATGAACGAAAAAGTAACGATAAGGACAAGAAATCATTTTTACGGTTTACAGAGAGGGAAGCCAAGGGTGTGAGCTTCCTAACACGAGAAATGATTTTACCACCTTTGAACTTCAATAGTGAACGAGTAATCTAGTAATTATTGACGGTATCAGCCGTTATCTGAACTTGAGCAATCTAGGGAGAAATACGTCTAGATTGGAACAAGGGTGGAACCACGAAAACACATTCGTCCCTTTCCTAGGGATGGGTGTGTTTTTTTTATTACTTTGAAGGGAGGTGCGGTAACATGAAACGATTTATAAGTACGGAAATAACCATCACCTGCATGACAAAAAAGCAGAATAAGGTGATTTATAGGTGTAACAATTAAACTTTTAGGAGGAGATTAGAAGATGAATAACGTTATAAATGTTGGAGTATTAGGTTTAGGTACGGTCGGAAGTGGTGTTGTTCATATTTTGAAAGAACATTATAAAAAAATCGCTCTTGATACAGGATACGAAGTGAAAGTGAAAACAGTCGTTGTACGTGATTTGGAAAAAGAACGCGATGTTTGTATTGACGGGATTGCAGTAACAAGTCATGCAGATGAAGTTCTAAATGATTCGAATATTGATATTGTAGTAGAGGTAATGGGCGGAATTGAAGAAGCGAAGCAGCATATTGTTAAGGCTTTACGAAATAAGAAACATGTCGTGACAGCAAATAAAGATTTAATGGCTGTATACGGTGCAGAGCTTCTTCAACTGGCGAACGATAATGATTGTGATTTATGTTATGAAGCGAGCGTAGCAGGCGGTATTCCAGTGTTAAGAGGACTAACTGACGGGCTAGCATCAGATCAAATTGAAAAAATAATGGGAATTGTAAATGGTACAACAAATTATATGTTAACAAAAATGAGTCAAAATGGGTGGTCTTATGAAGAGGCTTTACAGGAAGCGCAAAAATTAGGTTTTGCAGAATCGGATCCGACAGCAGATGTAGATGGACTAGATGCGGCGAGAAAGGTAGCAATTCTTGCAAACTTAGGTTTTTCGATGAATGTTTCATTAGATGATGTGCAAGTAAGAGGGATTCGAAAGGTCGAAAAAGAAGATTTACAAATGGCTGAAAAGTTAGGATTTACTATGAAGTTAATTGGTAAAGCTGAAAAACAAGGACCAGCCATTCATTTAAGTGTAGAACCGACGCTTTTACCGATCCAGCATCCATTATCAAATGTGAATAATGAATTTAATGCGGTGTATGTCCATGGCCAAGCGGTAGGAGAAGTGATGTTTTATGGACCCGGAGCTGGGAAGTTACCGACTGGTTCTGCTGTAGTAAGTGATATTATTTCAATCGTTAAAAATATGAATCAAGTTCCGAAAAATAAAAGTGCGTTAAAAGAACCAGTTCCTTATGAATTACAAGGTGATGAAGAAGTAGTTTCGAAATATTTCTTACGCATTTCATTACAAGATGAGCCTGGGATGTTACAAAAAATAACAGAATGTTTCGTTAATTATTCTGTAAGTTTAAAAGAGGTTATTCAATTACCTTTAAACCGTGAACTGGCAGAAGTCGTTGTTGTGACACATCGAACTTCCAAGTATCAATTTGAACGAGTTTTAGAAGCGATAGAAGCTGTCGCAAGTGAAATAAACAGTTACTACATTATTGAGGAGGAAAAACAATATGTATAAAGGACTATTAAAACAATATGCGTCTTATTTACCGGTGAATGAAAATACACCTGATGTCAGCTTAATGGAAGGAAACACACCACTTATTCCATTATTAAATATATCAAAACAATTAGGGATTCAGCTATATGGTAAGTACGAAGGAGCGAATCCGACAGGTTCTTTTAAAGATCGTGGTATGGTCATGGCAGTTGCTAAGGCGAAAGAAGAAGGTTCAGAAGCAATCATTTGTGCATCAACAGGTAATACATCAGCGTCAGCTGCAGCATATGCGGCACGTCTTGGGATGAAATGCATTATCGTAATACCAGAAGGAAAGATTGCACATGGAAAATTAGCGCAAGCGGTCGCTTATGGAGCTGAAATTATTTCAATAGAAGGGAATTTCGATGATGCACTTAAGGCTGTAAGAAATATTGCTGCAGAAGAGCCGATTACGTTAGTAAACTCAGTAAATCCTTATCGAATTGAAGGGCAAAAAACAGCAGCGTTTGAAATTTGTGACCAATTGCAAAATGCACCAGATGTTCTAGCTATCCCTGTTGGGAATGCAGGGAATATTACAGCGTATTGGAAAGGCTTCTGTGAATATGAGAAAGAAAAAGGTTATAAAAAGCCAAGAATTCATGGCTTTGAAGCGGAAGGAGCAGCTGCAATTGTAAAAGGGCATGTAATTGAAGAGCCTGAAACAATTGCAACAGCGATTCGCATCGGTAACCCAGCAAGTTGGTCGTATGCAGTAGAGGCTGCCGAGCAGTCTCGTGGTGAAATAGATATGGTATCAGATGAAGAAATTTTACATGCGTATAGGTTATTAGCAAAAACTGAAGGAGTTTTCGCTGAACCAGGATCAAATGCTTCATTAGCCGGCGTAATTAAACATGTTCAATCTGGGAAAATCAAAAAGGGAGAAACAGTTGTTGCGGTATTAACTGGAAATGGTTTGAAGGATCCTGATACCGCTATTTCTTCAAATCAACTAGACATCGCAAGTGTGTCAAATGATATAGAACAAATTAAAGATCATATTAAAGGGGTGATTATGTCGTGATACCATTTAGCGTTCGTGTCCCTGCTAGTACGGCGAATGTTGGTCCTGGATTTGATTCAGTTGGAATAGCTTTGTCATTGTATTTAGGTGTGGTGGTTAAAGAAAAAGCTGATAAATGGCAAGTAATCCATTCCTTTGAAGAATCAATTCCGACAGACGATAAAAATTTAATCGTTAGCACGGCATGTAAAGTATGTCCTTCTATATCACCCCATATAATAGAAGTTACTAGTAATATCCCATTAACGAGAGGGCTAGGAAGTAGTGCATCAGCGATTGTAGCTGGGATAGAGCTTGCGAATCAACTAGGCAATTTGAACTTAACTGCTGATCAAAAAGTTCAAATTGCTACAAATTTTGAAGGACATCCTGATAATGTTGCTGCTTCTATATTAGGTGGAACTGTAATTGGAGCACTTGATGGAAAGGATGTTTCCGTCGTAAGAATTGAGAGCAAGGAATTGGGTGTAATTTCTCTCATTCCGAATGCAGAATTAAATACAGATGAAAGTCGATCTGTATTACCAAAGATGTTTCCGTTTCATGAGGCAGTTAAAGCTAGTGCGATAAGTAACGTATTAGTAGCTGCATTATGTCAAAAGCGGTGGGAAGTTGTAGGTGAAATGATGGAGAGAGACCATTTTCACGAACCATATCGTTTAGAACTCGTACCGTTATTACCATCTATTCGTAAATGCGCAAAAGAATTTGGTGCGTACGGTACAGCACTTAGCGGTGCGGGACCATCTATTTTTATATTAACGCCATATGAGAAACGTCAAGAAATCGCTGAGCAATTAGCGAGAGTATTTACAGATATGAAAGTATGTGAGCTTGAAATCGACCATAAAGGTATTATTGTAAATAAGGAAGAGCATATTGGATCGTAAAGAAAGCTGGCATGGCTAGCTTTCTTTACGTTGCAAACCTATTTTAAATTAGGTTTTTTTCGGAAAAAAATATAAAACAAATGTTGATTTTGAATAATGTAAGTAAAGAGTGCATTCATTTTGGAGGTGATTAAATGAATAAAGAGTCACCAGAAGAAAAAAGAGAGCGTATGAGACAAAGTGAATTAAAAAGTAATCCTACGGGTTCTTTACATGACGGACTCAATAGAGCGGAAACAGGTAGTCCAGTTGATATAGCAGGCGGTATGAATTGGAAAGGCACAGGAATAATCATTTTAGTACTATTTTTAGGATACATTGTATACACTTATTTTTTCAGTTGAAGAATGCTTGTTAAAATTTTGATTTGTTTAGTTTCATAATTATTGAGAAAAAAACGCAGTTACTGTATTACATATCTTCTAAGCAAGTTATAGTTGTTCATATCAACTTTTAATACTCCAAATAGAGCTAGCAAAATGCTAGCTCTATTATTTTTTGCCACATTCCTGTAACAAACCACCTGTATATTCATTGGTGGAGGTGCAGAGGATGAAAAAAATGATAGCGATATGTCTTCTAACAACTATGCCATTTTCGACTTTAGTCGGTTGTGACGTAAAAGGTAGTAATGCTGTACAAGAGTCTAAAATAAAGAAATCGACGTATAAAGATTTTACTTATGATGTAAATCCAGAAACATTCACATTAACTGTAGAACATGAGGGGGTAAAGGAACAGGCATCACGACCCCTACCGAAAATGAAGGTATCGAATGTAAAAAAAGAAAAGGATCGTACATCGTGGGAATATCCAGATCAAAAAGTAAAAATAAAATTAGAAAAGAAAAAAGACCACTTAAACATTGAAGTGGAATCGACTGGTGCAGAAAGCTTTACATGGCCGAAAGTAGAAGCTGAAAATTATACACTTCCGTTATGGGAGGGTAAGCAAATTCCGAGCAATGATGAGAATTGGAAGAAGTTTTTAAAGGATGATGCATATTCATTTGCTGAATCATTTTCTATGAAGTTTTTCGCATTAAATGGTTCGAAATATTCAATTGTATATATTGCAAACAATATGTTTAATAATGAATTGAAGTTTCATTCGGATCCGAAAATAGGATTTGATTTTACACATGAATTTCCGAGCATAAATAAAAATAAAACATATGGATTTCAATTATATGTGACAAATAATGATGCGGTAAGCATTGCTAAACTGTATAAGGATGATATTGTTCGAAAAGGTGAATTTAAAACATTACAAGAAAAGGCTAGAAAAAATAAAGAAATCGAAAAGTTATATGGAGCGGCGCATTTTTATTTTTGGAATCAAAATGGTCTATCAGAAAATAATATAAATTGGCCAAAACTAAGGGAGCAAATAAATAGCCCGCTGTTTAGTCATATAAAAGAACTTATTCAAAAGAATAGTTCAGAGCCTGGGGAACTGAATGTATTAGATCAAGTAAGTAAACAAGATTTCATTGATAAGTATCAAAAAAATGTTATTTTACGTTATATAAACGAAGTATTATCCATGAAGGAATTTTATAAAGAGGATATTTTTCAAAACGTTGATCAGGAAGCTAGTGTGCTATTAAAGAAAGGTGTAGGTCACTTAACGAACACAGAATTGTATAGCTTAAATAAGCATTTATTAAAGTCGCTACTTGGTGATGCGGTTGAAGAGGTAAGTAAATGGGGTAATGCAGATGGAACGGACATACTAAAGGAAATGAAAGAGGTAGGAATAGAAAAAGCGTGGATTGGTCTGCCGAACTGGGAACAAGGATTTATGCAACCTAATTTCGTGACAAAAGCGAAGGAAATGGGGTATTTAGTTGGTCCGTATGATTCATATCATTCCATTCACGAAAAAAGTGATAAAAATTGGAACACAGCATCCTTTAATGACCCATCATTATATGAAGAGGCTACTGTAACGAAGAAAAACGGAGAAAAGGTGCAAGGCTTTTTAGGCAGAGGTCGCAAGTTAAACCCGACTTTATCGCTGCCTAGTGTAAAGGAACGCATGAATGATATATTACAAAATGGTCCTAAATATAATTCATGGTTTATTGATTGTGATGCGACAGGTGAAATTTACGATGACTATTCAGCGAAACATATAACGACACAAGAGCAAGATTTAAAAGCACGTTTAAAACGAATGGACTACATTGCGCAAGAAAAGGGTATGGTCGTTGGTTCTGAAGGTGGAAATGATTTTGCTAGTAGTACGATTGCATTTGCACACGGAATTGAAACACCTGTTATTAAATGGGACGATGAAGATATGCGGAAAAATAAAACAAGTCCGTATTATGTCGGTGGATATTGGTCACCAAATCAAAATGTTCCCGAAAAATATGCAAAACAAGTACCATTGAAAGAAGAATATAAACAAGTGTATTTAAACCCAGTATATTCGGTACCATTATATAAATTAGTATACAATGATTCCGTTATTACAACGCACCATTGGGAATGGGGAAGTTTAAAGGTAAAAGATGAAGTTGGAAATCGAATGCTGTCTGAATTATTGTATAATGTTCCTCCGTTGTACCATTTAGATGAAGTAGAGTGGAATAAGCATAAAAAAGAAATTACAGAGCATCTAAAAGTTTGGAATGAAGTTCATGAAAAAGCAGTAAAAGAAGAGATGACGAATTTTGCGTATTTGTCAGAAGATAAGCTAGTACAATCTGTTTCTTATGGAAAAAATATTAAAATCATTGTGAACTTCTCAAATGAAGACATGGAAGTAGAAAAAACGAAAATAAAAGCAAAGTCGGCTTTTATTGATAATCAGGGGAAGAAAAGCATGTATACGCCGTTTGAGAAATAATAACGTCAAATATACTGTATTCATAGAGATTTTATAATTAGCTGGATTCTTTATTCATATCGTTTGTTAGGAAAAAGACATTCTAATTTAAAAAGAAAGAGTTAATAAATTTGTAAATCCGCATGTTGCGAAGTGCTAAATTTTTGAAATTGGTAAATAGTGACTTGCCAAAAATAAGTACGAGAGTATAATGTGAAATGGAATACGTATTGGGTTTAAGTAGTAACCTTACAAAATTGTAAGGTTAGTGAAAGGAAATTCAATATGAAGATAAATAGACTTACATTATACTTGGTAAAGAGAAAGAGAGGCGAATGGGTATGAGCTCTGAATTAGAACAAAATACGAGAAGTAATAAAAAGCGTTCTAAAAGAAAGTCAATAAAATGGTTCATATTAATTCCATTTTTCCTACTTATTTTTGGAGGAGTAGGATATGGTTCGTTTATATATAATAAAGCAAAAGCTGTTGTAAATGATGCGTATGCAAAAATTGATAAGTCATCAAAGCGTGATAAAGAAGTCGAACCTTTAAAGGATAATATTTCAATATTAATCATGGGTGTAGATGGAAGTGAGATGAGAAAAAGCCAATATGGCGAAGCAGTTCGAACAGATGCACTTTTATTAGCAACAATTAATAAAGATGATAAGTCTGTTAAGCTAGTAAGTATTCCACGTGATTCACGTGTTTACATTCCAACTAGAAAAAAATTAGATAAAATTACTCATGCTCACGTATTTGGTGGCGTAGAAAGCACACGCGATACAGTGGAAAGATTTTTGAATGTCCCTGTTGATTATTATGTGAAGTTTAACTTTGAATCATTCGTACAAATTGTCGATTCAATTGGTGGTATTGATATTGATGTACCAGTTACTTTCACTGAACAAGATAGTAAAGACCAAGCTGGTATGATTCATTTAGAAAAAGGTTACCAACATTTAAATGGAGAACAAGCACTTGCACTTGCAAGAACGCGTAAAATTGATAGTGACGCAATGCGTGGACAGAGACAGCAACTTGTAATAGAAGCAATTGCCAAAAAAGCGATGTCTGTTCAATCAATTAGCAAAATGGGCTCTTTACTAGATGCGGTTGATAAAAATATGAAAACGAACTTAACATTTGACGATATGCTTGCCATTACAAAAAATATGGCAGGATCTAGTTTGGAAATGGAAAAATTGCAAATAGAAGGTACAGATAAACGTATCGGTGGTATTTATTATTACATTCCAAATGAAAAAAATGTAAAAGATATTTCAAAAAAATTACATGATCATTTAGGTGTAACGCCAAAATCAGTCCGAAACGAATAATAAAAAAAGATTGGCTTTTGCCAATCTTTTTTTTTGGAATGTATTTGTAACTTTTCTGTAACGATTTTTTAGTTTAGAAAAATTATACTCATATGTATGAGTATAATGGATAGGTAAAAAAGTAAAAGGACATATTCAAAATTTGTGGTAAGGAAAGATATCATATGCAGAAATGGTTAAGCATGATGGGAATTATCTTTATATTGACTGGATGTAAAATGTCTGAAGCTCCAACAAGTCTAATGGAAGCTCCTACAAATGAAAAATGGATTAATGAATTAAAGGAACAAATTGATAAAGATTTACCTGTTAATTATCGCTTACTTACTCCAATGTCTAACAAAGATAAACAGATGATTTGGTCAATGAATTTTAAACAAGATAATAAGAAAGAAGCCATCTTATTTTATAAATTGCCGAATGAAGATCATAGCGTATATTTAGCCGTATATGAAGAAATCGGAAATGGCTGGAGAATAAAGTCCACACATAAATTTGATGGTGGAGATGTAGATATCGTTGAAGTCGGTGATTTTACAGGGAACGGGAAGAGAGAGTTGTTAATCGGAATCTCTGTAAATCGTGAATCGTTAGAACATGTTATGTATGTTTTTTCGGAAGAAAATGAAGAGATGAAGGAAATATATAATCGAAGTTATACGAAGTTATTCATAGAGGATCTAAATGAAAATGGACTGAAAGATATAAGCCTTGTTACATTTGAAAAAGATGAGAAGCTGACAGTTGAGTTCATGGAACAATTTAAGACTTTATCTGAAGTGTCATACGATCCATTTATAAATAGTATTCAAAGAATACAAATGGGTCGTATATCTAAATCACTAAAGGCGGTAGTAATTGATGCAGGAGTTGGCGCTCATTCAGGTATAACTTATGTAGCAAAATTTGATCAGGATCATTATGAAGTATTACCTATAGGTGGGAAAGAAGATTTATTTAATGAATATGTTGTAGAAAGTAAAGATGTTAATGAAGACGGCATTATTGAATTTGTTCGTACTGTACGTCCAAAAGGTTGGGAGGATAAATCACATGGTGATAGTCCGCTTTTTGAACGTTACATACAGTGGAGTGAATCTGGAATTAAACCAATTGAAGAACGATATATAGATATAGAAAAAGGGTATTATGTGAAAATTCCTAAAGAGTTAATAGGGAAAATTACAATACCAGATCAGCAAAAAGAATCAAATTCTCAAAAGTTTTTGGATACAAGAACAAATAAAATATGGCTTGAAGTTCATATTTTTAAGCGGAAAGAATGGTTCAATATAAAAGGCTACAGCGCAGCAATTAAAACGGCTTCTCACGTATATGCAGTACCGAAGCAATCGGAATTTGAAAAAGTGAAAGCATATATAAAACCGCTAGCGGATTATCAACAAGAGTAGGAGGTGGGAATTATGTCAAAAATTTTAGTTTTAGAAGATGAATTAACGATCCGTAGCTTTATTGTTTTAAATTTAAAACGTGCTGGATTTTATGTAATAGAAGCTACTACTGGAGAAGAAGCGTTACAGATTTTGAGTGAACAAACTGTTGATATAGCACTGCTGGATGTAATGTTACCGGGGATTGATGGTTTAGAAGTTTGTAAGGCTATCAGGAAAGAAAATAAAAAAATGGGTATTATTATGTTAACCGCACGTGTACAAGATGAAGATAAGGTGCAAGGACTAGGAATAGGTGCAGATGATTATATTGCAAAACCGTTTAGTCCAGTAGTATTAACTGCACGTATACAGTCTTTATTAAGAAGAATAGAAGTACATGAAGAAAAAACGAATATTGTTACGTCAGGTCCATTTTCGTTAAATATTATAGAAGAAAGATTGTATAAAGATGGACAATTAGTCGATTTAACACCTACAGAGTATATGATATTACAGTATTTAATGAATCAGGCTTCAAAGCCAGTTTCGCGTGATGAAATTTTAAATATGATTTGGGGAACCAATTACGTAGGTGAGACGAAAGTAGTAGATGTAAATATGAGACGGTTACGTCAAAAGATAGAATGGAATCCATCAGAACCTGAATTTATTCTTACGGTGTGGGGAAAAGGATATGTGTGGAAGGAAAGTATGAGATGAAACGGAAAGTGACTTTATATTTTATGACGGTCATTACACTTATGCTTGTATTATTTGAAGTTGTATTTTCAGTCTCAATTTATCGATACTATTATAATGGTATTGTGCAATATATAGAGTCTCATGCGAAAACGAGTACACGTTTTTTTTCAGAATACAATTCACTATACTTTATTCGATTACAAGAATATAGTGGTGACATAATTAGTAGCTTTCAATTAGAAGGAACAGAATTACAGTTAATTGATCGTCACGGCTCGGTTATACAATCTTCAAGTGGTGAAAAGGTAAAAGGTAAAGTGAATATTCCACAATCATTATTAGAAGGTGAAATGTATAATCAAGTTACTACGAAAGGTAATAAAAAACAACTAGAGGTGCTAAGCCCACTTATACATCAAGGACAAACTATTGGTGTTTTAAAATATACGACTGTTTTAACAAATGTAAATAAAAAGATTATTGAAATTATTACGTTTACTATTTCTGTAGGTATTGTTATTTCGGGAGTCGCCTTCTTAATTAGTAGACGTTTGGCAAATTCATTTGTTGAGCCAATTGAATCCATTATTCAAGCCTCTTCACAAATTGCAGAAGGCACATTAAAGCAAAAAATTAAAGAAGATTATCCTGGAGAATTAGGTGAATTGGCACATAGTTTAAATTATATGGCTTATAAAATAGATAAGGCTGAGCAGATGAAAAATGAATTCATTGCTTCTATTTCGCACGAAATACGAACGCCTTTAACAGGAATTAAAGGTTGGAGTGAGACGTTAAAAACAGTAGATCATTTAACAGAAGAAGAAATAAAGCAAGGTATGGGCATTATTTCAGGTGAGACAGATAGATTGATTCATTTAGTAGAAGAATTGCTAGATTTTTCAAGATTACAATCAAATCATTTTAATTTATATAAACAAAAGGTGCAGTTGTACGATATACTAGAGGAGACGATTTGGCAATTAACTCCTAAATCGGAAGAGAAGGAAATTCAATTTATTACTACTATAGACCGAATTGAATTGATGGGAGATCGAAATAGGTTAAAGCAAGTTTTCTTGAATATTGTTCAAAATGCAATTAAGTATTCACATAAAAAAAGCACAATACACATTGAAGCGACTAAAATAGAAGGACAAGCAGTGATTAAGGTAAGAGACGAAGGGATTGGAATTGCTAAAGAACATTTACCATATATTGAGCAATCATTTTACCAAATTAATAATCATGCTGCAGGTGCAGGTATTGGTTTAGCTATCGTTAAAAAAATGGTAGAGCTTCATGGCGGTGTGCTTAGTGTTACAAGCAAAGAAGGAATAGGAACAACAATTTTGATAAAACTCCCATTATAATACAAATAAAATCTATTTATATGGTGAAATAAAAATAAATAGATGTATAATTATATTGGGCGATTTATATATAAGATTAATAGGGAGAGGAATTCGATAGAATGGAAAAAGCTTTAAAAATTAAACAAATAGTAGTCGTTTTAATAGCGATTGCCGCAGTAGCTATTGGGTATTACATGTTTCAATCAATTACTTCACCAGCAAAAGCTGTTGCGAAACAAGAAAATGTAGTGCAGCTTGCAAGTGAACAGCCGAAAGTTGAAATGAATAAAACGGCACCAAGTCGTTTTAATGGAAAAGAAAGAAAAGTTGCTTATCTTACATTTGACGATGGGCCAGGGAAATATACGGCTGAATTATTAAATACGCTAAAACAACATGATGCGAAGGCGACGTTCTTTTTAATTGGAGCGAATGTAAAAGAATTTCCTGATTTAGTGAAACGTGAAAATGCTGAGGGTCATTATGTAGGCATGCATAGTATGACACATAATTTCGCAAAGTTATATAAAAATGGCGAGTATGTAAATGAGATGAAAGAAGATCAAGGTTTAATCGCTAATATTATTGGGAAATCACCTAAATTAACACGTCCTCCATATGGTTCGATGCCTGGATTGAATGAAGGTCTTCGAAATAAAGTGGTAGAAGGCGGATTTAAAGTATGGGATTGGACAATTGATTCATTAGATTGGAGATACAATAAAATGCCAGTTGATGCAGCTGCAGCACAAATTGCTCAAAACGTATTAACAAACGCAACAAAACCACAAGAAGTAATTTTAATGCATGATATTCACCCGCAATCAGTTGCTGCTGTGCCAGCAATTTTAAAGGGGCTAAAAGAAAAAGGTTATGAGTTTGAAGCTTATCATGAAGAGAGTCACTTCCCAGTGAACTTCTGGCATGATAACCGTATGTAATGGAGGAATGAACGTTGAAGTATGGAAAAGTAGCAGTAGTTGGAGCATTATCAGTAGGACTTTTAACAGGTTGTTTCGGTGAAAAGCCAGAAGAAAATCTATATACAGCTTTTGAAACAGCAGCAACACAAGAAAAATCTTTAGTGGATGAAGCAAAAAAATTAGAGCAGTTAGAGAAACAAGGGCAAGAATTATATGCACAAATTTTGCAAGAAGGTAAAGATCATAATGAAGCAGTTGTGAAGAAAATAGAGCAAGCTACTGCAAATGTAGACGATCGTGAAAAAGTATTGAAAAGTGAGAAAGAAATGCTAGAAAAAGCACAGAAGGAAACGAAGTCTGTTCAAAGTAATATAGAGAAGATTGAAGATAAGAAGTTACAAAAACAAGCAAAAGCAGTAGAAGAGTCGTATAAGAATCGTTATGATGCATTCCAAAAGATGAATGAAAATTACACGAAAGTGTTAGCGACTGAAAAAGAACTGTATGAAAAATTAAAAGTAAAAGAAACGAAATTAAAAGAAATCGGTGAAAAAGTTAAAACTGTTAATGAATTAAATGTGGAAGCACAAAAGTGGAAAGAGCAGTTTAACAAATTTACAAAAGAGTATAATGACAGTAAATTAGCATTCTACAAAGATGCAGAAATTAAGATTAAAGATCAGAAATAAAGAAGAATCTAAAGTGTAATAAAAAGCCGGAGAAACATCGTTATAAATGTTTTTTCGGTTTTTTACGTTAAATGAATAGAAAAGACTGGAATTGATATCATAAAAGAGTTATAGTGAGTTATTCTAAGGGAAACATTGTAAAGTAAGGAGAATGGGAATATGTCATATGAATTTTTACTCAAATTAGGTTTAGCACTCTTTTTAGGATTATTCATCGGGATAGATAGGCAGCTAAAGAATAAACCACTTGGTGTGAAAACAAGTATGGTTATTTCTGTAGCAAGTTGTTTAATTACGATGGTTTCAATTGAATCTGTACATGTATATTCTGTTCCAGGACATACAAATATGGATCCGATGCGACTGGCCGCTCAAATTGTTAGTGGAATTGGTTTTCTTGGCGCGGGTGTCATTTTACGAAGAAGTAATGACGTTATTTCTGGATTAACAACAGCTTCTATGGTGTGGGCTGCTTCAGCTTTAGGGATCGCAATTGGTGCGGGATTTTATTTACAAGCGACAGTTGCGATGGTTTTAATTATTTTAGCGATTAATGTACTTCCGCAACTTGTGAAAATTGCAGGACCGTATTCATTAAGACAAAAGGATTTATCTATAAAAATTACTGTTAAAGAGCATCATGAGTTAGATGGTATATTTAAGCAAATTAAAAATTTAGGCATGCATGTGAAACGCGTGAAAATTAAAGATATAGATAGTGGAGCATTTCAGCAACTAGAGATGGTTATTTTAGCTCCAGAAGATTTATATACAACAGAGTTATATAGTTCCCTGAAAGAGATAGATCGAGTAGTTTCAGTTGAAGTGGAAAGTAGATAATTGTGATAAAAAAGAGTGAAGTGAATTCACTCTTTTTTATTTGGATTCTTAAGGAATGAAATTGATATAATGATGAGTAACAAGGAGGGAGAAATGATGGGAATACATATTAGAAGAGCAATAAAGGATGATATACAAGGTATAGCAAAGGTGCATGTTGATAGTTGGAAAACAACGTATAAAGGGATATTTGCTGACGAAATTCTAGATAATATAGCATATGAGAAACGAGAAAAACAATGGGAAGATATTTTTCAAAAAGAGGGTAATCATCAATTTAGATTTGTAGCAGAGAATTTAAATGGAGAAATAGTTGGATTCATCGATGGGGGAGTAGAAAGAACTGGTACATATAATTGTGATGGAGAATTATATGCAATCTACCTTTTACAAGAGTATCAAGGAATGAAAATAGGACAAAAGTTATTTCAAGCTTTATTATCGGATTGTATAAATAATGATATGCAATCACTTTTAGTTTGGGTTGTTACGAATAATCCTTCTAAAAAGTTTTATGAAAAATTCAACCCTGAAAAAATTGATACGAAATTTTTAGAGAGAGTAAGGGTAGAAGAAACAGCGTATTGTTGGAGAGATTTGAATTTGTTACAAAAACAAACAGCTATATAGATTGATGCATATAATAATATTATGTAAACATATCGTATAGAAAGGTATACCTCATTTGGTGTACCTTTTTATTAATCCATCAAAAGGTGGATTAATAAAAAATAGTAGGTAATTAGTTTGAAAGCAAGAATTTTTCTAGTGTACTTTTAACTAGATTAAAGAAAAGAAAGAAAAAAAGAAAAATTTAATTTGATAAAAAAATTCTGAAATATACTATTGAATTGAATATCATTATCAATTAGAATCATAGTTGATAACGATATTCAATTATCAATTGTAATATGAAATTCTCATAGCGTTAATATAAAGAGGAGGACCAACATGCAGCATGCGAAACAAATCGCAGAACATGCAACATTACAAAGCTTTTTAAACTGTTATTTAAGAGAAACAGGGAGTGGAGAATGGATTACAGAGGATGAAAGAATGAAGAGTATCTTCAGTAATACGTTGAATAGAGATACAGTCCCCACATATTTATGTTGTCGGCTATCGGCACAGAACGTTACTTTGTATGGAGAAGTTATATATAAATCATCAACAGATCGCCATTTGTTTGGAGAACAATTTTATTATCAAATTGGAGATAGTCATTCTGTTATTACAGCAGATTATGTTACAGTTATTACATTTTTAATAAAAGAGATGTCTATCAACTACGGAGAAGGAACGAATCCTGCGGAACTTATGCTTCGAGTCATCCGTAGTTGTCAAAATATTGAGGAATTTACAAAAGAGAGAATAGAAGATACATCCGCATTATACGGTTTTCATACAACTTTTATAGAAGCGGAGCAGTCTTTATTATTTGGGCATTTAACTCATCCTACACCAAAGAGTAGACAGGGGATATTGGATTGGAAAAGTGCAATGTATTCTCCAGAATTAAAAGGAGAATGTCAGCTTCATTATTTTCGGGCACATAAAAGTATAGTAAATGAAAAATCATTATTATCAGATTCTACAACAATGATTATAAAAGAAGAATTAAGTAATGATGAGATGGTTAGTAAGGAATTTATAGCGAAGTACTGTAAGGAAGATCAATATGCATTAATTCCAATTCATCCGCTTCAGGCAGAATGGCTCTTGCATCAAGCTTACGTACAAGATTGGATAGTTCAAGAATTGCTTGAGTATATTGGTCCTGTAGGTAAGTATTATATGGCAACATCATCACTAAGGACGCTATATCATCCCAATTCGAAGTATATGCTTAAGTTTTCATTTCCGGTGAAAGTAACGAATTCAATGCGTATTAATAAACTGAAAGAACTTGAGAGTGGTCTTGAAGGGAAGGAAATGTTAAATACGGCTATTGGTGAAGTACGAGAAAGATTTCCAGGATTTGATTTTATTTGTGATCCAGCCTTTATTACATTAAATTATGGAACACAAGAATCTGGATTTGAAGTGATTATTCGTGAGAATCCTTTTTATAGTGAACATGCAAACGACGCAACATTAATTGCTGGGCTAGTTCAAGACGCTATACCTGGGGAGCGTACGCGGTTATCGAATATTATTCATCGCCTAGCAGATTTAGAAAGTAAAAGCTGTGAAGAAGTAAGCTTAGAGTGGTTTAGACGATATATGAATATTTCTTTAAAGCCAATGGTATGGATGTATTTACAGTATGGTGTTGCATTAGAAGCTCATCAGCAAAATAGCGTTGTTCAGCTAAAAGATGGTTATCCGATCAAATATTATTTCCGTGATAATCAAGGATTTTATTTCTGTAACTCAATGAAAGAGATGCTTAATAATGAATTAGCTGGTATTGGAGAACGTACTGGAAATTTATATGACGACTATATTGTGGATGAGAGATTTCGTTACTACTTAATTTTCAATCATATGTTTGGCCTCATTAATGGTTTTGGCACAGCAGGATTAATTAAGGAGGAAATTCTTCTCTCGGAATTAAGGTCTGTACTTGAATCATTTCTTCCATATAACCGGGAACCTTCTACATTTTTAAGAGAATTATTGGACGAAGATAAGTTAGCGTGTAAAGCAAATTTACTAACGAGATTTTTCGATGTCGATGAGTTAAGTAATCCATTGGAGCAAGCTATTTATGTGCAAGTACATAATCCACTCGTTAGAGAAGTGGCTGTTCGTTCATAAATAACGTTAAAATTTCACGTAATACAAATAATGGTATTTTGTCATAAGGTGGAGGGTTTTATGAGAGTGGACATGTATCATACGAAAGTATTGAAGGCGCTCGAATCAGAAGATTACATTTCAGTACGAAGAAGAGTGCTACGTCAATTAGTAGAATCGTTAATTTATGAGGGGATTATTACACCGGTTCGCATAGAAAAAGAAGAACAACTTCTTTTTCTAATACAAGGACTTGATGAAGAAGACAAAAGTGTCACGTACAAATGCTATGGCAGGGAACGGATGACATTTGGACGTATTTCGTTAGACTCATTAATAGTAAGAGTTCAAGATGAACAGCAAGAAATACAGTCTGTCTCGCAATTTCTAGAAGAAGTTTTTCGGGTTACTAGTGTAGAACAAGCTAAATTAGATTCTTTTATGCACGAATTAGAACAAACAATATTTAAAGACACGATTGCACAATATGAAAGAAATAATAAGAGAGAATATACTCAAAAATCTTACGATGAGTTTGAAAGCCAATTAATAGATGGCCATCCATACCATCCTAGTTATAAAGCACGTGTTGGATTTCAATATCGTGACAATTTTCAATATGGTTATGAATTTATGCAGCCAATAAAACTCATATGGATTGCAGCACATAAGAATTATGCGACTGTAGGTTATGAGAATGAAGTGATGTATAACAACCTTTTAAAAGAGGAGATTGGCGATCGTAAATTAGAAGAGTTTATGGAACGAATTCGTAATAAGGGATGTAATCCAAAACAGTACGTGTTTATACCTGTTCACCCATGGCAGTGGGAGAATTTCATCATTTCAAATTATGCGGATCATATACAGGGTAAATTTATTATTTATTTAGGAACATCAGAGGACGATTATTGCGCGCAACAGTCAATGAGAACGTTAAGAAATATTACGAGTCCAAAGAAACCGTACGTTAAATTATCGATGAATTTACTCAACACTTCAACACTTCGTACGCTGAAACCATACTCTGTTGTGAGTGCACCAGTAATATCAAATTGGTTAAATGATGTTGTAAATAATGACGCCTATTTAATGGATGAAGCACGTTTAATCTTGTTAAGTGAGTTTTCAAGTGTAACGTATGACACGAATAAGAAAGCTATATATGGTTCATTAGGATGTATTTGGCGCGAAAGCGTTCATAAGTATTTAGATGCACAAGAGGATGCAATTCCTTTTAATGGTTTATACGCTAAAGAGAAAGATGGTACACCAATTATTGATGTGTGGTTGAATAAATATGGAATGAAGGATTGGCTACAATTACTTATTCAAAAAGCGATAATACCAGTTATACATCTTGTTGTAGAGCATGGCATCGCACTGGAATCACATGGACAAAATATGATTCTAGTCCATAAAGAAGGGGTGCCTGTTCGTATTGCGTTAAAGGATTTTCATGAAGGGCTTGAGTTTTATCGTCCATATTTGAAAGAAGTTGACAAATGTCCCGACTTTACTAAAATGCATAAAACATATGCGAATGGAAAAATGAATGATTTCTTTGAAATGGATGGCATTGAATGTTTGCAAGAGATGGTGTTAGATGCACTATTCCTGTTTAATTTAGGAGAATTAGCATTCGTACTTGCGGATGAATATGGATTGAAAGAAGAACATTTTTGGATGATGGTTGTTGAAGAAATTGAAGATCATTTAAGAATATATCCACATTTGAAAGGTAGATTTGAAAATATTCAATTATATGCACCTACATTCTATGCTGAACAATTAACGAAACGTCGATTATATATGGATGTGGAATCGCTTGTTCATGAAGTTCCAAATCCATTGTATAGAGTAAGAAAACTTATGAAACAAAAATCAATTGTTACAGGGGGAAATTATGCTAATCGTTAATAAACAAGAGTATAGCAAAAGTAATTTTAATTTGAGATTACAAGTTTATGAGGAAATGGAACAATTTCAAGAAGCAGAAGGAAATAGATTTGCACTTTGTCTGAAAGATCCATTCGATATTATTACGCTTGTGTTTTTCTTAAAAGAAAAGAAATCATCAGTATTACTTATACATGAAGATACGCCAAAAGAAACGGCTATTGAAATGGCAAAGCGTGCAAATTGTGTAGGAGTTTTATATGGAGAATATGGCGATTTTACAAAATTAGAAGTAGGGAACTTTTTACTAGAAGAGCCTTCTTTATTGCAATATAGTTCGGGAACTACGGGAGAACCGAAACTGATTCGTAGAGCATGGACGGAAGTTGATACAGAAATTACTGCCTATAATGAAGCTTTAAACTGTGAAGTAGATGAAGTGCCAATCGTTATGGCTCCTGTTTCACATTCATACGGACTAATATGTGGTACGTTATCAGCAATTACGAGGGGGAGCAAACCTGTAATCATTACGAACAAAAATCCTAAATTCGCATTAAATATAGTTCGCAATACAGAAAAACATATCATATATGCAGTACCACTTATGTTACACATTATGGGGAGTTTTCCATTAGGAACGTTCCAGTTTCATAAAATTATGACATCAGGATCGCCTTTGCCAGAAGCACTATTTTATAAACTAAAAGAAATGACAACATATATGATGCAGCAATACGGTTGTTCTGAAGCAGGTTGTATTAGTATATGTCATGATATGAAGAGCCATTTAGATTTAGGAAACCCTCTACCTCATGCGAGTATAAGCATAGGTTCAGATGAAAATGCACCGGAAGAAATCGTCGTGAAAATGAATGATAAGGAAATTTTCACGAAAGATTTAGGTTATAAATCTGAGCGTGGCATTCATTTTATGGGGCGTATGGACGATGTAATTAATGTTTCAGGATTAAAAGTCTTTCCTATAGAGGTAGAAGAAACGATGCTTCGATTGGAAGGTGTGCAAGAGGCAATTGTATATCGAGGGAAACATCCTGTGATGGGCGAAATAGTTAAAGCGAAAGTGATCTCTCATGTTGATCCAGTGAAAATAAGAGAATGGTGTATTCAGCACTTACCTTCTTATAAAGTTCCGTATGAAATTGAAAGTGTAAATGAAATTCCTAAAAATAAAACCGGAAAAGTAAGTAGAAAGTTACTAGAGATGGGAGAGGTTACAACATGAGACGGGAAGCGTTAAAGAATGCCGTGTTAAAAATTATGATAGAAAAAATGGAACTGAAAAATGTAACGCATTTAGAAGAAACGATGCGCTTAAATCAAGATTTATATATAGATTCGGTAATGATGTTACAGCTTATTGTATACATAGAAATGGATGTAAAGCTATGCGTTCCAGAGGATGAGGTAGATCCAAAGGCATTTCTTACTGTAGGATCTTTGCTTGATTTTATGGAGGAGTTAGAGCCGTTACAGGAAGTAAATGTGAATAACTAACCTTTAGGAAAGTGGATGAGAGTATGACTTCAATTAAAGTGCACTGTTTAGTGAGTTGTTTTTGTGAAATTATAAAAAGGCGTAGCGACATTGATTTTCGTCCATTTTATTTTGGACTATGGGATGGAGATTTTGATATAACAGAAGGCGGAATTATTTCATATCACTCTGAAAACATTAACCATGATCATTATTTACTTTGGTTTGAAAAATTGTACGGTATTAAAGTAAACGAATGGTATGATCATGCAAAAGATAAAGATAGCAATGTAGAAACGTTTTTAGAATTAGTAGAAAACAAGCCGGAAAATCGTTATGTCATTGTAATGGTTGATATGTCTCTATTACCAGAGAGGGAAAATAAATTTCATCAAAAACCGTTTCCACATTATTTAATGATATCAAAAACAGAGAAAGAAGAAGAGTGGTTCATGCTAGATCCTGATTTTCGTTGGGAAGGAAATATGGAAAGAGAAAAAGTACTTCACTCTATTCAAGATAACCCATTTGGTGGAGGTTATTTCATTGATATAGAAGGAATTGGGGAGCCAACGCAAGAAACAGTAGCTAGTTATTTCACAGAAACATTCAAAAAGAACGACAATGAACTGACTATGGAACTGAAAAATTTAATTGTAAAAATGGCAAATGAGGAAGAAGGATATGCGCTTTCTGGACTTGTAGCAGCAGTAAAACAAATACCAGTACTTGCAATTCGTAAATATAGTTATGAGCATGCCTTTGCATACTTCCGTGAAACGTTGCAATATTCGGAGCAAGAATTTGATTATTGGTGTGATCGGGTAGAGGATATTGTACAAGGATTTACAAATGTACAGTATCGTGCAATTAAAATGGCAATGACGAATAATAAAGGTATGCTAGTATCGATTATTGAAAAACTGGATGAAATGAATGCAATTGAACTGCAAATTAAGAAGGAATTAGAGAGACAGTTTCTATCATGGAAAGGTATGAAAACAAATCAATCTGTCGCAACTCTTTAATAAGCTAACTGAATTTAAGATAGGGGAGTTTAATGCTATGAAATATTCGCTATGTACCATTTCATTTCGTCATCAATTAATTTCATTTACTGATATTGTTCAATTTGCATATGAAAACGGTTTTGAAGGAATTGAATTATGGGGGACGCATGCACAAAATTTGTACATGCAAGAACGTGAAACGACAGAACGAGAATTGAATTTTCTAAAGGATAAAAACTTAGAAATTACGATGATAAGTGATTACTTAGATATATCATTATCAGCAGATTTTGAAAAAACGATAGAGAAAAGTGAACAACTTGTAGTACTAGCTAATTGGTTTAATACGAATAAAATTCGCACGTTTGCTGGGCAAAAAGGGAGCAAGGACTTCTCGGAACAAGAGAGAAAAGAGTATGTAAAGCGAATACGTAAGATTTGTGATGTATTTGCTCAGCACAATATGTATGTGCTGTTAGAAACACATCCCAATACACTAACGGACACATTGCCTTCTACTATAGAACTATTAGAAGAAGTAAACCATCCGAATTTAAAAATAAATCTTGATTTTCTTCATATATGGGAGTCTGGCGCAGATCCAATAGACAGTTTCCATCGATTAAAGCCGTGGACACTACATTACCATTTTAAGAATATATCTTCAGCGGATTATTTGCATGTGTTTGAACCTAATAATGTATATGCTGCAGCAGGAAGTCGTATTGGTATGGTTCCGTTATTTGAAGGTATTGTAAATTATGATGAGATTATTCAGGAAGTGAGAGGTACGGATCTTTTTGCTTCCTTAGAATGGTTTGGACATAATTCAAAAGAGATATTAAAAGAAGAAATGAAAGTATTAATAAATAGAAAATTAGAAGTAGTAAGTTCGTAATGTGAAATGATGTGAGAGTCTCGTTTTAGAGGCTCTTTTTTTATGGTAAAAAATAACCAAAAATTTCCATGTATTTTAATTTGAATTTAACACAATTTATATATAAATAAGGAGGTGATTGGTAATGGCTAGAAATCGTAATTCTAATCAATTAGCATCACATGGAGCACAAGCAGCTTTAGATCAAATGAAGTATGAAATTGCACAAGAGTTCGGTGTACAACTTGGAGCTGATACTTCTTCACGTGCAAACGGTTCTGTAGGCGGTGAAATCACAAAACGCCTAGTAGCGATGGCAGAACAACAGCTTGGTGGCGGATATACTCGCTAAATGTAGAAGGTTATAGGAGAAAGGAAGGATTCTTCCTTTCTTTTTTTTTTCAATTAATTGGTATGAATATATTGCGAACAGAATTCAAAGAATAAAAGTAATACTATATTTTACCCAATTTCTTTTGTTGTGAATGGGAAGTATTAAAGATGTAATAGCCCTGGTGGAATGAAAATTATGTTCCAGCAGGGCTATTATATGGTAAGAAATATATGATGAAAGGTTCCGAAATCAACATGTTAAAAAAAGAAAACTGTTGTTTAATTGCGCTTGCATCAGTTCCACTTGTCATGACATTAGGGAATTCAATGCTCATTCCAATCTTGCCGACAATTGAAAAGAAATTACATATTTCATCGTTTCAAGTATCCATGATTATTACAATTTACTCTATCGTAGCCATTTTACTTATACCGATTGCTGGTTATTTATCAGATAGATGGGGACGAAAGATGGTAATGGTTCCGAGTTTGCTGATTGCGGCTATAGGAGGAGCTATAACTGGTTGGGTATCTTGGAAAGTTGATAATCCCTACACTTGGATATTAATCGGTAGAGCGATTCAAGGTATTGGTGCTGCTGGGGCAATGCCGGTTGTTATACCGTGTGTTGGTGATTTATACAAAGACGAAAAACAAGTTAGTACAGGCCTGGGAATTATTGAGACATCCAATACATTTGGAAAAGTGCTGAGCCCTATTTTAGGATCTGCTCTTGCTGCCATTGTATGGTTCTTACCATTTTGGGCGATTCCAGTTTTATGTGTCATATCAATTGTTTTGTTGCTTGTTCTAGTAAAGGCAAAGAAACAAGAAGGAGAAGTACCACCACTTAAAGAGTTTATAAAATCTATTCTGTCTACGTTTCGAGAAAAAGGAAGATGGTTAATTGCCATTTTTGCATTAGGTGCAATTATTATGCTTATTTTATTCGGAATTCTCTTTTATTTGTCGACTATACTGGAATCAAAGTATGACATTCATGGTATATGGAAAGGGTGTGTGCTTGCTATCCCGTTACTTGTACTGTCACTTAGTTCATATATGGCCGGTAAAAAAATTGGAGATAATCAAAATGTTATGAAGAAGTGTATTTATATTGGTTTTTTAATGGCAGCTGCATCAGTCATCATTCCTTTATTTATAAAAGGGATTTATTTACTACTTCTTTGTCTCGTTATTATGGGGATAGGGATTGGTATGGCACTCCCATGTTTAGATGCCCTCATTACACAAGGAATTGAAAAGGAGCAAAGGGGAACGGTTACGTCATTTTATAGTTCAATGCGATTTATCGGTGTAGCAGCTGGACCACCTTTATATTCTTTTTTCATGAAAGGGGCGGACCATGAAGTGTTTTATTTGACAAGTATTTTCGCTGCCATTGGTGCTATCATAGCAATCATTTGGATTAAACCAGCAAAGGATGCAAAGACGGTAAAACAGAAACCAGAGCCTACTTCATAATTTGTAAGAGAATTGCATGATGTTTTGAGTAACATGCAATTCTCTTTCGTTCATTAAGAATAAATAACTTGTTTTAACATATAAAGCGCGACACCCCATATGATGAGACCAGAAAATTTATTTAATAATAAAATTGTCTTTCCGGTTGAGTCTAGTCTTTTTAGAAATTTCCCCGCTAACGCTAAGCTTATAAACCAAATCCAAGAAACGATAATAGTTGCAAGTGTGAAAGCCCATTTTTCACTTCCTATGTATTGAATAGAATTTGTTCCAATTACACCGATTGTGTCTAAAATAGCATGTGGATTTAATAACGAAACGGATGCTGCGAAAAGGATTTGCTTTTTTAAGGGCATACTTTTTTCTTGTTTTACATCGTTGGAAGGGTTACTTCTCCAAATAACAAAGCCCATGTATAGGAGAAAGAAAAATCCAATTATATATAACGAGTTAGTTAGCCAAGAAAAAGTAAGGAGTACAAGGGAGACACCTTGCACTGCAATCAATATGAGTAACGTATCACATATAGAGGCAGTTAATACTACAGGGGCTGCCCTCCAAATGTTTGGTTGGCTCGCACCTTGGTTAAAGACAAAAACATTTTGTACACCTAATGGAATGATAAGTCCAAATGCAAGAATGATACCATGAATAATTGCTTCACTCATCATATTACCTCCTATTTTAATTCATTATGATAGTGTATATTGTATAGAAGAAATGAAAATTTGTATCCATCCATATGGTTGGGGAGGTTACCAACCAAAAAGAATATAAGGTGATATAATGGAAAGATTCGTTTGGAAACCGAATATGTCTCTAGCGACTCCTCTGTATAAACAAATAGAAACGTATATAAAAGAAAGGATCGTTAATGGAGAATGGACCGTTGGAACGAAATTACCTTCACAAAGAGATTTGGCACATACATTTGGTGTGAATCGAAGCACAATTGTAATGGCTTTCGGTGAACTAGTTGCAAAGGGATACATAGAAGGGAATGGCAGGAAAGGAACAATTGTTGTAAATAATAATGAGAATGCTTCAACTTACGCACCCCCGCCTAATTGGCAGTCTTATGTAGAAACAGGACTTCATTATCCGAATCTCCCAGCTATTCAGGAGATTAATCAAGCTGAATTTTATCCACATGTAATTCGATTAGGAACAGGTGAGCTCGCGCCGAGTCTCTTACCTGAGAAAAAGATGAAAGAAATTATGAATAAGCTTTTAAAGTCAAATGTGACGCTTGGGTATGAAGAGCCGAAAGGAAATTTTTATTTAAGGGAAAAGATTTCCGAATACTTAAAGGGGCATGGTATATGTGTATCTCCTGACTCTATATTAATTGTTTCAGGAGCAATTCAAGCGCTGCAACTTATCTCTATGGGGCTTCTTCCAAAAGGGGCATCCATCTTATTAGAAAAACCATCCTATTTATATTCGCTTAATGTTTTTCAATCCGCAGGAATGCGTTTCATTGGAATACCAATGGATGAGAACGGTTTAAATACATCATATATTACAAAATATAAGAAGCAATTTAATGCATCTATTTTATATACAATCCCGTCTTTTCATAATCCAACGAACTTTAGTATGAATGCGAAGAGACGAATAGAAGTGATGGAAATATGTAATGAAATTGGATTACCTATTATAGAGGACGCAGTGTATCAAGACTTATGGTTTGATGCACCTTGTTCGAAACCTTTAAAAGCCTATGATAAAAATGGAATCGTACTACATATTGGAAGCATGTCCAAAGTAATTAGTCCAGGGTTAAGAATTGGATGGATTGTTGGACCTGAGCCAGTAATTCAAAGATTGTCAGACATAAAAATGCAAACAGATTATGGTTCAAGCACTATATCCCAGCAAATTGCAGCAGAGTGGTTTACAAATGGTCTATATGATGAGCATTTGCGCTTTGTAAGAAGTGAATTGAAAAAACGAAGAGATTTTATGTTACTAATGTTAGATAAATATCTTCGTGAAATAGCAACTTGGCATGAACCAACAGGGGGATTTTATATATGGGTACATATAAAAGTAACCATTTCATATCGCAGTTTATTTGATAAAGCTCTGCAAGAAAAGGTTTTATTAAACCCAGGTACTTTATATGATAGAAGTGCAAATCAATTTTTGCGCCTATCGTATTCATATGCAACGTTAGAAGAAATTGAAATAGGTATAAAAAAACTTGCACAACTAATGAAAAAGTAAGAGGAGAAAGTAATGAAACAATATGTAATTTGCCAAATGATCAATGGAGAAAAATATTTAGCTGCTTATGCGGAGACGAAGCAAGAAGCGATTGAAAAAGCAGAACTGTTAGGATTAAGAACGGGAAATCGTTACATAGTTATTACTGCAGAGGAAGCCGAAGGGTTAACGTATCCTTAAACAATGTACGAGATTATATAATAATAAATAAGTCTAGTAATATAAGAAATTACTAGACTTATTTATTATTAAGTTGTTAAACGTTCTCGTATTTATACGCAAAGTAATAATATTATGAGTCAAGTTGACGAAAAAATCGATTTGTCTTTCGGTCTTGCTTTCCTTTTCTATATTCATCGATATATTGCCTAAAGTTCCAAGCTTGTAAAAATTTATTAGCAGAGTTATAACCAGAATTGTAAAGCCATTCTTTTTCTTCCTTTGTCAGTTCAAAATTAGTACTTGTAATCGTTCCTGTTGGAATTGTAATCGTTCTTGCTTTTGATTCCTTATCTAAATGACGTAAATCATGAGCTTGCATCATTGTTTTAAATAGTCCTTTGAACATGGAAATAGGCTCGTTATAGTGAGCAGGATCAGCTTGAATCTCATCTTTTACAAAATGAAATCCGAAAGTCGGCCAGCGAGGAGTGGTAGGTGAATCGAAGATCCAAATTGGATAATTACTTAGAATTCCTCCATCAACCATATAACAAGGCTGCTTCCATTTTGGAATTCTCCATTTTACGGGTTCAAAGAAGAAGGGGATTGTACTACTCATTCTTACCGCTTTAGCGATAGAGAAGCGATAATTTAAAAATCCGTAGTTTGGTAAGTCGTCAGGAAAGACAACCATTTTACCATTACTAATATCAGAAGCGATGATTTTGAGTTTGTTTAGATCCGGTAAATCAGTAAATAAATGAACACCTTTTTTTCGAAGTAATTCTTCAATCCATTCTTCTATAAATACATTAGAGTATATACCTAAAGTAGTCCATGCACTTAGTCCTTTTCCGATAAAGGGGATTTTGTCAATAAAGGTTTTCTTCGTAAATTTGTTATAATCGATATCAGTTATAATCGTTTTTAGCTCTGAACAAGAATATCCTGCCGCTACAAGTGCCGCGATAATTGCACCAGCTGATGTTCCAGCTACACGTTCCCATTCATAACCTTTTTCGGCTAATGCGCAAATTGCTCCAACATGTGCAATACCGCGTACACCGCCTCCTTCAAAAACACCATCGATCTTCATTAAACATACTTCCTTTCAAATAAAAGATTTGGAAATGGCAAAAAAGCACGTATTGTACGTGCTTTTTTACAATGGTTTTTAAGTTTACTAGCAGCCTACAAAGCCGCCCCAACAGCTAGCTCCGATGATGATTAGAAGGATGAATAAAACGATTAATAAAGCGAAACCTCCGTAACCACAACCACCACAGCTACCGCCGTAACCGTAACCGCCGCAACTATATCCGTAACCCATGTGGAATTCCTCCTTATATTAAAAATAAAAATGAACGAGGGGAAAATGTACTGGAAGAACTAAAGAACTATCGTGTTTGTAGGAACAATGTATAGTATGCTTTTTTAAACTTGTTCGCGTACGAAGGATAAGCCCGTTTTTGGGAGGCTTGTTGATTTTGTAAAGAATGAAGTATAATCTTTGTACTATGATATAAATAAGTATGTAAATGTAAGGAGAATTTATGAATAAAAAAATTGAAGTATTAATTGATAAATATGAACTAACACACTTGAAAGAAGAACTTATTAATACTGTATTTCCTTGTATAAAAGTTGTGCCAAAGCAGCAGGGAACTGTTGCGATAGGTAGTTCGAAAATGGGAGGAGTTCCTGATCTACCAGCTTTATTTGAATATCCAAAGCATAAAGGAAATCCACTACAATTTATCGCGCAATTTAACTTAAGTGATTTACAAAACGTTGGTATGGATCACAATCTTCCTAAGACGGGGATGCTGTATTTCTTTTGCATTGAAAATTATTTTGAAGAAAATGTGAATCTAACAGAAGCTGGGCGTGTACTTTATTATGATGTTCCTGTAGAGCAATTACGAAGAGAAAATGAAATACAAGCGAAATATAACCAGTGTGCAATTACTTTTGAACTGACATACAAATTACCAGAACTTTTTATTGAAGATGAGGCTGATTCAGATCGTTTCTTGCAATTACTTGAAGAGCTAATTCCAGATAACTACGATAACCATCAAATGTTTGGTGAGCCATTCTCTGTACAAGAAGAAGTGTTATATGAGACAGGAGAATATATGGGAGTAGACCCGCAGCAAATGACTCTTTTATTCCAAATTGATTCAGATCATAAAAATTGTAATATGGTTTGGGGAGAACTAGGGATGCTATATTTCTGTATTAGTAATGAAGATTTGAAAAATCAACGTTTTGAAAATACATGCTGTGTATTACAAACATGCTAATGAAAAAAGGTTGTTCTTTTAAAAAGAACAACCTTTTTATGTGAATTAGTTAATATGCATAATCTCATATGACCTATACGAAAAAGTATTGTATACTCTGAAACTATACGATACTTTTTCGTATAGTTATAGAATATAAGGAGTGACAAGATGGGAAAGACAAGTAAGTATGTGACAGCTGCCGCACTTTGTTCAACTATAGTAATGGGAGGCTTGCAAGCGTCATCTGTATCTTATGCAGCTACAAATCCGACTACAGTGACAGCACAATCAGATGTAAAGTTATTAGATGATTTCAGAAAAGAATTAAAAAAACAGATTGATAATCGAGAAGAAAATATTACAATCACATATAAAACAAAAGATAGAAATGCTAGAAATATTATGGATCAATTGTATGGTGAGTTTAATAAAATTGTAGATGCTGATGAGTATGTAAAATATAATGTAGCGTCTACTAGATATTCTATTAAAGGAATGCCAGGGGACTATACGTTTACACTGCAAGTAAAATACCGTGAATCAAAAGAACAAACTCAATATGTAAAAGCTCAGGCGAAATCAATTGTTGGATCAATTGTAAAACCAGGGATGGATGAGCATGAGAAAGTAAAAGCTATTCACGATTACGTTGTTAAGCATGTGTCTTATGATACGTCTTATCAAGCGTATACAGCATATGAAGCATTAGCGAATCGTTCTGCCGTTTGCCAAGGATATACATTATTAACGTATGAGTTGTTAAAAGAGGCAGGTATTCAAAACCATATTGTAACAGGCACAGGAAACGGACAAGCTCACGCGTGGAATTTAGTGAACATTGAAAACAAATGGTATCACCTAGATACTACATTTGATGATCCAGTACCAGATAAAGCAGGGCGTGTAACTTACTCATATTTTAACATGTCTGACGAACAGTTAAGTAAAGATCACGACTGGGATCGTAGTAAATATCCAGCAGCAACTACAAGTTATTTTGGTGAATTAACAAACAAAATAAAAGCTGGTAGCTCAAAAACTGTCGTATATGAGCAGATGTTAAAAGAAACAAATTTACAATACTTATCTGCAGAATACGGAGCAGAAAATTATAATGAATTTAAGCAAAAGTTGCAGCAACAGTTTGCAGCCAAACCAGAAAAAGTAGAAGTGCGATATAAGCAGTCCATGGATGGGACGATGCAAGATATAAAGAAAGTATTAAATGAAATAAATTGGCCAAAAGGTGCAAAGCGTGTGTCTTATCAAGTAGCGCCTTATAGTGCATTGGCGGGTTATTCATTAGCGACAATTACATTTACGTATTAAGCAATGGGAAAAAGCACCTGTAAAAGGTGCTTTTTTTATTTATTGATTGATTATTTTTGAATATTAAGAATTATGTGATAAAATAAAGTGATAAGGATGTGAATGTGGAATGAACTTGTTCGAAAGCGATATTTTTACATTGATATATACTTGTTTAGTAATCGGACTTATCGTTTTGTTTTTCATATCATTTGCTTTGTTTATTAGAAGAGTATTACAAAGCAGTGCTGCAAAGAAACACCACGTGATTAATATGAACCAGAAGCTAGATCGAATCATTGAATTGCTTGAAAAAGATAAGAAATAGCGATAGAAGAGGTATGAAAAGGGGAATGAGAATGGCGAATTATATAAAAGAATTACGTGAAAAAGTAGGACATGATTATGTTTTCTTAAACTTTGCCGGTGGTTGTGTATTTAATAAAGAAGGAGAAGTATTACTGCAAAAAAGAGGAGACTTTAACGCTTGGGGCTTTCCAGGTGGTGCAATGGAGATAGGAGAATCAGCTGCGGAAACTGCAATCCGGGAAATAAAAGAAGAAACCGGGTATGATGTAGAAATAAATGAGCTTATTGGAGTGTATACAAAATATTTTCAATCATATCCAAATGGAGACAAGGCCCAGTCAATTGTGATCTTCTTTTCATTCTCAATAGTTGGAGGTGACAAAAAAGTAGATGGTGATGAAACGTTGGATTTGAAGTTTTTCCCGTTAGACGACATGCCACCGTTATTTTGTAAACAACATGAAGATTGCTTGCAAGATTTATTGGAGAAAAGAGTAGGGGTATATCGTTAACATATAAAAAAGAAGCTAAATGAAGATTAGCTTCTTTTTTATGTTTTATTTATTTCCACCAATCATCAAACATTGACGCTGGTACTTGTCTTTTATGCTCACTCACTGTGTAACGTTTTTCAATTTTCTCTGCAACGTCAGCTGGAACTGCTTTACCTTCTAAATAATCATCTAATTGATCATAAGTAATACCTAACTCTGTTTCGTCAGCTTGACCTGGTTTTTCATCTAATAAATCAGCTGTTGGCATTTTTAAGTAAAGTCGCTCGTCTGCACCTAACTCTTGTAATAATGCACGTCCTTGGCGCTTCGTTAATCCCGTTAATGGTAATAAATCTGCACCACCATCTCCGAATTTTGTAAAGAACCCTGTTACAGCTTCTGCAGCGTGATCTGTTCCGATAACAAGTAACCCTTTTTGTCCACCAATTGCATATTGAGTAACCATACGGATACGTGCTTTCACGTTACCTTTATTAAAATCTGTTAATGACTCACCCAATAAGTTTTCATATTGATTTGAAAAAGCATCAACAGTTGAAGCAATATCAAATGCAACAGATTGATCTGCTTGAATGAATTGTAATGCTAATTGTGCATCATCTTCATCTTTTTGTACTTTATAAGGAAGACGCACGGCGATAAACGTTACATTACCACCTTCGTTACGAATTTCTTCAACTGCAAGTTGTGCTAAGCGTCCTGCTAATGTAGAGTCTTGGCCGCCGCTAATACCAAGTACAAATCCTTTTGCGCCTGTTTTTTTTACATAATCCTTTAAGAAATCAACTCGTTTACGAATTTCAACTTTTGGATCAATTACAGGCTGAACATGTAATGCTTTCATAATCTGTTCTTGTAATGTCATTATGTTTTCCTCCTATTCATATTAAAGCGGTAAATAAGTTTATATGTATAATGGTACATACTTCTATCCTTTATTATTTCGCAAAACTAACGAATATACAATAGGATGTGTGTATGAATATGAATGTAGTCATTATAAATAAAGTACTACGTATAAGCAATTTTTTTAAACCTTTCAAAAATGTAAGGTTTTTGTCATTTGAATCGATGGAAGGTATCTCCGCACTTTACTAATATAAAAACATAGATAGTAGAAGGGCGGAGAAGTAATATGAACATTAGAGAACTAGCATATCGGAATGTAACCCGAAATAGACGGACATACTCAGCCTATTTTTTGAGTAGTGCATTTGCAATTATGGCCTTTTTTGTGTATTCATTTTTTGCGTTTCATCCGGCATTAAGTGCAGGAGAATTAGGTCAGTACGTATTCGTAAGTATGTCTTTTGCACAGTCTATTATTTACTTATTTACATTCTTCTTTATTTTATATTCGATGGGAATGTTTTTAAAAACGAGAAAGCGTGAACTAGGAATTTTAATGATGCTAGGTATGACGAAATATCAATTAAAGCGTCTTATCTTTTTTGAAAATATTATGATTGGAATAGGGGCAATTATTTTTGGTATTCTTTCAGGTATGTTATTTTCAGGGGTATTACTATTTGTCGCTCCGATGATATTGAAACTAGATATCTCCTTATCCTATTACATACCGATGAAAGCAATTGTTGTAACGGGTATTATGTTTTTTATTTTATTTATGATCATATCATTGTTTAGTGCAGGAATGATTCGTAAAAATAAAATTATGAAGTTGTTTAGAGGATCAGCAGAGGCGAAACCGGAACCGAAAGCATCAATCATTTCTTCAATATTAGCAGTAGTATTGCTTAGTGCTGGCTATGTAGGAGCTCTTCTATCGCATGGCGCAATGGTATTTATTATGATGATTCCTGTTACAACGGTAGTTATTATTGGGACGTATTTGTTGTACAAGCAGCTGAGTGTCTTTATTATTCGATTATGTAAAAAAAGTAAACGTTTCTATTGGACACAGACTAATATTATTACGTTATCAGATTTAGCGTATCGCATGAGAGATAACGCAAGAATGTTCTTTATTGTAACCATTATTTCTACTGTAGCATTTTCCGCAATAGGGACATTAGTCGGCTTCGCATCCATGACGAAAGGGATAATGGAGAGACCAATTGCGTTTCATTACCATTCTAAGCAAGGGAATAGTAACGAATCACAACATATACAAATGATTGACAAAGGATTAAAGAAACATAATATAGCAGCTTCAAAAACTAATATTTCGACAAAGAAAACGGAGGAACAGTCGTTAAGAAGCGCCACTTTTATAAAAGAATCAGATTATAAGGAATATGCAAAGTTAACAGGAGAACCATTTAATACTGTAGCAAATAAAGAGGTTGTATTTTTGTCAGCTGATATACCAGGGCCAGCGATGAAAGAAAGAAAAGAAATTACTTTACCCAATATGAATGAAAGTTTAAAGGTGAAAAAAGTTACTTCATCTTCATTGGGGAAAATATTAAGAGGAAATGTTTATGTAATCTCTAATAATCGATATGATTCATTACAAGATGGATTTATAGAGACAAAAGATTATATGTATAAAACTGAAAGAACGAAAGATGAGATTGAAATTGGTAAAGAGCTTACTCATCAAATTAAACCGTATCAAGAACAGTCAACGTTTAGTGCGGAAGAGTACGAACAAAACCAAAGTTTACAAATTGCAGGACCGATTTTATTTGTAGGTTTCTTTATTGGTATAGTATTTTTCGTTTGCGCAGGAAGTTTCCTTTACTTCCGTTTATTCTCCGATTTGGAGGATGATGTTCGCTTGTTCGAAATGATTCGAAAAGTTGGATTGACGAGTAGGGAATTATCGAAGGTAGTTACAATTCGATTGGCGCTTTTATTCTTCGTTCCAATTGGTGTTGCAACATTACATGGGGCAGTAGCCTTAACGGCGTTAGGGCAAATGTTTGAGTACTCATTGTTTAAAGAAAATACAGTTGTATTAAGTATTTTCATAGGTATTCAAGTTGTATACTTCTTACTTATAAGATCCCGTTATGTAAAACAATTGAAAGAGAGATTACGTATGCATTAAATGTGTTTTTTTAACTCGAGTACAAAATTTTCTAAAAAGAGGCAAGTATTGCCAAAAAGTGATAAAATGGAAAAAGCGAGGTGAAAAAAATTAATAGAGAGAAAGGGGGGAGAAATATGAAAGCAACAGGAGTTATTCGAAAAGTAGACGAATTAGGACGAATTGTTATCCCTAAAGAATTACGCGATGTATTGGGAATACAAATCAAATCACCGCTTGAAATTTTTGTAGAAGCAGATAAAATCATTTTACAAAAATATCAACCTTACAATGCTTGCCAAATCACAGGTGATGTTTCAGAGCAGAACATATCATTAGCAAATGGAAATATTACTGTTGGGATAGAGGGAGCGGAATATTTAGTAAAAGAAATAGAAAAGTTTTTAAACAAGAGTGAGGTTTAGTCTTAATTTATATTATTTTTCAAATTACATATCATTCTTTTAAAAGACTGTAAGAGGACCATTAATTGGTCCTTTTATTTTGGTTATTAGTTGAATGACCCAGGCTGTTATTTCCTATAAATCATAGGGGAAATACAAAAGTAGTATAGAGTTAGTAAATGATGTTGAGAAATATTTGAAAAGAAGGAAAACAAAAAGAATAAAACGAATGTTACATTTACACGTATTCAAAAGTGGTCTGAAATGAAAATAATACATTTTCAGGAGGGATTACGATGAGTAGTACAGTGAATAAACAAAAAGGTATACAATTGATTCCATTTACCGTAAATAAGGTTGTAGAACAAGTAAATGAAATTCCACCAGGTGTACAACTGATTCACGCTCCGCAAGTATGGGGAAAGAGTGTGAAGGGGCAAGATGTAGTCGTTGCCGTATTAGATACAGGGTGTGATACTAATCATATAGATTTAAAAGATCGTATTATCGGCGGAAGAAATTTCACAAAAGATTATGAAGCTGATCCAAATGTGTATCTTGATAATAACGGACATGGTACTCATGTCGCGGGGACGATTGCAGCAACTGAAAATGGTGTCGGTGTATTAGGAGTTGCACCACTTGCTAAAATGTTAGTATTAAAAGTTTTAGCGGGAGATGGTTCTGGAAGTTACGAGCAAATTATTGAGGCAATTCATTATGCTGTAAATTGGAGAGGGCCGAATCAAGAGAAAGTGAGAATTATTTCAATGTCACTTGGTGGTCCGCAAGATGTTCCAGAATTACATGAAGCAATTCAAAATGCGGTAAAGCAGGATGTTCTCGTCGTATGTGCTGCTGGGAATAATGGAGATTGTAATGATAATACAGAGGAACTAGATTACCCAGGTGCTTACTCGGAAGTAATTGAAGTCGGCGCTGTCAATTTAGAACGGAAAATCACATGTTTTAGTAATTCAAATCAAGAAATTGATCTAGTAGCGCCAGGTGATGAAATATTATCTACGTATCCAGATGGGAAATATGCAGTGTTAAGTGGAACTTCCATGGCGACGCCGCATGTTGCTGGAGCGCTTGCCTTGCTCATTAAACAGTGTGAGAAAGAATACGGTCGAAAGTTATCAGAGCCGGAAATATATGCACAACTTATTAAAAGAACTGTACCTTTAGGGTATGAACGTACATCCGAAGGTAATGGATTATTAGATTTATTAAAAGAATAGAGAATACTAAAAAAACATTTCATATTCATATGAAATGTTTTTTTAGTATGGTTCTGTCGTATATAATACTTCCCTATTTAAAGAGTCTTATTTTTGTTGAATACTTTTTCTTTGTTTTATTTTTTGTGACAGGAATTTTGTTTGTATTAATGATGAGGCACTTACAAAACATATCTAGTGCAGCAAGAGGAACAGGAGCCGCGCTTGCAAATGCTTCTATGTATATTGGTCAAATGATTGGTGCGGCAATAGCAGGAATGTTATTTGCAGTATCTCACAATTTTATACTTATAGGTAGTTTTACTGCTTTACTATATATAGGAGCTTTATTTTTGTTTAGAAAAAGTGAAAAACTTACTGAAAGTAGTGAAACAGGAATTGCATCATAAAGCTTGTATAAATATTTCGCAAATCAGAATTAATAAGAGTGTGAATACATGAATGTGCTTTTAATTAAAGTAGTTACTAAAAGTATAGAAATAGTAGAAGAAATGTATTGTAACAAAGTTATGAGGAATCAAAAAATAAAAATCCCTATAAAGATAGGGATTTATATATCGGCATATAGTTCCTTGGAAAAGGATATACTTAGTTTAGCATATCGGACTACTTATATTTGTGAAATAGATGTGAAAGTAATGTGAAAAATGCCGAAGGAAAAAACTATTTAAATAGAGGGCAATTTAGATGGGGATATGGATTTTACATAAATGTTGTGTTATATTTCTACTTATCTGTTAATAATTACATATTTTAATTTTATTGGGGATAAAAGGGAGAGGTTTAAATGCAATGGTATTTGAAAGCTCTAAAGAATTATGGGAATTTTAGTGGTAGAGCTACGCGAAAAGAGTACTGGATTTTTAGTTTATCCAATATCGTAATTTTTTGGCTACTGTTATTTTTATCATCATTTTCAGAGGTGTTAGTTGCTATTATTGCGTTGCTATTTATGTTAGTAATGATTATACCAAGTTTTTCGGTTGGTGCACGACGATTACATGATATTGGGAAAACGGGATGGTGGCAACTATTAAATTTTGTACCGTTTGGTAGCGTTGTTTTACTTGTATTTTTTATCATTGAAAGTGAAGAAAATGACAATCAATACGGACCAAATCCGCATTCAGATTTAAAAGAAGCGATTTAATAAACTTATTTAGTTTGTAGCATTACTAGTTCAATTATTTTATCTATTATTAAAATGGTTTGCGTGGGCTAATATTATTAGGTTGATCTTTAGGTCTAGATGATTTTTGAAACTGTAAAAATGGAAAGATAAAGGCAGAGAGAATATAGCATGGAAAGAAAAAAAAATCTAAATAAAAAGCACTGTTTTAGCTAATGTAGCTAAAACAGTGCTTTTCTCTTTGATTGAACAGTTGCAGCATTTTCATCATGTATACCTGCATCTTTAATAATTCGTTGTTTTGCTTTATTTAATAGATGGTTTACTGCTTCACCAAAATAGTTAGCTTCGCTTTTTGTGCGGGCTTCTCGTAAACATTTATAGTTTTCTAGCAGTTCCTCTTTTTCGGAGTTTGTTAAGAAATCTTCTATTTTCTTTTTTGTCATACGAAACACCCTTTCTCCTGACAAACGACGCAATAGAAAATATTTATTTCTCATTATAACAATAATTTTAAAAGAAAGTATACACTAACGTCGCAATAATTTGTCAATTTCTTGAATCTTCTCATCAGCTTTCCCAATTTGCGTATTTTTAGCCTGTTCGCCACCAAGAGCTTGATGTAGTAAAAAAGTTTGACCGGAAATAGCAGTTACAATGGATACTTTTATAATTTCTTTTATCGCGGTGACATCGAATAAAACGAGCCCAAGAAGTGCGGCTAGGCTACCAGTAAAAATATCAGTTAAAAATCCAAAATGAAAAAATGTTTTCAAACGGCGTGGAAGCAATAACTTACCTTGGTTATTGATTAGATGGGAAACGAAGCCGGTAATGCCACCAACGAGAACAGCGGTTAGCCATTGATACATTTCCATCGAATCCACTCCTTTTAGTGAATAAGATTCGATTATTTTATATTGATTCCTTTTAATATTTCATATAAGCATATTGAGAAAGTTTGTTTGGGTATATTTTGTATTCAATTTAATTATAACAGAAAATTTCGAAAGGTTTCAGTCTATTATATGAATCATTTTTACAATAATATGAATGCAGAAAGGGGTGCGTGATATGAAGATAGATTATCGAATAAGAAGTGTAGATGGTTATACAAAAACTATAGGGGAATTAGTAAGCATGCTGGAGCATACGAGGGCTGTAACATTAGGCGAAGTAAAAAATTTATCAGTTGAGCAATTAGATTTAATTATGCAGAGCAGCGGAAATTCAATTGGCGCCTTATTAAAGCATATAGCAGCTATTGAAAAAGTTCATCAGCTTATTTCATTTCAAAATCGTGACTTTACAAAAGAAGAATTAGAAATATGGGAAGATGCACTGTATTTAGGGGAAGCAGGTAGAGCGATCCGTGGTCATGAAATACAGTATTATGTACAACTTCTACAAAGTGTTCGAGAAGAATCTCTGAAGTATTTAAGTGAACAAAGTGATGAGTGGCTCATGTCAGAAAGAAAGTGGCCTAACGGTGTAATATATAACCAGCACTATCTTTGGTATCATGTGCTAGAAGATGAAATTAGTCACCGAGGACAAATTAGAATGCTCAAAAGAAAGTTGTTTGAAAATTACGTTAAATAATGTAGCTTTTTATAGGAGAATTCCATATAATGAGAGTAATTAAAAGAAGAACGGGGTGATGTATTATGGCGAAAATAACTTATATGAATAATAAACCAAATACAAAGGTGGATGGAAAGGGCGAGACTATATAAGTGAGCGCACGATCCTTCCGCTTAGCTTACACTAGGGAGGATATCAATTTGAATCAAAATATTTTAGAATCGTTCGGCTGGGATTCTTTTTTTGAGGAACAAGCTGTTGAGAACTTTGAAGTAGGACGAATTTTACTCGAGCATAAGCATATATATCGAATTATTTGTAATGATGGTGAGTATATGGCAGAACTGTCTGGGAAGTTTCGGCATGAAGCAGTTACGAAAGGCGATTATCCAGCAGTTGGTGATTGGGTGTATATAAAGAAAATAGAAGATGAAAAGAAAGCGATTATTCATCGTATTTTCCAGCGAAGAAGCTCTTTCTCAAGACAAGAGGCTGGAACAAGAACAGAAGAACAGATTATAGCAGCAAATGTAGATTATTTATTTTTAGTGAATGCACTTAATCATGATTTTAATGTTAGAAGGATGGAACGTTATTTATTATTAGCGTATGAAAGTGGCGCTATGCCAGTTATTGTTTTAACAAAGAGTAGTATATGTAATGATATAGAACAAAAAATTGTAGAAACGGAAGCTATAGCAATTGGTGTTCCTATTTTTGTTGTTGATAGTTTAGAGCATACAGGTATTGATTCGTTGAAACAATTCGTTTCTTCAGGGAAAACAATTGCTTTAGTTGGGTCATCAGGGGTAGGAAAGTCAACTTTGTTAAATGCGCTAATAGGAATTGAGGTAGCAAAAACGGGAGATATACGTGAGGAGGATAGTAGGGGAAGGCATACGACAACGCATCGAGAGTTATTTCAATTGCCAAGTGGCGCTCTCGTAATTGATACTCCCGGTATGAGGGAATTGCAACTTTGGGAAGGAAGCGAAGCGATTCAAACAACATTCTCTGATATTGAAGAACTTGCGACAACATGCCGTTTCCGTGATTGTAAGCATGAGAATGAACCAGGGTGCGCGGTGTATAGTGCAATTGAAAACGGACTTATTACGATAGATCGTTTGAAAAGCTATAAAAAATTACAAAGAGAACTGGCGTATTTTATAAGAAAACAAGATGCAATCCTTGCCAGAGCAGAGCGTGATAAGTGGAAAAAGCTTTCTAAACAACATAAAAAAATGTAAAAACCAAAGGGTGCCCCTTTGGTTTTTTCTATTTGTAAATTTTATAATAATATTATTTATATATATAGACAAAGGGAAATTAATTGTTTAAACTTTACAAAGTATTCATCATAATAGGTTATGAAAATAATAATTAGGGATTGGGAAATATTCATAATTAACTCAATTTAACTTTTAAATTTGAAAATTAGGAGGTTCATAATGGGTAAACTATTAAATTTGTTTCGTGATATGAAAGTAGCAAAAAAGCTATTAATTTCATTCTTTGTAATTTTAATTGCGGCTGTGTCTATTATCGGAGGCATGTCTTATCAAACAGCCAAAAAGAATTTTGAATCGCAAATTAAGAGTAGTGCCAACGACAATATAAAAATACTGGATAATTTAATCAATCAAATGATTGATGCAAAATTTAATGATGTGAATAATTTTGCACGGGTGATTCAGGGGAATATGTATCAAGGAGATAATCAGGATGAATTAAGAAAAATGTTATCTCAATATATAAATTTAAATAAAGATATTGAACAAGTATATGTTGCCGGAAATGATAAAAAATTTGTACAAGAACCAAATATACAAATGGCAGCAGACTATGATCCAACAGAGCGTTCTTGGTATAAAGATGCGGTTGCAAAACAAGGTGGTATTGTTGTTACTGAGCCATATAAGGCAAAAGGAAATGGACATATTGTCGTAACAATCGCAAAACAAACAGAAGATAAAAATGGAGTTGTTGCGCTAGATTTAAGTTTAGATAATTTATTAAAAACATCAAAGTTAATTAATATTGGTAAAAAAGGATATGCCTTCATTTTAGATGGAAAGCAAAAAATAATTGCTCATCCACAAGAAAAATCAGGGGAAAAAGCGGCTGATTCTTGGGCAAAGAAAATTTATGAAGATAATCACGGTGCTTTTTCATATTCTTATGGCGGTAGTGAAAAGAATATGGTATTTGCTACAAATGTAAAAACAGGTTGGAAAATTGGTGGGACGATGTACTCAAGTGAAGTAATTGAAGCTGCTCAACCTGTATTTTATAATATGTTAATTGTTATGCTTATCTCATTAGTAGTAGGCGGGGCACTTATTTATTTTGTAACACTTTCAATTACGAAGCCTTTAAAGAGATTAGTTGTTACCTCTAAAGAAATAAGCGAAGGGGATTTAACGCAAACAATTGAAATTCATTCTAATGATGAAATCGGCCAACTTGCTAAAGGCTTTAATGAGATGACGAATTCGTTACGGACGTTAATTGGAAGAATTAACGATTCAGCTGGGCATGTTGCAGCGGCATCAGAAGAGCTAACTGCAAGTGTAAGGCAAGCGAGTGAAGCGACTGAGCAAATCACAATCGCAATGGATGAAATATCAAGTGGGGCAACGACGCAAACAACAAGCGTAGAAAATGGCGCTATGTTACTGTTTGATGTAACGGAAGGAATTCAACATGTAGCAAATAGTTCATCATCTATTAATACGGCTTCTGCACATACTCGTGAAAAAGCAGAAGATGGTGGGAAACTAGTAGGAAGAACAGTAAACCAGATGCAGTCTATTGCAGAATCGGTTTCACAATCAGATGCAGTTATACAATTACTAAATAATAAATCAAAACAAATTGGTGATATTTTAGAAGTAATTCAAAATATTGCAGATCAAACAAACCTTCTAGCTCTAAATGCGGCGATTGAAGCCGCAAGAGCCGGTGAGCATGGAAGAGGTTTCGCAATTGTTGCAGATGAAGTGCGTAAATTGGCAGAGCAGTCTAGCGTATCTTCTAGTGAAATTAGTAAATTAATATGTGAAATACAAGATGATATGGGTAAGACAGTCAAATCTATGAATCATGTAAATGAGGAAGTTCAATCTGGACTTGTTATCGCAAATGAAACGAAGCAAAACTTTGCTGAAATCTTACAATCTACAAATGAAATAGCTAATCAAATTAAGACGATGGTTGAAACGGCTAATGGAATGTCAAAAGGGGCAAATGAAGTATCTATTTCGGTAGGACAAATTGCAATGACAGCACAAAATAATGCGACAAGCACACAAAATGTTGCGGCTTCAGCTGAAGAACAGCTAGCTTCGATGGAGGAAATTGGATCTGCAGCAGGCACGTTATCTCAAATGGCTGAAGAGTTGCAAGGACTAATTGACAGATTTAAAGTCTAATAGAGAACAGACTATCCCCTAGTAGCATTATGCCAATAGAGGGTAGTCTGTTTTATTGTGTAAAATCAAATGGAGATGTAAACTTCCTTTATGACGTTTAAAATGGTATTTTGCATAATGTTTGTCGAAAAATAGAGGTATTTGTTAGCTTTGTGTATAATTATTAACGTATAGAATACAAATAAAAGGAGAGTATTATGGGAGTGTATTGGGGGACAAAAAGACATTCTTGGCTTAGTTACGTCTCATTTTGGCTAAGTATTTCATTTTTTATTGTTTTTCTAATTGAAGTGTTTATATTAAAAACACTTTCGAATAGCTCGGTGCAAATTGTTAAATATTTTTATTTTATATTTGTACCAGTAAATATTTTTCTTAGTTTAAAGTTACTATTTAAGAAGAATGAAAAGAAAGCGTTACCTATTTTTAGTTTCATTGTCTCATTATTATTTGCAATTTTAATAATCGTATTAGTTTTAGCAGCTATAGGGAAGGTCTTTTGAGGGGAGTGGTATAAGTCACTCTCCTTTTTTATTTGTGGTAGTCTTACTATATATAAAAGTGTGAATGCTGTGAGCTAATAAAAGCAGAGAGTAGACAATATTTGCATGGATTAAAGTCTGTCGTTATTTGAACTTGTAAGAGTGTATGGAGTAATGAGGTAATATACATAATAATGGAGATAGAATTAGTTATTTTATAAGTATGTATGAAGCAAATGAATACGGTAAGAACGTTGATATATGGTACAATAGCTATGGATAGTGATAGAGATAAAGGGTATATAAAATACTCATCGTTTTTTAGTAAGAGAGGGGTTATCTTATGCTATACGAGGATTTGGAGACATTATTTCAAACAGCTCCGAAAGAAGATAGAGGCGGATGGAAATATATAATCCAAGAACAAAATAATACATTTAAAATTGTTGATGAAATACTGAAAAATCAAATGAGTGTCGAATTATATTTTAATGAATACGATGAGGTGAAAATCACTTTATATAAAGATGGAATTCCCATTACGACTATGCAAAGAATTGCGATTTCAAAAGTTGAATTAGACGAAGATGAAGAAGGTATTCAATTTGTTTTAGAGCGCATGCCTAGTCGAATGATTCGGTTGCAGTTAAAGCCATATTTAGCATTAGAAATGGGACCGTACTGGGAAGTATGTGATGATTGTGAATGAGCATAAAAAAGCATCCAATAACATGGATGCTTTTTTATGTTTTTTGAAGTTGTTTAAACGCAATGATTGGCAGTATAACAATACTTACCCATCCGATGATAGGATATAGAATGTGAAGTAAGTCACTGTAACCGATGTAGCTAAAGCAATAACTAATTAGTAAAATGAAGAAAATAATATTGTTATTTTTCCACCCAGTAATAGATTGCATCTGTTTTGTCATTCCGAACACATTACCAACTAAAGTTGTGAAAACTTCACCGAAAATAATGAGAACGAAAAAGAAGTGAAAAGTTGCATTAAATCTTCTTATGACTTCAGCCATTGGGATGTTATATTGGTAAAATTGATCGACTGATAAGATTGCTAAATGGCTGCATAATAAAATTAAAGAAAGTCCAGCACCACCCAAAATCCCACCCCAAAAAATAGCTTTTCGATCTCTTACTTCACTGGCTAATGGGACGAGAACACTTTGGGCGAGAGAAAGATTTAAGGCGACATATGTAATAGGGCTAGTAATCCATTTCATATTCCAGTTCTCTGCAGGAATAGTGTTATTAATGGAAGGTGTACCGTGAAAAAAGGTTGTAATAGCAAGTCCGATAATAAAAATCATCATAATAGGTACGACAAGTGTATTTACTTCAAAAACACCTTGTAATCCGCGGCTACTTATAATAAGACAAGCGATAACTGTAATAAGAATACCGAGTTGTCTTGGTAAGCGAAGTTGCTCTTCAAATACTGCACCAGCCCCTGATAACATAACGCTCGTTACGCCGAATAAAACGAGTAATAATAATGTGTTTACAACATTCCCAAATACATCCCCAAATAAATATTTGTTAAATTCTTGCGCTGAAAATGCCCCGATTTGTGATGAAAGTAACATCATCTTTGTGCCAAGCCAAATAAAAAAAAATCCACTTACACATATGCCAATTGTCCCGTATAATCCATTCACTGTGAAAAATTCAACAATTTCTCGTCCAGTAGCAAATCCAGCTCCAACGACAGTTCCGATATAAGTAGCGGCTACTTTCTTTGCTACTTGCCATTGTTGATTGTCCATGTTATCCCTCTTTCTACTATGATGAGCTTGATGTACTATTATGCATATGTATGAGCTTGGACAATTAGACGTATGAAGTGCTTGAAAAAATACATGAATTTAATGATATTAGGGAAGCATTAAAGGTGTTAAAACTTTGTTACATATAAGCCAATTGTTCGAAAGGAAAGGGAATGTATGGTAAAATGTAATTAGGTTATTAAAAGATAAACATTACAAAATGATAAGAGGAGTGATTGTATGAGTACGAAAACAAATGTTGTTGAAGTATTAAACAAGCAGGTAGCAAACTGGAATGTGTTATATGTTAAACTACATAATTATCACTGGTATGTGACAGGGCCACACTTCTTTACATTACATGAGAAATTTGAAGAGTTTTATAATGAGGCTGGAACGTATATTGATGAGTTAGCAGAACGTATTTTAGCTTTAGAAGGTAAACCATTAGCGACAATGAAAGAATATCTCGCAACATCTAGTGTCAGCGAAGGGACAAGCAAAGAATCTGCAGAAGAAATGGTGCAAACATTAGTGAATGATTATTCTGCACTTATTCAAGAATTAAAAGAAGGTATGGAAGTTGCAGGTGAAGCTGGCGATGAAACATCAGCTGACATGCTGTTAGCAATTCATACAACATTAGAACAGCATGTATGGATGCTAAGTGCATTCTTAAAATAACGATAAATATAATAGAAACCCATTGAAAAATTATTTCAATGGGTTTTTTTATGATTTTTCAGTTTTCTTTTATGCTATAATATAGTAAAAAGGAGGCGATGCGATGTTTCGCTTTTTCAGAACTGGAAAAGAAGAGCGGGAAATTACGAAAGATGAATTAGAACAAGCGATGGCTCAGTTTTTAGAAACGAATGCTAATATCGTTTATACAGTATTAGTAAATGAAGATTATACAGTAAATTATGATTTGTTAAAACCGTATTTACCTGCATTTCCAACAAATGATTTTCTCATAACGAAGGAAACGCTTGAGGTATTTGAACATACAGCAGAAAATTTAAGCCTAGTGAAAGAAATTGATGTCGTACAAAAAGCAGTAGACCAATACGTAACAGAAAAAGAAATGTTCCCAATTGTTGAAGGTAGCGAAGATCGCCTCATATGCGGAATGAAGCTAGGACCTTACTTAAATCGTAGCTTAAAAAGAGACTTATATATTTCAGAAAAACATTATTTAGTTTCAAGTAAACCAGATAGAAAAAAACAAAAGAGCGGGTAGATGTAATGAAAACAACAATACATATATTGTTGTCTTTTTTTGTTTGTTAAAATATTGATTTTTCAGTCTATTATTATTTATACTAAATGTATTGGACAGGGAAGAGTAACTATTAAGCATCATTTTGAGAATAAGGTATTGTTAGCGTGGGTTATACAAAGTGGTATAAAGATTCGCAAAAAATATTATAAAAGGTTTCGGGGGAATTGGTACATGAAAAATAGCATGACTTACATTCAATTATTAAATGAAACGTTACGTTGTTATGCAAATAAAGGAAGTTTTGAAGCGTACAATTATATAATGGAAAACGCTACAGGTGTAATAGGGAATGAGGCGCAAATATATAATTTTAAGTATGCACTCGCAAGTGCATCGGGACTTGAAAAAGAAGCATTACATTTAATGAGAGAGGCCATTATAGAAAAGGGATTCTGGTATGGAAATGAGTATTTAATTTCCGACGAAGATTTAAAATCACTACATAAATTTGAAGAATTTCATACAATGGTGCAATTATGTAAAGAAAGAGAAGAATTAGCACATAAAAAGGAAAGACCAGATTTGAAATATATATACAGCAAGAAAGAAGGAAATCTACTACTTACATTGCACGGTGACCAAGAAAATATTCAAATAGTAGAGCCATATTGGAAATCAGTTTTGACACAAGATTACACGTTAGCTTTACCACAGTCTTCACAAATTCAGTTTTCAGATGGATTTGTTTGGGATGATATAGAGAGAGGGAAAGAAGAATTAAAAGGGCATTACAATAAGTTTATAGAAAACCATACAGTAGAAAATGTAATCATTGGTGGTTTTTCTGCAGGGGCAAGAGTAGCTTTATATACGATTTTGCAAAAAGATATAGAGGTTGATGGTTTTGTTTTTATGGCACCATGGCTTCCCGAGATTGAAGAATGGGATGAGTTGCTAAGAGTGCTGCAGGATAAACATATAAAAGGATATATAGTATGCGGGGATCAAGATGAAGATTGTTTCGAATCCACGCAGCAATTTGTACAACTATTAAGAGAGAAGAATATAGAACATAAGTATAAAGTTGTGCCTGACTTAGATCATGATTATCCTATTAACTTTGAAGAGCTATTAAAAGAAGCTATTGAATATATAGGAAATGAAAACAATAAGTAGTAAGAAAAAGAGATGCATCATATGTGATGCATCTCTTTTTAGAATTATAAATTAAAAGCATTTGCTAATAAGCGATAAGAATTTAATTTATGTTCAAATTGATGAGTAATCGTGACAATCATAAATTCGTCAGTATTGTATGCTTTGCTTAAGTTTATTATTTTTTCTTTTACAGAAGACGGATCACCAACAATCATACGTTGACGATTTTCTTTTATACGGAATAAATCATAAGCGCTGTATGAATAATTTTGAGCAGTTTCAATAGAAGGTGTACCAGTAGTTCGTTTTCCTTGCTCTAATAATAAGATTGATAAATCTAAACTAGAAGCAATTTTTTCCGCTTCTTCATTTGTTTCTCCGCATATAACAAAAATGGCAACGATTGAATTAGGCTTATCTCCTAAAAATGAAGGCTGATATTGTTCTTGGTAAGCCCTCATAACTTCAGGGCCTCCGAAGCCATTAATAAATTGCGCAAATGCGAAAGAAGCTCCGTTGTTTGCAGCAATTTTAGCGCTCTCTCCGCTAGAACCGAGCATCCACATTTTAGGAGACGTTGGGATAACTGGAGTGGCTTTTAAGTTTGCATAGTGATGGTTTTCTGGTACTTGATCATGTAAGTACATTGCAACATCTGCAATTTGTTCTGGATATTGATCAAGTGAGACCATTTTCCCTTCTTGAAGTGCGCGAGTTGCTATTGGCATACCACCAGGAGCTCTACCAACACCGAGATCGATACGATTTGGATACAGTGCTTCTAAAACGCGGAAATTCTCAGCGACTTTATATGGGCTATAATGCGGTAACATAACACCACCTGAACCGACTCTAATACGGTCCGTTTTCGCGGCAATATGAGAAATAAGTATTTCTGGACTTGAACCAGCTAAGCTTACGGAATTATGATGTTCGGATACCCAAAAACGTGTGAATCCGAGTTTTTCAACTTCTTGTGCAAGCGTAACTGTATGTGAAAAAGCTTGGGCTGCTGTGCTACCATCTGAAATAGGTGATTGGTCTAATACACTTAACTTGATCATAGAATATACCTCTCAATCTTAATGTACATCCTATTATATATTTACTTATGAAAAATGCGTAGTGAAATGCTCAAAATGAAAAGTGGATAATCTTATTTCCGCTTTTAACGAGAAAATCCGCGTTCATAATGATTCATTTCGACCAGATTTAAAATATATTCATAGTTGTCAATTTCACATTTTAGCTGTTCACGTTCTTTTTCAGATAGTGTCATATTGCTAAGTTTTTTACATAAGTTTTGTTTCTTTAATTCTAAATGCTTTTTTGTAGCGTGATAATCATAAGTATGTTTCATTTTTTAGTCACTCCTTCGTTGCGGTTGTTATATTATACGAGGCATAAAGAAATATGAAATCTGTCTCTTATGTACTTTTAGTGAATATTCAAATTGCAATGGTGTTATGTTTATGGGGATCTATGAATAAAATGCACTAAACCACTAACGTCTATTTGATGAAGTAAGGGGTGGAATTGTGCAGAAAGATATAATGTATAACACTGAAATGGATGAAGCGTTAAAAGTTATAGATAAAGGATTGAAGAAGACGATAAGTCCAAAACAAATCATTATTGTGGGAGCTGGTATGGCTGGATTAGTTTCAGCATCTTTATTAAAGGCTGCAGGACATGATGTGAAAATTTTTGAAGCAAACAACCGGGTAGGTGGCCGTATAGAGACAGTTAGAATGGAAGATACCGGATTATATTTAGATGTTGGAGCAATGAGAATTCCGTATACACATACATTAACGATGGCATATATAAGAAAGTTTGGGCTACAGGTGAGTCCTTTTATTAATAGGAATGAGACGGATATTATCTATGTAAATGGACGGAAAACGACGTTGAAACAATATGAAAAGGATCCGAGTATTTTAAGGTATCCTGTGGAAATGAACGAAGTGGGAAAAACGTCTGAAGAACTATTGTTACTAGCAGTACAGCCGATAATAAATTTTATTAAAAGAAATCCAGAGAAAAATTGGGATGTTGTAGTGAAGGATTTTGGGAGATATTCCACAGGACAATTTTTGAAGTATCATCCTTATCAGTATAATACTTACTTTTCGCCAGTAACAATTGAGATGATCGGTGTTCTATTAGATCTAGAAGGTTTTTTAGAACGGTCGTTTGTAGAGACTTTACGCTTTCTATACATTATGCAAGAGGAGAGCGGATTTTGTGAAATTGTGGGCGGGAATGATAGATTACCAAAGTCATTTTTACCGCAATTAGAAGAAAATATTATATATAATCAAAAATTAATGAAGTTACATCAACACGATAATGGTGTGACAGCTTTCTATCGGAACGAGGAAACTTTTGAATATAGCAGTATTACAGGAGATTTAGTTATTGTTACCATTCCGTTTTCGACAATGCGTTTTGTAGAAGTAGATCCGTTTGATTCTATATCTCATGAAAAATGGAAAGCAATTCGTGAATTACATTATATGCCTGCGACGAAAATAGGAATTCAATTTAAAAGCCGATTTTGGGAAGAACAAGGACAATTAGGTGGCAGAATTATAACAGATTTGCCAATTCGTTATGCCTATTATCCAAGTTATGGAATTGGTGAGAAAGGACCGGCTATGATGTTAGGTAGCTATACATGGTCTTATGACGCATTGTTATGGGATGGTTTATCGAAAGGTGATCGTATTTATTACGCATTACACAACTTAGCAACAATATTAGGTGGTCAAGTGTATGATGAGTTTATATCTGGAATATCAAAAAGCTGGACATTGGATCCGTATGCGCTTGGAGGATTTGCACTTTTTCAAGCAGGTCAAGAATCTGAGCTGCAACCAGCGATTGTCAAACCAGAGGGGAGAATATTCTTCGCTGGAGATCATACAACGCTATATCACGGATGGATTCAAGGTGCGATTGAATCTGGAATTCGTGTAGCGGCGGAAGTGAATGAGTAAAAGGTTTTTAATTCAGAAAATTCTTTACTATATAACTTGAGATGGATATTATTATATATAAAAGAATTATGGGGAGTGTTTACAGTGAATCCGTTATTATTCGATTTTCCTTCTGAATTTTATACTGACAGGCTTTTTATTCGAATGCCGAAACCAGGAGATGGTAAAGTTGTATATGATGCAATTCAGGCTTCAATACAAGAACTGAAACCTTGGATGGTGTTTGCACAAAAAGAGCAAACAGAGCAAGAAATAGAAGAAAGTATTAGAAAATCACATATTCAATTTTTGCAACGTGAGGATTTAAGATTACTAGTATTTTCGAAAGAAACAGGTGAATTTATTGCTTCAGCCGGATTACATCGTATTAATTGGGATATACCTCAATTTGAAATCGGATATTGGATTGATACAAGGTTTAGCGGAAAAGGCTATATGGTAGAGGCTGCGAAAGGTATAACGGATTACGCTTTTTCTGAATTGAAAGCAAACCGTGTAGAAATTCGTTGTGATTCTTTAAATAAGAAGAGTAGAGCGATACCTGAGAAATTAGGCTTTAAGTTAGAAGGTACGTTAGAAAGTGCGAGTGTTGCGGTAGATGGAAATGGATTAAGGGATATGTGTGTATTTGCAATGACGAGAAATACATATAAAAAAGAAGAGCTGTAAAGAAACAGCTCTTCTTTTTGTGTATTATGGTACAGGATGTCCATTAGAGCTTTCGAAAATTGTAAACCATTGTTGACGATCTAAGTTAACGTTTGTAGCAAGAGCGGCCGTTTTTACGCGATCTAATTTACCAGAGCCAACGATTGGCATCATATTAGCTGGATGAGCAAGTAACCAAGCATACATAACCGTATCGATACTAGAAACACCTAGCTCAGTAGCAACTTTTTGCATAGTTTCGCGTACACGTACGGCACGTTCGGATTGACCAGTAAAAATTTCCCCACCAGCAAGAGGTGACCAAATCATTGGATTGATTCGTTTTTCTTGGCATAAATCAATTGTCCCTTTTTCAAAATGCTCAAGCTGCAATGCAGAAACTTCAATTTGGTTCGTAATAAGCGGGAAATCTAAGTACGAACTTAACATATTAAATTGTGAAGGTAAGAAGTTAGATACACCGAAGTGACGAACTTTTCCTTCTTGTTTTAATTGTGAAAAGGCTTTTGCCACTTCATTTGGATCCATAAAAGGATCGGGACGATGAATAAGTAATACGTCAATATAATCTGTATGTAAATTTTTAAGTGATGCTTCTACACTTTGCATAATATGCTCTGCACTAGTATTGTAGTGAGCCACATATCGCTCTGGAAATTTCGGTGATGGGGGAGCGATTCCACACTTTGTAATAATTTGCATGTTTTCTCGTAAGGAAGGCTTTAATTGTAAAGCTTCGCCAAATAACCCTTCACATGTATATGCGCCGTAAATATCAGCGTGATCAAAAGTAGTAATTCCCATATCCATACAATCTTCAATGAAAGAAAGTAATTCTTGTTTCGTCATATTCCATTCTGCTAAACGCCAAAATCCTTGAATAATACGAGAAAATTCTAGCGTTTCGGCCATTTGAACTCGTTCCATGATAAGTACCCCCTTGATGAATGATTATTATTTTGAAAAGGCTTTCTTACTACATATTATTATATAGTTAGAGGGGCGTACAAACAATAAATATGTTTTGCTATAAAAACGATTTTTTCTATCATGCCTTTCGAGAGGACTCCCACCTCTAAACGTAAATGAAGGTGGTGAGGTGAATCGAAAGAAATATTTTATTTTCAAGCAAAAAACAGAAACGTATGTTCCGTTTTTGCTATAATATCCTTAACAGGAGGTGAATAAAATGACAAAGGAAAATCCATCAAACTATAAAACTCTTCAAATCTGGATTAAAAAAGGGCATCGTATGTATTCTTATTTTCAAGAATGTTGTCATAACGCTAAGAACATGTACAACACCACAAACTTTTATATACGCCAGGTGTACACTGGATTAACGCAAGAAAAAGAGTTGCAGCCTTTGCAAAAAGAAGTTCTGGATCATATTCATAAAAATATTGGTAAGATGAATGACACACAACGTCTTGCCTATCAGAAGAAATTGGAAAAAGAGAAATTAAAGCCTAAAGAAGAACAGAAAGAGATTACATGTAATTTGTTTTCAGAACCTAATTTTGAAAAACCTTATGTAGATTACAACTTTCTAGATGCACTATTTAAGGCTATGATTCAAAATGATTATCGAGCTTTGCCTACGCAATGTAGCCAGTCAATCATGAAAGGTTTGTTCCAAAATTGGAAATCTTTTTTTGCTAGTTTAAAAGACTATAAAAAGAATCCAAACAAATATGCTGGACCGCCTAGAATTCTAAAGTATATTCGTTCTTCTGAAAAAGAGATTCTGTATACAAACCAAGATTGCATCATTAAAAACGATAGATTTTTAAAGTTTCCAAAGACGAAATTGCAATTAAATATTGGGAAACTAGGTTTCACTGAGGGTAAACTGAAACAAGTTCGTGTGATTCCAAAATACAATGAATATGTAGTGGAATTGGTAATTGATGTTCCTTCTGAACAACAAATGATTGAAGAGAATGCTCGTTATATGAGTATTGATTTAGGGATTGATAACCTTGCAACCATCGTAACAAACACAGGTATGAAACCTGTCCTTGTTAAGGGCAAACATGTCAAAAGCATAAATCAATATTACAACAAAATGAAGAGTCATTTTACAAGCGTTCTTAGAAATGGAAAACAAATAGAGCGCGGCATATATCGTTCAGCAAATAAAACTTTAATTCATGCAGATGTAAATGCTGCGGCTAACATTTTACGAAAGGTAATCCCAAATGCATGGACAAATGGGATAGAGGGGTTAGGCGTGAAACAGCTCGCTAATGTGTTAACTCCCCTGACGTTAATCGTCCGTTAGGTCGAAACGTTAGAAACCCCCACTTCAAGATTTGCTAAGTGGGGGGGTGTTCATATGCTATAATGTAGAAACATATAGCTAGAAGGAGATGTACGAAATGATTCCAGTAACAATATTAACTGGTTTTCTTGGATCTGGGAAAACGACATTATTAAATCGTATTTTATCAGAAAATCACGGTAAGAAATTAGCGGTGATTGTAAATGAAATAGGGCAAATTGGCATTGATAATCAGTTGATTATGAATGTGGAAGAAGAAATTATGGAAATGACAAATGGCTGTTTATGCTGTACTGTACGTGAAGATTTACTCGTTGCTTTAAAACAGTTACTGGACGTAAAAGCGGAAGGGAAAATGGATTTTGATGGTTTAGTAATTGAAACGACTGGCCTTGCAAATCCAGGCCCGATTATTCAAACATTCTTTTTAGATCCAGTCATTCAATCTGCTTACCAAATTAACGGTGTTGTAACGGTAGTAGATAGTTATCATATACATAAACATTTTGAAAAAGGATTAGAAGCAAAAGAGCAAATTGCGTTTGCTGATGTCGTTTTAGTAAATAAATTAGATTTAATTGAAGAGAATGAGAAAGAAAATCTCTTGCATGAAATTCAAGGAATTAACCCGACTGCAAAGTTAATTGAGGCGACTAACTGTGAGGTAGATATACCATCTTTATTACAAATCCAAACGTTTAAAACGAAAGATACGTTGCAAATTTACCCTCATAAAGAACATAACCACTTAGAAGGTGTGAAATCATTTGTATTACGTGAAGAACGTCCGCTGGATTTACAAAAGCTTAATGAGTGGATGTCAGCTGTCGTTCAAGAGCTAGGGGAATATTTATATCGTTACAAAGGAATTTTATCGATAGATGGAGTAGATAAACGTATCGTTTTCCAAGGTGTACATACGTTATTTGCTGCTTCGTACGATAGAGAGTGGCAAGAGGGAGAAGAGCGAGTAAGTGAAGTAGTTTTTATCGGAAGAGATATTAATAAAGAGTGGTTCCAAGAACATTTCGAGGAGTGTGTGAAATAAGTCTGCGTAAATTGTAGGCTTATTTTTTATGAGCACTCTATTAGATTGTAAAACAGAATTAAATAAGGGAAAGAAACTAAAAATTGATAACTGTATAATAAAAAGCCTGTTTTCACAGGCTTGTATTTTCGTCTATTAGTAACTCCATTACAACACCTACAACTGGACCTTCATCATCAATATCCCCATTTAAGCGGAAACCAAATGATTCATACAGTCCCATTGCAAGTTTGTTGTCTGGATGTAAACTTAAGTAAATTATTTTACATTCAAATTTTTCTTGTAAGAATTGAATGAGTAATCGAAGGAAACGTTTTGCGTATCCTTTTCCTTGATATTGTTGGTCAATCATAAAGCGATCGAGCCATACACTTTTATGTTTTACTGAATACCATCCATACATTGCGTATCCTACAAGTGTTTCGCCATCATATAAACCTACTGACGTTCCGTTTCCTTCATATAATGATTCTGCTAAAGAAAACGCGTTACTTTCAATAAATTGTTGCTGATCTTTTGCGACGTCTAAAGCAACTACTGAACGCCAATTTTTTGCTGTTACTTCACAAATGTGAAGATTCATAATTCCAACTCACCTTCTAAATTAATATAGCTTTCAAGCTAATATGGATAATTTTACTTGTTATTTTGGTCAAGTCAAGGATAAATACATAAAAAGGCAGCTGAATAACAGATTCAGCTGCCTAGAAAATATAATGGATTAGTTTGTTGCTTCTTTCAATGTATTTACGTTTTCTTCCATTAAAGTGAAGTAATCTTTATTATTTTTTGCATCATCTTCAGAAATAGTAGCTAAGTGATTTAAGCGTAAAACTTTTGTACCAGTTTCTTTTTGAATTACGGATGCTACTTTTGGAGTAGAGAACGTTTCGAATAAAATATATTTTAGATTATGTTCTTTTACTGTTTTTGTAATGTCAGCAAGCTGCTTTTGAGATGGTTCATCAGAAGCTGAAATTCCAGCGATAGGAATTTGTTTTAGGCCGTATCGTTGTTCCCAGTAACCATAGGCAGCATGAGAAACTAAAATTTCTTTCGTTTTTGCGTTCGCTACAGCTGCCTTAAATCCATCGTCTAAATCAGTAAATTTAGTTTGAAGTGCTGCAAAGTTTTTTTCGAATTCTTTTTTATGTTCAGGTTGTAATTCTACAAGTGCATTTTTAATTTTTTCTGCTTGTTTCATTGCTAGAGTAGGATCTAACCAAACATGTGGGTCTTTATCGTGATGATGTTCATCTTCTTTATGGCCATCTCCATGATCATGATGCTCTTCTTCAGTAGAAGCACGAAGCTCAATACCTTTAGATGCATTTACAATTTTAACATTTTCTTTTTGTAATGTTTTTTCCATTTTTTCAGCAAATGGTTCTAATTCAGCGCCGTTATAAACAAATAAATCGGCTTTTGCAACTTGTACTGTTTGTTTTTGACTTGGTTCAAATGTATGTGAATCTGCACCAGGTGGGTAAATTGCTTCAACATTTACATAGTCGCCACCAATTTTCTTTGCGAAATCAGCAAGTGGGAAAATCGTTGTATAAACTGTTAGCTTTCCATCTTTCTTGGCATTACTTTCTTTTTTATTTGAGCAGCCAGCGAAAATTAAGGTAAAAATAAGTAAGAATGAAAATATAGTCAATCTTTTAGGCATGAAGTTCTCCTCTTTTCTTTTTTACGGATATATTTTCCCCAATTATAGAAGAAAAATATCATTTTAATACAAAACGGAATAATTACGTTTTAGTTCGCGAACTTAGTATAATACATCTTTAATAAAGTTGCAATAAATAATAATCATTCCGATTTGTTTTTGTTATAAAGTTGTCAAATATAGGTGTATTATTTTTGCAAATGCATGCATATGTGACAACGCTGTTTTCATATATTGAAAAGGAGGTAAAGAGGGGGATGAGCGCTTGGGTTACTTAATGGAAGCTATTTTATTAATATTAGCGGTAGTATTGCCATTATCTTTCGTATTAATTTTTTTAAGAAGATTAATAAGTAATTTAGGGGACGCTACAACAATAACGAAATTACAAGAGAGAGATGAGAAAAAAGAGTGAGTAAAGCACTATGCGTACGCATAGTGTTTTACTTGTGGTAAAATAAGAGCAGGAAACTCCTAAAGGTTGTATTTTACTGAAGGAGAGAAAAGTAAAATAAGAGGTATATGCATATATGAATAAGCGAACAGCGTTAATACTTGGTGCAAGTGGTTTAGTTGGACAAGAGATAACGCGTCTATTACTTGAATCAGATTACTACGATTCGGTTACTATTTTTGTAAGAGAGCCAATGCAATTGCAACATGAGAAGTTACAGCAGAAACAAGTTGATTTTTCGGTATTAGAGGAATATAAAGAGTTCTTTGCTGTGGATGATGTTTTTAGTTGCTTAGGAACAACAATAAAAAAAGCAAAAACAAAAGCAAATTTTAAAAAAGTAGATTATGAATATACGTTACGAGCTGCTTGTTTAGCTGAAAAACAAGGGGTACAAAATTTCCTTGTCGTGTCTTCTATGGGAGCGAATCCTAAATCATTTTTCTTTTATTCACAAGTGAAAGGGAAAATGGAAGAAGAATTGCAAAAGTTAGTAATCGGTGGTATTCACATTTTTAGACCATCATTATTAGTAGGAAATCGACAAGAATTTCGTTTCGGCGAACAAATGGCTGAAAAGTTATCTCGTATTATTCCTTTTATATTTAAAGGGGCTTTCAAAAAGTATAAACCAATTTCAGCTAAAGATGTGGCGAAAGGGATGTATATAACCGCGCTGCGAGAAGAATCGGGTATCCATACTTATAATTCAAATGAAATTACAACGATAGAATAAATAAAACCGAGAAGAATGACTTCTCGGTTTTATTTATTCGTATGAATTTTCCCTGGTGCTCGCTTGTATTGATATGGTTCTTGCAATTCAAAGCCAAGTTCATTGGCCGCTATTCTCGGGAAGTACGGATTGCGAAGTAACTCACGTCCGATGAAAATTAAATCAGCTTCGTTATTATTTAAAATTTGCTCTGCTTGTGACCCAGTCGTAATCAATCCAACTGCACCAGTTGCAATGTTAGCATGCTCTTTAATATGTTTGGCGTATTGTACTTGATAACCGGGATACACATCAATATGTGCTGGTACAACTGCGCCAGAACTACAATCTATTAAATCTATTCCCTGTTCTTTCATCCACTTTGTATACTGAACATAATCTTGAACCGTTAGCCCGTCAGGGTGATAATCATTTGCTGAAATACGAACGAATATTGGTCCGTCCCAAACTTCATTTACAGAGTCGATAATTTCGCGTAAGAAACGATAGCGGTTTTCAGGTGAGCCGCCGTATTTATCCGTTCGTTTATTAGTAAGTGGTGATAGGAATTCATTGATAAGGTAACCGTGAGCGCCATGTAATTCGATAACATCAAATCCGGCTTGTTTTGAACGTAACGCGGCCCTCTGAAAAGCTAATATAGTCTCTTTGATTTGCTGTATATTCATTTCTACTGGTATCTTCATCTTATCATTAAAAGGAATTGCAGAAGGAGCGAAAGCATTCGTATCTAATTCAGCTTTTCTTCCGGCGTGAGCGAGTTGAATGGCAGCTTTTGCGCCGTTATCATGTATAAAAGTAGTCGTTTTATGTAAGCCTTCAATTAGGTTGTCATCCCAAATACCTAAGTCTTTGTTAGAAATTCGTCCTTCAGCTAACACCGCAGTTGCTTCAACCATAACTAAACCTACTTGGCCAGCAGCGCGAGTTCCATAATGAATGAGATGAAAATTCGTAACGCTGCCATCCTCATTCCCCGATGAATACATACACATAGGCGACATAACGATACGATTTTTTAGTGTAACGTTCTTAATTGTATAAGGTGAAAAAAGCTTGGAATTCATCAAATAGCCTCCTTGATTGAATTTTCTTATATTTTACCATTCTCTTTTTTGTTTCTCTAATAAAACGCTTATACGAAAAATTTTGTATATTCGTGTTACAATGACTAATATGAACTGAATTGGAGGATGGCATATGTACCAGGCTTATTATGAAAGCGAAGTAGGTTTGCTTGAAATTACAGCGAATCAAGAAGGAATTACGTCTGTTATATTTGTTGATGAACGACAAGAAGAAAATAAAAATGAAATGATAGAACAATGTATAAATGAGTTAGATGAATATTTTAAAGGGAAAAGAAAAGAGTTTACGGTCCCGCTGTCTGCGGAGGGAACAGCATTTCAAAAAAATGTATGGGATGCACTTTATACTATTCCATACGGCGTAAGTGCTTCATATTTAGATATTGCAGAGAAAGTTGGAAATATAAAAGCTGTACGGGCAATAGGAGGGGCAAATAGTCGGAATCCAATTTCAATAATTGTTCCATGTCACCGTGTAATAGGAAAGAGTGGAAAGCTTGTTGGATATGCTGGTGGTTTATGGAGGAAAGAGTGGTTATTAAAACACGAAGGTATTTTGAAATGACGTATGGATGGGAAGAGGGATTGTTTTGAAATGTATAAATTGTGGGCAACCTTGCGAGGAGGAACAGTTAAATTGTGCAAGTTGTCAGCGAAACTTGGATAATGAACAAGAGGAAGGTAGCTCGTTAATAGATAAAGAACTGGAAGTATATGTAGGGAGACAATATCCGTATTACAAAAGGAAATGGGATCTTGAGAATAAGCGGATTGCTAGGTGGAGCTGGAATGGTTGGGCTGCTATTTTCAATATAGGCTGGCTAGGATATCGTAAGTATTATGTACCAGCTGCTTTATTTATGTTGTTATTAGTAGCGTGTGATGCATTTTCGTATTATATGGGATTTAATGTAGCGTTGCCAATCATTAATATGGTGCCTCTTACGTTTTTATTACTCATTTTTATTCTGTTTGGAATGGGGATTTTTGCAAATGGATTATACTATCAATTTGTGGAAAGACGTATATACCGAATAAAAGCAAGAGAAATAAAAGATAAATCAGTTGAAAACTATCTAATCAATGATAGCGGCGGAACGAGCAAAATGGGAGCGACAATTGTTACTATTTTAGCAGTTGCTAGCATATTTTTTAGCCATTTCTTTTTTCCGACTGATCGAGACGTTATTCAAAAGGTTCGTACAAGCTCGCTTTATGAATATCCTTTCTTTTCAATAGGTGAATCTTTCGAAAATTATTTTCAAAATTCAGGTTGGATATATTATCGTGGAACGGAAGGGTTAGAATTAGTAGAATTCCAAGGGTATAACACCGGAACGCCAAGACAAAAGGTGAAGATTCAATTTGTTGTCGATTATAAATTAGGTGAAGTGGAACCATACTCACTTATGGTTAATGGTGAATCTAAAACTGAAGAAGAGTTTTTGAAGCTGATGGAAGAAATATTTAAAGTTCAAAATCCATTTGATATAGAGGATGGATTACAAGTAAATGCTATTCAAGAAAGCGGCTGGAAAGAAATTTCCGATCGCTTTTTTCTATGTTTGTTAAAATAAATATTTAAAATAATCAGAATTTTTTGTATAATGAAATATATTATATAGGATTTAACTTATACATATAGATTGGGGGAAGGAAGAATGAAGAGAAAGACAACAACAATTGCTGCACTTGCGTTAACGACGAGTGTATTGGTTGCAGGATGTGGGAATGGTGAGAAGGCTTCGACAACGAAGAAAGAATCGAATAAGGGAATGGCCGATAAACAAGTTTTAAATTTGCTAGAAACAGCTGAAATTCCTTCAATGGATACATCTAAATCAACAGATTCTGTATCTTTCCGTGTATTTGTAAATGCAATGGAAGGTTTATATCGTCTAGATAAAGATAATAAACCAACACCAGGTATGGCAAAAGATGTGAAGATTAGTGAAGATAAAAAGACATATACATTTGAATTACGTGATGCGAAATGGTCAAATGGTGATCCAGTTCGAGCACAAGATTTTGTATATGCATGGCAACGTACATTAGATAAAGCATTAGCGGCAGAATATGCATTCATTTTATTTGATGTGAAAAATGCACAGAAAGTAAATAAAGGTGAATTACCAGCAGATCAATTGGGTGTTAAAGCGAAGGATGATAAAACGTTGGTAGTAGAATTAGAGCAACCAGCACCTTATTTTCTTGAGCTTACGTCGTTCCCTACATTTTTCCCATTAAATGAAAAATATGTGAAAGAGCAAGGAGATAAATACGGATTAGAAGCAGATAAATTATTATATAATGGACCATTTACAATGAGTCAATGGAAACATGAACAAAATTATCAGTTGAAGAAAAATCCTAATTATTGGGATAAAGATACTGTAAAATTAGACGAAATTAATGTAAGTATTGTGAAGGAAACAAGCACGGGAGTAAATTTATATGATAGTGATCAAGCAGATCGAGTTATTTTAACTTCTGAATTTGTTGATAAATATAAAAAGAATAAGCCAGATGAATTTAAAACGAAGTTAGATCCACGCATATATTTCTTGCGTTTTAACCAAAAAAATGTAACATTTAAAAACCAAAAAGTACGTGAAGCGATTGATTTAGCATACGATAAAAAAGGAATTGCTGATGTCATTTTAAATGACGGTTCATTGCCAGCATATTTCTTAGTACCTGAAAAATTCACGACAGGTCCGGATGGAAAAGATTTCCGCTCTGTAAATAAAAACTTCCGTGATAGTAAAGATAATGCAGAGAAAGCAAAAAAATTATGGGAAGAAGCGAAGAAAGAGCTTGGTCAAGATACAATTACGGTTGAATTACTAAACGATGATAACGGTAGCCGTAAAAAAGTAGGCGACTTTATTAAGGAAGAACTAGAGAAAAACTTGCCTGGTATTAAAGTAAATTTGAAACAGCAACCATACAAGCAAAAGCTAGATTTAGAAAAGAAATTCCAATACGAATTCTCATTATCTGCATGGAGCCCTGATTATCCGGATCCAATGACTTATATTGATATGTTTGTTACTGGAAGCTCATTTAATGAAATGGATTATTCTAATCCGAAGTATGATGATTTAGTAGCGAAATCAAAAGGAGAGCTATTAAAAGATGATAAAGCACGCTGGAATGCACTTGCGGAAGCTGAAAAAATCTTAATTGGTCAAGACGCAGCAATTTCTCCTACGTACCAACAAAGTACAGCTTATTTAGAGAAGCCGTTTGTAAAAGGCATTGCTAACCATACGTTTGGCGGGGACTTCAGTTATAAATGGGCATATATTACAAAAAAATAGTATAATGAAAGGTGAGTGAATTTTCGCTCATCTTTTATTTGTATAAGGAGGAATTATAGTTGTTAAGGGGAATCAATCATATTTGTTTTTCGGTATCTAATTTAGAAAACTCTATTATGTTTTATGAAAAAGTATTAGAAGGAGAATTATTAGTTAAAGGAAGAAAATTGGCTTATTTTAACATATGTGGAGTATGGATAGCGCTTAATGAAGAGACGCATATTCCGAGAAATGAGATTCATCAATCTTATACGCACATTGCATTTTCTGTTGAACAAGAAGACTTTAAATGTCTAATACAGCGATTAGAAGAAAATGATGTTCATATTTTACAAGGAAGAGAACGTGATGTAAGAGATTGCGAATCTATATACTTTGTTGATCCTGACGGTCATAAATTTGAGTTTCACTCAGGGACACTGCAAGACCGTTTAAATTATTATAGAGATGAGAAACCTCATATGACATTTTATTAGGGAGGGATAGCATTTGCATGCACTTGTAATTGGTGGAACAGGAATGCTAAAGAAAGTTTCTATGTGGCTTTGTGAGAAAGGATTTTATGTTTCTATTATCGGGCGAGATGAAGTGAAATTAGAAAATGTTAAGCGAATGAGTTCTGCACCAGAAAATATTACATGCCTTTCGTTAGATTATCATAATGATGAAGATGTAAAGCTAGCTATTAAAAGTACAATTAAGAAAAATGGCCCAATCACATTAGTTGTTGCATGGGTACACACAAGTGCAAAGCATGCACTATCAAATATTTGTAAAGAACTAGATTTGTCGTCTAAAACATATAGTTTATTTCATATTTTAGGTAGTAAAGCATCACGTATGCCTGCACAAAAAATAGGGAGTACGCGATGTATTTATCATAGAATTATTTTAGGTTTTATTTTAGAAGATACATATGGAAGATGGCTTACTCATGAAGAGATAGCTGATGGAGTTATAAAAGGGATTGAAAGTAAACGAGCGGAGTGGATTGTAGGGAGAGTTGAACCGTGGGAATTACGACCAACATGGTGAGGGGGAGTAAGAAATGAAAACAACTATATATGTAACAAGGCATGGTGAAACAGAGTGGAATGTAGCGAAGCGAATGCAGGGACGGAAAAATTCTGCTTTAACTGAAAATGGTATAGTTCAGGCGAAACAATTAGGGAATCGAATGAAAGATTTACCAATCCATGCGATCTATAGTAGTCCGAGCGAAAGAACACTTCATACGGCAGAGTTAATAAAGGGGGAACGTGATATACCCATTATAGCGGATGAGCATTTCTATGAAATCAACATGGGTATATGGGAAGGACAAACAATCGCGGATATAGAAAAGCAATTTCCAGAAGAAGTACATCTGTTTTGGAATGAGCCACATCTTTTTCAGTCAACATCAGGCGAAAATTTTGAGGCCGTTTATGAAAGAGTAATTGAAGGGATGCAGCTTCTTTTAGAGAAGCATAAAGGACAAAACATATTGATTGTTTCTCATGCGGCAGCAGCAAAATTACTTGTAGGGCATTTCGCGGGAATTGAAATAAAAAATGTGTGGGATGATCCATTTATGCATAGTGCCAGTTTGAGCATAATAGAATTTGAAGAGGGTATTGGTAAAGTGAAACAATTTGCAGATATAAGTCACTTTCAATAAATGTAAAAAAGGCCGCAAAACGGCCTTTTTTGGGTGGTATAAAAACTAGCAGTTACGTTTTTTATACCAGAAGTGATCGAATTTCTTATTTTTGCAAGATGGGAATTTATGTCCGCCTTTGCAATCATTCCATTTGTGTCCGTTATCGTGACAGTCTTTACCATGATCACATGAATCATCGCAAGAGTGACCGTGTCTGTTAGGGAAGAATTCGCATTTTTTACAGAAACTTCGTTTTGTCCAGAAAAATTTCTTTTCAAAGCGTATGCATTTTGTAATGAATGTACAATGTTTTCTGCGAGTACGTTTTGTAACTAATACGCATTCTTTTCTACGCGTTACTTTCGTAACGAACGTCCATTTTTGAACACGTACACGTGTACATTTCGTAACAAATGTCCATTTTTTTACGTGCGTACATTTTGTAACGAACGTACAATGTTTCACTCGAGTACATCTTGTTCTTGGACATTTACCCCCAGTTGTACATTTACATCCAGTTGTACAATGATGATGAGTGAATTTATCATCATCGCATTCAAAAGTACTTGGATCTTGGTGTAAGAAATCCTCCATCCCAGCACTTTTGATTTCTTCAACAGCTTTTCTAATATCACGTTTCATAGAAATCCTCCTTATCATGTATTAAAGTGAAAAGGTATTCTTTTTCCTTAACATGATATGTATGTAGGCATCTTTCTGAACAGGACAAGAGTGTAATTTTATATAAATAGATGATTGCGGATGTATGGACAAGACAAGGCGCATACATTGAATGAAGAGAACTGAGAAGGGATGAGAAAACATGCTGCCTTCATATGATTTTTTTGTTCATCCAATGTACTTAGTGGAATTGAAAAAGGACATTTGGTCAGATAGTCCAGTGCCAGCAAAATTAACTTATGGAAAAAAGAAGTATGATATTGATATCGTATACCGAGGAGCTCATATTCGCGAATTTGAGAAAAAGTCTTATCATGTTATGTTTTATAAGCCTAAAAAATTTCAAGGTGCGAAAGAGTTTCATTTGAATTCGGAGTTTATGGATCCGTCTCTCATACGAAATAAATTATCTTTAGATTTTTTTCATGATATTGGTGTACTTTCGCCAAAATCACAACATGTATTTATAAAAATTAATGGTCAAATTCAAGGTGTGTATTTACAGTTAGAATCGGTTGATGAAAATTTTTTGAAAAATAGAGGATTACCGAGTGGTTCTATTTATTATGCGATAGATGATGATGCGAATTTTTCATTAATGAGTGAACGAGATAAAGATGTTAAGACAGAGCTCTTTGCGGGTTATGAATTTAAATATTCGAATAAAAATAGTGAAGAACAACTGAGTGAATTTGTATTTCAAGCGAATACTTTGACGAGGGAAGCCTATGAAAAAGAAATTGGGAAGTTTCTACATGTAGATAAATATTTACGATGGTTAGCAGGAGTTATTTTTACGCAAAACTTTGATGGTTTCGTTCATAACTATGCACTATATCATAACGATGAAACAAATTTATTTGAAGTTATACCGTGGGATTATGATGCGACTTGGGGGCGAGATGTACAAGGGAGACCACTTAATCATGAATATATTCGCATTCAAGGGTATAATACGTTAAGTGCAAGATTGCTAGACATACCTGTATTTAGAAAGCAGTATCGAAGTATTTTGGAAGAAATATTAGAAAATCAATTCACAGTTTCGTTTATGAGGCCGAAAGTAGAAGGGTTGTGTGAATTGATTCGCCCATATTTACTACAAGATCCATACATGAAAGAAAAATTAGAAACATTTGATCAAGAGGCTGATATGATTTATGAATATATAAATAAAAGAAGAAAGTATATACAAGACCACTTACATGAATTAGATTAAATTTGAAAGAGATTGAAACGTTATCAATCTCTTTTTTTTGTATAATAAAGATGTATCAATAAAAATGAAGTAATATATTTGATAGAGAATGGGGATGCGGATATATGACGATTAAATGGATTGATTGGGTAAAACAAATACAATCTATAGCTCAAGCGGGTTTAACGTATTCTAAGGATGTGCATGATATTGAGCGTTTCCAGCAATTACGAGATATTTCTATTTCAATGATGTCACATTACACGAAAACAGATTGGGAAGTCGTAGAGAAATTATTTGCAAGTGAGACAGGCTATCAAACACCTAAAGTTGATATAAGAGCGGTTGTTTTTCAAAATGAAAAGTTATTATTTGTGAAAGAAAAAAGCGATGGGAAATGGGCATTGCCAGGTGGATGGGCTGATGTCGGTTACACGCCAACCGAAGTTGCAGCAAAAGAAGTTTTCGAAGAGACTGGTTATGAGGTAGATCATTTTAAGTTACTAGCTATATTTGATAAAGAAAAACATCAACCATCTCCATCGGCGACGCATGTATATAAGATTTTCATTGGATGCGAGATTATTGGTGGAGAAAAGAAAACTAGTATTGAAACAGAAGAGGTGGAGTTTTTTGGTGAAAATGAATTGCCTAATTTATCAATTGCTAGAAATACAGAAGACCAAATTAAAGAGATGTTTGCCTACATGAAAGATCCGCAGAAAGAGAAATTAATAGATTAATCCTGCTTGAATTGTACATATTGTTAAAATGAAGATATTGGCAGATTGCAGCCTTTATGTAATAATGGGATGGTATGTGAAGAAAAAAGGAGATAAAAAAGAACATGTTAGCAAACATAATAGATCAGTTATTGCAATTTTTTGCAAGCTTAGGTTACTTTGGAGTAGCTCTTGCTTTAATGATTGAAGTAATCCCGAGTGAAATTGTACTTTCGTATGCTGGCTTTTTAGTAGCGAATGGTAAAATTAGTTTTGTGGGTGCAGTTATCGCCGGAACGATTGGTGGTACTTTAGCGCAAATCTTTTTATACTGGCTTGGATACTACGGAGGGCGTCCGGTTGTAGAGAAATATGGGAAATATCTACTTATTAATAAACATCATTTAGACATAGCGGAAGGTTGGTTTAAGCGTTATGGAGCAGGCGTAATATTTTCTGCGCGCTTTATCCCAGTAGTACGTCATGCGATCTCTATTCCAGCAGGACTAGCTAAGATGCCATTAAAACTATTTACACTTTATACGGTTGTAGCGATCATTCCATGGTCAATTCTATTTATATACTTAGGTGAAAAACTTGGTGGGAATTGGCGACAAATTAAAGAGTATGCATCTGATTACACACATTACATAATTATAGGAGCTGTTCTTTTTATTGCTCTATACTTTGGTTTAAAATATTTCAAAAAGAAAAAAGCAGCGCGTTAAAGTCAATGATTTTTCATTGGCTTTTTTTGTTTGTTTCGGTTCTAAAGAAAAGGAGTTGTCCATAATGTGTAATAATAAAGCGTAGCGGAGGAATGTGATGAAAGGGTCACCGTTTATACGTGGAACGATATTTTTAACGATGGCAACGATGATATCAAAAATGTTAGGGTTTATATATGTTATACCATTTACAGCGATGGTCGGTACGAGTGGTTACGTTCTATACACATATGCATATCGTCCTTATACCATCATGCTCAGTATAGCAACAATGGGATTACCGCTAGCTGTTTCAAAGATGGTATCAAAATATGATCAACTGAATGATTATCATACGGTTAAGAGAGTGTTGAAAAGTGGAATCGTGTTTATGTTTATAATGGGAGTCATTTCGTGTTTTACGTTATATATGCTAGCTCCGCATTTAGCTAAACTTGTCATCGATGGGAATGATCAAACGGGGAATAGTGTAGGAGCGGTTACTACTAATATTCGAATTGTAAGTTTTGCGTTAATACTTGTGCCAGTAATGAGTTTATTAAGGGGCTTCTTTCAAGGATTCCAATCGATGGGGCCTTCTGCATTAAGTGTAGTTGTAGAGCAATTTTTTCGGGTTTTAACCATTTTAATAGGAAGCTTTGTCGTTTTATATGTTTTAAAAGCTTCTGTTTCGCTAGCGGTTGGTATTTCAACGTTCGGTGCATTTATGGGAGCTGTAGGTGGATTAACTGTTTTAAGTGCGTATTATATAAGAAGGAGAAGGCACTTAAAGAAAAAAGAGATGGAAAGTATACCACAAACAACGAAATCTTTTTTCTCATTGTATAAGGAGCTCTTTACATATTCTATTCCTTTTGTTGTGGTGGGCTTAGCAATTCCGTTGTATCAGACGATTGATACATTTACAATTAATAAACTACTTATACAAATAGGGTATATGCAAGGAGAAGCGGAAAAAATTAATGCGATAATTGGTCTTGTTCAAATGGTTGTACTTATCCCGGTATCCGTTGCGACAGCTTTTAGTATGTCTCTCGTACCAGAGATGACGAAAGCTTATACAGCAGGAAATACGAAGCTATTGTACAAACATTTTACGAGAACAAATGTATTAGTAGTAGCAATTACGGTACCGGCGGCAATTGGAATGATGGTGTTAGCCAAACCTGTATATACTCTTTTATTCGGTGCTGGAAATGATCCAGAGATGGGGAGAATCATTTTACAGTATTATGCTCCTGCTTGCATACTATTTTCTCTTTTTACAGTAACGGCTGCTATGCTACAAGGAATCAATCAACAGCAGAAGACGGTGCTAGGACTAGTGATTGGAATTATTGTGAAGATAGTTTTAAATATTGTATTGCTTCCGTATTTCGATTATGTAAGTTTTATCATTTCAACATACGCGGGCTATACGATTTCAGTCGGGTTTAACTTGTGGATGCTTTCTAAATATGTTATAAAGGCAACATAAGCTTTTAAGGCAGAGAGCACTCTGTCTTTTTCTATGTTTATCCCGCTTTAACGGGCAGTGAGACCCTCACCGCACAATTCAGCGAAAGAAAAGAAGTTTGGTTGGGGGCGGATAACCCGTAAAAGCCCGATTTGTAAGGGCTAATAATTAGTGAGGATGAAGCCCCCCACTGATTAAAGTTTCACTTTATAATATTTTTCTTATAAAAACGTTTTCAAAATAATTTTTCTATTGAAATTTAAACGTATGTTTCATATGCTGAGAATGGCGGTTTAAAAACTGTGATTTAAGAGAGGTAGATTCCTACATGTAAAAAGAATCGGGGTGATAGTATGTTAAATATATATTTAACAGACCGAAACGGAAAACTACAAGAGATTGAGGAAATGCAAAAGGGGTGCTGGATTAATGTACTTCATCCAACAGAAGAAGAAATTCAATATCTAGTACAAACTTTAAATGTAGACTTAGATTTCATTAAAGACCCTTTGGATGATGAAGAACGCTCTCGTATTGAAAAGGAAGACAATAATACTTTAATTATCGTGGATATTCCGACAGTTAGACATGATGAAGAAGGAAATTCGATTTATGACACGATTCCAATAGGTATGATTGTGATGCCGGATTGTTTTGTTACAATCTGCTTAGAAGAGAATCCAATTTTTGAACGTTTTATTAATCAACGTATTAAAGAATTTTATACGTTTAAGAAGACGCGCTTTGCACTTCAGCTCTTATATACGATTTCTACTTATTATTTAAGATACTTAAAGCAAATAAATCGAAAAACAATTGATTTAGAGCATCAATTAAATCAGTCAATGAAAAATAAAGAGATTTTCACATTGTTAGGCCTTGAGAAAAGTTTAGTATACTTTACAACGTCATTAAAGGCTAATAAAATTGTAATTCAAAAGTTAATGCGTAATAGTACATTTTTAAAAATGTATGAAGACGATCAAGATTTATTAGAAGATGTATTAATTGAAAATAAACAGGCTATTGAAATGGCGGAAATATATAGTCACATTTTAAGTGGAATGATGAATACTTTTAGCTCCGTTATATCAAATAATTTAAATAGTGTTATGAAACTGTTAACGTCAATTACGATCATTTTATCTTTACCGACGATGGTTTCTAGTTTCTTTGGAATGAACGTAAAGGTTCCGTTTGAAGGGGAAGCCCACGGTTTTGTAATTGTACTCATCATATGTGTAACACTATCTTTCACGTTAGCTTTTGTTTTTTGGAAGAAACGTTACTTTTAACGATAAGAAAGCTGCTCTAGCATAGTTATATAACTACGCTAGAGCAGCTTTTTTGCTATGAAATCTCAAATTTTGAATAGAATATAACTTGTACAATGTAATGTATATAAAGGGTATGTATGCCATATAAACCTTGTTCAATTAATGAAATGGGGTTAAAATTACATATTGTTAATGAAAAGTTGGAGGAAATACATCATGGAATTGTTTCAATTACCGAAAGCATTCCTGCAAATGAATACAATTTTTATCTCCATATTGATCGAAGCACTTCCTTTCGTGCTCATTGGTGTATTTATTTCAGGATTCATTCAAATGTTCGTGACAGAAGATATGGTGGCAAAATGGATGCCGAAGAACCGATTTCTGTCTGTTTTATTAGCTACTTTTTTAGGTATGTTGTTTCCAGGTTGTGAATGTGGAATTGTTCCGATTGTAAGACGATTAATTGGAAAAGGCGTTCCACCATACGCAGGGATTGCATTTATGTTAACTGGACCTATTATTAATCCAGTTGTATTATTTGCTACTTATGTTGCCTTTGGGAGTAGTATGCACATGGTATGGTATCGTTCTATTGTAGCGATTATCGTAGCCATTATCGTTGGAATTATATTATCCTTTATGTTTAAAGAACATCAATTAAGAGATGATCACTTCCCAGAAGTGAATAATAAGCGTCCACTGCGTAAAAAAATGTGGGATGTATGTACACACGCTGTTGAGGAATTCTTCTCAATGGGAAAATATTTAGTACTAGGTGCGTTAATTGCAGCAGCGGTACAAACGTTTGTACAAACTTCAACACTTCTTGCTATTGGACAAGGTCCGTTTTCTTCATCAGCTGTTATGATGGGACTTGCTTATATATTATCACTTTGTTCAGAGGCAGATGCATTTATCGCTTCTTCGTTCCAAAGTACGTTTTCAACAGCTTCACTTGTCGCGTTCCTCGTTTACGGACCGATGGTGGATATTAAAAATATGTTTATGATGCTTGCGACATTTAAAACTAAATTTGTAATTGTTGTTATAGTTACAGTTACTCTTGTTGTTTATGCAAGCTCACTACTCATTTATGCGATGGGGTGGTAGGTTATGTTTCGAGCATATATATTATTAGGTTTTACAATATTAATTGCGCAGCTTCATATTTCCGGTAACATTACGAAGTATATCAATATGAAGTATGCCTATTTATCAACAACAGCAGCAATTATTTTAGGTTTCTTAACGATTATACAAATTATCGTCGTTTTCCAAAAAGAGCACCAAAAGGAAAAAGAGAAAAATGATTGCAGTTGTGACCATAGCCATTGCGGGCATGATCATTCAAAAGATGAGAATACATGGTGGAAAAAAGCATTTTCGTACTCCTTGTTTTGTTTTCCAATTATCTCAGGGTTATTTTTCCCAATTGCGACGTTAGATTCGGATATTGTTAAAGCGAAAGGATTTCACTTTCCTGTTGCACAAGCAGAAAGTAAGGATCCATTTATGACAAGACAATTTCTAAGACCTGATACGAGCATTTATTACGGGAAAGAAGGATACCGTGGTGTAATGGAAAAAGGGAAGAAAGAGTTTGTTACGAAAGACAATATTAATTTGAAAGATGAAGACTTCCTAAAGGGTATGGAAACAATTTATAATTATCCTGGCGAGTTTACTGGGAAAAAATTATCTTTTAAAGGGTTTGTTTTTAGGGATGATTCTTCTAAAAAAGAACAATACTTCTTATTCCGTTTCGGTATTATACATTGCGTAGCAGATTCTGGTGTGTATGGTATGTTAGTGAAAAAGCCAGAAGGCGTAGAGTGGAATAATGATGAATGGATTCAAGTAGAAGGAGAGATAACTACTGAGTTTTATCAGCCGTTTCATGCGAATATTCCTGTATTAGAAGTAACAAAATGGAATAAAGTTGAACAGCCGAAAGAACAATATGTATTTAGAGGAGCCGATTGATAAAATCGGTTCTTTTTTGTGGACTAAAAGTTCTGAATGTTGTTAATATTAAACGTGTAGTTCATTTAGTATAGTGATTATTGAAATATTAGGGATAAATCATTAAAGGGGTGATAACAATGACAGAAGTAAAGGGGAAAACAGCCAATGAGTCAAGGGTGTTCAAAACGAGCCGAGTATTCCCAACAGATTTAAATGATCATAACACGCTATTTGGTGGGAAGATATTAGCGGAGATGGATATGGTTGCTTCTATTTCAGCATCCAGACATTCGAGAAAGGAATGTGTCACAGCATCTATGGACTGGGTCGATTTCTTACATCCTGTTCGTTCTTCAGATTGTGTTAGTTATGAATCTTTCGTAATTTGGACGGGAAGAACTTCGATGGAAGTATTTGTGAAGGTAGTAGCTGAAGATTTAATTTCAGGTGAGAAGCGTATAGCGGCAACGTCATTCGTTACTTTTGTGGCACTTAGTAAGGAAAATAATCCAGTTCCAGTACCGCGTGTTATCCCTGAAACAGAAGAAGAGAAAGAATTACATCGTATTGCTGTGTTACGTGCAGAACAGCGTCATATACGTAAGGCAGAGAGTAAGAAAGTAGCCACATTGTTAACCTTTTGAGATGAATATTTAGCCATTTAAGTTACTATAGCAGTCGGAAATGGTTTTAAAATGAAAAGCGGACACCTAAAAATAGGTGTCCGCTTTTATAGTTTTTTCATCCACATATCATATGACAGTAGCTACTTAGCAGAAGCAAGCAGCACCGACGATGATTAAGAGGATAAATAATACGACTAATAGCGCAAATCCATTACCATGTGCGAAGCCCATTGTTATTTCCTCCTTTTATTTTAAGATACAACATACAATATGCAAATGAGCTATTGTTTGATATGGACATATATCATGCAATGACATATTTTCTTGAATGATAATGTAATAAAAAAGGGAAGATATAGAAATAACAGTAAGTGGAGAAAGGAATTTATCCATGAAGCACTTTTTCGCTATAATCCTTTGTTTAATAGGTGTATTCATTTGGATGAACATCGATGTGGAAATGGGGAAGGAAATGGCTAGTGAATATGAATTAGGACAAGTTCGATTAGGTGAATTTCAATTATATACGAACGGTGAAGAGTTATATAGAAAATTATTTGAGGATATAAACGATGCAGAAAAGTATATATATATCCATTTTTATATTGTAGGAAAAGATGAAATAAGCCAAGAGTTTTTACAGTTATTAGAGAAAAAAGCATCTAGCGGAGTAGAAGTGAAATTGTCAGTCGATCGGATAGGTGGATATAAGCTGAAGAAAAAGGTAATTAGCCGATTAAAGGAAAACGGTGTGAAGTTTACATTTAGTAAAAAACCGAAACTGAAAAATGTGTTCTATTCTTTGCATCAACGGAATCATAGACGTATTGTTACGATAGATGGAAAGGTATCATACGTCGGTGGTTTTAATATCGGAAAGGAGTACCTTGGACAAAATCCAAAGTTTGGGCCATGGCGTGATTATCACGTGCGCATCCATGGTGAGGGTGCAGCGGATATGGAAAGAAAGTTCGCCGAAGATTGGAAAGAAGATACAGGAGAAAAAATGCCTATACATGAAAGTATACCTACATTAGGGAATGTGAAATATCAATATTTATTTTCAAATGGAAAAGGCTTATGGGAAAAGTATGGGGCACTTTTAAAAAAGGCTAAAAAGTCTTTAATTATCGCTACACCATATTTTGTACCAAGTAAAGAAATGGTGAAAGAGTTAAAAGCTGCATTAAATCGTGGTGTTAATGTGAAAATTCTCGTGCCATTTAAAAGTGATGCCATATTGTTAAAACAAGCTGCCTATCCATATTTGAAAGATATGTTACATGCTGGAGCGGAGATTTATCAATATCGAAATGGATTTTTTCATGGGAAAGTAACAATTATTGATGGAGAAATTGTTGATATTGGGACAGCGAATTTTGATAATAGAAGTTTTTATTTAAATTGTGAGTCTAACTGTATCATATATGATAAAACAGTTGTTGATGAAGTATGGAGTCGATTACAGGTAGACTTTCATAAATCAAAACGATTTTCTGAAGAAGATTTTGAGAAAATTAGTAGATGGGATTGGTTTTTAGCGAGAATAGCGAATGTTTTAGCATCATATTTATAGTATATGGACAAAAGAGAAGGGAGGCGCTTTAATGGACTGTATGAAAGAATTAATGAAATATAGTTATATGCTAATATACAAGGTTGGAGAGTATGCTGGAAAGGTCAGAGACGAAGAATTAAAAAATCTATTACAGCACCATTTACCATATATGTTACAAGCATATAATGAACAAGTAAATTTTCAAGAAGGAGAGAATGTGCAGCATATAACCTGTGAAACAATGGAGTTTGATTTGCATGAAATGGGAAAGGAAACAGTTAGTAAATATACAGGGGATATTCATATTGCAACCAGTTATATTGCGCATTTGAAACGATTAGCTTTAAAGTTTGCTCAAGTTGCAGTGGAAGTTGCTAACCCAGAGTTTCGCTCATTTTTGGAAAATTGTTTCCTGAAAATGAACCGTTACGCTTATAGTGTGTGGCAATATGTTATGAAGAAGGAATATAAGATTACACATCTATATGAAAATGAAAAATTTGCATGAGAAACTAAGGCGAAATGGTATGCGCCTTAGTTTTTTTACGTCCATTGAGAGAAAAAACTAGTTTTATTGTGTATCGATTGGAAATGAAATATATAAATTAAAATTAGGTTTTGTTATCGGAAAATTTACAAAAATTTACCGTATATTTACTGTTTTTCAATCTCTCCTTTAAAAATAGAGAGTAATATGAGGTTGTACATATTCTATCACAAGGAGGAAACGCAAATGAACAAATGGGTTAAATCATTAACTGCTATGGCACTTGCAAGTTCTTTATTAATGGTAGGTTGTAGTAAAGGTGAGGACAAGAAGAAAGAAGACGACACAACAACACAACAAGAGGACAAAAAGGATAAAGAAACAAGCGGAACCGAGAAGTCTACTGATTCTAAAGAAAAGAAATAAAGTAATAATAAAGCTTCCTCTTATATATGAGGAAGTTTTTTTGTTGTAAATTGACTGAGATTATTGAAAAATAGAAAGAGAATGAAAGAGGGGGAAAACAAATGAAAGTATGTATATTGGGAGCAACAGGACGAGTAGGTTCAAACATAATTAATTTAGCATTAAAGGATTCAGCTGAAGTGACTGCATTAGCGCGTGATTTAAATAGAATAGAAATACAACATGAAAGGTTAAGAGTGATAGAAGGGAATGTATTGAACGAAAATGATATAAAGAAAGCGATAGAAGGAAGTGATATAGTAATTAGTGCACTTGGAACGGATCAAAATGGAACATTAGCGAAGAGTATGCCACAAATTATAAAGAAAATGGAAGAAGATGGGGTTCGTAGGATCATAACAATAGGAACAGCTGGTATTTTACAAGCAAGAACAGATCTAAATTTATATCGTTTTCAATCAACGGAATCAAAAAGGAAAACGACAACGGCAGCGGAAGATCATTTGGCTGCATATAAGGTACTAAGTAATAGTAATAATTTATGTTGGACAGTTGTTTGTCCGACACATTTAATAGATGGTGAGGCGACAGAGGTATATCGAACTGAAAAAGATATATTGCCAGAGGGTGGATCAAAAATTACAGTGGGTGATACAGCACACTTTGCATGGGATCTATGTAAGAAAAATATATATGAAAATAGTCGAGTAGGTATTGCATATTAAAAAACCATCCCGAAGTCGGGATGGTTAAAAGATGATATAACACAAGAAGATGATAATCATAATGATTTGGAGAATTGCTTTCGCTACTGTACTGCTTAAAAAACCAACTACAGTAGCGACTCCAACTAGAAAAGCATCTTTTGGCGATTTTTTATGTACTAGTTCTGTTATAAATACTGATAAGAACGGTATGATAATAAGTCCGAATGGTGGGAAGAAGAACGAGCCGACAATGATAGAAATCATTCCGACACGTTCGCCCCATTTAGAACTACCGTATTTTTTTAAGAAATATCCATTTGCAATAAAATCAGCAACGAAAATGAAAAGAGTGAAAATGACTTGAATAATCCAAAAAGAAGTTGTTAATTCGCCTCCATTTATACCGAAATGGTAAATCAAATATCCAGCCCAGACAGCTAGTATGCCAGGGATAATTGGATAAATAAAGGCGAGAAATGAAACAACGAAACAGGCAATGATACAAATTGTTAATAAAACAGTCACTTTATAGCTCCTTTTTAATATCTAGTTTATGTACAGCAACTTTTTTGACTTGATGTCCATCAAGTTCTAATACTTTAAATTGAAAACCAGCATATTCAATGGAATAGCCAGCTTCAATATTTAAGTCAACTGCTTGAGAGAGAAGCCATCCTCCGATTGTATCTAAATCACTATCATCAATATGTAGGCCAAACATATCATTTACTTCAGAAATAAGCACCTTTCCATCTAAAACAGTAAGCTTAGGTGTACGCTTTTCAATCATAGGTGATTCATCAGCATCGAATTCATCTTGAATTTCTCCAATGATTTCTTCAAGAATATCTTCCATCGTTAAAAGTCCGGCAGTACCACCATATTCATCCATAACGATTGCCATCTGAACGCGATTTTTTTGAAGGTGGACTAACGTTTTACGAATTGGAACTGTTTCAAATACAGTTAGAACAGGATGTATATAAGATTCAAGTGGTTTATAAATACCTTTCGTTTGATCATGGAATACTTCTTTCGTATTGATCATCCCAATGATATCATCTTTATCTTTTTCAATGATTGGATAGCGTGTATATTTTTCAGTAGCGACGATATCCATATTTTCTTCTAACGTATTTTCAGTAGACAAGCAAATCATTTCGGTACGAGGAACCATAATTTCTTTCGCAACTCGATCATCAAATTCAAAAATGTTATTTACATATTTATATTCGGTTTGGTTTATTTCACCGCTTTTAAAACTTTCACCTAAAATGAGTCGCAATTCCTCTTCAGAATGAGCAAGGTCACTTTCCTTCGCAGGTTCTAATCCGAGTAGTTTTGTGAAAAATATAGCTGTACTATTGAGTAGCCAAATGAATGGATACATAATTTTATCAAATAAAATAAGCGGTCTTGCAAATTTGAGTGTGATTGCTTCTGCTTTTTGAATTGCGAAAGACTTTGGAACTAATTCACCTAATACAACGTGGAAAAATGTAATAACACTAAAAGCAATAACAAAAGATAAAGTGTTAGCCATTGTTCCAGTAATATTAATTTTTTCAAAGAGCGGTCGTAGTATATGTTCCACAGTCGGTTCACCAAGCCAACCAAGCCCTAAAGAAGTGATTGTAATTCCGAGCTGACAAGCTGATAAATAAACATCTAAATTAGATAGGACGCTTCTTGCAGCTAAAGCTTGTTTATTACCTTCATTTGCAAGTTGGTCAATTCGACTTTTTCGTACTTTTACAACAGCGAATTCTGATGCAACGAAAAAGCCAGAAATAAGAATAAGTACAAAGATGAGAAAAATATTTAATATGTCCAAGCGTGTTCTCCATTCCAAGGTCTGGAATAAAGATGTCACCTCCTGCAATTATGTTATACTTTTATAATAAATCCAAATGAAAAGAATAGTCAAAGGAAAAGGGGAAATATTGGTATGTTTCTGTAATAGTTTTTGAATTTGCTGTTATTTTGTCCGCTATACAAAAGGAATAACCCCCTACTTTTAGATTATAGAGGGTTATTTTAAATTAAGGTTTTGGAACACTTCTCGTTAAAGTGTATGACTGTTGCTTGGAGTAGTTTGTGGTCCATAGTGTTTGAAGGAAAGAAAGTATGCTATATGGGATATAGAGTAGTAATAAGCCGATTGTAACAATTATAGGTGAATTTCCGCCAAATTGAACGATAAATTGTAACAGTCCATTTGCATGAAAAACGCATTCCATAAAAACGAATGAAAGAATAATGGAACCTAAAATTGATTTATGATTTGAAGTAAGCGCTAAAAACAATGTGTCTACAAGAAAAGAATCATGTTTTATTTCATATTCATTTGTGTTTTTTAAGAAAGGAATCCATTTTTTTACTGCTTGCATAACGATAATCATGGAAGTACTACATACGATGATAAATGATGAGTAGTAAGGAAGGTTTATAAATTGTGCGATGTATAGAAGTAGTAATAAGACTGAACATTGTAATACTACAGTGCAAAAAGAGTAAGGTATCCATTTCAATACAGTAGTAAACTTTTTAAACGAGTTAGGTACTTTGAAAAATAAATGGCCGATACCCAAACTTATGAAAAATCCGATCGCAAGGGTAAAAGTAAAACGAACAATCGATATAAAATATATTTCCCATATGTAAGGGAATAATGGTGTTGAATGATTAGAAGTATGTATCATTTGGTTTGCTGAGAAAAAGATAGATTCATGCATCCAATCAACCTTTGGAATTGATATAGAAGAAAGCTGTGCGAAGTTTTGAAAAATGCTAATAAATCCATTTTGATAAGAGTAATTGTGTGTAATAAAAAGAGCTGGAATAGGACTTATGGCAAAAATAACAATAACACCAATTATAAATTTACATATATGTGAGCGTAATAAGGACATATAACCACCTGCTCTTAGAATATTCAGAAAATTCTTATTATTATTTTAGCTTTTTTTGAAAGAAGTTACAATATATTTTTCATTTAGTAATTCAGAGAGAAGATTTGATAGCAAAAATATACAAGTGAAGGATTCATGAATAAATTATGACAAGAAAATGAATAATTTTCAGAAAAATAAAATAAATCATTTATTTTTTTCTGAAAATATAATATAGTTATGGCACAGAAAGTATTTTAACATAAGGAGGCTTTTTATGAGGATTAAAGGGAATTACGTGCCGAAAAGGGAAGTTTTACTGTGCTCAAGTTCGATTACGATTGGGGAAGCGTTAGAGCATTTAAATAAAACGGGGTATCGTTGTGTACCAGTTTTAGATGAAAAAAAAGAGAAATTTTTAGGGAATATATATAAAGTAGATATTTTAGAATATAAAGGATCACTTGATGAGAGTGTAATACAATTATTAAACGATAAAGAAGGATTTGTGAGAGAAGATTCATCTTTCTTTAAAGTATTTTTTACAATAAAAAAATTGCCTTATTTATCAGTAGTTGATGAAAAAGGGGTTTTCCTTGGAATTTTAACGCATAAAAAAGTTTTTGAGTTATTAGAGGATGCATGGGGCGTTCACTCTAGTAAATACTCTGTTATGATTGGAACGCAAGACTATAATGGAGCAATCCAAAAATTATCGACAGTTTTAAAGAAATACACTGGTATTCAAAGTTTGATGACTTTTGATAATGATGCCTTATTAGTTCGTAGAATTATGTTTACATTAGGAGAAGAGTTTAACGACGGTGAATTAGAGACATTATTGAAAGATTTAGAAGATCACGGATTTAGAGTTGTGTATGTGGAAGAGATGAAAAATCCACGTGAAGTTGAAACGATAGAGTAACATACAAAAGCCATCTAATTATATTGAAGTGACCCCCGAAAGTTAGACAGGTCGTTTCATTAGGCAGCCTCTAGGGTATGAGCCCGGTATTGTACTGGGCTCATACCCTTTAATTTTGCCTTAATTCTTTTATGGTTATAGTATTCTATATACTTTGCTAATTCTTGTTTGAAATGTGTTATACTTTCAAATTCTTTTCGATACAGAAATTCCGATTTCATGATACCGAAGAAATTTTCAATAACGGCATTGTCATAACAGTTTCCTTTGCGAGACATACTTTGAGTTATGCCACAATTCTTAAGAGAATGACGGTATTGTTTCATTTGATAGTGCCAACCTTGATCAGAGTGAATGAGGAGTTTATCCGGATCGGTTACACAATAAAGTGCTTGGTCCAACATCGTTGAAACAAGGGAATAGGTCGGTTTGGGGCCAATTGTATAAGTGATAATTTCACCATTAAATAAATCCAACATTGGTGATAGGTATAACTTCTCCCCAAATAATTTAAACTCCGTAATATCTGTAACCCACTTTTCATTTGGTTTTTCAGCTTGGAAGTTGCGATTTAAAATATTTGGCGCAATTTTCCCAACTGTCCCTTTGTAAGAGCGATATTTTTTCATACGAACCAGACATTTTAACCCTAATTCTTTCATAAGGCGATACACTTTTTTATGATTTACTTTGTGTCCACGATTCATAAGTTCATCACGAATACGACGATAACCATAACACCCATCGTGTTCATTATAAATAGCTTGAATCAGTTCTTTTACCTCCGCATTTGGATCAGGACGATTAAAACGTTTCATCCAGTAATAGTACGTACTACGTGGAATGTTTGCGAGTTGAAGTAACTCCTTGATAGGAAATTCATGCCTTAACTCGTAGATTACTTGCGCTTTGTCTTGTTTGGTGATTTTTCTTTGTTTTGAACTAAGGCATTCAACTTTTTTAAATATGCATTTTCCATACGTAAACGCTCATTTTCCGCTTGTAAGGCTTCGATTGATCCTTCATCTACTGGTTTTATTTTTTTATCTTTCATGGTTGGACGCCCCTTTTTCTTTAATTGTAGGGCATCCAATCCTCCTGTTTCATAAGCTATTTTCCATTTCCGAAGTGTTTCATAAGACGGTATATTGAAAAGTGCCGCTGTTTCTCTGATAGATGTCCCGTGTTCATTCATATAATAAAGTACATCTAGTTTATACTGGGCTGGGTAGAATGTATAGCACTTTTCAAAGGCCTTTTCACCTGAAGACTCATATCGTCTAATCCACTCACGAAGTACGCTAGGGTTAACTCCTATAGATTTAGCAATTATTTTTCCACTTTCTGTACCATCTAAATATCGTTTCACCGCTTGGATTTTTTCTTTTGAAGAAAATTTAGCCATAAAAAATGCACCTCCAATTGTTAGACTGTGTCTAACAATTGGGGTGCACTTCATATATTAGATGGCTTTTGTATGTTACGTGTATAAAGTTATTTGAAAATAACAATTGAATAATAGGTGAGATTGTAACAATATTTGTGTAAGAGAATAAAAAATGTAGATAATTTCGATTTTCAAAAAAATCAATTTGAAAATATGTTTTTATTTTGCAACTAAATATGTTACTATATGTGTGATAAAAACAAAGAGGTCTGACATCTACACTCCACGTAATAACACTCTAATGATTTAAAAATTCAAAAAAATCAAAATTCAAAATAATAATTGTATTAATGATTAGAGTAAAAATAAGGGGAATGGAGAAATTATGGAGAAAGACACTGCTTTGTAAGGGGCATATTTTATCATCTTGAGCAGAGAGGAGGATGCATAGCATATTGTAAAATATAGAGATAAACAATGAAAAAGTGCTATGCAAATGAAGAGCATGAAGGGACGTTTAAGGCCAGGTGATACGGTAGCAATTGGTTTAATGCTATTTGCATTATTTTTAGGAGCAGGAAATTTAATTTTTCCGCCAGTTTTAGGTCAACAAGCAGGAGAGAATGTTTGGATTGCTACAATAGGATTCCTTGTAACGGGAGTCGGATTACCCCTACTAGCTGTAACAGCTGTCGCGTTTGTAGAGGGGGACTTGAAAGCGCTATCTTCTAGAGTCCACCCTATATTTGCGTTTATTTTCCCATTGATTAGTTATTTAGCAATTGGACCATTTTTCGCGATTCCTCGTACTGGAGCTGTTTCGTTTGAAATGGGTATGAAGCCGTTTTTATCAGAGGCAATGGTTTCAGAGTGGTACATGCTATTTCTTTTCACGATAGTTTTCTTCGGAATAACGTGGTATTTATCATTAAATCCATCTAAATTAGTGGATTGGTTCGGAAAGTTTCTTACACCATTATTAGTATTAATTGTCGCTGTTATTGTCGGAAAGGCAATTATTGATCCAATTGGAGAGCCAGCTGCGCCGTTAGCTGCTTACAAAGAAAATGCTTTCTTTGGTGGATTTATTCAAGGATATTTAACGATGGATGCAATTAGCGCGCTTGTATTCGGAATTGTCGTTGTACAAGTTATCCGCTCTAAAGGGATAAAAGAGAGTAGTCAAATTGCAAAAATAACAGTAGTATCAGGTATTATTGCTGTACTTGGTTTAACGTTAATTTATTTATCACTTGCTTATCTTGGTTCAACAAGTACATCACTTGGTATCTCAGAAAACGGTGGCCTTATTTTAACGAATGTTGTAAATGAGCTATATGGGACGAGTGGTAAAATTTTATTAGGGCTTGTTATTATACTCGCTTGTTTAACAACTTCTGTTGGGTTAACATCTGCGTGTGCAGGTTTCTTTACAAACTTATTCCCAAAACTTTCGCATAAAACGATTGTAACAATGGTATGTGTATTTAGTTTAATTGTATCTAACCTAGGTTTAACACAATTAATCGCAGTAACATTACCTGTGTTAATGATCATTTATCCAGTTGCAATTGTATTAATCGTACTTTCGTATTTCCATAAGTGGATTGGGAAGCGTAATACAATTTATATTGGAGCTATTTTAGGTGCATTGTTAATTAGTTTCTTTAACGGTTTAGAAAGTGCGAAAATTAAAATTGACGCGATTTCTAATGTACTACAAATGTTACCGTTATATAACGAAGGAATCGGATGGTTAATTCCATCATGTATTGGCGGGATTCTCGGTTTCTTCTTCTATAAATCAAATGAATCAAGTGAATTACAAAAGAAAGGTGCTTAGGCACCTTTCTTTTTTTGAAGGGGATTTTTGTATTTTGTCTAAGTAATAATTGGGGGGAATGATAAATGGCTAATTTTGAAGATTTTTTAAATTTGGATTTGAGAATTGGAACTGTAATACATGCAGAGGAATTTAAAGAAGCGAGAGTACCAGCGATTAAACTAGCAATAGATTTTGGAGAAATCGGGATAAAGCAGTCAAGTGCTCAAATTACGAAAAGGTATATTCCAGAAGATTTAATCGGTCAACAAATCGTTGCTGTTGTAAACTTTCCACCAAAGCGTGTAGCTGGATTCAAATCAGAAGTGCTTGTGCTTGGTGGTGTTCCTGAAGCTGATGATGTTGTGTTACTTCAGCCTAATATGGAATTGCCAAATGGAACAAAAATTAGCTAGGGTGAAGGTAGGGGCTAATATGGATATCGGACGAGAATATTTGCAATGTGCGATTTCGAACTTTAAAGCAACAAAGAAACAAGGGGAACGGGCACTTTCTCAATTATCATATGAACAAATACAATGGTCTTCTCATGAAGAAACAAATAGTATAGCGATTATTATTAAGCATCTGCACGGTAATATGCGTTCTAGATGGACGGATTTTTTAACGTCTGATGGTGAAAAAACAGATCGTAATCGAGATGGTGAATTTGAAGGATGCTATCATTCAAAAGAAGAAACCCTTATAGCTTGGCAAGAAGGATGGAAATATGTTTTTAATATGATGAATACTTTAACGCCGGAACACTTATTGAAGACGGTATACATTCGCGGTGAAGCACATACTGTCATGCAAGCAATTGAAAGGCAAATTTCTCATTATGCATTGCATATTGGTCAGATTATTTACATTGGGAAGATGTTAAAAGAAAATGAGTGGGAATGTTTAAGTATTCCGAGAGGTCAGTCTGCGCGTTATGTAGAGAAAAAACGTTCAACATAATAATGAGAAAGAAACCGATAAAAAATAGGAAAAAAGAAAGTCAGCCAAATAATAGATGGTTCTGTAATCATAAGAATACTGCCAAAAATAAGTCCATATATAATAAGAAAGAAATTGAAAAGTGTATTCACAGGGAGAAATCGTGAGATAAACACTTGCTGTCGTTTAAAACAATCACTGTGAAATAAATAAAAGCGGAAGTACCATGTGGCTGTAATAAGGTCTTTCTTTCTCACAATTCTTTTTTTGCATGTATGACAGATAAATGGTGGTTGCATTTCATTACGCTCCATTTTTTATTTTCATAATAATGTGAGACAAAAGTAGGTACAAAGTGTATGTTCCTATATACGCTCCTGCAATAAGGAAAAATGGATTCAGTAAAATTCCATGAATGCTCGTCATGAAAACTAAATCTTGTATTAAAACATCGTATATATTAATGGAAATAATTGTACCAAGTACATATAGTGCCAAGTACGCAGAAATATGTAGCACAATAGAGATTTTTGGTTGCTTAGCGGACAAATAAAAAATGAATGATAGAGCGATTGGTAATATTCCTATTAATAGCTTCAATTCATTTCACCTCATTAACAATATAGCCGAAATTTTAACGGTCTATTCTCTAGGGCTTGTACATAACTTGAAATAGAGAGGTGATAGTATGAATCGGGGCTTTTTTTTTATGAAGTTTACAAATATGCGTAAGTTAGTTTTATTTGTTATTACTACAGTGCTAGCGACTTTTTTTCTTATTAGTCTGATGGTAACCTCTATGAAAGAGACAAAGTCAACGTATTTATATAATTGGTTAAATGAGTTATCGATGAATGGTTACATGTATGTACTTGGAAAAGAGAATCATTATTTTACACAGGAGTATCGAAATTTGAATCAAGATTTTTCAATTTCTTCTTTTCTCTTTTCTATGGCTACAAATATTCGCTTTAATGATGTACGCAGTTTTGTCGGGAAAGAGCTCCCGGGATTTGGTAAGTACGATACAGAAATTGTTATTGCGGGTGAGGGTACAAATTATTCTAACTTACCGATAGAGTCGAGTGTTCCTCTTGAAGAAGTAGTGAAGGAACGGACTAGTGGAACTGGACAAGCACCTAAACAAGATACGAATAAAGAGAAAAAACAGCCGTCCCAAACGACTGGGAAGAGACAAGTTGCGTTTATTTATCATACACATAGCTGGGAATCTTATTTACCTTTACTTAACTTAACGAATGACCCGAATCCGAATAAAGCAACGAGTTCTGTGTCGAATATTTCTATATTAGGAGATCGTTTCCGTGAACAACTAGAAGGTGAAGGGATTGGGGCTACTAACGATAAGAGTGATGTTGGTCAAAAGTTAATAAGTAAAGGTTTAAACAGTAATAGTTCGTATAAAATGTCACGAGAAATTGTGCAGCAAGCTATGGCTGGAAATAAAGATCTTCAATACTTTTTTGATTTGCATCGTGATAGTGCCCGAAAGAATGTAACGACAAAAACAATTGGAGATAAATCATATGCAAAGCTTGCATTTGTAGTAGGGAAAGGAAATAAAAACTATGAAAAAAACTTACAATTAGCGACAGCTTTACATGAGGCGATTAATAAGAAATATCCAGGAGTGAGCCGTGGGGTCATTCAAAAAGGGTTTCAGACAGGAAATGGAATCTATAATCAAGACCTATCAGGACAAGCGATATTAATAGAAGTTGGCGGTGTAGATAATACAGAGGAAGAATTGAATCGATCAATTGATGCACTTGCTAAAGCATTTGGTGAATATTTTTGGCAGGCAGAAAAAGTGAATGGATAAAGTGAAACGTGAATTAGCCAGGACATCTATCGATAATTATTAGCTCACTTCAATCTTGGAAAAACGTAAGTGTAATGCTTGCGTTTTTTCTTTGTAATGATGAGACGTCACAGAATAGACATAATTTGTCGTTGTTATAGTAATATCGAAATTTGTCAATTTATAGTAGGAGATTTACAAAGGGATTTTCAGGAAAGTAGAGAAAATCTTTTTATAAGGAAAACTTTTTATTATGAAACTGGTAGGGTGATTGAAGTGATTAGGGAGATCGAAATAGAAGATGCATCATCATTTTTGCAATTAAGTAAGCAATTAGATGAAGAAACGAAGTTTATGTTATATGAACCAGGAGAAAGAAAAACTACAGCTGAGCAACAAGAAAAAATGATCCATCGCTTTATAGAAAATGAATATGCAACAATATTTGTAGCAGTTGAAGATGAGAGGATAGTAGGTTTTATATTAGTGAATGGAAATAACATTCAAAGAAAGAGGCATGTGGCAACCATTGTAATTGGTATTTTGCAAGAGTATAACGGGCGAGGTATTGGGACGAGATTGTTTAAAGAGGTTGAGAAGTGGGCAAAATTACATGATGTATGGCGTTTAGAATTAACAGTAATGGCCCACAATACAAGAGCTCAGGCACTATATAAAAAAGCTGGATTTGAGAAAGAAGGTGTCAAAAAAGCTGCTCTTATTATCGATGGAAAGGGCATCGATGAGTATGAAATGGCCAAATTATTAAAATAAGAGGTCGTTATATGAAAAAAAGATGGGCACTACTTGGTATTGTAGCTGCAATAATTATTATTGGAGTAGCAGGAATCAATTATAAAATGTATAAGGATAAGCAGGCGCGGGAAGTAAGTGTAAATAGCATATTTCCGAAAGCGAAAGAAACGATTGCTAATATGGATGGGGATATTGCGGTAATTAATAATCCGAATTCAATGCTTGTACTTGTAAATAAAAGTAGGCGTTTACCAGATGGGTATAGACCGCCAGATTTAGTTATTCCGAAAGTGCGCTACTCTAGTGAAGGTGATCAAGAAAAGAAAAAGATGAGAAAAGAGGCAGCGAGGGCGCTTGAGGATATGTTTCAGCAGGCTGACAACGAGCGTATTTTTCTTTTTGCAGTTTCTGGATTTAGATCTTTTGATCGACAAAAAGCATTAAATACGATGTATAAAAAACAAGACGGGGAAGCAAAAACAGCAATGTCTAGCGCGGTTCCTGGCACAAGTGAGCATCAAACTGGACTAGCTATGGATATTACGTCTCAATCTGCTAAATTTCAGTTAGAGACAGTTTTTGGGGAAACGAAAGAAGGTCAGTGGCTTTCTGAAAATGCCCATAAATTTGGTTTTGTGGTTCGATACACAAAAGCGAAAGAAACGATTACGGGCTATCGGTATGAACCATGGCACGTAAGGTATGTGGGAAATCCACAAGCTACATATTTGTATGATAATCAACTGACACTTGAAGAAGTAACAGAGTGAACAATTGAGGGGAGAGACGTACAATGACGATGTTATATAAGAAAAAAGTACATGCATATATTACAAGAGAACAAGAGGGGGTTATGCAATTACTTGTTTTTAAACATCGTGATATACATGAAGCTGGTATTCAAGTGCCAGGGGGAACGGTTGATGAAGGTGAAACGTTAGAAGCTGCTATATTGCGTGAAGTACAGGAAGAATCCGGATTGCGTCATTTATGCATAGAGCGTTTTTTAGCAGATTACATTATACATATGAAAGAAAAACAGGAGTATGAAAAACGCCACTTTTTCCATGTAACTTTACTAACAGATGTAAAGGATACTTGGGAACATATTGTAAGTGCTGGTGAGGAAGATAAAGGATTGGTATTTTGCTACGAATGGGTTGATATTGTAAAATGCCCTGAATTAGCTGGAAAACAAGGTGAGTTTTTACATTTATTAGATGAAGTATACGCACAGTAATGTAAGAGTCTGAAGCGAAGATTAATCCGTTTCAGATTTTTTTTATTTTTCGGGAAATTAAAGGTGTTTAAATAAGGATATTGAATTTCTTTAAAGGGATATTAATTTAGGATGTGTTGAGATGAAAAATTGAAAAAGTAAGGGGTATATGCTAAAAAAGTTCATATAAGGGAGAATATAAATGGAAATTCAGTTTAATCCAATCTTAAAAAAGGAATTAACAATTCAAGATATTCAAAATGAAATGGAATCTGGAAAGCTAACTTCAAAAGAGCTAGTGATGTATTATCTCTATAGAATCGCAAAGTATGATCAAGACGGGCCGAAAATCAATTCAATTTTAGAAATTAATCCAGATGCTATTTTTATTGCAGAAGCGTTAGATTATGAAAGAAAGACAAACGGCGTAAGGGGACCATTGCATGGAATACCTGTTTTGCTTAAGGATAATATTGAAACGAATGACTTCATGCATACAAGTGCAGGTACAATAGCTCTAGAACAAAATATAAGCAGTGAAGATGCATTTCTCGTTACTAAACTGCGAGAAGCAGGGGCAGTGATAATAGGAAAAACGAATATGACAGAATTAGCAAATGCAATGTCTTTTGAAATGAGGGCTGGATATAGTGCAAGAGGTGGTCAAACAATCAATCCATATGGAACGGGCAAGGATCATATGTTTGTTGGCGGATCTAGTACAGGATCTGCAATAGCAGTTGCTGCTAACTTTACAGTAGTATCTGTTGGGACAGAAACCGATGCTTCTATTTTGAGCCCCGCTGTTCAAAATTCTGTAGTAGGTATTAAACCGACTGTCGGTTTAATTAGTCGTAGAGGAATTATTCCATTTACTTATTCGCAAGATACAGCTGGACCATTTGCTAGAACGGTAACCGATGCTGCTATTTTGCTAGGGAGTTTAACTGGAATGGATGAGAAAGATGTAGTTACTCACAAAAGTGACGGTAGGGCATATCGGGATTATACATCTTACCTTGATGCAAATGGTTTAAATGGAGCGAAGATTGGTGTGTTTAACGATGCACCAAAAGATTATTACGAAAATGGTGAGTATGATGAAATCTTGTTTAAGGAAACGATCCAAGTATTACGTAATGAAGGAGCGACAGTAGTAGAAAATATTGATATTCCTTCTTTTCATAGAGAATGGAGCTGGGGAGTTCCGCTTTATGAGCTGAAGCATAGTTTAGATAACTATCTTACTAAATTACCTTCTACTATCCCGGTGCATTCTATTTCGGAGTTAATGGAGTTTAATAAAAACATAGCAGAAAGAGCTTTAAAATATGGACAAACTAAGTTAGAGGGAAGAAAAGATTTTCCTAATACGTTACGAAATCCAGAATATTTAAATGCGAGATTAGAAGATATATATTTTTCTCAAGAACAAGGCATTGATTTTGCATTGGAAAAATATAATCTTGATGCGATACTGTTTCCTTCCTATATAGGTTCTACTATATGTGCGAAAGCGGGTTATCCGTCTATAGCAATACCGGCAGGGTATATGGAAAGCGGGAGGCCTTTTGGAATTACCATTGCAAGCACTGCCTTTAGTGAAGGGATATTAATTAAATTAGCTTATGCTTTTGAACAAGCGACAAAGCATAGAAAAATCCCCAACTTATCATGAATAGAATAAACAAAGAGGACAGGAATCCCTGTCCTCTTTGTTTTAGTGATTAAATTGAAATATCGTTCTGCTCTGTCTTATGATATTTTAATAAACTAAAAGATAAACAAGCGGAACATAAAATAAGAATAGAAGCGATGATATAAATTGTACGAACACCGAACATATCAGTAATAATGCCAATGCTAAGCATAGATAGTCCAGAGGCTGTTGAAAGAAGTGTGCCATGTGCTGTATACATTTTTGATAATAAAGAAGGGGCGACACTTGATTGTAAAACAGTCGTTTGGGAAATATCTCTAATTTGATAACAGGGTCCCATTAGAACACATAGAAAAAGCGCAATAAATCCGCTGCTTGTCATACCATATAAAAATGTAAGAATGCTAAATATAAGAGAGCCAATCGACATAGATCGTATTAAATTGTTTTGAATATAGGAACTCATTTTCCATGCTAATAGACCACCGATTAACGTGCCAACATAATAACTTGTATTAATATATCCCCACCATTCTTCGCCCTTATGAAGGATAGTCGTAACGTATGCCATCGTAATAGCACCAATCCATATTGTTCCTGCGAAAGTTTCGATTAAGTCCATATATGTAACGGTACGGAGAGAAGGATTTTGAAATAGGAGTTTCCAACCTTCCAATAAAACAGTACTTTTGGAAGAGGGAGAATCTGCTATTCTTTCAGTATGTATGGAACGTAATGAAAAATGTAATGCAATGCATCCGAAAATCATTAAAATGTTATTAATCATGAGTGTAGAAGTAGCGCCAATGAGAAGAACGACAATACTCGTAAATGAATAAGCAACGGCTTGCACAATTTGTGTTGAAAAGGAAAAGATACTATTTACTTTTACTAATTTTTCTTTCGGTGTAAGGCGCGGAAGAATACCGTATAATAATGGAGCACTCCACCCGCTACATAATGAAATGACAAAAATAAAAGTTAATAGAGCTATAATGTTTGTGGATAAGACCGGGAACAAAATCATTAATAATAGTAAAAAGACTGTTTTCAACCATTGGAGCGTATATAACAGCGTATAAGATGGAAAACGATTTATCATAAGTGGTGCAGAGATGTTAGCAATTAGATTTGTGATAACTTGTAATAATGGAAAAAGAGCAGTAATAGTAGCTGATTTAGTTGCTATATAAATATGAGTTGTAATAATCATTACATATACGATGTCAGCGAGAGTAATGCATATTTTGGAACCTAAATAGTAGATTAGTGACAGGTTTCTCAATAAGAATATCACCTCTATAAAAAATAGTATTTAGTAATTGTAATAATTGTGATTTAAAAATTAAAATTTTTAAAGAATTTAATTTTTTGTCACTTTTTGAAAGGGATTTTCATGTATAATGAAGAATATATTGATATAGTATTATATTAATGATCATTGTAACAGTGAATATGTACAATAGCTTGTAGCGAACGCCCAAGTGTAAGAAAGGGCGGATAAACCATTCTTTTCTTCATATACATATAGAAAATGAGAAAGAAAGTGAGGGTTGCATATGGCTGCTTGGGTAATTTGGTTTATAATAGCTGGTATTTTATTTATCGCGGAAATGTTGTCGATTACATTTTACATGCTTTGGCTTGGAATTGGAGCTGTTGTCGGAGGTCTTATTGCTTTGTTTGCTCCTGATGCACTACTGTTACAAGTTACTGTTGGTGCAATTGTAAGTTTAACTTTGACATTCTTTACGAAAAGAATTTCAAAAAACTTTCGAGAAGCAAAAGGTTTTACTGATACAGTAGATATGCTTGTTGGTAAAAGAGGGATTGTTATGCAAACGATTACAAATGAAGCGAATGGTATTGTGAAGGTGGATGGAGATACTTGGACAGCTATTGCAGATTCTTCAATTGATGCTGGAGAAAAAGTCGTTGTTATAAAGAGGCATAGTACTATATTACAAGTGAAAAAGGAGAGTGAATAAATATGGTAGCATTAACGTTAACGATTATATTCGCACTAATTGTAGTTACATTTATCGCATTAACAATTAAAATTATTCCTCAGCAAAAAGTTGGGGTTGTTGAAAGATTTGGTAAGTTTCAACGTATAATGCACCCAGGGTTAAATATTTTAATACCAATTGTAGATCGTGTTCGTGTATATCATGACTTACGCATTCAACAAACGAATGTACCACCGCAAAAGGTAATTACGAAAGATAATGTTCAAGTAGAAATTGATACAATTATTTTCTATCAAATTGTTGAACCAGAACTTGCGACATATGGTATTTCAAACTATGAATATGGTGTTCGTAATATTACTTCAGCAACGATGCGTCAAATCATCGGTAAAATGGAACTGGATGAAACGTTATCTGGTCGTGAAAAAATTTCAACAGAAATCCGCTTAGCGCTTGATGAAGCAACAGAAAAATGGGGCGTACGTATTGAACGTGTCGAAGTTGTTGATATTAACCCGCCAAAAGATGTGCAAGCATCAATGGAAAAACAAATGAAGGCTGAGCGTAATAAACGTGCGATTATTTTAGAAGCTGAAGCAGCAAAACAAGATAAAGTTCTTCGCGCTGAAGGAGAAAAGCAAAGTAAAATCTTGATGGCTGAAGGGGATAAAGAAGCACGTATTCGCGAAGCTGAAGGTATAAAAGAAGCAAAAGAATTAGAAGCACAAGGGGAAGCACGAGCAATTGAAGAAATTGCAAAAGCAGAACAAAATCGTATTGAATTGCTTCGTGAAGCGAATTTGGATGAGCGTATACTTGCTTACAAATCATTTGAGTCATTAGCTGAAGTTGCAAAAGGACCAGCAAATAAAGTCTTTATTCCGTCTAATGCAATTGAAACACTTGGTACTCTTGGGGCAATTGGAGAAATATTTAAAGAAAAACAAGCGAAGAAACTACCTTCAAATGATACAGGAAAAGAACAATAAAAGTGGGGAAGAGAAATGGTATACCATTTCTCTTTTTTTGTGCGTATATTCTGAAAAGGTTGTACATATCCATGTATAAAGAAGGTGATGCAGTGAAAAAGTATGCAACTCGAATACATGGGAAGAAGCTGATTTCGTTACTCCTTTTATATGCGCTAATAGTAATTATGATAGCGTCGATTTTGACGTCATTTTTACATACAATGAAATCGAATTATGCAAATCAATGGTTTGGAAAAGTATCGATGCAAGGTTTTGTTCAAATGATAGAAAGTGAGAATCGCTATTACGGATTTGATTATTTTAAGAAGAATAAAAGAGAGTCAGTTGGGAATTTAATGTTCTCTATCGCGACAGATTTGAAAATTAAAGATTTAAGAACATTCGTCGGTAAAGAAGTACCTGGTATGTCAAAGTATTATTCTAATATTATCGTAGCTGGGGAAGGGACAAACTTGACAAATATCCCAAATGAATCTAGTGTACCGATTGAAGAAGTAACGAAAGAACGGGAAATAGCAAAAGATAAAGTTACAGAAGCGGAAAAGAATAATCCGGTTCAGAAAAAGAACGGAGCGAAAAAAGGTGAAAGTGCAGTATATATTTATCATACACATAGCTGGGAATCCTTCTTTCCATTATTACCAGGGGCAACTGATCCATCTAGCCCAGATGTAAATGTGTCTTTACTAGGGAAACGTATGAAAGAGCAACTTGAAGGACAAGGAATTCCGGTAGTTCATGATAAAACGAATATGGGTGATTTATTAGCGAGTAAAAAGTGGGTATGGTATCAGTCATATAAAGCGTCTCATGAATATGTAAAAGAAGCATTAGCACAAAATAATAAAATTGCGTTTCCGATTGATATACACCGTGACGATCAGCGTAAGAAAGTAACAACAAAAGTAATTAACGGAAAATCGTATGCAAGATTATATTTTATAATTGGGATGGAAAATGAAGGCCGTGCTGAAAATGAAAAAATTGCAAGAGCGATCAATAGTTATTTAGATGAAAACTATTACGGATTAAGTAGAGGGATTTTTCCAAAGTATAAAAAAGATGGAAATGGCGTTTATAACCAAGATTTATCGAAAAATGCGATGTTAATTGAAGTTGGTGGTGTTGATAATACGTTAGATGAATTATATAACACAATTGATGTGTTAACAGAAGCGTTTAGTAAATATTATTGGAATGATGCGGAAAAAGTGAATGGATGAGGGACGGGAGACCGTTCCTTTTTTATTTTGGAATCTTAAAATGTGATATAATGGAATTTTATTAATGTTAAATAAAGGGAGAGAGAAACATGCAAATACTACTAATACGCCACGGAGAATCAGAAGCTGATATTTTACATGTGCATGAAGGTCGAGCTGATTTTGAGTTAACTGACAAAGGGAGACAACAAGTACAAAGACTTGTACAGAAAGTGAAAAAAGATTTTGCACCAGATTTCATTTGGGCAAGCACATTAAAACGCGCTCGTGAAACGGGTGAAACATTAGCAGAAGCAATTGGTTGTCCAATTCAATTAGAAGAGGAATTAATGGAGTTTAATAATGGAGTGCAAGCAGGCTTATCATTTGAAGAAGCAAAGAAATATCCAGAGCCAAAGTTTCTTCATGATCGTTTTGAAAACGGGGAATCGTTTATTGAGTTTCGAATGAGAATAGAAGGAATCTTTTCTAAAATCTTGACAGAGAATACATATGACCGAATTGCAATTGTTGCCCATGGGGGCGTAATTAATAGTCTATTACGTGCATTTTTCAAAATGCCAATTTCAATGGACTACTATTTCAAAATGGGAGATACGGGAATAAGTTTAATTGAAATTGAGGGTGAACAAAAAACGGTGCATTTCATTAATGATACGAATCATTTGGACGGGATGTAAAGACTTATGTACAAAGTTGTATTTTTCGATGTTGACGGTACGTTATTAAGTGAGATTGATAGAAGCATGCACGAAAGTACAAAAGAAGCGGTACAAAGATTAATAGATAAAGGAATTCACGTAGTTGTTACAACTGGAAGACCATATAGTTTATGCTCACAATTTAAGGAACTAGGTATAAATACGTTTATTTCAGCAAATGGTGCACATATAAAATGTGGGAAAGAAGTTATACATAAATCAGTACTTTCAAGCGAAATCGTTCATGATATTTCAAATTTTGCTGAATTACATGGTCACAGTGTTTCTTACTTTACAGAAGAATTTGCAATGAATAATATTGCTTCCAAAGATGAACGTGTCATGCGAGCGTTAAATGAAACCTTACATTTAGAGCAGTATCCTGACAAAGTTAGAAACTTATCAGATGAGATGTATTGCATATGTCTGTATGCTGATGATACAGAAGCTCAAAAATTCATTGAAAGATATCCAGCACTTACGTTTGAGCGTTTTCATGGTTACGTTATAAATGTATTGGAAGATAGTAAAGTATCGAAGCTAACTGCAATTCAAAAAGTATTGGAACATTTAAACATTAGTAAATTAGAAGCCATTGCTTTTGGCGATGGTGGAAATGATATTGAGATGTTGCAGTATGTAGGATTAGGAGTTGCGATGGGAAATGGTGGAGAGGAGTTGAAGAGAAGGGCTGATTTCGTTACAACGAAGGCGAGTGAAGGCGGAATTTCTTATGCCTTAAAGAAGTTGCGCATTATTTAAAACTAATAGTTAGTCAGTGTGAAAAATCCTGTTTTATTAATGGCTTTTGTTAATATGTATACTGTTTTAGGGAATTATTTGAGCTCTCCTACTTACAATTTAACTGCAGAACAAATCCTTTATTTTCGCTTAACAGGGCTGTTTGGTATGTTGCTGTCACCACTTGCAGGTCGTTTAACAAAGAGGTTTGAAGTAAGGAAAGTTCTTCAAGGAGGATTGTTGATTGCTATTTTTAGTCTAAGTTCAATGGGCTTTGTTTCGTATCTATCTCTACTTGTAATGATGAGTGTCTGTTTTGTAATAGGTATTGCTATATCCGTTCCGTCTTTAGTTTCTCTTGTAGGTCAATTAGGAGGGAAAATTAGGAATGATACTTTTTATTGGTTTTGTAGCTTCTCTATTTATAATTAATGAATGAGTGGAAAATCACTCAAATAAAGGAATGCGAGGATCTTTCATATGCTCGCATAATAAAATATGAATTTGTCCACGATGATGATAAAAGTGTGCAACGATTTCAAGTAACCATTCAAAGCGCGAATAAGAAATACCCCAATAGGCAGTCATAACTTCTGCTAATTCTATTTGGGAGTAGGAAAGAAATGTTTTAGAGAGAAGGTTGTAACCTTCAATCATCGTTTGTTGCATGTGAGCAACTGTTAGGGGGGTACGTTCTATATAAAAGGTATGTAATTCTTTTTCTGGAATACCATTTAAAATGAGTAAATCAGCATGACAAATAAGAGAAAGATGTGCACACATTTCAAATAATGATCGTTTTGAGTGAATCGGTTGTATTTTTAAATCGTTTTCACTATATTGGTTAAGCATATCAATAGAAGTATCAATAGCAACTTTTAGTTGATGCAATGCAGATTGAACAAACATTGTAATTCTCCTCGTCTCCGTATATAATAGTTTCTTGAGGATATTATATCATACTCAAAATTCCGAAAATTCTAGTAGTTTGACTAGCATAATGAAAAGTATTATATTGTAAAAGGTCATATGAAACGTGAAATAGAATGGAATGCAATTATTGAGTTAGGAGTTAGACCAATGAGTTTGAAATATGGAAGAGATACAATTGTAGAAATTGACTTAAATGCTGTAAAACATAATGTAAAAGAATTTAAAAAACATGTAAATGATGAAGAAATTAAGATGATGGCTGCTGTAAAAGCGAATGGGTATGGCCATGGGGCAGTTGAAGTTGCCAAAGCTGCAATTGAAGCAGGAATACATCAACTTGCAGTTGCATTTGTAGATGAAGCAATAGAATTAAGAGAAGCAGGAATTACTGTGCCGATTTTAATTTTAGGATACACACCAGTAGCGGCTGTAGAAGATGTAATTCAATATGACGTTATGATGACTGTTTATAGAGTAGAAGATTTACATGGTATAAATGAAATTGCAAACCGTCTTCAAAAGAAAGTACAAATTCAAGTGAAAATTGATACAGGAATGAGTCGTATCGGTTTACAAGAAGAAGAAGTTAAACCATTTTTAGAAGAATTAAACCGTATGGAGTATGTAGAGGTAGTAGGGATATTTACGCATTACTCTACGGCAGATGAAATCGATAAATCATATACGAATATGCAAACAAGTTTATTTGAAAAAGCTGTTAATACAGCGAAAGAATTAGGAATTCAAATACCATATATTCATAGTTCAAATAGTGCGGGATCAATGGAATTAAGTAACACATTTCAAAATATGGTACGCGTTGGAATAGGAGTGTACGGTATGTATCCGTCAAAAGAAGTGGATCATTCAGTCGTTTCTTTACAGCCTGCGTTGTCGTTAAAATCAAAAGTAGCTCATATTAAACATGCGAAGAAGAATCGTGGTGTAAGTTATGGGAATACGTATGTAACAACTGGTGAAGAATGGATTGCGACTGTACCAATTGGTTATGCTGATGGTTATAATCGTCAATTATCTAATAAAGGCTATGCGTTAATTAACGGGGTTCGAGTACCTGTTATTGGCCGTGTTTGTATGGATCAGTTAATGTTGGATGTTTCAAAAGCGATGCCAGTACAAGTAGGAGACGAAGTAGTATTCTACGGTAAACAAGGTGAAGAAAATATCGCAGTAGAAGAAATAGCGGATATGTTAGGTACAATAAACTATGAAGTTACATGTATGCTAGATAGAAGAATTCCGCGTGTCTATAAAGAAAATGACGAAACAACTGCAGTTGTAAATATATTAAGAAAAAACTGAATCATTTCGATTCAGTTTTTTTTATTTTTTTTATTCATATCAAATGCGAATATACCCTCGTTATGTAATACGGAGTAAACTTTGTGAAACACACTTTTTAGTTCATCTAAATTAAACTATCACCGGCAGAGATGACGTAGTGGAATTGCTCATTTATATTGAAATAGCGAGCATCAGCGACGATAAAGGTTGCATCTGGTGCATTTTTACGTGCATACTCAATCATTTAAGTAGAACCATCTATACCAGTTACTACAAAATTATTATCAAGTAGTTTCCTAGTAAGATGACCAGTCCCGTAACAAAGATCTAATATACGAGAGTAGAGAAGAGCATCTTGTAAAACGAGGCTGGGTAGGAGGATTCAACAAAATGTCCCCAATGTTCATTATAGATGTTTGCTAAAATATCATAATTAGAATAAATTGTTTTTTTAGCATATATATTCACCTAAATATTCATTAAATTATAATAGTCATGCCTCGTTTTAATTTCAAAACCACATTGTGTATATAGTTTTAAAGCGTGGATATTTTTCGTTTCGACGTCTAATTCAATTGTTGAAACTCCTTCTGTAATAAGGGTATGTACTATATTACAAAGAATATCTTTTCCGTATCCTTTACCTTGATAAGAAGGATGAACGGCGAATCCTGATAGTGTAGTAGATTGCTCTTGTTTAGAAACTGTAATTGTTCCTATCACTTTTTCAGCAATAAGGGCACTGTAAACTTGATGGGAAGATGAATTCATCATTTTTTGTAACCATGCAGTCGTATTTTCTACTGAATCACCAAAAGCTTTACTAGAAATTTTAATAAGATCAAGAAGTGATTCTGAAGTTGCAAGAGTAAGCTGTATATTATTATCTGTTGTTTTTTGAATTTCGTTTGTTTTGCACTCCATACTATATTCACTATATAAATATGGTAACTTCATATGTTTTACAAATTCATTCCCAGAAATAGAATCCCCATTAATAATAAGAAGAGCTTCATCTGTCTCTCTATTTTGTATTTCTTTCATTGCAGTTTGTAAAAGGATAGTTCCGAAACGTTGTTTTCTAAAATGAGGATGTACAAAGCCTATTAGTTCAAGCTTTGTTGGTCTTTCGAAATCATACATATTTAAAGCGCCAATTAATTGAGTACCGTTATAAAGAAGAAAATCGTTTATATAATCTTCATTTCGATTTTTTAAAAAGTTGATATGTAAATCTGAAGAGTAATCAAGATTGTCTTGTTGCCCACAAATATAAGCCAAATCCTTCATTTGCTGTATTTCACTTTCTGTTACAGAACGCTTTTTCTGAATATCCATTGTATACTCCCTCTCATTCGTATTTAAAAATAGGATGGGTGACTTAACCATTTTTTTAATTCCACATTACCTTGCACAGATAACAGTCGGTATAAATAACGATAAGGCTGTCTATATTCTTCTAAGTGAGGAATAGACATAATTGTTTCGTAACCACTTTTAAAGGCATGTGCTTCTTTTTCGGTAAGTACATATTCTAGTCCGATAAAATCAAGTTCTCGCGGAGCAACAGCGTAAGCTTCACTATCTACTAAACCCGTAATAGTTGTACCGTCAGATAAAAATTGAGTAGGATCCATATCAATTAAGACGAGTGTAGATTCCTTTGGTACGGACAGGGAAGAAAGTTGTGATTCAAAGGTAGGGAATGCATTTTTTATGCTTTCATCATCGGAATAAAACATATTCACAAGCTCTTTACTCACGTTTAAAATATGTGATTGGAATTCATCTAGTGGAACTTGGAACGTGCCTGACGGATTTCCTATGAAATCGGCTTTAAATTTATGTATTTCTGCAAGTCCTTTTCCTAGGCTGAATAAAATAGAATCTGGTTGCTCGATAAAAGATTGAACTGTGTTACCTACTAACTTTTCGACCACCACAAATTCACGGCTATTTAAAACATGTTTTTCTAATATTGTTGGGATAGGAAGATTCGTATGTTCTTGCAGCAATGTATGTACAGTTTCTAAATGATGGACGTTCCTTGGATCAATTCCAAATAGATTTTTACATCCCCACCAAAAATCATTATTTGGTTCTTCATTCATTTTAGAAGCACGAACGATAACTTCTGTATCTTCTGTTTGAACGAGAAAAACATCACTTGCATGATCTTCATAACCTGGGTGCAAGGCTTGAACGGATAGAATAGGTGAATTGAATAGTTGTTGTAACATGAAAAGACTCCTTTTTCTGTAAATTCCATAAATTCATTATATAACAGATGATGTGTTATGAGGATAAAGATAAAAAGATAGACAGCATACTTACATTTATAGTGAAAACTCATTAAAAATATTATATTTCTCTATTTTTGTATGAATTGTCTAAAAATAATGGTGGTAATACTTGAATGTAAGACTCGTATCTTTAAATCTATGAAGAGTAAAAGTAAAATTAAGCATTCATTTATAAGATTGTGAATCACAATAATGTAGACTATAGAAAATATTTCTCAATAATAAAATGAAGAGAAAAGCATGAAGAAGTAGAATGCATTCATTTATAATAGACTTAAATTAATTAATATAATTAATTGTTAATTTTGTTATATTAATTGGATAGGAGAGAATGTTATGGCAAATGTACTCGTAATAAATTTCCCTGGGGAAGGTCATATTAATCCGACTTTAGCTATTGTAAGTGAGTTAATTCAGCGAGGGGAAACAGTTGTTTCTTATTGTATTGAAGATTATAGAAAGAAGGTTGAAGCAACAGGTGCGGAATTCCGAGTGTTTGAGAATTTTCTCTCTCAAATTAATATTATGGAACGAGTAAATGAAGGTGGGAGCCCTTTGACGATGCTATCTCATATGATTGAAGCATCAGAGCGTATTGTTACTCAAATTGTAGAAGAAACAAAAGAGGAAAAATATGATTATTTAATATATGATAATCATTTTCCAGTAGGACGTATTATAGCGAATATTTTACAATTACCAAGCGTTTCATCCTGTACAACGTTTGCTGTTAATCAGTACATTAATTTTCATGATGGGCAAGAATCGAGACAAGTAGATGAAATGGATCCATTATATCAATCTTGTTTAGCGGGAATGGAAAGATGGAATAAGCAGTATGGAATGAAATGTAATAGTATGTATGATATTATGAACCATCCTGGTGATATTACGATTGTATATACTTCAAAAAAATATCAGCCACGTTCAGAGGTATTTGATGAATCGTATAAATTTGTAGGTCCATCAATTGCTACTCGAAAAGAAGTGGGGAGTTTTCCTACCGAAGATTTAAAAAATAAAAAAGTGATTTTCATTTCTATGGGAACAGTTTTTAATGAACAACCTGCTTTGTATGAAAAATGTTTTGAAGCGTTTAAAGATGTAGATGCGACAGTCGTATTAGTCGTTGGCAAGAAGATAAATATAAGTCAATTTGAAAATATCCCGAAAAACTTTAAATTGTATAATTATGTCCCGCAATTAGAAGTTTTACAGCATGCTGATGTATTCGTGACACATGGTGGTATGAATAGTTCGAGTGAAGCGTTATATTACGGTGTTCCATTAGTTGTAATTCCGGTAACAGGAGATCAGCCATTCGTTGCAAAACGATTGACTGAAGTAGGGGCAGGCATAACACTTAATCGTAACGAGTTAACTTCTGAATTGTTACGTGAGACTGTAAAGAAAGTAATGGATGATGTGACGTTTAAGGAAAATAGTCGTAAAGTGGGAGAGTCGCTTAGAAATGCTGGTGGATATCAAAGGGCAGTTGAGGAAATATTCAAATTAAAAATGAAGCCGTACGTAAAGATTAAATAGATGTTAAAAACACACTTACTTTTAATTTGTAAGTGTGTTTTTAGTATTACGCGTTACATGTATTACATAAAAATAGCGATAAAGGTGAAACTTTTCTGTATATAAATCGATACCTTTGAATTAGTAGTAAAATTACGTTAAAATAATACTAAGAAAATATATAAGTTTTGGGGGTAATGAATGAAGAAAGTATTTGAATACGTATTATTAACAATTGGCTCAATTATAGTAGCAGGTTCATTAGAGCTTATTTTAGCACCTAATGGATTAGTAGATGGCGGGGTAACGGCTATTGCTATTATGGCAAATAAAGTCGCAGGATTGCCGCTTTATGGTGTGTTCTTAGGAATTAATATCCCAATTTTATTATTTACTGCAAAAGTAATGGGAAAGAAGTTTTTTATCCGTACATCTTATGCGAATGTAGTTACAACACTCGGATTAATTTATTTAAAACCATTTCCAGCAATTACGACTTCTGAGTTATTAATTGTACTTTATGGTGGAGTACTGTTTGGAATTGGTGTTGGGATTGTTGTTAAAATGGGTGGAGCAATTGACGGTTCGGAAATGTTGGCAGTTTGGATGAATAAACACTTTAATGTACCGATTAGTACATTTTTACTTGCAGTAAATGCAGTTATTTTCATTTTTGTTGCCATTTTATTTTCAATCGAACAAGCGATGTTCTCGTTAGCAATTTTCTATATTGTTACGAAGATGATTGATTTTATACTAGATGGTATTAATCAAGGTAAGAGCGTTATGATTATTTCTGGTAAGAATAAAGAAATAGGCGATTTACTTATGAAAGAATTGCAACTATCTGTTACGTATCTACATGGAGAAGGTGGTTTTTTAGGGGAGCATAAGAGAATCATTTATTGCATTACAAACCGATTCATTTATCCGAAAATGAAAGATCTCGTTCTCTCTGTAGATCCAACGGCTATAATTGAAGCTTCCTATTCAACAGAAACGACTGGTGTGAAACGTCCGGGAAGGAAAGCTAGGTCAGGTGAATAACTAGAAGAAGGCTGTCCAAAAAGTTATTTTGGAACAGCCTTCTTTTTTATTTTGTTGAATTGTTAACATGTTACAAGTTAAACCCACTGTTAACAAGTTTCCTTGCAACTAGGAAACCAAGCATCTTTCAATAATATAGCCAACGTTTCAATTTTATTTTCCGGAATACTACCAAAGCCGAGTAATACGTATGATTCCTTACGTAAATCATTCACGAAATCATATGGAGAAAGTGGGTATAATTTAACGCTTTGTTTTTTAGCGGATTCAATCAGTTCATTTTCATTCATACTGTTATTTACACATAAAACAATATGAAGTCCGGACTGTTCGCCAAGAATTTGAACATTAGCCCCCATTTCTTTCATAATGGATTTTACTAATGCATGATGTTTTCTTTTATAAAGTGTACGACTTCGATTAAGGTGACGTTCCCAATTCCCATTTTGTATAAAGTTAGCAAAAGCAAGTTGTTGTATTGTAGCGACTGTTTGTTTGAAAATTCCATGCAGTTCTTGGTATATCTTTAAAAGGTGTGGTGGTAAAACAACATATCCCATTCGTAAAGAAGGTAAAAAAGATTTTGAGAAAGTTCCCATATAAATAACGCGTTCATTTGAATCAAGACTTTGTAAAGAAGGAATCGGCTTACCAGCGTAGCGAAACTCTCCGTCATAGTCATCTTCAATAATGTATCCATTGCAATCATTAGCCCACTTTAACAATTCTAATCTTCTAGATAAAGGCATAATAATCCCGAGTGGAAATTGGTGTGATGGTGTAACGTATGCGACATTGGAATTTGTATTGTATAAACTAGAAATATCAATCCCTTTTTCATCCAATGGTATGGGATGAATTTGTCTATCACAGCTTTTAATAATTGCGTGTATACGGTGAAATCCAGGGTTTTCAATGCCGTATTCTTTTGTAGGGCCAAGCAGTTGAAGCAGTAGCCAGAGAAGTGGCTGTGTTCCGGCGCCGATCACAATTTGATCAGGTGAAGAATGTACACCGCGAGAATGATATAAATATGTTGATATATGCTCTCGAAGAGCGAATTCACCTTGAGGATCTTCTTTGGCAAATAGTGCATTTTCGTATGTAAGTATGGATTCTTGTAATGCTCGTTTCCAATTTGTAATCGGAAATGCATTTTGATCAATAAGCCCTTGGCTACAATCATATTCAAATTTTTCTTCTATCAAATTGTTCGTCTTCTTTGCTGCATTTCGTTTTTTATTTGGGATAATGTCAATATCGAAATTTGCTACAAAAATACCACGTTTCGGTTTACTTTCTGCATAACCTTCAGCTAATAACTGTTGATAAGCTGATTCAACAGTAATGCGGCTAATATTAAGTTGTGATGCTAAATTTCTGTGTGAGGGTAGACGTGTGCCAACAGAAATAGTCCCTTGTATAATTTCAGCTTTTATATATTCGTAAATTTGCAAGTAAATAGGTGTGTTACTTTGTAATTGCAATGGGATAGTAAAATCCATATAAAACTCTCCTTTAAAACTGGCCTTATAAAAAACACTTAAACTGCCACTTAAGTAAAGGGCAGTTGCTTTCTATAATAATGATATAACATTTAGAAAATTATTTAAATAGTTAAGGGAGAGTTAAAAATGAATGTTAAAGAAGTAGTAACAGAAGAGCAATTACATGAAGTATTACCTGTTTTACAGCAATTAAGAACGAAACTTTCAAAAGAGGAAACAAGCTCTTTATTTCGAAATATGAAAGAAGAAAATTATAAACTATTTTCGCTGCGTAATGAGGATGATGAAGTTGTTAGCCTTGCAGGTGTAGCAATTTGTACGAACTTTTATAATAAGAAACACGTTTTCGTATATGACCTTGTAACAGCAGAAGCACATCGTTCAAAAAGACATGGGAAAGTATTACTTTCGTATATAGAGAACTGGGGAAAGGAAAACGAATGTGAGTCTATCGTCCTCACGTCAGCATTTTCAAGAATTGATGCTCATCGTTTTTATGAAAGAGAAGGGTATGATAAGGTGAGTTATTCTTTTCATAAAGAATTATAAAAAATAAGAAGAAGTTGTCCCGCAAAAGTTGGGAACAGCTTCTTCTTATTTTTTAAGTTATTATTAAACCGTAAATAGGTTGTAAGTTATGGTATATGTATTTGAAAAGGTTATATAGTGTATTTTGTCGAATTGTTTTAATTTAATAAAGAGAATGATTGGAGCGCTTATACTTGAAAAAAATAAAGAAACTATCAATCCCTAATGATGCTAGAGTTATCGTCATATCTGATATTCATGGAGAATTAAATCTTTTAAAAGAAGCACTACATAAAGTTAACTTTAAAGATGAAGATTATTTAATTATTAATGGAGATCTTTGCGAGAAAGGACGAGATAGCGTAGGCGTAGTAAACTACGTTATGAATCTTGTAAAGAACAATTCAAAGGTTCACGTTGTTGAAGGGAATTGTGAAGTTTTAGTTGAGGCTCTTCTAAATGAAAATCCTGATTTTATTAATTATTTATGTATGAGAAAGCACTCGATTTTTAATGAATGGCTAGAGCAATTAGGTTTTTCAGTTCATGAGGGCACTTCAATTCGTGAAGTGAAAGAAGCATTGTTAAGTGAATTTTCACAAGAACTATATTGGCTAACAGACTTGCCAACAGCGATTGAAACAGAAGATTATATTTTTGTGCATGCCGGTCTAGAAGATAGAGTAGATTGGAAAGAAACAGAGCGCAAAAATGCGATAGCAATGCCACAGTTTTTTAATAAATCACATAAAGCAAATAAGTATGTAATAGTTGGTCATTGGCCTGTCGTGAACTATTCTGAAGAAGCACCGTCTAACAATCCAGTTATTGATAAGGAGAAAAAATCATTGCAATTGATGGAGGAAATGCAATTAAAGAAGCAGGGCAATTAAACGTATTTATTATTCAGAGGAAACAAACGGGCGATACGTTTTCTTATACATATGTAGACTATTTTCCGGAGTATGAAGTAATAGCGGATTTTAATGCGAATTCAGAAATGCAGGGCGGAGTGACATATCCGTATTATTACATAGAGCCTATCGAGAAGATGCAAGATTACACCGTATGTAAACAAAAGGAAACGAATAATTTACTCACTGTAAAAAATGAATATATGAAACAACTTGAGTCAGGTGAATATACAGTGAAAACCGATATTTCTTGTGCGCAAATAAGCGTTAGGAAGGGAGATATCGTTTCTCTCATTGATGATAGCTGTTCAGGATATGATTTAATTAAAAAAGATGGTGTAGAGGGTTGGATAGGGAAAGGGATTTTAGTTGAGATAGAAAAAGTGAAAAATAAAACATTAAGCTGAAATAGGAGGGATATAACCTCCTATTTTTTTAAAGGAGTAGATTGCTTGCTGTCTTTAATAAGTAAATAAATCGTACTCGGCAGAATGATAAGCGTCATTCCTAAAAGAATTGCTAGTATAGCATAACCTCTATAGGGAGCAGAAACGATAAAAGGAAGTATCGCTAAAAAAATACCTGCTATCATCATTGAAATACTACTAATATTTGAAGCTCTTTTTTCAAGGTGCTTATCATTCCATTCTAATGAAACGGTTGATTTAGTCGTATCAATTTTGGAACTGAAATAACCTATTAATATAAATAAAAGCCCTAATGCTAAAAATATGAAATGATCAAGAGGAAGTGAAAAGCCAAGAGCAATGAGGGCGATGACAATATCGACAAAAAATAAGAATAGTAACATTGTGTTGCCGATCCAATGGAGAAATTTCTGGTTATTCGCTACTTTAGATAAAGCTAAAAATACAAAGAATAAGAAGGAACATATAATTATATTTACGATTACAAAAGTGCTTTTATCCATTGTTGATGTAGGCGTTCCATTGAAGTCCCATTTCGTAACAATATTTGATGGTAAGAAGAAATATAGAATAATATTTGTCGTAATAATAGTGAGAAATAAAGCAATACTAAATCGATTATTCACTAAATCACCAGCTTTCTAAATCAATAATTGGTATCTAATAACAAAATTATACAATATAATAAATGATATTAGTTTTGATTTTTCTGAAAAAATATTATAATTATATATGAAATAAAGAGGAATGCAGGAGGGAATTATGCAAAACGTTATATTAAAGGGGAAGAAAGTTACAATTCGTACAATAGAAGAATCAGATATAAAAACATTATGGAATATCGTATTTAAAGAAGAAAGCCCAGAATGGAAGAAATGGGATGCGCCATATTTCCCGTTCTCAATGCAAGAATACTCTTCCTATAAAGAGAAGGTGCAAACTCGTTTGCAAGAAGAACCACTGTCAAATTTAATTATAGAAAATAACGGTCAAATTATAGGGACGGTCGGATTTTATTGGGAGCATAAACCGACGCGTTGGCTGGAGATGGGAATTGTTATTTATAATCCAACTTACTGGAATGGTGGATACGGTACAGAAGCGTTAACGTTATATCGAGATTTATTATTTGAAAAGATGGAAATTGGTAGAGTAGGGCTCACGACTTGGTCTGGTAATGAACGAATGATGAAAGTAGCGGAGAAAATAGGAATGAGCTTAGAAGGTAGAATGCGAAAGTGTCGTTATTATAACGGAACATACTATGATTCTATTCGAATGGGCATGATTCGTGAAGAATGGGAAGCGCTATGTGTAACGAAGGGGTGAGAAAGATTGTACGCTATTATTGCTACATTTGATCGTGTGTTTACTCATAAAATTACAGAACTGCAAAATGAATTAACAAATGTAATTGGAACAAATCAATTAGCTGGAGTAGAACCTCATATAACGATTGCGGATTATAATGAGTTAGATGTTCATTTGTATACGGAGAAACTAGGGGAGTTTGTAGCCATTCAAGGAAATATAGACGCAGTAACTTTTCCTTCTGTTGGAATTTTTCCTACTAATGGAACGGTCTTTCTAGCGCCGACCGTTACCGATGAATTGTTAAAACTTCATTATTCTTATCATGATTATTTTAAAACTTTTCATGACAACCCAAATTCATATTACGTACCGGGAAAATGGGTTCCGCATTGTACAATTGCAAATAGATTACATACAAAGCAGTTTTTAAGTGTAATGGAATATATTTATGGAAAGTTTAATTTTGCAACAGCTTCAATTGAGAAATTAAAATTAATTAAGGTGAATTATGAAAATGGTTTTGCCGTTTCTTCTAGTATATTAGCAGAATATAATTTAAAGAGAATGGAGACATCGAGATGACATATATAATTAGAGAAATGAAGCAAGAAGACATTCACGCTGTACAATCAGTAGCAAAAATAGCTTGGCATGATACATATGAAGGCATTATTCCGAGAGAAATTCAAGATAGTTTTTTAGACGAGGCATATTCTGATGAAAAAATGAAATATCGTCTTAAAAATACGCATTTATTCGTTGCGGAAGAAGAGGGTGAAGTAATAGGGTTTGCGAACTTTTCACCTGTTAGACTACAAAACGAAGCGGAATTAGGTGCGATTTATTTGTTACCAGATCAGCAAGGAAAAGGGATCGGAAGTGCTTTATTACAAAAAGGAATTAAAGCATTAAATGGGATACGGAAATTGTACATACATGTAGAAGCAGCAAATGAAAAAGGAAAACGCTTTTATGAAGCGAAAGGTTTTGCTGAATTAGAGCAATTTGAAGAAGACTTTGAAGGACATATGATGCAGACAGTAAGGATGGTTTTATACGTATAAGGAGAACTAGTAATGAAAATTTTTGATTTTAGTGAAAAAGTAGGAAAGCACCTATCAGTATTTCAATCTAATTTCATCATGTCGAAAATATTAAACCATCGAGGAAATATACATATCGGTGCTATGCATTTACACGAGAATGGAATCATCGGTAATCATGAAGCAGTTGTATCTCAACTGCTTCTTATTGTGGACGGGACAGGATATGTATGTGGAGTAAATAAAGAAAAGATAAAGATAGAGGCGGGACAAGCTGTGTTTTGGGAAAAGGGAGAGCTCCATGAAACAAGTACAGAACACGGATTAACGGCAATTGTTATGGAAGCGGAGAATCTTGAACAAGCGATAGTAATGCCTATTATTCAAGGGGAGTTGTGAAAAATGATAATTAAGGCGAATCAAGAAGATACCAATGAAATATTAAAATATGCGGCTCAATCGCTTTTTGAAGGGACGAGAGGCAATTGTCAATTAAGTACCAAGAAAGCAATTGAGATTACAAAGCCGATTGTAGAAAAAGGAGCATACTATTTAATTATTAAAGAAGAAAATAAAGTAATGGGATGGATATTAATAGGGGAAAATACAGACTATTTTTCTCGTGAAAAACTTGGATTTATATATGAATTGTACGTTTTCCCAGAATATCGCGGGAGAGGATTATCGCGAGAACTGATGGAAGCTGGTATTAAGGAATTAAAGGAGAAGTATTTAGAAATTCGGTTGAATGTATTTGCTGGGAATTTTGCAAAAGAGATGTACGAAGAGTTTGGGTTTGTTGAAAGGCAGGTAATTATGACTTTGAAGTGAGTATTATATTCTGAATGGGAGAAAACAATGATTTAGTGGCTACTTTATCGCTGGAATTTAAAGTGAATAAGTCCTTATAAATATATAAAATAGATGGTTTGCCTTTATTTTATAGTAGATTTATAGAGTGTGCTTAAAAAACAAATAAATTAGTATTATACAATATATCGTTATTATAGTAAAAGAGAAATTTTGGAAAAATATCATTTTTTTGTTTAGAAATTTTTAAATTATTGATATAATCAATTTGTAGAATTGATTATTGGTTAATTTTACTATTTTTAAATTTTAAGGGGGATTTAATAATGGCAGGACAAATTCGTATGTCACCAGAGGAGCTTAAATCGAAAGCGACTCGATATGGACAAGGTGCAAATCAAATTGAGGACATTTTACGTCAACTACAAAACTTACAAAATGAATTAAGAGGAGAATGGGAAGGTCGTGCTTTCGAAGGTTTTGACCAACAGTTCAATCAATTAAAGCCAAAAGTACAAAACTTCGCACAGCTATTACAAGAAATTAATATGCAGCTTAATAAAACTGCAGAAGCTGTTGCTAGACATGACGAAGATCTTTCTCGTAATTTCGGTCTACAATAAGACAGATAAAAAGAAATATATAATTTAGCCATGCAACCATACGTTGTATGGCTAAATTACTTTAAAACTAGAGTAAGATACGAAGTCTTTCATTAGATAGACTCGCAGTCGCAGGAGTGATAAGTAGTGAAAAAGTTCAAATGGAGCATCTTGTTGTTTATTATTTTAGCTCTTGTACTATCGACAGGGGTCTCCTATTTAGCATTAAATCAAAATGTTAAGAAAGCTAATGAGAATACTACACCAAAAATGACAGTTGCGTTGGTAAATGAAGATCAGGGCACTGTATTTGAGGGCAATAAAATAGCGTTTGGAGATCAATTTGTTAAAAATGTAAATAAAAATACGAAACAAGAATGGTACGTAGTTAGTCGCGGGGTAGCGGAAAATGGATTGAAAAATAATAATTACAATATGATGATTGTTATTCCAAATGATTTTTCTAGGAAGGCAGTTGCGATTGATTCAGAGATTCCAGAGAAATTAACGTTAAACTACAAAGTAAATGCAACTGGGAATAAGGATTTGAAAGCTGAGGCAGAAAATACAGCTTCTGTTATTTTAGAAGATTTCAATAAGCAAATAATCGACGTTTATTTTGCGAGTATTATCGGTAAGTTACAAGGTGCACAAGATAATATAGGTAAAATAATTGAAAAAGGAAACGTTCAAACAACTATGTATAAAAAAGATATACATAGTCCGTTAGCAAATTACACAAATCAATTTAAAACAGTACAGGATTATACAGGTGTTTCTGTTAATAGTTTCAAAGGATTTCAGGATGTTTTAAAAGGTTTCGGTCAAGCGTTAGATGAAGGGAATAAATCTAACAGTACGTATTTAGATGGTTTTAATAACTTTCAAAAAATGCAAACTGATAACAATTTGTTAGCGAATAATTACACAAATCAATTCAATCAATATATGAATGATATGAATACAGGCGATGCTTTAAAGCAATTAAGTGCATTGGAATCCGCTAATAAAATTATTTCAAATCAATTTACGTTTTCAGAGAAAGAACCGAATATTTTAACTGATGCTGCAGCGATTCAAAAATATTTAGCAGATGTAAAAAAACAAGTATCTGAATATGATACAGAACTTGCAGGAAAGTTAGAAAGTGATATTCAAGAGACGGTAATTAAGAAGTTAAAGCAATCTATGTCGAATGATGGAAAGCAAGAAATCTTCATAAATACATTAATGAAACAACCAGATGCTCGAATAAAGAAACAAATCGAGAATTTAATTGCGAAATTACCTAGTTTAAACATGGAAGAAATCGGTCAAAGTGATTTGCCAGATACAACGAAATTACAACTGCAAAATGTAATTCAATTTACAAAAAAATATAATAAAGAAAATAATTTTTATTATGATCCTGTAAATAAAATATCTTTAGGAAACGCAATTAAAGAAGTAAAGGATAGACTTTATACAGAGGGAATTACATTTAGTGATACTGCTAAAGTAATTAAAATGGAATCTCCGCAAATTTTGAAGATAAAGATTCCAGAAGAATTTAAACTAGATGGGAGTACAGGATTCTTACATATTGATGATGTGGATCGTACAAGTGATTTTCTTCAAAGCGAAGCAGGAGAAATTACAATAGCTCCTCGTAATGAAGGGGATATAAAGATTGATCTGCATGTGAAGTTAAAAGATCCAAACATCAATATAGATGTTTTCTCTCCTGTAATGTGGCAGTGGGAATTGAGCGGGACTCATAAAAAAGAAACTAGTCCTGAAAAAGAAAAACCTAACAAAGAAGATAAAGGAACACAAACGGAAAATAGCAAAGTGGAAAATGTGGTTCATAAATCACAGTATGGCATAATGCCGTTAGTACACAATGCTAAAACGCCTATTATTCAAAAAACAGAACAGAGTAATAATGGTGACAGTGTCAAGCCTGATGCAGGAGGAAAACCTGATACGGGAGGAAATCCAGACACAGGAGGAAAACCTGATACGGGAGGAAATCCAGACACAGGAGGAAAACCTGATACAGGAGGAAAACCTGATACAGGAGGAAAACCTGATACGGGAGGAAAACCTGATACAGGAGGAAAACCTGATACGGGAGGAAAACCTGATACAGGAGGAAAACCTGATACAGGAGGAAATCCAGACACAGGAGGGAAACCTGATACAGGAGGAAATCCAGACACAGGAGGGAAACCTGATACAGGAGGAAATCCAGACACAGGAGGGAAACCTGATACAGGAGGAAATCCAGACACAGGAGGGAAACCTGATACAGGAGGAAATCCAGACACGGGAGGAAACCCTGATACAGGAGAGAAACCTGATACAGGAGAAAAACCTGATACAGGAGAGAAGCCAGACACTGGGACAGATAACGGTAGCAATTCAAAAATTATTGAAAGTACAACGAATCAAGTTATACATCAAAAAACAGAAAAAATAACAGATATTACTTCCAGTGTATTAATAAAAGAAGCAGTAGATACAGTCGAAAGTTATCAAGGTTTAATGAGCCTTTACGAAATGTATTATGGGATTGATTTAAGAACGAAAGATGTAGGTCCTAAGTTAGAAGAGGGAAGTTTAGATGCAATTGCGACGGATCAGTCTTTGTACTACGTATTAAATAAACAAAGTTTAATTGATTTAATTTCAAATCTTGTTTCATCAAGTATTACTACAGAAATAAAGCAAGATATGTCAGGTTTAAAACAAAAAATAAACTCTTATCAACAATCTATTACTAGTGCGGATCAAAATTCTATGCTACTAGCGGAGAAATTAAATGGAACGACGCAACAAGCAACTAGTATGAATGAAAATTTAGGAGAGTATGTAAAAGGTTTAGCGAAATGGCGTGAGAATAGCTTAAAGCTAGCTGAAGAGCAGCAAGTATTAACAACAAATCATGCTGGTGAGCAAACAGCTATTTTATCGTTAGATTCTGGTATTAAATCATTAATGATGCAAAGTCAGTCATTGGTCGAAAGTTCGAAGCATAGTTTAGCAACTTCAGACGATGTATATAAAACATTTGATCAAATCAATGGACAAGCAAAAGAAATTCAAGACAGCGGAACGACAATTGTTTCAAAAGCTGATTTATTACTAAACGACTTTACGAAGAAAATGGAAGATGATAAATCATTCTCCAAAAACTTTACGAAAATTTTAGCGAATAGTCGTATTGGAGATCGTCAAAATGAAATGCTATATGACTTTTTAGCTAGTCCAGTTCAAAAGCAAAATGATGGAGTAATTGTAGCAGGTAATGCTTTTACACCATACTTAATTGTATTAACTTGTTTCATTGTTGCATTATTTACAGCATACGCAATTGCGAATCAAGAAAAGAAACGAATGCAATCAGATCATTTTGAAGAGAAATTCTCATTAATTGATATGAATGTACCAACTACAGTAGTAGCTTTCGGTATATCAATTGTGGAAGGGATTAGTATAGGTATCATTTCTGGGCGTCTTTTAAAGTTCGGTCAGGATCAAAGTTTACTATGGATTGCGTTCATCACATTTATTATGATGGCGTTTGTATTGGTCTCAACCTACTTATTACGACAAATAAAAATGGTAGGTATGTTTATACTATTAGTATTTTTAAGCATGTACCTATTTTTAACTGAGGCAGTTGGAAGTAAAGTAGATCAAATGTCCTCTGTCGGAAAGATACGTCAATTCTCACCGCTTCAGTATATAGAAAGTTTTCTAAATGATTTTATTAGTGGTAAAGATACTGGGAAAGTTATTTTTGTCGTATTGTTTGTAATTGCCATTATTGGATTGGTTAGTAATCTATTTGTATGGCATAAGAAATGGGAGGAAAAAGAAGTAAATGATCAAACAATGGAGCATAGTGGCTAAGTTATCATTTCTCTCTATCCTTTTACTGTTTGTCGCGCTACCGATAAGGAGCGCGGCTGACAGTTATCTTGGTGATGATGGGAAGATTAAGTTTAAAGTGGATCGACTTGAAGAAAGCGACCAAGAAAAAAATAAAAAGGAACATAAGGAAACAGAATTAGATAAAGCATCGATTGAGTTATTTAACAAAGATATAGAAGAAGAAATTGAGAAAAAGAAAAAGAAAGAACAAAAAGATATGGAAGCTTTGCGAGATTCTCTTTTTATAAAACAAAAAGAGAATAATAGTGTTAAAGATACGAAAAATAGTTTGTTTAGCAGTGAATACATTGTCAGAAAAAGTGCAGATGAAGTAGCAAGTAATGAAACAATGAATGAAGAGCCAATTAGTATAACAATAATATTATTATTTGGCGGTGGCATTCTACTTATTTGCATCGGTATTTATACGGTTCTTCGTAAAAGTTGGAGGTAAAGCGATGGCAATACAAACACATATCAATGTGACAGTAGATTTTAGTAAATGGAATGGAAATACATATGATTTGCGTATTCCGAATCATCAATCTATTAAATATTTATTAAAAAACTTATTAGATACGCTAAAGATTGATAATCATGAAGGTTCACATTTTGTGATTAAAGTGAAAAATAAGTCAATTGTTTTAACAGATAATGATCGTTTAATTGATCACCAAATAACAGATGGAGATATTTTGCAAGTTTTATAAAGAATATTTTTTACTTTTAGTTATTTGAAAATAAGTTATTACGGGTTATAAAGAAAAGGAGAAGAGGATAAACATGGCGGAAAAAATAATTCAAATTGATGCAATGAACTATCAATTTCAAATAGAAAAAGAAAATTGGAAATTGGAGATGACCAAATCTCAAACACGTATAAAAGACTTCCGTCAATTCGATATAATTACGGGCGTATCATCTGAATTTGTACCATTAACAATAGAAGAAACGGATGATATGTTTACGTTTCTATATCAAGTAGATAAAAAATTATATAAGTGGGACGATCTTAGCCGTTTTAGAAGAAATGAGAAATTAAGACTACTTCGGAATGTTGCGCAGTTTCGTAAATATTTAAATAAACGAATCACGTTCTTTTTACATCCAGACAATATAGTTTTTAATGCTAATTTAATACCAAGTATTATACATAGAGGAATTCGAGATATTGTTCCACCAACCCCATTATTAGAAGAGCAGTTTTTAACACAATATAAGTGTCTAATTATTGCTTTATTCTCCCAAAAACATAACTTTGATGATTTGTATGCTGGGTTACTAAAAGATGCAAAAGAAACAACATTTGAACAGACCGTTGCTCAAATGGAAAGCTTAGATGCATTACTGCAGTTTCTTGATGACAGCTTTGAGAAGGAACAAACAAAAACAGAAAAAAATATGCAGTTAGTACCTAAAAAAAGCTATAAATCATTTAAATACTTAGCTTTTTCCTTCATAGCGGCGACAGTTATTTTAGCTGCTCCTTTAATATATTTCACTTTTATAAAATTTCCTTATCAAAATAAATTGTTAGAAGCAAATGCAAGTTTCATAGCAACTGATTATGACAAAGTCATTACGCAATTGAATGAGGAGGAGTTTGAATCATTACCGATTGCATCTAAATATGAGTTAGCATTTGCATACATTACAGCTGAAAAACTAGGTGAAGCTCAAAAGAAATCTATTATGAAAAACATTAGTTTGAAAAGTGATGAAAAGTATTTGCTGTATTGGATGTATAACGGAAAAGGTAATTTTGATAAATCATTAGATTTAGCTAAGACACTTGATGATCCTCAGCTTATTATGTACGGCCTTGTTAAACAAATTGAATCACTGAAAAATAATCCAGATTTATCAGGGGAAGAACGTGATCAAAAGTTAAAAACATATGAGCAACAATTAGATGAATATAAAAAGAAATATGGCAATTCATCAAGCGATAAAAATTTGTCGGACACAGAGAAAAAAGAGTAAGCACTTGATGAGACAGTTGAAAAGGAGCAGTGAACACGGATGGAGCAACTATTAGTATTGACTTATGGAGACAAAATATATAAGTGCACATTACATCCAAATGAGCAATCAATAGTGTCGATTGGAAAAGAGTGGACAAATGATATTACGAATCCAAGTTTAGAACAAGAAGTAGAGTTAAAGTGGAATAATGAAGTAAATGCTTGGATGGTACAGAATCAATTAATAGAATTTAATAAGGAAATTGAGATTGGGAAAACAAGAGATGTGAGCTTGAAAATCTTTATATCTATTGTTGGCACAACTAGAGTGTTTGATATCGGAACGAAACATTCTCTTACAGTGAGTCAAAACGATTACGATGATATTTCTATTACCGGGACTAGTGTAGATTTAATGCTATCTCGCGAAACGTTGTACGATTCTTTTAAAGTGAACGTGTATGGCGGGGATGTATTTCATAATTATACGAAGTTAAAAGATAGCGTTATATTAGAATCAGGAGACGTATTATATTTTGATGGTATTTTATTGGAGATTGGTAGTGAAGACATTCAAGTACTTTCTTCAGAAGATAAAGTGAAATCTGCGTTACCTATTTTAGTAGAATCAGAAACAAATTATCAAAGTGGTTATCCAGACTATCATCGTTCACCACGTATTATTTACCGTGAACCAGAAGAGAAAATGACAATTGCAAAGCCTTCAAGTATGCCATCAAAACCAACGGAGCATTTAGCAAGAATCATTGCACCTTCACTTGTCATGATTGTCGTAACCGTATTACTTGCTATTTTCATGAAATATGGAATGTTTATTATCGCATCGATTGCGATGACATTAGTAACAATCATTGTTTCTGTCACATCGTATATAAAAAATTTAAAGCAATATAAAGTCGATATTGTTGAACGAGATAAAAGCTATAGAGAGTATATAAAACAAAAAACGAAAGATTTACATGCAGAAAGTGAAAAACAGCGTCACGCATTACATTATCACAATCCAAATGTAGAAGTAATACGTAATATGGCAGTTCAAGTAAATCCTCGAATTTATGAAAAAACAATGTTACATCATGATTTCTTAACATTTAGCGTTGGAACAGGACAAGCTAATACGAGTTTTGAAATTCAATTTAATGAAGAAGAATTTAGTCAAACGAAAGATGAATTAATTGATATAGCACGTGAACTAAGACAGCGTTATCTATCGTTGGAAGATGTACCAGTTGTAACAGATTTAATGAATGGACCAGTCGGTTATATTGGTCAACGCTCTTTAGTGTTAGAGCAATTACAATTATTAGTTGCACAAACGGCTTTATTCCATAGTTATTATGACTTGCAGTTTATTACTATTTTTCCGGAAGAAGAAAAAGAAAAATGGGATTGGATGCGCTGGTTACCTCATGGAAGTGTTCGCGATATAAATGTACGTGGATTTGTATACCATGATCGTAGCCGTGATCAAGTGTTAAATAGTTTGTATCAAATATTGAAAGAACGAAAATTAAAACTAGATGAAAAAAGTTCTACTAATGAAAAAATGTACTTTGCACCGCACTATGTCGTTCTCATTACAGATGAAAAACTAATATTAGACCATGTTGTTATGGAATTCTTTAATGATGACCCGAGTCAATTAGGTGTATCGCTTGTATTTGTACAAGATGTTATGCAAAGTTTACCGGAGCATGTGAAAACGGTAATAGATATAAGAGATGCAAAACAAGGGAACATCATCTTAGAGCAAGGAGAACTTGTTAACCGTCAATTTAAGCTAAATCATGTGCCAAAAGGATTCAATTTAGAAGATATTTCACGGGCATTAGCACCATTAAATCATTTGCAAAACTTAAAAAATAGTATTCCAGAAAGCGTAACATTTTTAGAAATGTACGGCGTTGAAAAAGTAAAAGAACTGAATATCACAAGTCGTTGGGAGAAAAATGCAGCGCATAAATCTTTAGCTGTACCACTTGGATTACGTGGGAAAGAAGATATCGTAAACTTAAACTTACACGAAAAAGCACACGGACCACACGGATTAATAGCAGGTACAACAGGTTCAGGTAAATCGGAAATTATACAATCGTATATATTATCTCTAGCAGTCAATTTCCACCCGTACGAAGTAGCCTTTTTACTAATTGACTATAAAGGCGGCGGAATGGCGAATTTATTCAAAAACTTACCGCATTTATTAGGAACAATTACGAACTTAGATGGAGCGCAAAGTATGAGAGCGCTCGCATCAATTAAAGCTGAATTACAGAAAAGACAACGATTATTTGGTGAAAATGATGTAAACCATATTAATCAGTATCAAAAACTGTATAAAGAAGGCTTAGTAAGTGAGCCGATGCCGCATCTATTTTTAATTAGTGATGAATTCGCGGAATTGAAGTCAGAACAACCAGAATTTATGAAAGAGTTAGTTTCAACAGCGCGTATCGGTCGTTCACTCGGGATCCATTTAATATTAGCTACGCAAAAACCGAGTGGTGTTGTAGATGATCAAATTTGGAGTAACTCGAAATTCAAACTAGCATTAAAAGTTCAAAATACGTCAGATAGTAATGAAATCTTAAAAACGCCAGATGCTGCTGAAATTACATTACCAGGACGTGCTTACTTACAAGTTGGGAATAATGAAATTTATGAACTATTCCAATCAGCTTGGAGCGGAGCAGACTATGTAGAAAATAAAGAGGATAAAGAACATTTAGATGCAACAATCTATGCAATAAATGATCTAGGACAATATGAAATATTAAGTGAAGATTTAAGTGGACTTGGTAGCAGTAAAGAAGTAATAAGCGTACCATCTGAACTGGATGCTGTTATTGACTACATTCACGATTACGCAGAAATAAATGAAATTGAAGCGTTAGCTAGACCGTGGTTACCACCACTTCCAGAAAGCGTATATTTACAAGACTTACATGCAATTCAGTTCAAAGAAGCATGGACGAAAGAAAAGAAACCATTACAAGCAACAATTGGTCTACTAGATCAGCCTGAATTACAATCACAAACACCATTAACATTAGATATTAGTAAAGACGGACACGTAGCGGTCTTCTCAAGCCCAGGCTACGGAAAATCAACATTCTTACAATCAGTCATTATGGATGTAGCTCGTCAGCATAGTCCGGAGCATTTGCATGTGTATTTAGTGGACCTTGGAACAAATGGTCTTCTACCTTTGAAAGGATTACCTCATGTAGCGGATACGATTACGATTGATGAATCTGAAAAATGTTTAAAGTTTGTTGAAAGATTAACTCAAGAAATGAAAAATCGTAAACGATTATTAAGTGAATATGACGTTGCAAATATTGAAATGTATGAAAAGGCAAGCGGGAAAGAAATACCACATATTATTATTGCAATCGACAATTATGATGCAGTAAAAGAAGCGAAGTTCTATGAAAGCTTTGAAATGCTAATTATGCAAATTGTCCGAGATGGTGCAAGTTTAGGAATTCATACCTTAATTAGTGCAGGGCGACAAAATGCACTTAGAATTCAATTGTACAATAATATTAAAATCCAAACTTGCCTATATATGATTGATCAAAGTGAAGTAGCTAGTATTGTAGGGAGATCTGATATAAAAGTGGAAGAAACAGCAGGAAGAGCGTTAATAAAACTAGAATCTCCTACATTATTCCAGGTTGCATTACCTACGAAAGCAGAAGATGAATTACAGCAAATTCAATTATTACAACAAGAAGCAAATGATATGGATCGAGAATGGGATGGAGAACGTCCGAAGGCAATTCCAATGATGCCAGAAGTGATTGATATTGCTACTTATCGTAAAAATAAAGACGTTACAAAAGCTCTACAAGCAGCAAGAATTCCAATGGGGCTTGATTTTGCAAACGTAGAAGTTGTAGCTCATGATATTGCAGTGAATGATCATTTAATGATTTATAGTGTAGATGATAGTATGAGAAAACAAATTGTATCTAGCATCCTATCTCAATTGAATAAAGATTATTTTGAAAGTGTGACGTTGGTGGATACAGCAGAGTATAGTTTCGTTCAATATAAAGACGATGTGACGCACTACATTGTAGACGAAAATGAAATCAATATGCATGCGAAGTATTGGATGGAAGTAATTCGTGAACGAGCTTTTGAATTAGCACAAGCAAGACAAGAAGGTAGAGAAATTCCTGCATTCACAAAACAACTCATTATCATGACAAATGTTGAAGAGTTTAGTAAATTTGTTTATTTAGAAATGGAGGATGCAGCGACTTTAATTGATTTATCTCGTACAGTAGGTATTTACTTTGTATTAGCAGGTCACCACGACTACATGGACCGAAATCGTGAAGCTCTACCTATGAAAATGAGAAGTAAACTAACAGCAGCAATTATCGCAATGCCATTAAATGATCAAAGTATCTTCAATATAAAATATATAAGCAACGAAGCACCATTAGGTAAAGATGAAGTGTATTACTATCAAAAAGGGAACATAATGAAACTAAAAATGCCTAGAGTAACTAACGAGGTGACAGTATGAAATTAAAAAAGAAAGCTAAGGTGATGATAGTCGTGTCAATAGTGGCAAGTTTATTAAGTGGATGTGGTTTTGGAGAAAAGCAAATAGATTATAAGCCATTTGTCAAAGCTTTGGATGAAGGTGACATGAGAAAGGTTATGTCTGCGAGTGATGATGGGTATGCGTATGTGAAGGAACGGGTTATTGATTTTACGACAGAAAAAAATGGTGATGACAGAATTCATAATACACTATATCAAACTACTGAAGGTATATATAATTTGAAAGAAAAATTGTTATATGGAATAACGTCTCAAAAAATAACAAGTAAAACAAAAGATATAAAGGATAGGCATAAGGATATTAATTATAAAGAAGAAGAAAAATATAATACCAACTTTATGTATAAAAACGGAAAACTTCAAGGTTCGGATTCAAATTTAGATATTTCTCCTGTGAAATTGATATTTAATAGATTACAAGGTGTAGGGAATTTAAAACTGAAAGCAGATGGTAATAGAAAAAAATTTAATGAACCAAATTCAGTTGGATTTACTTTAACAGAAGCACAATTTCAAGAAATAATTAATGATAAATTAAAATTGCAATATAATAAATTTGAAAATGCATCAATTGTACTTAACTTTAACGATTCAATAGACAATGAAAAACACCCAATGCAAATAACAGAATTAACAATTTCAATTGACTATGAGAAGAAAAATGATGAAGGTAAAATGTTAACGCATAGTCAACAAATATATGTTTATTTTAGTAGTAAAAAAGATAACAATCAGGAAGCTAAGAAAGAGTTTGTAAATTATGAAAAACAATATAAAAATAAGTAATTAAATGGGAAGGTGAAGTGGTTTGACGAAAGGTGTGGAAAAGACAGAAAATTATAGATTGAGTTCGGATTGGGGGAAATTGAAACTAGCAGGAGAAGATATATATAGTTTCAATAACAGCGAAGAGCCATATAATAAAACAGGAGAAAACGGCAGGGAATTAAACATAAATACTTTAGAAGAAAAATTTGGTGCAACACTTATAGAAGTTGAAGTGGATAAAGATACAGGATTTGCAGCTTATGCCTTTAAGGATAATAAAACAGGAGAAGTTGTTATTTCGTATGTTGGAACGGAAGCTGGAAAAGACAATAATAGTGATGTAGTAGTGGATGCGGAGATAGGTGGTCATAATTTAACCAATGCAAATAAATTAGTGTTTAATGATTGGGAACATGAGTTAGAAGTAAAACAATATGATCAAGGAGAGGCATTTTACGAAAAAGTGAAACAATATGCTGATGGTAAAACCATTAGTATAACAGGACATTCTTTGGGCGGAGGTATTGCAAATACAGTAGCATTAAGGCATCAAGAAGACGATATTGATGTTTTGGCGCTAAATCCAGCACCAGTTTTAAATCGAGATGTAGATAAGTTTGGTAATGGCTTTGATATGAAAAATGTTCGGAATATCATTAATCAGAATGATCCACTACATATTGGGATAAAGGCAGCAGACTTCACACTTCCGGGAAGAATGTATAAAATTCCGAATCAAGCTGGTCACTCATATGCTTTTACAGTGAAGGATTATGATGAGAATGGACATCTAATATGGATTGATAAACTAGCAAGTGATAATGATACAGGGTGGGATATTATTCCGGGGATTCTGGAGCTTTCCCAATCTACTGGTGCAATATATACAGGAACTATAAATGACGTATTTCATAGAAAAGTTTCTATCCAGGAAGAAAAAATAGCTGGAAATGCAATTAATTTGATACTAAGCGTAACGCCAATTTCTACTATTTTAGGTGGGATATTATGGTACTCGGACGTTATGCAAGGTAGCAAGGAGCTTGAAAAGCTAAAAGATATAGTTCAAGAAGGTTTTTCAAGATTAAATACAAAGTATGAAAGGCTAAAATCCCAAATTACAGCAGAAGAAATTCAATTTAGCCTAATGGCTACAGTTGAAATAAAAGGAGCGGTAGATATCGCTGTAGAATGGATTGAAACAACTTTAGCGAAATGTAAGGAAAAAGTTTTAGAAGTATTAGAGTCTGTATTTAATACTGCTATAAATTTTTTAGCTGGAAGTGTTGTAGTATATTTAGCTACAAGTGAAATTTTAGATATTGCAAAAGAAGTTGCAGCTTCTTACGTGCAAGATTTACTAGATTTGTTTAAAGGAGATTTTGTAGTTGATACAAATGTAGCTACAATTGTATCTGAACATATATTAAGTCATCGTCACTCATTGTTAAATCTCTTTATGAATGATAACAGTAGGGGGATAAACCGTTCTTTATTAGGTGAAATTGCTAAAGATGTGAAGGAGTTATCGAAAGATTTAAAACAATTAAATGACGATGTTTCAGAAGCGGTATTTTCTATGTTTGCAAAAGACGAAGAATTAGGAGCAGTTTCATATTATTAAAACTCCAAGTTTATAAATTTAAAAGAGAGGGGTATGAAGGTGGATTTACATACGATAATGTCAAGAGTTCATAGTACATTTCCAGCTAGTGGTGGACGAGAACAAATTATAAACGTTGTAGTGCAATTGGAAAAAGCAGCTACATCTTTAACGGGAGATATTAGAAGGTTAGAGAGTAGTATTGATAGTACATTACAAGGAAAAACACGTGAGGCATTTATTGATCGTATCCGTCAATTAGAGAAAAAAAGACAAAAAATAGAAGAGAAAATTAGCGTACTAAAAGGGACAGTGAATTAATATGAAAGACTATATGGATAAAGTATTACCTTTAGGCAGTGTTGTAAGATTGGGTCTTAAAGAAGAGGAAGATGTGGAGTATGTAATCACTACGAGAGGTTTATTACTTGATGAAAACACATTCTATGATTATGGTGGAGTGTTGCATCCAGTGGGTTTAACCGAAGAGACGTATAAATTATTTAACCACACGGATATTGCAGAGGTTAAATTTGAAGGGTATCGAAATAAAATTGAAGGTCAATTCGCAGCTAAGTTTAAAATGTGGCGGAATGAGTTTGTTGAAAAAGTAATTGAAAAAAATAAAAAGCAACAACAAGCACAAGAGTTAGAAATAAAGGGAAAAAAATAAATTTAAAAGGAAATAAGCTTTCCTCTTCCAAAATGGAAAGAGGAAAGCTTATTTTGATTGAATAAGGGTGTCAGTATGAAGTTAAAGAAGAAAGCTAAGATGATAATAGTTCTGTCAATAGTAGCAAATTTATTAAGTGGATGTGGTTTTGGGGAGACGAAGATAGAGTATGAGAGATTAGTAAAGGCATTGGATGAAGGTGATATGAAGACGGTTATGTCTGCGAGTGATGAAGGGTATGCGTATGTGAAAGAAGAGGTTAGGGATAGTACTTTTATTGAGGATAATAATAAGCAAATAGGAGTAGTTTATCAAACAACGCAAGGTATTTATAGCATTAAAGATAATATTCTTTTTGGTGAGACACAAAAGAAAGTCAATACTCCAGTTGAGGATGAAAAACATAGTGACAACCCACAATATAAAGAAGAATTTGTATTCAAGTCAGATATAAGATACGAAAATGGACAGCTAGAAGCTTCAAATCGAGGGAAAGATATGTCTAATATAAAATTAATGCTCAATAGAGTGCAAGGAATAAATGAATTGAAACCAAATGTGAATAAAAAAAGCTTCAGCCAACCAACTACGATAAGCTATAATTTATCAGAAACTCAATTTAAAGAGATATTTAATGGGAATTTAGAATTAGAGTATGAGAAGTTTAGTTATGCAACACTACTAATTGAATTTAATTCTGCTAAGGATACAAAGGAAAATCCGATGAAAATAACAGAGATAACAATTTCGATAGGCTATAAACAAAGAAATGAAGAAAATAATATGATTGGGCATGATCAAGAAATAACAACATATTTACGTAATAAAGAAGAAAATAATCGGAAATCAAAAAAGGATTACTTACAATATGAAAAGAAATTTAAAGAAAGCCATTAATATATATAGAAGGTGAAATGTCAGGGTGTGGAATATAAAAGAAGATTTAAATGAATTTAAAAGTACTTGCAACAATCGCTTAAGACCCGATTGGGCTACAGGGTTTATGTTTGGAACGATGTTTTTTATTTCATTAATAATGTTTTTTCTTATTGGAGGGTTAATAAGGTTTGGTTGGAGTTATTACCCGACTCTCTTTGATAAAATAATTGTTAGCCTTGAGTTAGTGCTTTATAGTCTTCAAGTAATTTTTTTAATTATTTATCTGTTTCCTAAGATGCCATTTAAATTTCAGAAACTACAAACACTTGTGGTACTGTTATATGCGTTTCAGCTAGGTACTATTACATTTACAATGTTGATAATCCCGGGAATGTCAAATTATTCAATTGATCAAATTACATTAATGTATGTTGGGTTATTATTTTTAGGTGCAGTCATATTACATATTTTAGCGACTATTGATACTTTTAGACAGGCAAGTAAAGGGGCATTTAATACGGGAGAAGAATCCCCTTCATTTTTTAGTAAAACAAAGAGGATTGCAATTAAGTGTGCTGTAATTTATGTGTTAACTCTTCTCATTTTAATTTATGTGCATAATGATTATACACTGAAGATTTTTGGATTGTATGCGGGAGGAACTTTAATCATGTACGCGGTAGCCGTAGGCGCAGCAGAGTTCCAATTATTAGCCTATTGTAGATTTAAATTTCCATCATTTTATATTTCATGGGAGGAACACGAAAGGGAACGTCAGAAAAGACTAAAGCTTTATGAAGAAAAGGAAAAAAAGCAAGCCAAAGAAATAAAATAAGTCTTGCTTTCTGAAAATTCGAACGGAATATATAAACAATTAAGGATTGTATAAAAATCGATGCTATTAAAAATTAAAGTATCTTCAACATAATCTGTATGAGTTAATAAATACCGGTAAGTAAAGGTGAACTATATTACTATCAAAATGGGAATGTAATGAACCTAAAAATGCCTAGAGAAATCAACGGGGTGTCAGTATGAAGTTAAAGAAGAAAGCTAGGATGATGATAGTTCTGTTAATAGTATCAAGTTTATTAAGTGGATGTGGTTTTGGGGAGACGAAGATAGAGTATGAGCCATTTGTCAAAGCTTTGGATGAAGGTGACATGAAAAAGGTTATGTCCGCTAGTGATGATGGATATGCGTATGTGAAACAAAGAGGTATATATAGTACATATGAGCAAAAGGAAGATGGAGAGCACAGTAAAACAATCTATCAAACTTCGAAAGGCATATATAATACGAAAGATAAAAGTTTATATGGAAATACAACACAAGAAATTACCTCGGAAGTAGATAATAAAAATTATAAAGAAGAAGTTAATTATAGTACAAATATTAGTTATGAGAATGGACAGGTACAAAGTACGGATTCAAGTCTGGATGTTTCATACGTAAACTTAATTGTTGATCGTTTAAAAGGAATAGGGAAACTAAAGATGAAGCCCGGAGATGATATAAAAAAGTTTGATCAACCTAGTACAGTTGGATATAAACTAAATGAATCAGAGTTTCAGAGTATTGTTAATGATAAGTTGAAAATACAATATGATGAATATGATGGTGGATCGATTGTACTGCATATAGATTCTAAAGATGGTTCAGAGCAGATATTGGAGGTAAGTATTGTAATAAATTATAAGAAGCGAAATGATGAAGGTAAGTTAGTAGAATATATATCACAAATACACACATCTTTTGATAGTCACCAAGGTAATAACCAAGATGCGAAACAGGAATATATTGATTTTAAAGCAAAGTATAATGAGACGCAGTAATATTTAGAAGGGCATTTGTACGGAAAGATAATAGCGACATAAGTGTGATAAATGTTTCATAAATATGTCTATTTGTAGTGGAAAGAAATTGAGTATAAATATGTAGCCCCAGTTGCTGGAGTAGATGCAACTGGGGCGTTTATCTGTCTAAATTTAGCTTGAATACATGACATGTTTTAGTTAGGGGCACGGCTTTACAAGTAGTTTCTTCATAATAACGGTGTGGGTTTTTTGTGTAATCAACTTTTATTGCTAAGTTACAACTATTTTCGTTTATAGAGTATCTCTTATTATCGATACATCGTCCACATTCCAATGTCTTTAAATCCTAGTCGTTTATAAATTCGTCCAGCAGCTGGATTGTTATAAAATAAACAAAGTGTTCGGCCTTCTTTCGTAAAGTCTTGGATCATTTTTTGTAATATGAGTGAAGCGTAACCATTTCCGCGATAATTCGGGTGTGTACATACACCAACTACCATAGCAGATAATGAATTTTCAGCGGAAGTAGAGGCGGATGCGATGATCACGCCATCTTTTTCAATATAGTATGTGCGTCCTGTATTTGTTTCGATAGCCTGCCTTAATATTTTCTCTGATTCATTGGTAGTCGGAAATTCAGCGATGTCACTTCGTAATTTCATAATTCGTTCTATATCATCGAGTGAGGCAAGTTTAATTGTTTCATGAATTGGTGTGCTAGGTAAGTTGTTGTCATTTAGACATTCGCAAAAATACATTTCATTTTTAGTACCTAGTTGTATATTTGAAGCAGTTTCAAATTGTTCTACGATAGTTGACTTACCAGAGAGTTTAAGCGGCTTATATGTGGAAAGAAGTGCCTCATAATCAGTGGTAATAAATTCTTCTTTACTATAGGGTATAAATGAATCGTGGAATCGGAGTAGAATTGATTTTAATGTTCCATTCTCTTTAAATACTCCCCATAATTCTTGAAAATCTGTGTCATAACCGAAAGCTTCAATATCTCCAATAATAAACAAGTTAAGGGCTGCTTCTTCTTTTAGATAAGCGAATACTTGTTCATGATCTTTCTTTGTTAATTTTCGCATCATAACGAATCGACCTCTTTTTTTATTTTTCTAAATATTACAACTTAAGTTTTTTGAAATCAATATAAAATTTTATGTTTAGTTCACAAACTTTCGGAAAAACTAGGAAAGATATGACAAAGGAGGTTATGAACGGTGGATCATCCAATTCAAGGGTTAATGAAAGCAGCAATGGAAAATTTAAAAGAAATGGTCGATGTAAATACGATTGTTGGAGAGCCTGTTCAAACGGCTGACGGTGGTGTAGTGTTAACGGTTTCTAAAGTAGCGTTCGGTTTTGGAGCAGGAGGTTCTGATTTCCAAACGAATGATGGACAAAGAGCGAACGGTAACCCTGCATTTGGTGGCGGTAGCGCGGGTGGTGTTTCGATTACACCAGTAGCATTTCTTGTGGTGAATAAAGATGGAGTAAATATTCTACATCTACAAAATGCGACACATTTAGCAGAAAAAATGATTGAATTAGCTCCACAAACAATTGATAAAATTCAATCGATGTTCCAAAAAGAAGAAAAGAAAGAGGGAAATCATCATCCTCAAAACCCTGATGAAATCCTTTAAAAACGCCTGCTTATGAGCAGGCGTTTTTTCTTGTAATCACTATGTAATAAAACACATGAAATTGTAAATAGTTTTTGAAGTTTTTTCTATGTTTCTAAAATTTTTCATGTTAAAATATGCTATAGAATTGAAACATATAAAACGAAGGTGGCTAGGTGCTTTGTCTGGAGGATCTGACCAAGTAAAGAATATGATATATATTAATGGTAATCGTCGAGGTCATTGTTTTATTACATCAGGAATTACGTTTAAAGAGTTTGCGAGTAACATCCCTTCACCGCTTCATCAAGTGTTGCTTTTAAAGCACAACTTTGAATGGACGGATTTTCATTATCATACTTTATTTGAATATGTTGAGGAAGAAAATATACATAAGTTAATTCAAGCAGAGATTGATGAATTTGATGAATTTTGTTGGGTAGATTTTGATGATGCAAGCGATTTAGATGAATTAGAGCCGAAAGAAATTGCAGAATTATTATATTTGGCTCACAAAAAAGAACCACTTGCAAGAACATTCTTTCCGTTACTGAAAAATCGATTTGTTTATTTTTCACATGATGACGGATGGTACAACAAAGTGTATTATCGTAGAATTGCTGATTTTGTAGGAATGTTAAGTAAAGTCATTCCGTATAAACTCGGTGCTTTCGGTAAGAAACGTTTTTCTTTCTTCCAAAAATCAAAAATTTTCCCAGCGATTTCAAAAGAATTGATTATGGGACTTATTCCACTAATGGAAGATGGTCTTTACATAGATTTAGCAGGGAAGATTGAGTCAAGAAGAGGTCTTGAAATTCCGGTATATGTAGTTGGTTCGTATGAAAGTACGGATGAGGTGTTAGATAATATCGATGAATTGAAAGAGGAAGCAACAGAAACAGGTTGGCTCATTTTTGATAAGAAAGAACAAGAGTGGCAATGGGTTGTTGACTAAGAAAACTTGGCGTATGAAGTCAAGTTTTCTTGTCATTTGAAAGGAGTACAAATGAAGAAATATTATACAATTGTGGGTATTATAAGTATTATTCTCGTGGCAATATTACTTATAACTTGTCCAAAAGAATCAGATTTTAAAGTGTATGTACAGGATAAGTATGCGTTGAATTGTAATGAGAGTAGTTTTGAATGCACGCAAAATGTAGATGGTAAAAAAGAAAAACTACAATTTGAAAGTACAGATGCACGAAATGGTGTATTCTTTATGACTGTAAAGCAAACATTTAAAACAGAAGCTGGTGTTTCAAAAGAATATAGCGGAGTAGGAATGTTTGGTACATTTCTTTTTGTTTCAGAGAAGACTTTCTAGTAATAGAAGGTCTTTTTTTTATGCTTATGTTCATATAGATGAAGTAAGACAAGCATAGGAGGGGTATTGATGAAGAACACATGTATTGTTTGTGGCGGTGAGGAGTTTTTTTCCTCAACGTTATATGCACGTACGAAACAAGATTGGGCATATGCACCAAACATGTATCGATTTGAAAAAGTATTTATTGAGCATCGAGATGAAGAAAATTATCCAGTGTTTCAAGAAATTACAGCGAAACATTGTTGTGGATGCGGTCATATTATGTTGTATCATGAATGAACACACCAAGTATGACTTGGTGTGTTTTTTTAAAACGCTGACAAAGCAAGCGGATAAAGTAAAGTAAATAAAACAGAAAAACTACCAAAACCAATGGCTGTATATCCAAGTGTTCTTGCTCCGAAATTGACAGCTAATAGGCCAACTAAAATTGCTAGGGAGCCGAGCGTAACTGGATAAAAAGCAATGGAGAATAACGAAAGAAATAAAGCGACATAGCCTACCATTGCACCGGTATTTGTACCTTCTATCTCATTTGCAATTTCTTTACGCTTATGTCTAATTGGAATGCCAGCTGGTGATATTTCAGCTGCATACTCTTCGTTTTTTTCACCACTTTTAAAATGATGATTTCTCTTTCTTCGCATGTACATCCCTCTCTTTCAATTGGGTGTATCTATAGTATCTTTCAAAATGAGAAGAGCATGAGTATGAGTTAAACCCAAGTAAAGCAAAAATTGGAGAATACGCATTCCATCGTTAACATATCCATCTCCTATTGAAGATAAAGTGTGGGATTTTTTCCACTAGGACTGATTATCAGCCAGCAACAATTGGATTTTTATGAGCAGTTCTCTCCCATTAACTGATCCGCATCCATTGAATTTTGAGGTAGGTGTCTTACTGCAAGCGGGATAAAACAGGAATTTTGGAAAATGATGTAGAATGAAATGAGTGATAAAGCGTGAAGGTAGGGGAATGTATGACGAAATTTAATTGGCATGAATCAGCAGAAAAGAAATGGGATAGTAGTGCGGAGTTTTGGAATCAAAATAGTCAAGAGATGTGGGACAGCGGGAGTAGGAGTACAATTATTCCGTTTTTTGAACAGTATGTGAAGAAAGACGCACAAGTGCTCGATGTTGGATGCGGTGATGGGTACGGTACATATAAATTAAGTCGCGCAGGCTATAAAGCAGTGGGAGTAGATTTATCGGAAGTGATGATTCAAAAAGGTAAGGAGCGCGGAGAAGGACCAAATTTATCTTTTATAAAAGGAGATCTTTCTGCATTACCATTTGAAAATGAGCAATTTGAATCAATTATGGCAATTAATTCTTTAGAATGGACGGAAGAGCCATTACGAGCATTAAATGAAATAAAGCGTGTGTTAAAGAAAGATGGATATGCATGTATTGCAATTTTAGGACCGACAGCAAAGCCACGAGAGAACAGTTATCCTCGCTTGTACGGAAAAGACGTTGTTTGTAATACAATGATGCCTTGGGAATTTGAACAGTTAGCGAAAGAACAAGGTTTTGAAGTTGTAGATGGCATCGGCGTATATAAGCGCGGAGTAAATGAGAAGATGTTAGGTCAACTACCTACAGAGTTGCAACAATCGTTAACATTCTTATGGGTATTTATGTTAAAAAACGTATAAAGAAATGAAAGAATTTTTAGGAGGTAAATAAGTGCAGAAAATACAAAAAACTGATACAATATCATCAGAACCAATTAAAGGGGGACTAGGGTATATGACAACTACTACAACAGTGAAATCCGATATTGAAATCGCACAAGAAGCGAGTATGAAGAAGATTCAAGAAATTGCAGCTGATTTAAATATTTTAGAAGATGAATTAGAGCCATACGGTCATTATAAAGGTAAGTTATCTCTTGATATTTTTAAGCGCTTACAAGATGAGAAAGACGGTAAAGTTGTTTTAGTAACAGCAATTAACCCAACTCCAGCTGGAGAAGGTAAATCAACAGTAACAGTTGGTTTAGGTCAAGCTTTTAACAAAATTGGTAAGAAAACAGTAATTGCACTTCGTGAACCATCTCTTGGACCAACGATGGGATTAAAAGGCGGAGCAGCAGGTGGCGGTTTTTCACAAGTCGTACCAATGGAAGACATTAACCTTCACTTTACTGGAGATATCCATGCGATCACAACTGCCAATAACGCATTAGCAGCGTTTATTGATAATCATATCCAACAAGGAAACACACTTGGAATTGATACACGTAAAATCGTTTGGAAACGCTGTGTTGACTTAAATGATCGTGCCCTTCGTAACGTAGTAATTGGTCTTGGTGGACCTGTACAAGGTGTACCACGTGAAGACGGTTTTGACATTACAGTAGCATCTGAAATTATGGCCGTGTTCTGCCTTGCAACAGATATTCAAGACTTAAAAGCGCGTCTATCTCGCATCGTAGTTGCTTATAACTTTGCAAATCAACCTGTAACGGTTAAAGACTTAGGTGTAGAAGGTGCTTTGACACTATTATTAAAAGACGCATTAAAACCGAACTTAGTACAAACGTTAGAAAATACACCAGCTATTATTCATGGCGGACCATTTGCGAATATTGCTCACGGTTGTAACAGTGTTATCGCTACGACAATGGCAGCAAAATTAGGTGATTATGTTATTACAGAAGCTGGATTCGGTGCTGATTTAGGCGCTGAGAAGTTTTTAGATATTAAAGCTCGTGCAGCTGGCATTAAACCAGAAGCAGTTGTTATTGTTGCGACGATTCGTGCGCTTAAAATGCATGGCGGCGTTGCAAAAGATCAATTAAAAGAAGAAAATGTAGATGCATTAGCAAAAGGTATGGAAAACTTACAGAAGCATGTTGAAACAATTCAAAGCTTCGGTGTGCCTTTCGTAATTGCAATTAATAAATTCATTACAGATACAGATGCAGAAGTTACATACTTACAAGAGTGGTGTAATGAGCGTGGCTATGCAGTATCCTTAACAGAAGTTTGGGAGAAAGGTGGCCAAGGCGGAGTTGACCTTGCTGAAAAAGTACTAAAAGAAATCGAAAAAGGTGAAAACAACTACGCACCACTTTATGAATTAGAATTACCATTAGAAGAAAAAATTCGTACAATTGCTCAAAAAGTATATGGCGCAAAAGATATTGAATTTGCTCCGAAAGCACGTAAGCAATTAGCTCAATATGAAGGAGAAGGTTGGAGTAATCTACCAGTTTGTATGGCGAAAACACAATACTCTCTTTCTGACGATGCAACAAAATTAGGTCGTCCATCTGACTTTATCGTTACAATTCGTGAGTTAAAACCATCGATCGGTGCAGGCTTTATCGTTGCGTTAACAGGTACAATGTTAACAATGCCAGGTCTTCCAAAACAGCCAGCAGCACTTCAAATGGATGTAAATGAAGATGGAAAAGCAGTAGGTTTATTCTAAAAGGTTGTAATTCATCTCGTTTATCTGTAAACTATATATACATCAAGTGGCGCCTTTCCATCGAAAGGCGCCTGTTTTTTGGAGGAAATTATGTTTGATCCAACTGCTTTTGACAATTTAAAAGTAATCGTAGAAGGTGCTGTGTATGATTTTGATCTACATGGAGATATTCTTGTAACAGATCGAAAAGATATGATGGATCTTGCTTCATTAAGTCGTATATATCATATCTCATTTCAATTAACAGAACCGTTTGAACCATTAGTAGAAGCAACATTTTCATTATCTGTGGATGCAAAGAACTTGTCTGGTGAAATACTAGAAGTGCCTCAGTTTACACCAGGTTGTGAGATGAAGCTAGCATTTTCATTCCCGTTAGAACAACCAGAAGTAAAATGTGAAGAAATTGAAACATTAATGCGTTCTATATGGGGAAAAGAAAGAATGATTATGCAGAAAGTTTCATACGAATATAATAAGCAAGCGATTTCATATCATAATAAGGTAGAGGTTCTATTTCAAAAAGCGATTACAGAAGACCATGTTGATGATTTAATAGCTGTTATTTCACACATGATAGAAACGGTGCGAACAATACAGCATTTTCTTCAAAAATAGAGATAAAGGAGAAAAACAAATGATAAAAGATATGCAACCATTTTTACAACAAGCTTGGGAGAAGGCTGGTTTTAAAGAGTTAACTGAAATTCAAAAACAAGCGATTCCAACTATTTTAGAAGGACAAGACGTTATAGCTGAATCTCCAACTGGAACAGGAAAAACATTAGCGTACTTATTACCACTTTTACATAAAATTAATCCTGAAGTAAAACAGCCACAAGTTGTTGTTTTAGCGCCAACACGTGAACTTGTAATGCAAATTCATGAAGAGGTTCAAAAGTTTACAGCAGGAACTGAAATTTCAGGTGCATCTTTAATTGGTGGTGCAGATATTAAGCGCCAAGTTGAAAAATTAAAGAAACACCCAAGAGTAATTGTCGGTTCACCAGGCCGTATTTTAGAATTAATTCGTATGAAAAAGCTAAAAATGCATGAAGTAAAAACAATTGTATTTGATGAGTTTGATCAAATTGTAAAGCAAAAAATGATGGGCGCAGTGCAAGATGTAATTAAATCAACGATGCGCGATCGTCAATTAGTATTCTTCTCGGCGACAATGACAAAAGCGGCAGAAGATGCGGCACGTGATTTAGCAGTGGAACCACAATTAGTACGTGTAACACGTGCAGAATCAAAAAGCTTAGTTGAGCATACGTATATCATTTGTGAGCGACGCGAAAAAAATGATTACGTAAGAAGAATTATGCATATGGGCGATGTAAAAGCAGTTGCTTTCTTAAACGATCCATTCCGTTTAGATGAAATTACTGAGAAATTGAAATTCCGTAAAATGAAAGCGGCGGCTCTTCATGCAGAAGCAAGTAAACAAGAGCGTGAAGCGACAATGCGTGCTTTCCGCGGAGGGAAATTAGAAATTCTACTTGCTACTGATATTGCAGCGCGCGGTATCGATATTGACGATTTAACACATGTAATTCATCTAGAGTTACCAGACACAGTAGACCAATATATTCACCGCTCAGGCCGTACTGGACGTATGGGCAAAGAAGGAACTGTCGTATCTCTTGTAACACCACAAGAAGAGCGCAAATTACTGCAATTTGCGAAAAAACTAGGCATCGTATTTACGAAGCAAGAAATGTTCAAAGGATCATTTGTAGAAACGAAACCGAAAGCACCAAAGAAAAAGAAACCAGCATTTACTGGGAAGAAAAAGCCTAGATAAATGATGGAGAAGGCGTAACTATTTGTAGTTACGTCTTTTTTGTTTGTAAACAAGTGATAATGGGAATTGTATTAGTGTTTTTAATGTGCCTATCATATATATGCTTCTACTGGGAGTATCGAAAAAAGGGTAGTTTATTTATTTGGTTTATACGAGGAAATAATATAAAAAAGTCGAATATTAAACTGACACGAAATAATAAAAAGAAGGTACACATATGGATAGGAAATTAGGAATGTTTTTGAATACAAAATATATTGAAGTAAACGAAGGAATACAAAAAGCAAGGGAATGGGATTTAGAATATATTCAATTATATGCTATGAATCCGACTTTCAACTTAGCTAACATTTCAAAGGTACAATGGAACACTTTAAAAGAAAACTTATCTTTTAATGAGATTCAAGTCCCGTCATTAGCAATTAGCTTCGGAGAAAGTGGAATAATAGGAACTGAAGCTGAATGTGTAATATAGAGTTTTAAATATATTACTGATAAAGGGTTAGGGTTAGGAGCTAACGTAGTAACAGCCCATATTGGGAAAATCCCTGATGATGAAAATAGTGAGTACTATGATAAAATGCTACGTGTTTGTAATGAAATAGGGGACTTAGCGTTCAGATTTGGAGGATTCTTCGCCATTGAGACGGGATCTGAAAAAGCAATAGTATTAAAACGATTTTTAGAAACTGCAAACTCGAAAGGACTAGCTGTTAACTTTGACCCAGCAAATTTAATAAGTGATGTAAATGAAAATCCGGGAGAAGGTTTATTACTATTAAAAGATTATATAGTACAAACTCATATTAAAGATTGTAAAGAAGTGAAAAGTGATCGTTCAACTAAGTATATAGAAGTCGCAGCAGGGAATGGTGAAGTAGATTTCGATATATTCTTCAAAGTATTAGATAAAATTGGATTCGCCGGATATAACATGATTGAAAGAAATGATTATTTTGATGAACTGGATGGGATGAGTCAGTCGATAAATTTTGCAAAGAAGTACATACCAACTCAAAAGGAATAACGATAGTATTTGTAGAAAGCTACATAGAATATAAAAACCATTAGGGGGAAATGTAATGATCCATAAAGTAGGACAAATTATGTTATATGTAAATAATCAAGATGAGGCAGTAAATTTTTGGACGGAAAAGGTAGGGTTTCATGTAGTAGCAGAGGAAGATAACAAACAAGGAATGAGATGGATTGAAATTGCTCCGACTAACGGTGCAGAAACGAGCATTATATTACATAATAAAGAAGTTATTTCTAAAATGAGCCCAGAATTGAATCTTGGTACACCGTCCTTAATGTTCTTCTCAGAAAATCTTGATCAATTATATACAGATTTAACAAATAAAAATGTTACTGTTGGAGAAATGGTAACTATGCCTTCTGGTAAAGTGTTTAACTTTGCTGATAGCGAAGGGAATTATTTTGCGGTTATGGAGAAGAACCAATAATAATATTGCTATGTGAAAATCCCCCTCAAATATATTTGAGGAGGATTAAATTTTTGAAGTGGATTTTTCATTAGAGAGTTGTTTAATAAAAAATACTCCTTTTTCAATCGCTGTCTCAATATAGCCAACGATTTGGTCAAACGTAAATACCTGTAAGTCTTCATGCAAATGTTGCTTTGGATACAACATATCTTCAAAAAGATACTTTCGAAAAGCTAAAACGTTTTCTTTAGAAACCTCTTCAATATCCACAATGTGAGCCTCTTGATTGAGAAGAGAGAAAAGCTGTTGTTCTTGATCGTAATGATGAAGCAACTTTGCATTTAACAATTTAAAATCGTTATAGTACAGGGGTGCGATAGTTTCGTCATTCTCTATTCTATTTTTTAGCCAAGGTAGAAAAAATCCACTTAGCCAATTATCATCGGCAATGAGGTGGGTATAATAGCCTAAAATAAATGGGGAATCTATATGTGATTCATATTTATGAAAAAATGAATCATAATCTATTCTTCTCGTATAGTTCTTCGTTGTACCGGCATAAAAATGTGAGGTTCCTTTTTCTTTTTTTGAATGAACAGCATCAGGGGCTACAGCTCCAAGTAAGAAAGAAGTCTTATCGTGAATTGATAGTTTTTTAGCAATACCACTAGCGATAATAACATGCATAATTCGTGATCCCATGAATGCCACCTCTGTTTCCATTATTCATTTCAGGAAGAGGACTAAACAGTTAGTATTACTTTCCCTGTACTTTTTCTACTTTCGACCCATTCATGTGCTTTCCCTGCATTTTGAAGTGGAAAAGATTTCGTAGCCTTAATTTGTAAACGTCCGTCACGCAAATAACGGAAAACTTCATTTGCAGTTTCTTGGAGCAGTTCAGGACGCTTTTTTCGTGTGGTTCCAAAGCTAAAACCGAGTATAGAGCGACAACTTGCATGTAAATATTTCGTTTGAAAGTTACCAATTTCACCGCTAGCATTACCGAAATGAACGAGGCGACCGTAATAAGCAAGGCAGTTTAAACTTCTTTCAGAAACAGTTCCAGAAATAGAGTCCAAAATGATATTCACTCCTTCTCCGTTTGTCAGCCCATTGACTTTCTCTACAAAATCTTCAGCTTGATGACAAATTACATAATCAGCTCCAGCATCTAAAGCGATTTTTCTTTTCGTTTCACTTCCGACAGTACCGATAACTATCCTAGCCCCTAATAGTTTTGCAAGTTGAATTGCTGTAGTACCAATCCCGCCAGCAGCTGCATGAATGAGTACAGATTCACCTTTTTGAATCCTTGCAACATTAGCGAGTAAATTATAGCTTGTAAAAGATACGATCGGACAAGCAGCTGCAGTTTGAAAGTCGACTTCATGGGGTAAAACGAAAGTAAGATTTTCATTTGCAACAACGTATTCTGCGTAAGATCCATTTTGAGGAAAAGCAATGACACGTTGTCCAGGGTGAATATTTTTCACATGAGAACCGACACGTTCTACAATACCAGTGGCATCTATACCTGGAATAAAAGGTAGTGCTTTATTTCCTTTTTTGCCATAACGTGATTTAATATCAGCGAAATTTACACTAGTAGCAACTACGCGAATTAAAACTTGATCTTCTGAAATAGCCGGTATATCAAAATCTGTATATTTCATCACTTCAGGACCACCGAACGACGTTACAACGATAGCTTTCATTATATGTCCTCCTAAATTTGACTATATAAATTATTTTAAATCTTTATCAGAAATTGGAAAATTATATAATAGTTATGTGTGGTTATAAGTGAAGCTTATGAACTCAGTGGATCATTATATTAATTTATATAAAAAACTTTTTCGGAAAAATCGAACGAAATATGAATTACCTGCCAATATATAGTGTAAGACAAAGGAGGGCTGGAATATGAAGGGTGAAATAGATTACGCACATTTAATTCAATTAACTTTATCAGGCAATAAAGAAGCGTATAGCGAATTGTATGATGTAACGATTCAAGAAGTATATAAAACAGCACATTTTTTAATTGAAGATAAAACGGATGTAGATGATGTCGTTCAAGAAGTATACATACAGCTATATGAATCGCTTCGTAAATATGATAGCGAGAAGCCATTTCGCCCTTGGCTAATTGGGCTTGCGATTAAACAAATTCATTCTTATAGAAGAAAGAGATGGATGCGACTACGAATTATAAAAAAAGCAGAAGAGCAAAGAAAGCCAGTGCAAATTGATTTTTCTAACGATGTTGTAAGTAAAATATCAAACCAAAAACTAATCGAACTCATTCATAAATTACCGTATAAATTGAAACAAGTTATTATCTTAAGATACTTACACGATTATTCACAAGAAGAAGTAGCACAAATATTACATATTCCAATCGGTACAGTGAAATCTAGAATTCATGCGGCATTAAAGAAACTACGTCAAAAAGAGCAAGTAGAAGAAATTTTTTTAGGAGAGGTAGGGAATGTGAAATGAGTTTAGATTGTAGAGTTAGGGAATCTATACAAGAAGAAGCAAAGGGTATTGTTGCCCCGCCGGATTTAAAAGAAAAAGTAATCGTGCAAATAAAAATGAAGCACGGCGGGAGTAAGAGGAAGAAACGCCTTATCGCAGGAGTACTTGCAGCAGCTCTTTTAATCCCGACGACAGGTTTTGCGTACCAATCTATTATGGCGGATGGTATATATGGATCTTTTGAGAATTTAAAAAAACATGCCGGAGCAATGACATTAGAAACGTACATGCGTTTTAATGCAAAATTATCAGAAGCGAAAGATGAAATGGGTGCGAAGGAATATGAAGAGTTTACAAAAGAACTGAAAAAATTAACTAATGCAAAGCTTGCGTACGGAGATTCGAATGGTAATATAGATTATGATGGATTATCACCAGCAAAAAGAGAAGAAATGAAAAAGGTAAGTATGGGCCTTCAACCATACTTTGATAAATTAAATGGTCATAAATCTAGTAAAGAAGTATTAACGCAAGAAGAGTTTGATCGCTATATGGAAGCTTTAATGACACATGAAATAGTACGAGTGAAGACAAAATCAACTGGTGCAATAAAAATAGAAGAAGTACCTGAGGCGTACAAAGAAAGATTTATTAAAGCAGAGCAGTTTATGGAGTATGTAAATGAAAAGGTGCGATAAGTAAAAAGCTCAAAGCTTTAGCTTCGAGCTTTTTTTATTGAAAGAAAATAAAGTATTCAATTATACTTTTTCATCGTTGCATGATCCTTTTGTATAAAACAATCTAAAAGGGAATAACCAGCTATTAAACTAATAATCGTAACAAAAGTTGTATTTATTAGAATAATATTAACTAAATAAGGTAGGTATTCGGCAAGTGGTGAAAAGAGTAGTGCTGGGGAAAAGGAAATGAATAGTGTAGGCACTGTAATAGCAATAAATTTATCCGGTTGAAAGCTCCAGTTTTGTTTACTCGTTTCGCGATTAATAGATTGAAGGAATCGTAATAAAATGCCAACTATAAGAGGGAAGAGTGTAAAGTAGAATAATCTTGGATAAACGTTAAAGTTCACTTGTGCATCTGTATCTAAATAAAATTGAATTTTTACTCCTACAAATAATAATAAGACGATAAATAATGTGAAGCAGAGGTATAGCATCACTTTTTGCATTATATTCCACCATCCTTTACTCAAAATATATTCAAAAAAAGAAGAGATATACAATAACTACTGTTGTATATCTCTTCTTTTACTGTTAGTTAATAGTGGAGTTTGCTTTTTCTTGCTTCGTGAAATAATCAATAATGCCCATTGCGCTAATTTCTATATCTAAATGTAAAATATTATAAACGGAATGATCTGATGGAACGTTTAACTTTGTAAGATGAGAAGAGATTTTATCCATTAACAAAGTTTGTAAAGCTTTAGTCGCTTCATCGAAATCATTATACTTGTCAAAGACTTCCTTACCAGTCTGAACGAAAATAGGTAGCCAATGTTCCAATTGATTGTATACTTCTGTAACATGAGAGGATGCGCCGTAATGACCGAAATAAATAGTATCTACATTCATGCTTTGAATGTGATTTTTAGAAGCAATCATCGCATCTGGTTGGAATTGTGAAGGGGACGTTGATGGTAGATATAACTCTACATCAACGTCTGCGAGTTCTCTATAATAAATTCCAATTGTATCGCCAGTAAAAATCCCGTTTGTTAATGAATCGTGAATGCTAATATGGTGCTTCGCATGTCCTGGTGTATCATAAAATGTAAGGGTGCGGTCTTTTGCAATTTTTAACGTATCACCATGTTGTACAATATGAACACGTTCTTCTTCAATTGGAAGAATTGGGTCAAAGAGTTTATCGAAATCTTCTTTGTAGACAGCTTTTGCACCTAAAATGAGTTTTGTTGGATCAATCATATGACGAGCACCACGAGAATGCACATATAACGTAGCATTTGGGCACTTTTCCATCATTAAACCAGCTGCGCCAGCGTGATCTAAATGCACATGTGTAACGATAATGTTTTTAACATCGTTTAAATCAATATGTAATTGTTGTAAGCCGTCTAAAATATACGGAAGAGAAGGGGCTGCACAAGTTTCAATTAAAGTAATATCGTCACCTAATAAAACGTACGTACCTGTTCGTTCATTATGCTGTAAATCGAAATCATCAATAAGATATAGGTGAGAAGATAATTGCTCTACTTTTTTCATAGTTACCACTCCTTATATACTGCATGTTTTTATTATACGCTAAAATAGAAAAAAGGCAGAAAACGAAGCTCGTCTTCTGCCTTTTTGTAATATTATTATTTCGTTTGTTGTTTATTAATAGACATAATGAACAGTCCAACAATCCCGCCTACTAATGGAAGCATAATCTCTCCTGCTAAATTAAAGTAGGAGCTTAAGAATAAACCATTTACATCGATTACCCAGCCAGTAACATACAATAACATCATATATAGTACGAAATAAAACTCGCGATTTGAAATCGTTTCATGTTGTGCAGTTTTCATAATGAACACCATCCTTTTCTTTTATAATGGAATATAAACTGTCACATTTTGTTCACATTTCAATTGTAAAACTTTCCATCATAAAAGTCTAGTAGTTTGTGTCGAATTTTCGAACAGAAATAAAGCGCTATCATTGCAACTTATAAGTACGTAATAAGAGCTGTATATTCACGAATGTAGTATAGTATAAACATAGAATGATAGTGAAGAGAGGGGCAAAGACAATGACAGTTTATGATTTTTCAGCTAAAACAATTACAGGTGAAGAAAAATCGTTAAAAGATTACAAAGGAAAAGCACTTCTTATTGTCAATGTAGCTAGCAAATGTGGTTTCACACCACAATATAAAGGATTACAAGAGGTATATGATAAATATAAAGACCAAGGACTCGAAATACTCGGATTTCCTTGTAACCAATTCGGGGGACAAGAACCAGGTACAGAAGCGGACATTACTAGTTTTTGTGAATTAAACTACGGTGTAAACTTCCCGATGTTTGCAAAGGTGGATGTGAAAGGTGATAAGGCTCATCCTTTATATACATACATGACAGAACAAGCACCAGGTTTACTCGGTATGAAAGCAGTGAAATGGAATTTTACGAAGTTTTTAATCGGAAAAGACGGGAAAGTAGTAGGGCGTTTTGCGCCGCAGACGAAGCCGGTAGATTTAGAAGTTGAGATTGAGAAGGTGCTTGGTGAATAATTAGGAGTTTCACTTTATTAAAAAACGTCTCAAAGAACAATGTAGTTCTTTGAGACGTTTTTTAATAAACTCACATTTTCAAGATTAAATAACTGTATCAAAGCCATCTGATTTAGGTAGAGAAGCTGCTTTTTTCATAAGCACTTCCCATAAGTGTACAGATTTCTTCCATTCTTCTGCAGCCTGCTCCTGTTTATACATAGCGTTCTCATAACTGGCAGTAAGTTGTTGCATATCGGCCGAGTTGTAAAGTGTATCGATATGGAGAGCGTATTCTCGGAATGTTTGACTTTCACTCCGTGGTATGCCAATTCTCGCAAATTGTTTTAAAAGTGCACCGTAAGCTTTTTGATAAACAGCATCATTTTTTCGGTATTTATAGAAATGAATAATAAGAAATGTCATCCATTTCATTCTAGTGGTGAAGAGAATGTATCCTATAATACTAATTAGTATCGTAGAGAGGAATACGTACCACCAAGAAAAACTAGTTTTAGAATTTGTGACCTTTTTAGTAGAAGCTTCTTCTGTATTTTCTATTAAACTTTTAAGTTTTGCTTCATTATTTCGTTGTTGTATTTGCTCGTTATTAGAATTATTTGCTTCGCTATTTTGTGAAATAGGAGCAGGCGTATTATTTATAAAATTATAGGGATTAGTAAATCCTTTTGTCGGTTCGAATGGAATCCATCCGTATCCTGGGAAATATACTTCGACCCAAGAGTGTGCGTTATCGTTCGTGATTGTATAAACATCTGCACCTTCTGCAGAGGCAAGTGTATTGTCAAGAGTTCCTTCTGTATAGCCTTTTACCCAGCGAGCAGGAATCCCGGCAGAACGAAGTAGTACAATCATAGACGTCGAAAAATTATTACAGTAGCCACTTTTTGTATCGAAAAGGAATTGATCTACATAATCTTGGCTTTTGGCAGGGAATAAGACATTCGTTGATTCGTATGTAAAAGAGTTGTCTGTGAAGTAATTTTCAATAGCTAATACTTTATCATATCGGTTGTCTTTATCATTTGTAAGATTGACAGCCAAGTCTTTTACGCGCTGTGGTAATGACTCGGGAAGTTGTGTGTACTTTGTCATAAAATAAGGGTTTGTTTCTTGACCTTCATTTGTTTTTACAGCTTTCAAGTTTTCTATGGAAAACTCAGGGATCTCATATGTTACTTTATACGAATGTAAAGTAGTAGAAGAGTCTTCATTCATTGTATAAATTTTTTCTGAAAACGGGTCAACACTGTATGATACATCAGAAGAAGCCTCAACTGATACTAATCCTGCTGGATAGGTAAGGTGAGGGTAACTTTTTTGCATGGTAATTGTTGCCTCAGTCGTTTCCGTTTTTGTATTTTGTTCGTACCAGCTTACGACGTCGTTTTTATTTTTAAAAGAAATCTTTTTCGGATTTTCAGAAATTTCCCAGCCTTTTCCTGTATAGAAATCTTTTGTTTCTACTCTCCAATAGTGTTTGTTTTGCGTTCGTGCTGTGAAAACAATTGTAGGATCCGCCTTAAAAGGACCACCTAATCGCGAGTCATCTAAACCATACCCAATTGTAGAAACTTTTTGTTCTTTACTTGCTTCAGATGTGTTGAATTTTAAAAAATCCATTGGGTTTGGCCATTGAGGGCCAAATTTTGGAGCAAAGTATGCGATGGTTACTAATAATACAATAAATATTGTAAGTGGTCTAAGTAATTTTGAGATTTCCCTAGCATAATTTTGTAAGTGTTCACGCTCTTTTATTCGTTCTACTTGAAGAAGACTAAGCATAAAAAATCCGATGACAACAGTTCGAATAATAGCGTAGTTTGCATTGTATAAATGTAAGTTATGAAAAGTTGCGATATAAATAATAGTCAATACAAGAAATAGAAACCCACGTTTTTTATGAATAATCCAAAATGAAGTGAAAGAACTCAAAAACCAAAATGAGAGAAAAAATAAAACCGTCGGAAAAACTGGAGAAATATCTAGTAAATTCCCTTGGAAAAATAGGGAGGAATTTCGAGACATATCAGAAAAGAATGTTGTTAGCCAAGATGGATTTATAAAAGCATTTTTATAATATAGGGAATGAATGATAAATAGGACTGTGACAATTTTTATTGGAATCTGCCACCTCGTCTGAAAAAAAGAGAGAGCGAAGCAAATTCCTATAAATGTTACGAAAATATCTAATCTACCTACATTTGTAATGCCTATAAGAGGTCTTAGCCATTCTAGTAAAAGAAGAAATACACATGCATGCATAAAGAATCTGTTCGTATCCCACTTGTATTTTGTTTGTAATGTTATCATTTGCTCACCTCAAAAAACACGTTTGTATACCGGTTTTCATAAACCGTGTTTACAAATATTTGTCGTTTTTTTAGAGTTTCTATTATACTGATTTCTCGGTGTGAAAGTTGATTCGCTTTTTCTTTCACGACAAAAACCATACATTTTCTATTTTTTATAGCAGCACAATCAGCCGCCTTTTGAATATCGGGAGAAAGATTACTGGTCACGAGTATAACCGTGACGGGCTCATAAATTTTTCTTAGTTCCATGTCTACACTCTGGGAGAGCGGGAATACACTGTCTGCTTGCACTTTTGCTAAATGACAAAGGATTTGTTGTAACTGCGTATCTCCATTGTCTAAAGGGAAGATAGTTTGTTCTTTTCCGATAGACACGAATGATGCTGGTGAATTTTGTTTCAAGACAGCCCTTACGATAGAGGCAGTAAATGTGACGACTGATTCGAATAGAGGAGACTCGGTTCTGTCTATGAATATCATGACATTATGGCTGCGCTGCTGTTCAAACTCTTTTGTCATAATATTGTTTGTTCGTGCAGTTGCTTTCCAATCAATCCATGAAAAGCGATCACCAGGTTTATAGTCTCTGACACCGACAGAGATTGTAGAGTCTTTTGCTGAATTTATATTTGCTGAAAGCGCTCCTTGTTCGAAATGATTTTCCAATTGTTGATATGCTATATCTACATACTGGGGATAGACTAAAAATGTATCTGGAACTGAAAAAGTTACTTCTTTCTCTATCATGCCGAATAAATCGCCGGTTTTGACACGAACGCTTGAAAAAGTGTGCTCGCCTCTAGGGATTGTGTCAATAACATATTGAAACGAAATATTTCGTTTCAATCCTGGGAAGAGTACTACCTTATTCATCTTTGTTTGTTTACAACTTATAAATTGTGGTGGCAGTTCATCTTCTATAACTAAATAAAGTAAGGGAAAAGGAAATTTTCTGTTTATTGTAATCGTGCTTACAAATTGTTCTCCAACTACATATCCATTCTGGTTTGTTATTCGCTTTACTTCAGCGTCCCGTAAAGCGTAGAAGGGGAGTAGTAGCGAATAAAGAGCAATGGGAATTATGCTGTAAAACAAAAACCAACTGACAAACCCGCCTTGAAACATAGCGTATATAAATGTTAAGACTAGGCATAAAGGGAGTAGCAATAACTTGATAACGTGATATAGCGCTCGCAGCATTCGTTTTATCAAGGGTTCATCGTCCTTTGAGTAGGCACGGTAGTTCGTGCAACGATTTTTCCGATAACTTGTTCTCCTGTTATTCCTTCAAATTTTGCTTCCATTTTTAGAATGAGTCTATGTGCTAAAACGTAAGGAGCTAAAAATTTAACATCGTCTGGAATAACATAATTCCTGCCATGGATAAATGCATAAGCTTGTGAAGCTTTCATTAAAGCAATCGAGCCACGTGGACTTGCACCTAACTGTATAGAACTGTACGTACGAGTCTGATTAACAAGCTTTACAATGTAATGCTTAATTGCTTTGTCCATACTTACTACCCGTACGCTTTGTTGTAAATAAATTAATTCTTCTATTGTAGTAATGGTCTGTAATTGAGAGAGTGGATTTGTTTTTTCCATCCGGTTTAAAATTTCAAATTCTTCCTCTGGTGTAGGATATCCCATTTTTAGTTTCAATAAGAAACGATCGAGCTGAGCTTCTGGTAGAGAATATGTTCCTTCATATTCGACCGGATTTTGTGTAGCCATGACAAAGAACGGTTTTGGTAAAGGTCTTGTAATGCCATCTATTGTAATATTGCCTTCTTCCATACATTCAAGTAAAGCAGATTGTGTCTTTGGAGATGTACGATTAATTTCATCAGCAAGTACAAAATTCCCCATAATTGGTCCAGGCTTGAACTCAAATTGGAGCTCTTTCGGATTATAAATAGAAACTCCTGTTACATCTGACGGCAATAAATCAGGTGTAAATTGAATTCGCTTATAATCAGCATCAATGGATTTAGAAAGAGCACGTACTAGCATTGTTTTCCCGACACCAGGAACATCTTCTAATAGCACATGACCTTCAGCTAAGAGAGCTGTCAAAGCTAAGATTGTTTCTTTTCGTTTTCCGACCATTATTTTTTTAATATTATTGATTATTTTTTCTACAGTGGGATGTAATGAATCAAGCTGGGGCATCGTAATCCTCCTAATGTTATTATCGTTTTCTAATCAATTTAGTGGACATATTTCTAATTCTATATGTAGATAGTAAAACTTCTACCTTAAATTCTGAGAATATTCAGATTATTTATTTCGATTACATCTAGTATAATTGTTTCCGTAACTAAGGGCAATACAGTAAATAATGATTTGTAGTTTTATGTAAAATAAGACTCGATATAAAATAATAACATTGGGAAAAATATTTTTACATACAATTTATACTCTTTTCCTTATGGCAGTTTTGAAATAATATCAAAACTCTTTTTCTTTTGCAAAATAGTCGATACCTCAAAATACCATTCTCCTAATAATTAAGATTAACCATAATCTTCACAACGGAACACAAGATTTTCTCACAAACTTATTTTCTACTGAATTTTTGACAATCTCTTGAACTGTGCGAAATGTCACATCTGTATTTTACAACCTCTCTTATAGTAAGGGTATGTAAGAGAGACGTATTAAAGGAGTGAACAGTATGAAGAAAAAACCTTCAGCACTAATGAGACGTTTAAAATATTTTTCACCAATAGATCGTTATAACGATAATCATACACAAGAAACATATGAAGATCGCGAATGGGAAAATGTGTACAGAAAGCGTTGGCAGCATGATAAAGTAATTCGTTCTACACACGGCGTGAACTGTACTGGTTCATGTAGCTGGAATATATATGTGAAAGATGGAATTGTGACGTGGGAAGGGCAAGAGCTTAACTATCCAACGACAGGTCCTGATATGCCAGATTTTGAACCGCGAGGCTGCCCACGTGGAGCAAGTTTTTCTTGGTACATTTATAGTCCACTTCGTGTGAAATATCCGTATGTACGTGGTGTTCTTTGGAGTATGTGGCAAGAGGAACTACAAAATAACGAGTCACCACTAGATGCTTGGAAAAGTATTGTGGAAAACCCTGAAAAAGCACGTAAGTATAAGCAGGCGCGTGGTAAAGGTGGATTCATTCGTGTGAATTGGGATGAAGTGTTACAACTCGTTTCAGCTTCATTATTATATACAGTAATGAAATACGGGCCAGATCGAAATGTTGGCTTTTCACCAATTCCAGCTATGTCGATGTTAAGTCATGCTGCAGGCAGCCGCTTTATGCAACTTATGGGTGGACCAATGCTTAGTTTCTATGATTGGTACGCAGATTTACCACCAGCTTCTCCGCAAATTTGGGGCGATCAAACAGATGTACCAGAAAGTAGTGACTGGTATAACTCTGGTTACATTATGACATGGGGTTCAAATGTACCGATGACGAGAACACCAGATGCTCACTTTTTAGCAGAGGTTCGATATAAAGGAACGAAAGTCGTTTCTGTCAGTCCTGACTTCGCTGAATCTACAAAGTTTGCGGATGATTGGATTAGTGTGAAACAAGGTACAGATGGTGCACTTGCGATGGCAATGGGGCATGTGATCTTACAAGAATTTTACGTAGATAATCAAGTGGAATATTTCACAAAGTATGCGAAGCAATATACTGATTTTCCTTTCTTTGTCACATTGAAACAAAAAGGAGATCAATTCGTTGCTGATCGTTTCTTAAACGCTGCTGATATTGGACGCGAAACGAAGTTAGGAGAATGGAAACCTGTTCTTTGGAACGAGAACACGAATGATTTTGCAACACCTCATGGCACAATGGGCTCACGTTGGGATAACGAAAAGAAATGGAACTTGCGTTTAGAAGATGAAGAAACAGGTGAAAAGATTGATCCACGTCTTTCTTTACTTGGAATGGAAGAATCGATTGGAACTGTACAAATTCCGTACTTCTCTGATGATGGAAACAAAGTACTAGAACGTACAATTCCAGTGAAAAAGGTTATGACAGAAGAAGGCGAAGTGTTCGTTACAACTGTATACGACTTAACGTTAGCAAATTACGGTGTGAACCGAGGGCTTGGCGGACAAGAGCCGAAAGACTTCAATGATGACGTTCCGTTTACACCTGCATGGCAAGAGAAAATGACAGGAGTAAAACGTGAGCTTATTATTCAAATCGCTCGTGAGTTCGCACAAAATGCTGTGGATACGAACGGTCGCTCAATGATTATTGTCGGAGCTGGTATTAACCATTGGTTTAACTCTGATACGATTTATCGCGCCGTTTTAAATCTTGTACTTCTCGTTGGGGCACAAGGTGTAAACGGCGGTGGCTGGGCGCATTACGTTGGGCAAGAAAAATTACGACCAGCAGAAGGATGGCAAACAATCGCGATGGCAAAAGATTGGCAAGGGCCACCAAAATTACAAAATGGTACATCTTTCTTCTATTTCGTAACAGATCAATGGCGCTATGAAGATACACCAGTTGGACATTTAGCATCACCAGTGGAAGGAAACTCTCGTTATCAACACCACGGTGATTATAACGTTTTAGCGGCGCGACTTGGTTGGTTACCTTCTTATCCTACATTTGAGAAAAATGGAATTGAACTATATAAAGAAGCTGTTGCTGCTGGTGCAACAACACAAGAAGAAATCGGAAAATACGTTGCACAAAAACTAAAAGAAAAAGAACTGAAATTTGCGATTGAAGATCCAGATAACAAAAATAACTTCCCGCGCAACTTATTCGTATGGCGTGCGAACTTAATTTCAAGTTCCGGTAAAGGGCACGAATATTTCTTAAAACATTTACTAGGTACAACAAACGGATTAATGAATGACGATAGTGATTCATTACGACCAGAAGAAATTAAGTGGCATGAAGAAGCACCAGAAGGGAAGCTTGATTTACTTATTAATTTAGATTTCCGTATGGCTGGAACAGCGCTGTATTCTGATATCGTATTACCAGCTTCAACTTGGTACGAAAAACATGATTTAAGTAGTACAGATATGCATCCATTTGTGCATCCTTTTAATCCAGCAATCGGTTCACCGTGGGAAGCACGCTCTGACTGGAATATTTTCACTTCACTTTCTAAAGCTGTGTCAGATTTAGCGAAGAAAATAGATCTTGAACCAATGAAAGAAGTTGTTGCAACACCACTTCTTCATGATACACCGCAAGAATTAGCGCAACCACTTGGCAAGATTAAAGATTGGAGTAAAGGTGAATGTGAACCAATCCCGGGTAAAACGATGCCACAAATTCATGTTGTTGAAAGGGATTATAAAACGATTTATGACAAAATGACAGCACTTGGACCAAATGCCGGAAAACAACCGATTGGTACGAAAGGGATCTCTTGGTCAGCAGAAAAAGAGTATGAGCAATTAAAGAGCAAATTAGGAGTTGTTCGAACGGATACTATTGCGAAAGGTTGCCCAGACATTAAAGAAGCAATAAATGCTGCTGAGGCAGTATTAACACTTTCTTCTACAACAAATGGTCATATGGCTGTAAAAGCATGGGAAGCACTTGAAAAACAAACGGATTTAAAACTACGTGATTTAGCAGAAGAACGTGAAGAAGAATGCTTCACATTTGAACAAATTACAGCACAGCCAAAAACAGTAATTACTTCTCCAGCCTTTACAGGTTCTGAAAAAGGTGGACGCCGTTACTCACCATTTACAACAAATGTGGAACGTCTTATCCCTTGGAGAACGATAACTGGTCGACAATCTTTCTACTTAGACCATGACATGATGAAAGAATTTGGTGAAACGATGGCAACATTTAAACCAATTCTGCAACATAAACCGTTCCGTAAATCACGGCCCGAAGTAGAAGGGAAAGAGATTACACTAAACTATTTAACACCGCATAATAAGTGGTCGATTCATAGTATGTACTTCGATTCATTACCGATGTTAACGCTATTTAGAGGTGGTCCAACTGTTTGGATGAATAAAGAGGACGCTGCTGAAGCGGGTGTTGCAGATAATGATTGGATTGAGTGCTTTAATCGTAACGGTGTTGTTGTAGCGCGTGCTGTTGTAACGCATCGTATACCGAGAGGAATGGCATTTATGCACCATGCGCAAGATCGTCACATTAACGTACCTGGTACGAAATTAACAAGTAACCGCGGGGGAACGCATAATAGTCCAACTCGAATTCACGTAAAACCGACACATATGATTGGTGGATACGGTCAATTAAGTTATGGATTTAACTATTATGGTCCGACTGGGAACCAGCGCGATTTAAACGTTGTAATTCGCAAACTGAAGGAGGTAGATTGGCTTGAAGATTAAAGCACAAGTCGGAATGGTAATGAACCTAGATAAATGCATCGGCTGCCATACTTGTAGCGTAACGTGCAAAAACACCTGGACAAATCGTCCAGGTGCTGAATATATGTACTTCAATAACGTAGAAACAAAACCTGGAATTGGTTATCCGAAACAATGGGAAGATCAGGATAAATATAAAGGCGGCTGGGAATTGAAAAATGGTGAAATTCAGCTGAAATCTGGTTCGAAAATGAAACGTCTTATGAACATTTTCCACAATCCAGATCAACCAACAATTGATGATTACTTTGAACCTTGGAATTATGATTATGAAACATTAACAAATAGCCCACAGCGTAAACATCAACCAGTTGCTCGTCCGAAATCAGCAATTACAGGCGAATTTATCGACAAAATTGAATGGGGTCCAAACTGGGAGGACGATTTAGCAGGCGGACATATAACAGGATTACAAGATCCGAACGTAAAGAAAATGGAAGAAGAAATTAAAACAGATTTTGAAAACGTCTTTATGATGTATTTACCACGCATATGCGAACATTGTATGAATCCATCGTGCGTATCATCTTGTCCATCTGGTGCAATGTATAAACGTGAAGAAGACGGGATTGTACTTGTGGATCAAAATGCATGTCGTGCTTGGAGATTCTGCGTATCATCTTGTCCATATAAAAAAGTGTATTTTAACTGGCAAACGAATAAAGCTGAAAAATGTACAATGTGTTTCCCACGTATTGAGGCTGGTATGCCAACAATTTGTTCAGAAACATGTGTAGGACGTATCAGATATATTGGGGTAATGCTATATGACGCTGATAAAGTAAAAGAAGCAGCGTCTGTTGAAGACGAAAAAGATTTATATGAATCTCAGCTTACTGTTTTCCTAGATCCAAATGATCCAGAAGTGGCAGCTGAAGCGAAAAAACAAGGCATTCCTGAAGAATGGATTAAAGCGGCACAACAGTCACCAATCTATAAAATGATTATCGATTGGAAAATTGCTCTACCTCTTCACCCAGAGTATCGTACAATGCCAATGGTTTGGTATATCCCGCCGCTTAGCCCAATTATGAATATGGTGGAGGGAAAAGGTAGTAACTGGCAAGCAGAAGAGATTTTCCCTGCTATTGATAATATGCGTATTCCAATTCAATATTTAGCGAATTTACTCACTGCAGGAGATGAATCACATATTCGTCTTACATTGAAAAAAATGGCTGTTATGCGAACGCATATGAGAGCAATGCAAATTAATAAAGAACCAAATGAAGCTGTATTAAAAGAACTTGGCTTAACGAAACAGGATGTAGAAGATATGTATCGTCTTCTTGCTATCGCAAAATATAAAGATCGTTTTGTTATCCCGACATCTCACAGAGAACAAGTTGCAGATTTATATAGTGAACAAGGAAGCTGTGGTTTATCATTCGCAGGTGGTCCAGGCTCTTGTATGACAATTTCTTAAATAATGGGGGCGGAAAAATATGAAACAAAGTTTACAAACTGCTTTTTCATGTTCTTCATTTCTTCTCTCCTACCCAGAAATCGGGTGGAGAGAAACTTTAACTGAATTACAAGAAGAGATGGAAGCGATTGAACAGGACGATGTTAAAGCTTCACTTACAGCATTTATAAAACAAGCGCTAAATAAAACGAACGATCAACTCATTGATGGTTACGTATATACATTTGATTTTGGTAAAAAGACGAATATGTATTTAACGTATATGAACACTGGTGAACAAAGAGAAAGAGGGATTGAATTACTAGAGTTAAAGCAGCATTATAAAAAATCAGGTTTTGAAGTAACAGATAAAGAATTACCTGATTATTTACCGCTATTGCTTGAGTTTTTTGCAAATGCAAATGAGCAAGACAGTGAACCAATTATGAGTAAATACAAGGAGAACATACAAGCATTACACGTTCAGTTAAAAGAAGCAGGTAGTATGTATGAACCAATTCTTGCGGCTGTTCTACTCGCTATCGATACATGGGGTGTACAGACAAATTAGAAAGGAGAGTTGTTAAAATGATGGATCAATTTCTATGGGTATTGTTTCCCTATATCATTTTTGCAATCTTTATCGGTGGACATATTTTTAGATACAACTATGATCAATTTGGATGGACATCAAAATCTAGTGAACTATTAGAAAAGAAAATGCTCCGAATCGGAAGTCTATTATTCCACTTTGGGATTATGTTCGTAATTGGCGGTCATGTTATGGGGATTTTAATTCCAGAAGCTGTATACTGTTCAATAGGTATTTCTGAGCATATGTATCATGTAGTAGCAATTAGTTTTGGGCTTCCGGCAGGTGTTGCTTCTATCATCGGTTTAATTATATTAACGTACCGCCGCGTAACTGTAAAACGTATCATTGCAACGAGTACAAAGGGAGATTATATTGCGCTTATTTTATTACTTATCGTAATGCTAGCAGGACTTTCTTCAACATTTTTAAATATCGATTCAAAAGGATTTGATTATCGTACAACAATTGGCCCTTGGTTCCGAAGTCTCTTTATTTTCCAACCGAAAGTTGAATATATGATGGAAGTACCAGTATGGTTTAAAATTCATATTCTTGCGGGAATGGGGCTTTTCGCAGTATGGCCATTTACTAGACTGGTACACGTATTTAGTGCCCCAATTAAATATATAAGCCGTAGCTATGTAATTTACAGAAGACGTATTCCTAATGAGCTGAAAAAATAATTTAGTTTTATATGTTTCGTAATTTATAAAGAAAGCCGAGATCTAATTGGAGACCTCGGCTTTCTTTGTAGGTATAAGTATCTAAATAAGACGCTAATCAATACTACAAACAGAAGCAGAACAATCTTCACAAGCAATTTCACATTTTAAAAATTGTAAATCGTGTATTGTAATCTTTCCTTTATGAATAGAAATTGTACCTTGCTTTTTTAATTCATTTAACATTCGATTTACACTTTCACGTGAAGTTGCACAGAAATTAGCAAGTTCTTGATTCGTTAATGGTAAATCGATGAGAATACCATTTTCCTTTAAAACACCATAACTATTTGTCATTCGTATGAGAGTAGAATATAGGGCACCTTTTTTGCCATGTAATACTAAATCTCGGAACTTCGTTTGCATTCTTCTTAAATGTTCACTAATCCATTTCATAAATTCAAATACAAGAGCTGGTTTTTGGAGTAATTCTTTTTCTAACGCTTCACGCTTTATAACGCCTACTTCAACATCTTCAAGGCATTTTGAATTTAATAAATACTTCGCATTATCCGTGAACAATGTTAATTCTCCAATAATGTCGTATGCCGAACAAATTCGAAGTGTTAGTTCTTGTCCGTCAGCACTAAGTTTACTAATTTGTACTTTTCCTGAGTGGATGATATAGAGTTCGGTTGCCTCCATACCTTCCTGAAAAATAAAACTACCTTTTTTAATTTGCATTTTATATTCAACAGATGCAAGTAATTCTTTTAAATCTTGAGATAATGTCATACTGTTTGCCACAGCAATCACCTTTCTTCTTATAAGCAATACATTTCCTATTTTGAGTGTAAATATGATGAAAATGCAAGAGCTATTTTAAAAATAATGTAAAATTTCAATGACCGTAAAGAGTATGGCCTGAAGATGTGAACAAAATGCGAACGGATTTGTGAAAAGTTTTTGAATGGGGAAAGTGATGTGAGAAAAGTCACATTGAATATGTAGCTTCTTTTTTATAATAAAGGCAAATAAAAAAATGAAAGCTTACTAAGGATTGCAGCAGAAAAGAAGGGATAGAGATGCACGAGAACATAAAAGATTCTTTAAAGCGGCCACTCCAAGATTTACGTATTTCAGTTATTGATCGTTGTAATTTTAGGTGTACATACTGTATGCCTGCTGAAGTGTTCGGACCTGATTACGCTTTTTTAAAGGAAGAGCTTTTATTAACGTTCGATGAAATAGAAAGGTTAGCGAGATTATTTATAAGTATGGGAGTTAATAAAATTAGGCTTACTGGCGGTGAACCTTTATTGCGTAAAGACTTATCGACGTTAATTGCAAGACTTACAAATCTAGAAGGCTTACAAGATATTGGACTCACAACAAACGGAATTCATTTAGCAAAACAAGCTAAGGCGCTAAAAGAAGCAGGATTAAAGCGTGTGAATATTAGTTTAGATGCAATAGAGGATCATGTCTTCCAAAAAATTAATGGAAGAAATGTAAGTACGAAACCTGTACTGAAAGGAATTGAAGCAGCGAAGGAAGCTGGATTAGAAGTAAAGGTAAATATGGTCGTAAAAAAAGGGATGAATGATAGTCAAATTCTTCCTATGGTTCGTTATTTTAAAGAACAAGAAATACAGTTACGTTTCATTGAGTTTATGGATGTAGGCAGTACGAACGGATGGAACTTTGAGCAAGTCGTTACGAAGAAACAATTAATAGAGAAAATTAATCGTGTATATCAAATTGAACCTGTTAAACCTCGTTACTTTGGAGAAGTTGCGAAATTGTATCGATATGTAGGAAGCGATGCCGAAGTTGGATTTATTACTTCAGTATCTGAGTCATTTTGTTCTTCTTGTACGAGAGCCCGTATTTCGGCAGATGGTAAGTTTTTTACGTGCCTATTTGGAGAAAAAGGAACGGATTTGCGAACGCTTCTTCGAGAAAATATTTCTGATGCCTCACTATTAAAAATTTTACAACATACATGGCGATATAGAACAGATCGATATTCAGATGAAAGAACGGTTGAGAGTGCAAGTAAACGTCCAAAAGTTGAAATGTCTTACATTGGTGGATAGTGAAAGGAGGATTTCTTATGCAAGAGCGTTATTCAAGACAAGTGTTGTTTTCTGGAATTGGTGAAATGGGACAAAGAAAAATAAGAGAAAAGCATGTGCTCCTAATCGGTGCGGGTGCACTAGGAGCTGCAAATGCAGAGGCTCTTGTTAGAATGGGAATTGGGAAATTGACAATTGCTGATCGTGACTACGTTGAATGGAGTAATTTACAACGGCAACAGTTATATACAGAAGAAGATGCACACCAGTGTAAACCGAAAGCAATTGCAGCGGCAGAACATGTAAGAAAGATTAATTCTGATGTGGAAATTGTACCAGTTGTAACGGACGTCACAATGCAAGAAATGGAAGAGTTAACGAAAGAAGTGGATCTCATATTGGATGCGACTGACAACTTTGATACGCGTCTACTTATAAATGACATTTCACAAAAAGAAAATATACCTTGGATATATGGTGGATGCATTGGAAGTTATGGTGTAACGTACACAATTCTTCCAGGAAAAACACCATGTTTTCGCTGCTTAATGGATCATCCTATGGGCGGTGCAACATGTGATACAGCGGGGATTATTCAGCCAGCTGTACAAATGGTCGTTGCTCACCAAGTGACAGAAGCAATGAAAATATTGGTGGGTGATTTCGAGGCGCTGCGAGGAACAATGTTATCATTTGATATTTGGAACAATCAGTATCTCTCATTGAAAGTGAATAGGCAGAAGAAAAATACATGTCCATCTTGTGGGAAATCACGAACGTATCCAAGTTTAACATTTGATGCACAGATGAAAACGGAAGTGCTATGTGGACGGAATACGGTTCAAATCCGTCCAGGGATAAAACGTGTTCTTCATTTAGAGGAAATTGAAAAACGATTACATAAAAGTGTACATGTCCAAAAAACGCCGTACTTGCTATCATTTCTAATTGATGAATATCGTTTCGTTTTATTTACAGACGGTAGGGCATTTATTCATGGAACAAATGACGTGAAAATAGCAAAACGATTATACGCAAAATATATAGGCTGAATAGAAAGTGAGTTTCACTTTCCAAAAACGAGGTGAAAAAGAATGTTATTAAAACGTAATCCAATTCCAGTGGCAGAAGCAGTTGCACGAGTAATGGAATATGCTTATCAGGGTGAAATAGAAGAGGTTTCTCTTATAGAAAGCTACGGTAGAACGCTTGGAAAAGATGTTATTGCAGATCATGATGTCCCGCATTTTGATCGCTCTCCGTACGACGGGTTTGCGATTCGAGCAGAAGATACGAAAGAAGCAAGTAGCAGTAATCCCATTCTGTTTGAAGTGATTGGTGAAATTGGAGCAGGTTTTGTTTTTACAGAAGATGTGAAAGCATTTCAAGCTGTCCGTATTATGACAGGTGCGGCAATTCCTGCGGGGTGTAATACAGTAGTTATGTTAGAGCTAACGGAAGGATTTGAAGAAAACGAAAAGACTTATATGAAATTGAAACGCTCCTTTGTTGCTGGGGATAACATTTCTTTTAAAGGAGAAGATGTAAAACAAAATAGCATTCTGGTGAAAAAAGGGACTGTTATTAATCCTGGAGTAGCAGCACTTCTTGCTACGTTTGGTTATAGTACCGTACGCGTTGTAAAACAGCCGGTTATTGGAATTGTAACGACAGGAAGTGAACTGCTTGAAGTACATGAACAATTAAAGACAGGGAAGATTCGAAATAGTAACTCCTATATGATAGCTGCGCAAATTGAACGAGCAGGCGGAGTTGTACGGTATTATGGACAATTCGCTGACGATTTTGAGACGTGTTATAACACTGTGGAAAAAGCGATAAAAGAAGTCGATATTTTAATTACAACTGGTGGCGTTTCGGTAGGAGACTATGACTATTTACCTGCCATCTATGAGAGATTACGAGCTAATGTACTTTTTGACAAAATAGCGATGCGACCAGGAAGTGTGACAACTGTAGCTGAGGTAGAAGGAAAATTACTATTTGGTCTATCTGGTAATCCTTCTGCTTGTTATGTCGGTTGTGAATTATATGTTAGACCAGTGATTGGAAAATACTTGCATAGGGAAGATTTGCACATATATCGTGCAGAGGCAATTTTACAAAAAGACTTTCCGAAAGCAAACCCATTTACTCGTTTTGTAAGAGGGAGAGTGGAAATTGTAGATGGGCAATTACAAGTTACACCAGTTGGTTTAGATAAATCTAGCGCAATTTCTTCACTTGCAGAAGCGAATGCATTTATCGTTTTGCCAGGGGGAACGAGAGGATTTAAAGCTGGAATTACTGTTTCAGTACTGTTATTAGAATCAAACAACGGAAGTGAGTGGCCGTGGGAAGAGCCGCTTCGATCATACAAGTAATAGAAAAATAGGTTGCTAACTTATATAAAGATAAGAGGTGCAAAATGACACATACGTATTATGAAGTAATTGATACACCTATTTCAATTGAAGAAGTTACAAACAAAGTAATTCGTCGTGAGTGTGGTGCGGTTACTACTTTTATTGGTACTGTTAGAGAATTTACGAAAGGTCGACGTACACTTTGTTTAGAGTATGTAGCTTATAAGACAATGGCGGAGAAACAGCTTGAGAGAATTGGCACTGAAGTAGGAGAGAATTGGCCGGGGATATATGTCGCTATTACACATCGCATTGGTACATTACAAATTTCTGATTTTGCTGTTGTCGTTGCTGTTTCTACACCACACCGGAAAGCTGCATATGAGGCGAACGAATATATTATGGAGCGTATTAAACAAATTGTTCCAATTTGGAAGAAAGAGTTTTGGGAAGATGGTGAGTCATGGATAGGTGATCAGTTAGAGAGGGTAACATATGCAAATGGTGAGCCTAGAAAGGAGATGAGAATATGATTGAAGTGCTATTATTTGCACATTTACAGGAAGAAGTAAGTAAGTCGTCATTGCACATAGATTGTGAAAATATTACAGTTGCGAAGCTGAAGGAAGTACTCATTAAGAAATACAACATAGCAATTTCAAACGAGATTATGGTCGCGATAAATGAAGAGTATGCAAATGAGAATGACATCATTCAAACTGACGATATCGTAGCAATGATTCCGCCAGTAAGTGGTGGTTGATTCTTTTCAGCCTAATCATGTTAGGACGTAATTAGGCTGGAGAGAATGAATATAACTATGCATACATAGGAGGGAACAGGATGAAAAGTCCTAATTTTCAATTAAGTTTACAAACTTCTAATCTAATTATCGGTTTTATGGTATGGGTCATTTTATCATCATTAATGCCTTATATTAAAGCGGATATTCCATTAACTGCGGGACAAATTTCTATGGTCACAGCAGTACCTGTTATTTTAGGCTCTATTCTTCGTATTCCAATTGGTTATTGGACGAATCGTTTCGGAGCAAGAAAATTATTCTTTATTAGTTTTATTCTATTGTTATTTCCTGTCTTTTATATTAGTGTTGCTAATTCTATGATGGATTTAATTATTGGTGGATTATTTGTAGGAATTGGTGGAGCTGTATTTTCAGTAGGGGTAACCTCTTTACCAAAATACTTTTCGAAAGAGAGCCACGGTTTTGTAAATGGTATTTACGGTGTCGGTAACGCCGGAACAGCAATTACTTCGTTTTTAGCACCTGTCATTGCAACTTCAGTTGGCTGGAGAACGACAGTACAATGTTATTTAGTTTTACTTGCAGCATTTGCACTTATGAACTTTTTATTAGGTGATCGTAAGGAGAAAAAAGTGAATACACCATTAATGGAACAAATAAAAGGTGTATATAAAAATGAGAAACTTTGGTTTTTATGTATCTTTTACTTTTTAACATTCGGATCATTTGTCGCATTTACAGTATACTTACCAAACTTTCTAGTATCTCATTTCGGATTAGAGAAAGTAGATGCAGGTATGCGGACAGCCGGATTCATCGTACTCGCAACAATTATGCGTCCGATTGGTGGTTGGCTCGGTGATAAGTTTAATCCATTTAAAATATTAATCTTCGTATTTATCGGTTTAACACTATCAGGTATTATTTTATCATTTATGCCTAGTATGAACGTGTATACATTTGGTTGCTTACTAGTAGCATTTTGTGCAGGGATTGGTAATGGTACAATCTTCAAACTCGTTCCAATGTATTTCTCAGAACAAGCTGGTATTGTAAATGGTCTCGTATCAGCTTTAGGTGGACTAGGAGGATTCTTCCCACCGCTAATTTTAACATTACTATTCCAATTAACAGGTCATTATGCAATTGGATTTATGGCGCTATCAGAAGTCGCACTTGCTTGTTTAATCATTACAGTATGGATGTATAGCCAAGAGAAATTGTTAGTGATGTTAAAGAATCATTAATAAGGAAAAAGAACCATCCCAAAGTATATTGGGATGGTTCTTTTAGTAATAGGCTTCAACATGTTTTTATTGATATCTCAATAAACGCTTGTTTTCTATAAGAATGTGTTTTTAAAATGAAAAACAGAAGGCTTATGGAATTTTATTTTAAAATATAGAAGTCAAAAGTTATTCATTTAAAGGGTAGATTAGTGAAGGAAATCTTAAATCTATTCTAAAGATCGAACTCATTTTTAGAATGCAAATATTTAATTGAATCGGGATGTTTAGATGAAAAAAATATAAGTCCACTCAAGATAAACAAGTATCAGGTGTGTTAGGTGGTTTAAGCGACAAGTATGGGATTGATATAAGTATTCTTCGCATAGTAACTGCAGTATCAGATTTTTTTTAGGGCCAAATTTTTTGGTAAGGCTAACGGATATTGTGAAAAAAGTACTACACTAAAGAATACAGTTTAGTTCGATAAGATAAAATTATGAATTTGTATAAATAATCCATAATTTTCTTTATGAGTTATATTTGATATGTTAAAGAAAAGAGAGGGGAGGGAAATGAAATAAGAATTTTTGATGAGCATTTTCATATTATCGATTTCAGTTTTCTGATTATTGAGAACTAAGGGTGTTTTCCGATGAATGAAATGTGTCCACATTTAGTAAAGCGTTTAATCCAACTAAAATATATTTAGAATGAGGTTTTAAATGTTTGTATTTATTATATTAGACGTAATATTACCGATATTAATATTGATGCTAATTGGTGCAATCTTACAAAGAAAGTTCCAATTTAACTTAAAGCAGCTATCTACACTTATTACTTATTGCTTAATGCCAGCGGCTGTATTTGTGAATATATATGATATTCGTATAGAAACAGGTTTGTTGCTCCAGATAATATACTATTTAATGCTTTATAGTCTGAGTCTGATCATAGTAAGTCATTTCATTTCAAAAATATTGAAGTTAGAAAAAGGAGAAAGTGCAGCTCTAAAAAATAGCATTTCGTTAATGAATTCCGGTAATTATGGGTTACCAGTAAGTCAATTGATTTTCAGTCACAATCCAGTGGGGGTTTCCATTCAAATTTTTATTATTATTTTCCAGAATCTTTTAACTTATTCATATGGGATATATAACTTACTATCAGCAACAAAAACAATCGGAGGTATTATTCGATCATTTCTAAGACTGCCTGTATTTCATGCGCTCGTATTAGGGGTTCTCTTTCAATCTTTTAAAATTCAAATACCTAATTCTATCTTGTTACCTCTTAATCAGCTTGCGAATGGTTTTGTTGCAATAGCACTCATATTGCTAGGGGCACAATTATCTAACATTAAACTTAATTTTTTCCATCGAGTCATAACATGGGCTTTAATTGGAAGGTTACTGATGGGACCATTATTAGCACTTGCCGTAATATACATACTAAACATCGATGGTATTGTTGCACAATCATTATTTATTGCAAGTTCTTTTCCTACTTCAAGAAATACATCAACCATTGCTATGGAATATCAAATAGAGCCTGAATTACATGCACAAATCGTTTTATTTTCAACACTTTTCAGTATTATTACAGTAACTGTTGTTATTTATTTGTCATATATTTTGTTTTGAATATACGTGCAAAAACGAATAGATTTGAGGCGGTAAATGATGGACGGAAACCCCATCGATATGAGAAGAAAACAGTCTATGATATATGGGGGGCGTTTACAATTGTACCGTGTCTGATAATCAAGTGGCTTAATTCAAAAAAAGGAAACTCGTTACGGGTTATTTCGTATGAAAATCTTTAAAGCATCTACATATAGACTGGCGAAAAAAGACAAAATTCCGTTTATAATTGACGTTACATGAGCTTAGTTTGATAGCAGTGGGGTGGGAGCGTCAAGTAAGAATTTTTTCTTTATTGATTTTATGCGGTTTTTCCGCAAAATTGTAACTAAGGGGGATTCCAAGTTGAGTAAACAGAATATCAGCACAACAGTTTCAGGAGATATAATTGTTACCCATCTAGTTGGCAATATAAAAACAGATGATGTGTATGAATGGTTTAATGGTTTTGAGCAGGTTTGTCAGCAATTCATTTCTGAAGGGCGGAAATACAAATTGTTGGTGGATAGAAAAGGATACACGCCAAATCATTTTTCTGTTCAAAAAGTATGGAAAGAGAAGTTCTTCAATGAAATCATTTTGAATAACAGTAAGGCAATTGCATTTCTCCTTGAAGAGGGGGAGATAATGGATTATTTACAACAATCTAATACGAAAGAATCTGTGAGATTTTTTGATGATTATGAACAAGCGCTAATTTGGTTGGATGAATATCCAATATAAAACCTGTATTGAAGCAGTTGCTCTCAAGCAACGGCTTTTTTGTCCGTAATTGTTGCTGTTATTTTTCTTCACAGATTCTTGTCCAATTGTTTGTCTGATCCTAAAAAACGAAACTAAAGCAAAAAGAACAAACGTCTCTAAAAAACGTTTGTTCACAGTTAATTCCTATTTTAGCTAAGTGATAGATTCCATTTTATGAGTACGAGAAATTCTTTTTATAAGTTTAGGAAGGACAGAAGTTAATTCCTGTTTCATACGCTTCGTAAACGATGGGTCCTTACCTGAAGTCGAAATAGTGACAACATATTCATCATTTCGAATGACACCAGGTGTGTGAAACGATGATGCTGTACCATCACTTACAACGTTAACCCACTGGAAATCATGAGCGGCCTGTTTGACCATCATATTTACAGCATGTTGATTTGTAGCTGCATAAATTAGATGAGCATCTTTAATATCATCATTACTAAAAGTTTTTTGTTTCCAAGTAATATAAGGAAGTTCCTTCATTTCCTCGCAAATTTCTGGGCTGACAACAGTGACGAAAGCGCCTGTATCTTTTAATCCAGACGCTTTTCGATATGCAATTTTACCTCCACCAATGATCATGACAACTTTATTTTGTAGATTAAACATAAGAGGGTACATGTTATACATATATGCATTCCTCCATTCGTTCTAATAATGTTAGTTTCATATATGTATCAAACTGAAGACAGTTACAAGTCGTGACGTGATTATATTTTTTTGTATGCAATTTAATTTTTTGAAGTAATAATCCGGTAAAGAGAAGGTAGGGCATGACATATACATGGGATGCAGTTGATGTTATAGTCTTTAGCTCAGCAGTAAAAGAGGGGGTTCCTTTCGTTAAAAAGGAGCATGATAATGGTAGACTGAGTTTTTGTTCGACAGCTGCTCCGATTTGTTGTAACTCATGTATCGGCTGAAAATCACTACTACCTCTCCCTACGAGTAAAACACTACTACCTTGCATTGGCATAGTTTCACGTATTCTTTTCACTACAAGTTCAACCATATGCGGATGCGTACTAAAAGGTTGTACAACTGAAAATGAGATATGTGGATATTGATTTTTCATTTTCGCTATCTCCAAAGGAATATCACGTTTATAGTGAGCTGCTGCAAATAATAAAACAGGTACAATCATTATTTCAGTTACTCCCTCTATTATCGTTTCTGTAACTGCATCCGAAATAGTAGGTGTCGTTAGTTCTAGAAAAGCTATTTTTTGAATTCTTTCGTTTCGCTCTTTCATAACAGATTGAATAAATTGAATGAATTGTTCATTACCTTCTTGTAGCCGGCTTCCATGTCCAACATATACAATTCCTTTCATTGTCTCACCATGTCTTTCTTCATAAGAGTTTCTTGTAATTGATGATCTACGTTATGAAACCCAACTTTATTTGCATAGTGTAAAGTTGGAACGTCGGTATACGAGAATGGGAGAGTAAGAATATTGATAAAGCCAAGGCGTTTTATTTCTGCTAGAAACGTATCAATAGAAGCACGACCTTCAAATACAATGCTATCCCATGAGAATTCAGAAAGAATACGTGAATGAATTTCATCGAAGCGATGATCAATTGTGTACTCATGAGTCATCATATAGGAACCAGCACCAATTTTTTCTTGAATAACAGCAATTCGGTTAATGTTTCGTCCTAAATAAATCGTTGAATTCGAAGAAAATTGCGCAGGTTTACTGAACAATCCATATTGCATGAGCTTTTCTTGAATAGAAAGGTTCATATACTGAAGTTCTGCCTGTAAGGAACGAATATCTTTATGATATTTACTGCATGATTGCATTAAGATGTCTACACTGTCAGCGGAACAAAATACAAGACGATCAACGTTAAAAATCTTATTGATTTGTTCAGAGGTTACTGTGTATTCTTTCTTTTTGAAAGTTGGAATTTGATATATTTCTGCACCGGACTCTTGTAACTTTTGCTTTATTGCGCTTTTTTTATTTGTTGCAGCTGCAAATAAAACTTTCTTGCCGTGCAATGGTTTACGTTCTTTCCAAGAGATTTGATTCCGCAAAGTAACAACATCACCAACAATTGTCATAGAAGGATTAGAAATATTTTCGTTTTTGACAATAGAAACAATGGTAGACAGTGTCCCTGTGACAACGCGCTGTTTACCAGTTGTACCCCATTCAATGACTGCTACTGGCGTATCTTCTTTTTTTCCTGCTTGTCGTAAGTTTTCACAAATTGTAGGTAAGTTTTTTATACCCATGTAGTAGGCAATCGTGTCGCTATTGTGAGATGAATTATATTTTCCATGATCGGTTAAGGGACCTTTTGCATGTCCGGTTAATAAAGTGACACTATTACTGTAGTCACGGTGGGTGAGGGGAATACCTGCATAGCTACTAGCGGCGATGCTAGATGTAATGCCTGGTACAATTTCATATGGAATATTTGCTGCTGCTAAAGTTTCTGCTTCTTCACCAACACGGCCAAAAATAGATGGATCTCCGCCTTTTAATCGGACAACAATTTTGCCCTCTTTCGCAAATTGAAGAAGGTGTGCGTTAATTATTTCTTGTCGCATAATATGATTCTTTGGCATTTTTCCACAATACATAAGTTCACATGTTTGTTTTGTATAGCTAAGAAAGAAAGGGTTTAGTAAACGGTCATATAAAACAATATCTGCACGTTTTAAACACTCTATCGCTTTTTTTGTAATAAGCCCTTCATCACCTGGTCCTGCACCAACTAAATATACATATCCGTTCATAATTGCACCTCATCAATTTTTATTTAAAAGGAAGCCAGAGGAGGCTTCCTTTCGAAAATTACATGTATAAATAAATGTCACCGTCAATAACTTCTACTTCGTATGTTTGAATACAGCCGTCATCAGGTTTTTGAACTTCACCTGTTAGTAGTGAGATTTTCCAATCATGCAGTGGACAAAAGACGAATTCTTCAGACACAATCCCTTCTGCTAACGGTCCGTTTTTATGAGGACAACGATTTTCTACAGCTCGAATATCGCCATTTGAAAGGCGGAATAGGGCGATAGACATACCTTTCATTTGTACTTCTTTACCGATTTGAATAGCAAGGTCTTCCGCACGCATAACTTTTATTTTTTCTTTCGTTTGTATCATTTAGATCACAGCTCCTTATTTCACAGTTTCTACTTCATACATCGCTTTTAATGATTTCGTTTCTAGTGCTTGTCCCCATGCTTCCGTATATGTTCTACGAGCTGTTTGGAAACGTTCATTTAACGTAGTAACCATACTTGCATCTTGTAATATTTCTTTTATATGATCGAAGCCTAAACGTTCTGTCCAGTAGGCGGTACGCTCTCCGTAAATACCAGTTTCACGATAATATTGCATGTAAGCTGCAGCGGTGCGAAGGACATCATCTTCAGTAGAGACAATCATTACAAAATCAGCTTCACGTACTTCTGTACCACCATTTCCGCCAATATAAAGTTGATATCCATTTTCGACACAAACAACGCCAAAATCTTTCGTCAGTACTTCCGCACAGTTACGCGGACAACCGGTTACACCCATTTTCATTTTATGAGGTGTATCTACCATTTCTAATGATTGTTCAAGCAACATACCAAGTCCTAATGAATCTTTCGTACCGAAACGGCAAAAACGAGAGCCAACACATGATTTTACATTACGAAGAGACTTTGAATACGCATATCCCGAAGTCATATGTAAGTCAGCCCATACGTTAGGTAAATCTTGTTTCTTGACACCGTATAAGCCAATCCGGCTTGCACCGGTAATTTTCACAAGTGGAACATCATACTTCTTCGCAACTTCAGCAATTTTCATTAAATCATCAGCTGTTGTAACGCCTCCGTACATACGTGGAATAACAGAGAATGTACCATCGTGCTGGATGTTACCATTCATTCTTTCATTAACGAAACGGGACGATTTATCATCTTCATATTCTTCTGGAATCGCCATACGTAAATAGTAGTTTAAAGCAGGGCGGCATTTCGAACAGCCGTCTTCATGTGCAAAACCAAGAACATTTCGTACTTCTTTTGGAGATTTTAAGCCTTTCTCGTGAATGGCCGCTACGACTTCATCACGGGATAAAGGTGTACATCCACACATACCGGCAGATTGCGCTGAGGCATCAAAAGCATCTCCAAGTGTATGAGATAAAACTTGTTCCACAAGTGGACGACATTTACCACAAGAACCTGCGGCTTTCGTACAGCCTTTAACTTCTTCAAAAGTCGTTAACTCTTGTTCTAAAATGGCGTGAACGATTGAACCTTTCGTAACACCATTACATCCACAAATCGTGTCATCCGCACTCATTGTAGCAACGTCAAATTCACTTTCTTCACCAGCTTTGTGAAGAAGGGAAGCTGGTGTATATTCTTGTATATCTTCTTCCTTCTTTAACATGCTAAAGAGACGTGCACCGTCAGCTGTGTCACCATATAAAACGATACCGACGACTTTATTATCACGAATTAATACTTTTTTATAGGAACGTTTACATTCATCAAAGATGGATATTGCTTTCGTTTGATCATCTTCATAAATTTGACCAGCAGAGAATAAATCACAACCTGCAACTTTTAATTGCGTACCGACGATACTGCCCGAATATCCATCAGTTTGTAAATTTGTTATATGTTTTGCTAGTATCGCACCTTGTTCATAAAGAGGAGCAACAAGTCCATATGCGATACCGTCATGCTCTGCACATTCTCCAACTGCATAAATGGACTCATCATTTGTTAGCATATAGTCATTGACTACAATACCGCGATTTACAATTAAACCAGCATCTTTTGCTATTTGCGTATTTGGGCGTATTCCGACAGCCATTACGATTAAATCACAATCTACAACTTCACCATCTTCAAATTGAATGCCCTCAACATGGTCTGTACCAAGAATTTTTACAGTTTTCTTTTCCATTAGAAATTTCATGCCTTGCGCTTCTAAATCTTCGCGTAATAGAGAAGCTGCTTTCGTATCTAGTTGTTGCTCCATTAAGTTTGGCATTAAATGAACAACATGTACGTCCATCCCTAAGTCAATAAGACCTCGTGCTGCTTCTAAGCCAAGTAATCCACCACCAATGACAACAGCCTTTTTCTTTTCATTAGCGGTATCAATCATAAATTGTGTATCTTCAATAGTTCGAAATCCTGTTACACCAGGAAGAGTAGAACCTTCTACAGGCAAAATAAAAGCACTAGAACCTGTTGCGATAATGAGTTTGTCATATGTAAGAGTACGATTCTTTTCTGTAATAATAATTTTTTCTTCTCGGTTAATACTTTGAACTTTTTCATTTGTATACAAAGTTATTTCGTTTTCTTCATACCAACTGTATTCATTCATAATGATATCTTGCATATTTGTTTTGCCTTGTAAAACATGAGAGAGCATAATACGGTTGTAGTTTGGATGAGGTTCATCTCCAAAAATAGTAATCTCATATGAATCACTATCATGTTTTAATATTTCTTCCATACAGCGTATGCCAGCCATACCATTTCCGATCATAACTAAACGTTTTTTCATTTTCGTTTCCCCTTTTTCTGTGAAATGTTGAACAAAGGATTATGTTTTTATTATAGAAAATCAAAAAAGGAAGAGATGTGATGTTTATCACATTTTTATAATGATTCACAAATTGTTAAAATTCGGATTTATTCGAGAGGGATGTGTATAGTCTTTACCAAATGAAAGAGCAGGACATAAGTATGTATACTCATGTCCTGCTCTTTATTTATGCTCTCGTAATGGCACGTGGAAATAAAATATTATTTTCTAAATGAATGTGCTCAAATAAATCAGACTCTAGCGCTTCAAGACGTTGGTAAACAAGTCGATAAGTACCGCAAGCTCCTTCTGGAGGAGTAAAGTCATTTGTAACTTTACGAAGTTCTTTAATAATGTTGCCTGCGTGGTTATGTTCATTTTCCAACTCATCTACTACTTTACGTAATTTCACATAGTTTTCGTCAATTGGATTTTGTTCAAATTCTAAAATTAATGGGAAATCTTCTGTTTCTTCTTTAATTAAATGCTGTTCTAATTCCATCTTTAATTCGTGAAATAGCTTATGAATTTGAGCTAAGTGAGGCTGACTTGCTCCGTGGACGCGTAATACTTTCGTCACATACGGACTTAACTGTGGTAATTCTTCATTTAAATAGCGATGATGCTTATTTATAACATAATCAATCAATTCACGATAAGAAGCATTTTTCCAATCAATTTCAGATTCATTTAATCGTTTCGTATTATTATAAAGTGTATTTAATTCTGTAAGTACTTCTGTTGCTGATAAATTTCTTTCATGAATTGCATCAATAAGTGGTTTATTACCACCACAACAAAAGTCTATTCTATATGATTTAAAAAGATTACTAGCTTTCGGAAATTGTGTAACAATCTCACCGACAATAGAAGTTTCAGTAAATGTATGTTCCATATGAATGCCTCCATAAAGTTTAAATGTAATATCTGAATTAAGAATAGCGATAAATGAAAAACAATGTGGTGATTGAAATCACTTATAATGTGTCAATTTTAAGGATAATCAAATGAGTTTTATAAAAGGAAGAGGGAGAGGGAATTCGTCATAATAGTTTCTGATAATAAAAAAGAAGCTTACTAGAAGCTTCTTTTTTACTACTATTTTTCACATGCAACTCCATCGCCATCACGATCAAGATGTGAGTCATAACCTGGTTGTCCTTTATATAGAGGAGCTTTCCCGGCAGCTCTAACTGCGGCACAATTTTTGTAATATGCACTACTAGTATTTCCTGAAGCAGGTTGTGTTTGAGCTTGCTGTGCTTTTTGCTCTTCTTGTTGCTTACGAGCTTGTTCATCAGCCTGACGTTTTTGCTCTTCTTGTTGCTTACGAGCTTGCTCATCAGCTAAGCGTTTTTGCTCTTCTTGTTGTTTACGAGCTTGTTCATCGGCTAGACGTTTTTGCTCTTCTTGTTGTTTACGGGCTTGTTCATCAGCCTGGCGTTTTTCATCCTCTTGCTTACGAGCTTGTTCATCGGCTAGACGCTTCTCATCTTCTTGCTTTTGAGTTTTTTCGTCCGCCTCTTTTTTCTTTTTGCTATCTTTCTGTTCTTCATTGTTAGAAGCAACTTTTGTACTAGTTGCTGTCGTTTTTTCAGAAGAAGAATCTGAAATACCTGATAGCGCAACAAAAATGACAAATAATACGGCTGTAATAATAAATTGTTTTTTCGCTACACCTGTTTTCTTAATAACAGATAAGATTGCTAGAACAAGGAAGAATATAAATAGAATGAAACTTAAAGTAGAAAAAAACTCGACGACGGGGTGTTCCGATTTTGTTGTACCGGCCGTTATTAATATAATAGAAATCATAAAAAGAATAACGGTAGGACGTCCATATTGTTTTGCTTTTCCATTTTTCTTAAAGAATGAAATAATACATAAGATTAAAAAAATAAAAGCAATAAAAAATAAAGCTGCACCAATATTACTTAAAATCGTCATTTTCATACCTCCATTTGTAAGATTCTTCTTATTGATTATATAGGAACTTATTGGATATTACACGTTTTATATAAATTTAGAAAGTTAATATTTTTACTAGACTTATAAACATTTATTTTATATATAGGGAAAAATAGATATATATCCTATTACGTTTTGAAAGAGATTTCATAAATTATAGTATATCGATTGAAAGGAGGAGATTTGAATGGAATTTCAATTGTTGGTAACTTGTATATTACAAGAAGGTAATGCTTACTTTTTAGTAACGAAGGTAGACGATGTTATTACGTTAAAAGTACCGATTACTGCGGGAGTAGCAGGTTTATTTTTAGCTTTAGGTGTACCAAGATGTTCTTAATTTAAATCTCTATAGTAGAAGGGGAAGGGACATGCCTTCCTTTTCTACTATTACATAATATAATTATGTAAACTTAAATATCATATTTGTGATAGCACGTTTGAAATGGACATGCATATACTATAATGTTTCATTGGATGTTAGCGGTGAAAGGTAGTTTTAATAAGTGCATCCAGTGATGTTTTTAAGTTATGAAAATAAAAGAGGTGCTATTATATATGAAAAGAAAAACATTTGATATTCCAGTTACATTGCGAAGAGAGTGGTTTTTACTAGAGTTAGCTTATTTAACGAAAAAATATGGAATTGAAATTGCAACTAGCAAAATGGATGCTGCACCGTTTTTAAGAGATCAAGTTACAGAATCAAAGATAGGGAAAGGGTTACAATACGATAAATATGATGATGAATATATAATTGAAAATTAAAGGGTAACAACAAAATTAAATTAATTTATAACAAAGTATAAAATAAAGCAGATTCTAAATATAGAATCTGCTTTATTATGAAGTACTTGTAGTCAACTAACCTCTTTCTAGTGTTTTTCCTACATATTTCTCTTGCGTTATTCCAAAAGATTCACGAAGAATGCGAGCATAATCTTTAGATTCTATTGGTCGTTTATTTTTAGTGCCTTTAAAGGTTTCTGTATAATTTTTATTTGTTAATGATATGTGACCATAAGTAGTTAATTTACAAGTGATAGCCCCTTTATTAAAAGGAGATTCTTTATGCTCTACAATCACTTTTTGAATGTTATTCACTTTTTTCTCATCTATTGGATCTACAGTGAAAGCATAGCCTATTTTCCATTCGTTTGAAGGTTCAGATTGTAAGAAACTTGTAGATTCCCCGTTAGCTCCTTTTCTCATTTCTAAAATATGCGTACCTTTTCGAGTATTTCGCTTACGAATTCGATATTCTCCTGTTTGAGAGGAGATGACTTCTCCGTTAAAAGGGACTGGATGTAAAGGGAGATGAGATGCAAAACCTGCATCCACAACATAATCTTTATCCTCATGACTTAATATGATAATGACATGACCATCATCGGGTTTCCATTTATTATCGTACAGATCATAAACAGTACCGGCTACTTTGTATACTTGAAACCCACAATCAATTAAAAAATAATACAATAAGGAGTTTAATTCATAACAAAGTCCACCTCGTTTTTGAATAAGTAACTTTTCTATTAAGTTATCTTTTGAGATATTTTTAATAGTACCAGCCATAATATCAAGATTTTCATAGGGCAGAATCATTCCCATTTTTAAGAGAATTTCATCTAAATCATCAAATGTTATTTCTTTTGCAGGAATTTTTAAGCGTTTAAAAAACTCCTTTTGTAAATTGGTCATCATAAAGTATTCTCCTTTCTTTTTACAGAATTTTCTTCTGCTCACCGATAGGTTAGTACTTCTAAAAAGTTAATTCAAGTGCGCGGAAATTATCATAATATATGTTTCTGGAAATGCGATTGTCTATTCTGAAATTTCAGTTTAATTTTAATCGTAGGAAAGTCTTATAATATAAGCTCCTTTAAAATTAGTTTGTATTTAATGAAAAGAAAGTACATATCTTTATTATATTTTTAAATAACTAACTAGTAATAAAATGTTTTTTCACTAAAATTTTTTCAAGATTTGTATGCTTTATATAAACAATATTGATTTAAAAAATATCTGGATGTAGCTAAGTTAACAATTATTGAGAAACTTTTTTGTTGTATTCTATCAAAAGGAAGAGGTAGAAACAAAGAGAATAACGAGAGTTAAGGAAGAGGGTATACAACTAGTAACCTTCTAAAAATAGGGCTAACATCTTTTTAAAATAAAAGATTAGCTATTATTAAGGAAGGGAAAATATAAAATATTATAAAGAACACCTTCTTTCAAAAAAATAGGGGGAGTAATATGCGACTGATGAGAAGATGCGTGGCCTTACTAATTGTATTTTTTATCATGGCTCCAACGATTAGCACAAATGTACAGGCAGAAGTTGTAAAAGAGCTTGGAAAGGGGTTTCCTGATACAGAAGTATTCACACCTGGAGAATGGTTTTTAGGCCAAAAACCTACTAATTATGATGAGAATAAACCGCCAATTCTCTTTGTACAAGGAAGAAATGGTAATGCTGATAGTTGGTATGGAAAGACAGTATATCATGATATAAATGATATGTATGATTATGCTTTAAAAGCAGGCTATCAAACAGTGTTTATACAATTGTATGATGCAGCGGGGAAAGGTTCGGCTAGTCAGTGGGATAACGGAAAATTGTTGGCACAAAAACTTGAAGAAATATATAATCATTTCGGTAAGAAAGTTAATATTGTAGCGCATAGTAAAGGTGGAATTGATACACAAGCTGCATTAGTTGAATATGGTGCGAATCGATTTGTTGGAAATGTTATTACACTTGCTACACCGCATCACGGCTCAAATTTAGCAGATTTGTCATATAGTTGGTGGGCAGGGTGGCTTGCTTCTATATTAGGTCAAAAAGATGATGGTACGTACTCGTTACAAATAGGTGAAATGGCAAAGTTTCGTTCAATAATAGATAACAACCCAGCAGCTAAATTAAACCGTTACTATACGGCTACTGGAACTAGCTGGGGGCCAACATTTTCTGCATTATCTATGGGTGGGTTATATTTATCATCGTACGGTTCAAATGATGGACTAGTAAATGAATGGAGTGCCAAGCTATCGTACGGTACACATTTATTTACAGATTCCAGATTTGATCATGACAATATAAGAAAAGGATCAGCTGTTTTTGCACGAATTGAACCATATTTACGTACGACAAATGTGGGATTACCAGCTTTAGTAGCATCCAGCACTAGTTCAAATGAAAATCTAGAACAATTAAATACAACTTCAAATCAAAATATTTTAGGAGGCGAATTACCACAAAATCAGTGGATAGAGCAAAGTATTTCTGTTGATAAAAAGGCTGAAGGAATAGTTTCTGTACTAACTGCTTCTTCTGATGTTGAAGTACAAATGGTATCTCCAAAAGGAAAAATCTATGCAAATAAAGATAGCGCTATAACTACTAGTGAAGGCGAATCTTTTTTTAATGGGGCGACAATTAGAACATTTAAGTTTGATAAATTGGAAGTAGGCGAATGGAAAATCAAAATGATGGCGAAGCAGTCGAAAGATGCATATTTAGTTGTAAGCGATTACAAGGATGGCGCGCCATTTGTTCTTCAAATGCCTACAAAAGTTAAAGTAAATAAACCTGAGTATAAACTGAAAAAATCACCTGTAGCACCTGAAATGAAAGGGGATCTTTCCATAACAGTAAGAGTCGTTAATAAAGAAGGTAAGTTAGTCTCTGAATTTAATGAATTACAAAATGTTAATACGAATACATTTACAGGTGCTTTGAAAGATATAAAACAACCGGGAGTATATAACGTTACGATGGATATAAAAGGGATGAATAAAGAAGGAAAATCATATAATCGTACGATTGTTAAGTCGGTTTATGTAGAGAAATAAGGAAGAATAAATAAGTATAATAAAAAAGTGCAGAAATCTTGTGTTAGAAAGAATTCTGCACTTTTTTTGCGTGATGAAAGATAATAAAAGTCGAAGAAAACTGTTATTCAATAAAAAAAGATGCTGAAATAGCATCTGAATGTAAAGAAATAATATTAACTTAGTTTTGTAACTGTTAATTCAACTGAATTTATACCATTGTCACAAGTTACAATACTTTGACGATTAAAACCACTATTATTTCTAAGTTGAAGAGTTGAATTAGCAGGCACTGTAACAATCGTTTCGCCAACGAGTTGAAGACATTCGTTATTTGATGAAGTATTCATTTGAATAGCGAAGTCACCTTGACTATTAGCAAGTGGATTGTTATTTAAAAATATAGTTATGACTGGGATATGTGGAAATACAGGATTTAAAGTAGTATTAATACTGGAAATGAACGAAACTCTATAATCACCAAATTGTCTAAAGTGTATAGTAGTAGGATTTAGTAAGGAAACGCCTCCTGCTAAAGGTCCAACGTGATTAAATGGAAAAGGATCGCCAAAAGGAACAGTTATAAATTCAGTTTGCCAAAAAGTTCCGTATGCAGGACAGCTGCGTTTATGTGAATGGTCACATGAACATTTTTTATACGAGTTTGAAGAATGATAGTATGAACCCAATATATTACCTCCTATTCTTAATAAATTTAAACCACATAGTAGTTTATGAAGGTGAATCACAATTGGCGTGTATGCTTGTACTATAAAAGGAGATAGATGTGGAATATAAAGTGGTCAAATGATGAAATGTAGTATTTGGGTATTACCTGTAACACCTTTTGAAGATGATAAGGTTCATAATTTGATAGAAAAATAAATGGAATTTCTAAATAGATTGAAGTAACGAGGAAACGTTTATCCCGCTATTTTCCGAGCAGTAAGACTCCCATCTCAAAATTCAGCGAAAGCAAAGAAGTTAGGTGGGGATGAACAAAACCCCCACTCATTAAAGTTTCACTTTACTATATTAATTTCGTCTGACAAACAGCAATATTATCTTTCGCTGTATGGATGTTATCATTTGGTGAAGTTATGGCATTTAACTGTATGCATATTAGGTTATTCAGTTTATTTTTTTATTTGCGTAGCTGAGCAGGAAGAAGTCAGAAAATATAGAATAATGTACATATGAAGCATCGTTTGTTTTTGGTGTGAATAGTAATTAAAGATACGCTAAAATATTTAAAATTGTAACGAAAGAGAGATTAAATAATAGAGGGAGCAACTTACATGGAAAATATATTAAAGGTATCTTCAAAATCAAGCCCAAATTCAGTCGCGGGTGCAATAGCGGGTGTACTAAGAACAAGTGGTAATGTGGAAATTCAAGCGATTGGGGCTGGAGCTATAAATCAAGCGATTAAAGCAATTGCGATTGCAAGAGGGTTCGTCGCTCCAAGTGGTATTGACTTAGCCTTCGTACCAGCATTTCAAGAGATTTCTATCAATAATGAAGAAAGAACAGCGATTAAATTAATTGTAGGCCCTAGAAAGAAAAGGTCTTAGTAGAAGAGAGTGTTACTATAAGGGGAAAAGACCAATAGACTTCCCATGTTAGATACGTTATTTTATGTAACCGATCCTTGGGTGTGGACATGGCATTATGCCGGACGCCTGTCTGTTAAGTTCTCCTTAAACTTAGCGAGTGTTCTAGATACTTAAAAATGCCAAATCCTTTATGATATAAGGGATTTGGCATTTTTGATGTTTTAAAAATAAACACCCTTAAAACTGCTCATTCTTTTCCCAAGATTCAACGATATAGTATGGAAAACCTTATTATATCAAGGTTTATAAGTGTTGGTTTTCCTCGATGCTCACATTTTGCTCACATTAAATCTTTTCATTTGTTATCAGGTGTTTGCATTAGATTTTATTATGCTCTCGAAGTTTTCTGCTGCTTGTTGCTGCATGTTCTGTGTGATGTGGCTATACTTGTCTAAAGTCATTTGAATAGATGAATGTCCTAAGCGATCTTGTACGATTTTAGGATGTTCTCCAGCCTGAAGCATAAGTGTAGCATGAGTATGTCGTAAGTCGTGTATACGAATTCGAGGAACACCAGCTTTTTTATAGTGATCATTCAAAAAGCGATGAGGAGCATCTATATGTAAGGGCGAATGTATCGTATTGCCGGTGAAAATAAACGCCTCTTCATTCAAGTGTATACCCCAACGGAAAAATTCTTTCTTTTTATAGGAGTAGTAGGATTGTAACTTTCCTATAACAAAAGAAGAGATACTAATACTTCTATTTGAGGACTTAGTTTTTGTAGCAGCTTTAAATAGTCCTTTTTCTGTTTTTACAAGTGATTTATTAACCAGGATACGTTTATTATCAAAGTCAATATCTTTCCATGTTAGTGCAAGTAATTCTCCGTGTCTCATACCTGTATAGATTGCAAGTAAGAAGAACATATGGTACTTAATATTTTTTTCTTTTAGATACTGGAGGAATCGATTACATTCTTCGCTAGACCATGTTTTCATCTCACCTTGCTCTTCACGTGGTTTTTTAACCTTATTCATTATATTATCATGTATGATTTCCCATTCTACTGCATGTTTGAATATGCATCGGAAGCAGCGATGGATATTGCTGATTGTACCATTTGACAGGCCTTTTTCTTTAAGTTCAGCATAGTAGCTTTGAATCATTACGGACTTAATACTTTTAATTTTTTTATAACTAAATGGGGGAAGGATATAGAGCTTAACTAAGCTCATGTCTTTTTCATAAGATGTAATTTTTAATTCAGCTTTACGAAGGGGGTTTAATTTTTCCCACACATCTAAAACAGTTAATTGTTTGTCATCAAAATATATTCCTTTCTCTATCTCTGTAATCATCGTTGCAGCAGCATTTTGGGCTTCTTTTTTTGTTCTAAATCCACTCTTACTTTTTTGCTGTCGTTTTCCTGTGGTTGGATCTATACCGATATCTATCGTAAAAGACCACGTATTTCCACGTTTACGGAAACTTCCTTTCATATTCAATACCTCCTGTATCGTTATTTTTGTAAATTACAGTATTGTGATATCTTATTCTGTAATTTACTTGCTAATAATTGATTTTTATAATGTAAAAGCCTTTTTTCAGCAAATTTTGTTGTTACATTGAATTTTTCTGAGATTATATATGCTTTTAATTGTAGGGGAGGAAGCTTTCGTAACATAAAAGTAGGTACACAAAATTGTTGTGCGAAGTTTTTAGCCTTTGCTTCTTGGTAATCTAGAAACATCTGATGCATTAATAATTGATTACCTGAATGAAATAGGATATGACAAGTCTCATGACCAAAATCCTCCCATTGTTCTTGCTGAGAGATACGATTATCAATAACTAAGTTAGCTATTTGATTCCTTTTCATTGCATGACTTCCAAACGGAGCAAAGTACAACCAAATGTTTAGCTTTTTCGCAATCTCTATCATATCAATTTGCTCGGGAACAAAAATAGATAAGGATTGGTACAAGTGCTGGATATAGTCTTCAAGTTGTGTTGTATAGTAGGGTTGCGATTGAAACATATTTTCACTCCATTCGTATTTTAAGAACGTATGTTCTTATGATATAACAAAAATGAAGAAGTTGGAAGAATATTAATGAACAAAATTTAAACAAATATGGATTAGTTAATGGCTTGTATTTATTATTCGTACTGCAAGTAAGGGTGATTAGGTAGTGGAATGGATAAGAAAAGTTGAATGAACACATTTGTAAATCACTGTCTATATTTTAGAAATTAAGGTAAAATATAGACAGTGACTTATTCGTAAGTTTTCGTTTTTTATCATAGAACTTAGATAACGATTTAAAAACATATAATTATATTATTAAAGCAGATAGATAAAATACAAATCTCAAAAAATCTAAATATATTATAGTAGAAGGAAGGAAAAATGTTAAAATGATATCTCCTAACCAACTTTTGGAAATACCTGATTTTCAAAGTGATTTACAAAATGAAAAATTAATTATATTTGTCGGTTCTGGATTTTCTCTAGATTGTGGAAATTATAATTGGGTTGATTTAGTAGAACAAATTATTATTCATCTTCAAAGGGAAACTCAGGATAAAAAGTATGAAGCGCTAAAGATTTTATTAGAAACTGGGACAGATGTTCTAGATATACTAGATTTAATGGAAAAATCTACACCTAAACGTAAAATGATAGAGGGATTATTAAATAATATTAAAGACCCAATAGTTTCAGAAAAGCATGAGAAATTAATCCATATTAGTAAAAAGTTAATTACAACTAATTATGATAAGTTAATTGAATATAATTCTGATATAAAACATATTTTCACATATGATAACTTATATCATATTGCTGGTATTCGGGAGAAAGATGAGTTTATATTAAAACTTCATGGTTGTATAAATGATCCGGATAAATGTATATTATTCAGAAAGCAATATGATGATATATATACGAAAGAAAGTGCTGCAATATTAAAAATGGAGACATTAATTCAAGATTATACATTTCTATTTCTTGGTTTTAGTTTCAATGATCCATATGTAAAGCAGTTATTTGATCACATAGATACTATTTTAAATGGATATTCGAAAACTCATTATTTAGTATCAACAGAAAATAGTTTACCATCAGCAAAATACATAGAAACCGTAAAAATTGAAAATTGGAATCAATTAGATTTATTATTAAATGACCTAGAAGAATTAAAAAAAAAAAGAATAATTAATGAGATAGTTACAGAGGAAAAGTTATTTGAAATAGATGATGACGATGATTTTAGAGATTTTATAATTGATTTTCATGAGAAATCACCTAGCTATAGACCATTAGCACTAGGGTCGGAGTTTAAAGGAATTACAAGAAAATTCAAGGATATGAAATGTAGTCCTACCATGAAAATTAACTTTGATAAGCGTTTGTCAGTAAGGTTTCCATTAATTACTGAAATACTTGATACAGAAGATTATATTGAAAGTGATAAAAAAGAATTAATTACGGATTTAATTATTACTGAGTATTGTAAAATTGATTTGTCGAGTTATAAATCTGGAGATATGGTTTTTGAAACCTTAGTAACAAATATAACGGAATTATATGAAAATAAAATCCCACTTAATGGTGATAGACTGAGGTTTTATACTAAAATTTTTGTTGCATGGGTGATTAATGAGTGTGATATCTTTAATGAGAGTATTGAAGATGTTATATAGAGAGTGAAAGTAGGAATAAAGATGAACTATTTTATGATGACCAAACATAAAACTCTTGAAGAAAATATTTTATATACATCTAAAGTTTTATATCAATGTTTAGAAAAACCAATGCATATTGATGAGTTATTCACAAAATATTATGAAACACAAAAAAAAGAAATTAATATAAACATGGAAAAGACACTTTTTCTTAGTTTAGTTTTTTTATATAGTATAGGAAAATTAGAAACTGTCAATCATGTAATAAAGAAGGTGATGTAATGATAATTGAGAAATTAAGCATATATAATTTTCATACAAGAAAATTAATAAAGGATTACACATTTAATACAGTTGGATTGAATGTCATATTAGGAGATAAAAGAAATGAAAACGAGGACACTAATGGTGTAGGAAAATCAACTTTTATTAGGCAGTTACACTTTTTACTAGGAAAGGACTTTTCAAAAGAAAAAATTCCAGATGTTTTAATTCAAAATAATATATTAGTAACTTTAAAAATAGTAGTAGATGGAAAAAGTGTACACTTAGCGAGGCTTTTTACTGATCAAGAGCATGGTTATATTTTGGATGGAGAAAGTTTCAATATCGATTTAAGTATATGGGAAAAATATAAAACAAATAGATATAGATTGTATATCGATAAATTAATGAATTTTAATATGGATAATATTAGTTTTGCGGCTTTAAGGGAATACATAATGAGAGATGAGAAAGAAGGGTTTAATTCTGTCATTATTAAGGGAAGGAATGCTTTACAGCAACATAAAGTATTGAATTCATTATTCAATTTACCTAACAACTATGAAACTGATATAGATAAAATGACAAAGCAAATTAAAAAAATGGAAGATGATAAAAAGTTTATAGAATCTTACAAGCATTCGGCTGAAAAATTAGAAATTGAAAAACAGAATATTGAAAAGGAAATTGCTATATTAGAGAAGCAAATTTTAGAACTTAATATAGGGGATTTTAGTACTAAACAAGCAGATGTATATTCAGTGTTAAAAGAACAACAGAGTAAGATTCAATCATCTATCTATAAAATAAAACATAGTATTAAGCAGTATCAGAAAAATATTGAACATATTAATCGAAAAAGTGTTGAGTTAGAAAAACTAAATGGGTTAAAAGAATTCTATAATCAAATCAATGTTGTATTGCCAGAGAATATTGAAAAGAATTTTGAGGATATCCAAACATTTTATAATTTAATGAGACAAGATAGAGGGAATTTCTTTATAACGAAAATTGAAGAAGCGGAATTTGAATTAAGTATTTTGGAAAAACAAAACAATACTCTGACTGATAAAATTAATGAGTGCACAAAAACTCTCAAAGAAACAAATTTTATTAATGATATTTCTCATATTCAGAGGAAATTAAGCCTTCTTCAAAGTCAACTTGCTCAAATTGAGATACGAATAGCCGATTACGAAAGAATAAATGAAATTAATATAGAAATCCAAGAAAAAAAATTAGAGAGATCTAAAGAAATTGTAAAATTAAACAACAATTTCAAATCATATAATGAACAAATAATTAGACTAAATCAATTATTTAATCAAATTATTTTAGATACATATAATGTTCAAACTGGCTATCTGACCTTCTCTTTTAATAATAATGATAAAATGAACGCAAAATCAGGGAGAATAACAATTGATAGTTTCATTCCTGAAGAAGAGTCATTTGGACGATATAATTCTAAAATAAGAGCAATTGATTTAACATGGTTAATGTATAGAATCGAAAACGGACTACCTATAAACTTCTTGGTACATGATGGTTCATTTTCTGTAACTGATAATTATGCAACATTTAAAATGCTAAAAACCGCTCATGAGTTTTTATGTGGGCATGGAAGAGGGCAATATATTGTTACGCTTAATAGAAAAGATGTAGATGCAGAGGCATTAGCTTATTTTAAAAAGAACAAGCTTGTGATAGCAGATTTGAAAAAGGATCAAGATGAAAATCGTTTCTTTGGTTTTAAATATTGAGTAGAGAAATGATAAGTATTATACAATGTTTTTTGTTCTTTTTATTAAGTAAGTGTTCTTTTTTTATAGAATTGGTTATTTTTGGTAAATTGTAATATTTAGTTGAAGTAAAGTTAAGTGTTAATAGCATATCAACACTTAACTTTTTTTATTTGTTGGAAATTGCTTGTTTTCAGATTGATTAATAAATTCCCAAAAACGTTTTAATTCTTCACGTTTCTCAGGAGACGCATCTTTAATATCTTTAAACCAGAGACCTAGTTCTGGATCGTATGTGGTTTTATCTAATATAGATGTTTCTATTCGATTAGAATTGGACACCCTGCCTAGTAAAAAATCAGTAGTAACGTTAAAAAGATCAGCGATTTTTAAAATAGTTTCCATAGGTGGTTGTTTTGTGTTATTTTCATATGCAGTATATGTAGTACGTGCAACACCTAACTTATTAGATACATATGTTTGTGTCCAAATAGAGTCTTTCTTCTTTTTTTCTTCGCGTAAACATTTCAACTGTTCTCCAAAAGTCTTCAAAATAATCACCACCATTGAGTTAAAATAGTATCTCTTATTATAAACTAATTTTTATGTTACTAATAGTAACTTGTTATTTAAGTTCCTAAGAGGAACTTTTATTGTTGACTTGTTCCTTTTAGAAACATATAATTGAATTAAGATAATCATTAGTAATATAGAGAGGAGTATTGATATGAGGAAATGGTTAAAAGATTTTAGATGCGTAAAAGGTTATACTCAAGAAGAGGTTGCAAATCAATGTAATATGTCTAGAAGTTATTACACACATATTGAAAATGGAACTAAAACACCGTCAGTTCTAATCGCTAAAAGATTGGGAAGAAGCTTGAATTTCAATTGGACTATTTTTTTTGAGAATAAATGTTCCTTAAAGGAACATAATGTGGTGAAGGGGGGATGTTAATGATTAACTTTGATATTGAATCATTCCGTAAAATAATCCGAGAAGAAGTACAAAAAGCAACTGAACATCTTCAACCAATGAAAGAATTACCGCCATTTTTAACGATTACAGAATTAATGGACCTGTTACATATTAAACGCACCAAAGCATCTGAGCTATTAAACCGTTCTGATTTTCCAGTATGTCGTGAAGCCGGGGTTCTTATTCCTACACACCTTCTTTTTAAGTGGATGGAGAATCACACTGAATGGGTAGAAAACAATACGGAGTATTACAATCCATTTAAAGAATCTGTCTAATAATAAATTACCATAGTAAGTTGTCACAAATAAATAATGCTTTAGGTACGAATGGGGGAAGTAAACGATGTCCATAGGAAAAGAAGTTGCTATGGCACGAAAACGAAAGGGAATCACCCAAGAACAACTCTCCTTAGAAATCCCCGTGAGTCGTGAGTCATTAGCAAAATATGAAACTGAACAGCGACGATTACCAGAAGATTTACGAAAATGCATTACTGAAGGAATTGATGATCCACAGTTGTTTTTTAAAATGTGGAGTGAAGCAGCAGGATATGTAAGTATCCCGTTCTTTAATGGAGAGCAAATAGATCTTCATCCTACAAGTATGAGATATATGGTTTATCAAGAGACAAATGAAGCTTTGGAACAACTCGATACAGTATGTTGGTTTAAACCTTCACAAGCTTGGTCCGAAAGTGAGAAAGAGGATTTGAAAAAGGTAATGCATGAAATCTTGGATGCTACAGGTTCAATGTTGAGCCTCGTAGCGGTCCTATGTGATCAATATGGTATTTCAATGAAAGAAGTCTTTAAGTACTGGAAAGTATCATTACGAGCTAGGAAGTATATAAAAGCTTAATTTAATTATTTTATTGGGGAGGTTTAAGTTATGACAATTGATTATGCAAGTCCAACTTTAAAGCAATATAAAATGCTAATTCGTAAGGAAGCCAATTTATATGGTGATATTCGAATTGCGGCAGTTTGTGGAGACTATATGAAAGCTAGGGACCTAAAACAAGAGAAGAAATTAATGGAGATAAGAATTCGAATTATAGAAGCAGCATTCGTGTTGAAAAACAAAAAGAAAAAAGGAAAGGCCACCGCGTAGCCTGCGATAGCCAATCATGACAATAGATAAATTATAGCATATAAGAATTTAATGCGACAAGCTATTGTGCTTGTCGTTATGACCAGGAGGATTTGTTACCCTTAATCTTTTATACATTACTTTCTGTTCATAACGATGCGTACAGTATCACATTATTAAAAATGGGGAGCAAATTATGAAAGTAGAATGTAATCGTCTATTCGACTTAGTTCTACCAGGTGATTTTGCTTTTGCAAATGAATTACATAACTGCATGGTGACATGTATTCATAACATGTTCAATGCTAGTTCATTAGATGAAGCAGATCATTGGGAGAAGGAATTAAATAGATGCGCAAAAGAATTCAAGAGCCTTCGTAATGAAAAAGAGGATCACGATGTATCAAAGAGTTATCGTGTAGTTGTTAAAAGCCTTCAAGGGCAGGGGATTAATGCATCAGTAGTTAGTCGAAGAAAATAAAAAATCTATCACTTGGCAGAGTGATAGATTTTAGACTCTTATAGAGAGTCTTTCTAAAAATAGAATTGGATTAAGTATATCAAAGCAAATCAAGTAAAACAATGGAGGATGAATAATATGGCAGTTTATAGACCTGTTCAAGTTTCATATTGGCAAGATGCTTTCGTTTTAGATCTTACACCGGAGGAAAAATACTTCTACTTATACTTAATGACTAATAGCAAAACTTCTCAGAGTGGTATCTATGAGCTTCCATTACGAGTGATAGAAATGGATACAGGGTATAACCGTGAGACTGTTGAGAAGCTGCTAGAGCGGTTTGCTGATTACGGGAAAATTCATTACAACAAAAAGACGAAAGAAATTATGTTGATTAATTGGCTTAAATTCAATGCTATTACAAATATGAATATTGAAAAGTGTGTGTTAAAAGAAATCCAGAATATTAAGTGTGAAGATTTTTTAATGGATTTTTATGAGACATGTTTAGATTTAGAACAGCAGCAAGATTTTAAAATTCCCCGTATTAAGGAATACTTCCAAGCGCGTTTTGAGTGGCTTATAAGGGGCTTCGAAGACCCTATGAAGGAAAAAGAAGAAACAAAAACAGAAACAAAAGAAAAAGAAGAAACAAAAACAAAAGAAGAAGCAGCAAGCTACTCAAGAGATAAAAAAGTTGCAGAAGAAAATCCAATAGCATTTTATGAGCAAAACTTTGGAGTTCTTAAACCATTTGTGACTGAAGGGATTAATGCGTGGATTGAAGATTTGAATGCACAGCTTGTTATTAAAGCAATGAAAATAGCTCTAGAAAAGAATGCACCTAATATGTCTTATGTACAAGGTATTTTAAGAGATTGGCATGCTAAAGGATATAAGAGTATTACTGACGTTGAAGCTGCACAAGCTCAATTCCGTAAGAAATACCAGTCTCGTGGTGGAAGAAGTAATACTAGAAAAGAAATCGTCCCTGATTGGTTACATACACAAGATACAGAAGTGCAATCTCAGTCTGTAAAGCACGATGAAATGGATTTAGAGGGTGAACGTAAACGTTTAGAACAAGTATTAGCTAAATATAAAAAAGAGGCTTAGGAGGATTGTAATGCCAAAGTAGTTAACAATATTTGATGTTGAGCCTGTAGTAGTATTCGATACTGAGAAAGCACACATTCATCGATTAAATTCTAAAGTTCGTTTTACGGATTTAGTTGTTCAAGTACCAAAGCAAGTAAGAGCTACAGATGAATTAAAACCAACAACAGCGCCAAATGATCAGTATGAATTATTTGAGGAATATACAATTGGAATTTGGAGATTTAAGCGAGTGGAAGATAAGCAGTTCGATTGGGAAGAAGCGGAGGAACTTTGCAAGTCTGCGAGAGATAATAAAGAACCGATTCCAATACGACTTTATTTATCATTAGAACAATCATTTATTCCTGATAATGTTGTGGAATATCTATAACAAAATAAAAAAGTCGAGATTGCTCCCGACTTGCTTCGACAAAATAATCATAACATATGGGAGTGGTCTTAGTGGGAATTATTAAAGAAAATCTTGTAGAAATGACAGCTGAAATAGATTTGAAAATAAACGGAATATATGTTGTTAAAAATGGTCAGGTCCAACTAATAGAACCACCTCAAGGTGGATTTGGTGAACAATCATTTGTATATCAAAGCGGAAAAGTAATTCGTATGGAAGAACGAAAAACACAGTTACTTTAATCAAATTTGAATTTTGTTAAGAAATGGGGAAATTAAAGATGAAGGAAAAACACGGATTAAGTCAATATAGGATTAATCATGCACGGGATCATGCTAGGTATATTGCAGAGAGTGTCGCTAAGATAGAGATTTTATTTCACTTATCACAGGAAAGTCATATTGACGAAGAAAAGGCTGAAAACGGAATTCAATATTTAACAAAAGAAATAGAGCGTAGCACAAAAGACCTAATAGGTTATGTAGAACAACGTGATGACATGCGATAAGAAAACTAAACAAAAGCGTTATTTTGTACAAGAATTTTTACACTTATAAACAAACATAGCAGGCAACTGACTAGATTACCCGCTATGTTCATACACTGCACGGAGGAGTGCCTTCCGTTTTGAAAGAGCGAAGCCCAGGGAGAGAGCGCTCAGATGTAGTATGTGTAATGAAGAAAAGGTTATTCGTAAATGAGAATGAAAAATTATTTTATAATGACTGGCATTCTTTTAGTTTCAAATCTTTCAAAGTCTATAGGACAATATGCAAACGTCGCTATAGGTTCTGAAGTCTCGTTTGTAAAAAAAGTGTGCTTAATTACTTCACCAGAAGAAGAATAAAAAATAATTTTGGTTTTTGATATAGGAGGAAGTGTTATTACTAGTGGTTTACTTGTCATACTAATCAGCTCCTAAATTATTTGTTTTTATATGAACTTAATATGTATTCAATAATGTATATGAATTCATTTTATAAAGTTAGTACTTTGTGAATTAAAAAATTTAGCAAAATAGTTATCTTGTAATCAAAAATAAAATACCCCGTTAGTTATAACGGGGTATTCCCACAAGGTGTGCAAGAAATTCGAGGTGACTGGACGAGAGTACTCTATGGAATTCTTTGCAATAATAATGTATTCAAAGGGATCAAAAAGGTTAATGGAAATTAAACAAAATCCTTATTTAAACAGAAAAGAGCGCCTGGGAAAACGCTCTTTAAATAAGACACATATCGAAATGAAAGGTGGAAGCAATAATATCTTATGTATGTTTTCAGGGTATGTGTAATTTTTGAACAAAATAGTTATTTTATAACCCAAAATAAAAGAACCCGTTTGTTATAAACGGATTCTTCACACAAGGTCTGCAAGAAATTCAAGGTAACTGGACCAGAGCACCTTATAGAATTTCTTTTGATATTAATGTATTCAAAGAAATTTAAAACGTTAATAGTAATTAAACAAAATTCTTATTTTGCACAACAAAGCAGCTAGTTCATAAAACTAACTGCCTGTTGTACAAAGGAAAAGCCGCACTTACAGAAATAGTTTGTAACTTTAAGTTACAGAAATAGTATGAGCAGATTTGAAAATGCTATTCGGAAATAAAAGAAAATAAAAAAGAGCAGCTAGCAAAAGCTAACTGCAATGAGAAATTACAACCATGAATTTAGGAGTATAAAATTACATGGTTGATTATAGTATGGACCCAAATATCAAGTTTATGTAACAAAAATAAACATCGAGCAGTTAATGGGGAAACTACTCGATTCGATACAACCTGGGTAAGAAGCAGATTTTATTGTGATTAGTATTAACGGAATATCGAATTTTATTCAGCTTTTAATAAAATCCTTATTTCAACAGAAAAAAAGAGCGCTATCCCGTGCGCTCTTTGACCAAGTTTAAAATCGAAAAGTATCGGCAATTAAATCTTATGTATGTTTTTAGTTTATGTGCAAGTTTGAATCAAATCTTTATTTTACTAATTTGTAAGTTGATACAGTTCCCCAAACGAAAAGAACCAAGTAAAAAAGTCTTTGTAGTAGACCTGCAGGTAAGGGGAAAAGAAAAACAAGTGAGATAAGGATTGTTATTACTATTAAGCTTAGTAAACAGAAATATGTCCATTTTCTAGTTTTTTTAAGATTCTTAGCAAAAATAAATAGTCCTGGAAATACAGTAAGCATACCTATCCAAACTAGAATAGAATGTCCAATTAGGTTTACATCTGCAGGAATTAATCCTGAAACTATAGTGGAGACTCCTATTATAAGTATAAAAAATGTTGCTATTTTATTAATTTTTGTTTTTTCTAGATGTTGTGAAATATATAGTACTCCAATACAAAATGTTATTCCATTAAGAATAAAGAGTAAATTCATCCAAAGGTGATTAGGGGAGCATATTTCATAAGGGGCTATTTCGTAGGTGAATTCTCCACAGGTTGTTACACCTAGATCACTCATTGCATGATGCAAATAGTTATAAGGTACTGTAGAAGTGAAAATAAAGAAAGGTTCAATTAAAAAGTATAGGCAAGTTGCAATCCAGCTAAATAAGCCAATCCTGTTTGATATATACATTAGATTCCTCCCTTGAAAAAAATATATTTCTATTATAGGTGGTTACATCATTAAAAGTAAAAAATTTCAAGTTAAGAGTCGATAACCCTGTTTAATAATATAGGGTTTTCTAGACAAATGTGTTTAGCGGAAAGGCGTAGAAAAAATGGATGGAGCAAAATTTAACAAAATCGTTATTTGAATAAGGACGGTGAAAAAATGAGTTTACTACAAACATTATTAGAAACAATTAATCAAGAATGGTCTAGTCAAAGTACGGATGTATTTGGAGAAGTTGATAACGTTCTATCAATAGCATATATTCCTCCTGTTTTAGCAAAAGCAATCGAAAGTGAAGGTAATAAGGTGCCAACAGAATTTGATCCTAATAAATTCAGCTCTGATGAAGATGGTGATTATTGTACGGTAGAAATCAGGGTTTGTACCGGTCAAGAAACATTGGTTGAATTTTATTACGAGTAATACAAAGTGTGAAACTGAACAAAAACGCTATTTTATTAAAAAGGAGAAAGCAGCTAGCTCAATGAACTAACTGCTTTGTCGTCCAACAATGACGATACCCACAATACTTTGTAACTTATGGTTACAACTATAGTATGAGCAGAAGCAAAAATGTTATGCAAGAAATTTAGGCCCTACAAGTAAATGATATGTAACTTTAAGTTACAGCTATATTATAAGCAGAATTAAAAATATTATGTGGAAGTGAAAAAGAACTAAATAAAAACTTCATTTTAAACAATAAAACAGCTAGCGTGATTAGCTAGCTGTCCTGTTAAGAAAAGAAAACGGTGCTTATCAAATGTGCAGTTGTAATTGCGAATTACAACTATAGTATGAACAGAGTTGTAAATGTTATGCGAAAATAATCTAATAAAAATTTCATTTTGTGATAAAGGGGAATAGATATGAAACAAGAGATACAGCAATTAGTGCATAAGGCATTAATGTACTTTCCTAAACCATTTGTAAACAGCGGTAACGAATTAATATTTGACCCTCAAAAAAATCTGTATTTTCGTTTGAAAGATGTAGAAAATGAATTGGATTTTAAATGCAAATTGTTTGCATGGTTATCAAGACCTATTAGTAAGGGAGTGAGTCCATATTGCTCAAAAAAGGTTCTGAAAAGCTTTAATTGGTTGTTAGGGATAAGTTTCACTAAAGAAGAAATGAGATTGATCTATACGTATTTAGAAACCGGAATAAACAAATCGCTGTGTGTAAAATTCGTAAAATCAGATTACGATTTATTGTTACAGACGCCCATAAATAAAAGAACAGCTAGTAAAAACTAACTGTTCAAAAATAATAAAAGATTAGCTTTCAATTTGAAGGATAAAAAGTTTCATTTATACAATGTTTTAAAATCTCCCCGCTTCTGTAAGTTCACTAGCTGGGAGGCGCCCAAATCTAACGGTACACATGCCATTTAGCTTTGTAGGTATTACTATTGTAACAAGTTCTTGACCTGCTTGATTATAGTCAACTCTGTGTATAAAAACATCCGTGCCAGGTGGGATTGATTGACCAGTTGTTGTATTTGTAATAGGTACTGGAAGATTATAAACCTGACCAACCATACCTTTAAATGAACGGAAATCATATAAATCATTGCGATAATCATATGGATGAAAATTCTGATACATAAATATCTACCCTCTTTCTAGATGTAATTTTATTTAATACATTTACCTATATATTCATTAATTTATTTCATGCATAGGCAAAAAACATAATTATGAGAAAAATTAAATAAAAGTGAAGAATCTTTTTGTATTGAATTGTATTAATCAACGTGTCCGTGATTGGCTTGTGAGGAGCTGAAATGAAAATAATCTCTATATAGAGCATTGGTTGTATTTTTTAACAAAATAATCCTTTTCTGATAAAAGGTTACTAAAATGTGAGAAAATGATATAATAATCCAAATTAAAAATTTAGTCCTACTGGAAGAACCAGCGGACATCGAACTATAAGAGCATTATTGATATTGCTCTGTAGTTTGGTGTCCGCTTTCTTGTTTTTATTAACAAAATATATAAGGGGTGTTTTTATATATGACGCAATTAACTTTCTTACCTAAAATTGATCGTAAAGCAACGCAGATTCGTGTAGAAGAGATTCTTGAAAACATTCGTATTTATAGACAATTTGGGATGATGAGACATGAGATGAAGGTTACAGCAGCTAGCGAGGTAAGATATCACGGTCCGACAAATGTAGTAGGGAAGCCAGCTGAAGATATCGCTTTAGCCAATGTTGCTATGAGTGAAAGAGAAGTGAAACTACAACGTTTGTCTTTTCAAATTGATAAGGCATTAAGTCGTTTTAGTAAAAATCAAAGGGATATTATTGTAAAAAGATATTTAGAAGATGAAGAAGTCTTTGATTACATGGTTTATAACGAAATTGGTATGAGTGAGCGTACGTATAGACGGAATAAATCTAATGCTTTTTATAAATTAGCTTTTGCTCTTAGATTAGAAGTATATGAGACAGAAGAAACTGGAGGTAATGAATAATGAATTTTGTTCAACCAATACGTGATCCAGAGCAAATACAGCATTTAAAAGAGTATTTTAAGGAAAAGAGCTTACGTAATTACATTCTCTTTATTATGGGCATTAATACAGGTCTTAGAATCTCAGATATTTTGAAACTGAAGGTCGGGGATGTCAAAGGTAGTCATATATCTATGAGGGAAATGAAAACAGGGAAACAGAAACGAATACAAATTACTGTAGCATTGAAAAGAGAACTTAAATGGTTTATTGAAGAAAGAGAAGATAACGAGTACCTATTGCAAAGTAGACAGGGTAGGAATCGTCCAATTGGTCGTAGCATGGCATATAAGATATTAAGTAGAGCAGCGGCAGAATTCGGATTAGATGAAATAGGCACATATACATTGAGAAAGACGTACGGGTACCATATGTACATGCAAACAAAAAACATAGCCTTACTCATGGAGATATTCAATCACTCGTCAGAGAAGGTCACGTTACGTTATATAGGGGTAAACCAAGATGCAATGGATAAAGCGATGACTAGGTTTAAAATCTAAGCATTGCTTTTTCTTTTTAAATCTAGGGGTATTGTAGCATTTTGAAGAAAACTCACGCTAAGAGTATGCAAGATCTTATAGAGTTCTAGTAACAAACAAGAACTCTATAAATGCGCTAGGATAGAAATGTATAAAAAATGCATAGATCCATAGAACCAAAAAAGAAAGTTCCTTGGTGGGAGTATAGTTTCCTCCCTTTTCCTTGCTACCGATAATAATACGTTATGTTAAAAAACATGTATACGATACACAAAACTAAACATATAAAACTAGTTTATAAAAAAGATTCTTTGTATATAACATGCGTCATAAAAATGATATAACGTTTTTTATTACTTTTATTTCATGCATTTATTAGTTAGGATAAAAGTTTTTGGAGGTGAATCATGTTTAATAAAAAGAAATGGGAGGGTCTTATACCGGATGATTTATTAAGTGCCTCTGCATTAGATCCAAATTTGATTGGTCCTACATTCCCACCTATTCCTTCTTTTACTTTGCCAACAGGACCAACAGGACCAACAGGACCAACAGGACCAACAGGACCAACAGGACCAACGGGATCAACAGGACCAACAGGGCCAACGGGATCAACAGGATCAACAGGGCCAACGGGATCAACAGGGCCAACGGGATCAACAGGACCAACAGGACCAACAGGACCAACGGGATCAACAGGACCAACAGGACCAACGGGATCAACAGGACCAACAGGAGATACTGGTCCAACCGGGCCATCTGGAGGGCCACCAGGACCTACCGGACCAACCGGGCCATCTGGAGGACCACCAGGACCGACTGGCCCAACGGGAGACACGGGCCCAACGGGAGACACGGGCCCAACGGGAGACACGGGCCCAACGGGAAACACTGGACTAACGGGAGACACGGGCCCAACGGGAGACACGGGCCCAACGGGAGACACCGGGCCAACGGGAGACACGGGCCCAACGGGAGACACGGGCCCAACGGGAGACACGGGCCCAACAGGAGATACTGGACCTACGGGACCAACCGCAACAATTTGTATTAGAACTGACCCCGATAATGGATGTTCTGTGGCAGAAGGAACAAACACAAAAGCAAATGGATTTGCTTCCCATGCCGAAGGGTTCTTCACAACAGCAAGTGGATTTGCCTCCCATGCCGAAGGAGCGGGCACAAAAGCAATTGGAGATGACTCTCATGCCGAAGGAGCGGGCACAACAGCAAATGGAGGGGCCTCTCATGCTGAAGGATCGACCACAACAGCAAATGGAGATACCTCCCATGCTGAAGGAAGGAGCACAACAGCAAATGGATTTGCTTCCCATGCTGAAGGGAGGAGCACAACAGCAAATGGAGAGTCTTCCCATGCTGAAGGAGATGGCACAACAGCAAGTGGATTTGCCTCTCATGCTGAGGGATGTACCACCCAGGCTATCGGGGAGTGTTCTCATGCTGAAGGATCAAGCACGATAGCAAGTGGAGAAACCTCCCATGCCGAAGGAAACTCTACAACAGCAAGTGGATTTAACTCCCATGCCGAAGGGGATGGCACAACAGCAAGTGGAGGTAACTCTCATGCCGAAGGAAGGGGCACAACAGCAAGTGGAGAGTTCTCCCATGCCGAGGGATTCTTCACGCTAGCAAGTGGGAATTTATCCCATGCTGAAGGGCAAAATACAACAGCAAGTGGATTTGCCTCCCATGCCGAAGGAAACTCTACAACAGCAAGTGGACCTGTCTCCCATACCGAAGGAATCATCACGCTAGCAAGTGGAGAGTTCTCCCATGCCGAAGGATCGAGCACAACAGCAAGTGGATTTGCCTCCCATGCCGAAGGGGGGGGCACAACAGCAAGTGGATCTGTCTCCCATGCCGAAGGGGGGGGCACAACAGCAAGTGGATTTGCCTCCCATGCCGAAGGATCAGGTACAAGAGCAAATGCAGATTTCTCCCACGCTGAAGGACTAAATACTATTGTAGATGTACTTCATCCAGGTTCTCATATCATGGGGAGAAATGGAACTACAATATTCCCTTTTTCTTGGCATTTAGCAAATGGTCTTGTTGTTGGCCCATCATTAAATTCCGCAGTAATTGAAGGAGCAACAGGAAACCTTTACCTCGACGGTACTATATTTTCTCCTGCTGCTGCGGATTATGCAGAAATGTTTGAAACGGTTGATAAAAATCCAATTGATGTCGGATACTTTGTAACTTTAGACGGGGACAAAATTCGAAAAGCAAACGCAAATGATGATTACATTCTAGGGGTAGTAAGTGCAACACCAGCTATGATTGCAGATGCAAGTGATTTACGTTGGCATAATCTTTTCGTAAAAGATGAATGGGGCAGAACTCAATATCATGAAGTTGTTGTACCAGAAAAAGAAGATGCCGATGGAAGAGTAATTCAACCAGCTTTTACAAAAAACGAACCTATATTAAACCCTGAATGGGACTCCTCACAAGAGTATATTTCGCGGCTGCAAAGACCTGAATGGGTTCCTGTAGGTCTTGTCGGAAAGCTTCTAGTTCGTGATGATGGTACTTGTCAAGTAGATGGTTATTGTAAGTCCAATGATGAGGGAATTGCAACTACATCAAATGAAGGATATCGAGTAATGAAGCGCACAGGACCAAATCAAATTATGATTTTAGTTCGTTAAAAAATAAGCAATCGTATAACATATTAAATTAATACTTTTCACTTCCAATAGTGAGACATTGTGTTAACTTACCATGTATACGATATACAAAATTAAACATATAAAACTAGTTTGTAAAAAAGGATATTTATATATAACATGTGTCATAAAAATGATATAACGTTTTTTTACTTTTATTTTGTTTATTTCTTACATTTATTAGATAGGATAAAAGTTTTTGGAGGTGAATCATGTTTAATAAAAAGAAATGGGAGGGTCTTATACCGGATGATTTATTAAGTGCCCCTGCATTAGATCCAAATTTGATTGGTCCTACATTCCCACCTATTCCTTCTTTTACTTTGCCAACAGGATCAACAGGATCAACAGGATCAACAGGACCAACAGGATCAACAGGATCAACAGGACCAACAGGATCAACAGGACCAACAGGACCAACAGGACCAACAGGATCAACAGGACCAACAGGACCAACAGGACCAACAGGATCAACAGGATTAACAGGATCAACAGGACCAACGGGACCAACAGGATCAACGGGGCCAACAGGGTCAACAGGACCGACAGGATTAACAGGACCAACGGGGCCGACAGGACTGACAGGAGATACTGGTCCAACAGGGCCATCTGGAGGGCCACCAGGACCTACCGGACCTACCGGGCCATCTGGAGGACCACCAGGACCGACGGGCCCAACGGGAGACACGGGCCCAACGGGAGACACGGGCCCAACGGGAGACACGGGCCCAACGGGAGACACGGGCCCAACGGGAGACACGGGCCCAACAGGAAACACGGGTCCAACGGGAAACACGGGCCCAACGGGAGACACCGGGCCAACGGGAGACACGGGCCCAACGGGAGACACGGGCCCAACGGGAGACACCGGGCCAACGGGAGACACGGGCCCAACGGGAGACACCGGGCCAACGGGAGACACGGGCCCAACGGGGAACACTGGACCTACAGGACCAACCGCGACAATCTGCATTAGAACTGCCCCCAATAATGGATGTTCTGTGGCAGAAGGAAGTGGTACTGTTGCAATTGGATTTGCCTCCCATGCCGAGGGAAGTGGTACTGTTGCAATTGGATCTTTCTCCCATGCCGAAGGAGTTAACACAACAGCAAGCGCAAATCGCTCCCATGCCGAAGGAGACATCACAACAGCAAGTGGATTTGCCTCCCATTCGGAAGGGCGGGAGACACTAGCAAGTGGATTTGGCTCTCATGCTGAAGGAGGGGCCACAACAGCAAGTGGAGATTTTTCCCATGCCGAAGGAGAAGGTACAACAGCAAGTGGAAATACCTCCCATGCCGAAGGAACCTTAACAAAAGCAAATGCAGATTACTCCCATGCTGAAGGGTTTAATACCACTGTAAATATAGCTCATACAGGTTCTCATATTATGGGACAAAATGGAACTACACAATTCCAATTCTCTTGGCATTTAGCAAATGGTCTTGTTGTTGGACCATCCTTAAATTCCGCTATAATTGAAGGGGCAACAGGAAATCTTTATCTCGACGGTATTGTAATATCTCCTGCTGCTGCGGACTATGCAGAAATGTTTGAAACCATTGATGGAAACTCCATTGATGTTGGATACTTTGTAACTTTAGATGGAGACGGTGACAAAATACGAAAAGCAAACGCAAATGATGATTATGTTCTAGGGGTAGTGAGTGCAACACCAGCTATGATTGCAGATGCAAGTGATTTACGTTGGCACAATCTCTTCGTAAGAGATGAATGGGGCAGAACTCAATATCATGAAGTTGTTATACCAGAGAAAAAAGATGACGATGGAAGAGTGATCCACCCATCCTTTATAAAAAACGAACCTATATTAAATCCTGAATGGGACTCCTCACAAGAGTATATCCCACGTTTACAAAGACCTGAATGGGTTCCTGTTGGTCTTGTTGGAAAACTTCTGGTTCGAGATGATGGAACATGTCAGCCAAAGAAATATTGTAAACCTAATAATGAAGGTATCGCAACTACATCAAGTGAAGGGTATCGAGTAATGAAACGCACAGGACCAAATCAAATTATGATTTTAGTTCGCTAAAAGATAAGCAACCATATAACATAGTGAATTGATGATTTTCACTTCCAATAACGATAAGTATGTAAATAAGCTGTCCGCATGGGCAGCTTATTTTATTATTTTACATAGTGTAGGCTATTTTGAAAAATGCTGGTGGTATCCCTATACAGTTACCCATAATTTTTGTACTGTGTAACTCAAAAGAGAAAGTGAAATGAAATCAATGATATTAAGGGATTCAGCGAAGCGGTCAGTTACACACAATATAAGATATGGGTAAGTGGTAGTATCAAGGAATTGAATGGTGTATATACATAAACATAAAATGTAAGGGGGAGGTAATTGTAATTCATGTTAAATGAAGAACTATTAGAAGTAATAATTAGATACAAAAGGAATACTGGAAGAAATCCTGATGTGTTAAAGCTAAATCCAACTTATTTTAGAAATATTCTAGAAGAATTGAATTATCCACACTGGATTATAAAAAAGAAAATGACAGAAATGAAAAAAAGTATTTTCGGTGTATCAGTGGAATTAACAGATGCAGTGGAAAAATTTGAACTATGAAAAAGTTGGCAGAGTCGTGACCGCTTTTTGGCAGGAAATGTGCCGGTTATTTTGGAATTAACGTGTTATATTTGTATTGTGGGAAGTGGCGGGAAACACAACTCATTATGTTGTTTTTAAAATTCTAAACGGTTCGTAATGATGGCACATAAAATCCGAAACCAGCAGATGGTAACGATTGAATGATACCGTTATTAAGGAGAGCTTTTGCTCTTCTTCCAGTTACTTAATAGTGTATTAATAGATTGATACTTAATATTAGGTGATTGGAAGAAGGATAAAACTTCATTTACCGTAACTGAAGTAAAAATTAATAATTTATATCAAAGCGTCCATTCGTGCGCTTTTTATTATTTGTGTGGGAGGTAGAATTTATATGACGGAAACACATTGAAGTGATGAAATTGCAGGGAAACATTATAGAAGAAGCTAACAAGCTGCATATAGATTTAGAGTTGCTTATACTAGTGCAGAAAAGATTATTGATCGTCTTGAAGAGAATAGAGTTATTGGTCCGTATGAAGGAAGTAAACCAAGAATAGTATTAATTAAAGAGTAGCATCCAAAACGGGTGCTTTTTTCTTTGTTATATAGAAATTACACATTAAACGTATTTAGATACTGTTTTTAGGTATAACATGAATCGACTCATCAATGGTACAGATAACGGATATTTTTCTATTTAGATTAGATGTTAAATGTACCGTGAAACTCTTGGAAATAAAATGCTGGAAAAATATAATGATATTGGTATATTACAGGAGAAGGCGCAATTGTAGAAGTAAAGGGGATATGCCCAGGTTGCATACCATATTGACCATATGAAGGATGGTGAATTAAATGTTGCCAAGTCGAAGTTGGAGCTACAACAATCCTCATCGGGAAAGGATTCATAATATAATCACTCCTAAAGTAGTATTCATGTAATAGGGTATGCGCTTACTGAATATAGATGTGCACAATCTAGGTCTATAAACATAATAATCAACGGACAGAAAATAGGGTTACTAATCTTATGATGTGTCCATTATGGGTGTTTTATTTTACTATGTAGATAGAACAAACATGTGTATAGCAATTATCGTAGGCGCTGCCGTGATCTGGGTGGTGCCTTGTTTGTTGTGAAAGATAAGGATTAACAAAACAAACTCAACTCAACCCATTTAATGGTAAATGATTAAAAATATAGTCTAATGTTACAGATCATATATTTTGTTACGTAAATTTTGATAAAAATAGAGGTAGTTAACCAAGTGAAATTTATGCAGGAAATGGTGAGGGTTTTAGGGTAAAAACAGCGTAAAATCAACAATGTATAAAAGATGTTGTAAGTGGAAGTTCTTAAAAGTGCCACAAACGTTGATATGACAGCGTATTTCCCGAATACCTTGTTTACATAAGTAACCTTATCGGTAGTCATTTTGAATATCTATTCATTTCCCATGCATGTAACAAATTTCGTTATGGATTTGTGAAAATAAGATTCTTTTCACAAAAAAAGTATGAAACTTTTCAAAAGTAGCTATTTTTATTTTGTATAATAAATTTAAGGCGAATTGAAAGGGGGATGTTAAGATGAGAAAGTTGGATCGTTTTACTAAACCGTATTTCGAAACAAGAGGAGAAATAGAAGTTGGATTGTATGAAGTAATTAGACATAAAGGTAATGAAGCTATTCCATTCGAAGAAAAATTCAGTTCATTAAAAGAGGCTAGGATGTTTATTTATCAATACGCTCATAATAATCCGGAATGGCTAAACGTAAATGGCGACATAAGCGAGTTTAACTTTAAAAATAATAGAGTGGAAAAAGAGAACCGTTGGCATGGAAATGTTATTGAAAAGGTGTATAAAGTACGATATAAAGACTTGAATGAATGGAATAAGTAATTATCAAAGTAGCGAATCTGCTGCTTTTTTATTTTGTCACCATTTCAGAAGGACATGAATATATTAGGAGTAAATAAAAAGCATAGGAGTGATAAATATGTTCTTCGCAAAGTTACGTGGCAGAAATGAAGTTCCACCAGTAGAAACGGATGCTCGAGGACAAGCTTTCTTTAAATTGAGTCGGGACGAGCTTAGTTTAAAATTTAAGTTGGAGTTATTCGATATAGAGAATGTAGTAGTTGCCCATCTGCATCTAGGAGCGAAAGGAGCGAATGGTCCTGTTGTAGCTTTTTTATTTGGACCTATAACCAATCCAGTTTCAATAGAGTGTGCAACTTTTACAGGAATGATCACTCAAGAGGATTTGGTTGGGCCGTTGGCTGGTCAAACATTAGATGCTCTTGTAAATGAAATCATCGATGGAAACATTTATATTAATGTTCATACAGTACAACATCCTAATGGCGAAATTCGTGGTCAACTGTATCATTGTTAATTAAAAGTAGCAAATCCGCTACTTTTTTATTTTGGAAAGCAATTAGCGTGAGGTGGTGTAAATGGAAGAAGAAAATATAAACGTTCCTACATGCTCTGTTTGTAATGAGCCGTGCATGTGGACATTAAAAATGCCATTAACTATTACTCATTTTGATAAAACATATCTCCGTGAAGCAAATACGGATAATGCTCATATATGCATTGAGTGTTTAGAGAAGGAAGTGCAAACAATTGGATAAGGGGGCAGGTGTTATGTAATTATGGCCAGACAACGAAGTCCAGACCGTAACAAAGCGTATGAAATATTTAAAGAACATAATGGTGATATTACGAATCGTAAAATTGCTGAATTGTTGTCTACATCCGAAAAAACTGTAAGTGAAAAAACGGTTGGCGGATGGAAATCCAAAGATGGATGGATAGACAAATTAAATGGAGTACTCCATAAAAATGAACGGAGTACTCCAAAGAAAGATACGGAGTACTCCAAAAAGAAACCAGGAGCGCCCAAGGGTAATACGAATGCTGTAAACAATCGTGGTGGAGCACCCAAGGGTAATAAAAATGCTGTCGGTAATTCCGGTGGCGCTGCTCCACTACGTAATGGTAATGCTGCTACTCATGGTTTGTATAGAAAGTACTTACCGCAAGAAATATATGATTTAAAAGAAGAATTAAAAGAAGCAGTTAACAACGATTCCTTAACAATCATTTGGGATAGTATTATGCTGCAGTACACTCAAATCATTCATGCTCAACGTATTATGTTTGTTAAAGACAACGAAGACATGACCAAAGAACTGCGGAAAAATAAACTTACGGAAAGCGGCTATGAGGAAGAGTGGGAAATTCAATTTGCTTGGGATAAGCAAGCTAGTTTCTTAAATGCTCAATCGAAAGCAATGTCAACGCTAGTAAATCTAATTGAAAAATACGATAGATTAGCTAATACAGAGGAACAAAAACTACGAATTGAGAAACTCAAGAAAGAGATCGCTGCAATTAAAGTTGATGGTGATACTAATCAGAATACAGAAGACTGGAAAGAGTCTCTTATGAAGATAGCAGAGCGTAGACGAAAACAAAAGGAAGCTGAAGCTAATGAGTAATACGGCTTTTATTGAATTTATGGAGATTATCGATGTTTATTGGGATGATCCGGTTGCGTTTGCCGAGGACATGCTGGGTTTTTATCCGGATGAATGGCAGAGAAAAGTTCTTATGGATTTGGCACAAAGTCCAAAGGTTTCAGTGCGTTCTGGCCAAGGGGTTGGTAAAACAGGTCTTGAGTCAGTTGTTGTTATTTGGTTCCTCTGCTGTAGGCCGAATCCAAAAGTTATTTGTACAGCTCCTACAAAGGAACAGTTATTTACTGTACTTTGGGCCGAAATAGCCAAATGGTTAGAAGGAAGTGCAGTTAAGAATCTTCTTAAATGGACTAAAACACGAGTATACATGATTGGTAGTGAAGAACGCTGGTTTGCTACTGCTAGAACAGCAACGAAGCCGGAGAATATGCAGGGTTTCCACGAAGATTATATGTTATTTGTATGTGATGAAGCTTCTGGTATAGCAGATCCTATTATGGAAGCTATACTTGGTACTTTATCTGGTGCAGAAAATAAATTGTTTTTATGCGGAAACCCAACAAGAACAAGCGGTGTTTTTTATGATTCTCATAATCGTGACAGAGATTTATATAAAATACATAAAGTCTCTAGCTTAGATAGCCCTCGAACCAGTAAAGACAATATAGAAGTATTGAAAAAGAAATACGGTGAGGGTTCGGACGTTTGGCGTGTACGTGTACTTGGTGAATTTCCTAAAGCAGAAGCAGATGCTTTTATTCCACTAGAAATTGTAGAGCAAGCAGCATCTTGTAAAGTAGAGCCGACTGGTGAAACACTTGACTTAGGTGTTGACGTTGCGCGATTTGGTGATGATGAAACTGTAATTGCTCCAAGGATAGGAAATAAAGTCTTTAAATTATTAAACCACTATAAACAAGATACTATGGAAACTGCTGGTCATGTATTGAAATTAGCTAAGGAATACATGGCAAAGTACAAGCAGTTAAAAAGAGTTGATATAAAAGTCGATGATAGTGGCGTTGGTGGTGGTGTTACGGACAGATTGAAAGAAGTTATTAAATCTGAACGATTACCATTCAAAGTATATCCAGTTGTGAATAACGGGAAGCCACTTGATGATGAGCATTATGATAATGCAGGTACAGAAGGCTGGGCCGTTGTAAGAGATTTACTTGAAGAGAATATGAAAGCATTTATACAGGGTGAAGAACCTACAATGGAGATTCCAAATGATGAAAAAATGATTTCTCAATTTTCTAGCCGTAAATACAGAATAACAAGTAGAGGTAAGATTGCATTAGAGCGAAAAGAAGAAATGAAGAAACGCGGATTGCAATCACCCGATAGAGCAGATGCTATAGTTCTAGCCTTCTATAAACCGAAAGTAGTTATGGGTGGGAAGGTTAAAAGAGTGTAGTCGGACATTTATTGTTCGGCTATTTCTTTTGCTCTCTATTAATAGAAGAAAGGAGGACACACAAACGATATGAGCGATAAGAAAACCATAAAGAATGTAAAAGTATTTGGTATTAATAAAGCAGCAGATGATCCAAAGAATAGGGAAGACAACAGTAAGCAAATGGCTGTAGATCCATTCGCGCAAATATATGGCGATAAAGGGTTGGTTAAACCACCTTATGATATGTCGGTGCTGCTGGAAATAAAGGAAAGTAATCCAATCCATTCTGCTTGTATTAGCGCAAAAGTCGATGATATTGCTGGTGTTGGTTTTGACTTTGCTCCTTTTGAAGAAGTAAAAGAAGCAGCGAGTCAGGAGCAATATAAAAGGTTAAAAGACTTTATGCGAAATTGCAATCCGGAAATGACAAGCTCAGAGATCATAAGGGCGGTATGGGATGATTACGAAACCGTTGGATGGGGCATTATTGAAGTTGTTCGTAATATCAAGGATGAACCGTCAGAACTATACCACATTCCAGCTCATACAGTACGTGCTCATAAGGACAAAATACGCTTTGCTCAAATTGTAAATAACAAAGAACGATGGTTTAAAAAGTTCGGTTATCCTGATGATTTCCGTCTTGCTGATGGTAGACCTTTAATTGAAGAAGATATTGCAGAAAGCGGAACAGAAAAAGCCGGAGAAGTAATTGTTATTCGTAAATTTGGTTCTCGTTCTTCATATTACGGAATACCTAATTATGTTAGTTCTATTGGCTCAATAGTTGGCTCTCAAGCGGTAAGAGATTACAATATTAACTTTTTTACAGGCAAGACTATTCCAGACGCTCTGCTATTCCTTGAGGGTGTCGATGAAATAGATGAGGGAACAGAAAACGAACTAAAAGCATTTTTCTCTGCAGAAACTAAGGGTGAACATCATAAGTTGGCCGTAGTTCCTGTTCCACCAGGAGCAACAGCTAAGTTAGAAAAAGTCAGTCCAGACGTAAAGGAAGGTAGTTTCCGTTTATATAAGCAGGATAGCGCAATGGAGATATGTGTGGCCCATCGTGTACCGCCTTATCGCATAGGTTGGGCTATGACAGGTTCGTTGGGGCAAACAACCGCTAAAGAAATGAACGAGATGTATAAGCGCTCTATTATAGAGCCTGGTCAAGAAATCTTAGAACATCGATTAAATAATCAATTGTTCCGTGTATTTGCTGAAATACTAGGTGGTTTAGATTGGTATTTCAAATTAAATGAAATCGATACGGATGATCGTGAAGCAGATTTGAAGTATGCAAAAGACAGTTATGAAGGTGGAATATTAAAACTGAATGAGTCCCGCAAGGTAGTAGGTTATGAACCTGTACCAGAAGGGGATAAATTCTTTGATGGTACAACTGAACCTTCTCTACCGGAACCTATTGCAAAAGCTGCAGATAGTGAGCAAGATAACTTAATTGCTATTAATGCATTTAGGGAAAAGCATGAAGAAGTAGAGAAAGCTATGCAAAAGAAGGTAGCTGATTTTTTTCTGAACAGGGAAAACGGCTCTTAAACCTGCTTCCCGTAATTCGTATTAATAAAGCAGATGAAGAGATTGATCTTGTAATTGCAGAAGCAGAAGTTGATGAATTTCTGGATAGTGTTGATTGGGATGAAGAACGACAAATGTTTGTCGATGAAGTCACAGACACACTACAGGATGATGTAACAGAGTTTGTACAGAGTGCTATAGCTTCTAACGGTTTAACCTGGATGGTATTAGATCCAATTGGTGACGTTGCTGCAAAATGGGTAGCTACTTACGCTTTTGAATTAGCAAAGGGAATCCATGAAACCACTAAAGAAAGATTAAGAGAAACAATGCTAAAGAATCTTAGTGAAGGAATGGGTGTCGATGCATTAAGTGTTTCTATTGCAGATGTGATGTCAGAAGCAAGTAACTACAGAGCAATGATGATTGCACGTACAGAAACAACATATGCAATGAATTACGGCAATTTAATTGCTTATAAGGGCGCAAATAGAAATAAGAAAACATGGCTTACAGGAAACGATGAGCGTGTTTGTAAAGAATGTGGTGGTTTACATGGGGAAACGGTAGGTATTGATGATCTATTTAGTAATGGAAAGATGTGTCCGCCAGCGCATCCACATTGCCGCTGCACTATGATTTCAGAAGAGTAATAAAATACACCTATTTGATTGGGGTTTCATCGTCAAAACGTATGCGGCTTTAAATTGGCTATTATGCGTTTTGACAGTGGAACCCCAATATTTATAGGGAAGGAGGTAAAACGATGGGATATGAACTAAAAAACGCCAATATCAGCTATGTTTCATTAGTTACAAAGGGCGCTAATGGTCGTCAATTCGCCATTATGAAAAGCGAATCTACTAAACAATCAAATATATCAAAACAAGTTCCAATCCTTAAAACAGAGGAAGAGAAGCAACTTGTTACAGGCGTGGTATACGAACCGGATGTAGAGGATTCACACGGGGACACAATGACCGCAGAGGAAATTGAAAAGGCTGCATATACCTTTATGGAAAATTACCAACACATCGATAAACAACACGATGAAATTGCTGGTAAAGGGACGGTTGTTGAAAACTGGATTGCTAAAAGTGATATGACAGTAGGCGAACAAGAAGTAAAAGCAGGAACATGGCTTATGACTGTTCGTGTTGATGATACAGACACCTGGGAAGAAATTAAAAAGGGTGATGTAACTGGCTTTTCAATGGGTGGATTTGGTGAACGTGTTGAAATTGCCAAGACTGGTGATTTTACTCATGAAGATAAAGGCCTTATTCGAAAAATGCTAGATTTCGTTAAAGGTGAAACTCACAAAATCGCAAAAGGTGAAGTAAAAGACCGCTTTGTTGATGAAAAACAAAAGCGTGATTTGCGGGCTGTTTTTAATTTATTTGAAGATGTGTTCTATTGGGAGATTTGGGAAAGTAACCCCGATATCGACCGTATGGCAGCTGCTCTTGATGATATGAAGGACATACTTTCTTCTATTAAAGGCGGTTATACCATTGCGAAATCAGAGGACAGTGTACAAGCAGAAAGCATTGTTTTAGAAAGTATTAAAAAAGCTGGGAAGGTATTATCCCAAAAGAATCATACAAAATTAGATGAAGCATTAGCTTTAATTACCGAAATAAAAGAAGCAGCTTCACCACAGGAGGAAGACGAAATGAAAGCAGAAGATATTGCAGAGATTGTTAAACAAGCAGTGGAACCACTAGCTACTAAGTTAGAAAAGATTGAAAAGCAGGTGAATGGTGAAGAGGTAGAACCGACGCCAGAAGAGCAAACAGAGGAAGAAAAAGCTGCAGCAGTTATTCAAAAAGCACTAGAACCAATTACAAAGCGACTTGAAAATATCGAAAATGCTGCTTCTATCCGTAAAGGTTTAGATCCAGATGAAGAAGTTACACCAGGACAACAACAAATTAAAAAATCTAAATGGGCAGGATTGAACCTGTAAGAGGAGGATTTATCATTATGACAATGACTAACGCACAATTATTAAAACGTTTAGATCGTATTGAAAAGGCAGCAATGACAACAAGTGGAATGAATGCAGGGTTATTAAATCCAGAACAAAGTAAAGAGTTCTTCCGTATGGCATTTGATACAACGCCATTCTCACAATTACACCGTAAAGAAATGCGTAAAGCAAAACAAGGTGAATTAGATAAAATTGCAATTGGTGGCCGTATCTTACGCAAGAAAACAGAAAACAGCGATGATAATTACCGCGCAGGTGTTCAAACTTCTAAAATTGAGTACAATACAAAGGCTATTCGTTTACCTTGGGAAATTACAGAAGAATTACTCCGCGAAAATATTGAAGGTGAAGGTTATGAAGATACTGTAATGGCTCTTATGTCTACACAATTAGGTATCGATTTAGAGGATTTACATTGGAATGGTGATACAGACTCTCCCGACGGAATGTTATCTATCAATGATGGATGGTTGAAAAAAATCAAGAAATCAAAAGAGTCTCATATTGTCGATCACTCTAAGTTAGTAACTGGTACAGGTGAAGCAGCCGCAGCGAATGGATTTGGAAAAGGTTCTATCTTCGCTTTATCCGGTGCGATGCCAAATAAATATAAAAACAGCAATTTACGTTGGATTATGTCCCCAAGCCGTAGAGAGAAATGGATTGAGTATTTAACAAATCGTCCTACTGGCGCTGGTGATGCTGCGTTACTTGGAGCAGGAGATCAAGTTAATAAACCAATGGGATACGGAATTGTTACGGTTCCATCTTTAGAAGACGATGTTATTATTCTTGCAGACCCTAAAAACTTTATTGCAGTTAATACATACGACACTCGTGTTCGTAAAACTACAGAAGGTAAAACTGCAGTAATGGAAGATAAACGATTCTATGTAATTCACTTTGATGATGATGCTGTAATTCAAGAAATGGATGCAGTAGCAATCCTAACAAATATTCCGGATACGTTTGGAGCTTAATATCCAGGCGTATTTTTTATGAGAATAAACCCTTTGTTGTTAGGGTTTTGAATGTATACTTTTTTATTATTTTCTTGTTTTTAATAGAAAACGAGATAGAACCAATAAAATCAACAATACGAATGTAAACTTTCATGTAATAGTTTACATTCGTGAAAGGGGTGTTAATTATGAAAGTAGTTATGCTGCGATACGGCGGCACTTACACCGCTTATGGACAAAAGTTTAAGAATGGCCAAGAAGAAACAGTTGCAAATGAAAAAGCTGATTACCTTGTAAGCACTGGACATTTTGAACTTGTAAAATAAGTCGATAAGAAGGAGAAAGAAACATAATGGATATTACCTTGCAGGACATTAAAGACCGCGTAAATGTGCAAAAGATGCCTGATACAGTAATTCAAGAACTAATAGATTACTATGCAGTTATTACTAGAAAGTATTTAAGAGTTAAGCCGGAGAATCCAATGAAAGAAGTCATTCAAACAAGTAAACTAGCGTGGCTTTCTTTTCCTGCTGAATCTATAGCAAAAGTAACTCATGTTAGTTCGAAACAAGATATGACCGATTCTATTACTGTAAATGGGCGGATTGTTTATGGTTTATCCGAAAATCAGTTATATGAATTCGAATATAAGATACAAGATTATGATGATCTGCAGGTACTTATGAAGAAATGTATTATTGATTTGGTTGTTTCTGCAGTAGTTCGTGCTAACTTACAACGAAAAGGTATGAAGACATCGGAGAGTATTGGGGATTATTCGTACCAGATTAGCCCAGAAACGCTAGATGAACCAGCTACAAACAATAAGATACTCAATGGTTTAAAAGGCTTTAGAGCAAGAGTTAAGCCGGTGATGGCCACATGAACGAAATGTATTTCGATGATGGTGGAATGGATGATTTATATATTCATGAGGTAGTTGTAAAACGAAAAAAGAAAAAGAAGCAATCTGCTGGTAACTATGCAGAAGTACCAGAGGACGTTTACGAGAAGATGATTTGCCGTGTAACTACTAATTCTGCTACTGATAATGAGAGATTTAAGCGTGATAAACAGAATTTCGATACAACCTTTAAGATATATGCACCTGCTTCTTACATAATTAAACCCAATGATCTAATTCATTTCAAAAATGAAGATGTGGGTGTTGATTATACATTTGAAGTAAAAGGAGAGCCGCGTAATCCTGCATTTATGAATCATCACATTGAAATTTATTGCGAAAAGGTATGATTCTATATGGCGAATTCAGTAGAAATTGAGTACTTAAGTAATATGGAGCAAGTAAAGACGCATATTAACGCTATGTGTGTTGAAAAAGTCACAGCAGCATCTATTCATTTACAAAATCAAGTTAAGAAGAACCTCACAGGCAGCCGTAGCGGTAAGCAATACAAAATACCTCATACGAGTCGTAAATATACTGCTTCTAAACCAGGTGAAGCTCCTGCTGTTCGTACCGGTGACTTGTTAAATTCGATTAAATACAATGTTAAACGGTCACAATCAGAGGTATTGGGTGCAGTAGGGAGCGATTTGAAAAAAGCAATATGGCTTGAAACTGGTACAAGTCATATGGAAGCCCGTCCATTCCTATTAAAAGCGTTTGAAAAAGAACGTAGAGAACTTAAAAGAATGATGGGAGGGTAATACATGTCTAACGCTATTGCAGCTATTAGAATGCTTGTAGAGAACGATGAAATAATAAAAGATAATCTATCAGAGTATGGTGAAGGCGAGGACAAAGGGCCTGCTCTTTCATTCCAAACTGCACAAGATGATATGGAAATGCCTTATGTAGTGATGAGAATTGAAGCAGATAATCCGGATGATGTTGAAATTATAGATCGTATGATTCTAAATTTCGATGTGTATTGTGATAATGGGGATTATGATAAGGCAAAGTTAATTGCTACACGTATTGAGAAGTTACTAGATAGAGAAGTTGGTTTAAAAGATGATGGGATACTTTCTATACATCGTGCAGGTAAACTGCCGGTACCAGATGAAGACCCATCTATCATTCATATAAATGCAAAATTCCTTGTTCGAACATTTCGAACGGACTTGTATTAGGAGGTAGAACAAATGGCTTGGAAATTGATTAACGGTGTCCGCGAAGGCACGACTGATAATTTTGTTATCGGTCCCGGTGTTATTTACAAAAATTTTAAAAGCATAAAAGAATTAGGCGAAATGGTTGGAGCGACTACCGGCGGAACAAAAGTCGGTTTTGATCGTGAATATTATGATGCAGATATTGATGGTGTCCTTGGTCATTTAGTGCGCGGTAAATGGCTTTTAAAAGATGTACCGCACGTTGAGGTTACATTAGTTGAATTTACAAAAGAAAACCTACAGTTGGCTTTACCTGGGATGACGGTAGATAGCACTACAGAAGAGGATTACGATATTATGAAACCTTCAAATGATATTCCAGATTCAAATTACCATGATATCGCACTAATCGGTATGATTTCGGGTAGTGAATTACCTGTTATTTTCGTAATTCGCAATGCAATGGTAGTCTCATCTATTGAAGTAGATCTAAAAGATGGTAAAGGAACGGTTGGTTTGAAATGTAAATTTATCGGTCATTACAGTGAATCTGCACCATCTACGCCACCGTATGAAATTTATGTACCAAAGAAAAAGAAAACTGCAGCAACTAAAGCGCCGGCTACCGCATAAATGGTAGTCGGTTTTCTATTACATAAAACAAGCTAAATGCTAAAAGGAGGGCACGAAATGAAATCTATTTTAGAAAAAATGATGAATACGGGTACAGAAATCACGATTTTAGGGGAGAAAATATTGATGCGTCGCTTAAATGTAACTGATGTTTGGCGGTTCGCTAAGATTATTTCTAAAGTTGGACGCCATGCAATAGCTGATTTTGCAGATTTCGGTAAAGCTAAAAATGAAATGGATGAACTAACAAAAGCTGCAGAGTCTCTTCCAGAAGAAGAAAAAAACGTTCAGTTAGCTGCACTTAAAGAACAACAAAAACAAAAAGGTTTAGAGTTTGCTTTACGTGTACTAACAATGATCCCGGCTTGTGAAGATGATTTCACAGAGTTCTTTGCAAGTTTACTAAAAGCTAAGAAAGAGGAATTTTGCCAACTCCCTCCCGAAGCAATGGTTTCTGTTATTCAAGGATTACTGGAAAGTGAAGACTTAATGACTTTTTTCAACCAAGTGCAGGGGCTAGTGAAAGTTCAGAGCGAGAAATGGAACCAACCAGCAGCAGCGCCAATCCTAGCGTAAATGAAGACTCAGATGAATATTTAGAGGAAGCAGAACAAAATATGTTACGTGCTTTCGACAAGATACAAAAACGATATGGATGGACAGATGATTATGTCTTATCAATACCGTATTCGCGTTTAATGGACCTGTTTTCTCTAATTGCACGAGAAGAGCAGCAAGAAGAACTAAATGAGTGGAAGAAGATGGCGTTCATTGGTTTTCAAACTCGTCAACTTGAAGAAGGTACTACTTTTAATGATTATCTTCAAGCCTTTGGACTAACTGACACCCAGGACAATAAAGAGTCTTCTTATGAAATGGGTGAAGTATGGACGAAAGATGAGTGTGAAGCACATGTTGAGCAGATTATGGCTCAATTCCAGGAAGACGACGATGAAGAATAAAATGGTTATCGGCCCCAGAAGGGGGTGCGTAAATGTTAGCTGAAATGTTCCAACTGTTCGGAACGATTGGTATTAAAGCAGAAGGCGCTTATAAAGATTTACAACAGTTTGAAGATCGAGTACAAAAGACTGCAAATGGAATGCATGATAAATTCCAAAAAGCAGGGGAATCAATTAGTCATGTAGGTAACAAAATGAAAGATGTTGGTACAAACATGACAACGGGCGTTTCCTTACCTTTAGCTGGTATCGGTGCTGCCGCTGTAAAAGTGGCTTCTGATTTCGATACTTCTCAAAGAAACATCCAATCTTCTTTAGGTCTTACTGAAAAAGGTGCTGAAAACCTTGGTAAAATCGCAAAAGAAACTTGGAAAGATGGATTTGGCCAAAGTATTGAAGAAGTGGATCAGTCTCTTATAAAAGTGTATCAAAATATGAAAGACGTTCCTCACGAAGAATTAGAAGAAGCTACAAAAAGCGCTATGACATTGGGTAAAACATTTGATTCTGATATCAATGAAGTAACTCGTGGTGCAGGGCAGTTAATGAATCAGTTTGGTATTTCTTCAAAGGAAGCATTCGATTTATTTGCTGCTGGTGGGCAAGAAGGTTTGAACTATTCAAATGAAATGTTTGATAATGTGGCCGAATATGCGCCATTGTACAAACAAGCCGGTTTCTCTGCTAACGAGATGTTTACCATTATGGCAAACGGGACTCGTGATGGCAGTTATAACCTCGATTACATTAACGACCTTGTAAAAGAGTTCGGTATTCGGGTACAGGATGGTTCTAAAGGTGTATCTGATGCCTTTGCAGAAATGAGTCCAGCAACTCAAAAGGTTTGGGACAATTTCAATAAAGGTAAAGGAACTTCTGCGGATGTATTTAATGCCGTTTTAGGTGATTTAGGTAAGATGGACGATAAAGTAAAAGCAAACCAACTTGGTGTTGCTGTATTCGGTAGATGATAAATTGTGCCGAATTAAAATCGCGGTATGAAGCAAAGAGGGTGCGAATCCTAATTTGAACCGAAGGATATACAAAGTATAGCCAGGGGCAGAGCATAGAAGGTGAAAAGATATAATCCTTCCACGAGACCGCGACACTTATTAGTGAAAACGTATGCCGAACTTACAGGAAATGAACTGTAAGAAGTAGAGGATAAAAAGCCTTTACGATAACACAATTGACAAAGTGGGAAGACATGGGTGCTCAAGCTGTCTTAGGTCTTAATAATGCAAATGGTGCGTTAGGCGATGTCGAGGGCACAATGGGAAAAATGCAGAAGACGCAGCAAGAAGCTTTTGGTGTTCGTTGGCAAAAGTTAATGCGTACTACAATGGCATCTTTAGAACCATTAGGACAAGCTATTTTAGATATTGCAGAAGTGGCACTCCCTCCAATTATTAAAGCGGTAGAAGTTGCTGCAAAAGCATTTAGTTCTATGCCTAAGCCAATTCAAATTGGTGTTGTAGCAATATTAGGTATGGTCGCTGTATTAGGTCCATTAGTCGCCATGATGGGTTTTATGACAAGTGGAGTTGGAGCATTTGTTGGTTCATTAAGATTCCTAGTACCAATACTTACTAAAGTACCATTATTATTTACAGGTATTCTTAAAGTCGGCCCTAAACTTATCGGTATGTTTGGTGGAATCGGGAAAGCTCTAGCGCTGTTGGGCAGATCCATGATGACCTTACTGATGAATCCCTGGACGATTGCCATACTAGCAATTGTAGGATTAGTATATCTAATTTACAAAAACTAGGATGGCATCGTAAAATACACCAAGAAAGCAGTTAAATGGATTGGCGATGTCTGTTCTAAGGCTTGGAAAGCAACCGTAAAAGGTGCGAAATCTGCTTGGAATGGTTTAGGTAAGTTCTTCTCTGGATTCTGGGAAGGTACGAAAAAAATATTCAGTTCTGCAATGTCATTCATAGGTAAAATATTTTCTAAAGCTTGGGATGGTTATGTAAAAATAGTTAAATGGTATTTTAACTTGTTGAAAAATATAATCGAATTCGGTTGGAATGCTATTAAATTCATCTTCAAATTTGCATTAGATGGATTGAAAAAAATTGTAGATGGCACATGGAAATTCATTAAGAATAGTGTCCAAAAGGCAGTTAACACCTGGAAGAAAATTTTCTCTACTGGATGGAATGCTATTAAAAGAATTTTCTCTATGGCTTTAGCAATAATAAAGCAGTACGTAAAAACCGAATTCGAAAAAATGAAAAATACAATATCCAGTGTTTTTAACACGATTAAGGAAATTGTAAAAAAAGCCTGGGACGCAATTAAATCAACCTTTACTACAGTATTAAAATTCTTAAAAGATTTTGTGAAATCTTCTTGGGAATCTATTAAAGATACAATTTCTAGCGTTATGAACACAATTAAAAATGTGATTCAATCAGCTTGGAATTTTATAAAGTTTACAATCATTAATGCAGTTCGTGAATTTGTTGGGTTTGTAATTACTAATTTCAACAAATTATATAACACAATAACCGATGTTGTTGGCGGTATAAAAGAATTTATTGTTAGTAACTTTAAAACTATAAAGAAAGCAATCACTGGTGCATTTACAGGCATTGTAGATACTGTAAAGGATGTATTCAGTAAAGTTGGTTCTATAGTAAAAAATGTAGCAAAAGATGCAGTTAGCTGGGGAAAAGATATTATTGCTGGTATTGGTGAAGGTATGTCCGGTATGGCAGATTGGCTTATAAAAAAAGCTAAAGGAGTTGTTTCGGGAATACCTAAAGCCGTATTAAAGTTCTTTGGTATCCGAAGCCCATCCCGGTTAATGATGGAATACGGGGGCTATATTACAGAAGGTCTTGGTGTAGGGATGGAAAAAATGATTCCTGCCGTAGACAAAGCTTCTGAACTACTAAATAAAGCTGTCGTTCCACCTAAACCAATGAAACTAGTAACCGATGTATCTAATCAAATTGGACAAATGGGAGCACGTTCTGTTGATTTAATTGGTAAAACTGCACATCCATTTGCTGGACAAACCCACGTTGAGAAGAAAACGGATAATGGCGTAACAATTCAAAATGCTACATTTAAAGTCTCTGTTGAAAAACTACAATCCGCAGATGACTTTGTAAAAATGAGAAAGCTGCTACAAAACGTAGTTGCTGACGATCTAATGGGAATGGCGGTGCGAAATGTATGAGTATATTAAAAACATTACATAGAAGAGCTGGTTCATATCACCTCTTATGGGATGCTACAGAATTAGTAAGTACAATTAAATATACTATTAATTTTTCATGGCCTGGGACATATAACTTTTCTTTTATGTCCCAAGTTCCTATTGGTTCTGATGGTATGTTACCGGATAAACACTTTATTGTTCGGGTAAATGGTATTGAAAAATTTAGAGCAAGAGGTGCTTATGCCTGGGAAGCAAGAGAAATTTTTGTTGGTGCAGGGCCACAAACAATTGAATTTACAACAATCGGTTACGGTTCTTCTGACGTAGCCTATTTGCGTGATGTTTATTATCATGCATACGGACCTATACCTACAATTGCAATGATTGAGCAAACAAAAATGCCTAAATCATTAGACGGATTAAAAAACTATAATATTATGCATGGTTATCCCCGTTTCCAAAGTAACGGGAATAAAGGATGCGAAGTAGAATTCAATGTTTTATTCAACGATATTAGTTATTGGCGTGATTTCATGAAGGAAATATATCGCCCTCATATTATTACTGGGGATTACGGTACCTACGGGGGTATAATTCCGCCAAATGAAGTAGATGCAATAAGAAAAGGAACTCTAGTTATAGCAAAATGTAAATTAATATCTATGTCACAAGCAGGAGTAGGAGTTGATGGAATGTGAGGGAAGGATCTATTTCTTTAATTAGAATGTTGGGGAGCTATTTCCAGGTAGGGAATAACTCCCCTAATTTAATTGTTTATATGAAAAAAAGAGACTCTTCTACTTACGTCCAAATACAACATCGTGTAATGGGACTAGAAGTACAGGAGAACGCAGATCAGTTTGCTAGTACATTTACTATTACTTTTGCGAATGAATACGGTCAAATGGCTCCTGACAACTGGTATGGTAAGTTCTCTTCTATTCAAGAATGGTTTTATAACAGTGAAGTAACAAATACAAACCAGCTATATCCGCAGACTGAATTTAAGGTGTCTATCGGATACGGTGAAGAAGCTTTACCGTATATACATGGTTTTGTATCTGATGTGAAGGTAAATGCCGAAAGTGGGACAATATCCGTCACCTGCACAACATCATATAAAAAGGTTTTACACAAATCCGTTATCCCAACACCAGGATCAGATGAGATCGTAGCACCAACCGGTAACGTTTATGATGTGGTAAGATTCTTCTTTGAAAAAGCCGGAGTTACATTACATGGTAGCAGAGTAAACATTCCTGGTACCAATCAAAGTTGGATTGTTGAGGGAGCAACCGGTAAAAGGTTTCAAAAGTGGGATGAAATTGTACGCGATATTATAGATACAACATTCCATTATATAAAACATGAACCGGATGGAAGTTGCACATTTATGAAGATGCCGGACTATGCAATTAACGAACCTGCAAAATTTAGTTTTAGAGAAGGGGAAAATCTTATCTCTTTAGATATGCAGCTAACTGACCAGGATATAAGTAACAGTATTGTTGTTAAATGCGGAGATTACGCAAACGGATTTCTTAATTCGTTTCTATTAAAAAACGTATCGCAAGGTGATTTACGGGAGGAAATGGTGGAGGTTCCTTGGGCGACAACGTTCTTTGCAAGAAGAGCAGTTGCTGCAGCATATCATTTAAAAGCAATCCAGAAGTTCAGAACGTTAACGGTTGCAGTTGTTGGGGATCCAAGGATTCAATTATTCGATGTTATTTCAGTTTACAATAGAGATTCTGGTCAACAGTGGAATTACTTTGTCAAAGGTATTAATACAATGATTTCTGCAGATGATGGATTCTATCAAACTTTAGATTTAACTGTTAACTATGGGTATGAACCTGCTCCATATACAGATATAACTGGTATTACAGTAAATGTAGATACATTACGATTAAAACTTTGGGACTATGATTATGAAGATGGCGACTTATTAAATATTTATTGCAATGATAAGTTAATAGAGGAAAATTACTTTATACGTAATAATCCTACATACGTTGATATACCACTCGAATACGGTGCAAACATGATTGTTTTCGAAGGGGTACGGACTCCTTTAAAATGGCTTACCGGACGGATACAAGTATTAGATACACAAAATAATATTTTATATGATTATGGTTCTTTACCCGATTTAACATTTAAACGAGTAAATATAGATGAATCAACTGGTTATTATATCAAACGCCCAGCGAAAACTTGGGCTGTCACAAGGGTGAATTAGGGGTGATCTTATGATAATGCAAAAGAATTTATATGATCCGATTATGTATCTAATGAAAGGGTTGATTGACAGGCAAATATATAACGGCGGTAAACCAATGCCTGGAAATGACCCGAACGATGTATTTAAAGAAGGTATGACAGAAGGCTATACCCTTATTCGTGATGGTGCTCGTTTATCCCAAGTTGATGGAGATAAATATCTTCATTACGATCTAGATTTTAATAACCAAGGGATGTTAGACAAGGTTATATTATCCCACAAGATAACAGGAAAGAAGATGGAAATTCAATTAATATACAATGCACAAAAACAATTACAGCGTGTACAACCGCGTTTACTGGATAAAGGCAGCGGTATACTGTCTGATTTACCAATTCCCGATGTGTCATAATGATGCACGGGAATTTTTTAATACAAGAAAGGGTGATTGCTCTTGTTTGAAACAACCTATTTAGCCGGTGGCCGATTAGATCCACCTTTTCATCCAACTAAAACAGAACCATTCATACCAGGTTTCATTATGGATTCATTTTCATTCCAAACAAATGAAACTACATATACTTTACCTGCAGACATGGAGCTGTATGCAATAAGTGTAAGTGCATCTATATATGAATTAGATGATAAATGGAGCTTAATTGTAAACGGCAAAACGATTTGTAAAAACATATATACCAAGGATATTCCCGAAGGTATGCACTTTATGGTTTATAAACCTTTAGCAGCAGGAAGTACGGTTCAATTTTCATTTAAAAATCAAGGAATCCTCGATAAAACAGTATGGTTTGAATTGCATTTTTTATCATAAAGGAGGGGTATCATGAGTTTTGCTGTTACATATATGGCGGGCGGTAGATTTGACGCTCCTTATTTCCCTACAAAAACGGAACCGTATATAGAAGGTAGAAGAATTGGAATAGATGATGCAGTAAAAAAAGATGAATTCTCACTACCATTCGATACAGAGTTAATTGCATTCTCTATAGCTGCATCAAGTTATAGTGATCGTGATTATTGGAATCTATTTATCGATGGAAAACAAATATTTAAAAATGTTTATGTGAAAGACGTACCAGAAGGATTCAATTTTTCTATTATTAGACCTATTCCGGCTAACGCTGTATTAAAGTTCGAATACCACAATATAACTGGAACATCCAAAGTAGTAAAGCTGAATTATCAACTATTAAGAGATTAGGAGCGTGAAACCTATGGCATATATTGAAAAAATAGTATCAGAAGCAGAATTCCATATGGAATTAATAAATACCATGATTGAAAATGGATGGAAGAAAGTAAGTAGCTTTTACAAGGTTATTTATAAAGCTACGAAATCAGATGATCCTGTTCATAATTATTGGGCTGCAAAGCATGTAATTTTAAAAAACAATGATGGTGGTTTATACGGAATTGTTCAAGCTTGGAAGTGGACCGCAAAGTCTCAATTAGACATCGATTTTTCTAAGCCTGATGGTAAAACTGCATTTAAAACATACTTAGAAAACAACCCACAATATAAAGATCGTTCATGTATGTATTTATATATGATTGAAAAACTTCCAAGCTATCAAGAGGATAGTGTGATTATTATGGGAGCAGAAGACAAGAAAGAGTTTCAATCCATTCTAGATGTAGAATTGGCCGAAGTGATAGCTACAGAAAAAACAGAAATACACAACGGAATACCTTATACATATACCGTTTATGACTATACAGATAAGCCTGATTTAATGATGTCGCCTTGGGTTAAATCTACTTTAAGAAACCCTAAATTGCTAAATATAGACGCTGATACGAATTGGTGGCCAGATTCTTTAGTTCGTATTACAGGACAAGTTGATAAAAATAGAGTTGTCCTACTAATACAAGCAGATAAAACGCCAGCATTTGAAAATAATACTGTCCCTGTAACCCCAGTATACATGGGACGCTTAGAAAGCTATGGAAATGACGACACCATAGCAGATGCTCTTTGGGCTGGAACTGCTTATGATGAAGGTGGAGAAAGTTCTTCTCACAGCTTTAATTTTGAAAGTAAAACGCCATTTAGGGACGTATCAAACTATATGCCACGCACAAAGAAATACCCTAAGTCTCCAGGTAATGGCATTGATAATGTAATTATTAAACGTTCCCGTTTTGGTGCAAGATACCAAGCACATTATATCGCGTGGAATATACCAAGTAATATTATGCCGCCGGATCGGAAAGGTGCTAATGGTGGCCAATACCCTACAGCATGGCAAAGCCACGATAATGACGAATATAAGTATCAATTTAATCAATCTTTATATAGCGGCAGAGTTCATACATCTAGGGCTTATATTGTACATCCGGATGAAGGGGTACGTGGTTATATGCCGTATGTTGTACTTCTCTCCCCGTTAGGATTGCTAAATGGAGATAAATTAAAAGTTAGAAAAAATACATGTCCAGATACACATGACATCTACAGATTCTTTACTGTGGATGCAATTTCACCAATTACAAAAATGCCAGCTACTGCATATCGTCCAGCAGGGTTAGGTATTTTCGAGAAAACTATATAGGGGATGAATATAAATGTGGTTCGATAAAATTGTAAATTTACAAACCTTACCTACTGAATTAGAAAAGTTATTTGTAGATCACGGATGGAAACGTGATCTATTTTTCCGTATTCAAAGAGAAAGCAGCAAATTCATAGATGTGCGATTATTCGAATCAACCGGAAGTGATTTGGAGCGTAGAAGATTTGGTTTTGCAGTTGCATACGATACTGCGGATTCTGATTTCGCAGATTCCAGATATGTAGCCACAGAATCACGATTAGGGGATTTTGGAGTAGGCGATGGTAAGAAAACAAACTTCATTATTCCCACTTTTCCAATCATTGCTAGTTCCTTATCTGTTTATATAAATAGTATCTATCAAGAAAAAAACACTTATACAGTGGATGGGAGAACAGGATTAATTAAATTTAATACACCAGTAGCAAAAGGAGCTAGAGTTACGGGGGAATATCGTTTAGCTAACGATGCCTACGAACCAACGAATGATATTATTTTCTTCACTTATACTCGATACTTTATTGAGAAGGAAGTGAAAATGAGTGATCAAGATGCAGATTTAGGAAATGGTAATGGTACAAAAACAGCTTTTAAATTACCATACCCAGATTTTGACGAAAGCCGTTTTGCAGTATACAAAAACGGGACAATTTTAGATGCAAACAACTATACGTTTACAGGGGATACAATTATTTTCAAAGTTGCTCCTGCAAGTGCAGACAACATAAAGATTGCAGGTACACGTTTGCTAGAATCTAGTAACGGTAGCGATGTAACAGAAATACTACCTGCTAAGACGCAATTTACCGTACAGAGCACAAATAGTGTCCTGGCTGAAATTTTTACATCTATCAATTTTGTGAACGCTTCTCCCTATACAGTACTAAGTTTGACACCGGAGCAAAGATTCACAAAGGACTGGAAACGTGATTCCGTTGTTTACATGTACGGTAACGCTCATAAAGATCGTGTTGTAATGTTTATGCGAATTGATCCAACACCAAGCCCTGTACGAGCATTATTTGTTCCATTGTACATCGGAAGAATGTATACATTTGATAATAAACCGCAAAAGAATTTAATAATTATGGGTGGCTGCCGTTCTGGGGAAGAATTCAGCAATTCCACAAAGAAAATTGGTAATGCAAATATGGATTATGGCGAAAATACATCTGGTGGAAATCTTACGCCTGTTTTGTCTCAATCATTAACTGGATCTATGTATCAGCAGCATTACCTTGCCTTTATAACTCATAATGCTGATATCGATAGTGGCCAAGGGAGATTTAATCCTTCTATGTATAGCGGTAAATACCATTTATCACAAATTTATATCGTACATCCTAATGATGGATATGTAGGGAAACTTGATGATGTATACGCAGTACATCCTAAAAATATTCAACAAGCAGATGAACTTGAAATTGAAAAAACTGTAACAGATGAAGTGATTGGTAAAGGAGATGGAACTAAAAAGATATTCCATTTAGAGCACAAACCAAAAGAAAATACATTGAATCTATTCATGGATTGTAAGGAAGTTCCTAAAATTGATTACGATTATAATCCGGAAGATAAAACTGTAACTTTTAAGGAATACCCTGGTGGTGAAATTCTAGCTAATTATCAAATGGCGCAATTATATCGCTACACATTACCAACAACAGCAGTTTCTCCATTCACAAGTAAGTTTTCGCCTTTCAATCCAATTGGCCTAGCAATCTATAAAGAAGATATTTAAACAAGAAAGGGGGAAGGCAAAAGATGAATGAGAAAAATTATTCAATTGCTGCCCCTTCTTTATTTATAAATGAAAAGAATCATATAGTTTCTGTTAGTCCAGGCCTATCGTATGAAAAGACTTATTGTGTTTCTATTTCCGTTGCTAATCCCTTTGGGGAAAACGAGCATAGGTTTCCTGTTAGTATGCCGTCTAATTCAAGGTTTAAGGCTGTTAAAGAGGATAATGCAGATGTATTCGCAACAAAGGTAAACAGAATTAAAGGTGTCTTATCTGATGTGATTAACCGGGCTTCCAGAGACATTATTGAAATTGATGCAAGCATTACAACATTAAACGCTTTCGATATAGATCGTAACGTTAATATAGATATTTCTGAAATGGAAAACCTCACACAATCAAGATGCTTTGCAATAGATATTACAGATGATGAATCAGCGCAGCAACGCAGCCGTATTTTTGATATGGGCCATTTGAAAGAAGAACTTGCAGATAAACCATTTGATACGCATGAAATCACAATCGTAAATGAATCTATTATGTCTAGAACTACAGAAGAATATGAAATGAATGAAATCATAGAAGAAGAGCTTCTTCATAAGAAAATTCGTGAGTTTGCTACAGAATTAGAAGAACTTCCCGAATGGGTGAAAGTAGCTCGTGTATTGTATGGAGAAAAATTTTACGAAAGTATATTGGCAGACCGAAAAGAAAAAGAACTGCAGTCTAATATATTTGAGAATGGCACGGGTGAGATTGTAATTAAAGAGTTAACTGCAGTAACAACACATCCTTTAGAAATGGCAGATAGATGTATTCATGAAGTTACTACTTCTTATGAAGAGTATGATTTATTTAATGATCTAGGAATATCTGTTTATTTACCTGATTATGATCTATTTGCAAGAATCCAAAGAGAATTAAAAGCAGATTATACAAAATTTGATACTGCAGATAGAAATATTATTCAAGTTGACGGAGGTTCAATATCATTCGAATTAGTTGAAAGAGAACAGATAGAAACCATAGCAGCGGTCCCAACAGACGAAACATTTATAAGAAAAAACTTATCTTTGGAACTAGAAACCTTTGATATGGAAGATTCAAAAAGAACTCAAAACGAAGTAATAGCATCCTCTGCACGATATGAACAGGCAAATAAAGTTCACTCATGTCATGAAAGTGAAATTGAAGATGAAACACAATCAATTCGAGTTACAAATGAATTAACTGGGAATTCTATCGAAGTATTGGAATCGATGGATAATAAGGGCCGTGAACTTGCTATTGATGTGGTCAATACTGCAGGTGATTTTGTTTTAACTCGGGATCTTATTGCAGAAAACATCATTGGATTTGATAATGCTACTCGTGAAAAAGAACTGATCCATACCATATTAGATAATGGAACTACTGCTCACAAAGTAGTTCCAGAAGTAATAGCAGATTCCATTGAATCACGGGAGTTAAATAGAAAATCACAGAATATCCTTTCACACATTACAACAGATGAATTGAGCACACGAGAAAATAAACAAATTGATGTTATAGAGGAAGAATTCTCTACAGCAGATAGAAGTGTTATTGAATTAGAAGCCAAAAATGAAGAGATGGATTTATTTGAAGGTATGGGATTACCTGTTTATTTACCCGATTATGATTTATTTGCAAGGGTTAAACGGGAGTTACAAGCAATGACGGTGTTGTCCGATATAATGGATCGTTCCAAAGTTACTATAACTTCTGAAATAGTTGATAGCATTGATATGGAGCGTTGCACCCCAAATATCATTACGGATGTGTCCGGAATAGTAGATTTTAAAAGACCTGTATTAGAATTAGATTCACAAATCGCTAATGATTATGATGCAGCTGACACACCTGCAAAGCAGTCTTTAATACTAGAACTAGATACATTTGATAGAGATGTAAGTGTAGCAACTGATATAGAAGAATTCGAGCGATTTAACAGGGATACTTGCATAGAAAGTTCAGTGGCGGAATTTGAACCAGCGGAGAAAATTCTGGGAATTGATACAGAAATCATCGAAAGTGAACGGTTTATTATTAATAAATTCATTGATACCGAGTGCATACAATTTAATGATTTTATTGTTAATAATATTTACCCTACTGAAATCATTGAAGTTGATGAAAATAGAAAAGTTCAAAAAGAAAAACCGAAACTATGGTTACGTCATAGCCGTTCTTCTTGGTGGACAAATTCGAATTGGAAGAAAACAAGATAGAAGGTGATGAAATGGCTACCATTGGACAAGTGTTAAAGACACCCGAACTGGGGTGGAGAAGATATGACTGTAATTCACAAAATTTCTCACTATTTGATACAGATTTTGACCTAAGTAGCTCTGACCGATTTTACTCCGGTATTACAAATGGTCAATATATACGATTCAAGTTTTTTGGTAAACAGCTACGTGTTATTGCGGAAGTTTCTAATCTTCCTGGACAAGTTTCTATATCGATAGACGGAAATAAAGATTACTTCTCTTTAAATAGCAAAGCAGATGAAAATTATGTTTTAAAATATGAAAAGCAATTCACGGAACAGGCAATCCGTGAGTGTATTATTAAAATCGAAAACAACAATATATCATTCCATAGGTTTAACGCTTTTGATATTGATAGTTCTGGATACTTAATTGATTTCATGAGAAAAGTCTCTTTATATAAAAAAGAAGCAGGGAAAATATTTATAGAGGATTTCGATTCCATAAACCCGGAATGGATTATATCACCTTCTGAATCTTTTAGTATTGCTGCAAGAAAAGGCTTTATAAGATTGAATCATACAGCAGATAAAGATGTAATGTTACTAATCAACAAACCGCAAGGAGATATAGCGATACAAGTCATTGCTGATTATACTCCTGATGTTGAAGGGGATAAGGGCGGATTGATTATATATCAAAACGCTGATAATAAAATAGAATTTCTTGAATCTCATTCTATTAATAGTTCTAAAGAACACAGGGAATGGCTTGCTACTTCTACTGGTGAACAATGGGACTTTTATAGCAAGGTAGATGCTACCTTTGATTATGCAGATAGCGACAAATTAGAAGCGACTAAAATCGGTGTTGTATTAAAGAAAGGTGTCGCAGATCCATACAAGCCGCTAGATATTGATCGTATCATTATTACGAGTGGCCACAAATTAAAGTTAAGACAACTGTTCCCAAATAACAGGGTAATTTTAAGAGATGAAAATGGCACTACAATATCTATTAATCAAGTGGGCAAATTAAATACCGGTATAGATATAAACCTACCATCTTTAGAGTTCCAAGGAACCATTGAAGTTTACGATGAACAAAATAGCCTTATAGCAGAAAAGAAAGCCCTATTTTATGGCGGTGACATCTATAATATGGGTTCTCCTTTGAAAATCATAATGGACTCTAAAGAATTAAACGATACTGATCCAACTAATTTAGGAAATATGATTGAGGGAAAAAGAATCATTAAAATGATGGTCCAAAATGAAAATTCTGTAGCTGTTCATAATCTCAAAATTTCTATTGAGCAATACATGGAAAAGGTGGGATATACGTGGGCAAATATTTCGTTAGATAACTTAGCTTGGGTAAAACAAATTTCAATAAATACATTAAGCGCAAATAGTTCTAGGGAGTTTTGGGTACTGGTAACTAAAGATTTAAACTACATTGGGTTTGAACCTATTTTATTTAACATTAAATTGCAACATGATTGAGGTGTTTACATGGGTACTGAAATGAAAATCAATCGTTACAAAGGAACTGTAGGTGATAGTTCATCACCCGTACTTATCGAAAAATCTGAACAAATACTCGTGCAAAACGGAGAAACTCAATACCTTTCAATAAATATGGAATACAACAAATTTGATATTCGAACTATTCATGTAACAAACGATAAAGATGTTGAATCTATTATTTCGATTTTTGATAAGAAACAAAACGGACTACAAATATATAAGAGTAATCAAGAGAAGAAAACTTACGATATATTAGCAATCCCTTGCGAAGATAAAGATACAACAAGTGCTACTCATGTTTTTATTGAAAACAAAGGAAATGAACCAGCTTTATTTACAATAATCATTAAAGCAGTAAGTTTACAATAAAGGAGTGTCTTCTATGACAGAACATATCTTCAAAAGATTCACACCGTTAAAAAAGAATATATTTAATCTGGTTATTGACGAGATGTTACGTGTTGGTTGGAAACAACTAAATGAAGGAAAACCAACTTCAAATGATGTCTATGTCATGTATTCGAACGGAAATGATGGTAAAAAAAATATCTATATCGAACTTATACCATATGACGGAAGAAACATGGAGGACAGCCCACAAAAATTAGATTTTGATGTGAGATCAACGCTATATTCTGATGCTTTCTTTAAATTTTGTTATGGATATGATAAAGAGAAAGGTCGTGGGACTACTCCGGATCAATCTTGGCCGACTAGTTGGTTCCGTGGAAGGAATTACTCTGATGGTGTTACTTCAAATGGCCCTAAAATTGCTATAGATACTGAGATTGAATTCTATCTATTCGTTGATAAGGAAAAAATTATAACTTGCACAATTCCACCTGCAAGCACAAAATTAGCTCCTGCAGTTACATACATTGGGGTACTAGGAGCATTGATGTTAGAAGAAAAACATGAACCATATACACGCGCTTTAGTTTGGTACGCTAGTGCGTGGAGTGGAAATTATTCAACCGCTAACACCGGGCTTACTTTTAACCGTCCAAAAGGATCTAATGAGACAAGTATCTCGCAATCATATCGTAGTAATTGGTTGCAAATACCTACAGGATTAAATCCAAATATCGATAATACCTTTCTACTAACTCCGTTTTATATTTTATCAGATAGTTATGGTGTGCGTGGGAAATTGGAAGGAATATATCGGACTTCAGATGCAGGTATAGTAAGTGGGGATATATTAGAAATTGAAGTGAATGGGAAAATACAAAAATACAAATACGTATATGCAAGTGGTAGTTATGGTTCCTTACCTGCTCCATTAGCATTTCGTATTGAATGAGGTGATTACCATTACTGTCTTTAAAGGCATTATTTTTGAGCCTGAACTCCTATCATTAAAGAGAAATTCAGTTCAAAGAACCGGAAAAATTATTGAAGATATTTTTTTTATCGGAAGTAGAAAGTCTCTAAAACGAAACGGAATGATTTTTTGTGAGGATTTAATAGTAAATAATGATTCAAAACAAGAGGTGAACTACCCTCGTCAAGAACCATTAGAGCATTCTTGGAAGAGACTAAATACGTAAATTCTAAGCGTACAACAGTAGGCTTTTTTATTTTGACCAAAATTTGAAAGGAGGTGAGAACTTGGAAAGAATTCACGAACTCATCAAGGCTTTGAATATAAGCGATGTTATTACAAGTACTCAATTTAAAGTAGGTGGTGCTATAGGTGGTGGATTAGGAACAATAATTAATTTGTTATACGGTAAAGCGAACTTAATTTGGATATCGATCTATTGCTGGATTATCATGCTCGACTGGATTACGGGTAGTAAAGCTTCAAAGCTAGATGGAACATACTCATCACAGTATGGCATTGAGGGCATCACGAGAACCGTGGTGCTTTTATCATTACCAGCTCTTGCGCATTTATTTGATATTGCTCTTAAACTACCTGATTTCTTTTTCTTCATGGTAGTCGGTGGATTGAGTTATCACATTTTTAATAGTTTCGCAGCAAACTGTGCACGAATTGGCTGGGGAAAATGGATTCCTGCATGGTTATTAGAAAGTGTAGCATCTGAAATACAAGCAAAAATCCAAAGAAGTGATGCACGAAAAGAAAAACATAATACCAAATAAAAAAATACACGCCTTACATAAGGAGAGCATTGTCAAAAGACGGTGCTCTTTTTGTTTGGCAAAAAGGGAAAAATACACAATGAAAAATAAACTATTTAGCTCATTATTTATGACTCTATTACTCTTATTTTCGTTTGCTACGGCTTCTTTTGCCGATAGATTACTAATTATCCAAGACTTACCGAAACAAGCATATCGCTACGGTGTGGGCGCTTATGAGGGCGTTGTTGCTCATAGTACTGCAACACCAGAAGCACCAGCAATTAACATTCGAAATTATGAAGCTAGAACATGGAGAAATGCATTTGTACATTATGCTGTAGATTGGAACGAAACAGTCCAAATTGCTGATACAAAATATGTTGCTTATGGTGCTGGACCAGCTGCAAATAAAAGATTTGTTCACGTAGAACTTTCTGAAACTAGCAACCCAGATAAATTTAAATCTTCTTACGAGCGTTATGTAAAACTATTAGCTAAGATTTTAAAAGATAGAGGAATTCATCCAAGCAAAGGTTTATGGACACATAAAGATATTACTTACAAATTAGGTGGAACTGACCACGAAGATCCGATTGATTACCTTCACAGTCACGGTGTATCAGAATCACAATTCAGAGCGGACGTACAAAAGGCGTATGAAGGCGCAACAGTTACAGTTAAACTAAAACCACAAGAACCATCTCAAAACGTTGTAGGCGAAACAGGAGTAGCTTATATTGAAGGATTTAACGTAAACCTAAGAAGTGGACCATCAACAAATTATGGTGTTATCCGTCAATTAAATAAAGGAGAAGCATATCAAGTATGGGGAAAACAAGGTGATTGGTTAAATCTTGGCGGTAACCAATGGATTTATAACAACTCATCTTATATTAAATATCAAGGGGAACAAACTACTACTTCAAGTTCTGTAGTAGGAAAACGTGTTGTTTCTAAAGTGGACGACCTTCGTTTCTATGACTCTGCTTCTTGGTCTGATAAAGATGTAGCAGGAACGGTAGATGAAGGACTTGGATTTACTATTGATGCTAAAGTATCCGTTAATGGTTCACCACAATACAAGGTACACAACAGTAAAGGCGTAACATACTATATAACTGCAAATGAAGCCTATGTGTATGTGAAGTAGAAAAAAGGGTATGCACAAGTTTGGGCATACCCTTTTTTTGTTTATTTCACGTAAAAAAATGGAGTTTTTTCTATAATTTAGCCTATATTTGGAACCCTTTTCTATAATTCTTATTACATACTAAAAGGAATCTTATTTTCAAAACAGAATAGTTATATTTTAAAATTACTTTTGTATTTTTTTAGAGGAGGTGAATTAATGTTAAAATTTATTTGGGCAATTGCATTCGCTCTAATTATATTCTTTTTAGTGCGCGGTACGTTTATACCATATATAGCTTCTAATGAAAATATTGTAGCTTTATTTGTAATTTTTACCGTAGTTATTATTAATTCATGGATTATTGACTTAATAAATCGTTTATATAAAAAAAGAACCGAACTAGATAAATAATCTAGTTCGGTTCTTTTTTTATTTTGTATATTTCATAACTTTTGTATCAGTATATACTTTCTTACCGTTTTTAATTGTATCCGTTACTGTTTTTACATAATGGTTAACGGCATCGATATCTCTATATGCTTCAGTGTGATAATACGTAATAGAAGGTTGATTAAAATACATTAATCCGCTTGCAACTACTTGTGCTGTAACCTGTACTGGTTTCCAAGGAATATAAGAAGATAATCCATTTACTAAAATAAGTCCTACATTATAACTGTCTTTATTAATTCTATTGCTTGAATCTTTACTACTAGCGTGTTTCCAATTGAAACTACCATCAGCAATAATTACTCCCTGCGTATTACTTGTACGAGTTTCAGTGCCTGAAACCTCTCTATTAATAACGTTTTCATTTTCATCAAATTTTAATGTTTCGCTGTATAACACTTCAAAGTCTGCATTTGAAGTATCCAAAGGTGATGTTACACCTGCAAATTTTGCTGATGAATTAGCAGCTTCAGGTGCTGTAGGCGAATCTGCATATACATTACCTGCGCCCCATCCAGTACTCACTAACATGCCGCCAACTAGTAACATTGGGATTGTCTTTTTCTTTAATAAGTTTTTATAACCCATAATAACATCTCCATTCTTTTAAAAGTTTATGCTAATTTACCGGTATTCACTAGCACAATTCCGATAATAGGCTATAAAATTTGAAAAATAAATAATATTCAGATTAAAAATTTTGCAAAACAATTCGACAAACCCTCTTAAAACTATGTCATTACTGGAGTTATAGCGATTTTTATATAAAGAATTTCATCTTTACAATCTAACGATTTACCGATAATCATACGTCAATTGATAAATTAAAAACCGAATATTCTGAATTATATTTATAAAATCATTTTTTACAACTTATTACAATTAAACTTTGTTATGATTGTTTTTATATAAACTGAATAAAGGAGATTGCGATATGATAATTCTGAATAATGAAAAAGTTACCAAACTATTAAATGAATGGTATAAAGTTATTCTATCTAAGCAAATAACAAAAGCGACAAGAATGAAAGAAGAAGTTGATGAAAAGATTAGTGTCTTAATGGTCGAACAAAACCGAGATCTACAAGATCAAAATCTCTTATTGTATTATTCTCTATTAGATTATAGTTATAAAGTGTTAATAAATAAATCATATGTAACTCGTAGTGATTTTGATGCAGTTGAAAAACTTACAACAAAAACTATAGATGAGTATTTAAAATACTACTACCATTTCTATAAAGCTGTGCATAACACCATGATTGCTAACTATATGGAGGCTATGGAGCAATTTGAAGAAGCTGAACGACTTTTAGAGTATATTCCTAATGAAATTGAAAAAGCTGAATTTAATTATAAACTTGGTGAACTATATTACCATCTTCAACAACCTTTATTAACAATTAAGCATGTAATGAAAGCAAAAGACATATACAAAAAGTATGAAGATTATATAATAAATCAAATTGAATGCGATACAATCCTGGGATTAGCAAGTGTCACTTTAAGTCAGTTTGAACAAGGGGAAGAACTTTTTGTTAAGTGTTTGGATATGGCTAAAAAACATAACTGCACTCGACTAATTACCTTAATTCAGTACAACTTGGGTTTCCTTTATGCAAAACAAGGTATATCCGCAACTGCAATTCGACATTTAATGGATGTATATAAATCTGAAAAACCATATCATAAAACTGTATTCTTACTGGCTCGAGAACATTTCAAAGTAAATGAAATTGAAAAAGCGCAAGAATTTTTGATTCAAGGCTTTGAATTAGCTGACGTTGAATATACACATCATTTACGAATACTTCGAGCACAATACGATGAAAATTATAAGCAAAATCTAGAAACAACGATTGCAGATGGACTAGATTACTTCAAATCCCAAAAACTTTATGGATTTATGGAAGAGTACGCTGGAATTTTAGCGAAAAAACTTTATCAAGAAGGTAATCATGAGAAGGCTAGCCAATATTTTAATATATCTTATGATGCTAAAGAATTACTTCAGAAGGGAAGTGCGTTAAAATGAAAAAAGTACTAATGGGATTTGTTAGTTTTGCTGCTGTTTTAACTATTGGAAGTTTTACTGAATCTTTTACATCACAAGCTGACCATGGTAGACCGCCTGCACCACAAAGACCAGATTATATTTCTAATGTGGCAGATTTTGATCACGGTAGACCACCTGCGCCGGCATATGAATACGGCGATACTTATATTGATCATGGTGAGCATATCTAAAACAAAAAGAGGGCGTGATATATACGTCCTCTTTTTGTTTTATTTTAATTACGACCAAATTATATTTGAAATAATATAAAGGATAATGTTCTAGTATATCAATCCCATCAACATAAATGTCTGGGTGTGGCTTGCTATCAAGAAACTGTCCAAGTGTCAACAGGAAAAAGTGTTAGTTTCTCATATAAATCTCATAATTGAGAATTGCTTTAAATAACCGGTGCAACAACAGCGAAATGCGATTCATATATTTGCACACATTTTGCACACATTTTGTTCACGTACTATATAAAAAAATATGAAAATCTATAAAAATAATTATTTCAATAAAATTTGTTCTAGATATTAAAAAGTGCCAAAACCCTTTTGTTATAAGGGGTTTGACACTTTTTTGTTTTTTATATTTTATCAAATAAACAATCCTAAAATTGTTCATTCTTCTCCCAAGATTCAACGATATAATGAGCAATCGTCGGATTGAAGCCTTTACCAACTAAAAACATAATTGCAGCAACTTCTGTTAATGCGTGTTCGTGTGATGTATGTTTTGCTTCATTTAAACCGTAATCTACCCATGGTTTTACGAAATCTAGTACAGGTTTCTTGAAAGGTAAAAATTGTGTACCGACAACTTGTTGAATTTGTTGTTGTGTTGGTTCAGTAATTGGTCCAGGTGGTAAGATTTGTGGTTGTGTAATGTCTAGTGTTGGTCCGGGCGGTAAAATTTGTGGTTGAGTTGGATCTATTGTTGGTGGTTTAGGTGGTGAGACACGTGCGTCGTAGTTTGGTTGATACATTTGTTGTTGATATTGCGGTTGTTGTGGCTGAGTTGTGTATGGGTTTTGTGGTGCTACATATGGATTTTGTGGATATTGTTGTTCTTGGTTTTGTGGTGCTACATATGGATTTTGTGGATATTGTTGTTCTTGGTTTTGTGGTGCTACATATGGATTTTGTGGATATTGTTGTTCTTGGTTTTGTGGTATTACATATGGATTTTGAGGATATCGCTGTTCTTGATTTTGTGGTGCTGCATATGGATTTTGAGGATATTCATAATTTGGACGTGTGTCATATGGATTTTGTTGAAATTCAGTTTCTTGGTTTTGCGTTGTTGCATATGGGTTTTCGTCATGTTGTTGCTCTTGCTGTTGTAACTCTTGTTCTTCGTATTGTTCTGTGTATCTCTGTTCTTGTTGTTGAGGATACAATGGTTGCCTTGGATAAGGCGGTTGATTATTATAGAACATGTTTATTCCTCCTTCATGATGATGCCTACCACCTAGTGTATGGGCGGACAAGAAAATATGTGATGAAAAAATGCGGGCGTGTTACAATAAGTAACTGGGTGAAGATAAAATGACAAAACAAGAAAAAATTCAAAAAACAATTACTTTTGTAAAACATATTTTAGAAAAAGATGCGAGTGGGCATGATTGGTATCATATTGAACGTGTACATAAAATGGCGATTTCTTTATCTGAGCAAGAAGGTGGAAATCGTTTTATAATTGAAATGGCAGCATTACTTCACGATGTGGCAGATGAAAAGCTAAATGAAAGTGAAGAAGCAGGAATGAAAAAAGTTTCTGATTGGTTAGAAGAGCTACGTGTTGAAGAAGAGGAAAGTAAACATATTCTTCATATCATCGCCAATATGTCTTATAAAGGTGGCCATGGCGGCACAGTAGAGTCACTTGAAGGGAAAATTGTTCAAGATGCCGATCGTTTAGATGCTCTTGGTGCAATAGGAATTGCTCGTACATTTGCATATGGCGGGGCGAAAGGGAGATTAATGTATGACCCAACTATTCCGCCGCGTGAAGAAATGACGAAAGAAGAGTATAGAAAAAATAATGATCCATCTTTAAATCATTTTTATGAAAAACTTTTGAAATTAAAAGATTTAATGAATACGAATGCAGCAAAACAAGAGGCTGAAATTCGTCATCTTTATATGGAACAGTTTATTGAACAATTTATGAAAGAGTGGAATGCACAAATATGAAAATGTTAACTGTGGAGAACTTATCAAAATCATATGGAGAAAAGCCGTTATTTGATGGATTATCATGTAGTATTACAGAAGGACAACGTGTCGGAATTATTGGTGTAAACGGAACTGGTAAATCGACATTATTAAAAATTATTGCGGGATTAGAAACTCCTGATACAGGTGATATGACGCATTCACGTGGGTATACAATTAGTTATTTATCACAGCAACCAGAGTTTGATGAAAAACTGACAGTATTAGAGCAAGTGTTCCATGGCGATACACCTTTAATTCGTCTTCTTCGTGATTATGAAAAAGCACTATTAAATATTGAAAAAGATCCAAGTAATGAAAAAGTACAGGAACAATTATTTGCAGTGCAGCAACGTATGGATGCAATGAGTGCATGGGAAGCAAATGCAAATGCGAAATCTCTTTTAACGAAATTAGGAATTACGGACTTCACTGCAATTGTTGGGAATTTATCTGGTGGACAGAAAAAACGTATCGCAATGGCACAATGTTTTATTGAAACACCGGATTTATTAATTTTAGACGAGCCTACGAACCATCTTGACCACGAGACAGTTGAATGGTTAGAAGAATATTTAGCGAGATATACAGGTTCGGTATTACTTGTAACCCATGATCGTTATTTCTTAGATCGTGTGACGAATCGTATTTTTGAATTAGATAATGGTAAACTATATAGCTACGAAGGAAACTATAGTACATTTTTAGAAGCGAAAGCACTTCGTGAAGAGCAAGAATTGGCACAAGAATCGAAACGCCAAAATTTATATCGTCGTGAACTTGCTTGGATTCGTCGTGGTGCAAAAGCCCGTTCTACGAAACAAAAGGCGCGTATTCAGCGTTTTGATGAGCTAAAGGCACAAGAAGGACCAGCTGCAAAACAGTCAGTTGATATTGCACTAAGCGGAAGTCGTCTAGGAAAGAAAGTACTTGAGTTAAAAGATGTAACGAAAAAATTTGGCGATAAGACGGTATTACATAATTTTAATCATATTGTGAAACCGGGTGATCGTATCGGAATTATTGGGGCGAATGGAAGCGGGAAATCTTCCCTATTAAATATGCTTGCAGGTAAGTTATCTCCTGATAGTGGTGAAGTGGAAGTAGGACAAACTGTAAAAGTTGCTTATTATACGCAAGAAAATGAAGAGATGAATTTAAATCAGCGTATGATTGAATACATTAAAGAGATTGCAGAAGTTATTCATACGACAGATGGAAAAGTAATTGGTGCATCTCAAATGTTAGAACGTTTCTTATTCCCGACGCATTCACATGGTACACCACTTGGTAAACTATCTGGTGGTGAAAGAAGACGTTTATATTTATTACGTATTTTAATGGGAGAACCAAATGTACTTTTACTTGATGAACCTACGAACGATCTAGATACACAAACATTAACAGTACTAGAAGATTATTTAGAAGATTTCCCAGGTGTCGTTTTAACTGTATCGCATGACCGTTACTTCTTAGATAAAGTAGTAGATGAACTGTTCATCTTTACTGGCGGAGGCGAAGTGCGTGAGTTTCTAGGTAGTTATACAGATTATTTAGAAATGGAAAAAACGAGAGAACTTATGGAGAAAGCGGAAGTTCAAAAAGAGAAAAAAGTTGTAGAAGAAGCGCCAAAACAACAACGTAAACGTAAACTTTCATACAATGAACAGCGTGAATGGGAAACGATTGAAGATACAATTGCCGAACTTGAAGAGAAAATTGAGTCAATTGGAGAAGAACTTGCGAAAGTTGGATCTGACTTCACAAAGGCACAAGAATTATCTGAAGCACAGCAGAAAACAGAAGAAGAGCTAGAAAAAAAGATGGAAAGATGGAGTGAACTATCAGACATCGTTGAAGGATTAAAATAAAAACAAGCTGCATATATTGAAAAGTAAAGAGAAAAACTTTACACTATTGGTAGAACCTATTTTAGGAGGGAAAAAATGAGAACATCTAATCCAATGTTGAAAAAAGAGGCATTCCGTAAAGAGGGAGCAAGTGCTTCTGCGATGACGATTGGCGGAACAGTAGGCAAAACGTTCATTATGCTTATCTTGCTACTTGCAACGTCTGTCTATTCATACATACAGATGATGCAGGGGACGATGAAGATGCCAGTATTAATTGGTGCTTTAATCGTTGCGGCAATCATCGCATTTGCGTCTATGTTCTTCCCACGTATTTCACCTTTTGGGGCACCAATCTATGCAGCGGTAGAAGGGGTTGTGTTAGGAAGTATTTCAGCAGTTTATACAATGAAATTTGGCGATTCTATCGTTTTAAATGCTGTATTACTAACAATCTCAATTCTATTTGCAATGTTAGTGTTATATGCAACACGCGTAGTAAAAGTAACGGATAAATTCCGTACAGGCGTGATGGCAGCAACACTTGGAATTATGGTTATGTATTTAGTCGTATTCCTACTAAATATGTTTGGTGTAACTGTTCCATACATTCACCAAGGTGGTACAATCGGTATTATTATTAGTGCAGTTGTTATTGTAGTTGCTGCATTAAACTTATTACTAGATTTCGATTTAATCGAAAATGGTGCACGTAGTCAAGCTCCGAAATATATGGAGTGGTATACTGCGATGGGACTAATGCTTACATTAGTATGGTTATACTTAGAAATTCTTCGTTTCGTTTCTTACTTTACGAAAAATGACTAATAAAAAAATCCTGCATGAAAAATGCAGGATTTTTTTATTTTCAAAGATATATTGAATGTATGGTATAATATGGATGATAGCAACTTGAAGTGAAGGAGATGGAATATGATGAAAGAGAAGAAGGGGATTATGAAAAAACTATTTTCTAAAAGTTTTTTCATAGAACTAGATGAAGCTTTAACGTATCCATCATCAAAAGTTATTACTTCAGCGATTGAAGGATATGCAGCTGAATGCAATGAAAGACTAAAATTTGAGAGTAAAGTTAAACCGATTACTTTCTACTTAGAAAATGCAATGTACCGTGCTGAAATAAAGATGGCTCGCGGAGGATATTACATATCTTGTACTGAAGTGTAATAAATTTTGAAACCATACATGTTTGAACTATGTATGGTTTCTTTTTTTGTTTTGTAAGGTCTAAAATAATACTTTTTACTTACGGATATATCATTTTGTGCTTTTTACCATTCAAACATTTCTCCTTACAATAAAGAAAAACATGTGAGGTGATATAACTTATGATGAATCGAGTTGTATTAATCGGTAGATTGACAAAGGAGCCAGAATTATACTACACAAAACAAGGCGTCGCTTATGCACGAATATGTATTGCGGTGAATAGAGGATTTCGAAATAGTTTAGGTGAACAACAAGTCGATTTTATTAATTGTGTCGTTTGGCGCAAATCGGCTGAGAATGTAACTGAATATTGTAAAAAGGGATCACTCGTTGGGATTACAGGGCGTATTCAGACTAGTAATTACGATGATGAACAAGGCAAGAGAATATATAGAACTGAAGTTGTGATTGAGAGTATTACCTTTTTGGAGAGAAGGCGGGAGGGGGCATCGTAATAAAAGGTGATTTGAAGTAATAGCTTCGGAAAAAATTGTGGAAAGTATTTAAATAAACTTAATGGATAAAAAATAAAAATCATCGGAAACGAAAGCTTTTAAAATCCCGTTCCTAATTTAAAATGTAAAAAGAATGAAATAGTATGGTAGCGGGAAGAAAGTAGTAAAATTAAGCATCCGAGTAGGAGTATAGAGTGATAACATGTTACAATACAGCTAAGAACACGCAATAAAGGAGAGTTTTTTACGTGAAGATTAAAGCAATTGAACCGACGCCAAGTCCAAATACAATGAAAGTTATTTTGAATGAAGTATTACCATCAGGAGCACGTAATAATTATACAAATGAAAATAAAGAACAAGCACCAATGCAAGTGCAAGAAATTTTGAAAATTGAAGGCATTAAAGGTGTGTATCATGTAGCCGACTTTTTAGCAGTGGAGCGAAATGCGAAGTATGACTGGAAAGTTTTATTACAACAAGTTCGTGCTGTTTTCGGCGAAGAAGTATTGGAAGAAAGTGAAGAACAACAACTTGCTCATTTTGGAGAAGTGAAAGTGTTTGTTCAAATGTTCTTTACAATTCCAATGCAAGTAAAGTTAACAGATGGAACGACGGAAGAACGTGTTGGCTTACCAGATCGTTTCAAAGAATCAATTATGAAAGTACAAATGTCTGCACCAAACGTTGTAAAAGAGCGTAAATGGGTAGAACAAAGTACACGTTACGGTAATTTTGAAGAAATTGGGAAAGAAGTAGTGGAAGAGATTGTTGCTGCTTATTCAGAAGAACGTGTAAATGAAACGGTTAAAGAATTATTAAATCAAGCAGGTGCTGTTGAAGTAACGATTCAAAAGCGTGAGCCATATAAAGTAACAGAAGAGATGATGAAAGATTCTGACTGGAAAAACCGTTTTGCAGCATTAGAACAAATGGATCCTACTGAAGAAGATATTCCAGTGTTGAAGATGGCGTTAGATGATGAAAAAGTTTCAATACGCCGCTTAGCAACAGCGTATTTAGGTATGGTAAAAGGTGATGAAGTATTACCGTTATTATATAAAGCGTTGTTAGATCGCTCTGTAAGTGTTCGCCGTACTGCAGGAGATTGTTTATCAGATGTAGGTGATCCGGCAGCGATGTTCGTTATGATTAAATCTCTGAAAGATCCAAGTAAATTAGTACGCTGGCGTGCAGCGATGTTCTTATTTGAACTTGGAGATGAAAGTGCGATTCCAGCATTAAAAGCAGCGCAAGATGATCCAGAGTTTGAAGTAGCCATGCAAGCACGTCTAGCATTAGAGCGTATTGAAGGCGGAGAAGAAGCAAAAGGTTCTGTATGGAAACAAATGACGGAGTCTCGTAAAGGGGAATAATGTATGATTGTTTTCTATGATAGTTGGTGTCCGATGTGTACGGCCGTTGCAGAACGTACGGAAAAATTAGATAAAAAGGGTAAGATGAAATTTGTTTCATTTCGAAATGAAGATGTAGTTGAGAAGTATGAACTTTCTCAAGAACTACAAAGTAAGATGGAACAAAGATTGTATATTTTAAAAAATAATAAGTGGTATGACGGTATTCAGAGCATACATGTATTAGCAAAGGCCGTTCCATCTTATTGGTTTGCTGTTCCTTTTATAAAGCTATCTATCGTACTTGGTTTTGGAAGTAAAGTATACGATTATATCGCTAATAATAGAAAACTTGTTCCAGTGGGGCATTGCCGCGGTGGGGTTTGTGAAATCCCTACAAAAAAATGAAATCATCGTTATCTTTCTTTTGCACCTATTAATAGAGCGTGATATGATGAATTTGGAATGAAAGTTGAAGGAGAGATTACAAGATGTCAAATGCTTATGAAGAATACATGCGCCAAATGGTAATCCCAATGCGCCAAGAGTTAGTGCGTTCTGGGTTTGAAGAGTTAACTACAGAAGAAGCTGTAACAGAATTTATGGAAAATACATCAGGTACAACTTTAGTAGTTGTAAACTCTGTTTGTGGTTGTGCAGCTGGTTTAGCACGTCCATCAGCAGGTCAAGCGGTTGTTCGTGCTGAAAAACAACCTGATCATCTTGTAACTGTATTCGCAGGTCAAGATAAAGATGCTACTGCAAAAATGCGTGAATACTTCGGAGAAATTCCTCCATCTTCACCATCTATGGCATTATTAAAAGGAAAAGAAGTTGTTCACTTCATTCACCGTCATGAAATTGAAGGTGCAACTATGGACGAAATTATTACGAACTTAGAACAAGCTTTCGAAAAGAATTGCTAAAGAAGGGGGAGAGTAAATCTCCCTCTTTTCTTTATATAGAGGTGAAACAATGATCGTAACAACAGCAGGAAGAACGAACAAAGAAATGACAGATTATGCAAACGAGGTAGCAGCAGAATTAAATGCTTCTTTCGTTAAACGTAATGACATACCAGTACATAAGCTACATGAGCAGTATGAACAAGATGTGCTTGTCGTAGGGAAGAACCGATTAGCTATTTATCCAAAAGGTACGGAAGAATCGTTTTTCTTTCATCCGAACTCAGCGATGTTTCGTGTGAAAAGGTTAATGCGTGGAGAACACGATCCGTTTGTACAAGCCATGCAATTAGAGAGAGGAATGACAGTGTTAGATTGTACGCTCGGGATGGCATCAGATAGTATTGTAGCTAGTTATGTTGTTGGGGAAAGCGGAAAAGTAACAGGACTTGAAGGCAATGAGTATATGGCTTATATTATGGAAAATGGTTTGAAAACATGGTCTTCATCCGTTTCTGAAATTGATGAAGCAATGCAAAGAATCCAAGTAAAGCAAACGGAGCATTTTTCATTTTTAGCGCAATGTGAAGACAATAGTTACGATGTCGTTTACCTTGATCCGATGTTTGAAGAAACTGTCATAGAATCCGATGGAATTAAAGGATTAAAACACTTCGCTTTGTATCATGATATTACTGACGAAACAATTGCGGAGGCAAAACGAGTGGCGAGAAAACGTGTCGTTTTAAAAGATCATTTTCGTAGTTCTAGATTTGAAAAACACAATTTTTATGTATACAAAAGAAAAAGTGCTAAGTTTCACTTTGGTGTAATTGACCCTTGCTAATTGTTTGAAAAGATGTATAATAAGCAATAATTAATTAAATATACTGTCTGTGATGAAGAGAGTAGTCTTTTTTAGAAGGAAAGCGAGCTAGGGATGGTGTGAGCCTAGTACGGAAGAAAAAGATGAAGCGCACTTCGGAGATGCTTCTTGAACGAATAGTAGAGAAAGCCGAGGCCCCCTGTCCTCGTTATAAACGGGAAAGTGGTTCGTAACGAACAACAAGGGTGGTACCACGGGTTAAAACTCGTCTCTTTTTTAGAGACGAGTTTTTTGTGTTTTAAAAAATAAGGAGGTTGTATCATGGATTATAAAATGCAGTTTGCGGAAAGTTTATCTAATATTTTCACGAATGAATTAACGCAAAAACAAATTTTAGATTTAATTGAAACACCGAAACAAGATGAATTTGGAGATGCAGCGTTCCCATGCTTTTCATTAGCGAAGCAATATAAAAAAGCACCAGCTCTTATCGCAAAGGAAGTTGCTGAGAAATTCAATGATCCGTTTTTTACGAAAATAGAAGCCGTTGGTCCTTATGTAAATGTATTTTTCAATCGTGAAACTGTAAGTGATGCAGTATTAAAAACAGTTTTAGCGGAGAAAGAAGAGTTCGGTCAAAACCACTTTGGCTGTGAAAAAACAGTAGTAATTGATTATTCCTCTCCTAATATCGCGAAACCTTTTTCGATGGGGCATTTACGTTCTACAATGATAGGAAATTCGCTGAAACATATCGCTGAAAAATGTGGCTATGAAGTTGTAGGGATTAATTATATAGGGGATTGGGGGACACAGTTTGGAAAGTTAATTACGGCTTATAAAAAATGGGGAAATGAAGCAGTAGTTAAAGAAGATCCAATACGTGAGCTATTTAAGTTATATGTTCAATTCCATGAAGAGGTAAAAGACGACGAAGAACTAGAAGAAGAAGGACGTGCTTGGTTTAAGAAACTAGAAGAAGGTGATGAAGAAGCGGTAGAACTTTGGAATTGGTTCCGTCATGAGTCCCTTAAAGAATTTTCTCGCATTTATGAACTTCTCGGCGTAGAATTTACTAATTTTCAGGGAGAAGCATTTTATAATAATTTAATGGAAGATTTTATTGGGATTTTAGAAGAAAATGAGTTGCTTGAACAATCAGAAGGTGCATTAGTCGTTAATTTAGAAGAAGAAGGAATGCCGCCTTGCTTAATTAGAAAATCAGATGGTGCGACGATTTATGCAACGCGTGACTTAACGGCAGCTTTATATCGTCAAAACACTTATGGGTTTGATAAAGCGCTATATGTTGTTGGTCCAGAACAAAGCTTACATTTCAATCAATTTTTCACCGTATTAAAAAAACTTGGCTATACTTGGGTTGATGGTATGGAACACGTACCGTTTGGCTTCATTTTAAAAGATGGTAAGAAAATGTCGACACGTAAAGGAAGAGTTATTTTACTTGAAGAAGTACTCGAAGAAGCAATCGAACTTGCAAAACAAAATATTGAAGAGAAAAATCCAAACTTAAAACAAAAAGAAGTAGTAGCAAAGCAAGTCGGTGTTGGTGCAGTCATCTTCCACGATTTAAAAAATGAGCGTATGCACAATATTGAATTCTCATTAGAAAACATGCTGAAATTTGAAGGAGAAACAGGCCCGTACGTACAGTACACACATGCACGTGCTTGTTCTATTTTAAGAAAAGAAAGTGTAGAATTTGAAACATGTACATTTGCTTTAAAAGACGATCATAGCTGGAGTGTCGTAAAATTACTAAATAAATTCCCGCAAATAATTGGAGCAGCTTTCAATAAAAATGAGCCATCGATTATTTCGAAATATATATTAGATGTAGCACAATCATTCAATAAATATTACGGTAATGTTCGTATATTAGAAGAGAGCAAAGAAAAAGACAGCAGACTCGCATTGGTTTATGCTGTGACGGTTGTATTAAAAGAAGGATTACGTTTACTTGGGGTGGAGGCACCTGAGGAGATGTAACATAGTAGTAAACTGACAAACTGGGTCTAGTATAAACCTGGTTTGTTTTTTTATTGGATATATATTTTTTTGCAAAATCAATTAAAATCTTTTTAGAGAGGGTGATTGATATTGATTCGAACTTTTATTTTACAAATTCCTTGTCATAGAAGATTAGATAGGAGTTTTTTTAAACTACAAAAGTACATACCTTTATGTGCACGTTGTACAGGCATGCTTATTGGTATTTTAATGTTTCCAATTTATTTTTATATGACACCTTCATTTCTTTTGGCAATCATACTATCATTTTTCGCTCAAATTCCGTTACTTATCGATGGGTTCACCCAAAAGTGGAAATGGAGAAATAGCTCAAATTTGCTAAGAATAACTACTGGTGTATTAAGCGGTAATGGTATGGGATTATTCATTTCCTCTAGTGTTATATGGATATTATCTTAAGATATATAGTAATGGAGGTATTTACATAGATGTTCTGGATTTACTTAATTCTAATTTTTATTTCAGGCGGAAGTGGAATTGGTTTTATGACTCAAAATAACTATACAGAAGCAATAATAGCTTTTGTTATTTGTATACTATTGTTTGGGCTACTGTATTATTATCTTAAAAGAAACAAAAGAAAGAGAAAAGCAGATTGTGACGATTTAGACTGTACGGATTGTTTTGATTGTGATTGTACTTGTTAAATTTTTCTTCCAAATAAAAAGCTAGTGTATTATTAAAAATACACTAGCTTTTTTGCTTTGAAATTTTAAGAAAAGTGTAGGAATACGGCTATTATACAGAGAACTTTAGTTTTGTATATAAAAGGAGGCGTTAGATGTTGGAAACATATGATTGGAACAATAAACTAACATATTTAAAAAACACGAGAGATTTATATTACAACGACGATTATGTAAGCTTTTTAGTAAATACAGTTTGGAAGATTACTAAGCCTGTACATATCGTTGATTACGGTTGTGGATATGGTTATTTAGGGTTAGTATTAATGCCATTACTCCCAGAAGGTTCAAAGTATACAGGTATTGATAGTGGAGAAACATTATTAGCTGAAGCCAGAGAGTTGTTTCGTTTACTTCCGTATGATTCAGAATTTCTTGAAGGAGATGTTACAGAAATTGAACTGAACGATAAATACGATATAGCAATCTGTCATGCTTTCTTATTACATATGACTACTCCAGAAACAATGCTACAAAAAATGATACATTCAGTTAAAAAGGGTGGAAAAATAATCTGTTTTGAACCACATTGGATTTCTAATATGGCTTCTTATTTACTAGATGGGGAGAAACAATCGGAATTTATTCAGCTAGGTGTTTTGCAGAAATTATTTGAAAGTGATACGCAAAGAAATGGTAAAGATGGCAATATAGGCATGAAAATACCGATATATTTAAGTGAATTAGGTGTGAAAAATATTGAATGTAGAGTAAGCGATAAAGTGAACTTTTTAGATTCAAATATGCATCACAATGATAAAAACGATTTGTATCAATCATTAAAAGAAGAGGGGATTGCAGGTAATCCGGGTGATAAGCAACAATTTGTAGAACGTTTAAGAGCCAGAGGATTAACATATGATAATGCGCTAGCTCAATATGAAGCTGAACTACGATTTTTCAAGGCATTTCATCTTCATTCTTCTTTAGTATATGCTCCGAATATGAAAATTACATTTGGTGAAATAGAATGTTGAAAGATAGTGATTTATTAAGGATTGCTACCTTCAATATATGGAACCATAATAGTCTTTGGTTGGAGAGATTAGAAGCTATTTGTGAGGAAATTTGAATTATTTCTCCACATATTCTTGCTCTACAGGAGGTTAGAAGTTGTGTTAATTTGAATTCAAAGAAAAATGTTGCACAGTATATAGCGGGTCAAATAGAGTCTCCGTTTTGTATATTTAAGGAGTACCCTGATTTAATGAATGAGAAAAATATCATTTTTTGTTGGTAAGTCGATATTCACCGTATAATCGCCGATATAATTTCATGTACTGTTTTTAACTAACAAAAGATAGGATACACATGTTACGTTATTCTATATAATCAAACAAAATACAGAGAAAGACAATCATTTTTACTATATTTTGTTATAAATTTGAATAATATTAATTAATACCATCCATTATAAGAGATTTTAGTTGAATACATACTATATGGTGTGTAAAATCTAAGCAAGTAGCAGTATAAATATAAATTCGAGGTGAATGCATGCTAGATTTTAAGCAGTTAGAAACTTGTTTAAAAGACAAGAGATTTGTAGATGGATTACAGGAAATAAATAATGAAATTGCATATATAAAAGAAACGAATACTTTATCCTATGTGAAGAATTGGCTTGCCAATATTCCTTCGCATAAGGAGTTCGATATATTAATTCGTCTTACTGATGAAGGGCTTATGCACCAATACAGTTCATTCCTCATTCGTTACGCTTATAAAAAATTCCCAAATATGAGAACGCTCTCTTTATATTGTGATGAGTTAATTGATGAGCGGAAAATTCTTGAAGCAGAGCAGCTGTTAAAAGAAACTTTAGAAGAGAGTAATAAAGAAGAAATAGATGCAGATTTTTTAGCGAAAACATATTTTACGTTAGTACGATGTCTTTTAGAAATGAAACGAAACGAAGAAGCGTTAATGTATATGCAAAAAGCAGAGGAGTACAGTGCACGCGCAGTGTTTGATAAATGGGGCTACGTTTATATGCATACAGGTGAATGGGAGAAAGCGGAAGAACAATTTATTGCTGGCATGCAGCATGAAGATTGTGAAGAGTTATCTACCTATTTATTATCACAATTGTATGCGAATAAAGGAGAACAAAAACGCGCGATACAGTTAATCGATGATGCAATTGTAAAATTCCCACAAGTACCATATTTTCATTTTGAGAAGATAAAGTATTTATTAGATTTAGAGCGATATGAAGAGATGTTAGCGGTAATAGATAACATAAATACTCAGCTGCCGCATCATGCCTATAATACTTACTTTGTACATTTACGTGCAGAAGCACTGTACAAAATGAATAAATTTGCAGATTTACAAAAACTATTAAAAGAAGAAAAGAGTTTAAAAGAATCTTTATATCATAATTTAGAAAAAAATCCGGATGGAAAAAAGGTTCACTTGCCGATAGTTCCTATTGTACAAAAGGATAATTATTGTGTTCCGACAAGTTTAGAGATGATGTTGCGTATATGGGGAGAGAAACGTACACAAGATGAAATAGCAGAGTTTATTTTTGATATGACAGGTTCGAAGTTTTCAGATACTGTTTCTTATTTAGAAGAATTAGGTTATGAATATCGTTATTTTAAAGGGAATGAAGAGAATTATAAGAGACTGATTGACGAAGGAATTCCTGTTTTATTAAGTATAGATATTGAGCATGCTTCACACGTACAAGTTCTATCTGGATATGATGATACATTGCAAGCTTTCTATGTTCAAGATCCAAATTTTATAGAACCAGTTCTTGTGGAATATAGTAAATTACAAGAAAAATATCGTTATACAGGCTGTTTAGCAATCACGTTTGTTCCGAAAGAAAAGAAGGAGCAACTAGCGTTTCTAAGTGAGGAAGAAAATCGTTACTTTAAATCTATTTTTTCTCTTACGGATCATTTAGATGAACATGACAAAGAGGGGATTAGTAACTTAGTACAATTTTTAAAAGAAACGAGTGATAATCCAAATACGTGGTTATATACGATAAAGCACTTAGATGTTGAAGTAGATAAAGAATTTATTTTATATTGTATCGATAAGTTAATGGAAAAGTTTCCGAACTCGGACTTTGTTAAATTGCATGGTGCACAGTGTTTTATTCGTCTTCAAGAAGTAGAGAAAGCGGAGCAAATGCTGACAAGCGTTGAGAAGAAAAATAATCGTGCTTTATATCATTTAATAAACGGAAGATATGCTTTTGAGCAGGAAAGTTATATAGAAGCGATTTCAAGCTTTCGTTCATCGTTACAATTAGACGCAGATCAGCCTATTGCTTGGAGTTTTCTCGCTTTATCCTATATGTATATTGATCAATCTGAAAAAGCATTGCAATACTCTCAAGTTGCGTTAGAGCGTAGTCCTGAAAGGTTCACTTTAACAAATCACGGTTTAATATTAATAGATTTAGAAAGATATGAAGAAGCATATGAAATCTTTAATGACTTGTTAAAAGAGTATAAATATGAAGCGCATGTATGGTATGAACGAGCGAGATGTGCACATCAACTAGGGAAATTATATTTAGCAATAAAAGGGCTTAAAGTAGCGATTCGTTTGGATAGTAATGCACCTTACATTTATACGAAACTTTCGGAAATATACGAATCTGATTTGAAGGATGAGGAAAGTGCGAAAGAAATTTTATTAAACGGTATTGAGAATTGTGATGATAAAGCACCTCTTTACGTAAAATTAGGTGATTATCATTTTCAAAATGATAGCTTGGAAGAAGCAGAAGTATTGTATAAGCGTGCTTTAGAAGAAAATGATGAGGATGTTTATTCTCACTTCGGACTTACACAAGTTTATATGGCAAGAGAACAATATAAGGAAGCAAAAGAATATATACTTGGTCTTGAGAAGCAAATTGAAAAGAGCCAAGATTTCCTCATGAATGCAGGAATGGTTTTATGGGATGCTGAAATTGAACTTGGTGGAAATGAAGAAGGGTTTAAAGTAGCACTATCTAAGTTAGAAAATGGTATAAAGAAAAGTGATTATAATGTAGCAAGTGCGTTAGATGAATATGTGAATCGAATTAAAGGAACGGAATTTGTACAACGAGGTATAGCATTTTTAAGAACGTTACACAAAGAAAGAAATGAAGTAAGTGAGTACGGTTGTTATGCAGGTATTTTATATGAATCTATTGGACAGTACGGCCAAGCGATGAAAAAATATAATAAGGCGATAGAACAAATGGAAACGGCATTACCGTATTACCGAATTGGTGAAACACTTATGGCATTAGGGCAATTGACGGAAGCAAAACAAGCGTATGAAACATGTTTAGAGCTTGATGGGAATTTCGTAGGTGTACATTTACAGCTTGCGGAAATATACGAAAAAGAAGAAAACCGTTCTAAAGAACAAAGTCATATGGTTCAGGCGATGAAAGAAGAGCCGTTGCATATTAATATGGAATATTTAGCACAGCTTTCAGTAGATATGAATCTTCAGGAAGAATTGCTGACTGAACTAGAACAATTAGCGGACGAAGTACCTGAAATATGGCGTTTAGATGCGATTGCATATGTGTACGGCGCGATGAATGAAATAGATAAAGAACAAGCACAGGTTGAATACGCACTACAATTAGATGGTGAGCATATAGAAGTTCTATATCATTATGCAAAAGTATTAGTGAAAAAAAGAAATGTAAAAGCAATTGAAGTTGCAATGAAAGTAATACAAAAAGATTTTGATAATGAACGTATATTTGATGTTTATGTAAAAGCAGTAGAGCAACATAAAAAATTGTCTAACATACGAGATTTTCTTCATACGTTAAAGGTGAAAAAAGCAGAAAGGAGTACAGCATTCATGTATGCTGCAGCTGCGGTTACGGAAATATGGATTGAACGCCAGCTGCATGAACAGCCAAAACGATCTATCATTACGAGAGCTTTTTATCGTATGAAAAATCGTGCGAAAGAAATTTCAATGGTTACTATGATAATTGATTTATATGAAATCTCTTTAAAGTTAAATCCGAAAAATAGTATGGCAGCACAGCGATTTGCGCTATTTTATGAGAATGTAGAGATGAATAAAGAAGCAATAGAGATTCTGCACACGTCACTAGAAAATAAATGGGATTATGACGTAGCGAAGCAACTTGTAAATCTTTTCGTTGAGTGCGAGGAAGAAGATATGTTAAGAGATGCTTTGGAATTAACGAAACAAATGGTTCGAGAACTACCAGATGATTATGATACTCTTCTTCTGCAAGCACAAGTATTTTTTAAAGCAGGGGAAGAAAGAAAAGCAGAAAAGATTATCTTGCAATTAACAGAGCAAACACCGTTTGTAAGTAGAGCATTTCTTGCTTTAGGAGAAATATATCAAAGTCAAGAAAGGTTTGAAGAGGCAATTCATGTATTAGAAAATGCTTCTATACATCATCCAAATGAAACAGCAATTCTTCTTTCTTTAGCATCTTCATATCATGGTGCCGGCCAAACGATAAAGGCAGAAAAAATAACAAATGAAGTATTAATAATTGACGCGAGTGATTTGTTAGCAAGATATGATCGAGCTTGTTATTTAGCACAGTTAAATAGAAATGAAGAGGCGAAGGAAGAGCTTGAATTTGTCCTTCGTGAGGATGAATCGGGATTCTTTGCTGAACTTATTGAGGATGATGAAAATTTAGCAGCATTGCGAGAATTTGAAAAGTAATTGTATAAGAATAGGGAAAAAAGATAAGGATATATTTTGAATTAGTTGACAATTAGTTGCTAAATGGCATAAAATAACTTTTAACAAAGTATACAAATCTGAAGACGAGAAAGAGTAAAATAGTGAGCTGTTCTCCAGAGAGCCGGTATATTGCTGAAAGCCGGTGTGCAGACGTTATTTGAAAATCATCTCCGAGGAGCCGAGGCTGAAAGTAAGTAAGCCCGGACGGATGTCTACCGTTACAAAGAACACGTATGATAGTACGTTGCTAAGTGCTATTAGTGAAAAAGCTAATAGAATTAGGGTGGTATCGCGGGTAAACCCGTCCCTACTTTATAGGGACGGGTTTTTTGTGTGCTTTAAAATATTCAAAGGAGTGATTGTATATGGAAAAAGTAGATGTAAAAGAATCAGCTGTAGGAAGAGAAATGCGAATTCGCAAACAGTGGAACGAACAAAATATTTTCGAACAATCAATTCAGAATCGAGAAGGCGCACAGTCTTTCGTATTTTATGAAGGACCACCAACGGCGAACGGACTACCGCATGTAGGTCATGCACTTGGACGAACAATTAAAGACTTAGTAGCAAGATATAAAACGATGGCTGGTTATAAAGTGTTAAGAAAAGCAGGATGGGATACACATGGTTTACCTGTAGAATTAGGCGTTGAGAAGCAACTTGGTATTTCTGGTAAACATGAGATCGAAGAATATGGCATTGAACCATTTATTCAAAAGTGTAAAGAGAGTGTTTTCACATATGAGAAGCAGTGGCGTGAATTCACTGAAAGTATTGGTTATTGGGTAGATATGGATGATCCATATGTAACTTTAAAGAATCCATATATCGAAAGTGTATGGCATATTTTGGGAACAATCCATGAAAAAGGATTGTTATATAAAGGACATAGAGTTTCACCATACTGCCCAAGCTGCCAAACCTCATTGAGCTCACATGAGGTTGCACAAGGGTATAAAACAGTAAAAGATTTAAGTGCAACTGTGAAGTTTAAAGTGAAAGATAGTGAAAATGAGTATTTCTTAGGTTGGACAACGACACCTTGGACACTTCCAGCAAACGTTGCGCTTGCTGTCCATCCAAATATGGAATACGTTAAAGCAAAACAAGAAAGTCATGTATACATTGTTGCGAAAGAACGTGTACAAGAAGTATTAAAAGAGAATTATGAAGTATTATCTGTTCATAAAGGCGAAGAATTATTAAACACATCTTATACAGCGCCATTTCCGATGAAAGAAGTTACAAATGGTTACCGCGTTATTGCAGCAGATTTTGTAACGGGAGATAGTGGTACAGGACTTGTTCATATTGCTCCAGCATATGGAGAGGACGATTATAGAGTTGTTCAAAGTGAAGGATTGTCATTCTTGCACGTTGTAGATGAAAAAGGTGAGTATACAGAGGCAGTACCATTTTTGAAAGGGAAATTTGTAAAAGATTGTGACGTGGATATCGTTCGTTATTTAGCGAAGGAAGGTTTACTGTATCATAAAGAAAAATATGAACATAGCTATCCGCATTGCTGGCGTTGTGATTCACCACTACTTTATTATGCAGGAGAAAGTTGGTTAATCCGAACAACTGCAATTAAAGATACATTTTTACAAAATAATGATTCTGTTACTTGGTATCCGGATCATATGAAACATGGACGTTTTGGTAAGTTTTTAGAAAATATGGTAGATTGGAATATTAGCCGAAATAGATATTGGGGAACGCCATTGAATGTATGGGAATGTGAAAGTTGTGATCATCAGTTCGCACCGAAAAGCATTGCCGAATTAAGAAAGCATAGTACGAAAGAAACACCAGAAGATTTGGAATTGCATAAGCCTTATGTAGATGAAGTGCAAGTCTGCTGCGGGAAATGCGGAGGCACAATGAATCGTACACCAGAAGTGATTGATGTTTGGTTTGATAGTGGTTCTATGCCATTTGCACAATATCATTACCCATTTGAAAATAAAGAGTTATTTGAAGAGCAGTTTCCAGCGGATGTTATTGCAGAAGGAATTGATCAAACACGCGGCTGGTTTTATAGTTTATTAGCAGTATCAGCACTATATACAGGAAAAGTACCGTATAAACGAGTGTTATCACTAGGGCATGTTTTAGATGAAGAAGGGCAGAAAATGTCTAAAAGCAAAGGAAATGCACTAGATCCAGTTGATTTAGTAGATAAATTTGGTGCAGATGCGCTAAGATGGGCTTTACTTGTTGATAGTGCCCCGTGGAATGCGAAGCGTTTTTCTGAAAGAACAGTACTGGAAGCGAAATCTAAATTTGTAGATACATTAGTCAATGTGTATAGCTTCTACGTTTTATATGCAAATTTAGATGAGTATAATCCGAAAGAAACGTATGATGTAAAGCTTACAAAATTAGACGAATGGGTATTATCAAGATTGCATAGTACAACGAAAAAAGTGAGAACTGCACTTGATGATTATCAATTTACGAATGCAGCTCGTGAAATTGCAGCACTTGTAGATGAAGTGAGTAACTGGTATGTAAGACGCTCACGTAATCGTTTCTGGGAATCTGGTATGAACGCTGAGAAAGCAGCTGCGTATGAGACACTTCATGAAGTGCTTGTAACAATTAGTAAATTAATTGCACCATTTACACCGTTTGTCGCGGAAGACATTCATCTAAATTTAGAAGGAAGCAGCGTTCATTTAGCCGATTATCCAGTTGTAAATGAATCACTACTTCAACCAAAATTAGAAGCGGAAATGGATGCTGTTTTACAAGTTGTTGAACTTGGAAGAAGTAACCGTAATCAGCATTCTTTAAAAGTAAAACAGCCGCTAGCAGAACTTGTATTACTTGAGCATAACGAGAATGATATGGATTGGGAATCTTATCGTGATATCGTTATGGATGAGTTAAATGTAAAAGCGTTCCATGTTGAACTCGATGAAACAAAATACACATCATATCAATTGAAGCTTAATTTTAAAACAGCGGGGCCAAAATTCGGTAAAAATGTGAATGCAGTGAATGGTTGGCTAAAACAATTATCACAAGAAGAAGTACAAAACTTTGTATCAACAGGAAGAGCAGTTTACGAAGCAACACCAGAAGGAGAAGTAGTTGTAACTGCTGAAGATGTGTTAGTTGAGAAAGTTACAAAATCAGGATTCTCTAATACGACTAACGGACAATATACAGTTATGTTAGATACGAATGTAACGGAAGAATTGTTACAAGAAGGAGTAGCGCGTGAATTCATTCGTGCGGTTCAAGAATACCGTAAACAGTTGAATTTACCAGTTAATTTACGAGTCGATATTATTCTTGATACAGAAGAAGAACTACAGCGAACGTTAACGAACCATAAAGATTTATTGGAAGAAAACTTACTCGTTAAACAATTTACATTTGGTCACTTAACGAACGAAGATGATGAACTTTCTTTAGGTGAAACGAAAGTTCGAATTAAATTAAGCGCGGCTCATTAAAGGAGAAGGAAGTTGGAATGATTCCAACTTCCTTTTTGTATGATGGAAATTTATCCGGCTAATTTCCTCATAATCCATTCGATAGGACCTCTAGAAAATTTCTTTCTCCATAATACGCTAAACAAAATGCTGAAAATGAAAAATGCAGTAGCAAATAATAAAACGAATAGTAGTGATTGATTTTCCATTCTATTTAATAGAATTAATGTCCCAATACCGATAAATACATGACTGACATAATGAGTTAATGTTAATTGTCCTGTTTGTACAATGGAAGTGACAAACCAATTATTTCTATATTTTTCAGCGATATAGAGGCAAATGATTAATATAGCAATAGAGGATCCTGTTGCAGATAAAATGTACAATACATTTGGTAAAACGGGTCCTGTATTAAACAAAAATGTAGCAGCTGCTTTGCCAATGTGTGGAATGAAGTAGTACGTGAGCCCTTTTGATAAAAGTTCTATCAGTATGGTGAATGTAATACCGAGCAAGAGCAACCTATCTCTAATCTTTTTATTATGAAGATCTAATCTGCCAATTATCATACCGATTAAGAAGAATGAAAACCATGGGAAAAAAGGGTGATAACCATTAAAGAATAAATTGCGAAGAAAACCGTTAACTGTCCAGAAGTCTACATAGTTTATAAATGGAGTAGGGCCTCCCCAACCTTCGAAAGCATTGAAAGTAAGCTGAAGAGATTGTGCCAAGAGTAGGATAATAATAGATAAGAAGAGTAATGCTTTTTTTCGGACTGTAATGAGTAAGGCAGCAACGAAAAGGTAAACACCATAGTAGTGTAATATATCCCCAGTCCACTCCATTACGTATAAAAGTAATCCTAAAATAAATAAGAATAGTGCCCGTTTCCATATGATCTTTCGGCTATTAGAAATTTTTATTTTTTCATTTCTAGCAACAGAGGATCTAGTCATTAAAGATATTCCAATTCCAGCAAGTATAACAAACAAGGCAGAAGCTCTACCTTCAAAAAGTGACATTAAAGTTATTAAAAATGGGGGACCATTTCCTTCTGCACCTGTTATCACCATAAAATTAACAAGCAGCATACCAAACATCGCCAAGGCCCTAGCAAAGTCTAAGCCGATAATTCGTTTTTTAGTATTCAATTCAATCCCTTCTTTCAAAAATACTGTTTACAGCTTCCATCCATATTTGTCTATAATCTATATCCACATGTAACATCATAAAATTCCCGACATTATCAAGCACTAATGCTAACATATGAGCTTTTGAAAATAGATTTTTATTTTCAATTAATTGCAGCTCATTTGCTTTTGTAAGGAGTGATTCAAACCCTTGTAAATATTCTGTTTGCACAGTTAGTAATCGATCTTTGTACATATCATTTCTTGAAGATAGTAATAAATATTCTTGCAACACACGATTAAAATAAGGATCGTTCTGCTGTTCATCAATTATTTTGAATCCAATTTCAATGCATTTCTCAATAAAATTTTCTTTCGTAAACTCTTCTGTATGGAAGAAGGAAGAAAACTGCATCGCAGCACATAATTCTGTGAAAATACATTCGATTAATGCATCTTTAGATTTAAAGTAATAATAAATGGACGGTTTAGCAATTCCGACTTCTTCAGCAATCATAGAATAGGTCGTTTTAGTAATGCCATGTCCGGCAAACAGTCGATAGCTTGCTTCCATAATTGAAGAGAGTGTTTCTTCACTTTTGCTCATAATAAAGCCTCCTACAAAAAGGTTATATAAATCGTATCATTCATAAATATTTTTTTCAACCTACCGTTAGGTAAAAAAATATCCTGTTTTTTACAAAGTAATTTAAAAAGGTTAAGAGTTATGGAAATACTTTAGAAATATATTTCTAAAGTATTGTGTTCACTTTACACATAAATATTGAGAAAATTTCACTTACCCTAAATGGAAAGGTAATAGAAGTGTTCATAGAGAATTACTCGTAGATTCAATTTTTATCCATCCGTTTTGCGGGGAATGATTGCCTAGTGGTAATGGGATAAGGTTGAGCTACTTTATTAGGGGGAGTGGTTCTATGTTTAATAAAAAAATGGTGGCAATGGCAATGACCGTGCCGTTAGTAATGGGGACGATTTCTACGGTTTCGGCATTGGAAAAACAACAGCAAGTAAAGTTAGAAGCTTATTCGCCACAGAAAAAAGCAACTGAATATTTAAAAGAAAATGCTGCGCAGTATGGATTGAAAACAGATCTTTCAGACTTGCAATATATTTCTACAACAGAAACATCAGTAGCTTCATATGTTAGGTTCCAACAAGTTGTTAATGGTGCACCTGTATTTTCAAAACAAATAACAGTTACTCTTAACGGAGAGGGAAAGGGAGTACTCGCTGTTTCTGATTATCAGCCTGTTACAGGTGTGAAGGAAGTAACGACAAAAATTAGTGAAAAAGATGCAATACAAAAATCAATGGCGTATGTTGGAGAAGCAAGTGAGCAAAATTTATGGGCTCCTACAGATAAAGAGTTCGGATATATTGTTGAAGAAGGAATTGCTCGTCCAGTATATAAAGTTGTAGTCCATTCTAATAATCCATTTGGTGCATGGGAAACATTTATTGATGCAGAAAATGGAAAGTTAATTAAAAAGGTTGATATAAACCGAAAAGCTGAAGGGTCAGGAAAAGTATTTTTACCTAACCCAGTCGTATCTAGCGGTAGTAAAGTAGGCTTAAAAGATAATAACGATGCAGATTCAACAGCTCTAACGAACCAACTGAAAACTGTTACGTTAAAAGGTTTAGATGGAACAGGATTTTTAATTGGAGAATATGTAACGATTTCTTCAAAAGCGAAAACAAAATCTACGAATTTACAATTTAACTATACACGCGCAAATGATAGCTTTGAAGATGTTATGTCGTACTATCATATCGACACATTGCAACGTTACATTCAAAGTCTAGGTTTTAAAAATATTAATAACCGTTCGATAAAAGTGAATGTTAATGGTACAACTGATGATAACTCATTCTATTCTCCATCAACAAAAGCTTTGACTTTCGGTACTGGCGGTGTTGATGATGCAGAAGATGCTGGTATTATCGCACATGAATATGGGCATTCGATTCAAGATAACCAAGTTCCTGGCTTTGGTAGTTCAGCAGAAGGTGGAGCGATGGGAGAAGGATTTGGGGACTTCTTAGGTGCTACATATGAAGATGCAGTATCGACTACTGGATATGGTAAAGCATGTGTTGGAGAATGGGATGCGACAGCTTATTCTAGTTCAGATCCAACATGCTTACGCCGATTAGATAATAATAAAGTATATCCGAAAGATATAACGAATGAAGTGCATGATGATGGTGAAATTTGGGCTCAAGGCCAATACGAAATGGCACAAGCTTTTGGCCGTGATGTAGCAACAAAAATCATTTTACAATCACACTGGTCATTAACACCAAACTCTAAATTCAGTGATGGAGCGAAAGCGATTAAGCAAGCGGATGCTCTTTTATATGGCGGACAACATGCTGCTGATATTGATCGCATTTGGGCAGCGAGAGGCATTAGTACGAATTAATATAAAAAGTCGTGGCGTTTATAAGCCACGACTTTTTAATTTGCTTACGAACTGGTACTAGTAAATAAAGCTATATCAATGATAGTGTGAATATATCCGTATCCCATTTATTTTTTAGCTTCTTTAAAAACAAAATGCTCTTTAAATTTTCTAGACTCAACTTTTTGACCATTTCTCATGGAGCGGAAAGGGTGTTCTTGCCATGTAATAATTACATCAACCTCATCCGCTTTTGTAGCAACAGGTAAATTAGCGTGTTCAAATCCAGTTTTTCCACTTGCCAAACGACTTTCCTTTAGGGAAAAGAGTTCATATTTCGTTTTCTTATTTGGTTCGTTGCGGAATACTTCGACGTTTACATTATATACTTCATTATTCCCGACATTCTTTACTGAAAAATGATATGTTTGAAATTCATCTTTTTTAGCTTGAAGCATATTCTTGTTTGTTTTTTTCGGTTTATCAATATTCACTTGCCATTGATCAGAGTTTTGAGAGATTGGTAAAGATTTTGGTGAATAGGCATACGTTTCGTTTACTACAATTAAGCAAAACAAAAGGAGAAAGAAACTAATTGCTTTTTGCATAAACACACCTCGCTTTAAAATTTTTATTAATATGCGTAAATGAATTAGTTTTTATGTAAAAATTGGAAAATATTAAAGGTGTAATTTTGGATTTAATACATAAGAATATGTATTACAAAATTAACTTTTCACACTTTAGAAGAATCTAGGAGTTAGAAAATCAGAATGTTTTAAAAAAGGCTTGCATTTTATAAAGTAAGGAGTTAGAATACTCTGTAAATATAAAAAGTGATGATCAGGAAAAGTACATGGTGCAAAGATCTACAGAGAGCAGCCGGTTGCTGGGAAGGTTGCGATACCGCATGATGGAAAGACACCTGTGAGTGTTGCTTTGAACGTGATTATTAGTAAAAGCAAACGGTACCTACCGTTATCAGGGCTAAGATGGTCAGTATGACAATTTGGGTGGTACCGCGGAAAAAAATCCGTCCCTATTTATAGGGGCGGATTTTTGTATTCTTTGAAAGGGGGTGAGTGACCGTGGATGATGACGATGACAACAATAACGTAAATAAATATAAAATTACTGGAGGGAAAAATAATGGATTCAATAATGAAGCGTTCACTCACAAAAGAATGTACAAAGCAAAGTGGAAAGGTTGTATTACTTCAAGGATGGGTAAAAAAAATTCGGCACCTTGGAAATGTTAGTTTTTTATTATTACGGGACAGAACAGGAGTAATTCAATGTGTATTAGAAAATGAATTGGCCGGATATAAAGTTGATGTAGAAAGTGTTGTCCATGTAATCGGTGAGATAGTCGAGACATCGAAAACAGAATTGGGTGTTGAAGTACTTGCTCATGAAGTGAAAGTAATAAACGGTGCAGAGCCACTTCCATTTGAAATAAATAAAAAGAAGTTACAAGTTGGCTTAGATCAACTACTTAATGAGCGAGTAATATCATTAAGGCATGAGCGAACCGCAGCGATTTTTAAAGTGAAATCTACACTCGTTCAGAGCTTTAGTGAATTTCTTATAGAGAACGATTTTACACGGATCTTTACGCCGAAAATTGTTTCGCAAGGGGCAGAAGGAGGAGCAAATGTTTTTAAGCTTCCATACTTCCAAAAAGAAGCTTATTTAGCACAATCACCACAGTTTTATAAGCAAATGATGGTGGCAGGTGGGTTAGAACGAGTTTTTGAAATTGCACCTGTATATAGAGCGGAACATCATAATTCTTCCCGTCATTTGAATGAATATATATCGTTAGACGTAGAACTTGGTTTTATTCATGATTTTTATGAAGTGATGCAACTAGAAACGGATGTTTTACGATATATGTTTCAACAAGTAGCGGAAAAATGTGAAATAGAACTACAACTATTACAAATAGAAGTACCTGTTATTACTGAAATACCTAAAATTACATTGTTAGAAGCACAAGAAATTTTGAAAAGTAAGTATCGTAAAGAATCTCCTGTAGGGGATTTAGATACAGAAGGTGAAAAGTTACTAGGGAAATATGTAAAGGAAACATATAATAGTGAATTTGTTTTCATTACACATTATCCGAAAGAAGCGAGACCGATGTATACGATGCAAAATAAAGAGAATCCAGCTATTACTGATTCATTCGATTTATTATATAAAGGGCTAGAAATAACGTCAGGGGCACAGCGAATTCATAATTATGAATTGTTACTCGCTTCGTTTAAAGAAAAAGGATTACATCCAGAGAAATTTCAATCTTATTTAAATACATTCCGATATGGTTGTCCACCACATGGAGGTTTCGGAATTGGGTTAGAAAGGATTGTATATAAACTATTAGAATTAACAAATGTACGAGAGGCTAGTGCTTTTCCGAGAGATTGTACTCGTCTTATACCATAAAAAAAATCTTTGCGATTATCGCGAAGATTTTTTTTTAGTTCGTTTGAAAAGATGAAAATATAGACTCTTTCTTTTGCTAATAAGCTTAGTAAAAGTGAGTTATCAATATGAACCATTTCGACAAAAAATCAATATACCCCTTGACAGTTACAAATATAACCGATATACTTCATATTAATTTCAAAAGAAAATATATTCTAAATATTACAATGTGTTGAATAGGAGTAGTAAGGTCATGTATTTGTACAGAGAGCTATGGGTTGGTGTGACATAGTCAAATGACATCCTGAACTCGCCTAGGAGCAGTAAGGTGGAACGGAATTACATTCTTAGTAAATCTTAACGGTTAACCTTCGATATTAGGTTTGTAATCAAACGATTACTACTAAGGTGGATTCATAATGGAATCAATAAGGGTGGTACCGCGTTAAGTAAATGGCTTAGCGTCTCTTTATATAGAGATGCTAGGCCATTTTTTATTATATGGAAGAAGAAATGGAGGGTTTATTTGAATAGGTTTATAAAATTTGTTTATTTATATAAAAAGATTTAATTAGGAGGAAAATGAGATGAAACAGACGGAGCAATGGACTTCGAAATTAGGTTTTATAATGGCGGCAGCCGGATCAGCAATTGGACTTGGTGCGATATGGAAGTTCCCTTATATCGCTGGGAAGAGTGGGGGAGGAGCGTTCTTTTTAATATTTATATTATTTACTGTTTTAATTGGACTACCGCTACTTATAGCTGAATTTATGATTGGACGCAGTACGCAGAAACAAGCAGTTGGAGCATTTAAAAGTATCGCGCCAAATACAGGATGGCATTGGATTGGACGACTTGGCGTTGGAACATGTTTTATACTACTTTCGTTTTATAGCGTTGTAGGTGGATGGGTGTTAATTTATTTATTCAGAGGAGTAACGGGACAACTTATTACTCCGGGACAAAATTACGGAGCATTATTTACTGAAACAATTGGAAATCCCACTTGGGCGATTATAGGACATTTCGCTTTTATGTTCATTACGATATGGGTTGTATCAAAAGGTGTACAAAATGGAATTGAAAAAGCAAGTAAATATATGTTGCCAGCATTGTTCGTTTTATTTGTCGCTCTTATTATTCGTTCGTTAACACTTGATGATGCAATGAAAGGTGTGAAGTTTTTCTTACAAACAGATTTCTCAAAGATTACTTCGGAAAGTATTTTGTTCGCAATGGGGCAATCATTCTTTGCGATTAGTATCGGGATTTCGATTATGGTCACGTATAGTTCCTATTTAAATAAAAAAGAAAGTTTACCAAAATCAGCAATAACAATTGTTGGATTGAATTTATTTGTTTCTTTATTTGCGGGTCTTGCTATTTTTCCGGCTGTATTTTCATTAGGAATGGAGCCAACAGAAGGACCTGGATTACTATTTATCGTATTACCATCTGTATTTAGTCAAATTCCATTCGGTGGATTTTTCTTAACAGTATTTCTTGCACTATTTACATTTGCGACATTAACATCGGCATTTTCTCTGTTAGAGACAGTTGTTTCAGCATTAGCAAATGGTGAACAAGAAAAGAGAACGAAATTATCATGGCTGATCGGTTTCGGCATTTTCTTAGTAGGTATACCATCAGCGTTATCATTTGGAGTATGGAGTGATATTACGATTTTCGGAAAGAATATTTTTGATGCAGTAGACTTCTTATCTAGTAATATATTAATGCCACTTGGAGCACTATTTATTAGTATTTTCGTTTCATTCAAAATGGAGAAGAAGGTACTAGAAGCAGAGTTTTTTGTAGGTGGAAATTATGGAAAGAAAGTATTTACTTGTTGGGCATTTTTACTTCGATTTGTAGCACCACTTGCAATAATTATCGTCTTCTTAAATGTAATAGGAATTATTTAATATTAAATGTTATAATATTCAGTAAAAAAGGGGTGGTGATCATAAAGGAAAATTTGATAGAAGCAGGGAAATACATGAATATTAGAGGGAAAAAGCTATACGTTGAAACACATGGAAATCCTAAAAATAAGCCAGTCTTATCCTTGCATGGTGGACCAAGAGAAAGTTGTTATGATTTTTCATTTCATCAAGCGGAACGTTTAAAAGATTCTCTATATGTAATTATGATAGATCAAAGAGGTGTTTGTCGATCAGAAGAAATTACTGAAGACGAAGCTTTTGGATTAAATGATTTGATTGAAGACTGTGAGGAATTAAAAAAAGTATTACAAATTGAGAAGTGGTCTATAATTGGACACTCTTTCGGTGGATATGTAGCATTGCTTTATGCGTCGATATATCCAAGTTCAATAGAGAAAATAATATTTGAAGGACCAACTTTTAATTTTGCATTAACAAGTAGGGCTTTGTTACAAAAAACAGGGCATTTATTAAAAAAGTATGGAAAAGAAGAAATAGCAAAAGAATGCTTTGCTTATTCATCTAGCGATGCTAGTTCAGAAGAGTTGTTAGAAGCTTATATAAGATTAAGCGCTGAATTAGAAGAAAAAAGAATGGAGATTTACAATAATAAGGAAGATAGGACAGATGAGAGTTTATACAGTGATGAAGAGTGGGAAATATTTTCAAATCGCTCCAAAATTCACTTTGATAGATTAAAATTAGAGGGAGCATGTCATACATCATTATTATCAAAAATAAAAGATGTACAAAATCTAATGTTATTAATAGTAGGAAAACATGATGTATTAACGTGTGAAGAACAAATTAAAACATTTAATAAAGATGCCCGAAACGGCAAGTATATCATATTTGAAGAGAGCGGTCATTCACCTCATTATGAGGAAGCAGATAGATTTGCAGAAACAGTCATACATTTTTTGAAATGAAGAAAAGGGTGCTTCTATAAATGAGAGGCACCCTTTCTAAATTTCTGGATATGTGATTGTGATGCTAGGCCACTTACTTTGCCAATTCTTTTTTATAACTCTGTTTTTGTACATATGTAATCGTTCTTTCGATTTAAGAAAATGAGCTGTTGGTTTCACTTGTAAGGAAAGGACATCTTCAATACCACATGGGGCTGTTAAGATAACGTTGTTTAGTTCATCAAGTGTAACTCCTAAAGCCGTTGCTGTTTCAGGGAATTTAGATATAGCATTAACAGAAGAAGAATATGGTGGCATATTATTCACTACATGCATACGAGCTTGATTTTTTACAGACCAAGGGATAGTAGCATCAATATTCATTAATTTCGTTTCTAATGATTGTTCGTATATCTCATCTTGATGTAGACTATCATAATAAATCACATCAACATCAGGCATAGCCGTTTTAGCTTCATAGTCATGTAAAGTATCCCAAATTTTAGAACGAACAAATCCGGCACAAATCCACCAATCAGGTAGCTCTAGTGATTTTGCCATTTGTAATACATTCATCATCCATTCGTCGTTTTCTATTAAGCGAATTATATCTTTCTCTGTTTTGATCTTCATTGATAAATTCACCTTTCTAGTAAATTAATGCATCAGTTCAATAATCCATAAAATCCAGTAAGCACCTGGTACAAATAGCAGTTGTGCTAATAATGTGCCGAGAAGTCTAGAAATCATTAGCCAACCATACATTTTACTCATAGATTCAGCACCGCTTTCTGATTGTAGAGCACGTTCTGTTAAAAGAGCAATGCGTGGATCGAGTAATACAGTTAATAAAATAGTGGCGAAACCATTTACAAGGCCAGAAGCTGTACTTGCATTTGTTGCATAATCTGGATTTAAAAAAGAAGCGTAAAGGGCTGAAAGTACCCCTGCTGTATAAATAGCAGTAGCAAACATGTTAATAAGCATAATACGCTTTGGAATACCACCGATACGCAGTCTATGAATCATTTCTAACTTTGGAAAACGGACATATTTTTTTGTGTACTTTAATTTTTGAATGTTATTCGTTTTCATCATTCGAATGAAAGAACCGTCTGTTTCAAAGTTTTGAATGACATATCCAAATAATTTTGTCAAAGTTGGATAAAGAATGATCGCGATTAATGTACCGATAGAAGCCGATAATAGTACGAGTCGTATAATATGCTCTAAATTAATAGAAGAATCTAGTTTTGCTTCATCGACAATACCACCGATTAAAAAGGCTTGTAGTAAGTTTGATGTTCTTGAAATAAGTAACACCATTCCTACAACAGACAAGGCAACCGCAATCTTCTTTAAACGTACTCCAGCTAATCGAATACTATAAGAGCTTGTTTCAACTGCGTGGATTACAATTGTGAAAGCCATTATAAAAATTAACGTAATTGACATTTGTTTCACCAGTTTCTATTAAAATAATTGTAACTTTTTTACTTTATCATATCTATCGTATTTTGTAACTGAAAGTATGTGACATATGGAAATTGATTTTTCGAAAAAATAGATAATGATAGTATAATAGGGAGAAGTGGAAGAGATGTTAGCAGTTATTTATACAGCAAATTAAGTGGAGGAATGAAACATGTATAAAACATTTCTATTTGATTTAGATGGAACTTTAACGGATCCGAAAGAAGGAATTGTAAATTCGGTTTTGTATGCGTTAAAAAAAGTAGGAATTGAAGAAGTACATATAAGTGAGTTAGATTCATTTATAGGTCCTCCTATTCAGCAATCATTCGTAGAGAGATATAATATGAGTGAAGGAGAGGTTGAACGTGCTGTTTTTTACTTCCGTAAGTATTTAAAGCAGCGTGGATTGTTTGAAAATAATGTATACGAGGGGATTCTGAAGCTCTTGCAACAATTAAAAAGTTCAGGGAATCGCATATTCGTAGCAACTTCAAAGCCCACTGTATTTGCGAAACAAGTTATAGAGCATTTTCAGTTAACGAATTATTTCGAAGACATCATTGGAAGTAATTTAGATGGTACGAGAATAAAAAAAGAAGAAATAATTGCTCATATTTTACAAACAAATGAAGAACTAAATAAAGAAGAAATGATAATGATTGGTGATAGAAAGCACGATATAATAGGTGCAAATCAGAATGGAATTGCTTCAATTGGTGTTTTATATGGCTATGGCTGTGAAAAAGAACTGACTGAAGTTAGTGCGACCTACATAGTGAAAGATGTTGAAGAACTGTATCATTTTTGTGTAGAGAAAAATTTAATAAAGCAGTAAATATAGATTCTAGCAATCCCTTTATAACGTATGACGATGAATTCGTTTCTGTTTAAAGGGATTTTTCATATGTAATCGAATAATTATAATTAGACATTTTTAGCATAAAAATTTGTATGAATAAGAGGAGGGATGTCAGAATTAAAAGGTTAGTAGAAATTTATCAATAAAATTTAGAATATTCTGTTTAATGGAGGGGTAAAATTGGAGTTAGTTATTATATTATTAGCACTAAGTTTACTTATGTTCGTAGCATACAGAGGTTTTTCTGTTATTTTATTCGCGCCGATATTTGCATTATTTGCAGTATTTTTGACAGAACCTAGTTATGTATTACCTTTCTTTTCTAATATCTTTATGGAGAAAATGGTTGGATTTATAAAATTATATTTTCCTGTGTTTTTATTAGGAGCAATATTTGGCAAAGTAGTGGAAATGTCAGGAATTGCAGATTCTATCGCAAAAACAATTATTGAGTTAGTTGGTGAAAAACGTACTATATTAGCGATTGTATTAATGGGGGCTATTTTAACGTATAGTGGTGTTAGTGTGTATGTAGTAGTGTTTGCTGTTTATCCGTTCGCAGCTAAGTTGTTTCGACAAGCTAATATTCCAAAGCGTTTAATCCCTGGAACGATTGTTCTTGGAGCAGTAACGTTTACAATGGATGCGTTACCTGGATCACCACAAATTCAAAATGTAATACCTACAACATTTTTTAAAACGGATATTTATGCTGCACCGATACTTGGGATTGTAGGAGCAATTTTTGTTCTTACATTAGGTTTACTATATTTAGAGAGTAGACGTAAGAAGGCAAAAGCGGCAGGTGAAGGATACTTTGGTTTTAATGATGGAAATACTGAAATGGCAGCATCTTTGCAAGTTGAACAAAAAAATATGCCATTAATTAATAACATTGAAATCACAAGAGCACAACAACTTATTGCATTTATACCACTTATTTTAGTAGGTGTAATGAATAAAGTGTTTACTATTATGATACCGAAGTGGTATCCAAGCGGTTTTGATTTTTCTGCAATTGGTATGAAAGCATTTGGAAAAGTAGAATTAAGTGCAGTAGTAGGAATTTGGTCTGTAGAATTGGCACTTATTATAGGGATCTTAACAACGTTATTATTATATTGGAAGCGAGTAGTAACAGGTTTCCAAGCTGGATTGAATACAAGTATTGATGGAGCGCTACTTGCAACGATGAATACAGGAGCTGAGTTTGGATTCGGTGGTGTCATTGCAGCACTTCCAGGTTTCGCAATTATGAGAGATGGCATCTCTGCTACTTTCACAAATCCGTTAGTGAATGGTGCAGTAACGACAAATATTTTAGCTGGAATTACAGGATCGGCATCAGGAGGAATGGGAATAGTATTAAGTGCAATGGGAGATAAATTTATTGCAGCGGCCAATCAATTTGATATTCCATTAGAAGTTATGCACCGTATCGTATCAATGGCATCAGGAGGAATGGATACACTACCACATAACGGGGCTATTATTACTATTCTTACAGTAACAGGATTAACACATAAACAGTCATATAAAGATATATTTGCTATTACAATTTTGAAAACGGTTGCTGTATTTTTAGTTATCGCATTCTATACTTTAACAGGACTCTATTAAAAAATTTGAATCGTAAAGATTCATCAAATCGATAATTTATGTTATAAAATATTAATTAGGATAAGAAGGGGTGGGGGACTTGCAAGAGGTTTCTGAGTTTCGTATGCCAAAGTCGGTATTATATGGAAGGAATTCGCTTGAAAAACTGGGAGAACAATCAAAAAAGTTAGGGAAAAGAGCTTTTATAGTTACTGATACAATTATGGAGAAATTAGGATATGTTGAAAAGTGTATGCAACAACTAAATAAGAAAGGTATTACTGTTAGTACATATAATAAAGTGGATGCTGAGCCTACAAATATACACGTATTAGAAGCGTTATCTCTTTGTAAAGAGGAAAAGTGCGATTTTATTATCGGTATTGGTGGTGGAAGTTGTATTGATGCTGCGAAAGCGGTAGCGGTTTTATATACAAATGGTGGAGAAGTTGAGGATTATGTCCAAAAGGATATTAAAATAGAAAACAATCCACTACCACTTATTGCAATTCCAACAACTTCTGGTACTGGATCGGAAGTTACAAGTGTAGCAGTAATTACGAATAAAAAAACAGATGTAAAAATGATGATGAAGCATCCTAGTTTTATACCGAAAGTAGCAATTATAGATCCAGTTTTGACAAGTTCGTTACCCCCACAAATTACGGCAGCAACAGGAATAGATGCGTTATGTCATGCGATTGAAGCTTATATTTCTAAATTTTCACAACCACTTACAGATGTACTTGCTCTTTCAGCTATTGAAAGTATTATGAAATATTTACGTATAGCATATGAAGATGGACGTAATATGGAGGCAAGAGAAGCGATGATGATTGCTTCCTTACAAGCTGGAATTGCATTTTCTAATGCATCAGTTACATTAGTTCATGGAATGTCAAGGCCAGTGGGAGCATTATTTCATGTACCGCATGGAATATCAAATGCCATACTATTACCTACAGTGTTAGAGTTTACAAAAACAAGTGCAATGAAAAGGTTAGCAAAAATTGGACGTAGTTTAAATAAGGATTTGTATTCGAATTCTGATGAGGAAGTAGCAGACTACACACTTGGTGAAATAAAAAAACTTTGCTTTGATCTTCGTATTCCAAATTTAAAAGAATACGGAATCGATGAAATTAAATTTGAAAATGCTATTTCTAAAATGGCATCAGATGCAATTGAAAGTGGTAGCCCAGCTAATAATCCACGTGTTCCATCATATGATGAAATCAAAGAGCTGTATCGAGAGTGTTTTAATTATAAGTATAAAGAATTTATAAAAACATCAGATTGTTAATTTCAGAATATTCTATAAAAATTTCCTTGGAAATGAAAGTAGAATTATTCTTTATTATTTCCATATTTCCGTAAAACAAGACTTTATATTCCAAACTTAAAGTCTTGTTTTATTATGTATATTATACATAATAAAACATTGTTATTAGTTTTATAAAAATAGTTTAGGTAGGTGTTTATATGAAAACGATAGGTCTTATAGGTGGCATGAGTTGGGAATCAACTTCTGAATATTATCGAATTATTAATGAAGAAATAAAAGAGAGATTAGGAGGGCTACATTCAGCAAAATGTTTGATTAATAGTGTGGATTTTGAAGAGATTGAACGATGTCAGTCTAGCGGAGATTGGGATGGTGCTGGAGAAATTCTAGGGAATGCGGCATATTCATTACAAAAGGGAGGAGCAGACTTTATAATCATTTGTACAAATACAATGCATAAGGTAGTTGAAAAAATAAAGGAGAAAATTGATATTCCAGTCTTACATATTGCTGATGCAACTGCAAAAGAAATTAAAAGAAAAGACATTCAAAAGGTTGGTCTGCTTGGAACTAAATATACAATGGAGCAAGATTTCTATAAGTCACGTATTGAAGAGCATGATATAAAAGTAATAGTACCATCAGGAACAAATAGAGAAAAAGTAAACGAAGTAATATATACAGAATTATGTTTAGGAAAAATAGTAGTTCAATCTAGAGAGTATTATAAAAGGGTTATAGAAGAATTAGTACAAGAAGGAGCACAAGGAATTATATTAGGTTGTACGGAAATAGGTTTATTAATAAAGCAAGAAAACGTATCAGTCCCGATATTTGATACGACCCATATACATGCAATTGAAGCAGTCAAGGTAGCTTTAGATAAATAGATTATAATTATATTATGTAAACTTAATTCGTATATCTGGAAAACATTCAGAAAATACTTTATAATGTAAGTGGTTACATTTAAGGGGGAATGCGTATGTTTTCAGTTCAACCAATCGCATTTGTACATAATGAAAGAAAGGAAATAAAAGATGATGAGTGGGGAGAAGTAAGATCCCGTATAACTTTAACTGAAATGTATGCAGAAAAAAGTATACAAGGGATTGAAGATTTTTCTCATATTGAAGTTGTTTTTTATTTTCATAAAGTAACTGACGAGCAAATTCAGTATTTTGCTAGACATCCTAGAAATAATAAGGATTATCCTGAAGTAGGTATTTTTGCACAGCGCGGGAAAAATCGTCCGAATCGCATAGGTGTAACAATTGTAAAGGTGATCAAAAGAGAAGGTAAATCAATTATTGTTGAGGGATTAGATGCTATTGATGGCACTCCTATATTGGATATAAAACCAATAATGCAAGAGTTTATGCCGACAGAAGAAATACACCAGCCTAAATGGGCAACGGATATAATGAGACAGTATTGGAAGGGGAATGGAGTAAAATGAGAATATATGAGGCAACAATTGCAGATTTAGATGGACTGGCATCAGTTTTTAATAACTATCGCATGTTTTATAGACAAGATTCTGATTTAGAAGGGGCAAAAGTATTTTTACGAAATCGAATTGAGAGAAAAGAGTCTGTTATTTTCGTAGCAGTTGAAGACGACGAATATATTGGATTCACGCAACTATATCCATCATTTTCTTCCATTTCAATGAAAGAATTATGGATTTTAAATGATTTATTTGTACAAGCGGCGAAGCGTGGAGCCGGAACAGGTAAAAAATTATTAGAAGCTGCTAAAGAATACGCATTAGAAAATGGAGCAAAAGGTGTAAAATTGCAAACAGAGATTGATAATTTATCAGCACAACGATTATACGCTGAAAATGGCTATTTGAGAGATAATCGTTATTTCCATTACGAATTAACGTTTTAAAAAATTAAGTTGAAAGAGGCATTTTCAAGAAAAAGAATTTCTTTGTAATGAGAAATTCTTTTTTATTTTTGCCTAAATTAAAAAACATGACAAAAATAAAACGATATTTATTTATTGTTAAACAATAAATGTTGTGATAAAATTATGTTGCCATTAAATAAGTGAGGTATTGTAAATGAATCTTAAACGAAGTTCAACAATGTTCTTAAAAGTAATTATTTTTCTTGCTGGAATTTCAGTGCTTGCTTTATGCATACTTTTAGTGCCGGAAATGGCGAGTTTCGCAGCAAATTTGTATCCTAATATTGCTCCGATGAAATATCTTGTTTTCATTGTGATGTATGGAGCAGCTGTGCCTTTTTACGTTGCTCTTTATCAGGCTTTCAATCTTTTACAGTACATTGATGAGAACACAGCGTTCTCGGAATTATCAGTAAAGGCGTTAAAGAATATAAAGCGCTGTGCAATTACAATTAGTGGTTTGTATGTATTAAGTTTGCCACTTTTTTATTTTATAGCGAAAAAAATGGACCCTCCTATTGGGTTAGTGGGACTCATTATCGTTTTTGCTTCGCTCGTTATCTCCGTTTTTGCTGCTATCCTCCAACGACTTCTACAAGAGGCAATTAACATAAAATCAGAAAATGATTTGACGGTTTGAGGTGGCGGATATGACAATCATTATTAATATTGACGTCATGTTAGCAAAACGAAAAATGAGTGTAACGGAGCTTTCAGAGAAGGTTGGAATTACGATGGCGAATCTTTCTATTTTGAAAAATGCGAAAGCAAAAGCGGTTCGTTTTTCAACATTAGAAGCGATATGTAAAGCTTTGGAGTGTCAGCCAGGGGATATTTTGGAGTATAAAAACGATGAGAATACTCAATAAAAACAGATAACAAATGTAAATAATAGAAGTCAATAAAGAAGGGATAGCCACTAAGCTATTCCTTCTTTACGTTAATTGCTGTTACTAATAAAAAATATAATTTGAATTGCAATGTTTGCGTATCAAAAGGGAACTTGCTACCTTTTGAGGTGATCCGTTTTGTGGAATACGATTATTTTCCAAAAAGGCTATTTTAACTATGTTTTAAATTATTTCGTGTGAATCAAAATTTTCATTTGTATTATAGTTGATTTAAAACCCAGTTTGTTGCATCTTCAAAGTTATCTGCAATGTAGTTTGGTTTAATATGTGCCCATTTGTCTCGGTACGTATGCAAAGCATCATACCCAGCGCCTGTTCGGACTAGAATCGTAGTCGCATTTACTTTTGCTCCTGCAACAATATCAGTCCAACGATCACCAACTACAGCACATTGTGTTAAATTAAGTCCATGTTTTTTTGCTGCTTTAAGCAGCATGCCTGTACTTGGTTTACGGCATTCACAACCATCACCGTGTTTATGAGGACATACATAAATATCATCAAAACCGAAGCCTTCTAATTCTTGTACAAAATCGGCTACAGTTGCTATTCCATCTGCGATACCGGGTTGATTTGTGAAAGAGAAAATTTTTATATTTTTAGCTTTTAGTTTTTGCAAGGATGTTTTTGTGAATGGAAATAATGTAAAAGATCCTGGATAATGTATTGTAGTGTCACCACCAATTGTACCGTCACGATCAATGAAAATTGCTTTAATGTTTGTCATAGTTATAGTCCCTTCACTTTATAAAGTAGTTTAAAAATATTTTACAAATCGGTAGCCATTTACTTCATAACCTAATTTTTTGTAAAAAGGATGAGCTTCTACTCTTTTTGTTCCACTAACTAGCCATGTGCCAATGCAATTATGTTTCTTTGCTAATTGCTCGGCATAATCCATCAAAACTTGTCCAATGCCTTTCCGTCGTATGTTAGAATCAACGCTAATAATTGAAATCTCTCCATAACGTGTTACATCTTCTAAATTTTCACGTATACGAAATCCAAGTAATCCAAATATAGCTTCTTCTTCCTCGTAAACATATAAAAAATCAAACGGACTCATTTGTACGAATTGTAGGCGGTTGTTCATATCTTCATAGGAAATAGAGGAACCTTTTAATTCTTTCGTTAAAGAACAAAGTGCGTCTATATCATCTATCGTTGCTTCACGAATTTGAAAAGACATATTATCAACTCCAATAAAATGTAATCAAACATTTAATATTCTGTTAAAAAATGTTTTTTCCTGCTATGAAAATAAATATTTTATAATGATATATAGATAGTTATATGTTATTCTTTTCCTTGATTGTATTGGAAATGGAAAGAAGGGGAATGCATGTTAAAAGTAAATATCCGCTCAGCTGGATATGAAATAGGCGAAAAAACAATTCATGATATAGCTTTTTCTATCGAAAAAGGTGAACTAGTTGCTCTTATTGGAGCAAATGGTGCTGGGAAGAGTTCGACGATTAAAACGATACTCGGATTACTTGTAAATATGGACGGTGAAATATCATTCGGTGAAAAGAAAAATCCATATGCATACGTACCAGAACATCCAACATACTATGATTACTTGACGCTCTGGGAACATATTGAATTATTAATGGCAGCTCGTGGAAGTGAAATGGGAAGTTGGGAAGAACGAGCGGAACAATTATTACATACTTTTCGAATGAATAAGCATAAACATGAGTATTTATCAAAGTTTTCAAAAGGCATGAAACAAAAGTCTATGCTAATATTGGCGTTTTTAACTGAGCCAGATTTTTATATCATTGACGAACCTTTTATCGGTTTAGATCCAGTAGCTACGAAAGAGTTTTTAAATTATTTATATAAAGAAAAAGAGCGCGGGGCAGGAATTTTACTTTGTACGCACGTATTAGATACTGCTGAAAAAATTTGTGAAAGATTTTTACTCATTTCACAAGGTACATTAGTCGCAGATGGACATTTAGAATCTATTCAAATATTAGCGGAAATGCCGGGTAGTTCATTATTAGACTGCTTTGATGTAATTGTAAGGCGTGAACAACATGATTAAACAACAATTTTATAAGAGATTACGCCATGAACTCCAGCGGAAATGGAAGTCTATACGTTCGGTAACAGATTGGACAGTCGCATTATATATTATTATTCCAGCACTTATATTTATGGGAATCTATTATCGATCGCTATGGATAAATGAATTATCAACGGAAGAGACGATTTATTTCGGATTAGGATTACTCGCATTTTATCTAGTAACATATCCAAGAGGAGTTCGTTCATTTTTTGAGCAAGCGGATAGTTTATTTTTAATTTCGTATGCAACACATATGCGAAAATTAGTCCAGTATGGCATGATGTACACATTTGTTCGAATAGCGATAACGAATATAATAGTAGTCGTTATTATGTTACCAGTGTCGATGAAAAGTATCGAAGTAACAGAGATACAAGTCCTATTATTTTGGGTATTCTTTACTATATTTCGATTTATGTTGTCGTTGTTAACGAGATTTGTTCATGTACATGTGGGGAAACGATGGGTTTTATGGATTGTAAAAAATGTAGTATTTTCTATGAGCGTGTCCTTTTTTGGAATTAGTTTATTTTTTATTTATAAAAATCCGTTGTATTCAATTCTATTTATCGGTCTAGTAATTTTCTTAAGTAGTGTATTAGTAAAAGAGAAAATGAATTATAAAAAGTTCTTTTTTAAAGAAATCGAGAAAGAAAAGGAGGAAAGCATGCGCTGGACGATCGGAATTATGCAAGTTGGTGGTCATGCGGCTAAACCGAGTAGTTCGAATAAAAAACCGTGGATGTTTCCGCGCTCTAAAAGACTTTTAGGGAAAAACGCTGATTCTTGTATTGTCGAATCTTTTTTGAAAGAATTTTTCCGTACAAGTACTGCACGAATATTTTATATTCAAATTGTATGTATCAGTACTGCAAGTATAATTATGACTCCAAGGTGGATTGCAGCTATTGTTCTCGTATTTGCTGTAGTTGCAATTTCTCGCTATGCACGTGATTATTGGAATGAATTTACGAATAAGATGTTTCTTCGTTTATATTGTGATGAAGGGAAATTACTATTGTTAAGATGGAAGGCAGATCGTTATTTACTACTACCAGCAATACTTTTATATGGAATAGTTATACTTTCACAGTTTTATTTATTGCCAGCTGTGGTAGGCAGCGTTGTTTTTATTTTATTAATTGTATGGATTGTATTTGTACCATTAAAAAAGAGCCATTGACGGCTCTTTTTCTAGTCTGTAACACATTGATAAATAAAATATACTAAAACGAGTATACTTGCGGCGGAATACATGACATCTAAAGTCATCTGATCGCCTCCTTATTGTTGTTGTATTTTTATTGTATGAAATCTTACAATTTCATATTCAAGTGAAAAATATGTGAACGTTAACAAAATTGTAAAGTGCAAAAATTACAATCATTTTGTATAATAGAAGAAACCACCGTTATATAAAAAATAATGAGTGAAAGGGGAGGGAACATAAATGCCAAATTGGTTTAGAAAAACCTTAGTCGCATTAATTACCGTGTTTACATTTGGTTTAGTGACGCCTCCTTCCATATTACTTGATAATGCCAAAGCTGCGGACAAGCCTACGAGCACAGCTGGGCAACAAAGTTTGGAGAGCACGTCCTATACATATGAAGAAACGAATGACAGGTTAACCACCGATACTTTTATTACTTATGCAATGCAAGAAGCAGAGAAGCAGTCGATGCAAAAGTTTGGTACTAAAATTGGTCCAGTAATTGAAGATGAGTTTAAAGATGTAATATTACCGAAAATTGAAGAGGCAATTGCTGAGCTTGCTAGTGATGTACCAGAAGATTCACTACGATCATTAGCGATTTCTCAAAAACCAGCTGGTGGAAATAATGAGAAGATTTTTCACGTCTACGATACGAAATCTGGAAATGATTTATTGCGTTTCCATGTAAGAAGAGATCATCCACCGCAAGATGGTTATTATTTTAATTTCCATTACCACCGTTTTGATGATGGATACTCTGGACATCATGAGTTAGGAAATATTTATTGGAATACGAATGTACCACCGAAATGGTTGTCTTAAAAAGAACAAGAGAAAATCTTGTTCTTTTTTATTTTTATAGAAGGGACAGACAACTATGTTGTTGAATAACATAGGTTTAGAAAAAAGAAGCAAAGGGAGTATGGGAATGCAAAAATATATTGTTTTTGACTTTGATGGCACATTAGTAGATTCACAAAATATATTTGTACCGATTTATAATCAACTTGCTGAAAAACATGGGTATAAAGCAGTAAAGGAAGACGAAATTGAACATTTACGTAAATTAACGATGCCAGAGAGATGTAAACAACTTAATGTACCACTGTATAAACTACCGATATTAGCGTTGGAATTTTATAAATTATATCAGCCTGCTATAAAAAATCTCGTTTTGTTCCATGGGATGAAAGAAGTATTAGATGAACTACATAAAAAAGGCTACGGAATTGCAGTCATATCATCGAACTCAGAAGAGCATATTCGGGCGTTTTTACACAAGAATGGTATCGAAAATATTCAAGAAGTGTATTGTTCTAAAAATTTGTTTGGTAAAGATAAAATGATAAAAAGATTTTTGAAATCAAAAAAAATAACAGAGAAAGATATGTTATATGTCGGTGATGAACAGCGAGACGTAGCAGCGTGTAAAAAGGCTGGAGTGAACGTAATTTGGGTATCTTGGGGATATGATGTTATTGAAACAGTGAAAAAAGATGCACCAGATTACATGGTTCATAAGCCGATGGAAATTGTGCAAGTAGTACAAGGAGCGTATTCTTAATATGAATACACTGCGAGCGGGCATTCATCATATTGAATTTTGGGTAGCAAATTTAGAGGAATCCATTTCTTTTTATAATAAGTTGTTTTCCATAATTGGGTGGAGAAAGTTAAATGAAATAGCATATAGCACAGGAGAAAGTGAAATATACTTTAAAGAAGTAGATGAGGAAATTGTAAGGACGTTAGGGCCTAGACATATTTGTTATCAAGCTATTCATAGAGAAGTAGTTGAGGAAGTAGCAGATTTTCTTTCTAGTACGAAAGTGAAGGTAATACGTGGTCCAATTGAAATGAATCATTATTCGGAAGGTTACTATACGATTGATTTTTACGATCCGAATGGATTTATTGTAGAAGTTGCCTATACACCAAATGCAGAAATGTAAGGGGAATAGATATGAAGATAATTACAGCATGGCAAAACAATATACAAATAGTAAAAAATGCAGTGGATATTAAAGAAATTTCTAAAGGTTTTTCACCTGATAAGAAATATATAATTACGAGTGCGAATAATGATAAATATTTATTGCGGACAGGCGATATAAAAGAGTATGAAAGAAAGAAAATAGAGTTTCAAATTTTAAATGAAATGCAAAATCGTAGTGTGCAAGCACAAAAACCAATTGAAATAGGTTTGTTGGCAGAAGAAGGTTTATGCTATGGCATCTTTTCGTATTTAGAAGGGGAAGATGCGAAGAAGTTATTGCCTACGTATTCACCAAAAGAACAATATGATATTGGTATAGAGGCAGGGAAAGATTTAGCAAAAATGCATATATATGAAGCTCCTAATAATATACTTCCATGGTATGAAAGAGCAATGAAAAAACATAGTAAATATTTAGAGGCATATAAAACATGTGGAATAAACATAAAAAATGATGATAAAATCATAAAGTTTATTGAAGAAAATGAAATATCTTTAAAGAACCGCCCCAATCGATTTCAACACGATGATTTTCATTTAGAAAATATAATTGTACGGGATGGAAAATATGTAGGTGTTGTTGATTTTAATGGCTACGACTGGGGCGACCCACTTCATGATTTTGTGAAAATTGCACTGTTTGCAAGGGACATTAGTATTCCGTATTCAATCGGACAAATAGAAGGATACTTTAATAGAAAAATACCAGAGGAATTCTGGAAATTATACACGGTGTACGTTGGTATGACAGTTTTCTCCTCAGTTGTCTGGACATTACGAGCAGCGCCGCATATGTTAGATGATATGTTAGAGCGCCTTACTATAGTTTTAGAGGATCATAATAACTTTGAGTTATCGAAGCCAATTTGGTTTCAACCAGATAAGATCGATATGAAATAGAAAAGGTAGGTGTGATTCGCACCTACCTTTATTTTTTACCATCAAAATACTTATTTAATTTTCTTAAATGTAAGCGGCTGAGTACTTAATGTAGCTGGTACATGTAACTGAAGGGATGGGAATTCACCACTTACATTCATTTCATAAGCGAATAATAAGCTCATTTTCATTTGGAATAAGTCAACTTTTGCAGAGAAGATGTCGTAATGATGATGCCCTAATTGAATATCCATTTCCATAAATTGTACATATAACGAATCATCTCGTTTGTATACTTGTAATGTTCCGTATGCAGGATGTTCAAAAGTACCAGTATAATCCTCTAACTTGTGCGAAGGTGTAGTCCCTTTAATTTGTTCAGGGAGGGATTCAGTTGCTTCTTTCATCATTTCCTTCATTTTTTTAGTATCTTCTACAGCACGTTTATGCCAATCAATGGATTCTAATTCAAGTAGTTCGTCATAAATTTGATTAGCGAGATAAGTAGGAAGTAATGTTCCTCCAGCATTCGTTAAAATGACAAGGCCTATGTTTTCTGTTGGTATGAATGAAACAAGCGCTGAAAATCCATCGATATTACCGCCATGATGAATCACTTTTTTACCACGATAAGCGCTAATAAACCAACCAAGACCGTAACTATTTAATGGAGATTCAGGGAGTGATAAAACCGGTTGGTCTGGAATTGAATTGTGTGGTGTATACATTTGTTGTAATAATTCAGAGGAGATTAATTCATGATCTCCAAATTTTCCTTCATTTAAGTGGAGAAGTACCCAATTTGCCATATCTTCAATTGTGGAATTAATACACCCAGCAGCGCCAACTGTATCGATGTTACGGAATGGAACTGCTTTTATTTCACCGTCATTTTCAATGTAAGGTAAAGCGTAATCATCTGTAGTTTGTGAATCGTTAACAGAGAAGTTTGTATGTCTCATATTTAAAGGTTCTAAAATATGTTCTGTAGTGTATTGCTCCCACGTTTGATTTGTAATGTTTTCAACAATGTAGCTAATTGTTGCATACATTAAATTGTTATATAGAAATGCAGTTCGGAACGGTGCATCAAGTGGTAAATGTTTTATTTTTTCAACGAGATCTTTTCGAGATAAGGAAGAACTGTACCAAAGAGCCTCATGACGACTCACTCCAGTTCGATGAGAAGCTAAATCCCGTCCTGTAACTTGTGAGCTAGCAAGTAGTTCAGATAAAGTAAAGTTAGGTATATAAGACTGGATAGGGGTATCCCAATTAAACTTTTTTTGCTGTGCTAACAAGCTTAATGAAAGTGTGCCAAATGCTTTTGTTGAGGAACCGATTGCGAATCGAGTATTCGGTGTAACAGCCTCTTTTGTTTCTATATTACGATAGCCGAAACCTTCTGAAATAATAACTTCACCGTCTTTTATAACAGCGACAGCAGCACCAGGAACATTTAAATCCTTCATCATTTTTTCAGCCGTTGTTTGTAAAGAAGTCATAACAGGCGTTTCAATTTTAGACATACTTCTAACCTCCAAATATAAATTTTGTTCTACCGCACTATACTTTCGGTAATAGAAAATGAAAACCTTTTTATATTTGGAAAGTTAATAATTTTGTAAGAATTAGCGCAAGAAATTTTATTAATTAGGATTATTAAATTTATCATTTTTCATGTTATGATAAATTGCATATACGATTGAAAGAAGGTTTTCCTACATATGAAACATGCTGAAAATGAATACTTAAATTTATGCCGCCATGTAATGGAACATGGTACGAAGAAAGAAGACCGTACAGGGACAGGCACTGTATCTGTATTTGGATATCAAATGCGTTTTGATCTAAGTAAAGGTTTTCCTTTATTAACAACAAAGAGAGTACCGTTTCGCCTTGTAGCAAGTGAACTGCTTTGGTTTATGAAAGGTGATACAAATATTCGCTATTTATTGCAGCATAATAATAACATTTGGAATGAATGGGCTTTTAAGAGCTGGGTAGAAAGTGATGAGTATACTGGTCCTGACATGACTGATTTTGGTCTTCGCTCACAACAAGATGAAGAATTTAAAGTACAGTACGACGAGCAAATGGAATTGTTTAAAAAGAACGTTTTAGAAGATGATGAGTTCTCAAATAAATATGGTTATTTAGGAGACGTTTACGGTAAACAGTGGCGTGCTTGGAAAACGACAGCTGGTGAGACACTTGATCAATTAAAAGATGTAATTGAAATGATTAAAAAAACACCAGACTCACGTCGTTTAATCGTTTCTGCCTGGAATCCAGAAGATGTACCAAGTATGGCCTTACCGCCTTGTCATACGCTATTCCAGTTTTATGTAGCAGATGGAAAGCTTTCTTGTCAGTTATATCAAAGAAGTGGTGACATATTCCTTGGAATTCCATTTAACATTGCAAGTTACTCACTACTAACACATTTAATTGCACATGAATGCGGACTTGAAGTGGGGGAATTTGTTCATACAATTGGTGATGCACACATTTATACAAATCATTTTGAACAAGTAGAAAAGCAATTGGCACGTGAACCACGTCCATTCCCGAAACTTACATTAAATCCAGATGTGAAATCTGTTTTCGATTTTGAAATGGAAGATTTAACGATTGAAGGATACGATCCGCATCCAGCAATTAAAGCACCGGTTGCAGTATAATTGTAGAGGAGATGAAAAAATGATTGTTTCATTTATGGTCGCTATGGACGAAAATAGAGTAATTGGTAAAGATAATAATTTACCTTGGCGTTTACCGAGTGAATTACAATACGTGAAGAAAACAACGATGGGTCACCCGCTTATTATGGGAAGAAAGAACTATGAAGCGATTGGTAGACCACTGCCTGGAAGACGTAATATTATTGTAACTCGTAATGAAGGGTATCATGTTGAAGGTTGTGAAGTTGTTCATTCTGTAGAAGAAGTGTTTGAACTATGTAAAAATGAAGAAGAGATTTTTATTTTTGGTGGAGCGCAAATTTACGACCTCTTTTTACCTTATGTAGACAAGTTATATATAACAAAAATCCATCATGCATTTGAAGGAGATACATTCTTCCCAGAAATAGATATGACAAATTGGAAAGAGATTTTTGTAGAAAAAGGTTTAACGGATGAAAAAAACCCATATACGTATTATTACCATGTATATGAGAAACAACAATAATAAAAAAGATTGATGTGAGAATTCGCATCAATCTTTTTATTTATATTCACCAATATAAGTTTATAGATGAGATTCGATAGTGCTATAATGATAGGTAGCATGTAAAAATGCTAAAATTTTCAAAAGTACTAATATAGAAAGAGGAGGAGAATCGATTGAGAAAGATATGGGGGATTCTTTTTCTTTGCTTAACATTCATGTTAGTTGGATGTGGTAAAGAAGAAAAACCACAAGAAGCGTTTGATACATATGTAAAAGCGTGGAATAAACAAAAATTTGCAGATATGTATGATCAACTATCAAAAAATGCAAAAAAAGATATTTCAAAGAAAGAGTTTACTGAGAAATATGAAAAAATTTATTCTGGTATCGAAGTGAAAGACTTAAAGGTAGAAACAGGGGAAGTAAAAGAAGATAAAAAAGATGAAGGCTCTGTTCCTTTTAAAGTAAGCATGGATACAGTTGGTGGTAAAATTACATTTGGTCATGAAGCAAAAATGGTGAAAGAAAAAGATGGAGATAAAGAATCTTGGAAAATAGATTGGACTCCTGATTTTATTTTCCCAGGCATGACGAAAGATAGTAAAGTGCGTATGCAGACAACACAGCCAAAACGTGGTGAAATATACGATCGTAATGGAAAAGGTCTTGCAACGAATGGGAAAGCTTCTGAAATCGGATTGATTCCTGAAAAGTTAGGCGATACTGCTCCGCAAACGAAAGAAACAGTAGCGAAGTTATTAAATATGTCTGTAGAAGAAATTGATCAAAAATTAGCTGCTAAATGGGTAAAACCAGGGTATCTCGTACCAATTGGAATTTTGCCTGAAGGGGCAACACAAAATACGTACATTGATTTACCAGGTGTTTCAACAAAACCTGTAAATGTTCGTACATATCCGTTAGGGGAAGCGGCAGCTCATCTGACTGGTTATATTGGAAAGGTAAATGCTGAAGATTTAAAAACGCTACAAAAGAAAGGCTATCAAGCTGATGACCCAGTTGGTAAAGCTGGTTTAGAGCAAGTATTAGAGGAAAAGCTACGCGGTAAAAAAGGTGGCCGTGTTTTTGTAGAAGATGCGCAAGGAAAAGAAATTAAAAACTTGGCAAAAACAGATGCTGTTGATGGAGAAAATGTAACTTTAACTATTGATAGTGTTGTTCAAGAAAAAACGTATAATGAAATGAAGGGCGAAGCTGGTTCAAGTGCAGCAATTAATCCGAAAAGTGGAGAAACAATTGCACTAGTAAGTAGTCCAGCATATGATCCTAATATAATTGCACGAGGGACATCGAAGGCACAACGCGAAGCTTGGAATAATGATCCGAAAAAACCAATGACAAATCGCTTTACACAATTGTCGGTACCAGGTTCTGTATTTAAACCTATTACAGCTGCAATTGGTCTTGAAACGAAAACGATTGATCCAAAAGAAGAGTTGAAAATTGAAGGATTAAAATGGACAAAAGATTCTTCTTGGGGTAATTACTATGTAACGCGTGTGAAAGATGCAAATCCGATTGATTTTGATAAGGCGATGAAATACTCAGATAATATTTACTTCGCACAAGAAGCTTTGAAAATCGGAAAAGACAAGTTTATGAGTGAAGCGAAAAAATTCGGATTCGATGAGAAACTACCAATTGAATATGGATTCCCTGCTTCTAAAATTGCAAATGACGGCATTAAAAATGATATTCAAATGGCAGATACAGGATATGGACAAGGACAAGTATTAATGACTCCTCTTCATTTAGCTTTAACGTATGCGCCAATTGTAAATGATGGAACGATTCCGTCACCGTATATTATTAAAACAGATAAACAACCAAAAGCTTGGAAAGAAAATGTAATTTCTAAAGGAAATCAGGATATATTAAAAACTGCTATGACGAAAGTAATTAATGATCCAGATGGTACAGGGAAAATTGCTAAAATTGATGGTATGACTCTTGCTGGAAAAACAGGTACAGCGGAATTAAAAGTATCAAAAGAGGCCGAAGGAAAAGAACTAGGTTGGTTCGCTGCATTTGATTTAAATTCGCCAGATATGGTCATTACAATGATGATTGAAGATGTAAAAGGTAGAGGCGGAAGTAATATTCCAGCTGAAAAAGTAAAACATGTATTTCAAAAATAATATGTAATAGAAGGCTATCTCTATAGGTTGTAGAGGTAGCCTTTTTATATGAAAGAGTTTGTAATATCTATATACTAAATTTTAAGGAAACAAAGTAAATCATTAACTTACGAAAAAAAAGTAGCTATTTTTTATTGACATTGATTAAAACTTTTTATATTATACTTACATAAGGTAAGTTATTAACTTTTAAAAAACAAATCTTGAATTAAAGATAAAGAGAAAAAAGGGAGAGAATACAATGACAAAAGTACTATTTATTACAGCAAATCCAAATTCAGCAGAAGGTTCTTTCGGAATGGCAGTAGGGGAAGCTTTCATCGAAGCTTATAAAAACGAACATCCACAAGACGAAGTTGTAACAATTGATTTATTCAACACTACAGTACCAGCAATTGATGCAGATGTATTTGCTGCTTGGGGTAAATTTGCAGCAGGTGAAGGCTTTGAAGCTTTAACTGAAGTTCAACAACAAAAAGTAGCAGCAATGAACACAAACTTAGAAACATTTATGAATGCAGATCGTTATGTATTCGTAACTCCAATGTGGAACTTTAGCTATCCACCAGTAGTAAAAGCATACTTAGATAACGTAGCAATCGCAGGTAAAACATTCAAATATACTGAAAATGGTCCAGTCGGCTTATTAGAAGGTAAAAAAGCACTTCACATTCAAGCAACAGGTGGCGTATATTCTGAAGGAGCATACGCAGCTGTAGACTTCGGTCGTAATCACTTAAAGACTGTATTAGGATTTGTCGGTGTGAATGATACTGAATATATTGCAGTTGAAGGCATGAATGCAAACCCTGAAAAAGCACAAGAAATTAAAGAAGCAGCAATTGCTAATGCTCGTGAATTAGCAAAACGTTTCTAATATAGAATGCTTAAAAAGTCCGAACACTTGCTGTTTGGACTTTTTTTCTTCTTTTTCCTTCGTTTGTCTAGTATAATGAAGGTCGGAATGATAATAGGTGGGGGTTCTGTATGATTCAAACGTTTTTTAAAATCTTTTATTTAATTTTAATCGTAATTGCGATTACACCGAGAATGTGGCGTCTTAAAAGACAAGTAAATACGATGGCGCCAAAAGAAAAAGACAATGCTGTGTATAAAACGACAAATTGGTTTGGTAAGAAAATGGTACGTGTAGCTGGAGGGGCAGTAGAAGTGAAAGGACTTGAAAATGTTCCGAAAGACAAGCCAGTACTAGTTGTAAGTAATCACCAAAGTAATATGGATATCCCTGTTTTACTAGGTTACTTAAATAAACCAATTGGATTCGTTTCAAAGGCAGAGATTAAAAAGTTCCCAGTTGTACCAACTTGGATGGAACTTATGAATTGCGTATTTATGGATCGTAGCGATCGTCGTCAATCTCTTCAAGCGATTAAAGATGGAATTGAACTATTAAAGAATGGACATTCTATCGTAATTTTCCCTGAAGGAACGAGAAGTAAGGGCGGCGAAGTTGGAGAGTTTAAGGCTGGTAGTTTTCATCTTGCAGTAAAGTCAGGTGTAGCAATTTTACCTGTAACGTTAGATGGTACATATGAGATGTTTGAAGCGAATGGAAATCGTATGAAGCCAGCTCATGCAACAGTAACAATTTCTAAGCCGATTACACCTGAAGATTATGCGAATATGGATATTAAAGAATTAACGAAGCATACACAGGAAGTTATTGCATCACAATTACATAAGTAATAAAAAAGGATTCAGCTTATCGTAAGCTGAATCCTTTTTATTATGCTGTAGGTAAGACATAAAAGAGTACACAGAAGAACATCATCGCACTACCACCTAAAACGAACAGGTGCCATATGGCATGGTTGAAAGGTAGCTTTTCCCAAAGGAAGAATATAGCTCCGACAGAATATAAAATTCCACCTGCTAAAAGTAGTGAAAAACCATGTCCAGTTAGATTTTCATAAAGTGGTTTAATAGCAACGATTATGAGCCATCCCATTATGATATAACATAGCGTTGATGCCTTAATAAAGCGACGTACAAAGAAAATTTTGAAGACGATACCTCCGATTGCTAGTGTCCATATTATAGCAAGCAACGTCCATCCTAATGGGCCACGAAGTGTAATAAGTAGAAAAGGAGTATACGTGCCAGCAATCAATAAGTAAATGGCTGAATGATCTAAAATAGTAAATATTTTTTCTACTTTAGGATGATGAATGCTATGTAGCAATGTTGAAAACAAGTACAGTAAGAACATACTTACACCATAAACAGTAAATGCAATTACGGCTGATGCGGTACCGTGCTTAGAAGCATGAATAATCAATATGATTAAGGCAGGGATGCTTAAAATGGCACCGATACCATGTGTAATTGCATTTGCAATTTCTTCTTTTACAAATTGGGTCATTCGTGTCATTTTCTCAGTCATAATGCAAATCCTTTCTACTATCATAAAATAATATGTCATTTCCCTTACCATATCATACACAAGAGCAATAGAAAATGAAATTTGTATAATTGATTATATTTTTGAATTTTTTTGACAAAAGACAATGGATTTGTTGACGTTTTCAAACTTTTTTGACAAAATAAAATTATGTAATAGTAGGACAAGGAAACTACTAATAAAGGGGATGGGGAAATGTTTTCAAATATTGGCTTTCCAGGGTTAATTTTAATTTTAGTAGCAGTACTCATTTTATTTGGACCTAAAAAATTGCCGGAAATCGGGAAGGCTTTAGGGGAAACGTTAAAAGAGTTTAAAAAATCAACGAAAGAATTGACAGATGACGCATTTCAAGAAAAGGAAAAGAAAGAAAAAATGTAGTGTATTTTCCTTGTAATGGATAAATAAAGTGTGGTGAACGAGATGGAAAATCGGGAAATGAGCGTAGTAGAACATATTGTTGAGCTTCGAAAAAGAGTAATATATACGGTGTTATCCTTTGTACTATTTTTAATTATTGGATTTACTTTTACAAAGGATATTTATTTTTGGCTTGTAAAAGATTTACCAATGAAATTAACTGTTCTCGGTCCAAGTGATGTATTGTGGATTTTTTTCTCGATTGCTACAGTATTTGCTATCGTTTGTACAATTCCTTTTGCTGCTATACAAATTTGGTTATTTGTAAAACCGGGTTTACATCCAAATGAACAAAAGATGACAATAATGTATATACCGGTATTGTCTATATTATTTATTGCAGGTTTATGTTTTGGATACTTTATTGTAATGCCGTTTCTATTTCACTTTTTAACTACGATAGGTAATGAAATGTTTAATACGATGTTTACGACAGAAAAGTATTTTCATTTTGTACTTAATTTAACAGTTCCATTTGCTGTGATTTTTGAATTGCCAGTCGTTGTAATGTTTTTAACTAGTATTGGAATACTTACGGCGGAATTTTTAATAAAAATAAGAAGGTATGCTTACGTAGCATTAATTATCATTGCATCTTGTATATCACCGCCAGACTTTTTATCTCATAGTTTAGTTGCAGTGCCGCTTATTTGTATTTATGAAGTAAGTATTGCGTTATCAAAGGTTGTTAGTAAGAGGAAAAAGAAAAGAGAAGAAATGCAGTCGAAAAGTGCCTCGTTATAAAGGCACTTTTTTATTTATTTGTTATACTATAGCTATAAACGTATACAATATATAGAAGAAAAAAATTATAGAATCTCCAAAATTTAGACAAACTTTGCGCTTTTATAAGCTTATACTAAATGTATTAAACAATTGATGGATAATGAGATTCCCGTCTCAGAGATATTTAGGACGGGAAGGTGAATTAGGTGGAGATGAATAGAGTATAAATCTTCTAGCCATAAGGACTACAGAAATCATATAAGTCTGATTTTACTCCACTTTAAACAACGTGTTACAGCGCAAAGTAGAGGAAGTTCAAAAATCCAATGAAAAAGAGGATTGATATTGTGATTACGAAAAGTTTTTATTTCACTCATTCAACAGGGGATTGCATTAAAATATTCGAAATCCCTGTCCTACAGGCACAGCATCCATTATCGTTTCTAATTCAGTCTCGTCTTCAATTATTTATTGCAAAAATTCAAAAACAAAAACACCCAAGATTTTCGTATTCTTTCCGTGAATATTTACAAAATTGTTTGAAGTGGAATGATTATTTAAATGTATATAAAACAAATACCCTTGAAAAAAATGCATGATACGAAGTACGGACAGGGTTAGTAAACTCTGTCTTTTTCATTTTAGATATGAAAATATAATTAATTTGATGAAATTTCGTTCCAAATTGTTGAAAGCAATGGGAATACTAGTATAATAACAAGGAGAGCGTATTGGAAAGGGAAGAAGTATAGTATGCAAAAAATTAAAATTGTAACAGATTCAACGGCAGATTTATCACAAGACGTAATCGAAAAGTATGACATTCATGTTTTACCATTATCAATCTCTGTAAATGGACAAACATATTTAGATCGCGTTGATTTACAACCTGACGAATTTATTGAAGAAATGATTAAATCAGAGGAATTACCAAAAACATCACAACCAGCTATGGGTACATTTGTAGAAATGTATGACAAGCTAGGGGAAGATGGAAGCGAAGTCCTTTCTATCCATATGACAAGTGGAATGAGCGGTACTGTAGCAACTGCAAATAGCGCTGCATCAATGACTGATACAAAAGTAACAGTTGTTGATTCTCAATTTATTACACATGCTTTAGCATATCAAGTAATTGAAGCTGCAAAAATGGCAAATGACGGACGCTCACTAGAAGAAATTTTAAAACGTGTAGATGAAGTAAGAAAGAATACTCGTTTATATGTAGTAGTGGATACATTAGAAAACTTAGTGAAGGGTGGACGTATCGGTAAAGGAAAAGCGTTTATCGGTTCTCTACTTAATATAAAGCCAATTGCTAGTCTTGAAGACGGTGTTTATAATCCTGTAACGAAAGTTCGTAGCCAAGGCCAAATTGTAAAAACATTAGCTAAGTTATTTGAGCAAGATACGGCTGGAAAAGTCGTAAAAGCTGTTGCAATTCCGCATGCGAAAGCAATTCCTTTAGCTGAAAGTATGAAAGCGGCGGTTGAAAAAGTAAGTGGATTTGCTCAATCAGAAATTTTCTATACAACGCCTATTATTAGTACTCATACAGGTCCGGGCGCAATCGGATTTATGTATTTAGCAGAGTAATAAAAAAGCTACTTGAAAATATATTTCAAGTAGCTTTTTTATGTAAATAGAAAGTAAGAAATAAGAAGAGCTACACAGGCACTACCGCTAATGATATAGCGAGTCTGTAAATATTCATTCATAGAAAACACCCTTTATCCCGCTATTTGTGGACAGTAAAACTCTCTACCTCAAATTTAGCTGGAGCAAAGAGGTTAGGTAGCGGGCTGCCCGTAAAAGCTTGATTGGTGAAGGCAAATAATCAGTGGGGATGAAGAAAACCCACTAATTAAAGTTTCACTATAGGATTTTCTATATTATATGTTGGATATAGAAAATCAGTCATTACGTTACACATGTAAAGTTTCAATTTTTTCGTTTATTTGCTTATTATTTGTTGCGTTACTATAAATAAAAGTTTGACCTAAAAAGAGTACATGCAGTTGTTCCCACGGTAACATGCGCAAATTCCAATTATTTCGAAGTCTAGTTATTGCTTCACGAGGTGTTTCATCGGCGAGTGCAAAAGCTCCGTAATGCATTGGTATAAAATGTGTAGCGTTTAAATCTAAATAAGCTTGCACGGCCTCTTCAGGTGAAACATGAGATACTTTCATAAACCATTCTGGTTCATAAGCGCCAATGGGCATAAGAGCAATATCAATTAAAAAGCGTTCACCAATTTCTTTGAAACCTTGGAAATAGCCACTGTCACCACAAAAATATATGGTTTCCATAGTCGTTTCATTATCAATAATCCATCCACCCCAGTGAGACGTATTCATATCAAATAAGAATCTTCTCGTCCAGTGCTGAGCGGGTACGAAGTGAAAAGAAACTTCGTTAATTATCGTACTTTCCCACCATTTATACTCTTCTACATGTTTAAATTTCTTACGAGTAAATAATTTTTTTAATCCAATAGGTACAAGATATAGAACATCATCATTCAACTGACGAAGAGTTGAAAAATCTAAATGATCATAATGACCATGTGAAATAAGGACAATATCAATTTTAGGTAGTGCTTCTATAGAGAGTCCAGGTTCTGTAAGTCTTGGAACTAGCTTTAATTTATTAGCCCATACTGGATCTGTTAATATATTAAGTCCATTCGTTTGGATAAGAAAAGTGGAATGCCCAATCCATGTGATAGTCGTTTTTTCAACATTACTTTGCAAAAATGCACTTTGTTTAACGGGTGATTGTTCTACTAAGAAAGAAAAATCTTTTTTGTTTTGCTTTCGTTCTTTATGCCAGCGTAAAAAAGAGCGAATTGATTTTTTTGTACTAACATTATCCATATTTTCATAGCGCTTTGCCATGAACATCACCTCATTTAAAATCGTTGTATTTGTATTGTACCGAAATGTTGTTAAGGAATACAGTGTAAAACATGGATTAATGTTTAAGGAATTGTTAAAAAATAGGGAGAGGTATTTACAAAAGTAACAATAAAATTAGTTTTATCACTTTTATTTAGAGAAATAATAGTAAAAAAATATATTTTGTCTAGTAATTCGCTTGAAATAAAAAAGTAACATACGTAAATTCGTACGATTTCGTGAACAAATGTAGTAAACAATTTTCTCGTAGTGTTAACTTTTGTTATTATAAACATAACCTATTTAAATTTAGGATAGAGAAAAGAGGTTTATAAATGAAGCGTTATCAAAAAATAATTGGTCTTATGGTTGTATTTTGTCTCTTTGTACTTGCTGGATGTAGTGAATCAGGTTCAAAGCTTCGTAAACCATTAAATTGGGATTTAGAAACCTTCCAATTTACAAATCAAGATGGAAAGCAATTTGGTACAAAAGATTTAAAAGGGAAAGTTTGGGTTGCAGATTTTATGTTCACAAATTGTCAGACAGTTTGTCCACCAATGACTGCAAATATGGCCAAGCTCCAAAAGATGGCAAAAGAAGAGAAATTAGACGTTCAGTTTGTTTCATTTAGTGTAGATCCAGACCTTGATAAGCCAGAAAATCTGAAAGCTTTTATTCAAAAGTTTACAGAGGATACTAGTAACTGGAATTTATTAACGGGGTATTCGTTAGAAGATATTACAAAGTTTTCAAAAGATAATTTCCAATCACTTGTAGATAAGCCGGAGAACGGTCAGGTCATGCATGGTACATCATTTTATTTAATTGATCAAAACGGAAAAGTAATGAAAAAGTATAGTGGCATTAGTAATACGCCATACGAAGACATTATACGTGATATGAAGCGATTAGTGGGTTGAAAATAAGGGTGCATAGCACCCTTATTTTTTTGCATTAGTCTATCGATAAAATGTCATGTTGCTGGGGAAGTTTCGGCGCCCGAATTTCTAATACGCCGTTTTGATAAGAAGCTTTTGCCGCTTTTTTATTAATTGAATACGGCAATTTAATCAATCTTGATGCTTCTGAAATGGAACGTTCTCGGCGATAATAGTTATGGGATGTTTGTTCTTCTTCCTCTTCAAGTATCTCTTCTTTTACAGAGACTTTTAAGTATTCACTTTGTATTTCAATTTGGATTTGTTCTTTTTGTATACCTGGTAGTTCAGCTGTAACAACGAGTTCTTCACCAACTTCATATAAATCTACAGGGAATGTTAATAAACGGTTTCCTTTTTGGAAAAAATGATTTAAATCAGCGATTACATTGCGAAGAGGTGTTTGCTCGAAGAAATCATCAATTTGCTTTAAGTAATTACGAACCGGTGGGCGAGAAGAATCTTTTTTTTCTTCACTCATGGTATTCCCTCCTAGAAATCAATTTGCAATATCATATGACAAAAGCGGAGAAAGGTGAGTGCCTAGTTTTCATGTTTTCATAAAAAATTGTTAAAAATGTGAAATGGAGTGATTTTTTTATAGTTTTTGGTCGCCATATTCAGTTGATTATGCTAGTATAAATAGGGTTGATATAGTAGTATAGAGACAGAATGAAAACTGAAAGAGGGTAAGAAGTATGTGTGGTTTTGTAGGATGTTTATGTGAAAACCCTAGAGAGTTTTCAGAAACAGAAAAACATCAATTTGAAAATATGAACACGATGATTTTCCACCGTGGTCCAGATGACGAAGGATATTTTCGTGATGAACATGTACAATTTGGCTTCCGCCGTTTAAGCATCATTGACTTAGAGGCAGGACATCAGCCGCTAACTTATGAAAATGATCGATATGTAATTATTTTTAATGGTGAAATTTACAACTATGTAGAATTACGTGAAATGTTACTTGAAAAAGGTGCAACGTTTGCAACGCAATCTGATACAGAAGTTATCATTGCATTGTATGCACATATGAAAGAAAAATGTGTAGATTACCTTCGTGGTATGTTTGCATTTATGATTTGGGATCGTGAAGAAAAGAAACTTTTCGGTGCACGTGATCACTTCGGTATTAAACCTTTATACATCGCACAACAAGGTGATACTACATTCTTCGCATCTGAGAAGAAAAGTATTATGCATGTGATGGAAGATAAAGGCGTTAATCCAACGTCACTACAACATTACTTTACGTACCAATATGGTCCAGAGCCAGAAACTTTAACAATTGATGTTAATAAAATCGAGCCTGGTCATTATTTCGTAAAAGAAATCGGTAAAGAGATGGAAATCCATCGCTACTGGAAACCTTATTTCAACGCTTCAAGTGCAACGAAAGAGGAGCATATCCAAGCAATTCGTGATGTGTTATATGATTCAGTAAAAGTGCATATGCGTAGTGATGTACCAGTAGGTTCATTCTTATCTGGTGGTATCGATTCATCTATCATCGCTTCTATCGCAAGAGAAATGAATCCAAATCTTTTAACATTCTCTGTTGGTTTTGAGCAACGTGGTTTCAGTGAAGTTGATGTTGCGAAAGAAACTGCTGAGAAATTAGGCGTTAAAAACCATAACGTATTCATTTCAGCGAAAGAATTTATGGATGAGTTCCCAAAAATCATTTGGCATATGGATGATCCTTTAGCTGATCCAGCAGCTGTACCATTGTACTTCGTTGCGAAAGAAGCACGTAAACATGTAACAGTTGTTCTTTCTGGTGAAGGCGCAGACGAGCTATTTGGTGGTTATAACATTTACCGTGAGCCAAACTCACTAAAAATGTTCTCTTACATTCCTAGTCCAGGTAAGAGCGTTCTAAAAGCATTAAGTGGTGCTCTTAAAGAAGGATTTAAAGGTAAGAGCTTCCTAGAGCGTGGATGTACACCAATTGAAGAGCGTTACTATGGAAATGCTAAAATCTTCCGTGAAGAAGAAAAAGCTGAATTAATGAAGTATTACAATGAAAGTGTTAACTATATGGATATCACGAAACCATTGTATAACGAGATTAAAGATTATGATGATGTAAGTAAAATGCAGTACATTGACATGTTCACATGGTTACGCGGTGACATTTTATTAAAAGCTGATAAAATGACAATGGCAAACTCATTAGAACTTCGTGTACCGTTCTTAGATAAAGAAGTATTCGATGTTGCATCTAAAATTCCAACTGAATTTAAGATTGCTAACGGAACTACGAAAGCTATTTTACGTGAAGCAGCACGCGGAATCGTTCCAGATCACGTATTAGATCGTAAAAAACTTGGATTCCCAGTACCAATTCGTCACTGGTTAAAAGACGAAATGCATGATTGGGCTATAAATATTATAAACGAAAGTAAGACAGAGCATTTAATCGACAAACAGTATGTATTAAACTTACTGGAAGCACATTGTGCAGATAAAGGCGATTATAGCCGTAAAATTTGGACTGTACTTGCGTTTATGGTATGGCACCAAATTTATGTTGAGCATAAATACGATACGAATAAGTTCCATGAAGAAACAAAACGTGCGTATAGCTTAGTTTAATTAGAAAAACCTTAAGATCGCATACGGTCTTAAGGTTTTTTTCATAAATAGGAAGTATTATTGATACAATAATAGTAAAAGGATGGACAACATATGATTACGTTTGAGAAAGTTACTGTAGAAAATGAAAGCGTTGTTAAAGAAATGTTTAAATCGCATAGTTTAGGTGAGAAAAAGGTACAGTACTGTGTGAAAGTTGATGATACATATATTGGTGTAATAGATTATAGTGTACAAGAGGAACGGGCTGTTTTATCACAGCTAATTATTCATTTTGATTACCAAGGTTACGGTTATGGTACAAATACGTATTTTACATTTGAAGAAATGATGAAACAAAGAAATGTGAAAGAAATAAAAGTGCTACAAGAGAAATTAACAGAAAAGGCGAAGTCTTTCATAGAGAGTTTTGGTTTTACTTCAGAAGATGAAGAGTATGTAAAGAAAATATAACGATGATTATTTATGCGATACAATAAATATAAGGCAGGTGGATGTATGACGATGACTTCTGGTCTTGTATTAATTGGAGGGTGCTTTATAGTAGCAGAATTATGTCATATAATCATTCGGAAAAGAATGATTAAGAAAAAAAAGCCGTATGAATTACAATACGTCCCTGTCTTTTTCATTATGTTTTGCATGCTTAGTACATTACAAAATCTAATAAACTTTCCACCACTTGTAAATGTTTTTTTAAAGTTCGGTTTACTTTATAGTGGTGTTGGAATAGCACTTTTATTTATTTTATTTTGCATACGTTATGTTCACTATCAATCGTATATATTTATTTTAAATTGGTTAAAGCAAGATGATAGAAACCGCCTTACATAAGGCGGTTTTTTTATTTGCAATTGTAACAGAACTTGTACATTTCACATAAAATAGGACGAGTAGAAATGCAAACATATTACAAGAAAGGGGCGGGGCAATAAAATGAAACTTGTTATAGACGCAGGGCACGGTGGATATGATTCTGGTGCTGTTGGTAATGGTTTAGTAGAAAAAAACTTAACACTTCAAATTGCTAGACGCGTTCGAGACATTTTAACGGTAAATTACCCAATTACAATTAAAATGACACGTGATAGTGATGTGTTTATTTCTTTATCTGAACGTGCTAATATTGCTAATGCTTTCAGTGCGGATTATTTTATTTCATTTCATATTAATAGCGGCGGGGGTACAGGTTTTGAAAGTTATATTTATAATGCGTTATCCAATAGCAGCACTGCATATGCAAAGCAACAAAAAATGCATACAGCTGTCAATCCTGTATTAACAAAATATGGTCTTCGTGATCGAGGAGCAAAAAAAGAAAATTATGCGGTATTAAGAGAAACCGCAATGGATGCAATTTTAACTGAGACTGCTTTTATTGATACAGCTTTTGATGCAAATTTATTAAAAAATCCACAATTTATTGAAGATCTAAGTCAAGCGTATGCAAATGGAATAGCAGCTATTTTTGGAGTAACTCCAAATCCACAACCTCCTAACCCACAACCGACACCTCAAACGAAGGGAATCGCTTATGTTCTTGGGAAAAATGTAAATTTAAGAAATGGTCCATCAACTTCTTCCTCAGTTATTCGTCAATTAAATTCTCCAGAATCTTACGTTGTATATCAAGAAAGTAATGGATGGCTAGATTTGGGGAATGGACAATGGGTGTATAATGATCCTTCTTACATTAATTTTGTAAAGACAAGCAATAGTGATGGAAGCCCGATTGGGGTTGCATATATACAAGGGATGAATGTAAATTTAAGAAGTGGTCCATCAACTACATCTGCAGTTATCCGCCAATTAAATTCTCCAGAATCTTATTTAGTATATATAAATGAAAATGGTTGGTTAAACCTTGGGGGAAATCAGTGGGTATATAATGACTCAGCGTATATTAAGTATACTCAATATTAGGAATTAAAATGATAGTGCAATATGGATGCGTATCCTTGTTATGTATAACAAGGGTACGCATTTTAATAACAACATTTTTTTTCATACTTATGCACTATGTTTTAAAAAGAAACATTAGAAAAGCGGATAGAATCTAAATAGTATATATTAAAAAAGTTTTCTGATATACATTGACAATGTATGTAAGATACATTAATCTTTAAATGTTAATGATAATCGATTTCATCTAGGGAGGACATATGATACATACTAAAAAACTAATTATGTTCTGCATTATGATACTCATGGTTGTAATTGCAGGATGTAGTAAAGAAGAGAAAAAAGAAAATAATATATCAGCGAAAGCAAAAGATTCATATACGGTAAAGCATGCAATGGGTGAAACGACAGTAAATGGCACACCTAAAAAAGTTGTTGTTTTAACAAATGAAGGCGCAGAGGCTCTCCTAGCTGTGGGCGTAACGCCAGTGGGGACTACGAAACCACGTGCTGGTGATGAATGGTATCCTCATTTAGCGAAAGAGTTAAGAAACACGGAAGTTGTAGGAACTGAACGTGATATTAATTTAGAGGCTGTAATGAAGCTTAAGCCAGATTTAATTATCGGAAATAAAATGCGTCATGAAAAAATATATGATCAGCTAAAAGAAATCGCACCAACTGTTTATGCAGAAACATTACGCGGTGATTGGAAAGAAAACTTTACACTTTATACAAAAGCTGTAAATAAAGAAAAAGAAGGGCAAAAAGCTCTTGATGATTATAAAAAACGCATTGAAGGAATGAAAGAGAAGTTAGGCGATAAATTAAATTCTAAAGTTTCTATTATTCGTTTCGTGCCAGGTGATGTTCGTATTTATCAAAAAAACTCATTCTCGGGCGTTGTTTTAAATGATATTGGATTTAAACGACCACCATTACAAGATAAAGATGATTTTGCGATAAAAGGAATTACAAAAGAGCAGATTCCAAATATGGACGGAGACTACTTATTCTATTTCACGTCTGATAAAGATGCAGATAAGAATAATGAAGGAAATTCGTTAGCGAAGGAATGGACAGAAGATCCACTCTTTAAGCAACTACAGGCTTCTAAAAATAATAAAGTATTCCAAGTGGATGAGGTAATCTGGAATACAGCAGGCGGTATTAAAGCTGCGAATCTTATGTTAGATGATATTGAAAAATATTTCCTTAAATAAATGATAAAATACATCACTTTTACGAAGTGATGTATTTTTAGTTTGTGAAAATACAGAAAATTCCTTCTTTCAGGGTGTCATAAGTTGTACAATAAAATCAATCATGTGATAAAGGAGTGGGGAAGAATGAAAGCTACTCATAAAGATTGGATCTTGTTTAATGGGAGAATGATTAATACGAAAGAAGAACAGCCGATGGTAGCATTAGAAGAGAGAGGCTTCCAATTTGGTGATGGGATTTATGAAGTATTTAGACTATACGATGGCAAGCCTCATTTATTAGATTTACATTTGGAACGATTCTTTAACTCTATGGCAGAAATAAAACTAATTCCACCATTTACGAAGGAAGAATTAGTAGAAGAGTTATATCAAATGATTGAAAAAAATCAATTTCAAGAAGATGGGAATGTATATTTACAAATATCAAGAGGTGCACAACCGCGCAATCATGTATATGAATCAGATTTACAACCGACATATTTTGCAAATCTTGTTTCGTTCCCAAGACCAGTTGCTTCAATGGAGGCAGGGATTAAGGTGACAGTAGAAGAGGACATCAGGTGGAAGTTTTGCCATATAAAATCTTTAAATTTGCTTCCTAATATCATGATCAAAAACAAAATAAATGAACAAGGGTATCAAGAAGCAATATTAGTACGAGATGGTATTGTGACTGAAGGGTGTCATTCCAATTTCTTTATCGTGAAGAATAATAAGGTGATTACACATCCAGCGGATTATTTCATTTTACATGGTATTACACGTCACTATGTAATTACATTAGCGAAAGAGTTACATATCGATGTAGAGGAACGAGAGTTTTCATTACAAGAAGTATATGACGCTGAGGAGTGCTTCTTTACAGCGACGCCACTTGAAATATTCCCAGTCGTTCAAATTGGTGATGAACAGTTCGGGGCTGGTGAAAGAGGACCAATTACGAAAAAACTACAAGCTGCATACGAAGAGAGTATTCGTTTGTTTAAAGTGACAAATTAATCATGAAGAAAAAAGCTGGTATTCTTCCGGCTTTTTTTCATGATATAATTCAAGCATAGGATAAGTTTTGAAAACGCTGTAAAAAGGGGATTTAATATATGAATTATGAAGATTTTAAAGAAGTAATTCACGGAAGACGAAGTGTTAGAAAGTTTACAGATCAAGAAGTATCTACTAATGATATAAAAGAAATAATTGATTGTGCTCGTTACGCACCAAGTGATACGAATTCACAAACGTGGGAATTCTTAGTTATCATGAATCGAGAGAAGATTAAAGAAATTGAACAAATGACATGGGATGCATTACATAAACTTGCGGAAAAAGCAGCAGAAAATGGAGAAGAGAAAGCAGGGAAATTACTTACACGTTCTTTCGGACCATATGCAACAGCTTTCTCGGAGGCACCAGTATTAATCGTATGTTTGGCAACACCATATGAATCAAAGTTCCGTGAAAAGATATTTGATCCAATTGCTTTTGTTCCAAATTCAGTTTGGGAAGAAGAAGGCATGAAGAGTAGCTGTTTAGCGGCACAAAACTTAATGTTAGCTGCACATGCAAAGGGACTTGGTACTTGTCCAATGACAGGGCCAGTATTGCTAGCTCAAGATGAACTGCGCCAATATTTACAAATTGAGCCTGAAAAACAAATAAATATGGTTATTTCACTCGGATTTCCGAAAGATAAACCGAAGAAACTTCCAAGAAAAGAAGTAGATGAGATTACAACGTTTGTTTTTTAATTGCTGTATAGAAAAGACATTGAACTAACAATGTCTTTTTATTTTTGAGGGTATGTAATTCATATGTTGGGCTAAAATGATAGATAAGAGGAAATTACTATTTATTTCATAAAAAAAATTAATGTTCTATTAAGGAAAGTATGATACATTAATCGTGAGCAAGATTCTATTTGTTCATGAAAGTGTTGAAAGTAGTCTCAAAATTTAAAAGTTATTTTTGTATAATAAATTATAATGAAGTTACAGGGGGGATGAATTTTGAAAAAATTCATAATCACTGGATTGTCTGTATTGTTATTAGTTGGTTGCGGTGCTCCACAGGAAAAAGAGGACGCGCAATCAAAACAGGAAGAACAAGTTGTAAACGCAAGTGATGAGAATATGGTTGTATTTCCTGAAGGAGCAATGTCAATTGGAGAAGGGAAAGTAAAAGTTATTACTCCAGATGGTACTTCTGAAAACGGCAATATACCGACTGTATTCATCAAAAAGGATACGTTAATTCAGCAAGTTGAATTAGAACTTTCTAATTTTCAAAGTGATAAAGAAACATTCGTATTTGTAGATCAAATGTATACAGATAAACATCAAGTAACTAGTACAACGCAGACAACAGTGCAGTTAAAAGAAAAAACGCTGGAAACAGGTAGTCATACAATTACTGCAGTTCAGTATGAAAACAATGACCCGAAAGGAAAGGTTATTAGTTTTAATCAAGCAACATTTGAGACAAAACCTGCGTCTTAATAAGAATAAAAAGTACATTACTCAAAAAGTAGTGTGCTTTTTTGTTTGGACAGAGTGTGCAAGAGTGAATAACTTATTTCATTTTCTAATACGATTAAATAGGAAGTAATCACTTGTTACTACTATGACAGAGAAAGAGGTTGAATACGTGAATTGGTGTATTCGTATCATTTTGATTAGCCTAATGATGGCAGTAATTTGGTTTACGATACAAGAGTTTATGCAAATAACGCTCAATTATCAAATTCATGACTTGTTAATAGGAGCTATTTGTTTTACCATTGTTTATCTATTATATGATAAACTCGGACTAAGGTAAGTTTCAGAAGAAAAATGTAGGTATTTCATTTGAAATGTCGAATAGTACATACGATGTCGTAATAACAAATTTTCTATTGTTTACTGTGAAACAGAAGAAGGAGAGATAGTGGTTATGAAACGAGCTCTTATTAATATTGATTATACATATGATTTTGTAGCGGAAAAGGGTGCTTTAACTTGCGGGAAACCAGGACAGGAAATTGAGAAGGAAATTGTACATATAACGAAGCAATATATTGAAAATGGAGATTACGTTGTCTTTGCTATTGATAAACATGAAGAAAATGATGTATATCATCCAGAATCAAAGTTATTCCCACCTCATAATATAGCTGGTAGAAGTGGAAGAGATTTGTTTGGTGAATTACAAGATGTGTACGAAACATATAAAAATGCAGAGAATGTATATTATATGGACAAAACGCGATACAGTGCGTTTGCTGGAACGGATTTAGAGATGAAGCTAAGAGAAAGAGGAATAGAAGAAGTTCATCTTGTAGGTGTTTGTACTGATATTTGTGTTCTTCATACAGCAGTAGATGCTTATAATAAAGGGTTTAAAATTGTTGTTTATGAAAAGGCGGTTGCATCTTTTAATGCACAAGGGCATGAATATGCACTTGGACATTTTAAGTCATGCTTACATGCAGAAGTGAAGTGAAAAAAGAGGCCTTTAAAAAAGGTCTCTTTTATTTGTCCATGTTCATTGAAAACAGCTACAGCAACTCCTGTTAGATTGAGTGGTCTTGATCCGACAACTTTTCTAATTTCTTCAATATATCCCATTGTATGTAAGCTCTGTAAGAAAAAATAAGAGCAAATAAACTATTCGTTATTATGTAAATATATTCCTCTTTATAAGGGGAGAGATGACATATAACTTATTTGGTAAAATATACATCAAAAAAGGTCAAACAAAAACTTTGACCTTTTTTGACCAAATGTTATAATAAAGGCAGAAAGAGATAATCTTTCATTCATAAATAATAAGGAGGAAAAAATATGCGTAATTTATTTCTAGAGATAACAAAACGTCAAAATGGCATTTTTGATTTTGGGCCTTCTTTATTAGAAGGGATGACAGATGCTTTCTTTAAGCCACTGAACATGGATACTTTTAAAGTAGATGTTCATGAGCAATCTGGTAAATATACTGTGAAAGCAGATTTACCAGGTTTTCAAAAAGAAAACATTCAAGTTGATTTTGAACAAGATATATTAACGATCCAAGCAACGAATCATAATGAAGTAGACGAAAAAAATGAGAATGGCACATATATTCGTAAAGAACGTTCTATAGGTTCTGTAACTCGACGCTTTAATTTTAAACAAGTTGAGGAAGAAAATGTTAAAGCAAATTATAAAGATGGCGTACTGACAATTGAATTGCCAAAATTGAAAGAAGAAAAAAGTAGTAAGACAACAATTAATATTGAATAAAAGAGCTGATAAATTCAGCTCTTTTTTTACGTAGTTAATGAATAAATGAGTTGAAATCGTAATGAGATGAATAAAGTTTTAACGTATAAAAAAATTTCACGATTTGCTCCCCCTTAGGTTATTAAAAAGGGTATATTTAAAGGGAAAGGAAAAAGAACACCTAGACATACTGTTTAAGGTGAATTAGTAATAGAGTCAAAATACATAGTAAGGATAGTGGCATTTTAGATTAGGATAATAGATTTTTCTGGAACAAACTTAGGCGATTATGAATTTTTTAATTAGTAAGGAAGTGGTTAAATGAGCTTATTAACGTATACTGAAGAATTTTTTAATTATGTAAGAGAGTTTTTACTTTTAAGATTTTTACTATTTGCTTTAGTTTTAATCATTATTTCTTTTGTAATAAACCGTATTATTGATTGGTTTTTTAGGAAATCAAGCTTTTTTGATGAAGAGGTAGAGCAGACGATTCAAAGTGTAATTCGATCTATTTTTAGATATATCATTATCATCAGTCTTATCATATATTTAATTAGCCAATTTGTAGATATAAAAAGTATTATTGCAGGTGCAGGGATAGCTGGAGTTGTCATCGGTTTTGCTGCACAACAGATGCTAAAAGATGTTATATTAGGCTTTGCAAGATTAGCGGACAAAGAGTTTCGGGTTGGTGATTTTGTAACTTTTAACGGAACAAATTCAGGAACTATTGAAGAGATTAGTATTCGTTTTATGCAAATTCGTGAATGGTCAGGAAAACTACTTACCATCCCGCACGGAGAGATTAGAACGATACAAAATTTTAATAAAGGATGGATGCGTGTAATTGAACGCATCACGGTAAGTTATCAGGAAGATCCAACAAGAGTGAAGGAATTGTTAGAAGAAGTATGTGTTATATGCAATGAAGAATTGAATCAAACTCTTTATAGAGTAGAGGATGAGGCTGTTGAACCATTTAAATACGTCGGTGTTACAGACTTAAATCCTAACTTGAAATATGTTGGCTATGAATTTTGTATTACAGGTTTAATAAAGCCAGAAGATTATTTTGAAACTTCTAGACAAGTAAGGTTTGAATTAATGTCTATGTTCCATAAGAATCAAGTGCAAATGCCAGCAGCGAATATGGTTGTTACTACTGAAGGTTTACAGCATATCCATGGTGGACAATCTTTATCGGACAGCTAAAGTAGAATCGTTTGTTAACAAAAATTCTGCTTCCAACATTGGATAGAATAACAATAATAAAATGATTGATATAAAGAAAGGGCTGAAGGAATTCGGTTCTTTTTTTATTTATAGAATTTAGAAATTTCTTAATGTTATAATTGTAGTTGGTGATGAGAATGAACTTTGAAGAAAAAGAGATGCATCGTTTAGAAGCATTAAAAGAAATTGCTGAATTATTAAATGAAGCAACAAACTTACAGGATATGTTAGAAAAAGTGTTGCATACATTGTTACAAGTAATGAATTTACAAACAGGGTGGATATTTTTTATTGATGAAAGTGGAAAGCACAGCATGCTTGTAGACGAAAATTTACCAGAGGCTCTTACGTGGCAAAAGAAGAAGCCGATGTGTGAAGGAAACTGTTGGTGTGTAGAACGTTTTGTGAATGGGAGATTGGAAAAAGCGACTAATATTATTGAATGTAAGCGAATAGAAGATGCAATTGAATATAATTGGGGAGAGACAGAAGATGTTACACATCATGCGACAATTCCGCTTAGGTCTGGATCAGAAAAATTTGGTCTACTAAATGTGGCTGCACCTCATAAGACTCATTTTTCTGAGGAAGAGTTAGCGTTATTAGAATCAATTGCATTTCAAATTGGAACGACAATACAACGTATTCAATTAGTTGAGAAAGAACGTAAATATGTAGTGGTAGCGGAAAGAAATCGACTTGCACGTGATTTACATGATTCAGTAAAACAATTGTTATTTTCTATTATGCTAACAGCGAAAGGTACTCTGAATATGACGCAAGATAGAGAATTGCAAGAGATGTTAAGTTATATTGGGGAATTATCACAAGAAGCATTACAAGAGATGACGCTATTAATTTGGCAATTAAGACCTGAAGGATTGGAGAAAGGATTAGCAGAAGCAATTCAAAATTACGGGAAGTTATTAGGAGTTCAAGTGGAAGTTCGAATTGATGGGATGGTTTCAATTGGGGATGAAATAGAAGAAGTTTTATGGCGTATTAGCCAAGAGGCGCTACATAATTGTAAAAAGCATGCTTCGTGTGAAAAGGTACATATTCTTTTGAAAATAGAAAATAACCAGTTACATTTTTATATAGAAGACAATGGAATAGGATTTATACAAGAACAAGTAAGGGAATCAGCACTTGGCCTGAAAAGTATGAAGGAACGTATTCAGTTAATGAAGGGATCGTTTCAAATTATAACAGAGCTGAAAAAGGGTACAAAAATAGAAATTCAATTGCCGATTTGAAGGGGAGAATAAGGTTGAAGATTAAACTGCTACTAGTTGAGGACCATCATATCGTTCGAAGAGGACTTGTATTCTTTTTGAAAACGAGAGAAGAATTTGAAATTATTGGGGAAGCGGAAAATGGCGAAGAGGCATTACATTTCATGCAAAAAGAAAGACCAGATGTCGTAATAATGGATGTATCGATGCCGAAAATGGATGGAATTGAGGCAACAAAACGTCTAAAGCAATATGATGAGACAATAAAGGTACTTATATTAAGTAGTTTTTCAGAGCAAGATTATGTTATACCAGCACTTGAAGCTGGAGCAGATGGTTATCAATTAAAAGAAGTACAACCTGAGCAACTTGTCGCTTCTATTATTGCAGTACATCAAGGAAATGCGAATTTTCACCCGAAAGTAAAACCTGCATTAATGGGGCGTTCTGCAGTAAAGAAGGAAGTAGAAAATCCTTTTTCAATGTTAACGAAAAGAGAGCAAGAGGTACTTCGCGAAATTGCGAAAGGAAGAAGCAACAAGGAGATTGCAGCAGAACTTCATATTACAGAACAAACTGTGAAAACACACGTTTCAAACGTTTTAGCTAAATTGGAAGTGGATGATCGTACGCAAGCCGCATTATACGCAGTGAAACATGGAGAGAATTATTCATAAGCATGAATAATTCTGTTATATCGTATGACAGAATACATAGGAGCAATTAAAATTTATAGTAATCCCTAATATAGGTTTTTCTTCTTTCGATAATTAGGTACAATAAAGTGAAACTCTAATCAGTGGGGGACCATCCCCACTGATGATTAGTTTAACTAATCGGTTTTTACAGGATAAAGCTACGATGGAAGGGGAGGATATGCTATGCCTGGTACAAGAAGTGGGATTGGAAAGATTCAGGCTTCGTTAAATGGTTTATCACCGAAATTGCGAAGTATTGCCGAACATATTTTGAAACATCCACAAGATGTTGTACATAAATCTATTACAGAATTAGCTGAAGTTACGAATAGTTCCGAAGCTACGATATTCCGCTTATGTAAAAACCTTGGTTTGCAAGGTTTTCAAGATTTAAAGATTACATTAGCTCGTGAAATTGTACATACACCGATGCAAAATATTCATGAAGAGGTATCAGCGGAAGATAGTATGGTAACTGTTGCTAAAAAAGTTTTTCATTCGCATATTACAGGACTGCAAGATACTTTACATTTGCTTAATGAAACGGCACTTGAGCAGGCTGTACGAGCCTTACAAGAAGCAAGTCGAATTGAGTTTTATGGAAATGGTGGCTCTGGTATTATTGCGATGGATGCGTATCATAAGTTTATGAGAACGGGTATTTCTTGTATCGCTCATACTGATTCGCATTTTCAAATTATGGGAGCAGGTTTACTCTCAGAAAATTCAGTTGTTATTGGTATTTCTCATTCTGGTAGCAATAAAGGATTACTTGAAGCGTTAGAAGTAGCGAAAGCAAGAGGAGCCAAAATTATTGCGATTACGAGCTATAAGAAATCAGCATTAAGTCAACTTGCTGATATAACGTTATATACATCAACACGTGAGACTGAATTCCGCACAGAAGCAAGTTCATCACGATTAGCACAGTTAAGCTTATTAGATACTTTGTATGTAGGGTTGTCGTTGCAGCGACAAGAGGAAACTCTAAAAAATTTACAAAGTATACGTGAAACGATTTCGATGAAGCGAATATAAAAAAAGCTCTTCAAATGAAGAGCTTTCAGACTGTAGACAAACTATTTTTGGAGAGTTCAAATGCTAAAAATAGTTTGTTTCTTATTTTAGGGATAATTTATCCAATGGAATTTATATGTAGTGCTTTCTATACTATAATTTACTATAAGTGAGGAAGATGTCTTATGAAAATATCTGTTTATGTTGCAAGTGCATTTAGCAAGGAGCATAAAGGCGGAAATAAAGCAGGAGTGGTATTTATTGAGAATACAAATACATTGACCACTACTCAAAAAATGGAAATAGCCAAACAACTGGGTTATGCGGAAACCGCATTTATATCAGAATCTGAAATTGCTGATTATAAATTTGAGTATTTTACTCCAAAAGAAGAAGTTGATTTATGTGGTCATGCCACAATTGGCTCTTTCGCGATACTGATGCATTTAAATAAACTTTTCAGGAATCGCTATACGATTGAAACGAACAGCGGTGTTCTTACTATCACTATAAAAGATGACATCATATTCATGGAACAAAATAAACCGAGATTCTATGATGTTGTATCTCCAAACGAGTTCACCGACTGTTTTGATAGTAAAGATATAGACAATAAATACCCAATTCAAATTGTCTCCACTGGCTTAAAAGATATTTTAATTCCTATAAAAAGCGAAATACAATTACATGCACTGCAACCTAATTTTGAAAAAATTAAAGAAATCAGCAAGTATTATAATGTTGTCGGGATGCATTTATATACTTTTAATGACAATCGAATTATATGCAGAAATTTTGCTCCACTATACGACATTAATGAAGAAGCAGCGACTGGAACTTCAAACGGTGCATTAGCTTGCTATCTTTATGAACAGCACTATTTGCAAAAAGAAGTCTATGTATTTGAACAAGGTTATTCTTTACACTCGCCTTCCGAAATATTAGTTAAATTAGCAACCAATAGCAAGAATAAAATAGAAAAAGTTTATGTTGGTGGCAAAGGCTATTACTGTGAAACTAAGTGTTTAAATATAGAAAATATTGAGTGAAGAGCTTTTTTATCGATGAGAAGTTTGTTACTTTATTTTCTTTTAGAAATGTATGACTTACTTATAGTCAGTGATAAACTCTCATTTTTAAAAATTTAAAATAAAGACCGATTTATGTAATAATTCAAATATTGTTCATAATTTCACAAATTGTTTATGAAGTGTCATGTTATGATGAAGATGTAATGATGATTGAACACTTAAATTTGGTACAATAACTAGCCAAAGTAGTGAAGAAAGTAGTTGTGAGATAAACTCATTAAAATGCTAAAACACTAAAGGGGAGATCACATATGAAAGCAGTAGTGGTTAATAAAAACAGCAAAGCAAACATCGAAGTGATTGAAAAAGAATTACGTCCGTTACACTCAGGTGAAGCGTTAGTAGATGTAGAGTATTGTGGAGTTTGCCACACTGATTTACACGTTGCGAATCATGATTTTGGTAACACTGATGGCCGTATTCTTGGTCATGAGGGTGTAGGTATTGTTACGAAAATAGCTGATGATGTTACTTCACTAAAGATAGGTGACCGTGTAAGTATTGCATGGATGTTCCAATCTTGTGGACGTTGTGAATATTGCGTAACTGGTAGAGAAACATTTTGCCGTGAAGTTAAAAACGCTGGTTATTCAGTGGATGGTGGTATGGCTGAACAATGTATCGTTACAGCTGATTATGCGGTAAAAGTACCAGAAGGATTAGATCCTGCTCAAGCATCATCAATTACTTGTGCTGGTGTAACTACATATAAAGCTATTAAAGTATCAGATATTAAACCTAGTCAACCTATTGTAATCTATGGCTGCGGTGGATTAGGTAACTTAGCTATCCAATATGCTAAAAATGTATTTGGTGCAAAGGTAATCGCAGTAGACATTAATGACGATAAATTAGCCTTAGCGAAAGAAGTTGGTGCTGATATGACTATCAATCCAATTTCTCAAGGTCCTGCTGATAAAATTGTGCAAGAGAAGTTTGGTGGCGCTTATGCTGCGGTAGTAACAGCAGTCTCTAAAGTAGCCTTTAACTCAGCAGTTGATGCAGTACGTGCTTGCGGTAAAGTAGTTGCAGTAGGGCTACCAGTAGAAACAATGGACTTAAACATCCCACGACTTGTACTGGATGGAATTGAAGTAGTTGGTTCTCTAGTTGGTACTCGTAAAGATTTGGAAGAGGCGTTTATGTTTGGGGCAGAAGGAAAAGTAGTGCCGGTTGTTCAAACTTGTTCGCTAGATAAAGTACAAAATGTATTCGAAGAAATGGAACAAGGTAGAATTCAAGGGCGTATGGTAATTGATTTTAAAAAACATAATTGTGATTGCAAATAATTCACTTTAAATATAAAAAACATGAGTCTAGCAAAGGACATGTAAAAAAGTTAGACAGCATAAGAAGATGATCCCTGTATTTAATAGGGATCATCTTCTTTATTTTCTACTAATATCGATGCCAATTAATACTTCATTAATGAGAAATGATTAAAGGTTTACTTTATTTGCAAACGAAAAGGAATCTTTATGTTTAACAAATTTTTTATGATCTGGAACGTTTTGAATTGCTACAATTTGCGAATCTCTTGCTTTCAGTGCATCTTGAATCCCGATGGTCATAAGCTTAATAAATAGAATCGTAATAAAGAATGAAGCGAGAGTATAAAAAATAATCCACCATGAAAGATTCATTTCATTACGATTTAATCCAATAAGACCTGCCCAATCATTAGATAGAGAAACAGGTTTGAGCACTCCGTCATAGAGTTCACGCATTTGTATGCCGCCAATTACAATGTTAAGCAACGCTAAATGGATAACGAGTATGAGTGTTTGGACGATATGTTCCATAAATAATACAAATAAGCGGTCAAGTAATAAGACTCGTAAGTGTTTTTTTATAATATGAAAACGACTAGCCCCCAGTAATTGTGAACTTAAGATGTAATCTTGTTTCATAAATTCATCAACCTCTGAGGATATGTATAAAGAAAGTGTAGGCAGAGCGACGAAAATAAGTACGAGTACTTGATAAAACGTAAATGAAATATTTGGATCTACCCCATCAGCATTTGATGTGATTATAATATTAACGGGCGTGATGAGTATGAATGCGATAAATAGAGTTGGAATGTAATAAAAAACTTCTGAGCATGACTGGAAAAATCTCTTGAGTTTTGGAGCAAATAAACTTAAGAGGATTCCTATACATGTTCCGCATAAAATTCGAAAGAAGCTAATTGCCATGGCTAATAAAATAGTGAATTTTGCTCCTTCTACAATTTGTAAGAAAACAGACTCTCCAAAACGATCAGATCCAAAAGGTGGAATTAACGATGGCGGAAAGGGGGCCTTTCCAAGTAATTCGTTATTGTCATTGTAAAGTAACTGAGGAGGTTTTGGAATGTTATCTTTAAAGAACCAACTATAAATAAAACTAGCTGAAATAAGTATGAATAGATAAGTAAAGCCGATTAAAAAGCGTTTTGATTTCCAAATAGATTTCATAATGATACTCCTTTCAATTGTTTTTTCCATCTATTCATCATGAATGAGACTATTTGGAAAATAGCATAAAATGGTAAAATAATCATAACAAGTATGATAAATGCAGCTGGAGGTGAAACAAACGCCTTATTAAATAAAAATTGAATAATGCCTTCCATATTAAAAACAAATTCTAAAATGAATAAATTAGAAAGTAAGAAAACAAAAATTGTTTTTAAATGGTGGAAGAAGTGGATAGATATATTTTTGAATAAATGAATGCATAGTATATAACTTGATGAAAGGCCTTTTCCATATGCAACCTCTACGTAATGTTTTCCTTGCTCTTCTTTTATGTATAACACCATCATCCGAAACATTTGTAATGTAGGTAAGACAGCTAATGATAAAATAGGGAGTAAATAAGCTCGATTTTCATTAAAGGAAATAATAGTGACAGGAGATTCCCCAAATTTCTGAAGTACCCATATGAAAAAAATTTGCAAACAAATCATCATCATCATATCAGGGACAGCTTCTAATATGAACACAATTCGGTTTATCCATTTTTTTATATAATCTTTTGCTAAAAAATAAAAAAATGCCATGCTAGATGATAAAAAGAGAGCAAGAAAAAAGGCTAAAAATAATATAGTAAATGAATATAGGTAAGGTTCTAAAACAGTTGGAAATAATGGTGTTTTTTTGAAATGGCCAAACTTCGGGTCTGATCCTATAATCACTAATGATTCAGGGGAAAAAACCTGTTTTAACATAGTAACGGTCTGATTAAAAAAATAAATTGGTTGAAAGGTAAATCCTTGTTGAGTGATAAATAAATAAGGTAAATTTAATAATAGTAAGAGTGATAAAAGAATTGATGAAAGCTTAATTGTGAATTGAGATATTTTATTTAACATTAAATCCCTCCGACATCTTTTTACAACATTATACAATAAATTTCGTGTTATTGTTTTTATTTTTCTGAAAAATAAAAATACTTTTCGGTTTTATAGTATGCAAGATATATTTACAAGATAAAAAAGTGATAGTAGGGGGCCACGCTCTATGTTTATCAAGATAAAAGACTAGTGAACCTAAAACAATAAATATGAGTAAAATGCACAGAATTCTCATTCTGCGGTTAGTTACTTTTCTTGGCTTGATGGTGATGTTACGTGACCGCTAAAAATGAATATTGCTTTTCAACTTTTTCTTCAAGCAAATAAGTAGAACGTATGGAGGATTATGTATGTGTTGTTAATGAGAGGAAAGAGTGTATTGCGTAACGAATATAACGTAATTTTACCGCATGGAAAAGCTAAATTTAGTATATAAGTGAAATGGAATGAGGGGATTTATTTTTGGTATGAAAAAAATTTTCTTTTTATAACTTGATAAATGAAAAAATATTTTATATACTAATTCATGTAAACGGTTTACTAAATCGTATTTTGCTAGTAATGAAGGGAAGATTCGCATGGAAACAAGGGGGAGAGTAATCGGGATTGATATCGGTACCACAAGTACAAAAACGGTTGTGTTCACAGAAAAAGGAAAAGTCATTGCATCACATGCAATCGATTACCCAATTATTCAACCGAATGTAGGATGGGCTGAGCAAGATCCTGATGTAATATGTGCCGCTGTATACAAAAGTGTAAGCGTTGCCATTGGAAAAGGTAATGTATTACCAGAAGATATTTCTTCAATCGGTATTAGTACAGCTATGCACGCATTAATTGCAGTAGATGAAAATGGTGCGCCATTAACGCGTTCTATCATTTGGGCAGATAATCGAAGTACGAAGCAATCAGAAAAATTATTACAACAAATGAATGGGCATGAAATTTATAGACGTACAGGTACACCGATTCATCCGATGTCACCACTTTCTAAATTGTTATGGATGAAAGAAGAGGAACCAGAGTTATATACAAGTGCCTATAAATTCATTTCCATTAAAGAGTATGTGATTTACCAATTATTTTCACGCTACGTAGTTGATTATTCGATTGCTTCTGCTACAGGGTTATTTAATTTAGAAACATTAAACTGGGATGAAGATGTTTTAACTATGTTACATATGTCACCAGAACAATTATCAACCCCTGTACCAACTACATATATTTTATCAGGTATGAAGCCAGAGTTAGCACAGAAGATGGGGATAAGTGCAGAAACACCAATTGTCATCGGAGCAAGTGATGGGGTTCTTGCAAATGTAGGAGTTGGTGCGATATCACCGGGTGCGGCTGCAATTACGATTGGAACGAGTGGTGCGGTTCGAACAATCTCATCAAATATAAATACAGATGAGAAAGGGAGAACGTTTTGTTACGCATTAACAGATGAGCACTGGGTAATCGGTGGTCCAACGAATAACGGCGGAATATTACTGAGATGGTTACGTGATGAATTTGGTAGTCCAGAGCAAGAAGTAGCAAGAAAGCTCGGCATTGATCCTTATGATTTATTAATTAAATATGCAGAAAGCGTACCAGCTGGAGCGGATGGGCTATTGTTCTTACCTTTCTTATCTGGAGAACGCGCACCTTACTGGAATGCAAATGCTCGTGGTACATTCTTTGGAATCAATCTTCAACATAAGCGAGAACATTTTATACGTGCAGTGATGGAAGGTGTTTGTATGAGTGTATATTCAGTAGCACTCGCAATCAGGGATTGTACAGGGCCACTTACTGAAATACGAGTTTCAGGAGGGTTTGCAAAATCTGCATTTTGGAGACAAATGTTGTCCGATATGATGGGAAAAGAATTGCTTGTACCTGAAAGTCATGAAGCATCTGCGCTTGGGGCAGCGGCAGTTGCTTTATATGCTGTAGGAAAAATTGATTCTCTTGAAGAGGTAAAGGATTGGATTGATATTGTCCATCACCATGTACCGAATAAAGAAAATACGGCTATATATTTAGAAATGTTTTATATGTATGAACGACTTTACAATCGCTTGAAAGAAGAATTTGATTGTATAGCTGCTTTCCAACGTAAACAATAGGGGGATTGGGAGAAATGGTAGTTGGGATCGTACTAGCGGCAGTTGTCATACTACTTTTACTTATTACGGTAGTAAAATGGCATCCATTTGTCGCATTAATTTTAACAGCAATTGGTGTAGGATTAGCAATGGGAATGCCTTTAATTGGAACTTCACCAAAAGATCCAGGGATTATTGATTCTATTAAACTAGGGCTTGGTAATACATTAGGGTTTTTAGCAATAGTTTTAGCACTAGGAACGATGCTTGGAAAAATGATGGCCGAATCTGGTGGTGCTGAACGTATCGCTAACACATTAATTAATCGTTTTGGGAAGAAACGAGTTCACTGGGCGATGATGTTCGTTGCATTTTTAGTAGGGATTCCGGTATTTTTCCAAGTTGGATTTGTACTATTAATTCCGTTAGTATTTACAATTGCGTTAGAAACTGGGGTATCACTTATTACAATTGGTATTCCGCTAGTAGCAGGACTGTCAGTCGTACACGGACTTGTTCCACCGCATCCAGCGGCAATGGCGGCAGTTGGTATTTTTAAAGCAGATGTAGGGAAGACAATTTTATATGCGTTAATTGTCGGACTTCCAACTGCAATTATTTCAGGTCCACTTTACGGGAAATGGATTGGTGCTCGTATACATAAGAAAGTACCATTAGATATAGCGGAGCAATTTGTTGAAAAAGATAATAAAAAAGAGCTTCCTAGCTTTTGGAATACATTGTTTACAATTTTACTTCCAGTATTTCTTATGCTTGGTGCATCAATAGCAGAAGTTGCATTAAATAAAACGAGTCAACTAGCACAAGTATTACACTTTATTGGAGATCCGATTGTGGCTTTATTAATTGCAACCATTTACTCTTTCTTTAGTCTTGGATATGCAAAAGGTTTCTCAAAAGATAAAGTGTTACAATTTACAAATGATTGCCTTGGACCTATTGCAAACATATTGTTAGTGATTGGTGCAGGCGGCGCATTTAATAAAGTATTATTAGATTCTGGAATTGGAACGACAATTGCAGATATGGCGAAAGAATCACATATTTCACCGATATTATTAGGGTGGGGAATTGCGGCACTAATCCGAATTGCAACTGGATCGGCAACTGTTTCTATGATGACAGCAGCTGGTATTGTTGCGCCGATTGCCGCAAGCACACCAGGTGTAAATGTTGAATTATTAGCACTTGCAACTGGTGCAGGGTCATTAATTTTATCACACGTGAATGATTCAGGATTTTGGATGATTAAAGAGTATTTCGGAATGACTGTGAAAGAAACATTATTAACATGGACTGCAATGGAGACTATATTATCTGTAGTAGCACTTGGGCTAATTTCGATATTAAATATATTTGTATAGAATAGGAGATTGATTAATATGAAACTAGGTTTAATTGGATTAGGAAAAATGGGATTTCCATTAGCTGAACACTTATATGAAGACAAGCATGAAGTAGTTGTATACGATGTAAATAAAGAGCTTGTTGAAAAGGCAGGAAAACTAGGAATTACTGCACGTCATACATTAAAAGAAATGATTGCTGAACTAGAAGCTCCTCGTACAATTTGGGTAATGGTGCCTGCAGGAGAAGTTGTAGAGTCAGTACTAAAAGATGTATATCCATTATTAGATGAAGGTGATATCGTTATTGAAGGCGGAAATTCATTCTATAAAGATACGTTACGCCGTGCTGAAGAAGCAAAAAGCTTCGGATTACATTATGTAGATATCGGTACATCAGGCGGTGTAGAAGGAGCTAGATACGGTGCTTGCTTAATGGTTGGTGGAGAAAAAGAAATTTACGACCAATTAGAACCTTTATTTAAAGATTTAGCAGTAGAAAATGGCTATTCTTATGCTGGCCGTGTTGGTAGTGGTCATTTCTTGAAAATGGTTCATAACGGTATTGAGTACGGCATGATGCAAGCAATCGCTGAAGGATTTGAAGTACTAGATAAGAGTGACTTTGATTTCAATTATGAAGATGTTGCAAAAGTATGGGCTAACGGATCAGTTATCCGTGGTTGGTTAATGGACTTAACTGAAAAAGCATTTGCAGAAGATCCGAAACTAGATGGCATTAAAGGTGTAATGAACTCTTCAGGAGAAGGAAAATGGACTGTTGAAACTGCACTTGAACTTCAAGCTGCAGCACCAGTTATCGCTATGTCATTATTTATGCGCTATCGTTCTCAGGAAGATGATACATTCCATGGAAAAGTAGTTTCAGCATTACGTAATCAGTTCGGTGGACATGAAGTTGTGAAAAAATAAGGATGTTTTTAAAAAGAAACTTGTGTATAAGCGCAAGTTTCTTTTTTATAGTTTAAGAAATTACTAATTTAAAAATACCAATCAATCATCGTTTTTTTGTCACAAATGATAGCTTCAACGTTCATTGAATGAACAATATATTCTATATTTTCTTCTTTAGCTAATAATAAGGTTGTAAAGGAATCGTATATACTCATAAACGCATACTCATTATCTTCGCCAGTAATAATTAACTCATTATTGCTAATGTCCCAAATATCTAATGGAGTAGTATTATTTACCTGTAATAATCCGTTTGTATCAAGAATTGGTTCAGAGAAATATAGATTTTTTGCACCTTTAGAACCGAGGAGTTTAAGTAATTTGTGTAATAAAAATATAGATGTATAATCTTCTGTTGGATAATAAAGATCTTTTTTTAAGTTTGAATGTAGCTTTTTAGCTAAATCCTCTCTTTTATATTCTTCTGAAAGGGCACTAATGGAAGTCAACATGGCCATTGCTAGGTCTGCGTATGAATGTAATCCACTACAAGACATCATTTCCTTCCAAGAAACGGATTTCCCATTATAAATGATTTCTTCAGCGCTAGGATAGATGTGCTCATATGGTCTTTTTCTCACAGACTTTTCCCATCCTAAAGGCATTTGGATAAAAGGATGTAGCAATATAGCTGCAGATTTAAAGTTTCTTGGTAGTTGTTCTAAAATTGGTGATTTGTCATCTAGCCAAATGTAATCCAACAAAATATAACCTCCTCTTAGACTTTGAAATGTACGGATTCCCGTATTATGTTTTTTGTATTGATTGTATCAAATATAAAGCGAAGCATGAAATATGTCCCAACATAAAAGTAAGAATAAATAAAATGAAGTTTTCATAAATAGTAAAAGGGTGCTTATGTCATCAGTATAGCTAAGAAATGTTGTTACATATGAGAAGAGCGTGTTAATAAAATATGAGGTGGTTAAATGGGAAATGAGCAAGTGAAGTCTGTAAAGGAAGAAAAAAAGTTATGTCTTTGTATGATCGTTAAAAATGAGTCTAGAATTATGGAAAGATGTTTAAATGCAACAAAATCAATTGTAGACTTTGTTTCTATTTGTGATACTGGATCGACGGATAATACGCCTGAAATTATTGAAAATTGGTGTAAGGAAAATGAGATACCTGGGACGGTTCATCATGAGCCGTTTAAAAACTTTGGTTATAACAGAAGCTTAGCTGTTTCGTTAGCGCAAAAAACATACCCAGAAGCAGATTATTTATTAATATTAGATGCGGATATGATTTTAGAGGTTGATCCGAATTTCGATAAAACGAGCTTAACGGAAGATCATTATCTTACATTACAATATGATGTTCATATTAAATATTGGCTTACGCGTCTTTTAAAAGCTTCTTTACCATGGAAATCTGTCGGTGTTACTCATGAATATTGGGATATAGATCGTTCAAAAGTTGGAGCGAATTACAATACGAGGGTAGCTCGGTTAGAGACTCTTGTCGTGAATGATCCCGGAGATGGCGGGAGCAAAGCTGATAAATTTGAAAGAGATGAGAGGTTGTTGTTACAGGGAATAAACGACCCAGAAACAACGCCAGATTTGCATATAAGATATTTATTTTATTTAGCTCAGACTTATTTTCATTTAAGTCAATTTGAGAATTCAATTAAATGGTATAAAAAACGAGTGGAAGCAGGAGGATGGGTTGAAGAGGTATTCTATTCGTTATTGCGAATAGGATTTTGTTATGAGCAGTTAGCAAATCGTTCAGCAAATAAACAAAATGAAGTGACAGATGCTGATGAAAAAGAAACTGTTAAAGGGCAAGAAGAGCAATATTTAGCATTAGCTGTTTTTTATTTCCAAAAAGCTTGGGAATATAGACCAACCCGGGCTGAACCATTATACCAACTTGCAAGGTTGTATCGATTACGATCTCAAAACAATATTGCTTTGATGTATGCTCTGCAAGGGAAGGAAATTCCTTTTCCAAAGGATGATCTACTATTTGTAGATTATCATGTGTATGATTACTTATTTGACTATGAAATTTCTATTAGTGCTTTCTATATACCTCATAAAAAACATTTAGGGGCGGTGTCGCAAAAGTATTTGGAATCGATAAAAGAAAAGATTCCATTTCATATAGCAAATATAGTAGAGAATAATGCGAAATTTTATTAAATACATTTTCGATTAAAGGAGTAGTGGAGTAATCATGGAATTAATACGATGGGCGATTGAACTAGGAGAATCGGTGCATGGAAATACGTATGAAGAATTGATGCCACTACTAGACTATTATTATGATCGTGATCATTTAAAAGCGTATTGTATCGCAAATCTTCTTTTAAACATGGATGTATTAGATGAGGACCGGGAAAGAATCGAATTAAGAAGATGCATCGCTGCTTATTATGCTGGATTATATAAAGTAGCAAGAAAACATGCAAATGAGTTGGTACTTAAACATCCGGATGTAGATCTATATAAAAATAATTTAAGATTAATGGAAGTTTATTTGAATAAAGAATATGATTATTGTCTTTTTATATGCCCAAAGACATACGGTAGTTTCATAGATGTTGCGCGAGCTTTAAAGTGGAGGTTGGAGCAGGAGGGAAATACAGTAATTATATCAGAAACAATACTGGAAAATGTAAAGAATACAGTTGTTTTTGGAGCACATACATATGCATATAACCCGAACCTTCTTCCGAAAGATGCAATTGTTTATAATTTAGAACAGCTATACGAAGGAAGTCCATATGCGCACCCCCTTTATTTAATATTATTAAAAGATAGAGTGATTTGGGATTATAGTAAACAAAATATAGAATGGCTTAAACAAAAAGGGGTAGGAAAAGAAATAAAACATGTAGAAATGAACTATGCTCCAACTTTGGAAATAAAAAAAGATGCGTTTGAAGATGAAATTATTGAAGATATTGATATTCTGTTTATAGGTGCTCTTAATCCGAGGCGACAAGCTATTTTTGATCATCTAAAAGCGATTGCCCCGAATTTAAATATAGTTTTTAAAAATAATGCGTGGGGAATTGTTAGAAATGAATTGATTGCTAGAGCTAAAATTATATTAAATATTCATTTTTATTTATCAGGAATTCTTGAAACACCTCGCGTGTCTTATGCAGTCGCAAATAAGAAATTTATTATTTCCGAAAATAGTAATCCAGAAGATGAGGTAGAGTGGCCAGGAATTGTGTTTACTCCGTACGAAAAAATAATTGAAAACGTAATGAAATATATAGAATTACCAGAAGAACGGAAAAGATTAGCGGAAAAAGCATATAATCATTTTGAAGCAAATGAAAGTTTAGGTACATTGAGCATGAGAGATGAAACAAAGTAATTGTACAAAACTCATACGAAAGTATGAGTTCTTTTTTGTTTATCATACTATTTTATGAAACAAGTTAACTCTTTATATTGTGTTTTGTATAGAAATTTCTGATAATATATAAGTAGAACTTGAAAACAAAGGGGAGAAATAATCATGAAACTAGTCGTTATTAACGGTACACCAAGAAAATTTGGTCGAACTCGTGTGGTGGCAAAATATATTGCGGATCAATTTGAAGGGGAATTATATGATTTAGCAATTGAGGAGTTACCTTTATACAATGGAGAAGAGTCACAACGTGATTTAGAGGCAGTAAAAAAATTAAAAACGTTAGTGAAAGCTGCGGATGGGGTTGTATTATGTACACCAGAATATCATAATGCGATGAGCGGTGCGCTGAAAAACTCTTTAGATTACTTAAGTAGTAGTGAATTTATTCATAAACCAGTTGCATTGTTAGCGGTTGCTGGTGGCGGTAAAGGTGGAATAAATGCATTAAACAGCATGCGAACGGTCGCTAGAGGTGTTTATGCAAATGCAATTCCAAAACAAGTTGTGCTTGATGGATTACATGTGCAAGATGGTGAACTTGGAGAAGATGCAAAACCATTAATTCATGATGTAGTTAAAGAATTAAAAGCATATATGAGCGTATATAAAGAGGTGAAAAAACAACTAGGAGTGGAATGATATGTCCTCACTTTATCATGATTCTCGCTTGTATTACATTCTAGGAGCCAATAGTCTATCTGCTATTGGTTCCGGAATTGTTATGATAACGATTCCTTGGCTGTTAATTAAAGAGAGTGGAGGAGAGACAACATTTGGTTATGTTTCTATCATTGCAACCCTCATTATGTTTTTATTAACACCATTCATTGGGCAAAGTATTGATCGTTTTTCAAGAAAATCTTTATTGCTATGTAACGAAGGAATCGGAATAGCCGTAATCGGAATAATGGTTATATGGGGATTTGCTGGGCAACCTTATCATTCTATTCACTATATTCTTATTTATATAGCCGGATCATTCTACTATTTATTGTTTTATCCTACAATATTTGCGTTCAACCAAGAGATATTTCAAGCAGAACATTATAAAAGTTTAAGTGGAACGATGGAAATACAAGGACAGTTAACACAAGTTATTTCTGGAGCGGCTGCGAGCTTCTTAATTGAAATTGTATCTTTGAAGTGGATTTTGTTAGTAGACATGTTAACTTTTGCTGGAGCATTTTTTCTTTTCTTATGTATACCGTACGTAAAGAAAAAAGAAGTGAAAAGAAAAATAACATTTAAGAAGCAATTGTTTGAAGGAATTCACTTTATGAAAAAACGTCCTAAGCTCTTTTGGTTCTTACTGGCCACTTATATGCCGTTTATAGGCGTTATGATGGCAAATTATTTAATACCAGTTTATATTTCGGATATACTTAAAGCCAATGCCTCTGTATACGCAATAGAGGGCACGATGTACGGTGTCGGAGCGGTTGTTGCAGGAATCTGTATTCCACTCATAATGAAATATGTAAAAACAGAAGTTTCAATCGTTATGACGATGTTCATTTATGTAATTTCAATTACCGCAATGATTATTGAACCTTCCGTAATTTTCTTATATGGACTTGCAATTTTTCATGCAGTTGGAAATGCGGGTACAAGAGTGGCGAGAAATGTATTGATGATGGAGGAAATTCCAAACGAAGTAATGGGACGTGTAGACAGCTTATTTCGCCTAATTGGTACTGGAATACGAATTGTATTATTAATGCTGTTTACAGCGGGTGTATCTAAAGCCGGAGTAATGCTTCCGTTTTACGTATTAAGCTGCATATTGATCTTCTCATTAGGAATCGCTATTTATTATGTACTATCACAACGTAAAGTAGCGGCGAATGTTTCTAATAAATCAATCGTTTAAAAAACACTTCTGCCGCCCTTTCTTTTTCTGTATAATAAAAAGAAAGGGAGTGCAAACTTATTTATGAACAAATGGATCTATCTTATCATTTTATTATTACCGCCACTATACATCATTTATATGACGTTTAGAATGAACAAAGTTGCTCGTGAAAAGTTGAGCTATCACTCTCCGTACGTTCTTATACTGGGTGCAAAGTTATTTGGAGATAGACCGTCTTTATCTCTTCAAAATCGTTTGGATGTAGCGGTGGAGTATTTATTTTCCCATCCTGAAGCGAAAGTAATTGTTTCAGGTGGTCAAGGAGAAGATGAAGATATACCGGAAGCTCACAGCATGAGAAACTATTTAATGGTACACGGTATAGATGAGAGTCGTATTTTAATAGAAGATCAATCTACAAATACGTATGAAAACTTAAAGTTTAGTATGGATTTATATAATGTGAAACATGCAGTAGTTGTAAGTAATACGTATCATTTATATCGAACGAAAATAATTGCAAAGCGTTTAGGAATGAAGATGGAGGCACTAGCTGCTGAAACACCAATTCGTTCTAAGAGAAAAATGTATGTTCGCGAATATGCTGCTATTATGAAAACAATATTGTTCGACCGTTAGAGCTCAAATGTGAGCTCTTTTTTAATTTAAAAGCGTATCATTTGAAATGAATGCCATATTCCATCAAAATAAAGGAAACAACATTAAAGGAGTTGTATTTGTGATTCAATTTAATCATGTGTCAAAATCGTATGAAGATGGCACGAAAGCAGTGGATTTATTGCATTTAGAAATTAAAAAGGGAGAATTTTTTGTTCTCATCGGTCCGAGTGGATGCGGTAAAACAACGACAATGAAAATGATTAATCGTTTAATCGAAACGACTGAAGGATCGCTTTTAATCGATGGAAAAGATATTCAACAATATAATATAAACGAATTACGTTGGGATATAGGATACGTGTTGCAACAGATTGCTTTGTTTCCTCATATGACAATTGCTGAAAATATTGCAATTGTTCCTGAAATGAGGCAATGGAGCAAAAAAGAAATTAAAGCACGCGTCGATGAATTGTTACATATGGTTGGATTAGATCCGGATATTTATCGAAATCGTATGCCTGATGAATTGTCAGGAGGACAAAAACAACGTGTCGGTGTCGTGCGAGCATTAGCTGCAAACCCGAAAATCGTTCTTATGGATGAACCATTTAGTGCGTTAGATCCATTAAGTAGGGAACAGCTTCAGAAGGATATTGTACAGTTGCAAAAAAAGATTCAAAAAACAATCGTATTTGTAACACATGATATGCAAGAAGCATTATCACTTGGAGATCGCATTTGTATTATGAAAGAAGGAAAAGTTGTTCAACTAGATACACCAGAAGGAATTATACATAATCCGAAAAATGAATTTGTAGAGGAGTTTATTGGAAATCGCGGACGAACTTGGTATCAGGGGAAAAGTATAGCAGATGTATTGCCGCTTGATCAAAGTGTGCAATTAGAAGGGCAGGCGCTATCATTACATTCTTCTTTACAAGAAGCGTTAGTTCGTGTGCGTGATGAGAAGGTCGTTCCAGTTGAAAAAAACGGTCAATATATTGGAGCGTTAACAAGTCGTCATATTGTCAATTACATTGTTGAACAAATGAAGGAAAGAGGCTAAACAGTGACTAATTTTATACAAACGTTCCAAGAACGAAAAATAGAATTACTAACTGCATTAAGTGAGCATTTACAAATATCGCTTATTTCATTATTTTTTGCAGTAATTATAGCGGTGCCACTTGGCATCTTATTAACAAGAAAAGAACGAATGGCTGAATTTATAATAGGAACTTCTGCAGTAATGCAGACAGTGCCATCACTTGCATTACTCGGACTATTAATTCCATTAGTAGGAATCGGAAAACTTCCAGCGATTATCGCATTAGTTGTGTATGCACTATTACCTATTTTACGAAATACATATACAGGAATAAGGGAATTAGATGAATCTCTAATAGAAGCCGCGAAAGCTATGGGGATGAATAGTTGGAGAAGATTGTGGAAGGTAGAACTTCCTCTTGCATTGCCTATCATTATGGCCGGTATTCGTACAGCGATGGTATTAATTGTTGGAACGGCTACATTAGCAGCTCTCATTGGTGCTGGTGGGCTCGGTAAGCTTATACTATTAGGTATAGATCGAAATGATCATGCACTTATCATTTTAGGGGCCGTACCAGCCGCGTTACTCGCTTTATTCTTTGATATAGTACTTCGCATACTTGAACGACCGAAACGCTCTTCTAAGCGTGTTATATTGACGATATGTATTGTTTGTATAATGATTGCTTCTCCATTTCTTTGGAGTACAGAAAAGAAAGATATTGTTATTGCGGGCAAACTTGGATCAGAACCTGAAATTTTAATTCAAATGTATAAGCAGCTTATTGAACAAGATACAGATTTACACGTACAATTAAAACCAGGTCTTGGAAAAACAGCATTTGTATTTGAAGCGTTGAAATCAGGGGAAGTAGATATATATCCAGAATTTTCAGGAACAGCTTTATCTACTTTCGTGAAAGAAGAACCAAAGAGTACAAATCGTGATGAAGTATATGAGCAGGCTCGCATTGGAATGGAAAAGAAATATAATATGATTATGTTGAAGCCGATGGAGTATAACAATACATATGCACTAGCTATGCCGAAAAAAATAGCAGATCAAAAGAATATAAATACAATTTCTGATTTAGGGAATGTTGCACAGGAAGCCAAAATAGGATTTACATTGGAATTTGCTGATCGTGAAGATGGTTATAAAGGAATGCAAAAATTATATAACTATAAGTTCTCGAATGTTAAAACGATGGAGCCGAAGCTGCGTTATAGCGCAATTGAATCTGGAGATGTTAACGTAATTGATGCATATTCAACAGATAGTGAATTGGAGCAATACGGACTGAAAGTGCTGAAAGATGATAAAGGGTTATTCCCACCTTATCAAGGAGCACCATTATTAAGAAAAGAAACGTTACAGAAATATCCTGAACTTGAAAAGGTATTAAATAAATTATCTGGAAAGATTACAGATGAAGAAATGCGAAAAATGAATTATGAAGTTAACGTAAATGGTAAAAGTAGTGAAGAAGTCGCAAAACAATTTTTACAAAAAGAGAAGTTACTTCGTTAAATTTACAAGAAATATACAAATTTATATGTTTGAAATGACCGTTCATTACAAAATGAGCGGTTTTTTTGTGCATACTTATACATTTTTTCAAAAAAGTATTCCATTTTTGTTCATTTTCTTTTAGAATAAGTAATGTTTTCCTGAAAAAATATAAGAGAAACGTCTATTAGAGAAAAAGGTGACTTTAATAGTTGAACGAACATAACACCTAGAATGACAGATGGGGTGGTACAAATAGAAAAGAAGTTAGGATTTTTTCCATTAATCGCATTAGTAGTTGGAACAATGGTTGGTGGCGGTGTTTTTAGTTTACCGCATGATTTAGCAGTAGGAGCAAACAGTGGTGCAATAATAATTGGCTGGTGTATTACAGCGATGGGAATGATTCCACTTGCGCTCGTATATCAAACGTTAGCAAGACAAAAACCGGAACTTGAAGGTGGAATTTATAGTTATGCACGTGCTGGTTTCGGTGAATATATTGGATTTAATAGTGCTTGGGGATATTGGCTAGCAGGAATCTTAGGTAATGTCGCAACAATTATGTTACTGTTTAGTACATTAGGTTATTTCTTTCCAATTTTCAAAGGAGGAAATAATGTTGCGTCTATCGTTGGGGCATCACTTTTATTATGGACACTTCATTTTTTAATTTTATTTGGAATCCGTGAAGCTTCTATTATGAATGTGATCGCAACAATAGGGAAGTTAGTTCCAATCGTTTTATTTATTGTTGTAATGGTAACAGCCTTTCGCTGGGACACATTTACACATGATTTTTGGGGAGAAGGAACGATCTCACTTTCCGCTATACTTGGTCAAGTGAAAAATACAATGCTTGTAACACTTTGGGTTTTCATTGGAGTTGAAGGAGCGGTTGTATTATCTGGAAGAGCGAAGAATAGTCGAGATGTTGGTAAGGCAACAGTATTGGGACTTATTTTAGTAATGTCCATTTATATTTTAATTTCTGTCCTGTCAATGGGAGCTATGACAAGAGGCGAACTTTCTGTGTTAGAAACTCCGTCCATGGGACATGTATTAGAGCACGTTGTTGGTCCATGGGGTGCAGTTGCGATTAACATCGGATTAGTTGCTTCACTTGTCGGTACATTAATTGGCTGGTTTTTACTTGTTTCTGAAATTTCTCATGTAGCAGGAAAAGATGGCGTATTTCCGAAAGTCTTTACGAAAACAAATAAGAAGCAAACACCGCACATGGCATTATGGATTTCAAATGGTGTTGCCCAAATTATATTTATCATCGTTTTGTTTTCGGAATCAACATATCAAATTATGTATTTCATTGCATCAACATCAATTTTATTACCATATTTATTATCAGGGTTATTCCAATTTAAATTAGTCATTACAAACGAACTAAAAGACGCTAAATTAAAAAACGGAGCGTTAGCTTTAATTGCTTCTATTTACTCTGTATGGCTTCTTTATGCAGCTGGTTTAAAGAATTTACTACTCGTTTCAATTGTGTATGGAATTGGAATTATTGTTTACACGTTTGCAAGAAAAGAACAAGGGAACCGTTGCTTTGTAGGTGCAGAGAAGTATGTGATGTGGGCAATTATTGTTGCGGCTATCACATCAATATATATGTTATTAACTGGAAATATAAAAATGTAAAAAGTCCTTTTCATTTAAAGGGCTTTTTTCTTTGTTTAGAGAATATTTACTACATAAGATATTCAGGAGGGATGAGAATGGAAGAAAAAGAACAGTTGTCTAGAATAATTGATTTAGCTAGTGAGTTAAGGAAAGTATTAGTGCAAGAATCTTTTTTTAATCATCATCCTGAACTAAGAGGAGTCATTGAAAATTTAGCAAGTTCTGTTGAAAATTTGGCGGAATTACAAATAAGTAAAGATGAAAACGCTGAAGATCGATTACGTTACGTACTTGCGAAAATGAAAATTGCTCATAATGCAATTTTACAAGAGAAAAAAGCATTTCCTTCTCATTAATATAAGTTTTTATTTTGAACCTGGCGGATAACGTCAGGTTTTTTATTTCTAGTTTTTCGTTTCTTTCATACACTAAGAATAGTATGAAAAAAGAAGGTGACTAAGGTGAAATTACATAAAGCTCTTCAGCCAAGTTTTATAAAACGAATGTACTATATGAGATTTTTAGGGAAATTTACAAAAGCTGAGAAAGAGAAGAGTGGAGAGAATTTCTTTGTACACTGCTTATCGCCAATACCATTCACTTTACAGGAACAATTTACAAATGAACCATATGTATTTGAAGGGTTATGTAGCAATAAAAAGAATGAAAAAATCTTTTCGGAATTAAAGAAGAGGAAATTAGAAAAGCAATTAGTAATGTTTCGTCTTTATTATGAAAGAGGAAATGTATACGTGGAGTTAATATGTACAGAAGAACCGAAAGAAATAGCAAGCAGCTATAAAATGATTCCGGCACCTAAAGTTACAAATCATAAAAAAAGAGAATCTTTAGAGCGAAAACTTAGCAACGGTTATTTATCATTTCTTATGCCAAAATTTCCGAAAGACTTTGAGCCTCCCGAATTATTGTGGCACGATGGAAGACTGTACGGAAACATATCCCTAAAGTCATCAATTAGCTCAATCGCCTATTTTGAACAGAAACGTGAATGTAAATATATAAACTGCAGTGACTGGACGAAGTATGTAGAAATAGCGGTAGAAGATCAATTATATTTTGTAAGTGATTATGTATATGAGCAATTAAAAAAACGAATGCATGAAGAAGGTAAGCTAGTTGAAGTAGAGGATATAAAAATACAAAAAGATGAATGGGAATGGGATGAGCGTGAATCGTCCTTTTTACAGTATGTACAAAGTATGGTGCATAATAAAGGGTTATATTTGGATGAAACGGATATTTATAATTTCCATATAAGTGTAAAAACAAATATGTTAACGATTCTTGGTGGTATACCGGGCGTTGGGAAATCACGTTTTGTGCAAACTTATGCAGAAGCATTAGGGTTACAGTATGGGGAAGAGTTGGTTTGGATTCCAATTTCGCCATCGTATCAAGAACCACATGATTTACTTGGTTACCTTCATCCAAATGGTACTTTTATTGAATCTGAAGCGAAGTTAGTTAGGACGTTAATGAAGGCGAAAGAAAATCCAAATCAACTGTATATAATCGTTTTTGATGAAATGAACATGTCTCATATTGAGCATTGGTTTACTCCGTTTCTATCTGTTCTTGAACTTGAAACAAAAAATCGTATTTTAAACTTGTATGAGGGTGTACAGGACATAGAGAATTCAATTCCATCAACAATTGAAATTGGAGAAAATATTATATTTGTAGGTACTGTAAATTTTGATGAAACAACGAAAGAGCTCTCTGATCGATTATTAGACCGAACGAACCTAATAACGTTACAGAAAATTCCGTTTTGTGAGATGGGCATGGAACAGGCGAAAGTCGTATTACATCCACCTTTGAAAGTAACGGCGGGAGAATTTCGGATAAATTGGATGAGAAATAAAGCGATGATTGAAGTGTTTTCTGAAGAAGAATTAGAGCTATTAGATAAGTTGCATGTCGTATTGTCATCACATGACGCGTCTAAGGGAATTTCTTTCCGATGTGCAAATGCAATTGCGACTTATTTGCAAAACATACCGTTTCAAAATAACCATACCTATATGATTAGTAGAGAAGAGGGGTTTGATTTACAAATAAAGCAGCGTGTATTGACGAAAATCAGAGGGACCGAAATGATGGTTGGGCCTTTACTTTCTGAAGAAGCAAAAAGGGGGGCGACCTTAGTACCTCTTTTGCAATCTACACTTGCAAACAGAGTATCTACATTTGAACACTCTTTAGCATATATACGAGAAAAACGTAGAGAACTGGAGTTGTATGGATATGCAAAATGAAGGGCGTTATGAAACAAAAATCGTTGATACGAATGAAACGCTCCCTTTTGTATTAAAGTTAATCATTGGAAATGAGGGGAAAGGAGATTATATTTTATTAAATCGTCTTTGTACATCTACTACAGCATTAGTTCAATGTATTTATAAAGTACAAGAATTAAAACCAATAAGATTGCAGTACAATTATGAAATCCCAATGAATATTACTTTTATATGGAATAAAGTATATGAGGGACAGAAAAATATAAAAGAGGCTCAATATGAAATAAATGAAAAAAAACAAAGAGTATTAATATATGAACACGGGAAAACAGAATTCTTTTATCCATGGCGCTGTGGTCTATACCATTTTGAAGTGCGTATAGAAGATACAACGTATTATGGCGCATTTCAAATCGTACCGAAAAACTTTTTTGATGATCAATTTGAAATGATTCAAGACTATGTGAAGTCAATTTTAAATGAGTTGATTTTGGATAGAGGTTACTATAAAAAAACCTTCTCTGCACTTAGCGATATTGAGGATTCTTCTTATTTAGTGTTACTTAGAAAGTTACCGCAAAAAATGAAAATGATAAAGCAAATCTTTAAGAAAATAGAATCAAGCTCAAAATTTATAAATGAATATAAATGGGAAGGAAAAGAGCGAAAGCCAACAAGAAAAGGAACTATAGTGGCAGAACGAAAACCTTATGCCAAACATTATAATCGTAAGTTTATGGAACAAAAAAATAGTAAGGAAAATGCATTTCTTAAATATAAAGCGATGCAATTTTATCATTATTTAATTGAAGCTAAAAGTTTTTTACGTCAAACAATTGAAATATTAGAAAGAGAAAAAAAGAAAAAATCAGAAGAGTTTCAAGCTGTAAAAATGATTATACAAACAATTGAGCGTAATGGATCAGTAACCGATAGAGAGAAGCAAAAATATAAAAATATACATTTACTAAAAGAAGCCGATTTACGAAAGAGCTCAATGAAAATACAAGAATATAAAATATTGGCGCATATTGTGCATGAAAATGTACAATACTTTCAAATGTTAATGCACTCTTCATTTTGGAGGGAAGTTACTGAAACAAGTAACATGAACTTACATGATTTACCGATACCACATCAACAATTACTACATCATTTAGAAGTACTCCCGCAATATACGGATCAATCTCCATCATTATTATTTGTTTATAAGCCAACGTTTTTAGTGTATGAATATTACGCTTTTTTTATCGTTATTTCACTTTTAGAGCAAATTGGTTTTGAGGCTAGAAACTCCATCCGTGAACAAATACAAGAACATTTTTATGTAGATGGATTACAAGATGGAACGACAGTAGTTTTAGAACGAGATGATATAAAGGTGCATGTCGCATTTAATGACTTAATTGAAACACATCCTCTTATTGCATTAAGTAAAGGTAGTAATTTTTACAATGGTGAGGATACGAAGAAGCCAGATATTCGCTTAGACTGTTATGTAAAAGAAGATGGGAAATACGTATATAAATCTTCTATTATTATTGAAGTGAAGTATAGTCCAATGTACAATATTTTTCAGCACGTCGGAAATACGAAAGCAACTGAGCAAATGTATAAGTACTGGTCTATAAAGTATGTAGAAGAACAGGATGGAAAGCGAGTCTATTATCGAAGGTCAATTTATGAAGTCATTTGTGTATATCCAGGAAGCCATATGCATAGTAAAAAAATTGAGTCTGGATGCGGTGTTTTCTTGCAGTTATATCCATATAAGACGAAACAAGGGGAAGAGAAATTAGCTGGAAAACATGGGATGGTACAAATTTTTGAAAAATGGCTAAAAAGCATTAAGAAGTAAAAGAAATCCTTTTTCATAAAGGATTTCTTTAGATTAAGAAGAATTATATGCTGTATGGAAAGAAACGTAGTGTAATTTAGATTTGAAAAGTGCTACAAATGTGTTATTAAAAGGAATGTGAGCGCGGGATAAAAGTCGATTAAATTGGAATCTAATTCATTTTGCAGAATATAATAAGTCATAAATATTTTTAGTTGCATACGAAGATTTGTTCTTATATGATAGATAGTGAAAGCGTTATCAAAAAAACAGAGCGGCGATGGGAAAGGCGGTTAAATATGTTCCAGCGTGTTCAAACAAAGGAAGAACATTTTGGGTTCGAGCAACTATGGGGAGATTTTTGTGAAGAAAGAAACTTAATGTTCGTAGAACGTAATTTAAATCCATCACGATTTTTATTAATAGAAGATGAACATCCTATTGGTACAGTAGAATGTATTAAGTATACGGTACCTGAACAATCGAATTCTGAGTTTTTCTATCCGTTTTCTAAAAATGATTTAGTAAAAGATTTGAAGAATGTATATGAAATAGGCAAGTTAAGTATTTCGAAAACGTCTCGTGGAAGAGGACATTTCAAAAGGCTAACAGCTATTTTATTTATACATGCGTTAGAAACAAAAGCTGAATGGTACATTGCAGCAGTAACAAAAAGAATGTATATGTATTTACTTACACTTGGTTTTCCAATTGAACCAATAGATAATCCTTTTCAGTTTCATGATACTTTACAAGGTGTACCAGTAAGAATTCATGCTCGAAAAGGGGTTACGCATTTGTATTCTTTAAAAGAATTTCGTGATGTGATTCAAGGGAATGCTCATGCACAGGCATTAATTACAGAATACAGTAAAAATATTATGTTAACGAAATAAAGCGAAGTGAATATGTATAATAAAGAGAATAATATTTGTATAGGATATAACTCTTCATTAAAAAAGACCCTTATTATTTTAATAAGGGTCTAAAAATTATAATCCAAATATACTAAAAATCATTTTGCGGCGCTTCGGTTTCTTTTCTCGTTCATATGTTGGTTTTGAATCCGGAGTAATATAAATGGGTTCTTCTTTCGTTAGGGCAGCTTCTAACTTTTGAATTCGCTCTAACATTTCCTCCATTTCACGACGGTGTTGTAAAAGTTGGTACGTGACGACATCATTTGCCTTATCTTGCATTTGTTCTTCCATTCGATCAAGTCTTCTCGTAATAGTGTTTAATTGATTAGCTAATTGCTCAAAATCATTCGATGATATGTTTTGAACAATTGTATTAACTTGAGTTTTTAATTCCTCAACTTCATTTGAGGAAGCCTTTTGAGTAGATTGAGAATTTTGAGATTGCTCTATTTGAAATCGATGGTGTTCTAACATTTGATCGACATCCTCTTGTGTGAAAATAAAGTGGCCATATTTGTTTTTCTCTATCGTAAGATTTAATTGTTGCGCGATCCGGACAACAGCCTTTGGGCTAACACCTAATTTCTTTGCGATAAATGGTGTTTTATATTCCAAAATAATCCCCCCTATATATATCCTGTTGAATGATTTCGAGCTATGAAGTAAGTTCCCTTCTAGTGCGACAAAAGAAGTGTGGAATCGGCAAAGAAAGTGTTTTTTCACGAAATTGAGTTGAGGAGAATAGTTCTTTTAAATAAAAATGTCTTATCGTAACATTTAGAATAATTTGACGAGTGTAAATGAATTAGATTATCATAATGATAAATATCTTTTTTATGTATGCATATAATATATAAAAAGGTGGTTGCTAATGTAGAATTTTGTTAGAGTATTAGAATGCTTACTTCACTTGAATAAAATTAAGTAGGAGGTGGCTTCCTTGCTTACAAAGTAAGTAAGGAAAAGTATTTGGACATATATAGTATAAGTATAGTGATTGTTTTAATTGCCTTAACGGCATTTTTCGTTGCAGCAGAATTTGCAATTGTTAAAGTGAGAAGTTCACGAATTGACTATTTAATTGCAGAAGGAAATAATCGTGCAACATCGGTCAAAACAGTCATTACAAACTTAGACGAATATTTATCTGCTTGTCAGTTAGGAATTACTGTTACAGCTTTAGGAATTGGGTGGTTTGGTAAACCTGCGTTAAAGCAAATGTTTGATACGCTTTTTGCAAATTGGAATATCTCTACTCAACTAGCAGACATTTTTGCTGTAACTTTAGTATTTTTGTTAATTACTTTTTTACATGTTGTAATAGGGGAATTGGCCCCAAAAACATTTGCAATTCAAAAATCTGAACAAGTGAGTTTGCTTGTTTCTAAGCCGTTAATTTTCTTTTATCGTATTGCATTCCCATTCATTTGGCTATTAAATGGTTCAGCTCGAATCATTACGAAGCTGCTAGGGCTGAAACCGCCGAAGGGGCATGATGAGGTTCATTCAGAAGAAGAATTACGGTTGTTAGTTTCAGAAAGTTATAAAAATGGTGAGATTAATCAATCTGAATATAAATATGTAAATAAAATTTTTGAATTTGATGATCGGATTGCAAAAGAAATAATGGTACCTCGAACTGAAATGAATATTATAAGTAAAGAAATGCCTGCTGAAGAAGCTTTGCAAAAAATGTCTCGCGAAAAATATACAAGGTATCCAGTTGTTGATGGCGACAAAGACCACGTAATAGGTTTTGTGAATTTTAAAGATATTTTTACTGAGTTTGTACAACATAAAGCTGTTAATAAGAAGACAGTAGAGCAATATGTGAGACCAATTATTTTAGTTATCGATTCTATTCCAATTCATGATTTGTTTTTAAAAATGCAAAAAGAAAGAACACATATTGCTATATTGATAGATGAATATGGTGGGACATCTGGACTTGTTACTGTTGAAGATATTTTGGAAGAAATTGTTGGAGATATTCAGGATGAGTTTGATACGGATGAGCAGCCAGAAATTCAAAAGGTTAGTGAAACGAAGACGATACTAGAGGGAAAAGTACTTGTTAGTGAAGTGAATACGTTATTTGGTTTAGGGATTGATGATGATGGTGTTGATACAATCGGTGGTTGGATTTTAACGAAGAATATAGAGATTGCTGAAGAGGATTCCATTGAAATTGAAAATTATAAGTTTTGTGTGAAAGAATTAGATGGACATTATATAAAAAGATTAGAAGTTACAAAGATAGTAGAATCGATTGTTATTTTAGAAGATGAAAAACAAATTTCGTTACAAGAGCAAATTAGCTCGTAAACTCTGCTATATAGCAGAGTTTTTTTGAGCATAATGTTTTTTGAGGGATAGGGGCTATGATACAATGACATAAGTTGAACCTTTCACTAGGTGAAGTATTGTTGTATACATATATTTGGAAGGAGAAGAAGTATGAAAAAGCATTTATATATAAACGGAAGTTGGAAATCTGTAAACACGTATAAACCATTATACGCACCATATTCTGAAGAAACATTAGCGGAAATTGCACAAGGAACGGAAGAAGATGTAAAAGAGGCTGTTACTGCTGCAAAAAATGCAATGACAAAAATGAATAAATTATCTGCATATGATCGTGCGACTATTTTAGAGAAAGTTGCACAAAAAATGGATGAAAGAAGAGAAGAATTTGCAGAGATTATTGCAAAAGAAGCTGCAAAACCAATACGTGCTGCAAGGGGAGAAGTAGATCGTACTGTTCAAACGTACAAATTTGCAGCTGAAGAAGCGAAGCGTATATATGGTGAGACATTGCCATTAGACGCCGCACCTGGTGCAGATGGGCGTATTGCATATACAATCCGAAAGCCGATTGGGGTTATAGGGGCTATTACACCATTTAATTTCCCATTAAATTTAGTAGCGCATAAAGTTGGACCAGCAATCGCTGCCGGAAATACAGTTGTATTAAAGCCAGCTGATCAAACGCCATTATCATCTTATGCATTAGTTGAGTTATTTGAAGAGGCAGGATTGCCAAATGGAGCTTTAAATATCATTTCTGGCCCTGGCCCCACGGTTGGTGAGGCAATCGTCAAAAATGATTACGTTGCTTCTATTACTTTTACCGGAAGTCCAAAAGTTGGAATCGGAATAAAACAAAAGGCTGGGCTAAAACGAGTTACGTTAGAACTAGGCTCAAATGCTGCTGTTATTATTGATGAAGATGTAGAGTTAACAGATGAAATAATTGAACGTGTAAAATGGGGAGCATTTGTTAATAATGGGCAAGTTTGTATTTCAGTACAACGTGTTTTTGTACATGAAACGAAAATACATGAATTTCTCTCAAAGCTAAAGAAAGCGATGGAATCAGTTGTTGTTGGTGATCCATTGCTTGAGGAAACGGATGTATCAGCTTTAATTTCAAAAAAAGATGTAGAGCGAATTGATATGTGGGTTCAAGAAGCAATTAAGGAAGGAGCAACTGTTTTATGTGGTGGTAAGAAGCAGGATGCAAGAATTTTTGAACCGACTGTATTAACAAATGTTCCAGATCATGTATCTGTGCAGTGCCAAGAAGTATTCGGTCCACTCATGACAGTAAATACATTTAAAGAATTTGATGAAGCGATTGAGCAAGTAAATAATTCGCGTTACGGCTTACAGGCAGGAGTATTTACAAATAATTTATTTAAAGCAATGCGTGCAATTGATGAGCTAGAGGTTGGTGGTGTCATGATTAATGATATTCCAACGTTCAGAGTAGATCATATGCCTTATGGTGGTGTGAAAGAAAGTGGCACGGGACGCGAAGGAATTAAATATGCAATAGAAGAAATGACAGAAATGAAATTAGTATGTATTAAAAAATAAAGTGGAAAAACTTAAAACTTGCACTAAAAAACGAGTAGGAAATGTTTACGATTCCATACTCGTTTTTTACGCTTCTAGTAACTATTTAATTAAGTGTAACTTTTACTTCATTTCTTGTTTGAAAATAGTATCTTCTACATAAATTTGTTCTTTATCTATAGCAGTAGCATGAGTTAATACTAAACCGATTGGTGTTTTTGTATCTTTATTTTGAACAATTGTAAAAGGAACATTTTTTTCGTTTGCTAATTTAATGTATTTTGATAAATGTGGGTAAGCAATGCCACCATTTAGGAGGAGTTGTAATGATTGAGAAGAGCGCATGCTACCCGCCACTTCAGAGTATACATTACTTTGCATTACTTGACCGATTGTTAAAGCGATTTCCACACGCTCACGTAATGTAGTTAAATACATATTACGTTCTTCTGGTTTGTTTTGCTTTTGGCCGTAAATGCCTTCTTGGAGATAATCTTCCACATTTTTATTTACCATATTTTTCACACCTTTCATTTTCTATTGTACGCAAGAATTAAAAATGATGCAAAAAAAAGTCGTTTTGACTACGGAAATAATGAAAATATGTGAAGGAAAAAGGGGATTTGTATACAATTAGTTAAATAAGAAAGAAAAAATAATTTTATCAACAGAAATTAACAAAATGTGACAAAAATCTATTAACGAATCGTATTTTTTGTGTTAATATTCAAAATATAAAGGGTATTCGTCGTATGGAAATGGAGGGAATGGAGGTTTTTCCAATCGATAAGGATATTAAAGAAATATTTTGTTCACACTTGAAAAACAATAGGCACCAATTCGTAGAGAACTGGAAAAACAAAATGATAATTTCCGAAAAAGATCCATTTAAACTAGAAGTAGTTCAAAATGGAGAGGATTTACTAGAGTTAATTATCGAACTTACTATGGAAGATAAAGATATAAATTATCTTCAACCGTTATGTGAGAAAATTGCTATTGAACGTGCTGGAGCAGATGCGAATATTGGAGATTTTGTTTATAACGCAAACGTGGGAAGAAATGAACTTTTCGAAGCGATGTGTGAATTAGATGTTAGCGCTCGTGAATTGAAACCAATTATGGCAAAAATACATACTTGTTTTGACAAATTAATTTATTATACCGTTTTAAAATACTCGGAAATTATATCGAAGAATTTAGAGGAAAAACAGCAATATATTAACGAAACACATAAAGAAAGGCTGACGATTTTAGGGCAAATGTCAGCTAGTTTTGTACATGAATTTCGTAATCCGCTTACTTCCATTATGGGGTTTGTTAAATTATTAAAGGCGGATCATCCGAGTTTATCGTATTTAGATATTATTTCTCATGAATTAGATCAATTAAATTTTCGTATTTCGCAATTTTTACTCGTATCGAAAAAAGAAATGTGGAATGAATCGGAACGGTTTTGGCTTAATGACTTGTTTCAAGACATTATACAATTCTTATATCCGAGTTTGGTCAATGCGAATGTTTTGATTGAAAAGAATTTACCGTATCCAATTCCGCTTGTTGGTTATCGGAGTGAAGTGAGACAAGTATTTTTAAACATATTAATGAATTCAATTGATGCTCTTGAATCAATGAAAGAAGAACGAAAAATTATCATTGATGTATTTGAAGAAGATCAAGCTATTCGAATTGTGATAAAAAATAATGGACCAATGATTCCAGCTGAAAATGTAGAAACGATTTTTGAACCATTTGTAACTACTAAAAAGTTAGGAACTGGTATTGGATTATTTGTATGTAAACAAATTGTGGAAAAACATAATGGATCCATTATGTGTCGATCAGATAACGATTGGACAGAATTTCAAATTGCATTTCAAAAATAAACAGTCTACACCAAATGAATGGTGTAGACTGTTTTAATTTGTGAGTATAACGGCTTCTAATTTAGGATCTTTAGTTGAATAACCTACTATTGAAATTGTATAAATAACATTTGGTTCAACATTGAATTTTGGTATAGTCAATAAAACGTTTTTATTATCTGCGAGTGAAATTTCAATATCTGCTGTACCAGGGCTAACTTGCAAAAAATCTGTTATTTGTTTAAAGAGTACATTTTCAAATAAATGATCCCCATCTTTTAAATCTACGTTTACAACAGGGGTATCTAGAGAGAAATGTGCAAACCGTATTTTGGCTTGACCAGCTGGTAAATGTGTATTATCAAGTATAGGCTGTAATTGTAGGTGATTATCACTATTTATTGCAGCAAGAGTATAAGTATGATTTCCCATTATTGGTACCAACGCTGAAAAGATTGGAGTTTCATTTCCGACAGGAACAATATCTATACGGTATTTACCTTGCACTAATGATAAATAAGGGCTGAATTGCTTAAATGAAATATTTTTAATAACCTTTTGTCCGTTTACTAAAATGTCAACCGCTGGTATATTTGGATCGGCATGAAAAATTCTTATATGTGACGGTAAAGCAGCTTCTTGTGAGTCTCTTGTTTCATACGCCTGTACAAGTTTTGATAGTGCATCGTAATATTTCATATATAATTCTATATATTTTTTAGGATTACGAAACTGATAGTAACGTGCGAGTTGTTCGTATTGTGTAACTTCTTGTCCATATTTTTCGATTTCAGATTGAGACATGAACATTCCTCCTTTGTCATCATTAAAACTATATGCGAAGCAAGAAAGCGGTTATGCAAAAAAAATGATTTTATAAAGGGAAAATTAAAAATTGACAACAAATATGTTTTCATAAAGAGGTGCTGGTGCTTACGAGAATTTCGCAGAGTAAAGCAGTACATATGACTGTACGAAAGTAAAATAAATGTCAAATTGAAAGTGCATTTCAATTAACATATTGAATACATGTCCAAAAATCGCTAGAAAACTAGGGATTTTTTTAATTATAGGCAAATACACATACAAAGTGATAATTGTCCTACATAAATTATAAAGGAAAGATACTTTGAATCTGAGGAAAGGAGTGCCACTTCGGGATAGGGATATCCCGATAGTAATTGTGAATGAAGTTATGAAAAGGTTTTGTGTTATAGGCTGTAGGATGAATTTGTAAACTTCATTTTTCTATTTATTTTAGCAATTGACAGTATTAACCCATAAGAGAGCGTCATGACGAACTGATTAGTGTGGTTAATCGGTTCTTTTTTTATAGTTTAAAACTGAAAAGTTTACATAATGAATAGGAATCTGAATTGATTAGTAAGGTGGGTGTCGAAATTTGTTTTAAAATATGCAATTTAAAGTAGGATAATAGGAAGGAGTTTAACGGGAGTTCCGTCGAAGTGTACAGAATGTCGGCATTTAAGGACAGTTGGCATTATGCTATAAAAACATTTGGTGATGTAGTCATTTCATATAAAAAGGAGGGTTATTTGGGCGTATAGAAAAGGGTTGGTCTTCGGTTTTTTAGTTCTGAATTTTCTGTTTTATAAAAATTTTTAAGCACTCATTTGTATATTTTATAATAGTTTTTTGATAAATTCACTGCTTTTGCAGAGGATTCTTTTTTATGAAAGAAACGTCAATTTTCTTCATATATATACAAATTGGAGAAATGGGGGAGCGCTATGCGCGATTACTTAATTAAACCACTTGTTGGTCAGCCGTATCCAATGATTTCACATGGAAAAGGTGTTTATTTGTATGATCAAAATGGCAATAAATATTTTGATGGTTCGTCAGGAGCAATTACGGCAGGTATTGGGCATGGCGTAAAGGAGATTGCAGACGTTATTAAAAAGCAAGCTGAGGAGATTGCTTTCGTTTATAGATCACAGTTTACGAGTGAACCAGCTGAAAAATTAGCGAAGAAGTTAAGTGATTTAAGTGTAGGAGATTTGAACTGGAGTTTTTTTGTAAATAGTGGCACGGAAGCGAATGAAACAGCTATGAAAATTGCAATTCAGCATTTTCAAGAGCGAGGTATTCAAGGGAAACATAAAATTTTATCAAGATGGATGAGTTATCACGGTATTACGATGGGTGCTTTATCGATGTCTGGGCATCCACTACGTAGACAACGTTTCGTATCTATTTTGGAAGATTATCCGACTATACCAGCTCCATATTGTTTCAGATGTCCTGTTCAAAAGGTATATCCAACTTGTCAGCTGGCATGTGCGACTGAACTAGAAAGATCAATTGAAAGAATTGGTGCAGAGCATATTGCTGCTTTTATTGCTGAGCCGATTATCGGAGCAGCTGGAGGCGCGGTTGTTCCGCCGAAAGACTATTATAAAGTCATTAAAGAGATTTGCGACCATTACGATATTTTATTTATTGCGGATGAAGTAATGACTGGGCTCGGTCGTACTGGAGCATGGTTTGCGATGGAGCATTGGGGCGTAGAGCCGGATATTATGACACTTGGTAAAGGGTTAGGAGCGGGATATACACCGATGGCAGCGACAGTTGTAAGTGATCGTGTTATGGAACCAATATTACGTGGATCACGTTCAGTAATGAGCGGTCATACGTTAAGTGCAAATCCATTGTCTGCAGCAACGGCTTTAGCTGTTATTGAATATATGGAGAAACATAATCTTCCTGAAAAAACAGCAGAAAAGGGAGAGTATTTAATAAAAGGCTTACAGAAAGTTCAGCAACAATCGACAATCATTGCTGATGTGCGCGGAAAAGGGTTGCTAATCGGGGTAGAATTGCAACCGTTTACAAAAGCGTCAGAGCTTATTTCAGTTGCAGCTAAAAATGGTCTGCTGTTATACCAAGCAGTTTCAGGGCAAGCAGGAAAAGAAGATAGTGCACTGCTTGTAGCACCGCCAATGACAACTACATATTCCGAGTTAGATGAATTACTTTCAATTTTCTCTAAAAGTGTGGAAGAGATGATGCAAAAAGGAGGGCATAGTATCGCATGACAACTATTACAAATACATTCGGTAAATTAAAAGAAATTGAGGAAGTAATTTCTTTGTTCCATGATGATATGACATTGATGTTTGGGGGATTTGGAGGGATTGGATCCCCTCCATCTTTAATACAGGCAATTTTAGAAAAAGGCGTTACAAATTTAAATTTAATTGGAAATGACACTGGATTTCCTGATGTAGGTATCGGTCGTCTTGTTACAAATGAAAGAGTTAAATCAATAATTACTTCTCACATTGGCTCCAATCCAAATGCAGGAAGGCAACTAAACGAGGGAAGGTTACAAATTGAGTTTTCTCCGCAGGGAACATTAGCAGAGCGTATTCGCGCTGGTGGCGTTGGTCTTGGTGGTGTTTTAGTTGATGTTGGTGTTGATACGATTGTGGAAGAGGGAAAACGAACAGTTGAAATGAATGGTAAGACCTACTTAGTTGAAACAGCATTAACTGCTGAAGTTTCAATTGTATATGCGAAAAAGGCAGATCCGTTTGGTAACCTTGTATTTGACAAAAGTGCACGAAATATGAATCCCCATGTAGCTATGGCTGGGGATATAACAATTGTAGAAGCAGAAGAAATAGTCCCGCTTGGAAGTTTAGATCCAGAGGAAATTGTCGTTCCAGGTGTTTTCGTAAATTATATTGTACCGTCGGAAGGAGTGAACTGGAAATGGGTATGGGCGTAGAAGTGAGGGATAAGATTGCTAGGCGTGCGGCGAAAGAAATACAAAATGGTATGATTGTAAATTTAGGTATTGGCATACCATCGCTTGTACCAAATCATTTGCCTGAAGATATAAATGTTATGTTTCATGCGGAAAATGGAATCGTCGGCATGGGACCAACGCCAAGTAAAGGGAATGAAGATGAAAATTTGTGTAATGCAGCAGGTTTACCAACTTCTCTTATAACAGGAGCGAGTTATTTCGATAGCTGCACAGCGTTTGGGATGATTCGAAAAGGTTTGCTAGACATAACGATTCTTGGTTCATTACAAGTAAGTGAAAATGGTGATTTAGCAAACTGGATTGTACCTGGAAAACGTGTTCCAGGTATTGGTGGAGCAATGGATTTAGCACAAAAAGCGAAGCGGGTCGTTGTTGTGATGAATCATGTTGATAAGTACGGAAATGCAAAAATTGTTTCAGAGTGTACATTGCCATTAACTTCAAAGAAATGTGTAGATTTAATTATTACTGATATGGCAGTCATGGAGGTAACTCCGAGTGGACTTATATTACAAGAATTAATGAGCCCATACACAGTAGAAGATGTAAAACGACATACAGAAGCTGATTTTCAAATTAGTTCTAACTTACTAGTAATTGAATGAAGGGAGATGTAATATATGGAGCAATTAAAAAAGCAAGTTTGTGATTATATTGAGAGCCATGAAGAGGAAAGTGTGAAATTTTTAAAACGATTAATTCAAGAAAAGAGCGTATCTGGTGATGAAAGCGGTGCGCAGGCAATTGTGATTGAAAAATTACGTGAATTAGGTTTAGAGCTCGATATATGGGAGCCTTCTTTTTCTAAAATGAAAGATCATCCTTATTTTGTATCACCCCGTACAAGTTTTTCAGATAGCCCAAATATTGTAGCAACTTTAAAAGGAAGTGGCGACGGGAAATCTATGATATTGAATGGGCATATTGATGTAGTTCCAGAAGGGGATGTGAATCAGTGGGAACATCATCCTTATAGCGGTGAGAAAATCGGAAATCGTATATATGGCCGTGGAACGACGGATATGAAGGGCGGAAATGTCGCACTTATGCTTGCGATGGAAGCGATTATTGAATCTAACATTGAATTAAAAGGAGACATCTATTTTCAAAGTGTAATAGAAGAGGAAAGTGGCGGAGCAGGGACATTAGCAACTATATTACGAGGATATAAGGCAGATGGTGTCATTATTCCGGAGCCTACTAATATGAAGTTTTTCCCGAAACAACAAGGTTCCATGTGGTTTCGTCTACGTGTAAAAGGGAAAGCTGCACACGGTGGAACGCGCTATGAAGGGGTTAGTGCAATTGAAAAAAGTATGTTTGTTATAGAACATGTAAGAAAGCTAGAGGAGAAAAGAAATAGTCGAATTACAGATCCGTTATTTAAAGAAATTCCGATTCCAATTCCAATTAACATTGGGAAAATTGAAGGAGGGAGTTGGCCAAGTTCTGTTCCCGATGAATTAATTTTAGAAGGAAGATGCGGTGTTGCGCCGAATGAGACTATAGAGGCGGCAAAAGAAGAGTTTGAGAATTGGATTGCTGAATTAAATGATGTGGACAATTGGTTTGTTGAAAATCCAGTAGAAGTAGAATGGTTTGGAGCGAGATGGGTTCCTGGTGAACTAGAAGAGAATCATGAACTCATTACGACACTTCATCACAACTTTGTTGAAATCGAAGGGAACGAACCAATTATTGAAGCATCTCCGTGGGGGACTGATGGAGGTTTATTTACACAAATTGCAAACGTACCAACAATAGTATTTGGTCCAGGAGAGACGAAAGTAGCACACTATCCAAACGAATATATAGAAGTTGATAAAATGATAGCTGCCGCAAAAATTATTGCATGTACATTACTAGATTGGTGTGAGGTGAAAAAATGAAATACTATGAATCTTTTAGAGAACAGACGAATTGTTATACAGTAGAAGGTGTTTTAGATTATTTTAATAAGCGTATTCGGGTAGATCACTATACAGGAAATGTTGAAAGTATTATACAGACAATTGACGAACTAGCAGAGAAACATTCTTTCACTAAATGTATTATTAAAGGAAAGGGAGAGCATGTTTCAACATGGCTCTCTTTCGGTTTTTTGTTGGAAGCAACGATACCTCATTATTTTCAAGGACACGATGCATACTTTTTTGTGAAATATAATAATGATGAAAGACGAAATAGTATGCATTGGATTGAGGAAGATACTATATTAAGCGGTGTAAAAGGAAAAGAAATAAAAGAAAAAGTAGTTCCAGAGAAATTTTTGCTGAGAAAAGCGACTGAAGAAGATGCAGAAGAATTAGCAACTGTATTCGGAAAAGTATTTGAAGTGTATCCGACACCTTTAAATGAAGCGAGTTATGTATTACAGACGATAAAAGAAGACGATACAATTTACTATGTGTATGAATTTGAGGGGAAAATTATTAGTACAGCATCTGCAGAAATGAACATAAAGGAAGGGAATGCAGAATTAACGAATTGTGCTACTTTACCTGAATACCGTAAACATGGATTTATGAAAAGTTTACTAATTAAATTAGAGGAAGAACTTCAAGAAAGATCTATTTTCTGCTCCTATACAATTGCTCGATCGCTTTCTTTCGGAATGAATGCTGCCTTTCATCAATTAGGCTATACGTATACAGGAAGACTGGCGAATAATTGCTACATTTTCGATAAGTTGGAAGATATGAATATATGGGTGAAAGATCTATCTAGCTATTCGAAAGCAGTAAAACTTCCGCCTCAAAATTTGGCTGTAAAGCAAAACAGTTAGGTGGAGCTGGGTGTTTGAAAAAGCCGTACTAATTAGAGTTTCGAGTTATCTAATGAAAATATGAAATTGATTAAAATTATAGAACGGAATCGTCATGCTTACAATCGCACATAGGTGTGCCGAAAATTCGGCATGTAATTGCTGGATTTTCGGCAAGAGGGGGGATGACATTGCTAGCAGTTTCGACACAAGAAGTCATTGAAGCGATTTTGGGCAGTATTGATGAGGCTATACACGCTGTAGATGAAAATGGAATTACAATATTTTATAATTCTGTAGCTGCAAAACACGATGGATCGAAGATTGAAAAAGTGTTAGGGAAACATCTGTTAGAAGCGTTCCCGTCTTTATCAAGGGAAACGAGTACATTGATGAAAGTACTAGATACAAAAAAACCTATCGTACATCAGGTACAACATTATCAAAATTTAAATGGTGAAGATGTTTGTACAGTAAATACGACGTTACCTATTTTTATAGATGGGAATATTGCTGGGGCTGTTGAAATTGCAAAGGATTACTCTACAATTCAAAAGCTTACTGACACAATTGTTGACTTACAGTCGAAAATAAAGCGATCATCTAGAAAAAAAGTGATTAAAAAGCACGCTGCATTTGAGACGATAGTGACAAATGATACGCGGTTTAAACAGACGAAAGAGTTAGCACAAAAAGTAGCACCAACAGACGCGAATGTTTTAATATATGGTGAAACAGGAACAGGAAAAGAACTGTTCGTACAAGCAATTCATGAAGCTTCTAAAAGAAAAAACAAGCCATTTATTGCACAAAACTGTGCAGCTTTACCAGAGTCGCTATTAGAAAGTTTATTGTTTGGAACGACAAAAGGAAGCTATACGGGAGCGATTGAAAGAGCTGGGCTATTTGAACTTGTTGATGGTGGTACATTATTTTTAGATGAACTGAATTCAATGCCTCTTGATTTGCAGGCAAAAATGTTACGAGTGTTAGAAGATGGAGTCATTAGAAGAATTGGTGATAATAAGACGAGAAAAGTAGATGTTCGTGTTATTACCGCGATGAACCAGCCTCCAGAAATATGTTTACGAGAGAATAAAATTCGCACTGATTTATATTATCGCTTAAACGTATTTTCATTATATATCCCACCGCTTCGTGAAAGAACTGAGGATGTACTATTATTAGCATCTTATTTTTTGAAAGAATATAATAAAAGTTATAAAAAAGGTGTACTTCAAATTGATGAGGAAGCGAAAGATAGACTGCAAGCTTATCAGTGGCCTGGAAATGTACGGGAGTTAAAACATACGATTGAACATGCTGTTATTATTGCAGAAGGGAATACATTAACAGCCAATTGTTTACCACGTACATTTCGGAAAGAGAAGTTTTCGAAGAAGAAGGGTATAATGCCACTTAGAGAAGCACTTCATCAAACAGAAAAAGAATTAATAGATCAAGCGTTGATTGAAACGGAAGGGAATATATTACAAGCCGCAAAAATGTTGGGTATCCCTCGTCAAACGCTTCAATATAAACTGAGCAAGTACGACAAAACCGCCGAATAATCGGCGGTTTTTGTGTGTTTGCACCAATAAAAGAGCGTTTACATATATAAAAAGTAATGAATATGATGTTAAGTATTGATTTCATACAACGCTTAAAAATATTTTTTCGCTTATGTAATAGGGTTCTCCGCACATTTACTTATCAACAATGTAAAGTTGGCATAACTATTGCTTATATAAAGGATGAGCGTATAAAAAGGGGGAATAGCAATGTTACATGATGTATACAAACCAAATCGTCACTGGAAGGATATCGAATTATGGAAAGATGTTACTGAAGAGCAATGGAATGATTGGGTTTGGCAATTAACGAATACGATCAAAACGTTAGATGACTTAAGAAAAGTAATTAACTTAACACCTGAAGAAGAAGAGGGCGTTAAAATTTCAACGAAAACGATCCCGTTAAACATTACACCGTACTATGCTTGGCTAATGAATCCTGATGATCCACGCTGTCCGATTCGGATGCAATCAGTACCGATTTCGGAAGAGTTATATAAAACAAAATATGATTTAGAAGACCCACTTCACGAAGACGAAGATTCACCAGTTCCAGGGCTAACACATCGTTATCCGGACCGTGTACTATTCTTAGTAACAAATCAATGTTCTATGTATTGTCGTTACTGTACACGTCGTCGTTTTAGTGGACAAATTGGAATGGGTGTACCGAAGAAACAATTAGATGATGCAATTGCTTATATTCGTGAAACGCCACAAGTACGAGATGTATTAATCTCCGGTGGTGACGGACTTCTAATTAACGATAAAATTTTAGAATATGTATTAAAAAATTTACGAGAGATTCCGCATGTTGAGATTATTCGTATCGGAACGAGAGCACCAGTAGTATTCCCACAACGTATTACAGAAAACTTATGTAACATTATTAAAAAATACCATCCAGTATGGTTAAATACACATTTCAATACATCTATTGAAATTACTGAAGAATCGAAAAAGGCATGTGAAATGTTAGCGAATGCTGGTGTTCCAGTCGGAAACCAAGCAGTAATTTTAGCTGGTATTAACGACAGCGTTCCAATTATGAAAAAACTTATGCATGACTTAGTAAAAATCCGTGTACGTCCATACTACATTTATCAATGTGACTTATCTGAAGGTATCGGTCACTTCCGTGCACCAGTATCTAAAGGTCTTGAAATTATTGAAGGTTTACGTGGACACACATCTGGTTATGCTGTTCCGACATTCGTTGTTGATGCGCCAGGTGGAGGCGGTAAAATTGCACTTCAGCCAAACTATTTAATCTCACAAAGTGCAGATAAAGTTGTGCTTCGTAACTTTGAAGGTGTTATTACGACGTATCCAGAGCCAGAGAGCTATATTCCAGGAAGAGCGGAAGGATACTTTAAAGAGATTTATCCGAACTACGAAGAAAAACGTTCAGATGTTGGTATCGCAGGTCTTATGAGCGATAAGAAATTTAACCTCGTTCCAGACGACTTACAGCGTATGAACCGTCGTAAAGACTACGAAGATAATGATACTCATGCATCTTTAAAAGATAAACGTGATAAGCGCGATCAATTAAAAGATAAAAAATATCAAGCACAAATGGCTAAGTTAGAAGAAAACGACAAAAAAACTGAGGGTGATGCAGTATGAATTGTATGTGGTGTGACAGTACAGAAGCGAAAGAAAGCTTGAATACTGTATATTGGGAATTACCAGATGGTACGAAAGCCATTGAAATCCAAGAGACACCATGTATTTCTTGTTCCTCGTGCGGGATGGACTATCAATCAGACCATACAGTAAAAGAAATTGAAGATCAATTATTCTTAATTTACACGAAAGATTTACCAAAACAACTAACATATGAAGAATTAATGGGAAGACCGCGTCTATTAAAAAGAAATTATTTCGACTTTTAACCAGCTTTTATGCTGGTTTTTTTCTTTTTTGCCTTGTATAATGTACCCAAGTTAGAAAGGTAGGGAATATTTTTGAAAAAGACATTTTACCATTATATGATGAAGCATCGTGCAGCTTTATTTAGAAATGAAATTTCAGATTTAGCAGAGGCGATGTATGATGATTTAAGTTTTCCGAAGCAATCTGAAGACTATGATGAAATTAGTTCATACTTAGAGTTGAGCGGAATGCTAGAAAGTATGTCTATATTTGATGAAGCCTGGGATTTATACATACAAGATAGATAAAAACTATTTGAAAACATACAGAATACATTACTTTATTTAAAGTGAAGTATTCTGTATGTTTTTTATTATGAAATTTGTTGATTTGAAGCTAGTCTAGTTACTAGCTTTTTTTTGAGTGCAATGTAAATTTTATAAGATTATATTTTTTATTGAAAAAATTTATGAATATAAGCTTCTGTGATAAGCGTTTTTATGTAGGTTGCATATACTGATATCAAAATCACGACGTCAAAAAAAGGAGAGATAGAGATGGCAAGAAAAAAACAACCTAAATACAACGTAGGGGACATAGTCGTGATTACGCTATATGGAACCGTTGGGAAAATCACAAATATGAAGGTTTTAGATGGAGTTTATGTATACGAAGTCAATAATCACGATGGATTTTACGTAGAGCAAACATTGCAGCACGTTACAGAGCAAGATATGAAAAAGGGCGATACGGAGTGGATTGAATTAAATTATAATTTCACGTTTGGTGATCTTGTGCAAGTAACTGGATATGATAAAGATGTTTTCCGTATTGTTGGTTTTCGTACAGAAGTATGGAGATATAAGAATGACGCATGGGAAGATACAATTTATGAATTGTCACGGATTACGGATGGTGAATGGTTAGAAGCGGATGAATCAGATTTAACGTTACTCGCCAATGCTCAAACGGCAAATGCAATTTTGAAGAAAATGAAACAAGATAAAGCAGGTATGAATAAATTAGATTTAGGAAAGTTAAAGTCAATTAACAACTCGAAAAAAGTGAGTGTTAAGACGAATCGTCAAGAAATCATTGATGGATTACTTGATATTTATAACGATTATCAATTATTGTTCGATACATTTAAAGATGAAGAATATAAAATTGTAATGGATGTTGTTCATAATTATTTAGTTAAATTGACAGAGAAAAAATAGTTAACTAGAAAGAGAGAATAAATTGAACAACAACATATGCAGTATAAGGTATGCCTACAACTATTAAAAAAATAAAAAGCCACTTTATAAGAGAGTCTGCCCATTGATCTTCATGCATGAACTCTTCTTTTGTTTGTCCTACTTCATATTGATTTTCCATTATTATTTCCCCCTTTGAATAGCTTGTACTACAATCGTATGCATCTCGTCCAAAGCTTATGACCTATAAAAAAATAAAATCTATTTTTCTAATCTCATATACATAATTTTGAGATTTTTTCATAAAACAGAAATAAAGGAGTGATGCTCATGAAGGAAATTGAAGTCGTGATTGATACGGAAGAGATTGCGGAGTTTTTTTATGAGCAACTAATTGAAAGAGGGTACGTCCCAAAACGAGAAGAAATTGAAGATCTCGCAGATATTACATTTGAGTATTTATTAGAGAAATGCATGATTGATGAAGTTTTTGATGAAGAGGATGAATGAAAGTAACGACGGGCATAACTCGTCGTTTTTTACTCTTTACAAACCTGTCACAAATATAGTCAATAATTATTGGTATAATGAAAAGGAAATTTTACTCAAGAGGTGAAGGAATGTTCAAAAAAATTATTGATTCTTTATTAGGAAAGAAAAAATATCGTTCGTATTCAAGTAGTGATTATCGTCGTAGAGGGCGCTCGTATTCAAGTAGCGATTATAAACGACGTTCATCTGGTTATGGACATCAACATTATAAAAGAAAACGTAAAAGCCGTAGCTTCTTTTCAAGTAGCTGATGAAATGGCGTCGTGTACTAGCATTATTTGATAGACCACTGCGAAAAAATACAATTGTTGCAGAGCGTTATAAAATTGAATCAGTAATTGGAATGGGCAGTTATGGGGTTACATATGTCGTTAATGATTTACAAATAAATAGATATAAAGTCTTAAAACAATTAAGACAAAGTAAACAAAGATATGAGTCTGGTAGAAAATCATTTGAACAAGAGAAAATGATTTTACAAACATTAAATCATCATGCAATTCCTAGTCTATATGATCATTTCCTATGGGAGAAAAAGAGCTTCTTTGTGATGGAGTACATGCCTGGTAAAAATTTTGAAGATTATATTTTCATAGATGGGTATGTATATACAGAACGCGAAGTTTTTGAGATTTTATATGAAATATTAGAAATTGTATCGGTGTTTCATAGTGAAGGCATTATTCATCGAGATTTACGCATTCCAAACATACTAATGAAAGAAAATCAAATTAGTATTATCGATTTTGGATTGGCTAAATGGAAAGGTGAAGATGATGAGCGAGCTACAACTTACGAAGGTGAACAAGCTTTGATGCGAGAAGTTCACTTTCGTAGCGACTTTTATGCGCTCGGTCATTTCTCATTATTTTTATTATATGCAGGATATGAATCTAATGAAAAACAGGAAAAACCATGGTACGAAGAATTAACTTTGGAACATTATAATCGTGAAATGCTTATGCGAATGTTACAAATAAAAACGCCGTACTATGAGAATGTACAAGATTTAAAACAAGATGTAGCTTCTGCTTTAGAAAGGATGGAGACTCCATGTTTCAAAAGTTTTTAGCAAGCGTTGGTATTGGAAGTGCAAAGGTAGATACTGTTCTTGAAAAAGATGAGTATATTGTTGGGGAAGAAATAGTTGGAAAGGTTCATATAACTGGAGGTTCAGTTAGCCAACAAATTGAAAGCATTTACTTAACATTATCGACGTCGTATGTACGAGAAGTGGATGATAAAAAAGTAACAGCAACATATGATTTAGAGCGAGTACGCTTAACAGAACCTTTTTCTGTAGAACCGAATGAAAAAGTTGAAATTCCATTTTCTTTTCCAATGCCAATTGAAGCACCACTTACACTTGGTATGAAAACGGTTTGGATTCATACAGGTCTTGATATTAAACATAGTATAGACCCAAGTGACCGCGACTACGTTCAAGTGTTACCCAATGCATTATTAAGTAGTGTTTTAGATAGTGTAAATGAATTAGGGTTTAAAGCACGTCATATAGAATGTGAAGAATTACCGCATCGATTACGTAAGCAAGTTCCATTCGCACAAGAATTTGAGTTTATTCCGGTTTCTGGAGAGCATTATGGGAAATTAGATGAATTAGAATTATTAATCTTGCCACGTGCATACGACCGACTAGAAATTATTATGGAAGTAGATAGAAAATCCCGTGGTTTAGCTGGATTATTCGCTGAGGCGCTTGATCTTGATGAGAAGGTGATTCGTTTTACCGTAACAAGAGAAGATATCCCTGAGATGAAGCAAAAAATTAATAATTATATTTTTTAATAAACTATGCATAAAAAAGAAATGGAGAGGAAAACTAAAACAACCGCTCCATTTTTTTGCATAGTGAGGTTATGTATGTGAAACGATATCGACATTTATACTTGCTAAGTTTTACGTTACTCATTTGTTTTGTCGTATTATCACTTTCGTATCATACCGCTTGTATTGAGAACTTTGACAATATAGTCGCACATTTTATTCAAAGCTTTCGAAACGATTATTTAACGACCTATTTTACTTGGGTGTCTTTTATCGGTTCCAAAAGAATATATTTTCCATTACTCATTATTCTTGTAATGTATTTTCTCGTTAGAAAAAAGTTGCTTAGTGCGTTACTTCTAACAATTAATTACTACGGATCTCGTTATTTAAACAGTATGCTTAAACTATGGTACGAACGAGCAAGACCTGATGTTACGCAGCTTGTTACTGCAACTGGATATAGTTTTCCGAGCGGTCATACGATGAATGCTACTGCTTTTTTAGGATTTATTGCATACGTCACAATTACTGAAGAGCGTATTTCGTTGCATAAAAAATTGTTAATTATTCTTATAGCAAGCTTTGTTGTATTATCTATTTCAGTTAGCCGAATATATCTTGGCGTGCACTATCCATCTGACATATTAGCAGGATGGGCAGCTGGCGGTAGCTGGCTCGTTTTATGTGTTATATTCCATAAAACGTTCATAAAAAAAGAACCTATGTCATAATAGGTTCTTTTTTCATTGGCTCAACATGAATGTGTGCATGGTAAATTCCAAATTTTTTGCGCAGCATAGCTTCGATGTTGTCGGTAATACAGTGACTTTCTCCAACATCCATGCGAGCATCTACTTCAATTGTAATATCAACGTACGTTTGATTCCCATACATACGTGCTCGAATATCTACAATGTTTTCCACACCGCCAATATGCTCAATAGCATCAGCGTATTCTTCCATTTTATCAGGATCAATTCCATCTGTTAGCATATGAGAAGATTCTACGAAAATCTCCCATGCAGTTTTACAAATAATAAGACCGACAATTAAAGCGGCAATAGGGTCTAAAATAGGCATTTGGAACTGAGAACCGACAATACCTACTACGGTACCAATGCTTACGAGTGCATCTGATAAATTATCCTTTGCAGCGGCTTCTAATGATTTACTTTTTGTTCGTGCTGCAATTTTTTTCGTATACAAATACACGCAGTACATAACGACAGCAGAAAATAAAGCAACCCATGCAGCGAGTACATTAGGCGCTGCTTGTTTCGGATTTAAGAAAGATTGAATGGCACTAATAACAACTTCTAATCCGACTGTTGCCATAATGAAGGACGCAACAAGTGATGCGATTTGTTCGGCACGCGAATGCCCATACGGATGATCTGGGTCACGAGGTTTACGAGATATTTTTAGACCAATTAATATCGCTAAAGAAGCACCGATATCCGTTAAGTTATTTAAACCGTCAGCGCGTAATGCGCTAGAGAGGGTAATATAACTGATGATGATTTTCATAGAGGATAAAAATATGTAGGCCATAATGCTGACAATAGCACCTTTATCAGCTTCTTTATGAGAAAGAGTATCCATTTTAATCACTCACCTTTCTTTAAAGGAATTTCTTTCTATAAATAGAGTATCAAACGAAAGTCGTGTGGGTCTATACAAACATTGTTGACGTTTTATAGCTTTTTAAGAAGGGGATAACAAAGTTTCGTAAAGGAAAAATATGTTGAAAAGTACAAAGTCAAGGTGTGAACCTAATTGGAGTTTATTTACTAAAGAGATAGGAGGGTAGATGGATGAGGAAACGAATACTTTTCTTACTACGTATTATTCTTATCATGACAAGGTGTAATTCATTAAACGATGAAAAAATTCAAAAGATAATTGTGAAAATAGATGAAAACCCTCTGAAAAATATTTTCCAGAGGGCTTTCATTTTAGTATGCTTCTAAAAACTCAGTAACTTGCTCTTCTGTTTTTGCATTAGCACTATGTAAGTGGCCTAGCTTCTCACCGTTTTGGTATACAAGTAAACTTGGAATACCCATTACTTGATACTCTTCAGCGATACTTGGAAACTCATCTTTATTGATAGAGTACCATTCAAATTTATTGAACTCTTCCATTACATCTCCGATAAAGTTGTCCATACGTACGCAATCTGGGCACCATGTAGTAAAGAACTTAACAACTACAGGCTCCTCGCTTGCGATGATGTCTTTGAATTCTTGTTCTGTTTTAATTTCTTTCATAAGTAAAACTCCTTTCAATATCACACGAATTTATATGCAAAATTCGTATTTGCAAACATGTTGCAAACTTATTATTTGTTTTTTAGTTTTGTAGTTCGTTCACACTTATAAAATTGTATGTAACATGACTGCGCTACTAAGTGTGAAAATAACGAAACCTCACTTTTCTTTATAAGCTTTTTCCAGGATTGTGTCAAACTTTTGAATTTTATACAGAAATTAAAGAAGCCCACACTTTGATTGAGTATGGGCAGAGGGACTAAAATTAATCGCTTATTAATTTCGAATAGATATTTAAATCGATAAGCTTTCCAGCTGATTTTTCGCTCTTTCTCAGAGTACCTTCAAAAGTAAAGTTTAATTTTTCTAATACTTTTATGGAATTTACATTTGCAGGTTCAACTTTTGCTTCAACACGATTTAGTTTTAGATGTGTAAAAGCATAATCTAATAAAGAGGATATTGCTTCAGGTGCATATCCTTTACCCCAAAATGTTTTTGAAATATCATAGCCAATCTCAGTCTTTGAGTTTTCAAAATCTAAGGAATTATAGCCACATGAACCGATAATATGATTAGATTCTTTTTCAATAATAGTAAAACGTATAGCTTTATTATTTTGAGCGAGTTCGTTAAGGAATTGAATCATATCTTTTGCCTGGTTCTCATCAGTGAAATTACTTATATTCATGAATTTAGTAACATCAGGATCAGACCATATTTTAAACATACTTAGTGAATCAGATGCTTTCATTTTCCTTAAATATAATCTCTGTGAGTGTAGTTCTGTAATCAATACTTTTACCTCCGTTATGTTGTAATGATAGGTAGATTAAAAATATTGATATCTGCGCATAAGTCAGTCCCTTCTAGATTAATTAACTTTTATTATACAAGAAAATTACTACATTGAACAAAGGCGTTAATTGGAGGTAACGAAATGACAAACTCATCAATTGAATATTGCGTTCAGTGTGATTAAGAAAGTGGTGTATAAAGATGGGACGAGATGAGAGTTACTTCCAAACTAAAAAAAGAGTAGATAATTTAAAAACATTTTACATTCATTTAACCATCTACATACTAGTCAATCTGATGCTTTTTTTACTTTTTAAGTAGTGAATTAGCTATTTTTTATTTTAATTACAAAAATTGAATAAGGTTAGAAATTATATGGTTGTAATGGGAATTAAGGGATATGGATAAAAAAAATTATCCCGCTATTTGTCGGGCAGTAAGATCCAAACCTCAAAATTCAGCGGAAGCAAAGAAGTTAGGTGGAGTCGGGCTGCCCGTAAAAGCCCGATTGGTGAGGGCTGATTAAAGTTTCACTTTATTAGGGATTTGCCTTAAACATTTATTACAGTCAAGAATATTTATAATAATATGAACTAAAAAAGGTCCAATTTTTGTAATGTTGGAGGGGATTATTGTGGACATAACTCAAAGCGTATCAAGAATAGTGGTTAATGGGAAAGACCTTTCTTTCACTTCAGTTCAAACCTCTGCATGGAATCATGGACCTGTAAATGATTTAATCGTTACGACGAATCAGAGAGTGAATGAGCTTTATCAATTCATGTGGTCACAAGTACCGGTTACGATTTCGGTATATTTCCTTCAAGGAGCGGATTTACTTAGGTTCGTTAGGGTTGCGGGAATTAATGAGCGCGTAACAGGAGAATATGTATATCATTTCATTTGGTGATAAGATGGAGTCAAAGTAGTCTAGCAGCTACTTTTTTATTTTGTCATTTGAATATAAGCGAGCGAACTAGCTTTATAGTACCCACTGAAATAAAGAATCATAATATAATTTGTAATGACTTATACGGAAGTGAGTTGAAAATCATGTTTTATTCATATTTTAATTCTGAAACTGGTATGCGACCAGCGTATGGTACATCTATAACGTATAGTGGAGCACAAAGTACAGTCCAAGCTATTCAACAAGCATTGCAAATGCAACAACAATTGCAAATGCAGCAGCAAGGTGTACAACCGTATTATTCATCCGTAGAGTATTTTTACCCAGTACATCAAGTTACACCGTACGGAAGTTCTTTTCTGACTATTCCATATGGGACTGTATACAACTTATAACTAGTAAGGAATGAAGTGGTGTATATAAATAAGGGTGCAGGTTAATAGCGCCCTTATGAATAATAAAAATAGCTAGTCCAAACCTTATAAATCAATCTTACATAATATATAGTAATAAGTTTGAAAGGGGAATCAGTATGTCTTGTTATTACTACTGTAAGTATTGTAAGGAGTATAAAAATAAGCATCATGATTGTTGTAAGAACACTAGTAAGTGTCATGATAACAAGGACAATCTTGTTAGAGCATCGGCATTTAGAGCTAGAAATACTGTGAATCAAAATGTTCCTGCTAATACTTTTGTGAAAGTGTTATTTCAAAATGAACAATTTGATTTAGCGAATGAGTATAATCCAGCAACATCTATTTTTATGCCGAAGACTAAAGGTGTATATTCTATTATTGGAACGATTGGTTTCTTTCCAAACGATCCAACTTTAAATTATAGAGCGCGTGTAGAAATTCGTGTGAATGGAAACGCAGCGATAGCTATAGATAATGACTTTTTTGGTCCAATAAGTTTTGGAAATGTCGTAAGTGTTTCGACGATTGTTCAATTGAATGCAGGGGATGAAGTTGAGATTTATGCACAAAGTAGTATAGATGGAGTTTTAAGTCCTTTAGAAGATGGTGCACATTTTGAAGCAGCAAGATTTCCTTCTCCAATTAAATAAAGTCATTAAACAATGAGTTTGCAGAAGCTTAAAGGTAAACCCTCACCGAAATGGTGAGGGTTTTTTAATCTATTAAAAATAGTAACAGGTCGTCCAAGCTATTCTAATCTATATAGCATACTATGTAAAAATAAGTGTAAAGGGGGACTCACTATGTCTTATTATTACTGTAAGTATTGTAAAGATTACAAAAAGGAAAGTCATGATTGTTATAGGAAAAGTAGTAAATGTGATAGGAAGTATGTAAAGGTGAAGTGTTGTGATGATAAGAAAGAGGAGCTTGTAAGGGCATCGGCATTTAGAGCTGTGAATACAGTTAATCAACCTGTTCTAGCAAATACTCCTGTTAAAGTATTATTTCAAAATGAACAATTTGATCTAGCGAATGAATATAATCCAGTAACGTCGATTTTTACTCCGAAAACTAGAGGGGTATATAGTGTATTAGGAAATATAACATTTTCTCCAAATGATTTTAATGTAAATTACAGAGCTAGAGTAGAAATTCGTGTAAATGGCAATCCGGCAATAGCGATAGATAATGATTTCTTTGGAACAGGAGTATTTTTTAATAATGATGTTTCCGTAACTACTATTCTTCAATTAGAAGCAGGAGATTTAGTTGAAGTTTTTGCAGAAAGTAGTATTGCTGGCGTAATTGTACAAAATGTTAATGGTGTAAATACGGTTCACTTTGAAGCGGCAAGATTTCCTTCTCCAACTAAATAAAACTGATTATTAAATGTTTTTTAGTAGGTTTAGTTAATCCCCTTACCAAATGGTGGGGGATTATTATTGTTTTTCTAAAATATATAAGTAAATAGGTAAAGCGTAGTTTAATTTGTAGGGGCTTCAACCTTCTTCAGATAATAAACAGAATAATAAGTAACATGCTTGTAAAAACGCATTGTTAGTAAGTTTACTAGTTTTCTTATAGAACAAGAAAGACGGAATACATAAAAGATCGTATCATTATGTTTTTTCTTTACCATATAGAAATTATATATTGAACATAGATTTGTGTAGGGAATGCTAATACACTGAAAAGAATAGCATAAAGGCGATTACACTATATAAAAACAAAATCAATCCTAAGATGAGTAGTATTGGATGCAACTTGAACATATTTGACCTCCTTGAGTATATAAAGAATTTTAATATATTGTTGGTCAATTTAGAAGGGGAACGGTTACATAAAAAAAGAGCATACATAAAAAGTACGCTCCAAAGAAAGATAGGTTTTATGAGTGGATAATCTCCATACGATAATATATGTTCTTTTCATAAAAACGTGTAAAAAATCAATGAATTATCAATGGAATATCATAACATGAGTAATTTTAGTCTAGGAATGCAGTTATTTTCTTTCTCGGTTATTTTAGGTAATAAAGTTGTGAAAATCGTGCATTATGCGGACTAACAACGGGATAGCGATCGTACTTCCGTTACATATTTCTGAAAGTCTGGGTATTGCGTGATAGTTTGACATTTAGGGGTGCATAGTTGATTAATTATAGACACATTTGTAATTACTTCGTTACAAGGACCGAAAAATGTAATTTTTAGCTTTGAATTTGGTGGGATTTTGAACACGATAGGTTTTTTTTCCATGAAATCAGCTCCTAATATTGAGTATTATAATTTAATGGATATAGAGTCGTATTAGTATAATATGAAATTTCAGTGGATTTGCTTATAATAAAGAATTTTATAGTAGTAAAAGTGCTTAAAGATGTAAAGGGGAAATTGAGAATGGAAAATAAAATGTTTAATTAATATAATCAATAAATACGCAAATGGTTAATATAACTAATGCATTTTTTTGTTTGTTACATATTATGTTAGTAAGAATGGTATAAGGGGGTAGTATAAAATAGTGGAAGAAAATGTACAAGCTCAGCTTTCGCCACCGTGGATCACATATTTTAATGAATTAAAAAATTCAATAGGTGCTGATCCAACTGTTACAGTTGGGCCGCTTATTCCTGTTGGTGGTAATTATATTATTTTAGTGCATGCGTTAAGCAACGAAAAAGCGAGAGCATTAGCAACGCTTTTAAAATCTTTTGTACAATTTGGGAATGTAAGTGTGACAGTTATTGTAACGAATAATGAGAATGAAATTGTAAATCCATTTCCTTGTCCACTAGATGCATTTGAAATAGCTCATTTATTTCAAGTAGCACTAGAAAATAATCCTTATTTTGAACAAGTTGTGGTACAGCCTCAGTTCCCTGGCGGACCGAATGTTGTTTTTCCGGTTTTCGCTGCGGAAGTCATTCAGTTTTTCAATGACGATATTTCTAACTTATGTCAAACGTTTACAGGTGTTGCTGCCAATGTGTTTCGTGATGTAATGAATGATGAGGTTTGTGGTATCCCAATTCTATTTTCCACAAGTTGTGTTATGAGCAGTGAAAACTCACAATTACAAAATACAGATTTAGCACCAAAGTTGTTTTATTAAACTGTAAAAAGACATTTTCAGTAATAGAAAATGTCTTTTTTATGCACCAATAGTGTTCAGGTTGGAAAATTGCAATTTAATAGGAGTAAACTTCAATTAATTAAAATTTTTCTAAATCTCAAATTTCATGTAGAGGTAGTAATTTTGACTTAAGAATATATAGAAAATGAGGGATGAAATTTTTTAGTTGAAAGGAAATCGATACTGAAAGTTATAATTTAATAATACAGGAGATTTTTTTTAATATCTGTAAAAATGATTGATAGGACGAGATTACATAATAAATGAATAGTAGGGTATATTTCGAATGTTTTATGTGGCATACATGTTAAAGTTGATAGAAATATTTCTGAAAGAGAATATATTTTGAAAAACAGTAAAGATTCTTTTTATTTATATTATAGATAGCTAGTTTTAGAGAGAGGAGGCTTGCAATAAAACAAGCTATGAATAAGACATTCAAAAGGAGCTGGAATGTATGGGGTATATTGTAGATATTTCAAAATGGAATGGAACTATTAATTGGGATATTGCAGCATCTCAGCTAGATTTAGTGATTGCTAGAGTTCAAGATGGCTCTAATACGGTGGATTTTATGTATCAAAATTATGTTAGTGAAATGAAAAAGCATAGTATCCCATTCGGTAATTATGCTTTTTGCCGTTTTATATCTATTGCTGATGCAAAGAAAGAGGCACAAGATTTTTGGAATCGTGGTGATCAATCTGCTAAGTTTTGGGTAGCGGACATAGAAGTTCAAACGATGGTAGATATGCAAGGCGGGACACAGGCATTTATTGATGAATTACGCCGTTTAGGTGCGGAAAAAGTAGGATTATACGTAGGGCATCACACGTATTTATCATTTGGAGCATGTAATATTGAAGCTGATTTCGTATGGATCCCTCGTTATGGAGGGAATAAGCCAGCATATCCATGCGATATGTGGCAATATACGGATTCAGGGAATGTTCCTGGGATTGGGAAATGTGATCTGAATCGATTAGTAGGAAATAAGTCACTTTCTTGGTTTATAGATTCCAACAAAGCAAATCAATCTAACATAGTGTATACACAGCAACCGAATGGCATTGGTATTGCAGTTTCGAAATATCCTGATGGATACGGAATAAATTTATATGAAACTCCCATGACCCCTCAATTTACAGGTGCACTCACTCAGAAAATTCCATATTTAATCTTAACAGGTTATTGGGGAGGCGGTGAGCAAGATATGATTTGTTTAGAGACCGATAAGCAGTGGGCATATTTAAAACATTTTAATGTGAAATGGTTTTATGCAACTTCGAAATATCCTGTCGGTTACGGAGTAAATTATTATGAAGAGCCTGAATGTATGAATTATAAAGGGAATATAGATGGATCGACATCTTTTCGAGTGTGGGGTAGAGTGGGAAATGCGGTAGATATCGGGCAGAATAGTTGGATACCTGAAAAACATGTAATTATTAAGTAACTATAGCGGCAGTATTGTTTTTAAGGAGTATGTAAAGAGTCTTCTTACTATACATAATAGTAAGAAGACTCTTTACGTTTAAAAATGAAAATACATGATACATAGTCTACTCATATGAAATGAATTACATGTAGAAAACACACTGTTTTCACAATGACTGTGTATAGTTAATTTGTATAATGATAAAAGTGAGGTATTTGAATTGAAAAAGAAAAAAATATTTATTGGAACAATTATTTCATGCGTGATGCTAGCATTATCTGCATGTGGTTCCTCAGACAACGTAGTAACATCAAAAGTAGGGAATGTTACAGAGAAAGAATTAAGTAAAGAATTACGACAACAATATGGAGAAAGTACTTTATATCAAATGATGTTAAGTAAGACATTGTTAGATAAATATAAAGTTTCAGATGAGGAAGCAAAAAAGAAAGTAGAAGAAGCAAAAGATAAAATGGGTGAGAACTTTAAATCGACTTTAGAACAACTTGGATTGAAAAACGAAGATGAATTAAAAGAAAAAATGAAGCCAGAAATTGCATTTGAGAAAGCGATTAAAGCAACAGTTACAGATAAAGATGTGAAAAATAACTATAAACCAGAAATGAAAGTAAGTCACATTTTAGTGAAAGATGAAAAAACGGCTAAAGAAATAAAGGAGAAAGTAAATAATGGTGAAGATTTTGCTGCCTTAGCAAAACAGTATTCAGAGGATACTGGTTCAAAGGAACAGGGCGGGGAAATATCTGGTTTTGCTCCTGGGCAAACAGTGAAAGAATTTGAGGAAGCTGCGTATAAATTAGATGCAGGCCAAGTAAGTGATCCGGTTAAAACAACTTACGGTTACCATATTATTAAAGTGACGGATAAAAAAGAATTGAAGCCATTTGATGAAGTAAAGGATAAAATTCGTAAAGATATAGAACAACAAAGACTACAAGATACGACAGGTAAATGGAAACAACAAGTAGTCAATGATTTATTGAAAGATGCTGATATTAAAGTGAATAATAAAGAATTTAAAGATACATTTAAATTTCTAGAAAAGAAATAATGACTGTAATCATAATTAGAAAAGGGAACTCATATAGAGTTCCCTTTTCTAATTAGTGTGTGAGTTATAAATAGATAGTAAGACAATACAATATTACATTTAAATATTAAGAATTACAATGGAAAATTATGGTTTATAATTATTTCAACGAAAGTGGATATTCTACGGTTTTCATTATGCAAGTTTATTACATATATTTACTCTTTAATAATGAATATCGAACATAATTTAAAAAATAATACATATAATGTTTTTGAATAAATATTTAACATGGATAATTAGTAAAAAGCTGAGCATTCGATTGGAAAGGATGTTCTTTTTGTTGTGAAAATTTTAGGATAAAGAATGAATCGTTTTAAACGCATCATTTACCACATCAATAAATTAAGGTGGGGAGAATATATGAAAGTAATCTTTCAAGGAGAGGGCGGAGCGAAAATTTTTGAGTCATATGATGAAAATATAAGTGATTTATTAGTTATATTAAAAGAAACGAAAGGGATTAAAATTGGGATGGTTGAGTATAAAGTGTTAAAGTACGAACTTAATTATTTTCGTCATCCGAAAAAAGCGGATACAGAGAGAGAGTTACATATAATAGTACAACCTAAGTATATGTAATAAAATATAATAATAAAAATCACTGATTCAGTTTTGTAAAGTTCCATAGAGTATGTAAGAAAAGAGAGTGTTGTAAATGCTCTCTTTTCTTATGCTTTGTGAGTTCGTTCATCATAGTATATGTTTTCAGTTATAGATGGTTAATAAACGATAAAAATTTAAAACTTTTTCGTTTAGGCAGGGATTTTATATTTGAGTAAATAAATATACTATGAAGTATTTTTTATACGAATATTGAAGGAGTATAAAATGAGTTTAGCAAGTTACATAGGCTGTAATGTAGAAATTCCGTTAACGGATCCAGATTCTAATGATGTAATTGTTTTTGGACCGTGTTTTTCAGATGAAAGTATGCTTGAAATTGTACAAGATTATCAATTCCAAACAAATTACACATATGAGGTTTCAACTAATTGGGGAATTGAACTTGTCGAGTGGCAAAATGTAAAGGAAAAAAAAGAAGCGAAAGAAAAACTTTTAACTTTATGCAAGATTATGGAAAGTTATTTGGAAGATGGAGACTATTTCGAATTATTTAGTTGTTGGGTTGGTGATGAAGATAAGGAACGAGTAGGGGAATTGAACTTAAAAATAAATCATTTTAATATAGATGAATTATGTATTCCAGAAAGAACATTAGTTAGGATAGAAAAATAAGCTTTGAATATTTTTTAGAAAAAGGCGATTTCACTTTGTGTGAAGTCGCCTTTTAGTTTTTATATGCATTTTATATAAGAAATGAAAAGTTTATTTGATAAAGGAAAAAATATGGAGATAAATAAAATTATGTTTTTTGTTAAGAAATAATAAGTATAGCTCTTCTCAAAGGAACGTAAGTTCGTGTATAATAAGAACGAATGTTCTTTTGAGAGGTAACCTAATTATAGTTTAGAAGTAAATTCGAGTTTAGTAAGTATTAAAAATAACTAAGGGATAGCATGAATAAATAAATGTATAAATGATCAAGGAGATAAAAAATGAACGATGTAAAGATACAAAAAGAAGAAAGAGAGTGGGTTCCGTTTACAGTAATGTCCGAACAACTTTTAAATATGAGAAAGATTATTGGAGAGAAATTAAAAGTACAAAAACCGCTTTTAACAAATGAAGCAAAAGAGAGGATTTCTGATAAATTATTAACGTCATTACTGTCTGAGAAAGAAATATTGGTAACATATTTTGAAGATGGTTACATATTAACAAGCTACATGACTGTTGTACATATCAATCCGGTAAAACAAATTGTAATTTGTACAGACGCCTTTTATAAAACTTACGTATTTAACGCTATGGATATTATTGAAATAATGTAAAAGAAGCTGAATATTTAAATGGCAGCTTTTTTTATTTCTGATTTATGAGACAAATAATATAAGAAAAAGCAGCTAGCTTTGTGCTAGCTGCTGAGCCCCAGGGAAAGGGAGAAAAAGATAGGGTACTCCAAAATCGATAAGAGCTGTCAAACAGCCTGATTATAGTATAGACAAATTAAAATTTTCTATACAAAAAGTTGAACATAAGATTAGGCTGTACCCACTTGGTTTTGATCTGCAAGGTCAGAATCAAATGTATTGGTCGCGCTAACACCGCTAAAAGTATTAACAACAAAACCAACGTTTGATGCGCCGGAACCATTATAAGCTTTCGTATTTTCTTTCGGAGAAACGTTGTAGAAATCACCTAAGTTAAATGATCCATTACTATTTTGTACAACTAAATTTCCTACAACTGATGGCATAATTTTCACCTGCTTTATAATAAGTTGTTAACATTACTATATGGAGTTATAGTCCAGATGGTTCATATAATAAAAATTGTGGAATAGTAAAACGTTTGGAGCATGGATTTCAATAAAAGTGTGTTAAAATTAATATAATAAAGTTGAGTAATTTTTTAAAAAAATTTGTATAATCGATATATATGAAAATAAAGGAGGCAAAATGTAATGAAAGATATTATGAAAAAAGTTGATTTAACAGATGCCAAATCAAGTAATCTTGTTGCACTAATTTATAGTAATGAAGTTATATTAGTTGAAGACGCATTTTGTCCAAATGAAATAAAATTAAAGTTTAATGAAATTGCAATTTTATCTGCAATTAAAACAGCTCATATTGCGAAAGTGTCTATTAGGAAAGAACTTGAAGCGCTTTTTCATGATACGGGTGTTATATTAGTGAAACAAAATGTTGATTATGGTAGTAGCCAATCTATTACCATGCATTTTGAGCAATTTAAAAAGTTGCAAGATGAGATTGAACATTTAAATAAAAGTATGTAATAAAGCAGCTAAATAAAGGTTCTATCATAAAGGTGGAATGTGTTGTGTTGAAAAAGTGGTTTAAAAATTATTTGGGTGAATCGCATTGTAAACATAAATATGTTTTTATTAAGATGCAGGATAATGAGGATTTTAAAAAAGGTACATTAGGTGTAGTTTATATTTACCAGTGTGAGAAATGTGGAAAAGAGAAGTTGAAATGTAAAAACAATAATGAAATAAACAATGAATTTTTAGATATATAGCAAAAAGTAACCATGATGGTTACTTTTTTGGTTTATGTATACAATATCAAAACCATTACTAAAGTATGAGTTGAGTTGATACTATAGTAAATCGCTGAATAAAAATGAAGAGAGTAAGATATAGGAAAGGAGGATGAGAGAAATGAAGCGAAAAGAAATTAGTAAATCTGTAATTATTACAGGCGTGACACAAGGGTTAGGGCGTGCGATGGTTGATCGATTTCATGAATTAGGGTGGAACATATATGGTTGTGGACGTTCAAAAGATAAAATTGAAGAACTAAAAAAACAGTACAGTAAAATACATGATTTCCAAGTAATTGATGTTTCAGATTCTCAGCAAGTTAACAATTGGGCAAATTATATACTTAATACACATACAGCTCCCGATATGATAATAAATAATGCATCGATTGTAAATCAAAATGCACAACTTTGGAAAATTACGGCTCAAGAATTCGAAAATGTAATGAATGTAAACGTGAATGGTGTAGTAAATGTAATAAGAGCATTTGTTCCAGCGATGGTAGCTAGGAAAGAAGGAATTATCATTAATATGAGTTCTAGTTGGGGGAGAGAAGGTGAGGCTGAGCTTGCGCCATATTGTGCCTCGAAATTTGCTATTGAAGGTATCACTAAATCTATGGCCCTGGAATTACCCCATGGCATGGCTGTAGTTGCTTTAGATCCTGGAGGGAGTATTAGTACTCCAATGCTGAAGTCATGTGCGCCACAATATATAAATGAATCGCCTACACCTGAAACTTGGTCACATAAAGCAATTGAATATATATTGAATATAACAATAGATAAAAATGGAGATTCATTGACATGCCCAGCATGCATATAAAAAGCACCTTTAAGGTGCTTTTATATTAGTAGCACATTATATCATTCACAAAATTACATCTAAAAAATAAAATAAAAGATTAAGGGTGAGATTTGTTTGTTTTGAAAGCTTTAGAAAATATTTAAATAGGTGATAAAAATGAATCCAAGCAGTTTAAAAGTGACAGGGGCATGGTTTCAAGTGGGAGGGAATCTTACAGCTGCTATTGGAACGACAAGAGGATTTATTGGAGAAGAGAAAGTTGAATCGGATCTTGTTATTGTAGGAAGCTCATTACAAGCCCTCGGATATATATTACAAATCATTGCGAGCAATTATGATGATGGGGAAGAAAAAAGAGAAAATCAAAATATAGGCTTAGAGAATCAAAGTAAATTACTTGATCAAATAGGAATTGAGTTATTAGCATTAGGCAATATATCAAATGTAATAGGAACATATTTTAATATAAATGAACAATTGAAAGAAAATGATTATCTTATCATTACAGGGAACAGTTTACAATCGATCGGTGCTTTTTTAGGAGTAGAAGCAGCTTTGTTGGATATAAATGTATTACAGAAAATTATTATACTGGGTAACTCCATGCAAAGTTTAGGGGCTGGATTACAAGCGTATCAAGGTGTTTCAAATGTATTGAAAGATGAGAGAGAAAATGAAGATAGTATTTTTGATAAGAAGGATGAGAGAATCATTGCACTCATTGGTATTTGGATACAAGCGATAGGAACGTTAATTTCTGCAATTGGAGTAACTGCAATAGAGGAAGAAAATAGGCTAGAAAACAATAAAAAGTCTGAAATACTTATTTAAATAGAAGGAGATACATTGATTTTAGAGGTAGGTTAAGATTAAAATGGTAGTAGGTTTTTTTGCGTATATTTTGAAAAGTGATATATAAAATACAAAATAAGGAGTTTTCAAGGGATGATGTATTTATTAGCAATTCTTCTTCCACCTGTTGCTGTATTATTTTGTGGAAAACCAATTCAGGCAATCATAAATTTCATATTAACATTAATATTTTGGGTTCCAGGAGTTATACATGCAATTCTTGTAGTGCATGATAAAAAAGCTGATCGGCGTTTGAAAAAACAAATTCAAGCATATGATGAAATTAATAAGAGGAATCGAAGATAATTCATCTGCAAAATGTTTTTAAAAGAAAGGAGGATTAACCTCCTTTCTTTTTTAGTGGGTGTTAAGTTTAGATTTTTGTGTGGCGGAAAGAATTTTTAATGTAAGTATTATGATAATAACTTTTAGATTGTGCATGTAATAGGCCAGTATAAATACTTTCTGGTACATTAAAGAAATCGTACATACCATTCTTTAATTGGATTCGCAAAATCATAGAAAAAGGATTATAACCAACAGCAACTATATTTTTTGAAATTACGGGAGATAGCTTCATCATTACGCAACTCCTCACTTTTTATTTTTAATACTTTTTTGTAGATGTTGAGGTTGTGATGTTGAAATCCTTATAATTTAAGAGGTATTATACTTATATGCAATATATTAAATGTTTGTTATACGTAATTATAAGGAAGTTCACACGAAGTACATATCGTTGTGCTATTTTTATTTCACCTTTGATTTATAAATAAGAAAATATTGACCATTTGAAAAAAAGGTATATTATTTATACGAGGTATTAAAAATTCACTTTTTACATTCTATGCTTCAAGGGGCAGCGTTATTAGGAAAAATAGAAGTGAAAATAGTTTGTATAAGAAGTATTCTAAAATTTATAATCTGTGAATTGGGAAAATATTGAATGCTCCAGGTCAATATACTTTCTTAATCAAATTTATTTTAGAAAGTGACCTCAATATTTTTAAGTAAATCAACGGGAGAATTGAAAGGCAGGAGAAAGTAACATGTCAGAAAATTATCGTTCTCGAGAGGAACGACGACAAGTTAAAAAGAAAAAACAACCAGCTTCTAAAACACAAAAGCCAAAAGGTAAAACATCATTCTTTCGCAAGTTTTTAATTACTTGTTTATTACTTGGTATTGTTGGTTTAGTGGCAGGGGTTGCTACCTTTTTCGTAATGATTAAGGATGCACCAAAACTTGAGAAAGCAAAACTTGTTAATCCGTTATCCTCAAAAATTTATGATAAAAACGGGGATTTGGTATATGAATATGGAAAAGAAAAAAGGACGAATGTTACGTATGAGCAAATACCTAAATTAGTAGAAAATGCATTTTTAGCGACAGAAGATTCACGTTTTTATGAGCATAGCGGAGTAGATTTTAAAGGTACTGCCCGTGCTGTTCTAGTAAGTCTTAAAGGGGATTATGGTTCTCAAGGTGGAAGTACGATAACACAGCAAGTTATAAAAAACTACTTCTTATCAATGGACAAAACACCAAAGCGTAAGGCGCAAGAAATATATTTAGCTTATAAGCTAGAACAACAGTATTCAAAACATGAAATATTAGAGATGTACTTAAATAAAATTAACTTAGGAAACCGTTCATATGGGATCGCAACAGCAGCACAAAACTACTATGGTAAAGAATTGAAGGACTTAACATTACCAGAAGTTGCGATGCTTGCAGGTTTACCGAAAGCACCGAATAACTATGATCCAACGAAAAAAGAAAATGTTCAAAAAGCAACAGAAAGAAGAAATGTTGTTCTAAGTTTAATGAACCGACATGGATATATAACAAAACAGGAAATGGAAGAAGCATCAAAAGTTGACGTAGAAAAGGGGCTTAAGCCTGCAGCTCAACTACAAACAATGCCATACCCTGCATTTATGGATGCAGTTGTGAAAGAAGTAGAAAAAGAATTACCAGATGCTAATATCGGTTCTGACGGTTTAGAAATTTATACAACGTTAGATCCGAAAGCACAGAAACTTGCTGATAATATTTTAAATAATAATATCATTGATTATCCGAACGATAAATTCCAAGGTGCATTCACATTTATGGATACGAAAACAGGAGAAGTTCGTGCTATAGGTAGTGGCCGTGGAGAAAATAAAGCTGTATTTAAAGGGCATAATATGGCAATTGAATTAGATCGTGCAGCTGGTTCAACGATGAAGCCGATTTTCGACTACGCTCCTGCAATTGAATATTTAAAATGGGCTACGTACCATCAAATTGATGACTCTCCATTTAAGTATTCAACGGGACAAGAAGTACGAAATGCAGATAGAAGTCATATGGGTCCAATTACAATGCGTGAAGCATTAAAAATGTCGCGTAATATTCCTGCAATTAAAACTGCAAAAGAAGTAGGGATTAGTAAATCGAAAGAATTCTCTGAGAAACTAGGTATTACATTTAATACAGCACCGACAGAATCGACAGCGATTGGTACAAATGAAGTATCGCCAACTGAAATAGCGGGTGCTTATGCGGCATTTGGTAATGAAGGTAAATATACGAAACCGCATTTTGTTAAGAAAGTCGTTTATCCAGACGGTAAGTCACAAAGTTTTGGACAAAAACCAAAACAAGTTATGACAGATTCTACAGCATACATGATTACTGATATGCTTCGTTCTGTAGTTACATCAGGTACTGGTACATCGGCAAATGTAGGCTCTTTAGATGTAGCTGGTAAAACGGGTACGACAAACTATTCATCAAAGCAATTAGCTCAATATAAAATTCCAGAAAGTGCAACTCGTGATAGTTGGTTCGCTGGATATACACCGCAATATACGATGGCAGTATGGACTGGGTATATGAAAGATGGTAAAGACGAGTATATTAGTAGTAAAAATACGAAAATTGCACAGTTGATCTTTAAAGAAATGATGAGCGAAATGGCTACAGATAAATCACGCTTTAAAATGCCAAGTAGTGTTATTCAAGAAGGTAGTGAGCTACGTATAAAAGGTGAAAAACGTGATTCATCGCCAAATACTAGCGTACCGGATACAACGGAGCAACCAAAACAAGATCAACAGCAAAAAACTGAAGAAGAGAAAAAGCAAGAAGAATTAAAGAAACAAGAAGAACTGAAAAAACAAGAAGAACAAAAGAAACAAGAGGAACTTAAGAAGCAAGAAGAACAAAAGAAACTAGAAGAGCAAAAGAAACAAGAAGAACAAAATAATGGAAATGGCCAAGGAACGACACCTCCAGCAAATAACGGAGGAGGTCAAGGAAATACGACACCTCCAGCAAATAATGGAGGAGGTCAAGGAAATACGACACCTCCAGCAAATAATGGAGGAGGTCAAGGAAATACGACACCTCCAGCAAATAATGGAGGAGGTCAAGGAAATACGACACCTCCAGCAAATAACGGAGGAGGTCAAGGAAATACAACTCCACCAGCGACCACACAACCAGAGACTGGCGGTAATGCAGGAGAGACCCCTGCTAATAATGGGCAATAAGAAAAATTTATAAAAAATATTAAAAAGCACTTAAGATTTGTGAAAATTACAATCTTAAGTGCTTTTTTCGTTTAAATGTAGTAGCTATGAAATGATGTGTTTTAAATGTTAAACGTACCATAAAAATTTTGAAAATAAATTGATGGGAAATGATAAAAGACTTGAGCCTGAGGTAGTGGAGCGTGGCTAGGATGATAAAAGGTAGTGCTACTTGGATGGGCACCATGATGCCAAAATGAAGGGGTAGCTTGACCTGGTGATTGGTATTGTTGCCAAATTGCTGGAAGTTCAATGCCGACATCGGAACTTGCTGTATGAACGGCGGGGGCATGTATTTCGGGTATCGAAGGAACCGCGACAGTTACTCTTGATGATAATACCCACATAAAATAATCACTCCTAAGTTGTGATAATAAATTAGTATATTCTTTTCACACGTATAAAGGTACATATATAGGACTTTCGTTTAAAATATGCGTACAAAGTCTTAAGACTAATGTAAGCTGATGGTGGACTATTTAATATGAAAAGATACGTCTATTTGCGGAGGGAAAAGAGATAAAAAAAATATACAATGAGGGTGTTAATCGTAATATTTTACGAGTGTATGGAGGTATTTTTATGGAACGATTATGGACGAAATCATTTATTCAAATGACTTTCGCAATGTTATTTTTATTTACAGGATTTTATTTACTTGTTCCAACGCTCCCGCTCTTTATTAAAGAGATAGGTGGCAATGAATCGCAAGTTGGACTTATGATGGGGATGTTTACAATAGCTGCTGTTGTAATACGACCGATTATTGGAGGAATGTTAGATCAATATGGTAGAAGATCCTTTATTATTTTCGGACTCATCTTTTTTGGCTTAACGATGTATTCCTATAATATAGCATCGACTATTGTCCTTTTAGCTGTTTTACGTGTTATTCACGGAGTAACATGGGCTGTTTCTACAACAGCTGTTGGAACAGCAATAACGGATATTATTCCAGATTCACGCCGCGGTGAAGGTATGGGTTGGTACGGGATGGCGATGACAATTGCAATGGCGATCGGACCTATGATTGGATTATGGGTTGTGCAAAATTATTCATTTGATGGTCTATTTTTATTAGCGACGTTGTTATCTTTTATGGCAGTCGTATTATCATTAATAACGAAGATCCCATTTACGCCACAAAAAGAAAAAGGGAAAATTCAGCTATTTGAGAAATCCGTATTAACAATCACGATTGTAGTATTCTTTTTATCGTTTGCATATGGAGGAATAACAACCTTTTTACCGTTATTTGCATCATCAATTCATGTAAACCCGGGAACTTTCTTTCTTGTATATGCAATTGCATTAACAATTGTAAGACCAATTTCAGGGAAACTATTAGATAAGTATGGAGAAGTATTCATTATACTTCCAGCATTATGTATTACTATTTTAGCTATAGTTGTTTTAACTATTTCAAATGGTTTGATAGGTGTAATTATCGCAGCAACATTATACGGTATTGGATTTGGTTCAGCGCAGCCAGCTTTGCAAGCGGCAATGCTTACAATTGTCGATCCGAGTAAAAGAGGAGTTGCAAATGCTTCATTTTTTACAGCGTTTGATTTAGGAATCGGGTTAGGTGCTATTTTACTTGGAGTTGTTTCACAAATGTTTGGTTATCGTATTTTATTTTCAGGGAGTGCAATTTCAGCATTGATAGCCTTAATTATTTTCGTCTTCTTTGTAAAACAACGATTAGGAAAAAAAGAGTTTGCGTAAACTGGAGGAATAAAGATGAGAATTTCAATTGATCGTAAAGCTCTGCAATGGTTCCAGGAAGAATTACGTATAAAGCACGGTGAATCTGTACGTTTTACTGTAAGGTACGGAGGGGATAGTTCAATTCAGCCCGGATATTCTTTAGGGGTTGTTGCTGAGAAACCCGATGGCGAAATAGTGTCAGTTGAGAAGGAAGGTATTATATTTTTTGTAGATTCTGATGATCTTTGGTATTTTCAAAACTATGATTTATTTGTAAGTTATCATGAGGAAATGGAAGAAATTCAATTTAATTATGTAAAATAATAACTTTATTAAAAATGAATAAGTTTTATATAAAAATTATATTTAAGAGATAGTGAAATAAATATCATATAGTAACGAGCTGTATTTATGTACAGCTCGTTTTTTCTATTTCTCAAATAAAATTAGAATAATTGTATATTTGGCGGTGTTATATGAAAAATCTTTATATCTTGTTTTTGAAAATACGCAAAGAAGTCTATCCTTTCTTTATAAAATATAAGAATTATTTTCAAAAAATTGTATTGTTACAGTAAGAAAAGTGTAGGAAACTTATCATTATAAAATAAATTGAAATCTTCTAAAAACTCTGATACATTGAAATAGAAATGTAGTTTCACAATATTGTAAAGGCTTACAGTTATGTGCACGAAGATCTATTAGGATTGGAGGAAATAATGATGAAAGCTGAAGAGAAATTTTCCCCGGGATTAGATGGTATAGTGGCAGCGGAGACGAAAATCTCGTTTCTTGACACAGTAAAAGGTGAAATTGTAATTCAAGGGTATGACTTAATCGAACTCTCAAAAACAAAAGAGTATTTAGACATTGTGCACCTTTTATTGGAGGAACACCTACCGAATGAAGATGAAAAAGTAACACTTGAAAAGAAATTAAAAGAAGAATATGCAGTACCAGAAGGTGTATTCAACGTACTAAAGGCATTGCCTAAAGAGACGCATCCCATGGATGGATTACGTACAGGTGTGTCAGCGTTAGCTGGTTACGATAATGATATCGAAAACCGCTCGTTAGAAGTGAATAAAAGCCGAGGGTACAAGCTGTTAAGTAAAGTGCCAAACATTGTAGCGAATAGCTATCATATTTTAAATAATGAGGAGCCAATTGAACCTCTTAAAGAATTATCTTATAGTGCGAATTTCTTCTATATGTTAACTGGTAAAAAACCAACTGAACTTGAGGAAAAGATCTTTGATCGTTCCCTTGTTTTATATAGTGAGCATGAAATGCCAAACTCTACATTTACAGCTCGCGTTATTGCATCAACACAATCAGATTTATACGGTGCTTTAACAGGTGCAGTTGCATCTTTAAAAGGAAGTTTACATGGCGGTGCAAATGAAGCGGTTATGTACATGCTTTTAGAAGCTGGTAATGTTGAGAAATTTGAAGAGTTATTACAGAAGAAACTATATAACAAAGAAAAAATTATGGGCTTTGGACACCGTGTTTATATGAAGAAGATGGATCCAAGAGCACTTATGATGAAGGAAGCTTTAAAACAGTTATGTGATGTAAAAGGTGATTATACACTATATGAAATGTGTGAAGCTGGAGAAAAGATTATGGAAAAAGAAAAAGGAATTTATCCAAATCTTGATTATTATGCAGCTCCAGTATATTGGATGCTAGGTATTCCAATTCAACTTTACACACCAATCTTCTTTAGCTCTAGAACAGTGGGGTTATGTGCGCACGTTATTGAGCAACATGCAAATAATCGTTTGTTCCGTCCACGTGTAAATTATATTGGCGAGCGACATGTACTTAGTAAATAAGAACAACTGGGGAGTTGTTAGCGCCGCCCGCCAGATGGGTGTTTGACCGACACCCATCATTAATAATAACGAATTTTCGACAGAAAGGGAAGAATAGCATGATTAAAACAAATGAAATTAAGCAAAAAGATGCATTATTAGAAGAGATTACCGATTATGTATTAAATAAAGAGGTTACTAGTGCAGAAGCATTCAGTACAGCTCGTTACGTATTACTTGATACACTTGGATGTGGAATTTTAGCACTGCAATATCCAGAATGTACGAAATTACTAGGACCAGTTGTGCCAGGAACAATCGTGCCAAATGGTACACGTGTACCAGGTACGTCTTATGTACTAGATCCAGTAAAAGGTGCATTTAATATCGGATGTATGATCCGTTGGTTAGACTATAACGATACTTGGCTTGCAGCAGAGTGGGGACATCCATCTGATAACCTAGGCGGAATTTTAGCAGTTGCAGATTATATTAGCCGTGTTCGTATTTCAGAAGGAAAAGAAGCTTTAAAAGTACGTGAAGTATTAGAAATGATGATTAAAGCACATGAAATTCAAGGCGTGCTTGCTTTAGAAAACAGCTTAAACAGAGTTGGTCTTGACCATGTATTATATGTAAAAGTAGCAACAACTGCAGTAGTTGCGAAAATGCTTGGCGGAACACGTGAAGAAATCTTTAATGCATTATCACATGCGTGGATTGATAATTCTAGTCTTCGTACATATCGTCATGCTCCAAATACGGGCTCACGTAAATCATGGGCTGCAGGTGACGCAACGAGCCGCGGTGTTCATCTTGCAATGACTGCTCTAAAAGGTGAAATGGGTTATCCAACAGCATTATCTGCGCCAGGATGGGGATTCCAAGATGTATTATTCAATAAACAAGAATTAAAATTAGCAAGACCACTAGAGTCATATGTAATGGAAAATGTATTATTTAAAGTGTCATATCCAGCAGAATTCCATGCACAAACGGCTGCAGAATGTGCAGTGAAGTTGCATCCGGAAATTAAAGAGAGATTAGATGAAATTGACCGTATTACAATTACAACTCATGAATCAGCAATTCGTATTATTGATAAAGAAGGTCCATTAAATAACCCAGCTGATCGTGATCATTGCTTACAATACATTACGGCAATTGGTTTATTAAAAGGAGATATCGTTGCAGACGATTATGAAGATGCAGTAGCAAACGATCCACGTGTAGATGAATTACGTAATAAGATGGTTGTTGTTGAAAACAAACAGTACAGTTTAGATTACCTTGACCCGAACAAGCGCTCAATCGCCAACGCTGTTCAAGTTCACTTTAAAGATGGCACAGTAACAGAAAATGTGGAATGTGAATATCCGCTTGGTCACCGCTTCCGTAGAGACGAAGCAATTCCAAAAGTTGTTCAAAAATTCACTGCAAATATGGCAGGTCATTATTCTAGTAAGCAACAAGAACAAATTCATGAAGTTTGTTTAAATGAAGAAAAACTAGAAAATATGAATGTAAACGAATTTGTAGATCTATTCTTAATTTAATAATAGGGGGGAATTTAGAATGGCTTGGGTTGTGAAAAAACAGTCAACACAAGAGGAGCTTGCGAATCGATTCCGAGCTTTAGTAGAAGCAAATGAAATTTTGCAAATTCCAGGTGCTCATGATGCAATGGCAGCTCTTGTTGCGAAAAATACAGGTTTTTCAGCTCTTTATTTATCAGGAGCTGCTTATACTGCAAGTAAAGGTTTACCAGATTTAGGTATCGTGACGTCTACTGAAGTGGCTGAGAGAGCAAGAGATTTAGTAAGAGCTACAGACTTACCTGTTCTTGTTGACATTGATACAGGATTTGGTGGTGTACTAAATGTGGCGAGAACAGCTGTAGAAATGGTGGAAGCGAAAGTAGCAGCTGTCCAAATTGAAGATCAGCAATTACCAAAAAAATGTGGACATTTAAATGGTAAGAAACTTGTTACTACAGAAGAATTGGTTCAAAAAATTAAAGCGATTAAAGAAGTTGCACCGAGCTTATACATTGTAGCACGTACTGATGCTCGTGGCGTTGAAGGATTAGATGAAGCAATTGAAAGAGCAAATGCATATGTAAAAGCAGGTGCAGACGCAATTTTCCCTGAAGCGCTTCAATCAGAGGAAGAATTCCGTCTATTTAATAGTAAGGTAAATGCACCTTTGCTTGCGAATATGACTGAATTCGGAAAAACTCCATATTATAGTGCAGAGGAATTTGCGAATATGGGTTTCCAAATGGTTATTTATCCTGTAACTTCACTTCGCGTTGCAGCGAAAGCGTATGAAAATGTGTTTGCTTTAATTAAAGAAACAGGTTCTCAAAAAGATGCACTTTCTAATATGCAAACGAGAAGTGAATTATACGAAACAATTTCATATCATGACTTTGAAGAGTTAGATACTGGTATTGCAAAAACAGTATTATCAGAAGATCAATAGATAAAGCAGCGAAGGCGATGAAAATACATCTTTGGCAAAATAAAATGCTTGATGTGAAAAATCATCGCCTTCTATTTTCAAAAAAGATATTCCACTCATCGTAGACGAGCATAAGCAAAAAGCTATGAAAGCCGAATGATAGGGGGATACATATGGAGAAAACGAAGTTACCATGGGATGAATTCTTTTCACTTAATAAAGATATAAATCATACTTACTTTACACCAGAAGATTTTTCAGGTGATGAAGATTTAATCGCAAAAACGACAGAACAATTCGTTAAACAAGAAATTGTTCCACAAATGGAGAATATTGAACAACATAACTATAAAGTTTCTCGTCAATTATTTGAGAAAGCTGGGGAACTTGGATTATTAGGCATTGAGGTACCAGAAGATTATGGCGGGTTCGAGTTAGGAAAGGCTGTCTCAGGTCTTGTAGCAGAGAAAATGGGTTACGCTGGTGCGTTTAGCGTTTCTTTTAATATACACGCTGGTGTCGGTACATTGCCTTACATATATTATGGAACGAAAGAGCAAAAAGAAAAATATTTACCGAAAATCGCATCGGGAGAATGGATTGGGGCTTATGCTTTAACAGAGCCAAATGCTGGTTCGGATGCATTAAGTGCAAAAACAAGCGCCGTATTGAATGAAGAGGGAACAGCTTGGAAGTTAAATGGTGAGAAGCAATGGATTACAAATGCTCATATGGCAGATGTATACGTTGTTTTTGCGAAGACAAATAAAGGAATGACAGCGTTTATTGTCGAAAGAACATGTGAAGGTGTATCTATTGGATTAGAAGAAAAGAAAATGGGGATTAAAGGTTCTTCAACAGCGACTCTTATTTTAGAAGATGTTGTCATCCCTGCTGAAAATGTTTTAGGGGAAGTTGGGAAAGGGCATCACGTAGCCCTTAATATTCTTAACTTTGCTAGACTTAAACTTGCTTTTGGAAATATTGGAACAGCAAAACAAGCAATTGGTTTGTCGGTTCAATATGGAAAAGAGCGAAAACAGTTCCAAACGGAATTAGTAGACTTTACGATGATTCAAGAGAAAATTGCAAATATGATCATTGCTACATATGGAGCCGAAAGTGCAGCTTATCGTACGGCAGGTGTAATCGATGAAGCAATTCATGAGAGCGATGAAGATCTTATGAAGAAAATGTCCCAATTTGCAATTGAATGTGCACTGAATAAAGTAAATGCTTCTGAAACACTTGCTTATATCGTAGATGAAGCTGTACAAATTCATGGTGGTTACGGTTATATGCAAGAGTATGAGGTAGAACGATTATATCGTGATGCTAGAATTAGTCGTATTTTTGAAGGAACGAACGAAATTAATAGATTAACAGTTGCCAAAATGTTAATGAAGCAAATCGAACAATTAGAAGATACTGAAGTAGAAAGTGATGTAGCAAATGTAGAAAGAAACCATCGTTACATTTTATTAGCGAAAAAATTGTTGAAACAATCTTTGAAAACGCTCTCTAAAACTCCAGGCCTAAAAATTGACCAAGAACAAGAATATTCACGTGTAATTTCAAATATGTTGACGGACGTGTACGTCATGGAATCAGCGTTTTTACGTACGAGAAAAGCGGTAAGTAAAAATGGTGAGGAAAAAGAGCGTACGAAGCAATTAATAACGGATGTTATTTGTGAAGAAGGATACCGTAAAGTAGAAGAAGCGGCGATTTCTGTACTTTCAGCGGCTGTCACAGAAGAACAAGATAGACATGTGATTTTAGCTGAAATCCGTCAATTATTAGTGCCTTTATACACGAACGTATTTACGAAGAAGAGAGAAATTGCGAAAGCTATTATAAATCGCGGGAAATATATTGTGTAAATAGGAGGAAAGCGATATGAAAAAGATTGGTTTTATCGGTTTAGGTAACATGGGCCTTCCAATGTCAAAAAATCTAGTTAAATCAGGTTACACAGTATATGGCGTGGACTTAAATAAAGAGGCGGAAGCGTCCTTTGAAAAAGAAGGCGGAATTATCGGTCTATCAATCTCAAAACTAGCAGAAACATGTGATGTAGTTTTTACAAGTTTACCTTCACCTCGCGCTGTTGAAGCGGTATATTTTGGAGCAGAAGGATTATTTGAAAATGGTCACTCGAATGTAGTTTTCATTGATACAAGTACGGTATCGCCGCAGTTAAACAAACAGTTAGAGGAAGCTGCAAAGGAAAAGAAAGTAGACTTTTTAGCAGCACCTGTGAGCGGTGGTGTAATAGGAGCCGAAAACCGTACATTAACGTTTATGGTTGGTGGATCAAAAGACGTATATGAGAAAACGGAATCTATCATGGGCGTACTAGGCGCGAACATTTTCCACGTTAGTGAGCAGATTGATAGTGGTACAACTGTTAAGTTAATTAATAACTTATTAATTGGTTTTTATACAGCTGGTGTGAGTGAAGCTTTAACATTAGCGAAAAAGAATAATATGGATTTAGATAAAATGTTTGATATTTTAAATGTAAGTTACGGTCAAAGTAGAATTTATGAACGTAATTATAAAAGTTTTATAGCACCTGAAAACTACGAGCCAGGATTTACTGTGAACTTATTGAAGAAAGATTTAGGATTTGCAGTTGACTTAGCTAAGGAAAGCGAACTCCATTTACCGGTAAGCGAAATGTTATTAAACGTATATGACGAAGCGAGTCAAGCTGGATATGGTGAAAACGATATGGCTGCTTTATATAAGAAAGTTAGCGAGCAATTAATTTCTAATCAAAAATAAATTATACAAAGGAGAGAATACAATGATTACAACTGAAATTAAACGAGTAAAAAATCACATTAACGGTGAGTGGGTTGAATCGACAGGTACGGAAGTAGAAGCAGTTCCAAATCCAGCGACTGGAAAAATTATCGCTTACGTTCCACTATCTCCAAAAGAAGATGTTGAAAAAGCTGTTGAAGCGGCAAAAGCAGCATTCGAAACATGGTCTAAAGTACCAGTTCCAAATCGTTCAAGAAATTTATATAAATATTTACAGCTATTACAAGAAAACAAAGATGAGCTTGCAAAAATCATTACGCTAGAAAATGGTAAGACGCTAACGGATGCAACAGGTGAAGTACAGCGTGGTATTGAAGCGGTAGAACTTGCAACATCTACGCCAAATTTAATGATGGGTCAAGCACTTCCGAATATCGCTAGCGGAATTGATGGATCGATTTGGCGCTACCCAATCGGAGTTGTTGCTGGTATTACACCGTTTAACTTCCCGATGATGATTCCGTTATGGATGTTCCCACTTGCAATTGCTTGCGGTAATACATTCGTATTAAAAACATCTGAAAGAACGCCACTTTTAGCGGAGCGACTTGTAGAATTATTCTATGAAGCAGGTTTCCCAAAAGGCGTATTAAATTTAGTGCAAGGCGGAAAAGATGTTGTAAATAGCATTTTAGAAAATAAAGATATTCAGGCTGTTTCGTTCGTTGGCTCTGAGCCGGTAGCTCGTTACGTATATGAAACAGGTACGAAACACGGAAAACGTGTACAAGCATTAGCAGGTGCGAAAAACCATGCGATTGTAATGCCAGATTGCAATCTTGAGAAAACAGTACAAGGTGTAATTGGATCTGCATTTGCAAGTAGTGGAGAGCGCTGCATGGCATGCTCAGTAGTAGCAGTAGTGGATGAAATTGCTGATGAATTTATTGATGTATTAGTAGCAGAAACGAAAAAATTAAAAGTAGGCGATGGCTTTAACGAAGATAACTATGTTGGACCATTAATCCGTGAATCTCATAAAGAGCGCGTTTTAGGCTATATTAATAGCGGTGTAGCAGATGGGGCAACTTTATTAGTAGATGGCCGTAAAATTAATGAAGAAGTTGGAGAAGGTTACTTTGTAGGTGCGACAATCTTTGATGGCGTGAATCAAGAAATGAAAATTTGGCAAGATGAAATTTTTGCTCCAGTATTAAGTATTGTACGTGTTAAAGATTTAGAAGAAGGTATTAAACTAACAAATCAATCTAAATTTGCAAATGGTGCGGTTATTTATACGTCAAATGGTAAACATGCACAAACATTCCGTGATAATATCGATGCTGGTATGATTGGTGTAAACGTAAACGTTCCAGCACCAATGGCATTCTTCGCATTTGCAGGAAATAAAGCTTCATTCTTTGGTGATTTAGGTACAAATGGTACAGATGGCGTTCAATTCTATACACGTAAAAAAGTTGTAACTGAGCGCTGGTTTTAATATAGAGTAAACAACCAAATCAGTTATTAGATGAAAACCACCACTATTAATAGTGGTGGTTTTCGTCTTGTTAATTATTTTTTTCAAAAGCTAGTTTAATACCAAATCCAATTAGGACGACTCCTGTTAGCCCTTGAATATAACGTTGCGTCTTCGGTTTTTTCATAAAAGCACTAATTTTATCAATTAAAAATATATAAAATGCAAACCAAATGACTGTTAAAACGAGGTAAGTAAGGCCCATTACAAGAAGTTGAATAAATGTATTATGATTTGGATTTAAAAATTGTGGTAAAAAAGTTAAAAAGAAGACTGCTACTTTAGGATTTAATAAATTTGTAAGAAATCCTTGGCGAAAGCAAGAAGTATGTTCGTTTTCATTATTCAAAGATAGATCATTTGTATCTAAGTTTTCTTTGTTTCTTACTGCTAAAAGGGCTTTAATACCGATATATATTAAATAGAGAGCCCCAACGTACTTGAAAATAGAAAATAAAAGAGCTGACTTTACAATAAGTGCAGAAAGACCAATTACAGCAGCTAAAGTATGAATTAATAGTGCAATACATGTACCAAACACTGTTTTCACTCCACCGACTTTACCAGCAACCAATGTATTTTTCGTAGCCATTGCTGTATCTGGACCAGGTAAAATGATAAGGCAAATAGACATAATGATGAAAAGAAGATAATTTTCTATCATAGCCGCCCCTCCTTTTTATTTTTAGAATATTTGATTAAAATCAGTGTAGCACAAAAATGGATTTAATAAAATTAAATTTTATTAAAAATAATTAAATAAAAAAGGCTATATAGTAGCTGTAATTACACTACTATATAGCCTCGATTTTATACCGCTATTTGCGGGTAGTAAGATTTTCACCACACAAGATTTAGCTGAAGCAAAGAAGTTAGGTGGGGGATGAAAAAAATATCCCCTCATGACAATTTCATTTTATGCATTAAGTAAGTTAAAGAAACGATTCACATCTTCTTCTGAAACGTCACTTAACTGTTTATATTTATAATTCGGATTTTGATCTTTATCAACGACAACGGAGCGTACTCCTTCGAAGAAATCTTCATGTCTCATGAAGTTTTTAGCAAGTATAAGGTCCGTAGCGAAACATTCTTCAACGGATTTATCTTGTCCATCAATAAACTGTTTTAATGTTACTTTTAGTGAAATAGGGGATTTTGATAACAGTGTTTCTTTCGTTTTTAGAGCAAAGGAACTTTCATCTTTCTCCAATGAATGGATGATTTCTTCAATTGTATCGAAAGCAAAATGTGAATTGATTACTTCTAATGAAGGAGCGAGCTCGCTTTCTAAGTTTGGAGCAGTTGCAAATGTACGAATAACTTCTTTTAAATTAGTATGTACATCATCTTCTTTATGCCAATTTACACTTTCAAGTTCAGTAAGAAACTCTGGTAATGAATCAGATGTCATAAAGTAATCTGCAGCATTAATAAATAATACGTCAGAAGCTTTTAAAATAGATGCTGTTAAAGCAACGAATCGTCCTGTATATCCAGGCGCTTTATTTAAGAAATATGCAGCTCCGACGTCTGGGAAGAAGCCGATATTCATCTCTGGCATTGCCCATTTCGTACGCTCAGTTACAATGCGATACTTCGCACCATTTGTAAGACCGACACCACCGCCCATTACAATTCCATCTAAACAAGCAATAATCGGTTTTGTATATTGATAAATATATGTATCAATTTCATACTCTTCTTCAAAAAAACGTTCTGCATGTTGCAATGCCACTTCATTGGAACGCGCTTCATAAAGAGTTTTAATGTCGCCACCTGCACAAAAACCTTTTGTGCCAGCTCCTTTTAACACGATAAGTGCAATACGCTCATCGTGTTCCCACTCTTTAAGTTTTTGTCCGATAGGTTGTAACATGTCATAAGATAAAGAATTAAGTGCTTTTGGACGGTTTAAAGTAATTGTCGCAACGCCGTTTTCACTAACAGAAAATAAAACTTGTTCAGTCATAATGCATCCTCCCTTACATATCTTCTTATTCTTAATTCTTGATATGTACTGAAATGTCCTTTATAAATTTTGTCAAAAGTTGACGGTAAATATTAATTTGGTCACTGCATATTTTGACGAGTTATCTTTGCAGGATTTCAGAGACTGAGGGGGAATATTACAACATTACTGTAAGTGTAATTATTTGAAGTTATAATGATAAAAGCGCTATTATATAGGTGTGAAATGTTCATTATCAATTCTAAAAGTGTGTTTGAAGAAAAAATAAATCGTACAATTGTAATAAAAAATTTTACATTGAATTAGAAATAGAGAAAGGAGAAATCGGAATGCCAGGACCTTTACTATTGTCGGTTATTATTTTGTCTTTTTTAATGATAGGAATAACGCAGTATTTTCATCATACAGATACGACAGAAGAAGTGAAGGATAAAGTACGTCTCGTATTTCCGATTTTTATAATATCTATTTCATTCTGTATTTTATTAAATAAAGATGGCTACATTGTCGCAGTGTTCTCATTTTTCGTCGCAATCGTCTTAATTACCGTTTTATATTATGTAATGAAAGACTTTATACAAAAATAAAGATGTCACAATAGGCATTTTTATTTTGGGGGAAATGTAAAATTTCACATACCGTATTTTATATAAAATACATAAAGCATATAACAATAGAAAAGTGTGTACTTTGCTGTGTATGTACTTGTCAATCTTGCATAGCCACTATACTATTAAAATGTAGAGATTATAAAAAGGGGTTGTATCTATCATGAAATTTGAGATGCACACAAAAATTATTTCAAATGAAAAAGAAGTAAGATTACATATTGAAGAAAATATATTTCAATTAATATTGGATGGTTACCACTTATTTACAATTAAAGAAATATTGCCTTTATATAAATCAAATGAAGAAAGAATTGGAAGTGCAACGATATTGAAACTAGAGTGGGAGAACGGAAAAACTACAATAAACTATCAACTCGTTTCACTAAAATCAGTAAATTAAAAGGAGTAGAAAAATATGAAGTTATTTCATACAGCGGATTGGCATTTAGGAAAGCTTGTTCATGGCGTGTATATGACTGAAGACCAAAAGATTGTATTAGATCAGTTTGTACAGGCTGTTGAAGAAGAAAAACCAGATGCTGTAATTATTGCAGGGGATTTATATGACCGAGCAATTCCACCTACAGAAGCAGTAGACTTATTAAATGATGTGCTGCAAAAAATAGTTATTGATTTACAAACACCAGTTATTGCAGTAGCTGGTAATCATGATAGTCCGGATCGTATCCATTTTGGAAGTAGTTTAATGAAAAAACAAGGATTACATATTGCAGGTCAATTTCAATTCCCGTACGAACCTGTTGTACTAAATGATGAATATGGAGAGGTTCACTTCCATCTAATACCGTATGCAGACCCAAGCATGGTTAGACACGTGTTGAAAAATGAAGACGTACGTTCTCATGATGATGCGATGCGCATTTTTATGAATGAGCTCTCTGAAACGATGGATAAAGAAGCTAGACATGTATTTGTTGGACATGCATTTGTAACTTCTTCAGGAGAAGCGGAGGAGAATACAAGTGATGCAGAACGACCACTTTCAATTGGTGGTGCTGAATATGTAAATAGTCATTATTTTGATAAGTTTCATTACACAGCGCTTGGACATTTACATCAAGCGCATTTCGTACGTAATGAGACCATTAGATATTCAGGTTCACCACTTGCCTATTCAATTTCTGAAGAGAAACATAAAAAAGGTTATTACATTGTAGAACTGAATGAAACTGGTGAAGTAGCAATTGAAAAAAGGTTACTTTCACCACGTCGTAAAATGCGAACAGTAGAAGCGAAAATAGATGAATTATTACAGCACCCAGTAAGTGAAGATTACGTATTTGTAAAATTATTAGACGAAAACCCTGTCTTACAGCCAATGGAGAAAATACGATCTGTATATCCAAATGCAATGCACGTTGAAAGAGCGATGCAAAGGCGAGAACTCACAGATACAAATGAAGTAACGGTTTCAAGACATAAAACGGATGATTTATCTCTTTTAAAGGCTTTCTATAAAGAAATGAAAGGGTTAGATTTATCAGAAGAGAAAGAACGCCTATTTATAGATGTATTACAAACAGTGCAAGAACGGGAAGGTGAACGAGGATGAGACCGATTCAGCTTATTATGACAGCATTCGGGCCATATAAACAGAAAGAAGTAATCGATTTTGAAGATCTTGGAGAACATCGTATTTTCGCTATTTCTGGGAATACGGGAGCTGGAAAAACAACGATTTTTGATGCGATTTGTTATGTGTTATATGGTGAGGCTAGTGGAGAAGAACGTAGTGATACGAGCATGCTTCGAAGTCAATTTGCTGATGATAATGTTTATACAAGTGTTGAATTAACCTTTCAGTTAAAAGGGAAACGCTATGAAATAAAACGACAACTTGGACATAAAAAACAAGGGAATAAGACCATTACAGGACATGCAGTAGAATTATATGAAGTTATTGATGGAGAAAACGTTCCAGCCGTCGATCGTTTTCATGTAACAGACGTAAACAAAAAAGTGGAAGATTTAATTGGGTTAAGTAAACATCAATTTAGCCAAATTGTTATGTTACCCCAAGGGGAATTCCGAAAACTATTAACATCTGAGACGGAAAACAAAGAAGAGATTTTACGTCGTATTTTTAAAACGGATCGTTATAAATTAATGCGTGAGTTACTTGATCAAAAGAGAAAACAATGGAAAGATGTCTTGCAAGAAAAACAAAAAGAGAGAGAGCTCTATTTCCGTAATGTTTTTAAATTACCAATCCGTGATGGAGCATTATTAGAGACATTAGTGGCACAAGAACATGTAAATACGCATCAAGTAGTAGAAGCGTTAGAACAAGAAACAACCGTGTATAAGGCAGAGGTTGAGCAATTACAAGTAGAACAAGATGTTCAAACGAAGCAATTAAAGGATGCAGAAACACGTTTTCATGCAGCAAAATCTGTAAATGAGAAATTTATAGATTTACAACAAAAGAATGAGAAATATAACACTTTACAAGAGAACCGTGCAGCAATTGAAAGGAAAGAAAAATCCTTTAAACGTGCGGAACAAGCAAAGCGCTTATTACCATTTGAACAATGGTATGAAGAAGCGATGGAAAATGAGCAGAAAGCTGAAAGTTTGTTAAAACAGATAAGCGTCAAACAAGAACAGATAATGAATAGCTTTGAACTTGCTCAGGAGAAGTATGAAGTAGTAAAGAATAAAGAAGCTGAGCGAGAAGAGGCTAAAAAACTTGTTCAAAGATTAGAAGAGTTACAAGCGATTATTGAATCATTAGCTGAGAGAAAGCTGAATTTACAAAATACCGAAATCCAAATAGGGAAATTAAAAGAAAGTATGCAAAAGTTAGATCAACAACTAGAAGAGCATACAAACAAAAAACAGAGAATGTCTGATGAATTGCAGCAATTAGAACAAGCACTTGAGCAATATGTAGCTAAAGTAGAAGAACTAACGAATATGCGAGAAGATGCAAAAGTTTTAAAGCAAGCATATGATGTTTGGCAAGAAAAACAAAAATTCGAGCAAGAAAAAGAAGCGGCAAATAATAAAATGCAAGTGGCAGTTCGTGCATATGAAAACATGGAGCGCCGCTGGTTAAGTGAACAAGCTGGTATATTAGCTCTTCATTTACATGACGGTGAATCTTGTCCGGTATGTGGTAGTACGAATCATCCGCAAAAAGCTACAGAACAAAGTAATGCGATCGATGAAAAAGAGTTAAACGATTTAAGAGATAAGAAGAACATTGCTGAAAAATTACATGTGCAAGTAGAGGAGAAATGGAATTTCTATCGACTACAATATGAACAAGTGATAGAAGAAGTTGTGAAGCGCGGCTACAACTCGGAAAAATTAGCTGAAACATATAGTGCACTTGTTCAAAAAGGAAAACAATTAGCTGCAGACGTTAATACGTTAAAAGCAAGTGAAGAAACACGTAAGCAGATTGCTGCGAACATGAAAAGCGTAGAAGAAAAAATAGAAGAACTTCAGAAACAAAAACGAGAAGTGGAAACAATGCAGCACCGTACAGAAATGGAGTGTATGCAACTTCGTACGTCATATGAACATGATAAACGAAATATTCCAGAAAACTTACAAACAGTACAAGCCTGGAAAGCACAGTTTGACCAAGCTATGCAGGAACTTAGGTTAATGGAGGACGAATGGAAGAAAGTGCAGGAAGCGTATCAGCATTGGCAAAATGAAAATATACGTATTCAAGCAGAACAAAAAGGTGCTTCTAATCAATTTGAAAGTGCAAAATTAAAGAAAGAAGAGACTTTCGCACGCTTTATGAAAGAGCTAGAACAAAGCGGGTTTACAGACGAATTCACGTATAAAGAAGCCAAATTAAGCGATCACGAGATGGAAATGTTACAAAAAGAAATTCAAGGTTATTATTCATCGCTTGAAGTGCTTGCAAAACAAATTGAAGAGTTACAAGCTGAATTAAAAGATAAAGAGTATATGGATATTACAGCGTTAGGTGAACACATAACAGAATTACAAATTAATCTCGATATCATTAAAGAAAAACGTCAACGTGCGCAAAATGCGGTAACATATATTTCTGATTTACATGAAAACATTAGACGTATTGATGAGCAAATTCATGAGGAAGAAAAAGCCTTCCAAGAACTTGTTGACTTATATGAAGTAATGAAAGGTGATAACGAGAGCCGTATATCATTTGAACGTTACATCTTAATTGAGTATTTAGAACAAATTGTTCAAATTGCAAACGAACGATTACGTAAATTATCAAACGGACAATTTTATTTAAAACGAAGTGAACGAGTTGAAAAGAGAAATCGTCAAAGTGGATTAGGCTTAGATGTGTACGATGCATACACTGGCCAAACGCGCGATGTAAAAACATTATCCGGCGGAGAGAAATTTAATGCATCACTTTGCTTAGCGCTAGGAATGGCAGATGTCATTCAAGCATATGAAGGTGGTATTTCCATCGAAACGATGTTCATCGATGAAGGGTTCGGTTCATTAGATGAAGAATCATTAACGAAAGCAGTAGACGCCTTAATTGACTTACAAAAATCAGGTCGATTTATCGGTGTCATTTCACACGTACAAGAGCTGAAAAACGCAATGCCAGCTGTATTAGAAGTAACGAAGCAGAAGGATGGGTGTAGTCAGACTAGGTTTGTGGTGAAGTAAGCTTAGAGAATGGAGTAGGGAATCTACCGATACTTTTAGTGTCATATGTATGAATCATAAAACGTCGTCTCTTCATATTAGAGGCGACGTTTTATTTTATAAAATATCTATGAATTATCTGTAGAAGGCGGCGTATTCTCCAAACGATTATAAGCTTTAAAAGCTGAAATTGCCGATATAACCCCGCCTACTAAAAATAAAGTCGATCCTCCAACTAAGATGATACGACTGACATATGTTTCCCGTGCTTCTTCGACTTCTTCTTGTAACGCTGTAGGCATATGAATCCTCCTTTATAAAAGTTGTTTTATAAATAGTATATACAAACGCCTAAAATGTGTTAAAATAACTGATGATTTTACGCAGTGAGTAATTAGATGAGTAGGATGCGAGTGGCTAAGTAAATCTTCATCACAAATTTATGTGAACTTCACATAGAGCACATATTAACATTGTATTATGTATATGTACCAAATAAATAAATAAAGTGAATGTAAGTTCTGTTTTCAAAAATTTAAAATCCTTTTATTTCTATATGAAAGTTTTAATCAAGGGTTTTAAAAAATTTGGAAATAGATCTTATGAATATGGAATTCATATAAAAGGGGAATGTCTTATGACAACATATACGAGTGAAATGAGAAAAACTTTAGTTTCAGAAGAAGATGTAGATATTTTAAAAATTATGGCGCATCCAATCAGACTGCAAATTGTAAATGAATTAAGTACGAGAAAAACTTGTAATGTAACACAATTAACAGAGTTACTGAATATTCCGCAATCTACTGTTTCACAACATTTATCAAAAATGAAGGGTAAAGTGTTACGAGCAGAGAGAAGAGGTTTAGAAATTTATTATCATATTAACAATTTAAAAGCGAGTAAGATTGTTAATGTTTTAGGGTATATAAACTAGTGAAATATTTTTATATAAAATAGCCCCTGCTGTTGAGCAGAGGCTATTTTGTGTTGTTTTATGTATTTGTATTTAAAACTTTATAGTTTTTATGATTTACAATTGTTCGATCAAATTCAAAAGTACCACCGCTTACATTTGTAATTTCAACTAAGACCGATTCAGTATAAAGTTTTAATACAGATCCTGTAATCTTTAAATTATTTCGTTGAAAAAGTATAGTATCCCCTACGTTTGCTTTCATAGTACCTCCTTATTAAAGACAGAAATATTTTTTTATTATATATATTAAACCACGGATAGATATATTAGTGAATATTTAGTTTTATTTATTGGGAAAAAATTTGTTCTCTAATAGAAGAGTATAAAGTACTCTTATGTTAAAAGTTATATTTTATTTAAGTTTATCCCGCTATTTGCTGGGCAGTAAGACCCCCACCTCAAAATTCAGTGGAAGCAAAGAAGTTAGGTGGGGGCCCTGCTGCCCATAAAAGCCCGATTGGTGAGGGTTGATTAAAGTTTCACTTTATTATAAGTAAATTGTTTTCAGCATTAGCGAAACAATATTTCTATGTAAATACTGCAGAGAAGCAAATTATTCAAAAAACAGACACTATGTAGCCCAAAACGTAAAGTAGATAAGTAAAGTTTTTTTCAGGAGTATAAGAAAAATATACGTTTATTAATAAGATCTCTAATTGGTAGAATTCCAATTAAAAACATAGAAAAACTTTAATATAAAAAGGTAATCAATTACAAATGGAGAAGTAATATATACGAAAGGAGAGATTTATATGAATAAAGGGAAAAAACAAGTTAGTCAACTTAGTTTTCTGGTGAATTTTATGAACGACAAGGGGAGTCTTGTGAAAATTTAATAGTATTATAGTATCCCCTTGTGAAAAAATGGTTGGGGGAATATATAAATGATAACAGAAATGAATATTAAAGTAGTTTGTGAAGAATCGTTTTCAAAAAGAGAAATAAAAATTTTAGAGACGTTTCTTTCAACTTTATCGGGGCATTCTAATGCTCTCGTTACAAAAGAGGGGATGTTTTTAAACCCATTAAGTAAAGAGAAGAGTGTGATTTATTATCACAACTTTGTATTTGTAAAATCACTTACAGAAGAAATGTGTGCAGAATTAAAAGAAGTTTTAACAAGACGTATTAAAAATGCTTTCATTATGATGGAATTTGTAGAGCCAATTGTTACATTTGAAGAAACAATTATAAACGTATAAAAAAAGTCAGGCTTATGAATTGAGCTAATAAAACCGTCTCTTTAATAAATAGTAAAGAGACGGTTTTATTGTTTCACTTTTTAAAAAAGAGTTCAAAAATAAATGTAAATCGATCTTATACAAAAACTACTTATTAAATAAGTGTTACGTATTTAATAAGTAGTTTTTGTATTTCATCCTTCGTTTTTTGTAACTGATTCTACGTTTTTGACGCTCTGTCTTGTAAGTGCTTACAAAAACGAAAACATCTTATACAATGAAGGTGTCAAATCAAAAGAGGTGACCAAAATGAACATAAAAAAAGTAAATTTAGCGAATAGCATTGAAATAGAAAGAGGAGGCGGAAAGGTATGAAAAAATCAACTGTTAATCCATGGTTTGTTGTCCTTGGCACAGTTATAGTACAAATGGGGCTTGGGACGATATATACATGGAGTTTATTCAATCAGCCCTTAGTTAGTAAATACGGTTGGAGTCTTAACGCTGTTGCGATAACTTTCTCAATTACTAGTCTTTCTTTAGCATTTTCAACTTTATTTGCGAGTAAATTGCAAGAAAAATGGGGACTTCGTAAACTTATTATGATAGCTGGATTAGCATTAGGACTAGGATTAATACTTAGCTCACAAGCGTCCTCATTAATATTACTTTATGTACTAGCGGGAGTTGTTGTAGGTTATGCAGATGGTACAGCATATATCACTTCACTATCAAATTTAATAAAGTGGTTTCCAGAGCGTAAAGGTTTAATTGCTGGTATTTCTATCTCTGCATATGGTTCAGGTAGCTTAATCTTTAAATACGTTAACGCACAGTTGATTGAATCAGTTGGTGTATCGCAAGCATTTATATACTGGGGTTTAATTGTTACAGCTATGATTGTAATTGGTGCTTGTTTAATCCATCAAGCTGCAGATCAAGGAGCAGTTCATGAAACAAAAACTAAGGAATACACAACGAAAGAAATGTTAGGCACAAAACAAGTATACTTATTATTTATCATGTTATTTACATCATGTATGAGTGGCTTATACTTAATTGGTATGGTAAAAGACATTGGTGTTCAACTTGTAGGACTTAGCGCAGCAACAGCAGCTAATGCGGTGGCTATGGTTGCAATCTTCAATACATTAGGTCGTATCATTTTAGGACCGTTATCGGATAAAATTGGGCGTTTAAAAATCGTTACTGGTACTTTTGTTGTTATGGCGAGTTCAGTCTTAGTTCTAAGTTTTGTAGATTTAAATTATGGTATTTACTTCGTATGTGTAGCAAGTGTAGCGTTTTGCTTTGGTGGAAATATCACTATTTTCCCAGCTATTGTTGGTGATTTCTTCGGTATGAAAAACCATAGTAAGAACTACGGAATTGTGTATCAAGGATTTGGATTTGGGGCGCTTGCAGGTTCCTTTATCGGTGCACTTCTAGGTGGATTCAAACCAACGTTCATGGTGATCGGTGTATTATGTGTCGTGTCATTCATTATCGCAATTTTAATTCAAGCACCTAAACAGAAAAAAGAACAAGAAGAAGAGTATCGCAGCGTAGCATAAGTATACAAATCTTCTATAACACTATGATTACGAAAAAGCATCCTATTCTATTAATTAGGATGCTTTTTTATGAGTTATTTTAACAAGGTTAAATTACTTTTGTGATTTTTATAGATGTAAAAATGAGTGGAATACCCATTTGGAATATAATAAATTGATACATCATATTCGAAATATATATTAAATCTTAAATGATAAAGAAGACATTCATTAGTATTTGTAAGATATATTTTCAGAAAAATATTGAGAAAATATATACTTGAGTTTTTCATAAAGCATTGTAAATGAACGTATCTCTAGTTTATCTTCTTCAATTTTAAAAAGAGGAGTTTGAATTTTATTTATAATATAAGTACATTTAATGCGTTTAGGTATGATTTTATTAAGAAGCATTAAAATACTTTATCTGAAAAATAAAAAAAGATTGACAAGTTTATTGAGAAACATTATCATTTAGGTGTAAGATAGTAAATGAAAAACATTATCAATAAAATGGATTTTAAAGTAATGCGCACTTGACCAATTAGTTTAGTAAGTGTATTATTTTTTACAACATCAATGATAATGAAAATCAATATCATTTATGTTACTTAATGAAATTAATGTTTATGTGAAAGGATAGAGAAAATGAACTTAGGGGAATTTGATGGGCAAACAGTTTTAGTAACAGGTGCAGCACAAGGCATAGGCAGTGTTGTTGCCAAAATGTTTTTAGAAAGAGGAGCCACAGTTATTGCGGTTGATCAAAATGAAGAGGGGTTAAATGTACTCTTAAATCAAAATGAATTAAATAAAACACGTATGAAAACGTTTCGTTTAGATGTGAGTAATAGCGCTGCTGTTGAAGACATGGTAAATCATATTGCAAATGAAATAGCGCCAATAGATATTTTAATAAATGTTGCAGGGGTTTTACGTATGGGACCAATTCATTCGTTAAGTGATGAAGATTGGAATAAAACATTCTCTGTAAATACTACAGGGGTTTTCAATATGTCCCGAGCGGTAAGTAAAAATATGATGTTAAGAAAATCAGGGGCAATTGTTACAGTCGGTTCAAATGCGGCAAATACGCCGAGAATGGAGATGGCTGCGTATGCTGCGTCAAAGGCTGCAACGACGATGTTTATGAAATGTTTAGGACTAGAGCTTGCGGCATACAATATACGCTGCAACTTAGTTTCTCCAGGTTCTACTGAAACTGAGATGCAAAGATTACTATGGGCTGATGAGAATGGAGCTAAAAATATAATTGCTGGTTCTCAAAATACATATAGACTCGGAATTCCATTACAAAAAATTGCACAACCTTCAGAAGTTGCTGAAGCCGTGTTATTTTTAGCCTCAGATAGAGCAAGTCATATTACAATGCACAATTTATGTGTCGATGGCGGTGCTACGTTAGGAGTTTAATCAAAATTCAGGAGGTTATTATATTATGAATGAACATATAGCTGTAAAGGAATTGTCAGAAAAACTTTTAGAAGATTATAAGACTGAATCTTCATTCTTTTTTGCTTCACCAACTCGAACGATATTAGCAGAAGGAGAGTTTACTACAGTAAAGCATCGTGAAATTGAAAATTTCCCAGAGCTTGTGCAAGCGACATTAAGTAATGCGAAACAAGCTGGAAATCCAAATCCTATCGTTGTGGGTGCTTTGCCATTCGATCGTAGAAAAGAAGTCCAACTTATCGTACCAGAATATAGTAGGATTTCTGAGCGTTTACAATTGGATACAACAAATCAGCTTGAAACAAATGAGAACGTAACATTTGAAATGACGCCAATGCCAGACCCTGAAGTTTATATGAATGGTGTGAAGCAAGGAATTAAAAAAATACAGGACGGTGATTTAAAGAAAATCGTTCTATCTAGATCGTTAGATGTTAAATCTTCGGAAAAGATTGATAAGCAAAAACTTCTGCGAGAATTAGCAGAGCATAATAAGCATGGTTATACATTTGCTGTGAATTTACCGAAAGATGAAAAAGAGAACAGTAAGACGCTAATTGGAGCAAGTCCTGAATTACTTGTTTCACGTAATGGTATGCAAGTTATTTCTAACCCGTTAGCTGGTTCAAGGCCACGTAGTGAGGACCCAGTAGAAGATAAAAGAAGAGCAGAGGAATTACTTTCTTCTCCAAAAGATTTACATGAACATGCGGTAGTAGTGGAAGCGGTTGCCGCTGCACTTCGTCCGTATTGTCATACATTACATGTTCCAGAAAAGCCATCAGTTATTCATAGTGAAGCGATGTGGCATTTGTCTACAGAAGTGAAAGGTGAACTGAAGGATCCAAATACTTCTTCTTTACAATTAGCAATTGCCCTTCATCCTACGCCAGCAGTTTGCGGAACTCCGATGGAAAAAGCAAGAGAGGCTATACAGCATATTGAGCCATTTGACCGCGAGTTCTTTACAGGAATGCTAGGATGGAGCGATTTAAATGGAGATGGAGAATGGATTGTTACAATTCGTTGTGCTGAAGTACAAGAAAATACACTGCGTTTATATGCAGGAGCTGGAGTTGTTGCTGAGTCAAAACCAGAAGATGAGTTAGCAGAAACATCAGCTAAGTTCCAAACAATGCTAAAAGCTTTAGGGTTAAGAGATAGTTCACTTAATGAAAAATAGGGGGAAGAAAGAATGCTAGTAGGTTATACAGAATGGCCCAAAGAATTTGCCGATCGTTACCGAGAAGAAGGATGTTGGCTTGGTGAAACATTTGGAGGAGTGTTAAGAGAGCGGGCTGAGAAATATGGAGATCAAATCGCGGTTGTAAGTGGTAAGAAGCATATAACATATAGTGAACTTAATAAAAAGGTAGATCGTTTAGCAGCAGGTTTACTGAATTTAGGAATAAAGAAAGAGGACAGAGTTGTAATCCAGTTACCTAACATTATCGAGTTTTTCGAAATATGTTTTGCACTATTTCGAATTGGAGCGCTTCCTGTCTTTGCACTGCCGTCACATCGAAGCAGTGAAATTAGTTATTTTTGTGATTTTGGCGAGGCGAGCGCTTACGTTATTTCAGATAAGGCTCTCGGTTTTGATTATCGAAAACTAGCAAGAGAAGTGAAAGAGAAAGTGCCAAATTTACAACATGTAATTGTAGTGGGAGAAGAAGAAGAGTTTGTGAACATAAATGATCTGTATATGGATCCCGTCTCATTACCAGAAGTTCAGCCAAGTGATGTTGCGTTTCTCCAATTATCAGGAGGCACAACAGGTCTTTCTAAATTAATTCCTAGAACACATGATGACTATATTTATAGTTTACGTGTTAGCGCTAAAATTTGTAATTTGAATGCAGAAAGCGTCTATATGGCAGTTCTTCCAGTAGCACACAATTACCCAATGAGTTCTCCAGGGACATTTGGAACTTTCTATGCGGGTGGAAAAGTGGTATTGGCAACTGGTGGTAGTCCAGATGAGGCATTTGCTCTTATCGAAAAAGAAAAAGTTACAATTACAGCGCTCGTTCCGCCATTAGCAATGATTTGGCTTGATGCTGCATCTTCTCGTAATACCGATTTATCGAGCCTAGAGGTTATTCAAGTAGGTGGTGCTAAGTTTAGTGCTGAGGTAGCAAGACGTATACGCCCTACATTTGGATGTACGTTACAGCAAGTATTCGGTATGGCGGAAGGATTAGTGAACTATACAAGATTAGACGATCCGGAAGAAATTATTATTCATACACAAGGTAGACCAATGTCTGCACTCGATGAAGTACGAGTTGTTGATGAAAATGACAACGATGTACAACCGGGCGAAGTAGGTAGTTTATTAACACGAGGTCCATATACAATTCGTGGTTACTATAAAGCCGAAGAGCATAATGCACGATCATTTACAAAGGATGGATTTTATCGCACAGGTGATCTTGTAAAAGTAAATGAACAAGGATACATCATTGTAGAAGGAAGAGATAAAGATCAAATTAACCGTGGTGGTGAGAAAGTTGCTGCAGAAGAAGTTGAAAATCATCTATTAGCACACGATGCGGTCCATGACGTAGCAATTGTATCTATGCCTGACGATTATTTAGGTGAACGCACCTGTGCTTTTGTTATAGCTCGCGGACAAGTTCCGGCAGTAAGTGAATTAAAAATGTTTTTAAGAGAACGTGGTATAGCGGCTTATAAAATTCCAGATCGAATTGAATTTATTGAATCATTTCCGCAAACAGGAGTCGGAAAAGTCAGCAAAAAAGAACTACGTAAAGTCATTGCTGAAAAACTTATTACAGTAAAACAATAATAAAAACCGGAAGGAAGTGATTAGATGGCTATTCCATCTATTTCAGTATATAAAATGCCAATTGAATCAGAACTACCGAAAAATAAAGTGAATTGGACACCAGATCCGAAACGTGCAGTACTTTTAATTCATGACATGCAAGAATATTTTCTTGATGCATATAGCGATAAAGAATCACCAAAAGTAGAACTTGTTTCAAATATTAAAATGATAAGAGAAAAATGTAAGGAACTTGGTATACCAGTTGTTTATACAGCACAACCTGGTGGGCAAACGTTAGAACAACGAGGTTTATTACAAGACTTTTGGGGTGACGGTATACCTGCTGGACCAGATAAAAAGAAAATTGTTGATGAACTTACTCCTGATGAAGATGATATATTCCTAACAAAATGGAGATATAGTGCATTTAAAAAGACAAATCTATTAGAAATTTTAAATGAACAAGGAAGAGATCAACTCATTATTTGCGGTATTTATGCGCATATTGGCTGTCTTTTAACAGCTTGTGAAGCATTTATGGATGGTATAGAGCCGTTCTTTGTAGCAGATGCAGTTGCTGATTTTTCACTAGAGCATCATAAACAAGCATTGGAGTATGCATCTAATAGATGTGCAGTAACGACATCAACAAACCTACTGTTAAAAGATTTACAAAGTGTAAAAGGTGATGAGGGTGAAGGAATCACTATACAGGAAGTGCATGAACTAGTTGCACAACTACTTCGTGAGCCAGTAGAGAGTATTGATATTGATGAGGACTTATTAAATAGAGGGCTTGATTCGGTCAGAATTATGAGTTTAGTAGAGAAGTGGCGTCGTGAAGGGAAAGAAATCACTTTTGCAGATTTAGCAGAACGTCCAACTGTTGCAGGTTGGTACAGTTTACTATCTTCACAAACAGCACAGGTGCTGTAACAAATAGACTACATAATAAAGGGGTAGTAAAGAATGCCTAACAGTCAAAAGATTCGTCATTCGTTATCATCTGCGCAGTCTGGTATGTGGTTTGCGCAACAATTAGATCCGCTTAATCCAATTTATAATACTGGGGAATATGTAGAAATAAACGGAAATATTCATCAAGACATTTTTGAATTAGCTGTACGTAAAGTTGTAATGGAAACAGAAGCACTTCATGTTCGCTTCGAAGAGGATGAAATTGGCCCATGGCAAGTTATTGAAGAATCACAGTTTCATATGCATTTTATTGACGTTCGTAAAGAAGAAAATCCTGAAGAAGCTGCTAAAGTATGGATGAAAAATGATTTATCTATGCCAGTCGATTTGAAAAAAGATACTTTATTTACTGAAGCACTTATTCAAGTTGAAAATAATCGTTTCTTTTGGTATCAGCGCATCCATCACATTGTGATGGATGGCTATGGATTTTCACTTCTTAGCCAAAAAGTAGCGAATGAGTATACATCACTTATAGAAGAAACAAACAAGAATGAAAAACCATTTGGTTCTCTTGCAAAAGTCGTGCAAGAAGATATTGAGTATCGTGAGTCTAAACAATTTCAGGAAGATCGTACTTTTTGGTTAGAAAAGTTTGCAGATGCCCCAGAAGTTGTAAGTTTGGCAGAACGAGCACCGAGAACATCAAATGGATTTTCACGAGAAACAGCTTATTTATCTAGTTCTAGCACGAAAACTTTACTAGAAGATATCAATATTTCGTTAACAAGTTGGCCGGAATTCATTGTGGCTGTAACAAGTATTTATATGCATAAATTAACAGGTGAAAATGATATTGTTTTAGGTTTACCGATGATGGGACGTCTAGGTTCTGTATCTATTCATACACCAAGTATGGTAATGAATTTAGTTCCACTTCGTATTACAGTAACTCCAAATATAACTCTTGCGGAATTATTGCAGCAAGTTTCTAAAGAAATCCGAGATGTACGTCGCCATTATAAATACCGTCATGAGGAATTAAGAAGAGATTTAAAGTTACTAGGTGAAAATCAAAGGTTGTTTGGACCGTTAGTGAATGTTATGCCTTTTGATTACGGGCTTAATTTTGCTGGAAATCGTGGTATTACGCATAACTTATCAGCAGGACCTGTCGATGATTTATCGATAAATGTATATAAACGTTTTGATCAAAATGAGATAATGATTCATTTTGATGCAAATCCTGAAGTATATAATAACGCGGAGCTAGCATTGCATAAAGAAAGATTTATGAATCTATTTGAATTAGTAATAAATAATTATGAGAAAAACGAGTCGATTGGAAAAATAAACATTACTCTGCCTGAAGAAAATCATAAAGTTTTATTGGAATGGAATGAAACGAAGGAAGACGATGAATTAATCAGTCTGCCTATATCATTTGAAAAACAAGTGAAAAAAAATCCCAATAAACTAGCGATTACTTGTGACGGTGTAATCCTTACGTATAAAGAGCTAAATGAACGAGCGAATGAACTAGCACATTATTTAGTAGAAGAAGGAATACGACCAAATCAGTTTGTAGCTTTAGTATTCCCTAGATCAATAGAAATGGTAGTTAGTATGCTAGCAGTCTTAAAGGCTGGTGCAGCGTATTTACCAATAGATCCAGAATACCCAGCAGATAGAGTTACTTATATAGTAAATGATGCAAAACCAGTTTGTATCATAACACATTCATCTGTTTCATCTAAGTTAGTTATAGAAAAGGATATGAAAAAAATTGTATTAGATGACGAAGAAACGAAACTAGCGTTACATACATATTCTCGTATGAATATAGCATGTAAGAATGATGTATCACTGTTAAACCCAGCCTATACAATATATACTTCAGGCTCAACAGGAAACCCAAAAGGTGTAATTGTTCCTATGAGAGGTTTAAGTAACTTTTTAATGGCTATGCAACAAAAGTTTTCATTAAATGAAAATGATCATTTATTAGCAGTTACAACGTTTGCATTTGATATTTCTGCACTAGAAATTTATTTACCTCTTATTAGTGGTGCAAGTTTAACAATTGCGCAAAAAGAAGACATACAAGAGCCTTCTGCATTAACGACACTTTTACATGAAGAAAGAGTGACCATTATGCAGGCTACACCGACGCTTTGGCAGGCGTTAGTAACTGATTATCCAGAGAAGCTACAAGGGCTAAGCATACTTGTTGGTGGTGAAGCTCTTCCAGCGCATTTAGCAAATAAATTACGAGAATTAGGTTGCTCAATAACTAATTTATATGGACCAACTGAAACGACGATTTGGTCTACTTTCATGAACATTGATGAAGGTGAAAAGGGCATACCTCCTATTGGAAAACCAATTTGCAATACAGAAGTGTATGTATTGGATGCAGGGTTACAACCAGTGCCACCTGGAGTTATTGGGGAATTATATATTGCAGGGGAAGGACTTGCAAGCGGATATTTAGGAAAACCTGAGTTAACAGCTGAACGGTTTGTTGCAAATCCTTATGGAGAATCAGGGAAGCGCATGTACCGTACAGGAGATCTTGTGAAATGGCGTAGTGATGGTGCGTTAGAGTACATTAGTCGCGCAGATCATCAAATTAAAATTCGTGGATTCCGAATTGAATTAGCTGAAATTGAAACGGTATTACAACGACATGAAAATATTCAACAAGCGGTAGTAATGGTACGAGAAGATCGTGCAAATGATAAACGCATCATTGCGTATATCGTTGCAGAAGAAAAGGAACCGATTAATCTTTCAGAAATTCGTTCTTATGTTTCAGAAAGTTTAGCGAATTATATGATACCATCGACATTTGTTGTGCTAGAAGTATTACCATTAACGCCAAATGGTAAGGTTGACAGAAAGAAATTACCTGCTCCTGATTTTAATGGAATGAACAATGAGAGAGTTGCTAGAAATCCGAAAGAAGAAATATTATGTGATTTATTTGCAGAAGTACTTGGTGTTTCTCGAATTGGCATTGATGATAATTTCTTTGAAATGGGTGGACATTCACTTCTCGCATCTCGTTTAATGGCAAGAATTCGTGAAACGTTAAGTGTGGAATTAGGAATTGGGAAACTATTTGAATCACCAACTGTTGCCGAACTGGCGAAACAATTAAACCATGCAAAAAGCGCAAGACCAGCTATTCAGAAAGCAAGTAGGCCAAATGAAGTTCCACTTTCATTTGCACAGCGCAGGTTATGGTTCTTAAATTGTTTAGAAGGTCCAAGTCCTACTTATAATATTCCGCTAGTCATTCGTATGAATGGAATATTGAATCGGGAAGCATTACAAGGTGCTTTTTATGATGTAGTTGAGAAACATGAAACACTTAGAACAATTTTCCCTAACGTATTAGGTAGTTCCTATCAGAAAATTTTAGATATGGAAAACTTAAATTTAGAAATGGTTATAACTAATACATGTAAAGATGAATTAGAAAGTGTACTTTCAGAGGCGGTAAGATATAGCTTTAACCTCGATTTTGAGCCGGCAGTTCGTTTGCAACTTTTTACAATGAGTGAAAACGAACATGTATTATTAATTCTATTACATCATATTGTAGGTGATGGCTGGTCATTACAGCCGTTAACGAGAGATTTTACAGCGGCGTATAAAGCGCGAAGTCAAGGTGACAGAGTTCAGCTGGAGACACTACCAGTTCAATACGCAGATTATGCACTTTGGCAACAGCAATTGCTAGGTGATGAAACGACACAAGAGAGTCTTATTTCAACACAATTAGATTTTTGGAAAGAAGAACTTAAAGGTTTACCAGACCAAATGGAGTTACCTACAGATTTCCAGCGTCCAATTGAGACGAGTTACCGCGGGGAAACAATTCATTTTCATATAGATGAAGGTATGCATAGTAGGTTAGTAGAGCTTGCACGTAAAAATGGAGTTAGTTTGTTTATGGTATTGCAAGCAGGGCTTAGTGCACTATTTACAAGATTAGGTGCAGGCACTGATATACCAATTGGAAGTCCGATTGCTGGAAGAAATGATGATGTACTTTCAGATATTGTTGGTTTATTTGTAAATACATTAGTGTTACGTACAAATACTTCAGGAGATCCAAGTTTTAAAGAATTATTAAATAGAGTGAAGCAGGTAAATCTTGCAGCTTATGAAAATCAAGATGTTCCATTTGAAAGGCTTGTTGAAGTATTAAATCCAGTACGTACTCGAAACAGCCATCCGTTGTTTCAAGTTATGTTAGCTTTTCAAAATACACCAGAAGCAACGTTTCATGTACCAGATTTAGAAGCGAGCCTTGAAATTCAAAGCGTTGGTTCTGCAAAATTTGATTTAACATTTGAAATTAGTGAGAGTAACGGGGTTGATGGTACTCCGAACGGTTTACATGGATTACTAGAGTTTAGTACCGATTTATATAAACGTGAAACGGTTCAAAAACTAATAGAACGATTCATTTTGTTATTAGATGATGCAACTACAAATCCAGATCAATCCATTGGCAGATTAGAAATATTAACTTTAGCAGAGAAAAATACAGTGTTAGAAAAGTGGAATGGTGGTTTTCAAATTGCACCAGAAATGACATTGCCACAATTGTTTGAAAAGCAGGCTCATATAAATCCAAATTCTATTGCTGTTGTCTTTGAAGATAAGAAATTAACTTATGAAGAGTTAAATAGAAAAGCAAATAAAATAGCTCGATTCCTAATAGCAAAAGGGATTGGTCCTGATCAACTCGTTGCTTTAGCGATGCCAAGATCATTAAACATGGTTGTAAGCTTATTAGCTGTTCTTAAAGCTGGTGCTGGATACCTTCCGTTAGATCCAGATTACCCAGCAGACCGTATTTCATTTATGCTACACGATGCGAAACCATCATGTGTTTTAACGAATTCAGAAGTGGAAATTGAATGTAATGAGGCACTAAAAGTTTTAGTTGATGATGTGAAAGTAATAGCAGAGGTTGAGAAATATAGTGAAGACAATATTGATGAAGTGGAACGAATTAAGCCATTATCTCCATCACATATTGCTTACGTTATTTATACGTCAGGGTCAACGGGCAGACCGAAAGGCGTTATGATACCTCATCAAAATGTAGTGAGACTTTTAGGAGCAACTGATCATTGGTTCCAGTTTGACGGAAACGATGTTTGGACGATGTTCCATTCATATGCTTTTGATTTCTCGGTTTGGGAAATTTGGGGACCTTTATTATACGGAGGGCGTTTAGTTGTAGTCCCACATACTGTAAGTCGCTCGCCGAAAGAATTTTTACAGCTTCTTGTTAAAGAAAAGGTTACGGTTTTAAACCAAACTCCATCAGCGTTCTACCAATTGATGCAAGCAGATCGTGAAAATGAAGAGATTGGCCAAAAATTATCTTTACGATATGTTGTTTTTGGAGGAGAAGCACTTGAGCTAAGTCGCTTAGAAGATTGGTATAGTCGACATCCTCATAACGCACCAAAGCTTATTAATATGTATGGTATTACAGAGACGACAGTACATGTTAGTTATATTGAATTAGATGAAACTATCGTCTCTTTACGGGCAAATAGTTTAATTGGGTGCAGTATACCTGACCTTAAAGTGTATGTGTTAGACAACTATTTACAACCAGTCCCACCTGGAGTAGTTGGAGAAATGTATGTTGCAGGTGCAGGACTTGCGCGTGGATATTTAGGAAGAGCAGGATTAACGGCTGAACGCTTTATCGCAGATCCATTTGGCAAGCCAGGTACAAGAATGTATCGTACAGGAGACTTAGCTCGCTGGCGTAATGATGGGACGCTAGATTATATAGGACGTGCAGATCATCAAATCAAAATTCGTGGATTCCGAATTGAATTAGGAGAAATAGAAGCAGTCATAATGAAGCACCCTAAAGCTGAGCAAGTAGCCGTTATTGTACGTGAAGATCAACCAGGGGATAAACGGTTAGTTTCTTATATCGTTGCATCAAATAATGAAGCAATTGATACGAATGAAATGCGTCAGTTTGCTAGTGGTAGTTTACCAGATTATATGGTTCCATACGCTTTTGTAGTAGTAAATGAGTTACCTTTAACTCCAAACGGTAAATTAGATAGAAAGGCATTGCCAGCCCCAGCATTTATCGCATCATCTTCTAGTCGTGGTCCAAGAACACCGCAAGAAGAAATGTTATGTGACTTGTTTACAGAAGTGCTAAGTGTACCTCAAATTGGAATTGATGACGGATTCTTTGATCTTGGTGGTCATTCACTCCTTGCAGTGCAGCTTATGAGCCGCATGAAAGAGGCGCTTGGAGTGGAACTAAACATTGGTACTTTATTTGCAGCACCGACTGTTGCAGGGTTAGCTGAAAGACTTGAGATGGGGAATGGTCAAAGTGCACTTGATGTGTTGCTTCCATTACGAGCAAGCGGGGATCAATTACCACTATTTTGTGTACATCCAGCAGGTGGATTAAGTTGGTGCTATGCAGGACTTATGAAATCTTTAGGAACAGATTATCCAATTTATGGTGTGCAAGCACGTGGTATTGCTAAAAATGAAGAACTTCCAAAAAGTTTAGAGGAGATGGCGGCGGATTACTTGAAACACGTTCGTGAAGTACAGCCTCATGGACCATATCGTTTATTAGGTTGGTCGCTTGGAGGAAATGTTGTGCATGCAATGGCGGCGCAATTACAAAATGAAGGGGAAGAAGTAGAATTACTCGTTATGCTTGACTCTTATCCTGGACACTTCTTACCGAATACGGAAGCGCCTACTGAAGAGGAAGCGTTAATTGCATTACTTGCTTTAGGCGGATATGACCCAGATAACATGGATGGTAAACCACTTACAATGGAAAGTGCAGTTGAAATCCTTCGTAAAGATGGAAGTGCATTAGCAAGTCTTGAAGAAGAGACTATATTGAACTTGAAAGAAACATATGTAAATTCAGTAGGGTTGTTAGGGAAATATGTACCGAAAGTTTATAACGGAGATATCCTGTTCTTTAGATCTACTGTTATACCAGACTGGTTTGATCCTATTTCTCCAAATACGTGGCTAAATTATTTAGACGGGCAAATTGTGCAGCACGATATTGATTGTAGACATAAAGATCTATGTCAGCCAGGTCCGCTTACGGAAATTGGACAAGTATTAGCGAAATATTTGCAGAATAAGAAAGGGGTAAGTAGAGTATGACGAATCCATTTGAAAATGATAATTACACATATAAAGTATTAATAAATGAGGAGGGCCAGTATTCTCTCTGGCCTGCTTTTCTCGATGTACCTATTGGCTGGAATATCGTATATGAAGAAGCTAGTAGGCAGAGCTGCTTAGAATATGTTGAATATAACTGGAAAGATTTGAATCCAAAAAGTAATCAAGTTCGCGAAAAAACATTAGCAGGAAAACGATAATGAAAGAAAAACTAAATCCAAAAGTAGTTGTAAGTATCGTTTATATAACTGCGATGTTTATGGCTGCGATGGACGCAACGATTGTAAATGTAGCACTGCAAACGATAAGTAGAGAACTACAAGTACCTGCATCTGCAATGGGGACGGTTAATGTTGGGTATTTAGTTAGTTTAGCTGTTTTCCTTCCGATTTCTGGTTGGTTAGGAGATCGATTTGGTACGAAAAGAGTATTTTTAATTGCTCTTTTCGTATTTACAATTGCCTCTGCTTTATGCGGAATGGCTAACGATATTACTTCATTGAATATTTTCCGTATTATTCAAGGTGCTGGTGGAGGGCTTTTAACGCCGGTCGGAATGGCAATGTTATTTCGAACATTTTCACCAGAGGAAAGACCGAAGATTTCTCGGTTCATTATACTTCCAATTGCTGTAGCACCAGCAATTGGTCCTATCATCGGTGGTTTCTTTGTAGATCAAATGTCTTGGCGTTGGGCATTTTATATTAATCTACCGTTTGGAATCGTTGCATTGCTATTTGGACTTCTATTTTTAGCAGAGCATGTTGAAAAATCAGCTGGTCGCTTTGATTCGCTCGGCTTTATTTTATCAGCACCAGGATTTGCGATGCTCATATATGCGCTCAGCCAGGGACCATCAAAAGGGTGGATTTCTCCAGAAATTATGAGTACTGGGATAGCTGGGGGGGTATTCATTACATTGTTTATAATCGTAGAACTGAAAGTAAAGCAACCGATGTTAGATTTACGTTTATTAAAAGAACCAGTGTTTAGAAAGATGAGTCTTATATCATTATTTTCATCAGCTGGTTTACTAGGAATGTTATTTGTTTTTCCACTTATGTATCAAAATTTGATAGGAGTTTCCGCGCTGGAATCAGGACTTACGACATTTCCAGAGGCGATTGGATTAATGATTTCTTCACAAATTGTGCCATGGTCATATAAAAAATTAGGAGCGCGAAAGGTAATTTCTATTGGATTAATTTGTACCGTGGTTATCTTTGTTTTATTAAGTTTTGTAAATCACGATACGAATCCGTGGCAAATCCGCGCATTATTGTTTGGTATCGGTATTTTCTTAGGTCAATCTGTCGGTGCGGTTCAATTTTCTGCCTTTAACAATATCACGCCGCCTTCTATGGGGAGAGCTACTACTATATTCAATGTGCAAAATCGATTAGGTTCAGCAATAGGAGTAGCTGTTTTAGCTAGTATACTAGCTGGTTTTGGAAGTAATAACGCTCAATCCGATTTTTTACCATATCAAGCAGCATTAATTGGATCAGCAATATTTTTGCTCATAGCACTACTATTTTCTTTACGTATTTCCGATAAAGAGGTAATGTCAAAGAAGAAAGAAAAAACATTATCTGTATCAGAAAAAGAGAAAGTACTTGTCAATGAATAACAATATACGCATGCTTTCTTATGAAAATTGATATTCGTTGAATAAAGGAGAGTTTACATGATAGAAAGTAAAGTTGTAGATTCTATTCCAACTTTGAATGAGAATGATTGTCAAATATGGTGGGCAAGAATTTCGGATTTACAATCATGGCATTACAATTTACTAAATGATATAGAGCGAGAGAAAGCAAATTCGTATCATCATTCGGCAGATCGAGCTCGTTTTATAATAGGTTGCGTAATAAGTAGATTAGTTCTCGGTAAGATACTTTCTATGTCACCAGTCCAAGTACCAATTGATCGAATGTGCTCAGTATGTAAAGTGCAGCATGGAAGACCACAATTACCAGAAGGTATGCCGCAATTATCCGTTTCGCATTCAGGTGAGTGGGTTGTCGTTGCTTTTACAAAATCTGCACCTGTTGGCATAGATGTAGAACAAATGAATCCAAATGTAGATGTTATGAAAATGGCAGAAGGTGTATTAACAGACATTGAAATAGCGCAAGTTATGAAACTGCCAAATGAACAGAAAATAGAAGGATTTTTAACATATTGGACTCGAAAAGAAGCGGTGCTGAAAGCGACAGGTGAAGGACTAATGATTCCGCCAGTACATATTACAGTATCAGCTCCAAATGATCCTCCAAACTTGTTGGTTTTTAAGGATAGACAAGAGTTATTAAATAATACAATGATGGAAGATGTAAAGCCTAGTTTAGATTATAGGGCCTCTGTTGCAATATTCAGTAAGGAAGTAACTGAAATTACGCAATTAGATGCGGCAGCACTTTTAAATCTTAAATAAAAAAATTATAGAAGAGGTGTTCCTCATGTTAGTAGCGGAAAATAGAAAGAATGAATTCACTTATAACGTACAAGCAATTAAAAATATTTTATTTTCTGGAGATACATCATCTATTCATGCTTTAGAAAAGCTTTTAAATGATACAGTTCAGTTTGATGTTCTTGAACAAGAGGCACTTGGTAGACAGTACATTCCGAAAGAAGCAAAGAATTTCTTTGATAAAGATGGAACATTTCTTTACCGTGTATCTAATGTTAGTTATAAAGGCAAGGTGTTATCTGAAAATCTAATTTTTGCAGACACTTCGTTTTTACCGGACGCAATAAAGAGTGAATTAGAGAGTGGAAATATTCCTGTTGAAAAGCTTATAGAAAAGATGGAAGTAAGAAGAAATGTATTATATGAAGGATATCAGCCATCTGGAAATATTATCGAATTGTTTGATGGATGTTCTGTTACAGCGAATGTGTATCCAACTAGAAAGTATCAAATTGTAAGTAAATGCAAATGTGTATTTTATATTTGTGAAGTGTATCATGCAGAGAATATAAAGCAATTGCTTAAATAAAAACAAGAAACCAGCCTATAAAATGGCTGGTTTCTTGTTTATTTAACAGCTTCTTTTAATTCTTTACCTGCTTTAAATGCAGGAACTTTACCAGCGGCGATTTGAATTTCTTCGCCAGTTTGCGGATTACGTCCTGTACGAGCAGATCTTTCGCGCACTTCAAAAGTTCCAAAACCGATTAGTTGAACTTTATCTCCAGATTGTAATGCATTAGCAATTGTGTCAAATACGGATTGTACAGCTGCAGAAGCGTCCTTTTGAGAAATATCAGCTGATTGAGCTACGTTTTTAATTAATTCTGTTTTGTTCATGTTTTCACCTCATAAAAAAATTTTTGGAATGAATGTTTTAGTATAATAGATAGTAAAGATAAAGCTATCACTATGATTAGATAGAATACTATATAATTATGTTAATTTCGTTGCAAGAGACTGAATCCCTTCTATTATTTAGGGATTAATTAAGAATCGATGCATATAAAAAGCTTTAGTATGAGGATGAGGGGGAGTATATGAATGATTTTTCGTGAAAAAAATGAGAAGGAAAGTATATTAATTCGTCAACATGACCATGGTTTTTTAGCTGGAGAGATTGCAAAACATATAAAAGAAGACTTTTTTGAAAGTAAAACATATTTAAAAGAAACAGTTGATGCAATATATGAGCATGACAGAGGATGGATAGAGCTTGATAAAGTACCAATTTTGAATGATGCTAAAAATATTCCATATACATTTATGGATTGTCCAAGCCCATTACGTTTTGTTTTTTATACGATTGGTTTGAATGAAATTGAAAATTCTAATCCATACGGGGCATTGCTTTGTAGTAAACATTTTTTATCATTTCCACTAAACGAGGAAGATGAAGAGATGATGTCATTTTATAAACATGAATTAGAACGACAAAAAAGAATCTTGAAAACGTTAACAAAAGAACAGTTTGCGATGTTCGATAAACATTATAAATTATTAAAGTTTTGTGATGAACTTTCTTTATACGTATGTATGAATAAGCCTGGTGTCAAAAAGAAAGATGAAATTGATTTATTTAAAGATGGTTTTGAAGGAACAGAAATGTTTAATAGTGAAGAGGAGAAACTTATTCAAGCTGAATGGGTGGACGAGGAAACAATTCGGATTACACCATTTCCATTTCAAACGGAATTTTATACGTATGTAAAATATAAAACGATAAATAAGCATGAAATGAAAGAAAAAGGGATTGCAAAGGCTGATAGAGAATCAGAAATGAAGAAACAAACCATTCGTTTCATACAATAAGGAGGTAATATAAATTGAAAGATTATATATTAAAACAGTGTGATTATCATGCTTGGGCCAATACAAGATTATTCAATCGATTAAAAGAGTTACCAAACTATGAGACGATTTTTAATGAGCAGATACAGAGTGTATTCCCATCCATTAAGGATACTTTTGTGCATATTTATATTACAGATCAAGTGTGGTTACATATATTGCATGGTAAAAGTATGAATGAAGCAATACAAGACCGAGAAGATTTACGAAAACAAATTGAAACTAAATCGTTACATGAATTAGAAAAAATGTTTGAAAACATGGCAAATCAATATAAAGATTTTTTAATTACAATACAAGATGTGAATGCTGTATTTGTTATTGAGAATCCATATGTAGGGAAATTAGAAACTTCGATTTTAGAATTAGTGCAACATGTCGTAAATCATGGTACATATCATAGAGGAAATATAACAGCGATGATCCGTCAACTTGGTCATTCGTCGACAATGATGGATTTTGTACTGTATTTACATATGGTTAAAAAGCAGGGAGAGTAATATAGTTTGTAAGAAGGAGAGGCTTTAATTATAGAAGTCTCTCCTTCTATTTTATTCCGCATTCATGGTAGATCGACTGATTAAAGTTTTCTTAAGAAGCTTTATTTTCTTGTAATTGCTTAGCGTATTGTACAGCCTTATATGCATTGACTCTACCGTTTTTCCAGTACGTACCTGTACCACTAATTTTATCAGAAGTTGACTCAATAATTTGGCGAATTTGTGTATTACTATATCCTTGATTTGCTAAAAGAGCAGCGACTCCTGCAACATGAGGTGTTGCCATAGATGTACCACTTAATGATTGATACGTGCTTCCTTTATATGTTGAATATATATTTGAACCTGGTGCTGCAACATCTACCCAGCTACCATAAGTAGAGAATGAAGATTTTCTATCTGATTGATCTGTAGAACCAACTGCAATTACTTCGCTGTAATAAGCAGGGTAATTAGCTTTTGTATTTCCAGCATTTCCAGCAGCTGCAACTATAACAGAGCCTTTATTCCATGCATATTGAACGGCTTGTTGTAATGCTGTACCACCATTTGGAGCTCCTAAACTTAAACTAATTACTTTTGCACCCGAATCAGCAGCTTCTCGAATACCTTGCGCTACAGCATCAAGAGTACCACTTCCTTGATTATCTAATACGCGGACAGCATAAATTGAAGTTTGTGGGGCAACACCAGCAATTCCGACGCTGTTATTCGTAAGTGCTCCAGTAATTCCAGCGCAATGTGTACCATGACCATTACCATCATCAGATGTATTGTCGTTATCAACATAATCATGCCCGTAAATTACTTTCGAAGCCAGATCAGGGTGTGAGCCTTGAACTCCTGTATCAATAATAGCTACTTTTACACCCGGATCACTTCGTTGGCTATCCCAAGCTTGTGGAGCTTGAATCTTTTGTAATCCATATTGATTATTAAAATATGGGTCGTTTGGAGTCCAAAAGGCGTGAACGTAATAATTTGGTTCTGCATATTCCACATCTGGATTATTTTTATAACTCTTTATTTTTTCTTTTACAGTACCTTTTGAAAATTGTACGACTTCAAAACCTAACTTATCATCTTTAGATAAGACATTAGCTCCGACAGATTTATGAAAAGATTGCACATTACTTAAAGATGCATTTTGTTTGAACTTAACGATTAATTGGTTAGGAACATAATCAGTAGATGATGTTTCAGCACTTGAAGTATTCGTGTTAAAGAAGAAACCACCAATAATAAATGATAAAACAGATAGGAAAACAATGATTTTGTTTTTCAAAAGATTTTTCCTCCCTTTTCTTGGATGAGTTTTTCAGCGACACTTTAATGTCGCATTCCTTTTCAACTATATAGTTAGACCATACGATTTATGACATTTATGTGAAAAACTTTTGGAGGAATAAAAAGGAGTAAATATTGATATAAATATATTTTTAATGATAGTAATTAAGTAAAAGAAGGGATGAAAAAAGGAATGCTCATCATGTATGAGTCATTCCTTTTTTCATAGATTAACTTGCCTGTTTTTTATTATTTTCTTTCAATTTCTCTGCTTGTAAAAAGCGATTCGTTTCAGCAACAACAATACTACTTAATCCAATCAGACCAATCAAGTTTGGAATTGCCATAAGTCCATTTGCAATATCAGCAAATGTCCATACGATTCCTAGCTTTAAATTAGCACCAATTGCAATCATGAAAATAAAGATTGCTTTATAATATTTAACTGCACTTTCTCCGAATAAATAAGCTACACATTTTTCTCCATAATACGACCAGCCTAAAATAGTAGAGTAGGCAAATAAAATAATTGCGATACCGAGAATCATACTACCAGCAGTACCGAATACAGATTGGAATGCAAGTGTTGTAGCCTCAACACCAGTTTTACCTGATTTCCAAGCGCCTGTAGTAATTAATACTAGTCCTGTAATTGTACATACAATAAACGTATCTAGAAAAGTACCAGTCATTGAAACTAAAGCTTGCTTTGCAGGCGAATCGGTTTTTGCCGCCGCCGCCGCAATTGGTGCACTCCCTAAACCAGCTTCGTTCGCAAATACACCACGCGCCATTCCGATTTGGATAGCTGATGCAACTGTTGCCCCAATAAAACCACCAGCAGCTGCTGTACCATTAAATGCACCAGAAAAAATAAGTGAAAATGCTTCTGGAATTTGGTCGTAGTGATAGAAAATAATTATAAGACCAGCAATTATATAAAAGAAAGCTTTAATAGGAACGACATATCCCGTCACTTTCCCGATTTTTTTTACACCGCCTAAAATAACAATTGCGATTAAAAATGACATTACTATACCAGTTAAAGCAGGAGGGAAAGAGAAATTAATTCGCATTGCCTCTGCAACTGAGTTAGATTGCACCATATTACCAATACCGAAAGAAGCAGTTGTACCAAATATAGCGAATAATATAGCAAGCCATTTCTTACCTAAACCACGCTCTAAATAATACATTGGTCCACCTGAATATTCACCATTTTCATTACTAACACGATATTTCACTGCAAGTATTGCCTCTGCATATTTTGTTGCCATACCGAATAAAGCGGTAATCCACATCCAAAATATTGCACCAGGACCACCAATTGTAACCGCTGTTGCAACACCGGCTATATTACCCATACCAATCGTTGCGGCCATAGCTGTCATGAGTGCTTGGAAGTGACTAATATCTCCAGAAGAAGAAGTATCTTCTGATTTTTTAAACGCTAGTTTGTGAGCGTATAATAGTTTACTAAACTGTAAACCTTTCAAACGCACTGTGAGAATGATACCTGTTCCAACGAGTAGCAACAAAGTTGGTAATCCCCACACGTATTGATTTAGTTGTTCTAATACTTTACTTACTGTCTCCATCTTTATTCTCCTTTTTTAGAAAAAATAAAAACCACTTCAAGTAAATGAAATGGTCTCTGGAGAAACAAGGGATAGAAAAATAAACCGATACAATCGGCTTTTTCTTTCGCTTGTCTCTGTCCTTTTACCTGAGAGATTATCCGCTAAAGTAGCGGATTTGCTCCTTCGGTGCTCGTTTTCCTCCGCGCTCTATGAAAGCGAGAGGGAGTCTCTCCAGAGATTCGTCCCCATGCAGTTCTACTTGTAACCAAGACCTGAGAGTTTCAAAGTTGGTATAACAACTTTTTGCCCCGTCGGTAGATCAATAGACCTTCTCCTGAATGGTTCATCCGAATTATAAAATTTATAAACACATTGATTGTAAATCAATAAAAACATTATAGACATACAAATTGTGAATTGCAATCATTTTTTATTTTAAAATAGTAAATAGTTTTATTTTTTTGTAAGTCCTAATTTATCTTCAACTTCATTTAAAGTAGATAAAGCGATGACAATATGTTGATCCGCAAGTCCTAAAGCTTGTTTTGTTTTTTCAATAGTTTCATTGGTTGAAGTAGAGTTATTTGCTCCGTCTATAATCAAATTTGCTGCATTTTTCATGAAATTTGATGCGGATTTAAACTGAGTTGTGAATTGAAGTAGTTGTTTTTGTATATCTATATCTGTTATGTTTTCTTCAATTTTAAGCGTGTCTATTTCGTTCATAATTGTTTCGTACTGTTTGGAAACAGCACTCATTGTAACTAATAGTTTATTTCGATCTACTGAATCTCCATTCGTGTTAATCTCTTCCCAGGCAGGTAACCAATCTTTTTCGATGATGTCATTATAATGAGTAGTCAATTCATGAATTTTAGGTTGTAATTTCGTTTTGAAAGTTTTTGTCTCCGCTGTTTCTACAGTTGCTTTTTCGTTGTTATTTTTAACATTAGTAACATAGAAAATCGTACCGAAAATGATGAAAATAGAAATAACAACTGTCCATTTAGTAAAAAGTAATTTCTGCAATATGTAACGCCTCCAAAATTTAAAAACTTATAATTATAATATATAACAATAATGTTGTTTAAAGTAGAGAAAATAGGTTAGAAATAATTTGAATTATGTCTTTTCTATACATGAATAATTAAATTTAGTAAAATGATGAAAGTTATATGCGAGAAGAGAGGGTTTTTAGTGAAAATGAATAGAAGAAAACTGGTTTTAAGTATTTCAATGGCTATGTTATTAGTTGGTTTATTTGCACTCATATGTGTAGACAAAGAATCTAAAATTAAAGATTTTCCAGTGCCAATGTCAGCAATCTATATTAACGATGATAATGAAGAGGACTATCAATATATAAGTGTAATGCCTATTACAAAAGCAAATGGATGGGAGAACTTAGGGGAAAACGGGCATACTGTTAGTTTTAAAAAAGGGGAAAGGAAGGTAGCAGTAGTACATTATCCGGGAGAAATTACGTATTATTTATTTGAGAAAAAGATGAATAAGGGAGATTAGCTAAAGATGTAATTCATTAAGAGTTACATCTTTTTTTATTCTGAATCATTTGAAATTAAATTCGATAGATGTTTTGATAGATGTAGTGATAAATATGATTAGTTCTATATGCCTATAAAGAGTATTAGGGTGATTATAAAAATATTATGTGAACTAATTATTGTGAGAAGAAGATAAATTATATGCTAAAGGGGGAATTAAAAATGTTACTAAAAACAATCTACTGTAAGGTGGAAGAAGAGAAAAAGAAATTGTTTTCAAATGCGCAAGAAAAATGGAGTGATATACGGCATCTAGATGGTTTTCATGGACAATTTGGTGGATGGTATGAAGATGAGGCATGTGTATTTACTTTATGGGAAGATAGAAGTACATATCAATCATTTATGAATGGTGCTCACGATACAATTTATTTAAATAGTAATCAAGAGGATACGTTTCTTTCGTGTGAAATTGAATTATTTCAAACGTTGTATGATATAACTGATACGCATTTGAAAGACGTTGTTACAGAAGGATCATTCGTAAGAGTTGCTATATGTGATGTAAAGGTGGAAAAGGAAAAGTATTTTTTACAGAAGCAAGAAACAATTTGGAATAAAGGAATGGAAAAAGCAAAAGGAATGTTAGGTGGAGTAGTTGGGAAGTCTTTAAAAAATGAAAATCGTTACATAGTGTTAACATATTGGAAAGATGAACAGACGCATCAAAATTATGTGGAAGAGATTTTCCCAGATTTATATAAATTAGCTAATATTCATGAAGATATAGAAGAGATAAAAGGAAAACAAGCTGTATGTAAGGAAGAATGGCTTGTATATTAAACGCTGAAAAAGTGTATAAATGAATGTATAATAAAGATATTTTCTTATAAACAAGTAATTAATAGAAGACGTTATATACCCTTTCATGTTAATATATTTAAGTTATAATAGGAGGCTTACCCTTTTGTATTGTACGGTAGAAGCAGTGTGAGCTTGAAATTTTTTTAGAAAAGGATGTGCCTAATTTGCGTATCAATAAATTTATTAGTGAAGCTGGAAAAGCGTCTCGACGTGGAGCGGATAAACTAATTAATGAGAGAAGAGTAATTATTAACGGTAAGGTTGCAAAAATTGGTGACCAAGTGAACCCAGGTGATGATGTACGAGTAAATGGAGAGCAGCTTCGAATTGCTCGAGATCACGTATATATCGCTTTAAATAAACCAGTAGGTATTACATGTACGAGTGAAAAAGCTGTAAAAGGTAATATTATCGATTTAGTGAACCATCCTTTACGAATTAGTCACATTGGACGTCTTGATAAAGACTCAGACGGTTTAATTTTGTTAACGAATGATGGTGATATTGTTAATGAAATTTTACGTGCTGAAAACAAACATGAGAAAGAATATATCGTTTCAGTAGATAAGCCAATTACACCTGATTTCTTAGAGAAAATGGCAGCGGGTGTTAAAATTTTAGGAACAAAAACGCTTCCTTGTGAGGTTACACAGTTATCAAAATATGAGTTCCAAATTATTTTAACACAAGGGCTAAATCGTCAAATTCGCCGTATGTGTGAAGCTTTAGGTTATCAAGTATACACGTTAAAACGTACGAGAATTATGAATATTGAATTGAATAATTTACCGGTTGGGCAGTGGAGAGATTTAACAAAGAAAGAGAAAAGACGTCTATTTGCAGACTTAAATTACGAACCACAAGATTGGTAAAATTGTGAAGTGAAACCAAAAAAATTTGGTTTCACTTTTTTAATTAAATAAATAATTTTTTTAAACACTTGCAAAAATAAAATGAATAAGATATATTAAATAACAATAAATGGATGTTTTACAAAAAGCACAGAAAAGGACACGAGTTATTTTACCCGGTTATACAGAGAAGGAAGGAAAGCTGAGAACTTCCTAACGCAGAAAAATAACTTACCACCTTAGAGCTGCACTAGGGAAATTAAGTATCTAGTGCCGTGTATGCGACGTTATCGCAAAAGAAGCCATTATGTTTTTTGTGATGGGAATCTGGGTGGAACCACGGATATAAGCATATTCGTCCCTATATTTAGGGATGAATATGCTTTTTTGCATTCAATTTCATAATAAGCGAAGAAAAGGACACGAGTTATTTTACCCGGTTATACAGAGAAGGAAGGAAAGCTGAGAACTTCCTAACGCAGAAAAATAACTTACCACCTTAGAGTTGCACTGGGGAAATTAAGTATCTAGTGCCGTATAAACGACGTTACCGTAAAAGAAGCCATTGCATTTTGTGATGGGAATCTGGGTGGAACCACGGGTAAAAGCACGCTCGTCCCTATGTTAGGGATGAGTGTGCTTTTTATTATGAAATGGAGAGATGAAAAATGAAAGAACAAATGATTGAAATTAAATTTCCAGATGGTAGCGTGAAAGAATTTGTAAAAGGAATTACTTTAGAAGAAATTGCGGGATCCATTAGCAGTAGTTTGAAAAAGAAAGCAGTCGCGGGGAAAGTGAATGATGGGTTATATGATTTACGCCGAAAGATTGAAGAAAATGCGGAGGTAGAAATCATTACTATAGATTCAAATGAAGGTGTAGAAATTACAAGACACTCTGCGGCACATATTTTAGCGCAAGCTGTAAAAAGAATGTATGGTGATATAAATCTTGGGGTGGGGCCTGTTATTGAAAATGGATTTTATTATGATATGGATCTTCCAAGTAGTGTAAACGTAGAAGATTTACGAAAAATCGAAAAAGAAATGAAAAAGATTATAAATGAAAATATAAAGATAGAACGAGTTGAGGTTTTTCGAGAAGAAGCAGCAAAACTGTTTCAAGAAATGAACGATCGCTTGAAATTAGAACTTTTAGAAGCAATTCCTAGTGGGGAAAGTGTAACACTATATAAACAAGGTGAATTTGTAGATTTATGTAGAGGGCCACATTTACCATCAACAGGTTATTTGAAATCATTTCAATTAACTCACGTTTCCGGTGCATATTGGCGAGGTGATAGTAATAACCAAGTGCTTCAGCGCATATATGGTGTTGCATTCTCTTCTCAAAAAGAATTAGAAGAGTATTTACATTTCGTTGAAGAAGCAACAAAAAGAAATCATCGTAAGTTAGGCAATGAGCTTGAGTTATTTATGTTTTCTGAAGAGGCTCCGGGAATGCCGTTTTATTTACCGAAAGGACAAATGATTCGTAACGAATTGGAAGCATTTTTAAGAGAAATTCAAAAAGAGTACAATTATCAAGAAGTACGCACTCCGTTCATGATGAACCAAGAAGTATGGGAGAGATCAGGGCACTGGGGACATTATAAAGATAATATGTATTTCTCTGAAGTAGATAATAAAAGTTTTGCATTAAAACCGATGAACTGTCCAGGGCACATGCTTATGTTTAAAAATAAATTGCATTCTTATCGTGAATTACCGATTCGTATGTGTGAATTCGGTCAAGTACATCGCCATGAATTTAGTGGTGCGTTAAACGGATTATTAAGAGTACGTACTTTCTGCCAAGATGATGCACATTTATTTGTAACTCCAAAACAAATTGAAAATGAAATCAAATCCGTAATGGCGCAAATTGATTACGTATATAAAACTTTTGGATTCGAATATGAAGTAGAGCTTTCTACTCGTCCAGAAGACTCAATGGGTGATGATAAATTATGGGAGCAAGCAGAAGCAGCATTAGAAAATGTATTACAATCGCTAAATTATAAATATAGACTAAATGAAGGTGACGGTGCATTTTACGGGCCGAAAATTGATTTTCATATTAAAGATGCTTTAAATAGAAGTCACCAGTGCGGAACAATCCAGCTTGATTTCCAAATGCCAGAGAAATTTGATTTAAATTATATAGATGAAAATAATGAAAAGAAAAGACCAGTTGTTATTCACAGGGCAGTTTTAGGGTCATTAGATCGCTTCTTAGCAATATTAATTGAGCACTTTGGAGGTGCGTTCCCGGCATGGGTGGCACCAGTTCAAGTGAAAGTAATTCCAGTTTCAAATGCAGTACATGAACAATATGCCAATGAGATTGCACTTAAATTAGCACAAGCTGGAGTTCGTGTTGAACAAGATGCACGAGATGAAAAATTAGGATATAAAATAAGAGAAGCACAAATGCAAAAAGTACCGTATGTTCTTGTTATTGGAGATAAGGAAATGGAAAACGGAGCTGTAAATGTACGTAAATATGGGGAAGAGAAGTCAGAAGTTATTGCACTAGATGTATTTGTGGCAACTATTGAAGAAGAAATAAAGAATAGAAAATATTGATTGTAAAGAAAACACACTATTAGAAATTAGTGTGTTTTCTTTTTTATCTTACAAAAATGTAAGGTAAATGTAAGCGAAATCGAGGGAACGAGTTGTAGAAAAATGAGAATATGAAGTAGGAAATAGGTTCATGTTACAGGTGTAACTCTTATTGAATGAATAATTAAAAAAATCTTAAGGATTTACATGACAAAATAATAAGAAATATGTGAGAAATTAATTTTATACAAAAGGGATGGAGTGAATGAGATGTCAACAAATGTAGTTACTGTAGAAAGTGTAGAAAAAACGTATGGAAAAAGAAATGAGAATCAGTCAAAAGCATTAAGGGGTGTATCGTTAAGTATTAAAGAAGGAGAATTTGTCGGGATTATGGGTCCTTCTGGGTCTGGAAAAACGACTTTACTTAATGTGATAAGTACACTTGACCAAGCGACAGGTGGTAGTGTGACGATAGCTGGTACAAATATTACTTCTATGAAGGGCAATGCGTTATCTGATTTTCGCTCTCAAAAATTAGGTTTCATTTTTCAAGATTTTAATCTACTAGAAAACTTATCAATTTATGAAAATATAGCTTTACCACTTTCTCTGCAAGGCGTACCATCAAGTGAGATTACTGGAAAGGTAAATGACGTTGCGAAGAAATTAGGAATTACTGAAATTTTAACAAAATATCCAACTGCTGTTTCTGGTGGACAAAAGCAAAGAACAGCGGCGGCAAGAGCTTTAGTACATAATCCAGCAATTGTATTAGCAGATGAACCGACAGGTGCGCTTGATAGTAAAAACGCAAAAAGTTTATTAGAAGCAATGCAAGATTTACATGAAAATCACAATGTAAGTATTTTGATGGTTACACATGATGCATTTAGTGCAAGTTATTGTGAGCGTATTTTATTTATTCAAGATGGTCTTCTTTATAAAGAATTAAATCGTCAAGGCACTAGAGAGAATTTCTATCAAGACATTTTAGGTGTGCTCGCTCATATGGGCTCAGCTGCTGAGTCTAAGTAGGGGGCGAAACTATGTTATTTAAATTATCACGTCATAGTATGAAAAAAATGTTAAAAGATTATATGGTTTTACTTATTGGCCTCGTTATTAGTATTAGTATTTTCTATATGTTCCAAACGATGGCGATGAATAGCGAATTTACGAAAGATAATAGCCTAATTAGTAGTATTAGACTCGTCTTTTGGGTAGGTGCAATACTATTATCTTTCATTACTGTATTTTATATTATATATGCCAACTCTTTCTTACTCACGTTAAGAAGAAAAGAACTCGGTATGTACATGATGCTTGGTGCAAAAAAGAAAAAAGTAGCACAGTTATTATTTATTGAAACATTCGGTATGGGTATTGTCAGTATTATTATCGGTATTTTAGTAGGGATGTTACTTGCAAGTGTAGCAGGAAACTTTTTAATGAATGGAATGGAAATTTCAGCAAAAGGTAGTTATGCATCTGTATACACACCAGCAATTTTAGTTACAGCTATTTTCTTCTTAATACTATTTTTCATTACTGGCTTAATGAACAGTGTCCGATTGTTACGTAAAACTGAACTAGAGTTAATTCGTGAAGATGAAACACTAGATGAAGTGAAGAAAAGTAAAACTCGCATTATTATAATGACAGTACTTGGTGTATTACTAGTAAGTATAGGGTACTATTTTATGATCAATGTAAAAATATATGCTGAATTAGGTTTTATTATAGCAACCATCGTTACAACACTTGGAACATATTTTATCTTTAGTTCATTACTCCCATTTTTTGTGATGAAAATTAAGGGGAATAAAAAACGAAATGAAACTGGTCTAAATAGTTTTACATATGCACAGCTACGCTTTCGAGTAAATAGTTTATCGAGAGTATTAGGTACTGTAGCGATGTTAATTGCATTAGGCGCAGGTGCGATGACGGCAGGTATGGCTTTCCAAAAAAATGTAGGTATTATGACAGACTTTTCTCGTGTATATGATGTTGTAATTCATGATCCGAATGATCAAGACAAAGCTGCCTTAAAAGAAATGGAAATTGTTGAAGAAAGCAAGTACAAATATAAAGTAGATGGAGAAGCCGTTTATTATTTACGTAACGACTTAACTGCGAAACCACCACTTGTTTCAGACCATTTTGATACAAAAACGTTAAAAGAGCCTGTTCGTAAACGTGTGACTGAACCTTTAACAGAACCTGTATATTCAGCTTTAGAGGCTCCTGAATTAGCAAAATTCCCTCGTATGCCAAAGGATTGGGAAGACGCAGTTGTAAGAGAGATACAAATTACGCATAATCAATTTAACGGAAAACCAGTAAGAATTGCAGACGAAGAGCATTATAAAGGAATTCAAGGAACAGAACACACTGTAACATTAGCAAAAGTAGATGATATGAAAAAATATAAACCGTTATTGATCGAAATAGACAAGAGACAAAAAGCACAAATTGAAAAAGCAACAGGTGAAAAGGTAGACTTATTTACGAAAATGACAATTTATCAGTTTATGAACAGCTTCATGAGCGGAACAATGTTTATGGGATTTTTCCTCGGAATTGCCTTTTTAGCAATGATGGCAAGTTCCCTTATGTTCAAGATATTAACAGGTGCTTCTCGCGACATACGCCGTTATGAAATGTTACGAAAAATTGGTGTGAGACGCAGTATGTTAACGAAAAGTATATATAAAGAAATTTCATATTTATTTATCTTCCCAGCAATCATTGGCATTTCTCACGTTTTAGTAGGGCTTAACTTATTCAGCTTTATATTAGTTGACCCGTTTGTAAAAGTGTGGGTGCCAATTGGGATATTCTTAGTCATTTATTTCATCTATTACTGGATAACTGTTCAACTTTATAAAGGTATGGTAATGCCGAAAGAAGAGGTAGCTAAATAGTTTATCCTGCTATTTGCCGGGCAGCCCGATTGGTGAGGGCTGATTAAAGTTTTATTTTATGAAAAGAGTCCTTGTTTTGAAAATAGGGGCTCTTTTTTATGTTTTTTATAAAGAAGGAAAAGATTGGATAATGGTCGAAAAATATAATGTAACTTCCAAGAAATGACTAAAATAATACTATTTTGTCGAGAGGAAGGATACGAAGTATGAAAGAAATGCTACAGTTATTTCGCAACAAAGTGTATGCACGTTTTTTCTAGCAAATATTTTAGAGCGACTCGGTTCTATGATTGCTGGAATTTCTTTAATGTTTTACTTGTTAGATCAATACGGAAAACAACCAGTTTACGCAACGATGACAAAAATTATGATTGCATTACCTGCATTAATCTTTTTTCTATTAGTAGGGACAGTAGTGGATCGATTTGATAGACAACGTATTTGTACAGTAAGTAACATATGTTGTTCGCTCTGTAATATTGGAATCCTAATTTCGCTTTATTACGGGATGATTATACTTGTCTTTATATTTTTATTTTTGGAAAATGCATGTATACAATTTTTCTCTCCATCAGAACAATCGATGATACAGGGAGTAGTTGAATCAGACCAATATGGTGCAGCAGCGGGTATTAATCAAATGGTAAATAGTTTGTATGCTTTATTTGGTGTAGGAATTGCAACGATGGTGTACTGAACTTTTGGAATTTACGGGAGCATTTTAGTAAATACGCTCACTTTTATTATGAGTGGTATTTTGATTCAAACAATCTCCATTCCAGAAAAAGTTTGTTTACCAAATGGTAGAACAAAATGGAAAGAAGTTAATTTGAAGATGTTAATAACAGAGTTTAAAGAAGGGATTAGGTATATATACCTAAATGAAACTTTTAAAAAATTACTTTTGGGATTTATCGTGTTTGGTTGATTATTTTTTCTTACGTGTTTATTCCAAGCTATTTTACTAAGTGGGAAAAAGCGAATTCAAGGTATGGTTGAAGAGGTTTGTTTTTTCTGAATATTCTTTTTTAAAGGGGTGATAGTTATGTTGATGCGAACTGCTAAGTGGTGTGGGATTACTTGTTTACAATTATTCGCTACAATTCTATGTATAATCTGTTTAGGTGCGCTCCCTCGATTATTTAAGGGATTACAAATTGATTTAATTGGTTTTTGGAACACGATTGTGTTTATTGGAGGAAAGTTACTCCAACCTTGGGAAATTACATATGGATTTCGAGATTCGAGGAAATTATTTCCGCAAATATGGATTCATTATTTAGAGACAATGTTTGTATTTATTTCGGCATTTTTACTGTCATTACTTATTGCGTATGTTCTCGTTGTGTGGGTATTACAACGGTCTCAATCAAAGCAACGAATGTGGAATGGGATTTTTGTCGTACTTGAAAGCATCCCAGATATTTTAATAATTTTATTATCGCAACTTCTAGTCGTAATAATCTTTCAAAAGACAGGCTTTATGCCAGTAAAACTAGCGGGGATTGGGGAGGAAAGGGCTCGCCTATTGCCAATAATATGTCTAACTTTGCCTACAACACTATTATTTATTAAGCTACTACTATTACGTTTCAGAGAAGAATTAGAGAAAGATTATAGTATATTTGCTAAAAGTAAAGGGCTTAGTTTACGACATATTTTAACAAATCATATTTCAAGAAATGTTTTGTTAACAACAATCTATTATGCAAAAACAAATATTTTATTTATGTTATCAAATTTATATATTATTGAATGGATATTTAATACGTACGGTATGTTTGTTTTTGTAAAAGAAAATTCGAAATTAGAAATATTTACAGTAAGTTTAATTATATTATACGTACCGCTTTTTATACTATTTCGTTTATTACATACGTTTTTACAAAATGTAATAAAGGAGCGTGTTTAGCATGTGGCAAGTTGTAAAAAGAGATGTGAGATTTTGGTTTGGTGTTACTTTTTTAAGCGTACTTATGATTATTAGTATTGGAAATACTTTATTTTTCGATGGGAATATCCGTGAACTTACGATGATGTATAACGAAAAAGGAGAACTAGAGGCTGCTCCATTTTCACCGTCGAATAAATTTTGGTTCGGTAGTGATGAGAAAGGATGCGATCTTTTCCAGCTAATAATAGAAGGAGCGAAATGGACAGTTGGTGCGAGCGTAATTATAGCGATTCTACGAGTTATAGTTGGAGGAGGTATTGGTTTGCTTCTTGGTATGTATAGCAAACGTTCTTTTCCAGTTATAGCATCTTTTTTTGATCCGTTCAGCATTGTACCTATGGTTATGATCTCTTTTTTTGTGTTAAAGGAAGTTTTAGTGTTTGAAAATGGGACAGTACCAGAGCCGTTTCATTTAAGGGTAATATTTCAAATGGTTATCCTTACATGTTTAGCGGTACCAACAATTATGTTATATACAGCGCAGGAAGTCCGTCGGATAAAAAGAGAAGAATTTATGATGGCAGCAACTGTGCTTGGGGGCAGTAAATGGCATAGAGTGAAAAATCACGTATGGCCACACGTATTACCATCATTTTTTTTACTTGTTGCTCAACAATTTGTGAGTACTTTATTACTTCTCTTGCATCTTGGCTTGTTAGAGTTATTTTTTGGTGGAACAATTATCTTTGGTACAGAGGCAGATAGTGTAACAAAAGAATGGACCGGCCTAATTGGTCAAAACTTCCGTCATTTAACTACTCATACATGGATTGTACTTATACCGATTGCTTTTTATAGTATGACAATTTTAGCTGGAAATCTAATTAGTAATAGCATGCAAGATGCGATTAAGTTAGGAAATGTGAGAAAGCTAGAGAGGGAAAGTAAAGAATTACAAGTAGAGAAACGAGTACAACCAACTATGGATGATTTTTCTTTTTATAGAGAGATACAAAAATAAAAAAGATAGCTGAAGACAAATTGTTTTCAGCTATCTTTTTTCGCTTAAAGTGGTGGTAAATCAATCTTACCTTCTTCAAATAATTCTTTTATCATATGCCTCGTATAACCAGCGGCTTGACCAAATGTGATTTTTGCTGGCATTGGTGCTTCGTTAGCATCTACAACTACATCAATAATACATGGTTTATTTTGTTTTACTGCATTTTCGAAAGCGGGAAGTAGTTCATCTAAATTCTCAACACGGTATCCAATACCTCCACACGCCTCTGCATATTTTGCAAAATCAGGGTTCGTTAAGTCTGTTTCGAATTCGATATTACCCATAACTTCTTGCTCGAATTTAATCATCGCAATTTTATTATTGTTTAATACGACGACAACGATTGGTAATTTATATTTTACAGCTGTTACGAAGTCATTCATCGTCATTCCAAATCCGCCATCACCACAAACTGCAAATACTTGTTTATCCGGGAATGCAATTTTTCCAGCAAGAGCACCAGGTAAACCGCAACCAAGTGTTGCGAGCCAGCTAGAAATAACAAATTGCTGGTTTGTCATACGGAAGTGCCTTGCGGTCCATACTGTTACATTTCCGACATCGACTGATAGAATTGCGTCATCATGTGCTACTTGCTGCAGAGCATGCATAACGCGTTGTGGTTTAATTGGAATAGAAGAATCTTCTTCTTGCTCGTGTAATTTTTCTTCCCACTTTTTCATCATTTCTTGGTGATGTTCTAAGAAGGAATGGTCTGTGTGTTTTTCAACATTTTCAATTAACCATCGCAATGTTTTATCAGCATCACCAGCTAAACCAATATCTGTCGCATAACGTTTCCCGATTTGGGCAGGATCTGTATCGATATGAATTGTTTTTGCTTTTTCAGGTAAGAAGCCGGTGAACGGATAAGAAGTACCGACCATAATTAAAGTATCTGCATGCTTCATTGCTTCATAAGAAGGTTTCGTGCCAATTAATCCTAATCCACCAATACAAAGAGGGTGTTCATCAGGAATAATTCCTTTAGCTGGCAATGTAAGTACGATTGGAGCACCAATATGTTCTGCCAATGCAAGTAAAGATTCTCTCGCATGTTTCGTACCTTTTCCAGCTAAAATAACAGGCTTTTTCGCTTCATTAATTGCGAGTTTTGCAGCATCTAAATCTTCTTCTTGAGGAAATAAAACAGGTAATGTAAAGGAAGTATTTGTAACTCGAGCACCACTTTTTACTTCGAATTTCGGAACATCATCAGGAATTGTAAGAACAGAGCCCCCTTTTTTCGTATAAGCCATTCGAATCGCTTGATTCACGACAGCAGGTATCTGTTCTGCTGACATAATGCACTGGTTATAAACCGCAACATCATCAAACATTCTTTCTAAATTTACTTCTTGGAAAAAATCCGTTCCAAGTAAATCGGTTTCTACTTGACCTGAAATTGCTAGAACAGGGGCTTTATCGAGTTTCGCATCATATAAACCATTTAATGAATGAATAGCACCAGGTCCTGCAATTGCCATACAAACGCCAAGTTTTCCTGTTAATTTCGCATAGGCCGCCGCTGCTAATGCACCAGCTTCTTCATGGCGAACTTGAATGAATTTAATTTTATCTTGTTTTTTTCTTAAAGCTTCAATGATAGAATTGATGGAATCTCCAGGCATATCGTATATGTGTTCTACTCCCCAGTCAATTAATAAATCAACTAATGCTTCACCGGCTGTTTTCCCAAACATAAGTGTTCCTCCTTATAATAGGTAGATAACATTATGTTTTGGATAAAAAGGAAAATATACAAATAAGAAAATTTGTCTGGTTATTTGTAATCTAAGAATCAGTGTGGGAGGAACAAAAGTTTCACTTTAGTAACTTTAATGATGACCAGCGAATAAAGTGAACACTGTTATTAGTAAAAAACCACTAGTTGCCCACATTAGAAATGTAAGGAAAGAGAGCTGTTTCTTAGCTTTCCAAAGCATTTCATGAATTGTGACATATCCAAGTGAACCAATAGCACTTCCCATAATGAGGCCTTGCAGGTGAAGAGCTTTTCCTTCCATCAAAATGCCAAAAACTGTGCCAGTACCGAGAATAAGAGAAAGTAATAAAGTCGTTAATAAAAAGGAAATATATTTATGTTTTGTAAAAAGAAATGGAATAATTAAAGCTAGTCCTTCTGGAATATGGTGAACGACGATTGCTATTAAAAAGGGAATGGCAGAGTCATTATGATTTATAAAAGCTGTACCTAACGCAAATCCACTCGGTATATTATGAATAAATATAGCGAAAGAGAGAAAAAGAAAGGTTTGCCATGCTTGTTGATCTTTTTTATGTATCATTGGATGGTGACAATAGTTATCTAATAAGCCCATAACTAAAATACCGATAGCTATACCAAGTATAGGTCCAATCATTTCATAGCTTGAAAATGTTTCAGGAATAATTTCAAGTGACAATAACCCAAACAAAATACCGCCACATAATGCGTATAAACGATGCATCTTTTCTTCAATGAGTTGGCGTGTTGCTACTCCAACAGCACCGCCTAATAGTAATCCACCGAACGAAAAAAATGTTACAATCATTGGAATCCATAATCGTTCCATAGTATCACACTCCGATTCTTCCACTTATTTTTAGCTTACGAAAAGGAAAGTTAGAATAGTCCAAGTAATTGTGTTTGAGTATAGAGAAAAAAGTAGTGATTCTTTATAATCTATATATTAAACTTAAGTGAGTAAATGAAAAGGGGAATTGGTTATGCAACAAATTAAAAAAATAGGAAACTCATTTTGGTATATGACACCTGTTTCTGAAACAGATAGACCTATCTTAGGAATGGTCGTTGGACAAGAAAAAACGTTAATGATTGATGCAGGGAATTCAGAAGAACATGCACAATTATTTTTAGAAATGTTAAAAGAACAAAATGTATCGAATCCAGATTTCGTAGCACTAACCCATTGGCATTGGGATCATATTTTTGGATTGCCTGTACTACAAGATGCATTGTCTATTGCACATTCTGAAACGAAAAAAGAGATACGTACACTTGTTTCTTATGAATGGACAGATGAAGCTTTGGACGCACGCGTAAAAGAGGGTACTGAAATTGCATTTTGTGCGGATTGCATAAAAAAAGAGTTTGAAGAAAAAGCGAGAAATATTAACATTATTCCTCCGACCTTAACGTTCCAGAATCAAATGGAATTAGATCTTGGTGAAGTGACATGCGTGTTAAAACATGTGGGCGGAGATCATGCACATGATTCAGTTGTTATGTACATAAAAGAAGAAAAGATATTGTTTTTAGGGGACTGTATATATGCAGATATTTTTTCCTCGAAGTGGAACTATACGACGAAAAGAACGTTTGCATTAATAGATGAATTAGAAAAATTTGATGCTGAGACATATATTCTTTCTCATGGGGAAGCGATAAATCAAGAGGAGTTTTTACAAGAGATTCGCATGTTAAAAGCAGTAGGAACTTATACAGAAGCTCATAAGGGCGATGAAGAGAAGATAAAGGCAGCGTACAAACAAGAACTAGATAGAGAATTAAATGAAGATGAGTTAGAAACAATAACGTATTTTGTCAATGGTTATGAAATGAATAATCTGTAAGACACTACATTAATCAAATATAATTAAATTGCACAAAAAGAGTATTGAAATTTAATTCAATACTCTTTTAAATATTAAGTCCCAAGCAATTTCTAAATTTTTTGGCTGGTTCATCATCTGGATTTATACCACTTTCAAAACTGGTAGTGAAAGGTAACCACTGCCAATCTTCGCATCCTACAAAAGCTACTCTTGACCAATTCTCAATGAATTCAATGAAATTATTCGCAATCTTATACCCATGTCCTTCTCCATCGTCGTGGCTTAGGTAAATTATTGGAGCATCTATATCATCTTTCATATCAAATGCTAAATAATCTCCATTTCCCACTTCACAAAATGCTAATTTGTTGTGCCAAACTACATCATATTCATCATCTAGATTTGAAAAAAACTCGTCAACCAAGTCTTTACGTTCTTTTTCGAATCTAGAAAGACTTTCTAAACTCCAGTGGGGTGTTCCGCAAAAAATATCAGTAAATTCACTTGGTAGCTCTACATCGTCAGATAAAAACCAGCGTAAGCTAAAATTTCCTGAGAACTCTAAAAGTACTTTTTTGAAGCTATTTGGTAGTTTAATATCCAGTTTTTCTTCTACTTGGATTATTTGTTCAAGGGAAGATGGTTCATCTATACAAACTTCTTGAACTTCACCACCTATGTATTTAATTCTAGAAGTTATAATTTCTATTCGTTCTTTTAGTAACTCATAATCCATCTTATCACCTCATGTTATATTAATTAAAGTATATCATTCTTAATAAATTTTTTTCGTGTTATTGAGGTTTCAAGTAGCAGCTTTTTTAGCTAATTTAGTAATATATTCAAAGAAAACATCGTGTTTTACATCGTAAACGACATTTACAGGTCGTCCATCAGCAGTTTCCTCTGTACGTCCTTGGCTTGGTCCGTATGTATGAACAATACTATTAATTGTTTCAGTTTTTGCAAGGTTAGTGTTTCCGACAAGCGCGGTAGTTAGTACATCCCATAAATAGTAGGTAGAGTTCGTTGAGAAGTGAACGAGAGGGGGAACCATTGCATAGCATTGACCAAGGAAATCCATACCAATATACTTTCGTTCTTTTGCCCATTGTTCACGTATGTCTATAGTTAACGGAACTTGGTTTGTACTTTCTAGTGTCACTAAGTCGATTTTAATTTTTGCATCCCATACACGAGCCACTGCTTCAGGGTCCCAAAACGAATTCCACTCAGCTGTTCCATCATGCTCTGGTTCATGTACATTGCCTGCTGTAAGAAATGTACCACCCATCCAAACGAGACGTTCAATTTTATCTTCGATTATGGGAGCTTCATATAATGCACGAGCAAGGTCAGTTAGGGGCCCAGTAAATAATAAAGTTGTTTTTCCTTCCGTTTGTAGAAGCGTTTCTATTAAATGGTGATTCGCGGGTTTTGCCACCACGGGTGTTACAACTTTTCCAGACTCATTTAAAATTGGTAGAGCATCTACATAAAATGCATGCATCCGCCAGTCTTTTGGAAACGGGTTTTGCCCGCGAGAGTTTGAAGCGGCTACTGCAATATTACCTTTGCCGAAGCGATCAATAATTTTACGACTTGCAGACATTGCGGGTTCTAAATAGCAGTCTGCTGGGATAACAGATACACCGGTAAGTTCAACGTTTTCCATTTGAAGTAATAAAAATAATGAAATTAAATCATCTACGCCGCCATCATGATTGAAGTACACTTTTTTCTTCATTGTAATCTCCATCCTATATGATTTAGTTAGAAATTAAATATGAATTGAGGAGAAGTCATCAATAATTTCCACCACTTCAATTTCTCCATTAATCAGTAGCTCAGGAAGTTCATTTCTAATATTTCCTTTCCAATACTTTCTAGCTTGTTCGATTTTTTGAGAAAAAGGAATACCATCTTCTTTTGGTAAAAGATTCCCGTCACCTTCAAAAGAACTTCCGATTACTCGTAGTTTAACAATCTGTAAAACTTCTCGATTGTAAGAATCAAATAATGCTTTCCATTTTAAAGCATCTTCATAGCTTTTTGCAGCGTATAAACAAGATAACCTGGAAGGATATTCAGGGAATTCTTGTAGTCTAACCATTTCTACAATGGTTTCTCTAGCTGCTCTAATTGTTTGATTCATATAACTCATGACTACTTTAGCATTTTCATTATTTATATGTAATTCGTTATTTTTATAGTGTTTATTTAAAATTTGTATGCCATCTTCACCACTAGCATTTAATTGTTCTCTTTCAAAAAAGAAGTGATATAGAGTATTGTGTTGATTTTTGTTAAAAGGAATCATTTGTCCGATATGCATTTTTTTCCTTGTTACGATGTGATATGCGTAAAATTCTGTTTCATTCATGGTTATCCTCCTAGTAATAATGTAATGCAATGTTAAATTTAATAATTCAACATTGAAATATATAAAACCTTTATAAGTAAAAGTGAGAATTTGAGTTGAAAGTAAAGAAAATACATGAAAACGTTTTAAATTTGTTCACAAAATGTTCACTTACGAAGGGGGTTCCAATGTCAATATAATGACAAAGACTCAAAGAGAGAGGATGATGAAATTTGCCAACAACAAGAAAAGAAAACCTCCAATTTGGCATGATGATGTGCCTTGGAATGGTTATCGTAATGACGTTTTACAATTTACTAATGAATGAAACAGGAGGAACAATTTATATTAAAGAGATTGCATTAGAACTATTAATTGGCTTTATTATTGCGCTATTAATTGAAATAAGTATAGTTGGACCTTGTGCGAAAAAAATTGTATTCATGTTGCCATTTGATAAATCTAAGAAAATAAATATTATCGTTGCAATGTCGACAACTATGGTAATCGGAATGGTGTTCTTTATGTCATTTTTCGGTATGGCTATGATGCATTTACATGGTGGACTACAAGGAGATTCATTTGTTTCAATTTATTTTTCGATTTATATTAAAAATTTCATAATGGCATATCCATTACAATTAATTATTATGGGACCGCTTGTACGTTTCTTATTTGCAAAGTTTGTTATGAAAAAGAAATCTTTTAATGTAGCGTAATTTTCATTTATAAAACCTTATATACAAATAAAAAACACATCTCGCATTTTTGAGGTGTGTTTTTTTTATTCCAAGTTATTTTCATAGTGATGTGACATTTGTCCTTTTGCCATTATAGGATGATGGTTTTTAATTAAGTCAGAAATAAAGGATGAGGAGATGATTTTTTGAAAGGTATTCTATTTGCTGTTTTTGCGGGGATATTTATAACACTTCAAGGAACCTTTAATGCGAAACTTAGTTCACATATCGGTATATGGTCGACGAGTATTATAACCCATTTAATTGGATTCATTATTGCAACAACTGTATTTTTGTTAAAGAAAGAAGAGAAAGTAACAGATTTAAAGAGTGTGAAAAAAGTATATTTAGCAGCGGGTGCATTTGGTGGACTCATTATTTGTGCAGAAACGATGTCGATATATTCACTAGGAGTTACATTGACAGCTGGCACACTAATGGTTGCTCAATTGTTAACTGCAACAGTTATTGAAATGAAAGGACTGTTTCATATAAAAAAGATACAGATGGAGAGATATCATATTGTGGGAACAATAGTAATGATTATAGGTATTGTTGTATTTAATATGTAAATGAAAGGAGAAATGAATATGGAGAATAGATCAAGTTTAATTACGCATTATTTGAGAATCAATAAAACGCTCGAGATTTTTTCAGAAATAGATACAGCTTATTTTCAATTAAATCACTTTGAAAAAGGCGAGCTTATTTGCAATATAGATGACGAAATGGATCGTTTATATTTTGTTGTTAAAGGTAAAGTAAAAGTTTACACGATTACACCTGAAGGGAAGAAACTAATCCTTCGCTTTATTAATCCATTGGCCATTGTTGGTGATATTGAATTAATTCAAAATAGCAAAGCACATAATGTCGTTGAAGCTTGTTCAGATGTTGTAGCAATCTCTATTTCTAATACGGTTATTAGAAACAAGTTATTACATGATCCTATATTTATGAAGTTCTTGCTTGAAAACATTGCGAACACGTTAAAAATATCGACTCGTTTTACTGCTCTTAATTTACTGTATCCTGTAGAAGTACGTGTAGCTAGTTATTTACTTTCAATTTCAACAGATAGTAACGGGAATATGTATAAAGGGGATTTGAATGCAACTTCGGTAACGAGTATTGCAGATTTTATAGGGGTAAGTTATAGGCACGTAATTCGGGTATTACAAAGATTTTATAATGAAAAACTAATTGAAAAGAGTAATGGAGTTATTGTAATTAAAGATTTTTCTAGAATGAAGGAAGTCGCTAAAGATAATATATATGAGCAATGAAAGGGAGAGGAAGATTTTGATTGGATTTAGTTTAGCTATATTAGCAGGAATATTAATTAGCGTACAATCTGTTTTTAATGCAAAAGTAAATGAAAATGTAGGACAGTGGTTAACAACTACATGTGTCCTTGGAATAGGTCTCATTAGTTCTATTCTATTTTATATCATTACAGAAAACAGTATTAACATTAAAGTGTATACTGCAAATTATTTGTTTTATGTAAGTGGGTTGTTTGGTATCGGGTTAATTATTTGTATAATGGGTGCAATAAAGAGTTTAGGCCCAGCATATACGGTGCTAATTAGTCTTATTACTCAATTGGTCGTTGCGTTATGCATTGATACATTTGGATTATTTGGAATGGAGAGCATTCCATTACAAATAAATAAATTAATTGGTATAGGTTTATTAATTGTGGGAGTAGGAATTTTTAAAAATCTATTTTTGAATAAGAAAGCTATTCATATAAATGAGGATAGTGTCTAAAGAATATAAAGGGAAAAAGTGTAAATAGTCAGAACTTATACATTTAGATAGTAATAAGTGAGCGATGAGGAGAGAGGATAAATGAATCAGTTAATGTTGCAAGATGGTATACACTATTTGAAAATCAATGGGATTATGCATTGGTGTAAAGTTGCAGGGACAGCTCATAATACAGTCCCTCTTATTATAGTACATGGTGGTCCAGGTGGTAATCATTATGTATTCGAAAGAACGCTTGGTTTGAAGTTAGAAGGAAAAATGACTGTAGTTTATTACGAACAAAGAGGTTGCGGACGAAGTGAGGCACCACAAGATGACGGTGAGTACTCAATCAATACTCTAGTCGAAGATTTAGAGGAATTAAGAAAGCAATTACATGTAGAGAAGATAAATTTGTTAGGATATTCTTTTGGTGGACAACTTTGTTTAGAGTATGCTTTGAAATATCCAAAAAATGTTGAACAAATGGTATTACAAGCACCATCGTTAGATGATTTTAATGATATGTATACTGTGCAGATAGAAGGTTTTCTACAAGTAACGAAAGGGGAAATGAAAGAACAAATATTGATAATAAGTAAGTCAGAAATTCCTTTAAAAGAAAGGTATAATCAAGTTTGGAGTATAGTTGATACAAAAGCTGTAGATCGACTATTGTTTAAAAATGAAGAATTTGCAAAGCTAAATAGAAGGTTTTGGGAGGAAAGTCAGTTAAGTAATACAGGGAAGATGAGCAAAGTTATTTTTGGAACAAAAGCATCTTTACCGCTTATTGAGCGTATTAAAGGTTTAGAAATTGATACGTGTGTCATAGTTGGAGCGCATGACTATAACACGGGTGTAGGAATGAGTTATAGAATAACGAGACAATTGAAAAATGGTAAACTTGTTATATTTGAAAATAGTGGACATTTCCCAGATATCGAGGAGATGGATAAAGTCTGTGAAACGATTATTGAGTTTTTGGAATAAAAGGGAGATATTAAGGTCGAACCGAATTAATAGAGTTGAATTGGCTATTGGGATATTAAATCATGTAATATGCTAATTGTTTACTTGTAACTGAGGAAGAATCAATTAGTGTATTTGGAAAATAAGTAAAAAAGATCTCGTAAGGTGGAGGTCTTTTTTACTTATTATTTAATATTTTGAACTTATATGAACTGAAGTAGAAGAGTATGATAAGCACTTTCAGGGAACGAGAATATAACCGAATATAAAATATTACTAAACGTATATAACTAATGAATACAATGTCTTTTTCAGTTATTAAGTTGTAAATCATTTTATGATAAAATCTTTTACATAATTTAATAAAGGGGTAGTATTCAATGGGTTATTTCTCAAATGGTTTATTAGTTTTGTTTGTGCTAATCGTATGCAGTTGTATATTTTTTGGTTGATAATATAATGAGAGTCTTATATAAAAGAAGTTATCTTAAGTGAGATAACTTCTTTTTACTTTATATTGAGAAGGAATTCTATCTTTCTTATTGAAGTTTGTTCTAGTTATTTTTACATCAATCAGATTTGTGTAAAGGGAATTTTATGAAATATAAACAAGCCAGAGAATAGGGAGTATTTACATGGAAAATAGTATACGCTACATAAGTGAACATCCTACAGATTTTAATGGATTATTATCCTTATACGAATCTTTAGGATGGAATTCTCTTAAATTAACGGTTAACGAGTTAGAACGAATGTGTAAGCAAAGTTGGTATGCAATTTATGTTTTTGATGATAAGAGGTTAGTAGGGATGGGGCGTGTCATATCAGATGGAGTCATAACAGGCATTATTTGTGGAGTTGGTGTATTGCCAAAATATCAGTCTAGTGGCATCGGAAAAGAAATAGTGAAACGATTAATCCAACACTGTGAACAAAACAAGGTTATTCCACAACTTATGTGTGTAGAAAAATTGCAATCTTACTATGAATCTATAGGGTTTGAAGCATTCTCTATTGGGATGACAAAACATATTATAAGATAGAGGTGCTTTATCCCGCTATTTGCCGAGTAGTAAAAGCCCCACGGATTAAAGTTTCACTTTATATTTTCAGTTTACTCGTACATATTTTCAAACTTCAACATAAAGGAGAATGGCTGTATGGAGATTGCTAAAGGGATAGAAATGTTACAACTTGAATTTCAAGAATTTGTTATTCATCCAATTCTTTTATGGGATGATGAAATGGCAGTATTAATAGATACGGGTTTCCCAGGACAAATTGAAGATATACAAGTAGAGATGGAAAAGGTTGGGGTATCATTTGATAAGTTAAAAGTCGTGATTTTGACGCATCAGGATATTGATCATATAGGTAGTCTTCCGGAGTTGTTGCAGCGCTGTCGAAGTAATATTAAAGTTTATGCGCACGAACTAGATAAGCCATATATCGAGGGGGATTTACCTTTATTGAAGGACGGAAATGTAGAGAACCGACCAAAAGGAAAAGTGAGTGATACTATGATTGACGGGCAAGAACTTCCGTATTGCGGTGGAATACTAATTCTTCATACTCCAGGGCATACCCCGGGTCATATTAGTTTATATTTGAAACAAAGTAAAATTCTTGTTGCAGGAGACTCTATGTATAGTGTGAATGGGATGTTAGGAGGAATTCACGCCCCAACAACTATAAATATTAAGGAAGCACAGCAGTCTTTGAAGAAGTATTTAAATCTAGATATTGAATCTGTAGTTTGTTACCATGGGGGATTAAGTAAGGGGAATATAAAGATTCAACTTCAAAATTTATAAAAGTCGAAGATAATAATTTTTAGATAATGGATGCTAAATTATAAAAAAACATGTTTGAAAAAAATTCAAACATGCTTTTTTATTAAAGGAAATCTGTTTAATATGAATGACCTAATCCGTTCCAATAAAAAGAAACGATTTCTTGTGCTAATTCATCTATATTTGCAAGAATAGGATTGTGATTTTCATCTTTAAAATTCCCAATAGATAATAAAGATACGAAAGCATGAGCCGCAAATTTAGCGTTTCCTTTCGGAATTTCTCCGATGTGCATAGCATTATCGAGTGCTTTTTCTAGTACTTCATACATATTATCTTCAGCATTTTTTAATTGTTTCAATTGTTCTTCAGATAACGACAGTTTTGCATCTTTCATAAAATTTTTCATATCAATATCCATCGTTGCGTGTAAGTAAACTTTAGCGAAGTCTAATAATCTTTCTTCTAAAGTTTTGTTTGTAGAGAGTATTTGAGACATATTCTCACGTATACGTACCATCATTTCGATCATAGTAGCGGTAAATAAATCGGCTTTTGTTGAATAGTAATAGTAGACAGTTGCTTTCGTAACACCACAAACTTTTGCGACCTCATCCATAGAAACGACTTGATAATTTTGTGTAAGAAATAAGCGGGTTGCTACTTCTAAAATGTTTTCTTTTGTAGATTTTGTATTTTTATTTTGACGCGGCCTTCCGATAGGACGTTGTTTTTGTTCCAAATACATTCGCTCCTGACATTTATGATTGAGATAATTATAACATAATTTTCAATCATTCTTGATTAATTAACCGACCAGTATATATAATTAATAATGGAGGAAAAAAGGAAGGTGGGTTTTTATGAAAAAGCACCCGTTACATATGTTAGGGAGGCTTGTAGCAGGGAGAAATACGCGGTGGATCACTTTATCGGTGTGGGTTCTTATTACATTATTACTTTCATTTACGTTACCACAAGTAAACAGTACGAAAGAACCGAATCCGAAAAATTTACCTGAAACAGCTATGTCACAGCAAGCGGAAGCACTTATGAAAAAAGAGTTTCCGAATAATGCAGGGAATCCTTTGTTAGTAGTATGGTATAGAGATGGTGGATTACAGTCACAGGATTATAAACTCATACAAGATGTTTATAAAGAGTTAAAATCTGGTCCTTTAAAAGAACAATCAACGTTACCACCATTTGATACAATTCCAGAGCAAGTATTATCAAAAAGTGCGTCAAAAGATGGTACATCATTTGTTACACCGGTATTTTTTAATAAATCTGCTGGTACGGATATATTAAAAGGAAATCTTGAAGAGTTTAGAAAAATAGTGAATAGTAAGGTGGATGAAGATCCATTTAAACAAAAAATAAGTGAATCTGGTTTACATGTTCGATTATCAGGACCTGTAGGTATTCAAACGGATGCAGTTAGTTTATTTAGTCAAGCAGATGTGAAATTGTTAGTGGCTACTGTACTACTAGTGTTAGTTTTGTTAATTTTACTGTATCGTTCACCAATTTTAGCGATTTTACCTATACTTGTTGTTGGCTTTGCATACGGTATTATTAGTCCTACACTCGGTTTTTTAGCTGATCACGGATGGATTAAAGTAGATGCCCAAGCGATATCAATTATGACAGTATTATTGTTTGGCGCTGGAACGGACTATTGTCTATTTTTAATTTCGAGATATAGAGAGTACTTGTTAGAAGAAGAAAGTAAATATAAAGCATTGCAACTTGCGATTAAAGCATCTGGCGGTGCAATAATAATGAGTGCGTTAACTGTTGTACTTGGATTAGGAACATTACTACTTGCTCATTATGGTGCCTTTCATCGATTTGCAGTACCATTTAGTGTTGCTGTATTTATAATGGGAATCGCGGCTTTAACGATTTTACCAGCACTATTATTAATTTTCGGTAGAATTGCATTTTTCCCGTTTATACCGAGAACAAATTCAATGAATGAGGAGTTTGCAAGAAAGAAAAAGAGGGCTGTAAAAGTTAAAAAATCAAAAGGCTCCTTTAGTAAAAAACTTGGAGATATTGTAGTACGAAGACCATGGACAATAATTATGCTAACTGTATTTGTATTAGGCGGATTGGCTTCATTCGTACCACGTATTCAATACACATATGACTTATTAGAGTCGTTTCCAAAGGATATGCCTTCTCGTGAAGGGTTTACGTTAATTAGTGATCATTTCTCAGCTGGTGAACTAGCACCAATAAAAGTTGTTGTTGATACGAAAGGAAAAGAGCTTCCTATTAAACAAGAACTAGAGAAATTTTCTTTCGTAAATACAGTAAAAGAGCCAAAAGAGGGAAAAGAAAATAAGCAAATACAAATGTATGAAGTTTCTTTAGTGGAAAATCCATACGCAATTGAAGCATTAGATCAAATTCCTAAATTGAAAAACAGTGTAGAAAAAGTATTAAAAGATGCTGGGATTAGTAATGCTGAAGAGCAATTGTGGATTGGTGGAGAAACAGCTTCATTATATGATACAAAGCAAATTACTGAACGTGATGAATCAGTAATTATTCCAGTAATGATTAGCATTATCGCTTTACTATTACTTGTCTATTTACGATCGGTTGTTGCAATGGTTTATTTAATTGTAACTGTTGTCTTATCATTCTTCTCAGCGTTAGGAGCAGGATGGATATTACTTCATTACGGTATGGGAGCGCCGGCCATTCAAGGTGCGATACCGTTGTACGCATTCGTATTTTTAGTTGCTTTAGGTGAAGATTATAATATCTTTATGGTTTCAGAAATATGGAAAAACAGAAAAACACAAAATCACTTGGATGCAGTAAAAAATGGTGTAATACAAACAGGTAGTGTTATTACATCGGCAGGTTTAATTTTAGCAGGAACTTTTGCAGTGTTAGGTACACTTCCAATTCAAGTATTAGTTCAATTTGGTATTGTAACTGCAATTGGAGTATTATTAGATACGTTTATCGTAAGACCGTTACTTGTACCCGCGATTACAGTAGTTTTAGGCCGATTTGCTTTTTGGCCAGGTAAACTTTCAAGAAAGAGTGAAGAAATACAAAAGGTGGATGCATAGTTAAAAAAGCCAAGGATATTTTCCTTGGCTTTTTTCAATGTAGTTAATTAATTTTTTGAAGTCAAATCATCAGCTGCAGCGTGATCAGCATCTTCAATTGTTGTTTCGGGCATCCCGTATAAGCCGTTCATTGCTTGTTCTTCGATAGTAAGATTTGCAGTATTATTATTTTGAATAGATGTAGTGTTTTCAGTAACATTTTCTTTTTTATTCATATTTTTGTTATTCATGTATGGATCCTCCAAATTTCATTTGATTTATCTATAGTATGTGGATGGATTTCCAGAAATATGTGAATTGATTCTTACATATGTTATATAATTAAATAAATAATTAGGGTGAATTGTAAACTGTTAGGAGTGAACAATTATGGTGAAAGCAAGGGAATTAGCCTTCTAAAATAAAAAGAAAATTTTAGGAGGCTATTAGAATGAAGTTTCATGTAATTGATAGAGAAGATTGGAATAGAGAGCGGTATTTTGAGCATTATTTAAAGTTGAAATGTACATTTAGTATGACTATGAATGTTGATATCACGATGTTATTAGAGGAAGTATATCAAAAGGGAATAAAATTTTATCCCGTTTTTATATATTTAATTTCTAGAGTAGTAAATAATCATAAAAAATTTCGAACATGTTTTAACGATGAAGGAGTTTTAGGCTATTGGGAGGAAATGATACCGAGTTATACAATCTTTCATAAAGATGATAAGTCTTTTTCAAGTATATGGACGGATTATTCAGGTGATTTCCGCACTTTCTATAAAAATTATGAAGACGATATGAGATGCTATGCTAGTGTTCATGGTTTTTTCACGAAAGAAAATATTCCGCCTAATGTATTTCCAATTTCTAGCATACCTTGGACTAGTTTTACTGGATTTAATCTTAATATTAATAATGATGAAAATTTTCTATTGCCAATTATAACTTGTGGGAAATATTTTAACGAAGGAAACAAGGTTATGCTACCAGTTTCATTACAAGTACATCATTCGGTTTGTGATGGATATGATGCGAGTCAATTTATAGAAGATTTACAGCAGTTAAGTAATACTTGCAACGAGTGGCTTAAGTAATATCTAATTTTTAATTATATAAAGTGAAACTTTAATCAGTGGGGTGTCAGCCCCCGCTGATTATTAGCCCGAACCCCACCTAATTTCTTTGCTTTCGCTGAATTTTGAGGTGGGGGTCTTACTGCCCGGCAAATAGCGGGATAAAATTGAAAATGAATAAAAGAAGAGAACATGTTTATATTACATGGTCTCTTTTTATTATTCATTAATACTAAGTAATCGTGGAAAATATAGGGTGATTTGTAGTTTAATAGTAAAGAGGGTGATTAGTGTTAATTTTCTTTGTTTTTAAAAATTTAAGGATATAAATGTTTTAATAGGGGGTAATAAAGTGAAATTCATAAGCATTGAAAAAGATGAGATCCTAATTGGGAATATGGCAAATTTGTATTGTAAAGTATTTGAGAAAACAAATTTCAATGAAATGATCGAGCGAATGAATAGGCATATAGAATATACAGGTTTTAAAGGTATAGTAGCAATAAATGATGAAAATGAAGTAGTTGGTTTTACTTATGGTTATCGCTCAATCGAGTGACAGTACTATAATCAATTAATGAGAGAAGCGTTACATCTAGAGCAAGTAGACGAATGGTTACAAGATTGTTTTGAATTTGTAGAGTTAGCAGTCCACCCACAATATCAAAATGAAGGTCTTGGAACGAAATTACATAATGAATTACTAGAAGGGATTCCAAATAGAACGAGTGTTTTAACAACACAAATAAACAATGAAAAAGCACGTTCGTTATATGAAAGATTAGATTGGGTAAATGTATTAGAACCATTTCATCCAAGTAAAAATGATGTTCCATATGTAATAATGGGAAAAGCATTAAAAACAAAAGTGAATTGATAATTATGCCATTCACAAAAATGGTTGGTTTGTAATAATGAAGGGGAAAACGAAAATGACGAAAATATCTATAGAAAAAGCTACAATTTTAGATGCTGAGAAATTAACAGAAATAATGAAAAGAACATTTGATGCAGAAGCAAAACAATGGCTATACGGCCAAGATGATGTCATTGATTATAACATTCAACCGCCAGGATATTCTTCAGTTGAAATGATGGAATATTCCATTGAAGAATTGGATTCTTTCAAAGTTGTAATGGATAAAGAAATAATCGGAGGGATAATAGTTACGATTTCTGGTAAGTCGTACGGTCGAATTGATCGTATTTTTGTAGATCCTGTTTATCAAGGAAAAGGAATTGGATCACATGTTATGAAATTAATAGAAAAGGAATATCCGAACATAAAGATTTGGGATCTCGAAACATCTAGTAGACAAATTAACAATCATCACTTTTATAAAAAGATGGGTTACCAAATGATTTTTGAATCGGAAGATGAGTATTGTTACGTGAAAAGAATAAAAACAAGCTCAAACAAAGCCAGTGTAGTTACAAATAAAGATATGAAAAATAGTCAATACGAAAACTGTAATTTAGCAAATACAGAGTATTATCAAGTGAATTTAAAAAACAGTTCATTTGTTGGTAGCAATATAATGAATATGAATATGAGTAATTGTAATGTAAGTCAATCCAAGTTTAGAAATATAAATTTTAGAAGGTCATCATATGCAGATTTAAATCTTTCTGGCAGTAAATTTAATTTGGTGACTTTAGGTGGAGTGCAATTTAAAAATACAAGTCTCGGAGATGAGAAGGAACCTATTGTATTCGATAAATGTGATTTGGAATGTAGCACTATAAGTAATAGTAATCTGAAAAATATTGAAATAGAAAATTGTGATATAGTCGGCATGAAACTAAATGGTATTTTGATTGAAAATTTGCTTGATTTATATAACAAGGTGAAAAGTTAACCAAATCCATATCCATATAGTCTTTAATCTTTTTGGAAATTAAGTATTATATCGAAATAATTATGTAAAAATGACATAAAGAAATCCGGGCGAGAAGGTCATTCGTGAACGTTTCTAGAATACACACAAATATATTGTTATTTATATGGAGGAGAGAAAGATGGGAATCAACGTTAGAGCAGTAGAAATACAAGATGCTAGAGCAATTCATCGTATATGTATACAGGATGATGTTTTACCGTATATGGTTTTCTTACCTAGCATGCGTGTAGAGGCTATGGAAAATAGAATTCGAAATTTAGCACCAAATCAATTTGAATTTGTTGCAGAATATGATGGAGAAGTTGTTGGGTTTGTAGGTTTAACACAAAGTCCGGGCCGAAGATCTCATTCAGGCGATTTATTCATTGGGGTAGACAGTGAATATCATAATAAAGGAATTGGGAGAGCACTTCTTACGAAGATGCTTGATTTGGCTGATAATTGGTTAATGTTAGAGAGAGTAGAACTAGGTGTGTTAGAAACGAATCCAAAAGCAAAAGCAAAAGCTTTATATGAAAAATTTGGATTTGTAGAAGAGGGAGTAAAGATAGGGAATTTGAAAGCTCATGGAAAGTTTATTAATGAAATTATGATGAGTCGTTTTAGACCGAATGGTTTAATTGTACATAATGAATAGTTAAAAGCATGACAGTATACTGTCATGCTTTTTTATTAGAACTTGGCTGCAATAAAAATAATACTAAACCAATAAAAATAACGGTAATTCCTAGTCCTTGTTGTAAAGAAATGGTCTCATGTAATATAAAGTACGCTAGTATACAAGTGCCAATTGTTTCACCTAAAATACTCATTGAAATTACAGTAGCACTTATCCATTTTAATAACCAATTAAAAATGGTTTGTCCTAAAATTGTAGCAATGAAAGCTAATCCAATAAAGCACAACCAAGTTTGTGTAGAGTAATGGATGAAAGATTCTTGTTGCGTGAAAGCAAATATGCCAAGAAAGCCAGCACTACTTCCATAACTAATTACTGAATAGGGTATAAGTGACAAATCTTTACGAACGTGTTGGCTAATGAAAAAATAAGCAGTAATGATACCGGCAGCAATAAATGCTAAAATATCTCCATATAAAGCTTCTCCACTAATTTGGAAATCTTGCCAGCCAATGATGATACTACCTGAAATAGCGATGAGGCAACCAATAACCGCTCCTTTCGTAAATCTTTCCTTAAATAAAAAATAACCACCAATCATTGAGAACAAAGGTTGTAACGTTACGATAACTGTAGAGCTTGCTACAGAAGTATATTGTAATGATTCAAACCATAGTACATAATGTGCAGCTAAAAATAGCCCAGATATGAATCCGAATGTCCATTGTTTTTTCGTTAAAGTTTTTAGCTCATTTCGACTATTTTTATTAAATAGTAATAACGGTAACAGGATCAGTGTGGCAAAGAATAATCGGTAAAAAGCAATGATTGTCGCAGGAGCATCTGCCAATTTTACAAAAATAGCTGAAGTTGATAAGGCGAATACACCAAAAAATAAGATGCAATATGAAAGAATAGGTGATTTCAAAGTTTGTCCCTCCGATAGAATGTTTATTATAATGAACTTAATACGATATAATGTACAAAGGTAAGTATATAAGTCCCGGAGATAATAGGAAAGGATTATTTGCCTTTGTTTAGTATGTCAGCACAAAGACAATGAAATATGCATTATGATGGATGAAAGGAAGTTTTACTATGATACATGATAGGCTTGGACAAACAGTATTAAGTTATCGTAAGAAAAATAATATGACAATTCGTGAATTCGCTGATTATGCAGGAATTAGTACATCACTAATTAGCCAAATTGAAAGAGGACATGCTAATCCTTCTTTAAATGTTTTGGAGTTAATTGCAAAAGCATTAAATGTACCGCTGTTTACACTTTTTATTAACGATATCGATACAGATTCGCTCATTTCTAAGAAAAAAGATCGAAAAAAAGTATATCGGGAAAACAATGATCACATTGTATATGATGTATTAACACCTGATTTTATGAAAGCACGTATTGAAATGTTAATGATGGATTTAAATAAACGAGCAAACACAACAGAAAGCCATTATTCCCATGAAGATAAGGAAGAGATTGCTGTTATTATGAAAGGGGAAGTGTATGTGGAATTGGAGGGAAAAGAATATTATTTAGAAGAAGGCGATGTTGTACGTATTCCACCGAATGTGAAGCATCGATTTTTGAATAAAAGTGATGAATCGAATCACATTTTATTTGTACTGACACCATCTTTAGGATGAAAATATAGTGATTTTTAATAGGGGAGAAAGAAAATGGAAAAAAGTATTTTGAAAGGCGGTCTTTCAATTATTTCTCAATGTAAAAAAGAAACAAATGATATTTGGCATGCACATTTTGGAGCAGCTGCAATTGCTAGTTATTTTTTTATGAAAGATAATAATATTGATGAAGAAACAGCTCGTAATATGTATTCGCAAACAAGGATGATGCTGAACAAGAAAAAAATTGGTGAGATGATTGATGATAAAAAAGAAATAGATTTTAAAATTGCGGAAAATATGATTATAAAATCTTTAGAACAAACGATTGATGAGCTTCATTGGGTGGGGCATAACGTCATTTATGCGTCATTAAGTTTATTAGCTATGAAAGAGCTACAAAAATGGGGTGATAATCAAGCAATTGAAGGGATTACTACTCTTATTTTATCATTTCGAAAAACAATTCCAGGTAGATCGTGGATTGGTTATACGACGAAAGAAGTAAAACAATTAAGTTTTGAAGAGGAGATACAAAGTGAATTGAGTAATCCAACACAAGTATCTCAGTTCATTTTAAATGAGTTATCGAAATTTAATAGTATTTATCGAGCGGAATCACATCATGATTTAATTGGGCATTTGCTTACATACTCCCACGCAATTAATATAATGTACGATTTAGGACATATAGATATATTTCAACGAGGGATACGTCCGCTGTTAAAACTAGTATACGTACTAAGAGCTAGCCAAAAGCTCAAGCTGAATACGGAAATAACTTTACACTCACCTATAGATCGATTACCTTTAATTCAATCTAAACGTGCAAATATTTTACCAACTGAAAATATATTTTGGATAAAAGACTATAGTGAATTCGATTGGGATTTTGGTCATGTATTTAAATTCTCATATAGTTATTTAAATCATATACAGAGAGCTCCAAATTATAAAGATATCACATTAGAAAAATTCCGTTATGTTATTCATTCTTAATGAACGTTAATGATCTGTAAAAGGATGTTTAATCTAGTTTCTTTTTTGTTAGTAGTATATTATTTTTTCAAATATGTAAGATTTTACATGCGTATTTTACTTTTACTAATTATGTAAGTAGGCTATACTGAAATACATACATTTTATTTTTGGAGAGATGTAAAACGACATGGAACTAGCGAAATTGGAAAAAGTAATTGAAATAAAAAAAGAAGAACTTTTATATTTAGTATCGGATTATGGAATTCAACATGAAAAAGTATTGGCATTGAGTCAAGAACTAGACAAATTAATCAATTACTTTATGTTTTTAAAATAAAGAGAACTATGACGGGGTTTGTAAATGTTATAGTTCTTTTTTATTAGGTAATTTGAAAATATATTAAAATATATTGTCTAATTTCTTACAGAATGCGCAACTTGCTAGTCGAATATAAGGACTTTTGGTTATAATAAAAAGGAATTATTAATTGTATCGGTTAGGAGCGCAGCACATATGAAAACAGTTGTTGTTATCGGTGGAGGTATAACGGGACTTTCTACTATGTTTTATTTAGAAAAATTAAAAAAGGATTATAATATCGATTTAAATTTAATTCTTATTGAGAAAGAAGAGTATTTAGGTGGTAAAATCCATAGTGTGGAAGAAAAGGATTTCATTATGGAGTCAGGGGCGGATTCAATCGTTGCTCGTAATGAACACGTTAGGCCACTTGTAAAAGATTTAAATTTAGAAGATGAAATGGTATATAATGAAACAGGTATTTCTTACATATATTCTGAAAACATGTTACATCCGATTCCTTCTGATACTATATTTGGGATACCGATGAGCGCCCAGTCGTTGTTTAGCAGTACGCTAGTCTCAACGAAGGGGAAAATCGTAGCTTTAAAAGATTTCATAACGAAAAATAAAGAGTTTACGAAAGATACATCACTTGCTTTATTTTTAGAAAGCTTTTTAGGGAAAGAGTTAGTGGAAAGACAAATTGCTCCTGTGCTTTCAGGCGTATATTCTGGTAAATTGAATGAGCTTACAATGGCATCTACATTACCGTATTTACTGGATTATAAAAATAAGTATGGAAGTATTATTAAAGGTTTTGAAGAGAATAAAAAACAATTTCAATCAGCAGGAAATAAAAAATTCGTATCATTTAAAGGTGGACTATCTACGATAATTAATCGCTTAGAAGAAGTGCTGACTGAAACTGTCGTAAAAAAAGGTGCTATAACGACGGCTGTAAGTAAACAAGAAGATCGATATGAGATTTCTTTTGCAAATCATGAAACAATACAAGCTGATTATGTTGTTTTAGCAGCTCCACATGATATTGCACAAACTTTATTACAGTCTAATGAGTTAAATGAGCAGTTTAATACATTTAAAAACTCATCTCTTATAAGTATTTATTTAGGATTTGACATACTAGATGAACAACTACCAGCTGATGGTACGGGGTTTATTGTAACGGAAAACAGTGATTTACATTGTGATGCTTGTACATGGACAAGTCGAAAGTGGAAACATACATCGGGTAAACAAAAATTATTAGTTAGAATGTTTTATAAGAGTACCAATCCGGTATATGAAACAATCAAGAATTACAGTGAAGAAGAATTAGTACGAGTCGCTTTATATGATATTGAAAAGAGTCTCGGAATTAAAGGTGAACCAGAAGTAGTTGAAGTTACAAATTGGAAAGATTTAATGCCGAAATATCATTTAGAACATAATCAAGCGGTTCAAGCATTACAAGAGAAAATGACGAATCTTTATCCAAATGTATATTTAGCTGGTGCCTCATATTATGGTGTTGGAATTGGTGCGTGTATTGGAAATGGAAAGAATATAGCCAATGAAATAATGGATACATTAAATAAATAATACTGTAGAATAAATAAAAACTGTCCCTTCAGCAAAATGGAGGAACAGTTTTTATTTATTTTATTTGAATGGAAATTGTATTGTTTTTTGCATTGTTTTCTTTTATTGTTAATATTATTTCTCCAGACTCTTTAAATGAATACGGTGATAGTTGATAAATATCTTTTATATCAAGTTTTTCTTGTAATTTATTTACAGGTATTGATACGATATTTGGCTTCCATGTTTCTTGTTTTCCTGAAGGATATTCTATAAGTATTACCGGATTTTTTAACTTTATTGTTTTCCAAGAGACGAAATATAGTTGTACTTCTGTATCTTTTTTTAATAATTCTTCGGAGAAATAACCGAATTCGCCTACATTACCGAAAACAGTATAGTTTTGATTTTTTAATTTAATATCTAAATAACTAGGTTGATATGTTACTGCATGATAAGTTCCATATGAAAGTGAGAGTATGGCAGCGATTAAAATACCGATTGAAAATGTCTTAAAGCTATTGCCTTTAAAGCTAGTCATCATGAATGAGTTTGGTGTGAATTTTTTTGCGAATAAAAAAATAAGTAATATGAGTAAGAGGGATAAGCCGATGAATATATACATAGATTTTTACACCTCCATAGCGTAAAATGGATTAACTATATTTTACCATAAATGTATGGGTTAGGGTGGTTGTTTAGAAGGAAAAATGAAGGAACAAATTCTTTACAGTTCTTGATAATTTAAAATTTGATTTATGAAAATTATAGCGTCATGTTTGAGTCGCAATCAGAAGGTATCCAATTCGTGTATATAGAATAAAGAGGGAATGCGCCATTAGAAATGTTTGACTTATGGAACAATAAGGACTTTACTAATTATACATATTTTTTCTGATATAATGAATGAGTAGAGAGAAAGGAGTGATCCTATGGCATTTCCTATATTAGAAACAGAACGCTTACGTTTAGTTGAAATAGAACAATCTTATTGTCAAAAAATATATGAAATCTTTTCATTGGATGAAGTGACGTGTTATTACGGTATGAATTCTTTTACGGAGTTTGGACAAGCTTCACGTATGATCGAATCTTTTTCAAAAAATTACTTTGAGAAAAAGGCAATACGATGGGGAATTGTGTTAAAAGAAACGAACGTTTTAATAGGAACAATTGGACTAAACAATTTACAATTATGGAGTAAACGATCTGAGATTGGATATGATCTGCATCCTCGTTATTGGGGAAATGGTTACGCTTCGGAAGCAGCTCGAGAAATTATTGATTATGGATTTAAAGATTTAGGTTTGTTTAGAATTGGAGCTATTACATATCCTGAAAATGATACTTCTTGTAGAATGTTATCTAAAATTGGCTTCCAAAAGGAAGGTCTATTGCGTGGATATATTCATCAAGGAAATAAGCAACACGATGCATTATTGTATTCTATAGTACGAACTGATATTGAGGACATAAATTTATAATAAAAAAAACCTCTTAATTAAAAGAGGTTTTTTTTATTATAAATTAACCTAATTTAGGTAATAAACGTTCTCCGCTTTTCATGCTACTTTTACATAAAGGGCATTTAGGCTCTTCTTCAAATGAAAAGTTCTTTCTCATCCATCCTAAACAATCCTCTGATTCACATTCCCAAACAGGGGTTTGTTCTGGTGGTACTTCTGCTACATCGTTCTTTCGATTGCGATACATGTAACCACTCCTTTTATGTAAAAAATTTTAGTTATATATTAAAAAGGTTGTTAACCTTGCTGGTAACAACCTTTTTATTGTTTGAATTATAGCTTTACAACGTTTTTAGCTTGAGGTCCGCGGTTACCTTCTTCAACTTCGAAACTAACTTCTTGACCTTCGTCAAGAGACTTGAAGCCGTCGCCAGTGATAGCTGAGAAGTGAACGAATACATCGTTACCGTCTGCAACTTCGATGAAACCGAAACCTTTTTCGCTGTTAAACCATTTTACTTTACCTGTTAATGTCATGGTAATGCCTCCTAAAAGTAGAAAAATTACAATATGATCGGCCTTATTTGAATGAAAATAAAAGTTCACATATTATCAAAAACCCATAAGGAATACAAAATGTCCCTGATTGATACTTGATAATATGCAAAGAAAATATAGTGTTAAATTGACCTTAATTACTATCTTACAACAAATGGTTGGAAATAGCAAGTGCTGGTAATACCACTGAGTAATCTGGGTGATAATAGTAAAGGCACAAAGGCACCTCTTTTATTTATATATTATTCCTAATTTGGATTTATGCAAAATCATGTAAGAAAAACTTAGAGTAAATATTAATATTGCATTTTTTATGGTAAAATATGGTTGTTAACTGTTGGTAGTTAAATATTATAAAAGGAGAAAAGAAAGTGAAAAATAATTCATTTATAATAATTGAAGCAGCAAAAGCAGGGAGAAAAAAGGTGCATCCAGTCTTTGCTGTAATATTAGCCATTATATTTTTGACTTTAGGCGAACTTTTTATGTTATTTATGTTATTTTTACCAAAAGCTGAAACGATATTCATGAAAGGTATTTATGACAATGTTAGAATGGTGTTAACGTTTGGCGGAGCTATATTTATTTTATTTATATGGGTTCGTTTTGTAGAAAAAAGACCTTTTTCATCCATTGGCTTTTGGAAAGAGAAATGGATGAGAAAGTATTTAAAAGGTGCGTTAATAGGGTTTGTATTTATTTCAACGCCAGTTATTCTACTATTATTAATGGGGAGTGTGAAATTGCAAGTACAACATATTACCTCAACAGTAATAGTAGGAATAGTAGGATCTCTAGTTGCATTTTTAATACAAGGGGCAACGGAAGAAATTATTGTACGAGGTTGGTTATTTCCGGTTCTTTCTGTTAGAAGTCGTATATGGGTTGGAATAATTGTAACTTCATTTTTATTTGGATTTCTTCATCTACTTAATCCGGGAATTACAATATTATCTATATCGAATATAATATTAGTGGGTGTTTTCGCAGCTTTATACGTATTGAAAGAAGATGGTCTGTGGGGAATATGTGCATGGCACTCAATTTGGAACTGGGCTCAATATAATGTATATGGCTTTGCAGTTAGTGGCACAACTGTATATTCTACTCCAATTTTTAAGTCTATAACAAATGGACCAGAAACATTGCATGGAGGCTCGTTCGGAATTGAAGGTAGTATCATTACAACAATCATGCTCACTATCGCTTCAATTGTTTTATGGAGAAAGTTATGGGGAAGAAAAGCGAAACAACGAAATTTTAGTTAATGAAAGAGGGGGAAACTATGGGGATAATAGCATTTGAGGGAGCAAGCGCTGTTGGTAAAAGTACCACGTGCAGTGAATTAGAAAAGAATTATGGTGCTTATATAATACCTGAAGTGAATTCTTTATTTGAAAGGCCAAAAAATGAACATAGAACATGGTATTTTGAAAAACAAGTTGAGCGCTGGAATATAGCTGTTCAGAAGTCAGAGCAATATGAATTAGTAATACTCGATGGGGATATATATCAACCACTTAGTTATAATTGGTGCTTTCATTTTGGTATATTTAATCAGCCATTATCTTTAATAGAAAATTTTTATAAAGAAAAGATGATAAATAGGGAAATTGGTTTTCCGGATCAATATTTTTATTTATATACGAACGATGAAGAACTTAGAAAGCGGAAAGTATCTGATGAGACGAAAAGAAGAAGAAACTTTGAAAAACATTTACATATATCAAAATCGTTTCAGCGTTATTATGAAAATTTAAATACTGTTACAGATGGGTATTGTAAATTAATTGAGGCGAAAAGTGTAAGAAATAATGAATTAGAAATAGTGAGAAACTCAAAAAATTTGAATGTGTGTGAAGAAAGACGTTTTGATGTTTCGAGGTTAGATGCGATTACGAAGTGGTTAAAAGAAAATCGTGCATAAAGTAAAAACAACGAGTGTTGTAGAACGCGCTCGTTGTTTTTTTGTTTCTTTATAAATATAAAGGAAAAATTTGTAGAATATTTTCATTATTTAACAGAATAATCTTTCAATTTTAAAGAAAAAGAAATACAATATGAGGAAGTATATATAAATAATATGATAGGGGATGCGATATTTTGAATGAAGTAACAGTTTTTATATAAGAAATAATTAGGTAGTCAGAACAGAGATATTTGGGAGGAAACAAGCGAGATGAAAACATTTTTGAAAATAATAGGTGTTATAGCTGGTATGGCGGTAATCGGAGTAGGTTTAACATATGGTATGCTGCATTATTTAAATAATAGTAAACCAGCTGCGAAAAAGGCATCACCAGCTGCTCCAGCAGTAGAAGTATTAGCTGATAGTAACGTAAAAGCAGAAGATGCAAAGCTTTTAGAGAATGGCAATTATTCATTGCCAAATAGTGGTTTTAATAAAAATTTTAAATGGACAGATGAGAACATACAGACAGCATTACATGAAATGGCACATCAAAAAGCGAAAGCTGATCAAAAGTGGGGCTATATTTTTATTACACAAGAGCGGATTGAAAGCTTAATTGATATTGTAAAGAGTAATGATCTTGTACAGGGAAGTACATATGTAGAAATTTTAGAACGATGGAAACAAGGAAAATATGAAAAGGTTGATGGGGATCACAATAAGATTTGGAAATTACAAAGTGGGAATTTAGGAGAAGGAAAAGGAGTAATGTCGGAAGCTGAGCAAAAAGAATTAATTAATCAAGTGTTTATGAACAAAGGTACATATTCAGGTAGTAAATTAATTGCAGGTGGCGGACAGACTAATAAATAATATACTAATTAATGTAAGAGAGTAATTGCTTATTAGGCAATTACTCTTTTTAAATGTACTTCTTAATATCTTAATCTCGTTCAAGTAAGGAAAGAAACGACTGTAACACCGGGGAAATCCATCTGGATTTATGATAGATTACATGACTTTGAATAACGGATGGAGTTTCGATAGGCTGAAAACATAGTTGTTCTTTTTGACAACTTTCCTGTACAACGATATAAGGAAGAATTGAAATGCCTAACTCACACATGACGGATTGTTTAATGACTTCAACATTGGAAGTTTCAAATGTTTTAGCTGGAATATTTCCGCTTTGACGTAAAAAACGATCTACCATTGTCCTATAGCCGCAGCTTTGTTCTGTAAAAATGAACTGGGTTTCCTGTAATAACTGGAATGGATTTGTATGTGCAGCGGAATAAGCTGGTAAAATCCATCCAAATGTTTCATTACTAAAAGTATGCGTAATAAAATCATTATGTTCTATACTTTCTCCAATTATGAAGACAACGTCTGTTTCTCCTTCACGTAATTTTTGTAATGCTTGTTCATTTGTGTTTGTTTCAAGTACGATATTTACTTTCGGATTTTTCTGTTTGTAAGTACGTAATAATTGTGGTAATCGGTATACTGCTAATGATTCATTAGATGTAATACTTAATGTACCTTCTAAATAATCTGTATTTTGGGGGATTTCTTGCGCTTTTTCATATATTGAAAGTAATTCTAATGCATAAGGATGAAATTGATGACCGGCTTTTGTAAGTAGCACTTTTTTCCCTAACCGATCGAAAAGAGGAATATGTAAATCGTTCTCTAAAGCTTTCATATGTGCTGTAACAGTAGATTGCGTATAACCTAGCGCGTGCGCAGCTTTAGAAAAATTACCATACTTCACAATGGCGCAAAATGTTTTAACATGTCTCATTTCCATAAGCGATCCCTCTTTTATTATCATGATTTGTGAATGATTATATCATGTATTTTAATTTTCCAAATGATTAAATTCTGTATAAAATGAAATTGTAGAAATATTCATTCAGGTAATATTGGAGGAGAAAAGATGATCAAAAAGGGCTATCATGTAGCTGTTGTTGGGGCTACAGGTGCGGTAGGGCAAAAAATTATTGAACTGTTAGAGAATGAAATGAAGTTTAATATAGTTGAAGTTACATTGCTTTCGTCAAAACGATCCGCTGGTAAGAAAGTAAGATTCAAAGGACGAGAGATAATTATACAAGAGGCAAAAACAACTAGCTTTGAAGGTGTAGATATTGCCTTTTTTAGCGCTGGGGGAGAAGTATCTAGACAATTTGTAACTCATGCAGTTTCTAGTGGTGCGATTGTAATTGATAACACAAGTGAGTACCGAATGGCACAAGGTGTACCGCTCGTTGTTCCGGAAGTGAATGCGCACACTTTAAAACAGCATAAAGGTATCATTGCAGTTCCAAATTGTTCAGCACTACAGATGGTAACAGCACTTCAGCCGATTCGAAAATCATTTGGTTTAGAAAGAATTATCGTTTCAACATATCAAGCTGTATCGGGTTCTGGCATTCATGCGATTCATGAATTACGAGAGCAGGCTAAGTCTATACTTGCAGGTGAAGAAGTGAAGAGTGATATATTACCGGTGAAAAAAGATAAAAAACATTATCCAATAGCATTTAATGTACTGCCTCAAGTAGATATATTTACAGACAATGATTTTACTTTTGAAGAAGTCAAAATGATTCAAGAAACGAAGAAAATATTAGAAGATGAAAACTTGAAAATGGCAGCTACTTGTGTACGTGTTCCAGTTGTATCGGGGCATTCAGAATCGGTTTATATAGAACTGGAAAAAGAAGCAAGCGTTGCGGAAATCAAGGGAATACTAATGGATGCACCAGGTGTTATTTTGCAGGATAACCCTAGTGAACAGCTGTATCCAATGCCATTATATGCAGAAGGGAAAATAGATACATTTGTCGGAAGAATACGTAAAGATCCTGATACGCCAAACGGATTCCACCTCTGGATTGTTTCCGATAACCTATTAAAAGGTGCGGCTTGGAATTCAGTTCAAATTGCAGAGACTTTAGTGGAAAAGGGGATACTTTAATATAGTTTAAAAAACTGGGGAATCGTTAATGACTCCCCAGTTTGTATTTCATAATTGTTTTCTTTATTTCGGCCGACTTTAATTAAAATTAGTCGTTATTGAATTTTTATAAATGTCTACTTTATGTGCAGTGAAGCTTAAGGTTTTGGATTCTGCATGAATTGTAAGATTAATAATAATCGATAACGGCATTTCGACCGTTTTCACAATATCTTCTATAGCAATATACTCATTTTTTGCTTCCTTATAATAAACAACAGAACGAATTACGGCCTCGTCACCTTCAATATCAATTTCACACATCATAGGGAATTTTTCACCATTATGTAAGAATAATTCGCCTAGTACGATTGAACCGTTTAATTCTTCTGTAAAATTAGTAGTTGCCGCTGGTTTTACCCATGTTTCGTCATGTTCTTCGTTTTCCTCTTCATCTATTGCCCATTCCCAAATGGGGTTTTGTTTTAGGTCCTCAATAGTTAATTTATCAATTGGTTTGCAACTACTCATACATAAATTCTCCTTTTATTTTGATAAATAAGTTTTTTGATTTCATGAATTAGATGATTGCTTATAAGTGGGTTTAACAAAGTATTTTGCTCATTTGATATCCAAACTACTTTATTTTGAAATAAAGCTATTACAGCAATATTAACAAAACTTTAATTGTCTAGTAAATAATTATTAGTGGAGATATTAAAATGGGATGGTGTTAAAGAAAGATAGTAAAAAACATCAAGGATGAATGAAATCCATTTGGTACGATATGGATATATCCAATGTGAGGGGGAGTTTGATGTATCAAGTAAAGGGGTATTTTTCATCATTAAAAGGAAGTTATTATGAGATTGGAAAGCAACAAGGGGAATTCGTGAAACAAAATCCGTATCTCATCCCGCAATTTATACACGAAGAAAATGTAATATCTAATAACCATTGGACAGAATCGAGAAATATACTAAACAAACATTGTCCAGGCATAAATGAAGAAATTGAGGGGTTTTGTGAAGTGTTAAAAATTCCTTCAAAAAATATGATGTATTACTATCAAACACTATTGAAAGCAGGTTGTAGTCATTGTGCAGTATTACCTAAAAAGACCGATTTAGAGCACACATATGTATTAAGGAATTATGATTTGTCACCAGTAATAGATGATATGCGTTTTTGTTCAACTCATGTTGAAGGTGCGTATGCACATAGTGGCTTTTCTACTCAATATTTTGGCCGAACGGAAGGGATAAACGAGCATGGATTAGCTGTTACATTTTCAGCATGTGGTCAACCAGTAGGAAATATTGCAGGTTTAAGAAAGCCAATGGTGAGTGGTTTACAATGTTTTGCGGTAATTCGATTGTTGTTGGAGAAATGTAAAAATGTGCAGGAAGCTAAGTTACTAATAGAAGAAATCCCAATTGCTAGTAATATTAATTTAATAATAGCTGATCCTTTAAATGCAGCATATATTGAAATATTTGACGGTCATAAATCCACAATAATGATTGATGATGAAAAACAAGCTTTTATTGTATCAACAAACCATGCAGTTAGTTCATCAATTCAGAAATTAAATAATAGGAAATTAGAACAATCAACAAAGAGATATTACCTTTTACATGAGCATTTAAATAGATGTGAACAAGTAAGCATAGAGTCTTTAAAAAAGTTAGTAGAAGAAGAATATCCTGCTGGACTTACTGTGCATAACTATGAAGAATGGTTTGGAACTTTACATTCTGTATTATTCGATTTACATGATCGTACAATGAAGATTTGTTTCGGATCACCACTTTTAAACGACTGGTATTCATTGAAAGTTGGAGGAAGTATGCCGTTTTCTGAGGTGAACGTGAACTTTAAAAATAAAACTTATACTGACTTTTGGAAGGAAGATAAGAATGAATTGATACCTAAAAGATAAATGGGATAAGATGGTGATGTAAAGAGTGCATTTATACTGGAGGGATTATCAATACTAAAGGTTATGTTACCATTTGTTCTTATCTTTTTTCTTGTCATTGCGATGTATATTGCTTATCGAAAGAGAAAAAAGTCTGGGATAAAAGGATTGAAAAGTGCGGTAACTTCTATTTGCTTCTTTTCACTTGCAATCTTAAATATGTTTGCATATTGGTTTCATTTTGGCGGTGCTTTTACTTGGTTATTTTCAATTGTATTATTGCTAGTTGGTGCATATTTTACTAAATATATTCCAATATCTAAAAAGGTACATTAAAGTTTATAAGAGTTAAATATAATGTTTACTTTGTTTTGAAAAGAGATTATTCTACTAAATTGTTGTGAAACGGTTTCATAGGATAATCTCTTTTGTTTAGTTTTGGAAAGAACGTACTGTGATTTTTAGTTGCTCAATAAATTCTCGAGTTGCAGCACACATATATTTATCTTTTCTATAAATTAGCCCTATTTCAATTATTGGAGTAGGGTTTTCTATTTTAATAGCTTGAATGTTTTTATTTTGTAAAAAGTCTATATATGGTTTGGGTAACACTGTAATTCCCATTCCTTTGGAAACCATTTGGATTAAAGATTCCATCGTACTAATTTCTAAAATTGGCCTTGGTTTAAAGTTTAACTTTTGACAATGAGATGTAATTAGTTCGGTTAAAAAGAAATTTTTAGGTAAAAGAATTAAAGGGTAGTTCTGTAATTCAGCAATAGATACATGATTACGTTCAGCTAATCGATGACCAGTGGGCACGACCAATGTAAGATCGCTTTTGTATAGAGGGATGGAGATAATCTCTTTATCTTGCACCGGGAGAAATGTAATTCCAATATCTAGTTCGTTTTGTAATAATTTTTCACGAATATCTCCTGTACGAAGCCCTAATACAGAAAGCTCTATATTAGGATATAAATTATTAAAATTTAAAATAGCTGGTGGTAGTAAATAATTTACGACGGTTAACAAAGCCCCTATTGTTAAGGAACCTTGCTGTAATCCGTTTAGGTCTTGAATAGCTGAACGAGCTTGTTCGACTTCATGAAAAATTGTTTTACTATGTGATAATAAAACCTTCCCTGCTTCAGTTAAAGATATTTTTTTACCAATTCGATCGAAAAGTGGCATTCCTACTTCATGCTCTAATGCACGTATTTGTTGACTTAGTGAAGGCTGTGAAATATTTAATTTCTCAGCTGCTTTTGTGAAATGTAATTCTTTTGAAACAGCTAAAAAGTATTCAAGTTGTCGTAATTCGATTGGAATCACCTCAAGTATAATAATAGGTTATACCTATCATTATTATATAAATAATTGAATTGAACAATGATTTTAGAGGTTTTATAATCATCTTTATATAACAGAGAGGTTTGTAAAAATTAATCGAGAGAAAATACATATAACACCTTTAAAGGAGGAAATAGAATGGCTAATGAATATCAATTATTATCTTTAAATATAGGATTACCAAAAGAGGTTACATACGGCGGAAAAGTAATTCATACAGGCATAAATAAGAAACAAGTAAAGGAACCGGTATATTTATCCTTTGTAAAATTTAATGGGGATGGACAAGCTGACTTAGTTCATCATGGAGGAGTAGATAAAGCAGTTTGTGTTTATACTGGTGATCACTATCCATATTGGGAAAAAGAATTGAATCAAGATTTTGTATATGGGGCTTTCGGAGAAAATATAACAGTTAGTGGTATGCGCGAAGAGGATGTTTGTATTGGTGATACGTTTGAGCTAGGACAGGCAATCGTACAGGTAACACAACCAAGGCAACCTTGTTTTAAATTAGCAAAAAAATATAATATTCCAAAGTTACCACTATATTTTCAAGAAACAGGATATACAGGATTTTATTTTCGTGTATTAAAAGAAGGATGGGTATCATCAGTCGATACCTTAAAAAAACTACAGTCTGATCCAAAAGGTGTTTCAGTAGCGTTTGCTAATCGTATCATGCATAAGGAAAAACAAAATATTGAAGGGGTAAAAAGGATATTAGAAGTAAATGCACTTTCATGTAGTTGGAGAAAGTCTTTTGAAAAGCGTATAAGTGGAGAAGAAATTAATACGAAGGAAAGACTTGAAGGAATAAAAGACTAAAAATATTTTATTATAAATAGTGTATTTCTATTAGTAAAAGCTAATTAGAAAGCGCTATTTTTGTATAATAAACTAATTAATATCCAAAAATCTTAATATCGTTTTATTCGACTTATTTTCAAATAGTCAAAACATAAAATTAATTAGACTTTTTTTTTATGTTTTGTGATAGTATATTGATTGGTAAGACCTCTATTTTTAAGAGTAGGTCATATAAGTATATCTAATTTAATGGAATTTAACATTTGGAGGTACAACATGGGGAATGTTGAAAAATTGGCAAGTCTTCTAATAGAAGAACCGAAAAGAGAGCAGTTATTTCCTTTATTTGAAGAAGTGTTTGGAATTACAACTCAAACATTGAATGATTTTTCGGATAAAGGATATTGGGATGATACATATAAAGCTTTATCATTTTTACAAGAAGATAAAGTGATTGCAAATGTTGCGGCATTTTCACTCCCATTATTAATTAATGGTGAAAAAATAAATGCAGCGGGTATTCAATCAGTAATGACACACCCTAATTTTCGTAGACAAGGGTTAATGACACAATTAATGGGTAAAATGATAGAAGAAATCGATAAGAAATGTGAATGTGCATTATTGTTTACGGAAAACCCTGAACTATATACAGCATTTGGATTTAAAGTTGTGCAGGAATATTTGATGACTATACCATATGATAAAAATATTAATAATAACGATTCACTACTTAAAAAGTTAGATTACTATAATATAGAGAATAGACAGTTAATACATGAAACTATTGATAGTAGCCAAAGACTTTCAAATAGTTTTTCAACTTTAAACTTCCATCCTTCATTTTATTTGAATATGTATGATTCGGAATGGAATGAGAAATTGTATTATTCAGAGAAACTAGATGCTCTAATCGTTTATGAAGTAGAAAATGAAAAGTTGAAATTATTTGGAGTATTTGCGCCAGTACTTCCGGTTTTAGATGAATTATGTGGAGAAATCAATGAAAGGTTTACGGAAATCGAATTTTATTTTTCTCCGGATCAATTAGGGGTTGAGGAAGTACAGTTTACAGAAGTACAGTCTAGCAAGTATTTAATGGTTCGAAGTGATAAAGAGTTAGATTTTAAAGGTTATAAATTCCCAGTATTAGCGGAGTTTTAAATGTCTATATAAATGCTTTATTATGGAGGAGCTATGAATATATCGTATATACCAGAACATATTGAGCAACTCACTATAATGAATGTACCTGAATACTATAAAATTAATGATAATCATGCGTTTATTGTCCGTTCGAAAGCAGAAACTGATTTTTGGCTTAAAACACATTATGGTTTTGAAGTAATGAATGGTCATGTATTTTATAATGAGATGATGACAGACTTTCAAGCTGAAGTTCAGTTACGTATGAATCCAAATTCAAAATTCGATCAAGCAGGTCTTTTTGTTATGATTTCGGAGAACTGTTGGCTAAAAACATCTTTAGAATATATCCCCGAAGGGCCATCTCACTTAGGTGCTGTCGTAACGAATAATGGATATTCTGATTGGTCAACGCAAGATTATCCAACTGAAGCAGCTAAGCAACAACTTCGTTTTCGAATTATTCGAAAACGCGGTGATTATACAATATATGTGAAAAAGAGACATCAATGGGAACAAATAAGAATCGCTCATTTAATGGAGGATATAGGAAATGAGCCTATTAAAATAGGTTTTTACACGTGTAGTCCTTCTAAAAATAAGGGATTTGAGACTGAGTTTTTACATTTTACAATTGAAGAATTATAGATGAAAAACCGTATTCTTTTCATTAAGAATGCGGTTTTTGTATTTACATAATATAAAGCATATGTATTGACCAGAAAGTCATTAATACTTATCATTTAATAATGTTAAATATTAATTTACATAATATAATAGAAGTAATGAAGAAATTACAAAAAATATCGCTTAAATAAGGAGGGATATGAATTATTCAGTGGTAATTTCATGGGAAAAGGAGACTATGTATGAAATCATTTCGTAAGTTATTACAGTATTTAAAACCATACATGTTCTTCGCTATTATTGGACCGCTATTTATGGTACTTGAGGTTGCGATGGACTTAATTCAACCGACTATTATGCAACATATCATTGATGTTGGGATTGCAAATCGGGATTTAAATTATGTAATAAAAATGGGGCTTCTTATGATAGGAGCAGCAGCACTCGGTTTAGTTGGAGGGCTTGGGTGTATGATGTATTCTACAAAAGCAGCTGTTAATTTCGCTACTGACATACGAAAAGATGTGTTTGCGAAAATAGAAACATTTTCTAGTAATAATCGTGATTCATTTGGAACAGGTAAATTATTAACGATCGTGACGAATGATATCACTTCCATTCAATCAGCAATGACGATGACATTACGTGTTCTCGTTCGTGGTCCGCTGTTATTTATCGGAAGTATAATTATTGTTTTTGTAACAGCAAGAGAGTTATTTCCAATATTACTTGTAGTTGTTCCGATTTTATTACTTGCGATTATTTTAATTGCAAGTAAAGCAAGTGGTACATTTAAAAAGGTGCAAGAGGCATTGGACAAAGTGAATACAAAGTTACAAGAAAATTTATCTGGTGTACGTGTTATAAAAGCGTATGTAAGACAAAAATATGAAATCGCTCAATTTGGAAGTGTAAATACAAATTTAACGAAGATAAATATTCGAGCTGTGCAGCTTATTTCTTTAATGATGCCAATCATTATGCTAGTTGTAAGTGGCGGGATTGTCGCAACATTATGGATTGGTGGAGAAAAAGTATTCAATGGAACGCTTCAAGTAGGAGCGATTTTGGCATTTATTAATTACTTGAATATCATTTTAATGTCACTTATGTCGATTAGCATGGTATTTATTCAAATTGCGAGAGCTTTTCCATCTGCGGATCGTGTACAGCAAGTGTTAAATACCGAGGTTGATATAATAAGCGAAGCGAATGCAATCGAACCTGAGAAAATCGAGGGGAATATCGAATTTAAAAATGTTAGTTATAGCTATACGAAAAATAATGAATACGTTTTAAAAGATATTTCGTTTAACATACAAAAAGGTGAAAAAGTAGGGATTATTGGATCAACTGGAAGTGGTAAATCTACCTTAGCGAAACTGTTACCACGTCTATATGATGTGGATCAAGGTGAAATATGTATAGATGGAATAGATGTTAAAACATATGATTTGCAAAAACTCCGTGCTTCAATAGGGTTTGTACCTCAGAAGGCTTTGTTGTTCTCAGGTAGTATAGAAGAGAATTTACGTTATGGTAAAGAAAATGCAACACATGATGAGCTGGAAGTAGCAGCTGCATCAGCTTGTGCGACTGAGTTTATCAATAAGCTGGAAGAATCTTATCAATATAATTTAACACAAGGTGCGACAAATCTATCAGGTGGACAAAAACAACGTGTATCAATTGCAAGGGCACTTGTGAGAAAACCACCGATTCTCATATTAGATGATTCTACATCAGCAGTTGATGCAAAATCAGAGGCTACTATTCAAACAGCTTTAAAAACAAAATATAAAGGCACAACGACTTTATTAATCGCGTCCAAAATTTCTTCCATAATGGATGCGGATAAAATACTTGTATTAGATAATGGTGAATTAGTTGGCAATGGTACACATGAACAATTGTTAGAACGAAGTGAGGTTTATCAGGAAATTTATCTTTCCCAAGGTGGTAATTTGCATAAAGAAGGTGGGGAAGAACATGCGTAATTTTCAAGGGCAATTTGCTAATAAAGGTGGACGAAACACGCCAAAGATGGGGAAAGCTAAAAATGCTCAAGGAACTGTAATGCGGATATGGAACTATATGGGCTACCAAAAAGCTGCTCTTATGTTTGTTATATTTCTAGTCGTTGTTACTACTTTACTTGGATTATTAGGTCCCTATTTTATGGGGGTCATTATTGATCAATATATTGTACCGAAAGATTTAAGTGGTACAGCAAGAATGTGTATGTTACTTATCGCAATTTACGGTGTAACTGTACTTTTAACATGGTTACAAACATTTGTCATGATTAACGTTGCATTAAAAACAATTCAAAAAATACGACAAGATATTTTTGAGAAAATCCAAACGCTTTCTTTACGGTTCTTTGATGTGCGTACCCAAGGTGATTTAATGAGCCGTGTGACAAATGATATAGATAATTTGAATCAAGCTTTGACACAAAGTGTTGTACAAATTATTTCATCAGCGTTAACTTTTATAGGTGTAACGATTGCGATGTTCGCTTTAAATTGGATTTTAGCAATTGTAACTTTAATTACAGTACCTATTATGTTTTACGTTACAAAAAAACTAGTTGCATATAGTGGTAAAAACTTTGCGAAGCGTCAAAAAGATTTAGGTGAATTAAATGGATTTATTGAGGAAGCAATTACAGGTGCGGATGTTACAACGTTGTACGGAAAAGAAAAAGAAACTGTACAAAATTTCAATAAAATTAATGAACAGCTAAGAGTTTCAGCTACGAAGGCTGATACATTTTCAGCTTTTATTTTTCCAAGTATGAACTTTATTAATAATTTAGGTATGGGCCTTGTCATTGGGACTGGATCAGTTATGGTCTTAAACGGAATGACAACAGTAGGAGTTATTGCGGCTTTTATTAATTATTCTCGTCAATTCTCAAGACCGCTAAGTCAATTTGCGACTTTAATGAATACAATTCAAGCGGCAGTTGCTGGTGGAGAACGTGTTTTTGAAATTATGGATGAGGTACCAGAAATTCAAAATAAAAAAGACGCATTCGTTGTACAAAATTTACAAGGGCATGTTGCACTTGAGAATGTTTCATTTGGCTACGCAGAAAATAAAACGATTTTAAAAGAAGTGAGTCTTAAAGCGCAGCCAGGAGAGACAATTGCTTTAGTTGGTCCGACTGGATCAGGGAAAACAACAATCATTAATTTATTAACTCGCTTTTACGATATACAGCAAGGACAAATTCATATTGATGGAAAAGATATAAAAGATTATGATATTAATTCTTTACGAAGTAAAATAGGAGTAGTTTTACAGGATACGTATTTATTTGCTGGTTCGATTATGGATAATATCCGTTATGGACGCTTAGATGCTACTGATGAAGAAGTTATCACTGCAGCTAAGGCAGCATCTGCACATTCTTTTATTAAGCATTTGCCAAATCAATATGAAACAGAAATTACTTCAGAAGGATCGAATTTAAGTCAAGGACAAAAACAACTTCTAGCGATTGCACGAGCAATTTTAGCAGATGCAGATATATTAATTCTCGATGAAGCGACATCAAATATTGATACAAGAACAGAATTACAAATACAAGCAGGACTAAATAATTTAATGAGAGGTCGCACAAGTTTTGTGATCGCTCATCGACTTAAAACAATTGAAAAAGCAGATCAAATTCTTGTTATAAAAGATGGAAATATTTTAGAAAGAGGGAATCATGAATCTCTCATGGAAGATAGAGGGTTTTATTTTGATTTGTATACGAGTCAGTTTAAAATATAGTAAAAGCATTGATATGTTGCGGTTTCTCTTGAGAGGAGAAACCGCATTTTTTATATTTGCAAATATTACTATCCAAATGGTCTTTCACTACATATTTTAACAGCATCCACCTGCATTCCAGGCAAAACATGTGAATAGCGATTTAATGTTATGAACATATCTTTATAACTGAAGTGTTCACTTACAGTCTTTGGATGTATACCTTGTTTCAAAAGTAGCGTAGCATGTGTATAATAATGTAAATCATAAAATCGAACTTTAAAAATCGGAGTTTAAATAAAAAGAGCGCTGTTAAAAGCGCTCTGAGACAAACCATACATTTAGAGAGGAATCAAGATAATATATGGATATTGTGTGAGGATGTTGTAGGTTTTAATTAAAAATAAAGCACACATATAAGTGTGCTTTTATGAACGCTTTAGATTTGTATGACTATATAGTCATACAATAAAATATGCTTGTTTAATATAAATGTGTGTCAAATCTATAAAAAGATATTGTGTATAAGGAACAATAAATATTAATTAGCTAAGTCTTTTGTTTTTATCCTGCTATTTGCCGGACAGTAAGACCCCCACCTTAAAATTTAGCGGAAGCAAAGAAGTTAGGTGGGGGCTGGACTGCCCATAAAAGCCCATTGGTGAGGGCTGATTAAAGTTTCACTTTATTAACGAATTTGCACAACTGTTAACGCTGCAGAACGAATATCTACTGTACCTATTACTTCAACGGGGACAATTTGAATTAAATCACCAGGGTTTAAGTTAATTAGAATGACCCCACTTGATACATCGACTTCACCAGTTCCGATAATATTAGAACGGACTGCGGATCCGGATCCTGCAATAATATTAGTCGATGAATTTAATGTCAAGAAAAAGCGAGCTGCTTCCGGGGCTAATGGGACGTTATCAAGGCTAATCGTTAATGTATAGCTAATTTGATAAATACCAGCTACCTGAATTTTAATACCAGTTCCAGTACTAATTGTATCATTAATTACAGGGACAGTAATGTTAGGATTTGGGCCTGTACTAGGTAATAGTAGTGGTGTAAATAATGTTGCAAATTGAGGTGAAGTAGCATTGAAGGCAAAACCTAGGGCAGGTAGTGAACTAGGTGCTTGTGCTTCACAATTAAAATTAGCGAATTTACGAATGGATGAGCGCATATTTTCACTCCTTTCTTGTATTTAGATTTCGTGAGTATTAACTTCACATTTTGGACAAGCATAATACAATATATGAAAATTTATAGTAGATAGTGCACAAGCATTACTATTACGGATAAAGCTATGAATAATAATAAATACTATATGGAAAAAGCAGTTAGCTAATTTAACTAACTGCTTAGTCGGTTCTCCAAGAGCAAATAGGCGAAAAATTATTGCGCTATATAAAAGATCGCTATAGATAAGTGCTCTTTTTGAGAGTGAGTATAAAATTCTATCATTCTATCTAGTATGTGCACTGTATTATGTAGTTGCTACTAAAATTGATGTGAATTTTTAAAATTAGAGGTTTCTTTCAATGAAACCTCTAAAAAGACAACTAAATTTACGTTATAGTAAATTCAATTGCGATAGGAGTGCCTCCATCTAGGACTGCTCCTCCTACAATAGTAGCAGCTGTAGTAGTCACACCAGTAATAGTATCACCTGTTTGAATAACACCATTAATATAAAGTGTTAAAAAGGCATAAGAAGCAGGGAATGTTGTTACAGCACCAGTGTCATCAGTGAAGTCTGTGTTAGCAAAAGTTAAATCTGCTCCAGCAGCAGTTCCTGTTGCTGCTGTACTTACAAATCGTCTTCCTGCTATAAAAGGTTTAACGATAGGCATTTATATTCACCCCTTTTTGAGAATTAACTTAGACAAGTTTTTTGAAAGTTTTGTCCTGTATCGTATATTATGCTGTGCTTCTACTAAGAGATACGGCTTGTATACTAGTAAATAAATATAATTATTATGCGTTTTATAAGTTAGGTTCTTATAAGTAATTAAGTGGTTAAGGTTGGATTTTGTATATGGTATGTTTATGTTAAAAAAGAGAGCTCTTTTAGAAAGAGCTCTTAATCAAATTATTATCTTAGTGTTGGAGGGAACTGGCGGCCTCAGTGACAGATGGTAGAAATAATTTACGTGGTATTGTAATAAATTCAAGTGCAATTTGCTTTGGATAAAAAAGTATTTGAGTTAAATCTAGAGCATGTATTAATAGTATCATGAAGCTTGTAAGAATGATAAAACTACCCCAAAAGAAACTTTTTGAAGTGTTGCGGAAATCTTTTATTAAAGAAAAGAATGAAAAAAATGCGGTAACAATGAGAATAAAAAATTTATACTTATCAGCCATTGTGATCCTCCTAAAGAACAGTAATTTATATTATATCGTATTTTTCAATATTATTATAAAAAGATTTTAAAGTGAATAATAAGAAAAAAATAAAGCCATAACTTAAAATCTTAGTTTAGGTTCTATTGTTTGAATTCTTTGTTTTAGAAGGTATAAAATCTGAAATTGAAAATTTTCCAAATGAACTACCATTTTTTATTTCTGATCCAACATCAAGTGCTTAATGAAATGGTATGAAAGATTATAGGCTAGTGATACGAGATTAAATAAGAGGAATTTCCGTGCAGCAAGAGTTCTAGCTCAGATTTCTACTAGAGAAAAGTATTTAGTTGGAGTTGGTATGTTAATAAAAAACGGATGGATGTCGAAACTAAATATTCATGACATTAAGGACAAAGATCAGGAAATATAATTTGGTATTCTGGGAATAACCGGAGATCCGTAGTTAAGGTTGCATAGTATTTGTATTTTTTTTCTAATTTTTCAATTGTTGTTAAGTGATGAGAACCTAATCCGCGTCGTACACTATGTTGAGAAAGAGTAGGCCCGATTTGTAATTTTCGTTTTTTCATTGCATCGTTCCATGGACTATAAAAAAATTTAAAAATAAAAGCAGGTTCCATGTAAATGCTATAAGGATAATGCGAACCATGTCTCCCGACTCTATAGTTCCCGTGCGAATTATTGTGAATTAATCTACCGTTAAGATATAGTTGGTTTGGATTAGGTTGAATTATTATGCCGTGATAACGTTGTTTAACAAGCGGAGAGCTATATCTTGGATTAGTGTAGCCATGAGTCGGTTCATCAATCATCATAATCATTCTTATTGAAAACATATTGCCGCCCATAGTGTTAAGTGATTTGAAAAATTGTTCTTTATTATAACAGCACAGGAATTCTGTCGTATTCAATACCATTTTCCATCCTGTAATTTCTCTTTCAATTTCCATAACTTCTTGATCAACTAAATAAGCATCAAATTCGAATGATTTTGAGTTTCGTATTTCCCAATTAGGAGCGAATGTTTTACAGATTTCAACTGAACGATCAGTGGATCCACGGTTAATAAGAATGCCATGATCAAATAGCTTTGTATGGTGCATTAACCACCACGGAAGTAAATATTCTTCATTGTAAAAATGAGAAATTAAAGTAGTCTTAATCAAAATCACCTCCGTATTTAACCTGCTTCTTATTTAATATAATATGGAAGGAAACCTATTGTTAGAAGGTTTCCTCTTAAAAGTTTTAAACCACATAGGGTATGTGGATGGATTAGTATGTAAAGTAGTCTGAATGATAAAGAGTGGTATTAAAAAGTACAAAATCTAAAATGAGCATCGAATTAGTGTATAACGATTGAAACGGCACTGAAAACTAATAAAACAGCCATAATGATGTTAAATAATTGATTATGTTTTAATAAAAGTTTTTGGAACATGGAACCAAAAAGGCTCCAACTAAATGTACTCAGTAAACCGACTATACTTAGAAATAATGAGAAAAGTAGAAAACTTGAATATGAATTGTAGTAAGGGAGTATAAAAGTAGAGACTACTGTGAGTCCGAATAATATTCCTTTAGGGTTAATAAATTGAAGGAAAATACCCACTGTAAATAAGTTTTTATTATTTTTTTCATTGTGACCGGCACCGCCTTTACTAGTAATTATTTTAAAGGCTAAATATAGCATATACGCGACACCTAAAATTTTTAAAGGAAATTCAATTATAGGGATAATATTAATTAATACAATATTAAAGAAACTGCATAAAGAAGTGAGGATGAAAAAACCGAATGCCACTCCAAAGCAAAAGTTTATGCTTCTCTTTAATCCATGTTGATTTGCGTATGTCATAGCTAAGAAATTGTTGGGACCAGGTGTGAAGCTACTTATAAATACAAATAACAAAAAAGAAAATATAGGCATTTCAAAACCCCCTATTTTTTGTGTGTTATAATGACCGAAAAGAACAATATAACGTGTGCTTTTTATTATACATAACGGTCGTTATATTGTATACAGTGTAGGAGTGTTTTTTATGGAAGAAATTCAACTTATTCTGGCAAAAAATTTAAAATCAATACGTGAAAAAGAAAAATTAAGTTTAGAAAAGGTCTCTCAATTAACAGGTGTAAGTAAAACAATGATTGGACAGATAGAAAGAGGAGATTCAAGCCCGACACTAACAACAATATGGAAAATTGCTAATGGTTTGAAAGTATCATTTACCTCTTTAATTAATAATCCACAGCCTGATACGAAAGTAGTTTTACGAAATGATGTTCAAGTATTGTCTGAAGACAATGGGAGATATAAGGTGTATCCCTCATTTCCTTTCCAAGATAATAGGAATTTTGAAATCTATATGGTTGAAATTGATACAGAAGGGAAATTAAGTTCAGAAGCGCATAAAGAAGGAACAGAAGAGTTTATAACGGTATTTGAAGGGAAATTGACAATAGACATAAACGATTGTCAATATACGTTAAATAATGGAGACTCAATTCGCTTTAAGGCGGATAGACCGCATACTTATACTAATTCAGGAAGAACATTAACGCGGTTAAGTATGACTATTTATTATCCAGCTTTATAAGCTGGCAATAATATAAAGAGTAAATGTGTATTGTTAAAACCATCTATAAGAGATGGTTTTATTTTTTGAATATAAAAAAAGACACTCAATTGAGTGTCAATATAGTATTGCTCTCGCGTATAGGATTGGAGATGTTCCTCAAATACATATTGAGATGGTCTGTAAAGAAGAAACGATCTTCATCTTTAATGTAACACCGACATGGGGGAAGTGTAAATTGATAATATATATACGGAAAATTTAGTATAGATGTTTTCTACTATGGATATAGTACAATTTATTTTTATTACGTCATCACTCTCGTAATATTTACCAATTGAGTATTTAGATTGTTTATTATAAAAAGAATGAATCATTTTTTAATCAATTCGTATAATTGTAAGAGAGGCACCTGTTGATCCACCTCCAACTAAATTCACGACAGATAATATACCAAATAATTGTAGTGAAATTGTATTACCAGCATTTAAATTAGTAATTAAATTATTACTATAATTTGAAGTTGATAAAGCGGGAGAAAAAATAGAGCCAGGAATTGGCGTAGAAGCGTTTAATAGTAGTCTAGTTCCAGCAAGTAGAGCGGTTGTCGTATTAACTTGATAGGTTAAATGATATCTTCCAGTTACAGGAATTGTAAATACGTCATTTGAAGCGTTAACTGTAAAATTACCAAGACTTTGGTTATTTGAAAGTGGAATGTTTGTTCCTCCTAATATGACTGAAACAGGACCACCTGATGTATTATTAGCGAACATAGAGTTTGTTGTAACGATAGACCCAGTACTTCCGGTAGGCCCAGTACTTCCGGTAGGCCCAGTACTTCCGGTAGATCCAGTACTCCCGGTAAGCCCAGTACTTCCAGTAGGCCCCGTAGGTCCAGTAAGCCTGTAAGGGAAAATAATGTCAAGGGCCATTGACATTATTTCTTTTTTTCTAATTTCATTATTATCTTGAATATAAATCACCTCATCTTTTTAAATAAGAATGTAATAGATTTAGTACTTTTTAAATAGAATGATTAATTTATTATATTAATTAAAGCGGTTATAGCAACGGTAAAATGTTTAATATATGTAATAATTCTTTGGGAAGAAAAAAGAGAATAGTTATAAAGTTATTCTTTAATGATAGGGTCATAATGATGTGTATGAATTAAAAAACATGTGGAATGAGGTATTAAATTGAAACGCAATGACAATTTATCATTGAATAAGGGGATGATAGGCCCAGAAAATATTGGACCTACATTTCCGATTCTTCCACCAATTTATATTCCAACCGGAGCAACAGGCCCGACTGGAATAACGGGGCCGACCGGAGAAACGGGGCCGACCGGAATAACAGGCCCAACCGGAGTAACAGGCCCAACCGGAATAACGGGCCCGACCGGAGCAACAGGTCCAACTGGAGAAACGGGCCCGACTGGAATAACGGGACCAACCGGAGCAACAGGCCCAACCGGAATAGCGGGCCCGACCGGAGCAACAGGTCCAACTGGAGAAACGGGACCAACCGGAGAAACGGGGCCGACCGGAGTAACAGGCCCGACTGGAATAACAGGCCCAACCGGAGCAACAGGCTCGACTGGAATAACGGGCCCGACCGGAGCAACAGGCCCAACCGGAATAACGGGCCCGACCGGAGCAACAGGTCCAACTGGAGAAACGGGCCCGACTGGAATAACGGGACCAACCGGAGAAACGGGCCCGACCGGAGTAACAGGCCCGACTGGAATAACAGGCCCAACCGGAGCAACAGGCCCGACTGGAATAACGGGACTAACCGGAGTAACCGGGCTAACCGGAGAAACGGGACCAATTGGAATAACGGGACCAACCGGAGCAACAGGTCCTACCGGGGGGATTGGCCCTATAACAACCACCAATTTGTTATATTACACTTTTGCGGATGGAGAGAAGCTTATATATACAGATGCTGACGGGATACCTCAATATGGTACAACGAATATTTTGTCTCCTAGTGAAGTTTCTTATATTAATTTGTTTGTTAATGGAATACTGCAGCCACAACCATTATATGAAGTGAGTACTGGTAAATTAACTTTATTGGATACGCAACCACCATCGCAAGGATCTTCAATTATATTACAATTTATTATTATTAATTAAAAGGACAGATCCTTAATGAAAAGGAATCTGTCCTTTTTGTTTTATATTTAAATAGTTAAAATTAAGTGAAGGTACATTCAATTTCTAGCTGTCATAAATGGTTGAATGATAGGAATTTTAACTTCAATTCTTTTCATAGTGTATTGGAATAAAATATAAAATGAATTTTTCAATATAGTATATGAGAGTTCTCTATAATACAAAGGGCTTCATGTTAAAAAAGAGAACACAATCTTAGTAAAGAAATAATGTATATTTATATGAAAAAATGGCACTGTTAATTGTTGAGTATATTCAAATTAATATGTGTATTTAAACCTAAGAGATAAACGTGGAAAAATAAAATAAACCCGTAAGTTTAGGTATTTAATCTAAGCAGTCAATTATTAAAAACATATAATTAATATGTGAGTCATGAACATAATTAAATAACGTTTTTAAGTTTAATTATATTTCATGTTTCCTATTTTAAGTCAATATATAACACATACTCTTTTACAACTTTATGATCCTTATAATAGGAAAAACTCAAATATAAAACAAGTAAGGAGGACATAAATGACAAGTAATAATTGTTTCGGTCATAACCACTGCAATAATCCGATTGTTTTCACTCCAGATTGTTGTAACAATCCACAAACAGTTCCGATTACTAGTGAGCAATTAGGTAGATTAATTACTTTACTAAACTCTTTAATTTCGGCTATTGCAGCGTTTTTTGCAAATCCAAGTGATGCAAACAGATTAGCTTTACTCAATTTGTTTACTCAACTATTGAACTTACTAAATGAATTAGCACCTTCTCCAGAAGGGAATTTCTTAAAACAATTAATTCAAAGTATTATTAATTTACTACAATCTCCTAACCCAAATCTAAGTCAATTACTTTCTTTATTACAACAATTCTACAGTGCTCTTGCACCATTCTTCTTCTCTTTAATTATTGACCCTGCAAGTTTACAACTTTTATTAAACTTATTAACTCAATTAATTGGTGCTACTCCAGGAGGCGGAGCAACAGGTCCAACAGGTCCAACAGGTCCAGGAGGTGGAGCGACAGGTCCAACAGGTCCAACAGGTCCAGGAGGCGGAGCGACAGGTCCAACAGGAGCAACAGGTCCAACAGGAGCAACAGGAGCAACAGGCCCAACAGGAGCGACAGGTCCAGCAGGTACTGGTGGAGCAACAGGTTTAACAGGAGCAACAGGCCCAACGGGAGCAACAGGTTTAACAGGAGCAACAGGTTTAACAGGAGCAACAGGCTTAACAGGAGCGACAGGTCCAACAGGAGCAACAGGCCCAACGGGAGCAACAGGTTTAACAGGAGCAACAGGCTTAACAGGAGCAACGGGTGCAACTGGTGGCGGAGCTATTATTCCGTTTGCTTCAGGTACAACACCAGCAGCGTTAGTTAATGCGTTAGTAGCTAATACAGGAACTCTTCTTGGATTTGGATTTAGTCAGCCTGGTATAGCATTAACGGGTGGAACAAGTATCACATTAGCATTAGGTGTAGGTGATTATGCATTTGTAGCACCACGAGCAGGGGTTATTACGTCATTAGCAGGTTTCTTTAGTGCAACAGCTGCATTAGCTCCATTATCACCTGTTCAAGTGCAAATACAAATATTAACTGCACCTGCAGCAAGCAATACGTTTACAGTACAAGGCGCACCTCTATTATTAACACCAGCATTTGCTTTAATAGCAATTGGTTCTACAGCATCAGGAATCATACCTGAAGCTATTCCAGTAGCGGCTGGGGACAAAATACTGTTATATGTTTCATTAACAGCAGCAAGTCCAATAGCTGCAGTTGCTGGATTTGTAAGTGCAGGTATTAATATCGTTTAATTTGTTACATTTAGTAGGAAATTAAACAGGGGTTTGTATATAGTCCTTCCTAATAAATTTAGGAAGGACTATATTTTTTTGAGAAATAAGTAATAAATCCATTGAACAATTACTCTTTGTTAAGTTCGTATAAAAAAGTATAATTTACCCTTTCTCATTTAAGGAATAAGTTATGTAACTTTAAAAGTTTCCGATCAGCAAAAAAAGATGAATTCTTTTAAAAGAATTCATCCATAAAATAAACTATTTATTTTTATTACAGTTACATCCTTTTTTCTTTACATAGCCTTGCTCGGCTAAGTCTCTTTGCGATTGAGAATTGGAAGATTGAGAGGATGCTGAAGAGCTACTATTTTTATTATAAGAGTAGTTTTTTCGATAGTTATAATTACTCATAGTACTATCACCTCCAATTTAATATATAAATATTATATGTATGTACACTATTAATTGTTACTATTTTTAATAGGAAGAGAAGATACAATAAAAAAATCTCCTTGGTATTTTCCTAGGAGATAAATGATGATTCTTTTGAAAATTTACAAATTAATAGCCCCAGTAAAGAGGAAAGTAATAAGAATCTTGGTGATACGGATTCTGTTGTTGAGCGAGGGGGTGGGTTGGATAATTTTTCATTTCACGGTTTTGATTGCAGTTTGCCGGAGGACCAATTACGGTAGTTGATTGGATAGGGGAAACCGCTTGTTTCCATTGTTGTTCATTGAGACAATAAGTATGGGCCATCATATGAGCTGGAGTTAACCTTAAAATGTCAGAACCGAAAATAACTTCTGGAGTTGGAGCATTGAAAATAGCTAATAAATGAGTATTATCTGCTGTAGCAATTTCATAATGCCACCACGCTTGTGGAATGTTGGCAACTTGCCCGGGTTTTATCGGTAAGTTTAATATTTGATTCGTAAATGGATTAAGTAAAGAAACAACAGCAGACCCTGAAATACAATAAACAAGTTCAGCTGCATTTTGATGAATATGTGGTTCTACAACATTTCCTGTACTTAAATAAATATCTAATAAAGAAGTATTTTCTAAAGTATTTAATTGTTTAATACCAAGTACATTTATATAATTTTGGGCATCTTTCCGAAAAAAATTACTTTTATTTACATCATAAGTAAAATTGGTTGAGGGGGAAGTATAGTCGATGTTGGCAGTCAATTGTATTACCCGCCTTTCTATAGGTAAGTTAGGTTACAAAATTAGGATATGTGTCTAGTCTTTGTTTTGTGCTGTTATCGGTAGCTTAATAAATTCACTTATTCCATAAAGAATAAGGTGTTAATACCAAACTATATTCGTATTCCCATTCATACTTTGGATTGATGGAAAAAAGTAATGAAAATGTTAATTTAAAATTACATCAATCATTTATAAGGAGTGAATGTTCATGTCATTTAGTGAAATGATTAGAAATGAAGTACTCAGCTGGGCGGGTGTTTCTGAAAAACCGCATCGATTTGGTGGTATTGAAATAAATTATGGTAAGAAAGAACTTGGGCATCTTCATGGTGATAGATTAGCTGATTTACCATTTCCGAAGTTAAAGCGAGATGAATTAGTGAAGCAAGGATTGGTAAAACCACATCACGTATTACCTGAATCAGGATGGATCAGTTATTATTTAAAGAGTGAAGAGGATATTCCATTTGCAATTGAGTTATTTCGTATGCAATATGATCGAATTAAAAAGTAAAGAAACAAAGTAGGATAATAAAGATTTATTTTTATGTCACATCCCTCCTTAATCGTTCGTCTTGTATGTAGAACGATTAAGGAGGGATTTTATTATGAATACATTTGATATAGCAATTGTTGGCGGTGGGCTTGCTGGATTAACAGCATCTATATATTTAGCGAAAGTTGGAAGGAAAGTGATTGTATTAGAAAAGTCCAGTCAATTCGGTGGCCGAGGGATGACTACAAATAAAAATGGAATCTGCATGAATCTTGGTGCACATGCTTTATATAGAGGCGGGGCAGCGTTTATAACTTTTAATGAGCTCGGTATGACTCTTCCAGGTGGAATACCATCTACAAAAGCACATGGAATATGGAAAGGGGATATATTCACCATCCCAACAGATTTTCGCTCAATTTTATCAACACCACTACTTTCTTGGTCTGCAAAAGTACAATTCTCACGTCTTATGATTCGTTTAGGAAATTTAGATGTAGGAGAAGTTCCGAAAATGAGTCTAACTACATGGGCAGAAAATGAAATAAAAGATCCAATGATTCGCAATATATTTTATGCGCTATGCCGGACAACAACATATACGTTTGCTCCTACAATACAATTAGCATCATCTGTACTAAAGCAAATACAGCTTTCTATAAAAGAAGGAGTGCTTTATGTAGATGGTGGTTGGAAGACGATAATAACAAAATTAAGAGCTATAGCAAATGATATCGGGGTGCAGTTTTTGGCTAAAAAGCATGTTGTGGAAATTGAGCATTCCGAAGGTAAACAAAGAATACATTGTGTTGATGATGAGGTTTTTGAAGTAGGTACAGTCATCGTGACGACTCCGCCGAAAGAGGCTTGTAAAATAATAAAAGGTGCAGAAGGAACAAGTTTGCATAAATGGGGTGAACAATCGGTACCGGTTACTGTTGGTGCATTAGATATTGGCTTGAGACAATTACCCAATCCTACACATCAATTTGTATTAGGATTAGATCAACCTATATTTTTCACAAATCAATCGAGAGCAGCTAAATTAAGTGAAGACGGATCAATTGCAGTGAGTCTAATTAAGTACCATAATCCTGTGCTAGAGATGAATCATATTCATGAAGATAAAGAACAGTTGGAAAGTACGATGGAGTTGTTACACCCAAATTGGAAAAGAGAAGTTGTTGCACAGCAATATTTACCGAAAATAACAGTAGTACATGATTTTCCTCATATTGACCGTGTTGAAAAGCCGGGTCCTAATATACCTGAAATGCCAGGTGTTTATGTTGCAGGAGATTGGGCAGGGCATGATGAAATATTAGCTGATGCTGCGGTAGCAAGCGGGAAACGTGCAGCGTTACACATTTTAAAGCAATATGAAAGTGAGGCAGTTCATCATGGAAACGGAGCAGTTATATGAAGCGTATCAACCATTATTATTTTCGTTATCATACAGAATCCTTGGGAGTGTTATGGATGCTGAGGATATCGTTCAGGATGTATTTATCTCGCTAAATAATATAGAAGATCCACAATCTATAGAAAATATGAAAGCATATTTATGTAAGATGGCGACAAATCGTTCAATTGATAAATTACGATCGGCAGCGCATAAACGTAACGTGTATGTAGGGATGTGGTTACCAGAGCCACTTGTAGAAGAGAGTGATGAGCCATCAAAGTCATTTATAATGAAAGAATCCCTTTCCACCGCATATTTATTACTTTTACAACAACTATCTGAGATAGAAAGGATTGTTTTCATATTAAGAGAGGTTTTCAGTTATGAATACGAAGAAATAGCTTCAATTGTTAATAAGAGTAGTGTGAACTGCAGGAAGATCTTTCAACGTGCACGAAAAAGTATGTTGGAGAAACCGAAGCAATCAAAATTAAGCACGGAGAAAATGGCTTCTTATGTTGAAAAGTTTGTATCATCATTACAGTGTGGGGATGCGGAAGGTATGTTAGAAGTATTAAAAACAGATGCTATACTCAAAGCTGATGGTGGCGGTAAAGTTACGACTGCGATCAATCCGATTTATTCTGCAGATCGAATTATACGTTTGTTCTTTGGGATTGCACAACGATTGACAGAAGAGTACACTGTTGATTTCAAAATGATAAATGGTATACCAGGAGTTATAGTTACAATAAATAATAAAGTAACTTATGTTCTTTCGTTTGCATTTGAGGATGAGAAGATTTCAAATATTTATATGATGGTTAATCCTGAAAAACTTATGCATTTAAATGTAAAAATATAAAAAAGCGCATTTCTTCAGAAATGCGTTTTTTATTATTTTTCTAACATTTCAAGAGGTACATCTTTTTCGCCAGCTACCTCAAATTTAATTTCCCCGTCTTCTTCATAAATACGTGTAATAATCGGTATAGTAATCATTAATTTTTTATGCTGCTTTCGTTTTCGAGCAGCATCTAAGCTAATCACGTTCATTTGTAAGCATCCTTTCTTCTGGAAATATATAAACAAAGAAAATGCGTCCGAAAAGGGCGCTTAATTGAATTTGAAATACCGATTCATTTAAATGGGGTTTATATAATTTAATAACTGCAATTTTTATATGAAATAATATGAATGGAATAATTGCACGTAGAAATTAACTTTACCAAAAAACGAAACAATATGCTATAAAAAATTATAAATCTTTGTCATATAACAGGAAAAAGGTTTTTGTTTCGCATATAATAAAAAGTAGACGGGCAGCAAGAGCTTTTTCATCATATTGCTTGGAAAGGCGATGAAAAGAATGGATACAGTAGATTCATTATTATTACAACTTGAACAATATGGAGAAGAGCATGATCGAAATAAAAAAACAAGGGAAGAAAAATTACGGAATGTTTCTCGTGAGATGGGGCAATTTTTATCAATTTTAGTAAAAGGGTGTAATGCAAAAAATATCTTAGAAATTGGAACTTCTAATGGTTATTCTACATTGTGGTTGGCTAATGCGGTAGAAGAAACAAATGGAAATGTAACAACTGTAGAGCTTTCTTCAGAACGAGTTGGAGAGGCACTTGTCAATTTTGAAAAGGCAAACCTTTTACAAAGGATTGATGTTCACAAGCAAGAAGCAGGGGCATTTTTAGATTCCCAATTAGATCATTCATTTGATTTTATTTTCCTAGATTCAGAGCGCACGCAATACATGTGGTGGTTTGAGCATATAAAACGTATGTTACAGCCAAAAGGTTTTCTTGTTGTTGATAATGCAACTTCTCATGCAAGTGAATTAGATGAGTTTATAAAAATGATTGAAGAAGATGATACGTTTGAAACAGTGTTATTAGCGTTTCAAAAGGGAGCATTTGTAGCTCGCAAAAATAAATAGAAGTGAGTGTAATAGAATTATCACATTGAAAACGGGTGAATGTCAAAAGATTGAGTGTAGCACGATTAAAAGAACGTAAATTATTTAGGAAATATATGAAGAATCCGCCTTCAGCATGTAGTTCTCTAGGTCTTAAGTCTGAGGAAAATTATGTTGATTACAGGTATACTTATAGTAAGAAACAGGGAATGACTGCATAAACAGACATTTCTAAAAAAATCGATTTCAAGCAATCAGAATGTGTATGAAATACGATATAATTGATGAAATATAGTGCATATAAATTCGCACATATAAATAAAGGAGCGATTTTGTTGACTGAACTCGAGAAAAAAGAACCTGTATCCATTGTGAAAGATAATAATGTAGAAGTAGTGGTTGATACAGTTATAAAAGATGAAGAACTTGATGAATTAAATAAAGAAGCCGATCTTTATGTACAAAAGTTAAATAGCGAGCAAAATACAGATTTATCGAAAGTATTGTCGCAGCTAGGAGATTTGGGGGATAAAGAACAACAAGCAGCAGGACAAACGTTATCAGCATTAAAACGTCCTGTCACAGCGATGATGAATGGAAAGAATGAAGAAATTCCAAATACATTGTTAGAATTACGCAAAGTAGTATCAGAGCTTGATCCGAATTCATTAAAAGCAAGTGGTATGAAGAAAATTATGTTTAAAGTATTTAAGAAAAATCCACTTGAAACATACGTGCATAAATATCAATCTATAGATAAGCAAATTGAGGAAATTATTAGATCCCTTCTAATTGGTCGTGATAACTTACAAGAGGATACAGTTGGTCTTGAAATGTTAAAAGAACAATCGCACGATAAAATTCATGCTCTTGATAAACAAGTATACTTAGGGAAAAAGCTTGCTGGCATGCTTGAAGCTGAGAAACAAAACCCAGAGCGTCAAAGGGATATTCCGTTAATTAACGATGCATTAGAAAAGATACTTGTACGTACACGTAATATGCAGCAAGCGAAAAGTGTATTATTACAATCTATAGCTTCTGTAGACATCATTAAGAAAAATAATGAAAAATTAACAGAGGCAATACGTAATGCAATTACGATGACGCAAAACGTTGTAACAGTTTCAGCTGCTATTCAGCTTGCATTAACGAATCAACGTAAAACAATTGATGCGGTAAATGCAACGAATGAAGCAATTGAATCGATGGTATTAAGTAATTCTCAAGCGTTAAAACAAAATACAGAAGAAACGACGAAATTGCTTGAAAACCCTGCTATTAGCATGGATAAATTACGTGAATCATTCCAAAATGTGTTCGCTGCAATTGAAGCATCTGAAAAATCGTCAGAACGTATTATTGAGTCAAGCAAGAAGTTCGTTATTGAACTAGACACATTTAATGATGAGATGAAGCAGAAACTCATTCAGCGTCCAAGGAAATAACGGATTATTAGAGGAGGTGAACAAATGAGTTTCATTCAAACAGTACTATTACTACTCGGTACATTGCTTTTAATAGCATTTACTGTCGTTGTTTTAGTCGTATACTTCGGGCGGAAACTGTATTTTTCATGGACGAAGCCATATAAAAGAGCGCAAGATTCTTTAGATAAGATATCAAACAAATCAATACCGTTTCTACAAGAATTTACACAACATCCACTGTTTTATCGCTGGATTCGCACCGAAGGAAAGAAAGAACAAAATACATTAAATACTCTATTTTGTGCATCAGGTCAACGTACGAGAGAGCAAGTCTTCTCGATGTTACCGAAAGAAAAGCAGAAAAAAGTGCATGTAATGGCAAAAACTACGAAAAAGCTTACGAATGAAGATATTGATGTGGCTACGATGAAAGTGAAAGATTTCTTAAGACAAGAAGCGCAGCAAACTGTAAAACCGACAGACTTATCATTTTACAAATTGTATTTTTATGACCGTTATCCAGACGCATTAAATACAATTCAAGCGTATAAACGCTCAATAAATCCTTCATTACAAAGAACGGTTGATGATATTACAATTTCAGTATTAAATGCACTTCCGTACTATCAAGAGCAACGCATGTTTGAACAACAACATAAACTTGAAACATTCTTAATGAAAGATTTAACGGCCATGTTATCGCTGGTAGTACAATTACCACCTTCACAAAGACCAGAGAAGGAAGAAGAACTGAAAATCTACTTGGAAAATTTCCAAAAAGAAATGGAAGTAGTAGAGCGAGATATTCGCGACTCAATTGATCACGATTTAAATGTGAAGATGAGAGCAGCGACTGAGAAGTTTAAGAATAAATAGAAGAGATCGCCTAAAAAGTTGAATGTTTCAGCTTTTAGGCGTTTTTTTTTTTGTAAATTGAGAGCGTTTAATCTTTTGTAAAATTGTATATGCAAACGTAAATAAATGGTAAAATATAGAGTGGTTTTTTGTACTTTGTGTAAATAATTATTATAAAAGGGGTATGGTATTGTGTTATTTGAGTTAGTCATCCTATTTGTAATTTTATTTTTATTTCTGGGCTATCCCATTAGTAAAGCTTGGGATAGTTTCCAATCGAAGAAGGAAAATTCCTCAAGTATACTAAAGTTCGAGCCACAGGAAATATTATCACTGGGTTTGAGTTATTTTATCTTTGGTTTAGGTATTATGTGGAATGCAAATGATGTAAGAGCAGGAATACCATTACATAAATTTGAAAAGAACGGAATGATGTCTGATCAATATGCTTCTTTAGCCCATGACCACATTACGATAGTAGTTCTCTTAGTTATTTTAGGTGGAGTTTCGTATTGGAAATTAACAACAGGCTTAATAAAACTTTCACCAATATTTTATATTTTTTATAGTACTTTAATGATAGTAAACATTGTATATACATTCATCTATATTACCCATACAGGCTTTGCCTTTTATACGGAACTCGGAGGATTGAGATACATTCCAGTCTTTTGTATTCAAGTTGGAATGGTTGCCTTTAGTCTATTATTCTTAGCTAAATTAAGAAATACATTAGGTTATTTCATACAATCTCAGAATGAGAAAGATTATACGCAGAGCAACAGAATTATATTATTGCTGTATCGTATTTCTTTTGGATATCAAAAAATGGCTACAGTCTGGATGATAAGTTTATTTCCTGTCTTGTTAATTGTTCAATTTATTTTAATACTGTTTGGCCAAAAACCAGATAGTTTTATAAGAGTGTTTATGGAAACAAGTAGTTTTAATTATTCTAAGATTCCTGCCCCAAGTCCTCAAATTGTCTCCGGGGATGGGCATTATTTATGTACAGTTTCTGTGAAAGGCCATAAAAACATCGTTAAGCCATTACGAGCAGGAATTAGGCATGGGGAAAGAATTACAGTTAATCGACAGTTATTAATTGCGAACGCTTTTGAAAATGTAATTGAGGAGCGGGTACCAAAATGTCATAAAGTGATTCGTAATTTTTATGATAAATACGGTTATCCAATTAGTAAACATATTAATACGAAATGGTCGGCTGATTTTGTTTATATTTTAATGAAGCCACTAGAATGGTTCTTCTTATTTGTACTTTACACAGTAGATAAAAATCCTGAGAATAGAATTCATATTCAATATAGTGAACTACGAAAATAAAAGTAAGAGCCCGCATTCAAAAAAATGGGGGCTCTTACTTTTATTTTGCTTGAATAGTAGATTTACTAGAAGCCACACTTTCATTATGCAATCGATCAACTGCAGTTACGACATAGGTATACGTTTCTCCGGAAATAGCGGTTTTATCTACATAAATTTCTCCAAGTTTTGTTTTTCTTACAGTAGTAAGTAAATTCTTGGGATTTTGTATATCCACTTCATTTTTCCCATTCACGCGGTAAATAGCGTAATAAGCAGAATCATTATCTCTATTGTCAATGATACCGATTGCAATACCTTCATCTCTTGGAATGGCGCCTTTTAAAGTCGGTTGTTTTGGTGGATCATGATCAAGCCAAGGCATAGGCGGGATTAATGCAGGATGTTTATATATGTTTTTTGAAAGTCTATCTTTAACTCCGAGTGGATTGTTATTAATATCTTTTAAGCTAAAATGCATACTACCTTTTATATCAGGATATAGCCGGTTTAATGCAATTTGTTTTGGATATTCTTCTGGATCAGACCAAGCAGGGACGGAGTTATTATTAATTTTATAGGCCGCTTGACCGATGTATAGGTGAAGCGGTTTGTTATTTGTTTCTTTAACCCACCAATCTACTAATATGTCATATGCAGCTGGGGTGAAACCTATATTCCAATATATTTGCGGTGTAATGTAGTCAATATATCCTTTTTGTATCCACTCACGTGTGTCAGCATAAAGGTCATCATAGTTTCTTTGGCCTGCGGTTGTGTTAGAGCCAGTGGGATCGTCAGCTATATTTCGCCATACGCCGAACGGACTAATGCCAAACTTTACATATGATTTTTCTTGTTTTATAGCAGTATTTAAATCTTTTACAAGTTCATTTACATTATTACGTCGCCAATCTTCTATATTTGTAAATCTACCATTATTATATGTTTCGTATGTTTTCTGATCTGGAAATTCTTCACCGGCTACTTTATATGGGTAAAAATAATCATCCATATGCAGCGCATCAATATCGTAATTTTGTACGATTTCTAAAGCGCCTTCTGTTATAAATTTTTTCACTTCCGGAATACCGGGATTGTAATATAACTTTCCGCCATAAGTGACAACCCAATCGGGATGTTGCCTTGCAGGGTGATTATTTGATAATCGATTTATATCGGTGTGATTCATCGTTATTCGGTATGGGTTAATCCAAGCGTGGAATTCTATATTTCTTTTATGAGTTTCTTCAATCATAAATGCGAGCGGGTCATAACCAGGATCTTTTCCTTGTGTTCCTGTAATGTATTCAGACCAAGGACCGTAATTTGAAGGATAGAAAGCATCAGCGGTTGGTTTAATTTGTACAACAACTGCATTCATACCAGTGCTTTTTACATCGTCTAATAATCTTATAAATTCTTGCTTCTGTTTTTCAATAGGTAAGCCAGTTTTTGAGGGCCAATCAATATTCAGAACTGATGCGATCCATACAGCACGTAATTCATGTTTTTTGTACGTAGTATTTACTTCAGCATAAGTAGAGTGAGGGGGAATGAAAGAGAAAGGGATGAACAAGATAACGATACAACATATCATTAATAAACGTTTAACGATCATTTATACGCCTCCCTATCATATGATTATTTAAAATAATATCTGAGGCGAGGTTGACCTTGCAATAGAGAAAATTGCATATTGAAACATTAATTTAATAGGAAAAATATTTTTAATGAAATTTACTTTCATTATAACTAAATTCATTTACTACTTCATATGCTTGTTAGTAAAGTGAAACTTCCTTTTATTTGAAGGGTAATAAATTATAAGTATAGGAGGATTAATAAATGAAAGTTTTGTTCGTCTGTTCTGGAGGAATGTCCAGTGCAATTGTTGTAAACGCTTTAAAAAAAGAAGCGGAGAAAAATGGTGTGAACATGGAAGTGCATGCAATTGGAACGAATGAGGTAGAGGAAGAAGTAAAGAATGGCTGGGATGTCGTAATGGTGGCACCTCAAATAAGACACCGATTTGACTCTGTAAAAAAATTTGCAGAGGAGGAATCTATTCCGTGTGGCATCATACCGCCGCAAGCATACACACCGCTTGGCGGCCCGACTTTATTAAAAACTGTAAATGAATTAATCAGTTAGGGGGAAACGTTATGAATAAGTTTGTCACGTTTCTTGATAAAAACTTATCTGGACCGATGGCAAGGCTTTCTGAGCAGAGACATTTACAAGCAATCCGTGATGGAGTTATTTCGGCGTTACCATTTATTATAGTAGGAAGCTTCTTTTTAATAGTAGCATTTCCACCACTGCCGAAAGATAGTTTTATATCAGTTTGGGCATTAAAGAATCAAACAAGTATATTGATACCATATCGTTTAACCATGTTTATTATGTCCTTATATATCGCATTTGGAATAGGATATAATTTAGCGAAAAGTTATAAATTAGATGCTTTATCAGGAGCACAGCTCGCGGTATGTTCACTACTTTTAACATTAACGCCTGAGTTAATTGATAAAAAAGGATTCATGCTTCCGATGACAAATCTCGGAGGTCATGGATTATTTGTGACGATGATTGTTTCTATTTTATCCGTAGAGATTTTAAGGTTTTGTAAGAAGAAAAATGTAATGATTAAAATGCCAGAACAAGTACCGCCATCTGTATCGCGTTCATTTGAAGCACTTATACCTGCAGCATTCGTTATTATTATAATGAGTCTAGTAACTGTCGTTTTTAGCATTGATTTACACCATGTTGTTGATAAATTAGCAGCACCATTGGTAAAAGCTGGGGATAGTTACTTCGGTGTAATGATTCCAGTGTTTTTAATTACGTTTTTTTGGTCATTCGGAATCCATGGTGTGTCGGTTGTTGGAACTGTTGCTCGGCCATTATGGGAAGTATACCTAGGGAAAAATGGTGAAGCAGTTGCTAGTGGAGCAGATCAGTTGCCATTTATTTCACCAGAGCCGTTATATCAATGGTTTATATGGATTGGCGGTTCTGGTGCGACGTTAGGGCTTGTATTAGCTATGATTGTATTTGGTCGATCGAAATATTCGAAAGCATTATCAAGAACTTGTATTGTTCCGGGTATTTTTAATATTAATGAACCAGTCATATTCGGATTACCGATTGTACTAAATCCAATTTTAATTATCCCATTTATCATTACACCACTTGTAACAGCAACTGTTGCATATTCAGCAACTGCGATGGGATTTGTAACACCAACGCATATTATGCCGCCATGGACATTACCTGCTCCAATTGGTGCATATTTAGCAACAGGTGGAGATTGGCGTGCGATTGTATTAGTTTTTATAAATATAGCAATATCGTTCCTTATTTATTTACCATTCTTTAAAATGTACGACAAAAATATGCTTGAAATTGAAAAAAATGGTGACGGGGAATCTGTTAATCCTTAATCTGCACGCTGTTATTTTGAGTGATAGACTTTTTGTCTATCACTTCTTTCACATTAAAACTAGAAAGGGGGAAATAGAATGAATATAAAATTTAGTTATAAAGGCGTATTTTTATTATTATTTGGAGTGATTTGTGCAAATTTACTTTTTGTCCCTTTATTAGGCATGCTAAATCTATCACAAATGCATAGTATCTGGCTTGTTACAAGTATTGCGGCAAGCGTTTTGCTTACGGTAGTTGTTTCTTTCATTGATGGATCGTTTGCATCGAAATCTCAGTTGTTTTTTAGATTTATATTGTTTTCGATTGGTTGTACGTTCGTTACTTACATGATTGTTTTTTAGTAAATAGGAGGTCATGCACGTTATGTATATTGCAGGGGTAATGTCTGGTACTTCATTAGATGGAATAGATGTAGCGCTCGTTCATATAGAAGGAAGTGGTGTAGATTCTAAAATCGAACTCATCCATTTTACTACTGTTCCATTTTGTAATGATATGAAAAATGAGATCCAACAAGCGTTATCAATTGAAACTTCGAATGTCCAACTTATATGTAGTTTAAATTTTAAACTTGGTTTATGCTTCGCCAATGCTGTAAAGGAAGTTTGTAAAGAGGCCAATTTTCCTTTGAGACAATTAGATTTAATAGGCTCTCACGGACAAACGATTTATCATCAGCCAAAGCAAGAAGGGAATATTATTTCTTCAACATTGCAAATTGGGGAACCAGCAGTAATAGCATATGAAACGAACACGACGGTTATCTCGAATTTCCGAACGATGGACATGGCGGCAGGGGGACAAGGTGCACCACTTGTACCATATTCAGAGATTATTTTATATCGGCATCAAACTAAAAATAGACTACTACAAAATATTGGTGGGATTGGTAATGTTACAGTGGTTCCAAGTAAACGAAGTAAAGAGAGTGTTATTGCTTTCGATACTGGACCAGGCAACATGGTAATCGATGAAGTATGTCAAAGATTATTTCATGTACCATATGATCAAAATGGTTGGATTGCAAAGCAGGGGGTAGTTGTAGATGAAATTTTAACATACTGTATGAACCATCCATTTTTGAACATGAAACCACCAAAATCAACAGGTAGAGAACAGTTTGGAGAAGCGTTTGTGACTGAATTATTGAATCGATTTAAAAAGCATAGTAAAGAAAATATATTGGCAACTGTCACGATGTTTACAGCATGTTCAATTGTTCATCATTATAAGGCGTTTATTTTGCCGTATTATGAAATTGATGAGGTGATTTTAGGTGGTGGTGGAAGTTATAATAATACACTTGTTGAAATGTTACGGAATGGATTAAGAGAAGAGAAATGTAGCATATGTATACAAGAAGATATTGGTCATTCTTCAGCAGCGAAAGAAGCAATTGCATTTGCTATTTTAGCAAACGAAACGTATCATCGTAATCCGAGTAATGTGCCGAGCGCAACAGGTGCTAAGAATTCCATAATTTTAGGGAATATAACATTCCCTCCATACGCAAATGAAAATGAGGCGAACATATGAAGTATATGATTGGAGTAGATGGCGGGGGAACGAAGACCGAGGCAATTGCATTTGATAAAGACGGAAATGAACTTGTAAGAGCTACCAGTGGTTTTGGAAACATATTAATAGATTTTGAAGAAGCTCTTGTGCATATTATGGAAGCAATTAATCAATGCCAGAAGAGTTTAATAAATGGGCATTGTGTTTGTGTTTGTTTAGGATTAGCTGGTATAAGCGGAGCGAATACAAATGAATTAACATTACGTTTAAAAAAGAAATACGGAACAAAAATTGAAATTTTTAATGATGCAATGATCGCACATGCAGCTGCTTTAAAAGGTAAGGATGGAATATTAACTATAGGTGGTACAGGTGCAATTTGTATAGGAAAAAAAGGAGAAGTATATCAGTATAGCGGTGGATGGGGACATATTTTAGGAGATGAGGGGAGCGGATATTGGATTGCATTACAAGCTTTAAAGAAAATGGCAATTCAGTTCGATCAAGGAATCAGTCTTTGTCCATTGAGTTTGAATATTCAAAGGCAGTTTCAACTTTTGATACCGTCTCATATAAAAAGCTTAGTATATACTTCTTCTAAAGATAAAATTGCAGCAATCGCCCCATTAGTTATTCAGGAAGCGAGAGATGGCAATGATGATGCGCATGAAATTATGATGCAAGCTGGAAAGGAATTAGCAAGGATTACAGTAAATGTTTATAACAAGTTGAACTTTAAGCACTCAACGCCAATTGCAGTAAGTGGCAGTATATTGCGTTTAGTTCCTGAAATATTTGCTGTATTTAAGAAATGGTGTGAAGAAAGTATGAAAGAAATTACATTCGTATCACAAGCAGAAATGGCAGTGAAAGGAACATATTATTTAATGAGGGATATATATTTTTAAAAATAGGTATGAGAATTTTTGTATGATTTGTAAAAATATGATGTTAAAATGTATAAAGGGATGTATGTTAAAAACGTACAATATACGTAGTAATTGAATATTGTATATGTATTCCCATGTAGAAAGTGAATGATTACATGATTAATAGTATGCAGTTTTTATATTTGGTGGCTTCTTATTTAATTGGAAACATATTGACCGCTTATATAGTAACAAAATTGAGACATAACGTTGATATTAGGGATGAAGGAAGCGGAAATCCTGGCGCAAGAAATATGGGGCGCGTATATGGAAAAGGGTATTTCATCGCTACATTTTTAGGTGATGCAATTAAAGGGGCAATCGTTGTTGCTGTAGCAAAATACCTTTTTGAAGATCCTACATTCGTAATGTTAACATTATTGACCGTTATTATTGGACATATTTATCCAGTTTTATTTAAAGGCAAGGGCGGTAAAGGTATTTCAACATTTATAGGAGGACTAATCGCATTTGATTATTTGATAGCGCTTACCCTCTTATGCATTTTTATTGTATTTTATTTAATATTTAAAGGGTTTACGAAGCCAGGACTAATTACGATTGCTTGTTTACCAATTTGTATGATTCTTTATTCTTATTCTATTGTTACCACTATATTAAGTGGAATAATTATTGTACTCATTCTATATGTAAATCGAGAATAAAATGAATGTTTAATAAGTGGGGATAATCTCCACTTATCATTTTTTATTAAATAGATAAAGGAGATAAGGCATGGGGTTAATTTATAAAGTTGCTGATCAAGATTGGGAATTTGAAAGTATACATAAATTGAATTATAAAACTTTTGTAGAAGAGATACCACAACATGAAGAAACGAAAGAACGGTTTCGTATAGATCGGTTTCATAAAGAAAATACATATTTAATTTGTTTAGATGAGGATAGATTAGTAGGTATGGTCGCAGTGCGGGGAAAACGACCATTCTCGTTAGATTATAAAATTTCAAATTTAGATATTTATTTGCAAGAGCATGGAGAAAAAGTGTATGAAATTCGTTTACTTTCAGTAGAACGTGAATATAGAAATGGAAGAGCGTTGTTAGGATTAATTCGTTTTCTACATCGTTATTTGCTTCTAAATGGATATGAATTAGCACTCATTTCTGCAACAACACGTGAACTAGCTTTATATGAGCAAATGGGATTCAAATCTTTCCATACGTTAGTTGGTACAAAAGAAGCAGCCTTCCAGCCAATGTATGTTACCCCTGCTATGTTTGAAGAGTCGAGTGTTGGGGGGATTATGACGAAAGAATATACGTTTTTACCTGGTCCAGTAGATATTGAAGAGAACGTTCGAAAGGCATTTTCTACGCGACCTATTTCCCATCGCTCTAAGTCATTTCAAGTGATGATGGACAATGTGAAAAAACGGTTACTTCACATGACAAAAGCAAAACATGTACAGCTTATGTTAGGAACAGGGACGTTAGCAAATGATGCGATTGCTTTACAGTTACGTTCTTTAAAAGGGAAAGGACTAGTATTAACAAATGGGGAATTTGGTAATAGATTAGTTGGACATGCAAAACGAGCACGGTTACATTTTGATACGTATAAAAAGGAAATGGGAGATCCATTTATTTATACCGAATTAGAAGAAATTATGACAACTGGAAATTATGAATGGATTTGGTTTGTTCATCATGAAACATCTACTGGAATGTTAAACGATTTAAACGAGCTAAATACTCTTTGTAACGAGAATCAAATGAAACTGTGTGTAGATTGCATAAGCTCAATTGGAGCAATACCATTAGACTTGAAGGATGTGTATTTTGCAAGTGGTGTTAGCGGTAAAGCGATTAAATCATATACAGGAATTTCTTTCGTTTTTCATAACCACATTGTAAAAATAAACGAGGCTGTGCCGGCCTATATGGACATTGGCATGTATGAAGAAAATGAAAGTATTCCATACTCACAATCATGGAATTTAATTTATGCATTGCAAGAAGCGTTGAAGAGATTTGAAGATGAAAAGGCATTTGTAAAAATTAAAGAGACATATGATTATGTTGAAGAAGTTATTACTGATATGGGTTTAAAGCTTGTTTCACCTAAAGAACATGCCGCGCCAATTATACTTACTATTGTATTGAGCGAAGATTATTCTTCTAAAGTAGTAGGCGATACATTAGCATTACAAGGATACATCGTTCATTATGAGTCATCTTATTTACAAAAGAATAATTGGATCCAAATTGCATGTTTAAATCATTATAAAGAACGCGATATGAAGAGGATGTTAAATTGTTTGCAAATGTGTTTATTTCAGAGTGGGGTACATATATAAAGACTTTTTCTTTTCGTATAAAGGAGCTACGACTTACGAAAACTTAGGAATAGAACATTGGAAGAGGTGTCAGTATGATAACTAGAAAACTACCATTACATATAGACGATATTAAAAAAGCTCACAAAATTCTAGATAGAAATGCTCGTAAAACGCCATTAGTAAAATCTTTTTACTTGACTAGTAAAACGGGTGGAGAAATTCATTTGAAATTAGAAAATATGCAATTAACGGGTTCTTTTAAATTTCGTGGCGCATTTAATAAAATGTCGCGGCTCACGGATCAAGAAAAAGAAAGAGGTGTAATTGCATGTTCAGCAGGTAATCATGCACAAGGAGTTGCATTATCTGCTCATTTACTCGGTATTAAGAGTAAAATTGTTATGCCAATTTCTGCACCTCAGGCAAAAGTTGAAGCAACTAAAGGATATGGATCTGAAGTGATTTTACATGGTGAAACCTTTGATGATGCAAAGGCAAAATGTGAAGAAATTATAAGAGAAACAGGTGAAACATACTTACATCCATATGATGATGTAGAGGTAATGGCTGGTCAAGGTACAATTGGATTAGACATTCTTGATGATATGTGGGATGTAGATACTGTCATTGTACCAATTGGTGGAGGCGGAATTATTTCTGGCATTTCTGTAGCATTGAAATCTTTTAATCCATCCATTAATATAATTGGTGTCCAAGCAGATAATGTTCATGGAATGAAGGCATCTTACGATAAAGGAGCAATCGTAGAACACTATGAGGCGCCTACTATTGCAGATGGTTGCGCAGTTAAAATACCAGGTGAATTAACATTTGAAATTGTAAAAGAATTAGTAGATGATATTGTAACTGTATCAGAAAAAGAGCTGGAAGTAGCGATGAAAGATTTATTACAACGTGGGAAAGCTGTTGTAGAAGGTGCAGGTGCATTAGCAACTGCTGCACTTCTTGCAGGAAAAGTTGATAGTTATATAAAAGGGAAAAAAGTAGTGGCTGTTATATCTGGTGGGAATGTGGACTTACAGCGCATATCAAGTGTATGTGAGCACTTTTTTGTCGCTAATGAAGTGAAATAGTTTTATGAAAGAAGAGCTAAGAGAAAGGATCTTAGCTCTTACTTTTTGTCTACCGTTTACTGTAAGTAGAAATAAACTTGCAAAATTTGCTGTTTAAAAATTATTTTATTTAAGCGCCTATTTTTACACATATCTTTAATGTTATAATAATTATTTCAATATTGTCGAAACGTAAGCAGAAATTTAATATAATAGTTTTAATGTGCTAATGAGCGGTGAGGAGGGCAGGGCATGAATAAAGAAGAACAGGTCATGAACGGTTTCAGGGAATTATATAATAAGCTGGTTTGGCTTAATAAAGATAAGATGGAAGAGGGTCTTAAAGGTTTTAAGTCTTCTGAAGTCCACTGCATTGAATATATTGAAAACAATGCAGATTCTAACGTGACACAACTCGCAGAGGCTTTTTATGTGACTCGCGGTGCTATAAGTAGAATGACTAAGAAGCTCATACAAAAAGGCCTTGTTGAAAGTTACCAAAAGTCAGAAAATAAGAAAGAAATTTATTTTAGGCTTACCGAACAAGGGAAAGAAATTTATAAAATCCATGAAAATTTGCATAAAGAGTTTCAAGAGCGAGATAAAGCTGTATTTGAACAAGTGACTGAAGAAGAATTCAACAGTATAATTAGCTTTGTGGAAAAGTATAGTAGACATTTGGATGCAGAAATAAAGAAACAAGGTATACATATTAAATCGTAATATATTTTAATAATAAAGTGAAACTTTAATCAGTGAGGGGCTTCATCTCCACTGATTATCAGTCCTCACCAATCGGGCTTTTACGGGCAGCCTTACTCTAATGAGAATAGGCTGCTTTTTTATTATTTTATTTTTGTTGACTAATCAACAAAATAGAGTTATTATTTTGTTGACAAAGCAACAATTTTTTTAGGAGAGAAGTTAAATGTCTATATTTAGATTGAAAAATGAAAGGGGAACTGAAAAAAGCATAGATAAACATGCTTTACTATTCGGACTTATTTCTGTATTTCTTTGTGGTATAGGTTTCAGTATCATCATGCCTGTAGTCCCATTCTTAGTACAGCCATATACAAGTAATCCGGAAGAACAAGCATTGGTTGTTACACTACTAACTTCCGTATATGCGGCCTGCGTGTTTTTAACTGCACCAGTACTCGGAGCTTTAAGCGATAAGTATGGCCGTCGTCCATTACTTTTAATATGCTTATTTGGTTCTGCAATTGGGTACTTAGTTTTGGGAATAGGAGGAGCTTTATGGGTACTATTTGCTGGACGCATAATAGAAGGTATAACAGGTGGGAGCATAAGTACTATCTTCGCATATTTTGCAGACATCATTCCAAAAGAGCAGAGAACGAAATACTTTGGATGGGTGAGTGCAGTTGTAGGTGCGGGAACTATCATTGGCCCAACCATTGGGGGGGTACTTGCCAAGTTTGGTGATACTGTACCTATGTATTTTGGTGCAATCATAACGTTAATAAATGTTGTATATGGGATCAAATATATGCCTGAGAGCCTTGACAAAAATAATAGGTTGAAAGAGATAACGTTTGTAAGGTTAAATCCTTTTGCGCAGCTAGCAAACATACTTTCCATGAAAAATTTAAAGTGGTTACTTGTCTCAGCGTTTTTACTTTGGATACCTAACGGATCTTTACAATCAATTTTCACGCAATTTACAATGGATACTTTCAGTTGGAAACCTGCATTAATCGGACTTATGTTTTCAATTTTGGGCTTTCAAGACATTGTTTCACAAAGTTTTATCATGCCAAAGCTTTTGATCAAGCTTAGTGATAAACAAATAGCAATTCTTGGGATAGTTTCGGAGATTATAGGATACAGTTTTATTGCGGCATCAGCTTTGTTTTCACTCTATCCACTACTTATCGTTGGGATGCTGATGTATGGTTTTGGGGATTCAATTTTCGGACCTTCATTCAACGGGATGCTTTCAAAGTCTGTCAGTTCTAGTGAACAAGGAAGGATTCAAGGTGGAAGCCAATCTATTCAAGCTTTAGCAAGAATGATTGGTCCTATTCTTGGAGGACAAATCTATGTATCACTTGGTCATGCCGCACCTGCTTTTATGGGTATGATTCTTATAGTAGCGGCAATAGCAGTTTTATATAAGGGAACGCATGAAACTGTATAACAGATAGATATAAGAATAAATAAAAGGGAGTCAGAACTTAGGAACAAGTGCTGATTCCCTATTTGTTTACGGTTTGAGGACTAAGAGAAATTCTTTTACTGTTTAGGAATTTATTCTGCAATGCTCTCATGGTAAATGACTAGATAGTTTCATTATGCTTGTGCTGAAGTAAATAATGACTCCATCTTTACTTTGCTCTTCTCTCGAATTTCAGCATCTACGTGTCTCATCACGTATTTATGCGCTACAGCGATTGCTAAAACATCATCTAATAAGCCGATCCCAATAATAGCAGCTATATCTGGAATGAAATCAATTGTTAATACGTAATAAGATAAAGCGGCTAATATTATGAATTTCGCTTTATTAGGTAATTCTTTCTTTTTCATTGTATAGAATAAAATAATACTTTCATATACGCTGGATTTACCGAGGTTTACAGAGCTTTTTTTGAACTTTTTCCAAAGGGTCTGTTTCTCCATATAAACACTCCTTTTACAAAAACATAGATTTTTTAAAAGGATGGACAAAGAAGAGAGAGATTAATCAATTTTATTGTTTTTCTTAATTATATATTTCCATAAAAATAGGGGAATACCTGTTCAAAATAATATAATGTGGATTATGTAACGATTCACAGTGTTCCGCTAAATAGTATATATATTGTAAGATGTATGTGGATGATTTAGTTATTATTATGCATTTTATAGCGGTATGGGGGAAGAAAAATGAAAATAATAGAACTACCAATTGAATTCGAATTTAACGGGCAAAAACAATGTATTTATCCAAGTTTAATTATATTACATAATGAATTAACGTTAGTCGATACAGGATATCCAAGTTTTTTACCTTTAATTGAAAATGCAATATTAAAACATGGATATGAGATGAAAAACTTAAAGAATATAATTATTACCCATTATGATGACGATCATATAGGGGCTGTATATGATTTTAAAGTGAAATACCCAAATATTAATGTTATTGCTAGTGAAATTGAATCTAACTATATTAGTGGTGATATAAAATCAGAGAGGTTAGTTCAAGCTGAAGAAATGTTAGAACGTATGCCAAATGAAGAAAAAGAATTTGGTAAATGGTTTATACAACAGTTAAAAAATATAAAACATATTTCCGTCGATGAAAAAGTGCATGATGGTCAAATGATTTTGAATAATGAATGTCAAATAGTAGCGACGCCAGGACATACTTCGGGGCATATTTCATTATATTTTCCGAATTTAGACTGTGTAATTACGGGAGATGCGGCTGTTCAAGAGAATCGTGAGTTAGTAATAGCTAATCCGAATTTTTGTTTGGATATAGAAAAAGCGAAACAGTCTTTAAATAGGATTAAAAGTTTTAAAGCAGCACAGTATTATTGCTATCATGGAGGAAAGCTTACTGTATAAATTAATGAAAACCGGTCTTTCCTAAATCGAAAAGATCGGTTTTTTAGTTCATATATTTTGCGATTTCAACCAAATCAGTAACATTATATTTCGGTAAAATTGAAATATATATGTAAAGAAGAATATATATAATTTGAGCAAGGGTATAGGGGGGAGAAAATGGGTTCGTTATTTGATGTAATAGCAGATATCATTTTATTTTATCCTCGAAATGACATGAAATTGAAACACTATATCGCAAAATTAAGTGAATTAGAGTGGTTTCGAAATCTAAATGAAGATCCGAAGTATACAAGTTTAATTTGGAGTAATAGAAAAATTAAAAAGTATATTTTGTCTTCTACTAACATGGAAGCATTAATAAAATCTGAGAAAAAGCAAAAAGAATTTGTTCATCTAGTACAGGATGAATATAAAAAAAGAAGATAAGAATTTTTTTATTTTTCATATTTGGCGAAACAAATGGTACAATGAAAGCTAATGTGAAAAATAAGGAAAAGAAGTGGTCTATTTGAAAAACTTTTTAGAATTAGGAATTAGTGAAACTTTTAATCATACATTACGTGAAAATGGAATTACAGAAGCAACACCAATTCAAGAGAAGGCAATTCCAGTTATTCTGTCAGGTAAAGATATTATTGGGCAGGCGAAAACAGGAACGGGTAAAACGTTAGCATTCGTGTTACCGATTTTAGAAAAAATCGATCCAGAATCTAGTGATGTTCAGGCCTTAATTGTTGCACCAACAAGGGAACTAGCTCTGCAAATTACAACTGAAATTAAAAAAATGCTTGTTCAAAGAGAAGATATTAATGTACTAGCGATTTATGGTGGGCAAGATGTAGCACAACAATTGAGAAAATTAAAAGGTAATACACATATTGTTGTTGCAACACCAGGACGATTATTAGATCATATACGACGTGAAACAATTGATTTAAGTAATCTTTCAACGATTGTACTAGATGAAGCGGATCAAATGCTTTATTTTGGTTTCTTATATGATATTGAAGATATTTTAGATGAGACACCAGGTAGTAAACAAACGATGTTATTCTCAGCAACGATGCCAAAAGATATTAAAAAATTGGCGAAGCGTTATATGGATGAACCGCAAATGATTCAAGTACAAAGTGAAGAAGTAACGGTTGATACAATTGAGCAGCGTGTCATTGAGACGACAGACCGTGCAAAGCCAGATGCACTTCGTTTTGTTATGGATCGTGATCAGCCATTTTTAGCTGTTATTTTCTGTCGTACAAAGGTTAGAGCAAGTAAGCTTTATGATAATTTAAAAGGACTAGGTTATAATTGTGCTGAACTTCATGGTGATATACCTCAAGCGAAACGTGAAAGAGTTATGAAGAGTTTCCGCGAAGCTAAAATTCAGTACTTAATCGCAACGGATGTAGCAGCTCGTGGACTTGATGTAGATGGTGTAACGCACGTATTTAACTATGATATCCCTGAAGATGTAGAAAGTTACATTCATCGCATTGGCCGAACAGGACGTGCAGGTGGATCAGGTCTTGCAATTACGTTCGTTGCAGCGAAAGATGAAAAACATTTAGAAGAAATTGAAAAAACGCTTGGTGCACCAATACAAAGAGAAATAATCGAACAACCGAAGATAAAACGTGTAGATGAAAATGGAAAACCGGTACCAAAGCCGGCTCCGAAGAAATCAGGTCAAAATCGTCAAAGAGATAGCCGCGAAGGTTCAAGAAGTGAATCAAGACGTGATTCGAGAAATAGCTCGAGAAGTGATTCAAGAAATAGTTCGAGAAATGAAAATAACCGATCATTTAATAAGCCAAGTAATAAAAAAGGTAGTACAAAGCAAGGTCAGCAAAGACGTGGTCGTTAAATAGTTATAATTGTAAAAGAGTCCCGAAATATTGTGGCTCTTTTTTTGTTTGTATACAACAAGGATGATGGCAAGAAAAAATTTCATTCACCGTATTTGAAATTTATAAAGGGAATTTTATAGTTCAAAACCAGTAGAGAAAGGGTATTACTGTCATTCAGCAGAACACTTTGGTTAAAAGAAAAGGTATTGAAGCGAGCGAGTATTTTCATTATACATTCCGCAATTATCGAAATAGAACAAGAGAAGTTTATGAAGGATTAAACTCGTATTGGTGTACGATCGTTGGAAACTGGAAAACTAATTTGTTAGTTTTTATCGATGAGGAACTCGAGAAGCACCACTGCCATCCTTATGGGGAAATTGCTTACGACGACGATGAAGGTAATGTAGTGATAATATGCGAAATAAGAAAAAAGGACTAGCAGTCGTACCTGCCGTCCTTTAATAGGAGAAAAAGTAATCTTGTTTAGAACTACGCATAAACAGAAAATCTGCTTGTAATTAGTTTTACCCTAAATATACGTGTCTATACAAAAAAGGGATAAGTAAAAAATACTTATCCCCGGAAGGGAAATCCCAAGTACCAAAATGGCTCGTATTGGTCTGCAGGTTCAAAAGTAGTATATGTAAAACGAAAAATCTCATACAAAAAGCAGACAACGATTTTGGTTGTCTGCCAGTGAGTTCAATGAGTTAGCTAATTGTGATAATTTGCATCCCCATTGCGAGAAGAGTGAAGCTGCTAGTTCAAACAGCTTGTTGGTATTATTTTCGATTTCTTAAAAAATATACATCAAAAGAAAGAGGTATTAGCCATGGACACGGCAGCTTGAAAGTAGTATGTATTTTTATTTGAAAAATATTCAAGGGGTGAAGAAACATGGAATGTTTAATAAAGGTGTTTGTTTTATTAATCAGTTAATTAATAAAACAAAATAGTTATTTGGGAGAAAGGGAAAATGAATATGAGATGAATTGAAGCTGTTGAAAAATTACTTGAAGTGATGAAAGAATGCTTTTGGAACGGAACATCTTTAAAGGGTGAAGCTAATGATTTTAATATTGTATCTTGGCTGATTGAAGAAGCGACGCGTAAAACAAAATAAAAATTTCATTTTGTAGCAAAGGGGAATAGATATGTGTACTTATTGGGGAAAAGTAGATAAAGAGTTCTTTAAGAGGCAAGAACCGGAACAAAATAAAAGAGCAGCTAGCAAAAGCTAACTGCTCAATACAAGGAGATACAGAGAAGACTACTTTAAATGAATGTTGGCATACAGCCCACATTCAGTATTGACCGAATATTTATTTTAAATTCAATTTATTTAAAGTAAACATCCCAACAGATAAAATGGTTGCGCCTGCTACAGAACCTAGCCAGTCTCTCCAGCCTAATATATTTAAAGATACATATGTTAAATCCGTAATTAAGAAGATAGCAAACATTAATACACCAAATGCTAAGCATCCCCAAAATGTTTGCAAATATTTAATCATCTTCTTTCGGAACTTGCTCATATAAATCACCCTTATTAATAATTTATATTTTTATAAATAAATTATTATATATAAAAATATAAAAGTACGAAATATGCAATATTACATATTGGAACTCAACAAAATACTCCATTGATAAGTACATAGATCGAACGGAGGCATCGTTCTTTTCCTAAAATGAAAGGTGACGATAAGAAACATGAGATACGTTTTAAACAAATTGAGCGGACGTTAAAAAATAAAAATTTATAAAGGAAATAGAAAGTATGGTGTTGTATATGTACGATAATAGGAAACTTTTTGCAAACTAAACATATAATTTTAATAGACCGACAGTCGGTCTGGTAGGAAGGAGAACTTGAATGCGAATTGTAAAGGAGTATGAGGAGCGTAGAAAGGAAATTTTAGAAACAGCTGAGCGTTTGTTTCTTACGAAAGGTTATACGAAAACAACCGTGAATGATATTTTAAAAGAAATTGGTATAGCAAAGGGGACGTTTTATCATTATTTTAAGTCGAAGGAGGAAGTAATGGATGAAATCATTATGAGGATTATTAAAGAGGATGTCACTAAGGCGAAAAGGATTGTCTCCAATCCCGATATCCACGTTTTAGATAAGTTATTTAAAATTTTAATGGAACAATCACCAAAATCAGGAGATGTCAAAGAAAAAATGATTGAACAATTCCATCAACCAAATAATGCAGAAATGCATCAGAAAAGTTTAGTGCAATCCATTATACATTTATCTCCTGTATTAACGGAAGTTTTAGAGCAAGGAATAGAAGAAGGCATATTTTATACTCCATACCCACAAGAAACAATTGAATTATTACTCTCTTCAGCACAAGTCATATTTGATGATGGTTTATTTCAGTGGAAACCGGAAGAAATGATGAGAAGAGCTAAGGCTTATATTAAAATGATGGAAGTATCTGTTGGAGCGAAAGAAGGGTCCTTTGATTATATGATCGAGGTTTTAATGAAACAGAAATAGCTTTTTTCTGTTTGGGTGTTATAGACCGGCAGTCGGTCTAGACTAAATGAAGGATGTGATGAGGATGCCAGCAAGTATTCAATCTTCCTTGAAAGATTTTCACTTAATGGTAAGTGGTCAAATTATTACTATTTTAGGTTCAACACTATTACGTTTTGCACTGTCTTTATATGTGCTAGATATAACAGGACGTGCCGATATATTTGCAGGGTTATATGCCATAACGAGTATCCCGTTTTTGTTAGCTCCTCTTGGCGGAGCGATAGCAGATCGTTTCAACCGCCGTAATGTAATGGTCATTTTGGATTTTATAAACGCTGCTATTGTATTAAGCTTTATAGTTTTGTTATTAACTGAATCGGTATCTATTTTATTGATTGGAACAATTATGTTTTTACTAGCAGTCGTTAGTGCAATGTACGCACCAGTTGTTATGTCAAGTATTCCGCAATTAGTTCCAGAGAAAAAGTTAGAACAAGCAAACGGTATCATAAATGGTGTGCAAGCATTATCTAATATAGTTGCACCTGTACTAGGAGGAATATTATATGGCATAATTGGTTTGAAAATGCTCGTCATAAAAAGTTGTCTTGCTTTCTTTTTATCTGCAATTTTAGAAATGTTTATTACAATACCTTTTATAAAAAGAGCGCAAGAAAGCCATATCATACCGACAATTATAAAAGATATGAAAGAAGGTTTTCTTTATGTTTTAAAGCAACCTTTTATTTTGAAGGCTATGTTACTTGCAGCTTTACTAAACTTAATTTTGACACCGTTATTTGTTGTTGGAGGACCTATTATATTACGAGTAACTATGCAGAGTAGCGATACGATGTATGGAATTGGAATGGGATTAATTGATTTTGCAACCATATTAGGGGCATTGTCAATCGGTTTCTTTGCTAAAAAGTTACAGATGAAAACATTATATAATTGGATGCTTATCATAGCTTTATTAGTTATACCAGTGGCACTATCAGTTACACCGTTTACTCTTAATTTAGGATACTATCCACCATTTATCCTCTTTATACTTTCTTCTCTTCTAATCGCAATGATTATGACAATTGTATCCATCTATGTGATTACTGTAGTCCAAAAGAAAACACCAAATGAAAATCTAGGAAAAGTAATGGCAATTATAACAGCGGTATCTCAATGTATGGCACCAATTGGGCAAGTCGTATATGGTTTTATGTTTGAAGGATTCAGTACGAAAATTTATTTACCTATATTAGCTATAAGTTTCATAATGATAATAATAGCGGTGGTGACGAAGAAAATATTAAGAAATGAAGGGAACTAGCTTCATATGCTTAGAGTATTAGCGAAACCCAATCCTAATCAATTCTTTATCATTTATTTCAATTACGAATCTATATTCTTTGTCTAATATCCAGTAATAAAAACTGACTGCATCAACGTCAACTAATGATTGGAATACTTTATCAAGATTTGTACTTACTACAGGGATTTCATAGTTATCCCATATTATAAAAATCTGTTCGTCAAAATCTAGTTGGTTTGCTCTAATCAGGGAAATTAGTTGTTCTTTGTTCGAAGCTATAAATTGGTTATCTATCTGTTCCCAATCTATTCTTCCCGAGACAGTTATAGGAAATGAATTCATTAAAATAATAGCAATCTGCTGGCTTTTTTCTTGGGAGAAAATGAGAGTTTCGTTTCCTAGGGATTCAAGGCATTCACTAAACAAAGGGTTTGTGTCATTGTTGTTTTTGGTTTTCAGTGCTCTTAACTTTTGTCGCAATTTCCATTGTCTTGACGATCTATCATCCATTTTTAACATTCCTTATACAATTATTTAATAATGAGTATAGCATATAAGGGAAGTCTTTATGAAAAGGAACTTTTTAAATATAAATTAAATAAAAGCGTTATTTGAAAAAAAGCCTTTTAAGGAAAGATAAGAGGCCATCAAAAAATATAACAACATGAAAATTTTATATTATGTATATACAATTTAAAGAGTTAGTGGAAATAATAAAATGTATAAAATTCTTATAAAAAAGCCCTAGGATTAGGGGATCTAGGGCTTCCTCTGTTGGTATATCTCACACGACATTATAAAAAGAAAAGAACTTAATGAAGGTAACACATGAATGTTTCGTAAATGTATCAAAAAAGTGAACAAAAGCGTTATTTTATTAGAAAAGTATGATTGTATGAAATAACATGTATGAAAGAAGAGGCGTTAGCAAAAATATCCCTTAACGAAATCGGCTTTATTTTTCAGCAAAGTAACCTTCTTAAGTGACTCATGTTGTATAGGTAGCAGAGAAAACAGAAAGAGTTCTTTTTATGGAGGACGGAGAAGTTGTTAGTGAAATACAACTAGGCAAGTTTAGGAATGATGATTTAAAAGCGCGAGAAGAGAAATTGTTAAAATGGTTAGCTGTACTCGGATTTTAAAGACAAAAACTCCTATTGAATATAGGAGTTTTTTCTTTGTTTGAAAGTTCGAAAAGATATATAATAATTTTCTGACTATTAATTTGTGGAGGGGTATTAATGAAAACTGAAACGTTACACACACAAGAAGACATTTTAAAAATGCTTGATTCATTATTAAGACCTGCAGAACCATTTTGGAATGATTTTTATGAGAATAGAGAAAAGGATGTTCCGTTTTTTGAAAATGTTCCAGATGAGAATCTAGTTTCGTATATACAAAAAGAGAGAGTTTCAAAAGGGAAGGTATTAGAACTTGGATGTGGTCCAGGTAGAAATGCCATTTATTTAGCGACTCAAGGATTTGATGTAACAGCAGTGGATTTATCTGTAGAAGGCATTAATTGGGCTAAAGAAAGGGCATTGGCAAAAGGGGTAGCAATTCATTTTATTTGTGATTCAATTTTTAATTTAGAGGTTCAAAACGAATTTGATTTTGTATACGATTCGGGCTGTTTGCATCACATTCCACCGCATAGAAGAATAAATTATGTGGATTTAATTAAAAACTCATTAAAATCGGGTGGTTATTTCGGATTAACATGTTTTGCGGCAGGCGATTTAGATGAGCGAAATGGATCGGAAATAACAGATTGGGATGTATATAGAGGATGGAGTCTACAAGGTGGTCTTGCATACTCGGAAGAAAAGTTAAGAGAGATATTTAAAGAATTTGAGGTAATTGAGATTAGAAGGATGAAACAAATGAAACAACCGAAAGAAATGTTTGGAGAATCATTTCTTTGGACAGCATTATTTAAGAAGAAATAATAAAGTAGATAATTGACAAACTCATCGTTTTTATAGACAATACACTTATAGGAATGTACGTTCGGTTTTTTGCCGACTTATGTTTTACATAAATATATAACAAGGGGCTGTCTCCATATGAGTAACACAAATCAAAAAATTACTACGTTTTTAATGTTTGAAGGCAAAGCTGAGGAAGCAATGAATTTTTATACGTCGCTATTTGATCAATCGGAAATTGTAAGTATTTCTCGCTACGATGAAAATGGACCTGGTAAAGAGGGAACTGTAATTCATGCAACTTTTACGCTAAATGGCCAAGAGTTTATGTGTATTGATAGTTATGTAAATCATAATTTTACATTCACTCCAGCTATGTCTCTTTATGTAACTTGTGAGACAGAAGAAGAAATTGAAACGGTCTTTCATAAACTAGCGCAGGATGGAGCAATTCTCATGCCTTTAGGTTCTTATCCGTTTAGTAAAAAGTTTGGCTGGTTAAATGATAAGTATGGTGTATCTTGGCAGTTAACTCTTGCTGAATAAAAAAGAAAAAGCATAGCTTATTTGTTTAATGGATTTAGTTAAAAGCTTGAAAAATGAAATAACATAAAAAAGCGTTCCAACTGTCAACAGATTTGGAATGCTTTTTTTGTGTCTTTTTAGAATTTTTAGTAATTATTAGTGTTTATCTGTTAATATAAATATAGACAACTATGTATGAACTATCAGGCCGGTTAATAGAAAAAGGAAAGCATAAATAGTTAATAAGTTTACACTTAAAATCCAACTAGATCGTTAGGAGGACTAATCGCAATGGATATTACACAACAAAACAGTAATGCATGGGATAAGAAGGTTGAAGAAGGTTCTAGATACACGCAGCCTGTAAGTAGCGAGGTTATTGAGAAAAGCAAATCAGGTGAATGGGAGATTACAGTCACTACGGAAAAATCAGTTCCTAGAAAGTGGTTTCCAAAGTCATTAGATGGATTAAAGATACTTTGCTTAGCATCAGGTGGCGGACAACAAGCACCTGTTCTAGCTGCTGCTGGAGCAGATGTAACAGTTACTGATATATCTAAGAAGCAATTGGAACAAGATGAAAAGGTAGCAAAACGGGATGGTTTGACTTTGAAAACAGTACAAGGAGATATGTCAGACCTTGGTGATTTTGAGGATGAATATTTTGATATTGTTATAAATCCTGTTTCTAATTTGTTTGTAAAAGATGTTCATCTTGTATGGAATGAAGTTTCTAGGATTTTAAAGAATAAAGGTATTCTTATTGCTGGATTTACAAATCCGTTACTATGGATTTTTGATGATAACCAAGAGCAAAAAGGTATTCTTGATGTTAAACATTCAATTCCTTCATCAACATTGGATTATTTACCAGAGGATGAAGTTCAAGATTACATCGATTCAAATCAAACAATAGAATATGCGCATACTTTAGAAGACCAAATCCAAGGCCAAATTGAAGCTGGTTTTGCTATAACAGGTTTTTATGAGGATGATTTTGGTGGGACAAGGATATTAGATAAGCATATTAAAACATTTATTGCGACAAAAGCTATAAAGTTAAAGATGGATTAAGAATTTTTGCTTGTCATACGGGGCGTCAGTCGAAGAATGCTCTTAAAATAGAAAAGGATGGTGCTTTCCATCCTTTTCCTTATGTATTTTGAGTGTCGAAACTATTCTCAAAACAAGTTTTACACTACCAATTGTATAATTAGGTTATGCTTTTATATTAAGAATTTTGCTGACCAAATCTTTTCCCGAGTTTAGCTAACAATTCAGGTTGATCGCTTTGGCTCATTATAACTTCAATAAAGATAAGTTGATTCTTATTAAAAGTTATATTTGTTAAGACTTCTGCTAATTCTGCTTCATTTTCTACTTTAAATGTTAGACTTTTTTCTTCTGACCCAAATACCATTGATAGTTTATTGTAATCCCACATTTGTATATCATTATAAGGTTGGTTTTGGCCGTGAATGGCACGTTCAACGGTGTATCCGTTGTTATTGATTAAAAATATAATCGGTTTTAAATTTTGACGTAGTATAGTTGATAACTCTTGGGCAGTTACTTGGAAAGAACCATCACCAATAATTAAAATGTTGCGCCGTGATAAATTGGCGAGCTGTGTACCAAGTAGAGCGGGCAGTGTATATCCGATAGATCCCCATAACGGTTGTCCTACATATGCAGTGTTATTAGGTAGAGGGATAGCAGCACTACCAAAGAAAGGTGTTCCTTGTTCTACAATTAAGATGTCGTTTTCTTGTAAGAAATGGTACATTTGCTGCCAAAAACGTTTTTGTGTGACCATTTGTGCTTTTGGATTGAACTCTTCAGTAAAAGGTGATGGTGCTGAAATAAATGGCTTAATTTCAAGAGTATCTTTATTACGATGCGCAATTGAATCACTTAAATGTTGTAAAACATCCTGCATTACAACTGGACCGTATTTTTTATCTATAATTTTCACAGTGTAGGGATGGATTTCTATAACTTGTTCTTTTGTAAAACCTTGTGTGAAGCCGCCTGTAATAGTATCAGTTAACTTCACACCAATACTAATAATACAATCAGATTCATCAATTCTTTTTCGCAAGTACGGAGAACTTACATCACCAGTATAAATCCCTATAAATTGAGGGTGTTTTTCTGGGAATATTCCTTTTCCCATACTTAACGTCGCGATGGGAAACCCAGTTTTTTCTACAAATTGATGTAAATTTTCTTTAGCGTGAAATCGATCTACTTCAAAATCAGCTAAAATTACAGGTTTTTTGGCGTTATTTATTATTGAAGTAGCATGTAGTAGCATTTTATCCAACGCTTCTTTATTACTTAAAATCGGTTTATATAAAATTGGTTCTGTAGGTTTATTAATTGGTTTATTATATACATCAATCGGCAAATTAATATGAACCGGGCGTTTTTCATTCCAACATGCACGTAAAACACGGTCAATTTCCTCAGCAGCATGCTCAGGTTTTACATTTGTTTGTGCCACAGTGATTTCTCGATACATATTGGAAAAGTGATCGAACTTTCCATCTCCTAACGTATGATGGACGATTGCTCCATTTTCCATTACTTTTGTTGGTGGCGTACCCGTGATTTTTATAACTGGCACGTTTTCCGCATATGAGCCAGCAATACCGTTAATAGCGCTTAATTCTCCAACTCCGAAAGTAGTAATAAGAGCAGCGATTCCTTTTATGCGAGCGTACCCATCTGCTGCATATGCAGCATTTAATTCGTTACAATTGCCAATCCACTTTAAATTTTCATGTGCTACCACATCATCTAAAAAGGCAAGATTATAATCACCAGGAACCCCAAATATATGTTCAATTCCTAATTCATGTAGTCTATCCAATAAATATGTACTTACAGTATATTGTTTTTTCAAATGAATCATCTCCTAATTATGCAATGAATGTTTCAATAGACTAAATAAGTTCTAATGCGTTGATTAAAATATTCATTACTAGATTGTGGTATAATTTACATACAGGGGGAAAGTAGATGACACAACATAAAGAAGAACAGATGAATGAGGCATTAGCATTATTTTATTTTGCATATAAAACATTTACTGAAAAGCCAGATGAAATTATAAAAGAATATGGCATTCAACGAGTACATCATCGAATTTTATTTTTTATCGCACGTTTTCCAGGGATAAGTGTAAATGAGTTATTATCACTATTAGAAATAAGTAAACAAGCTCTCCACGGACCGCTACGTCAACTTGTGGAAAAGGGCTTAATTGAGAGTAATGAAGCTATGCATGATCGACGTGTGAAACAGTTGTCTTTAACAGAAAAAGGTACAGATTTAGAGAAAAAACTGAGTGATGTACAAAGACAACAAATGGGTGCTATTTTTTCAAAATTTGGTGAATCATGTGAGGACAATTGGCACCAAGTTATGAATGAAATGGCAAATAGCCGATCAGGTTTTGATGCTTGGATAACGAAACGTGAACTACCAGTCGATCAAAAATAATGAAAAAACTTCTGTTTTTATCGTTTGAAAAAGAACAAATTTTATCCATACATTTGGCAACTATGATTTGGTCATAGAGTGAATGGATAAAAAGATACATTACTAGATACTTTATACGTGTACGCAATGGAACAATAAAATTCACATTTCCGAAAGGGGAATTATAATGATAAAACTTGTACTTATTCGTCACGGACAAAGTTTATGGAATCTTGAAAATCGCTTTACTGGATGGACAGATGTTGATCTATCAGAGAATGGATTAAGTGAAGCGAGAGAAGCAGGAGCAATATTAAAGAAAAACGGATATACTTTTGATGTGGCTTATACATCAGTATTAAAACGCGCAATTCGGACGTTATGGATTGTACTTCATGAGATGGATCTTACTTGGGTTCCAATACATAAATCTTGGAAGCTAAATGAAAGACATTATGGTGCATTGCAAGGGCTGAATAAAGATGAAACTGCACAAAAATATGGTGAGGAGCAAGTTCATATTTGGAGAAGAAGTGTTGATGTAAGACCACCGGCTCTCACTGAAGACGATCCTCGATATGAAGCGACCGATCCAAGATATAAAACACTCAAAAAAGGTGAATTTCCATTAACTGAATGTTTAGAGGATACGGAGAAGAGAGTACTTGCTTATTGGCATTCAGAAATTGCGCCGACATTAAAAAGTGGTAATAAAGTAATTATTTCATCACACGGTAACACAATTCGCTCGCTAGTAAAATATTTAGACAACCTTTCAAGTGATGGTGTAGTTTCATTAAATATTCCCACTAGCATTCCGCTTGTTTATGAATTAGACGAAAACTTACGTCCGATTCGTCATTATTATTTAAGTATGGATGGAGAAGTACCTGAAGGGGAAATTCCGAAACATATTTCTTTTTAATACGAAAATTTGAAATGAATGCTTGTCTACATATACAATATAGACTCATGGTAAAGTGAAATTTTAATCAGTGGGGGTCTTATTTCCCACAAATAACAGGATAAAAGACGTGGTACTTTCTAATATATATGCGATGTAGCTAATTTTAGAAGCTTGTCCACGTCTTTTGTCATAAAGAGAGCAGCTTGCGCATGTAATGATATCGTGAGTAGTTTTTGAATGGAGGGTGATGTGATTAATGATCTCTAACATTCGAATTGGCTTATTTGTTTTAGCGATTGTCTTTGTAGTCCTTGTTTTCTTTTATTGGAAAAATGAGGAGTTGTACGAGGAGAAAAAGCAACGTATTAGAAAGACTTGGTATGGTTTGTTTATCATATCTGTCACCGTGTATTTCATGATAAAAGGAATTGATTTAACCCTCTGGAAAAATCTTTTAATGTTTACTGCAATGGTTATTTTTGTTGATATTGCGTTCATTTTAACGCCTAATATTTCAGAAATATGGGGTGCGAAATTTAGCGATATTGGCAAGACAGTTCAATCAATAAAACGATCATTAATTGCATCTAAAGCGAGAGGGGAAATATACACGACAATTATTCAAAATGTTAATCCAGCAGTATTCGGTACGATGGAATGGCATACGGAAGAGGAATATACAAAGAGCTTAAATGCATTTTTAGATTCATATGGGGAAAAGATTGGCGCGAAAATTGTTGTTTTTGAAGCCGCGAAGGAATTAAATACAAACTTTCGTGGTATTCGCTCGCAATTTAGTATTATCGTTCCGTTAGAACATATCGAGCAATTGAATGAGCAGAAAGCGGTGCAAGTAGAAAATGTCGGGATTATACCAGCAAAAATAGTAAGTGACGTTTTCATTGTTATTGATGGAAAGAAAAATAACCTGCAAGATCGGGATTTTGAAAATGTATATAATTTAACAATACATCATAGTTATTTTAGTAAATAAGGACAGAATCTTTTTCTGTCCTTTTCTTCTATACATAAATTAAAAACAAAATCCGACAAAGTTGAATAAAATTGGACAATCATTCCTACACTAGCATGTAGAGGTGATTGTAGTGGTAAAAGATTATGACAATGATTTTTTTAAAGAAGGTAACGAAGATACAACAGATTTCTCTTTAATAAAAGGGGATACGTTGCAGCAAGTAGAAGAATTAGAAGAAGAATTAAAAAGAAAATCATAAGTGTACACTCTTTCTACATTTGCTATATAATATAAATAAAAGGTTGTATCTTTTTGAAAAGGGGGAGAAGAGATGGCTGAAGTCAATGTGCAAAAGTCTTCGTTTTTTAAAGAAAAAAAAGAAGAATCAAATACAGATTTCTCTCTTGTGAAAGGTGCATTAACGGAGAATATAAATCGGTTAGAGAAACTGATGAATAATAGTAGTTCAAAATATATACAGGTGAAAAGAACAAAAGAAAATGCATAGAGCATTTTCTTTTTTTTTTTTATTTAATAGTAAACTTTTCTCTTATTTTTTCAGGCAAATCTGCTTTCTGAATCTCTTCATAGGACTTTACTTCAATTGATGATATTTCATTTTTATTATTATCATCTTGATCTACATAAAGGCGTAAAAACGCGTCTGCATTTAATTTATGATTGTTTTCTTTTTTTGTACTTCTAAATGTAATTTGTTTTTTGACGCCATCTTCATCATATGCGGGCAGCGTATAGTTTCGTAAGTTTCTACCATCTACCTTTTCGATAGTTCCTTCGCCTTTTATCTGCATGTAATATACATCTTTACCAATTCTATTTAGTGACGCTCTCTCACAGCCAATAGTAAAACTAGAAAATAATAAACATAGTGTAATAATTGCTAAAAACTTTTTCATTTTCTTTATCTCCTTTAATGTGTTTCTTTAAAAAGTATACGGCTATTATTAAATGAGAAAAATCGATATAGATTACAATGCCCTTACAATGTTGTAAGAGTGTTTTACATAAAATGAACAATAAAAGTTAAAAGAAAGGTAAAATAATGAATCATGGTATAATGATATGAGACTTACATATTATTTTGTCATTTGGAGAGGAGCTTGAAAAATGTATTCTACCTTAGAACAATTAACAAAGCACCCTGTATTTTATCATTTTGCAGAAATTTCAAAGATTCCTAGAGGATCAGGTAATGAAAAGGAAATTAGTGATTATTTAGTGGGCTTTGCAAAAGAGCGTAACTTAGAAGTCATTCAAGATGAAGCATTAAATGTCATTATTAAAAAAGAAGCAACAGCTGGTTATGAAAATGTACCAGCTATTATTATTCAAGGTCATATGGATATGGTTTGCGAAAAAAATCAAGCAACAGTACATGATTTTGAAAAAGATCCAATTGAATTAAGAATCATTGGGGATATGTTATATGCAAATCAAACAACTTTAGGTGCTGATAATGGTATTGCAGTTGCGTATGCATTAGCTTTATTAGATTCAAAAGAAATTACGCATCCAGCACTTGAAGTCGTTATCACTACTGAAGAAGAAACGACAATGGGCGGGGCTTTTGCTATTGATCCAAATCATTTTGAAGGAAAGATATTTATAAATATTGATTCTGAAGAAGATCATAAATTACTTGTAAGTAGTGCAGGTGGTGCGAAAGCTGTTGAAACAATTCCCGTAATTTGGGATGAAACGCCAGCGAATATGGATGCATACCGTCTATATGTTGGTGGTCTAAAAGGCGGACATTCTGGTATGGAAATTGATAAACAACGCGGTAATGCGAACAAAGTATTAGGACGAGTATTACGTGATTTATCAGCACATACGGAGTTTAACATAAGTGAAGTTCACGGCGGATTAAAAACGAATGCAATTCCGCGTGAAAGTGTAGCTACAATTTTAATTCGTACAGAAGATGTAGGACAAGTAGAAGAAAAACTAGAATCATGGACACGTGTATTACAAGAAGAAATGCGTGCTGTTGATCCAGATGTTCATGTTACACTGACAAAATTGGATGAAACAGTTGAAAAAGTATTTGCTAAAGAGACACAAAAGCAGCTTATTTCATCATTATTCTTAATTCCAAATGGCATTCAAAGTATGAGCATGGATATTAAAGGTCTTGTAGAAAGCTCAACAAATTTAGGCGTTATTGAAACGTTGCAAGATGAAATTAAATTACGTAACGAAGTGCGAAGTTCTGTAAGTAGTTTAAAACAACATGTTGCAGAAGAAATAAAATATATTGCTGAATTAGTTGGTGCTACATTTGAAATAGAGTCAGAGTATCCAGAATGGCCATACAATCCAAACTCACAAATTCGTAATTTATTTGAAAAAGTGCATCAAGAAAAATACAATAAAGAAATTGAAATCTTCGCTGTGCATGCGGGGATTGAGTGTAGCGCATTCGTTCAAAAAATGCCTGAATTAGATGCAATTTCATTCGGACCAGATATTTTTAACGTCCACACTCCAGATGAACATATCAGTATCTCTTCTGTAGTGAATAACTGGGGATTCTTCATTGATGTAATGAAGGGTACAAAAGAATTAGCTAAGTAATAACGACGAAATAAAAAGGAGCCTATAAAAATTTATAGGCTCCTTTTTTGTATTGGAATTTATCCCGCTATTTGCAGAGCAGCCCGATTGGTTTAACTAACAATCAGTGGGGGATGAATAAAACCACTACTGATCAAAGTTTCACTTTATGAGAAGTCATTTTTCGTTAGTATGTAATATTAAGCTTGAACAATTAATAAGGATGAATTGTTGATGTTTTTTAGTACTGATGAAGGGGTGGAGAAATGAAGGGAAGAAAGCATTTTATTGTTTGTATGTTTTTATTGTTCTTCACATTTAGTTTTATTGGTGTTCAGAAAATAATAGCAGAGGAAGTTGAATTTACAGGAACAACAGCTCCATTGAATGTAAATGTTAGAGGGGCAAAAAGTTTGAATGCAAATATTGTAGATGTGATTCCCGGAAATACAACAGTATCTTTTAAAGGATGGGAGTATGGTGAAGCGGTTAAAGATTACTGGACAGGAAATTTAGATAATCGTTGGTTTTATTATTTTAAAGATGGAAAAAAAGTATATGTAACGTCAGCGTATATTAATGGAAATCCTCCAAATACATCAATAGATCGTAAATTATCTGTACCTAACATATTACAAGAAAGATCAAATTGGTGTTGGGCAGGCACTTCGGTTTCAGTTTTAAATTATTTTGGGAAAACTCCTTCACAAGATCAGTACGTTAGGTATGTTAAGGGTGGATCATATAATAATCCTGCAACTTCACGTGAAATACAATATGGATTATCAGGATATGGTGTTAGCTCAGCTATAAGTTCTGGAGCAAAATCATATGATTGGTTCAAAAGACAAATTAATAGTAATCAGCCGATGATTGCACTCATTATGTGGCAAAATGGAGCTAACATCGGACACTTTCTAGTACTTGATGGATTTTATAAAGGGACAAATGGAACAGATTATATAACGTACATGGACCCTTGGTATGGTGATCATTATAATCATAATTTCAGTACGTTCCATAACAATAATAATTTTTGGTGGAGTGAAACTGTTTATAATATCCATGCAAACTAATAATATTAAAAGCGGGGGTTCATAAATGGGAAAACTACTTAAGCTTGTGATACCGTGCATGTGCTTAATGACCGTTATTATTTTCGCTAGTAAAATTAGTTATGCATCAAAAAATAAAAGTGAATCAGTACAATCGATCGCATTAAAAGATTATCAATATAGTAAGGGAAGTTCTTCTGAAAATTTAAGTTTTGAAAAAATAACAACATCTCCATTTTCGTTACCAATCTATGCAACAATTCCAGCACAGCAAATTTTAAATAGCTCTGAATTTAAGAATTTACTATTACCAACAAATGAAAAGCTGTGGTTTATTATGAAGGGTGAGCAGCCAGAAGGACTAATTGTTGCGAATGATATTGAACCGATTCGAACGGGCGGAGAAAATAGAAGTAAAGATTTATATGGATTATATACAGCAATAAAGAATAATACAAATGAAACAAAAGATATTAGTTATTTCGAATTTGAAGGGCAAGGAATATTGGTAGTAAATCAAAATAATGATCAAGAAATATACCTTAGTAAAGGTGCCGCTGCCATATTAAAACTTCCTACTGGTCAAAAAGTATTGAGCAGTGAAGTATTACAGAAAATGAAAGAGAGAATTGTAACTGGTTTTGAATAGTGGTAATGTCTGATTCTTTTTTGTGTTTATACAGGGTTGAATAGGGAACAGGATCAATGGTAGCATTAGGGCATCTTTACTGTTTGAAACCTAATAGTGTATATAAAAAGGTTAGAGAAGTTAATTCTCTAACCTTTTTATATTAATGTATGAAATTTAAAAAGTGATGGAGTAAACCAAATAATAAAAATTTGTCTGCTCTTCTATTTTTATTTGCAATTTAAACTCGTTATATTCCGCTATCTATTGTACAACCTTTTTACATAGCTGAATTTTTTTATTTGAAAATAAGGGTGCATCTATAAAACCATAATGATAAACTAAAATACCTAATTCCACTCTAGAATTAATATGCCATTTTTCTTTAATATGATTAATTATCGTTGAAATTCTTCGAGGGGTAACATATATTTTTTTGGAAATTTCTGCATCTGTATATCCTTTTGCTACATAAATAGCTACTTCTAACTCTCTTTCGGTCAACATTCTTTTCATAAAATACGCTCCTTCGAAATTATTTATATAAAAATCAAAAGAAACTATTAAAAGAAATAAAGGTGAAAAATCATATTTATTTTAATCAGGCTATTTGCGGATAGTAAGACTCCCACCTCAAAATTTAGATGTGGCAAAGAAGTCGAACTCCCTGTAAAAGCCTGCCTGGAGTGGACTAATAATCAGTGGGGGGATAAAACTCCCATTAATTATTAGTGAACCATATTTTAATAATTTCTCGTATTGTAATACAAGTTTGTAAAAGAAACTATAAATCCATATAATTAGTAATTGTAACTATATTAATTTTACATTACATTAAAAGTTGGGAAATATTCTTATACTCATAAAGTGTTACATTTGAGGGAGGAAAGATGGAATTCTACAATCTTGGTATTATTATTAAAGAACTTAGAAAGAAAAAAAACATGTCACAATCTGAATTATGTCATGGAATATGTTCACAAAGTCAAATTAGTAAGATAGAAAAAGGTATTATTTATCCATCTAGCATATTGTTGTATCAATTATCTGAAAGACTTGGTATTGATCCAAATTATATATTCGCACTAACCAAAAATAAAAAAATAAAATATATTGAAAATGTAAAATGTGTAATGAGAGATTGTGTGAAACAAAAACAATATAATGAGCTTTACGAAATAGTAAAAAAAGAGAAAGATGAGAATAATTTTCAATCAAAAGAAGATAAACAATTTCTATTATGGCATGAAGCGATTGCTATATATTATGTAAATGGAGCAACAAGTAATGCCTTTGACATTTTAAATAGAGCACTAAAACAAACCTTAAGTAGTAGTAACTTTTTATCAGAAAAAGAAATAAGCATAATGAATTCAATTGCTATAATACATGCAGAAAATGAAGAGTATGAGAAAAGTATAAATATATTAAAACAAAGTTTAATTAATTTTAATAAGATAGAATTTCCTAGAGAAAAAGAAATCAAATTAAGACTCATTCATACGTTAACAAAATGTTTACACCTTGCAAATCAATATGAAGAAGCAATAAAGTATAGTGAAATAGGTATAAAATTAGCGATAAATATGAATACTTTATACTTATTAGGTGAATTATTTTTTGAAAAAGGTGCAATTTTATTGAAAGTTCAGCACTCTAATGAAGTTGGTTTAACAGACATAAAAAAAGCATTATTTATATTTGAACTAACTGAAAGAAAACAATATATAAAAATGATCAAGGAAAAATATATTAAAAATCAAGAATAAACAAGAAAGAATTCTAACATAAACTATTCCTAATTGTTATTTTTTTCTAAAAAAAGTACTGTAATACGAACTATTCCTAATTGTTGTTTATTGCTAAAATAAATACCGTAATATTAGATAAATATAAAGGGTGGCATTTTATGAAATCAAGAGGAATTACTCGTAAAGCAGATAGCATGGGGCGTATTGTTATTCCAATGGAAATAAGACGGAGTTTAGGAATTGTAGAAAAAGATTCTCTTGAAATTTTTATAGAAGAGGACCAGATTATTTTACGAAAATATCAATCTCCAAGAGCTTGTGCACTTACAGGGGATATTTCAGACAGCAATATTTCGTTAGCGAATGGAAAGATTATTGTAAGTCCAAACGGGATGGAACTGTTAATAAAGAAGTTACAGCAATATCTTTTAAAATAAAGTGAAACTTTAATCAGGGGGAGTTTTGTTCATCCCCACTGATTATCAGCCCTCACCAATCTTGCTTTTATGGGCAGCCCGAACCCCCACCTAACTTCTTTGCTTCCGCTGTATTTTAAGGTAGGGGTCTTACTGCCCGGCAAATAGCGGGGTAAAAGGTAAGTAAGAACTTTAAAATAGAATATACTTGAAAAAAATTCCTCTATCAATTTAGGGGTTTTTTTATTGTTATCAATAAAATTGAGGGGCCGTAGTTCGTTCAATGGAATACGAATTACTTCATAAATAGTCTGACTATTTTTTATAAAAAAACTATTCATTTACATTTTTTGGTTTCGTGTTATATTTTTAATGTTAACATATTTGTATTGAAAATTCTGATTTTAAAATTAGGAAAACTTTAGAAAATGAAAGAGATTTTTAAATTAAATTTACCAATTCAATAGAGGTTCGTCGGGGAAATGTACCTAAGAAGAAATCTCTTATAATCCACGTTTTTTATTTGTAAATCGGTAGTTCTAATAGCTCTGACGAAAAGCGAAGGAGCAAAAAAGAAATGGATAGTTTGTTTAATAGAAGATAGGGTATAAAAAATAAAACAACGGAGGTTTTATAATGAATAAAGGAATACTGCAGATTACAGAAATTGAAGAAATTAGCATTCCTAATGTATTGAAGGATAAAATGAAGAATCTGATAGAAAATGAATTGAAAACTCATAATCCTTATACTTGTGATCAAGAAATAGCAGCATATTTTTCAAAAGAGTGGCTTAATTGTTTGATTGACTATTCAAAGAAAAATCCGAATTCAGATATGAAAAACCTACTACATATAATAAAAATAGCGAATTGTGGCGGAAACGTACCACCTACTCTTATTAAAAATACTCCATGTGATCCTATGGAAACACTATTACCTGGGGAAAATCGCAGAGGTTTTAATTATGGCGAAGACGAACACGATAGAATGAAAAAATATTTTTATGCAGAATGGGTCACATGGCTTTTTGCCACACTTTTTAATTATGATGCTTTAATTCACCCATCCGAACATGCAGGGAAAAATAGATTTCATCTTATTTCACCTTTAAACAACGATGAAGTTTTGCGAAATGTCGGTGCAAGCACCGGTGGCGGGAACTTTTATCAACATAACGATGCCACAGTGTATACAGATATGAAAGACCAATCAGATATTGAAGCAAGATTGAAAACATTCAATACGAATTTAGAAATTGTATCAAATAGACTTAATAAATCCGTGGAACGAATAGTGTCTGAAATTACTTGTGGAAAATTTACTAGAGTTGATGCTCTTTTATTAAAAGGAGTGTTAAATTTAAAAACTCAAACTCATATTGGAACGCCAAAATTACTGCAAAAGCATCTTGAAGAAAATCACTTCAGTAAAGATGACATATTGGCGGTAAGTAAAATGCCTATTGCTCATATCTCAGGAATGGCTGATGGTGAAATATCGGGATTTGTAGGAGAAATAAACCAAATTATATTTTTAGATGATAATGGTGATATTATTGCAACTTGTTTGAATGGAGCGGAAAATAGATTAATTTATGTGGGAGAAAGTGAAGAAGAAAAATTGAAATTTGACATGTTTTTAGAACTCTTACGAACAACGCCTACTTATAAGGTTCCACTTACATCTGAAGATTTATTACTTATACCAAATTCATACTATGGTAAACAAACAAATGTAACTCATGGTAGGGAAAGGTTATCTGAGGAAGAATATAAAATCCCGATTGGAAACAATAAATATGGAAGAAGAATTGTTTGCAGACAATACGTTTCCAGTCGATTACGTGATCAAAAAGAAAGTTACTTTACAGATTTAATTAACTAGTTTAAAGAGAGGAGGGACGATGGGGAGGTTTGGGTTATAATAGCTCAAGCCTCCCCATATTCTTTGTATGGATTTTACTATTGAATTACTTATACTACTATTTTTAGTAGCTGTATTAGCAGGATGGATAGATACGATTGCTGGGGGCGGTGGTATGATAACTATCCCGATAATGTTATTAGTAGGTATGTCTCCTTCTGTAGCGATAGCGACTAATAAACTACAAGGGAGTAGCGGAACTCTCATGGCAACAGTGTTTTTTATTAAGAAGAAAGAAATTAATCTTAAAGAAATGCGTTTGTCCATCTTAATGACCTTTTTGGGATCAGTTTTGGGTGGATGGCTTGTTTTACAGATACGAGCAGAATATTTAATCATGATATTACCTTTTTTACTTATTATTATTGGTCTTTATTTTCTATTATCTCCAAATATAGCAAACGAAGATCGACCGAGAAAAATAAGTATGTTGTTGTTTGCGTTAACAGTGGCTCCATTCCTTGGATTTTATGATGGTTTCTTCGGCCCAGGAACAGGTAGTTTAATTGCTTTAGCGTTCATTCTTTTATGTGGATATAGTGCTACGAGAGCAACTGCAAATGCTAAAATCTTGAATTTTACAAGTAATTTCGCTGCTTTGTTATATTTTATTATTTTTGGCCAAATCGATTGGACAATTGGGTTGATTATGATGCTTGGTCAAATTATAGGATCGTATATTGGAGCGAAGATGGTGCTTACAAAAGGGACGTCATTAATACGACCAATAGTGGTTATTGTTTGCTTTGTCATGGCAATTAAAATTTTTTTACAAAATATAAACTAAATGTAATCAATATATTATTTGGATCAAAGTTAGAGTGTTTTCATGTTCTTATTGCAGTATTACGCTGTTTAAGATGTGTTCAAAATTACACAATTTGACTAGTGTAATATATTGCGTTATGCTTTTTTTAGTATAAAAGAAAGGCTTGAAGATAATGATTCGTCGTTTGAGAAAGCTAAAAAATGTAGCAGTCGTAGTAAGCTTCTAAGTAAATAGCAAAATATATAATACTTAGAAGCGAGGAATAAAGTTATGAAGTATCCATTATTTAATCATTGGTCAGAAACAAAGTATATAAAAGATATAGTAACAAATCCACTCATTGAAGTAGGAGAGTACTCCTATTATTCAGGCTATTATAGCCATCAAAATTTTGAAGATGGCTGTGTAAGGTATTTGTGGGGAGATGCTAAGTCTCAAGCACTTTTCAATCCAATTGAACAGATGGGATGGCATCTTGATAAACTCATTATTGGGAATTATGTTTGCATTGCAAGTGGGGTAGTCATTTTAATGGGTGGTAATCATAATCATCACTCAGAATGGATTACAGTATATCCATTCGCTGAGCAAATCAAACAATCATATGAACCAAAGGGCGATACAGTCATTCAAAGTGATGCTTGGATTGGAATGAATGCTATAATAATGCCTGGCGTTACTATTGGTGAAGGGGCAATTGTTGCTGCAGGATCTGTCGTAAGTAAAGATGTTCCGCCGTATACAATAGTTGGTGGAAATCCTGCTAAGGAAATAAAGAAACGATTCACTGATATAGAGACAAATATGTTAATGGAAATGCGTTGGTTTGATTGGGATAGGAAATTGATTGAGAAGGCAATTCCGCTGTTATCTAGTCCATCCATCGAACCATTATTTGCTTTTTATAAAAATGAAGTGAAAAATAAATAAATCAGTTAGAAAAACTACATCCAGTATAGGGTGTAGTTTTTTTATTACAAAAAACTAATAGTTTAGACTAAATAAAATTCATCTCTAATATAGGTCTAGCAAATAGCTGAATTGAATAATTAAAATCCTTGATAGCTAATAAAGCATTAACGGGCAGTAAGACTCCCACTGATTAAAGTTTCACTTTATTTTTTGTAAATATGGAACAAATGTAGCATCTAGATTGTCTATTAATTGTAATCCTAAAAAATATGAAAGTGCGAATCATTTTGAAAAATATAAGGGGATTAAAAATAGGGATATGTGTGGGAGTACAAAGTATCAGGGCACCTAAAAGTGTCGGATGAGATGGTCTATATGAAAGCGATCCTAACGTCTAATATGTATATATAATTTGAGAACACTGTCTATTTTTTTGAGATTATGTTAGAATAACGGTTTTTTTGAGTACAAAGGTATTGGAGGTAACAGAAGTGAAAGGTATGTTTTGCAAGAGATTTATTGCAATAGTAACAGTGCTTACACTATTTTTTAGCATGTTCGTTACATTTGGAAGAGCAGCAGCGGAAACAGTTTCTGCTATAGACGTTGAAGCGGGATCAGCAATTTTAATAGAAGCAAATTCCGGAAAAATTTTATATGAAAAAAATGCAGATGAATCATTGGCAATTGCTAGTATGACAAAAATGATGAGCGAATACTTAGTTCATGAAGCGGTGGATAAAGGAAAACTTAAATGGGATCAAAAAGTTAAAATCTCTGAATATGCACATAAGATTTCGCAAGATCGTTCATTATCAAACGTTCCATTAGAAAATGGTGGCTCTTATACGGTAAAAGAGTTATATGAGGCAATGGCAATTTACTCTGCAAATGGTGCAACAATTGCTTTAGTTGAACAGATTGCTGGTAAAGAAGTCAATTTTGTAAAAATGATGAACGATAAGTCGAAAGAGTTTGGAATGAAAGATTATAAATTTGTAAACTCTACAGGCTTAACAAATCAAGATTTAAAAGGATATCACCCAGAAGGGACAACTCTAGACGAGAAAAATAAAATGTCTGCAAGGGATTGTGCAATTTTAGCGCAACGTCTTATTCAAGATTTCCCCCAAATATTAAATACAGCAAAAATTCCTAAAAAAACATTCCAAGAGGGTGGTAAATATCCAATTGATATGGCGAACTTTAATTGGATGTTAAAAGGTTTAATTAAGCAATATGAAGGTGTAGATGGTTTGAAAACAGGAACGACTCCAGAAGCGGGAGATTGTTTCACTGGTACAGTAGAAAGAAATGATATGCGCCTAATTTCTGTAGTGATAAAAGCAAAATCTCATACGGCACGTTTTGATGAAACAAAGAAATTATACGATTATGGATTTGCGAATTTTGAAGTGAAGAATTTCTATGGAAAAGATTCAGTAATAAAAGGATATGAAACAGTTCGAGTGGCAAATGCAAAAGACAAAGATGTAGTAGTTCAAACGAAGCAAGCTGTTTCACTTCCAATGTCGAAGGGCAATAAAGACATTTATAAAAAAGAATTTAAAGTATTGAATAAAGAACAAGAAGCGCCTATTAAAAAAGGTGTAACAATTAGTAAAATGATTATCTCGCCTAAAGATAATACAGATCCTGGGTTCTTATCAGGTAAATCATTACAAATAGACCTTGTAACAAAATCTGATGTGGAACAAGCAAAGTGGTTTACACGTTTTATGCGTAAAACAGGATCTTTTTTTAGTGGTATGTGGGATAGTGCGATTGATATAATAAAAAGCTAATTTTATAGGATACAACTAAATGTTTCACTTTATAAAAATTTAATAAAATCTTTTCTTTGTATTAAATGTTTTGTTTTAAATTATGTATATAAAGAAATGGAGGTAAAATTAACTTTGTACTGCTTATATTAGAAATTTAAAGAAACAATATGTACAATTCTACACTACATTCTTATAGTGGCCTTTATGAACAGCAAGATTTATATTTTACAAGGAGAACATTTTATGAGTAAGAGAATAAAAGAATTAGATTCGATACGAGGGTTAGCGGCACTTACTGTGGTATTTGGACATTTTTGTTTAATGCTACCATCGTTGCCTAATTCTATTAAATTTTCCCCGCTTAGGTTTTTATGGGCGGGTGGGGAAGCTGTTATCGTTTTTTATGTACTAAGTGGTTTTGTGTTATCTATGGCACTTTATCATTCAAAAACAAATTATTGGGGATATTTAATTAAGAGATTTGTAAGAATCTATATTCCTTATTATTTTTGGATAATCGTTACCTTTGTTTTATTTATTTTATTTTCGTCGTATGAAGTGGTAGGATTACGGGATTGGTTCTATGATAGGTGGCAAGGGTCTATAACAAAATTAGATATTCTAAACCACTTTGTGCTTCTTAATAACTTTTTTACGGAAAATTATAATCCAGTTATTTGGTCATTGGCTCAAGAAATGCGTATATCTATTGTGTTTCCTTTGTTATTCCTTCTTTTTTATAAACTGAATTGGAAGAAAACGATACTATTTGCTTTGAGTTTTTCATTAATTAGTGTTGTTCTTAATATGTTGCATATTGGGAAAGCTGAAGGATTTTATAATGGTTATGCTGATACACTGCATTTTACATCTATGTTTATGGTTGGAATGTTACTTTTTAAGTATCAGGAAAAACTTATCTACTCATATAGGAATATGAAAAAATTTAAAAAAGGATTTCTTATTGCATTAGGGGTTATCCTATATTTATATTCCATTTTAATTTATGGTTTTTCCCGTAATGATACAACTTTCTTATTAAAAGATTGGGGTGTCGTAATGGGGGTTAGTATATTTATTATAATGGCTATGAGTAACCTAAAAGTAAAAGCATTTCTAAATAAGAGTGTATTTGTATATTTAGGAGAAATTTCATACAGTATCTATTTGTGTCATTTTCCAATCATGATGGTACTATTTAAACTATTGTATACAAAGATACCTATCTTTTTCCTTCTTACTTTGTGCATTGCAATGACACTACTTTTTTCTATAGTTTCATATCATTTAATCGAAAAGAAATGTATCAACTGGGCAAAACAAAGAACAATAAATTTTTTGAAAAAAGTATAATTTCTAGATAGATTTTATCTCTTTAGTAAATTTATGAATATGACCGATTCTTAAGTATACTTAGGAATCGGTCAATTTTGGATTCTAAATATAAATATAGTAAAGTGGAATATAATTGAAATCGAAAACCACTTAGAAATAACAATTACGGTGTGAGCTATTGTATAGTATAGATATGGTTAATAATAAAGGGGGAATACATATGTGGAAGCGATTTGTAGCAATTGGCGATAGTTTTACAGAGGGGATAGGGGATGAAGTTGAGGGAATTGCATTAAAAAGCTGGGTAGATTATTTTGTTCAACTGTGTGAAAACGATATAGAATATGCCAATTTTGCAAAGCGTGGGTTAGTAACTAAAGAAATTCGCTCGCAGCAATTGGAAAAAGCGCTAACTTTTAATCCAGATTTGGTTAGTCTCATTGCAGGGGCAAACGATGTTTTAAAAGGACGTTGGAATCACGATGCATATAAGAACGATATGGAATTTATAATAGATACATTAAGTAAAGCAGGGGCTGATATTATTATAGCAAACCTTCCAGATTTTACAGTTAGGCTTCCTTTTGCTTCTGAAAAAAAACAAGTAATAAAAGAACAATTATTAGAGGCAAATGAAGTTATACATTCACTGAGCAGAGAGTATAAGCTTCATCATGTTGATTTTTGGAATCATCATTTAGTTAATGACAATACGCTTTGGTCTAAGGATTTAATTCATCCAAACTCAAAAGGATATGTAAAAGTTGCTGAATTAATTTTTAGTAGTTTGCCTGTACAGAAGACAAAATAATAGTTTGCAATGTAACGAATATGATATTAAGTGTATGAAGCTATGTTTTTTAGTAAATGGAAAGAACTAAACATTTAGCAAACAAAGCGTTTCTACGATATATTTCTACAGTAGTGCACAAATACAGAATCACAAAGAAAGATCACTTATGGAAATAGGTGGTCTTTAAATGTTTTTATAACTAAATTAGTATATACTGTATTACTAACAGTTTCGTACTACATAAAAATTAAGTTCTCTTATAGAAAAACTGATTTTATATTATCTTAAAATATAATAAAACGTTCAAAACATATTTTGGGTATGTATCCTAATTGTGAATGATGTGTAATTTTTTGAAGTATAAATATCCAATAAATAAAATAGGTAGTAGGTGCAGAAGTATTAATACTATATTATTCAATTCTTGTTATGAGTACATTAGTGATTGGTAATATTATATTTTTATTATCAACTTTAGTTATTGGGATTAATTTGCATAGAAAATATGTAGGATAAGAAAAAAATATACTTTATTGTATATTTTTTTGTTTAGTAGGATTTACGGTCTCTTTAAACTATTATGTTAATAAAATTAAAAAACTTAATTCTTGATACCCTTATGGTTAAAGCTATCTATAAAATGAAAATATAAATAAATAATAGTTTGTTATGATTTGTGGATTTGGTTTTTTATCCGAATTTTCTGATTCAAATATTTCAACTTTATGAATATAGTAGGTGAAATATTTGTGTGATAGTATTTGAGATAGAAAAAAGCCAACTTTAAAAAGGATGTGAATTGAATGTGTAAACGACTGTAAAGGGTTATATTAAGGCAACGTTTAGCTGTTATTAGTGTAAGGTAAAGATATATTTTGTAACAGTTGATATAAAAATGAAGAAATAGGTACGCTTTCGTTTGTCTGACTATTTTAAATAAATGAAAAATAAGACCGGTTTGAGTTTTGGCGAAGTTAAATTCTAGGTGAGATGTCAATAATGATTAATTAGGTTTAATAAAGAGGTACCTTATACGCAAAAGCGTTTATATTAGTAACCTAAGGAGCTTGCTTTTATGAAAACTACTGATTCAAAAGGCCTATTAGGAAATAGGGTTTATTTACAAGTTTTCTCTGCCTATTCATTGCTTATGCTTGGTGTTTTTATTGATATGTTAGCGATTATGACTATAGTTGGGTTTGAATGGGAAGTAGATCCTACTATGATTGGATTGATTCCTGTTGCATATGCACTTCCTGGAATTATTTTTGGCTCATGGGCAGGTGTTATTGCAGATCGTTTTAGAAAAATTCCAATTATGATGTTCTGTAATCTAATGGTTGGTCTAATAACAATTGCTCTTTTATTTGTACAAGATATCCACTGGCTCTTAGTGGCATTAATGATTCGTTCCATTTTTATTGTTTTCTATTATCCTGCACAGCAAACACTAACAAGACAGATTGTATCCCCGGACTTGCTTACTAAAGCAGTAAGTATCAACGGAATAGTAGAGCAGGGTACCAAGATAGTAGGCCCCCTTATAGGGGGCATGTTGTTGAGCTGGTTTCAACCAGAGTTCTGCCTCATTATAAGAGCTATAAGTTGTTTATTAGCTACCTTAGTTCTGATACCCACAATAAAATTTAAAGAAACTATATCGAAAGAATTTGTTGAAAAGCAAAAACAAAGTACTTGGACCGCTTGGGTACAAGGGTGGGGTTATGTGTTATCTAATCGGATAATATTATCAACCATGATTTTCGTTACAATAGCCATGGCAGTATTACAATTAGTAGACTCACAATTCCCAACTTTATTTAAGAGCTTATTCCCACATGATAAAAGTAAAATGGGATATATCATTTCTATTATTGGTCTTGGCGGAATACTTGGTGCATTACTAACTCAGAAATTAAAACAATTTCAATATGGCTGGGTAGTATGTGGAGGTATGGTTTTAATGGGAATTGGTTTTGGGGGGATTGGTTTGATAACGCCCGGTACGGTCTTCGTTTTAGCTTATTTAATTAGTTTTATCGCTGGTATCGGAAGTGGGCTGATGCTTGTATCTAATCAAGTCATTTTACAAATAGAATCCGATCAAGATCAAGTAGGAAGAGTATTTGGTATACAAAGCAGTTTAACAAACGCAGTTCTAATTATTTCTCCTGCTATGAGTGGTCCATTAGTGCATTTGTTTGGAGTAACTCAACTCTATGTTTATGGAGGGATTGGGCTTGTTATTATTGGAGTAATTGGAGTTTCACTGCAGAAATATTTATGGGCTAAACATAAACACGAACCTATAAGAGCAAATAATTTTTGAAGGGAAGATTTTTATGACCAATGAGGAATGCTATCCATTAAGCCATCCGCAGCGAAGAATATGGTATACAGAAGTCGTTCATTCTGATAAAGGGATATGTAATTTAAGATTTTTATTTAAACTTCATCGAAAAATGAATTATTCAAAATTAAACCAAGTTGTGAATCGCGTTATCAGTGAAAATGACGGTCTGTGCATTAGGTTAAAAGAAAATGGGCATCAGGAACCGAAACAATATTTTACTAAACATGAAGAACAAGAATTTGAGTTTTTTGATTTCAGTAATGTGGAGAATACAAATTTGCTTGAGGAATGGATTGAGCAGAAAACAAAAGAAACGTTTACATTATTTAATTCAAATTTATACTATTTCGCTTTAATAAAATTAAACGATAATGAATGTGCAGTCTTTGGAAATGTTCATCATATTATTATGGATGGTTTATCAATTCAAATATTTACTGAGCAGATTGCAAAATATTATTATGACATGCATAACGAGAATGAGGAAGGCGAAATTAAAAATTCATATGTTCAATTTCTGACCAACGAACAAACATACTTGAATAGTAGTCGCTTTCAAAAAGATCAAAAATTTTGGTTAGAGGAATTTAAAACACTGCCATCTGTGACTGGATTGAAGCCTTATAATACGTACCAAGTTAGTACAAAAGCATCGCGTGAGACGTTTATATTAACGGAACATTTGAAGAGAAAGATAGAAAAATTTTCTGAAGATTACAAAAATAGTTTATATACTCTTTTTGTTGCTGCTTTTTCGTTGTCCATGTATCGGTGGACCTCATCGCTTGATATTGGTTTAGGAATGGCTTACGGCAACCGTATGACTAAAATGGAACGAAAATTGATTGGAATGATGGTGAGTACAGTTCCTTTAAGAATGGATATTGATCCAGAAGAAGAAGTACTTTCATTTATTAGTAGAGTGTCCAGAAAACAAAGTAAATCATTAAGACACCAGAAATATCCATTTGATTTGTTATTAAAGCAGATTAATAAAGAGAATAACAGTAATGTGAGACTTTTCGGAACTACGATTGATTATAGGGATCGTGATGAAAGTGGTGACTCACTATGGATTCCAAACCGTGAAGAAGTACAAGATTTTGCAGTTCATATTGAAAATCTAATTGATATAGACTCTTTACATGTACATATTGATTATCGTGAGGAGCTATTTTCTAAGGAAGAGATAGAACGATTCTTTAACGTTATGCTAGTGATACTGGAAAATATTTTTGAAAACCCAAAGCAGAAGGTGGCTGAAATAGAAATCATTTCTGAGGAAGATAAAAGAAAAAGTTTAGTTGAGTTCAACAATCCTAAACTGGATGTCCCACCTCAAGTAACTATTCATGAAATGTTCGAACGGCAAGCGATGATTTATCCAAATGCTATTGCAGTTACGTATGAAAAAGAAAAAATTACTTATAAGGAGCTTAATGAACGTGCAAACCAGTTAGCTCATTATCTGCAGAAAAAGGGAGTAGGACCTGATACTTTAGTTGGACTGTGCGTTGAACGTTCCCTCGAAATGATTGTAGGTATTTTAGGAATTTTGAAGGCTGGTGGGGCTTATGTTCCACTTGATCCAACATATCCAGAGCAGCGACTTCAATATATTTTAGAAGATGCTAGCATTCAGTTATTCGTAACGCAAGAAAGTTTAAAAGAATTGAACTGGTTACCAGAAAATGTTGAGTCGATTTGCCTGGATTGTGATCAAGATGAGATTGGGAAAGAAAGTAAGACTTTGCCGGTTTCTAGTGTCGGTCCCCAAAATCTGGCATATGTGATCTATACTTCGGGATCAACAGGAAATCCAAAAGGTGTTATGATAGAGCATCACAATGTTATACGGTTATTTAAATCGACGGATTGTTTGTATCAGTTTAATGAAAAAGATACTTGGACGCTTTTTCATTCGTATGCATTTGATTTCTCAGTATGGGAAATTTGGGGAGCGTTATTATATGGTGGAAAATTAGTTGTTGTTCCGTACTGGATTAGTCGATCACCTAAGGATTTTTATCAATTATTGGTGGAGGAAGAAGTCACAGTTCTAAATCAGACACCTTCCGCATTCCGCCAATTAATACGAGTGTGTGAACAAGAAGATAAGAATAAAAATTTGCAGCTGCGTTACGTGATATTTGGAGGAGAAGCGTTAGAACCTATTGGCTTGTTACCGTGGTTTCAAAGGTATGGGGAGAAAAAACCACAGTTAATTAATATGTATGGAATTACAGAAACTACAGTTCATGTTACATATTATCCAATTACTCTAGATGATGTGCAGCATGCTTCAAGAAGTAATATTGGAAAGCGGATTCCCGATTTAGAAGTGTATATACTAGACGCTTATCAACAACCTGTTCCTATAGGTGTTGATGGTGAACTTTATATTGGTGGAGCAGGATTGGCACGTGGATATTTAAATAGACCTGAATTAACAGCAGAGCGTTTTATATCTCATCCATTTAGTAGTAATCCGAAAGCAAGATTATACCGGACAGGAGACTTAGCTAGGTATTTGCCAGATGGGAATCTAGATTATCGTGGAAGAATTGATCATCAGGTTAAAATACGTGGTTTCAGAATTGAGATTGGGGAAATTGAGTCTACTTTAAATACATATGCATCTGTAACAGAGGCAGTTGTAATTGTAAGAGAAGATCAGCCGGGCGATAAAAGATTAGTAGCATATGTTGTAGGAGATGGAAATGTAGATGCGTGGAGAGAGTATCTTAAAGCGAAACTACCAAGTTATATGGTTCCTTCGGGATTTGTGGCGATGGAAGCTATTCCACTTACAGCTAACGGTAAAGTTGATCGTGAGGCCTTACCTATGCCAGAGGAAAAGCAGATTAATAGTGAATGTGTTGGCCCTCGGAATAGTAACGAACAGATACTGACTACCATTTGGAAGCGAGTATTAGGTGTTAAAAAGGTGGGAATCTATGATAATTTCTTTGAAATTGGTGGCGACTCGATTCTCAGTATTCAAATCATATCTCAAGCAAGTCAAGTGGGGTTAAAACTTACTCCAAAGCAAATGTTTGAATGCCCAACTATCGCTGAGCTGGCACAAGTGGCTATAGAAACGCAGGGAGTACAAGCGGAGCAGGGAATTGTGATAGGTGATGTGCCTCTTACTCCAATTCAGTGCTGGTTCTTCGAGCAAGAACATCCACATACAGAGCATTGGAATCAATCAATGCTTTTAAGAGTAAAAGAAAGATTGAATGTGAAATTACTAGAGGGAGCGATATTAAATTTACTGAAACATCATGATGCTTTACGTTTCCGGTACGAACAGTTACCAAACGGAACGTGGAGGCAGAGAAATGAAGGGACTGATGAGCTGTCAGTACTCCATGTTGTAAAACGTAATCAAGTTAATGAAAAAGAGTGGAATAAAATAATACAAGAAGAGATGAACATTAATCAAGCTAGTTTCAATTTAGTTACTGGTCCGTTAATGAGAGTAGTGTACTTTGAAGATAACTTGACTGGAAATGATCGAATATTCTGGGTGATTCATCATTTAGTAGTAGATGGAGTGTCATGGAGGATTCTATTGGAAGATTTACAGGTGGTATATAACCAGATGAAACAAGGTCAAGAAGTTCGCTTACCTGCGAAAAGTACATCTTTTAAAGAGTGGTCTGAACGACTCCAGACATACAGTGATTCGGGGATTTCAAAAGAAGTACAAAATTATTGGAATGAACAAGTAGAAAAAGAAACGATGAAAATTCCAATGGACTATCCAATACAAGAAACAACAGAAGAATCGATTGATCAAGTGAAGAGGACTTTAGGAATAGAAGAAACACAAACATTGTTACACGAAGTTCTAGTCACTCATAAGACAAGGATTGACGAGGTACTATTAACGGCATTAGGACAAGCTATCGTTGATTGTATAAATCAGCAAACCGTTTCTATTCATCTAGAAGGACACGGAAGAGAAGAGATGATTGAAGGTATTGATTTATCAAAAACAGTGGGCTGGTTCACGAGTATTTATCCCGTTCATCTCAATTTTCAAGGAACTCAGACACCTATTGAAGGGTTAAAGGCTGTCAAAGAACAATTACGTCGAATTCCAAATCGCGGAGTTGACTATGGTATTTTACGTTACTTGAATAAAGGATTACTTCCGTTTTATCAGCAAAAGCCTTCAATAAGCTTTAACTATTTGGGCCAATTTGATCAGGTGTTTTCAAGGGACTCTTTGTTTATGCAAGAGACAGGATTTACATTTTTAGATCATGCTCCAGATTCCAAACCATCTCATCTAATTGAAGTTATCGGAATGGTGAAAGATGAAAAGTTACATTTTATTTGGATGTATAGTAGGGAACAGTTTTCTAAATTAAAAATTCAAGTGATAGCAGATGGTATGTTAAGGCATCTCCGTCAACTTATAAATAAACCAACAACAGAGTCTGCTTTTACGGTATCAGATTTTGCTGATGCAGAGGATCTTACGGAAGAAGGCTTAAGCAAAGTATTACTTAAATTAACAAAGAAGAGGGTGTAAAAATGGGAGACGTTATTGATATATATGGTTTATCACCTTTGCAAAAAGGAATACTGTTTCATACTTTATACGATCAAGATGATGAACATTCTTTTTCCTATATTGTACAAGTAGGTTTCTTGCTCGGGGGGCAATTGGATGTTGCTACTTTTGAAAAAGCTTGGGAATATGTTATTCAACGACATGAGGTTCTGCGCTCAGTATTTGTTTGGGAAGAAGTAGAAAAACCTCTACAAGCAGTTTACGAACGTCTTCCTTTTACTATTCATCAAGAGGATTGGAGTACCTATTCGCATGAGGAGAAGGAGAAGAAATTACAACAGTTTTTGACTGCAGATCGTAGGAAAGGATTTTTATTGGATGAAGCACCATTGATGAGAGTCACTGCGATTAAAGAAGCAAAAGAGGAAACGAGAATTATCTGGACACATCATCATATTTTGCTAGATGGATGGAGTGTGTCATTGGTCTTTAGTGAAGTGATGGAAGTTTATCTCAAGATGATAAAGGGAGAATTGTTGAATCTTCCTAAATCTCTTCCTTATAAAAAATATATTCAATGGATAAATAAACAAGATCAAAGTCAAGCAGAGGAATTTTGGAAAGAAGAATTAAAAGGATTCTATGCACCTACTCCATTAGCAATGGAAAGAAAGGATCAAGGACAAGAGAAGGGTTATGGGGAGTGTGCTTATCAAGTATCTGAGGAACTTACTGAGAATTTACAAGAGTGGGTACGAAATAGTCGATTAACGTTGAATACGTTAGTACAAGGTGCATGGGCTTATTTGATGAGTAGGTATAGCGGTGACAGTGACGTCGTATTTGGCGTAACTAGCGCTGGACGTCCTACTGATTTAATGGGAGCAGAGAATATGGTGGGGCTATTTATTAACACATTACCTACCAGAATTCGATTAGCGGATAATACATCAGTAGTAGATTGGCTTCGTAAAATACAAATGAAAGAAATGGAACGAAGACAGTATGAGTATAATTCGTTGATAGATATTCAAGGCTGGAGTGAGGTTCCGCGAAATAGCTCCTTATTTCATACCTTGTATGTGTTTGAAAATTATCCAATTCAAGGTGAGAGAAATGATGATTTAAGATTACTAGATGTTACAAGCACGGAACAAACAAATTATCCTTTAACACTCATTGTAATGCCCGGTAAGAAAATTACTTTAAAGTTGATGTATGATCGAAGCTATTTTAATGAAGAAGCAATAAATCGGATTCAGAATCACTTATTGCAAATATTAATTCAGATGACGAAGAGCCTAGATTCAAAACTATTTGAAATTACTTATTTAACAGAAGAAGAACAGATACAGTTACTAGAGGAATGGAATCATACTCAAGTTAATTATTCGGCTGAAGGCATGATTCATACGATGTTTGAGGAGCAAGTTAAAAAAACACCGGAAGCAATCGCGGCTAGTTACGAAAATGAACAAATTACCTATAAAGAGTTGGAGAAGCGTGCAAATCAGCTAGCTCATTATTTACAAAAGCATGGTGTAGGCCCAGAGTCTCTAGTTGGGGTATATATGGAACGTTCATTACAAATGATGATAGCGTTATTAGGTATTCTAAAATCAGGAGCAGCGTATGTTCCACTTGACCCTACTTATCCAGAGAGTCGACTTCGATATATATTAGAGGATGCTGGAATCGAAGTACTAGTGACGGAAGAGAATTCTAAAAATTTGTTTGTATCTGAAAATATAGAAACGATTTGTATGAATAAAGATTACACTGCAATTGAAAAAGAAGAAACAACCCCATGTATAAGTGGTGTAACAGGAGAAAATTTAGCGTATGTTATGTATACTTCAGGATCTACAGGGAATCCAAAGGGAGTAATGATTGAGCATCATTCAGTAATTAATTATCTAGAATGGATGCAACATAAATATCCGCTTTCTGAAAAGGATGTGGTCTTGCAGAAAACGCCATTCTCATTTGATGTCTCTGTTTGGGAATTGTTTTGGGGCATTCACGTTGGTGCAAGTGTATCTTTCCTACCTCCAGGTGGAGAAAAAGATCCTTCTATTATAGCTGAAGTGATTAAACAACATCAGGTTACTATAGTTCAATTTGTACCTTCGATGTTATCTGTTTTCTTAGACCACTTCAATCATATTGAATTGAACATGAATTGTTCGTCCGTACGCCATGTATTTTCTGGTGGAGAAGAACTAAGTTCAGGGTTAGTTAGACGTTTTCAACAGAAATGGGATTATAGTGGACAAGTGAAATTAACCAACTTTTATGGGCCAACTGAAGCCACTATTTATGTGAATGCATTTGATATTCAGCCTAATCAAGAATTTGTTTCTATTGGGCAACCAATACAGAACACGCAATTATATGTATTAGACCAAAATCAACGCTTGCAATCAATAGGAATTGAGGGTGAGTTATATATTGGTGGTGCTGGTTTGGCACGTGGATACTTAAATCGTCCGAATCTTACTGCTGAAAAATTCGTTTCGCATCCATTCCAATTGGGAGAACGACTATATCGAACAGGAGATTCAGTAAGATATCTAACTGATGGAAATATAGAATTTATAGGTAGAATGGACCATCAAGTCAAAATACGTGGTTTTAGGATTGAATTAGGAGAAATTGAAGCCACTTTAGAAAAATGTTCGTTTATTAAAGAGGCTGTTGTATTAGTTAGAGAAGATCGTCCAGGTGATCAACGATTGGTTGCATATGTAATAAGCGATGGAAATACCCAAGAGTGGAGAGAGTATTTACAAAACCAATTACCGAATCATATGATTCCAGCGCACTTTATAGAGTTAGAACACTTCCCGCTTACTCCGAATGGGAAAATTGATCGAAAGGCCTTGCCAACACCTGATGAGCAAGCTATTGAAGATTTAAATGTGCTACCTCGGACGCCATCGGAAGAGCTTATTGCCTCGGTTTGGAGTCAAGTGTTAGGAACGGAAAATATTGGTATTCAGGATTCCTTCTTTGAACGTGGTGGGCACTCACTACTTGCTACTCAAATCGTCTCTAGATTGCAAGAACTGTTCCAAATTAAAATTCCATTACGTGAACTTTTCAAGCACGATACAGTGGAAGCATTGGCGAAACGAGTGGATCAGTTACGAAAAGAAGATAAAAAACGAGAGGTTGCTCCTCTTGTACCTATGAAACGAGAAGAAATTATCCCACTTTCCTATGCGCAGAAACGTCTATGGTTTATTGATCAATTAATGCCAAATAGTGCTATGTACAATATTCATGCAGCGTGTCGCTTAACAGGTAAATGGTCAATTGAAGCATTGGAGGTCGGATGGAATCAATTGTTGGAGCGTCATGAATCATTAAGGACGACAATTCTAGAACAAGAGGGTGAACCTTTTCAACAGGTTCAATCTCATGTGTTCAGACATATTCCTCAAACGAATCTAACAGATCTTTCTTTGGAAGATAGGGAAAAAGAAATGCAACGCCTTATTCAAAACGAGGCGGAGGAACCATTTCATTTTGGACAAGATCCTCTGATTCGAACACGAATATTGAAAGTGGACAGGGAAGAATGGGTTCTCATTTGTACGATGCATCATATTATTTCAGATGGATGGTCAATGGGAATCTTACTTGAAGAATGGATGGCTTTTTATGAAGGAGCACTAACCGGAAAACCAGTGGAATTGAAGGAGTTATCTATCCAATATGCAGATTTTGTCATGTGGCAGAAGGAATGGCAAAAAGAGGAGAATTTGAATCAGCATCTTCAATATTGGAAGGAAGAATTATCTGGGGAACTACCGGTTTTACAATTACCGATGGATCGTCCTCGACCTGCAGTTCAAACCCATCGTGGTGCAAGTCAGTCCTTAATAGTGGCGAATTCCCTACAGGAAAAGCTCAAAGATTTAAGTCTGCAAGAAGGATGCACTTTATTTATGACATTGATGGCAGCGTATCAAAGCTTCCTTTCTCGTTATACAGGACAGGACGACATTATAGTTGGAAGCCCAATCGCTAATCGAAATGTGAAAGAGATTGAGGGATTAATTGGATTCTTTGCAAATACGTTGGTTTATCGAGCTGATTTCAGTGAAAATCCGACGTTCCAAGAACTTTTGTCGCAGGTAAGAAAAAAAGCGCTAAAAGCATACGAGTATCAGGACATCCCATTTGAGAAAGTGGTAGAATCCGTAAAACCTGAACGGAATACAAGTCATTCACCAATATTCCAAACTATGTTTACTTTACAGAATACGAAACAAGAGTTTCTTCAGCTATCTGAAAGACAAATGGAACTCATGGAAAGCCATGCTTCTGTTGCCAAATTTGATTTGAGTTTATTTGCTTCTGAGACGGAAGAAGGATTATCACTAACCTTTGAATATAATACTGATTTGTTTAATGATACAACCATTGAGCGTATGGCAAGTCATTTTAAACATTGGTTAAATCAAATTGTCTCTCATCCAAAATGTGTACTATCAGAACTGAATATGTTATCGAAAGTAGAATATAAGCAACTACTAGAGGAATGGAATAAATCGCGTGTTATAGATATGGAAGAAAGTACGATTCATACAATGTTTGAAGAACAGGTGAAAAAAACACCAGAAGCAATTGCAGTAGTGTGCGAAGATGAAGAACTAACATATCGAGAGTTGGACGAACGCTCGAATCAGTTGGCACATTATTTACAGAAAAATGGTGTAGGTTGCGAATCATTGGTTGGGATTTGTGTTACACGTTCATCTGAGATGATTGTAGGCCTCTTAGGAATTATGAAGGCAGGAGGAGCATATGTCCCAATTGATCCAGCGTATCCGGAAAGTCGACTGCAATATATTTTAGAGGATACTCAAATAAAGGTACTGGTGACACAGGAAAAGTTACAACAAAAAATGGTTATACCTAAATTTGTTGACGTGATTTGTATTGATCGTAATCGAGCAGAAATAGAACAAGAAGTAACTACGGTATGTATGAGTGAAGTGACGGGCGATAACTTAGCCTATATTATCTATACTTCAGGTTCCACTGGAAATCCAAAGGGAGTAATGATTGAGCACAGGAATACAGTAACAATGATTCATTGGGCGCATCGCACGTATTCCCGAAAGGAATTAGCGGGAGTGTTAGCTTCAACTTCGCTATCTTTTGATTTATCCGTTTTTGAATTATTTGTTCCCTTAACGATGGGTGGTAAGGTGATTGTCACTGAAAATGCTCTACATCTAGAGAAGTTGTCTACCAAAGGTGTAACTTTGGTTAATACTGTGCCATCGGTAGCGAAGGAACTGGTTCGAGCAAAAACAATCCCTTCTTCGGTAAAGGTGATGAATTTGGCTGGAGAACCATTGCCATATTCGCTTGTTCAAGATTTATACGAGAGAAGTACAATCGAAAAGGTGTACAACCTATATGGACCGTCCGAAGATACTACGTATTCCACGTATATGGAATTAGAAAAGGGTGTCATGCATAGGGTACCACCAATTGGTAAACCAATATTCAATACAGAAGTATATGTACTAAGTGCCGAACAAAAAATGGTTCCAATTGGTGTAGTTGGTGAGCTATACATTGGTGGATCAGGGTTAGCACGTGGATATTTAAACCGCCCTGACTTAACGCAAAATCTTTTTATATCGCATCCGTTTAAAGAAGGAGAGCGAGTATACCGGACTGGAGATCTAGTAAGGTATTTACCAGATGGAAATTTGGAGTATGTTGGACGAATTGATCATCAAGTAAAAATTCGTGGGTTCCGGATTGAACTAGGAGAAATTGAAGCGGCATTACAAAGGCATATATTAGTTAACGAAGCTATTGTAATGGTGCGGGAAGATTATCCTGGCGATCCACGTTTGATCGCCTATGTTGTAGGAGACGGGGATGCTCAAAAGTGGCGTGATTATCTCAAGGATCAACTACCAAATTATATGATTCCATCCTATTTTGTTGGATTAAATGCATTTCCACTCACTCCTAATGGGAAAATTGATAGGAAGGCTTTACCAGCACCAGAGAAGCAGGAGATAGCGAGTTGTTATATTGCCCCTCGTACGTCTACGGAAAAAACAATTGTTTCGATATGGCATGAAGTTTTAGGTATGGAAAACATCGGAATTCAGGATTCGTTTTTTGAAATTGGTGGACATTCATTACTTGCTACGCAAGCTGTTTCCAATCTTAAAGAGGCTTTTGGAATCGAGATACCATTGCATGATTTATTTATATTTCATACGGTGCAGCAATTGGCAGAACAGATTGATCAATTGCTCTATAACAAAAATCAAGAAATGCAGAATGATAGTAAGGAGAATGTAAGTCTTCAAGACTATATTCAAAAAGAAGCAGAAGTCAGTAATGATGAAGAATTATTAGAACTGCTTAAGCAATTAGAAGAGCTATCAGAGGAAGAAGCACATGGGATATTCGAGAGTAATTTGATTGAGGAAGGGGTAAAAAAATGAGAAGTGATTTACTTGCAAAGCTGAGTTCACTTTCTCCTGAGAAGAGAGCATGGCTTCAGAAGCAAATGCAAAAAAAGGAGAATAAAGAAGCACTCCCGTTGTCTTATGCACAACAACGTTTGTGGTTTATGGACAGATTTAACCCAAACAGTTCTTTATATAATATTCCAACAGTATGGCATCTAAAAGGAAATTGGATACCTGAAGCATTAGAGAAGGGATTCAATCGACTCATTGAACGTCATGAATCATTACGAACTGTTTTTAAAGAAATAGGAGAACAGCCTGTGCAACAAATTGTCGAATTCCTTCCTAGCGCATTATCTGTAAGGGATTACTCTCAACTTCCTCTAGAAGTAAAAGAAAAAGAGGTAGATAGTTTAATTGCGAGAGAAGCGCAAGAACCATTTGATTTAATGAATGGTCCTTTAATTCGTAATCAGCTTGTTCAATTAGAGAAGGATGAATGGTTATTACTGTGTACGATGCATCATATTATTTCTGATGCTTGGTCCATTGGTATATTCATGAATGAATGCCTTGCTTTCTATGAAGAAGAAACAGGCGGAAATCCTGCTAAATTAAGTTCATTATCTATTCAATATGCAGACTTTGCGAAGTGGCAAAAGGAGTGGTTGCAAGGTGATGTGCTAAATCGTCAGCTTACGTATTGGCAGGAAGAATTGTCTGGTGAGCTTCCTATCTTACAACTGCCAGTGGATCGACCTCGACCGGTTAAGCAGACTTACTCTGGGGCTGCGCATCACGTGATTTTTCCTTATAAATTGCTCAGTCAATTGAAGGATATAAGTCGACAAGAAGGATCCACTTTATTTATGACTTTAATGGCCGCATACCAGAGCTTTCTCGCTCGTTATACGGGACAAAAAGATATTCTAGTTGGTAGCCCGATTGCAAATCGGAACCATAAGGGAGTAGAAGGATTAATTGGTTTCTTTGTTAATACATTGGTTTATCGATCAGATTTGAGTGGCACCCCTACTTTTCGGGAGATTTTGAACCAAACAAAGAAAAAGGCGTTAAAAGCTTACGAATATCAAGATATACCATTTGAAAAAATGGTAGAAGCTGTGCAACCTGAACGAAGCATGAGTCATTCCCCTATATTTCAGACCATGTTTACGCTACAGAATATAAAACAAGAACGACTAGATTTGCCTGATAGAAGTATTGAAATGGTAGAAAGTAATATGTCTATTGCTAAATTTGATTTGAGCTTAACTGCCTATGAAGTGGAAGAAGGTCTATTCGTCTCATTTGAATACAACACGGATTTATTTGATAGTAGTACCATTGCACGTATGGCAGGACATTTTGAGAACTGGCTAAATGAAATCACGTATCATCCAGATGAATCATATACAAAGCTGTCAATGTTATCGGATACTGAGCAAAAACAACTCTTAGAAGAATGGAATGATACGGACGTAGTTTATGGTCATGATTGTATGATTCATGAGCTATTTGAGCAACAAGTTGCACGGACACCTGATGCAGTGGCGGTAGTTTATGAGGGTGGAAAGCTAACGTATCAAGAACTAAATGAAAAATCGAATCAATTGGCACATTTTCTACAAAAACGAGGTATCGGACCTGAATCATTGGTTGGTATATGTATTGAACGTTCTCCTGATATGATTATCGGTCTCTTTGGGATTTTGAAGGCAGGTGGGGCTTATGTCCCACTGGACCCAAGTTATCCTGAAAACCGCCTGAGATATATTTTGGAGAATTCACAAATTCAAGTGCTGTTAACAAAAGAGGCACTACAGGACTGGTTACCTAAAGATATTCAAGCAATTTGTTTAGACCGGGATCAAGTGATGATTTCTAAAGAGAGTAATTTAGCTCCGGTAAGTGGAGTAACAGCAAATAACTTAGCCTATATTATATACACTTCGGGTTCGACGGGAAATCCAAAGGGGGTAATGATTGAACATCATTCCGTTATCAACCGCCTACAGTGGATGCAGAAAAAATACCCATTGTCCGGGGAGGATACAATCCTACAAAAGACACCGTTTTCATTTGATGTTTCTGTATGGGAATTATTTTGGTGGTCATTTGTAGGAGCACGTGTTTGTTTACTTCCACCAGGAGGAGAGAAAGATCCTGCGGTGATTGAGGAGTATATTGAACGATATCGCGTGTCCACCATGCACTTTGTTCCGTCGATGTTATCTACTTTCTTAGATTATATGGAACTATATAATTCGAAAAGGGATGTATCGTCTTTAATTCAAGTTTTTACTAGTGGAGAAGCGTTAAACACTGAGCAGGTTCGCCGGTTTAAGGGGATCTTTTACAATGTTCAGCAAACAAAGTTAATTAACTTGTATGGTCCTACTGAAGCAACTGTGGATGTGACTTATTACGATTGTGATTTAGAAAAAGAACCAATGCTTATTCCGATTGGTCGTCCGATTGATAATACAGAGTTGTATGTGTTAGATCAATATCAACAAGTCGTCCCGATTGGTGTGGCAGGGGAACTTTACCTTGGAGGAGTAGGATTAGCACGTGGCTACTTCAATCGACCGGATTTAACTACTGAACGTTTTATTCCGCATCCCTTTAAGGATGGGGAACGATTATATCGAACGGGTGACTTGGTGAGATATATGAATGATCGTAACTTAGAATATATTGGAAGAATAGATAACCAAGTTAAAATTAGAGGATTCCGAATTGAATTGGGAGAAATTGAAGCAGCTTTACATGATCACTCATCTGTAAAAGAGGCAGTCGTGTTGGTGAAGGAAGATCGACCAGGAGATAAGCAGTTAATAGCTTATGTAGTGGGTGAAGGCGATACTGGGGAGTGGCGTGAATATCTCAAGAAGCAACTGCCACATTATATGGTTCCGGCATACTTTTTCAAAATTGAAGTTATGCCACTCACTCCAAATGGTAAGGTGAATCGGAAAGCCTTACTGGAATTAGAAGAACAGTTCATAAGTGAAGATATTACTTCATCACGAACACCAGTGGAGGAGCTTATCGTTTCCGTTTGGAGCCAAGTGTTAGGAATAAAAAATATTAATGTTCAGGATTCCTTTTTTGAAATCGGTGGTCATTCACTACTAGCTACTCAAGTAGTTTCACGTTTACAGGGAATTTTTCAAATTGAATTACCAGTACGTGAACTATTTGAATATACAACGGTGGAGTCACTGGCAAAGCGATTAGATCAGTTACGTAAAGGAGATAAAAAACGAGAGATTCCGCCGCTGATACCAATGAAACGAGGAGAAGCTATCCCACTATCTTATGCCCAACAACGCTTATGGTTCATTGATCAATTTACACCTAATAGTGCCCTTTACAATATACCAATGGTATGCCGCCTTACAGGGAATTGGCTACTTGAAGCATTGGAAACGGGATGGAATCAACTAATAGAACGTCATGAATCACTGCGGACGGTCTTTCACGAAGTGAACGGTCAACCCGTACAGCAAATTGAACCGTATGCTTTTCAATCAATTCCGAAAACGGATTTAACTATGCTTTCTTCTGAAGACCAAGAAGAAGAAGTTAAACGTTTAATTCAACAAGAAACAGAAGTGCCATTTGATTTAACAGAGGGTTCATTAATCAGGACAAGTATTTTGCACGTGGGAGAGGAAGAATGGATACTCCTTTGTACTCTACATCATATCATTTCAGATGGATGGTCAATGGGAATCCTACTTGAAGAATGGATGGCATTTTATGAGAAAGCAACGGATGGAAAGGTAGCGGAACTTGAACCATTACCGGTTCAATATGCCGACTTTGCTCAGTGGCAAAAAGGATGGCTAAAGGAGGAGGTGCTTGATCAACAACTCCAATATTGGAGGGAAGAATTGTCTGGGGAGCTTCCTGTACTCCAACTTCCTGTGGATCGCCCGCGTCCCGCAATACAAACTCATCACGGGTCGATATACACTCTGGTTCTGCCAAGCACGCTACATGATAAATTGAATGAACTTAGTCGAAAAGAAGGGGCTACACTCTTCATGACGCTTTTAGCTGCATATCAAAGTTTTCTATCTCGTTATACGGGACAAGAAGATATCCTGGTCGGAAGCCCAATTGCGAATCGGAATTATAGAGAAATTGAAGGACTAATTGGTTTCTTCGTTAACACGCTGGTTTATCGAGCTAATTTAAGTGGTAGACCGACATTTCAAGATGTACTGTATCAGGTTCGTCAAAAGGCATTGAAGGCGTATGAATATCAAGATATTCCATTTGAAAAAATTGTAGAAGTTGTGCAACCGGAGCGAAGTACAAGTCATTCGCCAATCTTCCAGACTATGTTCATCTTGCAAAATATGAAACAAGAATTACCGGTGTTGTCTAGTAGAAGTATTGAAATGATAGAAAGCTATAGTCCAATTGCAAAGTTTGATTTAAGTGTAATGGCAGTTGAGACGGAAGAGGGATTACTTTTTACTTTTGAGTACAATAAGGATTTATTCAATGCTACTACTATTGAACGGATGGCAGGACACTTTGAGAAATGGCTACATGAAGTTTCTCATCGCCCACAAAATCCGTTGCATGACCTGAGCATGCTATCAGAACCCGAACGTACTTTGTTATTAGAAACATGGAATGACACTGTAATGGAAATGTCTCATCAGGGTCTTGTTTGCGACAAATTTGAGGAGCAAGTAGCAAGGCGTCCTGATGCGATTGCGGTAGTTGATCAAACAAAACAGTGGACTTATGGTGAACTGGATGCACAAGCAAATCAGTTGGCAAATGTTTTACAGCGAAAGGGAGTAGCCCCAGAGTCAGTGGTAGGAGTTTATCTTCCGAGGTCAGCTGAGCTGATGGCAAGTTTACTAGGCATTTTAAAAGCTGGTGGAGCTTATGTCGTTTTAGATCCGTTGTATCCAAAATCAAGGTTAGAATACATGATTGAAGATGCAGGAATTCAATTTGTAGTGACGGCGGAAGGGCAAGAAGGACATTTCGCACACGTCGAAATGGTGAGGCTAGAAGAATTAACGGTGGAAAGCGTAATCGCACCTACACGTCAAATAAATCCAGAGAACTTAGCCTATATTGTCTATACCTCTGGTTCTACAGGAAAACCGAAGGGTGTCATGGTTGAATATCGCTCATTAATGAATATGGTTTCTTGGCATCAGGAAGTTTATCATATTTCAGCAGAGGATCGTGCGACTCAGATTGCAGGGGTTGCTTTTGATTCGGCTGTCCAGGAGATTTGGCCGTATCTAACTGCTGGCGCAGCACTCTACTTGTCAACAGAGGAACTGAGAATTAATCCAGAAGCACTAAGGGACTGGCTCATCGATTCACGAATAACAGCTAGCTTTGCACCTACGCCTATTCTGGAAAGGCTCTTGAAATTATCTTGGCCAGATAAAACGGATCTTCGTTTTATCATTACTGGTGGGGATCAATTAACGCAGTACCCATCTAACGATATTCCTTTTGCGGTAATTAATCAGTATGGTCCATCGGAAAATACCGTTGTTACCACAGATTGTTATGTACCTGTAGGAGTGACAACAGGTACGCCATCGATTGGTCGACCGATTGCGAATACAGAAGTTTATGTGTTAGATCCTCATCTTCAGCTAGTACCAATTGGTGTAATTGGAGATCTCTATATTGGAGGGAAGAGTCTTGCACGTGGATATGCTAATCGTCCGGATCTTACAAAGGAAAAATTTATTCCACATCCTTTCAAGTCAGGAGAACGTCTCTATTATACAGGAGACAAAGCAAGTTATCTTTCTGATGGTAATCTCCAGTTCCATGGACGTATAGATGACCAAGTGAAAATTCGTGGTTTCCGGATTGAATTGGGAGAAATAGAAGCTGTTTTGCAGGCACATTCTTCTGTGAAGGAAGCAGTTGTATTGGTACGAGAGGATAATCAAGGTAACAAGAGATTAGTAGCTTATGTAGTTGGTGAAGGAAGTTTACATGAATGGCGAGAACATCTACAAACACATTTACCTAATTACATGGTTCCAACAAACTTTATTGAGATGGAATTTTTACCACTTACACCGAATGGAAAACTTGATTTGAAGGCATTGCCTATACTTAGTGAACAATCCGTCGAAAATACTGTATACCTACGAACTCCGCTGGAAGAACTTATCGCTTCAGTGTGGAGTCAAGTGCTAGGAATAAAAGAAATTGGTGTTCAGGATTCTTTCTTTGAGCTTGGTGGTCACTCTCTACTTGCTACACAAGTGGTCTCACGCTTACAGGAAGTCTTTCAAATCAAATTACCGGTACGTGAACTGTTCGAATATTCAACGGTCGAGGCATTATCGAAACGAATAGATCAGTTACGTAAGGGGAGCGAAAAACGAGAAATTCCACCATTGGTGCCGATGGAACGCGGAAATAATATTCCACTATCTTATGCCCAACAGCGCTTATGGTTTATTGATCAATTTGCACCTAATAGTGCACTTTATAATATGCCAATGGCATGCCGCCTTACAGGGAATTGGTTACCTGAAGCATTGGAGTTGGGATGGAATCAGTTGATAGAGCGTCACGAATCTTTGCGGACTGTATTTTATGAAGAGGATGGCTATCCTGTGCAGCAGATTCAACCGTACGTTTTCCGTCCGCTTCTCCAAATGGATTTAACTAAGCTTTCATTAGAGGAGCGAGAAAGAAAGTTGGAGCAATGGATTCAAACTGAAGTCGAATCTCCATTTGATTTAGAACAAGGGCCATTGTTCCGTGGGAAACTCATAAGAATTTCAGAAGAAGAATGGGTTCTTCTGTGTAATATGCATCATATTATCTCAGATGGATGGTCGATGGAAATCTTACTTCAAGAATGGATGGCATTTTATGAGAATGCGATTGGTGAAAAACAAGCAGAGCTGGAACCACTACCAGTTCAATATGCCGATTTTGCTCAGTGGCAAAGAGAATGGTTGAAAGATGAAGTACTATATCAACAACTTGCATATTGGAAGGAAGAATTATCTGGTGAGTTACCAGTCTTAATGTTGCCAATGGATCGTCCGCGTCCGCCAGTGCAAACCCATCATGGATTAACTCATAATGTTTTGTTGTCACGCTCATTACTGGATAAATTAAACGAACTAAGTCGTCAAGAAGGGGCCACACTTTTCATGACCTTATTGGCATCGTATCAAAGTTTCCTTGCTCGTTATACGGGACAAACGGATATTATTGTTGGCAGCCCAATTGCAAATCGAAATTATCGAGAAATTGAGGGGCTAATTGGTTTCTTTGTCAACACCTTGGTTTATCGAGCTGATTTAAGTAATGCACCGGCATTTCAAGAGTTGTTATCTCAAGTACGGATAAAAGCATTGAAGGCGTATGAGTATCAAGATGTTCCGTTTGAGAAAATTGTAGAGGTTATCCAACCTGAACGAAATACAAGCCATTCTCCGATTTTCCAAACCATGTTTACTTTGCAAAATACGGGACAGAAGCTACCAGAACTACATGGAAGAAATATAGAAGTAATGGAAAGTAATGCTCCAATCGCTAAGTTTGATTTAAGTTTAACAGCTGCAGAAGTGGAAGAGGGTTTATTACTTACTTTTGTTTATAGAACTGATTTATTTGACAGCTTAACTATTGAATCCATGGCTGAACATTTTGGAAACTGGTTGAATGTAATCGTGGAGAATCCTGATAAATCATTAGCTAAGTTGCCTATATTATCAGGATTACAGCAAAAACAGTTGGAAGAGTGGAATAATAATGCTGTAGCATATCTACGGGAAAGTACGATTCATCAGTTGTTTGAAGAGCAAGTAAATCGTACACCTGATGCGGTAGCAGTGGTAGATGAAAAACAGCAGTTAACATATCGAGAGCTGAATGAAAAAGCTAATCAATTGGCCCACTATCTTCAGCAATGTGGGATTGGGACTGAATCATTAGTTGGAATTTGCTTTGAGCGTTCAGTTGAGATGATTGTTAGTATTATGGGGATCTGGAAGGCTGGAGCAGCATATGTTCCATTGGACCCATCATATCCAGAAAGTCGCATACAATATATTTTGGAGGACACTGAAATTCAAGTATTAGTTACGAATGAGTCATTAGAAGGTTGGATCCCCAAAGAAGTCAAGGCAGTTTGTCTAGATAGGGATCAGGCAATGATTTCAAAAGAAAGCATTCTTTCACCAAAATGTGAAGTAACAGGAGAAAACCTAGCGTATGTTATCTATACTTCGGGATCGACGGGGAACCCAAAGGGTGTCTTGATACAGCATCATTCTGTAATAAACTTGTCGCATGGTTTACAAAAAGAGGTTTTCGAACATGAGATACCATCTAACATGCATGTCGGTTTAAATGCGTCAATTGCCTTTGATGCATCTATTCAGCAATTACAAATGCTGCTTTATGGTTCAAGTTTGTATATTATTCCAAGCGAAGTACGAAGTGATCCGGAGCAGTTTGTAGCTTATATTAGGGAGAACAAGTTAGAAATCTTTGATATAACACCTTCATTGCTTCAATTACTTATAGATGTCGGATTGTTAGAAACGTGCGATTGCGTTCATGTTCCAAGTAAGGTACTGGTTGGTGGTGAAGCAATTATGCCGTCATTATGGGAACAGCTAGTAGAGACTGATAAAATCCAGTTTTATAATGTATATGGTCCTACAGAATGTACGGTTGATGCAACATGCTATCATATCAAAAAAGATAGTAAGAGAGTAACAATTGGGCGTCCATTGCCTAACATCCAAACTTATGTATTAGATAGAAATAGGTTGCCAGTTCCAGTTGGTGTGATGGGGGAACTTTATATCGGAGGAGCAGGTCTAGCAAGGGGGTACTTGAATCGTCCAGAGTTAACATCCGAACGATTTATTTCTCATCCATTCAAAGAAGGCGAGAGGTTATATAGAACAGGTGATCTTGTGAGATATCTTCCTGATGGTAATATAGACTACTTGGGAAGAATGGATAATCAAGTGAAGATTAGAGGATTTCGAATTGAACTTGGAGAGATTGAGTCGACTTTACAAGAGCATGACTTGGTAAAAGAGGCAGTTGTAATGGTTAGGGAAAATCAGTCGGGAGATAAGAGGCTGGTAGCTTATGTAGTGGGCGAAGGCAATTTAGAAGAATGGCGAGAGTATCTTAAAACAAAGCTGCCAATCCATATGATACCTTCCTACTTTGTCGAAATGAAAGAATTACCGCTAACCATAAATGGAAAGATTGATCGGAAATCGTTACCTATACCAGATTATCAAGGAACACAAGAAGGATACGTGGCCCCAAGAAATGAACGTGAACATAAGCTTTCTATCATTTGGGAACGTGTGCTAGGTTCAAAACGTATTGGTATGAATGATAACTTCTTTGAAATTGGTGGAGATTCAATTCTTAGCATTCAGATTGTCGCGCGCGCGAAGCAAGCTGGTTTACAATTGACACCAAAACAAATATTTGAACACCAAACGATTGCTGAGTTGGCGCAAGTAGTCAAAGAAGAACAAGGTGTACAAGCTGAACAAGGAATTATAACTGGAGAGACGATACTTACACCTATTCAGCAAAGGTTTTTTGCACAAAATCATCCTAACCCACATCATTGGAATCAATCCATGTTCTTCAGAACGAAAGAGAAATTGGACATAGGATCACTGGAAAAGGCGGCAGGTAACCTTCTACTTCATCATGATGCTCTGCGTTTAAGATATGAACGTTTACCTAATGGGGTTTGGAAACAGTGGAATGAAGGAATAGAAGAACAATTGATGCTTACTGTCATTTCATTAGACGAAGTGCCGGAAGCGGATTGGCATCAGGTTATTCAAAAAGAGATTAATGTTGCACAAGAAAGTTTGAATTTACATGAGGGTCCGCTAATGAGAATGGTGTATTTTGATGAAGGTGAGCACGCTGGCCGATTATTTTGGACAATTCATCATTTAGCCGTGGATGGTGTTTCTTGGCGAATTTTATTGGAAGATTTGCAAACAGCATATACGCAAGTAGTCCAAGGTCAGAAAATTCAATTACCTATGAAGAGTACATCTTTTAAAGAATGGTCGGAGAAATTACATCATTACGCTGAAACTGGACTATCAAAAGAAGTGCTACATTACTGGGAGGAGCAGGCTGAACAAGACGTAGTTAAATTGCCGGTAGATGGTACTATAAGTAATCCAGTAAGCGCAGTAACTGAGGAAATTACTGTGGTGTTAAATGAGAATGAGACCCGTATGTTATTGCAAGAGACTTTAAGCATTCACCGTGTCCAAATCAATGAAGTATTATTAGCAGCATTAGTACAAGCTACGGCAGCATGTACGGGGCAGCCGATATTGAGCGTAGATTTAGAGGGACATGGTCGAGAAGAGATTATTGAAGATGTTGATTTATCGAGAACTGTGGGATGGTTTACAAGTATTTACCCAGTTCATTTAAATATTACTAGTGCTAATACCCCAATTGCAGCATTAAAAGCAGTTAAAGAACAAGTTCGCAAAATTCCTAATAAGGGTGTTGATTATGGGGTGTTGCGTTACATGAACACAACAATGTGTGAGCCATTAAGCTCCCAATATACACCGTCTATTAGTTTTAACTATCTTGGACAATTTGACCAAATGTTTTCTAGCGATGCAATGTTTATTCCGGAGAACGAATTTAAGCGTTTAGATCATGCTGCCGGTTCCAAGCGATCGCATGTAATTGATGTAATTGGGGTTGTAACGGATGGAAAACTTCAGTTCACTTGGGTATACAATGTTGGACAATTTGCCAAATCAACGATTCAAAGTATTGCACAGAATATGATATATCAACTGAGTACATTGATTCAATTTTCAGATAGAGAATCTGCACTGATCATTTCGGATTTTGCAATGGCTAATCTTAGCCAAGAAGGTTTGACAAATGTACTAAACAAAATGCATCGCGGAAAGAACAATCAGATTACTGATTTATATCCACTATCACCTTTGCAAGAAGGTATGATTTTCCACACATTGCATGACCAAGGGGATGAACATGTTGCACCGTATATAGTGCAATTGAGTTTTATGATTCGAGGAAAAATGAATATTTCTACATTTGAGCAGGCGTGGAAATCTGTAATTCAGCGGCATGAAATTTTTCGTACAGCATTTGTATGGGACGAAATTGAAGAACCTGTACAAGTGGTTTATGAAAATATCCCATTTAAAGTGAACAAAGAAGACTGGCGTACAATGACAAGTGAAGAGATAGAGGAAAAAAGAAAAGTCTTTTTGGCATTAGATCGAAAACAAGCCTTCCAATTTGATGAAGCACCATTGATGCGGGTAACAGTCATTCAAGAAGGTGAGGAAGAATATCGGATTGTTTGGACCCATCACCATATTTTACTGGATGGATGGAGTTTACCATTAGTATTTAATGAATTACTTACAGTCTATCAGAAGAGAATGAATGGAGAAGCTGTGAAGTTACCTAAGTCCTCACCATATAAGAAATATATCCAATGGTTAAGAGAGCAAGATAAGGAGCAGGCGGAACAATTCTGGAGAGAGAAGCTAAAAAGTTTTACTGCGCCAACTTTGCTGGGCTTAGAAAGTAAAGAGGAAGAAAAAGGTTACACAGAGAAGGTTACGTATTTATCAGAAGAGCAGACTCAAGCGTTACAAGGATGGGCGAAACGCAATAAACTTACTTTGAGTACAGTAATTCAAGGTGCATGGGCATATCTCATGAGCCGATATAGTGGAGAAAATGACATTGTTTTTGGTGTAACAAGCTCAGGGCGTTCTACGGAGATTATTGATGTTGAAAACATCGTAGGTCCTTTCATTACAACGTCACCGACGCGAATTCAATTGATGGATGATATAAAATTAATAGATTGGTTGCAGAAGATACAAGAGGAAGAGATAGAAAGAAGACAATATGAGTATGCTTCTTTGACAGAGATTCAGGGGTGGAGTGAAGTTCCTAGAGGAATACCGCTGTTCAATAGTTTATATGTGTTTGAAAATTATCCAGTGAAAGAGGAGTCTTCAGAAAATCTGGAAATTGGTGAATTGGAAGGGGTAGAACAAACCCACTACCCATTAGGGTTAGCTGTAGTTCCAGGAATCCAGTTATCGTTAAAGTTAATGTATGACCGTAGTAAGTTTAATAGAGTAACCATTGAACGAATGCTGGGTCATTTACACCAAGTGTTAATGCAAATGCTCAAAAACATTGATCAAAATCTATCGGAGCTAGTATATATTACGGAAGCTGAACAAAGAAAGCTATTGGAAGAATGGAATAATAATACTATATCCTATCCACGTGAGAATGCAATCCATCAACTATTCGAAGAGCAAGTAAATCGTACGCCTGACGCGTTGGCAGTGGTAGATGAAAAACAGCAACTAACATATCGAGAGCTGAATGAAAGAGCTAATCAATTAGCCCATCATTTACAGAAATGTGGAATTGGGACAGAGTCATTAGTTGGCCTTTGCTTTGAGCGTTCAGTTGAGATGGTTGTTGGTCTCATGGGAATTTGGAAGGCTGGAGCAGCCTATGTTCCATTAGATCCATCGAATCCGGAAAGCCGCCTGCAATATATTTTAGAAGACACGGGAATTAGAGTGTTAGTTACAAATGAGGTATTACTAGGATGGATACCTAAAGACATCAAGACAGTTTGCCTAGATAGGGACCAAGCAATGCTTTCTCAAGAAAGCAAACTTTCACCAATATGTGAGGTAACAGGGGAAAACTTAGCGTATGTTATCTATACTTCTGGTTCGACAGGGAATCCAAAGGGGGCTTTAGTACAGCACCATTCTGTAATAAACCTATCCTATGGTTTACAAAAAGAAGTTTTCTCACATGACATACCTAGTAATATGCGCGTCGGTTTGAATGCGTCAATTGCCTTTGATGTATCTATTCAGCAATTACAAATGCTGCTGTATGGTTCAAGTTTATATATTATCCCAAGTGAAGTTCGCACTAATCCGGAACGATTTGTGTCTTATATTAGGGAGAATAAATTGGAAATGTTTGATATGACACCTTCATTACTTCAATTACTTATAGATGGAGGATTACTAGAAACAAGTGCTGATGTTCATGTACCAAGTAAGATATTAGTCGGTGGTGAAGCAATCATGCCGTCATTATGGAAACAGCTAGTAGAGACTGAAAAAATTGATTTTTATAACGTATACGGTCCTACAGAATGTACGGTTGATGCAACGTGTTATCATATCGAAATAGATAGTAAGAGAGTTACAATTGGACGTCCGTTGCCGAACGTTCAAACTTATGTATTAGATAAAAATTTGTTACCTGTTCCAGTTGGTGTAACAGGTGAGCTATATATTGGTGGTGCAGGTATAGCGCGAGGATACTTGAATCGTCCAGAATTAACAACAGAGCGATTCATCCGTCATCCATTTAATGAAGAAGAGCGTTTATATCGTACGGGAGATTTGGTTCGTTATTTACCTGATGGTAATTTAGATTACTTGAGAAGAATTGATAATCAAGTGAAAATTAGGGGCTTTCGTATTGAACTTGAAGAGATTGAAGCGAGTATAGAGAGGCATCCATTGGTAAAAGAAGCAGTAGTTTTGGTAACAGAGGATAAATTAGGAGAGCAGAGATTGGTTGCTTATGTAGTTGGAGATGGAAGTATGCATGACTGGCGTGAATATCTCAAGACACAAGTACCGAATTATATGGTTCCCGCACACTTTATAAAGGTAGACAAGATTCCTCTTACACCGAATGGAAAAGTTGATCGAAAGGCATTGAACAGTTTAACAATTCAAAGAGAAAATAATTTGTCTACACCAATCATTCCAAGGGATGAAATTGAATATCAGTTGATTAAAATCTGGCAGGATGTGTTACAGATAGAAGATGTCTATGTAAATGATGATTTCTTTAATAGAGGGGGACATTCTCTCCTTGTAATTAAATTGATTTCAAAAATTAAGGAGAAGTTTGGAAAAGAGATTAAGGTGTCTACATTGATTAAGAATCCAACAGTGGAAGGAATCGCATGCCTTATTCGTGATAAGCATGATATGACGAAATCAGTAGTAGCGCTAGTTCCACTACAAGAATCAGAGAAAAGACCTTTCTTCTGCGTTCATCCGTTTATGGGGAATGTATTCTGTTACATTCAACTAGCAAGATTGCTTAAGAACCATTGTTCATTTTATGGTTTACAGAATCCTCTTATAGAAAAGAAAGAAATTGACGAGTTAACTTTGCCGGAAGTAATTCAACTTTACATCGAAGAAATCAAACGTGTTCAGCCAGAAGGTCCATATCGTCTTGGAGGATGGTCTTTAGGCGGTGCAATTGCTTATAAAATCGCAACTGTACTAAAGAATCAAGGTGAGGAAGTTGAGTTGTTGATACTAATGGATACTAAAGTACCTTCAGAGCAGGACTATAAAACAAGAGAAGAAATGCTCTCATATATATATGAGCATTTCATTCCTAGAGATTTTACTGAGCAGGAAGAAGGCCTCATCCATAAACAAGATATGCTTGTGGAGCGATTAATTATGGAGGGAGTACTCCCGCCTGATGCAAATCTTATGAATTTGAAGCAAGTTATCAATGCTCATAGGAAATGCCTGAACTTAATGGCAGAGCATGATTTAATACCATACTCTGGAGAAGTTCTCTACTTTAGTGCTGAGGAAGGAAAAGAGTTGTTTACAGATTGGGGACCTTTATTAAAAGGTAGAGTAAATAGGTATTCAGTCCCTGGATCACATGAGGAAATAGTAGATTCACCTGCAGTTGAAAAAATAGCTATGTATCTACTAAATGAATTTGAAGGAATAAAAGAGAAGTCCATTTTATTAACGGAAAAGTAGAGAGTATAAAAGATGCAAAGCAATGAACGAAAAGGGGAGACCAATACCTGCATATCAAGTGTAGGGAATAATGAATATATTAAGAGCATTACTTTTTAAGGGGATAATGTAAAAAGTAATTGGTAGAGACATAGAAATCTTTGTAATAGAAGCGAATGCCTGATGATATTACTGAGGGAAGGTGCATATTTTCATTGATATGTAAATATGCACCTTTTCTATTGTATATGCAATTTAATAAAGTTAATTTGAGTTTCTGTAACGTTCATATATGAAGCCATTCTTTAAAAAAGGACGTGATTTATCATACAAATTCACGCTGTGAAAATACCAAAGAATATTGAAAGTCATTTGTTTAAGAAACTTAGTAACTTGGTTTCAAACGGGAAGAAAGAGCGAATGAAGCGATTATTAAATTCATGCGACATTAATAGGACCCTGATAGGGGATTTACTAATCCGATCTCTAATCTGCCAAAAGTATAAAATTAATAATGAAGAAATTAGATTTATATATAATGAGTATGGAAAACCTTTTGTTGAAAACTTTTCTGACTTTCATTTTAATGTGTCTCATTCAGGAGAATGGGTGGTTTGTACTACTGCTAATTTTAATGTGGGTATTGATATAGAAAAAGTTTCAGAAATAGAGGCTTTTAAATTAGCAAAAGAATTTTTTTCAGCGGAAGAATTTTATGATATATCTAATATGAATTCTGATGAACAAATTAATTATTTTTATGATTTATGGACATTAAAAGAAAGCTATATAAAAACGATTGGAAAAGGGCTTTATACCCCATTAAATTCATTCTCTATAAAAAAAGAATCACGAACTTCAATTTCATACAAGCATATACCTAAAAACTTTTACTTTAAACAATATAACATTGATCCAAATTATAAGTTATCTGCTTGTGCAACAAGAGATGAATTTCCTCAAGAGATAATAATTAAAGACATTTATACAATTTGCCAAACTATATACAAATTTGAAAGTAAGGAGAAAATCAATGCAGAAGACTAAACTTTTTTGCTTTCCACATGCTGGGGGATCTGCGTTTAGTTACGCAAAATGGAAAAATCACTTTAATCCATATATTGAGGTAGTCCCGGTAGAGTTAGCTGGTAGAGGATATAGAATTGAAGAAAACTTGTACCAAAGTATGGAAGAGGCAGTAAATGATGTCTACAATAAAATAGTTATGCAGATAGATGATTCGCCCTACATTCTATTCGGGCATAGCATGGGAAGTTTGATCGCCTATGAAGTAGCCAGAAAAATAAAAGATTCTAAAAACGTATCGCCTGAATTTCTTGTTTTGTCCGGTAGAAATCATCCAAATAGTAAAATAAGAAATATCCGACATAATCTTTCTAATGAGCAATTTAAAAGAGAAGTTATTGCAATGGGAGGTACACCATCTGGGGTACTGCAATCAGAAGAATTAATGGAGATCTTTCTCCCTATTCTAAGAGCAGATTTTAAAATCGTTGAGACGTATATTCATGACAAAAATACACAACCATGTGATATTGATTTTCTTATATTTAATGGGGAAAATGATGAATTTACTACATATGATCAAGTAATAAAATGGGAACGATACACAAGTAAAACGTGTACTTTTCATTCTTTTGAAGGTAATCATTTCTTTCTAAATGAAAATATTGAAGAAATAGCAAATAGTATTAAAAGAAAGTTAGATTCTAAAAGATTATCAAATAGTTTTTAGAGTTTTATAAGTATGCTCATAGCTAAAAATATTAAAGGGTTTGAAGTATACACTTCTTGTGCAGATATGCATGGCAAAAAGACAATCGAGTACATTCGGTGGTCTTTTTCTATTTTTATGGAGTTTGTGGCGAAATGCTAGACTTGCTAGATTGTGGATCTAGTAGCCGTTGAATGTGCGGGTTCAAGTCCTGTCATTCCGACCACGAGGGGGTATAATTTAAGGGTAAAACAGGGGCCTCCAGAACCTCTGATGTGGGTTCAATTCCCGCCATCCACTTATACTTGTTCATTAAAAGGTTTCACAAACAATATGTAATATGTTATGGGTACTTACATAAATTTATTGATTTTCAGTTAAAAAGTATTGTGCGATTATACACGTTATGTTACAGTAATATTACTAAGTTGTTACAATATATCATAAATGTTTCGGTATTATTTCTTGTTATTTCCGTAATGTTACAAAAACTATAAATATTGTTATGTGTATAGGAGTGTGTGTAGTAAAAAGTCTGAGTTGAAAGTACGTGCACACTTTAAATTTCCTTTTTGTCTGAATGAAGAAGACTACCAACTAATTAAGGGCTTTAAAGTAACCACTTTAAATAAAATGTGCTTCCTTTCCCACACACAATTGAGTACATATTTAAAGTACAGTCTAATTGCTACACAGACTCTTGTACATATAAACATTAAGGCGAAATAGAGATAAGAATTCATTACATAAAAAGCATTACCAAGCTAAACGTACAAAATATCATCTGTGCATTTTGATGAAATGTTAAAATGCCTAGATGATATTTTTTTGAAGAATTCTTGGATATGTTTATGAATAACAATTCCTAATACTTAATGATTCTCTACTACTAAAACATCCGATAATTTATGTAATTAGATTTATAGGGTGTATGTACATTCACTTATATAGGGAAAATGAGGTTTTTCATATGAAGTATAGTTATAAAGTGTTTATATTTATTTGGACAATTATTTTATTGTTTTTTCTACTTTATTTTGGTTACAGTGAAATTTCCGAAAACGAGCAAATGCCAGTCATAACAATCAAACAATAAAAATAAGAAATACTACAAAAGCAAAACATAATAAAAATAGATACCCGAAAATGTTTAAGAACAGGAACAATTACATGCATAAACAACCTTACGATTTCCATGCATACCCCACGTCATTTGGGCAATAGGGGAAAAGTATTATTATTTGGCGTGCGCAATCTTCCATCACTAGTAGAAACGGAAAGTTCCGTATACCTGCTGAAGGAGGAAGATGTCTACCTGCCAGGGGGCGGATCTATTCAGCATCTAGAAATCTTGGAATTAAAAGTGTAGAAAACAAATAGTGAAAAGGGAACATATCTTGTGATTCCTTTTTTATTCTTGTAGATAAGTCTGGGGAGAAAACGGGGATTTCTGCACGCAACATAGATCTCATCGGTATACTAATTGTGTTTTACGTATAGCTGGGAGTTGGTGTGATGGTATTTGCAATGGATGTGAGATTCCGTCATTCTTTTCATGAAATTGAATCATTAGACATTCCAAATATATTGTTTCCGAGTCAGTGCAGGAAATTGTATCAAGTGATTGGAATCGGCATTCAAGAAGAATTCCGCAATCCCTATGTCATTATAAAAGAGCAACATGGTTCCGTTACATTCCGATTACCAGAAGAATTATCAACATGGGTGCAGAACAAATTATTACTTGTTAAAGGGGGCCAGTTTGTTTCCATACTGCATTTCAGTTAGCCATGCGAAGTTTTGTGCCATTTTTTGATCTCGGATATAAAAAGAATAGTCTGTCAGGTTAGGTGAGGAGATGCCACCTCTGACTTTCACATCATACGTAGGATGTGGTGTAACTTGAATCAATTCAGATTTATGATTCTGAATAAACATTCTAAACTTTTCAAACTTGTTAATTACGGGCTGTATCTCCATTTTAAACCGATCATAGGGATATGTTTTATTTTTATTGTAATACCTATCCAGTTCAATCAACTCTGACACTGCTGTATCAAATTCACTCTTTACTTCAGGATTTACTTTTTGCAACCATTCTTTTGCATAAGAGCGGAATGAAGATCTATAAAACAAATTCATATCAAAATCAGCTAATGTGAGTGGCTTTCCTTTTTCTTTTTGTTCTTTCATATAGGTAAATAATTGTTCAAGTTCCTCAGTTTTCCATACAGAGTATAAGGATTGTTTCATCGCTTCTGTAGCGGTTGAGTTATCAAAATTTTGCTGAACAGCTGCTGCTTCCCAAAGCCCTGTTTCAAATGCAATCACATTATATTCCAGGTGTAACAGCTTGAGAGGAAGTGCTGGAAGACGGGATCCCTAAGAAAGCAAAAAAACTAGGTGTGAAATAATCAGTTATTTGTGATGGTGGATTCTCCTAGGTGGAGGGTTCGCCGTTTTTTATTATATGTTATGTTGTGGTTTTTATATAAAGCATATTGAAAAGATGGATTAAATCTTCTGGAATGATGTCTCCATAATTAATAACTTGTACAATAACCTTTCAATTATCACTAAATCCATTCATATCAACAAGTTGTCCCATATATCCCTTTGTAGCAATATCTTTTAAAGTACGCTAAAAAATACCCTTTATTTTATCTTTATCTTATCTTTACCTTATCTTTAAATTTTTATATTAAACTTAAAACCTTAAAGTATTGATGTTTGAGTCTAAAAAGGGCGGGAGATAGATGTTCATTACATAGTTTGTAAATAACCAATTACCTTTGAAAAATTTAATTTTTTATACGAGGAGGAATATATGAAGGATACAAGTAAAAAACAAATTATAAAAGTGTTCCTTATTAGTATTTTAGGCTTAGTAATAATACTTGGAATGCTATATTTTAATCATAAAACCAATATTCAACAAAATAAAGCGCAAGCCACCGAAAAACGTGTATTGCAATATGAGTCTACCTTAAAAAAAGAATTAGAAAAATATAATTTAGGAGAGAAAACACCAATTTTATTAGGAATTATGTATCAAGAGAGTAGAGGTGAGGGAAACGATCCTATGCAGTCATCTGAATCACTTGGATTAAAGCCAAATGAAATTCAAGAGACAAGCTTGAGCATTGAACAAGGGGTAAAACACTTTGCTAAAATGTACAAATATGGAACGGACAAGGATGTTAGCATGGATACAATTATTCAAAGCTATAATATGGGGCCAGGTTATATTGATTTTGTTGCTAGTCAAGAAGTTAAACAACACTCGGAGGATTCAGCCAAAAAGTTTTCTAAGATGAAAGTTGATCAAAATCCAGCGATGTATACTTGTGGTGGAAATAAAAATAATTTTAGGTATCCATATTGTTATGGTGATTTCACATATGCCACAAAGGTAAATGAAAAAACAAAACTTATTGAAGAACTTCTTCGAAATGTACATAGCTCTTCTAAATAAGTTGCAGAATAAAATATAATGATACCGTCAGTTAATAATAATAATAGCTAAGAAAAAACTACTTCCTTTCTTAATTCACATAATTTTCAAAAATAAATCCTGTGGATGTTAATATTTGTTATATAATATATTTGTCAAAGCATTACCCCTAAAGTTTCTACAGTCAATCTGTAAGATAGTTTGTTTGGCTCGTATATTCACCTTAAAACAAAAAGAACTTGTAGAGAGTCCTACAAGTTCTTTTTGTTTTAAGGGTTAAATGTGGATTTAAAATATAGTTGCAATTTTTTGAGGGGGAAAAGTAAATGTTTATAAAAACAGAAAGATTATTAATACGGAAATTTGAGTTCAAAGATTGGCAAGCTGTTCATGAGTATACATCAGATATCAATGTTATGAAATACATACCTGAAGGGGTTTTTACTGAAGAAAATACAAGAAACTTTGTGAATGAAAACATTGGTGAAAACGCTAAGAACTTTCCTGTAGTATTAATTCATAAAGATATTCTGATTGGTCATATAGTTTTTCATAAATATTTTGGTGAGCATACATATGAGATTGGTTGGGTGTTCAATCCTAAATATTTCAATAAAGGATATGCTTCTGAAGCAGCACAAGCTACATTGGAATATGGCTTTAAGGAAATGAAATTACATAGGATTATAGCTACATGTCAGCCACAAAATACCCCATCATATCGAGTAATGGAGAAGATTGGAATGAGAAGAGAAGGCTATTTCAGGAAGTGTATACCACATGGGAATGAATGGTGGGATGAATATTATTACGCTATTTTAGAAGAAGAGTAGTGTTTCAGAATGCATTATTTAAATTGACACTCTTATTCCTAAATAGGCAAGTTGACTATCTTTATTGGGGATTCTTGCTACTAAAGGCGAAGTTTATTTCCGGTATCGCTGACGTGCAAAACTTTGTATAATCCGATCTTATCTCTAAATCACAACTGTTACCCCATCACAATCAAGTTAAAGTTTCGTTTTATTTTGCTAACTTGATGGTGATGTGACGTAACCTTAATTATTTAAAAATTTTAAAAAGGCCCATTAGTCATGTTAAAGGGACCTTGATCACGCAAATGATCTGTAAACCAATTCATTTTTGATATACAGATCATTTGTATAATAATTTTTATAAATAATTGCTAAATAGTGAATTTACATAAATGCTTTTAGTAGTTCTTGAATTAATGGGATTGCTCCACCTATAAATTTTAAAACTGCCATTGCGATTTCCATATTATTCTCTCCTCTTTTTCGTATTAAGATGTAATAAATCTTTATAACCTTATTATAGTAAGCGCTTACAATTATAACAATACATTTTCGTATGCAATATTGCATATTTATACATTAGATCTCTATTATTCATTTTTTAATGGTACTATAGCGAGGTGAGAGTCTTTAAGGGTTCTGCTTAATAGGAGGAAATATGGAAAGAGTGCAAGCGATTTACAGTAATCAAAAATTTAAGAGTTGGGTAAAACAGGTATTAGCTGTAGGAGGAGTAATAGGGTGCTGTTATTTGGTGTTATATGTTTTCTGTTTCTTAGTTATCATGTAAATAGTATACAACTAAACTAGTAGAGTCTTGCCTAGAAAGGTAAGGCTCTTTTATTGTAGTACCTGGAGATGAGCAAACTACATACAATATCTCTCAGGTTTTTCAGATCACTTTGTACGGTTTCTTGTTTAGAACACTAATTCCTATCATTGAAAACAGAATTCTATGGATAAAAAATATGTTTTTACTAAATACATATTAAAAAGACAAGCATAAATTATATTAGATTTTGACAAAGTCTTTTTGATTTCGAAAAGGATTTAAATCTTACTTATAGATTTGATTCCTTTTTATATAATATAATCCTTATATTGATACGTAAATATAATACAGTAATAATGATTTAAAAGCAAGAATTTTAGTAGCGGTACGTTCACACATCCATCAACTTAAGATTTTAAAGTAGCTCTTAAACAAAAAAAATTCTTTTTTTAATTGATTAATAGTAAACAAGAAAGATTGGCAAATTAACAAATAAAGAGATTTATTCAGGTAAAATCTATCAAAAGGTCCTTTACAAAATTTATACATAATTCAATTACAAAATAATGTAAAAATTATGCATTTTTGTAAAAGAAATTCATTGACACTTGTGTATATAAGTAACTATACTCGTTACATTAAATTGAATGCGTGATAATACGATTTTATTATTATTACAAACATGTAAATATAAAAATAGAAAATTTCAATTTGATAAATACAATGGTAGAGGTGTTTATTTTAATGAAGCATAAATTAATTGCAACAGGTATCCTTGCAGGAGTTATATTATCCTATTCTTCTAATATTTTAGCAGATACTCATAAATTCCCTGATGTTCCTACATGGGCTGATAAATCCGTTAACTATTTAGTTGATAAACAGGTATTAAATGGTTATCCAGATGGAACTTTTGGTTCAAATGATTCCTTAGACAGAGCTTCGGCTACAAAGATTATGACAAAAGTTTTAGGGATACAAATTGACCCTAATGCAAAACCATCTTTTACAGATTCACAAAATCACTGGGCTACTCCTTATATTGCTGCTGCTGAAAAAGCTGGGATTGTTAAAGGTGAAGGTAATGGAATCTTCAATCCATCCGGAAAAGTAACTCGCGCTGCTATGGCTACGATGCTAGTAAATGCATATAAACTACAAAGCACACCAAATCATAATGATCAGGTTAGATTTGAAGATTTAAAAGGGCATTGGGGAGAAAAATATGCCAATATTTTAATAGATTTAAAAATCTCTAATGGTACCGAGAACGGTTGGCAACCAAATAGATTTATAACACGTGCTGAAGCTGCTCAACTTACTGCAAAAACAGATATGTTACAACAAAATTTAAACGATGAAAAAGAGATTACTACTGCTACCTCATATGAAGATTTAAATTTAACAGTGGCTTCGAAAATTACAGCTCAAGAGATTGATAGTTTTATTGCAAAATATCATTCAGATAGTCCCTTAGTTGGACATGGACAAGATTTTATCAATGCGCAAAATCAATATGGCGTGAGTGCTCATTATTTAGCGGCGCATGCGATTTTAGAATCTGGATACGGAAAATCAGAAATTGCATATCAAAAACATAATTTATTCGGTCTACGTGCATATGATGGAGACCCGTTTAAATATGCGAAATATTTACCAAGCTACGGCGATAGCATTGCTTATAACGCTAATTATGTACGAGAAAGATATTTAGAAGAAAGTGGTATGTATTATAACGGGTCAACATTAACTGGCATGAACGTGAAATATGCATCAGATAAAGGCTGGGCTAAGAAAATTGCGGGTATTATGGAACGTATTAAACCGTTTCGTGTAGAAGACTATACATATGCAAAAAAATTACCAAAGAATCCTGAAACATTAGATGTCGACGCGTTATCTAATGAAATTCCATATAAAATGTATGCAGGCGGTTCAAGCTCAAATGTTGTATCATCAGCTACTTACTATCAGGTACCTTATCCATTTAAATTAAAAATTAAAAGTAGACCAGATGTAGCTGTCGAGGAGAATAAAGTTGGTACAGTAACTCCTGGAACAACCATCTTTATTTATCGTGAAGATCCGAATGGATGGGTAGAATTCTCTTTTGAAGCTAATGGAGAAAAATATTGGACATTAAAAAATAAATTAAGTATGTAATTAAAAAGATCTATTTCACTAGTTTTAAAAGTATGGGATTGGACAATTGATTCTCTAGATTGGAAATACAATAAATTACCCGTTGATGTAGCAGCTGCAAAGATTATTCAAAATGTCTTAGCAGGTGCGACATCCGCATACTTTTTCGGGAAAATGTTGCGCAAAGTAGGTTCATTTTCAACACTATCTCCTGGTTCACCGTAATCTTCAATGATGTAATATTCCTTATCTTTAATGTATATATTGAATATACAAATATATTGTGTTATGATGTGAATTAGAAACTCGCGTGTTTCAAATACAACATTTTTATCTTTTTGATGACCTCTTATCTTTCCGTAAGAGGTCCTTTTTTATCCCTCCGTATTGCATAGCCGCTAAAATACTATGAAAAGATACTAGAGACTACTACAATGTGATATTCTCTAGTATTTTTTCTTTATCCATATTATCTATTGTTGGGTAATTGATGAATTATTAATTTTTGTATAATTTTCACAAAATAACTTTGAACCATTATTTATTTCAATATAAAATAATAAAGGTATATATATGAATAGGTATGTCCTTTTTATGTGATGATAATGCGAATTGAAGCGTAATACTGAAACGGTAAACGAGAAGAATCAGGGCCGAAACAGATAGTAAGGAGCAGACAATACTTATAATGAAAACGTTCATAATGGACTGTCTATGGATGGAGAAAAAATACGAAAAGATAAAAGGGGCAAATGAATATGAACAGAGCCTTTAAAGGTACCGTATTAGCAGGGATAAGTGTGGGTTTCTTGCTAGCTGGTTGTACAATAGAAACATATGTCCTAACGCAGTCCAGAATATAAGCAAGTAGATTAAGTATTCTAAGCAGATAAATGAAGACTATAGCGATGAAGAAATTGAAAGACAACTAAGAGGTATAGCATCCTGACTTTCTAAATAACATGAGTGTTTCTATAGAATGAATCCTTAGGAGGGCTATTGTGGAACCTTTAATCAATGCTATTTTATACTTTGTATTTTTATTTGGAGCACTGTTTCTTATACTGGGTACTGCATTGGTTTTATTAATCGTGGCTGCATTACCAGTAATCTGGAAGAAAAATCTATCATTCCTAATGATTAGCTTAGGTATAAATATACTTGTCATTCCATTGTCTTTTTTTATTGGCGGGATGGCAACAGATTCCCCTGGTAGTACGATGCACGATTTTTGGGAAGTATTTTTGTTTATTCAGATATTTCCGTTTCCCCTAGTACTGCTATCTTTAGTTTGGTGGCTTGTGCGTCGAAAAAAAGAAAAAGTTCATGTGTAGCGTTTTTAATGCAAATAAGCTGTCCGTTTGGGCAGCTTATTATATTTATTACTAAGCGTGATTATTTCCAAAATGAATGCAATACCACTATACAGTTAAATTGAAGGTGAACCATATTGAAATCTTATCAAACTTTAGCCCACTTGTATGCATTAGGACTAGGCTGCGGACTTTGGAATAGAGAGGAGGTTATTTCATGGTGCGATAGGTTGATTGAAGCAAATGATCACCCGCCATATGAAATTATGGAGATATCTTTAATGTCTAAAGCAAAGCTGATATATATAGAATCGGCTTTACTGTCATATAGCCGCATAGTTGATGAAAACCCCTCGGTAAACATCCTTCTTTCAGTCTTAAATGAAAAGTTAGTAGCTCAGAAATGGAATATTAAACAAGCTATTACTTGCTCTACTCGATTACTAGTAAATAGAGGCCTGTATTGGGAAGAAGAATATTTTGATTTATACAGCCTTAATGATAGCTATGACTTAGCACAGGAAGGTATCCATTTTAATGAAAAAGATATGATTTCTGCTTATATCGATACATTAGGTGTTTTTCGCGTCCATTTTAACGAGTTTGAAGATCTCTATTTACAAGTCATGAAACAGAAGTGGCAAGGGTAGAAGGCAGGAAAAAGAATCATTGAATCGTAAGAGTTACTTCCTGTATTTATCACCAAATTTATCTAGCCAAGACAAATCTGTCTTCGTGTTGATGAATTTTTGTCTCTTAATAACTTAATGCTATCGTTTTTATTTTTTCCGACAGCAAGCTAAGTTAGCATGTTTAATGCATAATGAGACGCCTGTAAATGAGCATTACTATTTAAATTTTTACCAGAGAGTAATTTAGTTAATTAGTAGAAAAAGGAAGGGGCCTATTTGGCTCCTTCCTTTTTCTCATACATACATAACGCTTGTTGACAACTTATGAAATAATAGCATTCATCGCTATTAAAATATAACATTAAAAGCAATTAATTAGATATGTAATTTTGCATATATTGTACTATTTCATGAATAGGAACAAAACTATTTATCTCTTTCTGTATGGAGACAAATAGATTTAGGTTTACTTAAGTTAAGAAGATCTGATCATTGATTACTGGTTAAACCATATTTCTACGTATTTGAAAAAAATTATATTTGATGACGGATCTATTGTCTTTAAGACGGGAGATAAAGTAACAGAAGAAAAAATTAAGAGATTATATTGGGCAGCCAAGGAAGTAAAAGCACAATATCACCGTGTAATTGGAAATGATAAAGCACTAGAACCGGGTAATGCTGATGATGTACTAACAATAGTAATTTATAATAATCCAGATGAATATCAATTAAATAGACAATTATATGGATATGAAACAAACAACGGTGGAATTTATATTGAAGAGAAGGGGACTTTCTTTACATATGAGCGTACGCCAAAGCAGAGTATTTATAGTTTAGAAGAGTTGTTCCGTCATGAATTCACTCATTATTTACAAGGAAGATATGAGGTTCCTGGTTTATTTGGAAGCGGAGAAATGTATCAAAATGAACGGTTAACTTGGTTCCAAGAAGGGAATGCAGAATTTTTTGCAGGATCTACACGTACAAACAATGTTGTTCCACGTAAAAGTATAATAAGTGGCTTATCATCTGATCCAGCAAGCCGTTAACTTTGTTCGCCAAATATGGATCTTGGGACTTTTATAAGTATTCCTTTGCACTACAGTCTTATTTGTATAATCATCAATTTGATACATTTGATAAGCTTCAAGATTTAATCCGTGCAAACGATGTGAAAAATTATGATGCGTATCGTGAATTATTAAGCAAAAATACACAATTGAATACACAATTGAATGCAGAATATCAAGCATATATGCAGCAGTTGACTGATAATCAAGATAAATATAATGTACCTCAAGTAACAAATGATTATTTAATTCAACACGCACCAAAGCCGTTAGCTGAAGTGAAAAACGAAATTGTAGATGTAGCAAATATAAAAGATGCAAAAATTACAAAACATGAGTCGCAATTCTTTAACACATTTAGCGTGGAAGGCACGTACGTTGGTGGGATATCAAAAGGTGAGTCTGAAGATTGGAAAACGATGAGTAAACAAGTAAATCAAACTTTAGAGCAGTTATCCCAAAAAGGGTGGAGCGGTTATAAAACAGTTACATCCTATTTTGTAAACTATCGTGTGAATGCAGCTAATCAATTTGAATATGATATTGTTTTCCATGGTGTTGCGACAGAGGAAAAAGAAAAAACGACTACTATAGTAAATATGAATGGACCATACAGCGGGATAGTAAATGAAGAAATTCAATTCCATAGCAATGGTACAACAAGTGAAAATGGAAAAGTTATTTCTTATCTATGGAACTTTGGGGATGGTATAACAAGTACAAAAGCGAATCCTACCCACATATATGGAGAAAAAGGAACATATACTGTGGAACTAACTGTGAAAGATAGTAGAGGAAAAGAAAGTATAGAACAGACAAAAGTTACTGTAAAACAAGATCCGCAAACAGGCGGGTCCCTTGAAGAAGAGAAGATACTCCCGTTTAATACGCTTGTAAAAGGAAATCTGGTTACTCCTGATCAAACAGATGTTTATACGTTTAATGTTACAGATCCAAAAGAAGTAGAGATTTCTGTGGTAAATGAACAAAATATTGGGATGACATGGGTACTTTATCATGAATCAGATATGCAAAATTATGTAGCTTGTGGTGAAGATGAAGGAAATACTATAAAGGGAAAATTCGTAGCGAAACCAGGGAAATATTATCTGAATGTGTATAAATTTGATGATAAAAATGGTGAATATTCACTATTAGTAAAATAAATTCATTTCCGATATGTATACGAGAGTTGTATTTTAGGAGGAGTCTGTCACGATAGGCTCCCCCTATTTTTTTATTTATAAGGATGAAACTAAGCTTCCAACCTGTGTTCCGATTGGGAGGCATACAGGTGACACTCCAGGATTTAGTACTTTTGCTGAAGTACACTTGACGGAGAACGCATGCTTGTTATCAGGTTTGAGTAATACGAAAAGCGCTAACAGTCAGGATTCTTCTTCCATTTGGTGAAAAAGAAAAAATTTCCACGGAACAATAATTTCTCAAGTAGAATATTTTGTTATGTGGAAAATAAATTAAAATGAATATTTACGTTATAGAAGAAGCGCTGTAAAATATTGTTTATATTAAGATTTTTTGTATATTTCAATAATTAATTCTATTGGCTTTCATTCCAATCAAAAAACTGTCATAAAAAAAGAGGGGGAAGACATTGTTTGCTAAAATTTGTTTGTAAAAGCTTTTAACCTGTTAAGAGCAATCCTAAGGTAGACTATTAATTTCTTTAATAATTTTTGCTTTCCTTTAGTACTTGGCATAATGCATTAAAAAGTTTAAATTTTGAAAGGAGAATTTGACATTTTATATATATAGTATTTTTTATTGTATTCCTAACCATTCAAAGAGAAGGGGATGTGATTAAGGTGAATAATACATATAATGAAAAGACGCATACATTGATTAAACAATTATTAAAAAAGTTTTCACCAAAAGTTCCTGGCTTTGCATATATGGCCAGTTTTGATAGCGGAGTAACGTATAAAGGTGCAGTTGGCTTAGCTTCTATAGAGGAAAATCTACCGATAACCACAAAGAGCGTTTTTAATATCGCCTCAGTTTCTAAACAATTTACAGCGTTTTCTATATTACTCTTAGAACAAGAGGGAAGATTGAGTTTAGATGATTCAATTGTAAAGTTTGTCCCTTCTATAGGAACATATGCTGAACCAGTAACATTGAGGCATCTAATTCATCATACTGGCGGACTAGTTGATTATATGGAATTGGCTCATGCAGAAAATATTAAATTTACTGATATATTAACTGTGGAACAATCGCTAAAACACCTTAATGGTCATCAAATTGCAAGGTTCCCTGTTGGCACAAAATTTGAGTATAGCAATACAGGATATTTTTTATTGTCATTGGTGGTAGAGAAGGTAAGCGGGAAGTCTTTACGTCAGTTTGCAAAAGAACGTATTTTTGATTCTTTAAATATGAAAGACACAACAATTGTAGATTGCTACCCAACTACTATATCAATTGCTAGGGGGTATTCAAAGAATGAACAAGGAGCATATATGGTCTATGAAAGCCCTTGGGAACATACAGGTGATGGGGTAGTTCATGCAACAGTCGAAGACCTGGTAAAGTGGGAGAAAATTTAACTACAGGTACCGTTGGCGGAAAAGAACTTGTTAAAAGAATGAGCGAAATAGGTCCGGAAATTTCTCCAACTGGGGAAACGATTATTGACAATGAAGATTATGCTTTTGGGCTAAGGCTTGCAGAAATTTTTTAACTGTCGATACTTGGAACATTCAGGTAGCTGGGCAGGTTATCGTTCATACTTCATGCGGTTTCCAAAAGAATATTTGACTGTTGTAGTACTAAGTAACTATGATGGATTTGACTCTAAAAAATATGCTAATGAAATAGCAGGAATTATTTTAGAAAAGTAAAAAATAGGGTGTAGAAGAGTATCTGGATTTGGTTAACCACACGTTGTTTTAGGGTGTAATTGATTTTGGGAACGGAAGGCAGGCATATATTTATGCCTGCCTTTTTTGTATTAAAATGAACATAGATATTAATTTTTTTGTAAATATGGAACAATGTCATTACTTACACTGTCTATTAAGCGTTAAAACATTTTTTATTAAATAAATTACGAAAGGAATCATCATTTTTAACTAAGGGAGAAGATTGAATTGAAAAAATTATGGATGCTGCTTTTCGTTTGTTTCGCAGTTTTGTTGGTAGGATGTAATAAAAACGAACCACCAAAACAAGCATTTGAAGAATATATCAATTTATGGAATGATAGAAAATTTGCAAATATGTATGATCATTTATCAGACCATGCCAAAAAATCGATTTCTAAAAAAGAATTCACAGAAAAATATCAAAAAATCTATGAGGGGATTGGAGCTAATAATTTAAAAGTTAAAATGAAAGGAGAGAATACGAAAGATAAAGAGCTTTTTCTTTTTGAAGTTAAGATGGATACGGATGTAGGACCAGTTTCATTCATCCATGAAGCAAAACTTGTGAAAGATAAAGAGTCTTGGGAAATAGATTGGACACCAGACTTCATCTTCCCAGGTATGAAAAAAGATTACAAAGTACGTATGCAAATAGAGCAAGGAAAACGCGGAGAAATATATGATCGAAATGGAAAAGGGCTTGCAACGAATGGTAAAGCGACTGAGGTTGGAATTATTCCAGAGAAACTAGGCGAAACAGCAGCGCAAACGAAAGAAATAGTAGCACAATTACTTGATATGTCTATAGAAGAGGTCGAACAAAAGCTCACAGCGAAATGGATAAAACCAGACTCCTTTGTACCAATTGGCATTTTAAAAGAGGGAACTAGACAGAATGATTATATTGAATTAGAAGGAGTTTCATCTCACCCAGTAAATATTCGTACGTATCCATTAGGTGAAGCAGCGGCACACTTAACTGGATATATAGGAAAGGTGAATGCGGAGGAGTTAAAATCACTTCAAAAACAAGGTTATCAAGCAGATGATTTAGTAGGTAAGACTGGTTTAGAGAAAGTGTTAGAAAATAAATTGCGTGGTGAAAAGGGTGGACGCGTATTTATAGAAGATGAGAAGGGGAAAGAGATTAAAAACGTAGCAAAAAAAGAAGCAAAAGAAGGAGAAAATGTTACGTTAACAATTGATGCTGCAATTCAAGAAAAAATCTTTAATGAGATGAAAACTGAAGCAGGGTCTAGTGCAGCGGTCAATCCTAAAACAGGTGAAACAATCGCACTTGTAAGTAGCCCTGCTTATAATCCAAATATAATAGTTAGAGGAGCATCGAAAGCCCAACGAGAAGCATGGAGTAACGACTCGAAACTACCAATGACGAATCGCTTTACACAAGCATTTGTACCAGGTTCCGTATTTAAAACGATCACAGGTGCAATTGGTTTGGAAACAAACACAATAAATCCGAAGGAAGAATTTAAAATTCAAGGATTGAAGTGGACAAAAGATTCATCTTGGGGAAATTACTATGTAACGCGTGTAAAGGATGCAAGTCCAATTGATTTTGATAAGGCAATGAAGTATTCTGATAATATTTATTTTGCTCAACAAGCTTTGAAAATGGGAAAAGATCAGTATGTAAAGGAATTTAAAAAGTACGGATTTTATGAAAAATTACCAATCGAATACGAATTTCCTATTTCAATCATTGCAAAAGATAGGATAAAAAACGATATTCAACTAGCAGACACGGGCTATGGACAAGGACAAGTATTAATGACGCCACTTCATTTAGCATTAACATATGCACCGATTGTGAATGAAGGGAATATTCCGTCGCCACATCTTTTAAAAGAAGCAAAAGTAGCAGGGAATTGGAAAGAAAATGTGGTTTCTAAAAAGAATCAAGAAATATTAAAGAGTGCATTAATCAAAGTCATTAATGACCCTGATGGTGCAGGGAGAATTGCAAAGGTTGATGGTGTAACGCTTGCTGGTAAAACTGGTACAGCAGAACTGAAAGAGTCGAAAGAAGCAGACGGAAAAGAACTGGGATGGTTCGCAGCTTTCGATGCAAATGCGCCAGACATGATTGTTACAATGATGATTGAAGATGTAAAAGGAAGAGGGGGAAGTAACGTTCCAGGTGAAAAAGTAAAACATGTATTTCAGAAATAATACTTAATTATAAGGTGAATTTTTTGACTACATTTATTACATGTTTGCTTAACTCAAAGATATAAATTGGGGAAAATATAGAGCAATGAAATTTCAAAAAAGCATTCTTTCTAATCGAGAATGCTTTTTTGTTGCGACTCTAGAAAGTTAATACCTTATCTTAATTTTCATTTCTGAAAAGTTGGCATTGCTAATGATAAATAGAAGAGTATAGCAAGTTGAAATGGACAAGTGGAGTGTTACGTTAAATTCAAAAAACAGATTTTCATGAGTAGAATTTTATCATTGTATGCTTTACTTGTTTTTTAGTAGTATTATTCTGCTTGAAAAAAGATAAACAATGGAACAAATGAAACTTGTATCTTGTCTATATATTGAAACCATAATAAAAGTGAGGGCAGTTTTTATGTTTATTCAAATAAGTTTGAGGTGTGGAAATGGAACAGACGTTTATTGAAAAGTGTAATCATGATGAGCTGGACTATGTTATAAAAGACTATTGGCAAGATGTATGGAATTATTCATTTATTATTACGAAAGATCCACACTTATCAGATGATATCACGCAAGATGTATTTATAAAGGTGTTTAAAAATTGGAATTCATTTCGAAAGGAGTCATCTATTAAAACGTGGATTTTAAAAATCACAAGAAATACGGCAATAAACTATTTGAAATCCTCCTATTTTAAAAGGATATCTTTAATAGGATTTTTTAGTGACGATAAGCAATCCCTGTCAGCAGAACAAGAATTTTTTAACCAAGAAGAGATGAATGAGGTGTGGAAGGTTGTATTAAAACTACCTAAAAAGCACCGTGAAATAATTATATTGGACGCAAAATATGAATTATCATATGAAGAAATGGCTGAAACATTAGGAGTATCCATTGGAACTGTAAAATCGAGATTAAGTAGAGCGAGAAGTAAGGTTTCAAAATTAATAGGGGAGGGTAGTAGTGATGAACAATAAACAAAATCCTGACTGGTATAGAAAAATAAAAAAAGGTCCAATGGAGAATCGTAAAGATGAAGAAGAATTTATTTCTAAAATAAAGCAATCGGTATATCAAAATAGTGAAGTGGATTCTGTAACAAATAAGAGACCATTTCGTAAAAAAGTATTGCCTGTTGTAGTTGTGTTGATTTGTACAATGTTATTTTTTATTGTTCAACAACCTTGGCCTGATGATAATAAATCACCAGTACAAAGTAGTACTCAAATTAAGCCTAAAACAAAAGATGAGTCTGCTCAAGATCCATCACTAAAACAATTTATGAATGAACTATATCAAAGTACGAACTCAAAAAATGAAAATGACTTGTACAAAGCGTTAAATGATGAAGTTCTATTTAAAGGGAAGAGTTATAAGAAGGATGAATTGAAGCTTGATGAAGATATTTTTCATGAGTTGCAAGTCGCCCTTGCAATGGGGGGAGAATTTGTAAATGATAAGAAGAAAGTTTACAAAGTGCCAAGTGGAATGACAGAAAGTAATCAATTAAAGCAAGAACACTTTATATATGCAACTGTTACTGGAAACAAAACGAAAATTTTAGCTGAACCAAACCGAGAATCAAAAGTTTTATATGAAGTATCTAATGAAATGGTAAAAGCTTGGATCCCGGAAAAAGTGCAGAATGATGGATATATAAAAATATCGACTATTAACGGTGATACTACTGGATATGTACAAAAAAAGTATATTTTAACTGATATTAAATATTCTTTCATGTTCGAAAAGAATCATGAAGGTATATGGGAAATAACGAATATAGAATCTATATGGTAAAAGAGGAAGGTTCACTTTAATGAACCTTCCTCTTTATCTTTATCCTTCTTTTGAAGTATATTCCAAGACTTTAAAACTTCTGATGTAACGAGAGCAGCGATGTTTTTTTCTGAATTACTACCAGGAATAACGACAGAAACGGCAATTTGTGGATCTTCGGTAGGAGCATATGCAATGAAAAGAGAATGATTTATCATTCTTTCTTGCTCATTCGGAAAACCTGTAATACCTGTTTTACCTGCGACGTCAAAGGGCAACTTTTTAATTTCCTCTATATTTTGACTCATTCCACCTTGTACGACACTCCAAAAGTTCATCGGGTAACGATTTGAACTTTCTAAAATTGGTTTAAACTTTTTTGTTTCCTTACCGTCCGGACTAATAATTGCACTTACAGTTTGAGGTTTATATTTATCACCTTTATTTGCCAAAGTTGCTGCATATTGAGCGAGTTGAAGAGGGGTATGAACTTCATTTCCTCCCCAAGAGGCGTTTAATAAAGCGGAGATTCCATTTTCAAACTTATTAGATGGATGGAATTCATATTGTCCGTCTTCTTCAAAGGGTAAATCAATCCCGGTTTTAGAACGTAGGCCGAATTGCATTAAATAATCTGTCCATATATGTGCCACTTTTTCTATATTCCCATTATTTTGGTTGAATAGGGGCAGAGCTACTTTTGCTGTCATAAATGTGTTAGATGAATTAATGATAGCCTGCCTCGGTGTAATCTCACCTGTTGGCGTTCCAGGTGCATTCGTAATGTTATTTTGATTATCATACTGAAAAGTCCCTTTATCTAAATAAGTATCTTCGGGTTGGAAAAGCTTTTCGTTTAATCCAATTAAAATAGTGAGTGGTTTTATAGTAGAAGCCATATTTACATAAGATTCACCATACTTTAATTTTTGAATTGCTTTATTTTGCGAAAGAGAGTTAATGTTTTCTTTTCTAGAAGATACACGTGTATTTAATATATTTGGATCAAAAACTGCCGTGTTGGCCATAGTTAAAATTGCGCCAGTTTTTGCATCGCTTACTACAGCATAACCAGCTTTAGCATCAGGTGTTTTCTTAATTTGAGATCTTAATGCTTCTTCTGCCTTTTGCTGCAACTCAGAGTCTAAAGCTAGCCGTACATCTTTACCTTTTTGTACTTTTTGAATATTCCATAAGAATTTTTTATTATTCAATTTAAAAATAAGAGTTTTACCTGGTTTTCCTTTTAAATCATTTTCATATTGCAGCTCAATCCCGCTTTTTCCAACAGCCTTATGCTTTGAATTAAGGTCATTTTCTACATACCCAATTACTTGTGAACCAATTTCGTGTTTAGGATAATATCGAATCCATTCATCTTTAATTATTACATTATTGGGTTTGTTTTTGTTTATGAATGCAAGTTCATTCTCAGTTATATCAGAGTATAACGGTATATCATTCATAGTCTGCTTTTTACAAGATTGTTGTAATTGAGATTTTATGTTCTCTGTAGAAATATCATGTTGAAACTGGCTTGAAAATTGATTAAAAAAAGCTAATGTGTTTGATGTATCTTGTTTCGATAGCTTTTCGTCATTAGAAGTGCAATATAGAGACTTAACTTTTTTATTTGTAGCTAGTATTACACCATTTTGATCAAAAATCTTTCCTCTTTCAGCTGAAGAAGTTGCGATAGTAATTGAAATGAAGTTGATTTTTAATAAAATTAGTAAAATCAAACCTACGATAGAAAAAACCGCAAAAAATCTCCATCTTTTTGTATGTAACATATAACCCTCCCTTATGTAGCCTATTTCATCTTATATTTAATTATTTTTTTTGTAAATGTGGAACAACTGTATTGTTTAGGTTGTCTATTAAGTATTACAGCATGAAGAAAGGAATAATTAGCATGAAAATTTACTAGCAAGTTTATATGTAAGTTTAATAAGAGTCATTATACAGTTTAGCACTTCTCATGCAAGTGGCAAAAAAATAGAGAGAAAACAGGAAGGGAGAGTTATTAATTCCGTAGCTAAACGAAAAGGAATGGTTGCTTACAAGGATTAAGCAAAAAATTGAGGCGATATTTATAACCGATTATCGGTATCTAATATAGAAGGAATGCTTTTAGTATTTGTAGCAATTTCTGAAAGGATTAAATGGAGGATTTATGAAAGAACAAAAAGGCAAGAAGCAGAAGACATATATATCTATTCGATTAAATATAATGTTCCTTTGCATATTTGTACTATTCTCAGCTATTATTATGCAGCTAGGAAAGGTACAAATCGTTGAGGGAGAGGCTTATAAGAACCAAGTGGAAAGTAGTCAAAATGCAATAACTAGTATTCCAGTTCCACGTGGACAAATTTTAGATCGAGAAGGGAAAACAGTTGTTAATAATAAATCTCTTCGCACAATTACGTATACAAGGGTGAAGGGAATTACGAGTGAAGATATTTTAAAAACAGCAAAAGACTTGGCGAAAGTACTTGAAATGCCTGAACAAGATATAAATAAATTAACAGATATCGATAAAAAAGATTTTTGGATGCAGTTGAATTCGAAACGTGCGGAGACAAAGATTACTAAGAAAGATATAGAAAAGTTTAAAGAAAAGGGTATAGAGGGAAAAGAGTTAGATAAAAAAATAGAAGACTTAAGACGAGGTCGTGTTACAGAGGTAGAATTAGCAGAATTAACAGCACAAGATTTAAAGGTGTTAGCTATTAAAAGTAAAATGAGTTCAGGTTATCAACTAACACCACAAATCATTAAAAAAGATGTAACAGATGAAGAGTATGCGCGGATAAGCGAAAATCTTGCGGATTTTCCAGGAGTAGATGCAACTGTTGATTGGGAACGTAATTATATAAACGGTAATTTATTTCGTTCTGTATTAGGAAATATTACGAGTAGTGAAGAAGGATTACCGAAAGAAAATTTAGATTCTTATTTAGTACGTGGATATAACCGTAATGATCGTGTTGGAAAAAGTTATATTGAACAACGATATGAAGATGTATTACACGGCACAAAAGAAGAAGTGAAAAATATTACTGATAAATCAGGAAACATTGTTAGCACAGAAATAATCTCTAAAGGAAAAAGTGGTAATAGTTTAACATTAACGATTGATATGGAATTACAAAAGAAAGTGGAAGAAAGTATAGAGAAAAACTTGAGAGCTTTTAAGAGTTCAGAGCCACTGCTCGATCGAGCTTTTGTTGTCATGACGAATCCAAATAACGGACAAATTTTATCAATGGCAGGCAAAAAGATTGTAGAAAAAGAAGGGAAAATAGAGGTTGAGGATTTGGCATTAGGAAACATGACAACTTCGTATGAGCTAGGGTCAGCTGTAAAAGGTGCTACTTTATTAACTGGATATGAGACAGGCGCAATACATCCAGGAGATCAATTTTATGACGCGCCGATGAAATTTAAAGGTACACAAGCTAAGAAATCGTGGAATGTATCCGGATTTGGTAATATTAATGATTTACGGGCTTTACAAGTATCTTCAAATGTATACATGTTCCAGACAGCTTTAAAAATTGCGGGAGTTAATTACGTACCAAATGGCTCATTGGATATTAAACAAGGAGCATTTGATACGATGCGCTATTATTTCAAGCAATTTGGTTTAGGTGTCCCAACAGGTATTGATTTACCGAATGAAATAATTGGACAAACGAGAAAAGTAGATAGTCAACCTGGGTTTTTACTAGATTTTTCTATCGGTCAGTATGATACGTATACGCCGTTGCAATTAGCGCAATATATTTCAACGATTGCGAATGGTGGTTATAGAATGCAACCTCAAATTGTACAAGAAATACGAGAACAATCAATAAAAGAAGAGGTTGGCAAAGTTATACGTTCCATAGAGCCTGTCGTATTAAATCGAATTGATATGAAGAAAGAACATATTGATCGGATAAAAGAAGGGTTTAGATGGGTATTCCAAGAAGGTGATGGAACTGGCGTGAAATATTTCAAAAACGCGCCATATAAACCAGCAGGAAAGACAGGAACAGCCCAAACTGTATATGGTGGAGATGACCCGATTGGTAGAAATGCAAAAGGAGAACGTATGGAATGTTACAACTTAACGTTAGTTGGATATGCTCCATATGATAATCCAGAAGTAGCATTTTCTGTAGTAGTTCCATGGCTTCATGATGATAAAAATGGAATTAATTCTATAATTGGAAAGGAAGTTTTAGATGTATACTTTGATTTGAAACAGCAACGTATACATGGTGAAGCTACTAGTACAGGTAGTTCTAAGCAAAATTAGAGTACTTTTCTCAGGGAAAGACCCTGTTCATATAAAGCCATTTATAAGTAAAAAAATGAAATATGAAATAGGAGATAGAGGCGTCGTAGCTACTATCTCTTATTTTGTTAATAACTCTCATACTAGCTATAATTTTTTTAGTTTATGGAACAAATTTGGTTAGGTGATTGTCTATTATGTGTACGTATAAAAAGGTGCTAAAAATTTGGAAGGAATGATGATTTTGAAAAATAAGAGGATGCTAAAAATAGGAATATGCGTTGGTATATTAGGTTTAAGTATTACAAGCCTAGAAGCTTTTACAGGAGGGGCACTGCAAGTTGAAGCGAAAGAAAAGACTGGACAAGTGAAACATACAAATCAGGCGACGCATAAAGAGTTCTCTCAACTTGAGAAAAAATTTGATGCTCGGGTAGGTGTATATGCGATTGATACTGGTACAAATCAAACAATTTCTTATCGATCTAACGAAAGATTCGCCTTCGCATCAACCTACAAGGCTTTAGCAGCAGGAGTATTACTACAGCAAAACTCAATTGATACATTAAATGAAGTAATCACATTTACGAAAGAAGACTTAGTGGATTATTCACCTGTTACAGAGAAACATGTAGATACTGGAATGAAACTAGGAGAAATTGCTGAGGCTGCTGTTCGTTCAAGTGATAATACTGCAGGGAACATTTTATTTAATAAAATAGGCGGACCTAAAGGATATGAAAAAGCGCTTAGAAAGATGGGGGATCGGGTTACTATGTCTGATCGCTTTGAAACAGAATTAAACGAAGCTATTCCAGGAGACATTCGTGACACTAGTACAGCGAAAGCAATTGCTACGAATCTTAAAGCTTTTACGCTCGGAAATGCACTTCCAGCTGAAAAACGTAAAATTCTTACAGAGTGGATGAAAGGAAATGCTACAGGGGACAAACTTATTCGTGCAGGCGTACCAACTGACTGGGTAGTTGGAGATAAATCAGGTGCTGGCAGTTACGGGACAAGAAATGATATTGCTATCGTTTGGCCTCCAAATAGAGCACCAATTATCATCGCAATTTTATCTAGTAAAGATGAGAAAGAGGCTACCTATGATAATCAACTCATTGCAGAGGCAACGGAAGTTATAGTTAAGGCTCTTAAGTAATAATCTTTCAATTCTTTATGTAATATAATTAAAAATAAGAACTTGGAAAGCGATTCTTTTTAATGTGAAAAGAATCGCTTTTTTTATAAGCATGTAAACTATTTATACCTATTTATACCTATGTATTATAAAGATATAATTAATGTAGAAAAGAGGGTGAATAGCTATGGAGAATGACAATCAAGTCTTTGGGAGAACAGATTGTCTTGTTTTGAGAAGGTTTAGTATGGATGACACTAACTACTTTCATTTTTATCGTTCTAATCCAGAAGTGGCTAAATTTCAGTCATGGGTTAATTATCAATATCATGAGGCTAAAACGTTTGTAAATGAACAAGTTAAAAATAATCCTAATCTACCAGGTACTTGGTTCCAGTTCGCAATTGCTTTAACTGAAAATAACAAAATAATTGGAGATTGTGCACTTCACACACTTGTAAATGAACCTCGCATCGTAGAAATCGGATTTACTCTTTCTCCAGAATATCAGGGAAAAGGCTATGCAACTGAAGCTGTTTGTGCCTTATTGAGTTACATATTTCATTCATTAGGAAAACATAAGGTGATTGCATTTTCGGACGTTCGAAATAATAAGTCTATTTCTGTACTAGAACGAGTGGGGATGAGGAGAGAAGGTCATTTATTGCAGAATTACATGCTAAAAGGCCAGTGGATTGATGAATATCAATATTCAATATTGAAGTCTGAATGGAAGGACGCTACATAATTATAAAATTTAGAAACAATGAAGGAACTTATTCATGAAATTGATGAAAATGCCTTTGTCAATGTATATGATGTTGCGGAAGTACAAGGCGGAAACTTTAAAAAGCATGATATCCATTAAGGGTATTAACTAACTTAAATATTTTATACATAGTTGATTATTGAAAAAGATAAAAACCTCACCACATATAGATATTCAACTGATATGTACTAAGTTGTATAACTGCAAGGTACATAGAACTAAAACTAAGATATTCATACGAACTCAAAAAGCTGAAATTCCTTAACTTGGGAATTTCGGCTTTAATGTTATATGATAGAGTTACGATTAGAACAGAACCGGGCATGTTTACTTCAACAGAGTGATATAAGTTCTTCAGTTCCTAAAATTAGAAACTTGTACTTGATTATCGTAGTTAAATCGATTTCACTTTAAAAGAGAACCGTTAGATAAAAAGAATAATCTATTGAAATGTTTTTGAGAATTGTAGTATTGATGAAGATTTTAGGAGGGAATATGAGCAAGAAGATTAAAAGAAGTATATTACTTATTGCTACATTAGTAGGTTGTAGTATCTTTTTATTTTTACAGAACAATTTAATAAGTATAACTGAGATTAAAATAACCTCTAGTAAAATACCATCCTCTTTTAAAGTGTATAAAATTCTACAAATTTCAGACTTACACAATAAAAAATTTGGCGATAATCAAGATGTGTTAATTCAAAAAATGAAAAGTATAGACCCAGATATTATTGCAATTACGGGTGATTTAATTGACAGTAAATCATACGATGCAGAAGTTAGTATGCAATTAATACGAGAAATGGTAAAGAAGTATCCTGTATATTTTGTGACAGGAAACCATGAACAATGGTCTGGAAAGTATAACAGTTTAGAAAAAGAGTTGAAGAAATATGGTGTCAATGTTTTAAGGAATGAACATGTAGTCATTCGAAAGGGTGAGCAAGAGATAAACTTGCTAGGTATTGATGATCCAGAGTTTGGTACTGGAAACCGTGATGAAGGAAATATTATAATAGATGAAATTAAAAAAGCAAAAATTGAAATGCAGCCAGATAGATATAATGTATTATTATCCCAAAGGCCTGAATTTATAAAGGAATATACGAATGAGCGGTTGGATTTGGTTTTATCGGGACATGCTCATGGAGGGCAAGTTAGATTGCCATTTATCGGTGGATTAGTTGCTCCAAATCAAGGTGTTTTACCTAAATATACAGCGGGTTTATATGTAGAACAAAATACATCAATGGTAGTGAGTAGAGGATTAGGAAATAGTATCATTCCGCAAAGGATTTTGAATAGGCCAGAAATTGTAGTCGTGCAGCTAAATTAAGCTGTACGATTTTTTTTATACAAAAATGAGTAAAGGGGCTTTCTGTATTTTGCAGGAGTAAACATTACAATTTTGTTAAAAATTTTCTACGTTACATAAAGTAACAAAATTTGACCCTCAGTGTTTGTTATAGTGTAAATAATCAAAAAACTTAAAATTTGTCGAGTGAAAATTGTGATAAGTAATTCATATAAAAAACTTAAAGGGGTGTACACATGCATAAAGAATATGAAATTGAAGAATACACGGCGATTGAGGAACAAATCCATTATTATTGTAAATGTTTATTAGTAAGTCATCCTGATCAAATAATAAAGTATTTAGAAAAAAGGTTAGAAAAATATGCAGAAACATTACAATATGCACATTTATATCCTGACACAGTTATTTTACCGTTACAGCAATTAGTTATCGAATATTCTTTAGACGTTGCTAGAATTCGGAAGTATATGAATTTAAAAACGTAAAGTGAAATTTATAGTTTAAATGAAACAGAGTCGACTTTAGGAAATGAAATTCTAATGTCGACTCTGTTTCATTGTTTAATATCGGTGATTGAACATACATACTAATCAACGAAGTTTGACATATAATTAAGCAAGAGTAAAATAAAAGTGAGTACTCACTCATTTTTATTAGAAAAGGAGGATGAAACGTGCAACAACCTTCAATTATTTTACGGACTGTATCAAAAAGTTTTGGAAAAAAAGAAGTGTTACACAATCTTTCATTGCAAGTTGAAAAAGCAGAGATTTTTGGTTTTGTTGGACCTTCTGGATCGGGTAAAACAACGCTCATTAAAATGATTGCAGGTATTAATGAGGCAACGAAAGGTGAAGTGCTTGTTAATAATACTAATATGCCTAATTTAAATGAGATGAAACGAATTGGTTATATGGCCCAGGCGGATGCATTATACGAAGAATTATCAGCATATGAAAATGCAGATTTTATAGCAACGATGTATGGACTAAAGGGAAAACGTAAAAAGACAAGAATTGCAGAGGTTTTTGAACTTGTACAATTGTCACAGTATATGAAAAAGCAAGTACAACAATTTTCAGGTGGAATGAAAAAACGCTTATCATTAGCAATAGCGCTCCTTCACGAACCAGAAATATTAATTTTAGATGAGCCTACAGTGGGGATAGATCCGCTTCTTAGAAAAACGATTTGGGAAAAATTTTATGATCTTAAAAAGAAAGGCACAACGATTATTGTAACGACGCACATTATGGATGAAGCTGAATTTTGTGAGCGTCTAGGGTTAATTAGAGAAGGGAAACTAGTTGCGGTTGGAACAACTGAAGAATTGAAAAAACGCGTGTCATCTGGACGGATTGAAGATGTCTTTTTGCTAGAAGAGGTGGTGCCATCATGAGAGTTACTGGTGTAATCATACGTATTATTCGTCAATTTTTTCGAGATAAGCGTTCGTTAGCAATGATGTTTGGAGCACCGATGTTATTACTTTGGCTTTTGTCACTAGTGTTTACACAGAAAGACTATATACCGCAAATTGCTGTTGTTGATATGCCCGCTCAAATAGTAAAAGTGATGAAAAATCAAGAAGCGTCAATTTATGAATACAGTAAGGAAAAGGCGATTTCTGAGTTGGAAAAACAAAAGGTAGATGCAGTATTTCGAATAGAGAATGGAAAAATGAAACTTCTGTTGGAAGGTAGTGATTCGTCAAAAAATCGTGCTGTACTTCAAGTATTGCAAAAAAGCACAGAGAAGAATGATGTATCGATTATGAAACCTGAAGTAAATTATTTACATGGCTCTAAAGACTTTACGATGTTTGATGGGCTTGGTCCTGTATTAATTGGTTTCTTTACATTTTTCTTTGTATTTATATTATCAGGTGTATCTTTCGTAAGAGAACGTTTAAGTGGTACGCTAGAAAGGTTATTATCCACCCCAGTAAGAAGATGGGAAATAGTCGCAGGTTATATTATTGGTTTTGGAATCTTTGCCTTTATACAATCCATTATTATCGTAAGTTTTTCCGTTTATATTTTAGATTTATACGTAGCTGGCTCCATATGGCTAACGTTACTTATTACATGTATGCTCTCTTTAACTGCACTAACATTAGGTACGTTTTTATCGGCATACGCAAATAATGAGTTTCAAATGATTCAATTTATACCGCTTGTTATTGTGCCACAAATCTTCTTTTCTGGATTGTTTCCAATGGAATCTATGAACAAGTGGCTACAAATGTTAGGGAAAGTATTTCCACTCACATACGGCGCTGACGCAATGAGACAAGTGATGATTCGGAATCAAGGGTTTACAGAGATTGTATTAGATCTTACTGTATTATTACTTTTTTCACTATTATTTGCAGTAGGAAATGTATTTGCTTTAAAGAAACATCGCAAAATATAATAATGACAAAAAGGAGCTTTATAAATGCAGAAGGATTGGCTGGAGGAATTAATAGCTGCAACTAATACGGATAAACGAAATGAACGTCAAATGCGAATATTAGAGGCGGCTGTTGATATGTTTGGAGAAAAAGGATACGCTTCAACTTCAACAAGTGAAATTGCAAAGCGTGCTGGTGTAGCGGAAGGAACCATCTTCCGCTACTATAAAACAAAAAAAGATTTATTACTAGCGGTCGTAATGCCAACTTTAACTAAGTTCGCTGCACCATTTTTCGTACAAACCTTTGCAAAAGAAATATTTAAATCGGATTATGAATCATACGAAGGACTTTTAAGGGTTGTAATTCATAATAGGTTTAAATTTGCTCAAAAACACTTTCCTATGATAAAAATATTAATTCAAGAGGTGCCATTCCAACCAGAACTGAAAAATGAAATACAGCAATTAGTAGAAACAGAACTGTTTTCACATTTCAAAAAGTTGATTGTGAAATTTCAAGAAGAAGGGGAAATTATTGAGATACCACCATCTTCCGTACTACGTCTTACTTTATCAGCTGTATTAGGTTTATTATTAACACGATTTTTATTATTGCCTGAAGAAAAATGGAATGATGAAGCGGAAATTGAAAATACGATTCAATTTATATTGTATGGATTAACTCCACGATTTTAATCGTTGAAGTGTGAATTACATACATTACTTTTTAGTAAAAATAAATCGCCTTTAAAAAGGCGATTTATTTTCATTATATATTTTTGATAAATAAGTACTTGTTTACTAAAAACATTCTAAATCAGCGTGTTTCTTTGTCTCTTCTTCTAAGACCTAATAATCCTGCTAGTCCTAATAAACCAAGCCAAGCCCAATTATTATTTTTATCACGATTATCATTTAAATCATTTGTTGTATTTACATTTCGAGTTCTTACATCATTATTAACTCTGTCTAAGTTATTGTCATTTACTCGAGTTGAAATATCAGTGTTATTAACTCTATTCATATTATTTCCATCGTATTCAGCTTGCGTAGATGTACCTAAAAACATAATAGATAGTGCTAAAACACTTAAAATAGATGATAATTTCTTTTTCATAACAATCCCTCCTTTCTTAATCATTAATTTCTCCGAAGCATGTGTGTATTATTCATTTCACAATATCTAAACCCTCATTAATAGGGCGCACATTTATAGAAAATAGAGTTGAATGATTGTTAATATATCATTGGATATATATTTCTCATAAAAATAACTGAATCAAACTTTGCTTAAAATGTTAATCTTAGTACAATTTATATTATACGGGCTAGCAATAAGGAGGTAATAAGATGCGACAATTTGCAAAACCTACAATCGTCGTAAGTAAGTGTTTAGAATTTGATGCTTGTCGTTATAATGGAGAGATGATTCCAGATGTAACAATACGAAATTTGCAGCCATTTGTTACATTTATACCTGTTTGTCCAGAAGTGGAGATTGGATTGGGGACTCCTCGTGAAACGATACGAATTGTAGAAGAAAATGGTGAGAATAGACTTGTGCAAACGTCGACACGAGAAGATGTAACTGAAAAAATGGAGCAGTTTTCAAATGACTTTTTACAAACGATACCGGATGTGGATGGTTTTATTTTAAAGAATCGTTCACCAAGTTGTGGTACGCGTGATGTGAAAATTTATTCTGGTTTTGAAAAAGCGCCAGCAAAGGGAAAAGGAGCTGGCTTATTTGGCGGAGCAGTAGTAAAAAAATTTTCGCATCTTCCTATTGAAGAGGAAGGTAGATTGTCGAATTTTATTATTAGAGAGCATTTCTTTACAAGGTTATTTACAATCGCATATTACAAAATGATTAAACACAATAAAAATATGAAAGAACTTGTATCGTTTCAGTCGGACAATAAATATTTATTTATGGCATATAATCAGGTGAAACAAAAGGAATTAGGGCGTATAATTGCAAATCACAAAAATGAAAAGATTGAAGTGGTATTTGAAAACTATGAGAAGACTTTATATGAATTATTTATGCGTGCGCCCCGTTATACATCGAATGTAAATGTATGCGAGCACATTTTTGGATATTTTAAAACAAAGTTAAAAAAACAAGAAAAAGATCATTTTATAGAACTGTTACAAAAGTATGCAGAAAAGAAAATACCACTTAGTAGTTTACTTACAATATTAAAATCATGGGCTATTCGATTTGATGAAAAGTATTTATTAAGACAAACGTATTTCGAACCATACCCTGAAGCATTAGTAGAAATTTCTGATTCGGGAAAAGGTAGAGATTATTAAACAATAAATTACATAATTCGACACAAAATCTCCTATGTTGTTGTAGAACAATGTAGGAATTTTTTTGTGCATTAGTACAGAATCTGTTTTAAAATTAAGTTATGACAGAATTGTAGCAATTGTCTAACTAATATTCTTGTCTTTTAAGTTGTTATGTTTGTAGTAGAAACTCGCACGCTGTCGAAACTCAATATTCGATAAGGGGTGTGTAGCGGAATGGAATTTACTCTAACTCGCGAAAAACAAATGATTAAAGAAATGGTACGTGACTTTGCTGAAAAGGAAATCGCACCGAAAGCTGTATATTATGACAAAACTGCAGAGTTTCCATATGAAACATTTCAAAAAATGGGCGAACTAGGATTATTAGGCATCCCATTCCCAGAAGAGTATGGAGGTTCAGGTGGCGATACGGTATCGTATGCGTTAGCAGTTGAAGAAATTGGTCGCGCTTGTGGTGGCACCGGTTTAAGCTATGCTGCAACAATTTCATTAGGTGCTTCTCCAATTTATTATTTCGGTACAGAAGAACAAAAACAAAAGTATTTAGTTCCAATGGCGTCAGGTAAAACATTAGGTGCCTTCGGATTAACGGAGCCGAATGCTGGATCAGATGCAGGTGGTACTCAAACGAAAGCGGTATTAGATGGTGATGAGTATGTAATCAGTGGTGAGAAGTGTTGGATTACAAACGCAGAGTATGCAAATACAATTATTGTAACCGCTGTCAACGGTATTGAAGAGAATGGTAGAAAACGTATTTCTGCATTTATCGTGCCTACTACGAGTGAAGGATTAACGATTTCAAGTCCTTACGATAAGATGGGTGTTCGCGCTTCTAATACTTGTGAAATCGTACTTGATGGCGTTCGTGTACCGAAAGAAAATATTCTTGGTGATGTAAATAAAGGCTTTAAACAATTTTTATATACACTTGATGGAGGGCGTATTTCAATCGCAGCATTGGCAGTTGGTATTGCGCAATCAGCCTTTGAACGTGCATTACAATATGCGAAAGAACGTCAACAATTTGGAAAGTCAATCTCTAATTTCCAAGCGATTCAATTTAAATTAGCTGATATGGCGACTGAAGTAGAGCTAGCACGCAATTTAGTACATAAAGCAGCTTGGTTAAAAGATAACGATAAACCTTTCGGCAAAGAAGCGGCAATGGCAAAACTATTTGCATCGGAAGCAGCAAGCCGTATTGCGAATCAAGCAGTACAGATTCATGGTGGATATGGTTATATGCGTGAATATGAAGTTGAACGACATATTCGTGATGCGAAACTATTAGAAATTGGTGAAGGAACTTCTGAAATTCAACGTCTCGTAATTGCTAGACATTTAGGATGTAGATAAAAGGGAGGAATCACTATGTTTCAAAAAATATTAATTGCGAATCGCGGGGAAATCGCTGTTCGTATTATGAAAACTTGTCAAAAACTTGGCATTCGCACTGTTGCTATTTATTCTGAAGCAGATGAAAATGCCCTTCATGTGAAAATGGCAAATGAAGCTTACTTAGTAGGTGGACCGCGTGTTCAAGAAAGCTATTTAAACCTTGAAAAAATTATTGAAATAGCTAAGAAGACAAATGCAGAAGCCATTCATCCGGGTTATGGTTTATTATCAGAGAATCCGTCTTTTCCGGTTCGCTGCAAAGAAGAAGGAATCGTATTTATCGGTCCTTCAGAAGAAATCATTACGAAGATGGGAAGTAAAATTGAATCACGTATCGCAATGCAAGCAGCAGATGTCCCAGTAGTCCCAGGTATTACTACAAATATTGAAACTGCTGAAGAAGCAATTGAAATTGCAAAACAAATTGGTTATCCATTAATGCTTAAGGCATCCGCAGGCGGCGGAGGCATTGGTATGCAGTTGATGGAAACTGAGCAAACGCTCACCAAAGCGTTTGAAAGTAATAAAACAAGAGCGCAAAACTTCTTCGGTAACGGAGAAATGTATTTAGAGCGATATATAGCAGATGCGCATCATATTGAAATTCAGCTTTTAGCAGATACACATGGTAACACAGTGTATTTATGGGAGCGTGAATGTTCGGTACAGCGCCGAAATCAAAAAGTAATCGAAGAAGCACCTTCACCATTTTTAGATGAAGGTACACGAAAGGCGATGGGAGAAGTTGCTGTACAAGCTGCCAAAGCACTTGGCTATACAAATGCAGGTACAGTTGAGTTTCTTGTAGATAATCAGAAAAATTTCTATTTCTTAGAAATGAATACGAGATTACAAGTAGAGCATCCAGTGACAGAAGAAATTACGGGATTAGACCTTGTAGAACAGCAACTCCGTATCGCAAGTGGAGAGAAACTATCATTTACTCAGGATGATGTAAAACGTAGTGGTCATGCCATTGAAGCTCGTATTTATGCAGAGGATCCGAAAACATTCTTCCCGTCACCTGGGAAAATTACAGATTTAACATTACCGTCAAATGTACGAATTGATCACTTCTTAGAAAATCATGTAACGATTACACCTTTCTATGATCCAATGATTGCGAAAGTCATTGCACATGGCGAGACTCGTGAAGAAGCAATTTCGAAATTACATGATGCTCTAGAAGAATTAAAAGTAGAAGGTATTAAAACGAACACGCCAATGCTACTGCAAGTTTTGGAAGACGAAGTGTTCAAAGCGGGTATTTATACAACGGGTTTTGTAACGAAACAACTCGTTAAAAAATAAGATCTAACAATATTAAGGGGGAAAAAATGATGACGAAAGTATACGCATCGATGGCAGGAAACGTTTGGAAGATTGTTGTAGGAGTAGGAGATACAGTAGAGGAAGAGCAGGATGTCGTCATTTTAGAATCTATGAAAATGGAAATTCCAATCATTTCAGAAGAAGCCGGCACAGTTATGAAAATTAATGTGCAAGAAGGCGATTTTGTAAATGAAGGAGATGTATTATTAGAAATTGAATAGGGAGATATAGGGGGAAGCGAATTGAAACTACCTAATTTTGCTGTCATTAAAGAAGTAGGACCACGTGATGGTTTACAAAATGAAAAAAAGATTGTTGGCACAAAAGATAAAGTAAAATGGATTCAACTACTTACAGAAGCAGGATTGTCGTATGTTGAAGTTTCCTCATTCGTTCACCCAAAATGGGTCCCAGCATTAGCGGATGCAAATGATGTGTTTTCTGAGCTGAAAAGGGATCCAAATGTTACATATGCTGCGCTTGTTCCGAACCAAAATGGTTTGGAACGAGCTTTTTTGAAAAATGTAGATGAGGTGAATGTTTTTTTATCAGCAAGTGAATCTCATAATAAAAGTAATATTAATAAATCGATTAAAGAAGCGTTAGTAGTAATCGAAGATATAACAAAACAGGCATTATTCGAAGGGAAAAAGGTAAGAGGTTATGTTTCTACTGTATTTGGATGTCCTTATGAAGGGGATATAAGTGTCACAGCAGTTGACGAATTATGTAATCAACTATTTTCATACGGCATTTATGAAGTTTCTCTTGGGGATACAATCGGTGTAGCGAATCCATTACAAGTAGAACAAGTATTAGAACATCTATTAAAGAAGTATGATGCTTCGCAGTTTGCCATGCATTTTCATAATACGTATGGAATGGCTCTAGCAAATGTAGTTAAATCATTAGAATACGGTATTACAACATTTGATAGTTCTTGTGGTGGACTCGGGGGCTGCCCTTATGCACCAGGAGCATCAGGTAATGTTGCTACTGATGACCTAGTACATATGCTCCATAAATTAGGAGTTCAAACGAATATAGACGAAGAAAAGTTATTGCGAGCTAGTCAATTTATTCAAAGTAAGCTAAATATCCAATTACCGAGTCATGTGTATAGAGCGCTTCAACATAAAACGATAAGTAGGTGAGAAGATGCTACAATTACAAAACATTTCAGTTGATTATGTAACACCTCACGTTGTAAAGATTTCGTTATATCGTGAAAGACAAGCAAACTCATTATCTTTAGCGTTATTAGAAGAGTTACAAAACATATTAACTCAAATAAGTGAAGAGTCCAATACGCGTGTAGTTATTCTAACAGGTGCTGGTGAAAAAGCATTTTGTGCTGGTGCTGATTTAAAAGAACGTGCTGGTATGAATGAGGAACAAGTTCGCCATGCTGTTAGTATGATTCGCACGACTATGGAGATGGTTGAACAATTACCACAGCCAGTTATTGCTGCTATAAATGGAATCGCACTTGGTGGTGGTACGGAATTAAGTTTAGCTTGTGATTTTAGAATTGCTGCTGAATCTGCAAGTCTTGGTCTTACTGAAACGACACTTGCAATTATACCAGGAGCGGGTGGTACACAGCGCTTACCGAGATTAATTGGTGTTGGTAGAGCGAAAGAATTAATTTATACAGGTAGACGTATTTCAGCGCAAGAAGCAAAAGAATATGGTTTAGTAGAATTTGTTGTACCAGCTAATTTACTTGAAGAGAAAGCGATTGAAATAGCAGAGAAAATTGCTAGTAATGGACCTATTGCTGTTCGATTAGCAAAAGAGGCAATTTCAAATGGTATTCAAGTTGATTTACATACCGGATTACAAATGGAAAAACAAGCGTATGAAGGTGTAATCCATACGAAAGATAGATTAGAAGGATTACAAGCATTTAAGGAAAAACGCACACCAACGTATAAGGGGGAGTAAATATGTTAGATCAAAAACAACAATCTAATTCATTTGAAGAACGAGTTGAAACGATTAAACAAGGCGGCGCACCAAAGTATCATGAACAAAATAAAGCAAAAGGAAAATTATTTGTTCGAGATCGTTTAGCGCTTCTATTTGATAATGGCGAATATGTAGAAGATGCATTATTTGCTAACTGTGAACAAACAGGCTTACCTGCGGACGGCGTTGTAACGGCAACGGGTAAAATACATGGTCGTACTGCATGTGTAATGGCCAATGATTCTACTGTAAAAGCTGGATCATGGGGATCACGCACAGTTGAAAAGATTTTACGTATTCAAGAAACAGCTGAAAAACTACGTGTTCCGTTATTTTATTTAGTCGACTCTGCTGGAGCGCGCATTACAGATCAAGTAGAAATGTTCCCAGGGCGCCGTGGTGCAGGAAGAATCTTCTATAATCAAGTGAAATTATCAGGTAAAGTTCCTCAAGTATGCTTATTATTTGGACCTTCTGCAGCTGGTGGTGCCTATATTCCAGCCTTTTGCGACGTTGTAATGATGGTAGAAGGAAATGCATCTATGTATTTAGGATCTCCTCGTATGGCTGAGATGGTTATCGGTGAGAAGGTAACTTTAGAAGAGATGGGCGGAGCTCGTATGCATTGCTCTGTATCAGGATGCGGAGATGTTTTATGCAAGACAGAAGAAGATGCGATTACACAAGCAAGACAATACATTTCATATTTTCCAAATAACTACTTAGAAAAGACTCCATTGGTTACACCTCAAGAACCGAAACAATTCGATAAAACGTTAGAACAAATCATTCCAGAAAATCAAAATGCTCCTTTCAATATGAAAGATCTCATTAATAGAGTTATTGATGAAGGTTCATTCTATGAAGTGAAAAAATTATTTGCTCAAGAGCTAATTACAGGCTTAGCACGTATTGATGGTAAGCCTGTTGGTATTATTGCAAATCAGCCGCGTATGAAGGGCGGCGTATTATTCCATGATTCAGCTGATAAAGCTGCTAAGTTTATTAATTTATGTGATGCATATCATATTCCATTATTATTCCTTGCGGATGTACCAGGATTTATGATTGGAACAAAAGTAGAGCGTGCTGGTATTATTCGCCATGGTGCAAAAATGATTTCTGCAATGAGTGAAGCAACTGTACCGAAGATTTCTATCGTTGTTCGTAAAGCATATGGTGCTGGTTTATATGCGATGGCAGGTCCAGCATTTGAACCAGATTGTTGCCTGGCATTACCGACAGCCTCTATTGCGGTAATGGGTCCAGAAGCTGCGGTTAATGCTGTATATGCAAATAAAATTGCAGCTTTACCAGAAGAAGAGCGTGCTAGCTTCATTGCTGAAAAACGTGAAGAGTATAAGAAAGATATTGATATTTATCATTTAGCATCAGAGATGGTGATTGATGGTATTGTTCATCCAAACAATTTACGTGAAGAATTAAAAGGACGTTTCGAAATGTATATGAGTAAATATCAAGTATTCACGGATCGTAAACATCCTGTATATCCAGTTTAAAAGCCCTATTTAGGGCTTTCTTGCTCAAAAAGTTAAGGAGGGGAAAACATTGAAACAAGCAGTTTGGTTTCCAACAGAAGAGTACAAGGAAAAAACACGTTTATATGGTTGGATGAAATCATTGGGATATGAAGATTATGGAACTTTTTATAATAAATCTATCGAGGAAACAGCTTGGTTTTGGGGAGAGGCAGAAAAGGCAGTAGGCTATCAATGGATGAAACCTTATACAGACGTGTTAGATTTAGAAAATGGTACACCGTTTGCACAGTGGTATAATGGCGGAACATGTAACGTTGTAGAATCAGCTTTATCCCGCTGGCTTGCGGATGAAGACACGAGAATACAGCCAGCACTTCAGTACGAAGGGGAAAATGGAACTTCAAAATCATTTACATATGAAGAGCTTGACAACTGGGTAAGTCGTGTTGCAAATGGTTTGAAACACGCGGGTATTGAGAAAGGTGACCGTGTAACAATTTATATGCCGATGATTCCAGAAACAGTTGTTGCGATGCTAGCTGTAATGAAAATCGGAGCAATTATTTCACCAATATTCTCAGGCTTTGCGTCTGATGCAGTCATGACACGTGTGCAAGCGGCAGGTTCAAAAATGATTATTACCGCAGATGGATTTTCACGCCGCGGTAAAATTGTTTCTTTAAAAGATGAAGTAGATAAAGCTTGTGAGTATTGCCCAACTGTTGAACAAGTTGTTATCGTTCGTCATGCAGGAAATGATTTTACACCACATAACTATGATTTTTCGTGGAGTACGCTAGAAAAAGAAAAACCATTCATACATGCCGAGGAAATGCAAAGTGATGATCCATTAATGCTTATTTATACATCAGGAACGACTGGTAAGCCGAAAGGAACAGTACACACGCATGCAGGATTTCCTTTGAAAGCAGCTTTTGATGCAGGATTTGGAATGAATATTAAACAAGGTGATCGTGTATTATGGGTAACTGATATGGGCTGGATGATGGGGCCGTTTCTATTATTCGGTTCACTCATTAATGGAGCAACGATGGTTATGTACGAAGGTGTTCCAGACTTCCCAGAAGCAGACCGGTTATGGGAGACAGTTGATAAATATGAGATTACTCATCTAGGTATTTCGCCAACGTTAATCCGAGCATTGATGGCAAAAGGTGATGAGTATGTCAATAAACATTCTTTAAAGAGTTTGGAAGTATTCGCATCAACAGGAGAACCTTGGAATCCTGATCCATGGATGTGGCTGTTTGAAACAGTTGGAAAAGGAAATGTCCCAATCTGTAACTACTCAGGTGGAACTGAAATCTCTGGTGGGATTTTCGGTAATGTTCTTATTAAGCCAATAGCACCGATTAGTTTTAACGCATCTTTACCAGGAATGGCAGCTGTCGTACTGGATGATCAAGGTAAACCAATTCGAGATGAAGTCGGAGAATTATGCTTAGAGAAACCTTGGGTAGGTATGACGAAAAGCTTCTGGGAAGATGATGAACGTTACGTAAACACATATTGGTCGCGTTTTGAAAATAAATGGGTCCACGGTGACTGGGTCATTTACGATGGTGAACAATATATCATCACAGGGCGTTCAGACGATACGTTAAATATTGCAGGTAAACGTATTGGACCTGCTGAATATGAATCTATTCTTGTGAAACATAACGATGTAATCGAAGCTGCTGCAATTGGTGTACCTGACGAAGTAAAAGGTGAAGTTTGTCATTGTTTTGTAGTGTTAAGAGATCATGTAACATTCACAGGAGAATTAAAGAAAGAATTAATGAGTTTAGTAAACTCTCATATTGGAAAAGCGTTGTGTCCTAAAGACATCCACGTTGTAGAAGATTTACCGAAAACACGTAATTCTAAAGTAATGCGCCGTGTTATTAAAGCAGCTTACTTAGGAAAAGAATTAGGTGATTTATCATCGCTTGTAAATCCTGAGGTAGTTCCGTTTATTCAGGGGTTACAGTCTAGTAAATTATAAAGTTAGAAAGGATCTCTATATAAATAGAGATCCTTTTTTTTATGTTTATAAAAAGAAAAGAAGTGAATTTGATGAAGAAGAAAAATTTTACTATTAGTGTTAAGTATGTTTTTTAGTTTTAATCAAAATACGATATTATGGAATGTCTATTCAATGTAGAAATACTAATTTACAACAACAAGGTGATGACAAAGCGTGACTGCTTATATGTCTGTTTAAACCTTTACGTGTTAATATATAAAAAGCTGACTATAAGCAGTCAGCTTTTTATATATTACATTCTAGTATTTGCCGGGCAGTAATGCCCCCATCTAAAAATTCAGCAAAAGCAAGGAAGTAGGTGAGGGATCAACTTTCCGGAAAAGTCCGATTGGTTCCAAAAGACATATTCTTTCCTTTACGTTGACATTAAAAATATTACCAATTTTTTCTTTTACAATGGCAACAAATAAAGAAACATTTACAACGACACTTATTTCGTTTAGAACTCCAATCATCATCACGATGACACTTTTCTTTAGATTTCCACCAATCATCATTACAATGTTTTTCCTGAGAACTCCAATCGTCATCACAATGACACTTTTCTTTAGATTTCCACCAATCATCATTACAATGCTTTTTCTGAGAACTCCAATTATCATCACAATGATGCTTTTCTTTAGATTTCCACCAATCATCACAACAATGCTTTTTCTGAGAACTCCAGCAATCATTTTTCCAGGACATTTATTTCTACCTCCTTTCAATAGTGTTCATATTATTCTATGTTTTAATAAAAAAATGGCTTGTTTATTAACCTACTATTTTATCTTTATATGATAGAGTGTCTTCTACTCGATATAGAATTCATACAAACTATGCTAATTTTTAAGAGAAAGTGGAGAGAACTACTACTAGTTATGGTATTTTTCAATAAACACTTGTTGAAGAAAATGTTCTGATTACAAATAATATCTTATTTTCGAGTACGCTTTTTAAATGTATATTTCACAATGAAAAATGGGAAATCCACAAATAAAGTCTATGTATATGTGAGTTAATGGGGAAATCTAGTGTGTTTTTAAGGGGCGTCTTATTTAAAAGAAAAAAGGTTTGTTTTAGAAAGTGGTGTCTAAACATTAAATGGAGTAGGACTAAATTCACGGCCGCTCATTAAAAAGCTTTTAATTAGGAGAAGTCTGTTTTTATAATGAATAATGAAAAGAAAGTTTGGTACAATTGTTTGTTTTTTTCTTTTTATGTGTTTGCCTCGTACCCTTTTAAGCTAGTGGACATACTTTACTAATAGAAAGGATTAGGGGGTGAGGTATTGGGTTCTCGATTTAATAATTGTAAAAAGAAGTGTACATGTAAACAAGATGATTGTTGGGAAGTATTCGAAGAGTGTAAAAAAGAACAGCATGAGAAATGTGATAATTCTTGTGTACAAGGAATTAGAGATGAACTTAAGAAATTAATTAATCGAACAGTTCAAATTAATACAGAGGGACGTACTTATGTAGGTACTGTTTCGTCTGTAAGTTGTGATGTAGTTAGGCTTGCGGCTATTCCTGGATCGGTTGGAGTAATTATTTCCATTTGCAAAATTGAAGCAATTTTCCCACCGGTTACAACGGTTACTGCTGACTTTGATTTTAATGGTATTGATGTAGCAAACAAAGCATAATTATGCTGCTTTTTTGTAAAGCCATTCACATGAATGGCTTTATTTTAATTTTATATAAAAGGAGAATATATTCTTTATATAGAAATAAGTTTGAGGTTATAAAGCATGATGTACGAAAGGAGCAAGGAAGTGATTAAACTAGAAAGCTTTAAGAAATCTGATTTTAAACAATTAATAAATTGGATTAATTCCGAAGAATTTCTAATACAATGGTCAGGAAATGCATTCACATTTCCTTTAGACGAACAGCAATTAGAGAAGTATATAGAAAGTGCAAATACACTCGCTTTCAAAGTGGTAGATGAAGAGACTTCAGACGTTATTGGACATATTTCGCTTGGGCAAATAGATAATATTAATAAGTCCGCTAGAATTGGAAAAGTATTAGTTGGTAATACGAAGATGAGAGGACGTTCTATAGGAAAACATATGATGAAAGCAGTACTTCATATTGCTTTTGACGAATTAAAACTACATAGAGTAACTCTTGGTGTGTATGATTTTAATACATCGGCCATTTCATGTTACGAAAAAATAGGGTTTGTAAAAGAAGGCTTATTAAGAGAGTCAAAAAGAGTAGGAGAAACGTATTGGAATTTATGGGAAATGAGTATGTTAGAATATGAATGGAAGAAGTAGCAACGATAGTAATTTATAATTATATTATGTTAATAAAGGGGTTTGGTGGGTATAGTGGATAATAAAACAAAAATAATTTCAATTGCAGCTGTTTCGGGAGGAGGTAAAACTACAATTACAGAAAGATTAAAGCATAAGTTTAAAAACTCAAAAGCTCTATATTTTGATAGTTATACATTTGATAACTCTCCTGCTGATATTTGTAAATGGATTGATGATGGGGCGAATTACGACGAGTGGGTATTAACACCATTAATTCATGATATTGAGCAACTTATACAAAATAATACCTTAGACTATATTATTGTAGATTATCCTTTTGCATACTTAAATAGTGAGATGCGAAAATTCATTGATGTAACTATATTTATTGATACGCCTTTAGATATTGCGATGGCTAGAAGGATTTTGCGAGATTTTAAGGAAGGTACAATAGATGAAATACATAATGATTTGGAACATTACATGACATATGCGAGAAAAGCTTATTTAGAGGCAATTCATACTGTTAAGCCGAATTCAGATATCATATTGGATGGTTCTTTATCTGTAAGTGAAATAATTAATCACGCTGTAGAGGAACTTGGCCGAAGAGAAGTGATTGTTAATGGTTAAATGTATAACAGATGCTGTTAGGTGGATAATTGAAGTAAGAGAGAGATAAATGTGTACACTTTATTTCAATATAATTGGCAAGTAAGAGATGATTGGTTTAAGTGGTGTGAACAACTTTCAGAGGAAGATTTACTTTGCAAACTGGGGGTATGTTAGAAACATTATTTCATATTGTAGATGTAGAGTATAGTTGGATTAGTGCTCTTCAAGGATAAGAAGATAGAGAACCGCAATTTAAAGATTATCAATCGATTCAAAAAGTGAAAGCGTTATCTGATTTATATAAACGAGAACTTGAAGTTTTTTTTGCAGTCATGATCATCTAGCCTAGAATGCTAGCACACTTAAAATAAGCCGTATAAAAAGTTAATCATTGTGTGCTTTGATTATATAACGTCGGCGAAATAAATAGTGTGAGGGACAGCTATTCTAACAAGTATTTTATGTAACGTTCGTATATTTAAATTTTCTTGTAATTAATCGAATTCTAATTTTTTAGAAACGGATAATGAGGTATGGGTGGAGCTCTTTTTTATTGAATAAAATGGGTTAATTTTTCGGATTTTCATTACAATATAAAAAATAAAATTTAAATTTTGTTTGTTTTTAAGAAAAGGTGAGAAGAAAATAAAAAAAGAGGGCTAATGCCCTCTTTTTTTATTAATTTGGTAATTAATCACAGATTGGTATCCCAAGCACTCTTAGAGCTAATGCTACTTGAAGGGAAATCTCTAATCTAGCAATTTCAATACCAGCTACTGAAAGAACTAAAAAAGGTTGTCCGTTTACAAATACAACGCAACTATCCATAGTTAAGCCTCCTTTCTAGTAATCTACTATAGTATATGAGTAGAACTTTAAAGTGTAATAGTTCAATTGTTGGATTTAATAGAATTAATAGATTAACCCATTTAAACTAAACAAACGAACACAACGAAAGGAAACAGAGATGGATGTATGCCTCAAAAAACATAGGTTTTAAGACATGTAATGGGATATTAAATTTATCATATTGGTCAGCTATCTATATGGGCGAGAGAGTTAAACTTGCAACCAGTTTCAGCAAATTTGCTTGGAAGAGGATGATAGAATTAAAAACCGACTTGCATCTCAAGCGCAAGTCGGTTCTATATATAAGAAGATTTCTTAATTGAAATCCTCGGATTTTTTCTGACGTATATGTAAAAACATTAAGGTGGTAATGATTAAAAAAATCATTATAGTTTGTATAATTAAATTTTTAAACTGAAGCAATATTGTCCAAGATGTAAGGGCGTCTTTAAAAGCTTGGAGTGCAGAGTACGAGGAAGGATCAAAACCATACTGTAGCAACTTTTTTGTTTCAATAAATGAAATGTTTTCTTCATCTGCATCTAATATTACTGAAATTAGTCTAGTATCTCCAAGTTTTGCTGTACTGACAAAACTATAATTACCGTTAGTTGAAAAACTAGTTTGTAAGCCATCAACACCTTGAAGTTTAATGTTTTCATTAAGGGAATATATCATTTTATTCGTATTGAAAACCTGGGAATCTTTGAAGGTAAATTGGTAAGAGGTTAGTTTCGTAATATTCAATACATCTGGAAAATCTTTTACTAATCGTGCTGCTAGTTTAGCTGCGTCTATCGCTGTTGTAGTTGATTGTTTATTTGTATTATTATTAATTCCAGTAGAGTTTAGAAATGGAGATGGTTGTAATAACTTTAGTTCTTTTGCTTTTTTATTCATTAATACTGTAAAGTTATCTTCATTTCCAGCAATGTGTTCTGCTAGAGCGAGTGCAGAACGATTATTCCCTGCCAGTAGCAATGCATGAAGTAAATCACGAACCGTTGTTTTATCATTCGATGTTACTTGTATAGGGCTTGTTTCTACTCGGAAAACTTCGTTACTTATTTGTACGAAGTCATCTAACTGTATCTTTTTATCATTTAGTTGCTCCAATACGATATATTCTGTCATTAATTTAGATAAAGCAGCTGATTGTACTGGGGTTTCTTCATTTTTTTTATAAACAATTTCACCTGAATTAGCATTTATTAAAATAGCTGATTTAGCTTGAATAATCGGACCATTTACATAAAGATAAAAATATAAAACGATAAGTGCAGTAATAAAAAAAGATAATAATAAAATAGCGAATTTCTTTAAGAATTGCATAAGCGATCCTCCTATTATGACATCAATAATAGTATTGTAAAAAGGAATGCTTAATTAGGAAGAAAGAAAAGGTAAAGAATTTCTAAAGAATTATAAAGGATTATTAAATTTAGGGTAATTATGGAAAAAGTTCAATTTCTTATATGGTAAGAAATTGAACTTTTTATTTGTAACATTAACATTTGTATGGGAGTAGTTTTACAGTGAATGTTGTTTTTTCGTCATCACTATATACTTCAATTGTTCCTTTATGCAATTCGACTATACTTTTTGCAATTGCTAATCCAAGTCCAGATCCACCAGTGTTTGTAGAGCGAGATTTCTCAACGCGATAAAAACGTTCAAAAATATGAGGTAAATCCGTACTAGGAATAGGTTGTCCGTAATTTGTTATATCAATTGTAATCATATTATTACTTTCATAAGCAGTAAGGTCAATATAGCGACCTTCGCTTCCATAAGCGATAGCGTTTATAATAAGATTTTCAAACACACGCACTAATTTGTCACCATCAGCTAATACCATGAGCTTTTGAGACGGGAAAGAAGGCCGACATTCTATATTAGCTTCTTGAACCTGTATGCGGAATTGAACAGTTAATTGTCCAAGTAACTCTACAATATCAATAGGAACAGAATACAAGCTTAATTCTTTATTTTGAACACGTGTATATTCGAACAAGTCATTCATTAATGCATTAAGACGAGTTACTTTATCGTAAATGACTTGAATATAGTATCGCAATTCCACTTCATCTCTATAATTATCATGATGGATTAAATTTACGTATCCAACTATAGAAGTAAGGGGAGTGCGTAAGTCATGTGATACATTTGTAATAAGTTCACTTTTTGCTTGTTCCGCTTGTCTTTCTTCATCAATTGAGACTTTTAATTGTTCAACAATTTCATTGACCCCGATTGCTAATTCTTCTAGATAATTATGATTTACAATAGAAACTTTATGATTGAAGTTTCCATTTGCAATATAACGAATTTCTTCTATCATTTTTTTTATACAAGTTTCATAATAAAGTTTTTTCTCGTGACGATAAAAAATGTAAAGATAGGATGAAAAAATAGAAAATAAAAACAAATAAGATACAATCATCATCCATAAAGACTCTTTAATCCCTTTATACTTTTCATAACCAAAAATTCGAATGAATTCTTTACCGAGTTCGGTTAGAGTAAGTGAACTTTCAATTACACTCGTAACGAGGCGATAAATAATTAGTTCAGTAATAGGAGTGAGTGTGATAGCTAATAAAAGCCAAAAAATAAGTTTCCATTTAGGAATATCTTTTAATATATCAAATGCTTCATTTCTCAATTTTATAGCCAACTCCCCAAACAGTATGAATAAATTTTTCTCCATTTATTACTGTTTCAAGTTTATCTCGTAAGTTGCTAATATGGACCATTACCGTCTTATTTGAACCATAACCATCTTCATTCCAAACGCGTTCGAAAATTTCTTCTGAACTAAATACTCTTCCTGTATTACTCGCAAGTAAATATAAAATATCGAATTCAATAGAGGTTAGTTTAATGTACTCTCCATTTACTTTAACTGTATGATTATGTTTGTGTATTTCAACAGAGCGAATACGAATAATACCATCTTCATTCTTTTGCGAAGTAGCATTTTGGAAAGAGGATCTTCGTAATAAAGCTTTCACTCTAGCTACTAATTCTAATGGATTGAATGGTTTGATCATATAATCATCAGCACCTGTCATAAGGCCTAATATTTTATCCATATCTTCTGCTTTTGCACTAAGCATTAGAATTGGTACAGTATTATTTTCACGCACTTCCTGACAAACTTCTAATCCGTTTCGTTTTGGCATCATAATATCCAAAATCATAAGGTCAACTTCATATGTAGAAACCTTTTGCAATGCTTCATCGCCATCATAAGCTTTATAAATGTTATAGCCTTCATTTCGCAAATAAACAGCAAGTAATTCAACAATTTCTTTATCATCATCAATAATTAATATATTTTTATTCATTGTGTAGTTCCTTTCCTTACAAATCATCAACATTACTATAATATCAAACATTTATGTACTTGTAGCGATGATTCTGTATAAAATTTCATGTAACGTATTAAAAAGGAGTAAAAAGATTAATAACGAATATAAAATAACAAGGATATTTAGATTCTACATTATAATGAAAGTTAGTTATAAGGGGGATTTTCTATGTTATGTAATGATATATATTCATTTACTCCAACTGGAAAAATAGACAATGATATTAAAGCTTTTCTACTAAAATATAATAAAGAGTTTACATATAAACATTCAATTCGTGTGGCAAATGAGGCAAAAAAGATTGCAGAAAAGTTTCACGTAGATAAAGAAAAAGCAGCAATTGCAGGATATTTACATGATATTAGTGGCATTTTTCCAAACGAGGAGCGGATTGCAGTTGCTGAAGAATTTGGTGTAGCAATAGTGGAAGCGGAAAGAAAGTTTCCTATGATTATTCATCAAAAATTATCGAGGGTAATCGCAAAAGAAATATTTAAAGTCGAAGATGAAGAGATTTTAAATGCAATTTGTTGCCATACAACGTTGCGTAAACATGCAACGAAGATGGATTTAGTATTATTTGTTGCAGATAAAATAGAATGGGATCAAAAAGGGACACCACCATATTTAATAGAAATAAAAAAAGAATTGGGAAAATCTTTGGAAAAAGCAGCTTTTGTATATATTTCATATTTGTGGGAAAGGAAAGATACATTGAAAGTTATACATCCGTGGCTAGAAGAAGCATATTGGGATTTAAAAAGAATTGTACAGTAGAAAGGACAAGGAAATGCAGTTAAAAGAATATATGAATCAAACATTTCCAGGAGTTACATTAGGATCCTACTTATATTCTCAGTGGGAAAATCATTTACATTTTGATTTCGGAAAAGATAAATATCAAATTGTAGAAGGAACCGACGATTTAAATATGGAATACTTTTCTCAACTTTGAAGACATATTTTCAAAAGAAAATGTAGTGTTTGTAGTGACAAATGTTTATAGATTTAAAAAGGAAAACATAAAAACTCCACAGAAAATAAATATATACAATAAATATATTAAGAAAAGAGATTTAAGATTTCATATAAGATAAGAAACGTTACCGTTTTTATTTGAAGATGAAGAAGCAGATTTATCCCGCTATTTGCCGGGCAGTAAGAGCACCACTGATTAAAGTTTCACTTTATATTGTACATATCAATTTTCTTTTAAATGTCTTGCGAAAGATATTAAATATGAACCGCTGATACAAGCTGCTAATCATGAGGATTTTTCTGATCTGTATCTTCGATTTGGACGAAAAAAAGAAATCTCTTATCCAGATGTATTTCTCATAAATGCAAAGAAAGATATTGTGATGTTTATGTATGATGATAGAGGATGTGAAGTAATTGCGAAGAATAAAGAAATAATACGAGATTCATATAAGAAATACAAAGAATGGATTCCAGATTATGAACGAGAAAGTATAGATAACTTATTTAAATGACAATAGGGGAAGTGAAGCGTGTAATGAAACGTATTGCAATTGTATCTGCATGGGAACCAGAACTGACGTATTTGCATCAACATTATCCGAGTGAACGTGTTGAAAAAAGAGCAGCTTGGGAATTTCATTTTCATACTATTAATGAGCTGGAAATTATATCAGTTGTTACTGGTGTCGGTAAAGTAAGCTGCGCTAGTTGTGTACAATTGTTAATTAGTGAGTTTCAGCCAGATGAGTTGTTTATGACAGGAATATGCGGAAGTTTATCAAACAAGGTGAAAAACGGTCATATTGTAGTGGCACTAAACGCAATACAACACGATGTTACTGCAGCTGGCTCAGGGGAAGATGTTTTTAATTTATATAACGGTAGAACAGCACCTATTGAAACAACAAAATCACTTGTAAGAAGAATAAAAAAAATACGATCATATGATCCAATACATTTCGGTACATTTTTATCCGGAGATCAACGTATTCGTAGTTCAGAAATGAGATATTTACTCCATACCGTATATGGAGCATTGGCAGTTGATCAAGAGGTAGCAGCTTTCGCCTATGTGTGTCAAATAAATAAAAAACCATTTCTCTGTTTAAAAGCTGCTTCAGATCAAGCAAATGATAAAACGAAAGAAGAACAAAAAATCTTTAAAATGCTAGCATGCGAAAGAGCATGTGAGCATTTAATTGCCTTTTTACGTGTTTATGAGATTAATGTAGTAAATAATAGATAGTTAGAGGGTTTTAACATAAGTAATTGGAGGCATAATTATATTATGATTCAATATAAAAGGTGTAGTGATGTAAATATTGATTTAGTATATGAAGCTTTTAAAGTTGGATTTTCAGATTACATTATTAAAAAGGAAGTTTCAAAAGGGGATTTTATACAACGTTTTTTGGGACCAGAAGGTAATTTGCTAGAACATTCTTTTCTTGCTTTAGAAGAAGGCAAACCTGTTGGCGTAATACTAGGTGGTATAAAGGATTATGAAAGTATTAAGACTATGCGCTGTGGAACATTAGCGGTTCATCCTAATTACCGCGGTATTGGTGTGAGTCAAAAATTATTTGAACTGCATAAAGAAGAGGCGATTCAACATGGATGTAAGCAACTTTTTCTCGAAGTCATTGTAGGAAATGACCGAGCGATTCATTTTTATAATAAGTTGGGCTATGAAAAAGTGTACGATCTTTCTTATTATAATTTAAATGATTTGACTAAAATAATGAATAAAGATTGTAAGGATATTGAAGTAAAACAATTAGAATTTCCAACTTTTAAAGATGAAATTCAGAAATGGTTAAACTTCCATATAAATTGGCAAAATGATATTGATTATATCAAAAAAACAAATAATGTATTTTATGGTGCATATGTCGATAATGACTTAAAGGGCTCTCTATGTGTAAATAAACAAGGTAAAATTAGTTTTATTTTCGTAGACAAAGATTATAGAAATATTGGTGTTGGGATGAAATTATTACAAGTAGCAAGAGAAGAATTAAATTTATCAAGTTTATCAATTGGGTTTCCTAACAATAATTTACTGGAAGGTTTTCTTAAGAAATGTGGATTTGAAAAGAATTCTTTAGCGCAATATGAAATGTATTTATTACTCTAAGAGCGGAAAGATTTATTCTTTTCGCTTTTTATTTTGCTGTTATGTTGGTAAATGCTCCGCAACTATAATTTATAATGAGAGGGATTTTGTTTATCCTTAAGTTATTTTTTAAATTGTCAATTTCATGCTAATAATTTTCTTTGTATAATATTCTAATTTTATGTAGAATAGATACGATGGGAGGGGATGAAATGAATAATGGATTAAAGTTTAAGATTTTTGAATTGCATTGTCTCGTTCAAAAGACTTATTCTGATATTAAAATAGCGTGTGATATTGCTATTTATCAAGAAAACACTTCTAAATATTTAATTTCATTAGGATTTTTAAATAAATCATATATGACTTATATAGAAGCAAAAAGATTCTATCGCGAAAATGAAGAGCTTGTAAGTGTAGAATTTGATAATTTCTTTGATATGTATGAAAAATTAGAAAACGAATTAAAACAAGTTATTTCAACTGAAGATAAAAATCCTTCATTGCTACATAGCAGACTTGATCAGTTTCAGCAAAAAGTTGAAAATATAAATGACCTAATAAAAGTATTGCAAAATGCTCGTTAATGAATGCTTTTTTCTTTTTTGTATAGAAATTATGTATTAAAAACATTTTAGGGATATTACATATTAAAGAGGTGGCTTTTGTTGATTACAAAAGTCATCTTTTTATGTTAGGAATAGATTGTATACATTTTAGCAGTTTTATATAAATAATAGAAATTTATACGAGGTAAATATCATGGGAAATAAAAAAGAAATAGCTATAGTTGCATTAACTACAGGATTCGTTTTAACAAGTGTAACACCATATGGAGTAGGTCATGCAGAGGAACCTGGTCAAATGCAAGTTGAAATTCAAGAGGATTCGTTCCGTACAGGTAATCTGACACAACCATCAAAAAAGGTACCAGAGAATGTAGTGAAAGATGCACTTAAGGAAAATACGGAGCATGCTTTGTCTCCAAAACAAGTTAGTGCAGAAACAGGAGTAGATTACAAGGTTCTTCAAAAACGTGGTTCTTATGATGGAACTACACTTGTGCGCATGCAACAAATATATGAAGGAAAAGAAGTATATGGCCACCAGTTGACTGCTCACGTAGATAAAAAAGGTATTATTAAAAGCATTTCAGGAGCTAGCGCACAAAATTTAACACAAGAAGATTTAAAGAAACCTATTAATTTATCAAAAGAAGAAGCAAAACAATATATTTATAAAAAGTACGGAAACGATACTAAATTTATTTCTGAGCCAGAAGTTAAGGCAGTTATTTTTGTTGATGAAAATCATGGGCAGGCTAGCAATGCATATCAAGTTACATTTGCTGCTACAACACCAAATTATGTATCTGGAACTTATTTAGTGAATGCTCATAATGGTGAAATGTTAAAAGATATGGTACAAGAATCAAGTTTGAAAATAAGTGAAGAGTATGTTGAATCCGTTAAGGAAAATAAAACTAGCAATTTTACATCATTAACTGGAACAGGAAAAGATGATTTAGGCGTAACTCGTACATTTGGTATTTCTAAACAGACCAGTGGGAATTATGCGCTTGCTGATTACACAAGAGGACAAGGAATTGAGACATATGATGTAAATTATAGAGATATTACAAATGAAGAAAGTTATTATCCTGGTATACTAGCAACTAGTGTTTCAACAACATTTAATGATCCAAAGGCGGTAAGCGCTCATTTCTTAGCAACAAAGGTATACGATTTTTATAAAGAAAAATATAAGCGTAATAGTTTTGATAATAAAGGAAAAAAAGTAGTTTCAGTTGTACATGCATGGGATTCTGGAGGAACAAATGATCCTGAAAATTGGGAGAATGCATTTAGTACTAATATTAATAACATTAGTATGCTTTTATATGGAGATCCCATGGTAAAAGCGTTCGATATAGCCGGTCATGAATTTACACACGCAGTTACATCAAGTGAATCTAACCTTGAATTTTCAGGAGAATCTGGGGCAATTAACGAGGCATTATCTGATATTATGGGAACGGCTATAGAGAAATACATAAATAATGGGGAATTTAACTGGACAATAGGAGAACAAACTGGATCGACTTTTCGTAATATGAAAAATCCAACTGCAATTAATTTTTCAGAAGGACTACCGTATCCGGATGATTATAGTAAATATAATGATTTAAATGGAGAGGATTATGGAGGCGTTCATTTTAACTCAAGTATTATTAATAAAGTTGCGTATTTAATGGCACAAGGTGGTACTCATAACGGTGTAAATGTAAATGGTATTGGTGAAGATAGAATGTTTGATATTTTCTATTATGCAAATACTGATGAATTAAATATGACTTCTAATTTCTCTGAATTGAAATTGGCATGCCTTAAAGTGGCAACTAATAAATATGGAGCGAACTCAATTGAAGTTCAAGCAGTCCAAAATGCTTTTGATGCGGCAAAAATTACAGGAACGGTGAAAGAGAACGAAAAAACAGCAGAAAACCAAGCTCCAGAGTTAACTGTACCGTTTACGATTACACTACGTGTAGGTGATACGTTTGATCCAATGAGAAATGTAAAAGCTGTTGATAAAGAAGATGGTGATTTAACAAATAAAGTAAAGCATAAAGGCGATGTAGATACTTCAAAACCAGGTACATACATTGTGGAATACATGGTTGTTGATTCTCAAGGGCGGAATGCAACGGCAACACAGACTGTAATTGTAGAGGGAAATGGAGAAACATCAGATTTAGAACCTAAATTAACAGTGCCTGTTGGAGCGACAATTCATGTAGGAGATTCATTTGTTCCAATGGCAGAAGTATTAGCTATCGATAAAGAAGACGGTGATCTCACTTCTAAAATCAAAGTTGATGGTGAAGTAGATACAACTAAAGCCGGTACTTACGTATTAACGTACACGGTTACAGATTCTAAAGGTCATGAAGTAACGGCGAAGCAAACTGTAACGGTCAAAGTTAGAGAAGAAGTTAAAAATGATAAACCAATACTAAAAGTACCTGCTACAACTTCAATTACAGAGGGTGATCAATTTGATCCATTGGTAGGGGTATCAGCTACGGATAAAGAGGACGGTGACCTTATTTCTAAAGTAGCGTATGAAGGAACTATAGATACAACTAAAGCTGGTACTTATGAAATAATATATAGTGTTAGAGATTCCGTGGGTAATGAGGTAAATGCAATACAAAAAGTATTAGTGAAAGATAAAGAAACTAGCAAAGCTAATGGCCTTGCTAATAAGGAAAATAAGAGTAATATCTCAAACAACAGTAATAGCGATAAAAAAGAATATACATATAAGGAGCTGCCAAAGACGGGTGTAAGTACAACTAACAGTGCAGCAATCGGCATATTGATGATTATTACAGGCACAGTACTCACTTTTGTTCGCAAATTTAGAAAGATACAAAAATAATAGTAGGGATCATTCGTTTGAAGAAAAGAGTTCATTATTCAAAAGAAATAAAGTAGAAAGTAAGTAAAACAAAATATGGATTTTTTACTTAATAAGATTTTAGTAGTTAAGCGGTGCATTTGGCTTCTATAAAAATTTGTAGTTGGATCATGTTCTGTCTACAAAACTACATTACATAAAAAAACACGTTACTATTCTCATTAAAATAAAAGAATAGTAACGTGTTTTTTGGTTTGGAAAAAGCATAAATCCTATAGTTCATGAATCTGGGAGTGCTTCTAATCTGCCATTGATGAGTTACTGAAAACATTTTGTTTTAATGGAAGTTTCACTCTAAATGACAACATGAGATTTCCGATATTTACCAGGTGTTTCATTGGTGAATTTTTTAAAAATTTTAGTGAAATAACTTTGATCGCTAAAATTAAGCGAAGCGCATATGTCTGATAAAGGATAGGTGGTGAAAGTTAATAATTTCTTTGCTTCTTCGATTCGTTCACGTTGAATGTACTCAATTAATGAAATACCGACTTCTTTTTTAAATAATATAGATAAATAATCTGAATTCACATTTGCAAATTTAGCAAGTTGTTTAACAGATATTGGATTGTAAATATTTTTAAAAATGTAGTTTTTGCAAATAGCGATAGTCTGTGAATGTTGCTGTGTTTTTTGTGCCTTTACACGGTCTGCAAAGGTACAAAAAGCATTTTTTAATAAATCCCAAACAGATTCTTTGTCTTTTAAATCTTCTGTTCTTTGAATATGTAAATCATAAATTTTGTAAGCAATCCCAGATGGAAGTCCCCCTTTTATCGCATATCTAGTAGCGAGCGTGATGGATGAAATACAAATGTTTTTATGACGTCTTAATTGATGGAATGAAGATAAAGATGAAAGAGTCTCTTGTTGGAATTCGTAATAATATTTGAGTACGGTTTCTTTATCCCCGTTTTCTATAGAACCAAGCAGTTGCTGCTCTATATATAAATTATGATAAACGGATTCGTCTTTTTGCATTGAAATATATACATCTTCGTTTAAGATTCTGCTATGACTTATATGAAGTGAGTCACTGTTATTTGAAAAGGTGCTTACATCTGAAATTTTTTTATAGAAAATGTTATAGAACAATATTGCCATATTTACAAAGAAATTTTGATCTTTGACTGACAATGAAAAATAATGGTTTCTTGTTCTTTTATAATTTGGAATGAAATTAAGGTTACTATCCGTTTTACTTGTAGAAAAATTTACATGTGCCAAGGGCCCAATAATAACAGTACCGTTCACCATATAATCGCTCTTTATGTGAATTAAAATGAAGTGCCCTAGATGTTCGTGAGTTCTGAAGATGGGGAAATTATATGTATCATTTCTCTGAAAAAGCACATGTAACTGTTCTATTTTTGATGTATACAACGAATGTGAATCACTTTTTGATGTGAATTCTAAAAGAATATTTTTGTTACAATCTAAAAAACAAACTGGAATTTCAAAATATTGGAAAAACATATTGCAAATGTACTCTATCTCAACTAGACTGAGCTTTTTAGTCATATTCTTCCTCCTTACAGTTATGCGTAATAGTTAAATAAACATATATTCCTTTTTTCATAAGTAGAAACGGAAAATCTTTATTAATAAAAAATATAAATAAAAGTTATAAACTTCTAAGAATAATACCATAATTTAACATGAATAGCACATATTATTTGAATATACAGGTAATAGTTTTGGACAGTAGCGTAAAATATGAATCGTCACACTTATTTGTTGGTTATTACTTATATGTATTAAAAATGATTAAGGTTGGATTTTAAATAGGGATAGGAAGTGAGAAATGAATAGATTGACAGTAAGTGACTAGTCGAAATTAGCAGTGAAAGCTATTATGTAACAAATGTAATGATTTTTGAAGTAGAGATATACGTGTAATTTAGGGGAGAAAATTACATATATCATGTGGAGAGACAACGTAATAATAGAAGATAAGAAAAGTGAATAAGTGATTGTAAACAATGGATTGTTGGACGACTATGTTTTATGTTATTCGTTTAAATCTGATACTTGGCACACTATTGCTTTTAAGAAGGTAATAGTAATAAAGAGATTTTTAAAATGATAGAAGTAGTAAAGGGGATAAGAGAAATGAAAAAAATATTTAGTGTGCTTTTAGTGTTATTCTTAACATTTTCTACATGGTCTAGTGTATTAGTAAAGGCAGATTCACCATCTAAAGGTACTTTAACGATTCATAAGTATGAACAAGAAAAAGATGGAGCGCAGGGACCAGAAGGTGACGATTCTGCAAATCAAGAGGTGCCAAAAGATGCGAAACCATTAAAAGGTGTAACGTTTGAAGTGAAAAGGGTTGCTTCTTTTGAAAAAATTTCAAACGATGGGAAAATCGTGAAAGAAGATGTGAAACCTGTAATGGGAGCCACTCCAAATCAAGTAGTAACAGATGATAACGGACAAGCTGTATTAAAAGATCTTCCGCTAGGACGTTATGAGGTGAAAGAAGTGGCAGGACCTCCACATGTTAATCTAAATCCCAATACGTATACAGTGGATATCCCATTAACGAATAAAGAGGGTAAGGTGCTAAACTATGATGTTCACATGTATCCTAAAAATGAGGTTAAACGTGGTGCAGTGGATTTAATAAAAACTGGTGTAAATGAAAAAGCATTAGCAGGTGCAGTATTCTCTTTATTTAAAAAAGACGGTACAGAAGTGAAAAAAGAGTTAGTAACAGATGCTAATGGTCATATTCGCGTGCAAGGATTGGTGTATGGAGAATACTATTTCCAAGAAACAAAAGCTCCGAAAGGCTATGTAATAGATCCAACTAAACGTGAGTTTTTTGTTAAGAACTCCGGAACAATTAATGAAGATGGAACTTTTACTTCTGGTACAGTAGTTAAATTAGAAGTGAAAAACTATGAAGAACCAATAATTGATAAAAAGATTAACGGAAAATTGGAAGCGTTACCAATCAATCCGTTAACTAATTATAATTATGATATTAAAACATTAATTCCAGAAGACATTAAGGAATACAAAAAATATGTGGTAACAGATACTTTGGATAATCGTTTAGTGATTCAAGGAAAGCCAATCGTGAAAATTGATGGAGCAGAAGTAAATGCAAGCATTGTAGAGGTAGCTATAGAAGGTCAAAAAGTAACAGCTACAGTAAAAGATTTCACAAAATTAGATGGTAAAAACGAATTTCATTTGCAAATTAAATCTCAAGTAAAAGAAGGAGTACCATCTGGTTCGGAAATTTTAAATACAGCAAAAATTGATTTTACAAATAAAAATGATGTAATTGGAGAAAAGGAATCTAAACCTGTAGTTGTTGTTCCGACAACTGGAATAATTGAGTTAACAAAAATTGACGGTGCTAATAAGAATAAATTAAAAGGTGCAGAGTATGTACTTAAAGATAAAAATGGAAAAATAGTTGTTGTAGCAGGAAAAGAAGTAACAGGTGTATCAGATGAAAATGGTGTTATTAAATGGTCTAACATTCCATATGGAGACTATCAAATTTTTGAAACGAAAGCACCAACATATACAAAAGAAGATGGTACAAAAGCTTCTTATCAATTATTAAAAGATCCCATTGATGTAAAGATTAGCGAAAATAATCAAACGGTTAAATTAACGATTGAAAATAATAAAAGTGGATGGGTTCTTCCGGTAACGGGTGGCATAGGAACGACTCTTTTTACTGTAATAGGCCTTACGTTAATGGTTACAGCGGCATTTGTTTTCTTTAGAAAAAAGTTTGCTAATAATTAAGATTTTAGGAACATGTAACTATGGGAAAAGGGGAGAAGCAAAATGCTTCCCTCTTTTCGATATTTAAGCATATACAGAGGTGGAAATATGAAACGAAATCTTGTTTTGGGAGGTATTTTTTTATTTGGATTAGGTGTTTTTTTATATCCTACTATTAGTAATTGGTTGGCGACTCGTGCACATTATTCTGAGATTAGCTCTTACGATAAGAAGATCAAAGCGCTACAAAAGAAAGAAGTCGAACGTAGGGAAAAAGAAGCAGCCGAATATAATAAACAAGTTCACACTTCCACGAAAACATTTACTGATCCATTTTCTGAAAAAAAAAGTAATCATCAAGCATATGCTGATGCGTTAAATTTAGGAGATGTAATGGGGTATATTGAAATATCGAAAATTAATATAAAACTGCCAATCTATCAAGGGACATCTGAGGAAGTATTGAGCCGCGGGATAGGTCATTTAGATTTTTCTTCGCTCCCGATAGGTGGAGAAAATACGCACACTATTTTAACAGGGCATCGTGGTTTACCATCAGCAAAATTATTTACAGATTTAGATAAGTTGAGCGAAGGAGATCTCTTTTATATTCATTCTTTAGACAAAGTTCTTGCTTATAAAGTAGATCAAATTAAAGTAGTATTACCACACGAAACGGACGATCTACAAATTGTAGAAAATAAAGATTATACAACTTTAATTACGTGTACGCCTTATGGAGTAAACACCAATAGATTGCTAGTTCGAGGTGTGCGTGTGGAGTTAAACGAGAAAGAAAAACAAAAAATGACTACAGAGATATTTATATTTAATAAGTGGACTGTAATAGTTCCAATCCTATTGTTATGTGTGTTTCTAGTCGTAATTTATAAGAAAAGGTTAACTCGATAGAATGTATTTATTTATCCTGCATTAATGGACATTGGGACCGGAAATTCAGAGATAAGTAAAGAAGGTATATAGGGAATGAAGTAAATCCTCATTGATAAACATGTCATTTTATTCGACTATAGAAAAAATACGGTAAAGGTGGGAACAAAGGAATTGAGGCTACGATTAAAGCTGGTAAGTATTCATTTTATTGTTTTGTTAATGTTAAGTGTAAGTTTTGTCGTATATGTACCACAAGAAGCATATGGATCCACGACAAACTTAGAAGGTCTAGGTGATATATCGCGTTATAATGCAGTTGTCTTTGGTAACCATAAAGCAATAGGTGGCGACATTGAAGGAGCAATTGCAGTTCAAGGTGATATGGATGCATCGGGGTATACAATTGTAGGTGCTGCAGCGGGAACATCTAATATAGTAGGTGAAAAATGGGTTGATGAGGGATATCCGTCCTTGTTATTGTCTGGAAAATTTAAGAAATCAAGAGAAGAATCTTTTATCATTCAAAACGGAATAGTAGTAATGACAAAAGAGAGTGATCCAGATCGCATCATACAATCCTCTTATGATCGTATCGTTTATAAAGAAAAACTAGAAATTGACGCGAAATTTAATGAATTTCGCAATATAGTGAACCAAGTCAGTAAAAATGCAGGTCAATATCAAACAAATACCCCAATTCCAAATATGAGTCATGGAATCGGAAAAGATATAAACAATCCTAATATTTATGTTTCATCAGAATTGACAGGGAAAATTAATTTAGATATAAGAGATGTATTTTTACCAAATGCTAAGGACAAAGATTTTATTGTTATGTATTCGGATGCAACAGAGGTTACATTTAAAAATGGATCTATTCTATATGACACGAACAATATTGGAAGGGCTACAGATATAGTTCCTACATCACAACCATATTCTCCTAATTCCTCGTTTACTGAGCTATACGGGAAAGTGATTTGGGTTTTTCCAAATGCGAAAAAAATTACAACAGAGGGATATGGTGTCGTTGGGAGTGTGTTTGCCCCAAATGCTGTATTAGAAACAAAAGGCGGCTCGATTAATGGACAAGCATTTGTCGGCGCGGTACAACAAACTGGTGGATTTGAATTTCACAATTTCAAATTTAACTGGCAACATTGGAACAAGCCTAGTACTGGAAAAGTAAAAATAAAAAAAGTTGATAGTAATAATGATAATAAAAAATTGGTGGGAGCAAAGTTTCATATAGAAGATTCAAATAAAAAAGTAGTTGGAGAACTAGTAACAAATGAAGAAGGAGAAGCGATATCAAAAGACTTACCAAAAGGAAACTATACCCTTGTAGAAATAGAAGCGCCAAAAGACTATGAATTATTAAAAGATAAAATAGCTGTAAAAGTAGAAAAAGATGCAGTAGTAGAAATTAAAATAGGAAATAAGAAATTGCCAGATCCAATGGGAAAAATGAAGTTAGTGAAAGTAGACATAAGTGATAAAAATAAAAAGCTAGCAGGGGCAAAGTTTCATATAGAAGATTCAAAAGGAAAAATAGTTGGAGAACTAGTAACAAATGAAGAAGGAGAAGTAATATCAAAAGACTTACCAATAGGAAACTATACCTTAGTGGAAGTAGAAGCACCTAAAGGTTACGAATTATTAAAAGAAAAAATAACTGTAAAAATAGAAAAAGATGCAGTAGTAGAAATTAAAATAGGAAATAAGAAATTGCCAGATCCAATGGGGAAAATGAAGCTTGTGAAAGTAGACATAAGTGATAAAAATAAAAAACTAGCAGGGGCAAAGTTTCATATAGAAGATTCAAAAGGAAAAATAGTTGGAGAACTAGTAACAAATGAAGAAGGAGAAGTAGTATCAAAAGACTTACCAATAGGAAACTATACCTTAGTGGAAGTAGAAGCACCTAAAGGTTACGAATTATTAAAAGAAAAAATAACTGTAAAAGTAGAAAAAGATGCAGTAGTAGAAATTAAAATAGGAAATAAGAAATTACCAGATCCGACTGGACAATTTGAAATTGAGAAAGTTGATGATAAGGATATCAATTTAAAACTACAAGGCGCTATATTTCAAGTCTTAGATAAAGAGGGTAAAGAAGTGGCTAGATTAACAACGGATGAAAAAGGAAAGGTGATTTCCAGTCAATTAGTACTTGGAAAATATACGATAAAAGAAATAAAAGCGCCAAACGGATATATGTTACTTAGGGATCCAATAGAAATAGAAATTACAGAAGCAGTAAAGACACAAAAAATAACAGTGAAAAATGCGAAGAATAATTGGGTAATTCCTAATACTGGTGGGAGCGGAACAACAATTTTTTACGTAATTGGTATTATGCTAATGTTTGGTGTGCTATATTTCTGTAAGAAAAATCGTATATTATGAACTAATTTTATAGAGTTAGACAGATCGTTACGTTAGAGAGTTTTTAGGACATGAGTTCGGTATTGTACTGGACTCATGGTACTAAATTTGTTAAAGGAGGAAGGATAATAGTAAACATAGAATATATTAATGAATTAAAATATTTAAGAGGTGAACATGGTGGCAATAAAACAAGACGAAATTAAAGTAGTTGTCGGAGCTGGAGTGTTTAATAATAATCCAGGTTGGATTCAAACGCAAGAAGATGAACTTAACTTACTAGATAAAGCTACGTGGGAAGAAAGATTTGAATACAACTCTATTTCAGCTATTTTAGCTGAGCATGTATGGGAACACCTTACTTTTGAAGAAGGTGTAAGAGCAGCTGAAATTTGTTATGAATTTTTAAAACCATCTGGTCATATTCGGTGCGGAGTCCCTGATGCATTCTTTCAGGATGAGGCATATCAAAATATAGTTCAAATAGGGGGCCCCGGTCCGAAAGATCATCCAGCAGCAAGTCATAAAATCGTTCATAATTATATAACATTAACGAAAATGTTTGAAACTGCTGGATTCGAGGTAGTTTTACTTGAATATTGTGATGAAAATGGTCGGTTTTATTACAACGAATGGGATGCAAACGACGGTGTTATTTTCCGTTCGAAAAGGTATGATTCTAGAAATAAAGGCGATAAACTTGGTTTTCCATCGCTAATTGTCGATGCGATTAAGCGCTAATCATTCAACAAAAAAAGGAGTTAATCCTATGATTTCATAAGTCGCAAATGCGGCTTTTTTATTTGTACATAAATCTATATTTAATTTTCAATATTATATAATTCGATTTAGAAAATATTTAAGTTTTTCTCAGCACCATTCACTTTAAATTAACACTTCGTTGACATAAATATTTATTTTATATTTATATTCGTGTAAAATGAAATGGGAACATATATTCTATATAAGGAGACAATCAAAATGATAGCTGAAATTAGGAAACTAACTGATGGATATATTGTAAAATTTGAACGCCAATTTCCATATACGGCAGAAGAAGTTTGGTCTGTATTAACAGAAAACAGTAAGCTGAAAAAATGGATGCCCAATTTACAGATTGAAAGCCTTAAAACTGCTGGAATAATAAAGTTCGACATGATGGACGGTTCATTCATAAATATTGATATTTTAGAGTGTCAACTAAACTCAGTACTTGAATTTACTTGGGATAAAGACCGTGTCAGATTTGAAATACATAATGAGGAAAATGGTACTCTTTTACTTCTTAAAGAGTACATTCATGAATTAACAGATCATACACCGAGAGATGTAGCTGGTTGGCATATTTGTTTAAATCTTTTTTCTTTCGTTTTAGAAGGAGAAGAGAAAGAATTTTCTAAAGATGAATGGCAACTGTGGTTTGAAATATACAAGGATAAGATTCATGAAGTGAGAGGATAATTGCATAATAGGTAATATTCATTATGTAATTATTATATTGTAAAAATGCTTTTGTGAATAAATAAGAATAGAGGTTAATATGAAAGTAAATCAATTAATTGCTAATAACATAAATAAATTAGATGCAACTATACCGTTTAATAAATCGTTTGGAATTGCTGGTTTATCTGGATCGGGTAAAACAACTTTTTGCCAAACAATTGGTGAAGAATCAAAAAAACGATTAGTTTCTTTATTACCAAAGGCTGAATATCAATATTTATTTCCTAACATTATGGAAACAAATTTTAGTGCCATTAAGATGGAAGAAATGCCTTTAGTACTTTTTCTAGGAAAATCATCGATTTCGTCTAATCCGCGTTCAACGATTGGTACTCATACTGGTGTTTTTACAGAGATTCGGGAAAAACTTGCTGAAGTTTTTAATCTTTCTCCAGAGGTCTTTTCATTTAATAATCAATTAGGCTGGTGTACTGGTTGTAAAGGCCGTGGTACTACAAAAAATGTTGAGTGTAAAAAATGTAAGGGAAAACGTTATAGTGAAGAAATTGAACAATATGAAATTGATTTGTTGGCCAAGCCACATTCAATTTCAAATATTAATGATTTAAGTGTTGAATCTATTCTTTCACTAGCAAAAGAGTTAAATATTAGTGAAGAAAAACAGCATATACTGCAAAATATTATTAATATGAACATTGGTTATTTAACATTAAATCGAATTATGGGTACGTTATCAGGTGGAGAGTTAACACGACTTTATTTGGCCGAATTCATGGCAGTAAGTGAAAATGCTGTAATTATTATTGATGAGATTTCAGTTGGACTTGATCATGAAACTTTATTACAAATTTTAGAAGAGATTAAACGATTAGGGTGTAAAAATCAAATTTGGCTTATTGATCATTCAGATACAGTACTAGATACATCTGATGAGCAATTGTTCTTTGGACCTGGTAGCGGAAAATATGGCGGGAAAATTGTGGAAGAATCACCAAGACCAAAGTCAATACTGTGGGATCGAAATAAAGAAATACCAACAGAATTTTATACATTCTATGATTTATATTGCCGTAATATCCAAATGGAGGAGTTTCAAATTCCTAAAAACAGGCTTGTAACAGTTACAGGAGAATCAGGATGTGGGAAATCTACACTTGTCAACGAATGTCTAGCTACAGATTTTTTGAAACGATATCCAAAAGATAAATTAGTTATGGTAGGACAAGACCGAAATCAATCAATTACAAGTCGATCAACTGTAGCAACTTTCCTAGATATTAAAAAGAAACTGACAAAGTATAGTGAAGACATTGATGATATTTTTGAGCGCTCGATTGAGGATATTATTGATGAACTTCCAAATGAAGATATCGCTTATAAACGTTTGAGCCTACTAATTAAATTAGGACTTGGCTATTTAACATTAGAGAGAAAAACACAAACATTATCGACAGGTGAGTTTCAATGTGTTCATTTAGTTTCGGAATTATTTGCAAACACTAGAAATCCACATACATTATTCATTTTTGATGAGCCTTCAAAAGGTTTATCACAAAATATTTTAAATCAATTTATCGATAGTATTAGAGGTATTCTGCAAGATGAATCAGTTTCTATCATTATGATTGAGCATAATCGTTACATGTTAGAAAGCTCTGATTATATAGTTGATTTTGGAAAAAGGCAGAATGAATCTGTAGAGCATTTGGATGTTGTTAATCATGAGGATTACTATCGTCAAAAAAGTAATGTGAATAGCACAAAGAAAATAAATATCTCTTCAATGCTTAAGCAGAAAAAAGGAGTTCACTATTTAGAAGAAAATCATATTAACTATTTTAAAAATGCCGAAAATGTTTATAAGGGCGGTATTTTAAAAAGTTTATCATCAATGGCTAGGTTAATTTATGGTGAATATGAATCTGATACAATCGCACCTGTTATTGCTATTGATCTTGAAAGACATTTATATAGTCAATATAGTTTCTTATATGAGATTGGTGGATTAATTAATCATATTGTAGCTGCTCATCCAATTAATAAAGATACGAGAAGTTTTGATTTCTATTCACAGGACAATCATTGTCTATCTTGTTCTGGACGTCTTCAAATTGAAGTTTTTGATAAAGATATTGCCATTCAAGATAAAAGTGTTCCATTTTGGGATGGGCTATTCGATCCAGAAATCATGAAGGTATTAAAATTTTATCAGCATGAAAAAATAGAATTTCTATTCGAAGAAATAAAAAATGAGCTTGGTCACGATTTGTCAAAGAGCTATAATGATATGTCAGAAGAAGAAAAGCATACGTTTTGGTACGGATATTTTGAAAAATCATTTTATGATAAAAAAGGAAAGACACGCAGAACATGGGTAGGATTTAATACAATTATTGGTGGATATATTGTTATTTCAAAAGCACCTATTAAAGAAGAAATTAAGAGTTCAAAAAAAATGATGAAATGTCCAATTTGTGAGGGGACGGTTTTAAATCATCATAAGCCACTTAAATTTGGTAACGTAGATATTCGTGAAATAATCAATCAGCCTATTAATAAAGTATTGAAAACAGTTGGTGATTTACCGGCACTTGTTACATTGAAGTCTATTGTTGGTGGCGATATGGTATTGACGGAAGATGTTTCTTTATTGCCAAGAAAAGCACAAGTTGCATTGAAAATGTTTGAATTAGAACAAGCAAGCTTTTCAAACTATGAAATGGTGTTACAAAATGTCTTACCATTCTGGAGCGAAATAAAAGGAAATATCGAATCCATTAGTGTTAATAATCAGGTAACTGTTTGTGATTTCCCTAATGTTTATGAAACGAGAGAAGCCATTATAGATAAGTATTTCACAAATGGTAAATATAAAAAACTTACGTATGTATACGAAGCGTTTGGATACAAAAAATTAGTTACTCAAATTAATAAAATTAAAAAAAGTAATCCATGTCCATTTTGTAAAGGTAAGAAAGTGATAACCGAAGATAATCTACATGATGGTGTCTTTAAACTAACAATTCCATGTGTAACTTGTAATGCAAGTGGTATTAATGACGAAGGGTTAAAAGAAGTTGTTGAGGGCGTGGATGTACAAACGTGGTTAACTGGAAAAGTAAGTGATGTTGTGGATGAAAGCTTATTAACAGAAGCTGTTGCGCAAATATCAATTTTTAATCGCATACGTGAGTTGGATAAACGAGATATGATGGCGGTTTATGAATGTCTGGAGAAAAATAACTAGTGATGGATTGTCAATTGCAGTAGTCATAAAAACAGGAATATAGGTTTTTAATTATATAAATATAACATGTTAAATTGTTATTTAAATCGTTAAAAATAGTTGACCCTCACATAATGTCATTGTTTATGATGAAGTTGAGCTTCAAAGTAGATGTAACTTATAGGAGGAAATCATGTTTAAAATAGGGGATTTTTCGAAACTATCTTCCATTAGTATACGTATGTTGAGACACTACGATAAAGTGGAATTATTACAACCAGTAAAAGTCGATGAGCAGAGTGGATATCGATTTTATTCAGCTGACCAATTAAAAAAGGTAAATCAAATTCAAACATTAAAAGCTATGGGGTTTAATATTGCTACCATCAAAGAAATAATAGAATGCGATAATATAGATAGCATAAAAGAGCAATTTTTAAATCGTAGTGCTCAAATTAAAGAAGACATGAATAACCTCCAAAAACAATTACGTCTCCTCGAAGACTCAATGAAAACGATGAGAGAGGATGTTGTTGAGATGAATTATCATGTTTCAATAAAAGAAATTCCAGAAAGAACTGTAGCTAGTGTTAGAAAGATTATTCCATCGTATAATTGCGAAGGTGATTTATGGAGTGTATTAATGCAAGAAATTCAAATGAAAAATATTAGTATTGCCCAACCGAGTTATAGTATTGCAGTTTTCCATGATCGTGAATACAAAGAAAATGATGTAGATATAGAAATACAGCTAAGTATTCTAGGTAAGCACGAAAATACAAAAGACGTTACATTTAAAAATATGGAATCGACTAATGTAGCTTCTATAACAGTTAATGGAAGTTATGAACAGATGACAGCTGTAAATGAGGCTGCGGCAAAGTGGATTGAGACAGAAGGTTACAAATTAGCAGGCCCGATGTTTAATATTTATCATGTGAGCCCAGCGATGGAATCGGATCCTAATAAGTGGGTTACAGAAGTTTGTTATCCAGTTAAATGAAGATAAAGAAAAAAGGCATTATTTATATGTCTTTTTTCTTTATAAACTTATCCATAAATATCAAGATAAATTACTTCTTGATTTGATTCGTCAACTACTAGCACGATTGAATTTGCAAATGTACAAAATGAGCGGATTATAATGGATTCCTTTAATGAATCTTCTAAAAACCAACCTGTTGGTAATAAAGAAATGCAACCATCTTTTTGGAAATTTCAGCAATGTTTACATTAGCAACAAAATCCACCGGAATAAGGGGCTTTTCTCTTAAATAATTTAATGGTATGTGTACCCTCCATCAGGAAATAATACATTACCCGTAGTAAAACTATTTTGCATTAAATATAGGACAGTATGTGCAATTTCATCATTATATCCAGCTCGCTGTACAAGTGAAAGAGATTTATAAGCTTCGTAAGCAACTAGTCTATTTTCATTTTGTTCATTTTCTCTTTGTATTGTTCCAGGAGAAACAACATTAACTCTTAAAGGAGCTAATTCAACAGCTAAAGCTTTCCCTAAACTTTCAATAGCACCATTGCAAGCGCCATAAGCAGGTGCGCCTTTAAGTGGTCTTTGACTAAATGCACCGGACATTAACACGATTGATCCAGATTCTGAAAGAAAAGGAATTGCATATTTTACGGCATAATATTGAGGCCAAAACTTTCCGATGAAGCTACTTTCAGCAATTTCCTCTGTAGAGGTAATTGGTCCAAGTGTGTAAGAGGCTCCCGGTGTGAATAAATGATCAAAGTTCCCAACTGTCTTGAAAAAATTTTGTAATTGCTCTTTATTTTGATTATCCAATACGTAAGTTTGGAGACGATTGCTATTTATTAATTTTTTAGCAATCTTTAATTTTTCTTTCGAACGCCCTGCAATAATAACATGTGCTCCTTGTTCAATTGCTTGTTTTGCCGTTGCAAATCCAATACCAGAACTCCCACCAATGATAACAATACGATTGTCTTTTAATGTAGTAATAGACATATTTTAGCCACTCCTTTAATAAAAAACTTTAGAATATAACTGTGCTATGCTTTTATTATTCGCTAAAAGGGAGCAAGTGAAAAGTACGCACTTTATATGTACATAGTCGCAAATTTCGTACTAATTGCTATTTATGCGGATAAGTAATACGAAAAATTTCTAAATATGGTTTATCCCGCATTAACGGGCAGTAAAACTCTCAGCTCAAAGTTAGGAAAATGCAAGGAAGTTAGGTAAGAGATCAACTGCCCGTAAAAGCTCGATTGGTTCAACTAATAATCAGTGTGGGATGAACAAAACCCCCACTGATTAAAGTTTCACTTTATGATATCTGAGGAGAGGTGAGAAAAATGGATTTACAAGAACCGAAGTTAAAAGGGGTAATAGCAACATTACAAATAATCGGTGGGAAATGGAAGTCACTCATTTTGTTTATTTTGCTAACAGATGGAATGAAACGTTTTGGTGAATTAAAGCGATTGATACCAGATATATCTCAAGGGACGTTAGCGAAGCAATTACGTGAATTAGAGCAAGATCAACTAATAAAACGCGAAATTTATCAAGAAATACCACCTAAAGTAGAATATAGCTTAACTGAACATGGAAAAACAGTCAGTACTGTTTTGGATAGTATGTGTAGTTGGGGAAGAGGGCATTTAGAATATATAGATAAAGATAAACCATAAAAATGTTATGTAAACTTATTGTGGTGTGAAGGGAAATGTTGTTTTAATAATTTGTATTTTATAATATATAATTAAGGAGTGTCGTAGGTTATTATACATATTTAATTTATTTTTACAAAGGGGAAGTAATAAGATGAACGAATTAGAGTATAAAAGCTTCTATGATAAAGTAGGAAGATTAAATGGATGGGATTTTAGCAAAATAAAATGTGAAACTGTAGGAGATACATGGGACTTTTATAGTGAGGTAAAAGAAAGGTGTAAACCATCACATATTTTACTTGATGTTGGTACAGGCGGAGGAGAAAATGTACTATAGCATCATCAGCTAAATTGTTGATTGGAATTGATAATTCTAACGGCATGATTGCAACGGCACATTCTAACTTGAAAAAATCAGGTGTACAAAATGTTGAGTTTCTTCAAATGGGTTCTGAAGCTTTAACATTTCCACATGCACATTTTGATATTGCTTCAAGTTGTCATGCCCCGTTTCTGGCATCTGAGTTAGCGAAAGTAATGAAAAAGGGTGCCTTTTTCTTAACACAACAAGTAAGTGAGAATGATAAATTAAACCTGAAAGAAGCATTTGGTAGAGGACAATGCTTAGGTGAACGGGATGGTACTTTAAAAGAAAATTATATGAATGAACTTATTAGTGCAGGATTTGATCTCGTGCAAGTACGTGAATATGATGTTACTGATTATTACAGTAGGTCTGAAGATCTCATTTTCTTATTAAAACATACCCCTATTATTCCTAGATTCGGAGAACAGGAAGAGGATTTTACTATTTTACAAAAGTTCATTGATACGTATAGTTCTGAAAAAGGGATTCGTACTAATTCAAAAAGAATTATGATTATTGCTGTTAAATTATAATGTATTTTAGTGTAAAAGCTGCTTTTCATTTAAAGAAAAGCAGCTTTTTGTGTGGAAAAGAATACAGGAAATACTTGAAAATAATAGAAATAAATAAAGTGTAAATTAAAAAATCAAAATATGGAGGATAAATGTTTTGAAACGTTACTATATTAGCAATGAAAAAATAAATGTACATATTACTGAATGGGGGAATAATGAGAAGCCCGTTATCTTTTGTTTACATGGATTAGGTAGTACGAGTTTAAGTTTTATAGAAATTGCTGAGGAATTAAAAGAAGAGTATAGATTTATCTCCGTTGATGCACCTGGACATGGTAAAACCCCCCCATTTGAAAGAACAGAAGATTATGAGATGCACAATTTAGCAAATTGGTTAAATGAAATAATAAATGAATTGAGAATCGAATACTTCTATTTTCTATCACATTCATGGGGAAGTTTTGTAGCGTTATTTTATTTGTTAAATCATCCAGAAAAAGTACAAGGAAGTATTCTTATTGATGGTGGATATCAAACAAAAAGGCTTAAAGAAGAAACGTTGGAAGAAGAAATTGCTTATTATGAAAAGGACTTTGATGAATACGTTTTTAATAATTGGGACGAATTTTTCAAAAGTGAAAAAGCAGCTTATACTAGGTGGTCTTCATTGTTAGAAGTTGCTGTAAAGGATCTAGGGATCGAAATGGATAATAAAGTATGGTGGCATGCCAGGGGAAATACAGCTAGTAATATAATAAGAGGTATGCATAAAGATGAAACAATAGATATATATGAGAAGCTACCGGCTAATATTGTATTACTTCGAGCTACAGTCCCACAAGTTTGGGCGGATTATAGAGATAAGACAGCAAATGTTTTTAAAGAGAAAACGGACAGTATAGTAAAAGTAATTCCTGATACTACACACATGTTGCACTGGGATAAACCAGAAATTGTTATAGCGGAAATAAAAAATAATTGGAGCTAACATATTCATACTAAAGTTGTAGTTTCTATATGAAAAATCCATCCTTCCGTTTGATTTTATCTATTTATAAGTGTAATACAATACGAATAGATAATAAGAAATGAGGGGGAATGTAAAGTGATTACACATATATCAGATATAAAACTACAAACGGTTTCCATAGAAGGGGTAAAACAAGTTTATAAGGACATATTATCTTTTCCAATAAAAAAAGAAACAGCATCCTTCATTCAATTTGAAGTAACACCTTATACAACAATTAGTTTTCAAGAAGTGTATGAACCAATTGCACCTGCACATTTTCCTTTTGAAATCCCATATTCAAAATTTCATGAAACAGCAATATGGCTTGAGGAGTCTGGATTACTCATTGTGAAATGGAAAGATGGTCATATAATTGATGAAGAGGATGAGCGATTCAATTTATACTTTAAAGACGGAGATGGAAATCTACTCGAAATTATCGCGCATAGTTATGTTAAAGAAGATGTATTAGTACCGCAGTCACCTTTAAACATTTTATATGTAAGGGAAATTGGTCTTCCTGTTAAAAGTGTACCTATTTTTAGGGAATGGCTGAAATCAAATCTAAATATGAAAACGATGGAAGACGGGGATATTTTTAACTTTGTAGTTGGTGGCACTGCTTATGTCGTCGCAACTTGGTGGCAGCGACCTTGGATTCCAATCGCGATGAAAGCTCTATCACCGAAAGTACACGTTTCTTTCGGAACACCAGACGTCGCATTTTTACAGCGAATCCAAAATAACTTTAAGAAAAATAGTGTATCATTTGAATGTAAACGTAATGAAGTATCATTTATTGAGCAAGGATATACATTTTCAATTGTGCATACATCAGAGTTTCATTCTGATATTCCTAAACAATTAAACTTACCGCTTTCTATTTAAGGATGAAAAGCGGTAAGTTTTTTGTATATTCGTGAAGAAGGTTTTAGCTAGGGTTACAGTGAATTTAAAGAGAAGTACAAGGTGTTATTTTAATTTATGTTAAGGGGAGAAATGAAGTGGTTTTAGGTAATCCAATTGCAAAAGGGAATACTGCAGAAATTTATTTAACTGATGATAAGGTTGTAAAATTATTTAAAGATTACCTCCCAGATACAGAGTCTATGAATGAAGCAAAAAAACAAAAATATGCGTATTCATGCGGGCTGCCAGTTCCAAACGTATTTGAAGTAATAAAGATACAAAATAGACAGGCAATTATTATGGAACATGTAAAAGGGGACAACATTGGTGATCTTCTGCTTAATAATTTAAATGAGGCAGAGCGTTATATCGGCCTTTGTGTTAATGAGCAAAAAAAAATCCATGCTATACATGTAAATACAGATGAAATGGAGTTAATGAGGGAAAGGTTAGAGAGTCAAATTAAATCTGTACATAAATTGGATGAAAACAAAAAGAAAAACATATTACTAAAATTAGATTCTATTACATTTGATTTTAGGCTATGTCATGGAGATTTCCATCCATTTAATTTAATTTTGAGTAAGGAAGAGAAAGTGAAAGTTATAGACTGGGTAGATGCTAGTTCAGGGGATATTCGCGCAGATGTATTTCGAACATATTTGTTGTACTCACAATCTTCGGTAGAATTAGCTGAGATGTATTTACATATATATTGCAGTCGTACCGGCATATCAAGAGATGAAGTTTTTCAATGGGCTCCTATTATTATTGCAGCTAGATTTTCTGAAAAAGTATCACCGCAAAATGAAGTGTATTTGAGAAGATTATTGAATCAGTATTTATAAGTCATAAAAAAGGTTGTCAGCTAATTAATAAATGCTGTTGTTTAACCAAAGTTTCCTTGCAGTTAAACAACGGCATTCTTAAATATTGATATAGGTATTCTTATTTTCGATCTTCATCCTATAAAGGTTCATAATCCGTACTTGTTCCTCCGTTAATTCTTCTTTATCCCAATACATATGCATTAAGCTATATTCAAAAATCTCCTTTAATTTAATAAATAACGGAAACTTGTCTTTCATCTCTTTTGGTAGCTCATTTTCCTCTTGGTAGCCTTCAAATAGTGCTTTTGTAATAGAATACTCATAGTCAACGATATTCCCATTTCCAGCAAATGAATATTCTATCGCACTATAAATAGGAACGGCTAAATCGAATATGTAAAAATGTTTTTCGCAGTCTTGAAAATCTATCATTGTTAAGTTTGAATTATTTTCGACTAAAATGTTTTCTAACCATAAATCTCCGTGTATTAAGCCGTAATTTGAAGGGGATTTTGGTAGCTCTTTTATGGAAGTTAAAACGTCAGATGCAATTTCTCTTATTGTATTTTCTTCTTTAGGGATATATTTAAGAAAATTATATTCTTCATTTTCATACCAATCGTTTATATGTTTTACTGGTTTAATCTTTTCAAAGCTTTTAGATATACGATGTAATTTTCCAATTTGTTTACCAAGTTTTTTAAATATATTAGAATTCCATTCAGACCTTGGTAAATGTATACCAGGAGCAGCTTTATATAATACAGCAAAAATCTCCTTGTCTAATGTGAATTTTTCTACAAAATTCCCTTGTAATGAAGGGATTATTGGTGGAACACCTAAACCATTTTGATATGAAAAATTTGTATATAAAACTTCCTCTATCTGTTCTTCATATGTTTTGTAGTTTGTAATTCTACTGAAGTATGTACCTTGTTCTGTAAGACATTCATACATCTCATTTGTTATTGGCTTAATGTTAATAAAATTCAACGGATACTGTTCATTTATGAATTGAAGTATTTCTTTTTCTAGCTTGTTCATTGAAACGTCCTTTCCAAACCTTAATTTTTTAACTTGGGAATTAAAAGAATTTTATTTTATAAAATTCGTGTTTAATTTTTGAAATCCTTTAAAATGAAATATGATGTAAATTGACCTTTAATAATTAGTAAGGTGTTGCCAACATACTCATTAACGCTAAATTGAAAAATGAATAGAAGGTATGACAAAATAAGATAGATGAAAAAATATAAAATTAATACTTATATATAGATTATAAAGATTTTAGAGAAAGGCTCATGTTATAAAACACAAGAAATATCAAAAGAAAGAAACGCACTTCTCCTATACTTTTAAATAAGGAGTGAAGGAAATGAATGAACATATACAGCAGATGATTAATTGGATTGAGAGCAATTTAAAAAAGAGATTTTCATTAGATGAATTATCTCGTTACATGGGGTATTCTCCTTATTATTGCTCTTTTAAATTTCATCAAGTAACGGGTTTCAGTATTAGACGTTATATTCTTCTTAGAAGGTTGTATTTATCTACAGAAGATTTAAAGAATGGTAGGAAGATAATTGAGGTAGCGTTGGATTACGATTACTCTTCCCAAGAGGCTTATAGTAGAGCTTTCAAAAATGTTTTTGGAATGAATCCAAGAGAATACCAACTTAACAAAATGCCTATTCAATCATTTGTTAAACTAAATTTAAATAAAGAAGGGGCGTTTAAAATGAATATTTCTAGAAAAATAGAGGTTGAACAGTTACGAGATAGGAAGAGTGAGCTATTTGATAAAGAGGTACTTAACATATTAAATGGTCAAGTTATGTATGAAGAATTTAAAAACGAAAAGCTAATGGGTGATTCTGATTATGCACCATTTAATGAGGCAATGTGTGTGAACTCGGCTACTACTCAAGTTTTTAATGAAGAGTTTATTAAAACAAGAGCGAAAGGACATAACAGTTCAGTAGAAAGTTATATAAAAAAGGTTATAGATCCGTTAGAAAACCTTTTTACGAAAAAGTATAAATGTATTGTTCTATGGTTTGGTGAAGATATGTTTTGCCAAATGAACCTACTTACCATACTTTCTCACCTTGAACAGTCTGCTTATGAAGGGAAGGTATACTTAAATAGCTTTAGAGAGGATGAATTTAAAGTAAATCAAATTGAACTTGAATTGGGGAATTATTCTTCTATATACAATGAAGTATTAGTAAACCATAAAAAGACCTCTCATAAGGTACCACCTGTAATGTATCAGGCTATAGACTTATTTTTAGAAATGTTAACAGAAGATAATGCAGTAATGAAATTCATCTCTAAAAATAAAGATTTATCAACTCGTGAATTATTAATAAAGTTGTTTTATCTTTTTCCAACAATCGGATATGGAGATACTCAGTACATAGAGCTGATTAATAAAATAAAGAAGAAAGCTACACCAAAAATATAGGTGCAGCTTTCTTCTTATAATTGCTCAAGTAATTCTAATTCTTTTTCTACAAATAGCATTAGTTCTTTAATTGTTTCACCAGAAAAATCAAAACGAATATCGGCTGCATCATACACTTCTTTTATAGATTGCGAGCTTCCTAGTGATAATGACTTTTTATAATTTTCTAGTGCTTGCTTAGGTTCCTCTTTATATTGTTTATACATTTGTAAAGCGCCAAGTTGGGCGATCGCATATTCAATATAATAAAATGGTACTTCAAAAATATGGAGTACAGGTAACCAACTCGTTGCTATCCAGTTTTCGTAGCCATCAATATGTATGACGCTAGACTGATAATGTTTTTGAAGTTGTAAGTATTTTTCATTTCTTTCTTCAGAAGTATGGCTTGGATTTTCATACAGCCAGTGTTGAAATTGATCGACAATAAGCATAACAGGTAAATATGAAATAACATCTTTAAAGAAGTTAATTTTTGCTTGTTTTAAATCTTTTTTGTCTGTATAGAAGGTATCCCAATAATTAAGCGAGAATAATTCCATTGTCATACTGGCTAGTTCAGCTGTTTCAGCTGGAATTTCTATATACTGTCGTAATTTTAATGGTTTTATGAGTTCGTTATGAATGCTATGCCCCATTTCGTGTATAAAAGTTATAATATCATCTTGTGTATAATTTAAGTTCATAAAAATATAAGATAATTGTGAAGCGGGTAAGTACTCACAAAAGCCACCAGCTGCTTTTCCTTTGCGGCTTGTTAAATCAAGACAATTGTGTTTATACATTCGGTTTAAAAGTGCTGAAAATTCAACATCTAGTTTATTAAAGATATGAGTGCTTTTTTCAATTAAATCATTTTCATTTGCAATTGGTTTAAGTACTTTTTGATCTGGAGTTACAGCTGATACATCCCACGGGCAAAGCGTATCCACTTGCAGTTTCTCTTTTTTCTCTAGTAATATTTTATCTTTAAGAGGCACAACATACTTACGTATAGATTCAGCTAGTTCATAGCAATCTTTCGCTGAATAATCAAAACGCTCGTATTTTTTGAACATATAATCGCGATAATTCTCTAGTTGAATATTTTTTGCTTTTTGATGGCGAATTTCAATTAATTGATTTAATATGTTTTGGAGTTCTTTTTCAACAGATAAAAACTGTTCAGAAATAATGGTTTTTGCCTTTTTACGGATGTCACGATTCGAATCTTGTAAATAGGATTGTAATTCTGTTATCGTTTTTTCTTCTCCGTCCCAAATGGCACTTAATCCTCCAGTGATTTCAAAGTACTCTGTGACTAATTTGTCTTCCTTTATTTCTAATTCGATATTGTCCTCACAAAATAACTTTTGAGCATTTTTTATTTTTGTATCTAATAAACCATATACGTTAGAATCTAATTCCATTCGAAAAGGTGACTCTAAATATTTATTATCCAATAAATTTTGGTACCGTTTTAAAAGTGGCTTTACAAATTGTTGATCATGTTCAAAAGTATCCTTTATTTTTTCATCATCCGTATTACATTGAAAGGCGATATAATGTAATCTTAATTGTTCTTCGATGTCCCAAATTACTTTTGATTGCTCATTTAACCAGTTTTCAAGGTCTAGCCTTGAAGAAATCTTTTTATTTAATAAAGTCGAAAGTGTTTTTTCCAATTGTAGTACATTACTAATATCAATCGTATTTACACGTTGCATTATATATCCCTCACTTTTTATGTATTCATGGAGATATTCTATTTATTAATTGTAATTCCCTTTTTAAGAGGAGAAAATGTGAAATAATGTTAAATTATAGAAGGTATTTATATGTGAAAGTAAAGTTTATCGTAAATGAAAATTTACGGAGGGAAGTGCAATGAAAGGAGGAAAGAAGTTGATTGTATTTTTATTTTCAATTGCTTTATTGTGTGCTTGTGAGCCTGAAATGGAAGAATCTAAAAGTGAAGATTCTATAGTGATGGATATTGCTACAGCAGCTGTAAAGGAGGAATCTTTTTTTAGTGCTGCTATAAGAGATGAAAAAGCAAGAATAGTAGATTTAGAGATTGCTGATAGCGAAAATGCTAACGAAATAAAAAAAGAAATTAATAAAAGATTGCAAATTCAAGGCGTTATGTCCTATAAAGTAAATATATCGCAAAGAAACAAGGAGATTGTAAATGCAGAACATAGATGGGAGTTAGTTTTTGGACATATATTTGATGACGTATTCAGAAAAAATGGAAATGAAGGGTTTGGTATTCAGCAAATAAATTATAAAAAGAATCAACCTGTTACCATTGATATAAAAACTAAGATTAGCGATGATGAAGTAGGGGCGAGAGAACTTGGACAGAAAATAGAAAAAGAAGTTGAAGTTGTACTTAAAACAGAAGCAGTAAAGAAATGGATTGAAAATGATTCATATGCTATTGGGATTTACGATATAGATGATCGGAAAATTAACTAATTGAGGAATGAATGCTATATGAATAGAAAACCGATGGAATCAAATATAGAATTGCTGGAGGAGGTGTAATATGTATAAGTATTTACATATTTTAAATGACATTGAAAATAAGATTCAAAATGGAGATATAAAAGAAGGAAAGAAATTACCGTCTATACGGTCACTCGTTACGCAATATGAATGTAATAAGGCAACAGTTATACGTGCGCTTCATGAATTAGAAAAGCGTCACATTATATATTCTGTCCCTCAAAGTGGATACTACGTTGTTAAAAAATCAGAGAGTACTATAGAAAATAACGAGATAATTGATTTTGCCTCCTCAGCACCAGATCCAGATGTTTTTCCGTATTTAGATTTTCAACATTGTATTAATAAGGCTATTGATACGTATAAAAATGATTTGTTTGTATATGGAACGCCGAAAGGCTTACCATCTTTAATACCAGTTATTCAAAAACAACTAGCAAATTATCAAGTCTTTACAAAAGAAGAAAATATTTTTATAACATCAGGTGTTCAGCAGGCACTTGCTATATTAACTTCTATACCATTTCCGAATGGAAATGAAACTGTATTAATTGAACAACCAACATATCATCTATATATTGATTATCTAGAAATAAATAAAGTTCCTGTAATCGGTATTAAACGTACGAATGAAGGTATCGATTTGAATGAATTGGAGCAAATATTTCAAACCGGAAAAATAAAATTCTTCTATACGATACCGAGATATCATCATCCGCTTGGAACGTCTTATTCTAAAGATGAGAAAGAAAAAATCAAACTATTGGCTAAGAGATACAATGTATTTATAGTGGAAGATGATTATTTAGCAGATTTAGAAACTGATTCAAAAGCAGATCCATTATATAGCTTGGATAATTGTAGTCATGTCATATATTTGAAAAGTTATTCGAAGATTATTTTTCCAGGTTTACGGGTTGGAGTTGCGGTCATTCCACCATCCATTGCAAATGCGTTCTATACATACAAAAAGATACTAGATATTGATAGTCCGATGATTTCTCAAGCGGCTTTAGAAATTTATATAAAGAGCGGTATGTTTGAACGTCATAAAAGTAAAATTAATTCTTCCTACTATAATAGATCAATAAAACTAGCAGAAACATTAGAAAAAGTGCAAAATGAAGATCCATCATTATTTACATATAATAGACAAAACACATTTGGAATACACACTTGTTTAGAAATGCAGAAAAACACAGTTACAGAAACACTTATACAAAAATTAGGTGACAGGCAAATAAGTGTCGATACTATTGATAAGAATTATATGAGGAATTTTCCTAAAGAAAAACTGTTAAAGTTAAATGTTTCGAATGTAAAAGAAGATAAGATTGAAGAAGGTATTCGTAAAGTAATTGAGGAAATCAAGCAATTAAGACAGTTTAATTTTCAGTTTAGAAAAGAATAATTTGAATTAGGAGGTTCGTTGTGAGGCGCAAAATCATTCTCTTGTTTGTATGTAGCGCTATAGTGGCAGGTGCAATTGTTGTGATTACATATTATAAAAAAAGAGGATTAATGCATAGCAGTTGCAAAGTATTCAAGAGGTATTATCGTAGATTAAAATAACGAACCTATAACTAATGTGAAAATTTATGAAGATTCAATTGAAAGTAAGATGCGTAGTATTTCAAATGCACAAGGTGAATTTGAAATACCACATGGAGTTTGTGGTGAAATTGCATTAAAATTAGTTACTCAGAATGGGGAAGTCTATACGAGAAAATATGATAAGAATCATGTGTAAGAAGAAAACTAAAGGTGAATAAAATGAAACCATTACAGAGAAAAGTAGCAGTTGTGGACGGAGCAACTATATATGTAACTGAATAACTATATGTTTTTTAAGAGCGCTCTTAGAAAAGAGTGCTCTTTTTCATTAATGTAAATATTTACATAGCATCTTTTTAAAATGATTTTTATCATAATTTACATATTGCGTAGCTGTATTTCGTATTGGATCTCCGGCATAAAATCTTTCATACAATTCGTGTCTAGATCCTAATGGACTTCCAATGATATCCCAGGCTAACTTAAATAATTTTGTGCGTTGTTCGGCATCTATATTCGTTCCTTTAAAGTGCTTTTTCAATAAATTAGCTATCGGACTTTGGAAGTCATTCGAGCTCGAAGGAAGTTGAATGAACCCACCTGCTCCAATTAATTGTAAAATTTCTATTGCACGGGGATAATATTTGGAACCAAGATTCTTTGCAGTTTCGATATATTTAAAATTCGGCAAATAAGTTTTCGTTTCATTTGTAGTACCTTCAACTTCTGCAGCAATTAAAAGTGCGCGAATTGTTTCGATTTGCATAATTAATTCCCCAAGCTTCTCTTGAACATGCAAATAAGTAGTAGCACCGATCGCTTCAGCAATTTCACAAGCAATTGCAGTTATAAATTCTAGCTTTACTACTAATCGTACAATTGCTTGGTGATAAGCTAAACTACTAGAAGCTACATCTGACTTTATTGCCCATAACGCTTCAGGGTTGTTATATAGTAAGACTCGTTCCCATGGTACAAATACATTATCAAAGATTAATAGTGCATCCATTTCATCGTACTGTGAGCTAAGAGGGGAATCAACTGTAATTGAATGTGTATTCGCAAATGGTTCTCTACAAACCATATGTAATCCAGGGGAATTGGCTGCCACGATGAGAAAGTGAGCTAAATCTTTTTGAGTATCAGTCAGTTTTGCTAATGGATAGATTAATAAATCATTTGAATAAGGAGAAGCAGTACCAATCATTTTAGCACCACTTAAATAAATTCCATCAGAAGTTTTTTTCGTAACTCTTAGTAATCCTAAGTCGTTTGTATTCAACATTGATTCTGTAGATCGATTTATTTGTGGATCACGTTGAACTACGCTTAAGAATAAGTGATTATCTCTTGCTTCTTCATAATAAGATGTAATTTTATCTGGAAACTGTGCATCGAATTTTTTATAAAAATATTTTGATACGTACCAGCCAGTAAGTCTCGATCTTGCGTAATCAGATAGTCTACTCATTACACCGTCTGTAGCATAACTCCACGTTTCAAAAGCGGTTCTCCTCATTAATAATTCGTTATAGGAATTCGGAACTAAAAAGGCTGTATGGACAAATTCTTTCGTTTTTGGACTAACATATCCAACAGAATCTCTTCGTATTGGATCATCAAACAATGTAAATAAATTAGAAATGGTACTTAATGTTCCTGCAAAATGTTTGTCTGTAGTTACATCTACTTTTTGTCCATAGAGCCAAACGTTACGACCATCTTGTAAGCTCTTTATATAGTAATCTTTCAAATTTTGCATATTTCCTCCTTCTAAAGACTATTCATATATTTGGACATCTTTTAATGGTGGGGAATATACGTGGAAAGTTATTACTGCTGAATCTGTTATACATTTTATGCACAGTATCTTTTTTTACTGTGAAAATATTTCCCTCTGTAAACTCTTCAATCCGCTCGCTATTATTTTCGTACGTTATATTTTGTAACGTACCATTGACTATTAGTATACATCCTACAGATATTCCATGATCGTGCACAAAGGTCTTTGCTTTGCTGGGGAAATTTAATACTAAAATCTCTACGAATTCAGACTGATAGATAACGTTCCTTCCGTATTCAAGATTAACTGGTGAAGTAATAAAAGGAGCTATTTTATGAAGTGAAATATTTAATGATTGAATAGTGTGTATTAAATTGAACGTATCGTAGTTACATAGGTTATTAAATGCCTTTCTTATGTTATGAATCAATTGCATGTACAACTTCCTCCTAAGCATTTGCAGTGAAAGAAAGTAATCTCCTATTATATCGTGTGTAGTTGATTACATAACATTGTATTGAATAAATTCAAAAAGGTGACTGGTTTTAATTGGGTAATATTTGCTCTGGACTACATGGTAATTAATTCCTTTTTTATGGTATGCTTGAACTATAGCCCGCTTTCTATTGGAAAGGTGATGAAATAAATGGCAGTTCTTTTAGTGGATAATCTATATCAAATGTCTATTGTTTTACTGATCTTATGTTCATTTTGTTTTTATAGATATTTAAAGAAAATAAAAAGGGAAAGAAAGCTTACAGGTTTTGAAATTACGATGTATATCGTGACGCAACTTGCGTATTTCATTTGGGCGGCAACGACTTTTCTTAAAATGTTATCAGAATAGTAATCTTGAAGTATTAGACGCTGAACAGAAAGGTACAGGAGCATTAAAGGTATAAACGTGGGCAAGGGTAATCTATCATCTATTAGGTAAATAAATTTAGTCGAAATTTAGATGGATAACAATATTACTTATAACATCTTTATAAAAAGAGAGGATATAAATGGAACAATATAAGTTAATTGTAAAAGGGCCTAAACAACTTGAGTGGGAAACAAATGAAATTAAGGACATACAGGACGATGAAATTATCGTTAAAACAATCGCAGGATCGATAAGCATTGGGGCCGAGTTACCACAGTATAATGGATCCGATGTTACAGATCCGCATCCTTTTTATCCAAGAAAAACTGGATATGAAAGTTATGGTGAAGTGATTGAAGTTGGTAATCAAGTAACACATGTAAACGTAGGTGATAAAGTAGTTTCTTTTTATGGACATGAAACGATAGGGATAGTTAAGGCGCATAAAGTAATTCGAGTGCCTAGTTCTATACAACCTAAAATTGCTTTATTATCTATTCTTTCATGTGATGCCGCTAAAGGAGTATTGAAACTAAACCCGCGACAGGATGAAAAAGTACTTATAATTGGAATGGGAGTTATTGGTTTACTCGCTTGTTATTTCTTAAAATACTATGTAGGCATTGAGCACGTGGATGTTGTTGAGCCTAATAAAAATAGAAGAGATTTTGCAAAGAAGTTTGGTACGAAAAACATATATGATTCAGAAGAGAAAATAATAGAAACATATGATTATGGTTTCGAATGTTCTGCTACAAATAGTGGGTTCCATACTTTGCAAAAAGCTCTTAAAACTAATGGTAAAATATGTATACTGTCTGATGGCAATATAGAAGAACTAACATTAACTGCTAACTTTTATCAGAAAGAATTGCAAATCATTGGATCAAGTGATGGATACGATTATCAAAAGCATGCAGATTGGTTTTTTGAAGAAATAGGAAAAACACCATTTATAGAAGAGATCTTTCAACATGAAATACATTATACTTCACTCATACAATGCTTTGATGAATTGAGTTTAGGGATAATTAAACCATTAAAAGTATATGTTTCATATGAATAACGAAAAAAATGAGAAAATATTTGTCACATACCTTACAAATGTTTCGTCACATTTATGATTACTAAATGAGGAGGAACATATATGAAAATATTTGTAGCAGGTGCAACGGGTGTAATAGGACGTTCTTTATTGCCAATGTTAATAAAAAATGGGCATACAGTTTTTGCGATGATCCGTAATACTTCGCAAGTAGAAGCAATGAAAAAGGTTGGTGCCATACCAGTAATAGCTGATGTATTTAATAGAAAGGCTGTATTTTCTGTATTAGAAGAAACAAATCCCGATGTAGTTATTCATCAATTAACGTCATTATCTTCATGGGATTTTGAGGATAATGCAAAAATTAGAACAAAAGGCACTCGTAACCTTGTCGATGCAGCTAAAAATGTAGGGGTACAGAAAATAATCGCTCAAAGTATTTCATGGGCGTATGAACCAGGGGATACATTTGCGACTGAAAAAGATTCACTACATATTACTGCTTCCATGCCTCGACAAGTCACTGTTAATGGCATATTGAAATTAGAAGAAGCTGTTACTGAATTACCTGAATCGGTAATACTTCGTTATGGCACATTATACGGACCAGGAACATGGTATGCGGAAAACGGATTAATAGCAAATCAAGTTCGTAATAATGAGATTATTGCATCAGACGGGATAATCTCGTTTATACATGTCGAAGATGCTGCAAGAGCTACTATGCTATCCCTTAATTGGCCTTCAGGAATCGTAAATATTGTAGATAATTATCCAGCAACTAGTAAAGAATGGTTACCAATATATGCAGCAGCGATAGGGGCACCTAAGCCTAAAGTTCAAGATGGGAAAAATAGTTGGGAAAGAGGAGCTTCCAATAATAAAGCACGTAAAGAGTATGGTTGGATACCTTTATTTCCATCATGGTCTGAAGGATTTAACAACTTAATAGGTAAGTAAAACACACCTTTAATGGGAATGATAGTAAAATACACCATTAAAGGATTGGGTTATTATGAATATAATTTGGGAAAGTATTATATTAACTTTTACTGGAATAATTGTTTTGAAAATGACAGGTAGTACATCTGTCAGCCAAATGACAAGAGCTGAAATCATTATAGTTGTATCAATTGGCCGTATTATTGTAGAACCTGTATTAAGTAGAAAAGTAGTCCCATCTATATTCGCGGCTATCATATTTGCAAGCATATTACTTATCATTCATTTCTTTGAATTGAAATTAAGGAAGGTGGAACAATTTTTAAATGGAAGTAGCATTATAATTGTTGAAAACGGAGAGATTGTAAAAGAGAATTTGATGCAGGCAAAAATGTCGGAACAACAACTTTATATGCAATTAAGAGAAAAAGGGATTCATGACGTAAAGAGTTTACAGCAAGTTACAGCGGAACCGAATGGTCGTATTGGTTATCAATTAATAAAAGAAGCAGAACCAATAACTTTAGAAATGTTAGAAAAATTATTAGATCGGTACAATATAAAAAGATAATTTCTCGTGAGAAAAAGCCAATACTATAACGGAAGTATTGGCTTTTTTATTTTTCTACAAACGTAAGGATTAATAAAATAGGGTGGATTTTAAACCAATCATTATAATAGATATAGGCTTATAATTGTGCTATATTCAATGGACTTATAGTGAATGTGGTAAAAAACTAATTTGGCATAGGTAGACGCAGCGTTAAAATTTATAAGTTTTTAATGTGATACTAAAAATGGATTGAAAATAAGGAGATAGATACATAATGGAATTTTGGGAATCAAGTTTTATCGAAAAACAAACGATGTGGGGATTTGAACCTACAGAATCTGCAATTTTGACAAAAGATTTTTTTCTTGAAAAGAACGTTAAGAATATATTAGTTCCGGGTATTGGATATGGAAGAAATGCAAAGGTTTTTATCGATAATGGTATAAATGTAACAGGTATTGAAATTTCGAAAACAGCGATCGATTTAGCAAGAGAAAACGGACTAGAAGATGTTAGTATGTATCACGGTTCAGTAAACGAAATGCCTTTTGATAATAAACTGTATGATGGGATATTTAGTCATGCACTTCTTCATTTGTTGAATGAACAGGAAAGAGAGAAATTTATTGAAGATTGTTATAATCAGTTAAAACCAGGCGGATATATGGTTTTTACAACTGTTTCTAAAAAAGCTCCCATGTACGGAAAAGGAAAACAGTTGGATAAAGATTATTATGAGATAATGGAAGGTGTAAAAATGTTCTTTTATGATTCTGAATCTATAAAAAAAGATTTTAATCAATATAGATTAGTAAAAGTTTCGGAAATTGATGAACCAAATAAGAACATGGCAAATAAACCTTCAATCAATTTCTTAATGATAAAATGTAAGAAAGAACGATAACTAAAAGTTATTAAGAATGATTAAAGATGTTTATATATTGATTATGCACAAATAAAAAGGACAAGCATATAATATAAATACCTTTTAACTTTAAGTAACCTTAACTTTCGTTAATAGGGTATCTCAAAATCCCCAAAAGAGCACTTGCGGAAACAAGTGCTCTTTTATTTTTTGTTTCATAAATATTTATAGTTGCAAATTTCGTGCAATAAAAATAAATCTGAGAGAAATAATCATATCTTTATTATACGATTATTTCTGAACTACAAACGATATAGCATTTGTTTTTAATTGAATGTGTCTTTCATTTCGAACAATATCATAAGCTAATTCTTTTATTTCAACTTTTAGTTCTTTCCATTCTTTATAAATGCTTTTTAAAGTACTTATCATTTCTTCGGTTGAAAGATTAATTTCAATTAAAGCTTCTAATTCTTCATTCGTTATTGAATCAATTTCTTGTATGTTAGAGTTAATAATTAAACAATTAATACCGCCGTTTTTTGTACCTCTTTTCATAGAGTGGAGTACATTTTTAAAATCTTCTTCTGATCTGATATGTTCTAAACTTGATACTGCAACGATATAATCATAAGCGTTAGAGTCAATATGATAGTTTTCAATTGCTGCTTCTTCTGTTTTTATAGCCTCGAATACATCATGTTCTTTGCTATAAATTTGTAGCTTTGTTAAAGCGGAATTAAGTAAATCAACACATGTAACGGTGCCGCTAGTATTTTTTATTTTTTTTTGCAATTGGAATGCTATTTCTCCCAACGCCAGAGCCAAGGTCAAGTACTTGCAAGTTGTTTTGTCCGTCAAAGTGGTTCATCAAGTCCATAACCGTTTTAACTGGTTTGAAAAGCCAAGAGCCAGCTTCAAACAGTTTATATTGTTCATAGCAAAGGTCGTGATATTTCTTTTCTTCTTGTCTTATGTAATCGATACGGTTCACATTGTTTCAGCTCCAATATTTTTATTGCAAAATGAATAGGTGGGACAGCCTTTAACATTTGTTTGAATTCGAAAAATACCACCAGCATGTGGATACTCTTTTAATTCGTTATCACTCATTCTTGTTCTGGCTGTTGTAACATATAAATCTGTTAAATTAGGCCCACCAAATGTACATGATGTTACATATAACGCGGGAATTGGAATGCTTAATATTTGTTTTCCAGTAGAGGGATTCCATCTAGTTATTTTTGAACCTCCCCAATGTGCAATCCATAAACAACCTTCTTCGTCAATTGTCATACCATCAGGTAGACCATCATTTTCAGAGAAATTGATTACATCACTTGGATTATGAATGTCTCCAGTACGTATATTATATTGATAGCGAACCACTTTTTTAGTAGGTGTATCTATAAAGTAAAAGTATGTATGATCAGGTGACCAAGCAATTCCATTTGATGTATTTACATGTGAAACTTTTTTCTCTACACTTAAATTATGATGTAAACAATACAAGGAACCTGCAGCATTCATACCGTATGTATCTGTAGAACCTGCCCAGAAACGACCAGCTGGATCACATTTTCCATGATTGAAACGATTTTCTATTAAATGTGGTTCAGGGTCAAAAATATGTGTTAGTTTTTCGGTATTTACATTAATAGAATAAAAGCCTTTTTCCATAGCTAAGAGTAGTACATCCTCTAAATATGGAACAACACAGCCAATTTGTTGATTGAGAGCAATTACTCGGTTCGTATTAGCGGTAGGATTGTATATGCATAATTTTCTCTCCATAATATCAACCCAATATAAAAGTTGCTTTTTTCCATTCCAACATGGTCCTTCAGCTAAACTTGCTTTAGCATCTAAAACTAATTCTATATTACTGAACAAGATGTTCACCTCGCGTTATAAGATATTAATATAATTCGATAAGAATAGAGGTAAACCTTTTAGTCAAAGGATATTAAAATTTATACTGTAGAAAAATGACCTTCTCACAAGTGATTAAAAAAGTGTATAAACAAGGAGAGGAAAATGCATATGATGTTTTATGAGATTGTTTGCTTTTCTTGTAAGAATATATTTCGTGTTTACGAAGGCAGTGAAAAATATAAGCGATTTAAAGAGAAACCAAACGGGGTATATTGTTGTGATGAGTGTAGTCATAAAATTCAATTAGAAGCGATAAAGAATTTTTTTAGGTAATTATATGTTTTTAATTCGGAAAAGTTTGACAATAAAAGTGTTATAAATTATCATATTAAAAAACTAATATTTAAAATGGCATGGAAGAGAAGAGTAGTTAAGAAAGAATACGTACAGAGAGCTCTGGTAGCTGAGAAAGAGCGGTATACATCTTAACGAAAAAAGACTTGGAGCTGCGCAAGGAACTAATTTATTTAGGGATGGTGTGACGGATTCTCCCGTTATAGAGATAGGGTATAAGCATATTTCGCCGTACCTGAAGAGGTTAATATGGTGACATATTAACAAACTGAGGTGGTACCGCGAAGCTAACAACTCTCGTCCTCAAGATGAATAATCTTGGGGGTGGGAGTTTTTTTATTGCATAAAACTGAAAATGCGAAAACAAAAAAATAATCGAGGTGAGTAATATATGCATTGGGCGTATGAAGTAGCACATGAATTAATTAGGAAACATCCAAATAAAGAAACGTTTGTTTGTGCATCAGGAATTAGTCCGTCAGGTTCTGTTCATATTGGGAATTTTCGTGAAATCGTAACGACTTATTTCGTAGTAAGAGCACTTCAAGATTTAGGGAAAAAGACTCGTTTTATATTTTCGTGGGATGATTATGATAGGTTTAGAAAAGTTCCCCAAAATATTGATCCTTCTTTTGCGAAGTATATTGGTATGCCATACTGTGATATTCCAGATCCGTATGGATGTTATAACTCGTATGCGGAGCATTTTGAAAAAGAGTTTGAAAAATCGCTTCAAGCATTTGGAATTGAAGTGGAATTTATTTATCAACATGATGAATATAGAAGCGGAAGGTATAACAAAAATATTTTAGAGGCTTTGTATAAACGAAAAGAAATATATGATATTTTAATGGACTTTAAAACTGGAGAGTGTAGTGAAGAAGAGCGAAACAATTTTTATCCAGCTGCATTATATTGTGAGAGGTGTGGAAAAGATACAACAACTATTACACATTTTGATGAAGTATTAAAAACAGTCCGGTATGAATGTGAATACGGAAATGAAAAAGAATTATCCGTATTAAATACAAATAAAATGAAACTAAACTGGAAAATCGATTGGCCGATGAGATGGATGATAGAGGATGTTATTTTTGAACCGGGTGGAAGAGATCATTCATCAGAAACGGGTAGTTATAATGTATCAAAAGAAATTGCAAGGAAAATATTCAATCGTGAAGCGCCTCATTACGTTGCTTACGATTTCATTGATATTAAAGGAAATCATGAAAAAATGTCTAGCTCTTCAGGGAATAGTATTACACCAAGTAATTTATTGAGAGTGTATATACCAGAAGTAATTCTCTTTATGTTTGCAAAATACAAACCAGGCGCTGCTTTTCATATTGGGTTAGATGAAGATGTGATTCGCAATTATACAGAGTATGAGCGATTGAAAGATAGCTATGAAAATAAAACGCTCAAAAATGAAGATTTATTTGATGCAATTAAAATCTCTAAAGTTGATAGCGAGTTTAAAGAATATCCGAAATTTAATCAAGTAGCAGGAACGTTACCATTATTAAATTTTGATTCTACTATTTTACAGGGGATATTAAAGAAAATAGATAAGAGCTATGCATTAGATGAAATGAGAGCGATAAGTAATCGCGCAGAGTAGTGGATAAGAAACTTTCAATCTGAAAAATTAATTGCGGTAAATCAGGAGAAACATAAAGAGTTTTACTATACATTAGATGAAAGGCAGAAAGAATGGCTAGTAGAAGTTTGTAAAATACTTCGTTCTAATAAAGATTACTCTAACTTAATAGAGCAATTGTATTCGATTTGTCATCACGAAAATAAAAAAATAATGAAAGAAAATCAAAAACAATTATTTATTATTATTTATAAGCTCATTATGAATCAGTCTAGTGGCCCACGTATATCGTTATTAATACATGTGGTGGGCATCGAAAAATTCATCTCATTACTAGATTTCTAAAATAAAGCTAAAAGAAACGCAAGTACTTAGAGGTCTAAGTACTTGCGTTTCAAATTTTGCTAGCGTGAATACATTTTTGGACATTCATCACCACTTGGCTCATAAAAACAATGGCTTTTAAACTGTCCTACAAATGGCTGATTATACCATTCAGGTGGACAAGCTCCAACTGGACGGAAATACCAAAGAGCCCATCGTGCAGGCCAGCGCCATTGACCTTGTAAAACTTTTCGTGCGATTTCTTTTTCTGATTCACGAGCGCGTTGATAAAAATATCCATATTGTACTGCTTCAAATCCGCCGGGGCTTTGATATACAGCGTCTCGTACGGTACGGAGTTGTTTAAAATCTAAGCAATCACAAAATACACGGTTTACTACAACGCATCCAACTAACTCCTCACCTTGGCGACCTTCGCCTTCAGCTTCAGCACGAATTAATCGAGCTAGTAAATCAACATCACTTTCGTTGTATGGAATAAGGGGCATAGTGATACCACCTTTCTGTTATAGTAAAGAGTGTATGTTATAAAACAATCTGCGTGCTTTTTTACATAAAAATAACATTTAATTTTAAGAGGAGCTTGTATAAAAAGAGCTAATTAGTAATAGTAGATAAATATAAAAGGGAGAGGTATTATGTATCGAATTCATAAAGACCATATTATTTACGCGATGTCATCAGAGAATAAACCATGTATGGTGTAGTTTTGAAATAAAGTTGCGATGCTGTATCTCTTTAATCAAAGAATTGTAAATATATGATCAAACTTTTTTATAAAACATAAACCTGCTGGATAAGAAACCATTTGGATTAAACTTTTTTCAAAATGGTTTCTTTTTATTCAACATAGAATACGGTTTAACACAATATTTTTAATCAAACTTTATTTTAAAGCCACACATTGCTTTTTCTTATGGTGAATTTGTTTCTTAGTTATTTCCTGCATTTTATATCATTCACCAATCATGTAATGTTAAGGGAGATGACAAAAGAAAGGAAGGATGTACAAATGAGTTTAGTAAAAAACGGAACATTGCAAGTAATTGGAGCAAGCATCTATTATGAGGTGCGTGGCTCGGGTCCAATTCTTCTTTTGATTCATGGTGGGGGTGGTGATGCCGACAAGTTCCATAATATTGCCGACCATCTTGCTAAATGGTATACCGTTGTTACTTACGATCGTCGTGGTCATTCCCGTAGCAATCTCGTCAATAAAACTGAGGATTACCTTGTGCAAACACATAGTGAAGACGCTCACCGGCTGCTAGCCAATTTGACCAATGAACCGGCTTATATATTCGGAAGTAGTTCTGGTGCTGTCATCGGACTTGATTTGTGTATACGCCATCCTGGGCAGGTACAGTTACTAATCCCACACGAACCGGTTTTATTACAACTTTTACCTGAAAATGAGTTGAAGCAGGCTATAAATTTCATGGAAGACCTTAAAGGGAATCATAAAAGTGAGGTCATGAAGTTATTGTCAAATATCGATGATAGCAATTCCGGACTATCGAAGGATATGCTAACAAAGCGACTACTCGGCAATTCGTTTTATTTCACTGAGTATGAAATCCCGGGAATTCTCAGCTATACTTTAAACATCGATGCATTAAAGCGCTCATTAAAACCTGCATCGATACAGGTACGTCCAGCCGGTGGAAGTATTTCACGAGAATTTTTTCCTTACCATTGCGCATTCAACTTGGCAGAACACCTCGGAACAGAATTCGCAGAGTTTCCAGGAAACCATGTGGGCTATAACACAGTGCATCATAAAGAGTTTGCTGAGAGGTTACACGAAATTCTTGAGAATTAATCCGGAAACGTATCAATCGGTAGTGTATGAGCACACCAAAGAGTTATAAGACACTTCGTAATTTAGGGTTTTGTCTTTATGTCTAAATTATAATACGATGCATGTTGTTCAAGAAAAGGGCGCGTTTGTTGAAGAATAAAGATAGAAAATGACCAAACTTTTTATAGTATAGAAACTTAAATTTGTTAGATAAGAATTCATTTTGATCAATCTTTTTTTCAAAATGAATTCTTCTTGTTTACCATAAATTACGAGTCTGTGAGGTATGTTTAATCAAAGTTTATTTCAAAGCAACATATGGAAGTAGAAATTGGGAGTCGTCTTATATTTGGAACATATGATTGCTTTGAGAATCAAATTGACTCTGAAGATGTTGCGTTTCAAGAATTTGATTGAAACCGAATTAATCCGACGACTGGACCTGTATATATCAGTGGTGCAGAACCTGGTGACATATTAGCTGTAACGATTGAAAAGATAAAAATTGCAGAGCAAGGTGTTTTAACTACAGGGGTGAACCTTGGCGTAATGGGTGAAGATCTACATGAAAATACAATAAAAATCGTCTTAATACATAATGAACATGTTTTGTTTTCAAATGAACTACAAATTCTGATTAATCAAATAATTGGTGTAATTGGTACTGCACCGAAAGAAGAGAGCATTTCATGTGCCACACATCAGCTGCCGGTGATTTAAAAGTTTGTCAAGTTGTGGATCCACTTAAAACGGCACGAATGGAACTAAGTATGGATTATGTGGAGAAGCTAGGTTTTAATTGCAGTAACTTTCATATTAAGTAAGAATAATAGAAGAAGGATACTTTTGTATAAAAGCATCCTTTTTTTAATTTACGGATTTTGTGAAAAGAGGTAGTATTTATTTTATATAAGTATATTTGAGATTGTGGATTAAAAAGGAGTTCAATAATGGTCAAAATTATGATTGTAGAAGACGATATGAAAATTGCAGAACTATTATCAACATATGTTGCGAAATATGGTTATCAAGGAGTTATTGTATCGGACTTTCAAAATGTATTAGACATTTTTTTAGATGAACAACCAGAGTTAGTTTTATTAGATATTAATTTACCGAGTTTTGATGGTTACTTTTGGTGTCGTCAAATTCGTAGTGTTTCTACATGTCCGATACTATTCATTTCGGCTCGTGAAGGTACGATGGATCAAGTTATGGCGTTAGAAAACGGTGGCGATGATTTTATTCCGAAGCCTTTTCATTATGAAGTTGTAGTGGCGAAAATTCGTAGTCATTTAAGACGTGCATATGGAGATTATGCACCGAAACTAGAAGAGCGAATGATTGAGCAACAAGGCCTTTGTTTATATCCTGAAAGACTTGTATTGAAACTTAGAAACGAAGAGATTGATATAACGAGAAACGAAGCTATTTTATTAGAGACATTAATGAAAAATTATCCGCGTGTTGTGAGTAGGGAAGTGTTGTTAAATAAATTATGGGATAGCGAATCTTATGTTGATGATAATACATTAAGTGTAAATACAACACGTGTGCGTAAAAAGTTACAAACGTTACATATAGAAGGTGCGATTGAAACGATTCGTAGTGTTGGATATAGATTGCATATTACTTGGGATACTGGTATAGAAAAATGATAAGGTTGTTTATACGTGATCATATACCACTTATTTGCTTTACTATAATTCAACTACTAGCTATATTTCTCGTATATTGGTTTGATGGGCATAATCATATTACAACGGCGTTATATGCAATGTTTCTAGGTGTTTTCTTTATGGGAAGTTATTTAGTGTTTCGTTATTTTACACATCGTTCTTTTTATGAGCGCTTAGCAAACCCGATGCAATCTTTGGATGAATCTGTTCAAAAATCTGATTTTGCAGCTGTATCGGCTGCTCTTCAAGAACTACTTGAAGTGCAATATCGACATTATCAAAATCAGCTGCAAATGCAAGAGAGAAAAAATAATGACCATTTAACCTTTATGAATCAGTGGATTCATCAAATGAAAACACCGTTATCTGTAATAGAATTAATTACACAGGATGAAGTAGATTCACGTTTTGAAAGTATAAATGAGGAAACTGATCGATTAAAAAAGGGATTAGAAATGGCTCTGTATGTCGCACGTTTAGAAGCATTTACACAAGATTTTTATGTAGAAAGAGTACAACTACATAAAATAGTGAATGATTCGGTACATGAGCATAAACGTTTCTTTATCCGGAATTTTGTATATCCAGAGCTTGAAATTGATAAGGACATTACTGTAGAAAGTGATGCGAAATGGTTACAATTTTTAATCGGACAAATACTATCGAATGCGATTAAATATTCATCAGGTAGTAGAGAGAAAATTAAAGTGAAAGCTTGTAAGGAAGGTAATAATGTTATACTTGAAATTGCTGATAATGGTGTAGGTATACCGAAGCAAGATTTACCAAGAGTATTCAAACCTTTCTTTACAGGAGAAAACGGTAGAGATTTTAAAGAATCAACTGGAATGGGGCTATATCTCGTATATGAAATTACGAAGCAATTAGGACATAGTGTAGAAATCTATTCAGAAGTTGGTAAAGGTACCGTTGTACGTATTATATTTTTTAATGTGTAAAATGACTCAGGCTAAAGAACTTTTGAAATAAGTTTTTTAGCCTTACTTTATATGGATTAAATGAAATGATATACAAGACTGGTATGATTCTAATAAAAGGTCGTGTAAGTATGTGTAATGACACAATAATAAATAAGGCTGTTAAATGAGAGGGATTTAATAATTTATTAATATATAAATAGTTTATTGTAAGAAAAAAGCTCGCCCTTTAAAAGAGCTAGCTTTATGAATTTTAATTAAGTAAACAAACTTAATAATTTATATCCAATTAATCCCAAAATAGTGATAGGAATCATCATTAAGAAAGAAGAAATTCGATGAGCATTAGAGCGTTCTAATACAAGAATCAAGATAATCCCGACTATGACTTCGGTATATCCAACAGGTAACATGTGACTATAGTCTTCAAAATTTAAAAGAATGTGAAGTCCATCCGTTACAAAAACTCCACTAATAAGTGAGCTTCCGAATTTATGAAGTGGATTTGTAGTATCTTTCCATAGAAAACCTGCAATTCCAAAGATAGTTCCTCCTATACATGCACATACAATCCATACAGATATAAAATAAATAGAGTGAGCTATATTTTTAATAACTATTGCATAACCATAGTAGCCTAATACCATTCCGAATAGTGCAAGGATACCAGAAAGTATAGCTGTACGCTTAGAATAACTAAAGCTAGCCACAAAAAAGGATGGAACTAACCAAACGCTTCCTAGATTAGCTAATGAATTCCAATGTCCAGGAAGTATACCTTGCCCCAATTTAGTTAGTATACCAACAATTATCCCTACTATAATCGGGACGAGAAAAATCCTTAAAAACATATTTAACTTTGTGATTTTTAATGTCCTGTCCATAAATTCAATCCTTACATTAATATTTTCTGTAAAAATATAATAGCTTATTACAAGGGAATAATCAATAAAAATTTATCGAAAAACAATAAGTGATTATTGGATAATGAATAACATTTTGTTTTTATACAAAATTTATCCCGCTTTAATGGGCAGTAAGACCCCCACCTCAAAATTCAGCGAAAGCAAAGAAATTAGGTGGGGGTCGGGCTGCCCATTAAAGTCCGATTGGTTCAACTAATAATCAGTGGGGATGAAGAAAACCCCCACTGATTAAAGTTTCACTTTATATAATAGAGAGTGCTTAGAAGTTTACTACTGGGGAAATCTAAAGGACGTATTACAATCAATGTAACTTGTGCTTATTCAACATGAAGTTAAGGAATGATAAATAAACCTAAAAGAAAGCAATCTTTTTAACAGCACATATAATTGCATTTACTCATACAGTACTAGTATGGTACAATATGGTTATTAACGACGGAAAGGAATGATGGGTGGACGATGATTAACTAATCTTATTTTTAAATGTTGAAATTCAATAAATTTCAATTTCTAAAAAATAGGATTAGTCTGCCCAATTTCCATACAACGGTATTGCTATTTATATTGCGCAATAGCTTATTTGGGTATAAATAATGTAATGACTAATCCTGCCAAATTTATTTGGGAGGATTTTTTATTCTCCCTTAATGAAAGGGATCGGTATTTATGAAAGAACTATTAAAATTAAATGATGTTTATGTTGAAATAAAAGAAAATATGTTGTTAGAGAAAATGAATGTGACAGTAAAACAAGGGGATGTTATCGGATTAATCGGTAAAAATGGTGCTGGTAAATCAACGTTACTTCAATTAATAAATGGGAAGATTGAACCTTCAAAAGGTACTGTTGAATGGATGCAAATGAATATGACAACAGCATATGTTGAGCAAGAAATAGAATCTTTTATTAGTAATGATGTAATTGCAAAAGAAGCAGAACTTCTTGCAAAATGGGGCGTGCCAACGAACGATTTTCATACTTTAAGTGGTGGTGAAAAGCTGAAAATTCGATTAGCAAAAGGATTTGCTGAAAATCCTAATGTCTTAATATTAGACGAACCGACAAATCATTTAGATGAGATCAGTACGGGATTTCTCATTAAACAAATAAAAAACATGAAAGGTACAGTTATCGTTGTATCGCATGATCGATATTTTTTAGATGTTGTCGCAACAAAAATATGGTCAATTGAGGACAAAAAATTAATTGAGCATAGTGGTAATTATACGAGCTACATGAAAGCACGTGAGCAAAAAAGAAAGTCGCAGCAGCGTGAATATGAAAAGCAGCAAAAAAAGATAGAACAAGTAGAAACACATATAAAAGAATTGAGTTCATGGTCACAAAAGGCACACGCGCAGTCTACAAAACAAGAAGGTGTGAAAGAATTCTATCGTGTAAAAGCGAAGCGAATGGATGCACAAGTGAAGTCAAAACGAAAACGACTTGAAAAAGAGCTGGAGAAAGCGAAAGTAGAACGTGTGAAAGAAGAGTATTCAGTTGAGTTTTCTATTCAAGCGAACAAAAAAGTAGGAAAACGTTTTTTAGAAGTGAAGCAATTAAAAAAAGACTTTCATGGGAAAGTATTATTTGAAAACGTTAATTTTACAATTCAGCACGGTGAGAAAGTTGCGATTGTTGGACCAAACGGTAGTGGGAAAACAACATTACTGAAGATGATTATGGGAATGGAAACTGCTGAAGGAGAAATATGGATTTCACCATCTGCGAACATCGGCTATTTAACACAAGAAGTTTTTGATTTACCGCTTGATAAAACACCAGAAAATTTATTTTTTAAAGAGACGTTTGAAGAAAGAGGAAAAGTCCAAAATTTAATGAAACATTTAGGGTTCCAAGCTTCTCAATGGAAAGAGCCGATTGAGCATATGAGTATGGGAGAAAGAGTAAAATGTAAGCTAATGGCTTATATTTTAGATGAAAAAGATGTACTCATTTTAGACGAACCGACGAATCACTTGGATCTACCTTCACGTGAACAACTTGAAAATACATTAGCTGAGTATAACGGAACATTAGTAATTGTATCTCACGATCGATATTTTTTGGAGAAAACAACTAACACAAAACTCGTGTTTTCAAACAATACGATACAAAAGCAGCTAGAAGAACCTACGAAAACAAGAGATGATATTGAAGAGCTACGTTTAACGTTAGAAACAGAGAGACAAGAAGTACTAGGGAAATTAAGCTTTTTAACTTCTAACGACAAAGAATATAAAGCACTGGATGAACGGTTTATGGAACTTACGAAGCAGATTAAGGAGCTTTAATGTAAGTAAGGGGGATTAACATGGATGAAGAGAGATTCACTAAGTTATTTAAAATAGATTGTGGAGATATATACCTACAAGAGTTTACGGTCAAAGATGCAGAGAGTATTTATAACATATCCAATCAACCGGAAATAGAAAAATTTTTACCGGACTGGAAATCGATGAAAGAACAAAGGGTTAATTGGGTTGTAAATTATGAAATACCAGAAAATAAAGCGTTTCTTCATGCAGTGAGAACTACGACTAACATAGATGATCACATATTAAGACTAGGAATATTTAAGAAAACCACAAATGAATTTATTGGATGGTGCTGCACAGGTATGAAAGAAGAACTCTCTTCACCAAACAGAGAGATAATGTATGCTATCTCAAATGAACATCAAAATCATGGCTATGCTACAAAAGCGACTAAAGGTTTAATTGACTTTTTGTTTAAAGAAACAAATTTAAATGTCCTTAACGCAATTGCTTTAATTAACAATGTAGCATCAAATAAAGTTATTGAAAAATGCGGGTTTATTTATAAGAGCCAACAGAGGATAGAAAATCAAATATATAATCATTATATATTGAGAAAATCTGAGTGGATAAAAATATAACGTTGGGTAGTAAAAGACCGTTAGCAATCGGTCTTTTACTCATTTATATAATAAAGATTTATTATACATTGTATTTCCTACTACTATACAATTATTATAAGATAGTTATGCGCTAATTTTAGTTTGAAAATAGTTTTATTATCAGTTTTTTTCAGAAAACTTACAAGCGTGTAAGATAAATGAAAGACGAATCAATATGAGCTGTAAGACAATTCATTTACACTCTGTTATGAGACGTGCAAATGAAGGGAGAATATACATGGAAATTTTACATGCAAAAAGTATTAGTAAAGTATATAAAGGGAAAGTACCTTATAAAGCATTAGTTGATATTGATTTATCAATTCAAGAAGGTGAATTTGTAGGGATTATGGGGCCATCTGGTAGTGGAAAAACAACGTTATTAAATATGGTATCTACTATTGATTCTCCATCATCGGGAGAAATTTTAATAAATGGTACAAATCCTTTCCAATTATCATCAGAAGATTTAGCGTTATTCCGCAGAAAACAATTAGGATTTGTTTTTCAATCATTTAATCTTCTTAGCACACTTACTGTAAAAGAAAACATCGTATTGCCGATGACTTTAGATGGTGTTTCCGTGCAAGAAATGAACAAGCGATTGGAAGAGATTGCAGAGAAGTTAAATATTACAGATATCTTGAATAAAAGAACATTTGAAATATCAGGGGGACAAGCTCAAAGAACAGCAATCGCTCGTGCGATCGTTCATAAGCCGCAATTATTACTTGCAGATGAACCAACAGGGAACTTGGACTCTAAATCTTCAAATGATGTAATGGAGATGCTTGATACTCTTAATAAAGAAGAAAAAGCAACGATGATGTTAGTTACACATGATCCGTATGCTGCGAGTTTTTGCAGTAGAGTAGTATTTATTAAAGATGGTCAACTATATAACGAAATTTATTGTGGTGAAAGCAGACAAGCCTTTTATCAAAAGATTATGGATGTTCTTTCTTTGTTAGGAGGGAAAAGGCATGACTTTTCGTCAGTTCGCATTTAATAATATTTTTCGTAATAAGCGTACATATGCTGCCCATTTTTTAAGTAGTACATTTTCTATTATGGTTTTCTTTACGTATGCTCTTTTATTATTTCATCCTGATTTACAAGGGGAATTAAAATCAACAAGTGCAACAATGAGTGCATATGGTACGATGGGATTTACAATTTCGCAAGGTTTGATTTTTGTATTTTCATTTTTCTTTATTTTATATTCAGTTAGTTCATTTTTAAAAACTCGTAAGAAAGAATTTGGCATATTAATGATGCAAGGTATGTCAATGAGACAGTTTAAGAAATTATTATTAATTGAAAATATGTTGATTGGACTTGGTTCAATTTGTATAGGGATTTTCATTGGACTCATATTTTCTAAACTAGTTTTATTGATAAGCGCAAGTGTATTAATGATTAATAATGGTTTGCCTTTTTATACACCAGTGAAGGCTGTATTATTAACAGTTATCACTTTTCTTTTCTTATTTTTCATTGTTTCACTATTTACATTTAAAATGGTAAAAATAACGGAACTTGTCGAACTTATTCGAGCAGAGGAAAAACCAAAACCTGAACCGAAATCTTCAATTTTATTATCACTGCTTTCTTTAATTAGTATAGGATATGGATATTTCTCAGTATTTCGCTTTATTTCAATTTCCAGTTTTACTACACTTGGAATGGGTGTCTTACTAGTAATTATAGGAACGTACTTTTTATATAAACAGTGTAGCGTTTATATATTACATCTTGCTAAAAGGAGAGAATCTTTCTTTTTAAAAAGAACAAATATATTAACGTTTTCTGAATTAATTTACCGTATGAAAGATAATGCAACGATGTTTTTTATTGTATCTATTATTTCAGCAGTTGCATTTACAGCTATTGGTACAACAGCTGCTATTGGTAATAGAAATTTAGTGTGGATGACAAACCCATATACATTTCTGTATGAAAGCTCTGAAAACAACAAATTGGTAGATAAACATCTCTCTATTATAAAAAAACATCTCTTGGATGCAAATATTCCGTATCGAATGGCTTCATCTTCAAGTAAATTTACAGAAAGTAACGTAAATGTATTGAAATTAAGTGAATATAACGAACTTACGAGAGCACTCGGGTACCAACATGAAACGATTGAAAAAGAAGATGAAATTTTACTAATCCCTGGGAGGGTGTCACAAAAGCAAGAATTTAAAAATGGTGACTACAAAAAAAATATTGAAGTCATTCAAGGAGATTGGACAAAGACATTTCGTGTGAAGAAAACTGTAGAGAATTTAGTTTTACCACATGATTCTAGTAGTATTTATATTGCTGTTCAAGATCATGTGTATGATGAAATTCCTCTGACGAGTAATCCAGAGGATGAAGATATTCAACATCGTACTTACGGATTTGTTGTAGATGATTGGATAAGAACGAAAGAGATTTCAAATCAATTAAAAAGTATATTCGATAAAGATCTTAGGGACAGTGATTTCTACTTTGAAGCTTTAACATTAAACTTGTTGGAGGCAAAGCAAAAAAATGGTTTATTACTTATGGCAAGTGTTTTAGTCGGAATCGTTTTCTTTACATTTGCTGCTAGCTTTATTTATTTCCGATTATATACAGATTTGGACCGTGATCAACAACAATATAAAATGATTTCGAAAATGGGATTAAGTAAACAAGAGTTAAAAAAAGTTGTAACGAGACAGTTATTATTAATGTTCTTCTTACCGATTGCTGTTGCGGTGATTCATACTGTAGTAGCGTATACGGCACTGCAACAATTAGTTAGTTTTTCTATTTTAAATAGCTCGATTTTTATTTTAATTTCATTTATATGTATACAAGTTTTATATTTCTTTATTACTCGTTGGCGTTACCTACAAAAGCTTTATAAGACTATGGAGCAATAAAGGATATCAACTAATAAAATTACAGAAAAGCATGTAAAAAATGATATGAATTATGAAAGGAACCGTGATGAAAAGAACTTTAACTATTTTTATGTTAGCTATAATACTTTTAATAAGCTTTAGTTCATGCTCTAAAAAGGATAACTCATTTCCTGCAAACGGTGTATTAATTATTGGAGATGAAAATAATATTTCACCAATTATTAATCGTTATAAGGAAATTACGAAAGAAAATGAAGTGTTTTCTGTGAAAAAAGGTGAAGTTGGAAATGGACATGTATTAATTTTAAATGAATCTACAGCACTAGCACTGATTAAAGAAAAAATTTTTCATAAACGAGGTAATGGCTCCAATTATATTTTAGATACGTTACCAAAATTCCCAAAAGAAGGATCACTATTGTTTACAAATGAAGACGAAAAGAATATGAAAAGTATTAAAATAGAAGGAAATGAGATTCCTGTTACATACGATAGTGACACTTGGATAGGAAACACTCGTAAATATCCAACGCAATCGTATGTGATTGTAGCAAAAAATAGCGTATATAAGGAAATAAAAGCAAATGAAACGAAAATGCACCTTCTTCAATTAAAGAAATCTCTAGGTGATGAAAGACCTAAAATGTCGACAGATAATACAATGGTTAATGAAAATGTCAAAGTAAAAAAGCTAATTAAAGGTTTGGAAGGAGAAGTATCTTTTCAATTTGTAACGATTGGCGAAAAACCTTAAAAAAGAGTTCGGAGTTGATAAAAATTTCATCAGCTTCGAACTCTTTTTAGTTTATAGACAAATCAATTATTATGCTTTACATTACTTCATTTAATCGAGTCTCGTTTGTTTCCTCAATCCCATTTGAATTTTGAACTGAATTATTTTGGGCTTCTTTTTCTTTACGAGCCTTTTGTAGCATTTCAAGGATGATCCATAAGGGAACACCTTTATCCTTTAACATCTTCCATAAATCTAATTCATTAAATTTATGCTCAGGCTGTTTCATTTCTTTTTCAGATAAACGAATATCAAACTTGATAGGATCACTTATTTTCTTACTTTCAAGTTTAGTAGAAGAGATAGTATTATGCTCAAGATTAGATGGAGTTATTTTAGTAGGTTGAGACAATGTATGAATATTTGATCCGATTTGCATGATTTTTCCTCCTTTTCAAGCAATGAGATTAGTTTTCTTATGGTTTTTAAATCTTTTTAACATGAGGAAACTATATCTAATTATAAATCTAAATAAATAGATTTACAAGTTATATTGTAAAAAGTAAATACTCACTTGAATTAATATTTATCAACATTTTTATATGTTTTCTATATATACAACGTATATAAAATACTTTACATTATGTTTAAGTTGTTAAATTATTCTGTTAATTTTTTAAAAAGAAAAATGTAAACGTTTTATTAGGGGGAGAAAGTATGGGGAAGTTATTTTTAAAAATATGTTTTTTTGCATTAGTGACCGTATGTTCATTCGCAGCGAAAATATCATACGCTGAAGAGAGGCAACAAAATAATTATCCTATCATATTGGTGAATGGATTTGCTGGATGGGGTAGAGAAGAAATGCTTGGCGTAAAATATTGGGGTGGTGTTCATGATATACAGGAAGATTTGAAACGAAATGGTTATACGGTACATACCGCAGCTGTTGGACCTGTTTCTAGTAACTGGGATCGTGCATGTGAATTGTATGCACAAATTAGCGGTGGGACAGTAGACTATGGTGCAGTCCATGCTGAGAAACATGGACATAATCGTTTTGGCAGAACTTATAGTGGTTTTGCGCCGAATTGGAGTGAAACAAATAAAGTTCATTTAGTTGGACATAGCATGGGTGGACAAACGATTAGAACATTAGTACAGCTATTAAAAGAAGGTAGTTTTGAAGAAAAGAATTATGTAAAAAATCACCCAGACACCAAAATATCACCACTATTTGAAGGCGGAAAATCATACGTTCATAGTGTTACAACATTAGCAACCCCTCACAACGGTACAACACTTGCGGATGGTAGTCTTCTACTGCCGTTCGTTAAAGATTTACTCATTACAGCTGCAAGCTTTGGAGGAAACAATAATTTATCATTATATGATTTTAAATTGGATCAATGGGGTATAAAGAAGAATGCTGGAGAGTCCTTTTTCCAATATAGTAATCGTATTCTAAATAGTTCACTTTGGAAAAATACAAAAGATATAAGTCAATGGGATTTAAGTACAGATGGTGCAAAGGAGTTAAATAATTGGGTAAAGACGCAACCAGATGTGTATTATTTATCCTATAGTGGACATGCATCACAAGCAGCACCTATAACAGGTTTACATTTGCCTCATATAACGATGAATAAAGTGTTAATGGGAAATGCATTTTTCTTAGGTTCTTATGCGAGATATGAAGAAAACCGTCCACTAGTTGATACTTCTTGGTGGCAAAATGATGGTGTAGTAAATACAAATTCTATGATTGCACCCTCTTCTAATGTTACTGTAAATAATAATGAGTCATTACAGATTGGAAAATGGAATCATATCGAAACGAAAGCGAATTGGGACCATCTCGACATGGTAGGGTTAAGTGTTTCAGACTCGTTAGGTTTTTCTAGCATTCAAGAGTTTTATAGAACAATTGCTGAAAAGCTATCACGTTTACCGAAATAGGTAATAATAAAGCGCTCTCGATGGAATTCGAGAGCGCTTTATATTATATTGAAAGAGGGATTTGGTAGAAAAATATGGGGGGATATTATGAAAATTCAAGTTGTATTATCAGGATACGGAACAGTAGGCAGAGAGTTTATAAAATTATTAAATGAAAAATATTCATATATATATGAAACATATGGGATTCAATTAGTTGTAAGCGGCGTATTAGGGAGAAATATTGCAATACATAATGAAGACGGCTTATCACTTCATCATTTATTAATGTATGGTGGCGGTACCGCTGCAATTGAAAAATATTTAGAGTATCATCCGAAGGAACGTGCAACAACTAGCATAAGTGGTACTGTATTGGTAGAATCAACAGTTACAAATCTTAAAGATGGAAATCCAGGGAAACAATATATGAAACAAGCGATTGAAAAACAGATGGATATAGTAGCAATTTCTAAAGGTGCGCTCGTTACAAATTGGAGAGAAATAAATGAAGCAGCAAAAGGCGCAAATATACGAATTCGATATAGCGGTGCAACAGCCGCTGCACTACCGACACTAGACATCGGACAATCTAGTTTAGCCGGTTGCAGTATTGAAAAAATAGAAGGAATATTAAATGGAACAACTAATTATATTCTTACGAAAATGTATGAGGAAGATATGACATTTGAAGAAGCACTGAAAGAAGCACAAAATAAAGGAATTGCTGAGACAAACCCTATATTAGATATAAGTGGTTCAGATAGTGCGTGTAAATTGTTACTTTTGACAAACAGCTTAATGGAAACAGAGAAAACACTTACTGATATACATATAAAAGGAATCGAGCACGTTACAAAACAGCAAATTCGAAATGCTAAGGAACAACATAAAATTATTAAATTAATAGCATCAACATATAAGGATGAGGGAGGCAATGTGAATTTAAATGTTGAACCGTGCCAAATAGAAAAAGATCATCCGTTAGCAAAAGTAAATGGAACCGAAAAAGGAATTACGTTCTTTACAGATACGATGGGACAAGTTACTACAATTGGTGGGGCTTCTAATCCAAGAGGCGCTGCAGCTGCAGCTTTAAAAGATGTAATAAACTTATATCGAAAAGATTTGTAAGACCGTACCGCCCTTTATAAAAAATACATATGCCGTGGACCTTTTGAGAATGAAATAAATATGCAAAAATGATTGCAGGGGGTAAGAAATTGTTTAAGGATTTTAAAGTTGTTAAAGAACGTCCCGTTTATATTCAATTGAAAGATTATTTGAAGAAAATGATTATGAAAGGGCATTTGCTCGGGGATCAAAAAATCCCATCAACAAGGGAACTAAGTGAATTACTAAGTGTGAGTAGAAACACTGTACTCGCTGCTTATGCAGATTTAGAGCAAGAAGGACTCATTTATGCAGTTAAAGGAAAAGGGAACTTTGTTGCCAAGGTGGATATATCTAACACTTCGTCTGTTGAAATAGATTGGAAAAATAAACTTAATACAGTGACCGCATTAGCGGACGAATTAGATTTAATGAAACATGGTGTTCGTTGGGAAAAGGGAATGATTGTTTTTAATAGTATAGCCCCGGATGAGAAGCTATTTGATGTTGAAAATTTCAAAAGAGCTTTTCTTACTCGTATGTCCATTGAAGGGGACATCGTATTGAACTACGGATATGCAAAGGGATATAGACCGTTAATGAATTATTTACTTCATTACATGGAAATGAAAGGTGTAGACATTTCGAATAAAGATATTCTAATTACAAATGGATTTACAGAAGGATTGGATATTGTACTCTCTTCTTTATCAAAAAAATCCGGTCGTGTCATTTGTGAGAATCCAACTCACCATGCTGCACTTAAGCTTTTCCGTTTACATGGACTTGAAGTTCATGGGATTGATATGCATGAGGATGGTATTGATACGAATGAAGTTGAAAAAAGTTTGCGTGAAAAAGATTTTGATTTTGCTTATTTAATTCCTTCTTATCATAATCCAACCGGTATTGTTACGAGTTCAGAGAAAAGAACGGAATTGATGAGGTTATTCTCAAAATACAACGTTCCTATTATAGAGGACGGATTTAATGAAGAATTACGTTATTCAGGTTCACATTTAGCTCCATTATTAACTTTTGCGGGAGCTGGCAATAATGTGATTTATATTAGTAGCTTTTCAAAGGTGCTTTTCCCTGGTTTACGTGTAGGCTGGATTATTGCAGATAAAGAGCTGATTCATTATTTAGAAAGCGTAAAAAGAGCAAGAACGATTCACACATCTACGCTAGATCAAGCTGTTCTGTTTCAATATTTACATGAGGGATATTTTGAAAAATATTTAAAAAAGGCAAGATCTGTTTATAAGAAAAAATATGAGTTAGCTGTCGGGGCATGTAACCAGTACATTCCTTTTAAAAGAATGACTGGAGATGGTGGACTTCATTTATTTATAGAGCTAGAAGAGCATATGAATGCCCGCACACTTTTACAAAAGTGTTATGAGAAAGGCGTTACGTTTTCACCTGGAGATGTTTTTTACTCTGATGGAGAAGGAGCAAACACTTTCCGATTAGGGTTTTCGCGCTTGAAAGAAGAAGAAATAGTTCGTGGAATTAAAATAATTGGTGATACATTAAAAAATGAAATTTGGAGTTGAGAAAATGAAAATCGGTGTTATTATGGGCGGGGTATCGTCTGAAAAACAAGTTTCAATTATGACGGGGAATGAAATGATTGCTCATTTAGATAAAAATAAGTATGAAATAGTTCCAATTACATTAAACGAAAAAATGGATTTAATTGAAAAAGCGAAAGACATTGACTTTGCATTGCTCGCATTACACGGAAAATACGGAGAAGATGGGACAGTTCAAGGAACACTGGAGAGTTTAGGGATTCCTTATAGCGGAAGTAATATGTTATCTAGCAGTATATGTATGGATAAAAATATTTCGAAAAAGATTTTACGTTATGAAGGTGTAGAAACACCAGATTGGATTGAACTTACAAAAATGGAGGATCTAAATCTTGATGAGTTAGATAAGTTAGGATTTCCATTAGTGGTAAAACCAAACTCTGGCGGATCGAGTGTCGGGGTGAAAATCGTTTACAATAAAAATGAATTGATTTCAATGCTAGAAACTGTATTCGAATGGGATTCTGAAGTAGTAATTGAGAAGTATATAAAAGGTGATGAAATTACATGTTCTATTCTGGATGGAAAACAGTTACCTATAGTTTCAATTCGACATGCAGCCGAGTTCTTTGATTACAATGCAAAATATGATGATACTAGTACGGTTGAGGAAGTTATCGAACTTCCAGCAGAAATTAAGGAACGTGTAAATAAAGCTTCACTGACTTGTTATAAAGCATTAAAATGTAGTGTTTATGCAAGAGTTGATATGATGATGAAGGACGGAATTCCATATGTAATGGAAATTAATACATTACCAGGGATGACACAATCAAGCCTATTGCCCAAAAGTGCAGAAGCAGCGGGAATTAGTTATAGCAAACTATTAGATATGATTATTGAAACATCATTAAAAGTTAGAAATGAAGAAGGGTTTTAAGGAGATTATATTACGAATTCTTTTGACAGTTTCACGAAGTATGCTATGATGAATACATTATAAAAACAAAATATTTATCCACTAGGGGGGCCTTTTATAGGCTGAGATCAAATGTGATTTTGAGACTCTTAGTACCTGATCTGGTTAATGCCAGCGTAGGGAAGTGGGAAAGACGTTGCTATTTAATGAGTAAATAAATACTGTCAATTTCACTTTCTTTACGCCTGTAAAGAAAGTTTTTTTATTTTACAGCTTTAATAATTGTGGATAAATACTTATATTTTATACATTATTGGAGGGATTTAAATGACTTTTTCACAATCATTACGTAAAGAAGTAGATTCAATTTGGGAAGCGAGTTTTAACCATCCTTTTGTAAAAAAACTTGGTGAAGGAACGTTAGATTTAGCTAGTTTTCGTTATTATGTGCTTCAAGATTCATATTATTTGAGTCATTTTGCTAGAGTACAAACTTTAGGAGCTGCAAAAGCTCTTGAATTAGAGACGACAGCTCGTATGGCACATCATGCTCAAAATACATATGAAGCAGAGTTATCTTTACATGAGAATTTTGCTAAAAAACTAGGGATAACGAAAGAAGAAAAAGATAATTTTATTCCTGCGCCAACTGCATATGCGTATACTTCACATATGTATCGTGCTGCGTATGAAGGGCATTTAGGAGATATCATTGCAGCAATTTTACCTTGCTATTGGTTGTATTATGAAATTGGCGAACGCTTAAAAGAGTGCCAGCCGGAAGAGCCAATTTATAACGAATGGATTTCTGCTTATGGATCTGATTGGTTCCGTACGCTAGTTGAAGAACAAATTACACGTTTAGATACTATCGCTGAAAAAGTAACAGAGGCAGACCGCAAACGTATGAAACAGCATTTTATTATTAGCAGTCAATATGAATATTCATTTTGGGAAATGGCTTATACATTAGAAAAGTGGCCAGTGGATACAGACGTAAAAGACGTAATTGGATAAAGAATAGAAGTAATGTTATAGATAGGTCTGGATCATACCTATCTATATATTTTTTCTTGTCAAATTTGCGTAAAGTCATTAGTGCTACGGATATGGCGAAATAGAATATCGATAATTTAGCTCATTTACTTGTCTACGCATTAACTGGATAAACTTCTGCCACATTTATTTTACAATTAAAGAACGTAAATGTTGGTGGTATGAAGTTAAATAAGAAAAGAAACCCGAGCTATTAGCTGTAACGGAGTTGTTTTTTCTTTGCAGGAATTTCTAAATTATCATGGAGTGTTGTTAATACGATATGCAAATATGCATATCGTATTTTTTTGAGCTCTTTATGTGTTAAAATCAGATATAGAGATATGGAAATATAAAGAAGCAAAAGCAGGAATATCCAATGAATTTTGAGAGGTGTTATATGTTTACAAATAAGAAATTAATTCGATTTGGTTTATCGTTATTTGTATTTTTAGGGATAATTAATTTTACAATCAGCTATTTCCAAGCATATCTTGAAACAGCGGCAGATATTAAATGGGTAATTCCAGAAATTTGGAAAACTATTTTGCTAGATGCTCCTCAAGGGATACTTGTTCTTTTAGGCGCAATTGCTTTATATGATTTCACAAAAGAGGCATCACAAAAAGACGCATCAATCTAAATGTGTCTTTTTTCAATTAGCAATTTCATAGAGAGTTTTGCTGGAGAAATAGAATGAAAAGCCCTAATTAGGGCTTTTTTTGTTGGAATTTCTTATCCGTCATAGAAACCGGTCACTTGGAGGTGTTATAGCGAAAGCCATTTACAGTACAGAAAAATCTAAGCAGCAGACGGAAATATATAGGATATGGCATCATAATTATTGAGAAATTAATTGAACTTAGTAAGTATGAAGATATGACGCTAGAATTCATATTTTTTAATTTTTATTTATCCCGCTATTTGCCGGGCAGTAAGCCCCCCACCTCAAAATTCAGCGGAAGCAAAGAAGTTAGGTAGGGGATGAACAAAACCCCACTGATTAAAGTTTCACTTTATAAAAATGAGCCCATAGTAAAAATAGGTATATGAACAAGGTGCATCATCTAGTGATAAGTCATACTTTGTTGGTGTACGTATTGAACTTAGTTTATAGCGTTATTTCTACTTAGATGTAACGAACAGGAATATAGGGAAGTATCGATGAGGTTGTATTTTATAAACGGAGGTTATGAAAATGAATCAGTTTCAACAAGAACTACAAGCGTTAAGCCTTAATGATTACCGGTCTGGAAATATTGTCTATTGGGACCAGCAAAACCAATATCCATATTACTATATTGAAGATGCTGCTCGTCGCTGTGGCGGTTGTGGTCGTTGTGGCGGTTGTGGTGGAGGTCGTTGTGGCGGCTTCCGTTGTGGTGGCTTCCGTTGTATTGGTTGCTTCGGTTGTTTTGGTTGCGGAGGCTGTGGCGGTTGTGGAGGCTGTGGTGGTTGCTCTAACTGTTTTGATGGTTTTACTGATACTACCGGTACTATTGTAACGTATGAATATTGATAACATCTATCTTGCTAGTTGCGGGCAGTAACATCCCCAAAAAAATTCAGCGAGAGCAAAGAGAAGTTAGGTGGCGGACTACCCATAAAAGCACAATTGGTGAGGGCTAATTAAAGTTTCACCTTATCAATTAAAAAACATTAGTTTTATATATGTACGTGCCGACAAAGAATATAGCCATTTTTAATGGATATATTCAATCATTCAAGTGAAAGAGTAACAATAAGATATATAGATGTAATCAAGATGTGATGGATAAAGCAATGACTAGATTTAAAATCTAATCATTGTTTTTTTCTTATGGTTTTGTTATTAAATATCTGTCTAGTTTAGGCATTGCTTCCTTCTAGCTAATGATTTTATTACAACCGTGTAAGGTTAATGTAATGTTAATCGATAGTAAATGAAGTTGCTTAAGTGTATTTTAAATAAGATTAAAAAGTACTGTTTATCTACAAAATAATAGGGTAAATACTATGTAATTAGGAAGTGTATGAATATGGTTGAACTAAAATCTATTTTCCATTCGTATAAACTAAAGAGAAAAATAGCTAAAGATTTATACGGAAAAAGAGATGAATTATCACTGTTATTAAATGAATTTAATAATATGAAATGTACAGTAACATCTGAAAAGAAGAAAAATAATATATTATCTCGTTTGCAACTAATTTATCAAAATATGAAATTAGATAAGCAGTATCCTCTATCAGTTGCTTTTGATAGTAAATTATTGGAGCGATTAGAAAAAGAACCTCTACATACTATTGAGGATGGTGTAACATGTTTACATCTAATGTTAGATGTGAATTATGAGAAAATAAAACAATATGGTTCGAGTACAAGTAGGTCATTTGTTCCATTATCGCAGTCTTCTATTTGTCTTGCTGATTGTATTTGTTTAACAGGAGTTGTAGTAGGTTTACTAGGAGCAATTTCATTTGGGGGATTACTGTTATCTATATGTTCAATTACATAAAGGTTGATATTTGTAAAAAGGGCACCGAATTAAGGTGTTCTTTTTTGGTTTTTTTGTAAAGATATTGTAAATGAAAAGTACAATGCATTAAGTATAATGTATAATTCGAATGTATTGAAATTCAAATATAATAGAGGTGTTATACATGATAATTACTTTGAATTTTTAAATGAGTCGGTTTGATAATAATTTATGTAGATAAACAGTTTTTACGTTTCTTTTAAATACTTGGTTTAAATGGATTAGATTAAGTAACTATTGTTCTAGCTTTTTGATAATCAAGACAACTGAAGAAAGGAAGCAATCATTTTATGAAAAAATTAAGGCTGCTAACATTTGAAAATATAGTAGAACCCCTTTTAAATGAAAAGGTATCATTTATATACTTTCCTATTGAATGGCTGGACATCGTAGAGATACATTATAAGACATTTTTATTAACGAGTAAGTTGAAACGTTTGAATGAAAGATTGTATGATATGTTTTCGGATATATTGTTTATTCAGCATAACCCGTACGTATTAAATGAAAATACACCATGGATTGTATCGAAAGAACCTATTAGACAAGAGCAGCTCGATTATATTTTTCAAAGTTGGTATGAGATTATTCATGATTGGAAACCAAATAGATTAGTAGAACCACCAAAATATGAATGGCAATCCGATTTGATTTCTCATTTGCCAGTACTACATGATAATGAAACGTATTCTAAGTGGGTGCCCGCTTTAATCTCACATATTTTTTGTGAGCGTCCTATATATTTAGAAAATACAAATGCAGAAGAAATCTATTTTTCCCCTCTTAGATCACAAAATATTTGTGAGGCGATGTCAGGGCCGATAAAAGATGAAAAAACACAAGATTTTTTCTCCTATGTATATCGATTCGAATGCATAACCCGCGGTGGTGAGAACGCTCCATTATTAAATATTTCAATAGGGATTCGGAGATTTTATCAAGAATATAAGATGATAGGTCAAACAAACCTTGATATGACAACGTTTGTTTGACTTTTTTTGATAAAATGCAAACATTTTGCAAACATAGGTTATCCAAAGATACTTTTACCGAAGTTTTTAACTGCTTCTTCCTGCATATTCGGTAAAACATGAGAATAGACACTTAATGTCATTGAAATATCTGTATGACCTAATCGCTCACTGATGATTTTAGGGTTAACTCCTTGTTTCAATAGTAGAGTGGCGTGTGTATGTCTTAAATCATGGAATTTAATTTCTTTTATACCTACTTTGTGTGTCATCCTAATGAAACTTTTTCTGAAATGTGCTCTTTTTATGATTTTTCCAAACTCATTACAATTTATTAAATCTTGATCTAGATAAGCAGAGCCAAACTTTAATTTCTCTTTATTGATTAAAATTTTATGTTTTTTTAAGGCTGCTATTGTTTCATTAGGTACAGGAATTGTACGTTTTGATGAATTTGTTTTTGCAGTTTTTTTGATTTTATTGTCATGACCAGATGTTTGATTTATTGTAACAGTATGTTTTTCAAAATCAATGTCCTGCCATCGTAACCCTAGAACTTCTCCCAGACGCATACCTGTAGTTATTGCAAGTAGATACCCAATGTGATATCGTGATTCTTGTGAATGAGCTAAAAACTTTTTTACTTCTTCCTCTGTCCAAGTCTGGATAGGGGTTTTTTCTTTTTTAGGTATCTCAGCAAAATCTGCTGGATTTCGAGAAATAATATTTTGTTTTACGGCTAGGTTTAAAGCGCTCTTTAAAATTCTATGCATAAGCAGAATAGAATTGTTTGCAATCCCTTTATCTATCGCAGTCTTATAACATTTTTGAATGTGTATAACATTTAATTTATGGAGCGCAACCATTCCTATACTAGGTATAACATGTTGGTTGATAAATGCCTTATAGCCAGCAAAGGTACTCCTTTCTATGCTCATACTTTTAATTTCTAGCCAATGATTTAGGTAATCTTTTAGTGTAACTTTAGATGGCTCTATAAAAGTTCCTTCATTCAACTCTGTAATTTTCTTTGCCACATCAGCCTGTGCTTCTTTTTTTGTCTTATACCCAGAAAACCACTTTTGTCTTCTTTTTCCTGTCTCTGGATCAGGACCGATATCAATAACGATACAGTATTTATTTCCTCTTTTTCGAATATGTCCTTTCACTTAAAACACTCCTTCATTTGTTTTGAATCATGTTGTATAAGTCTAGTTGTAATTTTGCTGCTATGAAAATTACATGTTTGGACATATCAGCGATGGATATATTTTACCATATAAAAATAAATTCAGTTATAGTGTAGGGGGATTCATCTGTTGTTAAACAATAGTGAAATGTCTACTCCGATTATTAAATGCAATATTGCATATTTTTTTAGGAAGTTTACAAAACAAGGAATATATTAATATTTTTAACTTTCTCAAGTATTTTCAGAATATGAGAGAATAGATGTTTGGGTTATTTGTGATAGAATATTCTTAATAATATAATTTGAAGGAACGAAAAAGACCCATAGCGTGTGTAATTGTGCTGGGAACACTTTTACACCGTTTGCCCTAATTGTAGTAGGGAAAACATTTGCCATGAGCCTTTTAGTTACGACTATGCGTAACATATACGGCTAGTATAACACAACTTTTAGATGTAATTCATCATTAAGGTGCGTTTTCATGATAGGGAAGTGTGTCTTGTTCCAATAAGGGGGACAAAACATGTGGAAAGCTCTAAATCAAATTGAAAAAGAGTTATGTGCAGCTGGAATAAGGAAAAATAAACTAGCAAATTATTGGGGAGTTAAGCCAAGTACTGTTACAAAAGTTTTTAAAGGTAACACAGACATGAGTTTTGGCTTTCTTTCTAAGACAGTCATCCTATTAAACAAAGGCATACAGGTTCAAGAAAATTTATTAACAGATTATATAAATATTACGAAACCAAAATCAGAAAACTTACGTGAGGCAATGGAGGATTTAGCTTTAAGGGGAAAGTTTAATCTATTAATTAATATTATAAATAGTGAATCACAATCAAAGGTAGCAGAAAATAGAGAATTTGCTAATGTGTATCGAATTATATATAGACGATATATAGGTGAGATTGATGCTATACAGTACCATAAGGCATTAAGCCTCGAAAGTAAATCAATAAGAACCTCAGAGATGGAAGTGTTAATTGAGATTTTATTATGTCAAGCGCAATATCAATCGGGTAATTTTACTTCTTTAAATGAGCGATTAAAATCTCTTGAAATAAAACTAAATAAAATAAGTAATAGGTACATTCGAGAATGTTATAAATTACGATATAAAGAAGCCATTGCGGTTACTTCGTTGCAGGGTGGTGAAGTCATTGAAGCAAGGCATGTTAGCATGGAACTATTAGATGATCTTGAATGGGATAACTTTTTTTCTTTTCCAAAAGTAAATGCATATTTAAAGCTAGGAGAATCGTATATTTTTTCAGCGAATGAATATGAGAAAGCAAAATATTATTTGGAAAAGACTCTTGAAGTGCTTGGGGATAGTAAGATTAATGGAATTGAGAGAAAAAGAAAAATGGTGCAGCATACATTATCATTTTTAAAGATTCATCATGATAAAGAAATTAGTAGCATAGATGTTGTTCATCCAGGTGAACTAGCATATTTAAGGATTAAACAAGGTAAGAGGATTGAAGCGAGAAAACTATTGATTCAATTAAAAGAGAAGAATGGAAGGTTAACAGACATACAGACTGCATATTTAGGTTTAACATATGAAGGTACTAAAAAAGAAGAGTTAATGAAACGTTCTCTTTTGATGTGTCAAAAATCAGGGAATATATTTTATTCGAATTTACCAAAAATACACTTGGGTTTAATTTGAATAATTGGTATAATTGTCTTCGGAAAGAGGTGAAATTATGAAAAAAATAATTACAATCATTCCTGCGCTATTAATAGCTGCTACATTATTCATTAACACTGATTCTATAAAAGAAAAACCTAGTACAAATGATTTAAAACCTACAATTCAACACATGATGGTTGACCCTGGTGGCGGCTGGTAAAATACATAATAAGTTTATATATATTACAAATGACATCGTCTTAATTGACGATGTCATTTGTAGTTTTAGGAGAAATTTCTTTTTTTGCTGAAAGAAGAAAAAAGAAATTATTGTAAAAAAATACCAAAACTCAAAGAGGGAGATTGAAGAAGATGAAGAGCAAAGAAGGGGAAGTTAATTTAATTAAACAAGCTTTATTACTTTTGCAAGAAGAGGATAATCCAAAAGAGAAATTATTTTCTATCTGTTTGAGTGAATCCAAAAAAGAAAAAGTTATGTAAAAAAGACTATCTAACTTTTTGGATAGTCTTTTTACACTACATATTTCCTTTAGATTTTTCGTAGTTCACAAACATCTCTAATTGCTCTAACGCTTTTTTTCGTTGTTCTTCAGGTAAGTCATTAATGATCTGAAGAATTTCGTGTGCTTCTTTTGTTAACTGTAAGTCTTCGCCCGCTGTTAAATCTGGTGAATCAGATAAACCTAACAAATAATCTGTGGTTACTTTTAAATAATTTGCTATCTTCTGAAGTGTACGTGTACCGGGTGCTTTTTTTCCCTCAACATAATTATAAACAGAAACATGACTAACACCAATTGCATCAGCTAACTGTTGTTGGGTGATGCTCTTCTTTTCAATTAATGATTTCAATCTCTCATGACTAAACATAATAAAAAACACCCCAAGTTTATTTTATATGAAATTATTTTTTCTTAATTACTATTATGGTGTCACACTGTCATTATATATTAACTATCAGTTAAGTGGAAAGGTAATTTTTTCGAAAAAAGTTTTAGGAAACACTTGAACTTAACTTTAGGTTAAGTTATTATGTAATTAACAACAAAAACGGAAGAGAGGAGTTGTTTATGAAAACTCTAAAGCAGCTACGTGTAGAACAGGGATATACATGTAGGGAAGTAGCTGAAGCCGTTGGTATTACTGAAGTTTATTATTGGTATATAGAAAACGGGAAGCGTCGACCTTATTATGATTTAATTGTGAAAATTGCTGAGTTTTTTAAAGTGAAGTTAGATGCAATTAAAATTTTTTGTCCATAACTTAACCTTAAGTTAAGTTATGTTTGGTTAAGTAAATTAGAAAGGAGCAAAAAAATGGGATTAGATCAAATCATTAAAGAGTCAATCCGTGAAGTTGTTCGCGAAGAAATTCAAGCAGCTTTAGCTTCATTCCAACAACAATCACAACCAAACAAGGTAATGAGGGTGAAAGAAGCAGCTGCTTACCTCAATATAGCAGTTTGTAGAATGTATGAATTAGCAAATCACCCACATTTTCCAGTGATTAGGGAAGGTCGTAAATTACTTTTCTTGCAAAAGGATTTAGAAGCTTGGCTTGAAGCACAAAAGGAAGTGATTTAGTGGAAGATACAACATCATTAGCTATATTAGCGATATTAATTGCATGTGGTTCATGGTTGTTTTACATAACTTATGAGCCGATAAAACACTGGGCTTGGAGTGATGTGAAGCAAAGTAAAAAGACCCATGGCAGTGGGTCCTTTTCGAAAAATAAGTTGTTATAAGTATACCACGGAAAGTAGGGAAATAGCACATTGGTTTTATGAAAAGGAGTGAAAGCTATGAACAACAAGGTATTACAAATAGGGCAGATAAATTTTCGTGGCAATGTTATAGATCATGGATGGTTTAAAACACTTACATTAGATAATGGTAAACCTAATATTGTTGCAATTACTATCTTAGGAGAAATTGTTTATTGGTATAAACCTACTGAAGTAAGAAGTGAAGAATCTAGTCAAGTTCAATATAAACAAAAGTTTAAGGCAGATACGCTTCAAAAGAGTTATCAACAATTAGCCGATTCATTTGGGTTTACAAAAAGACAAGTAAAAGAAGCATGTGACTTTCTGAAAGAACGTGGACTTATAAAAATTGAATTTAGGACGATTCTTGTTAACGGAACTAGGTGTAATAACGTTATGTATGTTGAACCTGTACCTGAAATGATTCAGAAAATATCTATTATATATTGGGGAAATGGTAACCCTCCTACACTGAAAAGTAATAGCCCTATTACTTTAGAAAGCAAGAGGGTCTTACATTCTAAAGCAATACCCCCCTACGATAAAACGGAAGAGTCTCTTACACTAGAACGTAAGACAAATACAGAGATTACTACAAATATTACTACAAATATAAATGATGATGATAATGCTACTTCATCTCAAAAATTAATTGATCAAGAATTTAAAATCAGTTACAACTTTTTACTTAAAAAGGGTATTCCGTTAAGTGAAATTGCAATCCAAGAATTAGGTGAGTTTTGTGATAGATTCGGTAATGAATTAATTACTCACGCTGTTAATAAAGCAATTGATGAAAATGTACCAAAGTGGAGATATATCCGTAGTATTTTAAGTAGTTGGGAAAAGGCAAAAGTAAAAACATTAGATGATGTTGCTGCTTTAGATACTCGATTTGAAATGAGCAAGCAAAATAAAAAGCGTACTGGCAAAGGAATTGCTAATCGAACTGAATCTGTACCAGATTGGTTACATCAGCAGGAAGAACATGAACCAGTGCAACAACCGCAGCAAATCCCAAACGAGGATGATAGGAAACGTTTGGATGAGATTTTAAACAAATATAAAAATACTAAGGGGGGGTAAGGTATAAAAAATACAACGATTATGAAAGCTGAACAGTTTCAAGAGGATTTGTTAAAAGGTAAGAAATCCTTAAATGATTTAAGAGAAGAAATTGGTTTAGAGAAGTTAAATGAACCGGCATTCAATACTTTATTGAAGGTCAAAATAGAAAATAAAAGAGTTGTAAATTTGATTCATCTGAACAGAGAAGAATTTAGTACGGAAACCATTCATACAAGGGCAATGCCAGCAATTAATGATTGTTTTAATGAATTAAGAGTTTTTAACTACGGATGTGCAAATACGTTTGAAGAATATGAAAAGTTGGTACATGAGGATTGTGAAATGATAAAAAAAACAATCAACAACTACATTGATGCAATGGGAAAAGCGATGATCCATTTGGGTGAATCTGTAGAGAAATGGCAAGATTAACCCCTCGCAGCGCCAACTACGAAGGGTTAGAATTAATAAATTTTTATAACTTTAAATTTTAAAAGTTTGTTATTTTCGGCAGGGTTTCGTTTTACAACACAACGAATTTTACCTAATTCAATTAATTGATCTACAACTTTAAGCATGGTGTCAGATGAAAGATGTTGGAGTCTTCCATCTGATAATAAAAAGTTCATATTCAAGTGTTTTTGAGAATCTGGATGTAATAAATCCCTATTTTCATTAATGATTTGAAGAATTAGTTCTTGGGTAGATTCATAAGCCATAGTTTTACCTCCTTTCCAAATATATGTTTATTTTACATGAATTTAGCAATGAAGTTGTCTGAAAAAAATACTAAGGGGGAGTTAAAGATGAAAAATACAGGTATTGTAAGGAAAGTCGATGAGTTAGGTCGTGTAGTAATTCCAGTAGAGTTACGCAGAACTTTGGGTATTGCTGAAGGTACATCACTAGACTTTCATGTTTATGGAGACAACATCCTTTTGAAAAAACAAGAAAAGTCATGCTTTGTAACGGGGGAAGTGTCTGACTCTAATATTGAATTGTTAGGTGGCCGAATGTTTTTAAGTAAGGAAGGGGCAAGTGAGTTGCTGAACCTTCTTAAAAAGAGCGGGATGGCCAATGTCTAAGCAATTAAATATTTTCGATGTAGCTCCAGACATTTGTGAGTTTGATGTCATGAAAGCAAACGTGAAGAAAGGAACTGGACGAAATACATATGCTGATGTACGCGTCCAAGTTCCCAAGGATGCAAAGTGCACGGATGAATTACCGCGTACCACTAAACAAGATGATCGTTATGACATCTTTGAACAATATACAATGGCAATTTGGAGATTTCAACGAGCTGTAGATAAGTTTTTTAATTGGGATGCAGCCGAAGAATTGTGTAAGGCAGCAAGAGATAAAAAAGAAATAATTCCGGTACGGATTTACTTAGGAAGTGGATTTAAACCTGATGTTGTCGAGTACATGAAGTGAGGAAAAGGGAGAGGAACATATGAAGAAAGAAATCGATGTTACAAGTAATAAAGTATATGTGGTTACGGATGGAAAAATCCTTTCTTTTGAACCACCGGCAAGCGGTTTTGGTGAACAAGTTGTAATTTGGGTTAACGGTAAAGTTGGTCATGTTAAAACTACCTCCAATGAAATGATAAAGTAATTAGCTTTTTAAGGGAGTGTTTGAAATGTCGGCTTTTAAAGTTCGAATTGTCTTAGAAGAAGTGGATTTCTTATGGGATCTAAGAGAGGTTTTCCAGTTTCGAGAACTTTGGAATAGTAACTACACACTTTTAGAGATTTCGAAAAGGTTTAAAAGAAAGCAAATAGAAGTAGCGGCACTTATTTTGGATCAAGTGGATAAGTTTAAGATCCACAAAAGAAAAATGGGTTTAGGAGAAATTGGCGACAAAAAAGTTCGGAATAAAAAGAAAAAAGAAATGCCATTATACGTCTACATTGCTTTAGAAGAGGTAAATTTTATCTGGAATGAGGACGATGTAGAACTTTTTAAGGATTTATGGATGAAGCAGCTTGGCATTGAAGAAATAGCAAGCAAATTAAGAAGGCATCAAATTGAAATAGCAACATTAATACTGGATCAGTTCGGTTTAGAATACATGCTTAATTGTTTAATAGATACGAAAAAAAGAGTTGCTTAATTAAATTAGTGAGGGAGCGAATGGAAATGAACTTAACTAAAATATTTGGAATGCAAAAGGTATTAGATACAAGAATCATCAAGGAGCACGGGCTGGAAGGCCAAAATTTATTTTACAATATGATCCTTGCTTTACAAGTTGAAATTGGAGAACTTGCAAATGAAACTAGATGTTTTAAGCATTGGAGCAATAAAGGGCCAAGTGAAAAAAAAGTTATTTTGATGGAATATGTTGACGGTTTACATTTCATAGCCTCATTAGGCAACGGTATTGGCTTTAATCCTAATGGATATAGTGCGGAATTTCTAAATCACAACGCAAATGTTTTTTCTGCAAGTTCTTTAGTCAGTCAATTCAACAATGTATATGAAGCTGTATCGGAATTCCGTGCAACTCAAGACATTGATCTTTATGAAGAATTATTGTACTCGTTCTTAGGTTTAGGTAAGAAATTAGGATTCACATTTGAAGAGATGGAGCAAGGTTATTACAAGAAGAACGAAGTAAATCATCAACGTCAGAATAACGGGTATTAAGCAATGAAAGGTATGTGCATAGATGTGGATCATTCAGCTTTACTGGGAATAAATGAAGAATATTTTTTATTCCCAGCTAAGCCTAATCATTACTATGTCAGCAAATTTGATCGTAAGGAATCGCATTTTGGATGTTATCCAGTAGAGAGATTTAAAGTGGTGGAAAACGAGGTTTGGACACCAGAACCGCAAATCAATATGCCGAATTTAGATGAAAGTAAATTCTATAAAGCTCAATTGATTTGGCGAACAAAAGGCTATCAAGATAAACCACTTAAGGAATACATTCTAAGGCCTAAAGGTACACATTGTTTCTTCTGGCATGATCAAGAACGTGAAAAATTATGCGGATGTTTTCCAATACATTGGTTTGCTAATTTTGAAGAATTAGCAGCGGAACGAGAAGAAGTTAAAGAAACGCCAAAGCAGGAACTTGTTTCATTGTTGGAAAGACCTGGTGGACAACTAGCTTTCTTTTAAAATCAGAATGTTATTAAGAAATGGAGTTTGTAATGAAAAGAGCCATGAGTTGTGAAGGCTCATGGCTCATTGTATAAGGGTAAAGTCGTAATGACTTTATAAGTAAATAATATCACGAATATCCAAATAAATACAATAAAAGTAAATTAAATGGTATAAAATTTGAATTTTGTTAAAAAGGAGAATGAGAGATGTACGTTTATATAGTCACATTAACACATTTCACGGATGAAACTTATCATGAAAATGTTTGTGTTTGTCCAACGAAGGAATTGGCGAAAGAACAAGCAGATAAATTACAAAAGGAAAAAGATCCTACATTTAATGAGTGGAAATACAGTTGGGAAATGGTGAAGGTAATAACTGAATAAAAGCGTTATTTGGTCGGAAAGGGGAGGACAGGAATGGAACTAAATAAAGTTTATCCAGGACATTGTTTAGACGTACTAAAAACTTTTCCGGATAATTTTGTGAGTACCGTGGTCACGAGTCCTCCATATTGGGGATTACGTGATTACGGGGTAGATGGCCAGATTGGATTAGAGGCAACGGTAGAAGAATATGTATCGAATCTTGTATCTGTATTTAGAGAAGTAAAGCGTGTGCTAAGGGATGACGGAACACTTTGGCTAAATCTTGGTGATGCATACGCTGGAAGTGGACGTGGAAGAAATGCAGATGGGAAAGGAAATCCAGGTAACAATCATTTTCAAAGTGTTGGCCAAGTTACTGGAATTGTTTCAGTCACAAAAACAGTAGATGGATTAAAACCAAAGGATTTGATTGGTTTACCTTGGCGAGTAGCTTTCGCATTACAGCAAGATGGTTGGTATTTAAGACAAGATATCGTTTGGAACAAGCCAAATGCAATGCCAGAGAGTGTAAGGGATAGGCCTACTAAGTCGCATGAATACATTTTCTTGTTAAGTAAGTCGCCTAAATACTATTACGATCACGAAAGTATTAAGGAGCCAGCAGTTTATGGCCAACAAGATGTTCGAGGTTCAGAAGGCGCATTTGGTTCGCCACAAAGAGCAAAAAGAGTAAACAAAGAGAAAGGTGCTTTTAACGGTAAATATGGACATGAAGCATTTAGAGCAATTCGAGATAAAAGAAATAAAAGATCGGTATGGACAGTATCAACAAAACCATTAAAAGAAGCACACTTTGCTACATTTCCAGAAGCATTAATTGAACCGTGTATATTAGCTGGGGCTCCAGCTGAAGGAATTGTTATGGATCCATTCTTCGGTTCAGGAACAGTTGGTCGTGTCGCTGCAAAGCATAATAGAAATTTTATTGGTATTGAATTGAATCCTGGTTATATAGAGATATCTGATAGATTACTAAGCAATGTTCAGTTGGAATTAATAAATCATTTTTAAACAAAATAGTTATTTTATGGAGGGATAGAAGTGGAAAATGAATGTCAGCATTGGTTCAGAGAATTTAGAGTTGAAAGTAGCAACGGAAGAGTTTCATGTATTTGGTTTTATTGTCAAAAGTGCTTAAAGATCGAGAAAAGATCAGTATAAAATTCTTATTTCAACAGAAAAAAGAGCGCTATCCCGTGCGCTCTTTGACCAAGTTTAAAATCGAAAAGTATCGGCAATTAAATCTTATGTATGTTTTTAGTTTATGTGCAAGTTTGAATCAAATCTTTATTTGAGAGGGGAACGAAATCGTGAAATATGATAAACAAGAATGTCCGAAATGTAGCAAGCCAGTTAAAACTTTATATAGACCATCAATGAGTCATAAAGGCCCAAATCTTTGCTATTGGTGTAATAAGAAACGTGTTAAAGAAGAAAAAGCAATGAGCGCACAAAAATAATACAAAATCTCTATTTGAAAAACGAACAAAAAGCACTACTGGATCCAGTGAAAGTTCGTGATTTAATACAAAATCGTTATTTGAAAGGGGAATGAGTAATGAAGGAAATATCAGAATTAGAAGATCGTCTTAGAAATGAAATGGTAACTCGTATGGATGACGCTGACATAGTTGATATATTAGTTGTTTTGGAAAAAGCGAAAGAAGAAATTGACGGTTGGAAACAAAGTCACAACAAGCTTATGAAAACTTTAGTGAAAACTGAACATGAACACCGAAAGGCGTTGGAACTACTACAGAAGGATGCAAATAAAACCATTAAAGAATGGGAACGTATTAGCAACAAGCAAGTTGAACATTTAACTCGGAATGGAAAAGAAATTATTGGTTTGACTGAAGCGTATTTTGATACGCTCGTGTATTTATCTACATTGGAAGATATTGATGCAGTTCATAAAGCAATAAAAGATATTGTTGAAGATAAACAAATTTCTTAACCAAAACGCTATTTTAATTGCAAGAAGGAGTCGTGATAAATACAATCAATATTTACAGACTAGTCAAGTAAAGGAGTTTATTAAAAAACAGTAGAAAAAGAGAGTGGTAACTGATAAATGAGTATGTTAATAATCTTTAATATTGTAGAAAAATAACAAAAAATAAATTTTTGCATATCCTGAATCCGTATATAAAAAATTGATGGTAAGGGTGAGGATGATGAATCAGTTTTTTTATAATTACCCATATTTCTATAATACACCTAGACAGCCTACTATTTATAGGTTAAGTAGTCCAATGAAGTATGTTTTTATAAATAAAATTTTTGAAGAAATTAGAGATACCAGTTGTATTAAATGGGAGCAACAAAATGATTTTTGCTATACAAAGGTTATTAGTTATATTCCATATAAAACTAAGGAAGTCTGTGAGCCAGGTGTACCACATAAAGTAAAATATCCGTGCAAACAAAAAAGAATCACAAATTTGTATGGTGAGATTGAAGTATATCTACCTGAGAGTTTATCAAATAATCCCGTTATAAATCAGTGCTTGAGTAGTAGTGTTTCTGCTGCGACAAAAAGGTTTGAAGAAGTAGTAGGAGGGAACATTTCAAAAGAAACTATAATACAGGCTGACAGAGAGGTTGAAAAATTATTTAGGGAACAAGTATATTTTTGTTTAAAAAAAACATCTATGTCAGAAATAGATATTGATATTTTTTGGAATGGGGCAAAAATAAACGCAAGTGCTTATGGAACTCTAAAACAGGATTGGACTGAAATGGTATAAGGTATTAAGTGTATGTTGTGAAAATTCTTAGCGAATTTCAATTGTTTACTAATAAAAGCGTTAAAAATTTATTGGTACTATGTTTTGTATTCTTTAGACCAAAATTTTTTTGTTAAAATAATCCTTTAAAGTAAAGCAAACAGAATATAGTCCGGCTAGAAAACTAGAGGACACCAATTCATTAAAGCAGCAATTTGAGCTGTTTTAGGAATAGGTGTCCTTTTTATTTTGAAAAGGGAGATGGGGAAATGAAGGGGTTAAAGGATCAATTGCGTGAATGGAAAAAGCAATCAAAAAAAGTAAATAAGAAAAATAAGAAAAAACAAAAAGAGAAATTAAGCACACGCGACATTGAGGATTTAATGGGAATTTATGGTCCACGTTATGAACGAAGACGTGGGGCAGTAAGACAAAAATAATAACATTGGAGGAATTTAATATGAATAAACAACTATCATTTAAGATGCCAATTGTGGATGGAAAAAGAACAAAACAAGAAATCGAAAAAGTATTTAATGAGTATCGTAGATATTTAGCAACTATGCCATGTGATATGCTGCCAAAAGTGACAGCGTCGTATTCTATTGTTCCTCCATCGAATACAAATGAGTTTAATAGTTCGACTGAAAATATTGCAATAGAAAGAATAGAGTATGAACAAGAACGAAATAAATTTATGAGTTGGTTGTATGACGGTGTGAATCGTCTAAGGGATGATGAACGTGAAGTGATTGTGAAATTTTATATGGAACATGATTCTGGATATGATCAAGATATCTGGATGGATTTAGGTATAGGTAAAACAAAATATTATAAGTTAAAAGGACGAGCGATATTACGTTTAGCTTTCAATCTAAAGAAAGAGGTGTTTCAAAAAACGCGTAGACAAAAAGAGGGGCAAAGTATATGAATATTGTACAGCCGATTCGAGATAAAGAAATAATACAAGAAATAAAAGAGTTTTATAAGGAACAGAATGAGAGGAACTACATTCTGTTTCTTCTTGGTATTAATACAGGATTCAGAATATCGGATATATTACGTTTACGTGTTCGTGATGTAGAAGGCTGGAATATTGTGATACGCGAAAAGAAAACAAGGAAGATCAAAGATGTGAAGATGCCTTCAGAGCTGAAGAGAGCTATTAGAAATTATACTGAAGGAAAGCCAAAGAATGAATACCTGATTAAGAGTAGAAACGGAAAAAATAAACCGATTACTCGTGCAATGGCATATGTAATATTGAATCAAGCTGCAGAAGAGTTTGGGTTGGAACGTATCGGTACTCATTCACTTAGAAAGACATATGGTTATCATCATTACAAACAATTTAAAGATGTAGTTGCCTTGCAAAAGATGTTAAATCATACAGATCAGAAAGAAACATTGAGATACATTGGAATGGAGCAAGATACATTAAATGATTATCAAAGGAAGTTTAGAATTTAGCTCCTTTATTTTTTTATCAATTATTGAATTAGCTTTAAACTGAAAGTGTCAAATTCATTTTTATAAAATGCGTAAGAGATTGGTATATCTAAGGTTAAACGGAATGGGTGAATTTAACACAATCTAGTTTATAGCTAATTCATTTTTAAAGATTATTAGACGTAAATAACAGAAATATGGTAGAAAACCATTGATTTTTTGTCTAATTTTTAATGGTTGCTTTATTAAGGTATGATATACATAATTTAATATGTAAATAAAAAAAGGGGGAGAAACAATGAGTAAACTGAGTAAATTGCCGAAGTTACATGCAGAGGTTTTTGATTGTCCGCATTGCAAATGTACATCTAAACATGATTGGCATTTTTTAGCTTGTAGAGATGGACAAATGTCATTTATTAATTGGGAGTTGTATAGTTCACGTCCTAGAATGGTTTCAAAACAGGTTGATCCAGATGGATATACAGTTACAGAGACTATTAAAAAAGTTGAAAAGGATAATATGGATAAAAACTGGGAGGTACATATAAGTACTTGTTCTATTTGCAAGCAGTATGTGCTATGGAGAGATGGAAATATAATTTACCCTAATAAACATGGTATAGATGACCCTAATCCTGATATGCCAGAAGCTGTGAGTGATTTATATAATGAGGCAAGGAGCATTGTACAGCTTTCACCTAAATCAGCATGTGCATTGCTTAGGTTGGCATTAGAAAAACTTCTTGTACATTTAAAATGTCCTGAAAAAAATAATATTTATAATAATATTAAACTGCTAAAAGAAAGAGACAATATCAATGATGTTGTTTTTGATGCACTAAACGCAGTAAGGATAGTTGCGAATAATGCTGTACATTCAGGAAAAATAAATATAGATGATAATCCTAAAATGGCTGGGACACTATTTTGGTTGGTAAATTTCATTGTAGAAGAACTTATTTCTAAACCGGCTAAAGTAAGTGAATTTAAGAAATCACTGTTTTAATTTTACTAAAAGAAAATACGCGAACTATTCGCGGACTATTTGCGAACTATTTACGGACACGTTTTGGTTTTTAACATGATATATTTGTATTGTGAGAAGTTGCGGAAAACACAACTCACTATGTTGTTTCTGAAATTCTAAACGGTTCATAATGACGGCACATAAAATCCGAAACCCGCAGATGGTAATGATTGAGTGATACCGTTATTAAGGAGAGCTTTTGCTCTTCTCTCAGGAGCTTGGTACTGTATAGTTGCAGTTGTATAAACAACATCGGGCTCTTGAGAAAATAACAAAAACTTCATTTACCGTAAATAAATTTAAAAAAAGAATATTACAAGTCATAGCACCTATTCGGGTGCTGTTTCTCTAAATAAAGGATGTTTTGTATGTTTTGTCGAAATATTAGGGATTGAAAAGGAGCTGAATTTAATGAGTTATTTAGGCGGAAACTTTAATAACAATTCATCACTAGCTGCCATGGTTTCTAACCCAAATCATGCAAGTGAATTTTATGAAAGGTTAGTCGAAATGATTAATAATTTCGATGAAGACTTAGATCATGAACATGAGGTTGGGATGAGGCTAGTCTCATATGGTCAAACGGTTCAATTTCATATTGAAGATTTGGGTTACTACAATCCTAGCTTAATACGATTTTATGGAAGAATGGACAACGGTTCAAGGGTAGAATTAATTCAACATGTTTCACAAATAAGTTTTTTATTAATTGCCGTAAAGCGATTAAATCCAGAAGAACCGAAAAGGCCTATTGGTTTTAATAATTCAGATGAAGAGTAATCATGCGATTACTCTTTTTTATTTTGTAAGGGAAGTGGTGGATGGATGGATTTGTTAAAAAATTTTTTTATGAATGGAACGAAACAGTAGCATGAGAACTGATTATCTTATTCAACTCATAAAAGAAGATAAGCTTATGAAGTTCTATAAGTCTAAAGAGTGGAAAGCGTTAAGATTAAAAGCAATCCAACGAGCTAAAAATGAATGTGAGCATTGCAAACAGAAAGGGAAGGTAACAACACGGGATACAATTGATAAACGTGGACGTAAGCTGAAGATGGATGTGAACCATATTAAACCAGTTAAGACGTATCCACATCTTGCCTTAGATTTAGACAATCTTGAATACCTTTGTGTTCGCTGCCATAACATTGCTGATGGTAAGGACAAGATGATTAGCAATAGTAAACCTAAGTTCGTGAATGAGGAACGGTGGTAGCTATGATAATTGTGGACGGTAGTTGGACATTCGATACTGACTTAATGATTCAATATGCCGAGAAGGACGAGCGTACATCGTATGAGCGTGACATGCTCAATCAGTTTAGAAAGTATTCTTATTGGCGTTACTGTCAGATAAGAGACTGTGTGAATCCAAGAAAATGCAAGCGACTTAAGCTTACTGATGTAAGAGAAAGATTACAAGAAGAAGAGAATTTAATATTTACAAAAGATATCTTAAAGGTTTCTATTGAAGAAGTCTTTTTTATTTTGAATTTTATTGAAGGATACTTTGAATTAGTTTCTTAAACACCCCCCGGTCAAAAAGTTTGGCTTTTCCTTGGAGGACCATTCAACGGGGGGAGGAGAGCGGTTAAAACATTTTTGCGAATTAAAAAGTAAGAGGGGGGGGGTACTTGTGCGGAAACTATCAAAAAAAGCACAGATAAAGCAAGATTTATTACAACAATTGGAAAACAGTGGTTTGTATGGTATGCACTACATTGATCTTGTTGATGATTACATGACGATGTTTGATGTGAAAAATAAGTTAGCAAGAGAAATGAAAAAGAATGGACCAATGATTGAATGGCAAAATAGTGAGAGTCAAAAGGGAGTCAAAGCGAATCCAGCTACAAAAGAATTTCGTGAGACAAACAAGCGCATGACAGAATTATTAAAAGTGCTTGGTTTGAAAGAACCAGTATATGAAGGTAATGATGATGATGACGACATCTAGAAATTCAACTACATATAAGTATCATCCTTACATCGACGAGTATATGCGTATGGTTGAAAATGAGGAAATACAAAGTTGTAAAGAACAAAAACAACTCATGGAGTTTCTTCGTTGGAAGTTAGATCAACCTGGTGTAGTGATTGATGCAGATGCTATTGAAAAATCAGTGGAAAAGCCAGCCCCCTATTTTTCTTTTTCATTATTTGCTTGGCAAAGGTTCTGTAATGCATTTTTTTATGGTGTGCGTTATGATGACGGCCGTCTTATGTTTGACAGATATCTATTATTACTTGGTCGTGGGGCAGGTAAAAATGGATATATCAGTTATGACTGTTTTTATATGCTAAGTGGTCATCATGGGATTAAGAATTATGATATAGACATTGTGGCAACTTCAGAAGATCAGGCTAAAACCTCATTCGAAGATGTTTTAAACATTTTAGAAACGCCCAAATTTGCAAAGAAATTAAAAAAGGTTTTTTATAAATCCAAAAAACTCATTAAACATTATAAAACTAAATCTAAATTTGAATTTAATACGTCAAATGCTCGTACAAAAGATGGTAAGCGAAGTGGAACTGTTATATTTGATGAATTACATGAGTATGAAGATTATTCAAATATAAAAGTTTTTACATCGGGTTTAGGAAAAAAGAAAGATCCAAGGATTTTCTATATTACAACAGATGGAAATGTCCGTGGTGGAGTATTGGATGATATGAAAGACGAAGCTCAGATGGTGTTGAATAAAGAATTACCACATTCCACACTGTTTCCTTTCATATGTAAGCTTGATGATGAAAAAGAAGTCCATGACGAGTCTAAATGGGAAAAAGCAAATCCTTCATATAGATACAATGAAAATTTACAACATGAAATGCGAAAAGAATACCATGATATGAAACGTAACAGTGCATTACGTATTGAGTTCATGACAAAAAGAATGAATTTACCTGTCGAAGATACGAGGAAAGAAGTTGCTACCTATGAAGAAAGATTAGCTACAGAGCAGCCGTTCCCTGAAAATATTCAAGGGATAGAATGCATTGGAGCAGTTGATTTCGCGCAAATTCGTGATTTCTGTTCGGTTGGAATTTTATTTAAAAAAGATGGGAAACGATATTGGAAGCAGCATACCTTCATGCATCATACAGCGCCTAAGTTGCAAGATATTAATCCAGATATCATTCGAATTGCAATTGAAAAGGGATTGCTTACTGTTGTTTATGACAAATCAATTAGTGCGGAACATGTAAGAGATTGGTTCGTAATGATGAATAAAGAATACCGAATAAAAAAAGTCAGCATGGATTTATATCGTTCAGCTATTTTAAAAGAATCGCTTGAAGAGGCTGGTTTTGAAATTGAAATTGTTCGTCGTGGTCCAGCGACGCATAGTAAGCTTGCTCCACTTGTAGAAGAGATTTTTATTAAACATACCATTGTTTTTGGTGATGATCCGTTAATGCGTTGGTATGTGGGAAATGCCTATAAAGAAGAAAAAATGAATGGCAATATTGAATATAAAAAGGTTGATAAAGAGAAGCGAAAAACAGATGGTTTTTTCGCTTTTTTACATGCGCTTAATTGTGATAGTGAGTTAAAAGAGTCGAATACTTTAACGAAAGAAAATGTTAGAAAGATATTTAAATCATTTAGTGTATAAAAGGTGGTGAGAATGTGGGATTAAGAGATTGGGTAAGAGGTTTTTTTGGAAGCAAGAAGACACTGACTTTAGATTCATGTTTTTATGAATTAGGAGTTGACTACTTCTATAAAAAGTTGGCTGTAGAAAGTTGTATTGATTTAATTGCAAATGCTTTAACAAGGTGTGAATTTCAAACCTTTGAAAAAGGAAAAGAAAAACGTGGTGGGAATCATTTTTTATTAAATGTACAACCAAATCAGAATCAAAATGCAACGGAGTTTATGCATAGTTTAGTCAATCATTTAATTATGGAAAATGAATGCGTTGTTATTATGCAGGATGAGCAATTGTATATTGCGGATTCCTTTAATGTTACCAAGTTTGCATTAAAAGAAAATATATATAACGACATAACAATTGAAGACTTCACTTTTAAAAAATCATTTAATGAATCAGAGGTTTTCCACTTTAAATTAAACGACCGAAATATTATGCAGGTAATTGACGGGATGTATAGCAGTTTCGGGAAATTGCTTGCATCTTCCATTGATTATTATAAAAGAAAAAATAATAAACGCTTACTTATTAAAGGTGATTTTTTAAGAGCGCAAGATCCGGAAACCCAAGCGGCGATTGATGAAATGTTTGAAGGGCAGTTGAAAAATTGGTTTAACGCAGATAAAGCTGGCTCAGCTTTTCAATTACAAGATGGTTATGTAATCGAAGATATGAGCGATAGCAAAAATGGCGTATCAAATAATAGTACAAGTCGTGATGTTAGCGATTTGATTAATGACATATTTAATTATGTAGCCATTGCCTTCCATGTTCCAATCGGGATTTTGAAAGGTGATGTCGCGGATATTGAGAAACAAATGGATTCATTTTTAGCTTTTTGTATTAATCCGATTGCTGAATTGATTCAAGATGAATTTAACCGGAAGATGTATAGCAAAGAAGAGTATATAGAACGCACATATTTAAAGATTGATACAACGAAAATTAAGGTTGTTGATATTACGAAACTAGCAACAGCATTAGATAAGCTCTTTGCAATTGGTGGTTTATCTATCAATGATATCTTAATTATTCTTGGTAGAGAGCCAATTGAAGAGGAATGGGCAAATAAACGCTTTGTTACAAAGAATTATCAAGAAGCCGATTCTTTGGAAGGAGGTGAGGAGAATGGAGGTAACTAAGATGTATAAAAATGATGCATTTAAAAAGTACTTAAACTTGGAAAAACCAAAGAATGAAGGAGAAAATGATATTTATGTTTACGGTACAATCGGTGAAAGTTGGTGGGAAGAATCCGTTTCGGCTAATGCGATTAAACGTAAATTAAATAATGTCAAAGATGGCGACATTCATCTATATATTAATTCATTTGGCGGTAGCGTATTTGATGGTATATCAATTTACAACCAATTAAAAAGGCATTCCTCAAAAGTCATTGTTCATGTTGATGGTATTGCAGCGTCGGCAGCATCATTAATTGCTATGGCTGGGGATGAAATTATTATGCCAGCGAATGCAATGCTAATGGTCCATCGGGCGTCTACATTTGCATGGGGTAATAGAGAAGTATTTGAACAACAATTAAATGCACTTGATAAGATCGATCAGTCCGTTACAAATACTTACATGAAACGTTTTGTAGGTGAACGTTCTGAAATGGAAGACTTATTAAAAAATGAAACATGGTTAACCGCAGAAGAGTGTAAGGCGTTTGGTTTGTGTGATGAAATTGCGGATGAAACAGAAGAGCCTAACGAAGAACCAAGTCCAGAAGATGTGAAAAATAATTTACTTCAGAAATACACAGCAAAGGCAGGACAAAAAACGTCAAATCAAGTTGAAGGCGTTGAAGAGCCTAAAAAACCAATAACTAATATGATGATGAACTACTTGGAAAATAACAAGTAGTTCTTTTATTTTGGAGGGAGAATCATTTATGACGATTAAAAATCTAGATCGTGTAGATAACAGTATGGAAGACGTGAAAGACGAATTTAAAGCAGCAATTGAAAAGAATGATAATGAAGCATATGCAAAAGCCATGACGAAAATGGCAAATGTAATTCAAACAAACATTTTGAATGAAGTTACGCCAGCGGTTCAAACTGAAATTGCAAGTAATTTAAATAATCAAGCGGTATTAAACTCCCGTGGATTACATGCTTTAACTAACGAAGAGCGCTCATACTACAATGAAGTAATCGCAAGTGGTGAAGCATTTGCAGGAGTCGAAAAATTAATTCCAGCGACAGTTATTGATCGCGTGTTTGAAGAGTTAGTAAGAAATCGTCCTTTACTTCAAGCAATTGATTTTATTAATGTAACAGGATTAACAGAATGGATTATGAAGAAAGGAGAAATTCCAGCAGCATGGTGGGGGAAATTATGCGATGACATTAAACAGGTCATTGATGAAGGATTTGAGAAAGTTCAATTAAACCTTTATAAATTAAGCGCATATATTCCTGTTTGTAAAGCGATGTTAGATTTAGGTCCAGAATGGTTGGATCGTTATGTTCGTACAGTTTTGATGGAATCTATGTATATTGCTCTTGAACAAGCTGTAATTAGTGGTACGGGTAAGGAACAACCTATTGGCATGATGAAAAATTTAGACGGGGCTGTAGTTGGTGGGATTTATCCAGATAAAACAGCAGTTGCATTAAATGATTTATCGCCCAAAACATTAGGTAAAGAAATTATGGCCCCTCTAACAAACAACGGAAAACGAAATGTAGCAAATGTAATTATGGTTGTAAATCCTATGGATTATTGGGCACGTATTTTTCCATCTATTACTTTCCAAAATGCGAATGGAGAATATGTTCAAAACACAGCTATTCCTATTCAATTTATTCAATCAACAGAAGTTCCTAATGGAAAAGCGGTAACTGGGATGGCGAAAGATTACTTTCTAGGAGTGGGCTCTACACAAAAAATTGAATTCTCAGATGAAGTGAAATTCATCGAAGACGAGCGTGTATATATTGGTAAACAATATGCAAATGGTCGTCCGAAGGATAATAAATCGTTCCTTGTGTTTGATATTAGTAAATTAGGAGAGAAAGCAAGTACTACAACGGCTTAATGGTTAGAAGGTGATGCAAATGGATAATCTTTTGCAAGAATTAAAAGACGTTCTTAAAATCACATGGAATGAAGAGGATGCTAGTTTAATAAAACTTTTGGAAAAAGGAGAGGCGTATTTGTTGGGTTTAACAAATGCGTCTTTTGATTTTTCAAAGGAGCTAACACCGAAAGATTTGTTGTTAGAACGGTGTCGGTATGTCTATAACAATGCAGGTGATGAGTTTGAAAAGAATTATAAAAATGAATTATCCAGGCTTATTTTAGATGTGGCTTTAGGAAAAGTTGGTGTAATCAATGGTTCTAAAATCGTATAGAGAAACCTTAAATGACGGATTTCTACAATATGGATATAAAAAAACAGAGCGTTCAGAAGAGGGAAAAAGAATAGGTGAGAAGTTTCGTGAAGAAGGAAAGCTTGCCTATAAAGTGATGTCTTTACGGGACAGTGATTATAAAATGGTGGGCGTTTTAACAACGGGATTAGATTTAAAAGTTAAAACACTGTATCCACCTTCCTTTAGAAAGATAAATAAAAATAAACTTAAGGTATTAATGGATGGAATCGAATATGACGTGATTAAAGCGGATCATGATTCTAACAAACAATACCTTTTCTTTTATTTGCAGCAGGCGGTGAAATCTCGTGAATGAAAAATCTAAAAAGCTTATGAAGGAGCAGAGAAGTGGCATTAAAAAAGCTCTTGAAGACGGATTTAAGCTTTTAGTTGTTGAGGATGAACTAGCAGAAGATGAGGAATCGCAATTAACAGAAGAGGGATACAACTGTTTTATTTTGGAATATGGTGAGTTTCAACCGTCGTCTAATGAGCGTACAATTTCTCAAAGCATATATGTTAGTTATTTATCGGAAAATCAATCGAATTTAGATGAGCAGGTCATTGATATTATTTCGTGGGTTGGCAAGGTGAAAATGGTATCCTTTGTAGTTTCTAAAAGCGATCGCCTTCAAGTGAAAGATACAGATCGTTTTATTGATCGTGTTGTTTTTACATTTAAGAGGGTGATTCCAATTGAGTGCATTTGAGCTTGAATATGAAGCAATAGAAAAGCTTGAAGAAAAAATGCGGTTATTACCAAATAAGATGGAACCTACAATCAATACCATCCTCCACACAGACGGTATACGAATTGCAATAGAAGAGATTACAAAGCTGATTCCGGTATCTCGTTCTAAATGGAGTGTTCGAAATAAAACCCATGCCAAAGATAGCAACTGGTCCAAAAGCGAAAAGATGAATTTAGGTTTTAGGATATTAGCCCGTGGTGGAGCAGCTAATAAAAAAGGATCGTTTGGTTATCTAGTATTCCCGAACGAAGGAAGGGGTTCACATAATCCCTTAGAACAACGATTTGCGGAGCGTGGGATTGTAAACGCTAGGCCAAGAATTTTAGAAGATCTACACAAAGGTGTAGATAAAGTATTGGAGGAGGAATTTTAAATGGTTAAAGTAATTGAAGAATTTGATTCCGTGTCGATTGCGAATGCAAGTATTCAATTTAAGAAGAAAGGAACGCAAGAGCCAGGAACAAAATTTGGATGTGTAGGATCAATTGAAGGGGAACCAGAAAACAAGGAAATGAAAAAAACATGTGGTGGCGTGACGTTGAAAAAGAAATCGAAAACCACGGAACTTAAAGTTACTGTTTCAGCGCATATTCCTGTTAAAGTAGCAAGAGATTATTTTGGTTTTAATACAACTGGATTAAAGCCGGGTGTATGGGCGTTCGGTATTGATTCAAAGGGATATGATTTTGTATTTACGGCTGATGTAGTAGATGAGTATCAAGATGTTGTAAAACTTATTGCGTTTCCAAATTGCTCAAACTCCACCGGTTTTAAATTTGCTATTGCGAATGGTGAAGAAGAATTGGCAATGATGGAATTAGAATTCACAGCCTTACCAGACGACTTAAAGAATTTCTATTATGAAGCGTTTGTGGATGAATTAGCAGATGCAACAGTGGCTCAAAAGTGGCATACACAATTTAATTCAGCTCTTGTTAAAGGAACAACTTCAGCTTAAAGCCCTAGTTTTATATAGGGCTTTTTCTTTTGGATTTAAATGAGAAGAAAATGAAAGTGAGGAAATAGCAGATGAAAGTTCAAAAAATAACATTAAAAGAAGTGGAATTTAAAAAAGTAGATGGTGAGTATGAAAAGAGTTTTGTTAACGACCAGGACTATCCAGCATTTTTAACAAATTACGCTTTGAAAAAGGGCCAAGAAGAAGGGCTTATTACTAGTTCGATTATTGCTGATATCGTGAAATTCCAAGCATTAGATGGATTAAGAAATGAGGATAATAAAGATTTATCAGCTTTAGAACAAATCGATCAAACAAGTATTCATAAAGTGATTTATATGGCGTTTAAAGGCGCAAACCCAAAAGAGAAGTTAACATTTGATGATTTCTTAAAGAAGTATCATGATTCATTAGCAGAATCTATTGAACTATATACGAAACTTGTTGTAGATGTAATCAGTCAAGATCCAAATCAATTTGCCGCAGCACTGAAAAAAAGTACAAATAGCGGCGGTAACGGTGAAAAAAAGTAAAAAATCCAGACATTAAAATTGAATGTGTGGAAGATAAATACGTCTTGTATTGTCTAGTCTCTGGAATAGATCCAGAGACTTTTTGGCATGAGCCAATTTCGTCTGTTGAGCGTATTTACGCAGGGATTACAGCATTTGAAGCGTGGCGTAACAATCCCAAGTAAAGGTAGGTGAGATAATGGCAAGAAATAATTCGGAAGTTGAAGTTATATTTAAAGCGCAAAATAAAGATTTTAATGATGCTATGAAGGGCATGAATCAGGAAACTAAAAAACTTCGTCAAGAAATGAAATTACAAGAAGAGCAGATGAAGTTAAATGCTACTGATTCAGAAAAACTACAAGCAAAGCTTCAAAACCTTTCCCAACAGTATGCAGTTGCACAAAAGGCGACGCAAGCAACGGCGGAACATTTACAACGTGCTAAAGAATTGTACGGAGAAAATTCTACTGTTGTAGCAAAGTTGGAATCAAAATTACGAAGTCAACAAATAACAGAACAACAGTTAGCAAATAGTATTAAACAAACTTCTGAAAGTTTAAAACAGGCGAGAGATGCTGAACAGGAAAGAACAAGTGAAACAGCTAAAGCAGCTCAAAAACTGAAAGACCTAAAAGGACAGGAAGAACAGTTACAATCTTCTCTTTCTAAGTTAAATGCTCAATACGAGTTGCAAAAAGCAACGCTTGGTGAGAATGCTTCAGAAATAGAGAAGTTACGTCTAAAAATAGATAACCTTGGAGAGCAACATACTGTTGCAGCTAGTAAAGTACAAAACTATCAGAAACAGTTAGATCAAGCCAAACAGCAGTATGGTGAAAATGCTAGTGAAATCCAAAGATATGAAACGCAGCTAATACAAGCTCGGACAGCAGAACAGCAGTTGCAGAATCAATTAAGTGCGACAAATAAAAGTTTGCAGGAACAAGAAAACGCAACGAAACAATTAAAGACATTCTTTGATGCGACTGAAACGAGTGTAGACCACTTTGCAAATGCATTAGGGAATAACCTTACAAACGCAATACGAAACAGTACAGCGACAGCTAGGCAGTTAGAACAAGCGATTCAAATCATTGGTCGTGAAGCATTAGGTTCAGAAGCAGATATTGAGAAATTACAGCGCTCTCTTCGTTCTATAGATGATGGGAACTCATTACAACAAGTTCGAAATGACTTGAGGGACATTTCACGAGAAGCAGAAAGAGCATCGCACAGTTTTAAAGAATTAGATATCGGTTTAGAAAATATTCTTGGTGGATTAATGGCTGGTGGTGGTATTTCAGGAGCCATTGAGCAAGCACTTGATACTTCTAAATTAAAAACAAAAATTGACGTTTCTTTTGAAGTTCCAGCATCCTCTAAAAAATCGGTAGAAGAAGCGGTTCGTGGTGTAGAAGCCTATGGTGTTGATGTAGAGGAAGCGCTGGAGGGTACACGTAGACAATGGGCGTTAAATCAAACTGTCAGTGATAAAGCTAATGCTTCCATTGTAAAAGGAGCAGGAGCCATTGCAAGTGCTTATGCAGGTATAGATTTTACCGAGTTAATTCAAGAAGCGAATGAAATCGGTAATGAGTTAGGGATAACTAGTGATACGGCTTTAGGTCTAACAAATCGTCTGTTAAAAATCGGTTTCCCTCCTGAGCAATTGGACATTATCGCTGAATATGGTGGCCAGTTAACACGAGCTGGATATCGAGCTGAAGAAGTACAAGCTATTATGGAAGCTGGAGTTGAAACAGGTACTTGGAATATTGATAATTTGCTAGATGGATTGAAGGAAGGGCGAATTAAAGCCGCTGAATTTGGTAAAGAAGTTCCTAAAGCACTTCAAGATTTACTTAAGGGCACAAAAATTTCTACTGAACAAATGCAAAAGTGGGGTAAAGCTGTTGCTGAAGGTGGTAGAGGCGGTTCTCAAGCCATGACGGAAATTGCAAAGGCTCTAGATGGTGTTGAAGATGCAACACAGAAAAATTTAATAGGTGCTCAAATTTTCGGGACAATGTACGAAGATCAAGGACAAAACATTACGAATACACTTATTGGAGCTCAAGACAAAGTTGTTGATCTAAACAAGAATCAAGAACAGCTAAATGAAACGATAAAGAAAATGGATGCCAGCCCAGCAGTGAAATTTAAAAAGGCTATGAACGACTTGAAAATGGCGCTTGAGCCTGTTCTGGGCGTCATCGCGGATGTAATTAGTGCTTTTGCGGGGTTTGTTTCAGAACATCCAGCATTAGCGGCAGCTATAACAACAATTGTAACCGCGCTTGGAATCCTTGTTGGAGCATGCATGGCGTTAGCCCCAGTGTTTGTCACCTTATCCAGTATAGCTGGTATATTGGGTGTAAGTATTGGGGCTGTTGCTGGTCCAGTTGCATTAGTAGCAGGTGGAGTGATAGCTGCATCGGCGGCTATTGCTGGATTGATTATTTGGATGCGAAATTTATGGCAAACCAATGAAGGGTTCAAAAATAGCATTACGAATGTAATTGAAAGCGTTCAAAACTTTGGACACGCATTATCTTCACTAGGTAAATATCTATTCTATACGGCTGTTGATGGAGATTATTTAAATGATTGGATTACTCATTTGCCAAAAGGATTTCAAGATGCGGCTGAAATGATAGGATTGGCAGTTAGTAAGATACGTGAAGCATGCCTTCATCTTTTTGATGCAGTAAAAGCGGTCTTTTCGGGAGATTTTAGCCAGTTAGGTGAAATTTTTAAGATGATTGGCCCTACAATCGCAGGAGCAATTATTGGTGGGCTTCCTGGTGTGCTCGTCTCGGTATCTCGTTATTTACCAGCTATAGCGGAGTATTTGAATGCAAACTCAGGGATTATTCTTGAAACTATTACAAATATTTTTACCAATATAGCTAACTTCGTAACAACAGTATTACCGCAATTTCTTGAAGCAGGATCACAAATGATTTCAAACCTTGTGAATGGTTTGGTTGTAGCGGCTCCAATTATGCTCGAAGCCATCGTTGGGATTATAAATACAATTTCGCAGATGATTGCTACCTATCTCCCTATGATTGTTCAAATGGGAATACAAATCATTCAAACTTTAATTTCTGGGATTGTACAAGTCTTACCTACTCTGATAGAAACAGGACTTCAATTGATTATGACTTTAATAAATGGAATTATGCAGATGCTCCCACAGTTAATCCAAATAGCTGTAACGATTATTCAAACTATTATTAATGGAATTATGTCATTTTTACCTCAGTTAATTGAAATGGGAATAAATTTATTAGTTTCATTAATTACAGGAATTACACAAGCTTTACCGATGATTGCTTTAGCGATTATTACAGTCATTACAACTTTAATTGAAGCCATTACAGCGAATTTACCTATGATTATTGAAGCTGGTGTTAAGGTTTTAACTAGCTTAATAGACGGAATCATTAAAATGCTACCGCAACTTATTGATTTAGCGATAAATCTTATCACCAAAGTGGCGGATACTTTATTAACAAACTTACCTAAAATAATTGAATCCGGTGTAAAGATTTTAATGGCCATTATTGATGGAATTGTAAAAGTGTTACCACAGCTTATTAATGCAGCATTAGATTTAATTGTCAAAATAGCATCCACATTAATTGCAAACTTGCCGAAGATACTTGAAGCTGGTGTGAAAATTTTACTTATGCTGATTGCTGGAATTGTAAAGGTGATACCGGAATTAATTGCAGCCGCATTAAAGCTAATTGTTACTTTAGCAGGAGAGTTAATTAAGAATTTACCTAAAATCCTTGAAGCTGGTGTTCAACTAATTTGGGCTTTAATAAAAGGGATTGTCAGCATGGTAGGGCAATTAGGTTCAACAATTGTAACAGATATTGTACCGAAAATCGTTGACACATTAAGAAAAATCGATCTATTTAAGATAGGTAAAGATATCATAAGTGGATTGATAGATGGTCTAGGTAGCATGGCTGGTAAAGTGTTAAGTAAGGTGAAGTCTATAGGTAACGATATTCTTGATGGTTTTACTTCCTTCTTCGACATCCATAGTCCATCTCGAAAAATGAGGGATCAGGTTGGTAAACAAGTTGGTGCGGGGCTTGCTGTTGGTATGGAACAATCAATGTCAACAGTTCTTGCGGCAGCTAAAAACTTAGCAAATTCAGTGTATACGGTATTAGAAACTACGTTAAATACTTTCAATAGTTCCACTTTAAACGACATGAATAATAATAATCCTCTTCGGAGTTATTTTGAGGCAATACTGGAAGATGGAGACTATCTTAATGATTGGATTACTCATTTACCAGTTGATATGAGGGATGCATTAAAAGCAGTTGGTAAAGAACTTGAAGGTTATGATGTTAATAGCGGTATGAGCGAAAACAATCCGGTTGCTCGTTATATTCGTAGTGTATTAGAGAGTGGAGATCCTTTTCAAAAGATATTAGAAGAGGAATTTGTAGAGTCTGGAAAGTGGTTGGAGATAGGCAAGAAAGTAGCTGGTTTCAGAGAGCAGATTTTTAAAGATTTTTATAATGCTCCAAACCAAAAGTCAACCAAAGGTAACGTGTTACAATCCGCACTTAATAACATTTCAAACATGGTTGATGATACTTTTAAAAAGTTAAATTTATATGGAATAAATAAACAAGATAACATCGCCTCTAATCTGTCCACATTAGCGACAAGAGCAGTTCAACCGATTGTTCAACAAATTGACAGTGGTCCTGTAGAAATTAATTTTTATAACACAATCAATAATGAACGTGATGTGGATCGTATGTTTGAAAAGGCAAATGATTGGTTTGCTGAGCGTGGTCGTAATGTAAAAATAGGAATAGGGAGGACTTAAATTGCTAGACATAGGTATCGATAATCAGTTAGCAAGTGACTATGGAATATGTATGGTAGAACGCCCTGTTATTCCTACAGCAGAACAGGAAGTAGAACATATTGAAGTGCCCGGTAGACATGGTTCACTTACAAAAAAAGGGGCGTTTAAAGACGTTCCTTTAAAAATAAAGTTCAATATGCTTGAAGAAGAGAATATTAAGCCATTAGTTCGGCGCATGAAGGCTTGGTTGATGAATGGCAAGACACTATATTTTACAGATGATGATGTGTATCGAAAAATTAAAAATGTTGTAGTAGGTGATATTGCAAATGAAATCGAAGAACATGGTGAGTTTGAAGTCGACTTTACGCTTGACCCGTTTGAGTATACAGAAGATGCAAATATAATGTTGAGTACTCCTGGATCTATTTATAATCCAGGTACAATGGAATCAACTCCAATGTTGTTCGTTGCAGGGAATGGTACATTTCGAATTTTCATTAATGATGTTTCTTTTCAGATTAAAGATGTAAATGGTTCTGTTGTAATAGATTCAGAATTATTAGAGGCATACAGTGGTACAGTATCGATGAATGATAAGATGATTGGTGGTTTTCCAGAATTCCAAATAGGAGAAAATAAAATAGAGTGGTCAGGTGCTATTCAATTTATTTCAATTCAACCAAGATGGAGATATAAATAATGATTACTTTATATAAACCAAATGAAACAGATTTTACGCATAACGGAATTGGTGTTTTAGATAAACATATTTATAGTGCAACTGTTGAGGAAGAACTCAACGGTTTATTTGTTTTTAATTTTAATTATCCTTTATTTGCTCCATATGGAACGAAGATTGACGGAATGAGCATCATAAAAGTTCCTACTCCTGATGGGGATCAGTTATTTCGCGTGGTGACTCCTAAAGTGAGCATGGGAGAAATCAAAGCGGTTTGTTATCACATTTTTTATGATTTAACGGAAAACTTGATTGAAGATATATTTATACAGCCTACAAATGGTACTGGGGCTATGGCTAGGTTATCATCAGGTTGTCAATATAAGCATCCGTTTACTTTTTATTCTGACGTAACGAATATATCCACCGCACGTATTGTTCGAAAGAATCCAGTGGAAGCAATGTTGGATACGAGCCAAGATAACTCATTCGTGAATCGATGGGGCGGGGAATTAAAAAGAGACAACTTCGATGTTAAAATGCTGAAAAACCGAGGAGCTAATCGTGGAGTAGTAATAAGACATAAAAAAGATTTGTTAGGTTATGAAGGAAGTGTGGACTGGAAAAGCCCTACTACCAGAATTATGCCGCAAGGGTTTGACGGATTGTTATTACCAGAAAAATATGTAGATAGTCCACTGATTCATAAGTATCCACATCCGAGAATACGAGTTATTGAATTTAATCATATAAAAGCAGCTATTGGTAAAAATGCAAATGATGAAGACGCATTACCTGTAGAAGAAGCATATAACAGGTTACGTCAAGCCGCTAAAGCTATGTTTGATATTCAGATGGTAGATCAACCAAAAGCGACATATAAGGTTGAATTTCAAGAGTTGTCTCAAACAGAGGAGTATAAAGAATATAAAATTTTGCAGCGTGTCTGGATGGGCGATATTGTAACAGTTAAACATGAGGAAGATGGTATTGATATTCAAGCAAAAGTTATTGCGTATAAATATGATCCGATTAAAGAGGAATATATCAATGTAACCATTGGAAACTTTAAAGAATCTTTTACAGACATGGCGGGTAAAGTAGATCAAATCCAACAAGATTTATCCAATATGCCAGGATCTTTACTGGATGCAGCGAAAGAAAATGCCACAAAATTAATCAATTCGGGATTTGGTGGAAATGTACGTGTATATCCAGACCGAATTTTAATTATGGATACCAAAAATGAAATGACAGCTTCAAAAGTGTGGCAGTGGAACATAAACGGATTAGGGTATTCATCAAACGGGGTAAATGGTCCTTATGAAATAGCAATGACAAAAGATGGGCGTATTGTTGCGGATTTTATTACAACTGGAGTATTGAATGGAAATTTGATTCGAGGCGGAGAAATAACAGGAACTACTCTTAGAACTGCCAATGATTCTAATTATGTCTCTATTTCCAAACAGTTTATTAGGTTAATGGAATCGTATATCACTCGGATTTTCATGGGCTATTATATAAATCAAAGTAATATCATGCAACCCACTATTGTATTAGGTGGCAACAATGATATAACAGCAACGCAGGGTGCAGTGTTAGTTTACCAACTCGAAAGTTCTCCCAAGTCAGGAGGAATCGGAATATCAAATGGATACCTAAATGGTGATCCAAACAGAGTCTATTTTTCAGCGGGCCTTGCGTTTAATCAAAATGGACATGCAGAACTAAGAGCGGATCAAAGCCTAGAACTAGAGTCAAAAGCATCCTATGCTTCTTTGAGAAGCCAAAATAATCTTTTTCTGGAAAGTAGAACAGGTGGTGCTTATTTCACTGCAAAAGAAGGGTTTAATTTCCGCCAAAATGGAGATCGAGTTGTTGATTTGAAGTTGACACCTGGTGGAGATAGTGACATCGTATTTCAGAACATCTTATTACGGAACAATAGAAATTATGAAAATACCTATGTGCAAGTGAAAAGTGCTGGGGGAACTTATTTCAACGGTGTTTTAGCAGCAGATTTTAAAGTATCTTCTAAAAAGAAATATAAAACAAATATACGTGATATTAAATTTGATGCGTTAGAGAAGGTAATGGGCTGGGAAATTAAACAGTACAACCTTAAGACAGAAGTAGCCGAGTTGTATGATATGCGTATGAAACGTAAAGAAGGAGATCCAATCCTTACAACAAACGATATTACAACACACTATGGAGTTGTACTTCCGGATGAATCAAAAGAAAATGGTGTTGGCTTATATGGGATGATTTCGCAGACTGTTAAAGCATTTCAGGAGTATGTAACTAAAACAGATGCTAGAATCGAAGAATTAGACCCGATAAAGCCTAAAGGAAATATAAAACACAGGAACAAAGTAAAACGTCAAAGAAGACCGCCTAGACGTGTGAAAAGGAATAGTTAGAGAGAGGTGTAGTCATGCGAAATGAGGAAATTATCATAGATTTAGCAGATCCTGTGTTTACCAAAACAATTCGTTCGAGGCAAAATGATAAAAACGGATTGAAGATTACTGTAAATGTAAGAGAAAAGGGGCAACTTGTTGATTTAACAGGGTATGCAGTGAAGTACGAAGCGATTAATCAAGTCGGACTGTTCGTTCGGGATGATGCCCAAATAGTTGATGCAAAGAATGGCGTATTTTCATACACATTGTCCTCGCAAGCTGTTTCCACATCGGATGATTGGACAGCTTATTTTGTTATGGAAAAAAGTACAGAACGAATGAGTACACCAGACATTCGGATTACATTAAGACGTGATGTGAAAGAAGGAAATATTAAAATCGAAAACTATATTTCTGAGTTTGAGATTATTAAGAAAACATTAGATGAGTTGCAGAGGAAATTAAATGCTATGGATGTTGTTAGGAAAAGCGGAGACACCATGCCTGGCAACCTCTTGTTTGACAGGGCAGGTACAGCCAATACTAACAAAATAGCATTCTCTACAGCGGGAGTTGAAGAGCTCAACTTCTACCAAACAGGGGATGGTTATTATGGGATTAGGGATGTTAAAGGAAATCAAGGCGTTTGGGATTATAATCGTAACAATAAAACGTTTAATGTTTCCGCTAATACAAACCTTGTTAAGAAAGCCGGCGACATCATAAATGGATTACTTGAATTTAAGATTGATAACGCAATTGTGCTAGGAAGTCGTTCTTATAAATCAGTTATTCATAAGGGTTCACAGGGAGAGCTGATATTTGCTCCTTCTACAAAAGAACAAGGTGATTCTTGGGATTGGTCCAAACGAGTAGAATTTCGAACTGATGGGACAATTAGACAAGCAAATGATACAGGTTGGATTAACCTTCCTACAACTGGTGTAGAGACCATTGCTGATAGGATAATGAAGTACAAGAGAAGTGGGGAGCAGATATCTGTCATTGGATCAGTTAAATATCTAGCAAATACAACAGTATTTGCAACCCTTCCGGCTGGATTTCGCCCTGTACAAAATATTGCTTTCCCAGCACTTGCATATGGCAATGGACCAACAGTTTGTGAAGTTACAGTTAAAAGTGATGGTGGAATTTTCTTGAATGGTGTTCAAAATGGAAATGTCATTCATATTGCGATGAGCTTTTTAATTTAGTTATTACAAATCAAGCGTGCAAAAGCAGGCTTTTTTATTTTCAGAAAAGGAGTGAAAAGATGGAACGTGTGGATGTATTAATAAAAACATTTATAGCTACGTTTGGTGGCTTCTGTGGGTATTTCTTGGGGGGATGGGATGCAACATTGAAAATCTTAGTGACGATGGCAGTTATTGATTATTTAACTGGCATGATTGCAGCAGGATATAACGGAGAATTAAAAAGTAAAGTTGGTTTCAAAGGCATCGCCAAAAAGGTGGTGCTTTTTCTTTTGGTCGGAGCGGCCGCACAACTAGATTCAGCATTGGGAAGTAACAGCGCAATTCGTGAAGCGACTATTTTCTTTTTCATGGGCAATGAGTTACTTTCACTTTTAGAAAACGCTGGTCGTATGGGAATTCCCTTACCTTCAGCGTTAACAAATGCAGTTGAAATTTTAGGTGGTAAACAAAAACAAGAAGAGAAAAAGGGAGATGTTCAATAATGGAAATCAGAAAAAAATTAGTTGACCCAATTAAATATGGTACAAAGTGTCCGTATACAATGAATCCAGAATTTATCACAGTTCATAATACGTATAATGATGCTACAGCAGAAAATGAAGTATCTTATATGATTCGCAATGATAACCAAGTATCGTTTCATATTGCGGTAGATGATAAAGAAGCTGTACAAGGAATTCCTTTAGAGCGTAACGCATGGCATTGCGGTGATGGTGGAGGAAATGGCAATCGAAAGTCTATTGGGGTTGAGATTTGCTACTCTTTAAATGGTGGAGATCGATATTATAAAGCAGAAGATAATGCAGCTATCGTTGTAGCTCAACTCATGAAACAGTACAATATTCCAATTAGTAAAGTTCGCACACACCAATCATGGAGTGGAAAGTACTGTCCTCATCGTATGTTAGCAGAAGGACGTTGGAATAGCTTCATTGAAAGAGTCCAAAACGCATACAATGGAGGTGGTAAAGTAACTCCTACACCTATTCCGTCGTCAAATAACGGGAGAGGTATTGCGTATATTGAAGGGAATGGTGTTAACCTTCGTAAAGGTCCGGGTACTGGATACGGGGTTATTCGTCAATTAGGTAAAGGTGAATCCTACGAAGTATGGGGACAATCAAACGGGTGGTTAAACCTTGGTGGCGATCAGTGGGTTTATAATGATTCATCATACATTCGTTATACAGGAGAAGATGCACCAGCACCTTCTAAATCTTCAAATGATGGTATTGGTGTAGTGACTATTACAGCGGATGTATTACGTGTTCGTACTGGCCCAGGAACTAATTATGGCATTGTAAAAAATGTGTACCAAGGAGAACAGTATCAGTCGTGGGGATATAGAGATAGCTGGTATAATGTTGGTGGTAATCAATGGGTTTCAGGTGAATATGTGAAGTTTGAAAAGTAAAACATATTACTATACAAAAGAATAGTTTGATAGTGAAAATAGGAGCCGTCCTGTTGGGCGGCTTTTATTTTTGAATTAACAAATTCATCGAACAAAATAAAAGAAGCGTCCGATAAACGAACGCCCCAAACACAAGAAAGGTAAAACATACTATGTAATAGATAATGAAGCCTATGTATATGTGAATTAAAAGTATATTCTCTTGTGTGTGTATTAAAATTACTTAGTATTAGGAAGCGATCTTTTTCAGTATCTTCCTTAATTACAACAATTTGTGGTTGCTGATTTTATGAGACAAAATATTTTATATCTCAGGGATTTTATTTATTTGCTAATTTATTTAAGGTGTCTAAATCTTTTTCCAAGCGTTCTTGAGCTCTTTGGATTTCTTCAGATGTAAGGTCACCATTTTTCATTTTATATTCAAGCCATTCAATATATCCACTTCCTTCAGTGGGGGCAGGACAAATATTCTCAGTGGCTTTACCTATGGACATAATCGTATTATACGATTTACTATTATTAGCTTCTAGCTCATGAGCAAATAAATAAAGATTTCCTAGTTTGTCCATTGTTAAAGAATTATTATTAGAAAATGCCACCTTTGAAGAAGATAGATCAACTTTCCATTTGAGTGTACCATCAGGATTTAATACGTGTATACCATCATATCTCACCCCGGTATAGATTGTTCCATTATTATCTAGCAGTGGAGAAAGAGTAACGTAATCTTTTGTCGGGTATTTCCATTTGATAGATCCATCTATGTTTAATGCAAATAAATTTTTAGCACCACCAACATATATTATTCCGTCTTTTTGGGATACGACAGGGGTTCCGTATAAATTTTCATTTAAGCTCCATTCAGCTTGTATCGTCCCAGTTGGGGAGACAACAAGTAGTTTTTTAGAAAGGGTTATATAAATTTCTCCGTTTAACCCTAAAGAAAACCCGCCTTTTACTTGTTCACCTAGTCTTAGATTCCATTTTTCTTCGCCATTATTTTTATGTGCATATAAATAATTTCCAGTTATTGTATAGATTGTTCCATCAGCAGCAATTAAACTGCCTGTGGAATGTATACTATACTTCCCAGACATACTTTTAGATTTCCATTTTAATGAGCCATCAGGATTATAGGCTTGTAAACTAGCACTGTCACTGCTATAAGCATAAACAGTCCCTTCTTTTCCTATAGTAGGAGTTTGGAAAAAACCTCCATTTTTAGATTTCCATTTTAGTGAGCCGTCAGAATTTAGCGCATACAAACGTCCAGCAGAGAAATAGATAGTATTATTTGCCCCAATAGATGCTGAGGATTTTATATTAGATTCTTGAGATAAATATTCCCATTTAAGTGAACCATCAGGGTTTAACGCATATAGTTTGTGATTCAGGTTCCCAGCATAAATAGTTCCGTCATTTCCTATTACAGGTTGCCCTTGAAATGAATCCATAGCAGTTACCCTATATTTCCATCTTATTTTATTTACATCCGTGCCATTATATGGTGAGTTGTTGGACCAATTATAAGCTAAGGGTTGATGTGCTCTAGTATCATATTCTCCTTGTTCATATTGAGAGCCTTGTGGGAATAAATTCTCATATTTTTCGTTTTCGGCATTAATATTAGCAGAATGCGTAAAAGAGGTTGTTAGCATTATCACTAAGCCTAGCAAGATAAATTTCATTTTTTTCATAAATATACTCTCCTTTTTTATTTTAATACTTACATTTTAACATTTTTATATAATGATTTATATAAGTTTTATCTAAAGGAGAAAGCACTGAGAATTTTATTTTTTAACTGCACGGGAATATCAATAAAAAAAGTGCTAACAAGTTTGCAAACGAACTTGCTAACACCAATACAAAATAGACATAAATTATCGCTGATATGTCGTCTTTGAAAATAGTTTTAATTAATGAAATTACTCTTATACGATATGCTCAAAAAATCATTCTTGATATCTAAATTTAATAATCTGTGTTTCTATGATGCTCCATCTTGGCAGGATAAAGATGTGGCTGGAACTATAGAAAAAGGATTAGGCTTTGAAGTTATTGATAAGGTAACAGCAAATGAATCGTCACAGTATAAAGTGAAAAATTCTCGTGGTAATGTGTTTTATCTTACAGCTAGTTCATACTATGTGCGAGTGAAATAAAAAGAGTGTTATTTGAATATAACACTCTTTTTATTTAGATAATTTCAAGTAAATTATAATTTCGCTTCTCATAAAGGTGAGTCTAGTTATTTCATTAAATCAAATTAGATTGGAAAGTATGGGGGTAATTGGCAATATTTTATACTAAGAAGTCTATAAATATGTTAATATAAAAGAAAAAGCATCCTAATCACAGGATGCAAAAGCGTAGTAAGCAGGTAAATATGCTTATTTATTTATGATAGCATATCTAATATATGTTGTACATATGAACCTGCTATAATAAAAAGGAAAGGCAGGTGCTTCCTATTTCTTACATAAATGTTGCTGATAAATATATTAATAAATTAGCAAGAAGTAACGGTATAAAATCACGTAGTAGAGATAGAGAAGAAGTGATAGAGGAATTAATACAAAAAGGACATAAGGAAAAACTGGATTATTTATCATTGAATTTTCAGTACGATGGAAAGTATTTCACCTTATGTAAAACAGAACAACATTTTCCAGAAATAGCCAATACCGCTCAGAAATTTTTAAGAAAATTAGTAGATGAAAGACGCATTACTGAGCAACAAATAGGAAGTGAGTGGAGACCTTCATTAAATTTCGATATACAAATGTGCGCTGTTAAAGAAGACGGTGGTACTGTTTATTTAAAATTAGTAGAAGGAAAGAAAACAACAGTTCCTAGTTCAGATGGATATAGTTCTAGACCGGGTGTTTATCCTAAATTCACAGTAATTATTATTCATTTTAATAATGAGGATCCTATTATTGAATTGAGATGTGCTACAAGTGAACAAGAAAAATACATGAATTATACAATGGGAATATTGGGTTTTGGTAAACCTTATAAATGGCATAAAATTCCTAAACTAACTAAGGAAATAGTAAGTAGGCTGTATGAAATATTAAGTGCAGGTGTAGCATCAAGACATATAAGTATTCCTACTGGAGTAGGTAGTATTCAAATAAATGGCCAAAAAGGTGTTAATTTAGATCAGGATGGCACATATACTGCTATGATGGATGCTATTGCTGGATTAGATATTCCAACAGATGATACAATGGACGAGACTTGTTATTTTACATATACTGACCCAGTTAGTGGATTGGTATATGAAGCATCAGTTTGTATTGATATAAGAAATAGCTTTTTTACTTTTAATAGTAAAGTACCAGATTTTGTTGTTAAGCATGTTATGGAAGGGATTTGGGCAGTAATTCTAGAAATAGAAAGAAGTCCTATGGCACAAGCAGCAGCAGGAAATGAGTAGTACCAAGAATTTTAAGGAGGGATGATACCTTGGCTATTCCATATATTGAAATTAATAATGTTTTGCAAAAATGGGCAGCTAATGATCCTCCTATAGAAGGTTTTACTGTTGAAAATGTATTAGCGAGTGTTAATCTATCAATCTCTAAATATGAAGAAGTAATGAACTTTTTAATGAGAAAACAAGGATATGAATTAATTCCGTTAAAAATGCTTTTATGTCCTAAAAATCATAAAGGTCCTGTTTTTCCATTAGATGAACCGATTGATGATGAGGAAATTTTCGAGTGTTTTTGTGGTGAAGATTATTACTATGAACCTGAAAGAGTACTTTTAGTGTTTAATTTTACAGATGATTTTAAGAAAGAGGCATTAAAAAAAAAGTTCATTTTCAAAGAAGTAGTATTGACACTAGTGTAGTACATTCACCTAAATTAATGCATGAAATTGAAGCGTTTAAAGATCAAGGAAAAGGGGTATTTGTATACATGGATAACAGAAGTATCAATTTAGGAAGTATTTCAGGTAACAATACGGTAACCTTAAATACTGGTGATCATGTGAAGCAAGAAGTAAAGGTGGCGCAGGGAGAAACCAGTGATGTGTTTCAACAATTAATTGAAGAGATTCAAAAAATACAAGATCCAGAAGAAAAACAAGATACAGTAGAAAATGTTCAAAAATTACAGGAATCAGTTGCAAAAGGAAATAAATCAAGGGCACAAAAAATTTTCGGGTGGCTTCCTGAAATAATTCAGACAAGTAAAGCTGCACTTGAAGTTTATGCACAAATTGAAAAATTATCTCAATAAAGGAGCTGGCTCTAATGAGTCGGCTTTTTTACGTTATAATATTTAAAATTTGTTTTTAGATTATGCTTTTAATATAGGATTAATCATTTTACTTAATAAACGGAATACCCTAAATGTTGACCCAGCAACATTCATCGTATCATCCCCTTAAATTAAGTGGATTATATCAATTAATAATGTGTATGAGAAGTAATTCTTAGAAAATAAAAATAGAAGAAATATAAAAAAGTGCTAACAAGTTTGCAAACGAACTTGCTAACACTTATACAGAATAGACATAAATTATCGCTGATATGTCTTCTTTCAAAATAGCTTAAATCAGTTAAACCACACTTATACGAACTGCTCATAAAAACATTCTTAATATCAAGAATATAATCATCCAGATATTCCTTTACTTTTAAGACGAAAACGAGGCATGATATTGATTTCTACCTCAGAGTTTGCGTCAAATAATAAAAAAATACGGTTTGTAAAACTAAAAATACAACAAGCTACAACCGGCATGAAATGGATTAAGATATTTAGAAATTTAAAAGATGATTTTCAAATAGGGGGAGAGGTGGATTTAGACCATATTCTCCAATATCCGAAAGATTATATTGTAGGAGAAAATAAAAGGGTGTTATTTCCATACAATGAGAGAATTTATAAAGTTCAAGGTACTAAAATAGAACCGGGTATAACAGTAAAGGAAAGAGAGTATTTATTTAAAGAATTTCAGCGTAAATTCTCTTATTTCACAATACTTCCAGAATGTAAAAAGGTAGCAACAAATAACAAAAATGAATTATTTCCTTTATTTGCACCAAAAGGATTAGAGACATTAACATTAGAAGTTTGGTCTGAAAATATAGCGCTGGAAATAGAACAAGCATTACTTGATAGCGAAATTGTTTTGACTAAAGTTGGTGAAAATTCGTATGTATTGAATACAGATTTTCCAGTGTTATTAAAGATTGTGAGATACAATATTGAAAAGGTGTTACAAAATCCATATAAAATGCAATATTGCCAAAAATATAAAACAAATCTTGTAGATGATGTTAAGAAAGCTGTCTATACTACCGCGGGTAAGCGCAGTGATGCGACATTAGCATTAATCGCGATGAAGAATTGTGATGGACGCGAAAAAATTGATCCAAAACAAATCATTAGAGAGGGATTTGCACGAACAAACCGTATTTCAACATTTATTAATTTATTTATAGGACAAAATGTATCTCGTAAAACAATTGTAAATAGTATTTTTAGTCTATTAGAACAAAAAGGATTTTTGAGGCGTAGTTGGAATAAGATAAATTTACCTTGTACATATGTTAGTTTATCAATTGAACGAATATCGAAATTCGATTTCTTACCTATTTTTTCAAAAATAAAAGGAAAAGAAATTTTATATAAATTATATGGGAATACAGAATGGCAAACGATTGATTACGTATTATTAAATATAAATAAACATAATGCATTTTTACCACAACCATCAAAGAGAAATGATATGGGAGCTCTTTTTAAACAATATGTTTCCGAAACATTAATGGAAATTGTACAATATGCAAAAGAACAAAATGAACAAGTTTATTTCATTGTAGATGCAAATTTGAGAAGGTATTGGATAAAAGAGTTACAAAATAAAGAAATTAATACAGATATTTTACCTGATATTGTTCCAGAGGTGTTAAAGGTTCCAAATTTAAATATTATTAGAATAAATACAGGTTTTGATGTACCAAGTTACGGTGTAATAGAATGTGATGATGCTCTAGATAGCATTGGCTTATATGCAGATCAAAAAGGGATGTATTATAGCACTGGTGAATATTCACTTAATTGTAGTGGGATTTTTCAGCGATATATACTTGAAATTCTACCATTAGGTGTAAAACCTGTAGAAAGGGATTATATCGCTAAAATGATACATTACATGTGCTGTAATTCTAGTATGCTTTCGAAAAAGAATGTACACATTACATATTCCATGCATATGGAAAAAGTAATAAAGAGTTATATTACTGACATAGATGCAAGAGAGTTTAAAGAATTTGATGATGAATTGGATGTAGATGTAGTAAAAGTAGAAAAGAAAGATTCAATTATTCTACTTTAAATACTAGTAAACAAATCCTGCTCGTTATATCGATCAGGATTTGTCATTTTTTTATGTAAATAAGGATATCCTTTGTCAAGTATCTTTTCGTTTACATATTTACTTTATGTGCAGACAGGATTAATATGTTTTTTAGAAATACAAAAACTATTTCATATGGAAAAACGATTTTTATTAATTGAAAAAATTTGAAAGGAATGGGGAATTGTGAAGAAATTAGATGTGCTCTTAATGCTACTGAGCGGCCTCTTTCCAATTGCAGGACTTACAAAGCAAATCCCTCTAGAACAATCTATATATATTGGAGGGCTTTTATTTTTTACTAGTTTCGGTAGTTATTTTGCTAAAAAGATGTATTCACGTATATGCAGTTGGATAGCGTATGCGCCATTTATAACACTACTGTTAGTTATTTGGCATCAAGATGTTGCAACAAGCTCAATCATAGCAAATGCGAAAATTGCTGCATGTGTCGCGTTAATTCCATGTTTATTCCGTTTTCGTACATATGGACTTACTTTGGGCTTATTCTCATTATGGGCCGCTTTACTATGGGATATAAAAGAAGTACAGTCGTTAGTCATACTTGAACGCATAATGAGTTTAATGACAAGCCATTATGTATATATATTACTATTAATTGGAGGACTTGTAATAGGAGGATTACTTGCGATGTTCATTCACCGCAAAGAGAAAGATAATAATAAAGAAAATATAAATCTACTTGGACCAAAAAAGAAACGCAAAAGATTATCAATTAAGATTCGACTTCCAAGATTGCCGAAATTAAAGATGAAACTATTTAAGTTTGGTGGGAAAGAATCTAAAAGTAAAATGCCAGAAAAGATCCATGAGTATAAGTACGAAGAACCAGTTGCAACATATGAAATGACAGAGCAAATAGATCCATACAAAGAAAATGCAGTTCAAGGTCAAACAAGGATGGAACGCCGAAGAAATAGGTATAATGCATAATGAGGTTTAATAACCCCGTAATGACTTATCTTAATATTGATAAATCATTACGGTTTTTTTATGTAATGAAATGAAGGTTGCTAATGTGGGGGGAACAGCATATTTTATAGGTGGGAACCAAAATGAAATAAGGGGAGGATAAAATGCTTATCATTACATATATATCTGCTTGTATATTATTCTTAGTTAGTTTTTTACATGTATATTGGGCTTTCGGAGGTAATTGGGGGACAAATAGTGTTATTCCAACTAAAGCAGGGGAAAAGGCGTTTACACCTCGTGCCGGAATGACATTGGTCATTGCATTATTATTAAGTATGGCAGCAATAATTTTGTTGCAACAAGCAAATATTGTTCATTTTGCAGTTCCTAATGTTATTATTCAAGTCGGTTCCTGGATTTGTATGATCGTCTTTTCTATTAGAGTAATTGGTGAATTTAACTATTTTGGTATCTTTAAACGACAAAAAGATACGCACTTTGCAAGAATGGATACCGGTTTATATATTCCACTTTGTGTATTGTTATCTTTATCTTTCTTATTAGCAATAATTTTGTGAGTAAATAATAGTAGTTTCTTTTCTCAAAATATATGTAAACTTGAGAAATCTAAGAGTAAATAAAAAGGATGTAAGCGCCTTCTTGTCGAAATGTAAATTATTATGAAAGGCGGTGACACTATGAAGTATGTAAAAGTTAGTATGAATGGTGGAAGTGAACACAAATTCTCAATGACTTTAGATCGGTTTGAAGAACTTATTACTACAGAGAATGGGATATTAGAAAATAAATTAGTATGTATTGAAAATGTAATGATTAATCCTACTAATATATCTTCTGTAGTTGAAAAAATTGGTGTACCGGCTAAGTTTATGGAAGCTTAAAATCGTTAGATAAAAAACATCCATTGAGGATGTTTTTTTAATTTATAATTATGAAATTGTGCAGTGAAATTTTGAGTAGATTTTTTAGCAATGACTATGCATATATTAAGTACCTGAACATGGTGCTTAATACATGCACGAAATAATAAGTACAAGCATATATTATGTAGTAGGACAAGATCTTCGTGTCCTACTTAATACTCAGAAAAAACCTCTAATCACATAAGAGCAGCCAATTGCAGGGTGCTCTTATTTTTTATGAAAATCTACTATGAGCCTTATTTTATAGTAGGATGCAATAATAAAGGGCTATTTTGAAATAGTGTTTTTTAGCCTTTAATTTTAAATTTATCTTTAACGTTAATAAATATTAAAAATAATATGATAGCAGAAATTAAGTTAGATAAGTAGAAATTTTGATGAAACAGTAGTTCAAAGATGACATCGAAAGTAACGAATAAGGCAATAGCAGGTAGTATGCAAATAAATATAAATCTCCAATTTTTTAAGTAATGTTTATAATTTGTAAGTACTTTATCCATAAATATAGCTCCTATATTTTTGTTTTTATATAATTATACATTTAGATACAAGGATTTTCAAAGTAAAAATATTTAGCAATTCAAAAATATAAGGAGAGCTTTTGTTGAAAATCCAGATTGCTGTAGTAATCTGGATTTGACTTTAAAGAACTATACTAAAATGATACACTATAATCTACGTTATTTTTGAAATGAATAGAGGGATTTGTGTGATAGATAAAATTAAAAATGCTGTAGAGGATATGTACGAAGATGAGGCTAAAGATTTACTTCAAAGTATTCTCATACAGTTAAACTTATTAGAAGAAAACTATAGTGAAGATACAATTAAAAATTTGATGGATATTCCGAAACAATTAACAAGTAATCCTACTTATAAAAGGAATGTAAAAGAAAGTACGCACGTACATATTGCTTTTGATGATTCAACGGCTGGTTGCTTGAAATATATGTTAAGTCAAGAAGAATTATTTGAAGAGAGTGTTGTTGCTTTTTCGGAATTCTTTTCAATTGGACCGATATATAAGTTGCATACGAATAAGGGGCAACTAGCAAGACAGAAGTGGTTAATAAATAACTTAACTGCATATGATAGTTATTTTGAAGAAGAATATTTATTAAGATTTATAGCAACTATAGAAGAACTACATACTATTCCTGTTGAAACGCCTATTACAATTTGGAGGGCTGATAATGCACATGAACATGTAGGTCTAAGTTTTGTAATAGCACAATTAAAGGATAAGAAAAACATTCGAATAATTAATACGTCTGAAGCAAGCAGAGAAATATTAAAACAAGAGTATGATATTCGTGGAACGGGAGAATTACCACCTGAAAGTTTAGCTCTATTCCAAAAAAGTTTTATAAAGTTACCTTATTTAACTGAAGAGAAGCGCATGAAGTTTGAACATGAGTGGAATAGATTATCGGAAAGCATAGAATGTTTAAGAGTGTGGAAAGAAAATGAAGTGCATTCTGTACAGGAAGATTATTTTGATCAATTTATAATTGAATGCGCGAAAAGTGTGGGTGCTGATCGAGAGTTCCTCAAAGCTCCTAGAGTAATTGGTGAAGCACTTGGTCTTGTTGAACAATTGGTTGGAGATACTTTCTTAGAATATCGCTTGAAACAATTAATTAAACAAGAAGTATTTGAATTTGAAGGTTCGTTAGATGAAATGCGTTTTTATAGTGTGAAGTTAAGGAGATGATAAAAATATTCTATTTTTGAAAAACTCGTATTTTTAATAATAGGAGCTTTTTAAGTTGAATTTGGGCTATACATAAGCTTCCCAGAGAGGGCATATCACATATGAATGATAAAGGTAATGAATGAAAAGAAGGTGATTTGTTAATATGTATAACCAACAAAATTATCCATATGATCAAGCGATGTATTATAATCCACATGACTACGGGTATGAACCTACAAATGAAGTGAGAGATATTGAACAAGAAGATTACAGACCAGATGATGCGGAGGATGCTCCAACGTCACCACCACCGTCACAAGCGCCATCGTTACCGTCTACATTTGCTTCTCCAGCACAACCAGGCAATATGAAATCATGGATGTGTAACTGTTTAGGAAGATGGGGCTATTTACGTTTACATCGTCCTGGACCTTTTGGAAGGGATTTATGGTTCTTTCCGACTGAAGTGAGAAGAAACGGAGTATCAGGTTACACTTGGCAAGGTGGTCGTCGTCGTAAAGTAAGTTATCGCTATCAACAAATTAGTAATTTTATGTGCTTCGCATAAAGAGAGGTGGGAGAGTAAAACGATTGTACTCTCTCACTTTTTTATTTTTCAATATACGAAGTAAGATTTTGATTAAAAATTTACAATTTTCACGTTTTTATTAGAGTATAATGCATATGTTGGTTGGTTTTCAAAAACAAATGAGAGTGAGGGAATACAATGTCAATGAAAAACAAAGTTGGGTTAAGCATAGAGGATGGCATTAATTTAGCTTCAGCACAGTTTAAAGAAGATGCGTATGAAATTTATAAAGAATCGCGAAAAAAACAACCTATATTATTTGTAAACCAAGTTGAAATCGGTAAAGAATGGCTCATTACTAGATATGAAGATGCTCTGCCACTTTTAAAAGATAATCGTTTAAAAAAAGATTGGACAAATGTGTTTTCTCAAGATATAAAGAACATGTATCTTTCCGTTGATAATAGTGACCACTTAACAACACATATGCTAAATTCAGATCCACCTAACCACAGTCGTTTACGATCTTTAGTTCAAAAAGCTTTTACACCGAAGATGATTGCACAATTAGACGGAAGAATTCAGAGAATAGCAGATGATTTGATAAGTGATATAGAGCGAAAAGGTATATTAAATCTTGTGGATGATTATTCATTTCCATTACCAATTATTGTAATAAGCGAGATGCTCGGTATTCCAAAAGAAGATCAAGCGAAATTTAGGATTTGGTCTCATGCTGTTATTGCATCACCAGAAACACCTGAAGAAATAAAAGAGACTGAAAAACAACTATCTGAATTTATTACATATCTTCAATATTTAGTTGATATTAAAAGAAAAGAGCCAAAAGAAGACTTGGTGAGTGCTTTAATACTTGCAGAGAGTGAAGGGCATAAACTTAGCGCTCGGGAACTATATTCAATGATAATGCTATTAATTGTCGCAGGACATGAGACGACAGTGAATTTAATTACAAATACGGTATTAGCACTTCTTGAAAATCCAAATCAATTACAGTTATTAAAAGATAATCCAAAACTAATTGATTCGGCTATTGAGGAAGGATTGCGTTATTATTCTCCAGTTGAGGTTACAACTGCAAGATGGGCAGCGGAACCTTTTCAAATTCACGACCGAACAATCGAAAAAGGAGATATGGTTGTCATTGCCTTAGCTTCTGCAAACCGTGATGAAACTGTATTTGAAAACCCAGAAGTATTCGATATTACTCGGGAAAATAATCGTCATATTGCCTTTGGTCATGGTAGCCATTTCTGTTTAGGCGCTCCACTTGCGAGGTTAGAAGCAAAGATTGCTATTACTACTTTGTTTAATCGAATGCCTGAACTACAAATAAAAGGGAATCGTGAAGAAATTAAATGGCAAGGTAACTATTTAATGCGTTCTTTAGAGGAATTGCCTTTAACTTTCTAGAATAGTTAAAAGGAGACATGCATACATCGAAAATGATTTACATAGAGTATGTATGTGTTATTTAAATTCGAAACGGAAGGGTGAAGACATCCCAATGATCAACTAATTCTATTTGTAAGAGATCTTCGTTAAAAAACGAAATATTCTTCTGAATAGGGTTAGTCTGTACATTTATAGAAAAGGGATGTATTTCGCTCTGCGAATATATTGTCTTTTTATATGATTTGTGCTGCCTCCTGTTCAGAACATGAAATAGGAGGCTTTTTTATGTCGACAAATGTAGTAACGAAACAAAACAATGGGGTATCACAAGTATTAAAAAATCGGTTTGTTCAAGGGATTTTAGCATCAGCATTATTTTTACAAATAGGAATATGGGTTCGAAACTTTGCGGTATTACTATATGTAATGGAAATGACAAAAGGTGATGCTTTTGCTATTTCTATGATTTCAGTTGCTGAATTCGCTCCAATTTTTATTTTTTCATTTATTGGCGGTACCTTTGCTGATAGGTGGAAGCCAAAGAAGACAATGATATGGTGTGAAACGTTAAGTTCCATTTCAGTATTCGCTGTATTAATTACGCTTATGTTTGGAACGTGGAAAATTGTGTTTTTTGTGACACTCATCTCTGCAATCCTTTCACAGTTTTCACAACCATCTGGAATGAAGTTGTTTAAACAACATTTATCAACGGAACAAATTCAATTAGCGATGTCTATATATCAAACGATATTTGCAATATTTATGGTATTAGGACCAATTCTAGGGACATTTATCTTTCATAGTTTTGGAATTTATATTTCAATCATCATAACAGGTATCTCGTTTTTACTTGCGGCAGTTGTATTGTTATTTCTTCCGAAAGATCTTGAAAACGACGTAGAAAAGAAAGATATCACTCTGCTGCAGGAGATGAAGGATGGTATTAAGTATGTCAAAAAGAAAAAAACATTAACTTTGCTAGGGCTTTGTTTTATGGCTGCAGGACTAGGTATAGGATTAATTCAGCCATTAGGTATATTTATTGTGACTGAGCAGTTAGGATTATCAAAAGAGAGTTTACAGTGGCTACTAACAGTAAATGGTGCGGGAATGATTGTTGGCGGAGCATTAGCAATGGTATTTGCGAAAAATGTTGCTCCGCAAAAGATGTTAATTATCGGTATGCTTGGTCAAGCAATTGGTATTGGCATTATAGGATATTCTACAAATTTATGGGTGACACTTACGGCGCAGCTTTTTAGTGGTTTAGCTCTTCCTTGTATCCAAATTGGTATTAATACGCTTATTATTCAAAATAGCGATACCGATTTTATAGGTCGTGTAAATGGTATTTTAAGTCCGCTTTTTACCGGTTCAATGGTAGTAACGATGAGTATAGCTGGTTCATTAAAAGAGATGTTTTCATTAAGTATGATGTATGAAGGGACGGCTTTACTTTTTATAATTGGATTATTGTTTATTTTACCTATATACAATTTAAAGCCAGTAATAGCGGTAGAAAGTGAAATAAGTGGTAAAGGAAGTGCCGTACAAAATGAATCCTAATCCAAATGTTAAATACCCTATTGAAGGAAATCAAAACGTTCAATTTATAAAAAATATAATAACAAAACCTAATATACTTGTTGGTGACTATTCTTATTTTGATGCAAAAGATGGAGAAACATTTGAAAATCGAGTATTACATCATTATGAATTTCTTGGAGATCGCCTTATTATTGGAAAGTTTTGTTGTATTGCATCTGGAGTTAACTTTATTATGAACGGAGCCAATCATCGGATGGATGGATTTTCGGCATATCCATTTAATATATTTGGAAATGGGTGGGAGAAGTATACACCTAGTTTGTCTGATTTATCTTATAAAGGTGATACAGTTATAGGAAATGACGTTTGGATTGGTATGGATACAACAATTATGCCCGGAATAAAAATAGGGGATGGTGCAATCATTGCAGCTAAATCTGTTGTGACTAGAGACGTCGCACCATATACAATTGTTGGTGGAAACCCTGCAAATAAAATAAAAGAGAGATTTTCAAATGAAATAATTCAAGAATTATTGCAAATTCAATGGTGGCATTTTGATATTGAAAAAATAACTGGAAATATTGATGCTATTGTATGTGGAGATATTGAACCATTAAGAAAGCTAAAAAGGGAATAAAAAATGGATGACAAATAGTATCATACCTCCGAATTTTGTTAATGATAATAGAACAAGGAGGTGTGATACTATGGCACAAGACGTTTTATGTGAAGTAAATAACTGTAAATTTTGGGCGAACGGTAATAAATGTAGTGCAGAGGCAATTTACGTAGTAAGTCATAAAGGTAAACATGCATCTACAACGGAAGAAACAGATTGCAAAACTTTCGATCCAGAAGTGTAAATGTTTGAAGGGTAGCCAAATCGTGGTTGCCCTTTTATTAATTATAGTATTGATAATAAATATCATTTTCATTCATTGTTTTTAACTTTTCTTGTTATTTTTTCATATTTTTTTCATAAGTGATGTAATCCAACTCAATTCATGTTCAATTCGTGATTTACTAAATTCAATGACTTCAGTAATAAAAGATGAGGTAACATCTAGAGACTGAATAGCAGTAAGCTGATTATATAGTACGTTTTGACGTACAGTCAAAATCTCTTTTCTATCCTCATAGTCAAGTTTTTCAAATAGCGCAATACGAACAAGAAATTCTGTATTGTTTGTCGCAAGTTTTTCGGGAAACTCTCGTAACATTTCAGAAAAAATTTCTTCTCCTGTTTCTGTTATATCGTACATATTTCGGTTTGGTTTTCCGACTTGTTTATGTATTTTTTTCGTTATAGCACCCATATTTTCAAAGCGCCGAAGAGCAGGATAAAGCATGTTGTGATTTAATTCGAAATTTTCACCTAAACGATTTTGAACATTTTTTTTAATTTCATATCCATGTTTTGGTCCTGTCGTTAATTCTGCTAGTAGTAAAATGTCAACGTACATAAAAATCCCCCTTATATATTTCTCAAGTTCTCTAATGAAAAATCTCCTTTGGTATATGTTAAAATAACATATGATAGTTTATACAACTTTGGACTGCCGACCTATCACTTTTATTGTAAAAGAAAAGGGAGGAAAGAACTATGGCTTCACCTGAAAATGTTATTTTAGTTCATGAAATTTCAAAGCTGAAAACAAAAGAAGAATTATGGAATCCATATGAATGGTATCGTTTGATGAGGGATAATCACCCAGTTCATTATGATGAAGAGCAGGATGTATGGAATGTTTTTTTATATGATGATGTAAATCGTGTTTTATCAGATTATCGCTTATTTTCAAGTAGAAGGGAGCGCAGACAATTCTCAATCCCTCCTTTAGAAACTAGAATAAATATAAACTCTACAGATCCACCAGAACATCGCAATGTACGTTCCATTGTTTCTAAGGCATTTACTCCAAGAAGTTTAGAACAGTGGAAACCTCGAATACAGGCTATCGCAGATGAACTTGTACAACATATCGAAAAATGTAGTGAAGTTAATATCGTTGAACAGTTTGCTGCACCTTTACCTGTTACCGTTATTTCCGATTTATTAGGAGTCCCAACAACAGATCGTAAAAAAATTAAAGAATGGTCTGATATTTTATTTATGCCGTATAGTAAAGAAAAGTTTAATGATCTGGATGCCGAGAAAGGGATAGCATTAAATGAATTCAAAGCATACCTTCTACCGATTGTTCAGGAAAAGAGATATCATTTAACCGATGATATCATATCTGATTTAATTCGAGCTGAATATGAAGACGAAAGATTAACCGATGAGGAAATTGTAACCTTTTCATTAGGTTTACTAGCGGCTGGGAATGAAACCACTACAAATTTAATTATTAATAGCTTTTATTGCTTTTTAGTAGATTCACCTGGAATTTATGAAGAGTTAAGAAAAGAACCTAACTTAATTTCAAAAGCGATTGAGGAAGTATTACGCTATCGCTTTCCTGTTACATTGGCCCGGAGGATTACAGAGGATACAAATATATTTGGTCCTTTAATGAAAAAGGATCAGATGATTGTTGCGTGGGTTAGTGCAGCGAATTTAGACGAGAAAAAATTTTCACAAGCCTCTCAATTTAATGTACATCGAACAGGAAATGAAAAGCATTTAACCTTTGGGAAAGGTCCTCACTTTTGCTTAGGAGCACCACTTGCACGTTTAGAGGCTGAGATTGCATTAACTACCTTTATAAATACTTTTGAAAAAATAGAACTATCTCCATCTTTCTGTTTAGAAAAATGTATATTGGAAAATGAACAAACATTAAAATACTTACCTATTCGATTGAAAGCTAAATAAAAATCTTAACAAGGTGCATACATTTGCATCTTGTTTTTTGTTTCTCAATTGTGAGTTTTCCGAAATTACCTTAATATGGAATTGTATAAAACGTAGAGGAGGATTCTTATGTTGACTTGTAATGGAAGTAAATCATTTCAAAAGTTTATTAAAGGTGTTACAGATCTTATGGAAAACGGTTTATTTGAAGAAGAAATAGTGTGTGGCATTGAAAAGTTACTAGAAGAACTTTTAGAAAAGAAAACATGGCTTCCGTTAGATAAACAGAAGGCCAATTTGACTCAATATGCACGACATTTATTGTATGAAGATCCGCTCAAACGTTTTGAAGTACTAGCTCTCGTATGGAAAGATGGACAATCTACACCTTTACATGATCATGACGGCACATGGGGAGTAGAAGGCGTTTTTTCAGGAAGGATAATGGTGCAGAACTTTATACAAACGAAACAACTTGGAAATTCACTTGTTTATTTAACACATACAGGAAATCTTTATTTGGGAGAAGGAGAAACTGATAAAGTAATTCCACCAGCAGATTGTCATATTCTTGAAATTAGCACAAATGAAAGCGTTATTACGATTCATGTCTATGGAAAACGGTTAGAAAAGTTTAAAGTATATATCCCAACTGAAGAAAAAAATGTGTACATGTATGAGACAAAATACATTAGTTATAATTCATAGTTTAAAATCCAAAGCTTTTTAAAAAGAAAAGCTTTGGATTTTATTTTTAATTATTTCTTGACCTGAAACGCTTTTCATAAATTATAAATAAGAAGTACCACACGAGGATTGTATGAAAACGATACCTAATAATTAATTAGAACTCGTGTATTTATAGAAAGTGGTGAAGAAATAATGAAATTAATCGCAATTGATTTAGATGGAACTCTTCTTTCAGGGAATAAAATGATAAGTAAAGAAAATGCAGAAGCAATTCGAACATGTCAAGAAGCTGGCCATGTTGTAGCAATTTGTACAGGACGTTCTATTGTTGACATTGAGCGATTATTGTTAGAAGTTAATTTAGAGTGTCCAATCATTGCAGAAAATGGGGCTCTTATATATAAGGATAAAAAAATGATGAAGAGATATCCAATTCAAAATATGCAGGCACTTGAAATTGTAGCATATCTTGAAGAGAATGGTTTATATTATCAGCTTTATACTGATAAAGGTGTGTATGTACCGGATTATGGAGTAGAGAGTGTACGTAATGAAATTGAGTATGTGAAGAATTCAAAAGAAAATTTCGACTTGAAAGAGTTAGAAACAATCGCAGCATTATATCTTGAGCATACAGCGTTTCATAGTGCGGAAAGTTGTAAACCAATTGTAGAAACAGATATACATGTGCATAAACTATTACCATTTTCTTATGATATTGAGAAATTAAAAAAACTAAAAGAAACATTTCTTCATAATACAGATTTAGCAATTACATCTTCATATTGGCACAATTTAGAGATTAATCATCGAGATGCTCAAAAAGGGAATGGATTATATACTTTAGCAGAACATCTTAATATTCCGGTTGAAAACACTGTAGCGATAGGTGATGGACTAAACGATGTTTCTATGATGGAAAAAGCGAATATATCAATTGCAATGGGAAATGCAGTTGAAGAAATAAAAGCAATGTGTAAATACGAAACGTTATCAAATGAAGAACATGGTGTGGCACATGCTTTATATAAATATGTAATGTAATTAAAAAAAGAAAAAAGAATCCAAATGGATTCTTTTTTCTTTTTTATTAGGGGTAAGGTATTCTATGAGATTCATAGAAGCCTTATTACATTTTATTATATAGAATATATTGGAATAAATGTTTATATTTTTCATGGGAAATGTGAATATTTTATGAACTTTATACTTATTGCATGTTTATAACGCTATTAGTAACGTGTATGAATCTCGAGTAAAAATTCAGTGAATGTAAGGAGGAATTCAAGTTATCTAGATAATAAGTGAGGAATCAACGAAATATATACTAATTAAAGGTATATTCAGTATATATATTCTTTTCTTGTTTTAATTGAAAAATAAAATTTGTTCGAATAATTATTCTACAGCTATATACCTACACTAGCTTTCTTCGTATAATGGAGAAGTATGAATTTTAGATTTGTATTAATTTTACATATTGAGGTGAAAAAGGAATGAATTCGCGGCTAATGGAACTTATTGATGTGAGTACAATAGAAACCATGGCAGAACAATTTTATAAATTAACTAACATATCACATCAACTTCTTGATGCTGAAAAAGAGTGTGTTTTTTCATTCGGAATGAATGAGATAAAAAAGAGTAAACTTCCAAAGATTGAAATCCCCATTTTCTTATACAATCAACATTTAGGATCTTTTGTTGTATGGTCCAAAAAAAGTGAAATTTTCAGTTGTCAAAAATACTTTGAAATGCTCTCAAGTTTAATTTTAGATAGTGCAATAAAAGTATTTCAAAGTAAAAATACAACGTTGCTTTCTCAGAAAGAGGAGGAACTACATACGATTTTACAAAACATGCCTGTTATGGTCGATGCGCTTGATTATAATGGAGATTTTGTTTTGTGGAATCGAGAATGCGAAATTGTAACAGGTTATACCGCTGAAGAAATAATTGGAAATCCCAATGCACTGCAATTATTGTATCCTGATCATAATTATCGCCATCAAATACAAAAGAAATTTTTAACTTGTGGAAAAAATTTCAGAGATTGGGAAATGCACTTAACATGTAAAAATGGTGAAATCAAAACAATAATGTGGTCGAATATATCAGAACAGTTTCCTGTAACAGGATATAGTTATTGGGCTGTTGGTGTAGATATTACACATTTAAAAGCGATAGAAGAGCAGTTAAAACAACAAACATCTGAACTGGAATTAATTTTTAAAGCTTTACCAGATTTATGTTTCTTAACAGAAGATGATGGCACAATTATAGATTACAAGGCAGGATCTCCTACAAAGTTTTACGTACCCGCAGAAGCTTTTATGGGAAAAAAGTTTTACGAAGTATTACCAACGTCAGTAGCACAGCAGTTTCAGGAAGCCATTAATCAAGTTAAGGAAAAAGGAACGAATGTAATTGTAGAATATCCACTCACACTTAATGGAAGTATTGATTTCTTTGAGGCTAGGTGCTTACCATTATTACATGATAAAATTATGATTATTGTACGCGACATTACAGAGCGAAAAAAGACAGAAGAATTGCTAAATAAATCAGATACGCTTGCAGCAATTGGTCAATTAGCAGCTGGCGTGGCTCATGAAGTAAGAAATCCTTTAACTGTAATTAAAGGTTTTATACAGTTATTTCAAATTAATAAAGAAGATCAAGAAAAATATTTTGATCTTATGCTCTCTGAAATTGAAAGGATAGAAGCGATCCTGCAAGAATTTCTGGCAATTGCTAAAACAGATGAGATAAATACAGAAAAGAAAAATATTTATCAAATTTTTAAAAATGTCGTATCGTTGATGAACACAAAAGCAATTATGACAAATATTCAAGTTGAACTATTTACGGATGACAAAGATATAATTATTGAATGCTCAGAAAATCAATTGAAACAAGTATTTATTAATATTTTGCAAAATTCAATCGAAGCTATGCCAAATGGTGGGGGAATTTCAATTCACATAAAAGAAATAAATGATGATGGTGTCATCATTCATGTAATAGATGAAGGAATAGGAATACCTGAAGAAAGAATTAAGAGATTAGGTGAACCTTTTTATAGTACGAAAGAAAAAGGGACTGGTATTGGATTAATGTTAAGTTATAAAATTATTGAAAGTCATCAAGGGACAATTAGTATCATGAGCGAGGTTGGTGTCGGGACAACAGTAGCTATTTACTTACCGAAAGTATTAAGTAAACAATCTCTTTCTAATTGTGACGACAAATGTATAGCAATACGCACTAGTAGTAATTCTTAAATCAATTAATACCCAATAACAAAGCGATTAGTGAAAACTAAGCTTTTTGTTATTGGGTATTTTTTATATTTAATTTAGTAAACTTTACCTTTTCTTTACCTTTGTTTTAATTTCTATTAAGTTTTAAACATTATATTAATATTTGTACAAAGCAATGTATAGAAATTGTACATTACTTTTAATATAGAAATGTGATTATTATTTGAAATATTGTAAGGAGGAGATTATGACAAGGTGAAAAAGCAAGAGAAGAAAAGTGGTAGAGTAGTACCTCTCCGGTTAAATATTTTATTCCTTTGTGTATTTTTATTATTTTCTGGCATTATTATTCAGTTAGGGAAAGTGCAAATTTTTGATGGAGAAACATATAAAAATGAAGTAGAGAAGAGAGAAAATGCAACCGTGGGCCTTTCTGTACCACGTGGGAAAATATTTGATCGTGAAGGAAATCCAGTAGTTGATAATAAGTCTTTACGTACGATTACATATACAAAGTTGAAAGGTGTAAAACAAGAAGAAATATTAAAATCAGCAAGACAACTTGCAGATATTATTGAAATGCCGCAAGAAGATATAGATAAGTTAACTGAGACTGATAAGAAAGACTTTTGGATGCAATTAAATCCAGAACTTGCTCAAGACTTAGTATCAAAAAAAGAAATAGATAAGTTCCGAGATAAGGATATTACCGGAAAAGAGCTAGACAAAAAAATAGAAGATTTAAAAAGGAAACGCGTTACAGATAAAAATCTTCAAGAACTAACGGCTAAAGATATAGAAGTGTTAGCTATTAAAAGTAAAATGACCTCAGGTTTTCAAATGGCACCTCAAATTATTAAAAAGGACGTTAGTGAACAGGAATATGCGGTGATTAGTGAAAATTTAGCGAACCTTCCAGGAGTAGACGCATCAGTTGATTGGGAGAGAATCTATGTAAATGATGGATTATTCCGTTCTGTCCTTGGTAACGTTTCAAATGCTGATGAAGGATTGCCACGTGAACGATTAGATTATTATTTAGTGCGTGATTATAGCCGAAATGATAGGGTCGGCAAAAGTTATATCGAACAGCAATACGAAGATGTACTTCATGGTACAAAAAAAGAAGTAAGAAGCATTGCTGATAAACAAGGAAATACTATTAGAACGGAAACGGTTTCGGAAGGGAAAAGCGGTAAAAATTTAACTTTAACAATAGATATGGAATTGCAAAAAAAAGTAGAGGAGAGCATAGAAAAAATATTAAAACAATATAAAGGATCAGAATCAATGTTAGACCGTGCTTTCGTAGTAATGATGAATCCGAAAAATGGCCAAGTATTATCGATGGCTGGGAAAAGGCTTGCAGAAAAAGACGGGAAAATGGAAGTTGAAGATTATGCTTTAGGCACGCTGACAAGTTCATATGAGCTTGGATCAACGGTTAAAGGTGCGACAGTGTTAACAGGGTTTGAAACAAATGCAATAACTCCTGGAACACATTTTTATGATGCACCTATGAAATTTAAAGGAACTAAGGAAAAGAAGTCTTGGAAAAATTTTGGTGATATAGACGATCTAAGAGCGTTACAAGTTTCTTCAAACGTTTATATGTTTAATATAGCATTAAAAATTGCTGGCGTGGGTTATGTGAAAAATAGTTCACTAGATATTAAACAAGAATATTTTGATAAAATGAGGTATTATTTCAGGCAATTTGGACTAGGCGTACAAACTGGTATTGATTTACCAAATGAAACCGCAGGGCAAATTGGAAGAAAAGATAATCAGCCTGGTTTCTTATTAGATTATTCTATTGGACAATATGATACGTATACACCACTTCAGCTTGCACAATATATTTCGACTATCGCAAATGGAGGGTATCGAATGAAACCACAAATTGTTCAAGAGATTAGAGAACAAACCGTTCAAAAAGATGAGGTTGGTAAAGTAGTACAATCAATAGAACCCGTTGTTTTAAATAGAATCGATATGAAACAAGAATATATTAATCAAGTAAAAGAAGGATTTAGAAAAGTATTTCAAGAGGGAGATGGAACGGGAGTAAGAGCATTCCAAAAAGCACCATATAAACCAGCTGGTAAAACAGGGACCGCACAAACTGTATATGGTGGAGAAAATGAAATTGGGCGAAATGCGAAAGGTGATCGTAGAGAATGTTATAACTTAACATTGGCTGGATATGCGCCATATGATGATCCAGAAGTAGCATTTTCTGTTGTAGTACCATGGGTTGAAAATGATAAATCGGGAATTAACTCCGATATTGGAAAAGAAGTTTTAGATGCTTATTTTGATTTGAAAAATAAGCGATTAACTGGTGAAGCGCCAAAAACAGATGCCTCTAAAGAGAATTAAAATGTACGAAACGTCTCTAGTATTTCTGTAAACTAGAGGCGTTTTTATCTGGGAATAGATTGGAAATGAGGTATATATGAAGCTGTTTATTCTAAAATATTGGCGGAACATATGTAGCTACATATTCATTATAATAGGGGTTATTTTTATTAATAAATCCTTTTTATTTTGTATGGTAGAAGGAATTTCTATGCAACCTACTTTGAATGAAAAAGATTATATACTTGTTAATAAGGTAAACGTCTGTTTATCGTCTTTTCATCATGGAGATGTTGTCATTATAAAAAAAGAAGACGAGCCTACTTACTATGTGAAACGAATTATTGGATTATCGGGGGATAACATACAACTAAAAGAGGATGAGGTATTTATTAACAGTAAAAAGCGTGAGGAGTCGTATATACATTTAGATATGTCGCAAGTATCCAATCGTTTTTCAAATTTTAGAGAAATAAAAGTTCCTACGCATAAATTATTTGTGTTAGGTGATAATCGTAATCATAGTAAAGATAGTAGGAATACACTTGGACTTATTGATGAATCAAATATAATAGGTAAAGTAGAAATGGTATTTTATCCATTTGATCATATAAAATGGATAAAATAATTCTATTAACGATTCACATTTTATAAAATAAATCATATATTGATAGCATAGGACAAGCAGAAACGCTTGTTCTAACCTCACAGAACACTCCTTATCACGGTTAGGCATCTACATAGGTAGATGCTTTTTTTATGTTGATGACTGAAAATTATTTATCAATATAATGTAGCAAGCATATTAGGACTATTAGGGGAAGATTACTTGTACAAATAACAGTATGCTTAATTAAAACAGTGAAATGTAAGGAGTGAGGAATAAGTGCTAAATATTTTAGTAGTTAATTTTCCAGCAGAGGGGCATGTAAACCCTACATTAAATTTAGTAAAAGCCTTTACTGAACGAGGGGATAACGTACATTATATTACAACGGCAAACTTTAAGGATAGAATTGAAGATTTAGGAGCTACTGTACATACTCATCCGGATCTATTAAAAGAGATTTCTATTGATGCTGAAACCTCATCTGGGTTAAATGCTTTCTTTCATGTGCATGTTCAAACTTCTTTATATATATTAGAAATTACGAAACAATTATATGAAAGTATAAATTTTGATTTCGTAATTTATGATATATTTGGCGCAGGAGAGTTAGTAAAGGAATATTTACAAGTTCCAGGTGTAGTGTCCTCACCTATATTTTTAATTCCGCCAGAATTTTTGAAGACATTACCTTTTCATCCAAATGCAGATATGCCATTTCAACCAGAGGAAATCTCTGAAAAATTACTAAATCAGATGGAACATAAATTTGGAGTAAAACCAAAGAATAATCTTCAATTTATGAATAATAAGGGTGATGTTTGTCTCGTATACACAAGTCGTTATTTCCAACCTAATAGCGAATCGTTCGGGGAAAATAACATTTTTATGGGACCGAGTATTTCAAAGCGTAAAATAAATATAAAGTTTCCACTGGAATCACTTAAAGAAAAGAAAGTTATTTATATTTCAATGGGAACACTGCTTGAAGGACTCGAACCATTCTTTAATACTTGTATTGATACTTTTTCAGATTTTGATGGGATAGTTGTAATGGCAATTGGTGATAGAAATGATATTTCTAAAATTAAGGAAGCACCAGATAATTTTATAATTGCTCCATACGTACCTCAATCAGAAATATTAAATGAAGCAGATGTTTTTATTACACATGGCGGTATGAATAGTGTACACGATGCCATTCATTATAATGTCCCATTTGTAATAATACCGCATGATAAAGATCAGCCAATGATAGCGCAAAGATTAACTGAGCTTGAAGCGGCACATAGACTATTGAAAGAACATGTTAATGTACACACTTTAAAAGAGGCCGTAACAGATGTACTTTCAAATGAAAAGTATAAATATGGTATAAGAAAACTTAATGATAGCTTTTTAGAATGTGGTGGTTCAAAAGAAGCGATTGCAGTTATTGAATCTCTTTTAAATAAAGTAAAACTTTAATTGGTGGGGCTTTACTGCCTGCAAATAGCGGGATAATTAGTCGTAACTGTATACAAGCATAGAGGTTCTCACCTTTATGCTTGTGTATTCTTATCCAGCAAATTGTACAGCAGTATTTGCATGTAAAAAAGCAGTATCAAAAACGGGAACAGTAAGATCATTTTGGGAGATGAGTAAAGGTATTTCAGTGCAGCCTAATAATATACCTTCAGCGCCGTTTTGAATTAATGATTTTGTAATTTGTAATAACCTTTTTTTAGATGTTTCTGAAATGATCCCTCTACTTAATTCATCTAATATGACATGGTGGATAAAAGTTCTTTCCTCGTCATTTGGGATAATTGTCTCAATGTTATATTTCGCTAATCGTGATTTATAGAAATCTTGCTCCATCGTTTGTTTTGTTCCTAATAGTCCGATACGTTTTATATTCTGTTCTACCATTTCTTTAGCACTTACATCACCAATGTGAAGAAGCGGGATAGATATTGCTTGTTCTACCTCCTCGGCAAATAGATGTACAGTATTTGAACACATTAATAAACATTCAGCCCCAGATTTTTCAACTTTCTTTGCAACTGTAACTAGTTCATTTTTCACTTCTTCATATTGATGGTTTTGTAATAAAGTAGTTACTTCACCAAAGTCCATACTATATAAAATTAGCTTCGCATTTTGATCGTATTGAGAGAGTGTAAGTGTATTAATATGTTTATAGTATAATGATGTAGATTCCCAACTTAATCCTCCAATCAAACCAATAACTTTCATAATGCATTCCTCCCGAAACGATTTTGAATTCATTATTTCATAATTCCGATAAGAATACAATGATTTAAATGTGCTATTTAATAAAAAATAAAAATAGTAAGAAAAGTGTTGAAATTTACATTCTTTAGTGCCATAATACGAATTACAAATTAATACTTATCCAGAGAGGTGGAGGGAACGGCCCTAAGAAACCTCAGCAACCCCTATGCAATTTTATAGGAAGGTGCTAATTCCGCAGAGGACACGATGTGTTTTTTGAAAGATAAGAGGATTCTTGAAAGTGAAAGAAAGTGACCTCTTATGTAAGAGGTCATTTTTTTGTTGTATAGAAAGGGAGTGTCGATGCATAATTCATTTTTAAATTAAATATAGAGTAATAAAAGTTGACTAATATGAGAGGGGAATTGTCATGAATAAATTATCAACAAAGTTAGTAGTAGCAATCGGTATTGGAGCAGCATTATACGGGATATTAGGACTTTGGGGATTTTCTATTGCACCGAATACATTTATTAAACCAGCATTAGCTATATTAACTGTTTTTGGAGCATTATTTGGTCCAGTGGCAGGACTGTTAATCGGACTTATCGGTCATACCGTAACAGATACGATTGCTGGATGGGGTATTTGGTGGGGATGGGTTATTAGTTCAGGAATTATTGGTTTTTCAATGGGGCTTATTCAAAAAAGAGTTGGTTTTAGTGTGAAAAACGGGTCGTTTAACAAGGGGGATATTTCTTATTTAGCAATTACTGGGCTAGTTGGTATTGTCATTGCTATTATATTTGCTGGGGCATTCGATATTATTGTGATGGGAGAACCATTTGACAAAATTGTTATACAAGTATTAGGAGCAACAATTTCCGATGTCATCGTTTTCTTAGTACTTGGATTGCCACTTACAATTGGTTTGGCGAAATCCAATAAGAAACATACACATTTAAAAATTGAAAAGTAGGGATGTTAACATGCAACCAATTATTTCGTTTGAACAATTCACCTTTCAATATGGGCATGCTGCGCAGCCTACTTTAAGTGATATTACCTTTCATATATACCCTGGGGAAAAAGTGCTAATTGCTGGACGAAGTGGTTCAGGAAAGTCGACATTAGCTCATTGTATAAATGGGCTAATCCCATTTTCTTACGAAGGGAATAGCACAGGTAACGTTTTAATTGCCGGTAAAGACCCAAGGGAAGGAAGTATTTTTGAACAAAGTAAACAGGTAGGAACAATTTTACAAGATCAAGATGCTCAATTTATTGGTCTGACAGTAGAAGAAGATGTAGCTTTTTATTTAGAAAATGAATGTGTAAAGCAAGATAACATGAAAAAGATTGTTTCGGACTCATTAAGAAAGGTGAAGATGCATACGTTTCATAAACAAAGTCCACATGAATTATCAGGAGGTCAAAAGCAAACAGTTTCTCTTGCTGGTTTATTAACAACAAATGCGGATATATTATTGTTCGATGAACCATTAGCGAACTTAGATCCACTAAGCGCCATACATACGATAGAACTTATGAAAGATATACATGAGCAGTATAATAAAACGATTGTTATTATCGAACATAGGATAGAAGAAATTTTAAAACTGGATTTAGACAAAGTTATATTAATTGATGAAGGTAAAGTCATTGCGATGGGAACACCAAAAGAAATCTTAGCGTCAAATATATTACCACGTATTGGCTTAAGAGAGCCTATTTACATCGAAGCATTAAAGAGATTACATTTTGATCGTAATAATGACGTAATATATCCAATGGAAAACCTTCAAAAAGAAAAGGTAAGAAACGTTATAAAAGAGTGGATGGAGAAACAAGTCATATTAGAAAGGAATGCTAAAAACAAGGAATTACTTAAAGTGGAGAATTTATCATTTTCATACCCTAATAAACAAAAAGTATTAGAAAATGTAAACCTTTTAATATATGAAGGAGAAATTGTGGCACTGTTAGGACATAATGGAGCAGGGAAATCAACATTAGCTCATAGTCTTATAGGTATAAACAAAATGAAAAATGGGAAAATTGCGTTAAAAGGTAAAGATATTAGTTCTTGGTCTATTCGTAAACGTGGGGAAATCATATCTTACGTGATGCAAAATCCAAATCATATGATTACACAGCCTACTGTTTTTGAAGAAGTTTCATTTACATTAACATTACATAATTTTTCTAAGGAAGAAATTAAGAATAAAGTAGAAGGGATTTTAAAAATTTGTGGTTTATATCCATTTCGTAATTGGCCAATTCAAGCACTAAGCTATGGGCAAAAAAAGAGACTAACAATCGCATCTGTATTAACAACAAATCCTAAGCTTATCATATTAGATGAACCGACAGCGGGACAAGATTATTATCATTATAAACAATTTATGTCGTTTATTAAAAACCTAGCTAAAAAGGGAATTTCATTTGTTTTTATCACTCACGATATGAATCTCGCGCTAGAATATACAGACCGTGCAGTAGTTCTACATGAAGGGAAAATTATTGCGGATAATACAGTGTTTGATGTATTAGGCGATCAAGAAACGTTACAAAGAGCCAACTTAAGAGAGAGTTCTTTAACCAAGCTTATTAAATTTAGTGGGATTGCATGTCCAGAAAAATTTATGGAGCTTTATTTAGACAGTAATAGGAGGGAGGAAGGTGCATAGTACATATTTTCATCGTATGGATGGGGTAGTGAAATTGTTTTTATTTATTTTTTGTATGACGCTTACTTTTTTGTTTTTTGATTTTCGGGTGTTGCTAATATTATTTATTATTGGGTGTATCGGACTCAGCATTGCTAAAATTCCATTTCGTAAAATTTTAATTGTTTTTAGTGTCATATTTACATTTAGTTTATTAAACTCTGTCATGATTTTATTTATTACACCAACTCATGGATCTGAATTAACTGAATCATATACCGCGTTTTTACATGTTGGATATGCAACGATTACATATGAAACATTATTTTATGCAGCTACACTTTCATTAAAGTATTTTACGTTATTACCATTTACACTTCTTTTTATTTACACGACAGATCCAAGCGAATTTGTAAGTAGCTTAAGTAAACTTGGTATTCATTATAAGATTACATATGCAATAAATATTGCACTACGTTATATTCCTGACATCCAGTCTGAGTATAAAATTATTAAACACGCGCAAGAAGCAAGAGGAGTGGCTTTTGAAAAAGGAGAAGCAAGTTTATGGGTTCGTATGAAGAACCGTGTTTTAATTTTCTGGCCACTAATCATTCATTCTCTAGAAAGAATAGATACGGTTTCAAATGCAATGGATTTAAGAGGATTTGGAAAGAAGGATAAACGTACATGGTTTTATACAAGTAAGGCGAAACGTGAAGATTTCATCGCTTTATTTGCCGGTATTTTCATATTTATTGTTGCGGTATATTTAAAATTAAACGTATTTCAAAACTTTTGGTATCCATTTTAAAGCACTCTTTAAACGAGTGCTTTTACTTATTTTTATGTAGACATGCTCAAAAAAGGGATATATACATAATGTATAATACGAACCAGTTAAAATGATCAACTACCTATTAGTTTTCAAACCAAAAGGAGGAGAAAATATGAGTTACGGTGGTTCTTGTGGTTTTGGTGGAGGTTTCGCTTTACTAGTTGTGTTATTCATTCTATTAATAATTGTAGGATGCAGCTGCTGGGGCGGAGGATACTAATTTTTAATTAGTCTTCACAAATGTAAACTAAAAAAACATTGAAGATACTTATGTATCGAAACAAATAAAAAAGGAGCAACTATGCTCCTTTTTTATTTGTTTAAATGCGTATTCTCACTATATTTCGGGAACGTAATCGTTAAAGTCGTTCCTTTACTAACGATACTTCGGATTTTTAAACTTCCATGCATCGTCTCAATAATCTTAACAGCAACCATTGTACCTAAACCAGTTCCTTTTGTTTTTGTACTAAAATACGGTTCACCGAATCGATGTATTTGCTCCTGTGACATTCCAACTCCGCTATCTTCAATTCGTATTTCAACTTTACTATTATTAATAGATGAGGAAATATTTAAGGTACCACCATTAGGCATTGCTTCAATACTGTTTTTTATTAAGTTTAAAAAACATTGTTGAAAGTGCTGTTTATTACCAACAATGGTTGCCTCAGAAAAATCCTGTGTAATATGTATCGTATTCATATTACACAATGGCAATATCATATTAATAACTCGATTTAACTCTTGTTTTACTGAAATTTGATCTAATTTTTCTGGAGCAGGTTTGGCAAACGTTAAGTAATCATCGATAATTTCTTGGGCACGATTTAACTCTTCAAGTATATGTTTAATATATTCGTCTCTTGATTCAGGAGTTAAATTTTGTGTTTTTAAAAGCTGTGTAAATCCTTTTACAACCGTTAAGGGATTCCTTACTTCGTGCGATATACTTGCAGCGAGTTGGCTAACAATCTCCATTTTTTCCATTTTAATTAATTTAGAGCGCATTAATACAGCATCCTTTATAACTTCATTTATATAAACAATAAATAACATTAAAGTAGTCGGTAATACCATGAAATAAATAATATACAAATTATTCACTTCAAAATCTGATAAAGTTAATACAATTAAAGTTGTAAATATTGCTAGGAAAAAGGTTAAAAACATGGAAAAAGCTACTTTAAGTTTTCTATTATATGTATTAAATTTTGAAGATGCGAGTGCTGTAACGATGAACATTATTCCGTAAACAACGACTGTTAGCATATTAAATCCATAAAATATAAATCTTGTAATTAATAAAATTGTAAACAATATGATACCGACAGGGAATCCACCATAAAGCGTAGCTATTATGACCGGAATTTGTCTTAAATCATGAATACAACTTTCATCCATATAGATAGGGTATCGCATACATAAAATAAGCGGAATACTAGAACAAAGGGTAATCAGTAGTATTTTATATTTCTTTAAATAGTGCCGGCTATCATATATGAAATAAAAAACAAATATACTACATAGAATGTATAGAAGATTATTTAACACGTTTTGATTAATATAAACAAAGTCCATAATATTTGCCTCGTTATTCTGAATTTACTTAACATATGTATTATACATGATAACATATGTTAAAGTGAATAAACCTTGTTAATACAAGATTTGTTTGGCTTTTTGATATAAAATGCAAACATTCTGCAAACGTTAGCTATCCAAAGATATTTTCACCAAAATTTTTTACTCCTTCTTCCTGCATGCTCGGTAAAACATGAGAATAAATCCTAAGAGTTAATGAATACACGGAGATTTCAAAGAGTTGTAGACAAGTTTTCCAATTGGGATACAGCTGAAGAATTGTGTAAGGCAGTGAGGGATAAAAAAGAAATAATTCCAGTAAGGGTTTATTTGGGAAGTGGCTTTAAAACTGATGTTGTCGAGTACATGCGGTAGTAAAAGGGAGATGGACATTTGAAAAAAGTAGAAATTGATGTTGGTAGCAACAAACTTTTAATAGTGAAGGGCGGAAATGTAACAGTAGTCAATCCACCAATGAGTGGATTTGGTGAGCAAGTCGCGGTTTGGATAAACGGTAAAGTTGATCGTGTAGATGTGAAGTGAAAATCGTAATAAAAAAGAGCCATGAGTGGAAAGGCTCATAGCTCTTTGTATAAGGGTAATAATTTTATAGGTAAATATTATCATGTAATTCCAAAAAAATCAATTTCAGTAAATTGATTGGTATTTGATTTGGATTTTATAGAAAGAGAGCAGCTAACAACAGCTAGCGGCTCGGCAGGTTCTGTAAGACAAAACAGAAAAGAATATTAACAGAATATAGAGGTTTATCCTGGTTGTTTGAACGTAGTTAAAGAAAGAATATCACATACTATCAATGTTAATAAAAACTATCTGTGGCTTTCATTTCTTTATTTTATTCACAAATAGTTCCAGTAGCTATTCCGGTTGGAGCGACACCTACTGGGATAGTAGTGATAATAGTATTCGTAGCAATATCAATAACGGAAACAGTATTACTAGCTTGATTTGTAACATATGCTCGAGTGCCATCAGGTATGATGGTTACTTGATCAGGAGATAAACCAACAGAAATTGTATCAATTACAGTATTTGTCGCCACATTTATTACAGATACATTATTACTAACTTTATTTACAACGTAAATAAGATTTCCACCCGGTGTAATATCTATACCAACAGGTTCGATACCTACGTTAATTGTATTAATAACTGCATTGGTAGCGGTGTTAATAACAGAAACAGTATTGCTGTTTTGATTTGTGACATAAGCACGAGTACCATCTAGTGTGAAGACGATTATTCTAGGACGAATACCGACAGGAATGGTAGCGATAACTGCATTGGTAGCAGTATTAATAACAGAAATTGTGTTGCTTAATTCGTTTGCAACATATGCAAAGGTCCCATTTGGTGAAACAGTGATTCCTTGTGGAGCGAGGCCAACAGGAATGGTAGCGATAACTGCATTGGTAGCTGCATTAATAACAGAAACAGTATTATTACCATGATTTCCAACATAAACAGTTGTGTTATCTGGAGAAACAGCTACACCGATTGGATCAGTTCCAACGGGAATGGTAGCGATAACAGTATTCGAAGCAGTATCAATAACGGAAACGGTATCAGAAAAAATATTAGTAACATAGGCACGAGCTCCATTTGGTGAAACCGTTACTTCAAGTGGTGCATTACCTACAGTAATTGTATCAACTACTATATTTGTTCCGGTGTTAATTACAGATACTGTATCATTTGTAGGGTCATCTATGAGTCCTGCATTTGTAGCATATACTAGGAAATTACATGCAGGTCCGGTTGGCCCAGTAGGTCCGGTCGGTCCAGTAGGTCCCGGTGGACAATCACAATCTCCGGTAGGTCCCGGTGGCCCTTCCGGCCCTTGGATTCCTTGCACACCTTGAGGTCCAGTGGCTCCTGGTGGTCCTTCCGGCCCTTGAATTCCTGGCACACCCTGAAGTCCAGTGGCTCCTTCCGGTCCTTCCGGCCCTTGAATTCCTTGTACACCCTGAGGTCCAGTGGGCCCTTCCGGTCCTTCCGGTCCTTGAATCCCTTGGATACCCTGAGGCCCAGTAGGTCCCGGTGGTCCAGGAATTCCCATTCCGGTCCCTGAACCAGTAGGCCCAGGTGGTCCTGGTGGTCCTTGAATCCCTTGTACACCTTGAGGTCCTTCCGGTCCTTCTGGTCCTTCCGGCCCCTGAAGTCCTTCTACACCTTGAGGTCCTTGAGGCCCTTCCGGCCCTTCCGGTCCCTGAATCCCTGGCACACCTTGAGGTCCTTCCGGTCCTTCTGGTCCTTCCGGCCCCTGAATTCCTTGCACACCTTGAGAACCCTGAGCGCCTCTAGGTCCAGGAAATCCTCTAGGTCCAGTGGCTCCAGTCGGCCCCGGTGTTCCGATGTTACTTAATAGCGAACTATTTAAGATTCCTTGTAAAATTAAGTTGAATGTTTGCTGTAATAAGGGGTCCGATATATTTGAACAACTTATAAGTGAAGACAAGCTTTGGAATAGAAATTGGAATAATGCTGAGATTTGAGTGAGAGATGCGGTAGGTAAAGAATTAATTAATTGATTTATAGTTCTTATAACTAAATTTCTATTTGGTGTATTTGGTTGTACTGCTATTAATAAATCATTTAATGCCTGTAATGCTGATTGGAGTATTTGTATAGTTGTTGGATTTGGTGTTGTGAAAAAAGAAAGGATGGCTTGATTTAATTGATTTATTATTTGCAATAATTCTTGTTGTTGAGCATTCGAGAAAAAAACAGGTGTACAGCAATTACTTTGATCACAAGGGGATATAGAAACAAAGCAGGGTTGCTGAAATTTATCACACGAATTTGATTTTCGATTATATCTCATAAATACCTCCTTTAAAAAATTAAATGTTAAGTAATTTTTGGTAAATTATTAGCAACTGAATTTGTAGGTATATGTTTAATTGAAATGTTTTTTCCTTCAAAGTATATGCCAATAAAATTGAGGTGTTCATATGGGGGATATAGCCAATACTTGGTTGCTAGGAGGAAATTGTAATCATAGGAAAGGAAATGAAGGTTACAAAGTTTATAGAAAAACGATTGTATTTAAAAAAAGCGTTATTGTAATAAAAGTTGAAGTTTATTAAAAAGAAGGAATGAAGGAAGTTGTAAAAGATTTTGAAAGATCCATAAAAAAAGAATTCAGTGAAACTCTGAATTCTTCTACACGTATTTTTATTTGTTAATCCATTTAGAAATAATAGGATAATGAAAGTTTTTTTCTTGTAGCACATATAAAATTCCTTTTATAGGTCCAAAAATTAACAAGAGAAACAGTATTAGATATAAAGGAGCTACCCCGAAAATAATTAAAGTGTTATTTGAAGCCAAGTCTAAATTAGACCAAAATAGCATTAAGATTCTTATTATGAAAAGATTCCAAATTACTGTAATTATCCAAATGAATAGTTGGTAAAAAACAGCTTCAAGGATATTTTTCCGAATGTTTTGTGATTTACATACAAAATAGAAAACCAAAGGTATATAAAAAATTGTGACACTAAAGAAAATAAGAATAAAAAAAGATAATAATGTAAGAAAATGCATAATTAATTTTATGTTCTTTTCTTGAGTTAGGATCATTAAGGTCCTCCTATATTTATGAGATTTGTTGTGCCTATTAAAATATGTACTGTTGGTAATTATAACATGAAAATGAATTGTAATAGAATAATGCATAAAAAAGAACAAGTAATAAATTAAATAAAAGCTTTATTTTGTTATAGATAAATAGGTGACTCAGCAATTGTGCTAGTCGAGTCACCTATTACTATCGAACCAAATAATGTTCTTTTTCTATATGTAGTTATGTTGAGTTCCTAGAGGCTAACCCAAAAAACAGTTAAAGGACAAAGAAAATCATTGTAGAGAGTTTTACATTTTATTATGTCAATGCTACAACAGCAAGAGTTAAGCCCAACGTATTTAATGTATTAGAATATGGTCCTACATTAACAGTAAGAGTACTTGTTATACCTGGAGGTGTAGTGAAAATTGCGGGGGCTGATACAGAAGTGAATCCGGCTGTATATCCTAGAGAAGTACCTGATCCAATGATTGGATTATTATTCAGATACATAGTGATACCTGCCGAATTACCTCCTGGTTGAATGATAACTTGCACTTCATAGATTGCCAAATAGGTTCTTCCACCTTCAAGTAAAACAGTTGTTGGTGGTGTGAATGAGATTGCCGTGCCATTAGAATTTACCACAGTATCTAGTGGAATCGCAGAGTTTACAGAAACTATTGATGGGGTAGTTTGAACAACATTTAAACTGTTAGCCGTGGGAGATGGACAAGAACAAGGTTTGTGAATGTTAGAGTTGTTATCATTTTGATAATTCACAAATAATCAAGCTCCTTTACGTAAGATAATTTTTTATCCGATATAAAACGTAGCTTTTTTGTATCTAAGTTATTTTTAATAAGTTTTTAAAGATAATTCGAATATTATTGGTCAGTCAACTCTTAAAAGTATTTGATACTCTGGGATTTAAAAGTGCATCTGATAAATATATATGAATGTTTTTTAAGGACATTACTGTAAGTTAGGAAACATAATAAAATCGTTATTTTAATAAAAAACGGGAAAATGAGGGGAGTAAAAGGAAAAGAACCCTTTATATAAAGGGTTTTTCTGGTGATTTAATCTATCAATTACATTCTTGGTAATATTCATCACATGAATCGTTATTATCGTTACAGCATATACAAAATGTTTTTTGAACAAATAAACTAACTACACTAGTAGAACCTTCCTGCTTTGTAAGAGTAAGACCTTGAAAATCTTCAACTTGAAATATTTTTGTTTGAACAGGTTGTAATGTAGTAGTAATTGGTACGCTAGATCTTCTTGTTAGAATAGTTACTTGAACGGGTGCACTCATACCGACAACGAATAACTGAATTAATGTTTTGTTATGATTGTTTGTAAAATCCTCAAATACAGTTTGTGGAGCGGTGGTTTCAAGGAAAACTGACACAGGTATATTTCCATTTTCATTTTCTGCAGAACCAGCTATCGTATGAGTTTCAATAAAACAGTTATTTTTTTGATTGTTGGAATGTGATTGGTTTTTATAATATTTTTTACCATCTTTATAAAAGTAATCAGCCATATGAATTTAAAGCTCCCTTCTTTTAAATATCTATATAGTCTATTTAATAAAGTGAAGTAGTGCTTGTACAACATAATAAAATCCGCTCTCGTAATTATCTAAAAATGTTATTTGGAAATTAAAGAGCGCCATTCAAGGCGCTCTCGGATAAACATTAATATTGAAAAAGAATACCACATTATATTTTATGCATGTTCTTAATAAATGTGTAGTTTTTTAGCAAAATCCTTATTTGAAAACAAGAAGCCCTAGAGTTAGGGCTCTAGGGCTTCTTATTTTGGTATTCTCACATGGTTTTTCAAAAAGAATAGAACATATTGAAGATAACATGTGAATGTTTCATAAATGTATCAAAAAAGTGAACAAAATTGCTAGTGGAGAAGAAGCAGAAATGAAGTTTCTAATACGTAAGTACGTGAAAGGTATTATTTCCAATGAATAAAATGCGCATGGGACACCTAATCATTATTTTATCGGGGGAAAAGAATATGTTATGAACTTGGTTGAATGAAAAAATGAAAATTTTACTTTTAGAGTGAAACTAAACAAAAACGCTATTTTATTAGAAAAGGAGGATGAAAATGGAGGTCCAGTTAATTCACGAACAAACATATAAAAGTCAGTATGATTTAGAAAATGCAGTAGAAAAATTCTACGATAGTCTCCCAGAAGAATTCGGAATGTTAGAGGACGAGGATATCAAGAAATTTGATCATATAAGCGGAGTATTTGAGGCGACGGCCGTAATGAAGAATGGTTTGAAATTGAAGGTAGAAATATTCTTTGCGGATTGACGCAGACGAAGATGAATCATGGGTTTGTAAAGCTTATCAAGTAGCTTAATAAAAACTTCATTTGAAAGGAAAGTGATCAAGGTGGAAGTTCAATACGATGCGCAGGGCCGAATGAAGTACCAACCGATTACCATCCGAATCATAAGAAGCCGTATACAACGAAAGAATTAGCCTACATATGTAAGTATTATGGATTCGGAAAGATGAAGGGAATTGCTTTAGCATTAGGAAGAACGGAATTAACGATAAGGCAGCTAGTAAATACTCTCCGGAAGAATGGAATATTTGAAAAATATAAAACTATGGGTGAGTAATTACAATAAAAATTTCATTTTATAGAAATAAAAACCCTAGTTTCCTAGGGTAATGGTATAACAGCCAAATATATTTTATTCGTTTATATTGTAACTTAATATTACGTTAAATACATCAGGTAAATGAAACCAATTGTAGAAAATAAGAGCAGTTAGCAAAAGCTAACTGCTCTTCTCCAAGGGGGAACAAGGAGAAAATCTAATGTCATATATAGTATTGACGTAATATTTAGTTTTATTCGTGAAGAATTACGTTTAACTTAATGCATAACCAACGATTAAAGTTAGTGTTAAAAACACTGATAATAACAATGTTAGTAGAACTGTTACTATGCTTCTAAGCATTGCTATCCAATTACCTGCTTTAGAGAATCCTTTAATACCAGCAAAAAAAGTTCCTATTGAAAAAATGAGTACAAAAAATAAAGGGTGAAAATAAACGATATTTATAAACGACGTATTCATTTCAGGTGTGCATACTTCAAGATATAAAAGAAAAAAAGCAATGCAAACTAATGAAAAAAAAGACCATAGATTTATATTATGCTTCATAGGTTGCTCCTTTGTTATCAAAATATTGCTATTAAATTTTAATGGAAAATATAAGAAAAATATAGTGGTTATAAATTGGAATGAATTTTTAAACAAAATAATCCTTTTGTTTAAAGAAAAACAAGCTACCACGTTACAATGATTGGAGATATTTTCCGATATATCCTTAAGAGGGTGGGAATAGAAAGAATATCTTCGAGAGGAAAGGAATTAATTTATATTAGGAAATTGGTTGGGTAAATTAAAATAACCTAAATGTATACAAAGATATAAACTTATTAATAGTCATGACAATGAAGATTTTAAAACTGGTAAGATGGGGATATTTAGTTATTGTAAATGTGAAAAGTGCTGGAATTGTTCTAAAGGAAGGAATATCTGAAATATAAATATAATTGAGGGGAGTGAAATAATAATGGAAACTAGTACTTTTTTAGGGCTGTTCTGGGGATGGATGACGGTTATCGTATCGGGAATACTTTTCGTCCGTCCATCTGTGCTACGTGACTTAAAAAAATTAGTGGTTGAAGACAGAGGATTTGGTATTATGTATGGTTTTCTATCGATTTTCCTAGGATTAGGTACTGTAATTCTACATAATGTATGGGTATTCAACTGGCAGGGATTCCTAACGGTTATTGCATGGCTTGCATTATTAAAGGGAATTTACATAATTGCATATCCTGAACCCTCCAAGAAAACAGACTTTGAAGTAAGGATACTATCAACACGTATAGTACTCGCTATCATTGGTGCTTTGGCTTTATGGATGCTTATAGTAATCTATATAAAATAATCTTTTTTTAATAAATAAAAGAGCCTGATATGAGAGAAAAGGCCTTTTCAAAAATTGCATATGAGGAAAATCAATGTCAATAGTTTAATACCAATAAATTAGAATTAATTCCAGGTATTAAGTATTGAGAAATAAAAAATATTTAACGCAACAAAGTGGTTAACTTTATGAGCTAACCACCTGTTCCACAAAAGAAAATTAGGCCCTACAAGTAATAGATGTGTAATTTAAAGTTACAGTTATAGTGTAGGCGAGATTGAAAATGTTATACGAAAGTAATTTTGTTTAAAAGTTTTATTTTGTCATAAATAAAAGAGCATTTAGCCCAGCCTAACTGCTCGATACAGAGGTAATAGTCTAGCTACATAGATATTATATGCTGAGTTATTGATTTTATTTGTGTAAAACACAAAAGAGCAGCTAACAAAACCTAGCCGCTCTAAACAGTGATGTGTCTCTAGATGTAGTTGTAGTATAAACAGAACGTTGAGTTTTATTCATAGGGAGGTAGAGATGGGCTTGAAAATAGAATATAGTCCGGCTAGAAAACTAGAGGACACCAATTTTTAGAACTGCGATAAAATTGTTTTAAGAAATGGTGTTCTCTTTATTTTGAAAGGGGATTTGGGAAATGAAGGTATTAGAATAGAAATGGTTAATAAACGCATAGATTGATAAAAAGTAAAGGGAAAATCCCTTATGAGAATAAGGAATATCATCATTTTCGTTACCATTTTCTTCTATATTTATATATAATTAATTTGTATTTTATATATAAATTAGGAGGGAATTTATGACTACAAATAAGGACTACATTCGTTATATCCGGGGAAAAGTAGGGCATGATTTAATATTTCTTAATTTTGCTGGAGGTATTGTTTATAACGAACGAAATGAAATTCTTTTACAAAAACGGGGAGATAGAAATGAATGGGGTATTCCAGGTGGTGCTATGGAACTTGGAGAATCTCTTGAAGAAACCGCTAAACGAGAAATATTTGAGGAGACAGGATTAAATGTTGAAGTTGAACATCTTATAGGTGTCTATTCTAAATATTCTGGTGAGTTTCCGAACGGAGATAAAGCTCAGACTATCACTCATTGTTTTCAATGTAAGCCAATTGGTGGAGAACTTACTGTAGATGGTATTGAGACTTTGGATTTAAAATACTTCCCAATAGACCAAACGACTTAAGAACATAAAATAAAATTTAGATGAGCAAAGCTATTTCAAGTGAATAGAATCCATTCTTTAAGAATACATAAAAAATATATATACAAGCGTAGTCTAATCACTACATCATTGGTGAAAGTAGAATTCTATAAATTTTTTGGAGGAAGAGATATGCAAAAAAAGGTTCTCCTGTTTACAGATTTAGGGATTGATGATGCCTTTGCTATACTGTACATCTTTTTTCGTAAAGACATTCAACTTGTAGGAATTGTGGCCGATTATGGAAATGTATCAAGAGAAAATGTAATAAGAAATATAAACTATTTAAAGTACATTGCGGGAAGAGAAGAAATACCTGTATTCCTTGGTGCTTCTGTACCGTTGACAGGTATATTAATTCAGTATTTCCCTGAGGTACATGGAAAAGTTGGATTAGGACCTATTATTCCACCTGAAATTTCATATCCAGTTTATCCTTTAAATGATATTTATCAAATTATAGAATCAAATTTAGAAGATCTTACCATTATCAATTTAGGAAGACTTTCTTCGCTAGCTACGACTTTTGTATTAAATTTAGAAACAATGCGAAATGTAAGAGAATGCATTTGCATGGGGGGAGCTTTTTTCTATCCAGGTAACGTAACTGCTGTGGCTGAAGCTAATTTTTACGCAGATCCTTATGCAGCAAACTTAATTTTACAGCATGCAAAGAACTTGACGATTATTCCTTTAAATGTGACTCAACATGCGATTGTTACACCCGAAATGGTCCAACAAATTGATGCATTTCATCGGAATACACAGGATCTTGCAGGACTCATCATCAAACCTATGTTAGATTATTATTATAATTTCTACTCCAAGTCTAATCCTGGTATAAGTGGAAGTCCTATGCATGATTTTGTAACGGTATGGTATTTGCTGAATCAAGAGGCTGTTAGTCTTTCAAGGGTACCCATTAAAGTAATTCCTGATCAAGGGGAAGGATTTGGTCAAAGCATTGCAGACTTTCGTTTTGTTACAAATCCAGGCTATAAAACGCATAATGTAGCTTTTCAGTTTGATTATGAATGGTTCAAGAAGGATATTATGGAAACGTTCCTAAAGAAGAGAGTGTAACAGACTTTATTCACTTTACTTAACGTATAGGAATCCGACTTTTTTAGGTTGAAATTCTCTAACATACAAAGCTTCCTAATTGTTGGTACATTAAACTTTTAACTTGATGACTATGTTATTCTACCCCATTCTATACAGTTACTCATTTTTAATGTGTTGTGTAACTCAAAAGAGGAAGTGTTATGAAGCTATGAATATCAAGGGCTGTAGCATTTAAATTAGTTACACAAAATATAAGATATGGGTAAGTGAAGAAAAGGTATAAAAAAGAGCGTAGTTTGTCCAATAGATGTAATGCTCTATTACTATTAAGTTAAGAAATTCATTGTTTCCGATTAATTGCATCCGTTTTTTGTGATTGTTATTGATTTTAAAAAATAAAAAATCGCCTTATTAAAGGCGGTTCATTTTGCATTCTTTTGATAAATAAATATCTTTTAAAATTAAATACAATGTTCTACATTAACATGTTTCTGGATCTTTGTCTTTTTTTCTAAGACCAAATAATCCTAGTACTCCCAATAAACCAAGCCAAGCCCAATTATTATTTTTATTCTGATTATCATTTAAATCATTTGTCGTATTTACATTTCGAGTTCTCACATCATTATTAACTCTATTCATGTTATAGTCATTAACTCGAGTTATAATTAGTACGAAACGTTCATAAAACCATTTTTAATATACATGATAATAGTATAAACTCTATATTTCTTTTAATAATTTAGGGTTATATCCTTTCCGCATTAGCCGCTTTTAACCACGCTTCATAGAATTCTATAACTGATGCATACCGTTCTGCCCGATTGGCATTTACAGCACGATACGCTACCTCATATAATTCCTTACTTGCTTCCCATTTTAGAAAAGAACGATCTTTTTCGCCGCCTAAAAGTGAGAAAGCCATTGCTCCCATATTAAATACATTTGTTCTTTCATCAATTATTGCGTTTAGTTCAAATTCCTCTGGTGACATAAAACGGGAGGAACCCCATAGCCGGCCCATTCTATTTATGTAAGGTTTTTTACTGTATAAATCTATATCACAAATTTTTGTTTCGTTTGTATTAAAATTATATAAAATACTACCGTCATAAAAATCTATTGCTACATAGTTTTTCTTTTCTACATAACTATGGAAAGAAAAAATGGAATGTAAGGAATGAATTCGTTCTATAGCAGATAAATGCCTAAATTTATAAAATGGTGAGTTTGGATTTTTATATTTTTCAGGAGGTGGGAAACTCCAATGCGAATGAAGACATTCACCATCAAACCAATCGAAAATTAATACATATCCAGATTGGACTGGAAAATGATTAATTAGTCTTATGAGCGATTCATGCTTTAAATCTTCATAGATAGTAACTGAATTTTTTAGCCTTTTAATAGCATCACCCGTTGTTCCTTCATATGCAATTGTTTGTGCTCCTGCGTATTTGATAAATTTCTTATGCCCATCTTTTTCTACACCAAAACTTATATTCCCTGAATCTTGCTGGTCAAAAACTGCAAATACGGTCCCTAATTTAATAAGCCAATCAAAATTATGATATTCTTTTAATTGGAATGTTACGTTATTTAACTGAATTTCGACTGAATTATCTTTCATAGATTACCTCACATTTAATATAATTAAGTTGTACATTCCACTATTCGACATATTTTATGGAAATCCTATGCTAATAATATAAAATTTTATAAATATAATGATAAATACTTATAAAGAGGTGAATACAATGGATCAACAAATTGTTATTAAAGCATATCAAAAAGACTGGGGTGAAGAGTATATAAAAGAAAAAGAGAAATTTTGTTCCTTGTTAGGACAAGAAATAATTGCTGTTGAACATATAGGGAGCACAGCAGTAGAAGGATTAGGAGCTAAACCTCTTATTGATATGATGATTGGCGTAACAGAATTGCAAATAGCTGAAAAGTGGATTGAAGTTCTATCGGAAATTGGATATGAGTATGTTCCAAAAGATGCAACGAATTGGCGTTTTTTTAGAAAGGGAAAATGGAGAGCGGGTACTCATCATTTGCATATTTATATTTATAATAGTGATGAGTGGAGAAACAATATTTTATTTCGTGACTTTCTAATAAGCCATGAATGGGCACGTAAAGAATATAGAGAATTAAAAGAGAGGCTTGCTATTACATATGCTTTTGATCGTGTTTCATATACAAAGGCAAAAGCGCCGTTTATTCGAAAAATATTAGAATTGGCTAGAATTCAATAAATTTATAGATTCTTATCTAACTAGTTTTGAAACCTCTTCCTATACTTTTTATAGGGAGAGGATTTTTTTCATAACAAAATATATAATTTCTAATTATTGGAGGCAAACTATTTTATTTATTTTGATATTTCTAGTACATTGGAAATATTAAGGGGGAATTAAGCAATGAAAGCTATTGTACATCAATATGAAAAAGGATTAGAGGGGTTAGAATATAAATTTTCACCTGAGATAAGTCCTAATGCAGGTGAAGTGAAAATAAAGTTAAAAGCTGCAGGGTTGAATCATAGGGATTTATTTATTATAAACAATAGAAAAGAAATGGATCTACCATTAGTAATAGGTTCAGATGGCTCAGGAATTGTTACAGAAATAGGAGAAGGAGTTTCAAATATTACACTACATACAGAAGTTATTATTAATCCTAGTATTGGATGGGAACATGCTACTGAAGTACCGGAGTTACCGGAAGTACTAGGTGGGCCAAAAGATGGAACGTTTGCTGAATATGTAATTGTACCAGCTAAAAATGTAGTAGAAAAGCCGTCATATATTACTTGGGAAGAATCAGGTGTTTTATCTTTATCTGCATTAACTGCATATAGAGCGCTTTTTACAAAAGGGAGATTGAAGTGCGGTGAACACGTTTTAATTCCGGGAATAGGCGGTGGTGTTGCTACATTTGCCATGTTATTCGCGAAAGCAATTGGCGCTAAAGTGAGTGTTACTTCAAGGGTAGAGAATAAAAGGAAACTTGCTGCAAAATATGGTGCAGATATTTCTTTTCATAGTTCTGGAAATTGGGAAGAGAGCTTACAAGGTGAAAAAGTAGATTTAATAATAGATAGTATAGGTCCAGCAACTTTTTTGAAATATTTTGATGTATTAAAACCAAACGGAACAATCGTGAATTTTGGTGCAAGCTCAGGAGATAAAATTGAATTACCATTACGCGCGCTATTTTACAATCAAATTGATATTATGGGAACATCCATGGGTAGCCGTGAGGAATTTAATGAGATGATAAAGTTTATAGAAAAACATCAAATTAAACCAATTATTGATAAAGTTTACTCGTTAGAAGAGGCAATTCGAGCACTTAGCCGTATGGAACATGGAGAACAATTTGGAAATATTGTACTTAAAATGAATTAAAAAATATGATTTTGCAATTAGTATATTTAAATGAACATGTTATGTATTTCAAATATGAAAAAAATACGAACCGCCTTATTATAAAGGCTTACCGGCTTTATACATAAATAGCGTATAAAATTTGTTTTATAATTGTCACATGAGTAATAGTAAAATGAGAATTAGATGAAAAAAGTTTAAGCCTATTTTCATAATGGTATTGTATACTGTGTAAATCAAGAACACTTGTATGTAAGGAGAGAGTTTAATGAATTACACAGTATTTCAGTGGTTTAATAATTTTGCTGATTCATCCAAACTATTAGATACGTTAATGATTGCTATTACAAATAGCGCTGCATACGTAGCCGTTCTATTTATGTTTATCTTATGGTTTAATAATGGAAAGAAAGAAAAGGCAATTAGAAAACAATATACAGTTTTATATACGACGCTTTCGGTTATTATTGCATTAGTAGTAAATGTTCTTATACACGCGGTATATTACCATCCGCGTCCGTTCGTATCACATGATGTACATCAATTAGTACCACATGCAGCAGATTCATCATTCGTTAGTGATCATTCTGTACTTGTATTTTCAATCGCCTTCGTATTTATTTTTAGAGGAGAAAAACTGAAATATATCGCGCTATTATGGGCAGTACTAGTCGGTATATCACGTATGTACGTAGGTGTTCATTATCCTTTAGATATACTGGGTGCAGCATTCTTAACACTTATTACGAGCGCTTTAGTAATGCAAAGTACACGTATGTTTGAACCAATAGCGAAACTTGTATTCAAAATGTATGCATTAGTAGCGAGACGAATTCCTTTCTTAGCGAAATATAACCATATCGCATAATTTTCCTATAAAAATTCCCCTTTGGACATCCAGAGGGGAATTTTTTTATAGGAAATACGAAAAGAGTTTAGAGTGCTCTGTAATCAAGTTGTACTAATTAATATTCTGAAATTTCACGCACCGTATTTAAAATATATAAAATAATGACACAAAATAACAACAGTTAGTTTTGCATTGTTTTAAAGGAATTAAAAAGAAAACTTCGAAACATATAGTATCGCAAACAAAAACTACAAATTTTAAAACGGATCTTCGTACGAATCCATTCCAAAAGAGAGGAGATAAGTATGCAAAAACTCCAAACGAATAAAGGCGCTCGATATATGATGATTGCTTTTATTGTTTTGTTTCTTATTATGATTTTGCGTATATTCTATATTCAGGCAGTAGGAGTCGTGCATAATGTGAATGTAAAGGATCTCGCGAATGAACAACATAATAAAAAAGGTGTTTTAGAAGCGAATCGTGGCACTATCTATGACCAAACGGGAAAGGTGTTAGTACAAGATTCTACAACGTATCGAGTTGTTGTGAATTTAAAAGGAAAAGATAAAGTGAAAAATAAAGATGAAACCGCACAACAATTAGCCGATGCGCTTGAAATTGATAAAGAAGAAGTATTAAAAAACTTTCATGAAGGGCGTACGCAAGTTGAAATTGGGAAAATTGGTCGGAACTTATCTAGGGAAAAGAAGGAAAAAATTAATGATTTAAAAATACCAGGTGTATCTTTTATGTCGGAAAAAGCAAGAGTGTATCCGAATGAAGACTTTGCATCCTATATACTTGGTTTTGCTAGACCAGATGATAAAGGGAATACGGAAGGAAAGTTTGGGCTTGAAAAGAGTTTGGATAAATATTTGCGCTCTACAAACGGGAATATAGAATATGTGGGTACACGAAGAGGGATTCCGCTTACAAATGATATAGGTAAAGTAGAACCTGCTAAAAATGGAAATAACGTATATTTAACACTTGATAAACAAATTAATAGCTTTTTAGAAGAAGCGATGAACAAAGCACAAGAGCATTATGATCCGTCTATGTTAATTGGAATTATTGCTGATCCAAAAACAGGAAAGGTTTTAGCGATGTCTAGTAAACCTAGTTACAATCCTAATGTAGGTGATATCGAATACTTTTTAAATGATCCGATTGCAAATGCATATGAACCAGGTTCAACAATGAAAGTTTTTACGTTAGCAGCTGCCATTAATGAAGGTGTATATAACGGCAAAGAATATTTTCAATCTGGAAAATATTCCGTTGGTTCATCTGATATAAAAGATCATAATGGTGGATTTGGATGGGGATCAATTACATTTGATGAAGGTTTTGAAAGGTCATCAAACGTAGCTTTTTCTATTTTAGAAGATCAGTTACTGAAACCAAATAAATTTAAACAATATATGAATAAATTTGGATTCAATCAAAAAACAGGAATAGATTTACCTGGAGAAAGTAAAAATACTTTATTATTAAATACGCAAATTCAACAGGTTACAACTTCTTTTGGTCAAGGTTCTACAGTAACTCCAATTCAATTAATCCAAGCGGCTACTGCTATAGCAAATGACGGGAAAATGATGCAACCATATATCGTTGATAAAGTTGTAAATCCAACAAACAAGGAAGTTATTATGGAAAATCAACCGAAAGAAATTGGGAATCCGATAAAAAAAGAAACAGCGGACAAAGTTAGAAGCTTAATGGAGCGTGTTATAACATCTTCAAAAGGAACTGGTACAATGTATAAAGTGGATGGTTATCCAATTGGAGGTAAGACAGGAACAGCACAAATACCGAATCCTGAAAACGGCCGATATATGGAAGGGAAAGAGAATTACATTTTCTCCTTTTTAGGAATGGCTCCAATTGATGATCCGGAGTTAATCGTATACTTAGCTATTAAGCAGCCAAAGTTAAAAGGAGATGAGTATGGAGCTCAGCCTCTTGCTGAAATATTTAAACCTGTTATAAAAAACAGCCTTGAATATTTAAAGGTGAAACCGTATACAGAAAAACAAATAGCTGATGCAACGAAACAATCTCAATTAAAAGTACAAAATTATGTAAATCAATCGATGGGTACAGTAGAGAAAAGTGTAGAAAAAGAGAAGCTACAGCCAGTAATTTTAGGAGAAGGAAAAATAATAAAACAATATCCACAGTCTGGCGAGGTAATGAGTGAAGGTGATCGTATATTTTTATTAGGGAATAACGCACAAATGCCAAATGTAAAAGGTTGGTCCATGCGTGATATTATGTATTTCTCCAAGCTTTTGAAATTAGATTTGAAAACTTCGGGTACGGGTTATGTAACGAGCCAAAGTATTGAAAAAGGACAAGATTTACGAGAAGGAGATACACTAGAACTAGAATTAGAACCGCCGTTACAACCGTTAGCTGAGGCAAATACGAATTAATTCAAACTTGTTGAAGAACCTACATCCAATAGGTTCTTTTTTAAAAATTTATGAGTAATTTCACGCACCGTATTTTTCAGAAAAAATAATAAATAAAATGCTTAACAGTTACTAAAACAAAAAAACTTACATATATTGAAATTAGAACGATTGTTCAATTTTTGTATTAAACGATGGAAGGAGTCTACATTGAATAAAAGACGATATGATAGTGATTTAGCCAAAGAAATAATAGCAGAAAAAGCGATAGAGTTATTTTCCTTAAAAGGGTATACAAGAACCTCCATTGATAACATTGCTAAAGCCTCTGGTTATAGTAAAGGACATATATATTATCATTATAAAAATAAAGAAGAATTATTTGTTTATTTAGCTAAAGACAGTATGAAAAACTGGCATGATAAATGGGAAATAGCAGAAAAACAGTATACAAACGCAACTGAAAAATTATATGGAATGGCTAAATTTGTACTTTATAATTACAAAACGCCGTTATTAAGAGCGGGGCAAGAACTTGCCTCTGATCCGAGCACGAATCCTTCTACAGTTCAACAACTTTATGGTTTAGCTGTTGTCCCTTTAAAGGCATATCAACAAATTTTAGATGAAGGTATAAAAAGTGGTGAGTTTTATATGAAAAATGTTGAGGGTTCATGCCTTTTATTAGGTTCATGGCTAGGTGGATTATGTCAATTCATTCATTCAATTGAAAAGGAGAAATTAGAAGTTTTATTTGAAGAAGCTATTAAAATTTTTTTACTCTCTATTTCAAACAAATTTATGTAGCGTGACACGCGAATTAGAACGATTGTTCAAATCCTTACACTCGTCCGTTTTCATTATATGTATAAACAACAGGAGGTTATTTATATGGATGAGCAAAAAATCGCAATTATAACTGGCGGCGCTTCTGGTATTGGTAAAGCTTTAGCCATTCAATTAGCAAATAAAGATATATTTGTAATTATCGCTGATATTAATGAAACTTGTGGCCAAGACCTTGTGAATAATATAAAAAATAATAATCAATTAGCTAGGTTCGAATATTTAGATGTTACTAACGCTGGATCCGTAGAAGAACTTATTATAAAAATAGTTAATGAGTTTGGTAGAATTGATTATATGTTTAATAATGCAGGAATTGCTATGTATGGAGAAGTATTCGATATGTCTTTGGATGATTGGAAACATATTATTGAAATAAATTTATTAGGAGTAATTTACGGAACACAATTGGCTTACCAATTCATGAAAAAACAAGGATTTGGTCATATCATTAATACTGCTTCTGCAACTGGTTTAGGACCAGCTCCCCTTTGTACCGCGTATGCAACAACCAAACATGCTATCGTAGGTTTAACAACTTCATTACATTATGAGGCGGAAGAATACGGTGTAAATGTAAGTGTGCTTTGTCCAACTTTTGTAGATACACCCATATTTGAAAAATCAATTGCAATTAATATGAATAAGAATCAAATTATAAAACAACTAAAAACAAATAAGCCAATTTCAGCTGACAAATTCGCTGAAATTGCACTGAAAGCTATTCATAAAAATAAATTAGTAATTTGTCCAATGCCATTAAAAAAAACGATGGACGTATTCTTCACTTTATTTCCTTATCTTCATAAAAAGCTAATGCGTTTCGTATGTCAAATTGGTCGTAAAGCAAAAATGACGAAAATATAAATATCTGATTATTTTTTATTTACAGTTAAATGTATATGTGATAATATGGAAAAAATCAAATGCAGTGAAGAGAAGAGTAAATAAAATGAATTTTTCACAGAGAGCCCCATTTAGCTGAAAAGGAGTAAAAATTCTTTATTGAACCAAGCCTCTGAGCAGCTCATCGGAACCTATTATTAGGGGATGGTGTGACGGGAGCTCCCGTTATAGAGCTATGGTATAAGCATGAATTAGAATGCAGTACCTGATAAGGTTAGTATGGTGACATATTAACAAACTAGGGTGGCACCGCGATGATAAATCTCGTCCCTAAGATTAAAAGTCTTGGGGGTGGGATTTTTTTATTGTTGTAAAACAATTTTGAAAGCGGGGGCCAAAAATGAAAAATTTACTTAAAGATTGGAAATATCCTTTATTACTATTGTCCGGAGTTGGTATTGCGAATTTAGGGGCATGGATTTACTTAATAGCACTGAATGTACTTGTCTATAATATGGGTGGCTCAGCCTTAGCTGTTGCTACTTTATATGTAATAAAACCATTAGCCACTTTATTTACAAACGCTTGGTCTGGGAGTATGATTGATCGTTTAAATAAACGGAAATTAATGATTCACCTCGATATATATCGTGCGTTATTTATCGCTATTTTACCTTTACTTCCGTCACTTTGGATTGTTTATGTATTCGTATTCTTTATAAGTATGGCCAGTGCAATTTATGAGCCAACTGCTATGACATATATGACGAAATTAATTCCAGTAGAGCAAAGACAACGTTTTAACTCATTACGCAGTTTAATAGGATCTGGTGCATTTTTAATTGGTCCAGCGATAGCGGGGGTTTTATTAATTGCGAGTACACCAGAGTTTGCTATATATATGAATGCTATAGCATTTCTCTTATCAGGATTCATTACATTACTTTTACCGAATCTTGATAAGAAAGAAGATTCGGATACAACTAGTAATACATTATCACTTACAGTATTAAAAAAAGATTGGAACACTGTTATAAATTTTAGTAGAAAACATGTGTATGTCGTATGTGTGTATTTCTTATTTCAAAGTATGTTCGTATTAGCAACTGCTACTGATTCACTTGAACTATCGTTTGCGAAAGAGGTATTACTACTAACAGATAGTGAATACGGTTTTCTAGTTAGTATAGCTGGTGCAGGATTTATTTTAGGTGCCGTAACAAATACAATTTTGTCAAAAAAATTAGCACCTTCATTTCTAATTGGAATAGGATCATTATTCATCGCAATTGGTTATTTAATTTATGCTTTTTCAAATGTATTTTTAATAGCTGCTATTGGATTCTTTATTTTATCTTTCTCTATGGCATATGCAAATACAGGATTTTATACATTTTACCAAAATAATGTTCCCGTTCATATAATGGGACGGATCGGGAGCATATATGGACTTGTTATTGCGTTAGTAACAATCTTTATTACAATACTATCTGGTGTTGCGACTCAGTTCATTTCTATACAACTTGTAGTTATTGTAGGGTCATTAATAATGTTATTTATTACTATCGTCTTGTGTGTGTTTACTTTATTCCCATCACAATCTAAGTTGTATTCTACTGAGTCAATAAAGTGAAATTTTAATCAGGGGAGCATCCCCCACTGATTATCAGCCCTCACCAATCGGGCTTTTACGGGCAGCAGGGTCCCCACTTAACTTCTTTGCTTTCGCTGAATTTTGAGATGGGGGTCCTACTGCCCACAAATAGCGGAATACATTCGAAATGAACTTTGTGTTCTCATTAACAATTTATCGTATTTAATAAAAGGGTTCTTTCTCTTTTATATGGAAAAATTAATAAGGGTAAAGAACAATACCGAAAGACAAGGGTGGTTGTCGTGATAAAAACAAAAGATGAAATTAATAGAATTGTAAAAGAAATACAAAAGAAAATAGATTTCTCTGGAGTAGTTTTTGTAAAAAAAGAAAAAGACTTAATCTATGAAAAAGCAATGGGTTACGCAAACAAAAGTGAATGTATAAACAATACGATACAAACAAGATTCGGCATTGCCTCAGGATGTAAAATCTTCACTGCAATTGGCATCTGTCAACTTGTTGAAAAAGGTGTTATTTCTTTTCATACAAAATTAAAAGATTGTCTAGAGATAAAATTTCCAAACTTCGATGAAGATATTACAATACATCAACTACTAACGCATAGTGCTGGTATACCAGATTATTTTGATGAAAGTATTATGGATAACTTCGAAGACCTTTGGAAACAAACACCTATGTATCTACTAAAGAGCGTAAAAGACTTTTTACCATTATTTCAAAACAATAATATGATGTTTGCACCTGGAAATAAGTTTCACTACAACAACGCAGGTTTTATTATACTTGGATTAATAATAGAAGAACAGACGGGACTTAAATTCACGGAGTATATAGAAACAAACATTTTTAATCCTGTTGGTATGAATGATTCTGGCTATTTTTCGTTAGATAGATTACCAAGACATACAGCTCTAGGATATATAAAGGACGAAACCAACCAAAATTGGAGAACAAACGTCTACTCTATACCAATAAAAGGAGGAGCTGATGGAGGTGCATATGTTACTGCACCAGACATGCTGAAATTTTGGGCGGCACTATTTAATAATGAAATTTTAGGAAAGGAATATACAAGGTTACTTTTAACTCCCCACATTCAAGTAAATGATAAACAATCTTACGGATATGGAATATGGATTGAAACACGAGAAAACAAGGTATTCAAATATCATGTAATGGGATATGATCCAGGCGTCAGTTTTCGCTCGGCTATATATCCAGAATTAGGAATCACTTTAGTTATTCCATCGAATAAAGGGGCAGGACCCGAAAAATTAATGACAGAAATAGAAAGAGCTTTTTAATTATATGGATATAAAAGAAGAGATACGAAAATAATTTAAACGGGTTCATGCTTGTTTCTGTTTTGAAAAATATTTTAGTTAACGAGGAACCCTTTATTTATTAAATAAGGGGTTTTTGTAATTCTGCACAATTACATATAATTATATGGATTTTTAAATTAAAAAACATTACTATATAATTGTAAATTTTAATTATTACTTCATATGAAAGGATGTGTTAACAATTTGTATATGATCAACGGTAGTTTGTTTATTATTTTAGGGGTTATTTGTTATTTAATTGTACGTGGAATATTAATTGGTACCAAAAATAAAAAACATGTGATTTGGTGGAAAGAAATAGTAAGTTTTTTATTCGTGGTTTACATTTGTATGGTTGTTGCAGTAACTTTATTCCCTTTACCAATCGGTTTTCCTTCTAATATTGAAAATCTGAATCGCTCGGTCAATATAATTCCATTTGCATCAATTATTAAAGACATCAATCAAATTGGTAGTGCTTATGATGGGGATGCCCTATTTATGATTGGTCTAATTGTAAGAAATGTAGGCGGGAATATTTTATTATTAATGCCTTTAGGATTTTTAGCACCAATTTTATGGGATAAATATAAAAAGTTCAAAAATACTATTTTATTAGGATTTACTATATCAGTTAGTATTGAATTGCTACAATTAATTCAGTCTTTATTTAGTGGAGTGGGACGTATTACTGATATTGATGATGTAATATGTAACGTTATAGGTTGTATTCTTGGATACTTTATTTATAAAATCACTATAATGCTAGCTGCTAAATTTAACATTCAAGTATTTAATGAGACGGATTCTAAAAGAATAGAAACTATTGATAACTAACAATTCATACGTGTTAAAGTATACATTTATTTTGAATAAAGATGATAAAAGACGTACGAAAAAGTACGTCTTTTTACTTTTATAGATAAGCTTATGGCTATTACATGGTGTAATATAATAAATAGACAATAGTATAATTGGAAATGAATAATACATTAATAAAAAAGTATAAATACATTCATCCCTTGTTTATCAATGCTGTGAACGGTAATACTAAATAACATTGAACTTTTATAACAAGGGATGATCATATGATATTCATTTACACGGATTTCGGCGGAACGCATTCAACTGCACTTGCAGCAGCTTATCATTTAAATAAATTACCAACGGATCGTAAGCTAACAAAAGAAGAAATATTAAATGTAGATTACTTTAATAAATTGAAAACTGAAGATATAGGGAAAATTATTTTTCATGGAGTAGATGAAAATGGTAACCCGGTTTATACGATTGGATGCGGCGCATCAAAAATCGTTGTACCTGCGATGAAGCATTTAGGAGAGATTCTGCAAAAACATTATCAAAGTCATGAAAAGATTATTTTTTCTAATACATCACCAACAGTACCTTTACCAATGACTTTTGGCGGTCTGTTTTCTAGAAGATTTCACATCGACTTTATTGGTGTACCATTACTTGTATGGGGTGCAAAACTTAGCTGTGATAATGTACAAAGACTTGTTAGTTATACGAAAGAAGCCGGACGATTAACAAATGATTATGTTGTAATTTTAGATAATGAAACTTTTAAATAATGTAAGATAAAAGGAAAATCAAGCAAATTTCTTGATTTTCTTTTTAATTTGTGAAAAAGACAAGAAATATTCACATTTATCATCTATCTACTATAGCCAAAACAATAAAGTCCTGTTACTATTACAGGGATATTCTCTTTTCATAACATAAATATATAGAAAAATTAGAAAAGAGGAATTGAATTAAGGGAGGAACAACATGAAGCGTGTTGCTTGGATTACTGATAGTACAACTGCGAGTTTTACAACAGAAGGAGATAACTTTGTTATCCCAATTGAAGTTATTATTGATGGTGTGTCGTACAAAGATTGTGAAGAAGGTGTGCGTGAGCGCGTTTATAATGCTTTAAACGAAGGTAAAACTGTCACTACATCACAACCTAACATAGGGGAAATGGTAGAGTTATTTTCGAAATGCAAAGAAGAATATGAAGAAGGATTTGCAGTTGCTATTAGCGGAAAAGTAAGTGGAACCTATCAAAACATGAAGTTAGCTGCAGAAATGGCAGGTTTCCCATTAACGGTATTAGATAGCGAAACAACAAGTTATCCAATGGATGAACTAATTAGAAAAGCGAAATCGTTATACAATGATGGTATGACTTTACAAGATATACACAAAACATTAGTAGATGAAAAAAGAAGACCTTTCCATGTATTCCCGAAAAGTTTAAAAGGCCTTTATGCAAGTGGACGTGTAAAGGGAGTTCAATTTTTACTTGGAAGTTTATTAAGTGTCAACTTAATATTAGAAGTAAAAGGTGGAGAGCTTTTACTTGAAAAGAAAGTACGTAAAATCCAAAAATGCCGAGAATACATTAAAAATGAACTTGAAAAAGAATTGCCAAAAGTACTTCACATGTTCCATGCTAACGATAAAGATGGAGCTGAAGAATGGATTGCAGATATTAGACAAGCATTCCCTGAAATGGATTTCAAACTATATCCATTACCAATTTCATTTGCAGTTCATGCAGGTGAAGGTACAATAGCAATTAGTTATTAAGAAGAAAACCCGTGAATGATACGCGGGTTTTTTTATTTATAAATGGTGCATACCACGCCACCATCAAGTTGAAGTTTTATAGCGCTCTAGAACGAAATTTGTGTTAACTCGAAACAAAAATCTTATTTTATCATTTTTGGGGAGCAACCACAATTTCTTGACTTGATTTGAGATTAAAAATATAAACCTTTTCCTACTGGCTGAACAGTTTCTAGTACAATATCAACCATTTCTTCATTAAGTAGGGTCCTTATAATCCAAGCTGATAGTTCTTGAGCAGCAAAACAACCTGCAGCAGTCGAGATATTTCCTTCGTTTACGAAACTTTTCTCAATAACGTCTACACCAAATTCTTTAAGTTGTTCTACTGCTGAGGGATATGTAGTAGCTTTTTTACCAGTTAGTAATTTTTTAGCCCCTAATAGTAGTGAACCAGAACACATAGATCCTATTAATTGTCTTTGAGGATCTACATGAATGCTATTAATATATTGTTGATTTTTATATAAATCCTTTACACCTTTACCACTTGCAAATATTACAGCGTCGGCAAAAGGGATATCAGATATGCTTCCTGTCATGGGAATACGCAAGCCAGACATAGATATATGAGTTTCTTCTGTTCCTAAAAGCTGTACATCCCAATCAGAAAGACCACCGACTAAACGTACACGATTTAATAAATCCCATGGTAGAAAAACATCTATATCAGTAAAGTTATCGAAGCAGACTATTGCAATTTTCATTTTCTAACCCTCCACTTATGTATATCATTTTATTTATAATATAAACACCTCCTTTTTATGTTCTATATCAAGTTATAAATCCCTGTATATTACACGTATATGAAGGAGGTGTAGTGATTTTTTAATTCCTCTAAACATAAAAAGATATAAAATCATTTTCTTGGTTTCTATCGATTTTTTGTACAAAACCAAGACCCGTAGCAACAACTCGTATGGTATTGGGGATGAGGATTTTTAAAATTCTCAAGGAAATAGGTGTAATTTATCACACATACAAATAGAAATAAAAACGTCATCCTTTCTTATAAATTCACAGATAGAAACACGTTTTTCGCTTTTAGGGGGCATTGTTTCAGTAGTTTACTAATCTATATATAATATGATTTTTATAATTTCCGTAAAATAATTTTGACGTATTTATTTTTTCAATATAAAATAATATTCATACATCCAAATTTAACCAATAGTATATAAAAGATATATCTTTAGTTTCAAGGGGAAAGGTTAATATAAAAGTAAGGAAACTAGTTACGCTTGCAGTACCATTTATGCTATTATACGTGTCAGTTCAATTAACCAGAATTCTTCAAGGCAATTTCAGCAACTGAACGAAATCAGAATGGATATTATTTTTGAAGAAAAAGTTTAAGGAACAATTGATGAGTTATACCGAAAATCGGAAATTTATAATAGAAAATAAGTTTCATATAGAGGTGAAATTATATGCCTAAAATTGACAATATGTTAGCAATTCTTTGGATGCTTCGTTCAGGTGAAAAAATTACTGCAAAACAAATTTCAGAAAAGTTAGAGATGAATATAAGGACTGTGTATCGTTATATTGATACAATTTCAACTAGTGGAGTACCTATAATTTCAGAACCAGGACATAACGGCGGATACACTTTATTGAACAATTTTATTGAAGCCCCTCTTTTTTTTGATTTTGAGGAGCAAACTTCACTATTTCATGCTGCTGTTTTTGCAGAAGAAGCCGGGTATTATGGAGGTGAAGCATTAAATAGGGCCATTTCAAAACTAAGTAAATACTCAAATCAAGAGCAGGAAACAAAGATAAATCAACATTTAACTAGTCTTGAAGTAATAAGTCGATTAAGTCCGCTCTCTATAGAAACTTTTTTGAAGGAGTTGGAGCAGGCCGTAGCTGACGGGTACTCAGTAAAAATTCTTTACCATAAAAATGGTGAAAAGAAATTAAATTATAGATTGGTCGATCCATACAGAATTATCTATTGGAATAATAAATGGTATGTGATTGGATTTTGTCATCTTAGGAATGATATCCGTAGTTTTAGAGTAGATCGAATTGAAAGTTTAATGCTAACGGAAAATAAGTTTAACCGGCCAGAAAATTTTTCAGCACGGGACTTTTTTATAAAAAGTCTTCTTCCAACTATAGAAGATAAGAAAGATATTATTTCTTTGGTTATTAATGGGGATAAAAATGTATTAGCTGATATTTGCCAACATTGGTTTTTAGGACATTATTTACAAGAACGGACTTCAAATCAAGCAGTTTTTCTTCTTGAAAAAGATATGATACATACATATGTACCTTATTTACTTTTACCGTACAATAAATCTATTAAAGTTATTGAGCCAATAAGTCTTAAGAAAAGACTTATTGAAGTTCTGTCGGAATTAATAAAATTTCATCAAGTATGATAACTTCCCTGACGTTAACTGTCAGGGAAGTTATATTATAATAGCTATATAAATTGTGATTGGAGTGTTATTGGATGCAAACAAAAAAAGTTTTGCTATATGTATTTAATACAATGTCGGACTGGGAATATGGATATTTAATTGCTGAACTAAACTCAGGAAGATATTTCAAAAAAGATTTAGCACCTTTAAAAGTAATTACAGTAGGAGCTAATAAAGAAATGATTACTACTATGGGAGGACTGAGCATAAAACCAGATATTTCCCTTGATGAATGTACTCTTGAGAGTAAAGATCTTTTAATTTTATCAGGAGGGACTACTTGGAGCGAAGAAATTCATCAACCTACCTTGGAAAGAATTGGCCAAGCTCTAAAGATTGGCACTATTGTTGCTGCAATTTGTGGTGCAACTGATGCCCTAGCGAATATGGGATACTTGGATACTAGAAAGCATACAAGTAATAACTTAGAATATACTAAAATGGTATGTCCTAACTATAAAGGAGAAAAGTTTTATGAGTTGGGATCTGCGGTATCTGATGCGAATTTAGTTACTGCATCAGGAATAGCTCCTCTGGAATTTGCAAGGGAGGTACTGAAAAAAATAGATGTATTTACACCAGATGCATTACATTCATGGTATAACCTAAATAAGACTCATAAACCTGAATACTTCTTCCAGTTAATGAATTCAATAAAGAAATGAAATAATTAAAAAGCGCAATTTCTCTGTTTTGATTTGCAGAGAAATTGCGCTTTTTAATTTGGAATTCCCTTATCATTGTAAATCGGCATTTTCCTGACGCTCCCCCTATGTAACCTTCTATAGTAATCCTACTCCAACAATTCAATAAAGCGATGCTATAATGTCCGTTTATAGGTACACTTCATTAAGTAGAGAGTAATAAATCTATTTAGGTTTAATAATTTTGATACTGACAATTTAACATACATAAAACCAAAAGTTGCATGTTATATTATTAGGCACAACAATATAAATAATACTATTTGTTTATTCCGTAAATAATGCTGATAAAAAAAGGTGAAAGGATTTTTAAAGGTAAAAATAGAAATCTATATAAAAAAATATTTAAATGGTAGGGATATTATGAAAATCGGTAAGTTTGGTAAAGTAAATAACATAAGTATTGATACAATTAGACATTATATGGATCTCAGTCTCATTATTCCTGAAAAAAAAGGAGGGCACTATTTTTTTGATGAGTATTGTCAAAGAGATTTAGAACTTATATTACATTACAAAGATTTAGGGTTTAGCTTGAATGAAATTAAAGAACTATTTTTTTATAAAAATTTAGCGAAATCTATGAATTACGAAAAAATTACCTTTTACCAATCTTTATTTAAACTAAAATATGACGAAATGGAACAGGAAATAGAACTTTTGGAGAAGAAACGGGATAAATTAAAGGAAGTGTTACATAATTTATCTATAGAAACTGAAATTTCGAGTTCAATTTTAGGGGTAGATTTAAAAGTACTTCATTTATTTAAATGTGTTAAGTGTAACGGAAATTTAATTCTTGAAGATGGCATTATTAATAAAAATCAAATTGTTGAGGGGAAATTAATTTGTAATTGTGGTGAAGAATACGCGATTACTTCCGGAGTTTTAACAGCTGGAAAATTATTTGAGGTGTATAAGAGGAAATCACTTGAAGATTCTATTTCAGATTATATCCATGAAACGGATACTGCTTTTTTGGAAAATGTTCAAAGAGGAGGAGAATGGGCGAAAAAGAAACTAATGCAATTAGATTTAAATGAAAAAATACTACTTGATTTAGGGTCTGGTATTGGGTTCTTTTTACGAAATATTTATGAAGAACTACCGGAAGAGTGTTTATATATTGCTGTTGATCGAGATTTGAATAAACTTTTACTTTTAAAAGATGTAATTGAGAGAAGAAATTTGAAAAGAAATATTGTATTTATCTGTGCTGACTTTCTAAACATTCCTATTCAGAATTATTCTGCTGATATTGTAATCGATCAATCAGGTACAAGTAATTATAGTTTTGAACATGAGGAGTTCTTATTGTGCGAATTAAATTCCCTTTTTAAACACAATTGTTATTTATTAAGTTCATTTATTTTATTTAATAAATTTAGTATAAATAGCCAAATTGCACCTAGACTCAGAGAGAATTTTACATCTGCAAAAGTAACAAAAGAAATCGGAAATTTACAGTTTCAATCTATTGATGAAAGTACTTCAAATTATTTGATACGAGGGGGAAGATACGAGGATTTCTTTGTTCAAGGAGAAGAAATTTATACATATTCATTTTTCGGAAAAAGATGGGGTTAACCCCATCTTTTATTTATTTCCCCTTAAAACTTTTCAAATAGTACATATTGCTATTGGGTTGACCCAAGAACTTACAATGTACGTAACACAAAGTTAGGCAGGGGGAAAAGTGATGGGAAGTTTACGATTATATATAGAAAATAAAAAAAGAAACCAAGAACTAAGAAATATTTATTTATATTCAATTGCAAAAACAGTATCACTATTTGGTAGCTCTATTTATAGTTTTGCATTAGGATTGTATGTTTTACAAATAACCGGATCTGCGTTAAATTTTGCAATTTCGCTCATATTAGGAACGATTCCAATGATTGTTATGAATCCATTTGCCGGTGTCATTGCTGATAAGGTTGATAAAAAGAAACTGGTTATTTGTATGGATTTACTAAGCGGATTCTTATTAATAACTGTTTATATATTAAGCAGCTATTATGGATTAAACTTATTCATCATTTATACTACTACCTTTCTTATGACAGTATTTACAACTTTTTTTGGAATAGGTTTAGAGGCCGTAAAACCGAATATGGTCACTAAAGAGTGGTTAATGAGTATTAATTCTATAAGTAAAATTATCGATTCTATATCTTTAATTCTAGGGCCTATGTTAGGGGGGTTGTTTTTGCAGTCTTTGATATTAAAATTTTTATAATTATAAATGGTATTTCATTTATCCTTTCGGCTATTTCCATATTGTTTATTAACTTTAAATTGTTTGAGCAAAACATAAATGAGGAATGTTCAATTAGAGAAATTAATTTTATCGAAGATATAAAGGAGGGATACTCTTACTTATTGGAGCGGAAAAGCTTAAAAAATACTTTTAGTATTTTAATTTCTCTTAATTTCTTTTTAGGCTTTGCTGTAACTGTTCCGTTGCCATACATTATTAACACAGTTCTCAATCTTAGTTCTAAGCAATTTGGTTTGATTCAAGGGACTTTTCCAGTAGGTATGATAATTGGTGCGATTTTAGTGAAAAAGATAACCGATCGTTTTTCTTACGCTTATCTTTTGAAAAAGTTAAGTTTTATGTTGGCGGTTTTTATGATAATTTCAGGGATACCTGTTTTATTTAAATCTATTGTAGTAAATAATTTGGTATATGTTACTACGTATTGCATGATTATGTTCTTTTTAGGATTTATGATAGCACAAATTGATATTCCTTTAATGTATTTCATGCAAAATGAGATTCCTGAAGAATATAGAGGAAGAGTTCTTAGTATTGGATTAAGCTTAGGTAAAATAATGCAGCCAATAGCACTTGCAATATCAGGACTATTATTAAATTTCATTCCAGCCTACACGCTTCCCATTGCAGGGGGGATTGTATTTTTTACTTTGAATAAAATTTTAGCAAATAAGTTAAATTTAGAAATTCATTCAAAAGATTATAGTGTTTAACGTAACTTAAAAAGCACAGGATGCTGATCCTGCGCTTTTCTATCGTAATTCAGCGGTTTTTCTAATGACAATCTTATCAATATCATCTTCTTCATCACCAATAAATAATCCGCGTTCTTTTAAATACGCTTCAAAATATAAATCTGCTTCAGCGCGTTCGTCATATGGCTTTACAGAGAGAACGAAACCTAATTTGTTTTGTTCTTCTAAGTGAGAAGTGGAGATGTAAGCCGGTACATTATGGCGTAAAAAGAGTTCTTTAACCGGAATAATCATATCTTTCATTAATTTCGTTAGCATACCCATTTCAAACTCGAAATTAAAGCGATCTATACTAGATAAATCAGCGAATACTACACCGATAAAACCTGTATTAAATACTTCTTGATATTCTACATCTTCATCATGGCCGCCATAAAAATTCTTTTCGATTAAATAATTTACAAAATAAGCAATGCCATCACTTTGTTCAAATGGTTTCGTTGAAAGAACAAAACCAATTTTCTTTTGTTTATGTAAATACACACATGACATGTATGCTGAAATGTTATGTTCTTTAAATAAAGCACTTGTTGCTCCAGAGAGACCATCTAGTACGTGATGAACAATTTGAAGTTTTTTACGAGCGAAATAATAGGATTTCTTTTGTAACTCCAATGTATCAATAAAGACAGAGCCGATAAAGCCTGTATTTGAAATAATAGGTGCTTGCTTTTTTCTTCCTCTGCGCTTTAATGGAGCCATTGTTAAAATCATCCCTTCATGTACGTTTAAAATAAAAAAGAACGTTTGTTCGTATATCTATATTTTACTATTAAAACGCTATAAAGTAAAGGGTTTTTGATGAAAATATAACAAAAAAGACACCTTATAAAAGGTGCCTTAAACGCTGTAAGGGATAGGGTTTACCCTAACTATTTATATTATGATACAGAAACAATCTCTTCTGTATCTTCTACATCTAAATGACAGTCCATAGTACGAACATCTTGATCTTCATGACTTCCGAAATAAATAGTAATTTTCATATGTATCGCTCCTTTATTCTAGGAATACCTAAAATAATTACTAGTAATGTTAATATTTATTATATACCACTTTTTTCATTCCGACAACGTTATATCATTTTTAATTATTTTAAACTATAGAGCACAATTTAAAGAGGTACTTTTTATAGAAAATGGTAAATTTCTAATATGTTATATTTAATATAGAAAAATTCGAGTGTTACTTTTTATGAAAAGGAGAACTATTGATGAATTATAAACAACTACTACTAGATAACTTTGCATTTAAAACTTCATATGTTGCACAATTTGTGCCCGGAATGAGTATAAAAAAAACGAAAGATTATATTGCTGTTGATTGTGGATTACCTGCCGATACATTTAATATCATCACTCTACTAAACAATAATTTAACGGAAGGGATCGAGAAATTATATAAAGAGGTAGAATACTATTATCAAAGAAATTTTCCAATGAGTGTTTGGTTATGGGATGAGGAGCAAGAGCGGGATATAAAAAGTGAGTTAATTAAAATCGGTTTAAAAGAAGTGGAACAGAATATTGCGATGGTAGCAGACTTAAAAACAATTTCCCCAACAATAAACATGCCAGTAAGTTTTACTATTCAACAAGCATCTTCACCTGGACAAATAAATAAATTTGGAGAAACGTTAGCTGATCTATTCGGCACATCAGAAGAAGGTATACATGTACAAGCATTCTATAATCAAATTTCTAATCTTGATATATGTAACAGTGAGAATATGAAATTATTTTTAGGGTTATATGAAGGTGAAGTCGTAACTGTTGGTTCATTGATATGTTCAAAAGATAGTATTGGTATTTATGACATAGCAACGAAAGAAGGAATGAGAGGACGAGGGTACGGATCTGCTATGTTCAATTTCCTGCTGCAAGAAGCACATAAATTTAAAAATACGTATTGTGTATTACAAGCTTCACCCGATGGAATCAATATTTATAAAAAATCGGGATTTCAAGCTATCGGCAAAATGACTGTATTGGAAAATCGACATTTAATTGAGTAAATCATTCAAGTTAAATCGTCTTTATATAGGAGCTTATAAATCGTTATGAAAAAGATATATCTCGTTACAATAATTTGTGCCTTTATAATAATAAGTATCTTTGTTTTTCAGAAAATTAATGAACATAAGTATACTAAAGCTATGAATCAATCAAATCATATAAAAAATATCGCACATAGAGGTGCTTCTGCGTTCGCGCCTGAACATACAATAGCAGCATATCAATTAGGACAAAAAATAAATGGAGATTATATAGAAATTGATCTCCAAATGACAAAAGATGGGCATTTAGTGGCAATGCATGACGAAACCTTAAACCGTACAACAAATGGTACTGGGCTAGTGAAAGAGCATACATTAGAAGAAATAAAGCAACTAAATGCTGGTTCTTTTTTTAATGAAAAATATCCGAACTTAGCAAAGAAAGAATTTGAAAATGTTAAAGTCCCAACATTAACAGAAATTATTAAAACGTTTGGGCATAATGCGAACTATTATATCGAAACAAAATCACCTAATGAATATCCAGGAATGGAAGAAAAATTATTAGAAATTATTAATCATTATGAAATACAGGATAAAGTTATTATTCAATCGTTTAGTGAAGAAAGTCTACAAAAGATTCATGGCTTAAATAGTAATATATCCTTAGTACAATTATTACCTTATAAAAAAGCAGTTCAATTAACAGAATTAGAGATAGAAAAGTATAAAACGTACTGCATAGGTCTTGGTATGAATTACAAATATATTGATTCAGATTATGTAAAGAAAATAAAGAAAAGCGGATTAGAAGTTCATCCATTTACAGTAGATAATGAAAAAGATATGAAAAAGTTACTTTCATGGGGAGTCGATGGGATGTTTACTAATTATCCGGATCGTTTACATTCAATATTATTGGATTTGAAAAGTCATGAATAAGAAGTGTTATTCATAAAGGAAAAATTTACAAAACCTGCATATTAGGATTATCAATGCAAGAAGGCATGTAGCATATAAAAAGAAAATACCAAAAATCGCAACTTGAAGACTTAGGTTGTGGTTTTTTTATTGCTTCGATTTCAACTTACAAAGTTTGAAGCTAGAAGTGAAAACCTTTTTAGCTGAATTGGCTTCCTATGTATTTGTACTTCGTATCGTTCTAGGTATATGTACAACCCGTGAGACGAGTTTTGCATAGGATAATAGAAAAGGAGATGTTGCATATTGAAATACCACAATAGAAATGTAAGTAATCTGAATAAATTAGCGGATAATACGAAAGCTGCAGCTTTTAAGTGGTATCAGTACTGTATCGACAATGGAATTGAAGTATTAATTTATGAAACAATCCGTACGGTCGAGCAACAACGTGAATATGTTCGTAAAGGAGCATCACAAACGATGCGCTCATATCACTTAGTAGGACAGGCATTAGATTTTGTTCCAATTCAGTCGAATGGTACAGAAGATTGGAATGGCTATAATAAAGAACCGTGGGCTTCAGCAATTCGTTATGCTAAACAAATTGGTTTCGAATGGGGCGGTGACTGGAAAGGATTTGTGGATAGCCCGCATTTGCAATATAACTACAAAGGGTATGGAACGGATACTTTTGGAAAAGGTGCTCAAAACGTAGTGACTCCTCCCACGTCGAATGATAATGTAGGGGTTGCTTATATTAACGGTAGTAATGTAAATTTACGAAAAGGACCTGGTACTGGATATGGCGTTATTCGTCAATTAGGGAAGGAGAGTCCTACAAAGTATTTGGACAATCAAATGGCTGGTTAAATCTAGGTGGCGATCAGTGGGTTTATAACGATCCATCATACATTCGTTATACGGGAGGAAATGTACCAGCAACTTCACAATCATCAAATGATGGTGTAGGTGTAGTTACTATAATCGCGGATGTATTACGTGTTCGTACCGGCCCTGGAACAAATTACGGCATTGTGAAAAACGTGTATCAAGGTGAAAAATATCAATCGTTTGGATATAAAGATGGTTGGTATAATGTTGGTGGAAATCAATGGGTTTCTGGTGAATATGTTACGTTTGTAAAGTGAAAATAAGAGCCGTCCAGTTGGGCGGCACTTTATTTTAAATATTCATAGGGCGAACACTTATAATATCATTCGTGATACATAGAGTATAATTTTCATTCTAATAATCAGAAAGTAATCAAAATGTAATTAATTTCAACTACGCTTTTTATATTTTTTTGATACACTGGCTACGAGGGGGATACCAATTAAGGTCGGTAAAAACCAAAACCATATTGGCGGAAGTAAATTTATAATGGGAATATGGATGCCGACATTTACTAAAAGCGCGGTGACTGCACCAATATAAGAACCTAACATGCCTCTAATGTGGTGATGGAGCCAATTTTTCCAACGTTTTTTTCGTGCAAGGTATCCATAAATCGCAAATGAATAAGAGAAGATTGCTACATAAAATAAATATGCGATTTTATCCCAGTTGATAATGGATAATATTATTGCTGTAAGGGTAATGACAACATAGGATGCATGATATATTTCGCCCCATTCGGTATGTTTTCCTTTCTTCTTTTGGGCAACCATCGCTACAATACCAGTGATTAAGCATATTGTTCCAAATAGGATGTGTATGGTTAAAAGAATGTTAAAAATGCTCATAATAATTCCTCCTTTTTTATTTTTATAGTATTGCAGTATAGGAGAAAAGTTGAAAAATATAGTTAGTTCGGCTTAATATATTGAAATAAAGGTACTCCTAGAACAAAACCCAATGATTTTAATATTTAGTGAGATGATTATTATGTTAAATGAAGGAGAGACTTCTATGTTTACATCTATTACATATTTACAATCTGGCAATGAGAAACAACAAAAAATATATGATGTTTTGAATAGCCTAAACATAATGGAGGATTTAGCTTTATATAATCCCGTTCTTTGCGGGACAATCCCTATAAGAATTGATACTCCTCAATCTGACTTAGATATTGTAATGGAAGTATATAATTTTGATGTTTTTGAGCAGGAAATGAGATCTTTATATGGTTCTTATGGAGGGTTCAACATAAAAAAGAAAAAAATTAAAGGTACTGAATCGATAAAGGTGAATTTTGAATTCGAAGGTTTTGAATTTGAATTATTTGCTCAACCGAAGCCAGTGCGTAATCAAAATGCATATAGACACATGATAGTGGAGCACATGCTATTAATGCAGCATCCCCATATAAGGGAAGAAGTTATTCGCTTAAAGGAACAAGGTTTAAAAACAGAACCTGCTTTTGCTCAAGTATTAAATATTGACGGAGATCCTTATGAAGAACTTATTTTATTAGGGCAGGAAATGAAATTGTGGTAAATAAGATACATAAAAAAATCCTCCAAAAACAAAAGAGGATTTTTTTATGCTGTTAACTTCCGAATTAATTCACTGAGCAATTTAATTCCGTTAGTCATTTGTTCTGGAGTAGCATATCCATATGATAAACGAATGTACTGATCTGATTCTTCTTCATAAATACGTCCCGGATTTAAAAGAATTCCTTTTGATAGTGCCTCTGAAAATAGTTTTTTCATCGGAATGTTATGTACAACCTTTAGCCATATAAAAAATCCACCACTAGGAATATCCCATGATGCAATATCTGCACAATATTTATTTAAAGCTCGTATCATTATTTGTCTTCGTTCTTTCAGGTGCATTCTTACGTTTGCTACATGTGCTTCATAAAAACCTTCATTTATCCATTCAGCAGCTACTCTTTGAGATAAAGAGCTGGATCCATAGTCTGTTTGCATTTTTATATCTGACAATCTATCAATAACAGGTTCTGGTCCGATTATCCATCCAATTCTAAGTCCTGGGCTAAGTGTTTTAGAGAGACTACCAATATATAATACATGTCCATGTTTATCCATCGACTTTAAAGGAGCTGGAGGTGATTCATCAAGCCATAACTCTCGGTAAATATCATCCTCGATGATAGGCAATTGCTCTTTTTCACATATTTTTAATATTTCTTTTCTTCGCTCTTTGGACATCAATAGCCCCGTTGGATTTTGAAAACAAGGGATTGAATATAAAATATTATTCTTTTGACTATATTTAATTCGTTTTAATAAGTCGTTAGGTAAAATACCGTGATGATCCATTGATATACCTGATAAATTTATATTTGCTGATTGAAAAACATGAAGTGAATATAAGTAAGAAGGTTGCTCAAGTAAAACAGTTGATTTTCTATGTAAAAGACCAATCGATATTAATTGTAATGCTTGGAGTGCACCAGAGACTATTAATATAGAATCCGGTGATGCATGTATTCCAAATGATCTTACATATTTGCTTATTGCTTCACGTAACGGATAAATACCTTTTTGTTCTTCGTATCCGAAATAATCTAATTCCTCACTGACGTTTTTTATTATAGATTGCATAGTTTCGAGCGGGAAAAGATGAGGTGCAAGTTCACCTTTACTAAGATGGATAAGCGTTTTATTTGCTTCTGCTTCATTTATTTCTCGCACCATTAACTTACTTGGTTTATGAATACCGGCTTTTACATATTCACTCCAATCGGGCGGAGGATTAGTTGCTAATAATGACCATGTATTATTCATTACAATTGTTCCTGCTCCGATTTGTCCTTGAATTAAACCATCTGCTATAAGTTCATCTAGCGCAGTAATTACAGTACTTCGATTTACATGAAATAATTTTGCTAACTGCCGCTGACTAGGGATTTTACTTCCAATTGGCCATTCTCCGTTTTCAATTTTTTCTTTCATATAGTCTATTATCTGCTGATATTTGGGCACTTTTTTATCGGTCGTCATATAAAAAACTCCTTCGTTTATTTAAAAGATTCAAAGTGGTTGGTTTTTCCGATAAATAACTGGTTGAAGACATTGTATCAACTATTAAATATGATGAAAAGAAATAATTGGTAATTTAAAAATGGTTGGTTTTTTAGGGAAGGAGAGAAAATATGCATAATAAAAAATGGGATTTACGCATTATATGTGCTCACGCTTTTACAATTCTTATATGGGGAACTGCTTTTCCAGCAATTCGTATGGGGCTTGAATCTTATACGCCTGAACACCTTACTTTACTACGCTTATTAATCGCCTCATTTATACTTTTGTTATTTTCATTTATATACAAACTACGACTACCGGATTTAAAGGATATCCCAGCAATTTTTATATTTGGTGCTTTAGGGTTTACTATTTATCACATCGCATTAAATTACGGCGAAAAAACAGTAAATGCTGGATCTGCAAGTTTAATAATTTCAGTCACTCCAATAGTAACGGCAATTCTTGCTTCTGTTTTTTTGAATGAAAAAATGAAATTAAATGGTTGGCTTGGTGGTGTAATTAGTTTTGCAGGAATTGCCTTAATTTCATTTAGCCAGGGCGATGCTATTCAATTGAATAGCGGGGGATTATTTATATTATTAGCGGCGATTTCAGAAAGTCTATTTTTCGTTTTCCAAACATCTTACTTAGAAAAATACGGCTTCTTACCATTTACCATATATACAATTTTGTCTAGTACTGTATGTATGCTTATTTTCTTACCCGGAGTTTATCAAGAAATACTAGCAGCTCCTCTTGAAGTTAACTTGAGCGTTATATATTTAGGTGTCTTTCCAACAGTACTCCCGTATATTGCATTGGCCTATATTATATCTCGTGCTGGTGCTTCTGAAGCAACAAGTTCTCTATATTTAACGCCAATAACTGCGTGTTTCATTGCTTGGATATGGTTAGGAGAAGTGCCAACTTTAGTTTCGATAATTGGCGGAGGAATTACTATACTTGGAATTGTGATTGCTCATATACCAATATTAAGAAAAGAAAAACATAGGAATTTAGCAAATAATCAATCCGTATAATGTAATTCAATAATAATTTTATGATACTTTTTTATATAGTTTCTTTCTTATGTTGATAAATATAATATTTTGTATTTCAGTTAAATATTGTATGTTACATTTTATGTAGTAAGCATTTTAAAAGGAGCTGACAACATAATGAATGGAAAAAGAAATATTTTTACATGTATTTCTATTGTAGGAATCGGACTAGCTAGTTTTTCTAATTCTAGTTTCGCAGCAAGTGTAACGGACAATTCAATACAAAATTCTATTCCCGTAGTTAATCAACAAGTAGCTGCTGCAAAGGAAATGAAACCATTTCCCCAGCAAGTTAATTATGCAGGTGTTATAAAACCGAATCATGTTACACAGGAAAGTTTAAATGCTTCTGTAAGAAGTTACTACGATAATTGGAAAAAGAAATATTTGAAAAATGATTTATCTTCTTTACCTGGTGGTTATTACGTAAAAGGAGAGATTACAGGTGATGCGGATGGGTTTAAGCCACTTGGAACTTCAGAAGGTCAAGGGTATGGGATGATAATTACAGTATTAATGGCTGGTTATGATTCGAATGCTCAAAAAATATATGACGGATTATTTAAAACAGCAAGAACTTTTAAAAGCTCTCAAAATCCTAATTTAATGGGATGGGTTGTCGCAGATAGTAAAAAAGCACAAGGTCATTTTGATTCTGCTACTGATGGAGATTTAGATATTGCGTATTCTCTTCTTCTTGCTCATAAGCAGTGGGGATCTAATGGAACAGTTAATTATTTGAAAGAAGCACAAGACATGATTACAAAAGGTATTAAAGCTAGTAATGTTACAAATAATAACCGACTAAATTTAGGAGATTGGGATTCTAAAAGTTCACTTGATACGAGACCATCTGATTGGATGATGTCACACCTTAGAGCATTTTATGAATTTACAGGTGATAAAACTTGGCTTACTGTTATTAATAATTTGTACGATGTTTATACGCAATTTAGTAATAAGTACTCTCCAAATACAGGACTTATTTCAGATTTCGTTGTAAAAAACCCACCACAACCCGCACCTAAAGACTTCTTAGATGAGTCAGAATATACAAATGCATATTATTATAATGCTAGTCGAGTACCTTTAAGAATTGTAATGGACTATGCAATGTACGGCGAGAAGCGAAGTAAAGTCATTTCTGATAAAGTCTCTTCATGGATTCAAAATAAAACGAATGGAAATCCTTCTAAAATTGTGGATGGTTATCAATTAAATGGATCCAATATTGGTAGTTATCCAACTGCTGTATTTGTTTCACCGTTTATTGCTGCAAGTATAACGAGTAGCAATAATCAAAAGTGGGTAAATAGTGGTTGGGATTGGATGAAGAATAAGAGAGAAAGTTATTTTAGTGATAGTTATAATTTATTAACTATGTTATTTATTACAGGAAATTGGTGGAAGCCTGTACCTGATGATAAAAAAACACAAAATCTAATAAATGATGCAATTTATGAAGGATACGATAATTAATTAAATTTGAGAATGGTTACTGAAGAAAGGAATTAGCATTCGCTAGTTCCTTTTTAATGTTTTGTAAAACATTATCCATTCTAAAATTCGCATAGATATACTTGCTTTTTTCATATACATAGTTATTGATGACTCTATGTTTTTATGAAGGGAGAGTATTTCTTGGAAAAAGTATTATTTTTCGGAGATCCAGGTATTGATGACTCATTTGCCATTATGTATGGTTTACTGCATCCCGAAATTGAAATTGTCGGTATTGTAACCGGATACGGAAATGTTGAGCATATACATGCTGCACATAATGCAGCGTATATTTTACAGTTAGCAAATAGACAAAACATTCCTGTCATTAGTGGTGCAACAAAACCACTGACAGAAGAAATCACTACGTACTATCCTGAAATTCACGGAGCAGAAGGATTAGGGCCCATCCATGTTCCAGGAAATATATTATCTATTCCAATATATAATTTCGGCAGTATTGCTGCGATTCTTATAAAGTACGGAAAAGATTTAACGATTGTTGATGTAGGAAGATCTACCTCGTTAGCAATTGCTTTTAATTTATGGAATGATTTAATGCTAAATGTAAAAGGAATCTATTTCATGGGTGGTGTTTTTTTAGAAGTAGGAAACGTTACGCCATTAGCAGAGGCAAACGTGTATGGAGATCCGATAGCAAGTAAAATTGTTTTCCATCAAGCAAAGAATTTATTCATATTCCCTTTAAATGTAACAAACAAAGCTGTGTTAACACCAAATGTATTTAACTATATTCAAGCTAATGCAAAGAATCCATTTCATATGATAATGAAACCAATGTATGACTACTATCTATCCGCATACCAAAAACTTAATCCATCTATGGAAGGACCTTTGCTACATGATGTGGTTGCAATAAGCGGATTAGTAAATCCAAGTTTTTTTGAATTTGTGCATCGTACAGTAAATGTAGATACATACGGAGATACGAAAGGACAAACATTTGCTGATTTTCGCCCTAACTCTAAATCTGAAGGAGCCCGTATAGCTTTAGAAATAGATGCAGAAAAATTCATTCAAGATTTTATAAAAATTATGTTATAAGTTGCTGTCGAAAAAGGGAATTATTTCAATGCGTTGAATATAAAAATACATCCTCTAGATAAAGGAGCTTACAATATTGAATGTCCAGTTAAAGGTTGTTACGAGAGACAATTGGGAAGATGCATTAAAGTTACAAGTTAAAGAAGATCAAAGAAAATTTGTCCCCGCTGTAGCAGTTTCACTTGCTAAAGTATATATAAAACCAGATGGTGACAATGTAGAGTACATACCATTCGCTATATACGATGGTGACCTTATGGTTGGTTTTGTTATGCATGCTGTTGTAATAGAGACATCGGATATGTATTGGATTAACGGATTTATTATTGATCAATCGCAACAAGGTAATGGTTATGGAAAAGCAGCATTACAAGAAAGTATTGATATAATAAAAAATACTTTTAAATCGTGTAAAGAAATAAGATTAACCGTACATAAAGATAATCTCTCTGCAAAGAAATTATATGAACGATATGGTTTCATATCATTAGGACAGGAGTATGATGGTGAGCAAGTATACCGTTTATTTGTTTAACTATTAAGAAGTAAAGGTGTGAAATGAAATATGCAATTTACTGAAGTGAAAATTGAAGTGTTCATTCCTGAAGAATATATTGAAACATTAAGGGATGAATTAAATAAAATTGGAGCATGTAAAACGGGCGAATATGACCATTGTCTTTCCTATAGTTCAGTGAAAGGATATTGGAGACCTTTAGAAGAGGCATCTCCTTTTAATGGAGAAATTGGTCAAATATGCGAAGGACAAGAATGTAAAGTTGAAATAAAGTGTAAACGAGAACTTGTAAAAGATGCTCTTGAAGTTATTAATGATATTCATCCGTATGAAACACCTATGATTTATATTATACCAATACTAAATGACTATTTTGAGAAACTATACATTAAATAACTAGGAGGAATATCAATTGAAAAGTAAATTTCATCATATTGTACGAGCAGTCATGATAAAAGATGAAAAATTATTAGTTGCTGAATATATCGGCCATCATTATTTTTTACCTGGTGGCCATGTTGAAATTGGAGAATCAGCAGAGAATGCATTAAAAAGAGAGTTAAGAGAAGAACTTGGAGTAAACTGTAGTATACAACAATTTTTAGGCGTCATAGAAAATCAATGGCAAGATAAAGAAGTGCTTCATCATGAAATTAACCACATTTTTGAAGTAGAGTCACAAGATTTACATACGGACTTAACACCGAAATCTAGCGAGTCTCATTTAGCATTTCACTGGATAGATTATAATAAAGAAGCCTTAAATCATTATGAAATCATGCCAATGCCTTTAGTGAAGGAATTACTAGAAAGAAAGTTAAGTGATGAACTACTAAATTGTTGGATTAGTAATTTTTAAATCACTTTATTTATAGTAAATACGTCCATCGAATGAATATAAAGAAAATAGGCTGAAAAACAAGGTACATCACCTAGTGTAAGTTCATATTTTGTTGATGTACGCATTTAGTCTATAGTCTTGTTTCTACTTTGTTTAAAAGAATTTATTAACTTTAATATTTGGACGGAATTTACATTTATAAATGGAGGGTTTCATAATGAATCAGTTTCAACAAGAACTACAATCATTAAACCTTAATGATTATCAAACTGGCAATGTTGTGTATTGGGATCAACAACAAAGTCAATATCCATACTATTACATTCAAGACGATGCACGTCGTTGCGGCGGATGTGGCGGTTGTGGTGGACGTTGCGGTGGATGTGGCGGTAGATGTGGTGGTTGTGCAGGTCGTTGTGGCGGATGCATAGGATGCGCAGGATGTTTCAGTTGCTTTAATTGCTGGAACTGGTGGATTATTTAAGTATAGAAAATTCAAGTTATTTTATATGAAAGAAAGGTGTAAAAACTATTTTGCACTTTTCTTTCATGCTGTAATTTTGATGTGTATTAAGGGGGGATTTATTTGTATACATATGATAAGTTGATTTCTTGGGTAGAGGATATAAAAGAAAAAAATCATAGTTCTGCTACAGCACTTTGTATTATAAAAGATAATAAAATCGTACTAGAGCATTATAGTGGTTATCACTCAAATACATCTACAACCAAGAGAATAACAGCATCTTCACAATTTAACGTTGCTTCTGCTAGAAAAAGTTATTTAGGATTAATGATAGCGTATGCGCTTTATGAGGGGAAAATAAACTCTATTGATGATGAAGCGATAAAATATTTTAAAGACTTTGATCCTGCATTGCTTAGTAAAACGACGATAAGACATTTAGTAACACATTCGCACGGATTAGAAGAAACGAATGACAGGACAATTTTTCGTGAATTTGCACCGGGACAATCATGGGCGTATAGAGATATTAATGTAAGAATGATGACACGTCTTATTTATCAGCTATATAACAAAAGTTTTCCTGAATTGTTAAAGGAGCGTGTGTTTAAGCCTGCTAATTTTCAAGAAACAGGTTGGAGAGTTCAGCGAGATGAAAATTTAGTTGACGTTGTTAATAATCCAAATGAAGACGCAATTAGTGAAATTGGTACGGTAGATGACGGTACTGAAAAAAATTTGTTTGTCTCAGCTAGAGAATTTGCGCAGTGGGGCAATCTTCATTTAAATCAAGGTGGGATAGATGATAAACAAATTGTTCCAAAAGAAGTTATAAAAATCGCTACGAGTTTGCAGAGTCCAACATATATAAACAAAGAGCTACCACAAAATGGATTGTTTTGGTTCATCCAAAATGAGCCTGCGCAATTAAGCGAACTTGGTGAACGTGTTCCAAAAGGGTCGTATCAAATATTAGGGATTACTGGACCGACCATTTTAGTAATACCTGAATATAATGTAGTTGTTGCAAAAATGTATAACAAAAGATATAACTACGGCGGTGATAATTACTTATATTATTTACGTGAATTTAGTAATTTAGTCGCTGATACATTTAGTAACGGTAATAGGGCATAATTACTCCTATAACAAAAAGGAGTGATTGAAAGTGAAAGATAAAGTGAACAAAAATAAAAAACAAAATATAAAAGATGTAAATACAGAGCAAAATGCGATTTATAGCGATCCTAAAGATGCAGCTAATATGCAAACTGTACCGCAGCCGAAGGATTTTGATGAAATCGAATATTAATTTTTCATCCGACTATATGATGAATGAAAAATACGTCTTAAGTCTCATCACATATAAGAAATTATTTGATAACATATATACATAAGCATTTGAAAATGGCTTATCTTAACAAAGCTTTCTTTAGAAACATCTGATATAACCTGCAAAAGGCACTTCTTTATGAAGTGTCTTTTTGTGTATATGAACTTAATTACCATTTTCCGTACAGTATCTTGCAATTTATGATGGATATACTAACTGTGAAAATTCATGTCAAGATAAAAGAAGGGGACAGTTAGTATGAAACAAACTTCTATAAATCCGTTACTAATTGTTCTAGGTACAATCATTGTTCAAATTGGACTTGGAACAATTTATACATGGAGTTTATTTAATCAACCCCTTGTAAGTAAGTTTGGATGGAATCTTAATGCAGTAGCGATAACTTTCTCTATAACAAGTTTTTCTTTATCATTCTCAACTTTATTTGCAGCAAAGTTACAGAAAAAATTAGGACTTCGGAAACTTATTGCTACTGCAGGAATTGTTTTAGGACTCGGCTTAATACTTAGTTCTCAAGTTTCTTCTTTACCACTATTATATTTATTAGCTGGTGTCGTTGTTGGTTATGCGGATGGAACAGCTTATATTACATCACTATCTAATTTAATTAAATGGTTTCCAAATCGGAAAGGGCTTATTTCAGGTATATCTGTATCAGCGTATGGAATGGGCAGCTTAATCTTTAGATATATAAACGGAAATCTTATCGATAACCTTGGTGTATCACAAGCATTCTTATATTGGGGTATTATCGTGTTACTTTTAGTGTTAATCGGATCGTTCTTCTTACGTGAGGCAATTGTAAGTAATGCTGTAACTGAAACATTACACAATGACTATACTCCGCGTGAAATGATGCGAACGAAACAAGTATATCTGCTATTTTTTATGTTATTCACCTCGTGTATGGGTGGTTTGTATTTAATCAGTATGGTAAAAGATATCGGTGTACAACTCGTTGGACTTAGCGCAGCAACCGCTGCAAACGCCGTTGCTATGATTGCGATCTTTAATACAGTAGGTAGAATCATTCTTGGGACGTTATCAGATAAAATCGGCCGAATGAAAATTGTCTCTGCAACGTTTATTATTATAGGTTTGTCAGTCTTTACTTTAAGTTTTATTCCGCTAAATTACGGAATCTATTTTGCTTGTGTAGCAAGTGTCGCCTTTTGCTTCGGCGGTAATATAACTATATTCCCAGCTATTGTCGGAGATTTCTTTGGATTAAAAAACCATAGTACAAATTACGGGATTGTCTACCAAGGTTTTGGATTTGGTGCGCTTGCAGGATCATTTATTGGAGCGATACTCGGGGGATTTCAACCAACTTTCATTATAATTGGTGTTTTAAGTGTTATTTCCTTCATTATTTCAATATTAATCCGTCCACCAACTGCAGAGAAGAAAAAGGAACTAAAACATTTACATCGGAAAGTGGCGTAATACTAAAAAGAGTCCTAATATAGGGCTCTTTTTAGTATAGAGAGAATAGAGTTATTTAATTTAAAATGAAATGATTTGAGAAGCCTCGATTCGTTCTAACAAAAGTAATGAAGTCATTGATAACACTTCTGAGTCATTATTTAAAGTAGCTACGATTACATTGGCTAATGGAGCTGACAATATCTCAATTTATATACCAATGTTCGCTAGTCAATCCTTGGAAGCAAATATCGTTACATTAATAATCTTTTTTTCCATGATAGCGATATGGTGTTTTATTAGCTACAAATTGATAAGAACTCCTATTCTAGTTAAAGTACTTGAGAACAATTGTCATATTATTGTTCCAATTGTTCTAATTGGTTTAGGAATGTTCATTCTTTTTCGCAGTGATACAATTGAATTATTGTACTAATATGTTGAAACTTGAATTAAAAAGAATCAAACGCGGTAAAAAGCCATACTACAGATAAAATGTAGTACGGTTTTTTAAAATTTTAGTGAAATGAAACAGTGCACTACGACTATTAAGTTAGACAGGATATTACGATTATTAAATTGAATAGATACTTTAAAAGGAGCGTGATAATTAAAATGAAAATAGTAAAACAATGGGTCCAAGAAGATAGTGATTACATAAGAGAAAAAGTAATTGAATATAACCAAAAACATATTTCAGATGAAGAGAAAAAGCCTTCAGAAAAAATTAGTTTTATAGTGAGAAATGAAAAGGGAAAAATTGTAGGTGGAATAACTGCAATTACATTTTGGCACCATATACACGTTGACTTTCTATGGGTTTCTGAAGAATATAGACATGAAGGTTACGGAACCAAGTTAATAAAACTTATTGAAGAATTTGCAATTGAAAAAGGGTGTAGGTTAATTAATTTAGATACTTTATTCTAAAACTGCAAGAACGTACTTTGGATAATCTTCCTAAGGTACGTTCTTTTTTTATATCAGTAGCCTATTCTTATTAACTCCACTAATAGTGGTAAAGGCAAGACTTAACTAACTTATATATATTAAAAGGAGTTAATGGTAGAATGAATAGAAGACAGAAAATTCCTTTTATTAAAAATAGAGGAGGTACATATGAAAAAAGTTAATGTTACATACGCGATTTTGTACGATAAAACTAATGAAAAGATTTTAATGGTAAAAAACAAAGGGGAAAATGGTTCTTATTATACATTACCAGGTGGCGCAGTTAAATTAGGAGAAACATTGGAAGAAGCAGTAATTCGAGAAGTAAAAGAAGAAACAGGGTTACATATAAACGTAAAAGGGATTTGTTCTATCAGCGAAGCCTTTTTCGAGGAAAGAGATCATCATGCAATTTTCTTTAATTTTCTAGGTGAAATAATTGGCGGAGAGACATATATATCAAGGCCGAAAGAAATTGAAGAGATTACTTGGATGGAATTACATATAGCAGCTCCATATTTACGCATACCAGAACATTTATTAGATTTATTACAAAAGAAGGAAACAGTACCTTATTTTTTTAACGGAACAATCGTTCATCAATCTTCATAAAAATATTATCTCATGTAAGGCGGGGAAAAAATGGAGTTTATCGTTAATCACAAACAATTCACTCAAGCACTTTCAGAAGTCAACAAAGCAATATCAACAAAATCTTTAATTCCTATATTATCTGGTATAAAAATAACTGCAGATCAATCTGGAATTACTTTAATTGCAAGTAACTCGAATATTTTTATTGAAAAATTCATTCCTGTTTTAATTGAAGACGAAAAGATTGCAACTATTTTAAAGGCAGGAACTATTGTTGTACCTGCAAAGTATTTTATTGAAATAATAAAGAAAATGCCAAGTGATATAGCAATAAAAAGTAAGAATGAGCAAATTATTAAGATACAATCAGAAGAAATCACATTAAGTTTAAATGGATTTCCTGCAGATGAGTTTCCGAATGTACCGCTTATAGACAATCATGCAGAAATCAAAGTAGAAACAGAGCAATTGATTGAAGTATTTAAACAAACAGTCTTTGCGGTAGCAAAAAATGAATCTAGACCTGTTCTTACTGGGGTGCATATAGAGTTATCTAATAATAAGTTTATTTGTGCTGCAACTGACTCACATAGACTAGCGATACGTGAAACGCGACTTTCCTCAGATGTAAAAGCAAATTGTATTGTACCAAGCGCAACCATTAATGAACTTCTAAAATTAATGAACAGCAATTCGAAATTCGTATATATCTACCTTTCAGAGAGTCATATTATATTTACGCTCGGAACAACTACATTATATTCAAGACTAATTGAAGGGAAATATCCTAATATTTCTAACCTTATTCCAAATGATTTTAAAACGATTATTAACTTAGATAGAAAAAAGATATTACAAGGTGTAGACCGATCAAGTTTATTAGCAAGTGAATGGGCCAATAACAATGTTAACTTAGAAATCATAAACGAATCCACAATTAAAATTTCTTCAAACGCTTCTCAAATTGGGAAAATATCCGAAACGCAACAAATAGATGCGATTCAAGGTGAAAAACAATTAAATATATCTTTCGATGGGCGTTTTATGGTTGATGCTTTACGAGCAATAAAAGAAGAAACGATTACTTTAAGCTTTGGCGGTTCTATGAGACCGATATTGATTGAAGCAGGAGAACAATCTGCAGCAGTACATCTTATATCACCAGTAAGAGCTTATTAGGGATAGAGGAAGGAATTACATTATGTACAAGCAGACTTTTGTTTTATGAAATCATAAATCAATACATTATAAGAATGATGTATTAGTAAAGCAAACAGTTTACTAAATCCTACATAATATAATTCAATCATAGACAAAGCAGCAATGGTAATCTGAAATACAAAGCAAAATAATAATAACCTCAATATAAAAGCCATAGATTAATCGATATGGGGTGAGTATGATGAAGAAAATAATTGTTTTACTCATTGGTATAGTTTTAATTACTTTTGCTTTTTATCAATACAATAAAAAAGACTATGCAGCTAAAAGTACTAACTTGTATGTAGAAAACTTTAAAGGGGAAAATGATTCAATAAAAATACAATCTGCTATTAATAAAGCAGAATCTAGTAAAATTAAAACGGTATTACTTGATGATAAGAAGTATAAAATTACGTCACCAATCATTGTTAAAAAAGGTGTGAAATTATTATTTGGTTATGGATCCCAATTTGTAGTTGAGGGAAACTTTAGAGTTCTAGAACTGGAGAACAACGCATCCATTGAAGGAGCGTATATAGCTATTGACGATCCTAAATTTAGCTCTGAAGTTATTTATTTAGACGGTAAAAATAAATATTATAACACTTGGAACAAAACACAAATAAAAGATATAAATATTATCAATTGGACGGAAACGAATAAAGGTACCGGAATTTCTTTATACTCTGCTGGAAAAGAAAATGAAATTTCGTTTGTTAACTTCGAAAACATTAAAATTGTAGGAATGGAAACCGGACTAAAATTAGTAGCAAAAAAACCGAGCACCGGACAAGCTTGGATAAATGCCAATCGTTTTATGAACTTTTCTTTAGAAGACTGTGTGAATATGATTTATATGGATAGTCAAGTAACTACGCCAAATGAAATTAGTGGGAATCAATTTACAAATCTTCAAATACAGCCTTCAAATAAAACAAAAAGCATTATAAAAGTAAGTGGTCAGTATAATGAATTTCATGGGATGGTGTGGGATTTAAATAAAATAAAACATGAAAACGAACTCATTGAACTAACTGATAAAAGTATGAATACAGTGATTGAAATGTCCAGTGTACCAGCAAATAGAGTTTTAGATAGTGGGAAATCCAATATTGTGAAATAAGTTTAAATACAGAAAAAAGAGCGAATTCTTTATAAGAGGATTCGCTCTTTTTATATTTTAAAATTAAATTTCCTTCCACCAAGCGGATGAAGGATAATTTGTAGATTTTAACGTAATAGATTCACCAATTTGAGGCGTTGTAATTTTAACTCCTAAACGGTTAGCTTCTTTCGTAATACGTTCTATCGGGTCACTCCATTCGTGTAATGCTAACGTAAAGGCACCCCAATGAATCGGAAGAAGTAATTCTCCTTTAACATCAATATGAGCTTGTACCGTTTCTTCAGGCAACATATGAATAGCAGACCACCTCGGATCATATTGCCCGCATTCCATTAATGTAAGATCGAATGGACCGTATTTATCACCAATTTCCTTAAAGTGAGGGGCATAACCGCTATCACCACTAAAGAAAATTTTAGTCTCTTGACCAAGAATAAGCCATGAACACCATAATGAACGATCTCTATCTGTCATACCACGTCCCGAGAAATGCCTTGCAGGCGCACATACTAACTTAATATTATCAAACGTAATTTCGTCCCACCAATTATGTTCACTAATTTTACTAGGCGAAACACCCCATTTAATAAGATATTGTGCAACTCCAGTTGGAACATAAAAGTGCTTTGCGCGATCTTTTAACTGCATAATACTTTTGTAATTCAAATGATCATAGTGATTATGAGAAATGATAATCGCATCAATTTCTTGAAGGTCATCACGTTCTAAAGAAAAAGTACCACTATAGCGTTTACTATTAAACAAAGGAAATGGGGAAGAGGCATCTCCAAACATAGGGTCCAATAATAGTTTTTTACCTTCTATTTTCAAAAGAGAAGCAGAATGGCCAAACCATGTAACACTCTCTAACGATTCATTATCTTTATTTGATAAAACGATAGGCAAATCCTTTATAGGACGCAGCTTTGATTTTATTTTAAAGTAATCCGTCATTAAACTTATAATATCTTTCGGTTTAAAACTCATATCAGTATGAATTTGATTTGTATATTTCTTATTCATTCGTTCTCCTTTTTACGATTAACAATTTATGTATGTTGTTATTGTAGCTATTTGTAGTTTAAACTATATTATTTTACCTTTCATCTAAATTGCCTTGTATTTCATAAATTCGTCAAATTCATTATTTGTATCTATAAAGTACAAATTGCACAGTGGCAGCTAAAACAAATATTAAGTACATGTAAATTGTTTTTATTTAGTAAATTCCTTCTTATACGCAACAAAGAACATACGTTTCGTTGTATGTTATAGAAGAAAATATGTCTCTAATAAAAGAAAGGAAGGAGAGGATGTAAGTGCACATAGAGCGAAAAAAGAAATCAAAATGTAAACTATCAAAATCTGAAATCATGCATTTGTATACTGAAGGGAAGAGCACCTCAGAAATCGTCATGCTTGCTAATGTGTCTGCAAGGTATATTCGTATGGTTTTATCAGACAATAACGTACCAAGACGCGCTATAGGGAGTTGGAAGAGAAAGTATGACATAACAGAAGATTATTTTAAAACGTGGTCAAACAATATGGCTTATATTTTAGGGTTTATAGCAGCAGATGGTGTTATACAGAAAGAAAAGCAATGTGTCAGTATATCTCAAAAAGAAAGTTATATTTTAGAAGATATAAAAAAAGAACTAAAAACAAACCAGCCACTTTATCAAAACAAAAAAACAGGCGTATATATGCTAAACATTAATAGTAAAGTAATAAAAGACGATCTAATGAATATTCACGGAATCATGCCATGTAAATCTTTTAACATTGAATTTCCTTTAGTACCAGAAGAATATTTACATCATTTTGTTCGTGGATATTTTGATGGGGATGGTTACGTCAAGTATGAAACTTATACAGTTAATTTCGTAGGTGGATCATATAACTTTATGAATTCTTTACATCAAATTCTTCAAAATCGCAATTTACGAGCCGATTTACTAAATCAAAACAAACATTATCGTGTTATTTTATCTGGAAGAAAATCAATACAACTATTTTCAAATTGGATTTATAAAGACAAAGATATTTATTTGCATAGAAAATATGAAGTGTTTCAGAAAGAAAGTCTGAGTTTAGATCAATTACAAGATCGAAAATTAAAACAAACTCAAACTGCTGTTAAGCAAAGAAAACAAAGTTTCCTTGAAGAATATATGAAAAATAAATGTAATGCTATAACTTGTTCAAATTTAGAAATAAGCGAATCGGCTTTCAAACGTTGGCTAAAAAATGATAATCAATTTAAAAGAGATTATGAAAAGATTAATTTAACAATGTCCACTAGCGATAACTAAATATAAAATCCTAAAAAACCTTAGAATAGGTATGAAGATAGCTATTCTAAGGTTTTTTATTTTTAAATCATAAAGGATTCTTAATTTTATTGATTGAATATAGTAAATACATAGATTTTACAATTGTCTTGATAAAAAAGGAGAGAGACACCTTGCAAAAGAAATTTATCAATCCAGAAACGATGCCACCAACTTCTGGATATTCACATGTAGTGGAAGTTAGTAACGCTAAACGAACAATTTACATATCTGGACAAGTAGCGATTAACACTGATGGTCAAATAGTTGGCATTGGTGATTTAGCTACACAAACGCGACAAGTTTTCGAAAATATTAAAAGTGCATTAGAAACTTCGGAATTAAGATTTAATGATGTAGTAAAATTAACATTATTAAATCTTAATTCCGATTTCCTAACAGATATTTCTCAAATGGCCACTGTTAGAGATATACGAGATCAATACATTGATACTAAAAATCCACCAGCAAGTTCAGCTGTAGAAGTTAGAAAGTTAATTAACGATAACTTTTTAATTGAAATCGAAGCAATTGCTGTAGCAAACTAATTTTAAAAACTTATTATGAATCATATCAATGCAATTCGTTTAATGTGTTCAGTTAAAACGAATTGCATTTTTTATTGTCTTAAATATAATTTATATCTGGAGACATTTTCATCAACAACTTATAAAATAAATAACTAAACAATCCATCACACAGAATGATTAAAAAGAACGAGGGGAGGCTAATCACAAAAACTAACTTACCTATAATAAGTTTATTATTTAAAGTTAGTTAACATAATATATATTATAGGCAGTTATAGAAACAAAGCAATACCAGGTATCAAAACCCAAGTAAACTATACTTAATGAGACGAAACGGAGATTTTTGGTGAGATTTACATTAAATCTTATCTAAACAAATTTCTTCAGTTTTTATCGTTTTTATTTGTTATAAATTCATCACAGCAAATCTTAATCAATAATCGCTTAAGATTTAACGAATTAAAAACATTTTTGATTGGCAAGAAATTTTTATACAGAAAAATTATTTCTATACAAAATATAAATTAGTAATTTTATTTTATGTTTTACTTAATGAATTAATTGCTATTTGCACATGTTTTACAACTTTACATTATTTGTTGTTATTTCTGTCATTTAGACTTGACTTTCATTACACTCATTGTTTTTTATTCTAGTTAACATAACGCTTATTTTTAACATAAAAAAATCCTCCTCACCTTCAGGAAGATTTTTTGTTTGCTATTATTTTATTTATATCTTCTAGTAACAATCCCAATTGTAAATGACATTGGAAAAATCTAGATTTAACAAATCTTCCTTACGTATAAAGAAATTAGCAACCCCAGAATCACCCCACATAATATTTAATGAATCGTCTGTATCGATTTGCATCAATAATATGTCATGTTGCTGGTATTTTTCTTCCCATTCCCTTGGATCTGTCTGTGTGAAAAATGGATAACCACCAATTTTATGTCCTTGATCCTTACATAAATCATCATACAGTTCGCCTAATTCTGTATTATTTTCTTCATCAACAATTTCTTCCCAATCAATGTTATCATTAAAAATCATTTCAAATCGATAATCTCTTGGTGTTACTGGTTGATATGCCAACTCAAACTTTAGTTTTGCTGCTTTGGGTATGATAAAATTCTCTAAATCTAAAGTGTTTAAATAACTAAAATCAGTAATCACCTTAGTTAAATCCGCTGTGATTGTAGAATGATAAACAATTCGAAAGTCTTTTTGGGTTGTGGGATGATCAAAATCTGCTCCAAAAAGATCTTCTTCAGCACTTATGAAAAACTGTAACATTCCATGTTGAGGCATATGTTCAATGTTTGGTATTTCTTCAAGGTTTAACTGCGCAAGTAGCATCATAGGTTGTCCGTTTGAGTCTTTAGGATGCTCTTGATCTATAGGTAAATACGGATATCCACCAAACTTACTTTCAAAAAGCGTTGTCTCTGCTTGCGTTCCAGACACTTTAACATACGGTTTCACACTTTCTTCTAAAATACTACGATACTGTTCTAGTTCTTTCGGAATTTGAAGTTGATACGTATTCTTCACTATATTTGCCTCCTTTTAGTAATGAATTGAAAATGCCTAACTTAATTATATAGTAAGCGATAGCTTAATTGAAAATCGTTAAAAATCCATTTTCACCCTCATTTTTTGCGCGCTTGGTGGACAAAGTAGATTATGTTCTAATACCTTTTTATTAATAGTTCGAATTAAATCCGCTGCTTCTGCAGTATTTGTATTTTCTTTTAGCTTTTCTTTTAAATCGTCAATTTCTTTTGAAAGCTCAATCCACCTAGGTAAAACGTGATTATTTGCTAAAGTTCTATAAAGTTGCTTTTCAGGATTGTACGAAAGATCTTTATCAAGATTAAGAGGTTTCCCTTTACCAGGTAAATTATCAAAAGACCCTTTCTTTTCTGCTTCTTTAACGATAGAACTAATATGATCTTCATACGTATAGGACCAAACTTTCTCATCTTTTACTAAAATCTCTTGCTTTTTTAGTTTTTTATCTAGTTCTTCTTGATTCATAGATTCTCTCTCCTTTTTATTTTCTAATGTCGTTTTTGTAAATTCTAATGCCCTTAATCCATCGAATAGCTTTTCTCGCCACCATACGCTATCATGTCCGCCTTGAAACTCTTCTTAAGTGGTTTGTGGTGTTTCATTTCTTCTAAAGCTTTATATAGCCGTCTATTAGCCGTTAAAAGAGGTTCGTTTTCGAGTTCACCTACTGCTATGTAAGAATGTAGATGAGTCGTATTAGAATTTATTGATAAAATTTGATTTTCAATCCAAGGAATTGTATTTTCATAATTATCCTTTTTCCAATGTACGGATCCAGACATTGACAACACATTTCCGAAAACATGTGGATTTTGAAGTGCTGCATAAAAAGCTGCTAAGCCACCAAGACTGAAACCAGCAATTGTTGTATGATTCCTTTCTTGATAAACGTGATACTTAGATTGAATCCACGGAAGTAATTCCTTTGTTAAAAATGTATTCATTTTATCGTTATAAGTTAGCTCTTCTAATCGATCGACAGGATCTATAGCAACAGCAATGCAAGATGGGATTTCTTTTTCGTAAATTAAATAATTAAGTGTTTTTTCAATTAAAAGGCTCTGAATGAATGAATTCCCATCAAATACAATGAGAAGTTCTTGAAGATGTGGAGTGTGAGAATAATCATGAGGCGTATAAATATGAATTTTACGTGTGTTATTTAAAATCGAACTATGAAAAGAATATGTTTCAATTCTCCCAGATGGATAATGATTTGAAGGGAAACGACTGCTATACTGCATGTCCATACTTATTTTTAACACAGACGCTTTATTGGTACCTTCTCCAAATGTATTTTTATTAAATGGGTCTAATCGATACTGTTCACTACGCTTTATCCAATTATTTTCGAAAAAATCATTTACTGTAAAATAATAAGTTGAAATAAAACTCTTATTTGTTCTAAACGTAACATACCAAATATCTGTCTGTAACAATCGTTGTAATTGATTTACAGACAGATCCCAACCAGGAAAACTACCGAATACATAAACATTTTCAGTATTTTGATTGCCTAACCATATATACGTTATAAGTTTATACTGATTATCTATAGGGCATAGTTCTATTAGTAGTGTATGATTTGATTTCATGCAAAAAAGTATAAAGAGCTTTTTCGTTTCCATTCTTTAATTGATTTTTAAGCTGCTCTAACTTATGACTAATGATCGAAGTCACCTCTCTTCCTCTTTTGTAGTACTCTATATGTAGTTTTTTCATTAGAATCCCTATATAAAAGTAGTCGTAAGTAATGTGTTTAGAGAAGTTATTGATTAGAGAAATGATCAATCGCTTGAATAGAAAGTTCCAATGATTTTATTCTTCTTTCTAAAAGTGTTCTTTGAGGACTCCCAAGCTTTGACTTATCGTAAATCTTTTCAATTGATGGAAGCAAACCAATCAGAACATTACGAGCTTCTGCTAAATCTTCCTGAGTATAATGATGAGTTTCTTGCTTCCAAACACTTTCTAACATAGCTAAGCCGATACTAGCTGCTTTGAGTCTTTTTTTCACTAAAGTAGTATTTGAGCCCTTTTGAGTCATCTGTGATAAGGCATTTTCAAGTTTACGGATTGTTGACTGTAAAGATTTTATTGATTCCAATTTATCTATTTTTGATACGTTTTCCATGTTAATGTTGTCCCTTCTGCATTGTTGACTTATTTTGTTTAAAGCTTGATTTCACTCGAAATATATTAACATAAATAACTAACTGTATTCGAGTTGGACAATAACTTAAAGTAAAACAGCTATTCCTCTCTCCTCCCTGTATCATTCTATTATATGTACTTCTTTCTTCTCATTAGAATTCCTATATAAACTAGTTGTTAATATTGAATGTTTTATGAACAAAAAAACGTACAAGTAATGTAACCTGTACGTTTTCGCTTTTATTCAGTAAGATAATAAAGTAATAGCTTCCTGGTCTTCTCATAACTTATGAAATCTCTATACAAAATGGGATAATTCACAATTTCTGTTTCTAGAAAACGATATTACGGAAACCACTCAAAAAACGATTTTCTTAACCACTTTATTTGTTGAAACGTAATGTTCTGTTCGTTTCCATTTAGTATAGAATTTAAAGTAGCTGCTGTATGCATCCAATAATGATTAAAATCAGCGTTTATACAGTCATCTTCGGTAAATTTACTTTTTAGGTCTCGTTGCAATTTTGCTGTAGCACGATAAGGAAACGGTTTATGAAGTGGACTATGCATTTTCTGCAATTCCTTAAAAATAATTTGTTTTCCTAACTTCAACTTTCTCCTCCTTTATTTCTCTATCCAATTTAATAAGTTTTCATAATGATATTGAGCATCGATATACCCAAGATTATATAGATTAACAAGCTTTTCCTTATTTCTTTCTATTCCGCTTATAGGAAGCTGTACACTTGGCTGAATTACATAAAAATTATCTTTTTGTTCTTCTTGATTCATATAAGATATCGTCTCATTATAAAAACGATAATGGTTTACTAAATTCTCTGCGATTTTCGGATATTTTCTATATAAAATTTTAGCCAGGCCTGAAAATTTATTTCGCTGCTTCTCATATCCTTCTGGCTTTGTCATAATTACAACGTTCTTTTCATAACCATCCTTTTGGGCTTTCAAAACAGGTATAGGGTCTATAATCCCTCCATCTAATAATTTTCGATTATTATATTCTACAGCAGGTGCTATAAACGGCACAGAGCTAGATGCACGAATGATTTTTAAAATATCATTTCCGTGTTCTGCTTTATTATAATAAATGGCTTGTCCTGATTCGCAATCAGTTGTCCCTATAACAAACTGTTCATTACAGTTTAAGAAAGTTTGAAAATCAAATGGTACAATTTTATTAGGTACTTCATCAAATAAAAAATCCATTCCGAATAATTCACGTTTTCGAATTAAGTTTCGATAAGATATATACCTGTAATCTGATACTAGCTCTGTATTTACTTTCTTATTTCTCCCTTGTTGACGCGACAAATAGGTTGCTCCCATACAAGCTCCAGCGGATACGCCAACTACATAAGGGAAGAATAAGTTCTTTTCCATGAAATATTCGAGTACGCCTGCAGTATATAAACCTTTCATTCCTCCGCCTTCTAATACTAAACCGATATTTTTCATACTATATCCCTCTGCTTCTCTTTTCTTAATTTCATATTAGCATAAGATATTAGGATGAAGTTATATAAATGAATTACAACAATAACCAGAAACTACTAAAGTAATGTCATAATATCTTTGTGAGTAACATGTTACAATATAAGTAATTCATTCCACATATATTAAAGGAGGAATTTAATATGGGTTTATTTAGCGGTATTTTAGGAAATGCATCAAATACGAGTTCTGAAAGTGTAGAACGTGATTTAGAGAAGATTATGCTAGACGATGAAAAAGTAGAGCATGCTTATAAATTAATTCGTGATCTAATCGTATTTACAAATCGTCGTCTTATATTAGTAGATAAACAAGGAGTAACTGGCAAAAAAACAGAATACCATTCTATTCCTTATAAAAGTATTACACAATATAGCATCGAAACGGCTGGGCATTTTGATTTAGATGCAGAACTTAAAATTTGGGTGTCTAGTATGGAGGAACCAATTACGAAAGAATTTAAAGGTGACGATAGTATTTTAAGCATTCAAAAAGCGCTAGTAACCTTTACGACAAAGTAGTGTTTTTTGTATCTTTATTCATTTTCGAAATTACTAACCCGAGTATCTTGGAAGAACATACATTGTTTTTGTATATTTAATCTAAAATAACATAAAAAGGTAAAGCGTATTTTAAATGCTTTACCTTTCTTTTTTGTAATAAACAAGTGTAGTTTTATCATTTAATTTCTTTATTACTTCTGTTCTTTTATACCCCATTTTCTCGTATAGAAAACAATTTCTTTCTTCTTCTAAAATCGTAGCAAGTTCAAAACTTCGTGCTTCTGGAAACATTTCTTCAATTAAAATAAGTACCTTCTGAGCAATTCCTTTCCCTTGATAGATTGGATGAATAAACATTGGACTAATCCAAAATTTATAAGGTAGTTCTTTTGCGGATATACATATCGCTCCAACAAGTTTCGAATCTATTATCACCTTATAAAAATTACTGCTGGGATTATTTATTCTAAAAATAGTTTTTTCAATAGTTTCATTTGCTGGATTTGTTTCATAGTCTTTATATTTATGTAATAAAGAGCTAAATGAGTCTATTTGCATTTGAAATATAACTTCTGCATCAGTTTCTGTCGCCTTCTCTAATGTAATCTCCATGTTACCAATTTAGTCGCTTTCTTAATGAAGTTATATGAGCTGTATGATGCCGTCCGTGCCATGCGTATAGTCCTATTGCAACAGCAAGTTTTGTTTCACCAGTTTCAGGATGGTTAAATGTCTTTTCTAAATCTTCAATTTCTAGAGAATATAAAAGGTTAACCCATCTTTTATGTAATGAATCTAGCATTACTAGTGAAACATCTACCGGTAATTTTGAATCGGGTAACTCTGCCCACTTCTCTTCTTTATACGGCTTAATAGTGGGATTCTTTTCTGTCAGTGCTAATTTAAAGCGTATGTAGCTATTCATATGACTATCAACGACGTGATGAACTACTTGACGTACAGTCCAACCTCCAACGCGATATGGTGTATCTAACTGCTTCTGATCTAAATCTTTAATTGCCTTTGTTAGTTCATTTGGTAAATCTTCAATTTCTTGAATCCATGTATCAATCATTTCTTCAGTTATAGGACGTTTGTATGTAAATTGGCCAATTGGATAACGTAAATCATTCATGAATAAGTCCTCCTTATTATAAGCGTGAAGTATTTCTCCAAATATAGTGTACAAACTTCACATGTTCTCCATTTAATTCTACAGAAGTTGTATCTGATTCGTTTTGATAAGAAGAAAATCCGCTTTTTTCTAGTACAATTTGTGATGCGAGATTATTAGTAGTTGTTTTAGCATGAACTTCAGTAATTTCATTATTTTTCGCTACATCTAAAATTAATTTTACGGCTGCTGTAGCAACTCCTTTTTTAGTAAATTTTTCTCCGACCCGATACCCCAGCGAACTAATTTGAGTTTCCGTATCTATATCTACTAAATTAATTCGCCCTACAATTTCTTTTTCTTCATTACGAATTAAATAAAAATAAGAATCTCCATCTGCTTGTTCTATTAATAAATCGTCTAGTAGTTTTTGGAAATATTCAAATTCAAAATATTTTGAGCCACGATTTGGCACCATTGTTTCAAAAAAAGATTTATTCGTAAGTTCAAACGTAAATAAATCCTTAGCATCTTGTTTCTTTAGTTGCTCTATGTATATTTCCATCCCGTATTCTCCTTCTAGATTTACTAACTGTTATACATTCTTTTTTAATCAATTATATTCCTGCTATTACTTTCGATTAAGTAATACAGATAGTAGCACTTTCGGATGAAAAAGATGAAATGGACTACGAATTAAATTCATCACTCGTACTAACCGAATATAAACATCAGAATTACTTGCGGATAGTCGATATATTTGTTTCGTATACCATAGCTGAAATTTTTGTTTTGTAGTTAATTCTCTCTTTAGTTGCGGATGACGTGATATTTCCGTTGTTGTCATATCCCATGGGGTTTCTATTATATTAGCTGCCTTTTTATAAAATTGTTGTGTAAATGTTTTATCAAGTTGTTTTCTACCTTGCAGAAGTAATTGCAACTGGTGAGCCTCCATAGCAGCAACTGATACGCCTTGGCCGAAAACGGGATCAAAACGACATTGCGCATCTCCAACAACTAATAAGCCTTCTGGTACATTATTTACTAAATCAAATCGCCGGCGTACTTGATAGGGAATTTTGTATGTCTTTATATCAGTAATTCCCTCAGCCTTGTTTAGGAAGTCTGTAACATTAGAAATTGATAGGTTTTCAGCAAAATCATAAAACTCATCATCTGTTTGTGGTGCTTTCTCGTTTGCGTATCCACTGAAAGTAACAAAATAACGATTATCTTCTATCGTTTGAATAAGAACGCCATAAGGGTTATCAGGGAAACTCGGAGACATTAGCACATTGCAACAGTCTAATTTCTCATTTTCTTTAAGTTTGAACATTTTCGTTGCGTAAAATAAATCAATACGAACTTTCTCTTCTTCTACTTCAATTTCGTATTCTCGTAACCACTCTATACTTTTTGAGCCAAATCCACTCGCATCAACTACAAGGTCTGCATGAACTTCTTCTTGTATGTCTGTCTCTAAATATTTAACTTTTACTCCACACACTTTGTTAAGCTTTTCATCTACCAATAACCCTTTAACCAATGTTTCATATTTAATAGTAATATTTGAAATTTGATGTATTCGTTTTTGAATATGCCATTCTAGTAAAGGACGACTTTGTTGAATCATATGTACTTCCCCTATGAACGGTTGTTTCCATAGACCGAATTGATGCCATTTCAAATCACGTGTAAAGTTGTTTATAATACTACCCGCTTCTATTAATTCATTCGTAATAGTAGGAAACAATTCTTCAATTGCTTTTTCTCCACCTTTTAATAACACGTGAGGATGATTACTTTGTGGAACTCTTTTTCTTGAAGCTTTTCCATCCCATTTTTCACCGACTTCTAAAATGATTACTTCTTTAAAAAAAGTTGATAATGCTTTTGCTGCAAACTTTCCTGCCATACTTCCACCAATAACGATAGCCTTATTAAACATATTTTCCCCCTTAATAAAAAGAGATCCTGCCTTGTATGAATGAAACAGGATCTTAAACTAATTAACTTCTTTATCATTATACTTAAAATACATCAGTAAATTGCAAAGTTAAAATTAAAATACCTAATCCCCATACGTAATACGCGAATACTTTTAAGGAGTGACGTTTTAAATATTGAATCATCCATGAAACGGCTATGTATCCAAAAAACGCTGCTGATAACGTTCCGACAATTAAAGATGTACTAGAAATAGATTCTGCTTTCCCTTGAAAAACGTCTACAAATTGCAAAATGATAGCTCCAACAATGGCTGGTGTCGAAAGTAAAAAAGAAAAGTAAGCAGCTGTTTCACGATCTAATTTTCTCCATAATGCAGCGACAATTGTCATTCCAGAACGAGAAATGGCTGGAAAAATAGCAGCAGCTTGAAATGAACCGATAATTAATGCGTCTTTATATGTTATGTCATCCATTTTTTTACGACCATTCTTTTGTTTATCTGCCATGTAGAGAAAGAATCCGGTCACTAAAAACTCCCAACCGATCGTGATTCCTGTTTTTGAAATATCTTCAAAGAAGTCTTTAAACAATAAACCAATAACAACTGCGGGTATTGTCCCAACGATAAGTAATAACATGAGCTTTGAAAATGGGTTTTTAATTAAATATATAAATTCTTTTTTGTAATAAATAAAAACCGCAAGTAAAGTCCCAATATGCAGCATCGTATCTAAAAATAAGCCAGCCTCATCTAATCGGAACAAATGCCTTCCTAAATAAAGATGTCCGGTACTACTGATTGGTAAAAATTCTGTTAAACCTTGAATTATACCTAGTATGAAAGCTTCTAACCAATTCATGATGGTCTCCTTTCTCTTTTGCTTGTACCAATATATGAGGGTTAAATTTTCGATATGAAAAAAACTATATTTCTCTATGAATTTACTTTTCATTTATGGATATATATGTAAAGAGGGTTAAGGAGGGTTATTATGTGGAAGCACACAAAATTCGGTAATGTATTACTTTGGGTGGGCCCTATCCTTGTATTTTTAGGACTATGTATGACAAATGTTATTTCAGATATTCCTTTCTTTGAGGGAAAACATAAAACGGTTGGTATTGTACTTATATTTATAGGTGTAATCTGTTTTGTTGCTGCTAATCATTTGAAAAAAGGAGAAAGATATGAAGAATAAATCTAAATAAAAAACAATCCTGGCATATTAGCTAGGATTGTTTTTTATTAATGTTGATTATTTGTAAAATACTTTATCAACGTTATATTTCGCTTTGTATTCATTAATGATATATGTTTCGTAAATTTCTCTTTCTGTTGGATCTTCTACGATACATGCATCAATGCGGTATACTTCATCACGGTGATTTTTAATTGGTGAAACATTATCTTCAAAATGCTTCTTAATACGTTGTCTAATTTTACGAGCTTTACCTACGAAAAGAAGTTCGTCATTAATATTGTAAAACATAAAAATGCCGCCTTTATCTCTAGGGAACAAGTGGAAATCGATAAATCCATTAATTGGAGTAATGATTGGCTCGTCTCCTTTAATAACTTGTTTACGTTCAGTAATTGAAACATCAGCTTCAGGAATATTAATTTTAATCAAGTTCATTCACGTCCTCTTTTATTATAAAGATAAATAATAGCATACATAAGTAAGAAAAGCTATGTTCAGAGGCATATTTCATTTTATAATTCAAATATTATAGGTGTATCATGTAAACTTTTCTTCCAAATCATATGATCGCTGGATTTTCCCCAGTAATCTTTCAATACATAGCTAGGTTTTCCAAACTTTTTCGTCCATATACTTTGCGCATTTTTATATCCACTATCTAAACAATATTCTGTTATCCCTCTGCTAAGTAATGTAAGAAACATTGTATGTAGTAATAAACTCCCTATTCCCTTTCTCTGATACTCCGGAAGTATGAATACAGTTCCTATTTCATACAAATTTTTAAGTACACCACCTGTACAACTATTAATCAATGTACTTGCTGGACCGATTTCGATTGTTCCAATGATTTTATCGTTACTTGTATCAATTGCTAATAAAAAGTAACGACCTTCTCCGTTACTATCAAAATCACTTTTCAAATACTGCTTTTTTGAGTTAATTTCATTTTCTATGTCATCCAATGATTGTGACAATCCTTCATTTTTGTATGTATTCGTAATAACGATACGGAAAAATAAATATAGTTCATCTACATCATTCAAATTCGGTCTTCTAACTGCAACGTTAGTCATGAATTCAATCTCCAATCCTCATTATGCCATTGTCAATACAACACTTTATATAATCTATTCATCATTATTCTGCAAAAACCTGCATAAATCCAGCAATATAGAAAGCTCAGTATAAATATTAATAAAATAATTTTCATGTCCATAGTTGTATGAACAGTAGGACCAAGTACCGGAAAACGGAAAACATCGAGAACGATCATAATACCTATAAGTAGACACGTTGCTGAAAAAGAAACTATCCAAATTCTCCTCTTAAATTTTAAAAAGGCTAGTCCTAAGGCTAGACCTAATAAGCCTGTAGTAAAAGGAAAGATAATTAGTTCACTTGGCTCAATAATAAATAATAGAAAAATAGTAAGAATATAAGAAAGTATTCCCTCACGAATAGAATAGAAAATAGCAAAAAAAATCGGTAATGTCGAAAATGGACTAATGAGCAAACCTATACCAGGAACTAGGTTTCCTGCTGCTTGAAACATGGTGGCTAATGTACTCATCAAAGCTGTAAGTACTAACTTATTCGCAAGGGACAATTTTCTTTTATGAACAAAGCTCGTATCATGTTCTATCATCAGTTGATACCAATAACGTACAAACCGATTCATTAAAATCCCCCCTAAAGACACCTCATTCATTACTTTCTATATTATTCGTACACATACGGTTTATGAGTTACTTTCTGCAAGTTAATAGATGCTCATACATTGAAGATTTTTAGGGGGATAAGTTAAGTCGTGCGTTTTGGGAACAGAATGAATTCCTTATATTATATTTTTAGACTGATAATTTGTATCGTATTAAGGGATAATTTCAAAAATGGTACCTTTGTTAAAATCAGTTACTTTCATAGAACCGTAAACTCCTAAATATAATTTAGTTTGATTCAAATTTGTTCCTAAACTCATATAATAAGCTGCTTGCGTACCAAAATCATAATTGGTTTCAATAGCATGAAAGTCAGTATGTTTACCGTCTGTACCTGCTCTAGTATAGGCTAAAACACCTTTAACTGGCGGTCGAGAATCTTCTTTCTTAGCAAGGTCAGTAAACACTACGCTACCTGTTAAATTTGGAATTGCATTTCCCATATATGGCTGAACTCCTGTAAGGGAAGTTCCTCCAAACTTATCGGGTCTGGAATCTTGATGAAAATAACTAAGTAGAGGCAGAATACGCCTCGCTGAAGTTTGTATTGTTTCATCATAATAAGTCATTGTTCTTTCATCCAAAGTCTGATTTTCGGAACAATGCCGTATAAAAGAAGTAGGTAAATCCCCTTCCCATCCTCTCCAACCAAAATTGATAAACCCATCTTGATTGGGAGTGAGCCTCATAAAATGCATTTGAACAAGTTCTGTAACCGGTATAGGTTTATATTGAACAAATGAAAAAATAGACTCTACAATATCTTGTCCGACATTTCCGGCGTATTTGATATATTGATTATAAAACCTTTGAAATGAAATGCCGGTTATATTACGTACTCCTTTTGCAATTACTGTAAGTGTTTCTTGTATAGATAAAGGAAGTTCATCGAAGCGTGTAACTACAGGAGGGTTATTTATAAATGTATTTTTACTTACATCGATTTCAATTATTTTACCTGCTATTTCTAAATCATCTTGGCTTAAATTAAATGGATCATAACCTGATCCGCCATCTCCATTTGTAAAAACAAGTTTTCCAGTCTCAGGTGAAAAGTTTAAACTATTGACTCCGTTATGATTAAAAAATGGTCTTCTTACATTCAGTAATGTTCGTCGCTTTTGAGCTTGACCATTAGATTGTAAAGTCCATTCTTCTACTGTATCAATGTGATCATATTGCGTATTTCTATTAACCCACTTTAAATTTAACGTTTTAGGGTCACAAGGATTCGGTTTAAATTGCTCAGAAAATGCACCTGGTCCTTGAGTTCCAGCTACTGAATAATGAAGATAAAATAACCCATTTTGATAAAATTGTGGATGGAACGCAAGTCCAAGCAATCCGCGTTCATCATAACCGCTACTAGAAACACCTTCTTCAAATGTACCTAATTTAATAATTAGGTGACGAATATCTAAAAATATCTTTATAACTCCATTCCCTATGTAAAAAATCTCTCCTAATTGGGTTGCGATAAATAGTCTTTCGGTCGATTCGCCTGGAAGTATTGTTGTTTTCAATACGGTTGGTAAATTTATATTATGAACAATGGGTCGTAAACTAACTTTAACTTTTGTCAATTAACTGTACACCCCTTTTTCTTCTTTTTATAGAAGAATATGATTAGAGTAGTTCTGTTAGTATCAAATAAGTCGTATTCCTTTTTATTACAATTTTGTATATAATATAATTATAAATAATATGGGGGACGAACTATGATAATCGTACTACAAATCATCTTACCACTAATTTTCGCAGTCTATTTATTTACCCTCTATCATAACGGGACGTATGGATCAGCTTCATTCATTTTAGCAGTCATGATAGGAATTTTCGGTTTAGAGAATATTTTTCAATATGCTAGTCTAACAGATCATGCTATTTATCCATATTGGGGCAGTTTGAAGGCTGTTGTTATCGTTTTATCAGTCGTATTTCTATTTAAAAAAGGTGGTTTAACAGGGAAATATTGATTTTTAATGCGTTACATATTTTCTTGTTAAATTGCTTTTATTTTATAAAAGCAGAAATATTTATGTAAAAACACGAAGGGATGTGTTACATATGTCTATAAATATTATTTCAATAGTATCTATCATAATATGGATTTTGTTAATTACAGAACTTATAAAACCTTCAAAAGAACAGAATGGACGAAAAATAGTAACTTTAGTAACTGCTGGTTCCGTATCAACACTTATTTAACGGTTTCATTTATTCAAAATATCCCGTTTTGGAATTGATAGTGATATAACTAACAAAAATATGTATAAATAAAAAGATTAGGATTCACTCCTAATCTTTTTATATTTTGAGGTAGCACCATATGCCCAGCAAGCTAAGGTCTTGAAGTAGCCCCTAAACAAAATTTTAAATTTTTCTAAAGTTATTTATGCGAATTCAAATCGTTTTCAGGAACATATGTGGTCCTTTTACAATTTGAATTTCTTTTTAAGTTTCTTATATTTTCTGTACGAACGTCTAACAATGTTTAACATAAAATACGGTATTTTAACCGGAAAAGGCAATTTATATATGAAAGGAAAATAAAAGGTGAAATATGCCTTTTCTAGGTCTCTCCACTTACTATCTTCTTTTGTTTTTAAGAAATCAGATACATCGACTACATATCCTCTTCCTTTTTCCATCATCACATTTTTCCCGTGAACATCACAAGGAGTTAACCCTTGTTCCCTCGCATACTCTAAAGCCTCATTAATATCAAGTATTACTTGCTTAGGAATTTTAATCCCCTTATGAATAGCATCGTATAAGGTAATTTCTTTTAAACGTTTCAATACTATGAAATTTTCTCCTTTATATATAAGCTTTGAATAAGAAGGATGATCTCCAATTCTTCGGTATACTTCTGACTCTTTTTCAATTCCTTCTCCTTCTCGCACGTAAACTTTCACTACCCAATCTTTGTATTCTTTGTGCATGAATACTGCGGCATAATTACCTGTTCCTAAACACTTCCAAAGTCTAGGAATATCTTTAACTACTACAGGCTCGAATTCATCCTCACTTCTGATACTTACCTCTTTTAATAATTCGTCATTTATCAATCCCACAAAACTATTTATACTCATCATTCCCACTCCGCTTTTGCTAAAAGGGGGCCCACCCACATTTTAACGAAAATATACACTAAGCGAATTTTAGCATAAAACGAGTCATTTTTCTTCTTAAAATAAAAAGCTAACTCGTTTTATTTAAACTGTTGAATACTTAATATTTATTCCGTTATTCATAGCCAAAAACCGTACGATATAAAAATATTTCTAATTATTTTCATTTTTTCAGAGTCAACTGTATAGGGCTTTTCTTAGTACAAGTTCTCTTCGTTCATTACCCATGCCAAATCTATAAAACATTGTTTAGAAGTGTAGCAAAGGTTTGTTAATGGTTCAATTCTTCTTCCACAACTATTTTTGTTAGCAAAAACTTTTATTGTTTTAATAGTCTTTTGTTTAATTCCCACAATGCTGTTTTGTTGCTATCCCATTTCAAAAGCGTTACTGCTTCCTCAAAGCATAACCATTTATAATTGAAGTGTTCTTTAGATAATGATATGTTTTTTGTAGGGACTTTAACTCCAAAAGAAAATTCTTTTATTACATAAACCTCTTCTCCCCAAAGGAATCCTCCAACTACATCCTCTACTGGTAGCGAAGACACAGAATCTAATTGTATATATGGACATTCTCTTGTAATACCAGCCTCTTCAAACGCTTCCCGTTTTGCTGATTCAATAGGAATCTCACCGTCTTCTCCGCCACCAGCTATTCCTTGCCAATAACCATAATCACTTCGGTTAAAAATGGCATATTGAATAGAATCGGCAGTTTTTATATAAGGAAATATCAATACTTGATATGGCGCTCTCATTACTTAACCTCCTCTCGAAAATAAGTTTTAAATCAATATGAATAAAGAGCCGCCATCACAATTCTACATTATTAATGCAGGTTTATAATGTCGGCCCTCTATTTTTAAATAATTTTATTTTTCATAAACAGGCTTACTCTTAACAGAGGAAAAACTACTTATTCTCTGTCGAATTTGTTTAGCATGGTTTTTCATAAATGTTAGCAGTACTCCATATTATTCAATTGCGCCAGCAACGTCATAATCATTTAAATCTAATTCAATCGGTTGTCCGAGCGCTAGTTTAGCAAGTTCCGCTCCTAAGTATGGACCAGCTGTTAAACCCGAAGCCCCTAATCCATTCGCAACGAGAATTCCTTCAAATTTAGGTAGTGGTCCGATAACAGGTAAGAATCCTGGTGTGAATGGTCTGAATCCAACTCTCGTTTCAAGCATTGTAGCATTTTCTAAGCCAGGTGCAACTGTTAATGCCTTATGAAATACTTCATGTAAACCACCTGCTGTTACACGATGATCGAAACCAGTATCATTCTCATGTGTTGCACCAATTACGACATGCCCATTGTCAAACGTTAAAATATATTGATCGTTCGGTGGCATAACAACTGGCATATTTTCTGTTGCTGTATTCTCGATTTGCAGATGAACAATTTGTCCTTTTTGGAATGTAACTAAGAAATTAATTCCTAATGGTTTCAAGATTTCATTCGCCCATGCGCCTGCAGTTACAATAACCTTTTCCGCTAAAATTGTTTCATCGTTTACTGTAACTCCCGTAATATGATTTCCTTCACGGACTAATATAGCATCGCCTTTTATGAAAGTTGCACCATGTTTTTTCGCAGCACTTATTAATGCATTGCGTAATAATCTTCCATTTACTCGTGCAGCACCACTAATATGAACAGAACTATATTCGTCTGATAATGCTGGGAATAATTTTTTTGTTTCTTCAGCTGATAAGCGAGTTATTTCACCAATCTCCGGGGCATCTTCACGTCGTTTATAAGCTCGCTCTTCCATTTGATCTAACTTTTTCTCGTCAGTATGTAAACTAATTGCACCTACACGATTATATCCTGTGTCAGTTTCACCGTCTTCTTCTAATTGCTGAATTAACGAAGAATAGTAACGTGCACCGCCTTTAACGATTTTATACCATGCTTTATTACGGCGTTGTGATAGCCATGGACATACAATACCTGCTCCTGCATCGGTTGCTTGCCCTAATTGTTGGCGATCCACGATAGTAACATTCGCACCTGCCTTAGCAAGATGATAAGCAGTAGACGCTCCTAAAATTCCTGATCCAACTACAATATACGATTTCATTTCAAACACCTTTTCTCTTTTGCTAATTATATAAATATAAGAACATTCCTTAGTATAATGGAAGGAATGCTTTTTTCAATGTACTCATCACAATTAATTGTTGCAGCATTGTGACTTCCTTAATCATTATTTTTTCTTCTTACGGAATAATTCAATTGTTTTATAGCCTTGTGAAAGGATTTCTATCATTTTCTCTAGACGTTTTTCACGTGTTTTTTCTTGTTTCACAGAAAAAAGATTACGTGCCCAATCTTTTTGGTATCCAGGCGTTAAACTTTGATAAAACTTAAGTTCATTCGGATGATTAGCTAATAATGCTTCAACATCTTTAATTCGATCTGCATAATCGGCAACACATTGACTCATAGCAGATGTTTTTGTTGTTTTTTTCTTTTCACGTTTTAAACCAACAACAGTAAAGACTTCATCCATACTTACCATTCGTGCAAATTTAATATCGCTTTCTCCCACATAACCATCTTCTCCAACGTTTAATGCCGGAAACATTTCATCACGGTGAATAAACGTACTATAACGCGCATTACCTTTTTTCGGATATGCGAAGAATACGTAACCTTTTTCAATTAGTAATTCTTCATTACTAATAATAAAATTCGTTTGTTTCACCATTTCATCAAGCGTTTCTACAAATATAAAGATAGCATCGTGTTCTTTTGAGAATGCAGTTTCTTTACCTGTAAAAATGTCATAATCACTTGGTTCGTTAATAATGACCATATTTGTATACTTATTAAGTTTCAATTTATCAATAACTGACATAATAATCTTCCTTTACATTCAAAATTCATTGTACATACTTTTTCGTACTGTTCTAGTGTATTATATGTATTAAGAAAATCAAACTTTAAATCGTATTATTCTGCTGCAAAAGAACATAATTCTTTACTAGATGGGGTGGTTTTATGCCATATGTAATCCGAGATGAAGGGCTAGTTTTACAAGGGGATGATGGAAAAGGACCAATTTTTCATACATATGAAGAAGCTGAGGAAACATTAAAAACATTAACTATACCGAAGTTTCCGAAATATATTAGAAGAAAACCATTTACACCAAAAATAATAAAGATAGCCGCTTCTGAATAAGAACCGGCTATCTTTATTATTCATAACTTAATAGCAAATAAAGTATATAAAAACTCTTTATATTGATCTTCTGTAATTTCACGCTTAGTTTTTTCCCCATGAATAATTTCGGTTAAACTTGTATTCGTTAATGAAATATGGCCAGAGTTCGTCAACTTTACTGCAATTGGTCCTTTATTAAAAATAGACTTCTCATCTTCTATCACTCTTCTTTGAACATCATTTACTACTATCTCATCAATAATATGTTTATAAAAAGCATGACAAACTTTCCATTCTCCAGCAGCATCTATTCTTTCTAAAACATAATTTCCTTTATTCGTATCTTTCCGTCTCACCCGGTACGAACCATTTTTTGAAGAAACCGACTCGCCAGTAAAAGGTACAGGAACAAGAGGTACTAACGAAGCTATACCTACATCAATTAAATACTGTACATTATCATAAGTTAAAATAATTGTTATATGGCCATCCTCAAGTGCCCATGTATTTATATCGTTTTTATACACCGTACCTAATGCCAGTTGTACATCATAGCCACAGTCTCTTAAGAAATAGTAAAAAAGAGTATTTAATTCGTAGCAAAGTCCACCACGGGAACTAGTTAAAATTTTCTCTCGTAAGTTTTCCAGAGAGATCTGATTCGTATTTCGTGCTATAACATCTAAATTCTCAAATGGTATAGTATGCGCAAACGAAAAGAGTATGGTAGGTAATTCTTCAAACGTTACATCATTACGTTTTTTAAGATTTAATCTTGTGAAAAGCTGATCTTGTAAACTTGTCATATTTAGCACCCCTTAAAAATTTATAAGTTTAAATAATATATGCTGATTGTAAATTTTAAGGGGCACTGTAACAATGTACATTTCATTTAACTGTACCGGTACAAAAATTACGATTCACATAGGAGGTGTCATTACACATGTTTTTTGTAATCACTTCTTTTTGGGGCAAATCAAAAGCTACGAATATAAATTTAATAGTTTATCTATAGGCAAATTATTACTATCACTTAAATCAACAAAATATTGAAGTTGCCACGTTTGGCTCTTTTTAGCTTGATTACTAACAGTGGTATCCCAAACAGGATAAATTCTCATTGCCATTTTCCCTGTTTGACTTTGTGTTCTCAATATTTTTTCTTTAAGAAGAATCTCTTTAGGAAAAATAAATTGCCCTAGTTTATTATCAGCAATACAAGTGATTACTAATAAATCAGGAGCAGCTTCATAAGAGAAAGCTCTATTTCGCATATTTTCATCTTTCTCCCAAAAAGAAACAAATTGACCAATTTTATTAGGTGTAACTTTTGATTTTCTAAAACGAATGGTTTTGTTATTTAAGTGGAATAAACATCCGGCATATTCTGCGTTTTGCTTTTCTTCTTTTAGATTCGTAATCATTAAGTTGTTAGGTTTGTAAACTATATTATTTAAATTTTGGATTATATTATTAAAATTGTTCAAAAAAACTCCCCCTTTATTCATCTCTTAGTTTACCACAAACATCAGTTCTTCTATATCGTATATAATTATGAACTAAGTGAAATGGGGGGATTTAGCAGGATATAATTATTACTTTAATGTACTTAGTTTTTCAATTGCTTGTTGTTCAGTTGCTAAGTAAAAAATGTCATTCCCTTTATTACATTCATAAATAAAATCTTTTAAGCTTTTACTAGTATACATAGAGAAATCTCCAACAATAGCAATCTTTACCTTGTAGTTTATAAACTTTTGAAGGATATCGCCCGCAAGCCGTGTTTTTAGGTCAAAGAAATCTTCACTTATTAAAGATTTATGGATAATAATATGTTTCGCATCTACCTCATATTGAACTGTTGCCATAGTATCTAATGCAGACTGAACATCCGATATTAATACCTTATCGTTCCCAATGACCGCAATATTGATTCCATCGATTACTACTTTCTTTATTTCCATAGTCCTCCCCCTTTATAATTTACACAGTATGAGTAAAATTGTTTTACAAAACTTCGTATTAATCATAGATTAAATTAGCCACAGCTATTAAAATGGCCTCTATTTTTTGTTGTAAATATCTATTTTTTCTTACTAATACGGTCAATGAAATTAATGATAGTTTCTCTTTTTTTGTATTTTTGAATATATATATGGAATTACTTTTACTTGTTATAAAAATATTGTGGTGTAACATAACTTAACAAACTATCCAAAGTGTTAATCTCGGCATATGGTTGTATTTTAGTAGTATTCTTGATTTTCTGAGGGTTAAACCACACACCTTTTATATTTGCATTTTGAGGACCAGCAATATCCTTTTCTAAGTCATCCCCAACAAATAAAGTATTTTCCGGTTGTAAATTTAACTTATTTAATGCTAGTTCGAATATACGTTTATCAGGTTTACTAAATCCCACTTCTTCAGAAATAATGATTGTTTCAAAATACTTATTTAAATTCGTGTTAAATATTTTAGCTTTTTGCCTCTGAGTTGAGCCATTTGTTATAATTCCAACTTTAAAGTGCTTCTTTATTTGATTTAAGAAATGAATAGTATTTTTGTCTATTGAAAAACATCTAGGGAAATTATTATTCCAAAAATCTTGAATGTAATTGCGTGGCAATCTATACTTCGGCGTGAATTCATCAAACAATGATTCTAAAACTGTCGTTTTATTACTTATGCCATATTCTCTTTTATCGTATTTTTAAAATTTCTGTAACATGTTGCTTTTAGCCGCACCATCTACATTTTCATAACACTTTTCTAAAACAATTAAAAATAATGCCTCTACTGCTTTATCCCTATCAAGTAATGTATCATCTAAATCAAACAGCATCGCTTTATAACCCATCAAATAATTTCACAACCTTTCTAGCATTATATAAATCTTTCCAAGTTTGTACCTTTAAAATTTTGGTTCAGCAAGAACATTGTTATGTAGTGATTAACGATTAAATAGAAACTAGATGAAAGAAATCCAAAGTTCTCGGCGCACACTCTAGTATTACAGTAGCTTCTTCTATATTGAAATTCCCTTTCCTCTTTTGGTAAAGAAGCAAAAGTATATTTTCACAAATTTTAAGAAGCTACATACAATTCACATTAGTATACATTAGTTTTTCGTAAATATTAATCGTACATCAATTCATACGATAAGTTTTTTAAAGCAATTATTTCTCCATAAAAAAGTAATATAGCTAATAATATTTTTTAGTAGTAAACGTCCTATGAAGTTTACTACTGTATCTCCACATAAACTCCAGATAGTACGGCTATAATGACTACCAGAGGTGATATTATGAAAAACTATCATATTCTCGTGGTAGAGGACGATCAAGAAATTCAGGAATTAATTAAACAATTTTTAATGACACAGCATTATACAGTGGTAGTCGCTTCAGATGGACTAGAGGGTATGACACAATTTAATAAGCAATCATTTGATTTAATTCTTCTAGATGTCATGATGCCCAATCTTAATGGGTTTGAAGTTTCTAAAATGATTCGAAGTCAGTCAAACGTACCAATTATTATGCTAACTGCGTTGGAAGAAGAGGAAGATCAAATGAAAGGATTCGACCTTGGGATCGATGATTATATAACAAAGCCCTTTTCATTTCATGTTTTGATTAGACGAGTCGAAGCTGTACTTAGAAGAAGTTATGATAAAAATGTAAATAATCATTTGATATTTAAAGAAGTGCGTATCGATGTGGATGCATATAGAGTATATGTAAATGACGTTGAAATTATATTAACGACAAAAGAGTTTGAAATTCTACAACTACTATTTCAAAATGAGAGAAAAGTACTTACAAGAGAAAATATCGTAGAGAAGGTTTGGGGGTACGATTATTTTGGAGAAACACGAATAATTGATACACATATTAAAAATCTACGTAAAAAATTAGCTATCCCTTATATTAAAACAATAAAGGGTATTGGTTATAAAATTGATGAATAGTATTGTGAAACTCATGAAGATGAAGCAAATTACTTACAAACTCTTTATGACTACATCTCTCATTTTGTTATCCTTTGCAGTATTGATTTATTTAACTTTATACTTCTTTCTCCCTACGTTTTATGAGCAATATAAAACAGATCAACTTCAAACAGGGATAAACGAAATCATTGATAAATCTAAAAATCTTACGTTTCAAGATGCGATACCACTTTTTGATGAATACGCAAAAAAAAATAATGCGATGCTTTATCTTCAAAATAAAGAAGGAGTAATTATTTACTCTCCTTCATTTTCTTTTATTCAAAGTGGTACGCAAAAAACAGTAGTTACTAAAGCAACACGATTCGAGAATGCAAGTACCCTTAGCAATTCATATAACGCTACGAAACCAATTCAATTTCAAGATGGTAGTTTAACGCTTGTAGTGTTTGCTACATTTCAACCGATTGATGAAGCTTCACAGGTTTTAGTACGCTTTCTCCCCTATATTAGTATCATTGTGCTCGTTATTGGTATAGGGAGTGCTTATTTTTATTCCAGGTTTATTACAAAGCCACTTATTTATATTAATGAAGGTGCACAAAAGATGGCAAATTTAGATTTCTCCGAAAAAATTGAGGTTCGCTCTACAGATGAGTTAGGAGAATTATCTAATAGTTTGAATGACATGTCTATTAACTTGCAACAAGCTATGTTTGATTTAAAAAAAGCAAATGAACAATTAAAAAATGATATTGAAAAAGAAAGAGAAATAGAAACAAAACGCAGAGAGTTTTTTGCGATTGTAGCACATGAATTAAAGTCCCCTCTTACTGTAATGAAAGGATACTTAGAAGGAATGATATACAATATTGGCCCTTATCAAAATCGCGATCAATATTTAAAGAAGAATCATCAAATTATTGAAAGTATGGAACAATTAGTTCGTGAAATTTTAAGCGTATCGAAATTAGAACAACACACCTTCAAACTAAAAGTAGAGAAAGTTAATCTTTCAAAATTAATAGGGACAATTACAAAAGATCTCGAATTTTTTGCTTCTCAAAAAAACATCGAAATAATAAAAGAAATTGATTTTGGCCTTGCTATTTATACAGATTGTGCCCTTTTAGAAAAAGCATGTAAAAATATTGTCCATAATGCGGTTATGTATTCACCACATAATGAAAAAGTCTATATAAAGTTAAGTGAGGATTCTAAACAAAGTCAAATCGAAATGCAAATTATAAATACAGGTGTCAATATTAAAGATGAAGAGATACAACAAATTTTCAAACCATTTTATCGAATTGAAAAATCAAGGAATCGAAATACTGGAGGAAATGGTTTGGGGCTATATATTGTTAAACAAATTCTTGAAACGCTAGATATAAAGTATTCAATAAAAAATATGGAACATAGTGTACAATTTTGCATGAGTATTCCATTATCTAAACACAAAAACAAACAAACTCTCCTTTAAATAGGACGAGTTTGTTTGTTTTTGTGGTAAGTATAAACTTATTAACAGGTTTTTCGTTTAATGATATATATTGCTTCTTAAATGGTAATTATCATAAGTGGTGACAAACTGTATTCAATTTACATATTTATCTTTTACTATAACAGCAAAAACGAAATTCCGCTTAGCAGCAAATTAGATTCTCTTATTTGAGATGCATTTCATCTATGAAACTGAAAAGGAAGATGAAAAATGCATATTTCCCTCCATTTTTCAGATTAATTTAAAATTCTTTTATGGTAAGCTATATGTAAAGATTAAACATAAAACATAAAACATAAAACATAAAACATAAAGGATGATTCGTATGCAAATAAGGCCACAAGTAAGTGAATATAACTCCTATTATGCAACGTATACCAACTTGGTATCAGACGGAAATATCATACATATTCTAGAACAACAAATGAAGGAAACGAATCTCTTATTAAAGGAAATTTCTGATAGTGAGGGACTTTTCCGGTATGCTCCTACTAAATGGAGTATAAAAGAAGTAATGGGTCATATAGCAGATACAGAACGGATTATGGCGTATCGATTGCTATCTATCGCTCGAGGCGAGACAGCAGAACTTCCAGGCTATAATGATGATATGTATGTTCTTAGAGCTGCTTTTGATAAGCAATCTATGCAAGATCTTCTTGAGAATTTAATAGTTGTTCGCCAATCTACCCTGTATTTACTTAGAAGCTTAGATAAAGAAGCTTGGTCACAAAGAGGAAATGCGAATAATTCTGAAGTTACAGTTCGTGCATTAGCATACATCATTGCTGGTCATGAGCTTCATCATCTTCAAATTATAAAAGAACGTTACCTTGGTTCTGATGTATATCCAGCAACTTAATATTTGAAGAAAAAGAGTCCTATTTATGTAGGGCTCTTTTTCAGAATTTATAACGGATTAGCGCTTAGAACCATGGCAATTAAATGTCTTTATTTATAAAATTCACCACATAATATATATGTTATCCCCTCTTATTCTGTACATAATTTTATTTAGGCTGATATACTATAAACACAATAGTTCTGGAAAGGTGATGATATTATGTATGAACAACAAAATAATAGAGATAGAGATCAAAAAATGATGTTTTCTATGCAAGGAGTTCCCACAAATAAAATTAACATGAATCAATTACCTAAATGGATTAGTATTTTTGGCTATTGTGCCTTTGGTTGGATGATAGTATTTAGTTTAATTATGATTGTAGGTTTGATTCTACAATAACTATACAGATACACAGGTAAATGGGACAGCATTTAGATTATATATCTAGGTATTGTCCCGTTTTTTATGTGTAATTATCCCATGATAGGTAACCAATTATAATAAAAAGAACTTGTAGAATATCCTACAAGTTCTTTTAAAAATATTATTAAAACGGGAACGACAAACTATTTTAACATTCAGTACAGGGAGACCATTTTGATTATGGCTTGATTTTATTATAATTCAAATATAAGCTTTTGAAAGGTCTAGTTTTTGAAAAATATGTGAATTAAACAGCTACGATGTTTATATTAGATTTCATTTATGACTAACTTCTTCTTACTTAAATACACTGCACGATCTGATTTTTTAGCAACCTCCTGTGAGTGAGTCACAACAATAATGCATTTATTCTCTTTATGTGCAAGTTCTTGAAACAGTTCTATTATATCCATTGCGGTTTCCTCGTCGAGGTTTCCTGTCGGCTCATCTGCAATCAGTAAATCAACATTACAAGATAGTGCTCGAGCAATTGCTACACGCTGTTGTTGTCCACCGCTTAGTTGCAATACGTTTCGTTTCGCTTCAAGTTCTGTGAGTCCTACCCTCTTTAATAATTCTAATGCTCTTGCTGTTTTATTTTGCACTTTAACACCTGTAATTTCCATTGCTGTTAAGACATTTTGAAGAGCGGTCATATAGGTAATTAAGTTATAAGATTGGAAAATTACAGATACATTTTGATTACGGTATCGATCCAAACCAATTTTTCTAATATCTTTGCCATTATACAGTACATAACCATTTTTAGGGACATCCAGTCCACAACCTAAGCTCAGAGTTGTGGTTTTACCAGAGCCAGATGGTCCTAAAATCGTGTAGAAATGTCCTTTTTGAAAAGAAAAGTTAACATTATCTAGTATCGCTACATTTTTCCCATTACTTTCATAATAATAATCCAAATTTTTAAACTGTAAAATCGTCTCCATATCGAGCCTCCTCATTCATCTTTTAAAAGAATTTGTTTTGGGTTTAAACGTAGAATAGATAATGCTGGAAGAAGCGTTGCTATTATAGCAATACCTAGTCCAATCCCCCCCATTTTCCCTACATCTTCTCCTGTTACACTTACATCAATTTTATCAATTGGATCTTCTTTTTGATTTTGTAGAGTACCACCAGGTCCAGCCATCATTACAGTACCATGTTGCGAGGTATCTGTTTCTTCGCTCGCAGTAGCAATTTCATTCGAAAGTAAATTATCCCCGATATATTGAGAAACTTTAGCTCCTGTTGTTATGGATAATCCAAATGCTAAAATAGCGACACATACTACTTCTACTACGAACTGTGCCATCAGTTTCCACTTTTTCTCTCCAATGGACAATAGAATTCCCATTTCTTTACGACGTCCTTTAATTGATAGCATAATGATTAATCCTAAAATAATCGCACCTGCAATCGATACAATATAAATAATCATTTGAGAAGTCGAAGAGATATTTTCGATAGGACCAATCATTTGCTTGTACAATGAATCATGCGCATCTAATTTATAATAATTAAAATCAATATTAGATTTTTTTGCTTCTTTTTTAAATGCATCAATATATTGTGGGTCATTCAAGAAATACACGACTTGAACACTACTTATACCTTGATCCACTTCTAATTTTTTCATAGTTGAATGTGGCATATATAGTTTATTAGCCGGATCCATTATAGGAGGAGCCTGTTGACTCATTGCTTGCTCATTGGTTTCGTAAATACCGATAATTTCAACCTCAAGGATTTCCTTCTTATCCCCTGATTGTACTTTAACTTTGTCTCCTACTTTCAAATTGTTTAATTCCGCTAATCGTTTTTCCATTAAAGCTACATTCTGATCCTTCATTTGCTCTGTAATTGGTTTTCCATCAATGATTTTACTTTTTCCGTTTTTAAAGCTTTCTTGTAATGCAGTCTTGCGAACTCCCTCAATCATAAAAGAAGCATTCATATCTATTTCTGTACCAGAGCTTGAACCGCCTCGCACAGCCGCCATTCCCGCTTTACCTTCTTCTTTTCCTTCTGAAGCTCCTACTAGTTTAAGTCCATCAGAAATACCGAAAGTGTTAGCTATGTAATTATAGTCTTTTACATACTTGTACTTTGCTAATTGATCTGTTTCTTTTGTATCGAGCTGCGGCGGATTTGGCATTTCTCCAGTTTCCTTAGCTTTTTGACCTAATTTGTCGAAATCAAGACCTAAAGTAACATCTGCACCAAGTTTTTTTCTTGCAGCATCCGCTGCTTTTTTTGATGCATTTTGGATTGTGAAACCTGAAAGAACCAAATTTGTAACAATCAGAAAAACTGCCATCAAAATTAACGATGTTCCTATCCTTTTTTTCATACTGAGAATTGCTCGTTTCATAAAATTCATTTTTTCTTACCTCCTTGATATCTTGTATTCTATATAGGTTATCTAGAGTTTATATGGAGCTAATCGGTAGTTTAACTAGAGATATAAGGAGTTTATGTGTAGTTATTTACCTGTTTCAGAAAAGCTAGAACACAAATTCAAAAACGCAGCCGTTTTTGAATATTGGTAAGGAGTTATTCCGTTTAATAAATTTATATAAAAGAAAAGGTTAAGATTAATTTAATGTATGTAGCACAAAAAATATTTACTGTGTAATTTCTATACAATAAATATAGAGAAACCTATTTGGATATCTATAATAGGGATTTTAATATAGTTACTGTATCTCATACAAATCACGTCACTTTAAAAGGTGCATCTTTTAATACGAAAATAAGCAATTTAATATTCTTTTATATGAATAAGAATATTAAATTGCTTTTTAGATTTTAGTATAATTTATTTATAGTTTTATTTTATTGCAAGCTTTATAATATGATATGCAAATTTATCACCTACTATTAGGAAAAGAGAATATTTTATAATTAATTTACACCATAAATTTTGTCCATGTTTTAAACAATATGTATTTTGGAGGAGGTTAATTTGATTTTTTCAAAACTCATTGATCGGTACGCCTTATATGATTTACACAAAAAAAGAAGTGTAGCGTTTCAGTATACTTCCCTTTCTAACACTTCATTAAATATAAAGGACATAGAATCTTTTTATAAAGTAAAACCATCACATATTCATTTTGACATTAAGCATTCAAAACAGGAAAAGGAATACATGGCTGGGCAATTCAAATATAAAAGCTCAGTTCAATCCGGTGATTCACGCAACGACTCTGTAACTGGGGAATTATTCTTACATAAAAATGAAAATGCACCTCATGTTATCTTTGTTCACGGTTGGAGAATGGATTCTAACGAACGTGTGAAAAGAATATTCCACGATCATATGACCAGCCTGAAGTGGAATATGTATTATTTCACTCTACCCTATCATTTTGAAAGAAAACCCGATCAATCCTTTTTCAGTGGAGAGTATATGGTAAGTGCAAATATTGAACGAACAGTACAAGCAACTAGACAAGCGGTAGCTGATTTAAGAGCTTTGATTAAATGGATTAAAGCAAATAAAAATGGTCCCCTGATTCTAATAGGAATTAGTTTAGGTGGATTTATTACTAACTTAACCTCTCTTGTTGAAGAAGAAATTGATGTGTTAGCATCCATTTTCTATGCAAATCGACTCTCTTATTCAATTTGGAATACAACTCCAGGTAAATTTATTAGAGAAGACTTGGAACATCATGGTGTAACGTATGATGATTTAATAGATTATTGGAAAATCACTGAACCGAGTCAAGCATTACCAAAAGTAAAAAAAGAAAATATTTTATTAATTTCAGGTAAGCACGATCTATATGTGCATTCTGAGGATACAGACTACTTGTGGAAATCTTGGGAAAGGCCTACACGATATATTTATACATGTGGGCATGCCGGGATAGTTCTTAAACGTAAAAAAATTGCAACTGATACTATTAATTTTATTCAGAATCGATTGAACTCCCCACATTTATCCAATGACAGGTCTTAAATTGTGAGATTACTAAGTAAGGTGTAGTACCAACATTCGTACACTAAGATTCTTTCAACATAAAGATTGTTGATAACTTGTACGTGTCAGTATGCTGGTGTTACTTTAAATACAAAGAGCATGTTTTAAACAAATGATAATAACATGCTCTAAACTTATCTATTTATTTTTATTTCTTACAGATATCTATAGATAATATTGAAACATCCCATGTATTAAAAAGTGTTCCCTGCAGTGCTTTTATGTATCGATCTGCTGACTTCTGAACAGCAAGGTCCACATGCTTTGACACGACTCGATGAAAAGCATTATAAATACGGTTGAATGGTAGCCCTTATACTATATCCGTCAGCTATTTTACTTTACTAGCAGTGGATGTAGATAACTGTACATGAAACTCACTCACTGACAGTTGGCAATCACTTGAAAAATATCACCTGTTAGCAAAATGTCTTAATATAATTTCCACCTTTCCAGTGTAAAACAGTTCTTCCTTTAAAATGACCTCCAAGACGATTTAATGTAATGACATTTGTTAATTCAAAAGACTCACATACTTGTATACTCAAAATCCCTTTGATTTGTTTTTTGATGGTAAAACATGTTTCTCTACTCTTTCATATAGAGTAAGCAACTTCTTGATAGAAGAAAATTTCGGTACTAACCAATACGAAAATAACGCTGAAACACATCCTATTAAAGCCCCTATTGCAACATCAAAAGGATAATGAACTCCTACCCAAATACGAGAGATCGCTACACAAAATGCAAGTATAAGCCATAACCACCCAATCTTTTTACGAACAAGCCAAAATGAAAAACAAATCGAAAAAAAGAGAATCGTATGGTCACTAGGAAATGAATTATCTATAGCATGATTGACAAGTTTATTAACATCAGGCAATACTGCAAACGGTTGATAATTCAATTGAAATTTCCCTGCTATTTTCCCGATTACCTCAGCAATTACAAAAGCAACCAGCGCTTGAATAACCATCATTCTACTTTTTCTGGACCCAGTAAACCAATAAGCTAAAATAATTAAAGCAAAAATATATACCATATATTCTGCCAAAAATACCACAGCTGAGTTTAGGAATGAATATTGTTTACCTAAATCATTAATTGCTCGAAATATATCAATATTAAATTGAGAAAAAGACATTTCAAATCCCTCCTTTTTAGTAAGGTGTTTTACTGATTTCCATATACTTTCATTACATAAATAGTTTTGGTTATTGTATCTATCTAAAAATATCAACCTCTTATGACATCACTTTCTTCTTTTTCACTTTAATAAAAAAAGAAAAAGGAAAACATCGAACTTTCTTACAAACATTCATGCATTCTTACAGTTTTGTCATTTTCTTGTCATTTTGTAAATAGGTTCATCGTCTTGCCTTTTGCTACTTTCAAGAACTCTTATATCTACAATTATGGAAACCCTAATTTCACATGAAAAAGAGAAGAACCTTGGTGAGTTCTTCTCTTTTTGTTTATTGAATTGTAATATAATTACAGTATGTGAAATTATATTATTTTAACTTTAAAACAAATGAACTTAATGCAGGAACTTTAATTTTATTGTCATGGACAACATAAAGTGGTTTACTTCCCGCCTGCTTCCCGTCTACTAGTACTTTCCAAGGCCCTTTCGATGGAAGTGTTATTTCAACCGCTTCTCTATTTGCATTGTGAGCCACCGTAAAGTATTCATTTTTATTCCCCTCTATTGTATAAGCTACCGTATTTTTCGGGGCACCTATAAATGAAACTTGTGTTTTTATTTGCGCTGCAGATGTCATTCGAAAAGCTGCGTATTTTTTGCGTAAATCTATTAATCCCTTCATATAATCTACTTCATTATTAAACGTTGCACGGCGCAGCCAATCCATCTGGTTAATTGAATCTGGAGATTTGTAACTATTATGATCACCATATTTCGTACGCATAAACTCTTGCCCTGCATGTAAGAATGGAATACCTTGTGATGTTAATAAAATCGAAGAAGACAATTTGTGCATTTGTTTTCGCACTTCTTCGTTATCACCTGAATTAGTCAACTCAAGTTTATCCCATAATGTATGATTGTCATGCGCTTCCACATAAGTTAGTACCTGTTCCGGATCTTGATAAGTAGACGAATTTGTATCGTAGTCAATACCTGCTGTAATGCCTTTTTTAATACGATCTTCCATGTTTTGCTTTCCATTTACAAATCCATTTTCTTTCTCCTCAAATACACTACCTTTCAATCCATCACGTATATCATCGTTGAAATGTGCAATCCCTTTCATTTTCTCTGCATTTTTTTGATTTGCTTTCAACTCAGCTGCAAGAGGTGTATTTAAATCCCAGCCTTCTCCGTGTAGTATAATAGAAGGGTCAATTTGATTCACAGCTTTACGTATTTCATTCATCGTTTCATAATCATGAATACCCATTAAATCAAAACGGAATCCATCTAAATTGTATTCTTTTGCCCAATATGTGACGGACTCTACCATAAACTTCCTCATCATTTTTCTTTCTGAAGCAGTATCATTTCCTACACCGGTTCCATTTGCAAATGTTCCATCTTCATTGTAACGATAATAATAACCTGGAACTAACTTATGGAAATTAGATTCAGCAGCGTTATACATATGGTTATATACTACATCCATCACCACTCGAAGATTATTATCATGTAGTGTTTGAACCATTTGCTTTAATTCAGTTATTCGCACAGTCGGCTCATAAGGATTTGTAGAATAGGAGCCTTCTGGAACGTTGAAATTTTTAGGATCATATCCCCAGTTATATTGCGGTTCATTTAAAGTCTCTTCATTTACAGAAGCATAATCAAATATCGGTAAAAACTGAACGTGAGTAACACCGAGATCCTTTATATGATCAAGTCCTGTTTTTACACCTTCTGGCCCTTTTGTTCCTTTTTCTGTTACACCTAAATACTTCCCTTTCTGTTTAATACCACTTTCAGGTTGAATGGAAAGATCACGTACATGTAACTCATAAATAATAGCATCTTCCGGATTTTTAAATTTTGGCTTTTTGTTTGCTTTCCATTTTTTCGGATTTGTTTCTTCTAAATTAACGACTGCACCTTTATCCCCATTTACAGAAGCAGCACGCACATATGGATCAACCGCTTCAGTCCACTTATCACCAATTTTGACCTTATACGTATAAAAGAGCCCTTTTTGGTTCCCCTTTAGTTCTGATGTCCAAGTTCCCTTTTCACCTTGTTGCATGTTTATTTCAGTACCTATTTTATCGTTCCATTTTTTATATGTAACTAACTTCGCTTCGCTTGCAGTAGGAGCCCATAAACGGAACTTTGTATGTTGCGGAGTATATGTATTTCCTAAATCGTTACCACCATAATAAAATAAATTATCAAATTCTTCGCTACGAATGACTTTACCAATTTCAGTATTCGTATCAGCTAAGTTTTCTATTTTAACTTTGTATGTTTGTTTTAAATCAATTTTCTGTTCCGTAATTATTTTGACCTTATTAGTAATATCGCCACTGTTTATATCATAAGGAGTAATATTCTTAATTTTAATGCCTTCAATTTCAATTTTCTTTTCCTTAATATTAAACGGGACATTAGTCGTTACAGTAATTTCATGGAGACTATCAATAGTTGCTTTTTGAATTGAGAGATCCGATGAAGGCTTAGAGTTATATACTTTTTCATCACCCGAAAGGATCCATACTTCAGCACGACCGTCCTTTATATTTTCAATCCAACGATCCCCACCATCTTTTTCCCATTCATTTGTTCGAACTATAAATCCTACACGATTATAGTCACCGTCTATTTTTATCTTAGCGTATTTTCCAAATTCATCTTCACCAGTAAATTGATAAGATGTACCATTTGCATTTTCTCCCCATAACCAAAGATTCCAGTCTTTTGTATTTCCAAGCTTTTCTTTGTAATGAATGATAATTTCAGTTGTTTTCGAATTTGAAACTGCCTTCACACTCTGAAAGGAGAAAACAGATGATAACATAACGATTAAAGTAAGTAATAAAACTGTTTTGTTAATTAATCTTTTTGTAATTTGCATCACATACACCCTTTCTTCAAATATTACTAACGATTTATTATGCTTACACTGAATAACACTGCTTAAATTAATCTAGAAATCTCTTTTACTTCACCTCCATATCGGCTATTTTCACGTATGTATTTCAATGACCTTTTAATACGAAAACGTTTGCATTAGTACTTAAAAAAATAGATTTGTTTATGCCTTCATATATTTGTAAATACTAAAAGATCAGGGAAAACATTTTAAAGCAATCGTTTGTTATCGCTTTCATTTTATAGACTTTCTATCAAGAGGTCAATATATTATTAATTTTCTGTTTTTATATATTTTAAACCTTATTTATTTGTCACAACTTCTTACAGATAAAGTGCCTCATTATTGCTTAGTCAGTTTATTTTCAACGATACATTGCCACGTAAAAAACAGCTAATATCCTTAAAATGACATTAGCTGTTTTTCATAATGTATTAATATATGAATGATAACTATATTTCTAAATTACTTAATTTTTGCTGCATCAAATGCTTTTTGAACTGCTTGAACTTCAGCTGTATTCGCACCATATTTATTAGTTGCCACTCGAATACATGCTGATCTCAATTCTTTGAAATTAGAAGTCATGTTTAACTCATCTGTATTTGCATAATAGAAAATATCAAACATTTTATCTTCACCAATTCCTTTAACAGTTACTCCGTTATGAGTTCCGCCTTTTGCAATCAGATACGCAACTTTATTAATAATACTTGAATTAAAATGAACACCGCCTTGATCCCATCCATTAAAATCGTTAAATTCACTGTAATCATCTGGATAAGGCACTCCAAGTGAAGATGGAACAGAAGCTGGGTTTTCCATATCACGGAAAACAGATCCCGTTTGTTCTCCCATTGTCCAGTTAAAGTTTCCATTATTTACGTATTTCTCAATAGATGTTCCCATAATATCAGATAGCGCCTCATTAATCGCACCGGATTCCCCGTAATATTCAAGATTAGATTCGCTAGAAGTAACAGCATGTGTAAATTCATGTCCAGCTACGTCATATGCTTTAACAATAGGATCGCCATATACAAGCATACTTCCATTATTAGCACTTAATGCATTCTGCCAATTTTTCGGATCATTCGTCTCTTCAGAATCCCAAGCGTGTACAACTGAAACTACCTTTTGTCCCTTATTATCAAAGCTATTACGCTTGTATTTATCTTTATAAAAATCAAATACTTTTGTTGCTAAGTAATGAGCACTTACTGCTTTTGGATCGTTAAATGTTGCCGAAGTACTTGTCGCTAATGTACCAGGATAATAGCTTTCTTCTTTAGTAATATCTCTGTAATTCACATCATATGTTTCAATGCCTTGCCCTCTTGTATAATCAGCAAGAGCATATTTGCCATTACTTTGTTTAGATATACCAAATGAACGATTAATACCTAAATCATCTTTTCCTGTTCCGGTTAATGATGTAAGACTGCTTTGTTTACTTTTCTTTAAAGCTCCAACTAGTTTGTCACTGGCCTTTAAGTTAGATTCTTGTACCATATTTTTTAACATATCACCATTTTGTGCATTTACTAAATAAGTACCAGAAACATAGTTTGGTGTTGCAGCTTCAAATTTAACTTGGTATGCATTTTTAGCTTGTCCATTATTTTCATCAACAAAAATAACCTCTTTAACTTCTGGCTCAGTAATAAACTTGATATCATTCCCGTACTTCGTATAAATAAATTGTTTTGCTTCATCTTTTGATAGATTAATAGGTTTTTTCAATTCTTCTTGTTTTAAATTTTGCGCGCTATCACCTGAAACACTTTTAATAACACCCTTATTATCTACGTGTGCAGTTAATTGATGTCCATATACTTCTTTTCCTTCGTATGTTTGCTGCATACGCACAAGTGTAGTTCCATCATACGAACCACGTTTTTGAAGGACTTTATAATCTACTCCTGCTTCTCCATTGACTTGTTTTTGGGACAGAGCTTGTTCTGTTTTCTCCTTAAGTGCATCCTTTACTACATTTTCTGGTGCCTTTTGTGACGGCTGTGTAAGTTCACCCGAACGGAACGATTCCTCCTGAATTTGAACTTGTAGTTGATCTGTTTCCTCTGCATGACCTACCCCATATGGTGCCACAGCTGTTAAAGCTAATCCTGTTGTTAATGCTACCTTAGTTAATGTCTTTTTGTTTTTCATTATTTCACCTCGTATAATTTTTGAAATAGAAAGCTTGTACAAAGTATACTGTCTATTAATGTCTAAAAAAAGAGAAAATACACAATTTATGTAACATTATGCAAAATTACATAAATTGTGGTCAATATTATAAATAATGAACGGAACACATATGTACATTAATTTGAATAAAAGAGAGTCCTTATAGGTGCTCACCCAATTGGTTAGTTATTAATTCTATATTCATTGTAATAAAAGTATACTTACCTCTAAATAACAACATAAAAACCCACTCTTTACTATTGTAAGAGTGGGTTTAATGTTATTAAAATAACAATTACTATAAGAAATTTTATAATTTATATTTTTTTAGTAATCCTACTAAGTTTTTTGTAAAATTCACCTTTTGTCTTTACATGATTAAACTGATTTGGATTAATATTTGCTTTTTGTGAGAGTAATATAATCTCTTCTTTTGAAATTGAGTCTTTCGTATTTATAGATGCTATATTTGTGTATTTTCCGTCTTCTGTTTTTGGAATTTCTAAAATCCCTTTATTCACAAGATCAACTACCGCCTTATGCTCTGAAGAATGTAAATCTACACCAGTAATTTTCCAATTATGCATAACTTTTGGTGTGTATACACCGTTCTTTACCTCTTTTAAATATGTAATAGCAAGGTTACGAATGGTTCCGCCTGTTTCTCCAAATGCATTCTCTTGTTTAGATGACCAAATTTGTTCAAACTTACGCCCCTCTAAAGCTCCACCTTTTGCCTGAAGAGCCTCCATTCTATATGCATTCATTCCCAACGTCATAACATCGCTCATTTTGATTGGTTTGTTTGTACGAATAGAGCGTAAATTTGTAATTCTGCTTCCATATGGTTTTGTTAAGTCAATTTCGTATTTTACGCCTCCAAAGAAATCGTTCGTACTGTATTTAGATGCACGGCGGGTTTTATCAAAGCTAACGGTTACATCTCCGGCACGAGATGAGTTAAAATATCCTGCTGCCCATTCCATATAGTCTTTTAAATCTTTTCCAGAAATCTTATATACTGTAATTTCTCCCAAGGCATATTGGTAATTGTACGCAATATCTTTTTTCTTAATAGGGCCTGTATCTAAACGGGCATAATCATTATCAATTTGATGGGCTACTACATCTGCTTTACTGTAGTAGAGCATAACTTCATGAAAGAAATCTGATAAAGGTGTTTCTTGAATCTGAACACTTGGAATACCCTTTATTTCATTTTCAGGAACAAGATTTCTACCCTTTAATTGAGCGACTACAACATTTGCATCTCCTCTCGCATATTCGTGAAAAGGTGTTAATGTTTCTTCAAGTGTAGGATCGGATAATATCGTTGTCCCATCAGCATTTTTTACAGGTATAGCGGTAGCAGTTTTATTTTTTAAAGCCAACTTCCCATCTTGCTTTGTAAAAGTAAGGTCAATACGTGAAATATGTGTTCCATATTTATCTGGTTCTGTAATAATTACGCCATTTACAACTTCTTTTTTTACAAGTTTATGCATATGAGCCGCAAAAATAGCACTTAGTTCCGGACAAGCATTTGCAATATCTTGAACACCAGTACCAGGGATACCATTCTCATTTTCTAGTCCCATATGCATAACTCCTACCATTACATCTACTTTACCTTCTAATTCCTTAATTGCCTTTTTCGTCTCTTCTACCGGATTTTTCACCACTAAACCATTTAAGTGATCTGTCCCTTTTTCAAAATCACTAATCATTGGTGTATTCATACCAATAATCCCAACTTTAATTCCACCTTTTTCTACAATTGTATATGCAGGAAGAAAGCGCTCTCCATTTTCCTTGTAAATATTTCCTGCTAACGTTTTTCCCTTATATTGCTCACTAACTTTTTTCAATGTATCTAATCCAAAGTTGAATTCATGATTTCCAAATGCCCAGGCATCATATCCCATTGTATTCATCGCTACCATCATTGGCGATTGTGGCTTATCGTTGAATAATTCTACTGAGTTTCCTTGAATTGTATCCCCGGCATCTACTAATATGGTATTTGGATTTTCTTGACGGACCTTCTTTATAACCGTATAAAGCTGCGTCAAACTTCCACTCATATTTGCTCCATCAAGCGCATAATCCCAAGGCATAAATCTACCATGAATATCTGCAGTACCTAACAATGTAATATTAACTTCAGATTCCTCAGCCTTAGAGATAGATGGTTTGACTATTACTGCCGTTCCAAGCAGTAATAAAATTACAAAGTAACATACATAGTTCTTCCATTTCATTTTTTGCATAATAATAATATTTCTCCCCTTTTTGTACTTTCATAAAGTTGCTTGAACTTTAAAAATGTAACTTATTATTCAGGAAACTTCAACTACAAAAGATAATTTTGAAGGTGGTTCTGTTGCAAAAATAAAGAGAATAAATTGCATACATCCCCTAACAGAATTGTATTTTATCGTTTTCTGACAGAATACTCCTTCCTTAAGCGTGTGAAGTGTACTTTCAAAAAAATAACCCCGCTCTTCATTTAAGACGGGGTTACACTTATACAGAAAATCGGATAGTTTCATATTTTCTTAAGCTTATTGGTCACTTTCAACTAATTTCATTCTATTTTTGTTTTCTTCTGAATCAATATGAATCAACCGTTTCCCCTGTTTATAATACGTATCAATAAATAGGGAATAATTTTTACTTTTCAATTTCACAAAGCAATTTTATCTCTTTTATTTGTGAAATATGACGCTGTTCATGTAAATAGATCAATTCTATCCACTGATCAAGGGATAATTCTCCAAGAGCTGGATGCATCACTGATTTTTTCGCTAATATAGACTCATCTTCTATTGTACTCAGGAAACGCATCAATTCTTTTCTTGATTCGTTTAGCATATTGAGCATTTGCTCCACTTCAAATGGTTCTATACTTGGTTCAATCATTTCTGGAGCTATAAACTTTTTCGTTCTATCTAATAAAATAGTGTGAATTTCTTTACGCTCATTTTGGGTACTATCTAACTTTTTTAACCCTGAGGAAATAACTGTTATCACTCTCTCATCTAATAAAACTAAATGATGACAAACTTGTGCAATACTCCATTTATCCTTATCTGGTTTCCTATTAAATTGAGCATCACTCAACAAAGTAATTTCCTCAAATAATTGATCTCTCGTTTCATAAAACTTGTCATTTACAAATGTATCCATGTGGATTCTCCTTTCATTGCAACCTACATACTTAAATTTCTACGCTAGAGATATTATCTTCAAAAAAAGTTTTTCTTTCACTACTATTCCAATTTTATTTTAAAGCCACAAATGAACTTATTTGTTTTTTTATATCTTTTTAATTGGCACAAATAAATCAACCTTTAACTTTCCGTCTAGATCTTCAGCAACATTATTTAAGCAAAACTCTAAATTATCTCTATCATAATCTGCATCATACTCACTATTTGGTAGCCACTCTACATACATGTATTGATACGCTTCACTTAATTTATGAGGTTCATCATAGAACTGGTATAGACCATATGTACCTCCATCTAATTTTTTAAATTGCACATCATGATACTTTTCTTTATCGAAGTTTTCAGGAATCGTAACACATGCATCATGCCGGCACTTATGACTTGCAACAAGTTCAGGATTATCCAATGATATTCCGATAAATGATTGCTCTGGTGGATACAGTTTATTTTCAATTGACCAATTCAGTAACTTTCCCCAGTGATCTTGCGGTTCAAAGTAGCTACCAGTTCGTCTTATATACGCTACTTCTAATGGTGGTAATTTTTTTATAACAACTTTCATTTATATCTTCTCCCCTATAAATATGTACACTGTTTAATTAGCTTTCTTTAACATTTATTCCTTCTTAAATAAAAAGAATTCTCTAATCATATAAAGTGAAACTTTAATCAGCGGGAGATGAATTTGAATTGAAATATAATTGATTACTATTACTACTAAAGTAGTATGTACTTTCATACTTTTATTTGATTTTACATTCTTTTTAAATCGATATATTAATTGTAAGAAAATAAAAAGGTGGAGGATTTTAATTGATTAAAGGAATATACGAAGCGCATTTACCAGTGAGTAATTTACAACAATCTATCGAATTTTATGAAAAACTAGGGTTGAAGTTAGCCTGGAGCGATGAATCAACAGCATTCTTTTGGATTGAGGAAGGGAAAAGTTGGCTAGGATTATGGGCGGGCTCTGAATACGAAACAAAATATCATCCTTCTTTACGTCATATTGCATTTAGAGTTTCCTATGAGGATTTAAAAGAATCATTACATTGGTTACACTCACTTCAAATTAAAGCTGTTCCGTTTGGGAGTAATGAATCTATTGAACCCTTTGTCCGTCCACATCAAGGTAATGCATCTGTTTATTTTATTGATCCAGATGGTAATAGCTTAGAACTTATTTGTCATATTGTTGTACCTAACGCACTAAAACATATAACTGATAAATTATCCTTTAAAGATTGGGAGACGCTATTAGCTGACACATTTGAATGAATATTAGTTATAAATCATAATGGCTCGCTTTTATTTTTATAACATGTATAACAATCTTGAATAATAATGTCCTATCAATTTATCATTAAATAAATGTAAAAAATGACCCTATTTATTCATTTTTAATGCGTATGTATGTACATTTGTTAATTTATTCGATATATTATGGGTATTGAATGATTACGTAAAGTGTATAGGTCGCTTATATAACACCTTATATTTTTATATCCGTGAAAACTACAAAGTGTATGAAAATCCATTTGTCAAATGAATTTAGTGCGGAAGGAGGTTTGTGGTTACTTCATAGGGTATAATAATCAGTTTTTTACTGATAAAAATATAGGAGGCGACATAATGTTTCGTACGATTTCAAATTTCATGAGAGTAGCTGAGATAAGAAGGAAAATCCTTTTTACACTAGCGATGTTAATCGTTTTTCGAATTGGCACGTTTATTCCAGTTCCTCATACTAACGCAGAGGTATTAAAAGTACAAGATCAAGCTAACGTTCTAGGTATGTTAAACGTATTTGGTGGAGGAGCATTGCAACATTTCTCAATCTTTGCTGTAGGTATTACACCATATATTACAGCTTCCATCATAGTACAATTACTACAAATGGATGTTATACCTAAGTTTTCGGAATGGGCAAAGCAAGGAGAAATGGGCCGTAAGAAATCAGCTCAATTCACTCGATACTTTACAATCATTCTCGCATTCATACAGGCCATCGGAATGTCTTATGGCTTTAATAATATAGCAGGTGGACAATTAATAACAGATCAAAGCTGGACTACATACTTATTTATTGCGACAGTTTTAACTGCAGGTACTGCATTTTTACTTTGGTTAGGCGAACAAATTACCGCTAACGGAGTTGGTAATGGTATTTCGATGATTATCTTCGCAGGTCTCGTTGCCGCGATTCCAAATGTTGCAAATCAAATTTATTTACAACAATTCCAAAATGCTGGCGATCAGCTATTTATGCACATAATAAAAATTGTTTTAATTGGACTCGTAATTTTAGCGATAGTTGTTGGTGTTATTTACATTCAACAAGCTGTACGTAAAATACCGATCCAATATGCAAAAGCTGTTTCAGGAAACACTCAATATCAAGGAGCAAAAAACACTCATTTACCGCTTAAAGTAAATAGTGCTGGTGTTATACCAGTTATCTTTGCTTCTGCATTTTTAATGACGCCGCGTACAATTGCGCAACTTTTCCCTGATTCAAGCGTATCAAAATGGTTAGTTGCAAATCTTGATTTCGCACATCCAATTGGAATGACACTTTATGTCGGTCTTATCGTTGCTTTCACATACTTCTACGCATTTATTCAAGTAAATCCTGAACAAATGGCTGAGAATTTGAAAAAGCAAAATGGATATGTTCCTGGTATTCGTCCTGGTAAAGCAACTGAACAATATGTAACTAAAATTCTATACCGTTTAACATTTATCGGTGCAATTTTCTTAGGTGCTATTTCTATATTACCGCTCGTATTCACGAAAATTGCTACGTTACCACCTTCTGCTCAAATTGGTGGTACAAGCTTACTTATCATTGTCGGTGTAGCACTAGAAACTATGAAGACGTTAGAAAGCCAGCTTGTAAAACGTCATTATAAAGGCTTTATTAAAAAAGTGAATTAATTATCAAAAACACAGTTGGTTATTTTTCCAACTGTGTTTTTGATTTTATCAGTCCTGTAATATACAGGGCTGTTGCTTTATTAAACTACATCTCCTTCTCTAATAACCGCCCTTTTTTGAAATAAGTCCGTAGTGTTGAACGATTGGCCAAAAATACACCAATCAATATAAGACAAGCCCCCATTCCCATTGTAGGATTTAAAGGCTCTCCTAAAATGATATATCCCACAATTATTGCAATTAATGGTGATACATATAACCACGTCGATGGAAATATTGGATTTGTTTTTGATAAGAGCCAGTAATATAATCCGTGTCCACCAATCGATCCGATAAATATGAGATATAAAATAGGCCATTGCACACTCCATGAAGTTAATACGGTTACATTTGGTTGTTCTACAATAATAGATGCGATTAGTAGTAAAATCCCTCCATAAAACATTTGAATACCGTTAATAAGAAATGGTGATACATTTGATAAATCTGACAGTATTTCTTTCGAACGAATAGAGCCTATTCCGTAAAATAGCTCCCCTATAACTAAAACAATACAAGCAATACTCCATATGAAACTTACTTGTTGATGCATTCCTGGTAAAGAAACAAATATAACACCTATTAGTGCAATAACTAAAGCAACGAGTTGTTCCTTTTGTAATTTCTCCCTATTCCTCTTTGCTTGTATTAATAAAATCATCATTGGTCCCGTAGCAGAAAGAACAGCAGCTAATCCCGAAGAAATATATTGTTCTGACCAATATAAACTTGCGAATGTCATAAATGTTAAACAAAATCCAGCATACATAATACGTTTTGAAAATATATGTGGCATAATTTCTTTTCGCTTTAATTTAAAAATAATCATAAGGATTATACCCGCTAAAAAGAAACGAATTCCTGCTGAAAACAACGGTGGCGCTCCTGCTTCAATTCCAATTTTAATCGTTAAAAATGTTGTCCCGAAAATAATACATACTAAAATGTAATTAAAAATGACCATTTTACTTCCTCCTTTTTACTCTTAAAATGAGTATAGAGGCTATGGTGTATAACAGTGTATCGGTACATATAACAGTTACTTCAAGTTGTAGTTGATTCCCTATATATTTTCCACTTTAATTAAATTAAAAAGAAAAATAGGTGAACCTATGAAGATTGTATTGCGTAAAGAATCAAACATACCGTATTACAAGCAAATATATATGCAAATTGTTGAAAGAGTACAAAGTGGTATGCTTTCACATGGTGAATCCCTTCCTTCTTTACGTTGTATGGCCACAGATTTACAAATCAATGTATTAACTGTTCGTAAAGCTTATAAACAGTTAGAAACGAAAGGGTATATACGCATCGAACAAGGAAAAGGTGCTTACATATATAAACGTGTAAAGAAAGATTTCAAACCGATACCGTATAAATGGCAACAATCAAGATCTATTAATGTTATGCGTTCTCAATATGCAATGAATAAACACCGTAAATATTATGATTTTTCACAAGCAATTCTGTATCCCCGTCTGTTACCAAATCCATTTTTGGCAGACGAAATGCATAAATTGCTGGATAAAAATCCGATGTTGTTAGCAACTTATGGGCCAGTTCAAGGCGATTATGAATTGCGAGTTGAAATAGTAAATTACTTATATGAACACCAGAATTTAGTGACAGACCCATCTCAATTATTAATTACAAGCGGAGCACAACAAGGAATTGATTTAATTGCTCAAACATTATTAAAACCTGGAGATATCGTATTAGTAGAAAGTCCATGTTACAGTGCCGCGCTTGATGTTTTCATCAATAAAGGTGTTCAAATCATTCCCGTTTCTCTTGATAATCATGGAGTTCGCTCCGACTTAATTGATGATATTTGTCAAAGTAAAAATCCCGTTTTATTGTATACGAATCCCACCTTTCAGAATCCGACAGGTACAGTAATGAGTAAAGAACGAAGAATGGAACTTATAGAACTAGCGGAGCTATATCAATTTTTTATTATTGAAGATGATTCTTTCGGAGAAATATATTTTGAGGATGCTATAGTCCCGCCCCCAATCAAAAGTTTTGATAAGGATGGCCACGTAATATATATAAAAGGATTTAGTAAAACGTTAGCACCAGGACTGCGTATCGCGGCACTTATTGCCGATGGTCCTATTTTTGAATGGCTATATGCAGTAAAAGGTTCAATGGATATCGGTAGTCCTTTATTAACACAAAAGGCACTTCTACCGTTTTTACGTGCAGAACGTATGAAAAACCATTTAGAAAAATTACGTACAGCTTTACAAATGAGACGTGATTTAACAATTGATATATTATCGCCATTAAAAGAACTACACTTTGAAATACCAAATGGAGGTTTTAATTTATGGGTGACACTGCCTGATTCGATAGATCCCTTTACCTTATTACAAAAAGCAAATGAAGTAGATGTCTCTTTTTTACCAGGAACAGCTTGTCTATTAAACTACGAAACAAATGATAACCAATTAAGAATTAGCTATTCAATGTTAAACGAGAAAGATATGGAAATTGGATTAGAGAAATTACATGATACAATACGAAAAAGTATTTGTTAGAAGCAATATCACATTAGCCAACAATAAATAATACCCGCAAATGAAAATGTATAGTATGGGATATTATCTATTGTTGAGCTTTTTCGTTATTCAAATCTAGTTACTCTATAAGCTGTAATCTTTATTATCATTCCACTTTAACTACAATCTTTCCTCTAACATGTTGTCCTTCACTCAAAATATGAGCTTCTCGAACTCCTGCTTCATTAAATGGCACCACTTTACTTATGATTGGTTTGATTTTTCCGTTTACAATTAAAGCTGATAATTCTTCTAATTGTTTTCCATTTGGTTTTAGCCATAAAAATCCTGATTTTATTCCTTCTACTTTTTGTAGTGGTTCATGAACAATGGAAACTAGAACACCACCAGGTTTAATAATTCGAAAACTTTTTTCTTGCACTTCGCCACCTATTGTATCTAACACAATATCAAAATCTGATACTAGTTCTTCAAATTTATCTTTTTTATAATCAATAACGAGATCCGCTCCTAAAGACTGTAAAAATTCTTTATTTTTACTACTAGCAGTCGTGGCAACAAAAGCTCCAAATGATTTTGCGATTTGGATTGCCAAACTTCCAACGCCACCAGCTCCAGCATGAATGAATACACGGTCATTCTCTTTTATTTTTGCGTAATCTACAAGACTTTGCCACGCTGTAAGTCCTGCAAGAGGAATAGAAGCTGCTTCTTCGTAACTAATATTATTAGGCATATGTGATACTAAATCTAATTGTACTGCAATGAATTCAGCATAAGATCCGCTTCCTATATTTTCAGGTTTCGTAAACACTTTATCTCCTATATTGAAACACTCTACATCTTCTCCAACTTCTTCAATAACTCCAGCTACATCTAATCCTAAAGTGATTGGAAATGAAAAGCGTAACTGTTCTTGTAAGTCACCTTTTCTTATTTTCCAATCAACTGGATTAACAGATGTTGCATAAATACGTATTAATACCTCATTATTCTTAACAACCGGTTTTAAAACTTGTCTTTCTTTCAATTCTTCAACACTGCCATATCGATCAATAACGATTGCTTTCATTTCCTCTCCTCTCCTCCTTGCTGTTTATTTTAATAACATACAATTATTTCTCAAAATTTTTTGCCTTGAATTACCATATACTTATTTTTGGGGGTAATTATGCAAAAAGCATTATAAAGTGAAACTTTAATCATTCCTCACCAACCGGGCTCTTACTGCCCGGCAAATAGCGGGATGAATTTCAAAAAGAATCTTACACACATCTTAGAATTATTCAAAACTGTATTATTAATTAAATTCAAAAGAAATGGGGCTAACTTTATGAGTGAAAAGATATTTAAAATAAACGGTATTGATATATGTACAGAAAGCTTCGGTAACTCTAATGATCCCGCTATTTTATTAATTATGGGAGCTACTTGTTCAATGATATATTGGGATGAAGAATTTTGTGAACAGTTGGCGAACACAGGAAAATTTGTTATTCGCTTTGATAATCGCGATGTTGGACGCTCTGTTACATATGAACCTGGCACTTCAAATTATTCAGTAACAGATATGGCTGAAGATGCAATCGGGGTATTAGACGCTTATCATATTGATAAAGCCCATCTTTTTGGTATGTCATTAGGTGGTATGATTGCTCAAATTGCCGCTGTAAAACATCCCGAAAGAATTTTGACGCTAACTTTACTAGCGACTAGTGTAATAGGATCTGATAATAATACTCGCGATTTACCCCCAATGGATGAAAGGATTTTAACACATCATGTAAATGGCACAAGTATAGATTGGACAAATAAAAATGATGTGACAGAGTATTTAGTTTCAGGATCCCGTCTATTATGTGGATCAGAACGAATATTTGATGAAAATAGAGTTTATACACAAGTAAAACAAGAAATAGAACGCGCAAACAATTTATTAAGTATGTTTAATCACGCTTTACTTCAAGGTGATGATGCATATGAAGGTGTACTTCACTCCATACAAGCACCAACATTGGTTATTCACGGAACAGACGATACAGCACTCCCATTTGAACATGGCCTCGCACTAATTGATGAAATTCCAAACTCAGTACTATTAACTCTTAAAGGGGCAGGCCATGAAAACCATCCAGATGACTGGGAAAACATAATTAACGCTGTTTCTAAACATACATCTAAAATTTAGATAAATAACTAATGGAAGGGGGCACAAATTGTGCCCCCTTCTAGTTACAAACAAAAACCCATCACTGTATTCGTATGTATAGTGATGGGGACTTTTTATATTTTTCTATGTTTAAAAAAATGGACAATCTAATTGATCAACAGATTCCCATAATTTTTTTTTTGCATTTTCGGTGGATGTATTTGTGTCTAGTGTCATGTTTTTAAAAGGGTTTACTTCGACTTTTAATAAGGATGAAGGCTCCACATATAATGAGAAAACATGGCTGCTTGGTAAAGCTTTTGAAACGTCAATATCTCCAACTTGTTTAAATAGTTGCTGCGCAGCAAAAAAGAAGAAATTAGTTGGATTTGATTGTTTATTCAGCCACGCAAGCATTTCAGGTGATACCGATTTATGAATATTGATTTTTACTCGATCACCACGTTTATATCGCCTAGATCGCATACTTCCACCAACTAACTTATCGTTAAGTTTGTAAATCCTAACTCTTTTTGCTTATGCTCTCTATATTTTGGCGAACAAGTATAAACTAATAATCCTCGTGCATTTGTAAATAACGGATTATCTACAAAGATTACATTTTTGAGTCGTCCTTTTTGCTTTAAAATCATTTTTAAACTGTTTTTAATAATTACTGCACCCCCGCCATAAATAAACACGTATGGATCGTCTTTCATATCATCAATTTTATTTATAATATCTGTTGCAACACGTGCTGCTAAACCTAATAGCGCTGGCTGTGATTCCTCAACTAATAAGGTATTTCTCGGATGCTTATCATTTAAATAAATTTGATTGAATTCTGTAATACTATCAATCGTTTTAGTTGGATACTTCCGGTTCCATCTCGTAATGATTTGTAGTAACGTCTCTTTTACACCATAAGATAAACCTTTACTTAGTTGCGGACGGAAATTCACCCCTAATGAAACGACTTCTTCTGTCGTCCCTGCACCAATATCAAAAGAGAGTAGAGTTTTATCTACAAAATCAATTTCAGAAACTTGATTTTGCTCACATTCTATTTTATGTTTCACAACATTTCCTTCTTCATCGTATACAATGCCCCACGTACCAGAAGCGCCCTCAGGCAGGCATTTACAATACTCAATTGAAACATTAATTGTCACATCGCGTCCGTTCGGATAATGGAAAATAACCTTATGATTTCCCATATAACGTTTTGCATTTTCAGCAGCTATTTCTTGTGTAATAAGCTGCATAGGAAGAGCGACAGATAAATCATAACGAATATTAATATGGCTAGAAGTTGGACTTTGACGCATAGCGCTTACCGCCAAACCTGATAGTATTGTAATAACCATTAACTCATCCGTTGACTTATTCGATTTCTTCTCTACCTCAGTACCTTTTAATTGATCTTGAATAACTTTTTCTCCAACGATGTATCGTACATTATTTAGCATTAACGATGGCGAACTTATAGTCACATCAATGTGGTTTTCTAATTCAGATAATGAAACATCTACCTCATCTAAGAGTCCTGTAGGCTCACCTATATATAAAGAATAAATACTCGGAATAAAAATAGGGTCTTGCCCTTTCACCATTAACTTCAAACCGTTGTTTCCTGCATCTGCACCAGCTTTTAAAAGTATAGACATAACTACCCCCTAAATTAATCTGACATCCCTTCCAAATATATGCGAGCCCATTCTTTTACATTCAAATGTATTGTAATTTTTTATTTATCATAAAAACAAAATATTGCATACTTACATATTGTGTGTAAAAAGTATTTGACATGACACTTTTCCAATTTTATACTTATATTTGTAAAGAGTTTTTTACAATCGAGGGGGCAATTATTTATTGAATACTAAAAAAACTATTTTTATAATCATTGTTTTAGCATTAATTGCAATACTAGTACATGGCACATATAAATACATAACTGAAGGTTCTATTTTAGGTGGTACGATTTTTGCTATTTCGTTAATACTTAGTAATTTAATTAATCACATTACTTGGGGAGATCCCCACGGTGTGTCAGAAGAAAGTCAAGATGAGATGGGACAACAAATTACATATAAAAGCTTTAAAATTGCGTATTTTGTGCTTGTAGTTGTAATGTTCCTTTTATTAATCTTCTCCGAAGGATTTTCTATGGGGGCTAATTTAGATGGAGTAAAAAACCTCCCCCTGTTCATCGCAATTTGCTCTTCATTCTTTATTTATCCTATTGTCGAACTCATAGTTGCAAAACAATATAAGTAAAAAGATGAGGTTTTCTACATGTAGAAAACCTCATCTTTTTATATTTACATACTCTCTACAATTGCTTTTAATTTATTCACAGTCCGCCAATTCCTAACTGTAGCTGGTGTATTTAACTTCTGAAACTGGTTCATTAATTTAGAATTTCGAATGCTATTTTTGAAAAATAAATAAACGACCTTCTCATCTATATAGCAATCTTCAAGTTCACTTTTAAATGTAAGCAATTGACTACTCTCTTCTTCAGAAAGTACATTAGCTAAAAAAGCAATATGAACACTTTCTCCTTCTAACAATGAATGAACTTCATATGGACATTGTTTAATAATATTTATAAATTCATCATGTGTTCTTAGCATGACTGGAACATCGAAATCAAATTCTTTTTTTATTTCAGATTGTATTTGGTCCTTTAGAAAGTTTATACCTTCCTCAGATTCGAACACAATATTACCACTTTGTATATATGTTTTCACTTGTTTTAACCCTATTGATTCAAACACTCGTTTTAAATCAGCCATTTTGATTACTTTATGGCCACCGACATTGATTCCTCTTAGTAATGCAATATAAAGTGTCATATTATCCCCCCCCACAGTAAAATGAACTTATCAATTGAATCGGTTTTCCCACTCATATTTCTCGGATATTTGTTTTAATTCTTCTAACATATCATGAATAGATAATACCTCAAATAAAATAATAGATTCACTTGAAAAATGGTGATGATAATGATTTGGTTTATAATCTTTTAAATCATTTTTATAACTCCAAAATTGCTTGTCTAATTCAGCAATAAGTTTGAAATGTTCCTCATCAATTTCATTACAACGGTTTCTCAATATAGCAATTATAGAATGAATTGTTCGTTGTAATATTTCTCTTTCACTTTGTGACCAGTCACAAGTCTCAATTGATACCCGAGCTAAATTATCTATATGGTAAATGATTTGCTGTAATATATGAAGTTGCTTCTGCATCGTTAAAAAGCTTCTCATTTCCTTCTTTGTATGTTGATGATATTTCCAATCTTTCTGCTCATATTGAACAAATTGTATCGCCTTATGCAATAATAAAGTCAATTTAGATAAATCCTGAGCAGTCTCCTTTTTCACACCTTTTCCTGCAACTAATGCAGGAATCCATTCTTCCATAATATTTGCTGTTTTAGCAAATAGATCCTCTGTACATCCAAAAATCATTTTCGTGTAGTGGGGTGGAAAAATGAAAAAATTCACTAAAGTAGATACTATAATACCAGTAGATGTAGTAGCTAAACGAATTAAAAATGCAGTAAAATAATGATTTGCCGTAATTGGAATCATTGCTACGGCAGTTAAAGTTGCAACTAAAGTTCCCGCATGTAACCTTAGTTTTTGACATGTAACGATCGTAAACATTGCAGCTAATGCATAAGAAATTGCTTGGTGGCCTAGGAAAAATGTGAAAGTCATGGCATATGCCGATCCAATTGTTGAGGCCGGAAAGCGAATAAGTCCTTTTTTTATTGAGTCTGTTGCAGTTGGTTCAATTGTAATAATTGCTGTTATTACAGCAAAAATAGTTGGGATGTTAAAAAAATCACAAACTAACACTGTAAGAAAAACTGCAATCCCAGTTTTAATCACTCTTCGTCCAACGATATTCCATTTTCTATCTTGATTCATTTTTTATATCCTTCATTCCTGTTTCATTTTATATACATATATTATATATTGTTAAAATAAAAAAACCTACTACTTGAATATTCAAGAGTAAGTTTTCTATCTCATTATTTCATTATAGGTAAATGCATTATTATTTGTTGGCCAATTGGTCCCATTCTTCTAAAACCTTTATCTTGGAAACCAACTTTTGCATATAAATTTTGTGCAGGAATATTTCTTTCATTCACAGCAAGTACAACTTCATTTTTTATTGGAAAATAACGTTTTACAAACTCTTCTAATAATAACAATGACTTTTTAGCGAATCCTTTTCTTTGTCTATTGTGATTAATAGAAAATGACGTTAAAAGTAAAGCATCCTCATTATCTGTGAACTCCTTTACTCTATCTTCCGTTTCCAATGCGAAAAGACCCACCGGTACCCCATTGTGATCTAAAATAACAATCACATTTTTTGTATAATCACTTTTTGCTTTCTCCAGTAATGCGCTTGGATCTGATGTAAACTGAACTTGTTCACTTGGTAAAGTAAATGTTTGTATAACTTCTTTATATTTCTCCTTATACGGAGCTAATTGAATTTCCCCTGTGTGTATGTTCATGCTAAACTCTCCCATTTTTTAGCTTATTAACTTATACCTTGCTGTGCTTTTGAATGCACTCTTCCATCTAAAAAGGTAATTTCAACAAATGAATTTGGATCGTTCCCTTTCCAAGCAAAAATTTGTTTAATTTGTGTAGAATGCTCTACCCCTTCTTCTATAAGTAAATCTCCTTCAAAACCAATTAAATCTTTCACTTCTGTATAAGTCATTCCTTCATTTATACTCGAGAAATGATTTATATTGATAGACTCTTTCTGTTGCCTTTCCATCACAGTAGAAGAAGTTGCTGTTTGGTTTTTCACTTCTTTTCTCTGTTCACACGCTGTCATACTGAAACCTAAGCATAAACTAAACAATATACATGCGCTTTTTTTCATCATAACAGTTGTCCCTCCCATGATAATTAAACCATATATTCCCTTAAAAATAAACTGAATATTTAATATTATATTTAAAAACCTCGTACAATTAAGTACGAGGCTAATTTCATTTATTCAAATGATTATTTGATTGATCATCCTGTTCTTTTCTTAACTCTTGTTCTTCATCTTTTGGTAATTGTTTATCATTATCTTTAATTGGATTCGTTTCTCTATTTTCTATCATATCATTTGGAACTTGTGGCATTACTCGGCCCACAATAGCGGCTAATTCATCTAGTATACCTTCACCTGTTTTTCCTTTTTTAATTTGCTTTCCGATTTGTTTGAGGCGTTCATACGTATCAACATCTGCTACAACGACTGCATTAGCACCGTCAGGGTCATTTTTTAAACTTTCTGCAACAGAGTATTTAATTGATTCAACTCGAGTTCGATCAAGTTTTGCTTTTACATCAATACCTACAATAGCATATTTTCCAACAACGACCGCTGTTGCATCATTCACACCTGGCACACTTGCTGCTAAAGATGCTAAATGATCTGCTGCTTTTTCATTTGGCTTATTTGATTTATTCGTATAATTAACATTTTTCATTGAAACATTTTTTTGTTCCGGCTTTTCGTTTGGATTGTCTTTTTTTCCAATACTGCATCCAGTTATAACGAAGCAAAGCATCAATATATATATTAGAGTTTTCATTATTTTCACCACTTCACTATTAAGGTTTAATCATAAATTTTTTCAACAGCTTGCATTTTCTTTACCTTTTCCTCGGCCCCGCTATTAGCATTAATGAATATTTGGTACGTATCTTTTCCTAAAGTGCCTACAAATTCATAGCAAAGCACTTCATTATGCAAATCATTGACTACTAAAGCTTTACGTTCTTCCATGACTTTTACATCCGGATTGATTTTCTTTCTTGCTTCTGCTGCAGTTAGCTTTGCCGATGGAACTGTTCGCTTTTGATGTGACGCTAAGTATTCTTTTGCGGAGAACCCAACGATAGAACCATCATCTAAAGCAATTTTCATTTGGATTGCTTCTGGATAAATTCGTACTCCATTTTCATTTACTACATACGTAAATACACCAACATTATCATATTGAGAGCTATCATAAAGCTCCATATTATTAAACTTATGTTCCTTTAAAAATTTTAAACCTTTACTACCTGCATCGTTTAAACTAACTTTCTGTTCTTTAATTTCGCGGTTATTCATAACCCAAATTGGATATCCGCCTTTTCCGGTAATATCCATATAGAACTCATTGTTCGTTGCTTCATCTTTAATTTTCACACTATAGAAGGATTCTTTCGCACCTTTTCCACTTTTCTCTACATCTACTTTTTCATTTCCTTTTAAATTCAAAAACGATTTGGCAATTTTCGCCGCTTCATCTTTAGAAATTGCCTTTCCTTCCGCTTCAAATCCGCCTTTTTTATTTTTTTGCGCACTTGTAAAGGTCGGTCCGAAGTTTGTAGAAGAATATGATGTTACGTTTTTCTCTACAGTTTTCAATCCATCAATAATTGTGTTATCTGCTGGATCGCGATTTGATGCAAGTGCCATTTCTACATCCATCCAGCGTAAATTATTTTTCAAAACAAGATGTTGTACTTTTCTTAGTTCATCTTGTATATTTCCTGCATTTGAATATAAAGTTTGTAGCGTTTTATATTCTTGCTCATTTAACGGCTCTTTTTCTAAATCACGAATGGCTGCACGGTAACTGAAATCACCGATATTCGCTAAAAATTCTTCCGTTTTATTAAATGGCATTAATGTTAAAGGTAGTTGTCCTACATCTGAGCGAGCTTCAGATGTTAAACGCCATACATCCGCTAATGCAGGTGATAAAGATGATCGTGAATTCATCGCAAGTGTTGTGCCAATTTTATCGTGTAATAAATCGACTTCGTATGCTAAATCATGGAATGCACGTTGATAGCTATTTTCCGCTCGAATTAAAACCGCATTTTTCTCTTGGTGCTCTTTATAGCCCCAATAGCCTGTTCCTACTACACCGACTGTTAATAATACAATGATAATACCTCGTAACATTGTCCCACCTCCGCTCTATTTACAGAAAATATGTTTACCGATTTTTTTAATTTGTGGACGAGTCCAAATCCATTTACTAGTCGCAGTATCTGGATTGAAATAATATAAAGCATTTCCTGTTGGATCCCATCCGTTAATCGCATCTAAAACTGCTTTTTTTGCTGTTTCATTTGGTGTTAAATATATTTGTCCATCGGCTACCGCTGTAAATGCTCTAGGTTCAAAGATTACACCTGAAACAGTATTTGGGAATGACGCACTTGTAACACGGTTCAAAATAACAGCAGCTACTGCAACTTGTCCTAAATACGGTTCACCACGTGATTCTCCGTATACTGCGTTTGCCATCAGCTGAATATCATTTTGAGAATAACCGTTCGGAACATTTGTCCCTTTATTTTGAGGTGGTTTATTCTCTTGTGCAGTGCCACCACTATTTCCTTTATTCGTTGTCGTTCCTTTATTAGCAGTTGATTTGTCATACTTCGTTGCCTTCACGAGCATTTGCTTCGTTTTAGCTCCAGCTAAACCATCAACGGGTAATCCAAATTTCTCCTGAAAATTCCGAAGTGCCCAATATGTACCCCATCCGAAAACACCATCTACTTTTCCCGTATAAAATCCGTTATATTTTAAACGAGATTGCAGTTCAATGACATCTTCGCCCGATGCTCCTCTTTGAATGACTTGATTAGAAAATGCTTCTACATTCTTTAGTTGTATACTACTGACCATTAAAGACAGTCCTATGAACGCAAGTAAAACCGCTATTTTAAACATAGCTTTTTGGCGCATAATTTTCCCTCCTTAATTATGTAAATGATTTCTTGGTTATGTTTTGTAAAAGCCTCGCTTTTATGTAAAGAAGACAAAAAATCCAAACTAATATCGTAGAAAGAAAATGTAAACAATATAAAAAAAGGATAAAAGGAGTTCATCATGAAGAATTTGTTAAAGCGTGTCGCACTCGTCCTTCTGTTCCTAACAACATGTTCAAATGTATATACAGGCTCATCAATTGTTCAGGCGCAGCCGCCGTATGCAAAATGGGGTAAGCTTGCTGTAGAGAAAACGAAAGAACAGTACCCAAAAGCAGAGATTATTGATTACCTTCATATAGGTAGAAAACCAAAAACCGTTCAAATAACAGTTGAAAAATTCAAATTGTGGCTACGTGAAGACGGAAAAGAATATGGTGTTTTTGTTGATGTGGAATTTGAAACGAAGACGGAGAAATTTATTAAAATGTCGTTTCAGAAGACGAGTAGATAAAATGAAAGAAACCCGGCTATTTAGATTCATAACAGCCGGGTTTCTTTCATTTCTAAAATTCTTTTCTAAAATATCGATTCCCTAAAAATCTTACCAATATACAAATAGTGCCAATTACAACTGCTATCCCTATACTGTATAAAAGTACTCTACCATATCCACCTATTCTCGGATCTAAAAATGGATAAGGATACCAATTCACGATTGGACCACGAATTAAGCTATATACAACGTAAAAAAACGGGAATAAGAGCCAACTTGAAGCTTGTTTCCAAGCGATTTTCTTATTTGGTGGATTTAATATCCAATCTAAAAGCATAGCAATTGGCATGATATAATGTAACACCGTATTTACCCATGGTATTGCCGTTTGAAGTGATTCTTCTAACCCTCTTAATAATAAAAAATAAATGAGTCCAGTCGTAAGTATGTATACCGTTGCTGCACCACGAAGTATACTAAACTGTTCTGAGCGACCAAATGTAGCTGTTCCGATACTGCTTAAAAGGAGAATACATGCAACTAAAATGTTACTTTCGATCGTAAAGAAACTAAAAAAGTTAACTGGATTAAACGGTTTCACTTGTGCCCTAATTATGAATTGCGTAATAATGGCGCTACATACTAGAAGACTTAAACAGAATCTAAATAAAGATAAAATTTTTTCATCCTTCATACATTCCCTCCTTTTCTTATATATAATTAGAATTTCCCTGTACATGCTCAATAAATAATTTTAACGGAACGAGCCCACGTTTTGGCATATGACTACTTATAATAGCTACTATTTCTAACTGAGGAATGATAACGATGTATTGTCCGCCGTATCCCATAGCGAAATATATACAATACGGTATGTGAAATCTTTCGTTATGTAATACCCACCAGTGATATCCATATGCGCCGACATGTTCATATGTTTCAAATTGCGCCCTACTTGATTCTTCTAACCATTTCGCTGATACAATTTCTTTTTCATTCCAATATCCATTTTGCAAACATAATTTTCCTAATTTTAATAAATCGGTAGATTTCATTTTCATACCGAAGCCACCTACATATATACCCTGCGGATCTTGTTGCCACTCGTATTCGTTAATTTTTAATGGATCAAATAAATATTTCTTTGCAAACCGCTCTGTCGACATTCCAGTAGCTTCTTGAATAATATAGCTCAGTAAATGAGAAGAACCTGAATTATAATTCATTTTTGTAGCAGGTTCTTCAATTATTGGCTTTTCTAATATGTACTGTACCCAGTTCTCTGATTCTACAAAGTCATTTGGGAATACTACTCCATTCCCAAACTCTTTCCAGTCCTCACCAGTAGTCATTGTTAATAAGTGATATAGCGTTAAATCATGTTTTTCCCCAGGTACATTTTCAATCCACTCTGTAATTGATGTATGTATATCATTTATATAGCCCTTATCAATTGCAATACCAATTAATAAAGATACGATACTTTTTGTAATCGAATTTATTTTATATAAGTTATTTGCACATTCGGGTGTTTTATAATACTCCGTTGTTAATTCCCCTTTTTGATAAACAAGAAATGTATTCACTTTTTTCTTTTCGAATTTATTTTCTAGTTGCTTGAAATCCAAAAACTTTACCTCCATTTAAATAGTTACTCCATTTATTATATCTTGTTCCTTCATTTTAAACATAATTGTGCTCAAATAAAAATAAACCTGTCAGCCATAATGAACTGACAGGTTTATTTTTATAATTTCGTACGAACATTCCAAAGCTCTGGGAAGAATTGTTGATCAAGTACTCGCTTTAAATAAGAAACACCGGAGGATCCACCTGTACCCATTTTATGTCCAATAATTCTTTCTACTGTTTTCATATGACGGAAACGCCATTGTTGTAGCCAGTCTTCAATATCAATCAATTTTTCAGCAAGCTGATATAAATTCCAATATTTTTTCACATCCGCATACACTTCCAACCATGCTGCTTCTACTGTTGCATCTTCTTCATAAGGCTGCGTAATATCACGGTTTAACACATCTTTATGAATAGGGAATCCTTCTTTTACTAATGCTTGAATCGCGACATCATATAGACTTGGTGCATGTAGCGCTTTATGAAGTCGTGCATGTAATTCTGGATCCTTTTCATAAATTTTTAATGCGTGTGGCGTTTTATAGCCAAGTGCATACTCAATCATACGATATTGATACGATTGAAAACCTGAAGCTTGACCGAGTGAATCACGAAACTCAATATATTCTGATGGTGTTAATGTCGCAAGAATATCCCAAGATTGAATAATTTGAGACTGAATTTTTGATACACGTGCTAACATTTTAAAAGCTGGTTGTAATTTATCTTGTTTAATAGATTCAATCGCCGCATTTAGCTCATGTAAAATGAGCTTCATCCAAAGCTCACTTGCTTGGTGAATAACGATAAATAACATTTCATCATGATGGTCCGATAATCTTTTTTGAGAAGATAGTAAACTATCTAATTGTAAATACTCCCCATACGTCATATTCTCTTTAAAATCCGTATGAATCCCTTTTTCCATAATTACTTTTTCATTTTCTTTCATATTAGCCAAACGCCCCTTTTATATGATTCTACTTATATTGGTCTAATAACGGCTCGAACTGGACTTCCATCTGCATCAGTTAATGCAAGTGGTAATGCAATAAGTTCATAATCACCGTCTGCTACATGATCTAGTACGACATTTTCTAAAATATGAATTCCATGTTTAAATAATTGATGATGCGCTGCTAATTCTTTATCATCTAGCGGATCAACTGATGGTACATCTACTCCGATTAAACGAATACCTTTCTCTGAAAGAAACGACGCTATGTCTGCACGTAAATGAGGGATCACCTCTGGAAATTCTTCAGCTTTTCCATGTGAAGATGTACGTAATAATAATCGTTCTACACCTTCTAAATGAAAGCTTTCTAATTCCTTTTTCCCGATGCTTTCAAGATTAGAAACGTCAATAATCCGTGCTGGGCCAACATAAACTTGAACATCTAAATCCAATACTTTCTTTCCATCATTATCAAAATGAAATGGTGCATCAATATGAGTGCCTGTATGAATACTCATCGTTAACTTTCCGACATTTACTGAGCCACTTTCTTCTTTTGACCATGAAACTTCATACGAGAACGGTGTGTCTCCTGGCCACGTTGCAATATTATTATTTAGCGGTTGTGAAATATCAATCCACTCTGATGTTTTCATATTTATGCCACAACCTCTCGCTTATTTTCAAACTGCTTATACTCTTCATTTTTCATAATTTTCTTTAATATTTGTACAGATTTCCACACTTCTTCGTATGTGTTATATAAAGCGACCGGCGCCAGTCTCACCCCATTTGGCGCTCTAAAATCTGGAATTACTCCATTTGCTTTTAGTGCTTTACATATACGTGCTGCTTCTGCATGCTCTAAATAAATGTGCCCGCCTCGTTTTTCATCCTCTAATGGATTTCCAATTGTAAATTCGAAATCTTTTAATTCATGTCCAATTAAATTCAGCATGTATCTCGTAATATGTAAAGATTTTTCACGTAAACGTTCAATACCAGCATCTTTGAAAATTTCAAGTGAACCAATTAATGGTGCTGTACTTAAAACGTGCGGCGTACCAATTTGATAAGCACCTGCATGATCAGCAGCTGTTAATGTATGCTCCATATCAAACTGCTTATCTTTTCTAGAACTAAACCATCCAGACAACCCTGGTAGTCTATTAAAATGTTTATTATTCACATAAATTCCTGCAACGCCACCCGGTCCTGCATTTAAATATTTATAATTGCACCAAACAGCAAAATCGACATCCCAATCTTTGAAATGATGCGGAATAGATCCTATTGAATGGCATAAATCAAATCCGATATGAATGCCGCGTTTATGAGCTTCCGTTGTTAAACGTTTCATATCCAGAATTTGACCACTTCTATATAAAACAGAAGGTAATAAAATTAAAGCGATATCATCTTCCATCGCATAAATAATATCTTCTTCAGAAAGTGTTCTACCATCTCGGCTTTTCACTCTTACTAAATGCTCCTCTGGATCTAATCCTTTTAAACGAATTTGACTTTGAAGTGCATAAATATCTGATGGGAAAGTTAATTCATCCGCAAGTATTTTTGTACGTATTCCTTTTGGTTCGTAAAACGTCGCAATAACTTGATGTATATTTGTAGTTGTAGAACCGGTTACAATAGTTTCTTCCGGTAAAGCACCAATAAGAGGGGCTGTAAGTTTACCTAATTTCTCTGAAAGGAAAAACCACGGGTGCTCACCTTCTGTCCAGCCGTCAATGCCATACTCTTTCCACGAATCTAGCAACGTAAGTAATGATTTCTCTGCTCTTTTTGAAAGTAGCCCTAATGAGTTTCCATCTAAATATATAGTACCTTCTTTTTTATAGAATTCAGTTTGAAAATCTTTCAGTTCATCATGTTTATCACATTCAAGCGCATACTCATAAGTTGGTTGAAATGGTTCTTTATACATGGTGTCACCTTCTCTTAATTTTCTTTTTATTCTAACTAATTGAAATATATCACCTTAATTGATACAACGTCAATGATATTATGTCAGTTGACTTTATATATGAACTTCTTTTACAATACAGTTATATTTTCAGATATTTCAGTATAAAGAGGTGATTCTTTGAAAAACTCTACTCTTTCATCAAGAAAACACCGCTCCTTAGAAACGAAGAAGAAACTATTACACTCTGGTTACACTATTTTTATAAATAATGGATTTCAAAAAACGACAATTACACAAATTATTAAACATGCAGAAACTGGTTATGGAACAGCATATGTATACTTCAAAAACAAAGATGATCTCCTAATTAGTTTAATGGAAGATGTTATGAATCAATTTTATAATATTGCTGAGCGCTCTTTTTCTCCACAAACAAAAGAGGAAGCACGTATAATGATCCAAAATCAAGTTAGAGCATTCCTGCAATTAGCAGATGCAGAACGCGCTATTTTGCAAGTTGTAGAGGAAGCGATAGGATTATCAAGAGAAATACGGCAAAAATGGGATGAGATTCGGGAACGTTTTATAACAAGTATTAAACAGGATATTACTTACTCTCAAGAAAGTAGATTAGCACAACCTAATTTAAATAAAGAGATTGTAGCACGCGGTTGGTTCGCGATGAATGAATCGTTTCTTTGGACTATTACGCAAAATGATAAAAAGATTAACTTAGAGGAAATTGTGTATACGTTAACGGAGATGTATACAACCGGGTTATATAAATAGCACACCTTCAATAAGTAAGGTGTGTTATTTTACATCTATAAAAATATATTATCTGGGTATGGTAGCGCTAAAGTAGGCTTTTCAGAAAATGAGAAATATTGTAGTTTTAAAGATTCACCATCTATCGATTTCAGTTTTCCACTAGTAATTTCACATTCAAACACAACAACAATATATTCTACTTGATCGCCATTCGGATATATATGGCGGAACCTTTCCCCTCCAAATACCCCTTTTTGTTTTTTTACTCGTACTTTCAATCCTGTTTCTTCCCATACTTCCCGAATTACTGCTTCTTCTGGAGTTTCCCCAGGTTCAATTGCTCCAGCCGGCAAACTCCAATATTCTCCGCCAGGATATTGAAATAAGATTTCTCCCTGCTCGTTTTTAATAACTGCAGCTACACTTGGCATGAATATTAGTTCATAGCCTAATTGCTCACGGATTTTTTTATAATATAGCGACATCGACATATAATTCTCTCCCACCCCAATAATAAACAACTGTATTTTCTGACACCTATTGTATAATAATACCAATAGCAATTTCTATATAGAAAGGATAAGAAAATGACCCCAGTACAACTAGTAAATAGCTTTCTATCATTTTTAGGTACGACAAAACAGCCTACTAGCTTAAAGTTTTTAAATGAGCTTATTAAAGCTCATCAAGAAAAAATAAAATGGGAAACCCTTACTAAAATAATTGACTGGGAAAAGGGTAATGAAACAGGTAATTATTTTCCTTCCATTGAGACATACATAAACCGTATTACAACAAAAGGTCTCGGGGGTACTTGTTGGACGCACTCAATTGGATTCCATTGGTTATTATCAAATCTTGGTTTTAATATTCATTATATGTATATGGATCCCGGACATTTATGCTTACGGGTTAACTTAGACCAACCTTATTATGTTGATGTTGGTTATTGTGCACCTTTATTCCAAGCTTACCCACTTTATGAATCATTTCAAGTAAGTAATGTAAGAGAAACTTTCACTTATGAAGTCTCAAATAATAGGATTAAAATTGCTAGAAATCCAGGTCCAGCAAAAATCTTACATACAGATCCAATACATTTATCAAGTATGAAAGAATTCGTTAAAAAGTCTAACGATTGGCATACATCTCCTGTATTAAAGAAAATTCAGATTTCCGGTTATATCGATGGTATTCCAACTTCTATTAATGATAATGTTTTAAAACGATATTTCCAAGGTAAGAAAAGAGAACAAATCATTACATCTTCTGAACTTAATTATTGGATAACAGAAAGATTTTGTGTTGATAAAGAAATATATGAAAGAGCTATTGAGATTTTCAATGAAAAATCTTCAAACAGTAAAAGCGTTACTCATGAGATTGAGTAACGCTTTTACCTTAATATATTTTAATATTAATCTTCTTTATGATAAGCAGCTTCTATACATTCTGCTAGACGTTCCATTTGTTCCATAGTTAAACCTCGTGAAATCCAACCTGTTAACTTATACATCATTTTATAATAAAAATTACTAGGTTCATATTCTGAAATTAATGTTAGTGCTGTACCTTCCTCATCTTCTTCTAACATATAAGTCATTGCTGAATATCCTTGCTTCATTTCACTACCAAGTGAAATAATATGCGGTGTATCGTATTCAAGAATTTCTACTTCTGCCTCGAATATTTTCTTACCGACTTTTTGAACAGTAATATATTTATCTCCTACACGTGGATTCTCTTTATCCATATTTGAAGGATAGCGATTTTCTATTATAAACGTATTCCATTCTTTTATTTTTTCATCTTCTATTATATAGTCACATACAATATCCATTGGTGCTTTTATTACTATTTCAATTGCAAAACTCATTATACTGCCCCTCTCAAATACCCTATCCATTTCTATTTAACTAAATCATTATGCCATATTTTATATAGTGAAATACAAGTGGAATTTTAACTTTTATTGCGAGAATGTTTTTCGTAATAAGAAAATCATGAATAAATAATTTAAATACTTATTCATGCAAAATGTTTTACTAACAATACAACAATTAAATATAATGCAACGAGTAGTCAAGCGATGTCCATACTTTTATTTTCTTTTTTTAAAAAATTTTGCACTCCTAAACTAACTAACATAATCCCTATAAGCGTTTGTAAAATTAGCATACTCTGTTCCGAAACAGCATTCCAACTATAAATGGAATACCCCATTACAATAATTGCAAGTACAATCGTTAAGATCCTATTCATATGAAAATCCTTCCTATAAAAAAAGAAGCCACTAAGTTTCCTTAGTGGTTTTATTAACAATTTATATTTAGTAAAATTACTTTTTATGAGTTTGATATAAGTCAAAAGAATTTCCTGTCCAATATAACTACGTATGTTAGCCCACTTCTTCTTTATCCAGTCTACTTACAATTCCAACTATAAATTTATATTCAACCCTCCTCTTCTTATCTTTCTTAAACCCCTCTTTCGTATCAAAAATAAAACAAGTTTTCCGAAACCAAATACGTATGTATAAAGACTCAAAATAAATAGGTTTTATAATTCCTCGTTCTTCAAATTCAGTTCCATCTTTATTTTCAGTTTCCGTTCGAACGAACCACCTATTCCCGATTCCAATTTCAATGTACTTCACACACTAACCCCCATTAGGAAATTTCCCTTCTAACAATTCTATTATTTCCCCGGTAAGCGCACATTCCGACAGAACATGAGCCCACAAAGAAAAAGTAGATTACAAAAATCTACTTTATAACTTATATTTTTGCATTCGTTTATAAAATGTACTACGGGGTACATCTAATAGTTTTGCAGCTAATGAAACATTTCCGTTTGTCTTTTGTAATGCTTCAATCATGCTATCACGCTGTATTTTTTCGCGAAAATTCAATGTATGTTCGGTTTTATTTTCAACTTGTAACTCAAGTTGTTGTTGATTTCCCATCATTGTTTGTATCAAAAAAGCGACTTGTTTTTCGCATATTTCCCGTCCTTGCGACAAAATGTAAATGCGTTCTAATGCATTTACTAGTTCTCGAATATTTCCGGGCCATGTATGTTGTAAAAATTGATTACAAATACTCTTCGGAAATACAACATTCCAATTCTTCCGTTCGCAAAAGTGTTGTATAAAATATGGAATATCCTCTTTTCTTTCTATTAACGATGGAACATATAGTGGATAAACATGTAAACGATAATATAAATCTTGACGGAATTTCCCTTCTTCTACTAACCTTAGTAAATCTTTATGTGTGGCAGTAATAATACGAATATTTACTGGTACCTCTTTTGAACTTCCTATTGGAGTTATTGTGCGTTCTTGTAAAACACGCAATAAGGCTACTTGCATCTCTGGTGGTACTTCACCAATTTCATCTAAAAATAATGTTCCTCCATTCGCTTGTTCAAATTTCCCTTTATACCCTTGACGTCGCGCACCTGTAAACGCACCTTCAGCATAACCGAACAATTCACTTTCCATTAATTCTTTAGGCAAAGAACCACAATTAACAGCTATAAAGGGCCCGTCTTTTCTTGGACTATTTTCATGAATCGCTCTCGCGACATATTCCTTTCCTACTCCTGTCTCACCACATACATACACACTAGCATCAGTCGGTGAAACAAGCTTAATTTCTTCTAGTGTGTGTTGAAATGCTTTGCTTGTCCCGGTAACTCCTGGAAAAGTAATTCCTTTTATAAATGTGAAAGCAGAATATGTATTCATTTGTTTGTTTTCCTTTAAATACATACATTTCCCGATCATTCTTTCATTACTATATACCGGTATCTCTAATTTAGTTTCCAATCCATGGTGCACTAAATCTTCAAGTTTCATTCTTGACCAATTAGTTACTCGTTCCCGAACGCTCTTACTCGCAGAAACGATAACATCACGATGATTACAAATAACTACTTGTTCATCACTATCAATGACATCTAAAAAACGATGGATTAAGTGTAATTCATTTTGATGAACTCTTATGCTACATTCACGTTCAATCGCATGTGCAATTGAAGTTACCATACCGAGCATATATGGATGTGAAAATTCAATTGGACAGGAGAAATCTAGAATACCAATTAATTTCCCGTCATCGTTATGAATGGGAGCAGCCGCACAACTCCAGCTATGAGATGCCACGGAGTAATGTTCAGTACCACTTATCATAATAGCTTCTTCAATTTCTAGCGCTGTTCCTATTGCGTTTGTCCCCACAGCTGCTTCCGTCCATTTTACACCTTCAATAAAATTAATATGTTTCGCTCGCTTTAACGTTTGTTTATTTCCACTTAAGGATAGAACATAACCATCTGGATCGATTAATAATGCCATCATTTGTAGTTCATCAATGGTTTTTCTCAAATTTTGTATTTGGGGTAATGCTATATCAAGGAAAATTTCACTCTTTTTCTTTTGTTCTCGAAAAATATTAGAAGACAAAACTTTCTGACCTTTATTCATGTGAGGATTAACATTAGCCTGTTTACATCGATGCCACGATTCTGAAATTCTTTGATTTATGCGATTTGAATCAAGAACACCTTCATTAACAAACTTTTTCCATGCATGTAAGTAAAACGGTGAAGCTAACATTGTATCATCTCCCTTTTAATTGTTTTGGAGATTTATAAAACATACTTTTATTATAAAACTGAATAAAAGCGTTTTCAATACAACTAGCAATACGACACAAATATGTTAATAATTTGAATATCCTAATGCACTTCTTTATTCTTTTTTAGTAGCACTATATTTTGTATAATGGACGCAAACAAAATACATAACCAAAACCACTTTTGTGGATTACCATTTATAAAGAAAACAATCACGGCTATTGCAAATAAAATAGCGGATGCTAAACTAAAATATAATTTTGTTTTAATTTCTATTATCCCTCACCCCTCTGTTACTTTACAGTACATACTAACTCTTCATTTTTCATCTCTACTATGTACTCCTGTAAAACATATTCTTTCCCGCCATGGTTTTCATACCATTCATGTATTCTTTTAATATGCCTCTCGTCACTTCTAATTTTCGATTCTATTTCATTATACTGTTCATAACTATCATATTCCCATATGGCAAATACTTCATACGTACCATTCTTATTATCTTTCATCCAGCGTCCTATTAGCCTAGAACCATGCTTTAATTGATTAGGTAAGTTCGTATTATTGAAATGATCATTAAATACTTCTATAAATTCATTTTTCACTACATAGTACTTCCTTCTGTAAAACATACTTCTTCACCTCTTTCATGAAAAGTATTAGTAAATCTTCCCATCACTACCGTATTATAATACTTTCCATCCGATAGTCTTTTGTCATTTTTCAAAATGCCTTCTACTTCAAAACCTAATTTTTTATAAAGATGAATAGCTTTCTCGTTTGTCTCTAATACTTGTAAAGATATTTTATTCACTGCATTTTCGTCAGCCCATTTAATAGATTGTTGTAATAGGCTCTTCCCCATTCTATATCCCCAAAACTCTTTTAAAATGCAAACGCCAAACTCCACTTTATGAGATAATCTCTTAAAATTTGATCCTTCACATCTTGAAAATCCAACAATTCGATTGTGCACTTCTACAACTAAAAAGAGATTCTTCGTTTCTTCACTATCTGTTTTTATTATTTTTTGAAACCCTAGGTCATCTATAAATCCCTCTCCAGCATCTCTATCCATATTTTCAGTTTCTCCATCAATCTGAACTCTAATTTTCGATAACTGCTCAGCATCTTTCTCAGCTGCAGAACGAATTGTATAAGTTAATCCATTTATATAAAACTCTTGCTCTTTTACAATCATGTCAAACTCCTTTCAAATGAATATAATGGCGCTATTACAACTTGTTTACCTTGTTTCTCAAAGTCCTGAACAGTTTCTTTACTAGCCTCTTCGTCAGTTATAATAATGTCAATTTCTTTTAGAGACTCTCCTCTTATAAAACAATCTATTCCAAGTTTATTATGCGGAACTAAACAAATATTTCTTCTAGCAATTTCACTTACTCTTTTACTAAAATAAGCAACTTCAGGTGTTGCAGTACTAATACCTTGTAATGAAATGCCTCCACCTGTAGAGAAATAAAGATCAATAGAAAATCTACTTATCAATTCAGAGGCAAATGTATCAGTAATATTCCCTGAAGGTTTTACTTTTCCGCCAATTAAATACGTATCAATATTCTTATATTCTCGTAGATAACCAGCTATTTCTATAGAATTCGTAATAACCGTAAATGATACTTCTGGTAAATATTTCAGCATCGCATTATGAACGGAAGCCCCACCAATAAAAATTGAATCACCTTCTTGTATATAAGATACCGCAACTCTTGCAATTGTGTCCTCATATATTGAGCTATCACTATAACGTTTAGCTGGTTCCGCAGCTAAATTTCTCACTCGCGTAAGTTCAATTGCACCTCCGTGCGTTCTTTTTAATAAACCATCCTTTTCCATAATAGACAAATCTCTTCTTATAGAATCAATAGACATATCAAATCTTTCCGCAAGATCCTTTGCGATTACTCTTCCATCTGTATTAAGTAGTTCTAAAATTTTCTCTCGACGTTCTTCAGTAAACATGTTATCACCACCGTTATTGAAGATTCAGAAACTTAAACTTTATTTTAATTATATGCATGCCTCTTCCGTTTTACAATATTTTCAATTCTTATTTATTCCGTTTTATACAGTCTTCTCCCTCTTTCTATCCTGTTAACTTGACAACCAAATAAATATATATCTGTATATTACGCAAAAATACTTTTATTCACCTTCCTATTTATGTAAAATTATTCCTATATTTTACTTTTTAACACAGAAAGGGATTACTATGAAATCATTAATCAAAACGACATGTACAGCATTATTATTTACTGGAATATTGACAGGATGTAATAGCAATACTACATCAAAACAAGAAAAGAGCGCTCTCGAAAAGAATGCAATGCACTATGGAGAAATAGTTAAAAATGAATACTATAGAGCGACAGTTGAGAATGCAAAGTTTGAAAAAATAGACAAAGAGCGGCGCCTTACTACTCGTGTTATGATTAATAATGTTCGAGACGATGGACAAACTATTGATCTTTCGGAAATAAAATATTTCATACAAGATGAAAAAACTGGTCAGAAATATGAAGGTGAAGCTCATCCGATAGATGACGAGCACTATAAAAATGTTCCACACGAATTCTCTTTAACTACTGACATTGTGTTTGAACTGAAAACTTCACCAAAAGATTTAAATAATATGTATTTATACATAGATAGCAAAGCAGCGCCGTTAACAGATACATATTGGAAGCTTGATAATTTAGTATCTAAATAGAAAGACCAGTCTTACATGACTGGTCTTTTACATTCATACATTTAACTTTCATTAACACTTATATTCATTTTCTAATAACAACTTGAATAACATCAGCTAAACCAGTGTGCCCTTTCCCTTCAATTCGCTCTTGTTCGCCATTAAAGAAATGAATTACCTTATGTTCTTCACACCAAGTAAGGATATCAATTGGATCATACAGCATATCAACATCTTTTGGTCCACCAGTACTATAGTTTATTTGTTTTTTTGAGTAAACTTCAAACATAATTAAACCACCAGGCTTTATCGTTTGTATCATTTTACCTAATATCATTTTTTTATAATCATCATGAAAATGTCCAAATACCATAATTGCTGCATCATATTCATTTTCTGGCAAACTATCCGCTAATAAATCTACTTTTTTTGTATGCACGTTTACGTTATGCTTCTCTGCCAATTTTTTTGTCTTCTCTAATCCATCTTCCGAATAATCAATAGCTATTACTTCGTTCCCTTGTCTTGCTAGAAATACAGCATTTCTACCTTCTCCCTCCGCGAAAGCTATTACTTTATTGTGATTTGCTAAACGAAATGCTTGTTCTTTAATAAATGTATTAGGTTCTTCCCCGTAAAAATATTCATCTGATTTATATCGATCATTCCAAAATTTAGTCATCATCTTCTCTCCTTCTTCATATCATTTTCTAACTACAATTAAAGATATCAAAGAGTCTTTTTATCCTTAATTAATTTAAAAATAAAAGCAGATTAAAAATCCACTTTTATTTTTTTCGCAAGATCTACGATTTTTTGATTTCGTAACTCTTCTTCCATTTTCTCTTCTGCTGCAAGCATTACTTCATTAATTAAACATCCAGGTTTGTCATGTAAACAACATTCAAACAATGATGTTTTACCTTCAATTGCATGTATAATATCTAAAAATGAAATATCTTCCCAATTCTTACTAAGCGAGTAACCGCCCTTTGGACCAGATGATGAATGTATCATCCCTTCCTTCGTCAACTTAGTTAGTATTTTAGACAAGTACGTTGGTGAAACATTTTGCATTTCTGCTAATTGGTGAACACTAACTAACTTATTTGGTGTAGCCTTTGCCAGAAAAAGCATTGTATGAAGAGCATAATTTGTAGCTTTAGAATATTTCATAGTACAGCCCCTATTGTAGACTTCATATATCTACAATAACTTTATTTTTTTATTATGTCAAACGTTTGTAATGCTCCATAAAAAATTATTTCTTCACAAGTAATACATCTGTCGCACAAATCGTCACTTCTCTAAATGGACAGTCGAATAAAACACCTAGTTCAAAACCATCTTCAGTAAGAGCTATTTCATGATATAACCACCAAGCATTTTCAAAGTTTTCCGGCATAGAACACTTTGTTACTCCTATAAAGGTTACTTCAAATTTATCAAATTCACTAAAAGTACCACTGCAATCTAATACGATAGACAAAGTATCTTCTGACTTTCTCTTTACTACTTTAATTACACTGTCGTGTAATGATGTCTTGTGTAACTGAACGACATTTGACGGAAGTTTTTTCTCAATGGAATTAAAATATTCTACGTATGATTGATCTAATTGTGCCACTCTTTTCTCATAATCTGTTGACCACTTTCGCATACGTTTTTTCAGTTCACCTGATGGGTATTCTGAATTAGTTGTGATGTTTTGTATAATTGAGTATATCGATTCAGGAAGGAACTTTAATAAATCTATTTTCCTTTTCTCAATTTCCTCCTTTAAACTTTCTATATCCATTTCCGACCATTCTTTTATAGAATCTATAAAACTTACAAATTCTAAAACTTGCATTTCTTTATACCAATCTCTTGTAAAATATTTCAATGACACCTCTCCTAAAACATCTTTACATCCAGTAAAAACAATATATCCACTTATTATATCATTCCAATAACCATTCTTTCTAAAGAAAAAATGTAAAACTGTAAATATTCCGCCTATTATTTCTAAAACTTCAGAATGTTTATAAAATTATAAAATTAGAATACATTTTAGCTGTACAAGATTCACCTGTACAAAAATTCAAACAAAAAGGGATGGTTATATGTTGAAGAAATTAGTAGCAGGGACATTAGTAGCGGGTTTTGCACTAACTGGAGGACTAGGTGCGGTAAGTGCTGAAGAAAAAAGTAACACAATTAAGTCATTTGATTATTTAAAAGTGGATGAACAAAATGTTAATTCATTTGCAAAATTAAGTGAGCAGGATAAGAAAGATATCCAAATTACTATGGTATTACCAGAGCAAAATGAAAATGGAGATTGGCTAGCTTATGGTTTTACTAGCCGTGAAACATTAGATGCGTATATTGAAAAGGATAAAAAAGCAATTAAAAATAAAATTAATCCTTTAGGTAGCGGTGCTGGTAGTACTGATTTTTATGAACATAAAGATAAAGGTGGACAATATATTTACTGGAGTAGCGGCTTTAAAAACTTACCATCTAGCTGGAATGACAGAATTTCTTCTGTAAGTACAGCGTCACCTTCTGCAAGTTATTCAACTACACTTTGGGAGCACACTTCAACACAAGGATATGGAAAAGGCGTTTTATTTAAACATGCTGATTGGTACGGTAAAACTGCTAATTTAGCTGCTGATTGGAACGATATTACTTCAGCGATTGAAATTAAATAGTAATAAGATATTTAATTTCTTCTATAAAAATTCAAACCACTATTCTCTCTTTCATTTAGAGAATAGTGGTTTATCATATTTCTATTTAAGCATGTACAGCATGTCCTACTGCTTGCATTAACGCTTCATGAATCGCCTCAGATAAAGTTGGATGTGCTGCAATATAATCTCTCATTATATCAGCGGTAACTTCTGTATGAATCATTACGGTTCCTTGACCAATAAGTTCAGTTGCATGAGGACCGATAATAGAAATCCCTACAATTTCTTGGTATTTAGGTTCTACAATGACTTTTACTTTACCTACTTGTTCTCCTAAAATAAGAGCTTTTCCGTTCGCTGTAAAAGGAAATTCTCCGATGAGAATATCACCATATTGTTCTCTTGCACCTTTTTCACTTAACCCTACACTAGCTATTTCTGGAGCTGTGTATATACAACGGGGCACAGCGTGATAATTTACTTTCACGTCTTCTCCGCTTGCGTGTAATGCTGCTGTCGTTCCTTCATGGAAGGCAACGTGAGCAAGCTGAATTCCACCGATTACATCACCAGCTGCGTAAATATGCGATACGTTCGTTTGCATATGTTCATTCACAGAAATCCCTTTATTTGAAAACTGAACCCCTGCCTTTTCTAATCCTAATTGTTGCACTCGTGGTTTTCTTCCTACAGAAACAAGAACAAATTCTGGAGTTACTTCGTGAGTAATTCCCTCGTACTCAAATGAAGCTTGCTTCTTATAGTTATTTAATCCTTTTAAAACTGCTCCCGTAAAAATTTTCACACCATCTTTTTCTAATTTCTCTCTTAAAATATTCGCGATATCTTCATCTTCACCAGGTAGTAATTGCGGTGCCATTTCAACTATCGATACTTTTGTGCCAAGTCTACTATAAATACTTGCAAACTCACATCCTATTACACCACCGCCAACGATTAACAATGAAGATGGTACACTCTCAAGAGACATGGCATGGCTACTATTTAAAATCCATTTTCCATCGAACGGAGCGAATGGTAATTCTGTAGGTTCGGAACCAGATGCGATAATAAAGCTCTCTCCATCAACTACTTCTTCTTTATTTCCTTGTACAACTCGCACACGATGATCCGTTTCGAATTTCGCTTTTCCTTTTACAACTTTAATTTTATTTTTCTTCATTAAATATTGTATTCCTTGGACGAGTTGCATTACGATTTGTGATTTTCTCGCCTGTATTTGATCCCAATCAATTGATATACTTCCTGTATTAAGCGTAACTCCATAATCATTCGCTTTTCTCACAATGTCATGTATTTCAGCACTTTCTAACAGTGATTTCGTAGGCATACAACCAACATTTAAACACGTTCCGCCAAGTTCAGCTTCATCAATAAGAGTGACACCTTTGCCATTTTGAGCCGCGGTAATTGCCGCTACATAGCCAGCTGGTCCGCCTCCAATTACAACTAGTTTACTCATTCTCTCACCTTCTCTTTATAAAAGAATTGTTATAGGTTCTTCTAAATAATGTTTAATTGTGCGTAAAAATGCAGCTGCTGGTGCACCGTCTAGTACACGATGATCGAATGTTAAACTTAAAGGTAACATACTACCTTTTTTTAATTTTTTCCCTTTATATACAGGAACATGTTCAATTGCGCCAATACCTAAAATGCCAGTCTCAGGTGTATTTAATACAGGTGTGAAATATTCAATACCAAAGCTACCTAAATTACTAATTGTAAATGTCGTTCCGTGCATATCATCACTACTTAAGCTACTTGCTCGCGCCTTTTGTGCCACATTCTTAATCTCTTTAGACAATTCTACTAAAGATAAATTATTTGCAAAGCGAATAGCTGGAACGATTAACCCTTTTTCTAATGCGACTGCCATGCCTAAATGCACATGTTCAAATTGATGAATTGCATCATCTATATAAGCGCTGTTCATTTCTTTATGCTCTCCAAGTGCTAATACAGCAGCACGCGAGACAAAATCCGTAATGGTTAATTTATTATCATATCTTTTTTGTACAACTTTCGCTATTTCTTTATGTAAAGCAACTAAATCTGTTACATCTACTTTCATCGTTAACGTTAATTGTGCGCTATTTTTTAAGCTTGCGTGCATACGATTTGCGATCGCTTTACGCATACCAGTAACAGGAATCACGTTACTTTCTTCTTGTTCAGATATTTCCGGAACGATTCCTCTTACCTCAAGTGCTTTTAATACATCTGCCTTTGTAATCCTTCCGCCAGGACCTGTACCAACTAATGCCTTGATATCCAGATTTTCAGACTTTGCAATTTTCTTGGCTACAGGTGAAATTTTAATTCTTTGCTTCGATACTTCTTTCCCATTTGCTTCTTGATTTTGTACATTTTGTACTTCTATATTAGATGTTTTTTCTTCTACAACATGTGTGCTTTCCTGCATTTCTACCTTTTCATTCGGTTTACCGATGTAGCAAATTACAGTACCAGGCGGCACTCCTTCATCTTCACTTACAGCTATATCAAGTACCGTACCATCAGCTGGCGCTTCAATTTCCGTTTCAATTTTTTCTGAATTAATACTAGCAATTAGTTCTCCTTTTGCTACATTATCGCCTGCTTTAATATTCCAGCTCGTAATAATACCTTCTTTCATCGCCATACCTAACTTCGGCATTACAACTTCTACAGCCATGTCTCTCTCTCCCTTCTCATCGTTTTATTACACATGTAATAAAGATTGGTCTCCAATCATTTCTGATACAGTTTCAATTACTTTTTCTGGTGTTGGCAAATACAACTTTTCAAGTGGTGGTGAGAACGGAACAGGTGTATGTGGTGCTGTAATTCGTTTAATAGGTGCATCTAACAAATCAAAACCTTTATCCGCTACAATTGCCGCAATATCTGTTGCAATACTACATCTAGGATTCGCTTCGTCAATGACGATAAGACGATTTGTTTTTTCAACAGATGATAAAATAGTATCTTCATCAAGTGGTGATAAAGATCGTGGATCAATTACTTCTACTTCAAGCCCCTTTTTCGATAATTGCTTTGCAGCTGCAAGCGCTGTATGAACTTGCTTTCCGATTGCGACAATTGTTACATCAGAACCTTCCCGTTTAATATGTGCTTTTCCTAATGGAATTGTATAGTATCCTTCTGGCACTTCACCTTTCATATTGTAAAGTGTTTTATCCTCAAAGAAGATTACTGGATCATCATCTTCAATTGCCGCTAATAATAAGCCTTTTGCATCATACGGTGTGGAAGGAACAACAACTTTAATACCTGGTATGCTCGTAAATAATGCGTACAAACTTTGTGAATGTTGAGCTGCTGCACTAAAACCAGCGCCATGCATCGTACGTACTGTAACGGGTACTTTTGCTTTACCTCCAAACATATAACGGAATTTCGCACCTTGGTTTAATACTTGGTCAAGACAACTACCGATAAAATCATTAAACATTAACTCAGCTATCGGACGTAACCCAGTTGCAGCAGCTGCCATCGCAGCTCCCATATAACCCGCTTCAGAAATTGGTGTATCCAATATACGATTTCGGCCAAACTCTTGTACAAGTCCTTTCGTAACACCAAGAACACCACCCCAAGCTTCATCATCTTGCAGGTGATCAACTTGTGCACCTCCTGCAACATCTTCACCTATTAAAATTACATTTTCATCACGACGCATTGAGATTTTCATCGCTTCATTAATTGCAGTTGACATACTTACTGTTCTAGTCATAATTTTTCACCCTCCTCTTATTTGTAAGAAACGTATACATCTTTTAATAATTCTTCATCGTCTGGGTATGGACTATTTTCACTAAATTCAATGGATCTTTGTACTGCATCATCTACTGCTTTTTCCATATCAACAAGTTCAGATTCTGTTAATAAACCTTCATGAATTAAATGCTTACGGAAATTCACAATTGCATCTTTTTCGTTTAAATGTTCTTCTTTTTCTTCTGATGTTTTATATGTTTGCGCTTCACCTTCGAAATGACCATAATTACGATATGTCATACATTCAATAATTGTTGGACCATCACCCTTACGCGCACGTTCCACTGCTTCTGCAGCAGCTTTATATACAGCTAGAAGATCTTTTCCATCTACTTGAACACCTGGAATATTATAAGCTTTTGCGCGATCAGCGATAGAATCACAACTTGAAGCATATTCAAATGTAGTTGCTTCACCGTAACCGTTATTTTCTGCAATAAAAATAACTGGTAACTTCCAAATCGCCGCTAAATTAACCCCTTCATGGAATGTTCCTTCATTATTTGCTCCGTCACCGAAGAAGCAAACACTTACATCTTTTGTTCCTTTATATTTAGCTGTTAATGCTGAACCGCAAGCAAGTGGGAAACCCCCGCCTACAATGCCATTCGCACCAAGCATTCCTTTATCTAAATCGGCAATATGCATGGAACCGCCTTTACCTTTACATAATCCTGTCGCTTTCCCGAAAAGTTCAGCCATCATACCATTTAAATCACAACCTTTTGCGATACAATGTCCATGACCTCTATGTGTACTTGTAATATTGTCACTATCCGTTAAGTGGGCACATACACCAACTGCTACCGCTTCTTCACCTGCGTATAAATGAACGAAACCTGGCAAAACGCCTTGCGCGAACAATTCATGCACCTTATCTTCAAACTTACGAATCTCTAACATTTTTTCGTACATCCAACGAGCTTGTTCTTTCGTAATTTCATTCCCTTTACTTTCAGTTGTTTTTAACATGTCCAGCCCTCCTATTTTCTTGTTCGTCTTTTATATTGCAAGTACCGTGCCAAATTCTAATCCTTGTTTTAATAGGTTTTCTCTATCTTTTAACAATAAAAAAGTGGACAAAATGAGATGTTTGTCTCGTTTTGTCCACTTTTGTTCCCTTAATAAGAGAATTGTTACTTTATTCATTATCAAAGCTCTTCTGTAATTTTCGGATGTAAATAATTTGACCAATATGATATGCATTATGAGTTGTTACATTCGCTAGCACTTCCCACCACTTTGCAGAAACAGGAAATCCCACTACATCACTTTCAACCTTTTCTTCATTTATGAGATTTTGCCATTGTAACAGTTTTTCTAGTAGTTTTTCCCGTAATTCATCGAAAGTTTGATTATCTGAGAGCATAAAACTTTTGTTATTATCTCCTATAGCGGGTACTGCATTCACATTTGATTCTTTATACCTAGTTTGCCACGTAGAGTTCCAATACAGTAAATGTTGTACGATTTCAGCTATACTATTACTCTCTTCATTCGGTTTCCAGAAAGCTTCCCTCTCAGATAAATCCTTAACTGCATCTGAAAATGGCATATACCAACTGGGATCATTTGCATTCGCTAATAGCTGATCTTCTAATACAGCTTTTACATGGACCATTTTTCTTCCCTCATTTCATTATCATATTAATATACACTACTCTATATACGCTGATTCCCTATAATCCCCTTTTTTTACATACAAATTGATTTCATAATGAATGTAAGAATAATAGATTTTCTTATCATAACTCGTTATGATAAAAGAAAAAGAAAGCTGGCGAAAAATGAATAAAAAAATCGCAATAATTACTGGAGCCTCAAGTGGATTTGGACTATTAACTACACTCGAACTCGCAAAAAAAGATTATTTAGTTATCGCTACAATGCGAAACCTTGAAAAACAAGGAACCTTACTATCCCAAGTTACTCAACTTAACTTACAGCACAATATAAAAGTTCAACAATTAGATGTAACAGATCAAAATTCTATACATAATTTCCAATTATTTTTAAAAGAAATTAATAGAATAGATCTCCTTATAAATAATGCAGGATATGCAAATGGGGGCTTTGTAGAAGAAATCCAAGTAGACGAATATCGAAAGCAATTTGAAACGAACCTTTTTGGAGCTATATCAATTACCCAGCTTGTTTTACCATATATGAGAAAACAAAGAAGTGGAAAAATCATTAATATAAGCAGCATTAGCGGCCAAGTTGGATTCCCTGGTTTATCTCCTTATGTATCTTCAAAATATGCATTAGAAGGCTGGAGTGAATCGCTTCGCTTAGAATTAAAACCTTTCGGAATAGATGTCGCTTTAATTGAACCTGGTTCTTACAACACAAATATATGGGAGGTTGGTAAACAACTAGCTGAAAACCAATCTGATACAACATCTCCTTACAAAGAATATATGGATAAAATACAAAAACATATTAATAGCGGTAGTGATACATTTGGTAATCCGATAGATGTTGCTAATAAAATCGTTGAAATTGCTGAAACAAAGCGTACTACTTTACGATATCCTATTGGAAAAGGTGTAAAATTTATGATCTTTACGAAGAAGATTCTTCCTTGGAGATTGTGGGAATACCTTGTTTTGAGAAGCTTTAAGAAGATGTAAATATAAAGAGTAACTATCAAGATAAATAATGGTAGCTACTCTTTTTAAATATTCAACATGAAAAACCAAAACGACATTAGTATGTAGAAAGAGGATCAAAATAAAGTAACATTGAAACCATAAAAACAAATGCAAAGAATCCAATTATAGAAAGAATATATTCCTTTGTCTCTCTGCTATACTTCCATTCCATCCATACGCGTAATAAGGAAATTGCTCCAAAATAAGTAAGTACAGCAATTCCTATATTAGCATTTTCTACTTTGAACAGATAAATAAAACTTACTATAAGATATACGATAAAAAGACCTATTTCTAATTTTACATGTAAACTATTTACATGCTTATATATCCAAGCATTGCCCTTTGGCATATTTAGTTTTTTTCTTAAAAACTTTTCTAAAAAATATCCTCCAATTATCATAATAATAACTATAATCCAAATAGTAGAGTTGCCCATTGCATTCCCTCCTATTAAATTAATTATGTTTTCGTAACAAAATGGATTATATATTTTTTAATATGTAGATAATGTATTCATTTTCTTTATCTTCTTTAGTAGTAGTTTTATCAAGACATGTTTTATGTATTGTATAACAACAATCTATTTCCCATCCCTTTTGTTTCGGGATGTTTAATCCTTTTTCTTTCTATTTTTTCAAAAACGAATATAGATAGTACCGATAAAATTAATAGAGTTATTTTTATAATTGACAGAAAACCCTATCCTTTTATTTTCTTACTTGCATTTTCTCCGGCTGATCACTCGGATACGTGGCATTCCTTTTATTTTCTACGTCCCAACTAATAATTGTCGCACTATCACGTCCCAACTGATGATGCACGTGTTCTAAAACATTGTGAATATTTTCTTTAAGTGTTTTATCATTTCTGTTCATAGCATTATACAAATTTACAGGTGTTTCATATCGGCGTTCCCCGCATTCTAATACTCCATCTGTCACCATCACAATTCGGTTCTTTCCAGTACGTAATTCACGAATACCTGATGAATAGCAAGGCACAGGTAAATCAAATGTGTTTACATTTCCAATCCATTCGTAAAAATGACGTTGATTTAATGCATATTGTCCTAACTTATGTAACTCTTCATGAAATACATACACTAAACAATCACCGATAGAAAGCCACCATATATAATTTTCTTTCCTTACACATAGTAAGCAAGCTGTTTCACCTTTAATTTTTTTGCACTTTTCCTTAAATGAAGATGACTGAAAAATTGTAAGTATATGATTTTCAACAGACTGAAATACTGAATTAATTGGTTCATTCAAAATTACTTTTATATTTTCATATTCTTTTTCGATTGTATTTACTACTAAATCAACACTTTCTGCACTATTATGTCCATCTAATATAGCTGCAAATTCCCACTCACCATTTGACCAAACTAATGCACCATCTTCATTCTTTTTCGCTCCGGCACTAATATTCCCACCATATGCACCGAGCACGATATCACCATATTGCTTTACCGAAATTTCGTCTAAACACATTTCTCTACTTCCAACCCATGAATGTTGTCTATTATTTTTTGTATGCATATTCACTCACCATATACTCTCGTATTCTTTCGCATAGTTTTTTGATTTTCGCTGCGTCACCATATGGTGCGCCAGTCCATTTCGCTATCTCGCTTGGTGACCAAAACTCTTTTGGTGTATTCGGATAACGCGGAATTATGTTTCTTCACTATCCCAGTGGACATGTTCAACGTAAACGAGTTCATCTTCGTAAATAGCTCCACCTGGAACTATAATATTTCCTTTATGCTTTTTGCAAATGAAGCAGTTTTGTTCTACTTGATTGTTTGTTGACATGTCCATCACCTTCCTTTTCATATATAACATCACAAAAAAAGGAAAAACAGGTTTTGTATTCCGAATTTTCATTCTTTTGATACAGCAATTTTTGAAATGAATTTACACCTCATTATTTCTTCAAAAACGCAATCCCAATTATAATCCCAATCACAATTCCGATTACTAAATTATTTGTAAAGTGCCCTTGAAATACACCAATTACAACCCCTATACCGACACCTATTGCCAAAGCATCATTTCTTTTTTTATTTTTAGCCAATATTGCATCTCCTCCTACCATTTCTCGCTAAATAGCATACATTTACTTGAATGTATTAATATACGCACTATCTCGCTTAAATATTTCTAAAAAATGTACTGTAACTTCACATATAATATTTTCCATTTTCTGTACATACTCCTTTTATATTAAAAAATTTTCAAGTAACCATTAATTATACATAGGCATTTACTATAAGAAAGCTTCGTAATTTATTGAAGGAGGAACGATTCAAATGTATCCTCATTGGAATCCAAATATAAATCAACAGTATGTTTATTCCCCCCATCCCGCAAGGAATACATTGCATCATGATTCACAATATATGATGCAATGTATCGCAAGTCTTGAAAATCAATTAACTAAATTAATCTCATTAATCGAGGAAAATAATCAATTCATCAAATCAATGGAACAACAACAAAACCAAGTTTGCGCACCAGCTGGAGGTTCTGTTATCGTTCGTATGTGATCTGGATGCAATAAAAAACACACTTTGTATTATAAAAGTGTGTCTTTTGGTCATTATTTTCTTTTCGTATGGAACCCTTGTGTAATACGGTCTAATATAATTGCGATTACTACGATAGCTAATCCAGCTTCAAATCCCATTCCGATATTAACTTGTGTTACCGAGCGATATACATCAACTCCAAGCCCTGGAGCTCCTACAAGTGACGCTGTTACAACCATCGATAACGAAAGCATAATACTTTGGTTCACACCAGCCATAATCGTTCCGGTTGCAAGTGGTAATTGTACTTTAAATAGTTTTTGTGATGCAGTGGATCCAAATGCATTCGCTGCTTCAATTAAATCTTCTGGAACTTGTCTAATTCCTAAGTCAGTAAAACGAATTGTCGGTGGCATTGCAAAGATTACTGATGCAATAATTCCAGGTACTACACCTACTCCGAAAAATGTAATCGCTGGAATAAGGTATACGAATGCAGGCATTGTTTGCATAAAATCTAGTGTTGGTTTTAAAAGTTTTGAGAAACGTTCATTTTGAGATGCTAATATACCAATTGGAATTCCGACAATAATTGAAATAATAACAGACGTAAGTACGAGTGCTAATGTTTGCATCGTTTGTGCCCAGTAGTTAATATTCAAAATGAATAATAATCCAATAAGCGTAAAAATGACTAAAGATAATTTCCTCGTTGTGTACCAAATGAAGAAACACAAGATAATAATCATCAATATGGCAGGTATTATTGTTAAAAAATTAGTGAGTAAATCAACGAATCCACCAATAATATAAGAGAATCCTCGGAATAAGCCTTCAAAGTGCTCATATAAACTTGCAACAAATGAGTCGACCCATTCCCCTAATGGAATACGTGGTATACTATTCATCGTCTTTCACCTCTTCCTCAATGTTTCCTGCAAGAGCTTGAATGACACTTTCACGTTTAATAATTCCTCTTAGCCTTTTCTTCTCATCGATTACTGGTAAGGGATATTTCATCTCTGCCATTTTTGCATATGTCTCTTCCAGTAAAGTATCCAAATACACATGCGGAATATCATTAAGTAATAAATCAGCAATCGGCCACTGTTTTTGTACTGCTTTACTCGCATCATCCGCAGTTAATATACCTAAAAACTCATACTTTTTGTTTACAACATATACAGTTGAGACGCCTGCATTCCTCATAATTTGAAGAGCCACACGAGGTCCACGATCAATTAATAAAGTTTCTGGTCGTTTTAAAATAGACTCAGCCGTAATTACTTTTCCTAAATTCACGTCCGCAACAAACTTTTCTACAAATTCATTTGCGGGGCTCATCATAATTTCTTCTGGCGTTCCAATTTGGACGATTTCTCCATCTTTCATTAATGCGATACGATCTCCAATTCGAAGCGCTTCATCTAAATCATGCGTAATAAATATAATTGTTTTTTCCATTTTATCTTGTAACTCTAACAATTCATCTTGCATTTCTTTTCGAATAAGTGGATCTAATGCACTAAATGACTCGTCCATTAGTAATACATCTGGATTATTCGTTAGTGCCCTTGCGATTCCAACGCGCTGCTGCATACCACCACTAAGTTGACTTGGATAATTATCTTTATGATGATCGAGTCCTACTAACTGTAGCGATTCTAACGCTTTTTTCTCTCGCTCTTCAACCGGAACTCCTTGTATTTCTAAACCATATGCAACATTTTGTATAACTGTACGATGCGGAAATAGAGCAAATTTCTGAAATACCATACTCATTTTCGTTCTTCTTACTCTCCGTAACTCTTCTTTTCCCATCGTTGCGATGTCTTCACCATCTATATATATATGACCTGCAGTTGGTTTAATCAATTGATTTAACATACGAACTAGCGTAGATTTCCCGCTGCCAGACAAACCCATAATAACGAAAATCTCTCCAGAGTAAACTTCAAACGTTGCTTTTTTCACCCCAACGTTCATTCCTGTCTCTTTTAAAATTTCCGATTTACTTTTTCCTTCTTTTAATAAGGAAAGGGCTCTTTGCGGATGTTTCCCGAATACTTTTGTTACGTTTTCAACACGCACCTTTGTATTATCCATGTCACTACTCCTTTTCTACCCATCTATTCACATAGTGTTGCGATTTTACAAAGAAATATTACATAAAAATGACATTCATAAGATTTCTTTAAAATTCTCGTTTCCGTTCATAATAAGAATGCTTACTTATACATTTATTTTATAAGGCAAACGTTACTTAGGAGGTTTTCGATGCGAAAGAAAATTTGGTTTATATGCCTTGCATTATTTATTACTATGATTTTCACTTCATGTAATGCAACAAATGCAAATTCGAAAGGAAAAATTAAACTTGGTGTAACAAGTTGGAAAGAAAATATTGCAACTGCAAACATGTGGAAAGTTTTATTAGAAGAAAAAGGCTACAAAGTTGAGCTCATGTATTTAGAAAAAGCCGCAATTTGGACTGGTGTCGCTCGTGGCGATGTTGATGCGAATTTAGAAGTATGGCTACCAGTTACAGATAAACCGCTAAACGATCGTTATAAAGATGATATTGTCTTAAAATCAAAATGGTACGAAGGTACTGGACTAGGTTTAGTCGTCCCTTCTTATATGAAAAACATAAACAGTATCGAAGATTTAAATGCTCATAAAGATGAACTAGATAATAAAATTGTCGGTATCGAACCCGGTAGTAGTCTTATGAATTTAACGAATAAAGCAATGAAAGAATATGATATAAAACTAAAACTTGTCCAATCTTCTGAAGCTGCGATGATGAGTGAACTAAAGAAAGCATATACAAAAAAGAAACCAATCGCTGTTACGCTTTGGAATCCGCATTGGGGTTTTTCAGAATTTGACTTAAAATATTTAAAAGACCCTAAGAAAGTATATGGTGAAAAAGATGACATTTATTACTCCGTTCGTAAAGGTTTCGAAAAAGATCACCCAGATGTTATAAAATACTTTGATAAATGGAAAATGAACGATGAACAGCTCGGTACGTTAATGGTCATGTTAAATAAAACAAAAGATCCTGAAGAGGCTGCGCGAAAATGGATTAAAAAAAATCAAGCATTAGTTGATGAATGGGTAAAGGATTAATAAAAAGGCTAGAGAATTAACATATCCTCTAGCCTTTTTCATCTTATTTTTTCGTAACAACGTCATCTACAATCCCATATGCCTTCGCTTCTTCTGCAGTCATAAAATAATCTCTTTCTGTATCATGTGCTACTCTTTCAATCGGTTGGCCTGTTTTTTCTGCAATCATTTTATTAATATCATGCTTTAACTTTAATATTCTTTTCGCAGTTATTTCAATTTCTGTTGCTTGCCCTTGTGCACCACCAAGCGGCTGATGAATCATAATTTCACTGTTAGGGAGCGCAAACCGTTTTCCTTTTGCTCCTGATAATAATAACAATGCACCGAATGATGCCGCAAAGCCCATGCATAGCGTTTGCACATCTGGTTTAATTAAATTCATCGTATCTAATATTGCAAAACCTGCTGTCGTTGAACCTCCTGGGCTATTGATGTATAAATATATATCTTTTTCTGCATCTTCTGCTTCTAAAAATAATAATTGCGCTACGACACTACTCGCTACTTGATCGTTAATTTCTGAGCCGATAATAATAATACGGTCTTTTAATAACCTTGAATATATATCATAGGAACGTTCTCCTAATTTTGTTTGTTCTACTACATATGGAATTGCATTCATTTTAAATCCCTCCAATACTTGTTATGCTGCGCAAAGCATACAACTGTAGGAAGAAGGTTTTTTCACATTAAATAATAACACTGGCTGTTTAGATGGTAACTTAGTAAAATCTATTGTCGGAAGAAGTTTCGTTAACAATTCTGGTCTTTCCTCACGAATAGATGTTACAACAACTTCAATATCCTCTGTGAATTCGACTATCTCAATCCCTTCTTCACTTACAGTTTTCAGCCTATTTCTACTCCGAAATAAAGAAGCCTTTACTGCACCTTCTGATACAGAACACACTTTAGCAATATCAGCGATACTATATTGAAAAACATCTTTTAATAATAAAATTGCGGATTGCTGTACATTTAATGAAGACAATACTTTCCCTACCATTTCATGCAAATCTGCAATGTTCTCATGTGGTTCTTCAAAAGTGATTTGTTCTCTTATTTTTTCATGAACAGACTTAGACTTTATCTGATCTAACCAACGATTTCTTGCTATTTTATAGACGAGTGTCATACAAATATCTTTATTTCTATATTTTTGAAGCACTTTACACACTGTTTCTTGGGCGAGATCTTCCCCATCCCATTTGTTTTTCGTTAAAAAAGTACAGTATCTTTTTAACTCTCCATATTGTTCAATTAAAAAGTTTATATTTGAATGATTCATATCGATATGGTTCTTTAAAACATGAGTTACTTTTGTGCACAAAATAACCACTCCTTTTCAGCGCTTACTTAATAAACGATTCAACATTAAAAAAAGTTACGGGGATATAAAAAAATAATGTTTATGTTCAATAATTCGCGGTCATAAATATGTTATGTACAATTTTACGTGAGGAGGAACAAATTTGCCAAAATTAACAATTGAAGGTGCGGGAACTTTTGATGTGAAAGAAGGAACAAAGTTAGTATTAGCAATTGAAGATAGCGGTGTCAACATTCTTCATCGTTGCGGCGGGAATGCACGTTGCACAACTTGTAGAGTAGAAATACTAGCAGGTGATTTCTGTGAAGCGAGTGCGAATGAGAAACATGCAATGACGGAAAAAGGAATTGAAGATCATTTACGATTATCTTGTCAAATGCGTGTACATAAAGATATAGTCGTTCGTCCGGTACTTACAGTTGAAAATTCAGGTCTTGATGCTGGGCCACGTCCGGCGGAGTAAAGCGATGAATTTAAAACAGCTCGCTGGCGAATATGCTGCTAACTTTGTAAACGATGGCATGAAAATTGGGCTTGGTACAGGTTCTACTGTATATTGGACAATACAAAAATTAGGTGAGCGTGTAAAAGAAGGATTATCATTTCAAGCTGTACCAACATCAAAGGAAACTGAAGCATTAGCACAGCAACTAAATATCCCCCTAATTTCGTTAAACGACGTACAAAGTCTTGATCTTACAATTGATGGAGCGGATGAAATTGATTCAAATTTACAACTTATAAAAGGCGGTGGCGGTGCATTACTTCGTGAAAAAATCGTTGCCTCTTCCTCTAAAAAACTAATTATCATTGCTGATGAATCGAAACTTGTAACACATTTAGGTACTTTTCCATTACCTATTGAAATCATCCCTTTTTCATGGAAACAAACCGAAAATAAAATTCAGTCTTTAGGATGTCAAACAACATTACGTTTGAAAAACAATGAAACCTATATAACCGATAACAATAACATGATTATCGATTGTATATTCCCTAATCATATTTCTAATCCTGCCCATTTACACACTCAATTAAAAATGATTACTGGTGTAGTTGAAACAGGGTTATTTATAAGTATGACGAGTAAAGTAATTATTGGCGCTAAAAATGGGATAAAGGAATTGTAATAAAAGCTAACTTTTTAAAGTTGGCTTTTTAGTATGTTCTTCTCTTTATAGCGCTTTATTATGATATACTATGAAAACACAAGCTGATTACATTAGAAAGGACTGAACATTTTGCAATCCAAACTTATAACAGAACTTGCTGATTTAGAAACTGCCTTTCATATTCGAAAAGAAGTATTTGTAAAAGAACAAGGTGTCCCTTTTGCAGATGAATTTGATACATTCGATGAAATCGGAGAGCAATGTAAACATATTTTAGTTTATTATCATGAGCTTCCTGTAGGCACAGGGCGTATACGATTTGTTGATGGTGTCGGAAAATTAGAACGTATTTGTATTTTAAAAGATTATCGTACATACGGATTAGGTAAAGTCATCATTCAAACGTTAGAAGAACTTGCTCGTAACAAACAAGTTACAAAAGTGAAACTACACGGTCAAACACAAGCTGAAGGATTTTATACAAAACTAGGTTATCAGACTTCTTCTGATATATTTATGGAAGATGGCATTCCACATATACTTATGACGAAAGTATTATCATAATAAAAAGGTAGTGTATGAATCTTATGTATTCATACACTACCTTTTTTTATTAATAGAAAAGTGAATTCTCAAGATTCCCTTTTGCATCAAAGCCCATCATCTCTTAGTTCATACCTAAGTAAAGCTTACACTGTTTTCCATAATGATAATGCATAAATCCAGTTTGGATCACCATTTCCTTGATAACTCTGGACTGCTTCATATACTTTTCCTTCGTGCAGAACTCTATCTCCCTTTTTATATGCTTTTTTTGCATCCCACGCTTCATATGAAGCGTTTTCAGTTTTTGTAGTAATTGTGAATATATCACTCTGTACGGATTCATTTCCAGCTACATCAACAGCTTTCACTACATATTTATAAGTAGTATTAGCGAGCAGATTTTTATCCAAATAAGAAGTTGTATTGGATGTTGCAATCTTTTTCATTGCCCCTTCTGTTTCTCTATAAATATCATAATGGTCTACACCAATATTATCGTCAGATGGACTCCACATTAAATCCACACTTGACGCTGTCGTTCCCATACTATGTAATCCTTTTGGTTGTGTTGGTGCTTCTGTATCAGGAATCTCAACTGTTGTTTTTACTGTAAGCGCTGTACTTTCCTTCGATACATTGCCAGCTGCGTCAATTGCTTTTACAGTATAAGAGTATTCTGTGCTTGGTTGTAATTTCTTATCAATAAAATGAGTGCCTATTACTGTATCAATCATCTCTCCGTTACGGAAGATTTGATATCCTTTTACCCCTACATTATCCGTAGAAGCGTTCCATGTTAGTTCTACACTATTCGCTGTTACTTTTTGCGTCTGAAGTCCATTTGGAATACTTGGCGCTTCTATGTCTGGTTTCAAATCATTAATAAGATTAACATCAATTACATTATAGAATGCATTTGCTGTATCAGCTACATCCCATACTGCTAAAATCACATGATATCCACTACGATCAGTAGGTACATTGATTTTATGAGTTAAATTATTTGAAGCTGCAGAACCATCATGTTGTACTGTTCCAATTGGTTCAAAATCTGCTCTTGTTAGCGCTTTATTTGGATTCCATCCTTTTTTAGTAATATAGTAATGCCACTTACTCGTTAAGTGAGGCGCAGTATACTTCCAAGTAAATGTATTTTCCCCACCAGTGATTGTATTTTTAAACCAACGATTTGCTGTTTGTTGATCTAAAATACCACCAAATTTTCCGCCTGCTGAAGCAATTTGTCCATCTACTGGACCACCTTGTGGGAACCCTTTTGGAGCTTCTAAACTTTGTGGTTCATACATAACACTTCCACAGTTTACATTTAGCGCACCATAAGTTGGACTACATAAAGCAGATCGGCTACCAGGCTTTTCAACAAAACCGTGCGCATAAGCATTTTGAGGAATAAGTGTCGTACTAATAATTCCAGCTGTTAATGCTACAGCTCCTAAACTTTTTTTGTTCATTTTCATATTTTGTAGTTGTTTTAAAAATCGATTATTCATGTTCATGTCTCCTTCTTGTTATACTTTGTAGTGGAATGTGGGCTTTGATGTAAAAGAATAACAAGAGACAAACTTGTACCGATGTATGTGTTAATTATGCATACACCGCAGTGAAATTATATTTTTCTTGTGGAATATTTCACTTTATGAATATATCATGACATAGAAATTACCTGAGTATGTGCAGAAGTTGTGCAGAAACAGTGAAATTATTACTAACATGTAAAACTAAGTCCTAACATTTTAAAATAAAATTTGAATATATTTATCTATCATCTTTACTTCATAATTGACAATACATTTAACTAGTTAACTTTTATTCTTATACTTATATCTCTCAGTGCCTTAGTTTTAACCATACTAGATATTAAAAATAAGAATTATAAAGTTAAATAAAAAGCATCCTATTTAGATGCTTTTCTAATGTATAATTTCATTTTTTCACTGACCTACAAATATAAAAATTTCATCAACAGCTTCCTTATATCCACCTGATTTTTGGAAAGATTTCTTCAAATTCAAAGCAACTTCTTTAAATGACGGATTATTTAATACCATTTCTACACTTTCACTTAGTTGATCCGCAGTTAATCCTTGCATTTGTAATTTTATTCCTGCTCCAAGACTCTCCACTTGCTTTGCGACTACTGGCTGATCTGCACTTTGCGGTATTACAACGAGCGGAACCCCGTTATACAGTCCTTCATGCGCACTGTTCATCCCGCCGTGTGTAATAAATAGTTTCGTATATGTAAGCAGCTCAGTTTGGGGTACATAGTTTTTCACAATGAAGTTTTTAGGAATTTCGCCTAGATCACTTATTTTTGTTTTACTACCAATAGACATAACAATTGTATGCTCACTATTCTCAAAGGCCTTCATACACAGTTTATAAAAGTCAATCGCTTCATTAAAAACAGTACCTAATGAAATATAAATCGGACTTTTTTCTTCAATTGAAGTAAAATCAACGTCTCTGTTTTTCATTTGTGCAGAGATAGATGGTCCTACAAATTTATATATTTCATCAAACGTATCACCAAAAGGCTGGAACTCCTTAATTGTATATACAATAGTAAGGGGTGCAGGATTACAGAAAACTTCATACGATGATTTTATTTCAACACCATATTTTTCAGCAATTCCCTTCGTTAAGTTTTGAAAATCATTCTGTATTTTATCATAAATTTCTATTGGGATATTTTTTGATAGATGACCTAACATTTGCTCAAAGGATTTTTCATCCTGCGCAAAAGATGTGCATGAATTTATGGCTGGAAGTTTAAGGATTTGAGCAATTAAATGGCCACAGCCAAACATAGAATCATGAATTATGTAATCAAAATGTTCACCTTCAATTTGTTCTAAAACGCTAGGTATTACAATATCCGCTGTATGTAGAAGGCCATTTATTCTTTCCTGTAAATAATTTCTGCCTCCAGATAGAAACGCTTTTATAAATTTTTGATCATCAATCGTTCGTACAGTAGCACCTGTCTTCTCAATCCGCTCCCTGAAAGCTTCTATTGAAAAATAAACGACCTCTTCACCACGAGAAATCAATTCATCTACAACTTGTAAAGTTGGATTTATATGTCCTTCTGATCCAGCATTAATAAATAAAACACGCGCCATAATAAACACTCCTTACGTTAAATCATTTCTATGTTGGCAAGAGTACGGATTCTCTCCATACTCTTTTCCTAGCTGTTCGTATCATGTTCCTACTAAATTGACCTAGCGAGTCTAAAACCGAGATCATCTATATGAAATGTAGGATGGCTTCGACGACGACAAGTAGCGCCGCACCCTCTCGCTGTTTCAGCCCAACTACCACCACGAAAAATACGGTATGATCCGTACACTGTTTCATCATACAAATCATAACACCATTCCCAAACGTTCCCTAGCATATCATAAAGTCCCCATGCATTCGGTTCTTTTTGGCCAACGTCATGAATCTCTCCATTTGAATTTTCATTATACCACGCTATATCATGAAGTTTCCCGTATGTATATCCGGTTGTACTTGCTTTACATGCATATTGCCACTCCGCCTCAGATGGTAATCGGTAGCCATTTGAACCTAAATTACATTTCACAATTTGACCACCATCACTAATAGAATAATATTCTTTTAATCCCGCTTTTTTTGAAAGTACATTACAAAACGAAATGGCATCGTTCCATGAAATATTGACAACTGGTTTATGATTTTCATCAAAATTATTTAATGTACTATTTGTAATAGCATCATATAGTTCCATTGTTACAGCATACTTTGCAAGAAGAAATGGTTGAATTTGTACTAGCCATTCTTTTTTTATTCGATCATCTCTTAATACTACCTCTCCAGCTGGAATATTGACCATTAATGAATCGATTAGTTGAATTAAATCGTTAGTCATTTTCTATTCCTCCAAACGTTCATTTTATATGAACTTAAAGTCATATACTCATTACAAAATACAATTTTCAAAAAGCGTTAAATTTTTCATAATAAAAAACGATTAGTTTTATTAAACTAATCGGTAAGATTCACAAAGAATTTTTGTGTTACATTCTATAATTATATGTGCTCTAAAAATTTCCGAACCTCATTTGGAGATTTTAAAACAATAACCTTTTTCTCTTCCGGCAATTGCTCTAACCCTTTTAAAATTGTAGGTCGTTTAGCATTAGGATATTCCCATATCCATTTAAAGAATTGCAAATCAAATCTTTCTTCACATCCCGCGCCCATATCTGGTCTTGTTTTATTCCGGTATTTTACAATTCTTTTAAAAGCACGATAAATACAAATTGTTCTATGCATATCAATGTACTCTTTATTCTTGCATAAAACCTTCGCTACTTTTGGTTGCATTACAGTAGCTGTGACATGTTCATTTTGAAACCCAAACTTTGCAATTTCCAGTGCTTGTTCCATTTACAAATACCCCTTTTGCAATTCTTATTTCTTCCGAAAAATAACCTCACACAGTATTCCCACTCCAACACCAATTGTATATGCCACTAAATCACTCCACAAAAAACCATATCCCAACACAAGTCCACCTAAAGTCGTTGCACGAATGCTGTCTATCCAATTTACATGATACAATTGGCTCACTTCAATCCCATAGCAAAACATTAAACTAATAAAAGCCAACTTCTTCGTCTCTGTTTTAGGAAACAAAAATCCAAAGCCAGTAAAAATCATTAATGCCCATAAAGCATCACCTAAATAATCATTTAATAGATGTGGTAGTGCAAAAGCAAACTTTCTTGAGCTAAGACCTAAAATAATAATAACTATAGTAAATAGTGCATATACTACTCTATTTCGTTTCGTATTCATTTTAAAGTCCCCTAATATGTAATGTAAAACTGTAAATAGCTAGTAAAACAAAGTTATTTTACTAGCTATTTATTAGTTGCTTTAATGATAAGAAAATGTGGATTCGTATTTAGATAATAATATGATTTTTCGTCTACTTCTTTCATTTTTTCAATTGCCTTCGGTTCTACTATCTCTTCTAATACAAAATAATTTGTAGTTTCATTTAGTATGTCTTGTAATGATCTTCTAAAAAACTTGACTTCAATAGTAATATTCGGTTTAACCCAAGTATCTATTAATAACTGTTTTTCAAAATAATTTTCACATGGAAACTTTGTGAAATCCATAAAAGGATGATGAATAGAATAAATAAGTTCCCCACCTGGCTTCAATACACGACGAAATTCTTGAAATACTTGATTCCAATTTTCTAAGTAATGAAGAGTTAACGAACTTACAATCACATCATACGTATTATCTTCAAATGGCAATGTTTCTTGCAGATCATGACAAAGGAACGTTGCTTCTTCTCCTATATTTTCTTTTGCTGCTTTTACCATTTCAGGACTTACATCAATTGCTGTAACATTTGCTCCTCTTCCTATGAATTGAGAAGTATACCATCCAGCTGCACATCCAGCATCTAATATCTTTTTTCCTTCTAGTTCCTTTGGAATAAGCTCCATCATCGCCGGTCTTTCATAATAACTGTTATATGGATTTGCAAAATCTAGATTTTCTTTATATGTACTCGCTAATTTATCATACGTATCTTTAATCGAATCTTTCATTACACACACTCCTAATACATATTAATCCATTAACTCCTGCTGCTTTTTCTTTGAAAATGATTGTAGTACTAGATCATACGACCAATCAATCATTTTATTAATTTGCTCCTGCTCTATACCCTTATGAATATAAACGGTATTCCAATGTTTTTTATTCATATGATACCCTGGAATAATTGTTTCTGGATAATCTTCTCTTATTCTTAATGCGACTTCTGGATCACACTTCAATGTAATCGCAGCTTTTTCGCCTTCTTCATGATTTACTATCGCAAATATTTTATTATTAAGCCTCATACATGTTGCACTCCAGCCATCTGGAGAATCTTCTGTCGCTTTTCTTTTCGATAAACAGTACGCTCTTGTTGCATTCATTTTAATTGGCACCTCTTATTCTTCCCTGTTTGATTACGATGCATCACAATTTGCTTCGTTGCTTGAAATTGCTGCTCACCGTAAAACTTTATTAGCTTCTCACCGCAAAATAGACTAACAATATCAATATGAGATATTTCTCGAAGTAATATTGTAAGCATTTTCTCTCCAATACCTTTATTTCTTACACTCTCATGTACGACAACATCTTCAATGTATGCTCGAAAAACACCATCAGAAACGACTCTAGCAAATCCAACTAATTCATTTTCTTCCCATACTCCAATGCCTATACTATTCTTTAACATTTTTTCAATATCGACTTCTTTTCTTTCTGGCCACCAACCGACAGAATCATAAAGCTTCTTTATTTTTTCTGCACAGATTGGTTGTTCTTGTTGCAATTTATACGTGTACATATGCTTTCTCCCATCAACCAGTATACATAATACTATTATAATCTCTTTTCAAAAAAGTGCTGACTATGACCTTTCGGATGATCTTCAACGACACCATACTCCCTGTAACCGTGCTTTTTATAAAATTCTGGCGCTTGAAAACTAAATGAATCTAGCAATATTAATCTGCACTCTTTTCCCTTTGCAATTTCTTCAATTTTATGTAAAAGTTGGCTGCCATAACCGTCATGACGAACTGATTTATCAACCCATAAAAAGTCGATATGAAGATGATAAAAATACATCGTACCTGTTACACCACCAAATATTTTCCCTTCTTCATTTTTTACTACGAGGCTTACTTCTTCCATCGGCTGTTTTACTTCATCTGTTAAGATGGACATATTATATTGAATAACTTTATTTTTAATGTATTCTCCTTCAATACGTGTACCGTTCTCTATATGTTTCATATACATTGCTTCCTTTCAACTTAGTAAGCTACATTTTATTTTTCCCCTTTAAAATACTAATCAAAACGAATCCACCATATGTAACAAAGCATGAAAAGCCAATTATCCCTGGTACAGAGACATAGCCTACCCTTATGTAACTTATAACTGCAAAACAAGCGATAGACAATAAAATAGATGGCCAAAATATAACAGCTATTTTTCTTCGTCCTCGTTTCGATGTACTTTCTTTCTCTTCAGAAACACGTGTGCCAAAAAGCAATACAATACAAATAAGGATCGCTGCAAAGTAAATTGTATCTAATGACAAATTGTGATCATATAGTGCGATTCCAACTTCAAGAGCAATAATCGTTAAAATTAAAATAATGATTGTTGAAGTCTTTAAGTTTTTTTTCAATCGCTCACTCCTAGCATGCTTTCACTATATTCTTTGTATATGTACTTTAAAACTGCTGCAAAAGCTTCATCTATCTCTTTATTTTCACGTCGATTTGGTAAATCTTTTCCCCCCATCACATAAAGAAGCGGAAATTCGTTAAACATTCCTATAATACCAATATTTATTGTAGCTGTGAGTAATCCACCTGTCATATGAGCTAAATGATAATATGGAATTTCTTCATACTCTCCTTGCTGTCTTACCATGCCGCTAATAATTGGTTCCCATAATTCTGGTTCTGATTTATAACCTTGAAAGGTTTGTATGAAAAGGGCAAGAACTTCACTTAATTCTCCAACATTTTTCTCATCTCTAGCATTCTCTTGTATATAAATTTTTGAAAAGTGCGTTTGTGCGTACATTTTCACAGCATCCCATCCACCACAGTGCATTACAACTGACTGTGCAACGCAACTATCATGACAAGCAATCATTACCTCTACCGCTTGACTAAGTGTTAAAGAAGTTCTTCCTTGTAAATGCGGATATAACTGCGTACTATCTTCATGTGGATTAAATTTAATGTGATGAAGTATATCATTCCAATTATGTTTATTTTCCTTCACCATTTGCGTTACTACAAATCCAATGACTAATTTTGCTGCTGATGCTAACGGAATATTTAATTCATTATTATATGAAGCAACTATCCGATTATCTTTTGTAGAATAAATTGCCATTCCCACATAATTAGATTGTACCTCTTTTATTTTATTTATAACAGTTTCCATTTCCATCCCTCTTTTTATATCGTTATATTAACTTCTAATATTTCAACATTGAATGTAAAAAACCTTTTCATTAGCTATTAAAATAAGAAAAAGGTAGCATGAATTTTTTCTTGCTACCGAAAAATATTTATTCTTCTATAGGATTTTCAGGACCGTTAAGTTCCAGCTGATAAAAAGCTAAATCTAGCCATTTATTAAACTTATAACCAGCTTGTTTTATTGTTCCTGCATGAACAAATCCATATTTTTGATGCAAGGCAATACTTTTCTCATTCTCTGCATCAATTCCAGCAATTAAGGTCATATACTCTCTTTCCTTTGCAATTTCGATTAATGTTTTCATTAAAGACGTCCCAATCCCATTTTTTCTATAATCCTTATCAACATACACCGAATGCTCAATTGAATATTTATAAGCAGGCCAAGCTCTAAATGGTCCAAATGTCGCAAATCCTACTACTTTATTATCTAATTCGTATACGAAAATGGGATAACCGTCAGCCTTTTTTTGTTCATACCAATCTATTCTATTTTCAAGGGTTACAGGTTTATACGCATATACAGCTGTTGTATAAAGTATCGCATCGTTATAAATATCTAAAATGTATGCTAAATCTCTTTTCGTTGCTTCCCTTATCATTGTTTTCTTCCTTTCATCATGTTCATCTTATTTCACTATCTTTTTAATAGTTTTATTTTATCGAAATTTCCGATTTTTATCTACATACGAATACTAGCTTTTCGGAAACCATCAAATATATTTATTGCAGCAGATAACATATAAAAGAAAATTCCTCCCCCAATGAGCCACGTTTTAAACTCCTCTGGGGAAATAGTAAATGCATTTGCCAAATACGTAATAAATCCTGCGTTAAATACATGTGGATTTACTACAATTACAATGAATACTATCGTCCCAGCTACTTGAAGAACAGCATTCCCAATCGCTAATCTTTGAGTCCATTGTCCCTGCACCAATTTATAAAGGGATATACATATTTCAAAAACGATCATAATTACAACGATTGGCCAGTACTGCAATAAAACATCTTGATTAAAAGTTGGCGAAACAAACTTCAGTCCATTTGCCGTACCGTTATATACGCCAACAAGATGATTCGCATAAAAGTAAAGTGTAGCCCAAACTGCTGTCCACATTAAACCTGCAAAAACTTCAAACTTCGAGATTGCTTTTTTCTTTGGGATATACGAGATGTTTTTCAAATCATCTGGTGTCCATTTTTTTAAACTTGTCGTCAACGGCTCGATACCTTTGTCTTTATCTGTTCTTTCTAAAATAACAAACACAAGTGTCAACCAGAAAAATACATGGAGGCCCACTTCAAAAATTTCCCCAATGCCTTTACCTATCAATTGCAAAATAACATTTAATACCGCTTGATCACCACTATAGCCTATAAAATTTTCTGCAACCATTGATATGAGTGCAATGACAGCTGCGATTGGTATAATCATTTTTAACAACGTTGTATATACATCAAAATAACGTGGTCCAATTAAATGCATCGGTCTATCCAAATAACCATTAGCCAATGAAACCGGACTCCCCAATTTTTTGAGAACGCTCTTTACATCTTCCTCACTATAATCTTCAGGTAACATATCCGCTATAGTTGACCTTAGTTCAAGTGTAATATCTTCACGATTTTTTTCAGGTAATCTCTTCGCAACCTCTTGGATATAGAGATCAATTAAATTCATTCCCTTCCTCCTCCTTTAATAAGTTATAAAGTTCTTTCGAATCTTTTATCCATTCTTTTTTCAACTGCAAAAATATTTCTAATCCATAATCACTTAAAACATAATACTTACGAGGTCTACTCTCCGTTTTATCCCAACTACTCGTCACTAATTCCTGCTTTTCTAATCGGCGAAGTAGTGGATATAAAGTACTTTGATCAATTGTAACCCCTGATTGCTCCAATAACTGGACAAGTGAATATCCGTACTGCGGCGTTCTTAATTGACTTAAAACAGCTAACGTTAATGTCCCTCTTCTTAACTCAGTAATTAACGAGTTTAATAAAGTATCCATTCACTCACCTCATTTCCATTACTATATGTCATACAGTATGTGTTTTATACTATGTATCGTACAGTATTAGTGTGACAAAAACTATAATTTTTTACCAAAAACAGATAATGAAAAGCGTAAATTATATGATTTGTGCTTTTTTAGCTAAGTTATATATAACACTCTATAAGGTTACAACCTTAACTACTAATTTTGAAGTTCCAGTAATGCTATATTAAGTGACAACTATCGTATACATATGATGTGAACATAACATCTCACTATAGGAAGCTAATAAAACGGAAAATTATCATGGTTGAATGATTCCTGTATTATTCTTTAGGCACTGTTGATTTCACACCGTTTTCAGCACCTAATCAACGTTATTTCCTTCATAAACTTCATCTTGTTCAAAATCTTTATTTTTGTTTGGTTTATTAGAGAAAAAAAAACAATTAAATTAGGTTAATTGTTTTTCAAATGCAAAATCTTTATTTTTTTAAATAATCTATGATATTCGAAAAGACAAACTCTCCAAATGCAAGTGGTATATAAATAAACCATAACTTTAATATTGCCTTTGTTTCTTTGTGATCAGAATCCCCCATTAAAACCAACACTATCCTTTTTCTTCAAATATTTTCTTTTTAATTCCAATAACAAGAAAATCATACCATTTATTAATGTTATAGTCTATTTTTTCTAAAAATTAAATAAATAAAATTCTTGTATTCCCTCAATATTCAGATAAGCATACTAATTTTTTTACGTTTCATCTTCAAATTCAATAATGAGTCCTGTTAGAACCGCTACATTACCAATCGATTGGATCCCGTGACCAATAAAATCCACCTTAAATTCTTCCCACTCTAACTGCTCTTTTGTGATTCATCGTCACATTATGATGAATCACTCATACATTATCTAGAAGTTAAAAACCCTAATTCACTTTTCTCTTAAAGAGCACAATTCAAATGTGCTCTTTTTAAGTCCGTTCGAATAAAATTCAAAATCCTACTGATAAACAAAAAAATCTCGTTTTTCAATAGGATTCATTAGCTATATATGGCGAACTCCATCGCCTATTACTAAAGTCGAACTGATTTAAGTAATATAAATTCCCCTTTTTCTTTAGAAAATGGAACAACCTCTACAATCGCCTCAACATTAATTACTCCGTAAACATGCGGATATTCTTGACCGTTAGAAGCAAGTTCATATTTTACTTCTGCTTTTAATAGAGCTGGATCAATTGTAAGTAATAAAACATCTTCTTCATGCTTGAAATATTTTTCTGCAACTTTTAAAGCTTGATCTACTAATGAACAATGAATAAATCCCTCTTCTATAAGGGAAGCTTCATTAATTTCTCCAATTATTTTTGCGATTTCCCAATTACTTTTCGTAATTACTTTTGTAATCATAGTAACTCTCCCTTTTTAATTTATGTAATGATATAATAACACTAAATTTTCAACACGTGCTTAATAGATTGGGGACTTATAATGGATAAACCTCTCACTGCATTACAAACTATTATTATACATATGAATACAACTGAGCATTGGCATGATTTTATTTGTTACTGTCAGCATCGCGAAGCGGGACTTCGAAAATTAGCTTTTAAACATTTAGAGACATTTATTACAGATGCAAAGAAATGGGAATCCAAAGATCAAGAAGAGTTTTCCATTTCGCTGTTTACTATTTTAGATGCATTAAACGAAAAAGATGGGATCTTAACTTTCTCACTAAATAGTTTTCTAATTGACATTCTATATAGATGGACAGAAAACACCCCATTTGATTCAAGACCTTTTAGATGGATAGGAATTTATATGGACTCTAGCAATAAAGAAGACGATTTAGAAAAATCCCTTCGAAAAGCGATTGAATTAGGTGGTGATACCGAACAAGAAGCCATGATATACCTAGTTTCTAATTACATCAATACTTTAGAATTTGGTACACATGAATTCCCTTCAGATTATTGCGGAAATTTAAGCGAATGTATAGAAAAACTTCCCTATATGCTGCAATTAATTGATAGAATTCAGAATAAGAACATAAAGGAGCAAAACATTGGGCAAATACAAGAACAACTACACTTAATTCTAGATTGGTTAAAACATACACAAATTCCAGTAGATGCTGTTCGTATATGGGAAAAAGAACAAACTAAGGAATTAGAAAAAAGCATCGTATATCATTTAAACAACAGCTCAAGTCGTTAATTCATCGTGTACAGAGATAATAAAGTTGTTTAAAAAACGCCAGTCATGTTATTCAACAATCGGGCTATATAACGGAATAAATCCTTGTAAAAATTAAAAATATTTGAAATAATCGTCATTAAGTTGAAGTAGAGCGATTGCAGAAAAAGGTGATACGACTTTTTCTTACTTAATAATTGCACGATAGTTAAAAAATTCAACTAATTATATTCCGAAAGGGTGTGTGTAGTATCTTATCAACTAATGTTTTTACTTATAAATCTAAGGATGGAAAAACAATAATAATTAGAGAAGCTAAAGAACGGGATGCAGAAAGAATACTAGATTCTGCTTCAAAAGCTTTAATAAACGCTCCATACATGCTAAGTACGGTTGAGGATGTAAAAAAGGTGCGTATCGATGCTATTCAAAAAACGTTAAAAGCTTATCATGAAAATCCAAATTATGTACAGTTTATTGCTGAAGTTGATGGTAAGTTAGTCGGTACAATAGATTTTAAGAACGGAAACAAAGAAAAAATTAGTCATCAAGGGGCTTTTGCGATGACCATACTACCCGAATATCGAAATTATGGTATTGGAAGAGCTCTTCTAGAAACGTTAATCAATTGGGCTAAAAATAACAGTAAGATTGAAAAAGTTTGTCTTGAGGTAATGGAAGATAATCTAGGTGCAATCCAGTTATATAAGAATCTAGGCTTCTTTGAAGAGGATAGAAAAGCAAAGGGTGTAAAATTGGATGATAACTACCAAAATTTAATATTAATGGCTTTATTCGTTTAAAATTGAACATTAATTTCAATATAAAAAGAGGATCTTCATGGTCATCTCCCTGTTAAGTAGACAGTAATAGAAATCCTCTTTTTATATTTATCCCACATTAGCTTGCAGTAAAACTCCCCACTGATTATAGTTTTACTTTATTTTAATCCTTTAATTAAAGGTGACGCTTCCCCACTATGGAAAATCCATAAGTCATGAAGTGATCTCGTACATCCGACATATAGTAACTTTGCATCATGTTTTGTGTTTTTGTAGTGTTCTTCATCCACATCAATTAAAAGCACCGCATCAAATTCTAAACCTTTCGCTAAATAGACAGGTACTACTGATATACCACCTTCATATTTACTTTGGTTTGCTTCAATTACGTTTACCGTTAATCCTGCATTTGTTAATTTCACATATATATCACGACATTCATCTTCTGTTCTTCCGATTACCGCAATTGTTTTCACATCTGCATTTTGCAAATGTTTTACCGTCTTCACAATTTCAGTAAATTGATTTTCTGCATGAATTACTTTCACATCTTCTCCACTGCGGAAGACTGGTGTTGCGAGTCCTACTGGGATTTCTGCATTTTTAATTATTTCATTTGCAAATTCAATAATTTCTTTTGTAGAACGATAACTTCTTGTCAATTCATAATAACCGGTTTCTTGGAATACTTCCTTAAAAGCATTCCAATCTTCAATTCCTTGGTAATCATAAATCGCTTGCGATAAATCACCTAATATAGTGAAAGAATTACCTAATGTAATTTCTTTTAATACATAAACTTGGAAAGGCGAAAAATCTTGCGCTTCATCAATAACAACGTGATGAAACTTCTGCCCGATTTCGATCCCTGTTATACGATGATGTATGTATATTAAAGCTGGTAAATCTTCTACACACACTTCTTTTTTACGACAACTCTTTTCTGTTTCTTTAACAAGTTCTTCAGGTAATACCTCAAGTATTTCTTTACTTTTTACTATTGAACTATACAGTGAAAGAGCACTCATTTTCGGCCAAAACTTCATATATGCGTTCAGTCTCTTAGTCGCTTCTTTTTTTAGTAATTTTTTCTCGTTTGTTTCCCCGAATTTTTTAAGTTCAATTTCAATCCAGCGCTTCATTCGTCCTACTAATCGTTCTCTTCTTTTCTGTAAAGGATAATGTTTATATTCAACTTTCATCCATTTTTTTACATCTTCTAATGGAATAATCGCTCTATCCCACGCCTCAAAATCTTTTGTCGGAACTAACTCATTTTCAAATTGGATCATTCTCTCTTCAATAAACGTCTTAAATTCCAACGTACCCTTTAATTTACCTAGCATTACCTTCTTTTCATCACGATTAATTGAAAATGCTTCTTTCAATTTTTTTTCTGTCTGCTTTAGTTTCACTGAATCATCTAACGTACGTAATGCCCAATCTGGAAACGTTGTTTGACTAATATTCCCTACACCTAATTCAGGAAGTACACTCGAAATATAGTCTAAAAACAGACTATTCGGTGCAAATACGATCATTCTTTCTGCTTCTAGTTGTTCACGATATTCATAAATTAAAAAAGCAAGGCGATGTAAAGCAATTGTTGTCTTTCCACTCCCTGCAACCCCTTGAATAAGTAATGGTAAATTTCTTTCCGCTCGAATAATATCATTTTGTTCCGATTGAATCGTTGAAACAATATCCTTTAGCTTATTATCTTTATTCTCACCTAATCGATATAGAAGAAAATCATCGGCATGTGATACATCTTCATTTCCTTTTAGATATGTATCAACAACACGTTCAAGTTCTCTTTTTCGAATGGAAATGTTTCGTTTTAAATACACATCACCTTCTACTAACCCATCTGGTGATTGATAAAATGCTAATTCTTCTCCACCGGTAAATGAATAAAACATACTTGCGACAGGCGCTCGCCAATCAATAATGATTGGCTTCATCGTGTCCATATCCGAAACCCCTACTTTTCCGATATAAATCGGCATAACTTCTTCTTTTCCATCTTCCTGAAAATCTAACCTTCCAAAGTACGGCTCTTGCACACCAATACGTAAGTTTTGTCTATTAGACTCCCTCATACTTTCAAGAATTTGCTCTTTAAAATCTTCTCCATAATAAACCGGGATTTTTTCAAGCCTATCCAATTGCTCATCCATCGTATGTAAAGTATCCTTCATTTTTTGTAACTCATCTTCAAATATGTTGCTCATTTCGACGATTCCCTCCTGTCCGTTCTAATTTTTCAGTCGAAGTATCATTGTATTAAAAATCCAATCATAAAGTCAATAGTTTCCATTTAAATTTTCCGAAAAAACTTACTTTTCATCTTTCTAATTTAAAAAGAATATGCAACATCTAAATCACACACATACACATATAGTATAGTGATGCATGTAAAAGATACTTCTTTCTATTTGTCTCCTATTTAATTTATCTATTAAAAAACATTGTAAAAATTAAAGACTTTAATCAATGGGCGTTTTACTGCCCATAAATAGTAGGATAAATAAAAGTAAAGGAGGCTCTTCAAATGAATATTTTGAATCTATCTCAAGATTAAATATGCTTCTATCTGGCTGTATCCTTATGGTTTGTTGGTCAATTATGTATGTTGAAATATATAGACTTACAAAATCCGTCTGGCCATGTGTTATCATGCATGCGATCGAGGATGCTGTTCCTACTGTTTTAGTTACAATAACAGGGATTATTACTCTTACAAACAGTAGTGATTTTTGGTTAAATCCTACTAGCGGGGTCGCTGCTACTGTTTTATTTCTCGGAATTGGAACCGTACTAAGAACTATAAGAATAAAAAGAGAACGACAATTATTCACACAATAAAAAGCAGATAATGAATTCGTCATTATCTGCTTTCCAATTTTTAAAACTACCTTATTATATTTTTTGATACATAAGCCAGTCACCAGAGTCTATCACTTTCTTTAACATCTTTTTATCCTGAGCGATATACACATATGCCTCAATTTCCCCATCAGCAACATATACTGTTTGCGTGATTCGATCATATAAATCAGTCTCCGCATTGCCTCTATATTCTTCTAGTTCATCTAACTTACACAATATCTCATCATTTACTACATAAACTTCTCCATACACCTGTTCTTCAATCGAATAAGTCATGGCCGGATATCCTTCGTTCGTATCAAATAATTTTCCATATGTCCAAGCTCTGTCTGCGATACATGTTGCACCTAGCATATAATGAGCATTCGTTTGTCCTCTTCTTAACGTGCCATAAACGAAAACATGATACATAAATTCTTATCCCCTTTATATGCCTCTACTTTCTTATTTGTAAATAAGCACGAATCATAAAGTAACTCACTTCATTCGGAAGCTGTTCTTTAATAGATTTCAGACCACCATCTGCATTTTGAACGGCAGTTTCAATAAGAGATTCATACTCTGCTGGAACAAAGCTGTGCCAATCTACTTCCATTCCATCCTCATAGCAGCGAATTAAATGGTTTTCGATTGTTTGTCTTGATAAGTTACGTTCTTTTGCAATCTCATTCAAATCAATACCTTGTTTATACATTTCATACGTTTCTAAATGAGAATTTGCGGACGCTTTTCCTGACTTTTTACGCTCTGAAACTACTTCTGTCTTAATCGTTTCAGCATAATTTGGATTTTCCTCAATAAAATGCTGAACTGCTTGTAAGAAGTGCGAACCATATTTCACAAGTTTGTGTTCTCCGATACCTTTTACCGTCAACAATTCGGAATCACTTTGCGGCATTTTCACACACATATCTTTTAATGTTTGGTCAGAGAAAATAACGAACGGAGGTACACCTTCTCCTTGTGCAATTTCTTTACGTACTTCACGAAGCACTTCAAATAAAGGATGGTCTTGAACAATTTGTCTTGTCTCTACTCGTTCTTTTCGTAAAACATTCTCTTTACCAAGTAATACTTCTTTCCCTTTTTCAGTTACTTTTAACGTCGGATAAGTGCCATGTTCAACTGCAATTAACTCGTCTGAAATTAAAAACTCGATAAACTCACTGACCTCTTTTACACTACGGTTCGATAAAAGCCCATACGTTGGTAAAGTATGAAAATTAAATTCAATAACTTTCTTATTCTTCGACCCAGTTAATACTTGCGCTATCATTTGCTTTCCAAAGCGTTGGTTCGTTCTAATCATGCATGATAAAACCATTTGTGATTCCCTTGTCACATCGATGCTCTCGCGATTGTCTGTACAATTACCACAGCGTCCACAATCTTCTTTCGGTTCTTCTCCAAAGTATTGCAAAATGAATGATTGTAAACATTGTTCTGTATGACAGTAATCGGTCATATTTTGCAATTTTTCAAGTTCATTTGAAAAACGTGATTCTCCAGTTGATTGATCAATTAAAAAACGCTGTACTTGTACATCTTGAGAAGAATATAACAATATACATGTACTATCTAATCCGTCACGACCAGCACGTCCTGCTTCTTGATAGTAACTTTCCATATTTTTTGGAAGCTGATAATGAATTACGTAACGAATATTCGATTTATCAATACCCATCCCGAATGCAGATGTTGCTACCATTACACTTACTTCATCTCGTAAAAAGAGTTCTTGTTGCTCATTTCGATCAATATCACTCATACCAGCGTGATATTTTGATACAGAAACTCCTGCCTTCATTAAATCTTCATATAACTGATCGACTACTTTTCTAGTAGCTGCATATATAATCCCAGATTCCTTTTGATTTTGACGAATATAATCCGCCAAATATGCATTTCGATCTTGCCCTTTAATAACAGAAAACGATAAGTTCTCACGCTCAAACGTTGTCATAATTGTATTTTCTTGATTAATTTCAAGTGTATTACAAATATCATCACGTACTTGCGGTGTTGCTGTTGCTGTTAATGCTAATACAAGCGGCTTTTCTGGAAGATAATTTAATATGCGATGTATATGTAAATAACTTGGACGAAAATCATGTCCCCACTGTGAAATACAGTGTGCTTCATCAATCGCAATCATAGGGATTTTCATATCGATAAGTTGGTCAACAAACTCCATCGAATCAAGACGCTCAGGCGCGACATAAAGTAATTTGTAATGTCCTTGTTTCGCTAATTGAATTCGCTGATTTGCTTCAGCAATAGAAATAGAACTATTAATATATGTAGCTGAAATGCCATTCTGTACCAATGTATCTACTTGATCCTTCATAAGTGATATTAAAGGTGATATAACCAACGTCGTTCCTTCAAATACTAATGCCGGAATTTGATAACAAATCGACTTACCGCCACCCGTTGGCATAATACAAACCGTATCTTTCCCATCTAATACGTTTTTAATTGTTTCAACTTGTCCTCTTCGAAACGAAGAATAACCAAAGTAGGACGCTAAAAGTTCTTGTGCTTTAGTAAACAAAAAAGAGTCACCTGCTTTTCTTTATCTTTCATCTACTTCTATTATATCAATCACTTATGCGACTTGAAAGGGATGATTAGATGCTTATTGTTTTTTCATTATTCTATGTTTCTCCACCTATTTAATACTAACTAGCATCATTATTTTATATGTTTTACAACATTTATAATATAAATCCAGTACACAAGAAGAAAGAGTTTCAATTTAAACGTTCATTTTATTTCCCTTTCTTGAATACTACTAATCGTATACATATAAATTCAGGAGGTTACTATATGAAGCATCGTAATATGAGTTCCATCACGGCGAAAACGAAAACACAAAAACTCCAATTCTCTAATAATGATGCGTGGAAATATGAATCATACTATAAGTATCAGCCATTATTCTCTTATAAAAAGCTTTTTAATTTTCTTTCTCAACTTTTTAGACGTTAATATATGCGCAAAAAATATATCATTCACAAAATTTTTCTCAATATTAAATGTATAGACTTACTACAATTCAGTTGTTACCATATATAATAATCTGTTGGATAAACCCCTTAAGTTGACCTGCTTATATTAGCAGGTCTTTTTCATGATTACATACTTCTGTGTACCTCGATCTCACTTCCAAGTCTTTTCTCCATTTTATAACCATATTTAACTCCCAACAATTCATGATTATCATGAATTGTTGGGAGTTAAATTGTTCACATATAATTATGCAATTCTTCTTTCTCAATACACAAAAGACATTTTACTTGTTACTATAAAAGTACTCCAGATGAGTTTTTTGCTCATCGACATTATCTAGTTATTGGGGCCTGCCGCGGGAAGCAGGTCCCTTTGACTGTATGAAGGTCCTAATTTCATTTGGACACATTTACCAGGTTTTTTCAAAAGAATTTTATGATAACATTACGTAGTCGAGTCCGACATCTCGGCAATACCCTTTTGAGGGTCTGCAACTTCCCTTGCAGACCCTCTTTTACTTTATATTCAATTTATTCATATATACCACAACATCATTCATTGAATTTCTCCATTTCAAATTCCCTAAAAATAATCTAGGACACGTAACTAAAAATAAATCTTCATCATACTTTGAGTTATACATGTTCAAAGGAGTGTTACTATTTATGTATTCTTATTGGCAATCGTATTACTCCCCCTACCATAACCCTTATGTAAACTATGATTTATCCGTACGGAACTACCGAATTAGTAAAAATGAGAATTTTTTAAAAGGGTATATGCGTTCTTTATGGGAACAACACGTCGCTTGGACGAGATTGGCTATTATAAGTATAGTCTTTAATTTACCAGATGTTAACGTTACTGTTGGACGACTTCTACAAAACGCAACACATATGGGACTATCACTTGAACCATTTTACGGTGAGGATGCAGTGAAAAAATATAGTGCATTAATTAAAGATCACTTAGTAATTGCAGCGGATCTTGTTAAAGCCGCAAAAGCTGGTAATCAAAATGCAGCGGCCGCTATAGAGAAAAAATGGTACGCTAATGGTGATGAAATTATTGAATTTCTTAACAGTATCAACCCATATATAGATAAAGAAGAATTTAGAAAAATGTTTTATGAACATTTAGCACTAACGAAAGCAGAAGCACTTGCCTTCCTAAATAAAGATTATGAAGCAGGAGTAAAACTTTACGATAAAATTGAAAAAGAAGCATTGGAAATGGCCGACATGATAACAAACGCAATCGTAAAACAATTCCAGCAAGTATTTCAATAAAGTGAAACTTTAATCAGAGTAGGTATTACTACTAAGTAATACTTGATAAAAATAAGTCGGTTTCCAAACATAAATCGGCTTATTTAGTTTTCTCTCCATGATATTTCACCTCTCCTCTTTACATTTAGCTTATATCGATATATTTTATTAATATCCGTTTTTTATAGGAGGAAATAGTTTGATTAACGCAATTGGTCTCGTTTTTATACTTACAAATAAACACGAGAAAAAAAAGAAAGTTTACTTAAATGAAAAATTTGCACTAATAGATATTATTGATTCTAAAGAAGTATTTGATGATGAAGGGAATCCTTTAGTAGAACTAACATGTAAATACAGTATATATTTAGATGAAAAATATTACTGTAAATCTCTCGATGATTATACCGGACAAGTATTTCCTTTCTTAAGTGCAAAAATAGGAAAAGGTCTTCTAAGAAACTTAAACTACTACTTTTCTTACGTTGATGCCTATGATAAGAAACCACCAGTTAAAGAAATAAGACCACTTATGAAACAAGTAACGAACAGATAGCCAAAAATACAAAAAAAGAAAGCATCTAACTCTGGATGTTTTCTTTTTTATTGAAAACTCATTAACTTTCATCCTCTTCTAAAAGTATGTATCCAAGCATATTTTAAATTAAAAACATTGGAGGATTAGAGTGAATGAAATACTCAGAAACAATTATAAGCAAACGACTTCGAATACTTAAAATGACGGGTATGTTTTTCATGCTAGTGTTAATAGCATGGATTGGCTATACAAAATTACTTTATGAAAACGGCTTTCTTCAAGAAAAAAAGAATTCAGTAGAAGTAATGAACACTAGCATTACAGGGGAAATAGAGCAGCTTTTTCATATAAACTTGCAAGGTTATCGAAAAACAAGCCTTGATGCTGTTATAGAAGCAAGCAAAACCGATCCAAGTGAACTATCCCTAATTGAACTGGTCAACAAATCCTGCTCGCGAGATTGCATAGGCGAACCAGTAACATATGTAAACTCAAACAATGGATATATCTTTTATAAGGAATCTAATGGAACTAATGTGGCTATAACGGTTAAAAAGAAAGACACATGGGTAATTGTAAAGAAATCTGTTCAAGATGGAATATAATCACCCAAAAAAAGAGTACGTATCGTACTCTTTTTTATTATTAATACCCTTCCTCTTCATGAATACAATGGCATTTCGGTTTTGTTTTACAATGACATTTTTCACATTCACATTTCGGTTTCTCTTTGCAACAACATTCGTGAAAATCATTGCGTTTACATCTACATCTCCCAAACATTAAATTATCCCAAAATGTATTACAATTTTGGGAATGCCCACAATGACAAGTATTCCCCATGAATCTGCTTCCTCCTTAATAGAATTCATCATATTCTATGTTTAAAAGTATACAAAGGCTTGTTTATTAGTCTATTTTCTCCATATTATAAGTAGAGTTAAAAGATTACATAAAAATAAAAAAACGTCACATGACGGCTTTTTATTTAGCAAACTACTCTTTTGTATAAAAATATTTAATTCCTTTCGTATCTAACCAAGCAGTTGCTTTGTCCAGTTCGTTCCCTTGACGATAATCTGTTTCGAAATACACAAGCCCTTGGTTATCTCCACGAGATATTATTTTAGAAGTATATCCAAGCTTATCCATCATTTGAATCATGTCAGGAACTAAATTTACACCAAATTCATAAGTAACTACTTTGTTATATTTATTCACTATAATTCCAACCCCTTCTTGTTTTTTTATCGGCTCAACAATTGGATTTGTAAACCAAGCTAAAGGCTTATTTCCAATCAGCTTATTTAAATCACACTTGCCGATACCAGCCACATTCCCTGTTTCTGTGTATTGCCAAATATCACATGAATACGCCGGTTTGTTACCACCATAACGAGGAATCCATACAAAATCAGAATTGACATTTGCCATTCCAAATGGAGCATACATATGATGAGCAATATATAAACCAGCCTTCTTAGCTCCTAATCTGCGTAATTCATCAATAAAAGCTTGTGCACCCGCTCTCATATCGTTCATTGTTCTTACTTCTACGTCAGCTACCCAAACTGTTGCATTTTTATCACCACGGTTCCAAAAGTCTCTTGCTTCTATCCGTGCATCCTCTACTGAAACGAAACGACAGAACGCATAATTACCAAACGGAATATTCCTTGCTTTCATTGCTTGTACATAATTTTTATATAAAGGATCTACATAGTTTGAACCATCTTGCACACGTGCAATTACGAAATCCAATTGTGGTGCTGCGATATCCCAGTTAATGTCGCCATTCCATTTCGAAATATCCACAATATAACCCATTATTTAACATCTCCTTTTTCATTATTATATTCAAAGCTTGTTTTTTTGCTATTATCAACTAATAAATAGTATGAGAGGTAGTATATTATTGGGTAATAATTTAAAATTCGGCTTATGTATTGAGAAAACAAAATATTATTACAGGTTTAACAAGTAAAGATTTACAAAGCTCTAAACTATATAAAGTGAAACTATAATTAGTAGGAGGCTACGAGCAGTGAAATTCCCACTTAATTTCTTAGCTTCATCCGAATTTTGAGGTGAGAATTTTACTTCCCGCAAATAGCTTGATAAATAAAACCACCTTTCTGACAGGTGGTTTTGTGTACTAATTTACATATACATTGTCCATATTTTTATAGTTACTTAATATACTTGTTAACTAAAAACAAGACAATTTTTAGTTTTTAATCAAACCAATTTTCGTTTTATCTCACGTACTCATAGTACCATTTACGTGCATCTAACCAAGCTGTAAATTTATCGATATTCCCGGACGGATAGCCATTCGTTATAGCATAACCAATGCCATCTTTTTGAACGACAATTTGTCCATCAATACCCGCATCAACCATAGCTTGAGCCAAAGCTTGTAAATTACTAAATGCTACACCACCAGTTTTTACTTTGAGCAAATTCGCTGCACCTCCTCCAGTTTGTCCTGTAAGAGCAAATACAATAGAATTAGCGATTTTATCAACATTCCATTTTGCCATGTCGGATTCATTATCAATAAACCCTAATTCAATAAGAATAGCCGGTGCCTTCGTTCCATTTAATACTGCTAAATCTGTACGTTGTTTCGCACCTCGATCACGCCATCCAATATCTTTTGCTAGTTGAGCTGAGATTTTAGCCGCCAAATCTTTCTGATCATAATATAAAACCTCAACACCCTGTCCATTTCCATCACTTGCATTAAGATGAAAAGAAATAACTAAATCCACAGCATGGGAATTGCTATTCCGAATGATATTATTTAAATTTTGTGATTGAGTTGCCCCTACCTCGTCCGTATCGTCATAAACCGTGTGTCCTAGGGCTCTTAACTTAGCCGCCACGGCATCTTTAACTTGCCTATCTAGAACGTGTTCTTTCCGATTCCCGAAATTAGCACCTTGAACAATACTATTGTGTCCTCCGTGCAAACTATATCTGGCCATTATTTATCAACATCTCCTTTCTTAATATCCTATTCAAAACTTGTCTTATTGCTATTCACACTTACAATCTTAACTGTACCCATATGTCCTACATTTTCTAGGAGTGAAGCAATTTGTTATCGATATAAAAAAGCTATCACTTCATAAATCGAATGATTTATTCTCTAAATTACTTTTACATGAATGACGACACGAACAAAAAAAAGCATCACCCTTTCGGCGATGCCTAAAAACTCTATTTTACTTTTCAGCTCCCTAAATAAATAGAGTTTAAAATCACTGAAACTAAACCTATATTTCCTCCCCTTCCTTCACAGCTTCTTTCAACCTCTGCAACATATATCCAATCCCTTTACACCCCTCTAGCGGATATGTAATCATTTCTTCTGGATATAACTTTGTCACTACTTTTTTATGCTTCTTCCCTGCTAGTAAGACGATTTCGTCAAACTGTAATAAACTTTTATCTACCATCTGTTTTTGTAATTGCTCTATATTTATTACCTCATCGCTTTTTGAATCAAATGCAAGATCATAGTTTTCTAATACAATATCATTTGGTCTTAAAAATCCATGTTTCGCCGATAATATAACCCAGTTTTCGAAAAACATAGTTGCGTACGCCTGACATGCTTTTCCGAACGGACTAATATACACATCTTTTGCTTCCATCGGTCCGTAGTCTGAATGTTTATCCCAAATTTTCTTTTTTCCACATGGAATTATACATATCCTTTTCATATATATTTCTACTCCCTTTACTTTGGTAAATAAAATTCGTTATTTTGTACATTTTTCTCTCAAAATACTATATAATAATTCTGAAAAGTTTAAATTACACATTTTACCATATATGTACTATGGATCACTCTCATTGCAAATATTATAATACCATAAAAATTTTTGCATTTTTTTCTTCGAATTTTTATAATTAAATTTAAATATTATGATTTATAAATTAAATTAGGAAGGAGGTCCATAAAAATGAAAAATATTATCCCTGCACTATTAGTCTATTTTATTGTTTGCGTTATTTCCGTTATCATCCCAGCATCTGAAGGCTATAATTATGTCGGCTGGAAGTTATTTGTTGGGCAAGTGTATGCGATACCTATTTTCTTCATTACTGCTATAATTACATTTTATATAAACAAGAAAAAATCTTACGAATAAACGATTATAAGGATAGCTAACGCTATCCTTATTTTAATTCGTTAATCAAATTTAGAATGACCCTTGCAGTACTTTATATCCTTTCTTCTAAAAAGTCAAACGCAACTTCTGTATTTCAGCGTTTAAACGTAGCTCCTCCGAGAGCCAGCTCTCTAATTCTGAAACCGACGTAATATTTCGTTCTAAAAGTGACTGTAATTTACTCTCCAAATCATTAAACATACACAATCCTCCCGTTTTTAATTTTCTGTTTTTTAGAGATAAAAAAGGACAAGTAGCCAATCTGACTACTTGTCCTTACTGTTCATCTGTACGCAATACGATTAAGCTAGGAATGCTTCTGTTAATACTGGTACGATTTGTTTTTTACGAGATACAACACCTTTTAAAGTAGCTGTGTTGTTTTCTAGTGATACGTTGTATGCTTTCTCAACAACGTTTGCTGTTTTACCGATCGCAAGACCGACAGAATCATTAGTTAAGATATCAGTTACAACGAATAAGAATAGGTCTAAACCTTTTTCTTCTACTACTGCAGAGATTACTTTTTCAAGTTCCGCTTGGTGTACAAGAACGTCGTTTGTATCAACAGCGTTTACTTGTGCGATTTCAACTTTCGCATTACCCATTTGGAATTCTTTAGCGTCAAGAGAGATTAATTGCTCCATTGTTTTTCCGCTTAAGTCAGCACCAGCTTTTAACATTTCTAAGCCGTAGTTATCTGCATCTACACCAGCGATTTGCGCTAATTCACGAGCAGCTGCTACGTCTTGTTCTGTGCAAGTTGGAGATTTGAATAGTAAAGAATCTGAAATGATTGCAGATAACATTAAACCTGCAACTTCTTTACGAATTGTTACGCCATTTTCTTTGTACATTTTGTTTAAGATTGTAGCTGTACAGCCAACTGGCTCACAACGATAGTATATAGGATCGCTTGTTTCAAAGTTAGCAATACGGTGATGGTCAATAACTTCTAACACACGAACTGATTCGATATCGTTAGCACTTTGTTGACGCTCGTTATGGTCAACTAAAATAACGTTGTCCACTTCGCTTGCTACTGTCTCAACAAAACGCGGTCCTTCTACTTTAAAATAGTCTAACGCAAATTGAGTTTCACCGCTGATTTCGCCTAAACGTACAGGCTCAGCATTCATTCCTAATTCTTTTTTCAATTCTGCATAAGCAATTGCAGAACAAATTGCATCTGTATCTGGGTTTTTATGCCCGAAAACTAGTACTTTTTCCATGTTTTCCACCTCTTCATGAAAAGGATATCTTAAAGAAGCAAATATGACAATATTTAAAGCATATTTTTTTATAAATAATTGCACTTTCTTCTATATTTTTCATCATTTTCATAAAAAAAATCATCTAAAATGAATTAGATGATCGAAATGTATGTTTCAATTAAAATAGTGTAGGAGCTTGCACTACATTGTTAAAAGCGAAATTTGGGGATAAGCCATTATTCAAAAGGTTTACATCTATAACTTGATAAAACGCATTTCCAGTGTCTGCAATTTCCCAAACAGCTAAAATAAGATGGTATCCACTACGGTCAGTTGGTACATTTGCTTCGTGCGTTACTGTCGTCCCTGGTCTAGCTCCACCGTCATTTTTCACATAGAATGGCACTAAATCTAAATCCGATCGCGTTAAAGGTTTATTTGGATTCCAACCTTTTTTCGTAATATAATATTTCCACTCTTTTGTACTATGAGGAGCCGTTAGTTTCCACTTGAATGTATTCGTCCCGCCATTTAACGTAACTTTCTTCCACCTATCTACAGTTTGAACATCTAAAGCGGGAAAATGACCAGCCCCTGCAATTTGTCCATCAGAAGGTCCTAGTTGCGGAAATCCACCTATCCCTTCTACGCTTTGTGGTTCATATTGAATCGGTCCACAATTTACATTCACCCCTTGCTTACATAAATAAGATCGGCTCGCTGGTGATTCTACATATCCATGAGCTGAAGCCTTTTCTGAAAATCCAAATGTTAATAATCCCGTAAGTAATACTCCACCACTTAAAATAACTTTCTTCATCTTTTGTAAACTATTCTTTTTCATACTTTCATCCCCTTCCGATAATAAAGCGAAAATAACTATAGTTGGCTAGTCATCTTCTCTACATTTATTATAAGACGAGAATCATTACTAAAAGAACCCTCTAAAAAATTTATCAAATTCATTTAGTGCGTTAATTAGATTATAATTAACTATTTTAACACCGCCAGAAAAATATAGACTGTGTTAAAAATAGTTGTTTATTATTCACTTACTAATAATTAAGCACTCTCCCCGTTTGATTATACCTTAAATGTTTTTATAATAAATAACCGTAGCATCTAACTTACCATTCGGAGAAATTGCATACCCTGGTATTGTTCCAACTTCTTGGTAGTCTAGTGATTTGTACAGTTTATTGGAAGGATCTCCTTCTCTAGTATCTAATACTAAAAGAGACCTGTTTTCTTGCTTTGCTCGTTCCTCTGCTTTTTGCATAAGCGATCGTCCAATACCGTTACGTCTAAAGTTTGGATGAGTCATTAATTTGCAAATCTCGGCTCTATGAATTCCGTTAGGCTTAGTAACTAATTGTAATTGAATACTCCCTGCTACTTCGTTGTTTATTTTAGCCACATACAATATCACTTCTGGCGCTAATACTGTTTGCCAATACTTTGTTGCGTCTTTTTGTTCCAGTGGAGGCAAAAAACCAATTGATGCCCCATCATTTACAACCATTTTCAAAAGTTTCGAAAGTTCTTCCATATCATTTTCTAGTTGCTTTATTTCTTCAATTACTAAATTTCGCATTACTTTTCCCCCTTTTGTTTCATTGTAACAATTTTTAAAGAAGGAATAATGAAATAATAAGATGAATTTATAGAAAGATATGATTTTTTGTGAAAGGATAACGATATGAAATATATATTAGATAGAACGTACGCAAAAGAATTACTCGAATGGGCATATGAACAAAACCCGGGCCCTTGGTTTGAACATTCACTACATGTTGCTCATGCAACTGAAAACATAATTATAGAGCTTATTAAAAATGGGTATAACCTAGATGCTGACATAGCATATAACGCTGCCCTTTTGCATGATATCGGAAGATACAAAGGTTTTACCAAATCGGTCATTCATTCCTATGATGGTTATATGTATATGAATGATTTAGGGTATACAGGAAACGCTGTTATTTGTGTGACACACTCATTCCCATGCAAAAATGAACATATAGATATCGCAGCGGAATGGAGTCTCGTTCCTGACCATATGAGAAGCCGGTTAGTTGAAATATTAAATGAACATTGTAACTACGACTTATACAATAAAGTAATTACTCTTTGTGACGCTCTTGCTGATGCGGGTGGCTTTACTACGCTGGAAAGAAGATTAATTTCTGTTGGTTTGCGTCATGGTACAACATCTCATACATCTTTACATTGGAAAGGGTTTTATGCGATTAAGAAAGAATTAGAAGCTTTAATCGGTAAGAGTATATACACAGTTCTTCCTGATGTAGAAAAATCTATTTATGAAGATATAGAATATTAAATTGAATACAAATTTAATTTCAAATAAAAAACGTTTTAAACATAAAGTTTAAAACGTTTTTTTATTCAATGCTTTTGATTTTTCAGTTCTGTTAAACACTCTTGCACTAAAGTTACCGCTTGACTCATCGCAGCTCCGCCAGCAAATGCTGCTGAAACACCACATGCTTCCAGAATCTCTTTATCTGAACATCCTTGATCAAGACAACCTTTTGTATGATAAATTGTACAATACTCATCTTGCGTTGCTAAACTAATTCCTAATGCAATAAGTTGCTTTTCTCTTTTTGTTAAAGCACCCTCTTGAAAACAAGCTTGCGTGAACGCATTATATGTCTCAGCGATTTCAGGAATTTGATTTGTAAAACTACCTATACCTTCTTTATAATGATGTAGAATATCATTTATCGAACTATGTTGCTCATGTTCCATCTTATTCCCTCCAGTCATATTATCCATACCTATTGTAGTATGTGATGAAATGGAGGCAATATACCTTCTTTTGAATTAAGAATTTTCAGTTAATTTACGTTATAATTTTAAATTATCATCTACAATAACTTTTTCTCTAGAACTTTTTCTTTCAACCTCTTTACTTCTTTCTTCCCAAAATGTTAATCCTTCAATCCCCACATTTTTAGGATTAAATACTGGATCTTTCCCTTCTTTTTTCTGCCTTTCATAGTCTTTTAACACTTTTAATGCGGTTTTACTTAAAAGTAAGATTGCGATTAAGTTTAACCATGCCATACTACCAATTCCTAAATCTCCAAGATTCCATAAAAGCGACGCTGATTCAACACTACCAATGTAAACCATAATTAAAAATCCAAATTTTAAAACTGGTTTTAACCAGCCATACTTCAATTGACGATCTAAATAAGTAAGTGTCGTTTCAGCGATATAGTAATAAGCGAGTAACGTTGTAAATGCAAAAAAGAAAATTGCAATTGAAATAAATATTGGACCAAACCCTGTCATCACAGTTTCAACTGCTTGTTGCGTATAAATTGGACCTGCTTCCACATTTCCTATGTTTTTTACAATAGCGCTTTTCCCTTCAGGTATAACATTATACATACCTGTAATTAATATCATAAGAGCTGTCGCTGTACATACGACAATTGTATCGATATATACGGAAAACGCTTGAACTAACCCTTGTTTTGCAGGATGCGATACTTCAGCAGCAGCCGAACTATACGTCGCTTCTCCGACACCAGCAACGTTTGAAAATACAGCGCGTTTTACGCCCCATGCAATAGCTGCACCAACAATTCCACCAAACATTTCATTTACACCAAATGCACTAGAGAAAATTAAAGCAAACATACTTGGAATCTCCGTTACATTCGCAATTAATATGATACATGTAACAATTACATAACCAATTGCCATAAATGGCACAAGCATTTGAGAAACACCGGCAATTCTCTTTACACCACCAAAAATAATTGCTGCTAGTAACACGACTAAAAATATACCAGTTATATATTTGCTAATACCATTAGAGTTTTCGAATCCAACTGCGATACTACTAGATTGAATACCTGGTAATAACACGCCATATGAAAGTGTTACAACTACCGCTACAATGACTGCAAACCATTTCATTTTTAAACCTCTCTCAATGAAATATGGAGTACCGCCGCGATATTCATTCCCTACTTTACTTTTGTATACTTGAGATAATGTTGATTCTACAAACGCGCTCGCTGCCCCTAACAAAGCCATTACCCACATCCAAAATACAGCTCCAGGCCCGCCGAAAGCGATCGCTGTCGCTACCCCTGCAATATTACCAATTCCAACTCTTCCTGATAAGGCTAAACAAAATGCCTGAAAAGATGATATTCCCGTCTCGGAACTCTTTCCTTCAAATAATAGTTTAATCATCTCTTTAAAATAACGAATTTGCAAAAAACGTGTTGCAATCGTGAAATATACGCCTGCCCCTAATGCAAAAACAACTAAACCGATACTCCACACTTGCCCTACTAACCATTCTACTAAATTCTCCATCCAAATCCCCCTTATCATTCTTTGGAAAAGCAATTTTGTATATAAGAAAACGGACAACTATTATCAAACTTTCTAGTTGTCCGCATCTTTCATTATTTCATCCCTCAATTTTTGTCAGTAAAACACCCTATTACTTTATATTTACCCAAACACTTTTCACTTCTGTATAATTATCAAGCGCATATGAACCTAATTCGCGGCCAATACCAGATTGTTTGTATCCACCAAATGGTGCAGCTGCATTTTCTAAGTTATAATCATTAATCCACACTGTTCCTGCTTTTAATTTATTTGCCACTTGATGACCCGTTTTGATATTTTGCGTCCATACACCCGCAGCAAGGCCATAGGATGAGTTGTTCGCTCGTTCAATTACTTCTTCTGTCGAATCAAATGGCAGAACAACAACAACTGGTCCAAATATTTCTTCCTTAACGATTGTCATATCGTCTGTAACATCTGTGAATACAGTTGGCTTAACGAAATAACCCTTTTCAAGTGCACGTTCACCACCAGCCGCAACTGTAGCGCCTTCTTTCTTCCCTTGCTCAATGTAATGTAACACACGCTCTTGTTGTTTCTTAGATACGAGTGGACCCATTTCCGTTCCTTTCTCCATACCTGCTCCAAGTTTTACGTTGTTCGCCATTTTCACAAGTGCATCTACTACAGTTTCATAATGTTTACGATGAACAAATACACGTGATCCTGCGCTACAATTTTGACCGTGATTATACATAATACCTTGGAATGCACCATTAATTGCTTCTTCCAAGTCCGCATCTTCTAAAATGATATTTGGTGATTTGCCGCCAAGCTCTAACGTTACATGCTTAATCATTTCTGCAGACTGACGCATAATATACTTTCCTGTAACAGTAGATCCTGTAAAAGCAACTTTATCAATGTCATGATGATTTACAATTGCTGCTCCTGCTTCAGGACCAAAGCCTGGTACAAAGTTTACAACACCGTTTGGAAATCCAGCCTCTTTAAAAAGTTTTGCTGTATATAGTAAAGATAAAGGCGTTTGCTCTGCTGGCTTTAATACGATCGTACAACCTGTCGCCAGTGCAGCTCCCATTTTCCAAGAAGACATAACGAGCGGAAAATTCCACGGAATAATCTGACCTACAACACCTACAGGTTCATGTCTCGTGTAATTTAAGTAATCTTTTGAAATTGGGATTGTTTGCCCAATAATTTTTGTAGCCCATCCTGCGTAATAACGATAATTTTCTACAGTTGCTGAAATATCATCATCAAGTGCTACTTGATATGGCTTTCCATTATCTAAAGCTTCTAGTTGCGCTAATTCTTCTCTATGTTCTTCAATTAAATCTGCTAATTTATAAATAAGATGCGCTCTTTCAGCAGTAGTCATTTCTGCCCACGGACCGGATTCAAATGCAGATCTTGCCGCTTTTACTGCAGTATCAATATCCTCTTCTTGCGCTTCACATACGACAGCTAGAACATCTTCTGTAGCTGGATTATACGTTTCAAACGTCTTTCCCCCAATAGCAGCAACAAATTCGCCATTAATAAACATTTTAATTTCTTCATTTAAAAACGCTTCCACTTTTGGTTTCAGCTCAATATTTGTCTTTAACATTATGTTCTCCTCCTTATTTAAACAGCTACATGAGCTGCAATATTTGATAAAATCGTTTGAAGCTTTTGATCTTCGTCAACAGTTAATCCTAGTCTTGGATAGCGAGAAGGTCCTCCCGCTTGCCCATGTAATTCCATGGAACGTTTAACGATTTGAACATATTTCCCTGATCCTTCAAGAAACTCGCAAAGTGGTAAAATAGCATCGTTTATTTCCCACGCCTTTTCTAATTCACCATTTTGAAAATGCTCATACATTTTTGTAACGAGACCGGGAACGATATTTCCTGCTACTGAAACCCATCCCGAAGCACCAACTAAATATGATTCCATAACTAAATCTTCAGAACCACAGAAGACTTGGAAAGCCCCTTCACTTTGTCTTACTAAATCTCTCGCTTTTCGAATATCTCCGCTAGATTCTTTAATATGTGTAACATTTTCACACTCTTTTCCAATACGGAGCATTAGCTTTGTACTCATATCAACACCAGAAGTAAATGGGTTATTGTATAGCATAATTGGTATATTTACAGAATTTGAGATTTCTTTAAAATGAAAATAAATCTCCTCTTCTTTCGGTTTACAATAGTAAGAGTTTATAATTAATGCACAATCCGCTCCGTGCGCTTCTGCATGTTTCGTATATTCAATTGTTTCTTTCGTCGTCTCTGCTGCAGTTCCAACAATGACTGGAATACGGCCATCAATTTCTTTCAACACGGTTTCTACCATTTTAAATCGTTCTTCTTTTGATAAACTTACAAACTCTCCTGTACTTCCATTAATGATGACACCTGCAACCTTTTGTTCGATAAAGTAATTTACATTTTGTTTTACCCCATCCCAATTAATTTCCTGAAATTCATCCATCGGTGTTATTAATACTGGAAATGCCCCTTTAATTTTTTGCATATTTATCTCTCCTTATCACATTTTATTTTAATAAGAAACCTGCCGGAAATGGATCCGTAGGGTCTAATAGAAACGTCTGCATTCCTGTAATAAATCCTCTACTTTCAAAACGGAAAATGTATCCTAGTTCCTCCTTCTTCACTTTTTCCACAGTTATAAAACTATTAAATATACTTTCATTTTTAAAAGGTTTATCCGCCATATAATCATTTTTAAATAACGCATGAACATAGGAAACGATAGTAGAAACAAAACCTGGCGAACGTACGATAAAGTTATCTTCATGAAATGTAATCGACTTTATATGGTTCTTTTCTTTTTGCGAAGGATCTACTAAAATAAGCCTTTTTATTAGCGACTGTTTTTGTATATCCTGCAGTGTAGCTTCTCCCCATCTTTTCAATTCTGAAATGTTTTCAACACGAATTTCTGGCGAATACGCACCTTTTTCTACAACTGCATATACTTTATCTGCTTGTATGAGAGAATAACTTACATTACCAACCTGTAAATTTTCCTCAATCAAATAGCAAAGTTTGCTTTCAAACGAAACAGATATAACTTCATCATTCTCTACATACGCATGAACTAAAAATATTCCAGATAACGTTTCAATTTTGTATTGATTGGACTCTCTCTTTTTTAAATACCCACTTTCGAGTAACATCGTTATTACCGCAACAATGCCCCCATAATGAAGCGGAATCGAACTTTCATGATTAAAAAATAATACAGCTGCATCCACTTCATTATGGATAGATGGAACGACAATACACCCGTTCAAACCGATAAAACCACGTGGTTCATTTAATAAAAGCTTCATCTCTTCTGCTAATTCACCCGAAAATTGTTCATTTAATTGCTCCAAATTGTAGTAGTATTTGCATGGTACGTCTTTCATTACACGAAATGCCTCGCCATTTACATGTACGTCTACTGCTGTATACATTTTTTGAATGTTCATTTTATATCCTCCGTTTCATGTTCCATCGGCGGAATTAGCAAAAATCCTTCTTTGAGTGGATCCATTTCATTGTAAAAAAATTTATGCATACCCATAAGCCAAGCTGATCCCGTAATTTTCGTTATGACAGCTTCAATATTTTCAACATGTGTCGTATTCACGACATATCCTTTAAATAAAGAACCAACGATACTCTCATGAATGAACTCTTCACCAATTTTGATTTCTTTCTGAGCATATAATACAGCTAGCTTCGCAGATGTTCCTGTACCGCATGGGGATCGATCTATTCCGCCTGGTGGTACAACAACTGTATTTTTCACATGCGCACATTCATGAGTAGGATCTGTATAAAATTCAACATGTGTTAATCCTCTTATAAACGAATACTCTGGATGAGTGATTTCAAACTTCTCATTAATTGTGTTTCTTATATGAATCGCCTTATCGATGATTGTAGATGCATTTTCTGGTACTAATTCTAGATCTACTGATTTCGCATCAATAATGGCATAAAAATTCCCTCCATACGCAATATCAGCTTCTATAGTTCCAATGTCTTTCACTTGTACAGTAATATTTTTTAATAAAAAAGCTGGTATGTTACAGAAAGATACTTCTTTTGCTTTTCCATCTTGAACAGCAATATCTACTTCAACTAAGCCAGCCGGTGTATCTAGTTTTAAAGAAGTAATCGGTTCAACTACCGGAATTAAACCTGATTCAACTAACGCTGTACATACACCGATTGTATCGTGACCACACATCGGTAAATATCCACCTGTCTCTATGTATATAACACCTATATCAGCCTCAGGATGACACGGGTCTGTTAATAATGCCCCTGACATTACATCATGACCACGCGGTTCATTCATTAACAATTTTCGAATCCAATCATACTCCTTTTTCATATGTAACATCTTCTCTGCCATCGTCTCTCCAATCAACTTTGGAAGTCCACTAATTACTGTCCTCGTTGGATTCCCACCCGTATGTGTATCAATTGTCGTAAAGACTCTTTGTGACTTCATCCGTTTAACACCCTTTCTGTAAAACGACTCAAACGAAGTGGTTCAATAGGAATAATTGTCTCTTTTTCATTTAATAACTCTTCAATTACTTTCCCAGTAACTGCTGCAAGACTAATCCCATCCCCTTCATGCCCAGCGGCAATGAAATAATTTGGAATATGTTCCACTCGTGAAATAATCGGTAAATGATCTTCTGTCCACGGACGTAAACCAGCGTAAGAACGAATTACCATCATATCTGCCATTTTCGGATAAAAGCGAATCGCTCTATTTGCAATACATTTAATGACTTCATTGTTTATTCTCGTATGAAACCCTACAAATTCACGGCTACTTCCAATTAAGAAATTTTGACTTTCAGTAGGCTCAAATACGAGCGCAACCCCGTATTTTTCAGTTAAAGCATCTACTTTTCGTTTTCCGCCAAATTTAGAAATTAAATAACCGAATTCCATTACTTTACGGCACCCTACGTGTTGTTGTCTTGATGCTACAATAATATGCCCTTTTCTCGGTTCAATTGGTATATTTACATTTAACATCTGACCAATCTTAGGAGCCCACACACCCGCTGCATTTACAACTTGTTGTGCTGTAAAAGTTCCATTCGTAGTTTCTACAACAAATGAACCATTCGTATCTATGTTTATACTCTTTACTTCGGTCTGTTTAAAGGCTTTTGTGCCAAACTTTTGTGCCTCTGACAGAAGCGAGAATGCAAGGAGATATGGATTCACAGTTGAATCCGTCGCACATTCTAAACCGCCTAATAAATCATCAGCAAAAAAAGGCGATTCTTCTCTTATATCTTGCCTATCAAGCATTCGAAACGGTAATCCAGCTTCTTTTTGCCGATTTACCCATTGCTGCGCAGCTTCCATCTCTTCGTCTGACTCACATACGAGAATACTTCCTGGTGCCCTATATTCAAATGAATGCTCTAATTCTTCACTTAAATCAGTTACTAATTTTTGACTTACTAAAGACATTTGACTATCAAACCCTGGGTCTTTATCAATGGCCAAAATATTCCCATCACACCGTGAAGACGTCCCGCTGACAAATTCTCCTTTTTCAATGATTGTTACGTCTCTTCCGTATTTTGAAGTGTAATAAGCGATAGAACACCCTATTATTCCACCACCTATAATTAAAACGTCGCAGTGCCTCACACTATACTCCTCCTTTCCCTAAACCTCTCACTTTCTTTTATGCAATTGACGTGCCAATTCTGTACATATACAATTTTTATAAATAATATTTTTATTTGTAAAAATATTTTAAATTTATAGTAAATAGGTGTATTATTTTTTTATCACTGTCAAAATTTTTATACATAACAGGAGGACATTATGGCATTTTCATTTCCGACTATACAAGAATTTTTGGAAAGCGCTTTAATCAATCATACATGTAGCCTTGATCGCATTAAGAAAATAAACGAAAGGTTTTATTATCTCCCTTCTACTACAGAAGAATATAATTGCGCAATTATTTATGTAGATGACTCATTCACTGCATTAATTGACGCTTTTTCTTATGAATTAGCTGTTATCATCCTTAACGAAAACGATGAGCCGCTATGCTGTATAACTTCTCAGCAAATGATTCCATTTCTTTATAAGTCCTACAATGAACTACAGTCATTTTATGACACTGTAATACAAACAACTGACTCTTCTGTTACAGTCATTGATAGTAAAGAATACGTTCGAACTTGGACAGATGGCGCTGAAAAAATATTTTCAGTCAATCATAATGAGATTATTGGGCAACCGATTACTCGTTTTTTTGATTATAAAGACTTGGAAATTTTACAATCTTTACATGATGGAAAAAGCATAGTCGCTCAGTTCCATCAGCCTCGTCCCGATTTATTCGTATTAATTAATTCAAATCCAGTTTATTGTAATGATGAAATTATAGGAGCAGTCGTTTCAGAAACAGATGTTACAAATCAAGTCGCTTTAAATGAAAAACTATTTAATATGTCACATGAAATGCACCGTTTAGAACAAGAAGTGGCAAAGTATAAAGATGAATCCGATCCATTCCTTGCGATGAATGGGAAAAGTCCTGTTATACAAAGAACGATACAATTAGCTAGAAAAGTTTGTTCGGTAAAATCAACTGTTTTAATACTTGGGGAAAGTGGAGTTGGAAAAGAAGTATTTGCGAAAGCAATTCATGAAGCAAGTGAGGCAGCGAAGGCGCCTTTCATTTCGATTAACTGCGGGGCAATTCCAGAAGCGTTATTTGAAAGTGAATTATTCGGTTACGAGCGTGGGGCATTTTCTGGAGCAAATAGTAAAGGAAAAAAAGGTAAAATTGAACTCGCGCAAGGCGGTACTTTATTTCTTGATGAAATAGGTGAAATGCCACTTGATATGCAAGTAAAACTGTTACGTGTACTGCAAGAGCGAAAGTATTACCGAGTTGGTGGTGAAAAAGAAATTAATATTGATTTCCGTATTATCGCTGCTACAAATCGTGATTTACAAGAAGAAATGAGAAAAGGAACTTTCCGAGAAGATTTATATTACCGCTTAAATGTAGTTAGTTTGCAGATTCCACCGCTGCGCGAAAGACGCGAGGATATTATTGAATTAACCTATTCTTTCTTAAACGATTTTTCAATCAACTACAACAGACCAATTCGTGACCTACCTTCAAGCATTATGCATGAACTGCTTCATTACAATTGGCCAGGTAATATTCGCGAACTTCGAAACGTTGTTGAACGGCTTGTGGTATTCGCAACAGACGGAATTATAAAACAAGAATATTTACCATTTCATACGACTGAAACTTTAGACAACCATACAGCTCATTCCCTATTACTCAGCAACAATAATACAATCCTTTCTTTACAAGAAGAGATGGATGAGCATGAGAAAAAAGTTATTGAAAGGGCTTTACGAATTTTAAATGGGAATAAATTAGAATGCGCAAAACAACTTGGTGTAACAAGGGCTACTTTATATAACCGTTTAAAGAAACTTGGACTTCAATAAAGAATCAGTATGCACCGATCAGGCGTTTACAGGTAGCCCTCTCTCCCTCCTCTATATTGGCATGATTTTTGCATATATAATTTGTGAAAATCGAACTAGAGGAGGAATACACATGACAAATAAAAACAACTTAATCGTTTGTCGTTGTGAAGAGGTTACATATGGGCAACTTCAATCGACAATTGCTGAATATAACTGCTCGGCAAGAGAATTAAAATTAAGAACACGTGCTGGCATGGGATTTTGCGGTGGTCGCACATGCAGAATAATGATAGATCGAATGATTGAAAATGTGAATCCTGACGTAACTCTTAATGAACTACCGTTAAAATATCAACCACCAATACGTGCAGTTACTTTTGGATCAGTAGGTGAAAGTAAATGAGTAGAATTACACATCACCCTATTTTAGGTACTTTACAAAGTAGTGAGCGTATTACCTTTCAATTTAACGGTCATCAATACGAAGCATATGAACATGAAACGATAGCTGCTGCCCTGTTAGCAAATGGAATAAGGACATTAAGAGTTCATGAAGATAGCGGAACACCGCGAGGTATTTATTGTAATATCGGGCACTGTTCCGAATGCCGCGTGACAGTAAATAATCAAACAAATGTACGCGCATGCTTAACTGTTGTAGAAGAAAACATGGTTGTTGAAAGCGGGAAACAGCATCCGAATATCGTGAGAGAGATGGTGAAAAAGCGATGAGTGATGTAATTATTATAGGTGCAGGGCCAGCGGGATTATCTGCTTCTATCTCTTGTGCTCGTTTCGGACTAAAAGTGCTCGTTATTGATGAATTTATGAAGCCGGGCGGGAGATTGTTAGGACAGTTGCATCAAGAGCCTACTGGAGAATGGTGGAACGGAATAGAAGAATCGAAGCGACTTCATGAAGAAGCAGAATCACTTTCAGTACATATCAGTTGCGGTGTTTCGGTCTATAATTTAGATAGAGATGAAAACAATTGGTTTGTACATACTAATATCGGTACGTTAGAAACACCTTTCGTACTACTTGCTACTGGAGCTGCGGAATATTCTATTCCCCTTCCTGGCTGGACACTTCCAGGAGTGATGTCAATTGGAGCAGCTCAAGTTATGACAAATGTTCATCGCGTGCAAGTTGGAAAAAAAGGAATTATTATTGGTGCTAACATTTTGTCTTTCGCCATTTTAAGTGAATTGCAATTAGCGGGAATTACAGTGGATCATATTGTACTCCCTGAGAAAAGCGAGTTAAGTCAAAAAGCTGGTGAACCTGAAGAAGTTTTAAACTCTCTTTTAAATGCAGCTCACCTCGCTCCTTCTGCTTTCTTGCGAATAGGTAGCCACTTTATGAAATTTGATTGGATTCGAAAAGCTGGATTAACATTCTATCCAAACAACGGAATGAAAATAAACGGAACGCCACTTCACCTTCGGAAAGCAGCTCTTGAAATTATCGGAACAGATCAAGTTGAAGGTGTACGTATTGCTAATATTGACTCTAAAGGAAATGTTATTAATGGAACAGAGAAAATATATGAAGCAGATTTTGTATGTATTGCCGGGGGATTATACCCACTTGCCGAACTTGCAGCTGTAGCCGGTTGTCCCTTCCATTACATTTCAGAATTAGGCGGACACGTTCCTCTCCATTCCGAAACAATGGAAACTCCTCTTCCTGGTTTATTTGTAGCTGGCAATATTACAGGCATTGAAAGCGGAAAAATTGCGATGGCGCAAGGAACAGTTGCAGGTCTATCTATCGCAAAATATGCAAGTAAAAAACGTGATATAGTCGACCAACAATTATCTCACGCCATGCAAAACGTTCACTTTGTTCGTCAGAAAGCTGCAATTCAGTTTAATCCGATGGTAGATATCGGTAGACGAAAAATGAATGAAATTTGGCGTGATTATTCTTCTACATATGCACATACTAAAAAGAGCTGCTGAGATTATTCTCAACAGCTCTTTTCTCTACTCATCTGAGTTATTAAATTTCGCTAATGCGTAAATGCCTTCTTCATCATCTAATTCAAGTTGTAATCTCGCTGCGAATGGATTGACATTATATTCTCTGTCAAGCAATAAGCGTAAAGCTTCGATTAAGTTTGCTTGAATTAAAATTTGCTGGCGACCATTTACCTCTACTTCCGCAGAGAAACCGTAGTCGTCATCATACATGAGTTCAACTAACACTTCTTCTGGACCCACTTGTCTTTTTTCAGCTATATATACGCAAAGCGCATTTATAAGCTCTTGTTCAGAAATTTTTATTGTTTCCATGCTACTTCATCTGCTTTCTTCTTACGTTGGTCTTTGAAGTATTTAAATGCACGAACTGCTAACATTACGATACCAGCCATTACTAACATATTTACCATAAACGCTAATACAGAACCAAGAGCTCCCATATTTGCAAATAAGCTACCCATTAGTAAACCACCAAGACCACCTAGTAATAAACCTTTCATAAAGCTTCCTTTATTACTTTTTGGTGCCGTGTTTGTTGCTTTCGTTTTTGAATCTGGAGTCGTTTTTTGAGAATTTACATTTGAGTCTTTTTTGTTTAAATCAACTTTTGACTTTTGACCTGAACTTGGTGTAAATGATTTTTTACCAGATTTGTAACTTTTCGCTGCTGCATGATCTACGAACATAAAGCTGCTAGCCCCAAAGATAACCATGAATGCTGTCATTACTGCTACAAGTTTTTTCAACATATTATATCCATTCTCCTTTTATATAGATATATGTGAAATCTATCTTTCTAGTAAATTCAGAATGATAGATTTGTTTTTAAGAACATTTTAAAGGTTCTTATGAACTTATTATATGAACTTTTGTCGAAATATGCAAGTATTATTTACTTTCAACAGTTTGGTCACAAAGGAAAAATTAAGCAAAACAGAATTGACTTTAAATGAAACAAAACATATTATAAGTTCATAAGAACTTTTTATTATTTTGGAGGTGAAAAGATGGAAACATTTCATCTCACACGAAACGAAATGGCTACCCTTCTTCTATCACTAAGAGGATGGAATACGAAAAAGCCTCTCGGTATTTTACAAGAAGCTTGGGCAAAGTCACATAAAAAAGATATTGAAAGCGGACAAAGCGTTACAGCTTTTATTACTACCGCACTTTCACCTATTTTTGAAAAGCTGATTAAAATTGACGATACTGATGTCGGTTTTTCTTTAAATGAAATAGTTGCGCTTGGCAATCAGATTGAAAACACCAGTTTCTCTGTAACTGCTATGCAAAACTGGGTGAAACGAGATATAAAAGAAATGATTGGCTCTCCTCAAAAGGGGAAAAAATATTCAATTGAACAAGCAGCCTTACTATTTATTGTCGAAGATTTAAAAACAGCACTTGATTTTGAATCCATTCGTAAGCTATTACGCCTTATTGTAAATGACCCAGCCGATCGAAGTGATGATTTAATCAATCCTGTTCATTTATATGTAGCATACTCTTCTCTATTTGAAGAACTCAATCAAGGGAATTGCTTACAATTAAATGCAACAGATACCGTTCATACAATTGAAAACATCGTAAAAGAAAAAGCTGATAAAATCGCAAGCAAGTTCGATCAAATTAATAACGAACAACGCGAAGCAATTCGTAACGCTATTATTATTGCGACCCTTTCTGTACATACCGCATATGTACAAATGTTAGCAAAACGTTACGTAACAGCAACTTTATTTTTACAGAACTTAGATGTGAAACCTTAAAAAACAAGCATCCCCCCGTCATATACGTAGTACAGGGGGATGCTTGTTTTCAATCAATATAAAATACAAAAATCATTTTACATCTAAGTTTCATTCTACAATAGCTCTTGATTATGTAAAAATCATGACTAACCTAACATTCAACAATGTTCATTTCTTTTTATTAAATTCCCATCAGATTTTCTCAATAAACTTAATTACTTCATCTTTATAATTATATTTGTCATTAATTTCTTGTAATAATTCAATATCATGCGTATGAGTTTTTCCTGTCTCTAACAGCTCACGATATAAATCAATATAAGGAAGATTTTTATTTATGGCATTTTTATATTCCTTTTCTACATCGTAAAAAACCTTTTTAAACCTCACATCAGTAATCCCTGCCTCATCAATTTCAAGAATTGCATACTGAGCACGTAAGTCAGAGTTTAGCTTATTCCACTTGTAAAAAGGTTGTCCAACTGTTCCTGGGTTAATAATTAATTGATCATTGCTACTATAGCGCAATAATTGATGGTGGGTATGAGCGTAAATCGCAATATCATAATCACGATCAAATAACCGATCAAACTGTCCCTGATTATTAGTGGGCCACAAATCTCCCCCGTAATTTTTATTTTGTAGATTATGACTAATACTGATTGATAAATCATTAACCTGTTTTGTTATATGTAATGGTAAATTTTTAACATGCTTAATATAGTTTTCATCCAAGTTTTCACATTGATACTGAACTAATCTAGAAACATAAATATCAGTTGCGTTATCAATATCAATATTTTTATTAAGAACGTCAAGAAAACTATCTTCCCAGTTTCCTTGTACATAAGTATCAACGTTAATACTTTCTAATATTTCAAATAAATCATTCGATCCAGGACCAGGCATAATTAAATCTCCTAAAAACCAATAATCAGTCACACCTTCTTTCATAGAATCTTCGATAACTGCTTTTAAAGCAGTTGCATTTCCATGTACATCTGCCAGTACAGCAATTTTATGTTTCATGTATTTTATTCCCTCCTCTAAATTTACGTTTCCATCTCATTCATTTTTTATTTTCGAACCAAATCAAATTGAATAGGCATATTCTTTTTTAGGCAATTTTACTATCTCTTGAATGAAATTTGATTTCTCTAAAATGTCCTCTAACTGCCCCTCACTATAGACGTAAATACCACCTACATATGAACTGTACGCCTTTTTCTCAGTTATTATTGCTAAGGTGCTATTTTCCTTTTTAAAATCACCCTCTAGTCCTTTTTCAAAAGATAAACTTTTGGCTTCTGAAAAATAAAGGTGAATTAACGTCGCTAATTGTACGTCCTCTGATTTTGCAAAGTACTTTATTTCATTTAAAATCATTTCATCTTGTAACGGAAGAAAGTCTTCTACTTCTAACTTCTCTCCTTTATGAAAGAAGTTTTGAAGTTCAGGAGTATAGAACGAAAGATTTTTCTCCTCTATCATTTTTAAAATTATTTGCAGCAATATGTCTTTTCCTATCACAAACGGGTGGCCAAATCCATTATTGTAAAGCTCTTCTTTCATTTTCATTAATTGTTCGATGAAGGGGATTCCTGATTCTTCAATAACAAGTTTATCGTCAATTAAACGCATGTTAGCAATCAATTCTTCTATCTGTAAACCTTCTAATTCAAGCGATGAGTAATATAAATCTCTATTCCAAAAATCTAATTGATCCATTCCTAATGAATTAAATAAGAGCTCATCTATAATTGGAAAAACTCCATCTTCTGTTAAAGCTTTCGTTACATCATCTAATAATCTATGTGTTTGATTTAAAATCGTACGTATTTCTTCGTCCTCTTGAATGATTCGTACCGTCCACTCACCATGATCTTCACCCGATATTTGCTGAAAACAATGTGAATATGGCCCATGTCCAACATCGTGTAGAAGGGCTACAGTAGATACTAGCTTTCGTTCATATTTCGATAAATGTATGTCACCAATCTCAGTAAGATGTTCTATCACTTTATTTACTAGCACATATACACCTATCGAATGTTCTTCCCTCGTATGCATTGCGTTCTCATGTAAAAAATACGTATGTCCTTGTTGTTTAATATTCGCCAACCTTTGAAATGCTTTTGTATCTATCAATCGAAGGATATCTCTATCACGAATAGAGATTGGTCCATAAATCGGATCTGTAATATACATACGTTCTCCTCCTATTTTTATAAATGAAAGACCTATACCATTATACTTAATTTTCAGTCTATTATCATTGATATATGAGAAATTTTTAATAATCTTTTCATTAACTCTTCATGAAAACGCGGCTTATATCTTTTACTATAATAATTATGAGAGACATAAAAGAATTGAAATAGCAATCCCCTATGTAAATAAGGTATAATCTACATATAGTGAACCTTTTACGTCATTAAATAAAAGGTTCTTATACTCAAAAATTCATAAACTAGAAGGTGCAACAATGTTAAGTAGTTTTATTCATTCAGTATTAACGTTTTTTGAAGGATTAGGTTATTGGGGCATTATGCTTGGACTTATGATTGAAATTATCCCAAGTGAAATTGTCCTTGCTTATGCAGGATACTTAGTATTCAATGGAAGTATCTCATTTATAGGCGCTGTTGTATTCGGTACAATTGGCGGTGTTATTGCTCAAATCTTTATTTATTGGCTTGGACGATACGGCGGACGCCCTATATTAGAACGTTACGGAAAATATATTTTCATACATAAAAAACAAATAGATGCTGCAGAAGATTGGTTTAATCGTTACGGAACTGGCGTCATTTTTACAGCACGCTTCATTCCAGTAGTGCGTCATGCGATTTCAATTCCTGCTGGTATTACAAAAATGCCATTACTACGTTTCACTACATTAACAGCACTTGCGATTATCCCTTGGTCTATTATTTTCATTTATTTAGGTGAAAAACTAGGTGAAAATTGGGAGAATATAAATGATATTGCTGGTCCGTATGTGAAATCATTCGCAATTGGTGGCGTCGTACTTATACTTTTATACTTCGTTATAAAAAAATGGACAAAAAAGCGTAAAAATCTCGCTTAAGAATATAATAAAAACCGCTATAAATTCATTCGGAATTATAGCGGTTTTTTATTTATATATGAATTAATCTTCAGGAATTATATAATACCTTTCCATCTACATTTACATGGATAAGCAACCATTTGATCATTTCTTTCGTATATTATCTCAAAAAGGAGTGATTCCCCTATGCATTGGCAGCAAAAAATACCGTACTTAATCGGACGCCCTATCGGCATTTCCTTCATAAATGGGCAAGGAACTTCTGGTGTATTATGTTCAGCGCATGATGGTCAATTATATGTGTATGAATACCTTTATCAAGCTCAGTTTGCAATGAAACATTATGATTATAGACAGATTCAAGATATACATGCATTCCCAAATTGTCCTCACCAAAATCCTCTATACTAAAAAAATCGGAACGGCTCATAGCCATTCCGATTTCTATACTTTATTTCTCAGAATAAAATTTCTGCACTGCTTCATCAAAATAAATCCAACCTTTCCAGCCCAAATGAATCGTATCTTTTAAGAAATACTTATCATATTCATGACCAGAGAAATCAATTACTGGATATCCTGCTTTCTCAACCTGTTCTCGAACTTTTTTATAATACACTTCACGGCGTTCTTTCGGGAAGCCAGTATAATCATACCAGGGCCCATTTACAGGTACAGAAATAAAGAGTGGTTTGACATTTTTCTCTTTAAATAACTCTAAAATAATTTGTAAATCATCGTATTCTGGTGATTCATCATATGTTTCATTTGCTCTAAAGTTTTTTAAACCTTTTAGTTTTTTCTTCAGATTATTCTTATGATAATACGGATTTTCAATTCCGAATGTATTTGTAGTAGACTCAGCTTTCCCTTCTTGTTCTGCGTGTTTACGTGCGTCTTCCCAAGAAATTGAACGAAGTCCGATATTTGTTTTCTCCTTCATCGGTTCGATTTTAAATAAAGAGTTAAATATATCTCTATGATCTAAAATATTTCGATGCATATAAGCAAGTGGTTTAACTAAACCTGCTTTTATGTTATGTTTCGTATCATTATATACAATACCTTCTAATGAATTTTTTAATATATCATCTTCTTGAACAACTTTATAATCTAATAGCCGTTTCGCGATTTGCTTTTTCATTTCTGGATTTATCTTATCATTAAAAATAAAATGATATGCTTGTTGTTTGGAGAAATTATTAGTGAAATCCCCTTGTGAGACACCAGTCTTTGTAAACCATTGTGGTGAAAGAACAAAGACTACTTTTTTACCTTCTAATTCATCCATAGTAGATGTCATATTTAAAATATGAGCTAAACTTTGTGTACCGCCAGTTCCAATTAAAAACGGTGTAAAACCAGCTGGATTTACTTTGAAATAATTAGACGGATGATATGCATCCATTCGTAAAAATTCTGATGAACCGTACATCGGTAAATACTGTGAATTCTCTAACATTTTTTGCTGTAAGAAAACACTTTGTAATTTCTCTTTTTGTAAAGAAGTTGCCGCATCTTCTACCTTCTTATCACTAATAAGCGATACTAAACTTTTCGATGGGATTAGAATGATAATGAAAAAAAGCACACATGCTAAAATTATAGGACCAAAAGCATGCTTCATTTTCATCTTCTGTCCCTCTTTCTATCGTTATTAAATTGTAACCCTTGTTTTTGACACGTCATCTTTTCTCTCCTTTGTCTCTATACATGTTCCATTCTATTTATCTATTATATACATGTATGTATTTCCTTCCTTGTTCTATTAAGCCCTATATAAATAGCGCAAGAAAATGTTTCCATAGAAACATGTTAATTATACAAGATTCTACATAAATTTCACACTGGAATTTTAGTAATAATTTTATTTTTTAACAATAAAAAAACATATGAAATGTCTAGAATTCTTCGGATGATGTATGAAGTTCAAAATATGATAATAAACGCCCGCTATGATTAACTTCATGAGTATATATAAACCCGAGCTTTCGTAAAAGTTTTTTCGAGCTCTCATTTGCTACTTTAACTCTAGCAATTATTCTTGTTACATTCAAAGTCTCTATTGCATATTTAATGGAAGCCTCTGCTGCTTCTAATGCATACCCATTCCTCCAATGTTCTGGGTCAAGGAGATACATAATTTCTATTGCACCTGTTTCATCTACCTTTCTTAAACCACAATGTCCTAAAAGCTTTCCTGTTTCACTATTAAATAACAACCATACCCCGAAGTCATACTGTTCCCAATGTAAGATAAGTTGCCCAATATAATCATTTGTTTCTTCCTTCGACATTCCTCTTGATTTAGCCAACCATTTGCCAACAGTATCTTTTTTTAATATGTTATAAAACTGATTAATATCTTCTACAATTGGTTTCCTCATAAATAATCTTTTTGTATAAATTACTTTCTCTTCTTCAAACATAGACATCATTTCCCCTCCAAATACTGTTTACAGACTAATAAATTATACCATGAACTATTTTTCTAACTTTAAATAAGAAAAACAGACTATCACATACATGAAGTCTGTTTCTCCATTCTTTTATTTTTGTACATCTGCCCATTTTAAACTTGTAGCTGGACCAAATTGATGTACATATAAATCTTTCACATATGGTTTTTGTAAGTAAGATAATCCGCGCTGGAATACCGGTGCAATTACTGCATCATCAAGTAGCATTTTTTCAGCATCTTGCATTGCTTTCCAGCGAGCCTTTTCATCATTACCTAATTCTGTTTTAATCTTCTTAATTAACGCATCATATTCTGGGTTTGCATATTCTGTATTATTGACGCTACTTCCAGAAAGGAATACTTCTAAGTAAGTCATTGGATCTGGATAATCTGGTAACCAGCGTGATAACGACATTTCATATTCTTTCTTCTTCTCAAGTGCTAATTTTTGCGTATGTGGTTGTAATTTCACATTCACTTTTAATCCTGGTAAGTTTTTCTCAAGCTGCTCTTTAATGTACTCTCCAACTTTTTTAAAGTTTTCCAAGTCATAATTTAATAGTTCTAACGTCACTTCATTTGTACCTGTCTCTTGTTTTGCTTTCTCCCAATATTCCTTCGCCTGTTTTACATTTGTCTTATTAAACTCACCAGCCGTACTTCTAAAATCTTTCTTATCTGGGCCCTTTAAAAATCCTTTTGGTACGTAATAGTTTGCTGCAACCGATCCATCATTTAAAAATGAATCTGCGAGTCCCTTCTTATCAAAAACTGTACTTAGCGCAAGACGTGCATTTTTATTTTTAAGAATCGGTACATTTTCATTAAATCGGAAGAAGTACATAACTGGATCTGTATATTGTTTTAACTCTTTATTATTTTTATATTTATCTACGAATTCTGTAGAAATAACAGCTCTATCAACTTTATCTGTTTCATATAAATTTACCGCAGTTGAAATTTCTTTTACAATTTGATAGTTTACTTCATCTAACTTCACTTCTTTTTTATCCCAATACTTATCGTTTTTCTTCATTGTAAAGCTAGCTTCATGCTTCCACTCTGATAATGTAAACGGTCCATTATATACCGCTTTATTTGCTTCTAATCCATATTTATCACCTTGCTCTTTCGCATATTTTTCGTTAATTGGATAGAAGGATGGTAAAATTAATAATTTCGTAAAATACGGTACAGGATGTTCTAGCTCTACGACGAATGTTTTATCATCCTTCGCTTTTACTCCTAATTCATCTAGACCTAGTTGTTTTTTATTTATCTTCTCAGCATTTTTTACATCGTACGCAATGTATGCATATTGAGAAGCAGTATCTGGATTTACCAACTCCTTCCAAGCGTATACGTAATCATGAGCGGTTACTGGCTCTCCGTTAGACCATTTCGCATCACGTAATTGGAATGTATATGTTTTTCCATCTTTACTCACTTCATATTTTTGTGCGTCGGCTTCAATTACTTCATCATTTTTCGATAGACGAAATAGTCCTTCCATTACGTTATTCAAAACGTTAAACGAGACTGCATCTGTTACTTTCCCTGAATTTAACGACGGAATTTCACCTGTTTCTAGTAACTGTAATACTTTCTTCTCATCTTTCGGCTTTGTTGCAGTTTTTTCTTTTGCGCAACCAACTAAAAATGAAGAAACTAATAGAGTACTAACTAATGAGTAACGAACAACTTTTTTCATTTAAAAACCCCCTTCTATTTTTAAGGTAAGTAACGACGAGCACCAGCGTATTCTTCTATATATCCTGGTGTATTTAGCGGTATAATCTCTACCGACCTTTCAGCTCTTGGTGAGTGAATCATATTGCCATCACCAATATACATTGCAACGTGATGGACACTACCTTTCCCTTGATCATGTGCAAAGAAAATTAAATCTCCTTTTTGTAGATTTTCTTTATCAACTGCAACCCCTGCTCTTGATTGCGGTCCAGAATCTCGCGGAATTGTAATGCCGTGCGATTTATAGATCGTATGTGTGAAGCCAGAGCAATCAAATCCAAAACCACTTGTACCAGCCCATATATACGGTAAGCCTAAAAACATTTTCCCTGTGTTAATTAAATCATCGGCCGCCGGAGTTGGAATATCAGTTTGAGATCGGTAAACTGTTCCATCATTTTTTCGTAGCCATGCTTTCTGACCATTTGGCAACAATACACGGTATGAAATTGTGTCTTCACTTAATAGCGGCAGTCTTGTATTATAACTGACTTCAAGTGATTTATGTTTTTCAGAAGGATTTATATATAAAATCGCTGTTGGTTTGGTTATTAAGACAAAAGGTTCATTTGTTTTATCTGCAAATTCTTGATTATATGTTAATTGTTTTTCAGGCATCCAGCCCGGATAACCTTCTTCATTTCGTGGTGTTGGCTGTCCATGCACTAATACCTTCACCCATTCGCCTTTCTTATCAATAACAGTTACTTCTTGACCGAGTAAAGCTTGTGTTTCTAATTTATTTGCATTTGTTAACCATAGTTTCTCGTCAAGTGTCATTGATTTCGTCCATTTCCATAGATCCACTGGATTTGTTGCACTCGGTGTATCGATTGGTCTTAATGAATCAGGTGCTGTCCATAACGTTGCAGCAGATACATCTATAAATGCTTTATTATCCTTCTTTTCTTCAGCATTTGCCGATGTAAACGATGAAAATATAAATAAAGTTGTTAAAAATGCAGTTCCTACTTTTTTCATATATATCCCCCTTAAAAGATAGTTTACTTGTCTCTTCTCCTAAGATTTACTATTCACTGTCGATTGAAGGTTTACCTTTGATCCAGAATAAGTCATTCCTTCTGGCTCTTCCATTAACCAAAGCGGTGCATCAAGATCAAAATAATGAATATTAGGATGCGCTGCCGCTAAATGCGCAACAGCACTAACGGAAAGTGAAGACTCCATCATGCTGCCCACCATACACTTCACACCAGCTGTTTCTGCGATATCAGCAATACGCCATGCTTCACGTATGCCACCACATTTCATTAATTTAATATTAATGAAGTCTGCATATCTTCCTTGAACGAGCTTTAATGCGTCACTTGCTGAAAATATACTTTCATCGGCCATAATTGGCGTTTGCACACGATCTTTGACGTACTTTAACCCATCCCAATCTTTCGCGTGTACTGGTTGTTCAATAAATTCTATATTTAAATTACGATTTTCCATCTCTTGAATGATAGAAACCGCTTCTTTTGGACTCCAACCTTGATTCGCATCTAAACGTAATGTCGTATTTCTTGGTACCACATTTCGAATTGCCTCAATACGTTCCAAATCTAAATGCGCCTCTTTACCCACTTTAATCTTTAATGTTTGAAATCCTTTTTCTATATGTTTCTTCGCTTCTTTTGCCATTAATACAGGCTCATCCACACTCACTGTAATATCGGTATGAATTTCTTTCTTCCCGCCTAACAATGCATATAACGGCACATTTTGATATTGGCAATATACATCATATAAAGCGATATCTACCGCTGCTTTTGCACTTGAATTTCCAATACAACTCATTTGAATGCGCTGTAGTAACTGCTGAAATTGAATGATATTTTGACCAATTAAACATGAACGCATCGGCCCTAAAATCGCTTCTTCCATTCCGCTGGTGAAATCCCCCGTAATAACTGGCGTTGCGGCTGCAGCCCCCTTACCAATCACTCCTTCGTCTGTATGAATATAAACATCTATACTTTCAATTTCGGTTACAGTACGAAGCGCGGTTTTAAACGGTGTATGCAGTTTTACACGTCTACGATTTACTTTTACATCTGTAATTTTCATTTTGTTCATCCTTTCGTTCTCCAATGAAGTGAAATTTTAATCCACCGGAGATTTATACCCACGGATTATTAGGTAAACCTATTGGGCATTTACTCTCCTATCTCTCTACTTTATTTTCGTTTGCTTTTGATGTAGGACGATAATGTGAAATAAAAAAATCCAGCCATAAGAATGATTCTTACGGCTGGATTTTGTCTATGATTGAGTAGACAAAGCAGCAATCTGATTATATTTTTTCTGTGCATCTTTTAGCGCTACAAGTAACGCTTTTTGAGAAGAACCGAAATATCGGTTCTTTACTTCCATTACTAACGCCGGGTCATTTATATTTTTATGTAGAAATAAATATTTAACAAATTGAGATGTTAATGCAATTGTCGCTGAGCAGTCTGCATCTACAATTTCCCCTGTATCCTTAACAAGTATAAATGCTACGAAATAGCTTTTAAACTTTTCAGTAATGGGATTATTTTGAGGTGCTTTCGCATCCCCTACGATATAAATTGTATTTGAAGCGTACACAGCTATCTTCCTTTCTTATACGAGGATAACGGGTTTCTTAATAGTCATATGAGCGAGGAACTCAACGTTGATTAAAAAATGTATCCGCTTACCTTGTATTATAATATAATTGACAGAATTTTAACAACATTTATTTTAGTGCATATTCCATATTTATGAAAACAGCTTAAACTCTTCATTTCTACAATATGTGATTGTTCCTTGTACCATGACATTCATACATGAAAAACTGCACCCCCAATTGTTAGACGGTGTCTAACAATTGGGGGTGCAGTTCAATGGCTAACTGTTTTTTATTACTTTGGCATCACAAATATAGTTTCATTTGACTTAGAAAATTGATACTCTTTTCTCGCTAACTTCAAAATTTCTTCCTCATCGTCTGTTAAATTTTCTATGTTAGTCTTTAAAGAATCTTTATCTTTCTTTAAAGATACTAATTGCTTCTTTTGATCCGTAATCGTATCTTTCTTTTTATCAATTACTTCTTGTTGTTTCGTTAAAATATATTGAACGTACAGAGTAGTTGTCGCAATAAAAAGGACCATTAAAATAAGTCGCCTTAACTTCTTTTTATTTACCCTATGCTTGTCACTAGGTTGTGATAATTGCTCTGGTATATTAGGAACATTTACTCGCTCGAGTTTCCTCATTCAAATCCCCCTAACCCATATTTTTCACTACCATCGGCACGTTTTCTTACTAAATTAAATTCTATTCTTATAAAATAAACTCCTTCACAAAAATATCCCATAAATTAACCAATTAAAGATAGCATTCGACGACATTTCCATATTTACACCGATTTTTTTTATACATGCTGCTATAAAATAGTAGTTTCTGTAATTCTTTTTCTACTATTGTAGAAGAGTTTTTTCACACAAAAAATTCCTTCCCCACATATCCATGTTATAACATGCTTACAAGGAGGGGAATATGCATTACCGCACATTAGGTAAAACTGGAATAACTGTTTCTGAAATAGGTTTTGGCGCATGGGCAATCGGTGGTGATGAATGGGGACCTGTTAACGTTAAACAATCTATAACCGCTATAAAAAAAGCAATTGGGTGTGGTGTGAATTTTATTGATACTGCGGATGTGTATGGTTTAGGACATAGCGAAAAGTTGGTGGCTACCGCGATTAAAGGACATCGCAATGATATTATCCTATCAACGAAAGGTGATTTAATCGGGCATCACTACGACCCTAATAGAGTTCCTGTATATGATACTCCCGAAAAAATCATCGCCGTATTCGAAACAAGTTTACAACGTCTTCAAACAGATTATATTGATCTTTATTTTTGTCATATTTGGTGGCATAATCGTAGGGAAACAGAAGCATTTCTACGTGCATTTGACATATTAAAACGTGATGGCAAAGTAAGAGCAGTCGGTGTTTCGACTCATGATTTACAATACATTCATCATTTCAATAACAACAACGAAATTGATATCGTACAGCTTGATTACAATATATTAAATCGAAAACCAGAAAAAGATATATTACCATTTTTACAAGAGAAAAATTTAGGAGCTGTTATTCGTGGTCCATTAAAAATGGGCATTTTAACTGGAAAATTCACAAATAAAACAATTTTTCCGGATGGAGATTTACGCAAAGATTGGCCAAATGAAACTTGGTTTCAAGAAGACTTACAAACTGTAGAGAAACTTCGGTTGCTCTCAAATAAAAATCAGACCTTAGGGCAACTTGCACTTCGCTATGTACTCTCTCATCCGGCAGTAAGTGTTGTAATTCCTGGTGCCAAAACAGGAATACAAGCACAAGAAAATGCAAATGCATCTGTTCGCCCTATGTTGAGTGATGAAGAGCTTAACTATATTCATTCAATATAAAAAGCCCAATTCGGGCTTTTTAATTTGGGAAACTAATATCATACTCCATTCGCTTCGCTGTGTCCTCCGCAACATGCACACCTAACAAGTTTTTCACAATATGAAATGCCATATTAATTCCAGCTGAAATTCCGGCAGATGTTATAATATGTCCTTCATCTATAAACTTTACATTTTCTATAACTTCAACATTTTGAAACTCATTTTTAAACTTTTCAATACTAGCCCAATGTGTTGTTGCTTTTAAACCTTCTAGTAAACCTGCTTTCGCCAGTAATAGCGCTCCTGTACAAACTGAAGTCATCAGCTTTACTTCTTTCATTTGTTGGCGAATCCATTTTATTACTATTTCATTTTTTATTTCATATTTTCTAGCACCTAACCCACCCGGAATTATTAAAATATCCACTGGTGGTAAATTTTCAATACTATAATCTGACTGTACTTTCAATCCATTCCTTGCTGTAATCATTTCCCCATTCTCGCTAACTGTATAAACAGTAAATGGTTTTTCTCCATTCACCTCAGTTACAGAAAAAACTTCAAATGGCCCTGCAAAGTCTAACACTTCTACTTCATTAAATAAAAATATACCAACACTCCATTTATTCATCATAAGTTCACTTCCTGTTTCAAATGATATAAAAGGTGATCATATCCTTTTTCTAATGCAATATCATACGCTGTTTTCCCATCACTTTTCTTAATCATCTTATTAGCTCCATTTTTAAGGAGCAACATAATTATTTCCTCATTTCCTAATAATGCTGCTTCGTGGAGTCCTGTCCAGCCACCACTTTGCATAATATTTATATCTGATCCTTTTTCAATTAAGAAATCGACAAGTTCACTTTGCTTGTTCGCAATTGCCGCTTGCAAAGGCGTATTTTCATTTTCGTTTTTCGCTCTACTATGTATATCTGCACCACTTTCTAAAAGAAAACTCGCTATTTCTTTCTGTCCAAAATAAGCTGCTAAATGAAGTGGTGTCCATCCATCTTCACTACATTCGTTAACAATACTTGGACTCGCCTTTATAAACTTCACTACTTTTTCCTTATTACCACTTATAACAGCTTGTGCTATTGATTGTAAATGCTCCATAATAATCTCCCATCCTTCAAAATATTTAAGCATCTCCTTCTACATGTTCTATTCATTATTATATTTTCCTTTTAAAATCTTAAGTTTACATAATAATATTATATATCACTTTTTGTGCTTAATGCTGAATAGCAATAATGTTAAAAATACTGCCTTTAAACAATGAAGACCATGATTTCATTAGAGTGACTGAAAAAGCAAGCAAAAAACTATACACATAGTTTTCATCATATTTGTTCAGTTGCATGAACTAAAACAGGTAATGTTTATTCTGCTATTTATGCTTTCAACATATCAAATAATATTATTCCAATAAAAAACAATCCATTTTAAAAATGGATTGTTTTTTTATTTCTGTTTTATGCGATTTATTTTATTTTTGTATTTTCAATGATAGAATAATTATATTTACAAAAATGAAACGCTACTATCTTAGCCCCTCTTATAGTAAGTTTTTCGTTCGAAAACAAAAATACAATTTTACCTTACAATTGAAAAAACATATGTAAAAGTTTCTAAAACAGCTGCCTTATCATACTAATCTATAGCAATTCTGTCTTCTTCCCTTACCTGTTTCCTTTAACACATACGATTTTAAAACTAGCGCCGTTAATGCATCTGTTAATGTTTTATATGATAAATTTGATAATGCCAATAGATCGTTCGTATATAACATTCTATGCTTCTCTAATAATAATAGTACTAATCGTTCAGACGGTTTTAATGCCTCGTCACTTTCTAGTATAAAGTCTATATTTTTCATTTCTCTAATTACTACTCCTTATATAAAAAAATACTTTAGGTGCTAATTTAATATGAAAATAATACATAACAAAATTATAGATATATTAAAATAGTACCATCTAAAAACACTATTATACTATAACATAGAAGTAGTGTTTCCCCAAATAGGAAATGCTTTTTTATATCGCTGTAAGATTCTTGCAAATGTACATAATATTTTGTACCATTACCCGCCAAGTTTTCTTCTAATTTCGCTGCTCATCTCGATGTATTGGTAATCAATGAAGTTCTTCTAAATTTATAAACAAATAAAAAACGGTTCGTCTATCATGCCCTAAACATGAATGACAACCGTTTTCTAGTTTCTTCTTAATTAACATGCTCTATCTTAAATATTTCTTGCAATATGCGGCTTACTGTAATGACTTGTTCCACCGCCACCTACAACTACTTTACCGCCTTTTTCGAAAATTAATAATTTACTTGAACCATCTGCAAGAAGCACTATTACTTCAGCATTATTACTTGTTGCTATATAAATTACATAACCACTCTTTGATATACAAGTTTCCCAATTCGCATCAAATTCTGATCTTACTACACGATTTGAATACACTTGATTTTCAATTCTATCTTGTTCTACGTTTTCCAAATTTATTCTCCCCTCTTCCCTGCATAGTTATATATATTAAAATAGCACCATCTAAAATAGTGACCGATTTTAACATAAATAGTATATGTAATTAGTAGGAGAATGCTTGGACAATAGAAACGAAATAGACTTCGGGAATTTTACAATTGAAACTTCTCTTTAATCATTTCCGCTACTTCTTTTGCACTCAAATACGTGTTATTAATTTTTATATACTCTTCTTTTTCAATTTCACCATGAAGAGAGTTTAATCTATGCATTTTCATCGTTTCTTTCAAATTATTTTCAGACCACTCAATATCTCTTTTTTTCGGTTTATGTTCTAATCTATTCGGGCTTTTATTTCGTTCTAATCTTTCATCTAATTCCGCTTCCAGCTCTACAAAATACACTGTCCCACCTTTTGATTCAAAAATATTTTCTACATGATGTATATAATCCCAATCCTCTTGGAGGTCAAATGCCCATATATACGTAAAAATCATTCCAGATAAATCACTTTTAGATACTTCTTCAAATATTTCATTACGAAATAAACTTACTAGTCTTTTTGCTTCTTTCGTACTGTAATCAAAAATTGGACTTACTAAATCAATTGTCATGTGGTTATGAAAAAGTTTTAAACCAGTTAATGTTGCTAATTCTTGCCCCACTGTCATTTTCCCAACTGCTTGTGGGCCAAATATTAATATAAATTTCATTTATTTCCCTCCAATCTTTCTCTATAAACCATTACATAAAATAAAAAATAAGACAGCCGATTTTAAAACGATTGCCTTATTTTTTATTCATAGTTTTAGTTCTATTCTTTTCGCACAGCTTCAAAAGTAATCATTTGATTTGCATTTGACGGTTCTTTTTCATAAACATATTCAGCAGAGCAAGTAATGTTTGAGAAACCTATACTTTCTAAAAGAAGTATAAACTCTTCTATTCCATACCAGCGCAGCGCAAAGCGTTGCAATTCTGTTTGTACTAACTGTCCTTTACTCCACTTTTCATATTTCAAATATGATACAGTAACTTGGTTCAGCCAATCTATTTCAATTGATTTATTTTCTAATGTGATTCCGTCTCCGCTTGGCAAAGAGAAAGTCGATGTATGAATTTCCCCAGTCTTCCATTTATGCGGGAGCATAATATCTACGATTAATCGTCCACCTGGATTAAGATGTTCATAAAAACATTTTAATGCATTTATAGAATCCAAACGATTTTCAATTAAACAATAAGATCCAGTAGGAATGATAATTGCTTCATATTTATGCGGAAGTGAAAATTGTTGCAAGCTTCCTTCATATAAATTAGGATGTAAGCCTCTCTCTTTACAGCGCTTACGGCAAGAATCTAGCATTTCAGGTGAATAATCTATCCCATCCACTTTAAAACCAGCCTCTAGAAGCGGAATGATGACACGCCCTGAACCTACTGCGGCTTCGAGGATTCTTCCTCTACAATCTTTTAAACGTTCTTTGTAATACTCAATATCACCATTTAAAGAATAACCGACTGGTTTTGTGTAATCATACAGTTCCGTACAAAGTGTACTATAAAAACTAAACATTTATTTTCTCCTCCGTTTTTACGTACGGAAGATTTCAATTCAACTAATCTTCCTGTACCTCTAATTTTAATGAGATTTCGAAAGAGCTGACTATCATAATATATCACTCACTTTCCATAGAATATAATGATATTGTATTACATACCCTTCCAATTTGAAATATAAAAATTAAAAATTCAGACTACAAATTAAAGAGCTTACTTTAGTAAGCTCTTTAGAAAAAATATTTATTTCACAATCGGCAATGTCACTTCACTTAATTTCACTGTAAGTTTCGTGCCAGCTTTCGGTCTAATTGTATAATCATAATCACTTGCAATTAAAACAACTCCGATTTGATGCCCCACTTTAAATACATAATCATCTGGCTGCATATCCCATGTAAATGTATAATCTTTGCCCGCTTGAATCGCTGTTGAATTTTCTATACTCTTTACGTTTTGTGGATCCATCCAGCCTCTCGTTACGATTTCCGGCTTCGCTCCTCCATAGTCAACAAGTAACGCTGTTAAATTTGATACAGATCGATCAATATTTCCTGTAATTGAAATCTTTGGTGTACCACTTATACGCGTATCTTTTTGCAGTACAGGCATTGTATATACTAATCGATTTGCTACTTCTAATTCTGGATGTGCTACTAATTGGTTTGATTTTATTTGTGCATCATCTAAGAATGAGAAAACTTTATTAGCCGATCCCATACTTAGTGGCAAATTGACTGATTTATTGCTTAAATACATACGGATTTTTGAAGGTACAGCTGCTGGATCTGGCCAATTTTTTATCTTTTGCCACGTTTTATTTTCTCTTTGCAAATCAACCATTGGTTCATCCATAATTCCATTTTCAATTCCGTACAACCAATAATCTAACCATTTATTTTGTGTTTGCTGCCAGTTATTACTTGATGTCCCACCATGACCACCTTGGTGTAGCCACATTTTACGCGGAACATTATTTTCTCCAAGTGCTTCCCACCATTGCGCGAACTGTTTCGTTTTAACATTCCAATCGTTTAAACCATGAACAACAAATACACTCGCTTTTACATTTTTAGCATCTTTTACATAGTTACGTTTATCCCAAAAATCATTATAATTACCTGTTTTTCGGTCTTGTCCAGCCGTTAACTCTTTTATAACTTGTCCGCAAACTTCAGGGTTTTCCCTTGTCAGTACTGCTTCTGCCATATTATCTGTATCTTCTCCTTGATATCCGCCTGGAGCAATGACTGCACCATTTGCACGATAATAATCATACCAACTACTAATTGCTGCGATTGGAATAATTGTTTTTAAACCTTCAACTCCAGTAGTCGCAACAGCATTTGGTAATGTACCATTATAGGAAACTCCAGTCATACCTACATTTCCTGTAGACCAATTTGCCTGAACTTCCTCACCCTGTTCTGTAAATGCTTTCGCGCGACCGTTTACCCAATCAATAACAGATTTTGTCCCGAGTATCTCTTGTTCATCTCCAGTTGTAGGGCATCCATCTGATTTTCCAGTACCGATACTTTCGCCTAGAATAACTGCATAACCTCTTGGCACGTAATAGTTCCCATACGAACCAAGATTAACCGCTCCATACGGTTTTCCTTCATACGCATACAATTCTTCATCTACATTATATACAGGAACATCTTTTAATCCAGATCGATATGGACTCATTTCATAAATAACAGGAACTTTCACATTCGGATCTGTCTTTGGACGCATAACTTTTATCGATACTCTGTCTTTCTTACCGTCTCGATCACTATCAACTTCTGTCTCTACATATAAATTTTCGATAATAGCTTCATCGAGAGAATAAATCGGTTTTGTCATCCCATTTTCTAATTCAATTTTCGTACTTTTAGTCTCTTCCTTCTTCTCTGCATGCACATCCATAGTAAAGCTAGGTATAATTGTTGCAGATAGCATTGCTGACAGTGTAATTGCCATTTTCTTTTTACTCAAAATGTTCCCTCCCCTTATTCGTTCTCTTTTACTATATAACAAAATAACTGAAAATTCAGTTTTATTTTATATAAAAGTTGAGAAACTCAAAGATTTCTTATTAAGTAAAATTTAATCCAGGTATGAAAGTATTTTCCCACTTCCTCCTTCTTTATAACGTGAAACTTTAATCAGCCCTCACCAATTGGGCGTTTACGATCAGCAGGGCCACTTCTTTGCTTTCGCTGAATTTTGAGGTGGGGTCTTACTGCCCTGCAAATAGCGGGATAAATAGAGAAAAAGACAACCGATATTTCTATCGCTTGCCTTACATTCCATTTATTATTTTTCTAACTCTTTAAAGGTATCTTTCAAGTCTTTATCAGATACCTTTATATCTGCATTTTTAAGCAGTTCTCTAGTAACTTGTTGATGGAATTGAGGATCTTGTATACGTTGCTGTTCTAATTCTTTACGAATATTCTCTTTCTCTTCCTCATACGGTTTAAGCTCTTTTTTATCCGTTAGCTTAATAATATGATATCCGAAAGAAGATTTAACAGGTTCACTCAATTGACCAACTTCTAACTTATACGCAGCATCCTCAAATTCTTTCACCATCATACCAGGTCCAAATTCAGATAGTTCCCCACCTTTTTCTTTAGAACCTGGATCCTCTGAATATTGTTTAGCCAATGCTGCGAAATCTTCGCCACTATTTAATTTTCCTTTAATTTCTTTTGCTGTCTTTTCATCTTTTACTAAAATATGGCTAACTTGAAGCTTTGGCTTATAATGATCTTTAATATCTTTTTCCGTTACGGTTGCTTTAATAGCTTTTTCAAAAGCAAAAGTAAGCTTTAATTTCTCTTTCAACTGAGCTTCATTTTTCACACCATTGGATTCCATATATGTATTAAAATTATCGCCCATCTTGTCTTTTAATTCTTTTATTTGTTTCGTTACCTCTTCATCCGTAACTTTATATTTATCATTTAATACTTTCTCTACTACCATTTCAGATAAATTCTGTTTACCGTAGTTTTCTTTTAATTTTTTGTTAAAATCACTTTCTGAAATGCTTCCTGATTTTGTCGTTACAATATTATCTGATGAACCACATGCAGATAAAGATAACGTCATACCCATTAAAATGCTACCAATTACTAATTTCTTTCTTTTCAAATCTGAATACCTCACTTCATTAAATTCAAATATAACTATGTAAATATAACGTTTTCCTGTGAACTTCACGTGAATTTAATGAAAGTAGAACATTTGCTAATTCTCCATTTAATACATCAATTTTGAAAATTATGGTGATTCATCCTATATCGCTAATCTCTAAAGCTGCAAAAAGGACTAATATTTTCATTAGTCCTTTTTCACATTTATATAAAATTGAATTTCTCCATCTATAGAGGAAACTCCATATTCAAAACCATGCCTTTCTAAAATACTTTTCACTATCGCTAAACCTAATCCTGTACCTGATTTTTCTTTACTACGAGAAGATTCTAGTACATAAAAAGGCTCCCAAATTTTCTCGATATCCTTAATTTTATCCGTAGGAATGCCATTTTTTATTTGGAAATATATACTTTTATTTCTATCTTCTAATGTAATTATTATGTTTTGATTTGCTGTATATTTTATCGCATTAGAAATTAAATTTTGAAACACCATTCTCATTTTATTTAAATCTGCATAAACGATTGTATTGCCCGCATTACAATTTACTTGCAAGTTAATTTCTTTCGAATCCAGTTCAATCTGATGCTTATCTAATATACTCTGGACCAGTGGTTCAATGGGGAATTCTTCTTTTTGTAAAATATCTCTTTCTAGCTTAGAAAATCGTAATAGTTCTTCAATTAAGTTTGATATTTGATCTGTTTGTTTAATAATTGTATCTACGTAAGTCCCATCATCTAATCCATCTTTAATCCCCATAGAGTATGCTTTTACTAATGCGATCGGTGTCTTTAATTCATGCGTTACATCACCCATAAATCGTTTTAAATGTTCATTACGATCAGTTAAATCTTGATGTGCTTCATGTAGTTTTTCACTCATGATATTAATACTATTGGCCAACTCTCCTATTTCATCATTCGTTTTCACTTTCGTTCTTTTAAACTGCAAATGTGAAATATCCTGAGCCACATCACTTAACTCTTTCAGTGGTGTCGTTATTATTTTTGAAAGTATCCACACAAGTAAAATAATAAGAAGGAGCGAGAAACATAGGATATATAAATAAAATGTATTTAACGTATTTATAATTTCATTTGAATTCGCAATGGAAGTCCCAATTAAAATTATCGTATCATCTTTCGCAATATATTTAGCAAAAAAACTCGCTTTTACCTTTCCTTGATCGTACAGTTTATTCGATTGCCCTTCCGTCTTCACTTTCATAACTTCGTCTTTCGTAATCCAAAGCTTATTTAACGTTACTTTCTTTTTCGTAAGTTGCATGCGTAACGCGTCGTTCATAGCATCTTCTGACTGATTAATTGGCGTATACGCAATTGTAACGTTATTTTCACTTTCAATTGTATGAATAACATCTTCTAAATCATTGACTGGCGCATTTTGTATTTGAGTTGTAAATTCATTTAAGTTTTCACGTGTTTTATAAATATTATATTTCGGCAGGAGAAAGTTAATTAATAATAAAGAAATTGTAAATATAAGAATAACGGTTAAAGAAATGCTGAGAAATAGCTTTTTCCCAAGTTTATTCACTTTGTTCCTCAAAACTATAACCCAGCCCACGATGCGTCTTAATAATATTTTCTCCAATTTTTTTACGCAGCCTTCTTACATGTGTATCAACCGTTCTCTCTTCTCCAAAATAGTCAAATCCCCAGACAATATCTAGCAATTTTTTACGAGTTAAAATTGTTCCTTTATGATTTAAAAAGCATTTTATTAATTCGAGCTCTGTTTTTGTAATTTCTAACTCTATATCATTTTTATATACTTTATTTTTGGAGAAATTTATCTTTACATCTTGTACTTGAATAATATCATCATGCTGAATAAGTTTTTTCGCTCGCGTAATTAGTACTCCTGGATGAAATGGTTTTTTCACGTACTCATCTGCCCCACTTTGAAGCGCTGCTAATTCATCTTCACTTTCACTTTTCGCCGTAAGCATTAATACTTTTACGCTTGAATTCTTTTTTATTTCCTGACAGACAGTAATACCACTATGTTTTGGCATCATCCAATCCAAAATAGCTAAATCAATTTTTTCATCATAAAATATTTGAAGTGCTTCCTCCCCGTCTTTTGCTAAAAAAACTTCAAATCCTTCTTTTTCAAAATAAGCTTTTAAAATCCTTAACATATCTTGTTCGTCATCTGCAATTAAAACTTTCATATTTTTTCCTCCATTGCTTTTAAACAAAAACCAATTGTATCATACAACATCTTTGTTACATGAATGTGACAGAAAAATATTTAAAGCTTTTGAGGGGATAGTAATGGTGAGGTGTTGTACTATGATAAAAAAAATCGGGGTCATTTCTCTTCTTCTATTTCTATTATCAACAAATGCGTTCGCAAATACAAATCAACAAATTGAAGTATTTGATTGTCAAAAAGAAATGGTCATTCAAAAGCAATCTTTAGATCCAGTAATCCAAAAAGAAGCAGTTCAATACGCTAAATCAATTACTGGTCCATTTAAAAACTTAAATGTCGTTCCAAAAGATGGCTATATGATAAAAATCCCTTTATCTAAGCCGGTTTCTATTACTAATCAATGGTTACACACTACAATAGACGAAATACTTATACTACTCCCACTAAAAGAAAAGCCTTATATTATGCTTTATGATGATGAAAATAATCCGCATTTTTATTATGTAAAAGGTAAACCAGGATTATTATTGAAACAAATGAAGGTTAAAATGTAATTGAATGAAAAGGAGTCACCTTATAAGCTAAATTTTAAAAGCTAAGGTGCTCTTTTTTATAATAACAATTTGGTAAATGAAATTATAAAAGTTGTTTTTAATATAAGGGTCGCACCTTCATATATATCAGGGATTTTTAAAATATATCGATTTATCAACGAAAATACCTTTCCGTAGCTATTCTTTGGATAGCAATCTCTATAATAGTTTGTAGTGACTCGATCCCTTATATAATCCCCCTTTTACAAATCCATTTGAAGTATAAAACACATCCCCTTGCTTCGTGTCAGCATGTAAAACAATCACTTCAAAATACTTTTCCGCATGACATAATAGTTGATTTAATAATAAATTCCCTAACCCTATACGCCGATAATCCTTGGAAATATAAAATCTCCTCAACCGCCCAATCTTATTGTCTTTTGTGTACGGATCTTTATTTAAACCTCCAACTCCGATTAACATATCCCCTTGGAAAATACCATATAAACATTCTCCAGTTTTATTGAATACATTTACTTTGTGTTTATATTCATTTATTAGTCTTATAAGGAAATTAAACCCTTCTTCTTCACTGTCTTGAACGAGATGACTGAATTCATATTCCATTAAATTTTCTATTTGTTGAATATGTATATCTTTCAAGTCCATTCCCCCTAAGTACGAAAATACATAAAAATGCTCGAGAATCATTTATTCTGAGCATTTTTATGGTTGTTACTTTATTTAATTCATAGTATGCATATACTTCACTTCATATGTAAATCGATAATACAGTTAATTAATTTTATTATGAAAATATAAGAGCCTTGCTACAATCTAGTGTGTGGTAAGGCTCTTTAAAGTTGTGTAATTCTTATTGAACTAAAGCACCTGTTTACTTAAATGAATACATATACATTTATAATGTCTCTCAAATATAATATCAGTTTATAAATTCACCATTCTTCTCTAGCAGGTATAAGTTAAATTATAATTTGTTAATTGATATGCTTGTGTAACCACTGTTCAAATATTTTCAACTGTTCTTCAGTATGAAAGTAATGTTCACCCGTCTCCATAACTTCTAATTCACAACGATGTTTTTTTGTAAAATAGTTAATAGTTTCAAATTCGCACAGCTCATCCTTAGCTCCGTACATAATATATGTATCTGTATTCCATGTACTAATAGGATGCTCTTTTACATAGCATAAATAATCCCAATATAACTTTTGACCAATAGGTGTCTCTATAGTCATTTCTTTTTGTAAAAGCTCCGGTGTTACATTAAACCATTTCATCATATTTTCGATAATTCGTTCCATATTAACTACTGGTGATAAAAATAATGCCTTTTCTAGCACATCATTTTGATAAGCTAAAAGACTAAAATACGCTCCCATACTACATGCAAACACATTTATTTCTTTCCAATGTACTTTTGCGTAGTTCATAATTATAGATAATTCACTAACACAAAACTGTACTTTGCAAGGAGTGTTATCATTTTTTCTTTCTCCATGCTCAGGTAAATCAAAGCTTAATACTTGATAGCCTTTTTGATTGGCTTCTTCAGCTAATATTTGAATAACTACATCTTCCTTATTTGACATATTTCCATGTACTGCAATAAAAACTTTTTCACTCTTCTCTCCCCATAAAACCGCAGGAATATTACTAATTTTAAAATTATTTTTAAGCATACTCCCTCCATAAAATAAGACATATAGGACTTGGAAAAAATGCACACACTTTATTTATCTCTGTACAGCAGGCAGTATCCGCTTTAACTCTATTAAATCATCTATTACTATATCAGCCTGAGCAAGTTCCTCTTCTTGCGCAAAATCAAAATTGCATCCAACTGCAAGTAAACCGTTGTCTTTCGCTGCATTTATATCAGATAGCCGGTCACCAACTACCGCTGCCTCTTTTATATCATATTTGTTCATAATACTTTTAACTAAGTCACCTTTATTTAGCGATTGTATTTGTTCAATACTAAACGTTTCAGTCACCCACTTGTCTAAAGCATAATACGTTACGATTGCTCGTAAATATTCTTTCAAACCATTACTAGCAATGTAAATTGAACAATTATTTTCTTTTATATATGTAAATATTTCTTTTACATTTGGATATAAAGCGCCTTTTCCGCTTTTTATGTTTTCAATTAGTCTATCTAAAAAATATGCATCTGTTTGTTCTCTTATTTCAATAGAATGGTCCGGTAATAAAGCTTCCCAAACTTTCGGTAGCGGCACACCCATAATTTCACGGTATTTTTCAATCGGTGTTACCGTATCCCATAATTGAAGTGATCTTAAGTGATCAAAAGTATCATCTAACGATAATTCTAAAATTTTATCTGTTTGAAATAATGTTCCATCCATATCAAAAATTAATGCTTGTAACATTCCTATCTCTCCTTTTGGACTATAGTTTTACCAGATATATTTTTAAGCATCTCAATAATAATTTCTGAGCAATAATTCGCAGCAGTTTTCGCGAAATCATCATAAGAAACTTGAGCTTCATCATCTGCACTGTCAGAAATACATCGTATAACAAGAAACGGTATATCATTTATGTAGGCAACATGTCCAATTGCTGCACCTTCCATTTCTGTACAATGAGGTGCGTATTCATCTATTAATTTTGCCTTTAACTTTGAATCTTCAACAAAACATTCACCACTTACAATTCTTCCTTCGTGAGCTTGAATATTTGAACTATTACTGTTACATGCTTTACGTGCTAACTCTATCAATTCCTTACTTGCAATAAACTCCTCTTGAAACGGGAATAATTTTTTTATTTGATTTTTACTTACATCATGATGGGTAACATTCGTTGAAATAACTACATCACCAACTTTTACATCTGGATGTAATCCACCAGCAACGCCCGTATTGATGATAGAGTCTACATTAAATTTATGAATTAATGTTTGCGCACATGCAGCTGCATTTACTTTCCCTACACCAGAACGTGCAATAATTACTTCTGTTCCCATGAATTCTCCAATATAAAATAGCATTCCCGCTATTGTCTGTTCTTCTTGTATTACTAGCTTTTCTAAAAGTAAATCTATTTCAATTTGCATTGCTCCGATAATGCCGATTCTGTTCATGTATGTAGTCCCCTTTATTAATTAATCCCTTTAATCCTCTCTGACATAACCGACAATAAAAATTTCGGAAGTACAAGTTGTCTCTTTAATCTTTTCGGCTGTGAGAGTAACCTATACAGCCATTCAGTTCCAGTATCCCTCATTATTTTCGGTGCTCTTTTTACAGTACCAGATATTATATCAATCATTCCTCCGATACCAATAGATAGCGGAACGTTTAATGTTTGTATGTTTTCATAAATGAACTCTTCTTGTTTTGGTGAACCTAGCCCTACAAGTAATAAATGCGGCTTGAATTGCTTAATTTTCATTTTTATTTCTTCTATTTCTTCACCATTTACAAATCCATGCTGTCCTTTAAATTGTGCTCCTGGGAACTGCTCATTTAATTTTTCTAATGCCTTTTTATTACTTTCTGGCGCAGCTCCAAAAAGAAAGACACGATATTCATTGTCGTTACAATATTTTATTAAATCGTGAGTTAAATCCGCCCCAGTAACACGTTCTTTCAAAGTTCCTTTTAATATTTTCGAGCCAATTATGACACCAATCCCATCCGCTGTTATTAAATCCGCAGATAGTAACATCTTTTTAAACTCCTTTGATTTTTCCGTATTTTCCTTTGCAGACATAACAATTTCAGGATTTGCAGTTACTACAAACCTTGGTTTCTCTTGTTGTTCATGTACCCAACCTTTTAATAAACTTATAGCTTTTGCATATTCTAAAGTTGAAAAAGGTATACCTTTTATAAACTGTTGATCCACTATACTCTCCCCTTATATAAGCTGCAAATATTCATCAATGTCTTTAGAAATTTGAATAAAAGCTTTATTCCAAAATTCATAATTTCTTATATCTATTTCAAAATGTTTTTTCATAAGCTCCTCTACTGGAGCCTTTCCTGTTTCTCGTAAGAACTCTTTATATTTCGAATGAAAAGTACTTTTACCTTCTTGAGCTATTTCTAATAAACTAAAACTTACTAAATATCCAAACGTGTATGGATAATTGTAAAAAGGAACATCTGCTATATAAAATTGAATATATTTCATCCATACAAACGGCTGGTATTCACTTAAAGCTTTTCCATAAGCTTCTTTTTGTGCCATTATAGATAATTTCTCAATTTCATCAGCACTTAATGGACCCTCTTTACATTTTTCATAAAATGTTTTTTCAAACTGATACGATGCTCGTATTGCCATTACATAATTAAAACTATTTCTTATTTTCCAGCTAAGTAATGACTTTTTCATATCTTTACTATCCGTTGTTTCAATTAGATAATTTAAGAGTACCGTTTCAAAGAAAATAGATGCTGATTCAGCCGTACTCATCGGCAAATAATCATCTAAAAAAGATGTAGATTGTTCAAAACTCATATTATAAAAATGCCAAGCATGTCCTAATTCATGAGCGAGCACTCTTACACTATCTATACCCCCATCATAACGCATGGAGATTCTCGATTCTTTCTCACTGAAAAATGGAGCACACAACCCACCTGGTGGTTTATTCTCTCTCGGTTCAGCATCTATCCATCCACTTTCTATCGCATTACGTGCAAATTCTGCTAATTCTTGATCAATATTCTTACATGCATCATAAACGTTTTGTACTGCTACTGAAAAAGGAATCATGACCTCATTACTTTCCTTTACTGTCATAAGTTCATGCCATGTAATCGAAGCTTTCCCTTTCTTATACACGTTTAAAGCACTTACTAATTTATCAAGGTTTTCTTCTGTCACATTCCACATTTGGAATAATACAGTTTCTGAAATGCCATTCGCATGAAAAGATTGTGTTAAAATCTCTCTATCTTCTATTTCATTACTCTTTGCATTACGCAATCTCCCTACTTGATTTAATACAGTAGCAAAGATTTCTTTTTCCTTATGTAAAGCACATGTTAATGAATCGAATACTTCTAATCTTTCCTTTTCATTATCACTATTCATTGCAATAGTATTTGCTTGTCCAAAGGATAATAGTTTATTATTGTGCTCTATTTCTATCCTATCCCGTAATTGTATGTACATATTTTCCCACGCATTAAGTTCATCTTTTATTAACTTAGTATTATCTGAAGTTTCCACTTCATTATGTTTTATTACTTGCTGTAATTCACTTTTTAGTTCCTTCACTTTCACGGTCAATTTAGTAAGGTCAGATGGAACACTTTCTTCAACCGATCGACAGTACAAATAGTATTCTGCTTTTTCAATAGCTTGTATAAGCTTTGAAAGAATCTCTACATCTTTTGTTACAAAATATTGCTCTTTCAACTCCAAAATCGGAAATAGAATATCCTCATTCAAATACAAGCGATTTAAATCCCATCTAGCACTTTCTTGCATTTTTATAGCCGCCTCCTATTTTTACAAATAGTTACAGATATTTCTCCCCACACAATTATATATGAAATGGCAAAATTTTGATATCTTCAAATATTTAAATTCCTATAAATATATTCTTATTTATACTCTTTTCTTCTACCATTAAGTATCATTACACATATAAAAAATAATCCCTCTACAAGATTGCATTTGATATAGGAAAACTTCAAAGATTTTATCTTCATCAATACCATATCGACCGATTATCACAGATTAAAAAATAAAAAAGGATTGATCAAAAGATCAATCCTTTACTCTACTTCATTTAAGAAAAATAACGTTATAACGCCAGGTCCTGTATGTGCACCGATTGCTGCACCAATTGTATTTACGATAAATACTTCACAGCCAAATCTTTCCGTAATTAATGATTTTAATGCTTCCGCTGTTTCTAAATCGTCACCGTGAGTCATACCGATTGTTTGACCTTTAAGGTCTTTACCACGTTCTTCCATAATATCAACAATACGGCTTAATACTTTCTTTTTCCCTCGTACCTTTTCAAGTGGTACAAGTTTTCCTTCTTCCACGTTTAAGATCGGTTTAATGTTTAGTAAACCACCGATAAATCCTGCGACTTTACTTAAACGTCCACCTCTCACTAAGTACTGTAAGTCAGCTACAGTGAAGATATGTTCCATATGGCTCATTAGAAAATCAACACGCTTTAAAATATCTTCTTTTGATGCGCCGTCTTTTGCCATTTTAGCAGCTTCTAAAACGACAAGACCTTGACCAAGCGAAGCACATTTCGTATCAATAATTTCTAAATCTAAGTTAGCATATGTTTCTTTTACTTCCTCTTTAATGACAACTGATGATTGATATGTACCAGACAGTTCAGATGAAAAAGCTAAATATATACAAGGATTACCTTCTTTTGCATAAGAAACAAATTTTTCTTGGAACGTTTCAAGTGAAGGCAATGACGTTCTATAAACAGCGCCTTCTCTCATTTTTTGCAATAATGTAACTGACTCTAATGTTACTCCATCTAAATACTCTGTTTCTGCTTCATCATATACACGGAGTGGAATTAAATCAATATCATATGCTTGCAGCAATTCTACTGGTAAATCCGCCGCACTATCCGTAATGATTTTAACACCCATTTTTAAACCTCTATTCTGTTATAAATATAAAATAATAAAATAAAAATAGTACTTTTAAATTATATACGTAAAACTTAAATGAAGAAAGGAAAACACTTTATATTGTATGCACTATTCTTCAAAACTTGAACTGTTAATGAAAATGATTCTATTTTAAACACCTTTTTCTTATTATTTTTCTAAAACACGAATAATTTTATAAGTATTTTGTATCATTATATTTTAATTCTTTATCTTAATATAATCTTTTCAAATTCATACTGTTTAAAATTGAAAAGCCAAATCCAATAAAGGAAATGGCTTTTACATTTTCATAAAATAACCAAACTTTATTTTCCATCAAATTGTTTGTTTACATTCATACTTTGGTGATGTTGAATATTAGTCCAGTTATGATAAATATTTATAGCCTGTACTATAATTAAAACAGTGAATATTCACCTGTAAGAATCACTAGATAAAAACAAGTTAAACATTTTATAAAATATTTAATTTTACTAGTAAAGCTAATAAAATTTGGAGAAGAATTTGAACATTTACTGCTATGTCTGTATCCGTAGTCGTAACTGTAACATTTCTAGAATTTCTAATAACAGTTTCTTGTTTATTAATTTGTTTAATAGATGATTTTTGAAACAGTTCTTGTGCTACACGGTCAGCTTTTTCACTATCTGCTATAGAAATACTTATTATAACCACGATAGCTGCTTGTAATGCTGCTTGAATAGATAAAGCAGCTTTTGTATCTGTAGTAGTAACTTCTACATCTGCTGAATCTACAATTGTAATAGATTCTTCAGAAATTTGATACGTTTTACTTTCTTGCGCAGCTGCTTCTGAAACGCTAGCATTTTTAAAAGATGGATGAGGATTTGAGGAATCTAATGCACTCCACTTTTTATTTTCATCTGAATGACATGTTTTGTCCATGCGTTCACCCCCTTTCAATCTAAATAATTATTAACTTGTGATTGTATTTCAGAAACAATACTTTTAATTTGCTGCTTTTTTTCTGGTGATAAATTTTTTAATTTTTCTTCATTTATCCCATGCCTATTAAAAATATCTGAGAGTAAAAGGTCTATAATTATATTCTTTTGATCCTTATCAAACTTAAAGGAAGAAAATTTGTTTAAATCATCCATTTATAATATTCACTCCAATCAATTTTCTATAAAAATTTTAAATATCTACGAGCATTATATGTAATGAAATAAAAATTGCTTGGACAAGTAACTTAATCTTCTATTTTCACTTCTTTTTGCTAATAAAATCAAAAGCTGACTTCTTATAAGAAGACAGCTTTCCTTCACTTCACATAAATATAAGTTTCATTACTGTTAAATCATGTATTTTATCTTTATTTGTAGTTTTCCACACTTGTTTTACCATTAATCTTGAATATTAATTCAGTCATAATAAAAAGTCCAAGCTTGTACCACGTATTACAACAAAAAACATTTACTTAGAGTGAAAACTTATAGCTAAATATCAATAGGATAGACACTTTATAAAATGTTTAGTTTAACTAATAAAGCTAATAAAATTTGAAGGAGAATTTGAATATTCACTGCAATATCTGTATCAGTAGTTGTTACGGTTACGTTTCTAGAATTTTTAATAAATGTTTTTTGTCTATTAATTTGTTTAATAGCTGATTTTTGAAATAATTCTTGTGTTATTTTATCTGCCTTTTCACTATCTGCTATAGAAATACTTACTACAACTACGATAGCTGCTTGTAATGCCGCTTGGATAGATAGTGCAGCTTTTGTATCTGTAGTAGTAACTTGTACATCTGCTGAATCAACTATTTCAATATATTCCTCAGAAATTTGATCGATTTCATCTGTTTGTATAGCTTCCTCTAAAAAATTTGCATTTTTACTAAACGAATAATCATTTAATGATTCGCAATCTTCTTTTTTTGGCTCACAATCTTCTTTTTTTGGCTCACAATCCTCTTTTTTTGGCTCATGAACTCGTTTTTTCGGCTCAAACTCCCGGTTTAATGGATCCCGATTTTTCTTTCGTCTACAAACTTCACATTCACACATAAAATCACCCCTTTTAGTCTTAAAAATTAGCAATATTAAAATATTGACTAACTAATAGCATTTTATGTATTTTTTTAAAATTTGTTTGGACAAGTAACTTAATCTTCTACTTCTTTTTCTAATAAAAAAAGCTGCCTTCTAATAAGAAGACAACTTTCTTTGTGACTACTCTAGAATAGATTTCATACAATATAATTGTTCCTTCCTTATAACCTGAGTTCGTCACTTTAGTTATAAAAATGTGGGTATATCCTATAACCTTTTTTAGGGACCATCCATAATTTATTTCATAAAAAGTGCTTTGTTTTACTGAAAGGTGGTTGCGGAAACAACCGCCTTTTTATTCGGAACAAAATAAAACTTTTATATAAAAGACCCATACTTAAATACACTAAACTTCATATAATATATTGCATCCTTTCTTTTTAGAATAAGTAGTCGTTTACTGAAGGGCACTTTTCGAAGTGCTCTTATCTTTAATCCCCCTCTTTTTCAGGAAGAGTTTTTTTACTAAACCATAATATGATTTGTATCACTAAGGCTAGGGATTACGACATTTCCTTAATAACTTCAATGAATACAGTAGCTACTAATTAAAATACCCCTATGATCTTCTCTACACTTAAACCATCGTGCATTACCGAACGCATGAACTAATTTTTATTTTGACTATGTAACACTAAATTCACAAGATTATTATCCTATGTTTGGTGAAGCCATCATTTCAATGCCAGCAACCCCACACTTTTAACTAATAACTTAAACAAATGGGCTACCTCAAGGTTCCTTTGATATAGTATCTTATGTTCTATATAATGAAGAGAGCGCTAGTATTCCGAAGGAGGATATATATGAGTATTCAATTGGCCACATCTAACGATTTAAAATGGATTAATAGTCAATATGACTCAATAGGATTTGTACGAAGTGATTTAAAGAGAGATAAAGTTGCAATTATTACATATAACAACGAGTATGCAGGTGTTGGCCGATTAGTCCAAATAGATGAAGATACTTTAGAAATGGGCGGGATTTTTATTCTGCCTCACTTTAGAGGGCTTCAATTAGCTGGTGAGCTTGTTTCATTTTTAGTAGAAACTGCGAAAAAATCACAAATACAAAATGTATATTGTCTTCCTTTTGAGGAATTAGAAAACTTTTATAAGAAATATGGATATACTGAAGTCGATACTACGACAGAAGCAGTCCATCCAATTATTCTAAAAAAATATAATTGGTGTTTGGAGAACTACGATAAACACGTTCTACTATTTAAATTGTAAATGTAATAAAGTGAAACTTTAATCAGTGGGAGTTTTAATCAAACCCCTCACCAATCGGGCTTTGATTAAAACTCTATGTTCCGTCAATACTATAGATAATATGATTGTATTTCTCCATTCCCCCTGAGAGAGGAGCAGTTGGCTTTTGCTAGCTGCTCTTTTATTTTTTCAAAAAGTCACATAAATATCTTTAATTCCAAACATTCAAAAGATAAAATATGATATGATTGTTATGAAGATATTTACCAACTAATAAATGCGCCCTAGACTTACGTACTAGGGCGCATTTATTTTTTAGTATGTAACTCCTTCACTCATCTATTATCCACAAAATAAGTATCATATGCCTTATCAAATTCATATCCTAACTTTTCTGCTAGTTTAGCAGATGTAGTATTCGCTGCGTCCCAGTTTGGATACTTTCCATTTTCTAAGCAATCCAATATAAGAGCTGCACTTACTACAGTTGCCAAGCCCTCTCTTCTATGATTGTGATCAGTCGCAACTTCAATTTCAATCCCATCATTATAAATACTATACGAGGATGCACCGCATACAACTTCTCCGTTATATAAAATGCTATAACCTATACCACGGTTTATATAATCTTCTACCGAATGAAATTGACTTGTGAAATCTTCAGATATCTTATGTAATGTAGGGCTATTTGCGATATGCTCGTCTATTCTTCTTAACTCATATTCTTTTGGAAGTGCTGATATAAAAGATTTTAATTTTGAACGATTAAAAACTTCTGGATTTCGTTTGAATTTATAACGTAAAAACTTATCTATTTTTCTTTCATGGAATGTTTCTAAGCGTTGTTTCCACTCTTCACTATTTACGATAACTAAAATTCTTTCTGGAATATTACGTAATAACTCTTCTGTTTCTTTCGTATTTGGGTCTCCAGCGTAAAATGTAAAAATCCCTACCGTAACTTGTGCTACTTTTGGATTTTCAAGATCATTTACCCAAGCAGTACCCATATGCCCTTGTAAATAAGAAAGTAAAACAACGTTATTGAAATCCTCAAACATAGAAACTAGTTTTTTTCTTGTATGTATATTCGCTTCATATATCATTTACATTCCCGCCTTCTTTAGAATCAACTACTCTTAACATTTTCATGAGCGCTCCATAATTCGTATTCATATACATACCCACCTGTTCATCATAAAAGAAATTGACTATTAAATTAAAACTTCGAATATTTATAAAATATCAGTAAACATAAAATGATTATAACATCTACTAACTATGAAATGATCAACATATAAAATAAGTCAACAATAAATATATTTATTACCCGTTAACAAACGGTTTGAAGGACCAACATAATTAATTATGTAACAACCCTCAACAATAGTTTGAGGGTGCATTTAAATACATGTGTTATAACTCATTTTTATAAATAAAAGATTCCGTCTCACCGTTCTTATATACTTTAGTCAATTTAACAAATGATTTGTACGTGTTAACGTCATCCTCTATCATTTTTTTCATCTCTTCTATTTCGGCATCACCAGTTCCGCCCTCTATTTTTAAACAGTTCGAAATGGAAAGGTATCCGCTTGATGCCAATATAAAAATAAAAATCGTATCAGGAAAATTAATAAATAATAATCCGTAGTTTAAAGGGTCTCCAGCTGGATGTGATAAAAATAATCGAAAACCTACCAGTTCAGGTACTTGAACAAAATCTCTAGAAACTCTCGCCTCACCTACTATAGTAATTTGCTTTACTACATTCCCGAGATCATCTGTAAATTCAGTACATCTAGGTGGATTAATTGTTGTTGCTTGGAAAGACACATTTAATTCAGGATTGTTAAAATCGAAAAAGATTGTACTCCCCTCTGTTAAACAATGCGGGCAAACATTTCCTAGCAAGCTAAAGTCCTCTTCAATATATTTAACTTTTGTTTTGCAGCTACATACTTTCCCTATTCGAATTGCATCAATCTTTGAACAATCGACAAATATAACCTCATTGTCTTCTTGTACGAATGATACGATACCTGTTTTCTTATTAAATGAAAGAAAATAAGATACAGCAATTTCGTTTCCTGCTATTATGATACTTTCAACTTTTGTATACGGTTCTAGACTCTGTAAAAACTCACATATACTATTTTGGCAACACCCACAATCACGTTTCGGTTCACACCCCACTTACACCCCATCCCTTCTCTATATAGAATTGCTACTACATATATATGAGAAGAAAATAAGAAAAGCTTGGACAATATAACGTTAACGTAGCAATATCGTTACCTAATCGTACATTTATATGGAAATCACACCATTTTTGAGTAAGGACACATAATTTTTACTATAAATACATATAACAATTTCATCTTTCATGAAAAAAACGTTATAATAAGGTGTAGCCTCTACGATTACGTTATAAAGGAGATTAAAACAATGGCTAAAATTAAAGTATACCAAGCAAAAGAGGAAAATATGGAAGCAGTAAAAAACATCATTGATGTTGAGGAACAAAACCCAACTGCTGAAAACTTACAAAATCTATACGCATGTGTATTAGATACTGAAGATATGGCATTGCCTGAATCATACATTGAAGAAGATATCTTAATTGATTCTATTGAAGTTATGGTTAACGCTTCTCAAAGCAAAGTAAGAGACTTAGGTGCTTACGATGTAATCGAAGTTCAAAACAAAGGTAAGAAAACACAAATTTTACTATTAGCAGACGAAGAATACGAAATTATCGAAGGCTAATCTAAATCCGTACATACGAAAAAGCTCCTTTCCAATTAGAAAGGAGCTTTTTCATTACGCTTTTGATGTTTCACTCTTTTTATTCGTTTGTTGTTTCTTAATTACCATGCGCTCATTTCCCATAAAGAAAATGAATATGAATGCTAATCCAGCTGGTACCAATGCCCACATGAATGTTTGAACAATTGAACTAGAAAGAGCGTCAATAATCTTATCTAATATTTGCGGAGGGATTTGAGATCTTGCCGATTCTGATAGAATAGCTCTTGAATCCCCTAAAGCGTTTGTATTCATTCCCCCGCTCATCCCTTTAAATGCTTCTTCTAATTGATCTTGGAAACCTGTTCTTTGGATCATTCCGAAGATTGTAATGCCTAGTGTCATACCTAATGAACGAATGAAGTTACTCGTTGAAGTCGCAGACCCGCGCTGTTCCATACCGAAGTTGTGAATAGCTGCCATACTTAGTACAGAGAATGAGAAACCGACTCCAAATCCGATAATAATCATATAAACTGTTAATAATGCACGACTTGTTTCTGGTGTTAACGTGCTTAATAAGAATAGTCCAATTAGCATAATAACCGCAGAAATAATCATAATGTTTCGGTAGCTAAGTTTAGTTGTTAAAAATCCGCCTAACTGCGCTGTTACGACTGATCCTAACATCATCGGTAAAAGTAATAATCCTGAGTTTGTTGCGGTACCACCGTATACACCTTGAATAAATAACGGAATGTACACAGTTGCTGACATAAATGCAGCACCGTAACATAAAGCAATAATTGTACTCATTCCGAATAAGCGCTGCTTAAACATCTCAAATGAAATAATTGGTTCTTCTACTTTTCGTTCAATAAAAATGAATGCGATGATTAAAATGGCGAATCCACCAAATAAGCTTAAAATAAAGCTAGAATCCCAATCATATTTTTGTCCACCTAGTTCTAAAGCAAACATTAAACAAATTACTGCACCAACTAAAGTAATTGCGCCAAACCAATCAATTTTTTGCTTTCTATGAACGCGTGATTCTTTATAAAAGAATGTAATAAAAATAAGTGCTAAAATGCCAAGTGGTAAGTTAATATAAAATACCCAGTGCCAGCTAATGTAATCGGTAATATATGCGCCAAGTAATGGCCCGAAAATACTAGATAATCCAAATACCGCTCCGAATAAACCACCCATTTTCCCGCGTTTTTCAGGTGGGAAAATATCAAAAACGATAGTAAACGCGATTGGCACTAATGCCCCGCCGCCAATACCTTGAATGGCACGATAAATACCTAACTGTGTAATATTTTCAGCAGTACCACAAAGTGCCGAACCAATCATAAAGACAATTAAACCGAAAATAAAGAATCTCTTTCTACCATACATATCTGATAGCTTACCGAAAATCGGCATGCCTGCCATTTCTGCGACCATATAGGCAGAAACGACCCATACAAAGTTTTCGAGGCCTCCTAAGTCACCAACGATTGTTCCCATCGCCGTTACGACAATGGTATTATCCATCGATGCCATTAAAATACCTAGCAATAAGCCCGCCACAACAAAGCCGAGCTTATTATTCTTCTCAACCATATCTCTTGCTCTCCCTCATACTACTTATATTTGTTTATGTTCTTTTACGACTGCATTACCTTTTTGATTAAAACTAGTATGATATTCTACAACACTAATTTCACATCCAGGACCAATTGTGACGTTGTTGCCTCTTACAACTTCAGCAATCGTATGTTCTAAATAGATATCATCTCCTTCAACAATCGAAGTTTGGAGGTTTCCAGCATGACTAGTAAAAGGAATAAATCTCGCTTTTTTACGAACAGTAATCTTTTTACCACCAATTTCTCTTACCTTACTGCCTTCATAACGAAGTGAGATTTGAATATTTTCAGCATTAAGTAATCCATCACTTTCAAGACCACCAGTTAATGATAAATCTTCTACTTCAATATCTCCCTTTACATTTAAAGCACCTTTTACATCTACGAAATCACCTGAAAACTTTCCTTCAATATCTATCATACCTCTAACTTTTGTTTTTTCAATATGAGCATCACCATGAATTTGTGTATTACCATATACTTTTACATATTCCGCATCTACATTTCCTTGTACTTCGTTATCTCCATACACGACATAGTTTTTCACTTTCACATTACCGTGTACATCACTCGTTCCGTACGTTTTAAACTCATTGCAACTCATATCATTCGTAATTGTTCCTTCACCGCGAATCTTCACTTTATTATAATCTCCGCCTGCTGAATTACCAGAACCATTTACTGTGAGACTATGTGGATGTTCCATACTGATTTCTCCCTTCCGTTAAACCTGCTTAATTTCTTTTACATTTGCATTTTTATCAACAGTAAGAACACCGGTATATTCAATCAGTTCAATCTCACAGTTTGCTCCTACTGTAACATTGTTTCCTCTTACCGTTCTTATGTGAGCATAATCAATATCGATATTGTCACCTTCTAATAGTTCAGCTTCTAACTGCAAGCCAAACACTGTTTTAAATAACCTACTAAATGTACCTGATCTATGTCTTACTTTAATCGTTTGACCACCAATTTCTTTCGCTCGACATGTACCGTGAATATTTATATTAATTTCATCTGCGCTTAATAAACCACCGATTGTAAATTGTCCTTCTGAAGAAAAAGTATCCACTTCACAATTACCGTCAATTGTAGCTTGACCATTGACTTTAAATTCTTCACCAGTGACATTTCCACCTATCGTACCTTTTCCTGCAATTTTCAAACTGTTTGCTTTTACATTTTGCGTAATTGTTGCTTTTCCATCAATTCGCATCGTTTCAGCATGAACTGTACCATCAACTTTACCAGATCCGCTAATTCGTGCACTGCTACTTTTCAAATCACCAGTAACTGCACCGTAACCGTTACATTCAAATTGCTCACATTCAACATTTCCATTCACAGTTCCTTTTCCGTTTAATTGCACTTTATGAAACTCGCCGCCATTCGATGAACCGTAACCATTTATAATCAAATTATCTGTACGCATACTTTCTCCTCCACTACAACAATTTAGTTTTTAATGCTTCGGTATATTTCATAATCGCTTCGCGTAAAACGATTTTGGTGCCTTTTTCAAAAATTAAATCGTCCACGTTTGAAACTAATAAACATGTAGAAATCCCTAACTTTCGGACGATGATTAAGTCACAAGTTTTATGTTTCATTGCTTCATAATTTTCACGTAAAACTTGCAAGACCATTTTTCCTTCTTCTAAACTAATCTCTCCTGATTGTAGTAATTCTTCTAACATGTACACATAAAGAATGTCTACAAATTGAAACTCTGCTGTTTTATTCGTTTGTTCTATGAAAAATTGTAAAACTGGTTCTGATGCAATCCCCTTGCATAAAATGTCTTCCTTTGTTAAAAGAATTTCTCTCACACTCGGTGAAAACATGTTAGCTAGTTCATCAAGTGATAAATCCTCTTTCATCGTTTGGATTTTATCGATACGCTCTAATATCTTTTCTTTCGGAAAAAATGTCTCTTGACCTGTAAACGTTGATTTTCGTACAAACCAATCTTCCGGAATTAAATTTTTTCTTTTCCACCTATATAACTGTCCGTATGAAATACCAGTTAGTTCTAATAAATCTTTTTTTGAAATTAAATCTGTACTCAACTGTATAACACTCCTTCCTGATAACAATGTAACATAACACTGTTACGCTGTAAATAGACTTTTATCACAAGTAGCGTAACAATGTGTAAAACAAACCTATTCTCACATACAAAAAGGCTCTTACACATCTTATGAAAATGTGCAAAAGCCCTTATATATCAAGATTTAAACCAAATATTATAAAAATCAATCCAACCTTGCGAATTAATCATTATATTTTGAACTTTTTCATGTGTACTTACCTCTTGTTTATTACGATATAAAGGAATAATATGAATTTGACGTAACAAAGTATCCTCGATATCGCGTAACAGTGTAACTCTTTTCTCTAATTCTTCTTGTCTAAAATAAGGAGACAACTTTTCATGAAAGTCCATGCTGCTTTGTCCATGAATAAAACTATTTTTTGTAAGAAACATATATAATAAACTATCTTCTATTCGTTCACTTATTGTGGCACTATCATGCATCATATCGGCCTTTTGTATCGTACTTACTTCCAATAGCTCTTCTATCCCAAGAAAATTATTTTCTACACGAATCCCGTACTTCGCACACTCTTTTTGTATCCATTGTGCATCTTCAACATGATCTCGTCCTGTAAATGTGTAGAGTTGTAGCACTTCACTATGATAAGTACTCCTTTTAATTAAACTTTCGATATCTTCGTCAATATCTACTATGCTTTCATTTGCTAATATTAGTTTCTTTGCCACTTCTCCACGTTCTCCGCCGAGTTCTTGAACGATTGTATAACCATGAATGATGTTATATAACGCTTTCCGAAATAACGCATCTTGCATTGGTCCTTCTTTCGTAAGATTACATGTTATATATGTCACGTTCGACTCAAGCCGAGACAATTCTTTATTATGTTTTTCTTTATCTTTATACTGCGCCTTTACTAAAACATCGTATGTACTTACACCTGGTTCTACATTCCACAACTCAATACGATCTAAAAAAGGTCTTTCACGAAAATATAAAGGATGTCCTTCTAAAATGAACAGATTTTCATTACTTTTATATAATTGAAAAGGCCCTGTTCCAATTAACCCTCCTGCTTCATCTTCATTCACGATAGAACACTGTTCTGCACTTAGCATATGTAAAAACATTCGATTTTCCGTATGTAATTGAATTTCGAAAACGTAGTCATCCACTGAACGGATATTTTCAACGTGTTGTAACATCCATGCGTGTGCATTATTTTCCAGCTTCATAAATCGATTCAACGAGTATATAACATCATGTGCAGTAAGTTGTTTTCCATTATGAAAGTGAACTCCTTTTCGTAAGTAAAACGTCCATATTTTTTCAGCGTCATTATATTCCCAGTGAAATGCAAGTCTTGGCTCTATAATGTTTGTATTACCGTCTACATACACGAGTGTGTCGAATATATGTTTTACCATATGGCATTCTGAGCGCATTGTAGCGTATACAGGATCTAATGTGATATCTAAATTCATTTGTACTTGCAACCGGAGTACATCTCTTCTCCCTTCAGATGTCATTTCAACCTTATGACCAAATATTGAATCCACCCAGGAATGATATTCTCCCTTTACCGATGGAAAATGTGAGCTATAGCGTTCCACAAATATACTTCCGCTTTTCACATCCCCTTTTTTCGTTATTTCTTTTCCTCTATCTAAAATTAAAGATATCGGGTGCTTTTGAAATATTAACTTAGACCGATTTCCTCTGCCGCGACCTGGAAACCACTTAATCCAATTTAACTCATCTAATTTTTTTATAATTAATTTACTATTGCGCTCTGTACAAAATAATGTACCAGATATATTTTGCACTGTTACTTCCAATCGTTCTCCCTCTTTTTTTCCTTTTCCATAAGCAATCCATAGTTCAATGTATTGATCTAAAATAAACATCATACTCCCCCTAAAAGGTGAAAAATCCTCCCTATAGTTTCTACCCTTTTTCCAACTCTCCTTTCATCTTATCATTTCAATATAGAAAGGAGGAATTAATATTGAATTATCTCTTACTTCGTTACAATAAACCTATTTTTATTAGATTGTGTGGTGAATTATTAACCCGAACGACTGAATCTATGTTAGCTCTCATTATGATTATTTACGTCAATAAAATGTTAAACGGCAATGTAATAATAACTATGCTAATTTTCGGATTACAGCCACTTTCAGACATTTTATTTACACTTATTGCTGGAGGAATTACTGATAAATATGGCCGAAAAAAGATTATGTTACTCGGATTATTACTACAAGGTGTTGCAATCGGTAGTTTCGTTTTCGCTCAATCCGTTTTTATATTTGCACTGTTATATGTCATTAATGGTATTGGCCGTTCCTTATATATTCCAGCTCAACGTGCACAAATTGCTGATTTAACAAAACAAGAGCAGCAAGCAGAAATTTTTGCTCTCCTACAAACGATGGGAGCAATTGGATCCGTAGTCGGCCCTTTAATCGGTGCAAGTTTTTATAATACTCACCCAGAATATTTATTTATCGTGCAAAGTGTAACCCTTACGATATATGCCGTTGTTGTTTGGACCCAGCTCCCAGAAACCGTTCCACCTATGAGTAAGTCGAAACAAACAGTTGAGACAAGTTCACCAAAGCAATTTATTTTTAAACATTATGCCATATTCGGTCTTATGGTTTCTACACTTCCTATTAGCTTTTTTTATGCACAAACTGAGACGAATTATCGTATTTTTGCAGAACATGTATTTCCTAATCTCGTATTCATACTCGCATTTATTTCAACATGCAAAGCCATTTTGGAAATCATTCTACAAATCTTCCTCGTAAAATGGTCTGAACGATTTTCTATGACGAAAATCATCCTTATTTCTTACGCCTGCTATACAATAGCTGCGGTTGGCTTTAGTTATTCAACGACGATATTCTCGTTGTTCTTCACCTTACTCTTTTTAGTCATTGGAGAAAGTATTGCTCTAAACCATTTATTACGATTCGTTTCAGAAATTGCACCTCATGATAAACGTGGTTTATATTTTTCAATTTACGGTATACACTGGGATATATCTCGAACGTGTGGACCAGTTATTGGTGCAGTTATATTAAGTAAGTTAAATGGAAGTATGCTGTTTTATATTTGTGCTAGCTTCTTATTAGTTGGAGGTATTGTTCAAGCGCTATTTGTTCAAAGTTTGGAACGTAAAAAAATCGCGAACCATCCTACACATAATTTATAGGTTACTACTTTTTCAGTAGATCAGCATTTCTTATTGGATAAATGCTAAAAAATAAAAGTGAAGTATTTCGCATATGAAAGTATGTTTTATATGACAGGAGACGTTCCTTGTTTACAACTAAAAACACCTCACTTCAAGAAAGTGAGGTGTTTTTGAAATCACTTAATTTCTTATCCTGCCATTTTATTAATACTATCCTCTGGCGAAAATACGGAAATATGATCGACCTTACCAGTCGTTTTTGGAATGACAAATTTCAATTCATACTGGTTATTTACTTTGTATACATATATTTTATCTTCACCATTCTCTTTAACTGAAGATGGTTTTCCTAATGCTTTTTCAATTTCTTGTAATGTAATCAATTTTAGTTCTGCATGATATGAGCGTACATCAAAAACTTGTGACCCTTTATTAAATCCGAAAACAACATTTTTATTTGTAAAAGTTGCGTACATTCCATTCCCTGCATATTCGGTTTTATTTGCTTTCCCCCACGCTTTTTCAATTTCTTCAATATCCCCTGTATGGGCTCCAAATGGCACATTAGGTACCTTTCCTTCTTTTGCTAGTTCAAACAAATCTTTAACGTGGTTAATTGATTTTTGATTAAGTGTTCTATCTTTCAAATCTTGCTCAGCTGATGGTTTTGTTGTTTTTTCATTACTTGGTTTTGCTTCAAGATTTTTCTTTTCTTCTGAAGAATTGCTTTGTTCATTTTTATGATTTTCCGAGGCTGGATTTGCTTCCTTTTTTTCGTCTGTCCCTTTACATGCTGCTAATGCAAATGTGCATGTAAAAGCAAGAAATAACATAACTATTTTCAAATATACCTTCATCATTTTTACCCCCTATTGTATTTTATTCATTTCGATAATCAACCGGATGCGAAGTATAGTATTAATTAAGGACTTCTAATTCTAAATCGTCACTTTCCCATAATTTTAAAAAACTTGGAATTATATTGTTAATCATCGTATTCATCTCCTTCTTTAAACCTTCTCTTCTCAATGATAATATCCTCTATCTATAACTTAAAACATGCTGTCACAACAGCTCCTTGAAACAAAAAAACCAGTAGGAAGTGATTACTCTTTTCCTACTGGTTGAAATGAAATTAAACGGTAAATCTTAGCTTCTTAAAAAATGTAGCGATAGTGTTTTTTACTGTTTCAAAATTATAAGCAAACGTGTTATCTCCACTTAATGATGAAATACATGTTAAACCTGCAGCTTTAATAAAAGCTTTTACATCTACAAGCATAGAATTAGCCTCCAAGAATTTAATTACAATCATTATAACAGGTGTTTTATGACGCTAACATGAAAGTAATAAATAAATTTCTATTATTAATTTATCTCGCTATTTGCCGGGCAGTAAGATCCCCACCTCAAAATTCAGCGGAAACAAAGAAGTTAGGTGGGGGCCCTGCTGCCCGTAAAAGCTAAATTGGTGAGGGCTGATAATCAGTGGGAATGAACAAAACCCCCACTGATTAAAATTTCACCTTATTTAGCTTACAGTACACCATTTCAATGTCATATAAAAAAGCTGCCCAAAAAGAGCAGCTTCAAATATGTATATTACACTTCAATTGATTTACCATCTTCAACAATATGATAAAGTAAATGCGCTAAATGATGAATTGGACCGTATTCTTCCTCTTCCTCATCTGTTTCGCCTTGGAATTCAAGATCGTTTAAGTATAGTGCTAAAAATTGATAGTATAGTTTTAAATCAAATCCGTAGCATGCAGTTGGTTCTTCATGATCCCCTTCATATTGTAACATTAAGTATTGATCATTTCCTTCTGCATCTTCTGCATCAAAGAATACGAAGAAGCCAACGTTTGTATCTAAATCAAATAAATGACGAGTACCTTTTTCAGTTGCTTTATTGAAGTCCTCTTCACTTAATTTATGTACTGTTGTCGCTTTTGCATTATCTTCTTGATGGAAATTTACTGTAAATGATTTCAATGCTGACACCTCCTGATTGTATAATACTAGCATAACATATAAAAAGGACTGCTTACAAATGTAAACAGTCCTTACATTCATTTTCGCATTGCTCGTAATAAGAAGCTTACGATGAAAATTAAAATGATCGCACCGATTAAAGCTGGAATAATTGCATATCCCCCAATGACTGGACCAAAACTACCAAGTAATTTCGAACCAACCCAAGAACCGATAATACCAGCAATAATATTACCAATTACACCACCAGGTACGTCCTTTCCAGTAATTAAGCTCGCAAGCCATCCTAATATACCACCGACGATTAAAGACCAAATCATATAATAACCTCCTTTACATTTCACCAATCAAAATATAATTAGAAACAATTGCTTACCATTAGTTATGTGACATTTTTCATAAGTTATTCATGTTGTTCAACTTTAAGATTTTTGAGAATAATACACACAGATTAAACCTTTTTTTGAACTAACGATTTATCCGACTTGTTATTACACACATTAAGAACAATCTAGCTTCAATATTGTTCGCATAAACTCTTCTTTAAAAGCTGCATAGTTAAAACCAACAGCAATTCTTTGAATCGGCCGATCATCAAACCTTGTTGGCTCAGCTATTTTTCTAAAGTCTGCTACACTTTGGCCCCTAGTCACATCATTTGTCGTACTAATCCACACTGCCGATTTTTTATATTCGAAAATACTGTCATTTATAAACGAGATAAACGGTAGTAAATCGTGTATAGGACTTCCACCAATACCCGGATATTCTTTTTTATAGAAATTCTCATAATAAAAATCAATCATTGGTTTAATGAGTTTCGCCTGTCCAGTTCCTTGTTTATCTATTATATTGGCCATTTCAGGCGTAATAAGCGCGCCCTGTGTTACATTTAACGGGTATATGCTAGCGTTTTTCGCATATTTCATAACAATATTTGCTGCAATTGGATCACCATAAAAATTCGCTTCAGATACTGGTGTAACATTACCTGGAAATAGGAAAGCGCCGCCCATTATATAATACGAACAAATACGATCCATTATATTTGGATACAATAAAAATAACGTAGCAAGCGTCGTTAGTCTCCCTGTCGCCACAATTATAATATCTTCTGGACAAGGTTCGATTAATTTGATTAATTCACAAAAATTTTCTCGTTTACAAATTCTCATCTCAGGTGGAATAATAGGACCTAAACCGTGATCCCCGTGGATTTCAGGGAAAAACAAAGGCTCTTCAGCTGTCATCGGTCTACTCGCACCTTCAATAATTTTCACTTGTGTAGCATAGTACCTTTCTAAAAAATAAACATTTTCCGTAACGATATCTCGTGATACATTCCCGTACTCAGCAACAATACCTAGAATATCTAATTTACATGTTTTATTTGCATAAATTAACGCTACGGCGTCATCAATACCAAAGTCTCCAAAAAAGATAATTTTCTTATTAACTATTCTCACCCCTCTTCAGCATAATCTACTATTATTATTATGTGAAAAAGACAAGGCGGTGAAACAGCGCAAACTAAAAAAGTCGCCTATTTATTGGCGACTTCAATCTTTTTATAAGACAAATATGCAAGTACATTTTTACTTGAATCGTATTTCGGGTTATTTCCTTTTCTCGGCTCTCTCATATGTGTCTTTTCAAATCCAGGAATGTCTGGCATTTTCCCCATAAATTCAAGCATTTCTTCCTCAGAACCTTCAATGCGTACACGAATCATTATAACTATTCCTCAATTCTCAGTTTCTCTGTACTAAGTATATCGTACTTCAGAAAGACTGCAACACATTTATCTTTTTAACGTTGTACTTTTTTTACATATAAACATAGCCATTTCAGTATAGAACGATTCTACTTTATTATTTTTAAATTGAATATTAAAATATCCCTTCATTTCGTTTGGTGCTTTCATCATACATTCTGTTAATTTTTCACGCTTTTGTAAAGGGACATCCATCATATTACACCACCAGTCAAAATCAAACTTCTTATCAAAAGTAAGACATGACTGCATTTGCAAACCGTTTTTTTCTAATAAAGTAAGCCATTCTGTCTTTTTTAGAGCTCGTTCATGACTTGGGTCTCGCTTTTTTTCTATAAAATTATAAAATGTATCATATTCATTATTTTCTGGCGAAACATTATCTATTAAGATGAATAATCCATTATCCTTCAATGTACGATTTACTTCATAAATAAATTGAGCCGGATTCGTAAAATGATGGGCTGCAATCCGGCATGTGATTGTATCAAAAAAATGGTCTGCAAATGGTAAATCCTCTGCGTTTCCTGCTACAAAAGATACATTTTCATGCCCATTCTGCTTTATAAAAATTTTGGCTTTTTCTAACATCTGTTCTGTTAAATCAAGTGCAACTACTTCTTCAAACATAGGTGCTAACATATTTGCCACATGTCCACCACCAGTAGCAACATCAAGAAGACGATTATTATGACGAGACTCAACTTGTTGAACTACATATTGTAAATCCAGTCCTTTAGCATGTATTTTACTATTTACATATTTATCTGCATTACTGCCAAACTGTTTTTTCACAAGCTCTTCTTTACTCATATTATCATCTTCTTTCTATTGTTAGTTACATATACGACTCATATAATTATTACAATTCTCTTCATGTATTTTCAAATCCTCTTTTCATCTCACTTCTCATCATTTTACCTTGTAATCAAAATAATATGATTATACGTTATTTCGTTAAACAAAAAAAGGCTACGGGAACTTTCCCCCTAACCTGACTAAATATTGACTATATTTTTATTTCTTCGTATATATCTATATAATATAAACCCTCTTTCAACTTCATAATAACATCTACTTCGTTATAAGTAGCCTCACGAGCATGTAAACCAAATTGATCCATACCAATCCATATCCACCCAGGTGTAAGATATAAAACATCTATATTAAAATAATCTAACTTAGTAAGCTCTGATGTAATAAATTTATCTTTATTAGCGATTTGTTTATCTATTAAACCATATTCTTTTCCATTTTCAAATAGCGATATAAAATTCCCTACAATCGGATGTTCACGAACAATAAAATGATATTCTTTTTCCTCTATATTTACCACAATCAAACGAGAAACAGATAAATCACACTCCAAATTCGACATATTTGTTTATTCACCTCCTTATATCGGTTTCTTCTATATAATAACAAATGAATATTCAAAATAAGTTAATATAATGTAAAAAATAAAAAAGCTGACTTCCCTTTGGAAATCAGCTTTTATAATTCGATCAACTTTATACTTTTACAAATTATTATAATGTTTCTTTTTCCTCATCATTTCCGGAAACTAAACTTCCTATAGCATCCGCTGTTACTTCTACTACAAATTCACAAATGCCTGCTACAACTTCTCCAATTACTTCATCCATCTTTTTACCCCCTTATTTTATGTAACTTATTTGTAGTATAGAAGAAATTAGCGAATGTAAACTATCGAAAAAGGTGACATAAACCTTACAGAATTGTAAGCTCTTTCATCCCTCTGCTTATCCCCTTTGAAACTCCAAGTATTTTTAGCAGACATATAGGCCATCATAAATATGAAGCAAGTAATAATCTAGTGTCAGGAGGCGTTTAATATGTATTACGTAAAATTAATTAAAGGTCAATCTTTCTACGCTTTTGATCATCGTTTCTTGGTGTCTGAAGAAGAAGAGGTTTCAGAGAAAATTTATAATTACTTACGACGTAATGAATTTTTTGAAGTACGTAAAGAAGAATACTCTGCTTAATTACAAAAAGCATTAAGAAAAATATCATCTTATTGTGATATATTCTTAATGCTTTTATGTGAATTTCTTCTTTTCAATAATTGTTGTTGACTCTATTAAATAATCTAGTATTTGTCCAAGCTAATTCTTCACTATTTTCATATTCTAGTATATGAGGAGGTGAAGAATATGACTCATATCATTGATTACCAAGCTACTCAACCTATTAGTAAAACTGGTGAAACAACTTTTGCAATCCCAGCTTCTCCAAATAAAGCAATTTTAGCAAATTTGAAATTGAGAATTTCAAGTAGAGATTCACGTAATAATCGAGTAGAATTAATCGCTACAATTGGTGTAGAAGGAATAACTGGGACTTCACAAGTTTTATTCCGAATTTTCCGTGATAATATTGAAATTTTTAATGCACAAGTAGGTATTGAATCTACAGATTCTGAACAATTTTACGTACAAACATTTCAAGCTATAGATCAAAACGTTAGCAGTGGAACACACGAATATTCATTAACTGTAGAAAACCTTACTAGTGGTGCTAGTGCAGAAGTTGTTGGTCCTCTATCTTTTAGCGCTTTAGCTATTGGAAAAGAGCAAAAATGTTGCTAAGTGAATCTAATATTTAGTTTTGTACTTGAGAAAAGCGAGGCGTAGTTATACGTTCTTGCTTTTTTATATGTATCCTTACTTTCTATTAGCTTTAATCATAAAATTTTTACGTTTTGATTCACTTATTTCAGCACTTAACACATCAAATTTTTGACAAATCAAAAAGATTGAAATCCACTTATGAAACACGTAATATAGACTCTGACTCTAAAAAAGTTCGTATAAAAACACTACATAAATAAGGAGGTTTTATATACGCGTTTTTCATTTTAAAAGACGGAGAGGTTTTATGTTATGTGGCGTAATAAAAACGTTTGGATTGTTTTAATTGGGGAGTTTATTGCAGGTCTAGGATTATGGCTTGGTATTCTTGGCAACCTTGAATTTATGCAAAAATATGTCCCTTCTGATTTCATGAAATCAGTTATATTATTTATCGGACTATTAGCCGGTGTTCTAGTTGGACCTATGGCTGGCCGTGTCATCGATCAGTATGAAAAGAAAAAAGTTCTTCTTTACGCTGGGTTTGGTCGAGTTTTAAGTGTTATTTTCATGTTTTTTGCTATTCAATTTGAAAGTATCGCATTTATGATTGCATTTATGGTTGCTCTTCAAATTTCAGCAGCATTTTATTTCCCTGCATTACAATCTGTAATTCCACTCATCGTACGTGAGCATGAGTTATTACAAATGAACGGTGTACATATGAATGTTGGTACAATTGCTCGTATTGCAGGTACTTCACTAGGTGGAATTCTTTTAGTTGTGATGAGTTTACAGTACATGTATGCCTTCTCAATGGCGGCATACGCCTTATTATTCCTCTCGACTTTCTTCCTACAATTCGAAGACAAGAAATCAACAACACCAAGTAAACAAGCTGCAAAAGATAATAGCTTTATGGAAGTATTTCGTATTTTAAAAGGAATTCCTATTGCTTTTACAGCACTTATATTAAGTATCATCCCTCTATTATTTATAGCTGGGTTTAATTTAATGGTTATTAACATTAGCGAAATGCAACATGATCCTACGATTAAAGGGTTCATATATACAATTGAAGGTGTCGCATTTATGATAGGTGCCTTCGTAATTAAACGTCTATCTGATCATTTCAAACCTGAAAAATTACTATATTTCTTCGCAGTTTGTACTGCTTTTGCACATCTGTCATTGTTCTTTAGCGATATAAAATGGATGGCTCTTACATCATTTGGGTTGTTTGGGTTTAGTGTTGGCTGCTTCTTCCCTATTATGTCGACGATTTTCCAAACGAAAGTGGAAAAAAGTTATCACGGTCGCCTCTTCTCATTCCGTAATATGTTTGAGAGGGTTATGTTCCAAATCGTCTTACTTGGCACAGGCTTCTTCTTAGATACAATTGGGTTACAATATATGGTTCTCATCTTCGGAGTCGTTTCATTATTGATTATTTCTATTTCCCTCTCTAAGCAGAAACATTATGAAAAACAGCATTCGCAATCTGCGAATTTATAAAATAAACAAAGAAGTATGGATCTAATATTGAATCCATACTTCTTTGTTTTATAATACGCCTATTTATTACGTTTATTGAAATTACCTAAAGGAGTATCCTCCTTTAATTTCGAATAGATTATAAAAAGTACTCTTTATAAAAGGAGTGGTAAAATGTCTGGTGGCATCGAAGTATTTATTGTCCTGCTCTTTGCAATTGCTCTGTTTAGCACCCTAAACTTTTTAGCCATTTCCTTATCTGGACATAGTTTTAAAAAAAGAATCGTGGCAGGTTTCATATTTTTACTACTGACTCCCATTATCTTTTTGACTATCACAACATTTGCTTCTATATTCGATAAAGCAGGATTTGGCGCAGGTACGTTAGCCTTTATGATCGCAAGCGTATATATATTAAATGGAATAGTGATTCTGCTTTCCTCTTTATTTATGCTCAAAAAAGACATAACGTAGGCTATAGTACTAGCATGAATCTGACTTTACACTAGATTCATGCTTATTTAATTTCTCCTAAATTTTTATATGAAATTAAATAATTCTTTAAAAAAATTTAAACTTTATTTATTATAATATCCCTATCGTATTCGCACGTTTATTCAAATTTAAAAGAAAGGAGCACAAAATGAAAAAGGTTCTACTTACAATTCCTATACTAATCATCCTACTTAGTGGATGCAGCAATAACGATATATTCGGTTCTTGGGAAGTCGTTGACAATAAAAATGGTGAATGCCCTGTATATTACAAATTTGAAACAGTTGTCAAAAAAGAAAATAAAGAGGAAATTGTGCAAAATTTAGTAGAAATGCAAACAACAAAGAATAAAGACGATTTATATAAAGGCTCATTTGTCAAAAATTCTAATGTATATCATATTGATTATGGTAATTCATTTACATCGGACCAAACTTTAAAAGTTGCCGACGGTACACTAAATGTATACTTTTTGACAGCCGAAAAATTATGCACATATAAAAAGAAATGATTACATTTCAGAGGAGACGCAGAAAATATTTTCTGCGTTATTTCACTTTAGAAATCGGCCACAAAAATAGCCCTTGTTTTCGTATTCTTTTTCATTCAAAACATGAGAAATATACTTAATAAAAACTAGAGAATACCTTAAGTTATATAAAATGAATCCTATAATAGACATTTCAATTAACACATCTACGCTATTTACATCGATACTTTTCAAAATAGGCTAATCCTTCCTCTAAATTTGTCAATCATTTTAATTTTCATAAAAAAATGATAAAATATAAACATGTGTTTTCAGAATAATTAAAAATGCAGAATGAAAGCACTGTTTTAGGAGGGGTTTTGATGACTTACACGTTAGCAACTAGAATGAAAGCATTCCAATCTTCTATATTTAGTGAATTAGGAGCCTATAAAAAAGAAAAAATTGCAGCAGGTCATAACATGATTGATTTGAGCATCGGAAATCCTGATATGCCGCCCGCTGATTTTGTAAGAGAAACAATGGTACATACAGCGAGTGAGAAAGAGAGCTACGGGTATACATTATCAGGTATTCAAGAATTTCACGAAGCTGTAACTGAATATTACAACAATACTCATAACGTTTTATTAAATGCGGATAAAGAAGTTTTATTATTAATGGGTTCACAAGACGGGCTCGTTCATTTACCTATGGTTTATGCAAATCCAGGTGATATTATATTAGTTCCTGATCCAGGATATACAGCTTATGAAACAGGTATTCAAATGGCTGGTGCAACATCTTACTACATGCCTTTAAAGAAAGAGAATGATTTCTTACCAGACTTAGAAGTCATCCCTGAAGAAATTGCCGATCAAGCGAAGATGATGATTTTAAACTTCCCAGGGAATCCCGTTCCAGCAATGGCTCATGAAGATTTCTTTAAAGAAGTAATCGCATTCGCGAAAAAGCATAATATTATCGTTGTCCATGATTTTGCTTATGCTGAATTTTATTTCGATGGTAATAAGCCAATTAGCTTCCTCTCTGTACCTGGTGCTAAAGAAGTTGGTGTAGAAATCAATTCTTTGTCAAAAAGTTATAGTTTAGCAGGTAGCCGTATTGGATATATGATTGGAAACGAAGAAATTGTTCGTGCACTTACTCAATTTAAATCTAATACCGATTACGGTGTATTTTTACCAATTCAAAAAGCGGCATCTGCAGCACTAAGAAATGGCGCTGCATTTTGTGAGAAAAACCGCAATATTTATCAAGAACGGAGAGATACTTTAGTCGATGGATTCCGAACATTTGGCTGGAATGTCGATAAGCCAGCTGGTAGTATGTTTGTCTGGGCAGAAATTCCACAAGGATGGACTTCTCTAGACTTCGCTTATGCATTAATGGATCGCGCGAATGTCGTTGTTACACCTGGTCATGCATTTGGACCTCACGGAGAAGGCTTCGTACGTATTGCACTCGTTCAAGATAAAGAAGTGTTGCAACAAGTTGTTGAAAACATTAGAAATAGCGGCATTTTCGTCCTTGAAAAAGTAAATGAATTAGTTAAAAATTAATTCCGGCTCCCCTGCTTAACTTTAGCAGGGGTATTATTAATTGGAGGTACTTTCATATGCATATTAAAGACACACTTCCCCATCGTTATCCATTTTTAATGATTGATAAAGTAACAAATGTAAAACAAGGTGAATCCGTTACAGGAGATAAACTCATTACAAATAACGAATGGTTTATAAATGATAGTCACAAACATATGCCTCATATGTTAATTGTAGAAGCACTTGCTCAGCTTAGTGCATTTGTACATACAAGTGATTCTGAAGGACTAGGATTCCTCTCCTCTTTAGATGGAGTTGAATTCCACGGAAAAGCATATCCCGGTGATAAACTTGATTTACATTATGAGCTAACGCGCAATCGCCGAGGTTTTGTTCTTGGTAAAGGTATTGCAACTGTAAACGACCAGCCTATTGTAACTATAGAAAAACTATTAATATATCAAGCAGATTAAAGTGTTCCTTATATCAGTTGGAAATATCTATTCTCAACCGATTAAGTAAATAGAAAAACATATTACGTAGTTAGGAGCAGGAAAATGGAACGTACTATCGGTATCGATGCTGGAGGCACATTAACGAAAATAGCTTATTTTAACAAAAAAAAGCTATTAACTTTTGAAAAATTTTATTCGCATGAACAACATAAAATAATAGATTGGATTAAAAACAACAATGGCATAAAACAAATATGTATTACGGGTGGTAAATCGAAACTATTACAGCAACTGCTTACAGGTTCATATAAAATAATAGAGCTAAGCGAATTTGAAGCTACTCTTGCAGGTGTCCAATTCATATTAAAAGAAGAACAACATACTATAAACAATTTTATTTTAACCAATATCGGTACAGGTACTTCTATCCATTATGTTTATAATGAACAATATATTCGCGCTGGTGGAACCGGAGTTGGCGGTGGGACTATTATGGGACTCTCAAAATTGTTAACAAATATAGATCATTTTGAAGATATAATCCCTCTAACAAAAGTAGGATCTAGAAAAGAACTAGATATTACGGTTGGAGATATTTATGGTGGTATTCTTTCCCCTATCGATAATAACTTAACTGCTAGTAACTTCGGAAAAGCAGCCATTACAGAATCAAATAATAGTAGCTCCGATATACTAGCTACTGTACAAGGACTTGTCGGTGAAGTCGTTACTGCATTAAGCCTTCAATTCGCTGAAACAAAAAACATTGAACATATTATTTATATTGGTTCGACTTTATGTAATAACGTACAACTTCAACATATTATTAGTAGCTACACCGAATATCAAAATAAAACACCAATCTTTTTACAAGATGGTGGTAATAGCGGTGCAATTGGTGCATTACTTCATGCTACGAAATAAAAAGCTGACTTTTGTCAGCTTTTTAGAAATGGCACTTCAAATTCAATAATTGATTCCCCGTTCTCTCCAATTCGCTCCACGCTTATTCTATCAATCACACAATTTAACTTCCCATGAAAACTAGGAATCTCCTTCACTACTTCAGCAGCTAATTCGGCACTTTCTTTTCTTCCGACTGTTACATGCGGGATGTACGGAATGTCTTCTTCCAAAAATTGTAATAAAGGTCCTGTATATAGAATATTATGTAGTTCCTCTATTTGTTCTTTCCCCTTTTCAACTCGTAAAAACAAATATTCTCTTTCACTTGTAATTTGATTCGTAAATTCAATTTCTATATTCTGTATCGGTTTTGATACATTTATAATATGTAATTTCAGCTCATCATTTGAAATCGAACTTTCAAATGGGAATACAATTGTAATATGCGGTGAAATTAATCCAAATAAAGGATCATGTTTTTGCCTAATGTCCTCGATTTCGCTAATGAACATGTTGTTTAGAAAAAGTAAAATTGTACGCATTTTTATCCCCTCAACTTTTCCTCATTATAATATGTATCATATTCTATGACAGCCTGCCCTTCAACAACTTGTTTTGCTTACCTGTAAAAATAAAAAAACTTCTCAAATGAGAAGTTTTCATATAGCATGATTATTATTTTCCCGCCAAACTTTCCTAAACTTTATATAACAGGCAATTCTCCAAGGAAAAATATACGATACTGCAACAACATAAAATAATAAACCTATTGTTTGCTGATCTAAGTCAACAATATATTTTCTTGAACCGTATCTCAAAACGACAAGTGCAATAAAAGTAATTAAAAAAGCTGCACTTTTTTTCGTATAAATATTCCCATCATCTCTTCGTTCATAATTTGTTAATACTATAAGCGGCACAGCAAAAAGTACACCAATGAATACCGCTATACTTACTTGCAATATAGCTGGATGTACGGGACCTAAAAACCATACAATACCTGGTGTTAAAAATAGTAATGGCCATAAAATACGTTTTCCCGCTCCCTTTATTGGCTTATGCATGGAGCGATAACGACGCCAAAATATTAGTAGTGCAATGCATAAAAAGACGGTTATTAGTGAGGACGTGTCTCCCATATATTTTCCTTCTCCCTAAAAGAATAATCTATCACTATTTTAAACTGTTCGTTCAAATGATACTTTACGAATAAATATACTACTAGTTATGATATAAAGAATTGTTAATCCAATTGAAATAACAATAAAATAAGGGATATCTATTAAAGATACATCATTTGTAAATAACAATCCTTTTATCCCTACTTCTCCATACAGCACACTATTTGTTGAAAGGAAAAGCGACCCACCAATCATGAGACCAATCCATTGAAATCTTTGCTTAAAAATTACTACTACTTGAAAGAAACATGCTATCGTAACATAAAATAAAAATTGTAAAATAAACTGTTGTATTAATTGCTCTCCAAAGTTAACATTTACTAAGTTATATTTTATATCTTGTAAAAACAGTATTTGAAGGAATGAAAACAATGCGGATTGCAACACAATATAACAAATCGCTCCGATAAAATATTGTATTCTCGTTATACCAAATGAAACTGCTAAACGAAATAAATCATCTTGAACAATGAAAACACTCCCTACTATAAAAATCATAATTGCAATTGAAGGATTATTGATAATTTCGGGTAAATAACCAACTTTCGCTTCATTTAAATGAGCAGCATATAAAGCTCCTTTTATTAATAAAGCTACAATCCAAAATATTAAAATTGCTTTATAATGAAAATTTATATGTAACCTCAATTGTTTCATTAACATCGTCATTCCACTTCACCACCAGTCATGTGAATAAATAGTTTTTGTAATGTAATTCTATCAATTACTAAACCTTCTTTTTCAAGAGAGTAACAATCTTCATTAGAAAGCTCTTCCCATATAACAGCAATACCTTTATTCCCATAAATTTCTTTATTTATAACTTTTTTATTAATCAAGAACTCCTCCACTTTACCTTTTTGCCCTGAAATAATATGACCTTGTTGCAATAAATCTTCCACTGTTGATTGAACAACAAGTGCACCTTCTTTTATGATAATTACTTCTTCAATAACATGGGTTACTTCTTCTACCAGATGTGTTGATAATATAATTGTTCTGGGATACTCCCCGTAATCTTCTAGTAGTAAACTATAAAATAACTCACGATGTGCTGCGTCTAATCCTGTAGTTGGTTCATCAAAAATAGTAATTGTCGCTCTGTTTGCTAACCCTTTAATAATTCCTACAACTGTTTGCATGCCATGAGATAGTTTATGGTATTTCTCTGTTATATTAAGCTGAAATTTACCCGCCAGTTCTTCAGCAAACTTCTGATCCCAATTTTTATAAAACATGTTACATATCTTAAAAATTTCTTTTACGCTATAACTTAAATGAGACTCTTCTTTTACTCTAACGAAACAAATATTTTGCATCGCTTTACTATTTTCAAAAACATCTTCACCAAATATTGATACACTTCCACTACTTGAAGTAATTTGTCCTGCTAGTAAATTTAATAAAGTCGTTTTCCCTGCTCCGTTCCTTCCAAGCAAACCATATATTTTATTCTCTTCCAATGAAATCGTTACTTCATTTACAGCTATTTTCTTTTTATACTTTTTCGTTACATCTTTCGTTTCAAGTGCAATCATCCCTCTTTCCCCTCCTTCGTAATCTTTTGAATCATATCCATCAATTCATCTTTTGATATTTCTAGTACTTTCGCTTCTTCCCACACTTTAGGTAAATATTCAGTCATAAAAGTATTTTGTCTTTTTTTTAGTACAACTTCTTTTGCTCCTTTTGCAACAAACATCCCGATCCCTCTTTTTTTATATAAAATCCCCTCATCCACTAATACATTCACCCCTTTAGCTGCGGTAGCCGGATTTATTTGTAACATCTTCGCAAATTGATTTGTCGATGGAACTTGTTCTTCTTCAAGCAATATGTCTTTTAAAATATCAGATTCAATCGTTTCTGCAATTTGTATGTATATTAATTTATTTTGTTCTAGAGTCGGCTTCACATTTTCACCACCTTAGGTTCATAGGTTCATTGCTTATGTAATTAACCATATCACATAGAATTATTTTTTTCCATAAATTTCTTTTACAAAAAAGAGAGTCATTCAATTAAGAATGTCTCTCTTTCTAAAAATTCGAAGTTTCAACTCTTGTTCTCAAATTCTTTTCATTTATACCATTTTGACAAAAATTAAACTGTTGTCCCTCAATACATTTTGTACGATCTACTACTTGCCCTAAATGATAGCTTGTATGCTCAACCAAATGTAATAGACTTTGAAGATCAATATGCCTTTTTTCTTCCCAGACCTGTATATATGCTTTGCCCCACTCATCAAATATTTCTTCAACAGTTTTTAACAAAGCTTCAGAGCTTATTTGTTTCACTGGAAAATATTCTTCAATTCCATTTTCAAAAACTATATTTGGATCCTTATAACGCCTTGTATTTCTCTGTAAATGTTCACAAATATGTAGTACGATTCCACCAATTGAATTAACAGAGGTCTCTTGTTTCCACAAATCTTCTTCACTAACGAGCCTAATTGCCTGTACTAACTTAGGTAAATAATGATCCTGCATTCTATGATAAGAAATTTTGTATACTAACTCCATCTTCTCCCCTCCATTATTTCAACTGGTTCACTTGATATTTAGCGAATAAAGATTTCCGAAAATCTTTATCTTCCACAAGCATTTTAATTTTTTCTTCATTGCCGTTAAAGAACTTTATAACTTTATTTTTATCCCATATATCTTTTTCTTTTGGAAAATCATCGAATATCCTATGCAAAATTGATAACATTTCTTCCCTCGTTATCTTAAAGTTTTTATTCTCTACCTGAAACTCATAACTTTTTGCATTTGGCACTAAAATCACTAAATATATAGCATTAAAGAGAAAATTCTTCTTCATCGTATCTTTCTCATCAAACCAATACGTCTCAATCATTTCTTCTGTAAGAGCTCCACTCTCTTTTGCACCATAGTTCACTTTTATATTTTCATTTTCTAAACTTATACTTTGAACTGTTCCACCACCAGGTAAATGATTAATAATTGCAACCACATCTGAATTATTACCAACGTATGTCCCAGTATATTTCTTAAAATCATCTGACCTAACATCATATATATCTTTTATTCTTTCCCCGTTAGAACAAGCCGTAATGAATAAAAAAATTGTTAGCATAACGATTATGTTATGATGCATATATTTCATTTAGCATCCCCCATTTTTATCGATATTTCGTTAATTACAATATTTACTTTCAAATCCCTTTTTAAATATACGCATTTTAATCAAAATTAAAAATTTTCATTTTTTATGTTTACAATTATCCATTAATTGTATATACTTACTAACGTAAGAAAAAAATTCTAAAAGGAGGTCGAAGGAAATGATGAAATTACAATTACATGCATTAACTTTAGCGTTAACTGCACCTGTGTTTTCTGGACAATTAAATATGAATTCGACCACCCTAATGGAGAATTGAAAATCGTAATTTATTTCATTTAATTCATAAATTCGCCACAGGAGGTCGTATACTTTCCTGTGGCTTTTTCACGCCCAGCCATAGGAGAACTGTATCTTCCTGTGGTTTTTTTGCGCGATTTTTTAGTCTCTTACATTATTTTTCTAAGAAAGGAGCAACATTCAATGACTATTAGCGTATTGTTTTTAAGTATTACGATTCAAAGAAATACAATTTCCAAAGATGAAATTCTTCATAATGAGCAAATTGAAAAAGCTATGAATGATGTTAAGGAGCGCCAAGCACTTTACTGTGATCACCTGTAATTCCTTTTTGAAAGGAGGAATTCATTTATGACTTTTCATATTTTCTTTTTTACGACTATGCTTCAAAAACATACTTTATCTGAAACTGAAATCAATCGTAAACAACAGTTAAAACAACTGACTGATAAAATAACTGACATTAAAAGTTCATACTACACTCAAATGTATTAAAAATATATTTTAAAGGGGTCATATATTCATGAAATTTAAAGCATTCTTTTTAACCATCACCATTCAAAAACGTAAGCTTTCACAGAAAGAGATTTTACGTGAACAACACATCCAAAGCATTATGGACGAAGTAAAAGAGCGCCAATCTTCTTATTACACTCGTCTTTTCTAAATCACTTATAAAGGGGTAATTATTTTATGAAATTTAAAGTATTCTTTTTAACCATTACCATTCAAAAAAATAAATTTTCCGAGTCTGAAATGCTTCATAAGCGACAAATTAATCAGGCTATGGATTCTGTAAAAGAAAGACAAAGTCATTACTGTAGTCACCTATAATTTCTTATTACACTCGTTTTTTCTAAATCATTTATAAAGGGGCAATTATTTTATGAAATTTAAAGTATTCTTTTTAACCATTACCATTCAAAAAAATAAATTTTCTGAGTCTGAAATGCTTCATGAACGACAAATTAATCAGGCTATGAATTCTGTAAAAGAAAGACAAAGTCATTACTGTAGTCATCTGTAATTCCAATTCGAAAGGAGGAATTCACATATGAAGTTTCACCTTTTCTTTTTAACGATTACGATTCAAAAAGAAACAATATCTCAAAATGAATTAAAACAAGAAAGACAATATAAACAAGTTATTGATGAAATTCGAGATCGTAGAAGCAAGTACTACACTCACCTTTAATCGTTTAACTATATAGAATTGAAAGGAGTCGATTATGATGTTGATAGCACGCTGTAAGGAAATGATTTGGATAGTTCAGAGGGATTCCACATAGTTTTATAGAGCTTATATCACACAAGTTTATCACTGAATTTGATGTATAAAAAATATATAATAAAATCAAATCAACCCACTTTTAATTATTTATTTATAAACAAAAGATACACCACTTAAAAAGCGGTGTATCTTTCTCAGTTTTTACTATTTTCGGTTACTTCTCTTCGTCTTAAACAATCTCACTAAGTTCGAAACAACTGTTTTTGTTACTGCATAAACTGGTACTGCTAAAATCATTCCGATAATTCCCGCAAAGTTACCTACCCCTAAAATTAAAATAATAATTGTTAGTGGATGAATATTTAATTTCGAGCTCATAATACGTGGTGAAATAATATTACTTTCAAACTGTTGTACAATTGTTACGATAATAATTACGTATAAGGCTTGCATCGGAGATACGAACAGTCCTACAATAACAGCTGGTGCTGCCCCGATAAATGGACCTAAGTTAGGAATGATGTTTGTAAATGCTGCGATAATTCCTAAAACGAAAGCGTACGGTAAATCAATAATTAAATAACCGATAAAAGTAAACGCACCTACAAATATACAAACGAGCGCTTGCCCTTGAATATATGCAGATAATGTTTCGTTCGTTTCCTTAATGATACGAAGCCCCTCTTCACGGTAAGATTCTGGTAATAAACTTACCGCTTTTCCTGGAAAGGCATGTCCATCTTTAAACATGTAAAATAAAATGAACGGTACAGTAAATACAACTAATGCAACGTTCGTGATAATACCAAATAAAGCCGTTGCACTCGACGTAATTGTATTTGGTATATCTTTTAAGTATTCAATCGCATTTTTTTCAATTGTTTCAATGGAAACGTAGTTTTGTGTAGATAACCATTCAAACAACCTATGATGTGATAATTCTTGTATGTATACTTTTCCCTCTTTTATGTAGCCTGGCATATTTTTTACTAAGTCCATTAGCTGTTGTGAAATCGTAGGAACAACTACTCCAACGCCAACCGCAGTTAATGTTATGATAAAAAGATATAACAGCAATATCGCTAAATTTCTAGGTACTTTTTTATTCTCCAAAAAGATTAATACAGGATTAAATATGAAGTATAAAAAAAGCGCGATTAAGATTGGGAAAAATAATGTTGATATGAAGATACCAATCGGTTGAAATAAAAATGATATTTTTGTGCAAATAAATATGATTCCTACAACCATTAGCACTTCTAATGTCCAAAAGTGCACTTTTGATTTCAAAAAAATGGCCTCCTTTAAACTAGCACTTCTCTTCATTGTACCAAAATAAGTATGAATTTCACATAATATTTTCCTTTACAATATTCCAAAATACCAATAAATACACTACAATGAGATTACATACAAATTTGCAGGTAAAGGTGATAAAAATGACACAATGCATCATTTGCAGAAAAGATACGAAAGAACTTAGTGAACAATATGTCATTCCAGAAATATTATGTGGATATTATTTCACAAACTCAATTTGTGATACTTGTCATGAACAAATGACAACAAATATTGATCGTCCTTTAATTAGGCATAAATTGAGTCAATTTAAGATTGAACAAATGAAAAGACAAATTGATTCCCCACTCTATACGAATGAGCACGGTGAGGAACTTGCGGCTGCTGAGACTGATGTTGTCGAAGTAAGCGACGAAATTCTTTATTCTAATGCATTAATTATGAAACTATGTAAAAAGCACGATATTTCCTTACATAATGAAATTTGGAAAGAGGAACGTGTAACGAAAGTAGCGAGTTCTATTCAACGTGAATTACTATTAGATAACCGTAAATATAAAATGAGTATATTAAAAATGGCTTATACATTCGCTGTACAAGCAGTTGATGGCTACTTTGAAGATCAAGATGCAATTGATATTTCTACCATTCTCTCAAATGCAGATTTCGTGGAACTAAAAGAAAAAAGCATTGTACGTGATTTAAGCAAAAGTTCTTTATGGAATACGCTAAATACAAGTAGTGAAAATCATTACTTTATTTTACTTAGCGATAAAGACGGTCTGTTTTGCTTCATTCGCTTGTTTGACATCTTTGATGTTGTCGTTCATTTATCAGAAAAAAGATTTGACCTTCCATCACCCATTGTCGGTGTAAATAATGTGAATACACAGAAATTTTATGTCCAAAGTTTAAAACAGTATATGGATGGGCTGTTCAAAGAAAAAGCACCTACTATATAATAGATACCAGAACATACGGTCTCCTTTCTTGATGAAAAGACACTGTGTTATAATGAGTATGAAAAGAACAATACAATCACATAAACCAATTATAAATTGTATATAAATAAAAAAGACTAGTGTGCGGCTACACACTAGTCCACGTAACTTAGCAGATTGGATTGTTCATTTATCCTATTTGTTTCTTACAAACAAAACAACCCACATTCTATAGGCATAGGTGGGTTGTTATTTTTTGAGCTTGTCTATTAAAACGACGACGAACGTTAACAATGCAACGAGAAACAGTCCACCCTGCAGTAGCAACGCTATTTCACTCACGTATTATCACCCCCCTCCTACTCGGAGAAGTGATAATTGAACAACCAACCGCACCTTAAGTTACCCTTTGATTTTACCATATTTTCTAATAATTTACGATGAAAACCCGCAAGCGAATAACTTGCGGATTTTTTATACCCTATTAACAGGCAGTAAACAAAATGAAGCAATAAATAAGTGAAACTTTATTTCTCACTATTTTTTTAATGCATATGCATCAGCAATCATTTCACCAACAATTTTATTTTCTTCTTTCTTCTTGTCTTTCAATAATGGGAATAACAATTCTGCCACTTCATACGCTTCTTCTAAATGCGGATATCCTGATAAAACAAACGTATCAATTCCTAACGATTCATATTCTTTTATCCTTTCTGCTACTGTATGCGGATCGCCTACAAGTGCAGTACCTGCCCCACCTCTTACAAGTCCGATTCCAGCCCATAAATTAGGGCTTATCTCTAACGACTCTCTCGTACCTTTATTTAAATGTGTCATCCGTTTTTGACCAACCGAATCATATCTTGCAAATGTCTTTTGAGCAAGCTCAATTGTTTCATTATCCACATATTGAATTAAACGTTCGGCCTCTTCCCATGCTTCTTCTTCTGTCTCTCTTACAATTACGTGTAATCTAATGCCAAATCGGACTGTACGCCCCTTCTCTTCTGCAAGTTTTCTTACTTCTTCTACTTTTTCTTTTACTTGCTCTGGCGGCTCTCCCCACGTTAAATATACATCACTATGTTCAGCTGCTACTTCTTTTCCAGCAGCTGATGATCCTCCGAAATATATAGGAGGATATGGCGTTTGAACTGGTGGGAATACAACTTTACTATCTGTAACTTGAATATGTTTTCCTTCTAAAGAGATCGTTTCACCTTGCAATGTCGATTTCCAAACTTTTAAAAATTCATCCGCTGCTTCATACCTTTCATCATGATCAAGATATAATCCATCTCCTTGTAGTTCAACTGGATCTCCTCCAGCTACTACATTAATAAGCAGTCTCCCATCTGAAATTCTATCAAATGTAGATGCCATCCTCGCTGCAACTGTAGGGGACATTAGTCCTGGTCTTACTGCTACTAAAAATTTTAGTTTTTCTGTTTCAGCAGCAAGAGCTGAAGCTAACACCCAAGGGTCTTCACATCCTTGACCAGTTGGAAGTAAAACACCCGTATATCCTAAATAATCAGCTGCCGCAGCAACTTGCTTATAATAACCATATTCAGCTGCTCTTCCTCGTTTTGTCGTTCCTAAATATCGACCATCTCCATAAGCCGGAATAAACCATAATAATTCCATGCCTTTACACACCCCTTATTTATTTTGAATCGTATACTAACACATTCTATATAAATTACCCCTAATAATTTATATGTTAATTCCCAGTCTCACCTTTAAAATTATCTCGCCATCTTAAAAACTTCGCTTCTAGTAAACGTACTAGAGAGTCAGAAAACTTCCCAACAAATGCAAAGATAATTATGCCGACAAATACGATATCTGTATTTGAAAATTGCCTTGCATCCATAATCATATAACCAATACCTTCTGTAGATCCCATAAGTTCTGCTACTACTAAACTCACCCATGCAACACCTAACGATAACCTTGCTCCTAGTAAAAGGTTAGGCAATGCAGATGGTAAAATGAGTTTCGTAATTAGTTTTCTTTTGCTAAACTCTAACACTCTCGCAACATCAAATAACTTTGAATCCACACCTCTAATACCTAAAAATGCGTTTACGTATAAAGGAAAAAATGCACCATCTGCAATTAATAACACTTTCGATGTTTCACCAAAACCGAACCATAATACGAAAAGTGGCGCAACAGCTAGATGAGGTACAGTTCTTAACATTTGCACAGATGGATCTAAATATTGCTCACTTCTCGTTGAAAATCCAACAATCGTTCCTAAAATGATTCCTAAGCCCCCACCAATAAAGAAACCAGCCGCAGCCCTGAATACACTAATACTTAAATGGCCGAATAACTCTCCTGTTTTAATAAGCTCTTGGAAAGCTAGAAAAATATCTAATGGTGTTGGTAAAACTGTTTTAGAAACAAGGCCGAATACGCCAGCTAACTGCCAAATTATTAATATAATAACCGGTATAGTAATCGCCCTTACTAAAACTTTTACATTTAACTTTCGCACATTCTTAACTCTGTTTTTCTCAATCGTTATACTCGCTGGTTTAATAACAGCTTTCGTATTTTCCACTTTACAAAACCTCTTTTCACTTCGCTTTCAATGCTTTTTCTACGAAAGAATTATCTACAACTTTTTCCGCCCTAATTTCTTTCTTTATAGAACCGAGCTTATATTGAAAATCCGCTGTCTTTTGTTGTTCTGCTATTATTTCCTTCGTTACCGGAACTAAAATTGGTTTGTCGTGATTAAACACTTCTTTTACGATCTCCGCATCTATCTTTTTTACAGAAGTATATACTTTTATTGCTTCATCCAAGTTAGCATCTTGCCATACACGTGCTTTCTCATAAACTTTGAGGAATTTCTCAACTAATTCTGGATGTTCTTTCGCAAATTTTGTTCTCGTAATTAAAAATTCTGGTGAAGAGACATTTAATGTTTCACCGTCTGCAATCACCTTCGCACCTTTATTTAACGTATGTAATGATATGAAAGGGTCCCAAATCGCCCATGCATCTACTGATCCTGATTCGAATGCAGGCTGCGCTTCATCTGGTTGTAATTGAATGACATTTACCTCTTTTGCATCAATCCCTTCTTTATCAAGTGCTCGATACAATAAATTAAAGGCACTACTTCCTTTTGCTACCGCAATTTTTTTACCTTTTAACTCTTTTACACTCGCAATCTTGCTATCTTTTTGAACGAGAATTCCAGTTCCTTTTCTCGCATAACTTGTATTGGCGATTTCGGTAAATCCAATACCTGCTGCTTGCGCTGAAATGACTGGAGAATTCCCTACTTCACCAAAGTCTAATCGGTTTGATGCGATTGCTTCAAAATAAGGAGGTCCACTTTGGAACTCTGTCCATTTCACTTTAACTCCTTCTTTTTTAAACTCCTCTTCAAACCACCCCTTTTTCTTTGCTAGTAATAGCGGGCTTAACCCTTGCTGTATACCAATTTGTATTGTTACATCTTCTTTCTTACTACTTGCTGTACTTTTTTCACATCCTAATAAACATACTGATATAGCTAAAGCAAAAGAAAGAACTTTAAATTTTTTATACATATAAAATCACCCTTTTCCTATATACTTGTTTGAATCAACCCTCCATATTCAAACTGCTGTAATACTTTCGTTCGAAGTTGTTGGAACGATTGAGAAGTTTTATTTCGTGGATAAGGCAAATTATTTTCAATCACTTTATGTATTTTCCCTGGTTTTGCACTCATAATGATGATTCGGTTTGAAAGATATATCGCTTCGTCTATATCATGTGTAACGAATATCATTGTTGTTTTCTTCTGCTCCCAAATATTTAGCAATACTTCTTGTAAATGACTTCGAGTAAAAGCATCCAGCGCTCCAAAAGGTTCATCAAGTAATAATACATTTGGATCTCTTAATAACGCTCTCGCTATCGCAACACGTTGTGACATCCCGCCTGAAATTTCTTTCGGATACGATTTTTCAAAGCCATCTAACCGAACGATTTCAACCCATTCTCTCACCTTATCTTTCACATACTTATCTTTTAACGACAAATCTGCCGCTATATTTTCTTCAACTGTTAACCATGGAAAAAGCCTATGTTCTTGAAAAATAAAACCTTGTTTCTTGCTCGTTTTTAAGATAGGCTCCCCGTCAATAACAACTTCACCTTCAAAATCATTATCTAGACCTGCAACAATTTTTAGTAATGTACTTTTTCCGCACCCACTCGGACCAATTACTGTAACAAAATCCCCTTCCTCTAATTGAAAATTAATATTCTCTAGCACTTGAACCGTACCAGTTTGTTTCAAAAAATATTTTGATACCCCATCAATTGAAACAGTCATTTCTTCCCCTCCTTAAAATGATTCATATAAATGAACAGATTCAGTATTTGTGCAATAAAAAAACCAAAGGCATTTTATCTGTTGATAAAATGCCTTTGGTTTCTCCAATCAGCAATACGTTATGGAATTAAGTACATATTATACAAATATTTCCGATAAGTCAACTAGGTTTTATTAAAACATACATATGATTTGTTTGAACATTTTACTTTTGTTTATTTAAACGACGTTTACTTACTATTTTTTCTGATCTTTAATCCACTGTAACCAATAAGAAAACTCACACGCTAAATGCATTTGATGGGATTTAATTAGACTATTAGGACAAAGGGCTGGGAACTCAACAACTAGACTTACTTCTATCCCTGTATCAGTATCTTTAAATTGATGTCGAACTCCACCAATAGTAGTACCATCTTTCATACGTGCAACACCTGTTGATTGGTATTGATAAGATTTATCTCTCGGTGTTTTCAATCCGGTTTCGTCACCAAAAACAATGAAAAATTGAACTGGAAACGGAGAATTACCAGTAGTTTCGATAACCTCTAATTCATTTTCCCCAAAGGGTCTTAGTACATAGTGATCAGGACAAGCAGATAAATTCACTTTGTTATTTTCACGTGATTGTTCAAGCATCAAACTATCAATTCCATGTATAGCTACTTCTGCTGTAATCCCGTCTAAATAAATACTAGTTTTTGAAAATTTTCGTCTATCGCCAGATAAAAGAGTACAGATACGCATACCTAATGCACTTAATCTAAGTTTTGATTTCAACTTTTCGTATATTTCATTGTATGTATATCGCAACTTTATTTCCGTTAGCTGTTTTATCATGACGTCTGTATCATTTATTTCAAGCTCTTTATGTCCTAATGTATATAATACTTTTTTTATCCGTTCTCTTTTCCATTTTATAAGTTGCTCTTGTGAGATATTATTTCCATCGATAATAATTTTCATAAACTTTCTCCTTCCTTTTGATTGTATCGTAGTGTAGTTAATACTAAATTAACCATTTCATGTTTTGTATCTAGATTCAACTTTACTTCTGAATGAGCAATACTGCTAAGACCGTATAGAATAAACCCAGAAGCTAATAATGAGTTATCAGTATAAAAAACCCCTATGTTTACTCCCTCTTCAATTACTTGTCTAATTAACGGTTGCATACGTGCGAATAATTTCTGTTCCAGTTGAAAATGTTGTTCCGTCTGAAACGAACTCACATTTTTATAGGGTGCTAACTTTTCAATAAATGTCCAAAATATATCTAGTGAATCTTTCATCTTTTGCATGACAGACCGTTCATTTGAAACAAGTATTTCTTCAATTAACTCCATATTTTTCACAATACAGTCATTTAAAACTTCATCAACAAAATTCTCTTTAGACTTGAAGTAATAATAAAATAAGCCCGTTGCTACACCTGCATGATTCACAACATCTTTTATGCCAAATCCTTTCATACCATTTTTCATATATAGTTCAAAACCAATATCCATTAACTCTTGGCGTCTTACATCTGGTTCTTTTGATATTCTTTTCATACGTCATCTCCTACAATGTTTTCACCACGACTGAATCTGATTCAATCATAAACGACTGAACTTGATTCAGTCAATATTATTTCATAAATTTAAAATCGATTTAATAACTAAGCGACGAAATTTCTACAAAAAAAGAGTAATCTCAAGAGATATGCTACTAACCTTAGATTGATCAAAAAAGTTAGATCATATAACTTGAGACTACTCATTTCCATTCAAAATATTTATGTAATTAAATTTTATTTCCTCCGCACCCTGGCTGTCTCCAAAACTATTGGTGGAAGCTCTTTTTGAATGATTTCTTTTAATTCATAAAGAGCTTTCTTCACATAACCACCTTCGAAATTTCCTAATGGTTCTGGTAATTCATCCTCATCCAATATGAAATATTCTCCATTTGGAAGTACCATAATATCGATGATTAAATCTTCAAAGGAAACCACTTCATCTTTTATTTGTGTGTTTTTTACGATATTAAAATAGGAACCTAAATACTTTCCTTTTATATCTCTCCATACGTATAAATTGTACGGACGATCTCTCCAGTAATATGCGATTGTATAACTCCCTTTTGGGATTGTTAACTTAGTATCATTTGCAGTCATTGTAAATGAATACTGCACCTCGTGAAATAAAACGATACTTTGTGATTGCTTTTCAAGTAATAAGCAATTGTGATCTACTATTGTTGAGTTATACCGGATTTTTCTTTCTATAATTTCAATTTTCGATGTAAGTAACTTATTCATTATTTTGTTTCCCCTTATGCTAGTTCTATCCTCAATTATATCTATTTATGTAGTGATAAAGAAGTATATAGTTTTTTATATAATGATTTATACAAGTACATAATAAAAACTCCTTCTTATTTAGAAAGAGTTTTTCACTATCCATGTTTCATATTTTTTCACTTCTAACGGAAACTCATTTGTTTTCATGCAACTAACAGTACTATTACTCATGTTTTAACTTTTCCTTAACCGCATCATAAAATTTTCGTTCTTCATCAACATTTAAGTAAACACGACTTACTGTTTTAGAAAAGCCGTATAACAACTGCGCTTTCACTGGCTCTTTTAATGTTATTTCAAAAGTAGCAGGTTCTTTTATGAACTCCATAACAGTTGCATCCAATACCTGCTTCCCTTCTTTTGCCGTTAGCAATTCACCCTTGTAGAACGCAATATTATCAATTTGTGTAAATGGCATAACAATTTTCTTTCCTAATCCGATTTGAATGATTACTTGTTCTTCTGTTACGACAAGTGGATTTTTGCGCATCGCTTGTATTTCAGCTATAAAATAAATCATCGCGTATACATTTAAAATAAGTAAAATCCATGCTATTACTGGATTCCACTGATGTAGTAAATAATGAAAACCAATGCTTTCAATTGCTGTTGCATGAATAATCATGATATACACACCTATAGCACCAGTCTTTTTATGATATGAGTATACAGATTTACCTGTTGGTACTTTTTCACGCCACGATAAAAACGCATAATAGATTAACTTACACTCTGTTAGAATGACATCTATTAACTTACCTCTTTTCATAGTAGCGTCAAACGCTGCATCAATTGCATAAGAAAAGGAATAATTTTCTCTTCTATATTCTTTATATTTTTTTATTATTTTAGGAAGCACTCTAACAATTTTATAGAGAAGGAATAATTCTAGACCTACAAATGCAATTTCAGCCGCAACAATAATATAAGAGATGAATAAAAAAGCTTGTAAATAATCACTTGGAATAATAAATCTTGCAAAAATATAACCAGCTATTACAACAGGAACTATATATGTTAACGAGTATCTTTTTCGAATAATGAAGAAATACGTGATGATTGGAATGACAAACATGCAATCTAATAATGACCCAAGCACAACTTCTTTCGGCGCAACTGGTACAATTGGAAGGGCATACAATAAATAGTTTGATAGCATAATTAAAGAGACGAGTCCAATCCAAATACCTTTTCGCCTTCGTGATAGTGTAACCTTCATACGTTCACTCCTTTATTTAAAAACCTCATTTAAATGGTCTTTATAAAATGAAATGGCACGTTCAAATTCTTTTACTTCCTCTACTTTCACGACAGTTTCAAGTAATAATTTCATCGCTGATTCGTGATCGTTTACGTTATATTTTGCTAATGATAAAAATACTTTCATCGGAGCGTTCTCTGGAAATTTTTTCACCCCAGCTTCTAATACTTTAATTGCCTTTTCATACTCCCCTATACAACGATATGTACTTCCTAAACCAATATAAGCACCGCAAAGCGATTCGCCATCAAGTCCATTTGCGATTGCCTGCTCATAATACGGAACTGCTTCTGTTTCTAGCCCCATTACATCATGTATCCACGCACACTGATACAGTACTTCTGCATCCTTTGTAAAGTTTGTTAATCCTATAAGCATCTCTTTAGACTGCGCATATTTCTTTTCATTTCTAAGTTTAATAGCTTGCTTTAATAAATGTTCCATAGAATCCACTCCTCACCAATTATTCTGTGTATAGCTCTTGATTGGTATACGCTTCACATTCGTGTAAAAGTAAAATTCCCACCAATTAAAGTTTCGCTTACTTATTACTATGCGGATTCATTCTCATCTAAAAACTTAATTTTAAAAAGCAGTGACACGATTACATAATACCTCTAAGCTTTTGACAATTTCTTTCGCTGTTTCATCTTTCCCATTACACAACTTCCCTTTACCATCCTGTCCAATTACATAATGCACAGCCCCGCGCGAATATAAAGAATGTGGTGAATTCGCAATCATTACATTCGCCCTTGCTTCTTTCATTCTATTTTTTGCTCTTTCAAACAGTTCTTCTTCATTTAAATCACTTTCAAGTTTAAAACCAACAAGTACTGTTTCTGGGTCCCATTCTTTTATTTGTTTTAATACCTTTGGAGCCTTTTGAAAGTGAATAATCGGTGCTATATCACTTGAAATTTTTCCGTTCATATTAAGAACATTACCATCTTGATCACAAATTTTCTCTACAATCCAATCTGATCCAGCCGCTGCCATAATGACTGCATCAACCTTTTCATGTGATATGATACTTTTCATTTTATCTTGTAAATCAACGATTCCTTCAAATGGATGTAATTCTAACCCTCTATGTACATCACTCGGTTTCTCCGCAAAATAACCGTGTAAATATATAACATGTGCCCCTTTAGCTAGAAGTTCTTCTGCGATTATCCTTCCGATTGTACCTTTGGCCATATTCGTATGCCCGCGTACTGGATCCCATTTTTCTAGACAACCACCGCTCGTAATTAATACCTTTTTCCCCTTCATTGTAACCATCCCTTACTAATTTTTCTTACGAAACCATTCTGTTCCAAAGTCAACTATATCACGCTGTTTCATTAGACGACACGTTGCATTCCCTATCTTCCCATTTTTTACAGTTCCTTTTCGCTCAAACTCCACACCAATTTCTACAAACTTCTCAGATTCGTAATCCATTTCAACAAACTCTTTCCACACTCTTTCACCGTTTTCTATAATAGGTGCTCCTACTTGTATTAACTCACATGCACCAGAACGCACCTCGGATAAATGAACAGACGTATTGGAATCATATCCAACACCAATTAATAATACGTACCCGTCTAAATCATATATTTTTCTTAATGGAGATTCTTCTCCAAAGCTCATTGATAACGAATGGTTCATTGTTATTTCTACTGCATGTTTTCCCCATGCAGCAAAACTTCCTAACGGATGATTACTACGTACTACATTCGGATATGTACGAAAACATTCAACTATTTCACCCATTCCCCTTGTTGGGGTTATACGTGAATCAAATGCTGGGACGTTATCTCGGATAATTTGCCACCAGTCTTCCGGTACAGGTGGTCTTGACCAATGTTTCGGATCGGACAAATCCGAAGATTGCGTTGGCATTATTATCGTTCCTTCTTCCGTAACAACTTTCATTAATGCTTCTACTACAGCAACGGCACCACCAGATATCCACCCGATAGAACTTAGTGATGAATGAACGATAATTGTCATTCCTTTTTCGACTCCTAATGCTTTTAAATCTTTTGTTATTGTTTCGATTGTATTTGGAAATTGTGTACTTGCTACTATTTCATTCATTTTCATATTGGTTCCCCCACTAGCCACTTAAATTTAAACTTTTATATAAATATATTATCATATTTTTCTTAATTTTTAACTTAATCATATTCATTACTACAAAAATATGTATATTATTATACTGAAGCCTCAAAACTCTATTAAAATCGTAGATAATGATGAGCGAGAGTTTTTTTGAAATGAAGAAAAATGTACATCCTATTTTTTCAAACTATACTCCATATGCATATTTTATACTATTTTTCCATGTAACAATGAAGTCTTTCTATCCCTGGATATTTTTCTCCTAAACTTTTAACTTGAAAACCAATTCTTTTATAAAATTCTACCGCCCCATCGTCTGTCTCCGCTTCTATATAAGTCAATTGATATATCCTTACCACTTCTTTAATCATTTGCAGTGCAATTCCTTTTTGACGATAATCTGGAGCCACTGCTATATGACATATGCGTGCTTTAGTTTCTCCGATTATTTCAATACCTAGACAAGCTTTTTCTTCATATTTGTACAAAGTCCCTTTATTACTTTGATAAAATATTACTGCCTTCTTTAAGCTTATTTCATTTGGACCGACGGCATATTGTAGCACATTTAATATTGAATCTTTCTCAATTTGTTTAACACACTGTAAATTCATACTTTCATCCCTTTCTATGAAAAAAGACTAGCTCTTAATAAAAAGAGCTAATCTCATTACGCCGTTATTTTTTCTTCTTTTTTTACAACGACAGCCACATAACTATGAAGTATCATTCCAATAATAACGAGACTCATACCAATCCAAGATAATGATGATGGGATTGGTGCAGATAACCAGATCAACTCTCCTACTAGCGCAAATAAAACTTCACCAGACTGCGTCGCTTCCACTGTTGCTAATTTTTGCGGATCATCTTTCACAAGATCTGTTGCAAAGAAAAATAATACTGTCGCGATTAACCCAGAGCTAACTGCTACAATAAAACATTGAAAAACTTGGCTACTTGACGGTAATCCGCCTGTTGATACTTCGTAACCAGATAATAAAAACCAAAATGGTAAACTTGCTAATGTCATACCGAGTACTCGCTGAAATACATCTAATTCCCCTTTACAAACTTGCATCATTTTTCTATTTCCAAGAGGATACGCAAATGCTGCAATAAGTACAGGAACTACACATAAAACGGTTTCACGAATACCTAATGAAGAAGCATGTTCTACTTGCATGAGAACGACACCGAATAAAATAATGCCCGACATTACTAATTCCTTCAACGGAAGTTTTTTATGTAGTGGATCCACCGCAAAAAATGGTGTTAACAAAATCCCTGCAACGATTGTAATTTGCCATGTTGATGCAACGAGCCAACCTGGTCCGAACGCTCCAGCAAAACTAAGCGGTGCATAAAAGAGACCAAATCCAACGATACTCCACACTAACCATTCTTTCGGATTGTTTTTCATATATTGAAAGAGTTGCTTTAAGTTCCCTCTATACATAACAATAAGTAATAGCATTGGAACCATAAAATAATACCGTAATGATGCACTCCAAATCCAGCTTCCACCTTCTAAGTCCATTGCCCTGTTTAAAACAAAAGTAAAGGCAAAGAAAAATGATGCCAGTATCCCTATAACAATTGCTTTCATTGTAAAACCCCTTGTATTTAATTTTTTATCTCTATGACATATATTTTAGTATACGCGATGAAAAATCTACATTCAAACTTACATTTCACTTTAGGATGATGAAGGAATTGTAGTAGATTTACATGGGAATAAAGTGCATTGGTATGAAATCGAGGCCATTACATGTCAAAATTTTCAAGGGTCAAAATCTACTTTAATCTCGCCCACTATACTCACCATGAAAATATACGCATCCGCTATAAAAGATGGCTACCAACTATTGCACATTCAATTTACTGGTTTTCTATTGAGAAACCAAAAGATTATCATAAAAATTTAATGATAGCTTGGGAAGAAAAGCGAACGAATAAAAACAAACGCCTCCTTTAATTATTATTTAGGGGCGTTCGTTCATTCAAAAATTAAAGAATATGTAGTTTATATTCTCTGTATAATTTCTTCAATCGACTTATATGGGCTTGATGATACCGATTATGATCTGCTATATGCCATATTCCCCATCTTATTGTCGCAGTTTCGCCTTTTTCATACAAAACTTCCTCTCTTAAAAGAACAACACCATATGTTCATCATCACTATACACACCATTCATTTTTATAGCCCTTTTTTCAATTCCGTATGTTTTAAATCCCATTGACTCATATAATCGTTTGGCTGGTTCGTTGACACAACCCCTAAATTCAATTGCTCTAGCTTCATCTCTTTTGCCCTTTCAATTGCTTTACGTATTAAATCACGTGCAAGACCACTTCTTCGATTTTCAGTATCTACATACATTGCAACGATATGTCCTTTATGCTTATATGCGTCTTTTTCTTCTGTTAATAAAGTAACAACCCCAACTAAACGATTTTCATTATTAAAAGCACCAAATGTAAAACTACTGTTGGATGAAAGATTACTAGCAACTCGTTCAAGAGGGTTTTCTTGACGTACTGCTTCTTCATAAGTCGTTATAAATGCTTCTGGATTTACTTGTAGTGCTTGTAAACGCAACTCCCAATATTTTTTTGCATCCGCTTTTGTAAGTAATCGAATCATTTTATTTTCCCCTTTTTAATTTACATAATATTTTTATAGGTTATTATTTTTTGATTCATACTCTTCTTTTAATATACTGTAACGATAGCGATGAATGAACTTTCCCTGTCTCAATCGATCATTTCTCATTAACCCTTCGCATACAAATCCGGCACTTTCATAACTCTTTTTAGCTTTTGTATTATCTTCATCTACACGTAACCAAATTTTCTCCAATTCAAACTGAGAAAAACCTATTTGTAACATGCTGTTTAGAGCTGCCATTCCAAATCCTTTCCCCCAATAGTCTTTATTTCCAATCGCAATTCCTAGTTCAGCATTTTTATTTGTTTTATCAAAATTTTTAAGGTCTACCCATCCAATATGTATACCTGTCTTAGTAACGATTGCCCTTTGTTCATAACCATTTTTCCGGCTTATACAAGCTTCAATCCAGTTTCTCGTATCTCCACGAGTGAACGGAGGATATTGATCTGATACGACTAAATGCTTTGTTACATCTCTATCTAATGACCATTGATAGCGATCTTCTACATCATCTAGTGTCAATTCTCTTAATTGAACATATGGTACATTCATTTTTTTCTCCTCTCTTTATTTACCAATAGAAAATCCTTCGAACACTCTCCCACCATACTGTTCTAACGTCTTTTCTATAAAATGAATTAATTCATTTTTCCCTCCCGTTTTATAAAAATGATCAAAAGCGGCTACAAATTTGTTTGCATATTGCTCATCATATCTTTTTAGCACTCTAATAAACCATTTTGAACTCCCAAGCCACTTACCATTTACTCTTAATACATATTCATGTACTAAATCGGCTAATAAATTAGCGATAAACAATTCTTCTTCTCTTTTTGTTGCACCAATAAAGTCATCTAAAGTATCCGTAATAAAATATCGCTTCTGCTTAATCGTTTCTTCGGTCCATTTAGCCGGTCCTTTATGTAGTAAATCATTCGCTTCTTTTTTTAATTTCTCAACAATTTCCTGTTCCCCTTTTAAGGCAATCCCTTCTGAAACTAATTGTGGTAACGACGGTCTCCCTCGATTACAATCCATTTTGAAAAAGGTTTTATATGTTTCGAAATTATGAACAAACACCTCAACAGGCCATCCATTACTATAGAAAGATTCTCTATAGCAAGAAGTTAAACTTTGATCGACTATTACAATGTCAAGGTCAGATGTTTTCGTCGCTTCTCCTCGTGCAACGCTTCCGCCGAGTAAAGCTACATCACAATTCGGAAATTGTAATGTAATTATGTTTTGTGCTGCTTCAATTGGTTTCATAACCGATCCTCTTTTCTTATTTCACTTTCTTTTTTTCAGCTCTTTCTCTCGCTTTTTTTATATAGCTTTCTGCATCTGGTGTTTTACATGATGTTGCACCATGATCAACCTCTATTTTTCCAATTTCACTTGCAATTTCAATCGCTTGTCGCTCTAAGTCTTCATTACGAATTCCTATTGCGATTAAAGCACTATTCATCGCTTCTTTTTTTCTATTTTTTTCATTATGTATATTTTCTTTAATCTCTTCTAAGTACGGAGAGAAGAAATCATCATGTAACGTTTTATTTTTAATCGCTATATTTGCTAATAAAGACCAGCCAGCTCTTCCAATCCATTCATCATTAGACTTTGTCCACTCTTCCATTCTTTCTATTGCAATTGGCGAAGTACATATAGATGTCATAAGAACATCCATTAAACAGTAATAATCAACATCCTGAATCCAACTATTAAGCTGTTCTGTCGTTATTTTTTTCGGGTCTAAAATATAAGTTGCTAATGTCATTGCGTCCATATTTTTCGTTTCCCACAATTCAACTGCTAAATCGTGATCTTTTTTTATCTTCTTTTTTAACAATTTTAAATTCGCAAAACTAACTCCAAATAACGGCTCTTTCGCTCCGTGGTTTTTATACGTTTTTCGATTTTGTTCTGTTCCATATTCCTCTAGTTGCTGCATTACTTCCTCAAGTAACATATACCCACCTCTTTATCTTTTATGTTAACTGTATATATGTATGTACGATATATTCTACATTACTTTTTGTTTTTCCTATATTTATTTTTAAAATACGGTATGTGAAATTTCTAAACATTGCACAGCTATACCATCAAAAAACTGTACATGTTAAACATACAGTTTTTTGATGGTATCAATTTTGCGTAGAATAAGATATAAACTACGAAAGAACTTTTAATAAGATGTGTATTTCCAACATGTTTAGAAAACGCTTCAAAATGGTTTACTATCATACTTTTATACCTCCTTCATAAATTATGTTTACTACATTTGTTCTTAGCCAAAATACTTTCTACATTTTAATAACTCTCTCAATAAAAATTTCTTATATAAAAATCCCTACAAACACTGTAGGGATTTATGTCTAAATCATTTTGTTACACTCTATTTCATATGAAAATAGTTTTCTTATTCAGATGCATTCATAAGCACAATTCTCCAACCGTCTGGATCCTCTATTGTGGTTCCTTTCTCTATCCAATACGGGTTTTCAGGTTCTACCTCATGATAGCCCATATTACTTAATCGATTCACTATCTTTTCAATTTCATCTTTAATAGGCATATAAAAAACTAGTAAATTATCTTTTGTCGGTGCCGGACATGGACTTCCATTAACATGTGTAGTAAACTCCAAATGATACTCTTCATCTGGTAAGCCAAACATAACCCCATCATATCCTTCATGATTGTGAAATTCCCCTATACGTTTTAAACCTAATCCTGTTTCATAAAAACTTATCACTTCTTCAAATTTATCTGTTGGTCTTGCAATTCTAAATTGAACCCAATTCTTCATGCAAATCTCCTCCTTTTCATTTTCCAAAGCTTTATAGTAATTAGTATAGGTTACATATATTCCCTTTAACATCCCTCATTAGTGTGAACTTCCTAAGTTGAAAGACCTATTAGTTAATAAACAATAGGACTTTAGTATAAAATTCATATAAAATTAGTTATATAAATATAGAGATGAATTACAAGCTATTACGTATGAAATAGTTCTCCTTGCAGGGCCTTTATATACCGATCAGCAGATCTTTGTACAGCTTTATTCGCATCTTCCACCACACCATGAAATGCATTATATAGTCGACTAAATTGGATATCTTTTACCTTCTCTGCCATATCTCTAACTTTATTCGCTGGTAATGGAATGAGATTGGGATAACTATACATAAAACTTACCCATTTTCGATCCGAAACTACTTGTATAATATCACCTGATAACAAAATACCTTTCCCTTCATTACCGTCTTTCCAATGTATAACAGTTCCACCCTTAAAATGGCCTCCTAAGCGATGCAATGTAAGTTCTTCCGATAATATCAGATGCTCCCCAGACCAAAATTTAATTTGCTTACTCGGACGAACCACCCACTCTTTATCATCTTCATGAATATAAATAGGTACATTGAATGTTTCCGCCCATTTAACTTGTGTAGAGTAATAATGTGGATGAGAAAGTGCTATTGCTTGAATACCACCTAAATCATATATACGTTGTATCGTTTTATCATCTAAATAACTAATGCAATCCCACATAACATTTAGAGTTTTACTTTGTATTAAAAATGCTGTTTGTCCAATCGCAAATTTAGGTTTAGTAGTAATGCTATACAAATCGCTTTCTTCTTTTATTATTTCGTTTTTGTATAAATTGCTATTTTGCATCGTTTCTAATGTTGTCCATGACTGCCCAATTGGATTAACATATTGTCTTTCCTCATTACAAATTTTACAGCGAGAAGGTGCTTCTTCATTTTCGGGATACTGTACTCCACATGTAGTGCAAATATAATTATCCATATTCCCACTCCTTTTTTCATGTAATTGTTTCTTTACCAATATTTTAATAAAAAACAAAAATATTCGAATCAATAATTGGAACGAAAACGAAGTGATACGAAAGTATGATTTGGTGATTGAAAGTTTAAATAATAAAGTTTAAATTCATCCTATTTTTCAAAACTGCAATTGATATAAAATCTTGCATACTTTTGAGTAAACTTTTTTACACTTGTAAAAAAGTTTTTTTGCATTTCCCTACCTATAATTGCTAATATAGTAGAGTAGAACTTTTATAGAGAGAAGGAAAATTATGCACAATGGAATTCGAATGACAACTTTAGTAAAAAGGGCTATGTTAGTTTGTGCGGGGGTATTATTCACATACGAAGTAGCTTTTGGATCAGTACATACTGCTCTAGCTAGTACAGAGGATGAAGCAAAATCTGTTCAACTTGTAAGTGAGATTCAAACATCTCTTGCTCCGAAAGAAGCTCCAAAACATTATAACGGGCAAGTTAGAAAAGTCGCTTATTTAACATTTGATGACGGTCCTGGAAAATACACAGCTGAGCTTTTAGATATGTTAAAGAAAGAAAATGCAAAAGCAACATTCTTCCTAATTGGTTCAAACGTAAAAGCTTTCCCTGATCTTGTAAAACGCGAAGATGCTGAAGGTCACTACGTTGGGATGCACAGTATGACTCATAACTACAAGAAACTTTACACTGAAGGTCATTACGTAGATGAAATGAAGGAAGACCAAGGCTTAATCGCTGGTGTGTTAGGTAAATCACCAGTATTAACTCGTCCATCTTACGGCTCTATGCCAGGATTAAACGAAGCTCTTCGCAACAAAGTTGTAGAAAATGGCTTAAAAGTTTGGGATTGGACAATTGATTCTTTAGACTGGAAATATAACAAAATGCAAGTTGATGCTGCATCTGCTAAAATTGTAGAAAACGTGTTACATGGTGCTACAAATCCAACAGAAGTTATCCTTATGCATGATATTCATCCACAATCAGTAAAAGCAGTTCCTGGAATTATTAAAGGACTGAAAGAAAAAGGATATGAATTAGAAGCATATAATGAGAACGAACACTTCCCATTAAACTTCTGGCATGATAATCGTATGTAATGAAAAGACTTGATTTCCTTTAGCTGGGAATCAAGTCTTTTTATCATTTTGGGAATTACTCCTCGTATATTCGACTCAAACTCCCCCTTCTCTAATATCAATAAAAATTCAAAATCACATGTTATACTATAATTTAGTTTAAATAAGTAGGTGCCATATGATCGTATATACAGTACAAACTGAAGAAGCATGGAAACAATTTAAGAAACTTGGTTATTTAGAAGGTAATAAAGAATTCATCGATCCAGACGATGTATATTCATATGACTAGATGGTGCGCGTCGCTAAAACAAGATTGCCTCATTACGAAGGTAACTATCCTATTTGGGTCTGGGAAGCAAATAATTACCCAAATCGAAATCATAAAGCTTGGGGTAGAACAAATTCAAAAATGGTAATTTTAACACTAGATGTACCGAAAGAATGGGTACTATGGAGCTATTTTGACTATTGGTGCTGTGCTATGACTGATGGATCAACATATTTACATACAAAAAATAAGTGTACTTTAGATGAATGGTATACATATATGGATAAAGAATACGGGATAATATTTGATTTCGACTATTTATTATCTCATCCTGATTGGTGTCTAGGTAAAGAGGATTCGTTAGAAAAACAAGGTGTTATCGGCAAAATACACCTTTCCTTCGTGAAAAAAGTAAGACGTTTTCGTGCTAAGACAGATAAGTCTATTAGTAAAATCCGAAGTGATAACTGGGATAATAGAAAAGAAAACCGCATTAAAAAGATGAATCGAAAATTAAGAAAGCGAAACGATAAACAAAAAAGAATACAAAAGCGACTTATACGAAATTAAAACATATATCAAAATACAGTAAGAAATTATGGATTGAATATACAAATTCAATCCTATTTTTTATATTATCAACACTTTAGCACATATTACTCTTAAGGAGTGATGTGTATATGGATTTTCTTTCAGCCGAATATTTGTCCGCCCTACTTGCCATCATTGTAATTGATTTAGTGTTAGCCGGTGATAATGCCATTGTAATTGGATTAGCAGCAAGAAGATTACCGAAAGATCAGCAAAAGAAAGTTATTATATGGGGAACTATCGGGGCAATCGCGATTAGAGCCCTCGCTACCTTAGTTGTTGTTTGGTTGTTAAAAATACCAGGGCTACTTCTAATTGGTGGTGTACTCCTTATATGGATTGCTTATAAATTAATTGCTGAAGGCAAAGATCATGATATTAAGGCCGAAGAAGGATTTTGGTCTGCTATTAAAACCATTATTATTGCTGATGCGTTAATGGGCATCGATAATGTACTCGCTGTTGCAGGAGCTGCCCATGGTAACTTTTCTTTAGTAATCATCGGATTATTAGTGTCTATTCCAGTAGTCGTATGGGGCAGTACATTGATTTTAAAATGGGTAGATCGTTTTCCTGTCATCATTACGATTGGAGCAGCCGTTTTAGCTTATACTGCCGCGAAAATGATTGTAGATGAGAAATGGTTCGCTGGATTTTTCGAAAGTAACCCTTTCGTTAAATGGGCATTTATCATTATTATCATCATCGGTGTAGTTTTCTTCGGAAAGGCTAAACAAAAAGCAACAGCTGGTTCTGTCTCATAATGATGGTATATTTACAAATAAAAGGCGCTATTCATATGAATAGCGCCTTTTATTATTTATTTAGCTTCCCCTTCCGGAGTCGTTTTTACCTTCGTTTTGTTTTTATCGCGGTTGTTATAGTTATACTTCGAACGATCTACTGGAGTGAATCCTTCCGGTGTGTAGAATCGTAATAAGTCACCATTCACGACTTGGTCAGAGTATTTTAGTGAGTTTTGAACCATTTGTTCATTTTTCTTTATTTCATCTGTAAATTCTACAGGTTTTCCAGTAGTTGTATCATAGTATTTGCCGTTTAGTGCAGTAACTGTTGGGCTTACGTAGTTACCGTTACGGAACGCAACGACTTGTTTATGATCTGGTGATAATAAATCAGAACCGAATTGAACATAATTCTTTGTATCTGTACCTAGTAAGTGTAATAGCGTTGGAAGAACGTCAATTTCACCACCGTATTGATGTTGTACGCCACCTTTCACTCCTGGTACACGAACGATTAATGGTACACGTTGTAACTGTGCATTTTCAAATGAGTTCATTTCTTTACCCATTACTTTTGACATTGCTGCGTTATGATTATCTGAAATACCGTAATGGTCTCCGTACATAACAATAATTGAGTTATCATATAAACCAGATTGTTTCAAGTAATCGATGAAGCCTTTTACAGATTCATCTAAATAGCGTGCTGTTTGGAAGTACGTATCTACTGATGAATCACCTGTTGTTGCTGGTTCAATCGTTGCTTCTGCCTTATCGATTGGATAAGGGAAATGGTTCGATAACGTAATAAACTTCGTATAGAACGGTTGTTTCAACGTTTGTAATAACGGAATAGATTCATTAAAGAACGGTTTATCTTTTAACCCGTAGTTTACTACGTCTTTTTCATTCATATCGTAGTATGACGCATCAAAGAATTTATTAAAACCAAATGATTTATAAATATCGTCACGGTTCCAGAATGTTTTGTAGTTACCGTGGAATACTGCTGATGTGTATCCTTGTTGTCCTAAAATAGCTGGTGCTGATTGATACGTATTATGAGATTTCGTTGTAAAGACAGAACCTTGCGGTAAACCAAACATTGAATTCTCTAACATAAACTCCGCATCAGATGTTTTCCCTTGTCCTGTTTGATGGAAGAAGTTATCAAAATAAAGTGTATTCGCATCTTTTGTAAATGAGTTTAAGAACGGTGTAACTTCTTGACCATTTAATTTGTAATCAATTAAGAAGTTTTGGAATGACTCTAAATGAATGTAAATTACGTTCATTCCCTTTCCTTTACCGAAATACTCAGGATTTGGACTTGCATAAGTTGATGTTAAATAATTTCGTACTTCTGTCATATTATCGCCATCAGCTAATGCTCGTTCTGTCGATGCTTTCGCACTTTGAATTCCATCATAAATTGTGTAGTTGTATGCACCTAAATATTTCACAATATAATTACGGTCAAACGTTCTTGTTAATAATTCAGGACGGTCAGACTCTGCAAGACCTAAGTTAACACTGAATAATAAAATACCTGCTACAAATACTAGAGATAATTTATGCTTCGCAACACGAATTGGTTTTGGATTTGCAAATTTTGTTGCGACTAACACAATTAATATAATCGTGTCTAAGAAGTATAATGGATCATAAAGATGTAGCAACGCAAGAATACTACCACCTAAATCTCCAAAGTTATTCGTTTGTGTTAATGTCGGGAACGTAATAAAGTCACTGAAAAAGCGATAGTATACTACGTTTGCGTATAAAAGAATCGACAATAACAAATTAATGATAATTAACCAAATATAAGATCGTTTCCCTTTTGCAAATAATGCAAGTCCTAAAAATAGAACTGCTGAACTAAGCGGGTTAAAAAACAGCAAGAATTTTTGAATTGTGTTTGAAATTCCTAAATTGAATTCCGTTACATAAGCTGCATATGTTTTGAGCCACAATAAAATAACGGCAAACAGAAAGAATCCAAAATGATTGCTTAACACACTTTTGCTCTTTAATAAGAACTGTTTCATTTCTCCACCTCTTTTGATCATCCAAGGCTTATTTTTTTATAAGTCTGTCTCTCTATTCAAATTTTCTTCTTCAAATAGATTATCTTTATTTAACTATATGAAGAATATTAGTAATTATAATTTGAAGCTAGTATTTATTCAACTATTTCTTTCTAGACATTTTGACCTTGGTTTCTATTTAACAAAATAAATTTGTAACATTTCCTGTTTTCTCCCAAGATTCATCCCCTAATTATGACACCCCATACTATATACCTTTATAAACTCATTCGCAAACTATTCTATCTCCAAATTTGGTACATATTTCACATGACAAAATAATACGATTTGATTATATTACTCCACTTACATTTCCCTTCTTCAACTAACTCTTTAAATCTTAAAGTCATTACATCCCTTCATACATGAAAAAATTCTCCTGTTCATTAATATTATATTTGAATAATTATTCATTTGACCGACCAGCGATGTTACGTTTTCTCGACAAAAAAACTCGCTCTAAAAAGAGCGAGTTTTTTCATTATATATTATTGACCTTTGTACATTGCATCTACTTGTTTTTGAAGTTCCTCATTTTCTAAGAACTCATCATAAGTAGCCTCTTTATCGATTACACCGTTTGGTGTTACTTCGATAATGCGGTTTGCAATTGTTTGCACGAACTGATGGTCATGAGATGTGAATAAGATTGTACCTTTGAATGCAATTAAACCGTTGTTTAATGCTGTGATTGACTCAAGGTCTAAGTGGTTCGTTGGATCGTCAAGTGTGATTACGTTCGCACCACTTAACATCATTTTAGATAACATACAACGAACTTTTTCGCCTCCAGATAATACAGAAACGTTCTTTTTAACTTCTTCACCTGAGAATAACATACGGCCTAAGAAACCACGTAAGAAGCTTTCAGACTCATCTTGTGGAGAAAATTGACGTAACCATTCAACTAAGTTGTAATCACTATTCTCAAAGTACTTAGAGTTATCTCTTGGGAAGTAAGACTGAGAGGTTGTAACACCCCATTTGAATGAACCGCTATCCGGCTCCATTTCACCCATAAGAATTTTAAATAATGTTGTCATCGCAATATCGTTACGGCCGATAAATGCAACTTTATCACCTTTATTTAAAGTGAAGTACACATTATCTAACACTTTTTCACCATCAATTGTTTTAGAAAGACCTTCAACAGTTAATAAGTCATTTCCTACTTCACGCTCAGGTGTGAAGCCAACGAATGGGTAACGACGTGATGACGGTCTAATATCATCTAATGTAATTTTGTCTAATAATTTTTTACGAGAAGTTGCTTGTTTCGCTTTAGAAGCGTTTGAACTAAAGCGTGCAATGAAGTTTTGTAACTCTTTTACTTTCTCTTCTTTTTTCTTATTAGCATCTTGTGTTAATTTTAAAGCTAATTGGCTTGACTCATACCAGAAGTCATAGTTACCAACATAAAGTTGAATTTTACCGAAATCAAGGTCAGCCATGTGCGTACATACTTTATTTAAGAAGTGACGGTCATGGGATACTACGATAACTGTGTTTTCAAAGTTCATTAAGAAGTTTTCTAACCATTGAATCGCTTTTAAGTCCAAGTGGTTGGTAGGCTCATCTAATAATAGAATGTCAGGTTGACCGAATAAAGCTTGAGCAAGTAATACTTTTACTTTCTCTGCCCCAGTTAATTCTGACAATTTCTTATCATGAAGATCTTCACCAATACCTAAACCTTTAAGAAGGATTGCAGCTTCTGACTCAGCTTCCCAACCGTTAAGCTCAGCGAACTCACCTTCAAGTTCAGCAGCACGCATACCATCTTCATCACTAAAGTCTTCTTTCATGTAAATAGCATTTTTCTCTTGCATTACTTTGTAAAGTTGCGTGTGACCCATAATTACTGTTTCTAATACTGGGAACTCTTCATATTCGAAATGGTTCTGTTTTAATACTGCTAGACGCTCACCTGGCGTAATATGTATGTCACCTGTTGATGGTTCAATTTCCCCAGATAAAATCTTTAGAAATGTAGATTTACCAGCACCGTTTGCTCCGATTAAACCGTAGCAGTTACCTGGCGTGAATTTTATGTTAACATCTTCAAATAATTTGCGATCCGCGAAACGCAAACTAACGTTACTTACTGTAATCATTTGTGTCCTCCTACTAATACCGCTTATTTCAGCGTTTTCTCACCGATTGTCTTAAAAAATCGCATATTACGACTCAATTATTGTAGACTATAGCTATTATATAGTAGAAGCTGGATGAATAGCAACGGTTGATTACCTTTCTACAATGAAATCGGATAGTTTTTGTCCATTCCCCTAGCTATTGTATGTATATCATCGACCTCTTTCTCATATAACCTTTCACTGCTCATTCTGTCATACATCGGATTCATTTTCATCTGAAATATTATATACCGAAAAAACTGTAGAGAAATCATTCCCTACAGTCTCTTCTTATTTCTTATTTTCTCTTTGTAACTCTTCATTTTACTCGTTAAACCTATTAAAGCAGGTAACAATATTGGCATCACAATGATAGCTAATAGTAACAACGCAACGCCAACTACGGATGCTACTTGTATAAGCGTTAATACACCTGAAGGGATTAATGCAGCAAATGTACCACCTAAAATAAGTGCCGCTGATAATACGACTCCTCCGATATGACGAGAAGCAGTTACAATTTTCGTCGCTGGGTCCCCTTCTAACTCATTGTATCTCATCATTACAAAAATACTATAATCCACTCCTAAAGCGACAATCATTATGAAACTAAAGAATGGAACATTCCAGCTTAATGAATCTACATGTAAAATATGCGTACTAATTTGTTCACTTATCCCTAATGATGCAAAGTAAGCTAATAGTAACAATCCAATAATAAAGATGGTGTTTAATAATGAACGTGTAATCACAATTAATACAATCGCGATTCCAATTAACATAATTGTAGCTGTACGTAAGAAATCTTGCCCAGTTACTTCTTTTAAATCAACGTTTCTAGCTGTCGTTCCTCCGATTGCTGTTTTCGCATGATTTAATTCCGACCCCTTCAAAGTACCATCTATTGTGTTATTGATTTCTTGAATAATTGGCATCGCTTCTTTTGAATACGGATTTACGTCTAAAATGATTGTCATTTTAGCAGTCTTTCTATCATGTGACATGTACGTATTCAAAGCTTTTTGGAAATCTTCTCCCTCCAAAACTTCTTTTGGAATATAGAATTTCTCAGAGCTTTTTGATTCGTTCAGTTCTCCTAAATATTTCTGAGCATCCCCTAGGCCATTACTTACCTTTTCAAGGCCTTCTGTACTTTTAGTTAGTCCGGATTGTAATTGACCCATCTGTTCTTGCAAGTCTTTCAGTCCGGTTAATAGCTGACCTTGCCCATCGTTTATTTTCGTTAATCCGGTTTGTAACTCAGATGACTTGTTCGCAATTTGTTTTGAACCTGAAGCACCTTCATTTAATCCATTTTTAAGATCAGCTGCTCCTTTTTGTAACTTAGTAACTCCATTGTTCATTTCTTTTAAGCCATTATCCACTTTCAATAACGATTGATTCGCTTCTTTAAATGATCCCATCGCCGCATTATGCTGCGCTTTCAATTTATTTAATTCATTTGAAAGCCCACCTAATTGCTTTTGAGCCTCTTTAGCAATTCCTATCGTCTGCAGAATGTTAGGATCATTTGCTAATTCTGGTTTCGTTTGAATGAAATTGGTCATTAACATTTCAATTTGTTCATAACCTTTCTTCGCACCGTCAATCGCTTGAGAAATACTTCCGAAGTATTGATCGTAAGAACTTAAACCTTTTTCTAACTGTGTATAGCCAGCATGAAGTTGTGAAGTTGCTTGAGATAATACACTTATATTTTCATTTACTGAAGTTAACCCACTCTCAATTTGCCGCGCACCTTGTGCTCCGTCATTTATGCCATTGGATAGTTGATTTAAAGCTGTTCCTAATGCTGATACACCACTTTTCGCTTCATTTGTTCCATCAATTAACTTTTGAACGTTCGCAAGACTATTTGAGTCCTTATTACCCATCTTATCTTTCGCAGTAGTTAATCCATCATTAATTTCCTTTATACCACCATTGGCATCTCCTAAACCTGTATTTAGTTCACCCGCTTGTTTATTTATATATAGTTCTTTAATCCTATCACCAGTTGGACGTGTCGGTGAATATACTTCTGAAACACCTTTTACTTTCAAAATCTTATCAGTTAGTTCATCTAAAGTTTGAAGCGAACTCGCCTCATCTAACTTGTTATTCGATTGAATGACTAACGTACTTGGTGAAGAAAAACCAGGTGGAAAATGTTCTTCTATTACGTTAATCCCCATTTTCGACTCATATTTATTGTCTACTTCAAATAAATCGTTGTAATTAAGTGTATTAGAATACTTTAATATGAAAGGAATTGATATCACGAATACAATAATTAAAGCTACAAATGGTCTCACTACTGAGTTTTTCGCAAAGAATCCCCATAGACGACTGTCTTCATGACCTTTAAATGTTTTAACGGGATAAAACATCCCTTTTCCTAAAAGCACCATAAAAAACGGATTTAACGTAGTTAATACTAGTAATAAAACTGCGACACCAATTGCTACCGCTGAAGTAGATTGATATAGTTTAAAACTCGCTAAAGCAAGAGATGCAAAACCAATTAGTACTGCTATCCCGCTATATAAAACGGTTTTCCCTGCCGATTTAAATGTTTCTTTCGTAGCCAAAAATGCGTTTTCTTGTTTACTTAATTCTTCTTTAAATCTCGTAAATAATAAAATGTTATAGTCTGTTCCAACCCCAAACAGGACAACAACGACAAACACTTGTGTAAAGTTAGAAAATGGAAAATTAAATTGATCTACTAAATGAGCAATAATCCCCATTGAAACTAAATATGATACCCCAACAGTAAGAAGAGAAACAATTGGAACAATAGGTGAACGGAATACAATGATTAATATTACAAGAATGAAAATGATTGAAATAACTTCAGTCTTTTTCACTCCCTCTTGAGAAGATGTAAGGAAATCTCCTGCTATTAAATCACTTCCTGTTAAGTACGTTGTTACCCCTTTCGTTTTCACTTTATTATGAAGGTTATTTGTAACTTTCGATATTTCACCATGCTTTTTATCTATCGATATTTGCGTTAAAATAGTCGTATTATCTTTAGAAACTAATTGTTTCTCTAATTCTTTATTATCTAAATGTGAAACAACTTCTTTAATTCCTAATTGTTCTTTTTCATTTTGCAAAGCGTTGATTGTTTTTATTATTTCCTCTTTTTGCTCAGTCGTTAAAGCTGTTTTACTGTCACTATTAAAAACAACTATAATGTCATACTTTTCTGTCCCGTCTTTATCCATTTCTTTTATCATTTTGTCAGCAATACTACTTTGTTCTGTATTAGGAATCGTAATGTGCCCTTTTTCTTTCACTAATTTATCCATATTAGGCATCGTTACGATCATTGTAATGGTAATAACTATCCATAATAGAAAAGATAAACTTCTCCAATTTTTCAGCTTGCTCATTTGCATCATCTCCCGCGATTAAAATTTACGTTAGTTACGGAATGAATATTCATTCCTATTATTCTATTACATTATTTTGTAAACTCTATTAAACTAGTCTTTCCGGAATGAATATTCATTCCTTTAGTTGCACAAATACCCTCTCCTACTCTCATTTTTTAATTCTATTTAGGAATGAATATTCATTCCTGTCCTTATAAAGCTATAGAATCAAATGATTCTAATAGCGTTCCAAGAGCTTTCTTCCAATTCTTTTACTAACTCTTTCGAGTATTCTAATTGCCCTGTTGCAATTACTTTCGTTAATTTTTCTAACGGTTGATATACAATAATAATTAAAGCAACTGGAGGCAATGGACGAAGCAAACCTTTTGCGATTCCATCTTCAATAATATTCATAAAGAAGCCTATAAAATCGTCAAATATTTTCTTACTCTGCTCATCAAGAAAATAACTATCACAGTGAGAATTTGTAAATAAAAAAGCATCCACATTGTTTCTCGCAAATTCAAATAAACGGTTATACGTATGACTAAACTGTTCACGAATATTTGCTTCAACAGGAAAATCCGTTTTTATCATTTCAGAAAGCTGTAACATACTTTTTGAAAATAATGAGTTAACAAGCGCCTCTTTATTTTCAAAATAGCGATAAATAGTACCCGCACCGACATTTGCTTTTTCAGCGATCATTGGAATTGTCGTACCATCGTAACCACGCTCTGCAAAAAGTTGCATCGCAGCATCAAAAATATCCTCTTGTTTGTTTTTAGCCATTTTTTCCACCTCTATTTTCAGGAATGAAAATTCATTCCGTTTTTAATTATAAATTACAGGGAATAAAAGTCAAGTGCGTGACAACGTATAGTTGCGATTCTATTCTCTTGTATGTGAATAAAATTATATCAGCGATTTTCAGGATATATCAACTTACCGACAAAAATTAATACAATGAGATGGAGCTATCCCAAAATTTTGTTCGAAACAACTCCATCTTATATGCAAATTAAAAGAAATCATAAATAAACGGCTTGCGCACTGGTACTACATTCTCAAATGCCCGTATTTCCTCTTCGCTTCCGCTAATTAATTCTAATTCATTTAGTTCTAATGGGCGTTTGTATCCAAGCAGTATTGTAGATAGTGCATTTATATCTAGCTTGATCCCTTTATCCATTGGTTCTTCTATAATTGCTATTTCATAATTTGCAAGTCTCACCGATACATTATTCCACGGTGCAAATGAATCTGTAATATGTAAAATGACTTCTTGTTGTACATTGTTCCAGTTTAACTCATACTGTTTTAAGAACTGCTCTACATCTACAATTCTTCCCATAAAATATGGTTTTATTTCTGTTTTCACACGTGGTTCTTGCAATGTATATAACAACTGTTCGTTTTCACTTACTGTCATTTCAAGCTCTTTAATCATAGAATCATGCTGGCAAATAAAATTCCATAGACCATTTCGTGCTTCATTATGCAGTGGAACAAATTCATCTACTGTCATTTTATAGTTTTCTATTTTATATAACATATAGCCGGCTGCACTTTTATTTTCATCGTAATAAATTGCTAATGTTAAATCCTCATAAACAGCTTGTAACCACCATTTTTCATTGCGAACTAGCATACCAGAAAAATGTTCTGCAAATGTTTCATAAAGCTTCTCGACCTCTTCTGGGTGATTTTCTTTATTGAAACGTTTCACAGTACCATTCACTTGTTTTTTCATAACTAAATCACTCTTTGTCAAATGACATACGAGAAGATTCGCACAAAGTTCCCAGCCGTATTTACGGTAAAATGTAACAGCAAATGGGTGTAACATAGAGACTGTAAAGCCATCTTTTTTCATTGTTTGAAGTGAATGTTGAAGTAGCTCTTTTACATACCCACTTCTTCTGTACTCTGGATACGTCGCTACTCCTGCAACGCCACCCATTTTAAATTTTTCTTTACCTATGTAAATATGAAACGGGATGAGGTGTAGTTTTGCAGCTAAGTCCTCACCTTCCATAATACCGTATACTTCATGACTTTCCTTCATCTTTGTAAGTTGCTGCTGTAATCGTTCCTCATCTACTTTATATTGAAAAGCGTATTCTGATAAACGTAATGCTTCTCTGAACTTATCTTCTTTTAATTGTATGACATTCATATAATTCTCCTCCATTCCCTGTTTGAATTGTATCATAATTCTTACTATTATAGTTCGGTAAGTGAAACTACAAGGACGTTTTAACAAAAAAAGCAGATACATCACGTATCTGCTTTCCATCCTTTTTATTTATCTAATTTTTGAAGTTCGTCAAAGAATGTAGGATATGATACACCTACTGCTTCTGCATCTTCAATAATTGTTTTTCCTTCTGCCAGGCAACCAGCAATTGCAAGCATCATTCCGATACGGTGATCACCATAACTATTTACTGTATTGCCTTTTAGAGCTGATTTTCCGTAAATGATCATACCGTCATCAGTTGCTTCTATGCGAGCTCCTAGTTTCGTTAATTCAGCAACGACTGTATCAATACGGTTTGTTTCTTTTACTTTTAATTCGTGTGCATCTTTAATTACTGTAATTCCTTCTGCTTGCGTTGCCGCTAATGCGATTACAGGAATCTCATCGATTAATCTAGGGATAATATCTCCGCCAATTTCAATTCCTTTTAATGAAGATGTTTCGATTGTAATATTTGCAGCTGGTTCCGATGCCCCTTCGTTAATTAGATCTACAGTGAACGTAGCACCCATTTTTTCTAAAACATCAATAATACCGGTACGGGTTGGATTCATCCCTACATTTTGTAATACTAGTTTACTATTTGGGATGATTGCACCTGCTACTAAGAAAAATGCTGCTGATGATACGTCACCTGGCACTTGAATGTCTGTTGCTGTTAATTTTTGTCCACCTGACAGCTTCACTGTTTTCCCTTCGCGAGTTACTTTAACACCAAATGCTTCAAGCATTCTTTCCGTATGGTCGCGGGAAATATGTGGTTCTGTAACAGCTGTTACACCTTCTGCACGAAGACCTGCAAGTAAAATAGCTGACTTTACTTGTGCACTTGCAACAGGAGAAATATATTCAATTGCTTTTAAATCTCCACCACGTATTGTTAACGGTGTAAATGTTCCTTCTTCTCGGCCGTCTATGTTTGCGCCCATTTGTTTTAATGGGTTTGTTACACGCTTCATCGGTCTTTTTGCGATAGATTCATCACCTTGTACGCAAGAGAAAAATGGTGTGTTAGCTAGTATACCTGACATTAATCGGATTGTTGTACCAGAATTACCAACATCTAATACAGCTTTCGGTTCTTGTAAACCTTCTAATCCTTTACCAACTACAGTAACCTCATCACCGTTTTGCGTAATTTCTACTCCCATTTCTTTAAAACATGAAATCGTACTTAAACAGTCTGCACCGGGCAAGAAACCTTTAATTGTTGTTTTCCCTTCTGCAATAGAACCGAACATAACAGCACGGTGTGAAATGGATTTATCACCTGGGATTGTAATATTGCCATTCAATCCGTTATTAACAGGTTGTATTGTTCTTTCTTTCACGTTTTTCACCTTCTCATTTAAATTGTTTCATAAGTTTGGTATTCTTCTTCTCCAAGCGCTAGCTTTGCTTTCATACGATCTTCTTCCCTTTGGAAGCTAATACGTAATACCCCAAGCAGTCCTTCACGCGCTTCTAATATTTGCAAGTTCGTAATACTAATTTCCTCGCGCGCTAAAATACTCGTAATATGAGCCAATGCCCCCACCTTATCTAATACATCGACGTATAAGTCGTGATAGGCAGGAATTGCCCCTCTCTTTCTTACTGGTAAAGAATCACGGTATTCTTTCGCATCTGCAAAATAGTTTTGAATCTCGCCTGCATCTCCGGTAGAAACTGTTTTATATAAATCTTCCATTTCAGAGATCCACTCTTTTAATAATACCATTAAATGCTCTCGATTTTGCTTTACAATATCACTCCACATTTTCGGACTACTAGATGCGATACGTGTAATGTCTTTAAACCCTCCAGCAGCTAGCTGATGAATGAGCGGATTATCTCCTGCATGTTTCTCTACTTGCTTCACTAAACCTGCTGCGATAAGGTGCGGGAAATGACTAACGATCCCTGTTACATAGTCATGTTCTTCTGTATTTAAAACAAGGAAATGTGATCCCGTTCCTTTTAACCAATCTTTTAACTCTTCCACTTGTTCATTTGGCACATGATGCATAGGTGTTAAAATGTAAAATGCATTTTCAAATAAATGCGCTTTTGCACTTTCAACTCCCGTTTTATGAGAACCTGCCATTGGATGTCCACCAATGAAAGATACTTCCTTTGAAAATAAAGTTTCTGCTTCATTCATAATCGTGCCTTTTGTACTACCAACATCAGTCACTATAACATCTTCTCGTAAACGGAATGACGCAAGTTTGTGTAATAGCTTCTTCGTTTCTTCAACTGGAGAAGCAAAAATAATTAAATGTGCCTCTTCACATGCATGCTGTAAATTAATTGCTATTTCATCTACTACATGTAATTCTTTTGCACGCTCTACTTGTTCTTGAAATATATCATAACCTGTTATCGTTACATCGTGCTCTTTCTTAATTGCTAATGCGAGAGAGCCTCCGATTAAACCAGTTCCAATTAATACTACCTTTTTACGCATTTTCCTCATCTCGAGACTTTCTTTTTTTATTTTCAAAGTGTTGTTGTAACACTGAAATCACCCCTTCATTTTGCTCCCTTGTTCCAACTGTAATACGGACACCATTTGGGAATGGACGAATAATAAACCCTGCATGTGCACAAGCTTCATAAATCTCTCCTGCATTCTCAACTGGCAAGAAGATGAAATTTGTTTGCGATGGATAAAATGGAATTTCATTTTCCTTACAAAAGCTTTCGTATTGTTGTAATCCCTCTGTATTCACACGAACTATTTCTTCAATAAACTCGTTATCACCAAAAGCAATCGTAGCTGCTTTTTGCGCTAATGAAGATACGTTAAATGGTAAACGTACGACATTTAATTTCTCAATTAGCTCTTCCTGTCCGATCGCATATCCAACGCGGAAAGAAGCTAATCCGTATGCTTTAGAAAACGTTCTAAGTACAAGAATGTTTTTATGTTTTTCTAAAAGCGGTAATGTCTCAGGGAAATCTTTTGCTGTTACGTATTCATAGTACGCTTCATCAATGACAATTAACGTATTTTCACTAATACCTTCAATGAATTGAGTCAATTTTCGGTCATTCACATATGTGCCTGTTGGATTGTTCGGGTTACAAATCCATACAATTTTTGTATCGTTATCTACTACTGAAGAAATTTCTTCTAAGTCGTATACACCGTTATTTAACGCAATTTCCTTCACTTCGCAACCTTCTATAATGGCATGATGACGATACTGTGGGAATGTTGCACCTGCTGTTACAATGTTATCTCCCGCTCGTAATACGGCGCGGCTTATTATTTGAATGATTTCATCTAAACCACTACCACAAAGTACTTGTTCCATTTGCACATGCAACTTATCTGCAATTGTTTGACGGAGCGTTGTAGCACCTCCGTCAGGATATAAAGCATGTTCCAACCACGATTTTTGCAGCTCATCTAAAACACGTGGCGAACAGCCGAATGGATTTTCATTCGATGCTAATTTCACAAACGAATGATCTCCGTACACTTCTTTCATTTGTTCTGGTGATTTACCTGGTTTATATGGTTGTAATGATGATAGTTGATCTTTTACTTGCACGTTAAACCCACCTTTTTATTAAAATTCTTTTGCGTAGTTATTGTGTTTCATAATGTTTTGTTTTAATAATTCCATACGATCTTTTCCGAATTGTTCGACTAGTGCATCTGCAAGTTCCCATGCCACAACAGATTCAGCTACTACACCCGCCGCTGGTACTGCGCAACTATCAGATCTTTCAATACTCGCTTGGAATGCTTCTTTCGTATCAATATCAACGCTTGCTAACGGTTTGTATAAAGTAGGAATTGGCTTCATCACGCCTCTTACGATAATTGGCATACCTGTTGTCATACCGCCTTCTAAACCGCCGGCATTATTCGTTCTTCTCGTGTATCCTTTTTCTTCATCCCACAGAATTTCATCATGCACTTTGCTTCCTGGTTGTCGTGCCGCTTCAAAACCTACGCCGATTTCAGCACCTTTAAATGCATTTATACTCATAATTGCACCAGCAAGTTTTGCATCTAATTTACGATCGTAATGGACGTAACTACCGACGCCAATCGGCATACCTTCTGCAATGACTTCCACAATACCACCGATTGAATCTCCGCTACTTTTTGCGTTGTCAATCGCATCCATCATTTCTTGCTCTACTTCTTTATCTAAACATCGAACTGGTGAGTTTTCAGTTATCGTTTGGATTTCTTCAATCGGTAAGTTTGAAATATGTTTTGCTTTTACTCCACCAATTTCAAGAACATGTCCTGCAATTTCCACGCCTAATTCGCTTAAAATTTGTTTTGCAACTGCACCAGCAGCTACACGAACTGTCGTTTCTCTTGCAGATGAGCGCTCTAATACGTTTCTTATATCACGATGACCATATTTAATTGCTCCATTTAAATCCGCATGTCCTGGACGTGGTTTTGTAATTGTACGTTTCATGTCCTTACTTTCTTTTTCAGAAATTGGCTCTGCACCCATTACTTTCGTCCAATGTTTGAAATCATCATTTTTTACAATTAACGTAATCGGTGATCCAAGTGTCATCCCGTGACGAACACCACTTACAATTTCAACTGTATCTGTTTCAATTTGCATACGTCTTCCGCGTCCATGACCTTTTTGTCTTCTTAATAATTCTTTATTAATATGTTCCGCCGTAAGTGTCAAACCTGCTGGTACACCTTCTAAAATAACTGTTAACTGCGGTCCATGTGATTCTCCAGCTGTAATGTATCTCATTTCTCTTGCCCCTTTACTATTTTTTTGTACAAAAAAGTCCCTACTGAGCGCTCAGTAGGGACGATGTTTATCGCGGTACCACCCTAGTTGTAGACTTCTTTCGTCTACCTCTCTTCTTCTTTAACGATCGTTTGACCGTCTTACCCTCCAAAAGTTGTCGGGAAAGATGCTCCAAGGCTGTAATTCATGCTTACCTTTGTACTGATTCACACCGACCATCAGCTCTCTTTAACAGTGAGATAAGCACTACTGTTTCCTCTTCAACGCATATATGATATGGAATTAAGATAATTTATTTTTGAAACCTTTTAACTCATCCATGAATCTATGGAATTCTGGAATGTCCATTTGTTGTGCAGAATCTGATAATGCAACTGCTGGATCTGGATGAACTTCAGCCATTACTGCATCTGCGCCAATTGCTAGTGCCGCTTTCGCTGTTGGTAATAATAAATCTCTGCGTCCAGTTGAATGTGTTACATCAACGATAACTGGTAAATGTGTTTCTTTCTTTAAAATTGGTACTGCAGAAATGTCTAATGTGTTACGTGTTGCTCTTTCGTATGTGCGGATACCGCGCTCACAAAGAATAATTTGATCGTTACCTTGCGCAATGATGTATTCCGCTGCGTTAATGAACTCATCAATTGTTGCTGCTAATCCACGTTTTAATAATACTGGTTTGTTAACTTTACCTACAGCTCGTAATAAATCGAAGTTTTGCATGTTACGTGCGCCAACTTGAATTACATCAACGTAGTCTAATGCCATTTCAACATCGTTCGGATTTAAAATTTCACTAATAATTGCTAAGTCAAACTCGTCTGCTACTTGACGTAAAATTTGAAGTCCTTCTACTCCTAAACCTTGGAAATCATATGGAGAAGTTCTCGGTTTGAATGCACCACCGCGCATTAATTTTAAGCCTTGGTCTTTCATCGCTTGCCCTACTTGACGAACTTGTTCTAAACTTTCTACTGCACAAGGTCCCATAATGAACGTTTGTGTTCCGTTTCCAATCAATTCACCTTTTACATCAACGATTGTATTTTCTTGTTTCTTTTTACGTGATACTAGTAACGCTTTACGGTTATCATCTTCTTGTAACTCTAAGCTTGCTTTGAAAATCGTTTTGAAAATATGTTGAACTGTTGATGTTTCGAATGGTCCTTCGTTATGCTCTGCGATCATATCAAGTACTTCACGCTCACGTACTGGATCAAAGCGTTTCGTGCCTTGTACTTGCTTTTGCTCTCCAATTTTTTGAACAATTTCACCACGTTTGTTTAAAAGGTGTAATAGTTGTAAGTTAATTTCATCTACCTGTTTACGTAATTGATCTAATTCATGATTTGCCATTTGGAAATCCTCCTCTAATGTTTTAAAAGTATAGTAAGAGAATAAAAAATTCTCTATTTTCTGAACTGACTAATTATACAAATTTATAGTGGAATCGATACCTCTTCTTATTTTAAACTAATAATTCGTACACAGACATAAACTACTAGTTAAAAATCCACTTTTTTGTACAAAAAAGCCCTACTGATCCAATCAGTAGGGACGATATTTATCGCGGTACCACCCTAGTTGTAGACTTCTTTCGTCTACCTCTCTTCATTGTTAACGATCATCTGACCGTCTTTCCCTTCATAAAGACAATACTATCTTTACTACGAAAAAGATGCTCCAGGACTGTAATTCGCTCTTGTTTATGTACTGGTTTGCACCAACCACCAGCTCTCTGTTACAGGGAAACAACAACTACTGCTTTTCCTTTCAATGCATGACTATTTAATTTTCAAGTTGAACCACTAAAATACAAAAAGTCCCTACTGAATAAATCAGTAGGGACGATATTTATCGCGGTACCACCCTAGTTGTAGACTAACTTTCCGTCTACCTCTCTTCACTGTTAACGATCAATTGACCGCTTTTTCCTCATAAAGACAAACTATCTTTATTACGAAAAAGATGCTCCAAGACTGTAATTCATGATTATCCCTGTACTGGTTCACACCAACCACCAGCTCTCTGTTACAGTAAGACTAACCACTACTGTGATCTCTTCATTGCACTTTGTTTATTCAAATGTTTTTGAAATTGAATAAGTATGATTCGTATTATAGAACGCTTTTCAAAACACTGTCAACAACTTTTTATATATTTTTTTAAATTCCACTTTCGTCCTATAATTCTTTTTGTAAATCACCCATTACAATTCCTATGCGAATTATTTCATTTTCTAGTAAATGTAAAACATATTCCTCTACTTCATACTGAACTAATAATTCTTTTATTTTTATGATTTCTTTTTCAAATAAAACGGCTTCGTGACATGTTTGTAGTAAAATAAAAAACACATTTGCAAATATTTCTTTATGCGCTTTCATACTTTCTTTTTTATGAAGCATTTCAATCAATAACTGCTTCATTTCCTCACCTGCACATTTACCATGTACACTTGAAAATGCACGAGACATAATACATAATCCTTTTTCTAATATTTCATCCATGTATAAAATAATACGTAAAAGCATTACATATTCTCTTGCAGTTATCTCACCCATTTTTGGTCGTTCTCGCAAAAATACACTGAGCCAAGCTGTCCAAAATTTTTGTTGTTCTTTTACACTTAATGTTTTGACGTAATAGCATAAAAACTGCATAAACTTAATTTTATTTTCTTCATTTTCTAGTATGAGTAACGGGTATAACCAATCTGTTTTTTGATCCCAATATAGTACACATTTAATAAATACAAAGCTAAGCCACTTCAAGAAAGCTTCTCTCGTATGCGGATGTAATACTTCCAAATGTTCTATCGCATACTTAATAAATCGCTTCATTTCTGTAAATAAAGGTAGATTTATTTGCGTGTAACATAAGCCGGCCCATGCATATTCCGTAATCTCATTTTGTTTTTTTAAATCTAAGTATGGTAACAAATATTTTCGGCACCATTGTTTTTCAATATGATATAGGAATGTAATATCTGCTATTAAACGAGCAAACATAAAGTTTGTTCGTTCCGAATTAACTCTTACTTGTTCTTCAAATAAAAATAAATATTCATATACATTACGATCGTATAAATGATCATATGATAACAACTTTAATAATACAGCCGTCATTTTTCCAACTGGATGCTGAATTGATTCATTATAAAAATCTTGTTTCCCAAGCTTAAAGTCTGTATCACTCTTCATAACTTGAGGAAACACTGAAAATGCAAATCGTTTTACAACACGTATACTATTCTCTTCTAATTCTTCTAGTCGATTACTAATTTCATATAGAAAACTACTAATTAACCAATGAAAAGCAGTATTTCTAACAAATTTCTGCAATAGCGGAATAATTTTTTGGATTTGCTCATTCGTCAATCCTCGATTATTTCGCCATTCTCTAATACAAACAAACCATACTTCATTACTTATTTCTTGCACTCCTACTAATTGGTATGCAAATGAAATACTCCACTCTGTGTTTAATTTACATGCTTTTGATAACATCTCTAAAAAATGGCGTTGTTCAAAAACACCATCTTGCGAAAATTGCTGAACTTGCTTCATAATTTCAACATCTTTCAGCTGCAATAATCCGTCAGCAGTTACATTACAAGTAATGCTTTCTGCTGTATCCTCTTTCTTTTGTACACTGTATCGTTCAGAATGAAAATGAGGATGCTTTTGCTTCATTAACTCATACCCATTTGCCGTAGATGGGCTATTCGAATCACACTTGAATAATAAGTCTAATACGAGACATGCATCAAATACCCGCTCTTCTGTAAGATGCTTTATTACAGTTCGAGTGACTTCTTCTTTTGTTTTTTCTAAACAATGTGCATAATGCCTTTTTAAAAGTTGAAAAACTTCGTGTTTATAAGTGAAATCTAAAAGAAGTCCTTCATGTAACAACCATTTCATTTTGTCATCTACACGAACAAAAATATTTTTATTCATCGCATCAATTGCAATTCGCTTTTGAAGTACGCTATTTGCTTCTATCATTTCTGTAATATAATAATCCGCTTTTTTCTCATTGTTTTCGCATAAATAAGTTAGACACTCTTTTACAATTCGTATTAAAAATGCAAGATCATTTTGATGAAACTCTTTCTCTACATTTTCCTTATTTCTTTTTTTCAGTGCCGTTTGTCTTAACGACAACATTCTCAATTTTTCTAATCCAATCATCATAATTGGAACAGCATAATAAGCGATATATGGCCTCATCTTTTCGTTCCAAATTTGCTCCACATGAGAAAATGTAGATACTGGTAAGCGACTCGATTCCTCGAGTTCTATTGATTCTTGCGTATCATTTCCCCATTTTCTTACACGTTTCAACTTCAGTTTTCCGTCTAAAATAAAAGTTAGTAACAATAAGGCAATTTCTTTATGCTCAGGAAAAGAACATTTTTGCAGTAACTTAGAAATCTTTTCTATAGAGCTACTATCTTTTTCAGCTGTTTCTAATAAAAGGAGTGTCCACCTTGCAAACAACAACGGGTCCATCTTACTCTTCGTTTCGTTTAAGTAGTTACAAATTGTTCTCCATAATAACGGTGATATTTTAGAATAGTTTTTATAAATTAATTGAAATAATTCTTTCTGATGACTAAAAAGAAATTGTTCCACTAACCATTCTGCAAGTAATTCATCTACTTCATTATAGTTTGGCGTAAGCATAAACAAATTTTGTAATTTACCTTCTGCTTCTAACCATTCGACCCATTCATAATCATGAGCAAATTCCACAAAGTAACGTACTGTTTCAATTTTTTTAATCGATTGCTTTATGTATGATAATTGTTCCTGTTCTACTGACGGGGGAACCGTTACAATATCCCGAATACGCATTCTTTTCGTAATATAATTATCACCCATTAATTCAGCCCAGCGTTTTACCGCTTTTACAAGGGATTGATGATTATTCACCTTATTCGGATACACAATTGGCCTTATCCCCAAATGTTCCCAGTGGTACGTATTTTCTCCTTGTGCGACAAAAGCAAATCGTCTTGTACTTGGTGGTAAACCAGTTGCTAAATATTTCATTACTGGGTCATTATGACTATATCCAACGAATAAAACGGTGTAATTTGAGAATAGATCAACTAAAAACCTTCTCGCCCACCCTTCCGTTAAGTAAGCCCTTCCAAAATCACCATCTGTTAAAATTAAAGCCTCTTTCTCCTGTTCTACATTACCATGTATGTAAGCAAGACCTTTAAAAGCTCTCCCAGTCGGTAAAGCTGGAGCGTAATAAACATTGATATCTCTATTTATTTCTTTAATTGCAGTTGTAAAATGTTGATCAAAATTTGTTGTTACAATGCGGATATCTGTATCTAAAGGAAATAACCTTGGAATTGCATAATGCAATGGATTCGGTTTTGATTTCTCTATATGAACGAGATCTCTTGCGACTTGATGTACATCTTTTGTTTTCGCAATTTTGCCAAGATAATAATCATGTGGCTCTGTTATTTCACGTTTTTCGACATATAACGTTTTTGCAATTTCATCAACTAAATCATCAAAATTCGGTAAGTTTGATTTCCCTTTCATAGAAACTCCCGCTCCAACAAATAATACTAACTTTCCTTGCTCAAGGTGATCAATTAACTCATCTGGAATTTCTACTTCTGAAGTAATCCACATCTTGGATTCCCCCTTACCTAAAAATGTCATACACTCTCATTTTACTATAACATTTTTTCATTGTTTTTATAATATTTAGACTAAATTCCGAACATGAAAAAGTTTTATGTAAATAAATCCGTTACAATGTATGAACTCCAGAATTTATTGAAAAACTATGTATAAATCGGAGGTGTAAATTTTGAATGATTTCACAGTAGTGCTTATCAAGTTTATATCGTGCATTATCGCATTTAGCATTGGGCTTGCTTTATTTTTCCCTGCAACGTTTGTTCAAATTATTTCATTCAGTCTCTTTGTTACAATCGTATCCTACATGTTCGTTGATAAAATTATTTTAAATCGAATTGGCAATACTGGTGCCATTATGTCGGATTTCTTATTAACATATTTAAGCGTATGGATTTTCGGTAATATTTTATTAGACAACTATATGCAAATTGCATGGGGCAGTATCCTTTCTGCCATCGTCTTCACTTTATCTGAAGTAATCGTTCATCGCTTCTCTAACTCTCATACAAGGCACAACAATGATAACATTCGTATTAATCGCCGCTTTGCATATGGTACAGAGTTTGCTGAAGAACAAAATATATTGGATAAAGATAAGAAAAAGTAACGTTTTAATGCAGGAGCGCCCTTTTTAACTATGTGGTGCTCCTTTTTTGTATTTTTTCATTATGGTACGTGAAATTATATAAGTGATTATTTCAAAATACCGAATTACTAACAATATTTGACGCTATTTTTTCTAATAAAAAACTGCCTCTTATTTAGAGGCAGCCACTTTTAAGTCTTTTACTGCAACAACATCCGCAAACGCTCCCAATACTGCGTTATGATGTTTCACAATATCTTCAGCACGTAACACTTCTGTATTAAATGTACTATGCGCATCACTCACTAACGTTACTTTATACCCTTCACTATATGCTCTGCGCGTTGTCGTATCTACACAATACTCTGTTTGCATTCCCGAAAGAATAACGTGTTCAATTCCTTTCTCTTGTAACACTTCGCTTAAGTTTGTATTATGGAATGAATCTGGAGTCGTCTTTTCAACTATATTATCTCCTTCTTGCGGAGCGATGGCCGCATGGATTCGCCATCCATCCGTACCTTTTTCTAACGGATGGTCTTTAGGACCGTTATGTTGGATATAAATAACTGGAATATCATTTGAACGACATTCCCTAATAAGCTCTTGCAATGTTTGTAAAAACTTTCCCCCATTATGTACTGGCATTCCAGCTGTATACATACCCGCTTGCACATCAATTACGATTAATGCTTTTTTCATTTCACACATCCCCCTTTATTTGTATAAGCCATTATTATTGTTTATATTCCATCATCCAACAATCTTCTAATTTCCCCTCATGCAACTCATGTTCCTTTAAAATCTTTACTTTTTTAAATCCACTTTTTTCATAACACTTTATTGCTCGTTCATTATTTACTTTCGGATCCATTGCAATTGCTTCTGCTCCCATTTCACCCATAATATATGTAATTGCTGCCTGAACGAGTTTTGTTCCAATTCCCTTTCCCCAATAGGCTGGTTCACCGATAAATTGGTCCATACCCCATACATTTTGTGATTCTTTATAGCCATATAACGCTTTCCACTCTGAATCCACTGGGTACATTTGTATGTAACCAATCGGAATGGTATCAAATTCTATTAAACATCTTTTTTCATTACTGTTTGGACTATGTATAAAATGATCAAGCACCTTTTCTACAGATTGCGGATTATCTCGTCCTTCGTAATACCGCAGGACTGCCGGGTCCGTTAACCATTTAGAAATGATAGATGCATCATCTTCCATTACGTATCTAATCAATAAACCTTCTTTTTGAAAAAGCATATTATACCTCTATTATTTCTTTATATTTTTTCTTGCTGTTACATCTTTCATTGCACCTACTAATGCATATGGTAGTAATGTAATCGCAAAAAATGCTGTAAATACGTTAAGTTGCGGGATTGTATAGAGTGTGAACCATTCAGTGAAAAATTGAGAATTTAATATTCTATTAAAAAACTCTCCGCCTGGCCTAAAGTTTGGCGCCCACGCAGTGATTTCACACAAAATAAAGTGAAACTTTAATCAGTGGGGGTTTTGTTCATCCCCTACTGATTATTAGTTGAACCAATCGGGCTTTTACGGGCAGTTGATCCCCCCACCTAACTTCTTCGCTTTCGCTGAATTTTGAGGTGGGGGTCTTACTGCCCTTTAATGCGGGGTAAACAGTAACTGAACAATAAAAAATGCCCCTAGATAACGAAACCAAGTCCGTTTCCATATAGGTTGTGCATTTTTTAATATATCTCCCATCTTACCCCCTCCTTAAATATCCATCATATTAATTATACACTTTCCTCACTTTATTTGTTAAAATTTTCTATATAATTAATGCTGTTGGGGGGGAATACATTATGTCTAATCCTATACTTACATCCACTTTAATCATTCTTAGAGGAAACTCCGCAAGTGGTAAAACAACGATTGCAAAACAACTACAAGAACATTTCGGACAAGGAACACTTTTAGTATCACAGGATGTTGTACGTAGAGATATGCTTAGAGTACACGACACAATGGGTAATTTATCACATGATTTACTATTTGAAATTACGAAGTACGGAAAAGGAAAATGTGAATTTGTTATTTTAGAAGGTATATTGAACAGTCATAGGTATGGTGAGATGTTAAAAGAATTAATTCGTTATTTTGATGAAAATGCATTTGCATATTACTTTGATTTATCATTAGAGGAAATTATTAGACGACATAACACAAGGGACAAACGATATGAATTTGGTGAAGATTCCCTCCAAAAATGGTATAATCCGCACGATACAATTGAGGTTGCCAGAGAAACTATTTTTACAGATAACTTTACGCAAAAAGATATATTTGATGCGATTCTTAATGATGTTGCGATACAAAAACAAGACTAATATAATATGTTAGTCTTGTTATGTACTTTGTGTTTCCGTTTTTATAATTGAACAATCTTTACATAAATAATAGTATATATTCATTTCCCCAAACTGGAAATCAACTACTGAAATAAGTTCACGTTCCTCGATATCTTGTGTAATTGTAGCAACATACTTCATCTCTTTAGAACAAGTTGGACACGCCAAATGCTCTGGAAGATCCGCATATAATGGTGCCCCTAATAATCTACATACATATTCAGAACCGAACAAGTCAAAAGCTTCCCAGTAACTATCTTCATCTGTAGGTATATCTTCATTTTTCATATTTATAAGCTTTACCGTTGTTTTTGGTAATGAAACTGGTAACTTATCTTCCTCTTCCATTATCCATTCTTCTGTATTTTGCTGCTTTATGATTTGAACTGTTTTACCTCCATCACTTAACTGAAAATATTGCGGTTCCCACACCATCGCACAGTTCAAGCATGAAACGAATGGTAAAATATTTAGTTCATTACTTTTAAGTTCAGCAAGTCTCCCATCTTTTAAATCAAAACAGAGAATTTGATGCATCTTCTCACCGCATAACTTACATACTGGCAAATTACAATCTTGACCGCCAAAGTAATGATTATATGAACCTCTTCCTTCAATTACTCTATACCCTTTCCGCTCATTACAATGTGCGCCATATAATTCTATTGTCATATTCTATCCTCGCCTTTTATAAGAATGATTCACAAAATGATAATAATTAAGACTAAAAAACATCGTCTTCCTGAATAGTTTCCATAATAAATTCTTTTAAACTCGGAGATATTTCTTCCATTTCGTCATCCGCGTGATACCAAATATATATTTTATCATCCATTTTTCCATTATTTATTTTAAAGCACAATTTATCCCCTGAACCATCGTCACCAATTATGATAAGATTTTCTGGTATAGACTCATCTCTCATGTCAATATTTTGTCTAACAATATCATCCCAAGTTTTCGTTACATTTCTATTATCTTTAATCGGATATAGTATCCATTCCCCTATTTCAGCATTATTAACTAATTTAATAAGATCCCTATATTGATTTGGGAAAGCAGCACCTAGCTTTTCTTCCGTTTCTTTTATTTGCAACTCCAATACACCTTGTTTCTTTGTTTCAATATATTCTCTTACTTCTTTCATGAAATACACCTATCCTTTGAACTTAATTACACTATTATGAGTGAAAGTGTTTAGTAAACGATTTGATCCGATTTATATATTTCATTATACGTTAACCCTTCGTTTTCAACATACTATTCTTCTCTACTTCTCAATAACCTTCTGTTCTACTTCCTTACCTCATTCTTAATAGTTTTTCTAAACATGAGACAATTTTTATGTTTTATTACAGGTTTATTAATAAGTCATTTAAAAATCCTATTATCCTTCTACTAAAAAAATAAAAGCCAGCCTCAATAAAGAGAACTGACTTCTATTTGGATAATTATTGTTATTATAAAATTTTCACTTTAACAGTTTGTCTTCCCCAATTCATAGCTTTACTTTTTGAACCCATTAAAACATCAATACGATTACCTTTAATTGCACTTCCAGTATCACCAGCGATCGCTTCTCCATAGCCTTCTACCCATACTTTAGATCCTAATGGGATTACTTTCGGGTCAACTGCGATAATTCTCATATTCGGATTTTCCGTTAAATCATGCCCCATCGCAGTTAAAACGCGTCCACCATATGTACCATTTTCACTTGGATCAGCAGTATACGCTGTCGCTACTACCGTTAATTCACGTTTAGCAGACTGTATGTTGTTTTTAGATGCTTCTTTCGCTCTCTCTTCTTCTTTAGCCTTTGCTATTTCTCTTGCTTTCTCTTCTTCTTTAGCTTTTGCTATTTCTCTTGCTTTTTCTTCTTCTTTAGCCTTTGCTATTTCTCTTGCTTTTTCTTCTTCTTTAGCCTTTGCTATTTCTCTTACTCTCTCTTCTTCTTTAGCCTTTGCTATTTCTCTTACTCTCTCTTCTTCTTTAGCCTTTGCTATTTCTCTTGCTTTCTCTTCTTCTTTAGCTTTTGCTATTTCTCTTGCTTTCTCTTCTTCTTTAGCTTTTGCTATTTCTCTTGCTTTCTCTTCTTCTTTAGCTTTTGCTATTTCTCTTGCTTTCTCTTCTTCTTTAACTTTTGCTATTTCTTGCGCTTTTTCTTCTTCTTTAGCCTTTGCTATTTCTTGCACTTTCTCTTCTTCTTTAACTTTTACTTCTTCTTTGATTTTTGCCTCTTCTTTAGGCTTTACTATTTCTTGCGCTTTTTCTTCTTCTTTAACTTTTACTTCTTCTTTGACTTTTGCCTCTTCTTTAGGTTTTACTATTTCTTGCGCTTTCGGTTCTTCTTTAACTTTTACTACTTTTGCCTCTTCTTTAGGCTTTACTATTTCTTGTGCTTTCGTTGTTTCTTTCGCTTTTGCTACTTTCTGCGTCTTTACTTCTTTCTTTTCTTTAACTGATTTTTGTACTTTCGCTACTTGCTTCGTTTTCTCTTCGGTTTTCTTTTCAGTTGGTGCTGTACTTGATAGGAAAGAAACGTTTGCATAAGCAGTTTTTCCTTTATACTCAAATTGCAGCCATCCGTCTTTTACTTGATGCGTTGATTCAATTACATCATCTTTTTTTAGTCTGCCAAGAATTTCTGAATCTGTGTTTGCTTCAGTACGTACATTTAACAAATTCGCCGTTACATGATATACATCTTTTGTAAACTCCGAACTTACAAACACTTCTTTACCATTCAACTCAATTTTTGACCAGCCATCTTCGGTATTTATGACTTTTAACTCTTGCCCATTCTTTACTTTTTCGACCACTTTTGATTCTGTAGTCGGTTTTTCACGTACGTTAAGTACATCTGCTGTTACGATTGTTTCTGCGGTAGCAGTTGTGGTAAACGCTCCCAATCCAAAAACAGTTGCTGTTGCTGCGCCAATTACTTTTTTCATATTAGCCTCCATTAAATTTTTTTGAATTTTATCAAATGCCTCCGTAAAATTGTATAATTTTACATAATATCAAAACATTTGCAACAGTATATTAATATTGTTTAATATACTGTTATTAAAACTCCTTACTCCAATACTATCAAATTCTCATTTCTAATTCTATATATTATAAATCTCCTTATCTTTTATAAAAGCTCCATGCCCTTCTTCACACTAAATAGTTGTGGCAATTCCCGCCAAAAATAAACTTACGATTGCTAAAATTTGAGTAGCGACAATAGCCCCTCTTAAATGAAACTTATAATCTTTATATCCTTTCATACCTTCCGTACTAGGAATCACAACAAACCTTGGAGTAATCCAGCAAAAAATTAGCCAATCAATTATAAGTAAATCTACTAAATTGAAAATCATTAAAATACCAAAAGTGTGTAAATAGGCATCCATATACATTAACTTTTCATGCTTATGTAGTATATATGTAGAAACGAAAGGAGTACCGAAAAGAATAGTATTATATACAATATTAAAATAAATGGTTTGCTTTTTTTCATGAATCGATTTTGGAAAAACTACTTTTTGAATATCTTTCGGATAATCAGTTAACGAAAGTCGAGGATTATAATATAAGGACCCTAAAATCATTACGGATAGTACAATAGACATGATGACACCAACGTACATCATTTGCTCAAATTGATTCATATGCTTCATTCACCCTTTTCTGTAATTACTATGATGGTCATTCACTTAATTACATATTGTATGTACGTACATAATCAAAAATTAACAACTAGCTTTAATAGCGAAGCAAAATTGTTGCAATGCAAATGCAAATTTAATACAGTGGAAGCCTAATTGATACAGATAGGATTGGTGAAACCTATGAAAATTGAACATATTGCAATTTGGGTAAATGACTTAGAATGTATGCGTGATTTTTATATGAAATACTTTAATGGTAAAGCAAACTCTTTATATCATAATAAAACGAAACAATTTGAATCTTATTTTATTACGTTCGAATCTGGAGCAAGACTTGAACTTATGCGTAAAAAAGGGATTGAAAATAAGCCTAATTTAAACATAACCGGCTATACTCATATGGCTTTTTCTGTCGGTAGTGAAGAACGTGTGAATGAACTAACAAAGGTGATAAAAGATGCTGGTTATCCTTTATTAAATGGACCACGTTTTACTGGAGATGGCTATTATGAAAGTGTAATAGGCGATCCAGAAGGCAATCAAATAGAAATTACGATTTAACTTACCCTTTTCCACCACCTCCGTATTTTTCCACAGATTAGGCGGTGCTGTTGTTGAGGTGCCAAATGAGGCAACTGCTTACTTTTACCGAAAAGCACTATCAAACATGCCAATATTCGCTACTTGGGAACAGCCAGAAGGTGCTGGTGGAAGTATTCGATGGGTTGAAGACTTCCGCTTAGCAATGCTTCCATTTACAAAAGGTGTCTATGTTAATACTCCTGACCTATCCATTAAAAATTGGCCAGATGCATACTTCAGTTGCAACTTTGACCGATTAATGGAAGTAAAAGCGGAATACTTTGCGAAAAATGTCTTTAACTTTCCGCAAAGTATTCCGCTTTTTTAAACTATATATTCCACCTAATATATCAAAATATAAAACATCCATTTTTTTATGGGTGTTTTACAAAAAGAGTTTACATAATATAATTATTAGTTGCTTCTTTTACTAAATATCTATTCAGCAATCGAAAGTAACACTTTCTCAAGGTCTTTTTTAGATAACATACTTTCGTTTATATAGCCATTCTTTTAATTGTAATTCATCCAAAGCTCCGTTCCCCTCTCATAATCCTTCACACTATATTCGCTCGTTTTTCACAAAAGGTTCATTTTACATGAAAATTTATTTATTACAATAAAAATATAAGGTATATTTTTATGAAAAGGAGGAATTCAATAATGAATACAGAGGATAAAATTCACGCTGAAAAAGTGTTAAAAAATCTATTCATCGGATCACAAGTTGATGGATTACAATTTGGTATTTCTCCAGGCGCTATAAAGATTCATTTCACAAACTTTCACGACTCAGTTTATTATGACGGACAATTATATATCAATATCGAATCCAAATGGTGTTTATTTAATAAACCTCAAAAAAGCTACCCATTAAATGAAGATGAATTTGAAGTTTATTCTGAGAAAGAAGAATATGAAAGAATATGTAAGATAAGAAGACAAAAAGTTACCGATATACAACTTGGCTTAGAAAGCCCTCATTTAATTATTACATTAGAGAGTGGACAAATTATTTTTTTAAATGGTTTTCATGATTATTATGAATGTTGGCAAGCTGGTGTCCTATGTGAGGAATGGCTTGTAGTCGCTGCACCTGGGAATGAAATCGCCACTTGGGCTCCCGATGAGTTTACCGATAAGTAAACTGTCTTCACGAAGAAGAAACGAAGATGTTTTATGAAGTACTATACTAATGAACTACATAATCATTTCTATTATACGTAAACAAAATGACGATTTTACTTCTCAAAAAAATTACGAAGATTATACACCAGAGAAATATCATTGTATATCTGTTGATGATGATATTATCAGTAGTTTAAATCAAAATTTATCAATTATGAAAACCTACTTCCATACAGTTAAAAATCAGAAATACGGTTTAGCTTATTGTGGTATTACAATTATCCCGCCTGAATCATTAGCAATTTTCTATGAAACAGTTACATCCTCAAAGTTCTTCAGAAAATCTGATGAGCTGAATGAGTTAGCTTCAAAAATTGTACAAGCTGCAGCAGAACAGAAGTACATGATCCATTATGGGGTTTAAATGTAATTCAAAAAATGCTTAGGATTTCTCCGAAGCATTTTTTGTATGTTACTAATACATTTATTCCTTAACCATTTAGTCAATGCTTGAGCCTATGGACCCATCTTTTACAAGTGAGGGCGCCCCTATTAATCTAAATAAGCGTCTCATTTCCAATCTTCCAGCTAAACCATCTCCCATGCCCTTCTGTTTCTCCAACCGTTTCACGATATTCGTTTCCGTTAATATAATAATCAATATGAAGGTCACGATCCCACATGTTGTTATACAGGTGGAATACATCACGTTTTGCTCCAATTTCTTGTATTTGTTTTTCTAACTTATGTTTTACTTGTTCTGGTATTTGATTTGCAACATGTGTATGGAAAATACAAATAACAGCTTCTTCACTTATTTGTTCAATAATAGATGATAATAGCTCTACACCGTCTCCTTCTATTAATTGGACAGATTCATTTTTCACTAAAGATGCAGCTTGATCAAACATCTCAAGCCTTTCTTTATGTTCTGGCCAAATTAAAGCACGTAACCATAAATAATCTTCCTTATTATGTAAATCATTCACATGTAAGTCCAGTCCAATTCTTTCTACGACAGATGGGCTTTCTTTTAGAAAATGCGGCACATTCGTCCCTCTTATTTCAGAAGTTACATGCACATTTGAATTTATATTTCCGTACATTTCATCCGTCCCGTACGAATAACTATATTGGTCCCAGAACAGTTGCAACCCAGAACTTGTCCCAATTTCAATTAACGCTAACGGCTTCTTCACTTTGTTAAATATGTAGCAGAAACTTGGGTATAAGTATGCGCACCGTCTTACTTCATTTGTTTGAACGAGTTTCGTTTGTAACAAAGTAATGATTTCTTCTCGGTACTCTTTACAGAAATCTTTAAAATGATTAAAAGCTTTATCTAAATTTGTATCAGCATTTTCAACTAAACTACTATAATACGTTTTTAAATGATGTTCTTTCCCTGCTAGCAATAAATAATGTACTACACCTAATAGTAAGTTTGGGACTGGTTGACCTACCTGAGCATAGGACGATAGTGTAAGTACTTCCTCATCTTCAGCAATTTTCATTGATAAATATTCATATAAATCACTTGACCCTTTACATTCCTTTATTGAAAAGTTTCGAAATAAGTTTGAAATTTGTTCTTTTGTGCACATTAGAGTCCCTCCTTTTTATTTTTCAGAATAATCTTACCATTACAGAAAGAATAATCCTATAAAAAGGTACTCGATTTAGTCACTTAAGGATACGTAAGCTTTTTCGAGATAATTTCAAACTGTAATTTTTTTCTATTTATCACCTTAAAAGAGCTTGTTAAATAAGATTTTTAGCGAATAAAACGTTAAATAGTTTAAAATTATCAGATAACACTAGATATTTTAGTCTATTAATTATTATAATAGAGTATGAGATGGTTATATAATTGAGACAAAAAAGGTATACACCTAGGTGGGGCCTAGGCGGTGTTTCTCTTTTACGGCTTAGACATAGAAAACACCTACACTTTTTTGCCAATATAGGGGATGGAGAGATTATCATGAGCAACATGCAGCAAAAAACAGACGTTATCTTAATTGGTGCAGGAATTATGAGTGCAACGTTAGGCTCATTACTAAAAGAATTAGCACCAGAATGGGAAATTAAAGTTTTTGAAAAACTCGCAAGTGCCGGGGAAGAAAGCTCTAACGAATGGAATAATGCAGGTACAGGGCATTCTGCGCTATGCGAACTGAACTATACTTCCGAAAAAGCTGACGGATCTATAGATATTAGTAAGGCTGTAAAAGTGAATGAGCAATTCCAGCTTTCAAGACAATTTTGGGCATATCTTGTAAAGAGCAAATTAATTCGTAATCCACAAGATTTTATTATGCCACTACCTCATATGAGTTTAGTACAAGGGGAAAAAAATGTTGAGTTTCTAAAAAACCGTTTTGAAGCGCTTTCAAAAAATCCACTGTTTCAAGGAATGGAATTTTCTGATGCTCCTGAAACATTAAAAAAATGGCTTCCACTCATTATGGAAGGCCGCACATCTAATGAACCGATGGCGGCAACGAAGATTGACTCTGGAACAGATGTTAACTTCGGTGCATTAACACGTATGTTATTTGATTACTTAAAAACAAAAAATGTCGAGCTAAACTACAAGCATAGTGTCGAAAATATTAAGCGCACGAAAAATGGTTTGTGGGAAGTAAAAGTACACGATATGAATAGTGGTAAAATTGAGCATCATACTGCTAAATTCGTCTTTATTGGCGGCGGTGGCGGTAGCCTACCTCTACTTCAAAAGACTGGTATCCCTGAATCAAAACATATCGGTGGATTCCCGGTAAGTGGACTATTTATGGTATGTAAAAACCAAAAAGTTGTAGAGCAACATCATGCGAAAGTGTACGGTAAAGCTAAGGTTGGTGCTCCGCCAATGTCTGTACCTCATCTAGATACGAGATATATAGACAATAAAAAAGCTTTACTGTTTGGACCATTCGCAGGCTTCTCACCTAAATTCTTAAAAACAGGTTCAAATCTTGACTTAATCGGTTCTGTAAAACCGAATAACGTCTTAACGATGTTAGCCGCTGGTGTAAAAGAAATGGGACTTACAAAATACTTAATTCAGCAAGTTATGTTATCACATGAAAAACGTATGGAAGAATTACGCGAATTCATTCCGAACGCGAAAAGTGAAGATTGGGATATTGTAGTTGCTGGGCAACGTGTACAAGTAATTAAAGATACTGATGCTGGTGGTAAAGGGACACTTCAATTTGGTACAGAAGTAGTAAGTGCAGCTGACGGCTCAATCGCCGCATTACTAGGCGCATCACCAGGTGCTTCTACTGCTGTTCACGTCATGCTTGAAGTATTAGAAAAATGTTTCCCAAGCCGCATGGTAGAATGGGAAGAAAAAATAAAAGAAATGATTCCTTCATATGGCATTTCACTAACTGAAAATCCAAGATTGTTCCAAGATCTTCACACTTCTACTGGTCGTACACTTGGATTAAACGAAAAAGAAACTGTTCATAATTAATGAAGAAATAAAAAAACGTCCGATATATTCGGACGTTTTTTTGTCTACTAAAAATTATACTTATCAATATTATCTTTCGTAAATACAACTCGTTCTGGTAATACGATAATTCCATTCCCTTCTGCCTCATAATCATATCCTTGAATGGAGTTTTGCTCTACCTTCACTTTTCCAATTCCTTTTACTTCGAAGCTATCCCCTACTTTTAACTTCTTCCCTTTTACAACAATTTCATTTGCTACATACGTTGCGAGAGCACCTTGTTGTTTTACATCCCATAAACCAAATTGTGCTACTGTTCCTCGTTTTACGTAATCACGCATAACGTTTGGTGTAGAGAAGCCAGTTACGACAACCTTTTTATCCATTTTTAAATTTTCAGCTGCTTGTGCCATTGCCGGAAGTGCCGTTGCATCTGGACAAATGACTGCATTAATATCAGGATACGTTTTTAAAATATTCTCTCCTACTGACAAAGACTTTTGCGCATTATTTTCACCGTACTGCGTCGTTACAATTTCCCAGTTCGGATATTTCTTTTTAATAATTTCTTTCGCTTTCGTTACCCATTGGTTTTGATCCGTTACTGTCGGGCTAGAATAAAAGAAGGCTACTTTTCCTTTATCTCCAATTTGCTTTGAAGTCATTTCTATTAATAAATTAGCAAGTTGGTCTGGTGTTCCTTGGCTGATATAAAAGGAACGGTCTTTCGGATTCACATCAGAATCCCATGTTAACACCGTCATCCCTTTTTTCTTAGCACGTTGCAGTGATTGCGATAACCCATCCACTGACGTAGATGAAACCATAATCGCATCATAGTTTTGATTAATGAAATTGTTTATATATTTAACTTGCCCTGAAACACTCGCTTCAGACGGTCCATCATACTTCACTTGCACGCCTAACTTATCTCCCATCTCTTTTGCCCCTTCACCACCCGATGTGAAGAAACCAACTCCTGTTAATTTCGGAATAAATGCAAATTTCACATCATCAACTTTTTTCTTATCTGCCGTTTGGCTAGAACACGCAATTAAACCGATTAAACAAATACATACAATCAATACAATCCCCAGTTTTCTCTTCATGACATTTCCCCCTTATGCAAATTCTTTCTTTTCTCCGCTAAGAATTGATGTAATTTGAAATGTCTCATAATAACTGAAAGAATAAGGATAATACCTATTACTACATTGGATTGTTCATTTGTTAAACCCGTCATTTGCAAGCCATACTGCATGAGCCCAATGAAAATACTCGCCAGTACAGTACCAATAATGCTTCCTTTTCCGCCTGTAATAAGTGTACCGCCTAAGACGACTGCTGTAATGATTGGTAAAATTGTTTCACTTCCCATATCAGCACGTGCGGAACCGAAGTAGGCAGTTAAGAAAGCGCCTCCTAATCCACCTCCTAACCCGGAAAGTATGTAAGCAATAATGACTACTTTTTTCGTTTTAATCCCGGTGTATTTTGCTGTATTTTCGTTCGCACCTGTTAATTTTACATGGCGCCCGTATATAGTTCGGTGAAATAATACAGTACATAAAACTGTTAATACGATCAGTAGCCATAATAAATTCGGTATTCCTATAAGACTACCGTTTGTCAGTTGTACAAATGTGTCAGGTAAACCGCTTATTCCTTCGTACCCAGAAGCACCTGCCCCTCCTGAAATGACGAGGGCAATTCCCCCGTATAAAAACATCGTTCCGAGTGTAACGACGAGTGGTTCTACATCCGTCATTTTTATAATGAGTCCGTTTAAAGCGCCTGCTAAACAACTAATTATTAGGGCGATTATAACAGCAAACAAAATAGGTATTCCGTTCATCCAAAGTACACCGATTAAGATTGAAGTGAGCCCCATTATTGAGCCGATCGATACATCAATTCCTCCTGTTACTATAACAAAAGTCATTGGTATCGCCGCAATTGCGATAAATAGGAAATCATTTGTACTAAAAAGGAGATTACTAATATTTAAGAAATCACTATTTATTAAACTAAAAAGGATGAATTCTACAAGAAGTAATACAATTAGAACCCCTTCCCATCTATATACATACTTCATAGATTCATCCTCCTTTCTGCCTTCCACTTTTTCATAACACTATCTAATATGATGATAAGTAATAATAAAAAACCTGAAATAGCATTATTCCAAAATGCTGGTATTTTTAAAAAGACGAGTGAGCTACTTATTGTTTCTAAAAATAACGCTCCTAATGCAGCTCCAAATAAAGATCCTGTTCCTCCTTTTAAATGAATTCCTCCTAGTACAGCGGCTGCGATTACTTGTAATTCTAATCCTGTACCTGTTTGATTTGGCACGAAACCGATATTCATAACAAATATGCAACCAGCGAGCGCAGCGCTTATGCCTGAAATCATAAACGCATATATCTTCACTTTATTTACAGGTATACCAATAAGCCTCGCGCCATCTTCATTATCACCTACCGCATAAAAGTATCTTCCCAATGGCACTTTTCTTAAAAAGAAGTATAGTAGTAGTAAAATAATAAGAACGAACCATACAGTTATAGGTAAACCAAGAATGATGATAGATGACAGCTGCTTAAAATCGTTTGGAATATCTTCAATCCACTTCCCGCCTGTGAAAATTAACATTGTACCTCTAATAATTCCTAACATGCCTAATGTCATAATAATGGCTGGTACCCGAAACTTCGCAACTCCAATACCATTTACGAAACCAATAATGGCCCCAAGTATAATAGCTACAAATATCGACAAGAATGCACTATACCCATTCGTTAACATCATTCCGCAAACTGCTGCACTTAACCCCATGCTTGAACCAACTGATACATCTATATTTTTCGTAAATAAGACGAACGATTGACCGATTGCTAGCACGACTAAAATAACGCTTGATTTCATCAGTAAAGATAACGAGTTAAATTGAATAAAACTAGGGTTTATCATTCCTACAATAGCTATATAAATTAGTAGTAACAGTATGATAGACGTTTCATGCATTTTTAACATATGTTTCATTCCGCTACACCTCCGTATACAAGGCGTGTAACTTCATTCACACTCAGTTGTTCTTTTTCCATATGAGAAACAAATCGCCCATTTCTCATTACATATACACGGTTTACTAATTGGACAATTTCTTCAACATCTGAAGAGATTAATAAAATTGCGAGTCCTTCCCTTTTCATTTTTTTTATCGTCTCATACACTTCAAGCCTTGCTTTCGCATCAATTCCGCGAGTCGGCTCATCAAGAATAATAATTTTAGGATTACATGCAAGATACTTCGCAAGCACGACCTTCTGCTGATTACCTCCTGATAAAGATGCCAGTTCTTTATTCATATCCTGTACAACAATTCGGAACTGTTCTATAAACGAATTAACTAAAGCGCTTTCTTTTTCTTTATTTATAAAAAAGCGATTATTTTGATATAAACTTGCTGCTGCAATATTTTCTTTAACAGAAGCAATTGAGAAAATTCCATTCCTCGCCCTATCCTCTGGCACATAAACTAGTCCTTCGTCTAGCCTTTTATGCAAAGAACACGTATCAATTGATTTTCCACCCAATAAGATAGACCCTGATTTTATAGTTTTCAATCCAAATATCGCTTCTGCTAATTCCGTTCTGCCAGATCCTATAATGCCAGCAACACCTACAACCTCACCCGCATGTACAGTGAATGATATATTTTCGAATGCGTGACCATTTATATCAACCACTTCTAATATTTTTTTCGTCTTTACTGTCTCTTGAACTACTTCTATTTTCTCTTTCTGTTTATATCCTTTTGGCAATAGTCCCTCCATCAGCATGTCATATGTATAGTCACATACATCACCTTGGCTTACAACCATTCCATCACGTAGTATTGCTACTTTGTTGGCAATTTCAAAGATTTCTGGAAAACGATGCGTAATATAAATCATCCCAATTCCTTTTTCTTGTAAACTTTTCATCAACACAAAAAGACTCTTAATTTCGTGTGTTGTTAATGTCGATGTTGGCTCATCTAGAATAAGAATCTCAGCTTCTCTTATTAATCCTCTAACGATTTCTACTAACTGTTGTTGCGCAATCGATAATGTTCCTCCTAGTTTATTAAGGTCAATATCCCATCCTAAGCTGCTAATCAATTGCTGAATCTGTACTTTTAGTTTCTTTTTCTTTTCTTTTAACCCGATACATATATTTTCTTCAATAGTCATATGCGGAAAAATGAGTGGTTCTTGCGGTATTAAATAAATACCTTTTCGGTGTGCTTCTGATGGATTTGAAAACTGTTGCTTCCTTCCTTTTACATACATCTCTCCATCATCATACGAATATAACCCCGTTAATATTTTCATTAATGTTGATTTCCCGGCGCCATTTCCCCCCACTAAAGCGTATATATCTCCGCGCTCTACTTGTAAGTTCACTTCTTTTAATACAAGTTGATTTAAAAACGCCTTACTCATTTTCTTTACTTGTAATAAAGGTACGTTCTCCACATGATGTCACCTGCCTTTATCCAGAACATTTTTTGAGAAAATGATTATTTGTTCTACTTGTTTTGTAGCATTGTATATTCCTTTTTTTATATCTAGAACACTTTTTTCTACGTACTATTAATCGTTTCAACTGGAATAAACAAAATATATGGTACATATGTTTAAGCTGTGGTCAATTGTTGAAAGGGATGAAGAGTATGACTCAGCTGAACTTTGAAGAAAATTTATTAACTAAAGTAGCTTGGTACTATTATAAAGACCAATTAACACAACAGGAGATCGCGTCACTTCTTCATATTTCAAGAAATAAAGTCGTCCGGTTATTAGATAAAGCGCGAAGTGAAGGTATCGTTACATTTCACGTAAAAGGGACTGGTTTGCACTGTTTAAGTATTGAGCGTGACCTAATGAAAAAATTCCACTTAAAAGATGCTTTTATTATCCCTACCCCAGTAAACAATTATCACGCTTCTCTCGGAAAAGCTGCTGCACAATATTTAGAAACTCATCTCCAGCAAGGTGATTTACTCGGTATTGGCTGGGGAGAAACAATTAGCAAAATGCTAGAAAACATTCATTTTGAAAGTTCTATCAACCTTTCAATCGTAACGCTCACAGGCGGGGTAAATCACTATCTCCCGAGAAAACAAAACTATTTACACTACATGCAAGGCGAACTTCACATTATCCCTACGCCGTTTCTAGCGTCTACAACCGAAATGGCACAAAGTATTCTATCAGAACCGAGTGTAAAAGATATGCTTCAAGTCGCTTCACTTGCTCATACGGCTGTTGTCGGTATTGGGGGATTATCTCAAGACGCTACGATTGTAAAAGAAGAAAAATTAACACTACGTGAGATGACATATATTCGTAGTCAAAACGGTGCTGGCGATATTTTAGGACAGTTTTATAATACAAATGGCGATTTATTAGAGCTCTCGCATCACAATCGTCTAATTGGCACGCCCCTCTCTATTTTGCGCAATATGAAGCATGTCGTCGGTGTTGCTGGAGGTACTGAAAAGATAGATGCAATTTATGGTGCCTTAAAAGGAAAGTTTATTCATTCATTAATTACCGATGAGGAAACTGCCCTCTCCTTATTACGAAAGGATGGTGATTGTTAATGTCCCATTTATTAGCTTTCGATGCTGGTACAGGGAGCATTCGAGCAGTTCTTTTTGATTTACATGGTAATCAAATTGCAGTAAGTCAAAAAGAATGGATTCACAAATCTGACCTTCGTTATCCAGGCTCTATGAACTTTGATGTAGTAGAAAATTGGAAGCTAGTACAAGAATGTACGAAAGAGGTGCTTCAAAAAAGCAACACTCCTGCCTCTTCTATTCTTGCTATTAGCGCTACAAGTATGCGAGAAGGATTTGTTTTATATGATCAAGATGGGCAAGAAATATGGGCGTGTGCAAATGTTGATGGGCGCGCATCCGTCGAAGTTAGTGAATTAAAAGAAATTCGGTCACATCTTGAAAAAGATTTATATACAAAGTCTGGTCAAACTTTTTCATTAGGTGCTTTACCACGCCTACTCTGGATAAAAAAACATGAACCCGACGTCTATAATAATATTTACTCTTTTACAATGTTAAACGATTGGATTTTATATAAACTAAGCGGCGTACTACAAATTGATCCCTCAAACGGATGCACGTCAGGTATTTTTGACTTACAAAATAGAGTGTGGGATAACGATGTCGCTAAGGAGTGCGGTCTATCTTTGCCATTTTCACCAACAGTAAATGAAGCTGGTACAGTAATTGGCAACGTTACAAAAGAGTGTGCAGCATTAACTGGATTACGTGAAGGGATTCCTGTCGTCGCCGGGGGGGGAGATGCTCAAATGGCATCGCTCGGAACAGGAATCGTGAAACCGAATCAAACGTTAATATGCGGGGGTAGCTTTTGGCAACAAGAAGTGAATGTTACTGAGCCAATAACAGATCCACATGCTGCGATTCGAGTAAATTGTCACGTCGTTCCGAACCTATGGCAATATGAAACAATCGCCTTTTTCCCAGGTCTCGTTATGCGCTGGTTTCGAGACGCTTTTTGCCAAGAAGAAAAGAAACTTGCTGATAAACTCGGTGTAGATGCTTATGAATTACTAGAAGAACAAGCGAAAGACGTACCTGTCGGTTCATATGGTATTATCCCTACTTTTTCAAACGTTATGAACTACATTTCTTGGCGTCATGCCGCACCTTCATTCTTAAATTTAAGTTTAGACGCTGACAAATGCGGAAAAAAGGAAATGTTCCGTGCTATTGAAGAAAATGCGGCCTTCGTTACACTTGGAAACTTAAAACTAATTGAAAATCTTACTGGTACATTCCCTTCTGAAGTCATTTTTGCTGGCGGTGCCGCTAAAGGGAAACTATGGCCACAAATTCTATCAGACGTACTCGGCATTCCTGTAAAAGTACCAGTTGTGAAAGAAGCAGCTGCTTTAGGAACTGCAATTGCTGCCGGAGTTGGCGCTGGCATATATTCATCTATGGAAGAGACTGCCGAACAATTTGTACAGTGGGAAAATACATTTGAACCAATCACTGAAAATCACGAGCTATACAAAGAATTCTATGAAACATGGAAAACCGTATATAGCAGTCAGCTCGCTTTAGCTGATAAAGGACTTACAACACATATGTGGATTGCACCTGGTGCACTGTAACTCATTTACATAAAGGAGTGAACTGTATGTTAAAAGCGAATGAAAATGATTTCTCCTATCGCTTCGGTGATAACGGGCCGAAATATTTAATACAAGGCCCGAATATTGATCTTGGTCTTGTTGTCATTCAGCCTGGGCAAGAATTTCAAAATCATTACCATACAACGTGTGAAGAAGTTTTTTATGCGTTAGAAGGTGAAATAGACTTCTATGTAAATAACGAAAGAGTTCCCATTAAACAAGGTGATGTCCTGCAAGTTCGCCCTCATGAATCTCACTATCTGATTAACCATTCTGACAAACCTTTTAAAGCTGTTTTTATAAAGTCACCACATTTACCAAATAAAGATACGGTACAAACGGAAAATCCAACATTAACGAAGGAGTGATTTTGAATGACTTGGGGATTTAAAAATCGATTAAATACAATTTTACCTGATGGTAGAGCGGTTATGTTAGCAATAGATCACGGTTATTTCTTAGGACCAATTCACGGACTAGAACAACCACTTGAAACAGTTAAAAACTTACTTCCTTATACAGACTCCCTCTTTTTAACACGCGGTGTACTTAGCTCCTGCATTCCTGAAAACTGCAACACACCGATGGTTATGCGTGTATCTGGTGGCGCTACTGTCGTCGGTAAAGATTTAGCGAATGAAACAATTGTTACACCTGTGAAGGAAGCAGTGAAGCAAAACGCAATTGGCGTTGGCGTTTCTGTTTTTGTCGGATCAGACTATGAAACACAAACTGTTACAAATCTCGCAAATGTAGTCTCTGAAGCTCACGATTACGGCCTACCAGTACTCGGCATTACCGCAGTCGCAAAGGAATTACAAAAACGTGAAGCTCGCTTTCTAGCACTTGCTTCCCGCGTATGTGTTGAAATGGGTGCTGATATTATTAAAACGTATTACTGCGAAGGATTCGAAAAAATAACGAGCACATGCCCTGCCCCAGTCGTCATCGCGGGCGGCCCAAAACTAGATTCAATTGAAGACGCATTAAACATTACGTACAATGCATTGCAAGAAGGAGCAATTGGAGTAGACATGGGCCGAAACATATGGCAATCCGAGCACCCAGCTGCGATGATCCAAGCAATACATGGCATTGTGAAAAATGGATTGAATGTGAAAGAGGCACTTGAACTTTATGATGATGTGAAGAATTAATGTGAAAAGACAGACTATTTATTAGTCTGTCTTTTTTACTTTACAGTGAAACTTTCATAATCCGTCTTCTAATATGATACATACTTAAATTTTATACACCTTCAAATGATTACTCTTGTTGATCGCTATTAAGCTTTGAAACTTTCTTACCTTCTCTATAATCAAGACAAGACACTTCAATTAATAAGCCATTAAATACTGTAAAATAAAAACCATAACTACTACCTCGCATCGAATAAGGTTCCTTATCTATTTCAATGCCGCCTGCTACTAAACGATTATACGCTTGATCAACTTCATTTGAAGTATCCACTAAAAAACCAATATGAAAAGCTTCAGGATACATAACTTCCTTATTTCCCTTAAATGCTTTTGGATCGCTCAGCACAAGTATAAATCCACTTTCATCACTCATAACTACAAGTGCTTTCCCTTTTTGTTCCAAAAATTGAAAATCAAAAAATGTTTCAAAGAAATGTCTCGCTTCTGATAAGTCATCAACACATAAATTTAAATGATTCAGCTTCATGTACTCATCTCCTTTTAAAAAGAAGGGATATAGACTCATTTTCATAACCCTTAAATATGTAAGGCAAGATATTCAAGCGTTCCATCTAAGACTATGCTTTATAAGTCTAATACTTTTCTCCATAGCCTAGAACGTTTTTTATGACTGCAATTATATAAACTGTTCGACGTGAAATATTAATGTACCTATATAAAATAGTCTCATTATTTATTTTCCAGATTGTGTAGAACCCACTCAACCAGGAAAATTGCTGAAGGGATGCGCTCTGTTGTATCACCTAAAAATAGCTTATTAAGTAACTCATCTAAATGAATTGGCTTATTCGGCAACGTTTGAATATACCTTAAAGCAGATCCCGCTGGCGGTACTGGCTTATTATTAATAGCCCATATCCCTTCTAACAATGTCCAAGTTGACGTATGAACTAAGTATGAAGCTTTTAACTCATCATTTGCTTTTAAAGCAGATTGAATTTTAATAAGCGAACTATGCAACCAATGAGAAATGCCCTTCATTTTGTCGCTTGAAACACGATAGTTTTCAAATTCATATGTAGCTATTTCCTTTAACTTTTTTAACTCACCGCTTTTATCAAACAAAATTTTCCCTTCTAGAAATGAGTATAGTTCCATCGGATTGTTTTTAAAGTTTACTTGAATTTGATTAAAATCTGCACCCTTATATTCAACTAAAATATCTTCTCTCATTTCAGAATGAAATTTCTTCTTTTGTCCGTCTTCTAAAAGAATATAGAAGTCTAAATCAGATTCAGGATATGCATCGCCTCTTGCAACAGATCCAATTAGCATGAATCCATTTACCTTTTCCATAGATAAGACTTCCGCTACTATTGTTTGCACTAATTTTTTATGTTGTTCATATGTAATGAATGCAAGTTTTTCTATCATTCCCATCCCCCCAGTCATAAAAAAGAGGATACATGATTGCTTCTACAACATGTATCCTCTACTTATATATTACGACTGTTGATAAGCCGATTTCGATGATTTCACATAATAAACTGCATGATCCACATTAATAATATGATCTGGCTTTGGTTTACCACGGCCCGCTCTATGTCCAGCTAAGTGTTCTTCACTTGTTTCCCAGTTTTTCCATGCTTCTTCAGATTCCCAGCGAATCATTACGACAACTTCTTCGTCGCCGCGTCTTACTTTTTTCACGAGAACACTTAAATCGATGAAGCCTTCAAATTTTTCAATAATACCTTCTCCAGTGAAACGTTCTACAACTATATTTGATGTACCTTCTTTTACTGTAAATGTTTTCGTTTCGATAAACATATATCCCACTCCCTCTTTGTTATACGAATACTAGTATTCTTCTATTATAATTGATTATGATAATTATTTTCAATTGTAAAGTTTTAATTTTTTGAATTATGCTGATTTCTTTTCTATCGCCTCATCTAAAAATTTGAAATATGGAAGTAACATGCCTATTAAAGATGTAACACATATAATTGCACCGATGATTACATATAGCGCTCTTACTCCCCACATTTCACTCAATATCCCCCCTACTAACACACCTAATGGCATAGCGGATCGTATAAAAAATAAACGCACTGAAAATACTTGTCCTATCATATTATTTGGGACGGTTTGTTGGCATATTGTCGTGTTATGAACATTGAAAAATGCAATACAAATCCCTGCTATTACTTCAATTATTATTGCAATGATAATACTATGATTGAATCCTAATAAAATGTATGTGAGTCCCCCTATAAACAATCCTCCAAGCATAAGTATACGCCGGCTTTTATATGTTACTTTTCCGACTAATACTGAGCCAATTACGTAGCCAAGTGGAAAACCTGCCATGAAATAACCGTACTCTGCATATCCCGCTGACAGCTCGTCTTTTATATAAGGAAGATTTGTGACCATCGTTACCCCTACTCCAAACTGCACGAAAGTAAGAAATATACCGAGCCAAACGATGATTGGTTTTGTGAAAAAATATGTAAAACCGTGAAAAAACTGTTCTAGCCACGTTTTCCGAATAGGTTGCGACGTTCTATTTTCTTTTATATAAAATAAGAAAGTGCCACTAACAAATAAACATATGCATACGAAAGATAATGTAAGTTCTGTTCCAATCAAATGAATGACTACTCCGCCTAATACTGGCGCAAGAAACATCATAAGGCGAGTCATTCCATCAATGTACGCATTTGCATCTTGAAGTTGTTCTTTCCCTACAATGCTCGGTGTAATTGCTTGACTTGCAGGTGTATAAAGTGGTGTAATAAGTCCCACTACAATTTGAACAACATAAATGTGCCAAACTTCTATACTACCCGAAACTAGCATCACCAAAGGTAATAAAAATACGGACGCTCGTATCCATTGTGAAAATATCATAATCCACTTCCGGCTCCATTTATCAATAAATGGGCCACTTATTAATTGCAATATGAGTGATGGGATGAAATATAATAACCACATACTACTTAAAGCCATTTCTGATCCTGTTAACTCATATACTAGAATTGAATTACCTAACGTTCCGAAAGCCCCTCCTAATTCAGAGATTGCACTACCAATCCACATAAAAAAGAACGAACGATTTTTCAATACACTCTTCATTATAGCTCACCAACTTTTCTCTTAAACTCCTCCCTTTATGTACATTCTTGTTGCATATTATCTACTCAAAAACGCTTCTAATTCTTTCGCTAACGACTGCACTGCTTTCTTCCTTAATACATACTTTCCATCATGTATATCAACTAACTTCGCTGCACGTAACAATTTCAAATGATGGTGTACTGTCGATTTACCAAGCTGCAATCTTTCCGTTATTTCCTGTAATGTACGTTCTTTTTCAAACAACATTTTTACAATTCGCAATCTCGCCTCATCCCCAAGAGCCTTATGTTTTTGAACTAAAAAATAATTCGGTTCATACGGATCTTCAGGATGAATGCTTTCATTCGCAACTGGATAATGAAATACTTTCGTATCATCAATATCTGCTTCAATATTCCACGGTCTGTACGTCATTTGCGGAATAAGAAGTACGTGATGAACACTTGGCTCTGGCATATAGTTCACGCCACCAGTCGCCCACTCGACAAACTCTTCCGGCTTCATCTTTTTATTCATTTCATTTTTTGCTTCATAATCTCGTTTTAATATAGAAAGTATTTCTTCTTCCTCACTCTTAATTACACTCTCATACCAACCTGTCATTACAGCGATTAAATGAGATTTCAGCACTTGTACATCTACATCACATATAAAGCGAATGTACGTAGAGAAAAACTGATGATCATGTGTTAATTCCTTTAGTTCATGTATTGCAGTTCCATCTCTACTTGCGGCTAAACGTCTTTTTTTCTCATATTTCTCCCCTAAAAACGGTAAACATATATACTTCAAATCTTCTTCTGAAAGTGAATCGATTTTAACATGAAACTGTGATACATCCTGTATGTCTTCTTCATACAACAACTGAAGCAATGCTTTCCACGTATTATTTTCTTCGACAAATTGTAAGTGCTCTCTCATTTCTTCTGTTAATGATTTCTTAATTTCTTCCCATTCATTTTGACTCTTTTCAAGTGTATCAATTAACCTCTTATGAGTAATTGCTGCAATGCCAAGCGCACATTCGAAAAGTATCGAATATTTCACTTGAACGTTATAAGTTTCCCTCTTTCTACTCGTTATGTGATAGACCTCCATTTTTATCCCCTCCTTGTTTGCTATATATCAAATTCTATTTTTATCGAATTTAACCTTCTATATTTTTAGAATTATTTTGCGACTTCAAAAAAACTCTAATCCATGAGCAAATAGAGAAAGGTTTATACTCTTTTTCATTCTGACTCAATTAAAGCCTTGATTATTAAGTATCATATTAAAAAGAAGTTTTTTAATGGCTCTGTTATAAGTTGTCTTTCACCCTCTTGTGCAACTATAGAAAAGGTTTATTGAAGAGAAAAGAGAATTGGTTTTATTAAGAAAAATGAACAGGAGGCTATACGAATGGGAAGAAAAGAAATGTTGCAAAATGGAGTCCAACAAGTTTTTTACGAAGAAGAATGGTACCCACCAATATCAGAAGCGTTAAAGAATCTTACGGTTGAACAAGCATGTTGGCAACCAGAAGGTGCTGCCAGTAATACGATTTGGGAAAATGTGAACCATTTATTAATCTTTAAAGAACGCCTACTTTCCCGCTTACATGAAGACGACACATTTGTTGCTCCACAAAATAATGATGAGACGTTTATCCAAGGTGGACCTAATGATGATGCCGCTTGGTAGCAAACCGTAAAGCGAACGCTTCAAGTACATGATGCCTTACAATCTTCATTAACCGCCCTTCAAGAAGCAGAACTAGATCAACTAAGTCCTTCTCTACCAGTTTGGCAACAATATATGAATATCCTTTTGCCTGATGCTTATCATACAGGACAAATTATACAGCTTCGGAAACTTCAAGGTTCATGGCCAACTCACCGTTCTTATTTATAAAGTGAAATTTTAATCAGCTCTTACCAATCGGGATTTTGCGGGCAGCCCATCCCCACCTCACTTCTTTGCTTTCCTTGAATTTTGAGGTAAAAATCTTACTGTCCGTTAATCCGGAATAAACGATGTTTAAAATCGCATACGTTTAATATCCAACAAAACAATTGAAAACAGCTAATTGTTCGATAATTACTGCGATTTCTCAAAATAAAGCAAATTAAAATACATTGATTCCTAACATAACTTACATGCTTCATAACTTCTAATCATAATCCAAATTTGGAAGAATAGATGCTTTTTTATATACAAATAATAACTCTCAAGGAGTTGTTGACATGTATTTCATATTGAATATGTTAGGGATTTTCGTTGTCATATTAATCATTTTCTTATGTTCGCCTAATAAAAAACATATAAAATGGAGACCAATTGTAATTCTCATCCTATTGGAGCTTTTTATTACGTGGTTTATGTTAGGCACAAAGCTCGGCAGTATTATCATTAATAAAATTGCGTCATTTTTCAGTTGGCTACTAGCATGTGCGAATGAAGGTATTCGATTTGCATTTCCTTCAGCTATGGAAAGTCAGCACATTGATTTCTTCTTTAGTGCGTTACTTCCTATCATTTTTGTTATTACTTTTTTCGATATTCTTTCTTATTTCGGAATCTTAACTTGGATTATTGATAAAGTAGGTGCAGTTATTTCAAAGATTTCTCGTTTACCAAAGTTAGAAAGTTTCTTTTCGATTCAAATGATGTTTTTAGGAAACACCGAAGCACTTGCGGTTGTTCGTGATCAATTATCTGTTTTAAAAGAAAATCGATTATTAACTTTTGGAATTATGAGTATGAGTAGCGTTAGCGGATCCATTCTTGGTGCTTATTTATCAATGGTTCCAGCAACATATATTTTCAGCGCAATCCCATTAAACTGTATTAACGCATTAATTTTAGCCAATGTATTAAATCCTGTGGAAGTTTCGAAAGAAGAAGACGTTGTTTACACACCTTCAAAACATGAAAAAAAGGATTTCTTTTCTACTATTTCAAACAGTATGTTAGTTGGGATGAATATGGTTATCGTTATTTTAGCTATGGTAATTGGTTATGTAGCTTTAACAGCATGTTTAAATGGGATTTTAGGATTTTTTGTAACGGGGTTAACAATTCAAAAAATCTTCTCCATTATCTTTAGTCCTTTTGCATTTTTACTCGGTTTATCAGGCAGTGATGCTATGTATGTAGCTGAATTAATGGGGATCAAAATAACGACGAATGAATTTGTTGCAATGATGGATTTAAAATCAAACTTAAAGTCGCTACAACCGCATACGGTTGCGGTTGCAACGACATTTCTAGCTTCTTTTGCTAACTTTAGTACAGTAGGTATGATTTACGGAACTTACAATTCATTATTTGGCGGAGAAAAATCATCAGTCATCGGTAAAAATGTTTGGAAGCTTCTTGTTAGCGGGATGGCTGTTTCTTTATTAAGTGCTATGCTCGTTGGGCTATTTGTATGGTAATTAATTTTAATAATAAAAGACACCCAAGCCAATTGAGTGTCTTTTATTATTATTTTCGAATTTGTCCATTTCCACGAATCACATATTTTGTAGAAGTTAATGCTGGAAGCCCCATTGGTCCTCTTACGTGTAACTTTTGTGTACTGATACCAATTTCCGCTCCGAATCCAAATTCGGATCCATCTGTAAAACGAGTCGATGCATTATGATAAAGTGCCGCGGCATCTACAGAAGTAAAAAACTTGCTGACGTTTTCCTCGTTTTCAGTAATAATTGCTTCAGAATGCATAGATCCATACGTATTTATATGATGAATCGCTTCTTCAACAGTGGAAACCACTTTCACTGCTAGTGTGAGAGATAAAAACTCAGTTTCCCAGTCTTCTTCTGTCGCAAGTAAGATAGAAGAATCAATCGCCACTGCTTTATTATCACCACGTAGCTCCACTCCTCTTTCATTCAAGGAAGAAAACAACTCGCTACCATATTGCTCTGCCCAATTCTCATGAAGTACAATCGTCTCAATTGCATTACATACAGATGGACGCTGTGTTTTTGCATTTATAATAATATTAAACGCCATTTGTTTATCTGCTGTTTCATCAATGAATATATGACAATTTCCCGCACCTGTTTCAAGTACTGGAACAGACGCTTCTCTCACTACTGTATCAATTAATTGTTTACCGCCTCTTGGTATAAGAACATCCAAGTACTCGTTCAATGTAAACAACTGTTTTGCACTATCTCTCGTTGTATCTTCTATGAGCTGTACACTTTCTGAAGGCAAGCTAGTTTGCTTAAGCGCCCGGTGAATAACGCTAACGATGGCTTTGTTAGAATGGATAGCAGAAGAACTACCACGTAGTATTACTGCGTTTCCTGTTTTCAAACAAATTGTAGCAGCATCAACAGTTACATTCGGTCTTGCCTCATAAATCATCCCGACAACACCAAGTGGTACGCGCATCTCCTGAATAGATAGTCCATTTGGCCTTTCCCATGCACTTACACATTCTCCTACAGGATCACGTAATTCAATTAGCTGCTTAATCCCCTCTGTCATATCAATAATACGATTTTCAGTTAGCAGAAGACGATCAAGGAGTGAATCAGAAAATCCTTTTGCCTTACCTTCTTCAATATCCCTCTTGTTTTCTTCTAAAATATAAGCTGTTTCTAATATTAACTGATCAGCTATTGCGGAAAGTGCTTCGTTTTTTTGCTCTGTAGATTTAAGCACAAGCTCTCTAGCAACCTCTTTTGCTTTTATCCCCTTTGCCAACACTTCATTCATTTTTATTTCCTCCTTTTTAAAGTGAAACCCAATGATCCCTATGGATGACTTCATAACTATGTCTCTCGCCTCTTACTTGAATATCTTGGCTTTGCATACCTTTTACATCTATTAGTTCCTCTGCACTATATGTGCATTGTCCTTTTCCTATTACGCGCCCTTGTTGCGTTACAACCTCTACAACTTCACCCACTTGGAAAAATCCTGATACATTCGTAACACCAGCTGGAAGTAAACTCTTACCATGCTGAATGATGGCAGTAGCTGCCCCAGCATCTACTTCAATTTGTCCGCTAACAAGCGAATGTAAGGCAATCCATTGCTTGTTCATCTTCATTTCTTTTTGAGGAGCATTACCAACATACGTTCCATCACCCTTACCCTTCAAAACATCTACAAACTTTTCCTGTCCACGTCCTGTTCCGATAAATACACTCACACCAAGAGAGAGCGCTGTCTTTGCAGCGTCGATTTTTGATTTCATACCGCCAGTCCCAAGTTTTGAGCCAGCATCTCCTGCAAGAGAAGAAATTTCTTCCGTAACTTCAGGAAGAAAATAATATTTTTTTGCATCCGGATTTTTCTGAGGATTTTTGTCATATAACCCGTTCACATCCGTAAAGATCATAAGCATATCCGCCGAAACAAGCCCGCTTACTAAAGCTGACAGCATATCATTATCACCGAACGTCAGCTCCTCTAAAGAGATGGAATCATTTTCATTAATAATTGGAAGAGCGGAGCGGTTTAATAATTCTCCTAACGTAGCGTAAGCATTACTATATTGTTCTTTTCTAGAAAAATCACTCCTCGTCAGCAAAAGTTGCGCAGTAACGATGCCATATTTACGGAATTCCTCCGTGTACGCCTGCATTAACAAACTTTGTCCGACAGCTGCTGCAGCCTGTTTCCCTTTAATCGTTACAGGTCTGCTAGGATATCCTAGCGCTGAAAAACCTGCAGCGACGGCTCCAGATGTAATTAACACAACCTCGTGCCCCTCTTCTTTCAACCGAGCCAATGCGGCAACGTGATCTGAAAGCTGTTCTGTAGAGATGCCTCCGTGACTATCTGCCAAGGAACTACTCCCAATCTTTACAACAACTCGTTGTTTTTTCACTTTTTTATCCCCCAAGTCTAAAATCAAAGTTTTTTATAAATTACACTTCATTCACTTTGTAACTATATCTATTCTCATCAATGCTGCAATGAGGTATTTAAGAGCAAAATAAAAATGACCGCTTCGCCCTTAATAAAATAAAAAGGACGAAACGGTCATTGTTCCGCGGTACCACCTTAATTGATATACATAGATATCCACTTGGTGCCTATAACGCAGGCGAACGCCTAAACTTTCATTTAAGACTCAGGGATAGGTTCGATATATTCTATACGAGGAATCTTTCAGCCGGTGAATTCCACTCTCTTTCGCAAGAAGACATATGTACTAATTCCCTTCAACGATTTTCAATCTAATTTTTTTATATTATGCGATATAGTTCGATTCGGTGTCAAGAGGTATTTTTAAAAATAAATAGAGCCGCAAGTTATTTGTATGAAATTATCGCCCTACTGAATGAAAATACAAAATGATATAAGTTTAACTCATATTCATAAACATAAAACCTTACATTATAGTGTATATATTTACATAATGTCGAATATAATTAATTTTTATCTTTTAGTGTTGCAAAAAGGAATATATTCTCTTAGAATGTTTCTTTATATTGCACAGGGATGTTATTCTTATTCTAAGAAAATAATATCAAACCGATATAATTGATTATAAAAGGAGCAAGATTGAGTTATTATGGATAAACAAATTGGATTCATCGGTTGCGGAAATATGGGAATGGCTATGATTGGCGGAATGATAAACAAAAATATAGTGTCTTCAAATCAAATTATTTGTTCAGATTTAAACACTGCTAATTTAAAAAATGCTAGTGAAAAATATGGGCTAACTACAACTACCGACAACAATGAAGTAGCTAAAAATGCTGATATTTTAATTTTATCAATCAAACCAGACCTATACGCGTCAATAATTAATGAAATAAAAGAAATAATCAAAAACGATGCTATCATCGTTACGATCGCTGCTGGGAAAAGTATTGAAAGTACTGAAAATGCCTTTAATAAAAAAGTAAAGGTTGTAAGGGTAATGCCTAATACTCCTGCTCTTGTTGGAGAAGGAATGTCTGCATTATGCCCGAATGAAATGGTGACAGAAAAAGATTTAGAAGATGTACTAAACATTTTCAATAGTTTTGGTCAAACAGAGATCGTAAGTGAAAAATTAATGGATGTTGTCACATCCGTAAGTGGTTCTTCACCAGCTTATGTATATATGATTATAGAAGCGATGGCAGATGCTGCTGTACTAGATGGTATGCCAAGAAATCAAGCATATAAATTCGCTGCTCAAGCTGTGTTAGGCTCTGCAAAAATGGTACTAGAAACAGGAATACATCCAGGTGAATTGAAAGATATGGTTTGTTCTCCTGGCGGAACGACAATAGAAGCTGTAGCAACATTGGAGGAAAAAGGACTGAGAACAGCGATTATTTCAGCTATGCAGCGTTGTACGCAAAAGTCTGTTGAACTATCTGGTCAAACTAAAAAGTAAAACTGTAAAAGAGATCGCGTTAGCTATGAATTCATATGAATTTAATTAGAAATTCACTACATGATAAACGGCCAAACTCATATATAATTGAGTTTGGCCGTTTCAGTTTTAATTATATTAAAATAATTTCATTCAAATCTTCTTTACAGGTTCTGTTTTATCCCTTACCTATTCCCTACTATGATTGTGTAATTTTATTAGAAACTAATAATTTTTCAATGCACTTCGGTAACATATCTAATAGCGTTTCAAATGCGTAGTTTACATCTAGACGTTCTGTCCATTGATGTGCATCTTTTCCTACCGGCCCCATATTTAATACTGGAACATCAAACTCTTCTAATTCCTGAAGCGGAATTGAATAACCTTTATCCCATAATGGCATATTGTCTACAAGCGAACTCATTGAATCCAGTGGATACTGCAAGCCTACATAACTTAAATCTGAAATCCCCCCAAAATAATTTTGGTTTTCAAATGTAATTTTATGATTGTAGTGTGCATACTTTTCCATTTCTACAACTACCTCTTTTATTAAAGGATTGTTGCGTGAACTCACAGCTGGATAGTACGGCGGAGCGAAGAAAAGTACAATCATCGGTGCCTTTTCTTTACATAAAATCGCTAATTTATCTACTAAATCAATGGTTACCGCACGATCATCTTTATCTCCTCTATTTTTTATAATATTAGATTGAATATGATTTATTTTTTCTCGTCCATGTTGCTCAATTGCATATGTGATAAGCTCTTCATAAGTTAATACATTTACTTTGAGATTAGGTGGTATAAATGGATTATATTTAGAAAAACGATATGCATGTTTTTCATACGACTCTTCTATTTTCTCTGCTACTTTCGTTACTTTTTGACGTAACAATGAAACTACATCTGTCATTGATTTTTCTAATAAAAACAAATTAAATAATGTAACTGCACGATGCGGAATTTGTACAGAATAATCCTCTTTTAAGTCCCTTTGAAGTAAGTTAGTTGGCGGAGGACTCGCTTCCCCTTCTACAATATCACAAAGGTCTGTGTTTAACTCTAATTCTGCTGTTATTAATGAAGCCATATAACTCCCATTTAACCCTGCAAAAGGTTCACCTACATGTGTCTCTTTTCCGTAGCAAAGAAAACCAGGTAACACTTTACCAATAGAGCCAGTGTAAATATACTTATTTTGGTCACCAGGATGTCTTGAAAACATAGGCTCTGAGTTTAGTACCGTTTTATACTCTAAATCATGTTCTCTTGCTAACTCTAGTAATCTTGGAACAGCAGCTCTCATCCCTACAGAGTTTACTTCTTCATCTGGTACAGCCAATAAAAGAACATTCCCATCAAATCTTTCTTCGCAAGCTTGCTCAATCATTGCCATTTGTAATACGAGGCCGCATTTCATATCCATTGTTCCTCTACCAAACAGCCATTCTCCATGTTCTATATCTTCACGTACATGGTCTGGAAGTTCATCTTTATGAGAATAAAACATAGATGTTAACTTTTTAGGATTAAATGCATCTTCTTTCCACATTCCGTAATCTTGTACATCTACAACATCAAAGTGACTTACTAGAATTACAGTATTTTTTGTACTATCGCTTTTCTTTACTAGTGCTGTAACAAAATATCGTCCGTCCCCTGTCGGATTTTTTTGCAAATGGTGCGGGTTTTGTTTGAAATACTGTAAGTCAGATAATTGTTCCACAACAAAGTCTGGCAATATTACTTCAGCTTCTGAACCGGTAATACTAGGAATTTCAACAAGACTGCTTAATAATTGAACCAATTGTTCTTTTGATTGCCACTTTGACATATAAATCCCCCTATTTTCCGCATTATGAAAACTAATTCCAGTATATGAATAAAAAATGACGACAGCTATCAAAATTATAGTTCTGATGTACTGCCGATTTTTATTGATATTTCATGAGCCGCTTGTTTTACCTTGCTAATAAGAAAAGATAGTCGATCATCATTAATACGATGACTAATTAACCCAACACTTAATGCTCCTACTACTTTATGATTAAATCCGATAATAGGTGCAGCTACTGAAGCTGTCCCTTCTGTTTTTTCACCATAACTGACAGCATATCCTTCATTTTTTATTTGCTTTATTTGATTAAGAAGAATTTGCTTTTGTTCTGGTAATGAAGGAAGTAAATACTCTACAATATGTTCCATTTCATTCGTTTTCATATTGGCAAGCATCGTTTTATTTGCAGCACCAATTGAAAGTGGAATTTGTTCTCCTAGATTATCGATAACTCGAATTTTTAAAGGACTATCAATTCTTTCAATGATAATAGAATGTGTTCCGTTTGGAATATTCAAATAGACACTTTCTTCCACTTCAGAAGCCAAACGTTTCATCACTTCTCTTGCAACAGATCTATAGTCTACCTTCTCCAATTGACGCAACCCTATTTCCATCCACATTGGTCCAATTTTGTACTGTTTTGTCTCTGTAATTTGTGTAACTAACCCATGCTCCATTAGAGAGTTAAGTAATCTATGTACTGTACTAACCGGGAGATGTGTTCCATCAGCTATATCAGAAATAGCCCAATACTCTTTTTCATTTGTAGAATTCAATAATTTAATAATACTTATCGCTCGATCAATGGACTGTACCATAACTCGCCTCAACTTTACTCGTAATATGTTAGTACGCTTAATTAACTATCAATTTAGCAAACATTCGAAATGAAATCAATCTATTTATTTAATTTTCTAACAATAAAAACATATCACTAACAACGAATTGAAAACGCAAACAAAAAAATATTGACTTTTCTTTTTAATTATCTGGAAATTATAACAAGATTTCACATCACGGAATACATTCCATAATACGGAAAAACATCAAACGTTATTCTATCAACTACGAAAGTGAGGAAAACAATGGCGCAAGTAAGCAATACAAACAATGAATTAAAACGTACGATGAAAAGTAGACACTTATTCATGATTGCACTCGGTGGTGTGATTGGAACCGGGTTATTTAACGGATCTGGCTTTATTATAAGTCAGGCTGGACCTGGTGGATCCGTACTTGCCTTTATTGCTGGTGGATTATTAATGTATTTCGTTATGCTATGTCTTGGTGAACTTGCTGTAGCCATGCCTGTTTCAGGTTCTTTTCAGGAATATGCTACTAAATTCATCAATCCTGCAACTGGCTTTACAATCGGATGGTTGTATTGGTTAAGCTGGGCGAATACGACCGGTCTTGAATTTACAACTGCCGGTATTACAATGCAGCGCTGGTTTCCTGATATTCCTGTTTGGGTTTGGTGTTTAATATTTGGCGTTACCATCTTCACTATTAACGCATTATCTGCTCGTAGTTATGCAGAAACAGAATTTTGGTTTTCAAGTATAAAAGTATCTGCCATTATAGCTTTTATAATTCTTGGTGGCGCCGCTATGTTCGGTTTTATTGATTTAAAAGGCGATGAACCAGCTCCACTTCTTTCAAATTTCGTAAATCATGGTGGTTTATTTCCGAATGGACTTGCAGCTATTCTATTAACAATGGTTACAGTCAATTATTCCTTCCAAGGTACAGAGCTTGTCGGAATCGCAGCAGGTGAAAGTGAAGATCCAGCAAAAACTTTACCTCGTTCTATTAGAAATATTATATGGCGCACAATGTTTTTCTTCGTCTTAGCAATCTTTGTTCTTGTTGCTTTAATTCCTTGGGAAGAAGCTGGATTAACAAAGAGTCCATTCGTTGCTGTTTTTGATAATATCGGTATTCCATATGCAGCTGATATTATGAACTTTGTTATTCTTACTGCTGTTCTTTCTGTCGCAAACTCAGGACTATACGCTGCTACTCGAATGCTTTGGTCTTTATCAAAAAACGAAATGGCTCCAGCATTTTTAAAGAAATTATCATCACGTGGGATTCCTCTCAACGCTTTAATCATGACAATAGCTATTTCTGCTTTTTCTCTTTTGACAAGTGTAGTAGCTGCTGAAACTGTTTACTTGTGGCTCATTTCAATTTCCGGAGTCATTACCATTATTGTTTGGATGTCAATTTGTGTTTCTCAATTCTTTTTCCGCAAACATTATTTAGCAGACGGCGGAAAATTAGAAGACTTAAAATTTAAAACGCCACTTTATCCACTCGTACCAATTCTTGGTTTTGGATTGTATGGCATTATATTAATCAGTCTTATTTTTATCCCAGAACAACGACTTGGAATCTATTGCACTGTCCCATTTATCATCTTTTGCTACACTTACTATCACTTTAAAGTTAAGAAAAGAAATTCTACTAACACTCATAGTGAAACTAAAATTAGCGAGACTTCGTAATATTTGACTATACATAAAAGACTACACATGGCGTTTCACTTCATGTGTGGTCTTTTTTCATCATTTTAATATGATTTCATCTGAATTTAATGAATATATCCCCTTTCCTACAAAAGTAGTAGAGTGTTCATTTAAACACTTACTACCTCAGTGGGATTTATCACATTCCAATTTCAATATAATAGTAAATAGGTATATCGGATATAGATGTACATTACTAGGCTTATACATATTTCAACTTTAGAATTATATTCACTATTGAATTGGTAGTTACCAATAAAGAAAGAAAGAAAGAAAGGAATGATCATAATAATACAGAACATATACGAAACTCATTTACATGTAAGAAATTTAGAGAAGGCAATAAATTTCTATCAAAACAAGCTAGGATTAACGTTAGCAAGAAAACTCTCCAAAAGAAGAGTGGCTTTCTTTTGGGTCGGAGAAAATAAACAACAAATGCTTGGACTATGGGAAGTACATAACATTGAAGACTTTGAGCCGAGACATTTTGCTTTTGGTGTAAATTTAGAGTTTTTAATGACTTCTAAAGCGTGGCTAGAGGAACGTGGAATAGCAGTGATAGGAAGTCAAGGAAAAGGAAATCAAGAGCCAATTGTCCAAAGGTGGATGCCTGCTGCAAGTGTATACTTTCTAGATTGTGATGGAAACAAATTAGAATTCATTTCTATGTTACATGAGAATCCAGATGAATTAGAATATGCGTCCTATTTAAGTGTATGGAATGCGGAACACCAAGAAAAATGAATGGAATTTTCGTTCAAGTCTTTTCTTATTTTTGGATATAATGTTGTACGATCCCCCCTTTTACTATGAATTTGTTAACATAATGCATTTACTGTCATCTTATATTTGTACTTACGTACGAGCAATTCCTAATCTGCTTCAATTACAATTTGAATTATGTAAATTTTCCTCTTATCTGGTCTGGCATCTACTCTTTAAACACAAACTCCCCTTAAATCGAAAATGATTAAGGGGAGTTTTATATACGATGCAATTATAGTTCAGATTTCACTCGAACAGAAACATTATTTTTAATTATATTTTTGACATCTTTAAAGCTAACAAAATTGTTACTTTTCTCATCCCAAAGACGGAAACGTAGTGATTGTAAGCTTGTAGCAAGCGTAATCGTTGGTACATTTTTTAACGGAAGCGTATTATTGTGTGCCTCTTCTAGTTTATAGTTAGGTACCCTTGGGCTTAAATGGTGAACATGATGGAATCCAATATTACCAGTTAAGAATTGCAAAATTTTAGGAAGCTTATAAAAAGAACTTCCTTCCACTGCCGCTTTCACATATTCCCAATCTTTATCCTCTTCAAAATAAGAATCTTCAAATGTGTGCTGTACGTAAAACAGCCAAATCCCTACTGAACCTGCTATTAAGAATATAGTACCATGTACTAACAGAAACGATTGCCACCCAATTGCCCAGCAAAGTATAGCTACTACAGCAACAATTATAATATTCGTCAAATAAGTATTCATACGTTCTTTCTGCCTTGCACCTTTTCGGTTAAATCTATTTTTAAGCAAGAAAACATAAATCGGACCTAATCCAAACATAACGAATGGATTGCGATATAAGCGATATGCTAAACGAAGTCTAAATGGTGCAGCTACATATTCATCAACTGTAAGCGTCCAAATATCCCCTGTACCCCTCTTATCCAAATTACCACTCGTAGCGTGGTGAATAGAATGTTCATGCCCCCACTGATCAAATGGGAATAATGTTAAAACACCCATACACGTTCCAACTATTCTATTTGCACGTCGACTTTTAAAGAACGAATAATGGGTGCAATCATGAAAAATAATGAAAATTCTTGTCATAAATCCAGCGGCTAACAGTGCTGGAACTAATGTTAACCAATAAGAAACTGACAAACTTTTATAAGCAAGGTACCATAAAATAATAAATGGCACGATTGTGTTGATCAGTTGCCAAACACTTTTTTTAATCGTTGATTTTTCAAAAGGAGCAACTTGTTTTTTTAAATTTTTAGTATTTTCTAAGGTCATTGTTCTAATTCCTTTCCTTTTTGTTGCTAATTCATATTATAGCACACTATTAGTATCAGGTGTTAAAAGTAGCTATAATAAATATTATATACTATGAAAATCTCTTTTTTCTTACTCATTACTTACAAATTACTTACGCCCAAAATAGCTTCTATAATTGGACAGGCGGAGTATTTTATTTATAAAAGAAACTTCGAATTTTTCCAATAAGTACATAAAAAAACAGCAAGTTTTTTCACAAGAAGAAAAAAGCTGCGATAAGTCAGTTTCACCGACTTATCGCAGCTCCTCTTCGTTTTACCTTATTTTATCGATGAAGCCACACTGCACCTGCAGACTTGTCTTCAGCTTGGCCTACCACTTCAAACTTCAGTCCTAGTTTCGGTAACTTACGTCCTGCATCAGGAATAATGCTGTTGATGTATTGCTTAGAATCATCAAATTTTGCCACTCCTGGTAATCCTTTATAATCGAAGATACCGCGAGTTGGTGAATTTACTTTCCATGCTGGTGTTTGATCAAATGAGAATGCCGCATCGGCAATTTGGTAACGCGTACTGCTCTTCACAGTAGGTTGTCCGTTTAATGTCCCTACAATTGCCTCTGGATGAGAATCTACTACTCCTAAGAACCCTTCACCTGGATGAACGCCTACCCAGTTATCTGTAAAGCTTTGATCCGCATACCATACAACCATTCCTGTATTAAATACTGGACCACGTGCATGTTGTAACGCAGTGTCAGAACCAGCGTAATTTCTCCACTCTACATAGTAATTATGTTTTTTCTGTTCAAATCCGTTAGACACAGTAAAGCCTTTTAACGTCATTGCTGGCTGACCTTCTGCATCATCAGAGAAAACAACTTTTCCATCTACAGTTAATGCTGCATTATCTAACGCAAACCCTTTATAAGCTACTGCAATATCTGTTAAGTACTCAAATTGCAGTTTTACTTTTTTTCCTTTGAATTGGCTTAAATCGTATGATTTATCAACCCACTTACCATCAGTTGTATCCGCGCCGCCTTTTACATCTTTTTCGCCCATTCTATCAATGCGTGTCTTCGTTCCATCTTCTGCAATCGCATATACGTCAAGGAAATCATACTTCGCTTCAAGTTCGTAAAATGCCTTATAATCGAACTTAGCATCCTTTGCATTTGTTAAGTCAAATACTGGTGTCTCAAGTGTTGTATGAATGTCATTTCCTTTTGTACTGTAATAGAACTTCTTACCAAACGCTGATTCGATATTTTTTATATCTTTGTCCGGCAAGTTAACACGAACGATTCCAGGTCGTTTAGATTTTGTAGTACTTTGATCTACATATGTCGCAACACCGATTCCTTTGCTAAGTTTGTCATAATCTACTTCAAGGATATTCGCCCAGTTCCCCTTCATATTCTTTTGGAAAAATTCTTTATTTTGTGGTGAGAAACTCGTTGGCTCTGTTCCTGCAATTTTTCCAGCCCAGCTACCACCACTCATAATAGACCATGACTCAACAGGTTCACCTTGTCCTGAGTACTTTGTATCATATTCATCTGGTAAGCCTAAATCATGGCCATACTCATGTGCAAACACACCAACTGCCCCGTCTTCAGGCTCGATTGTATAATCATATGCAGCCATCTTTCCGCCCCAGTTCGAAACAGAAGATTTCGTGCCATCAATTGCATATGGTTTTGAACCTAGTTTTGAACGATGTGACCAAATCGCATCATCTTTCAATTTACCGCCGCCAGCTTCTTGACCAACGCCAGCATGTACAACCATTAAATGATCAATAATGCCATCTGGCTCATTTTTATTTCCATCACCATCTTGATCGTATTGATCAAATTGGTCATAGTCTGCTAAATTGACTCCTTTTGCTACCGCTGCTTTTAATGCTTCTTTCACAAAATCTTTTGGTCCTAAAGGCCCCTTGTTATCATGCCCAGTACCTGCATCAGCACCATAATCTGATGCTTTTCCTGGAACAGTAAGCCATTCTGTTACAGTCCCATCAACTGTGTAGCTACCACCAGATTGTTCTTCATAATATTGCTTAAATGTGTTAATCTTCGATCCATCAAATAAAGTAAATGGTTCATCACCAAATAACATTTTTTGATAATGTTCACGATTAAAGTCTTTAGAATACATGTATCCTGGCTCTTGATCAATATTGTTATGCTTAAAATCGCTAAATTCTACAAGTAAAACAAGTACTTTATCTTTTCGAACAGCTCCATTGTATTCTTCTTGCTTCGCTGATGTAGTAGGTACTTTTCCATTTAATTTCCCAGGGTTCAATGCTGCACCTTGTCCAGCTACCGGGCCTACTTCAGGCTGCTGCGCCTGTTCATTTTCCTTCATTTTTGCATCTTTTACTTTTTTCATAAAATCAGAAGCTTCTTGCGTAAGACTATCTCCTGTTAAGATTTCTTTCCCAGGGTTTTCCCCTTTCTTTTTCTCAACATATTTTTCGACAGCCTTTGACGTCTCAGCTTGCGATGCAGATTGATCAATTACCCCCCGTTGTTTTAGGGCTTCAGCCAAACGCTCCTCCGGTATTAAGTGCTCATCTATTGGTAGAGATGATGTTGGTGTCTCAGCATACGCTGCGTGACCTCCAAAAGCAAACGTACTACTTAGTACTGCTGCTGTTGTTAATACCGCTAATGGTTTTAATTTCTTTTTCTTTTTCAATGTATTTCCTCCCCAGTGTCTGCAAATTATCGTTTTTTGCCGATAACAACATAATATTCGTTATAATACGAATATTCAATATTTTTCAACAAATAAAATGTTGAGAAATATTTTTTATGCAGGGTGAAATACATAAGATAGAAAAACAAACTCACCTATAAATAACAGTGAACTTTTTTAGTAAAAATAAGAATTAAATATTTTCTATACTACTTAATCTATGGGTTACCATATTACTCACTAATCTCATTATTACAAGCTAATAGTGGTTCGTACATCATTATAGCGTGATTCTCTGTTACATATTGATCTTCTATTAACTGTTTCTGTAGATTATATACTTTACGTTGAATCACATTATGTCGTATATAACCGCCCCAGTATGCAGGTTGAATTGAGTGTTCTTTCTCATACACTTCATATTGATAAAGTTGCGGATAGACTGTTCTCCATTCACCAACTAAATGTTCATCTGTCATATAAAGGTGAAGTTGATACGGTTGATCCGTTTCATTTTTAATTTGTAAATCCAAATAGTTATAGGAACAAGTTGCCCCACTCCCAAACGGTTGAGTTCGCCTAGAATCAGGAAAGACATCAAAGCTATGACGATATCGTTCGGTTACTGTCAGTGGTGTATGTAGAGTCATCCAATATATTAAATTTGAAAGCTGACAAAGACCTCCTCCAATACCTGATTGAAAAGATCCGTAGTGTAATACCATACCTTCTACATACCCTTTTTTCCTCGTTGGCTTACCTATTAAACGCCAGTAAGAAAATGTTTCTCCCGGTCTAATGACGATACCATTTAGTTTTTTAACAGCAATTTTCAAATTAACAACCTTATTCTGTTGATACCACATATCTACATCTTTAAGCTTACGAAGTAATATTGTTTGGTGCTGAATTGCTGTACAAGGTAGCTTTTCTTGTTGGAACCTTTTTGCATATGTTTTTCCGTCTGCTAACCACTGAATGTGCCTCTTTGTAGAGTAATACCACTTACCTAGCATAATGCGATACTTAGACCGCTGTTTAGGACGTAAGTGCACTATATTCATTTTATTCCCTCTCTCTTTCTTCAACTAAATTCTAATATATTTCTAATTCAATAAATTACAGTTTTCTTAACTGCATAATAATTTCCGCAAAAAAATAATAAATTTACTCTAGTGGAGATTTTATTTTGATGATTGCTTTATAATTATATAAAACTGAGCTTCAATACAATAAATTGAAATAAACACATTATAAATATAACGGATAACCTTAAATAAAAAATAATGAACATTAAAGAAATTCTAAAGTATTAATATATTTTTCGTAAATATTAATTGATAACCCATTAGACTTTACTATATGTATAACTTCTTATTCTACAAAACGAAATTTTTTAATGTAAGAAAAAACTATACTTTCCCTTTAACATTGATACCAGTCTCATATGGAAAACTTTACAAAACAATTCGAACACTTGCATTTAGAATAAACACAAAAAATTGCCACCAGTTAGCTTAACTGGTTGGCAATTTTTTAACGAGAATGCTTTACAAATAGTTGAATTGCTTCTTCTGGTACATAGCACTTTCCATTACTCTCTACAATAATACTTCTTAATTCATACCCTTTACCATTGATACGAATTATATTTTTGTTACCAAATAATTGTGCTTCTACTTTATTATGTTTTACTACGAGTAACGGGTTTGCTCCTTCGGTTTTGTTGGCTGTTACAGTTGCACCGATCTTCTTAAAGGCTTGTTCACTCTCTAAAAATATTTTATTCGTTACTTCTTCTAAGTTAAAGCCCATCGCTTTCGCCATCGTCTTCGCAATGTCTGTATTTTGGATTAAGCCTTCTGGTTTTTGAGGTCCATAAGAATGTAAGAATACATCCTCACCTGTATGTCCTCCTGTCGTAAAGCCGATATTTGCACGATTAGCCAATAATGTAGTAAGAATTCGTCCTACATCCATTTTCTTTTTTGCCGCTTTTAATTTTTCTTTTTCATCATGAGTTAGATTATCCAAACCGTATAGTTTAGCTACATCTTCTACATTTGATAAATCAGATTTCAGTTTATTTATAGTTCCTTCAAGTGTCATTTTCGCCTTTTTCAATGGATCAATGTATGCAGAAACCGGTGTAGTATTGTATCCTTTTGTCGTATTCCTATTCCCTATAGAGATGCCGCTGTTACCATGATCAGTTAAAGCGATGAGCATCGTATCCCCATCTTTCTTCGCAAATTGTAACGCCTTTGCTACCGCTTCATCAAATGCCAATATATCACTAATCATCCCAATTGGATCATTAGCATGGGCTGCCCAATCAGGCTTACTACCTTCTATGAATAAAAAGAAACCATCTTTATCTTTTGATAATGTTTGAATTGCTTTTTCTGTCATTTGAGAAAGTGTTGGTTGTTCTGGGTTTGTTGCTATACGATCCGTATCAAACGCAAGAGCATGATGTGAGAAAGAGCCCCAAATTTTATTAGATTTGGAGTTCAATAACGCATCTTTCGTTTCAACAAAATCGTATCCTTTGTTTTGAATCACCTTTACTAAATTTTCACCATCTTTTCGGATTCCATTACTTTTCATAGGTAACAGCGCCGCTTTTCCCCCGCCTAATACGACATCTATATTTTGATATACTTGCTGCTTCGCAATTACGTCAAATTGCTTGCGATTGACATGGTGAGCCGAGAATCCCGCCGGAGTAGCATGCTGAATTTCAGATGTAGCAACAATTCCAGTTGCACGGCCAGTACGTTTTGCACCTTCCAATACGTTTGCGACCGGCCGTAACTTGTCCTCTTCTTTTATTGGCTTTAAGCTAGGCGAACTTACAATAGAAGGTAGTACGCCTACATATCCTGAATTCGATTTATTTCCAGTTGCTAATGCTGTTGCTGCTGGCGCTGAGTCTGTAATAGCTGATTCCGCCGAAAACGTACGAACTCCTCCTGTTACAATTTGATCTAACGTAAGCGGTGCCCCTTTATACCAGCGAGCCAATGTTGTCGCCGTTGAACTCGTTCCGTCCATAACCATCATAATTATATTTTTAGGCTGATGTTCTACTTTTTTCACCTTAGCTTTGGCCGCATGATAATTCATCATACTTTCCATACTTAATACGCTTACTATTATAGCTGCCACTAATAGCAACTTTTTCATCTTCACACCATAATTCAACATGATTGTTCCTCCATAAACTTTGCATTCATTTAAATACACACTATTTCCTTTTCCATACCAAAACCTACATATGTTTTATTAGTTCCCAATTCTCATAAAGCTAACAATAGTTACTTTCCCTTTCTTTCCTTTATTAAATATCGGTATGTATCATCTATCTTATAAAAAAGATTTAACACCCTTTTCATTAATTACTTGTTTAACAATAAATCCTCGATCAAAAGAAATAAAAATTTATTGTTAAACAATAAATTTCGTGTTAAATTAATAAGATATTAAATAAATGAGGTGCTTTTTATGAAACAAGGATCCACACTCTTTTTAAAGACCGTTGTGATTCTGATCGGAATCCCCGTTCTTGCTATGTGCATTTTTTTAGTCCCTAAAATAGGAGCTTTCGCTGCAGAATTATATCCAGATATTGCATATATTAAATATCTTGTATTTATCAATTTATATGCAACAGCAATACCTTATTACTTCGCACTGTACCAAACATTTAAGCTTTTAAACTATATTGATAAAAATAACGCATTCTCAGAGTTATCTGTTCAAGCTTTAAAAAATATTAAGTACAGCGCATTGGCAATTAGTGTATTATATGTATTAGGTATGCCACTTTTCTATCTCGTGGCAGAGAGAGATGACGCCCCTGGCATTATTATTATCGGAATGATTATGATTTTTGCTTCAATGGTAATCGCGGTCTTTGCTGCCGTTCTCCAAAGACTATTAAAAGATGCTATAGATATAAAATCAGAAAATGATTTAACGGTCTGAGGTGAATAATATGGCAATTATTATTAATATTGATGTAATGTTAGCGAAAAGAAAAATGAGTGTAACAGAGCTTTCGGAGAAGGTTGGAATTACAATGGCTAACCTTTCTATCTTGAAAAATGGAAAAGCAAAAGCAGTCCGTTTTTCAACTTTAGAAGCAATATGTAAAGCATTAGAATGCCAACCGGGGGATATTTTAGAATATCAACCTGAAGATACCGAGTAAAAAGAGTCCTTCATACGAGAAGGACTCTTTTTATTACACATTACGGTGCAAAACTAATTTGACCAGTAAACAATAGGATAATTGCTATGATCCAAAATATAAAAAATGATGAGGACAGTATTAATGAAAGAATAGCAATTCCCTTCTTCTCTGTTCTTTTCGTCATTGTGATTATTGAAAGTATGATCCCTACACCTGTCAGGGCAATTGTAATATAATCTCCAACTATATTACCTGCATTGGCTATCCTTGTTGGCGTTATAAAAACGAATAGAAAACACAAAATGCCGATGAGTAAAGATACATAGCTTATTATACTGTACTTCTTTTTAGGAACTATTTCAGTTTTCATACTAACCCCACCCCTTCTATATAGCTATGAGTTTATATTAGCATGAATAACCATAATTTAGTTATGATAAAAAGCAGATAAAACGGCCACTATCACTTTATCTGTCTATTTCTATCTAACAACTAACCTGACTATTTCTTTACTAAAGATATACAATCATTCTTTAATCCACGGCAATTGGTATATAATAGCTCTAAAAAATAAAGACTGTACCTTTAAAATGAAAGATACAGTCTTTATTAATAACTTTTTTTATAAAGAAAACTCTCTATCACTCACTACCTTAAAAAACTCCGAGTAATGTGATAAAGAATAATCCGCTACATCACAATTACCTTGAAACATACATGTTGAAATACCTAATTCTTTTGCAGGTAATAAATCTAATTCTCTATCTCCAATAGCTAAATCAATATTGTATTTTTTATGCAGATGATTATAAGCTAAAGAGTTTGGCTTTCGAGGAAAGCCATCGTCAATTGTAACCATATCTACGAAGTATTTTTCCCAGCCGTAATATTTTAAAATGCCCATAACCCCTTCCCTATGTTTATGGGTCATAATCACATTTTTATTTGCAAATTTCAAAACCTCTTCGACACCTGCAAAAGGTTTCATATCTTTTGGCGTGAATTTCTCCTTCAAAACTTTAATCTTTTCTTCCTGCTCGCATGAAATATTATAATACTGAATTGCATGAGAGTATGATATTTTTAAGTTTTTGTATATTTCTTGTTTTTCTACTGAGTCACCTAATATTTCAGAAAGCATCATTGTATATGCAGGATACGTATCAAATAACGTCCCATCAAAATCCCATAAAATATTCATTCTATTCACCTTCTATTTTCAAATCATTCAATGACTAAATCCGCCCTATCCCTCGGCAATTCCGTTTTTAAGTAATAATCCTCTGCTTTCCAATACCTATTTTCAAACTTTGAAAGGTTTTTCTGCGTTTTTTCACTCTCACGTAGAAACCTTGTCTCTCTTGGACAGTCCAAATAGACCATATAATGAAAAAAATCTCTCCATTCTTTTCGCTGCAGAAAAACTCCTTCAATAACAATTACGCCTACAATAGGAATCTGTACTTTTTCCATTTCACATATATCTGTTTCTTCATGAAAGAAAGGTAATTTCAATTTTGTTTCATGTTGTAGCTTTTGAAAAAATTTCCGCCTTAGCCATTCAATGTCCCATTGTAAATAATAATACTCATACCATTCTTCATATCCAGTATGATATCGTTTATTACGCTCCACTATATGATCATCAATATGGAAAATACGAAACGGAATGCCTTCTTGTTTCATATTTTCTTTTAAATTGGCTACGAATGTTGTTTTTCCAGATCGACTTAAACCATCTATACCTAAAATGAATCTATTTTCCCTATGCTTCTTCATAATCGTTATAAGTTCGTTTGTACTCATTACTTCTTCCACTCTTCTTTTAATAAAGAATATAAAATGGTATCATGAGCAACTCCATTTTGAATCATATGTTTTCGAAGGAATCCTTCTTCTTGAAATCCTGCTTTTATTAATAACTTTTGAGAAGCATTATTTTCTACATATACAATCGCTGCGATTCTTATTAGTTGCAGTATTTCAAATCCGTAAGCTAAAATTGCTTGTAATGCTTCCAATGCATATCCTTGTCCCCAATATGTATCATCTAATTCATAACCAATTTCAGCTCGTTTATGATGATTATTAATTAAATGAAATCCGCACGTTCCGATTAATTGGCCCGTCCCTTTTTTCTCGACTCCCCAGCGAAATACACTGCCCTCTTCATAACGATTTTTGAACGTTTGAATCGTTGTTTTCGCTTGCTCAATATTTTGGAAAGAATCCATTCCGAAATAACGTATAACTGATTCTTTCGAAAAATATTGGAACATCGTTTCTGCATCTAATAGTGTAAGTTCTCTTAAGAATAAACGTTCTGTTTCTAGTTTCGGAAATCCCATCTCTCTTTCTCCCTCTATTCTAATGAACTGCAAATTTCAATATAATTTCCATCTGGATCAGCAATGTAGGCAATTGTTTGTCCCCACGGTTTTACAATTGGCTCCACTAAAATTTTTATACCTTGCTCTCTAAATTGCTCAATCGTTTCTTGTACATTCTCAACAACGAATCCTAACTCGAAATGAGAAGACTGTAATTCACCTTCTGTAAGCGGTAATCCTGTTAATTCTTTCACATCTTGCCGCGTATTCATCGCTAAAATGGTAGTTCCAGTATTAAATTCAATATATGTTCCGTGCTCTGCTTTTATAGGTAACTGTAAAATATCTTTATAGAACTTTAAACATTCCTCAAACTTTTCTACATATAAAATGATGTACTTCATTTTCAAATTCATTTTACATCCCCCTTTGTATCTATCCCTAAAATTTCGACAAAAGTCTCATAAAAACCTTGTTCCTTGTAGTAATGAGCAAAAAAAATGAGGCCGATTTCTCGGCCCCCCAGCTTATTGGCATAAAACAGGAGATTTGGTTTGGACATAACCAGTTCGTACTTTTATTATATTTTATTTTTTCTGAATTTTAAATACATTAAACACCTATTTATATTGAGAAAGTTTTTTGCTTGCATAAAATTAAAGATTTTAAGAAATGATACAAATGGAGGTGTATACATATGGAACCAATGCTATGTCCAAGTTGTAAAACGAACCGTACTCGCTTTAATATTCTTGAGCAACAAGTAAAACCAGTCAAAATAAATCCACAAACTGGTCAAGTGGAAGAAGAATACACAAATGAAACGATGAATGCTTTTCATATGGCTTATCAAGGACCTACATACCGTGTCCAATGTGCTGTATGCGGACTTGTTGAAAACCCTGAACAATTTATTAAACCTGCGCAAAATCAGTCTTTCTAATAAAAATATGATTATCCCTTGTAGAAATAGATTTTTCTATAAGGGATTTTTTCGTTTAATACGTTAATTAAAAATGTATTTCTTCCTTATTATATTTTAAATTCCACACCATTTTAGTAATATTTATATAAGGGAGGTGAAACAAATGATTTTAAATAAAAAGATAATGCTTCCATCAACATTTCTACTATTAACTTGTCACATAATCATCTTTTACTTTTGGATTTCCGATTGGAAGAAAATCTCGAGTTCTTACGGTTTAGCTATATGGATACTTTCTACTATTTGTGGTCTTTTACTTTATTTCCTTTATAAAAAACAAAAATCTAATAAAGTGATATTCATTGCTAGTTCGTTATTATTAATTACTTCTTCATTTATGATTTTTTTAGGTATTGTTACTGGTATCATCTTTGTAACTGTTAGTTCTATGCCTTAAATATACAATATTTTATTATATAAAAAATACCCAACAAAACAAGGATATATAGAAATTAAAGAAGATGATTTCCATTCAATATACAACCATCTTCTTTAATAAACCCAATCTTTGTTACAATATTTCATTTTTTAACTTTTTAATCTTCCAATATACATTAATAAATATATATAAATACATACAACCTATAAATCCTATCATGCCTTTAAATATATAAGGAATTCTAGATTCTGATGGTCCAAGAAAACATAAGTAAAGCGCTGGCATTATTGTTACAAACATAATTACAAAAAACTGTAACAACTCAGTAAGTTTTTGTATCCTCGTTTCCTTCTCTGAATATATATCAGGTAACTCATTTTCCTCTTCTACTTCTTTACAAAAGTAATTCCACTTCGCAAAACTCGTTACATGTTTCCAGCCACACATTTCATATATTTGGATATATTCTTTTTGTTTTTCTGTCGAATCTTTATACTCTAATCTAAAGTCTGCTTTATATACTACATCTTTCGGCTCAGTTTTCTTAAACGTATACATTACGTTATACTTTTGTAACGCCCAGCCTTGTTGATGCATTTTACGTAAATACGCTTCTTCTTTTTCTAAGCTCCATACTGCGAAAGGTTTGAATATCTTCTTTGTCTCCATCTCTCATTCACTCCCCTAATATACTATTTCCATTCCTTACAGATCTCTGCAATCTGTTATACTCGAGCTCTAACACTTCTCTCCCAAACGGCGTTAACTCATAGCACTTCTTTCTGTCTGTAGAGGCAACTTCAACAATTAACTTCTCTTTTAGTAATTTCGTCGTATTTCCATATAAAGTACCAGGGCCGAGCTTTACTTCCCCATTTGTCATCTCTTCTACCATTTGCATAATTCCGTAGCCATGCAACGGCTTCACGAGTGACAATAATATGTAATATGTCGCCTCAGTTAACGGAATATATTTTTGCGCCTTCGCATTCATTATAACTACCTCCGATACATCGATATATGATATATCGACTCACGATACATCGTATATCGATATTGTATAATTATATTCCAAAATATGCAAGAGTAATTTAATAATTAAATATCCATTTCTTTGAATTAAAAAATCATACCAATTTTCTGAATAATTTGTTAAAATATAGAAATATTAGCTCTTTTATAATGAAAGGAATGGTACATATGATAAATAAATTGAAAGAAAACATCGGATCTGTGTTTGTTGGTAAAGAAAATGTTATTGATCTACTGCTCGTTTCACTTCTTGCTGATGGACATGTACTACTCGAAGACGTGCCTGGTACTGGGAAAACGTTACTAGCGAAAACCATTTCAAAAAGTATTGGTGGTAGTTTTTCTCGCGTTCAATTTACCCCTGATGTACTTCCAAGTGATGTAACAGGTATTGAATACTTCAACCCAAAAACAAGCGAATTCGAATTAAGAATTGGACCAGTTATGACAAACATTTTGCTAGCAGATGAAATTAACCGTGCAATGCCGAGAACGCAGTCGAGTTTGTTAGAAGCGATGGAAGAACGACAAGTGACGCTGGAGAAGCAGTCAACTCCTCTTCCGAAACCGTTCTTTGTTATTGCGACGCAAAACCCAATTGAATCACAAGGGACTTTCCCTCTTCCAGATGCACAGCTTGATCGCTTTTTAATGACGATTTCAATCGGTCATCCAACTCCTAAAGATGAGTTACAAATGATGCGACGTTTTCGGAACGATTTACCATTAGAAAGTGTCACATCTGTCATCTCATTAGAAGATATTTTAGAAGCTCAAAAACGAGTAAAAGAAATATTTGTTTCGGAACCGTTAGAACATTACATTATTAAACTTGCTCATGCTACAAGAAATCATGATTATATCGCTAACGGTGTAAGCCCACGTGCCACATTAGCTTTAGTACGTGCTGTTCAAGCTTTAGCCTTTTTACGCGGGAGAGAATATTGCACACCAGAAGATATACAATTGTTAGTTCCTTCTGTTTGGAATCACCGTATCGTCTTATCAATGGAAGGTGCCCTGCGTACGACAAAGAATGATATTATGCAAAGTATTTTAAAAGAAGTTGACGTACCTGTGGAGATTGAACAAGCATGAATGGACAGCGTGTTGTAACTGTGCCTTTATTTTTTCAACTCCATATTATTCAACTAACCGTTCCAATCGCATTACTTTTCACATTCTTTTCCCCGCAACGAATGCTTATGTTTCTCTTTTTCTTCTATTATTTATTTGCGATTTTTATTTATAAATATGTCGCTTTCATAGAGAAGAAGTTTCAAATCATAAATGAGAAACAAACTACACGGATTTTTCCTGAGGAATCTGGACAGTTTTTTATTCATTTAAAAAATGGAGCCAGCATACCAATCGTTAATGGCGTTTGTTACTTTCATTTAAATTCGTCCCTTATACCGCATAAAGAGCAAGGCATTGAACAAATATCAAAAACGTTATTCTCTTTCCCATTTTCACAACCTGCACATTCGGCACAAAAATGGGGGTTAACATTAACCGCCACGAAGCGTGGTGTGTTTCAAATTGAACAATTTGAATGTGTATTAAAAGATCCATTTCATCTATTAACTGTACATTTACCTGTTTTTGATAAATTAAGGACTGAAATTATTGTGTATCCTTCTCCTAAAGAAGTAGCAGGTTTGCAAGAACTTCAGCAACTTTTGAATGGATCTTATCGAACGAATTTTTCTTTTTACAATGATGAAACATCTATTATCGGTGTAAAGCGATATGAGCGTGAGTCTTTCCGCTCTATTCATTGGAAGGCATCTGCTAAAATGCAACAATTACAGGCGAAGCAATATGAACCTGTAAAAAATTATAGTTGGACGATTTGTCTTTCTTTAGCTGCCGATCGTGGATTTGGTTGGAAAGATAATGTAGAAGAACTTATTTCATATGCAACATACATTTTCCAGTATGCAACGAAGCACCACATTCCGTTTGAATTGTTTATTAGTGTATTAGCAGAAGGCGGTGCATTACATGTACCGTTAAATGAAGGACAAACACAATATGCAAAAGCTTTAGAAGAATTAGCCCGTATTTCAGATGATAGTACGTTACTTCCGAAACAAGGATTCCTTCATTATGTAAAGAGAAAAAGAGAACGATCGTCTACAATGATATACATTGGTTTACAAAGAAATGAACTCCCTCTTCTCTCGCAGCCAACGTTTCTCATTACTAGTGAAGGGATGGTGGAACCAGTTGAAAACTTGGCTATATCACATTCATGATTTCATTCTGCTCCTTCTGCTTTCATTATTAACAGAAAGAGATGAACTAATTAGTATTGCAATATTTTTAACAACAGGCTATATTGGAGTATTTCTTATTCATAAATTTATGCAGAAAAAAACAACAGGATTTGTAATACTTTTAGTTCTTCAAATCGTTCTTTTCTCTTTATTTTTACCTTTTTCTCTATTTGGCACAATCATATTACCACTATTTTTCTTTATCGTACATGTGGTCGGACCTGGATATCCAGTTCAAAAATCTTTAGGTGGTATTGTATGGTTTGTCGTTTCAGCTATATTTTATGCACCCTTTCCACCGTTGTGGAAACTATTAATGTTAGCCTTGCATCTTATGATTACATTTTGGTTAACCGGGGCAAATCGCAAACAACAACTATTACGTTTTTCTTCTATCATTACGATTGGCTTAATGAGTATATTAATTGTTCAAGTATTTCCTTTCATTCGACTTATTTTTGGTTTTATAACGGAAGTAGTCGCATTAGGCGTCGGCTATGCTTTAATGCCATTAATTAAAGCAGCGGAATTAAAAGATACTGAAGATGTTTGGGCAAATAAAGGACATCTCTTAAAACCAAAAATTGAAGACGGAAAAAAAATTCCTGATTTTGATCCAATACTCATAAATAGCACTACAATAATAGTCTGTACAGCTATCGCTATTTACGTCGTTTGGAAAATAGTAAAAAAACGAAAACATTTAAGTTTACCAAATATGCCCGCCTTCGAATCTACTATCATTACTGATAAAGAAGGAATGAGCCAAAATCGTTTTAAACGAAATAAACCGCCACATAACGAAATTCGGAAGGAAATTTTTAAGCTAGAGAGTAAGTTAACCCCTCCTTTAAATAGAAAACGGGGAGAAACTGTTGAGGCTTGGCTAGAAAGAATAAACGATGAAGAAGATGTAAATATTCAAAGTGATATTATTATAGATACTTATAATACGGTGCGTTATTCAAATAGTGCAAACACTGTACTTCTACATGAATTTAAGGAAGAGATTCATAAGCTTTATGCATATCAAAAAAGTTTGAAGAAACGAAAGAAATAACGTAACAAAAAGACTCCTATATTCATAGGAGTCTTTTTGTACTTCTACGTTGCTTTTTAAATGGAAGCATTCTTCCCTGCTTCAATTTCTAATGACTCTTCATGCCACCAAAGTGTTTCTTCAGGGTCTTCTTTAGCGATTTGGTGTGCTTCTTTTTTCGTTTCTACTGTAGGATATGAACCTTTTAGCGCACGCCCTGAAGTTGTAACGAATAGTACACTAAATACAACTAATCCAATAATACTTACACCTGCTAAATAAAATGCCGGTGCGAGCGGGTTACCAGTTGCATGAACTAAGTATGAACATACAAGCGGTGTTGTTCCACCGAATATCGATACAGAAATATTAAATGAGATCGAAAGTGCTCGATAACGTACATCAGTGAAAAAGAGTGATGGTAATAATGAAGGTAATGTTCCTTCATATACACTTAAGAAGAAACCTAGTACGAAAATACCTGCAAATATAGCTGCAATATGTCCGTTACCTATTAGTAAAAATGCTGGAATTGCAAATACAGTTAAACCAAGTAAACCAATTTGCACAACGCGTTTATTACCAATTTTATCACTTAATTTACCGAAATATAGTGCTAGTGGAATCATAAGTGCCATCGTAATAGAAATAATTAATAAGCCTGTTGTTTCTTCGACTTTAAGTACTTGAGTTAGATAAGAAGGAATATACGAAAGAATCATATAATTTGTAATATTAAAGAAGGCGACAATTACTGTGCTTAATAAGAAGTCTTTTTTGTGATATTTAATAATATCCATGAATGAAAATTGTTCATTGTCTTCAGATTCCTCTTGTGCTTTTTCCATCTCTTCAAAGATTGGAGATTCATCTAGATGACGGCGTAAGTATAAACCGACCAAACCAATTGGTGCAGCTATTAAGAACGGAATACGCCATCCCCAGCTGAGCATTTGCTCATCTGTTAACAATAACGTCAAAATGGTAACAATTACCGATGCAGCAATGTAACCTGAGAGTGTTCCAATTTCAAGACCACTACCGAGTATACCACGCTTTTTATCTGGAGAAGATTCTGCGATATAAACCATTGCTCCTGAATATTCGCCGCCTGTAGAGAAGCCTTGAATCATTCGGGCAACTAAAAGTAGTATTGGTGCCCATACACCAATTTGTTCATAGGTTGGTAGTAATGCGATGAATAATGTAGAAAGTGCCATTAAAATAATAGTAGTACTTAACACGATTTTTCGGCCGTACTTATCTCCTATTCTACCAAAGAATACACCTCCGATTGGTCGAACGAGAAAGGCTGCTGCAAATGTACCGAATGTAAGTACAAGTTGCAATCCACTATTATCAACACCAGAGAAGAATAATTGACTTAAAATTACCGCTAAATACGCGTATAATCCGAAGTCAAACCACTCCATTGCGTTCCCTATACCAGTAGCAATTACTGCTTTCCTGGCTTGTTTAGGATTAACAATATTAACGTCTTGAGGTTCAAAATTTAAATCATTATTTTGTTGCATATAATAAAACAGCTCCTTATTTAATTTAACTTCTTTAAGCACACCTTCTCTTATTGAATAAAATTAATTCGAAGCACTTAAGGAAAAGCAACGTCTCCTTATCTGTTATTATTATTTCACATAATTAATTATTTGTCCAATTAAATGCTCTTTTTATATAAAATTAAACCCTGTTTAACTTGTTATAGAATGACGTTCAGCTTATATAACACATACCTTTACACTACAAATGAAACTTTCATTTATTTATATTTATAACGTTTCTATAATTGCTTCCTTTAACCTAGAAATTAGTAACTTTTACTAAAGATTTGCATATATTTAAAAAGTGAACTCATTAGCTCGAATTTTGTCTTATTACATTCAACTATAGTATTATTATAGATTTAAAGGAGGCTATTTTATGTTGGAAATAATACTTTTACTTGCTACTGTTTCTTTTCTCTTCATTATTTCTGGATTTTTCATTACCTTAAAACAATATAAAGAAATAAAAAATATAAAGACTATATTAACTACAAAAAAAGAAAATGAGAAAACTACATCCAAAAACTCAATCCCTATGCAATTAGACCTTAGCGTTCTCAATAATTTACTCGCGTCTGGAATAAATAAAGGTTCCAATTCAAGTAATGAAAATTCTAAGTCTGATAAAACTAAATAGTGGTTACGTATATAATAAAATATATATCTCCTATTTTATCTAACCTTATTAATAACTACCTCTGATTAAAAAGGAGACTACTTATGTGTAAAAATCCGATTTCTATTATTATTCGTATACAGCATAACATAAAAGTTTTACCTGAAATTTTGAAAGCCTGTGAACAACTACAGCCTTTAGAAATTATCCTTACTATTAACGGATGTATCGATGATTCCATTGATATTTCACAATCTTACAATTGTAAAATTATCACACTAGAAGTACCGACAGAATCAAATAATTGTTATGTAATTGGTGCAAAAAAAGCAAAGGGTAAGTACCTCTTATTTTTAGATGCAAATTACATTATCCAATCTTCCTTACTTACACAATTTCTTCAACCATTACTAGACGAATCAGCTGACATAGTATTAAACAATTTAGATGACTTTTTTTATCAAAAGCAAAAGCCAACTATAGAAATGATTTGGCAGCAAGTTACGAATCATTTTTTTCATCGTCCAGATTTACATGTTAACTCACTATTATTTCCTCCCTATGCAATAACAAAAGAGATTCTTGATGCAATTACTCCAGAAAGTTTATTAAATCCGATATTAGCACAAATGAAAATTATTAAAAATAAATTTCGCATTAGCAATCATTTCAAAATTTCTATACCGCAAATTCCCTCCTTCCCCTCAAAACAACTCATTCGTTATCACCTAGAAGCAATTGAAAATTGGGTAAATATATTACAAGATTCAAGAGGAAACTATACTGATAATAATCGAAGGCGGGATATTATTTTAGAACTTCAAAACGGCGAACAAAGAGCTATATCCAAAATAATTACAGGTAAAGAGTTTTATTCAAATACTTATGGAAATAAACAATTATCCATCATTATCCCTGTTCAAAATGAAGAAAAAACGATAGAATCTATCATTTTTGAGGTGCAGAAATTAAAACCTTTAGAAATCATCATTATTGTTAATGGATCAACAGATAAAACAGAGGAATTGGCGAAGAATTGCGGTGCAACAGTTATTACTTACAAAGAAGCACTCGGCATTGATACCGGACGTGCCGTTGGTGCATATTTTGCAAAAGGTGATATATTATTATTTATTGATGGTGATTTCTTAATTCCTAGTTCTGATTTATTACCATTTGTACAATCTGTTCAAAATGGAACCGATTTAGCTTTAAATAAATTAGAGCACTACTACATGTATCGTGTTCCTTATACTATCGTAACTGCATGTAAGCATGTTGTTAATTTAGCATGTAATCGAAAAGATTTAGGTATGGGCTCCACAACTGCTGTCCCTCATGCTTTTAGTCGAAAATGCATTGATACAATTGGGTTTGATTCTCTTCTTTCACCAACCTTAAGTCAAGTTAAAACAATTTTAGCAGGATTGCATGTACAAAATGTTCATTCTATCGACGTTGACAAGATAAATCGAGTTCGACCAGAAAAACACTTCTCGCAGGAAGGCTACCTTTCATTAGCAACGCAACAAATCATTGGTGATCATATAGAAGCAATTTCTTACCTCATTGAACAAAAAAGAAACACTGAATGCTTTTAATTGTATATTCTTACCACCAAATAATATATGAATTCATTTTAAATATATAGCAAAATAAAAAAAGATGGTTGTAACCATCTTTTTTATTTTTACATTAGATCAAAAGAAAAGTAGCAGGCAGGCTTTTCATTTCTGTATCTTTCTTAAGAAGTTTGAAAATAGAGGCTTGTTAATGAAGAGTCAACACTTAAATCATCTTTTAGTGCAATTGAGAAACATGCAACTAATGGTAAAGTAATAACAATTGATCCACTAGGACTAATTACAATAGTAGGACTTGTCCCACATGTGCCTCCACAATCGACTACTGCATCAATTCCACTACCAGGGGTAATTGTAATTTTAAGACACACATCTAAACAAACATTATTCGTAGTACATGCCATAACTCTCCCTCCTTTCTTTTAACAATATATGCAGTTAATTAAATTCGGACACGACTCTCTTACTAAGTCTTATAAATTAGATGTTATTTTATTATTAACTGCATAGAAAATTAACGTTTTATTAAACTATCTAAATCAACTAAAAAACTCAAATCATCCTTTACTGAAATAGAAACACATGCAATAAACGGTATTACATTAAAATTAGATAAACATTCATCATTGCACCTTACGAATATTTCTGCCCCACCATTTGGATTGACTTTAGTTTCTAAAGAAATATGAAAACAACTTTTATTGATGCAAGACAAGATATTCCCTCCTTTCTTATATCTAATATCAATTTATCCAAAAATAAAAATACCGTTACAACTTTATTTACTCTTTACCTTCCATACTTAAAATAAAAAAGATAAAAGCTTCTTCATATATATAAAGAAGCCTTTACCTTTTAGTTACTTGTTCATTTACTATCAGTCAGTGAAACATGCTCTTCACTTGTACCTGAGCTAAAAATAATAAAAATTTTTGATTTTAGTTTCATTGCAATACTAAATATCGTCAAGTTGCATAAATGAAATGTTTAAGTTACTCATTCAATAGACAAATTTACCTTTTAAAATAAATCTTTAAAATCCTTATTCTTCAATAAATATGAAAGTCCTTCTAAATGATCCCCAGTAATTCTCAATACAGCTGGTGGATGTCCTATCGTCGCAAAATGCTCTTGTGGCCGAATACGATTTGGTTTCATTACATCTACAAAATGGACACATTCGACTTTATACCCTTCTAATATTGCCTTTACTTGTGCAACACACGCTGTGTGAAGAGTGTCCCAGCCAATTCCCTCTAAACATTTTCTACTAATAGCATGGGGAACAGCAATTGTAGATCCTACCCCTAAATCTTTACGGTTACAAGCAATATTCAACATATATTTATATAAACTTACAATATATAGAGGAAATCTAAGATTTAAATTTAAATCATTTAAAACCATATCAACACCATCCGCAACAGCTTGCGTTAACGGATGAAGATCTTTTGCTGGAATAGCAAAATCAGCATCAATAAAGAGAAGTATATCTCCTGTCGCTTCTTGTGCACCAATTGCCCGTCCTACATCATGCCCTAATCTTTCTTCATAAACAATTACTGTTGCCCCTGATTGCTTAGCAATTGCTTCTGTTTGATCTGTTGACCCATTAATGACAACAATTATTTCTTTCGGTTCAATTTTTCTTGCCTCAAGAATAACTTCTTTAATCGTTGATTCTTCATTTTGTGCTGGTATAATAATTGATAACTGTTTTCCATTATAAATAGAGGAATTCATTCCCCATCCTTTATGGAAACGTGAATAATTCTTTTGGTTTTTTAACTGCTCTATAATTTCTCTTTTTCTTCCTCCATCTGTATAATTACCTCTATCATCTTTTCGTTGTAACCAACTCTCCAAAGCTTTTATATTTTCTTTAATCTCATATACTTCTAATTTAGTTAATCCATTTTTATAGAAAGAGGTTTTGTTTGCAGGCATATTATTCAAGGAGGTGTTAGTGATGGCTGACGAGGATTGTAGTCGCCACCCTTTCTCAATAAGAGTTACTTGGGACAGAATAGGGTTCTGCAAGATATCATATCCAATGTCTTCAATTGCTTTTTTAGTAATAGCATATGGCATAGATAACATCGAATCATATTTTAAATCCATACGCCCCAATACATCGTTTACTATTTTTTTATACACCATAGCAATGCTTGGCCATTCTACTCTCATCTTTTCAAAACAAACCGAGTCTATATTATTTAAAATTACATCCTGTTCCTTTTTTAGTAGCGGTTCTATAAATCGTTCTAATTCTACCGAAAAAATAACATCTTCTCCATTTAAAAATAAGACTACATCACCATTGGCGACTTTTGCCCCATGAACTGGTGCTTTCCATTTACTTTTCTCCTCAATCACAACAACGTTACTTTCAACAAATGTTGGTATAGATTGTATCGCACTCATTCTATCATCAGCTACAATAATAATTTCTAGTGGTTTTATATGCTGCACTTTATTTAAAATTTGATTCAATTTTGATTTTTCTTCTCCTAAAACTATAACAACTGATAGGTCCACTTCTTTTTGTTCTTCTTTTACAGTCTGATTAGGTTTTACTTTTTTTATATATTCAATTGTTTCACTCTTCCCTACAGCTGCATGCCCTGCTTTTTTATCAAAATATAAGTCAATTATAATTTGATTTACTTCCGTGTCTTTATCAAGTTGCTCTAATTCGGAAATAAATGGTAGCAAATGATTTTGCACATCAAATTCACACGCGAAATTTTGCAAAAAATAAATATTCGGTACATATTTAATGTGATTAAAAAATTTCACAACATTAATTCTTTCGCCAAATTTCTCTTCAACTTCTTCTCTTGATAAATTTGGATAAGACAAATCGAAAACTAGATTTATTGGTACAGGTATCCATTTTAATAAATTTGTTTGAGGATTATTAATGAAAGCTGTGGAGCCCTTAACGAATCCAGCTAAAATTAAAGACATAAATCCTCCCCCAGAACTGCCATAAAACAACACATTTTTCGAATCAACTTTTAACTTTACAAATACTATTTCTAAAATATTTGCTATATCTTGTAAATAAAATCTATTTAACTCTCCCTGTCCCCAACCTAAAGATAATTTTCCAAGATATAACGTAGGGTCATTATAATATATAACAGTATCTTCAAATTCATCCATCCAAGAATGTCGATGAAAAATAGGTGGACCAATTGGCTGTTCTTGAAACCCACCTGCTCCGGATCCAAAAACAATAGTGTTAGAAGCATCGGGCTTAATACGAATTAAAAATTCATACGTTACTTTATCCCAATCAACCTTGAGTATAAATGGTTCTGTAATTTGAAAATCCATTTGCCATAATTGTTCATATGAAATGTTAATTATTTTATACTGGTCTAACAGTTTAATCACCCTTTCCATCCATTTCGAGTTGTTCTATCAAGTAAGAGAGAGCTTCAACGTGATCACCAATGATTCTTAATACTGCCGGAGGATGCCCATTGTGACTTACATTCTCCATTAAACGAATTCTATTCGGTTTTACAACATCAACGTAATGTACACATTCTACTCTATACCCTTGTAATATTGCTTTTACTTGTGCAAGACTAGGGCATAGTAAGCTTTCCCAGCCTATTGCATCTAAACATGATCTACTCATAGCATGTGGAATTGCTACTAATGAGCCATTGCTTAATTCTGGACGATTATATGCTAAATTAAGCATATATTTTACGACGTCTACAACATAAAACGGAGGGTGTAACATCGGATTCAAATCATTTAATGCTATGTCTACACCAGCTGAAACTGCTTTTGTAAAATGATGCAAATTACTTCCTGAAACACTAAAATCACCATCAATAAATAAAAGAATATCTCCTGTAGCTTCAAGCGCTCCAATAGCACGTCCAACATTATGACCAAGTCGTTCGTTATATTCAATAATAGTAACACCAAGTCTTTTAGCAATATTAGCCGTTTGATCTGTCGAACCATTTACAACGACGATGATTTCTAGTGGTTCTATTTTTCTCGCCTCAAGTATTACTTGTTCTATAGTCTCTTCTTCATTTTGTACTGGTATAATGACAGAAAGTTGCTTCCCATCATAAATTGAAGAATGCATTCCCCACCCTTGATGATAGGAAGGGTATCGCTTACATTCACCTAGTTTTTGAACAATATCTCTTCTTTTTCCTGCATCAGTAAACCCTACTCTTCTTCCTTTTTTCTCTATCCATTTAGCTATACCGCGTAAATATCTTTCTACTTTCTCTTTTTCATTTTTGGATAACTCTTTTTTTATTAAATATCCTCCTTCCTCTATAATCTCATCTTTAGATAACGTATTGATTGCATATTGATCGTTAATCCGCCACCCTTGATTCACAATCTTCATATGAGATAGAACGATATCTTCCATATAATTAAAGCCGATATTTTCCACTACTTCCTTCGTAAGCGCATATGGTAACGAAAGTATTGAATTGCTTTTTAAATCTGGTCGACTTAAAATTTCATTTAACATTTTTCTCCATACAATATCCATATTTGGACATTTACCTATTTCTATCAATTTATCTATTTTATTTAAAACTACATCGGCTTGATTTGTAACAATTGGCTCAATAAATCTCTGCATTTCATTTGTGGATAATAAAAAATTACTATCTACAAATAACAATACATCTCCTTTTGCTGCCTTTACAGAAGCTTCATACCCATCATAATACGTACTATATTTATCCATCAAAACAATATGGCATTTATGTTTCTTTGCTATTTCATACAAATTACTTCTATCGTTAGGAACTAAAATTATAATTTCAAGAGGATTTAGCTTCCATATAGATTGAATTGACTCTTCTAATATTTGCTCTCTTTCACTGTACAAAATAATAACCGTTAACGATTTCATTACACGCCCCCTTTACACATCATGTGACATAAAATATTAAGTATTACCATTTCCTATGAATTTGCTACTTTATTAACATATTCAAAAGTGAATTATACTGTGTGAAAACAAACGTCTATTTTTAAAAATATAATTCTGCACTTACCTCCTTTCTCTTATCATTGTTTGTTACAACTCTCACCATAAAAAACAAAAAAAGTCCTAATTTCTTTAGGACTTTTTTAAATAAATTTATCAATATTATTAATTTTATATACTACCTTTTTCCATGTTATACCGCGATCTTTTGTAGTAAATATTTCTTTTTTATTACACGCCCAACCTTTACGCCGATTAAAAAAATGCAAACAAAATACATTTTTTAACAATGGATTACTTGATACTTTAATCCATTTTGCTCCTTTTTTTATTATTTGATACACACTTCCATTTTCACTATTTATAACCCAGCCATAATAGGAACTAAAAAACGAAACAGCCACTTTACTAGTATTTATTGTTTTATTTGAAATATGCCACGAATTCCCCTTATCAAATGAGTAATTCATTAAAAATACATCATCATTCTTTTTAGTTGGTATTACTAATAAGTTATTTTTATAGATTGCTTTATAAGCCATAGCAGTCCCATTATTAATTCCTTCAAGACTTGGAATATCTTTTATAGGATGCCAACTTTCCCCACCATTTATTGTTTTAAATACCGTTGATGTTTCATAATGTTTTTGTAATGAAATAAACCCAATTAGATCGTTTATAAATGTTATCCCTGAAATACTATCACTAATACTTATATTTTTTATTACTTTCCAAACTTTCCCTTTCGTTTTCAAATAGTATAAATTATGTTCAAATTTATTTGATGCGAGCTTTCTAGATAATACAATCCATATACTATCCATATTCGTAGCATGCAATTGTACTTGAACATCAGTCGATTTCTCCCAATCTTCTTCAACCGGTAAAATAAACTCACTCCACCTTTCTCCTCTATTAACTGTATAAAATATAGCTGGCAATAAATCGTCATTCTTTTTTGTTAAACCATATGCCCAAGAGCTTCGAGCGTTTATTGGATACCCAAATAATACAATTGAATTAAGAGGATTGACAACATCCCATTCTACTCCTCTATTTTGAGTATATAAGATAGCCTGCTTTTTATTTGTATATTGAATACTAGCCCAACCATATTTATCCGTTCTCATTTGTAAAGAAGTAAATTGAATATCATTATTTTCCAATATATCACCTCATTCTTATTATTTATATATTCGTATGCTATTATTTTCAAAACGTTCTATCATTAGTTATTTAAACCACCTGCTTTATCTACTATCTTTATACTTACTTTCCCTTTTCTTCACCACTCAAATATAACGAAATTCCTTCTATTTTTCCGTTATCATATACAAACGACTGTATTTTACAAAATTCAACTATAAAAAATGCACCCCAATTGTAAACTATCCCCAACAATTAGAGTGCACTTTATATAAAATATAGCTTTAATTTTTAAGCACTTACTACAGCAGCAACTTTATCTAAACAAATAATAAACTGATTCATAAATGCGTCAATTTCCTCTTTCGTAATAATATACGGCGGAAGTAATCGAATAATATTCCCTTGTGTTACATCGACTAACATTCCTTTATTCATTAGCTCAACCTGTAATTTCTTCACATTTTCATTCGTATCATTCAGACTAATTCCAAACATCATGCCAGCATGACGCACTTCCTGTATATAATAAGAATTTTCTTTCTGAATGTCTTGCAGTTTGTCATTCAAATATAGTGACGTTTCATAAGCTTCTTGCATTAACCCATCATCAAGTAATGTATTTAATACCTTTAAACCTAAAGCTGTTCCCATTGATGAATGAGCAAACGTTGTCCCGTGATCTCCTGGTGAAAATACATCACATAACTTTTCACCTACAATAATTCCTCCTAGCGGTATCCCGCCTCCTGCTCCTTTACCAATTTGAATAATGTCCGGTGTGATATTAAAATTTTGATAAGCAAATAGTTTTCCCGTTCGACCCATACCACTTTGAACTTCATCAACGACAAGAAGTACATTATATTTTTCACATAAATTTTGAACACCATGCAAATATTTACTTGATAAAGGATAAATTCCCCCACTTCCTAAAACAGGCTCTAGCATAATCGCAATTGGTTTTTCTTTAATAATGGTCTCCTCTAATTGGTCTATATTCTCACGCTCTACTTCGTATACAGGAATAGATGTTTTAGGGAAATTTTGATATACCTTTTCTTGTCTCGTAAAATGTAGTGCCCCTAACGTCCTCCCGTGAAAACTATCTTTTAACACAACTACTCCGTCACGCTCTTCATTCGCAATAGATCTATATTTATCAATTAATTTTAATGTCGTTTCTGTCGCTTCCGTACCAGAGTTTGTAAAAAAGACTTTTCCGCTTTTTAAAGTACACTCTACTAATTTCTTTGCATACTCAATTGCAACTGGGTTTAAGAAATGAAACGGTAAATGCAACGATTTCACAACTTGCTCCATTGTCGTTTGTACAATTTTAGGATGATTGTATCCTAGTACATTTACTCCTACGCCAGAAAATAAATCTAAATACTCTTTACCATCTACATCATATAGTTTACATCCTTCTCCTCTTTCCATTGCAACCTCTGTCCGACAATATGTAGACATCATATATTCTTTATCTAATTGAAACCAATCCGACATGTTAAATTCCTCCTAGTTATTTTTCCTTTTTTAACGTTTATTCTCTATATAATCGTTTATAAATTAAGTTTTAAGATTGAAATTTTAATAGTGGTTTTCTTCCACATTTTTTATTAAAACGTGTGCTTTCTCTTCCCGATATTCATTTTTCCATAATTTCTTCTATTTCAACAGGTCCACTACATATGTGTTTTTTTCATCTAGCGGTATGTTACTGCTTTGAACTTTGTATGTCATACATAATCGAGACTATAAAATCATATTTAGTAACAATCGACGAAAAAATTTGGAGGCTATATCGATGAATGAAAAATATGATAAACATAGGAAAGAATTATTAGAAGAAGACTTTAATAAACATCGAGAACTTACTGAACCAGCTAAATTTCACTCTCAAACAGTTGGTTCACGTGGACCTGTACTAGAGCAAGATAGTGTACTGCATGAGTCATTACAACAATTTATTCATGAAAAAATTTTAGAAAGACCTGTTCATGTAAAAGGATTTGGTGCGTTCGGTTATTTTCAAACGATATATTCGATGTCTGAACATACTAAATTAAGTTTTTTACAAAATTCTAATGAGAAAGTTCCTGTTATGGTTCGATTTTCGTTAGCTGTTAGTACGAAAGGAACACCGGATACTGCTAGAAATGTACGCGGTTTTTCCACAAAATTTTATTCAAAAGAAGGCATTTTTGACCTTTTATGTAATCACATTCCTGTTTTTTCTGTCCGTGATCCAATGCGTTTCCCTGAAACGATTCAAGCATTATTGCCTTCACCTAAAAATAACTTAATAGACCCTAATAGATTTTGGAGTTTTGTCGCTAAAGCACCTGAATCTATTCATTTTGTTGTCCGTTTATACTCTAATAATGGTACGGCCAAAAGTCTTCGCCACATTCCAGGACATAGTGTTAATACATATGTATGGAGAAATGCGGAAGGTAATCGAAAGTATGTAAAGTATCATTGGTACCCATTTGAAGGTGTACAGTACATTACTAGTAAAGAAGCAATTAAATTAGCTGCTGAAAATCCTGATTATAGCGGGAAAGATTTATATGATGCTATTGAAAATGGTAAACCAGTGGAGTATGGTTTATACGTCCAGCTCATGGATCCGAAAGATGAAGCGCACCTTTCTTATGATCCTTTAGATGACACAAAAGTATGGGATGAACAGACGTATCCTCTCATACCAGTCGGGAAAATGGTATTAAATAAAAATCCTGAAAATTTTATGGAACAAGTAGAAAAGGTCGCATTCTCTCCTTCTAATTTACTGGATGGTGCAGAACTATCAGATGATAAAATGCTGCAAGGGCGCGCTAACATTTACAGTGATTCACAAAGAAGAAGAATTGGTCCAGAATTTCGCAAATTAACGATTAACCAGCAGCAAGATTGGACACCTGCTAATCAAATTACAACCGGTGAAGGAAGGTACGTTGAAGGTAAACTTGAAAGAACTTCTATAATGAAACAGGATGACTTTACGCAGGCTGGTGAATTTTATACGAAGTTACAGCCAATAGAAAAAGAACATCTCGCTGAAAACTTAGCTAGTGATTTGAAAGTTATATCCGATGATATTAGGGAGATCGTTTTGGGGTATTTCAATCAAGTATCAACTGATTTGAAAACAAGCATTGAGACAAAAATGAAAGAGCATTAAGAAGATTAAAACATGCTTTACGAATGAGAATTCAAATCTATATTAATTATTTTCTTGTCAAAATCCAATGAGGTTATTTAATTTGAAAATATAAAGCCAACATATCCCTGTTCTATAATTAGAACAGGGATATGTTGGCTTAGTTTAATGTTTAACATTACATACTTTATTTCGCTATAAAATGCGATAAGTAGCCTTTCAAAACAAACTATAGTAAACTATTTTACTTGTACCGTATAATTCCCTGTTCCACCACCATACTTATATACACTTAAGTAATATTTCCCTGGCTTTGCATTATAATTTCCAAGCAATTTGTTTCCATCACGTTTTGTTGCATAAGCTACATAATTATTTAAATCTGATTCAGAATATAATACCCAGTTCAGTCCAAGATTTTGTTCGTTCGTAACAGAAATTTGTAAATCTTTTTGATCCTTTACATCAATAACAAATTTATCCCCCTGATCTTGATCGCTCAAGGTTCCTCTTAACAAAATATTCAAAGATAGTGGGTTTGCTGTTTCAAATGAATTATTTGGTTCTTTTTCTACAGCCGTACCTTCTTCCGTATTCACTCCGCTAAACACAACATCATATTCAAATTGCCCAGCATTATTTACACGGTAATTTACAAAATAAGCAGTCAATGTTTTATATCCAGTCCACTCTTTTCCTGAAAGACGTTTCAACATATCATTTGTTGCTTCATTCATCACTTTCCAGTCCTCAACTTCTCCTTTAGCCACACTTCCTGTATATGTTCCCTGTAGTGTAAATGTATTAAAGAATTGTGATTTATTCTTTGTTACTTTCACATCTTTTAATTTCGCTTCATTCGTAATATCTGAAGTAACGTCCGAAAGCGATTTTGGATCATGTTGAGTTAAATATTCATCTGATACTTGTGGAATCGTATACTTATCGCGATTATCAATAAGCATTTGCATATAAGATTGATATTCTTCATTTAACTTATTATCTTTGCTTAATGTAGCACGGTATGCATCGTAACTTGAAACATCATTTGCGCGAATTAAATCATGTACTTTATCGAACATTTCTGGGCGCTTATTATACATATATGATTGCAGCGCAAACGAATAATTATAAAAATCCCACGTTCCATATTTCGCATTTAACGTTTGTGATGCTGTATAACGTTTTGCAGGATCATTAGATAACCCGCCAATTATACTTTTTCGCGGTACTACACTATCTAATCGAGTTGCACCTGCAAAGAACTCTGCATTCCCTTCTTCAAACCATGTTAAACGTTCATTTTGATACATTTCCCCTTGGCCCCATAATTCCTGAACTTCGTACCTTCCCTGTAAGTAGTGCGTAAATTCATGGCGGAACAATTCTTCCAGACTATAAATACTTTGCTCTGGTGTACGTTCATATGTAAAGAAAGTTCCTGTCCCTTCAATATAAATCCCACCATTATTCGTTTCATATCCGTACAGTTGATGATTAAATTGATACTCATCTGGGCTATTATAAATAACCATCGTTAACACATCATCAGCATGTCCACTTTCAAGTGGTTTATCGCTACCAACTGTACGATAAAATTGAGAACGCACCTCTTTTGCCGCCCAGTATAGACGTTTAATTTTCTCTTCGCTAACTTTATCCCCAGCTTTAAAGACAATTGCTCCATCATCAAACGTATACGTTTTCGGTAAATATTTCTTTTTACCTTCTTCTCGAATTTGATCTAAATTTACAGTTTTTCCATTCGCATCTATTCCTCCATAATTTGTAGTAATTTGTTCTGCCGCAACAAAGTATTGCTCTCCTAAATATGGGTAAATTCGCATTGCATCTGTAACAACTTGTTGTCCTTTTGTCGGCGTGCTATGAAGCTTGCCCAATCGGCCAGCATAATAAATTCCATTATTAATTAACCATCCGTTTTTATTTGTTACTGTACCAAGTAGTGCAAAACGATTTACTTCATTAATAAAGTTATCGATATTCCGAAACCACATCGTATCTTTTGGCTCTTTTCCAGTCGTGTACATATCCGTCTGAATATCAAAGTCAATTCCCTTCATCAACTCATATATAGCGTCTCCTTTTGTTCGGTCTTCAATGAAAGTTGCAAGATTATCGTTATATTGTTTAAAAATTTCACCTGCATATAAAACCGTTTCAACATCTGCTGATGCATTTCCAATTAATTTTCCATATGATGCAATTATTTTATTTTGTTCTGATGTACCAAGTTTGAAATTTGGATTTTTTGCAATTGTTTTTAAAGCTGGTAAACACTTATCATGGTAGCTACGCTCATTTAGTTTGCTTAATTCATCATGGTAAAAACCTAAATAAAATGCTGCACGTAGAGCTTCTACTAATGTTTCAATCCCTTTTGAATCATCTTTCGTATAAGCTTGTCCTTGTTCTGCTAGTTTATTAATAATTGCTTGCATTCGGCTATCATCTTGATAGAATTTAAGACTATCACTATTAAACTGAAATAATTCCGGAATTTGATACCATTTAATTGTCACAAGAAGATCAGTTAATTGTTTATTATTTAATTGATTTAACTCAGCCATTGAATACTTTTTTTCTTCAGCTAACGGTTTAATATTATCGGTTGGTGCTAGTGGGCGCTGTGATAAATCCGCTAATTTTAACCGTTTTGTAAAAGATGCATTTTCTTGTACTTTTGAAGGGTGCGCCAATTCATCAACAGATTTCTGTATTCCTACCGGCTCCATTTGTAATACGTTCTTCACATTTTGCTCTTTTGTCTCTGCTTGAATTTGCAAACCATTACATGTTATTGTCACTAATCCAACACCAAGAATCCACTTAGAAATTTTCGAATATTTAACCATCCCATTGCCCCCTAATAACTTAAAAGAAAATTCAGAATTTTAAATCCAAAAAAACCACTTATTTGTATGTATTTACAGTTCCGCTATAAATACAACTATGATTAATAATGCAATAGTAGCTTGTTTTATACTATTACGAGTACAGATTCCTTACATACAATCTCCCTTCCTTACATGTAATACAAGCAAAAACCGTGCCAATCATATTTCTTATGAATAGCCAACATTCTTTTATAAATACTGTAGAATAAAATATACATAGGTGGTTCGGTAATGTATAAATCATTTGACACAAAATCTAATGTTTATGAAGAACAAATTCATTGAATATTATAAGTTCATTAGCCAGTAAATAATCCCCAATTATTAAATCTCTCAAAAAAAGGTAAACAAACATATTCCATAAAGCTAATATGTTCGTTTACCTTTTTCTATTTCACATCAACAGCAAAATATCGTTGAATAAAAACAGTATGAATAAGTATTTTGTTATTCATTTCTCTTTTTCATATAATCTTTTTCACATTGCAACAGCTTGAATTTCACTTTTTTCCCTTTCTTCTTTTTCGTTTTTATAACGAGCCATTCCCCTTTTTCAACGTCTAGTTTTAGGCGTTTCATTACATTGATATTATCTTTTTCTTTATAAAGTAAAAATGCTTCTTGTGCCCTCACAAATAAGCTGGGCTGTTCGCTAAATCCACCACTATCATAAATTTTAGTTAGCGAATTATAATAAGAATCATTTTCCTTTCCACCATACATCAAATGAGCAGCCTCCAGATCTCTTTTACTTACTTCCCAAAAACTATGTTCATCAATATTTAAATTAAATGTGGATTTAATGTCCTGTATTATATTCTTCACATGCTTTTCATCTCTAACTTTTCTTTCTTCGAGACAATCCGAAGATAATTCTGGTGCATCTGATTGGGAATGTACAACGTGTTGTATCGATACACACAGAATAAATACGCTTAAAATGTAAAATATTTTTTTCATATTTACATATCACCTCAAATGATTTAGATACTATATCATTTGAGGCTTACAATATTCTTATGCTAATAATGAGAAAGATCCTATAAAATTTTTATAGGATCTTTCCTTTTAATATTGCTTTATCAAATTCACGGGCGGGGCAACTACCTTACTACTTTTCACATCATATAATCCTATAGGTGTTACTCGTATAAAAGGCAAGTGCGTCGCAGAAAAGAATAAAATTGTAAATGCTGGATCATCATGCGCGTAGCCACGCTCTTGTAGTAATTTCACCATCTGTTTCTCTTCCTGTATTAATTCTCTCATTTTTAAATTAGACATAATCCCGAGCAATGGTAATGCTATTTCGTGTAACACTTCATTGTTTTCTGCTATGACCATTCCACCACCGAGCTCTTTTACTCTACGAAAAGCTGTGAGCATATCTTCTTTTCTTTTTCCGATAAGAATGATGTCACCTGTACCAGAATAAGAGCTAGCAAGCCCACCTAGTTCTTTCGCAAAACCTTTCACAGCTATATTCACTTGCCAACTGCCATCACGAGCAATCATCATAAAGAAACATTCATCATGATCTGTGGACAATTCATCACAGTCTATATTAATTTCACTAGTGTATGGTTTTGTAATAACGTTGTTTAATAAGTGTATCCCCGTTTTATTAGAGAAAATCATATCCTCTTTTTCTATTGACCAATCTAATAATAATGGAGTTACTTTATGTTTACTCCAGTCTATATGTAATGCTTCATGTGTATTTACACCGTCACGCTTCACCCATTTCCCCTTTGCAAGGACACTGATTGGTACTGGGTTTTCTTTACTTTCTAAAATATTGATATTAGCAATTCTACCTGTCGCAATCGAACCATGTACATGTTCCATATTATAATAGCGAGCAATATTATAACTTGCCATATCGTATGCATCTATTACTGGCACGCCTTGTTTTATCGCGGTAGAAATCATAACGTTTGTCATTCCATTCTCATAAAACGAAGGATGTGAGCCGTCTGTTGTAAAAAAGAATCTATCAAACTGCTTTACGCCTAGTTCCAACAATTCTTTCAGTAAAACTTCTAAATCTGGGCGGATTGAAGAATTTCTTAGGGAAACAGTGTAACCTTGCATAAGACGAGTGAAAACTTCCTGCCCTGTCATCGCTTCATGATCACAATCTGTACCTAACAGTTTTAACTTCGCTAAAGTCGTTTCAGATGCACCCGGAAAATGTCCTTCTACTTTCTTTTGCAATCGCTTCGTTTCCTGCACCCAAGTTAACATTTCATCATCGCCATGTAATAGTTTTGGCCATGCTGTTAGCTCGCCGCCTTGAAGAACCGCTTCATGCTGCAGCCACTCTATTATTTCTTCACGATTAAACAAAGATTCTCCGTTTTGCAATTCAGTCTGTCCATCAAAACGGCACCACCAATACATACTTGCTGGAATCTTATTGAATTCATCTAATAAACGAAATGCTTCTTCACGCTTTAATGTGAAAAATAAAGTTAAATTATCATTAATAAAAGTTGTTGTCCCAAACTGCATCGCATGATTCGCTAGCGTCTCTGGGTTATATAACTGATACGGATGTGCATGTGGTTCTATGTAACCGGGTACGACATACTTTCCTTCGCAATCAACAACTTCACACTCCGTTAATTGCTCTGGCAGCTGCTCCCCTACGTATACAATTCGATCATTATATATCCAAATGTTCGCTGTCATCCACTCGCGCATATAAGAATTTAAATATGTTGCATTCTTTAATAATATGTGTGTGCTTCTCTTACCATCTAGTACTTCAACATGTTCTCGTAATTGTTTATTACTCCATTTATAATGATTTTTCCCCATTGTATTCAACTCCAAATCAACTCATAATTATTTTGATTAAAACGAGTAATATTTAACTAACTAAAGTATTTTCCATTCATAACTCCCCTATTGGTGCCCCTATATCCTTCATTATATGTAAAAATTTAAAAAATAACAATTTTCAGAACTATATACATACCTCTTTTATCCAAAATAAAAAAGAATGTCATGTAACTGACATCCTTTTTTATTTTGTCGTAAGCATTAAGATTGATTTTCACTTTGGAATACACTTGATGTCATATCATAAATGCAACTACTGTCCATAGTTGCGAACTTAAAAAAGCACCTCTTTTAAATACAACTATAACAAAATTCTATTCATTTTCTTTTCATCTATTTATTAAATTCAATTTGCATCATTTTATTTAACTGCGGAACAATATCGACCCCACCTATTGAGTTAAGACTGATAGCTAATGTATGTTTGCCTCCAATTACTCCCCCAGCAAAAGTTGCAAATCCAGGAATTCCTCCTCCATGCCCCCAAACTGAAACACCGTTTGGAAGTTTAGTCTCATAGATTCCAAGACCGTATGCGTCACCAACCCCTTTGCCTTCTATAGGAACTGTAGTAAGCATTTCTTTTAGCTCGCGTTCCTTCAGTAACTTACCACCAAGTAAAGATGAAAAGAACTTATTTAAGTCATCCGCATTAGAAATCATATCTCCAGCTGCATTAGCTAAACTCGGATTATAATACGTAATATCTTTGAACTCGCCTGTTCCTTCCATTTTCACATATCCACGAGCATGATTCTTTCCTGGGATGACGGGTGAATTTCCTGGTAAAAACGTATTTGATAGATCCAAAGGTTCAATAATTCGCTTTTCGATTTCTTCCGCATAACTATTTCCAGTTATTTTTTCAATAAGCATTCCTAGTATTACGTATCCTGTGTTTGAATACAACCAATCTTTACCCGGCGAGAAATCTGGAGGCAGCGAAAGGCCTATTTTCACTATTTCTTCTGCTGTATACGTTTTTTTCGAATTCATTATGTCCGCGTCTTTTGACTTTAAGTATTCAGCGATACCACTCGTATGATTCAAAAGTTGTCGTATCGTAATTTGATTACCATCATACCCATTTCCTTGCACGAGACCCGGTAGCCACTTTTCAATTGGATCGTCAAGTTGTAAGCGATTTTCTCCTACTAATTGAAGCACAGTCGTCGCAGTAAACGTCTTCGTCACACTACCAATCCGAAAGCGATAATCCGAATTCACCGGTTTCTTTGTACTTAAGTCCGCCACGCCAGCAGTAAAACTACTAGTTTTTCCGTTGTTAGACGCCTTAGCTAATATTCCTACAGCACCAAGCTGTACTGTTTCCTGCATTACTTGTTTCCAGCCATTACGATTCTTTTGATCATGTACTTGTGACGAACTAGAAATATTTTGAGTTGACTCTGCAGTCACAGTAAAACCAGGTGTGAATAGAACCGTACCCGCTAATAAAACTGCAAAACTTGCTAACTTAATTGAATTACATTTTTTCATAAGGCTTTCTCTCCTCCATTAATATCGGATTGATTCAAGCTATACTTTCATCCTATATGATAAATCTCTCTTTTTTCTTATCCATTCCTTACGAAATACTTACGTTTAAATTTAAATACGGTAAACTGAGGAAGAGTTATGCATGCAAATAAAAAGAGAACATGTTTTCATTTTTTATGTAAACATGTTCTCTTAAACATTTAAAATTCTATATCAACTTTTCATCCTATTCTTTACACAACTAATTTATATTCCTTTTTACCAGCCCGCACTAGCATTCATACCATTTCCAATAATAGAAAGTAATAGCGGCCATAATACTGGTCCTAGTGTAAGAAATATATTTAGAAGTATGAGCATTCTATATCTAACGGTGAAATTGTGATTTTTACGATTAACAAATACTAAACTGATTAATGATATTATAGTTGTTAAAAATAATACTAACATTAGCAACCAATACCACACCATTAAACTAAGACTCCACGGTGTTAATAGCTCATGTATGATACAAAATGAGATTCCTAATACAGCAAAACTAAAAATAGTCACCGATGTTTTTATAAGCCATTTATTTATTTTTTTATCGTATGTATTTTTACAATATAAATCTATTAAAGTATATAAAGATAAATATGCCATTAATACACCTATCCAAGACAATAACCAGTCTCCGTCTCCTTTGAATAATACGTACAGTAACCAACACATACCTACTGCTGAAAAAACAAAGGAAATAAGTATGCTTTTTAATACCGATTTCATTACATTTTCACACCCTTAAAAAATCAAAAATTAATTATAATTTATAAAAATTAAGTATAGGTTAACATGTAATGAAGTATAAGTAAATAAAGTTAATTTTGTTTACCTATTTGAAGACGGTTTCATATAAGAAAATAATTCATGTTAATCAAATTTCCGTATAAAAATAGAAAAGGTGGATATTTATGTATCCACCTTCCCGTCTCCCTCTACCCACTTCATTATTTCTTCCACATCTAAATCCGTATACGTCTTTTCACCATAACGAACAGACTCATATAACGAGATAATATCTCTTGTTCTACAAATTCTTTTTAACCATTGTTGTATCGTTTCATAGGACCTTCTCTGTTCATGAAATGGTAATGTTCTTTCCCATTCAACTAACGTTTTTCTTATCTTATCTGTCGGTAACGGCCGTTCTAACTGATGAATGACTTTTTCATTCTTTATGCTTCTTACCGCAGTTTGCTTTGTGATCGATTCTTTCTCCTGTACTATTTCTGTTCTCATCAATTTGTTCCTAATATACTTGTAGATGGCATATATAATTAATATTGCGATTATCACATAAAAAACTATAGTAATCCATACATTTGAAAGAACAGAAAGCACGTCACTCCATAGACTTTCTCTTTCGAAAGGTTGAAATTTTTTACCCGTTTTCGTTCTTATACCCGTATCTTTTACTTCTTCATATTCATCTTCATCTATTTTGGAATCATCAAAATTTTCACCTATACTAGTAAAGTCATAATTTCTTTCCGATATTGTCTTAGTCTTACTGAAAAAACGCTCTTTTACTATGTCTTGTACATACACAATACCTTGTGATAACGTTATCGCACTAATCGCAAAGAAAAGTATGATTAAAGTTCTCACACTCCATAACTTCACTTTCATATGTCGCTTTTTATTCACCATGACATAAGCCCCTTCTTATTCTTTCATTACAATCCATTTATTCGTTCTACTGTATTTCTTTGGTGAAGTACCAATAATTAAAGGAACCGCATCCAGTTCCTTTCGACGAAAGCCTGCTGTGTAAAAGTAAGAAGAAGATATAGGCGTATCTTGGTCTGATATCGAGGCAAGTATCCTTAATACATTTTGCAAATGTTTCCGATTATCCCCATTTTTTATATGTAGCAAACCGTTATCTTTTACACTATTGATCCATACTTCAAACGAACAGTTTTGCATAAGAAGTTGTTTGCATATACCTGCTGTTAATTCAATTAGTTCCTCTATATCATTTCGCAAAGAAACACCACTTTTATTTTGCAAGTTGAGATAAATCGCGTATTTATCACATTGTGTTCGCTCATACTTTTTCGCAATTATCGTCCCTGTTTTCGCTGTTGCACTCCAGTGGATGGAACGAAAATCTTCATTTTCATAAGACTTTACTCCCATTACTTTCGTTTCATCATATAAGGGTGAAGACATCGCTTTTCGAAATCCTCGTGACCATTCTTGTAATTCAGGAACTTGTATTTTCGGAACAGCTGGTAAGACTAAATAAGAGGGCGTATCAACTTGTTTATATGTTATATGGTTCGTTATAAATCCAAAGAGATCAGTAATAACAATTTCAACTTCTTCCCATTTCGCGATGCCTCTTTTTAACGCTACAGCTTGCAAATCAAATGAAACTGACTCCCTTCCTTTTAAATTAAAATTCATATAATAATTTGAACCTGTACTATGATTTTTGTTTATTTCATCATGATTCCAAGTTAGCTTATTTTCACATTTAAATCGAAATACGATATTAAGAATAGGAAATATCGACTTGTTTGAAATTTTCATTTTGCACATATTCGTTTCACCTATAAAAACATTCGAATTCCCTTGACTGTATTCCCATTCAACACGAGATACTTTACGTATATATACATGCATAGCACCTATTAAAATTACATATAAAAATACGAGAGATAAAAACAGTAGATTACTTGAAAATACACTTAAAATAACGGCTACAACTGACATAACCCCCATTACGAAAGGCTCCGCTAAAGGTGTATACACAAGCTGTTGATTCATCGTACATTCTCCACTGGCACACTAATCGTATGAAGAATTTCTTTCATAATTTGTTCTTTCGTCGTTTTCATCTCTCCCTCAATCGTTAACGTTAAACGATGAGCACAAACTGATGCAGTGAGCGTCTTAATATCATCTGGCGTACAGTAATCTCTTTCATTTAATATTGCCCGTGCTTGAATCGCTCTCATAAATGCCAACGTTCCCCGAGGGCTTACACCAATTTCAATTAACTCATGGTTACGAGTTGCTTCAATAATTTCAAGAAGATAATCTTGCACATCATTCCCTACTAACACTTCTCTTGCACGCTTTTGCATCGTAATAATTTCTTCACTTGAAATAATAGAGTGTAATGTTTCTAACGGATCATTCATTTGAAACCGATTCATCATTTCCTTTTCAGCTTCTCTCGTAGGATAACCTTGGCGAATCGTAAGTAAAAATCGGTCTAATTGAGCATCTGGTAAAGGAAATGTGCCCGCTGATTCGAGTGGATTTTGCGTTGCTATAACTAAAAAAGGTTCTGGTAATGAATGTGTCTGTTTCGCAATTGTAACCGTACGCTCTTCCATAACCTCAAGTAACGAAGATTGTGTTCTCGGTACAGCTCGATTAATTTCATCCACTAATACGATATTTGCAAAAATGGGTCCTAACCTTGTTTTAAAATCCGATTCCTTCACATCAAAGTATTCAAGGCCAATAACATCTCCAGGCAAAGTATCCGCTGTAAATTGTATTCTTTGAAATTTGGCGTCCACACTTTTAGCCAAACTTTTCGCTAATGTTGTTTTTCCTGTCCCAGGTACATCCTCTAATAAAATGTGTCCTCTTGCTATAAGAGCTATAGCTGCCAGTTCAATCGATTCGTCTTTTCCTATAATAACCTTCGAAATATTATTAGTAATTTTCTTTAATGTACTCATATATTATCTACCACCTTTTAATTATCTAAAAATTAAGAATATATTTTTTCCAAATTATAACATGTAATTCGAAGATGAAATAGAGTGAAAATGAATCTTTTATTTTTTCTTCATTGCACGCAAAAAAGCACCTATTGTCGTATATTGACAATGAGGTGCTTAACTCAATCCAACAGCCTTCTTTCCCTCTAATTTTTAGTAACAATACATCCTTTTTACTCCCATGCATACATTGTTTTCAATTAACTAGTAAAATGCATTCTAATATTACATATAATAAAAACCATTTCGATTTGTTCGTTATAGAACTTCCTGTACATCGACACTCTCAATCTTCACTTCATACATATTTGGGATGCTTGCTTCTTTTGGTACCCATGCATAATAATTTTGATCATTTTCTAATATAAATTGAACTAACTTTGTTTCTGAAACATTCCAGAAATTTTTAAGATTATCAATGTAGTCTTCTAAATCGTCTTTATAGTCCAGTTGTAATATATAATCTCTTACCGTCAGGGCAAACACAATTAAACTTCCTAATAGATTTTTTTGCTCATTTTCTTCTTCATACTCTTGTGGTAAGAACCACACTTGACCTATTCCTATCGTTTTTTTGTATTTTTCATAAAAACTACTATCATCCATATTCTCATAATCATGTATTAATTCATTGACCAATGAATGCCATTTTGGCGGAATAATATTTTCCAATGCAGGATTATGTTCAATTCCTTCTACTATATCCTCGATTTCTTCTGTCTCATCTTCATAGTGATATTCACTTAGGTCTATATGCTTGAATTTCATTTCATTTTTATAATGTGCCAAATCATATGGATAATGATTATTATCTTTTAAACTTGTATCATCAAGTCCGAGTATCTTTACTATTGCAGCTGTCTCAAAGCTCCAATACCCCACATATCCAGGTTCTTTATGTGCATTTTTCCATTCATAATCATAATGGCCTTTAAACCATTCTTTCTCCATGTACGTTTGCAATCTTTTAGACGCTTCTTTTTTATCTGTTTGTGCAAGTTCTATAATCTCTCTCGTTTTTGCATATGGATTTTCTTTATAATATCTATTCGTCATTTTTGTGTATCCGATATCACTAGCGCATAAGAGGAAATCGATTACTGCGTCGTTCATATTTTCCTTCTCAACTAGCTTGGCTAAACTTACAAGATTCTTTTTATCTGTTTCTAATAAAATCCCTAGAGATATCATCCAAATTAGATTTAAATATCCAACTTCATTTTCCCCTATATGCCTCAAATCAATAAGAGCTTTGTCAAAATCTCCTTCTATTGTATGGATAGCTTCTCCTAGGGAATATTTTGCGTTAATATCCTCTAACTCATAATTAAAATTTAATAGATACCTTCCTTCTATAAGACTTTTATTATCTTTAGCCTTTCTTTGAATACCATTCCTTTCATCTTCTTCAAAACTTTTAATCTCCTCTCTATTTTCCTCAATAAACTCTTTATTATATTCTATTCCTTCTCTACATTTTTCTTCTATACATAAAGGATCTCTCATACTATTCAATTCCTCCTAGTTCCTTAAATTATGGCCATTCTCCAATTATGTCTCCCTTTGCATCTATTCTAAATGTTTTCACATTTCCACTACTATCAACCTTTGATAACACTCTCTCAACTTCCTGATCTTGTAATGCTTTCGTAATCTTTGATGCTAATTTTGCATCTCCATCAACTGCCATCAATATTCTACTTTTTCGGGTCTTCGCACCATTCAACCAATCATTTGACATTTGTCGTCCATCTTTAGTTTTCCCCAATTGTGAACTACCAAACTTAGCTTCATCTATAACGTATTTGATCTTTGATTCTGCATTTGCATTTTCGTATAATCCATCAATCCCTTTTACTATTTTATCATTTATGCCTGATGATGCACTTTTTCCGACTGGCTTTAAATCAAATCCAGCTTCTTTTAAACTTTGATTATTCAATAAATTGTCACTAGATTTTATTTCACCATAGTTCCCTTTTTGCTTATTTGTAGCTGTTTTTGCATCAAAATTATCTACATTTGTATTTTTGTTACTGCTAGGTTTACCGTTAGCCGCACCCCCACCAGAAGACTGGATTTTTTGAATAGTATCCTTAGTATTTTGAATCGATTTATTCCAAACAAATCCACCATGTACAAAAAGACTTGCCACAGTAGCTGTTGCTGCTATATCTAATGGAATAACAATTTGTGACGCTAACCCGCCAGTTCCTACTTCTGCTACGATAATCCAGTCGTTGAAAACTTCTTCATATCATGAAAGAGAATTGTGGAAGCACTTCATCATTTGAAACTTTTGTTTTGGTATTTTTGGATATATAATTCACCAAATATTGTAATTCCGAAATAAAAAGCACTTGTTGCTTTTAGTCGGCAATCAAGTGCTTTAAGTTCATCTGCTTATTAAGTAGGATCATTTGAGGGGATTTTCAATTAACTTTACAATATCTTTAAAACTTAGGAATTCATTAGTTTCATGTTTATTCCATTTATTTATATTCTTAGCTCACTAATAGCTATCTCGCCTAGTTATTGTTCTTATATTCAAAAGAATTATCTCTCTTCTTTGCACAAATATAAGTATTGGCCAAACTCAGGGAATGTATCCCAATTTCTAGATACATCATCTTTTGTCTCTCGCTCTTCTACTTCTCCAGTTTTAGAATCTTTTTGCTCCATAGCAATATGACCATTTTCTTGATACCCCAAAATCATACTTTTTAACTGTGTATCCCCGTCATATTCCCAATACATTATTGTCCTTAGGAATAGTCTATTATCTTCTTTAACAATAAAATCGTAGTGTAAATATTTACGAAGAAAATCATCCAAAAAACTTACCGATACCCATTTCTCAGTGACATTTACTAAATACTTTGGCTGCTCTCCATCACTAAGAACAGCAGTATAAGAATGACGATTTTCATGAAGTGTCTTGGCTGCATTCTCATCAATAATATTCCAAGGCTTCTTTTTTATATTAGACCACTTATCACAATAATAAATTTCCATTAATTATACACCTTCCCATTAATATCACGAATAATAATCCCTTTCTCATTCGCCTCTTCAATAATTTTTTGTGGAACTGGCTTTGTTTGTACAGGGATTTCCAAAATTAACTCTCCATCTAGTCGACCACCTTTTAAAGCATTAGGATTAAATTTACCTGAAGAAATTTCTGAACCGGAAGAATACTTTTTAGTAAACTCACTTAGATAACTTAATGCCGTCTTTTCTTTTACTTCAGCCAATTGGGTAAATTTCCTCGAGACAATTTCTTCACCCGGAATATAAGAATCTACAACATATTTCTTCCCATTGATTTCCTTTGCCTCTAACTCTACTTCATTATAAGGATATCGAGGACGATTTTCCTTATTAAATCTATTCCCTGCTTCCCATTGCTTTTTCACAAAGTCCGGTATTGATTTCTTTTTAGATAGTGTTTCACCCGTACCCTTACCACCATCTTTAGACTTCGCAAACTTATAATAAGCTTCTATTAATTCGCCTTGAGGTATTTTGGTTACGATAGTTCCACCAACACTAGAGAGTGCATAGGAAGCCTCTCTCTTAAATGATTGTAACATTTCAAGCGTAGGCTTCAATTCTTTTGCTAGTTTTACCGCATTAGCAAATGTACTTACTCCACTTGATGCTTTTGCTCCTTTTGTGATATGGCCTACTTTATTTAGTGCCCTATCGCCTAATATTGTGGTAGCTATTTGTGTTAATCCATAGGTAGTCAATTCTGTACGACTCTCTGCATCTCCCTCTATCATATCTCGTTTTATTTTATTTGAAAATGCATGCCACATATTTTTTGCAGTTTCATCCAAATGAAAAAGTGCATAGGTTACATTAATAAAAGTTCCTATGTCCATATTACTTAAAGCTATTGCGGACTCGATTTCATCACCAATAGCTTTCCCCGATCCTCTTTGAATAGCTTCCCACATCTTTTTCGCTGTTTCAAACGTGCCAACTATACTGTCTGTCGCATCGTCCCAAGCATTTCTAACCGGAGATTTCTTCTCAATTATGTTATTTGTTTCTATATCTTTAATTGACTGATCATTTTTCCGAGCTATTTCTTCTATAATCCCCTGAATCGAACTCACCCAATCCATATTCAATCCTTGTATACTAAACGTCCCACTCACAGGGCTAAATCCTTTCCCACTTTGCACTTCAGCGAGTCCGGCTGTGATGCTAGCTGCTAATTGGAGAGCGGTGCTGTAGTTGTTGCTGGATGAATGATTGAATTCATATAAATGCTCTAGTTTTTCTTCCAGTTTTTTTCTCATTGCACCTAATACCGTTACAATTGCACCTACTCCGGGCATTGGTGTAAGTACTTCTATTGCTTCTATACTTGTAATCGATTGATTAATTCCCCTTATTTGTTCTCTTATTTCTTGTTCAATCACATCTGTCGAAGCAACTTTCGCTTGGAACTCATTTGGAAATGCTTCGTTTTGGCGAATTAATTCTTCACATAAGCATATAATTCCTTGCGCTAATGGCCGAAATGTTTGGACAAGGTAGGATTTTGCACTACTGTATGTTTGTCCTTGTAATACTGTGTCTATCGCAAAGGCATCAATAGATTGAATGACTTGTTCCATACTTTGAATCGTAGCATTACATATAGCGTTCATACTTTGAGTTTGACTTTGTACTTCTCCCAAATACATGTTTAAACTCATGTATTGGCCTCCCTTTGTAGTTGCTGCTGTTCATAGGAAAGGTCGTTTTCTTTCTCACTGAGATGCCGTTTTTCTTTAAGCAACGTCTCTTTTTCATTTTCTAATTCGAATGTAAGTTTTCTTTCATACTGTCCGATTTCTTGCCGCATATTCGTAAAAAGGTGAAACACTTCTTTGTCGCCGTGCCAAGTTTCTAGTATTCGGTTAAATAAACGATTACTTCTATTTTTCCATTCATGAAAACTAGCCTCAGCTCGTTCTTGATTTTGCAGCGCGATTCGGTTTTCATTTTGTTCTTCAAATATAATTCGTAATTTTTGATTACATTGATTGATTCTCGTTTCAATTCCTTGACTCATCTTTTCCCCCTACCTTTTCCCCTTTACGTAGGTTGTTACATTATTGAAAAGTCTTTTGAAGTCCTGTATCCATTTTCTCAAATTCATTTGCTACGGAATGGATATTATCAATTGTTTGTTGAAAAGCAGTACAAAATTGTTTCGTGATCTGTAAATTTTGTTGATTTGCTTCTTGTGCCTTGAAGTTCGCAGATAGTGTAGTACGCGTTGCCTTATTTATAGAGCGACTAGTAGCACTTTTCATTCTATCTGAAGCATTTCTCATTTTCGTTGCAAGTTGCGTTGCCGTATGCAAATTACTTTGAAATTCTCCCATTACTTGCTCCTCTCTACCTTTTATTTACAAGAAAATTATACCACGGAAAAATATCCCAATAAACCGAATGTTCGAATTTAACATACAATTCAGCACTGTTACTGAGGATACGAGCAACGCTTATCTATCAACATAACTGAGTCCAAAATGGATTCTACTTATACAAAAAAGATGACTTCAGCCATATGATATGATCCCCTTATAGTAGACAGTTGAAAGAAAGTTACTTTACTGTTTATTATGGAGGGGATTTTTTATGGGGAAAATTAGAAGAACTTTTTCAATTGATTTTAAAATGAAAGCTATTGAATTGTACTCACATAGAGGAATTGGAAGCAAATTAATTGGAAAGGAATTGGGAGTTATATATTCAGTTATAGATAGATGGATTAAAAAATATGAAAATGAGGGGATTCTGGGCCTACAAGAAAAACGCGGAAGATCTAAACAAACAAATGAAGTCAGTCAAGATGCTAGAATACAACGATTAGAAGCGGAAAACGCATACTTAAAAAAGCTATTAGCTACGAAAAAGGAGATGAGGTCAACAAAAGTAAATCAGTAGAATACGAAGTCATTCATACCTTAAAACAGAACTTTTCAATTGTATTGCTTTGTGAAATTGCAGGTGTTTCAAGAAGTGGATATTATAAGTGGGAAAAAAGAATCAACGATCCCTCTGAAAAGATGAAAGAGGATCAATTTATCATGTCTAAAATAGTAGAATGCGAACGAGATCCAGATATAAATGGAAGCTATGGTTACCGAAGAATTTGTATATGGCTCAAAAAGTATTATGGTTTACAGATAAATCACAAAAGAGTATATCGTTTAATGAGGAAAATGGGGATACAAGCTAAGATTCGAAAGAAAAAGTGGAGGCATTTTGGTTTAAAAGAACAATGCGTCGTGTCGGAAAATCTGTTAAACAGAGAGTTTTCAACTACAAGACCAAATGAAAAATGGGTTACAGATATAACCTATCTTACCTTTAACAATAAGCGCATATATCTTTCCGTGATACTAGACCTTTACAATAACGAAGTTGTGGCCTACCAAATGAGCGAATACAACAATTTAAAATTAGTTACAGACACAGTCAATAAAGCCTTAAGAAAAAGAAAAGTCCACGAAACAGTATTACATAGCGACCGAGGTTATCAGTATACGTCAAAAAAATATAACCAATTACTTAAAAAGCACAAAATAACTGTGAGTATGTCTAGGAAGGGAAATTGTTACGATAATGCATGTATAGAGAGTTTTTTTAGTCATTTTAAGGCAGAATGCTTTTATAGACATACGTTTCATGAAAAAGCAGAAGTTTTTAAGGCTACTAAAAGATATATGGGCTATTACAATAACAAAAGATTTCAAAAAAGATTAAACAACCTTAGTCCTATTGAATTTGGAACTAAGGCTGCTTAATGAAAAGACACCTAATCTATTACTGTCTACTTGACAGGGGTAAGACCAATATGCTAAAGTCATCTTTTTCTACCTTATTATTTTACTAACTCTCCATTATAAGCTTTTATATCAAGAGGAGCAGTTAAAAATTGTGCTGCTTTACTAACGAAAGATGTGAAGTGTTCACTCGTATTATGGCTCGCAACTGCTGCTTCATCTTTCCATACTTCTACCATCGTATAAACACTTTCTTTTTCTGTATCTTTATATAAGTCATAAGATACATTGCCACTTTCTTCTCTTGAACCATGAATGAGTGGCTGAATTTCTTCTAAAAATGCTTGTTGTTTTGCTGGGTCTACTTGAAATATTGCGTGAATAATAATCATGGTGCTTCCCCTCTCATCTTTCACTTATTGAAGTTCTTTTATAAAATTATTTCCACTCTGCAACTTTTTCAATTGGAAGACGTACTGATTGGTAACCACTGTCTGCAGCTTTCCCGATTGAAATTAACATAACTGGTACGTAGCTTTCTTTATCTAGTCCAAATGCTTCTGCGATTTGATCTTTCTCAAATCCACCAATTGGACAAGTGTCATAACCGTGCGCACGAGCTGCTAGCATAAATTGCATTGCTACAAGACCACCGTCAATTAATACCGTATCTTTCATTACTTCTGGTGTAACCATAGAGAAGTAAGCTGAAAGTTTTTTCATTTGATCTTCTTTTACTTCTGCTGGCATAAGTCCACGCTCTACTGCTGTACCGTAAATTTCTTCTGCGTTATCAAAGTTGTTTAAATCACCAAATAAAGCAATCATTGCTGAAGACGTTTCTACTTGAGATTGATTGAATTTCGCAAGTGGCGCAAGTGTTGCTTTCGCTTCGTCACTTTCAATCACTACGAATCTCCATGGTTGCATGTTTACTGAAGATGGTGCAAGTGTTGCTTCTGTAAGAATTTCTGTCATTTCTTCTTTGCTAATTTTCACTGAAGGGTCGTACTTACGAATTGAACGACGTCCTGTTAAAATTTCGTTAAAATCATTTGTTTTTACTGAGTTAGTCATAGTTGTATTCTCCCTTTTTTATAATTCTTTTATATTTTCTTGAATGTGATTTAACATATTTAAAAGATTATCGCGTTCTTCCTCACTTAATCCTTTAAATGCAGATGCGGCAAAACGTTCTTTTTCCTCTTGAAACGCCTGAATTTTATTTCGTCCCTCTTCAGTAAGAGAAACTAACGTAATTCTGTTATCATCTGGATTTTTACGTCTTACAATCATTTCATTGGCCTCAAGCTGCTTTAAATGCCTTGTTATCGCAGCATTATCAATATTCACTTCTTGCTGAAGTGCTTTTTGACTAATTTCACCTACTTCAAATAATTGAAGTATAAGCTCTAATCGAGACTGGCTCATACCCGTACACCCTTCAAATTTCGAACTTACTTCTTTATTTAGAAAGTGTAATTTATATAAAATAATCGCTTCTTTTGAGCATGAACTTGTCAAATTAACCCTCCTTTACAATCAAAATAAAAACATTTGATGTATCAATAGTTGATATGTCAATTAATATAATCTATATCGATTTAGAATGCAAGCATTTTGTTTTCATTTTATTTTTTCCAAATTAAGGCGCTTTGTAGCGTTACAAATAATGTTAATTGCACTATAATAATACTAATTTAAAGAACTGGAGAGTGATTGATAATGCGGCAATATACAAATAGAAATGAGGAATTGAAAATGGAAAATGAAATGAGGATATTCACAAATGACAACAATAAATATAGGGATTGTCGCGCACGTAGACGCTGGCAAGACGAGTTTGACTGAGCGTATTCTTTATGAAACGAATGTGATTAAAGAAATTGGCCGAGTAGATAGTGGTAATACACAAACTGACTCAATGGAATTAGAAAGACAACGCGGAATTACGATTAAAGCATCTGTCGTTTCTTTCTTTATTGATGCTGTAAAAGTAAATGTCATTGATACACCTGGACACGCTGATTTTATCGCTGAAGTGGAGCGATCATTCCGCGTTCTAGACGGTGCGATTTTAGTTATCTCTGCCGTTGAAGGTGTGCAAGCACAAACAAAAATTTTAATGCGAACATTACAGAAACTAAACATACCGACTATTTTATTCGTTAATAAAATTGATCGTAGTGGCGCAAACAATGAAAAAGTTATGAAACAAATAAAAGAGGTTCTTTCAAATGAAGCATTCCCCTTCTATTCTGTTCTAAACGAAGGAACGAAAGAAGCCCGGATCATTGAATACAAATCATATGACGATTGTATGGAACTGTTAGCACCATTTAATGAATCGTTACTTGAATCATATGTAAATAACGAAATAATACCGGACGCACTATTAAGAGAAAAACTAGAACAGCAAATACAGCAAGCAAATGTGTATCCAATCTTTTTCGGTTCAGCAATGACAGGTATAGGAGTAACTGAACTACTTGAAAAACTACCGGCCCTAATGCCAGCTCTTACATCGGCACAAGAGGAACTATTATCCGGTATTGTTTTTAAAATTGAACGTGAACCTTCTGGAGAAAAGGTTGCGTATATAAGAGTTTTTTCAGGTAGCTTACATGTTAGAAAATATGTTAATATACAGCGCAGTAAGTCTCTATTCCATAAAGAAAAGATAAAAAAAATGTGCCTATTTCATAATGGAGATACCGTTCAAACTTCTACCGTTCCTAGCGGTGAGTTTTGTAAAGTGTGGGGGCTGAATGATATTAAAATTGGTGATATTATCGGTGAACGTACAGATTATATAAAAGATATTCACTTTGCCGAACCACAAATGGAAGCTGCCATTGATGCGGTACCTAAAGAGCAAATTCATAATTTATACGCTGTTCTTATGGAACTATGTGAAGAAGATCCGCTCATTAAAGTTTGGAAAGACGATGTTCATAATGAACTATATATTCGCCTTTTCGGTGAGGTACAAAAAGAAGTAATTGAAACAACACTTTATGAGAAATATAATTTGCAGGTTAATTTTTCAAATACGCGAGTTGTATGTATCGAGAAACCAATTGGCGTAGGCAATTCTGTTGAAGTAATGGGTGAAAAAGAGAATCCATTTTACGCAACAATCGGATTCAAAGTTGAACGTGGTGAACTTAATTGCGGTATAACATATAAATTAGGTGTTGAGCTCGGCTCACTACCTTTAGCATTTCATAAAGCGATTGAAGATACGGTATTTCAAACGTTAAAACAAGGATTATATGGGTGGGAAGTTACAGATATTATCGTCACGTTAACACATACTGGTTATGCTAGTCCTGTTACAACAGCGAGTGACTTTAGAAACTTAACACCGCTCGTTTTAATGGATGCTTTAAAACAAGCTGCAACATATGTATATGAACCAGTTAATGCGTTTGAATTAACTGTACCGGAGCAAGCAATTAGTACCGCAATGTATAAGCTCGCTGCCGTTCCAGCAACTTTTGCAGAGCCTATATTAAGTAATAACTCTTACCAGTTAACAGGATCATTACCTGTTGCGAAAACAGAGAGTTTCAAACGAATACTACATTCATTTACAGAAGGAGAAGGCATATTTACAACGAAGCCAGCTGGTTTCACAAAACTTATGGCTCCCTTCCCTACTCGAAAACGTGTTGATTATAATCCGCTGAATCGTAAGGATTATTTACTTCATGTTTTGAAGGCTTATTAAAGTAAAAGAGGTGCAATTCGCACCTCTTTTGCATGTATTAATAGGTTAGTTTGTCCTAACAACTTCTTTAAGTTTTCCTATTATTTTCGCTATAGCCTCAATTGAACTTTCTGTTTCATATTCTCCAACATTTACAGAATGATTTGCATTTTTGACAACTTCAATCTGTAAATTTGTTTTATGTAACTGATCAACTTGATCTGCATTGTATTGATGATCTTTATCCCCAATAACTAAAAATCCTTCGTGATTACTATGCAAGATAGAATCAAAAATCGTATCAAACGTCAGTAACGGTGTCAGTAATATCATTTTCGACTGTAAAAACTCTTCTCTCTTCATTAAATCATTCGCAATTGGAATTGTTCCGAGTGACTTCCCTAAAAATACAGTATCGTTGTATTGCTCAGCTTTTAATACTTCCTTCATTACAGGATTCATATCATCCATCATTATTTTTGTTACTTCTTCCATTGGTTTATTCATTACTTGTTCGTCGTAAGAATAATGAATATGTACAACATCAATTTTATGTTCAAGCATAAGCATCGTCGCGTAATAAAATAACGGCTTATCATAATTGTATCCTGAACCTGAAAACATAAAGCAAACCGTACTAGAACCTTTTTCGATATGTGTGTAATAAATTACTTTGTCATTTATATGTATCTCTTTTTTAATCCCCTTCATCCTTTTCTCCTCCGAATACATTTAATCTTGTAAAATGATATGTTCTGTATGAACTGCTATATTCTTTACTTTCTCTTTTATAAATGCAGGCTGTAAATTATATGCATGTAACTCTTCTACCGGCACCCACTTAAACAAATATGTTCTATCCTCTTCTTCCAAAATATATTGATCCGCTCCATTTGCAGGTAATTCATGTAGCTCTACTTCATAATAAAAACTAATCTCATGAAACTTTTGCTCAGAAAGTGTAAAGAAATTTTCTACTGACCATATTAATCTCTTCCCTTTAATAGGAGCAGCTAGTTCTTCTGCAAGTTCCCGTTGTAACGCATCCTCACTGTTTTCTAACATTTTCACTCTTCCGCCCGGTACGTACCAAAAATCTTCACCGTCACCTTGCAGAATAAGTATTTTATTATCCTGTTTACAAATTGCTCCAACGCGGTAATTAAAACATGTTTCCTCAACTTTAAACGTAAGATCCATCCGTAACGCCCCCTTATATAAATATCGAATTATTACAAAACAATTATGTAATTACTGTACAAATAAGGTTACAAAATTTATCCACTCCATTCAACGGTTTTTGAATTTTCTAAACTATTATTTTTCATCATTACAAGTGTATATACATATGTTACAATCATATTGCACACTAGAAAACATTATGGGGGTACGGATGGAAACGTTATTAATCCAGCAAACTGAGAAATCAAATAAGTTTTGGAAAATCGTTGTGAAAGAAAAAGACTATGTTGTGTTTTACGGAAAAATTGGCACAGCTGGCAGTGTGAAAGCGAAAGAGTTTGAAACAGAAGAAGAATGTATGAATGAAGCTAATAAACTAGTTGCTTCCAAACGTAAAAAAGGATATACAGACCCGTTGCCTGGGGAAGATTACATAAAAGAAAAAACGATAACCGAAGAAGAATTTTGGGAGCTACTTCATCGTGCAAAAACGAAAGGTGAGGACCAAGAAGAACAAATAGAATGGCTTACTTCTCACCTTGCTAAACGTACAGTACATGAAATTGTAGCTTTTGATACGCTTATGCATCGCCTTTTGAAAGACTCCTATACCTCCCGTTTATGGGCAGCAACCTATATTATTATGGGTGGCTGTTCAGATGATACTTTCGATTACTTCCGCGGATGGTTATTATATCAAGGAAAAGAGACATACGAAGCTTGTATTGAAGATCCAGAACGATTAATTCCTGTATTAGAAAATTTGAGTGAGTATGACGTCCCAGAAATAGAAGAACTTTCTTTATATTTCGGTTTCACTGTATATGCAGAAAAAACTGGTGACGAAGATGATACTTACTTTACACTTTACCATGTCTTATCTAATGAAGAATTCGACGATGTAGATTTTGAATTTGACTGGAATGAAGACGATGAAGAAGGTTTAAAAAAGATGTTTCCTAGGCTATGGGAGATGTATGGGGAAGAACCGATTGAGTGGTAGATTAATTATTCGTAAAAAAGTGCCTTGTTTCTTTAGTAACAAGGCACTTTTTTTGATACTATATTTAAATTATCATCTTTCCACTCTCCCACCACTCCATAAAAGTCTTTAAAGAAGGAGCAACCCACGTTCTACTATCATTTTCATGGTTCCATACATATATATCATCTCTTTGTACTTTTCCATTCAAAATAGAATAGCCAAACAAATCACCATTTCCCCCATCAGCAAAAAATAATAAACAGTCAAAAGGCATGTATAAATCCTTAAAATCAACTATATTTCTCATACTCATATTTTCAGTTTTAATTTTTGAAGCAGACCATATAAAGTCACCGTATTCACCTTCTATACCGTTTGTTTCCTGTAATAATTGATATAAATCATTCGGTAACTCCACATGTAAACATTTTTGTATATCAGTAAGTTCATCCTTCGTAGCTGGGTTTTTCAAGCTTAAATTTGATGAGATACTGTGAATGGTGTCTTTCCACATCACCTTTTCCTCCTTATGTGCAATCAAGCATATTCAAAGAACTCCGCTAAATTTATTGATACCATCTTTCTAACAATTCCTTCTCCCTCTCGCCTGAAATACCTGCTTTTAATTCCCATTCTTCCGTACTCTCCATCCACTCATACACATCTGTAACTGTCTCTTCTATTCTTCTAAAAGTAAGCCCTTCATTAACCGCACTTTTAATACTAATAGAAAATCCACCTCTCCACGGCTTCTTTTCCCCTTCTAATGGAAAAGTTTCCGGAAGCCATAATGGCATTTCTGTCCAAGGCTGCACATTATGTTCACTCATAAACGATTCGTCTACCCAAACAAATTCAGCATCACTATTCGTAACCTTTTTACACGTATTTAATAGCTCTTCCATCGTCAATTCATCATTCGGACCTGTTATATTGAATGTACCTGCTTTATTATTTTCTGCCATGTTGAGTCCAAATCTCGCTACATCTTTTATATCAACTATCTGCACTGGACGATTTTTTCTTCCTGGAACTAACACGTTACCTCTTTTTGCTACACGCTGAATCCAGTATGGAAGTCGATCTGTATAATCAAACATTCCTGAAAGAAGTCCTGCTCTTACATGTAACACACGCCCCGGCCAATACTTCTCTGTTTCTTTTTCACATAATACTTTCAGTGCACCATAATACTCATAAGGTGAAACTTCACCATTCTCTACAGCCTTTATTTGATCATCCGTCGGTTCGGGCTGTAATATATAATCTTCTTTTATGTCATGCGGAATCCAATCTTTATATACGGAAAGGCTTGAGATGAATACATAGTGTTCAATATTATCTTTGAGCACTTCTCCAACATTCCTAATATGATGTGGAGAAAATCCACACGTGTCTATGACAACATCCCACTTTCGATTTTTTAAACTTGATACATCGTTATTTCTGTCACCGATAAGCTGCTCCACTTCAGGAAAGATTTCTTTGTTTGTTCCGCGGTTAAATGATGTAACTTCATACCCTCTGTTCAAAGCCTCTTCTACAAATGCTCTTCCTAAAAATCGTGTACCGCCTAGAATTAATATCTTCATAGTTCTCCCCCATTCTTGATTAATAACCCTTCCTAATGTTTAACGATTTTTTATTGAGGAAAGTTACGGGGCTCGTTTAAATTTTTCTACAAGTTCACCATTACTCTTTTAAAAGTATATACTCTTTGATTAATCTCCATCTATCCTTTGCTTCTGGCACAACTTCAGAAGCCATCACCACCACCAATTCCTTCTCTGGAATACAACAAATCATATTCCCCCCATCACCCATTGCACAGTATGAAAAGATTCCATCTTCTTCTCGTAACCACCATAAGTAACCATATTGATTTGGGTTCATTTCTGTCGATTCTTTTATCCATGATTTTGATAGTATTTGTTTTCCATTATGAATACCTTCATTCAAATACATCTGTGCAAACTTCGCCATATCTCTAACCGTTAACGTTAGTCCCCAGCCACCCGTCGAAATACCATTTGGATCGTGAACCCATCCTTTCACATCTTTTCCGAATAAGTCATCAAATCCAAATGCTTTCATATTGTAGTTTGGAATTTCTCTCATGCCGAGTGGCTGAAATAAGTATTCATTCGCAAATTCACGCGCATTTTTTCCTGTTGCGTTCGTTATGATCGCTGATAGTATATGAGCTCCTTCAGATGAATATTTAAAAGCCCCAATTTCTCCGCCTTGTCCTATCCTATTTAACGTATACTGTACCCAATCTCGTTGCATACATAGTTCTTCTAACGGCTCCTGCCAGTCTACGAAAGGATGTGGAGCTGTCATTGTCAACAGATGTCGTACTGTTATTTCAGATGAATTAACGTTATATTCCGGGAAAAATTCTATTACTCTTTGATCAACGCTTTTTATATAGCCCTTATCTATACATATCCCAATTAGCGCAGAGATTATCGTTTTTGTGACTGACGCTATGTGAAATGCATCATCTGGACCGTAACCGTTATAATATTTTCCAAAAATAACATTACCTTTCTGCACTACTAACATACCATTCATATTTTCATATTCTTCTTTTATAATCTGATCTAACTTTTCAGCAATTTTCATTATTCCTTCCCCTTTAACCTATAATTAAAAAGGTTCGATAGGTACATATATATCAACTATATGTTTATGCTTTGGATGCTGCTTTGGGTCATTTCTATATACTTCAAAAGGATACGAATCTCTCGGTTTATATCCGCTATTTGGAAGCCACTCACCGTATATAAAGTCCCATGCTCCTTTATATTCATCTTGGCATATTTCAAAATGTCCTACTGCATACTTTCCAGAAGGTATTACCATTATTCCAACGTCGTTCGTTTCTACTGTGGATTCATCTGAAATTGTTACACATAAACTTGTTCTTAAATGATAGTCCTCAGTAAATTCATGATGATCGTGGTAAATGGTTAATACTTTCGTATCCTCAAATACATGATAGTTTTGCTTAGCTGCGTAATGAAATAATTTCTCTATCATTTTCGGAAAAGCTATAGTTAACTCTTCATATGTACCGATATGTCTTATGTATGCGACGTTTATATTGTCTGCTGTTACAATTTCAACATTTCCTCGAACCTTCTTACATTCATTGTATTGAGAAGTTCTTCTTACGTCTTTGCAATTCTTGCTATTGTCGTTTCGATATTGAGATGGACTTACGCCGTAATAATTTTTAAATGTTCGGGAGAAAACTGCTGAATCTGTGAATCCGAAGTGATACGCAATATCTGTAATCGTCATATCTGTCCGATATGTAAGTAGATGTGTTGCCCTTTCTAACTTCAATCGGTTTACATACCGTGATAATGACTCGTTTACTATCCCCTTAAAAATCCGATGAAAATGAAACTTTGAAAATCCTGCTACATCCGCTAACTCTTCAATTGAAAGTGAATCATTTATGTTTGATTCTATATAATCTTGCACTTTATAAATGCGTCGTAAGTATTCATTTCTACTTTGTTTACTCTCCATACTTTTAGCTCCTCACAACAAAAAGAACCATCCTAGAATACTTTTAGGACGGCTTTCTATTCGTAATAGATTCTTCCATATTTTATTGTTAAATCGATATAATTTCACTATATTTTTTAAGCTGATGGTAATGTGGCGTTATCCTAATTTAATTTAAAGAAATAACTATTTTTTTATAGCCCTACGCAAGTTAATAATATTATTGGGATTTAGCTCCCATTGTCTCATAAGTTCTCTTTGTCTTGTTTTTAAGTCTTCAAATGGTTCTTCCACCATGTCGATTTTATTAAATTTCCCTTCGAAAACTAAAGCATTTTTTATCTTTTTATATCCACCAAAACCTAAGTCATCATTTAGTAACCAGACTACTCTCTGTATTTTTGCAAATAAAATACCACCTGTACACATTGGGCACGGTTCCAACGTGCTATAAATAGTAAACCTCTCATTTTTTATTTTTGCATCAAACATTGCTTCCCCTGCATTGCGAATAGCGTCTAACTCTGCGTGAGCTGTTATGTCTTTTTCTGGATGCACTCTATTCCTTCCTCTTGCAATGACATTATTATTTCCATCAACAATAACTGCTCCTACTGGATATGTGTTTTCTTTTAATGCCTTTTCTGCTTCTTCCAATGCCATCTGTAAAAAATATCTATCCCTCTCAAAATTCATATAGATCCCTCTTTTTTAGATGAAATTATGTTATGGAAATTCCTTTCGACTATCATACTAGCTTCTATCAAGCTAACAAAGTCAGCTATTCTTTATGCAACGGATAACATTTTCATATACATTTAACTCAGTGGGTTTTGGTAAAGCTTATTTTTCTACACATTTTTCAAAAATAAAACTCTACTACCGCCATTCCCATCATAATTTGTATGTACCGATACACCCTCTATCTCATCATCCCCAGCCTCAATTTGAAAGCCAATCTCCCTATGAAACTGTATCGATTTTTTATTAACTGGTGACGTGATTGCTTTTACAACTTTACGGTTATTTGCACGTGCGACATCAAAGAAATACGAATACAATGTCGATGCAATTCCTCTTCTTCTATACTTCGGATTGACACCGATAAAATGAACGTACGCTTCCTCTTTATGCGTTTGTGAGAAGAATCCGCATAAGAAACCTAACGTTTCTCCCTCTTCTTCAATAATAAAACTCGTTTCTTGAAAGTGAATGAAGAACAATTTTGGCAACATGACAGCCATGTCTCTCCCGCCCCACCAATCATTTAAAACAGAATGAATCTTTACATAATCTTCCCCTTGGATGTTTCTTACTCGCATATGTTTCTCCCTCTCACTCACTTCATTTTTTCATAAATTTTAATGACTGTTTCTACTAATAGGATGAATACCCATATCCCGCAAAATACGAGAACTGACTGAAATATAGAACCTAGCATAACAATACTTATTAAACCTAATTCTGGCCCTGAAATGGGCATTTCATCAAATCCTATATTATGTATAAATGGACCAGTTGAAAAAGCCATTAAAATAGATCCTATTAAATAAATCACACTCATTATTTTGAATATTTTTATAGAAAGATACGAAGTTTGTTCTTGCTCCACTTGTGATAATTCGATTTCACCGCTCGCAATTCCTTTTTGTAAACAGTCCTCACATAGAAATTCTTCCTTAATTTTTTTACCACCGTGCAATGTACCTGTAATTTCTTTACAGCGCGAACACTTTCGATTTATCATTTTGTTATCACTCCAATCTCGTAAGATTATACTTATACAATTCTGTTTTTACCTTATTATTCCTTTTGTGTATTTTATAGAGAGGTGACGTGTTTTATGATATCTAAACTTATTTTTGGTTATAAAAAGCCTACTGAGCAATATGTATTACGGCCTAGTTGTTATGCAATTATTTTTAACTCAACTTCTTCAAACATTGCTATTATCCAAAAAGGAGACCGTTATTTTTTACCTGGTGGCGGTATGGAAGGTACCGAAACAAAAGATGAATGCTTACATCGTGAACTACTAGAGGAATTAGGATGGGCAATTGAAATTAATCAATATATCGGTAATGCAATGCGATATTTTTATGCGGAAAAAGAAGATACATATTATTTAAACGATGGATTTTTTTATATTGCGAACATGGTGCAGACACAAACTGAAAACTATGAGGAAGATCATGTTTTGCGGTGGATGTCTCCTTTACTTGCTGTAGAGCTTCTCATTCATGATCATCAAAAATGGGCTGTTGAACAAGCGCTTTTATTACAAAAACCAAAAGGATCTCCTTCTATATGAAAGAGATCCTTTTTATTGTTAACTTACTTTTTTCAAATTGAGAGCTGGCTTTTTGATTCCACCCTTTTTTACAACATATAAGCCGATAAAGATTATAAGTCCGCCAACGAGTTGCATCATGTTGATTTGCTCTCCGATAGTTACTGCCGCGAAGATAACTGCGAACAATGGTACAAGATACATATAAACCATTACTTTCGTTGAGCCTATTTGACTAATACCGACATACCACATTGCTAGCCCAAAGATTGTCGCAAAAATAATTGAATATGCTAGTGAACCCCAACTTGGCATGTCTACTGGCCACGTTAATGTGTTTACGTTGAATAAACAGTATATAACGAGAGGTACAATTCCAATTAAAGTAGACCATGATGTGACTCTCATTGCGGAATATTTTGTTATAAGAGGTTGCGCTAATATTGGATACCATCCCCACGCAATCGCTGCGACTAATCCAATTATGTTTCCGAGCCACGCATATTCGTAAGTAGTTCCTCCTGTATGTCCTGTTAATAAAACGAATGCTGCACCAATAAACGCTACTATTGAACCAATTTGTACTTTCATCGAAAAACGTTCTTGTTTGTGCAATACTGCTAATATCCCTGTAAAAATAGGTGACATCGCAATTAATAATGAGGCGTTCGTTGCTGAAGTATATTTCACAGATAGCATAAACATCGTTTGATACATTGCCGTACCAACGATACCGACTGCTACTAATCGTAACCAATCTTTTTTTTCAATACGTAATGAGCGTTCCATCATAAAAGTGATAAGTAATAATACCGGTGATGCTACTAAAAATCGTAAACTATTAAATTGAATGGATGACATATATGCCACTCCATACTTTCCTATTGTATAATTTGCTCCCCATACTAATGCAACTGATACTAGGAGCCATTCCATTTGCCATCGTTTCATCCGAATCTCCCCTTCCCTATTTAGCATAGTAAAATTGGCTGGATATAACACCGTCCAATTGGCTGTTTTTTTACCCAGCCAATTTGCTATACTTGATGTATATAAGAGATACGGAGGCGTTTTTTATGGAATGGAAACTAGATAGTGACAGTAAAATCTCTATTTATCAGCAAGTTGTTGACTTTATTGAAAAACGTATTACATATGGAGAACTTCCTCCAGGAAGCTTCCTCCCTTCAGAACGGAAATTAGCTACGCAGTTAAATGTAAACAGAAGTACAGTAACGACTGCTTATAATGAACTACGTGCTATGGGAATTGTAGAGAGTACGACTGGTAAAGGAACACGCGTGAGTACACATATGTGGGGTGTTTCTCCAACATTAACGCCGAACTGGAGAAATTTCGTAGAAGGTGGTACTTTTTTACCAAACTTACCACTACTTCGCCATATTCGGGCAGAAGTACAACAAAATGAAAATATTATTGATTTTGCAAACGGAGAGCTCGGTTGTAATCTTTATCCCCACGATCAACTACAAGCGATTTTACGTGAACAACCGTTAACGCATTCATTAAGTTACGATCATCCGCAAGGCTATCTCCCGCTAAGACAAGCGGTCGTAAAATATATGAAGGAATATTTAAAAGTTGAGGCGACTGAACAATCCATTATGATTACATCTGGCGCACAGCAAGCACTTCATCTTATCGTACAATGTTTATTAAATCCAGGTGATGCTGTTGCTTTCGAAAGTCCTTCACACTGTTATTCCCTGCCTCTATTCCAATCAGCAGGTATTCGTATTTTCCCATTACCTGTTGATGAACATGGGATTAACCCAGATGATGTACAGGAGTTATATAGAAAACACCGTATTAAAATGATCTTTTTAAATCCAAATTTCCAAAACCCTACGGGAACGATGCTTCATCCAAACCGTAGAAAAAAACTATTATCACTTTGTGCAGACTTACGAATTGCGATTGTGGAAGATGATCCGTCTAGTTTACTTACGCTAGAAAAGAAACAACCTTGCCCTACTTTGAAATCAATTGATGAAAATGGAACTGTCATTTATGTACATTCTTTATCAAAAATGATTGCACCAGGCTTACGAGTTGGTTGGCTCGTTGCCCCGCAGTCTGTAGTAGAAAGGTTATCCGACGCAAGGCACCAAATGGAATTAGGTATGAGCATTTTCCCACAGTGGCTTATGCAACAATTTTTTGAAACTGTACCATTTCAGTCGCATATCGTACCGTTACGAAAACAACTAGCAGAAAAAAGAGACGTTATCGTCCACGCTCTAAACGAGCAACTTCATGATAAAATCTCTTTTTCAAATCCGACCGGTGGAATATACATATGGGGAAAATTAAAAGAACCGATAAACGAAAAACAACTTATTATGCAAAGTTTAAAACAAGAAATTGCTTTTATGCCAGGTAGTATTTTCGGCGCAAAAGATGGTTATATACGTTTATCTTATGGAAAAGTGAATATTAGTCAAATTGAGGAAGGTATTTCTCGTTTGCGGGAGGCTATTTTGGTTTGTGAAAAATAACGTGAGATAAAGCTTTCTCGTTTGACAAAAGAAAAATCTACCATTATTATCAACACGAACCTAGTTATAGGAGTGATAAAAATGAAAATTTACGTTGATGCAGATGCTTGTCCTGTAAAAGATGTAATTATTTTTGAAGCTACGAAGGCAGAAATTCCTGTTACCCTCGTTACTAGCTTTTCTCATTATTCTAATGCTCAGCAACCAAAAGGAGTAGAAACAATTTATGTTGATTCTGGGGCAGATGCTGCAGATTACCGAATTATGCAGTTAGCAAAAAAAGAAGATTTAATCGTAACACAAGATTACGGTCTTGCTTCGCTCGCTTTAGCAAAAGGCTGTATCGTACTACACCATAAAGGCTATAAGTATACGAATGATAACATTGAACAATTGTTACAAACACGATATTTAAGTGCAATGGTTCGAAAAAGTGGTAAACGTACAAAGGGACCGAAACCATTTACAGCAGAAGATAAAGAGAAATTTAGAGCGCTCTTTAAAAGTATGATCTCACTTTAAAAATGAATCGTCTATTTGCTAGGAAAACTTCGCAAAACAAAGAAGAGAATATCGTAATGAACATTCTCTTCTTGAGGTTTACCCGTTTAAAATGAAGGTAAATTATCTAAGTTATTTTCTTTTATTCCATCCGGTTCACTACGTATAATATCTCTGCCATACTTATGAAATACGTCCACATGAGCTAACTTCCCTGATTTCGCTTCATTAAGAGCAGTCATATAATCTAACTCTCTCCCGCTACTTGTTTTAAACGCTATTAAATCTCCATCATCATTTTTACGAACAGCAACAATTTGTTCTGCTCCTGTATTGACTTCATGGCCTACTTCAAATTGAGCTTGCTCTTCTCCTTGATGTAAATAATCATTATACACCTTTTCAAAGTCTTTTTTGTCCATAAAACTCACCTCCAACACATTTTATTAGTATGGTTGGGAGGTAGTGGTTTTATGTACTTTTCTCTTAGAAAAACGTATTTTTAATACCTACGCAACCCTTTCAAAGTCTCCAATATATCATCTGTAAAGGCTGTGCTACCCTCTGTCTCTAAAACTCTAAAATATAAACTTCTTAAGAAAGCTCTAATATTTTGTACTAAAATATCATATTGAGGATGCGGGATGTCTTCAACAATTGCTATACTATGTAACCAGTTGCTCCACTCTTCTTCAGTTAAAAGATTTTGGTTACGTAACGACATAATTGGTGCTACTAATCTCTCATCCTCAAAGTGAATGTATACATAGTCATGTAAGCGTACCTTCTGACGAACGGCAGCTAGTATTGCATATGAGAACTCACGATTTTGGATTGTACGCGCTAAAGCATCAAGCGCATCTGCTGCATGTGCAGTAGAGTGTGCCCAGCCTTTTCCTTCTACGTAGCCCCTTACATCTTCTTCTAAATATACATATTCCAACACTTGTTCTGCCACACTGTACAATTGTTCTTCCGATAACAACGGTTCTCTTTCATGAACAGATAAAATAAGTGGTGGAATTAATACGGAGAATGCACGTTTAAATACAGAGTCTGTTCCCTTTTCACCAATTTTATAAAATAAATAATCAGGACTAATTGCTTGTAGCATTAACCCTCGTAATTCTTTTTGTCTAAACACATCATTTGTAATCCATGTATGAAGCGTACTATAAATTAAATCATCACGTAATTCAGCATCTGGTGATCCGATATAATCTAGCATCCACTGCGCATACGGATATGCATCTACGTCTTCTGGTACAGCATAATTATTATTTTTAATTTGTAGTAGTTCTTCTTTTAGTTCTAGTACTTCTGTCATTTTTTTATCCCCTTTAAATTTCTCTTCCTAAATTATTCCCTATTAGTATCATAAAATTAAACCCATTCTTAACGCAATATAAAATGGAATCATTAATTATCTTCACTATGTAACAGTTCTTCCAATGTTGCTTTAACTTCTTCTTCTAATTCATTAATCGTTCCGCTATAAAGTGTTCCTATGCTACTACTTTTTCGATATCCTTGGTAATAATACCAAAGCGAAATAGTACAGACTTCCCATGATTTTGAAGCATCATATTCAAAATTAATTTCTGATCTATATTCATACTCTAAACAATTCTTAGATGTTAGTTCTTCTAATTCATCACCGTCTATATCTCTTTTAATTGACAGCTTCAAATTTAATTTACCATTTTGCGCAAAACGTTCTTCATATATTTTTTGATACTTACTGCAAATGTCTTCACTTATACTCTCTAGTTCCATTATTTTTTGTTTTAACTGTTCATTTATCTGTTCATTTTTGATTTCTAAATATTGTCCATCCTTCTCTTCATTCACTTTATTATTTTTTTGAAACCATCTAAACAAATGTTCATTCCCCCTATATAAACTGTATTAATGTCTTTTAAATAGAACTACTGGATCATCAAATTTACTATTTTCAAATAAAACATCTGCAAGTTCTTTCGGATTATGCTCATCTATATACAACTTACAGGCCGCATGATATCTGTTCAAAAACATCTTCTCTGCTTCTTCATAACTTCCAAAAGCTTCAGTTTCCCGCTTAGCACCACGTTTTCTCGCAATCTCAAAATTTGTATCTACAAAGATTTTGTAATCAAATAAATACGCAACGTCTTTTTTCAATAGAAACGTTCCATCTACTATTAATATCATATTTTGCGTGGCCAATAGCGGCTCATTATGTACAGACATATCCGTTATTAAGTTATGAGAAATCGTTTCATACTGTAAATTCCCGTTAGGTCCTAAAGGCATTAATAATCTTTCTTTGAAAGCTGTATAATCGTGTGCATCTTCATAATACCCTCTTGCAGATTCTTTTCCTTTTGCATAGCGAATCACTCTTGGATTATGAAAATCATCAATGCTGGCGCGTGTTACTGGTAGTCCTCGTTTTTTTATTTCTTCCGCTAGTTCGTTTGCAAATGTTGTTTTTCCTGATGCTGTAATACCACTTACTCCAACTCTTGTTGGATAGGTTAAGTTTAGCTTTACAATATGATCTGCAATTTCTTTGATTCGTTGTTTTCGGTTCATGATATCTCCCTTTATAATTAGTTTACATAATATAATTATAAGTAACAATTCATGTCACTATTTGTCGGTAAATCGATATCCTTTGTCGAATCGTTGATATATCGAAAAAATCGTTGATATATTTTAAGTTATGATAGATATATTTGAAAAATCGTTGATATATTATTAGCTTACTTCCCCTTAAACCCCCGATATAAGGCCGTCCGTAACTCTTGCTTATACTCTTCAATTTCTGGCATTTCGAGTTCTTCTGCTAATCTGATAGCTAATTCAATATCATACGGTACTCGTACAAGTTGAATAGAAAAGCTCGCCGCTTCTTTTTCATTATATGTTCCTTCAAATATTAAATAGGAAGCTTGCGTTATTTCAAGTGGGTTTCCTACGCTACCGGCATTACATAACGTTTTCCCTCTGAAATTTTGAACGAACGCTTGGTGAACATCGCCGTAACAAACGACATCTGGTTTTCTTTCTCCTTCTATATTTTCTGTCAGATCACTATTTTCGAACATACTAATACGTTCTTCTCTTGAAGCGTGTGGTTGAATTCTTTCATATAAACTTCTCGGTGAAGCGTGAAACATACGAATGAGTTTTCCACTCATAAAAAATTCGATTGAAAATGGTAAACTTCTTAAATAATCATTTTGTTCTTCCGATAATTGTTTTTGATGCCATTTTAATGCTTCAAATTCAGTCGGCTTTGTAATAAAATCATCCCAGTTTCCCATTACGACTACTTCACATTCTTTACGAATGATTTCAATTGCTTCACTGGAATGAGGTCCTTTTCCTACTAAATCTCCAAGGCAAATAATGCGCTCGATTCCTCTTAATTTAATATCATTCAACACGGATTCTAATGCTTGAATATTACCGTGAATATCTGAAATTACTGCTATTTTATCCATATAAATTACTCCTTTATTTATTAAATTCGCTTGATTGATACCATTTTGGAATATAGGATGAAAAATCATTATGATCTTCTAAAATTCCATTTAATCTTTCCTTCATATCATCTAATAAATATGGTGTGCTTCGGTTTGTCCATACGATATCAGCCGGGAATATCATTGCTGCATATAATGAGTACAGTTTCCAAAAATGTAGATCAGGTTCTCCTCCGCAATAACCGTGAACTTGTCCAACCGCAAATGGTTTGCTTATATTCGTTGTAAATAGTGCTACTTTATAAAAATCATGAATAGGATCACCAATATCGAATCTAGCAAAATCAATGACAGCCCGAAACTCATTTTGGTCAATCATTATATTAGCCGGATGAAAATCGTCATGTAAAAATACGATGGGACGATTTTTTAATAAATCTTTATGATTTCCTACAAAATCTATCACTGTATTTAAACGAAAAAAGTCTACTTCATATTCTTTCAACGCTTCTAAGTATCTCTCATATTTACTCCATATAGACATTTCCCATGAATTACTTTTATCTTCTTTTTCAACTAAATGAATCTTTTTTAGTACTTCTCCAGCCTTTTTTCCAGCCCTATACTGCTCTTCTGTAGACAACGTTCTTAATATATCTTCACCATCTAATCCATCAATCCATTCAAAAACTTGTACACATTTATTGAATTTAGTAAGACTAATAAAATGAATTAATTTTGGCATAGGAATATGTAAAGAATCTAGCTGCTGCATATATTCATATTCTTCCTGCTTCCGTTCAAAATATGATGAATCGCATACTTTAATAAAATACGAGGCCCCACTCTCTAATTCAATTTTATATTTCTCATCGAATGAAAAGCCTTTTGAAATAACAGTCGCTTTTAACATACGAGGCCATTCTAGTATTCTCTCTATCTCCCTAAGCATTTCTTTCACAACGTTCACCTCTATTAATATATGTACAAACTACCTAGCACTTCATGCTCTCGTTTATTTCCACCTTTAAACTCTACTGCAAATGGATATTCGCCATTCTTATTCAAATGTTCTAGTACTAGCCCTTCTCCAATCGGTTCACAAAACTGCACATGAATATTTCCAAACACTACACTTTGACTCTCAGCATTCCATTTTTCATTTTTCACAACTGAGCTTGTAGATAGTCCCATTACTTTTTTCCATTTCCTTACTGTTTCTCGAACGTTTTTTACTGCGTAATGAATCGTTTCAATTTGTTGCACTTTGTTTTTATGTTCAGTGATCATCCCACTGTTACGTAAATCGTTTCTTCTTTCTTCGTCCGTTTCATTCCACTGTATAAAGAAAGGTAATTTCGGTCCGTTCTCTTCTTGCTTAACAAATAACATTTTCCATTCTAAAAGCCGGCCATCTTTTCTCATGCGTTTCCCTTCAAATGGCCCTATCGTATGTAAGCCGTACTTATTAAAGTTAACTGCTAGCTCCTCAATTGCATCTGTTCGGATCGCGATTTGTAGCATTCCTTCTCCATTTTGTAGTTTCGCCACTGTTTCTTGTACTAATGGATTTTCTGCTTCTTTCGCTTTTTCTTCATGCTGAACTGCTAAAAATTCTATGTATGATAAGTCAAAATAACTTAAACTATTCCAAGTACCCCAAGTAGTATGCTCTCCGCCTAATACAGTATGAAATCCAAGCTCCTGCATTTGTTTTGCCGCTTCCTCCGGTGTACATTGCACTGCGTGAACGAGATGATCAAATGCTAACATATTCTTTCTCCCCCTTTCTCTCCATCCTTTTATTGTATATTTTATTTTTCTTTCATTCAATTCAAAAACTTTAAAACCTAGTTGATTTATACGATTAATATGTATTATAATGAAACAAATTTAATTATTGCTGATTGGAAAAACCAAAGGCACTTTTCTCATACGGGAAAAGTGTCTTTTTCATTTATTATTACAGGGGGATTATTTATGCAGAAATTAATTGTCTTTGCTATTATTGGATTTTTCGCTCAACTGATCGATGGAGCACTCGGAATGGCGTATGGGGTAACGTCTACTTCACTATTATTAATGTTTGGTATTGCACCGGCTGTAGCTTCCGCATCGGTTCATTTAGCTGAAGTCGTTACAACTGCAGCTTCTGGCGCATCTCATATCAAATTTGGAAACGTTGATAAATATACAGTTTCCAGGCTTACATTACCTGGGGCAATCGGCGCATTTGTTGGGGCATGTTTTTTAAGCAATTTACCTGGTGATGTAATTAAACCGTACATTTCCGTATTTTTATTTACTTTAGGGGTTTATATTTTATTACGATTCATCATTCAAAAACAAATTGTCACTTCAAATAAGCGTATGTCTGCAAAACAACTTGTGCCGCTTGGTTTATTCGCTGGATTCGTTGATTCAACTGGTGGCGGTGGTTGGGGGCCGATTACGACACCTGTTCTTCTAGCAAGAGGAAATGAAGCTAGAAAAGTTATTGGATCTGTAGATACGAGTGAATTTCCTGTTTCACTCGCTGCAACAATCGGCTTCTTCATCTCACTTGGCTGGGAACAAGTAAGCTGGGTTTGGGTATTTTCTCTCATGCTCGGTGGTATCGTAGCGGCACCAATCGCGGCATGGCTAGTTCGCATCGTTCCTTCTCATTTACTTGGCGTATTAGTTGGTGGTCTTATTATCTTTACAAACATTCGTACACTGCTTACTACATTTAAAGTGGATCCAACTATTATTTCACTTTCTTACGTTGCAGTTGGTCTTGTCGTTATTATTTCTATTTTCATTGCTGTTCGTAATCATTCCAATCGTCCTAATACGTCAACGGCTGAGTATCCGAATGATCAGAAGCAAATGCTACCATAACTATAAAAAATACCGCTCAATTTAGAGCGGTATTTTTTATTTTTCTATTTTCCAATTAATCATCATTTCTGTAGCATTTACTCTCTTCATATGTAACTTTTCTAAAACACGCATCGAACTATAATTATCTAGAAGTGTCTCTGCAATTATTGTTTCTACCTCACCTGTTTTGAAAGCCCAATCGATTAGTTCTTTTACAGCTTCTGTTGCATAGCCCTGATTCCAATATTTCTCAATGAATCCATAGCCAATTTCTACTGTTTGATCCTCGTTTGGTTTCCCTTTAAACCCAATATCACCTAAAACGCTATCGTCTTCTTTTCGAAGAACATACCACGCCCCCCATGGTAATAAAGTTGCATCTTTTTTTACATTCTTTACATGCCCTACAATATGCGGACCGCTATTATATCCTTGCTCGTTAGCGACTTGAATCCTCTCTTCTGTACACGGCACTATATAGAGCCTTTCTGTTTCTAATTTCATTTTGATTTCCCCTTTTTGCTTAAACGTTACCCTAATTATAACAAATAATATGACTTTATTATGAATGTCGAATTATATTTTTCTGAATTTTCTTTTAATTTAGAGGGTTTTTCAATATTTTTTGCGAAACATTTGTATAACAATTTTTTCTTTGCTTATTGCTACATAATAGTAGGTTCGGGTGGAGTTTTGCAAGCGTTTCCTATACAATAACCGATATTTTTTGACTTTTCCTAACAAAATATCTTGCAATATATTCAGAAAGTCATTACAATTGCCATATATTAAAAATCTTAGCAATATATAAATCCTCATCAATCCGATGAGGTAGAGGTTGCGACTTTTAATAGTAAAACGGACGAGACACAGAGAATGTCAGCTGACTCCGTTTGAAAGGAAAAGTTGCCGAAGTTTATATTTCTTCTCTGGAAATATGAGCTGGGGCTGTCTCCGAAAGGAACAGAACTGTCACGTTTACAAAATTACCGTGTAAACGTGGGGTGCTATCTTAACGGAAGGGTATGATGGGGTGGTTATTTGTGAAACGTTCCGCCAAATTCCTTTGGCGGTTTTTTGTATTTTTCTCCCCCGCTCCTTCCTAACCTACAAGAAAAGGAGTGTTGAACATGAATAGCGCAACAAATCAATCTACCTCTAAAACGCAAACTACACAAGGACAAGGTGAATTAAAACGCGGATTAAAATCTCGTCACCTTACGATGATTTCTCTCGGTGGTACAATTGGTACCGGACTATTTCTTGCCAGTGGTGGTGTCATCCATACAGCTGGACCTGGTGGCGCATTAATTGCATACGCCGCAATTGGAATTATGGTTTATTTTTTAATGACAAGCTTAGCTGAACTTGCAGCTTACATGCCTGTTACTGGATCTTTTAGTACGTATGCAACAAAATTTGTTGATCCATCACTTGGCTTTGCACTTGGATGGAACTATTGGTATAACTGGGCAATTACGATTGCTGCTGAACTTGCAGCCGTAACATTAATTATGAAATTTTGGTTCCCAGATACCCCTTCTCTTATTTGGAGCGGATTATGTTTAGCTATTATTTTCCTTTTAAACTATTTATCTGTTAAAGGGTTTGGTGAATCTGAATATTGGTTCGCACTTATTAAAGTAGTTACGATTATTATCTTTTTAATTGTTGGTTTCATGATGATTTTTGGAATTATGGGCGGTGAAACGGTTGGATTTAAAAACTTCACTGTTGCAGATGCACCATTTAACGGCGGTATCATGGCAATTATCGGTGTGTTTATGGCAGCTGGTTTCTCATTCCAAGGTACTGAACTATTAGGAGTAGCTGCTGGTGAAACTTCTGATCCAGAGCGTAATATTCCGAAAGCGATTCGTTCAATCTTTTGGCGTATTCTTTTATTCTATATCCTTGCAATTCTCGTTATCGGTTTATTAATTCCTTATACAACTGAAAGCCTTGCTGCAAGTGATGTTACAGTAAGTCCGTTTACACTTATTTTTGAAAAAGCGGGCGTTGCCTTTGCTGCTTCTGTTATGAACGCTGTTATTTTAACGGCAGTACTATCTGCTGGTAACTCTGGTATGTATGCATCAACTCGTATGCTTTGGGATTTAGCTCGCCAAGGAAAAGCACCAAAGTTTCTTGGTAAATTAGATAGCCGCGGTGTACCTGTTAACGCATTAATCGTAACATCAATTGTCGGTAGTATCGCTTTCATTGCTTCTTTATTCGGTGACGGTGTTGTATACATTTGGTTATTAAATGCATCAGGAATGTCTGGCTTTATCGCTTGGGTCGGCATTGCAATTAGTCATTACCGTTTCCGTAAAGCGTATATTGCACAAGGAAAAGATTTGAAAGACTTACCATATAGAGCAAAATGGTTCCCATTTGGTCCAATCTTCGCATTTACACTTTGTATCATCGTAATTTTAGGACAAAACTACGGCGCATTTATGGGTGAATCAATCGATTGGAATGGCGTACTCGTTTCTTACATCGGTTTACCACTCTTCTTAGTACTATGGTTAGGATATAAATTTACGAAAAAAACAAAAGTGATTCCACTTGATAAATGTGAACTAAAATAAAGTGAAACGAGCAAACAAATTTGTTTGCTCGTTTTTTGTTGCAAACCTCTTTCCTTCCCTATTGCTCCTGTTTTTGCCATAATAGAAGAAATATAAATAAAAGGTTGGGATACAATGAACATTCGCATTACTGATGAAGCAAAAGCAGCTATACATAGATTAGAACGTGAAGACAAAAAGATCCTTCGCATTAGAGGAACAATGACAAACTCCTGTAGTATTTTCGTTGATGTCGATTTAATTTGGGATACATTTAACGCAGATGATGTTGTATATGAAGATGTGGAGCTTATCGTACAAATGGATTCATTTACGAAAGACTACACTGGTGATACAGTGAAGCTTGATTATAAGACGACAGGTTTTAGTATTACGACTCCGAGTGAGACTTTGGTTTATGGATTGTCGATTAAAAAATAAAAATTGTTTTCATTTGACCACCGAGGTGAAAAAATGGGTAAATATGTTCCGTTAAAATTTTTATTTAATGAAGAATTAGCAGAAAAAATAGCTGATTCTATTTGTAAACACGATCCTTGTTTCTCTAAAAGCATCTTTGTAGATTCTGTAGCTTGTAAAGTTGAAAATTTAGAGTTAAAACAGCGTATTGAAGTAATTGCAGATGAATTACACAATGCTTTACAAAAAGATTTTAATGCCGCAATACATATATTACTGAAAACATTAGGACCAGAAAATACAACAGAAGTAGGCACATTTACAAATGGATATATGTACATGCCTGTTGCAAAATACGTTGAAAAATATGGGCTTAACGATTTTAAAATCTCGTTTAATGCAATGTATGAAATAACGAAAAGGAATACTGCTGAATATGCCATTCGGCCCTTTCTTGAAACATACCATGAAGATACACTAAACATATTACAACAGTGGATTCATGACGAAAACAGCCACATTAGGAGATTAGTTTCTGAAGGTACAAGACCAAGGCTTCCTTGGGCTAAAAAAATAGGAGCTCTAAAAGGTGATTTTCAGTACAATTTACAACTTCTTGAACCATTAATGAATGACCCTTCTAAATATGGTCAAAAATCTGTAGCCAATCATATTAACGATATTACGAAAGAAGATAAAGAACTCGTTTTTCAGTGGTTACAGCAATTACGTGATAAACAGCATCCTATTAATCCTTGGATTATAAAACATGGGTTAAGAACAGTTATTAAAAATGGTAATTTACCAAAAGATTTTTGTTTTTGAGTATTTTAAACAAAAAGTCCTTATACTTCAAAAATGAGGTATAAGGACTTTTTCTCTCCCAAACATTATCCTTGCCTTAAAATATTTTGAAACATTTCCGGCTTATTTCGTTCAAAACTTTCTATTAGTCCTTTTCCAAATATCGTTATACTCTTCTCCCAAGGATGACCTAAATACCCCCACTTAAAGTCCTTCTGAATAAAAAAGTAGTAATCTCCATTCGGAAATATTGGTATAATCCACTCATCAAATTCATTTCTTTCAAACTCTAAGTGAGGATTCACCCAATAACACTCATGTTGCCAATCTAGTGCCATTATATATTCATTCGATGCTGTATTTTCCTTAAACACTTGTAACGCTTTATCTTCCAAATCGTCATACACATCTAAATCTACCGATTCTCCAAAGTAATGAGAAATATTATATGTAATAAAAGGACTTGGCACCTTAAATGATGGAAATGTAGAAACACTTGGCGAAAACTCAAGTTCACTATATAACTTGTTCCAAATTCGATCATCCTCTTTGTCTGTAAACTCCATCCAGTTCTTCATTAAACAACACCTTCCTATGTAAGTTCAAAGGATTTTCACTCTATAATGCCGAATATATAAATAACCATTCTCACAAGGAGCGAATCTATATGAATCTATTCGAACACGAAACGTAAAACTGCCTCTCTTTCATAAGAGGTCCTCCCTTTTTCTTTTCTCATCATATCATTCATTTACGAAATAGGAGGACATAATTATGAAACGTGATCCATTATTTTTAACTTTATTAGAAAGTACAAATACACATTTTAGCGGCTGGGATTTTTCTTTCATTTCAGAAACGGGTCGAATGAAGAGCGAGCCTTTATCGTGGTCATACGGCAGCATTGCTTTCCTGCTTATGCAACGTGCAAAGTCAATGCTCGATATGGGTACTGGCGGCGGAGAGTTTTTATCTATGTTACAACCTTTCCCGTCAACTATTTATGCGACTGAGGGTTATGCTCCAAATGTGCCAATTGCTCGGAAGAAATTAGAGCCTTTAGGAGTTACAGTCGTCGAAGTGATTAATGATACTGTATTACCATTTCAAGATGGGCAGTTTGATTTCATTATAAATCAACATGAATCCTATGCTGCCTCTGAGGTAAAACGAATTCTTTCTCCACATGGCGTTTTTCTTACACAACAAGTTGGTGGTCTTGATTGCGCGGTACTGAATGAGCAGTTCGGCTCACCACTAAATAGCGAATTTGCAAGTTGGTCGCTTGAAGCGGCATGTAGTGAGTTAGAGGAAAATGGATTTACTATCTTAGATGCAAAAGAAGAATTCCCTTTCCAACGCTTTTATGATATTGGCGCTATTGTCTATTATTTAAAAGCGATTCCGTGGCAAATTCCTGATTTTACTGTCGAAAGGTATTATAAGGAACTATATCGTATACATGAAATCATCTTGCAAAAAGGATATTTTGATGTGAAGCAACATCGATTTATCATTAAGGCGATTCGTGACTAACGGAAAAGAGGTGGCAAAGCCACCTCCTTTTTTGTTCCGTTTACGTATGTTCTCTACTCTTTCACCATAAGAAAAGTTATATCATACATATTACAATTCTGACCAATAAATTGTATTTCTGAAACATATAATCACTTCGTATATATAATGAGAACAAAAACGTGATTTTTCACTATCCTCTTCTATTGAGAAATGAGTTGTTTTTCATATCGCTTGTTCGCATCATCTTCTGTCAAACATGCAGTTGTGTAATGAATAATATTCCGGTTATCATACGTAAACATATGTTCTAACTTATTTTCTTCTGTTAATACTGTCGGTAAGTATTTTGGTAAATTGCTAACTACACCTCTATTATCACCATCTAATATCCAATCAATTTCTTTCCATTCTAATAATCCTTCAGCCGTACGTAATGGTGTATTCATTTGCATTCCATCTGGAAAATCAGCAACGAACACATACATTCCTTCACTAGCCTGGGGCTCATCTTTACCTTTAAAAACAACAGTCCCTTTATACGTTACACTTGAAAGTTCTATACCCGTTTCCTCAAACGTTTCTCTAATTATTCCTTCGTATGGCGTTTCATTCTCTTCTATTTTTCCTCCAACACCATTCCACATCCCCATATTCGGCTTTTTATTTCTATTTAATAGCAGTATTTTATCGCTTTTTCTAATAAAACAAATTGTGTATTTGTACATACGATCATTTCCTTTCATTTTCCACATGAGTTATTTGGCTTATTTTCAAGTAAAAACACTCGCCTTACAATTCCTTACTACATAATATATAGTACAACTTTCATGCGTAAACACTTTACGTCAAACGAGAGAATCCTTTTTAGAAAGGAGAATTTAAAATCGATAATATAAGCAATGAATTTCTAAACCAATATTACAACAGCCTCGTGTGGTTAAACGATACACACTGGTTCGGGGTTCCAATCTGTAAACTTCCCTCTGATCTCTTTTTGTATCAAGAAATTATTTATGAATTAAAGCCCGATTTAATTATTGAATGCGGGACTTTTCACGGTGGTAGTGCACTGTATTTAGCTTCTATGTTAGATTTAATTGGAAAAGGTCACGTACTTACTATCGATATAACTCCGCAGCCAAATCGGCCATCACATAATCGGATTACGTATTTAACAGCATCTTCTGTTTCTGTGCAGGCCATCCAAACAATTGTAAGCATGCGCAAACCTGATGATGTGGTTTTAGTTATTTTAGATTCTGATCATAGTAAAGAACATGTCTCCAAAGAACTATTACTATATAAATCTATCGTCACTACTGGCAGTTATATGATTGTAGAAGATACCTCCATTAATGGAAATCCGCTTCTTCCCGATTGGGGTCCTGGCCCGATGGAAGCTGTGGATGAGTTTTTAACTAAAAATAATAACTTCATAATCGACGAGTCTAAACATAAATTTTTCATATCATTTAATCCAAAAGGTTTTTTAAAGAAAATAAAGTGAAACTTTAATAAGTGGGGTTTTGCTCATCCCCCACTTATTCTATCATTTTCATTTTTGAAAAAGGATAATATACAAATTCCACCTTGCCTATTATGTTATCTTCTTCAATATATCCTAAGCCATTTCGACTATCTCTACTTACTTCGCGGTTATCTCCCATTACAAATAACTTATTTGGCGGAATTTTTGTCTTTTGAAAATTATAAAATACTTGTGTGTTGTTAAATAAATCTTTGTTTGTATATGGTTCTTCTTGCTTTTTATCGTTCACATATACCTTTCCGTTCGTTATGTTAATTACATCACCAGGAAGCCCTATTACACGTTTCACATAATATTTCGATTCATCCTCTTCTTTTATAATGACAATTTCTCCGTGTTGTAAATTAGAAAGACGTACTACCGCTTTATTTACAAATACGTAGTCTTCTTCATATAAAGTCGGCTGCATCGATTCCCCTTCCACCTTACATAAAGTAAAAGAATGGTAGCCTATGACTATCACCAATATAAATAGTATGTACTTTCCCCAGCCTCTCTTAATCTCCTTTTTCATATCCATTCCCACCTTATAAAGCGCTTTTTAACTCAAAAAATATATCACTGCACAATATGTTTCCATGCAGTGATACTATTTTTACTGTGCCTTGTTCGGTTGTTCTACTGGAATTGAATTTGCATTTGATCTATTTGTTTTTAATTCAAAATACGCATCCAAAATCTCTTTACCAATCGCAGAATTAATTCCTGATTTATCATCATTCACCCATGGTACAACAACTGAAAAAGCTACTTCCGGATCAGCATCATATGGTGCATAACCGGCAAGAGTTAAATTATAACATTTTTTTCGGTTGTTGTTCTCATCTCTTCCAATATCACTTTCTCCACCATATACTGTCTCAGCTGTTCCTGTTTTTCCCGCTGGTTTATATGGTAGACCTTTAAACGTTCCGGTACCTGTTCCGTCAGCTTCTTGAAAAACTCTTCTAAATCCTTCTTTTACATGATTAATGTACGAAGTGTCCATATCCACTCTATTTAATACAACTGGTTCAATCGACCGAACGACTTTTCCTACATCCTCTGGTCTATTCGGTTGCTCTCTAACTTCTTGTACAATTTGTGGTTTCATTCGGTAACCGCCATTTGCAATGGTTGAAATATATTGCGCAAGCTGAAGCGGCGTATATGTATCATACTGTCCAATCGCGTAATCAAGTAAAAATCCGGGTATGTTATCAGTTCTACCTATTTGACCGATTGATTCATTTGGCAGGTCAATACCAGTCGACACACCTAGGCCAAATTGTCTAAAATAGTAGCGCATTTTATTAAATGTTTCTTGTTTAATGTCCAATGGATTGTTTGGGACATAATTAATGCCTGCCATTTTTAAAGCTGTATTAAACATATAAACGTTCGATGACACTTGCAAAGCTCTTAAATCATCAATATCTCCAAATTCTTTCCACGATTTCTTCGGCTTAGAACTTCCTTTAAAATACATTGGCGCATCAAAGAAATGTGTATACGGCTTAATCGCTTCTGTTTGATATCCAGTTAATAAAGTAGCCCCTTTTACAGTTGACCCTAACTCATAAGAACTTGTCATCGTTCCTAATGCATAATCTTCTATTTGCATCCCGCCATCTTTATTTACAATTTTCTTTCCTGCCATTGATAAAATTTGACCGTTTTTCGGATTCATCATTACTACGAACGCACGATCCATCATCGGCTCTGCAGCATGAAAGGCTCGTAAATTCTTTTCAAGGCTGCCCTCTACTCTTTTCTGTAAATCCATATCGACTGTTAACATCAAGTTATTTCCACTTTTTCCTTCAGTCACTTTTTCTGTTCGAACAATCTTCCCTGCTTTATCCATAATATTTTTAGACTGTTCCTTCGTTCCATGTAGTGCATCTTCATATTGTTTTTCAATGTAACTTTTACCAATACGGTCGTTTCGATTATAATCACGAACTAAATAATAATCTAATTGTTCTCTTGGCAATCCTTCATTTTCATTAGAAACGCTACCTAGTATAGAGCGCAGTATTTTATCATTTGGGTATTCACGTTCCCAATCTACTGTCGTATCTACCCCTGGTAAGCTTGCCAACCTTTCACTAACGACAGCATATTCATTTTGACTTACATCTTTTTTAACGATTTGCGGCGTCATTTTATATCCCGCATTCATTTTGCTTTTAATTACTAATACTTCTATATCTTCCTTTGAAAGCTCATTTAATTCTTCTTGTGTAATTCTTTCCCGGCGCAGTTCTTCTACTTTTTTATCTAACTCTTTTCCTTCTATTTCTTGCTTTCTAAATTTACTCTCATCTTCTTTCGTTACTTTCGCTGCTGCCCGCTTTTCATTTAACTGCATCCAAAAATCTTTCTTATCTGTCTCTGTTAACTTATCCATGTCCTCTTGCGACATTTCAATTAGCTTAGCTAAATCTCTTGCTACTTGTAAAACTTCTTTCGAGTCTACTCCTCTCATTTTCGTATATGTAACGGTTCGCAATGGTTTATTATTTACAATAACGTGACCTTGCCGATCAAACATTTTCCCTCTAGGAACGGGAGTGCTTACCGTTACATCTTCCTTTTTATTTACTTCATTTCTATACGTTTCTCCATCAATGATTTGTACTTTACCTAATTGAATTATAATAGCTGAAAATAAAAGAAAGACAATAAAAAATAGTACATTTAACCGAAATGGAATATGAGTCTTTTTCTTTTTCGATTGTTTTTTCTGCTCCTTTTTCTGTCTCATTTCGCTCCCTCGCTTCATTCTATTAACATTTCTACGCAAAATCATTATGTATCAAATTTATTTATATGATATATATAGAATTTTATATTAATTATAAAAGAAATAAAAGATTTAATTTTCAGTTTTTTGTTTTTACATCCTATTTATTACCATTCCCTTAATGCACAATAACATGAATATTATTCTAAAAGAAAAATGCGGCAAATTGATTTTTATACCATTAGTTTACATTTCTTTGTATACTAAAGAAATAAATTCATAAAAGACATTTCTTAAGGAGAGAACGGAAATGACAGATTCGTTTACCATACATACTCATACACCACATTGTTTAAACTTTATGATCTACATTCAAAATATTTATCTCAATCAAAAAGGAAAAAAAGAAAATTTTCGTTTTCCTTACATAACAAAAACATTACATTTCTCCACTGACTTTAAAACAAATTTCAAAGAATTATGGCTGACTCTTCGTAAACAAACTGCTAACGACAGATATGATTTACAAATTTTTCACGAGGAGAATCATATATTTTATAAGAAGCTTTTTGACGCTAATTTATGTGATGAGGAATCATTTAAAGAATTAATATATAGTTTTAAAGTATGGTGGACTAGCATAGCAGGTCAGCTTTCAATAGAATATTCCGTAAGTAATTATAGTGAACAACTTTATAATGACTTAGTTCTATACTTAAAGCAAAACGAAATAAATCCTTTACAACAGCTACATATTAGCTTACTTTATGACGATTGTGTATTCGCTAAAGATAATATTACTTCTTACTCTGCTATTTTACCTACGAAACAATTTTTTATAAATTATAGAGATGTTGTTACTACATTATCAAAATGTTTTCATATGGCTTAAAACAGTGATTACTCAAATAAAAAACTGAGGCAGATACCTCAGTTTTTTCGATAACTTATTTCATTGAAGATAACCCTTCAACAAACTCACCAATCTTATTTTGAAAAACAAAATCAAAGTTATATTCCTGTCCTGTTAACTCTTCATTTACTAAAATAGTTGTTGCTCCTACTTCCCTCTTTGCAATTTGCGGGAATGAAGCGACAGGCTGTACTTTTAGTGATGTTCCCATAACGATAAGCACATCTGTTTCATATAAACGTTTGATAGCATTTTGATATTGCGGCAGTGTATCTCCGTATAAAACAACGTCTGGATTTAAAATGAAATTACACTTCTCACAACGCGGTACTTCATGATCAATCATATACTGTAAATCATAGCCTGATTTACATTTTGGACAATGTGCTGTTTGAAGTGTTCCATGTAAATCAATGACATGCTTACTGCCACCTAATTGATGTAAACCGTCAATATTTTGCGTTAAAATCGTAATATCTTTCCCTTGTTCTTCTAGCTCAGCTAAAAAGCGATGGCCACGATTTGGTTTATATTGATGGAACGTATTAATTTGAAAGATTTCTTTATAATGCTTCCAAAATTCTTTCGGACTTCGGTTATAGTACCCTCTTGATAAGTACATCTCCACATTCGCATCAGCATACAATCCATTTGCTGAACGAAAATCTGGAATACCACTTTCCGTACTTGCACCAGCGCCTGTTAATACTGTAATTTTCTTCGCTTTTTCTAAAATTGAACGTACTTCTTCAAATTGTTGCACAAAAATCACCTCTATGTATTTTCCTATTCTTATTATACCAGTTGTTTACAGGAGGTGTTGTACAATTCATTTTACTTAATGCGTTGCGCCCCCAACCTCTACAATATCTACCTTAACTGTCGTCGTTACTTCGATTGCCAATTGTATCCCCTTACGAATAGTAGAAAGTGACATACTCGGTTGCCCTGGATAATTACTCGCTTGTTCTGGTAAAAACGGAATATGAATGAATCCGCCTTTTATTTTCTTATCATGTTTCTCTAGTTCATGCATAAGTCCATAGAATAAGTGATTACAAACGAATGTGCCTGCCGTCTGTGAAACAGATGACGGTATACCCTCTTCGCGAAGTTTTTTTACGATTGCTTTCATCGGAAGTGTAGACCAATACGCAATCGCTCCTTCTTCTACAACCGGTACATCTACCGGCTGATTCCCTTCATTGTCAGCGATTCTTGCATCATCAATATTAATTGCGATACGTTCTATCGTAATATCTGGTCTGCCCCCAGCTTGTCCAATGCATATAATAATTTCCGGCGCTAGTTCTTCTATATACTCTTTTAATACGCTTATTGATTTATGAAATACAGTTGGTACTTGTTTGCTTATTATCTTGTATTCTCCAATTGTTTTTTCATGCAAACCTTTTGCTACTTCCCAAGCTGGATTGATATTTTCTCCGCCGAACGGATCAAACCCTGTTAATAATACTGTTTTCATAGTTTTATCCTCCTAATTAGAAACGATATACTAGGCCGTACATAATAAACATATTTATGATAAAAATTGAAAGAGCAATTGGTACTTGCGCTTTAATAACCGCATTTTTATCCTTTAGCTCTAAAAGCATCGCAGGTACGATATTAAAGTTTGCTGCCATTGGTGTAAGCAGCGTTCCGCAATATCCAGCAAACATACCGAGCGCTGCCATAATTGCTGGGTTTCCGCCGTGCATTTGAACTATTAAAGGTAAGCCAATTCCGCCAGTAATAACAGCAAACGCTGCGAATGCATTTCCCATTACGACTGTAAATAGCATCATGCCTAAACAGTACGCCATAACGGCAACGAACGGATACTCTGTCGGTAGCACTTGTCCGACTAAGTCTGAAACAACTTGTCCAACGCCAGACTTCGCGAATATACCGCCAAGTGCTGCTAACATTTGTGGTAAAATTACAGCCCAGCCAACAGCTTGTAATAATCTGCTTCCTTCTTGTACAGGTGTTGTTATTTTTGATTTTGTAATACGCATCGCCGCAACAAATGCGAGTAATGCACCAAGCGCTAGTGCAACTAATGTTACTTTATCTGGATCAACAAGAGAGACATTTCCCCATTTAATTTTCCCTAAGGTCAACGTACCGATAATTGTAAAAATAGGAATTAATAGTGCAGGCATAAAAATTTTATTTTTTAATTTCTCAGCATGTTTCACACGTTCTTGTACTGGAACTTCTTTTTCCTCTGATTTTGTTACTTTATTTAGCGAGGCTAAAACGACCATAGCGAGCACGATACAGCCAACGTAAAACGAAGGAATTACATTTCCAAATAAAAATGTAACTGCAAACAATGCCCAAAATAAACTAGAACCGAATCTGTTTGGATGTTCACGATCGAATGCGATACGAACAGCGATAAAAGCAACGATTATCCCTAATACATAATAGATTGTATCCATTGTGATGATGTTCATATTAAATTGCCTCCTTCTCTTCTTTTCCTTCTGCCTTCATTGTTTTCTCTATATATTTATCAAACCTTCTAAATCTAATCCAGCTTACAATAAGTGCAGATATTGCTGTCGGAATGCCCCAAAGTGCCATATCCCATACTCCGACATGCATACCTACTGAATCGAAGAATCCTTTCATTAATAAAATAGCTCCAGTTGCGATGAAAATATCTTCTCCGAAAAACCAAGCTGTATTTTCAGCAGCTGCTGCGTTTGCTTTAATCTTTTCTCTTAATTTTTCAGGAAGTTTACCGTATTTACCTTGCGCGGCCCCTTCTGCCATCGGTGCAACGAGCGGCCTTACTGTTTGCGCATGCCCACCAATATTAAGCCCTAGTGCTGCTGATGATTCTCTTATCGTAAAATATGACATTAATACTCTTCCAGTTGTTGCTCCTTTTGATTTCGTTATAAGTGCTTCTGCTCTTTCTTTTAAACCGTAACGCTCTAAAATTCCGATTACCGGTAAAGTTAATATAATTGGCATAGACATATATCTATTTTCTATGAAAAATCTACCGAACATGCTGATCACATCATAAAAACTTAATCCTGAAACCATACCAGTAACAATACCTGCAACCATAACTACTAAAAGTGTATTTAATCTAAATAAAAAGCCCACTGCAACAAGTAGTATTCCGATTAATTTAATCATCCCAGCACTTCCCCCTATTTTTTATTTCGGTGCACAAATAGAAATATCATTAAGTTTGAATGTTCTGTATATTCTTTTTGCAAATTGCACTGCTTTTTCCCCATCACCGTGTAAACAAATTGTTTGCGCCTGAACTGCTACTTTCTCTCCATTGACCGCATTTACATGGCCTTCTTTCACCATTTGAAGTACTTGCTTTATCGCTTCGTCTTCATCTTTTATAAGCGCATTTTCTTCTGTACGGCTCGTTAATGTACCATCTTGCTTATATGTACGATCCGCAAAAGCCTCTTGTACAAGAGTTACTTTGTATTTTTCTGCAGCCTGTATAAACGCCTCGCTATTTGCTAATCCATAAAGTAATAGACTTGGATTTATATGATAAATTGCCTTTGCAATTGCATCTGCAATTTCCGGATTAGACGCCGCCATATTATATAAGGCACCGTGCGGCTTTACATGCTGCATTTTCCCGCCTGCCGCTTTCACAAATGCGTCTAATGCGCCTGTTTGATATAGAACATAATCGTATACTTCACTTGCTGAAACATTCATGTTTCTTCTACCAAATCCAATTAAATCAGGAAATCCAGGATGCGCCCCTATTGCTACGTTATGCTCCAAAGCTTTTTCAACAGTTTGACGCATAATAGACGGATCACCCGCATGAAAACCGCAAGCAACGTTTATAGAGGAAACGAACGGAAGAATCTCATCATCATTCCCCATTTTATAAGCGCCAAAACTTTCTCCTAAATCACAGTTTAAATCGATTGTAGTCATAATGTATTCCTCCTAATTTCAGCTTCGTAAAGCGATGAATTTCTTTAATAAATTCATATTTACTTCTTGTTCTATGTACAATTGTTCCGCTTCTTCAAGCGTAATTTTCTCAAAAGAAACATAGTCCCCCGGCTTTAGCTGGGCAAGAAGAGGTAAATCTACTGAAATGATATTTCCCATTCTCGGATAGCCACCTGTCGTTTGCCTATCTGCCATTAATATAATCGGCTGTCCACCATTAGGAACTTGAATGGTTCCTAATGTAACAGGACTCGATAAAATCTCTTTTTCTTCATTCCTATTTAAAACCTCTCCCTCAACCCTATAGCCCATACGGTCAGCATAATTAGATACCTTATACTCTTTCGTAAAAAATGCCTTTCTACTTTCTTCTGTAAATTGATCGTATTCAAAGTCAGTTATGACACGAAGCTTTGGATGTTTCTTATACTTTGGTAGTACGCTGTTGCTAATTGCCCATTTCGTTTTTATTCTCGCATCTTTTTGTAAGTCTAGAATGAAACGACTCGCCATTTCTGGTTGTGCACCAATTTGGAAGTAGTCACCCTTTTTCAGCATTCTTCCTTCTATACCACCAATCGCAGCACGTATGTACGTACTTTTGCTTCCCATTGTACGCTCAATATGTATACCACCCGCAAAAGTTACATACGCTCTGCAACCACTTTTCACTTTTCCAAAACAAAGCATACTACCTTCTTCCGCTAAAATGGGACGCCATAACGGGATACGTTCTCCATTCAATAACGGTTCCATATCTGCTCCGCCAATCGCAAGTAAAGTCGTTTTCTTTATTAACAATTTAGGTCCCATAATCGTCATTTCGAGTCCCGCTTCATTCTCTTCATTACCAACTAACATATTGATCATCCGAAGTGCACTTTGATCCATCACCCCGCCAACTGGCACACCGTATTGTTGATAATGAGATCGCCCTAAATCTTGGACTGTTGTAAACATTCCCGCATGCAAAACCTCTACATCCATTTTTTAGCCCCCTCAAGCGATACGTACTCTTCCTTCGTTATTGGAATAAATCGTAAATACATACCACTTTGAATATATGTCGGTATTTCTTCTTCCGGATTAAATAATGAAATAGGAGTTCGGCCGATAATATTCCATCCTCCTGGTGTTTCAAGCGGATATATACCTGTTTGATTTCCGCCAATACCTACTGAACCAGGAGAGATTTGTAACCGTGGTGTTTCTTTTCTAGGTGTTTCTAATTCTTTTGAAAGTCCTCCTAAATACGGGAACCCTGGTGTAAAACCTAGCATATATACAAAATATGTAGTTTCACTATGTATTCGAATCACATCTTCTACTTGTAAACCGTGATAATGCGCGACTTCTTCTAAATCAGGTCCATATTCTCCCCCGTAGCACACTGGTATAGAAATATGTTTCACATCCTGTTTTACTTCTTCTTTATAAGAATCACACAGCTCCTTTATATACTGGCGAACGTAATCATGTGACCTTTCACTTCTCTCATTTCCCTTCCATACTTCGTATACATTGTAGTAAACAGCTAATGAAGTAAACGACGGAACGCACTCTATCATTCCTGCAAACGGATGTTGCTGCAGTGCTTGAAATAACCGCTGTACTTTCTCATATATATCCCTCTTAATTTCTTCACCAAATGTAACAATAATTGCTTGATCCCCTAACGCAGAAAATTTCATCCTACTCCCTCTTTCTATGCCAAAAAGCCGAGTTCTTTCGAAATGCGATGCGCTGTTTCTTTCACCTTCGCAATAAAATATGAAATGTTACTTTCGTTGTACTCAATTGCTAATCCCGAAATACTAATGCCTGCTACAACCGTTCCATCGCTCGCGAAAATGGGTGCTGCTATCGCGGCTGTATGATTTTCTAACTCAGAATAACTAATGGTGTAGCCTTCCTTTTTTGCCATTTGCAACACTTCTAACAATTGTTTCTTATCCACGATTGTTCCATCTGCAAACTGTTTTAAATCCACTTCCTCTATGTATCTCCGTTTCTCTTCCTCAGAGAAATACGATAGTAAAATTCTTGGACATGCGCCAGCATAAAGCGGTGCTCTTCTTCCAACCGCCGTATACACGCGTACCGGCTGAACACCTTCCATTTTTTCAACATAAATTGCGTCATTTCCATCCTGAATTATTAAATTAACTGCCTGTCCTAAACTATCTCTAAGTTCTTTCATATAAGGAATTGCTATATTTCTTACTGATAATCGTTGTGAAACAAGTTGACCGAACCGTAAAAATACGACCCCTAAACGATATTTCCCCTTTTCGTTTTTTTGTAAAAACTCCATCTCTTCCAACGAGCCAATTAAACGATAAACAGATGTTTTCGGCATATTTGTAAGCTGAACCATCTCTGTTAAACTTAGCTCTTCATGCTCATAAAACAACTCCAAAATATCCATTGTCTTAACTGCCGTTTTATTTATACTCATTCTATCTCCCTTTCGTTCCGAATTACGGAACTTAAATTCCGTTTTTCGAAACAAACATATAATTTAAAATTATAAAATATTCTTTCAATTCAATCAATAGATTTTAAGCAAATAAAAAAGTATGGAAGAATATCTCTCCCATACTTCACCACACTTTATAACGCTCTTACTTGTTCCAACGGCCAGAAAACAGCTTGTCCTTTTCCGACAATTTCATCTTCTGAAATAAAGCCAAACATGCGACCATCCTTAGAAACTTCACGATTATCCCCTAAAACAAATACTTGGCCTTCTGGCACTTTCGTTTTCCCAGTGATTTGTTCTAACGTAAAGTCTGGAGTTAATACACGGCCTACTGCTTTTTCTTTAAACTGTTTTAAATATGGTTCTTCCATCGCTTTTCCGTTTACATATAAAACATCATTTTTATACTCAACTGTATCGCCTGGCAAACCAATTACTCGTTTTACTAAATCGTATCCTTCTTTCCCGTGGAAGACGATAATATCAAAGCGATCTAATCCACTTATACTATAACCAATCTTATTCACGAGAACTCTTTCGTTATTTTTTAAAGTGGGCATCATTGATTCACCTTGTACTAAAGAAGGTGTAAATAAAACACCGCGAATAATAGCAATTAATACAAGGGTAAAACCTATCGTTTTAGCCCAAGAGAATAATTCTTTCTTCGTATTTTCCTTCATCGTTTCTCCTCTTTCTTAAGCACTTATTTTATTATTTCAACTAATTCTTGTACTAAATTAGGATCTATTTCAGAAAAACATGATTTTCCTTCTCTTACCGCTGTACCGACATGCGCCTGCGTGATTCCAGTTTCATCTAGCAATCGCTTTATATTTTCTTTCGTCACGCCAGCTCCAGCTACAAGCTGAATTTGACCCTCACTTACCTTTTGCATTTCTGTAAGCACCGGAATATTCTCTACTATATTTCCTTGTCCACCTGAAGTTAAAACGTGAGTCACTTTATGAAACTTCTTTAAAGTGCTCATCGCTTCTACTGGATTTTTTATATCATCTATCGCACGGTGGTACGTTACATTTATTCCATCTACAACAGATAGTAAATCCGCTAATTTCTCTTCATCCACTTCATTTCGTTCGTTTAATACGCCTAATACTACCCCAGCTGCTCCTAACTTCTGTGCAACTATAATATCTTCTTTCATCATTTCAATTTCTTCTTCCGTATATGTAAAAGACTTCGCATGCGGACGAATCATAACATGAATTGGTATACTTACCACTTCTACCGCTTTTTTTATAAAAGCATAACTCGGTGTTAAACCACCTTCTGTATAAGATGAAATTAATTCAATCCGCTTCCCGCCAGCACTTTCAATTCGTTTTACATCTTCTAAACATGTTGCAATAACCTCTAGCATGAGATGACCTCTTTTCGTGCTTTTTTCTTATTATAACATTAGTAAAAATAAGAAGCCTAGCTTTCTCCTTTAAAACTTAAAAAAGAAGAATGAAAAGAAAGATTTTTTATTGGCAACGATTATTGGTAACATCCTATTATTCATGTACACTCCTACCATAATGAAAAAAGCCCTTCATTTTGACGGATTTTTCTAATTTCAAGCTTTTCTTTCCTCAGTTTTCATATCAATGCCTAATTGATCTTCCAATAACTTTACACCTTTCTTTGTAAGATGGACAGCTCGGTTCTTATCCGTTTTCGTAATCCATCCCTGTTCAAAAAGCAGTTTTGCAATTGCAGACCCTAACCAACCAGAAATATGGTAACGCCGTTCACTCCAATCAAGGCAAGGTTTTGCAAATACCCTCCTTTTTGTATCTGCCTCATCAACATTTATTCCAAAATTCAGAAACCATTTCTTACCTTGTTCCGTTACAATGTATTCTCCATCCTCTAAAATTATAAATTGCCTATCTAGTAATTTTTCAGTTATCTCTACACCGAGTTTGCCTGCAAGATGATCATAACAAGTTCGAGCATAACGAATTTGTTTTAGTTGGCTTGATTGTTTTAAAGAGCGAACTTGAACTGTTGGTGCAATTGTCCCTAACTTTTCAAGCACTTCTGCAACTTCTTGATTAGCAAGTCGATAGTAACGATGTCTACCATGTTGTTCAACTGTAAGTAAATTCCCTTCTACTAATTTAGAAAGATGCGAACTAATTGTTGGATGTGACACTTTTGCCATATAAGCCAATTCACTAGCAGGTAGTGCCTGATTATTCATTAGACAATCTAAGATGATTGCTCTTGTAGGTTCAGCAATTAGTTTAGCTATATATGAGATATTCGGATATACATTCATATTTCGATGATACCCTAACTATTAAATTGATACAATTATTTTAAGTTTAATAGTAAAGGAGAATGTATTATGAATGCAATTGATCTTAGTATATTAAATTTAAAAGAAACGAGAAGGCGCTCAGAAAAATTATGGAATTCTCTTCCCGATAATTTTCTTAATTGGAAGCCTGATTCTGAGGCTATGTCCTTTGGTGAAATGATTCGTCACGTATGGAGCTCAACTTTTTACTATCATATGATTATAAAAAACAACGGTTCAATAAACGACATACGTACCCCGTATGATGACGAGCCAATTACTTGTGTAAAAAAAGAAATTGAATTGGCACAATCACACTTTACTGACTTCATAGAATATGTTCAATCAATAAGCATAGCCGAGCTAGATTCAAGACTTATTGATAGAAGTGATGTTGGCTATCAACGATATTTAGGTGATATGCTATTACGAATTGCCTATCATGATGCGGTCCATGCGGGTCAATTTTTACAATATTTGCGAATGGTTAACTTGGAAAGACCTTTAATTTGGGATTAAATACGAAAAATGTTTATACAGCCTCCAAACTGGCATTACAATAAGAATTTTTCAACAAGAAACAATCACAACACCATGATAATCATTTATATTAAAAACCTACATCTCCATTAAGTACTTCATACACATAAAAAGCACGGGTTTGATTACTAATCAAACCCGTGCTTTCAAAACAACTATAATATCCATAAACAATAAAATGTAAACTTCAAAAATCACGACCGAAACGCCGCATCCGCCAGCATAGACAATGTTGCATCATCCATCGGTGGATTGTGTAATCCTGCTCTGACGTTTAAATAGTAACGATGGAGCGGATTTTTTTCTGATAAACTTTTTGCTCCTACGATGCGCATCGATTTATCCACTATAGATATCGCCGCATTTGTTACAGCATATTTCACAGCTGCTAATTCTGCTTGCAGTGATAGTTTATCTTCTGCCTCATCGTACTTTTTCGCAATTTGATATAAAAAGACACGAGCTTGCATAAGCTCAAGTTCTAACTCTCCAACTAATTTTCTAACATTCGGCAATAAACTAATAGAATGATTTAAACTATTTGGCTTGTATGATTCCGCAAATTGAACTGCATAATTTCTTGCTGATTGTGCAATTCCTAAATAACATGCTGGTATATGTAGCAACCAGCCAATACCCTTTTGTTTCACTTTCCCGCCTTTTACATCCGTAAAAAAGCGGTTGTCTATCTCTACATTTTGTAAGACAAGGTCGTGGCTAGCAGTCCCTCGCATTGCAACGCTATCCCACGTTTCTTCAATAGATACACCGAGTGTATTTCTTGGAATAACAAACTCACCAACTTCTTCACGGCCTTCCATACTTGCTGAAATAATAAAATAATCAAGTACTGGCGCCATCGTTGTAAAAGTTTTTCTTCCATTTATAACCCACTTCTCGCCTTGTTGAGCCGCTATTGTTTCTGGTTTGCCGCCACGCGTCGGACTCCCTGTTTTCGGTTCTGTTGCTGCCCTGTTAAAGAGCGCACCATTACGTACTTCTTCGCAAAACCATTTGAACATCTCATCATTCCAAGAGCGATTTTCCGCTAGCTCCTTCACAATGCCAAGATGCCAGCCAATCGATAATGCAGTAGCTCCACAGCCTTCCGCGATTTTCTCTTGAAATAAAACGAAGTCATATAAAGAAATGGCACTACCACCAAATTCCTTCGGTAACGTTAATTTCGTATATCCGATATCTTTCAAATCATTTATATTTTCATACGGAAATGATCCTAATTCACTTAGCTGATGCTCCCTTTCCATGAACTTCGGAATCAATTTATTTATTTTCTCAATAATTAAAGACTGTTCTTCTGTTTCAACAAATGAGAGTGCCATACTATAATCTCCTTTATCCCGCTATTTGCGAGCAGTAAAACTCCCACCTAAAAATTCAGGTGAAGCAAAGGAAGTTAGATGGGAGATCAACTGCCCGTAAACGCCCGATTGGTTCAACTAATAATCAGTGAGAAACCCACCCACTGATTAAAGTTTCACTTTATGCTCGATTCATAAACCGTTCATTTTGTCATTATGATTATATGAAGCTACCTCTCTATTGTTTCACTATTCCGATAAAAATACAATGTTTTTGACTAATAAGAAAAGTTCCTATTTAAGGATAGATCCTTTTCTTATATTAGTCCCCCTTCAATGCTTTTAATGGCAAAGAGGTTACATATCCAATATACGAGAATAATTCTTTAAAGAAGAATGGTATTTCTGTATCTAACGTTTTATATGCTGATGTCGGCGTTGGTGAAGCATACGCTTCAATATTAATATGTTTTGCGATTCTCATTGCCCGTTTCATATGAAGTGGATCACTTACAATCGTGTATGTTTGTATGCCGTTCTCTATTCCAACTTGCTTCGCATTTTTTAAATTTTCTTCAGTGAAAAGGGATTTAGTTTCAATTAAAATATCTTCCTCTTTTACACCTTGTTTCATTGCATATACTCTTGCAGTACGTGCTTCCTCGAGTTCTGCCTCGAACTTTGTACCACCTGTAAAAATAATCTTTTTAATATTTCCGTTCTTATATAAAGAAATCGCATGATTAATTCTTTCTTTAAATACAGGAGATGGTTTTCCGTTCCATGAAGCTGCTCCTAGTACGATACCAGCATCCGTTTTCACGTCATCATTTGCTTTAAAACGATAACTCCAAATATCGTAAGCTGCATAACTTACATATAAAATAGCAGAACAAATCATTAGTAAAAATACTTGAAAGATTCGTCTTTTCTTACTCTTCTTATTTTCTTTCATTTGTAATTGCCTCCGTACATCATCCATACTTCTATAAAAAACATTTATATCAAATCGTTTTGTTTGAGTTTATTTAAAAGAAGGAACTTTACTTGTTATTTATGTATAAAAGGGTTTTCATTTAAAATTGAGGATTATCAATTCATTTTCATTTGCGGTTTTCATTACATTTTTTAAATTCATAAGTTTATTACCATACAACTACATTGTAACGAATTTTTTCTCAGAAGGGAACGATGAAACAAAAGGAATTAAAATAAAGTAGCATTTTGTAAGAAAAAAGGTATATTTTTCATATCTCACGAACAATATACCTTTCAAAACACGAATTATAACTTTTCTTTATACAACTCTAATTTTTCTAACAATTTTTCTTTTACGCTTGGCCATTCACTCGAGATAATACTGTACACCACCGCATCTCTCACATAACCATTCGGTAATTTTCTTTCATTTCGAAGCACACCCTCTTTTACTGCGCCTAACCTTTCAATTGCTCGTTGTGCTTTTTCATTTCTTGCATCCGTCTTAATTTGCACTCTCAGCATATGCAATTTTTCAAAAGCATACTGAAGAAGCATATACTTACACTCTGTATTTATACTCGTACGTTGCACACTCGGATGATACCACGTTTGCCCTAACTCAACTGTCTTATCTTCTACTGAAATATTATATAAACGTGTACTTCCTACAATCTTATTCGACTGTTGATCTACGACTATGAAAGGTATTTGAGTACCTCTTCCGTAACCCTTTATCGCTTTTTGAACGTATTGTTGCATATCTTGCACACTATCCATTTTAGAGATTAAATACGCCCAAATATCCCGATTTCCTTCTACAATCGAAAACAAAGTTTCGACATCAGTATTATCCATTAACCGCAACTTTGCTCTTTCGTGAATAATTTCCATTTTTAAGCCCCCTTTGTTGTTACTATATCATAAGAATCAAAAACGCATTATAAGAATAAAAAAATATAAAGAAACGAATTCTTTTCAAATATATTCTTCTCGTATAAGGTAGGAAGACTCATCAGTAATCATTAAAAAAAGAATTTTTTGATAATTTCCAATAAATTCTATATAATGATAAACGGGAGGGGATAAAAAATGCTAGATCAAATTACTTGGGGAACGCCAGGCAGCTTATTATGCTTAGGATTCTTTTTTGCGGGACTAGGAATCTTCTTAAGAAGCGTTACGTCATATACGAAAAATAAATAAGAATATCCCGCTTTTAAACAAAAGAAACCCTCTTTTTACAGACGGCTTCTTTTGTTTAACTTTATCTTATTAAAACTTCAAAGCAACAAATAAGCAATCGGCGTAATAATAAGCAACGTTAAAATCGTTCTCTGCACATATAAAATAATGAGTTCAGATACTTTTAACGGAATATCTGTTGATAATATACAAGGAATGGAAGCGGAGAAAAACAAAATAGATGATACGGAAACAACTGCAATAACAAACTTTGTCACGAGTGGTGCACTTACTACTAATAATGACGGTAAAAACATTTCTGCAATGCCAACTGATGCGGCTTTAGCAGCTAAGTCTGCTTCTGGTAATTGTAATAGCCATGTAAACGGATAGAAAATATAACTAATCCAATCAAATGTTGGCGTGAACTTCGCTAAGACGATACCAATTAATCCTACTGACATAATGGATGGTAAAATTCCCATTGTCATAATAAATCCGTCTTTTAAATTCATTGCAATATTTTTCATAATGCTCGGTGCAGACTTTGATACTTCTAACGCATCTTCCCAAGCACGTTCTAACATTTTCTCTTTATAAACAGGCTCTGGGAACCCTTCTTCTGTTACATATGTATCTGGTTTTCTACTAAGGGGCGGGATTCTTACGGTGATAGCAGTCACGATGAATGTTACAACAAGTGTAGTCCAAAAATAAACATTCCATAAATGCATAATATCTAATGTTTTTGCGATGATGATCATAAATGTAGCGGATACTGTAGAAAATCCTGTAGCGATAATCGCCGCTTCTTTTGTCGTATACTTTCCTTCTTTATACACGCGATTCGTAATAAGGAGAGCAAGCGAATAACTTCCAACGAAGGACGCAACTGCATCGATTGCCGATCTCCCCGGCGTATTCCATAATGGCCTCATAATCGGACGACAAAATGTACCGATAAATTCAAGCAATCCATATCCGACTAATAACGCTAAAAACGCCGAGCCAATTGGAACGAGCAAACTTACTGATATGACTAGCTTCTCATATAAAAACGGTCCAACATCTGGCGCAAAGAACCAAGCTGGTCCTACTTTTAAACAATATAATATGCCAAAAACAACGCCAACTACTTTTAAAATAGAAAAACAAATGTCTACGATAGATGCATTCCATTTCTTCGTATAAAATGGATAAATCGCACCAATCGCCATAACAAATAATGCATAATAAGGTACTACGCCAGGAACCGAAGCCCTAATCCACGATACGATATGATCAATCATAATAGACGATGCACCATTTATCGTAACAGGAACGAAAAACATAAACACCCCAACGAGACTAGCAAGTATAAACCGAAGAATAATCCCCTTCTCTCGCCCTGTCTTAATTACATTACTCTTTAATTCAATTTCACTCAAAATTCGACACCTCCTATTATCTAAATATTCTGTATAATAATGTTGTATTCCTTCTTTCCATTTCTACTATTTAATCATATGAAAAAGCCTATTTTAAAATAGGCTTTTCTATTACCTCTCATAATCATCCACAAGCACTTGAATGATACGATACGATTCTTCTGCTACTTTTTCATTACTATCCCAATTCGCATCATATGTAATTATCGCCTTCCAAAGTGCCCATCCTCTCGCTCTATTCCACGTCTCTTCATCCATGCGTAATACTTCTTTAAATACATTTCTACTATTTGCATCAAAAAACGTCCACGCCATCGCTGCATCACAAGCAGGATCTCCTACACCTAAAATACCAAAATCAATTACAGCACAAAGCTTTCCATCTTTAACGAGTAAATTCCCTGGCGCTACATCTCCATGAACCCAAACTGGCTTACGATCCCATGTTGAACTAAGTGCTACATTCCAAAGGTGTTTTAATAATGCCTCGTCAAAAACATCCTTATTATTTTCAATAGCAACTCTCGCCTCTTCATCATATACAGATATAAGTCCGCCCCTGTAAAAATTATGTGTTCCAGCTAAAGGTCCGTTACTCGCATTAATAGATTGCAATTCTACTAAAAAAGATCCTAAGTCCGCCGCAAATTCATTTAAATCCCGAACGTTTTGTTTCGTAACTGTTTCTCCCTCTATCCACTTATTAATAGACCAAGGCAATGGATACGCTTCAGACGGATTTCCTTTCGCAAGTGGGGTAGAAATCGGTAAAGAAAGCCCCTTATTTAATATAGGAAGCCAACTATTTTCTTTCTCTACTTGCGGTGCATATGCCACATCACTTGGCAATCTTACACTCATCTCATCCCCTAAGTGAAACGTCCTATTATCATGCCCACTAAACTTTACAGGTTTCACTTCTAAATGGGCCCATTTAGGAAACTGTTCCTGTATTAACTTTTCAACTAAACTTATGTTAATTGGATGCATTCACACTCTCCTTTTCTTTTGAAACTTACTAAGCCCATCCGTACTTCCAACATATTCAAAACTATTTTTCTTATAAAAATCATTCAACGTACGATTATGCCCCACGCAATCTAACTTCAAATACTCTTTATCACATTGCACATTCTCTTCTACCCACCGTAAAATCCATTCTCCTATTCCATATCCCTTATACTTCCGTTTCACCGCAAATCTATGAATATATAATGAATTAGAAATTTCCTCTTTACCAAAAATATGTTCATCCCATTCATTTTGTTTAGGAGAAACTGTAACCGTACCAACTATTTCAGCTTCTTTCAGAACAACATATGTATATTTCTCTCTTATACATTCTAGTATTTCAGCCGTAGCTTCCTCTCCTAAAAGATACTGCCACTGATCCACTTCTTTATATTGTAGCCATTGTGCTACCTCTTTTAATAAAAGGATAATACTATCACTTTCATTTTCAGTAGCAATTCGAATTGCATATTCTTTACTTATATTTCTCTCCATATTGCCTTTCCCCTTTCAAATTGCTACCATACTGACAAACGAGTCCTTCCATCATTTTCATCTGTAATATATTCTACATAAAATCCTTGATTCACTGCGTTTTCATACATTAATTCAATCGATTTTTGATCTTTCGCATAAATTTGTATGTATTGAGCATCCACCGCTAATACAACTACCTCACACTTGCTTTCCTTAAACTCTTCGTATGTTTCAATATCTATCGCTATTTCTCCTTTAGGATATGCTTTTAAATCTGCAAAAATAAGATAATATATGTTGTCTTTAACTAACTTTTTCAACGCTAACCCTTCCACTACACTTGGTTCTTCTGGAAATAATGCCTCATCCAATTCACCACGTGCTATTAAGTAGGACTCCTCATCCCTCACTCGCCAATCAAATACAGTAATATCAATTGGCTTTAATACTTTCCAAAGTAAATTATCATATCCATCTAGAATATCTACTGTAATCCCTCTTTTCATATGTCTGCTCCTAGCTTATTTATTTTTGTTCTATACATTATATATGAAATGTAATTACTATATTTTGTCGATACATAAGTACATCATAAAAAAACCGCTCCACGACTAGCGAAACGGTTTCCTTCTGCTTACATTTAAATATTTCATTCAATTGTTGGACTACGTTTTAAAATATTTTTTAATATATGCACCACATCATTCGTTCATTCTTAATGCTCACTTCGACTTTACAAAGTAATATAAAAACCATACTGCATGATTTTGTTCATCCGCAGCTATTCTCCGTAACAACTCTTTCAAATGTACATCCGATGTCTCATCTGAAATTTCCAAATAAAAATCTACTGTTTTTTGTTCATCTTGTATAGCGAACTCTAATCCTTGTAAATACGTATTTGGGCAGTCTTCAGTAATTTGTGGTTTTGGCTGCCTACCAGTTAAGTTCGTATAAATTTGTACAAAGTTGTGGAAATGCTTTATTTCATCATTACGAATTTCAAGAATTTGTTTTTGTTCTACTTGATTTGGAGCCATATTCGCTAATTTTGCATAGCAGCTTATAGCGCTATACTCTCCATTTATAGCTTTTTCAATATCACTAATTAACTTATCATTCTGCCTATACCAATCATAATAATTCGAATTATACATCATATCCCTCCATACTTTCGCTTAACATTTTATGCATTTAGAAATAGTAGGAGCCTGTGTATATAACGGGACGGCTTTAGATTGAAAGAAAAGTTTGAGAAAAGGGTCTATTTTGTAAAGGAATTGCTTATTCATAAAGTGAAACTATAATCAGTGGGGATTTTACTACACGGCAAATAGCGGATAAAATATCACTATTTTTTTGTACGCTGTTGCTATAAATTCGCGAATGAATCAGGTTTCCAACCAGATGTGGTGTTGAGATGCGAAGCTATTATGAATCCAGTCATATAACTAGGAGGTACCACTATGCCATCTTTATTTAAAACTATGGCCTTCCAGCTGAAAACCGAAAGACTTGAGCTTAGTATGTGGGAGGAATCCGATTCCGTTTGGCTGAGCAAATTAATTGGCGAACGTGGCGTGGACATTCCAGCCGTTGATTCCGTTCGTAACCGGCTTATTGAGATGCGCAAGAAGGCAGACGAAAATGGTATTTCCCTTCTCACTATTCGAAGGAGAGACGAAGGCGATTTCATTGGGTACTGTGGCTTAATTATCGGTCGTTCCACACTTGAAGAGCCGGAGATTGCATACGAGTTGTTCCGCAGCGCTCATGGTAAAGGTTATGCGACTGAGGCCGCATCTGTTGTACTGGACGCGGCGATTGCTACTGGGCGCCAAAGACTTTGGTCGACTGTAGGTGCTTGGAATATCGCTTCCCTCCGGGTACTAGAAAAGATAGGATTTAAGCGGCATCACAGTACGTGGGATGATGAACGTGGTGAGATTGTTTGGAACGTACGCGATCTTTAAAGATTTCGCCTTAATTTTAAACACTACACTTTTCAACAATCAGGCATTTACATTGAGAAAAAATCACAAACAAGCCGTTTCACTAATTAGTGAAACGGCTTGTTTTTAAGCGTTCAATTCTGTTTTATGCCCTTTTACTACACTACGTTTGAGTGCAGTTGCTAATATAGTAACCATACTTACTATACCAATCCAAACGAGTACAGTAACAGGTGTATTCCAGCTTAACCCTTTTCCAAAGAAGAAGATTTCTCTTAGGCCTTCAATCATAAATTTCATTGGTAACCATGAGTAAACCCAGTCTTGATAAAACGGAGACAACATCTCAGGTGCTAATGATAATAACGGTGCCCCGAAGAATAGTAATAAAGCGAATAAACCGATTCCTTTTAGCCCAACTAATGATAGTACTGCAGATATCATTAAGAAGAAACTAAAAGAAGTAATGGATAAGAATAGAGCTGTATCCGTGAAGTTCGAAATATTTAACCCTACCATCCCATCTGCAATCCATGTAAGACCAAACCCAATTACAAGTGTCGCAATAGCTCCTGTTACGATTTGTTTTACTTTTAACAGAAAGTTTTCTTTTCTTGAGCTTACTGGCATTTTACTAATCGCAATAAAAATAATCGCTGCACTAGCTAAACTTGCAATCCATAACGGCTGGAATAATGATATTGGTGAGTTACCGTTCGCACTATTTTTGCCGACCTCATTCACATTTTTCACGTTCTTTACAATAGGTGTTACTAATTTCTCAGCTTGATTTGTTGTTACAGTAGCTCCTTTTGCTTTCAACCCTTCTAATATTTGTGTACGAACAGTATTGTTCATATTATCAACAATCGCCTGTAATATTTGCCCTGCCATAGTTGATGCAGCCGTATTCATTCCTTGATTAATATATATTTCTATCTCAGGTGAAGATGGCTGTAGTGTTCGTAACGACGCTTGTTTTGCGCTAAATTCTTTCGGGATGACTAATGCCGCGTAATACTCTTTATTGTTTAATCCCTTTTGAACGGCTTCTTTATTTTTTACTTCTACCCACTTCACTGCGGGTTCTTCCTCTGATTTCGCTGTTTTTTTCATGTTATCAACGATCGTTTGCCCCATATTCATTTTCGGTTGATTTGGAATTTCTACACCTTGATCCTCATTTACAATTGCAATTGGCAAGTTTTTCGGCTGCGGTTGAACAGTTGGAAATAGCGTTAATGAAAAAATAAAAACAACAAGTAGTGCAATAACTGGTGATAAAAATAAAAGTTTATTTTTAAACATTTTCTTTTCTCCTCCCTTAATTTGATCTATAATAACCAACAACGTGTTGTTTATTTATATTTTGAATTATATGTTCGAGTTGAACCTTATACAATAATCAAAAATCGTGAATGTGTTGGTTATAAGACACATTTTCCAAATGTGTTGAGTAAAATTAAGGAGGGATATGCTTTGCGCGATAATAATTTAGATTTGCGTGTTGTTCGTACGAAAACTGCCATACGAAATGCATTGGTGGAGCTAATTGAAGAAAAAGGTTTTGACGCCATTACAGTGAAAGATATTACAACGAAAGCAAACATTAATCGCGGTACTTTCTATGCGCACTATCAAGATAAATTTGATTTAATGACAAAATGCCAAGAAGACATTATGTACGAGTTTTCTAGCATTGCTAAACAGAAATTCCCGGAAGTTATTGCTGACCTTGGATCAAATCCTTCTCCAACAATGCCATTTATACTTATCACTTCTATTCTTGAATTTCTAAATGAAAATAGTGATTTTATGAGAGCTGTACTAAGTCCGAAAGGAGATTTATCTTTCCAAACAAAACTGAAAGACTTTATGTGGAAAACATTATTTGAAGATACGAATGGTCCTCTCATTAATAAGAAGAATTTACTTGTTCCAAGCGAATATTTAACTTCTTATATGGCATCTGCACATATAGGTGTCATCCAACAATGGTTAAATAATGGACAAAAAGAAACACCTGAGGAGATTGCTCGCTTTTTATCAACTATTGCAGTTCATGGACCTTTTTATGCAGCTGGTTTAAAGAAATAAGTCAGCTTGCTTAGTAATTTCTATTATTTTATTAATAACTTGAAATTTATGTTTCTGTAAAAAAGCTGTTGAAAGGACTTCCCCTTCAACAGCTTCTACATTATTAACGATATAAACGAACTGCACCTGCAGAATTATCATCTGCTTGTCCAACTACTTCAAATTTCAATCCGAATTTTGGTAATTTACGTCCTGCATCTGGGATTAAATCATTTATATACAATTTAGAGTCATCAAACTTCGTTACACCTGGTAATCCTTTGTAATCATATGTTCCGCGTGTTGGAGATACGACTTTCCATGCTGGCGTTTGGTTAAGGGAGAACGCAGCATCTGCGATTTGGAATCGTGTACTATTTTTAACAGTTGGTTTGCCGTTTAGTGTTCCAACAATTGCCTCTGGGTGAGAGTCAACAACTCCTAAGAAACCTTCACCTGGATGTAAACCAACCCAATTATCTGTAAAGCTAGAGTCTGCATACCATACTAGCAGACCTGTATTATATGGTACACCACTGCTATATTTTAACGCTTGATCAGCACCAGCATAGTTTCTCCACTCTAAATAGTAGTTATGCTTCTTCTTATCAAAACCGTCTGCTACAACAAAACCATTTAATTTAAATTTCGTTTCGCCTTCTGCATCATCAGAGAACACAACATTTCCATCTACAGTTAATGTAGCATTATCAAAAGTAAAACCGGTCGGCGCTAAACCACCATCTGTAATGTATTCGAATACTAATTTTACTTTTTGACCTTTGAATTTGCTTAAGTCATAAGACTTATCTACCCATTTACCATCTGTTGTGTCTAGACCATTTTTCACATTTTTTTCACCAATTCGATCCACTAACGTTTTCGTACCATCTTCTTTCACTGCATGTACTTCAAGGAAGTCATAATCCGTTTCAATTTCATACATTGATTTATAATCAAACCTCGCATTTGTTGCATTTGTTAAATCAAACACTGGCGTTTCTAATGTTGTATGAAGGTTATCACCTTTTGTACTATAGTAGTACTTCTTACCGAATGCAGGCTGAATACCTTTTACCTCTTTATCTGGTAAGTTAACACGAATCAGACCAGGACGATTTGATTTCGTTACACTTTGATCTAAATACGTCGCATAGCCAATACCACGATTTAATTTATTATAGTCAACCTCTACAATATTGGCCCAGTTTCCACCCATGTTCTTTTGAAAGAACTCTTTGTTTTGCGGAGAGAAACTCGGTGGCGTTGTTCCTGCAATTTTACCAGCCCAGCTACCGCCACTCATAACAGACCAGGAGTTAATTGGCTCACCTGCTCCTGTGTACTTCGTATCATACTCATCTGGAAGACCTAAATCATGACCAAATTCATGTGCGAATACACCAACCGCTCCGTCTTCTGGCTCAATTGTGTAGTCGTATGCTGCCATCTTACCGCCCCAGTTATCAACTTTTGCTTTTGTTCCTTCAATTGGATATGGTGTTCCAAGGTGCCAACGATGTGACCAAATTGCATCATCACCTAGTCTACCACCGCCCCCATCTTGCCCAACTCCAGCGTGAATGACCATTAAGTGATCAATCAGACCATCTGGTTCATTTTTATTGCCATCACCATTATTGTCATATTGATCGTATTCGTCAAATTCAGATAAATCAATACCACTTTCTACAGCCGCATTTAATGCCTCTTTTACAAAATCACGAGGTCCTTTTGGTCCCATATTATCATGACCGCCATCTCCTGCATCTGCGCCATAATCTGCCGCATTACCAGGAACTGTCAACCACTTTGTTACTGTGCCATCTACTGTATAACTACCACCAGATTGCTCTTCATAATATTGTTTAAATGTTGGTACTTTTGAACCATCAAAGAGTGTAAATGGCTCATTACCAAATAACATTTTTTGATAATGTTCTGGATTAAAATCATTTGAATACATATAACCTGGTACTTGATCAATATTGTTATGCTTAAAGTCCGCAAACTCTACTAGCAATACGAGAACTTTATCTTTACGAACATCGCCGTTATATTGTTTTTGCTTCGCTGAAGTAGTTGGTACTTGGCCGTTTAATCCCCCTTTAACCGGCTCTTGTCCCGCTACTGGACCACTAGCAGGTTGATCTGCTTTTTCTTTCTCATCTGCTTTTGCATCTTTAACTTTTTTCAAAAAGTCAGCCGCTTCTCTCGTAACACTATCCCCCGCCGCTGGTTCTTTTCCCGCATTTTCTCCTTTTTTCTTCTCTACGTATTTTTCAACAGCTTTTAATGTGTCTTCTTTCGACGTAGATTCATTAATTACACCGCGTTTCTTGAGCGCATCTGCTAAACGCTCCTCTTGAATTAAATTTTCATCAATCGGACTTAAAGTTCCTCCATTAGACGGCGTTGCCGCATAAACAGATTGACCCCCATACCCAAATGTGCAACTAAGCACAGTTGCCGCCGCAAGCGTAGACAGCACTTTAAAAGGCTTTTTCTTCATCCCTATTCCTCCCCAATATTAAATACGATACAACGTTTATATATTACTGAAAATTCAGAAAATTATCAATGTATTGTCTGAATTTGTAATATTTTTGAAAAAATCCTTTGTTTTAGATGAACATACATTCTGATTCATCAATATTTCAGAAAATATTGATGAAAGTTGATAAAACTATTAAAATCATAAAGAAATCGTCCACTATATTTAGTGGACGATTTCTTTATTTATCTAAAATACAACTACAACACTTCAATATATCCTTCTGTTCCATGTACCCGAATTCGTTGCCCGTCTTTTATTAGTTTCGTAGCGTTCTCTACTCCAACAACTGCTGGCAGGCCATACTCACGTGCAATCACTGCTCCATGCGTCATAAGCCCGCCGACTTCAGTGACTAACCCTTTTATAGAAACAAACAAAGGTGTCCACCCAGGATCGGTAAATGCCGTAACTAATATATCTCCATCTTCCAAATTCGCGTCTTCCATGTTTAAAATAACGCGTGCTCTCCCCTCAACCACTCCAGAAGAAACAGGCAAACCTACAATTGCTTCAGCCGGGAGATTTTCGCGTTTGTACTTACCTGTAATGATTTCTCCATCAGACGTGATAACACGCGGAGGTGTTAGTTTTTCATATAATTTGTACGCATTTTTTTGTTTATGAATAGTCTTGTAATCTAGTTTATTTGTGCGGACGACTTCGTGAAGTTCTTCAAAAGTTAGATAGTATATATCTTCTATTTCATCCAGAACATTATTTTGCACAAGTTTCTCTGCTTCTTTCAGTAATGCCTGCTTATATATGAAATAACGATGAATCATGCCGTATTTCGGATATTCACGATAACCGATGAAATTGCGGATGTTACGAATCATTCTCTTCGTCTCTTCTACTTTTTGTTCCCCATCCGGCAAGTGCTGCAATCGCTCTAACAACTCTTTTTCTTTTTTCAAAGCTTCCTGCAGCCCTTCTTCAAACTTCCGCTTACTAGCACCATATTCAAAGTCTCTTATATGATTTAAAATCATCGGTATAATTGTAGCTGGCTGTTCACTCCAGCGCGTTTTCGTAATGTCGATTTCTCCGCTGCATCTCATTCCATATTTATTTAGAAAAGCATCGATTGCATCCCGAACTTTTTCCCCGCCTTTAAACTGAATTAATTCATCTAAAAAGCTATCATCTTCTACATGCTGTAAATACGCAATGACTTCCGGATACGGCCGAATCACATCTGCCACATCCAATAACGCTAGCCCCATTTCTGACGTAATATTATGTTGTACAGATTGTGAAAGTACATCTGCTGCATTTTTTTCTCCTAGCCACTGCTCCATCTTTTCATTAATCCATGATGAAGCATTCATACCTGCCATAATGATAGCTATACTTTGCGAGTTAAATAATACTTTCTTTAATTGCTGAATGTCTTCTAAAATAAAATCAAGTACATCCACCCCTGATTTCGTTTGCATGTTTCGTTTTAATTCTTCTATTGATAATTCACTATTCTTTATTAAATTCGTAACGATTTCCGGATCGTTTTCAGGTTGTTGTTGCGAACTTGCAGGTGGCACATTTTTACTAAGATCCTTTTCTTTTTCATCATCCGATAACAATTTAATAAAATTCTCTCGCTCAATTACAGTCGTTAATGCATCTCGTATGAGCGGATCCGATTTACCTAAAGCGTTTATTAAGTAATCTCTGCTAGCAGGTGAAGCTAGTCTTTGCGTAGCATCAACAAATAGTCTTCCTCCGGCTTTACACATAGGTGCACTAGTCGTTAACAGGAAAAAAGATAAACCTAATGGTTTCATCGCATCGGTCATCATTTGTTGGTGACCAACTGATATATACACGTGATTTTCCCCATCATTTACTTCTGGAATTGGATATAAAGTCGTAATCGGTCTGCTTTGGACTATATAAATTGTATCATCAACTAAGCACCATTCAATATCTTGCGGACAACCAAAATAAGCTTCGATTTGTCTTCCGATGCGTGCTAGTTGTAAAATCTGTTGTTCAGTAAGTGTTTGAAATTTTTGCTGATTAGGAGCAATTTTCTTTCTCTCTGTTCCGCCTTCTTTTCGTCCATAGATGGCTAATTTTTTCGTTGCGATGACCTTTTCGACGATTTCGTCTTCTTTTACCTTATAATTATCGGCAGAAACCAATCCAGATACTAGCGCCTCGCCAAGTCCAAAGCTGGCATCGATTGACAACACCTTCCTATTCGAAGTAATCGGGTCCGCAGTAAATAAAATCCCTGAAGCCTCAGGGAAAACCATTTTTTGAATGACAACACATATAGAAACTTGATTATGATCAAAACCGCTTTGCATTCGGTATATAACCGCCCGATCTGTAAACAAAGAAGCCCAGCATTTTTTAATATGCTGCAAAATGTTTTCTTTTCCAATAACATTTAAATACGTATCTTGTTGACCAGCAAACGAGGCATACGGTAAATCTTCAGCAGTAGCACTCGAACGCACTGCATATGCATGTTCATCGCCAAAGTGCGAGAGATAATGAGCTACTAATTCCACTACATCAACTGGAATTTCCACCGCCATAATGACTTCTCTAATCTGCTTACTAATTTCACCAATTCGATCTCGTTCCTCAATTTTTAGCATTGCTAATTGATTCAATAAAGTTTGAAACGCTCCATTTTTTCCGATGGCCTGTTCATACCCTACCGTTGTAACACAAAATCCTTCTGGCACTTGTATCCCTTGAATATTGGATAACTCCCCTAAATTCAATCCTTTTCCACCAACGAGAAAAAGCTGCGTTTTTTCTATTTCCTGAAAATCGAGAACGAAAGAACTCATTTGGCACCTCTCCTTACTATTCATGTGTTCTTGATTGTAACAGTAGTAAATGAGAAGAAACAGTCTATTTCGAACGTAAATTACATGATATAATTAAGTTAGGAAGAGATCATCACTTCTATTTCCCCTCTAATTCACTTCAATTACATCACCAAACTTAAACATTCTTTTATTATGAAAAGCAATCATTAGACATAATGGATTTCTATCGAACTTTGTTATGTCTTTTTTATATAAATCCATATTGTAATATCTTTATAAATCTTTTATTAAGCCATAAATTCGCCTCAAGAATAGTAGAATCTGTGACTTTAAAAGCAATATTTTTTGTTTGCACTTTATATAAATTGATATGAATCCCTCTTAATTCTAGGACTAAATTATTGTTTTTTAATCCCACATTAATTCTTTTCTCAAATTCGCCAAAATGAATTTTCAAGATTAGGGAACTATAATGTCGTATTAAAATATATTAAGGGGGAGAAAAATTGGACAATGAAATGAATTATGGAAGTGATTACAAGTTTATTCCAGCAACTTCAATTGAAAGTGGTCACGGCATCGAAGTATTGCCTGATTTATTTTGTTACACGATTCAAATCGTCAATATATGCTTTGTTGGAAATCCTAAGACCAATGATTTTGTTTTAGTTGATGCTGGAATGCCTAAATGTGCAAATGAAATTATCTCTATCGCTGAGGATCGATTTGGTACCAATAGTCGCCCAAAAGTAATTATTTTAACTCACGGCCATTTTGATCATGTTGGGGGAATAATTGAACTCATCAAGTATTGGGATGTTCCCGTCTATGCACATCAAATGGAGCTACCGTTCCTGACTGGACAACAAAGCTATCCAGAACCAGACCCTACAGTTGAAGGTGGTATGGTAGCGAAAATGTCTCCTCTGTTCCCAAACGAACCAATTGACTTAGGAAATAACGTAAAAGCGCTACCTACCGATGGAACTGTTCCCCATATGCCAGAGTTTAGATGGATTCATACACCAGGACATACTCCAGGACATATTTCATTATTCCGAGAAAAAGACCGAACTTTAATCGCTGGGGACGCTTTTGTTACAGTGAAACAGGAGTATCTATATAAAGTAATAACCCAAGAACAGGAAATAAGCGGTCCGCCTCGTTATTTAACAACAGACTGGAAAGCCGCTAAAGAGTCAGTTCTTAAGCTAGAAAAGTTAAAGCCTCTAACCGCCGTTACTGGACACGGGATACCGATGTCGGGTGAATTGCTATCAACAAGCCTCAAAACACTCGTTCAAGAATTTGATAAAATTGCTGTACCTGATTACGGAAAATATATAGATAAAAAGATGCATTAAACGCGGGAATACTTTGTTTATTTTTATATTAACGAATCAGAATATGATACAAAATCAAAACACCAAAAAATATTAAGTTTAATATGAAAAAAACTGTACTTAGGCAACCTCTCTATTATAAGAATGGAACTATCCTTTGTGAATAAAGCTCGATATTCCGCAAATACTATCCATAGTATAAGCCTGCTTCTTACCCAGGTTGTACTTCTTACCATTAAAGGGTGATTAAAACGGGTTACGCTATATAAAAGCATAATCCGTTTTTAATGAAATATTGTATTCCATATACATTTAAACAATGGAGGAAAATAATGAAACATATTGTTGCCTTATTAATTAAGTACACAGCGATAACTGCAGTATTGCTAATCATGCTCAGTATCTTTCAAGGCATTTCAATTCCTAAAGTATTATTAATTTCTCTTTTCCTTACGGGCACTGCCTATTTAATCGGAGATCTCTTCATTTTACCTAAATACGGAAATGCGATTGCTACAATGGCAGATTTCGGCTTAAGCTTTTTCGGAACTTGGTTACTAACATCCTTGTTTACTAATTTAGATGCTACTCGTAATATTGGATTTTCTTCATTTTTAGCTGCTTTAATTATTGGCGGAATAGAAGTTTTCTTCCATATTTATATGCAGAAGTTAGTACTGCGTAATGACAATAAATTAAGAGAACATAATCATATTCCCCATGATAAATACGCTATGGAGATATCAGATGAATATATGGATTCTTCCACAATAAATAAGTCCAAGCTTGAGGATACACCTAAAAAATAAAAAAGTGGCCAACACCACTTTTTTATTTTTGTTTATTACGCTTGGTCAGAATTTCTTACATGTAATGGAGGTGGAACTACCCATCCCTTTTTCTTACTTAAACGTAGCAGAGTTACACCTGCCTGCGCTTTTTTCATATGAAATTGTCCGAATAACATACCTACATCTTCTCGAAGGCATTTTCCCATTACTTGACTACATGTCACAAGTCCAGCTGCTAATCCTGTAGAAACAGCTGCAGCAATTTCAACATCATTAATACGCGCTCCCGGAGGAATGTCTTCAATAGATGCAACTGGTCGTTCTGGAGGAGCAGGCGGTAAAGCGACCCCATTAATCTTTAAAAGAGCTTTTAATTCTTCTATTTCCGAATTCATATCATTTTCAATTAAGCCTTCTAAAAACTTCTTCAAATCTTCATCACCTGTGTGATTCATAAACACTTGATGGCTTGCAATTGCACCCTGTGCAGCAAGAAGATAACTCCAAATGTCAAATACTTCTCCGTAATGTAAAGGTTCATTTTGAGGATTTCCACTTAATATACCCATTTTTAAATTCCTACCTTTCGAAAATATCATAATAAATATTGATTTCAATATTGAAATCAAATTTTTAAGTATGCTTTTTCCTGCAAAAGATTTTCTACTATGCATGGAAAACACCTTTCCAACACTGCGTGTTTATTGTTTAGGAAAGTAGTTTACAAATTAAATACTCAAAGATTATGAAAGAAGATTATCAATAATCTTTGAGTGAGAATCTGTTTAATATAAGGTTTTTTATTTTTATGAATACACAAAAGAAATTGATTTACATATTTGCTATATTTTAAGCCAATTTACTTAGCGGTTAGCTCTACCACCAAGTTGTTGTTCTGCCATTGCTACTAAACGTTTTGTAATTTCACCACCAACAGATCCGTTTGAACGAGCTGTTGTATCTGCACCAAGTTGTACACCAAACTCTTGTGCAATTTCATATTTCATTTGATCAAGAGCTTGTTCAGCGCCTCGAACTAATACTTCATTACGACTTCCACTATTATTTTTTCCCATATTGTTTCACCTCCGATGTTTTTAATATGCTACAAATTATGAAATAATAATTATCCTTTTTATGGAAATTAGATTATGAATAAAAATTGATTTTTTTCTTAAAGTAGGGCAAAACATATAAGAAAGAATAACTGATATAACATACTTTCATAACAACACTATGTATACTTTCTAATTCCCTTCAGTAAACAAAAGAAAGATTTCTATTTCACCAAGAGATTAAATAAAATTATGTTTTGAGACATAATCCAAAAGGAGATATGAGATGAAAGCTGTAACCTATCAAGGACCAAACCAAGTACAGGTTAAACAAGTGGATGATGCAAAATTAGAGAAAAAAGATGATATTATTGTAAAAATTACTTCAACCGCTATTTGCGGTTCTGATTTACATTTATATCAAGGCAACATGCCCTTACCTCAAGGATACATTATCGGCCATGAACCAATGGGAATTGTTGAAGAAGTCGGGCCAGATGTCACTAAAGTGAAAAAAGGCGATCGTGTTGTCATCCCATTCAACGTTTCTTGTGGACATTGTTTCTATTGCCAACATGAAATGGAAAGTCAATGTGATAACTCAAACCCTCATTACGATTCTGGTGGATACTTTGGTTATACAGAGAAATTTGGTAATCATCCGGGCGGACAAGCAGAATATTTAAAAGTTCCTTTTGGAAATTTCACTCCATTTGTTATACCGGAATCATGCGAACTTGAAGATGAATCCCTACTATTTCTATCAGATGTTTTACCAACAGCCTATTGGAGTGTAATAAACGCAGGCGTTAAGCCAGGTGATACTGTTATCGTCCTTGGTTGTGGACCTGTTGGATTAATGACACAAAAATTCGCTTGGATGCAAGGTGCTAAACGTGTAATTGCAGTGGATTACTTAGATTATCGGATGAATTATGCAAAAAAGATTAACAATGTTGAGGTATTTGAGTTTACAAAATTCCCCGATATGGGAGAACATTTAAAGGAAATTACACGTGGCGGTGCTGATGTAGTTATTGATTGTGTGGGGATGGATGGAAAAAAATCGCCTCTAGAATTTCTGGAACAAAAATTAAAATTACAAGGTGGAACTCTCGGTCCTATTCAAATCGCTACGAAAGCCGTAAGAAAATATGGAACGGTTCAAATGACCGGCGTTTATGGTGGCAATTATAACGCCTTTCCACTCGGTGCATTTTGGGTTAGAAATATTAATCTTAAAATGGGACAAGCACCTGTCATTCATTTTATGCCGGAACTATTTGAAAAAATAACAAATAAAGAATTTGATCCAAAAGAGATTATTACACACAAAATTCCCCTTGAAGAAGCGAGTTATGGTTATCAGATTTTTAATAATCGTGAAGACGACTGTATAAAAGTCATTCTGAAGCCTTAAAGCTACAATTCATTATTCTTAATGAAAAGATAAGATTACATTTCGTAATCTTATCTTTTTTTATTAAATGCTAAGTATCTATCCCCTATTTTCATCTCACATCTAAAATAGTTATTTTCAAAAACTTTGCATTTTGAGGTAATAAATAATTGGTAAAAACATGAATTAAAGTATTAAGTAACCAAATAGCGGACACGATAACAATGTTAACTAACTTAAAAGTGATGTTGATTATATTGCTGCTCCTCTTAATTTTGTTTCTATGAACTATTAAACGCCACTGTTACTTACTTATAATCTCCCTACCTCTATTCACATATAAAATCCCTATATTGTAAACAAAGAGGAGGGACTTGTCCCCCCTCTTCTTTTAATTTTTCTTTAAAAGAGTTGCTCCTGCAATCCCTGGATGTGTCATTTCGAATGGATCTAGAATTAACTCTAAGTCTTCTTGTGACAATACACCATTTTTCACACAAAGTTCTCGAACGGATTGGCCTGTTGCAATTGCTTCTTTCGCAACGCGAGCTGCTGCTTCATAACCGATATGAGGGTTCACGGCTGTAATAATTCCTACACTTTTCTCAACATACTCTTTTAAGCGATCTTCATTCGCTTCAATTCCTTTTAAGCAATTATCTGTAAAGGCACGGAAACCGTTATTCATAATGCTAATCGATTGCAGTAAGTTGAAAACAAGTACTGGTTCCATCACGTTTAATTCTAATTGTCCTGCTTCTGAAGCAAGGCAAATTGTATGATCATTACCTATTACTTGGAACGCAATTTGATTAATAACTTCTGGCATAACAGGGTTTACTTTCCCTGGCATAATAGATGAACCTGGTTGACGAGCTGGTAACATAATCTCTGCTAAACCAACACGTGGACCTGATGCCATTAAGCGAAGGTCATTCGCAATTTTAGACATATTCATCATACATACTTTCAGTGCTGCAGATACTTCTGTGTATGCATCTGTATTTTGCGTTGCATCTACTAAGTCTTCTGCACCAACTAGTGGTAGTTCACTAATTGCAGCTAAATGTTTTACAACTGCTTCAATATATTCTGGATCTGCATTTAAGCCTGTACCAACTGCAGTTGCTCCCATGTTCACTTCATATAAGTGTTGACGTGATTGCTGAATTCGTTTCATATCACGTTCAAGTACACGAGAGTACGCCTTAAATTCTTGTCCAAGGCGAATTGGCACAGCGTCTTGTAAATGTGTACGACCCATTTTAATCACATGATCGAACTGTTCTGCTTTTAATTCAAATACATCGTGCATATAACCCATCGTTTGTAATAAACCTTCTAATGCGTTTAATGTAGCGATATGAATCGCTGTTGGGAATGCATCGTTTGTTGATTGCGCCATGTTTACATGACTATTTGGACTAATATAATGATAGTCTCCCTTTTCCATCCCTAATAATTCAAGAGCACGATTGGCAATGACTTCATTTGCATTCATGTTCATTGAAGTACCCGCTCCGCCTTGGATTGGATCTACGATGAAATGATCATGCCATTTTCCATCAAGAATTTCTTGAGCAGCTTCTGCGATCGCGCCGCCCTTGTTCAATTCCAATCTTCCTACATCTGTATTCGCAAGCGCTGCTGCTTTTTTTACAATTGCGAACGCTCTAATTAAACTTTCATGAATTTTATACCCTGTAATCGGGAAATTTTCAACAGCGCGTAAAGTCTGAATTCCGTAATATGCCTCAATAGGTAATTCCTTTCCTCCCAAAAAATCATTCTCCACTCGCACGTTCTTGTTTGTCATTGCCATTTTAATTTCTCCCCCATATTAAATGTAAAACCTAAATAAATCATATGAAGTCATTACCAATCCTTATCAGATTTTATTGTTAAATCGTAGGCTAAAGGCTCTTCAATAATTTTTTTAATCTCTTCTAATTTATTAGTTTTCCCAAGCGCCCACATCAATTTTGCTATGATGGCTTCCGTATTCATATCTCCAGACAATATTACTTGATGTTGCGCCACTTTCCGTCCTACTTCATAGAGAAGTATGTCTTCTCCTTCTTCCAGGCATTGAGTAGTAATCACTACAGCAATCCCCATTTCAGTCAACTCTTGAATTTTCGAAAGCAAGTTCCTTCCTTCAAAAGGTAATCCACCGTTTCCAAAACTTTCAATAATAATCCCTTTATACAAATCTTTTAAACAATCAAATACCTCAGGCTTTGTACCTGGATACAATTTCATAAGAAAAACATCCGTACATAAATTAGTATTTATTGAAAGTTCACTATGTGAGGAAGTTGGCTTCCAATGATATTTCACCTCATCTTCATTTACCTCAGCAACATATGGATAATTCACACTTTCAAATGCATCATAACTTTTTGTTCGCATTTTAACTGCTCTCGTCCCAATAATCACCCTACTATCAAAAACAATAAACACACCGCCAACATCCTCACAGGCAAACCTAAGAGCATCAGCTACATTTTTCTTTGCGTCTGTCTTTTTAAAACTAATAGGTACTTGTGAACCTGTTAAAACAACTGGTTTTCTTAAACCTTGCAGCATATAAGATAACGCAGAAGATGTATAAGCTAACGTATCCGTTCCATGTGTAATCACAAACCCGTCATAGTCATCATAGTGATTAAAAACAGCATTAGCTATTTCTTTCCAGTGCTCAGGTTGCATATTGGTACTATCAATATTCATTAAGATTTTGCAATCTATTTCTAAGTTTCGAGAAGACTTCGAAAAATAATTCAATAATTCCTCAGCGGACAATCCTGGAACAAGCCCCTCATTCCCCTCCACAGATGCAATTGTCCCACCAGTTGCAAGTAATAAAATTTTCTTCATACACAACCCCTCCATAAAATAAACAACGATATTGCGTTCGCGTAATGCGTATTTATATTTATCATTATAGAACTTAATTTGAATTAATCAAGATTTTGTATTCAATACGCGTACTTTTTTTCTATTCTTGATTCTTTTTCTATGTTATAATTAATTTAATAAAATTAGATGGGGTATGAGACGAATGCTGGAACGTTTATCTAAATTAAGAAAAAATCAAAAATGGTCCTTACAAGAGACAGCAGATCGACTTGGGATTGCGAAAAGCACCTATGCCGGGTATGAAAATGGTTATAGATTACCTTCATTACAATCTTTATCAAAGATAGCCGATTTATTTGATACATCTGTAGATTATATATTAGGCCGAATTGAACATTCACATCAAAACAAAGATGTAATTGATATTACAAGACTCCTAAACGATCCAGATACAACACTTTTAATAGATGGAGAAGCACTGTCAACAGAAGAGATAATAGATTTTATTGCTTTTGTGAGAAGTAAACGAGAACTAAGTTCCAAGAGAATAGAAAATATTGAACCAACATGTAAAAATTGATTCAATAAAAAACGAAGACACTGTACTCTTTAAACTTAGAAATACTTAGACAATTAATTTGCAAACGGTTTATATAATGAATTCTTAGCAGCTGGCCTCATTCGGGGACTTATACTTGGAAACAATCCCATTGGTTATATGATTCAATTATTTTTCATCATTTGTATAGTGGTAGCAGCTATTTTCGGAGGTTTCACATCCAATAAATCAATTATCATGAAACAAGGATTTCTCGCTATTTTAGCGTTGCTTGCCCTTTTATCTGTCATATAGAACTAAAGCTTTTCAATAAAGGAACTCACTTTTGAAGAATACGCCATTCTTTCTGTAGATTTATAAGAAAGAATGGCGTTTTTGTATGTCTATTTCTGCATCGAAAGAATTTGAAAGTATAACAGAATTTAAACAAGAATTAGCAAAGTATATAAAATACTATAATCATGAAAGAATCAAGGAAAAATAAAAGGAAATGAATCCAGTATTGTACTAGGCTCATTCCCTAGAGGCTACTTAATAAACCGACCTTTCTAACTTTCGGGGACACAGTCTAATTGAAGTGCTACAAGCAACGAATTTACTATTTTAAAGTTAAGTGTTTAACCTTTAAGTACTTAAATTCTTTTTTCCAGATAAAGCATACATTATATCTTGATGTTTTATTGTCCTCTTATAATTATGTGGTATCGGGAATTTATTTCGGTGTTCTTTTATTATAATTATGATTACTATAAGTGATAAAGCTACAGGTATAAAAACGATTAACAAAGCATCTTACTATTTATGAAATTCTTTGTTAATCGTTTCTCTTCTCCCTAATCTCCTGCGAGACTATATTTTTTTATTAAAATTTTCCATATCTTATTTGATTTATTCTGTAACACCAGATTGGGTTACTTTTACATCAGCTGTTACACGAAAACGTAAATGTTTATAGGATTCTTCCCATTCTTGACTGTTCCATTTTCTTACGTGAGTTCTACCAAGCTTTCTAAGTCCTATAGGATCTGTGTCTTTTTTAATAAATCTCTTTATCAATGTAGTTGCTTTTTTTTCTATTTCTTTTTCCATAATTTTTTCTAATTTTTTTATTTCTTTAGGATTATCTAGATTTTTTGTTTTTGTAAATTCTTGAATTTCAGCTTTAACTTGAATATGAGCATTTACGAATGGATGCTTACTATTCCCCTCCATCTTATATTTTGTTCTAGCTTTTATATTCTCTATCGTGGCGTAAGTATTTGAGGAACCAGGTAGTTTGAATTGGTATGTACCTTGTTTAAAATTATCTGTCAACAATTTAAATACAAATAAATCTTTAGGGTTTACTTTATCAACCATTTTACATCTTTTAAAAAGTGCTATTCCATCTAACTCCAACACATTACCTTTTTTAGATATTATCGGTAAATATGAATCTCTCGCATCATCATTAAGTTGGTTTAAAAACATAAAAAAATTTGTTTTTGGCTGCGTTCCATTATCCATATTTTGCTCCAGTAAAGAGGATAGATAGGAAGCAATTTCTTTTTCTTCAGAATAATTCCCCTTTAATAGTGATTCCCCTTTTACATTTGTAATTGCTAAATAAATTGCATTTCCTACACTAGGATTTCGGTTCAAAGTCTCTAAAATTTCCTGCATTCCCTTATCAATTATTTTTTCATTAAATATAATAACACGCAATTGCCCCAACTCTAGAGGTCCAGAAGATTTTTCGGATGCTCTTGCAAGAACTTCTCTACCAGTCTGGCCTGATGCTGAATAGATTTTCGTTTCACCTTGCCCGCCTCCTTTATAAGCTGAAATCGCAAAGGTTCCTTTTAGCTTACCTTTTGCTTCGGTATCATATGCCGCAACTTGAACTAAGTCAATGTCATCCACAATTTTCGTTTTAGCACAACCTATTAAGAAGACACTTACTATAAGGAAAAGTATCCATCGCTTCATGTTTATCTCCTTAACTTTATTTTGGCGGTTTGAATTAGCCATAATATAGGTAGGTATACATATATATATACAAAGCCAATTTGACCTGTCCAAGTATTTAATAAGTTAATTTTATTACGGTTATTCAAGAAAAATGATAAAACAAAGATGAACAGGATGATAACTGGCAAAACATATTTTTGCTTTATTCCCAGTGCCTCTTTTATACCACGACTTACTCCCCATAATGTAAAGGAAACATTGGGTAATATAAAAAAAGCCCAAACAGAAACAATAATGTATTCAAACCGCTCTATAAAGGGAAATTGTATAATTTTAATCATGCTTAAATATGCCCATATCGCGCTCGCTAGTTGTTTTTCACTAAAAAACGCAAGAGTTAAAATCATAAGGTATGTGTAGACAATAGTCGTTACTAAATTTGCATAGTGCGCATATTTTTGAGACGTTCTTGCCTTTTTAATAAATGGGTAGTATAACAATAACATTTCAAATCCAAAAAAACTAAACATATTTCCTTTCATTCCTTTCATAATTTCTAGGAATGAATGCTGTGCAATTGGAAATAAATTTTGGAAATCTGCATACTGCAAAGGATAAAAAAATGTGAAGATTAGAATGCTTGGGATAACGATTCCAAAGAAGCCGATTCCAGCAACTACACGAAATCCTCCAGTCACAATGTAATAACATAGACCCAAAAAAGCCCCTGCTATAATCCAAGATGAAATGGAAGGAAACATCCAAACATGTACTACTTCGATATAGGTATGTAGTGTTGTTGCACCTAACAATACAATATAAGATAAAAAAATGAAGTTGAACAATCCACCAATCCATTTTCCAAGTACGTCTTGATTGATTGCAATGATATCTCCATTACCCTGATTTAAAATCTGATATATGATCCAAATCATAAGATTAACAGATATTCCAAAAAGCAGCGTGCTAATCCACGCATCATTTCCAACTAATTTTGCACTAATCCTTTCAAAACCAAGCATACCAACCCCCATCTGTATAGTAATAATTAAAAAAAACACCATATATGGAGAGACTTGATACTCAATTGGGATCTGTTTCATAATGCTCCTCCCTGTTAATTTCAATCATCAAAATCATTTCGTGATTTAATTTTATTTTTCTCTACCTCTTCTGGATTAAAACGAAAACGCTGTTTAGATCTTGAAAAAATAGGACGTCGAAACATCGCTGAGATCGGCAAACGGATAATGCTGTCTTTCCAATCTGTAGGGCGTGTAGGATAAAAAGGAAACAAATAAGGACGTCTTAATGATTCTGTACGTAATAAACGTGCTAAAAGCAAAGAGCTTGTTAAAACAATTCCTAATAAACCCAACAGGTGTGCAGATATTATAAAAGGAAAACGAATTACTCGAATTGTATTACCAATTCGATATATTGGTGCTGTAAATGAGCTAAGCGCTGAAAGTGCAACAATAATAATAAGTACATTACTTGTAAGACTTGCCTCTACAGATGCCTGTCCAATTACAATACCACCTACTATACCGACAGTTAGACCCACTTTAGTTGGTAAACGTGCCCCCGCTTCTCTCAGTAATTCAATCGTTATTTCTAAAAAAAGCGCTTCAATTAATGGAGGAAAAGGTACTTTACTTCTCGATATGATTAACGTTTCAAGAAGTTCTTTTGGAATAAGCTCGTAATGATATGTTAAGATTGCAACATATAATGGAGTCGTTAAGACAGAAAACATAAAAGCAAAAAGCCTTAATAGACGAAAAAAAGAGGCAATAATCCAAGGCATGGTGTAATCTTCTGTCGTAGAAAAAAAGTCAATTAATGTTGTTGGAAGAGTGATCGCATAAGGTGAGCCATCTACAAAAAGTGCAATTTTTCCTTCTGCCAATACAGCTGCTACACGGTCTGGTCGTTCTGTATTCAAAAATTGAGGAAATATAGAATTCGGGTTGTCTGCAATTAACTGCATCAAATACGTGCTATCCAAAACGTGGTCTGTTTTTATTAGACTCACCCTTTTTATAATTTCTTGTAGATTTTGATCATTTACAATTCCCTCAATATATACAATCGCAACGGTTGTGTTAGATAGAGAGCCTACTTTCAATTCCTTCATTTGTAAATAAGGTGTTGGAAGCTTTCTACGTACTAAATTTAAGTTTACATCTAAATCTTCAACAAACGCGATTTGTGGACCCACGATATTGTATTCAATTTCAGCTTTTGTAATATCTCTTTTTTCTTTCTTTGCCACATTGATTAACAAGCCATTTAATTTATCTGTATCGAACTGAATAAGTATATAGCCGTTTAAAATACTATCCTGAATATCTTCCATTTGATTTGTTATTTTTGAATTTTCAAAGGGTAAGACAGACCGAATATCTTGTAATGAATCGAAGCTCTTCTCTTTTATATAAGTTAAAACCTCTTCATGAAATATATTTACATCGATTAAGGTTCTAAAATATGAAATGACTATAGAGGATTTGTTTGAAGCGATCTCCAACGTTATAAAATCTTTAGATTTTTTTAGTAATTGCATTAATTCCTGCAAAGATTTTATAGAGTGAACAGGTACTTTTTCATGTGGTTTCAATTGATAATACCCTTCCTTTCAAAAAGAACCTATATATAGTTTTTAGAAATTTCTATTTTAAAAATGAGGGATATTTATATGTGAATATGCTCCTTAAAAATAATGCCTTTTTAACTAACTTAACCAAAATTAGTTAAAAAATGTATTAAAAGTAAAAATTTGAAATGTATCCAGGAAAAATTACAATATTAAAAACATCCTTTCTTTTGGTTCTAAAGAAAGGATGTTTTTATAACAGGCTTTTTCAAGTATCTATTCTATAGGGTACATTTACCAGTGTTCTTCTCTTTATTATTTCATTAAGTAACATTGGCATTACATTCTGTATGGTTTCTTAAAAAATTTCAGTAAGAGAATATCTTAATTTTGAAGTGTACAAATAGGGAGAGTGACTTCAACTGTAGTCCCCTTATTCATTTCACTCTTAATAAATATCTTTCCCTGATGTGTTTCAATGATTTTATAACAGATCATTAATCCTAAGCCAATCCCCTCTTCTTTAATACTATAAAAAGGTTCTCCGAGGTATGGTATACGTTCTTTTGGAATCCCACACCCTTGATCGATAAAACGAATGCTTACTTGATTATTATCAAGTATATTTATTTGAATCAGAATTTCCCCTCCCATCGGCATAGATTCAATTGCATTTTTTAATATATTAACAAATACTTGTTTTAATTGATTTCCTTCACATGAAATCAATGGAATACCAGGGTTAAGATCGATTCTAAATTTTATATTATGCATCATTGCTTGAGGTTGTAGTAGCATTAAAACTTGATCCATTAGCACACTAATGTTATTAGGTTGCATTTTTACTACCTGTGGTTTGGCTACCGCCATAAATTCAGTTGTTATGCTCTCTATACGCTCAATCTCTGATGATACTATATTAATATAACCCTGATTATTCTCATTTTCCGTTGATTTTAGTAATTGCATGAACCCTTTCATTGCAGTTAATGGATTATTAATCTCATGAGCCATTACAGTCGCTAATTGTCCTACAACAGCAAGTTTTTCAGATTTTCGTAATAATTCTTCTGTTTTTAGCCGTTCAGTGATATCACGAGAAATACTTAGAAAAACTTTTTTACCATTTAAGTTAAAAACACGAACACTAAACTCAGTTGTTATTACTTTTCCTGTTGGAAAAACATATTCATCTTGCAAAGTGAAGGAAGTTTGTCCTTTTTTAATTTTTTCTAATAACCTTACGATTATTTGAGAATCTTGTGGTACTATATTTGAAAATGATAATGAAAGCAACTCTTCTCTACTATATCCAAATCTTCTACACCCAACAGGGTTTACCTCAATAAATCGACTTGGAGTATTATCTTCATTCAGCTCTACTACATATACCGCATCAGTTGCTTGTTCGATTAGTGCACGGTACTTCATTTCACTATCTCTTAATTGCTGGTGTAATTGATGCCGTTCTCTTTCTGCTTGTTTTCTTTCAGAGATGTCTCTACATATTGCTGATAAAGCTATCACATTTCCTCTTACATCTAGTATAGGAGAAACTGTCAGACTGATATCAAGAAGACTCCCATCGCTCCGTTGTCTAACAGTTTCTAATCTAGTAACCACCGATTCTCCCGTTAGAATTTTCTGAATATTTTCAAGCGATTCTTCCATTAAAAAATCTGGTACACAAGGTAATCTCTTACCTATGATTTCTTGTGATGACCACCCAAATATCTTTTCATAAGCTTTGTTGGCTTGTAAAATATGCCCTTCTCGATCAGAAATGGTAATAGCATCTAGATTGTGCTTTATAAATGATTCTAATAATTCTTTGGTAGCGCTTAATTCTGATTCTACCTTTTTCCTTTCGGTTATATCAACTGTAGAACCAACAACTTCAATAACTTGTCCATTTCGTTTAATTGGCCTAAGCGCAATAAGAATAATAGTTTTATCATTTGGCCAAGGTAATTCAAATATAATTTCTTTTCCTTCCCATGCCTGGAGATAGTACTTCATCAATTGTGGAACTAAATGTGGAGGAATAATAGAAGCATCAATAGTACGTAAGCTTTTTCCTACCACCTGTTCAGAATAAAATCCGTTTTGATAATAAAACTGTCCATCACATAAAGTGTGTATAAAGTGCTTATCCACTTTTTTAAATTTAAAAATTCCTCCTTGAAGCTCATGTACGGTATCTGTAAGTTCTTGCTTCGATTTTTTTAATTCTCGATTCATTTTAGATAAGTCCTGTGTTAAATAATACAATCTCTGGTAGGCTTCCATAAGAAATAGCCCAATTAAAAGTCCTAACGCTATATATAATAAGCCTCCTGTGTAAAGTAATGTAGTATTAAATAATACGCCAACTAACCACTTTATTCCAATAAAAACAGAAAAATATAACGATGCACTTTTAAAAGGATGTAGTTTTTTAAAATAAGTTTTAAAAGTAGAAAATAGAATCCCCATACCTAAATAAGCAATCACAGGAGGTTCCCAATACCCTCCAGTGTAAAAGATACGCATTACAATTATGCTAATTAACGTAATCCAACCAGCAATACGACCAAAGTAAATAAAAGATAGAATAAGAGGAACAACTCGAAGATCGTAGGAAAATCCCATGTATGGAAAAGAAAAGAACATTAACGTAACTGCAATAATCCCTCCATAGAGCTTTTCGAAATATCGACTAGAATTAATTGTAAACACTTGAATAAATATTGCTGCGCTAACTAATAAAGAAAAAATAGAAAGGTTGATGAAATAATCTTTAATAATCATGTAATGTCCCTCCTTGCATTAAGTGTATTCGACAAAAAAGCTAAAAATCCTACAAATTGTATAAACAGTTCAAATGCATAAATTTTAAACTAGGATAAAATCTGGAAAAGTAAATAAGGAGCACAGCAGATGAGATATTTTAATGAAAAATAGTTCAAAAAAGATAATAGTAACCGTTGACTACTATTATCTTTTTTCTTTAAGTTATCGTAGTATGTCTGAAACTCTAAGGGACGTGGTATGTCATTTCATCAAACAATAATTATATACTGAGTCATGAATATAGGAACTTCAACAGTAATTTTTGAAAAATAACATAAAAAAACAAAACTATCTTTGAAAATGGAAAAAATCTATATGAATGTCAACTAATCTATGTACAAAAACGTTCACTTAATTTTGCATAAAGTCACTCCACTTAGGAAGCTAAGTAGTTCCTCAAAGTCGATAAGAACACCTGTAGATGCTTCAGGATAACTACATAATTGTATGAGTAATGTACTTGAAACCTTTCGGTAAAGCCATCCACATAATGCAAGTAACGCCTTGGTTCAATATTTACTTTTTCTTGAGCTAAGTATTCTAGGACATAAGGAGAAATATGCCATTACAATTTTTCAATTAACTTGTTGTCTAGTTTATTGTCCAGCTCCAATTACTTCGTTACTTTCAGATTCAGTTCATTATATTTTGTACTTTTTCTTTATACACAACATATTCTTTACCATTCACTACTGCTACTACCGCAAATTCATCATTTGGATTGAATGAAAGCCAATCAGCCCATATGTTAGTATTAGCCCCTCCACTCCACATATTATGAACAGTGTTTTTAGTTAAATTCATAACTTTATAAGACGCATTTGGCGCATTTGTTCCAGTCTTTATTTCAAAAGTGTATGCGTTATGAATCTTTTTATAAAAGTAGAAAACGTTTGATGGACGAAGCTGATTCAAAAAATCCTGTTCTTTTTTCTCTGCAATTTTTATCCCTTCTTGCAAAGTGACAACATCTGTTTTTAATGTTTTCCAACTGTTTTTCGCTGCATTCAAGCTAGGGGTTAAGAATTTATATTTATTTTGATCAGCTTTTTGATCAGCTTTATCAATATGTCCCAGTACACCCGAATATTGAGAATCTAAATCCTCCCATTGCGTAGACATATAAGTAAGAGCAGTGATAGCACTATCAAGCATACTATGCATATCACTAATATTATGAAATGCAACTCCAACTACACGATTCAATGTTATTTTATAATCTACAGTCTGACGCAATTTTGCTAATTCAGGTTCTAGCCAACCTAACTTACCTCTTGCATCACCTATCATTATGCCACCAGCAATCAAGGTTGGAATAAAGGGGATTTTCACCATGTCTAACCCCTTAGATTCTATGTCTTTCTGATATTTTACTTGTCCTAAAAGGTCCTCTAGACGCTTTTGGTCCGCCTCCACATCAGCACCTTGGTTTTTTAAAATCGATTGCAATGTCTCTTTATGACTTCCAAATGTTCTAACATCTTCTCCAATAGCATTTTTTAATTGAATTAATTCTTCTATTAATGCTTTTGCAGACTTTTGATTTTGTTGAATTCCTCCCTGTAGATCTTTAATCCCTTTTTTTAAAGTATCTCCATTTCCAGTATTGATCGCCTCTACTAATGTTTCATAATGATTTTCAAATTTTGTATCGTATTCTATAATGCCTGTCAATGTATCAAAAAGTTGTTTTTTTACTTGTGTATTCCATGTAACAGCATGTGCTCTTGCATTCTTTTGATCTTGTACAATTTTACTAGGTAAATCTGCATTTCCATTAATAGTTATTCCTTCAAAACTCACATCTGGATTATTAATTAGCAAATAAGAGTATTCATTCATAGCTTTTGCAAATAAACCAGCATCTTGCAAAGCTTTTTTCATCTGTTCTTCATTTGCTGAAAGAGATATATTTTCAATGTTCGTTTGTTCAATTTCAATTGCAAAAGTTTCTATTGGTATGACTGCATAAGTAGTTGTTATAGTTATAAACGCTGATACAGCGAGTAGTTTATTAGGGATTTTTTTCATCATTTCGTATTCCTCCTATATAAGGTATGGTTTCAAGTTCTAATCTTATTAAAAAGCGATGTCTTTCAAAATGAGTTCTACATCTTTTATCAGTATCGTTTGAACTTTCTTTAGCAGCCTTCAAATCATTAAGTATTAAAGAAAATGTATATAATCTACTTCAAATTAACCGATTCTGTTGCAAATTTTAAAAAAGCAATTAAACTACAAGGTTATTTTTTATTCGAATCATACTTATATATAATTGAAAGGCGAAGTCTTTAATGAGACTCCGCCTTTCTGTTATATAAGGATTTATTAATTATTACTTTTCTGTTTAACAGTGTAATCATAGACTTGCTATGTTTTAGTTCACTTTACAACAGAATTAATATTTCCCTATTTTTGTGGAGTAACAGTTTCCACTTTTAATTCCTTTATTCCTTCTTTTAATGTAACAGCATCTGTTCGTAATGTTTTCCAACTGTCTTTCGCTGCATTTAAATTAGGTTTTAAGAATTTAAATTTATTTTGATCGGCTTTTTGAGCTGCATTCTCAATATGCCCTAGAACGCCCGAATATTGAGAATCTAAATCATGCCACTGCGTGGACATATAAGTAAGAGCGTTAATAGCATCATCAAGCGCCTTGTGCATTTCATTAATATTACTGTAAGCAACTCCAACTACACGATTTAAGGTTACTTTATAATCCACGGTCTGACGTAATTCTGCTAATAAAGGCTCTAACTTACCTAAATTATCCCTTGCTACTCCGACTATAATACCGCCAATTATTGGTAGACCCAAAATAGCACCCTTCATTACATTAAACCCATCAGATTCTAATTGTTTATAATAGTTTACTGATCCTAATACTTCTTCTAGACGCTTTTGATCGGCATCAACATCTGCACCTTGATTTTTTAAAATTGACTGCAAGAGCTCTTTATTACTTCCAAAAGCTCTAACATCATGTCCAATAGAGTCTCTTAATTTAGTTAATTCTTCTATTAGTTGTTGTGCATACTTTTGATTTTGTTGAATTTCACCTCGCAAATCTGTAATCCCTTCTTTTAAAGTTTCTCCATCCCCTGTATTAATCGCTTCTACCATTGTTTCATAATAATTGTCAAATGTTGTATCGTATTCAACAATACCATTCAATGTATCTAAAAGCTGTTTTTTTACTTTCGTATCCCAAGTAACAGCATGTGACCTTGCATTCTTTTGATCTTGTACGATTCTACCAGGTAAATCTACATATCCATTAATGGTAATTCCCTCAAAATTCACATCAGGATTCTTAATTAACATATAAGAATAGGCATTCATAGATTTTGCAAATAATCCAGCCTTTTGCAAGGTCTCTTTCATTCTCGCTTCATTTGCAGAAAGAGCCGTATCTCCATTGTTCGTTTGTTCAATTTCACTTGCAAAAGTTGTTACTGGTGAAACTACATTAGCAGTTGTAATAGTTAATAGCGTCGATACAGCGAGTAATTTGTAAGGGATTTTTTTTATCATTTCATTTTCCTCCAATTTAGGTGTTAAATTTCAGTTCTACTCCTGTTTAAAAGCAATATCCTTTGAAATGAATTCTGCATCTTTATGAATATCATTCCAACTTTCTTTAGCGGCTTTTAAATCATCTGGTATTAAAGAGAATTTGTGGTCTTGCATAGAATCGATATTATCCAGTAAATCTGTATAATTTGCGCCCATTGTATTCCATTGCTTTTGAATATTTGTTAGAGACAATATCGCTTGATCTACAGTCTGATATAAATATGCCAATGTTTCTTTCGCATTAGTAAGCGAAAGAACTGCTTGATTAGCACGATCTGCTTTCATACTTAATTCTCCGATTTTGTTAGAAATTTCATTATAGGAGTCCATATGCTTAGATGCTGTGACACCAGCCGCAGTTCCTAGACCGATACCAGCTGCACCAAGAGCCGAGAGTCCACCAACAACAGCCGGTGTTGCTGTACCGCCAGTTACAACAATAACTACCGCTCCTCCAATAGCTGCAATAACTAAAATAGCTGCTCCCAATCCACCACCAATTGACCATGCTAATACATCATCAAAATGTTTTTTCTGAGTAGAACGAAGTTGCTCAATTTCAGCTTGAAGTTGTGGAATCGTTGCCTGTTGACCTGCTAATATTGCAGTTAATCCACCTTTCCCATCTGGACCACCAACATTATTTTTAAAATCTGTAGAATTTTGATATAGTTTCCCTTTGAAGTCTTGTAGCATCTTAATCACATCTGTAACTTCTTTTGAATTTGTATTGATTGTAGTAATTAAATCATTTATACCCTCTTTTAGACCTGCCTTATCTTTCTTTTGTACAGTTTCTACTAATGTGTCGTAATAATTTTGAAATTGTTCATCGTAATTTACAATATTACGAGCAGTTTTTTGAATCTGTGGCTTCGCTGTATCTAACCAGTAATTCGCATTGATTCGTGACAGCTCTTGATTAAGGTGAATATTTTTGAGCAACTCTCCCCCCTCTGAGCCTAAATCGATATTAGATAAATTTACATTTGGTTGCTTAATCATTGTTTTTGCGTATAAATCCATTACTAGAATATGAGACCCTGTTTCAGCCAATGCTTTCTTCAGTCCTTCGGGGCCTAATGCATAATTGCCTACTTTTTGTTCTTGAGCAGTCGTTTCTTGTGCAAATGCATGAATAGTGTTACCGGTAGTAGCAGTTATAACAGTTGCTAATGTAGCTAAAGTTAGTACTTTGAATGGAAATTTTTTCATGACTATTCTCCTTCTTTCGCTAAATGCTTATAATCTTTACATATTTCCGAAAAACGCAATATTAAAATTTATATACTTGTTCTTCAAGGTAACTTATTACATTTTTTAATTGTCTTAATGTATCTTTTTGAGACTGCTCGTTAGTTGTATCAACATTAGTAGATAATTTTGTAATGCTATTTTTTATTAGATTTAAATCTTCTTTATAGCGCTTTAGTAGATCCAGTTCTACATCTACTTGATTTGCAAACGTATGCAAATCATTTTGTGTAAGAAGAAGCATTGATTTTTGTAAATCAGCTATTGATAATTTCGTTGTTAAATCATATATTTTTTGATTTTGTTTCTCTAAATCATCTAAATATGCTCGCTGTTCTGCTGTTAATTTATTTACTTCAGCAAAAACGCCAAATGTTTTCTTAATCTTTTCGGTATCAATGACCTTCATCAGGTCATACTCTTGTGTTTTTGCTGCGGCTGCGGCTGCTATTTCACCTTGTTTGCTTTTCTCAATTGCTTCACGAGCTGCTTTTTTTGCTGATTCAATCTCTAGAGCCGTTTTACCTTGCTCTGTTGCTTCTTGCACTGCTTTTTTCTCAGCTTCTAGAATAGAGTTGTTAATTTCTTTTCCTTTGTTATATGCTGCCACCCCTGCTTGCGCAGCTGGTTCAATAATTTCTTTTGAAAGACTATAAACTTCTTTGAATATAGCAAATCCCTGTTCATTTAAAGCCCCTGGTATTAATGCAATTTGCTGTAAATCATTTTGAATTGCTTTTTTTGTATTTAATATTTCATTTTTTAACTGATCTATTTTTCCTGTTCCATCTGTACTTAGTATGCCTTGCGCAGTTGCCACATTGGTATCAAAATCTTTTAATTTTTTATCAAGCTGTAATTTAAGATCTGTTAATTCATTGATTTGCCGTTGCGTATTTTCTTGATTCGTCATAGCCATTTCTTGAAGTACTTCAAGTCTATCCGAAAACCCTTCTCTATCTTCTTTATTGTCTACAAACGATTTTAATGTCGGGTAATAGCTATTAAATTTTGTTACAAATCCTTTGCTTTTTGAATTTAATAGAATTAACTGTGGATAGAGTTCCGATGACCATTCCTTCATATCTTGTTTGATTAGGAATTGATTTGTATTTAAAGCTGTGACTTCCTCTAACTGTACATTAGGACTCATTAAAGATTGATCAATATACGTTTGGATTAATTTAGATTGCGCACCTAATTTTCGTAATGAAGAGGAAATATCCATGCCTTCCTGTTGAGTTTCTGCTTGAACGATTGGTGTTGCGAGAGTATTGATAGGAATATTTCCTCCAGTTACAATGGATGTGACTAATAATCCTGTAATTATTTTAGTTTTCATTCCGTACACTCCTTTACCATTGTTTTTATAACTTAATTCATATAACTTGTATGACCTCTCTCTTTGTAAACTGATTAAGAAGGAGAAATCTTTCAGATAGGATAATATCGTTATTTTTTACTTCTAATAGAATGTAAGGATTTTACTTACCTCTCACTTCGATACTCTATTTTTTCAAATATAAATAACAAAAATTTATTAACTATATTTGAATCAAGCACCCTATGAATAGTAAATGTGTAATTCTTCCCTAGAATTGCGGTTTAACTTACAGAACCGCGAGAATCAATAAACCAATGCTTACAGTTAATCTTGCCATAACATTGTTTAATTTAAATTTAATAATATTACTCTTAGTTTTATCAGCAAACTCCTTACTAGACTAAAAAAGGTAAAATTATACTGTACATCGCTTATACTTTTATTGCGGAATAACTTCACTTTTGTTATGCAGAAACTTAGAACACGTTTATTACAAACTTGATTCTTGACCTCTTGTAAATAAATAGACTATTCGAAAAATATTTTCAACATAATGTTACTTACAACTTCACTATAATTCCTATTAGCGTAACCTTATCCTTTCTGTCTGGTCATACCAGTTATGTTGTTCATTAAAACATTAAATTTTTAATGCGTAAATAGAAAAATTTTGTCGATTACGATCGATAATTTACTGTTAAATAAAAATATGAACCGAAAAAAATTATACAAATATAGTTATCCGTAAATTTCATTTCTGTAATTGTAATGATTACAAATTAATGTGTATACGGTTAAAAATAACTATTTTAGCTCAACCGAGAAATTTTATTTTAGAAAAAATACTTATAGAATAATATAATAGGTCTTTTTATACTTTTTTACCTTTATTTAGTTATGTATAATTGCATAAAATGTAGATATATTTAGTAATATATGTTATATTGTTGATTTTTTCACAAAACATCCTAATATCATTATTAACAAATATTCAGTATGAAGATATTAGTCTATAAACTTATCATCGTTATAAACATAGGTTTTAAATTACAAAAAAGCTGCAAAGCTTCCTTGGAACACTTTGCAGCCTTCTGTCTTTTTGTTTTCTTTAGCAAAATAATGGTTAGTGAATTTTCATTTTTGGGGATACTTATACCCATGTTTAAGTCTTTACATTGGAGACAGCAGATAACAAGCTTATATTACTGTATATTTTTCACGGTACTGCCTAGGAGTCATACTAGTGATTTTTTTGAAAACTCTTATAAAATAACTTTGGTCATTAAAGTTAAGCCAAGCACAGATATCTGATAACGAATAAGTAGTGAGTGTTAATAATTTCTTTGCTTCTTCCACTCGTTCCCTTTGAATATATTCGCTTAAAGTAATTCCCATTTCTTTTTTAAATAGTTTAGACAGATAAGTAGGCGTAATTTCTAAATGATTAGCAAGTTCATTCAGAGATATTCCATCGTAAACATTTTTATTAATATGTTTTATACATGTAGTAACCGCGTAAGAATACTTTTTTGCATTGTATTCTTTCACACGATCTGCAAAAGTACGTAAAGCATCCCCTGACAATCGCTTTACAGATTCTACATTATCTAATTGTTCTAGGGTTTGTATATATAAAATACTATGAGCAAAAGCAATATCTGGTGGCAGGTTTCCTTCTATTGCATATCGAGTGGCTAAGGTAATCGCAATAATTCCAAGGTTTTTTTGATTCCTGAGCGGATCCTCTATTAGCATAAGTTCAACATCTTCTTGCGAAACCGCATACATATACTGTATTAACTTTTTTTTATTTCCTTCTTTAATAGTCGAAAAGAAATCATTTACTAATGCCATATTGTGCGTTTTAGGTTTGTTTTGTCGGCGTTTTAAAATATATAAATCCGGTTTCACAATTTTATTAGGAACTTCCTCTAGTACTTTATTTTTTTCCAAGACAATATCTACATCTAACTTTTCATTGAAAATCATGTAATGTAATAAAATTCCCATATCAATTAATGTAGTTTTTTTAATCTCAGATAAACACTGATAATAGGCAAGTCTTTCTTGAATGTTATCATTTGCTTTAAATTCTTTCTGAAATTTTATGATCATATCATCTGAATCTTTTGGATGTATAGTAGGACCGATTATAATAGTCCCTTTAATATCATCATGATTTTCTATATGAATTAGAACAAAATTTTCAAGATAGTTGTTACTTCGGAAAAGTGGCAAGTTAAAGGGATCGTTTTCTTGATAAATATCAGTAAGATGTTCTTCTTTTGAAGAATAAAAAGGACTACAAACATTATCAGATGTAGAATGATATAAAATTTTTCTGTCTGCAGATAAAATATGTACAGGGGCATTAAATGCTTTATGTGCAAGATCACACAAGTGTTGTATATCGATAGAAGTATTCATTACATTCTCCTTTATAGATCCATAAAATATATTCTGTTATATATAATTCACGACAAATAATACTATAAAATATCAAATTAGTACAATTCACAACAAAATATTACTATATCTTTTTTATAAAAATCATATATTATTTAATTGTAGTTAGCATCTAAATATCAGAGTAGATAAGATAAGTAAAGGAAATAAGCTAAGTTCTTTTCTTAATTCTACAAGATATAATTATTGAACTTGAGAAAACAGTGAAATACTACAAAATACAGTGGTAGTCAATGCGAGGACCAAGCTGGAAAAAGATTTAAAATAAAGCGAAAATAACAGGAGATACTGTACCACCGCAAGAAATAACAGTCAAAGTTCCAATTCAATCACTTATACAAATTGAATTCAAAAAAATAAATACTGCTAATTTAAATATGAAACTGAAAAACTATTTTGCTCCAAATTTTAAAAAAAGATAATAAAGAAGTTGTGAAATTGGAAACAGATGAAAGCGATACGGCTATTTTTGAAGCACTATGCTTTGAAAAATACAAGGTGGAGGAAATTCAAGTACTCAACTAAACATTTAATTGAGAGAAAGGTCTTTTCATCAACTAAAAATAAAAAAAGAATGGAATTTTCAAAAAAATGACACTATATTACTGGTCGCAACATTAGCTTACTTTCCACAAAAGAGGAAAATATATATAGACTTTACAAATACTAAAAATAGCAAACTAGATGGTTTTAGTACCGCATCACATAAAGTGAAACTTTAATCAGTGGGTGTTTTGTTCATCCCCACTGATTATTAGCCCACACCAATCGGGCTTTTACGGGCAAATAGCGAGATAAACTTATTATTAATTTCCAAATACAATAGTTGTTAATCAACCAAAAACTTCAATAACCAAGGTGCACAGTAAATTGACATCAAAACAATTCTTACTACAATATCAAGTTTTGCTTATTCTATAAAAAAAGAAATATCACTTAAAAACTATTCCTTTATATCGATTTAGACATAAAACATTTTATTATATCGGCTTAAGTATTATGGAATTAAAATTGCAAATAACACCAAAACTCTTTAAAGGGTTCATACATCGCTCGTATCGAATTTATCACCTTCCAATACCTACGTCATTAACATAACTAAAAAACATCATTACAAAAGAATCTGAGAGGTTTTTTCAATTTCGAAATTTATTTTTTTGTAAATTAAAGGAAAAATAATCCGTATATATACGGATTATTTTCTTAGTGTAGTCTGTATTGACCTGTTAACTGTTTTTCAGCCATTCGAACTAAGCGTTTTGTAATCTCTCCACCGATCCGAACCATTTGCAGATGATGTGATGTATCAGGTCCCAGTGTGACTCCTAGTTCAAAAGCAATTTCATACTTCATTTGCTCAATAGTACTTGTAGTAGCAGAAATAAGAATTTCATTTGTATTACTTTCGTATCTTTGAATATTTATAAATAACATGTACCTAATTATGCTATTTACGCATGAATAACCTTATTTATTCCAGTATTTTTATAGGAACCCTTTCCCTCCCCTTATTTCACCAATTAAATTTGAAACACAAATGTACATTGCATTTCAATATAACAATAAAAGCTACAAAAGCAACGAATTTACTATTTTAAAGTTAAGTGTTTAACCTTTAAGTACTTAAATTCTTTTTTCCAGATAAAGCATACATTATATCTTGATGTTTTATTGTCCTCTTATAATTATGTGGTATCGGGAATTTATTTCGGTGTTCTTTTATTATAATTAAAGTTTGAAGTTCTATGCTCAATACTTTTGCGAGGACATGATAGTTATATCCATTATTTAACAGAGAAATTATGTCATAAAACATAGTTTTTCCACCCACTAATTTTACTAATTTATTCTTTAACTCATCCCTTTTTTCTTTAGCTTCATCAATTTCTAACAACATAGATTTTTTATTTGTCTGCTTAATGTATTGAGTATACAACTCTGGGAATTCTTTTTGTACTTCTTTGTTTAATACTGGTCTATATTTAATCATATAAGTAACTTGTAACAAAGAGCGTTTTAACAAACTATCTTCAATGAGATACGCTACTTTATTAAATAAATGTACATATTCCTCAATATTGGAATAACTATTAAAATGAGCTAATACTCTACTTTTTATACTAAAAGCCTTGCCTACATAAATAATATTGTCATTATAGTCTTTAATGAAATAAATACCACTGTCAGATTTTTTCAATTTATTATCCAATTCTTCTATACTCATAAAATGCAATTCACTCATACTTCTCTCTCCTTAGCAGTTTTAAATCGTAAAAAACAAGCAAGGTTTCTAAAAAAGTACTTAGCTGCCCTAGCATCTCTTATTTTATCTCTTGCTAAATGTCAAAAAACTGCTTCTATGTTACTCAACTATCAATATGATTATTAATAAAATTTTCGATCGTTATTATCTCGCAATTTTATCATGTAATTTCGAGATCGTTTCCTCATTTAAATTACTGTGTTTTATCGAATAAAGGAAATATACTACTACCCCAATAGTAATCCAAATACTAAAGTACACCCATGTCCTTAACGGTAAATTTAGCATTAAAAACACACAGCATACAATTGCAACGCATGGTAATACAGGTACAAAAGGTACCATAAATCCACGTTTTAAATTTGGGTGTGATTTACGAAGGATAATAACTGATAGACAAACTAACGCAAATGTCACCAAACTACCGATATTAACTAAATTAACTAATTCTTTCAAATCAATAAACCCAGCTATTATAGAGCTCCCTATTCCTGCTAATCCAGTTATAAAAGTGGGTGCTCCAGTTTTCTTATTAACTTTCGCAAATGATTTCGGTAACAATCCATCACGACTCATTGCAAAGAATACTCGTGTTGCCGCATACATATTGGAAAAAATAACAGCCATAAGGCCAATTACAGCACCTGCAGCAATTGCACCAGCGACTTTTCCTTGTCCTACAACTTCCATTACATACGCCATTGCCTCAGGAACATTTAATTCTTTATAGGAAACCATTCCTGTCATAACAAGGCATACCATAACATAAATAATTGTACATATGATTAATGATGCAATAATACCGATTGGAAGATTACGTTTCGGATCTTTTACTTCTTCTGCTGAAGTTGCTAATATATCAAAACCCGTAAAAGCGAATAAAATAGCTGCTCCACCCGTAAAAACTCCACTTAAACCGTATGGTGCAATTGGTATCCAGTTCATTGGTTTTACATAGAATATACCAACCGTAATAAACAACAAAATCATTCCAATTTTAATCAATACCATTGTATTATTGATTCGTTTGCTTTCCCTCGTACCACGGGATAACATCCATGCTAATATCAATGTAATAATTACTGCTGGTAGATTCACAATACCACCATGCGAAGGAATCGTTACTAGAGCTTTAGGTATCTCTAATCCAAATCCCTTTATTAAATTGTGGAAATAGCCTGTCCATCCAGCAGCGACAGCTGCTGTTGCCACGATATATATTAACAGCAATGACCAACCTACTAGATGAGCAACAAACTCACCAATTGTTGCATATGAGTACGTATATACACTACCAGACGCCGGGAGTGTAGAAGCAATTTCCGCGTAACATAATGCTATAAATCCACATATAATTGCTGCAAGTATAAATGAAAAAACAACTGCTGGACCAGCATTTCTTGCTGCTACTAATCCAGTTAACACAAGAACGCCTGTTCCAACTATCGAGCCTACCCCTAACATAATTAAATCAAATGCCCCTAATGTTTTCGTTAAAGTCTTGCTTTGATTATGCTCTAACAATTGTGTAACGGATTTCTTTTTTAGTAAATTACTCATATTTTCTGTATCCCCTTTAAAATAAGGTTTGTTCTTCTCGTTAGTGTTGTATATAAATTTACTTAGTTATTAACTAGCCTCATAATATTTCTTTTACATTAAATAGATTTGAAATATTATATAAATTCGCTTCTCACTTACTAGTTAAACTAGACATTTCCATAGATTTTTGCGTACAACGTTTCATAGCTGAAATGATAGCTGTTCTTAAACCTTTTTCTTCTAGCGTTACTACAGCTTCTATCGTCGTTCCACCTGGAGAACAAACCATATCCTTCAATTCACCTGGATGTATTCCTGTTTCCAATACCATTTTTGCAGAACCTAATACAGCCTGAGCCGCAAATTTATAAGCTTGTTTTCTCGGCATACCACCAAGTACAGCAGCATCTGCCATGGCTTCTATAAACATATACACATATGCTGGAGAAGAACCACTAATAGATGTAACAACATCCATTAGCTTTTCATTTATGACCTCCGTCTGGCCGAAAATATTAAATATGTTCAGTACCTCTTTTATATCTTTTTCTGTAACCATTTCATTAAAACATAACGCAGACATTCCTTCTCCAACAAGTGCCGGTGTATTAGGCATTACTCTAACAACTTTTAACTTTCTACCAAATTCATTCTCAGTGCTCTTAATACTTTTTCCTGCAGCAATAGTTACAACGATTACATCATTTTTTATTTGATCTTTTATTTGGTTAATTACCGATGAGTATAAATCTGGTTTGATTGATAAAATTAAAATGTCAGCACTGTTAGCGACTTCATTATTGTTAGTAGTTATAGTTATGCCATATTCATTACTAGCATTTTTTAAATTAATGACGTTTAAATCTGAACAAATTATTTGATCTGGAGAAACTATATTTTTTTTTATCATCCCACCTATCATAGCGATACCCATGTTTCCACATCCGATGAATCCTATTTGTTTATTCATAATAATTTGCTCTTGCTCCTTCTACTCTAAATTTTATTGATTTTGAAATTATTATTCTAAATAAGGGCTATTACAATTACTGGGTTTATCAATAGAATTTCAAAATTCTCCTTCCTATATAGAGCTTACATATACCTCTAATAACTTCTTTGCTTTCGCTGAATTTTGAGGTGGGGGTCTTACTGCCCCGCAAATAGCGGGATAAAATCATTTCTTTAATCTATAATAAGAAGGACATAAAAAAACAAAAAGTTACAAAAATTTTTAAATTAAAATTTTTGTAACTTTTTGTTTTGATGCAAATATAATTTCAATTAAGGTATCTCACCGTTTTAAACTTGACGCTCCATAATCTTGTATAGTTACATTTATATGATATTTAATCGGTACCATACTAAATGTTCGATCCCAATCTTTTTTGACTTTCTCCCATGTTCTCGGGTGCTTAATTCTTAATTGGTTTCCAAAACCCGCAATATCGACTTGGTATTCTTTTTGTATTTTTTTTGTAACATGATGTACTAAGTGCTTTACTTCTTTTTCAATAGCTTTTTCTTCCCTTTTCAAAAATTCATTTTCAAAATCTTTTCCTGATTGCATCCAATTTTCAGACAAACGCCCTTCTGATTCAATGTTTACATCAAAGGAAATATTATTTCCGTTAACATGTGGTATGATTTTGCTTTTTATTGACTTTATTTCGTATATAATGAGTTTCTTTGATTCTTTATCAAAAGTTTTTACCACACCACCATTCCTTTTTCCGTTTATCCATACTACTCCTTCCAATTCCTGCTCATTTAAAAAGCCCATCAACTTTTTTGTCTTCCCTTTAATTACAGCAGCTCCTGCAAATTTTGTTTCCCCATTTATCGAGATTACATTTTGCAAAAGAAAACTGGCCCCTGACCGCATCTTTCCTTCCAATTTAGCGAGCGATACAGGAGGTAAAATCCTTGTTGTTCTATTTCTATTATCTGCAATTCCAGACAAACGAAATGCTGGGATTTCTCCTTTTTTGTTTGATTCCAGTACCTCCTTCGCTAGACCCTTGCTAATTAAGAGCATACAGCTAAGCCGAACTTCATTGTCACGGAGATACTGTTCAAGTAATTGTTCTAAACTGTATGTACGTACAAGACTATCGCTAATAACAATATTTTTTAAATGTGGGCTGAACATTGTGCTCTCTCTTTTCAATGAAAACTCACGAACAATTTGATGAATGGAATCACCGGTCTCAGAAACATTTATATAACGTTTTTGTTGTCCATTTCCTTTACTTTGTGCTTGCGAACTAACAATTTGATAAGTAGCTGTTATAAGGTTTCTTTTAGGATAACCTCCTTCCTCATCCTCTTTCTCAATTGTTGAATCCTTCCCTTTATCTAGTGCTATACCTGCAGTTAAACTCAATTCTTCTACTTCTTTACTGCTCCAACACCCTGTTAAAAATAGAAGCAAAAGCGTCCATAACAAAGCCAAATAGAACCGCATATAATTAAATTTATGTTTCACACTACTCCTCCTTTTAATCGCGTAATAATAAGAAGAAGCAGTGGCAGTAAACCAAATAAAAATAAAGCAGCATTACCGAGCATATCCCCCAATTTAAGCAAGTCATTTATATTTTTCGAAGTCATAGCAATGATGTAAATGATTGGAATCAAAGCAAAAATAAATGGATGAATACTCTTTTTAAAGAGTTGCGCTAATCCTAATGCAGCTGCATAATAACTAATCGTATAGGTAGCAAATATTTGCATAATCCATATTACAAGCAGTAAAGATTCAAAACGTTCAAATATCAAACCAGAAATTTCAAAACTGCGCATAAGGTCAATTGTCGGCCATGTTCTTGTTACAACCCCATCAACTGATAATGCACCAATGACCATTACAACAGTTATTACATAAAAGATTAACGGAATAGAAATTCCAACTAAAATAGCTTTTACTGCTTTCTTTCGTTGTTCCATAAATACCAAAAGAATTAACATAATTTCAGGACCTGTATATGCGAGAGACGTTGTTTTTATCCCATCTAACACTGGTTTAATTCCCAAACCTAATACGGGACGGAGATTATCTATCTCGAATATTCCGATACTCATAAAGGAAATGATTAAAAAAATAAAAACAGTAATAGGAAATATTATTTCAAACATCCGTGCAATTGAATTAATACCACCCATAATCAAATAGAGACCTATCCACATAAAAGGCATAACAATAGCCCATGTGGGGGTTCCTTCTAGTAAAAAAAAGCTTATTACTTCTGCCATTGAACGAATTTGAAATGCTGAAGTTGTAAGAAAATACCCTATAATAAGAAAACTAAGCAATCTCCCTATCCATTTCCCTACAATATCTTGACTGTATTGGTAAAATGTTTTTTCTGGAAACTGCTGACTTAATTTGACCATAATTACTCCTGAAACCATTGCCAGTATCCCACCTAATATCACACTTAACCATACATCTGGTGTTTTCACTTTTTCCACAGATGCTCTGGGCAAAGTAAGAATTCCTGTCCCAAGTATGTAATTTACAATAATAACAACTGCTTGTGAAGTTGTTATTCGGTCTTTAGGTATAGTAATCACTGAAGGCCACTTCCTTTCGTCATCAGCTACCTTTTGCGGATAGTTTTTTTGGTATGCATTATTTTCGGTCGACGTCTCATTATTTTTAATGGCATGCGAACCATAAAATCTTTCCAATCACTGAATCGATATGGAACAGCAGGGCTGGTATAAGGAACGCCAAAACTTTTCAGTTTCACTAAATGACTGCAAAGTAAAAGAAAGAAGAGAATAACTCCATACAATCCAAATATCGCAGCACAAAACATAGCTACAAAACGAAGAATGCGTAACGTAATTCCCACACTATATTGCGGAATAGTAAAAGAAGAAATAGCTGTTACCGCAACAACGATAACCATTATTGGACTAACAATTCCTGCTTCTACGGCAGCCTGACCAATTATTAAACCGCCCACAATTCCCATTGCCGGTCCAATCGGTTTAGGCAGACGTAAACCTGCTTCTCGTAAAACTTCGATAGCTACTTCCATAATTAACGCTTCTATTAAAGCGGGAAAAGGAACTCCTTCTCGCGATCCGATAATAGAAATAGCGAGCTTAGTGGGAATTAATCCTGGATGAAATGAAATAAAAGAAATATACAGTGCTGGAGCAAATAATGAAACAAAAGCTGTCATGAAGCGTAATAAGCGGAGAAGCGTACCAGGAAGCCACCTTTCATAATAATCTTCTGGTGATTGCAGCAGCATACTAAATGTAACTGGAGCAATTAAAACAAATGGTGTTCCATCTAACAAAATAGCTACTCGACCTTCCATCAAAGCACTAATAACACGATCAGGTCGTTCTGTATTTTGAATCTGCGGAAAAGGACTGAGATAATTATCTTCAATAAGTTGCTCTATATAACCAGATTCGAGTACACTGTCTATGTCAATTTTCTGAATTCTGTTTTTTATTTCATCCACCAATTCTGTACTAGCAAGATCTTTAATAAATGCGACGACTAACTCTTTCTTTGCACGTTCTCCTACTGGTAGCTTTACTAATGATAAGCTCTCATCCGCACAGTGTCGTCGCAAAAGTGAGGTATTATCACTTAATACTTCAGTAAAACCGACCCGTGGCCCTCTGACTAATGCCTCCGATACTGGTTCTTCAATGTTTCGTTTATTTGCTTTTGTTGTACCAAGAATAAACACATCTGCTAAACCATCAATTAAAAGAGCTGTTGAACCTATCAATACTTTGGGTATTAAATCTTTTATGTAATGGACTTCTGCTACTTCACTAATTGTAAGAACTTTATTTTTAATATATTCTTTTGAAACAGTCCCCTCCACATAAGAAGATTCATTTTTATATTCATCAGAAAAATCATCCATTAGTAATTTCATAATATGTTTGTCAATTATCTCTTTATCTGATAGACCATCAACAAAAACGATCCCAGCCTGAATATCTGTGCGTCCAATATTAAACTTCCGAAATCGAACATCAGAATTATGTCCGATTTGTTGCTTTATAAGTTCTAAGTTAGAGGCAAAATCATTTGTGAAATGAACGTTTGTATTTTGAGATGGTTTATGCTCTTGTTTCGTTTTACTTTGAATATTATTTTTTTTCACTTGTTTGTCTCTTGACTTCCACCAACTCATTCTTCCCACTCTTTCTCTGACATACGAACCCAATGAAAAAATCTTGAGATAGTATACGGAATTAAAAACAAGATAAAAGCTTGTACAAAGACTTTCCAATCTGGAAGATAAGAAGTAATTATGTTCCACATTTTTATCACCCAATTTATATACTCTGCTAGGATTGAGATTTCTAAAAAACGATATGTACTTAATAAAAAATAACGATAAGATTAAAGAGCAGAAAAGCGAGACATTATGCTTATTTAGTACCAATAACCTAATTAGTATAAAAACATTTCTGACCTAAAATACCATTTCCAATTATAATTTGTTAAATATTATCTCCTTTTCCCTTATTTATATGCCCGCATTTGAATTTCAAATAATATAAGGATCAATGATATTTCCTCTTAAAGAAAAAAAGATGCCAGAAGGTAGCATCTTTTTTTCAATTCAACTTACTATGTATTTATATTTTATTGTGAAAATACTCGTTTTTTTTAATGAATATTAATGTGTAAAAAATACATATTCTTTTGTTTTAAGTTCATACACTTCTACCGAATCGATACGGAATTTTCTGATTTTAAAACCAATATGAAATAAAGGAAAATCCTCTCTTAGAAAAACTATATAAAACCAATAACATGAAAACAATTATCAATCTATCAATTGAAAATAATACTTAGCAAGAGTTTATTATCTTAACTCCAAGTGTATTCGTTTTGCTTCAAAATAAAGAACTTGAATAAATTTTTTCGTATCAATACGAGCAGGTAATGTTGGTTCATTATTCAATTCTGTCATCTTTCTCCTTACGGTAGTAAAATCAAAAAATCTAGAAGCATAATTTTCGAACTTCGGGTTTAAAAAATCAGTAAGTCCAAGGGATGCTAAATGGTTTAATGATTGATAAATTGCTCTCCGAATCCGTTGTTTGGAAGCTTCTATGAACCTTTTTAATTCGGCATCTTCAGCTGAATCCCCAAGTTTTTTTTGAGCTAAATTCATAAAAATCTCTTTTAGTGAGGGAAAGCCTTGTTCCAACGTGTTATCTTGTTCATATTTATATAAATAATCTAGCATATCCATTAAATCTTTACTTCCACTTTCACTGGCTATTCCTAATTCAGACAAAAGAAAATGAATGGAATTTTGAAAATGATTGAAAGTATTTAAATGTTTTTCATTACGGTATTTTTCTTGCACAATTGAATTACTATCCAATTTTAGTACCATATTAAGCGATTCTTGAATGTTTTTTATTGATTTTTCCAAACGAATTCGTTCAATGACTTTCCGAACAACTGTTAATACTTCAATCCGGTTAATTGGCTTAATAATATAGTATTCAACACCAAGCGAATAAGCTTCAGCAATTAATTCTTTTGATTCTACTTGAGAGACCATGATGATTTTCCCTTTAAACGAAGGCTTTATTTGACGAATTGTTTTTATTCCATCTTGATTCGGCATTAACAAATCGATAAATAAAATGTCTATATTTTTAAGGATTACCATTTGTTGCTCTAAAGATAAACCATCCTCAGCTTCTCCTATAACCTCCCCAAGATCTTCATCCTCGATAATTTGAGCCAACATTGAGCGAACCGCTTTTTCATCATCTACTATATAAAAATACATAGAATCACCCTTTCGAAATTATATGATCAATCCCTAATCTAATTATAAAAATTGATCCTTTTCCTTCGGTTCTGTCCTCAAACGTAACATCACCTTCAAGTTGTGCGACCATTTCTTTAACATACGATAATCCGATACCTGTCGATGGGTTGCCTAAATCATCATATTTAGAAGTAAACCCAGGCTCAAAAATTGAATCTTTATATTTTGAAGAAATACCAGGACCATTATCGCCTATTTGAAATTCAACAAAATGGTGGTCTTTATTAATGTCAATTGTGATGGTTCCCATACCTTGGATAGCTTCTACAGCGTTTGTAACGATATTATTTATAATAGATAAGATTGTGTAAATATGATAATGAGGATGCACACCATCAATTTTATACACAAATTGGATGTCTTTCTCTAGCAACCGTGCATATTTCGTATTTGCCCGTATAATGATATTTACTAGTTCATGTACAGACATATAATCTGTAAAACTTTCATCAGAAATTAATTTTGAAAGTCCCGCAAAAATACGTTGGTTATCCTTTTTAACGTCATGGACCTCACCAGCAATTTGTAATGCCTGTTGCCTTAAATCCTCAAACTGAAAATCCATCTGTTTGTGCTCAAAGGAGTCTAAGGTTTTATATAAATCATAGGATTTTTTTGTTATATTCTCAGCATCTTGTAATGTTTTCTTTAAATGAACAGCATCTTCATATAAATTAGAGATGAGCATGAGCATATGTTCATTTTGTTTCTTTATATGTCTCTCCCTTGATTGCGCTTCATACAATTTCATCATATTGAAAAAGCTTAGAACTATAAAACTATGGGAACATGCGATAACAATGATCTCATTTATTGCCTGGGATGTGATCGATGTTTTTAATACGAAATATTGAATCATTAATTCCACACAGTCTGACAGTATTTCAATCATGCAACCAATAAAACCAATCATTAGTGGTTGATGATAAAAACGTTTGATTTTTGCTAAATGAAAGAGATACGAATAGGTAAAATAAAAGAAAAAACTAGGATAGTGAGTATGAAAAGCGGCTAGCCAATCCATATTTCCCTTTATAATGACATCCATTGAGATACGAAATACTACCACGACTATCGCTGTTAAAAAACCCGGTAAAAATGCTGGAATTCGTCGAAACAATAACAAAAAAAAGAAAAATGTTGGTGCACCAAAGCTCATTCTAAATGTTTCATTTAAAGGAAATGACTTTATTTCACCTACTAAGGGTACTGTAAGTATCATTAAAACGAGAATATAGATGTCTTTTTTTACTAAATTACTAAGATTCAAAATAATCACTTCTCACTTTCGCCTAACAGTCAGTATACAAACCTATTTGCATTAATACAATACTTACTCTATTTTTTTCAAAAGCTGATAAATAAGATATAAACGAAAGCATTATAGATTGTGAGTATTCATTACACCCTTCTACTTTAGAAAGATACTTTATAACTCAAAAATGTTCAGACACAATATAAGGTCTGAACACTTTTGGACTCGCTCTAACACCAAAATATCTGTGCTCCTTTTTAAAATATACTTAAATCCCATTCTTTTGCAATATGTTCTAACAACATAATTCCTGGTAAACTATTCCCATATTCATCAATGGCTGGTCCGTAAATACCAATACCACATCCATCTTGGAACGATAAATCCTTCCTAGATTTTGAGGGAACAAGTGTCATAATTCCGCCGGATACCCCACTCTTAGCTGGTAATCCAATGAAAGCAGCAAATTTTCCAGAAGCATTGTACATTCCACAAGTTAGCATTAAAGCTTTTGTTAACCTAGCTACTTCTTTAGGGAGCACTTGTTCTTTGCGAATAGGATGATATCCATCATGTGCTAGTATAAGCCCTATTAAGGCAATATCTTCTGTATTTATTTCAATCGAACATTGTTTTAGGTAAACCTCTAGTGTCTCCTCCACATCTGATTCTAGAAAACCATTCTCCTTTAAATAGTATGCTAATGCTCTATTACGATGAGCCGTTTCCCATTCTGATTGAAATACTATTTCATTAATAGCGGGACGCTTCTCTATCATTTTTTCAATTAATACGTATAGAGATTCTAATTTTTCTTGCACCGATGTCCCTGGCAAAAGTGAAGCTATCGTAATCGCTCCAGCATTGATCATAGGATTAAAAGGTTTTCCTGGTTTATGTATCTCTAAACGAATAATTGAATTAAAGGCATCTCCAGTTGGCTCTACGTCAACTCGTTCTAATACATAAGAAATACCGCGACTTAAACAAGCGGCTATAAAACCGATTACTTTTGATATACTTTGTAATGTGAAAGGTATCTCCCAATCTCCTGATTTTATCATTGTTCCATCTGGCTTTACTATACAAATACCTAACTGCGATACATTTATTTCCCCCAGAGCGGGAATATAACTGGCGCTTCGTCCCTTAGCTGCATACGCTCGATAATGAGCTACCCATTGATCTAAGCAAACTTTTTCTTGACCCTCAACTTGAACGCTAGAATCCTTTATCATTTAATCATATTCCCCCGTACTATTAACTTTATATAGAATGATTTTTTCTTTACTATAATCAATAATATTTGCACTAGAACCAAGAAAAATATTCAGACATATTGCAGTCTGAATATCCTTCTTATTACACACTTTTCTTTTTTGAAGTTTTCTCATAACTATCCCAACATTCAATATTTTCAAGCCCTTTAATGTTTTCTTTATAAAAAATAGGATCTTTACCAGCTTTTTTCTGGTTTATATAATCTTGTAACGCCGCAAATGCTACTTTTGAAAGTAAGGTAATAGCAATTAAATTAATAATAACCATAAAGCCCATAAATAAGTCCGCTAAATCCCATACAATTTGAATCTTTGCAACAGAACCAAATACAATCATAGCCAACACACTTATTCTGTATATCATTAACCACACTTTACTTGTATGTAAGAAGCGAATATTTGTTTCACCATAATAATAGTTGCCAATTAACGCACCAAATCCAAATAAAAAAACAAAGATAGCAAGACAACCCGATGCCCAAGGACCTATGTGTTCACTTAATGCTGCTTGTGTAAGTGCAATACCATTTAATCCCGGTTGTTTATATGCATCAGACAGCAAAATAATAAAGGCAGTGCTAGTACAAATGATCAGTGTATCCGTTAATACACCAAATGCTTGAATCAGTCCTTGTTTCACCGGATGACTTGTTGTTGCTGTTGCGGCAACGTTTGGTGCACTTCCCATACCAGCTTCATTTGAAAATAAACCACGTTTAACTCCATTCATAAGTGCTGCACCAATTGAACCGCCTGCTATTTGTTTAAAACCAAATGCGTTTTGAACAATAAGAGAAAGAACTTCCGGCATTTTTGATATGTTGGTAACTACAACAAATAATGCGACTCCAATGTATAATACCGCTAAAAATACCACCTTGTATTCAGCCATTTTTGCAATACGTTGTACACCACCAAAAATAATCGCAGCGAAAGCAATGGCCATGATTATCCCAACTGTTAGACGATCTGTACCAAATGAGTTTTGAAAAGCAATTGTAACTGTATTTGATTGTACTGAATTGAATACAAGTCCAAAAGTAATTGTGATTAAAATAGAGAATAATACTCCCATCCAACGTTTATTCAACCCTTTTTCCATATAATAGGATGGACCACCGCGGAAACCAGTTTTATCTTTTACTTTATATATCTGTGCTAATGTGCTTTCGACAAAACTAGATGCCGAGCTGATAATAGAAATAATCCACATCCAAAATACAGCTCCAGGACCACCTAATGCAATTGCAATCGCAATTCCTGTAATATTCCCTGTTCCAACGCGGGCTGCCATACCAATACAAAACGCTTGAAAAGGAGAAACTTGATCTTTAGCACCACTTTTTCCCTCCATTAATACACGGACCATCTCTTTTAACATTCGAAACTGTACAAAATTCAATTTAAATGTAAAATAAATTCCGCAAATAACAAGCATAATAATTAACAATTTAGACCATAAAAAATCATTTGTTGATCCGACTAAATCTACAAAAAACCTTTCCATATCATCACTCCATACCAAAATTTATCTATCATAATCTATATAAAATCACCTATATTTCCTGGTATAAATACCTCTTTCATATTCAAATACAACAAGGATAAAAATTTTCTATATGAATCGGATTGGCCTGTTTAAGCAAACATCACAACATGTAACCGTAAAACTGAAATTTTGAAGTACTTAACAATTATACAAACGGATGCTCTACCCCTTTCTGCAAAACTAATATTTTTATCCACTAACATTGTTGTACTACTATGTTTGTTTCGTTTACCGGTGATTTAAATCATAATAATCAATAGTGATTAAGTGGTTTTTTGTTAATCTTCTCAAGAACATGGAAATATCTCCTTTCTCACTACTAATCTCAAAAATAGGCTAGGTAAAAACTTCGCGAAAAACTCTATAAAGCGCTTTCACTATTCAACTAAGAAAATCTTGTCTTTAATTTATAATTAAAAGTACAGAATGTTACGAAAAAGTACAGATTTTTATAAAAACAAAAAATATTTTAAGTTTTTTCCATCTAAAAAACACTGAGATTTTGTAAATTTTATACAGTATCCAAACGTCGCAGATTCTGTTCTACCTAACCTTTGACAAGCCTCTATTTTCTTCATAAAAAACATGCATACTTTTTCTCTTTTAGAACTTCTTATAAAGTATTTGAAATCAAGAATCAATAGAATATTATAAGAATATTAAAAAAATAAAGCATTTAATTTATTTATGGTATCATACAAAAAACATTTGTTTTCTCAATTAATCCCCCTAGCTGGATTCGTCTATATTGCACATATTTACAACATGAAAGACACTAAGCAAAAAAGGATTTTATTGAAGGGATGAAACATTACAAAACTCTTATTTAGGAACTTATGACATCCTCTTTTCTAGCAATATCGAGTTATCCCAAAAAACGTATATTTACTAACATAGATTACAGGTGGTGTATTGTGAAAGAAATAGTATTCGTTCAAAATAAAAAAAGACTCCTTATGAAATTCGGATTTTTAAAAAAAGATTTAGTACTTACCATTTCACTAATACTAGCAATTGTAAGCTGCTTAATACATTCGCCAAAGATCGAATATATTAACTTTGAAGTGTTAATTAGCTTATTTAATCTAATGGTGGCCATTAAGGCCTTGGAACAGCTAAAGATATTAGACAAACTTGCCGTTGCCATTTTAAATAAATGCAATAACAGCAGGTCAATATCTATTATTCTAATTTTGTTATGCTTTATTTGCTCCATGTTTGTAACAAATGATGTCGCTCTCCTCACTTTTGTACCAATAACACTTGTCATTAGTAAAAAAACACAAATGAACATGATGGATACAATCATCTTGCAAACAATTGCGGCAAACATCGGTAGTAGCTTGATGCCTATGGGAAACCCACAAAATTTATACCTATATTCTTACTATGGAATTAAGCTCATCCCATTTTTAGGTTCAATCCTGCTTTTAGCTGTACTTGGAATTAGTTTGTTATTTATATGTACTCAAAAACTTCAAAAAACAGATTTGAAAATAGAACTACCTGTTATTACCGTGAAAAATCGAAAAAAAGCTAACGTCTGGATTTTAATACTTCTCACTATCATTGCATCTATTTTTGGTGTCATTAATTATTACATTGCACTAATAGTCACATTGATAGCAGCATTTACGTTAGATAGAAACTTACTATTTAAGATCGATTACTTTCTTCTAATAACCTTTGTCTGTTTTTTTATTTTCATCGGAAACATTTCACATTCGGATGCACTGGAGACATTTGCTCGCGCTAATTTAAGAGGAGATACTTCAGTCTTCTTTAGTTCCATATTTTTGAGTCAATTGATTAGCAATTTTCCTACTTCAATTCTTCTATCAAACTTTACTTCTGATTGGAAAGCTTTATTACTAGGAGTAAATATTGGAGGGCTCGGAACAATCATCGCATCTTTAGCCAGTGTAATCTCCTATAAACTATTCATTCAGGCCAATGTTAAAGAGAGCAAGGCGTATTTAATTAAATTTAGCATTTACAACTTTTCATTTTTAATCATACTTACATGTATACAATACTTTATGTTTAAATTTCTAAAAATTTTTTAAAAAATTGATTCCTTTAGAAAAACCCAAATTTCTCAATTTAATGCTGAGATATTTGGGTTTTAATATAGGTATGTTTAAAGAGCTACAACAAAGTTACCATCAATTTAATATTTTGAGATGTTCTCACAGCGAAAATCTTTTAGCTTTTACGTTGTTTATTAGATTTCAGTTCATTTTTGAAGTCTTCTTCACAAAATCCTTAATGCCCCTCAATTTTTTCCTGCTAATATTATCTTTAATGGTTGAATCTATTTCAATTTCTAATTTTGCAAATGCTGCTCCTACACAATTATAGATACTTAATCCAAAAGCAAGATGTCTTGCAGTACCACTAAATGCCTTTTTAATATCAATGTCAGGACGATAAACGTTGAATTTATCAGGCCTTTCAAATACGTTAGAGTCACAATTTGTTGCACCAATCATACAGTAGTATCCACATAACTAGTTACATTCTCCTTTTTTCTATTGTTAATAGCTTCGTAATAAAAGCTGTTAAACATCAAAAGTGCGAAGTCTTAAATTAAACTTCGCACCTTATACAAATTTACAATCCGTGACGATACCAATACAAATGCAATACTAGATACATACTAATCACTCATTATATCTGTTGCTCTTTTAATTGGCCAATGTATAAACAAATCCTTTTACTTAGCCATTCTTCATGATTGGCTTGATTGTTTCTAGATACTTAATCCCTCTATACTCTTTCAAGCGGTAATCCATTCCGATGGAAATTACAAATGACAAAATTTATCCGTTTTTCCTACTTTCTAAATTCAGCAAGTAAAATGTTCTTAAAAACTTCCGGGTTATTAAGGTTTAAACTGTTCGAATTGATAGCGAGTGTATGTTTACCTCCAAGTGTTCCACCAGCAAAAGTGGAAAACCCTGGAACGGCACCCCTGTGTCCCCATACCGAGACACCGTTCGGAAGCTTAATTTCAAGTATTCCAAGACCATATCCGGTTCCCTCTCTATTTGTAGGAACTGTAGTAAGCATTTGTTTTAACTGCTGTTCCTTCAGTAATTTGCCACCTAGTAAGCAAGAGAAGAATTTGTTTAAGTCGTCAGCAGTAGAAATCATATCTCCATCCGAGCTACCTGGGTTAATATAAGTAACATCTTTTAGCTCACTCGCTCCGTCTAGTTGCAAGTAGCCACGGGCATGCTTGGTGCCTGGAATCACGCTTGAATTACCAGGTAGAAATGTATTTGACAAATCCAGCGGTTCAATAATCCGATTTTCAACCTCTTCCGCATAGCTGTTTCCTGTTACTTTTTCAATAAGGATTCCTAGTATTACATATCCTGTATTTGAATAAGACCAACCCTTTCCTGGGGCAAAGTCTGGGGGAAGTGAACTCCCCATCTTTACAAATTCTTCAGCCGTATACGATTTTTTTTTATCCGTAATATCGAAGTCTTTTGAATTTATATAGTCAGCAATACCACTTGTATGATTCAATATTTGACGGATAGTAATCTGGTTACCATCATATCCGTTTCCTTGAATAACGCCAGGTAACCATTTTTCAATGGAGTCGTCTAGATTCAAACGGTTCTCTCCAGATAATTGAAGTAGAACTGTTGCAATGAACGTTTTCGTCACACTGCCAATGCGAAAGCGAAAATCTGCTTTCATTGGTTTCTTAGTTCTCAGATCCGCTATCCCAGCCGTATAACTCCAAGTTTTACCACCCTTAGAAATTTGAGCGAGTATTCCCGGGTATCCAAGTTGCAGTTCATCTCGCATTGCTTTCTTAACGGAAGTACGATCGCTTTGCGTACTTGTTTGTAACGAACTAGATACATTTTGCGTAGGTTCTGCTTTTACAACTGATGTTGGTGTTATGTATAACAGGGAACTTCCACCTATTAAAAGCGCTAGACTTGCACATGTAATTTTACTGCGTGTTTTCATAAAGAATTCCTCTCTTCTATTTAAATTGTATTGATGGCTAATAGCTGTCTCATATACGAACCACACAGCTATCAACTCTCCCAATGATAAAAGTCAACACTGAATTTGCAATCAACGTACTAATCATTATTTTCACAAACACCATTGTGTTCTAACAATCTCTAAATCACTCTTTTTCCACATACATATTAACCATAGAAATTACTTCTTTTCCTTAAAACACTCTTGTTACTGATTATTTGTTTTATATGTAGGCCGTACTTGTTCCCCCCTTCATGCCTCCTTATATTTTTATCCTACACAATGAAAATCTCTTTTTTCTTACCTATTCCTTACAAATTCCTTACATACAAAATCACTTCTACAATAGGATTGAAGTAGCATCTGTGCCCGAAAGCGCAAAAAACACCGATGCTTTTCGCTTCAGTGTTTTTGCGCTTTACATATTGTAAGATTCGTTTTACTCTTAACAGGTTAAACTGCTGATTTTTTCTAATGCGATTATTCTTCTTGCTATATAAAACAAATTTCATTGTGTTATATGAAACACTATGAAATTTGTCATTAAGGCACATGATTCTAAATTTATTGATGTACTTGAGATGGACTCACTTTTTGAATTTGAACAAGTATATCAAACGCTTTACCTAATGATATATCAACAGTTTTTGGTATATCAGGCCCTTCGGTAGTTATTCCAGCGAAAATTGGATGTTGTTCGTTTAACCAAGTTTTTGTCACGCCGTTCGCCTTACGTAAATCAATAAAAAATTGATCTTTTTTAACTTGTCCAAAGATGTAGTTATAACTGTTTGGATCATCCGATTTTAATGTTCCATAGGGGCCAAATTCACCATTGCTATTCTTCACATTGTATTGTCCTTCATAAACTGACGTTCCAATAGATACGTACCGTTTTCCGTAATATTCTGCTAAATGCTGCCCTGCTACTTTAGGGTATATAAAAGAAAGCATATTTGTTTTCGAAACGTGTCCATTATGTCCCCATACAATGGTTTTTCCTAAATGTTCTTCAGTCCACTTCGCATTTTCATACATTGCAATATCATGTTTCAAATAAAAATCCACTGGTTTATCAGGAGGTGTCGCTAACATTGTAGTAAACTGTTCAATAATACGAGCATTTTGCTTTATCCATACGAACTCTTTAGATTTCCCATTTAAATGACTTTTATTTTCCTCTAATAAAGCACTAATTTGTTTAGCATCTAAAACATACTTTTCTTTTTCTTCTTTCGTAAGGCTTTCAAAAGTATTCATATCCTTTGTTACAGGAATAAGCCCTTTTATCTTCTCTTCTACTCTAGGCAACAGTTTTGAATTATTCGCTTTAATATATTCTATTATATTATTATAAACATTTTCGTTTACTGATTGAATGTCCATCCCGATGACACGTACTTTCGATTTATGTTTTGGATTAGCATTATATTGCCGAATCCAATCAAGTAAATCTAGCATTTCTTTCGTCTTAAATACAGGTGTTAGATGTTGGCTTGGGTTTCCCTTACCAGTAAGAACATATCGATCAAGTTCCAAGGCCCTGTCCCATCCCTCTTCTAAAACTAGATTGGTAAAGCCCTTTTCAGATACTAAATACTTAACAATGCGGTGTTTCATCGTAAAAACTTCATGAGCCCCATGCGTAGCTTCACCTAAACCTACAATTGAAGCTGAACCTACCATATCCTTAAGTGGTTTCAAATCATTAAGAGATGCAGTTGGATTAGTTGTTTTTAAAGGCTTTGCATGTGCTTCTAACCATTTCGCTATTTGATTTGTATTATAGGGAGCTGTAACAGAAACCTCTGTTTTCGAATCTGCATAAGTATTTCCTACAAAATGAGTCATTGTTATAGCAGAAACAACAATTGCAATAATCATTTTCTTTTTCATAAAAAACCTCCTGAAATATTTACTTATAGCTTTTTGACATACTCTGCCAACTTCCGTTTAAAACATTCATTTTCTTATTACTGTTAAGATACATTTATTCTAGTTCCTAAAACTCACTTATTTCTTAATAGGTTCTTAAGAAATTCTTAATTCATTTATACAAATATAAAACTAAATAAGCTTCAATTCATTGTATTGTAAATTCCTCATTGCATAACATTATAATGTACAGATATTCGTTATAAATGATGTTATCTAAAGTATTCAATTTCAGTATGTATTATTAACGTAGTTAATATATGGTTAATATGAAGTTCCAAATTTTGATTGTTTGTAGTCTCTTTATCATAGAGTTAATTTAGGGGTTATTTTTTGTTCACTTCATTTTTTTCGGCACTCTGCATCTAGACGGTATACCCATTGGCCACAGTTAGACTATTTCAAATCAAAAAAATAGATTACCTGCACACTAAAGAGTATAGCGCACAGGTAATCTAGTTGTTTTTGAGATTAATAAAAAACTAATTTATCTTTTGAATTCTTCCATCAATAATAGACTGAATTGGTTCTTTTGATTTTTTTATATAATCTACTAATGCTTCAAAATCAGTTGATCCTGTTTCAGCATCTTTACCGTTTTTAAAGGATACAAATCCATCTCCACCTGAAGCTAGAAATGCGTTCGCAACGACGCTGTAAGTTTTAGAAGGAATAATTTCTTCTCCATTTGTTAAGCGAATACTTGTTACTTTTTCTCCATTAGGCTTGTTCGCATCCCAAGTGTATTGGATACCTGAAATTTGAAGCATTCTTGTTATGTCTTTTTGCCATTGTTGATTTAAAATATCACGAATGTCTTGACCTGTTAAATTTACTTTTATTAATTGATTTCCGAATGGTTGAATACCATATATCTCTCCCCATGTAATATCACCAGCATCTAAGTCATTACGAATACCACCAGGATTCATAAGTGCAATTTGGGATTGCATTGTTGTACGCTGAGCATCAGCAACTAAATTTCCAAGAGTAGATTCACCAGCCATATTTTGTTTGCGATCTAGTGGAGCGATAGACTTACCTACAACTTCATTAACAAGAGGTGCGATTTTTGCTTGATATTTCTCCATCTTCTTCTTTATTTTTTTATCAGGCTCTATGCCTTCATGATAAGTTGTAACAATTTCTGCTTTTTTCTCAACAATATCTTGTGTCTTACGATCAATCTTTACATCAACATCAGCAAAAGCCATACCATAAGAATTTGCTTGTACGACAAGTTTATTATTAACAGTTCCATTTACATAGGTGTGGCTATGGCCACCAAAAATAACATCGACTTCTGGATCAGTCTCATTTGCTAATCGGACGATATCACCATTTGTTACGCCGTTCCCATCTGTTATACCTCCGTTATGTGCAAGAACAACGATAGATTTAACGCCTAGTTTTTTTAATTGCTTTACGGATTTGTTAATAGCTTCAACTTCATCTGTAATTTCTACATTCTTTAGCATAGTAGGCATAACAAGGTTAGGAACATCCGTTGTTACGACTCCAATAAAGCCAACAGGAACTCCTTGTACCTTTTTTATAGTGAATGGTGGTAAAAATAAACGACCGGTGGATTTATTATAGAAATTTGCAGCAACATATGGGAATTTTGCTCCTTTAAAATTTCCTGTTTTCTCATGGTATCCACCATAAATAAGGCGGTTCATTTCTTCAACACCTTCATCAAATTCATGATTTCCTATCGTTCCAACATCGAATTTCAAATCATTTAGAAATTCAATTGTAGGTTCGTCTTGTAATAATGCTGAAACAGGAGTACTTGCTCCAACAACATCTCCAGCATGTACCTTTAATGTATTTGGATTTTGTTTTTCACGATCACGTAAATAAGCCCCTAAGTACTCAATTCCCCCTGCATCTTTATTGTTAATTTTTTTTACAGTGTCTAGTTGCCCATGAAAATCGTTAATACCGAGCATTTGTACATCTATGTAGCGATTTTGTTCTGTACTTGCTTGGATTGAAGGCGCAGCAAATACACTAGTAAAAGTAACTGTACTTAATGCTAAAGCAACTGGAATAATTTTTTTCAACATAAAATTTCTCTCCCCTAATTAAAATCTGACATAATACGATGTTATTTTAATATATTAAGAGAATTATTTCCATAAAAATTCTACCAATTATAAAAATTAATAAGATTTTATTGTTTTCTGACAAGATATTTCTTCCTCAAAAAATGTACATTTCTTTGTTTTGCGGATTATTCAAAATATTATCTTGATAGTAATATAGCAATACATCTAAAAGACCTAAAAAACTCTAAACAATAAATTTTTGCTGTTAAGAAGAATATTCAATTCGAAACTAATGAAGATTTATCAACCTAACATATCAATACCACCATTTAAAAAGATGCTCCTGGATTTATCCAAGAGCATCTTTTATAAAGCTTTATTTTTTACTTATTTATAATTTATCAACTAACAAGTATATAGTTGTAATCAGTCCTTTAAAAATAATAGGAGTGCTTCATTAAATTCTTTAGCATGCGTTGCATTTAGCCCATGTGGACCACCCTTTATTAAGGCTACTTTAGAATTAGGAATTGCTTCATGTGTTAATTTCCCACTATATTCATATGGTACAGTTGCATCAGAATCACCGTGAATAATAAGAGTAGGTATATTAAACTTCTCCAAGTCTTTTCTAAAATCTGTCTTACTAAAGGCGGTAATACAATCAAGTGTTCCTTTAGGTGATGCACTGGCTGCAATATCCCAATTATATAAACGGAATGGCTCACTAACTAAATCTGTTCGATTACCAGCCGCGAAAAATCCCTTAGTAAATTCATCAAGAAATGCAAGGCGGTCATTTATCACACCACTTTTGAATGCTTCAATTGTTGCATCATCTAAGGCCCCTTCAGGATGATCCTCTGATTTGTATAAATACGGAGGAACTGCCCCAGCAAAAACAGCCTTTTCAATACGATCTGTTCCATACGTACTAATATACCGGGCTACTTCGCCTCCACCCATAGAAAAACCAACAAGTGTGACATTTTGAAGCTCTAAATGTTCTAATAGTTGATGTAAATCAGAAGTAAAGGTATCATATTCATACCCTTCCCACGGCTGAGATGATTGTCCAAATCCTCGACGATCATATGTTATAACTCTGTATCCAGCCTCAACAAGAGCGGGAACTTGGTATTCCCAAGATCGACCACTTAACGGCCAACCATGAATGAGTACAACTGGTTTTCCTGTGCCATGATCCTCATAATATATCTCAATTGGTTCTTGCTTTTCGGTTCCTACAGTAATTTTAGCCATGCTTCTACCTCCTAAAAATATTCCAATATGTATCCTTTTCTTCAATAATCTAGATGAATGTCATAACCTATTCATGCACGTTTATGTTGTGAATTCTAAGTATGAAACTCTATTGTTCCAATGCATTCATTTTCTCCTTTTGGAACAATCCCCCCTCTAATACCTTTTGCATCATAAAATAATTACTGAACATTACTCCTATTCAATTGTAATAACAAAAATAGGTGACTATCAATATCGTTCTATCTATAGGATGTATAGGTAAAACCAATCTATTTTATAGTGAAAACAACTATAGTTACGACCTATACAAATTATAGATAATTTAGAATTGATTAACGAATCAGTTTTCAAATACTATAAATTTGTATAGCACTTCATGTTCTGTGAATGCTGCTATAACCAATATTATTGGTCAGCTTAGTTATAAACGAAGAAACTTATGATAGTATCCGACTATTTAAACTTTCTTCGATTACTTAATTTTTAGGAGGAATACATAATGACTGATCTCTATTCTCGTATTAACAAAGATGATGCTGTTGTGCTTTTAGTAGATCATCAAACTGGTCTTATGTCCGGACTAGTACGTGACTATGGTGTTGATGAATTCAAGAACAATGTTTTAGCTCTTGCTCATACTGCTAAGTTTTTTAATTTACCAGTTATTTTAACAACAAGTTTTGAAAACGGGCCTAATGGACCTTTAATGCAAGAATTGGTTAATCTCTTTCCTCATGCACCAAAAATAGCTCGACCTGGACAAATTAACGCATGGGATAATGATGATTTTGTAAAAGCAATCGAAAAAACTGGAAAAAAACAACTTATCATCGCAGGCGTAGTTACGGACGTTTGTGTTGCTTTCCCGGCACTTTCCGCTATAAAAGCTGGATATGAAGTATTTGCTGTTACTGATGCTTCAGGAACTTTCAGTAAACAAGTTGCAGATGCTGCCAATACACGTATGGCACATAGTGGCGTGCAACTTATGAACTGGTTTAGCGTAGCTTGCGAATTACAACGCGATTGGCGCAACGATGTCGAAGGTTTTGGCAATTTGCTTGCTAGCAATCTTCCAGGCTATCAAAATATAATTGGAAGCTATAGAGGAGCTCAGCGAGATCTTAGTAAACAAAATGCATAAATGTATCTCAAGGAAATAGCTTTAAATCACCTTTTTTAAAGTAGATAGTATAAATTTAGTGCTGATTAAATCAGCACTAAATTTAAATTAAAAAGTATAGTAGAGCTTCAATTGACAGAAGATACATTACTTTCAATAAACAATTGAAAAAGGAGCGTTTTATTATGAGTAATTTAGAATTGTTAAATCCGGAGAACAGTGCCTTAATTTTAATTGATTTTCAACCTCAAATGACTTTTGGAGTTGCAAGTATTGATAGACAAACATTGATTAATAACGTTATGCTACTTGCTAAATCAGCAAAAACTTTTAACGTACCTACTATTCTTACTACAGTTGAAACACGCAGCTTTTCTGGTTATTTTTGGCCACAAATTCTTGATATATTCCCAAACCATGAAATTATAGAACGTAGTTCAATGAACTCTTGGGAAGATCCGAAATTTGTTGAGGCAGTTAAAGCAACCGGTAGAAAGAAATTAATATTTGCAGCACTTTGGACTGAAGTTTGCCTTGCATTCCCTGTGCTTGAAGCAATTAAAGCTGGCTATGAGGTATATGCAGTTGATGATGCTTCAGGTGGTACTAGTTTGACAGCACATAACGCTGCTATGCGTCGTGTAGAACAAGCTGGTGCAATTCCAGTGACAGCAATTCAAGTTTTACTTGAATACCAACGTGACTGGGCACACAAAGACACTTATGATGCTGTAATGGAGATTGTAAAGGAACACACTGGTGCTTATGGTCAAGGTGTAGAATACGCATATACTATGGTGCATGGCGCGCTTCCAAGCAGGAAAATATGAAACAAGAAGGAGTAGCTGTCGAAGAGACTTATACAGGGAACACGATGGATGCCGGCAATCCAGTAACAACGATTGTTACATGGGAAATTCAAGAAGGTAGAGAAAAACAGTTTGAAACATGGAGACATGAAATTGAGGCTGCGGCTACTAAATTCCCAGGACATTTAGGTGTAAATCTAATAGTCCCAAGTAACGAATCCAGAGAGTATACTGTTATTTTTCGCTTTGATACGTATGAGCATCTACGTACTTGGCAAGAATCAGATATTCGCCGGGATTTGTTAAAAACGGCGGAGCAATTTCAAGCCACTAATCCAACTTACAAAACTGAAAGCAGTTTGGCTTATTGGTTTGTTACTCCGAAAACGCCAGTTCCACCGCCAAAATGGAAAATGTCTATCGTTACCCTTCTGGGTGTATGGCCTCTTAGCATGTTAGTTCCTAAAGTGATAGGACCTATTATAAAACATATGAATCCTATTATGTCAGCTTTTTTTGTTTCTGTATGTATAGTGTCCTTGCTATCATGGGTAGTCATGCCGATTTTCGGTAAATTATTTCATCCATGGTTACAAAATAATAGAAAGTAGACGAGGTGTGAACATGAATTTACCGGATATGATCTTATATAACGGAAAAATTACTACCCTTGACCCTTCTCAGCCTGAGGTATCTGCTATCGCCATAACTGATGGTTTAGTCACTGCAGTAGGTGGAGATGAGCTTCTTAATAGTGCCACGGAAAAAACAAAAAAAATAGACCTTAAAAGAAAGAGAGCTATTCCAGGCCTGAATGACTCCCATATACACGTGATTCGTGGTGGTCTGCATTATAATATGGAATTACGTTGGGAAGGCGTGCCATCACTTTTTATTGCTCTAGAAATGCTCAAAGAACAGGCAAGGCGTACACCTGCTCCTCAGTGGGTAAGAGTAGTTGGAGGCTGGTCTGAATTTCAATTTAAAGAGAGACGGATGCCAACATTAGAAGAGATTAATGCTGTTTCTGAAGACACGCCTGTCTTTGTGCTACATCTTTACGATAGAGCACTTGTAAATCGTGCAGGGCTACGTGCACTGGGATACACGAAAGATACCCCAGACCCTCCAGGCTGTTTAATTCAGCGGGATAAAAGAGGTAATCCAACGGGCCTTTTAATTGCTAACCCTAACGCTTCTATTCTTTATTCAAGTTTGGGTAAAGCTCCAGTACTTAATCTTGACGACCAGATTAACTCAACTCGCCATTTTATGCGTGAATTAAATAGATTAGGTATTACAAGTGCCATCGACGCAGGTGGTGGTTTCCAAAATTACCCTGATGACTACAAAGTTGTTGAACATTTAGCCGAGAAGGAACAATTAACTTTGCGTATTGCTTATAATCTATTTACGCAAAATCCTAATCATGAATATGAAGACTTTGCTTCATGGGCAAACATTGTTTCTCCCGGTCAAGGAAATGATAAGTATAAAATGAATGGTGCCGGAGAAATGTTAGTATTCTCGGCAGCCGATTTTGAAAAATTTCAAATGCCACGGCCCGAACTAGCTACAGTAATGGAAGCCGACTTAAAGAAAGTAATTTCTCTATTGGTGGAAAACCGTTGGCCATTCCGTTTACATGCAACTTATGACGAGTCAATCACACGTTTCTTAAATGTATTTGAGGAAGTTAACAGAGAAATTCCTTTTAATGGGCTACGCTGGTGGTTTGATCATGCAGAAACAATCTCAGATCGTAGTATGGAACGTGTTAAGGCTTTAAATGGCGGTATTGCCATCCAAGACCGCATGGCTTTTCAAGGTGAATACTTTGTTGACTTATACGGAAAGGAAGCTGCAAAGCATACTCCTCCGATTTATCGTATGTTAGACCTTGGTATACCTGTTGGCGCCGGTAGTGATGCAACCAGGGTTTCCAGCTATAACCCTTGGGTTGCTCTTTACTGGATGGTTGCTGGAAAAACCATTGGTGGGCTTTCCATATACGATGAAAAAAATAAACTTGATAGAAAAGTAGCCCTGGAATTATATTCAAAAGGAAGTGCGTGGTTCTCTGGCGATGAAGGTAAAAAAGGAACCCTGGCAGTAGGTCAGTTTGCTGATATTGCTGTATTGTCTGCTGACTACTTTACTGTGCCGGAAGAAGAAATCAAAGACCTTGAATCATTGCTCACCATTATGGGTGGGCAGGTTGTTTATGGAAATAATGAATTTAAAAACTTATCACCTGAATTGCCGCCAGCATCACCTGATTGGTCACCGACGGGCGTTTATGGTTATGGTGGTGCTAACCTAGCCAACACTATACTTTCTCACGATTCCCATGATAACAAGTTACATAGTTGTAGTAACCCTCTCCATCAACACACTCATACCGTAATAGGAAAAGATGGAACTAAATGGGGTATTGGTTGTACTTGCTTTGCTTTCTAAATCAAAACCACCGGTATAATGCCGGTGGTTTTCTTTCTACAATAAGGATATATAAATTCAAAATAGCAGTGTATATCCCTACATGGAATCTGTTACTATGCGATAAGACCGAAGAATTGATTGATTGATTGATTGATTAACTTAACTTGTTTTTGATAGCCTTCTCTCCTTGCAAAGTCTGTCCTTTTTTCCTTAATTAAAAGTCAATGGTATCCCCCTTTTTGATCGACTACACCACACATATAAATCCACTGTCCTTCGACTTTAATATAGATTTTAATTTTTTCAATTGTTACACTAGGATCATTATTATTTCTATTACACTGATACTTTTTGAGAATCATTTAACTTCTGCATAAAGATGCGTGCTGCAAAACTTAAAAATTTATCATCAAAGTGTATAAGATTAATATCTTGACTTGGTGTTGGATCAGTAATACGAACTATGCTCAAAGTATCATTATTAACAAAGTTAACCAGTGAAAGAGGTATTATGGCAACACCATGTCCATTGTATACAAGGCTCAATAGAGAAATAGAAGATTTTGTTTCTATATTTGCTTCAGATAAAGATAACCCTAAACTCTCACAATATATCTTAATAGATTCACGACAACTACATGAAACCATTACTCTACTGAGCCCTACTAATTCTCGAAAAGAAACAAATGATTTTTCATTCAAAGGATGATTTTTGGGAATTACAAGGACGAGCTCTTCACTATACAAAAGGGTGTTTGTTAATGTGTCTGGAATTTGAGCACTACGTGTAATCCCGAAATCAATATTTTTGTCAACGATTTGATTTACAGCAACTTCGGATTCTATAATCTTTACTACAATGTTGGGATAATGTTGTTGAAACTTCATAATATAGGGTGTTAAATAAGTGAGATCCTCTAATAAACCTCCTATAGTAATCACACCTCTTTTTACACCCTTTAATTCAAAAATTTCATTATAAACGTCATCAAATTGTTTCATGATAAATTTTCCTTTATCAAATAGCAGCTTACCCGCTTCTGTCATTTTGATACCTCTTCCAACTCGATGAAACAAGGGTGTATCAAGTTCACCTTCTAAAACTCGTATTTGTTGACTTAAAGTCGGCTGTGAAATACCTAGAACTTCCGCAGCTTTAGTGAAACTATTATTATTACAAACTTGAATAAAATACTCTAAATGACGTAATTCCATTCTTGATACCCACTCTCCGCTTTATGAAAGATTTATAATTTAAAGGACGATATGTATACATTAACATAACAACTTTATTTCATATTATACCGATTGAAATTACACGCTTTATTCATTTTGTATTATAATAAATTTACTACCATTTATTAATTTTTCCTCCTATTTATTTAAATTATATTTAATTAGGACATTACTAATTCGAGATATATTTCTAAAGATTTATAGTTCTAGTGCATAATACCCTAATTTTTTCAACTTTTCGATTATCATTTTTTTCTCAGTATAGTCCAAACCACCAAATATTTGCTGAATCGCCTCTTTATGCTGGGGAAAAATAATATCCATTAGTTCAATACCTTCTGAAGTAATTGACGCATACGTGACACGGCGGTCTTTAGGACATGGTTTTCGTATTAAGAACCTCTTCTTTTCCAACTTATCCACTACATACGTGATACTACTACTTGCAAGTAATATTTTGTCTCCAATTTTTTGTATAGGCTGATCGCCTTTACTATACAGTAGCTCAAGCACTGCAAATTCAGTTGGATTAAGTCCATAACTTTTTATATCCTCTTCAATACGCTTAGTAATTGACTGTACTGCCCTTGATAATATAACAAATAACTTTAAAGATAAGCTCTCATCGTTAATCACGCTCATAATTACCAATCCTTTACAAGTTATCTTGAATTCGAGATTCATTATATTATCGTCAAAATATTATGTCAATCATTCATTTTAGCTTTATCAATCCATTTATAATTTATTTCTCAACATATGACATATGGAATTAGAAGAAAACAATTGTTACTATATAAGTATCTCAATTACGTTATTTCTTTTAAAGAGAGCTTGTTTTTAATCGCAAGTTCTCTTTTGCCATATTCTAAATTGAATCCGGACAAATTTCAGAGTATATGATATAGTTTTTAAATAAAGATTAGAGCTCTCCTACAGGAAGGAGAGCTCTAATCTTTCATATAAATATTCACCATTTTTATCATTGTGAGGACATCAAAACTTTAACTTGATGGGGATATGGTGCTATCTCAATTAATAAATATTACAAACCATATATCTATCATATTTTTTATAAACAGGATTAATTAGATTTAAAAAAAGATTTCTTTTTCTTTACTCGTAATAAGTCACCTGTCCATCCTTTGAATCGCATATACATATACATACCCGCTGTTGTGAAAATAATAAATAAGAGAGCGATTAAATAGCTATATTTCCATTCTAGTTCAGGCATGTATTTAAAATTCATACCCCATAATGCTCCTAAGGCTGTCAAAGGCGTACTCACAGCAGTTAATACAGTAAGAGCTTTCATAATTTCATTCCCACGATGAGAAGAAACAACTTCTTGTAAATGAATCATCGTGTCTAATTCTTCTTGGTACTCTTTAACAAGTTGTAATCCACGCTCTAATTTTACGTATGTTTGTTTATAACAAAGGGTGTTTGTTAGTTTTTCTAACCAAGCTTCTTTTAGGCCTTGTAACACTTCTTGTATTAAGCGAAACACATGTGTGTTCATAAATAATTCATGACGAATATGATAAATCCTTTCTAAAACTGCTATGTTATTATGATGATAAAAATCCCATAATACATTTCTGAAATTGTTTTCAAAGTAGTCAACCTTTCGCAAATAATGAGATATAAACATTGATAAGATAGCACATAATCCTTCAGCGGAACTATTACAATTTTTTGTACCCATAGGGAAATTATGTATTATTTTTTGGAAATCCTCTTCCTCTTTTTCCTGAACTGTTATCAGTATTCCATCAGCTACGAAATAATGAAGAAATTTTTGAATTTTGGCGTCCTTTTTATCTTGATCATATAAAAACGAACCATATACACAAGTTTGACTTGGTGATAACGTATAAACATATAATCCATTTTCACAAGGAGAACTTATTTTCTTTACAAATTGAGCGAAATAAGATGTTACATCACGAGGGATTATAGAAGAAAGTTTTTCAAGCTCACTAGTTTTCACATGATACCAACTCCATTTCGTCATTTTTATGCATTCCATATTATTCTTCCTTTCTAAATAGTTTTATGTTTGATTGAATCATATCCGTAATACGAAATTTGTATGTAGGTATTCATGTCTTGGAGGAAGAGTTTTTAGATCATCTAAATTACAAAATAAATAACATAGGAGGTCTTATTCTTTTAAAAGGAAGACCCCCTATATATTAGTTATTTTTATTTTCAATTTTAAACATTTCCTCTATACAAGCACTTTTTATCTTTTCTTATAAAGAATTTATTATATGTGGAAAAGAAGCTACATAATTTGGCACGTCTATTCAACGAACTCCATTTCATTCGTTATTATAATTTGGATTCATATGCAGATTGATTGGTAATGTCCTCAAATACTTGACTCCCAATAATGTAGTATCCATGGAGTGCAGCCTCTTTCGAAGCGTCTACCATACGGAAAGAAGAAATTTCACTTTGCATTTTTTCAATTCGTTTTTTGTGGAGATCTACTATTCCTCCTGTCCAAATAATAGTGTTATACTGTTCTAACTTAAATTGTTCTTGTAATACACGCATGACGTCTTGGAAGTGTGCATCCAACTCTTTTTGAATCAAAGTATGAACCTGACTTGTCTCATGATTTTCTTCTCGACATTCATATCCTTTTTCTAATATGTTTGGCATGTCGTTAATATGCAATTGATTACTTTCACCCTCATGATTCTGCACGATATTCTTAATATTTTTCAAAGGCTTGCTACATCCTAGTTCCGCCTCATAATGATTTAAAATGACATTCTGTTTCATATCTGTCATTTCTACTGTACGAAATCCGCCATCAATAATTAAGATGCGATCTCGTTCCTGAATGATTCCCTCTTTTAAGAAATAGGCATGTAAAGCGACCGGTTGCTGAAGAATCAAAGCATTTTCCACCGTAATATGAATAAATTTCCCATCAATTTGTACGGAAGTCTCTTTTTTTAGTGCACGTTGTAATTGCTCATGCTGACTACCAAAACAAGTAACGGGGAGCCCAGTAACAACTAGAGGTAACACGACATTTTCTTTATAATCCTTTGCAATGCAACCAAATATTTGTTGTTTAAATCGTTCGCTTTCATAATAATTTTCTATTTCTTCGTCAAATGGAGGAAGAAACGAAGCGTCAGATTGATGTGCTTCATTTCCCATGTAGTATGCAAAATCTAAGTCTATAAAACTTACCTTTGTTAAATCTTCACTTTCAGCATGATTAGGTACAGGGGCTAGTGTGGAAGCTTCACTCTTGATTGTCATCTCAGAATCTACATCCTGTCGATATGCCCTTTTGGTAAAGCCAATTCCTACATCAATTGCATACAGAGATTTCATACTTTTTTCCTCACTTTCTATTTTTAGAATTAAATCTAGGCACTCTCTTCTTTCCCTTCTTTCACATATTTCTTTTCATTTTTCGTTTTTTCCCCGTCTAAGTTCTTACTATTTTCATTTATTTCGTAATCCTTTTCACCTGTTTTCTTTTTATTATTTTCGTTTTCTGTTAAGTCTTTAATGGTAGAAATGACAACTGGTGTGGCTGTAAGCAGTTGTGGTAATGTTTGTTTTGCAACATTAGCTGCAGTTACAGAAAATTGTTTACTTGTCTCAGTTACCTTCTCCAATGTTTCCTTTATGTTTCCTTCTTGTAGTTTTTCTTTTACGCTTTTTCCTTTTGTTTGTATAGCTTTCCGATTTTCTTTTTTTAATAGGGAGACTATGACTCCGGTCGTAATTCCAATCACAGCATATTTAAATATTGTATGTTTCATTTTTCTCATCCTTTTCTATTTTTATTTTCTTCCATGCTACAAACTAAAATAATTCCCTTACCTATTTATCAGATGTTGCAATCTATTACAGAGAATGATAGTTTTGCGGCTGCCTAGCATTCGCCATTGGTACTTCAGCTGTTACTAGGAGTAAAATCTTCCCTTGATCTAGTTTTTCTTCATATAAGTTAGCTTCCTCCTTCGACAACCCCATTTCTTCCATTTGATTTCGAAGTTCGTCCCCTTTTTTGGAGAAAAAGTTGATAATACTTGTTCCCAATCCTTGTTCTTTTACTCCAATCGTATTTGTGTTTGTATCATCCGCAATCCTTTTTGTTATATGTTTTTCATGTGCTAAAACATAAATGTCATCGTGGCGAACCCCTTGCAATTCTAGCTCTTTTACTTTCATAACTACTTCCTGTTCATTTTGATATTCATAAACTACCGTTTTTCTTTCATTCGTATGCATCGTATCTTTCCTCCTTTAGATTTTTTATTTTTTTATTTAGTTGTTATGTAATATGTAATACACCTATTTTAAAGATGTTAAACCTAAATTTTCAAAAAATTTTACACAATAGGTTATTCATGTTTTTAATATCAAAGAAATGTCACAAGCACTTTGCTTTGATAAAAGCGCTCCAAATAACGATTTGTTTGGAAGGTAAGCCCATTGTTTTATAGAAATCATAGCAAAATAAAAAAGCACTCCTTTTCAAAGAGTGCTTTAAAAAAACATACAACCTAATCAAAATATTTCTATTTTGATTACGGAAAGAAAGTCCTTATTAAAACATATGGTTGCTAATTTAATTGCGATCTGCCTTGCACCCAAGCAGCAATATCATTTATAACATACTCAGGGATATTAGCAGGACTATAATATTCATCTGGCTTACTTATTTCCCCATCACCCTCTGTAAAGAAATGATTTAACTTTGGATATAGTCGATAATCTACGTTATCTCGTTCTTTTAATTGTTCTTTCCAAAGAGGAATTTCAATTTTTGATTGAACTTGATAGTCTCTTTCTCCTTGAATAATAAGAAGCGGTGTCTTTTGTTCTTTTGACATTTCTGCCGCTTTAATTTTCCGTATAGAATCCCAAAATACTGCTGACCCTAAGTAAAAATCTTTTGGGGGATTCTGACCAGAGAAATTGGGATCATTTAATAATTCAAATTGCGATTTGTAGAATTTATATTGATCCAGGTTCATTGCTCCAATAGAGAAAAGGTACTCAAATTGATCTAAAACAACGTCTTGGATCGTACGAGCTGGCCCTCCCATTACAATTGCTCCAGCAATATTTTTATTTTGGTCTTTTTCAATCATTTTCGGAAGCATCATTCCACCTTGACTATGACCAAGAATATATATTTGATTCTTATTTATTAGAGGCTCATTTTTAAGAAATTGAGTTACAAGAAGAGCATCATCTGTTGTCTCTTTATCAACTGTATAAAAGGGACTGAATTGTGTTTTCAACCCATGTTCATACGTTCTTTTATTATAGCGAAGGACAGCAATTCCCTTCGATGCAAGACCTTCAGCTAAATCGCGAAATGGTTTTAAAGCAAACGCTGTTTCATCCTGATCAGTTGCTCCTGATCCTTGAACAAGAATAACCGCTGGAAAAGGCCCCTTTCCTTTTGGAACCGACAATGTTCCTGGTAATGGAAATGCACCACTTCCAACTACTACTTCTTTATCAACAAATGACTCAGGCTTACTATATGATGGACGCTCTGCAACAGGACTAAACGACATGCTGAGTTGAAAATCGTCTATTTTTCCAGATGGATCTAGTTTAATTAGTAAAGGTACAGTCATTTTTTCAAAAACTAATTGAATCTCCACATTTGTATGAACAGGATTTGTCTCTTTTTGTGTAACCTCTCCAATTTCTATAAAAGAACCTGCTTGTAATTGCACTGGGAGTCCCCCCCAATAGCTCTTCAACCATTCTTCGGATATTATTTTCTGTAATGACCTTGAGGTTAAATCAAATGCAGATTTATAATCTTCACTATTCATATGGCGAATAAATGAAAGAGTAGTAGATATAATAGGATTTTCATCATCACTATTGTCTACTTTTTTTATAGTTGTGTTTGCTTCCTTTAATTTCGAACTAAATTGGTAGTTAAACGGATAGTTATATGTATCAGGATATAAGCTTGTTTTCAATACTTCCGTATTCCGTCCCTCATACAAACTTGAAGAACTCGTAAAATTTTCAGGTGAAATTACTTCCTCCGCATATGAGACTGAAGGAATTGCTATTGTAAAAATTGCACTGACAAGTAATAACTTATTACTTATTCTTCTTTTCTTACCCATAATTATTGATTCTCCTTCCAAAATTTAAAATTTCTAATAAAACATGCCAACTATAAGGAAAATAAAAATTATTAAAGAGATTAATAATCTATTTTACGCTCCCCCCTAACTAGTTAAAAATCTATCATTAACAAACTTCAATAAAAAATGCCTTCCCCCTCTTTTTTTTATCATTGGATTTTTCAGTGACATAGAAGCGCAGCGCTGCATTACATGTAACTGACCCATGGGGTTCTCTATTCTAAAAGAAAGCAGCACCCCACAAGATACTTTCTTTAATTGTTCTCACTCTAATTTATTTAGATAATTCTCTTATTACTGTAAGATACATTTATTCTAAATCCTAAAACTCACTTATTTCTTGATAGGTTCTTAAGAAATATCAAAAAATAAAGAAAAAAGTTATTTGGTTATTCATTCCGCAAGCTTAATGCTCAAGTTAGTTTTTTTCACACGGTTAAACTTTATTAAGAAAACCTTAAGAAATTTCCCTCTATATTTATAAGAATTTTTTTCTATACTGAAGCATGTAAATGAACAAGAGGAGAAACGATAATGAGAAAATTTGTAATTTGCATATTAGGAATAGGCCTTCCTATATACTTACTACCTTTCATATTACGCGGGGATTTAGACAGATTTAATCCGATTGCTGAAGAAAAAAATGTATATGCCGTTGCGAAAGGATATGGTGTTCCGGATTATCATCAAAAAGGAAAAGCTATGTACTCACTAAAAGCTGTTGATGAATTAAGCAATGAAAAAGAATATAATGTTGGAACGAACACGCCTAATGATTTTATAAGAAAAACTTACTTAAAAATTCATGTAAAAGGAAAGTATGTGTATTCTTACGATATTATTTCTAAAGAGGATATTCCGGAGAAAATAAGGGGACAATTGGAGATAGCAAATAAATAAAAGAGCCAATTCATACGAGTTGGCTCTTTATTCTCTCTTCCATCTACCGCTGGGAGAATTCTTTCGGTAGATTTATTAAATTCGTTATCATTGTTTCAATAACCATTCTTCAATTACTTTCACTGTTTCATCTCGTTGTGCTTTTGGCGTAATTAAACTCGCATTATCACCTTTTTGCTCACCGTACATGCCAAAATTAGCATGATTCCCCCCTTTTATCATGTGCATAGTATTATTCTTTGACATTAACTTTTTATTGTTCTCTATTTTTTCTACAGTTGCTAAAGCATCTACTTCCCCGTAAATTGATAACATTGGAATCGACTTAGTAGAGAAGTCATCTGCAGGATACGAACCTAAGAAAATAATCCCGTCTACCTTTTCTTCATGTTGAAAGGCATACCTAGAAATCATAGCTCCACCCATTGAATGCCCAGCAACATACCATTTTTGAACTTCAGGATACTGTTCAATTACACTATCTACCTCATTTATTCCAAATATCGCTAAATTTAATGGTAACTTAGGCATTACTACAAAATGCCCATCTTTTGCAAGAGCTTCTCCTAAGTAACTATAAGCCTCGGCTTCTACTTTAGCTCCTTGATAAAAAATAACTCCTATTTTTGCATCTTTCTCTCCAAAAACTATATAATCTGCATCTTTTTTATCATCTACTAAAGACAAAGCCTCTTTCGTTGGTTTATAAGTAAACTGAGACCAAGTTAAAAAAGTAATACTTCCGATCATTAAAATACCTAATACAGAGTACAGAACAATTTTTATCCATTTCTTCACACATATGACCTCCCTAAGATGTGTATATTCTATACTTTAGATTATCATTAATAAACATAAAAACTCGAGCATTTTCTTTGTGCTCAAGTTTTCATTTACGTCTTTAATTTATACTATAAATTGTCCAAGATAAATATGTAGCAAATGCAGACCATAAAAAATATGGGATTAGCAACCATGCCGATACTTTAGATAAATTGGAAGAAAACATAATGAGAAGTAACGTAGTAATAGCGACTAGTAAACAATCTACTGTTGCTAAAAATAAATTTTTTTGGCTAAATTGAAAGTAGCTGAACGCTTGATTGAACATATAATTTAAAAGGAAAATAAACCAAAATGTTTTTGGCTTGAATCCATAGTTGTTGTAAATAATTGCAACTGATAATGCAATAAGTCCAAATAATACAGCCCATATCATTCCGATTGTCATACCAGATGGTGTCCAAGACGGCTTTTCTAACGCATCATACCAAGTACGATCAATAGGGAATAAAACACTAGAAACATAAAACAAACCATATGTTAGTAAAAATACTATAATACTAGATTTTTTCATAAACATTCTCCTTTTTACTAGAAGATTATAGAAACTTTATATGATTAGTATGTCCTTGTAATGGATAAAATTCTAATATTAAAATTCAAAATACATATTGTTTAACCTATTTCATACAAATTCTTTCATACTTTTATATGCACAAAGGGCTCTCTCCCGTGCTGCCTTATGATCAACAATCGGAAAAGGATATGTATCCCCAAGTTTTATATTGGATTTTTGTAAAATATGCTCAGGTGCTTCCCAAGGCTTATGTATATATTTGTTTGGGATATCTCTTAATTCTGGTACCCATCTTCTTATATACTCTCCATTTTTATCAAACTTTTCTCCTTGTGTGATTGGGTTAAAAATACGAAAGTACGGTGATGCATCTGCTCCACTTCCAGCAACCCATTGCCATCCCATTGTATTATTTGCAATATCAGCATCTAGTAGTGTATCCATAAACCATTTTGCTCCTTCTTGCCACGGAATTAACAAATGCTTTACAAGAAAAGAGGCTACAGCCATTCTTGCCCGGTTATGCATAAAACCTGTTTGCCATAGTTCTCGCATTCCCGCATCAATAAACGGATAACCCGTTTTCCCCTTTTGCCATACTCTTAATAACTCCTCTTCCTTATCCCACGGGAAATTTTCAAAGCTCTTATTAAGAGGTTTATATACTGTAAATGGATAATGATATAGTAAATAATAAGAAAACTCTCGCCAAATTAATTGACGTATAAAGCTATTAACTTGTTTTTCAAAAAGACTACATTGTCTTTCGGTACTTTTATTTATTAAGTAATGAAACATTAGCTTTACTGATATTTGACCAAATGAAAGATACGGTGCCAACATCGAATGGACATTTTGACCTGGAAAATCTCTTCCTTCACTATAAGAGACTAATTTACTAGAGAAAAATTTCTTGAATGTTTTATATGCCCCTTCTTCTGTCGGATCCCATATTACTTCCATATGAGATGTCCACGGTATAATCGGCAACAATTGTAATTCTGAAACAGATAAGCTTGCTGGTAAAGAGTTCCCCCACTTTATACTCTGCACTCTGCTAAAAGGTTTAGGTATTACCTGCTTTTGAAATGCATTGTAAAAAGGCGTAAACACCTTATATTCAGTGTTATCTTTCTTTTTAATAATCCACGGTTCTAATAATAAATGCGAATTAAATTCTTTACAGATAATACCTTTATCCTCTAACATCATTTTCATTTTTTGATTAGATTGTAATCTGTCCGGATCATAACAAATATTCCAATATACAGCCGTTATATCTAATTGCTCTATGAGAGAAAGTATTTCTTCCTCCGTACGTCCTTTACGAATTATTAAAGTAGAGCCCAATGCCTCAAGTTGCTTCTTTACATCTATTACAGCATGGTGCAACCACCACTTTGACGCACTTCCTATTGAAAAAGTTTCATCTTGTATATATACAGGAAGAACCTCACCAGACTGAACAGCCTCAAATAGAGCTGGGTTATCATATAAACGAAAATCTTTTTGAAACATAACAATAATTTTATTTTGCATGGCTATCCTTTCTAATTCTTAAAGCACAATTCATTCTTTATTAGAACAAATACTTCTGTTATTTTTAAATGATTATAAGAATCATTTTTTGTAATTGCAAACAAACTCTTCTATCTTTAATGGATTTTTCCAACTCTTAATAAAGATAAAAATATAATGCACTTTGTACTTATCTTAAACTCTTATAAAATAAAAAAGAAAATGGAGAGAAAGATGAAAAAACAATTTTATAAACAATCAAACTTAAATACATCTATAGATTCAACAATCCTATGGACTTTTCAAAACCAAAATGCCATAAATACACTTTTGAATGAAGGTAAGCTTATAGCCGATCCTATTTTTGTTAGTAAAGAAGATTGCACAGCATATAAATACATTGTAAGACACATGAAACAGAAAGGTATTGAATTTATTATAGATTTACCCATTTGGGCATGGCATTCATGCAATGGTTACCAAAAGAAGCCTACTTATGAGACTGCAAGAGAATTACTATCAGATATTCAATTAGAGAAAGAAATATACCTCATCGAATTCACATGTCCTAATTTTTTATTCATGTTAACAAACTATAGCCGATGGTGCGACATTTATTTTAAACTTACTGGCAATCCTAAAGCAAGTGTAACAAATGATGAAGAAAAATACTTATTTAATCTTTACCCTACCATTGAGGAAGAATGGGAATATCATCATATCCAAGCAACTCTACCCTACCTAAAAAAAGAATGGATTATACAAATAACTGAACTTAGTAAAATGAATGGATTTAACAAATAATATTGTTTATGAATGCTTTATTTAAGCATTCATAAACATAACAAATAGTCACATGAAACTAATACATTTAAAATAGCTTTTTTTATAATGGAATCCTAAATATGCTCCTTACTACTATGATTTTGTATACATGCAGTTTACTCATTTAGTTTTGGTCTAGTTTGTAAATATAAATTCAAATCTGGACTTGAACCGTTAATAATTATATCTCGAACAATTTTAGAAAGTACCATACTATAAACTAATCCATTATCTCCATACGCATAGATAAAGTGACAATTTGGAAACTCTTCATACATTCCAATTATAGGTAAACCATCATGAGTACCACCATAAAAAGCACTTAAATAAAATTCAGGTTCAACTGTTATATTGGGAAAGAGCTTATTAAATTCATTCACTAATTTCTCTTTTTTATGGATTAATTTTGAATCTCTTTCTTGAGCAATGTTTGTATCTTCATCTAATCCACCTATAATAATCCTATTATCTACAGTAGTTCTCATATAAATATATGGTCTCGCAGTTTCCCAAATGAGAGTGCGTTTATACCAAGAAGATAAATCTTCCACAGGATTAGTAACAATTGCATATGAGCTAATCAGTGTAGCGTTCTTTTCCTTTTTAAATTCCAATCCTTCATATCCTGCAGCCACAATTACTTTATTGGCAGTAATAGAATTGCCCTCCTTTGTATAAAAGATAGCACATTCTTTCTCTAACTTTTTGCCAACAATCTCTGTATCTTCATAAATGTGAACTCCTTTATTAGAGGCTTGTTCTAATAAACTATGTGTAAATTTATAAGGATTTATTTCACCATCATTATACGTATAAATAGCTGCACGTTTTTTAAATGGATATCTCTGTCCAATTTGTTTTTCTGATAACCAAGCCGCTTTAAAATCATGCTTATGTAAATAATACAGTTCCTTTTCTAATTTCTTTATATCCTCTTCATAACTTGCATAATATAAGCTGTCACGTCGTTTAAAGTCAGAGCAATAAGGCAAGTTTTGATCAGCATATTCAATATCATTAATAGCTTGTTCACATAATTTCATATGCTTAACTGCATACTCTTCCCCAAATGTATTTACAAGTTCAAAAAACATCTTATCACCTAAATATTGAATAAGTGCTGTATTTGTAAGGTTACTTCCATGTCCTACCTTTCTTTTATCAACGATAACAATATTTAAATCTGATTCACTCAAATAGTATGCTGATTGAGCACCCGAACTTCCTGCTCCTATTATTAGTACGTCACATTTTATATCTTCGTCCAAACGAGGATAAGAAGGTGTATTAGAAAAAGTCGTGTTCCAATATAATTTCCCTTTCTGTAAATCCATTTTAATTGCACCGTCCTAAATAAAATAGTTATATCCCCATCGGTATCTCCAAATCATTCTTACTATATACTTCTTATCAAAATTATCTTGCTATCATGAATAAAGGTTTTCATAAACCTAAAAGCCTTGTCTTAAAAATTTTTTCGAAAAAACGTCAAATAATTTTTTATTTTTATTATAAAAAGAGCAAAAGATCTCCATTTATAGAAGATTTCTTTTACTCTTTTTTAAAGGAAACAACTCCAAATATTTAACATATTATAGTATCTACTAAATAAAAGTTGCTTATCTATCGATAACTTACACATAAGAATGCATTTGTTTCACTACTTTATTAACAGAAACTTTAACAACCGTTTCTTTTTCCCCTGTTCTATCAATCTTGAAACCATGAACTTTAACATCAGACGGTACTAGTGGATGATGACAAATCATATCTATACTCTTCTCAATATTTTCACTAACATTTTCTTTTCCACTTAGCCATTCATCAAGGCTACCACTTGAAAATTCAGGCATGCAATTTTCAAAGAGATAGTCTAGTTCCCTGTTATTTTTTATGGAATCACGTTGAATTTGTAGATTAACTACATCAGTTTCTTTATCCTCTATTCCTACAACGAAAATTTCTTTAACATTTTCTTGATAAATAGCAATAATAATAGATCTCATTATATCTCCATAAGGATGCACAATTACAGAATCGTAGCTGTGTATAGTCAACATGTTTTCTTGTTGAATGTTAGTTACTTGTTGGATAATAGGCTCTATTTCATGTTTAATGTCTGTTAACAATAAAACTTTTTTATTCTTTGAATTCATATGGAGCACTCCTTCTTCATTATTTTATTTATGAAACTTTTAAGCTAGTAACAATAGTTGATAATTCATTACATGATTGTTACCAGTTTTTCCAGTGTCCCTCTGGATCAACACTTGCAAGTCTAACCCATCCATTTTGAACTTTTTCTCGAAATGTGAAATCATTATTTAGCAAACGTTCTATATATTGACTAGGCGCTTGAATTACAATTAGTAAACGAAGTGGTGAATGATACGTTTCACTATCTGACTGCATAACGGATTGCCAAGGTAAGCCTGGCAACAAATCACTTGCATTTCCCTGCATAACACCTAGACCCGCGGTTACAGTTTGGGTTGTTTTGTTTCCACTACCATAATAATGAGGAGCTACAGTTGAAGCGTAATATTGTAGATTTATCCACTGAGCTACTGTTCCTGGTCCTGCAATAATGTTAGCTAATATATCGCCACTTTCATCCTGTTTCCAATCATAATTATGAAGGAAAGCCCTACCTTCTAAGTCACAATCCTGAGTTAATTCTCGTTGCCCGATAATAAAAGATGCATTACGAGCTAATCCCCATTCTGGACGTATTTCACTCCAATCTTCTGCAAATCGATGTGCCTCTTTACTCGCATTTTTTATTTTCGTTTTAAAATTTGGTAATTGCGTTAAACGCTCTCTATTTGCATGTTGGCTCACATTTGGCATAATCGATTCGATACAATCAAATGCTTCTTGCGCAGTTTCCGAAAGTTCTGGGACGTAAATCCATTCCAATTCGTCCACTGTTGTTTTATGTTCAGCTGCTGCAAAAATGGTATCCTCAGGAATTTTAATACCTTCCACAAACAACGCCTCTCTCACTTCTGGGAGATTACATAAAGTAGCAAAAACTCTTGCATTGAATCCTCCTGCTGCTCCGCCACAAGCACCACACTCAAGTGCTGCAGCATAAGGATTGTTCGTACTTTGACTACTATGTCCGCACATTACAACTAAAGGAGCAAATTTTTCTGTCAGTCCCACCATTTTTAAAGCTTGACGCACATAGTTCACTTTTTCTTCTTTCGTAAAACCGATAGGTATCTCGCCCTTTGTGTCATGAACATGATTAAGCGAGAATGTTGTATCAGGTTTTTGTAACATAGTTTTACGAAGGTTACGAATGAAGCCACCAACTCCTCTTGGGACAAAGCTTCTTGTCACCATCTGTAGACCAAGTAAAGGACCACTTAACTCAGGTAGCACCATACTTGTCAGTACGTTCTGTTTCATCGTTTTAAAAGTATAACGTACCGAACTGCCTACCCTCTTACGTTGCTCATAAGATTTAAGTTCATTTTCATTTGTGAGCTCTTTTATTTGATGTTTCGGTTTGAGTATAACTGGCAAAGAAGGATGGTTGTTATTACTACCTAGTTCACTAGTTGCAATTGGTAACCCAAAGAAACCAGCTATTCCAAATGTTTCAAACGGACCTAATTTTTCAAGATGGCGACGAAACGGTTCTGAACGTACATCAATACAGAATGCTAATTGAGCTAATACACGCTTTTTATCATTGGTTGCACGTTGTGTAGAAGCAATCTTCTCCCTTAATTGCTCTGCATGCGTTTGTTCCCAAGCTTCCAGCCAAAGTTTCTTGCGAATATTTTCATCAAAACGATAAGCGAATACTAATAATTCACTTTGTTCAGTAGCAGGCATTTGTAACCATTCCCGTGTTGAAATATTCCCCCAATAGATCCAAGAAGCTATAAGTGGGACGATCGAAACTTTTTTCTCAACCTTTTGATTTTTTAAAGGTAAATAAGGTTTTACAATAGCCAGCTCCATAGAAATTCGAACTGCTAAATATTCTATGAGAAGTTCCTGTTCCTGAATTGATTGTTGTGAGCGCCATCGTATCATTCCTGACCACCCAGGCAAAGAAAGTAAGTGCCCTTCAAGGTAAGATTGTATGTTAGATTCAGAAATTCCTAGTTCAGATAATGCTCTCGCTAAAGCTACTTCGGCATCTTGTGGCCAATTTTTTAAAACTTTACGCTCATTTTTACTGAGCGCTGGATCAAATTTAATAAGGTGTTGCCATGCGCGATAAAAACCTTTCTCTCGATTTGGCATCGTCCAATTTGATCCGGATTCATCAAGATATAATTTACACCATTTAATGATATGATAATTAAGAACATCAGATAGGTTTTCACTATTTTGACTCTCTATAAGCGAACTTATTGGCTGCATAACAGAGGCTTGCATACTTGCTGTATTTATATAATTCATTTCTTCTGCCAATTTATTTACTTCTGGCGATGATAATAGACTAGAAGGTAATTTTTCTAACTTTAAAGCTGCTTGGCAAAATCGCTCTGCTTTCTCTCGCGGAATATGAAAAGATTGTGAATCCAGCCAACGAGACAAACTCATTTGTAAAAATGATTCCTCAATCTCACCTTTCGCTTTTGCCGAATGAATCATGGAGGCACTAGGATAAATATCCACATTACGAGCTTCTTTTAACCAATTTGCGACTTGTTCAAATGATTGCTTTTCAAGTCCCATCCAAGGGTGGTGAGCTGCAAACGTAGAGATAGGCCAAAGTGGCGCAATAACTCGGCTAGCAGATGCAACTAAATCATTTATATTATTTTCTTGCATATCAATGTTTGTATCTTTCTTTAATATTGACGGTATGCTCATCACGAATTACCTCCCTTTGATACATAATGTTTCAGATAGCTTGGGTGACTTTCTACTGACTTTCGTCTCGCCTCACCTACTCGAACTAACCAAAGATAAAGTACAGCGAATAAAGTAGAAGATTGATGACGAGTAACGAAAGTACTAATAACACTACTAAATAGTAAAATACATATAACAAAGATAACGGCTGGAGCTGAAGGTTGAACACTTTGATAAATATCAGTATGCAACCATTTATAAAGAGAATTATGAACGGTAAAGTAAATGAGAGAAAATCCAATCAAAACAATTACGCCAGCAATTCGTCCCATTCTTCCCTCTCCAAAAACAACAAGCTGTTTCCATGAAAAGTATAGTGACCAGCCTAAGATTAACGCACTAACTAGTTGATACCCCTCTCCAGAAGTCATAAACCAGAAAGTAATTGCTATAAATAATCCTAAAACACGCCCAACTATAATCCATAAATTGGACATCTTTTCATTAGACTGATTCACTACCCCAAAACGTTGCACGGAAGAACCAGCTTGTAAAAATAGTGTAGCTTTAAACAAACCATGTAAAATTAAATGAATAATAGCCGCTAAATAGGCGCCTAATGCACATTGAATAAGCATAAATCCCATTTGTGCAATAGTTGAACCTACTAGCTGACGTTTATAATCAACTTGGACTAAACTAATTCCTGTACCTATTAAGATAGAAATACTAGAGAAAATTAGTAAAATTATTTGTGCAATATCATCATGAAAAAGAGGTGAAAATCTAGTTAACATGATACCGCCAGCATTTACTAAACCCGCATGCATAATAGCAGAAACAGGAGTTGGAGCAACAGCAGACTCAATTAACCATCTTTGAAAAGGCCATTGTGCTGCTGGAATCATCACCGCTAATATAATTAATAAGTTAATTCCTGTTCTCTCCAATGTTCCATGTAGCACTACATTTTCATTCGTTAAAACTGATGTTAACTGCCACTGTCCTGTTACTTGAAAAAGCCAAATGATAGCTGATAGTAAGGCAATCCAACTTATTGTAAATAGGTAGCCCGAGATTTTAGTTGCTTCACTAACTACTTTCCACCCTTTATTTAGCCCTATAAGTAGAACCAATCCTATAAGCGTTGCTCCCCAACAAATGAGCATTAAGCGAAGATCATCACTTAACCATGCAACCGAAGATACACCTGTAGTAAATGTAAAAAGTGCAAAGTATTTTCGATATGAACGATCTCCCATTAAATAACGTACAGAGAAACGCTGAATGATTAAACCAATTGTAAGAACAAAGAAAGCCATTAACCAAGCTAAAGTATCTAGATGCCAAGGCCCCACAACTCTATCTCCATTGTTATTAACAAGTGCGAGTAAAGAAACCAATGAAGGTAAAGCAGCGATACCAATATGGATATGAACAAAACGTAAAGGTATCCTTGCATGTAAAAATAATAATCCACTTAGCCAAGAAGCACTAAGCGCCATAAAAAATAAAGTTAACAGTGTTGATGAACTCAGCGAAATTAACATGTTAAATACTCCCTTCTAAGCGAAAATAGCCTATAAAAATTCCTTTTCATTACGATAGTTTTTTAAATTTCAATTTTCATTCACTCTTTTTAGTACATCGTTTTTTCCCATAAAAAAAACCGACAACTTCCATAATTCAATGATTTTATATCATCATTGAATTATGGAGATTGTCGGTTTCACTTCAACTAACTTCAATAAAGTTTTTTGAAGAGCTCCCATTTTATAGAGGATAGTAATGTATGTATTACTCCTATTAAAAATAACAGTATATCTCTGATCTCCTAGATTATGCAATCAATATATCAATTTATGTTATGCGCTATCTTTCAATTAAGAAACTTTTTCATTTAGTCAATATTACATATTAAAAAAATGCTAAAGCCTTAATTATAGCAAACAGTTAAAATAAGCATCTATTAATTTTTTAAAACAATTATAAGATAAACTATATTAAGCAGTTTGTCAATTTATTTATCAGTTTTTTTGAGCCTTATTCCAATTAAAATTCAGTATACGTAAATAATTTCAAGTTATTAATTATTATCATGTTAATAAATTTAAATAAAGCGCAAAACTTTTAGGTTTCTTAATTATCTCCCACTAACCCTACGGTGGTTTTAATTTTTAAAATTTTTCCTCAAGATTATGAAACAATTTAAAAATCATTACTCGTTCACCAGTACGGGAGCTTATATCCGTATGAAAACTTTTCACTTTTTCTCCAGTTAATTCTAGTATAATCTCTTTCAAATCTTCAATTCCAGATTCAACTAGCTCCGAACGATTTTTCTTTATCGTTAGCATACCGTCTTTTGTTTCGCAAACCGTATATTCAGCTGGCGTTAAAATACCTTGTAAATTTACGATAATCATATCCCGTAATATATCTGTCTTAACGGATATAGACCCGCGTCCTAGGTAGTCCTTTTCCCAGTGAGTAATTGCTTTGCTTATCTCTGATTCAATAGAGCCTTTTGAGTTTTTCATCTTTGTATCCTCCTTCAATAAAATGTAATTACATTTATAATTACAATAACAATATAATAATCTGGATTGATTTTATTTTCAATTATTGAGAAGAATTTATAGGAATCGTTGTCATGTATCCTTTAGTATTAAGGTGAATTTTTATATTGTAATATACATTTTTTGATTATTCCCCGATAAAATACTCTTACTATAAAGACTCTGTTGCATAGATTTCAAAAAAGGACATTCCAGAGAAAATAAGAAAACTCTTGTAACGTAATATACAAACAAAAAATCCTACACTTATGAGTAGGATTTTTCTCTATTTATATTAGTCAAAAAACTAAAAGTATACCTGCCCTCCAAACATATTACCGATTGGGTTTATGCATATTTCCTTCGAATTTTGCCAACCACCAATAACAGTAAAGGAATCCCTAGCTCATAAACAGGAAATGCAATTGGAATTACGAAAAATATGTAGTAATAATGGGTAAATGTTTGGATATTTTTAACTGACACAGCTATGATGAACGAAATAGGAGCAAGAACTAACGCTACTTTTCGCCAATCCTTCAAATGAAATATTTGTGCTGTTCCATAACAAGCGATAAACATGTATAACGCCAATTTCACAAAAATACTAAAAAACCAAATAATAACTATCAAAATATCCACATTTTGAATGAACTCCATGACAGATATGTATCGGCTCAAATCGTAAACCGGATACAAAAAACTTGAAGATAAATTCGGACCGAATGTTAAAATGACCGCTAATGTTCCAATCGTTACCATGAAAACGGCTAATCCTACCCCCAACATCGCCCTTGATGACGCTTGCTCTGGTTTATCCATAAAGAAAACGAACATCATCATCATAACAGCCTCTCCAAAAAATGCGGCTACAGGAGTATAGGAACCTTTAAGGATGGGAAGCCAGCCAGAATCGTGATAAATAGGCCGCATATAATCCCAATTCATATTGCCAACATTCAAAATGATTACAAACGTTATCATTAAAAGTACAATTGGCCCTATGATTTCACTTAAACGTCCAATACCTTCCACCCCTCCTTGGTAAATGATAAAAATGAGCAATAACATCGCAGTAAAGACAATGACCCACAAAGGTGTATTATGAAACAAAGCGATAATAATGAATTCACCAAATTCACGGACGGTTATCCAAATTATCATGTACCACCCAAAGAAGTAAGGAATCATCAGTAGCTTTCCTAGCCATTTACCAAGAATAGTTTGACTAAATTCAATGAGAGTTTGTTTCGGATAAAGCGAACCAAGTGTAGTTGCCAAAAAAGTAAGAGCAACCCCTATCACTCCTGCAATCAAAATCGAGATCCACGCATCTTGTTTGACAGTACGAATCGTCGCTGGAATAACTAGAAGGAGTGATTGTCCCACTTCAAATGTGAACATCATCCAAAAGATTTGCCTGCCAGAGATTTTCATCGAATTTCTCACACTCTATATTCCTCCTTATTTTTTCATTTCATTTTTCTTCAACTGCAACGGTGGTCCAGTCAGTCCTACTCGCCGAATAGTGAGCTGTGTATGAACAGAAACCTCCACTTTTCGAAATTGTTTACTCCAATTCTTTTTTAACCCTTTCCATTCGGATGGATATTTTTGATGAATGGCTTCTCCAAATCCAAAGATATCGGTTCCGTATTGTTTTTGAACCTTTTTAATAGTTTGGAGAGCTTCCTTTTCGGACTGTTTTTCCAATACATGTTCTAAAAGAGTAAGATTTTTTGGCTGCGAAAGATCTAAATTCGTATTGTTCTCCTGAATTGTTCCTTCACCAGAAAAAACAATGTCACACTTAATTGTGTCCCCTTGTATAGTAGGTATGATTTTTCTATTGATCTTTGTCATATATAAACTTGCACTACCATTTCCTTTAGAGGCCGTTGCTGTAACTGTCTGTTTACTTAAACGATTCACTATCCAAAGAGTAGTTAACCATTCCTGCATGTTCAAGTATCCTACCAATTTGAAATCGTTGTTAAATATAGCACCGCCTACAATTTGAAACCCTTTGACCTCAGTTTTTCCTTTTTTATGAGACACATTTAGTTTAATAACGGGCAAAATCGGAGTGATTCCATCACTCGTACCAGCAATAAGAAAATTTAATAAAGACATATCTCCCGCTGCCTCTATTTGCATATGCTCTTTAAGTGCCCCAAGTGCCGGGATAGACTCTAAAGGGATGGATGCTTTCAGAAAATCTTTTGCAGTATTCCCTTTTATGACAAACACACCTGCTCGTAATCGAATATCAGGATCGCGGCTATATGCATCTAAAACTGGAGCAAGACCACTTTTAGCCATTTTTTCTCCAATCAATATTACACGCTGGTGCCCTCGAAAAATTTCTCTCGACATTTTTGTTTGCATCATTTGTATAGCTTCATGTGTATCCCTTCCCGTTCCCGATTCTGTAAAAAACGCTTTTCCTGCATTACTTCTTCCGCTCTGTCCCATTCCCATTTTTGATGGAATAATAAACTGAGCACTAATTTCAATCTTATTATTCTTCGCTTGATCAAGTCCCCATCCTAATTCTATTGCCAAATCATTTAATTCTGTCCGATCCCAACATCCCGTCAAGAAGCATAAAGAAATGACCAGTATCATACAGAGTGCCTTGTGCAGGCTCATTCTGTTTCCCCTCCCCGTTTCTCATCTGGCTTTTGTCCACCTGGAAAACGGACTTTCTCTTCACCAGATACCATTATTGGGCGGTGGGTCATATTCCAACGAGGTGTTCGGAGAAAAACATCCTTTAAATCACGAGGAGTTTGTGGTGCAACTGGACTTAAATACGGAATGCCAAAAGAACGAATGTTAGTTAAATGAATCAAAATCGCAAGGGTACTTATTGCAACACCGTATAGCCCGAGCATCCCTGCCAATAACAGCATCGGAAAGCGTAACATCCGGTAAGCTGTTCCTAAGTTGTAGCGTGGGAACGCAAATGACGCAATACCGGTCGTCGCCACAACAATGACCAAAGGTGCGGAAATAATACCTGCTTGCACAGCAGCTTGCCCGATAACAAGTGCTCCGACAATACTAACTGCTGATCCAACAGGTTTTGGTAACCGAACCCCCGCTTCCCTCAAGCCTTCAAATAAAAACTCCATCATTAGCGCTTCTATGACAGCCGGGAACGGAATGCCTTCTCGCGCAGCTGCAATACTAATAAGCAAATTTGTCGGTATTAATTTAGGATGAAAGGTTGTAATAGCAACATAGAGAGAAGGAAGAAATAATGAAATATTAATTAATATTAAACGTATCCATCGAACAAAAGTTGTGTAGATGGAGCGTTCATAATAATCCTCCGCTGCTTGTAGACCAGTCCAAAATGTCATAGGAACAATCAAAACGAAAGGTGTGTTATCTACTAAAATGGCGACTTTCCCCTCTAATAAACTTGCACAAACCGCATCTGGCCGCTCAGTATTTTGAATTTGTGGAAAGGGTGAAAAGGGTTGGTCCTCAATAAACTCTTCAATGAAAGCTGACTCCAATACTCCATCAATTTGAATTCGCTTTACCCTTTGGCGAACTTCATCCAAAACCGAATCAGGTGCAATTCCCTCAATATAAGCAATTACCACATCTGTCTGTGACAATTCCCCAATCGAATAAGGTTCCATTTTTAGTTTTTGGCTTCGAATTCTTCGGCGAATCAGGCTCGTATTGACCCTTATCGTTTCCGTAAACCCGTCCCGAGGGCCACGAACAGAGATCTCGGCAGCCGGCTCTTCAATACCTCGTTTTTCAAAACCTTTTAAATCAGCGACTAGAGCTTGACTTTCTCCTTCTGTTAAAATGACAACATTCGCTTTCAATACTGCTTCTATAACCTCACGAACTTTAGAGATTGTCTTTACTTGAGAAACCGCAATTAGCTGATTTTGTATAATTTCTCCTACCGAATCCACACTCTTTACTCCACTAGGCAGACCTTCGAACATCATTGGTTTCAAAACAACTTGTTCCACAACTTTAGTGTCAATTAATCCATCTATATAAATAAAAAGAATTTTATTTTGACTATCTATGATTATTGGACGAAAAACAATATCGGAACAATTTTCAAAAACTTGTCTCAAAACTTCTTCATTCGCAGATACACTCTGCTTGAGTTCGCACTCTTGATCATTTTGGAGCAGCATACTTGCACTCTCAAGTTCCTGAATATCTTTTCTCAAACGCTTTCTACTAAGTTTTTTCATCATACTACCCCATTTATCGAGTGGTTTATGTTTTGAACCCAATTGTTAGTAATTTCTTGACAGAATAGCTTTAAAAAACCGTTCCACTAAATGTTTTTTTGTAAGTAATCATTTATCTAGAAAACAAAAGGAAAATATCCCCTCTATATCCTTCTTAAAATTTCCTTACACATGAAAATTATTCAATTTTTTCTATAAGTTAGTTATTCTAAAATGAGGTATCCATAAAGTAACTTGTAAATTCTGCTTTGTTAAATTGGTAGTAATAAACTTATAGAAGCGAGCAAAAAAAGCATGTTCTGAAGAAAGATAAATCAGAACATGCTCTTAATTTATTTATTTGATACTATAGACGTTGATCTTTCTGGAAGTTTAGTTGAAAATGATCCGCTTCATTGTATACCCTGAATTCATATCCTTTTTCCTTATAAAATTTAATAATTTCCGGAAGCGCTTGTAATGTCTGTGGTTTTTCATGCATTAGAACTACTTCCACATCTTCTGTTGTTGTACGCTTTACATTTTCTATAATTTGCTGTGGGTTACCTTTTAATTTCCAATCATTTGAATCTATCGTCCAATCCCAAACTTTTATTCCTGCTTCTACAATTTTGTTACGAATGTCCTGCCCCTTTAATCCTGGTGCAGATCCGTATGGGGGACGGACTAGTTTAGGAGTTGTACCTGTAATATTATGAATAAGAGCTAACGTTTCTTTCATCTCCGTTACAAATTGTCCTTTTTTGTATAGCTTATCACTATTATGTGTCATACTATGTGCACCAATATAATGTCCTTCTTTTACTGCTCGTTTTACATTTTCCTGAAAACCAGTATTCTGTAAATTGCTACCTTGCATAAAAAATGTCGAAGCAACATGTTGCTCTTTTAGTACATCTAAAAATTTGCTAGTTAATTCGCTAGGACCGTCATCAAATGTTAAATAAACAACCTTTCCTACTGGTTTTCCATCAGCTCTTTTCTGTTTTGCCAGCGATGTGTCCTCTTTCTTTCCTTGTTGTTGCGTATTAGCTAGCCTAATATTTTCATTAGCTACCCCTTTCGCTGGGATAAAGTTCCATTTCCCTATTAAAAAGAACGTGAAAAAGGTCGTTGCTAAAACAACTACTAGAGATAGTATTGCCTTCGTTACTACATTTGTTTTTTTCTTATTTTGTGATTCTTTCATTATGTTTCGATCCTTTCCCTACTCATTTTCATATTCATTATTTATACAGCTAAGCATTAACCCCAGCTGATATTTACAATAAATAGATTAATAGAGGAAGGTGAAGATAAAATGCAGATAATGTCGAAATTAGTTAAAGAATAGCCTATTACATCCACTCTTTAAAAAAATATTTGTTTCTCTACTACAGTTAAATTTGAAAACTGGATATACATCCAAAATAAAAAATACTACTCTTTCTAAACAATATTTTCATATCAAGATAACAGCATACTGATATAAAGATAAAATACAAAGATAGCCGTACAATTGAAATTCTATTATAATTTTGTAATTGGAATTCATTTGAACCAAATGAAGAACTAGAAGAAATATTATTATGTGGAGGTACTCCGATGAACCTTGTAATTAGAGAGTTAGAAACAAATGATTTAGATAATCTCCCGGAGATTGATGACAGTTTTATAGTGAATGCTCGGTTAATTCTTTCTCTTTCCAAAGGAAATAGACGCATAGAATATACAGTAGAAGACGTTCCAAGTTATGAAAAAAGTTATTTACAAAATCAAGATGATAATGAAGAACTGGCTTACAATGAATATATAAATAAACCTAATCAAGTAATTTACATAGCACTGTTACATAACCAAATCATCGGATTAATAGTATTGAAAAAGAATTGGAACCACTATGCTTACATAGAAGATATAACGGTGGATAAAAAATATCGTTCACTCGGAGTTGGTAAAAGATTAGTTAATCAAGCAAAGCAGTGGGCAAAAAAAGGAAATATGCCAGGTATCATGCTTGAAACGCAAAATAATAATGTCGCAGCATGTAAATTTTATGAAAAATGTGGATTTGTAATTGGTGGGTTTGATTTTCTTGTTTATAAAGGTTTGGATAAGACAAGTGATGAAGTTGCAATTTATTGGTATATACATTTCAAATGATAATAGTTTATAACGTAAAAAACTCAAAATAAAACCCCAATTTCTCTATATTAAAATCGAGAAATTGGGGTTAAGTTATTTAAAACAAATAACTAATTAATAATCCTGCTGACAACAAGAAGCCGAAAATCGTATTTGTCATCGCTGTTGATTTCATTGCGATGCGCATATATCCAGGATCCTTTGCCCCTTTTTGGAAACTTTGAATCGCAGAAATTGGCTTTCTCAAACCTAAGAACATAACTAATGCCCAAGGGCTTATATAACCCATTAATACAATTACGGCAATCCATAAATACGCAATGAAAAAGGCTACCGCTAGTGTTACCACAGCTTTTTCTCTCCCAAGGAGGATTACTAATGTCTTTCTTCCACCTTTAATATCTTCTTCGATATCTCGGATGTTATTTGACATATTGATTGCACCTACTAAAATTCCAATTGGAATGGAAATCAATACACTTTCAATCGTTACAGTATTCGTTTGAATAAAGAAAGCAATGAGTACAAAACATGTCCCCATTAACAACCCAGAAACTAATTCTCCAAACGGGGTGTACGCAATTGGTAATGGACCGCCTGTATATAAATAGCCAACTGCCATCCCAATTAAACCAATAACCACTAACCACCAACTACTATTCATACAAATATAAATGCCAATAAAAGCTGCTACGACATATAATAAAAGCGCAACTGTTAACACATTTTTTGGCTTCAATCCATGACGGACAATTCCGCCACCGATGCCAACGGATTCAGCGGTATCTAATCCACGTTTGAAATCATAGTACTCATTAAATAAGTTCGTTGCTATTTGCAGCGCTAAACATGCAAGCATCATCGCAATAAATAAAAGCCAATCAATTTTGGCAACATAAAGTGATGCCACTGTCCCTAAAATTACAGGAGAAAACGTCGCCGTTAATGTATGCGGGCGCGTCATCTTCCATATTAATTTAGCGGAACTAATTTCCTTTTCATTCCCCATAACTCTGTTCAATCTCCCTACATTTTAAGTATAAATTACTAGCAGTATCTTTCTATCTATTTCCTGCCACGCATCCATTCATTATAGCAATAAATGATTATCCTTTCTAACAAATCAACTTTTAATAAAGTAAAATTTATAAAATGAAACTTTAATCAGTAGGAGTTTTGTCATCCCCACTGATTATTAGTACATATCCATTGTTTTTTTACGGGCAGCCCTCCCATTCGCTGAATTTTGTGGTGGGAGTCTTACTGCCCGTTAATGCGGGATAAAAAAGAAGTCAAATTACTTCCAAACAACACCTCGCCTCTCATATTCCATTCTGTATTCAACAGCAGCCGCAATTTTAGGACTTGCGAATCTTTCCGTGATCCAAAGTCCCAAATCAACTCCTGAAGTGACCCCTCTTGCAGTGATAATATCCCCTTGATCCGCAATTCTGTAATGAAGAAGCTCTGCCCCGTATTCACTCATTTCATCCTGTGCAAAACAGTGCATCGTTGCCTTTCGACCGTTCAATATACCAGAGGCAGCTAATAGCATACCCCCTGTACACACACCAGCAACGATTGTTCCTGCATTGTGCATCTCGCTAATCATTTTAGTCAAAGTTCCAAGCTCTGCTTGTTTTCGTGCCCCATGCTCTGCTTTATGATTCCAGCCACCACCAGGTACAATTAACAAATCTGGACGATTCTCCTTCGTAAAAAATCATGTAGTTTAACTGTAACTCCAAACGAGGTAGTAACTTCCTTCTTTTGTTCACTCGAAACGAATTCAACTATAAATTGAGCCCCTTCTTCTATCGCTCTTTTCAGTACCTCAAACGGTGCGAAAGAGACAAGTTCTCCGAAACCATCAAACCATACTATTTGTATTTTCATTTTCGCACACCTCATATGCTTTCTTTTTTAAATTGTAGATATATATAATAATTGGACAATCTCAAAGTGTAAATTGTAAAGTATACCTAGATTATTCAAATAAAAAATAATATCCCACATAGTTAAATACATTTGTAAACCCTACATTTTCTACAACTGCAACAGAAGGCTTGTTCAATTCCATACAGTCCCAATATGGAATAATATCATTCTCCAAACAATCTTTTACAAAACTATGCGCTATCTTTTGAGCTAATTTTCTCCCTTGGTGACCTTCTATCGTTTCAATATCTATACAGTGTATATTTTCAAAGACGAATCCTGAAAAACAAACACTCACAATTAAATCATCATAAACAATGCAATAGCCAATCCCCTCATTGAAAAAAGAATCCGGTGAAGACCAAAACTCTAAAATTTTTGATTGTAAAAAATCAATGTTCTTAAATGTATTATTATTATTTTCATAGAGAGCTTTACTCATTTTCAGTACATTATATCTCTGTTCAAATTTAGGCTCATGATGATTTTCATAATCCTCTTTTCCTAGCATATACACTCTTTGATTCCAACTCTTTAATTTACGATGCTGAAATATTCTTTCGATTGTTTTATTCCACTTCGAATGATTCCCGATTCCTTCAAAGCAATCTAATCCTACTTTCCTCGCCTCAGGTACTATTACATGATTAATAAAACGATTCACTTCTTTATTAAACTCTTCATTTTCAGCATCTCCAATAAAGAAGAAGCCATCATTATTACCTAACCAAATGAGTCCCGAATTAGGAGAAGTCACGTTATCTACAAATATACGACCAGGATTCACTCCTGCAATTACAGCACGTACCTCTAATTGACCTTGTTCATTCACTAAACGATTACACCTATAAAAATCATCCTTGCTTAGTTCACAGATCATACGTTACACCCCTTTTTTAAACTGTTCTATTCTAACTTTACCATTTTTACATAATATTCTGTATTTTTACTAAGAGTAGTTTTAAAGCGATGCGATAAGTAAATGAAATACATAATAAAAAAGAGCCAATCTCCAACACAATAGAAGATTGACTCTTTCCTTTATTTACTCACCTGTTTCAGAAAATCGTTTTATACGTTCACCAATTTCATCGCGAACACGTTGAAATTCAGACCATTCTTTTCCTGCCGGGTCATCAAATCCCCAGTGAACACGATTTACGTGCGAAGGTGTCGAAGGACAAACAGAATCCGCATGACTACAAAGTGTAACGACTAAATCAGCATTATTTAAAATGTTTGTATCAATCATATCTGATGTTTGATTTGTTATATCGATATTCACTTCATTCATTGCTTTAATCGCATTTGGATTCACTCCATGTGCTTCGATTCCTGCAGAATATACATTCCACTTACCTCCTAAATATTGTTTACCCCACGCTTCTGCCATTTGGCTTCGGCATGAATTTCCTGTACATAAGAAATAGATTGTTTTTTTGTTTTCCATGTTGTTTTCCACCTTTGTTTTTAAGTTGATTGATCATTAAAATATTTACGTTTAAACCAAAAAGCGACATTTACAAGTGCAATCATGACAGGTACTTCGACTAACGGTCCAATGACAGCTGCGAATGCTGCGCCCGAATGAATACCAAACACACCAACTGCTACAGCAATTGCTAACTCAAAGTTATTACTACCTGCTGTAAATGCTAACGTTGTCGTCACCGGATAGTTTGCACCAATTTTTCTTCCCATAAAGAAAGAAACAAAAAACATTACAATAAAATAGATTAATAACGGAATCGCTATTCTTACCACATCTAGTGGCACGCTAACAATCATCTCTCCTTTTAAAGAGAACATAACGATGATTGTAAATAGCAATGCAAGTAATGTAAGTGGACTAATTTTAGGTATAAACACTTTTTCATACCACTGTCTTCCTTTTAACTTAACTAGTACAAAGCGTGTCAACATACCTGCTATAAAAGGAATTCCTAAATAGATACATACTGATTTTGCTACTTCTATCATTGTAATATCGACAATAGCACCTTCAATCCCTAACCATTCTGGAATTACAGTTACAAATACGTATGCATAAACTGAGAAAAAGAGCATTTGGAATACCGAATTAAAAGCAACTAAACCTGCCGCATACTCTTTATCCCCATCAGCAAGATCGTTCCAAACAATTACCATTGCAATACAACGTGCTAACCCAATCATAATGAGACCAACCATGTATTCTGGTTTATCAGGAAGAAAAATAATTGCTAACCCAAACATAAGTACCGGACCAATAATCCAATTTTGTACTAAAGATAGCACTAACACTTTTACATCTTTAAATACTCGGCCCATTTCCTCATAGCGAACTTTCGCTAACGGTGGATACATCATTACAATTAAACCAACAGCAAGCGGAATAGACGTCGTTCCAACCTGTAATGTATTCAGTCCGTCTACTACACTAGGGAACACAAACCCTAAACCAATCCCAACAGCCATCGCTAGAAAAATCCATAGTGTTAAATATCGGTCTAGAAAAGATAAACGTTTCATTTTATTTTCCATCTCCTATTAACAACAAGAATTTTTAGCTACCTCATTTGAAGTCGCGCAACAAGATGACTCTTCAATTTTGTGAACATTACTATCTGCTTTCGTATAAAAGAATTCCCACTCATTCCCATCTGGATCTGTTACCCAAAACTTATCTTGCACCGCATAGCAACAAGTCGTATCCATCTCATCACGCGCAAAGAAACCTTCTTTTTCTAATCGTTCTTTATGTAATGTAATTTCTTCAGCTGTATCCACTTGGAAACCGAAATGATTTACTTGATTTCCATTCACCTCATCTCGTACGTTCAGCGTAAAATTAAGTCCTGGCGTCTCTAATAAAAATTTTGCATAATCTGTTTTCACTTTAACTGGTGAAACACCAAATACCTTTTCATAAAATTCAATAGACTTCTCTAAATTCGTAACGTTTATACCGACGTGAACATATCTCATACCTTATTCCTCCTTTTTATATATCATTAATCGATTTTTTTTGATTAACAACTCAAAATTTTAACAGCAACTACCTTTCCCTGTTTTTCTAAAGATACAGCACAATTCTTCTGATAATAAATTATTCACTTCCGCATCATTTAAATCATAATAACTCCACGTACCTTTTGTTTCTTTTACAATCAAACCTGCATCTAATAAAATTTTTAAATGATATGATAATTTAGATTGCGTCATTTCAAAAACTTCTGTTAAATCACATACACACGTCTGTCCTCGCTGGCAAAGTTCATACATGATTTCTAAACGTTTCTGATCCGCCAACGCTTTAAACTTTTTCTCATAGAGCTGAAAATTTTGTGCCACTGTAGTTCACTTCCCTTCATCAACTTTTTTTGATGTTTATAGTATATACGTAGATGAGTTCTATATGCAACTTATTAATCAAGTTTTTTTGATTTATCTAAAAAACTTCCTCGCATCATATCTTTGTTACAATTAAAAAAGACCATAACCTTTTCAAAAATGAAAAACTATGGTTCTTTTTACAACTTAATAGTTACAATATTTCCGAGAAATGGAGTCTCTATAACTATTTTAAATTTTAATTTGATCATTATAGAGTAGTGCCCCATCACCCTCAATCTAAGAAAAACAAATACCCCAAAATGAGAAAAATCGATATGCTCTTGTTTTTGGTGCATATTCATAAAAAGCACGTTACTATTCTCATTAACATAAGAGAATAGTAACGTGCTTTTAATTTCAAAAATTGTCTAAGATGGTTGTGGGGCGGGCCCCCCATAAGAACGGTATCTAAAAGATTGTATGATAGGTGTTAGTTCCATTCCAATGGCCTCAGCCGGCGATTAACTCAAATACCGATTTCGGATGACCGCCATGTGATGAAGTTCGTGTCCTGCGACGCCGTACGCGAGGGCGCGCGCCGTAATGCTTAGGTTGTTGGCTGTGCCCTTGCGGGTCCACGCCTCAGCCGGTAGCCCGCGCAGCAATGTGATCGTTGATTGCCGTACGGCCCGGTAGTCTTCGGCCAATTGCGCGGTTGTCCAGCTTCCGAAAGGAGGTATGAATAATTCCTGATCGAAACCAGTCAGAGGCGTCTGGTCCCCTCTTGCGAACCGGAGCAGGCGGTAGGTCATGACGCGTTCCGCGTCTGTAATGTGGCCCACGACTTCTTTCAGCGTCCATTTTCCTTCCGCATACCGATATGTGGCCTGGCTTTCGGTCAACGATGCCAGGAGCTCTGTCATTTGCTTTTCCTGGGCGAGCAGAATATCGATGATGTTACCGTCCGGCACCAAACGGATATATTCGCCGGAGCTCCCGGCATATTCTTCTTCTGACGGTCTTTGATTCATGCGTAGCCACCTCTTTATGTAGATATAGAAAATTATAGCACTCGTCTATGTCTAATCAATTCGCGAAATAATAGAACTTCCCTTCTAATAATTGAGGATAAGCAACTATTTAGTCAGTCGCCACACTATCCTGATTCGTTAGCACAATAAGCAATGCTAATCAATAATGCATAAAAATTAGAAGTTATACAATATTTCAAAGTTATTAACATATATTAGATTATTCCGAAACATATATAAATACATTTTGTCGAAACTATTAAAAAGGGAGAATTTCTCTAGCTGGAGAATTAATAATTGTGTTACCAATATGTAAAAATCTCAATTTAAAATTAAAGGAGAACAAAATGGGACAAATAATTGTATCGATGTACCTCTCACTAGATGGTGTCATGGAGGAACCAGCTTGGACTGCTCCATACTTCAATGAAGAAGTAGCAAAGTTTCAATCCGATTTACTGTTTGAAAGTGAAGCTCTTCTACTAGGGCGAGTAACCTATCAAGGTTTTGCAGCTGCCTGGCCTTCTATGACTGATGAAGAAGGTTTTGCTGATAAGATGAACAGCATGCCTAAATTTGTTGCTTCAACAACTTTGGAAAAAACCGAATGGAATGCAAATCTTATCAAGGGTAATATTGTAGAAGAAATATCGAAATTGAAGGAACAGCCCGGTCAGAACCTTTTAATTTATGGTAGCAGTGATCTTACACAAACATTGATGCAACATGACCTCATTGATGAATATCACTTTATAGTCAATCCCGTTATCGTAGGAAGCGGAAAGCGTCTCTTTAAAGACCAGAGCAATACAAAAGCATTAAAACTTATAGAAACAAGAACGACCAGTTCAGGTGTCGTTATTCTTTCCTATCAGCCGGAGAAAAAAGAATAATTATTGATAAATTATAAAAAAAAGATTGACTCTTTCAGATCAGGAAAAGTTAAAAATAACTTCCAATAACGAGAATAATGTAAATAAGCTGTCCATGTGGACAGCTTATTGTTTTTTTGCTTAGCGTGCAAAATTCGCGTCTTGTTCGCGGGACTCCAAACAGTACGATTTTATTTCAAAGACACAACGATCTTACTACACACTTTTTATTTATCCCACACTCTCATCTGCTACTATTACTATTTTTTATTACTAATGTTGCCGTTTCACTCGGATGGCTAAGAGGAAAATGATGGCCATATGGAACACAATCAACCTTACCAAGATGCGATGGAGCAGAATAGCCTCTGTCATACTCCCCCCAAATAATGTGAAGGTTATACTTTGTTACTTCATTGAAATCACCTTGATCATTTTTTAGTAGTAAACCGTTAAGCTGGACCGTAGTATTTAAAATTCTGGGAGAAGTAAAACTGTTTCTTATTTTTTCAATATAATGTTCAGGGATGCTCTCCATACTTTCAAACAAACCATTACTTAATAAATAACGCTCTATCAAATTAGTAGTTGCCAATTTTAATGTCCATTTGTTCATAAATTGAGGAACATTTAGCGATTTAGCATTTTTTTTAGCAACAGGTGGCTGAAGTAAAGTGATGGAATACTTCTTATCTATGTACTCTTGTACCAACGCTTCCAGAAGAATAAACGCACCGAATGAATGGCCAATTAGATGTGCACCATTCGTAGCTTTCTCCAATAACTTTTTCACTACATTCAAATAGATATCTAGAAGATTTTTCTCTCGTTTAAAAGGAGAACGTCCCAAACCTGGAAGATCCAAAATCCATACAGGTTGACCAGTTTTTTCATGAAGCTCTTGTGCTAAAGGAAATAAATCCTCTCCATCACTCAATAAACCATGTAATAATATAAACGGTTTACCCTTTCCTTGTAATTGGTAAAGGGTAGTGTTATCGCATAATGTTCGTTTAAATAAATGATTATGCTGGCCATTTTGATACATCATTCGATAATCCAGATCAGCTACTACGGCAGGGAAAAATTTCATTACACTCGTCTTCTTAAACCAATCTCCTCCCATAATTTTTTTCGCTGAAACATTTGAAAATTTTTGTTTTGTAATAAAATTCAGTCCATCAGAAGGAATTTTTGTTATTTTACTTCCTCCACTATTCATAATTGCTTTCATAAATGGCATTGGAACAGAGATTTTTGGTGCCCTCATATTCATACTTTCCGACATAATACTTAATAATTCAGCAATGTTTTGATCGTGCTGTTTGTCTTCAACAAGTGTATATGTTTGAATAGTCGGTTGCTCCAATCTGAAAACCTGCACAATAAACTTCGCAAGCTCATCGTTTGAAATAAGTGGTAACCTATATCCCTTACCTCCAGGAATCACTGGCATGAGCCCTCTTCGCATACTCATCACAAGCAAACCTAATCCTGCTATCTGCTCTGTACTCCCTGTTTTACTACTACCGACTACAGTTGGCGGATTAATTACAGAAAGCGGATAACCTACTGCTGATGCCTGCTGACGGATATAAAGATCTGCTAAAAATTTTGTTCTCTCATATGGATTTTTTATTTTCAAATAATTGTTTCCTTCTTTAAACACATCAATTGCAATCTTGCTATTTTTATCATCAAAGGGACTCATATAACCTACAACATGAATAAATTGTTGCAAACCCTTCAATTGATGAATACTTTTAGCTAATTCACTAATATGTTTGGCGCCATTTAAAAATACGGAAGCTGCCTCTTTACTTGTCGCTTGAATATCCATGGGGCCTCCTGCGTGAATAATCACATCCGTTTTCAATACCCTCTCCTTATCTTCAGTACTTAGACCTAAATCTATTTTCGTCAAATCACCTTCAATAAAGTGCATAACTTCCTTTTTTAAGATGCCTCTTTCTTGAAAAAGGCGTGTTGCTTTATTTTTCGACCTCACTAAAAGAAGAATTTTAACATCCTCTTTGGCTAATTCTTTTACTAATTGCTTTCCAATAAAGCCTGTTCCACCAGTTAAAAATACTGTTCTCATATAAAATCCCCCTTTTAGTACTACTTAGTACTAATTTGATGTAAAAAAAATGCTTCTTTTATCGAAGCAATTTTAAAAAATGATCTGCTGTTTTCGTGATTACAGTTGCATCCTTCAATGTTTCTGAAATAAATAACGCTCCTTCAAGATTTGTAATAAAAAGTGATGCAACCTCATCAATATTAATCGTATTTCTGAATTCTCCATTCTCTACCCCTTGTTTAAGTAATAGAGAAACTTTCTTTTGTAATCCTGTAAAAAAAAGACCTATTTTTTCTTTTATTTGCGTGGCCTGTTTAGGACTTTGAATATAAAGAGTAATAAATGGACAGCTCCCCTTATACTCCCTCGACTGAACTCCTTGTGATAATTGCTTTAAAAACAGTTGGATACGATCTTCAACTAAAAATTGGTTCTGAGAAAGTATGTCATCAATTGCAGATTGATACATTTCAATCCAATAATCAACGACCCCTTCTAATAATACTTCCTTATTAGAAAAGTGATAATACACATTAGACTTTGAAACTTTGCTTACACGTACTAATTCATCCATACTTGTATAAGCAAACCCTTTTTCTAAAAATAATGTTGCAGCTACTTCAATCACACGTTTTTGATTCATTAATTTTATCTTTGCCATAACTAGAACTATATAGTACTAATTTAAATATTGCAAGTATTTATGTTAATTTTTAAAAAAGTTTGATTAAAAAAGTTCCACTAACATTGATTTTACTGCAAAAAAATCTTATTTTGAATAAAGTTGAACTGAACCCCGAAATTGTTCATTCACTATCGTCTAATCGGGGGCACCATACATACCCGTCAACTTAAGAAAAAGAAATGCCCCCTGATTCAAGTTGCCTAGCGAAAAAATCACGTTTTAATAGACTTCTTTAGTATGCCTATCTTTCTATAAATTACTAGATTAGCTTGATGGCTATGGAGTAGTGACCCTATAAACAAAACCCACCTGAAACATCTAAAATCTGCCCCGTTACCCAGCGGCTATCAGAAGAAGCAAGGAATGCTACTGCATCTGCAATATCTTCAACTTGCCCTATTCGTCCGAACACAGATGAGTTGGTAGCAAAATTTCGTATTTCCGGATCATCTAGCAATTTTGCATTGATATCTGTCTTCGTATATCCAGGCATAATTGTATTCACTGTTATACCTCTTTCTCCAAGATGTTTAGCTAGAGGCAGTGTCATCGTATTAAGCGCACCTTTACTTAAGCCGTATGCAATTGAGCCTGTAAAACCAAGCCTTACTTCAGCTGATGAAATGTTAATAATGCGACCCTCTGCTCGTATTAATGGTAATGTTTTCTGGATTAAAAAGAATGGTGCTTTCATATTTACAGACATGATTTCATCAAAAACTTCTTCTGTCGTATTTTCAATCGTTCCTTGTGTACCTATCCCTGCATTGTTTACTAAAATATCAATCTCTGATGTACCAACTTTTATTTGTAATTCATGCTTTAACTGTTCTACTAGCTTTTTGACACCATCAATTGAATTGAGTTCAGCTTCAATTAAGAACGCTTTTCCTCCGTTAGATTCAATCTCACTAATCGTTTCATCTGCAGCTGTTTTATTTCGACCGTAGTGAATCGCAACTAATGCTCCATCTTTCGCCAATCTCATCGCAATCGCACGGCCAATTCCGCGACTCGCTCCTGTTACTAATGCTACTTTTCCATTAAGATTCTTCATTTCTTCCATCCTTCCTAAATTTCCGTTTGATGAATGCTATACTTATATTTTCATGTAAACACCAATCATTTTAAATATAGATTTATAGGTAATTTAGTCCATTCGCTTATGATATTATAGTTATAATTCGTAATTTACTTTAGAAAACAAAAATAAGGAGGCTACACAATGCAAAACGCCGTAAAACTGGATGAAATCGATCATAAAATTATGAACTTGTTGTATGAAAATGCGAGAATTTCTGTTTCAGAAATAGGACGAATTATATCCATGACGCAACCTGCTGTAAAAGAACGTATTAACAAGCTTGAAGATCAAGGAGTTATAGCGGCTTATCGAACGAAATTTGAGCCTGCAAAAATTAATAAAAACATTCAAGCATTCATCATGTTTAAAACGAGCCAATGCTCTGATTTTATCCAGTATTGTAATGCAGCTCCTGAAGTAACAGATTTATTTCGAATTAGTGGGGAATTTAATTATATGATGAAGGTCATGAGCGATTCGATGGATTCCCTCGCTGCATTTTTAAACTCCTTAATGCAATTTGGCTTGTCATCTCCTTTAATTGTTTTAAAGAGTGAGTTTGAGGAGAAATTGTCGTTCTAATAAAGGGATACGTATTATCCTCCGCTAACAGTACAAGCTTTTCCTTTATGAGAAAATCCAACAGAATCAATGATTAGTAACAAAAAAAAGAACATTGATTTTCAATGTTCTTTTTTATATCTCTACTTATTAATTAGATCTCTATTCGAAAAAAGTACCTTAATCCCCTTACCCTTGATTCCTCTGCGCCTCTCTAAACTCCTCCTTCACCTTCTCTAACAACCCTTCTTCCGTAATTAATCGATACGCCGTATTTGCTAATGCTTTTGCCGATGTAATTAATGCTTTATCTCCAAGTTCTGAACGTGCTGCTTCTCTAAATTCATTCGTATGTGCAATTAAATCATCTGGTCCGATTTTAATGTACGGATGAATTGTCGGTACGACTTGACTTACGTTTCCTGCGTCGGTTGAACCGATTCCTACTCTTTCTGTACGATTTACATCTTCACCTAATAGTTCTAGTTCTTCCGCTACAATATCGTTATATGTTTTTGTTACGAGTAATTCATCGATTTCATTTTGGAATTGATGGATTTTTACTTTCGCACCTGTTGCTAACGCTGCTCCATCAGCAATATTTTTTACTTTTTCTGTTACTTCTGCACATCTTTTTCGCGTTGCTGCACGGATGAAGAACCTTGCTGCAGCGTAGTCAGGAATAATGTTAGGTGCTTTTCCTCCTTCTGTAATGACGCCATGAATTCTCACGTCTGACGGAAGTTGTTGGCGAAGTGCATTAATACCGTTATAGAGCTGAATAACCGCATCTAATGCGTTAATCCCTTCTTCTGGCGAAGCTGCAGCGTGAGCTGTTTTTCCGTAAAAATGAAAATCAAGTGGATCGACTGCTAGTGAAGGACTCGTTGTCGCTGTTTTTCCGCTCGGATGAATCATAAGCGCCGCATCAATGTCTTTAAATAAACCTGCCTTTACATAACTTGATTTCGCGCTACCATTTGGCCCGCCTTCTTCTGCTGGCGTACCAAACACGACAACTTCTCCGCCAATTTCTTCAAGTGTTTCTGATAATGCAATTGCTGCTGCAACACTAATTGTGCCGATTAAATTGTGACCACACGCATGACCGAGTCCTGGTAAAGCGTCGTACTCCGCTAAAAATGCAATTGCCGGTCCTTGTTTTCCAGAGCTTTTTCGCGCGATAAATCCCGTTTCATGTCCAGCTATATTGTGCTGCAACTGAAACCCTGCACTACCTAGTAATAAACTTAACGTTCTTGATGCGTAAAACTCTTGGTTTCCAATCTCCGGATTCGCATGAATATCATGACTTGTTTCTATGTACTTTTCCTTATTTCTTTCGATACTCTCTTCAATTGTTTTTCTTTGTGACGCTACTCCTGTCGCTCCCATTTTTCTTCCTCCTTTTATTTTCACGTAAAAAAGCCTCTTTCTAAAAGATAGAAAGAGGCTTCTGTATATACAGTCAAAATGAGCTTCTTTCTTATCTTTCAAGTTACCTTGCTGGAATTGGCACAGTATTCATAACGAATCCGCTGCCGAGGTATCATAGGGCCAGTCCCTCCACCTCTCGTGATAAGAATTTTCATAAAATTATATTAAATTATTTTTTATTCTAAGTTCATTCCAAGTAAAAGTCAAGGAATTCCTATCCGAATTTACCGAATATCTAAAAATCCTTTTAATACACCAATTGTCTCAGGTGCTTGCAGTCTTGCACATACGTACGGAAATTCCGTACTACCTTCAAACATCATTTGAGATGTAAGCGGTGCGCCTGCCCAGAAGATTTCATCATCGATTACTAGGAACGGGAATGCTTTATTTTGTCTTTGTAACTTTACATTTTTCAGTGGAACTGGTCCGTCACTATACACTGTTATTTGCGCATTTGTACGCATTAACGCTTGCCATACTCGCTTATCCACTTGTTTTGTACTTGGAAGTGAAATAATAATTTTTCGTTTTGCTGCTAAAATATCTTTTAATAGCCCTTTCGTTTCCTCAAGATTCATTTCCATAAACCAGCGTAAACGTTTCGATATTTTTCGTTCCCACAATTGTCTTGATGTCGTGCGATCATACACATCTCCGTGACGTTCTATATGAGCTGTTAATTGTGATAACGCTTGTTTTCTCGAAAGGTTTTTACGCATATAATGGCAATCTGATAATTGAATGAACTTCCCTCTCGCCCTTGTCACTGCTACATTGACGAGGCGATGGTTTTTATGGTCAAAGAATAATACGCCAGGTCGTTCTTGCGGATAACTGTCCACCGTATCAAAAATCATCATATCTCTTTCAGAACCTTGGAACTTATGAACTGTCGCCGCTAAAACTGGTATGTTTTGATATTTCGTTCTCTGCAACATTTCTCTAATACACGTCGATAAAAAGCGTGACTGCGCCCTGTAAGGTGTCACAATACCAATTGATTGAACACCGTCTAACAATCCGATTAACATCATTTGCATTGCTACTAAACCAGACATAATGTTAAAACGTGAACCAGAAGCAGCATCTTTTAACGAAAAAGCTCCCATTTGGCTCGTATCAAATAAAACACTCGCTTCATTTGCAAACGGCTGCAATTGCGCAAGTTCTTTACGCTCTGAAACAGACGGATGATCGTATACTCTATTTTTATAAATAAACGAATTCGTAAACTTCGATATATCCGCATGCATACGTCTTTGTTCCTGCAACATAAATAGGTTTGGGTGTGCTTCTGATTTATTAACAGACTCCACAATCCCAGCATGGTAAAACATATCTTCCCCAAGCCATTTGCGAACGAGTTCATGATTTGCCATCGCAATTGGAGGTAACTGTAAAAAGTCACCGCAAACGACGATACGTTTTCCAAGTGAAGCAGCTAATGCAATTTGCGGAACGAACGCCATACTCACCTCATCTACGACAACTAAATCAAATGTACGCTCATAAATTAGCGCATCAATGGCACATTTCGATAAAGTTGCGCCGATTACTTTCGCATTTTCAATATATTCTTTTTCTACTTCTTTAATTTTAGCCTTTTGCTTTCGAAGATCACTTTCAATCTCCTGCATACGCTTCTTATCAGAGGACGTTGCCTTATACGATAAGATTTTTTCACGAAGCTCTTGGCGTGTTTCTTCCAAGTAGAGTCTTTCCTCACCCCATGATCCGTTCGTCGTTTCAACTAACTTAGATGCAAGTAACGTTTCATGATTTCGTATATGTTCATGTTGACTATAACCGTAACGAACAATTTCGCCAGGCGTCCATTTCTTTTTCTTCTCAATTTGCTTCGTTACTTCACTCATTAATACGTCTACTGCCGCATTACTATGAGCTAACACAAGTACCGATTTTCCTTTTTGATAATGGGCCGAAATAATACGTGATAAATTGTAAGACTTCCCTGTTCCCGGCGGTCCCCATACGTACGTTGTCGGATTATAAAACGCGCGATATGCCAGTTCATTTTTTGGATTTTTCATCTTCTCAATATGTTTCGGGCTGCTCGTCCCATCAACAAGACGCTTTATACGATTACGTTTCAGCTTATCTTTACGTGCTTCTTTCAATCGCTCTTGCAGTTGCTCTAAAAGTTGCCACGGTTCACTGTATAAAACCGCTTCTCTTATTTCACCTTGTATATAATCATTTAATTTCAGTTCTATTTCTAATCCATGTACAGATAATACTTCTCCTGTCGCTTCCTCACCATCGAACTCAATTCGAATCGGTGAACCTTCAGGTAAGCTTACTTCCGAAATAAGCTGAAATACGTATACTGTACTTTCATAATCTGTATATAAAAAACGACCATTCATGATAGAAATTTTACTACCACCTATCGTTTTCCAATGTTTAATTTCATATGCTAATGCATAATGCCACTCTTTCATCGTTTCCGATAATGAAGGAGTTTGAGTAGTTGTATTCATCGTATAATCTCCTTCCTTCTCCCCAAACATACTTTCTCACTATACCATATAACACGCTAAAATTTGTAAGGTTTTTATCTTGCTTATTTTCTTAATTTTCAATAATATATTGTATATAATTTTCAGAAAGAAGGAATCTACATGCCAGTTAGAAGAATAGAACACGTTGGACTTATGGTTGCAAACTTAGAAGCATCTATCTCATTTTATGAAGAAGTAGTCGGCTTACAGCTCCTTAAACGTATGGGGCACCCGAACCCAGACTTAAAACTCGCTTTTTTAGGTGTGGAAGAATCGAAGGAAACGATACTCGAACTCATTGAAGGTTATAACTCTTCTCTTCCGGCAGAAGGAAAAGTACATCACATTTGCTTTAAGGTAGATTCATTAGAGGATGAAATTGAAAGAATACAAAAACACGGCGTAACCTTTTTACTAGGAGAAGAAATCGAAACATTACCAGATGGAACACGTTACATATTCTTCGCTGGCCCTGATGGAGAGTGGATTGAGTTTTTTGAGACGGAGAGATAAAGTGAAACTTTAGTCAGCCCACAATAAACGGGATAATAACTTTATGATTCACATAAGGAGTAGAAACTGATGAATACAGTTTTTATTATCGTTTTTTGGGTACTTATACTATTTCCACTTCTTAATATCATTCTGATAAAGAAGTGGAATATAAGTCCCATTGATCTCATGGGGGTATTTGGCAATTTAAAAATGCTGTTTACTTATAGCACTTTTACGAATGCAAAAATAGCCAAAATACGCAAGCAGTTTCGCATAAAAACTTGCATATTTTAGGCTGTTTAATTGTACTCCTTATTTTGTTAAAGTTACCCGTCGGTTCAATTCCAAAGATCTCAGCTGACGATTAACTCAAGTACCGATTTCGGATGACCCTCATGTGATGAAGTTCGTGTTCTGTATCCGCTACACTATCTGTAGCAACAGTTGCTATCTCATTTTCTTCAACACTTGACAAGGTAACACCTTCTTTTCAAATTCAAAGAAAAGTTTTTATTTTTCAGCATAAAGCATTATAACTCAACTGTTTTCATACAAAATTTTATGCAAAAAAAGAAAAGCGAGGCTCCTTCATATCCCCGCTACATCAATGATGTATAAAATCCTATATAAGAGATACATAGACCAAAAAACAAGATCCCCTGTACATACAAGGATTCTATGAAATTATTTGCTATCGATAATGGGACGTTATATTAACTATATACGAATATCATATTCATCCAAAATTGCCCTTATTGATGGTACAATTAAAGTCTTGGAGGGGGATTATGGGAATTATTTTATATTTTGCATTTTATTTTGGAGTACTATTTCTTATAATTGGTACTGCATTAGTTTTATTTATTATGGCTGCATTACCAAAAATCTGGAGTAAAAATCTATCATTCGTAATGATCGGTTTAGGGATAAATATACTTACTATTCCGTTGTCTTTTTTTATAGGTGGGATGGCAACAGATTCTCCTGATAGTACTAGGTTAGATTTTTGGAAAGGATTTTTCTTTATTCAAAAAATATCGCTCTTTTTACTGAGTTTTTTATTATTTTTAACTGTGGTGTTGTGGTTTATTCGTAAGAACAAGAAAAAAGTAAACATATAGAATTTCAAAACGACTTCCAATAACAAGAATTATGTAAATAAGCTGTCCATGTGGACAGCTTATTGTTTTTTTTGCTTAGCGTGCAAAATTCGAGTCTTGTTGGCGGTACCCCATCGCTATCAAGCTAAGTTCATACAACATCAAAGTCATTACAGCTCCATGAGTGCCTAATACTACTTTCCTTTTAAACATATAATTACATTTCTACTATTTATTTTACCACTTGTACAGATGCTGGTTTCCACCCCTGATTCTCTACCCAATCAATATCAACCTTATATTTTTTATTACTTTGTTTATCTCGTACATTACCGTAGGCTTTATTATTACCATTATTTCCAATAAAATCGAAAATCAATTGGCTCTCTGGAACATCAACAGCATAAGAGATTGCTTTTTTCATCTCACTCCAATCTACTGTTCCTTCTTTAAATTTCATATCAGGTTTTGCTCCTTGCTCTGTACCAATTGGCTTCCATGAAGGATTAGTTTGAGGATCCTTTTCTTGAGATACCGTTTTTTCTTCCTCTTTATTTTCAGTTCCGTTCGTTTTTACCGATTTTTCTACTTTTTGTTTCCCTTCTAACTGTGCTGCTTCTTTATCTTCGCTTTTCTTTTCTTCTATCTTTGCTATTTCTTTATCTTTAGTTTTCTTCTCTTCTAACTTTGTTGCTTCTTTATCTTCAGTTTTCTTCTCTTCTATCTTTGCTGTTTCTTTATCTTCAGTTTTCTTCTCTTCTATCTTTGCTGTTTCTTTATCTTCAGTTTTCTTCTCTTCTATCTTTGCTGTTTCTTTATCTTCAGTTTTCTTCTCTTCTATCTTTGTTACTTTCTTTTCTTGAGCAATTGCTTTCGTTGATGTATTAGAAGGGGTAAACAATTGGTATGTCACTATACCAACTGTCACTAATACCAAAGTAAATGCAATATTAAAAATTGCCTTTTGACGACGATTCTGTTGTTTTTCTTGAAATCTGCTTACTTGTCCCATTCTTCAAACCTCCGTGTTTACTTTCTCCTCTACTCTTTATGTATTATCCCTAAAATTCTTAATATTTTTATTAAACAATAGAAATAAACTACACTTTCCATACAGGATTTCATATCATAATAAAATTTGTGTTTTTTCAAGTATCTGACATATGTTATTCAAAATAGTTTAATACATTAAAAATTGATAAGCTTCTGCACTTAAGAAACCTTCAATTTTATTCAAAGGTGATTCCAATTACGTCCACATTAGATCTCCTGTAGAAAGCTTTTTAACAATTAAACCTCTTCTTCCCTTATTAATAATTTTAAAATTAAATTTCCCTCTATAGTATAATAAAGATGTTTCGTTTTCTAATGGGGTATGTCGTAAAATCAAAAGAGATTTTATCTCTTTTACCTTCTTTTCAGAGTAAAGTTCACCACTAGGAAATTCTATTATTCCTAATGTAATCTTTAATTCGCTCTCATCAAAAGCCCACTCTTTATTAAGTTCTCTTATCTTTTGTATAAAGCTTCTTTTAGTTTGTCCTATATAGAGCAATGTTACATTCTTAGCATATACTCTAGAGATTGCAAATATCCCCTTCTTAGAAGCTTCTTCCCTATTATAAAAGTCATTTATACTATACATGCCATACCACTTAATATGTACTGTTTCTATGAATCTCACCTCGTTTTTAGACAACATTATAATTTCTGAATGTTCAAATTATTATAGGTACATATGCTTGATTACTTGAATTATAAATTGTGCTTTTCAATAATACATTTTATTATTACTAATTTCAATAATGAAGAAAAAATACAATATTATAGTTTAATTACAAAGCTGTATAAAAACAAAGTGATGTCGTGCCACATATTTTCTTTTTTTACAATTTCAAACTATCGCGAACAAAATTTTAAAATTTATGGAATAAAAATATAACGTGTATGTACATACATTTCTATTAATTGAAGAAACCTTCTTAATTGAGGTCGTACCACATGCCCATCAACTTAAGAATTCAGAATTACCCCAAAACGAAAAAAATGAGTTTTTTTGCTACAAGTTAAAACAAAATTTCGTTCTGAGGGTATTTACCTTTCTTAGCTTGATAGCGATGGGCTTTACCTCTATTTAAAAAAGAATCCATTTTAATCAAAATGGATTCTTTTTTGCTTATATAATATTTTCTCAGTTTTCTTGTCTTATTTATTTTCTATAATATAAAATTCAGTTTTATATGTATAAATTACTTTTAATATCTTTATGATTAACTAAAGGTTCTAATCTTACTTTATATTTAAGTTTAAATCATTAACTTCAGCAAGTTTCTTCTTGCGTAAATAAATCATCGCAAATACAAAAACGATGCCTGATGCCACCGCAATAGCAATAAGAGCCTTTCTAACATCATCTCCTGCGCTAACATGACCCGTAACTTTCTCTGGATCGATGCCCATATCTTGTAATACACCACTGAAATTTATCACGAAGTGACCGATAATTGGTATTAATAGATTGTTTGTTCTTAAATACACAGCCGCGAAGAGGAAGCCCATTGCTGTTGTATAAATAAGCTGTAATAAAGTTGCATCTAAAGGTGCGCCAGAAAGTAAGTTTATAGCATGCACTAATGAGAAGAGCGCACTTGACCATATAACAGCTAACAAAATACCGTTCTTTTTCTGGCTCCAAGCTTTTAACAATCCATTTAATAGAAGCCCACGTAATAGAATCTCTTCATATGAAACAGCAGCAATTGTAGATACTACCGCTATTAGATAAGCTTGCATACTTGCTTTCATTAAATTATCAAATTCAACACCTATTAAATTTAGTACAACATAACTTAATCCTGGAAGTAATAACAGAAGGCCTAATCCAATTCGATTCATCATATTTCCAAATTTCAGTTTGAATACTGTCACATTAACTAGCAACATAATTACAATTAGAACAAAACGCGCTACTAATTGCGCTACATTATCATCAGTAAATATAATCGAGAAAACTGAATCTACTACGATTGTAAGTACCATAATTACTGCAAAAAAGCTAAGTATTACACCGGCTGGTGACTTTTCAAATAATTTTTTCATTAAATATCCTCCATTTTAATATATATATAAATAATTCATCGAACCGAACGGTTCGGTTCGGTTCGGATTCTAATGATACTATAAGTTTCTAGTTTTTTAAACCCTTTCTACAAATTATTAACATAGTAAAAACTAAATGTAATTATATCTCAGTTGCTTATTTACAATCAAATTCCAGTAATCATTAATGATTACTGATTACTCTTTTATAGAATGAAATGAAGGTGTGAGTAGCTCGCTCACTTTAGATAAACATATTAATAAAAATTATATATAATAGTTAAATGTCTATACATTAAAATTAACTATATATTTTTACTTTTTCTATGATTTTAGGTGAAATTAGTTGTATAACATGACTGAATTAACCAACTGGTCAATTATTATTGACAGAAAATTCTTTCATACGGTAAAGAATATATAATTTAATGAATCTCAAACTGTATTGTTTTAGGTTCCTATAAGATAGGGATTGATATGATAATTTTGCTTCAAACTTTTTTATACTTACAATAAAAATTCAAAAAAATTATAGTGAAAATCACCCTAAATATTAAGTTCTTTTTATTAGGAGGACCACAAAGCATGACTAAAGTCGATAAGGTAAAAGAAAAGATCATTGAAACATCTTTATATTTATTTAATACTAATGGGATAACTTACACATCCATTCAGGATATAATGACAGCTACTGAACTATCTAAAGGAGCTATTTATCGTAGATTCAAAAATAAAGAAGAAATTGTGCTTGCTGCCTACGACAAAAGTGGTGAGATTATGTGGGGGCATTTTCATAAAGAAATGGAAAATAAAAAGACAGCAATCGATAAAATCCTTGCAATTTTCCTTATATATCAAGATGCAGCTAATAATCCTCCAATTGCTGGAGGCTGTCCATTACTTAATAGCGCAATTGAAAGTACTGGAGTATTTCCAGAATTACAAAAAGCAGCAGCAAAAGGTTATGATGATACAGTAATGTTAATGGCCTCTCTCATAAAGGAAGGAATAGAGAAACAAGAACTTAAAGAAGATATAGACATTATATCGCTCGCTTCTTTTCTTGCATCTTCAATGGAGGGAGCTATTATGGCAAGTCGAGTATCTAACGATAATATACACCATCAATATTTTATTGAACAAATAAAGCATCATCTTTACTCTTATTCTAAATAAATGAGTACTTGCATCGCCTTCATTCAATTTTTATAAACTTAAATTGAATAAATACTCCTCATAAAAAGTATTTTCTGTTTATGAGGGAGGGATCATTTTTTAGCAGAGGTAGCTTACAGAAGAAATAGGGTAGTTTAATTAGATGAATAGCAATTACAGGTATTTTGGAATTTCTATACCTAGTTTATGGCTAAGTGACCAACTAAAGAAATTCACGCTAACTTTGTATCTATATGTTGAATACACGCATTTATATCAAGAACCCTGAACCAGAATACTTCAACAATGGTACATTAAAAAAGCAAACAGAATACATCCAGCTTGATATGACACAAATGATGTCTGATCTAATCCCTGGTGAAACGATAGAAATCCCCGAGGCATACATTGGCCAAAATCAGAAACTTCCAGCACGTGTTATTATCCATCGTTTAACCGATGATCAAACGCAAACACGTCTGAAAAACCAGGCTATACGTGAAAAGAAGAAAGGCATTATCATGAAGGATAAAAGTAAACGTTTAATGGGCATGAATGTATATATCACGAACACGTCGCTAGAAGAAGTACCGACGAACTACGTGCATTCATTATATTCACTTCGTTGGCAAATTGAAATTTTGTTTAAAACGTGGAAGTCATTCTTTGGAATTGATGAATGTAACAATATAAAAAGAGAACGCCTAGAGTGCCATTTATATGGACAGCTCATCGGCATTCTCCTCTGTTCTTCTACGATATTTCAAATGCGACAGTTTCTACTTGAAAAGAAAAAACAGGAGCTGAGTGAATACAAAGCGATTTATATGATTAAAGATTACTTTCCTTTACTGTTTCAAGCGATAGCCGTTGGCACAGAAAAACTTTTAAAAATTCTGCATCCCCTTTATCAGCTGCTCAAAAAAACGGTCGTAAATGTCATAGGTATAAGAAGATGACGGTCTTTGATATTCTAGGGATTGTGTATAAAACGACGGTGAAGCAAAGACAAGCTGCCTAGCGAAAAAATTACGTTTTAATAGGCTTCTTTAGCATGCCTAATTTTTTATCACTTGCTAGTTTTGAAACAAAGGTCATTTCGTATCTAGTAATTTACTTGGTTAGCTTGATGGGTATGAGGTCGTACCCCAAAAAGAGTAGAAATTTAATCTCTCTACGCTGTTAAAATTATTCAACTCCAAAAAAACTGTACATCTTCTAGAGATACTAATTTTCTAGTTTGGATGTTTTTATAGTGCTTGAGAGTGATATTATTCAAGTTTTTTCATTGATAATGCATAAATACAAACAAAACCAGTAATACATCTTTTCTGTGCCGTACTGGTTTTGTTTAGATCATCTTAAATTGTAGCTAGTTCACCGAGATTGCAAATACCGATTTCGGTGCCCCAGCGAATACGATTGTTCCGTTCTTCGGCAGTTTCGCCTTGTTATTGCCACTCACGATGCTAAAGTTGACACAAACTCCCTTCTCATCATACACCGCAAACGAACCCTTTGGTGGCAACGTCACGGTCATTCTTTTCTCTGCTGCCGCTTGCGGAATTGTAAACCATTTCGCATGTCCATTTGCTCCCAGCGTAACTTGGGATGATTGGCCTATATCAATTGGTTTTACATTTGATTCACTTACGTATAACAACCCAGCCATCTTCATATATTCATTTCCACCTTCTGTATAGAAGTGTGTTTCCGTTGTATCACGGCCATTCATTACGGGAATTTGGAGCTGATGCGTTGCGGTATTCGGACCTGTAATTTTTCTGCCCCCCCAATAACCTGCTGGGCCTTCCTTGCGAGTAATTTGTGTACTAAGAAGTTTCGGTTGAACGAGATATTGAATAGAACTAAATTTCTCGTTTACAAGATAGAACTTGACACCTTCCCTCTTTGCCCATGCAGCAGTGGTTTTCTTCGATAGCACGTTGTCTTCTAGTTTCTCAGCTAAATAGTGGGTCATCACACTTTGCCCTAAACCTGGATGCGATTTATATGCGCTCTCCTTCAAATAAGTTCTTCCATTTTTCTCGGTTACGAAGTTGAGCTTGGAAGTCCCCTTCTCATTAATAAAGCTTCCATCAGTAGTATATACATATTTTTCTTCTGGATTAGATGGTAAGAACAGTTCTCCGTTATTCGTAATTTCAATTTTGAAATGAGTTTCGCTATTGCCATAAAATCCAGCTTTCTTTGCTACGCCTTGAGGCATTTTTACTTTGACCGGCTTACCAAAGGATTTGTTCGGCTTGATTTCCTTAATAGTACCTTTTTCTTTAAGCGTAGCGAGCAGCAATTCAGTTGCCATTAGCTGATTTGTAGAGCTCCGTCCACCAGATGTCAATACAGCCGCTGCTATTTTCTGTTCCGGAAGCACGACTAATATAGCATGTTGCAATGCCGTATCGCCGCCCTTAGCCAAAGCTTTGATCCCATATTCACTGAATGGGTATAGTTTCACACTATCCCAGCCAAGACCATAGTTAAAAATATTCTCGCCAGCCCCCGGCCACATTCCTTTTTTATATTCCTCTTGCTCCATTGCCTTAACTACCTTATCAGAGAGGATTCCTTTTCCCTGTCCCATAAATAGTTGTGAGAATCGCACCATATCTTCTGCCGTGGAAGATATACCTCCCGTACCAATAACATTCACCGATTCAATTGGAAGTTGCCCTTGGTACGCCGGGTAATATAGTCCAGCCCGATTTTCATCCCTCCATTTGTCCTGCGGCGTTTTCGTATGATTCATTTTTAAAGGCCCTGTAAAGTTTTGATGTAGAAATTCAGTAAAGCTCATACCACTAACTCTTTCCACCAAAATTTCGGCCAGCGTAAAACCATCGTTACAGTATACCGAGAAAGCACCAGGGTCCGCCTTCAAGTTTTGATTTGACAATTGCTGTAACAAGGTATCATGGGCATAGGTATCATTATCGTTAAATAAAAATGCATTACCTAACGTAGAACCTTGCAATCCAGAGGAGTGATTCAATAACATACGCGGTGTAATACGTTTGTATCGACCGTCCTTCATCTTAAAATCAGGAACATAGCGGACAACAGGAGCATCCAAATCGACTTTTCCTTCATCGACCAATTTCATTACAGCCGTTGTTGCATACATTTTACTAACTGAACCAATCCCGTATAAAGTATCTTTGGTTAGCGGCTTTTCCCCTTCCATATCGTTCTTGCCAGCCTGACCAGACAAAATAAGTTTTCCATTATCAATTAGTGCATACTGCACGCTAGCTGCCCCATGGGACTTCGTAAGTAGCTCCGCTTTCTCTGCTGCAATCGTCTTCATTTCCTGACTAGCTACTTCTTCACCAGTTACAACAGTAGTCTTACTTTCAGAAAATGCTTTCGCTCCTGTTGGTAGAATCATAGTTACCGCTAATGCAGTAGCTAACACACCAGTTAGCTTATTTTTCATCACGGAATTACCTCCTTAAATAATTGATCGTTTTCATCATTCCTTTGTTTAACTATGAAACTATGATAAATTTTACCCGTTTTTACTTTTAGACTACTTGCTAAATTCAGCAAGTAAAATATTTTTAAAAGGATCAGGAGTATCAGCTTTAAGGCTGTTCAAATTGACTGCCAATGTATGCTTGCCTCCAAGTGTGCCTCCAGCAAAAGTTAAAAAGCCAGGAATGGTTCCTCCATGCCCCCATATCGATTCACCGTTTGAAAGCTTCATTTTGAAAATTCCAAGCCCGGAATCACCAAGCTCATCTACTCCTGTAGGGACTGTTGTAAGCATTTGCTTTAGTTGCTGTTCTTTCAATAACTTGCCCCCAAGTAAATAAGAAAAGAATTTGTTTAAATCATCAGCTGTAGAAATCATATCTCCGGCCGAGCTCCCCATACTTGGGTTATAATAAGTAACATCTTTTGGCTCACTTGCTCCGTCTAATTGGATATATCCATGGGCATGCTTGGTTCCTGGAATGACGCTTGAATTTCCAGGTAAGAATGTATTCGCTAATTCAAGTGGTTCAATAATTCGATTTTCAATCTCTTCCGCATAGCTGTTCCCAGTTACTTTTTCAATAAGAATTCCTAGTAATACATATCCTGTATTTGAATACGACCAGCTCTTTCCTGGAGCAAAATCTGGAGGCATGGATATTCCCATCTTTACTAATCCTTCAGCAGTATAAGATTTTTTTGTATCCATCATATTAAAATCCTTTGACCTTGTGTAATTAGCGATACCACTTGTGTGATTCAATAATTGCCGGATAGTAATCTGTTTATCATCATATCCATTTCCTTGAATGACACCAGGTATCCATTTTTCAATAGAATCGTCTAGATTCAAGCGGTTTTCTCCTGCTAATTGAAGTATAACTGTTGCAGTGAACGTCTTTGTCACGCTGCCAATTCGAAAACGAAAATCTCTTTTCATTGGTTTCTTAGTACTCAGATCAGCTACACCAGCCGCATAACTCCATGTTTTTCCACTCTCAGAAGTTTTAGCAAGTATCCCTGGATATCCTAGTTTCAATGTATCCCGCATTGCCTCTTTGACGGAATTATGATCTCTTTGGGTGCTTGTTTGTAACGAACTAGATACATTTTGAATGGACTCCGCTTTTACACTTGAGGTTGGAGTTGTATAAAACAGGGAACCTCCAGTTATTAAAAGGGCTAAACCTGTACATGTAATTTGGCGATGCTTTTTCATCAAAATATTCCTCTCCCCTATTCATATTGTATAAATGGTTATTTGCTGTTTGGAACTAATCACACAGCTTTCTTCTTACCCCACTGCAAAAGGACGATATTGAATCTGTAATGTCTCTTTTCCTCCAAACAAGTCTTATTAATTGATTTGTTTTTTATAGAAATATATAGTATTTTTCTCCTCTCACTCTTCTTTACATTTTCATCTTACACAAGGAAAATCTCTTTTTTCTTACCTCTTCCTTACAAATTCCTTACGTTCAAAATTACTTTTATAATTGATTATTTTTTATTTTAATAACATTTAGTTGTATTAATTTGATAGGAATTTGACTTCACATAAAAGTTTATTTATTTCAAAAAATGAATTTAAATACAAATTAACTATTTAATATTCAACACCTCACCTATACATGTCCTAACATAAGTTCCTATCATCTATATGTATTATTTATTACAACAGCTTCACGCTAAAAATAAGATATTTCAAAAAAGAGAAATATAGGTATCTCAACAAGAGATTACCAATATAAACAATGTGAAAATGTAAGAACCCCTGTATTACTGCTGATTTCCCTCTAACTAATACAGTTTCAAACATTGGACACAAATACTACATGTAATGTTGAATTTATTACCTATTCAAAATTCTGTTTGTTCATTTTTTCTTAAAATACAAAAATATTTAACTTATAAATATACAAGCTATAATAGGGACGTCTAGGGATAACCTATTAGCACCTTAGAAAATATCAACTTTCTAAAATTGGACAAGATGAAAAAATCACTCAAAGAAAGGTGTGTAATCAAAAAGAAAATTCATTAAAAATTCTTTAGCAGCAAAAGACATCGCATTAGCTATGCCTTAGCAATGTCTACAATGTTGACGAGGTTATTGAAGCGATGTAAAGGGATGGAAGACAGATGTCTTGCGAATTAAAAGCAATAGTTTTAGAGGAATTCTGGACATACTTACAATTTTTTAATCCTTATTCACTTAAATACACCCATCTACAATCAACAGATTTTAAAAGCGTTAACAAACATTAAATTTTAGATTCAATTAGAGAAGAACACACGATTTGAGGAACTTGTAGGAGATTCATTTTCCAGAACGACTTATATTCCTAAGACTTAAGAATAGGATACAAGGAGGATTTATTATATGAATGGGAATACTGCTAAAAAAATAGAATTGCAATCTGAAAATACTGTGATTACAAACGAGAAATATTTGGATCCTAAAAAGTGGCATAAGCAAGATACTACGTGGGCATTGAGCCTTTTTGGGACAGCAATTGGAGCAGGAGTACTCTTTTTACCAATTAATGCAGGTTCAGGTGGTTTATTATCATTATTACTCATTACATTACTTGCCTATCCAGTTATGTATTACTCACATAGGGCGCTTGCTAAAATGATATATGCTTCCAATTCTGCCGATGAGGGAATTACGGGGACAATAAGAGAGTATTTCGGAAATACAGCGAGTATTATTTTTAACATCGTATACTTCGTCTCAATTTATACAATTGTCTTGATGTATTCAGTTGCACTTACAAATACTGCAAGTAGTTTTATTGTGAATCAATTACATATGAAAGAGCCCTCAAGAGCCATTTTATCGCTTGTCTTAGTACTGGGTCTTATCGCTATACTAAATTTTGGTCAAGATATCACTGTAAAAATTATGAGCTTGCTAGTATACCCTTTCATAGCTTCTCTACTATTTATCGCAATATCTCTAATTCCTCAGTGGAACACATCAATGCTTAGTTTTTCAGATGTCTCTACTGCTTCAACCGGAACAGGTTATTTGGGAACGATATGGATGATACTACCTATCATAGTGTTTTCATTCAACCATTCTCCAATGATTTCGTCTTTTGTGATAAAACAAAGATCTACGTATGGAATAGAAGCAACTGATGCTAAATGTGCTCAAATACAAAAAGTTTGTTATATCATGACGTTCGTTGTTGTTATGTTCTTCGTTTGGAGCAGCGCACTGAGTTTGACTCCAGATGATTTAAAAAGTGGCAAAAGAGCAGAACTTATCAATCCTATCCTATCTCGCTAATGAACTTAATTCGCCAGTAATTACGATTGCAGCTCCTATTATTGCTTTTATGGCTATAACAAAGTCTTTCCTTGGTCATTATATAGGCTCATATGAAGTAATGCGTGACATGATTATCAAATTTGGTAAAACACGTGGAAAAGATATAGAAGAAAAAACAGTTAGGACAGTAATTCTTACTTTTGTCGTATTAACATGCTGGTATGTTGCTTATGCAAATCCAAGTATTCTTGGGCTCATTGACGCTCTAAGCGGTCCATTAGTTGCTGCTATCTTATGTCTATTACCAATGTATGCGATCCGTAAAGTACCGGTATTAGCTAAATATAGAGGTAAAATGAGCAATGTATTTGTTATTATTGTAGGAGTACTTACAATCTTAGCAAGTATTAAATCTTTATTCTAACTTACTAGTTGATTATCGTTATTACAAATCAGAATAACAAATTATCAAAACGAAAAGAAGTTGACGAACAATGTGTATAAACATAAAAAATCTATATATATTAAAAATTTAATTTATTTTTGTCTATATTAATATCCAACAAATTATTATTAACCACTATATTTTCTTTCATAGTATGTCAACGTATAAAAAGACACTTTCTATAGTGTCTTTTTATACGTTATAAGATGAATACACTAACTACATACTTATAATTGGAGAGCTTTTGTGAATATCTTCTGTGAGTTGGTCCTTTTCTTTCCCCGTTCATTTCTTCTTTTGAAAAGGTACCCCTATATGGACTAAATATCATAAAATGTTAATTTTCTTTTGCTTGCCTATATATTCAATCGCCATCCAGCCATTTTTGGGTATGTTCGATGAAACGTTTTGTCGCTGGTAATGCGTGTTTAATTGAAGTAAGCGACAACCCAAGCGATCGTGTAGGTTTGTCTTCCAATTCCACAACCGTAACATTTTCGCATTGTCCTTGTAATGCGAGTTCAGACATGACACTGATTCCAAGCCCGTTCTCCACCATCGCGACAATCGCATGATCATCACCGGTTTCAAATTGGATATCGAGATGAATCCTAGCAGCTTCTAATACTTTCCTAACATCGTAACCACATGAAGAAGCAGGCATAATAAAAGGCTCTTTCTTGAGCTGATCGTACTGAATTATAGATTGTTTACTTAATGAGTGATTTTTAGGAAGGACACATAGCATTCGATCTTTTCTTAGTGGAATAGATTCTAGATGGCCCGCCGATGGTAGTGACATAAAACCTAAGTCAATCACCCCTTGTTGAATCCACGTTTCAATCATTCCATAATCACCTTCCATTAATTTGATTTCAATTCGAGGATATTCCAAGTGAAATCGATGAATGATTGCAGGCAACCAGTGAATAGAAACGCTTGTAAAGGTTCCAATGCGCAAGGTTCCTGCAACTATCCCATTAATCTCTGCAACAGTTTGCTTCAATCGCTCATTATGATTTACTACTTCACGAACATGCGTTAAAACACGCTCACCATTTTCCGTTAATCGAACTCCCGTTTTATTCCGGGATAACAGTTGAAAACCATACTCCAATTCAAGACTTCTAATCGCATGGCTGACACCTGACTGAGTCACGTTCATTGCTTCGGCCGCTCTTGATAAGTTCCCCATTTCAACCGTCTTCAGAAAGATTTCTAACTTAGTCAGACTCATCGATTCTCCTACTTTCTCATGTATGAATTTTGTTCAAGTATATCATTACATATATTCGTTTTACTAATACTTGAATCACAATTAAACTAAGTACATAAAAATTTTAAAGGAGAACTAAAAATGAAACCAATAAAGGCTAATCTTATGATCTTACTTGTTACAATGACCTGGGGTACTTCCTACCTTTTTATGAAAATCGGATTGGAAACTGTCCCTTCATTTTCTCTTGTTGCATTACGCTTTGGTATTGCTTTTTTGGTTTGTGCTGCTGTTTTTTTTAAACAATTTCGTTCAATTCATTTTGTCACCTTAAAATACGGCTTTATTCTAGGATTTTTACTTTTCGTTGTATCTGCTTCAGTCATCTTAGGTTTAAAAACGACATCAGCTTCAAATGCTGGTTTTCTAGCCAGTTTGACCGTAATCTTTATCCCTTTATTATCTATCGTTCTGTTTAAGGATCGACTGAGCTACAGACTAATCATTAGTTCCCTTGTAGCAATGACTGGAATTGGTTTACTGACTTTGAATAATCAATTAACACTTAATTCTGGAGATTTACTCTGTATACTCGCTGCTCTCTTTTATGCTTTTCATATTATTGTCACCGGAAGGGCGGCTAAAGTGGCCAATACATTGCAGCTTGGAATTCTTCAGTTGGGATTTGCAGGAGGGTTTGGCGTACTCTCTGCCCTGATTTTCGAAGAGCCGCAACTTCCATCCACTAAAGAAAGTTGGATCGCTGTACTGGTATTAAGTATATTTTGCAGTGCTTTTGCCTACATCCTTCAGGCGATGGCACAGAAATACACAACACCGACACATACAGGACTCATTTTTTCATTAGAACCTGTATTTTCTGCACTATTTGCATACCTGTTCATGAACGAAGTATTGTCACTCAAAGGGTATATTGGAGCATTACTTATTCTAAGCGGTGTTATACTTGCTGAGATAAAAGTAAAACGAAAATCTACATTATTGCTCTAAACCTAATCGTTCTTAACATAACAGAATCAGCAATTACTGTCTCTGGTTTATATATTATTAGGGCTTTATCAACATTGTTTACTAATATTTGGTCAAGAAGTCTTGTAGATCGTTCAAATAAAAAATGTCTCATGATAGCACTAGGTTTATTTTTTATACGAGCCCCCTCACCATCAATTTAAGAATTAAAAAAGAGGGGATTATCCCCCTCCTTTTTACGCTTACTCCAACTTTCGAAATTATTTAATATACCCACGATTCAGTTCCGTTAACTTTTCATTGATGTTAAAAATTTTCACTCTAATATCTTTTACACCAGCTGCTTCAAGTCTGCTCTTGTGCATTTCCGCGTATTTTTCAGCATCTTGTTTTTCTTCAAATACATAAATGCCTCCAGCTTCTTTTGTTTCTTCATTCTCAGTCCATATTTTCCAATGGAATCCTTCTTCTTCGTTAATACTTTTTGCTAAATCCCAAAATCCTTTTTCCATTTCTTCACCAAAAGGACCTTCAAACGGAAAATCAACTTGTAATAAATATGCCATTTTCACTCACTCCTATTTTTAATATAAAATTCTTGCCATTCTTTTACTGATTATGATTCGAATGATAGTAATGTCTAAATCCATATTGCTATTATTATTCAAGCACTAATTGGAGAATCCCCCTATTTGTAACATAATCACAAAACGATAGTAACTTGAACGCATAAAGTGAAAGTTTAATAGTTTTCAGTTATGTTTAAAAAATGTGATACAAACTTATCCCTAAACTAAGGACAAACAAAACAAGTGCAGGTATTGCTTTCTTAAAGGGATCTCTCGCTAATACAATTAGAGTTAATGCGGCTGCAAGCATCGTACCGCCTAATAACAATCCTGCTAATAAAGCTATTGTTGGAATCCAAATTCCTATCAACATTCCAATCGCTCCTACAATCTCAAAAGCTCCAGTTAAGAAATTAAAAAACGAAGGTAAACCAAATCGTTTGAATTCATCTGCCATTTTCCCCGATATAATTTTCGTTCCTGTCATTAAAAAGAACAGAAACAACACTACTTTTACAATATTGATGAAAATTAAAATAGTAATCACACCTTTCTTATTATTTGATAAAAACTCAGTATTGTTCAGGTAGTAGTCACTACCTTTACCCTATTTCCTGAGATTACCCGTATGGAAGTCGCTTCAATTTACATTACCCTTTTCAATATTAAAGGGCTGAAAATTATATGCTATAGCATATATAATACAAAAATTTGACTGGTACTAGGCAAAAAAGTGAACCTGAATCAGATATGATACAAAATAAAGTTATCTTTCCATTCGTCCAAACAAACAAAAATTATATGCTATAGCATATATAATACCTAAAACAAAGTTTGTTCCTTATGAATAGCATAGCATCAATAAGGAACAAATATTAATAGTGTGTATCATACAATTTGTTTAATAACGATTGTAATACTTTAATTTCTTCCTCGCTCAAATTACTCGTAACAAAATGGTGAGCGTCTTTCACTACAGGCAAGATTGTTTTCTTTAATTCGTCACCTTTTTCAGTTAAAAAAAGGTTATGTGAACGCCTATCTTGGTCATTCAAAGCCTTCTTTACAATCCCTTTTCTCTCCATTGACTGTATCATTCTAACAACAGTAGTTTGATCTTTATCAATAGCTTCCGCCAACTCTTTTTGAGTAGTGCTCCTTTGGCTACAAAGAACACTAATGATCCCCCACTGCTCTGGCGTAACTCCATACGGCTTTAATTTCTTCGTAAAATAATTGGTCATTTTCACATCAGTACGATGAACAAGATAGCCTATTAAATCATGTAAGTTCATATATCACCTCTATAAATTAAGATATAAAAGGGTATAGCATACCAGTCAATCATTCACAATGAATGTATTTGTTTCACCATATATATGCTATGGCACATATAATAAAGTAGATTATTTTAATTGTCAAATGATTTACCTATTATTTTTCAAAAACAAAATCGCCTCCTTAGATTATAGAAGGAATGACTAATTTGACGTATCTCTCTGACGATTTCTCCCTTATCATTTTATGATATGCTAATAACATTTGATAAAATATGGTATCTACAAATAGTCAAACACCTTTAAAGATACCTCGTCCAGTTCTTGCTGTTACAAGATAAACAGCATATAATCAGTTAACCACCCACATTAGCAACGAAAACATAAAGAAAAGGCATTCCAAATATGAAACACCTTCTTTCGTTTTATAAAACCATCCACTTAAATCTATTTTACAACTATAACATTCAACACGCTGAAATCTTCTATTTAACGTAATCATTCATTTAACTAAAAAACTTAGTTAATTGCACAATGCTCTTCTCACTTTTCTTGCAAAATTTAGTGGATCATCAACGTCTTCGATATTAACGTAAATCAAATTTGGATCATCACATAACCACTCATTGTGTATAGACGAAACGATTATTCCTTGTTTAATAATTGTCGCCACAAATTCAGTGACTTCTTTTTGTAAGAGTGCTACTCGGCCTAGGCATAATGCCCGTCCAGTTTTATTGTCTCGTGATTCGAATGAAAAGGAAGTTGTTACTCTAAAACGTTTTCCTAAGATTGTTGCTCGTATTTCATCCCTGTTTATTGTTGCCACGCATTTCCCACCGGCGAATCCTTCTTGCCCGCCGATAATTCTTGCAAACTGTTGACAAATTAATTCATCATTAAACGCCATACCTTTAATCATCCCCCCTTTTACTGTTAGGTTATGAATGAATACATAGGTCTGAAACGGTAATGAATCTAATCTATAAAAAAATGATGGCAATCTACCGAGAGCTATTAGCTCAATTATTCTTGATCGTATGAATTGTTATCAGAGTTTAAATGGTGCAGAATTTTCATTTTATGTTTAATGGGCATTGGAGACTGAAAGCAAAACTCAGCTATTATATGGTAAGACATTTTTAAAAAGCATAAAAAAGACACCCTAAGGTGCTATCCTCCGACTTGAGAATCGTATCTATGTATGGAGAAATTTTGAAAAGACAAATACAAAAGAGAAGATTCTAACTATAATTTATAGAACTCTTATGCCATGAATTACTTACATATTTCCTTATTTACCAGAAGAAGAATCTCAGTTACATTATTTTCTGAACAGTCTCGTTAAAGCCATCCCAAGAAATCCAATGCCCATTCCTATTAGCCATCCAGTTTGGGCATTACCTAACATAGATCCCACTCCTCCACCAAGAAACATACAGCCAACGAATACTAATCCTCCAATTCCCCAATTTGGCCGTTCCATAATTCAATCACATCCTTTCAATAAAACATATGCGATTAGCTCCCTCAACTTTCTTCCATAGGATAGTTCATTATTTTGCTTAGGTTTAGCACTTCAGGGCATTCAAAAGATGCGAAGCTTGAGTCATTTATATAGATTGTAGAAGTATGAAGATTTTCCACATTTCAAAATAGTAAAGTATAAACATGAAAAAACTCCAAACAAATTTTGTTCGGAGTTTTTTCAAATACGCGATATTTATTTAATCTTCATTATCAATTACTATTGTACCTGTCCTTGCACTAACTTTTAAAATATTTAACAGATTATCAGGTGTCTTGATTTCCACTTCATATTCAAATTTTGATTGTGCTAAGTTGTCATCTTCTAATTCGAATTCTTTTTTCACATTAATAATTTCTCCATTTGTATGAGCTAAAGAAATTTCACGAACTTGTTTCTCTGTGTAGTTTTCATTCTTTTTTGCATAATTGTAACCCATGCCATAATATCCACTAATAATAGCAATACCACTTACTAAAATAGCAATTATACTTATCATTATTTTCTTTTTATGTTTTAACATTTCCATCCACTCCTTAATGATTAATCCTCTATTCCAAATCTTGCTTCAAGTGCATTTTCTGCTTGTTCTAATTGATCTTCCAGTATATCGTGTTCTCTTTCTTGCGTTTGATATTGTTCAACAGTTATCGTTCCAGCGTGATAATCTGCTTCTAGCTGATTATCAGATAGATCTATCTTGTCATCCAGTTGGTCAATTTCTTTTTTTACTGCTAAGTACGTATTTAGGTTTTCTTCTTTTGCTCCAACTGGTTTCGTGTTATTTGCCTTTTCTACAATAGATGAGACTTCGTTTTTGAAATCTTGTATTTGTTTCTTATCATTTGTAGCAGCTTGTGTTTTGTTTGGTTCTTGTTGTAGTTGAGCGACTTCTTTTTGTAATTTATCATTTTCCACTTTCAGTTGTTGTACTTCTGTATTGTTATCAACTTGAGTAGAACAAGCTGTTAAGAATAAACAGGACATTGCTCCAATCAGCATCCATTTTCCCATTCTGTTTTCCTCCCTTTACATGTGCACCTTATCCTTGCCTTTATATTACTGAACAAACATTAAAGGAAGATTAATGTACAAAAAAATAAAGTGAAGGCTTTTACAGGCAGTTAATCCCTACCTCCCTCGCATTCACCGAATTTTGAGGGAGGAGTCTTACTGCCCGTTAATGCGGGATAAAATGATATAATTAACTAGTTTCTAATCTTTCTTTAATGTTTTGGAATTATAGTGATACATATTAATAAGAAGAAAAGGAGAATGTTAATGCGAGTTCTTATCGTCGAAGATGAACAAGACTTACAAAATATATTGGTGAAACGATTAAATGCAGAACATTATAGTGTCGATGCATGTGGGAATGGAGAAGATGCCCTGGATTATATAAACATGGCTACCTACGATTTGATTGTCCTTGACATTATGATTCCCGGAATAGATGGTTTACACGTATTACAAAGATTACGCGCGGACAATAATGCAACTCCTGTCTTGCTTCTTACAGCTAAAGATACAATTGATGATCGTGTAACAGGACTCGACTTAGGTGCAGATGATTATTTAGTAAAGCCGTTTGCTTTTGATGAACTGTTAGCAAGAATTCGAGTGTTAATGCGAAGAAAAACAGGAAATACATCTAATGTATTTGAAATCGCTGACCTAGTGGTAGATTGCAATATGCATAAAGTAACAAGAGGAGACCAAGTTATCACTCTTTCCAGTAAAGAATTTGCTATTTTAGAATATATGATTCGTAATAAAGAAGTTGTGTTGACACGAGATAAAATTGAGCAACATGTGTGGAATTACGATTATGAAGGTGGCTCGAATATTATTGATGTTTACGTCCGCTATCTTCGCAAAAAAATTGATAGCCAGTTTGAAACGAAGTTAATTCATACAGTACGAGGAACTGGTTACGTATTGCGAGTAGAATCATGAAAAGACTATCAATAAAAATGAGAGTAACTCTGTGGTATACGGGGCTAATTGTAATTATTATGGCACTCGTGTTAGCTTTTATTTTAACTTCTTCAGATAAAGTTTTGCTTTTTAATATGAAAGATCAATTGAAGAACACAGTAAAAGAAAGCATGGAAGATATCGAATATAAGCATGGGCAGTTAAAGATTGACGATGATTTTGAAACCTTAGAAGATGGAGTAAATATAAGCATTTATAGTAAACAAGGTGAGCTGTTGGTAGGACATAGTCCAACAAGCTTTAATAAAAAGATATCGCTTAAATCCGATGAAATACAAACCATTAAAGACGGCAATAAAGAATGGATAGTATATGATTTTCTCCATAATGCAGGCGGCGATGAGCAAGTCTGGGTTCGTGGAATAATGACTATGAACCAATTATCCTCAACGATGAATACGCTTATCGTGGTAACAATCATCTCATTCCCATTACTTATTCTTATTGCGGCATTCGGAGGATATTTTATCACGCAAAGGGCGTTTCGACCTGTGCAACAAATGAGTGATTCCGCCAGTAAAATTGGTGATGGTAAAGACCTTTCGAAGAGAATTAATTTACAAGGTTCACCGAAAGACGAAATGTATCATTTAGCACAAACCTTTGACAAAATGTTTGAGCGATTGGAGACATCATTTGAAAGTGAAAAACAATTTACATCTGACGCATCTCATGAATTAAGAACGCCAACATCTGTTATTATTTCACAATGCGAATACGCTTTATCGCAGAGGAATAACCCGAAAGAAATGGAAGAATCGTTAGAAGTAATTTTAAAGCAATCACGTAAAATGTCCGCTCTAATCTCACAACTCTTATTATTAGCAAGAGCTGACCAAGGAAATCATAATACTTTCCAATTTGAATGTATCAATATGAGTGAATTAACGGAAATCGTTGTAGAAGAACTTTCATTAATGGTTCAAGAAAATTCGATTGAAATAACAACTAATATAGAGGAAGACCTATTTATTAAAGCCGATCAAACATTGATGATGCGTTTATTAATGAATTTACTAACGAATGCGATTGCTTATAGCAAAGCGAGTGGAACTGTGAATATGCAACTATTCCGTGATGAAACCAACATAATAGGTAAAGTCTCCGATAATGGCATCGGCATCAGCGAGCAACATATTACTAAAATATGGGACCGCTTCTATCGAGTTGACGCAGCACGAACATCTTCAAACATCGGAAACACAGGTTTAGGATTGTCGATGGTAAAATGGATTGTCGAACTACATGGAGGAGAAATTACGGTTGAAAGTAAATTAGGAGAAGGCAGTACTTTTACATTTAAACTACCAATTGAAAAAAGAGCATAATTTATACGTATCTGTCGCTTCAGAATAAAGATTGATTCAAAGGCTCTCTACAATCCTTATGTAAAAATAACTGACGCATTTTAAACATCATCGATTTTATCATTTTGGACAACCTATTCTGTTAAATTAATATACATGCGAAAACACTATCAAAATAAAACCCCAGAAATCCAATGGTCTCTGGGGCTTCATTATATATTTAGCTCTTTTTGCTTTTTGTTTTGTTTATGTCTATAGAGCAATTTACGACTTATTAGAGAAATCACTAATAAGGTCAGAATTAATAAGATAAGTTGCATAAATGATAAATCAAAATATTTAGCACCTGTAACGATTAAAAGTGTAGAAATCGTGCCTTTTACAACGAAAAAAATAATAACCCATAATCCGCCTTTTTTCCAGTTCATTTTATATTACCCTTTCCTACGTTTAAATTCTTAAAATATTTAATGATAGTTCGTAAATATGACAACTTAATAGAAATCTATTATATTAACAAAAAATTCATGTCTAATTAAATGCGACGATTCTATATTAAGTGAAAATGATATTCATTGTCAATTTTATTGATTATTTGAATACTTATTCTTAATCTCTTTCTACTTTGTTTCTTATAAGCAATACACTCTTGTATTCAAACAAAAACACCTCCATTGCATTTGCACACTTAGTATGCGAATGCAAGAGGTGTTTTTTCATATACCATCAGATAAGATTTCCTGCTTTGTTTATTTCTTGATACGTAGCTATTTTCTAGTACACGATAACTGGATCATACGTGTTCAAACTATCATATACAGTTTTTGCAACATTAGGAAGAAGGTTCACACATCCACCTGATCCTCCTGTTAAATAAGCATTATTTCCCCAGTCTTTTCGCCAGCCGGCATCGTGGAATCCTTGACCACTATTTGTGAATGGAACCCAGTAATCTACTTTAACCGCATAATCAGCTTTTCCTACTGCGTTACCTCTTAGCGTATATGGTGTTCGTTTATATAGGACGTACCACACACCTGGTGATGTATCTTCACCAGTACTATGTTTACCAGTTACTACATTTGTTGTAACAACTAATTTTCCATCTTTGTAAATCCAAATTTGTTGCTCTGCAATTGAAACTTCCGCATACGTGTCTCCGATGCCATTATTCGCTGTTGTTTTATAACCGATACCTTCCTTCTCCCAACCATTTCCGTGAATGTTAGAAGCAGAAAGCGACTTTTCGCCTTTCTCAAAGGCTTGTTGAACTTGTTTAGTTTCTTTTTCAACATCTAGTGCCCAGCCGTAGCCTTGCCCTTTTACTGATATGACTGAACCAGAATGCGTTTTAAATGAGAAATCTTTATTTAATGTTGATTTGGCATTATTAATTTCAGTAATTTTATTCTTAATGTCGCTCGCGTCAATTGTAACTTTCATATCCTTTGACATAGAAGCATTTTGAATTAAATCTTTTGCTTTTAAAGGATAAACTTCATTCTGCACTTTATACTCAACAGACTGCCCAAGAAGATTCTGTAGTGCTTTCTCCTCTTTTTTGACAATCGGATCGTCTTCTTTAATAGGTTTTATGTATGCAGACTTCAGATGAATTTCGCTTTTATATTTTTGCTTATCGTAATCTTTCAGTAGACTAGTAACGTCATACTGTTTTCCTTCAACACTTTTCGAAATAACAATTTTTCCTTGTTCTAGCTTCGCCATAGCATCTTGAGGCGCTTTTAATTTCTCATTCATAGAGATGAGCTTTTCTTCTACAAGTTTTTTCATCGTTTCACTACGATACTGATCTGCCTTCTCTGGTAGCAATGAATAATTTTCTCCCTTTGAGGAAGGGAAAAATGTCCACTGACTTTTTAATAGTTTCTTAACTTGAGGCAAATCTTTTTCCGTAAGTTCCGTTTTTGTATCTTTTTCATCTAAAATTTGTTGTTGATCAACATAGACTTTGTTTGCTAGTCCAGATGTCTTTAATTTCTGTATTGCCTGATCAGCGCTCAGACCACCAACTTTTGTGTCATTAATTGTAACATTCGAATTGAAGTGAGTTGCCTGATAATAACTCATTCCCCCAATAAGAAGTGCAATTACACCAATACCCGCTGCGATAAACTTCCAATTTGTATAACGTTTTTTTGATCTTACTCGTTTTTGATCAATTTCTTCAACTGATTCATTTGTTGTATTGTTGTTCATCAATCTTTCCCCCGTATGCATTAACGTCAAACGATTTTCAACTAAAATCATAGACTAGTGTACCTTATTTTTCCTAAAATTTCATTATTTCCGACCACATTTTATCGCAATTTAATGATTTAATTTAGATTTTTTAATAGTACGATGCATTGAACAGCCCTTTACAAGTCATAAAGTGAAACTTAAATTAACCGTCACACCAAGAGATTTAGCTTAATATTCTAGGGGGAAATTTTTCTCTTTACGTAAAATACGAATTATATTATCCATTTTTATGAACATCAATCCCTAATTTTGTCAAAAAATAAACGATAGTCCTTCTACATTTTTGATAAAAGGACTATCGTTTTTCAGTTAGAGTATTTGTATAATCGTTTAACTTTTTATTTCCTGAAGGTCAAACGTGATGAAGATGATGAAATTTCATCTCCAAGACTTTAAATGAAAACATTATGTTTTTTTATGGCAACCAAGTTTATTTTCTTAGCTTGATGACGATGGGATATCACAGCATGTCCAGCAGCCTAAGATTAAGTAAGAGTCCGTTCAACTAGATTTTTTCTAATATTTTTAGGAGCATCTTATTTCAGCCTCGTCATATTACACTAATTGAATTTAAAACAAATCCGTATGCTATTTAGTAAAATTTACGATTCGAGACATAATTATTGCAGTAGCCAAGATAATAATAGCGGTTATCAAACCAGATTCTCCAATCCAAATCTCAGTTTGATCTCCTGTACTTGCACGTGCGAAAGGTCCTTGAATAATGGCATTCCAAGTAGTATGAATGATAACCGAAGGCCAAACGCTACCTGTGATAAGTCGTAAATAAGCTGTAATATAACTGAATGGCACAATACAAAAATAGATGCCAAGTACTGAAAGTAGGGCAGATGTTCCTTCTACATATAGACCAGCAATAACAATTGGAACATGCCACGTTGCCCAAATCAATCCGCTAATAAGGATTGGGCGTGAAAACTCTGCATCGATTAGTCTTGTAAGCATATAACCTCGCCAACCCATTTCTTCTCCCATAACTGGAATTAAGTTAAGCAAGCTACCTAATACTCCGCTCAATACTACTATAAAAATGAAACTTAATGGTATCGGTAGATACTGAAATCCAAGTATATTGTAAATAGGTTCTAGCATACCACCTTGCGGGGGCTGAAACTTCGCAATTCCGCTCAACCAGGCGATAGAATAAGTAATTCCACAAATAATCATAGGTATTAGCAGAGCAAAACCAATCCCCTTCCATATCTTTAAGTTACCGAGACTAAAAGATACATCTTTAAACCCTTCTTTCAATATTATACGAGTCAAAATAGAAGAAAATGCCGGAGTAAACATATATACCACAATAAGCGGCATACTTTTAGTAATCATTACTAGTACATTTAGGATAATAGAAGTAATAGTTAAGATACTTAGAAAAAGTTGAAGTCCTATTTTAGCACGATGGATTTTATCTTTATTGTGGAACGATTTTGCGTGTAATAACATTGTAATCCGCCCTTCCCCTTTATTCATTTGTTTATCAAATTTACTTCCTGTCATTTCAACAGCTACAACTTAGAATAAAAATATTTTGACATACAGATCATTCATCTTTAAAATCCCTCCCAAATTCATAATCTAGTCTTACTTGCGATTCAACAATTTAATTATTATTTATAAACTGTCATAGCCGATAGTACAAAAGTGTAATGATTAACCTATGACTTGTGTCAATTAATCTTATGACAATATGTAACTAGAAAATATGATATGGAATAAATAACAATTGAATTAAGGCAATTGATTCGTGCAAGTACATGAATCAATCTTGCTTTTGAAAATAATTCAATTGAGGTGGGCAAAAATGAATAAGAAAAGAATGATTGCAATGGTTAGTACAGCTTTATTAGTCACAGGATGCGCGGAAGTAGGAAACGCTCAAACTGTAGCAGTCGAAAATTCAGGTCAATCAGTCCAAAAAAATATAGTTAAATCAATACAATCACAGGCTAACCCATTAAAAACGATAGAGCCGTCAAAACCATTTGAAGATTTAAAACCACTTAAGAAAATGATTGGGAACGCGCAATATGTAGGATTAGGAGAGAATACTCATGGAAGCTCTGAAATTTTTACTATGAAGTTTCGCCTTGTGAAATATTTGGTTACTGAAATGGGTTTTACGAATTTTGCAATGGAAGAAGATTGGGGAAACGGCTTAAAACTAAATGAATATATCCAAACAGGAAAAGGAAACCCTAGGGAATTTTTAAAATTGTTATATCCTACTGATGAAATTATAGCCATGATTGAGTGGATGAAAGATTATAATGCTGATCCATCCAATAAAAAAAAGATCCAATTTATTGGGCTCGACTTAAAGGCGTTGGACCAAGGTAGCTTTAATAAAGTAATTGATTATGTAAGGCTGCATCGACCAGATTTGCTGGCAGAAGTAGAAGAAAATTATAAAGAATTGTCTTCTTTTACTGGAAGTATACAGGAATATATGAAACTTGCTCCTGAAAGGAAAGAGAAGTTTAAAGCAAACGCTGAGAGAGTAGCCCGATTACTAAAAGATGAGAATGAACAAGCCAACACAGAAATAATTCCATCCGAGTACATCTGGGCGAAAGCAACGGCAAGTGCAATAGAGAAATTTACCACAATGCTACTCCCTAACGACTATCCAAGTATAATAAAACTACATGAACAATACTTGGCCGATCATGCAATGTGGGCACAAGAGACATTTGGTGGTAAAACGATGGTATGGGCACACAATATTCATATAGCTAAAGGAATTATCGATGAGAAATTATACCCTTATGTTGCGGGGCAGTTTTTGAAGGAACGTTTAGACAATAATTATGTCACAATTGGTAGTACAACTACGGAGGGGAATTTTACCTTATACAGCGAATATAATCCTTCCACTGGAGGTAAGATTACAACAGACACTATTCCACAAGATGTAAAAAGTTTCAATTATACTCTCGGAAAAGTGCCATATAAAATGTTTTTATTGGATAACCGTCACCTTAAAGGACAAGCAGAAAAATGGGTTAAAGCAAAAAGACCATTACTAAGTATAGGGGGACAAATCCTCCCGAACAGTTCGGTGTATTTTGATACTTCATTGCTTGAGCAATTTGATATTATTTTTCATATTCGAAAAACAAGTCCATCTCATATTAAATAAAAGTACAAAGCAATCCCGTTCTTGCAGATGTAAGAACGGGATTGCTTTGTGGAGGAGTAATAAAGTGAAACTTTAATCAGCAGGTTTTTGTTCATCCCCCACTGATTATTAGCCTTCACCAATCGTGCGTTTACCGGCAGCCCGCCCCCCACCTAACGCTGAATTTTGAGGTGGGAGTCTTACTGCCCAGTAAATAGCGGGATAAAAGCATCTTTTTTAACCAGAAGTAAGCTGCTCTCCCCTTTTTAACATCATTTAGAACTGTCATATGACACTTTTACACTAGTGAGAATGACAAAAAAAGCAGTATGATTCGGTTATTACACAGATAGGAGCGATGAACTTTATGAAATCAAGATTCATCCATAATGGTTATTTTTTATTGCTAACTTTCGGTACAGGATTGTTTTATTTTTGTTTTTACCTAATAGCTCTGCTATTTAGTTTAACCCTTTCATTTACTGTTGTTGGGATTCCATTAATTATGCGCGTACTACAGACTACCACACCCTTTATCCAATTCGAGCGCATACAGACGAAAATTTATACAGATATTTCAACAGACTCTTACGATAGAAGTATAACAATGGATACATCGAACTGGTCTCAGGTGAAATTAGTGCTAACAGATCGTCGCACTTGGTGTGCTGTCTATTGGCTAATGCAGAAATTTACGATTGGCATTTTCAGTCTCATTAGTGCAATCATTTTTTACGTAATGCCACTTATGTTCCTGTTGGCACCACTACTGTATCGATACATCGATATGAATATTATATTTATACAAATAGATACTTTTGCCAAGTCACTCTTTGTAATGTTTATGGGTATAGTATTTACCGCCATAAGTATTAGAATAGTCGATGGTTTGACAAAGAAAATTGGGGGCTATACACGTAGTATGATTCGGCAACTAAATCAATAGAAGTTTGCAGTCTGTGAGTAGTATCGTAGTTTTAAATTAAAAAGTATAATAAGGCAGGAAGGATTAAATTATTATATAGGAAGTAAAATGGTAGGCTATTTAGGGGGTAAAGGACTTGTTAGATATGGTTAAGTATTGGTTTTGGTATGATTGGATTATGTTAGGGGTACGCCTACTTGCTAGTGTGTCTATCATTCTAGCTACATTAAATTTTCAGGATGGTTTAACATTACCACTTTGGATTATTATTCTTTGGGAAATTATTGCCTTCTCTGTTCCATGGGTAGCCTTACTATTCAATTATAAATATTATTTGTTCACAGAAATACTGCTATATGGTGGACTATGTATATATTTAACCTTATTATTTCCAGAAGCTTACAACACATTTCTTATATCGGTGTTTCTAATTGCTGCGAATAGTAAGCATTTGTCCTATTATTGGACAGCTCCAATAACGGTTTTTATAACAACTGGAATTTTCTATGCGGTTGCGCCAAGTAATAGCTATTGGATTATGGTCACCTATTATGGATTCGCATATGTAATGGGCTTCGCTTTTCATTTATTAATCGTCAATCATAAACAAAATGAATCAATTCGTAAACAAAACGCGGTACTTGAGCAATATATGTCTCAGATTGAACGCATTACACTGGCGGAAGAACGAAACAGACTGTCGAGTGAGCTTCATGATACAGTTGGTCACGCTTATACTTCTATTATTATGGGGATGGAAACGTTGCGCACCGAACTTGCTACTGAAATGGGTATACAGAGGCTAGATTCTCTGCTTGAAATGGGACGTAAAAGCATCGAGGACGTGAGAGGTTACCTACATCAAATGGAGTCTCCTTGTCAATCGCCTTCCTTAATTCAATCTCTCCAAAATCTTGGAGCCGAATTTCAGGAGCACGCTCTGGTTAATGTAAGTTTTCGGGCATACGGAGAGGAATATGAATTGTCTCGGCAAGCGAAGATAGCGTTCATTCGTTGCTTACAAGAGTCCCTTACGAATGCAGTACGTCATGGTCAGGGAACTGAAATTATAGTTTCATTGCAGTTTGAACAACAATATACGAGATTAGAAGTTCAAGATAATGGAAAAGGAAATGTAGAATGGCAAGAAGGCTTCGGTATGAATGCGATGAAAGAACGAGCAATGAATTTGCAAGGTCAATTGTCTGTATATACAAAGCCAGATGAAGGAATGCTTGTTACATGTACCATACCGCGACAAACTGAAATAAAAGATGGACTTATTCGTTTGTTAATTGTAGACGACCAGCCATTTGTTCGGGAAAGTTTGAGGACACTACTCGATAGATATGAAGATTTAAATGTAGTCGGTTTGGCCGAGGATGGCAATGAAGCCATCGATTTGTGTGGGCGCCTTCAACCTCATGTTATACTTATGGATTTAGATATGCAACACATGGATGGAGTCGAAGCAACCAAAAAGATTAAGCAACAATGGCCACATATCCGCATATTGATTTTTACCACTTTTCAGGATACCGAACAGGCGTTGGAATCGCTTCGCAACGGTGCGGATGGTTTTTTACTCAAATCTATTGAAACATTGGAGCTAGCTAATACGATCCGACTTATTCACAAAGGTGGGACACTGATTGATCAGGGAATGTCTCACAAAATATTTGAAAAGTTTGATGCGCAAAAAGAGACACCACAATCAAAAGCAACCGCTTATGAGCTAACAGCTAGGGAGATAGAAATATTGCAACTAGTAGCCAAGGGACTTCGATACACTACCATAGCATCAAGGTTATATTTATCGAATGGTACGGTCAGAAATTATGCTTCCACAGCTTATACAAAGCTAGGAGTCCGCAACAAAGAAGAAGCTGTGCAAAAGGCTCTAGAAATTGGAATTATTGAATAAAAAAACGTTTTTTGTTTCTTTACAGCAAGGTAAAATGTAGTTACAAGGTACAGTAGAAGATAAAGTGAAACTTTAATCAGTGGGGTTTGTTCATCCCCCACTGATTATGAGCCCTCACCAATCGTGCTGCCCGTTAATGCGGGATAAACAACATCATTACATTAATCTTTTTTAGGGAGTACAATTCCTTTAAATAATTGAACAGTAATCCAGTAATACATCGAGTAAATTACTACAAAAATAACAAGTGGTAACCAAATGCGAGAGTACGGATCGATTACAAGAGGGCTAAACATGTTCATACCAACTAATATATGAGTAATCCCTACAATTGCTGGGAATAAGAATATGAAGAATAACTCTTTATAAATCGATTTTGTTAATAACTCTCGGCGAACACCAATTTTATGAAGCATTTGATAACGTGTTACATCTTTTGATGCTCCCGACAGAACTTTAAACATTAAGCAGCTTGCCATCATTGCTAAAAATGCAATTCCAACGAAGAAACCCATAAACATTAGTCCGCTGGCAAAATCATGACTCATAATATATGTTTGATACTTACTACCCAATTCTTCCGCTTTCACATTTTTATATTTTGCTATCTGTAATTCATCAAGTTTTTTCCATTCTTTTATGTATGATCCAAAATCATCTGTTTTCCCCATAAACACAATACTTTCTTTCCCCTTCAATCCATTGTATATGTTATAATCTACAATTTTTATTTCATAATCAGGATATAAATAATTGGGCTGGATCGTTCTGAAAACCTGAATCCATTGTTTTGTGTCTGTCTCTCCTTCAGCCCGTTTTATTGAAAATGCACCAATTGGTATTTCCTCTGAAGCTTTCTCTATTTTCATACCTTGCAAGAAAGGGCGATTTTTCTCTACATCTTCTTTAAGATAATAAACATATCTATCATCAACTTTGTAATGATATTCAAGTTTTTCTTGAAATAAGATACTACCCAAAATTGTCTTTTCTTCCACTGTTGGATTATGAATGACTGAATCGTAAATTTGTATTTGATCTGTAATTTTTAGGATGTTGTTTTTAAATGCCATACCACAAGCAATTCCACCAGCACCAAGAGCCACTAAAATTGCTACTGTTGCAAGCACATTTGTTAGACTATTAATGCGGAAATTTAATTGTGCAAAAGTAAAAGCATTGAGGCCTTTTTCACTACGTTTTTTATTACTCTTTAGCTTGTTAATCATAACTGGAAGAAGTGATCCAAATATAAGGTAAGTACCAACAGTTGCTGAGATTAATCCAACAGCCATTAATCCCAAAACAATTAGCGAATTTGCATATGATATATAAATAAGTGATGCATAACCAATACCCAATAAAAGAATACCAAGGAATGCAACTACAACTGTCATTTTTCCTTTTATGGCAACACGTTCTGTTTGTTCATCAGCATGTACAAGTTGCAGTACAGAAATACGAGATAATTTAATACTATTCATAATTGCAGATAATACAAAGAGTGCAAAGAAGAAGATGCAAGTAATAGCTATAGATGGCAGATAAAATGCTTTATAACCTTCGCCAGCAAACTCGAGTTGTTTCATTAATAGCTGACCGATACCTTCTGCAAGTCCTACACCAATTGTAATTCCAATCAAAAGAGAGGTGGCACCTAATATGATTGTTTCAATGAACATAAGTAAGGTAACTTTATGCTTTTTTGCTCCTAACATCATATACATACCAAATTCTTTTTGACGAAGAGCTGATAAGAAAGAGTTTGCATATAAAATATAGAAAAATGTGATAATCGCTAACAAAACGGAACCAATTTTAAAGACAGCCACAATATCCCTAGTAGAAGAGTTAGATTCAAGGAACGTTTTATTGGATGCTAGCGTTTGAAACATATAAAAAGTTGAAATAGAGACAATAAGACCAACAAGTAAAACAATGTAATCTTGCAACTTACTTTTTAGGCCTGACATAGAAAGCTTAAATAACATGATTGAACTTCCTTCCTTACGCTTTTTGTGTGCCTAAGTTTGCAAGCACATCTAAAATTTCTTTATAGAATTCTTCACGGGTACTACCGCGATGAATTTCTTTATATAACTCACCATCTTGAATGAATAAAATACGTTGACAGTAACTTGCGCTGTAAGGATCATGCGTAACCATCATAATGGATACACCTTGCTCTTTATTTAAGCTTGTCATGGCATTAAGTAAACTCGTTGCATTTTTAGAATCTAGAGCTCCAGTCGGCTCATCTCCCAAAATAATTGCTGGTTCATGAACTAACGCACGTGCTGCTGCGGAACGTTGCTTTTGTCCACCAGATACTTCAGAAGGATATTTTTGAAGTATCGCTGTAATGCCTAACATATCAGCTACTTTTTCTACTTTCTTTCCAATATTACGAGATGAAACACCTTGAAGTGAAAGTGGGAGTGCGATATTTTCATAGATAGATAAATTCTCCAATAAGTTAAAGTCTTGGAAAATGAATCCTAACTTTTGTGAACGAAAATCAGAAAGTTCCCCCTGCTTCATCCTCGTAATATCCGTTCCTGCAATTTCAACAACGCCGCCTGTCGCTTTATCTAACGTTGAAATTACATTTAATAATGTTGTTTTACCAGAACCAGAAGGCCCCATAATACCAACAAACTCTCCCTCTTGAATTGAGAATGATACACCTTTTAATGCGTGTGATTGATTCTCACCTTTTTTACCGTACAATTTTTGAATGTTTTTTACATCTACAACTGGCTTTATCATTTATATCCTCCTACATTTTTTTATTTCATTACAATAAGCTACTAAATTTGTTTACTACTAACAAAATAGACATGTTTCCTCCACACTTAAGCTACAATGAAATCTTTCCTTTTATCTTCTTTGCTCACCTCATCACTTTGAATACACCCATGATAAACTATGAAAATTAGGAAACACCCCGTAAAATCCTTAAGATTTCTTAAGTTTTAAAAAAAGCTTATGGAACCTGTAGTTCCATAAGCTTTCTATCTAATTGAATGTTCAACAATAAAAGACATCCAACCATCTTTATATTCTGCATGTATATTACCATGATGAAGTTCAACAATTCTTTTTGAAATAGCAAGTCCCAGTCCATTTCCCTGGTCATCTTTTCTTGCCTTGTCCCCCCTGAAAAACCTTTCAAACAATTTATTTGGATCGCTAACAGGCGGTTTCTCGACTTTATTTGATACTTTCAACATTGCCTTGTTACCTATTAGTTCAAGACATATAGATAATTCGGATGGTTTCATGCTGTACTTTATCGCATTCATAAAAAGATTTTCATAAACACGTACCATTTTTTCTACATCTATGAAGATAGGTATTGTTTCTTGCGTAATTGATTTTTGAACGATTAAACTTTCCTTTTCAAATATAGGTATGTATTCTCCAACTATTTGTTCCAACAAACCTGATAAATCAACTTCATTAAGGTTTAACTTAGCATCTATACCTGATAAACGAGTATACTCAAACAGCTCATCAATTAAATATTTCAGTCTCTGTGACTTTGAATACGTGGTTTCAAGGTATTCCTGTAATTGTATGTTACTGTTGTATTGCCCTCTTTTTAATAAATCTATATAGCCAATAATAGATGTTAAAGGTGTGCGTAAATCATGAGATACATTGGTGATAAGTTCATTTTTTGTACGTTCTAATTGTCTTTCTTGTTCAAATGTATTCTCCAATTCCTTGGACATATAGTTGATATTTTGAGCAAGTTGGGTCAATTCGTCCTTCCCCTTAATCCCAATTGTTAAACCCAGTTTTCCATTTGCAATATCATTCACATTTTCCGAAATGAGCTTCAAATATACTATTTTCTTTCGAACCAATAGCAAAAAGATTACTATAAAGTTTAAGATTGCGAACGTAAATAAGAACAACATTACGAGTCTCACTTCAAACATGCCAAAATCTTCGTGTTTTATAAAAAATGGATCTATGACGTATTGCACAATGAGGATTGTTAAACCAAATGAAATAAAAAAACTAATTGCAACAGCACCAAGAAGTTTTATAATAATCTTATTTCTGAAACTAACATTCTTCATATTTTATACCCAATTCCCCAAACAGTTTTAATATAAATGGGATGTTTAGAATCTTCTTCAATTTTGTCTCTTATTTTTGTAATATGCACCATGACGGTATTATCTGATTTATAAAAAACCTCTTTCCAAACTGCTTCATATATTTTTGCTACACTCAGGACAATCCCTTTGTTACGGGCGAGTAGTTCGAGAATAGCAAACTCTTTTGGAGTTAACCTTGTTTCTTTTCCCCTTACCCATACTTGACGAGTATCTGTATTCACGGTTAAGTCACCAATTTCTAGAATACTTTTATTATGTTCTATGGACGTATTGTATTTTTTAAACCTTCTTAATTGGGATTTTACCCTAGCAATTAATTCTAGTGGGTTAAACGGTTTTGATAAATAATCGTCTGCACCAGAGGCTAGGCCCTGAATTTTGTCTATATCCTCAGATTTTGCAGATAGCATAATGATAGGCATATTGCGATCTTCCCTAATTTTCATACATGCTTCAATGCCATCCATATTCGGCATCATAATATCTAAAATAATCAAATCAAATTCCTTTTCTTCTAACAGTTGTAAAGCTTGTATAGCATCTTCTACCTTTTGAGTTTTTAGGCCTTCATTTTCCAGATATACAGAGATAAGATTTCTAATCTCTTTATCATCATCAACAATAAGAATTTTTGACTCCATATTATTCCTCCACATTAAATGCAATAAGTATCCAATAAAGCATATATTTGTTGTTACTTAGTTAATAAACTTAATAGAGATGGTTTCTATCTTCTTTCTTTACTTAAGACGATCTTTTGTAAAATACACAAAAAGACCGTCACAGTATTGTGACTAAAAAACAAGAAAATTTCAATAACTAATACTATTATTATTTATTTTTAGCTTTTAAGACACCCAGCGCTATTTTGGTTGCTTCTGCAATAAGCTTATCATCGTATTTAGCATCCTCTTTATCATGATTAGAAAGTATCGCAAGAACAATTGGCTTTTTATTTGGTGGCCAAATAATTGCGATATCATTTCTGGTTCCATAAGATCCTGATCCAGTCTTATCAGCTACTTCCCATCCTCCTGGAACTCCAGCACGAATTAAGTTGTCTCCCGTAGTATTCCTTTTCATCCAATCTATTAATAAATCCCGTTTCTCAGTTGAAAGTACATCTCCTAGCGCAAAAGCCTGAAGACTAGTAGCTAATGCCTTTGGGGTACTAGTATCATGTACGTCTCCTGGATGCACTTCGTTTAACTCTGGTTCAAAACGTTCAGGATTTGTAACGGTATCTCCTATTTCTCTCAGTGATTTTTTGAATTCACTAGGTCCACCTAATTGTTTAAGAATAAGATTTTGGGCAGTATTATCACTATATCGAAGGGAAGCATCTGCAAGCTCTTTCAGAGTCATACCCCTATCAACATACTTTTCTGTAATTGGATTGTAATTAACAAGATCTTCACGAGTATACAAAACTCTTTGATTTAGATCTTCTATTAATTTCTTTTGTAAAAGTACTCCCACAGCTAAAGCTTTGTGGGTAGATGCGTATGCAAACCGTTTATCTGATTGATACGTAACGGTTTGATTCGTATCAGTGTCCAATGCATAAATACCGAGTTTAGCATCAAATTCTTTTTCAAGTTTAGCAAAAGAATCATTACCAGTAGTTTCTTGTTTGGTTTGATTTGTTTGTTTCGTTTGTTTCGTTTGTTTTGTTTGTTTAGGTAATTCAGACTGAGTATTGCCATCGGAACAGCCTATAAGCGTTGCACACGAAAGAAATACTACAGGTACCATCTTTTTGTAATGTAAAATGTTAAAAAACTTGTTTAAGACTATCATATATTTTCAACCTCTTTCAAGAATATATAGTTTTTCTAGGTGTTATACATATCGATACAATTAAAGAGTGTATCGGATATCACTCTTCTTGCATCTCACTTTTCATAAAATGATTGAACTATCATGAACACCTGTTTTATACGTATACTTAATAGACAACCTAAGTAACAAGTTTGTTCCATTTTTATCAGTAGTCGTATCTAGAAACCTAAAAGAGTCCATTTAGAAGATTTAAATGGACTCTTTCACTCATATAATACTATCTATTGTTAAACAAATAAGATTAAATACATTTAAATTTTCTTGTTTTATCTACTAAACTGTTTAGGCATTTCTTTAACGTGCTTATCATCATCACGCCAATCATAGGTTTCTTTCTGCGAAACATCTAAAGTTTGATCTCCAATTCTAACAATATTCTTATTTACCCATTCAATATATGGATCGGTATCTGGATAATTCCAATATATATTTTTCTCTGAATCTGTATCAAGGTTAACTAATTCACCCCTAACAGCATCCGCACTTAATGATCCTGCATTATGAAAATAAGTCTTGATGAGATATTTTCCATCTGGAGATTTCACTGTTCGAATTAATTCCCCTTTTGGAACACCTTGCAAACTAAAAAGTTTCCAATATCCAAATCCAATTATAATTACTAACATAGTAAGTATAGTTAGTAATACTTTTCTTTTTGTTTTTTTAATTTCACCTTTTGTATTTATAATACTCATTCAACTCCATTCCATAATATATCAAAAATAAAAATCCTCCGTTAATACGGGATAAACATGAAAATTCCCATTTAGGAAAACTTTAAAAAATCAGACTGTATACTTGAATTGCTCTTCGCAAGAGAATATACTAATAAAGCAGGCTATGACGTTCCTTCCTTCTAACTTCTTTGGCGAAATAGGGATGTTACTTTCCTGCTAAACACATAGGCTATGACAATTCTTCCTTCTTTGTAGAAATTTCAAATTGTTTTAGAGTTGTCAATTTCCTATGAAAATAATTAGACTATAAAACCTCTTTCTTCTTTGGGTTTGAATAAACTTTAGTTTATCAACCATTGATGTAGAGGTTTTCTTTTCTTAATTAACAAATTACCACTTAACAACTAAATGTTACACCCCTAATTTTCCACTAAAAAATAGCTTTATACCCTCAGTGCATTTCTCTACAATTAGTGTGTTTATGCATGTAAAAATAAAAATCTACCACTGAAAGGAGGACAGTCGGACTATTCCCCTCTTTTATAAGGAGTGAATAATCGGCGTTCTCATGAAAAATTCTATTTACATAAGAAGAAGTTTGAAAGTAATTATAAAAAGAGAAGAAAATAAACTACCGAACATGTATTTAGCCACTGCTTTAAAAAACTTGGAAAGTTTAGGATTTACTTTTTCTGAGCCTTTAATAGAAGAGTTGCAAACACTTTCGGTTGGTGCATTCACATCGTTTTACAAAGAGTTGGTAAAACATTTAAAAGAAATGGTTGGTGCACATATTCAGTTTACTCCTATGTATCCAAACTTTCCGCAACAAATGATGGATTTAAGTGACGCTGATTTATACATCAATGCCGTTATTCATTATGTGACGTTGCGCCTACCTGTATCAAAAGTAGAAGAACGACTTCCTCTTTTAGATAGCGTTGATTTGAAAGTTATTGACTTAGGAAGTGAAGAAGATTTCAATCAAATGATTTCTCAATTGATTCGTGCAAACAGCTCTATTTCCTCAACTGATAAGACAGATGTAGAATGGGCTATTACACACACTGAAGATGTTTCCTGTTTTCTACCTAATGTAATTCCCCATAAGGAAAATATGTCTTTTATAATTGGGGTTTTATTAATAAACAGAAAAATATCAGCCGATGCTGCTGCAAAGTATTTTAAAACAGCAACTGATGTTCTTCGCCTTGCAGTTGCTTTATCTGAAGGTGATGTGAGTTTAGCATCCTCCGTTCGATTCAAGAAGTTTAACCGAGTAGAAAGACGCTTCCTTTTAGGATTGTTAGAGCAATGCGGAAACATTACCGAAGATATGATTCGATACAAAAAACGTTGGATTCGTTTAGGTGAAATTCTTCATCCAGCAGAATATCATACTCGTTTCCCAAAAACCCACCGAGCATTTGAGATGCTTCGCAACAACATTAAAGTTGAAACATTTAATGGAAAAATAGAAGCAGCTTTGTTGAATCGTGATATCATGACAGCGAAAAATCTTTTAAAAACTCGCCCGGGGGAATTTGCCAGACGCTTGGATCATTTAATCCGTTTATGTAGTGATACGTCAACAGATGTTTTCAATATTCTCGAAGAGTTTCTAAGTATAATAGGAAATGTTTCTACTCCTGTATTACTTCAACTCACGGCTCATTTTAAGCATCGAAATGATAAAAATGAATTTCGCACCTTTTTTCCAAAGGGAAATGTAGCAAAAGCTATAGGTATTGAAAATACACTTCCATTTATCTCAGAGGATATTTGTTTAATGATTGTAAAAATGTGTGAAGATACTTTAAAAAATCGCTTCGCAGAACTTCCAAGTCTCGGAAAAGTATTTTTGGATGAACAGTTAAAAAATCACTTAGTTCCCTTCTCTCAACGTTCAGCCAGCAAAGCGCTTCGCACATTATCTCGAGGAAGTAAAGTAGATTTGCCAGAAGGAGATACGATTCGTTTTTTCCTATGGTGGAAAGAAGGCTATGTGAATGGACAACATACAGGACGTGTTGACATTGATTTGTCTGCTGCAATGTACGACGAAGATTGGCAATACAAAGAACATGTATCCTTCACGAACTTACGTTCAAAAAATTTCAAAGCCTACCATAGCGGAGATATTACTTCTGCACCAAAGGGAGCATCTGAATTCATTGATTTCGATATTCCGTCTGTGCTGAAATATGGTGGACGCTATGTAGTTATGACTTTGCTTTCTTACACAGACCAACCATATAAAGATTTACCAGAATACTTTACTGGTTGGATGGTTCGTCAATATCCTGGTTCAGGTGAAATATTTGAACCTTCTACTGTTCAAGATAAAGTGGATATTACTGCCGACACCCAAATCTCTATTCCAGTTATTTTAGACTTAAAGGAACGAAAATTGATTTGGACAGATTTGTCTCTTACAAGAGATCTAACTTATGATAATACCATCGAGGCTAATCAAAAAGGTATGATACTAGTTGGAAAGGCTTTAACTAATTTAGTTAAACCAAATTTATATGACTTGTTCCGATTACATATTGAAGCTAGAGGTGAACTCGTTCAAGACATCGAAGAAGCAGAAACTATTTTCTCTTTGAATAAAGGGATTACTCCTTTCGATATCGAAAAAATAATATCTGATTTTATAGCTGACTCAAAAGGCTAACTACATTACAAACATTGATAATGTGTGGAAAATATCGATGTATAATGTCTATGTGAAACAGGACCTGATAGATGTTATCAGGTCCTGTTTTTTATTTAGTAGATACTAAATAATCTGGTTAATCACTATTCATCTAAATACACTATACTAATAAAGTGAAATTTATTCGAAAGAAGTTCATTAGTTAATATGTATCTAATTAAGAAACATTCATATACCAGCCCAAACATCTTTTCCATATCGCCCTTCATCTTGCACACGATTCAACCAATTTCTTGCTTCTTGTTCACTGACTTCATGAATTTCTTGATATGCTTGACAAAGGGTATCTTCTACATCCAGAGCCATTTTACTTCCATCACCACATATATAAAGATGAGCTCCATTATCTAATAACGAAATTAAATTGATTCTATCTTGTTTTATCAAATGCTGTACATATGTTTTTGGATGTCCCTCTAAACGAGAAAAAGCTGTGTGTAAAGAGATTAATCCATCTCTTTCATCATTTTCTAGTTCTGTACGATAAAGATAATCTTTTTCAGGATGACGACAACCAAAATATAGATGCGCTTGTCCTAAGTTCATACCTTTTTGCTTTTGAACACGACGCGCTTGCAAGAATCCACGGAATGGTGCAATTCCAGTACCTGGCCCAACCATAATAATTGGTGTTTCTGGATCTTTAGGTAATTCAAAGTTTGATTGTGGCGTTCGAATGAAACAGATAATCTCATCTTTATTATGACGCTGAGCTAAGTAATTAGAAGCGACTCCTTCATATGTCCCTTCCCCACTCCATGCAGGTGCATTAACAACACCGACCGTAATGCTCAGACGATTGTGTGCAACGAGTGGAGAGCTTGAAATAGAATAGTAACGCGGTTTGAGCGCAGGGAGAAGTTCTAAAAAGCGTTCAAATCGGATTTCACAAGCCTCATACTTTTCAAGAAGGTCCAACATTGAAATCCGTTTCTTTAATATTTGTTCATGATAAACTCCTTCTTCTAATAATGCTTCCAATTCTTTTTTATGAGGAGGACATGCTGTGAATGTTACCATTTCTCGTATTTGTGCTCGAGTGGCAGCTTCTTGAACTTCAACACTATAACTAAGAAGGTCCAATAAACTAACAGGACTGTCTAAAGGTATGTGATTTATACTTCGTCCACTTGCACTCAGTATAACTTGATCCTTCCCATTTAATCCAAAACGTTTTAAAATTCGGTTGATATTTTTCTCGCTATTAACTGGCAACACTCCAAGGTGGTCTCCTTCTTTATATGTAGCGCCTTCTGGCAAAGATACCTCGATATGTCGTGTACTTCTATCACTGCTGGATGATTGAAGTTCACGATTTTCTAGTATAGATGCATAAACTGCTTCATATGTTCGTGCAAGAGGAGATCCTCCAAGACGACTGACAAATTGCAGACTCAAAGTACTGCGCTCTTTTTCCATATTTTTGTTGAGCTCCAATCCAAATGCCTTCATCGCATCAGACCACATGTTTTGTTTCCATTGCTCAAGCTGTTCCTCGAAATCACCACTTGCATCTGCTTCTCCGCGTTTAGAAAATCTTGTTGCTCCTTTTTGAGCCATTTGCTCATCAATGTATCTTGGAATCCGTTGGTAGGTACTAGCCCAATTATGATCTCCACAACCAAAAACTGCGTATTGAACCCCTTTTAGCTCATCTGGTTTTAGTTCCTCCAACCATTGCACAAACTGCCCTGCATTACTTGGCGGTTTTCCATTATAAGAAGAAGTCACAATAAGTACCGCTCCTTCTTTTGGCAAACTTCCAATTCGATCGTTAAGAGCTACCACTTCCGTTTGAACTCCTTCTAAACTAGCTGTATCTGCTAATTCTCTTGCAATACCTTCTGCTACACCTGTATCCGAGCCATACAGAACAAGAAGTGAAAGATTATCGGCCCCAATAATAGAAGGTGTCTTCTGGACGTGTTGCTTAATTTCATCGTTTTTCAGCTTGTCCTCTGTAGGTGCAAGAACAGTAGGATGACTAATAGTTTGTTTTCGGGGTAGAATCCTAATCTTAAAATCACCGGGCTTTAGCGTTAATGTTTGTTTTACGTCCAGCTGATAGTTTTGATAATCGATTAATTCAAAATGTTGAAGAAGCATTCCCATTACAAGAGTGGCTTCATGAAGTGCAAATTGCATACCGATACATGCTCTCTGGCCATTTCCAAATGGCTTATAAGCATGATGAGGAACCTTATCCAGCTCTTCAAATCGTTCAGGTTGGAATTCTTCCACATTGTCTCCCCATGCATCTTTATCCCTATGTAGCTGTGGAATAAGAACAGAAATACGATCTTCTCCTTTCTTAATTGGGTATTTCCCGCCAATCACTGTATCTTCTTTTGCATAGAGACTGAATGCTGGAGCGGTAGGCCATAGACGTAGCGATTCATTTAAAATCATCCGTATATACTTCAGTTTCATAACTTGTTGGTATGTTGGAGTAGGATCTGTCAAAACACGGTCTACTTCTTCATAGGCTTTTTTCAATTTATCCGGATTCTTTAATAAGAAGTAAATTGCAAAAGATAACAATCCACTTGTTGTCTCATGTCCAGCTATTAAAAAAGTAATAATTTGGAAACGAATGTTTTCATCATCTAATTTTTCACCAGTTTCCGGATCTGGCACATTTAGCATACGGGAAAGTAAATCATTTTCTTCCTGATCTCCACTACTTTTACGTTCAGCAATAATATTATCTACTAAAGAAAACATAGATTGAATATCATGCTGAAATTGACGTTTCGTTCTCCACATAAGTTTGTCTTCTATATCCAGCCGCTGCAATTGGTGCATCGCCTCATCTAGAGCACGGGTCATGCTAGTAATAAAAGGATGAGGGGTCTCACGATAAAAGCTATTGAATCGGTAATTAAAACCACATAGACCAATTGTATCTAACGTAAGACGAGTCATATCCTCCGGAACATCTACGTTTTCATTCGGATTAAGCCGTGCCCATTTTTGAACGAGTTGTACAGCAATATCGACCATCATGGCATGGTAATCTTTCATTGCCCGTTGGCTGAATGTAGGCATCAAAATATTATGAGCTTTTTTCCAGTTAGGCTCGTGAGTCTCGCTAGTAAATAATCCGTCCCCAGCAAAGGCACGAACTTTTGCTAAAGCACCCTCTATACTTTTATCGAACCGCGTTTCGTCACAGACTTCTGCTACCAATTCATGTCCAGAAACGACAATGATGGTATCACTTAAAGTTTGAATTTGAAAAATGGGACCATACTCTTCCGCTATCTTGATAAAGGATAGGGTCGGTTTATCTTTATCGATTAATGGGAGATTACCCAGCGGTCCATATGTTTTCGGCTGAGGAATGGCAGATACTTTTTTTTCCATTTAAAACACCCTTTCAAAAAAGCATGAAATAAAGTGAAACTTTAATCAGTGGGGGTTTTGTTCATCCCCCACTGATTATTAGTTGAACCAATCGGGCTTTTACGGGCAGTTGGTCCCCCACCTAACTTCTTTGCTTCCGCTAAATTTTGAGGTGGGGGTCTTACTGCCCGTTAATGCGGGATAACATATCCCATTTAATAAAGAGGAAATAGCAACTAATCGCCTGGGATAAAGATATGTAATTGATTACCTTATTTTATCTTTTCCCTAACTATTCATGATTATGATATTGCGTATAAGCTTGGCAATTAGATTTATAACTTGTAGAAAAATACTAAATTAAAATGAAGCGAATAAATATAGTTGGAGCCTTTTAATGTTGGTATTAAAAGATAATCTAAACTTGTAATGTTTATGAGAAATTGCAAACGGATCTCATCTCTTGTATTTGTTCATAAAAATGATTATTTTGATTCATTTTCTTCTAAAACACCCCAAAATAGAGAAGTTGACGAGCTTAAGATTGTAGTATTTGAAAAATCAGTGGTTTAGTTAAACCAATACAATAAGCAATATACCGTGTTACTAATGAAAGAGGACCTGATATGAACATCAGGTCCTCTTTCACTATATAATTATGTCACTGCTTCTTTCAGTTCTTTTCCCATTTTAAATACCGGCGCCTTAGTAGCAAAAATTTGTATTTCTTTATAGTTTATCTAATCAGCAAACAACTTGTAGGAATCATTATCTAACGTTTTATTCTTCTCTACCGATTTAACTTCTCGACGGCTTCCGCACTTGTGTCTACACGTTTAACGAAAAAAACTAATAGTAGTGCAACAACATTCATGCCAAGCGCTACATTGAATGAATATTGAATTCCGGATAATAAAGCCTTCTGAGTTACTATTGCCTTCGTAGTTTCTGTGAAGGTTGTTGGATCTATATGAGACATTAAACTTTCAGCTTTTGTTTTTGTTACAGAGTTCATAATCGTAACAAGAATAGCAGTACCAATCGAACCGGACACTTGTTGAGCTGTATTATTAACAGCTGTACCGTGTGGATTTAGGCGAGTTGGCAATTGATTAAGACCATTTGTCATAAGTGGCATCATCACCATCGCCATCCCAAACATCCGCAGTGTATAAATAAGAATAATATGTGTGTGACTAGAGTCAATTTGCAGATTTGCCAACATATAAGTTGAAACAGCTGTAATGGAAAGCCCTACTATGCCAAGAATCCGAGGACCATATTTATCAAATAGTTTACCTGTAATTGGTGACATAATCCCCATTATTACCGCACCTGGAAGCATCATCAGCCCAGAGCTCAGCGGCGAAATGCCACGGACGTTTTGTACATAAGCTGGTGTTAAAATCATACCCGAAAACATGGCCACCGCGTTAACAATTGCAATTACAGACGCAAGTGCAAACATTGGGTACTTGTAAACACGTAAATCCAATAACGGCTCATCCATTTTTAATTGACGGATAATGAAAGCAATTAAGGCAATAGCGCCTATGATTAAGGCTGTTAAGACAACTTTATTCGTCCAGCCATCGGAGCTTGCAGAACTGAATCCATATAACAGACCGCCAAAACCGACAGAAGATAATAGTAATGAGAGATAATCAAGTTTTGCATTTTTGTTTTGTTTCATGACATTCTCAGATTTCCAAATCCCTAACAGTAAGCTAATGATTGCTAACGGTAAAATCATTTCAAAAAGCAAACGCCAGTCATAATACTCTACAATATAACCTGATAGTGTCGGCCCAATTGCTGGAGCTGTAATCATAACTAGTCCAAAAATCCCCATTGCTGTTCCCCTTTTTTCTCTCGGAAAGCTTACTAGCATAATATTCATTAACAAAGGTCCCATAACTGAAGAGCCTGCCGCTTGAACCATCCGACCAGTAAGTAATAAACCAAAATTCGGTGCTACAGCCGCTAAGGCAGTACCAAGAATAAAAATCACCATAGATGTAATAAATAGGCTCCTATTTGAAAAACGCGTTATTAAAAATGCTGAGGCCGGAATTAATATACCACTTACAAGCATATACCCTGTAGAAAGCCACTGGATCGTTGAATAATCTTGAATGTTTAAATCTTTCATTATTGATGGCAAGGCTACATTTAAAAGGGAGTTATTTAGAAATGAAACAAATGCCCCAATAAAAAGGATTACAAGCATTAAATATGGTGGTTTTCTTTTATGTAATGTTTCACTCATATATTTAATTGCCCCTTCATTATAAATTTCATTGATTCGTTTAAATCGTTTACATATTTGCACAAGAAAACATTACCCTTGCAGTATTTTGCCAAACTCTTCGAATGGATATTCTCTTTTTAGCAATTCCACTTGCTCAACATACCATTTTAAAATCTTTTTGTTGATGAAACCTTTATAAAAACGTTTGTTAACGGAATTTAAATTAGGCTGAAATACAAAAAGAAGCAACTGAAAATACCCTTCTAAAATAAATTGAAACTTTAAATCAATGGGAATTTTACAGGCAGTGAGAAAAATCAACAAGACCACGCACCCATTCCTTTAAATACAGGCTTGTAGATCTAGTTATGTAACCATCCCAAAAAAGGAATATTACATAGGCTAAGTCTAACATTACATTTTTAAAGTGAGGGGAATTAGCGTATGCACCAATATTGGTATTTGAAGTCACAGGGAAACGGGGAACAATATAATAACCAAATTTCATTATATTCACAGCCCGAAATAACTAAATCTGAGGTAATGAATGATTTGAAGCTTCCTGAGAATTGGAGTTACCGAGTTTATCCAGTTAGTTGGGATTCATCAGCCAATTATACGGGGTTCAATCCCCAACCTCCTCCCTTCTCTTTGGGGCAGCAGCCAATTAATTATGCAGGGATAATACCACAAGGTCACCCTGCTAATTGGACTCCATTACCAGGTCATGCAGGTTTTAATTTTCAAAAACCTCCCTTCCCCTGGGCGCAACCATTCAATCATACAGGGATGTTCGCACAAGGTCATCTTGCAGCTTTACTATCGCCGCCAGCCAAGCCTTTTCATTTCAATACCAATAACTCGGGTGTTTTTGGAAACCCTCCAGGATGGGGTGGTCCGTGGGCCCCAATAGGATGGGGAAATAACGGAGGTAGCGGTCAGCTAGGAATGCTTGGAAACTTACTTACAGCAGGAAAAGGCACCATGAGTGGAATAGGAATGATCAGTAGTTTAATCGGGATGGGGAAGTTCTTCTTTTAGTTAATTAGAACAGGAGAATGTGGCTGTAGCTTTAATCAGCCACATTTAAGGACAGTAATCTCCCACCTAACTTCCTAGCATAGCATTCGCGGAAATTTTAGGTGGATATGTATTGTTACAAGTTACTGTTTTACTTTGAGTACTCCTTTACTTTCTTATCAAGTGCCTTACTATAAGCATCTTTGTTTTCCTGTGATAACTCATAAACTGCTTTTTTCCAATGCTCTCCGTCTACACCTGATAAAAATTCAGTACCTTTCATTGCAGCTTCTTGAATCTTCTGTTTATCTTCTTTACCAGCATCCTTAATTAACTTCGTTGCTTTTCTTGCCTCTGTTACCCCTTCTTGTATGGATTTGTGAATGTCTTTGTATGTATCAGGTACTTTTATGTGTTCCATATTATCTAAAATTTTATCTATCTCGTTTGATGTTTTTAAAACAGCTTTTGCTTTTTCTTTATCCTTTAAGGATTCCCCTAAGTTTAGTAATAGTTCATCCTTCTTAAATTGGAACTCTACCACTTGCTCACATATGTAGTACGGATACTGTTGTTCGGAAAGTATTGTTATTGCTTTACTAGTTTGCTCAGTCTTATGAGTAGAATCTTTATCTCCTACCTCGCATCCGACTAACAGCATAAATGGAACTGCTAACGTTACTAGTTTCTTTGCTCTCATTATGTATTCTCCTTGTGGAAAGTATTGTAAGTAATTAACATATCAAACTATAACATACATTACATTATGGTTCACTTCCATTACGCTTTTAAAATGTAAAATAAGAATACACCCCATAAGCCACAAATAAGATTAATAGAATAGAAATGCCGAGTACCGTATATATAATCCATTTTAAATTTGAATTCATATTATCCTCCTACCTCTCAATAATTCCAGTATATAACAAAAAAGCATTGGATACCCAATGCTTTTTACACTTACGCAAATAAAGAAGTATTCGCATATAAAGCTGGTGAACCACCTGAATGTACGAATAAAATATTGTCTTCCTTATTAAAATTACCTTTTCTAATTAAGTCGATTAATCCCGCTACTGCCTTACCTGTATACACTGGATCAAGTAAAATACCTTCTGTTTTCGCAAGTAACTGAACTGCCTCTACCATTTCCGGCGTTGGTAACGCATAGCCTGGTCCTACATATTCATCAAAGCACGTAACAGCGTCGCGCGAGATAAAGTTTGGAATACCAACATGTGCTGAAGTTTCATCTACAAGTTTTGCTACTTTCTCTTCTTGCTCAGCTTTTCCTCTACTTACATTAATCCCGATTACAGGAATATGGCTTTGTGTTCCAGAAAAACCAGTAATTAAACCAGCATGCATACCGCCGCTACCACTTACACAAACAACTGAACTGAAATCAATTCCTTGCTCAAATGATTGCGCCATAATTTCTTGCGCACAAGCAACGTATCCCATAGCGCCTGTAGGGTTTGATCCACCAACTGGAATTACATATGGTGTATTTCCTTTTTCACTTACTTCTTTTGCTACTTTATGCATTTCTTCCATCAGGTCTGCTCCGTTCGGTACAACAATGACGTTTTCAGCACCTAATAAGTGATATAAGAAATAGTTTCCGTTAAAGTCTCTCTTCTCTTCTGGCTCAAGCCCTTCCTCTAATACAAGAATACATTTCATTTTTTCTTTTACCGCAGCAGCAAGTGTCAGGCGGCAATGATTTGACTGAATACCACCAGCTGTAATTAACGTATCTGCACCATTTTCCTGTGCATCTGCAACTAGAAATTCTAACTTTCTCGTCTTATTGCCACCGGCTGTTAAACCAAGTAAATCATCTCGTTTAAAATAAATAGTCGGACCACCAAGTGCTTCTGAAAAATTGTTTAACTTTTCAATTGGTGTATATGATTCTGTATATTTTTTTCTCGGGAATTTAGCTAAATTCATTGTAACGCTCCTTTTGTACTTCTTTCACAATATATGTAACGTTACTATTATTACACGTAAAAATGGTGAAGTCATCTTTCTCGGTTAAAAATGTATTAGAATTTCATTTTGATAAGTAAAACCGTATTAATGATTTTAACTTAATTACGGTACATGAAATTTATATCAACGATTTTTTAAATATATCGTTCATTACTTACAATTTATCAACGATTTTTCAAATATATCGATCGTAACTTGCAGTATATCAACGATTTTCTTAATATATCGATCTATCGACAAAAAACGACAGACAGGCAACCCCTTTTTCATCAACAAAAAAAGAGCCCACACATTCAAATGCAGACTCCCTCCAATCACTTATTTACCGAAAAACGAAGTAACTGCGTTAATCCCGGCTCTAAATTCATTTCACCTTTATGGCGTACGTATACGACTTTATCTCCATCAAATTTCGGAGGGTTTGCTTTACTATACGTATGCCACTCATTCGTTCCTTCTATAGTGTACTCCATATATTCAGTTGCACCGACAATTATATTTTTACGATCATCTGCCGTTACATTTGGTGCCATCTGCGCAATTTTTGAATCACTAATTAATAACTTCTTTATATCCTTATCACGTTTGTAATCGTAAGCTGTCACAATTACATCGTTACCATATGCTTTCACTTGTAACCCTTGTTTAAATGAATAGCCATCTGGAGCAGTTTTCTCTCCTCCATTTGGTCCTGCTGACATCCAGCCTGTTTCAATCCCGCCCGTATTTACAACAGTGAAACCTTTTTCATCTCCGCCTTTAATTTTCTTTTTACCAGCCCAGTCAGGTAAGTTTAAATCCCAATGCGTATGACTCGTGAAGAAAACAACTTGCGGATAGTCTTTTAATATATCGTACAATTTATCCACGTTTAAATAATCTTGTAAATATGGTGATTGTCTTGATCCAGATACTGTATCAGGTAAAACGTGATGAGAGAAAATAAAGATTGGCTTATTTTTATCTTTTTGACTGTACTCTTCTAAATTTTGTTTTAACCAACCTAATTGCTCATCACTCATATATACTTCGTCCCACATTTTTGAATCGTGGTATTTCATATATTTTTCCGTTCCTAAAAATAGAAACGGATAACCGTCTAATTCTTTTTTATCATATACCTTTTCTTGTCCACTAAATTTCAGATAGCGGTTAAATAAAGTTTCCTCATTTACACCATTTGGCCATGTACTTTGAGAGAGTTTTCCATCTGCTGTCCATTTACCAGCATAAAACTCATGATTCCCAACAGTAGACCATACATTTTCTGGATGCTTATTTTTATTTAACACACGCTTTACATCATCATATTGTGACTGTTGTCCAGTCGGCGTTATATCCCCATTCATAATAAGCGCTCTAGAAAGTGGCGTCACTTTGTTCATATCTTTTAGCACATGATCAAAATCCCCTAAATCACCTTGAATATCACTAATAACATTAAAAGTTGTAGCTGATTTTCGGGCTTGCTCTTTCCCTTCCGCATGCACTGAAAACGTCGGTAATAATGCCACCATAACTGCTAACGAAGCAACTGTCTTTTTCATACAAATTCTCCCCCTAATAATAGAATGTACAAACTGACATGTTCTGCTTTCTCTTAGGTGCTTGTCCAATTCACATTATAAAGAGGGATTGTAAAGATAGATGGAGTAAAAAATTAAGTGTTTTTTAAGAGATTTTGTTGTTTTTTGCACTCCACAATTCGCGATTCACGCCAATCTAGCTTTCTAGTCTTTTACATTACATACATGTAAATTTTGATGTTAAATCTTTTCGTTTCATACGTTGTTTTTATTACTTTTAATTTTCGGGAAAAATCCACTAATTAATAATGTTATAATCCATACCATTATTAGAATGAAATTTATTGTATTACCGGAATTCAAACTAAACACTCTCCACAAATCGGCAGCACAAAAAACGAGAACAGCAGGAATAATAAGTAAAAATGTCCTAACTACTAATCCGATGTAAGATTTCTTCTCTTGCTTAAAAATGAACGTTCTTCTACCTTTGTACAAACTAATCACAAACAGTAGCAAATATATACTAAATGTGGCGCCAATAACAATTGATGTAATGAAGTTAGTTTTTCTCTGCTCAGCTAGAGCGAAGTAACTTTCAGGTAATTTTCCAGTTTCATATTCAATCCATGCGTGGTAAATATCCTGTCGTAAGTCTATACCACCTTCACCATTTGTAAGGATTACCAATCCATCCTTTGTATTAGGAATGAAACCATAAAAAGAATGCCAGCCACGATTGTCACCAGAATGATAAAGTAATTTCCATTGATTAGATAGTTTTTTTTCAAATATACCTAAACCATTCTCCCCTAATATCGGCTTTTGCATTTCCTCAACACGTTCACTTTTGATGACACCATTCCCTTTATTATTTGCATCCATGCTTGCAAGTATCAATGCCATCATATCGGTAACATTTGTCTTAAGACCTGCAGCAGCCTGTTCGGTAAATTGGTAACTAGGGAGCTCCGCCCTTTTTTTCAGAATATTCTATCCGTTAATCAGAGTATCCTATTCACATATCTAGTTCTATCGATTTTTATTACTTAACCTTACAAAATTGTAATAAAAATCAAAGATCTAAAGTTTTACTGTTCTTTATCCAAAGACAATGATATTCATCAACAAGATAGACATGAGGTTATATTTATGGTTTCAGTTAATGTCCCTAAAATACTAGTTCGGTTAATCAATTGGATATATTCCACACTACAAATATTCATTTTATAAAAAGAAGGACCCCACACATTTTGAGTAAAATGTGTGGGGTCCTTCTGGCTTCCCTAAGTTTTTATGAAAAAGATTGATTATTTTATGTAGCCTACTAAAAAAAACATTTTGTTCAATCAACTAACAGAACAAGATTAAACACTTATAACTCCTACAAATTACGAATCTTATCCCTTTTTTGCTTAAAAGCGATGTTTTTTTGCCATCGGTTCTATATATGTATTTAATATCCACATTAATACTTTCCATACCTTTTGTTGTCTAGGTGGTAAATGAGCGTTATATACATAACTGTATTCAATCTGCTGTATTGCACCACGATTTCGTTTGAACTCTCCAGCCCCAGCACTACAATGACAAATTAAACCTTTTTCGATAGAATCCATTGTAATAAGGAGGGAAAGTATACGGTATAAACCTTGTTTCTGGTCAGAGTTTGTATTATAGCCAAGGATCGGCGTTGTCATAACTCCATCCCTAATAAAATAAGCAATGACACCATCAATTGCATTCCCTTTTTTTATGGCCTTTATCTCAAATAAACGATGCTGAAGAGCATTCCATACATAAGCGGGTGTAAACATTGGGTTATGGGCGGAATATTTTTCAATATATAGTTGGTTGTATAGCTGGGAAATTTGTGAAATATCATCTTTTGTTAATTCTTCATTCGTAATGATTTCATAATTGCTTTTCTCTAATAAACTTTTATCATTTAATAAGTCTTTTCGTTTTTTTCGATTCATTTTTTTATAGTGTTTCGGATCAAATAAATATATAGAACGAGACATAATTTTATTGTAACCTGCTGTAGATAGTGCTTCTGTCGTTAAGGGATATAATTTGTTATTTAAAGAGCGAAATAGAATTGTATGCTCTGGAAATTTTCCAACTAATAATTTCGTTATTTGTTCGATTTGTTGTTCGTTGATAGAGTGATAAAGATTTGTTGAAAGCATCCAATTATTTACTACAATTGCTTTATTAATATTCGTTTGTCTTAGCCAATTTCCCATAAGATGAATCGGATAGGTTAATAGCTTCTCTAGCCATGGTTTTTTCAACTCCCATAGCTCTTCTAACGCATAAGATATGTAATGTGTATAAGGAGAACATACATATGAATTTTCAAACTCAGCGTTATTAAGAGTGACTGGTAAGATGAGATCATCAATTTCTAGTAGAAAGAGCTGCGTGTTAACATTTTCTATAAATGCTGTAACGCCCTTTTGAAAAAGGGGCAAGAAACTATCTCGTACATACGCTCCATCTTTTTTGGATTCCCAATCAATGCTATGCAAAGAATGAACATCATGTAACTGAATCATTTATGTTCACCACGCCTTACAAAACTTTCTATTCTTTTTAATTTTTTATCATATACTTGAATATCGTAATGTGAAAAGAAAAAATGTGGTATCGCACACTTTTTCGTAGACCACAGTGCATGTAACTCTTGCATTACATTGGATTTACATAATTCGAGATCTTCAGGTAGTGCTTTAAGTTTAATTTCAATTTTATCTACGCTATGTTGTATTACTTTAAATTCTTGAATTTCATTAGATGCAAACAAAATTGCTCTTCTAATGAAATCTGGAAAAATAAATATTTCGCTATGATCCACTTCACTTATTCCAATAAATATATCGTCACATCGACCATCAATACGTTCTAATGCTAAGAAAGGTGAGCCACAGCTGCACGGCGTTTTTTTCTCAATTAATATGTCATTGAGACGATATCGTATAATCGGCTGTGTTTTCCTCATGAAATCAGTAATAATGGGAACGAATATCCCTTTCTCTTGATCTAAGTATTCTTTTTCAATATGAACGAGGTCTTCATTTATGTGTAATGTCCCCTGCTTGCAGGTTGTAGCAAGAAAACCTTCTGTACATTGGTAAACTTGGTGTACTGTCTGCTTGAAAGTTGCAGAAATAAAGTCTCTATCAATATCTTCAAGCACTTCTGCTACAGAGATAATTTTCTTAGGACAAATTGTAATCAGTCCTTCTTGCTGCCAGTAAGCAATTTTCCGTAACATAGACGGAGGTGCAATTAAAATAGATGGCTTTACTTCATTTAATCGCGTGATATGCTGTTGAAACGAATCTAGTAAATCAAAAAAATGAAATGAGATTCGCTTATTTTTTGTCGCTTCGTATAAATTGCTATTTGCACGTAAGAAAAAAGCAATCGTGTGTTTATGTAGAACGCTAGAAGGAAGCACCTTTCCAATAATCGATCCAGCCCACAACGTTTGTTCTTCCTCGGAAACGAGAAAAACCCCGCGATTTCCACTAGTGCCTGATGATAAACCGACAGTTATATTACGAATGGTTGGTGAGAAATTCCGGGTCTTCTCTGCTTCAAATGCTATATGAAACGCTTCTTCCTTTGAAATATGGACTGTATTTAATGTATCAAAATGTTCCATCATTACTTCTTTATCAATAATCGGGAGTGCAGACAAATTTCCCTTTTGAATTTCATGTGAAAACGGTTTATATAACTGGCGATAAAAAGGCGACGCCTCTATCGTGAACAAAAGTTGTTTTTCTATTTGTCGTTTATGAAACTGTTCCAATTGTTTGCGATTTGAAAATCTCAAGCCATATTTTGTTTTCAAGTATTGCTTGAGAATCCGTAGTTTATTCATAGTACACCCCTGCTTTAATTTTATCCCATGTATGTTCACAATGAGTGGGTACAATTTCAATCTCAGGTGATGTTTGTGATAAATAGTGTAACTTCTCAATATTCTTCCGATAAGACTTTGGATCGCTCGTTAAAAGGTTGGCAATCTTACTAGGAAAGACAAGGTTTTGATACGTTTTACTTAGCCACACTGCGTCTGCACAAAGAAAGACAATTTTATTACTCTGTAAATGGACGAATATACCAAATTGACCAGTTGCATGTCCTGTTAAGTCAACAGCAAATAATGAACCATCACCAAATACATCATACCCCTCTTCAAACTTTCCATATGTAGAAGGTAAGTTAAGGAATGGAGTTTGATCAATGAATGTCATCCTCTGCTCTAAATCCACTGGCAGTGTATCTTTTAGACACCCTTTTAATAGAGCACCAAATTTACTTCTCTTTTTAATATCCTCATAAGCTTTTGCGAAGGTTAATATTTTCGCTTTTGGAAAATCGGGTAAACCAGCTGTATGATCACCATGAAAATGAGAAAGAATAATGTATTTAATTTCTTCTGGCTGAATACCATCAAGAAGAAGTTGCTGTTTAATAGATTGTTCTTCCGTAAAATGAACAGGCGTTAATTTTGCATATACAGAGTAAGGGAATTTTTTTGTCGCTTCTTTAAAGTGTCCTGCATATCCAGTATCAAACAAAATATATCCTAATTCTGGATGCTGGAGTAATCCTACTGTAGCTGGAAAACAGATTTGTTTCCAAGTGCCCTTGGAGTATGCGATTTTTTCTGGATGTGTGCAATATCCTGTATCATATAGCTTTAAAGATTTGATTTTCATCGTATTTTCCACCAATCTACAAATTTTGTAATTCCTTCTTCTATACTAACCTTTGGAACATATCCTAGTTCTTCTTTAGCTTTATCAATACTTAACGTCTGGCTTTTTGAAAGGACGCTAACGGTATACTTTGTAAGAATAGGTTCTTTTCCGAATAAAATAGTTTTTGAGATTCCTTCTAATATAGTCGCTAGTGTAAAAGCAGTTTTGTAGGAAATTTTTTTATATCGCACTTCCTTATCAAGGCGCTTCATTACATGTTCTATGACCTCATATAAATTTATACGTTCGTCATTTGTTATATTGTACTTTTGCCCTAATGTATGTTTTGGGGAATGCATACAAAGAAGTAAGGCATCTACAACATTCTCAACATACGTAATATCAACAAGAACATTTTCTGTACCAATTCTCGGTAAGGCCCCTTTTTCACATACTTTAATAAGACGCGGAAGAATCGCGTTATCTCCTGGTCCGAATAAAGCGCGCGGGCGTATTGTGATAACTGGTAAACCCTGCGCGAAAGCTTGATCAATAGCTTGTTCAGCCATGTACTTCGTTGTTGCATAATGATTTACAAACGTATCAGGAAGTTTCGCATTTTCTACTACATTTTGTCGCTCATCATAATAGAAATAAATACTTGGTGTTGATACGTGGATAAGGCGTTTTATACCGTACTTCTGACTTCCCTCGATAATATGTTTCGTTCCTAACACATTCGCATTATAAAAATCTTCATATTTGCCCCAAGGGGAAGAAAGTGCGCCACTATGAAAGATATAATCTTTATCTTTACAAACTTGTAGCACACGCTCCCTGTCTTCAAAAGGACAATGAACAAACTCGATTCCATTTTGTTCTAATCCCTTACCGATTGTTTTATTTCTTCCCGTTGCCGTTACTTCATAGCCCATATTCTTCAGTCGAAAGGCGAGTTTTTGTCCTAGAAAGCCCGTTCCACCAGTTACTAGCATTTTCATAAATCTTCACCATCCCACGATATGTCATATGTTGTTTGCTCTAAAATAGTCCGTTCATGTTTATAACTTTCACGCCATAATTTGTACATGCTAAAAAACTGATAAAAAAATGGTTTCCAATCATTGTGACGATAAACGATATCTGGATATGAGCATAGAACTTTTAAACATCGTTTACGTTTTTGTTTACTTTTTAAATAAGGAAATCCATATAAAAGCATCGCTAACCGAATTGCACACTCCGAATTTTGTTTTGGAATGAATGAATTGTTTACTGTTTCATTAAAAAAAACGGGCAATATTTCCTCATCGAATAAATGTAATCCACTTGTAGTACGTGGATTACATTCAATTGGAATCGCATCTCCATTCTCTGTAACGATAAAATCAAAAGCGATTTGTCCTGAGAAATTTAACTCTTTTACAATATGCGTAACAAACTGATCAATTTTAGGATGATTCATATGCTTAAACGCAATGGTAGCACCCAAGCCTGCCGTGAATTCCGTTTTATACGTAGAGTGAGCTAACACTTCTCCAGATTGTGCAATACTGTAGGAACAATGCTGCGTCCCTTGTATAAACTCTTGCATAATATAATTCGATTTATGTATCATGCTTTCTTTTAGAGCAGCCTCTTTTGTAATAAATTCCACTTTATCAGAAAACCGAGAATAAATCGGCTTTAATACAAAAGGAGTATGAGCTGGTGTTTTGTATATCATTAACCTTATCGCTTCTTCATTACTTATTCTGCTTGTTGCAGGTACTTGCCACCCTAAATTCGCTACTAACTGAATGAATTCCCACTTATTATGCAGTAATGAAAGTTTTTGAAAATCATCTACTAATACATGACAAAACGCATTTAATTCCTCTCTATATTTAGATATATAAAATACTTCTTCACAAGTAGGGATAAGCAAATCTACATTGTGACGTTGAATAATGGATAGTAGCGCACGAATACTTTCATTTATTTTCCACTTTGGGGATGGGATTTTATAAAAGTAATCCGTACTCTTTGAAACTTTACTTAACGGATAAGGAATACTATCTGCAATAATAACGGTATGTCCGGCGTTATGAAACAGTCTGCATAAATGCAAAGTTGCTGGTGCACGTGCCCCTGTAATTAATACTGTTTTCTTAGTATTCAAGAAGGATGCCCCCGATAGAAAGTCCCGCAGAAGTACCTAATAATAATATTTTATTTCCGCGTTGCACTTTCTTTTGCTTAATCGCTTCGAAAAGAGCGACTGGAATAGATGCGGAAATCATATTACCGTAGTCTTCAAAAATGGTCATAAAACGTTCTTCATCTACCCCTAATTTTTTACGAATGAGTCTCATAGCTGGTCCACTTGCTTGGTGAGGAACAATTAAATCAATATCAGCTAAAGAATAACCAGTATCCATAAGGAGCTTGTCGATAAACTTCAATAAATACTTAGAAGATAGTTTAAAAATGGCTCTTCCATTCATATCGAACAAGAAGTCTTCTTTTCTTTCCTCACTATACTCCCTAGGATGAATCATCGTTCCACCGCCACGGATTTCTGATAAATGGGCACCAGAGCTATATGTTTCCATATGGGAAGCAATAATAGAAGATGAATGATCGCCTTTTGTTATGACAACAGCTGCCGCACCGTCACCGAATAAAATACTGCTTTCATTTTGTCCCCAATTTAATCCAACAGAAGAAATTTCAGAAGAAATAATAACAACATTTTTATATCTTCCACATTCAATTGCGTAAGAAATTGTATCAAGTGCTGTTATAAAACTTAGACATGTTGAATTGATATCAAAACATGGAATACCAGAATGCTGTAGCCCGAGCTGTTCTTGAATAAGTGATGCAGTAGAAGGGATTGCCTGCTGAATCGTTCCGCTTCCGCAAATAATACAATCGATATCATCCCATGTTAACTTAGCATCTTCTACAGCTTTTTTTGCAGCTTCCGCCCCCATATAAGAAGACGTTTCCTCATCAACAAAGTATCGTGTTTTTACTCCAGCTTTTTTTAATGTCCAGCCTTCTGGCACATGTAGCATACGATCTATTTCAAAAGAAGCTACCTTTCGTTTTGGAAGATAGCTACCAATTCCTTTTATACTAATATACCTTTTCATTTTCTATCGCCTCTTAATCTTTTTATAAATTTAAAAATTCCGTCATATCTAAATACTGTTGTGGATAAATACAGATTTTTTCTTGAAATTCTGCCATCCCATTATGTACATCTAATCCTATTTCTCTTCAACAAAGAGCCAGTTCTCTACTTGAGAACTGGCTCTTTTTGCATGAGAATTCTTCAAATACATAATATAGAAAAAACATTTATATCAATCCAACTATATTATAACAATTATCCAAAAATAATTAATAGTATTTTTTGTAAATAAAAGTGAATATGTGGTACAAACTTATGTGAGATGATAGTTTATTGAGCAGCAAATATAAATATATGGAACGTATATACATCTCATTTAAACATCTTCTATTTTCTCTTTTGTTTAAAAAAAGACACAGAGATTCCTCCCTATGCCTACTAATTCCTTACCTCTTCACCGCATGCACATAATATACCGTCTCGAAAGCTTTCAAATAATCATTTCTTCCGGCAAAATATAATGTATTTATATCCTCTGGTGATAAATGCTCATAAATGAGTAAGCCCGCCTTCTCTAACAGTGCTTCCATTTCAGCATAAGAATAACATGACTTCATCGGTTCTCCGCATACCGCAGCCATTTTCACCATATTTTCAACTCGATTGGACAGTCCCTTTTCCGTAAACAAATTTTCATCGGGATAATCAAAAACGATAGAACTACCTGCCGGAACCATCTCGAATAAACATTCTAATAAACTAGCAAGTTCCTCTTTCGTTAAATAGTACGTAACACCTAAAAGGCTAAAGAAAGTCTTTTTATGTTCAAATCCTTCATTGCGTAACTGTTCATAGGAAAATCCTTTCGTAAAATCCATTGAAACAAAATGAAGGTTATTTGGAACTTCAAGTTCTACTTCTTTTATTCTTTCCTTCTTAAACGCCTGCGTAGAAGGATGATCCACTTCAAATATTTCTATTTTATTTTCTAATTCTTGGTGTCTAAAACTGAACGTATCTAAGCCTGCACCGAGTATGACGTATTGTTTCGCTCCCAGCGTAATCTCGTGTAGTAATACTCTTTCACAATATGCCGCACGTGCTAAAGGTGTTGGTGATAATTGCACTTGTGTAATCCATTTTAATATTTCTTGTGGATTATCTTGAAACTGCTGTGCAATGTCTGTATTGAAGAAATGTATTCCTTGAACCATATTCGTTTCAATATTAATTCGTTCTTTTGGCGAAATGAACTCTTTAGCTACATAATCATCAAAGATTTTCGGATTATCAAATTCACTATGATATGCCCTGCTGAAAGCTGATACTAACGACGTTACACTTGCTTCACCTTGTTTCACGCACATACACTCTCCTTCATTTTCACAACAAAAATAGGGTTCCCCTGGCCAGGAGAACCCTATTATACACCTTATTTTTATTTTGGTAAATTATAGCATAAATAAGTTTTTTTGTCAAATTTCCAACCTGCTACGCTCCAACAATTTTTGTAATCTCTAGCAGGAAGACTTCGATCTACACCGAATATTCCAGTTTATAACAACACAAATGGAGGGCGTCATGAAAAGATTAGTTATCATTACAGTAGGAAAAACACACAGTGGAAAAACTACATTTGCAAGAGCATTAGAAAAAGAGTTACCCCACTCTTTCGTTATGGATCAAGATAATCAAGCTGAATTTATTAACACGCATTACGAAAAATTACAGCCGGCTAAAGGCCCTAATACATTTAAGCACTGTCTTTCTAAATTCATTGTTGATTATGCGAAAGAACATACAAATTTACACCTTATTATTTGTAATTCCAATCGCAGTAAAAACGGAAGATTCTATTTACTAAACGAATTATTTCCACAGAATGAATATGTACGCATATTAGTTCATTTTGACATTCCAGATGATGTACTTTACAAAAGAGTGGCTCGAAGCACGCGAAGTACGAATATTTTTAGAGGTGGATATTCTAGTTTCAAAGAAGTACTTGATCGACAACAAACTGAATCACTTCACGATGATGTGGTAGATCCTGTAGAAAACGAGGCTGATTATTTGTTTGTTATTCGCAATAATAAAGATGTAAGCTTTACTATAGAAGAAATTGTTCATCTAGCTAAAGGTTTATCCCCTACCCCAAATAAGAGATTATAAAAATTACATAATCATAGATTATTATGCAAATCCTTCCTCTAAGCGCCTAACATAGTATATAATAATAAGATAATCTACTTCTATATGCTCAATTTTACACAAAACAGCTCATGCATATGAAAGAAAAGAGGTACAAAAATATGAAAACAAAACAAACAATTGCTGCGTCTACACTAGCTTTAGCAATGATTGCTGGCGCGAACTCTGCTCAGGCGGAAGTAAATGATGCTACTCCTCAGCAAAGTACGGGAGATCGATTAGCTGAAATTAAGCAACATAAACAAGAGTTAGATGCGAAATTACAGCAACACAAAGAAAACGTGGATCAAACATTAAATGAACTTAACAAAGTTAAGGAAAATGTTGATACGAAGGTGAATGAACTACATGAACGTAAACAAGTTGCTGATGAAAAAATTAACGAGATTAAACAACATAAACAAGAGTTAGATGCAAAACTTCAGCAAGACAAACAAATCGCCGAAGATAAAATCGCTGAAATTAAAGAGCATAAAAAACAAGTAGAAGATAAAGTTGCTGAAGTAAAAGAGCATAAACAAAATATCGATAACAAAGTGAATGAGATTAAAGAACATAAACAAACTGTCGATGAAAAAGTGAATGAAATGAAGCAACATAAAGAGAACATTGATCAAAAGGTTAATGAACTTAAGGAAGTTAAAAAACAAGTAGATGAAAAATTAGCTGAGTTAAAGAAAGCGAAACAAACTGCTGAAGACAAACTCGCTGAACTAAAAGAAAACAAGCCGAATACTGGTAACACGTTAGAGGAACTTAAGAAAATTAAAGGCAATTTAGACAGTCTTTCCGCTAACTTAGAACTAGCTAAACAAGATGTAAAAAACAAACTAGCTGAATTACAAAAGGCTAGAGAAGATTTACTAAATAAAATTAACGAAATTAAACAATCGAAACAAACTGTTTCAGACGATTTAACAAAGAAAAAACAAGACTTAGATATTAAAATCAACGACTTTAAGCATACTGAGAAAAAAATTGACGACAAATTAGCTGAGTTACATACAACGAAGCAAAATGTTGATAACAAGATTAATGAAGTATCACAGTCCAAACAAACGCAAGCAGATAATGGTACTAAAAACAATAACGCTAAAGAACTTCCTAACGCTGGTAGCGAGCAATCAAACAATATGGCTCTAGGAATGCTATCTGTATTAGGCGGGATTTTATTACTTACTCGTAATAAAATTAAAACGTTATTCTCTAAATAAATCCATTAAAAAAAGGAAAACCGCACATACATGTACGGTTTTCCTTTTTTTATATTAACTGTCCATCTCGAAGCGTCAATATACGATCACATACATCAAGCATTCTTTCATCATGTGTAATCATAATTGCTGCTTTTTGGCTCTCTTTCACTTCACGTTTCATCATTTCAACAACTTCACGTGCGCGTTTTGAGTCTAAGCTTGCCGTTGGCTCATCCGCTAATATTAAATCTGGGTTGTTCATGAACGCACGAGCAATTGCTACCCTTTGTTTTTCCCCACCAGATAGTTGATTTGGATAATGATTTTTTCTTTCTCCTAATCCAAATGCCGCTAATAAATGATCCGCACGCTTTTCTGATTCTTGTTTACTTTCTTTTTTTAACTTAGCAATGTAAAGTAATTGTTCTTTCACATTTAAATATGGAACAAGATTTGCGAACTGGAAAATGAAGCCGATTTTTTTCAAACGAATGTCTGTCATTTCCTTTTCTGATAGCTTCGTAATATTTTGCTCACGAATGTAAATATCCCCTTTTGACGGTGATAATAGTGCACCCGCGATTGATAATAATGTACTTTTCCCTGATCCAGAAGGACCGACGATTCCGATAAACTCTCCAGCTTTCACATCAAGCGACATCGGATGAAGGGCTGTTACTTCCGTATTCCCTTCTCCGTACACTTTACTTACTTTGTCTAATTTCAATAATGAAGTCATTACATCCCGCCTCCAATTGCTTCTAATGCATCAACTTTTAATACTTGGTATAACGAAATAAGTGTTCCTAAAATACTAATTACGATAAAGATTGCTGCGTATTGTGCAATCATCGGTGTTGTTAATAAGAACGGCATACCCGCTGGTAAAATTTGTTCTAATCCTTGTACAAGAACGATACTAATTACCATCGCAACGACTGATAAGAATAACGCCTGTACGACTAAACTATTTGCTAAATACGAGTTCTTCGTACCAATTGCTTTTAATACACCTAATTGCTGTGTTTTTTGTAGTGTAATAACATAGAAGAATACACCGATTAATAACGCAGCGATCACAAGTAAGAACGCAATGATCATCGTTAAAGTTCCTTGCTCTTCTTTAAATCCTGGAATACTTTGCAGTACTTCTTTTTTATCGATAACGTGAGCATTTTTAATTTCTTTATCTGTGTTAAGTGCAATTGCACTATAATCTTTTTGGTTTGGTTGTGAAATAGATCCCCATACGTCTTCATTTACATAAACGACTGGTGTATGGCTAAACATTTGATCTTTCGTAAATCCGACGATTGTAAATTCTTTCTTTGAAACAGGATCGATAATTGTATCTCCAATATCGATTCCCTTCTCTTTAATCGATTCATCAGCAACCATCTCGTTGTTTGCTGTACCTAATTTCTCCCCTTTTACAATGTTCGGTTCTAAAAATGAATCTCGTTCGCTTGAGAAAATAGCGATATCAACCTTTTTCGAGCTATCTTTCTTTTCATATGTTGAAACTTTCACACGAAACGGAACTGCCTCTTTCTCGCCTACTTGACTTACTACGTTATCTACATCGTCTTTCTTAATTTGTGAACGAAGTAATTTATTTTCCGCATCATCTGCTAAAACGAACTTATTTGCCTCCATATTTTGAATCGATGAAGCATTATCATATGATAATCCATTTGCTAATCCTGAAATAACAAGGACTAAAAATGATAATAACACCATAATCAATCCGATTAATCCGTATCGTAATTTTGATTGTTTTAATTCACGCAGAGCTAAAAACATTTCGCTCGCTCCTTCCTCTTTCTTTCTATGCACTTATCATAAAAAAGAAATATGAACGGAATATGAACAGAAGATTACAGAGATTAAGATTTAATTTTCAGAAAGTATTGAAACCATTCGAAATCCTTGATACAATTCAGTCAAATAATATTGACCGAGTAATTTTATTCAAGGAGTTGATCATTTTGAAGCCCGTGTTCACACTAACTACCTATAGCCAACTAAAAGCAATGAGCGATCCACTACGTGTCGAAATGATGATGCGTCTATGTGAACGTCCTTATACAGGACAACTACTATCTGAAAAATTCGGCATTCCAAGGGCGAAAATTCATTATCATTTAAAAGAATTAGAGAAAAATGGCTTTATAGAAATCGTATATACAGAAGAAAAAAATGGCATCGTTCAAAAATTTTATCAATCTGTCGCTAGAGGCTTTACCCCTGCTGCCGAACTATTACCTCATTTAGAAATAGTAAGTGAATCAGGTCGCCAAATCTTTTTACAAATGACGGAAAGAACGAAAAGTCATATTCTTGCTGCACCCGAAGAAGCTTTTACATTAAGAAAAGAAAGTGAAGACCCGGCTGAGTGGAATTACGTTTCATCTTGCTGGGAGTTTGATGCTACGCCAGAACAATTTCAAGTGTGGGTGAAAAAATTTCATCAATTGATGGCTGAATTAAATGAAATCGCAAAAGACGCGGATAAAGATCCAAATAGTAAATCTTATTACATTTCTACTACTGCACTTCAAATCGCAGAGAGAACAATGCAGCAATTTGTTAAAGAAGAAGAAAAATCGTAATACGATTTTTTTTTACATAAACGGTCAAATTTATTTTACCGAATAAATTTCTTATAAAGGAGTAGATTAAATGGACATATTGAAAAACCGGAATTTCCTCTTATTATTTTTAGGGAGAATTTTTACAAACATAGGAGATAGCTTGTACTACGTAGCAGCAATGTGGCTCGTATATAAGCTAAGTGGTAATCCTTTTTATTCTGGATTGGCTGGTTTCCTTACGTTACTACCTTCTGCATTACAATTTCTTACCGGCCCATTCGTTGATAGATGGCCAATTAAAAACACCCTCGTCATCACACAAGTTTTGCAATGCATTCTTATATTAATCATTCCTATTACACACTACTTCGACCTATTAACAGTCCAACTACTACTCATCATCATGCCCATCGTAGCCTTTATCGAACAATTCGCCTATCCTGCACAGTCAAAAGCTTTACCACTTCTACTGAATAAAACACAATTATTAAAAGGAAACTCTCTCTTCTCATTTGCGTATCAAGGCATTGATTTAATTTGTACGACGCTTTCTGGAATATTAGTAGCACTATTTGGCGCGATCACTTTATATGTAATTGACTCTTTCACATTCGCGATTACTGCCCTTTTGTTCTTTTCATTGAAAATACCAAAGCAAACCGAAACAGGTACAACACTTTCAACTAAACAATATTTCTCTGATTTAAAAGAAGGTTTTTCAATCGTCTTCCGTTCCTTAATGGGCGTATTCTTAATCGGTTCCGTTGTCGCTAATTTTTCAATTGGTATGACGATGGCCATACTCCCTTCTTTCGCTGATTCTTTAGGGGGCGTGAAATCATATGGCTTCTTCTTAGCTGCTATATCAGCAGGTAGTCTCATCGGTGCATTATTCAGTTCATGGGTTGGTAAACGTAATGTTGGCCGTGTCTCTATTATTGGCTTTGCGACTGGCGCTACCTTTTGGTTTCTCTCTACAATCGTACCGTTTCAATGGCTATCTATTCTCTTATTCGGCCTAGCTTGGATTCCAATTGGTGCAACCAACATATTATTTGCGACAATTAGCCAAATTGTAATTCCAAATCAATATATTGGCCGCATCAATTCAGTCATGCGAAGTATGAGCACAATTGCTATGCCGATCGGTTCTTTAATTGGCGGATACACTGCAAATGTATTTAGTAGCCAACTCATTTTCGCACTCGCTAGCATCGGTATTTTATTTATTTCTCTCGTATGGCTACTTCATCCGAAATTACGAGCATTGCCAAAAGCTGATGAGATTACAGCGGATACTTTTGGAGTGCAGTTTAGGGAGGAGCGCGGGAAAGGTGCTGCTTTATAGCCAGCAAACATAACCCCGTTCTAAATTTGGGACGGGGTTAAAAATATAATAATAAAGTCGTTTGAATATCTAAATTTTATTCAACAAAAGCACCAACCTAAAACGGCAGTTAACGCTTTGATGGCCATGCCCCCTGCATTTTCCTTAATTGAATAATTTGGCCTGTATGATAAGCATCATGAAGCATGATGTCCAGTAATTTACCTTCAAGTGAATTTTGTTCAAGCCCTCTTTCAGAAATTGCACTTAATACCTGTCTTAAATTACGCTGAGCATTTTCAGAGCGTTCAACGACTTCCTTCCATTCCGTATCATTATTAGATTGCTTAGTCAGATAAAAGGTGTCATTACCGTCAAGATTATGTGTCCATTCACGTCCTTCCAAGTTTGCAGCAAGTCTTTCTTTGTAATAAGTGAGATGATTAACATTCTCCCAAATGGTATTCGTTGTCTCTCCAGCTGGTTTCCACATAGCCTGTTCAGCTGTAAGTCCTTCTATAGCATGTTTAAACGGTGCATACCAACTCTCTTTATCGAATGTTGAATCTAGTACGTTTAATAACAAGTCAATTCGTTTCAAAGTAATTTCCTCCCTACACAGTTCAAGTTTTAATACACTTCCTCTAACTCTGTAGAGATTCTACATTTTTAAATAAACTTCCTCCTAATCCCACTCCATAAACTCATCCGATTATGCAATTAAAATGACTCATATTTTTTCATTTTACACGTATACTTGCGACAAAAAAAGAAGAGGCTGTTCCCAAACAGCCTCTTTCATCTATTTAGGAAGTTCAACCCGAACAGTCGTCCCTTCCCCTTTCGTGCTATATACCGAAACGGTCCCTTTATGCAGTTCAACAATCTTCTGCACGATTGATAACCCTAAACCGCTACCTTCTACGTTTCTTGCTCTCGCTGTATCCACCTTATAAAAACGATCAAAAATACGATCCATTTCTTCTTTTTCCATACCGATTCCGTTGTCTGATATAGAAATTATAACGCTAGACTCTAACTCTTCCACGAAAAACTCAATCGTTCCACCATCGTTTGAAAACTTAATGCTATTCGTGAAAATGTTACTCCATACTTGATGAAGTAAGTTTTCATCACCTTGAATTGTAATGTCCGGCACATCAAATTCAACGGCGATATCTTTTTCCCGCCATTTCCATTCAAGCATAAAAATGACGTCTTTAATTTGTTTTTGTAAGGAAAAGTCTTTTATTTGTAAAACCTTTTCCTCCTTATCTAATGAAGCGAGCGTAAGCAACTGTTTACATAAACTAGACATTCGCTTACTTTCACTTTCAATAATTTGTAAGTAATGATTTCTTTCTTCCTCACTCATCTTTTCTGTTTGCAACGTTTTTGAAAAACCTTGTATGGAAGAAAGTGGTGATTGAAATTCATGTGAAACGTTCGAAACGAATTCTTGTCTCATTTCATCTAGTTCTTTAATACTTTTCGTCATCTTTTGGAAGCTTGTAGATAACGTTCCTATTTCATCTTTTCGTTTTACGTCTAATTCAATTTTATATTCCCCACTCGCAATTTTTTGCGTAGCCTTCGTAAATTTACGGATTGGGCGAACGATATAACCTGCTGCAATCGCTATAAAGATAATGCTTAATAGTACGATAAACCCAAGTAATACCGCTAAGAAAATTCGCATTTCGCCAAATTGGTTCTGAATGTCGGGGCGAATAAATAACGCGTACTGTTTATCACCGTGCTTTACCGGTACACCAACACTATTTATTAATTCATTATCGAAAAATCCTGTAATAAAAAGACGCGTTGGATACGTAGAAACACCATTAAACGTTTCTCCTTGCAATACTTTATGAACAGTAGCATCGCTAATAGACGTCTTACGAAACGCATTACCGATACGCTTTCCATTCTTTTGATCATCGACAATATAAATTTCATACCCTAACTTTGCAATAGAATGCAAATACGTCTCTTGATTTTCTTCACTTTGCTTTTCATATAATGATTTAACTTCTTCCGCATACTTTAAAATCTTTTCACTATTATACGGTTTTAACTTCACTTGATAATATACGTTCGTTAATAAAAAGCCGATAATACTACTAAGTAGCATAATGCCGACCGTCATAAATACAAATCTAGAATATAGTGATTTCATCTTATTTCAACTCCAACTTATACCCGAGGCCGCGCACTGTCGTAATTTGAAAATCATCCGTTCGTTTTGAGAAACGATCTCTCAGCCGTTTCACATGAACGTCAACCGTTCGTTCATCCCCTTCAAAATCCATTCCCCATACTAATTCAATTAGCTCTTCTCTTGAAAATGTTCTCCCAGGATAACTAGCTAATTGTGATAATAATTCAAATTCCTTTAACGGAAGTAGAATCGTCTGTCCGTTACACTTCACCTCAACACCTTTACGATCAATTGTCGTTCCGTGGAGTGTAATAATGTCTGCACTCAGCATTTGATAACGGCGCAGCAATGCTTTCATACGGAAAATCACTTCAGCTGGTTCAAATGGTTTTACGATATAATCGTCTGTGCCAGAAATGAATCCTTTTTCTTTATCCACTAACTGGTCTTTCGCAGTTAATAAAATAACAGGAATATCATGATACTTCCGTATTTCTTCACATAACGTATAACCATCAACAAACGGCATCATAATGTCTACAATCGCAAGATGAATATTTTCCTTCTCTAATACTTCTTGCGCTACCTTTCCATCTTCAGCTTCAAAAACTTTAAACCCCTCTTTTTCTAAATGGTAATGCAATAACTCTCTAATATGTTTATCGTCATCAGCTAATAAAATATGTATCATCTTCATTAAACCCTCTCTCGTTCATCCTTCTACATCACTACATTAAAAAACAATTAGATTTTTTGCAAGAAAAAGAAAAAGAATCTATTTTGAAAAAAGATTATTCAAAATAGATTCTCACGTTTTAGTATTAAGATTATTTTAATCAAAAACAATTTTTAAGCCTTCGAAATATCAACAAATCCTTCTCCGAACACATCACGAACATCGTGGATAGCGATGAACGCCACCGGATCCGTAGTTTGAACAATCCGCTTTAGCTTCACTACTTCTTGCTTATTAATAACAACATAAAGAATGTCCTTCGGAGTTTTCGTGTAATAACCATGACCTGAATACACAGTAACCCCTCTACCCATTAAAGTAGTCACCTTCCCGGCAATTTCATCTGGTTTATCAGAAATAATTGTAATGGCCTTTTTCGGATTTAAACCTTCAATTACAAATTCCATTACTTTCGTTCCTACATATAGCATAATAATTGTCAGCATCAGTTTTTCTGCACCAATGATGAAATAAGATGAAAATGCAACGATTAAATCGAAGAACAGTAGACCATAGCTAATGCTCCAGCCTAAGTATTTATGTGTCATCCTCGCTAAGATGGTAGTTCCTGCTGTCGTTCCACCAACGCGAATGATCAGACCAATCCCGCATCCGATAAATATTCCACCGAAAATGGCATTTACCAGCATTTCATCTGAAGTAATCGTCCATCCTTCTGTTAAATGAAGAAATAGCGAGTTCGTAACTACAGCGATAATCGTATAAATCGTTGTGATCTTATTTAAAAATTTATAGCCGACTATTAGCAAAATCGCATTTAAAATTAAATTGACTAAACCTGGTGACCATTCAAATAAATAGTACGTAATAATCGTGATACCTGTTACCCCGCCCTCACCAAACTCGTTCGGGATAACAAACAAATTGACACCTAACGCAAAAAGAAATGCACCGATAATAATAAAAATAATGTCTGTCGTTCTTTTTTTCATACAGTACCTCACTTCTTATGTAAATATTTATTCTGTCATAAACTCTCACCATTATATCGTGGAATATTCAAATCGAACAGTGGTTTGTTTTTATTTTAATATAAGATAAAAAATCAACATTATTTATTATGTACTGCAAATAAAGTTTTGATTTCAACCGTAATTTACTCTTAAAAAGAAATGCTAAACATTGACTTGCACAAATTTCAAATAAAAAAGTACCCATCTAATTGTCATACGCAATGAGATGGGTACTGCATGATACATTTAGTTTTTACATGTATTGTTTGGAGAAAATTGCAAATAACGATTTATACTCGCCTTATTAAGACCAAATCCATACATCATCATTATTTTCAACGTTCGTCTTTGCTTCATGAACTTTTTCTATATGGTCAACTGTGTTCCAGTTAATAGAACTTCCGCCCCACCCTACATACTTCATATCAATTTTCACTTTCTCACCCACATTAAATACTTGTCCCTTTGTTAAGAAAACATCAATAATATCTTTCTTCCCATTTAACGATGGATACTCAACTACAACATATTTAGTAGCACTGTCTCCCTCATCTTCCATCGTTCCTACTTTTGATACTTCTCCAATTACATAATTAGGTGAGCCATCTTCTTTCATGTGCATACCTAACTTGTTTGTTGTATTTTCAACTGCAGTTGCAACCATATATTCTGTAAAATTACGCATCATAGATCCAGTAGCTTTTACTTCATCTCCTACTTTCACGTTTGAAAGTGAATCAATATACACACTAACAGGTTCCACATATTGCTTAGATTTTACAACAATCACACCGTTATCTACTTCTACTACTCGTCCTTCTAACGTCGAGAAATTCGATTCAATAGAAGCTGCACTCGCTTTTGTTAGTTCTAATCCTGGTACATTTGTTCCTGATAATGCTGCGATCCCTAAAGCACCTGCTAAAATTATTTTTTTCATACCCATATGTAACATCTCCATTCATGATGATTTTATTTTTTTGATTGGTATCGACCAATCTGTAATCATTATAGTTACAGGTTATAAAAATAACAACCGTTTTCCTCATGCAATGATGCATACTGTGATTTTCAAATATAAATTTTAGCAAAAAATATTTGTAGATTATTCCTATATTCAGCACTAATACTAAATTCTCAAATTACAGCAGGTGAACTTATTGAAGGCGGAGAAACTAATGTCATGTACAATGTTCTTCAACTCTACGGTTTGTATAGCCGTAGTTCATTACATTATGTAGGAGCGGGATTCATATGTTAATAAAACCAAAGAGATTACAGCCAGGAGATATCGTAGCGACAGTAAGTCCTTCGTGGGGAGGAGCAGGTGATGCTGAAATAAGATGGCGATATGAGCAAGGAGTAAAAAGATTAGAAGAAGTTTTTAGTCTTACGGTTATCCCAATGCCAAATAGCTTAAAAGGTAGCGAATACCTTTATAACAATCCAGAGGCTCGTGCCGAAGATATAATGACAGCATTTAAAGATACACGCGTGAAAGCAATTATCGCGAATATTGGCGGTGAAGATAGCATCCGGTTACTTCCCTATATAGATTTTAATGTGATACGCGAAAACCCGAAAATTTTTATGGGGTACTCTGACGTTACTATTACACATTTATTTTGTCATAAAGCAGGCCTTTCCTCTTTATACGGTCCAGCAATTCTGACCGATTTTGCCGAAAATGTAGAAATGGATCCATACACAATTGAAATGGTAAATCGTACCCTCTTTTCAAATGAAACGATTGGCGAGATTCAACCAGCTCATGAATGGACAAGTGAGCATTTAGAATGGATTGAAATAAATAAGGATACAAGACGTACGATGCAGCAAAACAATGGATATGAGGTACTTCAAGGCTCTACCACTGTACAGGGGCGCTTAATTGGTGGTTGTATTGAAGTATTGGAATTTGCAAAAGGAACGGAACTTTGGCCTGAGAAAAAACATTGGGAGAATAGTATTCTCTTCTTTGAAACTTCTGAAGATCATCCAGAACCAAGTTATATAAAATATTGGTTACGAAATTATGCAGCACAAGGTATTCTGCAAAAAGCAAAAGGAATCATTTTTGGTAAACCGAAAGATGAACAATACTATGAAGAATATAAACAGGAAATATTGCAGGTTATGAAGGAACATAACTTAGAAGATTTGCCGATTCTTTATAATTTAAATTTTGGCCATACTGAACCGAAGTTTATTTTACCTTACGGTGCAATGGCAGAAATTGATTGTGAGAATGGATCTTTCTCTATTTTGGAGAGTGGTGTGGAATAAAGGAAAACTTTAAATAAGTTTAGCCATAAGTTTTATAATTTTTTTTCATTTTAGGGTGTATTTTATTTTGATGAGCTTGATAGCAATATGACAGGACTCAAATAAATAAAAACACTCCTATGAGATATGACAGTGAATTGGTACTTTTTAAATGATATGGAGATTACTTATCTAATGATAAAGGGGGATTTACGTGTATGGAAGTAACATTTACAGTAAGTAAGTGGGATGAAAAACCAATTGATGATAATAAAAAAGATTTCCCTATTAATATTGCTCATGTCGAATATGATATTGATGGGGAATTAAAAGGAAAGGCTTTTGTTGAATACTTATTATATTATTTAGACTCAAATATAAATGATGGTCACTTGGCTACGGCTAAAATTTCTGGATTTTTACACTTTGAAGGGATTTATAAGGGGCAACAAGGGACATTTACAGCTATAGAGCAAGGAATATTTGATAAAGGAAATTTAGATTCCCCAGGAACAATTATTAAAGCTACCGGTAACTTAGAAAACCTGAGAGGATCCTATAATTATCAGTTTACAGGTCAAACTAGTAAACTGATTTTAGAGTTTGAATTTTAGTAAAATATCCTATAATTTAGTGGAAAGGACATTTCTTGTAATACTAGGAATGTCCTTTTTGTTGACGAGCTTATTCAACTATTTTCTAATAGTTAAGGAAAGAACAGAGTATACGTTATGGAGGGAATTAAAACGCTAAGCCTGGGAGGCATCGGGGGCCCACTTATTCATTACTTTTCCTACCAATCAAAGAATAATGCCTGAAAAGCTCCCCTGCATTACTTCTTTTCCAAGTTGATTCATACATATAAACATCGTAATTATCTTTGGACGTTTTTTCATCAGGTTCTAATTGTTCAATGCTTACGTCACAACGAATGGTTACTATTAATTGGTGACTTTCTATTAAATGAAAATCGCCTCTTATAGAGCGCAGTTTTACTTATGTTCATTCTTATGCAAATTCTGAAGCATATTCTTCGTATGTCTTTAATGTATTAAGCAATCGAGCTGATTCAATCATGATTTCGTTCGATGAATCAGTTACACAAATGACAATAAATCGATTATCATCTCTATCTCCAAACAACCCTTCTGATTCAAGTTCCATTAACACATTTAACGTTTCTTTCAACAGTGTATGTACTCGTATGTTAAAGTCATCTTCGACGATATTATGATATTTCTTAATAATTTTGTTCACTTCATCAAACATTCCAAAATCGTTCCATTCGCTCCACTCAACAGCTCCGTATCTATAATAATTGTATAAAGGGTCCGATTTATTAACTTTGATTAGTCTTTCTTTATTTGCCACTGGTCCAATGCTATTGACACAATCGTCTGTTAATATGGAGTACCCGTATATTGTGTCAACACCGCATCTTGTTAAAAGTTCGTTATAATGACAACGAATTGCATTTTTCAATTCAACATAAAAACTTTTTTGCAGCTGCATTTTCATCGTATTTCCTCCATTTTTTTTGTAGCGACCTGTTGTTACATATTTCAATCTTAACATTAAAATCAACATTAAACGTTTACTGAGCCAAAATAAGAAAAACCGAAACTAAAAATCATTTCGGTTTTTCTAACTAAAGAAGTCTATTTATTTTAAAGAATGAACAAACAACCCACTACGCAGTTTCGGTTCAAACCACGTTGATTTCGGTGGCATGACTTCTCCGGCATCTGCGATTGCTAATAAATCTTCCATAGATGTCGGATATAATGCGAATGCTGCTTTGTATTCGCCGCTGTTCACAAGGCGTTCTAGTTCTTCTAATCCGCGGATTCCTCCGACAAAATCGATACGTGAATCAGAACGCGGATCATGTATTTCAAGCACTTGGCTTAATAAATGATCTTGCAGAATAGATACATCTAAACCTCTAACAAGATCATTCGCATCAAATGTTTCTTCTTTCACAGTAAGCTTATACCACTTCTTATTTACATACATACCAAATGATTTGGGCTCATTTGGTTTATACGGAGAAACAGTTGCTTCTTCTACATAAAAGTACTGCGTAATTTGATTTAAAAACTGTTCCTCTGATAAGCCATTTAAATCTTTCACAACTCGGTTATAGTCCCAAATCGATAATTCATCATGAGGGAATAGAACCGATAAGAAGAAATTAAATTCCTCTTCTCCTGTGTAATTTGGATATTGTTCTCTTCGCATAAGTCCTACTTTTGCAGCTGATGCAGAACGGTGATGCCCATCTGCAATATAAAGATTAGGAATATCTTCAAATGCGTTTACTAAAGTCGTAATTACATCTTCATCTGCAATCTTCCACGCAACATGCTTAACACCGTCTTCTGCTGTAAATGTATAAATTGGCGCATGCTCTTCTTTCCAGCTTCTAATTAAATGCTTTACTTCATCTTTTGTACGGTACGTTAAAAAAATCGGACCTGTATTTGCGTCACACACATCTACGTGGCGAATACGATCTAGCTCTTTTTCATGACGTGTTCTTTCATGTTTTTTAATTGTATCATCTTCATACTCATCAATAGATGTACAAACGACAAGGCCTGACTGCGTTCTTCCTTGCATCGTCAGTTCATAAATATATAGCGCTGGCTCTTCATCTTGTATGAACACTTCTTCTCGTATAAATTGCTTTAAATTGTCTCCCGCTTTTTCATACACGCGATCATCGTACGGTGACAGTTCAGGATCTAAATCAATTTCTGCTTTATCAACATGCAAGAAAGAATATGGATTCCCTTTTACAACTTCCCTTGCCTCTTCACTATTTAATACGTCATACGGTAAAGCTGCCACTTGTGCCGCTTTTTCCTCTACTGGACGAATGGCCCGAAACGGTCGTATTTTTGCCACATTCCTCTCTCCTTTACACAATCATTCGAACGGCTACAACACCTGTAATTTTGCTTATATTTTCTACAATATTCTCTTTTATTATATCATCAATTCCGTTATCGATATCAATCATTGTGTATGCCCAAGAATGTTTACTACGATTAATCATATCGGCAATATTAATATGATGTTCCGCTAAGCATCCTGTAATTTGCCCTACCATATTCGGGACGTTTTGATGCATAATTGTAATTCGTTTCTTTCCGATATACGGCAATTCTACGTTTGGATAATTTACTGAATTACGAATATTTCCTGTCTCTAAATATTCACGTAATTGACGTGCTGCCATTACTGCACAATTTTCTTCCGATTCAGACGTAGATGCACCAAGGTGAGGCGTCGCTGTTACATTTTTCATCTTTATTACATTTTCATTCGGGAAGTCCGTTACGTAATGTGTAATAATATCTTCTTCTAATGCTTTTTGAAGAACCTTTTCATCTACAAGTTCTCCTCTAGAGAAATTAAATAGACGCATCCCTCTTTTCATCTTCTCTACAGCGTGTTCCCCAATAATCCCCTTCGTTTGATTCGTAAGAGGAATATGCAGTGTAATATAATCACACGTTGCAAAAATTTCATCAAGGCTAAATGCTCTTTGCACATGTGTAGAAAGACGCCAAGCTGTTTCAACTGAAATGTAAGGGTCATATCCGATAACATCCATCCCTAACGCTAACGCATCGTTCGCAACTAAAGCACCGATTGCGCCAAGTCCGATAACACCTAGACGTTTCCCTGCAATTTCTGATCCAACAAATTGTTTTTTTCCTGATTCAACAAGCTGTGGTACTTCTTCACCCTCTAAGTTTTTCGTCCAACTTACACCATTAATAATGTTACGTGAAGACATAATAAGACTGGCAATAATGAGTTCCTTTACAGCGTTTGCATTTGCCCCCGGCGTGTTAAATACTACAATTCCTTTTTCTGTACATCGCTCGACAGGAATATTATTTACACCAGCGCCAGCTCTTGCAATCGCCTTTAAATCTTTTGAAAACTCTTCTTGATGTAAAGAATAGCTACGAAGCAAAATTCCATCTGGATGCTTGATTCTATCTCCTACTTCATAACGTTCTTCAGTAAAAACTTGCAAACCTTTTTCTGCAATTTGATTTAACGTTTGAACACGAAACATATCCCCATCTCCCTATCTATTCTCAAGCTCAAATTCCTTCATATAATTTACTAATTGCTGTACGCCTTGTACTGGCATCGCATTGTAAATACTAGCGCGCATACCACCGACTGATCGATGCCCTTTTAACGTAACAAGTCCTCGTTCTTTCGCTTTTTGTAAAAACTCACTGTTCAGCTCTTCTGACGGTGTTGTAAACGGAATGTTCATAAGTGATCGATACGTAGGATCAACTGGTGAAGTAAACAATTTTGATTCATCTAAGAAATTATAAAGAAGTGAAGATTTCATTCTATTTTGTTCTTCAATCGCAGATACTCCGCCTTGCTCTTTCAACCACTCTAGTACAAGTTTCGTTACGTAAATACTAAAGGACGGCGGTGTATTATATAAGGAGTTATTTTTACTGTAAGTTTCATAATTTAACATTGTCGGACAAGAGCGATCTGCTTCCCCAATTAAATCTCTTTTTATAATAGCAATCGTTAAGCCCGCAGGTCCTAAATTCTTTTGCGCCCCCGCATATATAAGACCAAACTTCGAAACATCATATCGCTCTGATAAAATATTTGAGGACATATCCGCAACGAGCGGCACTTTTTCTACATGTGGAATGTCCACATATTTTGTCCCCTCAATTGTATTATTCGTTGTAATATGTACATAATCTAGTTTTTCATCACTTAATAAACCGTCCAGTTTAGGAATCTTAGTAAACTTCTCTTGCTCGGAAGAAGCAATCACTTGTACTTCCCCAACTTTTTCGGCTTCTTGCAATGCCTTTTTAGACCATGAGCCAGTTAGTACGTATCCAGCTTTTTTATACGTATTCATTAAGTTCAACGGTATCATAGAGAATTGTAATGACGCACCGCCTTGTAAAAATAAAACTTCATACTCATCAGGGATGCTCATTAATTCACGAAGTAAGTTACTCGCTTCCTCTATAATACTTTGAAAATAAGAAGATCGATGACTCATTTCCATAATAGACATGCCTGTCCCGTTATAATTTAATAGCTCCTTTTGCACTTTCTCTAAAACTGGCAAAGGGAGTATTGATGGTCCTGCTGAAAAATTATAGACTCTCTCCATTACCCTCATAACCTCCCTATTTCTCATCGGATTATTTTTTAAACTTTCTGAATTATAACCTAAAATATAATATGTGGTCAATTTGTTTTCTATTATTAGGGCGCAAGACGCGATGGAATCGCTTGCAAGTGCAGACTTTTTTATGGACATATAAAAAAGTGTTAAGTACATAATCGTACTTAACACTCTAATAATGAAAGAATAATAGCTAATCGTTCGTAAAGAACCGATCAAAAATTTGATAAATAGCAGAGAGACCAATGAGCCAATAAATAGTGTCCACAAGCGCCGGCATAGAACCAAACCATTTCTCAACTACATTGTAATCTAACGCTACAAATAACCAATTCAAACCGCCAAGAATCACCAAAATTACTGTAAGGTAAGACAAAAATTTCATTATGATTGCCCCCTAGGTGATAAGATGGTGAAAGGCCTTTCACTAGAAATATATGTAGTAAACTTTAAAACTTACCTATTTTATAAAATTTATTTTCTGTACCACCCGTTAATAACTGCCTCTGCTTCTTTACTATGTATTTGATACGCATGTGTACTATCATTAGAGCCAATAAACCAAATTGAAAAACCTTTAAAATATGGTTTCGGTTCTAATACATCGCGGTAAGCACGCCATCCATTTAATTGCACATCCTTCGAAAACACATTTGAAACATCTGGATTCCATGGATTTTGTAATCCAAGTTCACGTGCTGGAACGTTAAATCCACCGAAGTAAACTGGCTTTCCTGTTGCATTATGTAATTGTTCCAATTGCTGAACAACATTTTGCCCACGATTATATACTGTTGTCGCAAATAAACTTTGCTTCACTTCTTCATATGTTGGATTTCTTTTTCCTGAAACTTCAAACCAACTGTCTATGCTAACAATATCCACCTTTTTTAAATACGGGCGATTGATTTTCTCTTTAAACTTCGCTTCATAAGAAGGGTCCCAGCTTGCTGTTAACCACCAGTTCATTTGATACAAAACATTTCCTTTATACTGATTACGAACAAAATCAATTGTATCGCTCCAGTATCCTTCTGCATACTCCATATTCACGAAATTAGAAGCAATCTTTAGTCCATACACATTGTATTTACTTGTAATGGAATTAAAAATATCTTGCAGAATAACCGTCTTCCAATTCCAGAAGAAATCATTAATGTTACTTGGGTTCCATTCTGTCTCTCCAACATTCCCCTGCTGAATATACGGGAACGGTTCCACTATAACTTGAATATTACGCTTTAATAATTCTTGAATTAAAATAATAGCTTGTTGCTTTTGCGCTTGATTAATTACCATGTTCGTAGAAGTCACATTTGGGATATCTACTTGAATCGGTACATTTACTGTATTTAAATTTAAACGCTCTACATCAGCTAACACTTTCGCTACATTTCCAACTTCCCATACTGTTACGTTTCCTGATTTGATTTTTCCAGATTGAACAGTATTTACATCTGCCTGTACATTTCCTTGAAAACAAAAAGAAAACAACATAAGAAACACTCCTAAAAAACTTATTAAACTCTTATTTTTCTTCACAACTTTCCCCCTATAATTTTTGGCTTTCTTGATTATTTTATACAACGTTTCATATATATTCCACAAAAAATCCAATAAATTTTTATTGATAAAAATGCTATTCATCCTTTATTCACATCTTACTCATACTAAGCTCCTAAAAATAGTAAGATAAATAAAAAAGGAACGGATTTCCGCTCCTTTTTTATCTTTTTACAATTATCAATCCATTTCCCTTTTAGGCTCTACCAACATGATATGGGATTCCTTTTCAGTGAAAGGTTTATGCTCAACGCCTCTCGGGACAATAAACATCTCGCCTTTAGAAATTTTCACCTGTCCATCACGAAAATCGATGAACATCTCCCCTTCAAGCACAATAAATAGCTTATCTGTATTAGGATGCTCATGCCATATAAAATCTCCATTAGCTTTAAAAAGCTGAATTTGATCGTCATTCATTTCACCAATCACTTGTGGATACCAATAATCGTTAATTTTAGATAACTCGTCATTTAGTTTAATAGGTTGGTAATGGATAATAATCCCTCCTCACTTTCAAATTCCACTATATTACAGTAATATAAGTAAAAAAGTCGTTATTACGCTTAAAAAGAAAATGCTCCGGCCAGAACTTTTCATTCAGATAGTACAAAGGAGTGATTTCAATGAAAGTACTTTCAATCCAATGTTTCCTTTAACTCTCCATAAGTATAGAACAGTGATTTTCAAATAAGAATGGACCCCTGTTGACATTAGTATGGATTATTGATGAACTTCTCGCGATATTTAGTAGGCGAAATGCCAACTCGCTTCTTGAAAACTCTACTAAAATAAAAAGGGTCTGCGATTCCAACAGCCTGCGCAATTTGTTGTACAGGCACATCACTTGTACATAACATTTTTTGAGCCATCTTTATACGATAGTTCAATAAATATTCTGCTGCCCCCATACCTGCATGCTTTCTAAACACGTAAGAAAGACGATTTCGATTAACATTATTTTGTTCTGTAAGTGTATGAATTGTAATATCTTTATAATAGTATTTACGAACGTAACTAGATATTCGTTCGAATAAAGTATGCGACTCATAATTGCTTTCTCTATTGAAAACACTTAATAAAGCTTCATTCAACGCTTCGCGAAACAGCATTTCGGTCTGAAACATCGAAATGCCTCCACGCTGATTATATACATCCCAAAGACGCATAAGTAATTCGACAAGACGAGGAGATTGTCCTGTTAATAATTCAAAATGCTGATGAGTAAATCCAGAGTCTTCTCGTTCTGAATTGCTTATCCGATATAAAACAAGAATATATTCCCAGTTTATTTCACCAAGCATTTTATGGGCTAATGTCATTTTTGCACCCCCATGTATAACTTTTCCTGGGGAAAGAGTATACGGCGTACCATTAAATTGAAATTGCGTCTTCCCTGTAATTGGAAATACAAATCCTGGGAAAGAATCTGTAGACTCAGCAAAAGGCACACCTGGATTTTTAGCATAACGATATACTCCTTCTACTCGGAAAGGAGTATTGGCAAGATACTCTGCTAACTCATTCACGTCTAACTTCACAATACACGCCTCATTTCAATAATAGTTTTCTTGTAATTCGCGAGATTAATTGGTGTACATTCTGGGAAACGCTAAACTAAAAATAGTACATACAACTTAACAAAATCTGATTATTAACCTATAAATATATTGTTTTTCATTTATTGACCAAAGTATCCTCCCTATATTATTGATAATGATTTTCATTGTAGTTTGATAAAAAAACATTTGTCAAGTTGGCTGGCCTAGAAAAATGATGAAACAAGGGGGATAGAGGAACAGTTCTGTTGCAAATAATACCTAGTCTTTGTTAACTAATTCCCCTCAAAACTGGAATGATCATGTTAATAGTTGTAATGACTTTATTAGTTACAGCACTTACAGCATGTGGAAATAATCGTAATCCTGAAGAAGTTGCTACAGCGTATTTCGAAGATGGAAACAGCCTACTATCAAATTAAATGATAGTAGGCTGGCTGTTAAAATTATTTAAGAACTGGGTTATGTTCTAAATGATAAGCTTTCATTATCAAAAAGAGTATTACTAGTTCCCTCCACAAACAAAAACACCCTATCACTTCGGTTCTAAATTTAGCACCTTCCCCTCTATCCCCTCCGTATTCAATGTAGTCGTATGATACGTGCCATTTACCCAATCATCTATTTGATCATGATACCAATCGCTTCTAAAATGGCCCGACTGTCCTGGCCCTACGATATGATAACCGTTTGACATATCTTTCGTATCAATAATGAATCTCCAAGACGCCCCGTGATTTACAATGCCGTTTTCGCCGTAACTCGCTGCTTGCACGGTAACTTGGCTCCCACCAATCGGAACTGGTTTCTCACGATTAAAAGCGAGTAATGCTAACATACTCGATGATTTCGAAATTGGATGTGTAAAAGCGAGTTGATGGTAATCGCCCCACTTCCACTCTCCAATATCGGGTCCATATTCCTTCTGCAATTTCTTCATTACATTCTCGTACGATGTATGCACAACTTTTGTGAAACCTCCGTACTTCGTAAACCAAACGCTATTTTCTCCCGCTACTTCTTTTCGAATCAATTCATCAACAACTTGTGACTTCCCTTCAAATAACTCCATTACATCTTTCGGTATTTCTTTTGAAAATAACGTATTTGAAATCTCTTTCATTAACAAATGGAATATTAATGGTGCCGCTTCATCTTTACTATCGTAAAAATTCCACTTTGTTAATTGGTCTACGCCTTCTTTCTCTACCTCATTTAAAGATGCTTTATTTAACTCTTTTAAAAATATAGGAGTAAACTCTTTCCCATATAAATTCTTTTGATCCATCTGTAACTCTTCTAAATCTTTCACCGTATACTTTTCCTTCTCTTGCAAAAATTCTTGAATACGCATTTGCCTATATGGCTGCGCCCACGTATTGCTAATATGATACGGATAATCATCATCAACAATTTTATTATTCGCAGTTGAAATAAACCCTTGTTTTGGATTAATTACTTTTGGAAGTTGATCAAACGGGATATACCCTTCCCATTCATATTCATCTGTCCATCCTGGAACAGGTAAGCTACCATCACCTTTTTTACGCACTGGTATATTTCCATTCGCTTTATAAGCAATTGTGCCGTCGTTTGATGCAAACACAAAGTTTTGGGTTGGTGTATGAAAATCTTGAAGAGCGGTTTCAAACTCATTCCAGTCTTTTGCTTTGTTCATATTTAATACAGCTTTTAACTCAGCTGACGGTTCTAAAGCTGTCCACTTTAAAGAGAATACTGTTTTCGTTTTCTCCTTCCCCTTATCCGCAAACTCTGAAATTACTGGTCCATGCCTCGTAATCGTAACGTTATAAGGAATTGTCTTCCCGCCTTTTACTTTAATAGACTCGTCTACAACGGTAGCTTTCTCCCATTTATCGTTATACAGAAATTCATTTTCATTATTAGGATTTCTCTTCTCAATATATAAATCTTGCACATCAGGCCCTGTATTCGTAACACCCCACGCTATTTTGTCATTGTGTCCTAATATAACACCTGGTACTCCAGCGAAAATAACGCCACTCACATTTAAACCTTTCATTTCAAGTCTCGTTTGATACCAAATAGAAGGCGTCGCAAGAGATAAATGAGGATCATCTGCTAAAATTGGCTTACCTGACGCACTCTTCTCACCGCTCACAACCCAGTTATTACTACCGTTAAACTCCGGCGGAATTATCGTTTTTGAAAAACTTTGTGCTACGTCCACATTTGTATTTTTCAGTTCAGCTAGCAATCTAGGAGCATCTTTCGGATATGCAGGAAATAGCTCATTCGCTTGCTCTTTCGGAAGATTTTTCAGCGCCCAATATCGAAATGCCTGTCCGTGCCAATGTCCTCCTAAGTCAAACGCCATATACTTCCCAATCGTTAAAGTATCAACAATTGACCACTCAGCAGGTTCATAACCTAATATAGTAAACTCAACTGGTAATTTCTTTTCCTTTTTCGCCTCACGTATAAAAGCGTTCACCCCATCAGCAAATGACTGCAGAGCATATTTCGCTTCTCCATTATATTGACTAACTGAAGCTTCGGCCGCTCGCCGTAAACCGAGTGTTCGAAACAATTTATCTCGGTCAACAGCTGCTTCCCCAACAACTTCACTTAATATACCAGAAGCTTGTCTTCTACTTAAATCCATTTGAAACAACCGATCTTGCGCTTGTACATATCCTTGTGAAAAATATAAATCATGTGCATTTTCCGATTTAATATGCGGGACACCTTTACTATCACGCTTCACCGTAACAGCGTGTTGTAAATCCTCTAGCTTTATCGTTCCATCTATCTTTGGCATAGATTTCAGCGTATATATGTTCAAAAAAATCGCAGCGGAAATAACTAACAAAAAAACGATACTACTAGCCCAAATAAAAATTCTTTTTCCCCTTTTTCGTTTCTTCTTTATAACGACTTCCATATAACCACCCCTTTCTCACACTATTCGCTTCTTTTTGAGAAAGAACCTTTTAAAGACATTGAAAAACCCCCTTCATTTTCCTACCAATGAAGGGGGTTTTTCTTATCGTTCGCTACGCCAACTTTCATTATGCCCAAGATTTGAATCTGTCGCTACTTGGACATCATATAACATTTCACTAAAGAAGCGTTTATCTACTTCTTTTGGTACAATGCGTCTTTCATCATCAATCTCATCGTATTCATATGAACCACGCTTCACTGTACCTGCTTTATAAAATTGAATGTCAAATACACATACATCTTCTTCATCTTCATAACCAATCGGAGCTCCGCTAAATGACAATTGCACGCCTAATCCGGTACGAGTATCTTCTTTGTAAAATGTATAATATACACCGCCATCTTGAACAGACCCACGGATCCATCCAAGCTTCGTCATCTTACCGAATAACGAACGACCATTTAGTAAAATACCGTCAAAATAATCAATTTAGACTTAGACAAATAACTGGCATACAATTTCATAATAAGAGATCCTATACTATCGAAATACATCTATTACAAATTCCCTTTAACGTTTTCAACAATCTCATTTATCGTATTCCGATCAAACTTATCACTAATTTCAAATGACTCACGATCTCCTACGAATTGCACGCCTACGATATCATTGCGATCCTTACCGTATTGCACTTCAATAATAGATCCTCGCTCTATTTGTTTCCAAATGAGACCTGCTTCATCTTTATTATCTAAAATAATGCAGTCTTCAATATTTTCATCAATCCCAATTAATTTATTATCATCCATATATCCAATCTCGTATTGTTGCCGTTCTTTCGCTTTGCCACTTACTAATATACCTTTGCTACCATATGAGTAATCCATATAGTCCTTTTTCTCCGTTTGTACCGCTTTCGGCTTTTGTGCTTCAGTTTTTTCAGCAGCCCCACAACCTGTAATAAGACTGATTGGGATAACCACTATTAATACTAATCTAGTAAATTTTTTTATCATTTGTAACCAACCTCATATATTTAATGCAAAACTCCATTTATTACTCTATTAAAGAATAACATGATACTAATTAAACAGAACGAAAGATAACATATTATTTACATACCCACTCTTTAATGAAGGACCAGGCCATTTAAACCTAGTCCTCCATAACTTTAACTTTGCTTCACATACCTAATTGTATGAAATGACGTCTCATTAAATAATTGCAAGTTTTCCCCATCATAATCTTGAACTTTATATGCTATTTTCTTTTTTTGAATTGTATCTTCTACACCGTCTACTAAACGTTTATTGAGATGTAAATAGATTGTAAAAGCTTCCTTATCATATTCCCAAGTGCCTTCAATATAATTCTTTTTATTTGGATACTCACCTTTACCATACGTTTCAAATGTCTTATCACCTTTTAGAATAAGTGACATAATGAAACCGTCTGTTCCTTTGAATCCCCAATTACCGATTAATTCCGTACCATCTTTCACATTCTTCATAACGTTATCCGTATTAATTCCAGCTTTCTTATCTAACTCTTTCAAATCTTTCACAGATACTGTACCGTCACCGATTTTAATATCCCCTTCAAGATCTTTGAATGCCTTAAGCCAGTAAATATCTCCTTCTTTCACTAACTTTTCGGATTTCTCCATTAACTCTTTATCAGTCTTATCGCCTTTTTCTCTTTTTTCTTTTCGGGTGAATACTTCATTTATTAAAGAAAAAGACTCTCTAAAATAACCAATTGCTTTTTCAAAATCCTTTTGTTGATTTACATACTCTGCAGGGGGATCTATCGACTCAAATTTATCTAACACTTTATTTAATTCTTTCACACTATCTACTATATCTGATTTCTTTTTCTTACCGTCAAAAACCTCTCTTGTAATATTGTTATGCTCCGCAAACAACTTATCAAACTCTACTCCTAATTTATACACTTTATTAGGATAGTCTTCCTTTGAAACTTTTTCTTTCTTACTATTAGACTTCGATTCTTTTACTTTAGACTCTTCCGTTTTCTCCTGTTTAGAAGTGTTCGTTTTCTCAGAAACTCCACAACCAAATAACAACATGACCGGAACTGCTACCCCTAGTAGTTTCTTTGCATTCATGACTGATTTCTCCTTCTACTTGAATAGATTACTCTTGCTATACCCATCCTCTTTTTTTATCTTGTAATTAAAGTTACAATCGCAATAACTCCTAGAATCGGTCCCCAATATTCCATTTTTATAAAAAATAATGAGTGCTTTTTGTTAAACATAACTTTTTCACCAGTTTCGGCATCTATATAAACTTTCCCATCTGGCTTATTAATATATTTACCTAAATACCAAGACATAACCCCTGATATAATAAACATTACCGCCATTGGCCAACTATGGTCTTGAAAATATGTAGCGTCCCCCGTTATAGATCCAAAGATAGCCTTACCCAAAAGAGTATTAATAATTACAATAATTGCGACCAAAAAACCCCAACCAGACCAAATAATCATCTATTTCTCCTCCTAAAGCGTACAACTTTGTACTTTATGTTAATTTGAACTGCAAACGAAAATGTTTAAAAAACCGAATATTCAGACGTTGATAATTATATTTAGCTTACATTCGATTCTAACTTTAATGTCCTAAATGCAAATGAACCAGATATAATTTGTAAAATTGTCGGAATAAGTAAAAAGAATAATGACATAAACAACATAACTATAGGAATCACAATCATACAAACTCCATAAACTTTATTATTAACCTTGTTTACTAAACACGATAAAATGAACAATCCCATTTGAACCGTTAAAATAATAGAGTAATAAGCTAAAAGTTCGTAATCAACACCTTCCATAATATTAAACGCTACAACTATTAATATTATGGAAATAATAATTCCCAAAATGCCACCAATTAAACCTAATACAAATTCAGGTGTTCTTTTCAATTCAATCCCCCTTTTTTGAAAAACTAACAACTTGTATATTTTTCCCATTCACCATCATACCAAATATTCATTGGAAAAACTATACAAATGTATTTTTTATTCTACTGCAATTTTCTTGTATCTATAGATAACTTGTAGCAGTTACAAAATTAAAACCTTCACAATTACTTACTGAATTGTCATATTGAAAATTATAAATTAAAACGATAGAATTATAGGATTTATTTAATTTAACTACTTCCTTAATTCGAGATAATATTTTATCATCATATGAACATCCCGTTAATAACATAGAAACATTATCACTTGCTTCTTCTAACACTTCCTTTTCAATAAAATCCTCATCTACATCAATCATATCTATATTAAAATCAACAAAAAAACTCGCTGGTATAGCATTTCCTTCTTCATCATATGTAACATTGATATATGCATCCAACTGATCTTGCGTTTTCATATTACCTAACCATATTGAAACTATTCCATGTACTTCCATTGTAGTTCTCCTTTATTTTTTATCTTGCAGAACCAATTTTATAACTTACCGACTACTTTAAAACACATAATTTTTATGAAAAACATTTCTTCTTTCCATTTAGTTAAATGGGGTTATTCGGAAATTCACTATCATACTTATTAATTAGCGCTTTATCATTTTCATTAATTGGTACTTCACCTAAGTATTTACGTTTCCAAATAATCATTTGATCACTAAAACTATATTCTGTTTCGAGCCAATTGGTATAATCGAAATGCATGTTAAATTCCCCACTATGTTCCAGAGACATTGTAAAAGAGTACCAAAGCTCTTGCTGATTATCTTTAAAAACATCTCTTAATTCCTTACTCAATTTATATAAAGAATCTTCTTTCCTTTCAAACTCCTCTTCATTAACTTCGTATTTAAAAGGAATTTCTACACTATACTTATAATTTTGTTTATTTCTGAAGTTGTTATAGAAAAAGTAAGTTCCCCCTCCAGCTTCTGATATTTGTGCATAAAAATAAAATTTCTCCCATTCTTCTGGAATCATGGCATGAACCGTTTCCGCTATCTCTCTATATAATCGATTCAATTTTATTTCCAATTGAATACCCCCTATTTGATTTTCATCATTCACTTTTTCTATATTATACCACCCTTTTAATTAGCTCTTTATTTCATCTAAAATTCAAACCAAGTTTCGATGCCTTTAGAAAGTAGACATACCTCTTAAATACAATTAGTATTAAAATAAGAAATATGAAAGACTTAAAAAGGCTCTTACATGAAGGAAGGAAGTGCACAGCTATGGATTTTAAAACAGTTATGCAAGAACTTGAGGCTCTAGGTAAGGAACGAACGAAAAAAATATACATATCTAACGGTGCGCATGAGCCAGTATTCGGAGTAGCTACAGGTGCTATGAAACCAATCGCTAAAAAAATAAAAGTAAACCAAGAATTAGCTGAAGAGCTTTATGCCACAGGTAACTACGATGCTATGTACTTTGCAGGTATTATTGCCGATCCAAAAGCTATGAGTGAGTCTGATTTTGATCGCTGGATAGACGGGGCATATTTTTATATGCTATCCGATTATGTGGTGGCAGTAACTTTATCAGAGTCAAATATCGCACAAGATGTTGCTGATAAATGGATTGCAAGTGGGGACGAGCTTAAAATGTCTGCAGGCTGGAGTTGCTACTGTTGGCTATTAGGAAATCGCAAAGACAATGAGTTTTCCGAAAGTAAAATTTCCGATATGCTTGAAATGGTGAAAGATACAATTCATCATTCTCCAGAACGAACAAAATCCGCTATGAATAATTTCCTAAACACCGTGGCAATTTCATATGTACCACTACACGAAAAAGCAGTCGAGATTGCAAAAGAAGTTGGTATAGTTGAAGTCAAACGTGATAATAAAAAAAGCAGTTTGCTAAATGCTACAGAGAGTATTCAGAAAGAACTTGATAGAGGAAGACTAGGTTTTAAGCGTAAGTATGTAAGGTGTTAAAAGTATGAAGGTGTCAATCTAGGAGAGATTGACACCTTTTTAGTGGACATTACTAGACTAACGGAGCTGCAAGTTAAAGGGAACCAATCATTCATCTCCCACTATACATCTCAAACTTCTTCTTTCAATTTATATACCCTATCTCTTTTCTCATCATCTTTGATAAAAATAAGTTTTCCTTCTGTAACAAAACCTTCTAATAGTAAACATACTTGTCCATATGCTTTAGGTTTATTCGTAGTGAATCTTTCATCGGGTATTTTACCAGATCGTATTAATCGTTCACATAGCTCAAGCGCACTTATTTCTTCAGAATCAATTAATTCTAAAATATCTTTTTCTAATGGTGATAAAGGGGCTGGTACCTTACATACCTCAGCTCCCTCCACCTTTTCTTTTTCTTCTTCAAATAAATCTTCAAATGAAATTTGATTCATTACATCTTTTCCTTTCTAACGATTGATTTGTATAACATGAACTGAATCCTATAGCGTATTTATTATTATGTATTACTTACCTTTTTTCATAAATCTCAAACTCATGTACATCGTTTCATATAGTATGTTTTGATTATACCAAATATACGTTCTGTCTTCTATTGTAGAATTTTTATAACAGAAATGAAAGTAATAGTGAACATTTTTCTTCTCTTTAGTTGTATAGAAAACTATGTAAAAAGTTTACATAATAAAATTATAGTTATTTGTTAAATTTCTACGCTAATACGCAAAAAAAACACTCGTTTCCTTTAATCGACAATCGAGTGCTTTAAGTTCATCTATTTTTAAGTACATAAATTTATAAATTTTGTAGTAACAGTATGACACCATTTATATGTCGTGACAACGACTATGTTAACACTTACGAGTTTGTATGAGTTCGTTAGTTTAATATACATTCCATATGTTTATATTCATCGCCAAATAAAATGCTATTTTACTTTATTTTCCATTCTATCATTGCACACAGTACTCCATGATGGTACAACCATGATGGAGTACATACTTTCAAAAACCTTTTATTTTTTCTATCTACTTCACATATACTTTATTTTTTATTCATATATACTTATGCGTATTTAAATTTAGCACCACGAACTTTATTATATCCGTCCATAAAATATAATTTAGTATAGTAAGGTTTATAAAATCACTATAACTAAGCTCATTTATTTACTGTAATGAGTTTTTAATGTTTATTTATATTTTAGGAATATCAATTATATTTCCTGGTGACTCATTAATAAGAATATCTGAAATACTTGGGTTCCTTTTTTTTAACTTGAATATTTGAATTTTTGTTAATTCAGGGCTAAATGATATATTTTGTGTTTTAAACTCCAAATTCATAATTTTATTTTGAAGTTTTAATATAAAAACCTTCCATTCTTGTAATGGAGAATTCGAAACTTCCTCCGGACTTTCTAATAGTCGATATCCGTCTGCATAATGAAACATTAGTAATCCCGTTCCTAAGTCACAATCTTTATTTTCAAGAATTGCATTTGGTATATCAAATCCACTATTCCAATTATAATTTGCTGCAAAACAATGAAGGATTATTGGATTATCTATATTCTTTATTCGGCTAATTGTATCCTCGTTATTTGTATTATAAAGTAATTCTTCAAGCAAACTAATATCTTTATTTTCCATTACACCTTACCACCTTACTGATATTTACTTATTTTGTATTTCCAATTGTTTTAGCTTTCTTTCCCAAAGTTCCACTGTTGCACCTTGGCTTGGGTACAATGGTAAACCATTCCCCTGTAATTTCCTTAAATTTTTTTGCAAATCATATACCTGTTTTTGTAAACTATCAATACTTTGGTTAATATCCATTTTATTTAATGCTCTTGCAACTACTTCATTGTAAACAGAATGATATCCTCTATGTCTAGCCATTGTACTTATATTATCATCTGGTACTCTTAGAAAAATACCGTTTGATGAGTCATCAAAGTTCATACCTATCTTTTTAATTACAAGATTATCTGCCATTTCAGAAGGAATAATATGCTGTGCTTGATATCCACTCCATTTAGTTGAACGTTTAAGCCCCATTTCTGTCATCATATTTTTTCCTAATTTAGTAGAATTCCCTCCTGTTACAATACCCGGAGTACCAGGAATAATCCTACTACCTTCACCCGCATCCTTAACCCCACCACTCTCCAAATTCGAGATCCTACTCTGAATACTCGCCTTTGAGGCATCATGGGCTTCTTGGAATTTCCCGCTATAGTTCGTTCCAGATCTAACGACACTTCCATCTCGCAGTATTTCTACACCTTTAAAGATTTGGGATACGGAGTCCGCACCTTTTGCTAATGTATTTTCAATTATATAATACTAATAATTTATGTTAGCCTGAATTCATAAAAAATATTTTCTAAAAATTTATAGCATGTCTATCTAATAAAAAAGCACTCGTTGCCTTTCGGAGACAATCAAGTGCTTTAAATTCATCTGTTTTAAGTAGCATTAAATTTGTAAATTTTGTAGTAACAGTAGTATGACACCTTTTATATGGTAACAAGTAATACATTAATACTTACGAGTTCATTATTATTGTGTCCTTTCCATGTCTTTTCAATAAAATATCATCTCGCCTAATTCTCACGCTTTTCTTTCTAATACAGTTGTAAAAATAAAAAATTCAATAGCCACTACGTTCTCCTAACGTTGCCATTGAATTCCTTTACTAAGCATGTACCTTTGTCAGCGTCCAAGTAACCAATAAAATAGGCACATTTCTCAATTTATTTTTCTATTATCAACCCTCCCAAATCCAAAACATTTTTATTATTTCGAATTCAGGAGGTGACAAGTTTAAATGCATTTGTAGTAACACATGGTGTTATTAAAATTGTACGTGGTCAAAAATAGCACATTCTAGATGGTTATGCAATCTTGATATTAACTTATAAGAAAATCTTGATCGGATTCAAGGGTGAAGGCATACAATCCTTAGGTCTATCTATAATATTTGATACACCTTTCTTGAAAAGGAATTCTATCATCAAGCAACACCTCTTCTTGCAGGATTTTTGTTATATTCTCTATTTTCCCAATGAATAATGCATAAAAGTCGCCCGAATTTGGATATAAAAACAGACCAAATCCCTTTGGTGACAGTATTTTGTTGGCCATCTTGATCTTATCGGGTAAAAATTCATAATTAAATGCTTCTAATCTCTCAAGTTCTTCTTGTGTTGCTAATTCAATTTGGTGGGCAAATTCGTAATCAAGAATAAAATTGACAATTTCTTGGTATTGCTCACCTTTATAGTCAACGTATAAAAACTGTTTCGTTGTCAATCCATATTTTAATAGGTCTTCATGTAAGTCATAACTTCCTTGTTCCTTCAAAAATGTTTCCAAATCCTTGCTATCAGGAAATATAATCTGCGCTATCCCTTGATCAGGCATCTTAGCTTCCTCCCTTTTATTGAAATAATTCTCCATGCTTGTTAGGAATATATTCCGGATAGTTTTCACGATAAAATTGATCGATCATCTGAAGTACGGGATCCCATTCAGGATATGACTCATGTTCCCCAAATACCATTCTAGCTTCTGGAGTATTCATCAGAAAATTATCGATTTGAGTAGGTACTGGCAACCCTAGTTGTTTCCTTACATGGATTAAAAATAATATTTCAAAAGGATAAAATCCGTATCTGAAATCACCAAATTCACCTAGCTGTCCGATTTCAGAAGCTAACGCAGAATGATACTGAGACATTATCGAAATTAGATATTCTATTTCTTCTAAGTCACGAGTCGACCAACGTCCTAACACTTCATCATATATATTTAGGTCTTCAGGGATTAAATCGCATCGCAGTTCAGCTTCTTTAAACTTATTTTTCACGACTAGATGCAATTTTTCATTTGTCCCCATGATGGTTTTATTTCTATACTGCAAGTATAGCTCTAGCAAAAACCAAATATGTCTATTCTCTTCATTAGCATCTATTAAATGTCCACCGAAGTGATGAACCATAAAATCATATAATATATTTTCTTCTTTCTCCCATCCATACATTGCAAAATGAACTAATGTGAGGACGACTTCTTTAAACGTATACCCCAAAATCATCTTTGGATATCTGATTTTATAAAGATCTTGTCCCATGCACTGGTAAAATAAGACTTTCTGCATGTTCTTTAATCCTTCTACATTGTTTCCACCGCTTATCAATACATCGTTTTTCCATAGTGACAAGTGATATGAGAAAATTTTGCTTAAATTTATTAGTAGGATATGATCTTTCTCTGTTTCATTTTGCTCAACAATTTTCTCAACCTTACTTCTACTGACATTATATTTATCTTTAACATCTTCAAATTTGATTCCATCCACAAAATTTTTGCTATATCTTTTAAAAGCCATTTCTAACTTTTTGGGGTTCATCATTGCATCCTCCCTATGAATTAATCTATTTTCTTATTCCAGTCCTTTACCTTTAACTCATCAACACCGAATCCAGTATCAGTAATCTTTATATCTGTTTCAACTCTAATAAAATCGAATTGTAGATCCGGACTCTCCTCCATCAGATTCTCTAAGTTATCTCTAAAATTAGCATACCTAGGATCATCGCTGTTAACCATGTCTTGAAAATAAGTATCTCCACCCTTTTTCTGTTTATCCGAGTAACTAAAACTAGCGGAATCTGATGCCTTTGATTCAATAATAGTTAACTTTGGCGGCGGCCCTTTCGATAGGAATGCTGCATCTATACCATTTCTCCCCACTTGGAACAGATCGGAAACATCTTTACCTAAATCACTGTCTCTAGCTACTATTTTTGTCACTTCTTCCCCAAAATCACCTTTATCATGAGAAAAATATTTAGAATTATCGATTTTTCTTTCATACTCCTTTGCAACCTTCAAGTCATAATGATCACTAATAACATCTTTCGTATCCAACTTGTTGGCCAATTTATTTTTTTCTCGCGTTAATCTTTTGACTTCTTTGTCATTTCCCTCTATTTTCAATCTATTTATTTCTTTATCTAACTCTTTAATTTCTTTTGAGATATTGTCTGAAATGTTACTGCCATAACCAACTTTACCCGTACCCTTAACCCCACCACTCTCCAAATTCGAGATCCTACTCTGAATACTCGCCTTTGAGGCATCATGGGCTTCTTGGAATTTCCCGCTATAGTTCGTTCCAGATCTAACGACACTTCCATCTCGCAGTATTTCTACACCTTTAACGAATGGAGTTACGGAGTCCACACCTTTTGCTACTAGACCTTTAATGAAATAGTCCGCATCATTAATCTTATCTACGGTTTTCCAGCCTTGTATTTTTAAATTTTTTAATAGATTATTTTCCTTAAGCGATTGTACCACATTTTTACCCAAATTTGGATTAAAACCAGGCATTCCTTCTTTGAATTTTAATAATTTCGCTAAATCAGCTAATTCACTCGTGCCTTTGAATGCTTTTACTCCTTTTCCTACTGCTCCAACAACTGGGATTGCATCTAATCCGCCAAAAATGATGTTTCCTACCCGCTCTTCTTGGCTCAATTTTCGGTGTGTTCCCCAGTCTTCTCCGTCGATACCGCTTTTTATTTGTACACCTCCGTATACTACTGCGGCAGCGGCCCCGAGTGGTGGACAAAGGATTGTTGTGATGATGATTCCTACGCCTATTCCTATGTCTCGCACCATTTCTAGTTTTTTCTGTTCATCTTCTATCGATTTGTATTCAAATCCTCGTGTGGATGGGACTACTTTCTTGTATTCTTCATAATTTAATTTTGCATCTGGATTTTGTTTTTTTAGTTCTTTGTATTCCCCTCTCAGTACGTTATCAAATGCAGGTGAATCTCTAAAAATATCTTCTACTGTTATTTTATCTTTCTTCTTCTGTATTGTTTGTGGTACACTTCCGTAGCCTGCATGCGCACCTGGTAATACTGTCGTTGTTGTAGAGCCAATTCGGTTATTTGTTTCAAAACTGAGAATAGATGTATCTCTCATTTTTTGAGCGAATTTATCCATTTCTACTAAAAAAGGTTTATCTATATGTTCAGAGACTAATCGCCCTGCTTCTCCGCAATATTTTTGTAATGTCGAATAGCTATCAAGTAATTCCCCGATTTTTTGCGATTGATCTTTAGGATTAAAATGTATACTACCATCCGAGTCTAAATCTCGTATTCTTCCATCAATTCTTTTTAATGATTCATTTGCTTCCCGTAATTTCATGAGTGCATCTTTTGTAATTCGATTCATACCATCCCCCATGTTTTGCCATGGTTCAGGTCTATATTTCACATCCATCTCGTTTTCATCCCCCCAGCCGTATGGTGATTTCTACAACTTACTTAATATTTCACGTAATTGTTCATCCTTTTCAAACATTTCTACACATGCGTCCCTTACAACTGTCGCCGACCTATAATAGTGTTCAGCCAATTCAAGTGTTTTGTGTAATATATCAGGATATTTTTCAATTACTCTCATCGCTTCACCTTTTTGATAAAAATCACAGCTTAATAAACTCTCAATATTCGTTCCAATGACGTCTACATGGATTTTATATATATTTTCTAATTTCATTACTATATCAAGTAGTTCTTGAAAATTAACTAATACTTCTTCTCCACCAGAACCACTATCTCCCATTGATACTTGCATTATTGAATACCTCCTAACGAGAATTGTCTCGGGTCAATTAACTTTTTATATGGCATTTTTAACACGTCATACAATTTCTTATTAACCGCATAGAGGCTCACCCAGTCATATCGATTACGATCTACATCTATTTGAACGAAATCTTCTCCTTCAGTGAAATATAAGAAACATTCCCATTTTCCTCCTCTATTACTTCGAGGCCTCGTATACGTTTCTATCGCTATAACGTCTTTATTTGATAAATCTTTTTCCTCAAATGTTTGTTGTTCTGCCTCTGTCATTCTCTTTGAGAAAAATGTATCTTCTATTTCCCTCGGTTCTCTCAATAAGAAGGGTATGCGTGTTAATAAGGAAAAATATACGTCTGGCTTTGGTATGTAGTCGATTTCGTATTTTTTATTTGGCTCTATTTCTGTTAATACAGCCACTCGGTCTTTATCCTCTTTCAAAAAACCAATTAACAAATTATTAATTCTCGTGTATTCGTGACAATTCTCATATTCCTTTAATAGTTCAATCATTTGAAAGGCTGCAGGGGTAATTCCATTTTCACTTGTAAGTAAGCCTTTTTCTTTTAAGCTCGTTGTTGCTTTCGTGACACATTCTTCATCAAGTAAAATAATTACGTCACGATTTGGCAATCCAAATATATCCGTAACTCCAGCTGCACCTGCGAGAACATATAATTCAGCAGGTGCAAAACTCATTTCTTTCCCCATTCTTTTATCCCTCGTTTCTCCATCACAATTGTTTTATCGCCCTTACTTTCGGTATATCGCCGTACGTTTGAATACTTTTATCTAACTCTTTCAAAGCTTTCGTATGCCCTTCAAATGCCTCTACCATTTCTGAATTATATTGAATGATCAAATCAAGATAACTTAAAAAAGCATCTCGCGTTTTTCCATTCCATTTCGCACCTGTGACATATGCTTTTAAGTCTTTCGCTTGGTTTAAAGAATCCTTCATACCATTTTCAATGTTTTGTGCGTAAGAAATGGCACTTGCAGTGTTACTTCCTATAATTTCAACCTCTTTACCACTCATGTTGGTTCCCTCCATTCTTTGTATGCTTAATGGATAAAGTTTTCAAATTCCTTTTTCTTTTCTTCAAAAGCCTTGGTCGCTGCGGCGTATGCTGACGCTTTCTCCGATTCTGCTTTCGCTTTATATTCCAAATACTTTGCATAAGCTGTACTTTTTGCAGATCCAATATCGCTTAATGCACTTTTAAAATAGGATAATACTGTATTTAAGTCTTCATCCTTTTCATGACGTTTTTGTTCAAATTCAACTGCCGGAATTTTATTAGCTTCTAAGCCATTACTTTTACTCTCATAATCTCTCTTCGCTGATTCAGCCTCTTGAATGAATTGCTTTAACTCTCTTTCTTTATCTTTTAAATAATCATGTAAATCATCATACCGATCTCGTTTCCTCGCACTTTCTGTAAAACCAGACGCATTTAAAAAAGCATTGTACAATTCATCTAACATCTTTCTCCCCCTTTAGCACAATAACTATGTAGTTAAATTCGTATATTTAAACATGAATATTCATTACATTAAGAATTAACAAATAATTATTTTTACATATTGCTATTTTATCAAAGGGATTTTAACATTTCCATATTTTATGAATGGCTTTCGCATTTTTCTTCAATAAAGTGAAACTTTAATCAATATGACTATGTATTTATGTGCAGAAATAATAAAAAAACACTGCCAGGCGCAGTGTTTTTTATTACTACCTTTTATCCAATTCATTCATATTAAATCCTCGCTTGAGAGTAAGACCCATTCTTTCTTATTTCATCAACAACTATTTCTGGATAATCCCAATGAAGCGTACGAGTAGACTCCCGGATTCGTTTTACTATTCCTTGGGCTGTTTTATTTTTATATTCATTCCAATATTTTGGCTCATTCGCTCTTAAAAGAACGATAGAAAAAGGATCTGATATGAATATCAGATCCTTAACTTTAATTTCTTAATACATACATCTTTTTACACGAGAACTGGTTCATACGTGCTCAAATTATCATACTCAGTTTTTACAATACTAGGCGGAAGGTTAACACATCCTCAGATTCACCTTTTCCTGTAGCAGTGCATAATGTTTAATAAAATTAAAGCATATTTTTACTTACCAGACTTAATTTTTTCGTTATATTCTTCTAAAGTTAACCCTTTTTCTTTTAGATAAATAGCAACTTCTTTTCCTACATAACGATAGTGCCATGGCTCATACTTAATGCCAGTAATATTCTCTTTATCTTTTGGATAGCGGAGAGTAAACCCATATTCTGCAGCATTCTTATCTAACCATTTGAATGCATCGGTAGTTTCAAATTTTGCATTTAAATCTTCTACAGTATTTTGCCATTCAACTGAAATAATGTCTAACGCTAATCCAGTATGATGTTCACTTGCACCAGGATACTGAAGATATTCCAATGCCTTAGCACTAGCCTCTTTATCCGACAAGCCTTGAGATTTATAGCTTTTAACTGAAGCATCATAATACGTTTGTTGTAATTTTATAGCTCGATAACCTGATCTTAAATAAAGATTGATTCCCTCTTTTTTTGCAGCTGCTACCATATCCTGATAGGAAGTTGCAATTCTACTATCTATTTTCATATTTGGCTTCGCATTTTGGGTGATACTTGTTAATTCAATTCCTAGTTCCTTTGATAACATATGCTCTCTATTTACAAGGATAATTCTCCAATCATTAACATCAGAGATAGGTAAAACATCTTTTTTCTTCGCATGTATTTCATTTTTATTTTTATCGTTATTATTAGTAGTTTCCTGAGATGTTTGCTTTCCACTACAAGCAGCCAGACTCCATCCCATTGCCAATACCAATGCTAAAATTATAAATTTTTTAATTGTATCTCATTCCCTTTTTGTTTATTAGTCTTTATACCAATTTCCCAACACGTCTCTAGGAATCTCCTTGAAATCCTTCAAAGAAACCGGTCCGACAAATTTTTTAATTCCATGTTTTTTAGAATTTTCATCCGAATAATCTTTTAAAAATTGAATTTTAAATTGTTTCTTACCATCGGCATAGTCGGTTACTGTCGGTACGATTGCCGCTTGTCGTATACCAAAAGTTTTATCTTCATACTTAACAAATTGTACATAAGATAATCCTCCAACCAATGTTTCTAGTTTTTCTTGCGCAGAAATAAGATTTCCAAGAGAATAATAGATTAGCGTTTCATGTCCATCTTTATTTTGTTTCCACTCAATTGGTTGAATTACATGTGGATGATTTCCAATTACTACATCTACACCTAAATCTGTTAAATATTGAGCAACTTCTTTTTGTTGCTTTGAAGGTGTTGAGGTATATTCTACTCCCCAATGCACCATAACAATTACCATATCAGAGCTACTCTTCGCCTTTTCCACATCATTTTGTATCGCTTTTTTATCAATTAAATTTAAAGCCCAAGACTTATCAGCTGGAATTTTAATTCCATTCGTACCATATGTATAATTGAGTAACGCAAAACGAATACCATTTTTTGTAATCGTTTTTATTTCATTACGCTCGTTTTTACTCTCATTAATACCTACCGGGATAACATCCGGATATTTCTTCCAGTATTCTCTTGTATTCGCAACACCTTTAATCCCCATATCCATAGCGTGATTTGTCGCTTGCGTCACTATATTGAATCCAGTGTCCACTAAAGATTGGCCTACTTCTTCAGGTGTATTGAAAGTCGGATATCCCTGTACTTTTAAATTATTTCCGGCAATCGGAGTCTCCTGGTTCACTATAGCAAGATCACTTGATTTAACAGCTTTTTTGATATTTTCATAAATATAATTATAATCATATGAACCGTCTTTTTGTTTGCCATCTTTAATTACTGCGTCATGATATAAATTATCACCCGTTGCTATTAAATTCACAACCGATTGTACTTTTTTATCTTCCGTAAAATTAGGAGACTGTTGGATAGGACTTTTATCTACCCAATTTGGTGCTTTTAATGATGTATCTATATTGGATTCAGCCGGTGGTAATGAAGCTTTAGATGTCTTAACATCAGTATTACCACAAGCGGTTAAAAGCACTAAAAAAATAAGACATACTAAAAAAAACTTTTTACTTCTCTGTAAAGTATCTAACATGTGATCCTCTTTTCTGTTTTATTCCTTATAACTAGTTCTAACAAATCATTCTTTACAACAACGTATTTTGGTTTTACCCTTAATTATGGAAGGACACTCTGTTACACCTGCTTCGGAATATACTAATAATTATTTTCCGCTTTCTAGCAATCTATCGATTCCATCAGAAGTGATAGATTACTAGAAAAAGATGATCCATCAGGATGTCGACTAGTTTGATATACCTGTTCCAATTGCAGTAACTCGTTTAATATTTAAACAAGATAGGAGAATCGTTCATATAGCCTCTTCTCTCGCTTTATGTTTAAGGTGCCTCCCAAAAAAGGGATCGTTGCTGTACCCCTTTACATAGTGCGAAATTTTTGCAACTAATTTCTTTCATTCAAGCGACAAACATTATACCGATAACAATAAGTAAGACCCAAGAACTTATTTTACCAATATACGAAAAAAGTAGCAATCTTTTGCCCCATATAAAGAAGGCAATTAGGAGAAATGAACGAGAGATTCATTCTATTCAATTCCTTCATTGATTAATAAAAAAACAAGCCACCCAACTATTGGATGGCTCTATACTATAAAGAGAATTTGTTATTGGATTACTTCAATTTCCCTTCAAAAACAATCTTCCTACCGCACGGCTCAACTACTGTTTTGCCGTCTTTCTTTACTTCATGAAAGATTGGCTCTTCCATACGACGAGACGGAGCGTAGCCTTCTTGTTCCATACGTGCTAAGCAGTCTGTAATTGTTTCATTTTCAAGTACTTCAAATTTCTTTTTATTAGGTTGTTTTGTCATGCCCTAACCTACTTTCTATTTTTCTTGATGCGAATTGATTTTTCATGTAGACCATATATAACATTGCGAGAATTCCCATTATAATCATAACCGCAATAAAAAAGCTTGTATACTGTATTTTTTCTATAAATACGCCGCCTAATACAGGTCCCATAATACTTCCTAAACTAAAAGCGATTCCGGATAATATATTACCTGCTGGTAGTAAGTGTCTCGGTAATAAATCAGTCATAAATCCAAGCCCTAAAGAGAAGCACGATCCAATAACCATACCCGCTAAAAGCATGCAGGCAAAGACGATCCAGTAATATTGATCAAATACGGCGGCAAGTAGAAAAATGCCCGTACTTATGCTAAACGTCCACGTTAAAATACGGTCCCTTCCGTATTTATCACTCAATATACCGAGCGGAATTTGTGTAATAATACCCCCAACTGCAAATGCTGGTAATAAGAAGGATACATCTGAAACAGACCACCCTTTACGAAGTGCGTACACTGGTAAGTTACTGTTTAGCATTGCTTCAAGTACGCCATATGCAAGTGGTCCTAGCAGTGCAATCCATCCTAATCCAACAACTTGTTTATAACGAGAAAATGATGATTCACTCTTCACTTCTCTTTCATCTTGCGCTGGGAATGCATTTTTTGTTGGAAGTAGTAAAAGCCAACCTATTAAACAAAGTATAGTAGATATAATAAATGGCGTTGCAAGACCGTACTGCACAGTGCTTGCTAAATACGGACCAACGGCAAAACCAATTCCGAAGAATACACCGTATATCGATACTTGTCTCCCTATTTTACTTGGGTCTGATGTTGTCGTGATCCATGTTTGTGTTCCGACATGAAGCATATGATCTCCAACTCCAACTAGAAATCTAAGGATAAACCATACCCAAAATGAAAATGTTTGTGTAAAAAAGAATAATGAAATAATAACGAGAAACCCACCTATAACAATAATCGGCTTCATTCCAAACCTTTGCATCGGTTTTTCAAGAAACGGCGAAATAACTAATATCCCAATGTACAATGCCGTCGCATGAATACCATTAATACTTGAACTAACCCCTTCTTGTTCAAAAATCATTGCAATGGCCGGTAAGAGCATTCCTTGTGACAAACCCGAGATTGCTACAATCCCAACCATAATCCAAAAAGTAAAACGCATTGACATCCTCTGTCCCTCTCCTTCTCATGCTTCCACTTTTCATTATAAACTGTTTCTTCAAATGCGTGTACGAATATTCGCAATAAAAAACAAGCTAAAAGAATGAACCTTTTAGCTTGTTATCTTATCCTTCCCAAACTTGCGCTTTCACATTGTAATGAAAGTGTTTAAAATATGGATTTTCATAAAATGAAGGTCCATATAAGTAATGTTGCATATGAGCTGTTAGTGGCTGCTGCATTTGTAAAGGAACTGCAGCTGGTGAAACTTGCATATACATCGGATCTATCATTATTTTTGTATAGATATGATGATTATATGGCGAATAAGCGATTAAGGATGGTTTATGCATTGATAATCTCCCCTTATACATACAAATGTTATAGTATATGCAACACTTCTCATTTCGGGGATTATTTCTGTTCTAACCAATCCTCTACATGTTTTATAAATACATCTAAACAATCAATAAACGGCGAGTGTCCGCAATCTTCTAATACCTTCAACTCTGCATTTGGCAAATGTTTCGCTAATTCCTCACCGACTACTTGCGGTACGACATAATCTCTATCACCTTGTATGACGAGTGTTGGCGCTTTAATACGATGAATTTGTTTACTTCCCTCTACAACCCCATTATGTTCATCTGAAATATTAAATGTAATGAGCGCATAATTCACATCTACGAAATTACGTTGCGTTAACATATCATCTAAATACTTTTCATAACGATCCGGTTCAGGTTGATTATGTGTATATATTAATAGATTCCATACTGTACGGTAATATAGTTTGTTCATATTTTTTATCGCATCTAATACTGGAGCGATTTGTACTGGATCTTGCGCAATTTCTTCTTTCGTCTTTACTAAACTTGATACAATCGGCTGCCCATTCGTATCTTTTTTAAAGATTGGGTATCCTTTCATTCCTACTGATTCTACTAAAATTAACTTTTCTACAAAAGTTGGGTGATTCGCTGTAAATTGCATCGCAACGCCACCACCCATTGACCAGCCCATTAATGAAAATTTCTCTAGCTTTAACTCGTCAATAAATAATTTTACATCGTCTGCAAAGTCTTGTAATGAATCTATCGACTGATTATACGTTGAATGTCCAAACCCTCTTAAATCAAGAGCGTAAATATGGTATTGATCTTGCAACTTTTCAATAACTAAATCCCAATGTTGTGACGATGTCATGTTCCCGTGAATGAGTACAAGAATATCTGTATTTCGCCTTCCAACTTCCTGATATGCAATCGTTTCTCCGTTCGATAGTGAAACAAACTCCATTGTTGCAGGCTTAATCATCACAAGTTCCCCCATTCTATTTAATAGAAAGAAAATTCTTTACTTAATTAAAGAATAGCACGTAGAATATACGTTCGCAACATAAAACCTATAAGAATTTTTTACATAAATCAACATGTCTATTACTAGACAATTATTATAAAAAAGTATATAGTTAGCTAGGTAACTAATTTGAAAGGATTAAAATACATGGACGAAAAACAACATTTTTTTCACATCGTCAGCCAGACTTCTCGAAAGTTTACGAAGAAATTTAATGAACGTGTATCTCCAACAGGGTTATTTAGTGCGCAATGGGCTGTTATTTTCCGCATTAATCAAACTGGTTCTTGTACGCAAACAGAATTGTGCCAGTATTTAAATGTTGAATCACCAACGATGACTCGTACGTTAACACGTATGGAAACGATGGGATGGATTATTCGTACAGAAGGTAAAGATCGCCGCGAGAAGCTCATTTCTTTATCCGAAACAGCGATAAAGATGATTCCAGTATGGCAAGAAGAAGTTGATACTTTCGAAGAAAAAACGCTAGAAGGTATTAATGAAGATGATTTACATCAAGCATTTCAAGTGTTACAACAAATTATTAAAAATTTAGATTAAATTGGAGGGATGACGATGCAAAGTGAGAAACTTTGGACGAAGGATTTCCTCGGAACTTGTTTTAGTAGTCTATTTCTTTTCTTAACATTTTACATGCTTATGACTACTCTGCCTGTCTATGTCATAGACGGCCTAAAAGGAAAACCTGAGGAAATTGGTTTAGTTGCAACTGTGTTTCTTATTTCTTCTGTTTTATGTAGACCATTCACAGGAAAATGGCTCGATGATTTAGGAAGAAAGAAAATATTATTTATTTCACTTTCATTATTTTTAGCCGCTACTGTTATGTATTTCGGTGCGCAAAGTTTATTCTTATTACTTGCCCTTCGCTTCTTGCACGGTATTGGGTTCGGGATGGCAACGACAGCTACTGGTACGATTGTAACTGATGTTGCGCCAGCTCATCGACGAGGCGAAGCGCTTGCATATTTCGGCGTATTTATGAGTCTGCCGATGGTAATTGGTCCTTTTTTAGGTTTAACAATTATTTCTCATTTTTCGTTTACTGTATTATTTATCGTTTGTTCCGTATTTTCATTACTTGCATTTTTATTAGGACTACTTGTAGATATTCCGCACGAAGCACCTGTTAGCAAACAAAAACGTGAAAAAATGAAATGGAAAGACTTAATCGAACCATCTTCTATTCCGATTGCACTTACAGGATTTGTTTTAGCCTTTTCTTATAGTGGTATTTTATCCTTTATTCCTATTTATGCGAAAGAACTCGGTTTAAGTGAAATTGCAAGTTACTTCTTTATTTTATACGCACTTGTTGTTGTCATTTCTCGTCCATTTACAGGAAAGATTTTTGATCGCTTCGGTGAAAATGTACTCGTTTACCCTGCTATCATTATTTTCACAATCGGAATGTTCATATTAAGCCAAGCACAAACTTCATTTTGGTTCCTTGGCGCAGGTATGCTAATCGGTTTAGGTTACGGGACATTAATTCCGAGTTTCCAAACGATTGCGATTTCTGCCGCTCCAAACCATAGACGTGGTTCTGCGACAGCTACGTATTTCTCATTCTTTGATAGTGGTATTGGTTTTGGTTCTTTCATTTTAGGTATTGTCGCAGCGAAATCCAGTTATCATAATATGTATTTTATCGCAGCTATTATCGTTGCGTTCACTTTACTTTTATATTATGGATTACACGGACGAAAACAAAAATTCAAGAAACAACCTACAGACGGAAAAATTTCCGCTTAACGTTAATAAGGAAAGTAAACTTCCCCGTTTACTTTCCTTATTTTGTATTTCTTTCAAGACGAGCGTATACTTATAGTAGAAATAAAAAGGAGGGCCATATATGAAACTAAAAAAATCTCCCCTACTCTTACTTATACTAACATTCATATTTGTAATTACAGGGCTTGGGTTTACTTACTTCAAACAAAATAAAACGACCCCATCAAAACATAATGTGACAAAAGAAAACTGGTTAAATGACCCTTACTTACGTTGGTCGTACACACACATGAAAGAATTCACTTTAGTTAATGACGTAAAAAACAATCCTGACCAAATTGCTCACTTCCCTTCCGCATTGCAAAACTTAGACGATTTTGCTGTGGAGCGTAGATTCGGAAATACAACTCCTCTAAAAAAACTTTTAGATGATAACAAAACAGATGCTTTTGTCGTTGTACATAATGGACAACTTGTTTACGAACGATATTTCAATGGGTATAAACAGAATGAACCTCATGGTATGGCATCATTAGCAAAAGTCTTTACCGGGGCAATTATACAATCTCTCGCTGAAGAGAATCGTATCGATTTAGAGAAAACAGCTGACACTTACATAAAAGAATTAAAAAACACACCGTTCGGTAATGCCACACTTCAGCAATTAATGGACATGCAAGTTTCAGCTGAATATCCTACTCATGGATATGAGCAACCTGGGCTAGAAAATCAAGATGCACAATTATATTTAGCTAGCAATATTTTACCCCGCGGCAAAAATTACGACGGTCCGATGAAAATTTATGATATGTTACGGGAAGCCGAAGAAACTGCACCGCCTGGTTCTTCCTTTTCTTACAATAACGGATCAACAGAAACGCTCGCTTGGATTATTAGAACTATTACTGGTAAATCACTAGCTGAAAATGTAAGCGAACGAATTTGGTCTCAAATTGGTATGGAAGAAAACGCGTATTACGTTACAGATGAAACAAAAGTAGAACAAGCTAGTGCTGGATTAAATGCAACTGCTAGAGATATGGCGAGATTCGGGCAATTACTATTAAACAATGGGGAATATAACGGAAAACACATTCTCCCTTCTTCTATTACAGAAAGTGTAAAAAATGTCCAAGAAGGTGAACTTGCAATTGGCCCTGGAGCTTCCATTTCTTATCATAATCAATGGTGGATTCCGCACAATGAACAAGGTGCTTTTGAAGTGTTAGGTAGTTACGGACAAACACTTTACATCGATCCGAAAGCAAATATGGTAATCGTTCATTTCTCTTCTAACGCAACGCCAAGTAATGAAATACATTCGACTTACTCAAATATGTATATTGATATTGCACATCATTTAGAAAAGCTTCCACAGTAGTGGAAGCTTTTTCATTACAGTACATTATTTACACTACTATACCAATTATCTTTTCGTTATTAGAAAAGATTGAAAAAACAATTACCTAAAATACACCTATCGAAAATTTTATACGCAGGTTACAATTTTAATTGAGCGTTTAACTAATACACCCACATCTTTTGGAGAATGTATTAAAACACTTCCCTTACAAAGATTGTCTGTTCATATTGGTCGAAAATTTCTTCTATAGATGAAAATAAAGTTTCTTCCGGGATGATGAACTTTATTTTTTGACCAGTTTGCAACAGTTGCTTTGAAGCCAGCTAGTAACCTTTCTCTATACTATCCCTATAAGTCCTACCCCATTTCCAACCGTTTTTCTTCTAGTATATTAAAAGCAGAATTTGATACGAGGCTCTATATCAATCTATCAATAAATTACCACTCTGTAAATATCTGAATTTTCTTTATATTGAAGGTTATCTCCTAAACAACCTCGAATAATTGTAATACATATACATAAGGAGGTTGATCTATTTTGTTTCGTTCCTTTACAAATGGTTGCGTCGCCTTAGTGCAACGCTTCTTGCCAGAACCGTTTATTTTATCATGTTTACTAACTGTTTTCGTTATCTTCTTTGGTATGTTTGCGACTCACCAAACACCTGTAGAAATGATTAATCACTGGGGTAATGGAATTTGGGGACTCCTCGCCTTTTCTATGCAAATGGCACTTGTACTCGTGACTGGATCTGCTTTAGCAAATGCTCCTCTTATTAAAAAAGGATTAACGAAAGCTGCCAGACTACCAAAAACAACTGGACAAGGCATTATTGCCATTTCAATTGTAAGTTTACTCGGTGCATACATAAACTGGGGCTTTGGAATTGTTGTATCTGTTTTATACGCAAAAGAAGTGGCAAGGCAGCTGGACGGATTAGATTATAGACTAGCAATCGCCTCTTCTTACTCTGGATTTCTCATTTGGCATGCCGGTCTTTCTGCCTCTATTCCTCTTACGTTAGCAACAGGCGGTGAAACGTTAATTAAAACGACTGCTGGAAGTATTAAAGAGGCGATTCCAATAACAGAAACGTTATTCTCACCATACGCTCTCGTTCCAGTTATTATTTTTCTCATTACGATGCCTCTCATTAATAAAGCGATGCATCCAGATGAAAAACATACGATTACAGTAGATCCTAGCGTGTTCCATGAAGAAGCTGCTGCTCAAGAAGTAGAAAAAAATACGTTCGCTGAAAAGATGGAAAATAGCATTATTATTACACTTTGCGTTGGATTGTTAGGTCTCATTTATATTTTCAATTACTTTTATACGAAAGGTGTTAACCTTACTCTCGATATCGTGATTTTTATGTTATTAATTGCAGGTCTTATTTTCCACCGTACTCCGATTCAGTATATTCGTGCTTTTTCAGACTCTACGAAAAGTGCTTCTGGCATTTTACTTCAATTTCCGTTTTACGCAGGAATTATGGGCATGATGATTGGAGCAAATAGTGAAGGACTTTCACTTGGAGGAGCTATTTCTAATTTCTTTATTAGCATTTCAAATGAAACGACTTTTCCGCTCTTTACATTTTTAAGTGCTGGCATTGTTAACATTTTCGTTCCATCTGGCGGCGGTCAATGGGCTGTGCAAGCACCAATTATGATTCCAGCTGGCGCTGAACTTGGTGTACCTGCTGCAAAAACAGCAATGGCAATTGCATGGGGCGATGCTTGGACGAATTTAATTCAACCTTTCTGGGCATTACCAGCATTAGCGATAGCTGGTTTAGGAGCTCGTGACATTATGGGATTTTGTGTTGTGAACTTACTATATGCGGGTTTTATCATTAGTCTATGCTTCTTATTTATTTAAACGAAAAGCTAGTTTTATACTAGCTTTTTTACATAATAAATCACTTATTTCCCATGAAATTTATAATCTTCTCCCACTCTAACTCCGTAAGATGTAATGACTCAAATGCAAAAAAATCTTCGCACACTTTTTCAATTAGATGTGGATTTTCCCTCAAAAAATTCCACTGTAATACTTTAGGAAGAAAATGCATTTCATATTCTTTACTTCCCCGTACTACCTGATCAACTTCTCTTTCACAAATTCCTCTTATTAAATAATCATTTCTTAACTCTATTTGAATTTGCTGAAATGTTTCGCTGCATTTTTTCAATTGAAGTAAACACGTAACATACTTCCGAAAAAGTTCGCCATCATACTGAACACAGTTTATAATACGATCGACTTCATTCATAATGCACGAGCCTTTTCTTCTATTTGTAATAACCATTTCTCACGCTTTGATACTTTACTCGTTTTCACAGATTGAAACACTGACCGTTTTATATCGCGAATGCCACAAAAACGTAAAATACCTCTCTTCATCATAATCCAATCTGCTGATCGATATAACAATGCGACGTACCATAGAGGCGAGTCTAACGTATTAATAACCCATGCTTTTTTCCCTTGCAATAATCCTTTCGGCAGAGCCCCTTCATATTTATAAGCAAATCCAGCTACGAAAATACGATCGATAAATCCTTTTAAAATTGCTGGCATCCCCCACCACCATATTGGATAGATGAATAGAAGTGTATCTGCTTCTTCTACTAACGTTCTATACCGAGCTGTTTCCTCTTCATTTACTAAATCGCGTCTTTTCTTCTCTTCATTAAATACGAGGACTGGATCAAATTGTTCTTTGTATAAATCAAGTACGGTCACTGAATGATTTGTTTCCTGTAGTCCTTTTTGCACATGATTGAAAATCGCCGCGTTAAAACTTGAAGGGTTAGGATGAGCATATATAATTAGTACGTTCACTACAAAACAACTCCCTCTATACGTTAAAGTTTCCCCTTCTTTAATAACTTCTCTACAATTTGTACGTTTTTCGAACTTTGCAACAATCGATTTAATAATATAAGTAACTCTTCTTTTTCTAAATCTTTCAGTTTCTCTTTAACTGCACTCTCACCAGCACCTTGAATATCATAAACAACTGCCACCATATGTTTACAATAATTTTCATAGGGACACTCACAGTTACTTTCTGAAAAATCTTCGAGATCGATAACTACTTCATAATTTCCTGCATTTCCAGTAACGAAAGCAAACACTTTTTTATCTTGTATTTCAACATCTTCTACATGCCCATCTTCATAATATTCATATCCCTTATCTACAATGTACTTTGGGATCCATTTCGTTATATCTTTTAATAAGTAAGCGTACATAATTGTACCCCTTCCTTTAATTCCCTTTTGACTTCAAAAATCCTGCATGTTATTCTAATTACTGTTAAGTAGCAAGTCTACGTGACAAAACGACTGACACCTATTCGGCGAAGGTGTCTCTTTTCATTTGCAGCCGATATGAATTGCCTCTTTCAGGCACATTCAATTTTTGACACTACACACTCAACACCATTCCCTGTATCAGGCTGCTTTAGCAGTCTTTTACTCTACATACTCCGTTATTTTAAGAAAAAAAGAGAGCTTAGCTCCCTTTTCTCGCCTTATACAATACCCCTTTTTCAGCATAGAGATATTCATCAGCTAATGTAATTTTCCCATCCAGTTTTAGTTCGTCTAATAATCTTGATAAATAAAATTGATGCAACATCTTTTTCGTGAATTTTCCTTCATGATGCGAAACGATATGTTCTTGAATATCTAACAATGATATCGGCTTATCTTGCTCTATCATATATTCATAAACTGTACTACGCAGTTTTACGTATTTTTCGAGTGTCACAGTAATGCGCAACCCCTTTCTTCTTAATATAAATTTTCGTAATCGGTTTTTTTGCAATAAAAAAACCTCTCCGATAAGAAGAAGTTACGTATATATCTTCGTCTTATCTCCCAGAACAAATATGTTCTGCTGGAATTAGCACCTGCATCGCGGTTGCTGGGTTTCATCGGGCCAGTCCCTCCACCTCTCTGGATAAGAAAATATTCACTTAATTCTTACTATACGTAATTCCACTTTAATTGTCAAACAAATATAATAAATATAACAAATTATATTTTCTTCCTTACTGTTCATACTACCCATATACGAACATGCAAGGAGGATTATGAAATGCATCAAAATGCTCGCGGATATGTACAAGATTCTTTTCAATCATTACAAGAAGCTAAAAATTGTTTAGAAGAAGCGCTCGAAACAGTTGAAAAAGATTTTAATCGCGCTCGTATTGAACAATCACTTTATGCTGTTGAACAAGCTATTCAACGTTGCGAGTACACCGTTCACATTTTAGAAAAAGATTAAAAACTTCCCATCAATTGATGGGAAGTTTTTTCAAATGGCATACTTCATAATTATTGCCGTTATGATTAAAAAATATACAGAATTAGCAATTTCTAAAATTCCTACTTTTATAATAGAAATTTTTTTGCCATACAACACAATTGCTCGAATGACACTTGGTATAAAAATAAGAGAACACCACGGATTAATCACAAATATGATTATCGTTAATACGATATGATATCCCCAAGATATAAGACGATACTTCGGGTTATTTTTTTCACGAATCATCGTTTTCACATAGAACGTACTACCTAAAAAGTATAAAAATGAAATAAGCGCAATGAATAATGCTGTATGATCGATTTGCTTCATTGAAAAGGAATAACTAATTAACCCACCGATACAAAACACAATAATCGCACAAATATCATTTAATAGTGCTCTTTCATTTTTTTGACGAGCGTAATACATATTCACTATAAATAATGGAATCATTACTATTACGAATAAAAGAATTCGCCACTCATATAATAAAGAAATCATCCCAAATAGGAACGCAATAAGAAAATAAATAATGGCGACTTGTAAAAACTCTTTTTTTCGTCTTTGCTTTATGTACGTAAGAAATGGGTACGTAGCTAAATAGATAAAGAACCACGCTAAAAACAATGGAATATGATAAATAGTAGGTTTCCCAAGTATGACACTTAATAAAAAAGGAATAACAAGCATGGCCCATGCACCATGTTGCTTCGGAATAACTAACTTCATTAACTATACACCTCCCTTTTGAAAAAAGTTCTCACCTACAATTATACAAATAATTTTATATAATAGCGGATGCATATTGAATCGATTTTTTGACAAAAAAATGCTCCTTACATTATGTAAGAAGCATGAAAGAGGCAAACGAATATGTAAGTCGCGACCCTACCTTATATGAGTATGCTTTTCTATGTCACGTTATGCTCATCTAATATACCGTATTTCTTTTTAAATCTTGTAAGAATCGTAATCCATGAAGTACTAAATAGTAATAAGAAAATAACATTCGAAATCGCATGGCTCAAATCAAAGTAAAAACTTGCGATATAATACGAAATGACAGTTTCCCATGTTGCTTCTCGTATAAAACCGAGAAGGCCCCAGAAATTCATAATCCAGCCAAATAAAAAGCCAACAATTACTCCGTAAAGAAGTCTTCCCCATAGCTTTTTCATAAAAAATGTATTACGAAGTAAACCTGCTATAAAACCAATCATGCCCCACGAAAACATTTGCCACGGTGTCCATGGACCTTGTCCTAAAAAAATATTAGATACGATTGCTGCTGTAGCACCAATCATAAAACCAGTTTCACTTCCAAATACAATTGCAGAAACGATAATGACAAAAGAAGTTGGTTGTACACTTGGTAAAATAGAAAATGGCACCCGGCTTACTGCTGCAATTGCCGCTAATACAGCAACGAGAACAATTTCACGTGAAACAAACGCCTTTCTTTCAAAACGGATATAGAAAGGTAACATAATAACCGCTAATAGAAACAAACTACTTAACATGTAATAACCGTCCATAACAAGTGTCGTAAAGAGTAATGTGCCGATTATTACTGCAAAGATACATATTATGAATGCAACATATTGTTTGGACAAGCTTCGTACACATCCTCCCATGTTAATGCATATGGCAATTCTTTTCGAATGAATCGATTAATAGATGTTGTATAAAAGAAGTTGCCGCTAAAAAATTCTTTCGGTGCATCATTCATAATGACTGTTCCATCAAATAACATCATACATTGATCCACGTATTTCGCTGCAAACTCAATATCATGCGTTGCCATTACAATTGTTGTACCTTCTTTTTGCAGCTTCCTAAATAGTTCTCCTACTCTTTCTTTCTTCCATGGATCCAATCCCTTTGTCGGTTCATCAAGTAATAATAACGTTGGCTTTGATAATAACGTTGTACATAACGCAAGTAATTGTTGCTCTCCTCCGCTACAATCATGCGGATGGCGTTCTTTAAGCGAGTACAACCAAAACTGTTTTAGCGTATCTTCTGCTATTTCTTTTCCTTGTTCTCCATATAATTCACGCGCACGTTCATAAACCTCGTCCCATACTGTATCAAATGTAAAATGGTAATACGGATGCTGCGATACATACCCAATACTTTTAAACCGTTCTTTCGAATCGATTTTATGTATCACTTTTCCGTTCCACTTTACTTTTCCTCTTCTCGCTTTTTGTAATCCTGCTAAAATCGTTAACAGTGTAGACTTACCTGTACCGTTTTTCCCAACGAGCGCTACCCATTTTCCTTTTTCAATCGAAACTGATAAATCACGTAAAATAAGCGGACTATTTTTTTCATATTGGAACGAAATATGCTCTGCGCTTAAAATTACCTCTTGCTTTTCACTTTGTGCTATTAGGTCATTTACATATGATATCGCTGCAAAATCATTCATTTTCATTTGCGCCTCTCGCACTGTAAACGGAATATCTCTCACATTCCACTCTAAAAATAGCCTTGGAATTTGCGGAATAAATGGACGGAATGTTTCTACTCCCCACATATCCGTAATAACAATTTTAGGACTACCATCATACATAATACGGCCATTATCCATACAAACAACGCGTGTTGCAAGCGGGATAACTTCATCTAAACGATGTTCACTTAAAATAATCGTAATTCCAAGTTCTTCATTAATCCGTTTTAATAATCCTAAAAACTCTTTTGCAGCGATTGGATCTAACTGCGCTGTCGGTTCATCTAATAATAGCAATTTCGGCTGCATAACTAATACCGCAGCTAAATTGACAAGCTGCTTCTGCCCACCAGATAACGTGTGAACAGATTGATGCAATAAATCTTGAAATCCTAAAAAGCTAATAAGCTCTGCTATTCTTTTTTGAATAATATGTGATGGTAATCCGATATTTTCTAAAGAAAATGCTAATTCTTGAATCACTGTATCCATAACAATCTGGTTTTCTGGGTTTTGAAATACCATCCCAATTTCTTGGGCAGATAACAAATCAGCTACTTCCTCTATTAAAACACCCTCATAAAATATCTCTCCAGAACGCGTACCAATTGGAAGTAACTCCTTTTTAAAATGTTTTAATAACGTCGTCTTCCCAGATCCTGATCCTCCAGCAAGTGCAATAAACTCACCTTTTTGAACAGACAGAGAAATATGCTGTAACGCTTTTTTATTTTCATCAGCATATACAAATGATAAATTGTTTATTTCTGCATGCGCCACCATATCCATTCCCTTCCTTCCATCATAATTGGTAAACTAATAAACAGTGTAAATAATACAAACATCATTCCATCGTATTGCTGGAATAAAATAGATTCGACTTTCGGATAAATAATCAATTTCCCTCCGCCATAATTACTACATACAATAGCAGCTATAAATAAAATGATTAAATAACTGAGCGTATACCAATCACGCCTTTCCATTCTATAGCGAATATACGTCGTACGCTTCGTTACACCAAATCCACGAGCTTGCATAGAATCTGCCGTTTGCAGTGCATCTTCTAATGAACAAATTAATAATACTTGCAGTAATTGCATACCATTTTTGACGCGTTCTATTATCGAACCTGAATCTACCTGCACACCTTTCGTTTTTTGGACGAGTGTGATTTTCTTTAATCGCCTTATAAACAAAGGAACAAATCTCACTGTAATCATCGTTAACAATGCAACTTTCGGTGAAATTCTTGAAAACAAATATAAAAATTTATGACTGGAAATAATATCATTGTATGACGCAAACGTAAACATAACTGCAACTAGTAATAACCCCATTACTATTCCAAACATAATCGCCTCAAGCTTAATACGGCTATCACCTAACCAAAATAACGTAGTTCGACCTCTATGCGTTAATAACGAATTAAATAAAATTACCATAAAAAAGAAAACAATTGTGCTCGGTAGCATCTTTCTTATCTTTTCGCTATTTCCTTGCATCACATTTAACATAATAATTAATACTATTGCTCCAATTAAAAAAAGAGGATGAAGACACATCATACATAGTATCATCACCCCGATATAATAGAAAAAATTCACAAAAGGATGTAAAGAAGAAAAACTTATTTTCATAGCCCTTTACCGAATGCCTTTCTTATTGTAATACGTATACCCACTCAATTGTATCTCCTGGTTTTACCGTAGCTACACCAGCACTATGGTTTGGAAAAGCACCGTTCACACGATATTTCCATCCACTAGTATCCGCAATATCTTTTTCATATAAATCATTAATACCTTTTACATAAATACTATCTCTAGATCCGCTTGCATCAACATCTAATCCTGTACGTTGTAATACTTTATACACAGTATCGCCATCTTGTACATCCATCTTTTTCGCACCCATTATATATCCGTTATTTCCTTTTACCGAGATTGTTACTTGTTTTGCTTTAGGTACTGGTGGTACTGGTGGTGGCACTGGGTTTGGTGGTGGTACCGGTGTTGGTGGAGCTGGTACACTATTGTTCTCTTCTGGCTTTTTCTTTTGCTCCTGCTTCGGTGTTTCTTTCGGCTGATTCACAACCTTTGCTTCTTCTTTTACTTCTGGTGCTTTCGGTTGTTGTTTCTCTTCTTGTGCTTGTTGCTGCTCTGGTTGCTTATTTACAGCCGGCTGTTCTTTCGGTTGTTCCTGTTGTTTCTCTTCTTTCTTTACCTCTGGTTGTGCCTGCGGCTTTTCCTCTTTCGCCTTCTCTTCTACTTTTTGTTCTTGTTTCTCTTTCTGCTCTTCTTGCTGCTTTTGCTCTGATTCAGCTTGCTTTTCTTCTGTTTTTTCTTCCGGCTTCGCTTCATCTTTTTGTACTTCTTGTTTCGCTACCTCTTCTTGCTTCGGTTCTACCTTCTTCTCAGGCTTTACAGCTGCCTCTTCACATCCGGCAAGTAGCCCGAGCGAAAGCAGTAAAGAAATGAACCATTTCACCTTACTCATCCTATCTCTCACCTTTCATACGAAAATTAGGAGCAAATAATTGCTCCTAATTTTTTGTTAAGCTGCTTTACGTCTCCATAATACATATGCAGAAGCAATACATAATACACCCATACCTACTTCTGTTGCTGCGCTATGAGAAGATGCTCCTGTTTTTGGTAGACTGTTATCGTTTCCGATTTTTTTATTCTTAACCGGTTCGTTATCTACAACTACTTTTAGATTTTCATCTTTTGTATCTTGTTGTACTTGTTTTTGTTCTTTCGGTTCTTCAATAACTTCTTTTTCTACTACATTATTTTCTGGTTCAACGACCTTTTCTGGCTCTTCAATCGGTTTTGGCTTAATTACATCACCAGCGTCTACATTAGACCAATCATAAATAGATTTTCCCATTTCCTTAAATTGAAGTAATGCTAAAAGAGCCTGTTCTGTAGCCATTCCGTTACCATTTTGATCACTTGGTAACCATTTAAATTCACCATTTGAAAGTTGATATGATAATAGGTTTTGCATTGCCTTATGAAGACGATTTTGATCTACATCTTTAACAAGCGATAATCCAATAATTGCTTGCGCAGTACTATTTGAATTTTCTTGTCCATCAGCTGAAAAACCACCATTTTGCAGCTGTTCATTATATAAATATGCAACAGCTTTTTGTATAGCTGGTTTCACATCTGATCGCTCTTGATAAGGAGCTAATGCTGATAAAACCATACCTGTTACATCAACGCTACTAGCACTATCTTTACTACCTGAACTATTATAAGTCCATCCACCGTCTGTATGCTGATTATTTAACAGTGCTTCCACTAGAGCAACTCTGTTCCATTTTGATTCAACTGGAATCTCATACTTCTTCGTATCAAATGCAAGTAAAGCAAATGCATAACCTGTAACAGAATTCACTTTATCTGACTCATACAATTTTTGAACTAAATTATGTCCACCTACATTTTTAGGGTCTGCACTCATTGCATTCATCATAATAATTGTTCTAGCTAAATCTGTCGCTGAAAAACGATTAATGCGCTTTTCTACTTTTTCAGTTACTGACTTAACATAATTTAATTTTGCCTCAATTGGCACATTCTTTCCAGAACGAGAAAGCGCTACAGCTACCCAGTCACTTTCAATTCCATCTTGTAACATCTTATCTGATGTTTTAGAAATGGCTTCGTTTAATTGTGCACTTGGATCTTGAATGTTCTCTTGCTTTGGTTGTTCTGGTTTTTCATCATTTGTTTTTGTACCATCTGGTTTTTCTTGTTTTGAACCATCCGTCTTTGGTTCTTCTGGTTTTTCTTGTTTTGGATCATTCGTCTTTGGTTCTTCTGGTTTTTCTTGTTTTGGATCATCCGTCTTCGGTTCTTCTGGTTGTTCTTGTTTTGGATCATCCGTCTTTGGTTCTTCTGGTTTGCCACCGTTAGGTTCTTCTGTTTTACATGTCCCGAACTTATCTAACGTTTCTTTCAATGTTTCCTGGCTTATATTGCTCCAGTCTGAAACAAAGCGAAAGACAACAACATCTCCAGATTTTAATTTATAACTATCTGCTCCGACTTCTGCAGACTTATCATTTACATCATATAGCCAAGCACTTGTAGCCCCGGCCATTAAACCATCGATTCCTTTTACATATGTTCCAAACGACATCGTTTCAGATTCTACTTTGTCCCCCATGACCTTTTGCAGCAAACTTAAAGCTGTTTCCCCATCTTTAATTTGCTCTTCTTTCGGACATAACATAATGCCCTTTTGTGATTCCCCAATAATTGCAAGTTTTGCTGTATTTCCTTCAGCAAACGTAATATGTACTGTATTCGCAAAAGAAACAAATACAAGTGTCACTGCCATTAACGACGTAAGCAGCCACTTTTTCAACATTGCCATCCCAAAATTTCCTCCCTTACTACCATTTACACAAAAAAAGGCCCTTCAAGGGCGTGCGATTGACACTCTCTTTTTGTAAGTGTCGAACAAAAATGTACAACACCTCCTACCCGCATTATTCGCGGCTATATTTATATAGGAAAAATAATTTTGTTTATGAACGTATCATTGTGATAACATTCACTTTTCTTGGCACAACTTACTTCCATTTAAGTTATCGTAAAACGATAAACCTATACATTCTGTAAATTTTAAATTTCTGTATTATTTTACTATTGACAAAGAATTTTGTCCATGCTTTATCGGATTTATTTTCTAAGAATAATAACTTATTAACTCTTAACGATGTAAACTCTTTTCACTAATAATGACGCCATCTTCATCCGCATAGACATATTCATTTGGATTCCAATCCACTTGTCCAAAGTGCAATGAAATATTTCGTTCTCCTTTTCCTTCTTTCACACTTCTATTTGGCATCGTTCCTAACGCTAAAATACCAATATTAATATTCTTTAGTTCACTAGAATCACGAACATACCCATTCACAATAATTCCTGCTAGCTTTCTTTCTTCCGCAATAGCTGCCAAATTATCACCAAGTAACGCACAATTCGTAGACGCTCCGCCATCAACAACTAATACTGTTCCTTCTGGTAATGTTTGCAATCCTTCCTTCACTAGTACATTATCATCTTTCACTTTTACAGTTGCAATTTTCCCGTGGAATTGTTCTTTCTTCCCAAAAGACCGAAAAGACTGGCGACATATTTGTAATTCCTTTTCAAATTCATCACATAGATCAGTAGTTTTCCACATCTTGTTCCCTCTTTTCCTTTTTCTTTCTACATAACATATTCTTGGCTTATTATCGTTTCCCTGTCTAATATTGCAATAATTTGTACGTGCGGGAAAAGGATACAAAAACTATTGCCTTAAGAAGCTACCTTTATTATAATCTATTTCACAGATCAAATTCAGAATATTAAAAATTAACCAAGTGAAGAAGGAGGGATTTTATGCAAATACAAACTGAGGCAAAAAAACAACCTAGTAAACAAAAGTTTAAAATGCCTGATGCGTACGTACTGCTATTTTTTATTGCCTTACTTTGCGCCATTGCTACTTATTTCGTTCCTGCTGGAGAATTTAAAAGGGTTACAAACGGGACCGTTACAACGACAATACCAGGTAGCTACCATTCTGTTCCGCAATCACCTGTAGGATTTGTTTCTTTTTTTACCGCTATTGAAAAAGGAATGACACTTGCTGCTCCTATTATCTTTCTAATTTTATTTACAGGTGGAGCTATTGCAATTCTTGAAAAAACAGGTGCTCTTGACGGTTTAATCTATCATGTTATTAACAAATTTCGTAATCAGCAATTACTTTTCATTTGTATAGTTGCTGCGCTTTTTTCTATTCTTGGAACGACTGGTATTATCGTTAACTCAGTTATCGGTTTTATCCCCATCGGCATCATCGTTGCCCGCACGTTAAAATGGGACGCTATCGTCGGCGTAGCAATTATTTATTTAGGCACTTATGCTGGTTTTAATGCTACTATTTTATCTCCCTCACCTTTAGGCATTTCACAAAAGATCGCAGAACTTCCGATGTTTTCCGGGATTGGTTTACGCACCGCAATCTATATATCTTTTTTACTTGCCACTATCCTTTATATAAATTGGTATGTAAAACGCTTGAAAAAATCAAATAAAGGAAGCATCCTTGGCGACAACTGGTTTCCAAGTAACGCTCTTTCAAGCGAAAAAGAAACAGAGAAAAAAGAAGTCCCTTGGACGATACGTCATAAATTAATTTTACTCGTTTCAGCTTTATCATTAATTGCATTTTTAATAGGCGCTTTTCGTCTACATTGGACGGACGCAGAAATGACCGCTACTTTTATTTTCATAGCAATTACAGCAGGAATAATAGGTGGCATGAAAGCAAACGATATCGCATCCACTTTTCTAACTGGCTGCCAAAATCTTATCTACGGTGCTTTAATCGTCGGAATGGCTCGCTGTATTTCAGTCATTTTAGAACAAGGCAAATTACTTGATACTATCGTTAACCAGCTCGCACAGTCTCTTGAAGGACAAAGCCCTGTATTTGGCGTTATCGGTATGTACGTAAGTAGTGCTGCATTACATTTCCTTATTTCATCCGGGACAGGAGAATCGGTTATTTTTATTCCGATATTAGCTCCATTAGCTGATTTCATGCACATTACACGCCAAGTTACAGTACAGGCTGTTATGCTCGGAGAAGGTGTAGTAAACTGCTTAAATCCAACTTCCGGTGTTTTAATGGGCGTTCTCGCAGCAAGCGGGATTTCTTATGGAAAATGGATTCGTTTCATGGCTCCACTTGCACTCATTTGGTTTATCATTGGACTTGTTTTTCTTATTGTTGGGGTGAATATTGAGTGGGGACCTTACTAAATACTTAACTAGATAAATAAGTACTATCGTTCCATATAAATATCTATTCTATTTCCCTCACTAGTCCTATAAAAATCATTTATTCTAGTAAAAATATAAGAAGGGATTGATCATAATGATCAATCCCTTTTATCAAAATATAATACCTTTAAAAATCTTAGTTCCAGATTTTATTTACCCATTCTGGATGATCAATAAAAGGGTTGCGGTTATGTTGATATTTTGTAAAAATCACTTCATTACGCTTTCGCTCTAAATCATCGACCGGGTCTTGTTCATTCCATTTTAATAAGACAGATAGTTTCCCCATGTATGGATCTTTATTGTTATTCACTTTTTCATTTAGTTCTAAATCTATTTCGCCGTTGTCTCCCTCGTAACGAACAGCCATATAAAACAGCATTCTAGCAATATCTCCTTTTACACTATCACGAGGTTCCCAAGAATCACTATCATATTTACATTCTGTCGCTTCAGAATGATTTACACCACCGTTATCAAAATCTAGATTTCCACGTAAACTATTTACAGATACATCCGTCGCTCTTAAATGATGTAGATCTGTTCCAGGTCCTGCAGTCGTTCCAAAGTCACCGTGAGATTTTGCCCAAACATGCTCTCGGTTCCAGTTATTTACTCCTGATCCATTCGTAAGTTTCCCTTGCGAACGACCAGTATATAAGAGTATCACATTATTTTTATTATTCGGATCTTCATCAGTATCTCTTAACGCTTCCCAAACCGCACTGTATGATAACTTTGTATGATTATCAATAATATTATGCAATTCCTTCTTTAATTCTAACCCCGTTTTTCCTATTGCATTATTATAATATGTATCGTCATAATTTTTTACAATAATCTCCTGTGCTGATGCAGGAACCACTTCACCATGTATAGTATCTGTGAATGATAGAGATGCAGAACCTAAAATAAAAAATGAAGATAGTGTAACCATAGCAATCTTTGTATTTCGAAACTTCATATACCTATTCCCCTTTAAAATATAATTTAAAGCTATTAACTAAAAAGTGCTTTCTAACCCCCGAAACCTTTTAGAAACCCATACCCCTTTTCTGTTTATTTAATACAAGACTCTATCCAGTCTGTATCACTTCTAAACTTTTTGTTTATTCACATTCCAAACAATTTCACTTTTTACAAGGAATATCCTTTTCTTATAAAGATTATTAACATATTCTTTACAACTAAAAAGTAGTTTAATATTAACTTATAAATTTAAATTTATTTATGCAATAATGCATATTTGATAAATACTTTAAAAAACAGTTTGAATAAAATGCATTCAAAGAAAACCGTGCCACAAAACAGATACGGTCTAAGACAGAAATAATAAAAATTAAGATGATAGCTCGACTTTTCCCTTTTCCATAACTATCTTTATTTTTGTGTAAAACCTTTCTTTCTCTGAATAATACGTACAAAAATAGATTGGATACCATGTAGGCACCAATCTATTTTAATTAAAGAAACTGTGTCATTTCTGAGTTCACAACACGTTGTGCAGTAATAATAACATTTTCAGCTGTTAGTCCATAAACACTATATAGTCCACCAGGTTGATTAGGAACAATTTGAACTTCATATTCAAATGCTTGTCCAAGAGCCGGATGAACTAAACTTAGAGTTGCAAAAGTAGAAGCATTAGAATTCACATTGAAGTTTACCTGTTCAATTAATACTAATGAACCGTCAAGTCTAAAAACTCTAGCTACTCCAGTAAGTGGGCCCGCAGTACGGTTAAGGATCTTCACCCTAACTTTATTTGCATTAGCAGGTTGATTTCCTACGTTTTCAATTGGTCCTGTAGTAAGAGCCATATAACACCACCTCCATTATATTATTATTATATTCAATGATGAACATTAATGTTACAGTCTAATTACCCAATTTATTTAAAATAAAAAGAAGCTCCAAATTCTATTATATTTAGGTCATAGATATTAAACTTAATAAAATCAAAGGCAGGAACATATTTGATATGTTCCTGCCTTTTTATTGTGGGATACCGATAAATAGCCCTCTAGCTAAGATTTTAAAGTGCTACAAAATCAAAAATTTTATCTCACCAAAGTTTTCTACGAGAATCCAGTGAACAGCTTATTTACATAATTTTTGTTCTCAGAAGTTGATCTTGTAGCGCTCTTTCTCGTAATTCACTATGTTTTCCAAAGAAAATAGTGAAAAACAGGGCGGTGAATACATTTACAAAATGACAAAACTGTAAGAATACACGAATGTTTGTAAGAAAGTTCGATGTTTTCTTTTTCCTTTTTTTATTATAGTGAAAAAGAAGAACAAAATATTCTCTTATGTAGGAAAGGAAGATAATAATGATCGATCTATTAAATAAATGGATGTTAGAAAGTACAGCCAATTTTAATATCGTTGTAGGACTTACAGCACTTCTATTTTTGGGTTCAGTAATTGCACTTATTATTATTTACAAAAAAATTGGTAAACCGGTTGAAAGAACAAATGCTATTTATTTAAAAATTACTTCTCGTATGTTTACTACTCAAATTCTAATGAATGCTATCTTTATTTCTTTAGTTGGTAAAGATATTGAGAATTTCCGTCAAATCTTTATATTATTTGAAGCTTTTGTATTCTTTATTGGAGCTATTTATTCGTTTAAATTATATAGACAGGAGTACAAATGATTCACTTATAAGAAACAATAAAAAACAGTAGTGATTTTACATTACTGTTTTTTATTGTTCATTTTTAATTGTAAACTTTTCATTTTTAGTTAACTGTATATTCTATACATATGAGGTTAACATAACCCATCATTAGCGTTAGCGAGGAAAAAGGACAACCCTGCTCTCACAAGTGAACCCTTTTTTAGTTCTATGAATCTATACATATTATATACATTCCTATCCTAACGTGGTTTTAGTGCTCTTGTTTGTTACTGGATTAGCCAAAAAACTGTATAAAATCTTGCATACTATTAGCGTGTTTTTTCAAAAATACTGGCATCCCCCAATTTGTGCTTTCTTATGGATATTTCTTGACTCCTCATTAAAACACTCTCCTGTTCTTTGTCTATCTTTAAGAATAAACCCTGCTTGTTTATTTCAAGTTCTTGCATCGAGGTTTTACCTTCTCCCAAAGCCAAACAAACAATTCAGATTACATGCCTATATCAAACTAAACATTCAATCTTTATCCAGTTTGTAAATAAAATAGGATAATCAGCCCCATAACGGACTAACTATCCTATAAATTATTATCTAAATTCAATAAAGTGAAACTTTAATCAGCCCTCACCAATCGGGCTTTTACGGGCAGTTGATCCCCACCTAATTTCTTTGCTTCCGCTGAAATTTGAGATGAGGGTCTTACTGCCCGGCAAATAGCGGGATAAAACTAGAACTTCTTTTCCTATGTATCATTACTTCGTTACCTCACCAAACTGCGCTCTCGTCACTTTCGCCAAGTCATCAACTTTCAGCTCAATTTGTATACCAATTTTCCCGCCACTTACAATCATCGTTTCAAGTGATTGGGCACTTTCATCAATACATGTAGAAAATAACTTCTTCATTCCGACTGGCGAACAACCGCCGCGAATATATCCTGACACTTTCGTAATATCTTTTACAGGAATCATTTCAATTTTCTTTTCACTTACTGCTTTTGCGGCAGCTTTTAAATTTAGTTCCTCATCTACCGGAATAATAAACACATGATAATTTTTACTATTCCCTTGAGCGATTAACGTTTTATATACTTCTCTCACTTCTCGTCCAATTTTCTCGGCTACTGATACGCCATCAATTTTCCCATCGTCTGGATCATATGACATCATCGAATATTCAATTTTTTCTTTATCTAATATTCGCATCGCATTTGTTTTATCTTTTTTCATAGTGATCTCCTTAAAAGGTTATTTCATATTATTAAGTTTTATTATACACCCTTTTCCATTTCTCCTACATAACTTCACGTATATTTCAAAACTAAAAATATTGATAATTCAAAAATCATCTGATATAATTTGGAAAAACTTACGTTAAGGAGAGATTTGCAATGCTAAATTTTAATACTTCTTTCCAACTTCATCATCAAACGTAACGCCGTGTATCCGAAGAAAAATTTTTCTTCGTGGGTACAGGGCTTTTCCTGTTGACCCACGAAGCGTTCATAAAGCTATGTGGGTATTTTTATACCTGCATAGCTTTTTTTAATTTGAAAAAGGAGTGATTATGATGGAAATGAGAAATGTAAAAGGAACGAAAGACTATTTACCAGAGGAGCAAGTGCTGCGAAATAAAATTAAAAGAGCTTGTGAAGATACGTTTGAACGATACGGATGCAAACCTTTAGAAACGCCGACGTTAAATATGTATGAGCTTATGTCTTACAAGTACGGCGGTGGCGATGAAATATTAAAAGAAATATATACACTTCAGGATCAAGGAAAACGTGAGCTCGCCTTACGATACGATTTAACTATTCCATTCGCAAAGGTTGTGGCAATGAATCCGAACCTCCGCCTCCCTTTTAAACGTTATGAGATTGGGAAAGTATTTCGAGATGGGCCAATTAAACAAGGAAGATTTCGTGAATTTATACAATGCGACGTTGATATCGTCGGTGTTGAGTCTGTCATGGCAGAAGCTGAACTTATGGCTATGGCGTTTGAGCTGTTCCGAACGTTAAACTTAGAGATAACGATCCAATATAATAACCGAAAATTGTTAAATGGTATTCTTCAGGCCATTAACATCCCTACTGAGTTAACAAGTGACGTCATTTTATCATTAGATAAAATCGAAAAGATTGGGATTGATGGTGTACGAAAAGATGTATTAGAGCGCGGAATTTCTGAAGAAATGGCTGATACGATATGTAATACCGTATTATCTTGTCTAAAGCTTACTATCGCTGACTTTAAAGAAGCTTTCAATAATCCACTCGTTGCCGATGGAGTAAACGAACTACAACAATTACAGCAATATTTAATCGCCCTTGGAATAAATGAAAATACGATATTCAACCCGTTTTTAGCGCGAGGACTCACAATGTATACAGGTACTGTATATGAAATCTTTTTAAAAGATAGATCCATTACATCTAGCATCGGTAGCGGCGGCCGTTACGATAACATTATCGGAGCATTCCGTGGTGATAATATGAACTATCCAACAGTCGGTATTTCATTCGGTTTAGACGTTATTTATACAGCACTATCGCAGAAAGAAACAATCTCATCTACAGCGGATCTATTTATCATCCCACTCGGGACAGAGTTACAATGCTTACAAATTGCCCAGCAATTACGTTCTACCACTTCCTTAAAAGTCGAACTAGAACTAGCAGGACGCAAATTAAAACGTGCCCTTAATTATGCCAATAAAGAGAATATCCCTTATGTGCTTATTATTGGGGAAAACGAACTTAGTACAAACACTGTTGTGTTGCGGAATATGAAGGAAGGTAGTGAGGTGAAGGTTCCGATTTCTTCTTTAAGTAATTATTTATAATACGAACCACCCTCGTTTGGGTGGTTTTTCTATTTTATAGATACCTAACAATTAGTTTACATAAAATTATTATAATCTATCAAAAATACAAATAAACAATATCCAATTACCTATTATTTTTGGTAATATATAGATACGAATTGTTTTAGGAGGATTCACTTTGAAAACCTACATTCAAGCACTAAAGTGGACTACAGGGATCTATCATCTTTTATTACTTCCTTGTTATTATGTATTTCCAAGTCTTGTTAACCTATATGGGTTACCTTTACTACTATTGATTGTTTTACATATCAATACTATTTTATTAGCTAAAAAAGAAGGCATGAATACGTACCCTCATTATATCGGTATTATCGTTACTCTAGTTGCCTTCTTTCCTTATATAGACATCTTTCTACATATGATAGCAGCCATTTTCCTTTTATTAGATGCTGCTTCTACGAATGCAAAAGAAGTGTATGATTCATAACAGGAGGAAATGAAACTTTAATCAGTAGAGTTTTGAAGTCGGTTAGCAAATTGCAAAACTTACACAATAACTTCATTGCTAACACCCAAAAAGGATTTACTTTTTAAGTAAATCCTTTTTTAAATTCCCCTCCTTACTCCAGAATAATAAAAGAATATTCTGTTTAATTTTTATAAATTTCTAAATATTTATAATACATTCGAATTAACATACATTTTAGTTATGTAAAAAATTTAATTTTTAAGGAGATGAATCCATGCTTAAAAAGTTGGTAGCAGGTGCATTATTAACTGTTTCGTCGTTAACTGGAGGAATGGGATTAGTATCAGCTAGTACCGAAAAAGATTATACGATTTCCTCTTTCGAATATGTAACTGTAGATGAAAAGACTGTTGATTCGTTTAACAAATTGAGTGCTCCATCAAGGGAAGACGTAAAAATAACGTTAGTTCTACCGAAACAAAATCAAAATGGAGACTGGTTATCTTATGGATTTTCGAGCAAAGAAAGTTTAGAGTCTTTTATTGAAAAAGATAAACAAAGGTTGAATCATTCAATCACTCCCCTTGGTGTTGGAGGAAGCGGACCTGGTAGTACAGACTTCTATAAACTCACAAATCAAGGTAGCGAGTATTTTTCACTAAGTAGCGGTTATAAAAACTTGTCTGCTAGTTGGCAAAATCAAATTGTTTCTGTACGTACAGCAGCTCCTACTGCTAGCTATTCAACAACACTATGGGAACGTACTTCAACTGACGGATATGGAAAAGGTGTTGTTTTTAAACATGCTGATTGGTATGGTCAAACTGCAAACTTAAATAACTTTCCAACTTCAGCAGTTGAAGTTAAAAAGTAAAAATATAGAAATAAAAGGTGTCTTCACGTATGGAAACACCTTTTATTTCTACAACTATTTCACATATCTCATCTATACCAATTTCAACTCTTAATTATTATTTTTCGTATTCCTACTCTCCAAAACCTTCTCCATATTATGAGTTGCCCATTCCATCATTAATAGAATCACTGGACGTAGTGATTCACCAAGCTCAGTTAATGAATATTCTACTTTTGGCGGCACTTCACGGTATACTTCGCGATGTATGATGCCATCTGCTTCAAGTTCTCTCAGCTGCAGTGTTAACATTCTTTGTGTGATATTTGGTTTTAATCTTTTTAATTCATTAAACCGCTTTGTACCATCTAATAAATGATACAAAATTACCCCTTTCCATTTCCCTCCAATCACCTCAACCATAGCTTCAACTGGACAAGAATATTTATTTAAAAATGGGTAATTTATATTATTTTCGTTTGGACAATCCATAATAAATCCCTTCCCTTAACATTAGTATCTTTTTTGATACTATACCACATAAATGTGCGTACTTGTATCTATGTTACTTTAAAAATATAATTTACTTACAAAAATAAATTCATGAAAAGAGGAACTTTTATGACAAATACAAACGAAATTACAAAAGAAAAGATTATGGAGGCTTTTCATTTCAGACATGCATGTAAAGAATTCGATCCTATGCACAAAATTTCAGAAGAGGATTTCAAATTCATTTTAGAAACAGGCAGATTATCTCCTTCTTCTTTTGGATATGAGCCTTGGAAATTTATTGTCGTACAAAATAAAGAATTAAGAGAAAAACTACAACCGTATTCATGGGGCGCTGGTGGGCAACTTGCAACAGCTAGTCATTTTGTTATTGTTCTTTCAAGAAACATTAAAGATATGCATTATGATGCAGAGTATATTAAATATATGATGAACGATATTATTGGATTGCCTGAAGACACTCAAAAAATTAGATATGAATTCTTCAAAAAGTTCCAGGAAACAGATTTTAACTTATTACAATCCGATCGTGCTGTATTTGATTGGGCATCTAAACAAACTTATATTGCTTTAGGTAATATGATGACGAGCGCAGCTCAAATCGGTATTGATTCTTGTCCAATAGAAGGATTTGATAAAGAGGAAGTAGATTCTTTACTTCGTCAAGAAGGCATTATACAAGACGATAACTTTGAAGTATCAGTTATGGTTGCCTTTGGTTACCGTAAAGAAGAGCCAAAGCGTGATAAAACAAGACAGACTATGGATACAATTGTTGAATGGATTAAGTAATATAGCACAGACAAATAATGCTCCTAATAGCTGTATACTCATACTAAAGAAGAATGAATTGTTTTCTTACGTATGAATTTGGTTTTTCATGGAAAGATATGTTAGTATGTATACAGTTTGAGTGCTCTATTTTTTAGAGTCGAACAGGAGGAGAATGAATATGTCTGATATTGAAGTTGGCGAAGTGTTTACTCTTAGTGATGAGAATAACGAAGAGCAAGAAGTAGAAGTACTTGGAGCGATGGATGTCGAAGGTGCAGAATATATTGCAGTTGCCTTTGTTGAAGATATCCAAACAGAAACTGAGGAAGACATTGATATTTTCTTTTTAAAAGTAGAAGAAGATAATGAGTTTTCATACATTGAAAATGATGAAGAGTTTGATAAAGTATCTGCTGCGTTTGAAAAGATTTTGGATGAGCAAGAGCAAGAATAGTATGAATGAAAAACACGAGGGCGGATGCATATCCGCCCTCGTGTTTTTATTCATCACTCATTCAGTGATTTATGCAGTAACTCCAGTACATCTTTCATCGCAAAAGATCCATCTTTTTTAACATGCTCTGCAAATTCTGAAACGAGACGTAATGTTCTCACACTTTCGATTGGATGTTCTCCTGATGCACTTTCAGCTGAAAGCATAACTGCATTCGTCCCGTCCAGTACAGCTTGAAACACATCAGTCACCTCTGCTCTTGTTGGAATAGAATGATCTACCATAGATTGAAGCATTTGTGTTGCTGTAATGACATATGTATTCGTTCGATTACATTCCTGAATCATCATTTTCTGTAAAAGCGGAATGCATTGATACGGTAACTCTACTCCTAAATCGCCCCTTGCAATCATAATTCCATCTGCTTCTTTACATATATCTTGAAAATTCTCGATTGCTTCCATCGTTTCTATTTTTGCAATTACATTAGGTGACGTTTCTTTATACTGTTGTATAAAATCTCGTATTTCTTTTATATGACTAGGTTTTCTTACGAAAGAACACGCGATCAAATCAACATTCTCTTCTAAAAGAAACTGAATATCTTTTTTATCTTTCTCTGTAATAGCTGGCAAACGAACAGCCGCATCTGGTAAATTAACTCCTTTATGAGATGAGATATTGCCACCTGTTTTTACCTTCGTTTCTATTTTATCCGTACTTATCTTTTCAACAATTAATTCAACTTCTCCATCATTAATTAAAATTCTACTGCCTACTTTCACATCATTCGCAATTCCTTCATAATCAACACTCGCTTCTGTATTACTCCCTGTAACTGGTTGTGTATGTAAAATAAAAGAATCTCCTGCCTGAAGTGTAATTTGCTCTCCCTTCACTTCACCTAATCTTATTTTAGGACCTTGTACATCACCCAAAAATTTAATAGAGTCATCTAATGATTTCACTAAACGAATGATGTCTTTATGACTTTCATGCGTGCCATGCGATAAATTCAGTCGAACAATTTTCATACCATTCTTTATTAACTGTGCTAACGTTTCTTTATTATTACTTGCGGGTCCAATTGTACAAATTCGATCGATTGTCATTTTTGTCACCATCCTTTTTTTAATAAGTTTCCCATATGAACTTAAAAATAACAGAGATTCTGACATGAATAGATTTAAATTTACATGAATTTCATAAAATTAAACCTGTATCCCTTGCTGGCTAAGCATTAGAAGATATATTCGCTTTTTTGCAAATGAAGACATGTTGAATCGAAAGTAAAAGAAAAGTTAAGTATGGGATAAACCATTGAGTGTTTTGAAATTTTCATATATTGTATGAATTGAGTTCGAACTCAAAAATTTAAAAAGGTGGGAAAATTAGTGAATATGAAAAAATCTTTATCGGTGACAACTTTAGGGTTAGCGGTTTTAGGTTTTGGTTTTACTAATAACGCAAGTGCTTCAGAGGTCGATACTGTAGACAAGCAGCCCGTTTTAGTTGACTTTGATACAATTCAATCAACAAAAACATCTAGTGTTCCTAGTTTGACTGTTGCAGTTGCACCTAAGAATGACTCTAACATTAGCGTATATACTCCCTTTTTTGGTAACCCATATGCAGTTGCTAAATCGAAATCAACTACGACCGAAGACTATGTTTATGCAAAAGCAAGAACTTTCAATGGCGATGGCTCATTAGTGAATACGAAAAGTAATAGTGCAAAAAAATCATCCTTTGTAAGTGCTACAGCGACCAACACAAGCATCTATTATGGAGATGATTACGCTATCGGTAATCATACCTATAAATTAAGTGGTTATAATGATGTGAATCACGAAACAAAAGCTTTCTGGTAAGAAAGAGAAAAAAGATATGCATCTTGCATATCTTTTTTCTCTAATATTTTACATATATTGAGGTGCTATTTATGAAACAAATATATATTATTAGCGGTGTTTTACTTATTTCATTACTTACAATTTATATTTTGTTCAATACTTCATTCATACAACCTCATCCACCTTCCATAGAAAATAAACGAGAGCAACAAACCAATACTATTTCTTACGGATTGAAGGATAATCAAGGCCAACATATTAACAATGGTAGTACAATTACTAGTGAGGATAATAAAATTAATGTAACATTATCATTCGTACATACTATTAATGAAAACCGAAAATATGGATTAATTGTTCTAGAAGATTACGAACAAAAACCTTTTAAAATAGAAGATACTACTACTGAAATATCACACTATTTTTTTGATATGAAACCAAACAGTTCAATTACTACGAAAATCTCTTTACACACTTCTCCTAATGCAAGTGAATTAACCTTTTTAATAATTAAAAAACCTGAATACAAATTAAAAGATAATAACTTAAATAAAGCAGCTATTTTAGAAGATATTCTAAGTATGCGATATTCAATGCATCCTCTTCAGAAAGAAAACGAAAAAATAAAACTCTCCCTTATAGATCCAAATGCTATTTTAAAAGATGGTCTTTACGAACCATTATTTGTTACGAACCGTGAAGAGAACTTACAAACTGTCTTCTTTGAAAAGGAAGGCAAGCAATTAATTTTATCAAACGGTAATGAAACAAATGATGAAATGACTTACGCAATCGTGGCTTTTAAAGATTGGAAACAAGTTGAAATATTTAACAATAGAAAAGTCGTTTATACTAAGGTTGCACCTGAAACGAGGCAAATCTTTAATTTCACATTGCCTTCAGTGGATCAGGAAAGTAATTTGCAACTCGTCGCTTTTCCATTTCCTTATAAAGTTAGCGAAGAAGATTATATCAGTCAACAAGCATTCAGTTCCTTTCGCATCGTAATTGAAAATGAAAATAAATAAGTTATACTGTGCACATTACAACAACCAAAAAAAGGCCTACTCACACGAGTAGGCTTTTGAAACTACGAAAGTTTCGTCAATAACTGATTTAAATCTTTTTTCGTTTTCGTCGTTAAAGATTTCATTTTATTAATATCAATTTTTTCTTTCTCCGCTCCTACAATTAACGGATACATACTTTGACCGATCGTTTTAGAATCCGTCGGATGTGATGCTTCTAGCTCTTTCTCAATTACATCCCACTTTTCATTAATTTGTTTACCAAGCTTATTCACTGTTTCTAATTTTGGATTAGCAGCTAACTGCTTGTCCAAGCTATCAATTAATGCCACAACTTCTTTAACGTTCGTTTTCACAGCAACACTTTTCTTCGGATCTTTCGTTGTCTTTCCATCTGAATTTGTACTTGTGCTTTGATCTGTTGTTTTCCCGCTAGTCGTTTGATCATTCGTTTTTCCTGTCGTCTCTTTTTCTTTTGTTTTTACATTTTCGTTTTGAGTTGACGTTTTGCCGTTACTTTCTGTCCCTGATGATTCTTTCGTATTTTTTGCATCCTTATCTGTTTTTTCATTTGAAGAAGTATTTGTTTCTTTTTCAGTATCTTTCGTTGTTTTTGACGCTTCATCTGCACTTGTCGTTTTTGCTTCTCCATCATTTTGCGCAGTTACTTGCTCTTTCTTTTCCGTTTCTTTATCTGATGAAGGACTACAAGCTGCCATAGTAAGCATTGTACCAATTGTTATCGATGCGATAGCGACCTTTTTCATTTTCATATAAATCCCCCTATGTTTTACATAATTTATCCTCCCCTTTACGATTCGATTCCCCCTTAAAAAATCCCTTTTCATAGGAATTATCATCTTTCCGACAGTAATCTTCATAATAATACGTACAAAAACCGATAAACTCATTTTAATATTCGAGTTTCTTCTACTTCATTTTTCTACTCGCAAGTAAAAGAAAAAGAGTATATTGTCACATTAAGAATTACTATCTTCATATGACGATATACTCTTCTATCAAATTTTTATCTTTCTTGACATTTTATTTATACAAAAAAATAAAATTTTCTTTCGTTTTTTGTTTCTCAACATTTGTTAACATAATATTTTTATGAGTAGCCACCATTCGAGTGAATGACTTGCCCAGTAACCCATTTCGCTTCTTCACTTACTAAAAAAGAAATTAAGCGCGCAGCATCCACCGGTTCTCCTACTTTACCTTGTGGGAACTTCCATACTAAATGATGCTTCAGCTCCTCTGTAATCCATCCTGTATTCGTCGGTCCTGGATCTACAGCATTCACTGTAATCCCCTTCTCCATCGCAACTGGTGCTACTGACTTTGTAAATGCTTCAATTGCCCCTTTCGTTGCTGCATATGCAAGTTCATCTGGCATTGGACCTACTGACTGTCCCGAAGTAAGATTAATAATACTCCCGCCCGTTTTAAGTGAATAATGTTTTATAAACAATGAACTTAATAGCATAGTAGCCCGAACATTAACTGTATAATGTTTATCCAACTGCTCTACATCTAATTCCTCAATCCTCGTATGAGTAGAATATACTGCATTATTAACTAGAATAGATGGATCACCTAACCGTTCTGATACCATATAAAACAAACGATTTGGCGAATAAGACTGCGATAAATTGATTTCTGCCATTTCACATCGAACATCGTAACTTTCAATTTCCTTTTTCAGCAAAAAGGGTTCTTGATCACTCATTCCCCATGGCATCGCTTTATCATACTTTGGCCAGTACGTGAAAAAAATGTCTATCCCTTTTTGAGCAAGCACCTTGCATACAGCTGCACCAATTCCATTCAGACGAGTTGCCCCTGTTACAATTGCTATTTTCTTCACCTTTTTCTCCTCCATCTATACACAGATCCCCTGCATGAATACAGAGGATCTATCTTCTTATTGAATATTTGACAGTATACGTTCAGCACCTAATTTTAACATTTTAATAAAGATATAATTTACAATCGTAAACATTACAAATAAAACGATAAACATAACCCACAGTCCGACATGAAGGAAGAAGTATAATACACTTACTCCCCCCACAATAATTAAAGCTATTAAAATATTAGCTAAAAAATTCCATAAAGTTGTATATCGACTTTTAAATAATTTCTGCTCTGTATCCCAATGAATATCTGCAGTTTGCGCGTCCCAGCGTGTTCCGATTAAATTAATTAATAACAACCCGTTCGCACTTAGTAAAAACCACAGTATCATAAAGACTGGAGAAATCCCAGCTACAACTGCCATCGTAATACCGAATACTGCTAAAATGATCACATTAATTAACCAAGCAGTGATTGCTTTCGCAAAAAAGATATCCGAAGCCTTTACTGGTAAATAACGATTCACAAACCAAGAGCTTCCATCTCGTGAAAATGACGTTGTTGCAATGACGTTACTCCCCATTAAAAATAACGATGCACAAAGGCCAACACCAATTGCAAATCCCGTTGTCTCTGGATTGTTAATATACTCTGTAATAAACTTTAAATTTCCATCTTTCACAAATAAAATAAAGAACAACATAATTGGCATAACGAAAGTTTGTACAATGCAATTTAAGAAAAATTGTGGTGTACGGAATAACGTTTTAAATTCTTTTTTCACATACGCTTTTAAATGCGAACTTTGTACTGTTGATTTCTGTAAACCTTCCGCCGAAATAACTTGTTTCTTTGCTGTACTCGTTGAAAGTCCAATAACCCCTTTTAAATATGTACGCTCTGCTATGTAATAAAACAACACAAAGAAGACAAATGAAATAACTGCAAAGATTATTACATATAAAGGTCCCTTCCAATTTGCATTTTCTACTAATGCTACTGCTCCAAAATATGTAGTTGGAAAATAGTTTGTCATTTGTACTAAAAGAGAAGACTGGTTGTTTGCAAGGTAATCCGCAATTGCATCTTCAGAAAACGAACTTTTATTTTTCCACTGCAAAAATACGTTAATTCCTACAATAAATAGTATACTTACGATTCCAATAAATATATTTCCTCGGTCTTTATTTTTCGCTATATTTGTATACCTCATAATAACTGTCATCAGTAACGAAGCTAGTACTAACGGCACAATTGGGAAGAGTAAGTAAATGAAAATCATATATATGTAATATGTAATAAATGCGCCACTTTTTAAACCGTACGTAATAAAGATCGGTAATAAAATAAATGAACTCATTACGTATTGTGTAATTAATACTGTTAAAAATTTGGCTGAAATAATTTGCGCTGGTTTTAATGGTAATGGTAATAACATTTCAATGTCATTGCTGTAGTAAAATACAGTTAAAATGTTCGTAATACTCATTAAAAATACCCATATACTCGCAATCGCAAGTCCCATTGCGATAATCATTCCTGGATCTTGCCCTAAATGTATCATTCCCTCATACATTGCATGCGTGATAGAACCAAACAGTAAAAAGCCGACAAATAAAATAGCTGCAAATGAAAATACATACGCCCATCGCTTCTTCTTATCTGTTATAAAATCTGCATAATTTAATTTCAATAATACTTTCGTTAACGTCCAAATTTTACTCATTGCCCGTCATCTCCAAGAACATTTTTTCAAGTGATTCATTGGATTTAAAATGATCTCTCATTTCATCTAAATTCCCTTTAAACTGAAGGTTTCCCTTATTAATAATCGCGACGCGGTCACATAATTTTTCTGCCACTTCTAATACGTGTGTAGAGAAGAATACAATCTTTCCTTTATCCGCATGTTCTCTCATCATTTCTTTTAAAATATATGCAGATTTCGGATCAAGCCCCGTTAACGGTTCATCTAAAATCCATACATCTGGCTCATGCACGAGCACACCAATAATAACAATCTTTTGTCTCATACCGTGCGAATAACTTTGAATTTGATCAGATAAAGCATTATAAAGATCAAACTTCTTCGCTAAAGACTCTATTCGTTCTTGTCGTACTTCTTTCGGCACTTCATACATATCGGCCATAAAGTTTAAATATTCAATTCCTTTTAATCGTAAAAACATATCTGGACTATCTGGTACATAACCAAACGTCTTCTTCGCTTCCATCGGCTCTTCCATAATATTTTTTCCGTTAATCGTAATAGTCCCTTTGTCCACCCCGTGAATACCAGTAATCATCTTAATTGTCGTTGATTTACCCGCACCATTCGGTCCTAAAAATCCAAAGATTTCGCCGCTAGGTACAGATAAACTTAAGTCTTTTACTGCATAGGTAGACCCATTATAACTTTTTGACACATTCGTAATTTCAATCATTTCATCCAATCCTTTCCTTAATTACCAAATAACTATATTGATATTATAGCATAGTTCTATTTTAAGATTTTTACATTTTTCAGTATATTTAACCTTTAAAATAAATATACACCCCTAATCCAACAACTAAAACGACAGCTAGTATAATATAAATCATTGTTAAGCGTTTAATATTCCCCTTTGTCGCTTTGCTATAATTTGCATCACCATTCCGCCCAATTAACACCGTCGCAATGACAGTAATCACTACAAGTAATACAACGATCATGATCCAAGTTAGCATTTCTTCCTCCCCCTCCTTACAACCATTTTACAATATTATCCTCTTTATTTCGCAGCATATTTCCTCTTTTTACTATTATTATGAAGCAAACTGAAAAACTATTATTACCATTTATATCCAATTGTGATATATTATGTAACATAACGTGACTTATTTCTAACAACGTAAGGAGGACCTATCATGAAAACAACTTGGATAAAATATTTAGGATTTCTCGGTTTCTTCGGTTTCCTCGGATTTTTTTATGAAAAAGGATTGTTTACTATGTTCTGTTTCTTCTCCTTTTTCACATCGTATAGAACAGTTCAACACGATGAACTGTTTGAACAAATTGTCAATAAATCGTGTCGCAATGCATTTATCGTTACATTACTAACTACTGCTATCATTATATTTATTGAAATGTTATTTCCAAACTCTACGCTACAAGAGATTGATATCACTCTTATTTTCGGCACACTCATTCTTACATTCGGTTTTTCTATGTTCTTTTATGATAAACCTGTTGATGAAATGGAAGATGCACCATGGCGTTCGTAACGAAGATAAAAGAATACCGCGCAAAATTGAACATGACACAAGAAGATTTAGCGAAGAGCGTTAGTGTGCGACGTGAAACAATTAGTCATCTCGAAAAAGGTAAATACAATCCTTCCTTACAACTTGCTCACGATATAGCGAAGGCATTACATAGTACGATTGATGAGATTTTTATTTTTGAGGATAAATAAAAAAATACCGTCATTCTTTCCAAGAAGAATGACGGTATTTCTCATTGATTATCCATATAAAACCGCATGAAATACGCCTAATAGTAAGTATCGATCCTCCATGTAATCTCCATCATATACATTCATCTCAATGTAATACATATCTTCCTCAAGACGAATATTCCAATCTGCAATTACATAGCCCTTTCGTAATAACTTTCCCATTCCAAATGAAGTTTTATGAACAACATATTCTTCTGCCTTATATGTAAAGGTAAATAAGAAATTTGCATCCAATAACTTTCCGTCACATACAAGTATTTCATGCTCTGCATCATGATTATCTTTGTACATTACTAAAATCCTTCTTTGGCGCTGCCTACTTACATCCTTTGCAATGACGCGAATATTGTCCTTACTATCCTTTATTTCATAAATAATATTACTACCAATTTTCGGAATAAAATCCAGCACTCTCATCAGCGTATTTTTATAATAGCCCCTTACTACACCTACTTGCTCACTTCCATTATAAACCTCTATCGGTGTCGTATCTGCTTTACTATCATACGGTCGTTTGTAAGAGAGCTGCATCATTCGCTCTCCTCTTAAGTACTGATCAAACGTCACAGGATATTCTATCATGCGCAGTTCTTTATTTAACTCATACAAATAGCGTTGAACACTCTCTATTAATGTTGTAGTAGCTATACGCTCTTGAAGTTCAAATTCTTGCCAGCTGGAAAAAACATTCCATTGATTATGATCCTCTTCATAGAAGAAACCAAGAATTACCTCTTCACGGTCAGCCGTTTCATATTTCATAGGCACGTTCTGCCCATGTTGCACTTGTTCCATCCACTGTCCTAAATAAATCCCCAGCTCTGCAACCTTCATACATGATTTTTGAAAAAATACGCTGTCACTCGCGCAAATCGTTACATCTCCTTCGATAAAGCCCTTTGAATAAGCATCATACCGTGGCTCATCCTTCTGCGGGAGATTCTTGTCTAACTCAAATAAAAACGTTAACATTCTTTATTCACCTCTAGTTGTTACACTAATCATACATGACATCGCATCACGCTAGGAAACTATTTATATACGCATATTTAATTCACGCATTATAACACGTGAATGACCTTGTATAGTAGCTCTATTTTTTTGTTCTATATCTTAGTATATGAATTTATATGAGCGATTTTTCAAATATATCTATCGCAACTTACAATATATCAACGATTTTTCAAATATATCTATCACAACTTACAATATATCAACGATTTTTTCAATATATCTATCACAACTTACAATATATCAACGATTTTTTCAATATATCTATCACAACTTACAATATATCAACGATTTTTTCAATATATCGATTTTTCGACAAATATCAGCACAATTAAAATGAAGCTACCTTTTCTTCCGCCACTTCTACAATTTCTAAAATTTGTAGCAGACTCTCCACTTCATAAGTCGGGTTAACATCTGTCCCGTTTTCTTTCAAACTCGGATTATACCAACACGTATCAATGCCGTAATCTTCTCCGCCTTTCATATCAGAAGTTAACGAATCTCCAACCATTAGTACGCTTGATTTATCAGTAATCCCAAACTTCTCAAACGCATAATCAAAAATCTCACGTGCTGGTTTTTGATGACCAACTTCTTCAGAAATAATAATGTGATCAAAGAAATTACATAAAGGCGAATTTCCGATTCTTGATTGTTGCACCTTCGTATATCCATTCGTAATAATACCTAACTTGCAATCTTGTAGATTTTCACATAATTGTACTGCGCCTTCTATAAGATGTACTTCTTTCCCTAAGTTTTCAAGATATACATCACTAAATTGCTGTGCATCTACGTCTATATTATGAAGTGCAAATAATTGTCTAAATCGATCTACTGCTAATTCACTTAGCGTAATCATTTTATTTTCTAAATCTCTCCATAATCCATTACTAATCTCTTTATAGCTTGCAAGATAATCATTATACCCTGTAGGCATATCAAACTGTACAAACGCATTATGTAATGCGTGTCTTTCCGTTTCAGGGAAATCTAATAATGTATCATCTACGTCGAATAATATAACTTTGTATTTCATGATGTTCTCCTCAATTCCTATTTTAAAAGCTTCGTTCTCATTGCTTATAAATTTTTATATATTTCGTGATGAAGCGCTTTAACCCGCTCTTTATAGAATACACCTTTATCTTTTATTTTCAAATGTGCTATAAATAAGTTTGCTAGCATGACCGCTGTATCTAGTCTATAAAATAAACTAACAATATGAGGAGTAACATTAAAGATACTATCATTCTTATATCCATCTTTAAATTCATCCCAACTAACCTCATTTGTTTCAGCTATTCTCATAAGCTCCAGCAATGGATGACCAATTAAAGCGTTATCCCAATCAACTATTGCTTTAACTTCTCCATTATACCCGATTAAATTGGCTGGTCGAATGTCCATATGTAATAAACATTTTACATGATCTGCTGTACCAAGAATATATTCAATTGTTTTTGTATTCGGAAGATTAATTTTACAGTCCGTGATTGTATTAAACCCTTCTATCCGTTTCACAATTCGTTCTGCTATATACTTACTAATGGGCTCTCTAATATTTTGTTTGTAATACAAACCATCAATTGGCATACTATGAAGCTTGCTCACTAACTCCCCTATTTTGCATGCGGAAATTGGCGTACGATCAGCATACACACAATCCGAAATTAAAAAATCAAGTTCGGTTGAAAGATGCAATCCGTGTATCCTTGGTACTGGAATACCTTTTGAATGACAATACTTAGACAGCTCCGCTTCCTTTTGCAACGAAATCCGACTGTTAAATAAGTCTTCATTTATATTTTCCACTTCTCTTTCCCACGGTACTCGAAATGCTAAAGACCCCTTTTCTGAATCTCCTTGAAAAACAATATTTTGCACTCCCGTTCCAATCACCTTTAAATCTTGAATAGCTAGTTCCTTATACTCTTGACTTAGTATTGTTGCCAGCTTTTCTCTTAACCCCTCTGCTTTTACACGTGTATAAATCATTTTATCCCCCGATTCTTAAGTTCTTTTCATCCATTTTCTCCTCGGTGCACAACATCCTCATTAACAAAATTATAGCAACAATAGTAAAAGGAGGCTAATCCGCTCAGCCTCCTTTTACTTATTAGTCTTCTAGTAATAACTCTTTCATTTCCTCTAACGACTCTTTCGTAAAGCCAAGGGCCCTTTCAGCGTATGCTTCAACTGATCTGTATTGCTTTTGAATTTCACCAATCGCAGCTTGCAAGTATTCAGCACGTGCTTCAAACATCGCACCTAATATCTCTCTACTCTCATCGTTTTGTAGTTTTGCACCTAAAAAGGCCATCATTTTCTCGTTTAACTTTTCACGGAAACCGTTACTTAGTAAATAATCTTCCATTACTGTTTTCTCTGGTACACCTAGTAAAAGTAATAATAATGCTGATCCAAATCCAGTACGGTCTTTCCCAGCTGTACAATGGTTTACTAACGGTAAGTTTTCCGGGTTTTGCGCTAAGTTTAAGAAGCTTACGAACGCCTCGTTACCACTTACGAAATCTTGATTCATTTTCACAAGATACTCACCTGGTTTTCCTAACATAGAAAGGTCACCAACTTGGAAAAACTCATTTATATTTAAGTCTTTCGCTAAGTCTTGCATAACTGGTAAGCACACTTGACGAGCACCTGTAATCTCAGGATTTGGCTTATGCTTTACCTCAAAGTCTGTACGATAGTCACAAATTAACTTTAAACCAGACTTTTGTAAATAGTCGATATCCCACTCTGTTAGTCCTGCTAATTCTTCAGAACGGTATAATTTGCCCCATTTCACTTTACGTCCATCTGTCGTTTCATATCCACCCATATCACGGAAGTTAAACGCACCTTGTAATGGCAATCTACGCTCAGCTACTGTCACTGCTTGTCCATTACTTCCTACTAGTCTAAAATATGGACGTTCATTTTCACTCGGGTTTTCAATTGTATATGATAATCCTCCATTTACAGTTGCAAGTAGTTCTCCATTTTCTTCAATATGATCTGGTGAAGTACTCCAATAAATACGAACTTCTTCTATATTATTTTCCCACTTTATTTGTAACGTATTATCTTCAATTCTTTCTACAGTTGCTTGTAGCCAATTTCTTTGCTGCTCCATTCTTTCACCAACGCTTTCTCTTATAATCGAATCTCACTCTATTGTATTATACAAATATCTACTTTGTCGTTCTCATTTTTCTTTTTATCTTACAAACAGGCAAAAAGTTCTTTTACTTGTTCAAAATTTGTACATGGATTACCGCGAAATACGTATGCGATTTGTTCATTACCTAAATCTTCGTATACAACTGTTCCGCGATTAGGGTGCGAATAAAACTCTAACCCGTTTATAATTTGTTTTGGGCCATAGTTCATTGTCCATGAAGAAATAGGATAATACGCTTTGTTTTTATGTCTACAAACCCAAAGTGCATATAGTTTATTAACTTCGTCCCAGTATACATACTGCGTTTCGTCATTTCCGAAACCGACCGATTCAAGTTTCCAATTTAGTTTTTCATGAATTAACAAATTTACATAGGATACGTCATCTTGAGCATTCCACTCTCTACATCTTCCTATCTCACCCATTTCACTTCTCTTCGCTTGAAAGCTTAATAAGTGAAATGATGTATGTAATATCGTTTTCCCAAGCTCCATATTTACTGGTTGTAATTCAAATAGAAATCGTTCCATTTCGTCTTGGTTTACATATCCATGATCAACAGAAATTTCAACTTGTGTTTTCCATATAGATGTAACGTAACTTTCTTTTCCTTTATAATTTACACCTTTCCAATACACAAGCCCTTTATATTGAAAACAATCTCCTTTTGCTTGAGAAATACAGCTATCCGGAAATACTGGTTCCATTATATCGAGAAAAAATTCCTTTACTCGAAACATCCCAGTTGGAGTAACAACCTGAAACCAAAAAGTTCCCCACTTTTCACCTTCATAACGTTCTGAAACTTTTTCAACATTCCAGCCTTCTAACAATACATTTGGATACAATAACACGAATGAATGCATGGATTGCTTTAACATATATAGTCCCCTCCCGCTATACGAGTTCGAGAGTATACATCATTCATCCTCCTAAAACTTTCTCACATATCTCTCAGTTGAACTAAGCAGCTGACATCCGTTCTTTTCAAAAACATCCTTCATCCACTCATTTTGCATATTTGTCTCACCAATATAATAAGATGCACCTATTTCCTTTAAGACAAACATCGCACCTGCAAATAACGCAGCTTCATATCCCTTATTACGCATATTTGGAGTAACTGCGAAGTACATAAGTTTCCCTTCTTCTAACGCACCTCTTTCAATATGTGGAATTACAATTCCTATCGGCTCTTCACCTACACTCGCTATTAAACAATGTTCTTTCCACTGCTCACCAATTTCTTCTAGCATCATATGCACAAATTGATCATGAGCGACTGGTTCTCCCGTTGCTTCATTCCACAGTGAATAAAAAGCCTCTTCTCCAACTTCTTCAATAAGCTTAAAATCAATTTCACTTTCTACATCTTCTACTTCGTATATATCTTTAAATACAATCATGTTTTCCGTAACATATTCAAATGAATACGTTTCAAAACATTTTTTATACACATCATAATTTGGACTTTTTGAAGAGATTTCAAAATGTAGTTTTTCTAATCCATCTTTTTCAGCTTCAGCAACGTAATATTGCACCATCTCTTCTAATTGCTCTTCTGTAAAAACCGCTGCATTATTTTCTTTTATCATAATAGAAGAAGCACTTCTTCTTATTTTAAAATGTTTTTCTAACTGTTCTATCGTCGTCATATTCTTCCCTCATCTATATCATACTCGAATTTCTAATCGTTCTCCTTGCATGAGCAGGATTGTCCTTGAATATATAGAATACTAGAAAAGATCGCATCTTTAAAGTGCGGAGGAGGTTCTCCATTGGATATTACAGCATTGCAACAACAGTTAGAGCTTATACAACAAAATGACTACACGCAACTGCAACATATAGACGTAAATGAGTTAACTTTGAACATGCTTCAGTATATCGGAACGACTGATAGCTACGTTCGTTACCAACTTATATATAAATGTTTTGCGCATTTCATTCATCATGAATTCCTTATGGACGATCAGCTGAAATTACTTCTGCAAACTTGTTTAAGTGATGAGTATTTATATTGTGACATTTACTCCCCACATACAGATGGGGTTTTCACACGTTCTTACACTGTTTCGTTAATTGCGTTAATACTCCAATTCGCTAATTCGCACTACTTTTGTACAGAGGAGGATATCGAAGAAATAAAAAATAAACTCATTACATACACAAACTTAGAAACGGATTTTCGGGGCTATATTGAAAATAAAGGATGGGCTCATTGTCTTGCTCATGTATCTGATGCCTTTACTGAAATTGTTCATAATACGTATACAACTTTTGAATGGTACGAAGAATTAATTCATTGTTTATTAAATAAAATCTTTATTCCATCTGACCTTTTTCATAATAACGAAGATGAACGCATTGTTACTCCATTACTAGCAATGCTGTATCATGATTTTCCTCAGAACGATTTAATTTCTATTATTCATAAAAAAATAAAAAGGCTTCCTCAAATTAGAAAACGCCTTTCGCTTAATGAGTATTGTATTTTATGTGCCAATATTAAAACCTTTTTACGCACATTATTTTTCAGAACGAAAGATGACCATAACTTAGCCTTTACAGCACGTAAAACAGAAAGAATGTTAAAAGAACTTCCTAACTATTATTAAATACAAGGAGCAATGACATGGGTTATATTGAAGATATGAGAAATCTAGTAGGAAATCATCCACTTATTCTAATAGGATCACACGCTATTATATTAAATGAAAAAGATGAAGCATTGCTGCAGCTCCGTACAGATTTTAACCGCTGGGGCATTATTGGCGGTGCCTTAGAATATAACGAAACGTTAGAAGATGCTTTAAAACGAGAAGTGTTTGAAGAAACTGGACTTATTATTAAAAATCCAGAACTATTCCGTACATACTCAGGACCAGATTTCTTTCAAATCTATCCAAATGGCGATCAAGTACACGGTGTACTCGTTGTTTATATTTGCCGAGAATTTTATGGTGAACTTGTATGCGATCAAAGTGAATCAAAAGAACTACGCTTCTTTTCACTTGATGAATTACCTAATAATCTTCCTCCTGTTATCGAGAAGATTATTACAGATTATCTAAAAAAATAAGGGAACGCTTAACGTTCCCTCTCAAATCCAATCCGTTTTTTAATTTCTGCTAAATTTATCTTCGCAATAGCGCGTGCCTTCTCAGCACCGTTTTCTAATGCTTCATATAATAAATCCGGCTCATTCATATATATTGCGTACTTTTCACGAGGTCCAGCTAACTCTCGATCTACAACGCGAAACAACGCTTTTTTCACATCGCCCCATCCGATTCCAGTCTCATATTTTTCACGTAATGACTGTACTTCGTCTTCTGTCGCAAATTCTTTATAAATTGTAAATAAGGTTTCTAGTTCTTTCGGTTCATTTGGAAGTGAAGAATCTGTTTTGATTTTAAATATTAATTTTCGTAGTTTTTCTTGCTCTGCAAATAATGGGATTACATTTCCGTAACTTTTACTCATCTTCCTTCCATCAAGACCAGGTAAAATAGCTCCTTCTTCTTGCACTACATACTCCGGTAGTGTAAATGTCTTGCCAAATGTATGATTAAAATACGTCGCAATATCACGCGCAATTTCAATATGCTGAATTTGGTCTTTTCCAACTGGTACATGAGTAGCTTGAAATAATAATATGTCAGCTGCCATTAAAATCGGGTACGTGTATAACCCCATATTCACTCCCGCATCGACCTCTAACCCTGCTTCTTTATTTTGCTCCACCTTCGCTTTATACGCATGAGCACGGTTCATAAGACCTTTCGGAGTTAGGCAAGCTAAAATCCAAGCTAATTCTAGAATTTCCGGTACTTCTGTTTGCCGATAAAAAACAACATCTTCCCCAAGTCCAAGCGATAACCAAGTAGCTGCTACCTCTTTCGTATAACTGCTGAACTTTTCTGAATCATGCACAGCATTTAATGCATGATAATCAGCTATAAAGTACAATGCTTTTCCTTCATTATTCTTTGACATTTGTAATGCAGGTTTAATCGCACCAATATAATTTCCTAAATGTGGATAACCTGTCGGCTTAATTCCTGTTAACATTATTTTTTCACTCACACTAACTCCTCCTTTCGCAAAATAAAAAGAGCCCCTCATCCTTAAAAAAGGACGAGAGACTCCCGCGGTACCACCTTAATTAGCTATCATTAGCTCACTTCATACTTCAATAACGTGAAGTAACCGTCTTTACCTACTCATTTCAGTTAGAAGCTCCAGAGTCCATTCCATATTCATCCCTTACTGATTCTCACCACATATCAGCTCTCTGAAAAGTTTCGAATATGTACTCTTCTCTTTCATTGCTTTTTCGTTATTTTTTACAGTTTATCACATTTCACTTCCAAACAAACCCTAATTTTCTATTTTATATAGCAGGAATTTCCACTTCAATTGTCTAATGTTATATAGGTTTGTTGAAATATTCGAAACAACTTTGGAGGTTTTTTCATGGTAAAATATATATCAATTTTAGGTTCAACAGGATCCATCGGCACATCTGCATTAGATGTCGTTTCAGCTCATCCTGAACATTTTAAAATCGTCGGTTTAACCGCAAATTATAATATCAATCTTCTTGAGCAACAAATCAAAACGTTTCAACCTCGTATTGTAAGCGTTGCGACAAAAGACTTAGCAGACAAGCTTCGTACGCGTATTTCAGCAAATACAAAAATCACACACGGGGCTGATGGCTTAATTGCAGTAGCTACTCACCCTGATTCAAATCTTGTATTAAGCTCTGTTGTAGGTGTTTCAGGATTACTTCCAACAATTGAAGCATTAAAAGCGAAGAAAGATATCGCTATTGCTAATAAAGAAACTTTGGTTGCAGCTGGACATATCGTAACTGAACTAGCGAAACAAAACGGATGTTGCTTAATTCCAGTAGATAGTGAGCATTCAGCTATTTTCCAATGTTTAAACGGAGAAAATAATAAAGAGATTGAGAAGTTAATTGTAACAGCTTCCGGTGGTGCTTTCCGTGATAAAACACGTGATGAAATGCAAACATTACAAGCAAAAGATGCTTTAAAGCACCCAAACTGGTTAATGGGCGCAAAACTAACGATTGATTCTGCCACATTAATGAATAAAGGGTTCGAAGTAATGGAAGCGAGATGGCTATTTGATATTCCATATGAAAAAATTAATGTAATGATTCATAAAGAAAGTATCATTCATTCTTTAGTAGAATTTATTGATGGATCAGTTATGGCACAGCTCGGTGCTCCTGATATGAGAATGCCGATTCAATATGCGTTTCACTATCCTACTCGGCTACCTTCTTCCTATGAAAAATTAAATTTATTAGAAATCGGTAGTTTACATTTTGAAAAACCAGATTTAGAGAAGTTCCCTTGTCTACAATACGCATATGAATGTGGCAAAATCGGTGGTACTACTCCCGCTGTATTAAATGCAGCAAATGAAATTGCGAATGCGCTATTCTTAAAAAATGAAATTGCCTTTTTCGATATTGAAAAAGCAATTTACAAAACAGTTGAAGCTCATCATAACGTAAAAGATCCTTCACTAGATGCTATATTAGAAGCGGATCAATGGGCGCGCCAATATGCAAATGAATTGTTAATAAAAAAGCGCTAAAACAGTTCCCACTGTTTTAGCGCTTTTTTTCACGTATTCAACTTAACAAATCTATAACCGTGTGTAACTAACACTTTTAATATCGCATATCCTGGAATGGCTAAAATAATGCCCATAATCCCGAATAAGTTTCCGGCAGTTAAAATGATAAAAATGATAGTAATCGGATGAATATCTAACTTTTTACCCATAACTTGCGGAGAAATAAATTTACCTTCTGCTAATTGTACAACCATCATAACGATAATTACTTTTAACACCATTGCTGGCGAGTCGATAAATGCGATAATTAACGCTGGTGTAATCGCGATAATTGGTCCTACGTACGGAACGATATTTACAATCATCGCTAAAATCGCAAGTAATACCGCATATTTAATACCAATAATAAGATAACCAATTAATAGCATAATACCGATAAATAAGCTGACGATAATTTGACCTCTAATATACGAGCTAATCGCATAATGCATATCATCTAGTATTCTCATTGCTGCTGGTTGTCTTTGCTCTGAAATAAACTTTAAAAAGTGATTCGGCAATTGCTCACCATCTTTTAAAAGATAGAACAATATAAATGGAACCATTACAAATGTCAAAACAACCTCTGTAACAGTACTCAAAAATCCAGTTACATTCCCAGTTACTGATGATAATGACTTTGTAAAATCAACTGTGTATTCTTTTACCATATTCGCAACATTAATATTTAAATTCTCCTGAATTTTACCGAGTAAATTACTTTCCCCGAATCTACGTGCTGCTTGTTCAATCTCATGGCCAAAATACGGTAAGTTATCAATTAATGCATCAATTTGATCTTTAATAATAGGGATAACCGTTACAACTAAAAATACAAATAATCCTAGTACGATTAAATATATGGAAGCTATCGATACGATTCTTGAAACACCTTTCTTTTCTAAAAGCGAAACGAATGGATGCAAAATATAAAATAGCACGCCTGCTAATAGTACTGGGAAGAAAATTGTTTTTAAAAATACGATAAACGGTGTAAAAACAAATGATATTTTTGTTAGCAATAAAATATTAATGAACAATAACGCAAATCCAAGTAATACCGCCAAATAATTTTGTTCTCTAAAAAACTTTCTTAACTTATCTCTTTTTCTTATATTTATTTTCTCCAACGAAACCACCTCTTCGAATGATGAAAAGCCCTTATTCAGGGCTCTTCATCATAATCTATATATCTATTTCTTTGTAGCTTTCACTACAAATGATACAATAAAAATTAACACGATTGCACCTAATAATGCCGGCACGACATGAATCCCACCAAATGATGGCCCAAAGGATCCAAATAATCTACCACCTAACGAAGCACCTAATAAACCTGCGATAATATTTCCGAACATACCACCTGGGAAATTTTTACCTGTTATAGAACTAGCAATTGCACCTATAATAGCACCAACTATTAATGTGATAATCCATCCCATTTTTAGTCCTCCATTTCTATTATAGTTTGTATGATTTAATACAAACATATGTATTTATCATTGCTAATCATATTTCACTATAGAAATATATTTACTACTATTTTACATATGGAGATACATATATTATATGCAAAAAAGAAAAATATTGTCAAACTCACCCATAAAGCAATTATATTCATATACCATATTTAAAGGAGGCTTCATTGTCTATGATTCTTAAGTTAAATTCCACTTCTTTTGAAGTAGCAACATCCATTTTACAGGTTCAAATTCCAGCTTATAAAGTTGAAGCAGACTACTTAAATAGTACTGCCATACCTCGTTTATATGATACTGTAAACGATATTCAAAATTGCGTTGAAACATTCTATGGATATTTTTCTGAAAATAAACTTGTCGGTTTTATTTCTTTTGTACAAGAAGAAAAACTAATCGATATCCATAGGCTAGTTGTATCGCCCGATTTTTTTCAAAAAGGAATCGCAACGAAACTCCTAATTTATATATTTAACATGTTTCCCTCTCCAATGACATATATTGTACAAACAGGTAAAGCGAATACCCCTGCTATTACTTTATATAAAAAACACGGATTCATTACAGTATCAGATACAATACTTCCTGACGGTATGATTCTTACGCAATTAAAAAAGACAGAATACACAAAATAATTTGACTTGTTTGCTCCTTTATGTTATTTTTTACTTTATAAAACCTTTTGCTGAGTCCAAATTTTGGAGCGGGGGAACCATTTTTGTAGCTATGCTACTTGGGGCGAATCTTTTTTAAGTAGGGAAACTCTCACTTCCCGAGTCCGACAGCTAACCTCGTAAGCGTAATGGGAGAGGAAGGTGCTTTTTGCCTATGTTACACATTTTGCCTCCTTAATTATAAATATGGGATCGATATCAAATAGTCACCTATATTTATAGAAAAGGAGAATGTATTATGTTACGTTTATCTGATCACGCAATTAAAATGATGGAGCAAAGACTTCGAATTGAAAAACAACGCACATATCAAGCAAATAAGGTTGTAGATAACTTACATCACAAATACTTCTTTCAGCATATTTTTCAACCGAAAAGATAAAGAAAATGTTTATTTAATATTAAAAAACACAAGGTGTGTCTTACAAAGACATTCCTTGTGTTTTTTATATTCTTTATAAAATTCTCACTACATTTAAGCTTGCTGTAATCGCACCTGCTATAGTAGTCACATGCCCTACACCTAACGGGCCATTTTGTAATATTAATGTTGAATTGGCACTCGTCACATTCACAAGAAGTGTATTTGAAATGGCTGGTTCGATTACTACAGTTGATGTCGTTACGTTTTGTATAAAACTCCCTGTTAGTTGCGTTCCATTTAATAGCAATCTAACAGATACTGTCTCATTCCCACCATTTGCATCCCCTTGAAAATAGTAGCTTACTAAATATATTCCTGGCGTCGTTACTGTGACTGTCGTAGCACTAGTTAAAGATACACCAGTTCCATATACAGTGGATCCAGAATTAATTGGGATGTTGGCATTTGCTGCAATTGTGCTTGTTGATGTAGAAAAGAAATAGCCTCCACCTGTTGATATAGCAGAAGGGCCTGTTGCTCCTGTTAAGCCTGTTGGACCCGTGGCTCCTGTTGGGCCTGTTACTCCCGTTCCCCCTGTTGCTCCAGTTATTCCTTGTATTCCTTGTATTCCGGTCGGTCCAGTTGCACCAGTCACTCCCGTCTGACCTGTTGCTCCCGCCTGACCCGTTACACCTTGTGGACCTTGGATTCCCTGTGGACCTTGTGGACCAGTTGCTCCAGTCGGGCCGGTTGCTCCAGTCGGACCCGTTATCCCCTGTGAACCTTGGATTCCTTGAGGACCTTGTGAGCCCGTGGCTCCTTTCTCGCCGGTTGCTCCAGTTGGACCGGTTGCTCCTTGTGGTCCTTGAATTCCTTGTGGACCTTGAGGACCCGTTGCTCCCGCCTCGCCGGTTGGACCCGCCTGACCAGTTATTCCTTGTAATCCTTGAGGACCTTGCAAACCGATAGCTCCAGTCGGTCCTATTATTCCTTGCACTCCTTGAGGACCTTGGGCACCTTGTGTACCTGTCAATCCGGTAGTCCCTTGTATCCCTTGAACACCTTGAGGACCTTGTGTTCCAGCTGCTCCTGTTTCCCCTTGAATTCCTTGTACGCCTTGGATTCCTTGTGCTCCAGCTGGGCCGGTTGCTCCTCGGATTCCTTGTGCTCCTTGAGCTCCTTCCGCTCCTGTAACACCAACCGGACCAGCTATCCCTTGTATTCCCACCATTCCTTGTGCACCTGTTGGACCTATCATACCTTGAATACCTTTAGGACCTTCTGCACCTGTTGGACCAGTTACTCCCAGCGGACCTTGTATTCCTTGAGAACCTTCTGCACCAGTTGGACCTGTTATACCTTGGTTACCTTGAGGACCTTGTGCTCCTTGTACTCCAACTGCTCCAACTACACCTTGGGCACCTTGCGCTCCCCTTACACCTTGATGACCTGTTGGACCGGTTATACCTTGCACACCTTGCCCTCCAATTGGACCTATCCCTCCGCTTACACCTGTTGAACCGGTCGCACCCGTTGGACCTGTTGGCCCTCCTGGTGGACCGGGTGGGCCAGCTGGTCCAGTCACCCCACTAGAAGGGCCAATTGGACCGGTCACTCCCGTCGGACCGCCCGGTGGTCCTTCTGAGCCTTGAGTACCATTACTACCCGTCGCTCCTGTTATACCTCTTATTCCCTTTATCCCTTGAAAACCTGTTGCTCCCGTTATACCTTGTATTCCTTGCACACCTTGTGGTCCTTGTAAACCTATTACACCTGTTATCCCCTTTATTCCACTTATACCTTGGGCACCTTGCATTCCAGTAGAACCAGTTGGACCCACTTCACCTTGTATTCCTTGTGCTCCTTGTGGGCCTTCCTCTCCAGTAATTCCTTGTATACCTTGGAAGCCGTCTTCTCCTTGTATACCAATAGCCCCTTGCTCTCCTTGTATTCCTTGAACACCTTGAGGGCCTTGTGGACCAGTTACACCCGAGACTCCAGTTACGCCTCTCTCTCCTTACATTCCTTGTGCCCCTGTTTGTCCTCGCTCGCCTATTTCCCCTTGTATTCCTTGTGTGCCTTGTATACCTTGACTACCAGCAGGACCCGTTGCTCCTTGTATTCCTTCTAATCCTTGTACTCCAATATCACCAATTAGACCTTGGTTACCGATTAATCCTTGAGCACCTTGGAGACCAGTCGGACCAGTTATACCTTGCTCTCCTGTATCACCAATAGCCCCTTGTATTCCTTGTGCTCCTGTTGTCCCTTGGGGACCTTGTATTCCCCTGATACCTTGAGGACCTTGGGGCCCAGTTGCTCCCGTCGGTCCAGTCACCCCTGTAGGACCAACAGGACCTTCATGCCCTCCAGTTGGATCGATTGGACCACTATTACCTGTCGGACCCGTTGCTCCTATAAGCGGAAGAGGCAGTGCCACTCCAAATTTTTTGCACTTTCTATGATGACGCACAACAATCCCCCTTCCCCAAAATAATTACACCTTTTATATGAAATGCATTTTTATAAGAAAAGTACACCTTTGACCTCATTTTTTTAAAATAAAGAAGCCTATGATTTCATCTATTTGAAATCATAGGCTTCTTTTATAAAAACACTTTACTTTCTAGCTTTAATAATAAAAGTAGTCGGCACCCATTCTAGCTTTATATAAAGAATAATACTTCGTAGACAGCTCAGCTAGTTCTCCATCAAACGAGCTTGATGGTTCAGGCTCTTCTATTAATAAAAAGATGATTATGCCTTTTACAACCAAACAAATAGCACCCACCTATAAAATCCGTTTCAAATTCTAATCCTGGAACGTATCCAGATTTGATACGTTCTACCATTGTTTTATAACAATTATTCTCTTCTGTATATTCCTCAATTAACTCTTTCTTATCATTTTCTGTCCAGTTTTCTTCTACTTCTTCATTCTGAACATCTTCTATTTCTGCTGTTTTCGCTTCGATAGATTCCCGTATAACTTCATTTATACGGGAGAAATTATTCGTTTTATATAGAGCATACACAAATCTACTAATCCAATTAGGACTTTTCCAGCATTCTTTATATCCCTTTTCGAACCATTCAATTGCTTCTTTATAGCAATTCAACTCAACATATAAATCTGCTACATTAATTTCCCCTAAAAAATTATCAGATTCCCTGTTAAAAGTATCTAACTTCTCTTTTGCTTCTGTCGTTCGTTCTAAATCAATTAAACATTTTACATAGCTATACATGATATAGTCCGAATCCCCTGCAACTCGCAAGAAAAAGTCTGAAGCTTTTTCCAGCTCTCCAAGGTTATAATGCGCTACAGCTACATTATGATATGCTTCATCTGATGGTTGAATCGAAATAGACTTTTGTAATGCTTCTTTCGCTTCTGTCCATTTTTCTTGTTTCATGTAAATGTCCCCTAAGATGTTATAAGGAAAGTATGAAGAAGGATTAAACTTAACAACTTCTCTTATTAATTCAAGAGCTTTATCATCATTCTCTTCCTCATAAAAGTACATCCAAGCCAGATTATTGAGAGATTGTACGTCTCTAGATTCATGTAATGCTTGTTGAAACAGTTCCATTGCTTCCTCATATTTATTTTGTTCAAACATTTCAATTGCCTTCTCATTAATGTTCAAATAACTACCTCCGAAGTAAATGAATTCATCTATTCCCTATCATTATTGTAAAATGTAAAAATTATAATTTCTATAAAAAAATTTCTTTCTCTCGTCTACATTTCGATTGAAATAGAAGCTAAAACATACGAATTTACAAAAATCAGTAAATTTTTAATTCTCCCTTAAATTGGATATACCTCCTGTTTCATTTTACATATTATGGTACAATTAAGAGGGTACTAACTAAACATTTACGCTCCGCACTAGTAATCTAGCAATACAAAAATCAAAAATCACATGGAATTGAGGGATGTTATGAAACAGAAATTAGCTGTTCTTCTATTCACTGGAATCATATTATCAGGATGTTCAACTATAGCAGAGAATTCTTTAGAAAGCGGGAAAGGCAGTATGGAATTATTAACACCAACGATTACAGCAAAAGACAATGAATTAGAAATTAAAACTAAAGGCATTGATGAAAATAAAGTAACTTTTATTTATGTTGCTAATAAAAAAGTGTTGGAACAAAAACTAAAAAATGGTGAATCCTACAAACTTAACATTAAAGATATCGAACACGCTCATAGGACGGACTACAAACCAAAAGTTCAACTTTTACAAACGAAAGACGATGATGATGATGGAGAAATAGTAACCTTCAAACAAGTTAGATATACAGTTAAAAACTGATTTTAAAGTTGTTTCATTATAAATGTAACAAAAGAAAATATACTTTTAACAGTAGATAAATGTAGGGGGTGCTAACATGAAAAAACGATGGATTTCTTGGTGGATTGGTAACATATTTTGGATTATCGTTTTTGGAATATGGGCCGCTATTATTTGGCTACGAGATGTTGATGGTGCTGGTGTTATTCAAACACCTGAAATTAAATCAATATCACTTATCGTTTTATTAATCACGTTTATCATACCGGTATTTTTTCAAATTATATGGCTAATCATTAATTTGAGAATGAGTAAAAAACATAATTATACGATTTAGTTTTTTTGAATTAACAGATGAATATTTTTCATAAAAAAAGAGAGGAATCTACATCAAAATAGATTCCTCCCTTTTACATTTAGACTTATACTGCGCTTTTAATGCATCACTATTCCTCTTTTTTACGATGCATGTTCATCTTTCTTCTTCATTAACGCTCTTTTCTTCATCGCCTTCGTTAAATATCCACCCTTAAACGAGCGAATTTCATACGAAGACATAAACGCTTTCGGTGCAATTTCATTAATGATTTCTAAAAGCTCTTTCTCTCTAGAACGCTTTGCGACGATATCTAAGCGATAACGTATAGAATTAATACCTTCGCCTTCAAATACTGTAACGCCAAATCCAGAGTGACGTAACTCATCTACTAATTCATTACAACGGTCTAGTAAACTAACTTGATACGTAATATAACCAATTGCTAATTTATTCTCTATATAACCGCCTAATAACAGTCCCGCACTAAAGCCAATGACATAGGCAACGATGTTCATCCAATTTGATAAATCTTGAAACACAATACCTAAACTGACAATGTAAATAGCTCCTTCTAACAATCCAACACCAGCAGCGGATCTTGTTTGATTCTTTACAAGCAAAATCGTACGGATTGTTAATATTGGAACGTAAATAATTTGAAGCACAAAAATAAGTAGCGCTTGTAACATTGGTATCCACCTCTTTCAAAAAGTCTTTTGTCATAATAACATACATAACCTTTAGAAATCGATGGGTTTTTAATTTTTTTTTATTATTTTTCATACTATTGAAAAACACAAAAAAGAAGCGTATTATATTTGTCATTAATTTGATTACTTGTATCATATCGCTAAACTAAAAAAGGAACCTGATTAGGTCCTTTTCATCATAGCTCTATATTTTTCGAAGCACGTTCTCTTTGCTTCTCTTCTTCTTTCACTAACTGCATATTTGCGTACGCTAAATTTGCAATCATTAAAAAGTGACCACCTAAAATACCTGTACCGAATGCCCACATTTCCATTTCATGCTCAATTTCATACATGATGATAGCTCCTAAAATAGCAGCTGCAAATCGGTTTAAAACTCCTAATCCAGGAGCCTTTTCCTTCATTACGATACTTTTCCCGAGTTTCTCCACTCTGCGAGCTAATAACCAAAGACAATAAGCACTTACTGCTAATCCAATACCGAACCCTGTCACTTGTTTTCCAAACGGAGTAATCGTCCACATAAGTAGTAAACCACTAAAGATCACATACAATTGTAATCGATATACACGTAAGGCTTCTTGAATCAAAATATCCGCTCCTAATTTCTCATTTTTTGTACTTTAGAAGAAAAGCAGCAACTTACACAGTTGCTGCTTTCTCTTCTTCTTGTTCTTGTTCCATCTTACGAATTTCAACACGTTTAATTTGGTAAGCGTCTTTTTCTAACACTTTAAATTCATAACCTTCCGCCTCAACGTGTTGTCCTTCTTCGATTTCATGATTTTGCATCATAATCCATCCACCGATTGTATCCACATCATCTTCTTCGATGTGTAATCCAAATAAATCTTTCACTTCTGAGATAAGCACTTTTCCATCAACAATAATATGTTGCTCGTTCACATGTTGAATTGGTGGTGCTTCATCTTCATCATATTCGTCACGAATTTCGCCGACGATTTCCTCCAAGATATCTTCAAGCGTTACAATTCCAGCTGTTCCTCCGTACTCATCATATAAAACAGCCATCGGAATTCGCTTCTTCTGCATTTGAAGTAATAAATCGTGAATTGGAGTCGTTTCCATCACTTCAATAATCGGACGCATATACGAGCGAATAGATGATAAATCTTTTTGATCCTCGGTCATATATCGAATAAAGAAATCTTTTACGTTGACCATACCGATAATATCATCTTTATCTTCTCCAAAAATCGGATAACGTGTGTATCGCTCATTTTGGATTACTTTCATGTGTTCTTCTACTGAATCTTCCAGGTAGAAACCAACGATTTCTGTTCGCGGTACCATAATCTCTTTTGCAATACGATTATCAAATTCAAAAATGTTATTTACATACTTGTATTCAGCTTGATTAATTTCGCCACTTTCATAGCTATCTGAAAGGATAAGACGTAATTCTTCTTCTGTATGAGCTACTTCATGTTCTGAAGCTGGCTTTAAACCAAATAAACCAGTTATCACACGAGCTGAACCGTTCAATACCCAAATAAATGGATACATTACTTTATAGAACATCATTAATGGACCTGCCAATAATAACGTTACCCTTTCAGCCTTTTGAATTGCCATCGTTTTTGGAGCTAATTCTCCTACTACAACGTGTAAATACGTCATAATCATAAAAGCAAGACCAAATGTTAATACTGATGAAATAGAAGGATTTAAGTTCCATTTCTCAAATAACGGGTGTAATAACTTTTCAATTGTCGGTTCACCTAACCAACCTAATCCCATAGCTGTAACTGTAATACCTAATTGACAAGCAGATAAATATTCATCTAAATTTGTTGTTACCTTTTTCGCTGCTAAAGCACCGCGTTTTCCTTCCGCAACAAGCTGATCGATACGGCTTGAACGTATCTTTACAATCGCAAACTCTGCTGCTACGAAAAATCCAGTAAATGCGATTAAAATCGCAACCATGACTAAATTAAATATTTCCAATGAATCCCCTTAGTTAAAAAACTAAGGTGTCCACCTCCTGTATACTATAATGTTTTCTTATTTGTTTGTTAGAAAACATAGCCCGATACAAAAATTAAAGAGGTCGGATTTCACTTATTCTATAATAATAGAGCAAGTGTCTGTATTAAAGCTGTCGTTTGACCTGATAAAGATTTCGATATTTTTTCACGTTGTGAATCAGTCAATTCATCTAAAAGCGGTTTTAACTCAGTAAGCTCCACTTCTAATCGATGAATATGGTCTGTCACTTCATTCACTTGTTTCGAAACGTGTTCATTGATACCGAGCAGCTTCTTCTTCTCCTCGATTTTCTCTTTAATCTCACAAAGCGGCATATGCATTTCTTTGCACTTCTCAATAAATTGTAATGTCTCAAATGCTGTTTCGTCGTAATAGCGATAATTAGATTGAGATCGCTCCGCTTTTAAGATACCTAGATTCGTATAATAATCAATCGTTCGTTTCGACACGTGAGCCATGAGAGCCAACTGTCCGATTCGATACACCTTCCCAACGATCTTCCCCCCTTGTTTATATTACTTACATCATACAATACATAAACTGTACAGTCAAACGTGACGGTTTATTATTCACAATTTATACAAAATTCCAATCTCCTCCTATGATGATTCAATACGAGTAATCTACACTTATACAATAAAATTACTAAACTACTACCTAATCACTACATTATCTGCCACTTTTAACCTTTCTTATTTAAAAGCATATCCTACTAATAATGATTGCTTGTATAGGAGGGAATTAATATGAAAAAGACAATCATTTCTCATTTTTATAATGAAGAATACCTACTTCCATGGTGGCTTATGCATCACACGAAAATATTCGATCACGGCATTTTAATTAATAGAGGGTCTACAGATCGTTCCGTAGAGATTTGTAAACTATTAGCACCCCACTGGGAAGTACGAAATTCAAGATTTCTTGAGTTTGATCCAACTAATACTGATATTGAAGTGATGGAAATTGAAAGAGAAGTTTCAGGTTGGAAAATCGTTTTAAATACTACTGAATTCTTTTGTTGTAATAATACTGAAGAATTTTTTTCATCTCTTCATACACTAGGCCAAAACATGTATGCGATTAGAATGATTTTAATGATAGATAATCATAATTATAATTATTCAAAGCCTAGATATTCTATCCCCTTAGTAGAACAGCGATACCACGGTGTCTTCCCTTATAACCCAAATCTCGGATGTGCTTGGAGATTTATTCACAATCATCTAGACGGTGCATATTTACCTGGTAGACATCATTCGCGGCACGGATATATAATTTATGACTATCCTTCATTTATTTTAAAATTTTATTTTAGCCCTTGGAATGAACAATCAAAGGCAAGAAAATTACAAATTACACCTACCCTTTCAAAAAGGGGTGTTCAAATGGGACTTCAAACACATTACGGTCAATCTCCTGAAGTACTGGACATACGTTTTTTAGAGCTTAGTAACCTAACACAAGACCTCCGTCATAACCCTGAATATCAAGAATTATTCCCAAAATTCAAACCGTAATACTTTCTGCATCGTCATCACCTCAAACATTTTCATTCACTTAATCAAAAACAATCTCATTTGCATAAAACATGAATACTGTATAAATAATAAATTTTTATTTTAGGAGGAAAAAATGAAAGCTGTTATTCTTGCTGGTGGGTACGGTACAAGAATTGGGGAAGAAACACATTTAAAACCGAAACCTATGATTGAAATTGGAACAAAACCCATTCTATGGCACATTATGAGTTTGTATAGTCATTACGGAATTACTGAGTTTATTATTTGCTTAGGCTATAAAGGATATGCAATTAAAGAGTTCTTTCTAAATTACAACTTACACATGTCTGATTTCACAATACAGTTAAACGATAATACAATTACTAGCCATTCTCATCGTGTAGAACCATGGAAAGTTACACTAATCGATACTGGTGTAAATACCGAAACGGGTGGCCGAGTGAAAAAGATTCAAAATTATGTCGGAGACGAACCTTTCTGCCTCACTTATGGTGATGGATTAAGTAATGTAAATATAAAAGAACTTATTACATTCCATAAAAAACATGGAAAAATGGCTACTGTTACTGCCGTACAACCTCCTGGTAGATTTGGTTCTCTCATATTAGATAAACAGTCTGTAACATCTTTTCAAGAAAAACCATTAGGTGATGGCGGATGGGTTAACGGTGGATTTTTCGTTTTAAATCCTGAAGTTTTCAATTACATTAGTGGAGATAAGTCTGTTTTTGAAACAGACACTTTAGTTCAGTTAGTAAACAAAAATGAATTGACCGCATATCAACATTCTGGTTTTTGGCATCCGATGGATACATTGCGCGATAAAAATAAATTAGTCGAGCTATGGGAAAGTAATAGCGCTCCGTGGAAGGTTTGGTAATATGGCTTCATCATCTTTTTGGAATAAGAAAAAAGTATTTATTACAGGACATACTGGATTTAAAGGCTCCTGGCTCACCCTTTTCTTAAGTTCTTTAGGTGCAGAAGTAGTAGGCTTTTCTTCTCATCCCCCATCCATTCCTAACATTTTTGAACAAGGTAACGTAGCAAAAGAGTGCACGACAATGAAAGGCGATATTACAGATTACCATTCTTTATTTCATGCCATGAAGCAGCATAAACCTGACATAATATTTCATTTAGCAGCTCAGCCAATCGTAACCGCTTCATACAAAAATCCTATCGATACATTCAAAACGAATGTTTTAGGTACTGTCCACGTGCTAGAAGCAGCAAAGTCCGTCGAAAGCGTACGTGCCATTATTAATGTGACAAGCGATAAATGTTATGAGAATGACGGTAGTGGCGACCGAGCGTTCGTGGAAAATGACCGACTAGGAGGTTTCGACCCTTATAGCGCTAGTAAAGCTTGCGCTGAAATAGTGGCAACATCCTATCAAAAATCATTCTTCCGCACTAATACCCAGAAACTCGCCTCAGTCAGAGCTGGTAACGTCATCGGCGGTGGTGATTGGGCAGAAGATCGATTATTCCCTGATATCATTCGGGCATATTTGCACAATCATACTTTGTATATTCGAAACAAATATGCCGTCCGTCCGTGGCAACATGTTTTAGATCCTCTACATGGCTATATCCTTTTAGCTGAGAAACTTTGGAATGATGATAAATATGCAGAAGCGTGGAATTTCGGCCCAATGAATGAACCTAACAGAACCGTTCATGATGTCATTGAATCTGTAATAAAATTATGGAATAACCCACTAACAATCATTTCCTCCTCTACAAATACTCCTTATGAATCACCTGTTTTAACACTCGACAGTACAAAAGCAGTAAATAAACTCGGCTGGACTCCTAAGTTATCAACAGATGATGCTATCGCTTGGACTGTTGATTGGTACAAAAAATATGCATCTGGTGAAAATATAGAATCTTTCACACGACAACAAATCGATGCATTCAAAAATTTATAAGGGGGCTATAAAATGGAACAGAAAAAATGCCGTTTTTGCCACTCATTACTAACCAACACTTTTTTAGATTTGGGCGTTTCCCCTCTTGCTAATTCATTTGTAGCTCCTGAAAGCTCATATAAAATGGAACCTTTTTATCCGCTGCACACATTTGTTTGTAACTCTTGTTTACTCGTACAGCTAGATGAATTTGAATCCCCACAAAATATTTTTCATAACTATTTATACTTCAGCTCTTACTCCTCAAGTTGGCTACTACACGCTAAACAATACGTAGAAATGGCGATTAAGCGTTTCAACTTAACGAAACATTCAAAAGTGATTGAAATCGCAAGTAACGATGGGTACTTATTACAATACTTTAAAAAAGAAAATATCGAGACATTGGGAATTGAACCCGCGAAAAACGTAGCAGAAATTGCTATCAAAAAAGGAATTCCTACTCATGTAAATTTTTTCAGTAATGACTTAGCAAAAAAATTGCCACAAGCTGATTTAATCGTCGCAAATAACGTATTAGCACACGTTCCGAACTTGCATGATTTTGTCGCTGGTTTAAAAACACTATTAAAACGTGATGGCACGATAACAATTGAATTCCCGCACTTATTAAACCTTATATCTTTTAACCAATTTGATACCATCTACCATGAACACTTCTCCTACTTCTCACTTATAAGCCTTCAAAAAGTTTTAAGTTATCATCATTTACAAATTGTTGATGTAGAAGAACTTTCAACGCATGGTGGTTCCTTACGGATTTTTGTAAACCATCTAAATGCCCAATCAACTATCCATTCCAATGTTACAAAATTAATTCAAAAAGAAGTCGACCACGGGTTAGATACTTTAGATTACTATCTCCTTTTTTCTAAACGCATCGAACAATTGAAAATAAATATTTTAAAGTTTTTTATTGAAGCGAAAGTTTTAAACAAACAAATTATCGGTTACGGTGCTCCAGCTAAAGGAAACACCCTTTTGAATTATTGCGGGATAGGTAAAGAATTTCTAGCTTATACAGTAGATAAAAATCCTCACAAACAAAATCTCCTTTTACCAGGAACTCGTATTCCAGTAAAATCTCCAGCAGAAATTAAACGTACAAAACCGGATTACATTTTCATACTTCCTTGGAATTTGAAAGACGAAATTATGAAAGAATGCTCTTTCATTCGTGAATGGGGCGGTAAATTTTTAGTGACGGTTCCAGAAGTTGAGGTGATCGAGCCATGAAGAAAGTTGTTGTAACAGGTGGTAGTGGCTGGATAGGTAAATATGTTGTACATTCACTTATACAAAAGGGATATGAAGTGCAAGCCACGTATAATAAAAATAACCCCTCTCACCTCCCTTGCCATTGGCATAAAGTAAACTTGCTTCGCGATGACGAAGTAAAACAATTCATTTCGGATGTTCAGCCTAGCCATCTCATTCACCTTGCTTGGGAAGCAGTGCCACCAGCATGCTATGTATCTATTAATAATTACTATTGGCTAAAGTCTAGTATTTCATTGATTCAACACTTCACAACATGCGGCGGAAAGCGTGTTGTCGTTGCAGGTACTGGCGCAGAGTACGAATGGTTTAACGGCGTATTATTTGAAGATTCATCGCTCCTTTCCTATAAAACCCCGTATTCTTTATGTAAAAATGCACTGCACTCCTGGCTAGAAACGTATGCACAACAAACAGGCCTCAGCATGTGTTGGGGCCGCATTTTTCATATGTATGGACCTCACGAACAAGGTAATCGGCTCGTTTCTAACATTATCACTTCCTTATTAAAAAATGAGGAAGCACTATGTACACATGGAAAACAATCGAGAGATTTCCTCCATGTGAGTGACGTCGCTGACGCTCTCGTAACAGTATTAGAACATGGCGTTACAGGCACCATCAATATCGCTTCAGGTCAATCTGTACAAATTAAAGAACTAGCTTCTATCATCGCTAAAAAGATAGGAAAAGAACATTTAATTAAACTAGACGCGATTCCTTTCTCTAAGGATGAACCTTTATTCGTCGGCGTTAGTGTAGAACGTTTAAAAACTGAAGTAAACTGGAAACCAACATACGATTTAAATACAGGAATAGAAGAAACAATTTTATGGTGGGAATCATTTATACAAAAACATAACGATATACGTCACTAAAACGTAAATCCTTCGTTCCTCTCGCTAATTCCTTATACCATTCTTCTAATCTTTCCGGCGTAATAATATGGTGCGTCCCCATTCCCCCATGCTTACTAGCTTCAGAAAGAGTCGGACCAATTTGTAACTTTCTCTTTCTCATCACATCGTTCCACGGACTAAATCCAAACCATAATATACAAGCAAGAGGTGGATAAATCATCGATTCATGCGCAGATAAATGTCTTCCAACCGTATAACTTCCATGCTCATGATTATGAATAAATCTACCTCTTCTCCATAACGGCCAATCTTCTGGTAAATAACCATGAAATCGCTGTTTCATTAAAGGTATTCCAAAGTTAAGGTCAGGATAGTTGTAGTTAGGATCATCAACCATAATAAGCCCGTCCAGCCAATACATCCTCCCCCCCAATTCATTTAGCGATTTCCAAAACTGATTTTTATCTTGCACGCAAAGAAACTCAGTCGTATTTAAAATCATTTTCCATCCTTGTACTTCTTGTTCTATCCTCATCACTTCATGATCTGTCGCATATGCATCAAACTCTGGATTTACAGAATCTCGCACCTCCCAATGCGGTGCGAATTTTTTACAAATCTCAACGGAACGATCTGTTGAACCTTTATTAATTAAAATACCATGATCAAAAAGTTTCGTATGATGCATAAGCCACCATGGCAATAAATACTCTTCATTGTAAAAATGTGAAATAACGGTTGTAGTTATAATAATCTCCTCCTCTTTCTCTATTAATCTACTTTTTATCCTACAACCAATATACTCATAAGCAAAAATATGTTTCCTAATTATTGATCAAATATTATTATTAATATTTTTGTAAGTTTTCCTTTGGTACCCAGCCCTTCTCACCATCTCTTCCTTCGCACCAAACCCATTCATTCAATTCTTCTAATCCGATCAATCTTTCTCCAATATTCACATTTAATTCTTTCGCAGTATATTGTTTTATAATAATTCCTGTTCCATTCATATCTTTTCTTATAATTTGCTCCGGAACCCATCCTTTCCGGTTATACTTCTCTTCGTGACAAAACATCCAGTTTTCCCAGTTTTCCGGACCAGCGTAACTCTCTATCATTTTCACTACATCCCCCTCTTCTAAGCGAATTGGATTAGGATAATTGCTAACATGTGATTTTATAACGATATATTTCATAACAACCTCCAATAATCAGAAAATTAAGTTATAATATCATTATAACTTAAAGAGGAGGAATGCACTCATGTACTACAACACTTCATTCGAAAACGATCAACCTGTAGGCCGTCTATAAACTAAGACGGGCTTATAACACATACACTATGCCTCGTCTTAGGGAACTCATATTACCCTAAAAATAGACGGAGGTACTTCAAATGAAACAAACAATTTTAGGAGCTATATGCTTATCACTAGCAGCAAGTATATGGGGCGGTATGTATGTTGTTAGCAAATACGTACTCGATTTCATTCCACCACTAACACTCGTTTGGCTACGCTTTATTATCGCTTTTGTTGTTTTATATGGCATTTTGAAACTAGCTGAGAAAAAGCAAAAGAAAAAAGTAACCATTCGCAAAAAAGATTGGCTCCTATTCGCTTGGATTGGATTTATCGGCTATTTCATTTCGATCACATGCCAATTTATCGGAACAAAATTATCCGACGCTCATACAGGCTCGTTAGTTACATCAGCTACACCTGCATTTATGGTTATATTTGCAGCGCTCATTTTGAAAGAAAAACTAACTGCTCGTAGACTTTTATCTACTATAATAGCGACAATCGGTGTCATTATCGTAATCGGATGGGATATTGAAATTGGCTCCTATTTTATTGGAACAATCATTTTAGTTGGAGCCGCTATTACGTGGGCTTTACTATCTATTTATGTAAAAATCGCTTCAATCCAATTTTCATCCTTAGTTATTACAACGTACGCAATTTTCTTTTCACTCTTTTTTATTACACCTTTTATGATATGGGAGCTACAAGCGGCCTCTATCGGAACAGTAAATACGTACGTAATATTAGGCGTATTATACTTAGGAATCGTCTCAACAGCAGGTGCCTTTTTCCTTTGGAATAAAGGATTAGAATTACTGGATGCAAGCATAGGTTCCTTATTTTTCTTCTTCCAACCTATCGTTGGATCGTTACTTGGTTGGCTCTTATTAAATGAAACATTAAATAGTAACTTTTTTATTGGTGGTATTCTTATTATATGTAGCGTTTTAATTACTACTTTTGAAAAGAAATAAAAAGCAGGCAGAGATTCTTAGTCTCTGCCTGTTCGCATTATTGGATCTTGGTCGTGAAAACCAATACAAATCGGTATATTATTTTGCACTTCACTACGTACACTTATAAAACTACACAGCGTTTTAGCAATTAAATATAAAGTGATACCAATTGCTTTTTCACTTGTGTCAAAGCCATTTTCATTATACATATCCGCTAATTCTACAGACTCCGGTCCCTCAACATCATATGTCCATTCAGAAGCCCAATCATCATCCTCTTCTTCAAGTGGAGCATACTCCTCACAAATATAAAACTGACTAGTCCACTCGTTATCAAGGTCATACTCAAAATAAATCGCTTTTGCTTCTTCATTAGTAGCCATTTCTACAGCTGCATCCAAACCTACTCGAATACTTACCTTATATGACTCTACATCAATTACTTTAATTCGTTCTGCATATTCTGTAGACGCCAACATGCAACAAATATCATAATACTTCGCTTCTATTTGCTCTACTGCTAACGAAAAGACATCCTCTTGCATCTCTTCTAAATACTGAAATATATCCACACTAAATACTCCTCACTCTTTACGCACTCCAATGCGATGGACGAGACAATAATTTCGGTAATTTCGTATGTTTGTCCCCTCTAGCAGCATTAACTTGAACTTGCGTCAGAAAAATACTATTAGTAAAATCAGCCCCGCGAATATCTGCATCTCGCAAATCTGCTCCGATGAGATCTGCTCCTCTTAAATCTGCACCATTTAAGTTAGCCGCAATTAAGTAAGCTCCTCTTAAATTTGCACCTTGTAAATTTTTCTTTTTCAGATTCGCTCCCATAAGGTCTGCTCCGCGGTGAATGATTCGTTTCTTACGCGCAGTATTCATTTCCTTCCATACTAATTCGCTCGTTTCTAAAAGAAGAATGTTCACCTCTGCCCTATGCATTGGAACATTTATTTTCATTAACTCATCTGGATTTAAATTCGAAAGTCGCTCTGTCTCCTCAATTGCGGTCTCCAGCTCTTTATGAATTGGCTGTGTTGCCTTTAAAAGAATCGCTTCATTCAAATACCAAAGCATTTCATGAAGTTGATGCATAACCGGAAAAGCATCGTACATTTTTCTTGCATGCTTTGCATCTTCCCTCCAATCAATCCCTTTAAACGTACCCTGAGAAATCTTCTGCCCAGCACCGAAACATTCAAATACTGTACAACCTTTATAACCTTTTCCTCTAAGATTTTTATGTATACTACATTTAAAATCTGATTGTAAGTTGGAACATGGTTTACCACCATCTTTATTCACTGCAAAATCTACCGATGCTGCAAACGGTAATGCAACGCAACATAGACCGAAACATTTTTCGCAGTTTGCTTTTAAATGATCGTTATGATTAGTCAAAATCTATACCCCCTGTTGTCTTTTGACTATTTCATAATATTCCAACTGTAATAAATAATCAATTTTAAAATAAACCAGCATCTTTCGTTTCAATTCATAAATTTATCATTCGATTTCCTTTCAATTGAAAAGGACTATTTCTATTTAATGAATTATAATTAAATTATAAATTTTCTAACTAAAAAGGAGACTTATTATGGCACTAGAAATGAAAACAAACTGTCAAATTTGCGATCAATCGCTCGAACAAGATTCTGAAGCATACATTTGTGTATATGAATGTACATTTTGCGCACCATGTACAGAAGAAAGACATAACGTTTGTCCAAACTGCGGCGGCGAATTAGTACGTAGACCGAAAAAGAAATAATAAAAAGCAAAGCGATATCGCTTTGCTTTTTATTATTTTCTGAGTTTATGAAATTATATCGAATACAACTTAAACATTTACAAACTTCACACAAACAGGCTCTGGCACAACAACATCAGATTGTAAAAGTGTTAACTTACCTGTAGATTCATCTCTTGAAAATAACACAAGATTATGTGACTTTTCATTTGTAGCAACAAGGAACTTTTCAGTAGGATCTAATACAAAGTCTCTTGGCCAATTTCCTTCTGTAGATGTATGTTCAACAAATGTAAGCTGACCTGAATTTTGATCTACGCTATAAACAGCGATACTATTATGACCACGATTACCTGCATATACAAAACAGCCGTCAGAAGAAATATGAATCGCACTTCCTTGATTATTTTCATCAAACTCTTCTGGAACAGTAGAAATATACTGTAATTCTGTAAAGGATCCTTCTGCAGGATTATAGGTTAACACAATAACCTCTGAACTAAGCTCCGTCATCACATATGCATACTTTCCATTCGGATGAAAAGTAATATGTCTTGGACCACTTCCTGGATTTACAGATAAACGATTCACTTCTGTTAATGTACTATCTTTTACTTCATACGTAATTATTTTATCTATCCCTAAATCAACGCCCACTACATATTTTTCATCAGGAGTGTACCCCGCGTAATGTGCATGTGGTTTTTCTTGTCTTTCTTTATTCGGACCTGAACCTTCATGTGCCATAATAGATGAAGCAGGATTTACAGTTCCATTTTCTTCATTTATTTCAAAAGACTCAATCGTTCCTTTATGGTAATTCGCTGTAACTACTGTATGATTTCCACTATCAACACTAATATGACAAGGAGAAGCACCTTCTACTACTTGTCTATTTTTCGCTTTTAGTTCTCCAGTATGACTATCAATGGAATACGCAGCTACACCGCCAGATTCGCCTTCCTTAACAACGGAATAGAGATATTCATTATTTCGGTTAATCGTTACATATGTAGGGTTATCCAGCTTAGCGGCAAGTGTTACATTACTAATTTTTTTTGCTTCTACATCTAGCGTAAATTTATATATTCCTTCGCTATTTTCTTTCGTGTAAGTTCCAACATATCCAATAAACTCTTTGTTATCCTTCATTTTCATAACCCTCTCTCCCTATATTTTTCGTTCATCATGCTTCTTAAAATATTTTATGTTGAAAGAGTATCCTAAAAAATCGGAGTACCTCTTTATACGTTACCATATTTTCTTGGTAAATAGCTTTTAAACCCACTTTTTTTGATACGCTGCTATACTTTCATATTCTTCTTCCAATTGACGGGACAGACGGATATAGATTGGCGTTAAATCTTTATATTTTTCCACACTTTCCATGTTTGGCTCATGATGGAAATCTGCACCTACCATTTCAGAAACTACAGATAATGTATCTATTTCACCTAAACTATATAAACCGAGGATTGCAGCTCCTAAGCAAGAGCTTTCGAAACTTTCCGGAACATATACGTCTTGATGGAAGATGTCCGCCATCATCTGTCTCCAAAGCTCCGACCTTGCAAAGCCGCCTGTCGCTTGAATTTTTTTCGGTTCGCCAATTAACTCTTTTAAAGCGAGAAGAACCGTATATAAATTATAAATTACTCCTTCTAAAACAGCACGGATAAGATGTTCTTTCTTATGATGCAATCCGAGTCCAAAGAAAGATCCTCGTGCATTTGCATTCCATAAAGGAGCTCTTTCCCCTGCTAAATACGGGTGAAACAATAAACCGTCAGATCCAGGATTCACTTTTGCTGCTATTTCAGTAAGTACTTCATATGGATCTTTCCCTAAACGCTTCGCAAGTTCAATCTCTGAAGTACCCAATTGGTCACGAGCCCATCTGAAAATCATACCGCCGTTATTCACTGGTCCACCGATTACCCAATGGTCTTCAGTTAACGCATAACAAAAAATTCTACCTTTTGGATCTGTTACAGGACGATTTGTTACAGCACGTATCGCACCGCTTGTACCAATTGTAACAGCCACAACGCCAGGATCTATTGCATTTACACCTAAATTAGATAGTACTCCATCACTCGCTCCTACTACAAAAGGCGTAGAAACAAGTACATTCATCTCTTTGGCAAGCTCTTCATCTAATCCTGTTAAACTGTGCGTTGTTGGAACAAGTTTAGAAAGCTTTTCATCTGTAATTCCCGCAACATGTAAAGCCTCTTCATCCCATTTTAAAGATTTCAAATTAAACATCCCTGTTGCTGACGCTATAGAACAATCAATTACATACTCTTTATATAACTTGTAAAAAACATATTCTTTAATAGAAATGAATTTATAACTTTTTGCGAATAACTCTGCCTGCTCATTCTGTAACCAAACTAATTTCGAAAGTGGTGACATCGGATGAATTGGTGTCCCAGTACGAAGGTAAATTTCATGACCATTCATATCATTCTTTATTTTCTCCGCCCAGCTTGCACTTCTATTATCTGCCCAAGTGATACATCTCGTTAACGGCTCTCCCTTTTCATCTACGGCAATGATACTATGCATTGCCGAACTAAAAGAGACACAAAGAATATCACTTGGCTGTACACTACTTAATCGTACAGTTTCTTTAATCGTATGTATTACTGCACGAAAAATTTCTTCTGGGTCTTGTTCCGCTGTTTCAGGCGTAGGAGAATATAAAGGATATTCAATTCCATGACTAGCAATAACAGATCCATCAGTAGAAAATAGAACTGATTTTGTACTAGTTGTCCCAATGTCTACACCAATCATATATTTTGAGCTCACCATTTCTTCCTCCTAACAAAAAATTGTTACAGTATCCCACCATAAAAATACATTCCTTTTATCTATTGATAACGTTGTATGCCACAATTATCTAAATAGAAACATCTTTATCTTAAACAAACATATCGAGTAGTAAAACTCCTCCAAAAGCGATAAATGAAAGTAACGTTTCTAATACTGTCCATGTTTTAAATGTTTCTTTCACTGTTAAACCTAGGTATTCTTTTACCATCCAAAAACCAGCATCGTTTACGTGTGAAAACATTAATGCTCCTGCACCTGTTGCAATAACGAGTAACTCTAAGTTCACACCTGTTGTATTTTCAACGATTGGCGAAACGATACCCGCTGCTGTTGTTAAAGCGACTGTCGCTGACCCTGTTGCAATTCGAATTAATCCTGCTACTATAAATGCTAATACAATTGGGGATAGAGCTAAATGCTCAGACATTTGAGCAATAGCATTGCCTACACCACTATCGATAAGAATTTGCTTAAATCCCCCGCCGGCACCAATAATCGCAACAATTGAACCGATTGGTAATAAGCTATCTTCTGTTACCTTCTTAATAGCCTTTTTATCGATACCTTGGCGAAATCCAAGAAAATAGAACGCTGCAAAACATGCAATCAATAGTGCAATGATAGGACTACCGATTAATGTGACAGTCTTCATCAAAGTAGTAGAAAGAGGCACATAAGGAGCTGCTGCAGCTAAAACCATTAACATAACAGGTAACAATATAACTAAAAATGAAACTCCTATTCCTGGTAATTTCGTTGATTTTGTATTTACACGAATCAATTCTGGCTCATTTTCAGGAATTACACGTTTGTGAATCCATTTCGCAAATATAGGACCTGCAATAATCGCTGCAAAAAATGTAATAATGAGTGAATACAATAGTACCTTCCCAAGATTCGCTTTATAAATACCAATTGCTACAATTGCCCCTGGATGCGGAGGAACAAGGCCGTGTACGACAGATAGCCCAGCAATTGCTGGTAATGCTATCAATAAAATATTTTGTTTCGTTGTTTTATGAATTGAAATTACTAACGGTAGTAATATTAAAATACCTACTTCAAAAAACACCGGAATTCCAATAATAAAACCTGCAATTAACATAGCCCATGGTAAGTTTTTTATCCCAAAGGATTTAATAAAGAACTCTGCCACTTGCATTCCAGCACCTGACTCTGCCATCATTTTCCCTAAAATTGTACCTAATACTAAAATACCTACTAAATGCCCGAGAACACTTCCAACTCCCGTTTCATAAGCACTCACTATTTTATCCATTGGCATTCCAGACATAATTGCTAAAAACAAACTTGCAACCGTTAAACTAATAAACGCATGCCATCTCCACCACGATACCCCTAAAATAACAATTACAATTGATAATAATGTAATAATTAAAAGGTACATATTCATACTCAATCCCCCTTTATGTAAACCCTTTCATAATTACTATATAATGAAAAGAACCTATATAGTTCTTACTTGAGTAAAAGATACCTTTACATATTGCTATACGTTTAAAAGCATCTTCACATCATAATGATTTATATAAAAAGAATCTCCCTTATTAGAGATACACTATAACTCATCTCTCTAATAAGGGGATTTCTCTTTCATAATTATAATGTTATTGTGATAAACGCTTCGCGCGATCAATTTTTCCTTTTTTAAAAGTGAATGACACTTTCATCTCTGCTTTTTTCACGTAATAAGACTACAAAATCAGGATCCAGTTTAAACGATGAAGTTACTTAGGATTTGTCCTCTCATGAAAAGCAATTTTCGGAAAGCACCTTCACTTTCATGCATTATAATTTAGGAGCTTTCGCCCAATCCGCAGCAAATTTCTCAATACCTTGGTCTGTTAATGGGTGCATAGCAAGTTGCTCGATTACTTTATAAGGGATTGTTGCAATGTGAGCACCTGCCATCGCTACACGAGTTACATGATCTGGATGTCTGACAGAAGCCGCAATAATTTGTGTATCTAATTGATGAACATCGAATAATTCAGCAATTTTAGCAACTAATAGTACACCATCTTCAGAAATATCATCTAAACGTCCTAAAAATGGAGAAACGTACGTTGCACCTGCTCGAGCAGCTAAAAGTGCTTGGTTCACAGTGAAAATAAGTGTAACGTTCGTTTTCACACCTTTTTCAGTAAGATAGCGACAAGCTTCTAATCCTGCTAGCGTCATTGGAAGTTTTATCGTGACGTTTTTATCGCCACCGTTAATTTTAATTAATTCTTCTGCTTGAGCAATCATTTCTTCAGCTGTAACAGCATCTGGCGTTACTTCTGCCGAAACAGACTCAACTTTAGGTACTGCCTGACAAATTTCTGCGATACGGTCTTCAAACTTAACGCCCTCTTTTGCTACTAAAGAAGGATTTGTTGTAACACCAGCTAAAACTCCAAGTTTATATGCTTTTTTTATGTCCTCAAGATTTGCAGTATCAATAAAAAATTTCATGATCAATTCCCTCCAGTTTTTAAACGTTGATGAGTTACATGTTTAATATGCTTATCCCGTAAAAGCCCGATTGATGTGGAATAAAGCCCCTACTTATTAAAGTTTCACTTTATTTCTTTTCTACTGCATGTCCGCCAAATTCATTACGCAGAGCTGCTACAACTTTTCCTGTAAATGTATCATTGTCTAATGAGCGGTAGCGCATTAATAGAGACATTGCGATAACAGGCGTTGCTGTTTGAAGGTCTAATGCTGTTTCTACTGTCCATTTTCCTTCACCAGAAGAATGCATAACACCCTTAATTTCATCCAGTTTTGCATCTTTAGAAAATGCATTTTCTGTTAATTCCATTAACCAAGAACGAATGACTGAACCGTTGTTCCATACTCTTGATACTTTTTCATAATCGTAGTCAAATTCACTTTTCTCTAGAATCTCAAATCCTTCACCAATAGCAGCCATCATACCGTATTCAATTCCGTTATGAACCATTTTTAAGAAGTGACCACTACCAGCTTTTCCAGCATATAAGAATCCATTTTCTACAGAAGTATCGCGGAAGATTGGTTCAACGATGTCCCAAGCTTCTTGATCTCCTCCAATCATGTAACAAGCACCATTACGAGCGCCTTCCATTCCGCCAGAAGTTCCTGCATCCATAAAGTGAATGCCATCTTTCTTTAATTGTTCATATCGGCGGATAGACTCTTTATAATGTGAATTACCTGCTTCAATTAAAATATCTCCTTTTGATAAAAGTGGTGTAACCTCATCAATAACAGAATCAACAACAGCGTGTGGTACCATGACCCAAAGAATTCTTGGTGTTTGTAAAGACTGAACAAGTTCACTTAAACTAGATGTACCCGTTGCCCCGTACTCTTTCATTTCTTCTACTGCGCTCGTATTTAAATCAAATGCTACTACTTCATGTTTATGATCCATTAAATTTTTCCCTAAATTTAATCCCATTTTACCTAACCCAATTAATCCTACTTGCATAATATAATTCCTCCTCAAATCATCTTTTATTAAAAATCCATATCACTACAATCTGGAATACCTTTCAGCACTGAAATGTTAGTATGTACAGAAAGGTATTCACAGTCATAGCTTAAGAATTCAACACATTTTTTGTAATTTGAACAACATTTTCTGTCGTAAATCCAAATAGATTCATGACTTCAGCTCCAGTTCCTGAAGCTCCAAATGTTTCAATTGATAGTACTTTTCCTTCTTGTCCTACATAACGTTCCCAACCTAGAGATACACCCATTTCAAGAGATACTCGTTTCGTTATAGAAGACGGAAGAACGGATTCTTTATATTCGTTCGATTGGCGATCGAATAACTCCCAGCTCGGCATTGCAACGATGCGAACAGAAACTTGATCTTCTTCTAATTTTGCTTTCGCACTAGTAGCTAAGGATACTTCAGAACCTGTCGCAATTAAAATTACATCCGGATTTTCATTCGTTTGTGTTAATACGTAAGCTCCTTTAGAGAGATTCTCTATGTTCGCTTTCGTTTCATTAAACACCGGTAAATTTTGACGGCTCAGTACTAAAACGACTGGACCATCCGTTTGCTGTAAAGCATACGCCCAAGCACTTGCTGTTTCATTTGCATCTGACGGACGGATAACTGTTAGACCAGGAATTGCTCGAAGCGCTGCCAATTGTTCAATTGGTTCATGCGTTGGACCATCTTCTCCTACAGCAATCGAATCATGTGTAAATACGTAAGTAACAGGTAACTTTTGCAGTGCAGCCAGTCGAATCGATGGACGAAGGTAATCATTAAATACAAAGAATGTACTTACGAAAGGTTTTACTCCTCCATGGAGAGCCAGTCCATTCGCTGCCGCGCCCATTGCGTGTTCACGTACACCAAAGTATATATTTCGTCCGGCATATGATTCTACTGCATATACTGCTTCACCTTTTATATCTGTCATCGTAGAATGAGAAAGATCCGCACTTCCACCGAAAATAGAAGGAATCGATTTCACATAATGATTAATAGCTTCCCCACTTGCAACACGAGTGGAAATCGTTTTTTCAATATCAAAGGATAGAATGTCTTTCGCTTCAATTAAAACATCACCTGTAATCGCTTTTTCTAATTCATCTGCTAGTGCAGGGTTCGACTCTCTGTATGAATTGAACTGCTCATTCCAGTCATTTTCTTTTTCAATACCTTTTTGTTTCAGTTCATTAAAATGAGCTTTTACTTCTTCAGGTACAAAGAAATCTTCCTCGTAACCCCAACCATACACTTGTTTTGTCGCTGTTGCCTCTTCTACTCCAAGCGGATTACCATGTGCTTTGTTCGTTCCAGCAACTTTTGGACTTCCATAACCTATAATAGTTCTAATTTCTATAAGAGTGGGTTGATCCGTATTTTCTTTCGCTGATTGAATAGCTTTTGTAATAGCATCGACATCGTTTCCATCTTCAACTCTTACATATTGCCAATGTACAGATTCTGCCCTTTTCTGAATATCTTCAGAGAAAGCAATGCCTAATTCACCATCAAGTGAAATTTCATTTGAATCATACAGTACAATTAACTTGCCAAGTTTCATATGTCCTGCCATTGACATCGCTTCATAAGCGACACCCTCCATTAAGTCACCATCTCCGACTAATGCGTACGTATTGTGATCTATAATAGAGTGACCATCCTTATTGAACTTCTCTGCTAAATGAGCTTCTGCCATTGCCATTCCGACAGCATTAGCAATCCCTTGTCCTAACGGGCCTGTCGTCGCTTCAACTCCAGGAGTATGACCAAACTCAGGATGTCCTGGTGTTTTACTATTTAACTTTCTGAAGTTTTTCAAGTCATCAATTGAAACGTCATATCCAGCTAAATGAAGTAAGCTATACAGTAGGCTCGATCCGTGTCCCGCTGATAAAACGAATCGATCACGGTTAAACCATTTCGGATGATTAGGATTGTGATTTAAATGATTCGCCCATAATGCATAAGCCATCGGTGCTGCTCCCATCGGAAGACCTGGATGACCTGAATTTGCCGCATTAATAGCATCAATTGATAATGTACGAATTGTATTCACTGCTAATTGATTTATGTTTTGTGTCATAGTAATCGTCCCCCTACATGCTTTCATGAAAGAAAGTACTTATTTTTCCGTTTCTTGATCTAACCACCATTTAAATCCACTTTCTTGCAATAATTCATTCGAAGCATCTGGACCATATGAACCAGACTCATATTCATGAAGTGGTAATAAGTTTTCCTCGAATGCTTCAAGAATTGGTTGTACCCATTCCCATGACAATTCAACTTCTTTCCAATGTGCAAAGAATGTAGCGTCTCCACTCACAGCATCATGAATGAGTCTTTCATACGCTTCAGGTACTCCCACATCCGCTTGCTCACAAGTAAAGTTAATACGCATCGGTTCAATTTCTCCATTTTTTAATGGATTTTTACTATTTAACTGTAATGAAACGTTCTCACCTGGGCTAATTTCAATTATTAACAAGTTAGGTGCTGCATTTGGATTACTATCTTGATATTGCTGTTTTAACGTATTTTTAAATTCGATTACAATACGAGTAGACTTTTCTTTCATTCGTTTACCTGTTCGTATATAAAATGGAACGCCAGTCCAAAATGGATTATCGATCCACAGGCGAGCAGCAACAAATGTGTCTATGTTAGAAGAAGGATTTACTCCTGGCTCCTCTTTATACGCTACAACTTGTCCGCCTTTTATCTTTCCTGAAGCGTATTGTCCGCGAATGATATGGTTTTGAACGTCTTCTTTTTTCACTTTACGAAGCGTCTCCATTACCTTTCGCTTTTCCTCTCGAATTTCACATGCATTAACCTTTTCCGGCAGATTCATAGCAGTCATCATTAATATTTGTAACATATGATTTTGAACCATATCTCGAATGGCTCCTGCCTGGTCATAATATCCTGCCCTTTCTTCAACCCCAACTGTTTCACTAGCTGTGATTTGTACATTCGCTATATGTTCTTTATTCCAAATCGACTGGAGAACAGGATTTGCAAATTCTAGCGCTTCAAGGTTTTGAATCATCGGTTTACCTAAATAATGATCAATACGGTATATCTCGTCTTCTTCAAACGTGCGACTAAGCTTATCATTCAGCTCACGAGCAGATGCAAGGTCGTGCCCAAACGGTTTCTCAATCATCAGGCGTTTCCATCCATCTGTTTTATCAAGTCCGCTTTCCTTAATATTTAAAGCAATCGTCTCGAAAAATTCAGGAGCAACGGAAAGATAGAACATTCTATTACCTTTTATATGTAGCTCTTCTTCCCTTTCACGAACGACTTGTAATAATCTCTCATAGTCTTCCGGCTTACTCACATCTAATGGACAATAGCGAAAATTATCTAAAAAACCTTCCAGTTCCGGAGTACCTTCTTCCCTCTGACGAGAAAACGTCTCTATTGATTCTTTTATTCTTTCTTGAAAATCTTCGTGAGATACTTGACGTCTCCCAAGCCCGATAACGGATATTTGCTTTGGAAGCTTTTGATCTCTATATAAGTTATATAGTGCGGGGTAAATTTTGCGTTTCGCTAAGTCCCCTGTCGCTCCAAATAAAACAAAGGTCATTGATTCCAATTTCAGTCCCCCTCTTGTTGTATAATCCTTGTCAATATTTTAAAAATGAATTGTACAGAAGCCCCTGTTTTTATAAAAAAAACAAAGAGTTATCAAATGCCAATTCCTTTTATACCTTTCGCTTTCTAATTGTCCCCAATATTAATAGTGGCAATTCAAAGCACTTCTACCACAGATTACTTATTTATCGAACTCAACAAACAAATGTATATCCGATTACTTTTAGTAATTAAATAATCTTATGTCTAGTATATTAACCATATAAATTATTATCGTCAATAAAAATGTCTTGCATTACATACTATTTATTTCGTAATGCTTTTCTAAGTGTATTCCTAATTACCATTCATTTTCAAAGATAATGATTGATATAACAAATGTCAGTTTCATCAAAATCTTCAATCATTTTTCCATTAAACTCACGAGCAGACGTTACATGATAACCAAAAGGCTTCTCTATAATAAGACGGTTCAATCCTTTTGTAGCCCACAATCCACTTTCCTTAATATTTAAAGCAATGACATCAAATACTTCTGGTATAACAGATAGGTAAAACATGTGGTTTTCAGGAATGTTTAATTCTGTTTCACGCCTCTTTACAAGACGCAACAAATCTTGATAGTCCTCTATATTCGCTGTATTTAATTGACAATAACGAAATGTGCTAATAAATTCTTCTACTCCTAATTCATCATCAGTAGATCTTCTAGAAAATGTAGCAAGGGATTGTTCTACCTTTGTTTGAAATTCCACATCTGACATTACCCTTCTGCCGATACCGATAATCGAAATAGATTGTGGTATATTTTGATTACTAAATAGCTTATATAAAGCAGGATAAATTTTGCGTTTCGCTAAATCCCCTGTCGCTCCGGATAAAGTGAAACTTTAATCAGTGGGGGTTTTGTTCATCCCCACTGATTATTAGTTGAACCAATCGGGCTTTTACAGGCAGTTGCCCCCACCTAACTTCTATGATATCGCTGAATTTTGAGGTGGGGGTCTTACTGCCTGTTAATGCGGGGTAAAAGAAATGTCATTGAATCCATTTGTTCTCTCCCTTTTAAAACAATTGCTAGAATAGAATATATAAGTTCATTCGCTACTTAGCACAATACTGTCTCTAAAACCTCATACTTTACCAATGTTTCTTCAATACAATTTTCCCAAGAGCACGTTCTGACTCACTTATGTGGTGTGCTTTTTTTACACCTTCTACATGTAAAGGCAACACATGCGTGACAACAGGTTTAATCTTCCCGCTCTCAATTAATTCTGTAATAAGAGAAAGTTCATATCCGTTAGGTTCAGTAAATATATGGTCACTCTCAATATTTTTCTCTCTTGATATCTCGGTTTGCGGAATTTTCATACCTTTCGGACCATAAATAGACGCTAACTTTCCATTTGGTGCAAGTACTTTATAACTATTCTTTAGTACATCCCCACCTAACACATCAAATACAATATTGTAATTATGCAAAAGCAAAGAAAAGTCTTCCGTTTTGTAATCGACGACAGTATCAGCGCCTAGATCCTTTACAAATTGCATGTTTTTCGTACTAGTCGTAGTTGCAACATATGCACCGAAGCTTTTTGCTAGTTGAATAGCAAACGTACCAATCCCGCCAGATCCAGCATGAATTAAAACCTTATTACCCTTTTGAACATTAGCGAATTTCACTAAACTTTGCCAACTTGTCAAACCTACTAGAGGGATTGATGCTGCTTCCTCAAAAGATAGATTTCTCGGTTTTTTCGCTACATACTTCTCATCTACAGCCACGTACTCTGCATAAGTACCATTTCGTTCAATATCTGGACGACTATATACTTCATCCCCCACTTTAAATGCGGTAACGTTTTTTCCTATAGCAGCAACTACACCTGCAACATCCCATCCTAAAACGAGCGGGAAGTCATAAGAAATTACGTCTTGAAGTAAACCCTCACGTATTTTCCAATCCACAGGATTTACACCAGCTGCATATACTTCAATCAGTACATCGTTGTCTCCCAATAGCGGTGTCTGCATTTCAATCTCTTGTAGTACACTTTTATCTCCATATTGCATAAGTCCTATTGCTTTCATTCTTTTCACTCCTTTACAAGGCTGGGAAATGCGGTAGCACTTCTTCTCCTAGCTCATCCAATACTTCGTCAGCTGGACGTTGACCATCAAATAGAGCAAGGAATAAATGATTCACACCAATACTTTTATATATATCAAGTAATTCAATTAGTGCCTTACGCCCTGTACGGTAACCTAAACGTATCGGTGTAGGACGTTCATTTGGATCTTCAGATAAATCTAAATGCATCGGTTGTATAAATGGTTTGAATACATCTGGATGATAATCCTCTACTAGTTCTCTCCATTGTCCAATTGCTCCCGCCTGATGCACCGGACTACGTGGATAATACATCCATCCATCTCCATGTTCAGCAAACCATTCCATATTTTGCTGACTAAAACCTGTAATAAAGGTTGGAACACGTTTAGACGGTTTTGGAACTAAATTCGCACCATGAACTTCTCCTAGTGTCGACTGGATAGACGGGAAGTTTTTATACAAAATTTCTTCCAAGTAAGCAAATGCTTCTCTAAACTTTTCACCTCGTGTTTCATGACTAACACCTAACGCTTTGAAATCGGCACGTCTGTCACCGGATGAAACGCCAAGCATAATTCTTTCTGGAAATAGTTGATCTAATGTAGCAATTTCTTTTGCTACACGCAATGGATGACGAAGTGACAACACTGTTGCCGACGTTCCAAATGCGATTTTCTCCGTCTTGCTTGCTAAATACGTCAAATAAATCATCATATCGTAAATTTGACCTGTTGCAGGATCACCAAAATCAGGGTCTTGCAGCAATACATCGCGAAGCCATACACCTGTAAAACCGTATTGTTCCGCTTTTTGTACTAACTCTACTTGTTTTTCCATCGTTGGAGCATGAAACTGATAATTTTCAATCGGAATGTGAACTCCTAACGTAAGTTGATCTTTCGCAAACATACGATTATATCCAAAATGGTTCGCAAACTTTTCCATGTGTTTCACTCACTTTCCCTCATTCATATAAATCTATACTTTTCATATTTCTTCTCAAAATTTATAAGCAACACTGCAACACCACATTGTTGCCGATTGTAATCGTTATAACTTTCTTTGTGCTACGAGTGTTATTATAAATCGGCCATAACATGAATAACAGTACGTACTTTAAAGTGATGTAGGCACTTTAAAGTACCTATACTAAGTGAGTAGTAATAAACATAATGAATAAATCGTGCTGCAAAAATAACATCTATCCTTTCTTCAAAAAGCTGTACTGTTGCTTTTGCAAATACGTTTCATTATTTCACGTACTTTCCCTTTCTTTATATAAAATTGTTACTAACCAAATTCAAAATATTATACTTATTTTTCGTACTTTGCTATGCTATAACCACAAACAGGAGGTATAAACTATGAAAGCACAAATTATCCATTCTTTTGGGGGTTCATCTGTATTTCAATTAGAAGAAGTTTCAAAACCAAAACTTTTACCAGGTCATGTTCTAATCGATGTAAAAGCAACAAGTGTAAATCCAATCGATACAAAAATGCGTAGTGGTGCCGTTTCAGCAGTCGCTCCTGAGTTTCCAGCTATATTACACGGCGATGTAGCTGGTATTGTTATTGAAGTAGGAGAAGGTGTTTCGAAATTTAAATGTGGGGATGAAGTATACGGATGTGCCGGAGGTTTTAAAGAAACTGGAGGTGCACTTGCAGAATTTATGCTTGCTGATGCACAATTAATTGCTCACAAACCTAAAAATCTAACAATGGAAGAAGCAGCTGCTCTACCATTAGTGGCAATTACAGCTTGGGAATCTTTATTTGATCGTGCAAATATTAAACCTGGTCAAAATGTTCTCATTCATGGAGCTACCGGTGGCGTAGGACACGTAGCCATTCAATTAGCTAAATGGGCAGGTGCTAAAGTTTTCACAACAGCTTCTCAGCAAAGCAAAATAGACATCGCCCATCGTCTAGGAGCCGACATAGCTATTAATTATAAAGAAGAATCTGTTCAAGAATATGTACAAAAACATACGAACGGAAACGGATTTGAAGTTATATTTGATACAGTAGGCGGCAAGAATCTTGATCATTCTTTTGAAGCTGCTGCGGTCAACGGAACTGTCGTAACAATTGCAGCTCGTTCAACCCATGACCTCTCTCCTTTACACGCAAAAGGACTCTCTCTGCACGTTACTTTTATGGCGTTAAAAATATTACATACAGATAAACGTGACGCTTGCGGGGAAATTTTAACTAAACTAACGCAAATAGTAGAAGAAGGACACCTTCGACCATTGCTAGATTCTAAAACTTTTACGTTTGATGAAGTTGCACAAGCACATGAATATTTGGAGTCAAATAAAGCAATTGGGAAAATAGTGTTGAAAAACGTTTGGTAACTTTCACTAAATAATACAAATAACAGCGGGATTGCTTCGCCTTATCTTTGTCTTAAGAGGCGTGCCACAACCTTAAAAACTTTCCATCCTTTACAACAAGTAAAAAAAGAACAGCCGAATTTTTCTTATAGTAGAAAATTCGGCTGTTTGCATGTCGCAATTTGCTTTTTATATATTTCCATTAATAGATAAAATACAACTCATTTGCCTTACCATCTTTACCTTCAACAGAATATTATGTTGTTTTTAATTTTTTAAAACACACTACGTACTAATCCCCCGTCTATTCGCAACGCGGAACCATTAATTGCTGAAGAAAGTGGGCTGCTTAAGAAAGTGACAAGATTGGCAATTTCTTCTGGTCGAATAAGTCTTTGAATAATAGAGGTTGGTCGATTCTCTTTCATAAATCGCTTCTCAGCTTCTTCTATTGTCAATTGCTCATTAGGATAAAGACTATTTAACATAGTCTCCACTCCTTCCGTTAAAGTCGAACCAGGCATTATAGTATTAACAGTCACATTCGTTCCTGTCGTCAGCTCAGCTAAACTGCGAGAAAGTGAGAGTTGCATCGTTTTAGTCGCACTATAGTGAGCCATTTCTTGAGATGGCATAATAGCTGCTTCGCTAGCAATAAAGATGACTCTTCCTTCTTTTCTTTCAATCATTTTTTTCAAGTACGAGCGAGTAAGTCGAACACCACTCATAATATTGACTTCAAACAATTTAAACCAATCTTCATCAGGGATATCAAAATATTCTACAGGTTCAAAAATTCCTAAGTTGTTAATAAGAATGTCTACTTCAGGGTACTTTTCAATCACATTTTGGCACCCTTGTTCTGTTCCTAAATCAGCTACTACAGGTTGAAGAATAGCATCCGGATACTGCGCTCGAATTTCGTTTATCGTTTGATTAACATTTTCTTCACGGCGTCCATTAATAAGTACAGTAGCTCCTTCCGCTACTAATGAAGTGGCAATTGCTTTTCCAATCCCTGCCGTAGATCCAGTAACCAGTGCTGTTTTTCCTTTTAATTGCATATGCATATAGATCCCTCCAAATTCATGTGCTACATGATTGACTTACGTTGGAATAAATAATTACGTTTATATTGTGGTTCACTTCTCTTATCTTTAACAGAAAATAAGCAGATCCACCCTTTTTTCGAAAGAGTATAAACGAAAATTATGTAGCTATTGGACTCTGTACGGAATTAAAAATCGAAATTATCATCATTTAGATCTACTCGATAATTCTGATTCTAATCATTGTCATGTTAAAAAATCACATCAACAGCAGAGTAAAGCTAAAACCAACTAATAAATACCATTATGATATATATTAACGATAAAGAAAATTACGCACTTTAAAGTTCCATAGGAACAAAAAAGTGCCCTATAAACTATAATTTCTAACTCTTTATATTTGCTAAAGTAGTATCTTTTTTTATCATAGAAAAGGTTGTAAAATCACACATTCTTACATACAGTTATAGGATTATTTTTATCCTAATTAACTAAAAACCATATAACACATTTGTAAAATAAAATTCTAAAAAAACCTTGCAGAAAAATTCTACAAGGTTTTTGCCTATACACACAAATTAATCACTATATTAAAATAAAAGGGTTTATAATTCATCGCAATATTATTAAATATAAGCTGCTTTAAAGGCTTGTTGGACAGCTTGTACTTCTAATGAGTCTTTACCATATAAGTTCGTTGCTACACGAATACAAGCTTCTTTTAATTCTTTAAAGTTAGAAGTCATATTTAATTCATCCGTATTTGCATAATAGAAAATATCAAACATTTTATCTTCTCCAATGCCATGTACGTTTACTCCATTATGGTTTCCACCACTAGCAATCAAGTAAGCTACTTTATTAATAATGCTAGAGTTCGTGTGTACACCACCATGATCGTGGTCAGCATCAATAGGTAAGTTATTATAATGTCTATAGTCCTCCGGATATCTAGAAGAGATAGATGATGGGTTTTTCATATCTCTAAAAATACGACCTGATTGTTCTCCCATTGTCCAATTGAACTTTCCGTTATTAGCATACTTTTCAACTGCTACTCCTAAAATATCAGATAGAGCCTCATTAATTGCACCAGCTTCTCCTGCATACTCAAGTCCAGACTCATTTCTTGTAACCGCGTGTGTAAATTCATGTCCTGCCACATCAAATGCTCTAACAATTGGATCTCCGTATACTAGCATAGCTCCATTACTAAATGCATTAAACCACTGCTTAGGATTTCCTTTATTCGTACCATTTGTGTTCCAACCATGAACGACAGAAATTACTTTTTGTCCGTTATTATCAAAGCTGTTACGGCCATATTTTTCTTGATAAAAATCATATACTTTCGTTGCTAAATAATGAGCACTAACTGCTTTAGGATCAGTAAAATTTGTAGAATTACTTGTTACTAAATCATCGAGATAACCCCATACATTTCTTCTATAATTATTATAATCTTTATAATTAGCAGTATATGTTTCAATTCCCTTACCACGAGAATAATCTGCAAGCATGTACGTTCCATCACTTCGCTGCGTAATTCCAAACGTACGATTAATACCTAAGTCATCTTTTCCTGTACCTGTTAATCTTGAAGAATCTTGTGATTTATTTGCTGTCGCAGATTGGACAATACTACTATCTACTTGTATACCCAATTTTTGAACGAGTTCTTTTAATAGATTACCACCAAAAGCATCAATTAATACTGTACCAGATACATATTCAGGTGTAGATGCACTAAAAGTAATTTGATATGCGTTTGTAGCTTTATTTGTATTTTCATCTACATATACCACTTGTTTAATTTCTGGTTCTTCAATAAATGTGAGATTATTTCCATAGATGTTGAAAAGCTGTTTTTTTGCATCCTCTTCTGATAAAGTAATAGGTTGTTTCAAATCTTCCTGTTGTTGTAGATCTTGGGCACTATCCCCTGAAACGCTCGTAAGTACACCATCATCATTAATATGTGCTGTTAGTTGATATCCGTATACATCACGTCCTTCATACGTTTGTTGAAGACGTACCAATGTAGTACCATCATAAGATTTACGACTTTGCGTAACATTATAATTAACTTTGGATTCCGTATTAACTTGCTTTGATGATAATGCTTGTTCTGTTTTTCCTTTTAGTGCATCCTTTGCTACATTTTCTGCCGAATTTTGAGAAGGTGCTGTTAAATTACCTGTTCGGAACGTATCCTCCTTTGTGTCCACTTTTAAATCTTCTGTTGCCGCATGTACTCCTCCATAAGGCATAATCGCCGATAACACCACTCCTGTAGTTAAACCTACCTTTACGAAATTCTTCATATTTTTACTCCTTTTTAATCTTATTATCAAGTTAAATAAATGTTTTTCAGAATTGGAAACATAGATATTTCAAACTATCTATGTTTATCTACTGTTTATGAATTGTGATTCCTCATAATATAGATAGATTGCGTCGTTACTTTTAGATTCATTTCATTTCTCAAAAATTACTCATTATATAAGCTATCTTTATATTTATTCATATACGTTATTTTTTGTGGTTCTGATAACATATTTATTGCCATCCACACATTCTTTTTCATTTCTAATTTTTGCATTGGTATCTCTTTTAAAACCGGATTACTTATAATTTCTTCCATTTCTTCATCAATTCTTTTCATAAGATTTTCTTCTGGATTATTTTTTAAATAAGTATTTTTCAGTCCCCATTTTGTCATTATAAATTCATTTGTTTTATTCATAGGATTAATAATAGTAGCTTTACTAGTTAATCGTTTTTTTATTTCATCATGATAGATTTTAATTTTATATCCTTCTTTTAGTGGAATAGTATCTTTTACAATCGTTACATTTGTCCCTTCCATTTCCTTCGTATAAATTTTTTCACCTTTCTCATTAAACACCTCTATTGATGCGTATTTTTCATCTGCATAATAGCTATGAGGCGTTTTAGTAGTAACCGTAAAAACAGCCCGCTTTTGCTCTAAGTCTGTATTTAATTCGGCAAACTGATCATCTCCTAATCCTAGGAATTGAATCGTTTCATTTACCAAATTGCTCACTTTCATTTCGTTAACATCAATCGTTAGACTATTATCCTTTTCCTTTACATAGGCATAATACGAACGGAAATGATACATTCTATCCATTTTCTCACCTGAAATTTCAACCGTATAAACCCCATTTGGTACGTCTTGTAAATTGATATCTGCTGTTTCAATTGTTTTTTCTTGAACAACTGTATTCCCTTCTTTTAATTTAATCTTTCTTCCTTTCAATGTATCTATTTCATTTGTATTTAAATGGATATGCAAATTCCCTTTTAACCCAAGTGAAGCAATTTGCTGATTCGTAACTATTTCAAAGTTAGAGTTTATCGGAATATCAGGATCAACTAGAGCTCTCGCCTTAGCTAATTGTGATTCAGGCACTATATACGCTAAAGAAGTAACTGCCGGATAACCTTTCGCCCTATTCATCTCTATTTGTTTATGATTAAGCTTAAAGCCCCATCTTTCAAAAACGGGTGTAAAATCAACTTGTACATTCTCGCTATAATACTGATTCATTAAATCTGGTAAAGAATGGTCACCTTTTTTAAAAGCAGCATTACTAGCTAGTTTTCGATAACCTTGATACATTTTTGCAAAAGCTTCATCGCCAGCTTTTTGTTTCGCCATCGTTAAAAGAATAAGTTTTTGTCGTAAATCTAAGTCATCATAATTTTTATTTTCTTTCATTAAAGCATTATATAAATTCCGTTCTACTTGTTCCTTTTTCCCGAAATTAAACAACCAACCAACTTGATCTGCTTTTTTTCCATATTTACTATATTGATATTGAACACCGAATAGATTATTAGAAACTTCTCCTGTAAATATTCCTTGATTATCAAAACCAGCTTGGTATCCGTGAGCGATTTCATGTAAAGTTCCCCAACTCAGTTTATCTAACCACATCTTTGTACTATCTGAACTATTCGCTGTCCAATTTGCACCATAATAGGCACCGCCAGCACCGGATATATCTGCTTTTAAAAAATAACGATTTTGACTTTTTTTATTTTCAACCGCTGAACCATCTAAACCAATAATTGAATCATACATCGCAAAAATATTTTCATAATACGCAATTAACTCATCCAACGATTGAAAATCTTTTAAAGATCTTACTAACTCTTTATCTTTTTTAGGTACAAATAATTGAAAACTCTCCCCTTGAATTAACGCATACTCTCCATCAAATTGATCCCATGTACTAAAAAATTGAGATACACTTCCTTGTTGTTTATAAATCGGAAGAGGTTTAGTAGCACTTTCATTCCCTAGTTGGTACTCAAGTACAGCGTGCTCTTCACCATACGGAGTATCTATGAAAGGAACTAAAGGCGTATCACCTTGAATGGTAATCCATTCATTTCCTACTTGTATGGATTTTTCATTTTTAGAGTCATTAGACAATAAACGTAATGTTAATTTGTCTTTAAAATTAGGATTCGTTTGTCTTACCTTTAATGGTGTATTTCTCTGCAAAATAAATCCTAAATCTTGTCGATCGTGATATTTACCCTTACTTATGCCCGCCTGAAATATCCAAGTAGGCTCTTCTAAACTAGTAATTTCTTTTACATTTGTTCGTTCATCAGCATGTAAGTGTATATTTCCTATGAGGAAAAACATTGTATACATGATGCCTATAACAAGTAGCCTTTTCATTTACATATCTCCTTTTCTATTTTTTATATACAAAATACAATAAAACCCTCCTTCTTTACTTATAACTGTCGTCAGTAAGTTACTTATTAGTGTAATTATTATAGTTACATTAGCTCATGATTATCAATCATTAAATATATGTAATTTTGCATATATGGATATAAAACCGAAATTTTTGAAATACCGTGAAATGATCCAATATTATTTCATACATTATTCAATAAAAAAACACACGAAGCCCCTTAAGTCTTCATGTGTTTTCATACATGTTATTACATTTGTAATTGAATAAATTATCTTATTCTGTAATATTAAATTTTGAAACCAGTTCCGTTAATTCTTCCACCTTTTCTTTCATTTTGTTAGATTGAATTGATATTTGTTCAATTGATACAGCTTGTGATTGAATTGATTTTACTGTTTGAAGAGTCTCTTTTTTTACATCCGTTGCAGTTTCAGAAACTAGCGAAAGAGAAGCATTTACTTCTTCTGTACCAGCAGACATCTCTTCTGTCGCTGCGGATACTTCTTGAATTTGACTTGTAATCTTATCAATATCTCTCATAATAGACAAGAAGGTTTGATTCGCTTTGTGGGCAGCTTCTTTTCCTTCTACTGCCTTCTGTTGGCCTTTTCGCATGACATTAACTGTATCTTGAGTATCTTGTTGAATGGATTTTATTAAATGATTCACTTCCTTTGCAGATTCTTTAGATTGCTCAGCCAAGTCTCGAACTTCTGCGGCAACCACTGCAAATCCTTTCCCATTCTCTCCAGCACGTGCCGCTTCAATAGCGGCATTTAAGGCAAGAAGATTCGTTTGTTCGGCAATATTAGTAATTGCAGCGAGAGCTGTATCAATCTGTTGTGTACGTGTAACAAGTTTATTTATTACTTTTGATGTTTCCTCGACAACATCATGCACACTATTCATTTGAAGAATAGAGTGATTTATCACTTCACTACCGATATTTATTCGTTCTGTAGTCGTTACTGCTACCTCAGCGACTACTGCTGAAGATTCAGCTACAGTTTGCACCCCTGTTGTAATTTCTTCCATTGAGGATGAGCTCTCCTGAATACTAGTTACCTGTCCTTCTATTTTTGTTTTTACTTCTAAAACAGTCTGTACAACCTCATTTGAAATACTAGACGCTCGATTTGTATCTTGTAATACGCCCTCCGTAGTAGAAATAACCTCTTGTGTTGTCATCTTAACATTCGCAATTAATTGTTGAAGGTTATCTAACATACTATTAAAAGACTGAACAATATGCCCTAATTCATTATTTGCTTTATAAGGAGTACGTGTTGTTAAATCTCCAGCTGCTACTTTTTCCATATCATTTTGTAGTAACACAAGTGGTTTTCGGATAGTTAATTTAATAATATATCCAATTAATATAATTATCAAAATTGCTAAAAGCGAAATACTAACAAACATTATCATTGTATTTTGAGCACTATTATTATTTTCCTTCTGTAAAAGCTCTGCATTATTACTATTATATAAAATTAATTCACGAATTGATTTTATTGATTTTTGCATATTAGGTTCAATCTCTTTTAGGTAATATGCATATGCTTCCTCATTATTAGATTTCCCTAATTCTTGCGCTTTCTTCATTTGAGTTCTTAATTTATTAAATGTTTCATAAAACGTGTTATATAATTCTTTTTCTTTAGTAGAAATAACTTTAGCCTCAAACTGCTTTAAAAGATAATCATTTTCCTGACGAATTCCGTCCATTTCTCTTATTAATTCATTCATTCTTTTTTCATCTTTTGATACCATAATTTCCATAAAGTTCATATTAACATGATAAAAATTAGATTCTACAATACCAATCCACTCAATTGGTAGTAAATTATCCTCATACATATTAGAGGAAGTACTTTTCCCTCTTTCTAATCCCCAAAACCCTATTAGGGATAATACTATACATGCAATACTTGATATAGTTATTAATATGTTTAGTTTTGTACCAACCTTACTGTTTCTTAATAATTCCAATTCACTTTCTCCATTCTAATATATAGTTTAAGTAATGTATTTTATACCAAGAATCCAAAAATTACGATGTTTATTTTGTAATATGCAATTTTGCATATCATCCACTACTGATTCAAAATAACCTAACATTGTAATTTTGGTTTTCCAAAAATTCATGATTATGAACACACCCTATTAATTCTTGAACTTCTCATCCAAAATATCCAAAAATATTGTGGCACTAGGGGAACCCATCATTGATGTATAAATTACACTACCATACAAGACTAGCTTAAAAATATTTTTCTTATTGCTCATTTTTCTATTTCCTCTCTATTAGAAGTACTCCTAGCACATCACACTAATAAAAACGATAGTATTAAAAAATAAGGAAAGACATAACACCTATGTCTTTCCTCTAAAATTGTAACACTCAATATACTCTTAGCTCTATTTGATTTGCCAGTTAAATCCTCACATTTCTTTCTTTATAATATCTCCTAACTCCGTCCAACTTGTAATCCGCGGGATATTGAGATGTTGATTGTAAGAAGTAGTTTTTGCATACACATTTATCGGTTTTCCTATTAACGTTTCTAAGACTGCCGGCTTATCATCAAAGAAATAGTTTAATTTTATTTCTTGTATGAAGTGTATTTTTTCTTCATCCTTCATTCCATAGAAAAAGCGATCTTCATGTACCGGAAAACCTTTTTCTATTAACCATTTTTTTGTTTGCTCTCCATGTTCTTTAGGCCGTGCTGTTATATAGTATATTTCATGTCCCTGTTTTTCTAATTCTTGTAATGTCTCTACTGCATATGGAAACGGTGAACAAGAAGTATAATAAATCTCATCCAGCAAACTATTCCACATATGACTGCCTTCCTCCGAAGTCATGCCAAATGCTTCATGAATTTCAATTGTTTTTAAAGAATGAAATACATCCAATCCTACTTTTTTGTTTAATTTCTTATTATATAAATGAAAAGCATGCTGCCTTAAATCAATTAATGTATCATCGATATCAAATCCAAACTTCACTCTTCATCGCTCCTTTCTGCAATCCATTTATCGGAAAATATAAGTAGCTTTTATTCTCCTTATATTTTCCGATATTCTGGATAGCCAATAAATCTATAATCTTTTCCAACCTGGGTAAATGATACATCCTTAAATTCAATTGCATCTTGCATTTTAGTAATACCAGTCCCCTCTACAAAGCTAGGCGCCAATCTGCCCCCAATAATTTTTGGTGCGACATATAATATAAGTTTATCCATCAATTTATTTTCAATAAACGAAGCATTTACCTCTCCACCACCTTCAATAAGCAGGGAGGAAACTCCTTTTTGCCCTAAAACATCAAGCATTTCATGTAAGTTTATATGCTTTTCTCCGCTAGTAACAAATACTTTAACTCCTGCATTTTCTAATGCTATCTTTTTTTTCGCTGCATGATTACTTGTTGTAAATATCCAGGTAGGAGCTTCTCCATCTGTAACAACATTAGCTTCCATCGGTATGCGTAATGTCGAGTCCAATATTATTCGAATTGGATTTCGTCCATTTGGAATACGCGTTGTCAATGATGGATTATCCTTTTGAACAGTATTCGCTCCTACTAAAATAGCCGCATTTTCGTTTCGTATTTGGTGTACTTCTTGTCTTGCTTCTGTAGATGTAATCCACTTACTATCCGATGAAGACGTAGCGATTTTACCGTCTAATGTAACTCCTGATTTAATCGTTACAAATGGACGCTTTGTCAAAATATATTTATTAAAGACTTCATTCATTTTTTTAGATTCTTCTTCACACACTCCTACAAGTACTTCAATACCTGCATCTTGTAGAATTTTAATTCCACGTCCAGAAACAAGCGGGTTTGGATCAAGTGTAGCAACTACTACCTTCTTAATTCCTGCTTGTACAATTGCTTCAGCACAAGGCCCTGTTCTACCATGATGAGAACAAGGTTCAAGAGTTACATAGATTGTAGCACCACGTACCTGTTCTCCAGCCATACGTATCGCATGTATTTCGGCATGTGGTTCTCCGGCCTTCATATGTGCTCCGACCCCTACAATTCGATTATCATTTACAATTACAGATCCAACCAATGGATTTGGAGTCGTTTGTCCCTTCATAGCCTTGGCATTTTCTAGTGCTAGCTTCATATACAATTCATGCTCAAGCATGTAAGTGTCCCCCTTCAAAATGTCCAGAACGCTGAATCTTCGTTTGCAAATATTTCTCATTAAACTCTGAGATATCACCCCATAACGGTTCACGACTCGTAACATTTAATCCAGCTTTTTGTAACGCTTCTAATTTTTTTGGATTATTTGTAATAAGTTTTACAGGTTTTGAGCGTAGCGCTTTTAATACTTCAATTGTATCATCATAGTTTCGAACATCATCTTCAAAGCCTAGGTTCAGATTAGCTTCTACTGTATCTAACCCATTTTCTTGCAAGAGGTACGTCATTGCTTTACTAAACAAACCAATTCCTCTTCCTTCATGATTCGCTAAGTAAAATAAAGCACCTGAACCATGTTCTGTAATCATTTGTAAAGACTGCTTTAATTGGAATCCACAGTCACAACGTTTACTACCAAAGATATCACCGGTGTGACAAATACTATGCATACGAATTAGGGCATCTTCAGAATTCTCAAAATCACCATATACAAGCACACTAGATTGCTGCATATCAGCTAAATTAATAGATGAGAGTTTTTTGATAATTCCTTCTACACTATTTGTAACCTCACTACATTGTAACCAAGAATACCATTGGAAAATTTTAGTCTCCCCATATAAATTAATTGGCAATTTGATAGGTCCTACTAAATAAATATCCTTTCCATCTTGATGTATAAATTGAATTTTATCTTCTAACATATGAATTGTATCTGTTGTAACCATTAGGTACCTCCTAGTATTGAGAATCTCTAAAAATTCTCTTCCATTGTTATATTTTTTATTGTTTAACTTACACAACGTAAGTGTTTTTACAGATGCTATTCTTTTTTCTCTCAGCTTATATGCAATATGTATCATTACAACTTTGGCCATTTAAAGAAAAGAGTTTTAGTTACATAAAACAACTTAGTTACTTTATGTAAGTGAGTATACATTCGTAATTAATTTACGTCAAGTAATTAATTATAAAAACATTTGTTACTAATAGTAAGATGTTATATAATTTGTTTTAGGAGGTGAAGGAAAATGAATGATTCTACATTATGCCCTCGCTTTGAAAAAGGAATGAAATTTTTTAGCCAACGATGGACAGCACTAATTATTTACCAACTTTTTTCTGGATCTCAGCGCTTTTGTACGCTTGAATCTTCTCTTCCTGTTAGCGGAAGATTACTTTCAGAAAGATTGAAAGAATTAGAACTAGAAGGAATTGTCGAACGTAAAGTCTTTCCTGAGACACCAGTTCGTATAGAATATTCTTTAACTCAAAAAGGATTTGCTTTAGAAGCTATTATTCGCGGAATAGAAGAATGGTCACAGGAATGGATAGAACTTGAGGAATAACATAAAAGCTTTTTCGTATATAGTTTTAAGTAATCAAATTACAGATACCTATTATTAAAACGCTAGTTTTTCAAGCATTTATGAAAAGCTAGCGTTTTTTAATGAATAAAATAAAATTTAAGAAATGAAACAAGATGATCAAACCGATCACCTTGTTCCTTTAAAGATTAAAATAGTGATTTTAACAACTTTTATTAATACATACTCGATTAACAGAAATAATAAATAGAATTTTTGTAACTAAACAGTTTTATTTTCGCAATACAGTTAGCTTATCCCGCTATTTGCGGACAGTAAGACCACCACTAATTAAATTTCCATTTTATTGCATTTGAATATTACTTATGAAATTTCACACGCTCTTCAAGTGGTTGGAATTCTTTTTCACCTGGTGCAGCTGTTGGATTACCAAATGGCATTTGTGCAATTAGTTTCCAATTAGCAGGAACATTCCATTCTTGTTTTACCTCATCGTCAATTAATGGATTATAATGTTGTAAAGATGCCCCTAATCCCTCTGCTTCTAAACCTGTCCACACGACTAATTGGTGCATACCTGATGCTTGGTGTGACCAAATTGGGAAGTTTTCAGCATATGCAGCAAATTTTTCTTGAAGCGATTTAACGATAGCCTCATCTTCAAAGAATAGTACTGTTCCATAACCAGCTTTAAAAGAATCCATTTTTTGTTGCGTTCCTGAGAAATCTCCATCTCCAACTACTTTTCTTAATGTTTCAGTTGTAATATCCCATAATTTATCATGAGCTTCACCAAATAATACAACTAATCGCGCAGTTTGAGAATTGAAAGCTGATGGAGTATATTTCACAGCAAACTCCACAATTTCTTTAATTTTTTCATCCGATACTTGTACCTCTTTGTTAATTCCATAATAAGTACGTCTTTCTTTCAGTGCAGTATAGAAATCTTTTGTCATAATTCATTTCCTCCTAAGTTTTAATATTCTTCAAAATGATACATTGCGAAGATAATATGAGTTGAATGAGTTCATTTTTGAACCATTGAACACCATAACACCAATTGCTAGTCATTCTGAATCTAAACCACTGCTTCTTGCTTCAGTTTCCCTAAAAAAACACTTATAGCATCATTGATACAATCTAGTGATCATTCGGTATTATTTTACCCATTCTCTATTCATGTATCCTGCTTGTTTCATATTTACACAAATATGAAAATAACCTTAAATTGCTGGTCAAAAAAGCCAGGTAGCATGAATAACACATTACCTGGCTTTTTACATTTTTAATTTAAATTCAACTAAACATTACCAATGAATAGTAGTAAAAACTATACCTGTCACTTATTTAATAATTAACATCTCATAAGGATGTTGTTCCATAAATCTATTCTCCCAAGGAATCTCTAATGATGTCCAATTTGAACCACCGTCTACTGACTGATACACTCCTTTATTGCTAAACAGATAAAACGTTCCATCACTTGTTGCCTTTAATACTGGTATGATTGTGCCTTTAGGAGTTGGTAAACCTACATTCATTTCTGCCCAAGACTGATTTTTTTCTTTCTTATAAATAAATGATTCACAATTTCCATTATTGTAATCATGCGCTACGTGTGGATTTGAAGATGTCGCGATAATAATATTTTCTGGATCATTTGGGTTAACTGCCATTTGATATGCGTAATGATGCTTTAGCCCGCTACACATATAGTTCCAAGTCTTACCTCCATCATTACTCTCCGCATACTCTTGACCTGGTTCTTTCAAGAATGAATCACCTAACACCCCGTATAAACGATTTGGCGCATCGCCATGTGATTTAAGAATGTGAATATCTTGAGGATAGTTCCCCTCTTTTTCCTCAGTCCATGTCTTACCTCCATCTACACTTTTAATTAATCCGCCTACCTCAATAGTCGTATAAATAGTTTCTGGATTATTAGCATCAATTTCAATATGTTTTACATGGTGTGTATATGTTCTTTGAGGAAAGAACCATGATGAATATGATGGCATTTGTCGATAATCAGTTAGCAGCTCAAAACTGTCTCCTCCATTTTTGGATACGAACATTGCGCTCGGTTCAGTTCCTACATATACAATCCCGTTACCGTCATCCCCCTTCGCTGGAGATACAGAAACTGCTGTAATAGCTCTCATATGAATAGCATTTGCTGGGAACACTTCACCAAAGGAAGGTAACGCACCAATCGCTTCCCATGAACTTCCTCCATCTTTACTTCTCCATAATCCCCTGTCAAAGGTACCACAATACATTCTTTCTGGATCGTATGGATCTGAAGCTAACGCAACCGGATTCGCACCTACAAACTGCGATTGGACGCTCCATGTTGAGTCTTTTTTTTCTGCAATTACAAGTTCTCTATCAAACGCTAATATGAATTTTTCCATTACTAAAATCTCCTCGCTTCATGAATTTTCTACTATGTTATTTAAATTTTGAACATTACAAGTTAAGAGGTGTATTTTGTATGCTATAGCATACAAAGGATAAATTTTATAAGCAATATGTGATTAAAAACTTACATTATATAATTTGTTAACTTCACATCCGTATGATGAACAAGATGTCCTGTTAACTCATATAAGTCCATATGCCACCTCTAAATAAATCGTAATTTACATGCTATAGCATATATAATATAGAATCCATTATTTTATGTCAAACTTTAATACTGTTAATCAGTTCTTTAGCTCGTCTAAAGTAATTTAAAAGTCATAATATAAACAGAAACATTTTATTGTCTATTCAATAAAAAAAGAGTGCAATTTTTGCACTCTTTTTACTCATTTCTATTAGAAATCAAAGTTATCAGGATCTGGACCAACGCGGTGATTTTGATTTAATGCATCGATTTTTTCCATATCTTCTTTCGTTAATTCAAAGTTAAATACATCTGCATTTGCAATAATGCGGTGCTCTTTCGTTGATTTTGGAATTGTGATCACTTCATTTTGAAGGTCCCAACGTAAAATCACTTGTGCTGTTGTTTTACCATGTTTCTCAGCAATAGCCTGTAATGTTTCATTATCTAATAATTGACCTTGCATAAGTGGTGACCATGCTTCCATTTGAATACCTTGTTCTTTACAGAAAGCTTGTAATTCTTTTTGTGTTAAACGAGGATGGTATTCTACTTGGTTGATCATCGGCTTAATTTCTGCATCTTTTATTACATCTTGCAGATGGTGAATTTGGAAATTACTTACGCCAATTGCACGTACACGCTTTTCTTTATAAAGTGTTTCTAACGCTCTCCATGTATCTTTATATTTCCCTTCTACAGGCCAGTGAACAAGATATAAATCTAAATAATCTAGCTTTAATTTTTTTAAGCTCTCTTCGTATGCAGCAATCGTTTCTTCATATCCTTGATCTGCGTTCCATACTTTTGAAGTAATAAATAATTCTTCTCTTGAAATACCAGTTGTTTCAATACCGGCACGAATCCCCTCACCTACAGCTGCTTCATTTCCGTAAATTGCAGCTGTATCAATGCTGCGGTATCCTGCTTTAATTGCTGATTTAATCGCTTCTACAAGTTCTGGTCCTTCTTCTACTTTAAATACACCTAAACCAAACCAAGGCATTTCCACACCATTACTTAATACTGTTTTACTTTGTAAGTTTTTCATTTTATTTTCTCTCCTTTTATTTTACTTGATCTCTTTTTTCTAATGTCATGCTCCATGCTGTTAAAATAACAGCACCTACTACCATAATGCCGCCTACCCAAGCTGTATGAATTAACCCTAACGAGTTCGTTACAATACCGCCTAAATAAGCACCAAGAGCAATCCCAGCATTAAACGCCGCAATATTAATTGCCGATGCAACATCGACAGCACTCGGTACAAATCGTTCAGCTAACATTACGACATATACTTGTAACCCTGGAACATTCATAAATGCGAATAGCCCCATTAAAATAATTGTGATTAACCCAGCTACCTTAAATGGTGCCGTAAATGTTAAAACAAATAGTATAATCGCTTGAATAAAGAACATGTAGAATAGCGCTCGAATTGGATTATGATTCGATAATTTTCCGCCAATCACATTCCCTATCGCAATGGCGATTCCATACACTAATAAAATGATAGTAACCGTATTTGCTTTAAATCCTGTTACCTCTTGTAATAACGGAGATAAATACGTAAAAGTTACGAATGTTCCCCCATATCCTAATGCAGTAATAATGAAAACTAGTAACAGTCTTCCGTTCGTAATCAGTTTAAATTGATCGCGGAATGATACAGACGCACCTTTTTTCATATTAGATGGAATGAGAATACTATTTGCAATTAAGGCGATAATTCCAATTACTACAATTGCTAAAAATGATGTTCTCCAGCCAAATTGTTGACCAATAAATGTTCCAATTGGTGCACCTGTAATAGTTGCAACTGTTACACCAGTAAACATAATCGCAATCGCGCTAGCCCGTTTATTTTCTGGGACAAGTGCCGCAGCAATTGTTGAACCAATTGACATAAACACACCATGCGAAAGTGCAGAAATAATTCGCGCAATAAGTAATACAGTGAAGCTTGTTGCTACCGCTGCGATTCCGTTACCAATAATGAAAATAATCATAATCCACATTAATAACGTTTTTCGTGACATATTAGCTGTTAATGACGTTAATACTGGAGCCCCAAACGCTACGCCTAACGCATATAAAGAAACTGTTAAACCAGCCGTTGTAACCGACACATGTAAATCTTCCGAAATAGATGGTAATAAACCGACACTAACAAATTCAGTTGTCCCAATCCCGAACGCACTAATTGCTAACGCTAACAACGCAAATATACTTCTTCGATTCGTCTGAACTTCTGAAGACGATGCTGTATATGAATTCAATTGAGTTTCCCCTCTTCCCTATAATTCCTATCATAATAGTGCGATAAAAAGGCCCTTTTATCTTCTAAAAAACATATTTAATCTCTACAAACGCTATTATGAATGGTTTCATTCTTTTTTTAAAGAACGCACTTTAAAGTACTATAGGTACTTTTTAGTACCGTAAAGCTTGTCTCTCTCTTACATGTACTATTATGAAATATATTCAATACAATGAATAGTACGTACTTTAAAGTGCTGTAGGTACTAAAAAGTAACATAGTTAGTTACCAGTACCGTAAAGCTTGTTTCTCTCTTACATGTGCTATTATGAATGATAATCACCCTAATAAAAAGTACGTACTTTAAAGTACTATAGGTACTAAAAAGTAACATTTATATAACCTAGCTTATTTTGCTCAAAAATTGAAATCTACATTCCATGAAAAAGACTTTCAAATGAAGAAATACACTTTCCCGTAGAGGCAACTTTAGAGAATATTACTTAAACATATAAAGGATCATGTTCATTACCACAGACAAATAATAAAAAGGCAAAAACGAACAGAAATGTGTTCATTTTTGCCTTTTTTATTTAATGATTAAAATGTACGACTTTTGGAAAGGAAATCTGCATTAGCTCCTGTTACACCACTTTGTCCCCAGTTCCCTGGAATCATTTCACGAATAAGAATTAGCACTTTATCCAAAGGTGCATGAGTATATTTAGATGTTACTTGTGTAAGTTCGTTTACCCACTTATCCTTTGTCTCTTGATCAAATGTATTCCATATATCAACCTTAATAATAGCCATTCCATTAACGTTACGACCTAGTGTATCGTAAGACTCTTTTGTCTCCCAATCGGACACCCTACTTTTCACAGCAAAGGTAGCATCACTTGCTACAGCCCCAGCTTTCCCCCAGTTTTCTTTCTCAAGTTCCGTTATCAACACTTGAATTTTGTCAGGGACAATTTTTAATAGTTTTATTGTAAGTTCCGTTACACTATAAATAAATTCCTTCTTTTCTTCTGTTGACATGGTTGGCCAAGTATTTAGCTCGATTAATGGCATAGTATTGCCCCCTAAATTTAATTATCTATTGACTAGTTACAACTATTGGTTCAAATGATTTTTAACTGCTCTTACTACCAATTCGTGATCTTCTTCTGGTGGTAATCCTGAAACTGTTATCATTCCAATAACCCCTACGTTTTTTATCCTGATAGGAAAGCATCCACCAAACGCAGCATATTCCGAAGTATCTAAAAGATATTTTTCATTATATGAAATTCCAGTTATTTCACTTTGTATCTGCATATAATACGAGCTACGATCATGCAGGGAAACGACTCGTTTTTTACGCTCAATCCATTTCGTATTTTCCGCATTTGTCCCTGTCATCTTGAAATGAAATAATTGCACACCATTTTTCGTTATATCAACAGCAATCAATTTCCCCTCTCGCTTTGCTGTTTCAACGATAAATAAACCTAGTTGCAAGGCATCTTCATTTGTAAAAGAGGAAAATTGAAGCGTTTCCTCCTCTTTTAAAATTTGTTTACTTATTTCATTCAAATTTGAAGTGCTCATATTTTTAACCTCCATAATTGTTTTATGCCACACCGACATTTTTTCGAAATTATTAGGCCATATAGTACAACCCTTCAATCAATCTGATTCCAAATAAACTGCTGTAACATCGTTGGTAACTAGTAGTACCGTAAAGCTTGTTTTCTTCTTACTGGTGCTATTATGAATGATATTCAAAGTTATAAAAAGTACGCACTTTAAAGTGCTATAGGTACTTTAAAGTACTATTCTACTTATCCCTATCTTACAGAGACTATTATGAAATATATTTAACATCTTAAAAATGTATGTACTAAAGAATAATATTTTTAATCACTAACTTTTTTGATCAATCGTTATAATCCAATTTCATCAAAATTTTTATCAATTATTACACTATCCAACAATAGGAGGAAACAAAGATGGATGAAAATATATCCAAAAGCTGAAAAGCAGTTGAGTCCCTTGAGGGAATAGTTATAATTCACTACTTATAGAAATAGACATACAAAAACGCCATCCTTTCCTATAATTCTACAGAAAGAATAGCGTATTTTTCAAAAATGAGTTCTTTTATTGAGAAACTTTGATTCTATATCATACATAAAAGGGCAACCAGTGCTAAAACAGCTGGAAGTCCTTGTTTCACAATAATTGATTTATTAGATGTGAAACCTCCGAAAATAGCTGCTATCACCACACAAATTACGAAAAATAATTGGACCATATAACCAATTGGATTGAGTCCAAGTACAAGTCCCCAAATGAGACCAGCCGCTAAAAATCCATTATATAAACCTTGGTTTGCAAACATAATGGCTACGTTTCGATCTCCTTCTAAATGCTTCGGTAATTTGAAAGCACGTTTCGCTACTTTTGAATCAATAAAAAACATTTCAAGGATCATGATAAACAAATGTTCTAATGCTACGATCCCGACTAAAATAGCTGCGATTATTTCCACACTATTCTGCCCCCTACACTCTCTATTCTTTAATATTCTCTACATTTTTTTGCACCTGTAATAGAACATGAATAAGTATTTTGCGTTCTTCTCCACTGATATTTACGAACATTTCCTTCATAAAATGTTCCTTTTCTTTCTTGTCAAAATATTAATTGATATATCAATTATTGATACATCAATTAATATACATCTCTCTTTTTATTTTTGCAAGTTTTTTTGCTCAATTGGTTTTATTTTGTTCCAGCAACTTTAAACCAATTCAAAACATCAGTTCGCATTTCTAGAAATCATAATTACTTTAAGTTCATTCTGACAATCATATTTAACTAAATATATAAAAGAATTGAGTTATATCTCCATCAATTTACAAAAATTAATTTTTTCTAAAAACAGATACTTTACGTTTTTTATAGTAATAAAAATCATTTTTTTGTTTCAGAGGCAATCCATTTTGTTAGCCTGATGGGCATAAGATAGCACCCATATGGAGAACCAATTATCTTTCAAGAAGATGGCTAGAAATCTGGAATTGGTACAGGAGTTGCCTACTTCCCTGATTCAGATGGTACTAATTTAGAGCTAATTGCTCCAAAAGGGCCATTTAGACGTGACTAATTAAAATATATTAATACTGAAAAACCACCTTTATGAGAGGTGGTTTTTTGTTGCTAATAGTGAAGGTTAATATTGAGGTCTGATTGACACCTATTCCTTTTCCACATCTTTCATCATACCATCGAAAGAATAGTCTTATAGCTATTTCAAATATTTCGGCAGTACTATATTGCTAGCAAGCTAAAATTTCATGGTACTCCCCAAAAACTCTGCTGAATCATAACCCAAAGTTCATTTTATCATTTCAAGGTAATTCGAAATTCTTAAGTTGTTGGGCACGGGGTACAGCTGAAAAACAGTGTATATTCATTAACTTCAAACTAATTTTGATGTAACAAAATTGTATTTATACCTTTTTAACAAATTCAGATTTTAATTTCATAGCTCCAAAACCATCAATTTTACAATCAATATTATGATCTCCATCAACTAATCGGATACTCTTTACTTTTGTACCAATTTTTACAACTGATGAAGTTCCTTTTACTTTAAGATCTTTAATTACTGTTACAGAATCACCATCGTTTAAAATATTTCCATTTGCATCTTTAATTACCTTTGTATCTTCATTATTTTCAGCTTCTAATTCTAAAGTCCACTCATGAGCACATTCTGGACAAACAAAAAGATTCCCATCTTCGTAAGTGTATTCTGAATTACATTTTGGACAATTTGGTAAATTAGACATATTTTTATTTCCTCCACTCGTTTTCGTGTATTCTATCAAATAAATATTATTTTTAATTTCCCTTTTCCGTTTAAATATACGGAAAATATTCTCTTCTTACTGTTTGATACTTATTTGTTGAATGTATAAAAAAACTACTTGTTCACACCTTGTAAAAAATCTTCTCCACATTCTCCAAAACAAACTTTCTTCTTCTCTATTTTTTAATAAAATGATGAAAAAGTAGATGAAATCAAACAAACTTTGTATGTGAAGTGAAATTTTTAAAAATCTAATGCATTTACTTTATTCTTTATTGTATTGATTTCCTGAGATTGCTGAGAAAGCCCTGTACACTCATGAAAAGCAAAATGCTTACACCCTATACATTTTCTTGTATTCAGATGTCCTAAAGCACAATTAATTGCTTCCCCGGTATGATCAAAAAAGTTTTCTTTCCCAATCTCAGCGTACAATCCATTCTTATCTAGATTGGCTTTTAGCTCTGATTGAATTCCAGAAATAAGAAGTACGCCACCTTGTTTTTTGAAGTGCTGAACAATATTCCTAAAGTAAGACTCTCCTGTGGTATCAATAAAAGGAACTTTTCCCATACGTAAAATTAAAACTTTAGGTTTATAATGAATAGTCGCTAAAATATTTTGTTCAAATGTTTGAGCAGCCCCAAAGAATAATGGGCCTTCTATTGTATAAATACTAATTTGTGGACAATCATGAGCTTTATTTACCACATGCGATAACAATTTTTCATTCTTTTTTGTATGATCAGGAAGCACTTTAGATATAACAAGCATATTACTCATACGTTTTGTAAACAAAATAACAGCTAAAATAAGACCGATCTCCACAGCTGTTGTTAAACTAGTAAATACAGTAAGTAAAAATGTTACTAGTAATACAAGGGAATCTCCTGTCTTCATTTTGAGTATGTGATAAAAATGTTTTTGTTCGCTCATATTCCAAGCTACCACCATTAAAATGGGAGCCATACTAGCAAGAGGAATATGTGAAGCATATGGAGCTAACAGTAAAAGTGTCAATAACACAAATCCCCCATGAATAATACCCGACATCGGAGATACAGCCCCACTCTTAATATTAGTCGCTGTACGAGCAATTGCTCCAGTTGCTGGAATCCCGCCAAATAACGGGGTAACAATATTTGCAATCCCCTGACCGACAAGCTCTTTGTTACTGTTGTGTTTACTATTTGTCATACCATCTGCCACGACAGCGGATAAAAGCGACTCAATTCCACCGAGCATCGCAATAACAAATGCAGGACCAATTAACTGTTTTATACGTTCTAATGTGATTTCTGGTATATCAAACTGAGGAAGTGTATTTGGAATCGTGCCATATGCTGTACCAATAGTAGGTACATGACCTGAGAAAAATACAGTTGCAATTACAGTTGAAATAACAACACCTACTAATGAACCAGGCACTTTTGGTAAAATTTTTGGTGTTATGAGTATAACAAAAAAGCAAATCAAAGCAGTTATAACACTATAAAAATTGGTAGTACTGATATGAGTGAAGAGTTCCTTCAAATTCGCTAGAAATTCCTCATGCTTTTTTATACCTGTTAAACCTAAAAAACTAGCAATTTGTCCCGTAAAGATAATAACAGCAATACCTGAAGTAAAACCAATTGTTACAGGACGTGGAATAAACTTAATTAAAGAGCCTAGTTTGAAGATTCCCATAAGACATAAAATAATTCCAGCTAACAAACCCGCGAGTAGTAAATTTTCGTATCCATAGGTAATTACAACTCCTAAAAGAATCGGAACAAAAGCACCTGTAGGTCCTCCAATTTGATACTTCGAACCACCAAACAGTGAAATGAGTATTCCAGCAATACAGGTTGTATAAATCCCATACTCTGGCTTAACACCAGAGGCTATAGCAAAAGACATAGCAAGTGGAATCGCAACAACTCCAACAATCATTCCTGAAAGAAGATCCTTTTGAAAATGTGCTAATGAATATCCTTCAAACCTTCCTGTAAATAACTTTCTCATTACAAACCCTTCTTTTCTATTTTTAATAGATCTGGATTACAAATGTATTTCTCGGTCCCTTATACAGAAAATCGTCCTTTTCACAAAAATAAAAAACCTCCTAATATTTACTATATGTTTTACTTAAATGACACTCCAATTCACCTATATCTCCACCTTGTTGTACATAGGATTTCAATCTTTCTGCTAAACGTTCTCCGGCTCGACTATCTAGCTTCTTCGTATCAATAAACGATCTAATCCTTACCTTATCTGGAGTAATATCTCTACGAAACATTTGTCCTGGAATTTCACTCCAAAAACGATTCCATTCATCCAGTAATCCTATTTGATCAAATAAAAAACCTTGAATTCCACATAACCAAGCTGTACAAGCAGTATTTCTTTTTCGACATCCAACTCCATCTTGTAAATGTTGGCATGAAAAACAACAAGAATTTCCACTTTTTATACAAACTTCACAAACGTAATGAGCTCCTAATGAGCGAAATGTTTCAATCCCATGTTGGATGATATCTTCTTTCTTAACCTCAATACTCAACCTATCCCTCCTTGGCCATCATTTCACTTTCTGCTTCATCTAGCTCTTCTAACATTGAAATCGTATCGATTAAATGGTTGTTGAAAATCTTCCGTGCAACCACCAATAAATCCACAATAATAGGGTCTCGTAAAGAATATAAAACTCTTTTTCCATCTTTCCTACCAACAACAATATTTTTTGAACGTAGTACACTTAATTGCTGAGAAACAGCTGAGCCTTCCTTATTTAAAATATCTTGAATTTCGTTTACGCTTTTTTCACCTTCTGACAATAATTCTAAAATACCTATTCGCAAAGGGTGTGCTAAGGCTTTAAAGAAATCTGCTTTAAATTGTTGCATTTCGTTTCCCATTGAAATCCCTCCGTTACTTTTCCTCAATTTCAAAAAGTATCATATACATCTTCAAATGTTTGAATATGTATATGATACTTTTAAAACCTCGAACTTTCAATACAAATTTTACAATATTAAATAAGCATCAAATAGAGAAATATACTATTCAAATTCAGGTTCAAAATTTATTATCCAAAATAAAAGCGCCTAACATATTAGGGATATATAATACGTTAGGCGCTTGATATTTAAAATTTTTCGATTTAGGTCTTGATAATATTGGATGAGTATATGACCAAAACGCTAGATGACTAATATGAATAAACTTATTTGTAAAATTAATTCCTTAGAATATTTTAAGAGCAAGTTTTGAAAAAAACTATTCAAAACTTGCTCCTTATTTTCTCAGATCCAACTATTTTGATACTAAAACCAACAGTAGTGAATTAGAATAATGACTTAATACTTGCTAAGACAGTAAGTACACCTACAATAATAACAAATACGTTGCTCATTTTCCCTTTGTATTTAGCTAGTACTGGCACTTTTTGAATCGCATACATCGGTAATAGACATAAGATAGCAGCAACTAAAGGACCGCTTAGAGAATCAATAAGTCCAAGAATACTTGGATTTGTATAAGCAACAAACCAGCATGATAATACAACAAAAGTAAGAATTATTGTCTTAATTGTTTTTTCTTCAATATCTTTTCCACGTGATTTACCAAACTTAATAATCATGTCACGCATTACTTCAAATGCTCCTATATAATGGCCAAGGAAAGACTTTGTAATAGCCACAAAAGCAATAATTGGAGCTGCAATAGTGATTACAGGCGAATTAAGCTCATTAGCAAGATATGAAAGAATTGATAAGTTTTGTTCTTTTGCCATTTTTATATCATCTGGAGTCAAGCTCAATGCGCTACTCCAAACGAAGAACATAACAACAGCGAATGTCATGATATAACAAACCTTTTGTATTTGCGCACATTTAGCATCAGTGGCTTCGATTCCATACGTAGCTCTCTGTTTCACAACAAATGATGAAATCATAGGTGAATGATTAAATGAGAATACGATGATTGGTAGAATCATCAATATCGTCCCAAAATAGCCTGTTCCTGTTGAAGCAGTTGAAACAGCTGAAAAACTAAGCATTGACGTATTCCACTGTGGAATTAAAGATATTGCGATAAACAGTAGAGAAACTATGAAAGGATACACTAACATACTCATTACCTTTACAGTAATATCTTGACCAAAATTCAGTATAGCGATAAGACCAAGAACTAATACAAGTGATAAAATAGCTCTTGGAGGTTCTGGCATGTGCAATTGATGCACGATAAAACTACTTGCAGTGTTTGTAAGCGCAACCGAATACATTAGTACGATTGTATAAATTGAACCGAAATATACGATGTTAAAAATGATACTCGCTTTATTTCCGAAATACTCTCTAATTGTACCTGTGATCCCCTCATCAGCAGAATTAGAAGCGTATATCATTTTAGCAAGTGCCCTATGTGAGTAGTACATAACTGGATATGCAAGCAATGTAATTAGTAGTAAAGATAATAAACCACCTGAACCTGCATTAATCGGTAAAAAGAGCACCCCTGCTCCAATTGCAGTTCCAAATAGACTGAGTGCCCATGTAGTATCCTGCTTATGCCACTTTTTCGGATCTGCATATTGCTCATTTTTTAGTGCGGTATTTTCAGCTTGAACTTCTATTTTCTTTGCAGTATTCCCGTTCATATAATAACTCCCCCTTGTATCTATTCCTGCATCTCTCTTTGCACCTAACAAATATTCCCTTTTTGAAAAATGAATTCCTTACAAGTTGCCCCACATTGTATGTCCTTCATCATAATGAATCCAAATTGAAACATTCGCTAATTAGCGTCCTAATATAATTGTTAGCGTTCACAAAAAAGTTTACTCGTAATATCCGCTCTTTATATAAAGAACCCTTAAGAGAACAATATAGAATAGACTTCATAAATACGTTGCAACATTTCTAATAACAGTGTATTACTTTAATGGTTTCTCTTTTTTACTTTTAACAGTAATTTTAGCTAAACCGGCCTCTCTTCATTTGCGAGGCATTTCTTTCTCAATTCTATACATTACTTTCATAACTTCGGTAGCACTGATGATATTACTCACACAAGCCACTGAAGCACATTACATACATTTCGCCTCTAATCACACACCTTTCTTACTAATAATCGCATTTTTTATATTTTCTCCAGAGATAATAAAATTTCTCTCGACGCCCTCATTATAACGTGTATATTTATAAAATTAATATTTTTATATTTTCAGAAATATTAAAGCGGAATAATTTTATATGGATAATATTTTACAGTTAGCATGTAGCCATTGTTTTTATCGCTTAAAGCTGAATTAGTTAGTAAAAAAATACAATAATACATTGTTTTTCTAGGTGACTTATTATAAAAATACTTATATCCCCTTTTATCAAAAAATTTTATTTTAAACATAAAAGATATTCTAATAAATAATTAATGTAGGTAAAAAGAAAAAAATCCCAAAATACAAAAACCAAATTTTAGGATATATATTATTAATATTGAATTCATATACAATTTAAAAAGCTACACTGAGCAAAATACAAAAAGCTGCCCCATATGGACAGCTCATTTACATAATTCTCGTTATCAGGAATACACAAACAAATCACTTCAATATCATCTTAATTGTAGTTTGTTCGGCTCTTCTTCAGGGATATCTCTATGCTTGTAATGAATCGTTTTTACATCATTTCCTTTTATGCGAAAAGTAATTGTGTCCCATAAGGCGGATTGTGTGCACCCTCAAAAGTTTAAATTTTTAAATCCCTCATTAACTAGCTCTTTTATCGAGTTTAATTTTGAAGAAAGCTCGATAAACCATTCTTCATCCCCTGTTAATAATGCAAGATCTATAAGATAAAGGATTTGTTCCTTATTTATTACCTTTGATTCAGGGAGTTTGTTAACGTGTTTACTAAAGAGTAAAATCGCTTCGTTTATTGTGTACTGGCCGTCACGTTTCACAATACTAACTGTAACTATATCCTCTACATCATCAAGTGATACAATATAACCAACTATTAATTCACCTTCATTTGATATTCCACGAACCCAATCTCCTACTTTTAAAACATGATTATTATTTGACATCATACCGTTTCACCTTCCTATAAATATTTTTTGTGACGATAAAAAAGATATAAAAACAAATTATACTGTAATATTTTTCATTACATTTAAGTGTTAAGAACTCACGGCTATATAATAATTAAGCCGCTTAACGCTCTTGATTGATAAGGTCAACAACTTCTTTCATTGTATAATTCTTTAAGTATTCACCTAGATGCTCTTCAGCACCTAAGAAAATAGCGAAAAGAACTTTTCGCATATTCGAACCTACAACACACTGATTGTTTGATTCTGGACACTTCGGCTGCAAAGCACCTTCAGAGGTTATCTGATAAATATGCCAAAGATTAATTTCATCTAAATCGCGAGCGAAAATAAAACCGCCACCAGTCCCCTCTTTCGATTGTATAAACTTATGTTTTTTTAACAAACTTAGTACTTTGCGAATGCGTACTGGATGAACACCTGCACTTTCTGAAATAGCATTACTTGTTGACATCCGGTCTGACTGTAAAGCTAAATAAGTTAAACTGTGTATGGCCAAGGTAAAGTCGCTGTTCATGATTTTCCTCCTACGATTAAAAATATTGTTTCTCATATATTAACATACTGTAGCCATAAATATTACAGATTGGTTAGAACGTTAAAACATGTGGAATGCTTCTTGCCATAAAAAATTAATTCCCTTATATTCTATCCCGTCCCACCTATATCTGATAACTTCATTTAGCTTTTTAAGTTAAAAAGAAAATTAAACACTCCACTGTTTCTTCACTTGTTCTTCTGCCAACTGTTCAATTTTTGTCCAAATCGTATCTTTACTCACAATAACATTTGTTTGATAATTTCTATCATTATAATTAACTGTAACACATACTTCAATCATCTTCTGCTTCCTCCTTTCAAGAAAATTTCTTATTTATATTTAATACCTGAAAAATTTTGAATTTAGTTATAATCTCTAGCATATAACTTCATTTTTTTAAATAATTAAGTTTAAAAACCCCACTGTTTCTTCACTTGTTCTTCTGCCAACTGTTCAATTTTTGTCCAAATCGTATCTTTGTTCACAATGACATTTGTTTGATAGTTTCTATCTTTATAATTAACTGTAACGCATACTTCTATCACCTTCAGTTTCCTCCTTTCAAAAAATTTCTCTTTCATACTATTACTTATTAATTAGCCAACTTTTGCAGTTCAATGTTTAAAAATGTTCGGACACTACGTGGTAAAAATTTGCGAATTTCTTCTTCGTTAAAACCAATTTGCAATCTTTTTTCGTCCAGCATAATCGGGCGACGCAACATTAGTGGATGCTCAATTATTAATGTATAAAATTCATTTAGCGAGAGCTCATCAATATTTATATTTAAGTCCTGAAAAGTTTTGGATCTAGTTGAAATAATTTCAGTAGCCCCCTCTTCAGTTAAACGAAGAATCGATTTAAGCTCATCAACTGTCATAGAATTTGATACGATGTTTTTTTCAATATAATCAATTTGATGCTCTTCAAGCCATGCTTTCGCTTTTCGGCATGAAGCACAGCTTGCTGTTGTATATAGAATTACCATATTTAACTCACTCCTTTAATGTTATTAAACGTACATTTTAAATATCGCTTATTGAAATGTATTAAAAAAAATTACAGTTTAGAATCAAATTCACATAATGTTAATTATTCAGCAATGTTTCATTTATCTCTATTATTCATGCTACATTTTACAGACGTTAACAACTCACTTTTAAAAATCTTACTGTAATTTTAAACTTTACAGTTCAATTAATCAACTGTTAAGTCTTGGATTAATTTTAATAACACAACAAATTATTCTCATGTAAAATTCCCCATAGCATGATGGCTCCTTCAAAGCACATTTCACGCATTTCTTGCTTACAAGTGCTATTATGGATTATATTCATCCTAATAAAAAGTACGTACTTTAAAGTGTTATAGGTACTAAAAAGTAACATATGCATTTTTAAGTGCCGTTCTGCTTATTTCTCTCTTACATCGGTTATTATGACCGATATTTAGCACAATAAATAGTACGCACTTTAAAGTGTTATAGGTACTAAAAAGAAATAATTTTAGTATTGCAACGGATGTAGGCTCACAACTGTAATCTAAATTCATCAAAGGAGTTTTTTTATGAAGACATACAATATTCCTGTAGAAGCGACTTTAGAAGTTATTGGCGGAAAGTGGAAAGTTGTTATCCTTTGTCATTTAAAAAAAGGAACAAAAAGAACGAGTGAATTAAAACGTTTAATGCCTGGTATTACGCAAAAAATGTTAACGCAACAATTACGGGAACTAGAAGAAGATGGTGTAATCCAAAGGAAAGTATATGACCAAGTACCACCAAAAGTAGAGTATTCTTTAACGGATTACGGTTCGTCTTTAGGAGCTATACTCGATTCCCTCTGTTCCTGGGGAGAAGTTCATCTTGAAAAAACCGGGAACACATCCATGCTGATTACAGCAGATGAATCATAACTGTAGAGGACATAAAATAGGTTGAGACAATGCTTGCCTCAACCTATTTTATGTCTCTTTATAATTTTTTTGCCGTAATGACTGTTTCAAACTCAAAGGTTTCCGGTAGATGATCTGCATAAGAATATTCAAAAGTTCGTCCATCCGTTAAGTAAGCTACTTGCTCAACTCGCATTAGGAAATCCTGATTTGTTAAGTTCATAAACTGCTTTTCCCTATCATCTGGGCGAATCCCTTTAACCCTGACAACAGATGTCCCTACTTCAAGACCAAGTTTATTTTGAATATGTGAGTATATCGACTCCTCTAAAACAGAAGCTTCAACACCTGGGATAACCGAAATTGGCATCCATGTATGCTCCATAATCGTCGGAATGCTGTGAATGATGCGGAGGCGAATGATTTTATAGACGAAATCACCAATTGAAACTCCCAATTTCTCAGCAACTACTTCATCAGCACCTACAATCGCAAACTCGATAATTTTACTTTCTACCTCACTACCGTAAACAGCTTTCGTACCTGTTAAAGTTTGAATCATTCGTGCCTTTTCCTGCTGATGCCAATCTTGTACCACTGTTCCACTTCCGCGCCGACGGATAATGTAGCCGTCTCTTACTAATAGATCCAGCGCTTTTTTAATCGTAAGTGCTGAAACATCGAATTCTTCAGCAAGGACGGAGCTACTCGGAATTTTTTCGTTGATTTTATATTCACCGTCTAAAATTTGCTGTTTAATCTTTTGATAAATGCCGAGGTATTTTACTTGTGTTGATCCGCTTGCCATTTCCATACCTCCTTTATACTGCAAACTCTCTTCTATTCATTCAAATGTAAAGCCTCAAGTTTGTAAACTGAAGGTGATGGGGCAGCAAATCCGTTTTCCAAGATTTCAATATTCGTTACTGCTTCTTCATCTTTCACAAGTTTTGGTGCACCATTTACAATTGTGTCATACGCTGCATCATAGAAACGACCGTAATCACCAAGCGGCGTTTTAATTTGTTTTTCAATCCAGTCACCATTTGCATTACGATACTTAGCAATTCCATAATACATCGGCGAATCTTCACCAAATCCTGCACTCTCAGGCATAATACCCGCTTTCAAATCATTTTCCTGCTGATCTTCACCGTATTTAATAAAAGAGCCATTTGTTCCATGAACGATAAAGCGTGGATAATCTTTTGCTACGATATGGTTCGTTTTCAGCTTAATCTTCAACTGATTTCCATAATGTAGACCAACATCGAAATAGTTATCAACCGCACCTTCCACTTCATTATTACGAATATCGTATGTCACTGTATTTGGACGGCCGAATAGTGAAATCATGCGGTCCATCGTATGAATACCTAAACTGTAAAATGAACCTTCTTCTTTTGGAGCTTCATGAGTGATTGAACTAGGACGGAAATAATCAATATGTGATTCAATCTCAATAATATCACCAAGGAATCCTTGTTCAATTACTTGCTTCACAGCTAAAAAATCACCATCAAAACGGCGGTTTTGATAAGGCATAACGACTACACCTTTCTCTCGTCCTAATGCTAATAATTCTTTGGCGTGTTCTACTGTATCGCAAAATGGTTTTTCAACAATAACTGATTTTCCGGCTAGTATAACTTTTTTTGCTAATTCATAATGCGTATGTGCTGGCGTACAGATCGTCACGACTTGAATTTCTTTGTCATTCAACAATTCGTCCAAATCAGTAGTGAAGTAAACACCTCTTTCCTCATATGGAGCCGCTAATTCTTCATTTATTTGACGTACAAAAATCGTTTTTACTTTTATATTATTACGTGTCTTTAGATAAGGTAGGTGATAACGGTTAGCTGATTTTCCAAATCCAATAAAGCCCATTGTTAATGTCATGTTCTTCAACTTCCTTGCTCATAAATTTTCGTTTCTACATTTATTATATATTTTTTCTTTAAAAGTATATAGTTTTAATTTTAAAATTATATACTAAAAAGTCGAGATAGAAATCATTTTCTGATTCCCATCTCGACTTTACGTTATAGACTTATATCCTATCATCATTTTATTTATACTCAATGACTTGAGAGCTACTTGGTTACATGCTCTTATTCATACATATACGAACGTGTCATCGGAATTGTATCATTAATCCCTTTTGTAAATACAAATTGATGTAAATCAATATTACCTGTAAAGAACGAAGCTGCACATGCATTTAAATATAAACGCCACATGCGGATAAATCGCTCATCTTTCGTTTTACGAACTTCCTCTAGTACGTTTTCAAAATTTCGAGCCCAATGTTGTAATGTTTTTCCGTAATGTCTACGTAAGCTTTCTACATCCACAATAAAAAATTGTTCGTTTGTCATGTTCGTGATTAATTCGTTCACAGCAGGAACATACCCACCAGGGAATATATATTTTTCAATCCAACCATTCGTAGCACCACCATTAGCCGGAGAAGTAATGCAATGCAGCAGAGAAATCCCGCCATCATTTAATAATTTGTTAACTGTTTCAAAGTATTGCGTAATGTTGTCTTTTCCTACATGTTCGATCATACCTACACTAACAATTTTATCAAATTTATGATTCTTAATATCGCGGTAATCAAGTAAAGATACTTCAACTAAATCCGTAAGTCCCTCTTGTTTAATTCGCTCAGAAGTCTTAGCATATTGTTCCTCACTTAACGTTACTCCCATCGCTTTCACACCGTACTGTTTAGCGGCAGCTGTAATGAGTTCACCCCACCCACAACCGATGTCTAATAGCGTATCACCTTTTTGAAGGTTCAACTTTTTCAAAATATGATTCACTTTATTATGCTGCGCTGTCGTTAAAGAATCTTGCTCATTTTGGAAATATGCACAAGAATATGTCATTGTTTCATCAAGCCATAATTTATAGAAATCGTTCCCAATATCATAATGATGAGCAATATCATCTTTATTTTTTTGTTTTGAGAAATTCCATTTACTTTTGAAATATTGCAACTTACTATCACCTAAAAAGCTATCCTGCCTTTTATAAATAGATTGAATTGCTTTTTCAAGGTTACCCTCTATTTCAAGATCCCCATTCATATATGCTTCACCGAATGCAATAGAAGGATCCTTAGCGATTTCTTTTTTTGAAAGTGGCTTATGGAATGTTATGTGAAATTGAGGTTCCCCTTCGCCATATTGGATTGTTTCTCCATTCCAAAGTGTAATTTGAACTGGATCTGAAAACAGATTTTTGAGTATTTTTTTATAAAAAAGTTCTTCAACCATAAAAACATCTCCTACTAAAAAATTGAACAAAAAACTATACTAGTTAATAAGTCTTTTTGAACATAGCTTAAAATCGTTATTGTACTGACTTCTTGCTACGAGTGTCATTATAAAACGGTTATATTATGAAGCATAGTACGTACTTTAAAGTGATGTAGGCACTTTTAAGTACCCATGACTGAAACAGGTCCTCAAAAATTTTACTTTTCATCATAACAACTTTCTAAAGTTTTAAAACGAAAAACACCACCTCGTCATTAGGTGGTGTTTTCAATATTACATATAGAGATTTCACTTAACTTCTGTGTTTTTTCTATCTATGCATCGTTCTCCCCATACGGTCAATTGATTTAATACATTTTGCAAAGACCACCCATAATCAGTTAAGGAGTATTCTACTCGGGGTGGAATTTCTTTATAGATTTCACGTGTAATCACACCATCATCTTCTAGCTCACGTAATTGTTGCGTCAACATTCTAACAGAAATTTCAGGAATTAGACGCTGCAACTCGCTCGTTCGCTTTGTTCCTTTCGTTAAGTGACATAAAATGACGACTTTCCACTTTCCCCCGATAATTTCTAAAGTTGCTTCTATCGGTATATTGTATTGTTTCACACGATCTCCCTCCTTTTTTCTAAATTTCTTCTCTATTGTTACGTAAAAACAAATAATTTTCTATACGGCACATTTTAGTTCCTACAGCACAAAAAAGTACCTATATTACAAAAAAGTAATTATGCTGCTTAAAAATCTCCCTCTATACAAAAAGAAAAAACGAACGTATTCTCGTTCGTTTTTTCTTTCTTTATTCAACTGCGGTTATAAGCATAGACGTGTTACCATTCTTTTCAAGATGATTTTCTCCCCAGTTACAAAGAGTATCGAGTATAGAATCTAAAGAATGACCGTAATCAGTTAAAGAGTATTCTACTTTTGGTGGCACTTGGTTATACACTTTTCTCTCGATTACACCATCTTCTTCTAATTCACGTAATTGTTGCGTTAACATCTTTTGTGTAATACCAGACATTAATTGTTTTAATTCGCACGTTCTCTTTTTGTCTTTCTTTAAATGACAAAGGATAACTACTTTCCACTTTCCACCGATAACCTCTAAAGTTGCCTCTACAGGAATATTGTATGTTTTCATATAAAAATCTCCTTTAATAATTTTATAAGACAAATAAGCTAAAATATTTAAATATTACTTTTAAGTATCTATAGCACCTTAAAGTACGTACTTTTTACCCTGTTAAACATGTTTCATAATAGCATACGTAAACAGCAGATGAGTAGTACGGCACCAAAAAGTACCTGTATTACTTTTTAGTATCTATATCACTTTAAAGTACGTACTTTTCATTATGTAAAATACATTTCATAATAGCATTTGTAAGAGTTGAGTGAGTCATGCAGTGTTAAAAATTACCTGTTAGTACCTTTACTTTAAAGTGAGTATTTTTCTCATACATTTTGTCAGACGATAAAATGACATGTTTTCATTTTCACATCCATTCACAATGAATAAATAATTTTCAAATACATTTTAGGAGGATATCTATAATGAGTAAATTACTAAAAGAAAAAATCGGGTTTGGTACAGCACCACTAGGAAATATGTACCGTAATATCCCAGAGGAAGAAGCAATCGCTACAGTGGATGCTGCTTGGGAGAATGGCGTTCGTTACTTTGATACAGCTCCACTTTATGGATCTGGCTTAGCGGAGATTCGTCTTGGTGAAGCACTATCAAAAAGAAATCGTGATGATTACTTTTTAAGTACGAAAGTAGGTCGAACTATTTCGGATGAATTAGAAGATCCATCTGCACGTGATTTAGGTGAAAAAGGCGGGCTTTTCGAATTTGGTCGCAAAAATAAAATGATCAATGACTATAGCGCAGATGCAACACTTCGTTCTATCGAGCAAAGTTTGAAACGTTTAAAAACAGATCGTCTAGACTTTGTTTTCATTCATGATTTAGCACAAGACTTTTATGGTGATGCGTGGATTTCACAATTTGAAATTGCTCGAACAGGAGCATTCCGTGCGCTAACACGTTTACGTGAAGAAGGAGTCATTAAAGGCTGGGGGCTTGGAGTAAACAAAGTAGAATCAATTGAACTTATGCTTGATTTAGAAGAAGCGAAACCAAATATATCCTTATTAGCTGGTCGCTATTCATTATTAGACCACGAACGTGCATTGCAACGAGTAATGCCTGCATCTGTAAAGCATAATATGGATATTGTTGTTGGTGGCCCATATAGCTCAGGTATTCTTGCTGGCGGCGCTCACTTCGAATATCAAAAAGCATCGCCAGAAATTATTGCAAAAGTTGAGAAAATCAAAGCTCTTGCAGATCGTCACGAAATCAGCATCAAAGCTGCTGCATTACAATTTTCACTAGCAAATCCAGCAGTTGCTGCCGTTGTTCCTGGGGCAAGTAAACCGGAACGAATTGTAGAAGACCAAAACGCCTTAAATACAGTAATTCCAGCAGCATTCTGGGAAGAAATGCGCGAACAAAAACTAGTAGCACCTAATGCACCACTACCAATCAACGTAAAATAATTTGAAACCTTAATCAGTGGGGTCATCCCCACTGATTATTTGCTCGCAAATATCGAGATAAAAAGGAGCGTAATGAACATGGCACATACTACTACATCTATGGAAATTTTCGGTTCACCTGAACAAGTATGGCAATTAATCGGAGGTTTCAACTCCCTTCCAGACTGGTTACCTTATATACCTAGCAGTAAATTAACTGAAGGCGGTCGTGTACGTCATCTAGCTAATCCAGATGGCGATACAATTATAGAACGCTTAGAAGTATTCAATGATAAAGAACGCTACTACACGTATTCAATCATGAATGCACCATTCCCAGTCACTAATTATCTATCTACAATCCAGGTGAAAGAAGGTACTGAAAGTAACACATCGTTAGTAGAGTGGTCTGGTACATTCACTCCTGTTGAGGTTAGTGATGAAGAGGCAATAAATCTGTTTCATGGTATTTACAGCGATGGACTGAAAGCATTACAGCAAGCATTTCTAGATTAATTCATGTAATAAATTGAGACGAAAAAGTAAATTAACAGTCAAATATTCGATTTTTTTAGTTAAATTCATTATGAAAGATAAACAAATACAAATTTCATGCCTGCTTGTTATTGACAAGAAATAAAAAATACTACCTCCAAATGGAAGGTAGTATTTTTTTATTAATCAGGAAAAACAATTAATCCCTCTTCTTTTTCCTCCTGTTTTAAATCTTCTACTGGGAAGGTTACAGTTGAATTTTTATCACCTGTTCTTTTTGTTTCTTCACCTGGAAATACGAAAGTTGAATTTTCTTTTCCTTCATTTTTTTCTACGTTATCTGGAAATACCATAGGATCATTGGTAGTCAAATCACTATGAAATCCAAGGTTAGACAAAATTGCTTTTAAATCTGGTAAAACCCCTATTTTATCAGATGATGGGTTATTAGACTTTGTGCCTGTATTAGGATTACTTAAAATTGCTCTCAATTCTTTTGGTGTATATGCCTTACCTAAATGTTCTTTAGCAATCCCTTGAATCGATACAGCAGCCCCAGCAATTATAGGCGAAGCGCTAGAAGTACCACGGAAATTAGAAGTATAACGATTAATTATGTTCTGATCTGTAACTTTTTGTCCTTTACTATTTTGATTTTGATATGTATCTAATGTATCAACATACTCTCCCCAACCATATACATCAATTCTACTACCATAGTTAGAGAAAGCTAAACGTTTATGAGGAACTCTTGCTGTAGATGCTCCAACTATAATAGCTCCTGAATCTTTAAAGTCTGGACTATTTCGATTTAAAATCTGCTTACCATTACGGTCTTTAAATTCATCTAAATCAATCCCACCATTACCAGCTGCTTCTACAATAATAATGCCTTTATCTGTACCTTTGCGAATTGCGTTAAATATACTCGGGTATACTTCTACTGGTAAAGGGTCATCTCCATATCCATCATATTTAAAGGATTCTTCTATTAATAAAACATCTCCAGCCTGTAAAGAATCTACGGCACTTAAAATAGCATCTCTTACATCGATTCTCCCATTATCTCGGATCACTGAAATTACTTTTGCCTTTGCTTTTGGTGCAATCCCAATATTCCCAATCCCATTGTCAGCTGCCGAAACAACACCTAGAACTGAAGTACCGTGAGAAAGATCATTACTCATTTTTCCAGACATAAATTCAATATTTTGACCGACTAAATCTTCATGATTTAGTAACCAGCCTTCTTCCAAATCTACAAAATTTGCTCCCTGGCCATTTCCTCCTTTAATTCCCCAAGCATAAGGAGCATTAATTCCTAAAGGTGCCTCTTCAAGATATCCCTGTCTTGAAAATCTAGGTTCATCATAAGGATTGACTGATAATACAGGCAATCTCGAGCCAGTTGTTGTGTTTATACTCTTATTAGAACGAACTTGTATTTTACTAGAATCGTCATTAGCAGCATATACTGTATTTGTTACAAATGTCGTACCTACCCCAGCAAAAGTTGTAATTGCAAGTGATGATATTAACATACCTTTAAATTTTTTCATTTTTCCACCTCTAGTTTTCTATTAGAAATAACATATTTAATAATGTGTATGAACTGAAAAGCATTTTATCTTATTATAAAAATTAATAGATTTTTATAGCTTTTTGATTTACATAAAAACTCCCTTCATTCTTGTAATTCAATGTGGACATTTCAAAATAATAAACTTACTGTAACTATTATAGTTACACCTCTATTAATTTTCAACTACGAAATATAAATTTTTAAAAATAAATTTATATTACTTTAAAACAGCACTAGCCTTTTACCCACATAAAGTGAAACTTTAATCAGGTTTTTTTTGTTCATCCCCCACTGATTATTAGCCCTCACCAATCGGGCATTTACGGGCAGTTAATGCGGGATAAAAATGCAAAATATCTGTCCAAATTACAGCAATCAATAAGTTTATGGACTACGAAAGAAATACGAAAAAGCAAAGCGATATCGCTTTGCTTTTTTTATAAAATCCCTTTTAACTTTTCACCAATTAACTTCGCTAGATACTCATAACCTTCTGGACCAAAGTGTAATCCATCTTTTTCATCATTTTCTACAAACCTTTTATAATTCAGTTCTTGAATCATTTCAGCATACAAATTTAGAAAATAGCTTCCTGTTTCTTTCGCCACTTTCTCCACCACGTCTGCATACTGACTAAGCACTCTATTTGTTCTATTATGCTGTCTTTCTTCATCAACTGGTGCAGGACTAATCAGTAGTACTTTATCTGATGAAACTTGGTTCACAATCTTCTCTAAGTTTTCTTTATATGCTTGTAATGACACTTGAGAAAAAGAAACTGCATCATTCGTACCAAGAAAAACTGTTACGAAATCTGGTTTATATAATATTACATCTTCTTCAATCCTATTTAACGCATCGAATGTATTATCACCTGGAACACCTGCATTCACTACTTTCCAGTTCGGAAACATCTCTTGCAAACGTGGTGTTAATCTCGGCATTCCATCATAAAACGTTTCATCAGCTGTAATACTATCTCCAAAACATACTAACTTTTTCATTAAGCTACTCTCCTTTTACGTATGAAACAACTTTCCTTCTATTGCTTTTATATATCTGTCAGCAGAACGTTCAACTGCCTCATTTGCATTTTCTTTTACTACTCGATGAAAAGCGTTGTATAAACGATTAAACTGTAACGGCTTCACTCGATTCACCATTTCTTCCACTTTTCTCGCTGGTAGTGGAATTAAGTTTGGATAGCTGTACATGAAGCTTACCCACCGCTCATCTGCTACAACTTGAATAATATCACCTGTTAACAAAATTCCTTTTCCGTCATTACCTTCTTCCCAATGTAAGACAGATCCACCTTTAAAATGTCCCCCTAAACGATGAATGACTAATCCATCAGCTAATTGTAAAGACTCACCAGACCAATAAATAATACGACTACTCGGACGCATCACCCACTCTTTATCATCTTCATGTATATAAATTGGTACATCAAATGTCTCTGCCCATTCTACTTGCGTTGAATAATAATGAGGATGAGACAATGCAACCGCATCTAATCCGCCAAGCTCTTTTATTTTCGTAATTGTCGTTTCATCTAAATACGTAATACAGTCCCACAGTAAACGATATGACTCTGTTTTCACTACAAATGCCGTTTGACCGATCGCAAATCCTGGTTTTGTCGTAATACTATAAAGTCCATTTTCCTCTTTAATTATTTCATTTTTATATGTATCATCTGTTTGCAAATTTTCTAAAGTCGTCCAAGACTGCCCTTTCGGATTCACATACTGCCTTTCTTCATCACAAATATGACAACTCACTGGTTCTTCTACACTCGCTGCATACTGCACGCCACACGTTGTACAAACGAAATTTTTCATCATAATTTCCCCTATCCCTAAATTTTTATTAAGCTGCTTTTTTATGTTCAATTAATAAACTTATAAAAGTAAGTAAATAGACAAATGTAACCGATAATGGAATTACAGTAAATCCTTTTTCGCTTCTACAACATTCATCTCACCATCTCCCCTAAAAATATTTGTACTATAAAGTCACCTCAACCTCACCCATCCAATAACGCCAAGCTGCTAAATAATCTTCTAAATCTTTCGGGTGGTGCCGTAAACATGTATCTATACGCAAATATAATCCTATGACTATCTCTTCATATAAATCACGGTCATTTTTATGAAATACACATTGTTTCATCGCATAACCAATCGTTTCTTTTGTTAAATCTTCCGGAGTTGAACAGAACGCATAAATTAAATCATATATAGAATCTCCTAACACTGGTAAAGGATCAATTACACCGTGCAGTTTATTCTCTTGAAATATAAAATTATGAAATCCAAGATCACCATGCAATAAAAATGGCTGATTTATTCCAGTCCCCCTACTTGGACTATTTGCTAACTTAAAAACCGTTCTATACGCTTCCTCACTTATGTAACGTCTTACATTTTCATGAGCTTCCATCACATTTGTCGTTAAAAATTCATTCCAAGATTGAACTAGGTTTTCTTTCCATCCCCAGCCATCAATCTCTGTAGCTACTTCATACTTATTGATAACTTCCTTTACAAGTTTACAAAGAACGCTCCGTTTATGGCCTAGTTTGCAAAAAGTTGTGCCCTCAAGGAATGAGTAAACAATATAGCGATTTAAAGGTTCCTTATAAAAAAGCTTTGGAAATAATTCATCCTTTTTATAAAACTGAAGAAAATAAGCTTCTTCACGTATGACATCCGATTCATTCAACTTTACAACGTATTGTTCATCTAACAAATATATAGTACTTGTTGTTCCCCCGTTTAACACTTTTACACTATTTGGATAATGTGAAATCACTTTCTCCTTAACTAGTTGTGCAGTGATTATTGAAATATCCATTCTCTCACCCTTTAACTCCGAATATTCCCTTAATTCAAAAGACAACTTTACTATTATTTGACAAACATAAGGGAATTCCTCCTAAAAATCTTAATATAACAAAAGATAATTTTATCTCATTGCAACTGCGTCTTTCAATATTCCATCATATAGTTCATTCCATTGATGGTAATGCGATGTAATTTCTTCACTCCAAATGTTCTTCATTTAATCTAGTAATTTCTATTGAATTATCTCTTTCTTTTAACTTATGAGCCAAACTTTCTACACCAAACACTTCTGTAAACGTATGACTGCCTACAATTAAATTAATCCCTTTAAATTTCGCATGTTGCACTGTATATAATGTTTTTTCACCTGTTATGTACGTGTCACACCCTTTTTCTAATGCACGTTCAATCAAATTTGTATTGTTTCCTGCACCGGTTAAAATCGCAATCCGTTTTACTGGTTTATCGTGATTTCTCCAGCTCTTCACTTTCTCTTCCATTCTTTCTTCAAGTTTTCCAACTAAGTTTGAAAAAGGAATCGCTTCTTTATATTCTCCTATTCCCGGTAGTTCTTCTTCCTCATACGTGGAATATTCCAGTATTGTATCTATCCCAATTCCGTTAAATAACGATGTACATGTGCCAAACTTTACAAAATCTAACGGCAAATGAACCCAAAAATGATTCATTTCATATTGCTTCAATTTCTCAATACAAGCCTCTTCCATACCAAATAAAAAACTCCACGGCGCATGATGTGTAACTATCATATCGACTCCATTTCTATACGCTTCTTCAATAGTTTCTAACGTTAAATTTGTTGTGTAACCGATTTTGTGAAATTCATCTTTACTTATATGAGTAAAACCATATTCATCATCGCCGTATTTATGAAGATGCTCTCCAAATAGTGATGTTATATGTTCGTTAAACTGCTTTATATTCATTTTATTTCTCCTTTCATTTACTTTTATATTTCAAAAATAAGGAAATACTAAATAAAAACGTTACATACATATAGGAGGACACCATGAAACCTGAATTTTTAAAAGCTGTACATGATGCCATTGGAAACGTCGAACATATTCATATAGAAGAAAGCGGTGCTGACAGCTTACTTATCCATCATGATGATGCACAGCAATTACAACAAGTTGCTGTGGCGTTAGAAAATAATAATTTCCGCTCCGCTTTAAGAACAACTGGAAATGCTTCGTATATTGAAGTATTGAACAGATAGTGAACGTCCGGATGTATGCCGGGCTTTCTTTTTTTATATTGAAACTTCAAACTCTTTCACATACACCGCTGTTCCAGCAATATCTATTTGTAACTTTTCGTTTTCTATCCCTTTCGTTACATAAACAGTTACACGGCCATCTTTATTTATTTCCTGTCCTTGCTCAACGATTAAACCCAATTCATGTTCAAAATCTTTCTCTAAATACTCCGCATAATACGCTCCCATTACACCTGAAGCTGTTCCTGTCACTGGATCTTCAATCGTCCCAGCATAAGCTGACGAGAAATGACGGCCATGCATTTGTGCTAGTTCATCATAAGTTTCTAGACAAATTGGGTGAATAGAAGCATTAGGTATTTCTTTTAATACCGATGGAAATGCAGCATTATTAGGTTTCATTCTCTCACACGCATCTAGATTTTTAATCGGCACAATTACAGTCCAGTTTCCTGTACTTCCATATACTATCGGTAAACTTACATCTAAATCATTTACTTCTAAACCGATACTATGAGCTAATTCTTCTTTTGAACCTGCAAAATCTTTAAACTGAGGTGCTGTCTGCCTCATTTTAATAAAGGTTTCTCCATTTTCATTTACACCTATTTGTATCGGTAAAATCCCTGCCTTCGTTTCAATCGTAAGGTTACTTTTCTCTTCTAATAAACCTTTTTCGCGCAAGGCATATATCGTCCCTACTGTCCCATGACCACATAAATCCATTTCAAAACCAGGTGTAAAATAGCGCATTCTTATATCTCCTACTTCTGAGGAAAGAACAAAAGTTGTTTCGTTATATCCAACTTTTTCAGCAATAATTTGCATTTCCTCTTCCGTTAATCCATCTGCTTCTAATACAATACCTGCTGGATTTCCCTTATTTGGTTTATTCGTAAATGCGTCGTAATGAAATACGTTTATAGTCTTCATTTTCTTTCCCCTTATTTGTCCATTTCTTTATTTTTATAATCAATAAGAAAATTGATCTAACCAACTTTCATAATCATCATTTTGGAACGGACGGATCATCAGTCTCTCTGTCTCTACCTGTAATAGCGGTAGCTTCATTTATATCTCTTCCCTCAATTATTTTTTGAATATTCTTTATTACCTTACACAAAATACAAAATCTAGTAAATCATTATGTTTTTGATACATAAAAACCCAGTCATGCCTTATACATAACTGGGTTCTCCATCGTTTTATAATTTTCTATTTCACAAGAACCGCATCTCGTAATTCCCTCTTCAACACTTTTCCTAAAGCGTTTTTCGGTAACTCGTCTATGAATACTACTTCTGGTATTTTATAACTTGCTAACTTCTCCTTACAATACTGAATAATACTTTCTTCTGTTAATGTTGTTTCACCATCCTTCACAATGTAAGCTCTTGGAACCTCTCCCCAAAAGTCATCTGGAACTCCAACTACTGCAACTTCTAAAACACCATGTATTTCATGAATAACATCTTCTACTTGATCTGGATATACGTTGTCACCACCGCGTATAATAACGTCTTTATATCTTCCCATAATATGCAGGAATCCATCATCATCTATCATGCCAGCATCGCCCATGTTAAACCAGTTATCTTTTACTACCTTCTTTGTCGCCTTTTCATTATTCCAATACCCTTTAAACATGTATGGACTTTTCACATGAATCTCTCCAACTTCATTTGTTGTTAGTTCATGTCCTGTTTCCGGATGAACAATTTTCACCTCTACATTTTTCAAGGTTTTTCCTACAGAAGACATCTTTTCTTTTCCCATCATTGGATGCCATGAGGTTACAACCCAACCTTCTGTACTACCATAACCTTGCACCATATAGATTCCTTTTTCCATATATTTTTGAATGAGTGTTTCTGGCACTTTTGTACCACCGCTTTGTGCTACTTTAAAGGTTGAAATATTACGTTCTTTTTTATTTAATTCATCAAGCATGTAACTATAAACAGCAGGGAACGCAAGCATCGTAGTAATTTTCTCTTCTTCAATCTTATCCCAAATAATAGCAGGATTCGAATCAGCTAAGAAAATCATCGTAACGCCATGATAAATACAATTTAAAATAGAAAGCACGCCACTCATATGGAACAATGGATGCACAGATAAAAAGCGTTCACCTGCTGGGATTTCTCTTTGTCCCGCAATTTCAGCAAAATAGTGATGTAAGTTTTTATGTCCAATTACACATGCTTTCGCCTGTCCAGTCGTTCCTGAAGTAAATAAGTAAATGGCGTCGTCTTCTTCATGAACTTCTACGTTCGGTTCTGTCGTTGGCTGTTTTTGCAGCTCTAATTCAAATGAACCAAAACCTTCTTTTGTCGTTTGAATTACATAAGGAATTTCTTTAACAGCATCAACATTTAATAACACTTCACTAAATTCTTCATCAATAACTAACACTTTTAATTTCGCTTCTTTTACAATTGTTTCTAATTCATATACAGTAAGCTGATGATTTAGCGGAATAAATACCGCTCCAATTTTTAAACTTGCCATCATAACGCTTGGAAATGGGTGATTATTTTTGCATAGTATTCCTATACGATCTCCTCTTTGCACACCATTATGTAACAAATAATGTGCAAGCTGATTTACTCGTTCATTATATTGCTGAAACGAATATCTTTTCTTCCCTCCTACAAGCGCTTCCAAATTTGGTGACTGCATTGCTCTCTTTTGTAATAATTGTCGCATCGTTCTCAAGTAAAACTCCCCTTTATATATGTTAGGTTTTTTATTTTACCAGATTAACTATTAATTTACTAAAGATTATACTTAGTGAATATAAGAAGAATATAAAATAGCCATTTACTTCACAAGTAAATGGCTATTTTTCATTATATATTAGAATACTTCTTGTTCATTACATATTGCACATACTCAGGTGCACTTTTATCAATCTCTTCATCACTTAGTTTATATTCTGCACCATATAAATAAAAGGAAGGTATAAATTCCATACCTGTATATAGGCATGTAGCTTGGAATGGTTTCGTCAACTCATCCATTGTAATCCCACTATTTTCATAGTCTTTTTCTAATCCACCTATAGAAATAGCTACACCAAATTCTTTCCCCTTCACTTTATCTCCTTGTGATCCGTACGCAAATCCATATGTTAATACATCATCGAACCATTTTTTTAATAATGGTGGTGAGCTGTACCAGTAAAGCGGAAATTGAAATATATATCTGTCATGTTCTACTAATAACTTTTGCTCTTGTTCAATATTAAACTCCCAATTTGGTGCCACCTTATATAATTCATGCACCGTAATTTCATCTGAATGTTTCTCAAGTTCTTCTATCCATCTTTTATTAATTTTTGATTTTTCAATATGAGGGTGTGCTACAATTACAAGTGTTCTCATCATTTTCCAGCCCCTTTATAAATTAATCAATCCTTTACGTATTAGTATGAATGAGTTACATATAATTGAAAAGTACGTACTTTCAGGTACTATAGGAACCTTGAAGTACCTTTGGAGGTGTTATATGAATCAAAATGATGATTGCCCAATTGCAACAACACTCGATGTAATCGGTGGAAAATGGAAAGTTCATATTTTATGTATTTTGTCGGATGGGAAAATGCGAACAAATGAAATTAAACGAGAAATCCCAAACATTACACAAAAGGTTCTTACACAACAACTTCGGCAACTTGAAGCTGATGGGATTATCTATCGTACCGTATATCAAGAAGTACCACCAAAGGTTGAGTACACCATAAGTGAATACGGAAAATCTTTAATGCAAATAATGAATGATCTGTTTGAATGGGGAAAAGATCATCAAATTAAAAGATTACATGACTAAAAAAGCACTATATACTTTGTTTAATCCTCTACGTTCATATTTTTTATTTCTATAAAGTTTATTTTCATCATTTTTTAGCTAACTTGTTTTCTTAGATTGATGGACGTGACCCCACATCCATCAATCTAAAAAGATACAATTAGAAAAATGAGATTTCTATAAAGTTTCGCATATAAACACTACTTCCGCCTCATTAAGCGCTCGCTCTACTTTTTCTAATCTCAATTGTACGTAAGCTATAAAGAAGCACCCCTAAACCGAGAATTTTTTCATTATTAGACGCATTAGAACCTAAGGTAATAGTAGGTACATTTAAACCCATAAACCTTTCACTCCATTCTATAGGCATATAAAAAGATACTCCTTAAAAATAAAAAACGCTATTCTCTCTGTAAAATCATAGAAAAGAATAGCGTTTTTTATTTTGAAATAGAAGTCATTATTTAAACTAAACATGCTAATATTGATTTTGTGCGATTGTCAGTTACCTCATAATAAATTTCTAATCCTTTCCGAGTACCTGTAACCATTTTAGCAGCTTTTAGTTTAGATAAATGTTGACTAATTGTACTTTGAGGCATTTGTAAATCCCCATACATTGTTGTTACATTAGTAGGACCTTTTGCAAGCATTATTTTTACTAAAGATAGACGAACTGGATGCGCCAATACCTTTAACACCTCAGCGATTTCTTGAAACATTTCTTTTTTTTCTTTCATCTTATTTCTCCCCTTTTATATACATATTTATGTTATCCATATATATAATTCGAAGGTATATGCGTTTTTGTGTCCGTCATTTTAAAAAAATATAAAAAAACTTTAATCCGAAACTAAAGGATTAGCTTAACATACTGTCTCACTATTCATAATGAATAGGAATCTCGTTATAGAAGCAGCAGTTTTTATGCTACAACTCTACATTCAACTAACTAAAACTAATGAAAAAAAGAGCAGATAGTCCGCTCTTTTATGATGCCTCCTTATGTTCCGTGGAATGTTTAACACTCCCCAGTCTCTTTAGTTTATTCCACCCTACCGCTACTCCTCGAAGCGATGAGAATATAGATTTAATGACAACATAAGTCATAAATTGACGATAAATAAAACGTTGTAAAATTAACCATACTAATGGTTTCGGATTTTCTTCCTCTAATTTAAATGCGAACAGAGAAGCGAAAAGATCCATTAAAAAGAATACAAAATAAAATCCTAAAACTTTTAGCGGATTACTACTAAATAGTCCTATAATCATTAATATATCTGCAAAAGGAGCAATGAATTGCAGAACATATTGGAATAACCACATGTTAGGCAGTGCAATAAACCCTAACGTTTTATGTTTTGAATTACACAACGCTTTTCGATGTTTCCAAAGACATTGAAGTGTACCATATGACCAACGATATCGCTGTTTAATGAGACTTTTCACATCCTCAGGTGATTCCGTAAAAGCATGCGCTTTTTCTTCATATACAATTCTATGCCCTTGACGTAAAAATGTAATAGTAAGATCGGTATCTTCTGCTAATGTATCTTCGCTTAAATATCCAGATTCAACTACATTCTTCTTGCGCCACGCCCCAATAGCTCCTGGAACTACTGTAATACAATTTAACTCATCAAAAGCTCTACGTTCTAAATTAAACCCTGTAATATACTCAACATGTTGCCAAGTAGTTAACAAATTCCGTCTATTCCCCACTTTGACATTACCTGAAACTGCAGCTACATTCTGATCTTCAAAGTGTCTAACCATTAAAGAAATAGCGTCTTGCGCAATAATAGTATCCGCATCTAAAGTGACAATGATTTCTCCTCGCGATTGTTGAAACCCTAGGTTCATTGCCGATGATTTCCCGCCATTTCCTTTCTGAATGAAACGAACTTTAGGGTGTTTATAAAATGTTTCTTTCATTACTTTTGACGTACCATCTGTCGATCCGTCATCCACAACAATAACTTCAAATTCTCTATAATTACTATTCAAAATTGAGTGAATCGTCTTGGCTATCACCTTTTCTTCATTATATGCCGCTATGACAACACTAACAAAAGGTTGATAAGACGAATTAATATAGCGAGATAACGTTTTTCTTTTCTGCTTCCATGCAAAATAAATTAAGAATAAAAATCGAAAAATCCCTAATCCAATAGCAATATAAAAAATAGTAGTTAATATATGTTTAAAGTATCCCGCTCCTGAAAAGACAGCTTTATTGTAAAGTAAATATTGCTTCCCCTCAGAAGAAACAGGAGGCATAATTTCATCTCGTTCTTTATTCATTAAATCTGAAATTGTTACAAAACTATATCCATGCTTTTTTAGGTCTTTAATAATGATTGGGAGCGCCTCTACTGTATGTGTACGATTCCCTCCCGCATCATGGAGAAGAATAATATTTCCCTCTCCCTTATAAATGGGATTAAGAGCACGCTTTACTAATTCATTTGTTGATGGTGTTGCCCAGTCTTCGGGATCAACTTTTTCCGCTACCATTGTATAGTTCATATTTTGTGCACGTAAAATAGGCAATATTTCATTTGATGAATCCGGGTTAGCATCCGCTTCATATGGCGGTCTAAATAAAACCGTAGAATGTCCAGTTACTTCCTGAATTAAACGTTGCGTCGTATTAAGTTCTACTTTCGTTCGTAGTAAAGACGTATCAGCTATGTTAGGATGCTTGAAAGTATGATTGCCAATTTCATGCCCTTCATCGTATATTCTTTTTACAATACTAGTATTTAGTTGTGCGTTTTCACCAAGTACAAAAAAAGCAGCTTTTATTTGATTCTCTTTTAATATATCTAAAATTTCTGGCGTATATTTCGGGTCTGGTCCATCATCAAATGTTAATACTACTTGTTTCCCATTTGGTTTTCCATATCGTTGCACTTCATATGCAGATGGTAAGGATTGATATACTTCATCTGTAAGGTAACCATCTCTGCCTACTTTAAAATCTCTCAATCCATTTTTTCTTTCATTCTCAATCTGTAAAATTTCACCTTGTCCAGAATAATTTACTTCATCTAAACTATTGATTTTATGTAATACATTAGGATTTTTTTGTACCTCAATCGGATTTTTTAAAACTTTCCATATTGTAGGATCTTCTGCTCCTAATCTCCATAGCGCAAATCCATTTGCATTATTGTCCATTGCGATTTTCACTTGATTATAGAGAGTAACGCCATCTAAGAACCAAGCAGTATGTTCTTTCTCTCCTGTTTTATATCTAAAATAAGGGTTCCCACTAATCTTATCCCATTGAATTTTCATATTTGAATCATGAGCCATTGCCATAACTTCTGAGAAAGTTAAAGATTTCGCAGCTTCTTTACTATTTACTTCCCAATCATACCCATAGTTACCGAAAGCAACTATAAGTTTATTAGACGGAATATTCAGTTCTTTCAATGTATGTTGGAACCACTTATTTGAAGCAATTGGTCCTGGTTCCCCGGCTCCATAGTGCTCATCGTACATCATTACAATCATTCGATCTATTATTTTTGCTAACGCACTATAATCAAAAGCCTTATCATTAGCTGGAACATCTTGTGTAACGAGCAAATCATGTTGATGAAATTCCGTAGTAAGTTCTTTCATAAAATTTGTTAAGTTTTCTCTATCACTTTCAGGTACGGCCTCAAAGTCAATATTAATTCCTGAAAAATGATTCTTTTTAACTTGGCTTACTAAATCATTAATAAACTTTGTCTTTACATCATTTGAGGAATTCAGTAACTTATGAATTAGCCCACTATCAGGACCAGAAGCTTCCTCAGTATAATTAGTAAGCAAAGGCATAATCTTCACTTGATTTTTTTCTGCCAACTTTACTATCTCAGGTTTGATTTCACTTCTAATCGTTAAATCTGCTTTTAAATGATACCACTCTGGTACTAACGTAGTTAAGGAATCGATATTTTCTTTTAAAGAAGCGGTACTATTTTCATCCCAGTTTACATAAAAACCATACACTTCTTTAGGTTGTTTACTATCCTTCGGCGGATTCACCAAATTTTCATTATCCTTCGTTCCGGTATTTGGGTTAAATTCTTCCTTCTTTAACTGCTGATCACTAAGTTTTTGATTAATTGGTACAAGTTTAGTATCTTGTTGTACAGCGGTATTCATATTTGGAATTTCTGGTGTTGAAAAAATACTTTGAAAGAAAAAATAAAATACAACACCTACACTAACTATTGAGATACATAGAAACGAAATAAAGGCTATGTTTCTCCTTCCTTTCGGATCATAAAAAACAGGTTTTTCTTTATCTTTCTCTTGTTGAATGTTTTTCTCCATTATATTTTTCACATACTCCTTCTTAATAGAACTATAAAATAATAAAGTGCAACTTTAATCAGCCCTCACCAATTGGGCATTTACAAGCAGCCCAACTCCCACCTAACTTCTTTGCTCCAGCCAAATTTTGAGATGGGAGTTTTACTGCCCACAATAGCGAGAGAAATCCTTTTAGCTTTGAAATGAATCTCTCACTTCCATATTCTATTGATTCTTCTTTTCATTCCCTTGCTGGTGGCCTCTATTTTCTTGTTGAGCCCCCCTACCGTTGTTCCCTTGCTCGTTTCCGTCATTTTCTTTCTGGGATCCTCTTCCATTGTTCCCTTGCTGATTCCCGTTATTTCCTTGTTGAGGATCTCTTCCATTGTTCCCTTGCCCATTTCCATTATTCCCTTGTTGAGACCCTCTTCCGTTGTTCCCTTGCTCGTTCCCATTATTTCCTTGTTGAGAACCTCTTCCGTTGTTCCCTTGCCCATTTCCATTATTCCCTTGTTGTGATCCTCTTCCGTTGTTCCCTTGCCCATTTCCATTATTTCCTTGTTGTGATTCTCTTCCGTTGTTCCCTTGCTGATTCCCATTATTTCCTTGTTGAGATTCTCTACTGTTATTCTCCTGTTGATTCCCTCTATTTTCTTGCTGAGATCCTCTTCCATTGTTTTCTTTTATTTGCTTCGATGGCTGTCCCTCTGTTTTCTTTTGTTCTTTCTGCTCTTGCTTTTCATATTTTTTTTCTTTTACAGGAGATAAATCCATTGATGCATCAGGAGATGACTCCGGCTGTGATTGCACCTCTTCTTCATTTCCCACCGGATTAGGCGGCGTGGCAGGAGGAGTAAGCGATTTGTTTTTCTCATTCTCTTGCTTTATATAGACACCTGTGCCAATTCCAGCTTTTCTAGCATTCTCTCGTACTTGCATCGTGCTACTTTGATATTCAACTGTAATATGTTTTAACTCATATTCTTTCTTCAATTCTTTCATTGCCTTTTCTAACTGTGGTTCTAGCGCCTTGTCCTTTGCAACTGCTGTTAGCATAACTTGCTTATCATTCGTTAAATACTTATCCTCTTGACTTTGCTTTATAATAGTACGTATTACTTCTTGTAATTGTTTATTTTCCCATTGCTTCAATTCTTTTAAAATACGCCTTCCATCATCATTACAAGCCTGTAAATCTATAACACGAAAATCCTTCGTTACGCTCACCTCTAAACTTGGATTTATATCAACTGAGACGTAAGCAAATACTTTTTCTTCTGGTTGGTTGTAGAAAAACAGCACTGCAAATAGAAAACAAGCAACAAGTATTGATGCAGGTTTTAGAAAGGAAGGGATCGAAAAATGCGATGCTTTTTGTTCTTGCTCATCAAATGAGATTTCCTCCCCGATCATGCAAGAATCCCCTTTTCTTTTACACGTAATAAACTCTCCATTTGGTGTTAAAACAACTACGCTATGCTTTTTTATATCCATCACAATTCCTTTATTCATCATGCTTTTCCCCTCTTATGTAATCCAGAATATATGTATAGTTGTTTGCAAAAATAATACACATTGCAATAATGTATTTTCTATGTCGTTCCAACGTTTTACGACTTACCCTAACACGCGGTTCAATATGTTTAAGCGGTAACTTTTTCTTTCGGAACAGCTCTTCCATCATTTCCTCTTCTTTTATAATAATTTTTACAATTTCTATTAAGTGCTCACGCGTATCACGATGCTTAGGAGATTCTTTAGCAAGCTCTGAGAATGTGATTTTAAACTCAGCTAGCACACTTTGAAAATGAAGAATTTCCTCCTTACGGTTACTATTTTCCATCTCTTTCATATACTCTGTAAGCGACACTTGCATTTCTAACATTTCCTCTTGCTCATCTTCTTTTAAAAAGACAAAGTTATGTTTAGACTCCTTACGTATATAGTCAATTACATCTCTTTTTATAAGAAGATCAGCAAACGCTAAAAAGGATTTTCCTTTTGTATAGGAATACTGTTCAATTGCTTCGTTAAACGCAAACAATCCAATGCTATATTCATCATCCTGTTCTGTAATATACCGGCGGCAGACAGATGAGATTGATTTTCTAATAAAAGGCTGATACTGTACGATAAACGCTTCTTTATCTTCTTCGTTGTTTTGTATGTTACATACGATATCTTCTATTTTCGGTTTTCTTAAGATCTTCATTACTAAACTCAACACTTGTAATCTCCCAGCCTCCTTCAAATAGCAAAATGGCCACTACAAAAGTGACCATTTAACCAGATTTTCTTGGTACTTTTCTTCGGTCTTGTTTTCTTGCTGTTAGTTATATTTTTTGAGTCTAACTTTTTCCAACGTTTTCTTAATGATTTTCCTTTTCTCTCGGCACTACAGTTAAGTTTGTATTTTTATCTACTTTCTTATTTTCTACCGTTCGTTTTGCTTATTCTGTTTCTATTTTATCTGCAATCCTTGAATAACTCTCCTCTATACCATTGGTAATTTCATCCTTTTATTTTGGATGCCCACCTAATCTAGTAATTTTATTAATGCTTCTATATTCTTTCATAGTCATTTTTCTTCTATTTATTTTCTTCACTATACATATTCGGAGGAATACATAGTTTTATGGGGGTCAAAAAATATTTTTATAAAAAAATACATATTTATTTCAAAAATAAAAACCACCAATTTGAAAAAGGATAATCAAATTGGTGGTTTTCTTATAATATCTATTAAATTAAGTTGGATTCTCATTATATCTAAAAAAGTACTAGCTATCCTCTTCTGATTTTCTCCATTTTTATCTTTCTTGGTTATCATAATATGTCTTATCTGCGTATTTTCTATCATTTCCTTTTAGATAAGCTAAAATTACTTTTGGATTTTTAAGTAAAGTCCAGTCTCCATATGTATCAAATCTTCTGCATGAAGTTATCATTCCATTTTTAATAGTACCGAATTTCTTATTATTTTTCTTTCCCCACTCTTTTAAACGTTTAGCGAAATCTGCATCTTCTGCCATAAGCATGTTTTCATTAAATCCGTTGATTGCCATAAAGTCTTTTCTATAGCACCAAAAAATCCCTACAGATATAGCTCCGTACTTAAAAAGTAAGGGGATTATGATTAACATTGCGGAGAGAAATATTCCTAAAGATATTCTTTCAAACTTACCATTCACCCCACCACCAATGTATGTACCTGAAGCTAAATATTTATCTACATTAAACAACATAGACTCTGTCATTATGGTATCAGCGTCTATAGTAACGATTATTTCTCCACTAGCTATTTTAGCCCCTGCATTTCGAATTTTAGATAAGTTTTTATCGTTATTTTTCAATGTAACACAATTATAAGATTTTGCTATTTCCTCTGTTTTATCTGTACAACGATTTAAAACAACTATAACTTCCGTTTGCTCTTTATATGCCTCTGATGCCTTTGCAATTGAATCTAAACATTTTCTAATGTACTTTTCTTCATTATGCGCAGGAATTATAATAGAAAACTTCACATCTTTTTTCAAATTAACTCCTGAAGATTCGTTTGTCTCAGTCATAATATTCCCCCCTTATTTTATAAGGTAAATATCTACTATACATAAATTATATTAATATTTATTAGGTTATATTATAGAAACTGACGGTAAAGAGGCTCTTACTGTCGACGTTCAAAAGCAAGACGTACAGCAAGCCCCGTTAAAACACTTGCCATAAGCCAACGCTGTACTCGTAGCCACGTCGGGCGTGTGCCAAACCATTTTGCAATTTTACTTGCTGTACATACAATTACAAGGTTAACCATAAAGCTAACAGTGATTTGCGTAAGCCCCAAAACTGCACCTTGAAAAAGCAACGATCCCTTCTCTGGATCTTCAAATTGAGGTAGAAGTGATACATACAAAATAGCAATCTTTGGATTCAGAAGATTCGTCATGAGTCCCCTCAGAAATAATTTCCTTGGTGGCTCATTAGAAATCATACGAGGTTCCATAATAGATGTAGCACCCGGTTTAATCGAATTCCAGGCGAGCCAGAGCAAGTAAGCAGCACCTGCCCACTTTACTGCTTCATATACAGCGGGAACAGCAACGAATAGAACTGTAAGTCCAAACATAGTTGCGATTATATAGATTACAAATCCGAGCATGATGCCCAATAAAGAAATAAATCCCGCCATACGTCCTTGCGTAATGGAACGGGAAATGAGGTAAATCATATTAGGCCCAGGTGAACAAACCATGCTAAGCGAAACAATTGCAAAAGCTACCAATGTACTCAAGCTGACCATAAACCTTCCCCCTTTATTTTACATAAAATTTCCTATTGTACATTTTATCATGATTGAGGAGAGAAAAGATTAATATAAAACGATGCAGCTAAGTAATATTATCGGATCGAATGTATTGTAATCACATACTTCTCATTCTCTTAAGTAAGGATCTAAGAGTACCCTATCCATAGAGCTACTAAAACCACTACAAATAAAGCAAAACAACATGTGATATTTCGAATCCACTTTTGTATATCACCAAAATACCTTTCTATATATAGCGTTGATAGTAAGCATAAGAAATAAAACAAAGAAAGGCAGCGAGGTATAGGTCCATTTTTATCTTCATGGCTGGAATTATACCCCTTACCAAACTTCTAAATGAAATGTATAGCTGAGTAGTTACCTTATTTTTCAAAAAAACATTCTGATTATTTCTTTTTCACTTCTTCTACAAATTCCCATGTCTCTCCGTTATCTTTTGATTGATAAAGTGCACTACTATCGCCATTGTAGTCTCCATCTGCCCCTTGTCCAACTAACATATGAAAAACCCCATCTTTCTCATATGGCATACTAGGTGAATCAAAAGGACTTATTGTGGACTGTGTATGATCTAATTTCACTTCATGCGGCGGATATTCTACCTTTTTAAAAGATACTCCCCCATCATCTGTGCGATATAACTCTCCTTCATTACCAGAAGGCCTAATTGCTCCTAAAAACCCAAGTTTATCATTTATAAAAGTGATTCCTGATACACTACCAATCCCCCCATTAAATGGGTCTGGATTGATAACCTCCCATGTTTTCCCTTCATCACTAGTCTTGCTTAATGAATAAAAGGCGCTCCCTAATGCTTTATCTGTCATATTTAGTTTATAACCAACTTCTTTCGATAGGAAAAACTGTTCTTTTTCATTCTTTAAATCTTGTTGTTTCTTCTCTTTAAGCATATCTTCTTTTGGAGGCGTCTTTGATTTACTCCAACTTGCGTCACTTATTAAATTATATCTAGCAGGGACTAGCTCTTGCTCTTTTCCAGGGACAAATATAGATACAGTATATCCAATGATATCAGAAGCTGCTTTTTTAAGACTCTGCCCCTTACCATCCTCAGTAATATTAATAATTCCCTCTGTATTGGATCCCCAATTTCTTTTTCCATAATAAATCAACCCATACTTACTTTCATTCCATTTTCTAACCGTTTGCTTAACTGGAATCGCCTTAACCGTTTCAATTAAAGGTTCTACTAATTTATCATCATTATAATCAGGCTTTGCGTATCCGTCTCGTATTATAGTAATATCTTCTGACTTCTTCTTATTATAAGAGATTAAATAAGTTTCTTCTTTCCCATCATCATTTTTCCCATAAACAAATGTATCAAACGCTGTGATTGTTCCATCTGAATGAAATGTAAGATCAAAATCAGTTGCCATATACAATTTCTTTGGCAAAGGATATTTTTTATTTATATCTTCAAAAATACCTTCTACTCCAGACTTATATATATTATTATGTTTAAGTTTAACTGACCTTTCATGTTTTAACTTTTCTATAAACCATGCCAATTTACCATTGTAATTTATTGCACTTTTATAAATCTGCATCCCATAAAATGATGTAATTGCAACAATAATGATAATAGAAATGGATCTCCATGCTATTGAATTTGTTAATTTTTTAGATTCATATTCTCTATTTTTTATCACCCGCATTGTAGTAAATGTAGTTATGGATATAAAAAGTACTATACATAATAACAAAATGTAAATATTATAATTCATTCTTCCGTACTTACAGTATAAGGCCAACTCATAACAAAAAATTCCGTATACAATTATTAGTATTGGATTTGTTACTAATGACAGAAGTATCCTTTTTGTATTTTCTCTAAATATAGAAACCACCCCTAATTACATGAATTACTGATATTAAGTATACTTTATTGTAAAGTAACAAAAAAGCTATTTAATCTTGCCGCAAAAAATACAATAGACATCTTTCTATTAAAGCCGTTTACAAATCTAGTTGTTTCATAGACAATGGATTTTTGAGTGAATACTAAAGTTGCTTCATTTATATGAATTACAAATCCAAGCATGATGCTTAATAAAAAAATAAATCCTGTCATACGCCCCTACGTAATGGAATGAGAAATAAGATAAATCAAAATAGGCTCACCATACTAAGTGAAACAAGCGCAAAAGCTAGCAAAGTACTCAGGCTGACCGTAAACCTTCCTTCTTTATCTTACATAAAATTTCCTATTGTACATTTTATCATGATTGAGGAGAGAAAAGATTAATATAAACCGATGCAGCTAAGTAATATTATCGGATCAAATGTAGTGTAATCACATATTTCTCATTCTCTTAAGTAAGGACTAAAAATAACCTATCCATAGAGCTACTAAAACCACTACGAATAAAGCAAAGCAACATGTAATATTTCGAATCCACTTTTGTATATCATCAAAATACTTTTCTATAAATGCAGTGTAAATAGAAAGCATAAGAAGTAGCACAATGAAAGTAAAAGATCCCAATTTATCGTTAAACTTTTCATTAGTAAATGTACTTACATGAAGGAATAGAAAAACAAACGTTACTATGAATAGCTCAAATAACCTTTTTTTATTCACCCCACCACCACCTTACAGCAATTACCTTTTATTCCATTTTATCAGAACATACTGTGTAGCAGCACATGAATATTATATTCATGTTAAAAAGGCCAACAATCCAAGATTGTTAGCCTCTAATTTCCATATTCGCACCTTTTATCACTTTACTTCCTAACAACAGGAATCCACATTTCACCAAATACTAAGCCATTTCTCTGCCCCATTTCAACCGTTGTATTCGGTCCACCAACATAGGCAAAATCCTTTGCTTCTGGTAAAGCTTGACCGAAGCCGATGCCAGTAAGCTTATTACTTAGCTCTTCAGCCGTTTTGTCTTCTCCTTTCACTACTAAGTATTCTCCCCTCGGAAACTGAATCACTCTAGATTCTTCTTCTATTTGTGCTTCTGTCATGACACCCGCATAATACATCATTTTGTTGTTCACCGCTTCGCTCACGGAAAAAATGTATTCATTTGTAGCTAAAGCTTTTAAAGTGTCCAGCCTTCCATCTTCTTTAACAGCCGACCAAAAGTCTTCCTTTTCTTTATTTATTCCAGCAAAGTCTGTGTATTCACTCTTAATTTCAGTTCCAATACCTAACACAATAAAGCTATCTTTTTCTTCTATAGTATAATTTTTCATGTTCAAAACCTGCCTCTTTTTTTATTAATCAAACGATTTATCTTTTCATCTGATACGTTTATAATACCTTTAAACCATGTCAAAAAATGATACTGTTTAGGAGACTAAAATGAAAAAAGTTGAACGGATTAATACAATGATGCGGTATATCAACAACCGCTCTCACTTTACAATTTCTGAAATTATACAAGAATTTAACATATCACGGTCGACAGCTATTAGAGACATTAGAGAAATTGAAGCTATGGGAATGCCACTTGTCACTGAAGTTGGGAGGGCTGGGGGATATTTTGTTATGCACAACTCTATCCTGCCCGTTGTTCGCTTTACTGATAATGAAGTGAAAGCTCTTTTTATTGCCTTTATGGCTACGAGGAATCAACAACTTCCCTACCTAAAGAGTCGTCAATCTTTAGCCGAAAAACTACTAGGACTCATCTCAGAAACCCAGCAAGATGATCTCGTTCTTTTAAATCAACTCTTGCTTTTCCAAGGGACTAACCCTCATAATCCCGATCTACTTGAGCTTTCTGATCTCCCCCATCCTATGTTAGAAAAACTCATTCAAATCCTTCTTTTGGATAATCATTTATTGATTACTATGAAAGAAGATGAAGAAATCAAGACTTATCCAATTTATCTATTGCACCTTTATCAAGAAAAAAGCCATTGGATCATTGAAGGGTTTGACTTAAAAAAAGAAAAGAAGATGATGTTTCCTGTCGATGATCTCATTAATATCGAACCATACACGACGAACAAAAGGCTAAATAAGAAAAAGATTTTAGAAAAACTAAGTAAGAAGGACGAAATAATCAACTTGGTACTTGAACTTGGACCAAAAGCAATTGCCCAGTTCAAAAAATACCATCCTTTAAAAATTTCAATATCTTATACTAATCCTTACCAATCTACAGCCATTTTAAAAACTTTTATCAATGTTAACAATCCCGATGAAGTGACGGAAATAATAAATTGGCTGCTTTTTCTAGGGAAGGATATTAAAATCAAAGAAATACCCGATGAAGTATTAGCAGATTTACAAAAACGAGTGTGCTTATACATTCCATAAGCAGTGAGCCTCAAATATTAAGCTTTATCACTGGATAATTATCCTATTTTTAAATACCATTTCATTTACTACAATGAGAGCATGATAAATAATAAAAGCACGGAAAATCTCCCGTGCTTTTCTAGATATATATTATTCCTGAAGGTTTCGTTTATCACGTTTCTTACCCTAACTGACGTTTAAATGCTTTACTGGCGAAAAAGTAAGAGATGACCATTATACCTACGCACCAAGCGAGCGCAATCCAAATATCGTTTCCAACAGTTCCTTCATATAAAAGAGCACGAATCGCATTCACGATTGAAGTTACAGGCTGATTCTCTGCAAACGCACGAACAATTTTTGGCATCGTTTCGGTAGGCACAAAGGCCGAACTAATAAATGGAAGAAAAACTAGCGGGTACGAGTAAGCAGTCGCCCCTTCCATAGACCTCGCTTTCAATCCTGGAATGATAGCTAGCCATGTTAGCGCCAGCGTAAACATCCCAAGTATCCCAGCTACCGCGAGCCAATCTAGAATATTAGCACTGGAACGGAAACCCATTAAGAGTGCAACAAGAATAACCACCACGATAGTAAGTACATTAGCAACTAGAGAGGTTAAAACGTGAGCCCACAATATGGATGAGCGCTTAATAGGCATCGTAATGAAACGTGCCATCAGCCCACTCTTTACATCCGTAAAGAGTCGCACGGAAGTGTAAGCTACACCGGATGCGATAGCCATTAGCAAAATTCCCGGCAATAAATAATTAACGTAGTTTTCCGTTCCAGTTTTTATTGCGCCGCCAAACACGTAGACAAATAATAGCATCATCATAATCGGTGTAATCGCTACTGTAATAATTGTATCCGGACTGCGCATAATGTTACGCATTAAACGACCTAGTAATACACCTGTTTTACTTTTCATTTACATCTCCTCCTTTTTGCCAATGATCGAAAGGAATATTTCTTCCAATGTCGGTTGCTTCTCGATATACTCCACTTTTGCCGGCGGGAACATCTCTTTTAGTTCAGCAAGAGTACCTGTCGTAATAATTTTTCCGCCATGCAAAATAGCGATACGGTCTGCCAGTTGTTCTGCTTCCTCCAAGTACTGAGTCGTAAGCAAAATAGTTGTACCGCTACCAGCAAGTTCCTTGACTGTATCCCACACTTCGATTCGCGCTTCAGGATCAAGTCCAGTCGTTGGTTCGTCAAGAAAAATAACTGCTGGCGCCCCAATCAAACTCATCGCGATATCAAGCCGGCGCTTCATCCCGCCTGAATACTGATCTGCCCTTTGGTTTGCCGCATCAGTCAGGCTAAATCTTGCAAGTAGATTGTCAGCAACTTGAGCGGGATTGGAAACACCACGTAATTTGGCGATCATTATCAAGTTTTCCCTCCCAGTCAGCATACCGTCTAAAGCTGCAAACTGCCCTGTCAAACTGATACTTTGACGAACATGATCTGGTTGACTCTGTACATCAAATCCACAAATACTTACTTCACCGTTATCTTGCTTCATTAGTGTCGAAAGGATGTTGACCGTTGTCGTCTTTCCCGCTCCATTTGAGCCTAGCAGCGCGAAAATTTCTCCACGCTGCACCTCAAAATCTACCCCTTTTAAAACTTCCTTATCTTTAAAGGATTTTTTCAAGCCTTTTACAGAAATCACTGCATGACTCATACTTTTTTCCTCCCTATAAAAATGTTTTGCGAAGACTATTTATTTACCTCTATCTATTTAGTATCACTGATATTCTGTATTACTTAGTACCGAGTTAAAAATATAACTGAATAGCTATGATGGCAATTCATATGTGTAACCAGCTAATCAGTCGGTACTACTTATTCCATTTATTTTTTTCTCAATTTCTTCATAATACTTTCATTCAAATCTTCACGATACTTGGAGACGTAAGTTTTAGCATTTGCCACTAGTTCGTCAGCAAAGGAAGCCACGTCATCCCCAGTAATGTCAAGCACTTGTCTTCCTTCCGTTGCACCCGCTTCGAACAAATCGATTAATTCATACTGTATGTGTAACATATCCATCCCGTTACCCGCTGAAAAATTCCACATGTAGTTTTGAATTTTCTTAAATACAAATTGGTAGTCCTCTGGCAGAGCCTCAACTCGTGCCATCATCATTTTGTACTCTTTTTTATCACCAATTAACTTTTTGAACATTTCTAACATCTTATTTTCCTCCTTTTTTATAAAACCGAACAAGAAATTCCCAAAGTATCGGCCGGAACATTTTATCTTATGAACCTATTTTGACTTCAAGACGTTAATTTTTGACGATACAAAATCCCATTTTTCCCAAAACAATTCAAGCTCCTGGCGGCCTTCTTCATTTAATGAATAAAACTTACGAGGCGGTCCCATATCTGATGGTTTCTTTTCAATATTCACAAGCTTTTTCTTCTCTAATCGTACGAGGATGGTATACACCGTACCTTCCACAACTTCGGTAAACCCAAGATCATTCAGGTGGCGGGTAATCTCATAGCCATACGTTTCACGGCGACTAATGATTTCCAGTACACACCCTTCCAGTGAACCTTTCAGCATTTCAGTTAAATTTTCCATGTCCTGATCCTCCTTTACCCCCTATTCTGTCTGACTTATATTCAGTATCACAGAGTACTAAGGCGAATTTTTTACTGAACAGTTTTTGTGAATCTGAACTATTCAGTATCACTTATTACATCTACATTGTATGACTAAGTAGTTATGGATGTCAACTTTATTTTCAAAAAAATTAAAAATCCGCTTTACCCTAATCGGATACAGCCTACTTTTTTATTGTAAGGACCATCACACTAGCAAAACAGAACTGATTCAAAGTGTAATTTAAATCAGCTCTGTTTTATTGTTTTTATACCGATATATCTTGTTTTTTCACGATACAAATTGTTTCTCACTACCATTCCCATTGCATATAAAGCATAAAAGCAAGTGCGGTCAGAGAAAATTTCCAGAGATTATCCGTACATGATACGAGCCCCTAAAATACAATTCTGTTAGAAATCTGTTCTCTATATTCTCTTTTATTTTATTTCTGATAGTTGATTAGCAACACTATCTAAAAATTTTTCTACCTTTTCTTTTGATGTATCCGGCGCATGATAACCGATCGTAAATGTAAGCCTTCCATTATAAGAGCTTGCTCCCATTGAAAAGAATGGTGCATACATAATAGGTGATGCCATATACCCGTCCTCAGCTTGAATTTGACCAAACTGAATAGGTTCCTCAGCAATCACTCCCAAATTTGTCAGTAATGGCAACGCCATCCCCATCTGTACAGCCTGTTCATATTGCTGATTATACATTTCCTTCACTGTAGATAGCTTCATTTCTGCCAGTAACTCCATTCCTGCTGCTGAAGAAAGACCTGGATTTTGAGACTTTATTTTATCCATTGATTGTTTAACTCGAACAAGAGTCTGCTTAAATGTTTCATCGTCTTCCATTTTAATCACTGGCATTTCCATACCGGATAAGTTGCAAATAGCACCAGTTGTATTATTAGGCAGATATCGACGTAAATCAATTGTCAAACCAATCATTTTTTCTGCAGTGCGAGGTTCTGCATACACAGTGAAATGTGATAAAACTCGGAAGTAAGCAGTCATGATTACATCATTCAAGGTAACCTGTTGTGCTTTTGTCCATTGGGTTAAACGTAGAGTTTGCTTATGGCTCAATCGCCGTACGGACATTTGGGGAAATTTATTTTTGTTAGGTTGAGATGGAAAAGACCATAACGATGCCTGTTGTTCTTGGTTAGGACGATACGCACTTTTTATGTCCGATATTCCAGCGTATTTGAATACATGTGATTGATCTCGACAACTCTCATTTCCCTCATCAAATTCCTTTATAATTTGCTTCTTAGACCGTCCCAATGAAAGGTGAGTATATATTGTTCCAAGCAATTTTATATATTCCTTGACTCCTGCACCATCTGAACATAGATGAGACAATTTCACAACTAACATATCTATTGTAGTGCCCCGTAATAATTTCGTTTGAACCATAGGCCCCTGAATACGATCACCAGGTTCCTTAATAAAATCTATTGCCATTATTTCAAGTTCTTGATTATTTCCTTCTGCAAAAAAGCAAATAGATGAGTTAGTGTCAGATGAATGTTCCTCCCAGTAAGGAATATCATTTTCTACAAACCGGCTGTTCAAAACTGGTTGCAATTGCAACGTTATCCTTACTGATTCTTCAAGTATTTCCTTGGATATACCTACAGGAAAATAAAGAACTGCATTAATTTGTTGATCTGCAGAATAAAGACCTAATACATAATTCATTCGATCTTGTGGTGTTACTGAATACTTTCTTTTCTCCATAATTCCGTCCCCCTTTAGGACTTTTTGTATAACCCTATTTTCCATATGCTTGTAATTTTTCTAGTCATTTTTCTTCAAGAGCTAATAACGCTTATTTTTCGAATTTTTAACGAAATCATCTTCTCCGTATTGGTTTCATTCTTTTTACAGGTGATATATTCATTATTTTATTGTTATCAACACTGCCTAACCTTACAATAAAACCAAACGAAAATAAATTAAGTTTACATATACATAAACATTTTATTATAACGTCTATAAATTATCAATACAGCAAATAAATCATTTTTATGTCTGTCAATAAAAAACAATATATTCAAGGTCCACTTCATAATAAAAGATTGATGTGCATGTAAATGTACCCATATCACTTTCAAAATAAGAATGAGAATTTTTTCAACAAAAATAAGATGCAGTTATTGATTTTACAGTAAAAAAAGCCCCTCCATTTTGAAAATGCGCAATCAAAATGAGTAGGGCTATTTCCAATTTAAATTTTATAAAAGAATGATTATCATAAATAATATTTTACTTTTTAGTCTACCTTATTATTTTCAATCCATTTTCCTAATAAATGAATGGATTTTATTCCTATAATTTGAGGTGGTATCGTTGGTTTTTAAAAATAGAAAGCTTATTTTCAAATCAAATGAAAAAGAGGTAAAATTATAGATATTCATGTAGAAATTTCGTTTTGGGGATACTTAAAATCTTAAGGTGATGGGCATGTGGTGTTATACTTTAAAAGCTCTATAAATTTTATAGATATAGCGATTTTCTTTATTAATAATCATTTGTATGTGTGTTTACTCACACACATACAAATGATTTATAAAGCCACAATTAAGTGAAAACATCTTTTCCGTTACGATAACATCATAGCCATGTCTTCTGCTGCATTTGTAATTAGTTTTAAACCAAATGTTTCTTGTAATACATCAAGCACGCCAGGTGAAATAAATTCAGGAGCCTTTGGACCGATGCGAATATCTTGAATTCCAAGACTAAATAGCCCGAGTAAAATGGCAACCGCTTTTTGTTCAAACCATGATAGCACAATACTTACTGGCAATTCATTCACTTCACATTGGAAAGCATCAGCTAATGCAGCTGCTATTTTCACTGTAGAAATGGAATTATTACATTGTCCTAAGTCGATGTAGCGCGGAATCTCGGTACCAGGTACAACACCGTAATCCACATCATTAAAGCGGAATTTCCCGCAAGAAGTTGTTAAAATAACTGTTTCTGGCGGAAGTGACGTTGCTAATTCACGATAATATTCTCCACCTTTTCCCGGTGCATCACAACCGGCAATAACAAAGAAACGCTTTATCTTCCCCTCTTTTACTGCATTAATAATTTCCGGAGCTAATGATAATACTGTATTATGATGAAACCCTGTTACTAACTGTTCATCCGACTCCATATGTACTTCTGAAAGTTCTAGTGCTTTTTGAATCAATGGTGTAAAATCATCATTTTCAATTTTTTGTACACCCTCTAAACCTGCAATGTCATATGAAAAGAATCGATCAGAGTATGATCCTTTAATTGGCATAACACAGTTCGTTGTAGCTAATATGGCACCAGTAAATTTTTCAAAAAGGCGTCTTTGATCATACCATGCCTTACCGATGTTTCCTTTTAAATGTTTATATTTTTTCAGTTGCGGGTATCCGTGTGCTGGTAGCATTTCAGAATGCGTATAAATATTAATGTCTTTTCCTTCTGTTTGCTTTAATAGTTCTTCTAATGCAAATAAATTATGGCCCGTAACTACAATTGCTTTACCTTCTACACGATTTTGTGTAATTTGTACAGGTTCTGGCACACCAAAATGATTCGTATGTGCCTCATCTAATAATTCCATCACCTGTAAAGCTGATTTCCCCACTTTCATAGCCATATCAATATGCTCTTGTTCGTTAAAATTAGAATTTGTTAATGTCATATATAAAGCTTCTTGTGTTGTAGCATCTACAAATCCATCCGTATACCCTAGCTGAGCAGCATGTGTGCGATAAGCTGCAATTCCTTTTAGCCCAAACACAATCGTATCTTGTAGACTCGCAATCGTTTCATTCTTGCCACAAACACCCATTACTTTACATCCGCCTGTTGGCGTTTGTTCACATTGATAACAAAACATATCATCCCACCCTCTCCCAATCATTCATTACACCTTAAGCATAATACCCATTGAAAAAAAGTGATGTGATATCAATCACAATAATATATAAAGATTTGTGACAGTTCATATTGTTGACATAATACTTTTATTGACATCCAAAAAATATACATTAGTGTGCACACATCTTTCGATACTTTTAAATAGCTAAATAATTAATTTGGAGAAATATATACAACAAAAAAATTTTTTTGAATCCCTTATACAAATAATTGCAATTCATCTCATATGAAAATAGCGTATTTTTTATTTTAAGGAACTATCATTTTTTTATTAAAGCCTTCATTGTAAACCTCTTTATTTACAATACATTTACACTATCTTAACATTACTTACATTATTTATATGATATATTTATATAGAAGCTACTTAAGAAATTTCATATACATTTTATCTTTATGATCTCTAATCTAATCAATAAAAAGATCATGTTATATTTTTATAACAGGGGTGAATTACGATGACTGAAACTTTAAAAACACTTATAATGCTTGATGCTACTTACGTTGTTATTGCAATTATGACAGTACTAGTATTTGTATACTTGGAATTAAAATCTCAGTAATATATGCTGACGTAATCGACAGATTCAGCATTTAAATATAGTTAGAAGAAAGAAAGAAAGGAGAAAATTATTTCTCCTTTCTTTTGTATTTCTACAATTTCTTATTTTAATAAATCCAATGTATGTAAAAGTAATCCCTTGTCTCCTACTTCTCCATGACCAGGTACTACCGAATTTATATTTCCATATCGCTTCAGCACATTCTCAATCGATGTAGACCATTCATTTACATACGCATCCGCAACATTTCCTAAATCTTTAGCTTCCGCAGATTTTACTAAACAGCCTCCAGCTAAAGTTTGATATTGTGGCAACCAAACAACAATATTATCTTCTGTATGTCCTTTCCCTGGATAGAACGTTTCTACTTTTGTATTGCCAAACTTCAAACTCGTAATTATTTGTAAATCTCCAAGCGGCTCTTCATATCCACTGTTCTTTGCTAGTTCTGCGGTTAATGCTGTACTATGCGCTTTAATTCCTCTTTCTTTCAACGTTTTTATTCCGCCAATTCGATCAGCGTGCGCATGTGTAATAATGACATCCGTTATGCGCTTCTGAAATTTCTTTTCTACCATTTCCATTAGTTCCTTCGTTAATTTGTTATCCCAAGAAGAATCAACAAGCACTAGTCCTTTAGTAGTATTAAGAACTAGACCGTTCGAAGGAACTGCTTCTCCATTAAAATAACCTAACTCCGTATGAACCCATACATTCTTGTTTAACTGAGATATTGAAATGGTTCCCGTCTCATTTTTTATTACTGTTTTCTCTACCTTTTGTGATGCTTGTACAGAAGAAATTGTGCTAACAAATTGAATTGTTCCTAGTAAACCTACACATAATCCTACTTTTAACAACGTATTCTTTTTCATGTTATCAACCCTTTCTTTCAAGCTAAATAGTTATTACCTATATTAGACAATTTATCTCAAATGTTTGTTCCATATAATTGGACACTTTATAATCGCGGCTTATGTAAATACACGCATGGTGCAGTAAAAAAGATCACCCAAATGGATGATCTTTTTTATAATTTATCAACATATTGCTTCGCTTCTAGTAAGGAAAAACTAAAAGCTTCTCTTACTCTCTTAACTGCTGTAATTTTTTTGCCTTCTTCTACAAGCTGGCGTAGTTCTTTATTAATTTCAGGTTCTCTTTCTATAATTCCCATTTCTTTCGTAATTAATTGTAATCTATCTTCAATTCTCTTTAAACGCGCATCATTTTTCTTTTCAATTGTAGTTAATTTTTCAGCGATATAAATGAAACCAACAGCTACTATCAGTATAACCATCCAGAATTCCATGAATGTTCCCCCCTTACTAACTTTCATTTACTTTATTCCACTAACTTATGTAAATTTTACCACAATACACATTTAATGTATAATATCACTATATCAAACTGTTAATAAAACCTATTATTTTAGGGGGACACTTTATGAAAAGATTTTTAAATACGTTACTTCAATTTGTAGTTCTTTCAATCGTGCTACATTTGTTATTTGATATAGTTGGTTGGCTTGTTTTCAATGCACCAATTAAAAACAAACAAATCATCATTTCTTTAATAACAATCTCATGGGTTATGTACATGTACCGAGACAAATTTTTTCAAAAGTTCACTTCAAACTAACTAAAAAAGAAAACACTTCATTGGTGAATGACGAAGTGTTTTCTTTTTTTTACTACTGTATAATAAAAATACTATTCTGTCTTTAAAGAAAGGAGTCACCATGAACTTAAAAAGTAGCAATATATACGAGAAAATGAACCAATATTCCGTTGCAGGTTTAAGCCTCGCTGTTATATGTAATGGCAAACTAGATGAAGCGACTGCCTTTGGAACACTTGAAGCTGGAACAACTAGAGCTGTTACTACAAATTCTCTCTTTAATTCTTGTTCTATCAGCAAATTCATCACTACAATGCTCGTACTAATGTTATCAGATCAAGAAATCTTGCATTTAGACGAAGACGTAAATGATAAACTCACATCTTGGAACATTCCTACTAATCTATTTACTTCACAAAAAAGCATCACTTTGAGAAACTTATTAAGCCATCAATCTGGACTCATTGATCCACCTAATAGTTTTGAACATTATACACCTGCAAAAGGCTTACCTAATATGTCTGAGCTCCTTTCCGGTAAAACACTATATTGCCCCGTACCTATAGAGGTAACTTATAAACCAGAAAGTGAATTTCACTACTCAGACGCAAACTTTTGTATAATCGAACTACTACTAGAAGATATTACAGGAAGATCATTTAGTCAGTTATTAGAAGAACACATCTTCCAGCCATTACAAATGAAAAATAGTACACTTTTTTCTCCAAAAGACATAGATAAAACCGATGTTTTTGCTTGCGGACATAATAAAGATAGAACTGTAACAAATGAGAAGTATCCATTTTATCCATTCGCAGCTGCTTCAGGTATTTGGACAACACCAACTGACTTATCAGCTTTAGTTATTGAAATCATTCATTCCTTACAAGGAAAGGGCAAACTAAAACTTTCTCAAAAATTAGTAATAGACATGATTTCTCCTCAAGGTTGCTCAAAATGGACTGGATTAGGTTTTTTTCTAGATGATTCTAATGAAGAATTACAGATTTATTCACTCGGATGGGGCGTTGGATTTCAATGTATGATGGTTTGTTATCCATACTGCGGGAATGGTGCTGTTATTATGACTAATTCCGATTTAGGTGTTCATCAAATGGAAGGGATCATTGGTGAGGTTGTAAAAACGTTATCCTTATAATGAAAATAAAGAAGCTGTTCCTTCCAGCTTCTTTATCTATATAACATTTTTCGCAACAATTTTTATATGTTCTGGTGCGATAATCTCCGTTATACTTTCTTGGAAATCTTCCCGCAACATTTCTTCCAAATGTTCTAACTGCACTTCAACATGAGTGCATTCTAAATTATGTATATTTAACAGTGCATAATGATCTTTTTTCTTAATTACTAAATATTGATTTTCCTCTGTCACAAGTACAGAACCTAATCGGACTCCTAGTAAGCGTTGATCATCAAACTTCATAATTACTTCTCCTTCCCTCATATAAACAAAATTACAATGAAAATAATTACATTTATGGAAAAACACACTTATTTAGACTATATCATAATTTACTAAAATAGAAATATCTTTTTCTGTTTTAATAAAAATCCCTATTTTTTCATATATTTCGATACAAAAAACTTTCTCAACATTAAATTTGAATTTTCAGTTTTTAATCCTATGAAAATCTATTATAATAAAGTTAATAAATGTTTGACCTCTCCTAATTCATGTACATATGGATGATCAGTAGTTATTGCTACTGATCTATTTTTTTGATTTCAGAAAGTACATACTCTGCATCCTTTCCTACACCACAAATAAGTGCGGAACCCCTTTGAGATTGCCATGGTAAACCGATATAATACAATCCTTTTACTGGACTGATTCCCTTTATATGATTAGGAAATCCTTTCTCATTCACTGCCTGTTCAATTTCAATCCAATTATAATTTTGAACAAAACCAGTTGACCATATAATGCTTTCTGCACTATAAGTATCACCATTCTGAAACATAATGTTATTTCTTGATGCACTTACTACTTTTTCTTGCAGTTTGATTGCTCCATTACGAATAAGTTTCTTACCTTCAAAACCGAAAATAGGGTCCTTTCTCTTCTGAAACCATCTTCCCCTCTTTGTATTTATTTCAGCGTACAATAAACCCACTTTTTCTAGCAGATTAAAAATACTTTTTCCAAAAAGTTGTAACGGTAAAAACGTTAAAGGATGACTAATAGACACCGTAACTTCATGAGTCTTTGCCAGTTCTACTGCAATTTGCATTCCTGAATTCCCACCACCTACTACTAGTACTTTTCCCTTAGGAATTTGTGATGGTGATTTATATTGTGATGAATGTATTTGAAAAATATGTGATGATAGATTTGCTGAAACTGAGGGAATAAACGGTTGCTGAAAAGCACCTGATGCGATAATAACTTTTTTCGTTTGTAAAATTTCTGTAGGAGTATGTAATTCAAATATTTCTTTTTCTTTCTTTATTTTTAGAACTTCCGTTTGTAATTGTACCGGTAATTGAAAATGTCTTGCATATTCTTCTAAATAAGTTGCAATTTCATCTTTATATGGAAATTCATTTTTTTCACCTATTAACGCCATACCCGGCAAGCTACTGTAAGACCTTGGGGTAAAAAGCTGCAAAGAATCATATCGATTTCTCCATGAATCACCAACTCGTTTTCCTGCCTCAAGTAATAAAAAATTATGCCCTTCTTGCTTCAAGTAATATCCCATTGTTAATCCAGCTTGACCCGCCCCAATAATAATTAGATCTTTCATTCTAATCCCTCCTCTTCTTAAACGCATGAATACTTGTTCATATATTCATACGTTTCCATAATCATAACATTTTCTTTTTATATGATTCAATATCTACTCAAAATAAAAAAGAGCAGTTCACTGCTCTATGAACTACTCTTCATTCCATTTCTACAATTTTTCCTCGTATAGTGTAATTCTATTTGAAAACGGATCAATTACGGTTAATTCAATTGTACCCCAAGGTGTTTTTTCTATATTCGGCTTCGAATAAGCATATTCTTTACTTAATACTACAGAATGATAATCCTTTACATCATCTATTTTGATCCGAATCGCACCACCTGGTGAGGCATCACCATGATGTTCTGATAAATGTATCACAGCATCCTGTAACGAAATTTGCAAATATAATGGCATATTTTCCTCATACCGATGTTCCCAATCCAGTTTAAATCCTAAAAAACCTAAGTAAAATAGTTTTGCTTTTTCAATATCAAAAATTCTAAATATAGGTGTTATCATTTATACTCTCCTCCTATTTATAAACATCTGCTGCCAATTCTCTCAAAACTTCCACGTTTACTACTTCAAAACAACCATCATTCTTCTTTATTATCTCTTTATCACAAAAAACATTTAATGTGCGCAACAAATGCCGATAGCTCGTTCCTAACAATTCCGCTGTTTCCGTTAAATTCCCACTAAATACAATTCTATTTCCGTGCTGTACTGCCCGTTCTCCTGCTGCTAACATGTAACTCGCAAGTCTATTTTCAAGAGGATATAGTAAATTAATTGTACTATTTTTTGAAAGTCGATTTAACTTATGCGCTAACGATCCGCAAATACATCGTAAAAATTTCGCATCATTAAATAGTTGATTTCTCACTTTCCCTAAAGGCAAACCAACACAATATGAATCTGCCATCACTTGTACGTTTGAAGTTGTCTTTTGAGAATGAATTAACTCCACATCTCCTAACAGCTGCAAGCTATCATAAAAGCATAATAATACAGATTTCCCGTTACTTAATGTATTAAACGCTTTCGCTTTTCCTTCAACGAAGAAAAATAAATAATCTATCTCTTCATTTTCTCTACAAATAAACTCATTCTTTTTAAAAAATATAAGTTTCATATATGGCTTCATATCATGACTAAAAAATGAATCAATATTATTTTTCTTCATATACTCTGCTAATTTAATAGAATTACATACTTTCTTCATAGTTCCCCACCTTTACAACTCATCCCCATTGTAATCAAAATTTTCTTCTTCCACTATGACATATGTCATAACAATACACAATTTCAGCATGATACAGTCATTACAAATATGAAATACAAAGGGGATATTACATTGTATAACTTTCTTTCTGTCTTTATTGGTGTGCTCATCGCCGTTATGCTTCCATTGAATGGAATTTTATCTGAGTTAATTGGCAAGTACACAGCAAGCGTGGTCATTCACCTTGTCGGTTTAATTGCAGTTATCTTCATTTTAATCATAAACAAAAATAAAATTCGTTTCGATAAAAGTATTCCACTTTTTTTATATAGCGCTGGAGCGATTGGAGTATTCACTGTTCTTTTTAACAATATAAGTTTCTCCGTCCTTGGTGCTTCTATTACGATCGCATTAAGTTTACTCGGTCAATCTATTGCTTCCATCGTTATTGATCATTTCGGCTTATTAGGAATGAAAGTTGCAAAGTTTGAAAAGAAAAAACTAATTGGATTATGTTTCATCTCTTCTGGAATTATAATCATGACAATTTATTAATGGGGGCAAGAAAATGTTATATATTACGATCGCTATTTTAGCTGGTGTTTCTATCGTTGTTGCTAGAATTATTAACGCGAATTTAGCAAAGGAAATTGGAAACTGGGAAGGCACGTTTTTCAATTATATTACTGGATTATTTTTCTCTATGTTATTTTTAATTTTCAGTTCAGATTCATTGTATATCCCTATTCATAAGTTGCAATCTATTCCTATCGCCGTATACTTAGGCGGATTAGTAGGAGTTATCGTTATTTCATTATCCAACTATATTACTCCTAAAATATCAGCCTTTTATTTAACATTACTCATCTTTATCGGACAATTATTTGCGGGGACTATTATTGATTTCTTCCTGACAAATGAACTCTCAATTGGTAAAGTTATCGGTGGCATTTTCGTATTAATTGGGCTCACTTACAATTTACTCATAGATCGCCCGATAAAAACTGTGAAGCATAACCAAGTTCAACTATAATACTTTACGCTTACCTATCATATATTAATAGAAAAGCTCTTCACACGAAGTAATAGAGAGGAGAAAATCCTATTAAAAAAATTATTTTATTGCTAGGTAGCGTATTAATTATTTCTGGAATTGCATGGTTTATAAACTCGGGAAAATCTATTCAAGATCTCTATACTGCAAATAAGCCGAAAAAGAAAGCTACTATTATTTCAAGCTCGCGAGATCCAAATGAGCCCTCTGTTTTTTTAGGTAAACAGGAAATAAAAGATATACATGTCGAATCAATTAAAACAAAACAGGATATCTTTCTCACAAAAACAGATGAATTAAAAACGTTTATTAACAGTATGAATACCGCAAAAAAAGGTAAATTAACATTAGATGAAGAAGGATCAGACTTAATAGATTGTGATATGTGGATTACTTTCGAGGATGGAACTTATAAAAAATATTTCATATGGGTAGTTGATCATCACAGCAGCGAAGTGATGATTGCTCAGCAAGATACTCCTGATGATGTAAACCTTACGTACTATCAGTTAAACGAAGATAGTTCAAAAAAAGTTTATAATTTATTTAAAAAAATTATTTAAACGAAAAAGTCATGAGCACGCGAACTCATGACTTTTTGCACTATATATACTCAGGGAACACTCTACAACCCTTTTCCTGCTCTATATCATGACCAAAGAAAACAATTGGTTTCTCTTTCGCCACAACTCCTTTTAAACGTTTAATTGAAGATAAAGCTAATTCTGGATCAAATCCTGCGAACGGCACTTCATCTTCAAAATTCTCTTTCGTGTACGATGCATCAATTGTTAATAAAACTGAACCGGATTGCTCCGTCTCAATGAATAGCGACTGATGGCCTGGAGAATGACCTGGCGTATACAATAATTGAACACCTGGTACCACTTCATAATCCCCTTCAATAATTTTGTAGTTCAAATGCGGTAATATACATTCTTTCATATATTCTTCTCTATGAAGTGCTGCCTCATATTCCGTTCGCTGCACAATAATCGGTGTATTTGTAAAAGCACCGTTTCCTCCTGCATGATCAAAATGTAAGTGAGAACTAATAATATATAAAAGGTCGTCCGGCTCATACCCTACACGCTTTAATATATTCACGATTCTATCTTCTTCAGTCATTTTCGGTAAAATCTGTCCTTCAACAAATGTACCGTTAAAAAGCCCTTCATTATTAACTGCACTTTCTGGCATACCTGTATCTACTAAAATAGGCCCCTCTTCTGTCTCCAAAAGATAACACCATACAGGTAAGTTCAATAAATTCCCCGGCGCGAGTGTACCATTAACAGAAGAATGATCTAACATACAACGACCTGCTGGGATGAAATAAAGCTTCTTTACTGTCATTATGTATCCACCTTTACATTTAGTTTGGGATAAAGTAATACAATAAAAAATTCTTCTTTTTAGAAATAAACTCCTTCTAGACTATCAGTACAGCTTACATAAAAATGAAACATTAACACCGATTAACGCTGAAAACTAAAAGAAAGCACATGCACTACTTGAAAGCGGGCACACCATTGGGAAAATCGTATTAGAGAGATTTTAATCATGATAGTGACAGATAGTATGTGAAACTATATTAACGATTTTTCGAATATATCTATCATAACGTACAATATATCAACGATTTTTCGAATATATCTATCATAACGTACAATATATCAACGATTTTTCAAATATATCTATCATAAATCAAATTATATCAACGATTCGTCAAGCTATATCGATTTATCGACAAATAGCAACAATAAGAAAAGGCTGTTCCAGATGAACAGCCTTTTCTTTATTTACTTGAAATCTCTTTATTATTTTGAACGTCTAACGGAGCTCGCTTTCCTATTCCGAAAGCATAGAAACTAATTGTAACGATAGCTAAGAAAATAATACCTACAACTAATGAAATACGAGTATCATCGTTAAACCACATTCCGATTAATACCATAATTAAAAAGGCAATCGTTAAATAGTTTGTTACAGGAGCAAATGGCATTTTGAATGGATGATCTTTCATCTCTGCTCCCTTTTCTTTTCTAAAATTAATTTGACTAATTAAAATGACAAACCATGGTACCATACCAGGAAGTACACTCGCACTATATACATATACGAATAAGTTTTTCGGTGCGATGTAACTTAAAACAACACCAACCGCCAGACCGATAATTACGCCAACTGTACCAAATAAAGGTACACCATTTCCAGAAAGTTTCGTAAAATATTTCGGTGCTTGTCCATTTACACCTAACGTATAAAGCATACGACCAGCACTATAAATACCACTATTACAACCAGACATTGCTGCTGTAATAACAACAAAGTTAATAAGTCCAGCTGCTGCCGTAATACCAACTTTCGCAAAAGTCGCTACGAACGGGCTACCAATTGTACTTAATTGATCCCACGGATACACAGTTACAATAACGAAAATAGCACCGATGTAGAAAATTAAAATACGCCAAATTGTACTTTGAATCGCTCTTGTAAGTGTCTTCTTTGGATCCTTCGCTTCACCAGCAGTAATACCGATTAATTCCACACCTTGATACGCTCCAACTACAAGTGATAATGCAAAGAAGAATCCTGAAAAACCACCTGTAAAGAAACCGCCATTTGACCAAAGATTAGATATGCCAATCGCTTCTCCGCCGTTACCAATTCCAAAGAAAATAAGGCCAAATCCCGCAATAATCATTAATAGAATCGTAACGATTTTAATCATCGCAAACCAAAATTCAAATTCACCAAATGACTTAACTGAAATTAAGTTAGCTGCACCAAGAATAACCATTGCGATTATACCTGGTATCCAAGCTGGTAAATCCGGGAACCAATATTGCATATATGCTCCAACCGCGATAATTTCTGACATCCCAACGATAACCCACTGGAACCAGTTACTCCACGCTGTCATATAACCAGCTAACGGGTGAATATACTTATGACCGAACGTCGCAAATGAGCCTGTACTTGGCTCCATATACAACATTTCTCCCATGGCACGCATGATGAAGAAGATAAAAATACCTGCAATGGCATAAGCAAGCATTACTGACGGACCTGTCCATTTAATTGTGCTGGCTGACCCCATAAACAAACCAACACCAATCGTTCCGCCTAAAGCAATCATTTGAATATGACGTGCTTCTAAACCTCTTTTCAATTCTTTGTTTGCCACTTCACTTCCCCCTCTTAGATGATTCATAGCCGCATTTTAACACAAGATGCTTTCCCCTAATTCCTTTCGGCCCTGAAAATGATGAAGCAAACGTCATTTTACACTAGCTTTAAAGCTATCCTAAAATCGTTTTGCGCTCCTAATAAAATTCTCAAAACCTTTCATCTTCCAATATTCTATAAATCTTAAAATTACTTACCTTATATTAATTCATTAATCTGAAAAATTCAATTATTTTTTCAATAAATTATTATACATAAGTCTGATTAATTTTTAACTAAATTAACAATAAAATACATCTATTCAATATGATTCCGGCATGAATATTATTACAATATAAATAACCGAGGAAAGTATATCTTCCTCGGTTTCATATGTCAAATACTTCAACCTTTATAGTTAATAACGTAATTTCCCACACATTCGATTTATATACCAATGAGAAATTTAATATATTAATAAACTACTAACTTCTTTACACCAGCCAAAATATAAAAGAGTCTCATTAAAAAATGAGACTCTTTTACAATTTCATATTTAAATCGATTTCGAAGTTTGCTTACCAAAGATAAATACCCTAGTAAACACTACCATTATAACTACAATAACCAGAAAATAAAGTGGCATCACTAGTAACGAGCCTGTATGCAGCTGACTCATTCCCAAAATTGTCATCGTTACAATTACATAGTACCCTAAACTAAACAATGCACCTGCTGTACCAATGACATCTTGAAAATCTACTAACGCTAAACTTAAACAGTTAGGTAACGCTACTCCAATCCCTAATAACAATATAAACATTGCTATTAAAAATACAACCATATATATTACATTCGGATTTAATCCAATAAACGTAATAACAGATAAAAGGATAGCTCCCCCTGTCATTACGAGACAACCGATATATATAATTTTCTCTGGTTTATAAGTAGCAAGTAAACGTTTTGAAATTTTCGCTCCAACAATAGAAGCAGATGCAACAACAATTCCTAGAAATCCATACATACTAGGCGATAATTGAAAATATTCAATAAAGATAAACGGCGCTTCTGCATAATAGCTAAATAAAACACCATTTGCTCCTCCAATTAACAGCCCATATGTTACCACTTTCGGATTTGTAATTAACCTCTTCGAGACTGAAAATACATTTATTTTATTCGTTACTGAGACCGTTTTTGTTTCAGGGAGAGAAACAAACGTATACAGAAAAATACCGATACTCATAACTACTAAACTTAAAAATACTATTTTAAATCCAAACATTTGATCAAGAAAGCCACCAATTAACGGTCCTATCGCTGGTGTAAAAGCAATGACTGCCGAGATTTGAGCAAACATAACATGCCGCTTATGCCCTTCTACACTTTCCCGAAGAATCGTTTGTGTAACCACGGATCCTGCACTTGCTCCAAACGCTTGAATAAAACGACTTATCAATAAAACTTCAATGGAACTTGCAATATAGCATAAGAAACTCCCAGCGCCATATACGACAATTCCAAGTAACATCGCCCGGCGACGACCAATTATATCTGATAACCACCCAATAAAAAATACACCTAACGCAAAACCAGCAAAATACACACTAAGTGTTAACTGCACCTCATTATTACTTACATGTAACGCCTTTGAAATGTCTGGTAAAGACGGTGTGTAAATCGTTTCACTAATTTGCGGAAATGCGACAAGAACAATCATTAACAAAAGTGATGGTACTGAGACTTTTTTCATTTTTCATACCCTCCTATAACTTTGAAAATCTCAGAAATAAAAAGACTTTCCTTAGCTACGGAACAGGAGGGGCCATTATAGAAATCCGTTCATAAAACAACAAAGAAAACACCTCAATTACGTATGTTAATACTTATAGGAGGGTAATATTAACATCGATTTTTAAATATACTTTTTCAATTATATTACATACTGCGTTTCTTTTACTAGTGCTCGGCCTTGGAGGATTGTTAAAAAGATAACTTGATGCAGTCACCTTTTTATGGAATAATTAGAAATAGTTTGAATTCGTAAGTTTAATTATTAAACGATAGACTAGCATATTTTAATGTCACAAGCTTACAAACTGGAGGCCTTTCGTAATGATTGAAATTTTAAGGACAGTAGTAAACTTTCTAATTTCTCTATTCTCAGGAGAATTACCATTTGTATATTATGTATGGATTATTACCCTATTCCTAATTCAAATAACCCAATCTACTCTAAACTATAAACTCTTTAACAAGAAAGGCAATTTCAGCACTTATATATCGGAAGGATTACTTGCTTTTATTATTTTATTGTTTGGAGGAATATTAGTATCTAAGTTACTTGCTTACATAATAGACGATCCTACTATTAGTATGACGAATTTAACACATTATTTTGTTTCTCTTATCATATTAACTATATTTGTCGTAATAACCTGTGTTAAAGACTTTATAGAGACATCTATAAAGAATAAAAATATATCTCTTTTGAGCTTTTTAGTAATTTCCTTAATAACAAGCATACTTTCATTCAAGTTTTTATCACCTTTAATTGAAGGTTCTTTTTCTCTTTCTAAATCTTTTATAACTACTTTAATCATTCTTGTAACTATATCAATCCCTCTATTAATTTCCTTAGAGGATAAGTATGCAGATGAAGGGGAAACGGAAAATTTATAGCTTCTCATTTACATAAAAGAAAGAGGGAGCTCCCCTCTTTCTTTTAAATCATCCCTTTTAATATTAATCCTAAAACTGACATTATTATCGCACTAATAATAATTCGCAAAATCCAAGTTGTGTTTGTACTTATTTTTTCTAATTGCTTATTGATTGTTGCTATATCTTTCTCATTAATAGTAGTACGCGTTTCTAAAGCACGAATGTCTCTCATAATTTCTTTTTGCTCCGCCTTGAGACTGTCAATTTTAGCGTAAACATCTTCCATATATTCACACCCTCTGTTCATCTTAATAGAAAAATCTATATATATTATGAGACAACCCTCTTACCTGTGAATACATTGCGTACATCCGCGTACCAAATTATTTGTACAATCTAATTGAATTATTCATATGTTTCCTATCTTCTATATAAATCAGCGTTAAGATAAATTAAAAAAGGAATCCCTTGTTTATTTAACAACAAACAAGGTGCAATCCAACATTCGGGAGCACCTACGATAATTTCTATTGTTTTCATATTTACAACTCCATATAATCAGTATGATTTTCTGAAGAAGCCACTTTTTGAACTGTTTAAAGTATACTAATATGAATACGAAATAGCTGTATTGATAAACTCTCTAGAACAATAAATATACTGGCTGAAACGGATCTATATCCAATATTTTTTCCAGTAACATGAATGGTTATTTCTGATAAATACGTTTGTATATCATTGTTTTCAAAAATTTCATCCTCAACCTTTACAATATCTGCTTCACAATCTACTTCTTTAAAAGTTTTCAATAATTTTGTTTCCAATAAACTACAATCAAAATTCTCATCTTTTATTACGGCAAATTTAACCTTCATATCGATTTCCCCATTTTTAACAAACTAAAATCATTAAATCAATATAAATATATATTATTCTATTAAATAATTCAAAATATACGCTTCTCATATACATTATTAAAAATCAGTTCTAAAGAATTAAATGCAAAAAGAAATTACATATACAAATCCCCTATTTCAACTTAACTTTGTGTAATAATGCATATTTCAAATACATTATTTCCTTTCACTCATACTTTTATCATTGAGTTTTTATTCACAAATTCGTAACACATATATATGAGTTATTATGCTAAAATTAGTTTATTCACAAGAAGAAGTTATTCTTAATAAATCAATCATTTTTAATACCCTGTTTAAAGCCTTGCCCCCCTGCAAGGCTTTTTCCTATTTAACTAGAGTAGTAGTTTTCGTTATGCATCTCTCCCCTTTGTTCCTTACCCTACAAATAATACTGAATGTTTATTTTATTTTTTCAACATCCTTACTCGCTCTGTTCGAGAGCTCTTTACCAAATATTCAATCTAATGATAAAATTGACCAAATTAATATTTTCGTCCATAACTGTATCAAAAAGTACACTAAAGAAAAAATAGCACTCTCACGATTAAGTAAACGCGAGCTTTTTTCTTCTATCTACTTACTATTTAAGGTTAATAGTTTAGTAACAAGATTTAAAAATTCGACTTAAATTCATTAATGAATGGAGAGGTTTATATGAAATTAAAAGACAAAGTAGCAATCATAACTGGTGGTGCAAGTGGAATTGGCGAATCTACTGTTCGTCTTTTTATCGAAGAAGGTGCAAAAGTAGTTATTGCTGACTTTTCTGAACGTGGAAAAGAACTATCAGATGAATTGAATGCACATGGATATAATACATTATTTATTAAAACCGATGTAACAAAAGAGGCAGATATTAAACAGCTAATTCATGAGACAGTAAGTACATACGGTAAATTAGATATTATGTATGCCAATGCCGGCGTTGCTGATGATGCACCGGCAAACGAATTATCCTATGAAAAGTGGAAAAGAACTATTGATATTAATTTGTCTGGGGTATTCCTTTCTGATAAATATTCGATTGAACAATTTCTTAAACAAGGTACAGGTGGTGTCATCGTTAACGCTGGTTCGATTCATAGTTTTGTTTCATTACCTACACCAACAGCATACTCCTCTGCAAAAGGTGGTGTGAAACTATTAACTCAAAATTTATGTACTGCCTACGCTAAATATGGAATACGTATTAACGCGGTGTGCCCTGGTTATATTGACACCCCTTTACTAGGTAGTGTTAATCCTCAACAGAAAGAATATTTAGCTTCACTTCATCCACAAGGCAGACTTGGAACACCAGAAGAAGTCGCTAAAGCTGTCTTATTTTTAGCAAGTGATGATGCTAGTTTTGTTAACGGCACAACACTTCTTGTTGATGGAGGCTATACTGCACGTTAATTTAAAAATTTTGAAGCACCCTAAAAAATATATAGTCTTCAACAAGAAAAAGCGCCATCACAAGTGACGGCGCTTTTTCTATGTAAGAGCAACTAGAAGATATCCTTCTAGCCTACTCCCATTTATAAGTCCAAAACTGTTCAAGTTGCAGCCATTTTAATGTTGCTGCATCTTTGTTTTTTATTTTTGCATGCGTGTCTTCAAGCATTGCTTCTGTTTGTGAACGGTGCGCACCTAATGCAGTTAATTTATGATCAAATACTTCACTAATGTTATTTACAACATCCGGTTCTCCTAATACTGCTTCACGATTTTTCGTAATCGCAACAGCATGAATAACTGGGCGCTCTTCTTTTGGCATACGTGATACAGCGCGAACGACAGCGCGGCCAAATGCATTATGATCTGGATGTACACCGTGCTCTGGATAAAATGTAATAATTCGAGATGGATTTACTTCTTGAATGATTGCTTGAATTTTGTCAGCAACGAAATCAACATCTTCAAATTCTAACGTTTTATCATGGAAGCCAAGCATTCTTAAATCTTTAATACCCATCGCTTCACAAGCATCTTTCAATTCTTTCTTACGGATATGTGGAATCGTTTCACGGTTAGCGAATACGTTCTTACCCATGTTACGTCCCATTTGTCCTAGAGTACCACATGCATATGTTACAGGTACTCCTTGATCTGTTAATAAGCGAATTGTTCCTCCCGCAGCATATGCTTCATCATCTGGATGCGGAAATACAACAAGTACATGTCTCTCCATAAGTTTCCCTCCTTCTTACTTAAATGGTGTTAAGCTTAACTCAAGTGCAACTGCTAGACGACCTAAATTATCATGTCCAGCTAATAATAAACGCTCTTGATCGTCTACTTCCCAGTGCGTAATACCTTCAGCATATACCCAACCGTGATCCATTTTCAGACCAACTCGGTATGGATTTGTTCCAGTTATCTTCCCGCGTTCAAAACGGATAATCGCATTTCGAATGAAAGCACCAACTGTCATCATCTTTTCATTTATGTGTGATGCATACGCTCCGTTTGTCGTTTCTAAATGAATATATACATCTTTATTTACAAAACGTTCAATTTCATTTTGAATAAGAGAACTATCTTTTACTATTTCCATCGGAATTCACCTCTTTAAACCATTTTACGCAAAAATAATGTAAATTGCTATCTCTATATTAGAGGACAACGCTCACTTTTCCTAATAATTTGCACTGTGTTTTTTATATTTTTTATATGATATGTAAAAAATACATTTTTTCCTTCACTTTGTTAAATAGTTTTCTTTCTTTTTTGAATTTGCTACAATATATTTTATCCTGTATTATTGCAGCGAGATACATTTCGACAATTGAATACATAATTTAAAGAAGGTGACATGATTGGAACAGTCAGCACATGAAGTAGCAAATTGGCAATATTATTTTGCAATTGCCGTATTTTTAATCACGTACGGATTTATTATTTCTGAGAAATTGAATCGTGCTGTAATCGCACTATTCGGTGCTGCTATTATGATTATTTTTGGAGTTGTAGATTTACATACTGCTTTCACATCACATATTCAATGGGAAACGATTACCCTTTTAATTGGGATGATGATTCTCGTACATATTACGAGTCAATCAGGCGTCTTTGAATTTGTGGCCATTAAAGCGGCAAAAGCAGCTGGCGGAAAACCGATTCGCATTTTATTATTACTATCCCTATTAACTGCTGTCGGATCAGCATTTTTGGACAATGTAACGACTGTTTTATTAATCGTTCCTGTTACATTATCCATTACACGTATTTTAAAAGTAAATCCTGTGCCTTATTTGATTTCAGAAGTGCTGTTTTCAAATATAGGCGGAACAGCAACATTAATCGGTGATCCACCTAATATTATGATTGGATCAGCAAACAAGCATTTAGACTTTAACGCCTTTTTACTTAACTTAGCTCCAATCGTAATTATTATTTCTATTGTGACACTTGGCATTATTTACTTCATGTACCGTAACAAACTAAAAACAACACCTGAACAAATCGAAAAACTAATGGCATTAAATGAAAAAGATTATATTAAGGATCAAAGCCTCCTTTTAAAATCTATTTCGATTTTAGGACTAACTATTTTAGGCTTCGTACTTCATTCGATTATTCATGTAGACGCTGCCGTTATAGCGATGACAGGCGCTACACTTCTTATGTTAATCGGCGTGAAAGAACATGATATTGAAGATGTATTTGCCCACGTTGAATGGGTAACCATTTTCTTCTTCGCCGGACTATTCGTTCTCGTTGGCGGGTTAATTGATATCGGACTTATCTCTTCACTTGCAAAAGAAGTAATCGGCGTAACAAACGGTGACATCGGATTCGCAGCTATACTTATTTTATGGGTATCTGGCATCGCATCTGCGACAATCGACAACATCCCTTTTGTCGCTACGATGATTCCTCTTATTCAAGACTTAGCTACAGGACTCGGACTATCTGTCGATTCTCCGCAAATCGAAGTACTATGGTGGGCGTTATCTCTTGGAGCTTGCTTAGGAGGAAATGGAACGCTAATCGGAGCATCTGCAAACGTAGTCGTTGCTGGTATTGCAAAACGTGAAGGACATGCTTTCTCTTATATGGACTTCTTAAAAATTGGTTTACCATTAACTATTGTTGCACTCTTGTTATCACATGCTTATATATATTTACGTTATTTAATGTAAAAGTTGTATTGCATGAAATTATATCGTCAAATCCAAAAGGTTTGCAGCATCGTGCTGCAAACCTTTTTTCATCACCAAAATATACCGATAATTGCTAACCCACCTAAAATCATACCACCAATTTGTCCGACAATTGTTGGTGATAATTGAACACCTTTTCTCACTTCAACAACTGGTCTTTCGTGCCTTAGTTGCTGCACTTCGCTTTGCAGTTGATGTACACTTCCGTGTAACTCTTTAATTAGTTCCTTTAATTCAGCGACCTCTTCATTTACTGGTTTTGCTTTTTCTAAATTCATTTTACATAACTCCTTATAAATTCAATCAGTTCACTGTGAATTTTCGCCAATTATCATTATATCTCCTGCATACTACATATATAATATTGAATGTATTCGCTAATCTTGCAACCCTATCCATTCATCCCGCAATATCCCCATAATGATACGATCAAAACACTTCCCATCTCTTTGAACCGCTTCTCTCATACACCCTTCCATCTGAAAACCTATCTTTTTATACAACGCAATGGCTGCTTTATTATAAGAAATTACATCCAGACCGACGCGGTGTAAATTCAATTCATAGAAAGCATACTTTAAAATAAGATGTATTGCTTCTTTCCCATATCCTTTTCCTCTATCATTCGCATCTCCTATACCAATGGCTAATAAACCTGTTCTGTTATTCCACTCTATACCATGAATCGCCACAAAACCAATTAAGCGATCTTCTTGAACTGTCCTTACCATGAAAGAAACACTATTCGATCTTCGTCCTTTTAATAACCCATCACTTGCTATTTCATTTAAAGATTGCGGGAATGCTACATCTGTATCAACATTTCTTAAATACTCACTATCTTCTTGCCACATAGCCATTACTTCAGCATCTGTTTCTCTCATAGCTGATAATTTAATCGTTTTATTTCGAAAAAGATTCATTGTCATTTCAAACTCCCCCTTTATTAAATAACGGGGATAATTATTCCAGCCTATTTACCCCCTCGTTTCATAAACGGGATACTTACAATAAGCGCTGACATTGGCACATCTCCTCCATATTGAATTAACTTCATTGTATAATTTTTTATTTATTCTAACAATAACAGAAAGGCCCTCCAAATTTTGAGGGCCTTTCCTAATAGCAAAACTATATTATTTCGTAAACATTTTCTCCGCTTCATCCATTGCCATTTTGTTTCCTAAAGCAGAATAGTCAAGCCATGGTTGATCATTGATAATGTATACATGCTTGCCTTTAACTGCTTTTAAGTCTTTCCAAATTGGTGTTTCTTGAAGTTGTTTAAATGCTGCTTTTGCTTTGTCATCTCTATTTACAACAACGAAAATCGCATCTGCATCAAAGTCAGGTAATACTTCTTGTGAAATGACTTCGAAAGGACGGTTTCCATCAATTTTCTCTACACCATTTGCAGGTTGTAACCCTAGGTCTTGGAATAAAATTGGTCCCATCGGTCTTTTCGTACTAAATACACGCAATTCTTTTGCAGTAACGCGAATTGCCATTACTTTTTCGTTATTACCTAGCTCTTTATCTATTAAACCTTTTACTCGTTTTGATTGCTCTTCGTAATCTTGAATATATTTATCTGCTTCTTTCTCACGGTTTACAAGTTTACCAACTTGTTTTAAATGCTCTCTCCACGTACCTTCATCTAAATTGAAAGAATGTGTTTTTGCAATTTTTTCGTATTTCGCTACATCTTTACCAGCATATTTTTCATCAACATAAATGTCAGTTGGCTTTAATTGAAGTAACGCTTCCATATTCGGATCTGTTACAACACCAAGCTTCTTCGTATCTTTCAACTTCTCTTTAGCGTGCGGTAAGAAATCTTTTAAATCTCCACCAATAACAGAACCTACTGGTGTAATTCCTAATGCAAGTAAATCATTCGTTAAATGAATAGACATTGAAGCAATTTTTGGGTCATTACTTTTTTCCGTTTTTTTCGTTGCCTCTTCATTAGCTTTCGTTTGACCACATGCTGCTAATACTAAAATACACATCATGCTAAATAAAATAGTAAGTTTCTTTTTCATATGTTCTCCTCTTTGAAGTATTTATTTTGTTTTTGTAAGTAAATAAAGAAAATACGGTGCTCCTAAAGTTGCCACTACTATACCAGCTGGAATAGAGTTTGGCTCAAATATAGAACGACCTATCGTATCTGCTAGCACTAAAATAATCATTCCGATAATGCCAGCTAAAGGAAGAAAGTGTTGATATGTAGTACCTACTAACTTCCTTGCGATATGCGGAGCAACTAAACCGATAAAACCAATTCCTCCTGCCATCGATACACTTGCGCAAGATAATCCAACCGCTGTAGCTAAAAGTAATAACCGTTCTTTTTGAACAGAAACACCAAGTCCTGCTGCTACACTATCACCTAGTGACAATGCATTTAACGTTTTAGATTTTAGCCACGCATAAGGGGTTAGTATGAAAATCCATGGTAATAATGCAAGGACATGAATCCAATCCCTTCCCCACACGTTACCAACTAGCCATCTAGAAGCGAATGTATACGTCTCATCATTTAACTTGAGAGAGAAAAATAGCGAAATTGCACTAAAGCCAGCTGAAACTGCAATACCAACGAGAATAAGTCTAATGGGAAGTAAACCTTTTGACCGATCACTCGCAAGTAAAATAATAAGAAATGCAGCTAATACTCCTCCGCCAAATGTAAATAACGGTATTAAAATGGATGCACTCTCATTAATAGAATGAAAGAGAGTAACAAATACGATAAGACCGAAAGATGCACCTGAATGCAACCCTAAAATACCAGGATCTGCAAGTGCATTACGTGATAACCCTTGCAAAATCGCACCGGAAATACCAAGACCAATGCCGGCTAACATCGTGATTATTATTCTTGGCATACGATAATCATATAGCACGGTTGCACTCTCAAAATCACCATAACCCAAAAGTGTTTCAATTACTCTAAGTGGTGCTATACTCAGCGTCCCTGTATTTAAACTAATTAAAATTACAGCGATATTTATACATCCGAAGATTGTAGTTACAGTAATAGCTCTCTTTTTATCCGTGTTAAAAAGATCTTTCACTTATAACTCCCTCCCAACTTTACGTGCTATATAGAGGAAGAACGGAACTCCAACAAGAGCTACCATAATCCCTATCGCAAGTTCCTTAGGAGGATTTACTGTTCTTGCCCCTAAATCAGCTACAACTAATAACATAGCTCCTAATAATGCTGACATAGGAATAATGAGTCTATAATTCACACCAACTAATTTTCTAGCAATGTGCGGGATAACTAGTCCTACAAATCCAATAGAACCAACAGCTGAAACAGAAACACCTGCCAGAATAACTACTATAATCATCCCTAGTATTCTCGTTCGGTTCGTTTTCACTCCTAAATTTGTAGCAACATCATCCCCCATTGATATGAGTGAAATAGATCTCCCTAGCATTGTCGCGAAAATAATCGTTATAAGAATAATAGGAACTAAAAATTTCAAGTGTTCCCACTTAACCCCTGCAACACCACCAGCATACCAAAATGCTAAATCTTGGCTTAAATCATAATAAATCGCAACACCTGAACTTAATGAATGTAAAAGCGCTGCCATAACTGCTCCAGCAATCGTTAATCTCATTGGTGTTAACCCGCCTGATGTTGCTGACCCAATAACAAAAATAAGTACTGTACTTAAGACTGCTCCAATAAAGGAAACAATCATTAAATAGGAATACGGCATATGCGGAAAAAAAGCAAAACTAAGTGCCACTACAAACATCGCACCTGCATTTATTCCGAGTACACCTGCATCAGCTAAAGGATTTCGTGTTATACCTTGCATAACAGCACCAGCAACCGCAAAAGCTGCCCCTACAACTCCTGCACCAATTACTCTCGGGAGCCTTAATTCATAAATAATTTGGTGCTGCGTTAATTTCGGATTGTAATTCAAAATCGCTGCCCACACCGTTTGTAAATGAATATCTTTTGCACCAAATGAAATGGCTAAAAATATAGATCCAATTAAACATAAAATTGTTAAGCTCATGAAACATATGAACTTAATATGTATCCAGCGGTTATTACCAGCATGTACAGTAGACTTATGTAACATGTTTCATTTCATCCTTTATATTCAGTTGTTTTTTATAATTATTTTTTATTTATAATTATTATTGATAATAATTATCATTTTCATTTAGATATTATATCCCCACTTTTTTTAAATAGCAAACTATTTTTTCACTTCGCTAAATATTAAAATACTCATTACAATTCCCTTCTAAAACTTACAAATACATGCAACATAGACTACTGGATTATTTTTTAAATTGTAGTATACTTATTAATTATTTTGATTTTTCTAATAAAAATCCCGAAGGTGACACAATGTTCCATATAAAACAACTACTACACTTCACTTACGAGCAAGCATTATCTTGCTTATTCCCAGTCGTTATTTTCTTAACACTAGCCCTTTCAAAAATCGTTTCTATTCCAGGGTTATATCGCTATGATTTCATACTCATCGCATGTCTTCTTATGCAGTGGATTATGTACAAGACTGGACTTGAGACGAAAGACGAATTAAAAGTAATTACTGCCTTTCACCTCATCGGCCTTTTACTAGAAATATATAAAGTTCATTTCGGTTCATGGAGTTATCCTGAAGAGGCGTATTCAAAGATTTTTGGAGTTCCGCTTTACAGCGGCTTTATGTACGCAAGTGTCGCAAGTTACATATGCCAAGCGTGGAGAAGGTTGCATTTACAAATGCATTATTGGCCGAAAGCTATTTTTACCGTGCCATTAGGAGCAATGATTTACTTCAATTTTTTCACGCATCATTTTCTATACGATTTTAGATGGTTCTTAACTTTACTTCTATTCATCGGTTTCTTTCGGACATTTGTGGAATTTTCATTACGAGGCGTTACATATAAAATACCACTCGTTCTCTCCTTTTTCCTTATCGGTTTCTTCATTTGGATTGCAGAGAACATCGCAACATTTTTCGGAGCATGGCAATATCCAAATCAACGGGAAGCATGGAATCTCGTTCACTTAAGCAAAATTAGTTCATGGTTTTTACTCGTTGTTATTAGCATTATGATTGTCACGCAGCTCAAACATTTGAAGGAATCAAAAAGATAATGCTGATTATGTAAAAACAGTTAGCCCATCACTCATTAGAGAGTGATGAGCTAACTGTTTTTAGTAATATTTTTTAAACCGTCCTTATCAAGGGAGTTATAATTTACAAGAGTATAAGCAATTACACATTATGAACTGCTACTAGCAGAAGATGTTGCTACAGATGAAGCGGCAATCGTTGCCATCATGGCTGCCTGTTGTGCTTGTATGAGGACTTCTATCATTGTTTGTAAACCTGTGTTAGTAGCTTTACTTTCCTCACCTTTCTGACTTACGAACAGTTGAATAGCAATAAGAATAGTTGTATCTGTATGCCAACGGAACAATTTATCCCCCTGCAATTTTTCAATAAATGCTCGAATAGAATGAATCTCTTTTTCTCCGTCCTCGAGTAACGCTAGTAGCCCGATAGCTGGGTAATGCATCTGTTTTACTTTTACCTTTTCTTGCTTTAACAAATTCCATATATTTGTACATTTTGCAACTAATAGTTCTTCCCTGACATCCTTCTTTAGTGAAAGAATATGACTCAAAAATTGAAGATCATTCCCTTTACGCAAACCAGCTGTCGCTAGTTTCTGATAAAGACGTTCCACTCGGTCCATAAGTGTTTCTACATGCTCTGATTGTCCTGCTAATAAAACTGCGAGCGGATAATCATTTGTACTTGTAAGAAAGAGGTGATCCTTTTTCATGCGTTTATATACTTGCATCGAACGCTGAATGTGCGCGCCATGCTGTTCATTTTCTTCTGTTAAAAGCACAGCTGCTGCGAGATAAGTAAATATACTCCGGCTAAAGCCACCAGTGACCAATTGTTCATATAAATCTAAAAACTTCCGAAAAGCTTCCTTGTAATCTGTAAAGTGAATATCTAATGTTGCGGCCACTACAAAACGATGATAAGACTTTAAGTATGAAAACATCCCTACCTGATTCTTAATATAACTACTAATTTCTAAAAAACGTCCGAGATCAAACAATTTATCACTACCTGCATACATAGCAGCAATCATCATTCCTGTTCGAGAATCACTCGTTTTCCATTTAAGTTCTCCCTTTAACTGTATATATGTATGTTTATATTGCTCCAACTTTTGCTCTAATGTAATCATAGTATTCACCCCTATTTCTAGTTCTTCTCTATTATTATACGTATATTCCATATTTAGGAATACTATAATTAATAATCACAACATAAAAAATTATAAAATTCTCTAATCCTTCAAGAAGTTATACAAAAAAGGTAGATAATAATTTATCTACCTTTTTTGTATATATTATTTAACATTACAACTGTATTGCTTGTTATATGCAATTAAGACTAAAGAGCTTTAATAATACGTTCCATCGCTTTCATTTGCCCAATATGATCAGCTTCATGATAAAGCATCATACCGTAAAGCTCCCCTACTGTTTCCAATCCTAGGAATGGCTCTGGCAGTTTATTTTCAAATGCTTCTGCTGGAATTTCGTTAATACGTTTTGCTTGTTCTTTTAATTGAGCCGTTAACACTTCTAACGATGGTCCTTCTGTCGTCCATTTAGATGGTCTTGATCCATATCCAAACATACCTGGATATTCAGTTGGCAATTGTTTAAATTCTCTTCCGAACATGAAAGTCTCTGCTGCTGTTAACACGTGACCGATATGCCAACGAATTGTATTGTTAAAACCCTCTGGCTGCGTATCCACAGTTTTATCATCTAACGTTTCCATAAATTTAAGTAACGCCCCGCGCGTTATTTCAAATTGTTTTAAACCCACTAGTCTATTCATTTTATCGTTCCCCTTCTTGATGTACAATTTATTATGAACTAAGAATGTTCAACTTACTAAAGTTTCACCTTGTTTAATCTATCAGAAACAAATAAGAAATACATCTAATATGCTTATTAAAAATAATAAAAAGGTTCACTCCTCGTAAATATAGAATTACTTACTATGTTAATAAAAGAGGAGTGTACTTGCATGTTACATATTTTAAAACAACAATATAATCTTATTAGCTCTACAAGAGAAACTCTATTTTCGTTTTTGGAAGAAATCCCAGTAGAAAAATTACATAGCACAGTTTCTAATTTCGGAAGCGGTAGCATTATAAAGACTCATATTCATGTAGCCGATTGCTATCGATACTGGCTTGGATCATTCGCATTCAAGCAAAAAAGAGCAGATTTTTCATTTGCTAGCGATTACGAAATTGAGCATGCAGATGTGGAAAAAGTTCGCGCTAGATTTAAGTTAGTAGATGAGACTGTACAACGTTTTTTAGATGAATACAATGACCGTTGGCTCGAAAATATAGCAAATGAAGTGAAATGGCAAAAAGAACCTTGGAGCACAACTCCGCTATGGCTTTTAACTCATACGGAGACGCATGAATTTCACCATAAAGGACAAATTGTATCTATGGCTCGTCACCTTGGATATACTCCTCCTGATACAGACCTTAGTTAATACATTCGTGTTCATTTAAAAGCGGAATGAGCAGCAAGAATAATAGTATGATCAAAAAACTCGTTGATACATTTTGTTGTGTATAAAACATTTATTATTTGTTTTAGGTATACCATGCCATTATAAAATTCATGTAACGTCGAATTAAGATTCATATTTTTTATGTAACTCATTGAAGAAAGTTAAGTATTTATACATTCAATTACTAACTAAAGGAGAAAATTATAATGAGATTAGAGAGCGAGAGAATTTATTTAAGGCCTCTTTGTCAGCTAGATGCTCCTATTATATTAGAAAGTACAATGGATGATGAAATAAGATATATGACTGGAACTAAGTCCACTTTTTCATTGGAGCAAATTACGAAACATATAGATCATATAAATAATGATTCAAGTCGCTATGATTTCGCTATTTGTTTACAAAGTACTGACAAGATGATTGGAGAGTTGTCGATTTTAGATATCGATGAGGAGAACAAAAGAGCAGGATTCAGAATATCAATGCTTTCAATAGCATTAACAGGACAAGGCTATGGAACGGAAGCTATTAAAATAGTTTTAAGATTTGTTTTTGAACAACTATCATTAAATCGTTTACAGTTAGAAGTATTTAGCCATAATTTACGCGGAATTAAAGCTTATAAAAAAGTTGGTTTTGTAAAAGAAGGAACCTTACGTCAATCTTTATTTTATAACGATACATACTCAGATGAAATTATTATGGCCATACTTAAAAGCGATTATATAGAGAGACCTTTGTAAATGGATGCAGTTAATCTATTAAACAAATTTAAAGAACCTTACCACAATAAAATGCAGTAAGGCTCTTTCATTTTTATATCAAATAACAGCTCTTAAAACATGTATAATCGTATTAATACCAAATAGTCTCCGCATAATTATATGCATCACTATTCGGAATTGCATGTTTCCCTTGTGCTTGTGCCTTTCTTGGATCTAAATCATATACCATTGGTGTATAGCATGATGTTTGCCCTTTATTTACAACACCATTTCCTCCAGCACTTCCGCAAGTGTATGCCTTTCCATCTGTTTTTCTAACAATCCTTGCATCAGCTTCATTATTATAAACTGCCAGGCGAGTTACAGTAACTTTTGCCCACGCTGTTTTACACGTCGTGCTAAATTTTAATTCCACATAAGAATTTGAATCAATCCACTTCTTTTCTTTCGTTACTGCAGATTGATCACAGCTGTTATAATAAGGACTTTTCCCATCATATGAATGGTCTTCTGCGTATGCTTTATCGCTATTAGTCGTGCTAAACATACTAGTTACAACGAGTAAAGATAGCAATAAACATGCACTCGTCTTTTTTAAAAGTTTCATATCTTTTCACTCCTTTATTAATAACGTGCTGTTTTCCCGTAACCGTTATTAAACGTAACTGCTTCAGCATCTGCTGTGTATCCGAAATCAGCAGTTAAATCAAATACCATTCCTGTATAAGTGCTCGTTTGACCTGTTTTTATTGTGCCGTTCCCCTGATTAGAAGTAACTGATTTTTGGAATACACCATTTTTGTATTTATTCACAACAGCGTACGCGTACACTCCTCCCGAAACAGCTGGTGCTGGTTGATCTAAAACAAACTTAGCCCATGCTGCATGACATTTATTACTGTAACGTAAATACACTGTCCCTACTTTTTTACTACCTTCATATACAGCTGTAGATTTTGCATTAAATCCATCTGCATCACACGTCGTACTTCCCCCGTATACTTTCGTTGTTGCTGGATTCTTCCCGTCATAATAACTGCTTAAATCAGTAGCTGCAAATGTACTTCCTTGGAAACTAAATAATACCCCTACACTCGCTGCACTTAACACACATACTTTCATTAGCTTTTTAAACATTGTAAATCTCCTCCCTCAAAATAAGTACGTTTATCTATCCCCTATGTACGCCCCTCCTTTCATGCTGCCTAGAGGCATCTTACAGAAACGAATAAAAGTTGTAAATTCCCTTACGATTATTGGAATATACAAAGAAATTTACTTATCCTTTTAAGAAAAAAAGTTGAGAAATACAAATTTGAAGACATCCTTTATTTCAAACATAAAAGAACCGATACTTGTTACATGCAAGCATCAGTTCTTTATACAAAATTGCCATTTTTTCTTTTTATAAAATAAATATTTCTCCACTTAATCCGTTGTAAAGAACTCCCTCGTTACATCAATAAATGGCTGCAGTGGTGCTGTCATCCATTTATCTTTATGCCAAGCAATTTGTGTATAAATTGGAGATATTGTTTCGTTTAACATTAACTCCTTTAACGTCCCTTCCCGTATATCTTTTTCTACTACTATCGCTGGTAAAATGGCTATACCTAAATCTGCAATAACACATTGTTTAATTGCTTCAACACTCACAAATTCAATTTTATTTGCTGGATATACATCTTCCCCGCGAAATAGCTCTTCAAATAAAGTCCGATACGAGCAGCCTAATTCTGTTAGTAAAAGTGTTTCACTCTCTAAATCTTTTATAGAAACTGAAGGTTGTTCAAGTAAACGATGCGTAGGAGCAGCTACTACTTTTAATTCTTCTTTCATAAGTGGTTCCACATGTAAAACATCTTCTGTTTTACATTCGTCCAAAATAAATGCAAGATCTACTTTCCCCTCCATCAATTGTTCCTTCGCATCTTTATTGGAGTGTGCTGGTTTAAATATAAGTTTTATTTGAGGAAATTGTGCTTTAAACTTCTTTAATATAGAAGGCAGTCTGTATGTACATTGACTTTCTTGTGCACCAATTATTAACGTACCTGCTATTTCTTCATCATCTTTCACAGCCATTTTCGCTTCGTTACTGAGTGCAATCATCTTGTCGGCATATAGTTGAAACTTCCTACCTGCTTCAGTTAAGAAAAGACGTTTCCCTAATCTCTCAAATAGTGGTGTACCGAGCTCAGCCTCTAATGTTTTAATTTGTGCTGTAACGCTCGATTGGGCAAAGTTTAATTTCTTCGCAGTTTGTGTAAAGTTCAAAGTATGTGCCGCTACTTTAAATGTAATTAACTGTTTTATTTCCATTTATCATCCCTCTTTTCAATCGATATTTCCGATTGATTCCATCGAAATAATCCTCTTTGTCTATTGATATTTGTATTGTATGATAAAGAACATCTATAAACAATATAAATGGAGGTATTCCATATGAAAGCACTTTGTTTCGAAACATTCGGAGACGCTAATGTTCTACACTATAAAGAAATACACAATCCAATCATAAGTCCAAATGAAATTCTTGTCCGCACGAAAGCAATCGGATTAAACTTCGCTGATATTTATAGACGCCGCGGCGATTATCATCTTGCTGGCAATCCGCCTTATGTATTAGGTTATGAAGGAGCTGGAATTGTTGAAAAAGTAGGAGCTGACGTTACTACTATCAACCTAGGAGACCGTATTGCATTTGCGGACGTCCCATTTGCAAATGCAGAACTAGTTGCCGTTCCATCTGAAAAAGTAATCCCACTACCAGATTCTATTTCTTTTGAAACAGCCGCTTCTGTCTTATTACAAGGATTAACTGCACATTATTTAACGCACGATAGCTATCAACTAAAACAAGGTGATATAGCTTTAGTACACGCTGCAGCTGGTGGCGTCGGTCAACTTCTTATTCAAATGATTAAACTACAGGGCGGAACAGTAATTGGTCTTACATCATCAAAAGAAAAAGCAAAGATAGCTACATTAGCTGGTGCCGATCACGTATTTTTATATACCGAAGCATGGCATATGAAAGTACTTGAAATGACTAATGGAACTGGAGTAAATGTTGTGTATGAATCAGTAGGTTCTACATTAGGGGAAAGTTTTAACGCTACTAAAATTGGCGGTACTGTCGTATTTTACGGAATGGCTGGTGGTAATCCTGCGCCAGTTGATCCGCGTATGCTTATGGATACTTCAAAAACTTTAACTGGTGGAGACCTTTGGAACGTGCTTACCACTTATGAAGAACGTAAAAAACGATCTACTCAATTATTCGATTGGATCGCAACTGGAAAATTAAACATTTCAAATCCTACTACATTCTCTTTACAAGACGGTGCTCTTGCTCATGAATTATTAGAGAGCCGTAAAAGCACAGGGAAGATTTTATTAATCCCATAATTCACAAAATGAAAAGGAAGCTAGATTTCTCTACCTTCCTTTTCTTATTTCTATTTGAGATTTAATTATATTTCCACACTTTCTTTCCCTTTTGCAACATAACTCATATCTCCAACCGACTCGACTGTATATGTTCCATCTTGGTATACAATCTTCGTCACACTAGCATTTTCCACCCCAAGTTTTGTTTTGCTACTGTCTAACATTTCTATTAAGGTAGTAATCAAAAGCCCATGAACGACAACTAAAACGTTACCGCCACCATTTCCAGCAGCTTCTTCACTAATTTTATCTATCTCAGCTTTTATGCGAGTAGAAAATAATTCCCAATCTTCCGCCTGTTTTGTAGGATCTGCTACTCTAATAAGATTAATCACTTCTTGAATAGAAAACTTCATAAGTTCTTCTGGTGATGCAACGCCTGCAGCTTTTCCAACCACATCCCACATATTCTCAAGTTTTTCACCTTCAAAAATACCGAAATTTAATTCTCGCAAATCTTTTCTTTGCTCAAGTTTTAATTTTGATTGCTCACTATATTTTAATACTAAATTAGCAGTTTCAATTGCGCGGCCGCTATCACTACTATATGCATTCATAAAATGAATATCTTTTAATCCTGTCCCTAAATTTGTGGCAACTTCAACACCTTTTTCTACTAATGGAGAATCAGCCCAACCTTGCGCGCGATGATTCGTATTTAATATTGTTTTACCGTGTCTTGTAACATATAACGTAACTGCATTCTCATTGCTATCTGTTTCTCGCTTATTCATTTCATTCTCTCCCTTTACGTTTCTATATCAATTTTACCACCTCAATTATTCATTGAGCAAAATATACGTCAGTAGATCCGCTTAATAAAAAAAGCTATCTTTCTGTATATCCATACAAAAAGATAGCATCTTTTATGATTACATTTCTTAACCGTTACTCCTACTCAGCAAAAGCACTCGAATATTGTACAATTCCTTTTACACCTCGAAGAGAATTTTCTGTTAATTCCATTATCATAAATACCTCTTCAGGCACTTCAAACGGTGCTTTTATATTCCACTCACTTGCTTTCTTAAAACCAAATTTCGGGTAGTACTCTGGATGTCCTAATACTACAACTGATCCGTATCCAAGTTCTTTCGCTTTTTCTAATGCAGCTACAATCAGTTTTCCACCAATTCCTTTTTTCTGATGCCCCCTAGCAACTGAAACTGGTGCAAGCGCTAACGATTCTACAGAAGTTCCATCTTGTTCTATTGTAATTTTCGATAACATAATGTGACCAACTATATCTTCATCTACCGCAACAATTGATAACTCTGGAACAAACGCGTCACATTCTCTAATACGTTTTACAAGTTCATGTTCTGTTTTATCACTAAATTCTTCCTTTAAAAATGCTTCTTTTACGACTTCTTCTGTTTTTCTATAATCATTTTTTTGTTCTTGTCTAATCGTTACCATTTTAACTTATCCTCTATTCTTTCTTATTTCTTTTTGAATTTTACGCAGTGCTTTTTTCGATCCGCGCTCAATATCGTGTTGCATTTTTCTTTCTTTATAATCAACAAATAGTGTATTTAAATCGTATCCTTCTGGATATAACTCCTTCGCTGCTACTTCTAAAGTAATACGTTTTACATTTACTTCAACGAATTCACCGTTATAATATACAACAACGTTATAAAAATTATCTTTTTCCTTATAGATGATACCAAAATCATCATGATCCAATAAATTAACACGATCGCCGATTTTGTACTCATAATGAGATTCTCTTTTTTCTTGTACGAATTTCGGTTTTCTAATTTTACTTTCATTCACTTTTTCTAAAGCGTACTCTTTATTTCCCATGTACTCTTTCGCCCTTTTCAGTACATGTTCTTTTACGTTCATTTTATTCGCAATCCAAAGTGCATTACTTTCTCCTGATTTTCCGATAACTAATTTATAAAGCGGCTCTAACGTTTCACTATTAAACTGCATCGCTGCATTCATAAAGTCATCATGCATTTCTGAAAATCGTTTAATTTCTCCGTAATGCGTACTCGCAACGGTAATACATCCCGCAAAGTACAACTCTTCTAAAATAGAAATTGCAAGTGCTGCACCTTCATTTGGCTCTGTACCGCTCCCTATTTCATCAAATAAAAGTAACGTATTATTATTTGACATCCTCATAATCTCAGAAAGATTTTTCATATGAGATGAAAATGTACTTAGTGCGTTTTCGATACTTTGATTATCACCAATATCTACAAATACATTTTCAAAAATAGCGATTTCTGTCCCTTTATCTCCTGCAATATGAAGACCTGACATTGTAGCTAATGTTAACAATCCAATCGTTTTTAACACAATTGTCTTTCCGCCCGCATTCGGCCCTGTAATAATTAAACTACGATACTCTTGACCAATTTTAAAATTCAAGGGTACAACTTGCCCTGTTAAAAGCGGATGCTTACAATTCACTAAATGAATGTAGCCATGATCATTTAACTTCGGTTCTATTCCATCAATCGATTTACTAAACTTCGCTTTCGCAAATACCATATCATACTGACTAATTAGCTCCATGTTAATCTTTATACTATAAATATTTTCTAATACCATCCCTGATAAAGTCGCTAAAATTTGATATTCTTCAACCGCTTCTTCTGCTTTCAAACCAGCTAGTTCTGCATTCAATTTCGTAACCGTATGCGGTTCTATAAATACAGTAGAACCTTTTGCCGAGGCTTCAATAATACTTCCGGCAACTTGGTTTTTATAGGAAGATTTAATTGGAATCGTATAACGGTCATCCTTTTTACTAATAAAGAATTCCTGAATGAATTTCTTATTTGCACTACTATTTAAAAACTTCGTTAAACGTTCTTTTATTTTCCCATCTACAGAATCGATATTATTTCGAATTCGTTTTAACTCTTTACTTGCAGCTGCATCAATACTATTTCCTTTAATTGAAAAGTTAATTTCCTCTTCAATACTTTTATATTCAGTCATTGAATTTGCATAAGAAGCTAATACTGGTGCAAAAAATTCTTTATCTAACATAAACTTTTTAATCTTTCTACATCCACGTAAAAAGTCTGAAACACTCACTAATTCTTCTGGATCTAAAATCATACCTTTTTCTAATTTTTGAATTGTACTAGCAATATTAGAAATGCCGAAGAAAGGAACATGCCCTTCTGCATCTAATATAGCTCGTGCTTCTGTCGTTTCATTCAGCCGATTTCTCACTACTTTTATACTCGTACTCGGCTCTAATTTGTTTAATAATTCCTTACCTAATCCACTTACACAATAAGATTTCACTATATCCTTTAATTCGTTATATTGTAACTTTTCAAAAGTCATCGTATTCATTTTGTTTCTCCTCACTATGATTGATTTTTATCATAAATGAAGATACCTACTCATTAGATTCCAATGAGTCATATATAAAATTCCATAATTATACAATAAAAACATATACAAAAAAGCTGCGGGGATACCGCAGCTTTTACATTTACAAGGCATGTGTAATAACGTATGAGGAAATAAGCCATAAAAAATAGATGGCAGTCCCTTATTACACGCTTTATAAAGTATTGTAGGTATCTTCATAGGTTTTGAAATAAATGCATGACAAAATTAGGGGTATGATGTACATAAAAATCCCCTGGTCTTATCCGATTTATTTCATTAAATTTTTCCTATTTAATACCTACCGCACTCACAAAAAGCACCTCTCATTAATTTATATTATAGTCATTGAAATCTAATTTATTGAAATCATCATACTATATGTTACGTGAGAAGTAAAGGTGCCATACTTCAGTAGTACGCAACTCTACACTTCAATATTTCTTAAATTAGACCTATATTCGCTGAGGAGAAATTATAAGAAGCGCCTCCGCTATTGCGAATGTCATTTCCTTCCCCTGATACATTTAATAATTATGACAAGCAATAATAGGAGGTTTACTATATGAATGAAGAATATAGTATTTTACATGGAACTGCTCTGGAACCAAATTTAATCGGTCCCACACTACCATCAATTCCACCATTTACATTCCCCACCGGACCTACTGGAATCACAGGACCTACCGGCGCGACAGGTTTTACCGGAATTGGAATAACTGGTCCTACCGGGGTTACAGGTCCTACCGGAATCGGAATAACTGGTCCTACTGGGGTTACAGGTCCTACCGGAATCGGAATAACTGGTCCTACTGGGGTTACAGGTCCTACCGGAATCGGAATAACTGGTCCTACTGGGGTTACAGGTCCTACCGGAATCGGAATAACTGGTCCTACTGGGGTTACAGGTCCTACCGGAATCGGAATAACTGGTCCTACTGGGGTTACAGGTCCTACCGGAATCGGAATAACTGGTCCTACTGGGGTTACAGGTCCTACCGGAATCGGAATAACTGGTCCTACTGGGGTTACAGGTCCTACCGGAATCGGAATAACTGGTCCTACTGGGGTTACAGGTCCTACCGGAATCGGAATAACTGGTCCTACTGGGGTTACAGGTTTAGGGATTCTTCCCATATTTGGAACAATAACTTCTGAAGTAGGAATCGGTTTTTCAGCAGTAGTTAATACAAATATTAATTTTACCATTCCAGGACCTGCTAGTGGAACTACCCTAAATCCATTAAATAATTCTATTACAATTGATACCACTGGCGTGTACTCTGTATCCTTTTCAATTGTATTTGTAATACAAGCTATATCGTCTAGTATATTAAATCTTACAATAAACGATTCCATTCAATTCGCAATTGAAACGCGAGTTGGTGGTGCTTCTGGGGTGAGAGCTACATCCGCCAGAACTGATTTACTACCTTTAAATCAAGGGGATGTTCTTCGAGTACGAATAAGAGAAGCCACGGGTGACATTATATATTCCAATGCCTCTCTTGTTGTTATAAAGGTCGACTAGCTCTTTTATTACAATAAAGATTTATGAAAAATAAAGTGAAACTTTAATAAGCCCTCACCAATCGGGCTTCCCACAAATAGCGGGATAAATATGCACAATATAAAAAGAAGAGGAAAACTTATATTTCAGTCTACCTCTTCTTTTTCATCACCAAATTATTGTTGAACATATATGGAAACTGATCCTCCACTTACTTGGAACTGCCCCCATCCGTCCTTATTAATTGTTACAGTATTTGTTTGATTACCCGTAATATCGTACCATACTTCCCCTGCGTTATTCTTTCCAACATCCATCCACTTCGCCCCTCCTGGTCCATCAGAGATTAATGTTGCTAAACCAGAATTAGCATGTACACTATCACCTTCTCTTGTCCAGCCAATCACATCCGGATGATCAAAATAATCACGCTGCGTACCATATGCAAAGTTTTTTCGTGCCGTCAAAATCGGATCAATTTTGTCCTTTAACGCTGGAATTTCATAGTTACTATTTCCTTTTGTACCATAGTAATCACCATAGAAAACAGAAGGATACCCCTCTGCACGCGTTAAAATAAATGCATATGCCAGCGGTTTGAACCAAGGGCTCACTACAGATTCCAATGACTGACCAGGCTGTGAATCATGATTTTCAACTAGAGTAACCGCAAGTGTAGGATGATTCGCAACTACCGTTCCTTTTAAAATATTTCTCATATCATAATTTCCATTTCCTGTTGAAGCATAATGAAAATTATAATGAAGTGGTGCATCGAACACAGATTGATTATAATTAACCTTCGCTAAATAATTATTTAAAGTCTGGATATCATTTTGCCAATATTCAGCTACTGTAAACATTTCTTTCCCTGTTTGCTGTCTAACGTGATTTACCCAATCGCGCAAATATTCATGATCAATATGTTTAACAGCATCTAAACGAAAACCATCTAAATTTAATTCATTCGCATACCACGTTCCCCATTTTTTCATTTCATTCGCAACATCTGGATGATCAAAATCAAGATCCGCATACATCAAATAATCATAATTCCCATTCTCGCTAGACACTTCCCAGTCCCATGCTTTACCTATGCCCCTAAATTTATAAATTCGGTTTAATTTCCTTCCTTCATCCCAATCCGTTCCATCAAAATGATACCATTTCCATTTGAAATTAGAATAAGAATCTCCACGCCCTGGAAAGTTAAATCCCGTCCACGCACTAATTTCATAATCACCTGATACTTCATTATTTCGATTGTTCGGGTCTACCTCAACTGCTGTGACAGTTTCTGTATAATCAGCCCCACCTTTATGATTCATAACTACATCACCGTATACATCGATGTTTTTCTTATGTAAAGCGTCAATTGCAGATTTCAATTGTGCTTTCGTCCCATATTTCGTCCGCACTGTTCCCTTTTGATTGAATTCCCCCAAATCATATAAATCATATGCTCCATATCCTACGTCATTTTGCGTAGTTCCTTTATATGCAGGTGGTATCCAAACAGATGTAATTCCTTTTTCCGCTAAATTTTCAGCATCAGTACGCAAACGATTCCAATGGTTTCCATCATTCGGAGCATACCACTCAAAATACTGCATTAACGTTCCATTGTTAACTGTGTCTGCATATGCTTTACTCCCCTCATATATACTAGGTAAAAACATAACAACCGACAATCCGACTATTGTTATTCTTTTAAACATCTGTACACCATCCCCTTCCAAGAAAGCGTTTGCATAGTTTATCAGAATTATTATAATATTCGTCCCACCGTTAGTAAAGTAGCAATCTCTCACTCTCCCATATTATTTTTAATCTAATTTCAAATATTCAACGTAGTTTTAATTTCACATCCTATTCAAGATTGTTTACAATTTACCTATAAAAGCATAACGGAGGGATTTCGATGACAGACTTTCAAAAACAATTTTTCGCACGATTACATATAGAAGAAAAAGACACAGTTTTATTTGAAGATTTATCTAACATTATGTACGCAATGGCACAAACTGTTCCTTTTGAAAACTTAAATATTCTCGAAAAGAATTTTAAAGAAATATCAAAAGAAAATTTGAAAGAGAAAATTTTAGTAAATAACCGTGGCGGTCTTTGTTATGAACTCAATCCTACTATGTATTACTTCCTGAAAGATTCTGGATTCGATGTTCATCTCGTTTCAGGAACAGTTTATAACGCTGCAAACTCCATATGGGCTGTTGATTCTGGCCATATCGCAACCGTTTTAACCCATCATAATGAACTTTATTTAATTGAAGTAGGATTCGGATCATACTTACCTCTTGCCCCTGTCCCTTTCTCAGGTGAAGTCATTCACTCTGCTACAGGAGATTATCGTATTCGTAAAGAAATGACCGAAAAGGGAAACTACATTTTAGAGATGCGGAAAAACAATGAGTTCTTGGATCAATCTGCTGCTGATGATTGGACGTTAGGCTATGCATTTTATATAGAAGAAGTGGATGAAGAAAAAGCAAATACAGCACAAAAAATTATCGTTGAACATGAAGGATCACCCTTTAATAAAGTACCTCTTATTGTAAAACTAACTGAAGATGGGCATGCCTCTTTAACGAAAGATAGCCTTACAGTAGCGAAAAATGGTAAAAAAACGAAAGAAACCGTTACAGACATGCAATATACAAACCTTTTACATTCAAAATTTGGAATTACACTATAAGTATGTAAGCCTTGTTATTTTAGCAAGGCTTTTCAATTTTCAGCAGGGATTTTTTGCAATTTGTTGTATTTCATAGTTATATAGAAATATAACTACATGTTTAGAAAGGAAATGATTATGACAGAACTTAAAGATCGATTACAAGTAGCTGATATAGAAAAATGGGATTTAACAGACATTTACCATACAATTGAAGATTGGGAAAGTGATTTTCATAAAATTGAAGTATTAACGAAGGAATTACACGAGTTTAATGGCAATATTCACGATGGCAATAGTTTATTAGCTTATTTAACGAAGAGTGAAGAAATTTCTAGCATAATATCTTTAATGTTCGCTTATGCACGATTACAATCTGACCTTGATACACGCGATACTGACGCGCAATCTCTTGTCGATAAAGTATCACAATTACACGTGAAAGTAAGTGCGGCGAAATCTTTCTTTTCCCCCTTCTTACTTAGCATAGACGAAAGCACATTACATTCTTACATAGAAGAAACAGAAGGCTTACAATATTATAAAGAAGACTTATTTGAATTATATCGGTATAAAAAACACGTATTGAATAAGGACCAAGAAGCAATTTTATCACAGATGGGTGAAGCTCTTTCTTCTCCACAGCACACATTTGGTATGTTAAACAATGCAGATATATTATTTGGTGAAGTGACGACTGACGATGGAGAAAAAGTGAACTTAACACGCGGAATGTATGCAAAGTTAATAGAAGATACGAATCGTGAAAAGCGTAAAGAAGCTTATAAAGCATATTACAAACCATATGTTCAGTTAAAGAATTCCATCGCATCTACTTTATCTGCTGCTATTAAAAATAATGTTACTGTTTCGAAGCTAAGAAACTATCCATCAGCGCTAGAGAAATCATTATTTGGCGATATGGTTCCGAAAGAAGTATATGAAAACCTAATTGATACAACGAAAAAAAACATTCAAACATTACATACATACAATGAAATTCGAAAAGAAAAATTAAACGTAGATGAACTAAGACAATACGACTTAGGCGTCGATTTAGTAGAAGGTGCAAAACAAGACATTCCATATAGTGAAGCATTTGACATTATGATTGCATCACTAGCTCCTTTAGGAGAAGAATATATTGAAACATTAAAAAGTTTTAAAGATAAAAGATATATAGACGTAAGGGAAACACCAGGAAAACGTTCTGGTGCTTATAACTTTGGTGTATATGGTGTTCACCCTTTCATTCTTTTAAATCATCACGATGATTTAAACAGCCTGTTCACTCTTACTCATGAATGCGGACACGGTATGCATACGCACTATTCACATGGATACCAACCACGAATTTCTGCACATTATTCTATCTTTGTCGCAGAAGTCGCTTCAACAGTAAATGAAGTGTTATTAATTCACTATTTATTAAAAGAAGCAAAAGAAACGAACGTACGTAACCATTTAGTTAACCATTTTATTGAGAAATTTAAAGGTACTTTCTTTACACAAATTATGTTTGCAGAATTTGAAAAAATCACACATGAAATGGCTGAACAAGGTAAACCATTAAATGCACAAGTATTCAGTGAAATTTATGAAAAGCTATTTAAAGAATATAACGGTGATTCACTTGTATTTGATGAAGAAGTAAAATACGGATGGGCTAGAATCCCTCATTTCTATCGCCCGTTTTACGTATACAAATATGCAACTGGATTCGCATCTGCCATTCAAATCGCTGATAAACTATTAAGCGGTGATCCGAATGCTCAGAAAAATTATATTGAATTCCTTAAAGGTGGAAGTTCAGACTACCCATTAAACTTATTGAAAAAAGCTGGCGTCGATTTAACAACGCCAGAACCGATTGAAAGTGCATTGAAACAATTCACTCAACTTGTTGAGGAGTTTTCAACATTATAAAAAGCATGCAGAGTATATGCTCTGCATGCTTTTTATTTGAATTACTCTATTCTATATGCTGCTGCGTCACACAATGAATCATACCACCGTATGCATACAATTCGTTAACATATATACCGACAATTCTTCTCCCTGGAAATTGACCTTCAATGATTTGAAGCCCTAATTTATCATGTTCATCACCGTATATAGGTACCAATACAACTTCATTACCAATATAAAAATTCAAATATGAACCCTTACAGTCTGCTTCTTTTACCACTTTTCTTGTTACTGGTACTGGAATGAGCTGAAATGGCTTTCCATCTATATTTTTCGCTTGTCGCAATTCTTGATAATGCTTTTCGTACGCCTCCAAAAGGTATGGCTCTCCTTCACCGAAAGGATCATATTCATACAGTATCGTATTTTCATTTACAAACCGTGCCGCGCCATCAATATGATAATCCGTATCTTCATCATAATTATCTTCTCCGCGTATACCAGTTATCCATATAAAATTCGTTACTCCTAAATATTTCGTTAATTCTATTTCAATTTCTTTCTGACTTAGTGTAGGATTTCGATTTTCATTTATAATAGACGTTTTCGCCGCCATTAAGGTCCCGTTTCCGTTTATCTCAATTCCCCCGCCCTCTAGACAGACACTAGATTCAACTTTTGGAATGCGATACATTTCACTTATTTTATTCGGAATATTAGCGTCGTTTTCGTACGGATATTTATCTCCCCAACCATTAAATATCCAGTGCGTTAGGCAGCGATTCCCTTCCTTATCCGTTACAAAGATTGGTCCGTTATCTCTTATCCAAATATCATCAGTTTCTTGAATTAAGAAATCAATTTTATCCATATTTACATTAGCTTCCATTAACTTCGATTGGACATGTATTTTCTCTTCTTCATCACATACAACAATATGGACATTTTCTCCATAGTGAAGCTCCTTTGCCATCGATATCCAAATATCATCTAACTTAGCTCTATAACCTTCACCTCTATGTGCTTTATCATGTGGCCATTGGAGCCATGTACCTTCATGTTTCTCCCATTCCGCAGGCATATAATACAAACTATTTTCTATATTTCTCATACGTGTTCACCCCTTATATGAATGTATGTCCAGTCTATACTTTGACATCATGTTAAGGTCAACAGGAATATATTCATTTACTTGTAGCAACTTTATAAGGTGACTCTTTATTTCTCCTTGTGATACACTACTTCTCCTTGTAAAACCGTCACTAAAACTTTCGCATTCGGAATCTTATCGGCACTCATTTTAGTAATATCTTCATTTAGTAATACCATATCAGCTGATTTGCCTACTTCAATCGAACCTGTAATGTTATCAAGACCTAGCGCTTTAGCTGGCTTAATTGTATAGGCATCAATAGCTGCGTATACATCAGACAAGCCCTTTTCATCAATGCTTAATGCATTTGAAATCGTCACAAGTGGATTCAGTTCGTTTACATCCCAATCACTACTAAGTGATACATTCGCACCGGTTTTCCAAATTCGCCCTAACGGCATAATTCGTTTCATTTGCTGATTTGTAAAATACGTACTTGCCCAGCTTTGTTTTGGATCTTCCGCAAAATCATGACCTACTTGAAAATCAGCGCTAATACCTAACTTAGCAAAACGATCTATATCACTATCTTCTACCATTTCCACATGCGTAAGTGTATAAGGCTGGTTTGCACCTTCTTTTTTCGCTGCTTCAATCGCATTTAAACTCTCTCTTACCCCAGCATCTCCAATTGTATGAATAAGTGCACCGTAACCAATTTTATTTAATTCGGTTAACCACCATTTCATTTTTTCTTCTGGAATATAATTCAACCCATACGGAGTTCCTGTAAACCATTCAAATTTATATTTTTCTAGTGTTTTAGCAGTGCTATTAATACTAATTCCATCACTATACATTTTCACTTGATTAATAAGCATACGGGATGACACATCATCACGCTTAATTTTTTTGAAATACTCCATTTGTTCTGCTTCGTTTAAATTTGGATATACCCATGGTCGAAGTACTACGCGTGACGTTAGCTTTTTTTCGTCATTTACTTTATTCCAAACGTCTAACCAGCCTCGCTTCCAATAAAGACGTCCATCACCAACTGTAGTAATACCATTCTTTGCAACCTCATCTAAACCGTCTAATAAACCTTCATAATTTTTTTCAAACAGATTTGGTTGAGAATTCCATGCTTTTTCCATCACGATATCTCCTGCTGTATCATAAAGAATACCAAACGGTTCTCCTGTCTCGGAATCCCGAATAATCCTTCCACCTTGTGGATCTTTTGTATCTTTATTTATTCCAGCTAACTCGAGTGCCTTTGAATTAACCCATACAGAATGGGAGGTTCTTTCCATAATTAATACTGGATTATTAGGAAATAACTCATCAAGAACTTGTAATGGGGTTTGTTGCTCTGATTTTTCGTCCATATCTTTTAACAACGCTTCCAAACTGAACCCCGTTCCACTTATCCATTCGCCATCTTTCACACCTTTTTTACAAGCCTTTAAATACGAGCGTTGTTTTTGCAGAGAAGCATCTGGTGAGACACTACAATTTCCTGCTGCTGGTGATTTTGCTTCAAATATATGATTATGATTGTCCACAAAACCAGGAAGGATAAAACGTCCTTGTAAATCCACCACTTTCGTATCTTCATTTATAAATTCCTCTACATCCTTGTTTGAACCAACAAATATAATTTCCCCCTCTTTAACGGCTACAGCCTCTACGATGTCTTGCTTTTCATTTGAAGTATAGATTGTACCATTTTTAAACACTACATTTTTAGGTAACTGACTTGGTAGTACAGCGCTACCACTCTCACCTTCTCCTACTCCAGCAGTACATGCGGAAATCCATACCATACTTAGAACGAGACAAATAATCATGATTGTTCTTCTCATATTCTCTCTCCTTTTTATTATGATAAATTGCTTTCATACATAGAATAAGGATTGACATAATGTTAATGTCAATCCTTATTCTCATTCTATTTTCGTAACTAAAAAACAAATTTGTGTCACATACTCTTCTGCTAAACAATCACATTCAGGTCCCTTTATATAAACCTCATATGGCGAATTAATTATCACATACCCATTTCTTTCAATCCATTCTTCTAACGCTATATAAGCGTAACCTATATAGTCGTAACTTCCATAATGCATAGTAGTAACGATATGATGTGGACTTAGTTGTTTCATTTCATACTCTTGTGCTACGTCTTCATCATTCCCCTGCATAACCGGGATTCTTAATTCAATATCACTGTTACTTGGAATATATTCTTCATCATAAAAGACTGCAGATGGTGAACCGACTATTTGAAAATTATTTTTTTGTACCTCTTCATATAAGTCATAAAAATAATCATCCATATCATCTATATCTATTTTTACTCTTTGAGTAATTATCGTTACTTCATTCCTCATTCCCATTAATATATCGTAATTTCTATGACGAGCAATATTTAGACTACTATTCACCTTTACCATTTCATTCATTTCTGAAATAACCTGTAAATTTTGCTTCACTTCATGAGACAACTCGATAATTTGTGATTGTATATGTTGAACAAACGAATCTTGATCTGATGACTGCAAAACAATTTTAATTTTTGGAAGAGGAAATTTATACTCCCTTAACTTTTTGATTTTCAACGCTACTTCCAGCTGCTCTTGTTCATAATACCTATACCCATTAACCGGATTCACATATGCCGGTTTTAATATCTCCTCTTTGTCATAATGTCTTAACATCCGCGTACTCATTTTACAAATCCGAGAAAACTCAGCGATGGTATACATATCAATACTCCTTGAATAGATTTTCTTTTCATTACTTATTTATTAAAACCAATCAAAAATCTTCTTCATTGAAAAATCTTCATTCTGATTTTTTAATCTTCTCATTTTTGAAGATAACAAATGGCTTGGACAATACCACGTTAAACAATTCATTGCGCCTCCCATTGTTGATATTTCTCCTACATGAATTTGAATAACTTGCTTCTCCGTATACTGTTGAATATATCGTAAAACTTCCTCATCTTTAGCTAGTCCAAACTTAGGAACATAAAGAGCATCACATGATTCTAACATATTTATATACAACCCTTTTGCTGATGCTATCTCTTGATCATATTGTCCTTTCTCTGTATATGATGAAGGAACAACTATAAATTCAGCTTCTGGCATTTGTTCTTGAATAATCTCTTGAACACTATATCTAAATTCATGATCCCCTAAAAAATCACTAATAAACATTGTATGTTCATCAATAAATTTAACCATTCCGTCTGCGTGTGCTAGTACATCCCCTTCTTCAGCAGGAATAATAATAACTCGGCTCACATCTAAATCCCATTCTAACTGCTCAATAATTTCCTCTTCTGTCCAATCATCGTTATCATCAAATATACGTTCTGTTAATATTACGGTATCTTTTTTATTCCAAATAAGATTACCACCATCTAATATTAATGGGGATTTCACATATTCAAAGTCATTCTTTTTCAACCATTTATTAAACTGTTGATCTAAATATCGCCCTTGATCATCTGGCAAATAATTTGGTCGATATTTAAATTTAACTAGATGATTTGTGACAACCGGTGCAACATCTCTTAGCCAAATATCATCATACTCAAAACAGCTCGTATGAAAGTCTTGTTCTTCAACAGATAAAGATATAAGTTGATCCGCAATTGATTTCTTTTCATTTAAACATTCATTAAAGTAAATCAAGTCTTCATAAAATGGTTGATAATATTCATTCGATTCGTCTGGTATTGCAGTAAAAATAATTCCATTATGTTTTTGTTCCATATTATTTACCTCGCTTTTTAATAGTAGTTACATAATTGATTTCACAAAGCCAACTAATCCTCAATTCATGTCTTTTTTATTCCAACTCATGCAACATGTACATTTCATGAATGGATTATAGCATGGAGGAATATTATATATTTATATAAAAAATATAAAGCTGACGTTAAGCCTTAAATTGACTCTTGACAAGTTTTTAAATAACCTATTTTAAAACAACAATAAATGATTAAATGATTTTTTTATCAAGATTCAAACCCATTACTTCTAATAGATCATTTTGATTATATAGATTCACCAAATGCGCTTCTACTCCTATACAAATTCCTTCTAGCGGAAGATCATTTGGATCCTGACCAAAGGGATCTTCAATTTCAACCCCTATTGCTTCAATACCTATGAATGCAAAACTTATAAACGTAGTCGCAAGTACTGTAAACCATCCGAGACTATCAACAAGACCAATCGGTAAAGTTGCACAAAATATAATCAATAAAATTTTTATATGAGCAAAATATGCAAAAGGAATAGGTGTTGTTTTGATACGATCACATCCACCCACAGATGTAAGTAACGTATTCAAATCTGTTTCCATACTAATTATCGCATTTGGATGAATTTGCCCCGTTTTCAAACCTTTTGATAGTATAGTTTTCAACATAAAAACTATACTAATCGGTAAATGATTGGACTCAACCAAAAATGCTTTTTCCTTCTCAGAACAGACAGCAAGCAATGATTTCACTTCAGATAAATCTTTTTCCTCTCTCAAGTGTCCTTTCGCTAACTTTGGAAATGCAATTAATAGATGTAAAAATTTTATTTTTTCCTGCTCCATACTCTTCCCTTTAGAATCCCAATGACACAAAAAACTAATTGCTAAATTTCTAGTACAAGCACCAATCGCGCCAAACAGCTTTCTACCTTCCCAGTACCGATCATAGGCAGTATTCGTACGAAACACTAATAGTAATCCTAAAGCTCCTCCGACGATTACCCAAGGAGTCTGATTTATATTTATTTCTGTATAGTAATAATTAATCACAGCTACTATCGTTGAAATACACGTATATAATACGATTTGTGGGAAAATATCTCTTATAATTGTCCCTTTTAATGTAAATATTTGATGTAAACTATTTTGATTATTGTAATGAACCATATTTACAAAAACCTCTTTCTCTATTAACCTTTTATTCTTTTAAATCATGAAAGTATACAATTAAATAATAGAATCATAAACCCTATCATTATGAGGCTGGTTAAGATTATTTCTTTCAATACCGTTACTCCTTTTTTGCAAAAAGATAAAATATCTTATTTAATTCAACAACAAATGTTTACTATTCTAAATCCCGACGCATCATTTTAGAATTCGCAATGAACAATGCACTAATTAATACAAAGATCGCACAGGCATATAACAATAAATCTAACGGACTATCGTGATCTATAATGATGAGACGCACAATAGCTGTTATACCTATATATATAAAATATCGTAATGGAAAATGAAAATTCATTTGAAAATACTTTATAATCATTACGATGAACTCGAAGTACAGAAAGAATACGACGATACTATCAATTAAATGATAACTAGATTCATTACCATCCAATTTCAGTTCTTGCATAAACTGAATGACTTCTTTCATAAGAAACACACTTAGAACAACCCCTAAGCAAATTAAAGCTACATTTAAAATGTACTGTAAAACGATAGGGAAATACGAAAACACTATTTTAAAATTCTTTAACACAAACATTTTTCTCCTTTACCATATAAAACGAAAAGCGAATATACACTACAATTCATTCATCATTATATTTAAATTTATTTTTATAAATAATAAGGAATGACAAAATAGGTAATAAGATTCCACCTATTTTGTCTATATAGCAGCACAACGAAATTACAATTAATTACTTCAATGCAATTGGTTGTTGTTGTGTCACACAATGTATCATACCGCCGTTTTTATACAACTCCCTCACATCAATACCGACTACTTTACGATCTGGGTATAACTTCTGAATCGTATCGTTTGCGATTTTATCATTCGGATCATTATAATTAGGCACTAATACAACTGTATTCCCAATATAATAATTGATATACGATCCCTTATAATCGAGAGTTTTTCCATTCTCTAAAGCAACCTTTTCTTTACTAAGCGGCAAGTATTCATACTTATATTTCTGTCCTAAAGCATTTTTGGCATCTAACAATGTATCCATATCTTTATTGGATAAACCCCATTCAGCTAGGTCATCTTCTTTCATCGTTACAATGGTAGATTTATTATGGAATTTAGCAAATCCATCAATATGAAAGTCCGTAATATCTAAATTAGGTACTCCGTCTAACCAAATAAAGTTTGATACCCCAAGATCACTTATATATTTTTCAATCTCCTTTTCTGATAAATCAGGATTTCTATTTTTATTCGTTACCGCACTTCGAGTTAATAACGCAGTCCCATTGCTGTCTAATTCAATTGCGCCGCCTTCAAGGACAAATTTCCCCCAATCAATTCTTTCAATTCCTGATTGTTTACTCACATTCTTACGTATTTGAGCATCATTTTTATAAGGTGTTTTCTTCCCCCAACCATTAAATGCTGGATCTAATATTTTGAGATTTTTATTGCTGTCATAAACAAAAATTGGTCCACTGTCCCTTGCCCATACATCATCAGTAGGCGCGATAAAGAAATCAATCTTCTCCATATTTAACCCTTCATCTGTTAAAAGGTTATTGATTCTTTCTTTTTCTTCCTGGTCATATGCAACAATGTGGACTTTCTCACCCTCAGTTAAAGCACTTGCCATCTTAACCCAAATAGGTTCAACTTCCTTCTTATACTCTTCACCATATGTGTATTCATGTGGCCATTGCAGCCATGTACCTTCATGTTTATCTTTTTCATCTGGCATCGTATATTTCCCAGCATTTTTCTGTACCTCTACTTTTTCCCCTTCTTTCCCTTTAACATTTTCATTGTTACCCTCAAAAGAGCATCCACTAATAATTGTTGTAGATAATGTAGCTATTAAACAAAACTTTATTGCTTTTTTCATTTTTTCAACCTCCTGTTCTTGTCTCCAATAATATAAAGCTTCACATAGTGTGAAGCTCAAGCTTTTTTATCAATGTAAAAATTACCAATTGTTCTTTGCATTACTTAGCATTTAACTACCTATTTAGATTTATTCATATGTCAATCACCTTTCTTACCTATTTATCCCGCTATTTATGTGCAGTAAGACCCTCACCTCAAAATTCAGCGGAAGCAAAAAAGTTAGGTGGGGGCCCTGCTGTCCGTAAAAGCCCGATTGATGAGGGCTTCTACTCAGTGGGGATGAACAAAGCCCCTCCACTGAATAAAGTTTCACTTTATTCAGTAAGTAAAACTTTACAAAATAAAAAAATCGGTATTGATAATTACATATCAATACCGATTTTTTATAATTATTTTCCTTCTATTAAATCATTCGCCATTTTCCTGAATTCTTGATTAAATGCGTCATTCATACCATTTTGGACGTTAGAAAATAATATGACAAACGTTCGTTTATCCCAGTTAAAATTATTAAAAGTGTTCCAGCCAGCTAATACACCGTGGTTATGATAATAATCTGGGTAAATATAGAAACTAAATCCATATTTTCTTGCAGGTGATGCAGAAAACATATCTGATACACTTTGTTTAGAAAGTAGTTTACCATCCATAATAGCTTCATCTAACTTTTTCATATCTTCAACAGTCGTATACATTTCACCACAACCATACAGCCAGTTCATTTTTAAGCGCGGCGTGGCTATTAACTTATTATCTTTTTTCGTATACCCTTCTGCTAAGAAAATATCTTCTGGAAGTGTTGCGCCCATTCCAGATTCATTCATTTCAACGGGAGTCAAAATATTTTCTTTCACATATTCAGCAAGTGGTTTATTCGATATTTTTTCTACAATATATGCAAGCACCATATAATTATAATCTGTATATTTCCATCCTGTCCCTGCTGGAAATTGTAACGTTTGTGCCCCAATCCACGTTACTAATTTTAACCGTGATGCTGCGTCAACACTACCTTGTCCCTGTTCTGGTAATCCAGACGTATGTGTTAACAAGTTTCGTAACGTAATATTTTTATCTGCTGGAAACGATGGGATATATTTATTTACATTGTCTTCAATGTTCAACTTCCCTTTTTCTTTTAGTTGCATAATAGATATTGCAACTACTGTTTTCGTAATAGACCCAATGCGATATTTCGTTCTTGGCGTTGTTAATACTTGATCTTTCACATTCGCATAACCGTAGCCTTTTCGTAAAATTACATGACCTTTACTTGCTACAAGAACACTCCCATTAAACCCTTTATCTTTTAAGTACTGATCTAGTTTTCCAGCTGCAATTTCATAACGCTTTTTCTCATTCGCATCAACTTCCTGCTTAACATCTTTTTGCTTACTATTTACATTAGAAAATGCCTTTGTATCATATTTTTTTCCTTTATTTGCATGTATTAGTGTAACAACACTTCCACAAAAAACAGCAAAAATAAAGAGAACGATTAACCATTTCTTTAACATACTAGGAACCCTCTTTTATCTAGTTTCACTTAACGTACATCCATTCTATTTTATATCTTTTAATTATCAAGTATATTATAATATTATTTAATATTCACTCTGTTAAAACTAGATTCCTTTTTCTCATTTTCAATTTTGACTACTCTCTATTGTATTTCTTTCTTGCAAAATTTCCAACATACAATCGGATGCATTACACTATAATTTCAAATTCTTTTGTAACATTTGTTACATACTAAAAAGAATGGAGATGTAATATGAAAAACACCGATAAACGCAATCGTTTAGATGATAAGATGTTTCATTATCGGATAACAAAAAAACATGGTATTAATTGAATATTACAGAAAACAGATTATGGTATTAAAAGGAAATGATGCTGAAAAATTTTTAAATAAAATAAATCATGCAAATAATGATAAAGAAAAACAGCTAATTATGGCTAAAATTACAGGTAATTTCAAAAGAGGTAATGAACGAAATTGAAAACGAATCTCATTTACATTTTGATTCTACAACAAATAAAAAAGAAATGTCGCTAATTCAACATTTCTTTAGACTTTCTTCATAAAAAATTTACATTGCTAACATTCCTTCATTTTCTATACTTCCTATATAAGCTAACCGCTGAAATAGTTAGTAATACAACTATGCATAACCACGCATACGTATATCCCTTCTTATCTACAATATAACCAAATAAAGCAGGCGCAGCAATAATGGCAATTTGATTTAATGTAAGTGCAAAACTCACTGTCATCCCTACCGATTCTTCACTTGCTGATTCCGCAACTTCAGTTATGAAAAGGCTAAACCATCCAATTGCAAAGAACCCTAACAATGCACTTACACCATACAATACATTCGTTATTGTATGTATGCTCATTACTAATATTAGAATGAAGAAAATAGAAATACAAACAGTTATAAATAAGAGGGTACGCCTATTCCCCTTATAAAATAAATCACTAGTAGCTGCTAATATAACCCTACCAACCATTCCAGAAAAGAACATAACGGAAAATACTTTTCCAGCTAAAATTGGCGTGATTGATTGTTCCAATACTAAAAATTTTATAAAGTGCGCAACTAACACCATTTGCAATGAAATCATACAAATGCCAGTTATATAAATTGCATATAACTCTTTTTTACACATCACTTCTTTTAACTGCATCCAAAAAGAAAGTTTACTACGTTCTTGTTTAACTTTCTCTTGAATATATGGTTCCTTATAAAATATAAAAAATAAAAACCCTCCAATTATACAAATACATGCAATACTATTTACCGCATAGGCCATATTATATTTTATTGTAAGAAACGGGATCAATACTCCCGCTAATGTACCACCAATCGGTATACCGGCTTGTCTAATCCCCATCGCTAACCCGCGATTTTCTTTTGAGAACCACTTCATTATCACCTTACTTCCTCCTGGCTGCGAAACACTATAAAACGTTCCTACTAATAAAAGTACAAAGAGTAACCCATTAAATCCATTGACCATATTAGTCAGTAAAAACGAACCTCCTAGTAAAAATGAACTTATCGAAATTAACAACTTTTCATTGTATTGATCAAGTAGCCGCCCGACAAAAAGTATACAAAATAGCGGTCCTATATTTACAACACTTACTAACAATCCAATCTCCGTATTCGTAAGTGCATATTCTTCTTTCCAAAATAAAGCAAACGCTCCAACACCATACGTTATAAGTGTCGCTGTTGTTTGAGCAACCGTCGCAAAAATTAACATAACCCACTTATAAGTACTATTCACCCTTTCTTCCATTAACACAATAATCCCTCCATCCCCTTCCATTGTATGAAAGTTCTGATATCATATAAAATAAAGATTTATCATGTAATTCATCAAAAAAAATGATACCTTTTCTGGAGGGATGATACTTGGATATAAAAGATTTAACTGTATTTTACGAAGTTGCGAAAGAAAAAAACATATCTCACGCAGCTAAAAATTTAAACTATGTACAGTCTGGCGTAACAATGCGTATGAAACAACTAGAAAACGAATTAGGTGTGCCTTTATTTTACCGAAACGGAAAAGGTGTAACTTTAACTTCTAACGGTGAGATTTTATTAACATACGCCAAACAAATTATCTACTTAATGGATCAATCTGTTAAAGCAGTTCAAAGTAATGGGATCGAACCAAGAGGCACTTTAAAAATTGGATGTACAGAATCTACAACCGCTGTAAGACTTCCATCTATATTAACAGCCTATTATGAGAAATACTCAAAAGTCGAATTGATTTTAGAATCAAATACGACGGAACAATTGATTAGGCTTGTACTAGAACGAAAACTGGACGGAGCGTTTATAGCTGGCTCTACTCAGCATGCTGAACTTCATACAAATATATTTCGTGAAGAAGAATTAGTTCTCATTAGCAAAAAGCCTTTATCTTCCTTTAAAGACATAGGAGACATGAATTTACTTGCATTTAGTCATGGGTGCTATTATAGAAATTTATTAGAAGATTGGCTTCAAGAAGAAGGAATTTCACCTAAGCGAGTATTAGAGTTTGGAACAATTGAAGCGATTCTCGCATGTGTAAAATCAGGTATGGGCATAGCAATTATGATGAAGTCTATTTTAAGTGGTCATAAACATGACGTATCATTCAATCCTTTACCAAATAGCTTCAAAAAAGTTCCTACTACTTTTATTACTAGAAAAGATATATATCACTCTGCTGCATTACAAAAATTTATGGAGATGACTCACAATGCGTGAAAAGAAAATACGTGGTATAAACCGAAAAACAAACACTATGATAAAGCGAATTGAGGAACATACAAAAACGTTCCCTTCTACTTTCTATAACGATGAATATTGGAATATGCTATTGCCAGTTTCGCAAGCTTTTATTGACTCTCGTAAAACACCTAGAAAAGTAAAACGGTTATGTATTCAAACCTTATTAAATCAAGCAAATCATTTAATAAATATGAAACCGAGCGATACACATACATATCGAGTTGTTGTTTTGATTTCTATAAATAATTTGTGGGATTCGCAAATCATTATATTTAAAAATGAGGACTACTTTCATAATTTCTTTAATAGAGATAGTGAATTTCAAAAATGGATTCTTCTTTCAAATGAAATTGATTTTTGGGAGACATGGGAAATGTCAGTTTGTCATTCCTTCAAAACGCTTCACTTTCAAGAAATTATTTATGATGCAGATGAATGCTATGAAAAAGAGATTCTGTTTATCGGAGAGTTAGATTAAAAAGGGTATACCTAAAACACTGGTATACCCTTTTCCACTTATTTTTCCTTCAATACACTATGTAATCGATCCGGATAATTTGTAAACATTCCTGTAGCACCCCATTTGATTAACAGTCTCATATCTGGTTTCTCATTAATTGTATAAGGGTGAATTAACAGTCCATTTTTCCTAGCCATTTTCATATAGGACTCATCAATAATTAGTTCCCCGTTATCATTACGTAAGTTTGGTCCAATACCAGCTGCATACTTTTTAATTTCTTGAAAATCATCATTTGTTACACTTTTCGGTTCATGTGTAATGCCAGACCATTCAACAATTTCATTGTTTTCATTTGGATAATACCAAAGCAATTGAACTAACGGAATATTTTCATTCATACTATGAATCTTTTTCAAACTATCTTTACTAAATGATTGAATCATAACACGGCTAGAAGACATGTTTTGGCCTACTAAATTATATTTTTGTAACAACGCCAACAATTTCTCTTCCATTCCTGGATACACATCTGGTGATTTTGTTTCAATATAATACTTCATACTTCTTCCATACTTTTGGAAGATTTCTTCAAGAGTTGGAACCTTTTGCCCAACATACTCTTGCTTAGCCTTTTCTGGATACGCTTTATTAAACCATGATCCAGCATCTAAACTCTTTATTTCACTTAACGTTTTATTGCGTACTTCGCCTGTTCCATTTGTAGTGCGATCAACTGCTGTATCATGCATTGCAATTAATTGGCCATCCTTTGTTAATTGAATGTCTAACTCTAAATAATCCGCTTTCATTTTTTTCACTAAATCATAAGAAGCAAAAGTATGCTCAGGTGCATGTCCACTTGCTCCGCGATGTGCAATATTTAAAAGCTTATTCGTATTCCATTCATGCTTTCCTTCTGCTTTCGCATGAACAGCTCCCCCAGCAAAGATACTTCCAGTCATAAAGAAAATAACTAAAACGCTAATAATCTTTCTCATTCTTCTAACCCTTCCTACGTTGCAAATTTCAACAAGCTAATGAGATTTACACGAAACAGAAGACACACTTTCATTATTTTTATAAACCTATATTAAAATTCCAATCTTACAAATGTTTTCTATATTATTAATATAGAAAACTAGTATTATCCTATTTAATTTCTATAGCCCTCCTTTTCACATGTAACTCCCTATTTTGTACGGTTCATTCAATAAAAAAAGCCATAAATTATTTAGAATACACTCCTGTGTCCCTAAATAAATTTATGGCTTTTCTCAAATATCTCCGGCCTCTATTAACTTGTCGAATTTAATCATATCAAACCTATTGAAATTTGTGAATATTTTTTTCAGTACAGTGAAGCGCATAAAACAATATTTCTTTAGTTACTTAAAAATCACATAATAAATTTCTCATTACCTCTTCCAATACTATATCTGGATTTACTACCGTTTTTTCCGAACGCCATCCGATAAAGCCATCTGGTCTAATTAATACAGCACCTCCATTCTCTATACCATATAATTTGCTAAAAATATCTTCTGGAGCAATAAAGTCTCCACTTAAGCCAACACGATACCCTTTTATATGTATTCCTAATTTAGCTGAAACAGTATGTGCTGCCTCAGCCCAAGAACTATTTTCTACTCCTGTAAGTAATACAAAACCGTTACCGAATAAGTCTAATGTAGAAACTTTCTTCCCTTCATACGTTCCCCATAAATGTGGCGCTCGCGTTCCAGGTCTTCCGTTCAACTCTATGCTATCCATTCTATGTGGAGTGACTGAATTATCTATAATCGCCTCTGAACAATACTGATATCCAACTGTAACAGCTAAACCATCCATATTATTCAAACTGCCTTTCTCTCTCTTCGCAGCACGAAACAGTAAACTACTTGCATAAGCTGTCGTTAATTTTGCAACAGAGTGTCTCTCTTCATGATATGTTTCTAACAATTTTGGTTTTGCCTTCCCTTTTATAACAGCCGCTAATTTCCAAGCTAAGTTATGCGCATCTTGTATTCCTGTATTTGAACCAAATCCGCCTGTTGGCGGCATAATATGTGCTGAATCTCCAACTAGAAAGACTCGATTTCCTTGAAATTTCATTGCTGTACTTTCGGCCGCTTCCCACGGTAAAACACTTAATATTTCTGACTCAACATTTGTACTTCCAATTGCTATTTCAATAATTTGTTTACAACGTTCCATCGTGAAATCCTCTGGTCCCTCTCCTTTTAATGGATCGTAGGCTACATGGTAAATCCATTTTTTCACGTTATCTACTGGGATCAGTGCACCAAGAACCTCTGGATGAAGTACCATAGAAAAACCGAATGCGTCTCCTTGTATAAACTCACTTAAGTCTGCTTCAAAATAAATATTCATATAATAGCCACCAATGGTTCCACGCCCCTCAGTTTTAATCCCTAACTGCTCACGTATTTTACTTTTCACTCCATCTGCTGCAATTACATAGTCACAATGTATGACACTTTCTTTTTCTGTTTCACGATTTCGAATCTTTGCTTTTACCCCGTTTTTATTTTGTTCAAATGAAACTAATTCATGATAAAAAGATAGTTGCCCGCCTAATGTTTTCGCTTCTTGTAACATCATCTCTTCTAAAATAATTTGATAACACGCAGTTTGTTTTGATGGACTAATCTTTTCTATTTTTTGAAGTAACTCTTCATCGTTTCCGTATTGTGTCGCTCTCATTTGTTCCAATTCTTCTTTATTCGCCTCAGCTATTGTATAAACCGCTATTCTTCCTCGGCAGTTCTCTAATGCTTTACCTGCCAATTTAATTCTTTTTTCCAAGCCTAATTCTCGAAATAACTCCATTGTACGTAAAGTAAGACCGCCTGCTTTCGGATGAATGGCAGTAGACGGATGCCTTTCAATAAGTAAGTACTCAATGTTATGTTTTGCAAGAAATAACGCAGACGCTAACCCAGATAATCCCCCTCCAACAATTAAAACTGGTACATAATTCGATTTCATATATTTCCCCTCCAAATCATTGTTCTGAGCTCAGTGACATAAATATAATCAAAAAAAACATTAAAATATAGACTTATATTTCATTTTGAATTATCATATAGATAGATTACGCCCCAAAATTCCTTTTACCTTTTCATACATCTATAATCCACCTGAATTGTGTCTGTATGAAAGTGTAAAACAAAAGAACGTACTTTACGTTGAACCATGTTCTATCGTAAAATTCAAAAATAATACAAACATTATAAGCGGTCGTAACCTTATGGATTATACAAGGTTACGACCGCTTATTTTATTGTTACATCATTTTTTGTTTTTAAAACCTCATCTATTGTGTTATGTAGTCCTTCCAATCCCTTTTCTATCTCCCTATAATTTTCAACAATAAAAAATTCATTCGTCTCGATTTTCTTTCTCAATATTGCACCTCATACAACAATCATGTAGCATTACCGTATCGAAGTAATGGTTCATCATCTTAAACCTTTCGACTAATTACCTGGAGGCAAAGTGATTGAAATGAATAAACAAGAACAATTAAATATTATAAAAAAAGATTTTATTGATTCTCAAAAAGTATTATTGGCAATTGGTGATGAAACGCGTCAAGCTATTTTATTAGTGCTAATGGAAACGGAATGTCAAACAGGATTACGTGTAGGAGAAATCACGAAGCAAACACACCTTTCCCGTCCAGCAGTATCACATCACCTTAAGATTTTACGAGAAGCTGGCATTATTTTAATGAGAAAAGAAGGTACAAAGAATTTTTATTATATTGATATACGTACAAAATTAGGTTTATTAAAAAATCTTGTATTAGATATTGAGAAGCTATTGCAAAACTTTTATTAAAACTTGGAGGTATAAGAAATGAAAGCAATGATAATTGATAGATATGGAAAAGTCCCAATGCGTATGGCAGAGGTACCTACTCCTGAAATAAATGAGTATGAAGTGCTCGCAGAAATTCATGCAGCTAGCATTAACCCAATTGATTTTAAAATACGCGACGGAAAAGTAAAAATGTTACTGAAATATGAAATGCCCCTAATCCTTGGTAACGACTTTGCCGGTGTCATCACGAAGGTTGGATCAAAAGTAACTCGTTTTAAAGTTGGTGATGAAATATATGCTCGTCCAAGAAAAAATAAGATTGGTACTTTCGCGGAGTATATAGCCATTCATGAAGATGATATAGCTTTAAAACCGAAAAATTTAAGTTTTGAGGAAGCTGCTTCGATTCCACTCGTTGGCTTAACATCATATCAAGCATTACATGACATCATGCAATTACAAAAAGGACAAAAGATTTTAATTCACGCCGGATCCGGTGGTGTTGGTACTTTCGCTATTCAGCTAGCAAAAATAATGGGTGCCATTGTTACAACGACTGCTAGTGAAGCTGGTGCGAATTTAGTAACGTCTCTTGGCGCAGATGAAATTATTAATTACAAAACAGAGAAATTTGAAGATATACTAAAAAATTATGATGCCGTATTTGATACAATCGGCGGTGCAACACTTGAAAAATCATTCAATATTATAAAAAGGGGAGGAAACATTGTTTCCGTTTCAGGCATGCCGAATGCTCGCTTCGGTAAAGAATTTGGTTCAGGATTCTTTAAAACTCTCTTATTTTCATTAGCCAGCAAAAAACTTACTGCACTTGAAAAAAAGCATAATGCTCAATATTCATTTTTATTTATGAAGCCAAGCGGGGATCAATTACGTACTATTGCAAACTATATTGAAGCCGGAAAAATTAAACCGGTAATCGATCGAGTTTTCCCTTTTGAAGATGCGCAAAAAGCAATGGAATATTCAGAGTCTGGAAGAGCAAAAGGAAAAATAATTGTAAAAATTAAATAATAATAAAACCTCCATTTTCTTAAAATGGAGGTTTTAAATTTGCTGTTAAATAGACATAGTGCAATGAAGTCCTTACAATAGATTGCAAGGGGAAATATTATATTATACTTTTAGTTAACTTTACAAAGAATACATACGTACAAATACATAACTTAAAATACAAAAAGGAGGAGATACAATGACTAAAAATAATGAAACAGGTTGGAATTTAGATAATAGTTATACGACTTTACCACAATCATTTTATACAGAAATCCCCCCTACTCCCGTAAGTTCACCGGAGTTAGTTAAACTAAACCATTCATTAGCGATATCTCTTGGCTTGACCCCTGAAGAACTGAAAAAGGAAGCTGAAATTGCTATTTTCGCTGGTAATGCACTCCCAGAAGGAGCTCATCCATTAGCTCAAGCATATGCTGGTCATCAATTCGGACATTTTAATATGTTAGGCGACGGTCGTGCTCTTTTAATTGGCGAACAAATTACTCCTTCAGGTGAGCGTTTCGATATTCAACTGAAAGGTTCTGGCCCTACTCCCTATTCACGCCGAGGAGATGGCCGTGCTGCACTCGGTCCGATGCTACGTGAATATATTATTAGCGAAGCAATGTATGCACTCGATATTCCAACTACCCGCAGTTTAGCAGTTGTCACAACCGGTGAACCAACCTATCGTGAAACAAAGTTACCTGGAGCAATTTTAACTAGAGTAGCTAGTAGCCATATTCGCGTCGGTACATTTCAATATGCTGCAGCTCGTGGTTCAATAGAGGACCTGAAATCACTAGCTGACTATACGATAAAAAGGCATTACCCAGAAATTGAATCTCATGAAAACCGATATACTGCATTACTACAAGAAGTCATTAAAAGACAAGCCAGTCTTATCGCAAAATGGCAACTTGTTGGATTTATTCACGGCGTAATGAACACTGACAATATAACGATCAGTGGCGAAACAATTGATTACGGTCCTTGTGCATTTATGGACAATTACGACCAAGGAACTGTATTTAGCTCTATTGACACACAAGGTCGTTATGCATATGGAAATCAACCATATATGGCCGCATGGGATCTAGCACGACTAGCTGAATCTTTAATACCAATTCTGCACGAAGATGAAGAAGAAGCATTAAAAATCGCTCAAGACGAAATTTCGAAATTTAGCGTACAGTATGAAAAACAGTGGTTCCTTGGAATGAAAAAGAAATTAGGACTATTTAGCAACGAAGAACAAGATCACTCACTTATTGAGCAACTTTTAAAAATGATGGAGAAATATAAAGCGGATTACACAAATACATTCCGTTCATTAACTCTTGATGCTATCGAAAATACAGCTCTATTTGAAAGTCCTGAATTTAAAGAATGGTACAAACTGTGGCAATCTCGATTAGACAGACAAGAACAATCGAAAGAAAACGCCTACGAGATGATGAAAAATAATAACCCATCAATCATCCCGAGGAACCACCGTGTAGAAGAAGCATTAGAAGCAGCTGTTACAAATGACGACTATAGCGTAATGGAGAAACTTCTTGAAGCTTTATCAAACCCTTATGCGTATTCTACAGATCAAGAAGAATACTGCGCTCCGCCTGCACCGACGAATCGCCCTTATCGTACTTTTTGTGGCACTTGATTAAAAATTTGTTTTTATTTTAACCCAAAAATTTATTAAGTTAACTATTAATCACAAACTTAAAAGTTGCTTTCAATATTGAAAGCAACACATTTAGTATCCAACCTTAAACAAGTCACAAATTATAATTTGTGACTTGTTTAATTACCCACGTTCAATAGAAGATTTGTTTTGCAGGCATCGTTGTATCTTCAGAGACAGCATATGGATTTTCATTAGGTTTTATAATTATAAACGTTCCACCATATCCACTTTGAGCTAATTTATTACAAAGACCTTCTACCATAAAACCCCATAACTCCAGCTGCTATTCCCATTATAGATAATCCAAGTTTTTTCTTTATTTCAATGCTTCTTTTTCAAGTATTCTCTTTTTTATTTCATAACTCATAAAAAAATACTTTTCTGCTTTTTCTAAATTACCTACTTTATGAAACTCTAATGCCAGACTTTCAGTATATTCGTGAATATACTCCGATAAATTTTTTCTTTCAAAGTAAGAAAAACCTTCGAGAATAATTTTTTCTATTTTTTCTACCTCTAAATGCTGGCAAAATCCCTTTAGAATTAAAAAGTGATATCTATATTCATCATTTTTTAATTCCTCACAAACCTTCAATCCACTTTCAATTAATTCCTTCGCTTTTTCTATTTCACCTAATTTATAATATTCTCTTGCCTCTAAAAAGATTGCCTTATAATGAGTAGGCATTTTTTTAGAAACCTCAGATAAGTGTCTAATTGCTAAAACTGAAAGATTTTGACTCGCATACAATAAACCTAAATTATGTCTGATTCTTAATACTAACATTTCAGCATCATTTTTTTGTAAAATGTTTATTGCTGACGCAATATATTCCTCACCTTTATCATGCTGCTTTAATTCCGAAAAAGATAATCCTAATATATTTTCGCACAGCGCTATGTTCACTTCATACCCTGCTTGTTTAACAAAGATATCTCTTGCTTTTGAAGCGTATTCAATAGCTGAATATGCGTAATGCAAGTGGTATTTTAATATAGCAACTCTATAATTAAACTCTGCATATTCAATTTCATCTGAAATATGCTCTAATAACCCTTCAGCTTTTTCAAAATAGTTGCTAGCTTCACTATAATTAGTAAGAATTGTATAATGAATGGCTTTGAATAAATAATAATAATAATTAGAATATTCATCATTTGGTTTAGGCAATGCATCTATTTTATCAAAAGCTTTTTTCAAATTACCTAAACCATCTATTAACACTTTATATCGAAATTCTAACAGATAATAGTGAAATGAAACCTTTACATCTGATTCGATAATATAAAGCTTTTTATCGATCTCCCCTTTTAATTTTTTTGCTTCACTTATACGTTGAGCTCTAATATCTCGATACCAATCATTCAGCATCTTAGTAATTAATTCATTGCCAGTGATTTGTATATTCATCAAATCCACTCTCCTTCTTTTAATTATCATAAAAATAACATAATTCGATTATTTATATCTATCTATATATATATTTCTCAACAATTGAACGAAATTCATTCACTGAATTTCGTTCAATATTTTAATAAATCCGCTGTAAATATGAATACTTTTTCTTATAACCTCTGAATATGAGTATCCTTAAAATCCGTCTCATATTTCAATCCATATCCAAACATTCGATCCATTCCAATATGTGCTGTCCATATTAAGCCAATCATTATAACGGTATCTATCTTAAAATAGACACCTATTAGAACAATTAATATGGATATGATATATGTGTGACATACATTATATATTTTCGCACCAACGTGATTATTAATCCCATATGCTAACATTGATAGATCCGGCGCTAAAAGGAATACAAAAAATATAATCCAACTAAACTCATATATCGAATACATATAAATCGCGGCTAAAAATACAACCATTCCTTCAAAATGTACAATACGTTTTTGCATTATTTATCATTCCTATTTTTCTATATTTATTAATACATTTTCATCGCTAAAAGTATTCTTTTCATTTTTTGCATTTTTTGACCAGATGGTTGCTAATATTGGCCCTGCAATGTTATGCCATACTGCCACTAATACACTTGGGAGTGCAGCAGCCGGTCCAAAATGCAAAATACATTCCAGCTACATTACTTATCGCTTCTAGTACTTTCATCCACTCAGCCCCTATCTTTTAATTGAAACACCTTATTCGGATTCAAAATATTTTGCGGATCAAGAGCTTTCTTTATTTTCTCCATTACAAATAATGCTGCCCCATGCTCTTCTTCTTGATACTTTCGTTTTCCGATTCCAACGCCATGTTCTCCTGTACACGTTCCTCCTCGTTTAAGAGCATACTGAACGATACTTTCATTTATTTCGTCTGCCTTCTTCACTTCCTCTTTATCATTTGTATCAATCATTAAGAGTACATGGAAATTCCCATCCCCAACATGACCGAGAATACCGCCAATAAGCCCTACTTTATCTAATACCTCTTTCGCATGTTGAATCGCTCCAGCTAATTCCGAAATTGGCACACATACGTCTGTACTCATTAGCTTTTTACCAGGATAACTATGCACGTAAGAGTACGCTAAGTTATGTCTTGCATCCCACAGTTTATTTCTCGCTGCTGTTTCCATCTCAAACGCAATTTCTATACATTTATGATCAAGAACGATTTCTTTCGTAAATTCAATATCTTGCTTTAACCCTGCTTCATTGCCGTGAAACTCTAAAAACAGTGTCGGTTCTTCTCTGTAACTTGTTTCATTGTAATGATTTACTTGTTTCATAGATAATTCATCAACGAGTTCAATTCTCGCGATTGGAATACCTGCCTGTAATATGTTAATTACAGCTTCTACTGCATCATTTATAGTTGGAAACGATGCCCTCGCAGCCATAACATGTTCTGGTATACCGTATACTTTTAAAGTTAACTCCGTGAAACATCCAAGTGTTCCTTCTGAGCCTACGAAAATACCATTTAAATGATAACCTGATGATGACTTCGCCGCTAAATTCCCGGTATGTATTACTCCTCCATCAGCAAGAACGACTTCTAAATCTCGAACTTGATCACGCATTACCCCATACTTTACCGCTGTCGTTCCGCTCGCATTTGTAGCAGCCATTCCTCCTAACGTTGCATCAGCTCCTGGGTCTACACTAAAAAATAATCCATACTTTTTCAATTCTTTATTAAGCTGAGAGCGCGTCACCCCTGGCTGTACTCTCACAAGAAAATCCTTTTCTCTTATTTCAAGTATTTTGTTCATAAGAGAAAAGTCCATTGTAATTCCTTTTTCGTAAGGAATTACATGTCCCTCTAAACTGGACCCTACTCCAAATGGAACGACAGCTGTTCCGTGCTGAATCGCTATTTTCATTATCGCGCTAACTTCTTCGGTCGTTTTTGGAAAAACAACTACATCAGGTAAACTACTACTATGGTAAGATTCATCTTTACTATGTAACTCTCGTACTGTCATATTTATTACTACTCGATCTTCAGGAAGTATGCCTTTTAATTCATTTACTACATGTTCAATTGTTATTTCCATAATCAACTCTCCTTTTTAATTTTAAAACAAGTATACCATCTTTATACAAAATAATTAGAAAAATAAGATTATTAAACCTGAACATACAAAAAAGAACCTGCAGCACACGCTACAAGTTCTTTTTCACTACATTTTAAACGATTTCTTTATTAACAACATAAACCAAATTAAAGTAACTGCCATCAACGAATGAGAAAATCCTACAATATAAGTTAACCCTTTAAAGTCAGCTCCATTTAACTGAAGAAGCCCTCTCGCTGCTAGCGAACCTAACATTAATGTTAATGCAATATTATGTAAAACAAACCACTTATTAAACCCTTGCACTTCATGAAACGCGAATACTTTTGCTAATCCTAAAGCAATTAAAAAGAAGAAAAAGCCAAGTACAAGTGTATGCGTATGCAAAAGATTTAACAAAGTAGACCCTAAAATCCCTTTATACTTACCATACTCCCTAGCGAAAATCCCTGATAATAAACCGATAATCAAATACGTAAACGATGCATTATATAATTTCTTCATTATGTACCTCCTTGAGTAGAATGTATAGTGTGTCATATTTAGTAATAATGATAGTTATATAGTAAAAACTCCTAGTCACCTAGGAGTCATTGTATAAGCATCTCACTCTTTACAATCAATCCTAATTATAAGATATCTCTCTATACAAAACAAACGAACTTTATGTGAACAAACACCCCCATTAAAATATGTTGCACTTTTGTTTTACACAATCCATACTAATTGTTATAACTTTTTAAAGGTGGTGTAATTATTGATAGTTCTTGAAACTGAACGTCTTAATCTTCGCTGGTTTGATATAAAAGACGCTCCTTTTATTCTTGAGTTAGTAAACGATCCTGCATGGATTCAGTTTATCGGTGACAAAGGAGTTAGTAACTTAGAAGATGCAAAAAATTATATTGTAAACGGTCCCATCGATATGTATAACAAACTTGGATTCGGCCTTTACTTAGTAGAACGAAAAAAAGATCTCACTCCACTTGGTATGTGTGGCCTTATTAAAAGAGATTCATTAGAAGACGTTGATATCGGGTTTGCCTTTTTAGAGACATTCCGTTCAAAAGGATATGGCTACGAGTCAGCTTCTGCGATAATCGAATACGGTGTACAAAAGCTCGGCATGAAACGAATTGTAGCAATTACTTCTGTAGATAACATCGCCTCAGGAAAGCTTTTAGAAAAAGTAGGATTACGATTTGAGAAAATCATTTCAGATTCAGGAGAAGATTTAAAATTATTTGGGTATAACGCATAGTAAAGAAGGTCGCCGTGAATGGTGACCTTCTTTACTATTTTACTGATCTCGTCATAATACTTTTAGTTCCATTTATAGTTTTGCAGTAATTCTTGTGATTACTACTATGCCTTTCATATCACATTTTTTGGAAATTCATAGAAATAAAACTTTCACATTTAAATAAATTATATTAATATATCAAATAAAGGAAGTGAGAATAAATGGAACAACCGCTATTTTTATTAGTTCTTCAATTCATTGCATTCATATTAATCATTTGTATCGTATATGGAATGTTGTACAATACCGTATTAAATTTAAATATGCCTAAATGGACTGCACATATAGTAGCTACGGTCTTTTCCCTTGGTATTACCTATCAAGCTTTTATAAATTTTATTTGAAAAACTTTTGTAGCAATTACTTCTATTGTTGATGCAGTAAAGCTTTTAGAAAAAGCAGGATTGCAATTTGAGAGGGTTATTTCAAGATCAGAAAACGTAACCATTTTTTATACAGTCTTTCCAGCGCAAAATAGTGAAGAAGTTAGTTCCGCTGAAAGTGTGTTTGCATAAAAAGAAATGAATTTAATTGATGCTACAAAAATTTTATTTTAATTCTGGTTCTATTGTTTGGAATCGTTCTAGGGTACCATTTGTGTGGACTTTAAAAATTTTCATTTGCGCACCAAAATGTTGTGTTAAGTAAAATGTATCACCCAGTTATTAAATTTCCAATCTTCCAATCTTCCAATCAGGTTGATATGTACTTTCCATGGAACTTTCTAAATCCCCAATCATTATTAAATTGATATATAATGAAGATGAACTACTCAACATTTTCGTTAAAGATAGTCTATCAACCTCTAACTACCTAATGAACTCAAGTAAACACATCTTCAGTCATTTTAAGAGGTACAAAAGGCACCCTTTCGGGTGATTTTTGTATAAAAATTCTATTTTTTTATATTCGATACCAACCACGAACCTTTTTAAAATAATAGTATCATTATGTCTCCTTTTTAGAGATTATTTTTAATTACCTTTAATTTTTTGCACCAGAACCGGAAAATCCCTGACTACTCGAAATATCAACTATCAGGTGCTAATATTCAATAACGCGTACTGAAAATGATTAAACATTTTTATAAACCCGTGGAACATTTAAGAAATCAATTTTTCTCTTATCGAAATTTAATTAGCTTACAGTAATACAGTGGTCATATATTTTTAAGAATAACGGAAGAATATATAGAAATTGCTACAGAAATGTGAAGTTTAATTAATTTAGGAGGAACAAACTTGTTTAATCAGCTTGTAAAAGTTATACCGAATTTATTTACGATTGGAAATTTATTGTGCGGTGTTTTCTCAATCACCTTGAATATGAGTGAATATTTAAGAGCAGCCTCCATTCTCATTTTCTTTTCAGCTGTTTTAGATTTTCTTGATGGAAGAATTGCAAGAAAATTAAAAGTGAACAGTGAGTTTGGCGTAGAATTGGATTCCTTAGCTGATATTGTTAGTTTCGGCGTCGCTCCTGCGCTTTTATTTCATACGATAGCAACACCTTCTATTTTAACTTCTTTGGCATTTATCCTATTCCCAACAATGGGTGCTTTAAGATTAGCTAAATTTAGTATTAAACCAACTATTGGATATTTTAAGGGATTACCTATTCCAGCTGCAGGATTATCATTGGCTGGTATGGCATTGTTTTCATATAGTAATGCATGGATTACTTTAATCCTCGCCCTCTTAATGGTAAGTCCCATTAGGTTTAAAAAATTTTAATGAAGGTCACGCCCAACACCATTAAGGAGCATTTTAAATGGATTTAACGCGTCAATAAGTATAAAAAAGCGGGACAATAATATTAAATTAGGTGCCCTTCGAAAAATTAAAACCTTGTATTTATGGCTATTGGGTTAATCCATCGATATGTTATTCTGAAACGTCAGTCCACTTTTAACAGGAGCTCCCTTTATCAAGAGAGCTCCTGTTCTTATTTCTTCTTCTTTTCTGTCGGTTGGCTTTGTTTAGCAAAATTAGATGAATCATCAAAATTCGGTTGCTTTTTACCAGCATTATTACTTCTACCTTTTCCCATATGTAATGCACCTCCCCTCCCCCTTACTATTCCCAATAAAAAAATTCTCTTGCATCCAAGAGAATTTTAAATTGGGTTCTTATTGATAATACCTAAGTACTTCCAACACTGCCATTCCATAAAAGATGTATCCAATGTTAAATTATTTAATGCTAAAACAAATATTACATTTTCATATTTAACTGGATAATCAATTAATAATCCTAATGTATTTCCTGAATCTGCGCCAATTATGATTCCCTTTTCTAACACGTCATCTATAACTTCTTTTAATTATTCTTACCTAGCATATAATATTTTCCTACACATTGAGATTGCATGTTGTATAAGGAAGCCCTTCTTCTTTCCATGCAAGAAATCCTCCCTTTAAATTCACTACTTCCTTTATACCAGCTCTTTGTAAAATACTAGCTGCTATAGCGGAACGTAATCCGGTTCGACATTGCAAAACTATTGGAAAATCTTTCGGTATATAATCTAGTTGTTCAAATAGATTACCTAAAGTGATATGTATTGCATCATGAAGGTGTCCTTCCTCCCACTCTTTTTTACTACGCACATCGATAACCTTAACGCTTCCACCTTTTATATGCGGATATAATTCAATCGATGTTTTTTCTTTGTAACTTTCAAATCTATCAAGTCTTTGTATTACTTTTAAGGGTGCAAAAGCAATAATATTATCTAACCCAATAGATTCAAATTCTCTAATAACTGCCTCTACTTTAACCTTTTCCTCATCTAGAATTATTAAAGTTTCTTTTTTATAATCTAATAACCATCCACACCAAGTTGTGAAAGAATTGTTATAAGGTATGTTAATTGACTTCTCGATATGACCTGCAGCAAAACTCTCTACATCCCTTATATCAACTATTTGATAAACGCTCTTCAAAATTTCTTGAAGTTCTTCTACTGTATTAATAGCAGTACTTTTTCTCTTCTTACGAATTGGCGGACCATACTTATTTAAATTCTTCATTAATGAAAAATACTTTGGAGGCTCTGGCTGTCCCGTCAATAAAGTCGATATAAAATCACTTTCTTCATTACACCGAAATGCCCAATTGAACATCTTTTCATAACCTAATGTAGAAGTTGGAATTGCTCCTAATGCTTTTCCACATGCGCTTCCCGCACCATGTGATGGCCATATTTGCAAATAATCAGGAAGTATTTTTATTTTTTGTATAGAATCAAATAATTGTTTCGCTCCTATTTTTGCAGTATCTTTAATACCGACTGCAGTTTCTAATAAATCCGGTCTTCCTATATCTCCTACAAATATAAAATCACCTGTGAATATTCCTATCGGTTTATCATTCGTATAATTATTTTGACTTGTATCAGTTACTAAAAAAGAAATACTTTCAGGCGTATGCCCTGGGGTGTGAATTACATTAAATTTTATATGACCTACTTTAAACTCTGTGTCCTCTCTAACCAATTTGTATCGACCTTCGTTAAGATATTGATATTTCCAATCACAATCTCCTTCATCAGATACATATAAATTTGCATGGTAAAGATTAGAAAGTTCTCTAGAACCAGAAAGAAAATCAGCATGAATATGAGTCTCAGCCGCAGCAATTACTTCCATCCCCTCTTTCTTAGCAAATTCTATATATTGTTCTATATAGCGACTAGGATCAATAACGATTGCTACGCCTTCTTTCTGACAACCGACTAAATAGGAAGCATGTGCTAATTTTTCATCATAAAAATATTTTAAAAGCATAGCTATTCCCTCCAATTAGTTATTTCAAATTAATTTTCAATTTTTGTAACCACTTTTTATCTTCTCCTATAGAATCCCTTTCAACATTAAATTCCAATACATATATGGCAACATATATCTTTTAAGTAAAAACATACTATACCGTTCTTTCGCTTGATTAAATGGAAACGTTTCTTGAGGTTCATGTTCATAGTTAAATTCAGCAAGTATAAGACTTTTATATCCTGTAACAATCGGACATGATGTATATCCATCATATTTAGCCTGTAAATCTCTTCCGCTAAGTACGTCCATAATATTTTGTTTTAAGACGGGTATTTGTTTTCGAATTGCTGCTCCAGTTTTAGAGGTAGGTAAATTGGTACAATCTCCAAGTCCAAAAATATTTTTATATTGCACATGCTGCAAAGTATAAGGGCTTATATCTACCCACCCCTGATGATCACTTATCTCACTCTCTTTAATAAAATTAGGTGGCCCCATTGGCGGAACAACATGTATCATACTATATGGTACGGTTTCTCTTTTTAGTGTTTGCGTATCTTCAAAAATTGCCTCTCTCTTTTCGGCGATAATTTCCACTAGATTTTTATTATAATTCGTTATAATTTGCTTTCTTTCTAGTACTTGTTCTAAAGTATTTGCATATCGTGGAACCTGAAATATGTTATTGTTTGCAGAATAAAATATTACTTTACTTCTGTTTCTTACACCACTATTACAAAAATACTCCTCTGCTAAGTACATAATTTTTTGTGGAGCACCACCGCATTTAATAGGAGTATTAGGGTGGGTAAAAAGCGCATTTCCTCCTTTAAATTTTTCGATTTCTCTCCAAGTAGAATCAACATATGTATAAGAATAATTGCTACATACCCCATTAGTGCCAATAGACTCTTTTAAGCCTTTAATACTGTCCCAATTTATTTGGATACCAGCTGCTACAATAAGAATTTCATACTCAAGTAGCAGTCCGTCATCTAAAAGTATCTTATTTTCAGATGGAAATAACTCAACAACACTTTTAGGGATCCACGTTGCCCCTTTTGGAATAAGCGATTCCTGATTACACATCGTACTTTCCTTTGAAACAATTCCTCCCCCCACTAAACTCCATAGTGGCTGAAAGTAATGTTTTTTTGATGGATCAATAATTGCTATACTTTCTTTCAATAGGGGTACATTTCGTAATAAATGTGCAGTAGAAGATAGTCCTGCTGTCCCAGCACCAATTACAATAATTTTATAACTATCTCTGGTCTTCATTATCCTCTTCCTATCTAAAATTGATTTTTAAATTAACTAATTAGTAGCCATTTTTTCATCGTAGTAACATGATTATAAGTTAAAAACATCATAGTTTTATCTGATTTAAATGAAAATTTTGTTAATTTTACCATCAACATTACTATATGCGTAAATCCCCTATGTTACTTCCATATTTTAGTTTTAATATTAAAAATATATATTATTATATAAAATAAAAATAATGCATTAAAATACTTTTCATGAATCCGGATAAGTAATGTTTAAAAAACAACAATTTTACTACAGTAATCAAGAACAGTTTTCTAAATTAAGTCACTGGAGAAAATATAACTCTGGCGCAATATCCCTACCAGCTTTCATTCCAATAGTAACTCCATGATATAACGTCAAAGATGAAATCCCTCAACTTAGGTATTTAACTTTTTAAATTTATACAAATGTCTTAGCTCTATGTACTGTGATATATAGGTCCACATCAATATGTTATTGTATCATATACTGAACAGATAATTTAAATTACTTTTATAAAGGATGATGAGGATGAACCTAGAAGATATACAAAAATCCTATGGCGTAATTGTAAGTTTAGGAGGATTGTGTCAAGTCACCAACCAAATCAAAAGACACAATTTAAGAACATTTTCTGGACCTTTAGATTGGTTTTATTATCCATCACTTTCAGATGTAAACAGATTACTTCAAAATCGATTTAAAAAATTTATGAAGTTGGAAAATATGGTTATAGAAGGTTCAGAAAGTTACGGTCTTATTGAATCAGAATTTGATAATCAAATTAAATGGGCAGAACGAATTACCTACTGTATAAAGGACACTTATTATAATTGTTTTTCAATGCATGATTTTCCTATTAATTCAGAAAAGGATTTGAAATCAACCTATCCTTCTTTTAAAGCTAAATTAGACACTAGAATTAACCGATTCCTTGAAAAAATAAATAGTAGTGAATCCATTTTATTCATTAGAATTTGGGGAAATCGAGATGAAGCGGTTGAATTACAAAACGTATTATCTAAAATTACAAATAAGGATTTTAATATTCTTATTGTTAATTTCAAGGAGGGTATATCTAATATTGTTGAACAAAATTGGGGAATATCGAGGGTTTGTTCAATTGAACTCCCACGTTATCAGGATAGATGGGAAGGTGATGATTCCGATTGGGATGTTATTTTAAACAAAATAACATTAACTTAATAATTTTCTTCTTACTTTTAACATGATTTGGCCCGTAAAATCAAATAGGTGTAGAGAAATAAAATTCCTATCTAATTGATACACACTTAATTAACAAAACGTTCATATAATAATTCGTAAGTCCTTCTTTATTGAATAAATAGTTCTTTACAAAATTAGTTCCATCACTAGAGCACCTTTATGCGGTGCTCTTTTTTGAATTTATAAAATGTAAAAATAGTTGTTCCATTTTCCTTCAAATGGTTAATTCCTTTTGTTATTCTTCTGTTAATTTCTGTAAAATCATTTATGCGATCAGCATATTCTGCTTATGTAGTGCATTCACAACTACTTACTTCCATACTTTATCTTATATTTTGTCTTCTTGGATATTTCATTATAAGCTTCTTCAATTCCCTTGATTTCCTTCCCCTTCTTTTATCTTAAGAACAAACAATTTCTTTCATTAATATTAAATAAACTAAAGCATAGATTTTAAAAGAACCTAATTTACATATAATTAATGATAAACTACAATGTGTATTCTCCACGTTTAATCAGCATCTGAATTATAAATCTAACATATTTTTTTAGTTGATTGTCATTATGGTACAACCGTGTATACATTTACCAAACAAACTACATAGTTTAAATTAGTAAAACATATAGAGAGGAAGGAAATAAATCTATGAAAGTCATAATTTTGTGTGGCGGAAAAGGGCTTCGGATGCAAGGAATTTTAGAGGACATTCCCAAACCATTAGTTCGAGTTCAAGGAAAGCCTCTCCTCTTGCATATAATGAATTGGTATAGAAAATATGGACATTCTGATTTCATTTTGCCCTTAGGATATAAAGGTGAGAAAATTAAGGAATATTTTATGGACTTTAGCTGGAAAGAGAATGACTTTAGTTTGAATTTTAAAACCAGTCAATATACGCTACTTCAGAAATTAGAAAATTGGAATATACACTTTATAGATACAGGAATTGATACAATGACCGGGGCAAGACTAAAAAAACTTGAATCCTTTGTACAGGGTGAAACCTTTTTATTAACTTATGGTGACGGATTAGCTAATATAGATATTGATCAACTAATAACATTCCATAAAGAAAAAGGAAAAATTGCTACATTAACTGGAATTAAAAAAAATAGTCAATACGGCCTATTGGCGGTCGAAGATGGAATTGCTATTGATTTTAAAGAAAAACCATTACTTGATGAAGTAATTAATGGCGGTTTTTTTGTATTTAACAAAGAAATATTCAATTATTTAAGTAATAATGATGATTGTGTTCTAGAAGAAGATCCTCTTCGAAATTTAATAAAAGACAATGAGCTCGCCGTCTATGAACACAATGACTTTTGGGCTAGTGTCGATACACCTAAAGATTTAAAAACTGTAAATGAAAGTTGGAATCCAAATAAATTTTAGTGGAGAGGACTGAATAAGCATTGAACTCTAATGATAAAAAAATAAGTTTACCTCGATTGTACATCCCCTCTAATGAGAAAATAGTTAACCCACTTTCAACAGGAATTAAAGCTTCAAATCTCTCCAAAAAAAATACTCAAAAAAGAATTAATCCCCAATTCTATAATCAACAACATAATCTAAATAATCATTTCTGCGTCATTGTAGGTAGTGAGTATGTCTTGAAAATTATTGCTTTACAGCAATCATTAATGCAGTACTCAGAAAAATTCACATTGTGGATTTGTTGTATAGATCCTTTTGCATATTCACTATTAAAAGAAATGAGTTTAATTAATGTAAACCTTTTACAAGTTGAAGAATTAGAAGATCGTGAACTAAAAGCAATTAAGAGAAAAAGAAAAGTAAATGAATATTGTTGGACTTTAAAATCTGTCTTGATAGAATATTTATTGGTCAATTATGATTTACCATCTATTCTATATTGTGATGGTGATTTATGTTTTTTCTCTGACCCTAATATTATTTTTGAGGAATGGGGTGACCATTCTATTTTCCTAACCCCCCAAAGAGATCGGGATTGGGTAGAAAAAATGTATGGAAAATATCAGGCTGGTCTAATTGGATTTAAGAATGACCTCTATGGACTAAAAAGTGTAAGATGGTGGAAAAATAAATGTATAGATTGGTGCAGTGCCGAGGCTGAGGAGGGAAAATTTGGCGACCAAAAGTATTTAGATTATATCCCTATTTATTTTCCAAAAGTAAAAATTTCAAATAACTTAGGTATAAATGCTGCGCCTTGGAACTGTATATATAATAACGATTATAAAATTGACAAGACTAAAAACGATATATTTATTGAAAACGACAAACTAGTTGTTTACCATTTTGCATGTATTACTATCTTTACTGAAAATGATTTTGATCTTTGGTCTTTGGGAGAAATTTCAATACCCAATAATATATTAAACCATATTTACACTCCGTATTTAGAGAGAATTCAATTTATTTTAAAGCAATTAAAGGATAAATTCAATAAAGGTACTAAACAATTTTTAAGTAAAAAAGATATAAATAAAGCTCAAACTTTATATAAAGATTCACAATTAAGAAGAAAAATGAATCAATCCAATCATTTTATGAACTTTTCCATGATTATAAGTAAAGAACGATTAATTCAAGGATTGACCTCTTATTATTCCTTAGAAAATTTCAACGCTAAATTTACTGTATGGATCTGTTGTATGGATGATTTAACTTATCAAATATTAGAGAAATTAAAATTAAAGCACGCCATCCTAATTCCGGTAAAAGATATTGAAAATCATGAACTCCTCAGTATAAAAAATGATAGAAGTTTACAAGAATATTGTTGGACATTAAAAGCACCCCTATGTCTACATGTCCTTAGTCTTTATCCGGAAGTTGATCACATTATATATTGTGATGCTGATATGTATTTCTTTACAGCACCTAATATCATTCTTGATGAGTGGTGGAAATACTCTGTATTCCTTTGCCCTCAAAGAAGCTCTACTGAAATTGAAAGCATACACGGTATATACCAAGCTGGTTTAGTAGGCTTCAAAAACGATCAAAATAGTAAAGAAATTTTAACATGGTGGAAAGATAAATGCCTAGAATATTGTAATAATCATTATGATGTTGAAATGGATAGATGGGGTGATCAAAAATATTTAAATCACATTCCTAACATCTTTTCTAATATAAAAATCATGACTCATAGAGGTATTGATGCAGCACCTTGGAATGTCATTTTAAATAGCAGTTCTATATCCAAAACAGATAATAAAGTTTTTATTGATCAAGATGAATTAATAGCTTTTCATTTTGGAAGTATGCAAATTATTAATCCAAATGAGTTCGATTTATGGAAACACGAAACTTTAGAATTACCTCCAGCAGTTTTAGATTATATATACATTCCTTATATTGAACAATTGAATAAGACATGTCATACCCTTCATAACACTTTTCAAAAACCTTCCTCTTCTTTATTTGCTGACCAAATTGATACAACAACAATAAAAAATCATTTTAAATACCCCTCCCCTCATCACAATTAAAACTGATACTTTCCTTATTTAAAAATAAATCTATTTATTTCAGCAACTAAAAATACATCTTAATAAAGGATAGATTATCACTATGATTGCTTCATTTAAAAATAAAACTTTCCTTATTACTGGTGGATACGGTTTTATTGGTTCTCACTTGGCACGAAGACTTTTAAATTTACAAGCAAAAATTGTTCTTTTCATAAGAACACCATCAAACTCTTGGAGACTAAAGGATATTCTAAAATATATTGAAACCTATGAAATAGATATACGAGATAAAAAACAAGTACAAGATGCAATAAAGAAAATTAATCCCGATTATATCTTTCACCTGGCAGCCTATGGTGTAAATTCTGCCCATACAGATTACATCCATGCTATAGAAACAAATGTTATAGGGACTTGTAACATTATTCAAGCAGCAAAATTGGTGAATTGTAAAAAAATCATCAATTTTGGGAGTAGTTCTGAATACGGTAACAAGATGGAACCTATTCATGAAAATATGTTACTAACTCCTGTGGATATCTATGGAAGTACCAAAGCTGCTGCTACTATACTCGCCCATCAAATTGCTAGCGAAAACAATATTAATCTTATAACATTAAGACCTTTTGGCATATTCGGAGAAGGCGAAGAGCCGCATAAAATTTTCAGCTATATAATCTTGCGAGTATTACAAAACAAAGATGTAAATTTAACTTTATGTAATCAATTAAGAGACTATTGTTATATAGAAAATGTAATAGATGCCTGTATCCTAGCAGTAGAAAATACTACTGTACAAAATGAAATCTTTAATATTGGGAGCGGCACTATTCACCCCTTGAAACATTATGTAGAATTATTATTCAAACATTTGAAAACCAATTCCAGACCAAATTACGGTGCAATTTCCTCTAGAACAAACGAAAGATGGGTTCCTGAAGCAGATGTGCAAAAAATAAAAAACTCTCTTTCCTGGGAACCTAGAATTAATATTGAAGAAGGAATTATAAAAACTGTTAATTGGTATAAAAATAATAAACATTTATACCTAACCCCCTAAAAATAGGGTACTAAAGGAGGTGGACTAATTGTTAAACCAAAACTTTAATAATGCTTTTTACGGAAAAACAATTTTAATTACTGGACATACTGGTTTTAAAGGTTCTTGGTTATCTCTATGGTTGAATGAATTAGGTGCTACCGTAATCGGATATTCATTAGATCCTAAAAATAAAAATGATAACTTTAACATTACTAACCTTCAAAATAATATAATTGATATTCGTGGAGACATTAGAGATTTTAATAAATTAAATAAGGTTTTTACAGATTATAAACCTGAAATTGTATTCCATTTAGCTGCCCAACCTCTAGTTAAGTATTCATATGAATATCCTAGAGAAACATACGAGGTAAACGTTGTAGGAACTATGAATGTACTAGAGGCAATTCGATTACATGAATCAGCTAAAATAGGAATTATGGTGACAAGTGACAAGTGCTATGAAAATAAAGAATGGCCTTGGGGTTATCGTGAAATTGACCCTATAGGCGGCCATGACATATATAGCTCAAGCAAAGGATGCTGTGAACTTTTAATTTCTTCCTATCGAAATTCTTACTTTTCAGAAGAAAACTTTTCTCAACACAAGAAAATAATTGCAAGCGTTCGAGCTGGTAATGTAATTGGTGGTGGTGATTGGTCAATAGATAGAATTATTCCTGATTGTATACGAGCATTAGAATCAAACAAAAACATTATTATTAGAAACCCTACTGCTATTAGACCCTGGCAACATGTACTAGAACCCTTAAGCGGGTATTTACTCCTTACAGAAAAAATTATAAATAATGGTATCCTTTATTCAGGAGCATGGAACTTCGGGCCATCCCTAAGCAATATTGTTCCAGTAGAAAAATTAGTAACCAGTTTACTAGATATTTGGGGCTGCGGGGATTGGACAGCAGAAAATATAGGTCCAATAAATTTTCATGAAGCAAATTTACTAAATCTTGACATTAGCAAAGCAAAATTCAATCTTAATTGGCAGCCAAAATGGTCCCTACAACAGACTTTAGAAAATACAATAGAATGGTATAAACATTATAATTCTTACACCAGTTCTGAGATGATAAATCTATGTATTAGCCAAATCAAACAATATTGCATGCTTTGAACTACTCCCACTTACCCATACTTGCTGTGAGTTCCTTATGGAGGGAGTCTTCTTAGTTAAAATAATAAAAGATACATTAATTTTTATAGTCTAAATTATAAACCTACTATACCTAAAATTATGTGATTGTCCATTAACAAAGATTTTATTTCTTCGGTTATTTCAAATCAACTATTGACATTATATTGAAGAATAAAGGAATCACGTATTTTTCTAGTGATTCCCTTGTTCTGAGAAAATAATGTCTTGCTTTAACGACAATACAGTATATGCGATTATTAATTTATTTGTTCTAGTTATGAAAAAATCTATTCCTGTCAAAAGAGCTTTCTTCAAAGAAAAACTTCCTATTTTCTTCTACTTATCCTACCCGAAAAGTAACTAAGATGAAAATTTTGATAATTATATCTACTATATAGAATTATACTGAGCTTTAACAATTTTATAATTATCCCCTTCTTGTAGCTATTCCACTAAATTTCATGCTTATATATTGATTCTCTCATTTATTATCACCAATGTTGATGAATTCATGCATTGCTTATTCTATACAAAAATTGCTTTTTGAATTATCTTTTCAGAATAAGTAAAGAAGGCTTTCTCTTTTATGCACTTCTTCCCTACCAGTCTTTAATTTGCCTTTAATCAACAATAAGAACAAATCTTCAATATAGTACATCTTCTATAAAACAAAACCATAAGTAAGATAATTTCACTATTACAAATAATGAGATAGTCTGTTTCACCTTTTTACATTATCTAAAAAAAGAACTTGTAGGAATTCTTACAAGTTCTTTTTTTGTTTTCTTTATTCTCTTCTTATTTACATACGCAAGATTTATATATTTGGTGTTGATACATACTATATGTATCCGATAAAATAATTTTAAAATTAATACGTAATTGATCCGTTTTAAGAAAAGGAAATTTCATAAATCTTCAATCACAGTTTCTAAGTTCACCTGATAGAACATACAAAGACTCATATCATCTTTTGATAATTTTTGGATGTTTTATTCTAAGTATATTCGACACTAATTGATTGTTTTTTATGAATTTTCTTGAAAAATATTGTAATATCACTCCATTTTTTCTTCTATTTTGTTATGATGTTTATAATTAAATTGGATTAGGATTTTTTTAGAAAATGGGGGCGTATATTATGAGTGTTTCAGTAAAGGGAAATGAGCAATTAACCTCTCTATTGAACGACTGGTATCGAGCTATGCTATCTCAACAAGTTATAAAAGCTACTAATCTAAAAAAGAAAATTGATGAAAAAATTAATAAGTTAAGCATTGAACCGGATCAAGAACATCAGGATCAAAATTTGTTACTATACTATTCACTACTCGAATTTCGTTACAAGGTCTTAACAGATAGCCTTGGTATTCAACAAAATAGTTTTGATACTATTAGCGATTATGATATGCCTACAGATCAATTTCTACAATTCTATTATCATTTTTTCAAATCCATTCATTCCACTTTTATATCAAATTATACTGAGGCAGAGGAACATTATAAACTAGCAGAAAAAATATTGGTAGCTATACCAGATGAAATTGAACATGCTGAATTTTACTATAGAATTGCTACTTTCTATCACCATACCTATAACAATCTCGCTTCTATCGACTACGCAAATAAATCGAGAGCAATCTTTTCAAAGTACGAAGGTTATGAAGTAAAAACAGCCTTTTGTAATAGTTTGCTAGGTGGTTGCTGCATCTATTTAAAACAGTACGAACAAGCAGAAGAATATCTACATTGTGCAATTGATTTACTACAAAAAAATAGGGAAGAAGATTCCTTGTTATACGTAAAAAATATTATGGGGTGGCTGTATTCTGATCAAAGTATGTCTACTTTAGCTATTCGTCACCTTTCAGAAGTAACAGAGAAAATCCCTACACACTTCAAGGCCATCTTCCTACAAGCTAAGGAACATTATAAGTTAGGAGAACAATCAACGGCCAGCCAACTCATTGATAAGGGACTACAGATTTGCAGAGAGATTCATAACGAAGAATATACACACCACTTCTCTATTTTAAAAAAATTAAACGAAAATATTCCATTGGAAGAATTAGAAAAAATCATTCAAGAAGGAATCTTATACTTTGAGGAAGAAGAATTATGGGAATATGTTGTCGAATACGCCGAATTATTTGCCACAAAATGTAGACAATTAGAGAACCACCAAAAAGTAAGTGACTATTTCCATATTTGTTATCAAGCAAGACAAAAATCAATCGCAAAAGGAGTGTTAAAATAATGAAAAAAATTAGCTTATTATTATCAAGCATTGCTTTTATTGGGGTATTAACGGTGGGAATTTTTCAGTTTTCTAAAACAGATCAGCTTGCTACTCATGGGCATTATCCTGCTCCTTCATATAGTGTTGGCGATTATGGTGGTGCACCACCACAAATTTAATGTACATGTATTTAAAACCCTCCAAATGGAGGGTTTTTAAATGGCTTATCTGCTTGTTCAATACGCATAGAGAGTACAATACTTATTTACTATGTTATAAGATTTTTCATTTCCACTCTGTAACAAGATTCTAGCATTCTCTCCTAGAATCTCAACTTAAATCTTAAATCCACCAATTAACTCTTGAAGTTCTTCCGCCATCTGTGCTAATTGTATTGCTGAAGAATTTATCTCTTCCATAGAAGCATGTTGTTCCTCAGATGAACCAGCTATCGTTTGCATACTTGAAGAATTTTCTTTTACAGCCATAGCTATTTGATCAATCGATGTATCAACTTTCATTGCATCAGTTGTCATTTTATTTGATAGTTCTACCATACCATGCACTTTTGATACAATATCATTTGCAGATTTTGAAATCTCATAAAAACTTTGTTTTGTATCGTTCGCAACTTTAATTCCCGACTGTACTTCTACTCCCACTTCATTCATAGCTTTTACAGTCTCATGTACGTCTGCTTGTATTTCCTTAATTAAGCTTCCAATTTCCATCGAAGATTCGGATGATTGCTCTGCTAGCTTCCTAACTTCATCGGCAACAATTGCAAACCCTCTCCCCTGTTCCCCAGCTCTTGCTGCTTCAATCGCTGCATTTAATGCTAATAAATTTGTTTGTTCCGCAATATTTTGAATCGCTTCTAATATACTGCCAATTTGCTGTGATTTCTTATCTAATAATTTTATGACATTATCTGATTGAGAAACAGAGTGATGGATAGACTGCATTTGTGTTACAGTTTGTTCTACTAATTGTTCACCTTCATTTGCTTTTTGTTTAGTGTATATGGAGGAAGTCGATACTTCAGAAGCATTCTCAGCTACGTATTGAATATTTCGTGTTACCTCACCAATTAATTCAGCTCCAGACTCAACTTCATTATTTTGAACCTCTGCACTGTTCGAGATTTCTTCCATCTCTTTTGTAATTTGTTCTGTCGCAACACTTGCTTGCTCTACACTAGCAGTTAGTTCCTCAGAAGACGCAGCTACATGTCCTGCAGATGTGTTAATTTGAGAAATAATATTACGTAACGACTCTGCCATTGTATTGAAACTACCACCTAATTGACCAAGTTCATCCTTTGAACGAATATCTATTTTCTCGGTTAAATCTCCTTGACTAATTCTTTGAGCTGACATGACTAATTGTCTTAGTGGAGTAATTATAGATTTGAGTATGAATAGAATTACAATTCCACCTAACAATAATGAAGCACCTATTATAGTGAGTGTTTTATAAAAAATAGGATTGGTAGCTTCTTCAATTTCTTTCGTAGGCATTACGCCAGCTATTTTCCAACCTGTTTTTTTATTTGTCTTAAAGCTTATGTTTCGATCTTCGCCATTGAGGCTATAAGTAATTACTCCATCTTCTGTCTTGTACAATTCATCCACTAAAGTTTTCTCTAATTTCTCTCCAGGCTTTAGTGATGGATGAACAACTATAGTTTTATCTTGACTAACTATAGATACAAATCCTTGCTTCCCAATTTTTATCATTTTGGATGTTTTTACGATATCTTTAATATTCAAATCTACGCCAATGACACCACTTTTATCTGCATTCTGCTTTGCAATTGCAATTACCATATTTCCTGTAGACTTTGATTTATATGGAGATGAAACAATAATCTCTCCATCTGCTTTTACTGCATCCTTATACCAACTACTTTCTAGCGGATTAAACCCTTCTGGTATTTTTCCAACAGGTGCATGAATAAATTGATTGTTACTGGATGCCGTATAAATCGTTTCTATCTCTGGATGTAACTGTATATATTGATCAAATTTATTCTGTACATTTTGCGATTGTTCAGGATTATAATCCCCTTGTGTGAGTACCTTTGCAAAATGAGTGATATCTGTATGCTTATTTTCTAATTCATCATCAACAATCTTATCTAAAATACTTATATTATCTTTTGCTGATTGTAGAATTGTTTCATTAAGATCTGTTTTTGCTTTATTATAAGATGATACTCCTACGATAAGGCTTGGTATAATTAATATTGCTATAAATGCCATAGACAACTTCGTTTTAAGCTTTATTTGTCCCAATCTTTCTTTTATATTAAACACTAGATACTTCTCCTTTTCATTTTTACTACTTATATAGTTTATTTAAATTTTTCTCCTTTACTTTTCCATATTCATTTATTGTACCATTCGAAATGAAACCACAATTAAATCCTATTATCCGTACTTTATAATTTAGAGATTTACTTTTCACAGACAGAGTTTTATCTGTCCTCCTTTCAAATATGTTATTTTTCTAGATTCAGCAATTATTAGACTACGAATTATTCCAAATAAACTTGATGCAACATATACTTCATTTAAAAAATAATTATTGGATTCGTTTGGATAAAAATTTGATTTAGCGCTATTCCAATCAGATGAAATCCTTACCATAATAAATTCACAAAACATAACTAAGTAAATTTATTCCTTTAATAATTATATTTAACTGCCTTTTAACCATTCTAACTGTATTACTTCATCGTTTTATCTGTTTATTACAATCACTTTTGTTTTATTGAATCACTAAACTATAAATTCTAGATAGGAGAATAAAATAAATTAGAGAATTACATTGTAACATATATATATAAGTTGTTGATATTAAAATTTAAAACTTTACTATTTTTCATATGCAATATTACATGCGAAAAGCCATAATTTTTTTGTTATACTATGCATGTGGATTTTTCATCCAAAAATCCACCCAAACGCATATTTATGTATATGCCACCCTAATTGATGAAAGTGAGAAGAATGTTTATCATTTTTCTCACTTTTTTATTTAGGCTCTGTTAATATTGATTATTGATAAAAAGTATTAAATAAGGGAAGACACCTTAGAATTGGTGCTTCCCTTATTTGTTGATTATTCAAATCTAAAATAGGTATTTTCTAAACCTATTCTTTGCTTTAATGTTCTGCCCAAAGCATAATTATTTGGTAATTCTTTTTCAACGACACAAATAATATAACCTGCTTTTCCTGTTGTTAAATTAGTTAGTTGTAAGTAGTTAGTGTTGTCGTAGATATAAGAAATAATATATTCATAGAAATTATTTTCTTTATCTTCTCTATTCATATCAACATTGTACAACCTAACTCTTGCTCCTGCCCAAATTTCCTCATCATCATCAACATTACTTAAAGGCATCCATTTCGAGTTATCCAATATTTCACCCTTTTCTTAATTCATTCGTTTATACACAAATGTTGCTAGACACAAACTATCATAAGCATCCGTCATTTCATTGATTAGACGACCACCGACAGAGAAAAAAGACTCAACATAGCTTTTTCCCCATTGAAACACTTGCTCTCTCTGTATGAGACAAATCACGAATATGTTTCAATAGATTACTGAACGCTTTGCTCAACCTCAATACATATCGAACGTTAGTTTTTATGAAATTATATTAAGATTTCGAATTGGTTTCAAATATCAACATTTACTTTTAACAGAGCTTTTATTTAAAATGTGTGCTTTTACTTAATTCTTTAGTTATTTTTACATTTTGAATCTACGAAAATGAATTCCCTTATAAAAACTCTAACAGAGAATCTTTCTTTCAAATTCCACCTAGGGAATCATTTGTTTTCCCAAAAACCTACCAACATCTTTATCAACTCATTTTAGAATATTTAAACAATAATTTCATATACAAACTCTGCATAAATTATTCATTTTCTTTTATATAATGCCTACCTTTTTACTTTTGATAGATTATTATACATTGGATTATTATACATAAACGCCAAAACATGAGGTATTTTGTAGAATTTTGTCTATCAATATGTATGTACACCCTTTTGTAGTGGATATAGACTGTGAGGTGTAAGGAGATACCTTACAAAATAATAAAAAGGAGATTATAGAATGAGTAGATTAACAAAATTCTCAAAGTTAGTATTTGCAACTTTAGTCGTGGGAAGTAGTTTAAGCACCTTTGTTTCGTCACACAGTGTACAAGCTGACACCTTAGATACTAATTACCAAGATTCTGTAAAATTCATACCACCTTCTAGTGCTAGGCCAAAATTGGAACAAAAAAACACTATTGTTCCAGAAGCAAAAGTTGTTAAAAACCATTATGTAAAGTACTCTAAAGCACATTTCCAAACTAAAGAAAGTATACCAAAAGAGATTTATTATTCTTCAGAAGGCTTTAAAGGCTATATACAGGCAAGTACCGTTTGGGATATGGGAGATCATTTCGCAACACTATATTCCGGAACCGTTATTCGATGTTAGACTTTTAATCCATTCTTTCCTAATGCTTAAAATGATCAATAGTTCACTGCCAATACTGTAATATCTATTGTTCATAAAATAAACCACAAAATCTTTCGATTTCATGGTTTATCAAATATAAAGATAATGCTAAACGAATACTCTAACATTACCTTCCCCAAAGTTAATTATAGAGTATTTTCAAAAAAAAGACACTCTTGTAGTGTCTTTTTTATAGTATTTTAAAAAGAATTCCACCTACTAACACCTTTTTGTTGCGCCTATTCGTTTATTTCAATATGATACTTTTCCATCTCGTATATGCAATAGACAATAATAGCTAAACTCCAACTGACACTATAATAATTATGTGTGTAGAAGTCATAGCCCGCTTTAATACCTTTTTCTATTACAACTAATGTAAATCCTAAAGCCACCCATCTGTTAATTTTCATCTTTATAAACGTTAAAGAGATAATTATTAAAAATAAAATATTTGTAAGATGATTTATCATTAGCTCATATTTTTGAATGTATACTGCCATTATACAAGCAACGATATTAGTCGCAATGCCAAAGGCAATCACCGCTCCCCAAACCCTGTCCGAAAGTCCCACTCCTGAGTCAGTCCCTTCCTAAACAAATATCCCTTTCTTTAATTCGTTCCTACACCCTATTCAAGATATGCTAAATTATCCTTGTCTGATGAATATCTATTTATCTTTTCATATAGAGCAAACAAAATTTCTACTCATAATTTTTTCTTTATTAGACAAACTATGTCTAAGCCGTTTGAACTAGCGGCTTCACTCTTCTGGTAATGGGATAGCACAATTTATTGAATTGACTAACTCATTCAACCCACTGGCACCGGCAGGCAACAAAATAGTTGTCTGCCATTTTCATGTATACTTTTTCTAATTTCATTTCAAACCAAGTGTGTGCTGTACTGATTTCAAAAGGACAGAATTTCATTTTTTAAAATTTAAAAAAGATAAGGTCCTGTCTACTTTTGGTATAGGACTTTTTCTTTTCACACATACTATTTTTGAACCTGTTTACCAATACGTGTCCTAATGGTGTCTTGAATTCCTCCTAAAAAGGGCTGCAGATACGACTGCATGCCCTTTTATTTACGTTGCTTCTCTATATTGAATAAAATAATTAAAAACTAAAAATGTAATATTACATATTTTTTCTGTTCAGATTATGTTAGGATTTACTTCGTAGTCGAATTATAGTTTCGTATCTAATTCAGCAATATGTGAACTGTTTACCTAAAGAAAAGACACCCAAAAGGTGTCTTTTCTTCTTTTAATCTAAAAAACATTTTTTCTTTTCAGTAAGATCCAATTATCCCTCTAACCTAAACCTCATAATTAAAGGCAATTTAATCATGGTACTCAAGAGTTTTCATCCATTTCAATATACCTATAGCTTAATTTAAAATCACATTTCCAGCACTATATTTGCTTTCCTACAGATTTTCTGTCTTGTTCTTAATTCTGTCAAAATCCTCATGTAGCTATACAAAGAATATATGCTACTATGATATTAAGAAACTATGCGTTCCCTTAACCCTGTATCCGGCCCTGTATTTATTACAGGGTCTTTGTTTATTTCATTTACTTTTATTGGCTTATAAGGGTTAATACACAACCAATTTCAATTAAAATCGTTTAAATGTTAGTTAGAATTTGAAATAATATTTCTATTAACTTTTTTAACAAATGAAATCTAATATTAAATCTCTAAATGTATACTGTACTATACACCAGTTAACACTATATAAATAGTATTAACCATCTTAATTGAATATTAGTAATAGTAAGTATAAACATTATCAATTTACTACATCTTACATTTATGTAAAAATAAATACATGTTAAACTTTTTCAAAATCTTTCCCCTAATAAAGATTTGAAGTAGCATTTCATGATTCTCTTTACTGTTAATATACCTTGAAAAAGAGCCCTATAGGGTTCTTTTTCTTCTCATTATAACCTCAGTAAGTCCATACAAAAAGGACTGCTAGTTATTAGAACATTGCTTCATTTTCAAAGAAACAAAAAAGGAATCCTTTACGGATTCCTTTTTGCAATGCACTCTTTTTCAAATGGTACATTTTGTACCTACTTTTAGTATAACTTATAATCCCTATAAGATAAATAAGATTAAATTGAATTTACTTCATTTATTTTCATAAAAGTATATAAATCTATAAATTAATACTACTAGGTTCACTTCCAAAAGGTTTGTATTTTTTCAATAAAAAGAATACATTATACTTCTTTATAATTTTACACTTTAGGTTTATCTGTTAATGCAGTAACAATCCTGTCCACTAAGTCTTCTGGCATCCATTCATGATTTGTATCATTCGTTTCATTTGGCCCTAAAGAATCAATAAACTTTTTAAACTTTGGAAATAAAACAATAGAAGTGATCCAATGTATCGTATGATTTATGGAGAAGAAATGAAAAACTCCTTGCTTTTCACCCTCCTGTAATATTTCTTTTAACTGTTCAAAATTACCTATGAAATACGGTTTAATCTTTTCTAATCGTGCACTTTCCTTAATAATCTCCTCATATGCCAATGATCCAATTTCAGGGTTCTCTTTTATATGTGTAGTAAAAACCGTTAAATAGTCTCTAAGGGCATTGATAGGATCAAATTGATTCTTCTCAAGAAAATTGGGTAGCTCATTAGCAAGACCATATTTCTTAAATACCTCATAATATAGGTTTTCTTTCCCGTTAAAATAGTACGAGGCCATAGCAACATTCACTTTCGCTTCTTTTGCAATTTCTTGTATGCTCGTACCTTCGTAGCCACGCTCTCCAAATTTTTTCTTAGCAGCCTTTAAAATATTTTCCATTGTCTGCTCTCGAGATTTCCCCATTTCACACACCTCAAATAGTATATATTTCACTTCAAAAACCCAATAAGGAATTTGAATAGAGTATCTTTTTAATGAAATTTAATTATATATTTAAAGTGGTAACTTAACAACCGATGAAGTTCTGATTACTTTAAACAATATCCCCTTGCGTAATATCAATAGCTTTCAAATACTTTACGCTCTTTTCTAATCGAGTGAAAGTCTGGACAAAAAACATCTAATATTATCTTAACTTCGTGTGCAAACAAAAAAATAATAAGGACCAAAGTTTATCTATTTTATAGATAAACTTTGGTCCTTTCATTACATTATACAGATTTAAAATAAACTCGTATATTGATGAGATAATTATCCATCAATCGGCCATCATTTACTGACTAGATCTGTTTAATCTCGATATAAGGTCCTTTAATGTTTAATTTGTTAATATCATTAGAGATATTGCCTACAGTTGATTTTTCATTAAAAGTATAGACCTTTTCACCATTTACAAAGATACCCCAATTTTTATCTTCGTAACTGATACCATAACCAGCATTGCTAGATGTAGCTTTAAGTTGATTTCCATTCATTGAAAGAGATAATTTCCCTTTTCCTTTGTTAAGTTTATCATTCACGCTGTTGATACTATTCATTTGTTCTTCAAGGGCTTTTTGGTTATCAAGAGTAACTTGATGGTTTTTCCAGTCTAATTTATAGTGGTTCGTAAAGAATTCATTATATGTATCTTTATTATTTGTTCCCCACCATTTTGAACTTACCCATTCGATATTGTACTGATCTGAAATTCTACGATTTGTTATTTTTAAATCTGATGTAGTTTCTGTTTTATCAGCAGTAATAACCGCTACTACGTTTGGAGAAAAACCATATCCTGTTAAAGCTGGTACTGTATCTTTTGAAACAAAATTATTCGTTCCTTCATTATAACTACGTGATTTCATAAATAGTTGATTACCATAGAAAGTATTGAATGAATCACGATTATAAATTCCCCACTCTGGGAAGTTAAATGATTGGAATCCTACTTTCCAATTTAATTTTTTATCTGTGTGGGTCTCTAATACCGTTTTATAATCTACTTGATCATAAGATACACTTTCTTTCCAAGCAAAGCTACCTGTGATACTTGCATCGGCATTTGGCCCTTTATCATTTACTCCTACTTTAACACTTCCACCAAGTGTATACCCTACCTCCGAAGTGACCTTTGCTGAAGTCATTGTATTAACTGGGGCAGCTTTATGGAATTGAGCACTATCACCACTTGTTATTTCTGCTTCAGTATGATAGGCTGATGGCCATTTTAAACCTGCGTTATAGTATCCGCTATTAATTGTATATTTAGCATCTATATTACTACCATCAGTGGTAACAATTGCAATCTTTTTATCTGCGTAAGGATCCTCAATAAAAGAAACCTTTATTGAATTTTTGATATTTTGCTTCATGTCATAAGTAGTTTTAAAACTATTATAGACCTTCCCACCATTTTGAAGATTTTCTACAGTTCCTTTAGAATCTGCAAATGCAGATGTTGCTTGTAAACCAAATGATCCAGACATAATAACGGACGCTACCGCAACGCATTTAGCTATTTCTTTTGCTTTTTTCATACAGACAGCCACTCCTTCTTAAACATTTAAAAGATATAAATATATTATTTCTAGTTCACAAAAATAGAGATAGATTTATAGCCATACAATATAGAAATTCATTAACTTTTATGACACTAACTAAAAACACATATTTCACTAATCTTCCTCTCACTATTATTGATAACTATTATCAACATTATTAAAACATAAAATAACGATTTAAACAACAATTTTAAATACAAATTTAAAATTGTTGTTTAAAAAAATTAAAAAAATTATAGAATTCTTCATTTCGAGAATTACTATATTTTCAATTACTTATTACAGCCTATATTCAGATACATTATTTCCTTTCCATTCATAATAATCTAAAATTCCTTCATAAATGGCTTCTGCTGCAATTTGTCTGCCATTTTCCGTAGATAATTTACTGTAATCAATACCATTATCTATAAATGCCAGTTCCGTCAACACAGCTGGCATGTCATTTTCCCTTATAACATGAAGGTCTCCATGTTTAACTCCTCTGTCTCGTGTTTGAAGTGCCTCTACTAAACGTGTTTGAATTTTTTCCGCTAAAACACGACTTTCTTCCACATGAGGATTTGTTTTTTCAGATTTAGAAGATTTATAGTAATATGTTTCTGTCCCTTTTGCATTACCATTAAAAGCATTTGCATGTACGCTTATAAAGATATCACCCCGATTTTTCTTAGCAAATTTAACACGTTCCTGTAAAGAACTTTTTTGATCATGTCCTGGTCTATTATCAGATTGACGAGTTAATAAAACTGTAAATGGTGTATGCTTTTCAAGTAATTGTTGTAGACGTAAAGAAGTGTCTAGTACAATCTTACTTTCAGGTAATCCCTTTGTGGATTTCCCAGGATCTTCGCCACCATGTCCAGGATCAATAATAATTGTTTTGCTTTCTAATGGGTTTTTTTGACGATGTTGCATCATATCTGTTTTTGCAGTAAGTTGAGCAGCTTCAGCACGTGTTATAAATCTATTTGGTTGCCAACCGTTCTCAGTACCATTGGAAATTTTCAAACCGATTAAAATATTGGCATATTTTTCTCCCCAATGCCCTTTTAAATCTTCAAATTTAACCTGCTCATTATGATTTGGTGTGCTTTGTAGTTTATATGCATTTACTAGCATCGTAGCCATAGCAGCGCGAGTTACTTTTCCGGATGGATTGAAGATTCCATTACCCTCACCTTTAACAATACCAGCTTTTTCAGCAGCAGCAATATACGGAGTCGCCCAGTGGTTTTGTGAATCTGTAAATGATGGTTTTGCATTAGAGTCAATTTGTAGACCTAAAACTTTTGTCATAATTTTTGTAGCCGAAGCTCTGTCTAATGAGTCATTTGAACCGAAAGTTCCGTCTGGATAGCCATTCAATACCTGTTTATCAACTAAATAATTAACGGATTTGTCCGCCCATGCAGGAACATCTGGGAACTTATGAGTATTTGCAAATGTATTAGATGAGTAGGATAATAGACTTCCAGCAAGAATTCCTGTAGCAATTAATTTGTATTTCAAAATGTAACACCTCTATCAAGTTATTACAATTTGGTAAATATATCATTTATAATTAATCTTTAAATAATACGACCTTGAATAAAGGATAGATTAAGTTCTTCGCATTACTATATAGCAGATAATGAATTTAAAATCGAACTATTACTCCAAAAATAATCCTCGGACATACACTTATAGATAGAGATTATTAAATATAATTACCAACATCGTGTAACCAGTATAGTTACTTATATATATGAGTGTCAATTAAAATAACCTTACACTTTTGTAAGATAATCACCTTAATAGTAAACCAAGTAATTATTAAATAATATAAATAGTTACTACATATAATAAAATAATAATCTTAAATTTTGAACAAAAGCTAATTATTTTGATAGAAAAACAACTTATAATAACCACATTTTTAACAATGCTTTTGAATCCTACTTTACTCTATAATTCTCTGTTATATCCCAACGTGAATGCTCCTATACTATAGTCAATTGCTGCAATGAATACTACAACTTATAATATTGTATTCCCTCAAAAAACATCTCTAGAAGCCACCTAAAGTAGCCTTTATTAATACACCCACACAATCCATCTTTTCACCCCCTTAAGACATCCTCAAATTTTACAAGGAATGAAAAAAGAAGAGGGATACCTTCCCTCTTCACCAAAAAAATAAAAAAACACCTTAATTTATATCCCCTGCCCTTTACAATCTCACGTCTATTGATAGCCAGTTTAATTCTTCAATTCTATTTTTGTAGATCCATATATTCTTCTAAAGTCTGTTTTTGTTTATATATAGTTCTTAACAGAAAGACTGTATATCCTTCTATTTGTTTGACATCATTAAAATGCTCACAGATATAAATAAATTCTATTCCTACATATAGATAAAAAATCTAAAAATTTATATAATAAGATTAGAAGTGTAGCATATTATTATTGAAGGGTCTTGGTATAATGCTAGGCATTAATGTAAAAAAAACAAATGAAGAGTTAATTATTTCATGGCAATTGGCGGAGATTACAATTCCATTACGTGATGTGATTGAGGTTACCGAAGATGCTACCTATGCTGGTGTTGAAGAAATAGATGTAATACGTATTGGAACAGCTTATGGGACAACAGACCGTATTTTAATTAAAACAGTAAAACAAAATTATGTATTATTTACTACAAATAAAGTTGCTATTTTAAATGCCATTCACACTTAAATATAGGAGTCTTCTTGGCTAAAATGATAAAAATAAGCACATCTTGTTATAAAAACAGATGTGCTTATTTTTTAATTTCTATGCATTTTTACGTTTTAAGAAAATCACTCCACCAACAATTAACAGTAATGCTCCTGCAGCCATAGAGATCCAACTTGTAAGATTAGTACCTGTTTGCGGTAACCATCCAATTTTAGATTGAATTTCTTTCTTAAGTTGTGGTTGTTCTTTTACTTGCTCGTTAGGTTGCTCTGGTGTTGGCGTATTTTTACCTGAATTTGGCTGTTCTGGTTTTGGTTGTTCCGATTTTCCCTCTTTAAATTTCACTGTTTGTCCCTTATCTTCAATTTCAGCGTGAATAGCTACTAATATATTATCTTGATACAGTTCTTCAAATACTACTACTTCTTTACCTTGTAATGCAGAAGCATTGAAAGTGAAGTCTAATGTGATAGAACCATTCTTCTCTTTAGCAGTAAACTTAGATTCTACTGTTACTTCTTTACCATCAACTAATAATGGCTTGTTTGTTGCTTTATCCACTAGTTTACCTTTTACTACGTACTCTTTACCCACGATTAAGTCTTTGTATTCCACTTTATCTTGGATTGTTACAGTTTTAGAAGCGTCTAACTCTTTAGAACCATCAGCTTTGTTTGTTGCTGTCGTTTTAATAGAAGGCTCTACAAATCGAACTGTTTGACCTACATCGTTAATATCAGCGTGAGTTGCAATTACTTGCCCTTCATGTAATAAGTCTTCGAACACAACTACTTCTCTTCCTTGCTGTTCAGCACCAACAAAAGTAAAGTCTAATGTTACAAAACCGTTCTTTTCTTTTGCAGTAAATTTAGTATCAGCTGTTACTTCTTTACCATCAATTAGTAATGGTTTGTTAATAGCTTTGTTCATTAATTTTCCTTTTACAGTGTACTCTTTACCAACAACTAAGTTAGTGTACTCCACTTTATCCTGGATTGTGATAGAATCCTTTGAATGAATCTCTTTTCCACCATCAGCTTTGTTTGTAGCAGTTGTTTTTACTGATGGCTTAACGAACTTAACTGTTTGACCTTTATCATTGATATCAGCATGTGTCGTAACAACTTTTCCGTCTTTCAGTAACTCTTCAAATACTACTACTTCTTTTTCTTCTAAACCAGTTGCATCAAATGTGAAGTCTAATGTAATAGAACCATTTGCTTCTTTTGGTGTAAACTTCGTTTCAGCTGTTACTTCTTTACCATTTACAACGAATGGTTTATTAGTCTTTTTATCCATTAATTTACCTTTTAAAGTGTACTCTTTACCTACTTGTAGGTCTTTTAATTCCACTTTATCTTGGATTGTTACAGACTTAGACGTGTGCATTTCTTTTGTACCATCTGTTTTATCAGTAGCTTTTGTTTCTATTGAAGGAATCTTTTCATCTTTGACAATGTGTTTAATGATTTGACCATTCTCTTTAATTTCAAAAGAGAACGTTTCTTCATTTAATACATAACCTTTTGGTGCAACAGTTTCTTTATATGTGTATTTTCCAAATGGTAACTTTTCAAATTTAGCAATTCCTTTATCGTCTGTTTTTCCTTTTACTACTTCTTTTCCTGCTTCGTTATAAATCGTAAATTCTGCATTTGGAAGCTTGTTATTTCCATCAGCTACATCTACCTTTGTAATTTCTAGATCACCTTTGATAAGATGATTAACTGCCAATAGCTCAATAATCTTTCCATGTTCCTTTATTTCGAACATAATTGGTTCTTTAACAAGAACGTAACCATTTGGAGAAGCCTTTTCTACAAATGAATATTTACCATACGCTAAATCTTTGACGTTAATCTCACCATTTTTATCTGTCTTATATTCCCCAACTACTTTTCCACTTGCATCTTTTAGCTCGAATGCTGCACCTTCTAATTTTTTACTAATATCTTCATTATCTACTTTTAGTAATTTTACACTACCTTTCACTTCGGTATTTTCCACTGTAAAAGTAAGTGTTTTATTGTGCTCTTTAATTTCAAAAGGATACTTTGTTTTATTTCCAATATATCCATTAGGTGTTTTTGTCTCTAAGAAATAATATTTACCATACGTAAGACCTTCAACGTTTGCAATTCCATTTTCTTTTGTTACTACTTTTTTCACTTCTTTTCCATCTTCAGTGAAGACTGTGAATTCAACATTTGGTAAAATCTTTCCTGAATCACTAAGCTTTTTAATTTCGATGCTACCTTTTACTTTGTTATTTACTATTTGGACAGCTCCTGTTTCTCCTGTCTTAACTTCAATAGTTTGTGGTTTATCATCTGAAACATAGCCTGTTGGTGCTTTAATTTCTTTTAATGTGTAAGTACCAATTGGTAAGTTGTTTAATTCTGCCATACCATCAGCACCAGTCGTGATTTTTCCGACTGATTCATTATTTACATTAAAGACCTCAAATACTGCACCAGCTAAAACTTCTCCATTTTCTCCAACCTTTTTAATTTTTAAAGAACCAGCTGCTTCCCAATTTACTGCAAGATCACTACTAAGCTTTTCTTCATTTCTCTCTAATAGTACTGTAGCATTCTGAACAGTATCCGTACCACGGTAAGCAATTGCTTGAACTTTAGTTAAATTAGCAGCAACACTTAAATTAAATTCACCCGTTTTTGTATTCTTAGGAATTTGGATACGAAATTTTTCTCCAACTGAAAGCTGATCTTTCACTTCTCCATTTTCACTTACAATTCTAACTCCATTAGGTGCATTTTTCGCTACTACCTTATAAGAACCACTCTTAGCATTTGTTTGTACTGAATATAGATTTGTTTCGAAGAATTCACCCTTTAATTCTGCTTTTTGCTTTTCAGCAGGAATCACATTCATAAAAACATCTTGAGTCTCTTCACTATTATTAGCATTACTAATAATAGCCTTAGCTGCTTTTTCAACATTTTTATTCTCATGTTTTAATTCATTTACATCGAGTTGACCTAATGCATTCCAAACCGCAAGTTGCGTTGCATAATGCGCTTCATTTTTATTAGCTACTCCCAGCTGTTCAGCACTTTTTTGCGGGAAACCATTTAATAAGACTCTATATACTACATTATCTGTTTTCCCCATTTCAGGAAGATCTTCACCATTTGGTGATTTTAATCCAAGGGTTAAGCAATAAGCAATTTGACCACTTGAATTTTTAATCATTTCAGTGCGAATGTACTTACCTAGACTATTACTATAACTCCAGTCCATTGAATATTTCTCATGCGTCATAACCTCTGCACTAGCCCTAGGTAAAAATACATTAAGGAATAATGCCAGTACTGATAATAATGTAAAAACTCTTATAATGACTCTCTTACCCAATTTTGTAACCTCCCTAGAATAAATTAATCCGAGTATATATCGCAATATCTAAAACATTCACGATCGACCCATTTATCATTATAAAACAATAAATTACAAATATTAAATAATTTTAATGAAATAGTCAAAAAATTTACATATTTTATTATTTATCAAGTTTTTTAACGAATTTACTATATACAAATTCTAAAACACGCCTACAATTTAAAAGACAAATATGTATGTTAAATATATAAATAGCAATTCCTTTACTCCAGTTATTAAGCTTTCCCCTATTAAAAATATCTTCTTCATTTTCTTGTTAACCTGAGTAACTTATACACCTCTTCTAATCTATTACACTCCTCCATTTAAATATAAAGGTGACTTCTCGTTCAAAGAATAAAGTGAAACTTTAATCCTCCCGATTCCCATCTAACTTCCTTGCTTTCATTGAATTTTTGGGCGGGAGTCTTACTGCCCAAAAATAGCGGAATATATTATGCAATATTGCATTTGATAATCATTTTCACTGTAACTATAATGATTACATGGTTACTATTAATCCAATATTCTACATGGAGGTTTTATTATGTTTAAAAAAATTATTGTATCTTCTATGGCGCTTACTATGTTCGGTGGAGCTGCAACTATGCTAGAGGCACCTACTGCTCAAGCAGCTTCTTATAACTCAACGTCATCCTCTTACTTTGATGTCACTCCTGAAGAGGCCGTGGCTTTCTATCAATCTCAAGACTATAAAAAATTAAAAGTATTTTTGGATGACTTTGAAGCAAGAAACCCTTATACTCCAGGTGGAGGCTACGCTCAAGGGAGTGTACGTATTCAAAAATTCAACGATGCTCTTAGAGATGCAAAATTAACAAATGTCTACCAAGAATTTATTAGAATCTCATACTACAATCATTATCCAGAACCAAAATAATAACAACGGATTAAATGTTTATTATTTCTATAACTTAGCCTAATTTTAAATGTATAACCTAAAAATAATTACTAAAACCACTCATATAAGGGTGGTTTTTCTATCTCCCCATATAATTTAGCGGAATGTTACATCATCTTTATTTTAATATGTTTTATAGTAGACATTCTCTAGTTGACACAATCTAGTAGGTTAGCAATGGGAATATCAAAATATATTTATAATTATTTTCTGTTTAATAGCAAAAAACGAACACCCTCTCACAATTAGATAAGGTGCTCGTTTTCATTTTTATCGGTAATTCTCAATTCACTTTAGCTTCTTTCCAATAAGTAAAGATTAAATTAACTTAAAAACAAAGCGTTTTAAATTTAATTCATAGATCTTACTGAAACTTGGAATTGCCCCTTAGAACCATCATCATTTGAAACGTAAATTTTATATGTTCCATTCGGCAATGGAGATAAAGCATTCCGTACATTTGTAACATTAATTTGTTGTTCTCCAGGTTTTATATAACCACCAACAATTAGCTCTGTATTTGGACCTTTTACACTATATCCCATTGTATTTTGACCATTATTTTTCATAGAAAAGCTTAAGTCAGTACTCCCATCATATACGAAAGAAGTTACAGCCTCGCCACTATAATCCATTGTTTGGGTTAATAATAAGTCTGCAGAAACATGTTCAACTACATGAATTGGATCATTCGTTTTGTGTACTTCTTCAGCATAAGTATTATTCCCTAACACACCAAGTGTTAATGCTGAAACTACTCCACAACTAAGCACTAGTTTATTTAACTTCATTTTAAGTTCCCCCTTGATGTTTGTATTCTATTACCATCATACATCCTTTTTTAAGTGAGTTTTTATGTAATAATTCATATCTATAAACCTATATATTTTAACTTTCCGCCTTAATAGTTATTGAGAAAGCCACATAGATAAAGCTACAATATTACACTTCATAAAAAACTTATAAATTTTAAAATCTTTTTCTAACAAAGTTTTATACGAGGAAGTACCAAAATACTCAAATAAATAGCATTTCTATTTCAGATAAAATGTACTAATAAAATTTTTCTAAAATTTCACTTTGTAATTTGATATATTCCATGTTAATATAACGAAGGCTACAAAACAGGAGTCACCACACATATCATTTTCACAGAATATTCATACTTAAAGAACCTTATTTTATCAGTAACTCAATCCCAATTTTACCTATACAAAAGTTAGTTTATAATTTCATATGCACATGAATTTAAATAGATTTTTTATCTATTATTTTTTCTATTTTCCTTATCGATTTTAATACGAGTAATATAACAGCACTTTTCAAGTACCCTTCCTTTTTAGATAAAAAGTCTACTAATACTAAACATCTTTGTCCAACTCATACATAATTCTACTTACAAACTATCGGAGATGCAAAACTATGGGAATTTCTACTCTTTTATTAAATACCTTTATTATAATAATTTGTATCCTTAGCTATCACGTACTCTGGCTAGAGTTTAAAGAAAAAATAACATGTAATAATATGTTATTTTCTATCCTTTCCTCCATTGCTATTATTTTTTGTATGACTTTTCCTTTTCATTTACATGTGGGATTTATTTATGATTTACGTTTTATTCCTATTATATTAGTTTTTCTATATGGAAATACAAAAAACATTGTTTTTATAGGAATTTTATATCTTTCTTACCGGTTTTACTTAGGAGGAAATGGCGTTCTTCCATCATTTATTATCTTCACTATTATTTTGGGTATAACAATGCTCTTTCGTTACTTATTACCTATGTATTTTAAAGAAAAAAAGATATTATTAAGCTTACTTCTTATTTTAGTATGTACAGCTTCACTTTCTATTTGCGGTATTGTAACTCAAATAAATACAGGAGGTAAAATAGACTCTACTCTCATAGAATTTTTATTAAATTATATAGTCATTAATATTTTCACAGTATTATTATCAGTTTATTTTATAGAGGAAATGATTGAGAAATATAAAATGAAAGAAAAACTGCAACGGGCTGAAAAATTTTATATAGCTAGCGAACTAGCAGCGTCAATTGCACACGAAATCCACAACCCACTAACCACGGTACATGGATTCACTCAATTATTAAATGAAAAACATGCCTCTAAGCTATCTCAGGAGCAATACTTAGAAATCATGTTAATTGAAATGCAGCAAATACAATCTACTATTAATAACTATTTATCTTTAACCAAACCACAGAACACCCTAAAAGAGAAAATAGATATTAATCACATTTTAAATCAGGTGAAAGATACTATTTCACCACTCGCTCTGTCATACAAAGTTGAAATCAAACAAAATAGTACAGATTCCTTTTATATAAATGGGGACCCCGAAAAATTCAAACTCTGTCTAAACAACATCATCCAAAACGGAATTGAGGCTATGAAAAATGGTGGATTATTACAAATAAATATACAAAAAGTAAAAGAAAATATCATAATTGATATTATTGATTCAGGAATTGGGATGTCATCTCAACAAATAAAACGAATTGCTTTGCCATTCTATTCAACAACAGAAAAAGGAACTGGGCTTGGTACTATGATTGCTTATAGTATTATTAGAGAATTAAACGGAGATATAGAGATAGAGAGTGAATTAGGTAAAGGGACACGTTTTTCTATTAGTATCCCTTGCTAACGTGATAACAATTTTCTATTTAGTTAATTACATAAAAGGATCAGATCTTATCTATTGTTACAGATATACTCTGATCCTTTAGTTTAATTCAATTAAAAACACTTAATATTTATAACTTTTCTTACATCGTGATGAAATACTAGTTCATCGATTTTATCTCATTTACTGATTAGATTTGTTTAATGTAAATATAATATCTCGCGATACTTAATTTGTTATTATCATTAGGGACATTTCCTGCAGTTGTTTTTTCATTAAAGTACAGACCTTGTGCCATTCATTGAAAAAGACAACTCCCTTTTTACTACTTCACTTCCACCGTATAATTCCCTGTTCCACCACCATACTGATACACATGTAAATAATACTTCCCTGGATACGTGTAGTAACTACCTACTAGTTTATTCCCTTGTTGCTGAGCATACGTAACATAATTATTTAAATCTGCTTCAGAATAAAGTACCCAGTTCATTCCGATATTATTTTCATTCGTTACGTTAATTTGAAGGTTTTTAGCATTCTCCACATTAATTTCAAAGAAGTCACTTGTATCGCCATTTCCTAAACTAGCACGTAAAACTTGATTTAACTGCAGTTTGTTTGTTGTTTGGAATGAGTTATTCGGTTCTTTTTCTACACTGTTATCTTCTTTCTTTTGAACAGTTACAGTCGCTGTAGCAGTATTAGTTGCTCCTTTATCGTCTGTTACTGTTAATTTAGCCGTATACGCTCCTTCTTTTGTATATACGTGAGTTGGATTTTGCTCATTACTTACTGCTCCATCACCAAACTCCCATTTATATGAAATAATTTTCCCATCTTCATCTTTTGATCCGTTGCTTGTAAATGAAATTGCTTCATTTACATTTCCACTATACGGACCGTTTATAACCGCAACTGGTGCTTTATTCTCTGCCCCTTCTTCCGTATCAATACCATGGAACACAACATCATATTCAAATTGTCCTGATGCATTCACGCGATAATTTACGAAGTATGCTGTTACTGTTTTATAGCCTGTCCATTCCTTTACACTTAAACGTTTTAACGTATCATTAACGTTTTGTGTAATTGTTTTCCAATCTTCATATTCTCCTTTTGCTGCAGTTCCTGTATATGTTCCTTGTAGTGTGAATGTATTAAAGAACTGTGATTTATTTTTCTTCACTGATACATTTTTCAATTTTGCTTCCGCTGTTATTTCTGCTGCAATATCTGAAACTGGCTTCGATGCATGATTCGCTAAATAATCGTCTGATACTAATGGCACATTATACTTCTCACGATTATCAACTAGCATTTGCATATAGTCTTGATATTCTTTATTTAAATTCGCATCTTTACTTAATGTAGAGCGATATGCATCATATGCTGTTACATCATTTTTCCTAATAAGATCATGTATTTTATCGAACATATCATATCTCTTATTGTACATATACGATTGTAAAGCAAAGGAATAATTATAGAAATCCCACGTTCCATATTTTGCATTTAACGTTCGCTCTGCCGTATAACGCTCTGCTGGATTTGAAGATAATCCTCCTATAATACTCTTTCTCGGTACAACATTATCCGTTCTCGTTGCCCCTGCAAAAAATTCAGCATTCCCTTCTTCAAACCAAGATAATCTTTCATTTTCATATATTTTCCCTTGTCCCCATAACCCTGGTACTTCATATCTACCTTGTAAATAATGCGTGAACTCGTGTCTGAATAATTCTTCTAAACTATAAATACTTTCTTCTGGCGTACGCTCATAAGTAAAGAACGTACCTGTTCCTTCTATATAAAGACCACCGTTATTCGTTTCATAACCGTACAATTGACGATTAAATTGATATTCTGCTGGGCTATTATAAATAACCATCGTTAGTACATCATCAGGATTTCCTTTTTCTAAAGGTTGATCACTTTCAACCGTACGATGGAATTGTGCCTTCACTTCTTTTGCCGCCCAATATAAACGTTTTACTTTTTCTTCTGTCACTTTATCTCCAGCTTTTAAAACAATTGCCCCATCATCAAACGTATACGTTTTTGGCAAATATTTTTTCTTTCCATCTTCTCTTATTTGATCTAAATTCACCACTTTACCATTTGCATCTTTTCCGCCATAATTCGTTGCGATTTGCTCAGCAGCTACGAAATATTGCTCCCCTAAATACGGATAAATTTTCATCGCATCTGTTACAACTTGTAACCCTTTCGTTCCTGTACTATGGAATGTACCGAGTCTACCTGTATAATAAATGCCATTATTAATAAGCCAACCGTTTTTTGCTGTAATCGTTCCCATTAATGCAAAACGACTTAGTTCATTAATATAACTATCTATTTTCTGATACCATACTGTATCTTTCGGTGCTTTCCTCGTATCGTACAAATACGATTGAATGTCGTAATCAACACCTTGCATAATATCGTAAATAGCATTTCCAGCTGAAAGATTATCTACTAATGTAGAAAAATTATCATTATATTGTTTAAAAATCTTTGCAGCTGATGTTATCGTTTCCACATCACTCGAAGCGTTTCCTATTAACTTTCCGTATGATGATACCACTCTATTTTGCTCTAATGTACCCAGCTTGAAATTTGAATTGTTAGCTATCGCTTTTAATGCAGGTAAGCATTTATCATGATAACTCCGTTCATTTAATTTACTAAGTTCCGAATTATAAAATCCTAAATAAAATCCTGAACGCAATACCTCCACTAATGTCTCAATCCCTTTTGAATCATCCTTCGTATAGGCTTGTCCTTGCTGCTTCAATTTATCAATAATCGCCTGCATCCTACTATCATTTTGATAGAATGCTAGACTGTCTGTATTAAACTGAAATAGCCCCGTAATTTGCTCCCAATCAATTGTTACAAGTAAATCTACTAACTGCTGATTGCTTAATTGATTTAATTCAGCAATTGTATAAGTTTTCGCTACAGCTAATTGCTTACTTTCTTTTTTCACCTCAGGTGGTCTTTGTGATAAATCGGCAAATTGTAGCCTTTTCTCAAAAGACTTGCTTTCGAGCACTTTCGATGAATGAGCTAATTCTTGTACTGGTAGTTGTACACCGACTGGCTCCATTTTGAGCACATTTCGATAAGAAACTTGCTCTCCCTTAGTAACTTCTGCCAAACTGACCCCTTGAAAACTCCCTAACATTAAACTAGCAAAACTTACCCCTACTAACATTTTCTTTGAATAGCTTTTCATGCTCTCCCCTACCTTACATTTTTAGTGTCCCGCTCCATTATTTTACTATTTTTACTTTTTGTCCTGTATTGAGAAAAAATAAGGTAACGTTCACACATATATTCATTTCATGTAAAATTAACGCTTGACTTTCCGTGCATTTTAGATCAAAAAAAGATAGATAATAGCAAAATTTCTGCTACATCTATCCTCGTTTTCAACACTATGATTTTAACTTTATAAACGTAACTTCCGGTAATGTTTGCATATGCTGAATAAACTCATTCTTTTCTTCTGACGATATATTTTTCAGCTGCATTCCTACCTTATAAACAGTTTCTGTACCTTGCTGTGAAGCTTCCACCTCATATGAGAGTATTGGGATGCCTTTCACTTGTAGTGTTTCTAATATTTGTTGTATCGCTTCATGTTTATTTACAAACATTTGCACTGTTATATTTTGTGGAAATAGAAATTGCACCTTAAAAATACGACTTACAATTTCTAAACCAATTAAAACGAGAATCGTCGCTCCAATGCCTACTACATACATTCCCGCTCCAATTGCTAATCCTATACCGGCAGTAGCCCATAAACCAGCCGCGGTCGTTAATCCTTTCACCGCCTGCTTTTGAATAATAATTGTGCCTGCACCTAAAAAACCAACTCCACTAACGACTTGTGCTGCAATCCGACTTGGGTCTAGAGACGTATGCTCTTCATACACAATATCTGAAAAGGCATATTTCGAAACAACCATTATTAACGCACTTCCTACCGCTACGAGGAAATGAGTCTTTAATCCAGCTTCTTTCGATCGAATTTCTCTTTCAATACCAATCATTGCTCCTAACAAGCCAGCAACACCGATTCGTATAATAAAATCAAAATCTACACTCACGGGCACTTCCCCCTTTCATTCATTATAGATAGATAAAACAAAAATTATCACAAACATCCATTTATCACCATGAAAGAATACCACTAAAATACACTTAATACTCCGACTGTTTTATGTTAATATTTTAAATATTAACATAAAATAAATAACTCCTGATTTTAAACCTTCACTAATTTTCTAAAAAACCAAAGGTGGATTGCATGAAATTAGGTTGAGAAATTTTAGAAAACGCTTTCATTTTGTTTCATAATTTTTTATAAAAAATACATAAATAAAGGAGCTTACTAACAATGAACGTCTCGTTACTTACACCTACTACTGATTTACAAGAAGAATACTTAGATTTCTATAACGAATGGAAAGATAGCGGTGAAACAATGATCCCGTGGGTTATCTCAAAAAATCCTGCCAACTTCCCAGCTATGGTTCAAGAACTTCTCGATGCGCATAACGGAATAAATATCCCTGAAACTTGGGTACCAGACTCTACATATTGGCTTGTTACAGATGAAAATAAAATTGTGGGAGCTGTTAATATACGTCATAGTTTAACCGAACATTTATTTAACGCTGGCGGTCATATTGGTTATGGCATTCGCCCTTCTGAAAGAAGAAAAGGTTATGCTACGAAGTTACTAGCATTATCATTAGAAAAAACGAAGGAATTAGACATCACGAAAGTACTTGTCGTTTGCGACGCAGTGAATACCGCTTCTGAAAAAACGATTTTACATAACGGCGGGCTTCGTGATGATGATTTCACTGAGGAAGATGGGAATGTAGTAAGAAGATATTGGATTGAGCTATGAATGATCACAAATAAGCGAGAAAGTGATTATACACTTTCTCGCTTATTTTACACTGCTTCTATTTCAAACTGCACTGTAATACCACTTGGATCTACCACCACAAACCCATTTGTAGTTTCATTTATTTCATGTTGTTTTTCTATTAATCTTTCTTTCACTTCATCTAACGCTTCTTTATACGGTAGTACAATCGTATACACCTTTAGCCCAGTTGCATGTACTGGTGGGTGTGGATTGTTTACTCCGTTCCACGTATTTGCACCAATATGGTGATGATATCCCCCTGCTGAAATAAATAAGCAATCCTCTTCACGCTGTTGTACTTCAAAACCTACTGTTTCCACATAAAATTCATGTGATTTCTCTACATCAGCTATTCGTAAATGTACGTGCCCAACGACAGTATTAGCAGGCAAACCATCAAACTCATAATCAACGAATGTTGCCAATTCTTTTAAATCAAGTGGTGTACTTCCTCCTGGCCCTTCTCCCCATCGATCGCGCGGACGGTCTGCATAAATTTCAATACCATTCCCCTCTAAATCTTGCAAATAAAAAGCTTCGCTATATGTATGATCACTTGCACTATTAAACCTTGAAATTGGTAAAATTTCATTTGAATATGTATAACGCCCTTCTTGCTCAGCCGGGCTGTCAATTACATTCTTATTACGAAGAACCCCAAATAGCGCAGAAGCAAAAGCTTCACGAGTCGGAACTAAAAAGGCTACATGATATATACCAGTCGTACGCGGTTCTTGCAGTACCCCGTCCTCTAACTTTTCAAGAACAAGTAACGCATTCTTTCCACCTTTTCCAGATAAATATGCTTTATTCCCCTCTTGCTTAATTACCTCTAATCCTACAACATTCTCATAAAAAGCAATTTGACGCTCTAAATCTTTCACTTTAAATTCAACATGACCAATACGTGTTTTCGGATGAATTTTTACCATGAATAACTTCATCTCCTTATCCCTATATTTTCCCATTACATATAACCGTTACTATGAAGGATACAACTAAAATCATCCTATGTAAATAAGAAAAGTCAGAATTTACATACATTTTTATTTTCATAATAAAAAGCCACCTTTTCTGAAGTGACCCCCGAAAGTTAGACAGGTCGTTTCATTAGGCAGCCTCTAGGGTATGAGCCCGGTATTGTACTGGGCTCATACCCTTTAATTTTGCCTTAATTCTTTTATGGTTATAGTATTCTATATACTTTGCTAATTCTTGTTTGAAATGTGTTATACTTTCAAATTCTTTTCGATACAGAAATTCCGATTTCATGATACCGAAGAAATTTTCAATAACGGCATTGTCATAACAGTTTCCTTTGCGAGACATACTTTGAGTTATGCCACAATTCTTAAGAGAATGACGGTATTGTTTCATTTGATAGTGCCAACCTTGATCAGAGTGAATGAGGAGTTTATCCGGATCGGTTACACAATAAAGTGCTTGGTCCAACATCGTTGAAACAAGGGAATAGGTCGGTTTGGGGCCAATTGTATAAGTGATAATTTCACCATTAAATAAATCCAACATTGGTGATAGGTATAACTTCTCCCCAAATAATTTAAACTCCGTAATATCTGTAACCCACTTTTCATTTGGTTTTTCAGCTTGGAAGTTGCGATTTAAAATATTTGGCGCAATTTTCCCAACTGTCCCTTTGTAAGAGCGATATTTTTTCATACGAACCAGACATTTTAACCCTAATTCTTTCATAAGGCGATACACTTTTTTATGATTTACTTTGTGTCCACGATTCATAAGTTCATCACGAATACGACGATAACCATAACACCCATCGTGTTCATTATAAATAGCTTGAATCAGTTCTTTTACCTCCGCATTTGGATCAGGACGATTAAAACGTTTCATCCAGTAATAGTACGTACTACGTGGAATGTTTGCGAGTTGAAGTAACTCCTTGATAGGAAATTCATGCCTTAACTCGTAGATTACTTGCGCTTTGTCTTGTTTGGTGATTTTTCTTTGTTTTGAACTAAGGCATTCAACTTTTTTAAATATGCATTTTCCATACGTAAACGCTCATTTTCCGCTTGTAAGGCTTCGATTGATCCTTCATCTACTGGTTTTATTTTTTTATCTTTCATGGTTGGACGCCCCTTTTTCTTTAATTGTAGGGCATCCAATCCTCCTGTTTCATAAGCTATTTTCCATTTCCGAAGTGTTTCATAAGACGGTATATTGAAAAGTGCCGCTGTTTCTCTGATAGATGTCCCGTGTTCATTCATATAATAAAGTACATCTAGTTTATACTGGGCTGGGTAGAATGTATAGCACTTTTCAAAGGCCTTTTCACCTGAAGACTCATATCGTCTAATCCACTCACGAAGTACGCTAGGGTTAACTCCTATAGATTTAGCAATTATTTTTCCACTTTCTGTACCATCTAAATATCGTTTCACCGCTTGGATTTTTTCTTTTGAAGAAAATTTAGCCATAAAAAATGCACCTCCAATTGTTAGACTGTGTCTAACAATTGGGGTGCACTTCATTCTAACTTTTAGAAAAGGTGGCTTTTTAACTCTTATCTCATTTTATGTACTTCAGCAACTAGCTTTCCACCCTGAATGCCCATATAAAGCTTCACAGGTGCATCATTCGGATTTTCAAATACTAAATCTAAGTATGGATATGCAATTGTAGCATCTCTTCCTTGTGGAACATAACCTACCGTTTTAGAATGTGTAGTTCTCTCCACCATTTTCAGACCAGCTTGATCTGCTGCATTGTATAAAGTTGAAGATGTTTGACAAACACCACCGCCATATCCATCTACTAATTTACCATCAACTATTTCTTTCCCTAATTGATATCCTTTATCTGGTGTTGTATCACCGATTAATGAATTAAAAGAGAAACGGTCTCCTTTTGCTAACACAACTCCATTTATGCTCGCTGCTGACAAACGAATATTCTCAATACGGCCACCTGTTGAACCACCTAAGTTCGTTTCATATCTACCAATTACCGTACCATTTCCTTGCGCATCACTTAATGTTGCGACTGGTTTTTTCTCCACGATCGGCAACTGATACGTAGCATCCCACATACCAACATTTAACAATTTATCTACTAATTCTTTTTCCATTAATTCATAAGAAGGTTTTCCTTCTTGCCAACTTCCATCAGGTGCTATACGTGAAGGAACCATTTTTTTGTCGACGCTTTTTCCAACCTCACCAACAACCTTTGTTACAGACTTTTTAAATTTCGCTTCATCTTCAAAATAGCCTAAACTAGATAAATCTAATTTTTTCACTTCAGTACCAGTTCGACCATCAACTAAACTAATAGTATCCTGCACTTCTGCTTTAGCCTCTACAGTATGCCCACCAATATCACTTACCAATGCAACATCACTTACTTTTGCACCACAGCCACTCATTATAGCTACACATAACACCCCAACCAATATACCCTTTACTTTACGGAACAATATACTCTCTCCCTTTCCCCAACATCACTATTATGTATTTATTTCATTTTCATGTATGTTTTGTTACAATCATTTTACAATATGTTTATAAAATGTTACAAGTTATTTTTCACTCTATATAAATTACTCTTTTCTTTTATAAATGTCTATACATATTTACATAAAAGTTTGAGTTTGATAGAATTGTAACTTTTATGTAAACTCTCTCTTTTATCCAGTATATACCATTAAGCAAAAGAAATACAAATCAAAAACCCTCAAGCTATTTTTTATAAAGTGAAACTGTAATCAGTGGGGGTTTTACGGGCATCCCGACCTTCTTTGTTTCTGCTGAATTTTGACATGGGGGTCTTATTGCCCAGCAAATAGCGGGATAAAGAGAAATCCCGTCAACATAAATAGGTATTTGCCGTGCCACCACTCCGCTTTTGCACATACATTATGGTGAATTCAACCTATTTTAAAGAAATGGAGGATGTTATTATGTATCCCTACAATCCATATGATCCATATAATCAATATGCGTACCAACAACCACAGTATGACTTACAAACACAATATCAATCTTATATAGATCAAGCAGAGCACACGAATCCATATGACCAAAATAGACAATTCCAACTTCCAATCTCTTTTCCTGGCACTGGAAATCGTCAATTAGAAAGACGCGTAAATGAGCTTGAACAAAGAGTTCGTCAACTAGAAAATACAGTTGAGCGCCATACACGTAGACTAAACCGCTTAAACCAACGTTTACGCACAGTAGAAAACAGACTAAACATTCCATTCGCAGCATTAGAAGACGGATTTTAATCGAGAAAATAAAGATTATATAAAGGAAGGGGCTTCCCCTTCCTTATATAAATTGACGAAAGTTTTTTCCATCTCTATACTGATAAGAGTTAATGAAATGAAACAAGGTGATAAATATGGATTTTGAAATAAATTATCTTTCCTTTTATGTTGTACAAGTAGAAGGAAAAGGTGAAGCAGTTGATAAACGCTACAAACATTTTCAAACTTTAGACGCTGAAGAATATGAAGATAGTTCCTTAAAAGAATTTTTGAATGGTGAGTTATTAAAAATATCGAAGCGAAAAGTAGAACGTCATGCAAAAACAGAACAAGCCCCAACAAAAATTGGTCGCTTTATTGTAGAAGAAGGGCACGAACTTGATTCAAACCCTCATTACAACCTTTTTAATCGTATTCGCTTTGCAGAAACAAAAGAAAACTTTAAAGATATGAGCGAACCTCTCGTTTATACATATCTTGACACAAGCGCTGTACGTGGTGGTGTATTTTTAATTGCTCAGGCAAAACTACGCAAATACTTTGATGATCCATTCGTATTCGTAATGAAATGCGACTTTGAACCAAAGGTTGCTTCTATTTCTGATGAATCAACACTGATTCGTAACGTTGAAATGGCCATCACAACAAAGAATATGAAATCTATCCAATATCCGTACATGCCTGAAGAAGGTATGGTTGAAGTAGGCGAACTAAAAATACACCAAGCATCACATGCCCGCTACTTTGAAGACTTCTTAAAATTCGTCGAATACGAACGCTCTATGCCTGAAATTATGAAAACACAAGTAATGGACATGGTATACGACCAAATTGAAGATGTATTTGAAGAAGGTACGGAAGAACGCGAACAATTCGACCAAGCGATGGAAGTATGGGCTGCCAGTCCGAAACGCGAAATTATGGAACAATTTTCAACCGAAGAAGTAATGGAAGCAACTGCTCAAATCGTCGAGCATGCTCCTGAAGTCGAATTAAAACTAAAAGCAGATCATATCTCTGTGAAGGCCCTGCTTGCTGATTTCGGGGATCAAATACATATTGCGAAGGTAAATGATCGATATGTACTTATGATTGAAGCAGACACACTTACATTTGAAAAAGGCTTCTCTCCTATTGAGTTTCTGAAGCCAGATGAGCTGCAAGATGTGATTGAGCGGATTGAGAATAAGCAGCAGTATTCGTTTGATCCGAGCGGTATTGAATAAAGTGAAACTTTAATCAGTGGGGTTTTGTTCATCCCCCACTAATTATTAACCCTCACCAATCGGGCTTTTACGGGATAAATACTTCCATATAACTGTTGTTACTGGGCGCTTATAATAAGCGCTCTTTTGTTTATATTAAAAACCGATTCTACTAAGAATCGATTTTTCTGCTTTATAATAAAACATGTTTATTTTCAAATTTTTTTGATGCAAGATGACATTTGTTGCAGAATCAAATACATCCCTTCCTTGTTATACAAGCTTATTTCCATTAGAAATATCTACTTCAATATTTCTATTTGACCAAGTCCTTCTATAAGTTGTTAAGATGCAAATTTCACTTTACTACCTCAAATTTATTGTACTCGTAAAAAGATAATTGAAAACGATATTCCGGATGTTCTCTCACCCAATCGTAGGCTTCTTCTAAAATTTCCATTTTGTTTTGCAAGTCATTAAGTTCACTACATTCGTCCCTTTTCTGTTTGCACAGAGGGCAGGATCCATTCACTATTTCCGCACTCGTCGCCCTAATAGTTTTACTTTCTAAATCAACTACTAGACGAAGAATAACAGAATGCTCTTCTTTTGTAGTCACCTTCATTTCAGCAATCCGATCCTCATTCCAAAAGACACCGTTTAATTCCATCTTTACTGTGACATCTTTAATATCCAAGTCTACCACTATCACACCTCCCTTGTACAAAGCTCAATCTTACTCTTCTATTTTAAACTTTAATACACCACAACTTAAAGAGATATTAAGTTTTTTCCAATTCTTCTTTACTATGAAAGAAAGTGTAGTTAATGCTAATTGTGTGGTAAATATTATCCCAAAAACTAAAACAGTTAAAATGTTAAAGATTGTTTCCATTAAACTACAATCTTTTCTTTATATATATATTTATTTTATTAATACGGTTTAAAGCTCTTATTACGTCTTAACACTCCCAAAGCAATTATAATGCACAATCACAACAACAAGTTGATGCCTATTTAATATCAATACGCTGTTATTACATGTATGTAGTTAGAGGTGGAGGAGAAATTCATTTAACCTCTGTATTCTCCTCCATCTCAGCCAAATACCTAATCTGCCGTTCCGCTTTTCTCACTGCTGTACGAAAATGTTTTTTCAGGAGTTCTACTGTATTTTCACTTATATAATATCTTTCCGTTATACTTTCCCACGTGTCACTACTTTCAAATGTACTCCATTCAAAAGGGCGTTCTGTATTTTTCTTTAGTTCTTTAAATACCCATTTTCGCATCTTTTTTTTCGCTTTTTCTGTTAGTTTTCCGTTTTTTACAAGTTCAAGTTCACCATGTCTTTTGTATCGCTTATTAATATCTCTCTCGCTATATACTTTAAGAAGTATATTTGCTGTATTTTCAGCATCTGCTAAAGCACGGTGCTGTTTTCCTTCCCACGTTAAAGCGAGCTGTTCTACCGCAAATTGTAAACTTGGCGTATGTTCAAACAATTCCTCATATGCTTGGAAAACAAATTTTTGCAAATCAATTCTATTTTCTTTTTCTATACTTGGGCATTCAACACCATATAATGTACAATCATGAGATAGAAAGCGATAATCTTCTTTTCCCCATGAAACAAATATAGAACCTTCGCCGATGAACTGAATAAATTTCTCTATAATTTGAGGGAATTTTTCTACACCCATTAAATCTTTTTTCGTAATACCGGTTAATTTTGTTGTATGACGAGTTAATCGTGCACTTGGTTTTACTAACTCCGAAAATTCTTCAATTATCTTCATTGTACCTATTTCTATTTTTACAGCTCCGATATCAACTATTTCTGATGGATCTTCTGATTTATACGGTCTGAAATTCCTTTCAATATCAAACACAATGAAATGTGTAGCGTTTTTCAATTTATTTACCTCTTTCTAAATTCCTTTTCACACAAACACTTTATTTTCAGTATTTATTTATTCATGTACTTTATACAAAAATACTCCGAATAAATGAATGAAAATTCAGTCTTGTTATGATATGTAAGTAGGAGGACATCTATAAAAATGCAAAAAAAAAGAAGGGCGAGCCCTTCTTTTTTCAAAAATTACTTCTTGTTTACGTTAGTAGCTTGAGGTCCACGGTTACCTTGTTCTACTTCGAAAGTAACTTCTTGACCTTCTTCTAAAGTTTTGAAGCCTTCGCCTTGGATAGCTGAGAAATGAACGAATACGTCTTCTCCGCCTTCAACTTCGATGAAACCGAAACCTTTTTCTGAGTTAAACCATTTTACTTTACCGTTTTGCATGAAAAAAATCCTCCTACAATGTACCTATATGTACATATTCATTTTCAACCACCTTACAATAATAAGCCAGATATTAAAAAACTGCAACCCCTGAGGAGATTTAACATTGCTATCCTCCTCGGAAGTTACAGCTCATTTAAATCTCTATATTATTAAAAGTAAAATGGTTTAAACATACTATATCATATCAATATAATAAAAGTAAAGTTTTTTTCTTAAATTATTTTTTGTTCCCACTGCATTGCTTTTAATTCACCTGATCCGGCTACTACATAACCATCTTTTTGATTAACAATGCGCCATCCGTGCCCTTTAACTGAATCACATACTGTAACAATACCTTCTTCAAGAAGCACACGGCACACACTACTAATCCCCGCCTTATTTTGCGTTGAAGTTGTATATAAAACATGTTGATCTACACTTAAGTCTAAATAACTACTTGCTTTCTGCTCACTTTGACATGTATGCCAATATATTTTTTCACTTGCAATACTTTCATCTATTTTACAATAAGAAATATTCCCGCTAACTCCCTTGCACGATCCACTTGCCGCTACTAAATAAGAATTGTGTAAAGTCAACGCGGAGATCATTTGATTCATCGCAATTTTAATCCTCTTTAATTTACGTGTCTTCAAATCAAAGAGCCAAACACCACCATATTTAGCATGTATTTTCGTACCAATAAATAAGTAATGTTTATATAAAAATAATGATCGAATAGACGGTGCCGCACTGCCATACTCAAGAAACGGATGAATAGTTTCCCATGTCAAACCGAAATTATGAGAAAGATACAGCGTTTTTTCTCCATGAGCAACAACAGTTCCTTGTACATTGCTACATACATTCCAACTCGTTGCTTTTGTTGGAAAACGCTGAATTGTCCAGTTCTCTCCACCATTCATACTGCGAATAAAAATCCCTTCGTCACCTACACCATAAACTACATTATCTTCGCTATGTAAATCCCTAATTCGTTTTTGAAAACCATTTAAAATTCGTTTCCATTCTCCGTCTTGTTCAACAAATAAGCCATTATATGTAGTAGCTAACAACAGTTTTCCATCTCTTAACTTTGTAATAGCAGTTGCACTTAACATTGTCTCCACGTTGACACTCCCATTCTTAGAACTTCTCAGCAAATGCAATTGCAAAATTACTGCATTTTTCAACATCCTCTTCATCTTCTGGAGCTAATTCAATTTTCAGCCCTTCTTGTACAAGCTCTGCACCGCGTTCCACAAGACGTTCTTCAAATATCGTTACCGCTTCACAAAACAGTTCATACGCCGTATCACCCGATCCGAATACCGCTACCTTTTTCCCAGCTAAATCTATATTTTCTAAGTCATCATGAAAATCTTCCGCTTCAAATGGTAATTCACCATCGCCCCACGTATAAGATCCTAAAATGATTCCATCATAAGCTAATAATTCTTCAGCGTCCATGCCTTCCATTTCTTGCAATACTACTTCATGATCAAAAGCATCTAAACTAACTTTAATTAAATCAGCAATACTCTCTGTATTTCCTGACATACTTGCATAAGCTATTAAAATTTTTGCCACTTTGGCATCCCCCTCTAACAATAAATGATTCTCATTCTCATTATATTAATAATGAGAATCAATTTCAATTGATTTTTTCTACTTTTATTTACATTTCACATTACTTATTTCAAATAAGGTGAAACTTTAATCAGTGAGGGTATTCATCCCCCACCTAACTTCTTTGTTTCCGCTGAATTTTGAGGCGGGGGGGCTTACTGCCCGGCAAATAGCGGGATAAAGTGAAAGTTTAATGAGTCCTCACCAATCAGGCTTTTTCAGACAACCCACAAAGAGCGGAACAAATAAAAAAGCACAGATGACTATACAATCATCTGTGCTTTTTTATTATTTTTTAAAAATACCAAAAGGCTTTCCTACTGGTAAAACAACTTTTCCGAAGTGTGTATTTAACACTGCTGCTGCTGAACCGTAGAAAGATAATAATGAAATAAGAAGTTCAGAATATGCTGCTAAATTATGCATTGCATGCGGCATAACACCTAAAGTACTTAATGAAAGACCGATAAATAAGAAATCAATAAGGACGAAAATCATAAATAATACTTTATGTGTTTCCATTGCACCAATTGTCATAAAGATTGTGAAAATCAAATATCCGATAAAGGCTACACCAAGCTGTTTTGAATCTGCAGCTTGTGCTAATTTTTCGCCAAATACTCCAAGTTGAATTAACCAAGTCATTCCAACACCTAGCCAAAATAGACCGTACGCACCGAATGCTGTTGTACCGAATGTATTGTTATGCTTTGCATCATGAATGCAAGCAAAGATTTGTGCAAATCCTCCTAAAAAGATTGCCCACGGTAATACAAGTGAAACGCCATCTGTTAAGCCTAACTTTTGAGATGATGCTACAAGTGTTACCATCGCTAATCCAAATAGACCAATTCCAGATGGATCCGCTGTTGTCATTTTCACATGATGTGTAGTAGTTTGATTGCTCATATAAACCTCCTGATTATAAACATACTCGAATACAATACTTAAATCAGAAGACTATGTCAATGGTTTTTTTTGTATGTTGTCAGACGTTATATTTTATAATGATTAAATATATTTCTGACCACTTCATAAGGTTTTATATTCACTTTTTCCAACTCGTTTATCGGTAGCCATAACGGAATATAATTTCCCCTACCTTCCAGCTGAAATTCCTCAGCTGTTCCGCTTCCGAACACTCCGCCTGTAATATAGGCAGCATAATAATATTCATTTCCTTTATATTTTACCTTTGCAATAAGGTGCTCCACTTGTATATGTACCCCTAATTCTTCGTATACCTCTCTTTTCGTTGCCTCTTCAGGCGTTTCACCTTCCTCAATCCCTCCGCCAGGAAAAACATAATATCTTTCCTCTTCTCGAATACGTTTTATAAGAGCGATTTTTCCTTCCAGTACAATGATAGCGGCTCCGCGATTTCTTATCATTTTATTACCTCAATACGAATCGCAACTGTTCCCCACTCTTTTTCTTGTTCTTTCGTATATATTTTGTATGTACTTTCTAACATTTCCTCTAAACTATCATTTTCACAATCCAATAATTTTTTATCGATTTGTTCATATATAGCTTTAAAGCTCTCGTATCGCTTTATTTCCGTTACTTTTACCGTCATCATTTCTGTTGTCTTAAGATTCGTAAATACGATTTCATCGTCTTTGTTTATTAGTTGACGTTTTTTATCGTATAGGCGTACTTCATATACTTTTTCCCCTGATTGAATTGACTGAAACGGTTTATTATATAAACCCATTTCGTATCGCATACATCCCACTCCCTTTTGTTCATTTCACCTATTAATACAGTTCACATTACTACATCTTGCATATAATATTCCATACGTATCACTTAATTGAGAAAGGAGGCTGAAGAAGCATGTTATATTTAAATCAAAAACCTGAATATAATAAATATGATATTGGTGATTATACTTATAGTAAAGTAGGGCCAACCATTTTTTCTTGGAACGATGAAACAAAATTGAAAATAGGTAAGTTTTGTTCATTAGCAGAAGAAGTCGTTTTCATACTTGGCGGTGAACATCGCGCAGACTGGATAACGACTTATCCATTTAATGCACTTTTTGATGAAGGAGCACATATTACTGGTCACCCTTCTTCAAAAGGTGATATCGTAGTTGGCAATGATGTATGGATTGGTTATCAATCCTGCATTTTATCTGGTGTTACAATTGGTAACGGTGCCATTATTGGTGCAAAAAGTGTTGTTACAAAGGACGTCCCTCCATATGCAATTGTGGCTGGTAATCCAGCAAAATTTATTCGATATCGTTTCCCGCAAGAAACAATTGACAAACTAGAGAATCTTGCATGGTGGGACTGGGACATTTCTGTTATAAAAGGAGCTATTCCATTACTACTTTCCGACAAAATCGACGAATTTTTCACCTCGCCCGAAAAAGAATCTACATGATTAATGAAGAAAGAGCATCCTTCTCTTACAGGATGCTCTTTCTTCATTTATTTTTTCTTTATTTGCAAATGATCACACGGAGAACATTGAAAAGGAATTTTCCCTAAGCAATTAAGATTCGTTTCGCAAATTTGTTCAATCGTTGGAACAAATGGAATGACAACTATGTTACTTTCTACTATTTGTGTAACAGGTGGCAATACTGTGCCTACTTGATGTTCAAAACGAATACTCGCTTGATTTATATAATTTCCTGAACCATTTGGCGCGCTCTGTACTGCTACTTGGAACGAAACTGTCCTTGCTTCACCAGGATTTAAACTTCCGATAAGAAACCCTACTGCCGGGCTTACATTCGGCACTGGCGTATTATCAACCGTTACACTTCCAGGAACAAATCGAACACTACTATCTAACATATCTTGAAAACGAATATTTTGCATTACAGTATCACCCGTATTTGTGATGACTGTCGTAAACGTAATGACATCTCCAATTGTTGCTACCTGTAAATCTGCCGTTTTTACGACTGTCGTTGAGACATTTTGAGGAATAAACGGGATAACAACTGTATTACTATCACCTTCAACTACTACTGGCGGCTCATTCGGATTTACAGTTGCAAGCCCATTCGCTGTAGCAGTATTTGTAACTAAATTATTTACTTGCCCTCCTATTATTACAACTTGGAAATTAATAATTGCTGCATCATTTGGCTGAAAATCACCTAACGGAATACCAGTATTCGGATTAGCAAATGGAAGAGGTACATCATTTACCGTTACCGTACCATTTATAAATAGCGTATTCGGATCAATGATATCTGTTAACACAATATTGGTCACAGGAACTGTACTATCATTTATAACAGCGATTCCGTAAGTGACAACATCCCCTATCATTGCTACTTCAAAGTTTGCTCCTTTTGCAACAAATAAGATTGCAGTATTTACCGTCACTATAACTGTATTGCTTGTATCCATCACTGTAACTGGCGGCTCCCCCGGTACTAAAATATATTCTGCTAACGCCCCAGCAACGTTCACTACTGTACCACCATCCGGAAAACTTGTAATCGTAGCTTCATATGTTACAAGTGCCGTCTCACCAACTGGTATATCAGGTATCGTAAATCCAATCTGCGGATTTACCCCCGGTTGCGGAACCCCATTTATCGTTACACTATTTGGAACGAAATCAGCTTCCTGAGATAGCACATCGATAAATTGAACATTCATTGCATCAGCAGTACCAGTATTTAATATACGAACAGTATACGTTACCGTTTCTCCTACACCAACAACTGAATGGTCTACTTCTTTTAGCATATCTAAGCTACCTCTATTTACCGGCGTAACCGTCGTATTACTTGAATTTGTAATTGTAGACGGAGGTTCTCCTGGAATCAATTCGAAATCACCCGTTACTCTTGCTGTATTCATAATGCTACTAGAAGGCGGAACTGCGATTACATTTACTTCAAATGTAATTAATACACTATCCCCTACTGCAAGATCAGGCAATGCAAATCCTACAAATGGATCTAAACCTACTTGCGGAATCCCATTTATTTGTACACTTCCAGGAACAAATTCTAAACTAGGTGATGGAACATCGATAAACTGAACATTCGTTGCTGTTACCGTTCCCGTATTTGTAACTTGCACACTATACGTTAACGTATCTCCTAATCGTGTCGCTTCTTTATTTACAGATTTTATAACGCTGAATCGTCCTCTATTCACTCTAGTTATCGTCGTATTACTCGGCTCTGTTACTACAACTGGTGGTTCTCCTGGCACTAAAGTAAAGCTTCCTGTTATATTTGCAACGTTCGTAATTGTTCCTGATGACGGGATGTTTGTAACTGTCGCTTGAAACGTCACTATAACTGTTTCACCAACTGGGATATCTCCAACTCCAAATCCAGTAATCGGATTTAAGTTTGGTTGCGAGGCTCCATTTATCGTTACACTATTTGGTACAAATGACGCCCCTGCTGAAATGGTATCAACAAACTGAACAGCATTAGCTGTTACTGTTCCAGTATTTGTTATTTGAACCGTATACGTTAATATATCTCCAACGAGAGTAGCAACCCTATTTACTTGTTTAATAACATTAAATTGCCCTCTATTTACAGTTGTAAGTGTTGTATTGCTCGGCTCTGTTACTATAACTGGTGGTTCTCCTGGTACTAATACAAAACTTCCAGTTACATTTGCCGTATTGGCAATTGTTCCGTTTGATGGCGCACTAACAACGGTTACTTGGAAGATGACTTCTACACTTTCACCTGGGTTTATATCTGGAAGCGGGAATCCATTATTCGGATTGAATCCAGGTTGTAACACACCGTCTATCGTTACAGTGTTCGGCACGAATGCTATAGAGGAAGGTAATACATCACTATATTGAACATTCGTTGCTGGCACTGTTCCTGTATTTTGAACTACTGTTGTATATGTGATTGTATCGCCTACTGCAACAACCGGCTGACTCACTGATTTTAAAACATTCAAACCAGGCTCATTGATTTCTGTTAATGTCGTATTACTTGTCGTTGTTTCCGTAATAGGCGGTTCTGTTTCACTTACAGCAAATGTAGCTGTAACGTCTACAAAATTAACAATCGTTCCACCTTCTGGTATGCTTGTAACCACTTCCTGATATGTGACAAGTACAAAATCATCGACAGGTATATCTGGAACTGTAAAACCAATGAAAGGATCTAATCCTGGTGCTGGTACCCCGTTTATGCTCACACTTCCTGGTACAAATGCTACACCCGCGGAAGTAGTATCGATAAATTGAACATTCGTTGCTGGCACTGTTCCGAAATTAAAAATCAATACATCATACGTTAATATTTCTCCTACCGTCGCTACTTCTTTATCTACTAGTTTCAATGGAAAAATAAAGGCTATATTAATTGTCGTAACGACTAAATTTGTTAATATCGTTTCCGTAATCGGTGGTTCCTGCGGATTTGGTTGTGAAGTAAATGTAACATCTGCATCATTTAATATGACTTCATTATCTGGAATTTCTGTAATCGTCACTTGGAATGTGACCTCAATACTTCCACCAGCGATTAATAATGGAGTAACTGTAAATCCTATTTCTGGATTTAAACCAAGTTGCTGCACTCCACCTATCGTTACACTATTGTCAACAAACGTCGTTCCTTCTGGTATGACATCTTGGAAGAACACATCTGTAACAGGGATAATTCCTACGTTTGAAATGAGCACAGTATACGTTAATACATCCCCAACGGCCCCAGTTGCAACATCAACTGTTTTTGTTGCAGTTACTTCACCAGGAGGAGGTAACGGTATTGTAACTACCGTTGTATTACTTGAATTCGTTGTTGTTACAGGTGGCTGTAAAGGATTTAATAAGAAAGTGGCTGTAGCAGATGCTGTATTTAATACCGCTCCACGTGTAGACGGTGCAACTACCGTAACTTGGAACGTTACTGTCAATGATGTTCCAGCTGCAATATTAGGAAGCGGGAAACCAACATTTGGGTCAAATCCAGGTTGTGGCGTTCCATTTATCGTTACACTATTTGCTACAAAAGTTGTTTCTAAAGCAATTGGATCAAGGAAAGAGACATTCGTTGCTGTTACTGTACCGTTATTTCGAATGACAACAGAATACGTGTAAGTTTCTCCAAGTGCTGCTTGTTGTACAGATGAAGATTTTTGTATATTTAACTGTGCTGTGTTTACTTGCGTCACTACAAAATTACTATTTGTAACAGTCGTTATTGGAGGGTTTGCTGGATTTATAAGAAAACTTGCAGTAACGTTCGATTGGTTTCTTATATTTCCACCGCTCGGAACACTCGTCACTGTAACTTGAAACGTAATCGTAGCCGTTTGCCCGACCGGAATATTTGGTACCGGGAAACCTAGCATAGGATCCGCGCCTTGCTGTACGACTCCATTTATCGTCACACTATTTGCTACAAAGGCAGTACCAGACGGAATTGGATCTTGAAAAACAATATTCGTTGCAGGAACAGTTCCTGTATTTTGAATAAGAATCGTATACGTTAACGTATCTCCTACACCGGCTTGTAGTGTATTTACACTCTTCATTACATTAAGTGATCCTACATTCACTCGCGTCACAACAATATTACTAATCGTTACAATTGTAATTGGTGGCTGGAGAGGACTTACTTGGAAATCAGCAGTGACATTCGCATTATTCGGAAGAACTCTATTTGGTGGTACACTCGTGATTGTCACTTGAAAAGTGACCGTCACCATTCCTCCTACTGGAATATTAGCAAGTGGAAATCCAGTTGTCGGGTTTAAACCTGGTTGAGGTGTCCCGTTTATTGTTACACTATTCGCTACAAAAGTGGTTCCAACTGGAATCGGATCAAGGAATGATACATTTGTCGCTGTCACCGTTCCACTATTTTGTATACGAACTGTATACGTTAACGTATCTCCTACACCGGCTTCAGTAGCACTTACACTTTTCATTACATTTAACCCTGAAGAATTCACGATCGTCATAACAGTATTACTTGGTACTGTTACAGTAATCGGCGGCTCTGTTGGATTTACAAGGAAATCTCCAGTTACATTCGCATTATTTACAACATTATTTCCTTTGGGAATTTCATCAATTAATACTTCAAATGTAACAATAACACTGGCGCCAGTAGGCAAATTATTTAATGGGAATCCAAGTTCTGGATCTGCCCCTTCTTGTAAAACACCATTCACAACTACACTATTTTCAATAAATAATGTCCCTTGGGGAATTGAATCTTGGAAAAATACATTCGTAGCTGGTACACTACCTGCATTTATGACTTCTATTGTATATACTAAAATATCCCCTACTGTTGCAACATCCGTATTGACTGCTTTCACAACTTCAAAGTTTCCTGATTGTACTGTCGTATTCACAACATTACTCGGTACATTGATTGTTACTGGTGGTTCATTCGGATTCACTTGAAAGCTTGCTGTTACATTTGCTTGATTTAAAATATCTTCATTTTCTGGATTCTGTACAATTACTACGTCAAATGTGACTACAACCGTTTGAGCCGCAGGAATATTCGGAAGAGAGAATCCTGTATTCGGATTTAGTCCACTTTGCTGTACTCCATTAATTGTTACAGAATTTGCAACAAATGAAACAGCAGAAGAAATAGGGTCTTGGAAAAATACATTTGTTAACGGAACATTCCCTGTATTTTGAACGGCAATTGTGTATGTTAAAGTGTCTCCTACTGCCGCTTGCGTTGTATTCACTTCTTTTATTACATTTAAACCGCCTGTATTAACTTGTGTCACAACTGTATTCGTTTGTCTATTAATCGTTATTGGTGGCTGATTTGGAATAACGACGAAATTAGCAGTTACATTTCCGCGATTCGCAATTGTGCCTCCTGATGGCGTTGATGTCACTCGTACTTGAAAAGTCACTGTCCTACTTCCGCCGGGAGATATATTTGCTACTGTAAACCCAGTCGCTGGATTTACCCCAGGTTGTGAAACCCCATCCACAGTCACACTATTTGCTATAAATGTCGTTCCAATTGGTATTGGATCTTGAAAAATAACGTTCGTTGCAAGTACATTTCCTGTATTTTGAATTGTTACCGTGTACGTAAGAACATCGTTAACCGTTGCAAAAGCTCTATCCACTGTTTTTCTCGTTGTTATATCAGCTATATTAATTGTCGTAACTACAGTATTACTTGTCGCTTGCCCTGAAACTGGTTGTTGACCAGGCACTGGAGTAAAGGTAAATGTTGCACTTGCACGGTTTGGAATTGGATTGACAAGAGGGTTCGATGTTACTCGAACTTGAAAGCGCACTACAGTCGTTTGCGAAGCATTAATACTTCCTAGATTAATACTACTTGCTGGATTCGCTCCTGGACGCGCTACTCCATTTACCGTAACGCTATTTGCGACAAATGTTGTTCCAGCAGGGATACTATCAACAAAAATAACATTGCTCGCAGTGACATTTCCATTATTTGTGATATTAACTGTGTACGTTAATACATCATTAAGCGTTGCCGTCTGTAAATCTACAGATTTCTGCATACTTATAGTTGCTTGATTCACTGTCGTTTGTACTGTGTTTGAAGAAGACGTACTTGTAATAGGAGGACTACCAACGAAAGGCCGAAATTGATATGACACCATTGCACGATTTAAAATAGGATTGGGATTCGGGAATGATATTATTCGAACTTGAAATGTAACAATTCTTTGCGTGTTATTTGGGATTGTACCTAAATTAATTCCATTAGAAGGGTTTGCATTCGGCTGTGTTACTCCCCCTACCGTAACACTACCTGCAACAAACGTCGTTCCGTTCGGAATACTATCACGTAATACAACGTTTTCTGCACTTCCTGTTCCTGTATTTGGGACCGTAATCGTATAAGTGAGGGTATCCCCTACCCCTGCGACTGTTCTATTAACTGATTTAACAGGATTAATAATTGGACCTGTTGCATCAATTTGAACACCAAAACCAGCTGCTGCGTATCCATCTCCATTTGTAACAAATCGAACCGTTGCTGATGTTTGACTGTTTACTAAAGATGAGGAGGCATCTACATTCGTAATATCCCACCCTTGTCTTCGGACGGCCAAAGCTACCCCTAACGGCTGATTCAAATCTCCAAACGTGCCGCTCGTATCTAAATTTCCACTATCATTACAAATTTGTGACTGAAAGAAATTATTCGCAGGATTTCTCGGTCCGAATAATGCAACTGTAGCATTTGCATTCGGCCCAAAGCGAAGTTGATCTCCAACAATGTTAGAATCACCTTCTTGAGCAGTTACGAGCACTCTTCCTGTAACAGCTCCTGTTGCCGGCGTAGCAAAACCTGAAATTGTAGCATCAACTGGCGGGGATGAAGCATCGATAATTTCTTGACCTGCATATACTGACAAATTTCGAAGTGGTAAACTTGCATTTTGATACACAACCTCAAGCGTCCATCCAGCTGAACGACTGATTGTCGGGTCGGCTGAAGTTCTTGCAGCTGGCACAGCACCCGTTGTATATGTGCCTGCTCCACCTGCACTAACAAGATTTGTTACATTGGCAGAGCGAGCATAATAAAACTGATTTCCTACTGAACCTTGCTGCGCGGTAGCAGGATCTGGCGTAACAGAAAACGTCCCTGCTGGCGTTGTAAATGTAATGTTATCATTTAAAAATGGTAACACATCTTCCGTATCAGTCCGGAAAGTACCAGCCCAAACTAATTCTGCATATAATACACTGCTTCCCGCTGGAAGATTTAAAATTGCACTTGAAGAATTCAATTGCCATTCATCTGTTGTCCCTGCTGGGAACCCTGGTACTTGCAATGCTGTATTTACTGTCGTAAACACAGCAAGTGTACCAAAAATATTACCTGGTGCAGGTGATGTAGGGCTAAGTCCCAGCGTATTCCCAGTAAACGTGACGGCACCAGGTACTGTTGTCGTAAACCTATTTATAAAAGGCACACAATCATCTCATTTCAATTATAGTAAAAAGTGCTCTATACTATAAAATGTAGACAAACTATACAATGTACGTTGTCCAACAAAATTCCGCACATATGAGAGGGGTTTATAAAACTATGCGCTACGTTATCATAACAGGAACTTCACAAGGTTTAGGTGAGGCAATCGCTACGCAATTATTAGAAAAAAATACAACTGTCATCTCTATTTCTAGAAGAGAAAATAAAGAGCTTACGAAACTTGCAGAGCAATATAACAGCAATTGCATTTTTCATTCCCTAGATCTTCAAGATGTACATAACTTAGAAACTAACTTTAAAGAGATCATTTCATCTATTAAAAAAGACAATGTATCCTCTATTCATTTAATTAATAATGCGGGTACAGTTGCACCTATGAAGCCAATTGAAAAAGCAGAAAGTGAACAATTCATTACGAACGTTCACATTAATTTACTTGCACCTATGATTCTTACATCTACATTTATGAAACATACGAAAGACTGGAAAGTAGATAAACGCGTTATTAACATTTCATCTGGTGCAGGAAAAAACCCTTACTTTGGCTGGGGCGCTTATTGTACAACGAAAGCTGGTGTAAATATGTTTACACAGTGCGTAGCAACTGAAGAAGTGGAAAAAGAATATCCAGTAAAAATCGTCGCTTTTGCACCTGGCGTTGTTGATACAAATATGCAATCACAAATTCGCGAAACAAATAAAGAAGATTTCATAAATTTGGACCGCTTCATTGCATTAAAAGAAGAAGGAAAACTATTATCACCTGAATATGTTGCGAAAGCTATTCGTAACTTACTAGAAACTGAGGACTTCCCTCAAGGCGAGGTTATTAGAATCGATGAATAACAAAAAGGCGTGCTAAAATAGCACGCCTTTTTGTTCTACTTCTCTAAAAATATAAGCACAGACTCCGCAATTTGCTCATAACCAATTTCTTGATAAATTTTATTCGATGTCGGATTCGCTAAATCAGTATATAACGTAGTCGTCTTGTACCCTTCATCTAACATACGTTGACTAAGTGCCGCTACACACTTAGATGCGTATCCCTTTTTCCTTGCTTCTTTCGGCGTATATACAAAATTAACTGTTATATTATTTTTAGTTGGTCTCGTTTTTGCAGCTACAGAAACGAGTTTCCCATCCACTTCCAAACCAAACAGTCGATTTGTAGTTATTAATGTATATGCAGTTTGTTTTGCTTCTTCTTTCGTAGTAGGAAGCTTTACATCTTCACAAAATTGATATATCCACTGTTCTATTAATGGTAATTCATCATTATTTACCGCTCGAAAAAGTCCATTCGCATTACACTTCTTCTTTACTCTGTTCAACTCATACACACCTTGCTCCATTGCAACATTCATTTTCTTATTTTCTAATACCGCAATCTCTTCCGCTAATTTCTGTACAATTTTCTTATTACCGATCAATCCAGGAATATCCGGATATACTTTCGTTAACTCTTTTGCAAGTTCCTCAATAGCTACTCCCGAAATTTCAGAAGTTGCAACAATGATTTGTTTCTTCTCTTCTGTTTGCAGAAATACAACCGCAATGTCTTCTCCTTGTTTCGCTATCCCCATAAATATCGGTTCTTGAACCATTTGTAATACACCTAATATGAGATTGTTTTCCTGCTCATTCTTTTCTAAAAATGGTGTAACATCTTCTTTAAAATGAAAAATCTCTTCATATACATGTAATTGAATCATCGACAATCTCTTCTCTCTATTTATATTTTAATTAAGTATTGGCGATTAATTCATTAAATCCCTCTTTTACGATTCAATAATATTCAAAGCTAATGTATTCAAGGCATTTTCAGCTTGTAAAATTCTCTGTTTTTCCTTTTCAAATACATCTTCTTCTTTTCGAAAGGACTCTTTTCGATTTTTAATCATACGCTTCATTTCTTTTTTACTCGGTCCACCGTATACATTTCTTTTTTGAATAAAAGCTTCTGGCGATATAATTTCTTTCCACTCTTTTTCTAATAAATTTATTTTAAAATGTTCTTGCAAATACATATTTACATCTTTGAAGTGTAATTCATGTAGTTCTTTTTTCTGCTCCAATGACATATTTGCAATAGCACTTGCTGCATGATGAGCATGCCGAAATGGAATTTCATAATTTTTCGTTAAAACATCAGCGAAATCCGTTATCGTTATTGCATGTTTATAGGAACGACTTTTTAACGTTTCTTCTTCTACTTTCATCGTTAGGATCACTGCATTCATCATACAAAAAACACGAATCGCCTTTTCAATCCCTTTATATAAATATGGCTGCAAGTCATCTTCCGTATCGACAATATCACCAAATGGTGTATTATGAATCATTTGAAATACTGTAAATGCTTCTCCTAAAGCACTACTCGTAATTGCACGAGCGTGTTCAATTGAAACCGGATTTCGTTTTTGCGGCATAATACTACTAATTTGTACATATGGCTTTGCAACAGTAATACCGTCATATTCTTTCGTTGCTAACAACAAAAAGTCATGAATCCATCTACTCGTATTCGTCATCATTACCATAAGTAGGGAGCTAACTTCTAATAAATAATCCGCTCCGGCAACAGCATCATATGAGTTCTCAATTACAGTTGTAAATCCAAGTAGATGAGCAACTCGTTCTCGTTTAATCGGGAAACTTGTTGTAGAGAGTGCAGCCGCCCCCATTGGAGACTGATTTAAAAGCTGGTACGTTTTTTTCATTCGTTCTAAATCTCTTTGCATCGTATCATAAATTGCTAAAGTATAATGACCAAATGTTGTTGGCTGTGCCGGTTGTGTATGTGTATAAGCTGGCATGATCGTTTCCTTATGATCATCAGCAAGTTGCAGTACACTTTCTTGCAATAGCAAATAATGTTCCATTAATCGTAATATATACCGCCTTAAACTCATGCGATACATCGTTACACCCATATCATTTCTACTTCTACCAATATGCATATTACTTACAAAATCGCATTTCGCTTCTTGAGAAATTAAATGTTCGATTAAAAAAAAGAGGTCTTCATGCTGCTCTGTATATACCAATTTATCTTTTGGTATTCGCTCTACTTTTCTAAGTGCGTTTAATATAACTTTAGCTTCTTCTATTTTTATTAAACTTTCTTCAGTCAGCATCGTAATATGTGCTTTATGCACTTGAAACATATCTTTCAATAAGTAATTTCGTTGAAAATCAAATACATGTTGTAATACACAATCCACATATGTTTTTCCAGGGAAATCAGCGCCTTCACTCTTTATAAACTCTTCCTTACTCTGTTTCATCACCTTTTCCCCTCTCACCTAAGTATTACTACCCATCATACCCATTGATAGAAAAAAAGTGCCTGTACATCAAAATAAACTCGGTGCTCTCTGCACCGAGTTTATTTAATAAAAGTCGCATCATACTTATCACTTTGCAACACTTGGAAATGTAAGTTTGCTAAATGTTTCCGTATTTCTGCACTATCGTCTTCATTTAAATTATTCGCCAAAAACACAATCTCCGTACAGTTTCCACGTTTATCCATAGCGTAAACTGCTTTTGTAACCGTCCATGGTGTATAACCATTCTTTTGCCCAGCATGTCTAAATGTTTTACGGTATTTCTTGGCACTCATGTCTGTTTCAACGATATTTGCCCACACTTTTTCTTCAGCTTCTGTCAAGCCACCTTTATGGTTTGCCTTTTGAAGTAATACCATATAATCATTTGCAGAAGCTGCTGGTAATCTATCTGACCAAATTTTGTCGTAACGTTCCTCTAAATAAAGCGGAATTTCCTTCTGTAATAATGGTCCCTTCTTCTTTAAGCGTTCATGAATAATCATCGCATATTCACGATATTGCTCTTGAGACATTTCTTTTAACTTTTTCTCTATTTTATATTTTGGAACATGTAATTCTTTATGCAAATATCCCGGGATATACAAAGATGAAACGATTGGAAATAGTGGTTGATGTGCAGGAAGTGATAAACTTTGTAAATTTCGATTGATGTTATCTAATCCTAACAATTCCATTAAGTATTCAGCATTTGCATTCGAACTAAACTTAACCATTCCTTTTGCCACTTCTTCTAAAGAAACCGCTCCTTCAGTTATCTTGCCCGTTTTCTCCAAATACTTTTGCCATCTATCTTGTGCACCACCATCTGTATTCGGCACATAATAGCGATTCACATCATTAATCGACACGAAACTAGAAGAATCAATTTTCCCTTCAGTAACTTGTTTCGTATATTCAAGCGCCACAATTAATTTCATCGTACTAGCAACTGGCAATACAACATTTGGGTTTACAGAATAAACAACTTTATCATTTCTCTTTACTAGAAGCGCACTATTTTTTTCATCTTTATGTTCTTCAATAAAAGATGCAATATACTGTGCATCATCATTATTTGAACTCCACACTTTTTTCACTAAAAAGTTACCCGATATTAGCAAAACAAAAATACCCACAATTACTGCGCATACTATAGTTTTTTTCAAGTAAAATTCCTCTCCTATTGTGTAACTCTTCTCTATTTATCATTTAAAAACAAAATAATGGAGATGGTCATTTACATAACCATCTCCATTATTTTAACTTGTATGCTCCTATTATGTCTACGTCATAAATCTCACAAAATCCTCAAGAAACTTTTTATAATGTAACGACCAACCAATTCGCACCCAATTTTTTAATGCTTTTGCATCAGGTTGAGGCCGAAAATCAGCAATACTCTCTCCTTTTGCAATTCCAGCTGTATCTACATCGACACGACGATATACATAATCTAAAAGGGATGGATTTGCCGCAACCATCATTGTAACGACGTCATGTACTGGACTTCCTTTTATTTTCGGATTTAACTTTCTATAAGCTTTATAATAGTACGTAAATATCGGCTCGATTAACTTATTAAAACTCGTTTTAGAGTGTTTCGTAATATATTTTACCATTTCCGGTGTAATAATTGCTTCAGATGTAACGTTAAGTGGCACTAATGTCACATTTTTGGCATTTTGCATAACTAATTGTGACGCAATGGGATCACCATGAAAATTCGCCTCTGCGACTGGTGTTACATTGCCAGGCATTAAGAAAGCACCGCCCATTATATAATATTCTTTCACATACTTCATCATCGGCTTTTCTAAAATAAATGCTGTCGCTAATGTTGTTGATCTACCAGCATCGACTATTATTAATTCTCCTTTATATTTTTCAAGAAGATCAAAAAATGTACAAAAAGGCTTTATATTTGGTGAAAAAGTTTTTGGAGGTTTAATTGGCCCTAAACCGTCTGTCCCATGAATTTCTGGATAATACGTCGTAATATCTCCGGATAAAGGAATTTTCGCACCATTAATAACAGGTATATCTTCCCGTCCTGCCATTTGCAATAAATATGCGGCATTACTTGTCGCCTTTTCTTGTGTTACATTTCCATATCCCGTTACTACACCAACAATATCAATATCAGGATGCAACAATCCATACATAATTGCTAAAGAGTCATCAATTCCTGGGTCTCCTAAAAATAACACTTTTTTCATCGACCTCAACTCCATCCCCTCAGTTGTTATTAATTTATGAATAACCGTGGATATACAGAATAAAAAAGAACAAATTCATACGAAAAAACGCAGTCTTATAAGGACTACGTTCTTCAGCTAACCTATACTGTTTTTTTTACAGCACTCATACTTCCAATAACATAAGCGATAAACGCAAAACAAATCGGGAAGACAACTGTATGTATACCGAACGGATTTGGATAGAAAAGATGAATACACATATATGAGCCTACCCCAACTAAAATAGACGCAAGCGCTCCTGTAGCATTTCCTTTCCTCCAATATAACCCTAATACGATTGGCCAAATGAATGCTGCTTCTAATCCACCGAAAGAAAATAAATTTAGCCATATTAAAAAATCTGGTGGTTTAATCGCCGCTGCATAAACGAGTAGTCCTACAATACCAGTAATCCACAAACTTCCTTTTTTTATCGTACTGTCTGCTGCATCTTTATTTATGTAATTTACATATATATCTTTAATAATTGACGAGCTTACAAGTAATAATAAAGAGTTTACTGTAGACATAATCGCTGCCATCGGTGCAGCTAAGAAAACTCCAGCTAACCAAGGAGGTAACACTTCCATCGCAAGTAGCGGCATTACTTTATCTGGTACCGTTATACCTGGAAGTACTACTCTTGCAAATACACCAGTTAAATGCATACCGATCATAATTGTGCCAACGACAACGGTTCCAATTATTAAAGCTTGATGCATCGCTTTTGAATTTTTATAAGACATGGCACGCACGCTAATTTGCGGTAAGCCGACAACGCCAATTCCAATTAAAATCCAAAATGATGTAACATATGATTTCGTTAAACTGCCATCTGCTCCGAATGGTGTAATTAACTTTGGATTAATTTGAACAAGTTCCTGCATAATCTTTTCAATTCCACCACCAGCAATGACAGTAGCAATTAAAATGATTGTCGTTCCAACTAACATAATGATTCCTAATAATGTATCTGATAGAGCAACTGCACGAAATCCACCAATTAATACGTACACAAGTACAGAAAAAGTAAATAAAAATAGTGCTGTTGTATACGATAGACCAGTTAGTGACTCGATTAATCGTCCACCACCGACCCACTGGGCTACTGTCGCTGAAAATAAAAAGATAATAATACATAACGCAGAAAGTATAACAACTGCTTTATTATTGTATCTCCCTTTTAAATAATCGATAAGAGTAATTGCTTCCATCTTCCTAGCGATAATTGCAAACTTTTTACCGATAACCGTTAAAACGATATAGCCTGTTACAACTTGAATCGCAGATAACAGTACCCATCCAAGACCCATATTGTAAGCAATACCAGGGCCACCAATAAAGCTACTTGCACTACCGTACGTAGCAATCATTGTCATCGCTAATAATAAACCGCCTAGCTCACGCCCACCAAGAAAATATTCTTGTAAAAATTTATTATGAGCAGTTGCTTGCACACGTCTTGAAGCATATACACCAATTAAAAATACAACGATAAACGAAATTATCATTGGAATGATTACATACCAATTCATCTATTATTCCTCACTTTTTTCTTCCTCATCGAGTGAAATATCTTGAAATACAAAACGAACAACTAAACTAAGTAAAATAACCATAACGATAAATCCAACGATACAGCTATAAAAAAACCATGCGGGAAAACCTAATACATATGTATATTCATTCGGATTTTTACTACCAAGCCCATAAGCAAATCCGTACCATATTATAAAATTAATAATAGCAAGTCCAAGACCAATTAACGCTTCTCTATGGGCTATTCGAAAGCGTGGATCATCATGATAATCTTTCATTTTTACCCCTCCTCTCACGATGTATTATTGTACCATTGTTCTTCTAGTTTTTCCTACTAGAAAGCAAAAACAAGCAGGATTTTTTATAATCATATAGAAGATTCTCTTACATTACATATTTTTTACAATTGTAACACAAATGAAATTTGAATTTTCAGTATTTCTTAATTATGATTTTAATTAGAGGCTTTCCATCTAGTTTCCACATCCTTGATTTCGGAATAAGCGCCGTCTCGTACTGCGTTTACATTATATTTTCAAGGGGGTTATACAATGAGTCAACTAGCTGTAAATCTTCATGAAAAGGTAGAGAAATTTCTTCAAGGTACAAAAAAGTTATATGTGAATGGATCTTTCATTGAAAGCGCTTCCGGTAAAACATTTAAAACACCTAACCCAGCAACTGGTGAAACACTTGCCGTCGTTTCTGAAGCTGGTCGCGAAGATATTCATAAAGCTGTAGTCGCAGCTCGTATGGCTTTTGACGAAGGTCCTTGGTCTCGTATGAGCACCGCTGAGCGAAGCCGTCTCATGTACAAGTTAGCTGATTTAATGGAAGAACATAAAGAAGAGCTTGCACAGCTCGAAACATTAGATAACGGAAAGCCAATCCGTGAAACAATGGCAGCAGACATACCACTTGCAATTGAGCATATGCGCTATTACGCTGGATGGGCTACGAAAATCGTTGGTCAAACAATTCCTGTTTCCGGTGATTACTTTAACTATACACGCCATGAAGCTGTTGGTGTCGTTGGTCAAATTATCCCTTGGAACTTCCCGCTTCTTATGGCAATGTGGAAAATGGGAGCAGCGCTTGCTACAGGATGTACAATCGTTTTAAAACCTGCAGAACAAACTCCACTATCTGCTCTATACTTAGCTGAATTAATTGAAGAAGCTGGATTCCCGAAAGGTGTTATTAATATCGTACCTGGATTCGGTGAATCAGCTGGACAAGCTCTCGTTAATCATCCACTCGTTGATAAAATTGCATTTACCGGTTCTACTCCTGTCGGTAAACAAATTATGCGACAAGCATCCGAAACATTAAAACGCGTTACACTTGAATTAGGCGGTAAATCACCAAATATCATATTGCCAGATGCTGATTTATCTCGCGCGATTCCTGGTGCACTTTCTGGTGTTATGTTTAACCAAGGACAAGTATGCTCTGCTGGATCACGCTTATTTGTTCCGAAGAAAATGTATGATAATGTCATGGCTGATCTCGTCCTCTATTCTAAAAAACTAAATCAAGGTGTCGGTCTTAACCCTGAAACAACAATTGGCCCTCTCGTTTCCGAAGAACAACAAAAACGTGTAATGGGCTACATTGAAAAAGGGATTGAAGAAGGCGCTGAAGTACTTTGCGGAGGAAGTAATCCATTCGATCAAGGCTACTTCGTTTCTCCTACAGTATTCGCTGACGTAAATGATGAAATGACGATCGCAAAAGAAGAAATTTTCGGTCCAGTTATTTCTGCAATACCGTTTAACGATATTGACGAAGTAATTGAACGTGCAAATAAATCACAATTCGGCTTAGCGGCTGGTGTGTGGACAGAAAATGTTAAAACAGCACACTATGTTGCAAGTAAAGTACGTGCAGGTACAGTATGGGTAAACTGTTATAACGTCTTTGATGCAGCATCTCCATTTGGAGGATTTAAACAATCTGGTCTTGGCCGTGAAATGGGATCTTACGCATTAAATAACTATACAGAAGTAAAGAGCGTTTGGCTTAACTTAAATTAATGAGAAAGAACCTGACCTACCTGGTCAGGTTCTTTTCATTATGTATTCCTTTAAACTTGCAGTCCTCCGCTCACATTTAATACTTCACCTGTAATATAAGATGCGTATTCTGATGCTAAAAAGGCTGCTGCGTTCGCAATATCTTCTGGCGTTCCAATTCTACCAACTGGAATAGCTCCAACCATCTTTTCTTTCACTTTATCTGGTATCGTTTTGGTCATATCTGTATCCATAAACCCCGGACAAATCGCATTACAAGTAATACCGAAACTTCCAACTTCTTTCGCTGCTGTTTTCGTTAATCCTACAACTCCTGCCTTTGTAGCCGCATAATTTGCTTGACCTATGTTTCCTTCTCTACTAATTGAAGATATATTAATAATGCGTCCATACCCTTGTTGTCTCATGTAAAGAAGCGCGGGTTGCATACAATAAAAAACTCCAGTTAAATTCACTTGTAATACTTGTTCCCAAGCAGACTTCTCCATTTTATGTAACATTGCGTCTCTTGTAATTCCAGCATTATTCACCAAAATATGTAATGTACCAAATTTTTGAACCGCATATTCAATTAACGACTTTGCTTCATTTTGATTACTCACATCACATCGATATGAGCACACTTCATATCCTTCATCTGATAACTCATGTGTCGTTTTTTGTAGATTCTCTTCATTTACATCGCTAATTAATACTTTCGCCCCTAGTTTTGCATAAACCCTTGCAATCTCTTTTCCAATTCCCTGTGCAGCTCCTGTTACAACAGCTGTTTTCCCATTTAAAAACTCCATTCCTATCCCCCATTTCTATTACTTATACTGTATATTTCGGCTCCTTGCTTTCCAATTCCTCTTTGTATAAAAAAGTCTATTTGTGTCAAACTAACTTTGCAACGTCGCATAAACGCAAGGAGATTGTGTCGAATGAACAAAAAGAATTTCAAACAAAGCAAAGCAACGGATGGCATTGATGTTGAGTTCTCTCGCGAACTCGCTGACCACAATGACTTAGAAGCAAACGCACGTGCAAATGCCGCTGATGCACGTCAAAAGCGCCAATCAACCGAAAAATAAGGTACATCACAACCTTATTCTTTTCAAAAGGGACCTACTACCCAACAAAATAAACCGAGAGACATCTCTCGGTTTATTTTCTATATTTTTTTGCATAATGAGCCAAAGTAAGCAACGGATATATATGAGCATAACTATGATAACGAATATAAAACCCACCTGGTAAACCTGTTCCAGTAGGATATTTTTCATTTATATAAGAGTTGGAGAGCAAATATGAAATACCTTTTCGAATAACTGGCGTTTCTTTATCATAGTAAGAAATGAGGGCATCTAACGCCCATGCTGTTTGGGATGGTGTACTAAATGGCAAAGTAACAAATCTTTTTTCCACACTACTTTGGCAAGATTCTCCCCAGCCACCATCTTCATGCTGTATATGTTCAAGCCATAAAGCTGCTCGTTTCACTGATGGATCGCTAGATGGTATTCCTAGTGACCGTAAACCAGTCAACACTGCCCACGTACCATATATATAACAAATTCCCCATTTCCCATACCACGATCCATTTTCCTCTTGTACATTCATTAACCAATTTATCGCACTTTGTTTTTGTTTCTCGGGCAATTCATTTTGCGTATACGTTCCGAAAAATTCTAATACTCTTCCTGTAATATCTGGTGTAGAAGGATCTGTAATCATATCACTTGCATTTTCGATTGGTAAATTTGCTAATATACGGCTCGTTACCCCTTTTTCAAAAGCCCCCCAACCACCATCATTATTTTGCAATCCTTTAACCCAATTAACCGCTCGCTTCCAAGCAGTGTCTACATTTCCGTTCCCTCTACTTCGCGCCAATGCTCTTAACGCAGCAGTTGTATCATCAATATCTGGAATCGTCGTATTCACATCCGAAAAGCCCCAACCACCTGGGAAGAGATCCGGTGCATGTACACTCCAATCTACTTTCTTCGTTTGCTGTTTTCTTAATAAATATGCTGATGCATTGTGAATCACTTTACTTGCTTTCGGAACTTGAGCTTCTTGCAAAGCATAACTGAGTAAAGCTGTATCCCATACAGTTGATGGAGAGTTTTGCAAATGGCTCCCTCTCTCCATCTTCCATATATAAGATGTGATTCCCGTTATAGCTTTTTGAATAATTGGTGATTGAATAGAATGTCCTAATGCAAGTAAAGCATAAATCATATAAAACGAGGCAGTTGCGTAGCTATATAATGTTCCATTTTCATCAATACGCTCTTTCATAAAACGTTCTACTTCCTCATATCCTTTATGATGCAAAGAAAGTGGATACGTTATAATTTTCTTCACGTCACTTACTAACGTTTGAAAAACTGGAGACCGATCCTCCCGAAACCATTCTCCGCCCCCGCCTGCAATGTGATTTAAATTTGGCAATAACTTTTTCCCTACTCGGAATCTTTTATTTAAACACAACATCATCGGAATTAAATGAATACGTGCTGAGCTACTCAGTTCAAAAATACTGAGAGGGGAATCATTCTGCAGAAACATAATTGGTGTTGGCAAATGAAAGAGAGAAGGATATTCATATTCTCCATGAATCGCTAATAAAAACTTCGTCATAAAATGAGCACGCGCTACCCCACCGCGCTCATTTATAAACATTTCCGCTCGCTTCATATTCGCATCTTCTTTTGTATATTTTTCCGATGCAAGTAAGGCAGCATAAGATTGAATTGTAGCAGATAAATTACCACCCACTTCATCTTCATACAATTTCCATGTTCCTTCATTTGTTTGGAGTGATGCTAATCTTTTTACAAACGGTTCTATCTCTTTATCTTTACCTAATAATTTTAATAAAAAAATCATATGACAATCTGTTAGTGGCGCTCCTTCAAAACAAAACCGCCACGTACCATCTTGCCGTTGCATTGTTTGAAGTGCAGTTGTTCTTCTCGCTATTTCTTCATGCACTTTTTCATATAATAACAAGTTGCTCACCCACCCTTTCGAAATCCGTATAACGATATTCAAAAAGGCAGCTGAATATGTATAAAAACAAAGAAAAGCAGAACATATAAAATGTTCTGCTCATAAACAATACCCTACTCCGACAATAATCCCTAATAAAGCACCGACTACTACTTCATACGGTGTATGCCCAACAAGTTCATTTAACTTCTTATATTCTGTTTCTCTACCGTGAAAAAAATCATTCAATATTTTTGCTTGTTTACTTACTGCAAGCCTTACTCCTGAAGCATCATACATAACAATAATGGCAAAAATTGTAGCAACCGCAAACATCGAGCTTTCCACACCTCCCACTACTCCAACTCCTGTAGCAAGCGCTGTAACTGTTGAAGCATGAGAACTTGGCATCCCACCTGAAGCAAAAAACTTTGCAAAATCAAATTCACCTGTTTTAACTAATTTGAAGACTACTTTCGTTAATTGTGCTAAAAACCATGAAATTACAGCTGCCATAAGCGGATCATTATGTAAAATTGTTTCCATGTTCTCAGCTCCTTACTGACTATAATGGAAATTCTATATAATATAAGTATAAAGAAAAATGCGTAGAAAATACTACGCATTATGATACTTTTGCTGATTTATTTTTTATAAATTTCGGTTGTTTCTGCACTAAAAACTTAGTCTTCGCTACCGAGAATACAAATAATGCAACCCATATACAGAAAAATGCAATCATATGAGTAGATGTGAAATGTTCACCAAATACGAATACACCTAAAATTAAGCTAATTGTTGGTGCAATATATTGTAAAAAACCTACCATATAAAGCGGAATAAGTTGGGCTCCTTTTGCAAAATAAAAAAGTGGTAGAGCTGTAACAATACCTGCTCCTATTAATAGTAATGTCGATAACATTGAAATAGATCCAAATGAGCCGAAACCATGGGCGCCTGTCATAACAAGGTAAATGATTGCAAGCGGTGTCACTAACATCGTTTCCATCGTAAGTCCAATTGTAGCATCATAGTTTAACAGTTTTTTCGTTAATCCGTATAATCCAAATGAAAAGGCAAGTGAAAGAGAAACCCACGGAATAGATCCGAAACGCACTGTTAAAATGATAACCCCCACTCCAGCTAAACCAACTGCAACATATTGCCAGAAGTTTAACTTTTCCTTTAAAACGACTGTACCAAGTAAAATACTAATAAGCGGATTAATATAATAGCCAAGACTCGCTTCAATAACATGATTATGATTAACGGCCCATATGTAAACAAACCAGTTTCCGCTAATCAAGACTGAAGCTATTGTTAATGACATTAATAATTTAGGTCGTTTAAAAAGATTCACAAATTCCCCAATAAACTGACGAAACCTCTTCGTAACACCTAATACGAGTAACATAAAAACAAACGCCCAAACGATGCGGTGTGCTAATATTTCATCTGCTGGAACTTCCTCAACCCATTTCCAATAAATCGGTAGGATTCCCCACATCGTGTAAGCACCAGCCGCGTATAGTATCCCTTTTTTTTGCTCTGCTGATTGACTCCCCATCTTCCTTTTTCTCCTCTTCTCATTTTTTCTCCATTATACGGTCTCACATGCTCACTTTACCAATAATCAATCTGCATTTCTTTCGACATTTCTCATACAACGAATAATAAACATACCGTTATTACAACAAGTAACGGTATGCCGAAAACAAATTTCTTTTTATGAGTTTTATGATGAAACATATACATGCCGATCCAAGCTCCAACTGCTCCTCCAGCTGCCGCCGATAAAAACAACGTACTTTCTGGCGTTCTCCACTGTTTCTTCTTTGCTTTTCGTTTATCAAGCCCCATAAGGCTAAAAGCTATAACGTTAATAATAAGAAAATAAATCCATTTCATCGCTTTCTCTCCTTATGAAAAATTCGATTAATAGTAACACGAAAAAACGACGGAAACAACTGAAGAACTCTTTTTATCCAACTAGTTTCATTCCTTTTTCTTAATTAGTTACCCTCATATTTACATAACCAACTAAAATCGCAGTTAAAGCATTTAATATAGAAAAATGTTATGAGCAGAATCTTATATTTCATTACATTCATCCACTACCATATCATCAAAAAAATTGCTCTCAATCACTTTCTCATCAAAACGAAGAACTACAATTAGCCCTACATATAAAGAAACAAAATTTAGAAACCATTCCCCATTCTCATCTTTCTTAGCTAAGCATTTAAATATTTCTTGAAATTGCACCCGCTCGTCTACAGCAACAATGGGACGTACACCAAAATATTTCAATACAAGATTCAGCTTCAGCTGTACGGATAATGATAAAATATATTTTAATAGCTTCGTATACTCTGCACTATCTTTTTGACTATACAACTTCACAAGCTTTGGATGTAAATTCGAAATCGATAATTCCTCGTCAGTCACTCTAGTTACTTCTATCGTTTCAATCATCTTTTTCATATCCATCACATTCACCCCTTCTGAAAAAATTCGAAAGCCAAAGAGTACTTAATTCAAAATGTACAACAATTGTGCGTTTCTCGTCTCTCGTTCTTCCTCACTGACTAAATCATACTTTTTTAGGAGGTGAAAAACATCATTTAATAATTTCTGTGAATGAATACCTTGCAAAAAACTCTTTAACTCTTTAAAGATCCCTTCAGGTAAAAAATTCTTTTGACTTTCAAGCTTATTCATCACATCTTCAATAGAATGATCAATGTTACATGCCATACTAAACTTCCCCCTCTATCCTCTATAAATAATATCCTCAGCTAACGATGTAAACACTTCTCCAACAAGAGAATCTTCATCATATACAGATGAACCATTATTTTCTTCACGTTTCGCAAAAGGTATTTTGGCAATTACTTCTGTTTGCAATTGTTCTGCAAGCATTTCGCCGCCGCCTTTTCCGAAGAGATAATTTTTCGATCCATCTTGCTCTTCATAATAAGCCATATTTTCCACAATACCTAAAATCTCATGCTTCGTATGTTTTGCCATTACACCGACTCTTGAAGCAACGAATGAAGCTACATTGTGCGGAGTTGTAACAATTATTTCTTTCGCTTGCGGAATCATCGCTGCAACATCAATCGCAACATCTCCTGTACCTGGTGGTAAATCAAGTAATAAATAATCTAATTCTCCCCAGTGCGTATTCGCAAGGAAATTTTGAATCCATTTATTTAGCATCGGTCCGCGCCACATAACTGGGTTATTTCCTTCTGTAAAAAATCCCATCGACATGATTTTAACACCGTGACTAATGACTGGAATTGCCGTTTGATCAATCATCGTTGGTTTCGTATTCGTTTCCATCATAGCTGGAATACTAAAACCATATATATCTGCATCTAATATCCCCACTTTCTTGCCCATACGAGCTAGTGCAGTTGCAAGATTAATTGTCACCGTTGATTTTCCAACTCCGCCTTTTCCACTCGTTACAGTAATAAAACGTACTCCTGAATCCGGGCGAAGCATGCTCGGCATACCAGTTTCTGTTCTAGTATTTTTCTTTAACTTCTCTGTTAAAGCTGCACGTTCTTCTTGTGTCATAGAACCAAATGTTACATCCACTTTAGAAGCACCAATTGCGTGAAGTGATTCTTCAATATCTTGTTGAATTTTTGCTTTTAACGGACAACCTTGGATTGTTAGTACTACTTCAAGGTTAACCTCTGTTCCGTTCATTTGTACATTTCTAACCATATTTAATTCTACAACACTTTTGTGTAACTCTGGGTCCTCTACATGTTTTAATGCATTCATTATTTGTTCTTGAGTAAGCATGGAACTCATCCCTTCTCTTATTCTAATTTATATACAACATCTTCTTGGCGCTTCATCTGGTGAAAAAGCTTATTATCCCCCGCTAACGGGTGGGATTAATGCGACTATATCTCCGGCTTTTATCATCTCTTCATTCATTACAAACTCTTCATTAACAGCCACCATCACTTTATCCAGCGATTGTAAACAATAGCTGGCTTTGAGCCATTCTTTTAATTGCTGCACTGTCATTTCTTGCTTTTCTGAAATTACTAATCGATCCGATCCAACTTCCTCACGCAAATTTGCAAACAGTAAAATTGTAATCATTTTCTCATTCTTCCTTCTTTGGTTCTCCTTCTGGATAAGGTGTGTTTTCAAGTTGATCTCCAACCCACATCGTTCCATCTTCCCAAAATTCTTTTTTCCAAATTGGAACGATTCGTTTTATACGTTCAATCGCGTACTCATTCGCTTCATAAGCTACTTTACGATGCGGTGATGAAACTGCAATGACTACCGCAATATCCATTATTTCTAGCTGCCCTACACGGTGCGTAATTGCTACTTTTGCATCCAGCCATCTTTCACTAATTTCTTCACCAATTCTCATAAGTTGTTTTACTGCCATCGGTTTATATGCTTCATACTCTAAATGTAGCGTTCGTTTTCCTTTTGTTAATTCTCTCACCGTACCAATAAATGTTGTAATCGCACCTGCTTCCCTTCTTGCGACTTTATTCGTTACTTCTTCAACTAAAATCGGTTTATCTACAATCTCAAATAGCGCTTGTCTCATTAGAACCACCTCTCACTTTATGAAATGTCCAAGGCCATTCACTACCTTCGTTATCTTCTAATAATAGAACATCAACAAACATATCTTTTTTATATCCTCTTGTCCCGCCCGGCAATACGATAAACGCATTTGATTCTGCCAATGAAGAAACTGAGCTAGATTTATCAAACCCTGATGGATAAGCGATTAATTTCCCCTCATCATATTGCAATTTTGCTCGTACAAATCTTGTAAATGGATTCGGTTTTAGAAAATCTTCTCCTAATAACGCTTTTTCTCTTTTTAAATGTACTTTTTCACTAAACATATACGTCCGAATACACGGTCTTACGAATAATTCAAACCCTACGTAACAAGCTGATGGATTCCCTGATAAACCAAATAATAACTTGCCATTTAATTGTGCTACAGTCGTAACACTTCCTGGTCGCATTGCAACTTTATTAAAAAGAACAGATGCACCTAACTTTTCGTAAATAGCTGGTAAGTAATCATAATCTCCTACTGATACACCGCCCGTTGTAATTAACATATCTACTTGGCCAAGCGCTTCTTTCACAGCTGTAAAACACGTATTAAAATCATCACTAAACTTCCCAAAATATTTTACTCTTCCGCCCGCTCTTCGAATTTGAGACAATATCATGTACGTATTACTGTTTCGGATTTTCCCTGGCTGTAATGAATCATTGACATCCAGTAATTCACTCCCAGTCGCTAACAGTCCAATTACAGGCTTTCTCGCAACTGGTACTTCACTATAACCGAATGTAGCAAGAAGAGCTGAAATACCTGGATTAATGTACAATCCCTTCTTTGCAAGAACTGTTCCTTTACGAGCATCTTCACCTTGAAAAGAAATATTGTCGCCCGTTTTGAATGATCGCTTCACTTCCATATAATTGTTGCCATTCTTCTCATATTGACGAGTCAGCTCTAACATAACAACCGCATCACACCCATTCGGAATTTGTGCTCCTGTCATAATTCGAACTGCTTGAAATGGACCTACTTTCTCAAGGAATAGCGATCCTGCACCAATTTCACCCACTACTTCAAATACAACTGGCGTTTCATAACTTGCTAAATTAGTATCTTCTGCTCGAATAGCAAATCCGTCATACGGCGAACGATTAAATGACGGTACATCATGATCAGCTACTAAATCCTCTGCTAATATACGTCCATAAGCTAATTCAATTGGTAATAGCTCCTTTAAGCCCTTATCAGCAAATCCCATCACTTTACGAACAGCTTCTTCAACCGTAATTGGCACTCTTCTTTCCATTGTTGACACCCTCTCTATTAACCGAATACGCGATAATATAGTTGTTTCGCTTTCGAAATATCATTTGTACCATGAATAAAAACACGACCATCCCGAAAAAAAACGATGCGGTAATCATCGAATTGGCAAGATAGTAAATACGGATTCCGATCTACTTTTCCCAGTTTTTTTAATACTTTTTCTATATCATCAAAATTGTATTTCCTATTGTCTACTGTTCTAATTTGAACTGTATTTCTTCCGCACAAAACAGCTGCTTTCGTTTGATTTTCGTATGATAAATAAGGATAAGTTCGATTCAAACCGCATGAGAGACAAGCGTCTGTTTTTATTTTCCCTAATTTTATAAAATGATTTTGATTACTCCATATATCAAACATGAAAAATGTTTTTCTAATTGCTGAGAAATCTTCCACTAAAATTTTGAGCGCTTCTGCCACTTGATATGCTGCGACGATTTGAACAGTCGGGCTAATAATTCCAGCGGTATCACACGTCACACCTGTAACAGGGATGTTTTTCAGCATACAATGTAAACACGGTGTCTCTTGCGGAATAATTATATAACTCATACCATATGATCCAACGCAAGAACCATATACCCACGGAATATTATGTTTTTGTGATAAATCATTTATTACAAATCGAATATCAAAATTATCTGTTGCATCAATGATTGCATCTACATTTTTTAATAGACCTTCCATATTTTCTGAAGTTGCATCCATTACGAAAGCATGTATTTGTACTTCCGAATTAATTTGTTCTAGCCGATTTTTTGCAGCAATTGCTTTCGGCATTTTCTCTCTCGCATCTTGTTCAGAGTACAATTGTTGCCTTTGTAAATTACTCCATTCAACGTAGTCACGATCAATAATCGTCAACTTGCCAACACCTGCACGTACGAAACTTTCGGCACTTGCACTTCCTAATGCGCCTGCCCCTACAATTAACACATGTTTATTTCGAATTTTTTCTTGTCCTTTACTCCCAATTGGTTTGAACAACTGTTGTCGTGAATACCGATCAGCCATTACATACCCTTCCTCTCAAGAACTCTATTTCATATTAGAATGTTGTTTCTGATAACAAGCAAAGTAAGCAAAACCAACAAACCCAGCTCCTCCAATTACATTTCCGATAAAAACAGGAACAAAATTTTTAGCCAGATCCATCCACGTTAGATGACCAGCAAAAATAACAGCGGAAATGACAAACATATTTGCTACTACTTGCTGAAATCCAATCACTACAAATGCCATAATTGGAATCCAAATTCCGATGATTTTCCCAACAAAATCACTCGTCCCGTAAGCGAGCCAAAGAGCAAGACAAACGAGCCAATTACAACCAATTGCTAAAATCAAAGTTCTCCCAAATGATTCATGTAACTTCCCTTCCGCTATCGCTACCGTTTTATTTAAATACTCTCCCTCTGTTAATCCGCCAAGATGTCCAAAGCAATACGCAACGAAAATTGCCCCAATAAAGTTCATGAGAGTAATCCAAACCCAGTTATTCAGTACACTTATCAATGTAATTTTCTTTGCATAAAGCGCCATAGACAGTGACATCATATTTCCCGTAATTAATTCTCCTCCTGCTAATACTACGAGCATGAGTCCAACAGGAAATACTGCTCCTCCTAAAACATTCACTAGACTTCCCCAGCGCTCAGGTAAATTCCCTAAAACTCGAATGTTAAGTAAAAAACCTATCGCAATAAACGCTCCTCCTAAAAAACCGAGAATAAGCATCGCTGGCAATGTCTGTCTTACTTTTTGAACACCGGCCTCAATGACAAGCTCAGCAATTTGTTCCGGCTTATGAAATGCCATTACCCATTCCTCCATTTTCTCCAAATAAAAAAGCAGCTTCAAAAAACCTCCTCAAAATAAAGGTTTTTGAATGCTGCTTAATTTCTCTGCACATCTTTTACAGAGATATCAATCATCACTTTTACTATAAAATAGAAAATCCACAACTCTTGTAAATTTTCCATTTTTCACTATGACGCTAGCTATATATATTAACCACCGATATGTGACATTTCAATTTTAGGTATTGTTTTCTTATTTGTATGATTTAAGCGTTCATCTGAATAACGATCTTCCCTATTATTCCATATATCGCGTACTGCATCTGTAATGTCCTCATCTGTATGTTCAGAACGAAGCAATTCTCTTAAATCATTTCCTTTAGAAGCAAATAAGCAAGTATATAATTTTCCTTCTGCAGAAATACGAGCTCTCGTACATGATGAGCAAAAAGAATCTGTTACTGATGAAATAATACCTATTTCCTCATCGCTTCCTATATAACGATACCTAGTAGCCACTTCACCAGAATAATTTGCTTCTATCCGTTCTAACGGCATAACTTGATGAATCGTATCTACTATTTCTTGTTTAGAGACGACCTCTTTTAAATCCCAACCATTATAATTTCCAACATCCATATACTCAATAAAACGAAGAATATGCTTATTTTCCTTAAAATATTGCGCCATCTGCAAAATGTCCTGTTCGTTTTTTCCCTTTTGAACGACCATGTTTATTTTAATTTTCATTCCAACTTCAGCTGCAGCCTGTATTCCTTCCAGAACCCTTTGCACTTTGCTCCTATTACCATTTAAATAGAAAAACCGCTCTTCTTCTAAGGAATCTAAGCTAACTGTTACACGTGATAGTCCCGCCTTATATAAATCAGGAGCAAACTTTTTAAGTAACGATCCATTGGTTGTTAAACCGATATCTTCTACACCATCAATTTTATTAAGGCGCTCAATAAGCTTTGGAAGCCCTCTTCGAAGTAACGGTTCTCCGCCTGTAATCCGTAATTTTCTCACACCTAAAGAAACGAAAATACGTGTTATCCTTTCAATTTCATCAAAAGATAAAATTTTATCATTAGACAAAAACGAGTAATCAGGACCAAATATTTCTTCTGGCATACAATATCGGCAGCGAAAATTACAGCGATCAGTAACTGAAATACGTAAATCCTTTAACGGACGTTGCAACTTGTCTAATGTAACTGATTTCATCTTCATTGCCTCACTTTTATTTTATATTTAAAACACGTTCTGGATGGGTATATACATTTAAGGAGTGATTACGAATAAATCCTATTGTCGTAATACCTAAATCTTCCGCTAGTTGCAAAGCTAACTCAGTTGGAGCTGATTTTGATAGTATAATTTCACAACCGATTTTTGCAACTTTCAATAATATTTCCGAAGAAATACGACCACTAAAAACAATGATTTTATCTTTTATAGAAATATCGTTTCTTAAACAATAACCGTAAATTTTGTCTAGTGCATTATGCCTACCAATATCCATTCGGCTTAAAATAATACCATTAACATCACATAAAGCTGCATTATGAACCCCACCAGTACGATGAAACGTATCCGCAGATTGCTGCATTTCTTTCATTAACCGAAAACAATCATCGGCAGCAACCTGTACATGGACACCCTTCATTTTTTTTGCACTTAGTGCATCATTTGCAAAAACAAACCCTTGCCTACTCATACCACAACAAGACGTAATATAGCGTTTATTTTGCATTTGTTCATAATACGGATTTACTTTTGTCGTTGTTATATGCACAAATCCTTCTTTCTCCTGCACCCATACACTATCAATGTCTTCATACTTCCGAATGATTCCTTCAGACGCCAAGAAGCCTATTACCATATCTTCTATATATTCTGGAGTACTAACCATTGTAACAAACTCCTGTCCGTTCATTTTAATGGTGACAGGAAACTCTGTTACAATGCTGTCCTCTATATGTTTAAATGCTCCTTGTTCATAACGAAAGATTTCTCTTTCTACCTGTATCGGTTTCACGATCAGTATCCTTCTCTCACGTTATATTTTTATCAAAAACAAATACAGAAACTGCAATATCTTCTTCTACTTTCATATCTGAAAACAAATTCACTAATTTCGCTCCAACAAGTTCCTCCAAATGTTCACGGGAATTCGCAGCATACACTTCTTGAATCATTTTCGTTCTAGCCATATGAACCATTTCCGCACCGTCCATCGTACTTGAAATAAATTTTTCAGTAGGTGTTAAGTTTCCATAAAGAGTCGCTATAGCCATATTTTCCGCAAAAACAGTATGAATTCGTTCTGGTCCTTTTCCGAAAAGTTCCTTTCGAAGTTTTCGTATCATATCATTAAATTCATGTACTTTTTTTGACATACAATTATACCTCCCAAAAGCCTCATTTTACTCTATTATATATTTTACCAAAATGAGCCTTCCGCCCAAACTATTTCCTACAAATATTTGGGCGGAAAGGTTCACTTCATGAAGTTTATTCGTCTTTTAACCCTTTCCCCATACCTTTTAAGAAATGAAGCCCAAACCCGATAGCACGGTTAATATCTGGGTCTTTCAATACTTTCATAAGATCGAATACCCCTACTTTTTTATTACTTTCTAGATGTTCATTACCTTCTTCTAGCCCGACTAATAAACTACCTATAAGCTTTTTCGTAAGTTCTGGGTCAAGTTCAGTTAACGCACCTGCAGCGCCCATCATATTATTAATTAAATTTGTAACAGGCTCACGAGTTACTTGACCTAGAACAATTTTCGCAATTGGTTCTTTCGCTTTTAGCATTGAATTTGCAGCTTCTAGCATTCCAATGTCATTTAATTCCCCTACTATATTAAACATCTGATTTAGAGCTTCTTCATTATTAGTTAGAAGCTCTTTTAAATCATCTAACTTTTGCTGTTTTATTTCTTCCTCAGTTAATTCTTGTTTTTGAATCATTTTTATAGGTGCAGCCATAGTTTTCTCCTCCTACTTATCCGTTAAATGCACATACCCTGGACGTGCCCACTTACGATGTACCTCAATTCCAGCTTGAGGGTGACGTTTTTTATTGCGTGGGTTCGCTTTTGGCATCGGATTTTCGCCATCAACTTCTAATACTTCCATACGCACTTTTGTTTGTTTATACGCAGGTGTATTCGTACGTACATCCACAGCAGGACCTGTTAAGAAATTAATTGCCGTTTCGTTATCTGTAGAGTTCATCGGTAAATATAACTCATTCGCTTTTACACGATCTGTAACGAGTGCACGTAATTTTAATGCTCCAAAAGGAGAGACAAGACGAACTAACGAACCTGTTTTTACGCCACGTTCTTTTGCAAGGTCTGGAGAGATTTCAACGAAAACACCAGGTACTTTCGTTTGAATACCTGTTGATTTATTTGTCATATTCCCTTCATGGAAATGCTCAAGCATACGACCGTTGTTAATGTGAAGGTCAAACTCAGCTGGAAATTCAGCTGGACGTACCCAGTCAGCAATCGCAAAACGAGCCTTTTTATCTGGGAAGTTAAATCCGTCTTGGAACAGAAGTGGTGTATTCGTTCCATCAAAACTTCCCCAATGGAAACTGTTCCATCCTTCAAGCACTTCATAGTTCGCTTGCGAGAACAATGGTGATAAACTTGCCATCTCAGCAAAGATTTCACTTGGGTGGCTATAATTCCAGTTTGCACCTAGTTTATTCGCAACTTCCTGGACGATCCACCAGTCTGGTTTCGCATCTCCTAGCGTAGGAAGAACTTGATATAATCTTTGGACACGGCGCTCTGTATTTGTGAAAGTACCTTCTTTCTCAAGAGATGGCGCTGCTGGTAATACAACATCTGCATATTGAGCAGTTTTAGAAAGGAAAACATCTTGCACAACGAAGAAATCAAGGCTCGATAACACTTCATGTACATGATTTGCATTAGAATCTACAAGAGCCATATCTTCTCCGACAAGATACATTGCTTTCATTTTTCCTTCGTCAATTGCGTGAAGCATTTCGATATTATTAAGACCTGGTTCACTATCAATTTTCACTCCGTAAGCAGTTTCATATTTCGCACGTTCCATTTCGTTAGTAACGTGCTGATATCCTGGAAGCCATCCTGGTAAAGTACCCATATCACAAGCACCTTGTACGTTATTGTGGCCTCGAAGTGGGTATGCGCCTGCTCCTGGACGACGGTAGTTCCCTGTTGCAAGAAGTAAGTTTGAAATTGCAGCGGAAGTATCAGAACCACCTGTATTTTGCGTTACCCCCATACCCCAAAGGATACATGTACCATCTGCATCACGAATCATTTCAGCCATTTGAATAAGCGTTTCTTTTGAAATGCCTGTTACTTCTTCTGCATATTCAAGTGTATATTCCTCTAGGCTTTCTTTGAAATCTTCAAAGAAGTTTACATTCTCATTAATGAATTCCTGATCATGCCAACCTTGATCAATCATATATTTCGTAACAGCCATTAACCAAACTTGATCTGTTCCTTGTTTTGGACTAATAAAGACATCTGATCGCTCTGCCATTTCGGTTTTACGAAGATCAGCTACAATTAACTTTTGTCCGTGTAATTTATGTGCACGTTTAATACGTGTAGCTAGAACAGGATGACCTTCTGTCGGATTACATCCTACAATAATAACAAGACCAGATTGCGCAATATCTTTAATCGTTCCGGCATCACCGCCCATACCAATTGTACGGAACAAACCATCCGTTGCTGGTGATTGGCAATAACGTGAGCAGTTATCAATATTATTCGTTCCAAATACTTGTCGAGCTAATTTTTGAATTACATAATTGTCTTCATTTGTAATTTTAGAGGAAGAAATAAATCCGATAGAACCTTTACCGTACTCTTCTTTAATAGCGCCTAATTTATTTGCAACTACATTCAATGCTTCTTCCCATGTAGATTCAACAAACGTTCCATTTTTACGAATTAAAGGTTTCGTAATTCGTTCTTTAGAATTTACGAAGTCCCAACCAAATTTTCCTTTGACACAAGTAGAAATTGCGTTAACTGGTGCATCAGAAGAAGGTTGTACTTTAAGAATTTTACGTCCTTTCGTCCACACTTCAAATGAACACCCTACACCACAAAATGTACATACTGTTTTCGTTTTCTTCGTACGAGTATCACGCATGGCCGCTTCCACTTCTGATACCGCAAAAATACCGCTATATCCAGGCTCAACTTCTTTAATTAAATCTACCATTGGTTCAAGAATATCTGGTTTTAATCCCGTCATAAATCCAGCTTCACCGAGCATCGTTTTTTCCATTAAAGCGTTACAAGGGCAAATCGTTACACATTGACCACAGCTCACGCATGAAGAATCATTAATATTTACTCCTTCATCCCAAATCACTCGTGGTCGCTCAGCTTCCCAGTCTATCGATAACGTTTCATTTACTTGTAAATTTTGACACACCTCAACGCATTGACCACATGCAATACATTGATTAGGGTCATAGCGATAAAACGGATGCGTCATATCAACTTCACTTACATCTACTTTCGGTTCATAAGGATATTTTTGATGTTCGATTTCCATTAATTCTGCTGTATTATGCAGTTTACAGTTCCCATTGTTGTTGTCACATACTGTACAGTATAATAAATGATTTTCTAGTAACCGATCCATCGCTTCTGTTTGTGCTTCTTTCGCACGAGTAGAATTACGTTCAATATTCATACCTTCCGTCACTACTGTCGAACAAGAGCGCGTTAACTTTCCGTCAACTTCTACAATACAAGTGTCACATGTTTGAATAGGATCTACTTCTGGCACGTAACAAATTTGCGGATGTTCAATCCCGTTCTCATTAATAACACCCAATATCGTTGAACCGGGCTCCGCTGTATACTTTTTTCCGTCAATTGTAATATGAACCATGTTGTTATTCATGGTCTTTCCCCCTTTTTGAGAATAAAAAAACTCCACCACGAAAATATACGCACCACATTTCGGCACGTTATTATCATGGTGGAGTAGTTTATTAGCACATCTTGCTAAAATACCAATCCATTTATTCATAAATAAAACGATAGAGTCATAACAGGTCATATCACGATTCCATCTTTAACACTATAATTATAGCGTTAAAGTTAAAAATATACAATATAAAATTTAAACTACGCATATGTCAGCTTGGAATTATCCATAATAACCCATATAAAGTGAAACTTTAATCAGTGGGGAATTTTCTTCATCCCCCACTGATTATCAGCCCTCACCAATCGGGATAAAACATAACAAGGAGTAGGCGAACAAATGGGGTCTTTTAATAAATGGATTCGTGGTGAAAAATCTTTTTCTACCCAAGAGCAAGCTGATTACGCATTAAATAAATCTATTTCTTCTTCCCTTCCCCTTAATTTAAAGCACTTGTCCAAACTGTTTAGCGGTATTCCAGAATTAATAACACGCACTTTTCCATTAAAAAATGGACAGGAAGCTGCACTTATATATATGGAAGGAATTGTAGACAAAACGGTTATTAACGTAAACATTCTTCGCCCTCTCTTATTTAAAGAGTGGAATGAAGACGATTTTTGGGAAGCCTCTGTTTCTATCGGAAATATTAAAAAGATTGAGCAGTGGACAGACATTGAACAATCTCTTTTACACGGCAAAAGTATTTTATTTATAAACGGACAACTATCCGCTTTAGAGCTTGATACGCAAGCGGCACCAAAAAGGAGCATCGAAGAACCTACAACAGAGAGCTCCATAAAAAGCTCACACGAAGGATTTAATGAAGTAGCGAGCGACAGCCTTGCACTTATTCGTCGATATATTCCAAATCGCGAATTAAAAGTGAAGGAATTCACTGTTGGTGAACGAGCTACTTCAAAGGTTTTTTTGCTTTATCTAGCAGATGTTGCGGACGAAGATGTCGTAAAAGAAATGGCATCCCGTATCGAATCAGTAAAAGTGGATGCGATTCTTACTACTGGTGAATTAGAGGGGTTTGTTGAAGATAATTCCTTTACTCTCTTTCCGCAATTATCAATAACTGAACGCCCTGACACAACAGCACATCATATTCTAGATGGGCGAATTGCTGTTGTTGTAGATCGTTCACCAGGCGTATTAATTGGACCCATGACCTTTTCAGCTTTTTTTCAGACGATAGATGATTACAGCTTCAGGCCAATGATTCCATCTTTTATACGATTACTTCGTTTCACTGGATTATTTATTGCAATTTTTGCTCCTGCTCTTTATATTGCTATGATTTCCTTTCATTATGAAGTGATTCCACTTAAATTATTGTTAACAATTGGAGAATCTCGAGCTAAAATTCCTTTTCCTCCTATATTAGAAGCACTTTTGATGGAATTAGTACTTGAAATGCTCCGCGAAGCTGCAGTTCGGCTTCCTGGTCCCGTTGGACAAACCATTGGCGTCGTAGGAGGGATTGTCATTGGACAAGCTGCAGTTCAAGCAGGAATAGTAAGTAATGTTATGGTTATCGTCGTATCTATTACTGCAGTCGCTTCTTTCATCATCCCTAACCTAGAAATGTCTGCAGGAATTCGCCTTCTTCGATTCCCAATGATGATAATTGCCTCTTTATTTGGTGTCATTGGCATTATGGTTGGGATGGCAATCATTATTATTCATATACTTTCTATGGAATCTCTCGGTGTTCCTTATGGTAGTCCGTTTTCTCCGTTATTTGCTTCGGATTTAAAAGATACCCTTGTACGTTTCCCATGGAAAATTATGAAGAAACGGCCACTATCTCTACAATTAAAACAAGATAACCGGCAAAGAGATGTTGAGGAAAAGGAGGATAATAAGTGACAAAACGTGCAAAGAGGGAGATTAGTTTATTTCAATACATTTTAACGATTAGTGGTGTTCAAGTAGGATTCGGTGTCCTTACACTTCCGCGTGAAGTTGCACAAGGGGCAAATACAGATGGCTGGATGTCTATTATTATTGGATGTGCTCTCACTACTTTAGTCAGTTTATGTATTGTGAAAATTATGGAAAAGCATCCTGGATATACTTTACTCGATGTGCTAACTCGTTATCTTGGGAAGTGGCTAGGAAGAGTAGGAATGATTTTTTGGATTTTATATGCTGTCCTTGCAGCTATTTCCTTAATTTTTTCCCTCTTATACGTTATTCACATTTGGATTTTACCTAGAACTCCAATGTTTTTAATTATGATTTTACTATCTATTCCAATGTTAATGCTAGCATGTAAAGGCGTTCTTATTATAAGTCGCTACGCTGTTTTCACTGTATTTTTCACGCTATGGATGCCTTTTCTATTGTTTATTCCGCTTAAAGATGGGCATTGGATTTATCTTCTTCCTCTTCTTAAAGAAGGCTGGATACCAGTTTTAAACACAGTAAAATCAACTATCATTGCGTTTCTCGGATTTGAGTTTGCATTTGTCCTTTATCCTTATCTCAGTAATAAATCATCTGCAAAAAAAGGAATTGTTCTTGCGAATTTGATTACGCTATTTATTTATCTTCAAGTCACCTTTGTCTCTTTTGTTTATTTTAGTCCAGATGGTATAACAAAGTTTTTATGGCCGACTCTTTCTCTTGTTACACCGTTTCACTTCTCATTTCTTGAGCGATTTGAAATTATCTTTTTGTCATTTTATCTCTTTATTATTTTTGATTCCTGTATTCCTTATATTTTCACTGCTTCAGATGGAATTAATCAATTTCTTAACAAAAAAGGCAGTTCATTACCTATTTATGTTTTATTATTCGGGTGTATTTTCATCTTATTCTTTTATATCCCTTCTTCTTATCAGATAAGTGCGTTGCGGGAATTTTGGGGAACTGCTAGTTATTTTATCGTTTTTCTATTCCCAGTCGTATTTCTCTTATACATGACACTTTATCAGCATTGGAAAAGGAGAAGAGTTTAAATGTGGCGCTTTATTCATTTCACTATACTTTACTTTCTCATAACCTTTTTAACAGGCTGCGGAGATCGACTCGACTTAGAAAAACAATCGATTTCATTAATTTACGGCTTTGACGCAAAAGCAAAAGGAAAATTAATTGTGTACCACGTGAATCCTATTTTTAATGAAGACGTAGAAAAAAAGTACGAAACACATGAAGCGAAAGTACGTACACCTCGAGAAGCAAAAGCAACGTTTAATAGTTCAAGTGGCGGTTTAGTATCTACAGAAAAGTTACAGCTCATTTTATTTAGCACAAATTTTTTAAAACAAGAAGGGGCTATGCCTTACCTTGATGTTTGGTATCGTGATCCTAAAAACACTGGAAACATGCGCATGGTTGCAGTAGACGGTCCAATTTCTTCAGTTATATATAATAACTTTAAAGATAAGCCTGCCCTTCCCGAGTATTTAACAGATTTAATTAATACGAACAAACTGTACAATCGGACCGTTTTTACGACATTCCATGAATTTCACAGGCAAACGTTTAATAAAGGTATAACACCTGCTATTTCAGAAATAAAAAAAGGTAAAAAGGATGTTATCGTTACTGGTTCCGCGCTATTAACTTCTCGCGGAATTTATAAAATGTCATTAAATCGTTATGAAAGCGCCCTTCTTCTTTTGTTACAAAAGAAAGCGAATACACCGGTTTCACTTACATTGAAAATCCCTTCTACTTCAGTTGAAAGTAATAGTGATTTAAAAGATACCGATGGCGGCGATTTCGTAACAATAAATGTTCTTAGCATGAATCGTGATATCCATACAGATTATAGCGATAACCACTTCAAATTTCATGTTAAAATGGATTTAAAAATTGCTGTCTCTGAACTTACATTCAATATGGATATAGACAAAGATAGAAAGAAATTAACTTCTCTTATTACAAAACAACTAAACAAAGATTTGAACGATTTAATCCACAACATTCAAAAACAGCAACTTGATCCATTCGGATTTGGTGATTATGCGAGAGCGTTTCAATATAAAGAATGGAAACAAGTCGAAGATGATTGGCCGAGTGCCTTTTCAAAAGCTAATGTGAAAGTGGCACCAACTATTAAAATTTTAGAAAATGGGATTATTAAATAGAAAAAACACGCTACTTGTTCTTATATGAATAAGTAGCGTGTTTTCATTTCCATTACAAGTATTATTTCAATGGACTATACTTTATTTCTATTTCTAACATTACTATGTTTTTTAGCATATACAAAATATATGAAAACACCTATTATAATCCATGCCACAAAACTAATTAAAGTAAGCTTAGAAAGGTTCAAAGCTAAATATATACAACTTACTATCGAAACGATAGGTAAAAAAGGTACTAGAGGAGCACGGAATGGCCTCTTCATATTAGGATGTGTCTTTCTTAATACAATGACAGCTATAGATACAAACACAAATGCTGTTATCGTTCCCATATTCACTAAATTAGCTAATAAATTCAAATCCACTAATCCCGCTAATAAAGCTGCTAGTATACCTGTAACCCATGTATTAAAAAATGGAGTTTGTAAACGTTTATGGACACTTGAAAGTCTTTTTGGTAACAATCCATCTCGACTCATCGAGTAAGATACACGAACAAATGCAAACATAGCTACTAACAGAACTGTTGTTAGCCCTGCTATCGCTCCCACCGATAACAACCCAGCAATTCTATCTTCTCCTACAGTGCGCAACGCATATGCAACCGGATCAGCAACATTTAATTCCGTAAACGGAACCATTCCAGTTAACACGAATGAAACACCTACATATAGAACCGTACAAATGAACAAGGAAACAAGTAGCCCAATTGGCACGTTACGTTGTGGACGCTTCACTTCTTCTGCGGCTGTTGCAACTGCATCAAATCCTAAAAAAGCAAAAAATACAGTAGCAGCGCCTCCTACCACACCGTGAAAACCAAACGGTAGAAATGGTTGCCAATTCTCTGGTCTTACATATTGTGTCCCTACAACAATAAACCCTACAATAACAGCCAGTTTAATAATAACCATTATATTATTTATTCGTGCACTTTCTTTTGCACCACGGCTTAATAAAAATGTAACAACTAAAATAATAAGAACTGCTGGTAAATCAATGATTCCACCCTTCCCCATTCCTGGTGCCGAAGCAAAAATCGTAGGAATGTGAATATTAAAACCTAGTAGCAATGACTGAAAATATGCTGACCAGCCTGCTGCAACCGCAGAAGTCGCTAATAAATACTCCAGCATAACACACCAGCCAACTATAAATGCAAAAATCTCACCTAGTGTCATATATGTATATGAATATACACTTCCCGAAACTGGAACTGTAGATGCAAATTCAGCATAACAGAAAGCTACACATGCACATATAATTGCCGCTAATACAAAAGATAATACAATCGCCGGACCAGCATGTTTCGCTGCTACAATACCAGTTAATACGAAAATACCTGTACCAATAATTGCTCCAATCCCTAAAAGAGTTAGATCAATCGCTCCTAAAGTTTGATTCAATACTTTTTTCTTTTCTTCATCCATTGCTTTCTTTATGAAAAGACTCATTCTTTGAAACCTCTTTTTCAAGTTTATCTCTTACTTGTTACATTCTTTATTACTGTTCTATTTTAAAAATAAAAATATACATAGTTCACTTCCCTATAGACTTAGTAACCCACCTCAAAAAAAACAGAAAAATCAATCTCTTTATACCGTATTGAATTTTCAAAATATTAATCGTACCAAAAAACCATTAAGAATGCTGATTGAATTTATCATACAATTAATTATATTGTCAATAATAAATCAATCAAAAATAATCGGTTGATTATGTATCAAATGTTATTTTTATACATAATTATTTTCTCAAAAACATTGTTGTTTTCCACCTTAATATTCATACACATTTTATTACATTGATTTTCATACAATTTTCATTGCATACAATGCAATGAAAATCATAATAACCTCAAATGAATTATTATTTAAAAATAATAATTCATTTGAGGTTATTTTACCATTTTAATACTAACAAAAAAGTGCAGATTTTCATCTGCACTTTTTTTATTCTTCCGCTTCAGCTTCTGCACTACTATTTTCAAGATGCTCCTTCTGAGCTTCCTCTTGCAGCTCCGCTGAAATCATCCCATAATAAAGTTCCGGATATAACCCAAATATTTGATATACACTTCCTAAAAACGGCATCAGAATCCCTCTTTTCTAAAGTTGTATTGCCACTTTTAAGGATTCCCTTTTCATTCATTATACATTCGTTTTTGACGTTTCTTCTTCATCTTGAACACCTAATAAATTTTGCCATTTTTTATACGGAGCGCTATTTGGATCTACATATCCTTTTGCATGCGAGCGATCCCACAATTGTTTAATAAACATTTCTTTCTCTTTCTTTGCCACCATATCGGCACCTGTACCGTAATAGTTCTGGAAATACAACTCGATTTCATCAAGGAATAGTCTTAATAATTCATCTGATGTTTCTTCTAACGTCGGATCATACTTCGCTTCACGGTCATACATTAAAATCATATCTAAAAGATTGTGGACATGTTCTTTTCTAAGCCATCTTACATCTTGGGCTCCTAATACGAACGGATGTGTATATAAATGTCCACCTTGTATCATCGCCTTTTCTTGCTCTTCTTCAAATCGTGACAAGATGTTTTCATAAATAAACGGATTATGAAGCAACGCTCTGTGTAATTTATAACTTTCGCTTGAAATATTTTTCCCCATCGACTGAATTAAAAAGCTACGGCCTACACCGTTATATTGATACACAAACTGTCCATCAACAGCAACTAAACTAATCCAGCGATACATATATGCGTATAGTAATGCACGATTACATTTATCATAATCTAATTTTGTTTGAGTCGCGTTTAAATCTGGCATAAAGGCTGGTAAGTGCCAATACTTATCTAAATGCGGCGTTAAACTAGATTTTTTACTATTTAATTTGTTTACACGGCGATAATACGATTGGAAATAGTCACCTTTATCATTCATAAATCCATTTGAAATATGTCCTGATGATAATTTAGGAAAGTCTTGCAGCGATAAGCCGTAATGCGCTCGATAACAGATCACTTCAAATGGCGAAAAGGCTTCATGTACTGTATCTTTTTCTTTAAACATTTCTTGAATTAATTCCTCTTGCAACTCTTTCTTTAAAGAAGGATGTATACCCCAATATTGTAATTCCCTATGATGAGCAACTTTCGGAACGAATGGACTCGCTAAATGGAACAGGTCTTCAATTTTTTCACGAACGTATTCATCGCGATCACGTTTCTTATAATCTGCTTCTTTTCGCAACGCTTCAATAATATTCAGTTCTAATTTATCACGATAGCGTACTTGCAGTTCGTCATAACAATAGCTCAGTATATGTTCTCGGTAGAAATCCTCTACCTTTTTCGACTGAATCTCTTCTGTTTTCGCATCACGACAATATTCCCCGTACAAACTCATATAAATTTCCGCTGATATATCTTTCGGTAGTACACCTAAATTTAAATGTTGCTGCATATCTTGCCATATCTTTTCTTGCAGCTGTTCCTCAGCTAATACATATACATTCGTCGGGTTTGTTTTCCCTTCAAATTCCTTACTGCGCTTTTGGATTTCAAACAGTAAATTTTCACGTGTTTCATGTAAATTATCAAAAAATCTTTCCCAATATTGAATCATTTTATTAACTGCTTGATATAGCGATTGATATACAAGTTCTAATAGCATTTCTTTTCGATATTCATTTAATTTGTGTACATATTGCGTTACGATGTCTTCAAATTCTCTTTTGAATAAACGTTGCTGATTATTAATCATTTTTCCGAACCAGCCTTGTTGTTGAGCAATTTCTACTCGGCGTACAGCCGTTACCGTTCCATCAATATTACCCACATTAAATTTTTTATCGTAATTTTGAATTACATTACGCTTTTGTTCATTATTTTCATGTAGTCGATTCATTTTTTCTACTAACTGCTTTCGAATTTCATATAACATAAAACGTGCTGCTACTGGGTGAACGGGATCTGTTTTCTTTAAAAACCATGTATTTAATTGATAGGACTGCCCTTCAGAACCACTTGGTGAAAAGCGGTCTGATTCAATCATGTCATATAAAAGTGTCGTTACATGTTCATGTACCCGGCTCGGAATCGCATACGCATATAAACGAACCGCATGATCCACTCTTGCCACTTCACCCTTCATTTGTTCCATCATTTTCAGTTTCGTAGCTGAAATTTTACACTCATGTTGCAGACGATTTAATTCCTCATCTTTTTGCACCGTTCGTTGTACATAACTTTCTACAGCTTCTAAAAACAGTTTTGATTTCGCAACTCCGAGCTTACCACCCTCTGCTCCTTCACGTGTTTCATTGTACATTTGTCTATAGAAAATATGAGCTTGCTCTGGACGGGTAGCAAGATGCTCCAAGTCCTCTAAATAACTTTTACCTCTCTCCGGCTTTTCACGTTGCATCCCACGTTTTACATCTTGATCGTATCTTTGCTTCTTCTCTTGAAACAGTTGATCTAAATGAAGCCACGATTCATCTAAACCTTGCACAGCCCATTTTAAAGCACAATATTTTAACACATGTTCATATGGATAAATGAGTTTTGCTGTTCCTGCCCCGCAATATCGTCCTTTTCCGCTTGATTCTGCTAATTGCTGAATTTGATTGTCTTCCTGTGCAAAATGACTTGTGGACATCGGGCTAAATAACTGTAAATAAATTGTATTTGCCATCTGTTCCATATAGTCTGATAAATTGTGTAAATGGTGTCCATGTAGGTTTTCGTAATCGTATAAGAAACAATAATTGTACGGTAAATGATGTTGTTTAATTGTATGATTCGTTCTTCCGTCTTCATCTACTTGATCAGGGCGATACTCTAATTCAATTGTTACACCGCCGCGTTTTGATAATTCTCCAGTAGACCCGAGCGTAATAGCATGTAATTCTTTTAACGATGCATAGCCATTTGCTTGCACCGTTTCAAATTCTTTCGCGCTAACCGTTCTCGTCTTTACTAAAACATCCGGCATTAAAAACGCACCGCGTATTAAAATGTTATGATGCTGTAATTTCTTCCGAAGCATTTCACGTAAATATAAAGCAATTTGCAGAAACATCCCTGAACCTGTTCCGCCTGCTAGTGATGTTACTATAATAACACGCACACCATATTCCGTTTGATCACTTGTAACCGGAAAAATTTTCTCGATTTCTTGCCAAAAAGACGTCAATTTATCTTCTTTCATCGCAGCACGTAACGCTAAACGTGAAATGACGCGTAACTGTCCTGCTCCTTCTGTTAATGGTTTATCAAGTATAGTCGGATCCATCGGAAACCACTCTGGGATCGTTGGATCTCCCGCAATATACTCCCTAGGCGTTTTACTAGAACTTGTTTGTGTCTTAAACTTTCGAATATGATCGAATTTACTTAATGTATTCACATCTGTATCAAATACGTGCATTGCTACCTTTTTCCGGCGCTCTTCAGGCAGTTTTTCATATATTTGATGCGTCACAGTACTACCGATTCCACCTAAACCAATTAATATTGTTGGAACTTGTAATGTCATGTGAACCACCTTCCTATTCTTGCTTGTTTGAAAAAAGGGAAAGAGGATCAATACTCCATCCCCTTCTTATCCCTACCTACTATTCACATTCGTACTTGTAAATCTCTTTACCATATCCCCTATCAATTAGTAAAAGTTCATTTGGATATAGTGTCTTATGTTCCATTCCTACTTCATCCTCTGCTATAAACATTCCATCAATAATCATTCCAACTACTTGTGATTCTTTCGCTACAAAGACAGATTTCGAACCTTTCTTCGCTATAAACGTAACGGATTGCACGGTTTTTCTTTCTGCTCTAAATGGGATACCAAAATAATGGTTCCACCATTTATTTCGAAGTAATTCTGGTTCAGATTGATATAGCCAATCTTTCGCTACCTCTTGATCCCATTCATAATACAGTAGTGCTTTCCGGTGAAATCTTGGCCGAACAATCCATCCTAAAACAATGATTCCTACTACTAGCAGTAATAAAGTGATAGGAATGACAAACTTAAAAATAAGCGCATATTTTTCATAAAACGGAGCATCTTGAATATGGAATGTTATGTTTTTCTTTACTTCTTGTAACTTTGAATCCTGCATTACGATGGTAGCTTCTACGGTGCCGGTATCTGTAAAATTAAATGTGTCGGAGTAATAGGGACGAGGATAAACATAGATTTGATTTCCATGTTGCTTTATTTCATAATTGATTGATTGTTTAGATGTGACACCAGTAGATTTTAATAGTTTTTTTACAGCTTCTTCTGTCATTAACTTACCATCTAACTGTGGTTGTAAAACAAATGGTTTACTATTCTCTAAATTTGTCACTTTTTCTTCATAATCTTTTGTAACAGTTTGAAGTGATAATTTCGGTTTCTCAGCTGTTTCAATTTTAAATTCTTTCGTCTGTCTATAAAACCCCTTTATATTCATATGAACTTTCCCGCGTACTAATCCTTTACCAAGCTTCGTTTCGTAATAAAACACATGCCTTTTATCGTTCCACTTCATTGCATATTGTTTTCCATCTATTTCTACTTCTGCCTGAAAGTAAGAAGACTGAACTGGCAACTCCGTAGGCTTTGCTTCAATAACAGCAGTAACACCTTCGTACATTTTCTCTACATTTTTTTGACTACTATCATCTTTGTCATAAGTAGAAACCGTATAATTAAGCGCTGGTTCAACTAATACTTGTAGTCCTTCTTTCTCAATGTCCTGGTCCACTTCTATCGTATAAGTTCCTGGTTTAATAACTTCCTCATTTTCCGTACTTATATGAACTATATTTCCGAACAATTTTGCTTCTCCTGGTGCATGTATGGAAAAAGAAGATTGTAATTGTAATGGTTTAGAAATTTGTGTGACTTGATAATCGGGCAGAGAAGGCGATTGTCGTACAAGCGTCATACGCTTTAACGGAAATGGTGTTGTAATCTCTACTCTTTTCCCCACTACTTTCGTTTTTACAATCGATTCAACAGAGGAGAATGGATCACGATTTGCAACTAATGCTGCCACTTGATTTACACTTTTTACAATGCCATCTTCTCCGCTTGACGGCATCGTAACGCCATTTATCTCTTTCTTCCATATTTCCTTGAACGTATTTAGTTGTTCTTTTTCTTGTTGTCCTAAATCTTCTTCCATCGTAATTAAGACTGGATGTAACGATATCTTTTTTGCATCCATTTCTTTCTTAAACTGGGCTAATTTCCACAAAATTTGTTCTTTTCCGCCAACCTTATCTTTTTCTAAATCATTAAATGCCCCGTCAGTTAATACAATAAGCCAAAATTCACGTTTTCCATCTATATCTGCTTCCTTTTTTATAGATTGCATCGCCGTTTCTACCGCGCTAAATGGAGTATTTAAATACGTTTTCCACGCTCCAATTCCCTCAATTTCTGTTTGCCTTTTATCCTTCGTTAACGAAATGTTTAATGGATCATTCGGCTTACTCATTGGAACGTAAGAAAATTTATCTTTTTCATCCAATAGCGCAACTAAACTTTGCAAAGCATAATTGGCATATTTCCAGCGATCGTTATTTCTCATGCTGCCCGAATCGTCATATACAAGTGAAACGACCCTTTCCTTTGCCTCCTCTCCTTTTGCAAAAGCTGATAAAGGTAAACATATAAATAGAAACAACATGAACGTGGCACAAATTCGGATTTTCATGATGAGGCTTCGCCACCTTTGTAGACAAATTCCTATGTTTAAATTTATGAGAGGAAACAAGATATATGACTTGTATTTTAGGACAACTAACCCACCATAACCTTATTATGTAAACAGATCATACACTTGGTAATATTCCTTCTAGCATTCTCTATCCAATTATATAAGTAAAAAAGCCTGTTTAAGCTCCACACTTAAAACAGACTTTTCCTACTTTTTATTTTAAAAACACATAACAAAAAGTTTGATTTTTAACTTAACACATCACTTCTATTGTAAATCCACCAGGTGCTTCAACGTAAAACGTATACGCATGGGCATGCTTAGGAGGCTCGACCAAAAATCCATCTTCCTTCAATCTTTGATTTATCTTATCTACTTGTTCTTCACTTTCTTGTGGAAATCCTACATGAAATGTTTTTGGATACTGAACTTCTTTTCCTTTCATTAACGTTAGTATAAATCCATCATTATCACGCATAACTGCAAAGGCATTCCCCCTTGTTCCACTACAAGTTAAGCCAAAATACTTTTCTAAAAACTCTCTTGCAGCTACTACATCTGCAACTGTTAAATTAAGATGTTTAATTCCCAATTCATCACCTTCTTTCTTAATTTTCTAACATTTTATCATACAATAAAAAAACACGCCTTTCACAGCGTGTTTCCTTGCTTTACATACACTTCAACAATCGGATTCTCTTTATGATCCGCATGCAAGCGTATATTCTCTTCACTTGTATTATAAATACTAGCTAATAACATTATCGTTAACACATTAGGTGTCTTCGCATCACTTCCGTATTTTCTCTCAAGCGCTTCCTTATATTCAAAATCTAAATCCCCCTGCACATATGTATACACTTCAAAACCATCTTCTAAATTGCAAACTACTGTATCAATAATATCTGCCCCTACTTGCTTCTTCATTTCCTCTCGCAACGCTTCAATAAATTCTTCCCACGGTACTTCGTATGTCTGAAACTGATCTGTAGATTTCATGCCTTTTCCTCCTTATATATCCTCTTCTTATATTTCCCCTTTCCTATAACAATTATGATAGATAGGGCATTCGTACAAGCCGCACTTGTCCCCCTTACATATCGTATTACTGTAATGCGGAAGGAGGAAAGAACATGCATAGACAAAAATGTTATGATACATGCCGACGTTACTTCGGAAAAGTTGTTCGGATTGAAGACCGTGATGGCCGTATACATTTAGGGAAAATAATCGATGTGACACAAAGCTCTGTATGGATTGAACCGGTGCAACAGCGCTCATCTTTTGATTCAGGATTCGGCTACTATGACGCTTATGCAAACGGTGGTTGTGACCTTTGTGGAGGCCTTAGCAGGTGTGATAGTTGTGGATTCGGATGCGGTGGTGGATTCAGCAGCTGCGGATGTGGTGGTCGTGGTTGTAGTAGTTGTGGTTGCGGCGGCTGGGGAGGCGGCGGTTGTGGCTGGGGTGTTGAACTCGGATTTGGTTTCATCTTCGGAATTACATTAGCTGCATTATTTTTCATTTAACATAGTAAAGAGTTGGCTACCTTTAGCCAACTCTTTTTCTTTATTTTTCACATATAAAAATACGATGCCCTAAAATGTGTTGGTACATAAGCCGTACATTTTCATGCTGTACCCACGCCTCATATAACTCATTCGGAATATGTGAGGATACATTCCATTCTGGCTCTTCTACATAGCCAGAGATCGTTTCTGCAATCGTGCCACCGCCAGCAATTGTAATTCTTTTAAAATTTGCTTTCTGAAATAATTGTACCCACTCATTCTCAGTTAATAATTCTTTCATACCATATAATTGGGCGATTTTTTCTTCCTCACCCTTATCAATGTGCCTATCAATAATCATTTCAATGACAACAAGCTTACCGTCCTGCTGTAATACACGATAACATTCCGAGATAACCCTCTCTTTGTCTGTAAAAGCGATGATTGATTCTCCAAGTACGAACTCAAATGAGTTATTCAAACACGGTAAATGCTCCACATTTCCTTCAATTAATTGTATATCTAACCCTTCAAACAACCATCTATCTTTTGCCTTTTGAATCATAATTTCATTCTTTTCAACCGTTGTTACTTTATAACCAAATTCCCTTGTCATATATGCCGCTGTTTTCCCCGTACCGCAACCTATCTCAAGGACATTCGCTCCATATTTAAAAGGCAGTTGTGCTAACAATTGTTTTGTTAACGTAAAGCCACCAGGATGAGCGCTTCCTATTCCGTAATAAGCTAGGAAATCGATGTATGTGTTTCGCTTCATGGGATTCTCCCTTTTTTATTTTATATATTCGAGGACGGAAGAAAAGTGCATAGAAAAAAGGGCGTATTGTACGCCCCTCATCTTACTTATCCTCTGTAATATATGCCCATTTATAGCTGTAGTCTCCACCAACTGGATGGTGAACAATACCTTTTACTTTAGGTCTTTGAACGATAGCATCACCACGTTGATATAATGGTGCAATTGCTGCATCTTCCAATAACATTTTCTCCGCTTTCAGTAAGCTATCCCAACGCTCTTTCGTTTTCGTTAATAGCTCACCTTTACCTTTTTGTATAATCTCATCATATTTAGGATTTGAATATCCTGTTTGGTTATGAGGGCCATTTGTAACAAACATATCAATGAATGTCATTGGATCTAAGTAGTCAGGCCCCCAACCAGCGTAAGATAAATCATAATCTAGATCTGATTCTAATTTTAACTTTTGTTTAAATGGCTGGTTTTTCAAATTCACCGTTAAACCTGGTAGGTTTTTCTCAAGTTCTCCTTTTAAGAATTCTCCTACTTTTTTCGCACCATCACCATCATAGTTTAATAGTTCTACTGTAATTGCATCTTTTCCAAGCTCTTTTTTCGCTTTTTCCCAATGCTCTTTTGCTTTTTTCACATCTGTTTTTAAAATATCTCCATTTTCTTTACGGAAGTCTTTTCCATCTGGGCTCTTAGCAAATTCTTTTGGCACTAAATAATCTGCAGGTGTAGAACCATCATTTAAAATTACATTCGTTAAGCCTTTTTTATCGTACGCTTTTGCAATCGCTAAACGTAGATCTTTGCTCTTTAACACTGTATCTTGCCCACCACGTTTTTGGTTTAAGCGTAAGAAGTATGTTGACGGTGTTTTTTGTGTAAAGAAGTCGGAGCTTGATTTATATTTGTCAACAAATTCAGATGTAAGTCCTGAACGATCGATTTGTCCACTTTCATATAAGTTAACACGTGTACCGCTATCTTTTACTACGTTAAAGTTGATTTCATCTAACTTAACTGTTTTATTATCCCAATATTGTGCATTTTTCTTTAACTTCCAACCTTCTTCATGTTTCCAGTCTGTTAATGTAAACGGTCCGTTGTATAACGTCGTATCTGATTCTAAACCGTACTTTTCTCCTTTTTCTTTTACAAATTTCTCGTTTAATGGATAAAATGTTCCAAATGAAGTTAATTCTACAAAGTAAGGAACTGGATTTTCTAATTCTACTTCTAACGTATAGTCATCTACAGCTTTTACTCCTAACGTATCTAGTTCAGCTTTTCCTTCATTAATCGCTTGTGCATTTTTCAAATCAAACATAATGTATGCATATTCTGCTGCTGTATTTTTATCTACCGCACGTTTCCAAGCAAACACGAAATCCTTCGCTGTTACAGGCTCTCCATTTGACCATTTTGCATTTTTATTTAATGTAAATGTGTATTTTTTACCATCATCACTCTTTTTATATGATTCAGCAACTCCTGGTGTTGCTTTATTATCTTTATCAAGTCGATATAAACCTTCCATTACGTTGTTTAAAGCTAGAAACGATACTTGGTCTGTCGCTTTAGCAGAGTCCATAGATGGAATCTCTTGAGACTCTGTTAAATTAAGCACTTGCTTCGCCGCTAGCTTTCCGCCTTCTTTTTCACCGCTTTTTGGTGTTGTGCTTGCCTTCTCTTTATCTCCTGATCCAGAGCAAGCTGTTAATGCCATACTCATTACTAAAACTGGTGCTACAACCGCTGTCAATTTTTTCATCTTTTTTCTCTTCATTTTTTTGTACCCTCCCCAATTATATGTACGATATTAACATTTAGAAATTCTCTACTAACTTTTGTTATCAGAAAATTCTTATTAATTAATATTCTACTGTTTTTTAAAATTTTGTAAAGTATTTTTGTAAATTTTCTAAATATTTATTTTTTTATTATAGTAACTTGCTGTTTTAACTACTATATGAATTATCCCCCGTCTACTATATGTAAACATCCCTTCCCTTATTCCAATCTATTACTACATTCTATATTTTTCTTATTAGCATGAGGTCTCTTACTATCATTCATCTGTCTTACTACTTACTGACCTCTCTATTTTCCTCCGATAGAACCTTCCTAATTACCTACCCGATTCTCAATAGGCTAACGAGATTTATTCCCTTATGCATACTAAAAAGCATTTCAAAAGCAGCTCAGCCACTTTTGAAATGCTTTCACTTTATTTTTTTCCGCCATCCTCAGTTACATACGCCCACTTAAAGCTATATTCTGGACTGATGTTATGTTTCACAATTCCTTTTACATTCGGTTTCATTACGTACGATCTTCCTGTTTGATATAAAGGAACTAACCCTGCATCTTCTTCAAGGAATAACTTTTCAGCTTTCCCTAACGTTTCCCAGCGTTTTTTCGCATCACTCATTAATTCATTACCTGCTTTTCCTACCATTTCATCGTATTTTGGATTTGAATAACTCATTTGGTTGTACGGGCTCTTCGATTCAAACATATCAATAAATGTCATTGGATCCGCATAGTCTGGACTCCAACCTGCATAAGAAATTTCATAATCTTGCGCAGTTTCTAATTTTAATTTTTGTTTGAACGGCTGAATTTTTGTATTAATCGTTACACCTTTTAAATTTTTCTCAATTTGATCTTTTACATAGTCAGCAATCTTTTTCGCAGTTCCATCATCATAACTTAGCAATTCAATTGTAACTTGATCTTTTCCAAGTTCTTTTTTCGCCTCTTCCCACGCTGCTGCTCCTTTTTTCGGATTATATTTCAGACCATTTTTAAATGTATCTTGATAATCTTTACCATCTGGCCCTGTCGCAAGTCCTTTTGGAACCAATTGATCTGTTGCTTTCGATCCATTATTTAAAATTACATTTGCCAATCCTTTTTTATCAACCGATAATGCAATTGCTTCACGTAGTTTTTTGCTCTTTAAAGGCGTATCTTGTCCGTTACGTTTTTGATTTAAACGTAAGAAGAATGTACTTGATTCCGCATACTCACCATATTCTTCTTTGTTCGATTTATATTTATCTACAAACTCTCCTGATAGTAATGTAAAATCAATTGATCCTGTATCATATAAGTTTACTTTCGTTGCAACCTCTTTTACTACACTATAGTTAATTTCTTCTAATTTCACAGTCTTTTTATCCCAGTACTTATCATTTTTCTTCAGCTGCCAACCTTGTTCATGTTTCCATGAAGACATAACGAATGGACCGTTATACACAGTTGTATCTGCTTCTAAACCGTACTTATCACCTTTTTCTTTTACGAATTTTTCATTTAATGGATAGTATGATGGGAATGCTAATAAATTTAAGAAATAAGGTACCGGTTTTTCTAATTCTACTTCTAGCGTGTAATCATCTACCGCCTTCGCTCCTAATTCAGTTACAGGTTTTTCTCCTTTATTAATCGCTTCTGCATTTTTAATATAGTAAGCAATAAATGCATATTCTGCCGCAGTATTCTTATCAAGTAAGCGCTGCCATGCGAAAACGAAATCTTTCGCTGTTACAGGATCACCATTTGACCATTTTGCATCTTTTCGCAGTTTAAACGTATACTTTTTACCATCTTCACTTTTCGTACTAGACTCTGCCGCAGCAGGAATTGGCTTATTATCTTTATCAAGGCGATATAGGCCTTCCATCGTGTTCCCTAAAATTTGCGCACCTAATGTATCAGTAGATTTAGAAGTATCCATCGTCGGAATTTCTTGGTTTTCCGTACGATTTAATACTTGTTTCGCTGCATATTTAATATCAGATTTTTTTTCTTCCCCACTATTTGATGTAGTAGTCGTTTTCTTTTCCCCACCTGACCCAGAACATGCTGTCAATGCAACACTCATCGCTAAAACTGGTACCACAACTGCCGTTAACTTTTTCATCTTTTTTCTCTTCATTTTTGTACCCTCCCTAATTATATGTACATTACCAACCCTTGAGAGACCCCTTACTAAAGATTTATTTTTATGAAAATTACAACTAATGCTATTCTACTCTTTTTTTCGCATTTGTAAATAGTTTAATTTTAAATATTCTGACTTTTTATTTTAGTAGGATTTATCCCCCATCTACTATATGTACATACTATACACCTTATTCTCCTCTATTTAACCATACTAAAAATTAGTATTTTAAGCTCACAAAAAAAGCATTTAAAGGTAGCTAAGCCACTTTTAAATGCTTTTTCAACTCTATTATTTTTCAGTCACATATGCCCACTTAAAGCTAAATTCTGGACTGATATTATGTTTTACTACTCCCTTTACATTTGGTTGTAAAACATAAGAATCTCCACGTTGATATAAAGGTACAATCGCTACATCTTCTTCAAGTAATGTTTTTTCAGCTTTTCCTAACTCTTCCCAACGTTTTTTCGCATCGCTCATTAATTCCGTTCCAGCTTTTTTCACCATGCCATCATATTTAGGGTCAGAGAAGCTCATTTGGTTATGAGAATGTCCAGTCTCAAACATATCTAAGAACGTCATTGGATCTGCATAATCCGGATTCCATCCGCCATACGAAATATCATATTGTTGTTCAGTTTCTAATTTTAGTTTTTGCTTAAATGGTTGAAGTTTAATATTAACTGTTACACCTTTTAGGTTTTTCTCAATCTGATCTTTAATATATTCGCCAACTTTTTTCGCATTACCAGTATCGTAGTTTAAGAATTCAATCGTAACTTGATCTTTTCCAAGTTCTTTTTTCGCTTCTTCCCAAGCTGCAGCAGCTTTTTTAGGATTTGGTTTCAAACCGTTTTTAAATGTTTCTTGGAAATCTTTACCGTCCGGTCCAGTTGCTAACCCTTTTGGTACTAAGAAGTCAGCTTCTTTTGATCCATCATTTAAAATTACATTTGCTAAATTCTTTTTATCAATTGATAGCGCAATTGCTTCACGTAATTTTTTGCTCTTTAATGGCGTGTCTTGTCCATCACGTTTTTGGTTCATACGAATGAAATACGTACTCACTTGTGAATATGTGCCAAATTCATCTTTCTTGCTTCTATATTTATCAACGAACTCTCCATTTAATAAAGCAAAGTCAACTTGACCGCTATCATATAGATTGACTAAAGTCGCAGCCTCTTTAACAACACTAAAGTTAACTTCTTCCAGTTTCACAGTCTTTTTATCCCAATATTGATCATTTTTCTTTAATTGCCATCCTTGTTCATGCTTCCAATCTTTAAGAACGAACGGTCCATTATAGACAGTTGTATCAGACTCTAAACCGAACTTCTCGCCCTTTTCTTTTACGAACTTTTCGTTTAATGGATAATATGATGGGAATGCTACTAAGTTTAAGAAGTACGGTACTGCTTGCTCTAACTCAACTTCAAGCGTAAGATCATCTACTGCTTTTACTCCTAATTCAGTTACAGGTTTTTCTCCTTTATTTACTACTTCTGCATTTTTAATCGGGAATGCGATAAATGCATACTCAGCAGCTGTTTTTGGATCTAATAGACGTTGCCAAGCGTATACGAAATCTTTCGCAGTTACTGGATCTCCATTTGACCATTTTGCATCTTTGCGTAGTTTGAACGTATATTTTTTACCATCTTCACTTTTCGTGCTAGATTCTGCTGCTGCTGGAATCGGCTTATTGTCTTTATCAAGACGATATAACCCTTCCATCGTATTACCTAGCATTTGTGAAGATACTGTATCAGTTGATTTTGAAGAGTCCATCGTCGGAATCTCTTGTGTTACTGTTCGATTTAACACTTGTTTTGCTGCTAATTTTTCCCCTGATTTACTATCTCCACTAGAGCTAGAATTTGTGCTTGTCTTCTTATCTCCACCTGATGTAGAACATGCTGTTAACGCCATGCTCATTGCTAAAACCGGTGCTACAACTGCTGTTAGTTTTTTCATTTGTTTCTTTTTCATTTTGTACCCTCCCTAATTCTTAACGATAGCTATTAAAGAATTTTCTGATAATTCTGTTTTTCTCTATATATTTATCAGACGATTCTTACTAATTCTTATTCTACTAATTTTTTAATTTTTGTAAAGTATTATTATTGAAAATTTTTAAAAAATTATTTTTTTACAGTAATATTCATAAAAATTCCATATTTTGTTCAAACCTTATTTCGCATTCATACACATTCGTTGTTTTAATCACTTTCATCTCATTTACCACTTGAATACTTGTTAATTATTGCTAATAAATAATGCATATATCTAAAAACATCTTTTCTACAAAAATAAAAAAGTCAGCAAAGCTGACTTTTTACCCGACCATTTTTTCTCTTTTCATTTCCTCTACTACTCTCGTATACTTCTCATCATCAAATTCATTTTCACTTTTCGCAACAACTACAGTTGCAATACCGTTACCAATTAAATTAACGATAGCACGTGCTTCTGACATGAAACGATCTACACCAAGTAATAACGCTAAACCTTCTAATGGGATAACATTCATTGCAGATAGAGTAGATGCTAGTACAATGAATCCCCCGCCGGTTACTGCTGCTGCTCCTTTAGATGTAACTAACAAAATAGCTATTATAGTTAATTGTTGACCTAGTGAAAGATCGACGTGAAAAACTTGCGCTAAAAATATAGTAGCCATCGATAAATAAATTGTTGTTCCATCTAAGTTAAAAGAATAGCCTGTTGGAATGACTAAACCTACTACCGGTTTCGAACACCCGAAGTCTTCCATCTTTGTCATCATCCGCGGCAGTACTGATTCTGACGATGATGTCCCGAGAACAATAAGTAATTCTTCTTTAATATACGCTAAATATTTCCACAAACTAAATTTATACAATTTACAAATAAAATTTAAAACAATAAAAACAAATAATGCCATTGTCGCATATACACAAATCATTAATTTACCAAGTGGTATGAGCGTGCTTAAACCATACTTCCCAATTGTAAATGCCATCCCACCGAATGCTCCAACCGGTGCTAATTTCATTACAATTGATAAAATGTTAAAAAATACTTTCGATAATCTTTCAAAAAAGTCAATAACCGGTTGTCCATTTTTTCCTAACATCGTTAACCCTGCTCCGAATAAAATGGAGAAGAACAGAACTTGTAAAATATCACCTTTGGCAAATGCTTCAAACATGTTAGACGGCACGATATGTAAAAAGAAATCCATCCATTTCATTTCTTGCCCACTTTGTACATATTGTGAAACATCTCCGCCTTTTAGTTTTGAGGGATCTAATCCATCTCCTGGACGTACAACATTCGCTACGATGATACCAATAATTAAAGCCGCTGTTGTAACAATTTCAAAATATAATAGTGCCTTCCCACCAACACGGCCTACCTTTTTCATACTTCCCATACTTGCAATACCGAGCACAATTGTTAAAAAGATAATCGGTGCAATAACCATTTTAATCATATTGATGAATGTTTCACCAATTGGCTTCATTTGTTGTCCAACACTCGGCCAAATTGCCCCTACTGCAATACCACAAATAATGGCCACAATAACTTGGAATGTTAAATTCTTTACGATTCTCATTTTTGATACTCCCCTGTATTTTCATTTCTCCCATACTATTTCAATAATTGCTAATGATATATTCTATGTAATAGCCCCCTGTTATTTAACTTAAACTATAACTTTATGTTACACTATTATCTTAAATTTGAAAATAGTATATAATATTTACGAATAAAAGACATACTATTTAACATAATAAAAAAGCAGACATTACATCTGCTTTAATTCTCCTCAATCTGTTTTTCACTTAATCCTAGATGTGTTCTAAGAGTATTACTCAAACTCTGTAGATCTTTTTTATTAGGATTATAATAATATACACGTTGCCCGTTTGGGCCATTAGGTAAGTATAAATCATCACCAGCTAATTGTATTTTTTCAACTGAACCGTTTAAACCGTATTTATAAAAAGATAAAATATCATCCATTACTAAATTTGTTTTAAAATCATCATCAACCGCCTCAACTATTTTTTCTAGCTTCGTAACCGATCCTACACTTTTTAATTTACTTAAAATCGCTTCAATAACAAGTTGTTGGCGCTGTCCTCTCATTGCATCACTATCAATATGGCGCGTTCTTGCTAGTGCAAGTGCTTCTTCCCCATTTAATTTTTGTAATCCTTTTTTCAAATGAATCGCATCAGGTTCATCTTTACTATTTTGCTCCGTAAATTCAACTGGGACATCCACTTCAATACCATCTAACCCATCAACAATTTTAGTAAAGGAACCAAAATTAAATTTCACAAAATAATCAACAGGCACCTGTAACAATTTTTCTACCGCTTCCACAGAAGCTTGCGGTCCTCCATCTTTACCATTTTTAACGAAACCACTTCCATATGCATGGGTTATTTTATCTTTTTTCTTTTCAACTGGAACATATGTATATGTATCACGTGGTATGCTCGTTAATTTCACTGTTTTATCGTCTTTATTAAAAGTCGCTAACAATAATGCATCTGTATGAAATGCACCATTATATTCCTTTTGTCGTTCTTGATTTTCATCAATTCCCATAATTAAAAGTGAAACATGATTTGCAATTGGCTTTACAGATTTCTCACGTAAATTGGATTTTTCACCTCGTGCTAAATTCAAATTAGATTTTTGTACAAGACTAGAAGTTTTCATATATACATAGGCTCCATAGCCAATTCCACCAAATAGTAATACCGCCAATAGTAAACTTATTATCTTTTTCTTTTTATATTTTTGCTTATTTTTCTCTTCTCTTAAAGATGAATGATTCCCCATTTACTCTCCTCCTGTTTCTATTCATCCAATATGTTTTTCATTTTTTCATATTTAGCGCTATCCTTTTGAAATATACTTTCTTTCAATCCCTTATCTATTTGTATCCATTCAGTCGTAACTGAATATTGAATCAAGCCTTCTTGAAAACTAAGAAATTTCAACATAATCCCTGTATTTTTCTCCACAACCATTTCGAATTTCCCTCTTAAATTTTCAGAGGTGCTAACAGGCATCTCTATGTTTATAACTCCTTCAATTTTGTAGCAATCTAATCCAAGATATTTCGTTTCTTTATAATTCCAATCTTTATATCGAATTAATAAATCTGCGAATTCTGATTGAATACTATATTTAGCTAGCCCTATATATTCATCATCATATCTCTTTTTCTCATCTGATTTTCTCACTAACCTTTCCGTAGGATTTAATTTTAATAGTTCATTGTTTCTTTCTTTCGGGTTCCATTTTGTCTCTTTATAGGTATACTTCTCATCATCAAACTCTTTTTTCTTGCCCTCGTTATATATAATTGTTCGTTTTTTGGCTAGTTTATCTTCTTTCGAAGAGATACCTCTTTGTTTCTCCGTATCAATCGCATACTTATATGTTGTAGCAATTCTTGATGAGCTAGAATATTCCTCAAATTGTCCTGAAATATTTTTAAAATAATCAATAGAATCTAGCATTTTTTGATGAATCTTTTCTTTATCTGGATAATGTACATTCGATTTTATTTCTTCTTCATTTTCATAATCAGAAAACGCTTTTTTCTTTACATATTCAAATACTCCACCATTTTGCGCAAAACTTTGTATAGAAAACTCAGACATAGATACCACTGAAAGTATACAAACCGCTGCACTAATTATCATCATATGAATTTTGTAACTCTTCTTTTTTACCTTAAGATTATGTAGCGTGCCATTAATCTTTTCATTTAACTCTGGAGGTACAATAACATTTTCATCTTTTATTCTCTTTTTTAATTTCTCATCAAATAATTTTTCATTATCCATCCTTTACACCCCCTATTCCATCTTTAATCGTTTTTGTAGTTGTTCCCTCGCACGTGATAATCTTGATTTCACTGTTCCTTTCGGTATTTCTAACAGCTTTGCTATACTCTCTTGATTCATGTCTTCATAGTAATAAAGCACCGTAACAGCTCTTAATTCTTCATGTAACGATTGAATCGCATTACACAAATCTATATCTTCATACTGATCACACGCACTCATAATGTAATCATTCTCTTCTGTCACAATTACATTTTTATACGCTCTAATAATATTGTTACACTCATTTATTAGTATTCGAATTAACCAAGTTTGAAAAAATTCTTCTTTTTTTAATTTTTTTATATTTTCATAGGCTTTTAAAATTGTTGTCTGTATCGCATCCTCTATATTTGTCTCATCACGTAACATCGCCTTTGCTATTCGATACATCTTCGCTTTTTCTGTATGTATAAGCGCTATAAAGGCTTCATGATCACCTTTTTTCGCTAAAGAAACATCCGTTTCTTCTTTTACAATCATTTTATATAAAGGGATTACTTTCACAATTGCTCCTCCTGTTTCATCCTCACTTCATCACTTCCAATTTAACTTTACATATATTAGACGTATGAACCTAGAAAAAGGTTCACTTTTTTGAATATTTTTGTAACTGAAAAGATAAATATCCTTTATAAGGATGCAATAAACATACTAGTTTAAATTTACAAATAAAAAAAGCCCACTTTCTCAGTGGACTTTCTACTCTATAACGGTAAATCCCTCTTCCTAAATACTACAATCGCTACGATAAAAATACAAAGCGCTACAGTAGTTAAACCTATACTTACCGGCCATATATTATATGATCCTTCAGCAATTTCTTTCGGACGAAACAGCGTAAATAATGATAGGTTTTTCATCCATTCTAACTTATCACTTAACTTCCCTACCATATCCAATACGAAAAATAAGATAGTTAAACTCGCTGAATAACTTAGTGCTTTTCTTTCGTCATTACATATACAAGAAAAGAAAAATGAATACGCACTAACGACTAAAAATATGAGCCCTCCGACTACATTTATCTTCAAAAATAATTCTTTATTTAAGTTATTATCTTGTAAAAACCATTCTGCACCTACTAACCCAGCTACATACGTAACAGATACAATAATTAGAAGTCCCAATATGAGAACAGCAGCTTGTGTAATCGCAATTTGCACTCTAGATACAGGTGTTGCTAGCAAGTATGCCATTGCTCCTTTATCTACATGACGAGCAATTAAATGTGTCGCAACTGTTACGCAAAAAATTGTTAAAATGATAATAAACAATAGACTATAGTATTCGCCCGCTAGAAAATCCATTACGTTTTGAATCGGACTTTCCATACCAACGATTTTTTTCACACTATCAGGCATGGCAGCTATTAATTCATTTAGCCCTTTCGCTGATACCATTGACGGGAATATCCAAATTAATAACCACAGATATAAAGCTGCACCAGACGCATAACTCAAAATACTTTTTTGTGTTTCTTTCAAACTAGCTAAAAATAATTGCTTATTCATGCGTTACCCCTTCTTTCTTATCGTAATAATGCATAAATAAATGTTCTAAATCCATCGCTCTCGTTTGAAGTGCCGTTACATTATAGTTTGAAAGTGTTTGTAAAACAGTTTGATAGTTTCCTTGTACAATGATAGATGCCTCTCTGCCTTTTACCGCTTCAAATTGCAAATTACACTTTGTAAGGGACTCAATCTCTTCTTCTGATGATACTGTTACATCTATCACCTGTCTTCTCATACTTTGTAAATCGTGAATATTTTCAACCGTTACGAGTCGACCATCTTTAATAATAGCTACTCTATCACAAGTTCTCTCAATTTCAGTAAAAATATGTGATGACATTAGGATTGTTTTTCCTCTTTGCTTTTCCTCTAATATTAAATCTATAAATACTTGCTGCATAAGTGGATCAAGTCCAGATGTTGGTTCATCTAAAATTAACACCTCTGGATCGTGCATAAATGCAGCGACTATCCCTACTTTTTGCTTCATTCCTTTAGACATTTTGCGAATCGGTGTTTTCACATCAAATTGCAGACGCTCTATCAGTTCATCTCGTCTTTTCGTATCCTTTAATCCACGCATTCCTTGCATTAATTTTAAAAACTCTAATCCGTTCATTCCTTCAATAAAAGAAATTTCACCCGGTAAGTAACCAACTTCCCTTTGAATTTTCGCCGCTTCATTCCAACAATCTAATCCAAAAATTGTCGCTTTACCAGTTGTCGGTTTTATAAATCCCATTAAATTACGAATCGTCGTTGATTTCCCGGCACCATTCGGTCCTAAATAACCAAATACTTCTCCCTCTTTTACATCAAATGTAATATGAAACAAACCTTTTCCGTTCGAAAACTGTTTTGTGACATCTTGAACTGAAATCATAATTCCACCTCATTTTTTGAAATATTTAATGTTTGATATTTCAAAATTATTGTACTCCTCATCTTCCATATTCGCAACAACTTTTTGAAATATTTATTAGTCCATATTTCAAAATTATTGTTTTCCATTATTTTTTCTTGTATATTTTAAGTGAGGTGATTGCATTGAACGGCTTTGAAAGAGTAAAAGAAAAGAAAAAGCGTGCCATTAAAGAAGCAGCATTCGTATTATTTTCAGAACGTGGATTTAATGAAGTGAAAATAGAACATATCGCAAAAGAAGCAAACGTTTCTCAAGTTACAATTTATAATCATTTCGGAAGTAAAGATGCGTTATTTAGGGAGCTTATACAAGAATTTATCATATCTGAATTTCAATATTATAAAGAGCTTGCAGAAGAAAAATTACCTTTTCATGATATGATGCAAAAAATGATTGTAAGAAAAATGAATACTGGCGGATTATTTCAACCTGATATGTTACTACAAATGATGCAAAGGGACGAAGAACTCCGTAAGTTTATTTATAGTTATCAAAATGAAAAAACCCTACCCTGGTATTTAGAAATATTAGAACAAGCTCAGCGCAAAAACGAAATTAATCCACACCTTACTAAAGAAATGATGTTACTTTACATTCAAATGTTTACAAAATTAGGTGATGAATTTGGAGCACAACTTCTTGAAGGAGATCGGGAAAAACATATAAAAGATATCGTTACGATGTTCTTTTATGGACTGTCCGTCCCAGAAAAATAATTGTTTCTAAAAAACAAATACAATCACCAAAAAGCCCTTTGGATATTTAAATCTCAAGGGCTTTTTCATATCAAATAAATAGCTAAAACTAACTTTATCTTAAAGAAGTTAAATGCTGCTTTATAGATAACACCTTATTATAGATTAACTCTTTTAGCATAACAGGCTGAATTGAAATAATCGTTTCACCGAAATTCAGAAAATAATTTGAAATAAAATCAGATTCTTGCTTGTTAAAATAGCCTGTTATAATGTAATTTTCATTTTCCTTTTGCAACCTCATGGAAGGGTAATTCTCTTTATCAAAAATGTCTTTTCCTTTTTGATTAACAATGACGCTAAAATCAATTGCATCAGACTTTCTGTGAAAGGTAGTAAGATAACTTAATAATTCTTCAAGATTTTTTGGATGAACATTGCTTGTTTCCACAATAGAAAGAATTTTATCACATCTAATTATTTGAACATGATTTGTCTCAAAATTAAAGATTTTAGCATACCACTGGCCAAATTTAGATTCTATTCGAATAAATTGGGCAACCAATGCTTTCTCCTCACCTTTTTTTAAATATGTTAAATGATAAACTTGCTCAGCAAAAATTCCCTGTAAAATTTCTTTTAAGAACGGACTAAAATTACTATGATTTGTTACTTCAAAGGAAAGCGTTCGTTCCATAATTGAAATATTTTTACTCACATTATCAGGTAATACATGTTTAAATTTATTTTCAAGCGCAATACTTTCTACATTAAATGGTTTTGTCTTGTATCCATTTAGCGTAAGAATTGAAAAGTATAACGCATACATTTCATCCACACTAAAATAAATTGGCGATAACACACTATTTTCTATAATTTTATAACTTCCATTTCTACCTAATTCAGAATATATGGGTACACCTATTTCTTCCAATGATTGAATATCTCGCAACGCAGTACTTTTAGAAATATCATATCTAGCCATTAAATCTTTTAAATTAAAATATCTTTTATTATTTAAGAAAATAAGCATGTCATTTATTCGTTCAGTTTTTTTCATATTTCCCTCCCAAAAAGGTATCATGTATTGAAACCTTTTTAATCTATATTATAATTATCAACTAATAAAGGAGTTATATATTTATGACATTAGAGATAGCTATTTTTCTTTCAATGAACGGGCAAGCAAAGGAGGCGATTAACTTTTATACACGTAATTTAAAAGCCAAAAAATTAATGATTGTTACGTATGAAGAACTGGCGAAAAGAGATAGTTCTTTTAAAATTACAAGTGAAAATAAAGATCATATTGCTCACTCTGTTTTACAAATTGGGAATACAAAGCTAATGATAGCAGAAGATACAATGAAGCATAATGAACGTTATAACGTTGGAAATAACATGTCACTTTGCATTCAAAGCGCTAATTTAGAAGAAATACAACGGTTTTATAATAATTTAATTTCCGATAAGCATGTGAAAATAATCTCTCCGCTAGAAAAAAATATATTTAGTGAAGCATATGGTATTATTGAAGATCCTTATGGCATACAAATCCAATTAATGTATGATAAACGACTAAACTAATTAATTAATCATATTCACATATTCCTAATAAAAAAGACACGAATTTCGTGTCTTTTTATTTTATAGAAATGACTCTAGCCTTTTCACTACTTTCAATCGCTAATTGAATCATTTTAATAACATCTAAACCTTCTTTTGCTGTTACAGGTAGTTCCTCACCATTTAATATACTATCTCGTACACCTTTATAATAATTGTCATAACAACCGACTTCTGTTGGAATACGCTCTAAGCTGTCTTCTGTTTCTAAAGTAGCAAAATTCTCTTCATCGTCTACTCCATAACCGTTATCACCTGGCTTCATTCCATTTTTTAATTGCTCTTCCTGCGAATCCATACCGTACTTCACGATAGAACCTTTCTCTCCATGCACTATAAAATGTGGTCCAGCTTTTTTCACATAACTGCTACTACGTAAAATGACACGTTTAACTCCGTAATGAAGTACTATGTGGAAATAATCATCCACCTCTGCACCTGGTCGTTGTTTTATTACATCTGCACTTATCGCATCTGGTTTCCCGAATATTGATAACGCTTGGTCAATTAAATGCGATCCTAAATCGTATAATATACCGGAGCCTGGTAGATTTTTTTCTCTCCATCGATCACGTACATGTGGACGGAAACGATCAAAATTCGATTCATATGCGTATACATTCCCTACTCTGTTTTCTCCTAACAATTTCTTAATTGTTAAGAAATCATTATCAAAACGACGATTATGATATACGCTTAACATTACATTATGCTGCTCTGCTAATGAAATAAGCTCTTCCCCTTCTTCAATTGAGACAACAAATGGTTTTTCTACAACAACATGCTTACCTTTTAAAATTGCTTCTTTTACATATGGAAAATGAGTTGTATTAGGTGATGTAATAACAACTAAGTCAACATCAGCTCGCTTCACCAATTCATCAATTGTACTAACAACATTAGCGTTTGGTAATGTGTCTTTTACTACCTCTTCTTTTGAGGATAATACAGCACGAATATCATATTCTTCTATTGTTTGTAATAGTGGGATATGAAATGTCGTACTAGAAAAACCAAATCCTACAATCCCTACACCTATTTTTTTCATGTTGCCCCTCCATTTGTGCCGCTTTAACGAGCAGTAAGATTCCTAACCCAAAATTCAGTGAAAGCTAAGGAATTAGGTGAGGAATCAACTGCTTGTTAAAGCCCGATTAGTTGAACTTTATGAGAACGATTTCATTCAGTTATTATAACAAGATTATTATTATTTACATAATAAATTGCCTAGAAAAAAGCATCTTGCTACTATTCATAGCAAGATGCCCTCTTTATTCTGGTCTTTTCTTCGTCCACGTTTCTACTACTTCACCAGTATCATTAACATCTAGCACAAGGCTACCATTACTATACCGGTCTTTATTTCGATACGCTTTCGGATCAATTTCTTCTACAATGTTTTTCTCTGTCTTCATGTAAACTAATTCATCGTCCCGAACGATTTCAATACCGACAATGCGGTACGGATTACGTTTTAATTCTTTGAAAATAACAAGACCTCGCTTCGCCCTCGTTGATTTCTCAATTTCTGATGCTTTTAGGCGTTTTACAGCACCGCGCTGTGTTACGAGAATAAGTTGATCTTTGTCACCATTTAACGGTTTACCAGAAGCGACATAGTCATCTTCTTTTAAATTAATTGCTTTCACTCCAGCAGCTCTTACACCGACTGGACTTACTTCCTCTTCATGGAAAATAAGTGCATATGCACCGTGTGTAGCAAGAACAATATCACTCGTTCCATCTGTCGCAAATATATCGACAACTTCATCATCTTTTTTCAAGTTTACAGCAACGAATGCCCTTGAATAACGCTGAACTTTATATTGATTTAATTCTGTTTTCTTTATCATACCATTTCGTGTTACAAATACGATAAATCGTTTTTCTTCCTCAAAGTTCGGTACAACCGTTGCCCAAATGATTGTTTCATCCCGGTCGAGTGAAACGATATTAGCAACGTGCTGACCTAAATCTTTCCAACGAATATCTGGCATTTCGTATACTGGCAGATATATATAGTTTCCTTTATTCGTAAATAAGAGGACTGTCTCTGTCGTATTCGTATCGAATCGTTCAAGTAAGATGTCACCCTCTTTCATACCGAAGTCTTTGCCGTTTGAGGCATTATGTGAGCGCCATCCAGTACGTTTCACATATCCTTCTTTCGTTACAGTAACGATGACATCTTCTTGTGGGATCATCACTTCTACATCGATTTTAATTTCCTCGATTTGATCTTCAATAATCGCGCGTCGATCATCACTATACGTTTTCTTAACTCTCTTTAAATCAGTTTTAATTACTTGAAGTAATCTTTTTTCACTTTGTAAAATTGCCTGTAGCTCAATAATTTTCTTATTAAGCTCATCTGCTTCTTCTTGTAACGCCGTAATGTCTGTATTCGTTAAGCGATATAATTGCAAGGAAACAATTGCTTCTGCCTGTGCTTCTGTAAAGCCAAATTTTGCACTTAAATTATCTTTCGCGTTACGTTTATCTTTTGAAGCTCGAATTGTCTCAATTACTTGGTCTAAAATCGATAATGCTTTCTTTAAACCTTCTACAATATGTTGACGATTTTCTGCTTTTCTTAATTCATATTGCGAACGTCTCGTAATAACCTCTTTTTGATGTCCAATATAAGCATCTAAAATTTTCGGTAATGTCATAAGTGTTGGACGACGATTATTGATCGCTACCATATTAAAGTTATATGGAATTTGCAAATCTGTATTTTTATATAAATAATTTAAAATACCTTCGGCGTTTGCTTCTTTCTTTAATTCAACAACAATTCGTAAACCAGTACGATCTGTCTCATCACGCACTTCAGCAATACCATCTAACTTTTTATCTAGACGTAATTCATCCATTTTCTTTACAAGGTTTGCCTTATTCACTTCGTAAGGAATTTCAGTGATTACAATTTGTTGTTTCCCACCACGCACTGTTTCAACTTCTGCTTTTCCGCGAATAATAATTTTACCTTTACCTGTTTCATACGCCTTTTTAATACCATCAATCCCCTGAATAATACCGCCTGTTGGGAAATCTGGTCCTTTCATAACTGTTAATAAATCATCAACAGTACTATTTGGCTTATCAATACGCATCATTGTAGCATCAATAACTTCTCCAAGATGATGCGGAGGAATTTCTGTTGCATAACCAGCGGAAATCCCTGTAGATCCGTTCACTAATAAATTCGGGAACGCTGCTGGTAATACAACTGGTTCTTCACTCGTATCATCAAAGTTTGATACGAATTCTACTGTTTCTTTATCAAGATCACGTAATAACTCAGATGCAATTGGTGATAAACGAGCTTCCGTATAACGCATTGCTGCTGCTGGATCCCCGTCAACACTACCGTTATTACCATGCATTTCAACTAAAACATTACGTACTTTCCAAGTTTGGCTTAAACGTACCATCGCCTCATATACAGAGGAATCACCATGTGGATGATAATTACCAATAACGTTACCGACTGTTTTAGCTGACTTACGGAACGCTTTATCATGTACATTACCTTCTACATACATAGAATATAAAATACGTCTTTGTACTGGCTTTAAGCCGTCACGCGCATCTGGAAGTGCACGATCTTGAATAATATATTTACTATAACGTGCAAAGCGATCACCTAACACGTCTTCAAGCGGGAGGTCATGAAACTTCTCTGCTTGCATGTTATTCCACCTCCGTCTCCATAATCATTTCATTTTCTAAAATATTTCCTTCTTCTTGCATACCAAACTGTACATTACGTTCAATCCATTTACGGCGCGGTTCTACTTTATCGCCCATTAACGTTGTAACGCGGCGCTCTGCCCTAGCTGCATCATCAATTTTCACGCGAATTAATGTACGCGTTTCAGGATTCATTGTTGTTTCCCATAATTGATCCGCATTCATTTCACCAAGTCCTTTATAACGTTGTAACATATAGCCTTTTCCAACTTTTTTCGTTACACCGTCTAATTCCTCATCTGACCAAGCGTATTCAATTACCTCACTCTTACCTTTTCCTTTACTTACTTTGTATAAAGGGGGAAGTGCGATAAATACTTTACCAGCTTCGATAAGTGGCTTCATATATCTGTAGAAGAACGTTAATAACAATACTTGAATATGAGCCCCATCCGTATCGGCATCGGTCATAATTACAACTTTATCGTAGTTAATATCTTCAACATCAAATTCATTTCCTACACCGCCGCCAATCGCATAAATGATTGTATTAATCTCTTCATTCTTAAAGATATCAGCAAGCTTTGCTTTTTCTGTATTAATTACTTTACCACGTAACGGTAATACGGCCTGGAAACGTCGGTCTCGTCCTTGTTTTGCAGAACCACCGGCAGAGTCACCCTCTACTAGGTATAGTTCATTTTTTTGCGGGTTACGTGATTGTGCAGGTGTTAATTTCCCGCTTAACGTACCTTCTGATTTTTTCTTTTTCTTACCACTACGCGCTTCTTCTCTTGCTTTACGGGCTGCTTCACGTGCTTGTGCTGCTTTAATTGCTTTTCTCACAAGAAGTGTAGCTACATCAGGATTTTCTTCTAAAAAGTATGCTAAATGCTCAGATACAATGGCATCAATTGAAGAACGCGCTTCACTTGTACCTAGTTTCCCCTTCGTTTGCCCTTCAAACTGAAGCACTTCTTCTGGTACACGTACCGAAACGATAGCCGCTACACCTTCACGAATATCTGTACCTTCTAAGTTTTTATCTTTTTCTTTTAATAGTGCTACTTTACGAGCATACTCGTTAAACACACGCGTCATCGCTGTTTTAAATCCAGCTTCGTGTGTTCCACCATCTTTTGTACGTACGTTATTTACAAACGATAAAATGTTTTCTGAGTAGCCATCGTTAAATTGAAATGCTAGTTCTGCTTCAATTCCATTTTGTTCACCAGTGAAATATACAACTGGATGAATGGAATCTTTTTCTTCGTTTAAATAGGAAACGAAAGCTTCAATTCCCGTTTCATAATGAAATACATCCTCTAAATCATTTCGTTCATCTTTTATTGAGATTTTCATCCCTTTTAATAAGAATGCAGATTCACGTAATCTCTCACATAATGTTTCATAATTATAATTTGTTGTGCTGAAAATCGTTGTATCTGGTTTGAAATGCATCGTAGTACCAGACTCTTTCGTCTTCCCGATTTTCTCAAGCGTCGTTACAGGAACACCGCCATTTTCAAAGCGTTGTTCGTAAATATTTCCGTCACGCTTAATCGTTACGACTAACCATTCTGATAAGGCGTTTACAACCGATGCCCCAACACCGTGTAAACCACCACTCGTTTTGTAACCACCTTGACCAAACTTACCACCGGCATGAAGTACAGTTAAAATAACTTCAGGTGTAGGTTTCCCAAGTTTATGCATTCCCGTAGGCATTCCTCGCCCTTTATCTATAACGCTAATACTATTATCTTTATGTATTACGACTGAAATTTCGTCGCCAAATCCCGCTAACGCTTCGTCAACGGAGTTATCTACTATTTCATATACTAAATGATGCAATCCACGGCTGTCCGTGCTCCCGATATACATACCCGGGCGTTTTCGAACGGCTTCAAGTCCTTCTAACACTTGAATCGCATCTTCATTATATTGGAACTGATGCTTCGCCAAACTCCTTGCCCCTTTCCTAATCCAAAATCAGAACATATGTTTCTATTATAGAATAACGCCTCGACTATCGTTTTGGCAAGTTATCTTATCTCTTTTATATACCATTTTCAATAGAAAAATCCTTGTTTTCTCACAAGGATTCCTCTAGGCTACTATTTCAGAAAAATAATCGTTTGTCAACGAGAAATGGATATGTATTCCAAGATTACACATTCCAAACCTTTATTATGATCCAAATGATCAAGATCCAAAATGGGATTACAAGTAACAATCCCCAAAAACAGCCTTTAAAAAATCTCATGATGAACACCTCGTTCATCGGCCCTACTTATCTATAATGAGGGCTGAATCAATCTTTCTACCTTTAAATCTATACTATTTTGTCATCGCATGTTCTACTTTAATACAACGATCCATTATTACAGTATAGTCTTTTTCTTTTAAAAGTTTATATGTATCCTCATCTTGTACTCCTAATTGTGCCCAAAAAACATCTGCATCAATCTCTACAAATTCTTTTGCAACATCCATTAAAAACTCTGAGCGACGAAATACATTTACAATGTCAACGTGTTCCTTAATATCCTTTAGTGAAGAAACTGCCTTTTCTCCGAGCACCTCATCTACTGTTGGATTAACTGGAATAATGCGGTATCCAGCATCTTGCATTGCTTTTGAAACCATATACGATGTACGTTCTGGCTTATCTGATAATCCAACAACCGCAATTGTTTTGCTTTTCTTTAACACTTCACCAATTTCCGTACGAGTTGGGTTTTCAATTGTCATAATTAATCCCTCCTATTCCTTTAGTATAGCCGATAAAGAAAGTCTCTTTCAATATGAAAGAGACTTTCTTTTATTTCGATTATTGATTCTTTGTAGCTGAATTATCTGCTAAAGTAGCCGATTTCGTCATTTTTTGACCGTTACGGTAGAATGTAACTTCTACTTTCTCGCCTACTTTTTTCTTTTCATATAAATATTTACGGAATTGAAGAGCATTCTCTACTTTTTGATTATCTAATGCTACTACAATATCATATTGCTCTAAACCAGCTTTTTCAGCTGGTGATATTGGGTAAATTTTACCTAATACAACGCCGTTTGTTACTTCTTTCGGTACTTTCAATTGATTGACTGCATAAGCTTGCACATCTTCTAGTGAAACAACACCTACTCCAAGAGCTGGACGTTTTACTACTCCATCTTTTTCAAGAGATTCAATAACTGGTTTTGCGATGTTAATTGGAATAGCAAATCCAATTCCTTCAACTTCTTGTTGTGCAATTTTACTTGAATTAATCCCAATTATTTCACCATTTTGGTTAAATAATGCACCACCACTATTACCTGGATTAATCGCTGCATCCGTTTGAATAACTTGTGCTTGCCAATCTGGTCGTTTATCCCCATCAATATCAACCGGAATTTCGCGTTCTTTACTACTGATTATACCTTCCGTTACACTTCCATCAAATCCAAGTGGATTACCGATTGCAATGGCTTTTTCACCCGCACGAAGTTTACTTGAATCACCTAAAGTGGCAACTTTATTTACATTAGATCCATCAATTTCAACAACCGCTAAGTCTAACCAAGGGTCCTTACCAACTAATTTCGCATCAACTTGCTTTCCGTCGCTCAGCTTCACAGCAAGTTTATTTGCTCCATCTACTACGTGGTTGTTTGTTACAATATATGCTTTATTTCCTGCTTTTTTATAAATAACACCTGATCCTGAACCGGCTTGTTGTTCTTGACCTGTCGGTTGCATTGCAAATGGATCAACACTTTGTTGCATATTAATAACACCTACAACAACATCTTTCGCCCCTTCAATCATACCAGGTAAATCAGTTTCATTTTTCGCTTTATTTACAACAGGAACTACAGTACCTTCTACTTTTGAATCCGAACTAAATGATGATACTGGCGCTCCATTATTTTGAGCCCATGGCATATATGGTGCTGCAAAACTAATCGAAACCGCTCCGACTACAGCTCCCACTAAACCTGTGAAGAAATAGCCTTTTTTACTACCTGATTTTCTCACTTCTCTCGTTTCACTATGCTCTTCATTTAAATTTGGTCCGTCGTAATAGCCCATGTTTTATTTCCCCTCTCTGGTGAATTCGTATTTTCAGTATAGTCACGTTTTGTGTCCTTCTTGTGAACTCATCGTGAAATCCAATTAAAAAAATACACTTATCTAACATTGTAGACAAAAAAAGTATTTTTTGTACATTTTACCTTCAAAAGAGAGTATAAAATTACCATTTCCCTAGGCTAAATTACACAAATCGTTCTAGATTATTCTTCAAATTTATAACCAACTCGAATAACAGTACCGATATGCTTTGCTTTATCTCCTAGCTTATTTCGAAGTTTTTTAATATGGGTATCAACCGTTCGGTCATCACCGTAATAGTCATATCCCCATAACTGGTCTAATAAATGTTGACGTGATAACACAATTCCTTTGTTCTCCATTAAATACACAAGAAGTTCAAATTCTTTATGTGTCAATATAATTTCTTCTCCATCTACTAAAACAGTTCTAGATAGACGATTCACTTCTATTCCAGCTAAAGACATAGCATTTTCTTCCGCTACTCCTACCGCACCATCCGCACGTTTCAATAACGTCTTTGCACGAGCTACTAATACTTTCGGGCTAAATGGTTTCGTTACATACTCGTCTGCACCTAATTCGAAACCTAGCAATGTATCATCCTCATCCGAACGTGCTGTCAACATAATAATTGGTACTGCTGATTCTTTTCTAATTCTTCTACAAACAGACCATCCATCTATTTCCGGTAACATAATATCTAACATAATTAAATCAATTTCATGCTCTGCAAATAACTCTAGCGCTTTTTTTCCATCTTCTGCTTCGATTACTTCAAAGCCTTCATTACGAAAATAATCACTAACAATTTCACGTAATCTTCTTTCATCTTCAACAAGCAATACCGTTTTGTTCATATAATCTATCCCGCCTTTTTACTCTTTCAATCGAATAATACGTTGATTGGAGCTTCCGCGAAATGGAAGTGTTAAATCTTTTTCCTCAATTTCAAACCTTCCATCGACTAAAACATCCCCATAATGTAACAACTCTATCATATCATTATTTTGAGAACTCTGTATCTCTTCTAACGTATAACCTGTATACATCCATAGGTTTTTTTTCAAATCTTTCACGATTTTTGCTACCTTTTTCACTTCAGCAGCTTGAAAAAATGGATCTCCACCTGAAAATGTTACATCAGTTAATGGATTACTTGCAATCTCTTTCACAATTTCTTCTACTGTCATTTCCGTTCCGTTGCAAATATTCCACGATTTCGGATTATGGCAACCAACGCAACGATGCGGACAGCCCGCAAAAAACACGACTGTCCGCAATCCTTCTCCATCTACTACACTATCATGAATAATATTCATCACTTTCATTTATGTTTCACCCGATCTATCTCTTCACTACGTTTCGCACTATTCCACTTTGACATATCTCCTACAAGATAGCCTGTTATACGGCGAATTCTTTCTATATTAGCCTCATCTTCATTCCCGCAACTTGGACATTCATTCCCAATAACCCCGTGATAACTACAGCACTTACAACGGTCAACAGGATGATTAATTGAACCGTATCCAACGCCATGTTCTGCCATGGCTTGTACAATTTGTTTTAATGCCTTTTTGTTATGCATTGCTGCTCCGTCTAGTTCAATATAAGTAATGTGTCCTCCATTACAGAGAGCATGGAACGGGCCTTCTAAACGGATTTTATTTATCGCTTGAATGTTATAATAAACTGGAATATGGAATGAATTCGTATAGTAATTATGGTTCGTTATGCCGCCAATCACGCCAAATTCTTCTCTATCTTTTTTCACAAACTTCCCTGATAATCCTTCTGCTGGAGTTGCAATTACTGAGAAATTCAGTTGATGTTCTTCTGTCGCTTTATCCATTCTATCTCTCATAAAGGAAATAATTTCATACCCAAGTTTCCATGATTCTTCATCTTCCCCATGATGCTTTCCTGTTAAAGCTACTAAACATTCCGCAAGACCGATAAAACCAATACTTAACGTCCCTTGTTTTAAAATCGAGGCTACGGAGTCTTCAGGCTGCAACGTTTCTCCACCACGCCATACACCTTGTGAATATAAAAACTGAAAATCTCTTGCTCGCTTCGTACATTGATACGCATATCTTTCTAATAGCTGCTTAATTCCTAAATCTAAATAATAGTTTAGCGCTTCAAAAAACGCTTCTTTTGAACCACTAATTAACGCTAATTTCACTAAATTAATAGACGTAAATGATAAATTCCCTCTACCAATCGCTGTTTCTTCTCCATGTATATTAGACATAACACGGGTACGACATCCCATGTAACATACTTCACTTTCTGGTCTTCCATCATAATGCACTGCATTAAACGGAGCATCTAAAAATGAAAAGTTAGGGAATAATCGCTCTGCGGTTGTCTCTAATGCTAATTCAAATAAATCGTAGTTCGGATCACTTTCTTCAAAATTCACACCTTTTTTCATCTTGAAAATTTGAATCGGAAAAATCGGTGTCTCTCCTTTACCAAGTCCAGCTTGTGTCGCTTTTAAAAGTTGTTTAATTAACATTCTTCCTTCTTTTGATGTATCTGTTCCGTAATTAATAGAAATAAACGGTACTTGTCCTCCGCCCCTACTATGCATACTATTCGAATTATGAACGAAAGCCTCACACGCTTGATACGTATCATTTTCCGTTTCTTTCCATGCAAATTCTTCTATTTGTTCTTTCGTAAGCGGATATGATTGTAATCGTTTTTTATGTCTCTCAATTGTTTTTCGTACATAAGGTGCTAAATCAATATCAAAGAGTGCAAACGATTGACCACCATGCTGCATATTTTGATTCGCTTGAAAAATAATAGACGAAAGAGCCAATGCACTTTTAATGTCTTGCGGTTGTCTCATATGTCCATGTCCAGTATGAAAACCGTTAGCAAGCATTTGCGCTAACGGAATTTGTGAACAAGTCGTCGTTCCTGTTGCATAAAAATCTAAATCATGTGGATATAATATATTTTCATTTATCGCTTTTTTCACTTGATCTGACAATAAATTCTCAACAGCATAATATTTTGCACTCTCAGATGCGAACGTTCCCATTACGCCCATTGGAGAGCGGCCGTCTACATTTGCATTTTCTTGCATCAAATCTTGTTCATTGCCGTGGACTATTGTCTCAAACACTTTCATTAATTCTTCTTCTCCACGTGTATTATTTTGTAACATTTATAACCCTCCACCAATATGTTGTTATCTTTTGATTAAAATGTTACTACATATAGTCTTACTGTTTCTGTGAGAAATGTAACATTACTGTGAAATTTTTTTCACGAAATAATGAATTTTTCATTTACAAAAAAGAAATGTGCTCTTTACAAATGTATGGTACAATATACGGGAAAAACTCTTTTTACCCTTTATCAACACATTTGAATAAAGGAGACTGAACTTATGGTTACTACATATCTTTTATTTATCGTTGCCTACTTACTTGGCTCGATTCCATTTGCACTAGTTGTTGGAAAAATCGGCTACGGAATCGATATTCGTGAGCACGGGAGCGGTAATCTAGGCGGAACAAACACATTCCGCACATTAGGGAAAAAAGCAGGTTTTACCGTTACAATTGCTGACATTTTAAAAGGGACATTAGCAACAAGTCTACCAATGATTTTCGGATTAGATATTCATCCACTATGGTTCGGGTTAGCGGCTGTTCTTGGACATGTCTATCCAATCTTCGCGAAATTCCGCGGTGGTAAAGCAGTTGCAACTTCTGCTGGGGTGCTATTATGCTTTTCACCAGTTGTTTTTGCAATATTGGCTGTTGTATTTTTCACCCTTTTATTTACAACAAGATACGTATCACTTTCTTCTATGGTAACAGCAGTTGTTGCTGTTATTGCATCCATTGTTAGCGGGGATAAAATCTTCATTATTGCGATGTGTTTATTAGCAGGTATGGTTATTTATAAACACCGTGCAAATATCGGACGAATTATAAATAAAACTGAACCAAAAGCAAACTTTTCAAAAAAGCAAAAATAAGATCGTAACCCACATAACGCAAAAAGAAAACGTGAAGCATATTAATAGCGTCTTTTTGCGTTATTTTTTATACTAAAGAAAAAGCAACATAATTTGGAGGAACTATACATGAATCTTTCCGTAACAAAAGAAGCAGCACAATGGTATAAAAATGAATTAAACTTACAATCAAATGAAACACTACGCTTTTTCGTACAATACGGTGGTTGCAGTACTGTGCAAAAAGGACTTTCTTTAGGTATTCGTAAAGATGACCCTGCACATCCTGCTGTTCAAATTCAAGAAGAAGGTATTAACTTCTTTATTGAAGGCGATGATGAATGGTTCTTCGATGGACATAATTTATCTGTTACACTTAACGAAGGTGACGACTTCCCACAATTTAATTATGAAAAATAAAAAAACGTGGCTTCTGCCACGCTTTTTATTTTTTCTTAATTTCCTCATATTTCGCATACCACTCAGGATATAACTTTTTAAATGATACAGGGCGGAACCCTTCTTTTTTCGCACAAATATTCGTCGTACTTGCAGTAATACAAAGTTCACCATCACCATTATATATTTCATATCCATATACAACGCGAAGTGGGCTCACAGTATCTACCCATGTTTTTACGATTGCTTTTTCTCCGTAACGCATCGCTTTACGGTATGAAATTTGTAAATCTAACACAGGAGAAATAATTCCTTCTTTCTCCATTTCAACATATGAAAAACCTAAATCTTGTATAAGTTTCGTGCGACCTAACTCAAGCCACACTAAGTAGTTTGAATGGTAAACAACACCCATTTGATCTGTTTCCGCATAACGGATTTCAACTTCATGTTCTGCTACAAACATATGTATATTCGCCTTCTTTCACTTCTGCTACCTTGCATACATTTAATCATAATACAGTAACATCAAAAATAAAATAAAAACAGTGAATCTTTTACTGAAAGGAGCCAGCATATGATTCAAATTGTAACTGTTCGTAGTGGTGATAGCGTATATAGCTTGGCATCAAAATATGGATCAACACCTGACGAAATAGTAAAAGACAATGGATTAAATCCAGCTGAAACGCTCGTGGTTGGTCAGGCACTTATCGTTAATACGAAAGGGAATAATTATTATGTACAGCCTGGTGACAGCCTATATCGAATTTCTCAAACATATAATGTCCCCCTCGCTAGTTTAGCTAAAGTTAATAATTTATCTTTAAAATCTATTCTCCATGTCGGACAACAATTATACGTACCAAAAGGTACAAAACGAGCTGTAGAATCCATCGCTTATTTACAACCTTCCACTATACCGATTAAAGAGAGTTTAGTTAATGCTACACGTGCCATCAATCCATTTTTAACATACTTAGCTTATTTTAGTTTTGAGGCAAAAAGAGATGGCACATTAAAAGAACCTACTGAAACAGCTAAAATCGCTAATATTGCAACGCAGGGTAAAACAATCCCTATGCTCGTTATTACAAATATTGAAAATGGTAATTTCAGTGCCGATCTAACATCGGTTATTTTACGCGACGCAACGATTCAAAACAAATTTATTACAAACATTTTGCAAACAGCTGAGAAATATGGCATGCGAGACATTCATTTCGATTTCGAGAGTGTAGCACCTGAAGACCGCGAAGCGTATAATCGTTTTTTACGAAATGTAAAAACACGCTTACCTAGCGGGTACACATTGAGCACAACTCTCGTACCGAAAACAAGTTCAAATCAAAAGGGAAAATTTTTCGAAGCTCACGATTATAAAGCGCAAGGGCAAATTGTTGATTTCGTCGTCATTATGACATATGACTGGGGATGGCAGGGCGGGCCACCGATGGCAATTTCTCCTATCGGTCCGGTGAAAGAAGTACTTCAATATGCAAAATCTCAAATGCCTCCCCAAAAAATTATGATGGGGCAAAATTTATACGGGTTTGATTGGAAGCTTCCATTTAAACAAGGAAATCCACCCGCAAAAGCAATTAGCTCTGTCGCAGCTGTTGCACTAGCTCGTAAATATAATGTCCCTATTCGTTATGATTTCACAGCCCAAGCTCCTCATTTTAATTATTTTGATGAAAACGGCGTGCAACACGAAGTTTGGTTTGAAGATTCACGGTCTGTTCAAAGTAAATTCAATTTAATGAAAGAACAAGGTATAGGTGGTATTAGTTACTGGAAAATCGGTTTACCATTCCCACAAAATTGGCGTTTACTCGTTGAAAATTTTACAATTACGAAAAAGGGCTGACAAAAGTCAGCCCTTTTTGTACATTTTGTTAAGATTCATCTTTGATTTCACTTTTTAATGAGTCAATACTTTCTAAACGTCTTTGATTTTTTGCTTCAATAGCAGCACGATCTTTTTCATTAGAAAGTTCCGCTGTTTCTTTTGCTTCATTAAAGTTATCAACTGTATTTTGCACCATTTCTTGTAACTTTTCAGCGTTATCACTTCGATTATCTGGATTTGGCATGTACTTCCCTCCTAATATTGTATATACACACCATCTTAAATTACCTATCTTTCCTCAAATTTATACATAAAAAAGGAGAATGTAATATTCTCCTTTTCTTTAACCATTATCAACAATCGGTTGTTTACCTGTTTGATCTTGCATTTGCTTTCCTTTATTTCCACCAGCTTTTTTCGATTGTGTTCCAATATGATTTGGTGCAAAGTCTTTTGAATTTTTTTTCGGATTACCCATTACTATCGCCTCCTTAACACTAGTATCGTACTAGTGTTAAGAATTATTCAGCTTGCTTAAAAAGTTTCATTTCATAACGTTTTTCAATGCGCTCTTCAATGCGATCAATTGCATCACGATCGCTTAATAATTGTTGTTTATTTTCATTTACAAGTTCTTCAAACGATTTACGGCGACTTCTTCTCATGTTGTTCACCCTCTCTCCTTCGCTTTCTTATTACATAGTATGAGCAAACAAAAAACTCTTTAATCAGATTTGCAAGAAAATTTTATGTTTTAGTACTCCTAAAAAAACTCCGTGTACAATATATTGCACACGGAGTTTTTTATACCATAATATTTAAATACTCTTTCAACTTTTCATCTGCATTCATTTCATTTTCTTTATAATCATGAAGCGCCTGTAATACAAAATCATACTGCTCTAAAATATAACTTTCTAATTTCATAACATCCTCTAAGCTATTAAGCATAATTCTCGTATTACCAACTTCACTTTTTAACGCCGGTTCACATTTTAAACTTGTACATATTTCTTTCACATCTTCTTCTAATATCTCTGTTAATACATATTTCTTTCGTCCTTTTACCTTTAATCTCATAACTGGATAAAAAGCTTTTATATCTAAATAACTTCCTACGTTCATACAACGTAGCCATTCTACATTACGTTTATTACATGCAAGTATTTCTTTCACCGCTTCACATACCGCAGTTTCATCAAGCATAGCCTTATTTACTTTTCGTTTCCCTTCTTCTTCAATAGCTGCACACTTTTGATAAACAGCAGCACACGTAATGCAATCGTCAAATGCATTATGAGAGCTTAAACGAATTCCAAGCATTCGTTTTAACGTTTCAAGTTTATGATTAGGCGCATGCTTCATGTATTTCTTCGCTAAAAATACAGTATCAATTACTTTATTTTTAGGTTCAGGCAACCCAAGCATATTTACATTACTTTTCAAAAAGCGCATATCAAAAGAAGCATTATGAGCCACAATAACATTTGTATGTAAAAATGCTAAAAATAAAGGTAACACTTCTTCAATCGTCGGTGCATCTGAAACGCGATAATTGGTAATACCTGTTAAACTCGTTATTCGGTCCGGAATTGGCCGCTCTGGATTCACGTATGAAACAAATTGATCTACCAGTTCATGATTACGATATTTCACCGCTGCAACTTGAATAATTTTATCATTATAAGGGTTAAATCCTGTTGTTTCAAAATCAATTACAACATAATCTAACGGTAAGGATACATTCCCCACTCCATACACTCCTTTATCTCTAAACGTTTATATTTCTTACATCATATCATGAAGTTATTACTACTTGAAAAAGAAAAGGCAGAAATGGGAACTCTCCACCTCTACCTTTTTACCATTATTTTAATTTAGCAACCCTTTTCTCCATCTCTTTTTGCGTCATCGGCCCAATAAACTTATCTTGAATGACACCTTTTGTATCTATAAAATACGAAGTTGGAATCGTAATTACTTTATACGCTGTTGTCACATCAATGTTCTTGTCCAATAAAACAGGAAAAGTAATTCCTTTTTCTTCAATAAAATTGCTTACCTTTTCTTCCCCCCCACCTTTTTCTGAAGGCGTATAATTGATTGCTAAAATTTCTACGTTTTCTTTATGTTCTTTATAGAAAGCCTCCATATCAGGCATTTCTTGCTGACATGGTCCACACCACGTAGCCCAAAAGTTTAAAATTACTTTCTTTCCTTTTAAATCCGATAACTTTACATTTGTCCCATCTAACTTAGTTAATTCAAAGTCTGGTGCGCTCTTCCCTATCTCAATACCATTCCTTGCGATAATCTCTTTCATCACAGCTTCACTTTTTTCTTGCTTCACTTTTACCGCCTGCTCTTTATTACCAAACTGTTCATAAGCTGCATATCCCGCTAAACAAAGTAACACTACAATAATCGTAAGCTTCCGCCACATTTTATATCACCCTAACGTATTATCTTCTTTTAACACATTCATCAAAATACTATATATCTTATTTTAGCTTATACGGACAAGCTTGGAAATATTCACATTCTAAATAATCAGAATTTTTATAACTGTGATGAAATATTTACCTTTCCATCATATAATTAGAAATAAATAGAATATTTTACAATGAAAGGAGCTCTCATGAATTTATTTGAAAAAATACTTCTATATATTCTTAGTTTTATATTTTCCCCAATCGGAATTATCACATGGATTATCTCACTATTTAGTAAAGACCCTGAAAAAAAACAAGTTGGACGTATTTGTCTCTATATCGCATTAATCTCATTTATCCTTTGGGCAGGCCTCGGCATTATTACTTTTTTCACGATGACTACCATTACTACTATAGAATAGTTATAGAAAGGATGATTATTTTGGGAGAACACCCTATCACCAAAGAGCTACGCTATATACGAATATGCTTAGTTATTTTAGTAATCGTTCTTTTATTTTTCAACAGTGAAAAAGTCGTTGAAATTTCTACAAATCATGATTCCATAGAAAATGTTCCCACCAGTAATATGACACAAATTGCGGAAAATACATTCGCTATTCAAGAATATAATCCATTACTAAGTAGCGAACATACAATTAAGATTTTCAAATATAATCCAGATACAAATCAACTTACTCTCGTCAAAGAAGTTAATTCTAGTGATCCGAATTCTTATACTTATCAACTTAATGAGAACGAATAAAGTGAAACTTTAATCAGCCCTCACCAATCGGGCTGCCCGGCAAATAGCTGAATAAAGATAAGGGCATTACATATCTCTTATCTTTTTGTTTGCAACTCTTTGTACAATGAGTTGCAATTTAATAATTCTCTAGGATTCCCACATTCCACAATAGTCCCATTCTTTATGACAACAACACAATCTGCTATCATCGCTCTCTCTACATCATGTGTTGCCACAATTCTCGTTACATCTCTTCCTATCCCTTCAATCATATTCCAAACCAGTTCTTGATTGCCTGGATCTAACCCAGCCGTCGGTTCATCTAAAATAATAAGAGTTGGATTTGATACAATCGCTCGCAATAATGCGAGACGTTTTCTTTCGCCTCCTGAAAGCTCTTCACCGCTTTTATGTAGCACAGTTTGACTCCCTTCAGGTAACCCTCTAATAATCGGCGTTACATTTATAAGTTCACTATTTTTTTCTAACTGATTTTCTAAACACTCTTCCCCGAAATACATATTCTCTGTTACCGTCGTTCGGAAAAAACGTGGTTCTTGCCACACTGTAGTCATTCGAGCCTTTTGACCATAATAAACAACACTACCGTTAGATGGTTTATACAAGCCCGTTATTAACTTTAAAAGCGTTGTTTTTCCTGCACCGCTTTCTCCCACAATAATAACGAGTTCACCAGGACGAATTTGCAAATCAATATTATGAATTCTGCATTTCTCTTCGTCATTCTCCTGAAATGAAACATTTGTTATCCTGATACCCATCGCTCTTTCTACATTGTTATCTGCTGCTCGTTTATTTAAAAAGCAAAAAGTTCTATTTGCCGAAGCGACTGCAACTTGTGTCATTATTAATAAATCGCCTACATAACGGACAGGGAAAAAGAGCATCTCAATTGTCGCTAACACTGCAATGAGTGAACCAACTTCTATTTCTCCCCTCATTATTTTTTGTGCACCTATAATGAGAACAAGGATATATGCTCCTGTTTCAATCACCGTTCCAACTACTCCAATACAATGTTGCATCATCGTCTTCTTTACTTCCGATTTATACGATTGTGCCGTTACTCTTTTAAATAAGCGAATTGCCCATTTTTCTTTTTGTAAACTCCGCAAATCTTGTATTCCCTTTACAAACTGTGACACCATCTCTACAACACTTGAGTGATTTTTTTGAGCAACGCTTGCGATATTTCTTACCTTTTCCCCAAACAACATCGGAACCGTTGCACTTAAAAATAAAAACGGAGTTATCCACAATATGAACTGTATATCTATATGTTGTAGTGCTATGAACGCACCTATAAATTGCGCAATGGCATGTATATATTCTATTAATATAGAGCCATATAACCTGACCCAGTTCGGAATATCAGACACGACCAAAGTTTCTAACTCTCCTTGCTTAATCTTCTCACTCTCTTCAAACGGTAATGAGAAATAGTGACGCAATAATTCTATACGTTTCGTTTGTAATATACGTTGACTCGCTTTTGAACTTATATAATCAAATAAAAGATTGTTCGCCCACATTAAAAAGCGACTACCCGCAAACAAAGCTATATATAAATACGCACCTTTTAGCTCTCTTTGAATAAGATTGTCTACAATTAATCCCATGAAAATTGGGCGTGATAAATTTAAAATGGCAGCAATTATCCCACTACATACAGCTGCTATTACTAATATTTTTTCTTTCTGTAACGGTAACAAAATTCTTTTATATTCTTTCATGACGTTTCCTCCATTTTTTCACAGTAAAAAGAAAGGGATGAAACCAAATGGTTTCATCCCTTTCCATAAAATAAGGAAGCTAACAGTTGTTAGCTTCCTTCTCGTTCATTTCAATTATTTAGTTTGACACTTTTGACTCTTCAATTTTCTCACGAAGAACCATTTGCAGAATACCACCGTGACGGTAGTAATCAATTTCAACTTCACTATCGAAACGAGCTACTACTTCAAATTGTTTTTCGTTGCCATCTAAATCAGTTGCAACTACTTTTACAAGATCACGTGGTCTAACTGATTTGTCGATTTGAATTTCAAATGACTCGTTACCAACAAGACCTAACGTTTCAGCACTTTCGCCATCTTTAAATTGAAGTGGTAATACACCCATTAACACTAAGTTACTGCGGTGAATACGTTCGAAGCTTTCTGCGATTACTGCTTTAATACCTAATAAGTTAGTACCTTTCGCAGCCCAGTCACGAGAACTTCCCATACCATAATCTTTACCAGCAACAACTAGAAGACCTGTGCCATCTTCTTTATATTTCATAGCAGCATCATAGATTGATGTTACTTCACCAGTCGGCCAGTATGTTGTATATCCGCCTTCTGTTCCTGGTGCAATTTGGTTTTTAATACGGATGTTCGCGAATGTACCACGCATCATAACTTCATGGTTACCACGACGAGAACCGTAAGAGTTAAAGTCAACTGGTTGTACGCCGTTTTCTAATAAGTAGCGTCCAGCTGGTGTGTGCTTACCGATTGAACCTGCTGGTGAAATGTGGTCTGTCGTTACAGAGTCACCAAATTTACCAACTACGCGTAAGCCTGATAACGTTTCAACTTCACCTGGCTCTTTAGATAAACCTTCAAAGAATGGTGGGTTTTGAATGTATGTTGAATCATTATCCCAAGTATATAAAGCTTCGTTTGAAGTTTGGATTTCATTCCAACGCTCATTGCTATTAAATACTTGTGCATATTCTTTCTTGAACAGCTCAGATGTAACAACGCTTTGAACTACATCTTCAATTTCTTTAGCTGATGGCCAAATATCGTTGAAGTAAACAGCATTACCATTTGCATCTTTACCGATTTCATCATTTTTCAGGTCAATATCAACAGTACCTGCAAGTGCATATGCCACAACAAGTGGTGGTGATGCTAAGTAGTTCGCTTTTACAAGTGGATGAATACGACCTTCAAAGTTACGGTTACCAGATAAAACAGATGTTACTAATAAGTCGTTTGCTGCGATTGCTTCTTCTAATTCTGGCGCTAATGGACCAGAGTTACCGATACAAGTCGTACAGCCGTAACCAACTGTTTGGAAACCTAATTGGTCTAAATATGTTGTTAAACCTGATTTATCTAAGTACTCAGTAACAACTTTAGATCCTGGTGCTAATGATGTTTTTACGTACTCAGGTACTACAAGTCCTTTTTCAATTGCTTTCTTCGCAACTAGACCTGCTCCAATTAATACGTATGGGTTTGATGTATTTGTACAGCTTGTAATTGCTGCGATTGCAATTGCACCTGTTTTCATCGTTACTTCTTTATCTTCTAATGTAACCTTCACTTCTTTATCGAACTCTTGCTCATTAAATCCAAGTCCTTGTGTTCCAACTGGTGCTACAACAGCTTTGTGGAACGCATCTTTCATATCTGAAAGTGGAATTAAATCTTGTGGGCGTTTCGGTCCAGAAAGGTTAGATTCAATTGTATTTAAATCAATTTCAACAAGATCAGTGTAAATTGGATCTTTGCTGTCTGCTGTATAGAATAAGCCGTTCGCTTTACAGTATTCTTCAACAACGCGAATTTGTTCTTCATCTCTACCTGTTAAACGTAAGTATTCTAATGAAATATCATCGATTGGGAAGAATCCACAAGTTGCGCCATATTCTGGTGCCATGTTTGAAATTGTTGCACGGTCAGCTAAAGGCATGCTCTTTAGTCCATTACCGAAGAACTCAACGAATTTACCAACTACACCTTTTTGACGTAATACTTGTGTTACTTTTAATGCAACGTCAGTTGCTGTAGTACCACTTGGAAGTGTACCAGTTAATTTTACACCGATTACTTCAGGTACTGGGAAGTATGAAGGCTGTCCAAGCATTCCTGCTTCTGCTTCAATACCACCAACGCCCCAACCAAGAACGCCGATACCGTTAATCATTGTTGTATGTGAGTCTGTTCCAACTAATGAATCTGGGTATGCAACTAAGTCACCTTCAGCATTTTTCACCGCGTGAACAACTGGTGCTAAATATTCAAGGTTTACTTGGTGTACAATACCTGTAGCTGGTGGAACTGCGCGGTAGTTATCAAATGATTTTTGTGCCCAGCTTAAAAATTTATAACGTTCTTCATTACGTTTAAACTCTAAGTCCATGTTGAATGCAAGCGCGTCTGCCGTACCCGCTCTATCAACCTGTACAGAGTGATCGATTACAAGGTCTACAGTAATTTCCGGATTAATTTTATCAGGATCCCCACCCATGTCTGCCATTGCTTTACGAAGCGAAGCCAAATCAACAACAGCTGGAACACCAGTGAAATCTTGTAAAATTACACGAGATGGTTTAAATGGAACATCGATATCTTGCACATCTTTCGTTCCCCATTTCGCTAAATTTGTAACATGCTCTTCTGTGATTACACGTCCGTCTACTTGACGAAGTACTGATTCAAGTAAAACTTTCACGGAATATGGTAATTGAGATACGTTGCCAACCCCTGCGTTTTCAAGCGCTTTCAAATCATAATAATGATACGTTTTTCCATCTACTTCAAAAGTTGCGCGTGATTGAAATGGATTATGTTTGACCATTATGTTTCCCCCCTGTTAAACGTGACTAAGTTGTCTGAATATAAAATGTAGACAAACTTTTCAATACCTTACGATAATATCTTATTACAACTTTCTAAATAAGTAAATAATAAGAAACTTATAGATTATCATAAGTTTTCTTTATGTTTCTAAATTTGAATAGTGTTCATGTTCCTTATGAATACTATTACCATAAAGTAAAGTGCTCTATTAGCGCTTTCTTTACAGTTCATACATACTATGAACTGCTCATCATGCAACTTACAAAAAAAGTTATAGAGGTGAAATAAAATGGGTAAAAGAAAAGCAAATCATACTATTTCAGGAATGAATGCGGCATCTGCACAAGGACAAGGTGCTGGTTATAACGAAGAGTTTGCAAATGAAAACTTAACTGCTGCAGAACGACAAAATAATAAGAAACGCAAAAAGAACCAGTAACGAAAAATCCCAAAAGGAGCATTCACCTTTTGGGATTTTTTCTAATGTTTATAACGTAACAATTCCGAAACCGTTACAAATCGATAGCCCTGCTTTTTCAGTTCAGGTAAAATTTTTGCTAGCGCTGCTACTGTTTGACTACGATTATTTCCCCCATCATGTAACAATACAATATCACCACTTTTTGCATTTTTCACTACATGATTTACAATGGATTCAACCCCTGGATTTGCCCAATCACGTGGATCTTGATGCCACGACCATAGAACAGTTTGATAACCAGCTTCTTTCGCTGTTTTAAATACAGCATCGTTAATATATCCACCCGGTGGACGGAATAGCAAAGGTTCTTTCACCCATTTTTCGAAAAATTTCTTTCCATCTAAAATATCATTTTCTAATTTTTCATCTGATGAATTACTCGCATACAAATGATTCATCGTATGATTTCCAATTTCATGTCCCTCTTTTAACACTTGTTTCACTAAATATGGATTACGCTGAACCCGAAATCCAATCATAAAAAATGTCGCTTCTGCTTTATATTGACGTAATAAATTTAAAATTTGTGGTGTATAAGTTGGATCCGGTCCATCATCAAATGTAATAGCAATAATCTTTTCATTATTAGGTACTTCCCATGTTACATAGCCAGTTGGTTCTAGCTCTTTTCTGAGCAACATTTTCGCTTCCACTTTTTCAACTTGAAATATATGTACTGCGCATAATAAAGAAAAAACGAGTAGAAAAATTTTCTGTTTTAGCATAATATTCGTTAAAGTAATGAGGTTGTCGAATACACAACAACCTCATTTACTTTTCTAATTGATCTACATGCTGCATAATATTTTGAAGGTTATTTTCGTATTGCTCAAGTTGTGGGCGTTGTGTTTCTGAAGCTACTTCTAGTGCATTTTGAATTTGTTCATACGCTTCCTGAACCTCTTGGCGTAATTCTTTTAAATCATGACCGTAGTTTGGATCATTTTTTACAATGTTGTTAAATGCATTTTCTGCTTGTGTAACACCTTGCTGAGCTGCTTGGAACGCTTGTTGTTTATCTTTATGATATGGCATTATATAATCCCCTTTCCATAATAGTTAGTCCCATTTATCTTTACCTTTTTTTCTAAAAACATTCTCGTATAAATTTGCAAACTTCTCTCATTCTAAAGAGGAAGAGGAGGTGTCACATACAATGGGAAAAAACAATCGTGAAGCGAAAGAAAAAAAAGGACAACCTGAACCATTAAGCGGATCTCATAAAGTAAAAAACCGTAACCATTCACGCCAAAAACATCATGCGCATCATGATATGTAAAACAAAAAGTGCACACTAGCTATCTTTTCCACATACAATGTTTATATTTTTCCATTTATTCTTCACCCCTACTTCATTCATGCATAACATAGTATGAATTGAGATTTTACGGAGGGTGTCTTACATGGGCAAGAAAAAGAAGGATTGTCTTTTTCATGTTGATGGTTTCGAAGAATGGATGGATCAATTTTGTTCTGACTCTTGTAGTAACTTTAGTTTCCCAAATCAAATTCATATTGACCTTTGCGAAACGGAACAAGAATACATTTTGGAAACAGATGTACCAAATGTAACTGAACAAAATGTAGTCATTAAAAAGATGAAGACAGGCCTAACCATTTGCATACTTCATAATAATATTTCTTTACAGCGGATCATTCCTTTACCCGATAATATTATTTATAAGAAGATGCTAGCCTGCTTAGAAAATGGATATTTAGCCATTCATATTTCCAAAAATGAAGTTGCTGATAAGCATGAAAAGAAAGTTCTTTTTTTAAATTAAGAGTTAATATAATACACACTAAGCCCCAGTTGGTTACTGGGGCTTATGTTATTTCGCATGCATTTCTATATTAGAATTTCTATCATATCTTTTTTTCGATAAACCTTTTGTAACTAAAAGCACAGGAAATGCCACAGTTGAAAATATAGCTAGTGCTGAAAATATTGCAAACCCATTTTGGTACCCGTAGTAATCGAGAAGTACTCCTCCAAACCACGGACCTATTACTGCTCCAATTCCCGAGAAACCCATCGCACCGAAGTATGTTCCTTTTAGATGCGCAACAGCAATATCATCAATAAATACATCCGTCATTGAAAACATTAAGACTTCTCCAATTGTAAAAATAATTGTACAGACGGCAGCACCTAGCATAGATTCTACTACTCCAAATCCAAACAATCCTCCGCTCACAAATAAAGTTCCAACCATAATGGATGCTAATGGTGTGTATTTTTTGCACATTTGAATAACAGGGTATTGGATAATCACTACAACAATTGCATTTAAAGCGAGCATATATGAGAATAGCTTCACTCCATCCTCAAATATATGTGCATTTGCAAAATATTGAGATACTGTCGTCGTTAAATGTGAAAAACCGCAATTACTCAAAATAATACCGACTAAAGCAACTAAAAATACTATATCTTTTCGCAATATACGCATTGCATTTAACATTGTAACAGGTTTTTCTGTACTCACTTTCTTTTTTTCCATTGGATACTTCTTAAATTGGAACGCTAATATAGCTGTATATAGAATATATACCCCAGCTGCTACTAAAAAAGGAATTGTTGATTTTGCACTTCCAATCTGTAATCCAACAATTGGTCCAATAGCAACTCCAACATTTATTGCACCGTATCGTAAGTTATAGACGAGTAACCGATACTCAGGCTTTGTTAAATCTGATAATAATGCTCTTGATGTTGGCTCAAAAAACGACCTACATAATCCATTTAAAGCGTTTAATAAAAAGAAACTTAAAACATGATCCGCAAGTGAAAAACCTATAAACACAAAAATCCAAACGATCATGGACCAGAGCATAATCGTTTTCCGGCCAAATCGATCTGATAAATTCCCTCCGATAAAACTAGCAAAAACACCAACAAGTGCACTCGTTCCGATAATAGCACCAGTCATTCCAGCTGATACACCTTTAACAGTCGTTAAATAAATCGCTAAAAAAGGGATACTCATTGAAGTTGCAAACCTAGCAAACAATGTCCCTAAAATAATACTCATTCCAAGCGGATGAATATGCTGTAACTTCCCCTTCATCGTTAAACCTACTCTCTCTATTTTCACAAAAAAAGAAAGCAAAGGATCTGCTTTCTTTTCCTTTTTCTATACTTGAGCTGTTGATACCCGAGTTGTTCTCGTTATGTCCATATCAATTCCATATGTGAACTGTAATTCTTTACACACATCTTTAATTAAGATTGCGACATTATACTTTTCATTAAATTGTAAAACTATGTTTTCTACTTCTTCATATGTATACTTATATTCCCCTGTAATGACACTTTTTAGATCAAAGCATTCGTTAATACAAAGTTGTACAAGTAGCTGGTCATATTTCTCTATTACATCTTCTTTCTTCCAAAGTAACTCTTTTACATATAATCGATCAAACTTCACACTTTCTCGATTACAATCCGTTAAAATCCGGGTCATTTCGTTTAATTCTCGATATAATTCGGAAATATTTCTACTTAAACTAAGCAGTTTATCTACGCCGTTTTCATATAACATATTCATTCCACCCCCGCATTTTCTTTTTCTTATTATAGCAAGAAAATTCTAAAAATAGTTTCTTTCTTCTGAAATATTAGGAAACTAATTTCAATTGCTTTACAATGAAACTAGTTAATGCGAGAGGAGAAAGAAAATTGGAGCACAAATTATATTACACTGACGCTTATAAGCAAGACTTTACTACTAAAATTATAAAGCAAGATTATGATAAAGACGGTAACTTATACGTTGTTTTGAATGAAACAGCATTTTATCCGACAGGTGGCGGACAACCATATGATACTGGTACATTAAATGATATCAATGTAATCAATGTAGAAGAGATAAACGGAGAAATTCGTCATTACATTGCAGAACAATTACATACAGAAGACATAGAAGGTAAAATCAATTGGGAGCGCCGTTTTGATCATATGCAGCAACATGCGGCTCAGCACATTTTATCTGCTGCCTTTTGGGACCATTTTAACATGCCTACAATTGGATTCCATCTTGGTAAAGAAACAGTAACAATTGATTTAGAAACAGAAAATCTTCATGCAGAAACGGTTGAAAAAGCAATACAAATTGCAAACAAAATTGTTTTTCAAAACCATCCAATCCGCATCCAGTGGATGAACTTAGAAGAAGCGAAAACGTTGCCCCTTCGTAAAGAACCGACTATGACAGAAAATATACGCGTTGTTATGATCGAAAACTTTGATTATAACGGCTGTGGCGGAACACACCCGAAACGTACTGGTGAAGTAGGTCCTATTCAAGTTCTTAGCTGGGAACGCAATAAAGGTGGCATACGACTAACGTTTATCGCTGGCTGGCGCACACTTAAATTAATAGGGCAGCAACAACAAATTATGAAGAATGTTTCCAAACAATTAAACAGTAGCGAAACTGATATTCCAACAAAAGTGGCGCAACTGCTTACTTCTCAAAAAGAAAACGAAAAAGCAATACAAACAATGAATGAAAAATTATTATTTGCAGAGGCAAATGAACTACTTCAACACCCTACGGAAATACATGCCGGCATACTTATTTCTAAAGTATTTACAAATCGTTCTATGCAAGAAATCGCAAAGCTTTCCGCTATTATTACAGAACAACAAGAGCAAGCAATTACGTATTTCGTCATCGAAAATGATGACAAACTACAATGTATTCTCGCTTGCGGAAAATCAGTATCACTCGATATGAATGCTCTTTTAAAAGACGCTCTTCCTACAATCGAAGGAAAAGGTGGCGGAAATAAGAAGAGTGCTCGCGGTGGCGGGAAAGCAATTATGAGCGGAGATGAATTTTTAAATCAGCTTGTTTCTTCTTTACAGTCAGCAGTTTAAAACATGTTATGAAGGATAGCGAACGGCTATCCTTCCCCTATATTTACAGACCTATATTTTGTTTCAAACCTTGATAACTCCCTGCATTTACAAAACCTTCACTTATAAGATTGATAAAAGTTTCCGAAAAACCATAATGACTTAAATCTTTAATCGGCACCATTTGCACATCATGAATTGGATTATGATCAAACTCGTTAGAAGGTAGCATAATTTCACCTTCAATCCTTTTAAGCAAAAACGTTATATGTAATAAAGACGGGCGAGCATCTGGTTTATCACAAACATAGAGTAGCTTCTGAATGTTAACTTCTAACCCTGTCTCTTCTCTCATTTCTCGAATCATTGCTTCCTCTAACGTTTCGCCATTCTCTGCTCTTCCTCCAGGTAAAGACCAATTTCGATTAGCCACTTTTTGCTTTACTAGCAATACCTTTTCATCTTCAATTAAAATTCCTGTAACACGAACTTGCATTACATTTTCCATATGCAATCTCCTCTTCCCATTATATTTACAAATTAACCCTTCCATAAAAAGAACATATGTTTTATAATTGAAGAAAATTATGGAAGAAAGTAGTTGTTACATTCATGCGTCCACCTTTAACAAAGTCTATATCAATTGAAGATTTCCAAAACTATTATTGGCTAAAAGCAGAACTCCAAACATTTTGTCGTGAGAATGGGTTGCCAGCTAGTGGCTCTAAGATCGAAATAACCGATTGTATCTCACATTATTTAACTACTGGTAAAATATTAAAAAACAGCTCTGTTCAAAAGGTGAGTAAAGCTTCCCTATCCTATAAAGACCTTTCTCTTCAAACGATTATTACTAACAATCACCGCTGTAGCGAAGATGTTCGTGCTTTTTTCAAAGAAAAAATCGGAACAAACTTCAGCTTTACAGTAGCTCTTCAAAAATTTTTCAAAGAGAATGTTGGAAAAACATATGAAGACGCGATAGCTTTTTGGCATGAAGAAAACGAACGAAAAAAAGACCCTACATACAAAACAACTATCGGTGCACAATTTGAATACAATCGCTTTACTCGTGACTTTTTCGAAGATCCAAATAATAAAGGGAAAGCAAAAGCTGATGCGATTGCTGCTTGGAACGAAATGAAAGCGAAGCCTGGTAGTAATGTTTATGTTCCTCAAAAAGTAGAAAACTAGTTACCTCGCTAGTCTTCTATTTTCTCAAATAATAGCGCCATCCCTATCCCGCCTCCAATTCCTAATGTAGCAATTCCATATTTCATAGACTCTCTTTGAGCCTGATAAAACAAACGTGTTACAAGCATAGCACCAGATGCACCGTACGGATGACCGAGCGCAATTGCTCCACCATTTACATTTACTTTTTCGTACGGAATTTGTAACTCTTTTGCGCAAGCAACAACTTTTGAGGCGAATGCTTCATTTATTTCAAAATAATCGATGTCCTCTACTTTTACATTCATTTCGTTTAATAATTTGTTCACCGCAAATATCGGACCAGTCCCTGGAAGCTTGGGATCCACTCCCACTACAGCACTACGAACGAAACGAAGGACAGGTTTATAACCTAACTTTCGAGCTTGTCCCTCTTCCATTACAAGAACAGCACATGCCCCATCATTTACACCACATGAATTACCTGCCGTCACTGTTCCATTTTGTAAAAATACGGGCTTTGTTCTTTTAATGATTCGTTCATAATTCATTTCTGGCTTTATAGATTCATCTAATAATCCATTAAAAGAAAATATTTCATCATGTATATATCCTTTTTCTAACGCTTGCAGTGTCCGCTTATAACTAAGACAAGCATACTCGTCTTGCATTTCTCTCGTTATATTATAACGCTCCGCAACATATTCAGCCGCTACTCCCATGTCAGGATCACCAATTGTTTCAGGTGAAAATCGTGCTCTTTTTTGAAAAGGTGACGTACTTGTACTCTCTACTCCCCCGGCGATATAACACTTACCTGCCCCGCCTTGAATGAGATGACACGCAGTTCGAATTGCTTCTAAACCAGCACCACATTGCCGATCAATCGTTACACCAGGAATATGATAGCCAAGTCCCGCCTCTAAAGCAGATAGTCTCGCAACATTCCCTCCTGGCCCAACAACATTACCTAATATGACATCATCTATTTCCCTCTCAATCCCTTTACTTAAAAACGTAAGAAGCGGCGTTGTTAATTGCTGAACTTCATACTCTTTTAACATCCCATTCTTCTTACCAATAGGTGTTCTTTTCGCCTCTACAATGACTGCTCTATTCATATATTTTCTCCCGGTTTTCAATCATACTTTTTGCTTCCATACGAGCGATTTTCCCACTATTTGTATAAGGTATTCCATCTACAAAATGCCATTCTTTCGGTATTTTAAAAGAGGATAATCTCTGTAAGCAAAAACTCTTTAATTGTTGTTTCGTAGCACTTCCTTTTACGATCGCGACGGGCTTTTCACCCCAGTAACTATCTTTTACACCAATTACAACTATTTCATCAACAGCTGGGTGTTCATGTAATACACTTTCTATTTCTTCTGGATAAATATTGATTCCTCCAAATAAAATCATATTCTTCTCTCTACCAACAATATATATAAAGCCTTCTTCATCTTCATAGCCTACATCTCGCACTGTCATCCAACCTTCTGCATTCAACTCCCGTGTTAAAACCCCATCTATTATGTATCCCATAAAAAACTGATCACTTTTCACATAAACAGTTCCTATTTCACCTTTTTGTACTTCTTCGCCTGCTTCATTACATATTCGAACTTGCACATTATGACAAGGTTTTCCTACTGAATTTGGCCTTCTTTCGCTTTCTGCATCGACTAGTGCTGTTACAAAACTTAACTCTGATGCACCATAAAATTCATATCTTTTCGCATAAGGAAATATATTCTTTATTTTTTCTTTCGCTTCAGCTTCCCATTTCGCTCCTGATGAAATAATTTTCATTTTATTTTCTATTAATCTATTTTCTTTATATAAAGATTCAAGCATTGTCGGAACTGTATACATAACCGATATATTTTCAGTTTCTAACTTATCTAATACTTGATTCGGAATGAACTTTCTCATAATGTGCACTGTTTGTCCTACATATAATGCACTTATTGCCCCGTATAAGAAAAGAGAATGAACGAGCGTCCCAGCTATTAAAATTGAATCCTCCCTTTTCATATGAAAGTCATGTACATTACAATCAAAACTATGAACCCACGATTGCTGTGCACGTAAAAATGCTTTTGCTGTTCCTGTTGATCCTGATGTAAATCCCATATAAAAAGGAGCATGTTGTACACTTTCTACAGTGGAATATGTAGGAAGATATTTCTCTATCATTCTTTTCCACTCATCAATTTCAATTACTCTTCCTTCTTCATCCAATAGATCATTCACCTTATATCGTTCTGTCACAATCATATCCGGATTACTAATTTCAATTCTTTCTCTGAGCTCATCTTGTTTCCACTTTATATCTAACGGAACACAAACCCACCCGGCCATAGCGGCACCAGAAAATAGTTGTAAAAACTCTATACGATTTTCTAATAGGATTGCTATCGTTTTATTCTTCGATTTTTTTTCATTTAACCAGCTTGCTACTTTACAAACTGATTCAAACCACTCTTTATATGTTAAAACTCTATCATTTTCCTTTATCGCTATTTTATTTGGTTGTAAAGAGGCATGCTTTTTATATTCTTTTGTAATCCCCATATGAGACGTCCTTTCTTTACAATAATAATAAAAAGAAACACGCAATTAACGTGTTTCTTCCCTTTATCATCCCGCATTTGTATATTTTCCATTCTTTAAAGCGGGCGTAATAATATGTTTCAATGAACGATGTAATTTTGTTACGAGAACTGCCGCAATAATTGCTTTTATACAATCCCCTGGTAAAAACACAGCACTCACTTTCATTGTCTCCCATACAGAAACATCCATTAAGAACGCTTGTACAGTAATACCAAATACATAAACTACGAAAATACCACCAATTATATTAATACATAATACTTTTATAATAGAAACTTCACGTAAACGCTCAATTAAATAACCAATAACAAACGCCCCAATGATGTAACCAAGTAAATATCCTGCACTTGGTCCAACAAATACACCAAGGCCACCGCGTCCACCAGCAAGCAATGGTGCTCCAACTCCTACAATAAGTAAGAAAATAAGCTGACTTAACGCACCTAGACGTGATCCTAACAACCCACCCGCAAGCATAACACCGAGTGATTGCAATGTAATTGGAACTGGTGTAATAGAAAGAGCAATCGGAGGTATTAACCCTAACACTCCCATAATAGAACTGAATAAAGCGACAAAAACTAAGTTTTTTGTATTCATATTTGCTTCTCCTATTTGTAAACTTAAAATTTATTTTAGGTAACATATCATAAAAATCATATTATCTTTCCATTCTTCTTTTGTCAACCATTAATGTATTAGAGTTTACAAATAGAAGTTCACTTATTTCTCTCTATGCAAATGCTCCAGTTCTTTCCGAAGCGCCTGTTTTAAAAACTTCCCAACAGATGTTTTCGGTATTTCTTCCATAAAGACAATATCGTCTGGCAACCACCACTTCGCAAACTGTGGTTTTAAAAACTCATATATTTCTTCTTTTGTAACCGTACTATTTTTCTTTTGAACAACGCAGGCAATTGGTCGCTCTTGCCACTGAGGGTGAGGAACTGCAACGACAGCCGCTTCAAATATAGCATCATGTGCCATTAAAGCATTTTCAAGATCGACCGAAGAAATCCATTCTCCCCCGCTTTTAATAACATCCTTCGTACGGTCAACAATTTTCACGCAACCTTCCTCATCCACTGTGACAACATCACCAGTATATAACCATCCATCGCTAAAACCTTCGACAGTACGATCATCGTTATAATAGCTTTCAGCGATCCAAGGTGCTCGTAAACATAGTTCTCCCATCTCCGTACCGTCCCACTTCACTTCACCATTTGTACCGACTACTTTCATCTCTACACCAGGGACAAGATACCCTTGCTTTGATCTAATTTCTAATTGCTCTTCATACGATAATTCTGTTTCATAACTTTTTAAACGTGCAAGTGTTACGAGTGGGCTTGTTTCGGTCATACCATATGCATGGATGAAAGGAACATTGTGTTTCTGTTCAAATGCTTTAATAACACTTTTCGGTGCGGCTGCACCACCACATAGTATTCTCGTCATACTAGATAAATCATAACTATTATTTTCTAACTCTTGTAATACACCGAGCCAAATTGTCGGCACACCGGCAGCTAACGTCACTTTTTCAGATTGGATCATTTCTAATAAAATTTTCGGCGTAAACATCGGTCCTGGAAGAACTTGTTTTGATCCAAACCAAGTAGCAGCGAAAGGAAGTCCCCAAGCATTCACATGGAACATCGGTACAATTGCCATCGCCGCGTCACTTTCCGATAAAGCAGCTGTATCCGCTAAACCGAGTGCCATGCAATGCAGTACAGTACTACGATGCGTATATACAACACCTTTCGGATTTCCTGTAGTCGCTGACGTATAACACATACCAGCTGGTGTATTTTCATCAATATCTTTTACAAATTGGAAATTGGGATCGCCTTCTTCTAATAGCTTTTCATAATGATATACAGGCTTCAGCGTAGTGTTTGGGAGTTCATCTTTATCAGTCATAATAATGTAAGCTTGTACAGTTGATAATTGTGATTGAATATTTTCAACAAGCGGTACGAGATCTTCATCTATAAGTAGAATTCGGTCTTCTGCGTGCTGAATAATGTATGAAATATGTTGAGGAGATAAACGAATATTAATTGTGTGTAAAACGGAAGCAATACCAGGAATAGCAAAATACGCCTCCACATGTCGATGATGATTCCACGCTAACGTTCCTACACGTTCGCCTTCCTTAATCCCAAGCTTTTTTAACGCACTAGAAAGTCTTCTCGTCCTTTCTCCTAGCTGCTTATACGTTAATGTCGTAATGGTATCATGTGTACGAGAAACAATTTCTTTCTTTGAGAATAACTTTTCTGCTCTTTCCATCATAGAACTAATTGTTAGCGGTACATTCATCATCATATTGGTTATATCCCCCTTTAAAGCGTTTTCATTTTTTCGTTTATTATAACAGACTTCCGCAAATGATTACGACATTTTTCTGTATTTTCTGAATTATTTCTTTGGAAATAATTCAGAAAATACCAAGTGAAAACATATTAAAATTCTTTCTTACAATATATAAATACCGAAATAACAAAAGAAAAGATATATATGATAACACCAAATATTGTATATAGCATTGAAACGTATACAGATGAATTTAAATTTGATATTGGAAATTGTTCTATTAGATAACCAATAACACTTTGTAATCCAAAATAAGTAACAAGCCCCCCGCATGCGCCTCCAATTGTAATAGCATCAGATTTTTCTGCTCCAAAAACATAGAGAAGTGGATAGGCTATTGCTCCGGCATTAAGAATGATGAACGTCCCTAAAGAAACACTCTTAAATATATCATCATCAATTGGTATATCTGATACTAAACCATGTACATAAAATATGCCATACGATAATAAAGTACCAATAATTACAACTAAAAAATAGAAAAGGTAGTGACTTTGTACAATGTTATTTCTAATAACCGGTAAAGTAAGTACATATTTTTCATAACCCGACTTACTCTCATACTTAATAACTTCAAGTGCAGGAATCGCAGCAAATAAGATAATGAATGTAGCAATTAAACGGTACATTGAAGCATTACCAAAATAAAAAACAAATCCCGATCCTAATATCGCCATTCCCATGAACATAAAGAAAGTTCGATACACTAGATAGTAGTTTGTCAATAATAAACCTTTCATTTATTTTTCACTCCTTGTTAATAAAACACTTATTTCTTCTAGTGAAATGGTTCTATGAGCAATCCCATTTGGTAGTTTATGCACATCTGATACAAGTACATTGAAATAAGAACCATTATTCCTTTTCACCACAACTATATCTTTGTTGATTAAAGTTAGTTGTTCCTCATCAACATCTACAATGGCATAATTGTCCAAAACTTTATCCTTTTCTTCATTCAATAAAATTTCTCCATCTTTTATCACAATAAGGTGACTAGCTATTTTTTCTACATCACTCATAATATGTGAAGAAAGTAATATACCACCGTTACTTTTATTCACAAAACTTTTTAATTCCTCTAATACCTCCTCCCTAGATGAAGGATCAAGACCTCCCGTCGCTTCATCTAGGATTAACAATTTGGCATTATGCGACAATGCAACAGCTATAGATAGTTTCATCGACATTCCACGGGAAAACCTACCTACTTTTTGATTAGTAGGTAAAGAGAAAGAATGAACTAATCGGTAAAAATTTTCTCTGTCCCAAGATTCAAACATCTTTTCAAAAACCTTATTTAGTTGTTTTATTGTAAGATGAGCCGGGAGATTCATAGCATCAAATACGACTCCAATCTTCTCCTTATTCTTGGCATCTTTATTTATATTTTCTTCACCAAATATTTTCACTGTACCACTATCTTTAGAAATTAATTCTAGTACTGTTTTAAATGTTGTTGATTTACCTGCCCCATTGTCACCAATGAATCCCACTATTGACCCTGATGGCACATTGAATGTAACATCTTTTAAAACAATTTTGTTTCCAAATGATTTACTTAAATTTTTAATTTCTAGAATGTTTGACATCATTTCACTCCTATCTTAACTTTTCATAAAAGTATGTTTGCTCCTATTAAAAATTATCCACTTTTTCTCTCACTTTCTTTTTTAGTTTGAAAATAATACGATTGCTATATTCTTTATTTTCTACTAAAATTCGATACATCTCCCACACTCCTATAACACGAACAAAAAGATAAACTCCAATAGCAATAAGTACAACACAGTACGGATAATACTGCACTAATTCTCCTGAAGTGATATGCTTTTCCTCAAACAAAAACGGTATTGCGCCTGCGGCAATAAAACAAAATCCAACAATCATCACTGCGGCATACTTCTTCTTAATAATCGCATATCTTTTTGTCAATTCTTTTAGAAAGTTTTGATCAAATAGTAGTTCTTCTTTTTTCAATACATTGTATCGACTCTCTTCTATCCTTGCAGGCACCATCATTGCTCCAATTCCAAGAACAGCAATGATAATGACAAGGAATGTCGACATTGTTGCATTTTCTTTAAATAGTAAATACGGTATTGTAGATAAAATGAGCAAGCTAAACCCTAACGCTATATATTTTGAAATCTTTTGCCCATACACTATATACCCTTCTGCCATTTCCTGACTTACGTAATAGCCATCCACATTTTCATTACTTTGCTCTGCAGTTTCTTTTAATAAATAGTCGAGTGATACTTCAAATACATTTCCAATCATTATTAACTTTTCAGTTTCAGGAAAACCTTGACCGTTTTCCCATTTACTAACCGCTTGCCTTGTTGTGTTTAATTTTTCAGCTAATGCTTCTTGAGAAAGGCCCTTTTCCTTTCTTAATTTAAAAAGCTTTTCACCAAATCCCATATGTGTGTCCCCCTTTGTTTTCTTACCTAAATTGTATGTAAACATTGCCCTTATCTCTATCTTCCTGCAGTTGCACTTTGTCAACTTACGGTTGCGATTGTGTTATATAGCGGTTTTTCATACGATTTAGCTAGTTTTCTTCTACGATTATGACATTAATCAAACATTTCATTCCAATAACAAATTATAACAATTAAAGGTAATTATTGTTACAAAAAATAAAAACTCCCTTATTCATTTAAAGGAGTTTTCGATATGAAATATTCCAAGAAGGGCTAATTTTCTTTCTCATATTAATTCACAATTTCTTCTATATATTTTTGTATGTTGTGCAACGATTAATAAGCATCCCACACAGTATATGTTGTCATCTCTTTATATAAGGCATATTCATATATATGTAAAATATTACTCCTATTAGCTTCTTTAATAAAAACACTTTTCAATAATCATAACGGCTTCTGCTTAAACTTTTCATAATGTCGTACTTTTAATAGAAGGATATTCCCGCAATCTGTACAAATATAAGCATCCACCGGTGAAGATGTGAACATCGTTTCCTTTTTCCGTATTTGTGCATATCCGACAAACTCACCTTCTCCTATGTTTTGAGAACCACAATTAGAGCATGTCTGCACGGTTTTTTGTTTCATGAGAGCACCACCTTTAATCTGTTTCCACTCCCTTCGACAGCTCACTTCCATTTCCCTTCCAAAAAACCTCTTATTCTCTCACATTTCAACAGGAATCTCAAAACAAAAATCGTATATGTACTATGAAATATATTTATTAACGGAGGAATTTTATGACTACTGTTATGACACTCGATATAGCAACAGAAATTGAAAATGCAGAAATTGATATGCTCTCTTCTAGATTAGAGAGACTACAAACAATAAGCGGAAACCCAATGCAAGTGCACATGAAAAATTTCGGTAGTGCCACTGCCTTTTCATCAAAAATAATTGCCGGTCCTGCTTTTAATACGGTAAAAGGTATTACAAATGCAGATGCGATTGATGCAATTATTTCTTATTATGAATCACTACAAATTCCTTGCCGTTTTGAAATTACACCAGCGCAAGGCACAACTGAACTATTTCAATACTTATCTCAAAAAGGTTTTTACCAATCTAGCTTCCATACTGCTTTGTATAGTATACCGAGAGAGAGTTCATCACTTCTTCCTTCTAATATTACATTACGAAAACTGAAAGAAAATGAATTTGATATTTTTGCAGACATATATGTACGTGGATTTAATATGCCATCCTTTACAAAAGATAGCGTGCGCCAAAATAATGAAATTCTTTACAATGAACCAGGATGGCATTTTTTCATAGCTGAAGTTCAAAATATCCCTGCTGGTATTGGTGTCCTGTATATAAATAAAGGTGTCGCATCATTAGCTGCTTCTGCTACTTTACCAGAATTTCAGCGTAAAGGCTGTCACACTGCATTAATTCAAAAACGAATTAAGACAGCTATTGAATCCAATTGTACTTTAATAGTTGGACAAGCAAGGTTCGGTAGCGGCAGTCAAAATAACATGGAACGTGCCCACATGAAAATTGCTTATACAAAATCAATATGGACCGCAAAAGACATATAATTTACTTTATTTCTCCTTCCGTTACATTTTTAAACATTTTATGACAAATTCTTTTCTATCCTATTAATCATTTGAATATTCAAACTAGATTTGTTACGATATTACTAGATACATCATTCAACTTGCAATATGAAAAGAGAATTCTAATCAAACTACAAGGAGGAGAAATGTATGACTAAACATGATCATGGTTTAAAAGAAAAAGTAGAAGGTGCCATTGATAAGGTAAAAGGTGAAGTAAAAGAAGTTGTTGGGAAAGTAACTGACAATAAGAAATTACAAGCTGAAGGAAAATGGGATAAGGTGAAAGGCACTGCTAAAGATACAGTTGGTAATGTAAAAGAAAAAGTACATGAATATAAAGAACACAAGAAAGAAAAATAAAAAAAGAGCCCATCGGCTCTTTTTTTATTTCCCTTCATTCTTCTCTAACACGTATAAATCTTCTTCGATATTCGTTAATTTCTCACTTACAAGCTTTCTTGCATCTCCAATTGCTTGATTATATGCAAACGGTCCAACTAATTTAATCATTTCTTCTATTAAACGCTCTGCTTGGAAACGTCCAATTTCATCTAAATCTTCTTCCATAAAAAATTGCTGAATTTGTGCTACAAGTTCTTCTTTTTTATCATTTGGTATTTTTATATTCATCATCGTTGTTACTCCTCTATATTTAAGATAGTATCTTCCTTAACTCTACCATAGAAAAACGATTACCAGGACAGCTTTTTGTAACTCCTTCTAACTCTCTATGACCGAGTATATTTTCTTTCTTTATAGCAAATTGCTTCATAAACAGTTTGCATAAAGAATATAATGCATTCACTTGCGGGGGAGTGGGATCGTATTTATCGAAATTTCCCGTCATACATATTCCAATTGTATGACGGTTATGGTCTTTCGCGTGCGCTCCAATATGTAAACCTCGCCCTTCCACTACAGTTCCATCCTTTTCGATAAAATAGTTGTAACCAATTCCGCTCCACCCCCTTACAGTTTGATGAAATTCATGCGTTTTATACACGTCCCATCCATCTTCAGCTGTATGGTGAATAATCAGTTTGTTTACTTTTTCTAAAGGAACTAATTCATCTTGAAATGTTAGATTGACACGTTTAATTTCCATTTGAACTGCCTCCTCTTAAAAATCAATCATTATAATCGTTTTATCATCTGGCCTTATTCTCTTTTCCGCTTCTAGCTCTTCAATAATTGCTATATATTCGTTTATACTATTCTTTCTTATATATGCAACAGTTTGTTCTAATGACCAATCTGGGTGAAATAACCCGTCTGAACAAATAAAAATCCCACTCACTTCATCTGTATGTAATTCACCATGTTGTAAATAATGTATCGCTTCTTTCATTCCATTTGCAACTGAATAACCATTTGGCATATTTGCAAGATAACGATTGTATTTTAACTGTTCTCGAACATCTTGAAAAACATATTCTTCTGGTACAGATAACCCTTTTTTACGATCTTCTTCCCTCTTCTTTTTTGCTCTTTTACTAATTCCTTCAACTGTGTCTTTCGTTAATACTTGCATCGTTCCATTTTGAAAAGTTGCGACAATCATACAGTCCCCAAGCTGCGCATATTCAATTTTCTCACCAACTATTTGGACTGCCGCGATACATGTGCACCACAAATGCTCTTTTTTTCTCGTGTCTACTTCATATTCTAACATTTTGCTTTGCAATACTTCATTTGCTTTGGCAACTGCAAATTGTAAACTATGATTCTCTCGTAATGCAGTAAAATAACTTGCAAATAAATGCGAAGCGATGTATGCTCCATTATGTCCCTTTTCATCACGAAACGGGACAAGTGGTGTTGCACCGTCACATACACCATAAATCTTTTTTTCTTTATTACAAAAATAAGAATCCTCACATTCTTGCTTCAACGGGCTTTTCTGTTGATATGTTTTTATCTTCACAACTGTATCCCCTTTCAAATGATAAAATACTCAAATTCTTTTGATTAATCTAATTTACCTAAATAAACTGTTTTTACCCAAAACTTTCAATATCATATATAATCTTGAAATAATATGAATTTTTCAGTGAAGGACGGGAAAGAAATGGTCAGATTCCTTGGTGTTATTATCGGTTCTATTATTATTGCGGTTGCCTTTAATCTTTTCCTTATCCCCCACAAAATTTTAAGTAGTGGAATTGGCGGAATTGCTATTATTTTAGGGATTGTAACCCCTGTAAACACAGGCATTATTAACTTTGTATTAAACTTACCTATCCTTATTTTAGGGTACATAGGTCTTGGAAAAAAAGTAATTTTTAACACAGTTGTCTCTGTAGTTGTATTATCTGTTGCATTATACTACGTTCCAGTAAAAGTCGTAGCAACAGATCCATTGTTATCTTCTATCTTCGGAGGTGTAATCGCCGGAGCTGGTATTGGTCTTGTTTTTAACTGTAATGGATCCACTGGTGGATTTGATATTATCGGTATGCTTTTATCCCGCAAGCGAGACATTAAACTTGGCGGATTCCTTATTATTTTAAATGCAGTCGTTGTAATAATCGCAGGATTCTTCTTCACCTGGGATGTTGCACTTACAAGCTTACTTTCAATTTATGTAACTGGTAAAGTAATTGATGCTGTTCATACAAAACATCGTAAAGTTACACTTATGATTGTAACAAATGAAGCAGAAAAAATGAAAAAACAACTTCTTTCAACTGTTGTACGTGGAATAACGTTACTTGATGGCGAAGGTGCTTATTCAAGCGAGAAAAAGCGTGTACTTATGACCGTCGTTTCTCGTGAAGAATTAGCAAGTATGAAACTAACAATTTCTGAAATCGACCCGAATGCATTCGTTAATATTACAGAAACTGTAGAAGTGTTAGGACTTTTCAGAAGAAGTTAAAGACTAGGTGGGAATCCACCTAGTCTTTATTTTGCATAAATTCAATTCGGTTTCCAAATGGATCTGACACGTAAAATCGAATTACATCTGGCCGTGCATAATCATCAATCACTTTAACACCTTGCTCTATAAGTGTTTGCTTAAATTCATTAATTTCATTCACATAAAAAGCTGGATGAGCCTTTTTAGCTGGTGTAAAGTTCCGCTCGACACCAATATGGATTTCTTGATTTCCGCATTTAAACCAACATCCACCTCGTTTTTTCAACTCTTCTGGCTTTGGAATTTCTTCCATACCAATCGTATTCCCATAAAAATCACGCGCCTCTTCTTCACACCCTACAGGTGCAGCTACTTGCACGTGATCAATCCCTTGAATATAATTTTTCATTTTCTCTCCCCCTCCTCTACCCTAATGTTATACGGAAAACAACCGTCTGTAACTTACAAAAGGTTTATAAAACAATATAAGCTCCCCTTATTACCCTCCTGCATTCACCTTGCAAAAAATAAAAAAAACAAAATTTATTCTATAACTTCCATTTTTTATAGAAATACACATTACATCTATATTATAGTTATGAATAGACAAATCTTTTTAGATGCTATTTGTACGGAGGAACTATTATGAGTCGTAAAAAATATTCACCAACTCAAAAAAAACGTCATCCGAACATTTCTAGACGTTTGCGAAACCATATACAAGATCGTTCATTAACAGAAATGTACGCATCTCTGTTCGAACACAATCCTGATAGTATTATTTCATTAAATTTAGAAGGAGTTATTCTACATATAAATCCTTCTGCCGAAAGAATATTAGGTTACACTTCTTTAGAATTAGAACAGAAAAATATTACCTCTATTTTAGAAGCCCATATTTCTGAGCAAGTATTACAAAATATAAAGAATACTGAAGCGGATAATCAACAAGAGTATATCTTATCTATTTATCATAAAAATGGATTCTTATTAGATGTTGTGACAAAACTAGTTCCTATTTTTGTTCAAAATCGTCTTACTGGCGTATATGCTATTATGAAGCCGCTTGAAAAATCAGAAAGAATTGAGAATATACTAAAAGAAAGTGAGAAGAGATTGCGTACATTAGTAAACTCCATGCCTGCGTTTGTTATTTTTAAAGATCATGAAGGGCGCTGGCTTGAGGCAAATGACTACGCACTTTCTTGCTTCAATTTCCATCATGTACCTTACCACGGGAAAAAAGATAGCGAACTCATTCAATATAATGAAGCATACCGAGAAGCTTTTTTACATTGTGAAGAAATTGATGAACTAGCATGGCAACAAAGACAAATTCTTCATGGCGAGGAATTTATTATACATAGAGATGATTTCGATCTAATCTTAAGTATATCAAAAGTCCCGCTTTATCATCCTGACGGTTCTCGCAAAGGTCTTATCGTGATGGGGAGAGATGTTACTGAGCTAAAAGAAACTGAAAAGTTATTACGAAAATCTGAGAAGCTCGCAGTAGTCGGACAACTGACAGCTGGAATTGCCCATGAAATTCGAAATCCACTCACTTCTCTAAAAGGTTTTCTAACGTTGCTCCTCCCTGAAATAAATGAGGAGCAAAAATGGTATATCGATGTTATGTTAAGTGAGATTTCACAAATGGAATCCATCACGAGTCAATTTATGGCGATGTCTAAGCCACAAGTATTATCTATCCAAACTTGTAACATACAAACTTTAATTGAAGAGGTAGTTACATTTATTTTACCGACTGCAATTATGCATAGCGTTCATATCATCATGGATCATTTTGATTACGTATATGATATTCAATGTGACGGTAACCAATTAAAACAAGTTTTTATAAACATATTAAAAAATGCGATAGAAGCGATGCCAAATGGCGGAAATATTTTCATCCAAACAAAACCATTAGAGGATAATTTCATCTTAATACGAATTATCGATGAAGGTTGTGGCATTCCAGAAGATCGTATCTCCCGTCTAGGCGAACCTTTTTATAGTTTAAAAGAAAAAGGCACAGGACTAGGATTAATGATGTGTTACAAAATAATTGAAGAACATCATGGTAAATTACACATTTCAAGCGAATTAAATAAAGGTACGATTGTTGATATTGAGCTACCACTTTCTTCATCTCATCTTGCAATCCAGTCTTAAATAAAAAAGAAGCATCTGCTAATCGTTAGCAGATGCTTCTTTTTTTAAAATGCTTTGTCATACCACTCTTTTGCTTTTTCTACTTCACCCATCGTTAATTGATGCCCTCGATTTTCCCAATGCATTGTTACATTCGCATTTGCATTTTCTAATAGTACCTTCAATTCCTCTGACTCTGCTGATGAACAAATTGGGTCATTTGTCCCAGCAGCAATAAACACAGATTTCCCTGCTAAATTTGCTAATTGCATTCCTCTTCTAGGTACCATTGGGTGATGAAGCACAGCACCTTTCAATGCATTTTCGTAATGGAATAATAAGCTTGCTGCGATATTTGCCCCATTCGAATAACCGATAGCTACAATGTTATTTCTATCGAATTTATATTCTTTAGCCGCTTCATCTAAAAATTCATTTAATTCCTTCGTACGGAAAATTAAATCCTCTTCATCAAAAATGCCCTCTGCTAATCGGCGGAAGAAACGCGGCATCCCATTCTCTAACACATTTCCCCTAACGCTTAATACCGACGCTTCCGGATCAATTATTTCTGCAAGTGGTAGTAAATCTAATTCATTACCACCTGTGCCATGAAGTAATAACAACACTGGTTTTGACGTATGTTTTCCTTTTTGAAAAACATGTTTCATCATAATCCTGTTCCCCCTCCAATCACTTTAATCTAAATTTCTCACTTCAAATGGTAAAAGCGTTTGTTCAATCTGTTTTCTATGTTGTTCATATTGTTCCGGTAACTTTAATTCCTCACCCATCGTCTCTAACGATTCATCATGAGCGAAACCAGGAGGATCTGTTGCAATTTCAAATAAGATTTCACCATGTTCTCTAAAATAAATCGCGTTAAAATAATTTCGATCTTGTACAGGAGTTACGTGATATCCAAAACGCGACACATACTCTTTCCAGTCTAGCTGATCAGCATCATCACTCGCTCTCCAGGCAATATGATGAACTGTGCCAACGCCCATTTGGCCACGACCGATTGTTGATAATTTCAAATCAATAATATTTCCAATGTCAGCAGAAGAACGGAATCGAACAAATTCGCCCTCTTCTCCAATTTTTTCAAGACCCATAATATGTTCTAACAATTCAGCTGTTTTTTGAGGCTGTGCAGATAAAAGAACAGCACCTCCAAACCCTTTAATTGCTACTTCTGGTGTAACTTCTCCAAAACTCCAATTGTTTAATTCGCCTGCTTCTCTTTCAACTAATTCTATATGCAAACCATGCGGATCATCAAATTCTAAATACTGCTCTCCAAAACGAGTCATTTTTGTATACGAAACATCGAATTTTTCTAATCTATTTTCCCAAAACTCCATTGTACCTTTTGGTACAACGTAAGACGTAATTCCTACTTGACCGTCCCCAATAATACCTTGACGAGCACCTGCCCATGGGAAAAACGTAATAATTGTTCCAGGCTTTCCTCCTTCATTTCCAAAATAAAGATGGTACGTACCTGGATCATCAAAATTCACTGTTTGTTTCACTAAACGTAACCCTAATACACCAGCATAAAAGTCTACATTTTCTTGTGGATGCCCTACAATCGCTGTAATGTGATGGATTCCCATTGTTTTCTTTTCCATTTCTTCCACTCCTTTTTTATTTCATTATAAAAATTCTTTTACATTTAAATTCATTATTCATTTTGTCCATGCTACAAAGTAAAATCCGTTATAATAATTTTATCTCGAATTCGAGATATTAATTACAAAATTACACATTAGCGTCTAACTTATCGGGATTATCTCGATTTCAAGATAGTTTCCAAAAAACATTTACTCACTCTAAAATCATAATAAAACTTGATTTAGAATGTCATTTATCTCAACCTCAATACTTATTATAAGTTACTTACTTTTCTTTGTCAATAAGTTACTTATTTCATTTAAAAAGAAAAGAGAGTAAACGTTATTCACCGTCTACTCTCTTTTCAAATCATTTCGTTTCTTCTTCCAGTACTGCTTCCATCTCATTAAATTCACGATGAACTGCCTTAACGGGTTCTTTCGTTAATAAACTTACAACGATAACAGTTAATAAACTACAGAAGAATCCAGGTACCATTTCATACATAATTGCTTTTAAACTTGGAATTTGTACCCATGCTATAACAACTACTGCACCGACAATCATACCAGCAAGAACGCCCCATTTGTTCGTTCTCTTCCAATATAAACTTAATAAAATAGCGGGTCCAAATGCTGAACCAAATCCTGCCCAAGCATAACCTACAAGTGTTAAAATTGTATCACTTGGATGATACGCTAAAACAACTGCTATCATAGCCACTACTAATACTGATAATCTACCGATAAATACAAGTTCTTTGTCACTTGCGTTACGACGGAAAAATGTTTTATAAAAGTCTTCCGTTACTGCACTTGAAATAACAAGTAATTGTGAGGAAATACTACTCATAATCGAAGCCAAAATAGCTGATAATAAAAATCCTGTAATGTATGGATGGAATAAAATATTTGAGAATGTTACAAAGACCATTTCTGGGTCTTGTAATATCGCATTATTTTTAGCATAATAGGCGATACCAATTAGACCAGTAAGCATTGCACCTATAATTGAAATCGTCATCCAACCGATACCGATTCTACGAGAAGTTTTTAAATCTTTAATAGAGGTAATTGCCATAAAGCGGACAATAATATGTGGTTGACCAAAATATCCAAGGCCCCATGCTAAAAAGGAAATAATCCCTAATACTGTAGTCCCTTTAAACATATCCAAATGCGATGCATCGACTTGCTTAATCGTATTAAATGTTTCTGTTACACCACCGACATCCGTAAAAGCAACAATTGGCACTAATACAAGCGCAATAAACATAATACAACCTTGCACAAAGTCCGTCCAACTTACGGCTAGAAAGCCACCGAATAGTGTATACGCAACAACGACACCCACTGTTACAAATAAACCAATTTTATAATCAAGGTTAAAAGAATTTTCAAACAAACGTCCACCTGAAACTAAACCAGCCGACGCATAAAATGTGAAAAATACTAAAATGACGATAGCGGAGACAAAACGAAGTATTTTCGTACGATCTTTAAACCGATTCTCTAAAAAGTCTGGAATCGTAATTGAATCATTTGCCACTTCTGTATACGTTCGTAAACGCGGGGCAATGATTAAATAGTTTGCATACGCACCTATTAATAAACCTATCGCAATCCATACACTTGATAATCCTGTTGCATACATCGCACCAGGTAATCCCATTAGCATCCAACCACTCATGTCAGAAGCACCAGCTGATAAAGCTGTAACTGCTGGACCGAGTCCCCTCCCGCCTAACATATAATCTGATAAATCGGATGTCTTCTTATAAGACCAATATCCGATATACAACATACCTGCCATATAAATAGCAAGCGATACCATAATTTCAATCTTCACCAAATCTCTCCCTTAGTCCATAAGCCATTCAAAATTTCGAAAAATGACTTTTTCTATTTTCTTGTTTTCGCTTATGGTTCCCTACCTTAACAAACATTTTTTGTTCTTTCAAGTGAACGAGCACTTTTTATTACATGTGAAAACCTTTATAAACGCCTTTATCCCAGTGGATTACAATGATTTTTTAAGGAATTAAAGTAATAATATTCGGAAAATTAAACGGTGTTTTTTCACACCTTATTTTCATTCGTTTACCCGATAAATTTTAAAAGAAAAAAGCCATACAAATGTATGACTTTTAGCTTATTGACGTCTCAATTTTCTCTTTCTCTACATATACTTTACGAAATTTCATATAACATCCAATACGCCAAGGTACTATATAACAAACCGCAAGAGTGTAGAAAAGAATGCCGATTGACTTTGGATCTAGACCTTGTAAATGTCTTCTAAAATAAGCACGTAAAAGAACGATAACTAAAAATGTAGCAATAAAAGCGATACTTTTTTTTGCATAAATTTGACCATCTTCTCTGACTTCATACCCACTTAAAATAATAAGTGGAATTGACAATAGCAGTCCGATCCCAGCAGCTATACAAATTTGCCAACCAGCAAGTTGTATCGGTGCTGCGTATAAAGAAAAACCTGGTAATAAGAAAAATAATGGCAATAGTAGTCGTCTTCCTTTATTATTAATTGGTCGATTCATAGAGCGCATGCGTCTAAATATAACGAGCCCTATGACGAGTAAAAAAATTGTAATACTGTAAGAACCTTGTTGCAAGTGAATCTCTCCCTAAAAATAGTCATTTTTAAAAATACTTCCCTATTATACTCCTAATTTTTCCAAAAATATGATTATTCCTTAAAAAAATCTTACATATCAAATATACTTTTAGGTTTGATTTACTATAGGAAACAATTCCGAAAGAGGAACTACTCTCCCCACCTCGTCTTTAAACACAATATGCTCTCTAGTTAAATGGCGCGGGCTCTTCACTCCCGCCGCTGCCGCTAATGAAAATAAACTATATCTCATACTAATAATATAATTCATGACTCGCCACTTCTTCTCATACGGATCTAACGCTTTTTGATAATGCGGATTCGTCGTGGCTACACCAGATGGACATTGGCCAGAATTACATTGAAGGGCCATAATACAGCCGCTTGCCATCATAAATCCGCGGGCTGAACTTACAGCATCCGCCCCAATCGCTAAAGCAATCGCTACTTTATCTGGTGTGATTAATTTACCCGATGCAAATACTTTAAACTTGTTACGAACACCATAATGGTTTGCTGTATCAATAAATGTAAGTAATGCTGGAATAAGCGGCAGTCCCATACAATCTGCCATCGATTTATACGTTGCCCCTGACCCGCCTTCTGAACCGTCTATTGTAATAAAATCTGGATAAATGTTTAGTTCTTTCATTGTTTTTATTAAATCTTCCAAAGGCTTCTGCTGACCAATTACAATTTTCATTCCAACTGGTTTACCGCCGCTTTCTTGCAACTGTTGAATAAAATAAAGTGTATCCGCTGCATTCTTTAAAAATGAAAATCGATTCGGTGAATTAATCGTCTCTCCCTTTCGGACGTTGCGAACAAACGCAATTTTCTCATTTACTTTTTGCCCCTCTAAATGACCACCACGTATTTTAGCACCTTGCCCAAATTTCAATTCGAATGCTCTAATATTACTTTCTTTCACTTTCTCCATGAATTTTCCCATTGAAAAATTACCGTCTTCATCACGGTATCCAAATAACCCTGGACCAATTTGCGCAACGATATTCGCTCCTGTATGTAAATGTTCTGGAATAACACCACCTTCACCCGTATTAATCCACGATCCGCCTGCCATTTTTGCTCCAAGACCACTCGCTAAAATATAATTTTCTCCAATCGCACCATAAGAAGTCGCAGATGCACCAAACATGCCATGTAGCTTCCACGGATATTTACGGTTCTCACCGACTATAATTGCATCATCTTCTTCGTACAGCCAAAGATTCGTTGTATCCGCTGTCAATTTTTCTCTTCTTGAAAATAACCCTTCTTTATGAATCACGTACTTTTTACCTTCTCGCTCTTGCGTGAGATTCACACTTAATTCCTCCGTTAATATCGGAAATAATGTATTAGCAATATAATATCCAGAAGCTTCAAAATCTCGTTTTGATCCAAAACCAAGTATTTCAGAGCGATATTTCGCTAAAAACATAACACTTTGAAAATCATAACGTGAGAAAGGCTTTCCATCCGTATCATGATCAAACCAATATTGTCGAAATTCAGGCCCTATCTTTTCCAGTAAGTAGCGCATTCTTCCTAAGTACGGATGTAATTTTAAAATAGAATGATGTGTTCGTTTTTTTATAAAAAATGTAATGATAAAAAAGACGATTAAAAGCAACATTAAAAATAGTAATATACTAATAATAACGAGTAGCGTTTCACTCATCCCGCTTCCCCCTATGAAATTCCATAATAAAAAGAGAACACTAGATGTGTTCTCCTTTTATCTTTATTCATACTAACGTAACAAGATGCTCTTTCGCGTCATATTCAACTAAACTTTCAGCGTATTTAATTCGATGAACAAAGTCTGGATTAGCAATTAACGGTCTTCCGAATGCCGCTACATCAATCGTTCCTTCTTGCAACGCTTCTTCGGCCTCTTTCGGATTTAAATTACCAACCCCAACAATCGTACCATCCCAATATTTTCTTACTAGTTGATGAAAATTCTTTCCGTCAGCAATCTCTTGGGTATAATTCATCGTTGAAGGATGGATCATCGTTAATCCAACCTCTTTAAACATATTTATGAACGTTTCAATTGCAAACTCAGGGTTTTCCCACATATAAGTAGGATTATCACCTTTGAAAGCAGAGAAACGAAGAAGTGTTTTATTAGCTCCAACAGCTTCTATTACAGCTGCCGTTACTTCTTTCATAAACGTTAACCTTTGTTTTAAATCACCGCCATATTTATCTGTTCGCTTATTCGCAAACTCATACGTAAATTGATCGATTAAATATCCGTGTGCACCGTGAATTTCTACTCCATCAAATCCAGCTTCGATCGCATTTTTCGCAGCTTGTGCGTATTGATCGATCACTTCTTGTATTTCTTCTAACGTCATTGCTTCTGGCATATCAAACGGTTTACGAAAGCGTGGAACATTTCCCTCTGCAGCGATAGCCGACGGCGCTTGTGGCATTTGACCACCAATTATTTCATGATGACTCATACGCCCAACATGCCATATTTGAGCAATAATCGTCCCGCCTTCTTTATGTACTGCCTCTGTAACAGGTTTCCAAGAATCGATTTGTTCTTGTGTATAAATACCTGGTACTCCTGGGTTTCCTTTTGCTCTCGGACTAATGACAATTCCTTCTGTAATAATTAGTCCAATTCCATCCGCAGCACGTTTTCTGTAGTACTCCACTACATCCGCACCAACTACTCCAGTCTCATTATCTGCAAAGCATCTTGTCATCGGTGCCATCGCTATACGATTACGAAGAGACCAAGCTCCAACTTGAATTGGATCAAACAACTTTGTTTCTTCAACGTTTTCAAAAAATCCCCCAGCATTTACATTTGTTCCTTCATAAATACTCGCTGCTTTATTACTTGAACTTGTCATTTTTCTTCCCCCTAAAAAATCTTACTATAATCGCATCATACTTACTTTTAGATAGTAACGTCAATTTTTACGACTTTAAAATAAAAAATTCGAATATTCAAAAAACAAAACGCTATAAATAATATTAAATAGGTTTCCTTAGGAGGAAACCTTTTTTGTTGACCATATATGGCTGTCAATTCGTTTATCTCTTTAATAAAAAAGCACCTTATCAATAGAAGTGAAAATGGTTCAGTATTCTTCTAAAAATAATAACTTATATACCTAAAACAATGAAAGCCCTACCTCTCTTTCATCCTTACGGCTCCTCGTCCGTGCCAGTGTGAATCAGGATTGCAAAAATCAAGTAACTATTTTATCGAAGTATTCAATTAAACTTCGAACATTCATAAATGAAATTAAAAAATAAAAATGGATTTGATTGTAGTAATAACAATAGAGGTAATGCTCTAAAAGTGGTTTGAAAGAGTTGAATGTCTTTGAAATGATAAATTTTCTATAATTATGTTCCCAAAAAATTCAAGATCTTTTTTGGGATATAATACATTATTTGTAATGAACCTTAACAAAAGCTTTTTATCTGATTTTCTGTGATACCTTCAATTAATCCCAGTTCACTAATCAAAAATTCATATGCGTTATCTAACATCTTCTTTTCGCTTGCATTAAGTGCTTTTTCTTTCTGTATACGCATTAAATCACGCACAACTTCAGCACCTTCTTGCATTTTACCCGTCTTTATTTTATCAGTGTTCAATTTATACCTTTGTTTCCACGTAAGTAATCTATCTGATTCCCCATGTTGAAAAATATCCATTATGTGTGCTAATGCGGTTATATCCGTAACTGGACGTATATTCGAATTCAATATTCTCCCTGCTGGAATCATTAGTTCCATATTACTAGCCGACATTTTTATAACATAATACTGTTGTTTTTCTCCTGAGATTTCCTTCTCTTCTATGGCTTTAATTATACCTGCTCCCTGCATTGGATAAACAATGTTATCGCCAATTTGAAACAAATAATCCACCTCCATATATGGTAACCTTCTCAAGCTTAACATACTTTTAGTTTTTTATCAAAATTTTTATTTTATCATAAAATTATTTTACACGTCAACACTTCAGAAGCAAGAAATTAAATTTACACAATAAACTATAAAAATCGCAATTCCATTAACGGTTCCACACACATTCATTCTCTTTTAATACAAAAACACATCACTACATTTAAGTAGTGATGTGTTTTTGTTAAGGCATAAATAAAGATCTACTTTTCCGTCTATATACTAACTTGCTTACTAACCGTTTCCCTCGCTAAAAGAAAACTCATAATCACTTGCGCTGCTACTCTACTCGTCATATCTCTGAAATCAAGAGTTGGATCAATCTCTACTATATCCATCCCTTGAACGAGCGGTTCTTTACCAAGGAATTCAATCGCATCTAGTAAAGTCGTACTATCCATTCCACCAGGCCCAATTGCTGGACAACCTGGTGCAAACGCTTGGTCTAGCACATCCATATCAAGAGAAATATAAATAGAAGTCACACCTTGATTTCTTAATAATTCAATACTTTCCGTGATAATATCTTTTATTTCTCGCTCTCGTACGTCTTTCATTGTATACACTGTTACACCATGCTCTATTGCATATTCATGGTACGCACGTGCATTAGAAAAATTACGAATTCCAATTTGAACAAGTTGTTTCCCTGTAATGACATCATTTTCTAGTAAACTACGGAATGGTGTACCATTTGACGGGCCTCCATCATCTAAATTACGTAAGTCATGATGAGCATCAAATTGAATAATCCCGACCTTTCCTTTACTGTTTGCAAAGCCTGTTATACTCGGAAAACTAATCGAGTGGTCACCACCAAGAACGATTGGTATCATGTTCGGATTTACTTTCGTTACATGACCAACTGTTTTCGCAATTCGGTTATGACTTTCTTTTATATCCGTCACATGCATCGTAATATCGCCGCAATCATATAAGACACTTTCTTTCATATCGTGTTCTTCTGTAATTGCATATGTGCTGTATGCATCTAACATCGCACGAATTGTCTTTGGAGCAAAACTCGCTCCTGAATGACTAATAGATGGTTTAGAAAGGGGTGCTCCAATTAAGGCAGCACCGAATATTTCTACACCTTCCTCCCAATCTTTAATCATCTCACTCCATTTTGTCACTTCACGATCAATAAACTTTGCGTTTTTCTTTAAATAGTGGCCGTGCTCCACGATTGTTCACCTCTTGTATATGCAATATTACCATTCTTCCATACTGTATTCACATGACTTACGCCGTAATGATACGGTACGTAAGCATAATTGTAAGCATCCCATAAAACTAAATCTGCCTTACGACCAACTCTAATTTTCCCAGCTACATCACCACGGTTAATGGCATATGATGAGTTAACCGTTACGGCATTCCAAACTTCTTCTGGTGTCATTTTCAGTTTTAGCATCGCAATGCTCATAATAAGCTGAATATTTTCAGTTGGACAGCTACCTGGGTTAAAGTCTGTAGCTAACGCAACTGCAACACCTTCATCAATCATTTTACGACCACGAGCAAAGCTTTCTTTATTTAAATAGAAAGTTGTTCCTGGTAATAATGTTGCTACTGTATTCGAGTTTGCAAGCATTTCAATCCCTTTATCAGAAGCGCCAACTAGATGGTCTGCTGATGCTGCACCGATTTCTGCCGCTGCTTCCGCACCACCAAGAGGGTCGATTTCATCTGCATGAATTTTCACATCAAAGCCAAGCTCTTTCGCTTTTAATAAAAATTCTTTTGATTCTTCTACTGAGAACACACCTGTTTCACAGAAAATATCAACGAATTCCGCCAATTGTTTCTCTTTCATTTCTGGTAATAGGTCTAACATCCATTGTAAAAATTCTTTCGATCTACCTTTATATTCTTTCGGAACTGCATGAGCACCTAAAAATGTGGAAACTAAATCGATTGAATGCTCTTTTTGTAATTGTGCAGTTGCCTCTAATTGTTTCCATTCCGTCTCATCATCTAATCCGTAACCACTCTTCGCTTCTACAGTTGTAACGCCGAAAGATAGCATACGGTCTAAATGGAATTTCGCTTTTTGAACAAGTTCTTCTTTCGACGCCTGTTTCGTTGCATTTACAGTTGAAAGAATACCTCCGCCTTGTTCTAAAATTTCTAAGTACGGAACTCCTTGTAATTTTAGCGCAATTTCATTTTCACGAGATCCACCAAATACAAGATGGGTATGCGGATCAACAAGACCAGGAGAAACCATTTTCCCCCCGCAATCAATAACTTCTTTCGCTTGTAATCCTTTCGCTTCTTCCGCTGTTCCAACGAAAGTGATTACACCATTTTCAATTCCAACCGCACCGTTTTCGATAACAGGAAGCGTGTTCATCGCTTCTCGTCTTAACAAGCCATCTTCTTGATCCATTGTTAGTAATTGACCGATATTTATTAGTAAAGTGTCCAGCATGTTTTCTCCTCCTTATTTCATCATTGGAATGTTAACGCCTTTTTCTTTCGCAGTTTCCACAGCTAAGTCATATCCAGCATCCACGTGACGAACAACACCCATACCAGGGTCAGAAGTTAATACGCGCTCAATACGTTTTGCTGCTGCTTCTGTTCCATCTGCAACGATAACCATTCCAGCGTGAAGTGAATAACCCATACCAACGCCACCACCGTGGTGAACAGATACCCAGCTCGCACCGTTTACACTATTAATTAATGCATTTAAAATTGGCCAGTCAGCTACTGCATCACTACCGTCTTTCATCGCTTCTGTTTCACGGTTTGGAGATGCTACTGATCCGCAATCTAAATGGTCACGACCAATAACAATCGGTGCTGATAATTCACCATTTGCAACCATTTCATTAATGATGCGACCAAATTTCGCACGCTCACCGTAACCTAACCAACAAATACGTGATGGAAGTCCTTGGAACTCAACTTGTTGACGTGCCATACGAATCCAGTTACATAAATGTTCATTATCAGCGAACTCACGTAAAATTACTTCGTCTGTTTTATAAATATCTTCTGGATCACCAGAAAGTGCTACCCAGCGGAATGGCCCTTTTCCTTCACAGAATAATGGACGAATAAATGCTGGAACGAATCCTGGGAAATCGAAAGCATTTTTCAAACCTTCATCGAAAGCAACTTGGCGAATGTTATTTCCATAATCAAATGTAATTGCACCTTTTTCTTGCATCGCAAGCATCGCTTCCACATGTTTTGTCATACTTTCTTTTGATAATTGTACGTAACGTTCTGGATCTTTTTCACGAAGTTTCGCTGCTTCTTCTAATGTGTAACCTACTGGAATATAACCGTTTAATGGATCATGAGCAGATGTTTGATCTGTAACTAAATCTGGCGTAATATCACGCTTCACTAGTTCTGGTAAAATCTCTGCCGCATTTCCTAGCAAGCCAATTGAAATTGGTTCTTTCTTCTCTTTATACTCGTTCGCAACAGTTAATGCTTCTTCTAATGATTCTGTATACATGTCACAATATCTCTTTTCAATACGACGATCGATGCTACGCTTATCAACATCAATAGCAATGACAACACCGCCGTTCATCGTTACAGCAAGAGGTTGTGCACCACCCATACCACCTAAACCAGCAGTAAGTGTTAATGTACCTTTTAATGAACCGTCGAAATGTTGACGAGCTGCTTCACCAAATGTTTCATATGTTCCTTGTAGAATCCCTTGTGTTCCAATGTAAATCCAGCTACCAGCTGTCATTTGTCCGTACATCATAAGACCTTTTTTCTCTAGTTCTCGGAAGTGATCCCAGTTTGCCCATTTTGGTACTAAGTTTGAGTTCGCTAACAGAACGCGAGGTGCATCTTCATGTGATTTAAAAATGGCAACTGGTTTTCCTGATTGAACAAGTAACGTTTCATCGCTTTCTAACGTTTTTAATGAATCTACAATCGCCTGATAGCTTTCCCAGTTACGAGCTGCACGGCCAATTCCGCCATACACAACTAATTCTTCTGGTTTTTCAGCAACTTCCGGATCTAAATTGTTCATTAGCATACGAAGTGCAGCTTCTTGCACCCACCCTTTCGTTTGTAACTCTGTACCTCTTGGCGCGCGAATTGTTTGTTGTACTTTTTCCATTTCAATCTCTCCCTTTTCTCATTTTATAGTGCTGCGTTTACATCCAATCTTTCTTTTATCGAATAATTCGTTTTTAACCAATGTGCAATATTTTCAATATCCGTTGAGAAGATGCGATCATTTGTAATAGATGGTACTTGCTGACGCCCTTGATAGTAGAAGCTCTTCGTCACTGTACTCATGTTTTCAATTCCACGATATTCTGCCGCTTGCATCGCACAAATCATTTCAATTGAAAGAACACGTCTTACATTTTGAATAATTTGATGTGCATGACGTGAAGCGATTGTTCCCATACTTACGTGATCTTCTTGGTTAGCTGATGACGGGATTGAATCAACACTCGCTGGATGTGCTAACGTTTTATTTTCAGAAACTAGTGACGCTGCAGCATATTGCATAATCATTGCACCAGACTGAAGTCCTGGTTCTGGACTTAAAAATGGCGGTAAATCGTTTAACTGCGGATTTACTAAACGCTCAATACGACGCTCTGAAATGTTTGCAAGTTCCGCCATTCCTACTTTTAAGAAGTCCATCGCAAATGCAATCGGTTGACCATGGAAATTACCACCTGAAATTACTTTTTCCCCGCCATCAAAGATTAGCGGATTATCTGTTGCGGCATTCATTTCAATTTCTAATTTTTCTTTCACATAATTCAAAACTTGCCAAGAAGCACCGTGTACTTGCGGGATACAACGAAGTGAATAGGCATCCTGTACACGTAGTTCTCCTTGTTTTGTTGTTAACTTACTATCATGAAGAATGTCACGAATTCTGCTTGCTACATCCACTTGCTCTTTATAGCCACGTGCTTTATGAACATTTTCATCAAATGCATCAATAATGCCTTGTAACCCTTCAATTGTCATCGAAGCAATTAGTTCAGCTTGATACGCCGTTGCTTCTGCTTCTATATAAGAAAGAACTCCTTGTGCTGTCATCGCCTGCGTACCATTAATTAACGCAAGACCTTCTTTCGCTTCAAGTTCAATTGGCTCAAGCCCTTCTTCTGTAAGAGCAACCATTGCATGAACGCGTTTCCCTTTATAGAACACTTCACCTTCGCCTAATAATACGAGCGCAAGATGAGATAAAGGTGCTAAATCTCCACTTGCACCAAGTGAACCTTGTTGCGGAACGACTGGATGAATTTTACGATTTACAAACTCAAGAAGCATATTTACAACAAGCGGCCTTACGCCTGATACTCCTTTAAGCATCGTGTTCGCTCGTAAAATTAACATTCCGCGCGATACTTCTTCCGGGAATGGATCACCTATCCCACATGCATGTGACTGAATTAAATTATGTTGAAGTGCCTTTACATCATCTTTTTGGATAAGCACATCACTAAACTTTCCAAATCCAGTTGTAATACCGTAAACGACTTTTCCGTCCTCTACAATTTTCTCAACTACTTCGCGGCACTCCGCTACCTTTTGCATACTAGTTGGACAAGCTGTTACACCTTCTCCTTCCAGTAATAACCTCTTCATTTCTTCAACTGTCAATGTATGTCCTGTTAACGTAATCATCATTTTTCCTCCTTAAAAAGGCAAAAGGGGACCTTATCTTTTTAAGACAGACTTCTGTCCTAAAAAAGTAAGGCCCCCTTCTAACTAATAGACTATGGGCAAATCATATGTGATTAATTCCTAAACCAATCGCCTCATGCTCAGATCCTTTTACAGGTGCACCAATCGTTCCATATAATGCAACAGCAACCCATTCGCCTTCTTTTTTCCCGTCGTATGGTGTACCGCGCACAATCGCAAAACGAAGTCCTACTGTACGAAGAACGTCTGCTAACTGAATTTGACCTCTCGTCACTCCGTACAAAGCTTCCATAATTGCATGATAAAGTGCATGTGTTTCTCTGTAAACGTCTGTTTCAATAACTTGGTTGCTTTTAGCCGCTGTTTCCATTGCTGCGACAACCTTTTGCGAATTCATCGAACCCACTTTCCCCGTACAATACTTCCAACCTTTTGGAATGGATAATACAGGACTTTCATTCTCATCCGCAAGTGCCAACAGCATGGCCATACGACCAATTCGATGTGTTCCTTGAAGAAGCATGTGACTCTCTCATTTCTTTTGAATTATTTGAATATTACTTAATTTAAGAATATATGAAAACGGTTAAATCGTCAATAGTTTAAAATCATATTCAACCATTTTTTTCATCCCCCTAATTTTGTGTACACAAATGATTTACACAAAATTTCCAGACGTGCTATAGTCTCACTAACAGATGCAAAGGGGCGAAATTTCAGTGACAAAACGAAAAGATATTCATTTTCGAATTGAAGAGAAATTACTTGAAAGGTTTGAATCAGCACTCCATTACGAAGGTTTAAAGAAAACAGATGTATTAACACATGCAATCCAACAATTTTGCACAAAGGTAGAATGTGACAAAATGAATGATGTAAAACGACAATATAACGTTAGCAACCATTTACAAACACGCATCGACACACATACACATTACGAAGAAAAACACGTAGATTTAGATAAGATCGTCATTGAACATTTACACCTTCAAGGGGATGAAAACATATTAGAGGTTGGGTGCGCTAGTGGAAAATTTCTTTCCCTTTTACAAACAAATGGTCATAAAGGCCCATTAACCGGGTTTGATCAATCCGAAGCTATGCTTGCTGAAGCTGCTAAGACGAGTAACTTAATAGAATGGAAACGAGGGGATGCTAGTAAACTTCCTTTCGAAACAAATTATTATGACCTAATAATCGCAAGACATATGTTATACCATGTGAAAGATGTTGAAAAAACAATTCAAGGCTTTTATAAAGTCATTCGTCCTGGCGGAACACTTTTAGCTACAACAAATTCTAAAGTTTCATTACCTCGTATAGTTGAAATGTGTAACAACATGCTTGACGCATTTGATCTACCGAAAACATCACCAGCAGTCTCTCCATTTTGTTTAGAAAATGGTAAAGAGATAGTAGCATCTGCTTTTCCAACGGTTGAAGAAACAGTTATTCATAATGCGCTCGTTTTTCATCATGCTACCCCAATAGTAAACTATATTTCCAGCATGTTTCCATCGTTAAATATACCCGATAATATGTATCTTCAAGTCGAGATGAAAGAATGGCTAACAGAAGAAATCAACAAGGAATTATCGCTTCATAACGGTATATGGCGCGATCCAAAAACGTTAGTAATTTATCGGTGTAAAAAAGCTAGCATTTGCTAGCTTTTACACGTTTTCTCGTAAAAGTTTCTCCATTACTACATTGCCTTTACCACAATAAAAATCTGTATTATGTTCGTCTGCCACTCCAAAATAAGAGGCAATCGCTATTCCAAATGGTACAAATGCATGCCCTTGTGCTGTAATGATATTTGAGTGTTGCACAACTTCTTCATACACGAAATTTTCTACTGGAAAACAATCGAATTTTTGATAATCTATAGTCGCAGTATAAGAAATCCCTTTAAATAACCCTGCTTTTGCTAGCGCATACGGTCCAGCACAAATTGCCGCCACTAATTTTTCTTGTTCGTGAAATTGACGAATGACTGAAAAAAGAGATTTCGCATCTTTCAACTGTACTTCTTCTCCACCTGGAATAAGTACCCCCTCATACTCATCTACACGTACTTCACTTACTTCTATATGTGGTTGCACTTGCAAACCTGTTTCACTTATAATCAATTCTTTTGTTAAGCCCGCTGTAATGATTTCAAATTTATTTTTCAGCAATGCCGTCGCTACTGTTATTTCAAACTCCGCAAATGTTGGGTATACAAATAAAAGTATTTTTTTCATAGCCCTCTCTCCTTTAACCAGCCCATAAAATATACCTCTAAATCGTCAACTGTTAATCTATTCGTGTCCACATAAGTTACAGGAAATTGTTTATACCAGTCTTTTTCAGTTTCTGCTAATTTAAATTGCTCCTCAAATGTACTTCTGTTTCTTGTTCTATCATTATTTTTTCTATCATATAAATTACTTTCCGATACATCCAAATAAAAAATAGCATCCGAACGGCATTCTCTTAATTTATATAATTCATCTTTCAATTCATTTTCTATATCCCACTCTTTCCCTATAACCATTGGGTAAAAAAGTGTATAAAATTCGATGTCTTCTGGCCCACGATCAAAAATCACGACTGAACCTTTTGCATTTTGAAAATCTTTTATTTTAGCTTCTATAAACATTTTTTGATTTGCTATAAACCCTTCTTTTGAATTCATATCCAACTTTAATCGCTTTCGCTTTTCTACAATTGGATAAGGATTTTCATATATAACTGAAAACCCACATCGCTCTAACCTTTTAGCCAATGTCGTTTTTCCGCTTGCCATCGGTCCTTGGAGTGAAATTACATATGCCATTCCTCTCATTCCCTTGCGCTTTAGTAAAACTATAATATACAGAATCTTGAAAACTATCAACATTATATATATCATCTTGTTTCTTATTCTTATCTAACTTATAATGAAAAATAGAGATTATGACGGACGCATCAATAATGTAAGCTTGGAAATCCAAGCTTACATTATTTTTTGCTTTCCCTTTTCTAATAAAAAGAGTATACTAGATTAGAACGTATGTTCTTAATAATTACATACAGTAAGGAGATAGAACAATGGTATACGACACAAAAGCAATTTCTTGGAATGAATCTTTAAAACAACTTCAACGCCGCTATACAAACAAACAAGTTGACCGAAAAGAATTTGAGGATATTGAACTGATGGAATTCTTCCGCGATAACGACTACATTTCTTTACCTACACACATAAGCGGCCTATCAAAAACACGTTTTACTTCTTACTCTATTTTCACAACTGAAGATAAAGATCGTAAAGTTGGCACATTAATCATTGAATATGTAGAAGATGATAATAATAATTTACATGTGGAACAACTATACTTTGTTTAAATGATAACGCTTGGTCAAAATGACCAAGCGTTCTTGCTTTCTATGAATCTCACTGTATATAATATGAATAAAAGAAAACCGCTATCATTAAGGGGGGATATGCTTGCTCGAAGGATGGTTCAGTTGGTTCATTGTATTATGGACGGTTATTTTATTAGGGCTTATGTCTATCGGTGGATACTTTATGTTCAGAAAATTTTTAAAACGTTTACCAAAAGAAGACGGCATGTCCATTTTGGATTGGGAAGAACACTACATAAATAAAACGAGACATTTATGGGCTGACGAACAAAAACAATTGTTAGAAGAGCTTGTAAGTCCTGTTCCAGAACTATTTCGCGATGTTGCAAAATCAAAGATTGCTGGAAAAATCGGGGAACTTGCATTACAAGAAAATGCCTCTCAAATTACACAAGACTTAATTATTAAAGGATATATCATTGCCACACCAAAGCGTGATCATAAATTTTTAATTAAAAAACTACAAGAAAAAAAGATTGATTATTCTAACTATCGATCTTTACTCGCAAAGTAACTTCATATTATTTTCGATAAAAAAGACAGCGCCTTTGACGCTGTCTTTTTATTTGGTACATATACAGTTTTTAAGTTAGCTTCATATCTTTTTCATTATAAAAACCATCTTCTTTTTCCATTTCCTTTTGTAATTTCGTAAAGGAACGGTACATGGCAATTCTCCATGACACAATCATCGCGAACGCCAGTAAGAAGAACATGCCACTAAGTTGTCCTAAATCAAGAGATTGGCTTAAGTATGTTTTAAATACAATCCGCACGACAAGTAATCCAATTAATATAAAAACAAAGGCTTTTGAACGCTTCAAATAAATCTCTTGTCCTCTAATTTCAAATTTAGATGTTTTAATAAGAAAAATAGAGAAAAACAAACCGACGCCAATTGCTTCTAACATTTCCGCTGGAGTTAATCGAAATTCAGGAAAAACATACATCAATGCTCCCGTGCTCATAAAAAATGGCGGAAGTATAATTTTTTTCAATGTTGCAGGTTTCTTAGCTGCTTTTAAACGAATAAACATCGCACCGACAGCCATACAAACAGCAACGATACTTGATAAAAGAACTATGTTCATATTTTCTCATCCTTTTTTGTGGCTATATGCAAAATATACTTTCATTATATGCTTTTCCGTTAGTATTTCCAACATTTTCGCAGAATAATACTAAAAACCGGTAAAACCACCAAATAAACTTGAGAAATATACGATAATTTTCGTCATCCAGTTAAAGTATAGGAAGACCCCCATAACAATCATAATATATCCTCCGACTTTCATGAAGGCCATACTATTTCTTTTAATCCAAGACATTTTCGTAATAAAGAATGACAGTACGAAAAACGGGATAGCAAATCCAAGTATGTAAGCAATCATGTAAATCATTGCTGATTCTGGGTTTGTTGCTGCTAATCCAATTACCGACACTAGAATTGGTCCGGTACATGGCGTCCACCCTGCTGCAAAGGCTAATCCAATTAGTACTGATCCAAAATAGCCACTTGGACGATTTTTAAATGTAAATTTACGGTCTTGCATTAAAAATTTCGGCTTAAACACCCCGACAATAATTAAGCCGAACACGATGATAAATATACCACCTAACTGTCTGATTAAATCTTTATAGTCAGTAAAGATTCCTCCAATAAAACTTGTACCAAATCCAATTGCAATAAATATAATTGAAAATCCAAGTAAGAAAAACGCTGTATGTATCATACTTCTTTTGCGAAGCATTGCATTTTCTTCTTTCAATTCAGAAACCGACATACCTGTTATGTACGATAAAAATGCCGGATAAAGCGGTAAGCAACATGGGGAAATAAATGATAAGAACCCGGCGCCAAACGCTAAAAAAATACTAATATCTTGCATCATTCCACTCCTCTCCCTAAATATTGTAACAAAAACACATAAAAATACTATGAACAATTCGTGAAATCACTTTTACAACGTGGCAATAAGAAAAAAGTACTTCCTCACAGTTTCTAATAAAACGTTTTTATTTCCTTCTATTATATAGAAAAAACTCAAATGGATTATGAAACTCCTTTAATTGTCATTACCATAACAAAGGTAACATAGTTTCTCAAATAATTAGCACGTTACTAGTACGTCTATATACATATTGGTTTAAAAAATATTTTTTTCAAATGCTGGCTCTATACAATGCAAAGTTGATTTTATAATACTTCTACTATTAATAATTTCAAGATTATGCATAAATATCATACTTTTATTATTATTCTATAAAATGTCATACTTTTCTTTCATTTGACCCTTTATTTCTAATTTTGTATACTTCCCTCTAGTTATATATTTTCGATACGGAACAACTTCATATAGATGGGAGGAATTTTTCATGCTTCGTTATTCTCTTTTAGTTTTATTAGGAGCGTGTAGTTATGGAATTTTAGCTATTTTTGTTAAGCTTGCATATGCAGAAGGATTTTCACTTGGAGAGGTAATTGGCAGCCAATATTTGTTCGGTTGGATTATTTTGCTTGCTATTACACTTCTATTTTCTAGACATCGCGTTCCTTTAAAGCAAGCATTACTTTTATTCGTTGCAGGAACATCTGCAAGTTTTACCGGAATTTTTTATTATGCTTCATTAAAAACTGTACCAGCTTCTATTGCAATTATTCTTTTATTCCAATTTGTTTGGGTCGGAATTATCATTGAAGCAGTCGCAACAAAAACATTACCTTCAAGAGAAAAAGTTATTTCTGTTATTTTCTTACTTGTAGGGACATTTTTATCAAGTGGTTTACTTGAACAATCAGCAGGTGCTTTCGATACGACTGGGATCATTTTAGGTTTATTATCTGCTGTTACATTCGCAACATACATTTTCGTGAGCGGAAAAGTTGCTATTGAAGTACCTTCATTACCGCGCGGTGTTCTCTTAATGACTGGTGCTTTAACTTTAGTCATGATTGTATTCCCACCAACATTTATTTTTAATGGTGCCATTTCTCAAGGTCTTTGGAAATACGGTTTAGGATTAGGAACATTTAGTATCGTAATTCCATCTATTGCCTTTACAATCGGTATTCCAAAAATCGGTTCTGGCTTAGCGACTATTCTTGGTGCAGCGGAACTACCAGTTACAACAATTATGTCCGTATTCGTTTTAAAAGAGGCTGTACTATCTTCACAATGGTTCGGTGTATCACTTATTTTAATCGGGATTGCAATCCCGCAAATTGTATACGCAATGCGTGGACGTTATCGTAAACATCATACGCATAAAAAAGTCGCAGCATAAAGTGAAACTTTAATTAGTTGAACCAATCGGACTGCCCATTAATACGGGATAAACGAGAGAGGATTTTCATTTGAGAATCCTCTCTTTTATTGTTGTATACTTATGATAAATATTTTGCTGAAGAAAGAAGGCATACTACATGGTATCTATTTCAAATCAACTAAAAGAAAAACTTATTTCCATCCGTCGACATTTACATGAGTATCCAGAACTATCATATGAAGAGTTCGAAACAACAAAAGCAATAAAAAATTGGTTAGAAGAAAAAAACATTACTATCATTGACTCCAATTTAGAAACAGGAATTATCGCTGAAGTGTCTGGTAATAAAAACGGGCCAATTGTAGCAGTTCGTGCTGATATTGATGCCCTTCCTATTCAAGAAGAAACACATTTGTCCTATGCATCTAAAGTACGAGGGAAAATGCATGCTTGTGGACACGATTTTCATACAGCTGCCATTTTAGGTACTGCTTTCTTATTAAAAGAAAGAGAATCTTCCCTAAATGGAACGGTTCGCTTCATATTCCAACCAGCTGAAGAAAGTAGTAATGGCGCTTGCAAAGTTATTGATGCTGGACATTTACGTAATGTGCAAGCGATTTTCGGCATGCATAATAAACCTGATTTACCAGTAGGTACAATTGGCATTAAAGATGGTCCACTGATGGCTGGAGTTGATCGATTTGAAATTGAAATTCACGGAGTTGGTACACACGCGGCTGTACCAGATGCTGGCGTAGATCCTATTGTCGCATCCTCTCAAATTGTGATGGCACTGCAAACAATTGTAAGCCGAAATATAAGTTCATCTCATAATGCAGTTGTTAGTGTTACAAATATTCACGCAGGAAATACGTGGAACGTGATTCCTGAAAAAGCTACGTTAGAAGGAACGATTCGCACGTTCCAAGCTGAAACACGTGAAAAGATTCCAGCACTCATGGAGCGTATTATTAAAGGTGTATCTGATGCATTAGGTGTAAAAACGAAATTCCGTTTTTATTCAGGTCCTCCTGCTGTTCACAACGATAAAGCTCTTACAGACTTATCTACTCAAGTTGCCACAAAGATGAATCTTAATATCATCTCGCCTAGTCTATCAATGGCTGGAGAAGATTTCTCATTTTACCAACAGGAAATACCAGGTTCATTCGTCTTTATGGGAACGAGCGGTACACATGAATGGCATCATCCTGCTTTTACAATTAATGAAGAGGCACTGCCTATAAGTGCAGAATACTTTGCTTTACTAGCCGAAAGAGCACTTAAACAATTCTCATAAAAAAAGCCGTTCAAAGTGCATCTCAGCACCCTGAACGGCTTTTCTTATTAAGTTAAATCACGTTTTAAAAACACAGTATATGAAATACATAAAAATACGAACAAATAAAGTAGCAACATACATGATGCAAACGGGAATGTTACTCCATCAATAAAACTTCCGTTCTTTGAAATACTATATAAATCTGTGTTTGCTGGCAATAAATATTTCGCCCAGTTATATCTAGTGGCTGCTAATAACGCAATATTGCCTGATAAAGCAAGGAATAGTGAAATACCAATTGCACCTCCACTAGATCTCGTTAACACAGAAATCATAAATGCAAACGATGCGTACACAACCGTTGGTAACCACGATAAAACATAATATTTACTTGCTTCTACAAAAATGTTTTGTTTTATTATATTTCCATCTTGGAAAATAAACTCACTCCATGCAGGCTGTTGGAATTTATAAATAACAAGTCCACATAAAGCGGAGAAGATCATATTAAATATAAATAATAAAGCTGCAAATATAACGATTGCTAAAAATTTTGCTGTTAAAATTTTAAAGCGACTCGCTGGTCGTATCGTTAAAAATTTATATGTTCCCCAGCTATATTCATTCGCAAAAATTGTACTTGCATACACGAGGATAAATGGGAGCAAAATTGGAAATACGATAAAACCTGTATCTCTCATGAAAGAAAGTGGAGAACTGCTTGCCGGTGCTGTATCCGTATCTAAATGCTTCATCTTAAGCTGGTATTCTTTTACAAGCTCATCCCCTGATTTTTCTGCTAAAATAGCTTCTTTTTTCATGCCAAGCTTTTTCTCAATTTCTACAGTTCGTTCTGTATAATCTACTTTCCATCCTTTTGTTTCCGGTTCAAAATACTTTACCGTAACCCATCCTAATCCGATTATTAATACTGCAATAACTGCAAATGGAATAATCGTTCGCTTCCGCTTAAATATTTTATACAGTTCGTTATATACTAAATTAAACAATATCTTTTCCCCCTGTTAATTCTAAAAATTGCTCTTCTAACGTTTTTCTTTCTTCATATACACGATACACTTGAATATTTTTCTCAAGCAATGTACGAATAACATTTGGGATTTCTTCATCTTTTACATTAATAAGTAATTCATTATCTTTTACTAAAACATCATGCCCTAATATTTCTGCTGCTTTATTCGCATCATCTACACGTATACGGATCGTCTCCATCTCTTCGCTTTGGCTATGCTGAATATTTTGCGTAGCCACATATTCCCCGTGCTGAATAATGATAACTCTGTCACACATTAATTCAACTTCTGAAAGTAAGTGACTTGATACAAGTACAGCTTTTCCTTGTTCATGTGCAATTTTTTTTATGTACATTCTCATTTCATGTATTCCACTAGGGTCTAATCCATTTGTCGGTTCATCTAGTATCAACACGTCTGGATCGTGAATAAGTGCCTGAGCGATTCCTAAACGTTGTCTCATGCCGAGTGAATACGCTTTTACTTTGCGATCAATTACTTGTCCCATCCCTAACAATTTCACTACTTCATCGATACGTTCTTCGGTCACATTACCATTCATTCGTCCAAAATATGTTAAATTTTCATAGCCGCTCAAAAAAGGATAAAATTCAGGTGTCTCAATTACCGCTCCAATTTTCGCAGCTGTTTTTTCGAATTGCTGTTTCACAGATTGACCATCAATCCATACTTCACCTTCTGTCATACGGATCATACCAACCATCATTCTCATTAAAGTCGTTTTTCCAGCACCGTTTGGTCCGAGTAAACCGACAACCTCGCCTTTTTTCACTTCAAAACTAATATTTTGTACAAGTGTCTTTGATCCGATTCGCTTCGTTAACCGATCGACTTTTACAATTGATTGTTCATTTGTCATTCTATACAACCTTTCCTTCCTATTCTTTGTCAGGTCTTTTCACTGTAACATGATTATTTTTATGTGTAAAATGGAAAAAGGCATGATTTCTCATGCCTTTTTCTTGAAATGCAACGAATTTTTATCTTGTAAACTTTGAACAAATCGAAAACATTGCACCATCGATAATAGAAGGATAACAATCATAATTATACTCACTACTACTATTGCATATATTGTAATCGGTGCACTATTTATCCCTTGTATTCCTGCTATTCTTATAAAAATAATCGTAAATAATTTTAAAAATAACATCCCATTAACTAATCCAAAAACAAACGCTGCTCCATAAATGAATAATTGCTCCTGACATAATAAATATAGTACTTCTTTTCTTTTTATATTTTCTGCTACATAAGATGTAAACTCCTCTCTCCTCACTAGCAAAAGGGAGTACATCATTTTATATGTAGTAAAAATACATATGAAAATTAGTACAATAAACAGTGTGTAAAAATACATTTGAAATACAAATGCATCCCCTACTTTCAAAATAGCTCCTTCATTAAATTGTAACGATATCATAAAAAACAAAATCATAATACTCATAGCAATCCACATAAATTGCTTCATCCTTTTGGTAGCAAATGTTCTTATATTTTTTCTCGCTAACCGACATAAAGACATAAAATTCTTCCCCTACCTTATTACATACGCATTCTATACTACTAGTGTATAAAAATATGACATTTTAAACATCGCACTACAATCGGAATTTCTTCTAAGTCTTTAGTCCTAGAAAACGAAATGATAAAAAATCACATTTAGAATATAATTGTAAAAAGGAGGAGATTGCATGCGTATAAAATTACTATCAATCTTGTTTTTATTATTACTCACAAGTTGTAGCCAAATAAAAAACAATGAAGTTGCCATTGTTGAGCCATACAAATTAACAAAAGAGCAAGCTTCTATTTTACAAATGACTCCTTTTCAAGAAGGAAATAGCATGTTTTATAACGTTACGCTTAAAAATGATAAAGATGAAATAAATGCTACAATTGATTATTATAACAATGGTAAAAAAACAAAAGAAATTGCTAATATAGCTACCTCACATTTTTCAAAAAAGAAAGTAAAGCTTTCTTTTTTACCACCACATTTCCAATTCGATAAAGATATACAAGAAAAAAGGCAGTGGTATATGAATATTGAAGGTGCTTCAACGCTTGTTCATGAAGAAGCACCACCAAGCGTAAATAGCTCCGCAACTACTACAATCCAATCTATAAAAAATTTAAAATACAATCAAAAAACAATTTTAGCTGCTGTAATCCAAACAAGTAAAGAAACTGTAAGCGTTCCTACCATTGATGAAGAAACAGGTATTGATCTACTCTTAAAAGAAAATGAACACGTTTATCTATTCAGTATCGAGCTAAAAAAAGAACAATAAAGCGGAAATACAACTTAAGTTGCATTTCCGCTTTATTGTTTAATAAGGTGTACTTTTATGGATTTGAATTAAATCCATATTCTGTTACTACTATTGCTCATCCTCTACTTCTATTCTTTTCTTCTCTCTTGCAATTTTTAAAAACTCTAGCAGCTCTGGATTACTATTCATTTTTTTGTAAGCCACTGACATTTCTGCCACAAAATTAGAATCATATAATTCTTTATATACAACTTCTGTTTTATATAACTTATTTGCCGATACGGGTATTACTGTAATTCCAATCCCTGCCGCTACAAGCCCCATAACTGTTTGATACTCTGTTGCTTCTTGTACAATACGTGGACTAAATCCAACTTCTCTGCAAAGAGATAAAATTGTATCATACAAAGCTGGCCATACTGGTCTCGTAATAAATACAAACGGCTCATCTCGTAAATCTTCTATATGTATTTCATCTTTCTCTGCAAGTGGATGTGCCTTTGGTAAACATAAGGTACAAGATAACCTTTGAATTGGCTCTAATTCTAATAATTGTGTTGGAATTGGTGGACGTAAAAAGCCAATATCAATACGGTTATCATGAAGTGCATGAACTTGATCTGGTGTTGACAATTCATGTAATGCAACAGACACTCTCGGAAATTTCTTTCTATATTCCCTAACAATTGATGGTAAAATATCATATATCGCCGCACCTACAAAACCAATTGAAAGTGATCCTACTTCTCCCCTTTGCGCACTTTGTGCAACTTCTACTGCTTTTTCAATTTGTTCAAACGCTTTTTTTACTTCTTTTAAAAACATTTCTCCTGCTTCTGTTAGTTCAACCTTTCTTTTCGTTCTTGAAAATAATGTAACTCCCATTTCTTTTTCTAATTGCTGTATTTGTTGACTAAGTGGTGGTTGTGTCATTTGTAAACGAGCAGCTGCCCGTCCAAAGTGTAACTCTTCTGCCACAACAACAAAATATTGCAAATGCCGTAATTCCATTTTTGGACACCCTTTTCACTTTCGATTAATATGTCTAATATATTAATAACATATAATTTATATATTAGACAAATATTTTGAATGAACGTATAGTAGAAATTGTTAATTCTTTTTTACAATTTTTATGTAAAAAAAGAAAGAGGTGGTTACTGTATGAAATGGTGGAAGTTAAGCGGACAAATTTTATTACTATTTTGTTTCGCTTGGACAGGTGAATGGATTGCAAAACAGGCACACCTCCCAGTTCCAGGAAGTATAATCGGTATTTTTTTATTATTAATTTCGTTAAAATTTAACCTAGTTAAAAAAGAATGGATACAGGACGGAGCAGATTTTTTATTAAAAGAACTTATTTTATTTTTCATCCCTTCTGCAGTCGCTGTCATACGTTACAGAGATACACTAACACAATATGGAATCGATCTCATTTTAATTATTATGATTAGCACTCTTTGCGTTACCTTAGTTACAGGACTTTTAACAGAATTGCTACTAAAGCGGAAAGGATCAACGCAATGATCGGATTTCTTTGTTTACTATTAACACTATTCACATATTGGATATCAAAAAAAATGTATCAACGTTGGAATTGGAGTCTACTTTCTCCTCTTCTCGTCTGTCCCATTATTTTAATTGCTTTATTGCTCGGATTAGATACACCTTATGAAACATATGAATCTGGTGGTCACTGGTTAACTGAATTATTAAAGCCCGCAACAGTTGCTTTTGCATGGCCAATCTATAAATATTTTGATTTATTAAAGAAACATGGAATGGCTATCTTACTTAATGTCATTGTCGGTTCGTTTTTATCAGTCATTACTTCAGCACTACTAGCAAATTATTTTCAAATTGATTCATCACTAGAACATAGTTTAGCGCCACATATCGTAACAACACCAATCGCAATGGCTATTTCAGAAATGATTGGTGGTATGTCACAATTAACTGCTGTATTTGTCGTTTTAACTGCCTTAACAGGAGCATTGCTCGGTCCTTCTCTCATACGCATTTGCCGCATTAAAACAGCAATCGCAAAAGGTATTATGTTAGGAACGAGCGCAAATGGAACCGGTACATCAAAAGCATTCGAAATCGGTCCTGTGGAAGGAACAATTGCAAGTTTATCCATGCTTTTAACAGCAGGCGCTAGTTTAGTTATCGTTCCGCTTTTCTTGTCTTGGATACATTAAAGAAGCAAGTATTTACATACTTGCTTCTTTATCTATATATTGGCACAGCAATTCATAATCCTCTGGAAAAGCTAAACACAATTGTTCAATTTCATGTATCCCTTTCCAAGCAATTTCATGTATTAACTCATCAGGATCTTGGATTTTCATATTACCGCCTATTTGTTTAACAAAATAATAATGGACATACACTGGAACACCGTATGTAATACCCTCTTTTTCATATATTTTATTTACCACTTCCACATTGTAACCTGTTTCTTCCCAAACTTCCCTGATACAACATTCTTCTAGTGTCTCTCCCTTTTCAAGTCCTCCACTTGGGACAGACCATCTTTTTTCTTCTCCCTCTTTGCCCTGCAGTACCATTAAAACTTCATTTCTTTCATTTACACATACCGCTGCACTACCTATCCATCTCTCCATAAACATCCCTCCCCTACTAAAATTCGCCCTCTTTTTTATTTTCCCCTTGAAAAAAGAGGAAAATAATAAAACAATGACGAAAAATTACATCAACTTCATAGACAATCCTTTTTTAGAAATTAAAACTGGAAGGATGAAAATATGATTTCTAATTATGTTGTGGAATGTGTCTTTTGTGAAGAAAATCGAAAGGCTCGCCAAGCTATTGTCACAGTTCCCGCGACTACTCAGCTACTAGCCATTGAAAAAGTGCGTGCGGAATGCAAACGTCGCTTCGGAAAAACTGTATTATTACAAACAGAAATTAAAGAAAAAATTGTTTTTGAACAAAAAGAAAGCCGACCATAAATTGGTCAGCTTTCTTATCCGATCATATTTTCACATGAAGATTAGGGGCATCCTCTTTAAGGATCGGGATTTTCCCATTATGTACGTTCCATAATGGTCATCGAACAATATATTTCTATGCAATTAACTATTGAATAGAATAGGGCAAAACTTGTTCGCATTTTTAGAAAAGGGATAGGGATATAATTCAAGTAGTACTTCGAATACTCGAACTTTACACTCATAATATTAAAACAAATCCTTTTATATGGGAAATATGAATTACCTACATAATTCATTCGTAAAATATATTAATAGTTTGCTATATTAATTTTATCCCGCTATTTGTAAGCAGTAACCCCCTACTTATTATAATTTCACCTTACTCCATCAATAGCATACATCCAGCTAAAACCGGTGTCATAATCATCGAAAACCTCAAAAGCATTCGCGGTGCATAATTTGTAAACTTCGCGCCAATATATGCCCCTAACATGGTCCCAATTAATACTTGCAATAACAATATATAATCTAAATATCCTTCCGAACTATATCCTAGACCGCCTCCAATTGCAATCGGTAATATAACAAGCATTGTTGTCCCTACAGATTGCTGAATCGTTAATCCCAATAGAACCATTAATCCAAGCTGAATAAACGGTGCAGAACCAATCCCAAATGAACCAGCCATCATTCCAGTAACTAATCCAAGGCATATACATTTCAACAAGTAGTTCATGGAAAACTCTTTATGCTTATATAAAGATGACTGTTCTTTGTTTTGGAACATAATTAATTTAATAAACATAAAAATTGCCGATAAAAATAACATCCCAGCTGTAAACCAATGAAGAAGATGTGCTGGTATAAGTGAACCAAATTTAGAACCAATATAAGAGCCAATTGCGCCAAATCCCCCAACAATCCCGCCTATAATAAGTGCTACATTACCTTCACGGTAATGACTGACAACACCTGATAATGTCGTAAACGCCATTGCAGTTAAAGATGTTGCAAGAGCAACATGAATAGGAATATGAAATACTAAAGTGAGTATCGCGATAATAAACCCAGCTCCTCCAGCTCCAACAAATCCTAATAAAATACCCATTACTAACATTGTTATAATAATTGCCACAGACTTTCCCTCCAGTAACACAATTATCCATCATATTTATCCTTACATACAAATAAAAAGCATCCTAGATGGATGCTTTTTATTTCAATGATATGTACTTAATCTTGATTAATCAAAATAACCGCTGGACCAGCTACTACTACTCCAGCTACTTCTATTTTTTCAAATTCCTTTACTGTAATAGATATAACTCCTTCTCTTTCCATCAATTCTTTACTCAGGACATCAGTCGGGATTGCTTTCACCGTCTTACCTCCTTTTCATTTATACAATATGATAAAGTGAAACTTTCATCAGTGGGGTTTTGGTCCGTACTTATTGATTATTAACCCTCACCAATCGGGCGAATAATCGCCCAATGCATCTATATATATGCATCACCTCCGCTTTCATTCCTTATTCCACTCAAAAACCTTCTCCCCCTTCCTTGACATATTGAAAAATAAAAAAGAAGCTATAACATATAGCTTCCCTCCACGTTTCTTTAATCTTTATGCACCGTATATTCCATGACTTTACCATCTCTATCAAATTGTAAAATAAGCTGTTCGCTATCTATTGGGATAAAGCCACGTTCAGTCCCAAGATAATACAAAGTGATAACTCCTTCTCCCCCACTTCTCGTTTCCGTTGGGGCTCCTAACAATTGTGTAATTTCTTCATTTGATTTCCCTATTAATTTATATTTTTGTAATAGATCATCTACCATATGTACCCGCTTATCTGCATGATTTAACCATCTATTTTGATTAAACTTTGATGTATATTCATTTACACTTAGTTGTACAGTGCACACTATTAATGGTATGAGTGCTACTATTAACCCCCCCAACATTTGCTTCTTTTCTTCATTACGATTTTTAGAAACATATAAAATAGCCCTTTGAATCATGACTAATAAAACAAATGGTATGAATACTACAAAAATGCTCCTTACACTTAAGGGTATATGGACCATATCAATGACGAATATAAATACAATGTACATTACTATATACAAACAAAAATAGACATACAAAATGCCACGTAGCATAGCGTTCAGAAAGATCTCCCCTTTTAACTCACTATATAATTCATCCGGCTAATCATTTCTCGAATCTGTTCTAATTCTTGCACTGTATATACTATTTTTCCTGCTAAGATTTCATTTCTGAAGAACGTTACAATTTGCTCCCGATCTTTTAATCTAGGTGTTTCCTCACTTGAAAGATCTATTATTTCTTTTCCATTTTCATTATAAAAATATACAACTGGTTTTACCTTTTCTTTTATACTATTAGCCTGCATTTCTTTCAAACAATTGTATAAAATTTGAGATAGTTTCTTCGCCTTATATACTGGATTCCCTTCATTTTTCACTTGTATAGTTGCCGAATCTTTACCTACTATATATTCAAATGTCTCTTCTTTTTCAAGTTCTTGTTGATACTTACCCATTTCATCAATCATAAATGAATATATACCAGCATTTTCTTTCGTTAAACCATGAATTAATTTCTCTTCCCATTCTTTCGTCTCAAGTAGATAAATACCAGTTTTGCACAAAATGAGATGATGGATTCGATTATCGTTTATTTCACTATTATTTTTAATAAAAACATTCGGCATGATTTCAATTTCAGCATCTAATATGATGCCTTGCTCTATGAATCCTCGCTTCATATAATGTAATGTTTCGTACGTATTCATTTCAGCGCCGTTTTTAGTATATTCTCGTAAATTTGCAATTAATTTTTGAAACATATGTATTTCGTTATTATGTTTATTTTGTATTTCACCACGTTCTTTACTATGTTGCATAGCTAATTGATTCTTCATCATACGCATATTTTCAATTTCTCTATTTGCACTTACTTGTAAATCATTGTATTTTTTCTGTTCCATATTTTTTAAATTATTTTGTTGTTCTTTATGCTCTATCACCGTAGCTGCAATTTCGTTTTCATACGTTTCAATTGCTTGTTTCTTTTCAAATTCTACTTGCTGACTCTCTGATTCTAACTGTTTATTTTTATAAAACAGCACAAATACTACAGCTAATAATATTAAAACCGCACCTATTAGCACATAATTCATATTTTTACCCCTTTATTTCATTTTCGATTATTTTTTATAAATATATCTATTATAGTATACTATGGTTTCGATATAGACTTTGTAAAAGTTGTATATTTTTAATAAAAGGCACCTCTGACGGGGCACCTTTTATTTTCACTCTATTGTACACCATACTGAATATAACTTGGATCATAGTATATCCATTGATTTGTCCCTAAGCAAAGCCATCCATCTTGCTTACTCCATACTCGATACGATTCACCATGATGTAACTGTCTTATAACATTTCCATTTAATGATGGAGCATCACGCAAATTTACATTATCACCAGTAATAGTCGCCACATAATGTTTATACTGAATATAACTCGGATCATTATATACCCACTGATTTGTCCCTAAACAAAGCCATCCATCTTGTTCTCCCCAAACTTCATATGTTTCGCCACGATTCAATTGGCGAATTACACTAGACTGCAAAGATGGTCCACTTCTCAAATTCACATTATCTCCATTAATTATAGCAACCCCGTACACTGGAGTTGCATTATTAGGCGGGGAAACATTACCTCCACCACTTGCTCCATTCCCTTTTAAAGCTTCTAATGAAACTGCAGCTGATACATCACAATTTCCTACGCCTGAAATTTGTCCAGAATCTGTGTACTGCCACGCTGTCCACGTTGTCCATCCACCAGCATCAGCAGGCGGTGTACTCGAGTATTTAGCAATCCAAAGCGGTATATCACTTAATCCGCTAATTCCGAACTCATTAATATACCAAACTCCTGTATATAACATTACATCTTTTCCAGTAGCCTGTTTCACATAATTTATGAAGCTTCTTGCCCAATTCGATATAGCGTTACCAGTTAAATTACTGTTACTCGGATCTATTGGTGATTCTAAATCCAGAACTGGCATTAAGTCTGTCTGGTTATTTTGTAATATACTCACAAAATATTTTGCCTCTGAAATTGCATCATTTTGTTCTGGGCGTGCAAAATGGTATGCACCAATTAATACATTCGCATTTCGTGCTGCTTGTACATTCTTAGTAAAAGTAGGATCAATGTAGTTTACACCTTCTGTCGCTTTTGCATACGCTGCTGGAATTCCAGATGCCTTCACTGCATTCCAATCAATATTCCCTTCCCAATGAGACACATCAATAAACGTAACATTTGAACTTGATCTGTTTTGCATATAAAATCTCCTATCATTTTTTTACTTCGTATACATACAATATGTACAAGTTTCATAAGAGGACACGACATTTATGCTATAGAAACAAAGAGTAAACATATTTTGTATACAAAATAAAAAAGACCTTGTATTACAAGGCCTTTTGCAAACTCACTTTATTTTGTAGCAAATACATATTATAATACAAACCTTGCTCACTTAATAATTCTTGATGTGTCCCTCTCTCTACTATCTCTCCATCATGCATCACAAAAATTTGATCCGCATCTTGAATTGTAGATAACCTATGCGCAATGGCTATCGTCGTTCTACCTTTTCGCATTTGTTGCAACGCTGTTTGAATAGCCTCTTCTGTTTCTGTATCGATATTAGCTGTTGCTTCATCTAATACTAATACTTTCGGATTCGTTGCTATCGTTCTAGCAAAAGCAATTAATTGTCGTTGACCGCTTGAAAATGCTGCACCTCTTTCTACTACTTCTGTTTCATACTGTTTTGGTAACTTTTCAATAAACGTATTCGCTTGCACAAATCGAGCAGCTTCTTTTACTTCTTCATCCGTAATTTCTTCATTATACATACGAATATTTTGCTTTACATTTCCAGCAAATAAAAATGCATCTTGCAATACGAGTCCTATTTTCTTTCTAATTTCTCGTTCTTCAAATTTTTCTAAATCTACACCGTCTATTACAATATTTCCTGACTTAATATTATAAAATCGCATTAACAAATTCATAATCGTACTTTTTCCGCTACCAGTATGCCCAACAAAAGCAACCGTTTGCCCTTGTTTCACGTGAAATGATACATTTTTTAAAACGTCACGCTTTCCATCATATGAAAAAGTAACATTTTTAAATTCAATATCTCCATCCACGATTTGAGGATTCTCATTGCCTTTTTGAACCGGTGCTAAATCTTTCTCGTCCATTAAATGAAATACACGTGATGACGAAACAAGTGCCTGTTGGAAGAAGGACAATTTCATCATCATCTCATTTACAGGTTGGAAGAAACGATGTATATAGTTAACAAAAGCATATAAAACTCCTACTTCAACAGGGCTCTTTAAAGCATCAATCCCAAATAAACCTAGTACTAACGCAATAGCTACAATATGTACTAAATCCGTAGCTGGTCGTAAAAGTAATGCGTCTAACTTCAAAGTACGTCGCCCTGCACTATAATGTTTATTATTCACTTCTTCAAACTCTTTTCTCATACGTTTTTCTTGTCTGAACACTTGAACAATATTCATTCCTTGTATGGACTCGTTCAACTTTGCATTTAACACGCTTAGTTGATTACGTACTTCTAAATAAAAAGCTGCACTTTTCCGGCGATATAATACCATAATCGCAAACATTATCGGAATTAATACGAGAGAAAATAGCGCTAATTTTACATCTAATAAAAACATCGCTACTAAAATACCTACTAAAAAGACTACATTTTTTACAAATGTTGATAATACACTGACATAAAAATCTTTAATCGCTTCCGTATCATTTGTTATACGCGATACAAGTGTACCAATCGGCGTACGATCAAAGAAACTTAATGACAGCTTTTGAACATGTTCATATACTTCAACTCGCATATCTTGAACAATCTTAAAAGCAATGTTCTGAAAGTACAATAGATTTAAATACGTAAATAGTACTTTTAATAAATGAGCAACTATGTAAATTACAAATAAAGTAACGAGCGCTGATCGTTCAAAATCCCGCGGTACTAGGTGTTCATCGAGGAATTGTTTAATTAAAAAAGGACCCATCATTTCCGTTACTGTCGCACCAACTAAAAAGATAAATGCTAAAGATAGTAACCCTTTATATGGCTTCATATAGGAAAGCAATCTACTTAAATCACTTCGCTTCTTCTCTACCATCATACGCCTCCTTTCTCGACTAAAGCTTCTAATTGCTGGCTTTCATACATTTCCTTATACCAGCCGTTTTCCTTCATTAATTCCTCATGTGTACCTCTTTGTACAATTCTACCTTCATCAACAACAAGAATAAGATTGGCATGCTGAATTGCACTTAATCGGTGTGCAGTAATAATCGTCGTTTTCCCTGCTCTCTCCCTCTTTAAGGCACTTAAAATCGTCTCTTCTGTTTTTGCATCTACCGCTGATAAACAATCATCCAAAATTAAAATTTCAGCATTTGTTAATAAAGCACGAGCAATAGAGATTCGCTGTTTTTGACCACCAGATAACGAAACACCTCTTTCCCCTACTACTGTTTCATATCCTTCTGAAAATTGGAGGATGTCATTATGAATACAAGCAATCTCTGCTGCTTGGGTAATTTCATTATATGTAGCATCCGCCTTTCCAAAGGCAATATTCTCGCCAATACTTGCTGAAAATAAAAAATGATCTTGCGGCACGTATGAAATGGCAGAACGGACACCATGAAGTGTTATATCTCGAATATCTCGCTCCCCAATTTTTAATTCACCATTAAAATGATCATACTCACGGATTAAACATTTTAATAAAGTCGTTTTCCCTGCGCCTGTACGTCCTACAACTCCTAGCGTTTCGCCCTTCTTCAAATCAAAGTGAATATCGTTTAAATGTAACAATTCATTTTTCTTATACGAAAATGAATCAACGGCAAACGAAACATTACCGCTCGCTATTGTATGTACAGCATTTTCGCTATTTACTACATCTGATTTTTGTGAAAGAATTTTTTCTACACGGTCATATGAAGCACGCCCACGCTCCATAATATTGAATAACCATCCAAACGCTAACATTGGCCAAACGAGGGTACCTAAATATGTCGTAAATGTAACGAGATCACCTACTGTTAATTCACCTCTTACAACTAATACCGATCCGTAACATACTGCGATTAAAAAAGAAAATCCAACGATAAGAGAGATTGTCGGATCAAATAACGAATCAATACGTGCAACTAACACATTTTTATGTACAACATCTTCTGATTTTCTTCGAAACGCCTGTAAATCTTCTTTCTCTTGTCCAAGCGAGCGAATCACTTTCATTCCACTCATACTCTCTTGCACTTTATCATTGATTTCCGAAAACGATTGCTGTGCTTTATGAAACCTTTTATGTAATAAAGTTCCATAATAATTTGTCGAAATAGCTACAATCGGCATTGGAATTAAACTTAATAATGTTAACTTCCAACTAATTGTAAAACCCATCGCTACGAGTACACATCCTCCGACAGCTAATGAGTCAACAAGCGTCAAAACACCTGCTCCAGCAGTTTGCTGGATCGCTTGAATATCATTGGTCGCATGTGCCATTAAATCACCTGTCCGATTTGACTGATAGAAAGATGGACTCATCTTTGTAAAATGTTCATACAAATTTTTTCGTAATTGGCGAGCTAATTTTAATGAAGACCCGAAAATCATAATACGCCATATGTAACGTAATATGTACATCGTAATACCTACAATTACTAATAGTACAACCCATTTTAGTAACTTATCGGTCGTCAATGTTCCATCATTAATTTCATCTACAACGATTCCAATTACTTTTGGTGCTACAAGTTCTAAAAGTGCAACGCCAAACAATAAAATAATTCCAGTTATGTACGCTCGTTTTTCTTGTTTAAAAAACCACGCTAAATTCATAAACACTTTCATTTTTTTCCTCCTCCCTTAAAATGAGCGATGTTTTCAGTTTACCAAAAATACAGAATTTTTAAAAGTTTTAAAAACTATAACTAACAAAAAGAAAGACACTCTTAGCGAGTGTCTTTTAGCGCTTATTTCATTTGTTGCTTGTTCATTGCGCTCATCATTTGATTGATTTTCTTTTGGGAAGGTTTTTGTCCCATTTGCATCATCATCATTTTTAACATTTGTTCGTTAATTGGTGGATTTTTTTGTAAGTAATTCATCATGTATTTGCGGGCAATGAAAAATCCTAACGCCACGCCTGCTACTAGTGCTACTACGCCCACTAGAATACCTAACCAAATTGGCATATATTTTCCTCCTTCATGTTGTCTACCTTACAGTGTACTAAAACCTTTTCAATAAGACAAGATACAATTCGACATTTTTTACACATATGTTCGTACTTGTTTTAGAGGATTCAGCCATCCGTACTTTGTATTTTCATAATCCATAGCTAAAAATGTTAATTCACACTTTCTTAACACCTCAAAGAACGTCGTTTCCATAGAGACATTTCCAGAGGTATTCATACGAATATAGTGCGGTTTCACCATTATTTCGCCGTACTCCGCTCCCGTATAAAGTGTATGTGTATGATGTGTTCTATCATATTTACCAAGAACGCGCAAAGCTTGTTCTAATTTATGATGAATTTTCATTACTTGCAATGGCATCGTTATATACATCATTTGCTTATATAACACTTTTTTCTCCGAAAGGGACCCAGATTCTGAAAATCGAGCAAATAAATCAAAAAACAAATATTCACGACCAAAATAAGCTTTCGCAATATCCTCTTGAATTAAATACAATTCATACGTTTTCATTTTTCCACTCCCAATCTGGACAACCTTTTCTCTTCATTATATATAAGAAAATTTGCAATGATTGTCTGACTGCGGAGAGATAAAAAACTTTTTCTGTCGAAAAAACTCATTTACATAGAAAAACCTCTCCATGCCGGAGAGATTTTTCTGAAATGATTAAAGCATTTCTTTTACTTTACGAACAACGTTCTCTACAGTAAATCCATACTCTTCCATAATCTTCTCACCAGGAGCAGAAGCACCGAATGTATCGATACCTAACACATCTCCTTCAAGACCTACGTAACGGTGCCATCCGAATGTAGCACCCATTTCGATTGCGAAACGTTTTGTTACTGCTTTTGGTAATACAGATTCTTTGTACTCTGCAGTTTGAGCTTCGAAGCGATCCATAGATGGCATGCTGACAACAGCTGCGTCAACGCCGTCTACTGCTAATGCTTTTTGAGCTTCAACAGCTAGGCTTACTTCAGATCCAGTTGCAAGTAAGATTACGTCAGCCGTTTCTTTCTTGCTTGCAGAAACTACATATGCACCTTTTGCTACTTTTTCATACGTATCATCTTTTGCACCTTCTAATGTTGGAAGGTCTTGACGAGTTAATACTAAAGCAGTTGGTTTGTTTGTAGATTCTAAAGCTAGTCTCCAAGCTGCAACAGATTCGTTACCATCAGCAGGACGGATAACAGAAACGTTTGGCATTGCACGAAGCGCTGCTAATTGCTCGATTGGTTCATGTGTTGGACCATCTTCACCAACAGCGATACTGTCATGTGTGAATACATACGTTACTGGCAATTGCATTAATGCTGCAAGGCGAATTGCTGGACGTAAGTAATCAGAGAATACGAAGAACGTACCACCGTAAGTTTTTAAACCACCATGTAGTGCAATACCGTTCATTGCTGCACCCATTGCGAACTCACGTACACCGTACCAAATGTTTTTACCGCTGTAATCATCTCTTGTAAAGTCTTTTTCGTTATTCATGTATGTTTTGTTAGAACCAGCAAGGTCAGCAGATCCACCGAAGAATGATGGTACAGACTCTGCAATTGCATTAATTACAGCACCAGAAGAATTACGAGTTGCTGCTTTTGATCCTAATTCATAAGTTGGTAAGTTTTGCTCCCAACCTTCTGGAAGTTGACCGTTCATTGCTGCTTGGAATTCGTTTGCTAATTCTGGGTATGCTTGTGCATATTCACCTAGCATCGTGTTCCACTCAGCTTGCGCAGTTTCACCAACATCTTGTACTGTTTTACGGAAGTTGTCATATACTTCTTCTGCTACGTGGAAGTCTTGCTCAGCAGTCCAAGCATATGCTTCTTTCGTTAATTTTGTTTCTTCTACACCAAGTGGAGAACCATGTGAAGCTGATTTTCCTGATTTGTTTGGAGAACCGAAACCAATTGTCGTTCTTACTTCAATTAGCGTTGGGCGTTTTTCGTCAGCTTTCGCTTCTTCAATTGCTTTCGCGATTGCTTCAATATCGTTTCCATCCTCAACACGGATTACTTGCCATCCGTATGCTTTGTAACGATCTTCTACACTTTCAGAGAATGAACGATTTAAATCGCCATCTAATGAAATATCGTTTGAATCGTAAAGCACAACAAGACGACCTAATTGTAAATGAGCAGCTAATGAAGATGCTTCAGCAGAAACGCCCTCCATTAAATCTCCATCACCACAAATAGCGTATGTATAATGATCTACTACATTATACGCATCACGGTTATATTTAGCAGCTAAATGTCTTTCAGCCATTGCCATACCTACAGCAGTTGCAATACCTTGTCCAAGTGGACCAGTCGTTGCATCTACACCAGCTGTATGACCATACTCAGGATGTCCTGGAGTTTTGCTTCCCCATTGACGGAAGTTCTTTAAGTCATCCATTGTTACATCATAACCAGATAGGTGAAGTAGGCTGTATAATAACATTGAACCATGACCTGCAGATAATACGAAACGATCACGGTTAAACCACGTTGGGTTATTTGGATTGTGTTTCATAAATTGAGTCCATAATGTATAAGCCATTGGTGCTGCACCCATTGGCATTCCTGGGTGACCAGAGTTTGCTTTTTCAATCGCATCGATGGATAATGTGCGAATCGTGTTGATAGAAAGTTGTTCGATTGAATGTGACATGCTATTCTTCCCTTCGCTTATATTAGTAAACGTTTTATACATTTATATGATAGCTTCCCACGCAAGATTATACAACATGTATCGACAAATATGTTGATATTTTTTTGATTTTTTATAAAAAAATCAATGTATCCGGGAATGTATGGGCATTCAATATGACATACTTTTTCATTATTTTTATTTTAAAAAGAAAGGGAATTATCTGTATATTTATACAAATTTCTTCTACACTTACTTTTTTAAATAAGTTTTTAAAAACATAAAAAAGCATCTAACTTCGATGCTTTTCAAATAAGTTAAACAATCCGTTTCCGAATCGAGCTTGAAATCAAATCAATTATAATTACCATTAAAATAATACCTAATAAAATAATACCAACACGAGACCAATTCCGTGAACTCAGCGCAAAAATTAAAGGTGTACCAATCCCTCCTGCTCCGATAACTCCTAAAATCGCAGCGGATCGTACATTAATTTCAAATCTGTATAACGTATACGATAGAAAATCTGGTAACACTTGCGGTAACACCGCATACCAAAGTATTTGAAAACGATTTGCTCCTGTTGCTAGTAACGCTTCCGTCGGTCCTTTATCTATGTTTTCAATTCCTTCTGAATATAGTTTTCCTAACATTCCAATAGAATGCAATCCTAAGGCTAATACTCCTGCAAAAGAGCCTGGACCAACAGCTTTTATAAATAAAAGAGCCATAACTAATTCAGGAAACGTACGAACAAAACTAAGTACAAATTTCCCAAATCCTGAAGTTAATTTTCCACTACTCATATTCGTTGCCGCCCAAAAAGCAAACGGAACAGATAAAAATGCAGAAATAAATGTACCTAATATCGCAATTGCCAACGTATCAATTAATCCATGTAATAAATCTTCACCATCTGGCAAAGATACATACGACCAGTCTGGAGTCAATATCCCTGTCATAATTGCTTTTGTAATTTCTCCCGCCGTTTCCTTTATTCCCTCTAGCGGTACTCCTGAAAAAGCCCATATATAAACAAATGTAAGTGCTATAAAAATAAACGAGCGATACACACTCGGTTTCTTCGGTTTTGGTACGATTATCGTCGTTTTACTCATTATAATTTCTCCCGCAACAATGTACTTACATAATCAATTACCAATACAACAACAAGAGTATAGATGATAATAGATGCAGTTTGTTGATATTGTAAAAATCCAAGTGTACGATCATAATATAGTCCAATACCACCTGCTCCTACTAAACCTAGGACAGCCGCTGCCCGTACATTCACCTCAAATGTATATAGTACATAGGAAACAAAGTGTGCTTTTACTTGTGGAATGACTCCATAAACAATCCATTGCACCTTATTAGCCCCTACAACTGTCATCGCTTCTAGTGGGCCAGGGTCAATTGATTCAATTGATTCATACAACAATTTCGCCACGAGCCCAATTGAGAAAAAAGTAAGAGCTAAAATACCCGGAAGTGGTCCTATTCCAAAAATAGCTACGAAAATTGCCGCTAATAATAAATCTGGTATCGTTCGAATAAAATTTAAAATCAATCGAGCTGGACTGTATAAAAATGTACTAGTAAACACATTACTTGCCGCAAACAGTGCAAGTGGAATAGCTAAAATCGCTCCTAAAGTCGTCCCAATAATCGCCATACGTATTGTATCTAACATTGCTGTTGTAATAACTTGAAAATAACTCCAATCTGGCGGCACCATTTCTTTTAACAAATCCATTATATTAGGAAAACCAACTACTAGCTTTGAAAATGATGCGTCGACCTGTATACTACTTCCCCACAACAGTAAAATGAATAGAATAAACGTTAACATATGTTTTAACTTACTCGGCGGCTTCGGTATCGACTTCGAATATATCGTCACATCATTCATTTAGCTGCCACCTCTAACAATTCACTTTTCTGTGCTACGTCACCATAAATTTCAGCAAACTTTTCATCCGTTGCTGCTTCTACTAAACCATCAAAAACAATTTCGCCTGCATGTAATCCAATAATACGCGTCGCATATTGCCTAGCTAAAGCAATAGAATGTAAGTTTACAATTGTTGTAATTCCAAAATCTTCATTAATTTTCTTTAAATCATCTAATACTTGCTTTGTTGTTAGCGGATCTAACGACGCAACAGGTTCATCTGCCAATATGATTTTTGCTTCTTGCGCCAATGCTCTAGCTATCGATACACGTTGTTGTTGTCCTCCTGATAATTCATCAGCACGTGCATATGCTTTTTCTAAAATATTCACTCTTTTTAACGCTTGAAATGCGAGCTCCACATCCTCTTTCGGAAACAAACCTAACGTTGTACGCAATGTCGAATGATATCCAACACGGCCAGCTAATACATTCTTCAATACTGTTGATCGCTTTACAAGGTTAAAACTTTGAAAGATCATACCAATATCCCGGCGCATACGTCGTAAATCTTTTCCTTTTGCAGCAGTAATAGACTCACATTCAATCATGATTTCGCCTTCTGTAATCTCATGAAGACGATTTACCGATTTTAGAAGTGTAGACTTTCCAGCTCCGGACAGCCCTACCATTACAACAAACTCACCTTTTTGAATTTTCAAGTTTATATTATTCAATCCTTTTGTACCATTTGGATACACTTTGGAGACATTTCGAAATTCTATCACACATCTTACCTACCTTCTATGTATTCAAAACGGCAAACTAACTGAAAACATTCCCTTTCAGCTAGCTGCCATTTCCATATGTATTATTGCGTTTTTACTTTCTTCCCATATTCACGAACGATGTCAAATTTACTATCATCAGATTTAACATATCCTTCATGTGAATATACTTCTTTAATGATTTTGTGACCTTCCTCATTTTTTCCAATTTCAATGAAAGCATCCTGTAATTTCTTGCTCCACTCTTCATCTAAATCAGAACGTACCGAAATCGTATCGTTTGGAATTTTCTCCGTAAATTTCACTATTTTCGTTTGCTCGAATATATTCGGATAATCTTTTTTTACAATATTACGAGCATCTTGGAATACAACAGCTGCATCTACGTCACCATTTAAAAGAGCAATAAGCGACTGATCGTGACCTTTTAATGTAACAGGTTTCACATCTTTTAACGGATCAATTCCCTCTTTTAATAGAACAGCTGCAGGCCATACATACCCTGCTGATGATGTTACATCTTGATAACCAATCTTTTTACCTTTTAAATCTTTTACACTATTTATATTAGAGTCTTTTTTAACAACAAACTCAGATTTATAATAATCTACTAAATCTTTTGTAGGAGCTCCTGTTTCATCCTCTACTCCAAAACGTTGTGCTTGTAAAATTACATTTGCAGCCTTCTTTTCATGTGCTAATACGTACGCTGTTGGCGGTAAAAATCCTACATCTACTTGTTTAGATGCCATCGCTTCTACAATTGTATTGTAGTTCGTTGAAATACTAACTTTTACTGGAATATTTAACTTATCACTTAATAGCTTCTCAAGCGGTTTTGCCTTCGCCTCTAACGTATCTGCATTTTGAGAAGGAACAAATTGAACATTTAAAGTCTTCGGTACATACCCTTTTTTCGTATCTTCATTTTTACTTGCACTTGATTCCTTCGTTCCACAGCCACTTAATAATCCCGCTGCTAGTACAACTGTTGTGCTCATTGCAAAAACTTTTTTCAACATATTAATGCCTCCATTTTTCATTGTTATAAAATAACCTTTCATAAACATGAAGAAATATATCACATATTTTTACAAATAATTGATTATTTACAGAATCTTCACACATTCTATACACTCACATTAAAATTCTCTTCACATATTTGATATGATGAATTGGAAGATAACAATAGAAAAGGTGAGTCATATTGGAACAAAATCAAACTGTAACTTTAAACATCTTATTAACAAGCGATATACATGGCACTGTTTATCCTATTCACTACCAAGATAACTCCCCAGCAGAACTTGGTTTAGCTAAAATTTCTACTCTTATAAAAAAAGAACGTTCCCAAAATACAAACGTTCTTTTAATTGATAATGGCGACTTTATTCAAGGAACACCATTTACTTATCATTATGTTACATACGAAAAAAACAAAAAAAACCCAATGTCCTTATTAGCGAATTACTTACAGTATGACGCTGCAATTATCGGCAATCATGAGTTTAATTACGGGATGGGTATATTAAATAACGCTGTGACTACTGCGAACTTCCCGTACCTATCAGCAAACATTTTAGATAAAAACATAAAGAAACCTTATTTCGGAAAACCTTATATAATCAAACAGATTGAATCCAATATAAAAATCGCTATTTTAGGGGTGACAACGCACTACATTACCAATTGGGAACAACCCCATCACATTAAAGACTTACAATTTGAAGATGCATTAGAAACAACGAAAAAGTGGGTTTCTTACATTCGCAAACATGAGAAACCAGATTTACTAGTCGTAGCGTATCACGGGGGAGTTGAACGAGATTTACAAACCGGGGTACCGACTGAAGTTTTAACAGGAGAAAACCAAGGATATGCAATGTGCCATGAAATTGAAGACATAGATATTTTATTAACAGGTCACCAACACCGGGAAATTGCTCACACAATGGCTAACGGTGTAACAATTTTACAGACCGGATGTAATGGAAACTCAGTTGGAAAAGTAAAAATAACATTCGAAAAAACAAAACATAAATGGGTTAAAAAAGAGAGTTCTTCTGAATTATTATCTGTACAAGGAGTTGAGGCTGACCAAGATGTACTTTCATTGGTAGCCGATTACGAAGAGAAAACACAAAAGTGGCTTGATCAACCTATTGGAATCATTCAGGGGGATATGCAAATTTCAGATGCTATGCAAACTCGTTTGCATGATCATCCTTTTATCGAATTCATAAATAAAATACAGATGGATATAGCTAATGTATCAATTTCTTGTACAAGTTTGTTCCATAATACATCTCCAGGTTTCCCGGAACATGTAACAATGCGTGACATCGTTTCTAATTATATTTATCCAAACACATTAAAAGTAATTAGAATAACTGGAGCGGATATAAAAAATGCTCTTGAACTCTCTGCTTCTTATTTCACATTAAAAACAGATGGATCCATCACCGTAAGTCCTACCTACATAGAACCAAAGCCACAACATTATAATTATGATATGTGGGAAGGGATTTCATACGTATTAAACATTTCAAAACCAATTGGTGAAAGAGTAGAATCTTTACAGCATAACAGTGCTCCTCTTAATATGAATGAAGAATATGACGTTGTAATGAATAATTATCGTGCAAGTGGCGGGGGAAATTTCTTTATGTTTCAAAACAAACCGGTAGTAAAAGATATACCCACAGATATGTCTGAACTTATCGCTAATTATATATTGGAACATAAAACGATAGAAGCAACAGTTAATAACAACTGGAAAGTTATTAAATAACGATTTTTACATATAAAAAAGATGGGCTTCGCCCATCTTTTAATTTAATTTTGCATTATCTTGCTTTTTTAAAGCTTTTAATTTCGTCGGTGTAACATCTGTACCTTCTTCGTTAACAACTTTAATACCTTTAAGTTCGTTTAACATATTTTGACGAAATCCTTTTAAATATTGTTCACGTAGCGATTGACGCTCACGTTGCTCTTCTTCAGTTAAACCTTCAGCTTTTGCTTTTTTCGCTAAGAAGTTAATGCGTTCAACGAGTTCGTGATTAATCATCTCGAATCCCCCTTCTAATCAAAACTGATTATTATCATACAATAGTTACTCTTCTTTATCAAGCAATTGCTTCGTATACTCTACATATCTACGATGTACAGTCGCCTTTGAAACATTATGACCAAATCCACGTAATGTTGCTGCAATTTCTTCAAACGTGAGTTCACTTTTTCGCAAACGTACAATTTCCTCAATTGGCACTTCTTTTTTCTCTCTTCCTACACTTAAATGACGATTTTTTAAATTTTTTTCTGGACGATAACCTTTTTCTACTGCACGTTGCATACCTCGTTTAATTTTCAAATTATGAATCTTTCTTTGATATTCTTCAACAATACCAATAATATCTAATACCATTGAATCAGAATCCGACAATTGTAATTCACCATTATGTGTATGCGTATATACTTTTATGCCTTCTTTATGTAAACAATGCATTAACGCGATCTTCGCATTTCCTCTACCAAGACGCGTTTCATCTTGTATAAGTAACACATCAATTTGTTCGTCTCGAATTGTATCCAACACCTCTAATATACCGTCACGTTCAATTGTATATCCACTAGCCTGCTCTTCAATCACCTTAGTAACATTCATTTGATAGCGCTCAGCTAAATGCAATAATTCATCTTTTTGACGTAATAATGATGTTTCTTGCGCTTCTTTCGTTGTACTCACACGTGCATAAATAATTGCATTCATTTTGAACCCCTCTTTCTCCCTATTATTTCCCTATAGTGTAACATAAATCCGCCATTTGTTCGAACTTATGTTTGTAGAATGTTTTTTCACATGTTATACTTATTAATAAGAAAAATGAAAGAAAACGAGGTGTTAGAAAACATGGAAAAGTTAACGAAACGCCAGCAAGACATTCTCGACTTTATTAAGCTAAAAGTACAAGAAAAAGGATATCCACCTTCCGTACGTGAAATTGGTCAAGCAGTCGGCCTCGCTTCTAGTTCTACAGTGCACGGACATTTATCACGATTAGAAGAAAAAGGATACATTCGACGCGATCCAACAAAACCACGTGCCATTGAAATTTTAGGTGAAGACCGAATGGATACGGAAACACAATCTGTTATTCAAGTTCCAATTGTCGGAAAAGTCACTGCTGGTTTACCAATTACAGCGGTCGAAAGCGTAGAAGAACATTTCCCACTTCCAGCTAGTATTGTTGCTGGAGCAGACCAAGTGTTCATGTTACGTATTTCTGGAGATAGTATGATTGAAGCTGGTATTTTCGATGGAGATTTAGTTGTTGTTCGCCAACAGCAGTCTGCATATAATGGTGAAATTGTAGTCGCTTTAACAGAGGATAACGAAGCAACAGTTAAACGTTTCTATAAAGAAAAAGACCATTTCCGTCTACAACCAGAAAACTCTTCATTAGAACCTATCATTTTAAAACAAGTGTCAGTTATCGGGAAAGTAATTGGCGTATATCGTGATTTACATTAAAAATAACAAAAAGAAGATAATTACCTTATTTATATACGGTAATTATCTTCTTTTTGTATTTTGATAGATTTCCATGCATTCTATTTCTTATTAACGAGTTTCAATCGTCACATCTCCCACAGCCGTTTTACCGCTAATCTTTTTACTACCATTTCCAATTGTTACATTTTTATTTTCTTCATTAAAAATTGTTACATCTCCAGCAGCACTTTGCCCAGTAATTACCGCATCTTGTGGTTTTTCCGATAAAGTAATATCTATATCTCCCGCAGTTGAACTTGCTTCTAGATTATACTTAGAATCATGATCTTGAATATTTATTTCCCCACTTGTTGTTTTTGCGGTCACTTTCCCTAATACCTTCTTAAAGTTCACCTCACCAGCTTTTGTCGATCCCTCCACATTCTTAGCCGTTACTTGTTTCAACTCTACTTCTCCAGCAAGTGTCCTAACACTTACGCTATCACTTTTCACATCACTCATTTCGATTTGTCCAGCAGATGAATTTACTTTTACATCTTGGTAAGAGCGTTCGGGCACAAGGAGAGTCAATTTAGACGTTTGAAACCTAAAATCGTAAAAAGAAAAATCAAATGAAGCACCTTTTTCTCTTTCCCCAATAATTTTTAATGTGTCACCATCTTCTGCGATACGAATCTCTTGTTTACGTACATCTCCCGATTGCTTTACATAAAAAGAAGAGTCAGGAGATTTTTGGACAATAATATCCCCGGCATCTAACTTAACTTCTATATTTTTTAATGTTTCGTTTTTAATTACATTTTCTTTATCGCCTTTTTCAGCAGTTTGTACTGCTTTTTCATATGTTTGGGAAATTCCTATTACTCCAATAATGATACAAGCGATAGCGATTAAAAATAGTTTTTTCATCATTTACTCTCCTTTTATCATTTTGAAGTTCCATATTACATATCGTACACACAATCTCTTAAACCACTTTGTACTATAAAAAGCGATAATACATAAAAATAAACCTACCCCAACAAACGTTATACTAACGAAAAGATCCAACCATATAAAAGTACCCATAAATACTTTTCCAATAACGAAAAATGGTGTTACTACACTAGCAATACCACCGATCCAAAAAGAAAATATAAAAGCAATAATTGCGACTAACGGGCCTAACACAATAATAAAATTAAACAAACTAAGTCCAATCGCTGCCATAACAGCTCTTGTCACATTTGAAGTCGATGGATTTTTTTTCATTTCATCGAAGCGATACATCGCAAGTAATTCTTTCGCGATTACTTTCGGAGAACCAAGGCCCTGTATTATTTCCGATTCAGTTTTCCCCTCTTCTAGTCCAAACTGAAAGTGCTCTTCATAATCCAATAAAATATCTTGCCTCTCTTCCTCTGGTAACTTTCTAAGATAACTTGATAATTCTTTAAGAAACCCTTCTTTACTCATCCCATTCCACCCCTTCAATAATTTCTTGTACCCCTTTCGCAAAATCACGCCATTCTGTTACTAACAAATGAAATTGCGTCTCCCCTTGCTCTGTTAATTGATAATATTTACGAGGTGGCCCTTCCGTAGATTCCTTTAAATACGTTTGAAAATACCCTTCTTTCGTCAAACGACGTAATAAAGGGTATACTGACCCTTCCGATATTAAAAATTTATTAGAAATTTGCTGAACAAGTTCATAACCGTAACTATCTTTACGTTTTACAAGTGCTAATACACAAAGTTCAAGCACACCTTTTTTAAACTGAACGTTCAAGTGCCATCCTCCTTTCCTATCTTAGTACTGTTCAATACACGGTACCTGTTTTATCCATAATATACCACTTAGTATTGTTTATTGCAAGGTACTAAACTATATTTATTCCCTAAATTTAGAAAATGAACTAACGAAATCCTGAATAAGACTGTGTTATAACTAAGCATCATTACGTTAATATCATTGAGTGATAATCTGATTCACAAGCCACAAACTTATAGCCTTGCAGATGAGGACATAAAAATCATCGCTCGCGTTGTACAGGCAGTAAAGAATTATTAAGTTATAGCACAAGTGATTTAAAAAAGATAAAATCAATTCTTTTGAAAAGATTTTCTTAGTAACATGATTCAAAATAACCAAAAACAATCCATTATCTAGTAGTTAATATATCCAATAACTTCACTAAAAAAGCCCTGATACCGTAGTATCAAGGCTTTTTTAGTTCATAAATTATATAAAACTTACGTTTATCTGATAATGTTTTTCTATGATATCACTACTTGTTATTAATTATTGGCTTTTATGTGGTTGTTTTTCATTTTGCAACCACATAAAATTGTAATAATAGGGAATTAAAAAACCCTTGATACTAGTTGTATCAAGGGTTCAAGCCTCTTAGTATAGAGACATATATTGATCGCGTTCCCATTGGTGAACTTGTGTTCTAAAGATATCCCACTCAATCTCTTTCGCTTCGATGAAGTGCTCAAGTAAGTGTTCTCCTAGTGCACCGCATACTACTTCATTAGATTGTAATGTAACTAATGCTTGCGCTAATGTTGCTGGTAAGTCAACGATACCTGCTTCTTCGCGCTCTTCTTTTGTCATTACATAGATGTTACGATCTACTGCTGCTGGTGGAGTTAATTTGTTTTTAATTCCATCAAGACCTGCAGCTAATAATGTAGCCATTACTAAATATGGGTTTGCAGCTGGGTCAACACTACGCACTTCTACGCGTGTACTAATACCACGAGATGCAGGGATACGTACTAACGGACTACGGTTTTGTGCAGACCATGCTACGTAACAAGGCGCTTCATATCCAGGTACTAGACGTTTATATGAGTTTACAGTTGGGTTTGCTATCGCTGTAAATGCTGGTGCATGTTTTAAAATACCTGCGATGAAGTGACGAGCATCATCACTTAATTGTAAGTCACCGTTTGCATCAAAGAATACGTTCTCACCATTTTTAAATAATGATAAGTTACAGTGCATACCTGAACCGTTCACACCGTATAGTGGTTTTGGCATAAACGTTGCGTGTAAACCATGTTTACGAGCAATTGTTTTTACAACAAGTTTGAATGTTTGAATGTCATCACATGAGCGAATTGCATTTGCATATTTAAAGTCAATTTCGTGCTGTCCTGGAGCAACCTCATGGTGAGATGCTTCAATTTCAAATCCCATTTCTTCAAGTTCAAGAACGATATCACGACGACAGTTTTCCCCTAGATCCATCGGCGCAAGGTCGAAGTATCCACCGTTATCGTTTAGTTCTAATGTTGGATTTCCTTTTTCATCAACCTTAAATAGGAAGAATTCTGGCTCTGGTCCAAGATTGAAGTCTGAAAATCCTAAAGCTTCCATTTCTTTTAACACACGTTTTAAGTTGTTACGTGGGTCTCCATCAAATGGAGTGCCATCTGCATTGTAAATATCACAGATTAGTCGAGCTACTTTACCTTTTTCAGCTGTCCAAGGGAAAATTACCCAAGTGTCTAAATCAGGATATAAATACATATCAGACTCTTCAATACGTACGAAACCTTCAATCGAAGATCCATCAAACATCATTTTGTTATCAAGAGCTTTCGTTAATTGTCTCACTGGAATCTCTACGTTTTTAATTACCCCTAAAAGGTCCGTAAATTGTAAACGGATATACTTTACATTCTCTTCTTTCGCCAAACGGAAAATATCTTCTTTTGTGTATCTAGACATTATAAATTCCTCCTTAGTCCCTCTAATCGCCTTCAGAATCAGTTATCGTTAGTGAAAAAATCTTGAAATGTCACCTTGTCGCAATGAAGTTCGATTGAATCTACCTGTATGTTGTAGTTCATCTCGAAGTATTTTGCGAAGCTCAGTTTTTGAAATTTCTTTCGTTTCTTCTTTTACTTTCACTGCTTCTGTTTGATTTTCTTTCATTAGTAACACTTGTTTAATACCAGCCATATTCAAGCCTTGATCTAACAAATCTTTAATTTCTAACAACTTATCTACATCGTTAAATGAAAATAATCTACGATTCCCTTTTGTACGGGTTGGAGAAACAAGATTATGCTCTTCATAGTAGCGAATTTGACGTGCAGACAATTGTGTTAAATCCATAACAATACCAATAGGAAACAGCGGGGCAGAACGTCTATCTTCTTTCATTTTTCAGTTCCTCCTTCGCCTTAACTGCTTCTCATTTTATACCATGTTATGTTTAGTGTCAATAGATGTTAGCTTTTCTTACATGATTTTTTATAATTTTTTTATAAATTTTTTCATTCTTTTTTCTAATCGCATAAATTATTACTTTTATACGAAAAAAGCTGCCGACATCGACAGCTTCCCTTTAAGAAATTGTTAATAAATTCTTTTCAATCAATTCGTCAATCGCAGAACAAATCGCAATTTTAACATGCGAATACGTTAAGCCACCTTGCACATACGCAACATATGGCGGTCTAATTGGACCATCAGCAGACAATTCAATGCTTGCACCTTGAATAAACGTTCCCGCCGCCATGATTACATCATCTTCATAACCTGGCATATAGTTTGCATACGGAGTAAAATGCGAATTAATTGGAGATGCATATTGAATCGCTTGGCAGAAGGCAATCATACGGTCTTTATCATCAAATTGAACCGATTGAATTAAGTCTGTTCTTGGTGCATTCCACGCTGGTGACGTGTTCATTCCTAACTTTTCTAAAAACGCAGCTGTAAAAATCGCACCTTTCAGCGCTTGCCCTGCAACATGTGGCGCTAAGAAGAACCCTTGATACATTTCTTGCAGACTGTATAAAGACGCTCCAGCTTCCGCACCAATTCCCGGAGATGTTAAACGATATGCACACGCTTCAACATACTGTTCTTTCCCGACAATATAACCACCAGTTTTAACAATTCCGCCGCCCGGGTTTTTAATAAGCGAACCCGCCATTAAATCTGCACCAACATGACATGGCTCTTGCTCTTCAATAAACTCGCCATAACAGTTATCTACAAACACAACAACATCAGGTTTAATTTCTTTAACAAACGCGATCATCTCTTTAATTTGAGAAATAGTAAACGATGGACGAGTAGCATAACCTTTCGAGCGCTGAATACCGATCATTTTCGTATTATTATGAATCGCTGCTGCAACAGCCTCAAAATCAACAAGCCCAGCACTAGTTAGCGGAACTGCATTGTAACCGATATTATATTCTTTAAATGAACCTACACCTTTCCCACGTACACCAACAATTTCCTCTAACGTATCATACGGTTTCCCAGTGATATACAATAACTCATCTCCCGGGCGTAAAATACCAAATAACGCTGTAGAGATAGCGTGAGTACCTGAAATAATTTGCGGACGAACAAGTCCAGCTTCCGCCCCAAATACATCAGCATACACTTTTTCTAACGTATCACGGCCAATATCATCATAACCATAACCTGTTGTCGGGATAAAATGCGAGTCACTAATTTTATGTTTCCGAAAACTTTCTAATACACGAAACTGATTACTTTCAATCACTTCATCCGCACGTTTATGTACTTCTGTAATCTGACTCTCTACTTCTTTTACAATTGGAGCAATTTTTTCTCCATTTTTCAAACGATCAAACATTTTTATTTTCTCCTTCTTCCACTAAAAATCTCTTTAATTGCACATTAAGCGATGAATGAGTAAAAATATACCCTGCACAATCATATACAAATTTATCTTCCAGAAACTCCATCTTTGCTAATAGAGTTTCCGTCTTTAAAAGCGTTAACAACTTACCTTCACTCGGAGGGATTTCCACTCGATAACAATCCATTTCTTTCTTCATCTTCGTTTCTATCGCTTCTTTTATACGCAATAAATCACTTTCTTCAAAAGCACTAGTCATTAAGAAATCACTTTTCGGAAACGGAATAAAGTTTTGATGTAATTCATCTTTTTTATTATATAACGTAATAATAGGAATATGGTTAATTTCAAGTTCTGATAATAATCGTTTTACTGTTTTTTCATGCCCTATGTAGTTAGGATCCGCGGAATCAACTACATGTAAAATGACATCTGCTTCCCCCGCTTCTTCTAGTGTCGAACGAAAAGCAGCGATTAATGAAGTGGGTAAATCTTGTATAAAACCAACAGTATCAGTTAGTAATACTGTATAACCAGAAGGTAACGGCATCTTCCTCGTCGTTGGGTCTAATGTTGCAAACAGAAGGTTTTCTTCAAACGTATCAGCTTCCGTTAATCTATTAAACAGTGTCGATTTCCCTGCATTTGTATACCCTATTAACGAAACTTGAAATACTTTATTATCTTTTCTTCTCTCTCGATATCTTTTTCGATGTTCCACAACAACTGCAAGTTGTTTCTTTATTTCATCAATACGGGATCGAATATGACGACGATCCGTCTCTAATTTCGTCTCACCTGGTCCTCTCGTTCCAATACCACCACCAAGACGCGATAAGGACAATCCTTGCCCCATAAGACGCGGCATTGTATATTGCAACTGAGCTAATTCTACTTGAAGCTTACCTTCCCTCGACTTCGCACGTTGCGCAAAAATATCCAGTATTAGTTGCGTTCGATCAATTACTCTCGCATTTAATACTGAGGATAAATTCCGAATTTGACTCGGCGTTAATTCATTATTAAATACAATAACATCCGGCTCTAATTCTTGAGTTAACATTGTAAGCTCTTCTAATTTCCCTTTACCTATGTAAGTTGCCGGATGAAACTTTGGTCGTTTTTGCGTTGTTGACACTAACAATTCTGCTCGTGCAGTCTTCGCTAGTGATGCAAGCTCTTTCATGGAATGCATAAATTTTTCATCATCATCTTGTGGCAATTGACAGCCTACTAATATGACTTTTTCTTTTTCTTCCATCAAATATGTTCACTCATCCTTTTCGAAATTTAAACCTTCTAATATAATAGCAGAGGAAGCACATTTCATCTAGTTAGCGGGGGAGAAAATTCATGGCATGGGAGATTTTTAGCATCATAGGCACAATCGCTTTCGCACTAAGCGGAGCCATTGTTGCAATGGAAGAGGATTATGATATTTTCGGGGTGTATATTTTAGGAATGGCAACCGCATTTGGGGGAGGTGCCCTTCGTAATTTATTAATCGGTTATCCGATTGTCGCGTTTTGGCAACAAGACATGTTATTCCAAATCGCACTTTTATCAATGACTATTATTTTTCTTTTTCCAAATAAGTTAATTAGACATTGGAAAAAGTGGGAAAATATCACTGACGCTATCGGCTTATCAGCATTTGCTGTACAAGGAGCATTATATGCTCAAAAATTAAATTTACCAATTAGCGCCACAATCGTGGCAGCTGTTTTAACTGGTATCGGCGGTGGTATCATTCGCGACCTTTTAGCCCGCAGAAAACCTCTCGTTCTTCGAGCTGAAGTATATGCCTTTTGGACAATTTTAGCAGGTTTTTTAATTGGCGCTCAAATTATTGTTAGCGATTGGGCTCTTTACATTTTATTCATTTTAATTGTTTGCTTCCGCATGGTTTCTATTCATTACAAATGGCATTTACCACACAGACGTATCGAAACGAAAGAACGTTCAATCCATAAATAGCAATCTAACCTCTTTACATATCGTAAAGAGGTTTTTCTTTTCTAACGATTTTTTCTTTATATAATGTTTATACTAATTTTTAAAGTGAGGTGAATACAAATGACAAACCACGTTAATAAAGGAGCTCAAAAAAGTTCAGTAAACCAATTTGGACACGATCCTAATTCAGCACACGAAAAGAGCGCTAAAATGGAACGCTTCCATAAAGCGCACCAAGAAAAAGCAAAAAAAGAGTAAACGAACTTATACACAAAAATAGACGCACAGTTTATGTACTGTGCGTCTCCTCTTCGAGCATCAAATCCATACTCGATATTCCAATTAAATCATTTTTATCATACGTATCTTCTTGCAACAACCGCATCGCCTGTGTACGAATTGATTTTTCAACAATATTCCGTACATACCGCCCATTACTAAACGATGTAATTTGCGACGAATACTTCACCGCATGTAAATGATCCCTAAATTTCCATTCAGCTTCTTTTGATAACTGATATTCACGATCTTCATACATTCTCTTTCCAATTTCCAATAGCTGATTTACCGAGTAATCCGCAAATTCAATAATAAATGGAAAACGAGATTGCAGCCCTGGATTTAATGAAAGAAAGTGATTCATCTCTCTTGAATATCCAGCTAAAATCAATACAAAACCATGTTGTTTATCTTCCATATGTTTTACAAGCGTATCAATTGCTTCTTTTCCAAAGTCCTTCTCTCCTCCTCGAGCTAAAGAATACGCCTCATCAATAAACAAAATACCTCCCATTGCTTTTTTTATTAAGTCTCTTGTTTTTTGAGCTGTATGGCCGATGTACTCTCCTACAAGATCAGCACGTTCAGCTTCAACCAAGTGGCCTTTCGATAGAATATTCATCTCAAACAGCAATTTTCCTATCATTCTAGCAACAGTTGTCTTCCCTGTACCCGGATTCCCTTTAAACAGCATATGAAGCACTTGCTTCTCAGACTTCAATCCCTTCTCTTGTCTTTTTTTATTCACATAAATCCAAGCATATATTTCTTTTATTATCTTTTTTATATCATCCATCCCAACAAGCTTCCCCATCTCTTCTTCAATTCTCTGCAGCATTTCATGTTTAATTGTAGTTTCATTTGAAATTACCGTTTTATTTTCTGCGGCTGGCAAAGAAATTTTCTTTCGATGGTTTAACACAATATTAATTTGATTGTTGTTTTTCTTTCGCATCGATTGTTCCATACAATCACCTCATTTTATCCACTCACCAAATATTATTATTCCTGTCCCCCTTGTAAATGCCTATTTTCAGAAAAGTTTGCTATAATATAAGAAATAATTAAGGTGGTGGGACTATGGAGACAACGGAATTCCATGATACAATACAAGCCTTTTCTATTTTTTTATTGAATAAAGGCCGAAAACCCTCAACTATTAAACGTTATGTTTATGACGTTGAAGACTTCGGACATTGGTTAGAAAAAAACAAAAAGCTCCCTTCCAGTAATATATGGGCTACACTTTGTACAAAAGACTACGAAGATTACTTTTCCGATTTAAAAACGAATCGACATTACTCAGAAAAAACGATGCATCGTGTATTTATTGTACTAAATAGAATGCATCATTTTCTAAACATTCCTAACCCGTTGAAAAATATGGAAATTTCTATTCAACCAGACCGTACACTTCGTAACGAAGATTTCATTTCACCTGATGAAGAAAAAAGGTTAAAGTATATAGTCACTTCATTAGAAGGACTTTCAGAAAAACAACTTCCTGTGCGCCCTTTATTAATGGATCGCAATATTGCTATTTTAAATCTATTGATTGACTACGGTTTATCCTTACAAGAACTTACAGCATTAACAATGCATCACGTTCACTTTGAAACTAACACATTATCAATCCCAGCAACCGCAGGTGTAGAAAGAACAATTACATTAGCAAAAGAAGACAAAAAACAACTATATAATTATTACAAAAGCATCCCGGAACCAGTTCGTCCTAAATACCATAGTGATGATCCATTATTTGTCGCATTCGATTTTAACCGTGGAACATACAGGTGGGTATATGAAAATGATGCACCAAAGGCATTAACGGAAATTGCTATACAAAAAATGATTCGCCTCGAAGTGGCTAGAGCCAATTTACGTAAAGGAATTTCAGGACAACATTTTCGTAACACCTATATTTTAAACTTAATAAAAAAAGAAACTCCTGAATCAGAAATTATAAAACTCGCTGGATTCAAATCAAAAATTTCATTAAAGCGATATTATCAATACGCAGAAAATAGAAAAAACGCCTTATTGTAAGGCGTTTTTTCTATTTTTTCTTTAAACAAACGATTTTATTATGACCATTTAACTAATTTCTGCATCTACTATGATGAGTTTCGTTCACATTTTCGTGAGAAAGGAGAGATTTAATGTCTCGTTATAACGACAATCAAAACAAATTCTCCAAACCATGCTTTCCAAGTAGCGCCGGACGAATTCCAAATACTCCATCAATCCCAATTACTAAAGCTCAACTTAGAACATTTCGTGCGATTATTATTGATTTAACAAAAATAATCCCAAAACTTTTCGCAAATCCATCTCCCCAAAATATTGAAGATCTAATCGATACATTGAACCTACTGAGTAAATTTATTTGTTCACTAGACGCTACTTCCTCCCTGAAAGCACAAGGGTTAGCTATTATTAAAAACTTAATAACTATATTAAGAAATCCAACCTTTGTAGCAAGCGCTGTATTTATTGAGCTTCAAAATCTCATTAACTATTTACTATACATTACAAAATTATTCCGAATTGACCCATGCACACTTCAAGAGCTCCTTAAATTAATAGCAGCATTACAAACTGCTCTAGTTAATTCTGCTTCGTTCATTCAAGGACCTACCGGACCTACTGGACCAGCAGGCGCTACTGGTGCCACTGGGCCTCGAGGTAACACGGGCGCTACTGGACCTACCGGTGCCACTGGGCCTCGAGGTAACACGGGCGCTACTGGACCTACCGGTGCCACTGGGCCTCGAGGTAACACGGGCGCTACTGGTGCCACTGGACCTCAAGGTAACACGGGCGCTACTGGACCTACCGGTGCCACTGGGCCCCGAGGTAACACAGGCGCTACTGGACCTACCGGTGCCACTGGACCTCGAGGTAACACGGGCGCTACTGGGCCTCGAGGTAACACGGGCGCTACTGGCGCTACTGGACCTCAAGGTAACACAGGTGCTACTGGTGCCACTGGGCCTCGAGGTAACACGGGTCGCTACTGGCGCTACTGGACCTCAAGGTAACACAGGTGCTACTGGTGCCACTGGACCTCGAGGTAACACGGGCGCTACTGGCGCTACTGGACCTCAAGGTAACACAGGTGCTACTGGTGCCACTGGACCTCTACTGGACCTCAAGGTGTTCAAGGTAACACAGGAGCTACCGGCCTACTGGACCTCAAAGGTAACACGGGCGCTACTACTGGTGCTACTGGTGCTACTGGACCTCAAGGTAACACGGGTGCCACTGGCGCTACTGGTATAGGAGTTACCGGACCTACTGGACCTTCTGGCGGGCCTCCTGGGCCTCCTGGCTACTGGACCTCAAGGTAACACAGGTGCTACTGGCGCTACTGGTGCTACTGGACCTCAAGGTGTTCAAGGTAACACAGGTGCTACCGGCGCTACTGGACCTCAAGGTGTTCAAGGTAACACAGGTGCTACCGGCGCTACTGGACCTCAAGGTGTTCAAGGTAACACAGGTGCTACCGGCGCTACTGGCGCTACTGGACCTCAAGGTGTTCAAGGTAACACAGGTGCTACCGGCGCTACTGGTGCTACTGGACCTCAGGGTGTTCAAGGTAACACAGGTGCTACCGGCGCTACTGGCGCTACTGGACCTCAAGGTGTTCAAGGTAACACAGGTGCTACCGGCGCTACTGGTGCTACTGGACCTCAAGGTGTTCAAGGTAACACAGGTGCTACCGGCGCTACTGGACCTCAGGGTGTTCAAGGTAACACAGGTGGGCGCTACTGGACCTCAGGGTGTTCAAGGTAACACAGGTGCTACCGGCGCTACTGGTGCTACTGGCGCTACTGGACCTCAAGGTAACACAGGTGCTACTGGTGCCACTGGACCTCAGGGTGTTCAAGGTAACACAGGTGCTACCGGCGCTACTGGTGCTACTGGTGCTACTGGTGCTACTGGACCTCAAGGTAACACGGGTGCCACTGGCGCTACTGGTATAGGAGTTACCGGACCTACTGGACCTTCTGGCGGGCCTCCTGGGCCTCCTGGACCTACTGGACCTCAAGGTAACACAGGTGCTACTGGCGCTACTGGTGCTACTGGACCTCAAGGTGTTCAAGGTAACACAGGTGCTACCGGCGCTACTGGACCTCAAGGTGTTCAAGGTAACACAGGTGCTACCGGCGCTACTGGACCTCAAGGTGTTCAAGGTAACACAGGTGCTACCGGTGCTACTGGACCTCAGGGTGTTCAAGGTAACACAGGTGCTACCGGCGCTACTGGTGCTACTGGACCTCAAGGTGTTCAAGGTAACACAGGTGCTACCGGCGCTACTGGACCTCAAGGTGTTCAAGGTAACACAGGTGCTACCGGCGCTACTGGACCTCAAGGTAACACGGGTGCTACAGGTGCTACCGGCGCTACTGGACCTCAAGGTAACACGGGTGCTACAGGTGCTACCGGCGCTACTGGACCTCAAGGTAACACGGGTGCCACTGGCGCTACTGGTATAGGAGTTACCGGACCTACTGGACCTTCTGGCGGGCCTCCTGGACCTACTGGACCTCAAGGTAACACAGGTGCTACTGGACCTCAAGGTGTTCAAGGTAACACGGGTGCTACTGGACCTCAAGGTGTTCAAGGTAACACAGGTGCTACTGGACCTCAAGGTGTTCAAGGCAACACAGGTGCTACTGGACCTCAAGGTGTTCAAGGTAACACAGGTGCTACCGGCGCTACTGGTGCTACTGGACCTCAAGGTGTTCAAGGTAACACAGGTGCTACCGGTGCTACTGGACCTCAAGGTGTTCAAGGTAACACAGGTGCTACCGGCGCTACTGGTGCTACTGGACCTCAAGGTGTTCAAGGTAACACAGGTGCTACCGGCGCTACTGGTGCTACTGGACCTCAAGGTGTTCAAGGTAACACAGGTGCTACCGGTACTACTGGACCTCAAGGCGTTCAAGGTAACACAGGTGCTACTGGTGCTACCGGCGCTACTGGACCTCAAGGTGTTCAAGGTAACACGGGTGCTACTGGACCTCAAGGTGTTCAAGGTAACACAGGTGCTACTGGACCTCAAGGCATTCAAGGACCAACGGGTGCTACCGGCGCTACTGGTATAGGAGTTACTGGACCTACTGGACCTTCTGGTGGACCTACCGGACCTACTGGGCCTACTGGACCTAGCTTCCCTATAGCAACAATTGTTGTAACAAACAATATTCAGCAAACAGTACTGCAATTTAATAACTTTATTTTTAGTACTGCAATTAACGTAAACAATATTATCTTCAACGGCACAGATACAGTTACTGTTATTAACGGTGGTATTTATGTAATTAGCGTATCCATTTCTACAACTGCGCCAGGATGCGCTCCACTCGGAGTAGGAATTTCAATTAATGGAGCAGTCGCAACTGATAATTTCTCTTCAAATTTAATAGGCGACTCACTTTCATTTACTACAATCGAAACATTAGCAGCTGGTGCAAGAATTTCTGTTCAATCTACTCTTAATGAGATTACGATCCCTGCGACAGGAAATACTAACATCCGCCTTACTGTATTTAGAATCGCTTAAATTTCATCATATATTGTTTATGACAAATAAAAAAAGAGCGAGGAAACTCGCTCTTTTTTTGTTATGTACAATAATTCATTACTATTCTAATTCAATTGAAACATTTTTTTGTGGTACAAATGTGGAAATTGCATGTTTATAAATAAGCTGTTGCTTACCTTCTGTTTCCAGCAGGACTGTAAAATTATCAAATCCTTTAATTAGTCCACGAAGCTGGAAACCATTTAATAAGTACAGCGTAACAAACGTATTTTCTTTACGGAGTTGATTTAAAAACTGATCTTGAATATTGATTGATTGCTTCATGTCGAATCCTCCTCTTTTTCTCTACTTACTATTATTCGACTTTACTTGTAACTTTCCTTCTATGTATCGTAAAATTTCTGACGTTTTTTCACCGTCTGTAACATCAAACCACGTGACATCCATTTTATTACGGAACCACGTTAATTGACGTTTTGCATAACGACGCGAATTCGTCTTTAATTGTGACACCGCATCTTCTAAAGAGGCTCGATTCTCAAAATAATCATAGATTTCTTTATATCCAATCGCTTGAATAGATTGACAATCTCGTATCCCTCTATTATACAGCCCTTCTACTTCCTCTAATAGGCCTTGTTCCATCATCAAATCCACTCGTAAGTTAATGCGATCGTATAGCATTTCTCGATCCATTGTCAAGCCAATTAATGAAACATCATAGAGTAACTCTTTTTCTTGTTTCTCAATTTGTTCACTCATTTTTTCACCCGTCGTGTGGAAAATTTCTAACGCCCGAATGACACGTCGTACATTATTTGCATGAATACGCTCCGCACTTTCTGGATCTACTTCTTGCAATTTTTTATGTACATATTCCACACCGCGTTCTAAAGCTAACTTTTCCATTTGCTCTCGGTATATCACATCACCAGCATCATCTGTAAACTGATAATCGAATAAAACAGATTGTATATAAAGACCGGTCCCACCAACTATAATTGGTAATTTACCACGTTCTGTAATTTCTCGAATATGCTTGCGAACACGTTCTTGAAATTCCGCGACAGAAAATGAATCTTCCGGATTTTTTATATCGATCATATAATGTGGAATTCCGTCCATCTCTGCTTTTGTTACCTTTGCAGTTCCAATATCCATCGTTCGATAGATCTGCATGGAATCACCACTAATAATTTCACCGTTCAACACTTTGGCAAGATCGATACTTAACTTCGTCTTTCCAACAGCAGTTGGTCCAATGATGACAGCAACTTTTTCACGTTGCACTTCTCCCATATCATTCAACTCTCTTTATGTAATATACTCCATCTATTGATTATACCCAATCTTACCAATTTTAACGGCATGATTGCAAGTTCTTTCATTTCGGTACATGAAATTATACAGAAAAAAGAACATAGTTTGTCCAATTCTGCATATACATGATAAAAATAGTTTCGAGAGGATGAGTTAACTATGAAACAATCCACCATCAATTTTTCATCTTTGACAAAAGACCTCATTTTAGCCACTTCTACAAAAGAACAAAATTGTTCACAAGAGGAATTATACTTCGCCCTAAATTGTTTACTACGGGCTTTTCATTCTACTCTCCATGAAACAACATTACATCCAGAAAATAAAAATACAGAATATATACAAACGCAATTTTGCAGTGCATATAAAATTATTACAGGTAAAACTATTTATCCATTTCAATAATCCATAAAAAGCGGCTGCTTACATAGTTTTAAGCAACCGCTTTTTATATTAATATCGATAACCTATTGTATAACTTTCACTTTTACAGATTTGCGCCCCCAGCTATTAGCACTACCATCTGAACCGACTAATACATCAATACGATTTCCTTTAATCGCACCACCGGTGTCTCCAGCAATCGCTTCTCCATATCCTTCTACCCATACTTTTGATCCAAGCGGAATTACTTTCGGATCAACAGCAATTACTTTCATATTTGGATTTGCTGTTAAATCATGCCCCATTGCAGTTAATACACGACCACCATACGAACCATTCTCACTCGGATCTGCTGTATATGCCGTCGCTTCTACTGTAATTTCACGACCACCAGTAGGCGCACTTGTTTCAGTAGATTTTGCAACTGGTTTTGCAGCCGGTTTTTCTTTTACCACAGGTTTACTTGATTCTACATTCTTAATAGAATCGTTACTCTTAACAGACTCTTTATTCTTAACTACTGTATTATTTTTAACTGGCGTATTTGTTCTAGCTGGTGCTTCTTCTTGAGCTACAACCTCTTTCTTTTCGATTACAGGTGCTGTTCCTGTTAAAAATGGCACGTGAACATATCCAACTTTTCCATTGTAGTCGAATTGTAACCATTCATTTTGAACTTGATTCGTCGTTTCAATCACATCATTTTTATTAAGTTTACCTAAAATTTCAGAATCAGTATTCGCTCCAGCACGAACATTTAATACGCCCGCCGTTACATAATATGTGCTCTTTGTAAAATCGGCACTTACAAACGCTTCCTTACCGTTCAACTTAATTTTTGTCCATCCATTTTCTGTATTTATAACATCTAGTGTATTCCCACTGAACACTTTACCTACAAGCTTTGACTCTACATTTGGGTTTTCTCTAACATTTAATATGTCTGTTGTTACAATTGTTTCCGCTTTAGCAGAACCCGCAAAAATCCCAAGACCAAAAACTGCTGCTGTTGCTATACCTAATAATTTTTTCATGAATAGCCTCCATTTGCTTTGTTTTCGTATTTTCATTATAGCAACAGTTTTTTAGAATTTTTAGAAATCACACAATTACAAAGCATTCGTAATATACGATTAACGAGTTGTAACATAAATTTCCATATTAATAAAATGTATTTCTCATACAATCTCCAGTGGTTTTCATATATTTTTCATATAAGAGCACAAGAACTTTTTTCCAGAAAAAATTACAGTGTTACTTTTTTGTTACAAAAAATTCACAATTCGTTACATCTTTTACCAAAAAACATCAATATTCAATTGTTAACCTATTTTTTTGTAATAAAAAGAGAGCAGCTTCTAAATGAAGTGACCCCTAAAAGTTAGACACGGTTATTTCATTAGGCAGCTTGATAAAAGTGAGTCCGGTATTGTACCGGGCTCATTTTTAATTTTGCCTTAATCCGTTTCGTATTATAATAATCTATATATTTTTCTAATTCTATTTTAAAGTGCTCTACATTTTCAAATTCTTTTATGTAGAGGAACTCCGACTTCATAATCCCAAAGAAATTTTCTATTACTGCGTTGTCGTAACAGTTGCCTTTTCGAGACATACTCTGGACGATAGCTCTTGATTCAAGTGTCCGGACGTACTGTCTCATTTGATAATGCCATCCTTGATCCGAATGCATCAGTAGCTGGTGGGTTTCAGGTAAACGTTCCAATACTTTCTCTAACATGTCTGAAACAAGCGAATACGTCGGTCTAGAACCAATTGTATAGGTAATAATTTCACCATTATACAAATCTAATACAGGTGATACATACAGTTTTTCTCCAAACAATTTAAACTCTGTGATGTCTGTTACCCACTTTTGATTCGGTGCATCTGTATGAAAATTACGCTCTAAAATATTAGGTGCAATTCTACTGACTTTTCCTTTATAGGATTTATATTTCTTCATACGCACAACACACTTTAACCCAAGCTCTTTCATAATGCGCTGAACCTTCTTGTGGTTCACTTTCTGGCCACGATTCGTTAATTCATCACGAATGCGACGATAACCATAACGACCTTCATTTTCCTCATAAATCGCTTTAATCTCAGCTTTCAAATCGGCATCTACATCTGGACGATTCATTTTCTTTACTAAATCATAATACGTGCTTCGAGGAATAGTAGCTAGCTCCACGAGTGCCTTCACCGAATATTTATGCCTTAATTCATAGACTACTTGCGCTTTGTCTTGTTTTGTGATTTTTCCTTGTTTTGAACTAAGGCATTTAACTTTTTTAAGTACTCATTTTCCATCTCAAGCTGTTTAATGCGTGCTTCAAGTGCTTCGACTGATCCTTCAGCTAAAGGTTGTTTTACTTGTTTATTTGAATCTTTTTTCATGGATGGACGCCCCTTTTTCTTAGATTGAAGGGCATCAATTCCTTGTGTTTCGAGCTGTTTTTTCCAAACAGAAATCGTTGAAGGGGCAGGAATATTAAAGATAGCTGCCGTCTCAAATAAGGACATACCGTTTTCAATCATAAAGTTTAGTACGTCTAGTTTAAATTGTTGTGTGTAATTTGTACATCGTTTTAGAAAAGCTTCCAGACCATTCTGTTTATATTGGTTTACCCAATTCAAAATGATTGTGTCACTTATACCGAGCGATCTACCCATTTCTCGATAACTTTCATTTCCGTTCAAATAACGTAGAACGATTTGTATTTTTTCATCAGCTGTAAATTTAGCCATAGAAAAACTGCTCTCTTTTTATTTGTTATTGAACTTTCTTTTTCCAAACACCTAGCATAACAGCCGAGACAATTGTTCCAATTAATATAGAGAAAATATATAGTAACGGTTTATTTACTAACGCTATTACAAATAATCCACCATGCGGTGCCGGTAATGTAATTTGGAATAACATAGATAACGCACCTGCAATACTTGAACCAACAACACAACTTACGATTACTCGAACCGGATCTGCAGCTGCAAACGGAATCGCACCTTCTGTAATGAACGACGCTCCCATAATATAATTTGTTAAACCAGATTTACGTTCCGCTTCTGTAAACTTTGATTTAAAGAATGTAGTTGCGAATGCAATCGCAAGTGGTGGTACCATCCCACCAGCCATAACTGCTGAGTGCACTCCAAAATTCTGCGCTTCTATTGCAGCAATACCAAACGTAAATGCCGCTTTATTAATTGGCCCCCCCATATCAATTGCCATCATACCACCTAAAATAAGACCTAGTAATATAGCATTCGTACCGTTTAAACCATTTAACCACCCTGTCAACATTTCATTTAATGCTACTACAGGCGGAATTACTACTTTTTGCATTACAACTCCTGTAATCAATAATCCAAAGACTGGATATAACAATACAGGTTTAATTCCTTCTAATTGTACTGGTAGTCCTGAAAATAATCTTTTCAACCCTAAAACAACATATCCAGCTAAGAAACCAGCAATTAATCCACCTAAAAATCCAGCATTCGCATTCGCCGCTAAAAATCCACCTACAACACCAGGCATAAAACCAGGACGATCAGCAATAGAACTTGCAATAAATCCAGCTAAAATTGGTACAAGGAATAAAAACGCACCTGTTTTTCCTCCACCAATTGACATGAACAATTCAGCTAAAGGACCTTCCGCCTTTATACCACCAAACGAAAACGCTAGCGCTATTAAAATCCCGCCACCAACAACGAATGGAAGCATATTACTTACACCGCTCATTAAATGCTTATAAATTCCTAATCCTTTTTCTCCCTCAATACTTTCTGATTTCCCGTCCTCTTTTACACCTTTAAAGATTGGTGCATCTTGTTTGACAGCTCGCTTAAGCAGATTTTCCGTTTTTCGAATCCCATCAGCAACTGGCACTTGAATGACATGTTTACCAGCAAAACGATTCATTTCTACTTGTTTATCCGCCGCAACAATAATAGCTGTTGCACGTTCAATATCCTCTTTCGTTAAACCGTTTTTAATACCTGTTGATCCGTTTGTTTCAACTTTAATCGCTATTCCTAACTCTGTCGCTTTTGCTTTTAAGCTATCCGCTGCCATATATGTGTGAGCGATTCCAGTTGGACAAGCTGTAACAGCAAGTACGTACGGTTCATTTCCTTCTGGTTTTGCGACTTCAATCTCTTCTTCTTTTTCATTCTCTTTTTCATCAAATAGTTGAAGAAGCTCACTTTCATCCTTTGCTTCTAATAGTTGCTTGCGAAATCCTTCATCCATTAATAATGTCGATAAACGAGACAACGTTTCTAAATGAGTATTATTCGCTCCTTCACTTGCAGCAATCATAAAGAATAAGTGTGCTGGCTGTCCGTCAAGCGACTCATAATTGATACCGCTTACACTTCTACCAAAACAAATCGATGGTTGTTTAACAGCCTTTGTCTTCGCATGAGGTATTGCAATACCTTCCCCTATTCCAGTCGTACTTTGGGCCTCCCGCTTTAAAATAGCTTCTTTAAATTCCGTTTTACTATTTAAACGATTTGCCCCGTTTAATTTCTCAACTAATTCATCTATGACAGCTTCTTTATTTGAAGCTGTCAAATCCATAATGACTGTATCCCTTTTTAATAGTTCTGTAATTTTCATATGTTGCTTCCCCCTATCGCTTAGCTACAATTACTTGCGACAATAATTCTTCTACTTTTTCCTTCTTACATAAATCAGCTGAAAATGCTGTTGCACTCCCTGTTGCAACGCCGTATTGAAATGCCTTTTCAATATCTTTTGTCTGTTCATATTTGCCTACAAACCCTGCAACAAGAGAATCCCCGGCCCCAACTGAATTAATTACAACACCTTTTGGAACAGTCGCTTCATATATACCTTCTGCCGTAAATAATAAAGCTCCCTCTCCAGCCATCGATACGATAACGTGTTTTACACCTTGTTCAATTAATTTTCTTCCATAAGGTAAAACGTCCTCTACTGTTGAAAGCTCCACTCCAAACAACTCACCAAGTTCATGGTGGTTTGGCTTAATTAAAAATGGCTTATTTTTAATTACATGTTGCAGTGCACTTCCACTTGCATCTACTACTACACGAATACCTTTTTCAGCTCCAAACGCAGCAATTGATTCGTAAAAGGTATTTGGAATAGAAACTGGTACACTCCCAGCAAGTACAACACAATCTCCAGGTTGCATACTCTCAATTTTTTTCATTAACTGTTCGAACTGCTCTTTTGTTACAATAGGACCTTGGCCATTTAATTCTGTTTCTTCTTCCCCTTTTATTTTCACATTAATGCGAGTATCTTCATCTACTTGGACGAAGTTTGTTGTTACACCTTCCGTCTGTAATACCTCTTTAATAAATTGACCAGTAAATCCACCAGTAAATCCAAGTGCTATATTTTTAACACCTAAACGCTGAAGAACACGAGAAACATTAATTCCTTTTCCTCCAGGAAACTTCATATCTTTTTCCGCTCGATTTATTGTTCCTAAATCAAAGGAAGAAACTTGCACTACATAATCAATAGATGGGTTTAAAGTAACTGTATAGATCATTGTTTATCAGCCTCAATTACATTGGTTTGTTGTTTATATTTTTCTAAATCAATTTCTAAATGGTTTGTAATAATATTTGCATCTTCAACATTTGCAATTTTCGCAAACGCAACTTCTGAAAACTTACTTTCATCAATTAAGAAATATCCTTCGTTTGCTAATGTTAATGCCATTTGTTTTAAGAGCGCTTCTTCTGGATCTGGCGTTGTAAAGCCAAGCTGTTCATGTACACCATTTGCACCTAAAAAACATTTATCAAAACGATACTTCTGCATACTTTCCTGTGCCATAGCACCGATTAAAGCTTTCGTCCTACTCTTCATCATTCCGCCTAGTAAATACGCACGAATATTATTTTCAACTAAAGCTTCAATATGCATAAGTCCATTCGTAACGACAGTAATATCTTTATTTATTAAAAATGGAATCATTTCAAATGTTGTACTTCCTGCATCTAAATAAATACAATCACCTTGTTCAATAACGCTAGCCGCATACTTAGCAATTTGTTGTTTTATTTGAATGTTTTTGGATGATTTTTCGACCATCGTTGGTTCTTGCCCTTTTCCTGTTAAAACAGCGGCACCACCATGAACTCTTTTTAATAACCTTTGCTTTTCCAATTGTGCTAAATCACGGCGAATTGTCGACTCAGAGCTTTCTGTTCTTTCAACTAATTGCTGTAATTTTACAACTTTCTGTTCTTTTACAAGTTGCAATATCATTTGATGACGTTCAGGAGTTAACATTTTATTCACCTCTTCTTTGATTACAGTATAATGAAAACGGTCACAAAAATCAACCATAAACAATCAAAAATAATCAAAAACATCCACAAACATTTATAAACAGCAAAAAAAGAAACCTATTCGATCAAACAATCAAATAGATTTCTTTTCTAAATTCACTTATAAAGAAGCTTTATATATACTTAAAACATCATCTTTATTTAATTTTTTAAAGTTACCAAATTCACCATACGCCATCGCTTTATCCGCCATTAAATCAATTTCATTTTCTCCAATAGCGTAATCAGATAATGTTACTGGCGCCTCAATTGAAGTCCAAAATTGACGTAACGCCTGAATTCCTTCTAACGCAATTTCTCGATCAGTCTTTCCATCTGTTTCTACATTGAATACTCGAATAGCAAACTGTTTAAAACGACTTACATTTCCCTCTACAACATGCTTCATCCAGTTCGGGAATAAAATCGCAAGGCCACCCCCGTGTGGTATATCATGAACAGCAGAAACTGCATGCTCAATATTATGAGTCGCCCAATCTCCTTTTACTCCCATTGCTAAAATGCCGTTTAACGCCATAGTACCACAATATAAAATAGTTTCTCTATGCTCATAATTTTCTAAATCACTTAAAAGCTTAGGAGCTGTCTCAATTACTGTTTTTAAAACAGCTTCACAATAACGATCTTGTAGTTCTGTATTCGTTCCATGATGGAAATATTGTTCTAATACGTGCGACATAATATCTACCATACCGTAAATTGTTTGATCTTTCGGTACAGAAGTAGTATGAACTGGATCTAAAATCGAAAACTGCGGGAAAGTAACCGGGCTACCCCATCCATACTTTTCATTCGTTTCCCAGTTTGTAATTACCGAGCCTGCATTCATTTCAGATCCTGTTGCTGCAAGAGTAAGTACAGTACCAAATGGTAATGCCTCATTAGCAAATGTTTTTTTCGTTACAATATCCCATACATCTCCATCGTACTTACTACCAGCTGCAATTGCCTTCGTACAGTCGATTACACTTCCTCCACCAACTGCTAAAATAAATTCAACACCATTCTCTTTACAAATTTGAATCCCTTTCTTTACAGTTGATACACGTGGATTCGGTTCAACACCTGTTAATTCAAATACTTCTGCATTAATATCCTTTAAAATAGAAATTACATTATCATAAATACCGTTTCTTTTAATGCTGCCTCCCCCGTATACGAGAAGAACTTTTTTACCGAACTGTGGAATTTCAGTTTTTAACTGTTCTAATTGACCTTTACCGAAAATAAGTTTCGTTGGATTACGAAATACAAAATTTTGCATATTTCTTTACCATCCCTTCTATATGAAAAGCAACTATACTTTTGTATACCATATTTTTTTCATTTCACAAAAATATTTGCTTAATAAAAAAATCCCAGCCTACAGGCTGAGATTTTTTTATTGGTAATAAGGTGAGATCATTAAGTAAACAATAACACCAGATAAACTTACATATAACCAAATCGGCATCGTCCAACGTACAATTTTACGGTGACGTGTTAATTGATTTGTAAAACCAAATACAAGCGCAAACAATGCAAGTGGTACGATAATTGCTGCTAGGATAATATGTGTAATTAAAATGATGAAATACACATATTTAATGAATCCTTCTCCGCCAAAATGTGTTGCCGGTGCTAAGTAATGATACGATAAATACGACACACAAAATAGTAAAGTTGTCGTAAATGCTGCAAGGATAAAACCACGATGCATTTTCACATTCTTTTTAATGATCGAGAATAACGCTGCTAATAAAAATACGAACGTAAAGCTATTAAAAATCGCGTTTAACATTGGTAAAATCGTTACATCAAAATGTACTTCTCCTTCATAGCCAACAGGTCCAAAGAACAAAAATAAAATAATCGCATTTACAATTACAGAAAGCGTTATCACAATAGGAGCATAGCTTTTCTGATTTGTTGATTGATCCACCAAAATGGTCACTCCCTCTTCCTTCAAGTATGTATACATAACCTCACTATTTTAACATATTATTCACAGTGTAAATGTGACAATAGTTTGACACAGCAAGACCAGACAAAGAAAAAAATCCTTCTTAATAAAACTTCTTAAGAAGGATTTTATCGCTTTATTATTCAAATAGCAATGCGATTAGTTTTTGTTAAAAAATGTATCGCTATATGCTTGAAAAATTTCAGACACTTGATATCCCATTAATGAAATTGCTGTTAATGAAAAAAAACCAATCATAAGAAATCGAAACCACATATAAATCTCCTCCTTGTATTTAGCTTAAAAAACGTTAGCTACCTTACAAGTTGAGTGGCACTCTTCATCATCACTTTCCTTTTTCCTTACAATTGCTGTAATAAATCGAATCATAAAGAAAACTACAAAAGGAAATTGTTCGTAATTCACATTGGCATAGTTTAGCAACGGCTCGCGCTGCACATCGAACGGAGATGAGAAGGAATAGAACATACCTTGCTCTTCCATATATACAATTACAATTTTCATGCAAAATACGATTCCTAGAAACGAAACAATATCTTGCCATTCTGTCGTATATAACAGGTTATACAGCTCTAATACGTACTCTTCCATCATCATCCCCCCTTCCTTTTTTACCATTTTGCTCGCCTTCGTATAAAAAGTCAAGAAAAAAGTTTATATTCACTATGACAATAGTAATTACTTGTTTCTATGATTATATATGATTCTTTTATAGCAATGATTGGGTGTAACTCTCTTCGAAAATAAGAAAATTAGAATCGAACAGATTCCTCATTCTTACTTTTAGGATGCAAAACTGTGATATTTTTATTTCTATTAAAAATAAAATAAGAAAGTATGATAAGAACAGTAACAAACATTGTTAAAAATGCTTGTGAACGTAAAGTATCAATTGCGAACATCGCAACTAAAACTGCTATAATAGCAGCAATTGTAACATACGTTACATACGGAAAAAGCCACATTTTCACTTTCAAATTTTGTTGTTCTACTTTCCCCATTTTTTTACGCATCTTTAAATGCGAAACTGCAATAACGAGATAAACTAGTAACGCAATCCCGCCAGATGCATTCACTAAAAACAAAAAGACTTTATCTGGAGAAATGTAACTAAACACAACTCCAATATAAGCGAAGAAAGTTCCAAATAAAACCGCTCGAACGGGAACACCACTACTGTTCAATTTTAAAAATGACTTTGGAGCATCTCCTCTTTCTGCCATTGAAAAAAGCATTCTTGAATTTGTATATAAGCCTGAATTTAAGCAAGAAAGTACAGCTGTTAAAACGATAAAATTCATAATTTGTGCTGCCGCTGGTATTCCTATATGTTCAAGTACAGCTACAAATGGACTTTTTAATATGTTTGCTGAATTCCATGGCAGTAGCGTAACAACTACCGCTATAGACCCAATAAAAAATACAAGAATACGCCAAATCACACTGTTTGTTGCTGTTTTTACTGCTTTTACAGGTTCTGCAGATTCACCTGCGGCTACTGCTACAATCTCTGATCCCATAAATGAAAATATAACAACAGTAATTCCAAGCAGGACCGAACTTATACCGTTTGGCATAAATCCACCTTGTCCAATTAAATTCGAAGTGCCGGGTGCTTCTGTTCCTGGAACAAATCCTAAAATAACAGCAAGACCTAGACAAAGGAACAAAACAATACTTATTACTTTAATAAAAGAAAACCAATATTCAAACTCTCCAAATGATTTCACCGAAAAAACGTTCGTCAGCGTTAATAAAATTGTTAATATTAAACTTAATAACCAAAGCGGTATTTGTGGAATCCAATATTGGATAATACCAGCACCTGCTGTGGCTTCTATTGCAATAACAATTACCCAAAAAAACCAGTATAACCAGCCTATTGTATAACCCGCCCAAGGACCAATCGCTTCTCTTGCATACGTTGCAAATGAACCACTTGTCGGATTAACAGCTGCCATTTCTCCTAGCATTCTCATGACGAAAATGACTAGAAGTCCTGCTAATGCATATGAAACGATAGAACCTGGTCCTGCCGAATGTACAACTGCACCACTTCCAACAAACAAACCAGCCCCTATTACGCCGCCAATTGAAATCATTGTAATGTGGCGTATTTTGAGGTCTTTCTTTAGATTTTTATCCAAATCTTGTACATCCCCTTCCAAACTAAATTTTGAAACTTATGTAAGAGTACTGTGCGAAAGATTTTGTTCTATACGTTAAAATATATCAAAATATTCTGAATTTAACAATTACAATTCAACCTTCTTCAAAAATTATTACATTAGGTTTAATACTTTCCCATACACAATTGTTGAGAAAATTATAGTCCCCTTACAAAAGAAAGAATTTTCAGATATTATTAAATAAACAAGATTATACATCTAGACAACTTTTTGTATAGGAGTGTTGATATGTTAAACAAGTTCAAATTTTTTTGTTGCATTTTAGTAATGTTCTTACTTCTACCGCTATCCCCTTTCCAAGCACAAGCAGCAAACAATTTAGGTTCAAAATTACTCGTTGGATATTGGCATAACTTTGATAACGGTACTGGCATTATTAAATTAAAAGACGTTTCACCAAAATGGGATGTAATCAATGTATCTTTTGGTGAAACTGGTGGTGATCGTTCCACTGTTGAATTTTCTCCTGTGTATGGTACAGATGCAGACTTCAAATCAGATATTTCTTATTTAAAAAGTAAAGGAAAGAAAGTAGTTCTTTCAATAGGTGGACAAAATGGAGTCGTTTTACTTCCTGACAATGCCGCTAAGGATCGTTTTATTAATTCCATACAGTCTCTAATCGATAAATACGGTTTTGATGGAATAGATATTGACCTTGAATCAGGTATTTACTTAAACGGAAATGATACTAATTTCAAAAATCCAACTACTCCCCAAATCGTAAATCTTATATCAGCTATTCGAACAATCTCAGATCATTATGGTCCAGATTTTCTATTAAGCATGGCTCCTGAAACAGCTTATGTTCAAGGCGGTTATAGCGCATATGGAAGCATATGGGGTGCATATTTACCAATTATTTACGGAGTGAAAGATAAACTAACATACATTCATGTTCAACACTACAACGCTGGTAGCGGGATTGGAATGGACGGTAATAACTACAATCAAGGTACTGCAGACTACGAGGTCGCTATGGCAGATATGCTCTTACATGGTTTTCCTGTAGGTGGTAATCCAAATAACATTTTCCCAGCTCTTCGCTCAGATCAAGTTATGATTGGGCTTCCAGCAGCACCAGCGGCAGCTCCAAGTGGTGGATACATTTCGCCAACTGAAATGAAAAAAGCTTTAAATTATATCATTAAAGGAGTTCCGTTCGGAGGAAAGTATAAACTTTCTAACCAGAGTGGCTATCCTGCATTCCGCGGCCTAATGTCTTGGTCTATTAATTGGGATGCAAAAAACAACTTCGAATTCTCAAATAACTATAGAACATATTTTGATGGTCTTTCCTTGCAAAAATAACAAAGTAAAACTATAATTAGCCCCCATCAATCGGACATTTATGGGCAATCAATGCAGGATAAAAACAGCAATAGGACCCTTTATAGGTCCTATTGTTGTTTTTTATTTATGAAAATTACTTTGTCACATCTAAAGTTTTAAGAAACTGTTTTCCATCGCCCAACATCGCACGTTCCTCCGAATCATATTGTTAAATATTCTAGTCACTCTTTTGCTTCAACACAAAAACTGAAAGTTCAGGTACACTACAAAATCTAACAGGCATCCTAGTAGTCCCAATACCACGATTTACATATAAATATAACTGCTTACTCTTCCCCTCCACTTCATACATACCTTCAACATAACTCTCAGCTAGTTTGGTAGTAATTAACGGACCTACAAAAGGGATTTGGACTTGTCCTCCGTGACTATGTCCTGACAGTTGAAGATCAACTGGGTAACGATTTATTTTGGTTACAACATCCGGCTCATGTACTAATAACATGTTGAAATCATTTTGTTTCAAGTTTTTTAAAGTTGAATCTATTTTCGGCTTCCCTAATAGAAAATCATCCAAACCTGATATTGTAATATATTTGCCGTTTTCCACTTTAATTTTCTGCACTTCATTTACTAATACAAAAAAACCAGCTTCCTCCATATATTTTTTGTAAAATAAACTACCGCCCCCGCCCCTATCATGATTCCCAAACACAGCATATTTCCCTAAGGGAGCATAAATTTTCTGCAAAATAGCCTTCGCTTCCTCTCTTTCTGCACTATAAGAACCAAATTTATCTATTAAATCTCCGGTAAAAACTACTATATCTGGATGTAATTCATTCATCTTCTCCACCAAATGTTCAAGTTGCTTCAATGTAAACTCTGGCCCTAAATGTACATCTGAAAACTGTAATATTTTTTTATTATTAAATTCTTTAGGAATTGCAGAAGCTTCTATTTCATTCCATGTAACTGTTACTAGTTTTCGTTCTATTTCTGTCGCATAATAATACAAACTTACTAGTATCATTAATATACTTATAAAACTAATAATAAATATCTTTACGATTGATTTTTTTCGTTCTTTTTTTACATGATTTGTATTCATGTTTTCACCTCTAGAAACACTTTAAATCCTTATTGTTACATTAATGTGACAACATGAACTATGTTATTAATATGTAATTTCCTCCCTATTCACTTTGACAATTTTATACAGAAGTCATACCATATTTTTATAATACATATATTTTCGAATCTTTTTCTATTCATTCCATCATTTTATTACGGAGGGGTTATTCATGTCTGTATTTACACCAGAAGAAATTACGGAACTTGCTGCGAATTCCGGAAGGAAAAAAGCTCATTTATCATTACTCCCTATGCTAATTCTCGGTTTTTTTGGCGGTGCTTTTATCGCATTAGGGTATTTACTCGATATTCATGTTATTGGAACAATGCCAAAATATTGGGGATCATTTACTAGTTTTCTAGGCGCTGCTGTATTCCCTATCGGTCTTATTCTCGTTATTCTTGCAGGCGGTGAACTAGTAACTGGTAACATGATGACAGTTTCTATGGCTTGGCTTCAAAAGAAAATTACTTTATTTCATTTCATACGAAATTTAGTTATTGTTACGTTTAGCAATTTCATAGGGGCTGTATTTGTAGCCTACTTTTTCGGCCATATCGTTGGCTTAACTGAAGGAGCTTTTTTAGCGAAAACTATTTCTATCGCTCAAGCGAAACTACAAGATACACCATTGCAAGCATTTATTTCTGCAATCGGATGTAATTGGCTCGTTTGTTTAGCTGTTTGGCTCAGTATGGGAAGTAAAGAATTTATCGGAAAGATTATCGGTATTTGGTTCCCAGTTATGACTTTTGTTGCGATTGGATTTCAACACGTTGTAGCAAATATGTTTGTCATCCCAGCCGCAATTTTTGCCGGTCATTTCACTTGGGCTGAATATTTTCCAAACTTTATTTTTGTTTTCTTTGGAAATTTAGTAGGAGGTATGTTATTTGTAGCACTACCTTACTTCATATCTTATAATAAGAAACTATCTTCTTATCAAGAGAAGACTGAAATGAAGAACAAATCTCTGTCGGCTTAAATAGAATGTCTATAAAGGACCCTAAAAATATTACAAATTTCATTTTTTTTGCGAATATATGTACGTACACTTGTTCTCGAATGTTTTATACGTTATAATAACAACTTAAATAGCATTATTTACATATGAGGTGAAAAACATGAACAAAACAGAATTAATTAAAAACGTAGCACAAAATGCTGAGATTTCTCAAAAAGAAGCTACTGTAGTTGTACAAACTGTAGTAGAATCAATCACTAACACTTTAGCTGCTGGTGAAAAAGTACAACTTATCGGATTCGGTACATTCGAAGTTCGCGAAAGAGCTGCTCGTACAGGCCGTAACCCACAAACTGGTGAAGAAATGCAAATCGCAGCTTCTAAAGTACCTGCTTTCAAAGCTGGTAAAGAACTAAAAGAAGCTGTAAAATAATGAAAAATATCCTTCTCATTTATGAGAAGGATATTTTTTCATAACATAATTAATAAAAATCTGACCATTATGCTGTTTCTTTTGTTCTTTTATGCAAATAAAATCTTTACTTTCAAAAAAAGGTTTTGCGGTAATGCTCGCCTCTGTATATATCTCCCTATGTCCCAAGTTCACTGCTTCTTTTTCTAACTTCTGTAGTATGTATGAAGCGACTCTTTTTCCTTGATAATCTTTATGCGTAAATAAACGATCTACGTAACGATCATCGTTATAATCCCCAAACCCCACAATCATACCTTTATGATCCGCTACATAGCTAATATTCTTTTCTAAAGACTGTAACCAATTTTCTCTATCTAGTCGCTCCGGTGCCCACGCCTGTAGCTGTAACTCATTATAATCTTTTGCATTAACCGTATGAACTGTTTCATAGAATAATTGTAATACTTGATCTAAATCTTTTTTCTGGAATGTTCTAATTATAATATCTTTTAACATATATAAGTCTCCTTACCAAACTACCTCTTAACTTTTCTACTACATACGATTCTATATTTCTGCTTTATTATATCGTTTTAATTTCTATACGAACAAAAAAACAATACTTATTCAAGTATTGTTTTTTAATTCTATTCAATTACTTAATGTAGCTTTTTAAGGTTTTAATTTAACTCTTTGTAATCGTAATGCATTTAATACAACGGATACAGAACTAAATGCCATCGCTGCTCCAGCAACCCAAGGGGCTAAGAAACCTAATGCCGCAATTGGAATTCCTAACGCGTTATAAGCTAATGCCCAGAATAAATTTTGTTTAATATTTCTTATCGTCATTTTACTCATAAATATCGCATCAGCAATACTATTTAAGTCACCGCGGATTAACGTTATATCCGCTGCTTCCATCGCTACATCCGTTCCCGTTCCAATTGCCATACCAATGTTCGCTGTAGCAAGAGCAGGAGCATCATTTATCCCGTCTCCAACCATCGCTACTTTCTTACCATTTGCTTGCAGTTTTTTCACTTCTTCTGCTTTTCCTTCTGGCAATACTTCTGCAATTACGTGATCAATACCAACTTGCTTTGCAATTGCCTGAGCAGTTTGTGTATTATCTCCTGTAATCATCACAACGTCTAGACCCATTTTTTTCAGTCTTGCGATAGCTGCTTTTGAAGTATCTTTCACAGTATCTGCAACGGCAACTATACCAGCATATTCTTTATCGATTGCAATAAGCATTGCTGTTTTTCCTTCTCGTTCTAGCGCTTCCATTGATTTAGAAACTTCTTCAATATCAATATTGAATTTCTTCATTAATCGACGTGTACCAATTAATAAGTGTTTTCCTTCTACAACTGATTCGATACCAAATCCCGGAATCGCTTCAAACGTTTCTGAACTCGGGATATCAATTTTCTTTTCTTTAATTCCTTCTACAATCGCTTCTGCAAGCGGATGTTCAGAATTTCTTTCTGCTGCCCCTACTAATCTAAGCAGTTCATTTTCATTGAATCCATCTGCTACAATTACATCTGTTAATACCGGCTTCCCATTTGTCACTGTACCCGTTTTATCTAGAATAACCGTATCTAATCGGTGCGTTGCTTCTAAATGCTCTCCACCTTTAAATAAAATACCATACTCAGCCGATCTTCCTGATCCTGCCATAATAGATGTAGGCGTTGCAAGACCTAATGCACATGGACAAGCAATAACAAGTACTGCTATCATTTTCTCAAGTGCTCCGCCAAAATCACCAGGTGTAACAAATATCATCCATACTGCAAATGTGATAATCGCAATCACAACTACAACCGGTACGAAAATACCTGAAATTTGATCTGCTACCCTTTGAATAGGAGCTTTTGAACCTTGTGCCTCTTCTACTACTTTAATAATTTGAGCTAATGCAGTATCTCTTCCTACCTTAGTTGCTTTCACTTTTAAAAATCCATTTTTATTTATTGTCGAACCTATTACTACATCCCCAATTGACTTATCAACAGGAATACTTTCACCCGTTAACATCGATTCATCAATTGCTGACTTTCCTTCTACAATCTCACCATCTACTGGTATTTTTTCACCAGGCTTTACATAGACGATATCACCAGCTACTACTTCTTCAATCAAAATTTTTATTTCTGTTCCATCTCGCACAACTGTAGCTGTCTTCGCTTGTAAACCCATCAATTTTTTAATTGCTTCTGATGAGCGCCCTTTTGCTTTCGCTTCAAATAATTTACCTAAAATAATTAATGTAATAAGTACCGCACTCGTTTCAAAATATAAATCTGTCATATGTTCCGAAGAACCAATAGATTGAATACTTAAATATACACTATAGAAGTACGCGGCCGACGTTCCAAGCGCCACGAGAACATCCATATTAGCACTTTTATTGCGTAACGCTTTATAAGCCCCAACATAAAACTGTCCACCAATGATAAATTGAACAGGAGTTGCAAGTGCTAGTTGCACCCAAGGGTTCATTAACATATCCGGTAAATAAATAAATGACGTAAATGAGAAATGACTAACCATTGCCCACAATAATGGGAAAGATAAAATAAACGAAATAATAAACTTCTTCTTTTGTCTTTCAATTTCTTGTAATCGATGATCAGTTGATGCATCTTGATCATCTGGTTTCACTTCTAATTTATATCCTAGCTTCGTAATCGCGCTCTTCATTTCATTTACATTAACTTCATCAGGGTTAAAGTCTACTGTGGCTGATTCTAAAGCAAAATTTACTGTCGCCTTGTTCACACCATCTAACTTATTTAAACGCTTTTCAACTCTATTTGCACATGCTGCACATGTCATTCCTGAAACAGTAAATTCAGCTTTATCACTTACAATTCCATATCCTAATGATTCAACTTTTTCTTTAAATTGTTGCGGATTTGTTTTAGTTGGATCGTACATTATTTTTGTTTTTTCAAGCGCAAAATTTACATTTGCCTCATGAACACCTTCTACTTTTTTTAGACCTTTTTCAATTCTATTTGCACATGCCGCACATGTCATTCCTGATATTTGAAGATTGGCCTCTTTTTTTTCATTCATGTCTCTCACCTCTATATACCCTTATGAGGTATAATGATTAGCAAAATAAATCGTACTTCATTTAAAGTACGATTTATTTCCATATCTAAAAATAATTATTGAACATCGTATCCTTGATCTTCGATTACAGCAACGATATCTTTTAATGTTACAGCAGACGAGTCGATAGTAACTTCAACAGTTCCTTCTGCTAATTGAACCTTCACTTGTTCAACACCGTTTAGCTCTTTCACACTGCTTTCGATAGCATTTACACAATGTCCACAAGACATACCTTCAACCTGTAATGTTAACTGTTCCATTTAAAATCCTCCTCTTGTTTATTCATTGTTTGTTAATCACAATTACATCTTACCATACCCCCCTAAGGTAATCAATGGTTTTGTATCATGATTTTTCAATTATTTTCTAAAAGTTTATTTTACACACACTTTTTCACTACAATACACCCAAATCCAATATGAGGGTAAACAAAAAAACAAGCCAGTTAAATACTAGCTTGTTTTTACGCTTTTGAAAAACGTTCAAATACTGTCATTAATTCTTCAATTGCTTCGTCACCATTTCCATTTTTAATAGCTCCTGAAACACAATGACTCGTATGATTTTTGAGAACGCCCATTCCTACTTTTTTCATCGCTGCATTAATCGCTGAAATTTGCACTAAAATATCTACGCAATAACGATCATTTTCAATCATGTTTTGAATACCGCGGACCTGTCCTTCAATTCTCTTTAATCTATTTATAATCTGTTCTTTTTCTTTTTCTGATCTATGTGTTACTGCTTCATGCTCTTTATGATCCATATTATCACCTTCTTAAAGTTTCTCTTCATCCAATAAAACAATTGTTTTTTATGAGTATATCAATTATAGCATTAAATATCTACGCATGATACCCCATAAGAGTATATTTACACTTTATGATTATTCTTAACAACGCATTAGCTTCTTAATCTCAATTTTCAGTATACCCTTTCCTTTTAGTCAAAAAATCATTATATCTCTCATCAAAATTCAATAAAGTGAAACAAGAATAAGCGGGGATTACCCGCCCCCGCTTATTCTTCGTCTATAATGTTTTAATTTAAATTTTCAGATATTTAACCTAAGAATTTTTTCTTTCCATATATAATTATTGCTGATCACATACTTTTGTATCATTCACTACTGAAGTTCCTTCAACGGTTACCGTATGAAAACAGTCATTTACTCGAACTGTCACAACATTATCTTGCCGATCAATGATATGATATTCATTAAAATTTTTATTTAGAGCACTGCGAATTTGTTCTCCTTCATAAATTGGAATGCCATGTGATAGAACCCAAATAAGTCCAGCGATAGCAAGAATAGTTTTCATACGATCTACCTCCTTGGGAATATAGTGAACTTTTCATCCATACTTTTTCAGCTCTACAAATCATGATCGGAATAAACCAAGCCTTTTTGGAAATAAGTTCATTTCGTCTATTTTATGTTTATGCTAATTGTGACCGATTTGTGACAACTTTTTGTCTCTTTAGACGAAAAGTTGAAACAAAACTTTCGAAAAGGACAATTCTACATATTAAAAAAGGTTATGGAATGTTTCATCCATAACCTTTTTTCCTATACGTAACTAATAAACCTCAATCCTTTACTTAAAGACGTCGGCACAACAGATGCATGATTCTCCCCTTCAGCTTCATAAAACTTAAATTTAAGTTTATCGTGGTTTACTTGGAGAAGGCGCTCTGATAATTCATTTGCACCTACAACCATATGCTCTCGTTCAAGTGATCCAACTGTAAGGAACACTCCTGTTTCAAACTTAGCATTGTTTAATTCATGTATAAGGTTCTCTTCTTTTTCAAGAACGGATTTATTATTCCACCATATAGATGGACTACTAATAAAATAATTTTGAAAAGCGTTTAAGTTTGTAAATAGTATATGCAAAGCAAATAGTCCACCTAAAGAATGTCCAAATAACGTTTGCTTACTTTTATCAATCTCAAAATTCTTTTCAATTTGTGGTTTCAGTTCTTCTTCAATAAAAGTAAAGAAATTATGTGCTCCTCCTGTTTTAGGCCACGGTCTACCGTCTGGTTTTAAAGGGGCATCTTTTGAAATTACGCTAGGCGTAAAATCATAGCACCTTTCTTCCCCTGAAAATGCGCCTTCAATCGGATAACCCACTCCAACTATAACAGCTGGTGAAACACCAGTTTTTTCCGCTCTTACTGATTGTATTTTAACTGCTTCATGAAATGTTTGAAAAAAGGCATTGCCATCTAATACGTAAATAACGGGATATCCTGAATCCGGTGCTGGTTGCCTCGGCTTTGAAATATGAATTTGATATTCCTTACCTTCTAATTTTGAATACATTTTCCACTGCTCTGTATTAGATGTTATAATCTGCTGTTTTTCAATTGTAGTATTCACCCTATCCCCCCCTTTTAACTTGTTACATATATTTCGATTTTTTCTTCTTGAGATACAACGCTATCATAACCGAAACAAACAGGAGCCCCATTATGCGGATCAATCATGACACGCGCATCAATATGAAATACTTCTTTTAACACTTCATTTGTAATGATTTCTTCTGGGCTACCAGTTGTAACAATTTCGCCTTCCTTCATTGCAATAATTTCATCTGAAAACCTTGATGCATGGTTAATATCATGTAATACCATAACAACCGTACAATTATGTTCTTTATTTAACTTCTCCACAATTTGTAATACATCTAATTGATGAGACATATCAAGGTATGTAGTTGGCTCATCTAATAGCAACACTTCTGTCTCTTGTGCTAATGCCATCGCTAGCCATACCTTTTGTCTTTGACCACCTGATAAATTTGCAATTTGTCTCGTTCGAAATTCAGAAGTTTTCGTTATATCTAATGCCCAATCAATCATTTCTTTATCTTTTGTCGTTAACTTATTTACGTTATTTCGATGTGGATAGCGTCCATAAGAAATTAATTCTTCCACTTTAAGCTCACCTGGTGCAATTGGAGTTTGCGGGAGTAAAGCTAACTGCTTCGCAATTTCTTTCGTTGGAATTGTATGTAAATCCTGTCCTTGCAAATATACTTTACCGCTTTTTTGTTTTAAAATTCTTCCCATTGTTTTTAACAATGTCGATTTACCGCAACCGTTTGGACCTATAATTGTCGTTACTTTTCCTTCTTGTATTTCCACATTTAAATCGCGAAACACTGTAAGCTTTTCATAACTTGTTTCTAAATTTTTTGCACTTAAAATACTCACTTTTATTCCTCCTCTTACGCTTTCGCCTTATAAAGTAAATATAAGAAATACGGTACACCGACAATAGAAATAACGATTCCAACTGGTAGCTCTACAGGTGTAAAAACTGTTTTCGCAATAAAGTCTGAAGCAATTACAAGAAACATTCCGATTACGCCGCATGTAGGAATTATATACTTATGTTGAATACCGACAAGCCTTTTCGCTATATGCGGTGCCATTAAGCCAATAAAACCGATACTCCCTGAAACAGCAACACATGCGCTCACAAGCCCGATACTACTTAATAGTAAAATCGATTTCTCTCTTTCTACTGAAACACCTAAACTTGTAATACTCGTTTCTTCCAATTGAAATAAATCTAATAAATAAGCTTTCTTTTGTATAAGCGGAATTAAGATAATAAGCCATGGTAACATAGCCACAATATACTTCCAGTTTGCACTATATATGCTTCCAGACACCCACACTGCGGCCATTTCAAAATCAGTTGACTTCATTTTGAGTGATAAGTACATAGAAAAGGCTCCAAATCCTGATCCAATTGCAATCCCTGTTAATAAAAGTCGCTGTGAATCTAATTTACCGTTTTTCCAAGAAAACAGATAAATGATGATAGCTGCACCTAATCCGCCTACTAAACCAAACATTGGCATCATCATAATAGAAACCCAGTCTGTGCTTTTTAATTGCCCTTGAAAGAAAAACATAAAAATGACAATCGCTGTTCCTGCTCCGGCATTTACGCCTAAAATACCTGGGTCCGCCAACCCATTTCTCGTAATCCCTTGAATAACGGCACCCGCAACACCAAGGCCTAATCCTACTAATCCAGCAATTACGATGCGCGGAAGGCGAAACTCAAAAATAACTAAATCATGTTCTGGTACTGGATCAATTCTAAACAGTGTTTTAAATATATCTGTAATCGTAATGTCGAACGTACCATTTGTTAAACTAATATAAATAGCACATAGTATTAAAAATATAATAATCCCCATCGTCATTCCGAAACGTTGACTTGAACTTTTAAGCATGTCTCTCTCCTCCTCTAGTACGGATTAAATAAAGGAAGAAAGGAATTCCAATTAAAGAGGTAACGACTCCAATAGGTGTTTCAAATGGATAGTTTACAAATCTACTCAAAACGTCACATAACGCTAAGAAAACGCCACCAATAACACCTGCACATGGCAAAATCCACTTATAATCTACCCCAATTATAAAGCGCGTAATGTGCGGAATAATTAAACCTACAAAACCAACTTTCCCCACTAAAGCAACTGCTGTTCCTGTTAAGAAAATTACCGATAAAATTGCCATCGCTTTAACTAGTTTTGTACGTTGCCCTAAATTAATAGAAACCTCTTCGCCTAATGAAAGAATGGTAATAGATTTTGATATTAACAATGCTAAAATTATTCCAATTATCCCAAACGGTATCGTGATTTTAATGATATTAAGATCTACTTGATCTAACTTTGCATTAAACCAAAAACTAACATTTTGAGAAATTTGGAAATACGAAGCCATTGCAGCCGATACACTACTTAAAAATGTTCCAATAACTGTTCCTATAATCGCTAACCTAACTGGTGATAAGCCATTTTGAAGGAGCGAACCAAAACCAAACACGATACCGGCTCCTAGTGCAGAACCAATCATTGAACATACAACCATACCAATTGATGACATTCCCGGAAGAAAAATCATGCTAAGTGTAATAACAAAGGCAGCGCCATCCGTCACACCCATAATAGAAGGGGATGCAAGATAGTTTCTTGTCATCCCCTGCATAAGTGCTCCTGATATGGCTAGAAATGCTCCGACTAAAAGAGCTGCAACTACCCTTGGTAAACGTGAAGTAATAATAATATTATGATTTACATCGCTTGAATCAAAATGAAATAATGCGTTCCACACTGTTTCAGCGTCAATAATTTTTGCCCCATACAAAATCGAAAGTATAATTGTAAATAAGATGAGTATGGGTGCTATACATAATATAGTTACTGGTACTGCATTTGTTTTCTGCATATCATTCAACGCACCTTACTTATTGTATTATTTAGATAAATTTTTCACGGCTTCTTTTAAGAATGCTGTTTTACTCCAAGCTGTACCACCTTGTGCCATTGGATCTACAACATTTACAAATACTTTCTTTTCCTTCGCAGCATTCATACTTTGCCAAATTGGATTACTTTCAATTTCTTCTAACACTTTCGGGTTTTTATTTTCACTTGCCTCATATTGTAAGAAAATATAATCTGGGTTAAGTTCAGCAAGTTTTTCAAATGAAATTTTCTCTTGTGCTTTTACAGTTTTCAATTGTTCTGGAGCAGTTAGTCCAAGATCTTTATAAATTACAGGGTTGAAGTATACTCCTTCTGGATATAGGAATAATTCGTTTGCTCTTAGTCTTATGACAAGTACTTTTTTATCTTTTAACTTATCTCCTAGTTTTGCTTTTGCTTTTTCAGCGTCCGAATTGTAATCCTTAATAATTTTTTCTGCTTTATCTTTTTTACCAGTTAATTCTCCCATTAACTTTAAGTTATCTTCCCAATTTGTTGAAACGTGTGATACCGGGAATGTAGGAGCTACTTTCGTAAACTTTTCAGCTGTTTCTGCTGGGAATTTCGTACTCGATGTAATAACATCTGGTTTTAATTGTAGTAATGTTTCGAAATTGGGTTGCATTTTCTCACCAACAGATTTAGCACCTTCTAACTCTTTTTCAAGATATTTTGGTAATTTACCACCTACAGTAATGGCACCAACTGGTTTAATTCCAAGTACTGCCGCATCTTCCATTGACTCTAAACTAGCTGTCGCAATTTTATCTACTTTTGCTGGCACTGTATACTCTTTACCTAAATATGTGATTTTTCGTTTTTCATCTTTTTTCGTTTCCGTAGCTTTTGTCTGTTGTTTTTGCTCGCCTGAAGTTTTATCCGCACTATTACATGCCGCTAAACCTACACTTAAAACTGTAACCATCCCTAAAGTAAATAATTTCTTGTTCATCTTTATATGTCTCCTCTCGAATTTTCAAACTATATTCTCAATAAAATTTAACTATATGAACTTTGTCCCATATATATATTTCATTAGATTAATAATTTTATCCAGAACTCATTCCCGTTCACTTCCCCTAGACTATAATTCTTTTACGCCTTCATCACTTGATAATCATTTTCACTGATAATGATTATCGTTACTAAGTATATATTTAATATGAAATTATTTCAAGAATGATTTGAAAAATTTTAACAAACTGAATTAAAAAAAGAAGTATCTCCCTAATATTAGGGAGATACTTCTTTTTTTAGAAATTTATATGTAATTCAACTGGACAATGGTCTGACCCCATTACTTCACTATTAATTTTCGCTTCTGTTATTTGGTCTTTCATTCTTTCCGAAACAACAAAATAATCTAAACGCCATCCGATATTTTTCGCTCTCGCGCCCATACGATACGACCACCACGAGTATGCACCTTCTTGATTAGGATAAAGGTAACGATATGTATCAATAAATCCTTCTTCTAAAATACATGAAAATTTCTCTCGTTCCTCATCAGAGAATCCAGGATTTTTACGATTACTTTTCGGATTTTTCAAATCGATTTCTTTATGAGCAACATTTAAGTCTCCACAAAAAATAACTGGTTTCTTCTCATCTAATCGTTTGATATAGGACCTGAAATCATCTTCCCATTTCATTCTGTAATCTAATCGTTCTAATCCACGTTTTGAATTTGGTGTATATAACGTTATCATGTAAAAATCTTCGAATTCTAAAGTAATAAGTCGCCCTTCTTGATCATGCTCTTCAATGCCTAAACCATATGTAACTGAAAGCGGTTCTTTTTTCGAAAAAATAGCAGTTCCTGAATATCCTTTTTTCACAGCATAATTCCAGTATGTATAATATCCCTCTAAATTTAAATCAATTTGCCCTTCTTGTAATTTAATCTCTTGTAGACAAAATATGTCAGCACTTGATTCCTCAAGATATTCCAAAAATCCACCTTTTGCGATAACAGCTCGCAAACCATTTACATTCCATGAAATTAACTTCATCTATAGTCCTCCTCTTGATGTTTATTTCCAAATTTCATGCTATCACAAAATAGAAAACAATCATATTTTCACCTTTGTAATCTTGCTCTTACATTTATGAATACATACATACGCACTTTATTCAGGTTATACTAATTTCAGAGGTGATGTTCTATGCACAATGAAGGAGTTACATTAACAAATGAGTATTGGCAAGCAATTATTCATAATGATTCTTCCTATGATAGCAAATTCTTTTATGCTGTGAAATCAACTGGAATCTTTTGCAGACCATCATGCAAATCAAGAATACCGAATAGAAACAATGTACGAATTTTTCATCATGCAGAGCAAGCATTAAGTGAGAACTTTCGCCCGTGCAAACGTTGTAAGCCAAATGGGATCACTTTACCTAATGAAGAGTGGGTAGAACAAATTAAAGACTATATCGAAAAGCATTATGACGAATCCTTAACTCTCGACATGCTTGCGGAAATGTGTCACGGTAGCCCTTTTCATTTACAACGTACTTTCAAAAGAATAATAGGGTTAACTCCTATAGAATATATACAACAATTCAGGGTTCTTAAAGCAACCGAATACCTTTTACACACAAATCAATCTATTAAAGAAATTAGTACTGCTGTCGGGATAGAAAACCCAGAGTATTTCGCAACTTTATTTAAAAAGAAAACCGGATTTACTCCTACTGAATATCGAAAAAAGAACGAAATGAAAGAGGGATACGATAATGAATTCCTACAAAAATAATTATATATATTGGACGCTACTTACACATAAAAATTGGCGATTTCATATTGCTGCAACTGAAAATGGACTATGTTTCATTGGATCACAAGACGAAAACTTTGAAGAATTAAATATATGGGCTAGAAAAAAACTGCCCCAACATATATTGACCCATAGTCCAGATTACTTGCAAATATATACGCAAGAAGTTATCGAGTATTTAGAAAACAAGCGAGAAACTTTTACATTTCCTATCGATGCTTATGGAACTAATTTTCAATTATCTGTTTGGAATACGGTACGTGAAATTCCTTATGGAAAGACATATTCTTATACAGAAATTGCTGAAAGAATTCAAAAACCTAAAGCTGTGCGCGCCGTTGCTTCTGCTATTGCTGCTAACCCTCTTCTTATTACCATTCCTTGTCACCGCGTTATTGGGAAGAATGGGAAACTAACCGGATTTAGGGGTGGATTAGAAATGAAGAAAAAATTGCTTACATTAGAAAAGTTGCAGGTGGAATTCATATGACAGCAGAATATAATAGCGCATTATCTATAGCAGTTCCAAAAGAATTTTGTTTCCAAGAAAATTTACGTTATCTATCACGCTCTAACAATGAATGTATGTTCCATATTGAAGATAACAAAATTTATAAAGTTATCCCTGTTCAAGATGTAAATCCTTTAGTTGAAATTAGTGTGAATACAGATGGGAATATTCAAATACGTTGTTTAGAAGAACCATATACATCTGAAAAATCGATACGTGAAGCTGTAGTTAACTATGTAAAAGAATGGTTTGATTTAACTACTGATTTGGCCCCATTTTATACATTAGCTAAACATGATTTACTCCTTCAAGGACCAATTGAACAATATTATGGCCTTCGTACTTTAGGCATTCCAGACTTATTTGAGGCACTTTCCTGGGGAATTATCGGTCAACAAATTAACCTAACATATGCTTATACACTAAAAAGGAGATTAGTTGAGCAATTTGGAAGTTATGTAGAATGGGACGGTAGAAAACATTGGATATTCCCATCACCTGAAACAATTGCAAATCTACATGTAGAAAATCTTCAACAATTAAAAATGACGACTAGAAAATGTGAATATTTAATCGGTATTGCGAAGCTTATTACAGAGAGAAAATTATCAAAAGAGGATTTACTGCAAACACAAGATGTAAAGGTTGCTGAGAAACAATTAACTGCTATCCATGGTATAGGACCATGGACTGCCAACTATGTTTTAATGCGTTGTTTAAGATTTCCTTCGGCTTTTCCAATTGATGATGTTGGTCTGCATAATGCAATTAAATTTATAACAGGTTCCGAAAATAAACCGACAAAAAATGAAATAAAAGATTTCGCGGCAAACTGGGCTAATTGGGAGTCTTATGCGACTTTTTATTTGTGGCGAGTACTATATTAAAAGAACCAAGTAGCACATTCGTACTACTTGGTTCTTTTTTAAGCTTGCTCCTCAAAACGTCTTGCAATTTCCACAATAACTTGAACGGCTTTTTCCATAGTATCTACCGAAACATACTCAAATTTACCGTGATAGTTTTCACCACCAGTGAAAATATTCGGCGTCGGTAATCCCATATATGATAATTGTGATCCATCTGTGCCTCCGCGAATCGGATGAATATTTGGTTCAATGTCTAAACTTTTCATTGCTTCATATGCAATATCAACAATTTCTCTTACCGGTTCAATTTTTTCAAGCATGTTATAGTATTGATCATTCATTTCTAAAACGACTGCATCTTCGCCATATTTTTCTTGCATAGTTTTCACAATATTTTTAACGTTATTTTTACGTGCCTCAAAATTTTCACGATCAAAGTCTCGAATAATATAATATGCTTTACTTTGCTCAACATCACCATTTAAAGAAAGTAAATGATAGAATCCTTCATAGCCTTCTGTATATTCTGGCGCATCTTCTACTGGTAAATACCCATTAAACTCCATAGCAAGTTTAGTAGCATTGCGCATTTTATTTTTTGCTGTTCCAGGATGTGTATTCGTTCCGTTAAACGTTAACTTAGCACCTGCAGCATTAAAACTTTCATACTCTAAACCACCTAATGGACCTCCATCCATCGTATAAGCGAATGATGCACCAAACGCTTCTACATCAAAATGCGCTGGCCCACGACCAATTTCTTCATCCGGTGTAAATGCTACTCTTATTTTCCCGTGCTTAATTTGCGGATTATGTATTAAATGGTTCATTGCAACCATAATTTCTGTAAGACCAGCTTTATCATCTGCTCCTAGAAGTGTTGTACCATCAGTTGTAATAATGGTATGTCCTTTATATGATGGTAATTCCGGGAACTGCTCTGGTGTTAACACAACATTTAGCTCTTCATTTAACGTAATTGCATTACCATCAAAATTTTCATGAATTTGTGGTTTGACGTTTTTCCCTGTAAAGTCTGTTGCCGTATCTAAATGGGCTAAAAATCCGATTACAGGAACATCCTTGTCCGTATTAGCTGGAAGTGTTGCCATTACATAGCCATTATCATCCATCGTTACTTCTGTTAAACCAATTTCTTTTAGCTCTTCCACTAATAACTTACCAAACTCAATTTGTCCTGGTGTTGTTGGTACTGTATGACTTTCTTCATTTGATTGCGTATCAATTTTTACATATCTCGTAAATCTTTCAATAAGTTCTTGTTTCAAGTTCATTCACTCCCTTTTATGTTCCTCCCTCCATTATAATCCTTAAAACGAAATATTTTAACTTTTTTGACTGTGAAGATGTATATTTCATTTACATTGTTAACACTTTTACATAACAAAAAGAATATTAGTGAACATATTTAAAGTACAGCTTAATACAAATAAATTCACCCTATTTACGACTCTCATCGCAAATAGGGTGTTTCTGTTTTTATCTCGCAATTTAAGAATATATACTACTCATTTACAATAAAAGTATATACATCATCATAAATACAGCCATTTACTTTAATCACATACTTCCCAGGTTTATTAAAACTAATTGTGTATTTATTTAACTGAATTGCTTCTTTATCTCCAGAAAGAATATCAATGCTTCTGCCACTTAATACATACAATTCATTTAGATTCATCGTTACATCAATTGTATTGAAATTTTCTACTTTCACTTGCTGTGCTTCCGCAACGCTTACACTTGGTTCTAAAAACAGTAATCCACTTAATCCAATCGTCCCCGCTAAAGCAACTCCCGCAAACTTTTTAATCTGTTTCATTACAATGACCTCCTTATAGATTTTACGTAAAGGCAATGTCCTCCCTTACACCACAAAGCCTATATGTAATGAAATGAAAAGTAAACGGGGACTGTAAGACAAAATTCTACATCTTTTTCTCCTATTGAATATAAATCCAACGTTTGGAATTTTGACACATTTAAAATTGTTTCCCTAAACCAATTTCTCCATAATTTATTCAAAGACTGAATAATTACTTATTTATTTAACATTCTAACAATAGTTGATAAAGATGCTTTCTATTCAAAAAAAGACTTTGCTATAAAAGTAACTTTTACAACAAAATCCATGCAACTAATTTTATTCAGCTTTCCATAATCTCTCTACATTCATTAATTGTTCTTCTTTAAATTCCATCTTATATATATCCGGTTTTGACGTATTCATTAAAAATTCAAAACCATATTGTTTATCAAAATAGTTCATCATTAATGTCATGACAAGCCCATGTGTACCAATTACAATTTTGCATCCTCGAAAATCCATTAAGATTTCTTTTAATACTTTCACTACTCTTCTCTGGCAATCTGCATATGACTCTCCTTCCGTTCGTGCAAAGTCCGGATTAGAGAACATCTTCTGTACAAGTGGATACACCTCTTTGTCTGATATAACCTGATCCTCACTTGAAAACATACACTCTTTAAGATTTTCATATACTACTATTTCTTTTTCATGGAAATTAGCTGACTCCTCTATCGTTAGCATAGCCCGATTATAAGGACTGGAAATAAAAGTATCAATCCTCTCCGCTTTTAATATGTCAGTTACTCTACGGGCATCCATATGTCCCCTCTCAGTTAATCCACGCATTCTTTCATTTCCTTCTAGTTTTGGTGATTCACCATGTCTAACCATATAAATATATGTGCTCATAATTTCTCCTTAAAATTTTTTATAAAGTGAAACTTTAATCAGCCCTCACTAATCGGGCTGCCCGGCAAATAGCGAGATAAGTTAATAAATCACGTTCATTTATCCCATTTCAACACTTAGGGGTAATACTAAAATACTTTATAAACTGTGCTGATTTGTTCGTCTAATCCATTCTCCTACTAAACTCTCAAATAATTCAGGCTGCTCAATTTGCAAATTATGCCCTGCCATATCTAACACTGCTAATGTTGCCCTTGGATATTCTTCAATAATTTCTATAATATTTTGATAACCTACTGATATATCTTGTCTTCCAGTCAGTAAAAGAACGGGATTTTCATATTTTTCATGCTGAAAATCCATAGTAAGAGAGTAATTCTTTTGCAACCTTTCAATAAATTCATAATTAGCAACATCTAACCCAGGCTTAATTTCTTCTTTAAATCGCTTATATGTATATTCATTTGCTATTACAGCTAACTCACAAAACTCCTCTCTTTCTGTGGAAGTGAGCGTATTTAAAAATTCCTCATCTTGTACAATTACCTGTTTATCTGGAAGAATCCTTTTTTCTGGCTCCGCTACAACAACAGGACATACTAATAGTAATCCGCTAACTCTCTCAAACATCTTTGCAAGTATACCTTTGGCTAAATAGCCTCCATATGATTCTCCTACCAATAAAAATTTTTCAGTAGAAATGATTTCCTCAATAAATGTGATAAGCACTTCTACTATACGATCTGAACTATTTATCCAATTTGGAGCATTCGATTTTCCCATTCCAGGTAAATCAATATATATTCGCTTATAACCTTCATATTTCTGAAATACTGATTCCATACATTTCATCATTAACCTATGGTCAGGGGCGCAGCCATGTATGATAATGACCGGTTTACCCTCTCCCACAATTTCATAGTATATTTCTGAATCTTTAATTCGATATATCATAAAAAAGCCTCCCTATTTAGTGGCAATACTATTCCACTCTGTAAGAATACACGTTCTTATTTTATATCTTTTCTCAACATTTTCACAAATATTAATCTTCAGATTAAAAATAAAAAGCTCACCAAAAAAAGATACTCATCATTTTATATGCAATTTTGCATCTCCACTTACAAATCACTAAAAAAACTTTACAATTCAAAGGATGACTAAATATACAATTTCTATTTAAAGTCTTGATACAGTCTATACTATCAACCGCAATATTTTTTCAACCTTAAGAATACTTACACTCTTTAACACTTTCCTTATAAACATGATTTTTATAAGGAAATCTGATACAATTCTTAAATAATATTATTATGTATAGATATAACGAACATAGTGCATAATTAAAGAAGGTGATTTCATTGAAATTAAATAAAAATTTACAATTATGTATATTAATCGGAACATTAATATGCTATTCAATCTATTTTATGTTTTTCTATCTGTTCCCTACTCATTTTTCAAATTCAGATGTACGCTTCGCTTCACTTGTCGTTGAAGCCATTACATTTGTATCACTGATTTACTCTATATATTCTAAAAAAGTCAGTTCAAATCCGTTTTGGATATGTATTACAATAGCAATTGGTAGTTTTTTATTAGGGAAAATAGTATATACATATCAAGATAGCTTCTTCGAAATTCCAATACATCGTTTTACGGTTTCTGATGTATTTTACATGTTTTTTCTATTTTTCTGTCTTATCGCTTTCTGCTATAAAATCTTAAAGGAATGCAATAAATGGGAAAAAGCGTTCTTTATTTGTGATATATGCATAGTGCTTACTTCTATATTTACATTAGAATGGTATTTATTTAATCAACCAAATTTAAATATATTCACTCTTTCACTAGGAGATGTTTTCCTTTCATTTTTATACCCAATTGCAGATTTATTATTTCTACTGCTAGGTGTTAGTCTCTTTTTCCGTCCAACAATTTTTAATTCCAAACGGAAAATTTATATCTTTATTTTTGTATTAATAAGTTCTGCAACTTTTAACTATATTTATTTTTACTTAAATAACCACTTATCAACTGAAACGATAATATTATTACGTCTTTTATATAGAATACCTATATTACTTATTGCAATAGCTGGCTCTATTTCAGAAGATCATAATAGCCATAAAAATTATTTCCTTGTAAACCCTATAATAGGAAAAAAAGCTTTAGTTGTATTTCCCTATCTTGCTGTTGCAATACTAATCGGGTTTACATTAAAAGAACAAACATCATCTTCAACTCTCATTACAGGAAATTGTATTACTTTTATTTTCGTACTCATTCGTCATTCTATCGTACGTATGCAAAACAATTCCTTAACAAAACGTTTGCAGGCATTTAATGCCCAACTAGAAGAAAAAGTTACTTTACGGACTTCTGATTTAGTTCATAAATCAGAGGCTCTTTCTCAAAAACAACAAAAATTCAAATCATTATATGAATATCATCCTGACCCTATTTTCACCATTGATTTAAATGGAATATTCTTAAATGTAAATAAGGCTGGGAGTGTACTACTTGGAGCACCAACAGATGAGTTACTCGGTGAAACTTGTTTTTCGATTATTTTAGATGAAGATAAGCATAAGCTAGCATTGGCGTTAGAGAAAGTGAAACAACAAGAATCGGCATCCTTACAACTTAGTTCTCAATATAAAGATGGCTTTACTTATTTTTTATACGTTACAATCATTCCTATTATAATAGACGGACAAATTTCAGGAAGCTATATTATGGTGAAAGATATTACTGCACTAAAAAAACAGCAAGAAGAAATAAAATATTTAGCATTCCATGACACTGTAACGAAAATTGGTAACCGTGCCTTTTTCCATAAGAAATTAAAGAGAGTTATAAAAAATGCTGAAATAACAGAAAGCGAGTTTGCATTATTATATTTAGATTTAGATCGCTTTAAAGCAATTAACGATACACTTGGACATTCATCAGGAGACTACATATTAGAAGAAGTAGCAAAGCGCTTCCAATCATGTCTTCCATCACATACTCATCTTTCAAGAATCGGTGGCGATGAATTTACAATCATAATTGAAAACTATACTGACGAAGATTACTTATTCCAATTATGTAACCAATTATTTAAATGCATGAAAAAGTCATTTATCATACATGAGCATAAATTAACTTTATCACTGAGTATCGGCATCGCTATTTATCCACATTCCGGAATCGATACCGCTACACTTCTGAAAAACGCTAATGTTGCAATGTATGATGCAAAAGCAAAAGAACTTAACTCTGTATCTATTTATGACGATGTAATCGCTAAAAAAATTGAAAGACGATTGCGATTAGAAAAAGATTTACCAAACGCACTACAAAATGAAGAATTGTTCCTTTTGTATCAACCTCAAGTTGATAGTGAATCTAATAAAATTATCGGTGCAGAAGCTTTAATTAGGTGGAATCATCCTGAATTAGGTATTATTTCTCCATACGAGTTTATTCCGATTGCAGAAGAAACACTACAAATTATTTCAATAGGTAAATGGACATTAGAGCAGGCTTGTAAACAAATGAAACGTTGGCACGTACTCGGATATTCACATTTAAAAATAGGTGTAAATTTATCTGCTAAGGAATTTGAACAAGAGGATTTTGTAAAATCTATTTCTTCTACTTTAACAAATACAGGTTTACCAGCAAGCTCTCTTGATCTTGAATTAACAGAGCGAATTGCAATGATGGATGAGCGAGAAACATTGATAAAACTGCGTACACTAAAAAGTTTAGGGATTCACATTTCTATCGACGATTTTGGTACAGGTTATTCTTCGCTAGCCTACTTACCTTTGTATCCAATTGATACGTTAAAAATCCCGAGAGAATTTATTACAATGTCTGAAACATGTGATGATGGAATGGAAATTATTAAAACGATCATCACATTAGCAAATACATTAGGAATGTCTGTCATTGCTGAAGGTGTAGAAACGAAAGAGCACGTAAATTTCCTTCAAAAAAATAAATGTCAGTTTATTCAAGGTTATTATTACAGTAAACCTATTCATATTCATGCATTTACTGAGCTATTAGAAAACGGCATTCACCCATAGTACATAACTAATTAGAACAAATATAGCAAAAAGGAAAGAAGATACCTTCTTTCCTTTTGTTTTTCTATTTACATTTCTATTACTTCACCACTTCATTTATTATATCTATTATTTGATGAATTCCCTCATCATTTGTTTTCTTATATCCATTCATGTTTTGAATATATTTCTCCTTATTTGTATACAACTTATTTACTGCATGTATAAATGTATTCGTACTTACTCTGTCTTGGAGTATAACTTCCGCATATCCTTGCCGTGAAAAATATTCAGCATTTAAAACTTGATCTCCCCTACTGGAACTGTTAGTTAACGGGATAAGCAACATCGGTTTCTTCAAAAATAACAATTCAGAAATAGCAGTAGAACCCGCTCTAGAAACTACAACACTTGCCATATTTAGTATATGCGGCAACTCGTCGCCTATATATTCAAATTGCATATATCCCTCCATGCCAATAGATGGGTCTACCTTCCCTTTACCACATATATGAATAATATTAAAGTTTAATAGTATTGTATCTAAACATTCCCTTACCATATCATTTATCCACTTAGCACCTTGACTCCCACCCATAATTAATAATACTGGTTTATCTTGCTGAAATTCACAATATCTTCTTCCTCGTAATACGTTACCCTTCTCAATTTCTTCCCTTACAATTGGTCCTACATAAACCTTCTTCTCATTACTTACATTTTCTCCTGTCTGAGGAAATGTTGTGCATAGCTTTGTAGCAAAAGGTAATGCTATTTTATTGGCAAGCCCTAATGTGCTATCTGGTTCACGTATAATTATAGGCACACGATTTAACCATGCTCCTATAGCTACAGGAACTGAAACAAATCCTCCTGCTGAAAAGATAACGTCAGGCTTTGTTTTCTTAATTAAATTATAACTTTGTAAACAACCGCGTATAATTTTAAAAGGATCTTTAAAATTCTCCCAATCCCAATATCTCCTAAGCTTTCCCGTTGAAACACTATTGTATTTTACATTTTGCACTAATGATTTTTCAATTCCATTTTTGGATCCAATATACTCGACTCTCCAGCCTTTCTCTATAAATTTAGGAATTAATACAATATTAATCATAACGTGTCCGGCTGTACCGCCCCCAGTAAAAAGAATCGTTTTGCTCATAACTTATACCCACCTTTATTATTAAAAATCTAGCTTTCTCTTTACCTTTTAAATGTAAATAAACTTATTATTTTTTATATAAATCTTTAACTCCACCTCTATATCTTGTAAAAGATCGTTAATGAGTTCATAAAAATCATTTCCATACTCACTACACTCGTATTGAGCAAAGATTTGAATCACATATCTAGTTTCCGTCTCTAATGCTGACTTTATTCGATTAACCCTTTTTTCTTCTACATACGCTTGATATTTATGTATTGCCTCATAAATAAGCAATACATGCGCTTCTTCATCTCTCCAGTCCAGCGTATCAACAATTGAAAGAAATAGCGTATTTTGATTATCTATTACTTCATAACCATTCATATATTTCTTACACCCTTTTTTGTTTTTCATTGCACGCAGATGTCACTACACTTCGCATACTCAAGTACATCTTTTAATGATTGATGAAATTCAATTTCTGGGATCCAACCTAAATTTTTTATTTCCTCTGTTGCTAAACTCTCATTTGAGTCGCTCCCACTTTTCTCTGTTTCCTCTATAAAAAAATTTAGCTGTGTTAATTCTTTATATTGTTCTAGTACATCTAATAAAGATCGTTTTACTCCTGATCCGATATTATATTGTTTTCCATTTATTCCATCTCGTAATAACACATGATACGCTTTGACCGCATCACGTACATCTAGAAAATCTCTACTATCTTTCAAACTGTTTACTTCGATAATAGCCTTACTTCTACCTGATTCTATATCTATTATTTTCTTTGCGAGAATCGAACAAATACCATTCGATACCCCTGGACCAATTAAGTTTGAGGGCTTTGCAATGATAATATTTGAATCCATTAATCCTCCCCAAGCCTCTGCAATAATGACTTGCATCGTTTTACTTAAACTATATGGATTTGAAATTTTCATTTCGTTCATACTATCTGCTTGCAAAGCAGATCCTATAACTAATGTTCTACAATGCGAGGCTTCTTGCTTAATTGCTTCTAATAAATATAACGTTCCTATTACATTAATCTCTATATACTCAAGAGCAGCTGTCCAAGATTCTATAACCGAATTCCTTCCCGCTAAATGCAATACGTAGTCTGGCTTTATTTGTTTCATTACCTTCATTACTTCGCTCTTATTAGTTAAATTACACGTAATACCATTTCTAATTTTTTCTCTATGTGCACGATTTTGAAACATAGGAATTACATGAAAGCCCTGCTCTAAAAAATAGTGGCAAGCATGGCGGCCTGTGAAACCATTTGCACCAGTTATTAAAAGGCTCGCATTTTTTTTCATCGCAAAAACCCTCCTTTTAATAGCATTTGTTTCACCTCATGTTTTGCAAGTAAATCTTGTTGAGAACTAAAATTCTTCACATCCACTAGCGGATAGCTAGAATAATATTCTTGAAGTCCTTCGATAGGAATCGTCGGTAGTACCACAAAATAATTTTGACCAAAACTTATACTTGTTTTACTCTCTACCTCAGATAGAAGCATTTCACTTAATTTTTCACCCGGTCTTATCCCTACCTCTTTCACCTTAATATTTTCTTTTTTTGAATCTTCAATTAATATTTCCGCTAAATCTGTTATTTTACATGCCGGCATTTTCATAACAAAGATTTCCCCGCCTCTACCTTGAGATACGGCTTTAAATAACAATCCAACAGCATCTTCAACTGTTAAGAAAAATCTAGTCATATTCGCATCGGTAATCCCTACTTCTGAAGATCTTTTAATTTGTTGTTTAAAAAGCGGTACTACACTTCCACTCGTTCCTAAAACATTTCCACCACGAACACAAATGAATTTTGTTTTCTTCGTTTGTATATTCGCATGAACCATTAATTTTTCACCAATTGCTTTTGTCATCCCATACGTATTTGATGGATCAGCTGCTTTATCCGTTGAAACATATATAACTTTTTCAACTTGCATCTGTGTAGAGGCTTCAATTACATTTTGCGTACCATGTATGTTAGTTTTTATAGCTTCATAAGGATAATACTCACATACTGGAACGTGTTTTAAAGCTGCAAGATGGAATACATAATGTACACCTTGGCATGCATAGACTAGTTGATCTTTATCACGAATATCTCCAATAATAAATTTTAGCCTATCATCATTTATAAACTGTTGCTGCATTTCAAACTGAACCGTTTCATTTCTTGAAAAAACTCTAATTTCTTTCGGTGATTTTTCTAATAGTTGTTTTATAAGTTCATGCCCCCACGAACCTGTACCACCAGTAATTAAAATTATTTTATTTAACATTCCTTTTCCTCCTACGAAACATCTCAATTTAAATAATATTTATTGAATTATTTTCAATTGATTCAAATCATAATCGTCGTTTGTTACATTTAATTGACAAAATAAAAAAACAGAAACTATTAAACTTAGTTTCTGTTTTTCATTTCACCTCACAACAGTAAGATTTTCCATACTGTTTGCATGATAAATAAATTCCTTGTAAAAAAACACCGCTCATTTATTTCTTATACTCGTAATAAAATAAATAGAATGATTCATAGCCAATAATCATGTTTAAATTTATGAAAAAGGGAGGTAACGGAATGGACCGAAACAATTCATATCATACATATAACGGACCTTCCAAAGCACTGCCTCTCTCCCTATTCGATGTAAAAAATGAATTGAAACAAAAAAGCAAACTTATTCCTTCTGATACCATGTATAAATTAACGAAAGAAGAGCAACTCATCATCAACAAAATAAAAATACAAACAGAACAGCTAAATAAAAATAATGTTACAAGAACACGCGCATACTACCAATTTTACATTCAATATCCAGAAATACATTGGGCACTGCTTGGACATATGGTATCACGTAACGGCGGTTGGAATATGACTGATTTAAAGGGGGATTTATATACGAGAATTTTATCAGAGAAAGATCAATTCATATTTTTTTCTTTTTTAGAAAAAGGGAATTGGCTTATTTTCCAAGATGTATACCCTCAATTTTTACTTTACGAACAAAGTGTAAAGAGATCACAAAAGTTATTTCACCTTCTCCCTCACCTAAATGTTTCTACATTTATGGAAACGATGTGGCACCATTTTTGGAAAACAGGTAACAAAAAAACTTTAGCGATTGCCACTATTATTAATGAACAAAACTACTTAGAAAAAAGAGTGATTCAAAATGTACAATTTAAAAAGACTGTACTAAATAGTATTGGATTTAAACTCTTTGATTTCTTTCAGTTTAATCATATTCTTTTCCCATTCTACGAAAATGATAAGAAACAAAAAGTATTACTATTTGGTGATACAATGAAACATTTCACTTCCTTACATGAACGGATATTAATTGGAAAAAGATTGTACTCATTATTATTTCGAGATACACATGTTTTATCTCAAATAATAAGCTGGGCTCAACACCATCCACATACAGGATCAAGGAAAGATTACTGGCCCCATTTATTTTCAAGTGTAAATGAATCTTTTTCCCGTGAGTTTTATAAGCGCCGAATAAAGAAATGCCAGTTACGAAATGGCGCTTATCGCATATACAGCCCTGCACTCATCTATGCATGGCGAGATATGAAGCATGAAGAAGTTGACAGTGAAGATTGGTTTACCGATTGGCAAGTTGTAAATTACTTAGTTGATAAGGAGGAAAATATAAATGGACAAATTACAGAAGACTACTGCAAAACACTCGAAAAAATTGAACTCGCCATTCTCGCAAAGAAAAATGTCCTCCTCCGAGAAGAAGAATGAGTTTCTAGCATTAGTAGTTACAATCTTTCTCTCTTCTATTATTGGAACTTGCTTAGATGCCTTTTTTGTTCATAAACAAATATATTCCTTTCCGGCTAGGCCCTTCTCATCCACATTTTCGGTTAATATAGCTTTTACATTGTTCGTACTGCCGATTTTAACAGTTATCTTTATACACATTTCAAAAAAATTATCTAACGTTTCTAGAATTTTATTTATTATTTCAATCGGTATTTGTGCTAGCCTTTTTGAACAGATTGCTGAAAGTTTAGGTTTATTTGTACATAACGCGAATTGGAACCATACATATTCTTTATTTGGTTATATGATTTTTCATTCTTTTATTTGGAACGTATATAATTGGATAAAAAAATAAAGAGACCATTATAGGTCCCTTCTTAAGCATACTCTTCCGTTATTGCTAATGGTGCCAATGTTTGAAGGCTTTTAGAGCGTAAACGATAGGCAACGACTTTCTTCTTATATTGCTTAATGACATCAACATGTTCTTCATAGCTATATAGCGAAAATCTAATCTCTTTATTCCCTTTCTTCGTATCAATGACTATGGGTGTCCCTTCTCCGTGCGGCGGGAAATAATGTTTATCTAAAAACAAAGCCTCATTAAATTCATGAATAACTTGTAGTTTCATTTCTCCCTCTATATTTTTTCCATCTATCGATATAGAAGTATTTTCCACCTCAAGCTTTTGATGCAATTCAAATTTACTAATAATTGATTCCACAACAGAAGTGGGCATGCTAGAAACTAATACTTTAATAGCTCCAAAAACAAATAATGTAACTATAAACCATGTTGTCATTGTTATCATCTCCATTACATTTAAAAAATAAATTTCGTTCCATACGGTATTAGTATACTAATGAGTATTCCAGTTACAATCATCGTTACCGAACCGATTGTCGCCTCTTTCTCGCCTTCCTTCACGAGACGGCTCACACCGATAATATGTGATGCACAGCCCATTCCAACTCCTTTTCCAATCGTACTTGTTATACTGAAAAACTTAAGTACTGTTGGTCCGATAATAGCGCCTGTTATTCCTGCAACAACTACAAAACTAGAAGTCATAGATGGAATACCACCAATTTGATCCGCTAATGATAGGGCAATAGGCATCGTTGCTAACTGTGGTAAAGTAGTTAATATAAGTTCCTTATCTATATTTAAAATTCCGCCAATCACTACATTCATACTCGTTACAGCCACTATACCTATCACTACTCCAATAAGTATCGATAAAAAATTTTTCATAAGTATCTTTCGCTCTTTAAATAGAGGTATGGCTAATGCTACAATTGCAGGGCTCAATAAGCTTGAAAGAATGTCTCCTCCATTTTCCCTATACTCATGATGAGAAATACCAAAAATGAAAAATAAACAAATCATAATTGCCGTAACTGTTAACACCGGTAACGTAAATGCAAACGTAAATTTTTTATATAGCTTTGTCGCCAAGAAATAAATTGCTACAGTAATAATAATTAAGACCATTTGAATCGTGCACCTTGTCGATTTTATTTTTTTGTTGTTATTAATAATTGACTTATATACCCTGAAACAATCAAAGTTACTACAGTACTTGCAACTACTAAAAGGAATATAATACTCTCCTTACTGAAAAGAAAAGACCCGTATTCCATGAGCCCTGTTGTCGAAGGGATTAAAAATAACGGTAAAAATACGATTAACTTTTCCGCACCTAACTCAAACCATTTTAACGGTAAAACACGAGTGGAAAGGAGCAGGAACAGTATTAACATCCCTATTAAACTTCCTGGCATTGATAGATGGAATACTCCTTGAATCCACGTACCCACTAGGCTAAATACATATAGCACGCCTACTTGAAGTAAAAGCGTCACGTACTTCATTTCTTTCCCTCATTTCACTATCACACATCCATATTATGAAATCTCATTTAGCGTGTCGGCAAACCGTTTAATTCCAAGTTGAATTTGTTCTATATTCGCTCTACCAAACGTAAATCGTATATATTCATTTTTCGAACCTAAAACACTGCCCGGAACAAATGCGACACCATTCTGTATAGATTCACCTAATAAGTGATATTCATCAAACTTTCCTTTCACTTTACACCATACATGTATTCCACCCTCTGGCACGAAACATTCAACTCGGTCTCCCAATGTTCCTTCAAGCTCTGCAATTAATACATCTCTTCTTTGCTTCAATTGTCCACGAAGTATCGTAATATGTTTATGGAAATCCTTTGATTCTAAAAATTGATTTGCTACCCACTGCGTAAATACACTATGGCCAAAATCAACTTGTTGCTTTGCATCCGCTAAACGCTCAATTACACGTGTAGGACCAATTATCCATCCAATACGTAATCCTGATGCAACAATTTTTGATAATGAACTTATATAAAGAACATTTCCATTTTGGTCCATTGATTTTAATGTCGGGTTCACTTCTCCATTAAAAGAGATTAAACTATACGGATCATCTTCTACAATTGGTATACCGAACTCAGAAGACAGTTCTAAAATTTTTTTACGTCTCGCTAATGAAAGCACAGTCCCCGTCGGATTCTGATAATCTGGATTCAAAAACACCATACGAATGCGATGCTTTTTGTGCAAATCGATTAAGTCATCTGGATTCATTCCATGCTCATCAACAGGTAAATGAAATATGTTTAAACCGGCCGATTTAAACATTGGAAGCGAAAAACAATACGAAGGATCTTCAATCGCGATCGCATCACCAGGTTTTAATAAACATTGAACGATAAGATTAAGCGCCTGTTGTGCTCCTGACGTAATAAGAATAGAGCTTGAATCTGCTTCAATTTGTTTATATTGCTGAACATGTGCTGCAATTGTTTTTCTCAACATCTCATTTCCAAGTGGATGATCATAACCGAGGTTTTCCATAAATGTTTTCTCCGACAAAATTGTTCGAAATCTATCACTTGGAATTAATTCTGGTGACAGTTCACCGCTTGCTAAATTAATTAAATCATCTTTTTGTGTTTCCGTTCGAATTTGTTGAACGAGTGGTACGTTAGGTAAGAACGATCCATCCTCCACGTACCTACCCCAGTTCGGTATTCGTTTATGTGAGACACCCCATATGTCTGTATTGACCCGTGTTCCGCTTCCCTTTTGCCGTTCTACTACTCCAAGTGATTTTAATTCTTCATACGCAGCTACTATTGTACTCCGGTTCACCTGTAATTCCTTTGCTAACATACGCTCAGAAGGTAACTTACTATCAGAAGGAAATTCACCTGAAGAAATGCCTCTTTCAATATAATCCGCAATTTGTTTATATACAGGTGTCTTATCTGCACGATTTGGTTTCCATTCCATCTAGTTTCCTCCTTTCAAAACGAACTATCCTCATTTTTTACTAACAGTATTCACCGTAAAAATAGTATTAATTAGTCACATTTTCTTATCCGTAAATGGATATATCCAAAATGGTTCTCTTTCTGATTACTCAATAGCTTCTGAAATTCCAACTTCATACTCTCATTTCAGTTCTTTTACAAACTATTAAATCATTACCGCGTACCATGTTACCCCGGCCAGTAGAACAAAAAGAAGAAGAATATAGATTGCAGATAAGTTTTTCACATTTCTTTTTGTAGACTTACCGTAATTCTCCTCCACGTTTCTTGCAACTAGTACAGTCCCAAATAGCGATACAATTACAATAATAACGACTAGTGAAATTGCAAAACTCATTGTCTTTTCACCTCTCTAAGACCCATCTATTTTAATTAAAGAACTTACATAAAAACCTTCCTCTTTAAAACGTCGATAACATACTACCTTTCTTCTCTTATCATAATAGATGTTTGCAAAAAGCGGACCAACCACTTTCATGTTTTTTTGCTCATCCACTTAAAAAATAAAAAGCAACTGATCACTTAGGACCAGTTGCTTTTTTCACACGATAATTTTTCATTTAAAATTAATTCGATTTAAAAGTTTCGCCTTTTCATAATGAAACATCGACTGAGATAACTCAAAAATTGTTCCATTTACAAGATACACTGTATTTTCAATAAGAAGCGCCGGATCACCTTCATTTAATTCTAAAAGCTGTGCATTTTCTTTATTTACTTTTTCACAACTAATAACTTTATCAGCAAAACCAATATTTAATCGTAAATCTTCAATGAAATAACTGTATACAGAGCTTAATGCTATTTCTTCGTTCAAATATGGAATAATATCCTTTTTGAAATAACTTACTTCAATAGAGAATGGTTTAGCATCTACAATTCTTAAGCGCTTCAAAAAATACAACCTAGTTCCAGCTTCGCATTGCATCCGCTTTGCTATCTCTTCGTCCGCATCTATTACTTCCAGCTCTAACACTTTCGTTTCAATATTTTGTGAAACAAGATTTTTCGTTAATCCACGTAAACTTCCTAAATTAATGTAATCTGTTACAGAAGTTTCGCGTAAAAACATGCCACTACCTTGCACTTGAAAAATATAACCTCTATTCACAAGCTGACTAATTACTTTACGTATCGTATTACGGCTTACTTCAAATCGATTCATCAACGCTTCTTCTGTAGGTAGTTTTTTCGTTTCATTAAAAAGCCCATCTCGAATGTTTTGCTCTAACACATCTGCAATTTGTTTATACTTTGCACTCATACACTTTCTCCTAAAATACGCTTTTATCTGTTATAACTCTTCCCCTCTCGTTTCGATCACACGTTTATACCAATGAAACGAAAGTTTCTTCTTACGTTTTAAGTTATCATTATGATCGACAAAAATAAAGCCATATTGCTTTTTATATCCATTTAACCAACTTAAAAGATCAATCACTGACCATGCATAATAACCTTTTAAGTTAATTCCCTCTTCAATTGCACGCTTCATTACTTTTAAATGCGCTTCAATAAATTTAATTCTCGGAACATCTACAATTTCTCCGTCAATGATTGGATCTTCATCACCAAGTCCATTTTCCGTTACATACATCTTTATGTCACCGTAACGCGCTTTCAACATATGCAATCCCTCTAAGAAACCTTCGGGAGATATTTCCCATCCCCACTTTGTATATGTTTTATCATCCATTTTAACTGTTCGATAAAAACCATCAAAAGAAGGGTTACCTGGAGCAAGCGTTGAGTTTTCTCGAGAATGTTCCTCACTCTTTATATCCATATCGTATCTTTCTACTCGTATTGGTTGATAATAATTCAAGCCAATAAAATCATTTTCTTCTGCATTTTGTTTAATGATTTCTAATTCTTCAACCGTCCAATTAGGAGTCCATCCTTTTTCCTTTAATTGTTGTACAACATAAGACGGATACTCGCCTTTTAAAATTGGATCATAATACCAATAAGTTTCATATTCATTCGCATGATTTGCTGCTTGTATATTTTCTTTTTGATCATCCACACTATAAGCTGGTAAGAAAACATGTGTAATCCCAATCTCACCATATTGTTTCAGCTGCTTGTACACCGCAACTGTTTTCGCGTGTGCATAAAATACATAATGAGTCGCTTGAAAATACTTTGGAACATCATTTTGTATTCCTGGTGGATGTGCACCTTTTAAATAACCTAATCCACAAAACATTACGGTCTCATTAAAAGTAATCCAATGCTTAACTCTGTCACCAAATGCCTTAAAACAAGTTTCTGCATATTTTACGAAAGCCTCTGCTGTTCTTTTATTCGTCCATCCACCATCTTTTTCTAACGGTAATGGTAAATCCCAATGATATAAAGTGACAAACGGCACAATCCCGTATTTTAAACATTCATCAATTAAGTTGTTATAAAATTCAATCCCTTTTTCATTTACCTTTCCATCTCCAGTCGGCAATATTCTCGCCCAAGAAATAGAAAAACGATACGATTCTAATCCCATCTCAGCCATTAAGCGAACATCTTCCTTATATCGATGATAATGATCAACAGCTATATCACCATTTGTTCCATTGTATGTTTTGCCAGGAATTTTTGAAAACTCGTCCCAATTCGTAACACCTTTTCCATCTTCATTCCATGCACCTTCTACTTGATAAGAAGCTGAAGCAGCTCCGAATAAAAAATCATGTGGAAACTTCATAGTATATACCTCCATTTCATTACAACAAATCAAATTCAATCATACATATAAAATTTATAGGTACAAATTTTATATGTATGATTATATCTTATGTTTTTATTTTTTTCTATTATAAAAGTACAATTTATATTGTTGGTTATTGGAAAAGAAATAAGAAGCGATATATTTTATCGCTTCTCACTCTCATCATCTTTATTCTTTTATTAATGACTTATTCGCTCTTATAACTTCTTGATACAATAATGGTGACCACTTTTCATTTATGTAGTCTTGAATTACCCAGCCTACTCTCGCAGGATTCTTTTGTTTTATATGGTTTGCAATTTCAGGATTTATATAAGAGGCATAGTAATATGGACTATTCCATGCTGTACCACCAGAAGACAAGCTTGTAAAATTTATATATAGATGATTTAAATCCTCGCTATTGTTCATCGTTTCATTCATTGTATCTTTAATAGATTTTACTTTCTCATCATAACTCACTTTATATTTATCTTGTACTGTTACATTTACATTTTGATTTACAGTTGTGGTAAACGTCTCATTATCTGGCCAATAAAAATTATTATATCCTCCAGATTCATTACTACCACTATATCTTTTTAGTAGTACAATTTTCCCACGAGCATCTCCAAGTTTTATATTTCCTTCTGTTTTTAAAAAGATAGGATCAACAAAATAATTTTTTTCAAACGTACTACTAAATGAATCTTCTGCCCCTTTCATATCCTCATACTCTTTTTTTAAAGACATAATAATCGTTTCACTCGGGTTATCTCTTAAAAATTGTTTCGCTTCGTTTATGAATTCATGCAGTGTTACATAAAGATATAATGGCCCATGATGAAGAACTATCGTATTATCATCTGTTAAACGTCCTCTTATATCAAAAATGCGAGCTCCACGGTCCATTTGATAGCGAAAATCATATTCTTGCGTCATTCCCCATACTTGCTTAATCGGATTTTGCAACTTGAACGTCCCACTATCGTGTGTTCCTGGAATTGAAATTCGTGCTAACGGGATATTATCAGGTATAGGTTGCATCCATTTCGACCAATTTTCAAGCTCATTAACAGAGCTAGCTGCAACTACTTGCTTATCATGTAAAGCAAATACAAATGTGATAAATATTGTACTACATATGAATAATTTCAAAATTAACTTCTTATTGCTCATTATTATCCCTCTCTTTTTCTGTTTTTATATCAAACTTATTGAATATAATATAAGCTAGTTCAGAAAAAATAAATAACATTTCATCAATATGAAATATTGCATAGAAGTAAAGTTAAAAAATCATTCACATATACTAAATTAGAAAAATTTAAAGGAACTTCATCTGAAGTTCCTTTTACTTATTTTATGTTCAATACGTATGAACCATCTTTATTCTCATATTTATAGACGTATAAATAATATTTACCTGGCTTTGCATTATAAGTTCCTTTAACTACATTGCCTTCATTTTCACCATATGCTACATAGTTATTTAAATCTGATTCATGATGAAGTACCCATGTCATTCCGATATTTTGTTCATTTAGTAGAGAAATATTAATATTTTCCGGCGAGTCAATTTGGAAAGTAAATACATCTACTCTATCACTATTATGTAGCGTTCCTTTCACCGGTGTATGAAAGTTAACTTTATTTGCCTGTCTAGGCTCATTATTTGGTTCATTTTCTGTTACTTGTAATTCATTCCCACCGTTTGGTTTTCTTTGTTCATAGCCTAAGTTTACTAGTATAGACTTCAAATCTGGTAAAACACCAATTTTATCTGCATATGGATCTTTAGATTTTGTTCCTGTGCTCTGGTTGCTTAATATTGCTCTTAGTTCACTAGGTCTATATGGTTGTCCTAAATTTTCTTTAGCAATGCTTTGTACTAAAGTCGCTGCCCCAGCAATAATTGGCGAAGCACTAGATGTTCCGCTAAAGCTTGAAGTATAAAGATTTACAGCACTTCTACTTTGTTCAGCTGTAGTTGTATCTACATTTTCTCCCCATCCGTACACATCAATACGGCTTCCATAATTCGAAAACCACATACGTTCATGAGGGAAAGATGAAGAGCCAGCGCCTACCATAATTGCACCCGAATCTTTAAAATCTTTACTATTACGATTTAAGACTTGCTTACCTTTTCTATCTTTGAACTGGTCTAAATCATTCCACCCATTTGCTCCAGCCTCTATAATTACAATCCCTTTATCTGTACCAGCACGAATTGCATCAAAAATATCTGGTTGTACTTCAACAGGTAAATATTTTTCACCATATCCATCAAAGGATGCTTGCGCCTCTAATAATAAAACATCCCCAGCTTCTAACTGATTTACAGCGCTTAATATTGCATCAGCCGTATTATACTGTCCGTTATCTCTTATTTGAGAGATAACCTTTGCTTTCGCTTTTGGCGCAATCCCAATATTCCCGACTTCATTGTCCTCAGAGGATACAATTCCTAGTACAGACGTCCCATGACCGACATGCTGATCTATATTTCTTCCAGACATTAATTCAATATTTTGATGTAATAAATCCTCATGATTTAATAGCCATCCGTATTCCATATCAACAAAAGTAATACCATTTCCATTACCGCCTTGAATTCCCCAGGCGAAAGGCGCATTAATACCGTATGGGGCTGCTTCAAGATAACCTTGTTTTTTAAATCTAGGATTGTTATTAGGATTAAGAGCTACACTTGATGATTGCACTTCAGGTGGCATTATTTTCTCTTGTTTCTTCATATACGCATCTTCTATTAAAGAAGATGCCTTTAACTTATCTACTATTTCTTCTTCATACCCACTATTTTGATTTTGAAGAATATAGTAGTTTAATAGACTTGTAGATACATGATTAGGTGCTTTCACTTCAAGGTTTTGTATTTGTTCCGGGCTTACAGATGTGAATAAACGAGTAAATGTTACATCTGGATATTCTGTCAAAAGATCTTTTATTACTTTATCATTCGTTTGAGATTGTATTTGTTTTTCAATACCATCTTCATATGGCAAATCCAAATCCGCTTTAAATTTTACAATGATTTGCTTATCTGTTTCTTGTTCTATCCCTAATTTACTCTGCTGTTCTATAGAATCAGCATATACACTATTGATAGTGCCTCCTGTTCCTAAAAGTGTTGTAATGATTACAGTTGACGCACACATTTTTTGAAATATTTTCATTACATCAATCCTCCTATTAATAATTATTAATCATTATATTAATCTATAATGATTAATTCTATAACGTATTCCCTTTCTACTAAATAGATTATAGTAATCAGAAATATGAACTTCAATGTATTTTCATATGCAATATTTCATATTCTGACTCTACACTAAACGAATATGAAACTTATAGTGATTATTTATTTTATATGTGCTAATATACTTACATTAATATATTACGCATATACACATTTCAAACTACATTACTTAATCGTTTCACCTTAATTTTTTCTTAGGAGGATTTACAATGAAATTACTAAAACTAAAACATATAATTCCTTTATCTGCGGCCGCAATTACATTCGTATGTAGTCAAAGTACAGCTGAAGCTTCTACCATTCATACAGTTAAAAAGAACGATACACTTTGGGGCATTAGTAAACAATACGGAGTTTCAATACAATCCATTAAACAGGCTAATAATAAAGGAAACGATAAAACCTTTATTGGCGAACAGTTACATATTCCAGGGTCCGTGAAATCAAATGAAATCACTGTTCCTCAAAATGCCAAGCCTGCGAACATTTCTGAACAAATTATTTATCAAGTACAACCGGGAGATTCATTAGAAACGATAGCAAAGCGTTACAATGTCACTGTCCAATCTATAAAACAAATGAACAATACAGTCGGAAACAAGCTTTATACAGGACAACATTTAAAAATCAACTCAAGTATTTCACAAAAAGAAAAAGACTTAATGGCACGCTTAGTTACCGCTGAAGCAGGTGGCGAATCCTATAAAGGAAAAGTAGCAGTAGCCAAAGTTATACTAAATCGTGTAAATGCAAAAGGTTTTCCAAATACAATAACAGGCGTTATTTATGAACCTATTAAATACGGATATGCATTTACTCCTGTTACAGATGGAAGAATTAATCAACCTGCAAGTGCAGAAGCAAAAATGGCTGTAGAAGAGGCTATCTCCACAAATGGAGTAGATTCAGACTGGATTTATTTCTACAATCCAAAAACATCAACGGACAAGTGGATTACGACACGTCAAACAGTAGCAGTAATTGGTAATCATGTGTTTGCTAAATAAGATTTAAAATCATTAACAGACCTCTTCACTTAAAAGGTCTGTTTTTTTCTATGTAAGATGTTATTAATCATATGACATAGTTATTTTTTAAACTGTTTCTTCTTTCAAATAAAAATTTTTGTATTTACTCCACCACTCGTAGAAATTAATAAAGCATCAAGTTCAAAAACTCCCACTTTATTAATAAAAGCTATTTCTTAACTTCATAAAATTGTTATACACTAGAAAAATAAAAAACAAACTATTCGTTAGCAGGTGGAAGAATATGTATGATGTTACGATTATCGGCGCTGGAGTAAGTAGCATTTTTATGGCTTATTCACTAGCTAAAAGTAACAAAAAAGTTTTAATTCTTGATAAAGGTAAAGCGCTAGAAGATCGCCATTGTCCTTTAGACGAAGGAAAAGTGTGTAATTGTACTACATGTGATAAATATTTCGGGTTTGGTGGTTTAGGCAAATCTGAAGGGAAATTTAATTATACAAACGGATTTGGCGGAGAACTTGAGAAAAAAGTCGGTAAAGAGGGTTTTATACAACTCATGGCTGAAGTAGATGAAATTCTATGTCAGTTTGGTGGAAGTTCGGTTTCAAAATATTCTACTGAAAATTCAAGTCTCACTAAGAGAGCTGAAGCGTGTGGTTTACAAATGCTAACAACAGAAGTAAGACATCTTGGTACTACACTTTCCAGTAACATTTTTCAGCAGCTCTATGAATTTTTACTGACGAAAATAAAGATCCAATTTCATATAGATGTACAACATATTCTGAAACAGGAAGATCATTTTACAATAGATACAAATCAAGGAACAGTTCAAACTACGCAACTAGTATTTGCAACTGGGCGCTCTGGGGCCGATTGGTTAAAAGAAATGTGCAGTTCCCTAAATATTTCTCAGGAGCAAACACGTGTAGATTTAGGAATTAGAGTAGAAATGAAAGAACATCAATTACGTTCTATATTAAAAGATACTTTTGAAACAAAACTTTCTTATCAAGGTGAGCATTTCACAGCAACTACTTACTGTATGAATCCAAAAGGACGCATCATTCGAAAGTACGAAGAAGGTTTAGTTATGCCTGACGGTCAAAATTTTCGAGAGCAAGGAACTGGCACTTCTAATTTAAATTTCACTTTATTTATTCCTAGCTATTTTCCAACTCTCAAAGAAGCAAATGTATACGCAAGTTCAATTATTAAAGGCATTAACCAAGGACGAGATCGGATTGTTATACAGCGCTTAGAGGACTTACTAAAGAAACAACCTACGGTGGAAAACATCATGGAACATAGCCGTATACAGCCTACACTACAGGGGGATTATGGAGATTTGAATCAAGAAATTCCTCAATTATATATTGAAGGGCTCAAAGAATTTTTATTACGTTTAGAACAATTTATACAAGAACCTATTGATCAACATACTTTACTATATGGAATTGATGGAAAGTTCTATGCTCCTACGATAAAAATTAATAATCATTTTGAAACTAGTATACATGGGCTATTTTTAATTGGAGATTGTTCAGGCGTTACGCATTCATTATCTCAAGCAGCTGCAAGTGGTCTGTATGTTGGAAAGTACTTATCTGACATTTAATTTCTATCATTAAAATGTCAGTCAAATATTTTCAATTTCAAAACACTTTACTTACATATAGTAAAATTATATTAATAAAACCCCTATCCTTCCCTGCTAATAATTAACCGACAAAAAATCGGGATTTTACAAAATACATATGTAATATAACTGTATATTTAAAACGATTGACATTCAATTCTAATAAATTGAATGTCAACAGTTTTAAAAGTCTCTATCCATTTTCACTTTTATTTGTTCGATATTTTGTAACATCATCATAGTGTTTAATATGGTAGGATGTCTATAAGTCAATTTCACTACAACTATGACTTGTTCTGCCCGTTTCTCAAAAAGAGTTATATTTATGCTACTACGCTTTAAAAATCCCCATTGTATATATATGAATACTTCAAATTATTCCCTTTAGAAAACAAAGTCTAAATGGTTCATTACACTCTAATAGTTATAAAAACATAATATATAACTTTAGTTAAATAAATTATATAAAGAAGGTGTAAAAATGAAGAACAAAATAAATTTACAAATGCAAAATATAAGTTTTGTTATAATAATGGCTTTAGCGGTATGGTTAAAAACATATCTTATTACGCGATTCAGTTTTGATTTAAAAATCGAGTCTTCAACGCAAGAGCTCATTTTGTTTATTAGCCCTCTAGCCGCATCATTAGCATTTGTTGGATTAGCATTATTTGCAACTGGTGAAAAGCGAAATTATATAGCGCTCTGTATTAATTTCTTATTAACAATCGTGCTTGTTGGAAATGTAATGTTCTATGATTTTTATAGTGATTTCGTTACATTACCAGTACTTGGACAAACCTCAAACTTCGGCCAATTAGGCGGCAGTATTATAGAAATATTAAACTACAAAATTATACTCGCATTCGTAGACATTGTTTTCTTCTTTATTTTATTAAAAAAGAAATCATTGGTCTTTAAAACAGAACGTGTAAATCATTCTACGCGCTTGTTATACTTTCTTTTAACGATTGGTGTATTCTTTGCGAATCTACATCTTGCAGAAAAAGAGCGCCCTGAATTATTAACAAGATCATTCGACCGAGTCATGCTTGTCAAAAATTTAGGCTTATATACTCACCAAGTATATGACTTAACACTGCAAGTAAAAGCTGGGTCACAAAAAGCACTTGCTGATAGTAGTAAATTACAAGAAACTGAAAACTACGTAAAAGCAAATCAAAGCGAGCCAAACCCTAATATGTTTGGTGCAGCGAAAGGAAAAAACGTAATTGTCGTCACTCTTGAATCCTTGCAGACCTTCTTAATAGGCGCATCAGTGAACGGGCAAGAAGTTACACCATTCCTAAATGAATTCATAAATGAAAGTTATTACTTTGATAACTTTTTCCATCAAACTGGTCAAGGGAAAACATCTGATTCTGAATTTCTAATCGATACGTCGTTGTATCCATTAAATCGAGGAGCTGTATTCTTTACACACGGTAACAATGATTATACTGCAACTCCAGAAATTTTACGTCAGCAAGGTTATTTCACTTCTGTATTTCATGCGAATAACGCAACATTTTGGAATCGTAATATCATGTACTCTGCTCTTGGTTATGATCGTTACTATAATGAGCTTGATTACAAAATTACACCAGAAACAAATTTAAATTGGGGATTAAAAGATATCGAATACTTTGATCAATCAGTAGATATATTAAAAACTGTTAATCAACCATTCTATGCTCGTTTCCTTACTTTAACAAACCATTATCCATTTACGTATGATGAAGATACAAAATTCATTGAACCATACAACTCTGGTAATGGCGTATTTGATCGTTACATCGTAACAGCACGTTACTTAGACGAATCAATTAAAAAATTTATTGAACGTCTAAAGGCCGAGGGGCTTTACGATGATTCTATTATTGTGTTATACGGTGATCATTATGGTATTTCCGAAAAACATAATCGTGCAATGGCACAGTTTTTAGAAAAAGATCAAATAACAGAATTTGATACTTTAAATTTACAACGTACACCTTTATATATTCATATTCCTGGACAAACAGAAGGTCAAACTATTTCAAAGCCTACTGGACAAATCGATATGAAACCTACTATTCTAAATTTATTAGGTGTTGATTCTACGAATGATATTCGTTTTGGCCATGATATGTTTTCAGATGAATATACTGGCTTTGTTGTTTTACGTGATGGTAGCTTCGTTACAGATAAGTATGCATACAAAAACAACACTTTCTACGACCGTATAACAGGTGAAATTGTAGATTTACCAAAAAAAGAAGCTCAAGCCCTCATTAAACGTGCCCAAAATGAATTACGAATGTCTGACAAAATTATTGAAGGCGATTTATTACGCTTCTCAGAAAGTAATAAAATTAAAACTGGCGAAGTACAAACTAAAATTAAAGAAACAGAAAAATAATCTATATGAAAAAGGAGCAACTTATTACAGTTGCTCCTTTTTACTTTCTTATAACACATCAGATTTTTTATTCTACGCTTGTTTCTAAAACTACATCCGCAAAAGTATTATCATCACCTATATTTAAAATCACTTCACATTGACGCAATCTCAATTCAAAGAGCATGATAGAATCATGATAGATTTCAGGATTTGATTTCATCTTATGTAATATCTCTTGTTTTTCTTGTATTTCTAAATGCGTGTTTTCCACAGCTTGCTTTAAAGAGTTAAATGGATTCCTAAAGAATATATTAATATCTCGCTCTTGTGTGTTTTCAAACAGCTCAAATTGCAAGAAAAATTTCTTCATAATAGAAGCCGTTACTTCAGTATAATCTTCATTTTCTACATACTGTTTGTATTTGTTATATAGCATAGATTTATTTTTAGGAAGAACTCCAAACAATTTACCGGCACTTTTCAGTAAAAATTGTGCTGGCGTAAATCGACGTAAAATATTTACTTCATCCATTTGTATTCTAGTCGTCATCCTGTCAGTATCTCTGCGCCAGTCATCAAGCACTTTAAAGTCACATTCTAACTGTATTCTATTTTCTCCAAATAGTGAATTAAGCCCTTCACTAAGTTCTTCTAAATACGTTTGACTTTGAAGAAGCTCATTATTAGAAGTTGCAATCCAATTTTGCATAGAAAGAGCCAGATTAGGTAACACAGTTTGTTCTAAATATTTATGCACTCTTTCATTCATTGCTTTATTTAGTTCCGTATCCATGTGCCCGAAATCACTTTCTTCACTAATTAAATTAGAACAGCTCTTTAATATCTTCGGAATATTTTCAGTAAGATCATTTGTAATTTCAGTCTTCATTGAACGATATGATTGTGTAATGAAATGAATTTTTTCCCTCTCAAATGTAGTAAGGTTATTAATGCTACCGTTTAGTTTCACTAGCATATCTTCATTCCAATTAATAGCATCCACCAGATTATTTTCTTTCTCAACACGTTTATCCAAAAGATATGTAATTGTTTTTCGAATGAAAAATAATAACTTTTCAGTACGTTCTGCATCGATATTTTTATGATTAAAGTTAAAATGAATAAACTCAGTTAAATCATTTAATTGTTGACTACTTGTATATAACGAGGAATAAGGGAAAATTCTCGCATACGGGAAATATGTGTTTATTCTCGTTGCCGTATCATGTAATACCCTTTTCACTTCTGCTTCACTGTAAATGTTATCGATTTTATTTAATAAGAAATGAATTTGTAAATTTGGCGTATGTTCTTGAATACTTAATAGAATGTCACGTTCTTTATCAGTAAAAGGTGAATCCGCATTCAATACGAACAGTAATTCGTCTACAGAATTTAAATATTCGAATATCCCATCTCTAGTGTCGTTATTCCTATTAAAGCCAGGTGTCACTACAAATGTAAGTTTATTTTCATTTAAAAATCTGCATGGTAATTTAAATTCAACACACGCTCTATCTCTATATGTTTGATGGTGCTGAGACATCATATTATGGTAATCAGAGACATCTTCCGTTGTTGTAATTGCTGAGTCTGTTATAGCGTTTATTTCTATATGAGCATCATTTTTTAAAACTACTACATTTGAAATTGATTTTTCTAATATATTTTCTCCTAATATAGAGTTAATAAATGTAGTTTTTCCGTTCCCTGAAGTTCCCGTTACTAAAATACGATTTGTTCTTAAATCTGCGAGCTCGTCAACTAACCATTTAAATCGGTGACCTATTTCTATATTCTGCTTTTGTGCCCACTGTGTAATAGATTCAAAAAGGTGTAAGCTGTACTCTAAGCCATTTACATGATTAATAGAATGTGACAGTAAGTTTTCCGCATGTTCTATATTTGCTGAATCTATTTTGGAAGGGAAAATCTCATCCCATGCCAATACAGCTGCAGATGGAAATACAGCATAAGATGGATTGACTACCTTTAACCAATTTGCTAACAGATTTGGTATGATATCGTTTAATTGTCTAAGCGTATATTGACCTTGAATTAATGCAAAGTACGTTTCTTCGTAAAGAGCAGAAACTTTGTTCCATATATCGGACGAATGTATTTCAATATGTAAGAAAAATTCATTTATTGTGTTAAGCCACAATAAGTAATTTTTTTCATTTTTATAACTGTTCCAGAGTGATGAAACCATTTGCGTAAATTGTACTTGATCTACATTATTTAATGTAGCTAATGCATCATAAAAATAGTCTGGTGAAATATGTTTAGTAAACCCTTTATCGATATATCCTTTTAACACCTCAAACCAAGGATACGATTCTATGCGAATTAACTCATTCACAGCAAGCTCTACTGCACTATCAAAATCTTGCTGTTCCTCATAAAAGGAACGGGCAATTTTTGTGACATTCGGATAATCAGGATTTAAAGAAACTGCTTCTTTAATAACACCGAAAGCTGAGTCAAAATTATTTTGCTCAATGTAAAGAGAAAGTAATTGTAGTCTAATTTCGGTCATCAATATTTTATTATCAGTAGTAATAGAAGTATAAATATTTTCAGCAAATGATAACTGATTCAGTTCGAAATAAGCATCCGCAATATTTTTTTGTGCCCATGGTGCTAATTCATTACTAACCTTCTCCCATTTAAAAATAGCTGCTTCAAAATCTTGATGACGATAATAAAATTCACCTTGTGCAAAACGAATATAAGACCCATCAGAAATCTCATTTTTTTCTTCGTTTACATAAGCTTGTCCAAGTACGTCAAGAGTTGGTTTTGTTTCATTCTCCATTAGGAATGTTTCATAATACATCTTTTTTATTAATTGTTTTTCTAATCTCATCTTTTCCCCCACTATATCTTGAAAATACATTTTTAAGATATGTCAATACTTTTTGTATGTATGCTTTTTATCTTAACAAAGAATATCTTTTGGAAAATTTCATTTTCCTTTCATTTTTCAAGTTAGATTGAATTTTTATGAGAAAAGTTTCAGTTTTTTTTCAATTACCTTTCAGTTATGAAACAGCATTAAATGTTCCTAATAACCTAATAACACTATAATATTCCACATTATATTATCAAGAAAACCCCATATAAACCATATTATAAAAACAATCTATATTGAATTTATATACATAATTAACTGTGCTGTCAAACAAAAAAAACAACAATAGGAGCCAACAGCTATTCATACCATTTCTTTCTCAAATTGTTTTCCTTTAAAATGTTTCAGTAGTTATGTAATTAAATTCCATTAACCTATATAAATAACTAGTCCAAAAAATATCTATATGCATATCATGTTATAGTAAAGAATTTAGGAGATCCTAAAAGGAGGCATTTTCATGTTTGAAGATAAATCTAAAATAAATTACCCATATGAATTTACTGAAACTACAACAGTTCCTCTAAAGAACCCCATTGATAAAAAATTCAAGAACGGCACAGGTACACATAACTTCCCAATTAAGAAGCACTATAAAGAGCAAGTTCTATACACTGAAAAAATTAATAATAATAAAAATAAGTAATTGTATAGATCTTTATAACAATTAGCTAAATAAGAAGCAACATTCAACCATGCATAGTTATTTAGTTAGTAATGATACAATTCATGCACATTTTAAAAAGTGCTGTATACAGCGCTTTTTTATACATAGATAAATTTAAGCTAACACAACCAAGAAATAAACGGTAAAATTACTCCACCATATTCTCGTTTAACTATTAAATCTACATATGAAAAGGGAGCAACAGTAAATGTTGCTCCCTTTTGAAATATAATTTATTCACTCTACATAACCCTCTTAAACATCTTCTCCAACTCATAAGTAGAATGATGCACAAGAATCGGTCTTCCGTGTGGGCATGTGTATGGGTTTGTTGTTGTACGTAATTCTTCCAGTAAGGCAAATATTTGATCGTTCGTTAAATATTGATTCGCTTTAATGGATGCTTTACAGCTCATCATGATGGCTGCTTCTTCACGTAACTTTTTAATATCCACTTTTTTTAGTTTGACAACTTGCTCCATCATTTCATCGATAATTTCTGTTTCTTGTCCTTTCGGGAACCATGTTGGATGCGAGCGGACGATAAAGGATTGATGGCCGAATTGTTCTAAAAATAGCCCAACTTTTTTTAGTTCTTCTAACTGTTCTTCGACACGTAAAAATTCAGTAAGAGATAGATCAATACGGTACGGTACAAGTAACTCTTGTACTTCTTGCGCTACCCTTCCTACTTTATCACGGAAGTATTCATAATTAATACGTTCCTGCGCGGCATGCTGGTCAATCATATATAAGCCTTTATCATTTTGAGCGAAAATATATGTTCCATGCATTTGTCCAATTGGATAAAGCGGTGGTAAGTCATTCCCGTTCATTTCAATCTCTTTTATTTCCCGAACTTCTTCTTCTAATTCCTCTAGTTCAAAATCCTCTTCATTACTGTCCCACGATTTCTCTTCTTGAATTGGTTCTTCGATTATCGGTTTAGTGGATGGTTGCCAACTTTGTTCTTCTCTTATGAGCGACTGTGGTGGTTGCCATTCTTGTTTCGGCGGTTGCCACAGTTGTGGTGGCTGTTTCACAGCCTGCGGTTCTTCTTGTTTTGCATCCATGCCAGTTGGTAAAACAATGTCCGGCATAGATGGTTCTTTCGGCTTCGCATGCTCAAACTGGAACTGTTCTTGCACACTTTCGTCTTTTTCTTTTTTCTTCGTTGTTACGCCTGCATCTGGAATGAGCTGTATTTTTTTAAATGCAGCTTGCAATGTTTCTTCGATCAGCTTTAGCAATTCTTGTTCTTTACTAAAACGAACCTCTAACTTCGCTGGATGTACGTTAACGTCAACTAGCATTGGATCCATTTCAATCGATAAGAAGCCAATTGGATACCGGCCAACTGGCAGTAATGTATGGTAGCCTTGCTGAATTGCTTTCATTAGTACAAAGTTTCGAACGTAACGACCATTTACGATCGTTGACATATAATTACGAGATGCTCTCGTTACTTCTGGTAATGTTACATAGCCTTTAATTGTAAAGTCTAAAGATTCAGCTTCAATTGGAACAAGCTTCTTCGCAACTTGAATACTGTAAATCGATGCAAGTACTTGTCTTACATCACCGTTACCTGATGTATGAAGCAATTTCTTTTCATTATGAAACAGTTTTAACGATACTTCTGGATGTGACATTGCAATACGATACACGATATCTGTAATATTCCCGAGCTCCGTATGAATGGTTTTCATATATTTAAGACGCGCTGGTGTATTAAAGAATAAGTTTTGTACTGTAATATCTGTTCCTTTTCGGCTCGCAGTCTTCTCTTGCTTTATAATGTCTCCACCTTTAATTATGAGGTGTGTACCAGGCGCATCACCTGTGCTAGTAATTAATTCTAATTCACTAACAGAGGCAATACTCGGCAATGCCTCACCGCGGAAACCGAGTGTTCTTATGCGAAACAGATCGTTTTCATCTTTAATTTTACTCGTCGCATGGCGTTCAAAAGCGACGATACAGTCTTCTTCTGCAATACCATCACCGTTATCAATGATACGAATTTTCGATAACCCAGCTTCTTCTAAGTGGATTTCAATAGATGTACTATTCGCATCGATAGAATTTTCCACAAGTTCTTTTACGACTGAAGCAGGGCGCTCTACTACTTCCCCTGCCGCAATTAAGTTAGAGAGTTGGTCATCGAGTTTGCGAATTTTCCCCATCTACTTACTCATCCTTTCTTTAACTTTTTCTGTAAGCGATACAATTCGTTCATCGCTTCTAAAGGTGTCATATCAAGTAAATCGATTTTTTTAATTTGCGCCAATACTGCTGTTTCTTTTTGATCTAGCAGAGGTTTGTCTTGTTTCTTCGAAGACTGTTCTCCTCCAAAGAAAGATAGTTGCGATTCTTCTTCAGTCTCTACTTTCGTTTCCTGTATTTCTGCTATTTCCTCTTTTACAACTACAGGTTCTGGAGCAGCTTCTTGTACTTTCACTTCTACTCGTTTTGGAATAATAATTTCTTCCTGTCCTTCTAGCTGTGCTAACACTTCTTTCGCGCGGGCGATTAAGCTATCTGGAAGCTCTGCAAGTTGCGCAACGTGAATTCCGTAACTTTTATCTGCTGCCCCGTCTTGAATTTTATGAAGGAATACTACTTTTCCATTCTCTTCAATTGCTGAAACGTGTACATTTTTCAGTTGATCTAAACTCTCTTCTAACACCGTTAATTCGTGATAATGCGTAGAGAATAACGTTTTTGCACCAATTTGGTCATGAATATGTTCAATAATTGCTTGTGCAAGTGCCATACCATCATAGGTAGATGTACCGCGTCCAATTTCATCGAATAAAATTAAACTTCTTTCTGATGCGTTTGCAATTGCATTTTTCGCTTCTAACATTTCGACCATAAATGTACTTTGACCTGATATTAAATCATCCGCTGCACCAATTCTCGTAAAGATTTGATCAAATACAGGTAATACTGCTTCTGTTGCTGGTACGAAACAACCGATTTGCGACATAACCGTTACAAGTGCTAATTGTCTCATATACGTACTTTTACCAGACATGTTCGGCCCTGTAATTAAAAAGACATCCATATTCTCTGGCATAATACAATCATTCGGTACATACAATTTCCCGTTCAATACTTTTTCAACGACAGGATGACGACCATCTTTAATAAAGATTTCGCGCTTCGTTGTCAGTACAGGTTTTACAAACTGTTCTTCTTCACTAACTGTCGCAAAACTTTGCAGTACGTCTAATTCACTAATTACTTTCGCTAAATGTTGTAATTTCGGAATAAATACTTTTACTTCTTCACGAAGTGCTGTAAATAAATCGTATTCTAGCTGTACAATTTTTTCTTCAGCTTCTAAGATTAACGTTTCTTTTTCTTTCAGTTCATCTGTAATGAAACGTTCAGCATTAGCAAGCGTCTGTTTACGTTCATAGCGACCTTCTGGAAGTGCTGCAAGATTCGCTTTCGTTACTTCAATGTAGTAACCGAAAATACGGTTGTATCCGATTTTTAACGATTTAATTCCAGTAATATCACGTTCTCTTTTTTCAAGCTCAGCAATCCACGTTTTCCCGTTTTTACTCACGTAACGATATTGATCAAGCTTGTCATTATACCCATCTTTAATAATATCTCCATCTTTAATTGAAAGCGGTGGGTTTTCTTGAATACTTCTTCCTAGTAATTCTGTTAAGCTTTCACATGGATCTGCACCTTGAATTAATCTCGATGCATAAGCGTTATCTAACAAACTAATTGCTTCTAAAATAGCTGGCACTTGAAGTAATGAACGTCTTAATTGTAATAAGTCTCTTGCATTTACGTTACCAAATGCAACTTTTCCTGCTAAGCGTTCTAAATCATATACTTCTTTTAACTTTTCTTTTAAATCTTCACGTAAGAAGTAATCATTTACAAACGTTTCAACCATTTCTAAACGCTCTTCAATTCTTTCTTTCTGTATAAGTGGACGTTCCATCCACTGTTTTAACATACGACCACCCATAGCTGTTTTCGTCTTGTCCAATAACCATAATAGTGATCCTGTTTTTTCTTTCGTCCGAAGTGTTTCTGTCAGTTCTAAGTTTCGCTTTGAATGTACATCAATTTTCATAAATTGATTCGTATAATAAATTTCTACTGGTTGCAAATGATCTAAAGAACGTTTTTGCGTTCTTATTACATAGTTAAATAAACGTCCAACTGCTTTAATTAATTTTGCTTGTGAAACATTTTTCACAAGATGTTCTAATCCTTCCGGAATTGCCGTTGCATCTTCATACGAAATCGTCATTTTCAATGTTTCAGTTAACTTGTTTAGTTCATCTTTAGAAAATGAAGAATCAACAACAATTTCTTTCGAACCAGTTGCATACACTTCTAATAAAATATCTTCTACTGAACCAGTCAGTAACGTTACTGTATTTTGTCCAGTCGTTAAGTCGTTACAAGCTAATGCATATGATCCATCTTCAAAATGTGTTAATGCGGCTAAGAAGTTGTTTTCTTTCTCATCAATTGTACGCCCTTCCATCATCGTTCCTGGCGTAATTAATTGTACTACTTCACGACGTACTACACCTTTAGCTGTTTTCGGATCTTCTACTTGCTCACAAACAGCTACTTTATATCCTTTTTCAACAAGTTGTTCAATATAGTTTTTAGCCGCATGATATGGTACACCGCACATTGGTATACGTTCACTACTACCACCATCTCGGCTCGTCAATGTAATTTCAAGTTCATGGGCTGCTTTAACAGCATCCTCAAAGAACATTTCATAAAAATCGCCTAAGCGAAAAAATAAAAAGGCATCTTGATAATCTGCCTTAACCTTTAAATATTGCTGTATCATAGGCGTATATTGAGTCATACTTTTCCTCCATAATTCTTACATGATAATCTATTTTCATATATGTCGCATTTCACGGACACTCTTATCTCCTATTTCAGGAGTCTTTCTTCATTATAACATATTTCATAAAGAATCATGTTCATTCAGCGCCACTTATGTAAAGTAAAAAGCTAGGAAGAACTTCTCCCTAGCTTTCTATTACTCTTCTTCTGCATCAACGATAAAGTTCGGATCTAATTCTTCAAATTCATCATCAGCAATTTGGAAATCATCATCTGATTCTACGCAGCCTTCAGGATTTACACTTACACAAATTTTCGTTTCTCCAACTACTTCTGTTACAAATTCACGTTCTACAGTTACAACAATTTTATTACCATTTGGTGATACAAGTGCTTCTAAACAATTTGGCGGCTGAATAACACGAGCAATAATTTCTAAATCGTCACCAGAAAAGTTTTTATCACGATAACCAATACTTACTTCGTCCGTGTAGTTCACACGTTCTGTTACAACTTCAGTCTTTGTATTTCCATCAAATGAATACCAAGTGTTCACATCATAGAAACCTTCAATTTCCACATGTTTTCCATTCTTTCTTGCTTCGTACGAGTGGTTAATTACCCAGCACCCTAAAATACTTGTTGGCTCATTATTCGATTCACATGTATGCGTTGACTTTGTATACTTACGTCCTTTTCCAACCACTGCTTTTGTAATAATCTCTCTAAATTCGGACATTCGTAACCCTCCTCAATCACTATTCACTTAATCATATGCGTGACAATAGCGGAATGTGTCATTCTTTTTTTTGAGAAGACCTTACGTTTAATCCACAAAAAAAGAGATGTCAATATGACATCTCTTTAACAACCACAATTTCCTTTTTTACTTTCTACTGCTGCGCCAGTTTCACCCTTTAGTACATCGCCACCAGTTGAAATTAATATTTCATCTGTTACGTTGTTAGAAATTGTACTAGCAACTAACTGTAATAAGTCATTTACGTATGTTTGTGAAGATTTAAATTGTTGTACGACTGGAATACTGTCTAACTTATCTTGCAATGCATCAATTTCAGCTTCTACCTTTTTTAAAGCTTCCCATTTCCCGTAATGTTGCAAGTTTACTGCTTGTTTTTGCAGTGCTTTAATTTCATCGATTGCGCGCTTTACATTTTCATTTTTATGAATTTGCGCCTCTGCTTTCTTAAAAAAATCAACTTCTTCTGTTTCAGAAATCATTTTTGCTAATTCTTTCGCTTGTTCAACAATGTCATCTTTCGAATATACTTTCATCTATTATTTCACCTCAATCGGCTCTTCAACTAATTCCCCGTTAAGAGACCAAGTTTTTGCTTCCGTTATTTTTACTTTCACAAGCTGACCAATTAAAGATTTTGAAGCGACGAAGTTTACAAGTTTATTCGTACGAGTATAACCTGCAAGTACTTCCGGATTATTTTTACTTTCCCCATCAACTAACACTTCTACAATTTGACCTTTGTAACGACTATTCTTTTCAATTGCCAACGTATTTACTAGTGTATTTAAGCGTTGAAGACGTTCTTTCTTTACTTCCATCGGTACATTATCTTTCATTTTTGCAGCTGGTGTACCTTCGCGAGGAGAGTAAATGAATGTAAAGGCAGTATCAAACCCTACTTCACGATATAACGACATCGTTTCTTCAAATTGCTCATCTGTTTCATTTGGAAAACCAACGATAATATCTGTTGTTAATACTGCATCTGGAATTGCTTCTTTAATTTTTCTTACAAGTTCTAAATAATGCTCACGCGAATATTTACGTGCCATAATTTTCAGCATATCCGTACTTCCAGATTGAACTGGTAAATGGATATGTTCTACTAGGTTGCCACCTTTGCCAAGCACTTCAATTAAGTGATCATCGAAATCACGTGGATGGCTCGTTGTAAAACGAATACGGGCAATATCAACTTTACGAAGTTCGTCCATTAAATCGCCAAGACCGTATTCTATATCTTCAAAGTCTTTACCATATGCATTTACGTTTTGACCAAGTAAAGTAATTTCTTTATAACCATTTGCAGCTAAATGACGAATCTCTTGGATAATATCTTCTGGACGTCTACTTCGCTCTTTTCCGCGTGTATACGGTACAATACAATACGTACAGAATTTATCACAGCCATACATAATATTTACCCAAGCTTTAATATCACCACGACGTACTTTCGGAAGGTTTTCAATTACGTCACCTTCTTTTGACCATACTTCAACTACCGTCTCTTTCGAGAACATCGCATCTTTTAGAATGTACGGTAATCTATGAATATTATGCGTTCCAAATACCATATCTACATGCTGATTTTTTTGCATAATTTTATTTACAACAGATTCCTCTTGAGACATACAACCACATACACCAATTAAAAGGTCTGGATTTCTTCGTTTGAGTGACTTTAAATGGCCTAGCTCACCAAACACCTTATTTTCAGCATTTTCACGAATTGCACAAGTGTTTAATAAAACTACATCTGCATCCTCAGTTGAAAAAGTTGGTTCATATCCAAGTGCGGTGAAAATGCCTGCCATTACTTCCGTATCATGCTCATTCATTTGACAACCATATGTACGAATATAGAACTTTCTTCCTGTACCAAAATTGCGAAACTCTTCAGGTAAGCCAAAATCCCGTTCAATTTTAACTTCTTCTTTCCCGCGATTTTTCGCATCCTTTAAGGAAGGTGGTTGATATACACTTTCAAAGTATTTACTATAATCTTTCTCTTCTTTTTTCGTAGAGGAATTTGCTTGTTGACTTGCTAATCGTTGTTGCTCGTTCATCGGTAATCTCCTTTCACCCTTAACTATACATACTCTATAGTCCATTTTAATGCGCCTAGACTCACCTCAAAAATGGTTAGATAGCTTGAGAGATAACTTGTCCTTTGAAACTTGAGTAATCAATCTAATCATTCATAAGAATGAAGTCTTCCCCACGCAAATAGACATTCCCTTTTTATCATTTCTTGTTGTCCTACCAAAAAGCATATTGCTTTATCCCTATAAACATTACCATAGTATGATGTATTTCGCCAATTTTAACAATAAAGAGGCCCTTTATTATCTTACATTTCATAAGCAATGAACTTGCCATTTTCATACAACGATTTATATATTATTTTATCATTCTGAATTTTCTAAGTAAATAAAACTACCCTATATTTTTGTACATAAAAAAAGGTTACCAAATCGGCAACCTCCTCTTCTTACATTACATAAATTCAGCAACAAGCTCATCAAACATTTTCTGATCCATATTTAAATCAGATTTCACTAAAGGCTCTTCACTATAGCCTTTAACAAGTTCTTGATATGATGGTTGCTTAGTATTTTGATAAATTAACCCTGTTACTAAACCGTTATTTTCCATTAAAGTTTGCATAGCCATCATGCGATTAGATGGATCATATCCCTCTACTGTACTTAGTTTCGTTAAATTCTCTTTAAACCAATCGTAAGTATTTACTTTATTGTAAGTAACACATGGGCTAAATACGTTAATTAATGAAAATCCTTTATGGTTAATACCAGCTTCAATAATTTGTGTTAATTCTTTTAAATCACTCGAAAAGCTTTGCGCCACAAATGTCGCACCAGCTGTTAAGGCCATTTCCATTACATTTAGTGATGGTTCAATTGAACCTTGTGGTGTGCTTTTCGTTTTAAATCCAGCTTCACTACGTGGTGAAGTTTGCCCTTTTGTTAATCCGTAAATTTGGTTATCCATTACGATGTACGTAATGTCGATATTACGACGAATAGAATGGATTGTATGCCCCATACCAATCGCAAATCCATCACCGTCACCACCTGAAGCGATAACTGTTAAATCACGATTTGCCATTTTCACACCTTGCGCAATTGGAAGGGCACGACCATGAATACTATGCACACCATATGAATTAATATAACCTGAAATACGGCCTGAACAGCCGATACCAGAAATAACAGCAAGTTCATCTGGATTTAGGCCAACGTTAGCTGCCGCACGTTGAATTGCAGCTTGCACTGAGAAGTCTCCGCAACCTGGGCACCAGTTTGGCTTTACACTGTTACGAAAGTCCTTAAATGTTGCCATTTAATACAACCCCTTTTTTGCATTCGTTGTAAATCTCTTTCGGCAAGAATGGGTTTCCATCATATTTTAAAAGACTAGAAATTTTCTCACCATTACCAAGATTCATTTTCATAATGTTAGCAAGCTGACCTGTTGCATTGTTTTCTACTACTACAACACGCTTCGCCTTTTTCACAAGTGGATCGATTTCAGCTGTTGGGAACGGGTGAATTAAACGCACATGAGCATGGTTTACTTTCATACCCTCTTGTTCTAAACGCGTCATTGCCTCTTCGATCGCACCACGAGTTGAGTTAAATCCAACAAGCAATACGTCTGCTTCTTCATGCTTAACATTTTTATAAACAGGGGTATTAAACTTCAAGTTCTCCATTTTACGGAAACGTTTGTCCATTTGATCTTTACGGTTTATTGCTGATTCCGATGGTTTTCCAGTTTCATCATGTTCTACACCTGTAACATGGTGAACACCATTTTTCATACCAGGTAAAACACGTGGTGAAACGCCGTCTTCTGTTACTTCATAACGCTTGAAGTATGCTTTATTTTCACGTTCTGGTAATTCTACTTCTAAATCAAGCTTACCACGACGAATTTCCACTTTATCTAATTTAAGTGGTTCTACTGTTTGTTTTCCTAAAGAAAGCTGTAAATCTGTTAAGAAAATAACAGGAACTTGATATTCTTCAGATAAGTTAAATGCCTCTACAATGTCATAGAAAGCTTCTTCAACTGTACTTGGCGCCATTACGATTTTTGGAATTTCACCATGCGTACCGTAAATCATCGCCATTAAGTCAGACTGTTCTTGCTTAGTTGGTAATCCTGTACTTGGGCCGCCACGTTGTGTATCAACAATTACTAATGGAGTTTCTGTAATACCTGCTAAACCGATTGCTTCCATCATTAATGAAAGACCTGGACCAGCAGATGCCGTTAATGTACGAACACCAGCATAGTTTGCACCGATTGCCATTGTACAAGCTGCGATTTCATCCTCAGTTTGGATTACTGTTCCGCCGACTTTCGGTAATTTTTTAATTAAGTATTCCATAATTTCTGATGCAGGTGTGATTGGGTATGCTGACATAAAACGAGCACCACCAGCTACCGCACCAAATGCGATTGCATCGTTCCCAATCATAAACATGCGTTTTTTACCATCAGCTTTTTCAAGCTGCATCATGTTTACTTTCTCACCTAGTAATTCTTTCATATATTGAGAGCCACGTTTAATTGCGTCCATATTCTTTTGAACGACTTGCTCTCCTTTACGACCAAAGATTTCTTCAACAACATCTAAATAAGCTGTTTCATCTAATCCTAATACTGCACTTGATGCTCCAACAGCAACCATGTTTTTCATTAATGATGTGCCTAATTCTGAAGCAATATCTGTAAACGGTATCACATATAGATTTACATCTGTATTGTCAGGTATTGTTGGATTAAATTTCGCATCCGCAACTACAATTCCACCTGGACGTAGTTCGTGGAAATTAAAATCAATTGTTTCTTGGTCAAAAGCAATTAAAATATCTAAATCATCTGAGATCGCTCGTACTTCTGTTGTACTTACACGAATTTTATTATTTGTATGGCCGCCTTTTATACGTGATGAGAAGTGGCGGTAACCGTATAAGTAATATCCTAATCGGTTTAATGCAATACAGAAGATTTCTCCTGTACTTTCAATTCCTTCACCTTGTTGGCCTCCAACTTTCCATGAAAGTTGACTAATCATCTCCTACACCCCTTTTGGCTGCATTCATTGTAGTGTATTTTTTTACAGTAATAGTTTAGCATTTTTTATGCAAATAAACTACAACGGACGCAAATTATGCCTCTTCTGATTTCCCTGAATCTTTAGTATAAAGCTATTTTGTTTTTCATTCTAGTATTAGGTCTTAAAAAAAGCAATAAAATCAAATGAATTAATTTTAATTTTTCTGAATTTTAAACCGAAACTTAAAAACTCATATGTTCTACAAAATTATCATATAAAAATCGTTCTACAGTAGATGTAGCATAGTGTTTACAAAGCTCATTCATTACATTTTCATAATCTCGATAAACTGATACATTTACAACTGTTTCTAAAATCCCATCAAAATCTGAACCAAATCCTATATTGTACTCTCCACCTAATGAACAAATATATTCGATATGTCTTACTATATCTGTTATATTTGCTTCATTTTCATTCGTTAGAAACTGCGGTACAAAAGTGACACCGATCATGCCATTTTTCTTTATAAGAGCTTTAAGTTGTTCATCGTTTAAATTACGTGGGTGCTCGCAAAGTTTCATACAATTTGAGTGGGAAGCAATAGGATTTTTTGCAATCTCTATAACATCCCAAAAACTTCTTTCATTCAGATGAGACACATCAGTCCATACATGTAGCGCATTCAGTTCTTGTACAACCTGTTTACCAAAATTCGTTAAACCCGCCCCACGTGTCTCTAGCGCACCATCAGCTAAGAGATTGGCATAATTCCATGTTAGTCCAAAAGAACGTACTCCTAGGCGATACAACAACCGTAATTTCATTGCTTCTTTTCCAATTACTTCGCATCCTTCTAGTGTTAATATCGCTCCAACCTCGTCCTGTTTTAACATGTTAATATCATCTTTTGTCTGAATAAACTTTACACCTGGTAGGGATAAAATTTCATTATAAAAAATATCTACCATTTGTAATGCTGCTTCAAATCGGTTTTCATATGCCACTGTTTCTGGTACATATATAGCAAAACATTGTATACTTCCTTTTCTTCTCTTTAACTGTTCAAATGTAATATGTAATTGTGAATCATCGTTAAAATTCCTTTTCCCTTGTGCACTCCATAACTGAAGAAGCACGTCACAATGAGCATCAAAAATTTTCATTTTCATTCCTCCATTATAAAAACAACCTGTTTGCATACTGCAAACAGGTTGTTTAAAACTTAACGAGGTTCTACAATTAATTTTATTGCTGTACGCTCTTCGCCATCAATCATAATATCTGTAAACGCTGGGATACAAATCAGGTCCAAACCACTAGGCGCTACAAATCCTCTTGCGATTGCTACTGCCTTTACCGCTTGGTTCAATGCACCCGCACCAATAGCTTGAATTTCTGCTGTTCCGCGTTCGCGAATAACACCTGCAAGTGCACCAGCTACAGAATTAGGGACCGACGTTGCTTTAACTTTTAATATTTCCATTCCGCGTTTCCTCCTCGTTTCTTTAAAAAGTATTAGCAATTATTTCACTTTAACTTATATTCACGAGGAATGGCGCGTATTCCTGCTAAATTTTCGTAATTTTTCTAAAAAATTAAAATATAATAACTTATCTAAAATTTAACGGGAATTTACTCAAAAAATGGTTGATCGTCATTAATTAAAATACGTTCAATTTTCTTTGCTTTTCCTGTATTTGGATCCACATCAATTAACACTGCACTTAATTGCGTTCTACCATTTGTTACTTCAAATCGTACTGGTAAGTTTGTTAAAAACTTCTTCAATACTGCTTCTCTATCCATACCTAATATTCCATCATACGGCCCTGTCATTCCAACATCTGTAATGTATGCCGTTCCGCTTGGTAAAATACGGTTATCTGCTGTAGGGACATGCGTATGCGTACCTACTACTGCTGTAGCACGTCCATCTACATACCAACCTAGCGCTTGTTTTTCACTTGTAGTTTCCGCATGGAAGTCAACAAAGATAATATTCGTACGTTTTTTCGCAATATTAATTAATTCATCCACTTTACGGAATGGACAATCAATCGGAGGAAGGAAAGTACGTCCTTGTAAGTTAATAACTGCAACTTCTGTTCCATTACAGTTCACAAAGATAAGTCCTTTTCCTGGAGTTCCTTCTGGGAAGTTAGCTGGTCTTGCAAGATATTTTGCATCATCGATGAATTCAAATACTTCACGATTATCCCAAGCGTGGTTTCCAAGTGTAACTGCTTGCGCCCCACATTCTAAAAAGTTTCGATATATTTTTTCTGTAATCCCACGGCCACCTGCTGCGTTTTCTCCATTAATGATTGTTACTGTAGGTGTATATTTTTTCTTTAATGCCGGTACGTATTGTTGAATCATACCTCTACCAGGAGATCCTACTACATCCCCAACAAATAATATTCTCATATGTCTTACCCTTTCTATGTACTGCATTTTTTATTGCTATAGCATCAAGTAAATTCCTTATAATATGTTTATTATAAGTTTGTTTCACTTTTATACTATATAACTAACTGTCTTTATTTTATCCAATTCCAACACAAAAAAATAAAGTGGTGTTTCACCACTTTATTTTGCGTATTCCACTGCACGTGTTTCACGAATAACAGTTACTTTAATATGTCCTGGGTAATCCAGTTCATTTTCAATACGTTTTCGGATATCACGAGCTAAACGATGAGCTTCTAAGTCATCGATTGTATCTGGTTTTACCAAAATACGAACTTCACGTCCTGCTTGAATTGCAAATGACTTTTCAACGCCTTCATAAGACTCTGAAATCTCTTCTAACTTTTCAAGACGACGAATATAGTTTTCAAGTGTTTCACTACGAGCTCCCGGTCTTGCAGCTGATAAAGCATCTGCTGCTGCAACTAAAACTGCAATGATAGAAGTTGGTTCTGTGTCACCATGGTGAGATGCGATACTGTTTATAACTACAGGATGCTCTTTATATTTCGTTGCAAGTTCAACACCAATTTCAACGTGGCTTCCTTCTACTTCATGGTCAATCGCTTTTCCGATATCATGTAATAGACCTGCACGTCTTGCTAGTTTTTCATCCTCGCCAAGCTCTGCCGCCATAAGTCCAGTTAAATATGCAACTTCCATAGAGTGTTTTAAGACGTTTTGACCATAACTTGTACGGTATTTTAAACGACCTAAAATTTTAATTAAATCTGGATGTAATCCATGAACACCCACTTCAAACGTTGTTTGCTCTCCGACTTCGCGAATATACTCGTCCACTTCACGTCTTGATTTTTCGACCATCTCTTCAATACGCGCTGGGTGAATACGTCCGTCCTGTACTAGTTTATCAAGAGCGATACGAGCTGTTTCACGACGAATTGGGTCGAATCCAGAAAGGATTACTGCCTCTGGTGTATCATCGATAATTAAGTCAATACCCGTTAACGTTTCTAACGTACGAATATTACGACCTTCACGCCCGATAATACGTCCCTTCATTTCGTCATTTGGAAGATTTACAACCGAAACGGTTGTTTCAGCAACATGATCAGCTGCACATCTTTGCATTGCAAGAGATAAAATCTCTTTTGCTTTCTTATCCGCTTCTTCTTTCGCGCGAACTTCACTCTCTTTTACCATAACAGCGATTTCATGAGAAACTTCACTTTCTACTTTACCAAGAATAATTGCTTTCGCTTGTTCGCGTGTCAGATTGGAAATGCGCTCTAATTCTGTTTGTTGCTTTTGAACTAACTCTCCCACTTTGCTTTCCAACTCTTCAATCTGTTGTTGTCTCGCTACAAGAGATTCCTCTTTCTTCTCTAACTGTTGCTCGCGTTTATCGAGCGTTTCGTCTTTACGATCAAGGTTCTCTTCTTTTTGCATTAAACGATTTTCTTGTTTTTGTAATTCGCTTCTACGGTCACGAATTTCTAATTCAGCTTCTGTACGAAGTGTATGAATTTCATCCTTTGCTTCTAAAAGCGCTTCTTTCTTAAGTGCTTCAGCATCACGATTCGCTTCGTCTAAAATACGTCTCGCTTCATTAGCCGCACCATTAATCTTCGCTTCAGCAATAGACTTTCGAACAAAAAAGCCAACAACTGCACCGACTGTTGCAAGCAAAATGGAGATGAGTATCCAAACTGTACTCGTCATGATTTCACCTCCCCTTGCTATGAATGAAAAAAGACTGTCGGCATGTACATTGAATTACAACATACAGCAAAGACCGTCGTCCCGCTTTTTTAAGGGACTTTCTTCATTTCACAATTAAAATGTCATATTATTATTTCGGTAAGATTTAAACCTTACTCCGAATATTACTTCTCTTCTTGAGAAGAGTATATTGTATATAAGAAAAAATATACATTCTCATTGTATCTATCGTAATTTTCATTGTCAAGCGTTGTCTACTTTTACTTTCTTTGCCTTCAGCCTTGAATGTGACCTAAATTTTAAAAGTAAGGAGCCTACTATACTGGAAAACCTTAGTAATTCCCATTTCTTTTACTTAAAATATTTATATATCCCTCTTTACACAACGCATTTGAAGTAAAAAAATATTTTTTATCTATAGTATTATGCTCCTTAATAGTAGATAAAAAAATAAAAGACACGAGGCCGTGTCTTTTATTTTTTTAATCAAGAAGAGTTGAATCTTCTGCGCCCTCAGCACCAGAATCTTCACTAATTCCGTGATGCTCACGAATAAAGAAAGCAATTTCTTCTCTTAAATCTGTATTTTCTTTTAAGAACTGCTTCGAATTTTCACGACCTTGTCCTAGGCGTTCTTCATTATAAGAATACCAAGCACCGCTCTTTTGAACGATATCAAGCTCAGAAGCCATATCCAAGATTTCACCTTCTCTTGAAATACCTTCTCCGTACATAATATCAACTTCAGCAACACGGAATGGTGGTGCTACTTTATTTTTCACTACTTTTACTTTTGTTTTATTACCAACGATGTCGTTACCTTGCTTTAATTGCTCCGCACGACGCACTTCAAGACGAACAGTTGAATAGAATTTCAACGCACGACCACCTGGAGTTGTTTCTGGGTTTCCGAACATAACCCCAACTTTTTCACGAATTTGGTTAATAAAGATTGCAATTGTTTTTGATTTGTTGATTGCTCCTGAAAGCTTACGAAGTGCTTGTGACATTAAACGTGCTTGTAAACCTACGTGTGAGTCACCCATGTCGCCTTCAATCTCTGCTTTCGGTACAAGAGCTGCTACAGAGTCAATTACGATAATGTCAACCGCACCACTTCGTACAAGTGCTTCCGCGATTTCTAATCCTTGCTCCCCTGTATCAGGCTGTGATAATAGTAATTCATCTATGTTAACGCCTAATTTTTGTGCATATACAGGATCCATTGCGTGCTCCGCATCGATGAATGCTGCTTGTCCACCTTGACGTTGTACTTCTGCAATTGCATGTAATGAAACTGTCGTTTTACCTGAACTTTCAGGTCCGTAAATTTCGATAATACGGCCACGTGGATATCCGCCTACCCCTAGTGCCACATCAAGTGCTAAAGAACCACTAGAAACCGTAGAAACTCTACGCTCCGCTTGTTCTCCTAATTTCATAATTGAACCTTTACCGAATTGCTTCTCTATTTGTTTTAACGCCATATCTAACGCTGCTTGACGATCACTCATTCAAAATTCCTCCTTAACTGAATTGCTAATCTTATTATACCTATTTTCAATTCAATTTGCCAACAAAAATCGAACATTTATTCGATTTTTTTATTTTCTATCAAATAATATCTAAATTTAACCGTAAAAAAACTAGAAGAAACTTATATCTCTTCTAGCTTTTTATATAAATGATAAAATCCATATTTTGCTGTTCGTTCTCTAATTTGTTGACGACTTCCGCTTAAATTAAGAGGAAAGACTACAGTTGGTTCATCCTTAATCGAAAGCCCAACAAATACTGTTCCTGGTTCTTTCTGTTCTGAAGCATCTGGCCCTGCTACCCCAGTGAAACTAATTCCAATATCCGCTTTTAGTACATCCTTAACATTTTCAGCAAGATAACGAGCACATTCTTTACTAACTGCACCATCAGTATGCAACACTTCTTCAGGCACACGTAAAACATATTGCTTCACATCATTATGATAACAAATGACACCGCCTTTAAACACAGAAGAAACACCAGCGTTTTCAGTTACTTGATTTCCAAAAAGACCACCTGTTAAACTTTCTGCACACGCTAAAGTTAACCCTTTTCTCTTCAATAACTCGATTGCCTTATAATGCAAAAATTCTTGGTCATATCCGTAGAAAAATTCTCCAACTCTTTCTAAAATCAAATCTTCCACATGTTGAATTAGTTTCTCCGCTTCGCTAACATTTTGATGCTTAGCAGTTAAACGTAATGTCACTTCTCCATCATTTGCTAACGGGGCAATTGTTGGGTTTGTTTGTCCATCAATTAAATCTTGAACTTTCACCTCTAATTGGGACTCCCCAATGCCGAAGAAACGAAGCACACGAGAATAAATGTTTTCTCCTGTTGTAAAATTACGTAAAAAAGGCTCTACGTAACTTACATACATTGGTTTCATTTCTTTTGGCGGCCCTGGTAATAAAATATAAACTTTTCCGTTCTTATTTACCCCCATACCCGGCGCCATACCGTGGTCATTTGCAAATACTGTTGCTCCATTTAAAACGAGCGCTTGCTTTTTATTATTCTCCGTAAATTCACGGCCTGTACGCTTAAAGTAATTACTTATTAAGGCTAATGCCTTTTCATCATACACAAGCTCTTCATCTAAACTAGCAGCTATCGTTTCTTTCGTTAAATCATCTTTTGTCGGTCCTAATCCACCTGTAAAAATAAGTATATCAGCACGTTCTTCCGCAGCTTCAATCGCCTTTTGCAATCGCTTATTATTATCACCAACAACAGTATGATAGTACACGTTAATTCCGATTGAAGCTAACTTTTCAGATAAAAACTGGGCATTTGTATTTGCAATTTGTCCAAGTAATAATTCAGTTCCAACCGCAATAATCTCAGCATTCATCCCAATTCCCCCATAAACTTCTATTTTGAGTTTACAAAAGCAGCTCTATTTTTCCAGAAATAATCCCATCCTGAAATAACAGTAAAGATTAATGCAATCCATATGAAGATATCCGCAACTGGAATATGGATTAAATTTAAAGGTACATCGTGTAATAAATATGCTGCAATCGCAATAATTTGTGTCCATGTCTTAATTTTTCCTAGCTGGTTTGCTGCAACTACTTCCCCTGTTCCAGCAAGTACAAGACGTAAACCAGTTACCGCAAACTCACGACTGATAATTACAATAACAATCCAAGCCGGTACATATTGCATCTCTACCAATGTAATAAGTGCTGCCGAAACAAGTAATTTATCAGCTAACGGGTCAAGAAACTTCCCTAAATTCGTTACAAGATTATATTTTCTTGCGTAATGTCCATCAATCCAATCTGTAGCTGAAGCAATGATAAAGATAAGTGCCCCCACTAAATGCTGAATCGGTAAATCAACATCACCAATTTTGTATGAACCCCAATCAAAGGGTGCTAACATAATTACCATAAAAATTGGAATTAAGAAGATTCTAGATATTGTAATTTTATTTGGTAAATTCACAGCTATTCCTCCATCATATCAAAAACATTTGTTCATCGAAAAAAAGTCATCGAAGCGATGACTGTTATTGTGCAGGTTGCTCTATCCCTTGGTTTTTTATCACCAATCTTTGGTGAAGTTCTTTTTCTGGATCCAATGGATAAGCGACCACTTGGCCATTCAGTTTAACTTCAACATTCGTTGCATTTCCAATATTAAGTCGCACTTCTTTTAATGTTGATACATCACGTTTTTCTATTTGGCCCTCTTGTACTGTAGCGTTTAGAATCACATTCCCAGCATCATCTTTAACATCTACATAACTCGCACCTTTACCCGATAATTCCAGTTCTAATGTTTTATTATTATGAATTTCCAAAGTAGATACCTTTCCAGTTGTTCCAACTACTTTCACTTCTTGCTGTCCAGTTGGTTGTGCTGGTTGCTCCTCTTTCTTTGGTTCTTCTTTCTTTGGTTCCTCTTTTTTTGGCTCTTCCGCTTTCACTTCATCTTTCTTCGTATCTAACGGAGAATCTTTCGCTTTTTGAACTTCAATTTTCTCACTTTGAGCACTCGGAACTTTTTCATCATCTTTTCCAGTTAACGCTTGAAACACAAACCAGATTACCACTCCAACTGCGATTACTAACAGCGCAACTAAGATTTTCGGCATGTGATCTGCAATTGGCCATGATGAAGATTTTTGCATTGTTTCTTGTGTTTTTTGTCCCGTTGATACTTGTGGAACTTCACGCTTTTCAGATTGTGGTATCGTACTCTGATGTTCTACGAGCAGTTCCTCTCCATTTAATCCAACCGCATCTGCGTATTGTTTAATGAATGCACGCGCATAAAAAGCTCCTGGCAATACATCATAATTGCCTTCTTCAATTGCCACTAAATGGCGTTTTTGAATTTTTGTAATCTCATGCAGCTGATCAATAGACAAGCCTTTCGCTTCTCTTGCTTCTTTCAGCTTTTGTCCCAATTCCGTCACTACTAACACCTCAATATTTCTTTAAAAGTCAAACATAGAGAAATTATTTTGCGTACCTTGCTCAATTTCATCTACTAAATTATATTGAATTTCTTCATCATAATCGTTACGCAACTCGATAATATAATCAAAATCATCCAATGTGTATTCTGACTGACTCACAAATACATCAGGATGTTCCACAACTTTCGTTGCAGGCAATCTCATAATTTCACGAACGAGCTGCCAATGTCTTTCGTTAGCACGCTTCGTTGACACAATTCCATCTAGGATGAAAATATTGTCATCGCTATACTCATCTTCAATTAATTGACTACGAACAGTTTGCTTAATAAGAGTAGATGATACAAATAACCACCTTTTATTTGCACAAACACTTGCAGCAACAATGGATTCTGTTTTTCCGACACGAGGCATTCCGCGTATCCCAATTAGTTTATGGCCTTCTTTTTTCATAATTACTGCCATAAAGTCTACAAGTAAGCCTAATTCATCACGCACAAATCGAAATGTTTTCTTATCATCTGCATCTCGTTGTATGTACCTACCATGTCTAACCGCTAGCTTATCTCTTAGCTTGGGCGGACGATATTTCGTTACCGTTATGTTATCCATCGTATTTAAAATTGATTCAAGTCTAGAGATTTGCTCTTGATTATCACACATAAGAAGTAACCCACGTCGTGCATTATCTACACCATTAATTGTGACAATATTAATGCCGAGCATACCGATTAACGAAGAAACGTCACCAAGCAAGCCAGGTCGGTTTTTATGTATTTCATATTCAAAATACCATTCAATCATCCAAGATCACTCCCCTTGCTTACTTTACACCTACGTACTATATTATATGATTTCACCTTAATAGGGAAGCTAAATGTATAATCTACCCTGTGTAATTATTATACAAAAAAAGTAGAGAGGAGAATCTCCTCTCTACTTTTACTTATGTTGTACGAACTTAACCATTAAATTTGCAATTGTATGTTGCTCCTGTTCATCAGCAACTTTCCAAAGCTCAGCTAATAATTTCTCTTGGTCATTGCGTCCTTCTACCTCATTAGCAAGATAGTCGCCAACACGAAACGCCATATCTGATACCGCACCGCCATCTAAACCTTTGTCTTGCGCTTGCTCTAAACGTTCTCCTAAAAAGCTCTTCCACTGATCAAAATTATCTAATACTGACATAATTAAGCACCTCACTATTGAGTAATAAAATCATCCTTAATTTGTGCAACTATTCATTTTTTATGTAAGAATTTTTTAGCAGTGCCAACCGCCATTCACTCCGATAATTTGTCCAGTTATGTAAGACGCTCCTGGTGATACGAGGAATGAAACTGTTTTCGCTACTTCTTCTGGTAATCCTATTCTACCTAATGGTATATCTTCAGCAATTCCCATTTTATCTTCTTCAGAAAAAACACTTAACATTTCCGTTTCAATTGCTCCTGGTGCTACTGCATTCACACGTAATCCACTTAAAGAAACTTCTTTCGCTAAAGCTTTCACATATGAATTTTGTGCCCCTTTTACCATTGAATAAAGCACTTCACAAGAAGCCCCTATTTGTCCCCATATAGATGAAACAATTACAATATTACCACTTCTTCTCCCGATCATAGGCGGAAGTGCCATAGAAAGTAATTTATATACGTTCTTCACTTGAAGTTCTACCATATAATCCAATTCATCGTTTGTTACATCTGTTACTAGTCCAAAAATACTCTTCCCAGCTGCGTATACAATAACATCAATAGGATGTTCAATTTGTCCCCACAATTGCTCTGCTCCATCACTAGAAGCTAAATTCGCTTGAACAGGGATAACTTCTCCCCATGCCTTCTGCAATTCCAATACCTTTTCTTCACTGTTATTGTAATGAACATAAACTGTATATCCATCTTGAATTAATTGTTTCGAAATAGCAGAGCCAATTCCTCCGCTCCCTCCAGTTACTAACGCATACTTTTTCATAAAGTCCCTCTCTTATCTCTACAAGTTCAATTTTCACATAACTAAATAATACCCTCATCTTACAATTTTTCAATGATAAGATGAGGGTATCTTTTTAATTTTATTTTTTCGGTAACACCTGACAAATACTCATTTTGTCTTCTGATAACAATAATTTCGCTACTTCTTGTAAGTCTTGAACGGTTAGTCCTTCTAATACAGTCAATGCGTCAAATAGGCTAGATTCATTAAACGCGTATCGTGTAAATTGATTTGCAATATATTCTGGTGAATTCAACGAGCGTAAAAAACCACCAATTTTCTTTTTCTTCACTCGTTCTAATGCCGCCGCATCTAATTGATCATAATCTGTTTTTAATAAAATATCTTTTAAACGATTTGCCAATTCATCAGGTTGTTTCGTATCACCGCCAACCATTGCAAAACCGAAGTTATTTTCTTCTGTATAGTCATACGAGAATGAATCATCAATAAGCCCTTCATTATATAAAGTTTCGTAATGAACAGAACTTTTCCCAAATAAATAATCTAAGAGTAACGTAAGCGCAATTTCTTGTTTTAAAAGCGCTTGCCCCTTTTCCTTTAAATTAGTCGCTTTAATACCAACTAAACATTTCGGTGTTTGCACAGGCATTGAAATAATTTTTTTCTTTTCATTTACCTCATTTGGTTCTTCTTCAAATGAACGCACAATTTCTGGCTGGTTTTTATAATCTTTTTTCGCTTGATTTTCACGTACTAAATCCATTGTTTTCTCTGGATCAATTGCACCCACAACAAATAATAACATATTGCTCGGATGATAAAATGTTTCATAACATTCATACAATAAATCTTTCGTAATTTTACTAATAGATTCGATTGTCCCTGCAATATCAATTTTAATTGGGTGTTTTACAAACAAGCTATCAATTAACCCGAAGTACAAACGCCAATCTGGGTTATCTTGATACATTTGAATTTCTTGCCCAATTATCCCCTTCTCTTTTTCAACCGTTTTTTCAGAGAAATAAGGCTCTTGCACGAAGTTTAGCAATGTATTTAAATTTTGTTCTACGTTTGAAGTACATGAAAAAAGGTAAGCTGTTCGTGTAAAGGATGTAAAAGCATTTGCCGATGCTCCTTGTTTACTAAACAATTGGAAAGCATCGTGATCTTCTTTTTCAAATAATTTATGCTCAAGAAAATGTGCAATTCCATCAGGCACACGAATCATTTCTTCTTTCCCTAATGGTACAAATGTATTATCTACAGAACCATATTTCGTCGTAAACGTAGCAAATGTTTTATTAAATCCTTGTTTCGGTAAAACATATACATCTAATCCATTAGGAAGTTTTTCATAATAGAGTGTTTCTTTTAATTGCTCATAAACAATTTTCTCCATTTACTCTCCCTCCGTTCCTTGTAAAAAGTAAATTGTATCTAGTTCAATATTTTTAGCAACTTTTACAATTTCTTCTTTCGTCACACTTTCTATACCTGTAAGCCATTCTTCAACTGGACGTGTACGATCTGAAATAATACCATGATATAGCATTTCTACAAAGCCACGTGGTGTATCAATTGCCTCTAATATTTGATTTTGGATGACACTTTTTGTTTGATGTATTTCTTCTTCAGAAAACTCTCCGTTTTGCATCGCAAGCATTTGTTCTTTAATAATCTCAACTGCTTTTTCATAATTTTTCGCTTCGATTCCTGACATAACAAATAATAAACCTTTATGACTTTCAAAGCGCGATGCTGCATAGTACGCTAAACTATTTTTTTCACGCACATTTACGAATAACTTCGAATGAGAAAAGCCACCAAACAATCCATTGAACAATTGCAATGCAAAATAATCTTCATCTTTATATGTGACAAATGTACGATAACCGATGTGTAATTTACTTTGTTTTAATTCTTGTTTTTCAACAACTTCTTTTTCTTCATTATTTCGTCTATGAAGGAGTACATTTCTTTCTCTCACTGGACGAGTTGAAATAGAAAAATACTTACTTACAAGATCAACGGCGTTTTCTGAAATATCACCAATAATATATAGATCCATTTCATCTTCCGCTAACACCTTTTGATAATATTGATACAAACTTTCATTTGTAATAGACATAACACTCTCTTTTTTTCCATTTGCACTTAAACGATACGGTTCTACTTTGCACATTTCTTCAATTAAACGCTCGTTTGCATAACGCATTTTATCATCATAAGTAGCTTCAATTCTCTGTAACAGTGCTCTTTTTTCACTTTCTACGATAGAAGATAGGAAACCGTTCCCCTCCGTTGCTGGATGTAACACAATATCTGACAACATAGAAAGCGCTTTTTCAAATAACGGTGGTGCATCATGTAAATAAACTTCATTTGCAATGTCTACATAAATGGAGATAATATGGTCTTCCCCTTTTTTACTTACATCTACCGCTAAAGAAGATCCGTATAATTCTTCTAAATATTGACGAAGACGAATTACAGAAGGTAATTTTTCTGTCGCACTTTGCAATACGTATGGCAATAGGGCACGCTCTGTCACCGTCTCCTCATTTAAAGGCGCTTTAAAACGAAATACAAAGGTATTCGTTTTATATTTATCAGTCGGAATAATATGTACGCGCAAACCACCTAACTCATGTAGTTGTTGTTCCATTAGTTTCATTTATAGCCCTCCTTTACGTATATAGGAATATTCCTCTTCAATATACAGTTTTTAGAAATAAAAAATCAACTTTTCTCCCTTATTATGCTTACATATGATTCTTTCTAAAAACTTTAATATGTAAGGAACATAGTAAAATTCCGTATTAAATATATTCTATGTAAAAAAGCCCACACTAATGTGCGAGCTTTTTTATACTTATAAAATACTTATCGTTTTCCTTTTTCATAAGGAGTTCCTAAAGCTTTCGGAGCTTCAGAACGACCTACAAAACCGACAAGCGCTAATATTGTGAATATATATGGTAATATCGTTAATAAAACACTTGGAATTTGATCTAATACAGGGATTGTTCCGCCCGTTACACTTAGAGATTGCGCAAAACCAAAGAATAGAGCTGCACCTAGTGCGCCTAGTGGATTCCACTTTCCAAAAATCATAGCAGCTAAAGCTAAGAAACCTTGTCCTGTAATAGTTGCCCCTGAGAAGTTATTAGAAATTGACATTGCAAAAATCGCTCCACCAATTCCAGCAAACACTCCTGAAATACAGACTCCAATATAGCGCATTTTATATACGTTAATCCCCATCGTATCCGCTGCCATTGGGTGTTCACCAACAGCACGTAGACGAAGACCGAACGGTGTTTTATAAATAACATACCAAACAACGAACGCTAAAATAATGGCAATATATGACGTTATTGGTACGTTCGAGAAAAATATTTTCCCTAAAACCGGAATATCCGAAAGGCCTGGAATATCAATCTTTTCAATACGATACTGAATAAAGTCAGTCTGCCCTTTATCAAAAATCTTCTTAATTGCAAATACTGTTAAACCAAGAGATAAGAAGTTAATGGCTACACCACTTACAACTTGATCTGCTCGGAATGTAATAGAAGCTACCGCATGAAGTAATGCAAATAACCCACTACCAATTGCCGCAAATAGTAACGCAATCCACGGAGTCATCGTTCCCCAAGTATCACCCATTAATAAGTTTGTAACGACTCCAATAAATGCACCAAATAGCATTAGTCCTTCTAATCCGATGTTTACAACACCCGATCGTTCACTAAATACACCACCTAGTGCTGTGAAAATGATAGGTGCCGATGTATATAACGTACCCGTCACAAGAATGGCTAATATATCTAAAAAGCTCATTTATTTCCCCTCCTTGCTCATGCGTGTAAGCGCCCATCTTAACACATAACTACATGCAACAAAGAAGATGATACATGCAATAATTACATTAATAAGCTCTGACGGTACATCTGCCTCAAAGTTCATTTGAGGGGAAGCACTTTTCAAACCACCAAATAATAAAGCTGAAAGGATTATACCAAACGGATTATTCCCTCCAAGTAATGCTACGGCAATCCCATCAAATCCTACTCCTGTAAACGAAGACATCGCTGTCATACTCTGGAATGTCCCTAATCCTTCCATCGCTCCACCAATCCCCGCAAATGCACCAGCAATTGTCATGGAGAATACTACATTACGAGAAACTTTCATACCTGCATATTGAGAAGCATGCTGATTAAATCCTACTGACTTTAATTCGTAACCTAAAGTTGTTCGATCTAATAAGAACCACATTAAAATAGCGATTAAAATTGCTACAATAATTCCCCAGTGTAGACGTGAACCATCAGTAATAGAAGCAAGCCAGTCTGAAGATAGTGACGCACTCTCTTTAATATCATACGTTTTGTCATTACCCGCATGTAAGAAACGCTTAATGATGTCATACGTTACATACAAAGCGATATAGTTCATCATAATAGTTACAATAACTTCATTCACTTGAAACTTCCCTTTTAAATATCCCGGAATGAAGCCCCAAATTCCGCCCACCAATGCTGCAAATAAAATAGATAATGGAATATGAAGGAAAGCTGGTAGTGAGACTGCATAACCGAACCAAACCGCTGCAAGCCAACCAACTAACAATTGACCCTCTACCCCGATATTAAATAAACCTGTACGAAATGCAAACGCCACCGATAAGCCAGCAAGAATAAGCGGTATCATTGTACGAAGCGTTTCACCAATCGCACTTGCGCTGCCGAACATTCCTGTCCAAAGTGCACTATAACCAACAATTGGATCATAGCCACTAACTAGCATTACAATCGCTCCTACAAGTAAGCCGAAAATAACGGATAGTACTGGGACTAAAATATTTATCGTTCGTTCTGTTAAAAGCTTTTTAGCCATTTGTACCCACCTGCTCCTTCTTTGTTCCTCCAGCCATTAACAATCCAAGCTGTTGTTCATTCGTTTCTTTCGCATCAACTATTGCTACAATTTCCCCTTCATAAATAACAGCAATTCGATCGCTAACATTTAAGATTTCATCTAACTCTAATGATAAAAGTAATACACCTTTTCCTTTATCCCTTTGCTCTATTAATCTCTTATGAATAAATTCAATTGCTCCTACATCTAAACCACGTGTTGGCTGTGCCGCAATTAATAAATCTGGATTTCGGTCTACTTCACGTGCAATAATTGCTTTTTGTTGATTCCCCCCAGATAGAGCGCGTGCTAACGTTTGCTCACTAGGTGTACGCACATCAAACTGTTCAATAAGAGCCTTTGCTTTTTCTGTAATTTTGCTGAAATTTAAAATCCCTTTCTTTGAAAATGGATTTTTATAATACGTTTGCAGAACTATATTATCTCTAACAGAAAAATCAAGAACGAGTCCGTGTTTATGACGATCTTCTGGAATATGACCAATTCCTTCTTCTGTTATTCTTCTAACAGGCCAATTTGTTATTTCTTTTCCTTTAATTGCAATAGAACCTGACTCAACTTTTCGTAAACCAGTAATTGCTTCTATTAATTCACTTTGTCCGTTTCCATCAATCCCTGCAATCCCAACAATTTCCCCCGCACGAACAGTTAAGTCAAGGCCTTTTACAGCAGGTAGTTGACGTGCATCGTGAACAACAAGGTTTGCAATTGAAAGTACCTCTTCTTTTGGCTTCGCGTCTATTTTTTCTGTTTTAAAATTCACTTGACGTCCGACCATTAATTCTGCAAGTTTATTTTCATCCGTATTTGCAACGTCAACCGTTCCAATCCCTTTTCCTTTACGAATAATCGTACAACGATCGCAAACTTCCATAATTTCTTTCAACTTATGTGTAATAAGAACAATAGATTTTCCTTCTTGCACAAGCTTTTTCATAATTTGAATTAGCTCATGAATTTCTTGCGGTGTTAACACAGCTGTTGGTTCATCAAATATTAAAATTTCTGCACCGCGGTAAAGAGTTTTCAAAATCTCAACACGCTGCTGCATACCAACTGAAATATCCTGTATTTTCGCATATGGATCTACAGATAAACCGTATTGTTCAGACAGTTTTTGAATTTCTTTAGCAGCTTCCTCAACAGCAATTTTCCCTTTTTTCTTCGGTTCATTTCCGAGAATAATATTCTCTGTAACTGTAAAATTATGAACAAGCATAAAGTGTTGATGGACCATTCCAATACCAAGGTCATTTGCTATATTCGGATTTGTGATTTTTACAGGTTTACCTTTAATTTTAATTTCACCCTGCTCTGGTTGGTACAAACCAAATAGTACATTCATCAATGTGGATTTCCCTGCACCATTTTCTCCAAGTAAAGCATGTATCTCACCCTGCTTTACTTGCAGCGTAATATCATCATTCGCTACAATGCCTGGGAATACTTTCGTAATGTTATTCATCTCAATTACGTATTCCATTGTGTTCCTCCTTTTAACAGGGAACATTCCCTATTACACTATTAACTTATTAAGCAATTCGGAAGTTTTATACATACAAAGGTTAGTTCTATGAACTAACCTTTGCTATTTCTCTATTTATTTTTTTAGAGAAGCTTCATATTCTTTATACTCTTTATCTGTAGCTGGCACTTTAATTTCACCGGCTGTAATTTTCTTTTCAAGCTCTTCTACTTTTGTTAAAATTTCAGGGTTAACTTTTTTCACGTTATCAGTTGTTTTTGAAATACCAATACCGTCATCTTTTAAGCCAAACTCTTCAATTTTCCCGCCTTTTAAATTCCCATCTTTTGCTTCTTTAGCTACTTTTTCTACTGCTACATCAACACGTTTAATCATTGAAGTTAATGTTACATTTTCAGGCATACCTTCTTGATGTTGGTCACGGTCAACACCGATTACCCAAACATTTTCACCTTTTTTCTTACGGTTTTTCGCTTCTGTGAACACACCGTTACCTGTACCACCAGCAGCATGATAAATTACGTCTACGCCTTGACCATACATTGCTGAAGCAAGAACTGTACCTTTTTCAGGCTTATCGAATGCTTCTGCATATTCAGATACGATTTCAATGTTTGGATTTACTGCCTTTGCACCAGCTTTAAATCCATTTTCAAATTTACTAATTAAATCACTTTTCATTCCACCAACAAATCCTACTTTATTCGATTTTGTTGACATAGCTGCTACCGCACCTACAAGGAATGATCCTTCATGATCTTTAAACGTAATACTCGTTACGTTCGGTGCATCTACAACAGTATCTACGATTGCAAATTGTTGTTTTGAAGATTCTTTTGCTACTTCTTTAATTGCACCTTCTAATTTATAACCAATTCCGAATGTTAAATCATATTTATCTTTTGAGAATTTTTTTAAATTCGGAATATAATCAGCTTCTTTTTCAGACTGAAGGTAACGATAATTTGTCTTTTCTTTTAAACCATTATCTTTACCAAACTTTTGTAACCCTTCCCAAGAAGATTGGTTAAATGACTTATCATCAACGCCCCCAACATCCGTTACGAGACCAACCTTGAAGTCTTTATTGTCTTTCGTGTCTTTCTTGTCACTGCTCGCCTTATCCGAGTTACCACATGCACCTAAAACTGTACTTGCTGCTAAAGTTAATGATAATAAAAGGCCTGCTTTTTTCTTCATACTAGAAACCCCTCCAAAAATGATATATATTTATTTATTCTTACGCTGCTGTTCCTTACTTCTTGCTGTCACCTCCCTAAAAAGGAATTTACCTACATACGCTTTCTTAATACGTGGAAGCTAAATTTATCAGCTCTAAAGTAATTGATAGAATATAAGATTGGCTCATCATTTTGATCATAGTGCATTTGTTTTAATACAAGCAGTGCTGTTTCAGGCTCACATTCTAAAATTGGTGAGATTTTAGGGTGATAGCCAATTGGCTCAATGTGAGCAACCGCATATGTTATGCGCTTATGCGTGTTATTATGTATCACCGTTAATAATGATTCCTCATTGTAACCCGATAAGTCTGGCAATATTTCTTTTGCAAGTTTATCGATACAATACACAACAGGTTCCCCATCTGCTGTACGCACGCGTTCAATCATCACTGCATTAAAACCATCTTCACTATTAAACTTCTCTTTTTCCTCTTCTGTTAAAGTTGTAGTAGATGATGATAAAAAGATTGTTCCTGGTGTTTTCCCCACACTAGAAATCATATCTGTAATACTAGAAAGTTGTTCTATTCCAGAAGAAAATAATGGCTTTGCATTTACAAATGTCCCTACACCATGTCTACGAATGACAACATTTTCTTCTTCTAAAATACGCAACGCTTCCCTTAAAGTCGCTCTACTTACGCCAAGTTCTTTCGCTAAATCAAACTCTGATGGTAACTTTTGTCGTTCTTTATAAGCTCCATCTTTAATTTTTTCTTTGATGTGATCAATCACCCGTAGATATAGGTGACGACTATCAGATTTTACTGACATAAGACTCCCCCGCATTTCAATTATTCGACCTCTGATGTAAGACTTCTTTTCTCTTTTTTCAACTTACAACATAGTACAAATGACTAAACACCAAAATAAGTGTAATTGTCGAATAAATAATAATAATTTTTTAAAATAAAATTTTCACTCTTTATTGCATAAAAAAAACTTTGCACCATAAACATTCCTCATTTCGAGAAAAAGTTCGGCACAAAGATCCTTTACATCCTTTGTTACACACTTTTCCCCTCATAGTCTAGCAATTCATGGTTGCCAGGTAGAAACTTATGGACCTTATCTCCAAGATTATATGAGGCAGTGATTCTTTTCGAAGTAATCTTACCACTTGCTCTCATACGTGTCAACAAAATCTAACATTTTTCTGCATTAAATATCGAACATTTACATAAAACATACTCAAAGTATTCGTATTCTAAAGGGCACCCCTAAATGTAAGCCCTTTCTTTACCGCTGAGTATAGTATATAACAAAAACACTATATAAAAAAGCCTAATTGTAAAAACAATTAGGCTTTTTTTAAGAACTTTTTTCTTGTACATCATTAATGAGTACTTCTCTCGGTTTACTCCCTTCATACGGACCTACTACACCATTCATTTCCATTGCATCAATTAGGCGAGCAGCTCGCGTATAACCTACTCTAAACCTACGTTGTAACATAGAAACAGATGCTGTTTGCATTTCCACTACAAGTTGAACCGCTTCATCATATAATTCATCTTCTACTTCCTGCTTCGTATCAGGAACATCTTGCGGAATCATATCTTCTTGATATTGTGCTTTTTGCTGTCCAATAACATATTCTACAACTCTCTCAACTTCATCATCTGATAAAAATGCGCCTTGTACACGTACAGGTTTCGATGCACCAATTGGTATAAACAGCATGTCTCCACGACCTAGTAGCTTCTCTGCACCACCACCGTCAAGAATTGTACGAGAATCTGTTTGAGAAGATACAGCGAATGCAATACGTGATGGAATATTTGCTTTAATAACACCCGTAATAACGTCAACTGACGGACGTTGCGTTGCAATAATTAAATGAATACCAGCAGCACGAGCCATTTGCGCTAGACGCATAATCGCATCCTCTACATCAGACGAAGCAACCATCATTAAATCTGCTAACTCGTCCACAATTACTACAATATAAGGTAATTCGGGTTGTTTCGCTTCTGATTGACTATTATGCTCTTTTATATAATCGTTGTATCCTTCAATGTTACGTGTACCACTATGAGCAAACAATTCATAACGACGTTCCATTTCACTCACAACTTTTTTCAATGCTTGCGATGCTTTTTTCGGATCAGTTACAACTGGCGTTAACAAATGAGGCACACCGTTATATACATTTAGCTCTACCATTTTCGGGTCAATCATCATTAATTTTACTTCATGTGGTTTTGCACGCATTAAAATACTAACAATAATACCGTTAATACATACACTTTTCCCGCTACCTGTCGCACCAGCTACGAGTAAATGAGGCATTTTATTTAGCCGGGCTAATACAGCTTCACCTGTAATATCTCGGCCAAGACCAATTAACAACTTCTCTTCCGGATGATTATTAGCCTTAGAGTCAAGAACTTCCCTCAGCGTTACCATCGAAACTTCTGAGTTTGGAACTTCGATCCCTACAGCTGATTTCCCGGGAATTGGCGCTTCAATACGAATGTCCTTTGCAGCTAAAGCAAGGGCTAAATCATCACTTAAACTGACAATTTTGCTTACCTTTACCCCCATATCAGGATACACTTCATATTTTGTAACTGCAGGACCTCTATGCACTTTTGTTACTTTCGCTTTCACTCCGAAACTTTGGAATGTACGTTCTAATTTACGAGCATTCTCATAAATTTCCGCATTTTCATTTGTAACTTGCTTATTCTTTGGAAATTTTAATATATCAAGTGAAGGAAGCTTGTAATCTTTATTTTCTACATTTGAAAATTGCATAGGAGGTGCTTGCGCTTCACTCTCTAACGATTCAACAATTTTTTCTCCACGCTTTTTCTTTGGTTCTTCAATTGGCGGAGTCTCTTCAATAAACGGTGAAGTGATCAACTCTTCTTGCTCTACTTCGATTCGTTTATCCTCTTCTTCATTTACAGGATAATTCTCAGTGAAATTCGAAATAATCGGAGGATCAATTGAGATTTCTTCCATCGGCTCAATAATTTCTTCTTGTTCTGCAGCACGTTTGCTTCTTGTGCTTCTTGTTGTTTTTTTCTTTTCTGTTTGTTCAGCCGTTCTTTTGGCTCTCCAATCTTTATAATCCCCTTGCATCACTTGAAACTGACTTCTAAGAATTCTACCAACTGGAGCTAACACTTCTCCAATATGCTTATTTGTTATACAAAGTATACCGAGAATAACTAGAATAATACCAATGATATAAGCTCCTACTTCGTCAAATAAGAAGTAACATGTTGCGAACATAAGCGCACCAAACATACCACCACCTAAATGAACGCTATCTGGCCCCTTTTTCATTTCAAGAAAGAAGTTATCTTTCGTACTCACAATAACAGAAGTATTTTGCACTGCTCCATCTTTTGTAAGAAGGTTAAATAATGTAATATGACTAAACATTAATATCGCCAATACAATTAAATAAAATCCAATTAATCGTTTATTTAAAAGGTTCGGCCATCCGCGTTTTATAACAAAGGAAACCGATAAAGCTATTACACCTAACACACCAATTATGTACCACTCACCAAAGAAGAAGCGAAAAAATAACACAAACGATTTCCCTACAACGCCTAGCTGTAAAATCGTAATGATTGAAAGTGCAAAAAGAGTTAAACCGACGATTTCATAATACAAAGTTGGCTTTATCGTACGTCTTGCCTTTGCCTTCGTCCCTCTTTGCTTTTGTTTTGCCATTTCTTCACCTCGTGTTCTACATATAAGTAAAGCTCCCTTCAAAACGCTCTATTTATATGTCTGTTTTCTCTATTTTTCTGGTCTTTATATCTTCTATTTTTACACTTCTTGTAAAATGCTAAATAAACAGAAGAAAGCAGCCTACTCATGGCTGCTCAACCGTCTTGTTTTTTATATTATACCATAGCTTCTAAACAAAATCCTTCTTTTTGCTAAAAGGTTATTTTCTGACCGGGCTCAAACTCTAAATAGTGAAGTGGGTCCGTACTTAGCACACGTACAATAGAATAACATCCATGTTCCTCTTCAGAAACCATTAATTCCACACCATTTATATTTACAACTTTTTGACTTTCACATTGTGAATAATCGACCGGATACACAAGTTGCTCTGGCATAATTGTATATAAAATCATTGTAGCATTGTCCCTTCTGTACTATCTTCCGCACGAACATCTATTAATTCGTTTAATTTTCGAATCGCATTTCCAATACCGCCGACATCATCTATAAGACCGTACTTTACTGCATCCCCACCAATTACATTCGTCCCAATATCTCGCGTTAAATTTCCTTTCGCAAACATAAGCTCTTTAAAACGATCTTCTGTTACTTTCGAGTGCTTCGTCACAAAACGAATGACTCTTTCTTGCATCTTATCCAAATACTCAAATGTTTGTGGCACACCTATGACAAGACCTGTTAAACGAATTGGATGAATTGTCATCGTCGCAGTTTCCGCAATAAACGAATAGTCAGTAGAAACAGCAATCGGTACACCGATGGAATGTCCCCCACCTAAAACTAGAGATACTGTTGGTTTTGAAAGTGAAGCTACCATTTCAGAAATTGCTAGCCCAGCTTCAACGTCACCTCCAACTGTATTTAATATTAAAAGCAAACCTTCAATTTTCGGATTTTGTTCAATCGCAACAATTTGCGGAATGATATGCTCATATTTTGTTGTTTTATTTTGCGGTGGTAATTGAACATGACCTTCCACTTGTCCGATAATCGTTAAACAATGAATACGTGATTCATTCATCTGTGGTACATTTGTCTGTCCAAGCTGTTGAATTTTTTCAACTATTGAAGCCTCTTTTCCAGCTTCTTTTGGCTCAGCTTCTTTTTCTTCATTTGTATATCGATCACGTTCTGTCATTTCGCATCCCCTTTCACTCGTATATAACTATTATTTCTTAAGTTATAAATTTCATTCGATAGGGTTAAAAAGAAAAAAGATCACCCATAAGGGTGATCTTTTTATACTTCCATAATAATCGGTAAAATCATAGGTTTTCTCTTTGTCTCTTCGTACAAGAACTGTCCTAATAATTCACGAATATTTTGTTTTAACATTGACCATTCAATTGAATATTCTTTAATTGACTGCTCAACAATCATACGTACAATCTCTGTAGATCGTTCAATTAACGCTTCTGATTCACGAACATATACGAAACCACGTGAAATGATTTCTGGGCCAGAGATAATTTTCTTTTCATCTTTACCAAGCGTTACAACAACTACTAGTATTCCATCTTGAGATAACATCTTTCTATCTCGAAGAACGATATTACCAACGTCACCTACACCTAATCCATCAATTAAAACATTACCAGCTTGTACTTTACCGACTAAGTTTGCTTCATCGTCACCAAAAGCAATTACATCGCCTTTTTCTACGATAAAGATATTTTCTCTTGTAATACCTACATCTTCAGCTAAATATGCATGTGCTTTTTGCATACGGAACTCACCATGTACGGGTACAAAGTACTTTGGTTTCATTAAATTTAACATTAATTTTAATTCTTCTTGGCTACCGTGACCTGACACGTGAACTTTTCGTTCGCCGTAATAAACAACTTCAGCTCCAGCTCTAAATAACAAATCAATAATTTTTGATACAGATATTTCATTACCCGGAATTGGCGAAGCAGCAATGATAACAGTATCACCTTTACGAATTGAAATTTGTTTATGCGCTTGTTTTGCCATTCTAGATAGAGCAGCCATCGGTTCACCTTGACTACCTGTCGTTAAAATAGCTACCTTTTTCTCTGGGAAGTTGTCTACTTCTTGTAATGAAATAACCATACCTTCTGGAACATCTAAATAACCAAGACGTCTTGCAATGTCTACTACTTTCACCATACTACGTCCTACTACTGCTACTTTTCGCCCTGTTTCAGCAGCTGCATCAAATACTTGTTGAATACGATGTACATTCGATGCAAATGAAGCAACGATAATGCGACCTTCTGCGCCGTAGAACACTTTAGAGATTTCTACACCAACTTCTTTTTCTGAACCTGTATAGCCTGGGCGCTCTGCGTTTGTACTATCAGATAATAAGCAAAGTACGCCTTCATTTCCGATTTGTGCCATTTTACCAAGGTCTGCTCCACTATTTCCAATTGGAGTTTGATCGAATTTAAAGTCTCCCGTATATACGACTGCACCTTTTGATGTATGGAAACAAACGCCAACAGAATCCGGAATACTATGTGTCGTTCCGAAGAATGACACCGTTGTAGTGTTAAATTCTACTGTTGAATTTGAATCGATTGTTTTTAGGTCTACACGGCCTAACATGCCCGCTTCACCAAGTTTTTCTTGTATAAGTCCTACTGTTAATTTCGTTGCATAGACTGGAATAGATAATTTACGAAGTACATACACAATTCCACCAATATGATCTTCATGACCGTGAGTAATAAATAAACCTTTTACTCGCTCTTGATTTTCCACTAAATATGTAATATCAGGAATAACGATATCAATTCCAAACATTTCATCTCCCGGGAACATTAACCCTGCATCTACGATAAAGATTTCAGAATCAATTTCAACACAGTACATGTTTTTCCCGATTTCACCTACTCCACCAAGAGCAAATACTTTAACAGACTCATTCTCTTTTCTCTTCATGTTGTTGCCTGGTTTAAAAATCTTGCAAACACTGATTTCACTAAAATTGCAGAGACACCAGGGGAAACTCTACAACCACCATATTTTCACCGTCCAAGACGAATGTCCTTACCGTTATGCGATATCATGTCCTTGTTTATTTTTTAAACCAGGTTTCACCTCTCTTTCATTATATAAATCAAATATCTTATTCGATATGATATGAAAATTTAATTAAATTATAATTTTTCCCAATTTTGCTAAGCATACCCGTACTAAGCTACTTAGCCATATTATACCTGATACAAGAAATAGAACACAAGTTAAATCGTGCGAAAGAAAGAGGAAAAGAACGGAATGACAACAAAAGTATCGAACGTATTTCCTTTATATTTACTCCGATTTTATACTCCATATTATTTTGAAGAACTAGCCATACATACGCTAAATTCATTTCATAATAGGGAGTTTCAAGATTTATTTTTCTAGAATCCAACAAAAACACTTACAAAATGGAGTTTTTTTATGAATTACGTCACATTTGAGGGGATTTCTCTAAAAACAGACACCGTAGTTTATTACGTTTATGCCATAATATCTATCATTTTTTGACTCAGTTAAAGGGATACGATTATTTTCTTATACACATAATTAAGAAGCGATTAATATTCTTATAAGAACACATATAAGTAAGAAAAAGAGGAAAAGATTTGCATATAATAAAAAATGACCTAGTTCTACACTAGGTCATTTTTTATTAACGAGGGATAGATTGCATTACAGATTGTAACGTTACTCTTTCTTCTTCTGTTAATGGAAGAAGTGGTAAACGTACAGAACCTACATCTAATCCAACCATTTGTAACGCTGTTTTTACTGGAGTTGGACTTGGCGCCATAAATAATGAATCAGTTACTCTTACAAGTAATTGATGTAATTTTTGTGCCTTCTTAAATTCTCCTGCTTGAAATGCTGTAATCATTTCTTGCATTTCGTTTCCGATAACATGAGAGGCTACCGAAACGATACCTTTCGCTCCAACTGCCATAGCTGGTAACGTTAAACCGTCATCACCGCTGTATACCGCAAAGTCGTCCGCTGTTTTTTCAATGATTTCTGTCATTGTTAACACATCGCCGCCGGCATCTTTAATAGCAACAATGTTTTCTATTTCTGATAAACGAACAACTGTATCAACGGAGATTTGTACAATAGATCGTCCTGGAACGTTATATAGCATAACCGGAAGCGGTGTGCTTTCAGCAATTGCTTTAAAATGCTGATACATTCCTTCTTGACTCGGTTTGTTATAATACGGTGCTACTAGCATTACTGCATCCACACCAACTTCTGTTGCCTTTTTAGTTAAGTCAATAGAAGCATGCGTATTATTGCTACCTGTTCCAGCGATTACGGGCACTCTTTTATCGACAACAGATACGACATGGCGATATAACGCTACTTTCTCTTCTGAAGTTAATGTAGGAGATTCTCCTGTCGTTCCTCCTACCACGATTGCTGTTGTACCGTTATCAATTAAATAATTTACCAATTTCGTTGTCTTTGCAAAATCGATATTCCCGTTTATATCAAACGGTGTTACCATCGCGGTTGCAATTGTCCCAAAATCTATCATGGTCTCACTCCTTATTGTTCCAGTTGCTTTTCTTTTGAAAGCTCAAACGCACTATGTAATGCATTTACAGCCTCCACTAAATCAGTTTCTTTTACAAGAACCCAAATTGTTGTATGACTATCTGCCGATTGCAGGATTTGAATACCTTTTTCCGCTAAAGCTGTAACGATTTTCGCAGTAACCCCTGGGTATCCTGCCATTCCAGCCCCAACGATAGATACTTTCGCACAATGTTCTGTCACAATTGGCTCATATCCAAGGTTCTGTAATAATTTAACTGCATGACTTGATACATTATCACTCACTGTATATGCTACGCCAGTAGGTGAAATATTAATTAAATCAACACTTATTCCTTCGTTCGCCATCTCTTTAAACACATGTTGTTGCAAATCATATGCCGTTTCTTTTGCAAGCACTTTAATTTGCGTTACGTTTGATACGTGGGCAATGCCTGTAACAGGACGTTCTTCTACATCACGACCTCTTGTAGCACCGTCATATGCTGAAATAAGCGTACCTTCACTATCAGAATACGTAGAACGTACACGAAGTGGCACTTTTGCATGCATCGCAATTTCAACTGCACGTGGATGAACGACTTTCGCACCTTGATAAGCCATGTTACAAATTTCGTTATACGTTACAGTTTGAAGATGACGTGCATCTTTTACAATACGAGGATCCGCAGTCATAACACCTTCTACATCAGTGAATATATCGATGTATTCAGCATGAAGTGCAACACCTAATGCTGAAGCTGAAGTATCACTACCTCCGCGTCCAAGTGTTGTCGTATCACCTTTTTTCGTTTGTCCCTGGAATCCTGTAACGACGATTACATCTACATTTTCTAACTCTTCATGTATACGATCGCAATTCATTTCAATAATCTTTGCATTCGTAAAGTCATCATTCGTTACAAAACCAGCTTGTGCACCATTTAATGCTGCTGCTTTTATACCGTTCTCATTCAACATATTAGAGAAAACAATTGCAGAGATTAACTCTCCACACGATAATAATAAATCTTGCTCACGCTTAGAAATAGTAGATTCCTCTTGATTTACAAGACTTAATAACGTATCCGTTGCATATGGTTCACCTTTACGGCCCATAGCAGATACGACAGTAACTACTTTATAACCAGCAGCTAATGATTTTTTTATATGATGAAGCGCATGCTTACGTCCATTGTCATCACGTACTGATGTGCCACCAAATTTTTGAACAATTATTTTCATATTTTGCACCTTCTCTTAGCCGTTTACACTAATTGTAATTTTACTAAGCGCTCTGCAATTTGAACAGAATTCCATGCAGCGCCTTTTAATAAGTTATCAGATACGACCCAAAGATGGAATCCTTTATCGTTATTTAAATCTTTACGGATTCTTCCAACGAATACTTCGTTTTTACCTACTGCAGTAGCTGGCATTGGATATAACTGCTCTTCTGGATTATCTTGTAGAACAATACCTTCCGCATTTGCAAGTAAGCTCTTTAATTCTGCTACTGTTACGCCTTCTTTTTCTACTTCGATGTAAACAGACTCAGAGTGTCCTGATACAACTGGTAAACGTACACATGTTGCCGCTACTTCTAATTCAGGCATATGCATAATTTTTTTCGTTTCGTTAATCATTTTCATTTCTTCAAACGTAAATCCATTATCTTGGAATTTATCAATCTGTGGAATCGCATTAAAAGCAATTGGGAAATGCTTCTTATCACCTGATACAGGAAGAACATTTGCCTTAACTTCTTCGCCATTTAAGATTGCTTGTGATTGTTCATGCAGTTCTTCAATAGCTGCCGCACCAGCACCTGATACAGCTTGATATGTGGAAACGATTACTCGTTTTAAACCATATTGCTGACGAACTGGCTCAAGAGCTACTACCATTTGAATTGTAGAACAGTTTGGATTTGCAATAATACCATTATGTTCTTTTAAGTCGTTTTCATTTACTTCAGGTACAACAAGTGGCACGTTTTCTGTCATACGGAATGCACTTGTATTATCAACAACAATCGCACCGCGTTTTGCTGCTTCTGGCGCTAATTGTTTCGATACAGATCCACCAGCACTAAATAGTGCAATATCTACTCCTTCAAAGCTTTCAGGAGTTGCCTCTTGAACTGTAAATTCTTCGCCTTTAAATACAAGTTTCTTACCTGCAGATCGTTTAGATGAAAGTAACGTTAATTTCCCGATTGGAAATTCTCGTTTCTCTAAAGTATTTAACATTTGTTCACCAACTGCGCCGGTTGCTCCAACTACAGCGACATGAAAAGTTTTTTGCTTTTCCATCACTATGCCCCTTTCTAGATACCAATCCTTCTATAACTTAGAATCAGAAGGAGTATACAATACCCCTTCTAATCTTAATAACGTTAATTTTATCATATTCTACAGTAAGAATGATGGTTTCATCAAAAATTGTCCGTTTTTTTTCGTTTTTTAATTCATATATCTGAATTTTTCTACGACCACCGGTTGCAATTGCTTTCCTTGCAGCGCTTCTAATACTGTATCTTCCAGTAACTCCATACGAGCTACCATTGAGTTCGGTTTTTTCTCTGGCGCATCTTGACCGAATGGGACGAAGTAGATGTTTTTTGTTGCCATTAGGCGCATGAGATTTACCCCATTTAACCCTAAAGCATCATTCGTCGAAACCGCCAATACGACAGGCTTGCCATTTCTTAGCGTCGCTTTTGCTGCCATTAGTACTGGAGAATCTGTCATTGCATTTGCAAATTTACTCATAGAATTTCCTGTTAAAGGAGCGATTACCATGCAGTCTAATGGAATTTTAGGTCCAAGTGGCTCTGCTCCAACAATTGAATTAATTGCTTTAAAACCTGTTATTTCTTCAATCTTCTTAATCCACTCTGCTCCTTCTCCAAATCTAGTATTTGTTGATTGAACAGTGTATGAAACAACAGGACGTACTTCTGCTCCTTCAGCAATTAATTTTTCTAAGTGCGGCATAACTTCCTCATACGTACAATGTGAACCTGTAAATCCGAAACCAATTCGTTTCCCCTTCAAACTCATTTCTTTTCCTCCTCCTTTGCGATTGCATCTGCTGCTAATAACTGAGAAAGAACATTTGCTAAGATTTGCCCAGCCGTTTTTGGGGCAACAATACCTGGTAATCCAGGTGCTAGCAATGCTTTGACTCCTCTTTTTTCCGCATATCTAAAGTCAGTACCGCCTGGTTTAGAAGCTAAATCAATCACTAACGTATGAGCTGGCATTTTTGCAATAACATTCGCTGTTACAACGAGGTGCGGAATCGTATTAATTACAATATCGATATTTCCTACTTCTTTCTCTATGTCTTGCATATGAAAAGGAGAAAACATCATTTCTGTAATACGTGCAATATGTTCAGATCGTCTTGCTCCAACTTTGACATGGGCTCCTAATGATTGAAATGCTCTCGCAACACTCATTCCTGTTCTACCAAATCCTAGAACCATTACATTGGACCCATGAATTGTATAGTCGGTATGTTGAATTACCATCATTAATGTACCTTCTACCGTTGGAATAGAATTGTATATTGCTACATCATCACGATCAAATAATTTAACAAGTTTTCGGTTCGTAGTAGATACGAGATTTTCCAAGTAAGGTGTACCAATACCTGAATATATAGTAAAGTGTTCTGGTGTATTTTCAATTTGTTCTTTCGTTATTGAAACTTTTTCATTTGAAAAAATAGTATCTACTTCTCCTTTGGCATTTGTACCGGCAACCGGCAAAATAATTGCGTCTACAGAAGTGAAATCTAAATTTTGTATACTTTCTTTTGCTGCCCCTGTGAAACCATGATCTAACTGATCAAAACCTATCAAAGAAAGTTTCGCATCCAATTCAACTAGCTTACGAATTACTTCTAGCTGCCTTGCATCTCCTCCTATGACAGCAATATGCATCTCAGTCAACATTCCCTAATTCACCTTCTTTTTCTGTCATTTATAAGAAAAGTGCCTACTTTTTCTTTTTCCTCCACATCATATGTAATGTACGAGTTTATGGTGATTGAAAATCCAAATGCACATATGATTTATCAGGTTTCTATGTAGATACAAAAAAAGATGACCAAAATGGCCATCCTTCACTCCGAATTTGAACGATCTATACTATCACAAAGAAGCATATCGTGTCCGACTTTCTTTATTTGACTCCATGCCACCCTTACTTCTTGTGGTTCCTTTTTAAAACCTCCCCACTTACCTACAGGTATTATAAGTGTTTGTATTTGCCCGTCTTTCTCATTAATCTCTAAATCCATATAACCTAAGACTCCCATTTTTTCCGCTTTTTCTATATCTACAACCTCTTTACCACTTAATTCACTTAATCGCATACACACTCCACTCCCCTACTGAATTTTTCATTTGCATTGTCTATAATTAGTACCTATTCTATATGTATAAAAAAAATAACCTTCTCTCATTTAAAAAGAGAGAAGGTTATTTTTTATACATCGTAAAAATTGATTATAGTTTTATTCCTTTTGGAAGTTTTCCGTCTGGACTAATAAGTGCCGCAGAGAACTCGTCAGTAAACATATTGCGAATTAATCCGTCCACATTTTCTTTTGTTACAGTGTTTACACTTTCAATAATCTCATCAAGTGAACGATGTTTACGAAGAAGCAATTCATTTTTACCGTTACGGCTCATACGGCTATTTGTACTTTCTAAACTTAACATTAAGTTTCCTTTTAATTGCTCTTTACTATTCATAAGCTCTTTTTCTGTAATACCTGTATTTTTCAATGTCTCTAATGTTTCTTGCATTGTTTCATACAATGTATCTAATTGTTGGCTACCTGTTCCACCGTAAAGTGTTAACATGCCTGTATCTTCATAAGAAGAGTGGTAAGAAAATACTGAGTAAGCTAATCCACGTTGCTCACGTACTTCTTGGAATAAACGGCTACTCATGCTACCGCCTAAAACATTATTTAATACAATTAAGTTATAAATATCTTCGTGTCCCATTTGTAAGCCTTTATATCCTAGACATAAATGAGCTTGTTCCGTTTCTTTTTTACGGGCTACCTTATTGAAATGGAAAATTGGGCTATGTACTTGTTCACGGTTTGTTGTTCCTTCATAACTACCGAAATATTGCTCCACTGTTTGTAAAAATGCTTCATCAATATTTCCTGCGATTGATACAACTACATTTTCAGGTGTGTAATGATCTTTTATATATTGACGTAACGTATCACCTGTAAACGTATTAAGCGTTTCTTCTGTTCCTAAAATAGGATATCCAAGTGGATGCGTTTCATATGTTGCTTTCGTTAACATATCATGCACAATATCATCTGGAGCATCTTCGTACATTTTAATTTCTTCACATACGACATTCTTCTCTTTTTTCAGTTCTTCCTCATCAAATGTTGAATTAAAGAACATATCTGCTAAAACATCTAAAGCATATTTAGCATGCTCATCTAATACTTTTGCATAGTAACATGTATATTCTTTTGAAGTAAATGCATTCACTTGACCACCAATGCTATCAAATGATTCTGCAATCTCTCGTGCACTACGTGTTTCTGTCCCTTTAAAGAACATATGCTCTAAAAAGTGAGAAATCCCGTTATTTTTTTCATTTTCATTTCTTGATCCCGCATGGATCCAAATACCAATCGCAACCGATCTTACAGTTGGTATATTCTCCATAACTATTCTTACACCATTTTTACAAGTATATTTTTTAATCAAAAACTTTCCTCCTACTGCCAGTTTCTCTAAATAAGTGCTATTATTTAATGATAACAAGTTTAAGGATGAATGTCATGCAAATGTATTTAATCCACACGTTTTTCATCCAGTAATTCTGTTATATTCCCCACTTTATATCCTTGTTCCTTCAATTTTTTAATCATTGTATCTAATGCTTCTGCCGTTGACGAAGTAGGATGCATTAATACGATAGCACCTGGGTGTATTTTTCTCATTACTCTCTGCAATAGTACATCTGGCTCAGGTCGCTTCCAATCGATTGTATCGACAGTCCACATAATCGTTCCCATTTGGAAATCATCAGCGATTTTCACGACTTCATCTCGAAAACTTCCACTCGGCGGGGCAAACCATCTTACTTTTTGATTCGTTACTACTTCTATCATTCGATTTGTTTTTTGTAACTGCTCTCGTATTTCATCAGACGATAGCGTTTTCATATTAGGGTGCGTATAAGAATGATTTCCGACTTCTTGATTTGCATCGACAATCATTTTTGCAAATCGTAAATTTTCTTTCACCCAACGTCCTTCTAAAAAGAAAGTGGCCTTCACATCATGCTTTTTCAATATCTCTAATATGCGAGGCAAATACTCATTTCCCCATGCCACATTTATTGTTAATCCTACCATTTTTTTATTTGGATGGCCTCTATAAATTGGAGCGGGTGATAAATCTTCTAAATGAACACTCGGTGAGACTTCTTTGAATTCAAGATATTTTTGATCAAATTCCTTTAGCTTCTTCATATTATTATACGATGCTTCAATATCCACTTGTCTTCCATTATATCCAGGTGTTGCCTTCCATATTTTATCAATCATCGCATTTTGAGGTGCAATCTCATACTTTTTTGCATGCTTTTGAATTTCTTCATGCAAGTTATCTTGTGCAAAAACAGAATAAGAGCCTAAACTGACATATAAAGAAAATATACATATGTATGCCAATATACGAACTTTCATATAAACCCTCCCAAATTAACTATATAAAAACATTTTCTTCTTATCTTTGTTAATTTGAGCGTTATAATGAAAACTATACCTATGCTGACATAAAAATATATATAAATCATATTTTTACATAACAAAAAAAGCCAGTTAAACTGGCTTTTACTTATTGCTGCTCTTGTTTGTTTTCTTCTTTAGCAGCTTCTTTTTCTTGCTCTTCTTTTAGCAATACTTTTCTAGATAGATTTACGCGACCTTGCTTGTCAATCTCGATAACTTTAACTGTAATTACATCACCGATTTTTACAACGTCTTCTACTTTACCTACACGCTCAAGTGCAAGTTCAGAAATATGAACTAATCCATCTTTACCGCTGAATAATTCAACGAAAGCACCGAATTTCTCAACACGTTTCACTTTTCCTTCGTAGATTTCACCTACTTGTACTTCGCGAACGATATCTTCGATAATTTTCTTAGCTTTGTCGTTCATTTCTTGGTTTATTGAAGAAATGAATACTGTGCCATCTTGCTCGATGTCAATTTTAACGCCAGTTTCTTCAATAATTTTATTGATTTGTTTACCGCTCGGTCCGATAACGTCACGGATTTTATCTGGATTAATTGTCATTGTAATAATCTTTGGAGCGTACGCTGATAATTCAGTGCGTGGCTCTGGAATAACAGATAACATATGATTTAGAATGTGCACACGACCAACTTTTGCTTGTTGTAATGCCTCTTCTAAAATTTCACGAGATAGACCATCGATTTTAATGTCCATTTGTAGTGCAGTTACACCTTGTGCTGTACCTGCTACTTTAAAGTCCATATCACCTAAATGATCTTCCATACCTTGAATATCAGATAAAATTGTGTAATGCTCACCAGTTTTAACTAGACCCATTGCAATACCTGCAACTGGAGCTTTAAGTGGAACACCAGCATCCATCATTGCTAAAGTACTACCACAAATACTTGCTTGTGAAGTAGAACCATTTGATTCTAAAACTTCAGATACAAGACGTACTGTGTATGGGAAATCTTTTTCAGATGGAATTACAGGCTCAAGTGCGCGTTCTCCTAGTGCACCGTGACCGATTTCACGACGACCTGGTCCACGCATTGGTCTTGTTTCACCAACACTAAATGATGGGAAATTGTAATGGTGCATAAAGCGTTTTGATTCTTCTACACCAAGACCATCTAAAATTTGCACATCGCCTAATGCACCTAATGTACAAATACTTAATGCTTGTGTTTGTCCACGAGTGAACAAACCAGAACCGTGTGTACGAGATAAAATACCAACCTCTGATGCTAATGGACGGATTTCGTCACCTTTACGGCCATCTGGACGGATTTTTTCAACTGTAATAAGACGACGTACTTCTTCTTTTACAATTTTATATAAAATCTCATTTACTTGTCCTAATGTATCAGCGTCAGCTTCCTGCGCTTCGTAATGCTCAATAACACGCTTTTTCACTTCGTTAATTGCATCTTCACGTGCATGTTTCTCATGTACTTGAATTGCTGAATGCATATCTTCTTCAGCCATTTCACGTACAGCTTGGTTAAGATCAGCGTCAACTTCATAAAGTTTCACTTCTGATTTCTCTTTACCTACAGCTTGTACAATCTCTTCTTGGAATGCAATTAGACGTTTAATTTCGTCATGACCAAACATAATTGCTTCTAACATTGTTTCTTCAGGTACTTGATCTGCTCCTGCTTCAACCATGTTAATCGCATCTTTCGTACCAGCTACAACTAAGTGGATATCACTTTGTTCTTGCTGTTCTACTGTTGGGTTAATAACGAATTCGCCATTAATACGGCCAACTGTCGCACCAGCGATTGGACCTTCAAATGGAATATCTGAAATCGATAACGCTAATGAAGAACCAAGCATAGCTGCCATTTCAGAAGAACAATCTTGATCAACACTCATTACAATGCTGACAACTTGTACTTCGTTACGGAAGCCATCTGCGAATAGCGGACGAATTGGACGGTCGATTAAACGACTTGCCAAAATTGCTTTTTCACTTGGACGACCTTCACGCTTAATAAAACCGCCAGGAATTTTTCCGACTGCATATAAACGCTCTTCATAGTTTACTGTAAGTGGGAAGAAATCTACATTTTTTGCTTCTTTTGATGCAGTTGCTGTAGATAGAACCGCTGTATCGCCATATCTTACTAATACTGCTCCGTTCGCTTGTTTTGCAAGCTGACCAGTTTCAACTGTTAGCTGGCGACCAGCTAAATCTATCGAGAAGACTTGCTTTTCTTGACTCATTTAAGTACCCCTCTCAATTTAAAGTATTCAATTCTTCTATGTAAATGGATAGTATATCACAATATTCTACCTCTAGTATTGCCTAAAATTAAGTAAGCTATAAAGCGTAGAAGATATATTTTTACCTAACAAAAAAGCGGGAATATTCCCGCTTCTTTGACTATCGACGTAAGCCAAGCTTTGTGATTAATTCACGGTAACGTGTGATATCGCTATTACGAAGGTAAGTTAGTAAGTTACGACGTTTACCAACCATCTTTAATAGACCACGACGTGAATGATGATCTTTCTTGTGAGTACGTAAGTGCTCGTTTAGAGTGTTAATTTGCTCCGTTAGGACAGCAATTTGAACCTCTGGAGAACCAGTATCAGTCTCATGAGTTCTAAATTGTGCAATGATTTCATTTTTACGTTCTTGTGTTAAAGCCATCCTATTTCACCTCCTATTAATTAAACCCCCAATTACCTAGCAAGCGTCGGTGAGTCGCAATGCCAAGCAATGGTTGTCATAAAGTACATAACATAGAATACTACTTTTCATTTGAAAAAGCAAGTATATTCTTTTCGCTCATAAAATATTCTTGTGCTGTTTTCTTATCTTTTGCGATTTGTTCAACTAACTCATCAATACCGTTGAATTTCTTTTCTGCTCTTATACGCATATGCCACTCTACTGTAACATTTTGATCGTATATATCTTTGTTAAATTCAAATAAGTGCACTTCAATTGATAATTGACGCTCATCTTCTTTAAAAGTCGGTTTATATCCAATATTACATACACCATCGTACCATTCATCGTGAACTTTTAATCTCACTGCATAAACACCTACAGGTGGCAATAAATACTCATCACTTAAACCTACATTAGCTGTCGGGAAACCAATTTGACGCCCACGTTTGTCGCCGTGTATAACTGTTCCCGCTACAGTATAGGCTCTACCTAAAATAGATGGAATTTGCTCCATTTCGCCATTTCGAATTAACTTTCGTAATGCTGTAGAACTTACTTTCTCTTCTTGAAATTCAACTTTTTCAATCACAGTCTGTGTAAACTCCCCTCTTGCATGAAATGGTAAAGTCTCCATCTTTCCTTTTCCTAAACGTCCATATGAATAATCAAACCCTGCTACTACATGCTTTACATTTAAACCAATAATATAATCATCTACAAATTGTTGCGGTAATAACCCTGCAAATGATTCATCAAATTTAATCACATATAATATATCGATTCCTAAGCTTTCGACTATTTTTTCTTTATCACGCATTGGTGTAATATACTCCACATGCGCATCCTTTTTCCCTAAAACAACAGATGGATGAGGATGAAATGTCATAACTGCACTTTTATATCCTCGTTCGTCCGCTATTTTTTTCGCAGTTCGAATTACACATTGATGTCCTAAATGAATGCCATCAAAAAATCCTAATGCCATTACAGTAGGTGGTAATTCTAATTTATTTTGTTCATGTGGATGAGTTAAATGAATAAGTTTCACGCTTGAATTCACCTTTTTCTGTAATAATCCTTCCAATAATTCATTATAGCTTTAGTTCTTGATTATTCACAAGTACTTTCATCGGCTTTAACATGCCAGGATGTTTCGGATGATGTTCATAAATTGCTAAGCAACGATCATTTTTATCAAACACTGTAATAAATGGTGCTGTTATTTCTAATTCATTCTTTAAGAACATACCATTCTTTATTTTCTCTGCTTGCTTTCCATCTACAACCATTTTTGGAAACTTACTTAATGCTTCATCAATTGAAATGAAGATAGACTCTACTGTTCCATTTTGCACGTTTTCTTCAATTTCTTCAAATGATATGCAATCTTCTAATAAAAATTCACCAGATGCCGTTCTTACAAGGTGAGACATATGTGATGGGAAACCAAGTTTCTCCCCGATCATTACAGCTAACGTTCTTACATATGTTCCTTTACTACACGTTACACGGAAACGGAATGAAATATTTTCTCCTTCAAAAACTTCACGATCATCAAGTAATACGAATTCATGAATTGTAATTGTACGAACTGGACGTTCCACCTCTTGTCCTGCTCTTGCATATTCATATAATTTTTTCCCGTTTACTTTTACAGCCGAGAACATTGGTGGCATTTGTTCAATCGTGCCTGTTAATTCCGCAAGGACTTTCTCTACTTCCATACGAGTAATAGTACGATCTACTTTTTTCGTTTCAACAACCTCACCAGAAGCGTCTTCAGTTGTCGTTGAAAACCCTAATGTTACTTCACCTTCATATGTTTTCGTTTCACTTGTTAAAAATTGTGCAATTTTCGTTGCTCTTCCAACGCAAATTGGTAATACTCCTGTTACATCTGGATCTAATGTTCCCGTATGACCAATTCTCTTTTCTCGCAATATCTTTCTTAATTTAAATACACAATCATGTGATGTCATGCCTTTTGGCTTATGTAATAATACTACACCTTCCATATATGTTCACCTCATCATAATTCTTTCGTATTAAATATCCAAAACTTATTTTGCATTGAAAAAATGGATAGACAAATGTCTATCCATTATTCTTCACGTTTACCGTCTTTATTAATTTCATGTAAAAGTGTATCAATTCGATGACCATATCCGATAGACTCATCAAACTCAAAGGTAATTTCCGGTGTTTTACGAAGACGAATACGTTGGCCAATTTCTGAACGAATAAAGCCTTTTGCCTTCGCTAAACCTTTTAAAGTATTTTCTTTCTGTTCTTCGTCACCTAAAACAGAAATATATACTTTAGCAATTTGTAAATCACCACTCACTTGTACATCTGTTACTGTAACAAATCCAATACGTGGGTCTTTAATTTTACGACTGATAATATCGCCTAATTCTTTTTTCATTTGCTCGCCCACACGGTTCGCACGTAATTTCATAACTCTTCACCTCATTCAATACCATTCCAAATGTGTTATTGTACGTTCAATTTCAGGAAATGAATCGATGTACTCAAGTACACGATTCATTTCTTTTTCACAGATAACACGATTTGAGGATACGGAAACAATTGCAATTTCTGTACGTTGCCATACATCTTGGTGCCCAACTTCAGAAACAGCTACATTATAGCGCTGTTTCACACGAGTTAACACACGTTGTAAAATTGCACGTTTCTCTTTTAAAGAATGCACATCGTAAATCATACACTCGAATGAGAGTGAAGCGATAATCATCGCTTCACTTCTTCCATAATATACGCTTCAATGATGTCCCCTTCTTTAAGATCATTATATCTCTCAATTGTAATACCACACTCATAGTTTTGTGCAACTTCTTTTACGTCGTCTTTGAAACGTTTTAACGTATCAAGTTGTCCTTCGAAAATTACTACGCCGTCACGGATAATACGTACGCCACTATCACGCGTAATTTTACCGTCTGTTACATAACAACCTGCGATTGTTCCAACTTTTGTTACTTTAAACGTTTGACGAACTTCTGCTTGACCGATTACTTTTTCTTCGAATTCTGGATCAAGCATACCTTGCATCGCTGCTTCAATCTCTTCGATTACTTTATAAATAATACGGTGTAAACGAATATCAACGTTCTCTAATTCAGCTGTACGCTTCGCGTTCACATCTGGACGTACGTTAAATCCAATTACAATTGCATTAGATGCAGAAGCTAAAATGATATCAGATTCTGTAATCGCACCTACACCAGTGTGAATGATTTTAACTTTTACGCCTTCAACATCAATTTTACGAAGTGATGCTGCCATCGCTTCAACAGAACCTTGTACGTCTGCTTTTACGATTAAGTTAATTTCTTTTACATCGCCCTCTTGGATTTGTTGGAATAAATCTTCAAGGCTTAATTTAGATTTCTCACCACGTTGTGCAACTAACGCTTCTTGTGCACGTGATTCACCAATTTGACGAGCTTTCTTCTCATCAGCGAATGCCATGAAACGATCTCCAGCCTGTGGTACTTCGTTTAAACCAGTAATTTCAACAGGAGTTGATGGACCAGCAACTTTTACACGACGACCAATATCACTTACCATTGCACGAACACGTCCGAATGAAGTTCCAACAACGATTGGATCTCCAACTCGAAGCGTACCGTTTTGAACAAGTAATGTCGCGATAGTTCCTTTACCTTTATCAAGCTGCGCTTCGATTACTGTACCAGTTGCATAGCGGTTTGGATTTGCTTTGTATTCTTCTACTTCACTTACAAGAAGGATCATTTCTAGTAAGTTGTCAATGCCTTCGCCTTGAATTGCAGAAATTGGTACGAAAATAGTATCTCCGCCCCAAGCTTCTGGAACTAATTCATATTCTGTTAGTTCTTGCATTACGCGATCAGGGTTTGCAGCTGGTTTATCCATTTTATTCACAGCAACAATAATTGGTACTCCTGCTGCCTTCGCATGGTTAATTGCTTCAACCGTTTGTGGCATAACACCGTCATCCGCTGCAACAACAAGGATTGTAATATCCGTTACTTGTGCACCACGAGCACGCATCGTTGTAAATGCTGCGTGACCAGGTGTATCTAAGAATGTAATCTTCTTATCGTTTACTTCAACTTGATATGCACCGATATGCTGAGTAATTCCACCCGCTTCGCCTGCAGTTACTTTTGAGTTACGAATAGAATCCAGTAATGTTGTTTTACCGTGGTCAACGTGTCCCATGATTGTAACTACAGCTGGACGTTCTTTTAAGTTCTCTTCATCATCTTGCTCATCAATGAATGTTTCAAACTCAGTCTCGCTCACAATTACTTCTTCTTCTACTTCAATACCGTAGTCGTTAGCAATTAACTCAATTGTATCTTTATCCAAGTCTTGGTTAATTGTTGCCATAATTCCAAGCATGAAGAGCTTCTTAATAATTTCAGATGGCTCTTTGCTTAATTTTTTAGCAAGATCTCCTACTGTAAGGCTTCCAGAGAAAGTAATTTTATCTGGTGTTTCTACAATTTGAGTTTGTTGTCTACCAGCAAAGTTCTCTTGACGTTTGTCTTCGTTTCCTTTGCCTTTTTTCTTTTTCTTATTGCTGTTCTTTTTACTGCGAACAACTTTTTCTTCTACTTCAAACTCATCTGCAACAGAAGGTTTTTCAGTTTGATATTCATTATCTAATTTATTTACTACTTCATCGTCTAACATTGTCATATGATTCGAAACCTCGATATTCATTTCTTTTAGTTTTGTCATAAGATCTTTACTTGAGATATTATGTTTTTTTGCATATTCATGCACTCGAATTTTACTCATACCTTCACCCCCGGTAATTTGTATCGAGCATGCTACGCAGCTTTTTCGCAAAGCCTTCATCTAACACAGCTACAACGACTCGCTCATCTCTCCCAATCGCATGCCCTAATTGTTGTCGATTTTCGACCTTTCTCATTGGTACGTTGTAGTACGTAGTTTTATCTGTGATGCGTTTTGTAGTATTTACTGACGCATCTTCAGATAGCAATACAAGTTTTGCTTTGCCACTTCGTACTTCTTTTAAAACGAGTTCTTCACCCGAAATAATTTTCCGAGCCCGGTTTGCTAGTCCTAAAAACGATTTCCAATCGGACACTTATTTCGACTCCTTCTCAACAAGCTCAAGAAGCTCTTCATATAAAGAACCGTCGATTTTCGCTTTTAGATGATGTTCCAAAACATTTTTCTTTTGAGCTTGAAGAATGCTCTCCTTGTCCTTCGACAAGTAAGCACCTCGTCCTGATTTTTTCCCAGTTAAATCAATGGACACTTCTCCCTCTTTGGAACGAACAATGCGAACGAGCTCTCGTTTTGATTTCATTTCTTGCGTTGCAACACATTTTCGTAACGGAACTTTTCGATTGCTCATACTCATCACCTCTATTCGATTTCGTCTTCCACTGAATCGAATCCAAATGCGATTACGCTATCTTCTTCTGTTACAATACCAAGTTGTTTCGCATCAGACTCACTCTTAATGTCAATTTTCCAGCCTGTTAATTTAGCTGCAAGACGTGCATTTTGTCCACGCTTACCGATAGCTAATGATAGCTGGTGGTCTGGAACAACTACTGTTGTCGCTTTTTCTTCTTCATCTACAAGTACTTTAACAACTTGTGATGGGCTTAATGCATTTGCAACATATTCAACTGGATCATTTGACCAGCGAACGATGTCAATTTTTTCACCTTTTAATTCGTCTACAATGCGTTGTACACGTTGCCCTTTTGGTCCTACACAAGAACCAACTGGATCAACATCAGTGTTCTCTGCATATACAGAGATCTTAGAGCGATCGCCAGCTTCACGTGCTACAGAACGAATTTCTACAGTTCCATCATAGATTTCAGGAACTTCCATTTCGAATAAACGTTTTAAAAGACCAGGATGTGTACGTGATACGTAAATTTGTGGTCCTTTTGTCGTTTTTTCTACTTTCGTAATGAATACGCGAATACGATCATGTGGTTTGTATTGCTCATTAGGCATTTGCTCACTTACAGGTAATAAAGCTTCTACTTTTCCTAAGCTTACATAGATGAAACGAGCATCTTGACGTTGTACAATACCTACCATAATATCTTCTTCACGATCACTAAACTCAGAGTAAATAACACCGCGCTCTGCTTCACGCACTCGTTGTGTTACAACTTGTTTTGCAGTTTGTGCTGCAATACGACCAAAGTCTTTTGGTGTTACTTCAATTTCTAGTACGTCACCATCTTGGTAGTTTGGATTAATTTGTCTTGCTTCCTCTACAGAAATTTCAAGACGTGGATCAAACACATTGTCTACTACGTCTTTACGTGCTAAAACTTGAATTGTTCCCACTTCTGGGTTAAAGCTCACACGAACGTTTTGTGCTTGATTAAAATTGCGCTTATAAGCAGAGATTAAAGCTGCTTCAATCGCATCAATAATAATGTCTTTGCTAATGCCTTTTTCAGATTCTAATACGAGCAAAGCATCTAATAACTCAGTGCTCATGAAGATCCCCCTTCTAACTAAAACGTAACAGCAAGTCGCGCATTTGCGACTTTATCCATCGAAATTTGGATTTCTTTTTTACGTGTTTTAATTGTTAATAATAATGTTATTGTTGTACCATCGTAAGAAAGCAGTTTTCCTTCAAACATCTTTTCACCATCAATCGGCTCATATGTTTTAATTGCCACTTGTTTTCCTACCGCTTGCTGGAAGTCTTTTTCTTTCTTTAATGGGCGTTCCGCTCCAGGAGATGATACATCCAAAAAGTAAAGATGAGGAATTGGGTCCTCTTTATCTAAAGCTTCGCTTAAACGTTCACTTACCGCACCGCATTCTTCAATGTCGACTCCCTTTTCAGAATCGATGAATACGCGTAAGAACCAGTCTTGTCCTTCTTTCACATACTCTACATCTACAAGTTCAAGATTTAACTCTTCAACGATCGGCTGCGCAAATGCTTCTACAACTTCTGTGACTTTCTTATCCATAAACAGCCTCCTTCCTGCCGTCATGTACCATTTAAAAGAAGAAGACCCCGCCAATTTAAAAACGGTCTATCTTATTCTTTCTCGTTAGCTAACAAAAGCCCCTGCTGTTCAGCAGGGATTATCTGTCTTAGTATTACCAAATTTAAGAAGTAAAACTTGTAACAAAATATGTATATACGACAGAAATCTTTTACCTATCTACGTAGATAAAACATAGATAGTAACACGAAAGAGTGGGTTTCCCCACTCTTTTCTTTACACAATATACATGACATGGTTATCTCGGTTAATAGTATATCATAGGAAATGTTGATTTGCAAAGACTTTTCCTACCTACTAGAACAGTGATAACTGGTTTTGATCTGGTAAGTCTCCTAAACAACCTTGGCTATCTAAATACTCAATAATTGTTTTCGAAACCTTACTTCGCTGTTGCAAGTCTTCTTTTGATAAGAAGTCTCCATTTTTACGTGCTTCTACAATACTTAAAGCTGCGTTTGTGCCAAGACCAGGTACTGCATTAAATGGAGGGATTAATGTATCTCCATCAATAATAAATTCTGTTGCATGTGAGCGGTATAAATCCACCTTTTGGAATGAGTATCCACGCTCACACATTTCAAGTGTCATTTCTAGTACCGTTAATAAACTCTTCTCTTTCGGCGCAGCATCGAGTCCCTTTTGAGCAATTTCATCAATTCTTGCACGTATAGATGCTGAACCTTTCGCCATTGCCTCTACATCAAAATCATCTGCACGAACTGTAAAATATGCGGCATAGAATAACAGTGCAAAATGTACTTTAAAGTATGCGATACGTACAGCCATAAGTACGTAAGCAGCCGCATGGGCTTTAGGGAACATGTATTTAATCTTCTTACATGAATCAATATACCAACCTGGTACATTATTATTTTTCATGTCTTCTTCCCATTCTTCCGGTACACCTTTACCTTTACGAACCGACTCCATGATTTTGAAGGCTAATGATGGATCTAGACCTTGATAGATTAAATATACCATGATGTCATCACGACAACCGATAACTTCGCTCAGCGTACATGTACCGTTATAAATTAACTCGTTTGCATTACCAAGCCATACGTCGGTACCATGTGATAGTCCAGAAATTTGGACTAACTCTGAGAATGTCGTCGGTTTTGTCTCTTCTAACATCTGTCTTACGAATTTTGTACCAAACTCTGGTATACCAAGTGTACCTGTTTTACAGTTAATTTGTTCTTCCGTTACCCCTAACGATTCTGGACCAGAGAAAATTTTCATTACTTCTGGATCATCCGTTGGGATTGTTTTCGGATCAATACCACTTAAATCTTGTAACATACGAATAACGGTCGGATCATCGTGTCCTAGTATATCAAGTTTCAATAAATTATCATGAATCGAGTGGAAATCAAAATGCGTTGTTCTCCATTCAGCACCAATTGAATCAGCTGGATACTGTATTGGTGAGAAATCAAAGATATCCATGTAATCTGGCACAACGATAATACCGCCTGGATGCTGTCCTGTTGTACGTTTTACACCGGTACACCCTGCTACTAAGCGATCAATCTCTGCATTTCGAATCGTTAAGTTATGATCATTTGCATAACCTTTTACATATCCGTAAGCAGTTTTTTCCGCAACTGTACCAATCGTTCCTGCACGATATACATAGTCTTCACCGAACAGTACTTTCGTATAGTTATGGGCACGTGGTTGGTATTCCCCGGAGAAGTTCAAATCGATATCGGGTACCTTATCTCCTTTAAATCCAAGGAATGTTTCGAACGGAATGTCATGTCCATCTTTTACATATGGAATATTACAAGCAGGACATTCTTTATCTGGTAAGTCAAAACCAGAGCCTACAGAACCATCATTAAAGAATTCTGATTGCTTACACTTCGGACATACATAGTGTGGTGGTAATGGGTTTACTTCTGTAATTTCCATCATCGTTGCAACAAATGATGATCCTACCGATCCACGCGAACCTACTAGATATCCGTCTACTAACGATTTTTTCACAAGCTTATGTGAAATTAAATAAATTACGGCGAATCCATGCCCAATAATACTTTTTAATTCTTTTTCTAAACGTGCTTCTACAATTTCCGGTAGCTCTTCACCATAAATGCTACGCGCCATTTTATAACTCATATCACGCGTTTCATCATCAGCACCTTCAATTTTCGGTGTGTATAGATCGTCTTTTACTGGATGCACATCACCAATTAATGACGCAATCTTTTGTGTATTTGTTACAACAACTTCTTTCGCTTTATCTTCACCTAAGAATGAAAAACATTCTAACATTTCATCAGTTGTACGGAAATGTACTGGCGGTAATGAATGTCGATTTAACGGATTGGCTCCGCCCTGCGAACTGACTAAAATTTTACGATACATTGCATCCTCAGGGTCTAAATAATGCACGTTTCCTGTAGCAACAACTGGTTTATCTAACGTCTCACCTAGTTTTACTAAGTTAGAAATAATTGTTTTTAATTGACCTTCGTCTCGAACAAGTTCACGTTCTACTAAATGACGCAACACCTCTGGAGGCATTACTTCAATGTAATCATAGAACTGGGCAATTTCTTCTACCTCTTCAGGTGCCTTTTGCATCATTGCCTCGAAAACTTCACCTTTATCACAAGCCGTTCCTACTAAAATTCCTTCACGGTATTTTTTTAATAGTGACCTCGGCACACGTGGTACACGGTAAAAGTAATTAAGGTGAGAATATGAAACAAGTTTATATAAATTTTTCAATCCAACATCTGATGTGGCAAGTAACGTCATATGACTTGGACGGCCACGCTTATACGCATCCCCTTGTCCCATGCTATCATTTAATTGATCGTGATATTCAAATCCCTTTTCAATTACGTCTTTCAACATTTTCACAAGTAAATATCCCGTCGCTTCTGTATCATAAATCGCACGGTGATGTTGTGTTAATTCAATATCAAGTTTTTTACACATCGTATTTAATCGATGATTTTTCATTTCTGGGAATAAGAATCGTGCAAGTTCTAACGTATCAATAACGGGGTTATTCGTTTTTTCTAGTCCAGCCTTTTTAAAACCTACGTTAATAAAGCCCATATCAAAGCTCGCATTATGGGCAACAAGTGTATGGTCGCCCATCCATTCCTCAAACTTTTTAAACACTTCGTCCACTTCAGGTGCATCAGTTAACATATCATCTGTAATACCTGTTAATTCAATGATCGTCGCCGATAATGGTTGATGCGGATTTGCAAAAGATTCAAAGCGGTCAATAATTTCGCCACCCTTTACTTTTACAGCAGCCAACTCAATAACTGTATCGTATACAGCTGATAAACCTGTCGTCTCAACGTCGAAAACAACATACGTTTCCTCTGCAAGTAAACGATGCGCTTCGTTATATGCTATCGGTACACCATCATTAACTAAATTTGCTTCTACACCATATATAACTTTAACTCCAGCCTTCTTCCCCGCAGAATACGCCTCTGGGAAAGACTGAGCCACGGCATGGTCTGTAACCGCAATAGCCTCATGTCCCCATTTACCAGCTTGAGCAACAAGCTTAGAAACTGGAGTGACAGCGTCCATTTGACTCATCGGAGTATGGAGATGCAGCTCTACTCGTTTTTCGCCTTCTGGTGCTTTATCTTTACGAGACGGTCCTGTGATTTCATTAATATCATTTGCAATCATTACTAAATCTCGAACGAATGTATCGTTTTGAACAGAACCACGCGCTTTCACCCACATTCCTTTTTTCAAGGATTGCAGCATTGGAATATCTTCTTTGTCACGCGAGAACATTTTGATCATAATAGAATCCGTATAATCCGTTATTTTTAAAGTTAATAACGTACGTCCACTACGAAGCTCTTTTGTTTCTACATGGAAGACATATCCTTGAACCGTTTTTCTTCTTTCTTCATCTTGAATTTCTCGCATCGGTGTAATCTCTTCATCTGGCTTAATAAGATACCCGAGTGTAATCGGTCCTTCATACACAACGCTGCTTTCTTCAGCTTGCTTCTTCGCCATTTCTTCCATAGCTTGTATAACACGCTCGCGGTCTTCTTGCTGCGTTTGTTCACGAAACTTTTGCATTTCTTCTGTATTTTGCTGTATATGTGTGTCTAACTGAAAACGCGGGAATCCAAAAACTTCGTATTGATCCCCTACTGGTTTCGCAACGTTTTTCTTTAAAGCAGTAGACTCCAACTCGTTATTCACATTTATTAGCAACTTCACTCCATTCACCTGTGGAAGCTGCTTCTTTAAGTATGCGAACATAGGTGAAAATGTAATTCGTTCCGTACAAAGCGGCCAATACGCCCTCACTTCTTCTTCTGTAAATTGTTTATTCTCTGTTTCTAATGCAAATGTTGTTCTTGCAATATGAGAAAATGATTGCTTAAGCTTTGTTTCTAGCAATTCATATAATTCTGTAGGCAAAATACGTGGCACTTGTAAATCAAAATGCCAACTTTTATTCGCTTTATCAATAACGAGCCTTTCAATACCACCGCCTTGTAAATATTGATTTATAAGGTCGTCTGGTATTTGCAACTGCTGGAGCAAAATTTGAAATCGCTCTTGTTGTTCATTTGTTAAAGACATAAGCACTCTCCTTCCATTTGCTATTATAAATTGAAACGTACCACAAAGAAAGATTTCTCACCTCTTCTTTTACAAAATACGTTTACAAAGAAAGAGAAGGTACCCCATTACGAGGTACCTCTTCTTATTTTAAAATATTTGCAATATATGTTTGAAGTTCTTCTACTTTTACTTCTTCAGACTCACCTGTAGCACGTACTTTCACTTCTACAATACCTTCGTCTGCTTTTTTACCAACTGTAACACGAACTGGAAGACCAAATAAATCTGCATCTGCAAATTTAACACCTGCACGTTCTGCACGATCGTCTAATAACACTTCATAGCCTTGTTCTTGTAATGAGTTGTAGATATTTTCACCCATTTCACGTTGTGCATCCGATTTCATATTTACTGGAATTACATGCACATGGAACGGTGCTACAGCTTTTGGCCAAACTAAGCCGTTCTCATCGTTAAACTGCTCTGCAATTGCTGCCACTGTACGAGATACCCCGATACCGTAACAACCCATAATAAGTGGTTGTGTTTTTCCGTTTTCATCCAGGAATGTTGCGTTCATTGCTTCACTATAACGAGTTCCTAATTTGAATACATGACCAACTTCAATTCCGCGTGCAAAAAGAATTGTTCCGTTTCCATCTGGAGATTGGTCTCCTTCTTGGATGAATCGTAAATCTGTATATTGACTTACTTTAAAGTCACGTTCTGGATTTACATTTACATAATGGAATCCTTCTTCATTCGCTCCTGAACATCCGTTAACAATTGATGCTACAGCATGATCAGCAATAATTTCGATATCACCTGTTACATTAATCGGTCCTAATGAACCAACTTCACAATTTAATAATGCTTTTACTTCTTCATGAGAAGCAAGCTCAACAACTGAAGCGCCGTATACATTTTTCACTTTCACATCGTTTACTTCGTGATCACCACGAACAAGTACCACTACTAATTTCTCATCTACTTTAAACACCATAGACTTAATGCACTTGTCAGCTGCAATGTTTAAGAATGCGGATACTTCTTCAATTGCTTTTTGGTCTGGTGTTGCTACTTTTTCAAGTGCTTTTTCTGCTTCGTCACTCTTCGTATACGTAGCTACAACAGGAGCCATTTCGATGTTTGCTGCATAATCAGATGTGTCAGAGTATGCAATTGTATCTTCACCAACATCAGATAATACCATAAATTCATGTGTATCTTTTCCGCCCATTGCTCCAGAATCAGCAATAACTGCACGGAAATTCAAGCCACAGCGAGCAAAAATGTTAGAGTATGCTTTATATAAACGATCGTATACTTCATCTAAGCTCTCTTGTGTAGCATGGAAAGAGTATGCATCTTTCATTAGAAACTCTCTTCCACGTAATAAGCCGAAACGAGGTCTTTGCTCATCACGGAATTTTGTTTGAATTTGGTATAATGTTAACGGTAATTTTTTATATGATTTCACTTCATCACGCACAAGATCCGTAATTACTTCCTCATGTGTCGCTCCTAATGCGAATTCACGAGCATTACGATCTTTCATACGCATTAATTCAGATCCGTAAGAATACCAACGACCTGATTCTTGCCATAATTCCGCAGCTTGCATAGCTGGCATTAATAATTCTACAGCTCCTGCGCGCTCCATTTCTTCTCGAACGATACGTTCTACTTTGTGTAATACTTTTAATCCAAATGGTAGAAAGCTATAAATACCAGAAGCATTTTGACGCATAAAACCTGCACGAAGTAATAGCTGATGACTCTTAATTTCAGCATCAGCTGGAACTTCACGTAATGTAGGACTGAATACCATACTTTGTTTCATTTATTTGCACCTCTTCATTTTACTCTTACACGCAGTAAAACCCCTCACCTCGAGTTAGGTGAGGGATTTTATTCTACGAGCTCTATTTCATTATAAGTTTCACTTTATTTTACAAGAAAAACTTACGAATGTCATTCCAAGTTACAACTAACATAAGTAACATTAATAATGCAAAACCAATAAAGTGAACCATTCCTTCTTTTTGGCGATCAATTGGTTTCCCTCGTAACGCTTCAATTAAGAAGAAGAATAAACGGCCACCATCTAAAGCAGGAACTGGTAATAAATTAAATAAACCAAGATTAATGCTTAGAACTGCAGCTAAACTTAGTACACGCGTAAACCCATAATCTACAACTTGATCTGTTAGATTATAAATTCCTACTGGACCTGATAACTCATTAATAGAAAATTGACCAGTTACTAATTTAACAAGAGATTCAAAAATTAGTTTCGTCCATTGGTACGTTTGTTCAAATCCTGATTTAATAGAACCCATTACTGTTTTCTCTACAGGAGAATACACACCGATTCTACCAACTTCGTCTTTTCCTTCTTTATCGAGTGTTGGCGTTACTTTCACATTAAACTGTTCATTATCACGCTTTACTTGTAACGTAATTTCTTTATTTGGGTTTTCACGTACAATAGTAACAACATCTTTCCATGTACTTGTGTTTTTCCCATCAATAGCTTGAATTGTATCATTCTCTTTCAATCCAGCTTGCTGTGCTGCACTGTTATCCATCACTTTTCCGACCATTGGTTTGTCAATAGGAACCCCTTGTACAAATCCAAGAATCACAAAAATAACAAATGCTAAAATGAAGTTCATTGCAGGACCCGCAAAGATTGTTAAAGCGCGTTGCCCTAGTTTTTTCGAGCCAAATTGTCTATTATACGGAGCAATTTGAATTTCTTCCCCCGCAGTAATAATACGAGCCTTTTCATTCACTCGGAATGTTTGAAGCTCTTCCTCGTACTCTTCATAGCCCGAAATTGTTAAATTATGCTCCAAATCAGCTTGTTCGACTTCAATAACACGAACATTTGGATACTTTTCATATCCATCAAAAACTAATTTCACAACTTCGTCTTTTTCATTTAATACAAGGCCAACCTTTTTCCCAGGCTTTAACTCAACTGTGTCCGCATCCTCGCCGGCCATTCTTACATAGCCACCAAGGGGCAGTAATCGAATCGTATACACCGTTTCATTCTTTTCAAATGAGAATATTTTCGGACCAAAACCAATCGCAAACTCGCGGCATAAAATACCTGCTCTTTTTGCGAAATATAGATGCCCTAGCTCATGGAAAAATACGAGTGCACCGAAAATTAATATAAAGGCAATCGCTGTATTCAATTCCATAACCACCTTTGCTAAATTTGTTCCATCACAAACCGTCTTGTGGCCGCATCAATTTCCAAAATTTCCTCTAAGCTCGGTCGTGCAATGACATTGTGATGGTTCATTGCTTTTTCAATGAGGTCTTCCACTGTTAAGAAACCAATTCTCTTTTGTAAAAAGGCTTCAACAGCTACTTCATTCGCTGCGTTCATTACAGCTGGCATACTTCCACCTGCTTTTCCAGCTTCATACGCAAAACGTAAACAACGGAATCGTTCTTGGTCCATTTTCTCAAAATGCAACGTCCCTATTTCCCATAAGTTTAACTGTTTTGTGTCTGAAAGAGGCAATCTATCAGGATATGTAAGTGCGTATTGAATTGGTACTCGCATATCAGGTGAACCAAGCTGCGCCATTACACTACGATCTTCAAATTCAACCATAGAATGGATAATACTTTCTTTATGTAAAACAACATCGATTTGCTCATAAGGGATACCAAAAAGCCAATGTGCTTCAATTACTTCTAGTCCCTTATTCATCATTGTAGCAGAATCAATTGTAATTTTCGAACCCATTGACCAGTTTGGATGTCGAAGCGCATCTTCTACGGTCACATGATGCAATTCATCCCTCGTTTTATCACGGAAACTTCCACCAGAAGCCGTTATAATAAGACGAGAAATTCTTTTTTCATTTTCACCATTCAAGCACTGAAAAATAGCCGAATGTTCACTATCTACTGGAAGTAACGAAACATTATGTTTTCGTGCTGCTTCCATTACAAGATGTCCTGCAGTTACTAACGTTTCTTTATTTGCAATTCCAATTGTTTTTTTCGCCTCAATTGCACGAAGTGTTGGTAACAACCCTACGCTACCTACAACAGCATTTACTACAATCTCCGCATCTGGATGTAATGCTACTTCTAAAAGTCCTTCACTACCATATACAATTTTTGTATTACCAGAAACAGATTGTAATTTTAAAACATCTTCCTCTCTTTGCACAGAGACGATTTGCGGAGAAAATTCTTGAATTACCTTTACTGCGTAGTCAATATTTTTCCCTACAGAAAAAGCAACGAGACGGAATTGGTCTGGGTGCGAGCGTAATACATCTAAAGTTTGTGTACCAATTGATCCGCTTGCACCTAATAAACTAATGTTTTTCATGACTCCAACCCCTCGTTCATTTATTAATTGTATTGTAATAAGAAGTAGAGAATTGGTAAAACGAATAACCAACTATCTGTTCGGTCTAATATACCACCATGCCCAGGTAAAATTGTACCTGAATCCTTTACGCCATAATGACGTTTAAAAGCAGATTGTACTAAATCACCAATTTGTCCAAAAATAGAAATGATAATTGTCAGCACAATTAAAATTACTACATTCGATTCGACTGGGAAGAACACGTTGTAAACAAGTGCCACAATAATTCCACAAACGATACCGCCTAATGAACCTTCAATCGTTTTATTCGGACTAATTTCTGGCCACAATTTTCTCTTGCCCAATGCTTTTCCTACGAAATATGCGCCTGAATCAGTAGCCCATATAACAAATAATGCGCAAAATACATATTTAATTCCTAATATTCTCGTTTCATTTAAATATAAGAATCCCATTGCCACATATGTCGTTGCCATCAGTAAAAATGAAGCATTATCAAAAGTAAATGTATTCTTAGAAAGGACTGTATATGATAAAAGTAATAAAACAATCACAAATGTGATTTCCAATTTACCTAATCCAATCCATGTAAACAGTTCTGATGCACTACTTGGAATTAAAAGAATCCACAATAATACTGCAGCTAAAACTGTCGGTACTGAAATAAGCGTAAGCTTATTCATACGAATTAATTCATATAAACCTATAGAAGCAAGTGCATACACTAAAACCGTAAAAGGCACGCCACCGTATATTACGATGGGAATGAATAGCGCGGCAGCAACCACTCCAGTAATAATTCTCTGTTTCACTACCAAACCCTCTCTTTCTACACGCCTCCGAATCTGCGCCCTCTATGTTGAAAGTCAGTAATCGCATTTAGCAAATGTTCTTCTTTGAAGTCTGGCCAATACACGTCTGTAAACCAAAACTCCGAATATGCAATTTGCCATAACATGAAATTACTAATACGTAGCTCTCCGCTTGTTCGGATTAACAACTCTGGATCAGGTAAAGAACTCGTCATTAAGTAGGAGGAAAGCATTTCTTCACTTACCTCTTCAGAACGAATTTTTCCTTCCTCATTATCTTTCATCATATGTTGCACAGCAGAAACGATTTCATCTCGACTTCCATAGTTTAACGCGAAATTAAGAATTAATCCCGTATTCTCTTTCGTATCTTCCATGGCTTTCTCCATCGCTCTGCGTGTATGCGTAGGAAGACGATCTTTTTGCCCTATTACTTGGACTTGTACGTTTTCTTCAATCAATTCTGGTAAAAATGTACCTAGAAATTCTTCTGGAAGCTTCATTAAATAATCAACTTCCTTTTTCGGTCTTTTCCAGTTCTCAGTTGAAAAAGCATAGAGAGTTAACACTTTCACATTAAGTTTACTTGCAAATTTTGTAATTTTCTTTACAACTTGCATACCTTCATGATGTCCCGCAATACGAGGCATTGCTCTCCTCTTTGCCCATCTTCCATTCCCATCCATAATGATGGCAATATGTTCTGGGATATATCCTTTTTTCACTTCTTCAACGAGATGATCAAACGATGTGTCCTTTTTACCTTTAAAAAAAGGAAAGTTTTTAAACATCATTCATACCCTCCAGCAAGCAGACGTATGCCTAAAAGTGTAAAAAGACCCCCTTAAGAAGAGGGTCATATTTGCGAAGTTATCGCTATTACACTTCCATGATTTCTTTTTCTTTGTTTTTTGCGATTTCGTCAACTTTTGCAATATATTTATCTGTTTCTTTTTGGATATCTTCAGTATATCCTCTTAAATCATCTTCTGTAATCTCGCCAGCTTTTTCAAGCTTCTTAAGATCATCATTTCCGTCACGACGTACGTTACGAACAGCAACTTTTGCTTCTTCAGCATATTTTTTCACAACTTTTACAAGATCACGACGACGCTCTTCTGTTAGTGCAGGGAATGCAATACGAATTACAGTTCCATCATTAGAAGGGTTTAAGCCTAAATCTGCTTTTAAAATTGCTTTTTCAATATCACCGATAGAAGTTTTATCATAAGGTTGAATTACTAGTAAACGCGCTTCTGGAACTGTAATGTTCGCTAATTGCACAACTGGTGTTGGTGCACCATAGTAATCAACTTGTACCTTATCTAATACAGACGCGTTTGCACGACCAGCACGAACTGTTGCTAATTCACGAGAATAAGCAGCAACTGCTTTTTCCATTTTTTCATTTGAAGACTTCAATACTTGTTGTCCCATATTTATTTCCCCCTTACCACTGTTCCGATATTTTCGCCTAAAACGGCACGTTTAATATTACCTTTTTCCATAACTGAGAATACAATTAGTGGAATATCATTATCCATACATAGAGAAGAAGCTGTAGAATCCATTACACCTAAACCTTCTTTTAATACATCTAAGTAAGTAAGCGTTTCGTATTTTGTAGCTGTTGGATCAATAGATGGATCCGCATTATATACACCATCTACATTGTTTTTCGCCATTAAAATTACATCTGCTTCAATTTCTGCCGCACGTAATGCTGCTGTTGTATCTGTAGAGAAGTATGGGTTACCTGTACCTGCTGCAAAGATAACAACACGTTTTTTCTCTAAGTGACGAACTGCTTTACGACGAATGTAAGGTTCTGCAACTTGACGCATCTCAATTGAAGTTTGTACACGAGTTTGAATTCCGATATTCTCCAAGCTATCTTGAAGAGCTAATGAATTCATAACTGTCGCTAACATGCCCATGTAATCTGCCCCTGCACGATCCATGCCCATTTCACTTCCAATTTTTCCACGCCAAATGTTACCGCCACCAACAACAACAGCAACCTCTACATCAAGTTCTGCAATTTCTTTTACTTGTTCCGCAACTGACTTAATAACAGTTGGGTTAATTCCAAATCCTTGCTCTCCAGCTAAAGCTTCTCCACTTAGCTTTAAAACGACACGATTATATTTCGGTTTACTCATAATGAACCTCCAATTGCTTACATCTTTATTTTAAAAAAGGGAACACAATGTGTTCCCTAATCTGTATTAGTTACTACCTTTTACTTGGTTCATTACTTCTTCAGCAAAGTTGTCTTCGCGTTTTTCGATACCTTCACCAACAGCGTAGCGAACGAATCCTTTTAATGTTCCGCCTTTAGACTCAACGAACTGACGAACTTTCATATCAGGGTTTTTAACGAATGCTTGGTCAAGTAAGCAAATCTCTTCGAAGAATTTGCCTAGACGGCCTTCAACCATTTTCGCAACGATTTTCTCAGGCTTGCCTTCGTTTAATGCTTGTTGTGTTAATACTTGACGCTCATGCTCAACTTCTTCAGCTGTTACAGCATCGCGGTCGATGTATTTAGGGTTAACTGCAGCGATGTGCATTGCAACATCTTTAGCAGCAGCTTCATCAGTAGAACCTTCAAGAACTGTTAATACACCAATGCGTCCACCCATGTGTAGGTAAGCACCGAATGCATCTGCATCAGTTTTTGATACGATTTCGAAACGACGAAGTGTAAGTTTTTCACCAATTTTAGCGATTGCTTCGTTGATGTGCTCTTCAACTTTTTTACCGTTTTCCATTGTTTGAGCCATAGCTTCTTCAACGTTAGCTGGTTTGTTAGTTAATAAGTGAGCAGCTAATTCTTTAATTAGTGTTTGGAAACCTTCGTTTTTCGCAACGAAATCAGTTTCAGAGTTTAATTCTAAGATTAAAGCGTCGTTACCGTTTGTTTCGATGAAAGTTAAACCTTCAGCAGCAATGCGGTCTGCTTTTTTAGCAGCTTTCGCAATACCTTTTTCACGTAAGAAGTCAATTGCCTTCTCCATGTCGCCATTAGTTTCTGTTAAAGCTTTTTTGCAGTCCATCATACCTGCGCCAGTTTTTTCACGTAATTCTTTTACCATTTGAGCAGTGATTGCCATACTTTTCATCCTCCTAAAATATGTATTTATACCTTTTATAAAGGTGTTTATACCTTAAAAAAGGTGATAAAAGGCCGAACCCCTTATCACCTTTCCAACTTTGTTACGCAGTAACAGTTTCTTCACCTTGTTTTGCTTCAAGGATCGCGTCTGCCATTTTAGATGTAAGAAGTTTTACAGCACGAATTGCATCATCGTTTGCTGGGATAACGTGATCGATTTCGTCTGGATCACAGTTTGTATCAACGATACCGATGATTGGAATGTGTAATTTGCGTGCTTCAGCAACTGCAATACGCTCTTTACGAGGGTCTACTACGAATAATGCACTTGGAAGACCTTTCATATCTTTAATACCGCCTAAGAATTTCTCAAGACGCTCTAACTCTTTTTTAAGTTGAACAACTTCTTTCTTAGGAAGTACTTCGAAAGTACCATCTTCTTGCATTCTTTCGATGTCTTTAAGACGCTTGATACGCTTTTGGATTGTTTGGAAGTTTGTTAAAGTTCCACCTAACCAACGTTGGTTAACGAAGTACATACCAGCACGAGTTGCTTCTTCTTTAATAGCTTCTTGTGCTTGTTTTTTAGTACCTACGAATAAGATGTCTCCGCCTTCAGCAGCGATGTCGCGCATCGTTCTGTAAGCTTCCTCAACTTTTTTCACAGTTTTTTGTAAGTCGATGATGTAGATACCGTTACGCTCTGTGAAAATGTAACGCTTCATTTTTGGGTTCCAACGACGAGTTTGATGTCCGAAATGAACACCAGCTTCAAGCAATTGCTTCATAGAAATTACTGACATAATATAGTTCCTCCTAAATGGTTTTTGATATCCTCCGTTTACTTCATCTCTAAGCGAAACTACAAACGTAGCACCAACACTTAAATCAGTAAACGTGTGTACTTTGTACTGACACCACTGCTTACTATATCATACTGAAATATTACAATCAAGTCGAAAATGCGAACAATGTAAAACTTTCTTTGTTCATACTCGAATTCTAGTATTACCAACCTTCTTTTCTTTTAAGCAAAAAAGTAAATACAATTAATAGTTTTCCCAGAAAACACGCTTATGACACTTTTCACAAGCATCTTCTATCCATTGCACAAAAAAACTCTCCTCAATTGAGGAGAGTTTTTTATAAATTAGTTTGTTTTTAATTTAGCAAGTTCTTGTAGAAACTTGTCGTTTAGCACTTTAATGTATGTTCCTTTCATACCTAAAGAGCGAGACTCAATAACACCAGCACTTTCTAATTTACGTAGTGCATTTACGATTACAGAGCGAGTAATTCCTACGCGATCAGCAATTTTACTTGCAACAAGTAAACCTTCTGTTCCATTTAATTCTTCGAAGATATGCTCAATTGCTTCTAACTCACTGTAAGATAATGAGCTGATTGCCATTTGAACAACAGCTTTACTACGCGCTTCCTCTTCGATTTCTTCTGCTTTTTCACGTAAGATTTCCATACCTACAACAGTTGAGCTGTACTCAGCAAGGATTAAATCATCATCTAAGAACTCTTGACCAAGACGAGCTAATACTAATGTACCTAGACGCTCACCGCCACCAACGATTGGTACGATTGTAGTTAAACCTTGACCGAATAATTCTCTGTTTTCTACTGGGAATGCTGTGTAAGCACTGTTCACATCTAAGTTTGAAGATGTTTCTGTAATGTTGAATAAGCTTTGTGTATATTCTTCTGGGAATTGACGTTCTGCAAGCATTTGCTTCATGCGTTCGTTTTCGATTTGTTGGTGAATTGCATAACCTAGTAATTTACCACGACGGCTAACTACGAATACGTTTGCTTCGATTACTTCACACATTGTGTCAGACATTTCTCTAAAGTTTACAGGCTTCCCTGCTGCGCTCTGTAATAACGCATTTAATTTTCTCGTTTTTGCTAATAATTCCATTTCAAAAGTTCCTCCTACATGTTACTCACATATTTTTTCATCACTTGGAAACTAGGGCGAGTCACCTGATGACACTATTACAAAATAAACTGGCTCACATCTTTATTTTTAGCAATTGTTGCTAATTTCTCCTCAACGTATTGAGGTGTTATCGTTATTTTCTCTAACGTAATTTCAGATGCTTCAAACGATAAATCTTCAAGGAGCTTCTCCATAATCGTATGAAGTCTTCTTGCTCCAATATTATCTGTATCCTGATTAACTTGATAAGCAATCTCAGCAATCTTACGAATAGCTTCGTCTGAAAATTCAATTTCTATACCTTCAGTCGCTAATAATGCCATATATTGTTTAATTAACGCATTGTCAGGCTCGATTAATATTTTAACAAAATCGTCTGTCGATAATTTTGTTAATTCTACTCGAATCGGAAATCTCCCTTGCAATTCCGGAATTAAATCCGACGGTTTAGACATATGGAACGCTCCAGCTGCAACGAATAAAATATAATCCGTTTTTACTGATCCGTATTTTGTCGCAACATTCGACCCTTCTACAATTGGCAGAATGTCACGTTGCACACCTTCACGTGATACATCTACGCTATTCGACTGCTTACCAGCAATTTTGTCAATTTCATCGATAAAAATAATCCCGAGCTGTTCAGCACGATAAACAGCCTCTTGTGTAACTTCATCCATATCAATTAAGCGCTGTGCCTCTTCATTTGTCAAGAGTTTTCTTGCTTCTTTTACAGAAAGTTTACGTTTTTTCGTTTTTTTCGGCATAAAACTTCCTAGCGCATCTTGGAAATTCATTCCCATTTGTTCCATGCCAGTTCCTTGTAACATATCAAACATGGAAGACTGTTGTTCAGTCACTTCAATCGATACAATTTCTTCTTCAAGAAGCCCTGCAGCAAGCTTTCTCTCCACATCTTGACGTTTCTTTTCGATTTCAACATCTTCTTGTGTATCAGACGTTTGATTCGAATTTTGAGCGCCTCCAAAAAGCATCTCTAATGGATTTTTGAATCCAGATTGCTTCTCCGGACTCGGCACTAAAATTTCAACAAGACGTTGATTCGCTTGCTCTTCTGCTTTATCTTGAACTTTCACTACCATTTCTTCTTTTACGATACGAACCGATGTTTCCACCAAGTCACGTACCATCGACTCTACATCTCTACCCACATATCCAACTTCTGTGAATTTTGTAGCCTCAACCTTAATAAAAGGTGCTCCAACGAGTTTCGCCATTCGTCGTGCTACCTCTGTTTTCCCAACACCTGTCGGTCCAATCATTAAAATATTTTTAGGCGCAATTTCGTCACGTAAATTTTCAGCTAATTTACTGCGGCGATATCGATTTCTCAACGCTACAGCAACCGCTTTCTTTGCGTCTTTTTGACCGATGATGTATTGATCTAATTTTTCCACAATTTGGCGCGGAGTAAAATGTAAATGCATATAAAATGCCTCCCTTACGATTCTACAATTCTTCAACAATTATGTTGTGATTCGTATAAACACAAATATCGCCAGCAATCTCTAAACTCGCTTTCGCAATTTGCTTCGCTGTTAAGTGTTCACTTGCATATTGCTTTAAAGCACGACCTGCAGAAAGTGCATAATTCCCACCAGATCCAATTGCTAAAATACCATCATCCGGTTCAATCACTTCTCCTGTACCTGAAACAAGGAGCATAGTTGTTTTATCCATGACAATGAGCATCGCTTCTAGCTGACGTAACATTTTATCGCCACGCCATTGTTTTGCCATTTCAACAGCAGCACGCTGCAAGTTGCCATTATACTCTTCTAATTTCCCTTCAAACATTTCAAAAAGAGTAAATGCGTCAGCAACTGATCCTGCGAAACCAGCTAAAACTTTACCTTGGAAAAGTTTACGAACTTTACGAGCTGTATGTTTCATTACAACAGCATTTCCCATTGTCACTTGGCCATCTCCAGCCATTGCACATTCTCCATTATGATGAACTGCAAATATCGTTGTAGCGTGGAAATTCCCCATAGAAAAAACTCCTTTATTTGTTTTTATAGCTTTTAAAGCAATTTATGCCCGCGGGTGATGCTTCATGTAAACAGAACGCAATCTTTCTTTAGAGACATGCGTATAAATTTGTGTCGTCGACAAATTTTCATGGCCTAATAGCTCCTGTACAGTACGTAAATCCGCCCCTTCATCTAGCATATGTGTAGCAAATGTATGCCTTAACATATGGGGACTTATCCGCATTGTCAGCGAAGCCTTTTTAATGAGTTCATTTAAAACATAACGAACCCCACGACTTGTTAGCGGTGTACCTTTCGCATTTAAAAATACCATATGAGAATCTTCGTCAGTCTTATTAACTAACTGTTTTCTCCCATTCTCTATATAAGTAATTAAAGAATCTTGCGCATAGCTTCCGAACGGAATATACCTTTGTTTTTTTCCTTTTCCCATTACTAAAATTGTTCCCACCGCAAAGTCAATATCGGTAAGTTGTAAATTGACACATTCACTCACACGGATCCCAGTCGCATACATCAACTCTAATAAAGCTTGATTCCTTTGACCTAATGGCGTTTCCTTGTCAGAAACTTCAAATAATTCCTCTAACTCTTCAGCATATAAAAACTTTGGGATTGACAATTCTTTTTTGGGGAGTGACGCAAGTGCAAACGGATTATCCTTTCGATAACCTTCACGCATCAAAAAACGATATAAACTTCGTAAGCTTGATACTTTTCTTGCGACAGATTTACGGGCTAACTTTTCATCGTGCAACGTCGTTAAGTACAAACGAACATCCGCGTATGTAACGTCTAAAAAAGAGGATATGCCTTCTCGTTCCATAAATTGCACAAAATGTTCTAAATCATTTTGATAACTTGCAATTGTATATTTTGAATAATTTCTTTCAATTTGTAAATATCCAACGAATAATTGTAACAATTTCTTCACATTCACACAACTCACCTCAATAAAGGCTACTAAATCGTATCACAACTTAGTAGCCTTTGCAAGAAATTTAACTAAATATTTACAAAATTTCGAATCGTTTCTAAAGCGCGTGCTGCGTACGCTTCATTTCGTTCTACTTTCTTTTTAATCTTCTTCTCTAACGGTGCAAATAGACCGAAGTTCGCATTCATCGGCTGGAAGTTTTTAGCGTTCGTTGCCGTAATGTAATTTGCCATGCTACCCATCGCAGTTACTGGCGGTAATACAACTGGCTCTTCACCTTGCACAAGACGCGCAGCATTAATTCCTGCTAATAATCCTGATGCTGCTGATTCAACATATCCCTCTACTCCAGTCATTTGACCAGCGAAGAATAAATCATCACGTTGTTTATATTGATATGTTGGACGAAGCAAATTAGGTGAATTAATAAACGTATTACGATGCATTACACCATAACGTACAATCTCTGCATTTTCCAATCCCGGAATTAACTGTAGCACTTCTTTTTGCGGTCCCCACTTTAAATGAGTTTGGAAACCTACGATATTGTATAAAGTTCCCGCTGCATCATCTTGACGTAACTGAACAACAGCATATGGCGTTTTCCCTGTTTTGGGATCTTCCAATCCAACAGGTTTCATAGGTCCAAATACTAACGTCTGTCTCCCTCTACTTGCCATAACTTCTACTGGCATACAACCTTCAAAGAAAATTTCTTTTTCAAACTCTTTTAAAGGCACTGTCTCAGCAGCAATTAGAGCCTCATAAAAACGATCAAACTCTTCTTCTGTCATTGGGCAATTTAAATATGCAGCTTCACCTTTGTCATAACGCGATTTTAAATACACTTTATTCATGTCAATGCTGTCTTTTTCTACGATTGGGGCTGCAGCATCATAGAAGTAGAAATAATCTTCTCCTGTTAATTCTTTCAATTTTGCAGAAAGATCAGGAGATGTTAATGGACCTGTAGCAATAATTGTCGGTCCCTCTGGAATATCTGTAATTTCTTCATTCATTACAGTTACATTTGGATGGTTCTTTACGTATTCTGTTACTTTAGCTGCGAACTCATGACGATCTACAGCTAAAGCACCTCCAGCTGGTACAGAGCACTCATCCGCCGCACGAATAATTACAGAATCCATTAAGCGCATTTCCTCTTTAATAACTCCAACTGCATTTGTTAAAGTGTTTGCACGAAGTGAGTTACTACATACTAATTCAGCGAATTTATCTGTGTGATGAGCTGGCGTTTGCCTTACCGGTCTCATTTCATATAATCTAACTTGGACACCACGTTTTGCAATTTGGTAAGCTGCTTCACTTCCTGCAAGACCTGCGCCAATGACGTTTACTACTTGTGTTGTCATTTATATCACCTTTCCTTTTCTTCCCGAAAAAAATGTGAGCAGTTACGCTCACATTTGTTGTTCTTCTTCATAATCGCACGAAATACATTGTACTTGCACGCCTTTTTTCAACTTTTTCTCTACAAGCATGCCTTCGCACTTCGGACACTTACGACCAATTGGCTTATCCCAAGATACAAAGTCGCATTCCGGATACGTACCGCACCCATAGAAAAGACGTTTCTTTTTATTACTACGGCGTTCAATAATTTGACCCTTATCACACTTTGGACAAGTAACACCGATTTCTTTCACAATCGGCTTTGTATTACGACAATCTGGGAAATTCGAGCAAGCCATAAATTTCCCGTATTTACCCATTTTAAAGACCATTGGGTGATTACATAATTCACAATCTTCCCCAGCTGGTTCATCTTTAATTTCCACTTCACGCATTTCTTTTTCCGCTTTTTCTAAACGCGGTTCAAAACCTACGTAGAAATCATCAACAATTTTTACCCAATTCGCATTTCCTTCTTCTACTTCATCAAGGCTTTGCTCCATATTGGCAGTAAATTCAATGTTAATAATTTCTGGGAAAAACTCTAAAATAAGTTCAATTACTATTTCACCAAGTTCAGTCGGAACGAAGCGTTTATTATCCAAACCTACATACCCACGCTTTTGAATTGTTTCAAGTGTAGGTACATATGTTGACGGTCTTCCAATTCCAAGTTCTTCAAGTGTTCTTACTAGGCGAGCCTCTGTATAGCGCGGAGGAGGTTGTGTAAAATGTTGCTTTGGTTCTAAATCCTTTGAAAATACAGTTTCCCCTACTTCTAAAGGTGGCAACATCTTATCCTTTTCTTCAGCACCATCATCTTTTGACTCTACATACACTTTCATAAATCCTGGGAACTTTACAACTGATCCACTTGCACGGAACTGAACATTGTTATTAATGAGTCTCGCTGTCACAGTATCCATTATAGCAGACGCCATTTGACTTGCAACAAATCGCTCCCAAATCAATTTATATAATCGAAGTTGATCACGACCTAAGAAACTTTTTAGTTCCTCTGGCTTTCTCATTACTGAAGTAGGACGAATTGCCTCATGCGCATCTTGTGCATTTGACTTTTTCGTTTCTTTCTTCTTTTCTGTTCCTATGTATTCCGTACCATACGCTTCAGTGATGTAAGTACGAGCCTCTGTTTGAGCTGTTTCTGAGATACGTGTTGAATCAGTTCTCATATACGTAATAAGACCTACAGTTCCTTGTTTTCCAAGATCTATCCCTTCATACAATTGCTGTGCAAGCATCATTGTTTTCTTTGCTCGCATGTTTAACTTACGTGCTGCTTCTTGTTGCAAGGAAGATGTTGTAAACGGTAATGCAGGATTACGTTTTCGCTCTTTGCGCGTTACATTTTCAACTGAAAACGCATTGTCTTTCATCTGTTCAATTATTTCATTCACTTGCGTTTCATTTGTTAATTGAACTTTTTCACCATCTACACCGTAAAAGCTTGCTTCAAATGTGTCTTTTCCTTTTACAAATTCTGTTTTAATTGTCCAGAATTCTTCAGGTTCAAAGTTTTGAATTTCCCTTTCACGCTCGATGATTAAACGAACTGCTACAGATTGTACACGCCCTGCACTTAATCCTTTTTTTACTTTCTTCCATAATAAAGGACTAATATTGTAACCAACAAGACGATCAAGTATACGTCTTGCTTGTTGTGCATCCACTAAATCCATATTAATTGCACGAGGATGTTTAAATGATTCTTTGATTGCATCTTTCGTAATCTCATTAAACACAACCCGACAATCTGATTCAACGTCCACATTTAACGTATTCGCTAAATGCCAAGCAATCGCTTCCCCTTCACGGTCTGGATCGGCCGCGAGATAGACTTTCTTTGCTTTTTTCGCCGCTGATTTTAAATCTTTTAAGACGGGACCTTTACCACGAATGGTAATATACTTCGGGGTGAAGTTGTTCTTTACTTCTATCCCCATTTGACTTTTTGGCAAATCGCGAACATGTCCCATAGACGCGACAACTTTGTATTTTTTCCCTAAATATTTCTCAATGGTCTTCGCCTTAGAAGGCGACTCCACGATTACGAGGTAATCTGACATGCTAGTGCCTCCTTAAGAGGTGGATTCAAGTCTTCATTAATCTTATTGATTTCTCTTGTTTTTGTCAATCAAGAATGAATATACCATACAGTGCCAATCTACCATTTGTCAATAATTGTTTAATAAAAACATAAAAATATAAGGTTAATTTAAAATCTCTTCCAAGATATCTTCTGCATTTCTTACTAGTTTTGCTCCTTGCTGAATAAGATGATTCGTTCCCGATGCCCCCTCTACAAATATAGGTCCAGGAAGCGCAAACACCTCTCTATTTTGCTCTAACGCAAGGTCTGCAGTAATAAGTGTTCCACTTCTCGATTTCGCTTCTACAACTAAAACACCTTTACTTATACCACTAATAATCCGGTTCCTTTTTGGAAAATACCATTTTTTCGGTGCATAGTGCGGCGGATACTCTGTCAATAACAATATATATTCCTTCCACATTTCATATAAATGTCTATTTTCTTTCGGATACATAAAAGACAATCCATGCCCTAATATCGCAATAGTCGGGCAATGATGCCTTACTGTAATCTCATGAGACATTGTATCTATCCCTTTTGCAAACCCACTGACAATAAGCCACTCTCTTTCTAATAAAGGGTGTAAAATAAACTTCAAACTCTCATAACCATATAATGATGGTTCTCTCGTTCCAACAACTGCTAATTTATTTACTTTATTCAGGAAATCTTTCTCTCCTTTTCCATATAAAACGAAGGGAGGGTCTTGTATTTCACGTAATAATTGCGGATAATCTTCATCCCATATCGTTATATAAAAAATACGATTTCTCTCTAAATAAGATATATATTGCGGAAGATTTGAATTTTGAAGAAATTTTACTAGTTCTGAAGATTTTTTCGAGGATATTCCAGTGTAGTGTTCCATTTGTTTTTCGTTAAAATTATATATGTTCTTTAATTCTGGATCGACATATAGTAGCCTCTCCATCGCTTTCCAATAATCTGCTAGCAAGTAATGAACATGTAATAATCTCTCTCTTTTCATCTTGATTCTACTTACCCATAATTTTTATTATGTAAACAGAAAAAAGTGTAAAAAGACACCCTCAAGTAAGAAGGTGTCTTTCAACAGATTAATAGTTTTTACAAGTCTCAAATAAACCTTTTTCTTTTAAAACAGAGATTAGCGTTTCTCCCATAACTGCTGGAGTTTCAGCTACTTTAATGCCACAAGCTTCCATTGTTTTAATCTTTTCAGCAGCAGTTCCTTTACCGCCAGAAATGATTGCACCAGCATGGCCCATACGTTTGCCAGCAGGCGCTGTTTGACCACCAATGAAGCCTACGACAGGTTTTGTCATATTAGCTTTTACCCATTCAGCTGCCTCTTCTTCTGCTGTACCGCCGATTTCACCAATCATAATTACAGCATGTGTTTCTTCATCTTCATTAAATGCTTTTAACGCATCAATAAAGTCTGTACCGTTAACAGGGTCTCCGCCGATACCTACAGCAGTAGATTGGCCAATACCTTCTTGTGTTAACTGATGTACAGCTTCATAAGTTAATGTACCAGAGCGAGATACGATACCAACATGACCTTTTTTATGAATATATCCTGGCATAATACCAATCTTACATTCATCTGGTGTGATTACACCTGGGCAGTTTGGTCCAAGTAAACGTGTATGTTTACCCGCCATATATCTCTTTACGTTTACCATATCTAATACAGGAATCCCTTCAGTAATACATACTACTAAATCAATTTCTGCATCAACAGCTTCCATAATTGCATCTGCCGCAAAAGCGGGTGGAACGTATACAACTGAAGCGTTTGCGCCTGTTGCTTTCACTGCATCTTCTACTGTATCAAATACTGGTACACCTTCAATATCAGTGCCGCCCTTACCTGGTGTTACACCACCGACAATTTTCGTACCGTATTCAATCATTTGTTTTGTATGGAATAAACCTTGAGAACCTGTAATACCTTGAACAATAACTTTTGTATCTTTATTAACTAATACGCTCATTTTTCTCCCCCGCTTTCTATTAGCCCACTAGTGAAACAATTTTTTGTGCACCGTCTGCCATAGATTCTGCTGCAACAATATTTAAGCCAGACTCATTTAAAATTTTCTTACCTAGTTCTACGTTTGTGCCTTCAAGACGTACAACTAAAGGTAACTCAAGACCTACTTGTTTCGTTGCTTCAATAACACCTTCTGCAATAACATCACACTTCATAATGCCACCAAAAATGTTAACGAAGATACCTTTTACATTTTTGTCAGAAAGGATAATTTTGAATGCTTCTGTAACTTTTTCTGCGGTTGCACCGCCACCAACATCTAAGAAGTTAGCTGGGTCACCGTGGTAATGTTTAATGATATCCATTGTAGCCATCGCTAAACCTGCACCATTAACCATACAACCGATATTTCCATCTAAAGGAATGTAGTTTAAGTCGTATTTTGAAGCTTCAATTTCTTTTGAATCCTCTTCATCAAGATCACGAAGCTCTAAAATGTCTTTATGGCGATATAACGCATTAGAATCAAAGTTTAATTTTGCATCTAATGCCATAACTTTACCTTCGCCTGTTGTAACAAGTGGGTTAATCTCAGCGATAGAGCAATCTTTTTCGATAAACGCACGATATAAGCCCATCATAAACTTCACAGCTTGTCCTACAAGCTCTTTTGGAATATTGATGTTAAATGCAATTCGGCGCGCTTGGAAACCTTGCAAGCCTACTGCTGGATCAATATATTCTTTAAAGATTTTTTCAGGTGTTTTTTCTGCTACTTCTTCAATTTCTGTTCCGCCTTCTTCAGACGCCATTAAAACAACTTGAGAAGTTGCACGATCTAAAACTAGACCTACATAATATTCTTTTTTAATATCGCAACCTTCTTCGATAAGTAAGCGTTTTACTTCCTTACCTTCAGGACCTGTTTGATGTGTCACAAGTGTAGTTCCTAAAATGCTTTCTGCATATGTACGAACTTCATCTAAATTTTTCGCAACTTTTACTCCGCCAGCTTTGCCGCGTCCACCAGCGTGAATTTGTGCTTTCACTACACATACATCTGTTCCTAATTCTTTCGCTGCTTCTACAGCTTCTTCTACTGTAAACGCAACCTTCCCGTTCGGAACGCTAACCCCATAGCTTCTAAGGACTGCCTTACCTTGGTACTCATGGATATTCATGGTCCCATCCTCCCCTGTTTTCCTGTTTTACTCGAAAAGTTTTTTAATGTTTAAAAAACATTACATTGCCATTGTATAAGATGATTGGCACGCTGTCTACAATAAAGTGTCAGAAAACTGAAATCGCTTTATTCTTTTTCGAAAATAGTAATGTTTATATGCCAAAATAAAAAAATAAGCTGTATATTTACAGCTTATTTTTGAATCATATCTTTAATTGGTGCGAATGACTTGCGGTGTTCATCTAGTACTCCATGCACTTCAATTGCCTCTAAATGTTGCTTTGTGCCATATCCCATATGTTGCTCAAATCCATATTCAGGATACTTCTCTCCCAGTTCTTTCATCATACGATCTCTCGTTACTTTTGCTATAATGGATGCTGCTGAAATCGAAACACTTTTCGCATCACCTTTAATAATTGATGTTTGCGGAATTGGTGTAGGAAGCTTCATCGCATCAATTAATAAATGTTGAGGTGTACAAGATAAATTTGCAACTGCATCTAACATCGCTTGTTTCGTTGCTTGGTAAATATTAATGTCATCAATAACTTGCGGTGATACAATTCCTACTCCAATTGCAATTGCTTGTACTTTTATTTCATCATAAAAACGCTCACGTTTCGCTTCACTCAACTTTTTTGAGTCATTTAACCCTGGAATATAAAAATCCTCAGGAAGAACGACAGCTGCCGTCACAACAGGCCCAGCCAATGGCCCGCGCCCTACTTCATCAATACCCGCGATATATGTGACCCCTTTTTCACGCAAAGCATTTTCATACTTGGACATTTCAAAAAACTTCTCTTTTTCTTTCTGTTCTAACTCTTTTTGTTTATACCACTTCAAAACGAGCTTTTGAACACCTTTTCGATCATCTTTCATTAACAGTTGAAAGCGATCATCTTCTTCATTCATAATTTCTTTCAATACATTTTCCGCTTCTTTTATCGTCATAGTTTGCATTTATACAAGCTCCTTTTTAAACATATCCAAAAAGAAAAGACGCACAAACGCACGTCTTATACTTCTTCTATTTTTTCCACATCTTCCACTTGCTCTCCAAACTCTTCCGGTGTTTCAAACGTCATTTTTCCAAGTTTGCCACCACGAAGCTCACGAAGCACAAGCTCAGATGTCTTATCATAATCAATCATTCCGCCGCCCATTAAGCAGCCTCTATTTTTTCCAATTGCATCGAATAATTCCACAATATCTTCTGGAATCTCATTTAAATTATAGCGTTCTTTCAAGCGTTCTGGATAATGTTTCTCCATAAAACGTAATGCGTAAACAGCTACATCTTGTAAATTTAAAATTGAATCTTTAATTGCACCCGTTGTCGCTAAACGAAGACCCACTAATTGATCTTCAAATTTAGGCCACAGAATACCTGGTGTATCTAACAATTCCATTTCCTTCCCAACTTTAATCCATTGTTGAGCTGTTGTCACACCTGGACGATCTCCTGTTTTAGCAATATTTTTCTTTGCCAATTTATTAATCAATGTAGATTTACCAACATTTGGTATACCTACAATTAATGCACGAATCGCTCTCGGTCTAATACCTTTTGCAACCATTTTATCAAATTTTTCTTTAACAAGTACTTTACAAGCTGCTGCAATTTCCTTCATACCTTGTCCAGCTTGCGCGTTAATCGAAATTGCCATATGGCCTTTTTCTTTAAAATATGCGATCCATTGTTTTGTTAAACGATCATCCGCCATATCCGCTTTATTTAAAACAACAAGCCTTGGCTTATGTGTAATGATTTCATCAATCATTGGGTTTCGAGATGATAATGGTAATCGAGCATCTACAAGTTCAATTACAACATCAATTAATTTTAATTTCTCCGTTACTTGGCGTCTAGCCTTCGCCATATGCCCTGGAAACCATTGAATTACCATGTTGCCACCTTCTTTTTCATTTATTTCACAATACGTGCGTCTTCTAACGGCCAATATAACATATTAGCTTTACCAATTACTTGATCCATTGAAATCGTACCGATTGAACGGCTATCTTTACTAAAACGACGATTATCACCTAAAACAAATAATTGATCTTTTGGAACGGTTTTCTTGCCTGTCATTTCTTCAAGATTAAAATCATATGTAAGCGGTCCGTCAGCAATTTGCTTTTTCTGCTTGTCTAAATACGGCTCCTCATAAGCCTTTCCGTTAACATACAGTTTATCATTACGATACTCTATTTCATCGCCTGGCAGGCCTATAATGCGCTTAATGTAATCTTTATCTTCTGTTGCTCGAAATACGATAATATCAAAGCGTTTTGGATCTCCAATGTGATAACCAATTTTATTCACAATCATTCGATCACGATCATGTAAAGTAGGTGCCATCGATACCCCGTCTACGAGAATTGGCGCAAAGAAAAACTGTCTAATAACACCAGCTAATACAACAGCAATCAAAATTGCCTTAATCCATTCCCAAAGTGAACTCTTCTCTTTTTTCATGCATTTCCCCTCCACGGTTATGTAAACTGCTCGTATTATACCAAAATTTCATATAGATTGGAAAAAGGGAGCTTGTGCATTTACAAGCTCCCATACATGTCTTATCGAATTTCTTTAATACGTGCTTTTTTACCGCGAAGGTTACGTAAGTAGTATAACTTAGCACGACGTACTTTACCACGGCGAAGTACTTCGATTTTCGCGATTCTTGGCGTGTGAACTGGGAATGTACGCTCAACACCTACACCGTAAGAAATCTTACGAACTGTGAATGTTTCACTGATTCCGCCACCACGACGTTTAATTACAACACCTTCGAAAAGCTGAATTCTTTCACGAGTTCCCTCAACAACTTTTACGTGTACACGTAAAGTGTCACCAGGACGGAATGAAGGAAGGTCAGTTTTTAATTGGCCTTTTGTAATTTCTGCGATTAATTGTTGCATATTAAATTCTCTCCTTTAAACAGATGCTCTTATAAAGTCTTAATAAATTACAGCGGAACATCGTTAATACGGCTACTGATTTCAGTAGCACAAATGTTATAATAGCATATTACTAGGCCTGTTGCAATAGCAAATATATGAAGTTATTACTGCTCTCGCTTTATTTCCTCAAGCCATTTTTTCTCTTGTTTAGATAACTCTCTCTCATCTAACAAATCCGGTCTACGCGTATACGTTCGACGCAAAGATTCCTTATGTCGCCATTCATCAATGTTTTTATGATTCCCTGACATTAATACATCCGGTACCTTCATACCACGAAAATCAGCCGGACGTGTATAATGAGGATGCTCTAATAAACCTGTACTAAACGAATCCTCTACTTGTGAAGCATGATTTCCTAGCACACCTGGCAAGAGACGTACAACACTATCAGTAATAACCATAGAGGCTAATTCTCCGCCCGTTAATACATAGTCACCAATAGAAATCTCATCCGTTACGAGATGCTCACGAATTCGTTCGTCATACCCTTCATAATGCCCACATACGAAGATCAAATGTTCTTCCCCTGCAAGCTCTTCCGCTTTCTTCTGCGTAAATCTTTCGCCCTGCGGACACATTAAGACAACTCTAGGCTTACGCTCTGTCTCTTTCGTCAAATCTTCTACAGCATCAAAAATAGGCTGAGGAGTAAGCACCATACCAGCTCCTCCGCCGTAAGGATAATCGTCTACACTATTATGCTTACTTGTTGTATAATCACGAAAGTTAACAACACGAAGGTTTACCGCTTCTTTTTCTTGTGCCTTCTTTAATATAGAAGATCCAAATACACCGGTAAACATGTCTGGGAACAACGTTAAAATATCAATTTTCATTATAGCAGCCCTTCCATTACATGAATGGTTACTAATTTATTTTCAATATTAACTTGAAGTACAACGTCATCGATATAAGGAATTAAGAGATCTTGACCCTTCGGGCGTTTAATTACCCAAACATCATTTGCACCAGGAGATAGAATCTCTTTGATTGTCCCTAGCGCTTCTCCTTCTTCCGTTACAACACTGCAACCAATAATTTCATGATAGTAGTATTCACCTTCAGCAAGTTCACCTAACTGCTCTTCTGGTACTTTTATTAAAGAACCTTTAAACTTCTCTACTTCATCTACATTGTTATATCCTTCAAATGTTAATAAATCGAATGTCTTATGTTGGCGATGAGAAGTTACCTTCACCGGAAGGTAGTCTGTGCCTTTCTCATTCGATATGTATAACGTGTTTCCTACTTTATATCGCTCTTCTGGAAAATCAGTACGAGAAATAACACGGATTTCTCCTCTTACGCCATGAGTATTTACAATTTTCCCTACGTTAAACCATTTTGTCATAAATAGTATGTCACCCCTGGTTTCTATATAAATTAAGCATCTCCATTTCACAGATGGAACATGCACTCTCTATTTAAATGTTAAAAAAGGGAGAGGAATAACTCCTCGCCCTTTTTTACGTTTATTGAATTTCCAGTGTTACTTTTTCATCATTATGATGTCCCACTGAATACAAGAGCATTCGAATCGCTTTCGCAACTCTCCCTTGCTTTCCAATGACTTTTCCAACATCCTCAGGATGTACAGTTAATCGATACTTTATCTCTCCGTTGCAAAGTTCCTGTGTAACTTTTACATCTTCAGGATAATCGACAAGAGGCTTGACAATCGTCTCGACTAACTTCTTCATAGTCATTGCCTCAATTACTTACCTTGTTTAGATAAGTGGAATTTCTCCATGATACCTTGGTTAGAGAATAAGTTACGAACTGTATCAGATGGTTTAGCACCATTTCCTAACCATTTTAATGCTGCTTCTTCGTTGATCTTAACTTCAGCTGGTTGAGCAACTGGATTGTAAGTTCCGATTTCCTCAATGAAACGTCCGTCACGAGGAGAACGAGAATCTGCAACAACTACACGATAGAAAGGAGTTTTTTTAGCTCCCATACGTTTTAAACGAATTTTAACTGCCATTTATAAAGCACCTCCGAATTTATTTCACACAGATAATTATATTAGCAAAAAGACTATTGCTTTGTAAAGTATTTTTTCTTAACAGAGCCATCTTTTTTTCCTTACATGAATGGAAACTTCAATCCACCTAGTCCTTTTTTCTTACCTTTTTGCATTCCCGTCATCGTCTTCATCATTTTTTTCATGTCATCGAATTGTTTAATTAGACGATTGATTTCTTGTACAGTTGTACCGCTACCTTTGGCAATGCGCTTTTTGCGACTAGCATTGATTATTTCCGGTTGTTCTCGTTCTAATTTAGTCATAGAACGAATAATTGCCTCAATATGCCCAATTTGTTTTTCATCAACTTGTGCATTTTTCAGCCCTTTAATTTTATTTGCACCAGGAAGCATTCCTAACAATTCATCAAGCGGCCCAAGTTGACGCACTTGTCCAAGTTGTTCTAGGAAATCGTCAAGCGTAAACGAAAGCGTACGCATTTTTTGCTCAAGTTCTTTCGCTTTCTCTTCATCAACTGTAGCTTGCGCTTTTTCAATCAATGTTAAGACATCGCCCATCCCTAAAATACGGGATGCCATACGCTCTGGATGGAACGCTTCAATTGCATCTAGTTTTTCACCCATACCAGCAAATTTAATCGGCGTGTTTGTTACAGCCTTAATAGATAATGCAGCACCACCGCGCGTATCACCATCTAATTTCGTTAATACAACACCTGTTAAACCTAACTGTTCATGGAAACTTTGCGCAACATTTACCGCGTCTTGTCCCGTCATCGCATCGACAACAAGGAAAATTTCATCCGGTTTCGCAACTTCTTTAACTTTCGCTAATTCATCCATTAGTTCTTCATCAATATGCAGGCGACCCGCTGTATCGATTAAAACATAATCGTGATGATCTTCTTTTGCTTTTGCAATCGCTTGTTTCGCAATTTCAACAGGACTTACTTGATCTCCTAAAGAGAATACAGGCATGTCCAATTGCTTCCCTAATGTTTCAAGCTGTTTAATAGCTGCTGGACGGTAAATATCCGCTGCAACAAGCATCGGTTTACGGTTATGCTTTTTACGAAGCAAATTCGCAAGCTTACCTGTCGTCGTTGTTTTACCCGCACCTTGCAGACCAACCATCATAATAACAGTCGGTGGCTTATTAGCAACAGCAATTTTGCTTTGCTCTCCGCCCATAAGTTCTGTAAGTTCTTCCTGTACAACTTTAATTACTTGTTGTCCAGGTGTCAAACTTTTCATTACATCTTGTCCGACAGCACGTTCAGACACACGCTTCACAAAATCTTTTACTACTTTAAAGTTAACATCTGCTTCTAAAAGAGCTAGACGAACTTCTCTCATCATTTCTTTCACATCGGCTTCAGAAACTTTTCCTTTGCCGCGGATTTTTTGCATTGTCTGTTGAAGTCGGTCGGCTAATCCTTCAAATGCCATATTGCCGCCCTCCTAATCTAATTTTTCGATAGCTTCAACAACTTGTTTCATTTCTTCATTCACATGCTCTTCTTCGCTGATTAGCTGTTTTAGCTTTGCAACAAGTCGCTGTCGCTCTTGAAACTTTTGAAGTAATACTAATTTTTCTTCATATTCTTCAAGCATCGCTTCAGTCCGTTTAATGTTATCATACACGGCTTGGCGACTTACATCAAATTCTTCCGCAATTTCACCAAGAGATAAATCATCTAGATAATAAAGCGACATATAACTTCTTTGTTTTTGCGTTAACAACGATTGATAAAAATCAAATAAATAGTTCATTCTCGTTGTTTTTTCGAGCATGTTGGATCATCCTTTGTTAAGTGATTTCCCTTTACATGAATTAGTTTACATGTAGTCCAAAAGAGTGTCAAGTTTTTTTCTTAACATCATATATTTTTTATAGAAAAAAAAGCGGAAATACCGCTCCTTTCACTTATACTTCTTCTGTTTCTACTAAGTTCGCAAATAAACCATACACATATTGTTCTGGATCAAACTGTTGCAAGTCATCCATTTGCTCTCCTAATCCAACAAACTTCACTGGTACATCCATTTCGTTACGAATCGCTAATACAATACCACCTTTAGCAGTTCCATCTAACTTCGTTAAAACAATACCAGTTACATTCGTTGCTTCACGGAATGTTTTCGCTTGGCTTAAACCGTTTTGTCCTGTTGTTGCATCAATAACAAGTAATACTTCATGAGGAGCACCTGGTACTTCACGCTCAATTACACGCTTCACCTTCTCTAATTCTTTCATTAAATTTACTTTATTTTGCAAGCGTCCTGCTGTGTCACATAGTAATACATCTACCTTACGTGCTTTCGCAGCTTGTACAGCGTCATACATAACCGCCGCTGGATCAGATCCAGATCCTTGTTTAATCACTTCTACACCAACGCGATCGCCCCATACTTCTAATTGTTCAATCGCTCCAGCACGGAATGTGTCTCCTGCCGCTAATAGGACTGACTTACCTTCTGATTTAAACTTATGCGCCAGTTTACCAATTGTCGTCGTTTTTCCTACACCATTAACACCAACAAATAAAACAACCGTTAATTGGTCCTCTTGCATATTAATTTCGTTACTAAAATCGCTGTCGCCTTTGTAAATTCCTACTAGTTTTTCTGAAATAACAGCTTGTACTTCTTTTGGATCTTGAATGTTACGACGTTGTACTTCTTCTTTCAATTGGTCAATTAATTCCATTACCGTCGCAACGCCAACGTCTGCACCGATTAAGATCTCTTCTAACTCTTCAAAAAAATCTTCGTCCACTTTACGGTAACGATAAACTAAATCATTCACTTTATCCGCAAATGAATTTCTCGTTTTTTCTAATCCTTGTTTAAATTTCTCTGTAACTGTATCCGTTTGTTTTGAAATTTTTTCTTTTAGTTTTTTAAAAAAACTCATACTTTCCCATCCTTCCTATTCACTTGCAATAAGTTCTTCTCCGGCGTCTAAACGAACCGAAACAAGTTTAGATACCCCTGATTCTTGCATTGTTACACCGTACAACACATCAGACTCTTCCATTGTACCTTTTCTATGTGTAATTACAATAAACTGCGTCTCATTACTGAATTTCTTTAAATACTGTGCAAAACGAGCTACATTCGCCTCATCAAGGGCTGCCTCTACCTCATCTAGTACACAGAATGGTACTGGGCGTACTTTTAAAATACCAAATAAAAGCGCAATTGCTGTTAAAGCACGCTCTCCACCTGAAAGTAAACCTAAGTTCTGCAGTTTCTTCCCTGGCGGTTGTGCTACAATATCAATACCCGTATTTAGTAAATCCTCTGGATTAGTCATTACTAAATCCGCTCTACCGCCTCCAAATAATTCAGAGAATACCGATTGAAACTCCATTCTAATGCCTTCAAACGTAGTAGAAAAGCGTTTTTTCATTTCTTCATCCATTTCGGTAATAAGCTGGTGCAATGTCGCTTTCGCTTCTTCTAGGTCGTCTCTCTGCTCTAGTAAGAATGTATGACGCTCCGCTACACGTTCATATTCATCAATTGCCCCTAGGTTCACTGTACCTAACTCTTCTATAGATAATTTGATTAATTTTACTTTCTTACGCGCATCTTCTGCAGGCATTGTCATTGTATATTTTAGTTTTGCCGCTTCAAATGAAATCGTATATGTTTCACGTAAATGTTGTAATCTATTTTCCAACTCTACATCAAGTCGATTTATTCTCACTTCTTGATCTTTCAACATTTCAAGAATATATTTATGTTTACCTGTCGTTTCTTTCAAATTGCGCTCTAAATGTTCTACCCTCTCTTGCAACGATACACGTTGTTCACGACGAGAGCGAATTAATTCTGAAGTTTGATTACGATCATATGCTTTCTTCTCAATCATATTCGTAATTTGCTCTTCACCACTTGAATTAGATGTCATTTCTTGTTTTAAGAACGCTAAATCCTCTTTCGTTTTTACAAGTGTCGCATCCGTTTCTTCTTTTTCCTTCGTCAATCGTTCAACTTTTTCTTTTTGATTAAATAAGCGTTGTTGCTTTTCAGCTACCAGCACTTTTAACTCCGTCATTTCTTTTTGAACTTTTTCTTTCGAAGAATGTTGCTCACTTTTTTGTTTTGTTAAAGCTACAATTTTACTATCTAACTTAGTGATATCAGCTTGAAGATTCGTTAAAATCCCTTCTAACTCCTCTTTACGTCCTTGCATTTTTACTCGATCTTGTAAAAACCCTTCAATCTCTAAATCATAAATAGACAATCGATCATTAATACGATGTTCTTCTAATTCTAGACGATTAATCTCTTCTCTTAATTTCTGCTCATCTACACGATCTACTTCTACAGTTTGCCTTAGTTCGCGTATTTTCACTTCTTTTTCTTGAATCTCTTGTTTTACTGCTTTAACAAAGTTTTCTAACTTCATTGTTTTTTCTTCCATATCAGTTAACTTGCGAGTCCACTCTTCCAGTTCACGTTGGCGTCCTAATAAAGAAGATTTCGCTTGCTTTACCGCCCCACCAGTCATAGAACCGCCAGGATTCACTACATCACCTTCGATTGTTACAATGCGATAACGGTATTGCAGTTGTTTCGCCAACTCATTTGCTCCGCGTAAATCTTTCGCAACAATAACCGTACCTAATAAATTTGAAACTACATTTTCATATTTATTGTTGTACTGCACAAGTTCTGCCGCCACACCTACAAACGATGGGTGTTGATTTGCAATGCGTAATTGCTCAAATGATAAAGACCTGCTTTTAATAACAGCTTGCGGTAAAAACGTTGCACGTCCATGTTTATTTTGCTTTAAAAATGCTATCGCATTACGAGCATGCTCCTCTGTTTGTACAACAATATGCTGCATCGCTGCACCTAGAGCAATTTCCATTGCAACTTCGTATTCTTTCGGTACCGTTAACAGTTCCGCAACAGCACCCTCGATACCTTGCAACCTATTTTCTCTAGCTTTCAATACTTCACGTACACCTTGATAGAATCCAGAATAATCTTCTTGCATCTCTTCAAGCATTTCTTTTCGAGAACGTGCCTGTTGCACAAATTGATATGCTTGATACAGTTTTGTTTCATTTTCACTATACTGCGTCTTACATTTCCCAAGCGCCGCCTCTGTCTTCTGTATGTTTGAGAGAATGCCAGCTACTTTTTCTTTCGCTTGTTCGTAACTTTCTACAAGTTTCGTCTTTTTCGCTGTAATTTCCATACGCATTTCTACATATTTCGCATTCTCTTCATCTAGACGCTCGTTTTTAGACGTTTGCTGTTTAGATTGTTCTTCAATCATAGATAATTCATTACGATGACTAGCTTGTTGATTTAAAAGCTCAATATAGTCACCTTTTAAATTCTCAATCTGTTCCTCTAAATTGTCAGCAAAAGTAGCAAGCAGTTGCTCATTATCATGCAATTTTTGCTCCAACTCTTTTACTTCATTCACAAATTGCATTAAAGCTTCTGTACTTGACTCAATCTCACCATCGTAACTTTTAGCTTTCTCTGTTAATTCAACAATTAACTGCTCAAGTTGCGCACAATGCGTCGTAGCATTTTGCTTTCTCTCTTTTAACAACTCGCGCTGCCCTTCAAGTTTTTCTAGCTCTTTACTAGAAAGAAGAAGTACTTCTTGCAACGAGTCTACAGACTCATCTACCGCTTGTAATTGTCCTCGTAATTCCTCAAGCTCTTCTTCACTTTTTTGTAAATTCGTTGACATTTTAGCTTCTTCGTTTTTATTATGCCCAAACTGATTTCGAAGCGCTTCCCATTTCTCGTGCAATTCTTCAATTTCATGGACAATAAGCGCAGCTTCTACTTTCTCTAATTCTTCTTTATTCTCAAGATAATCTTTCGCAATAGAAGCTTGTCTTTCTAAAGGTTCTACTTGACTACTTAATTCATGAATTATATCTTGTACACGATTTAAGTTTTCTTGTGTTTCTGCTAATTTCCCTTCAGCTTTCTTTTTGCGAAGTTTGTATTTTAGTACGCCTGCCGCTTCTTCAAATACACCTCGACGCTCTTCTGACTTACTACTTAAAATCTCTTCCACTTTCCCCTGGCTAATAATTGAAAAAGCTTCTCTTCCCATACCAGAGTCCATAAATAAATCGATAATATCTTTCAATCTACATGATTGTTTATTAATATAAAAATCACTATCACCTGAACGAGATACACGACGTGTTACACACACCTCATTGTATTCAATTGGTAAACGTTGATCTTCATTATTTAAAGTTATTGTTACTTCAGCAACATTAACCGCTCTCCTCGTATCACTGCCTGCAAAAATAATATCCTCCATCTTTGCACCACGTAATGATTTTGCAGATTGTTCACCAAGTACCCAGCGAATTGCATCAGTAATATTACTTTTCCCGCTTCCATTAGGTCCTACTACAGAAGTTACACCTGGGACAAAATCAACAGATACACGCTCAGCAAAAGACTTAAACCCTGCTATTTCTAATCTTTTTAAAAACACGAAAGGCCTTCCTCCTATTCTCCGTCGTTATAAATGTTCTCTATACAAAAACAAGTATTATACGGATTTACCTTCTTTTTCATTATAAACAAAAAGAAAGTTTCATTCTATGCACAAGGAATCCCCCTCATTCAAAGGGGGATTCCTTATAGTTGTTCTTTTAATTTTTTCAATGCTTCTGCAGCAGCTTGTTGCTCTGCTTCTTTTTTCGACTTACCACTACCAAGACCTAAAGCTACGTTATTTAACGTAACACGTGACACAAATTCTCGATTGTGAGCTGGTCCTTTTTCTTGCAAAATTTGATACTCAACATTGCCACTGCCATCACGCTGAATCAATTCTTGCAACTGACTCTTATAATCCATCACATGAGAAAAAGCACCCTCATTAATTTTCGGATATACAATTTCTTTTAAGAATTCCCAAACTGTTTCTAGCCCTTGATCAAGATAAAGGGCACCAATAAACGCTTCAAAGACATCCGCTAATAAAGCTGGTCGTTCACGTCCACCTGTCATTTCTTCACCTTTTCCTAATAAAACAAGGCTACCAAATGACAATTCGTTCGCAAAACGAACAAGAGATGGCTCACATACAATAGCTGCACGTAGTTTTGTTAACTCTCCTTCGCTCATTGTCGGATATTTTTGAAACAGATACTGCGATACAGTCAGTTCCAATACTGCATCTCCAAGAAATTCAAGACGCTCATTATCTTCATGCGGTTTTTTTCGATGCTCATTCACATACGATGAATGCGTAAATGCTTGAATCAATAATTTTTCATCTGTAAACGTAATACCTATCTTTTCTTGAAACACTTTAAATGCTTCACGATATTTTGTTTCGTATTTTTTTTCTCTATATTTTCGGTACGGCATAGGTCCCTCCAGATATAAGCCAGAAAGCCCCGCTAAAAAACGGGACTTCACTTAAGCATTATAGATGACTCTCTATGTAAGTCACAGCATCGCCAACAGTAGCAATCTTTTCAGCATCTTCATCAGAAATTTCCATTTCGAATTCATCTTCTAATTGCATTACAAGTTCTACTACATCTAGGGAGTCTGCTCCTAAATCTTCCTTGAAGCTTGCAGCTGGTACTACCTCAGTCTCTTCTACTCCTAAACGATCAACGATGATTTTTGTTACGCGCTCTAAAACATCTGCCATTCCATTCACCTCCCCTCAAATATTATATTAAATATTGACCAAAAAAACTAGGTGAAATCGATTCTTTTATTACATTACCATACCGCCATCAACATTTAACGTTTGACCTGTAACATATTTGCTTTGATCAGAAGCAAAAAACGTTACAGCATTCGCGATATCTTTCGCTTCACCAAATTGAGCAGCTGGAATAACTTTTAACATTTCGGCTTTAATATTCTCATCTAGTACATCCGTCATATCAGTCGCAATAAAGCCCGGCGCAATTGCATTCACTGTAATATTTCGACTTGCTAACTCTTTTGCAGATGTTTTTGTTAATCCAATAACACCCGCTTTAGCAGCAACATAGTTAGCTTGTCCTGGGTTTCCTATAACACCAACAACCGAAGCGATGTTTATAATTCTACCGTGACGTTGACGCATCATATAACGAGATACTGCTTTTGTACATAAGAATACACCTTTTAAGTTTGTATTAATAACTGTATCCCATTCTTCTTCTTTCATACGCATTAATAAATTATCTTTAGTTACACCAGCATTATTTACAAGAATATCAACTTGTCCAAATGTATCTACTGTTTGTTTCACCATATTTGTAACATCATCAGCATTTGCAACATCTGCTCTTACCGCAATTGCATCAGAACCTAATTTTTTAATTTCATCTACTACTTCATTTGCTTTTTGTTCATTACCAGCATAATTTACTACTACATTTGCCCCTTGTTTCGCTAAATCAATCGCAATCGCGCGACCAATTCCACGTGAAGCGCCAGTTACTAATGCTACCTTCCCTTTTAACATCAGTTTTCTCCTCTCAAATTTGAAATGGTATCTTTTAATGTCTCTTCATCGTATATCGCATATGCTTTTACTGATGAATCAATTGACTTCATAAGTCCAGCAAGTACTTTTCCAGGTCCAATTTCAATAAATGTATCTACTCCCTGGTTCACCATATATTCAATAGACGGGTACCATAATACAGGCGAATAAAGCTGTTCGATTAACTTTTCTTGAATGTCTGCACCACGTGTAATAACTTCCGCCGTAACATTTGCAATAACAGGAATATTCGTGTCATGAATTGTAATTTCATTTAAAACACTTTGGAACTTCTCAGCTGCCGGCTTCATAAGTGAAGAATGGAATGGCCCACTTACTTTTAGTGGAATCGCTCTCTTTGCACCATTTTCTTTCGCTCTTTGAGAAGCAACCTCTACGCCTTGCTTCGTTCCAGAAATCACAATTTGCTTCGTACTATTCATATTAGCGATTTGCACTGCATATCCTTCACTTGTTACTTCTTCTGTAACTTGTTTCAGCATATGTGGGTCAGCACCTAATATAGCTGCCATTGCGCCTTCCCCGCCCGGAACAGCTTCTTCCATATATTCGCCACGTTTCCTTACAGCATATACAGCATCTTCAAAAGTTAATGCACCAGCTGCTACAAGAGCACTATATTCACCTAAACTATGACCAGCGACAAAGTCAGGTGTAATGTCATACTCTTTCAAAGCTGTCAAAATAGCAAAACTCGTTGTTAATAATGCAGGCTGCGCATTTGTTGTTAATGTAAGCTTTTCCTGCGGTCCTTCAAAAATCACTTCTGAAAGTGAATCTTCCAACACCTCATCTGCTTTTGCAAACACTTTTGCAACCTCTTTATTATTCTCTGCTAATTGTTTACCCATTCCAACTGCCTGTGAACCTTGGCCCGGAAAAAGAAATGCTATTTTTCCCATTTCAAATCCTCCTCTTATTGGAGTGACTCTTTCTCCATTACGCTTGAAATCGTAGGAATTACTTCTTTCGCTACCATTTCTCTCGTTTGACGAATCGCACTAAATATCGACTGATCATTAGAAGAACCGTGAGCCTTAATGACAGGTGCTTTCAATCCAAATAATGCAGCTCCTCCATACTCCGAATAATCCATTTTATCTTTTAATACCATAAGTTTTGGCTTTAATACCGCCGCTGCTAATTTGCTCGTAAATGAACTCATTAACTGTTCTTTCAACATAGAGAATAGCGCAAGTGCTGTTCCCTCTAATGATTTCAACGCTACATTCCCTGTAAAACCATCACATACAACAACATCTGCTACACCTTGCAATAAATCTCTTGATTCAACGTTCCCCACGAAATTAATTGGCGCATCTTTAAGCATTGCAAATACTTGCTTTGAAAGCTCGTTTCCTTTTCCATCCTCTGTTCCAACGTTTAATAGTCCAACGCGAGGATTTTCAATTCCTCTTACCTTCTCAGCATAAACAGATCCCATTACTGCATATTGATATAAATGAATTGGTTTTGCATCAACATTTGCTCCAACATCTAACATAACAAAACCTTTTCCATCTACAGTTGGCATTGTAGGCGATAAAGCTGGTCTCTCAATTCCTTCCATACGACCGACTACAAATAATCCAGCTGCCATTAAAGCTCCTGTACTACCTGCGGATATACAAGCGTCTGCTTCTCCATCCTTTACTTGTTGTGCCGCAAGCACCATTGAAGCTTGTTTTTTTCGACGAACCGCTCTTACTGGTTCCTCCGTTGATTCTATTTTTTCGTCTGTATGAAGAATAGTAATTCGTTCATCACTCGTTAAGTATTGACGAATTTCCTCTTCTTTCCCTACTAACGTAATATGTAAATCAGAATATTCCTTAATAGCTTTCATTGCCCCTAATACTACAGCCTTTGGAGCGTGATCTCCGCCCATTGCATCTATTGCGATTTTCATAAGTTGTTACCTTCCTCACTATAATTACTAGATCGATACATTTCAAAAGTGCCTGTAAAAACAAGTTCTTCTCCAACGAAGCTACGCACTTTGACAACCGTCCGTCCTTTATCATTCTCTACATCTTCAACGCGCGCTTTTGCAACAACACGCTCTCCTAATTTTACAGGGCGAATGTATCGAATGGTAGACTTTGCAGTTAAAGCTAATTCTTCATCAATAACCGCAACAGCTAGTGAGTTTGCTTGCGCAAACAGATGATGCCCACGAGCGATTTGATTTCTTTTAAATACATGTTCTATCTTTACTTCAAAGATAGAGATTGCATGTCTATCTAATTCAATATCAATAATTTCTCCAACAACCTCTTCTAACGGTAAAGATTTCACATCTTCTTCATGTTGCTTTGTAGCTACATGTTTAATTCTCTCTCTTAATTCAGGAATAGACAATTCCATACGATCAAGTCGTACCGTTTGTATACTCACTTGAAATTTTTCCGCTAAATCTTCATCCGTAATAAAAGGATTTGATTCGATTGTTTGTTGTAATAACTCTTGTCTTTCTTTTTTACTTCTTCTTTTTTTCATACCGCACCATCCATTTTATGACTAGGTACTAACAGTAGTATATAATCATTAAAAGTAGAATGCAACAAAAACTTTTGTTGACTCCCTTTAATCGAGCTTCTCTCCTTGGAACACACCTGTCCCATCAAGATACGTACGCAAGGCAGCATACTGATCATTGTGCCAAAACGCTTCTGAATCTACTAGTATCGCCGCATCTTGCCTTGCCGTTTCTAACGCTCGATAATCATGTACCATGTCAGCAACCTTAAATTCTGGTAAGCCACTTTGCTTACTCCCAAAGAAATCTCCAGGACCTCGTAATTCTAAATCTTTTTCTGACAATACAAATCCATCATTTGTTTCAGTCATTATGCGCATTCTTTCTTTCCCTGTTTCTGATTTAGGGTCTGCTATTAATAAACAATATGATTGTTCACTACCACGGCCGACACGCCCTCTAAGCTGATGAAGCTGCGATAAACCGAAACGTTCTGCATCATAAATAACCATTACAGTCGCATTCGGTACGTTCACACCTACTTCAACAACTGTTGTCGATACAAGAATTTGTACTTTATTTTCACTAAACTGTCCCATTATCTCTTCTTTTTCCTGAGACGATAATCTCCCATGCATCAATCCAACTTGGCATTTCCCTTGGTAATGATGCGTCAGCATACTATGTAAGTCGATAGCATTTTGCACATCAAGTTTCTCAGATTCTTCAATTAGAGGACAAATAACGTATGCCTGTCTTCCTTTTTTTATCTCCTTTTCAACGAAACCGAGAACGCGATCTAACATATCATGTTTTGCCCAGTATGTTTCAATCACCTTTCTACCTGCTGGCATCTCATCGATTATCGAAACATCCATCTCTCCAAATGCAGTAATTGCAAGCGTACGCGGAATTGGTGTCGCTGTCATAAATAATACATCTGGACTTTCACCTTTCTCCCGTAAAACTCGGCGCTGCGCTACACCAAATCGATGCTGTTCATCTGTAATAACGAGACCCAACCTATGAAATATAACTTCATCTTGAATTAAGGCATGCGTTCCAACAAGAATATCTATTTCTCCTTGTTCTAACTTCGCTAAAATTTCTCGACGTCTCGCCCCTTTAACAGAACTTGTTAACAGTTCCACCTTCATACCAAAATGCGAAAACGTTTCAGCAAGCGACTGATAATGTTGCTCAGCTAAAATTTCTGTAGGAACCATTAAAGCACCTTGATAATGAGCTAATTTCGATGCATAAAGACCAATCGCAGCAACAACTGTTTTCCCAGAACCAACGTCACCTTGCAATAGTCGGTTCATCCGATAAGGAGATGTCATATCTTTCAAAATTTCATCTACAACTCGGCGCTGCGCACCCGTTAATGGAAACGGCAGTGCATCGATAAATTCTTGTAATTCTGCTGACGGAATCTCTTTCTTCGTCCCTTTTGAATTTTCCCTCTCCATTTTCCGGAGCGTTTGCATTTTCAGCTGAAATAAGAAAAATTCTTCATATACAAAACGGCGACGCGCTTGCTTCAAATCTTCCTGTCCTACCGGAAAATGCAATGCCCTGAGCGCTTCATATCTTGGTAATAATTTATATCGCCCTAACAAACCATCCGGTAACACTTCGACTATAGAATCTCCATATTCCTTTAACGCTTGAGCAATAAAACGACGCATCTGTTTTACTGTAAGTTTCCCCTTTACTGAATAAACAGGTTCCACTTCTTGTTGACGTACAACCGGTCCAAAATGAAGTTCTGATACAGCAATTGTTTGACGATGTTGATCCCATTTACCAGTAATCGTTATCGTTTCATCTAACTTTAATTTTTGCTTATAGTAAGGCCTATTAAAACATACCGCCGTAATTAAATAACGACCGACGAGAACACGAACTGTTAAACGCGATTTCTTCTTACCATAATATTGCAGCAAAGGAGCACTATGAACCTTCCCTTCAACCGTTACACGTTCATCATGCTTTACTTCAGCAAGATCTTTCATCGCATAATCTTCATAACGGTACGGAAAATGTTCTAATAGATGAGAAACTGTATAAATACCCATCTCATGTAGTAACTCAGATGTTTCTCCTCCGATCCCCTTTACATCCGTAACAGGAACTTGTACAACATCATTCAAGATTCTCACACCCCGTCACATTATTTTCTTTATTGCATTTTATTTGAGTACCAATTAGCATCTGTAATCGCTCTCTTTCACCTTATATATTCTATCATAGGCATTCTAAGAGAAACTACTCAAATCCCTTATATAAAACAAGTAAAAAAGAGCCTCACTATTAGCAGCAAGGCTCTTTTCTCTCTTCAATATGCTAGCCTTTTGAATAAAAACTAGTAATAAACTTCATATTACTACTTCTTATCCATTAGCAAGTAAGTAATCCATTTATTTTCAAAACGAATCTTATCTTATTCTACAGAGAAGATGAAAGAATACACTGGTTGGTTTCCAGCATGTACTTCTACTTCTGCATCTTCAAATTTCTCTTCTACAAATTCAACTAACTCCGCTACTTCTTCATCAGTTGCATCTTCCCCTTGTAGAATCGTTACGATTTCAGAATCTTCATCAATAAGCGCTTCTAGTAATTGCTTCGCAGCTCCTACCTTTTCAGCATTTGTAGATACAATTTTCCCATCTGCAATACACATGAAATCATCTTTTTGAATTGCTACACCATCAATTTCCGTATCACGTACAGCATACGTAATTTGACCTGTTTTCACATGAGATAAAGCTTCTTGCATGTTTTCTTCATTCTCTTCTAACGTTCCAACTGGGTTAAATGCTAACATTGCTGCCATACCTTGAGGAACTGTTTTCGAACGAACAACAATAACTTCTTGATCTACAACTGATGCCGCTTGTTCTGCTGCCATTACAATATTTCCGTTATTCGGTAAAATAATGATTTTTTCAGCATTTGCTTCTTCAATTGCCTTCACGATATCCTCCGTACTTGGATTCATCGTTTGACCACCTTCGATAACTTTCGTTGCGCCAATGCTCTCAAATAAAGTTTTAATACCAGAACCCATAGCTACAGTTACGATACCATATGGTTGTTTTTCTTTCGATTGAGCTGGTTGCTCAGGAACCATAGTAGGTTCATCTAACAAAGCAGTATGCTGTTCACGCATATTTTCTACTTTAATCTTAATTAAACTACCGTATTTTTGCCCGTAGTTCATAGCGTCTCCAGGATGTTCTGCATGGATATGAACTTTTACAATTTCATCATCAGACACAACTAGTAGAGAATCACCATATACACTAATATCTTCACGGAATTTTTGTTCAGAGAAATTATGCTCTTTCACCTTTTCAGCCTCTAATTTCACCATGAACTCCGTACAATATCCATACTTAATATCTTCTGTACTCAATTGGCTTTGTACACTACGGTGATGTTCTGCGCGTACCATTTCATTCATAGATGGTTGCGTCGGTGCATCAGAAGAAATCGTTTCTCCTTTTAAGTCAGCTAAAAACCCTTCGTATACCACTACAAGACCTTTACCACCGCTATCTACAACGCCAACTTGTTTTAATACAGGTAATAAATCTGGCGTACGATTTAACGATGCGTTTGCTTCTTTCACAACGTCTTCCATAAACAAAACAAAGTCGCGCTGTTTTTTCGCAACTGTTACTGCATATTTACCCGTTTCTCTTGCAACCGTTAAAATCGTTCCTTCAATCGGTTTCATAACCGCTTTATAAGCCGCCTCTACTCCAGCTTCTAGTGCTGCAGCAAAATCAACTGTTGTTAATTCTTCTTTTTGTTCAATGGATTTAGAGAAACCACGGAACAACTGAGATAAAATAACTCCAGAGTTACCACGAGCTCCCATTAATAATCCTTTGGCTAAACTTACGCCGACTTTACCAGCATGCTGTGAAGGATTTGCTTTCACTTCACGCGCACCTGAAGTCATAGATAAGTTCATGTTTGTACCGGTATCGCCATCTGGAACTGGAAATACGTTTAATGCATCAACAAGCTGAACATTATTTGTTAAATTATTCGCTCCTTGCATGATCATTTGTGATAAACGTTTTCCATCAATTTTTTGAATTGACACAGATTTTCCTCCTTAATGCACATTACAAGTTTATTACTTTAACTCCTTGTACGTAGATGTTTACAGAATCTACTGCTAGTCCTACAGTTTGATCTAATGTATATTTCACTTTCGTCTGCACATTATGTGCCACTTCTGAAATTTTCGTACCATAGCTCACAATAATATACATATCAATATGTACTTCATCTTCATCTTTACGAACAATAACACCTCTAGTGAAGTTTTCTTTTCGTAAAATGTCTGTTAATCCATCTTTTAACTGATTTTTTGATGCCATACCTACGATACCGTAGCAATCTACCGCGGCACCTCCAGCAATTGTTGCAATTACATCTGTACTAATATCAATTTGACCGTACTTCGTTTTAATTTCAATTGACATCTCGTTTCCCCCTTCATAAATGGTGAAAGTGAGCTAGACTACTTTAGTTACTATCATATAATCTTTTTAAAGAAAATTCCATCGTTCTTTCTTTTCACTCTCATATTTTATGTTTTAAATTACACTTTTTTATGATGAGCAAAATAGTCCATTGTTATTATACAACATGTACCACTATAATATGTCAAGCAATTTTTATGGATTTCAACTTTTCTTCATTGACATATAGTGTCAAGTAAATTTTCTTGATTTCTTTTTTCTACGGTGTTGCATTCTCTTTTTAGTTGTGTTAAATTATAGTAGTGTTTTTAGCATCGCATAAAAGACTAACATTGAAAAATTACGTATGGTAAGGTATCAAGGGAGGGAAATATAAATGGCTCGTGTTTGTGCTATTACTGGAAGAAAAGCTCGTTCTGGTAACTCTCGTTCTCACGCAATGAACGCTACAAAACGTAAGTGGGGCGCTAACCTTCAAAAAGTTCGCGTACGCATCGACGGAAAAGTTCAACGTGTTTACGTTTCTGCTAGAGCATTAAAATCTGGCAAAATCGAACGTGTTTAATAATAAAAAAAAGAGCCGATAGGCTCTTTTTTTACTATAACAATGGAAAAAGCACCGGTGATAGGTGCTTTTTTTAATCTTTTTTGAAGGTATTTAACATTGCACGAACAATTCCACCAAGAAATTTAGGTAACTTAATTGTATAAAATCTCATGGTTTCCCTCCTAATCCCCATTACTCCACTTGGTCACTATATGATGTAAGGAGCAAAATTGTTTCTTCAATCAGTGCTTCTTATCAACATTAATATGCCAGAAGTAAATGAAAAAGTACCTTTTTCCTCAACGAGTTCGTTACTAATACAAAGTGTTGATCCCCACTCTATTGTTTTATTAGTAAGCGGGTACTTAAAACCAAACAATGTAATCCCTTCCACTATTTCAGTAACTGGTACAAAAGATACATAAGGAAAATTTTTATTTTCTTCAATTATATGTGTACCCACTTTTTTAACTGTTATTTCATTTTTATTGTCCACAATACACATTTCTATCTCTACTTCTAACCCTTTTAAAAGCATCTGTATATTTGCCAAACCGTGATCAAGCCTTCCACCGGTAGCACCAAAAATACGAATTAGTGCCGGCTTCTGTCCTAATGCCCAGTTAATTGCAATTTCTAAATCCGTTTGATCTTTTTCTCGCGGAACAATATGTAATTCGTTCGTTTGCTGTCCCATCCATACTAATTCTTCTTCGGTAACTGAATCGTAATCTCCAAACGCAACAGCCGGTGTAATCCCTTTCTTTAATAGACGGTATACTCCCCTATCAACCGCTGCCCACACTACTTCCTCATCCTCATATCGAGCAAAATCTGCACAATATTCCGAAGGTCCTCCTGCCAAAATATGAATAATCATTTTTTCTTCCCCTTCCATTGTAAAAAGGCAATCTGCCATTCGGTAGATTGCCTTTTTACATATTTTTACGCTATCCTATGAATACCTTACTAGGATAAAGTTCATCACTACCCACGAATTAAGCGAATTGCTTCACCGCGGTCTTTTTGATTGTATACTGCTGATCCAGCTACAAGTACATTTGCTCCTGCTTCCACACAAAGTCTTGCTGTTTCAGCATTTACACCACCATCAACTTCAATTTCTACTTCTAGATTGCGCTCTTTCACCATGTCTGCAACTTGTTTAATTTTCGGTAATACAGAATGGATAAACTTCTGTCCACCAAATCCAGGGTTTACTGTCATAAGTAATACCATATCTATATCTTCTAATACATGCTCAATTACTGAAACTGGCGTATGTGGATTTAATACAACGCCCGCTTTAATACCATGAGATTTAATTAACTGAATTGTACGATGTAGATGTGGACACGCCTCTACGTGAACAGTAATAATATCCGCTCCCGCTTGTGCGAAAGTCGGGATATAGTTATCAGGATTTTCAATCATTAAATGTACATCTAATGGTAATGATGTAATTGGACGGATAGCTTCTACAATTAACGGTCCAATCGTAATATTTGGTACGAAATGTCCATCCATTACGTCAACGTGAATGTAATCCGCTCCGCCCTTTTCTACATCTTTAATCTCTTCCCCTAATTTTGAAAAATCTGCTGATAAAATCGATGGTGCAATTTTAATCATAACTAATACCTCGGCTTTCTCTCTCTAATTTCTTCTACGAATTGTTTATAGTTCTTATAGCGATATTCTGTAATCTTCCCTTCTTCAACCGCAGCTTTCACCGCACATTTCGGTTCAGAAAGATGTGTACACCCTCTAAATTTACAGTATTGGCTCGCTTCTTTCAACTCTGGAAAACAATATGTAAGATCTTCTACTTCTATATCAATGAAATCTAGTGAACTAAAACCCGGTGTATCTGCTACTAGTCCACTCCCAATTGCAATTAATTCTACGTGTCTTGTCGTATGCTTCCCGCGTCCTAAATGGGAGGAAATATCATTTGTTTTCAGCTCTAATTCTGGACGTAGCACATTAAGCATTGAAGATTTCCCCACACCAGATTGACCCGCAACGACAGAAACACAATTTTCTAAGTATGGTTTTAATATATCAATACTTTCTGACGTATTAATAGAAGTAAATAAAACATCATAACCCATCTCACGATAATCATTCGCATAAGCTTCAACAGTTGCTTTCATCTTTTCATCTACTAAATCCATCTTGCTAATACAAATAATTGGCTTAATGTTATGATATTCAATCAGCACTAAAAATCGATCTAACAGTCCAGGATTAAAATCTGGTTCTACTGCAGAGAACACAAGGATCGCTTGATCGACATTAGCAATAGGAGGTCTAACAAGTTCATTTTTTCGATCAAACACTTCAAGCACATAACCTTCAGTTGGATTATCTGCCTGAAAAACAACTTGGTCTCCTACAAGTGGTGTAATTTTATTTTTTCTAAATACACCTCGTCCACGACATTGCGTAACCCCTTCTTCATGCTGCACGTAATAAAACCCACTTAAAGCTTTTATAATTTTTCCTTGTGGCATAGAATTCTCCTTTTTTGTATAAGGTGATGCTGAATTTAAAAATGAATGGATTTAAATTTTCTAAATAACGATTTCAAAACCTACCATATATACTTTCGCTAATATACATTAAATTTCCCATTAAATGCAAAAAAATATTTACAGCTGCATCACGTTACTAGCTTTTTGAATCATATATTTTTGCCTGCTATACCGTCCACTTTGTAGACAGCATAACAGGCAATAATAATAAGTAGACTTTCACTATTATTGAGTTGGATATGGTACTTCTTTATCAATAATCGTTACTCCATCTCGTACAATTTTATAGTGTCCCTTTGAACCTTCTTGAATTACAAATTCTAAAGAAATAGTCGCTGATTCAGTAATTGTTCTCGTTTCAACCGGTCTATCCATTTTTTGCTGCATGTCTTCTTTATAAATTTCTATTGTTTGCGGCTTTTTTTCACCTGTTACAGCAGGCTCATATGGGATAGAGATATTGTCCAATTTTACCGTTTTAGTCACTTTAGGCTTTTGACCATCAGAGATAATAATAGTTACTTTATCTCCCTCTTTTAATGGTGTACCTGGTTTTGGAAATTGCGAAATTACAAGTCCTTTTTCGACTGTATCTGAATACTCTCGTTTTATATCTGACGTTAGTTTTCTCTCATTCAAATAACCAGTTACACTATTTTCAGTCCACCCCGAAAAGTCACCTGGTCTAATTTGATAAGGACCTTTACTTACCCAGATTTTCAGTTCTTGCTCCGCTTCTATAACCATTTGATCAGGCGTCGGAATTTGCTCTACAATTTCACCTTTCGGCTTATCATTTTCAATATAATTTACTGTAACTTGTTTATATTTTTCTTCTAACTCAGCTTTTACACTCTCAAAGTTTTGCCCTGTGAAATTCGCCATCTTACTTTTCTTTTTCCCACCTGATTGATAGATAGTAATTTTAGCGTTTTCTTTTACGACTCTTCCTGCTACAGGGTCCGTTTTTATTACATCCCCAACTTCAACATCATCTGTATATACAATATTAGGCTCCGTCACCTCAAAGCCCTTTTCTACTAATGTATTTACAGCTGTCGTGTATTTCATACCAGCCACATCAGGAACTTTCACATCTTTCGGAATAAATAATCCTGGAATAACCGTAAGCGCTAATGTTATTCCTATTGCTAAAAATAAAAATGTTGAAATTAAAACTTTAAGCCACTTGTTACTCCGTTTTTTCTTCTTATCTAACTCAGCTGCTTCTGCTCTTATCGGTTCTTCCACCTTACTCCCTTTTAAAACAATCGTTTCATCACTTACATTTTCAAATAATTGTTCTTGTTGAATAATCGGAATCGCTTTCGTCGCTTCCATATCTTCTGGTATGTAAAACGGTTGCTCATTTATCCTCTCTGGATATAGCGCAGTTTCAATATCTCGCTTCATCGCATTGGCAGATTGATATCGATGGAACGGATCTTTTGCAGTTGCTTTTAATATAATATTTTCAACACTTTGCGGAATATTTTCATTCCATCTTTTTGGTGATGGGATTTCACTTTGTAAATGTTTTAAAGCTATAGCAACAGCAGATTCGCCAGAAAACGGTTGTCTTCCTGTTAACAATTCAAACATAACTATCCCAAGAGAATAGATATCTGATTGTTTATTTGCTATTCCGCCACGTGCCTGTTCTGGTGATAAATAATGGACTGAACCGAGCACTGAATTTGTATGTGTAATTGTTGTTGCACTTGTAGCTGTCGCAATTCCAAAATCTGTTACTTTTATTATTCCATCAGCTCGAATTAAAATATTGTGCGGCTTTATATCACGATGCACAATTTCAAAATGATGGGCGTGTGCCATAGCGGATGTTAACTGCTCCATAATATCAAGAGCTTCTCCTATAGGTAACATCCCTCGCTCAATTATGTATTGCTTCAATGTTTGTCCTGGTACATATTCCATGACAAGATAGTATATACCATCTTCTTCTCCGACATCATACATATTCACAATATTTGGATGCGACAACGTTGTAACAGACTGCGCTTCTCGATGGAAACGTTTAATAAACTCTTCGTTATTTGAGTAGTCGAGTCTTAATATTTTTACCGCTACATCTCGGCCAAGTATATCATCATGAGCTAAATATACATTGGCCATTCCGCCACCACCAATCATTTTCAGCAGCTTATAACGGTCATTTAAGCGTTTTCCAATCAGCACGTTGCACTTCACCTACTTTCGTTTGTCGAACCCGCATAATCAATAAGAACAAGTGTGATATTATCTTCTCCACCGCGATCATTTGCCAATTGAATGAGACACTGCCCTTTACCTTCAAGCTGTTCATTTAACTGTAAAATTTGTCGCATATCATCAATAGAAACTTTGTTTGATAACCCATCAGAGCAAAGAAGTAATTGATCATCTTCCTCAATCACCAACGTTTTAACATCTAACCCAACTTTTTCTTCTGTTCCTAATGCTCTTAATAACACATTCTTTTTCGGATGATACTCTGCGTCTTCCTTTGAAATTTCACCATGTTTCACAAGCTCATTTACAAGCGAATGATCTTCCGTTACTAGCGTCATTTCTCCTTCTGATACCATATAGCAACGACTATCTCCTATATGCCCTATTGTCACAAAGCTTGGTGTACAAACAGCTATTATAAGCGTTGTTCCCATACCATTACATTCTGCATTTTGCTGAGCATATTCATATATACGCTCATTAATAATCCCAACACTAGTATGTAACCATTGTTCTACTTTTTTCGGCTCATTCATATTATGTGTTTGCTTCCAATAATCATGGAATAATTGAATGGCCATCGAGCTAGCTACATCACCAGCTCGATGACCTCCCATTCCATCTGCTACTACCGCTAATACATTTCCATCTAAATTGTGAAAAACTCCTGCACTATCTTCATTATGTTGACGAACTTTTCCTTTATCCGATAGAAATACGGCTTTCATCTCGTCACCTCGTCTCTTCTTTGCGCTCCTTCGCACGCAACTGACCGCAGGCTGCATCAATATCATGACCTTGTTCACGGCGAATCGTTACATTCACTCCACGATCTTTTAACGTTTTTTCGAACAAGAAAATTTGTTCACGTGGCGTACGTACATAATCACGTTCAGGTACGTAGTTTACCGGAATCAAGTTCACATGACATTTTACACCTTTTAAGAGCGCAGCAAGCTCTTCAGCATGCTCTACTTGGTCATTTTCTCCTCCAAATAATCCATATTCAAAAGTAATACGACGCCCTGTTCTATTTACATAGTATTTAATAGCTTCCATTAAATCTGGTAATTTATAAGCACGGTTAATCGGCATTAATTTTGAACGTAATTCTGAGTTTGGAGCATGCAATGAAATCGCAAAATTAATTTGTAGATCTTCTTCAGCAAACTTATAAATTTTCGGGATAATTCCACTCGTCGAAACAGTCATATGTCTCGCACCAATATGAAGTCCTTTTTCATGGTTAATGATGCGTAAGAATCCCATTAAATTATCATAGTTATCAAATGGTTCTCCAATCCCCATAACAACAAGAGAACTTACACGTTCTTCTGTTTCATCAAGCGCACGCTGAACTTCTACTACTTGCGCTACGATTTCTCCAGCTTCTAGGTTTCGCTTTAATCCACCAAGTGTCGAAGCACAGAACGTACACCCAATACGACAACCAACTTGCGTTGTTACACAAATGGAATTTCCATATTCGTGTCGCATTAATACCGTTTCAATAGAATATCCGTCATATAATTGGAATAAGAATTTAATTGTTCCATCCGAAGACGTTTGTTTTACTAACGTTTTTAAAGTAGTAATATCAAAGGAATTCGACAATTTATCACGCAATCCTTTAGAAAGGTTTGACATATCCTCATAATTTTTTACACGTTTTTTATATAACCAATCAAAAATTTGTCCAGCACGGAACTTCGGTTCTCCTTGTTCCTTTAACCAATCTTGCATTTCATGAAGTTGTAAAGAGTAAATTGATGGTTTCTTCGTTTCTAAATTTTTCTTTTGTTTTCTTACAGTCGTTTCCATGATGCTACACCTTCTTCCTTAAACAAGCAATATAAAAGCCATCCGTCGCAAAATAATGCGGTAAAATTTGCACTTGACCTTCATCAATATACGGAGTTAATTTTTCTGGCATACGCTCTTTAAGCGTAGTATCCCATTCAAATTCAGGATGTTCTTGTAAAAATTTCTCTATTACTTGTTCATTTTCTATTTTCTCAATTGTGCACGTACTATAAACAAGACGACCGCCTTGTTTTAATAATGGTGCTATTTTTTCTAGTATTGCAATTTGAATCGTCGATAATCTTTCACTATCGCCTTTATCTTTTCCTAACTTAATATCAGGTTTACGTCTAATTACACCAAATCCAGAACACGGTGCATCTACCAATATTTTATCAAACGTTTCATTTGCAAAGTGCTCTTGCACTTTTCTAGCATCTAGCGCTTTAGTTTCGACATTTTCTAGACCAAGTCGCTCTGCTTGCTGTTTAATTAAACGTACTTTGTGTGCATGTAAATCAAGGGACATGACCTTACCAGTTCCCTTTAATCGTTCCGCGATATGCGTTGTTTTTCCGCCTGGAGCAGCACAACTATCAAGAACTGCATCTCCCGTATTCGGTTCTAAAGCGCGTGCTACAAGCATAGAACTTTCATCTTGAATAGAAAGAAATCCTTTTTTAAACGCTTCTGTATGCGCTACATTTCCTCTTTCAATCTGAATAGCATCATCTGATAAGTCACCACGTTTTGCTTCTATACCTTCACTTGCCAACAACTCAATCGCTTCTTCTACAGTTACCTTATCAACATTCACACGCGCTGTTGGTACAGGGGGTAACATGTTTACTTCGCACATTTTTTCTGCAGTTTCTAAACCGTATTCTGAAGTCCACTCTTGGACAAGCCAAACTGGATGACTTGTTGTAATTGCAAGACGTTCTACTGGATCCTTGATTTCATCTACAGAAGGTACACCTTCTCTCTGAATCGAACGTAATACACCGTTCACCATACCAGCAATTCCTTTATGCCCGCGACGCTTTGCAATCTCAACCGCTTCATGAATAGCCGCTCTTTCTGGCACTCGGTCTAAATAAATCATTTGATATAAAGATAAGCGAAGCAATACTCTTACCCACGCCTCAACCTTCTTTTTTAAAAAAGGCTGTAAATAATAATCTAATGTGTCACGACGTTGAATCGTTCCATATACAATTTCAGTTAATAAACCAATATCTTTTCTATCAATTGCACTTTTTTCAATTAGATTATTTAAAAGTAAGTTGCTATATGCACCACTTTTTTCCACTTGAATTAAACCATCAAGAGCTAATTCACGAACATTTTGTCTCATGCATTTTCTCCTAACTTCGTTCCAATTTCAGGTTTTGTTCCACGTAAAAATTGTGAACAACTCATACGCTTTTTACCAGAAGGTTGCAATTCAGTAATTTTAACACCTGTTTCATTACTCGTTGCTACAACAAAACCATCTTCTTCGATTGCAACAATCGTACCTGCTTCAGCCGGTTCAGTTATAGGCACTTTTTCCCCCCACCATACTTTAACAACTTGTCCTGCTAATGTTGTATAAGCAACTGGCCATGGATTCAATCCGCGAATGTGATTGTATACTTCTTCACCTGTTTTTGTCCAATCAATTTTCTCTTGCTCACGTTTTATATTGTACGCAAACGTTACTTCTTCTTCGTTTTGTTTAATCGGTTCTAACTTACCTTGAATTAATAAAGGCACTGTTTTAGATAGAAGGTGTGCTCCTGCTTCACTTAATTTATCAAATAATGAGCCTGTCGTTTCACGCTCTTCAATTTCAACTTCCACTTGCGTTAAGATATCACCAGCATCCAATTTTTCTACCATATACATAATTGTAATACCTGTTTTTTCTTTACCTTCCATAATTGCATAATGAATTGGTGCACCACCACGAAGTTCAGGAAGTAAAGAAGCGTGAACATTAATACACCCATACTTTGGTGCTTCTAAAATTTCATTTGGTACAATCTGCCCAAATGCAGCTGTTACAATTAAATCTGGCTCTAATGCCAATACTTTTTCATATTCATCTTTTTCACGAATTTTTAACGGCTGTAACACAGGGATACCATGTTTTTCCGCTTCAACTTTAACAGGTGTAGGTGTTAATACCTTTTTTCTACCTACTGGACGATCAGGTTGCGTCACAACACCTACTACCTCATAGCCATCTTCAATAAGACGACGAAGCACCGGCACTGAAAAGTCCGGTGTTCCCATAAACACTACTTTTATCATTTAAAAACCGCTCCTTTTAACACCTATTCTAGTTCGTTTTCTTCATAATATCTTGTCACTTTCGATGTAAATAAAACACCGTGTAAATGATCAATTTCATGTTGAATTGCACGCGCTAAAAATCCTTCCGCTTCTAATAAGAATACTTTCCCACGGCGATTTTGCGCTCTTACTTTAATATAATCGGCACGTTCTACTTCACCATAAAGTCCCGGGAAGCTTAAACAGCCTTCGGGACCTACTTGTTCACCACGTTTTTCTAATATTGATGGATTGATTAACTCGATTTTCCCAGTATCATCATCTACATCAACAACCGCTACTTGCAAGCTTACACCTACTTGAGGCGCAGCTAAACCGACTCCGTCCGCAATTAACATTGTTTCATGCATATCTTTCAACAATTTCACTAACTTTTTATCAAAGTTAATTACTCTTTCGCATGGTGTTTCTAACACTTCATTTGGATGCTTTATTATTTCTAAAACTGCCATATTTCCCTCCGCTACATTAACATTGTTGGATTAAAATCAATTGAGATTTGTAGCTCTTTTTGCATTTCTGCTTGATAATGTTCATTTACCATTTTGAGCACGTTCTTTAAGTTTGGTTCCCGTTTGTATTTTATCATGCATTGATAACGATATCTATCTTTTATCCTTGGAATCGCTGAAGCAACTGGTCCTAGCACCATTGTTTGCTGTGAGCAATGCGTTCGTAAATACGAGGCAATTTTTTCCGTCACTTGTACCGCTTTTAATAATTCTGGATGAGATACAGTTACGAGTACAACATAGTAATATGGGGGATATTGTCTTGTTCGTCTCATTTGCATTTCTTGGTCAAAAAACACATCATATTGTTGGTTCTTCGCTAACTCTATACTGTAATGTTCTGGCGTATACGTTTGAATCACAACTTCCCCTGGCAATTCATGTCTACCCGCTCGTCCACTTACTTGCGTCAATAACTGATATGTCTTTTCACTCGCCCGAAAATCAGGTAAGTGAAGCATCGTATCTGCAGTTAAAACCCCAACGAGCGTTACTTTCGGAAAATCTAATCCTTTAGCAATCATTTGTGTTCCAAGTAATATATCTGCTTTTTCTTCCCCAAACGCCTTTAATAATTTTTCATGCATTCCTTTTCGACTTGTCGTATCTACATCCATTCGAATGACTCGTGCCTCTGGAAATAGTTTTGTAATTTCTTCTTCTACCTTTTGTGTACCTGTACCAAAGAAACGAATGTATGTACTTTGACAAGCTGGACACTCAGTTGGCATATTCTCTTCGTAACTACAATAATGACATTTTAAACGATGATTCATTTTATGATATGTCAATGAAATATCACAATGCGGACATTGGACAACATACCCACAATCACGGCACATAACAAATGTAGAATGACCTCTTCTATTTAAAAAGAGTACCATTTGTTCTTTCTTTTCTAATCGATCTGCTATTTTTTCATGCAGCGCCTTAGAAAACATTGATCGATTCCCGTCACGAAGTTCTTCTCGCATGTCAACAATCTCTACCGTTGGTAAAGCTTGTTCATTCATACGTTTTTCCATTGTTAATAGTTCATAAACACCTTTTTTCGCCCTTGCAAACGATTCAAGTGTTGGTGTCGCACTACCAAGAACGATAGGACATTTATGATATTGTCCTCTCCAGACAGCTACATCTCTTGCATGATACCTCGGATTATCTTCTTGTTTGTAACTTGATTCATGCTCTTCATCAATAATAATAATCCCTAAATTCTCAAAAGGCGCAAAAACAGCTGAACGCGCACCAACTACAACTTTCACTTCTTTTCTTAAAATCTTACGCCACTCGTCATACTTTTCTCCAACAGACAACGCACTATGAAGAACTGCAACTTGCGAGCCAAACCTACCTTTAAAACGATCCACCATTTGGGGCGTTAGTGCAATTTCAGGAACAAGAACGATAGCTTCTTTTCCTTTCTTGAGCACTGCTGCTATAGATTGTAAATATACTTCTGTCTTTCCACTTCCTGTAACACCATATAGTAAAAATGGATTATAAGTTTCATTTGTAATTGATGATAAAATCGGTGTAATAACTTGTTTTTGTTCCTCCGTAAGTGGAAATGGTTTTGTTTGTTCAAAATCATCATCGTCATACGGATTTCGGTATACTTCCACATACTTTTCTGAAATGAATCCCTTTTTAACAAGTGCTTTTATTGGAGCATCTGTTATTTGTAACTCTTCTGTAATTACTTTCAACGGTGTACTTTTATAATTTTCCACAAAATAATAAAGTACATCTTGTTGTTTTTTACTTTTCAGTTCAAATGCCGCTAATTCCAATTTATCTTCTGGCAACTCCGGCTGAACCACTCTTTGCTTCTTCTTTTGTACTTTATCTTTCACCTGATAAACGACTTCAACCGTACCATTTTTAATTTCTTGTTGAATAGTTCGGTATAAATGTGGCTGTTGCTCGATTACTTCAAAATCAATTGCTTCTTTATCCTGAAATAAATATAGTATTTCAGGTGCTATTTCTTCCTGTTTACAAAGTTGTAGACGTTTTTTATACGTTGCTTTTATCGCAGTTGGAAGCATCACTTGAAAAGCTGAAATCATGTAGCATAACGTTTCACTTGTAAGCCAATATCCAAGCTTTAATAATTCATCATTTAAAACCGGTGTTACATCTAATATTTCATGGATTGTCTTTAACTTCTTACTTTCTACATCCACCGAATCTTTAATCCCAATAATAAAACCTTGCAATTTTCTTGGCCCAAACGGAACTACTACACGCATTCCTGTCTGTACAATATCTTCCCATTTTTTAGGAATAATGTAATCAAATGGTCGATCTGTCTGACGGGCAGGTACATCAACAATTACACTTGCAAATTTCATAAACGATCATCTTCTAACATCATTTCAATTTGCTTCAATATTTCACGAGCTACCTCTTTTTTCATTAAAAGTGGCAACTCAATAACTTTTCCATCTTTTCTATACATTGTTACAATATTCGTATCCGTGCCAAATCCAGCTCCTTGCGCTTTTACATCATTCGCGACAATCATATCTGCATTTTTCTCACGTAGTTTTTTCGTTGCATATTCCTCTACATTTGTCGTTTCAGCAGCAAAACCGATAAGTAACTGTTTATCCTTTTTCTGACCTAACGTTTTTAAAATATCCACCGTTCTTTCAAGTTCAATGACAGCATCACCATTTTGCTTTTTCATTTTATTCTCATGCACATATTTCGGACGATAATCTGCAACTGCTGCTGTTTTAATGACAACGTCTACGTTTTGATAATGTTGAAGAACTGCTTCTAACATATCTTGTGCAGATTCCACTTGCACTGTCGTTACATGTAACGGTGGATTTAATGCTGTCGGTCCTGAAACGAGTATAACATCAGCGCCTAAATTCGCTGCCACTTCCGCAATCGCATACCCCATTTTCCCAGAAGAAAAATTCGTCATAAAACGAACTGGATCAACCTTTTCACGTGTTGGGCCAGCAGTTATTAATATTCTTTTTCCCTGCAATGGTTTGTGTTCTGAGAAAGCTTCCTCTAACCGTGCAATAATTGCTTCAGGTTCTTCTAGTCGTCCCTTCGCTACATATCCACATGCTAAAAAGCCTTCCCCAGGCTCAATAAATGTATATCCTAGCGTTTTCAATGTCATCATATTTTTTTGAACTATTTTATTTTCATACATATGCACATTCATAGCAGGCGCAATCCATACCGGAGCTGTAGTAGCTAACAAAGTAGTTGTAATCATATCATCTGCAATACCACCAGCTAACTTTCCAATACAATTGGCAGTAGCAGGTGCGACAAGTACAACATCCGCCCAATCTGCTAAATCAATATGAGCAATAACAGCTGAGTCTTTCTCATCGAATGTATCCGTATATACATCATGGCGAGAAAGCGCTTGGAATGTAAGAGGCGTAACAAACTTCATTGCCGACTCACTCATCATTACTTTGACAATCGCGCCAGATTGTGTCAATTTACTCGTTAACGCAGCTGCTTTAAAAACCGCAATGCCTCCTGTTACACATAGAAGTATCTTTTTCCCTTTTAGCATATGACTCGTCCTCTTTCTTTTTCAAACTTATAATACTGAAATAGAATTCTCAGCTCGTCAGTACCGATATTTCATTCCTTTCGTAAAAAAATAACAACCTACTTGTAAATAGGTTGTTACCGTTACATAGAAAATTATAAAGTCTATGTTTTATTTTGTCGAAGGCAAAGGCTTATTCAGCTACTTTATCTTCACTTGGTACGTAGCTTAATGCTTCTGCATCGATTTCTTCTAATGCTTTACCTACACATTTATGAGAAACAGGTTTTTCTACAACACAGTTATTAGCAAGTTGCATTTCACGTGCGCGTTTTGCAGCCACTGTTACTAAAGTGTACTTAGAATCGATTTTTTGTAGTAATGAGTCAATTGATGGATTTAACATAATTATAGACCCTCCGTCATTTCTTTATAATATTTTGCTACCCTTTCGCGGCGGCAATGTTCGCCAACCACAATTGCTTTAATTCTATCACAAGCTAATTCAACTTGATCGTTTTCTACTACATAGTCGTAAGCGTCCATCATCTCGATTTCTTCTTTCGCTACAGTTAAACGATTTTCAATAACATCTTCAGTCTCTGTACCACGTCCGACAATACGGCTCTTTAGTTCAGATAAACTTGGAGGTGCTAAGAAAATAAATACACCTTCTGGGAAAGCTTTCTTAACTTGAATTGCTCCTTGCACTTCAATTTCTAAGAATACATCTTTTCCTTCTTGTAATGTTTTTTCAACATAGTCAATCGGTGTTCCGTAATAATTACCTACGAACTCAGCCCACTCAAGTAATTTTTCATTACGAATCATTTCCTCGAATTCTTCTCTTTCTTTAAAGAAATAATCCACACCATCTACTTCACCTTCACGCGGCTTACGTGTCGTTACTGAAATAGAGTACTGAAAACGTGTATCCTCATGGCTAAACAGCTCTTTACGAACCGTCCCTTTTCCAACCCCAGAAGGCCCTGAAAGAACGATGAGCAATCCTCTTCTACTTCTCATAAATATGTAAAACCTACCCTTCCTCACTTAAATCTTCTTTATTATTCAAACGATGTGCAATCGTCTCTGGTTGAATTGGACTTAATACAACATGCCCATCATCCATAACAATAACCGCCCTTGTTTTTCTCCCATACGTAGCATCAAGCAAAGCATTATGTTCGCGTGCTTCTTGTACTGTTCGTTTAATAGGAGCTGACTCCGGACTTACAATAGCAATAATTCGATGAGCAGATACAATATTTCCGTATCCAATATTTAAAAACCGCATGGCCATAGTTTGCGCCTCCTAGTAAGTCTATCCGATTTCTCCACCACGTATAACTTTATATATTTTTTGAAAGCTACTCAATATTTTGTACTTGTTCACGAATTTTTTCAAGGTTATTTTTCATTTCTACAACATATTTTGAAATTGTTAAGTCATTTGCCTTAGAACCAATCGTATTAATTTCTCTATGCATCTCTTGCACGATGAAATCCATTTTCCTTCCAACAGGCTCTTCAATCTGCAATGTTTCACGAAATTGCTCTAAATGACTTTGCAAACGAACTAACTCTTCATGAATATCACAACGCTCTGCAAAAATTGCGACTTCTGTTAGCAATCTTTGTTCATCTAGATCTTGATTATGTAATTCTTTTAAGCGATTTTCTAATCGTTCACGATATTTTTGTGTAACAATTGGTGCATGTGGAATAATCGCATTTACACAATTGCTAATCTCTTGTAAACGATACGCTATATCTTTATGTAATCGTTCTCCTTCGCCATCTCTCATCGTTTTCAACATATGAGCAGCTTGACGAACAGCCTCATATAAACTGTTCTCAAAATGTTCATTTACATTTTCTATTTCTTCAATTGCTGTTACTTCTGGCATTGCCATTAATTGTTCGAGTGTAATAGAATCTTGTAATTGAAATTTCCCTTTTATATCTTCCATCATCGATTGGTACTGCTCAAGAAGTGACCAATTCACACTTAATTTTCTTTCAACAAGTCCTTCACCTGCTATACTAATAGACACTTCGATGCGTCCACGTCGAACTTGCTGTGCAATTATTTTACGAATTTTGTCCTCAAATACCATCATTTGCTTAGGAAGTCGAATACTCATCTCTAAAAAACGGTGGTTCACCGATTTCATTTCTACTGTAATTTGAAAAGTATCACTTTCTACTTTCGATCTTCCAAACCCTGTCATACTAGAAATCATTTTTATCACATCCAAGCCATAAAATAACTCAATGAAAAAGGTAATAGAGACAAGGCTCTACTACCTTCTGTAAATTATATCACATTTTCATAACATTGACTATTTCAAGTTTAATCCCTTCTTATATAACATCGGCTTTTTCTTCTTAGCCTTTTTCCCTGTTAATAAAGAACCTACTAGTAGGAAAGTCGGAATTGATGACAAACCTCCAATTAATAACCAATCTCTTGCTTGTATCGGCATTGTGCTAAAGATCGGTTGTAACGGTGGATAATATATAACCACTAGCATAAGTAGTAACGAAATAATAACCGCCCCTACTAAATACACGTTCCCAAATGGATTACGGTGAAAGACAGAATGCTCACTACGACAATCAAATACATGAATAAGCTGTGCAAGTACCAACGTCGCGAACGCTACAGTTTGTGCATATTTCAGTTCATTTGGATGTTGGTTATACGCAATAATAAACGCCACTAACGTCACTGCTCCAATTAAAAACCCTCGACTTATTATTTTCCACGCAAGCCCTCTAGCGAATACCCCTTCTTTCGGGTGACGCGGTGTTCTCTTCATCACATCTCCTTCAGCCTTATCCAAACCTAATGCCATCGCTGGTAAACCATCAGTAACTAAGTTCACCCATAAAATTTGAATAGGAACCATCGGCAGTGGTAATGCAAGTAACATCGCAAATAACATAACTAAAATTTCTCCAACATTTGACGCCAATAAGTAGCGAATGAACTTACGTATGTTCTCGTATATATTTCTTCCTTCTTTAATCGCTGACTTAATTGTAGCAAAATTATCATCTAGTAAAACAAGTGAAGAGGCTTCTTTTGCAACATCTGTCCCTGTAATCCCCATCGCTATCCCAATATCCGCTGTTTTTATAGCTGGAGCATCGTTCACTCCATCACCTGTCATCGCTACTATATGTCCTTGATTTTGCAATGCTTTAACAATTTTCAATTTATGCTCAGGTGATACACGAGCGAATACATACGTATCTTCTACAACATTTTCTAATTCCTCCACATCCATATTCGCGAGTTCTACTCCTTCAACAACGCGTCCATCTGGTGGTAAAACTCCTAATTGTTCAGCAATCGCCATTGCTGTCACTTTATGATCACCTGTAATCATTACTGTTCGAATACCAGCTTCTTTACACTCTTTTACCGCCTGCGCGACTTCTGGCCTTGGCGGGTCAATCATACCTTGTATTCCAACCAACATAAAATCTTTTTCAACGTCTCTTTCATGTTCAATAGAATCCGTTACTTTTAAAGGTTTAAACGCAACTGCAATTGTTCGAAGCGCTTGACTACCTAAGCTATGAATAGCCGCCTGTACTTCTTTTCTATATAGCTCACTTAACGGCTGCTGCTTATCCCCCCATAAGATTGTTTGACTCAGTTGCAAAAGAACATCCGGTGCTCCTTTCGTAACAATAAACTTTTTCCCCTCTCGATCTCGTACAATAACACTCATCATTTTTCGAGTTGAATCAAAGGGAAATTCACGAATAATTTCAAATTTCCCTTTCAATGCCTCACGTGTTATCCCAGCTTTCATTGCCGCAGCTACAAGCGCTCCCTCTGTTGGATCCCCATCTAATACGTACGCCTTTTTCTTTTGAATAATATTTGCATTGTTACATAGTGAACCAAATGTAAGTAGCTGATAAAGTGATTTTGTCTTAGCTGGATTCACTTCTTTTTCACCTTTCATAAAAGAGCCATTAGGTTCATATCCTTGCCCTGTCACTTTCCACAATTCTCCGCCTGACCACATATGTGTTACCATCATTTTGTTTTGTGTCATTGTTCCCGTTTTATCAGAGCATATAACAGAAGCGCAGCCTAACGTTTCTACGGCCGGTAACTTCCTTACAATTGCTCTCTTTTTTATCATACGCTGTACACCAAGTGATAAAGCTACTGTAACAATTGCTGGCAATCCTTCTGGAATAGCCGCAACAGCTAGCGATACGCCAGCTAAAAACATATGATATACTTCATTCCCTTGATACACACCAGCCAATACAACGAGCGCTGTCAAAATAAGAGCTACAATAATTAATATTTTTCCGAGCTGTTCTAACCTTCTTTGCAGTGGCGTTTCCATTTGCTCTGCATTTTGCAACATATTTGCAATTTGCCCCATCGCTGTATTCATACCAGTTGCTACAACGACTCCTGTACCAGATCCTCGTGTAATCATTGTCCCCATAAAAGCCATATTTTTTTGATCCCCAATTGCAACATCTTGCCCTTGCAGTGCTTCTACCTTCTTTTGTACAGGTACGGACTCCCCTGTCAAAGCAGACTCTTCAATATATAAACTTGATGCCTCAACAAGACGCACATCAGCCCCAATACGATCACCACTGGAAAACTTAATAATATCACCTAAAACAAGTGCTTTAGATGGTGCTTTTACCCACTTTCCATTCCGCATTACAGTAACTTGCGGGGCAGCTAGTTCCTTTAAAGCTTCCAATGATTTTTCAGCTTTTCTTTCTTGAAAAAAGCCGAGAATACCATTGATAATAACAATGGCAACAATAGCAATAGAATCAATGTATTCACCTAAAAACGCAGAAACAATTGTTGCTCCAAACAAAACGAGTACCATGAAATCTTTAAACTGTGCTAAAAATACCATTAGTGCAGAAGGCCTTTTTGCTTCTTCTAATTCATTAGTACCAAATTTCTTTACTCGCCCTTCTGCTTCTTTCTCTGTAAGTCCAACCTTTACATTCGTATTCGTTCTTTCTTCCACTTCATGTGCTCGCATTCCATACCAGTTCATCCTGCTATCGACCTCCTGATTCCAGACATACTCTATTGAAAGCTTATTCAGCCTCGTCCAAAAAAATGCTATAATTAACATTTAGTTAGAAAGGAGTGTTCATTTATGGCATTCGATGGATTATTTACAAGAGCGATTACACATGAAATTGAAAATTCTCTTTACACAGGAAGAATTTCCAAAATATATCAACCTTCAAAATACGAGATTTTATTACATATTCGAGCGAATGGAAAGAACCAAAAACTAATTCTTTCATCTCATCCTACATATGCGCGTATGCACTTAACGAATCAAAACTACGATTCGCCAGCAATACCGCCGATGTTCTGTATGCTTCTTCGCAAACATTTAGAAGGTGGATTTATTGAAAAAATTGAACAAATCGACTTAGAACGCATTATTCAAATTACAGTACGCAGTCGTAATGAAATCGGAGACGAATCATTAAAAACATTAGTAATTGAAATAATGGGACGACATAGTAACATTATCTTATTAGATACGAAAACAAACGTGATTTTAGATAGCTTAAAACACGTTTCATTAGCCGTAAACCGTCACCGAACTGTATATGCTGGTGCTGAGTACGTCGCGCCACCAGCCCAACATAAAATCAATCCTCTGCAAATTGAAACCGCAGATGATTTTATTAGACCGCTAGACTTTCTATCTGGAAATATGGATAAACAACTCGTTGGTGCTTTCATGGGAATATCCCCATTATTTGCAAAAGAAGTAGTAAAGAAAGCCGGTATGGTAAACGAGAAAGCATTATCAGAAGCATTTTTCTCTATACAAACACCATTACTATCTCATGCATATACACCTACAATGATTACTGCAAATGGAAAAGAATTCTTTTATCTTTTCCCTCTTACACACTTGCAAGGAGAAGAAAAAACATTCTCATCAGTGAGCGAATTGTTAGATCGTTTCTTCTTTGGCAAAGCAGAACGTGATCGTGTAAAACAACAAGCTCATGATTTAGAACGCTTTATGCAAAACGAAAAAAATAAAAACGAGAAAAAACTCATTAAACTCGAAAAAACACTGCAAGATGCTGGAAAAGCAGATAAATATCAACTATTTGGAGAGCTACTTACAGCCAATATGTACGCTTTAAAAAAGGGCGATAAAGATATTGAGGTCGTTAATTATTACGATGAGGATGGTGGAACTGTAAAAATCACATTAGATCCTTTAAAAACACCATCTGAAAATGCACAACGCTATTTCCAAAAGTATCAAAAAGCAAAAAATTCGGTTGCTGTTGTAGAAGAACAAATCGAAAAAACAAATGAAGAAATTCTTTATTTTGATAGCTTACTTCAACAAATGGAAGCTGCTTCTTCAAAAGATATTGAAGAAATTCGTGAGGAATTAGCTGAAGAAGGTTATGTGCGCAATCGCAAAACGAAAAACGCAAAGAAAAAGCCTACTAAACCAGTATTAGATAAATATGTAGCAAGTGATGGCACAGAGATTTTCGTTGGTAAAAACAATAAACAAAATGATTATTTAACAACGAAGTTTGCCCGCCGTGATGAAATTTGGTTACATACGAAAGACATACCTGGCTCTCACGTTGTCATTCGTTCTTTAGAGCCTGCTGAAGAAACTTTACTAGAAGCTGCCAAAATTGCTGCCTATTACAGTAAAGCGAAAGAGTCTAGCTCTGTACCTGTTGATTTCACCAAAATACGCCATGTCAAAAAACCGAGTGGTGCAAAACTTGGTTTTGTTACGTACGACAATCAGCAAACCGTATATGTAACACCAGATGCTGATATTGTAATGAAATTAAAAGCGTAAATACAAAAATGCGTTGCTTATAAGCAACGCATTTTTTATATTCGTTCACACTAGTTCATATACCCATTTACTAATTCATAACATCTTGCTTTTGTCATCTTATATTTCTCTTCTGAAGCTTCTATACGCCTCATCGTTCCGTTATTTGTATCAGTACCAATTGCTTTAACTTTACTTTCTTTTTCTTTAACCCACGCAATTTGTTTCGTTTTTAACGACTGAAACGCATCAGGTGACATCGTACTTTTTAATGTACTGTAAATTTCATTTAGTTTATTATCCCACAGTTCATAATTTCCTTCTATTTCATTTACTATATCATTGGTTGACATAGCATTCGTATGTTTTTCTTGTTTATCTATAGCAGCTAATTCACTTAAAACATTTGCTCTATCTATCTTTGAAGAAGATTCTTTTTGCGATTGTTTCTCTTCTTTTGAGCCTGTATACGCACTCGAATCCTTTCTCTGTACTTGTTCTGTTTCTTGAATATTTCTTTCTTTCGTTACCTTTTCATACCTATTTTTATCTACATTGTATGAAATAAGAGATGTTTTCGCATTTACAGTAATTAATCCGTTACTATCTTTGAATATGTATTTCTTATCGCCACTATTTTCTTCACTTACAAATGACACATTCTTATCGTCTGGCATTTTTAAAATTCTATTTGCTTCTTCTTTTGTAAGTTTTAAATCTTCAGGAAAAACGAATGACCATTTATCCATTAACCATTCCCCTTCTTTATACACCAAATGAAATTCCCAATCTTGGGCCGCATGACCTATTTCATCTTCTAAACTTAATGTATGTACCGTTAAATTTTCTTTATCTTGTGAAGAAGAAAATCTTATTTCAGTTTGAAAATAATTTGGGAATGGTAACATATCAGTCTCTCTCGATCTATTAAAGTTAGCAAGCAATTCAGGAAGCTGATTCTCTACAAACTTTTCTGAAACCAATCCTTTAACTCCTTTTTTAGCTGTCTCTAAATCCCCAGGATTATTTCGGCTCCATCCATTTTCTTTTTCCATCTCACTAAACGCATTGGCTATTCCATCTACACTCTTTCTTACAATCTTTTTCGCTTCTTTTTCTGTCACTTCTGGCGCTTCATCAAGCTGTTCAATCGTTTCATTCACTTGAACTTTGTGTTCACTTGTTTCACACCCCGTTATAACAAGCATACTAGCGGCCAAACAAAATGACATTACTTTACTTAATTTCTTCATACACTCACATTCCTTAACCCAGTTTTTTTCGTTACATCTCTTTACCTATAAAAAACGTAACAATCCCTTATTATACCAATTAAATTAATCCATTTATACAAAAAATATAATATTAAAATTAAAAAGATTTTCGTTTGCGAGTTTATATTATTGTTCAGTCACATAAAAACTTACTGTAAAAATTTTATATATATTTATTTTACATTCGTCTAGTTTTTTTGACACACAGCTACCCTCTTCTCTTTTATTCTAAATAAATATACTGGCACAATTCTTGCTTTATTAATGTAAAAAGGAGGAATTAAAATGAATGTAAGAATAACTAACATCCAAAAACAACTACATAATTACGGAATCGACGGGTTACTTATTACAAAAAAAGAAAACCGTCAATACGCAACAAACTTTACAGGTAGCGCAGGCGTTGTCTTAATCGCTGCGCATAAAGCTATTTTCATTACTGATTTCCGTTACGTAGATCAAGCAAAAACGGAAATAAAAGCAGCAGAAATTATTATGCATAAAGGAAATTTAGAAGAAGAAGTTGCAAATCAAGTATCAAAATTAAAAATTCAAAAACTTGGCATAGAAGACAATAATATGACTTTGCAACAATTTAAGAAACTACAAAAATATATACATACAGAAATGGTTCCAGTGTGTGAGATTATTGAAGATATTCGACTTATTAAAGACACATCTGAAATAGAAACAATGAAAATCGCAGCTACGATCGCTGACGAAGCATTTCACCATATTGTTACATTTCTAAAGCCTGGAATAAGCGAGACTGACGTTCGAGATGAGTTAGAATTTTTCATGCGAAAAAAAGGGGCCACATCTTCTTCATTCCAAATCATTGTAGCCTCAGGCGTTCGTTCTTCACTTCCCCATGGAGTTGCATCAAATAAAATAATCGAACGAGGCGATATCGTTACATTAGACTTCGGTGCACTTTACGACGGATATTGTTCCGATATAACACGTACCGTAGCAATCGGGGAACCATCGGAAGAATTCCAAAAAATATACAATGTTGTACGAGAAGCGTTAAAGCGTGGGACTGAAGCAATTAAGCCTGGAGAAACTGCGAAAAGTATCGATGATATAACGAGGAATTACATTACAGAACATGGATACGGTCAATACTTTGGCCACTCTACCGGGCACGGTCTTGGGTTAGAAATACATGAACCACTTCGCTTATCCCAAGAAAGCAAGGCAACTTTACAAGAAGGTATGGTTGTTACAGTTGAGCCGGGCATTTACATACCGAACTGGGGCGGTTGTAGAATCGAAGATGATATTGTCATCACCAAAGATGGTTATGACGTTATTACAAAATCAAATAGAGAACTAATTATAATCCCTTGTTAATATTATGAAGGTTTAAACAAAACTTTTTTTGCACATAGAATTCCTTCTCTGGAGTATTCATTTAAAGAGGGGGAATTTTAATTGAATTTTGTAATTGATAAATTGGAGGGTTTACATGTAGAATTTTCAAAGCTTGTTTCCATGATGAATTACGCTCGCTATACAACAATGCAAGCAGTGGAAAGTTTAACAATTGAAGAACTTGATTATTTATATGATAAGGAAGCAAATTCAATTGGCATGTTATTGTATCATATGGCTGCTATTGAATTTTACTACCAAATTCATACTTTTGAAGACCGTGAACCAACGGAGGCTGAATTAGAACGCTGGTTACCTGGCATTGAATTAGGCGATCTTGGGCGTGAAAAAATAAAAGGAAACGCTATAGAATTTTACATAAATACATTACAAGAAGTACGTTCCAAAACAATCGAGACTTTTCAATCGTTACCTGATGAATGGTTATTTAAAACGACAGACTTTTGGTATGACAAACCAGCAAATAACTATTTTAAGTGGTTTCACGTTTTTGAAGATGAAATCAATCATCGTGGACAAATTCGTTTAATTAAAAAGATGCAAAAAGCTCATGCAGTAAAATGAGGAAATGCCACCGAATAAGGTGGCATTTTCTTTTATTCATTAACGAATAGCTTTTCGTTTACTATTTTAGCGACTACCACTACCAACATTAAAATGCATATTAAATATAGCATTTTCGCAATAAACAACCACCCTTGAAACATTACAATTCCATCTATTATCTCATTTCCTTTCCATAACAAAAACGGAATTGTGCTGATTATAATGACAAATTCGATGCTGAAAACCATTTTCTTTTTTCGACTATATGCTTTCCATTCATTCCAGCGATACATAGGAGCAAAAATCAATACTCCTATACATAATATAACTGGTACCCATTCACTGTTAAGAAATTGTCCTGAAATAATTGATAATAGTAAACAAACTAGCACACCATAATATCCTATTTTTTCTCTCATTCGTACTCCCCCATTCTACTTCTCCTTTAATATGTAACTTGCTATACTTATAACAATTCTTAGAAAAATAACAACTATAATTACAAGATAAAGAACGTTTGCAGAAGACATCCATTCTTGAAAAATAGACATTTTCTCCATTTGTTTCTGACCCTCTATTAAAATAACCCCTGCGAACAATGAGCAAACAACGATGATACCTATCATAATTCCGATACTTTTTACTGTATTGTTTCATACCATCCCAGTTATATAAAAGTATAAATACAAACCCGAAAACAGGTATAATACTTATCCATTCATTGTTTGTAAATAGCTTTAAAATGATTAATAGACTACAAGATATGATAAATCCCAAAAATCCAATTTTTTTGTGCATAAGCCCTCCTCGAATTCCATTTTTAGGATTAATTGTATTGTAACATCCATTTTTTTATCCTTACCATTGCAGTACATGAAATTTTACCTTTTTTTCTGTTTCTTATACTCACATACTTTCCCTACTTTCATACAATAAACTACACGATTGCCTAAGGATGTGAATGTTATGGGAGTTGAATTAACGCTATTACACGCTCTCTATGTTATTTGTTTACTCACTATTATTACCTTTTTTATTCTCCGGAAAGATACTACAATTATTTGTATCGTTTTTATCTTTTTATTAGCATTAACTGCTACAAGTTCTATCCCTCTTGCCGTTAGCGGCATTTTTCAAAGTTTTATTTACGCTATTACTGAGCTATTACCAACTATATTAATCATTTCTATTATTGTATCCATGAGCAATTTACTCGTTCATACCGGTATAAATGATACAATGATTTCACCATTTACAAAGATGATCCGTACCCCTACCCTCGCCTACTGGATTATTGGCCTTTTGATGATGACAATTTCTTTCTTCTTTTGGCCTTCTCCCGCTGTCGCCTTAATGGGAGCTATTTTATTACCGGTTGCTGTACGCGTCGGTCTCCCACCAATTGGAGTAGCAATTGCTATGAACTTATTCGGTCATGGGATTGCTTTATCCGGCGACTTCGTTATACAAGGCGCACCAAAATTAACCGCAGACGCTGCTGGTCTCCCTGTTTCCAGCGTCGTATCTGCAAGTGTTCCACTCGTTATCGTTATGGGCGTTGTGACAACTTCCGTCGCTTTTTTCTTCTTACGAAAAGAGTTTCATACAGGCTTAGCTATACAAGAATCTATTCTATCAACTGAGTCTTCTAAAACGCTCACTTCATTATCTCCTCGCACAAAGAAATGGCTCGCTATTTGTATCCCTATCGTATATATCATTGATATCCTTTGCATGATTCAATTTCAACTACAAGGAAGCGACGCAACTGCACTTATCGGCGGAACAACTGTTATTATGATTATCATCATTTCTCTCATCGCCTACAAAGGTAATGGACTGAATAAAACGACCGATTATTTCATAGAAGGGCTCCAATTTGGCTTTAAAATTTTCGGACCAGTTATTCCTATCGCTGCACTCTTTTATTTAGGAGATAGTGGCTTTGTGAAAATTATCGGAGACTATTTACCGAAAGGTTCACACGGAATCATTAACGACTTAGGCATCGCTTTATCTCAAACTGTTCCTTTAAATCAATATGTATCGGCAGGGACATTAACCATCGTGGGTGTCATTACCGGCTTAGATGGATCAGGTTTTTCAGGTATATCACTTGCTGGTTCCATTGCCAATCTTTTTGGAACAGCACTTGGCCATGGAACAGCTACATTAACAGCACTCGGGCAAATTGCAGCTATATGGACCGGGGGCGGGACGTTAATTCCTTGGGCGCTTATTCCTGCTGCTGCAATTTGCAAGGTAGATCCATTTGAACTTGCACGCCGAAACTTTTTACCGGTTGTTATCGGTTTAATTGTCACCACGATCGTTGCGATGTTTATCCTATAACGTAAGCAAGTGTTCTCTTGCTTACGTTTTTTGCTTGTAAAATTCATCATGAATTATCAGTTTTCAAGAGGGATTCGTTATTACTCAGCGAAATTATATTAGGAGAGTAATTATTTCAAAACGTTTACGAGAAACAGATTACTGCAATTAGAAAAGGGGACATACCTATGAATGAATTGATTTTTGTCTTATTAATTTGTCCGTTACTTATCTTTATCGTTTCTGTTATTGGAACGCGCAAGACGAAAACGTATTACGTAATGCCGATTGTAACGTTTGCTAGTTTTTTAATAATAGGTGTTATCGCCTTTACTCCAAAATTTTTCTTTTGGGTCGGCATGTACAGCATCTTCTCGTTTATCGTTTCTTATATGACGCTATTGTTTGTGAAAGGATATGAGGTTGCTGAAAACGCTAAATAGTTGTTAGCAAGGAGACAGCAATATGATTTTCTTTGATATTGATGGAACTTTACTTGATTATGAGGCTGCTGAAAGAAATGGTATTATAGATTTTTTTCAAATATATATTTACTTCTAGTGAACTTGGTATATCGAAACCAGATCCTGAAATTTTTCACAGAACCGTATTACAATCGAACCTTGAAATGAAAGATTGCTATTATATTGGCGATCGATTAGAGACTGATGCGATTAGTAGTACAGCAGCTGGGATGCAAGGGATATGGTTAAATCGAGATAACTCACAACTCAAGTACGATATTCCTACTATCTGTTCTTTACATGAAGTTTTAACAATAATATAAAAAACGACCGCGTTCCCCCGCGGTCGTTTTTTTCATGTTACGCTGTGATCCAAGCTTCGTTAGCTGGATTTTTACGCCACTCTTGTAATTTTTTCGTTTCAGCTTGTCCAATCATACCTTTTTCTGCTGCAACTTCAGTTAATGCACTGTAATCACTTAAAGAATATGATGCTACGTTAGCTGCTTCTAGTTTTTCTTTTCCTGCTTCTAACTCATATGTGAAGATTGATACGATTCCTAATACTTCACATCCAGCTTCGCGAAGTGCTTCTACACATGTAATTGCACTACCGCCAGTTGAAATTAAGTCTTCTACTACTACGACTTTTTGACCTTTTTCAGCTTTTCCTTCGATTTGGTTCCCTTTACCGTGACCTTTTGCTTTACTACGTACGTAGCACATTGGTAAATCCATACGATCGCTTACCCATGCAGCGTGCGCAATACCAGCAGTTGCTGTTCCTGCAATAATTTCTACAGTTGGGAAGTGCTCTTTAATTAACTCTTCTAATCCAGCTGCAATCGCTTGACGTACTTTTGGATAAGATAAAGTTAAACGGTTATCACAATAAATTGGTGATTTCATACCTGAAGACCAAGTGAATGGATCATTCGGTTGTAAAAATACTGCTCCAATTTCTAATAAATGCGATGCGATTTCTTTTTTCATACTGTTACACCTTCCCACTGTTGTTTTACTGTTTTATACGCTTCAAGCGGATTTTCTGCTTTTGTAATACTACGTCCAACTACGATGTAGCTTGAGCCAAGTTCCCTCGCACGTTTCGGTGTTGCTACGCGCACTTGGTCATTTACATCATCGCTTGCAAGACGAATCCCCGGTGTTACTGTTACAAATTCATTTCCGCATACTTCACGTAATTTTGGAACTTCAAGTGTTGAACAAACAACGCCATCAAGTCCACTTTCTTTCGTTAATTTTGCATAATGAGCAACCGCTTCTTCTAACGTTTTCTCAATGCCGATCTCTTTTTTCATCATAGCTTCCGAAGTGCTTGTTAGTTGTGTAACTGCAATACAAATCGGTCTCTCTTTTCCTTCTTGCTTACCTTCCTCTAATCCCTCAATCGCAGCTTTCATCATGCTGCTTCCCCCAGCAGCATGAACATTTACCATATCAACATCTAGACTAGCTAGGCTACGCATAGCGCTTTTTACTGTATTCGGAATATCATGAAGTTTTAAATCTAAGAAGATCTTATGTCCCTTTTCTTTTAAGTACGTAATAATCGCAGGGCCTTCTTTGTAAAATAACTCCATACCTACTTTGACAAATAACTCTTCCCCTTCAAAGTGGTGTAAGAATTGTTCTACTTCTTGTTTCCCTGGAAAATCTAGTGCAACGATTAACGACTGTGACATGTTTGCTTCCAGCTCCTTCCTTGACATTCCGAAATGTGATCAAATCCTAATTCATCTAATAATGCTGGTAACTCTTCAATAATTGTCGGACATACGAACGGATCGATAAAGTTCGCTGTACCTACTGCAACTGCGCTTGCGCCAGCATAGAAGAATTCAATTACATCTTCAGCTGTTTCAATACCACCCATTCCGATAATTGGAATGTTAACCGCTTGGCTTACTTCATGTACCATGCGAATTGCTACTGGCTTAATCGCAGGACCTGATAATCCGCCTGTACGGTTTGCTAAAATTGGTTTAGCTGTTTTTAAATCTAGACGCATACCAAGCAATGTATTAATCATCGTTAAACCATCTGCACCTGCATTTTCAATCGCTTTTGCAATTTCTACTATGTTTGCCACGTTCGGTGACAATTTCACGTATACAGGTACTTCAGAAACCTCTTTTACTCGCTTCGTTAAATCAGCAGCAATTTCAGGATTTGTACCAAAGGCGATACCACCTGTTTTTACGTTCGGACAAGAAATGTTTAATTCTAGTGCATGGACATTAGGCGCTTTAGAAATTTCCTTCGCAACCGCTACGTAATCCTCAGCTTGTGAGCCTGCAACGTTTGCAATAATTGGAAGGTCAAATTGTTCTAACCATGGTAATTCCGAATTCATTACTTTGTCTAATCCCGGGTTTTGAAGTCCGATTGCATTTAGCATGCCCCCTGGTGTTTCAGCAACACGAGGCGTTGGATTTCCATAACGTGGTTGTTCTGTCGTCGCTTTAATCATGATTGATCCTAGTACACTTAAATCGTAAAACTGTGCATATTCACGACCAAACCCAAAGCATCCAGATGCCGGTATAATTGGATTTTTTAATGATAATCCTGGTAATTCAACTTGCAATCTGTTCATAGTACAACCTCCCCGATTGGAAATACTGGTCCGTCGCTACACACCTTCTTGTAAGAATGTCCACTTGGATCTTCTTGTAAGTGGCATACACATGCGAAACAAGCTCCAATACCACAGCCCATACGTTCTTCTAATGAAATATAGGCTTTTTTCTCTTTGTAACGTCCTTCTAATGCACGAAGCATCGCTAGCGGACCACATGAATAAAGAATCTCAAAGTCAATTCCGTAATTATCAATTACATCTGTGACAAATCCTTTTGTACCGTGTGTACCGTCTACTGTCGCAACGTACGTATCACCAAGTTCTGCAAATTTTTCTTCATAGAAAACTACATCTTTCGTTTGAAAGCCTAAGATGTGAATAACACGTACACCTTTTGCAACGAGGCGCTGTGATAATTCATAAAGTGGTGGTACACCAATTCCCCCACCTACTAGTAAAGCTGTTTGACCAGCTTCTGCTTCTTCTACAGGAAAACCGTGTCCTAATGGTCCTAGTACATCTACCATTTCACCTTGTTTTCTAGTTGCTAATGTTTTTGTCCCTTGTCCTTCGGCACGATATAGCATTGTAAATTCGTTCTTCTCTTGATCTACATTACAAATACTAATTGGGCGGCGCAGAAGGGGCGCAATGCCCTCTGCTACCTTAATGTGTACAAACTGCCCTGGTTCGTTCATTTGCTGTACTAACGTTCCTTGAAGCACTAATTCGTAAATATTTTTTGCGATTTCTTTTTGGTTAACGACGATCATATTTTGCTTTTGCATCATGCATGTACCACCTCGTGACGCTTTGTTTGCGTAATTTCTTTCATTGAATGAGCTGAGAATGTCATAGATTCTAATACTCGTAAGATTGCTCTTGTTGTATCAAGTGATGTTAAGCAAGCCACACCATTTTCTACTGATTCACGGCGAATGCGGAAACCATCACGCGCTGGTTGTTTACCTTTTGTTAATGTGTTAATTACAAACTGTGCTTTTCCTTGACGGATAATATCTAGTAAGTTGTAGTCTTCAGAATCAATTTTGTTTACAACTTGTACTGGGATATTTTGCTCTTCTAATGATTGTGCTGTTCCAGCTGTTGCTAATAAGTTATAGCCGATTTCGTGGAAACGTTTTGCAATTTCCATCGCCTCTTCTTTATCTTTATCCGCTACAGTAATGATTACTGAGCCGTGCGTTGGGATGTTAATTCCAGAAGCAACTAACCCTTTATATAATGCTTTTTCAAGCGTTAAGTCTTTACCCATTACTTCCCCTGTTGATTTCATTTCAGGTCCTAATGTTGTATCAACTGAGCGTAGTTTCGCGAATGAGAATACCGGAGCTTTTACATATACTTCTTTCTCTTCAGGGTGATAGCCAGTTCCGTATCCTTGCTCTACTAGGTCTTGCCCTAAAATAACTTTCGTTGCAACATTCGCCATCGGTACGCCTGTAATTTTACTTAAGAACGGTACTGTACGGCTTGCACGTGGATTTACTTCAATTACGTACACTTGATCTTTGAATACTACAAACTGGATATTTAGTAATCCAACAATGTTTAATCCTTTTCCAAGTGCAATTGTATGTTCAATGATTTGTTCTTTTAGTTTTTCAGATAAACTTTGTGGTGGATATACTCCAATTGAGTCACCAGAGTGAACTCCAGCGCGTTCAATATGTTCCATAATACCTGGAATGAATACATTCTCACCATCGGAAATTGCATCTACTTCAATTTCTTTACCAACCATGTAACGGTCGATTAATACTGGGTGATCTGCATGAACTTTAACTGCATTTTTCATGTAGTGCAGTAGTTCTTCTTGACGATATACGATTTCCATCGCACGTCCACCTAGTACGTAAGATGGTCTTACTAATACTGGGTAACCAATTTCTTCTGCGATTGCTACCGCTTGTTCTACAGTCGTTGCTGTTTTACCAACTGGTTGCGGGATGCCAAGTTTTGTTAAAGCAGCTTCGAATTTATCACGATCTTCTGCACGGTCTAAGTCTTCAAGTGATGTTCCTAAAATTTTCACACCGTGTTCTTCTAGTTTCGCTGCTAAGTTAATTGCCGTTTGTCCACCGAACTGAACGATAACACCTTCTGGTTTTTCTAAATCGATAATATGCATTACATCTTCAATCGTTAATGGTTCAAAGTATAATTTGTCAGAAATACTGAAATCTGTTGAAACTGTTTCTGGGTTGTTGTTAATGATAATTGCTTCATATCCAGCTTCTTTAATTGCCCATACTGAGTGAACTGTTGCGTAATCAAACTCAACACCTTGACCAATACGGATCGGACCAGATCCTAGAACTACTACACTCTTACGATCTGTTACAATCGATTCATTTTCGTCCGCATATGTGCTGTAGTAATATGGCGTTGCAGATTCAAACTCTGCCGCACAAGTATCTACCATTTTGAATACTGGCATCATATTATTTTCTTTACGCATATCGTAAATTTCGCGCTCCGTTTTGTTCCAAGCTGCTGCAATGTAGTGATCGCTGAAGCCCATTTCTTTTGCAGTTTGTAGTACTTCCATATTTCCTACATTCGCTTTTACTTCACGTTCCATATTTACGATGTTTTCAACTTTTTGTAAGAAGAAGAAGTCCATTTCACACCATTCATTGATTTCTTCTTTCGTTACACCTTGGCGAATTGCTTCTGCTACAATAAACAGTCGTTCATCATCCGCTTTAATGATACGTTTTTTCATCGTTTCTTTATCAAGTTCTTTTAAGTGGTCTAATTCTAAGTGATAAATGCCAAGCTCTAAAGAACGAACTGCTTTTAGTAATGATTCTTCTAAGTTACGTCCGATTGACATAACTTCACCAGTTGCTTTCATTTGTGTTCCAAGCGTTCTGTTCGCTGATTCAAACTTATCAAACGGCCAACGTGGAATTTTTGAAACAACATAGTCTAACGCTGGCTCGAAGCAAGCGTAAGTTTTTTGTGTTACTGGGTTTACGATTTCATCTAACGTTAAGCCGACTGCAATTTTTGCTGCTAATTTCGCAATTGGATATCCAGTTGCTTTAGATGCTAGTGCAGATGAACGACTTACACGTGGATTTACTTCGATTACATAGTATTGGAAGCTATATGGATCTAGTGCAAGCTGAACGTTACATCCACCTTCAATTCCTAGTGCACGAATAATTCGTAATGACGTGTTACGTAACATTTGGTATTCACGGTCGCTTAGCGTTTGGCTCGGTGCTACAACGATTGAATCACCTGTATGAACACCAACTGGATCGATATTTTCCATGTTACACACTACAATCGCGTTATCATTTGAATCACGCATTACTTCGTATTCAATTTCTTTACAGCCAGCAATACTTTTCTCTAATAAACATTGTGTTACTGGGCTATGTTTTAAACCACTTGTTACGATTTCAATTAGCTCTTCTTCGTTATGACAAATTCCGCCGCCCGTTCCTCCTAATGTGAACGCTGGTCGAACGATTACTGGGTAACCAATTTCGTTTACAAATCCATATGCTTCATCAAGGTTATGAATAATTTCACTTGGTGGTGTTGGTTCATTTAAATCTTGCATTAATGTACGGAATAAATCACGATCTTCCGCTTGCTCGATTGCTGATAATTTTGTTCCTAAAATTTCAACTCCGCACTCGTCAAGTACGCCTGATTTTGCAAGTTCAACAGCCATGTTTAAACCTGTTTGACCACCTAATGTTGGTAGGATTGCATCAGGACGTTCTTTACGAATAATACGGCTTACGAATTCTAATGTTAATGGCTCGATGTATACTTTATCTGCTGTTGCAGTATCCGTCATAATTGTTGCTGGGTTAGAGTTAACAAGGATTACTTTGTAACCTTCCTCTTTAAGAGATTGACAAGCTTGTGTACCAGAGTAGTCAAACTCCGCTGCTTGCCCAATTACAATTGGTCCTGATCCGATTACTAAAATTGTGTTAATGTCTAGGCGTTTTGGCATAACTCTTCCCCTTCTTTCTTGAAGTTTTCAATCATTGTTAAGAAATCTTCGAATAAATCATTTGCATCTTCTGGTCCCGCTGAAGCTTCTGGATGGTATTGTACTGTAAATACCGGGAACTTCTTATGACGAAGACCTTCTACCGTTCCATCGTTTAAAGCAACATGTGTAATTTCAAGATCTGTATTTTCAACTGATTCTTCTTCTACTGCGTATCCGTGGTTTTGAGATGTAATTGCTACTTTTCCAGTTGCAAGATTTTTTACTGGATGGTTTAAACCACGGTGACCAAATTTCAACTTACTTGTATTTGCACCTGATGCTAGAGCGAACAATTGATGTCCTAGGCAAATTCCGAATAAAGGAACTTTACCGATAATGTCTTTTAACATTTCAATTGCTTCTGGTACATCTTTCGGATCTCCAGGTCCATTACTTAACATAATTCCATCTGGGCTAAGGCGTAAAATTTCTTCCGCTGTTGTGTTGTAAGGAACTACAATTACATCACAGTCACGCTTATTTAATTCTCGTAAAATACCATGTTTCATACCGAAGTCTACTAGTACAACTCGGTGACCACGACCTGGGCTTGGGTATGGATCTTTCGTTGATACGCGTTTTACATGATCTGTAAATACTGTCGCTTTTAATTGGCTTACAATGTACTCTACATCTGCATCCATGTTACAAAGGCGTCCACGTAATGTACCGTATTGACGAATTTTTCTCGTTAATTTTCTCGTATCAATCCCTGCTAATCCTGGGATATTTCTTTCTTTCAAGTAATCATTTAACGAAATTTCATTACGGAAGTTTGATGGGTGATCACAAATTTCGTTTACGATTAAACCATTTACAGATGGGTGAATGGATTCAAAATCGTCACGGTTAATGCCGTAGTTTCCGATTAATGGGTACGTGAATGTTACGATTTGACCGCAATATGATGGATCAGATAATGTTTCTTGATATCCAGTCATTCCTGTTGTAAATACAACCTCACCTGACTTTTCGATTTCGCCTCCGAAACCTGTTCCAATTAATACTGTTCCATCTTCTAAGATAAGTTGTCTTTTCATACTAATGCACTCTCCTTTTGCCATGCGATCTTACCACCAACGATTGTCATTACCGGCCATCCTTGGCATTTCCAACCTGCGAATGGTGTATTTTTTCCTTTTGATAAGAATGTTGTTGGGTCAATCTCTTCTTCTTGTTCTAAATCAATGATTGTAATATCAGCTGCTCTACCTTCTTTTAGGCGACCTGCTTCTAAGCCGAATGTATCAGCTGGCTTTTCTGTTAAGAATTGAATTAACTGTTCTAGCGTAATAACTCCCTTTTTCACAAGGTTTGTGTATAGAAGCGGGAATGCTGTTTCAAAACCAGTAATTCCAAACGGTGCTCTTTCAATTCCTTGTGCTTTCTCTTCCGCTGTATGCGGTGCATGGTCAGTTGCGATCATATCGATCGTTCCATCTAATAAACCTTCAATTAATGCTGCATGGTCTTCTTTTCCACGAAGCGGTGGGTTCATTTTAAAGTTAGGATCAGCTGATGGGATATCATCTTCACATAACACTAGGTGATGCGGTGTTACTTCTGCTGTTACTTTAATTCCAGCGCGTTTCGCATCACGGATTACACGTACAGAACCTTTGGTACTTACATGACATACGTGATAGTGGCAATCTGCTGCTTCAGCAAGCAGTATATCCCTTGCAATATGTACAGATTCACATACTGATGGGATACCGTTTAATCCGTGTTTCTCAGAAAACTTCCCTTCATGTACACAACCTTTATTAATAAGCGTATTCTCTTCACAGTGCGCAACTACTGCCATATCTAATTTTGCTGCACGTTTCATAGCCGCTAACATCATGCTCGCATCTTGTACGCCTACGCCGTCATCTGTGAAAGCAAATGCTCCAAGTTCTTTTAATGTTTCGAAATCTGTCATTTCAGAACCAGCTTGACGTACTGTAATTGCTCCGTATGGTAGTACGTTAACATGAGCTTTTTCTTCAATACGTTTTTGCAAGTCTTCCATATGTTCTCTGCAATCTGGTACCGGGCGTGTATTTGGCATTGCGCAAATTGTAGTGAATCCACCTTTTGCCGCTGCTAGTGTACCTGTTTCAATTGTTTCTTTATGTTCACCACCTGGTTCACGAAGATGTACGTGTACATCTACTAATCCAGGTGCGATTAACTTTCCGTTCACATCGATTACTTCAGCATTATCTGCCGTAATATTTTCTGCTACCTTAGCGATTTTACCGTCTTGTACGAGAAGATCCGTTGCTACGATTTTTCCTTCTTCATTCATATAACGACCATTTTTAAACAAATAATTCATGTTTCATTCCTCCTAATACATTTGGTAAGGCGCGTTTTAGTACAGCCATTCTTACGTAAACTCCATTTTCCATTTGTTTAAATATACGTGAACGCTCACACTCAACAAGTTCACTTGCAATTTCAACATCACGGTTTACAGGAGCTGGATGCATAATAATGCTTCCTTCTTTCATACGCTTTTCTCTTTCTACTGTTAATCCGTGTTTCTCATGATATTCTTTCATAATGTCTGTTTCATAATGATCATGACGCTCATGTTGTACACGGAGTAACATCATTACATCAACTTCTGGAACAAGTTCATCTAATGGTTTGTATGTTCCAAATGTGTTGTCTTCATCTTTCCACTCTTCTGGACTTGCAAAGTAAATTGTTGCACCAAGCTTCGTTAATGCTTCTGCATTAGAACGTGCTACTCGGCTATGACGAACATCTCCTACTATTGCAATCTTCAAACCTTCAAATCTTCCAAACTCTTGTTTAATTGTAAGAAGGTCCAGTAGGCACTGTGTTGGGTGGTTTCCGCATCCATCTCCAGCATTTAAGATTGGAATATTCACCTGATCTTTTAGTTCATCGAAGTAGCGATCTTGCTCGTGGCGGATGACCACTGCTTTTGTTCCGATTGATTCTAGTGTTCTTATCGTATCGTATAGAGTTTCTCCTTTTTGTACGCTAGATGCATCAGCTGAAAAGTTTAAAACATCAAGTCCTAATCTCTTCTCAGCAACTTCAAAGCTAAATCTCGTTCTCGTACTATTCTCAAAGAACAAGTTCGCAACAAAAGTTTGCTCTGTCGTTTTGCTCTCTTTTCCATTCGCAAAATCTTCTGCATCTTTTAGGATTTCTGAAATTTCTACTTCCGATAATTCACTCATCGTTAACAAATGGCTCATCGTCATCCCTCATCTTTCTGATTTTTATGTTACCACTTTTGAATTTTTATAACAACCTTTGCATAAAAATACCCTAATCGTGTGAGACTAGGGTGCAAGAAAGAAGCCACCCTTTCCGGTCTCACAGGACTGAATTAAAAGGTTATTATTATGAAGCAATCTGCTTAGATTGTTTTATTTGTTTCGTTTCCGGTAGTAGTAGATTTAACAGTACACCTACAATTGCTGCTAGTGCCATTCCTTCTACTTGGAATGATTCTCCTACATGAAGTACCGCTCCACCAATACCGATTACTAATATTACTGATGCAATCATTAAGTTTCGTTTGTCACTTAAATCTGTTTTATCATCTACCATCATGCGTAATCCGCTTGATGCGATTACACCGAATAGTAAGATTGATACACCACCCATAACTGGTGTTGGGATCGAATGAATCAGTGCAGAAATCTTACCGATAAATCCGAACATGATTGCAAATACTGCTGAACCGATGAATAAGTATACACTGTATGCTCTCGTAATTGCTAGCACACCGATGTTTTCACCATACGTTGTATTCGGTGGCCCACCGATTAGTGACGCGATTAATGTTGCTACTCCGTCACCGAAGATTGAACGGTGTAAACCTGGTTTTTCAATTAAATCTCTTTTAATAACATTTCCAAGAACAATTTGATGTCCTATATGTTCTGATATTGTTACTAGTGCAACTGGTACCATCAAGAGTACAATCTTCCATGAAAACTCTGGTGTGTATGTTACAAATGGTACTGTGAAATCTGGTACAACAAACCATTTTGCCTCAGCTACCGGCTTTAAGTCTACTAGCCCTTGGAAGTAAGCGAAGATATATCCGCCGATAATACCAAGTAACACTGGTATGATACTGAAAAATCCTCTTCCAAATATCGAGCATATAATTGTAATTGCTAATGTTACTAACGCTACTGAAAAGTGTGTAAAGCTATATTTGCCATCCGCACCGTTCATCGCCATGTTAACTGCTGTATGTGCTAAAGCTAGACCGATTACCATTACTACTGGACCAACTACGATTGGTGGTAGTAATTTCATAATCCACTCTGATCCTGATTTCTTAATTCCGAGTGAGATTAAGATGTACACAAGTCCTGCTAGCAAACCACCAAGCATTGCCGCTCCCGGTCCACCTGCCGTTTTCGCTGTTATAATCGGTGCGATAAAGGCGAATGATGATCCTAGATAAGCAGGTACTTGACCTTTCGTTATAAGAAGAAACGCTAACGTTCCTAATCCACTTGATATTAATGCTACTGATGGATTCAATCCTGTTAAAAACGGAACAAGCACTGTTGATCCAAACATCGCGAACAAATGTTGTATACTTAAAAATAACCATTTTCCCGGTTTCGGTACTTCATTAACGTCTAACACTGGCTTTTGTTCCATTGTTACATCCTCCTTCAGTTTAAATCTTTGCAATAAAAAAACTCTTTGTGCCTGTGCACAAAGAGTCCTACACTTTCGTATGCCAAATTTGACATATGAAAGCCAAGACCCTTTGGCAGCCTCACAGGACTACATTTAAAAGGGCTTTACTTATCGTATATGCTTACTCGATCTTGTTGATCTGTCTCTTGCAAATCAACTTCGATACGCTCTTCACTTGATGTTGGAATATTCTTCCCTACATAATCAGCGCGAATTGGTAATTCGCGATGACCTCTATCAACAAGAACCGCCAATTGGATTTGAGATGGTCTACCTAAATCCATAAGAGCATCCATTGCTGCTCGAACTGTTCTTCCTGTATATAATACGTCATCCACAAGGATAACTTTTTTCTTCGTAATATCTACAGGGATATCAGAACCTTTTACAAGTGGTTCTTTATTTTTCGATTGTAGTGTTAAATCATCACGATATAACGTAATGTCTAACTCTCCAACTTCCATTTCTTTTCCTTCAATTTGACCAATTCGTTCTGCCAAACGTTGTGCAATAAAAATTCCACGAGTTTTAATTCCGACAAGAACACAATTATCGACACCTTTATTTCGTTCCACGATTTCATGACTAATTCGTGTTAAAGCGCGGCGAATCATTTGGTCATCTAAAACGACAGCTTTCTCTTGCATGCTCTACACCTCCAAGCTTTTTTCTTGCGTGAGAGTAATGGTATAAAAAAAGTCCTCTCAGCGTGTGCGAGAGGACTTTTGAAAAAAGGGTACAACATACCCTAAGTATTTCAAACCGTTACCTTCTCAACCTCACGGGGCTGTGTTAAAGGATCATTATTTAACTGTTGTCAGTATCTCAGTTTTCTTATGATTTGTCAATACTATTTTCGTAAAATATTTAATGCGTCTTCAAACACTTCTGGAATCGGTGCCTCAAACTGAATATATTCACCAGTACGAGGATGATCAAAGCCTAAAATACCCGCATGAAGTGCTTGTCCATTCATATCTAACGTTTTCTTCGGACCATACTTCGGATCTCCTGCAAGTGGATAGCCAATATATTTCATATGAACACGAATTTGGTGCGTACGTCCCGTTTCTAAGCGACATTCTACAAGTGTAAAGTCTTTAAAGCGTTCTAACACTTGGAAATGCGTAACAGCGTTCTTACCATTTTCATCAACTGTCATACTTTGACGCTCTTTCTTATCACGAGCAATCGGAGCATCAATCGTTCCCTTATCATGCGGAATCACACCGTGTACAATCGCTTTGTAACGTCTCGTTACTGTTTTTGCTACAAGCTGATTCACAAGCGATTCATGTGCCATATCATTTTTAGCAACCATTAATAGTCCAGATGTATCTTTATCAATACGATGCACGATACCTGGACGCATTACACCGTTAATGCCTGATAAGTCTGTACAATGATGCATAAGGCCATTTACAAGTGTACCACTTGTATGCCCTGGTGCTGGATGTACAACCATACCACGTGGCTTATTTACAACAAGCACATCTGCATCTTCATAATAAATTTCTAAATTTAAATCCTCTGGTTGAATATCTAACTCTTCTGGTTCAGGAATTGTTACTGTAATTTCATCTTCTTCTTTTACTTTATAATTCCCTTTTACCGCTTTCCCGTTTACTGTCACAACGTCATCTTTAATCCATTGCTGCACTTGCGTACGTGACCATTCGTTATTTATCCCTGCAACGAATTTATCAATTCGCTCATTTTTTTGCTCTGCTGCAACTGTTACTTGTACTACTTCACTCATTCAATTACTCCTTCGCTTTCTTGCCTTCTAATAATGTTTGAATAATAATTAATACAACACCAATACATAATGCTGAATCAGCTATATTGAATACTGGATAGTTGTACGAGAAAATATACACGTGAATGAAATCCACTACTTCTTGTCTAAATACACGATCAATAAAGTTACCAATTGCCCCGCCCAAAATTAGGCCTAACGAAATACCTAGAAGCTTGTCTGTTTTCGCATACTTTTTCATATAAAATACAATAAACACTACAAAAACAACTGTAATAATGTAGAAGAACCACATTTTATTTTCTAAAATACCCCAAGCAGCGCCTCTATTTCGATGTGATGTTATGTATAATACATTGTCGATAATCGGAATACTCGTACCCAATTCCATGTTCTTTACAATTAACCACTTCGATATTTGATCGATAGCAATGACGAATAACGCTATTACATAATATATCATTTTCATTTCCCCCACAAAGACAGTGTACCTCAAAATTTTAGCATAGCTGCTACCTTTTCACAATGAACCTTTATAGAAGAATAAAATAAATTAAAAAAAGGTAATATAATATCGTTGTGCGTATTCATACATTTACCTTTTCATAAAAGAATTCATGAATCGTACGGGCAGTCGGCATTGTCTTCATTTGCTTTGTCGAAATTAATCTCCCCGTCTCTTCACAAATACCATACATGTCTATTTCCATTTTAAATAATGCGCGTTCTACATCCTTTAAATCCTCTTTTATATCATGTAATAGCAATTTTTTCTTTATCTCTTCCTTAATTTCATATCCAAGCTCTTGGCTGAACTCGACATCATATTTGTGCATTACTTCTTTAGCTAGTCTCTCTTGCAACTCTTTTCTCATCAATTGCAATTCTTCTTTTATTTCCATGTAAATTTCATTCACGTGTACATTCCTCCTAGCTGTAATGTACAGTTAGTGTGTCCGAAATTTATTTGCTTACCTCACACACATTTTTCCTTCACAGGAAAGAGTCTGAAAGTGATTTTGATATGCCATCAACAAAAAAACTGACTGCATCAATAGCAGTCAGCTTTTTTTATTATTTTACATAGTTTTCTTTAACAACTGTTGCACAACGCTCACATAATGTTTCATGTTCAGCATCTTTACCAATTGTTTCTGAAACTACCCAACAACGTTCACATGTTTCACCAGTTGCTTGAGCAACAACAACCGCTGTATGTTCATACTTCGGTGCATCTGCTGGCGCTTCATCCATCATACCACCAAGTTTATACTCAGAAACGATGAATAATTGCTTTAAGTCTTCGCTAATAGACTCTAACATAGCTTTCATTTCTGCAGTTGGATATAGCGTAATGCTTGCATTTAATGACTTACCGATTACTTTTTCATTACGAGCTACTTCTAGTGCTTTTAACACGTCATCACGTAATGTCATAAATGCATCCCATTTTGTTTTTAACGCTTCCGCGTCATCTAATTGTACAGCTTCTGGCATATCAGTTAATTGTACACTTTCTTCTGTTACGCCTGGAATGTATGGCCATACTTCATCAGCTGTATGCGGTAAGATTGGTGTTACAAGTTTCGTTAACGCAACAAGAACATCATATAATACAGTTTGAATCGCACGACGATCTTCGTGGTTTGCACCTTCAATATATAAAATGTCTTTTGCAAAGTCTAAATAGAATGAACTTAAATCAATTGTACAGAAGTTATGAATTGCATGATACACAGCAGCGAAGTCGTATGTCTCATATGCTTCTTTAACTTTTGTAATTAAGTCATTTAATTTCACTAACATGTAACGATCTACTTCACGAAGTTCAGCTACAGCTACTGCATTTTCACTTGGCTTAAAGTCGTCTAAGTTTCCTAATAAGAAACGGAATGTGTTACGGATTTTACGATACACTTCTGCTACTTGTTTTAAAATATCATCTGAAATACGTACGTCAGATTGATAGTCAACAGAAGATACCCATAAGCGTAAAATGTCTCCGCCTAATTGATCCATAATTTTCTTCGGTACGACAATGTTTCCAATCGACTTACTCATCTTACGTCCTTCACCATCTAGTACGAAACCGTGACTTAGTACGCCTTTATATGGAGCTTTACCTGTTACAGCAACTGCTGTTGATAATGAAGAGTTAAACCAACCACGATACTGGTCAGATCCTTCTAAATATAAATCAGCTGGACGCTGTAAATCTTCGCGCTCTTCTAATACCGCTTGGTGAGAAGAACCTGAATCGAACCATACATCCATGATGTCTGTTTCTTTACGGAATTCGCCATTTGGGCTACCTGGATGTGTAAATCCTTCTGGTAATAGATCTTTCGCTTCACGCTCGAACCATACGTTAGAACCGTGTTCACGGAATAAATCTGCTACATGGTTAATTGTTTCATCCGTAATAATTGGATCACCATTCTCAGCATAGAATACCGGAATTGGCACACCCCATGCACGCTGACGAGAAATACACCAGTCACCACGGTCACGAACCATATTATGAAGACGAGTTTCTCCCCATGCTGGTACCCATTTTGTTTCTGCTACAGCTTCTATTAATTCTTTACGGAATGCTTCAATAGATGCAAACCACTGTGCTGTCGCACGGAAAATAATTGGTTTTTTCGTTCTCCAATCATGTGGGTATGAATGTGTAATGAATGTTAGTTTCAGTAACGCGCCTACTTCTTCTAATTTTTCTGTAATTGGTTTATTAGCTTTATCATAGAATAAGCCTTCAAATCCAGGTGCCTCATTTGTTAATACACCTTTATCATCGACTGGGCAAAGTACTTCTAATCCATACTTTTTACCAACAACGAAGTCATCTTCCCCGTGTCCTGGTGCTGTATGAACACAACCTGTACCTGCATCTGTTGTTACGTGGTCTCCTAGCATAACTAATGAATCACGATCGTAGAATGGATGTTTTGCAACTGTGTACTCAAGTTCGCTACCTTTTACTGTTTTCACAACTTCAGCATTTTCCCACTCTAACGTTTTTGCAACTGTCTCAAACAGCTCAGAAGCAATGATATATTTCTCATCGTTTACTTTTACAATGCTATATTCAAGCTCTGGGTGAACAGAAATACCTAAGTTTGCAGGTAATGTCCAAGGTGTCGTTGTCCAAATGATGTACTTTTCATCACCTTCTAATACGTTCTTTCCATCTTTTACAGGGAATGCTACGTAAATAGATGCTGATTTTTTATCTTGATATTCAATTTCAGCTTCCGCTAAAGCAGATTCACTCGTTGGAGACCAGTAAACTGGTTTTTGACCTTTATAGATATAACCTTTTTTCGCCATGTCACCAAACACTTTGATTTGTTGTGCTTCATAAGCTGGCTCTAAAGTAATATATGGATTATCCCAATCTGCACGTACACCTAGACGCTTAAATTGTTCACGTTGACGTTCTACTTGTTCATATGCATACTCTGCACATAACTTACGGAACTCAGCAACTGTCATTTCTTTACGTTTTACCCCTTTATTTGTTAAAGCTTGTTCAATTGGTAAACCGTGCGTATCCCATCCTGGAACATATGGCGCACTAAAACCAGTCATTGATTTATAACGAACAATAAAGTCTTTTAATACTTTATTTAATGCATGTCCCATATGAATGTCACCATTCGCATATGGAGGTCCATCATGCAATACAAATAAAGGACGTCCTTTTGTATGTTCTTGTACTTTTTCGTAAATATTCATTTCAGCCCATTTTTCTTGCATTGCAGGCTCACGTTTTGGTAAATTCCCACGCATTGGGAACTCTGTTTTTGGCATCAGTAATGTATTTTTGTACTCCATGCTCAATTCCTCCTTACATGTATAAAAGAAACACTTAAAAAACGGAATAAAAAAGAGACCTTCTCATCCCAAAAAGGGACGAGAAAGTCTCCCGCGGTACCACCCTAGTAGATCATATACATATGTATAGAATCCTCTTTATATTCTTAACGCGAATACACGCCTACGCTTACTCTATTTGTTCAGCGCGGAACTCCAGGGTGATATTCCCACTATCTCCTTATCCTGAGCTTACACCATCCTCAGTTCGCTATATAAGGTTTGAAAAGGTACTTATCCCTATCTTCGTTTTTCTTAATAAATATGTTGTTTAAAATTATATGTAATAATGAGAAAAACGTCAAGCTTACACTGTTTCTTCTTTTTTCAACAGTTCATCTACTTCGTCTTCTAATTCAATTAGTTTATCCCAATCATCGTTGTTTAACATCTCAAGCTGTGTTTCTAATAACATACGGAAACGAGTTCGGAATACTTTCGCTTGTTTCTTTAGCTCTTCAATATCAAAAGCAACTTTTCTTGATTTTACTAATGCTTCGTTAATAATACGATCAGCATTCTTTTCAGCTTCACGCACAATTAATTTCGCTTCTTTTTGCGCATTACGTTTTACTTCTTCCGCTGCTTCTTGTGCAACGACGATAGATTTGTTTAACGTATCTTCAATATTAGAGAAATGATCTAACTTCCCTTCTAACTGCGCAACTTTTTCTTCTAAAGCTTTTTTCTCACGAATGACCAATTCATAATCTTTGATAATTTGATCAAGAAACTCATTTACTTGATCTTCATCATAGCCACGGAATCCGCGACCAAATTCTTTGTTATGAATATCTAATGGTGTTAACGGCACAACGCCACCTCCAAGTAGTTATCTAAATTTCCTCTTTCAATTATATCTTTTCTTCGACAAAATAGGAGGATTTCCTTCTAAAAAAACCAATCATTTTAGTATACCATACAAAATTCTCCATTTGTCGCGTTTTGTTCTACCTTCTACAGAAAATAATTTACTTCGGCCATATCCTCTAACAGAAAAAACATCTCCTGGATAGCATTCATAAGAAGTTTGCTCCACTGTTTTCCAATTGACTTTTACTAAACCATTTTTTATGAAAGGTTGTACTTTCTGTCTAGATAAATGTAACATTTCAGCTAACATAACATCTAAACGAAGTGAAGAAACCGTTCCAGATTTCTCTCCCCACGTTTCATCTATCTGTAGAATTTGTTCTCCTTGCACTGACGCTAAAGAGACTTTTACTTTCCCTATTGATTGTAAGTTCATCTCAATATACGATACAATTTCTTTCGCAACTACAATTTGGGCACGATTTTCTTGCAGCAAAATATCACCACATTTTTCTCTTGTTAAACCAAGAGACATAAATGTACCTAATATTTGCCTATGTTCTAGCGTATAAAACTTGGAAGGATAGTCAATTTCTAATACTTCTACTTGAAATTCTTCTTCATTTAATTCTAGATAGTCTGGATAAATAAGTGCTCTTTTACGCTCTGCATTAGGCGTTGCACCACCAAATTGTACAGCAACATCACCTTGTCCTATTACCATAGAAACAATTTGTTGTTGCCTAGGATCAAGAAAATCCGTTAACTTCACTTGATGGTACTCCGCCGCTCGCTTCCACTCTAGCACTTTATCCACAAAGACCTCCTCATCAGGCCTAAAATGTTCGTAGATGCTCATGTATTTACCTTCTTACTATAAGAAATAGCTTAATAAACTGAACAAACCAGTTTTAGCAAGTTTCAACGCAAAGATCGCAACGATTGGAGAAATATCAATCATTCCAAGCGGCGGAATAAAGCGGCGGAATGGTTCTAAATACGGTTCACAAATACGTGCCAGGAACTCTCCAAAAGATGATTCCTTTGCACCAGGAAACCATGATAGGAGAATGTAAATAATAAGTGCCCACGAGTAAATCTCGATAGCATAACTTAACACTATAAAAACTGTTGTCATGGCGTATTACCACCTCTTTATATTTGTTTCTTCTTCTTCACCGAATAACTCTGAAATCGCACCAACAATATCTACATTTTCAGGTGTACACATAAATGTTTTCGGCCCTATTTTTTGAATGTCCCCGCCTATAGCGTATACAGTACCACTTAAAAAGTCAACGATACGTACCGCTTGATCAGTAGACATTCTCTGCAAATTAATTACAACAGCTCGTCTACCTTTTAAGTGGTCCGCAATCCCTTGTGCTTCCGAATATGTGCGTGGTTCTAATAAAACAACTTTTGAAGATTGTTTTGCTGTTTCAATACTCACAACATTTTGCTTCGGTTGCGCTTTCGGAAACGTAACGTCTTGTTGTTCTGGTGGATCTTGCTGCTTTTTCATGTCTGTTTGCTCCTTTTCATAACCATATTGAGCTGCTTCTTTTTCTTCCGGTGTATCAAAAAAGAAGTATTTTACTTTTGACCAACTCATAATAAGATTCTCCTTCCTTTTACGCTTTTCCTACTAAAATCGTTCCCAAACGAATATATGTAGCCCCTTCTTCAATTGCAATTGTGTAATCGTTGGACATTCCCATTGATAATTCTTTACATGGCGCATGTAATAACTCTAGCTCCTGCACCTCTGTTTGCAGCATACGTAATTCCTTAAAACAGCGTCTGATTTCTTCCTCTTCTTCTGTAAATGGAGCCATCGTCATTAGTCCAACCACTTCAATTTTATCGAATTCTTGCAAACTTTGAATAAAAGAAACAACCTCTTCTATTGCCAATCCTTGCTTCGATTCTTCAGATGAGGTTTTCACTTGAATAAAGCATTTCACTTTCTTATCAGCACGTTTCTGAATTTCTTTCGCCAGCGAAAGACGATCTAACGAATGTAAATAATCAATTTCATTAATGATTTCTTTTACTTTTCTCGTTTGTAATGAGCCAATAAAGTGCCAATTAACTTTTGAACCGAAATGCTTGTATTTCTGTAAGAAACCTTCATTTCTATTTTCACCTAAATCGATAATTCCAGCTTCAATTACTTCGTTTGTTTTTTCAATCCCTACAGTTTTTGTAACTGCAACAAGTTTAATATCTTGCAACGAACGTCCAGCTCGAGCGCAAGATTCTTTAATAGCTTCATTTACAATTACTAAATTTTCTTGTACTGTCACTTGCTTCCTTCCTCCTTAAAACCTATGAAACTCAACATTCTTCCTGTCTTACCTTGATCACGACGATGAGAGAAAAATAGTTGCTCTTCACAGCTTGTACAAAGAGATGACATTACAATATGCTCTTCTTTTATGCCTGCTTGTACACATAATATACGATTAATTTCTTTTAAATTAATTGCGTACTGCCCGTCAGAAATTTTTTGATGAGGAACAGCACCGCTAACTACTTCCTGTGCTGCTGTTAATACACGATCATCCACAACATAACAACAAGATCCGATCGACGGCCCAATTGCAACATGAATTTCATCACTTGAAATACCTTCTGCATTCCACTTTTGAATCATTTCCTTTGCAATCTCTTGTACAGTGCCTTTCCATCCAGCATGCGCAAGTCCTATCATACCATGTGATGGTGCATAAAAATAGAGCGGAACACAATCCGCGTAACAAGACGTTAACAGAACATCTTCATTACTCGTATAAATGCCATCTGTTTTTGAAATGCCGTCCTCATATGAATAGACACCACTTCCCTTTTCCTGTTGCCCTACTTTTTCAACATGATGAGCATGAACTTGTTCAGAGCAAATCCAGTTTTCTAATGGTTTTTGTAACTTATTTGCTAAAATGCGTCTGTTTTCATGAACGTTCTCCACGATATCATTCACATGTAATCCTAAATTCATCGCATGAAAGGAGCCCGTACTTATCCCACCATCTTTTGTCGTAAATCCAGCAGTAATGTTTCCAAGTTCTTTCCACGCTTGTAAATACAGTATACCGTCCACATATTTAAATGGTTCTCTCATAATAAAGCGGCTCCTTTTAATTAAAATAACAGAAAAAAGCATGGTACTTCCTGTCTATTTTACCATACTTTTATTTTTTCATAATCCTAACAGAAAAAAAAGAGGAATTTGTAATATTCTTTATGAAATTGTCGGTGTTTGTATTGATTCTGTTACAGAATTAACAGGATTTACTCTTACAAGTATGACATCTTCCCCAATTTTCACAATTTCCTTCCAAGGAATTACAATCTCAACATCTTTTCCAAAAATACCTAGCATACGTGTCTGTTTGGAAATAATAACAGAACAAATTTTCCCTGTGTTCATATCAATTTCAATATCTCCAATATTCCCAATCCTTTTTCCATCTGAAATATTTATAACATCCTTCATCTGTAACTCTGAAATTCGTATCACCATTTTTATCCTCTCCCTTATATGACAAATTGGAAACTGTTTCTCATATTTACAGGAAGCCACCTATACGAAACACCATGCTAGTTTCATTATATGAACACTAATCCCCTACTATGAGCACAAACCATATTACATATAAAAAGGTCTCACCATAATTGGTGAGACCTTATCCTTGAATCGTTTTATTCATTTGTTTAATGGCTGACTTCTCTAAACGTGATACTTGCGCTTGGGAAATCCCAATTTCTTCTGCAACTTCCATCTGTGTCTTTCCTTGGAAGAAACGTTTTCTAATAATCATTTTCTCTCTATCATTTAAACGCTTCATTCCTTCTTTCAATGCTAATTCTTCAACCCACTGCTCGTCCTTTTGTTTTTCATCACTTAACTGATCCATAACAAAGATAGGATCTCCCCCATCATTATAAATCGGTTCAAATAATGAAACTGGATCTTGAATCGCATCTAAAGCAAATACTATCTCTTCATGAGTTACTTCTAGCACTTTTGCAATATCCATTGCTGTTGGTTCTTTTGAATTTTCTGCAATCAATTTTTCTCTTACTTGCAAAGCTTTATACGCAATATCTCGCAATGAGCGCGATACGCGAATCGGATTATTATCACGCAAATATCTGCGTATTTCCCCAATAATCATCGGCACAGCATACGTTGAAAATTTTACATTTTGGCCTAAATCAAAATTATCAATTGATTTCATAAGTCCGATGCAACCAACTTGAAATAAATCGTCAACATATTCTCCTCTGTTATTAAATCTTTGGATGACGCTCAGTACAAGACGTAAGTTTCCATTCACTAATTTTTCTCTTGCGCTTATCTCTCCACTTTGCATTTCACGAAATAATTTACGCATCTCTTCATTTTTTAATACTGGAAGTTTAGCTGTATCAACACCGCAAATTTCTACTTTGTTTCTCGTCAAAGTGTTCCCTCCTATCGGGAGTTGCTGTACAGTGTAAAGTATTTCCTTTGAAGGGGATTTTATGCATGTGGTTTTTTCACGATTTATTATTTAAATTATCTTTCCTAATACAACTAAATAGAATAAGACCAGCCTACATAACGGCTGGTCTTATTCTTTACACCATTTTATTAAATTCTTTTCGTAATCTTTTTATAATTCTTTTTTCTAAACGCGAAATGTATGACTGTGAAATCCCAAGCATATCAGCCACATCTTTTTGCGTCTTTTCCTCTCCTCCAGCAAGCCCAAACCGAAGTTCCATAATTTGTTTTTCACGATCATTTAATTGGTGTAATGCTTTCATTAAAAGGTGACGATCTACAGTAGCTTCTAAATCTTTTGTAATAATATCATCATCTGTACCTAACACGTCAGACAATAACAGTTCATTCCCATCCCAATCAATGTTTAGTGGTTCATCAAAAGAAACTTCCGAACGATTTTTGTTATTTCGACGTAAATGCATTAAAATTTCATTTTCTATACAACGCGATGCATATGTTGCTAATTTTATTTTCTTTTCTGGATTAAATGTATTTACCGCTTTAATAAGGCCGATTGTTCCTATACTAATCAAATCTTCAATATTTATCCCTGTATTTTCAAACTTTCTTGCTATATATACAACGAGCCTTAAGTTACGTTCAATAAGTAATGACCTTGCTGCCTGATCTCCTTTTGGCAATTTATTCAAAAGAACTTCCTCTTCTTCTTTTGTTAACGGTGGTGGCAACGCTTCACTTCCACCAATATAATAAATTTCATCGGTCTTAATTCCTAATTTCAGCAATACTTTATACCAAAGGTATACTAAATAAAATTTTAATTTCATCATATTATCCCGCCTCTCATTTATTAAGCGATCACCATTTTTTGCGAAATCAACATTTTTGGATGCACAATACATTGATACTCCCCATTAGTAGACAGCTGTTGTGTATTTAATCCAATTAATACTTTGTTTACAACAATAGAACTACCTTCATGGTCAACTTGCACACTGTCAGGCTTAATTGCCCACAAAAATTGACTCTCTACTCCTACTGCACGGAAAGGAATTAAGCGTAATTTGGTCGCCCAACCAGAATCATTTTCTGGTATTTGAGGAATTTCTGTTTTGGAATAAATTTGTTCTGTTAACCAAGATGGTAAGCAATGTTCTAATGATGAAACATGCATAATCATAACAGGTGTTTTTGTTAATGGGTCATAAAGTTGGTTCCCACTGTCAATAAGACCTGCGAGTTCTAGTTCTTCTTCGGCTAATTGAATTTTTACTTTCACAATTTGATCATAGTGTATTTTCGTGACCTCTACGCTTTCAATACGCTTTTTAGAAAAATAATAAATTACTGGAAAACCAAAAATAACAAATAACCAACTAATTGGATCACCGTAAGAAATTGACTGAGATTGAACCAATCCATTTACCATTTCATTCGTTTGCAAAAAGAAATGAGTTCCAATTAATCCTCCGCCAACCATAAAGGTTACAAAGTAAAAAGTAAAAACAGTTTGTGCATAATTTCTAAATGTCGTAAACCCAAATGCTGTATACACAATAAGTAACGAGTACAGTAGTTTCATAATTGGATGTGTCATCATAGAAGCAAAAGGAGTAAAGGCAAAAATAACAATAGTTGAACCTATAAATGCCCCTAACACAAGCCTCCATCTTTTGATTTTCTTTTTTAACACGGTAGCTGTTAATAAAAGCAAAAGAAAATCAATGCAGGCGTTTAACAACCAAACAACGTCGGCGTAAACAACCAAACAATTCACCTCTTTTTTCAAGTTGAGACTAGTATAATGCATATCCAATAGGAAAGTGTGTCAATTTGCGGAGGTGTTTTTTTGTTATTTTGTGATTTCTAGACATAATCTGTCGGTAAAAAATAAAAGTACAAATTCATAGAATGATATACTCTTATTTTCACAAACAAAATATATTGAAATATACGAAATAAAAAAAGACCTGCTTAGCAGGTCTTTTCCATAAAAAATAAAAAGGAGCATGAAAGCTCCTTTTTTTATCGTCTACGACGGTTACGTAAAAATGCTGGAATATCGATATCATCTGAATCTGAATGACGCTCATGTACAACTGGCTCTTCACGCTTCATTTCACGTTTTACTTCACGCTGTTTTGAAGGTTGAGCTACTGGTTGTTGCTGTTGTTGCGTGTGGTTCGCATTCGGACGAATAATTGGTTTTGGTGGTTGAGTTGCAATGCTATCATCAAAACCAGTTGCAATTACAGTTACAACGATATCATCTTTTAATCCTTCGTTAATAACAGAACCGAAGATCATATTTACTTCTGGATCTGAAGCTGAAGCTACGATGTCTGCCGCTTCTTGTACTTCATATAAGCTTAAGTTAGCGCCACCCGTAATGTTCATGATAACACCTTGAGCTCCATCAATAGATGTTTCTAGTAATGGGCTAGAAATCGCTTTTTTCGCAGCTTCTGCAGCACGATTTTCCCCATTACCAGAACCAATACCCATTAAAGCAGAACCTCTATTAGACATAATTGTCTTTACGTCTGCAAAGTCTAAGTTAATTAAACCTGGCGTTGCAATTAAATCCGAAATACCTTGAACACCTTGACGTAATACGTTATCAGCTTCACGGAATGCTTCTAACATTGGCGTATTTTTATCAACAATCTCTAATAAGCGATCGTTTGGAATTACAATAAGAGTATCTACATTTTCTTTAAATGCTGCAATACCAGATGCTGCTTGCGTCGCACGCTTACGTCCTTCAAAAGTAAATGGACGTGTTACAACACCTACTGTTAAAGCACCTAATTCTTTTGCAACTTGAGCAACAACTGGAGCTGCACCAGTTCCAGTTCCACCGCCCATACCGGCAGTTACGAAGACCATATCCGCACCACGAAGTGCTTCCTGGATCTGTTCTTTACTTTCTTCTGCAGCTTTTTTCCCTACTTCAGGGTTTGCGCCTGCACCAAGTCCACGCGTTAATTTTCCACCAATTTGCATTTTTGTTTCAGCTTTTGATAGATTTAATGCTTGTGCATCAGTGTTCACAGCGATAAAGTCTACACCTTGTACACCGTGTTCAATCATACGGTTTACAGCATTGTTTCCGCCACCGCCGACACCGATAACTTTTATATTCGCTAATTGATCTTGAGTAGTATCAAACTCTAACATGTCGAAATCCCCCTAGAACCTCATTTTTCGTGTCCAATTTTAATCCCATAAATAACGGAATACACGTTTTACTTTTGACATCATGCGGTCATCATTTTGATTATTATTGTTTTGATTACGAGTTTTTTGTTTCGTGGGTTGCTGTTGTACCGGCGTTGGTGCTGGTGCTGGTGCTGGTACTGGTTCAAAATGCTCTTGCTTTTCCTGCACATTTTTCCCACGTAATTTAGCTTTTTGATAAGAATGTTTAATTAATCCAACTCCACTTGTATATTGGGGCTCACGCACACCAATATAATCAGGAGTTGCTACACGAACATTTTCATGTAAAATATCATATGCAAGATCAAGAACACCTGGCATAGAAGCAATTCCGCCAGTTAGTACATAACCAGAAGCCACTTGCTTTACTCCTAACTTACGCACTTCATCTTGAACAAACATTAAAATTTCCTCTACACGAGCCTCTATTATATCCGATAATTCCAACTGAGAATATTGTTCTGTTTGATCACTTCCCATAATAGGAACCGTAAACATCTCTTCTTCAGATGCTGTATCATAAAAAGCATGTCCATATTTCAACTTAATTTGATCTGCATTTTCTGTTGAAGTTTTCAACCCAATCGCAATATCTTTCGTTATATGGTCTCCACCTAATGGTAATACGCTTGTCGCTTGTAACTCTCCATCTTTAAAAATAGATAAAGTTGTAGATCCTCCCCCCATATCAACAAGGGCTACTCCTCTATTTTTTTCATCTGAAGATATTGCAACTGTTGCAGCCGCTAAAGGTTGAAGACAAATATCAACAATTTCAAGACCTGCTTTTTCTACACAACGAAGTAGGTTATGTAGTAAAGTTCTCGAGCCTGTAATAAGTGTACCTTCCATTTCTAATCTTACACCGATCATCCCGCGTGGATCGTTAATCTCGTCAAGACCGTCTACGATGAACTGTCGAGGTACCACATCAATAAACTCACGTTCTGGAGCAATTGACACAACTTGTGCTGCATCTAGAACGCGTAAGACATCTTCATTCCCGATTTCACGATCTTCATTTGAAACAGCGACTACTCCGTGACAAGGAAGTAGCTGTACCTGGTTTGCATTGACACCTACTACAACTTGCTCAATGTGGATTCCCACCATGCGCTCAGCTTGTTCAATTGCTTTTTTAATTGATCGAACAGTCTCGTCTATATCAACTATCGATCCCTTCTTTAAACCATTTGATTTTACATTTCCAACACCAATAATGTTTAAGCTGTCATTAACCATTTCACCAATGATGACTTTAACATTGGATGTACCGATGTCAAGACTAACATATATTTCATTGCTGTTCATTCTTTGGCACCTCCTTCTTTATTTATACCATACAACTCAATATATGGAACAACAATCGCAACTTTACTATTTATAAGAAAAATATTCAACGTCTTTATACGTTTCCCTTTTTTAACCCTATATTTTTCTTATTTTTATTTAGCATTCAATTAAGAATATCGCAGTAAACTATGAATAACTGCTTATCTTGAAATAATTCTATTTCGAGTGTAAAGTTTACCGCCAAGTATAAGTCTACACTAAGATGTACTCATAGAAAAGTGAAACTTGTACCAATACTAGTATGAATCTAAGAATTTTTACATATTTTTCATCAAATGAACCATTCTTCTAAATTCGTATACACATAATAGAACATTCGTTTCGTTTTTTCTGCTATAAGTAACGAAAACTACCATTCTATTCTTTTTTTTCTTCCGCACCTAATTCTTTCGTATATGCACCTACTTCTAAGTCAATTAATACCTTCTTACCTGGCTCAATTGTTTTTAAAATAAGCGGATAGGCTTCCATACGTTTTGCGAAATTTTGAATTGTAGTGCTCACTTCATAACCTTCATTCATATATAAAGTAAGATGATCTTCATTCGCATTCGTTGGTGAATAGCGAATCTCCGAAATAGATTTTAAAATAGCTGGTGTTAATTTTTCTAGTTCAGCGATTAACTCCTTCATTTTCTCTTCTTTAAAAGGTTCGAAAATCGGTGCTGCAACAGGAAGTTTTCCATTAGGTAGTACATCAAGCGTTTTTCCATTCTCTAATAACGGTTGTAATTTTCCCTCTTTATTTATATAACCAATCGTTAAATATTCTTCGATATGAATATCAATATTGTTTGGAAAACGTTTTTTTACATTTACTGCTTTAATTTCTTTTCGCTTCGTTAAGTTTTCTTCAGCTTTATGTGCTGTCACTCGGAAATAACTTGTATCATATGTCACGCCTGAATCCTTCATTACTTGTTCATCCGTCATATAGTGATTTCCAAACACACTAATCTTTTTTATATTACTAAGCGGAGACCGAAAATAAATTAAAAAGAGCACTAATAAAAATAAAATTGATATGTATAAAATCAATCGATGATTAACATTTTTTTTGTTTTTTTTCTTTTGATTTTTCAATTTTGGTACACGATCTTGTAGTTTAATCACTTTACTATTATTCATGTACGATCCCCCTATGTAACATAAAGAACGGCATGTTCCTCATGCCGTTCTTATCTTCTTATTATAACATAAATGATAATGAGCGGAACGAATAACCGTTATCTTCCAATGATTTCTACTTCTGTGTGCATATCTACATCAAATTTATCCTTAATTGTATGTTTTATTAATTCAATTAAAGACAATACATCTTGCGCTGAAGCTCCCCCAGTATTAACAATAAAATTGCCATGCATTTCAGAAATTTGAGCTCCACCAATCCTATAGCCACGAAGCCCTGCTTTTTCTACTAAATCTCCTGCAAAATGTGGGATTGGATTCCGAAATACACTTCCTGCACACGGGTGATTCCATGGTTGCGTTTCACGGCGGTAATCTTTATTATTTTGCATGCTACGTACAATTTCTTCACGTTTCCCCGCCTGTAATTGAAACACCGCCTCTAAAACAATACCAGGACGTTTCGTTTGCAATACAGATGCCCGATAAGAAAACTCCAATTCTTTATTCGTTAACCAGTCAATTGCACCGTCTTCAAACAGAATGAGAGCCTTCGATAATACACTCGATATATCCGATTTATGTGCACCTGCATTCATATATACTGCACCACCGACACTTCCTGGAATACCGCTTGCAAACTCCAATCCAGCTAACCCTTGACGACTAAGTAAAGTTGACAATTTAATAAGAGGATATCCACTACCAACTCTTACCTTATGTTTTTCGACCTCTAAGTGATCTAATCCTTCTCCTAAACGAATAACAACACCTTCTATGCCTTGATCAGATACAAGAAGGTTTGAACCGCGACCAATTACAGTCCACTTCGTTTTGTATTGCTTTACTAACTGTAATGTTTTTTCAATACCGGCTACATGCTTTGGCACAATTAAAATATCCGCTGGGCCACCTATTTTCATAGTTGTATAACGTGCTAACGGCTCGTTAACCAAAACACGACCAACGTCTGCTTCTATAAGCTCATTTACTAATTGTTCCATAGACAATCTCCCCCATATTAAGTCTCCTTATGACAATAATATGCAGGGCGTTCACCTAACGTTATCCCTCTATTTACGGGCAGTACAGCTCCTAAATCAAAATTAGGTGTTAACAAAGAAATTAGGCGGAATGAGGATACCAGTAAACATCCGATTAGTGAAAGGTAATAATCAAAGAGAGAGAATCACTCCCCACTGATTAAAGCCTCACTTTATTTTTTTACAAGTTTATTCATTACTTCATACAGCTTATTTGCTGCATCTGGAATACCTAGTTGCTTAGCAGCTAACTTCATATTTTGTAATGTTTGTGCATCTAATAAAATCTCATCAATATCACGAATAAGCGTTTCAGCTGTTAAATCTTTTTCAAGTAACATTTTTGCCGCTCCTTTATCAACAACTGAACGTGCATTCTTTTCCTGATGATTATTTGTTACATACGGACTCGGTATTAACACACTTGGTTTTCCTAACGCTGTTAATTCTGCAAGTGTTGTTGCCCCAGCCCTTGAAACAACAAGGTCTACACCAGTTAGTACCTCTGGCATATTATGAATGAACGGCTTAATAATAACATTGCTTGGGTTCCCTTTTTGCTTCACGGCTTCCATCACTTTGTCATAATGTACTTCACCTGTTACATATAGTATTTCGTAGCTTTTGTTCCCAAACTGTTCAATTGCTTCAACGAAGGCATCGTTAATCGGTCTAGCCCCACGACTTCCACCAAATATAAGTACAGACTTTTTAGGAAGAGAAAGCCCAACTGAACGTTTCCCCTTCATTCCATTTTGTTCCATTACCTCTGATGCTCGTGGATTACCTGTCATTACCACTTTTGACTCTGGAAAATGCTCTATAGCTGCTTCAAAACAAACAGCAACTTTATCAACATAACGGCTTAAAAACTTGTTCGTTACACCTGGTACACTATTTTGTTCATGTACAATAGTTGGAATACCTAATTTGGCTGCAGCGTATACAACTGGTCCACATACATATCCACCCGTTCCAATTACGATATCCGGATTAAAACGACGAATATATCGTTTACTATCCTGTACACCTTTTAGAAAACGCATTACTGTTTTCACATTATCTAATGATATTTTTCGTTTAAATCCACTTATAACAATAGATTGAAATGGTATACCTGCTTTTGGAACGATTGTACTCTCTAGTCCATTTTCCGTACCAATATATAAAAATCTTGCTTCTGGATTTAACTTTTTTATTTCTCTAATTAAAGCAAGAGCTGGATAAATATGACCACCAGTACCCCCACCACTCACTAATACACGCACTACTAACTCCTCCGCTTCTCTTTTCTTATTTCCATTATATTTATTTCTATATACATATTGCATTTTTACACACATACGAAAAACCCTGTCTTATAAACAGGGTTTAGTAGCGAGAATGGCGACTTATATTTAATAATACACCTACTGCCATTAACATTAATGTCAAACTTGATCCACCATAACTTAAAAACGGCAAGGTAATACCCGTAACAGGCATTAGTCCTGTTACAACACCAACATTAATCATTACTTGAATCGCAATCATCGCCACAATACCTACTGCTAAAAACGTACCATATAAATCTGGCGCTCCTAATGCGATACGAATCCCGCGCCATAATAATAGACTAAATAATAATAACACAAATGAACCACCAATAAAACCTAATTCCTCGGATAAGATCGCAAATATAAAGTCAGTTTGTGGTTCAGGTAAATAAAGAAATTTTTGTCTACTTTGTCCAAGTCCAAGCCCAAATAATCCACCAGGTCCAATTGCAAGTAATGATTGGATAATTTGAAATCCACTCCCGAGCGGATCTGACCACGGATCTAAATATGATGTAATGCGTTTCATTCGATACGGTGCTGATGCAATTAACCCTACAAATCCTGCTACACCAATCAAACCAAACATTGCAAAGTGAAAAACTCTCGCTCCCGAAATGAATATCATAATGATACATGTCCCAACCATTACCGTTCCTGTCCCAAGGTCTGGCTGTAACATAATCATCCCAAAAGCAAGAAACACAAAACTAAGAGCCGGTAATAAACCACGTTTAAAAGATGTAATCAATTTTTGCCGTTCTGCTAAAAACTTTGCCAAGAAAATAATCATCGCAAACTTCATAAATTCTGACGGCTGAATCGAAAATGCTCCGATTCCAATCCAACTTCGTGCTCCTCCTCGAACAAGACCTACTCCAGGAATAAGAACGAGAATAAGAAGAATGAAGCAAACTAGCAAAATCACTTTTGAATACGTACGCCACACCCAATAATCAATTTTCATAATAAAAAACATAGCTACTACACCAAGACCCGCAAACAGTAATTGTCTTTTTGCAAAAAAGAATGAGTCCCCCATTTTATAAGAGGCCCAAACTGCACTCGCACTATAAACCATAATCATTCCGATTGTCAACAATGAAAGTGTTACGATGATGAGAATAAAATCAGGCGTTTTCTTCATTACCCACAAACACCACCTCTTTAGGCAGAACCTTTTGCCTTATGTAACAAAACATCAGTAGGTGTTAGCCTACTGATGTTTTGATTTACTTTATATAAGTTTATGCACAGCTTGTATAAAAATGTCTCCTCTTTCTTCAAATGTTTTAAATTGATCCCAGCTTGCACACGCTGGAGAAAGAAGAACGACATCACCATCTTTAGAATGAGCATAAGCTTTCACCACTGCTTCATCTAAAGTATCGACACTTTCAATTATATCTAATCCCGCTTTTTCTGCCGCTCTTACTAGTTTAGGAGCTGTTTGTCCAAATGTTACAATCGCTTTTACATTTTTGAAATACGGAATTAAATCATCGAATTCATTTCCGCGATCAAGCCCACCTGCTAGTAACACAATCGGTTGTGTAAACGCAGATAGTGCTTTCTCAGTCGCTAACATATTCGTTGCTTTTGAATCATTATAAAACTTACGGTTGTTAATCGTTGTTACATATTCTAAACGATGTTTTACACCCGTAAAACGTTTTAACACGACCGTAATTGCTTCATTAGAAGTACCTAATAATTTCGCAATACTCATCGCAGCTAAAATATTTTCTAGATTATGTTGACCAGGTAAAACGATATCGCTTACTTCAATAACTTTTTCACCTTTGAAATAAAGAGCGTTATCTTTTATACACGCACCATCTTCAATTTCTTTCGTTGTCGAAAACAGGATTTTTTGACCTTTAGAATACGCAGACAAAGCCATCACATCTGCATCATCCGCATTTATTACACTATAATCATTTTCTGTTTGGTTTTTAAAAATATTTGCTTTTGCTAAACCATATTCTTTCTTCGTCCCATGATAATCTAAGTGGGCCTCAAATAAATTTAAAAACGCAGCAATTTTAGGTTGGAACAATTCTACTCCCATCAATTGAAACGATGAAAGTTCTGTAACTACAACTTCATTTTCTTTTGCATCCTGTGCTACTTCACACGCTACAGTTCCAATGTTCCCTGCAATTACAGGATGCTTTTGTCCTTCTTTTAGCATTTCAAATGTCAGCATTGTCGTCGTCGTTTTACCGTTAGACCCCGTAATCCCAACAAATGGTGCTTCTGAAATACGATATGCTAATTCAACTTCCGTAACAATCGGAATTTGCTTTTCTTTCGCAGCAACTAATATTGGATTAGAATACGGGATTCCTGGATTTTTTACTACAAGAGAAATATTTCTCTCTAATAATTCTAAAGGATGACCACCGCATACAACGTCCATTCCTTTTGCTTGTAATTCTGCAGCAAGTACATTCTCTGCTAAAGGCTTTCCGTCATTTACAATAACATTTGCCCCTAACTTTTGTAACAATGTAGCTGCTGCATAACCACTTTTTGCAATGCCCAATACAAGAATATTCTTATTTTGAAATTCAGTTACAGTTTTCAATTACATCCACACCCCGATATAAATTCCTAACACAGCTAATAAAAATCCTGCAGACCAAAACGTCACAACAACACGCCACTCTGACCAACCACATAATTCATAATGATGGTGTAATGGACTCATTTTAAAGACACGTTTTCCTGTTGTTTTAAATGAAATGACCTGAATGATAACCGATAAAGTTTCCATTACGAATACTCCGCCAATAATTACAAGTAGCAATTCTTGTTTTAATAAAATCGCTACAGCTGCAATGGCTCCACCTAAAGCTAATGAACCTGTATCTCCCATAAACACTTTTGCTGGATTCGCATTGAATACTAAAAATCCAAGTACAGCTCCCACAACTGCCATACAGAATATCGCTACTCCAAATTGCTCTTGTGCCACAGCAATAATACTAAATGCTCCAAATGCAATAGCAGCTGTTCCTGATAATAAACCATCTAACCCGTCAGTTAAGTTAACTGCATTTGATCCACCAATAAGCATAAATAGTACAAGTACGAAATACGCCCAACCTAATTCAAACTTAACATCCGTTCCCGGAATCATGATGTATGTGTGGAACGCTTGCCCTTTTCCAATTAAAAAGAATGCAATAGCAATAACAAGCTGACCTACTAATTTTTGCTTTGATGTTAAACCAAGATTTCTCTTCTTAACTACCTTTATGTAGTCATCTAAAAATCCAATCAATCCGTAACCAAACGTCACTAATAGTAATAACGAAACCTCTGCACCTAAATAATTAAACTTAATCGCCATAATAAGTGAAGTTACCATCATAGATACGTATATGACGATACCACCCATTGTCGGTGTCCCTGATTTTTTTTGATGTGACTTTGGTCCCTCATCACGAATACTCTGTCCGAACTTTAATTTTCTTAAAAATGGAATAAACAATGGCGAAAGGGCAACAGAAATTAAGAATGCTACCCCAGCCGTTACTAATAAACCTTGCTCAAGCACATGTAGTCCTCCTCTCACGTTGTTACTCTTCGTTGTTTAAACGCCCTGTAATTGCTTCTTTAGCAACTTCACGATCATCGAAATGATGAACTTCTTTACCAATAATTTGATACGTTTCATGCCCCTTACCAGCAATAATAATGATATCATCTGCTTTCGCTTTAGCGATTGCATGGTGTATTGCTTCTTTTCTATCAATGATCATTTCATAGTTTTTCCCGCTTGCACCATGTACCATATCATCTAAAATAGCCGCTGGATCTTCACTTCTTGGATTATCTGATGTATAAATTGCATGAGTTGCATATTTTGTTGCAACACTTGCCATTATCGGTCTCTTCGTTCGGTCCCTATCGCCACCACAACCAACGATACAATACACATCACCTTTTGCAAATTGTTTTGCAGTTTTTAATACATTTTCTAAACTATCTGGCGTATGTGCGTAATCAACAATAACTGTATAATTTTGCCCTCCATCAACAACTTCAAAACGTCCTGGAACCCCAGCTAAATCCTTTATAACAGCAATGATTGTTTCTAATTTCACACCCGAAACAAGTCCTGCTGCTGTTGCTGCAAGTACGTTATATACATTAAATTTACCTATTAATTTCATCGTAACATTTACACTTTCATATGGTGTGACAAGCGTAAATGTAGTCCCGCCACTCGTCATAACGATATTTTTTGCCATAATATCACTTGTTGTATCAATACCATATGTTACAACTGTTGCTGCAGTACTTCTCATATACTCTTCTGTTACATTATCATCGCTATTCAGCACAGCGTACTTTTCACGATTATGATTATAACTATTGCCAAGCTGTGCAAATAGTAACCCTTTTGCATGTTTATATTCTTCCATCGTTTTATGATAGTCTAAATGATCTTGTGTTAAATTCGTAAACACCGCTACATCGTAATCACATCCGTGTACACGACCAAGATTTAACGCATGTGACGAAACTTCCATTACCGTGCTGTCCACACCTTGTTCAACCATTTTTGAAAACGTCTGTTGAAGTGTTAGTGCATCTGGTGTTGTATTTTTCACCTCAAATGTTTCATCACCGATTTTCATATTAATCGTTCCAATTAGCCCTGTTTTATGACCATGTGCTCGCATAATCTCATCCATAATATGCGATGTTGTTGTCTTTCCATTTGTACCTGTAATTCCGATTAAATGTAACTTGTGTGTCGGTTGACCATAAAAATAATCAGCTAAAACCGCTAACGAACGAAAAGTATTTTTCACAAGTACAACTGGAACGTCAACATCAATTGGTCTTTCCGCAACAATAGCAGCCGCTCCTTGTGCCGCTGCTTGCTTAGCAAAATCATGGCTATCAACCGTATATCCTTTCATACATACAAATAAGCTTCCCTCTTTCACTTTACGTGAATCAGCTTCTATAGATGTGATTTCTGGATTTTCTTTTGGAACAACTGGAAAATCATGCAAACATGATACAAGTGTATGCAACTTCATTTCACTAAACCCTCTCTACATTGTTTATTTATCTTTTTTTCAGTAAGCAACACATTACCTCCTATATAAGGAGGTAAGTGCTACTGACCTATTTATGAATGAGACACTTACTGTCTCAAATTAAGTAACTGTTCTATAAAGAACTCACTTCCACCAATTGTACCATAAAACGTACTATGTTACCTTTAATTCCCGAAGTAAATTCTAATTTTTGAGCCTTCTTTTACTTTAGCTCCCGCTTCTGGTGATTGTTTAATTACTTTCTCTCCATCTCCACTTATATCAAGCTTCAAATCGACGAGTTGTGTTTGTAAGTCTTTCTTTTTCATTCCAATTAAATTCGGAACTTCCACAGTTGGTGTATCGCCCCATTTATATTCTTTCTCAACTTGTTCTTTTCTCGGTTTCACTCCCATAACAGGAAGCGCATCTCGAAGGATATTCCCGACAATCGGAGCTGCTACCACTCCACCAAACTGTGTAACCCCTTTTGGATTATCAACAGCAACATACACAACAATCTCTGGATCATCCGCTGGAGCAAATCCGATAAAAGATACTATATAATTATTCTCTAAATATTTACCATCTTTCACCTTTTGAGCAGTACCCGTTTTTCCACCTACACGATATCCATCAATATAAGCACCTTTACCAGAACCTTTCGCTACAACATTCTCTAATGCATAACGAACTTTTTCTGAAGTTTCCTTGGAAATAACTTTTCTTTTCTCAACAGGTGTCTTTTTACTAACAACTTGATTATTTTTCGGATCAATAAACTCCTTAGCTATATACGGCTGATACAATGTTCCACCATTTACAGCCGCCGCTACAGCTGCTACTTGTTGAATCGGTGTAACAGAAACCCCTTGGCCGAATGAAGTTGTTGCTTGCTCTACTGGACCAACTTTATCTAAATTAAATAAAATCCCACTGCCTTCACCTTGCAAGTCAATTCCAGTCTTCTGCCCAAAACCAAAATTACGAATGTATTTAAATAATCGGTCTTTACCAAGGCGATCACCAAGTTCAATAAATCCCGGGTTACATGAGTTTTGAACAACTTCTAAAAACGTTTGACTGCCATGACCTCCTGCTTTCCAGCATTTCAATCTAGCTCCACCTACTTCAGCTGCTCCATCATCATAAAACGTATCCTTCTCTAAGTCTACTAAATTTTCATTCAATGCTGCAGCTAATGTAATGATCTTAAATGTTGAACCAGGCTCATACGTACTCCATACAGGTAGATTTCTGTTATACACTTCTGGAGAGACACTTTGAAAATCCGCTGGGTCAAAACTCGGTCGACTAGACATACCTAAAATTTCACCATTTTTAGGATTCATTGCAATCGCAATCATACCGTCAGGATTATAAGTTGACTCCGCAATATTCATTTCTCTTTCCATAATCCTTGTAATACGCGCATCGATTGTTAATCCTAAATTTAAACCAGCTTCTGGCTTTTTGAAATCATCACCAACATTAGGCATCCTTTGTCCTTTCGCATCTGCAAAAAAACGCACATGACCTTTGTCCCCATTTAGCTCTTTATCATAATATTTTTCTAGTCCCATAAGACCTTGGTTATCGCTACCTGCAAAACCTAATACATGTGATAAAAAGTTTCCAAATGGATAGTACCGGATAGAATCCTCTGCGATATACACGCCCTTCAAACTTAATCCTCGTACTTCTTTCGCTTTGTCATGTGATATTTTCCTTCCGCCTTTATCTAACCTTACAATCGATTCTTTTTTTGTAATCCTTTTATAAATCTCATCTTTTTCCACACCTAATACTGCAGCTAACTTCTCTGCAGTCTCTGCTGGTTTTTCAATTTGCCTCGGTACAACAAAAACAGTTGGAGCACTTTTATTCGTGGCAAGTTCCACACCATTTCGGTCTAAAATTTTCCCACGTTCGGGTTCAAAAGTAATATTACGACTCCATGAATCTTTCGCACGATCCGTTAACATATTCCCAAGAAAAAATTGCACATATCCAAGACGAATATCGATAATAGTGAAAATAAGTATACCTGATATAAGTATAAAAATAAGTCGTTTTCTAACTGTTACATTTGATACACGCATATCGGAACAAGCCTCCCTTACGCCTAGCTTGTTCCAATATATGCTTGTACTTATTTAATTAGAACTTATTCTCTTTTACCATTACGGCTTTTCTGCTTCTTGCTGTGGTTCGAGTGGCGGTACGAGTGTGACACCTAATTCTGTACCAGGTTGTAATAATGTTCCTTCCGCCACACTTTGTTCTGTTACGTATCCTGTACCAGAAGGTTTCAAGTTAAGCTGTAATGTCTTCGCTAAATTCATAACATCACGCAGTGCCCATCCTTGTATATTTGGCATTGTAGGCTTATCTCCTACCAAGAAGACTCGGTCGCCTTTTAATGTTTGTTCAGTCGCTTTTGGTACTTGTTGCTGTACTTTCCCTTCACCTAGTACGATTGGACGAAGTTTTGCTTTATCAATCGCTTTCCCCGCTTCAGCCATCGTTTTACCAGTTACATCTGGAACAGTAGTTTGTTGTTCTTTCAGATGTTTTTTCGGATCTTTCACTTCATTTGGCTTAATCTTTAAATACTCTAAACTATTTTTTGTTACATATTTAAAAATATCAGCTAAAGGTTGTGCACCGTTCTCATCATCTTTTAATTTCGGCTGTTTAACAGCTACATACACGACAAGTTGTGGATCGTCCATTGGTGCCATACCTAAGAATGAGAATATATAATTCTGTCTTCCTGTCATATAGCCGCCTTTTCCATCCGGAATTTGCGCTGTACCTGTTTTACCACCAACTGAATATCCATCAATTTTATAAGCTGTCCCTGTACCTTTCGGAGATGTAACAACACGTTCTAATAACTGTCTTACTTGCGCTGCTGTTTCCTTTGTAACAGGTTTTCCTACTTCTTCTGGCTTATGTTCTAATTTTACTTTGTCTGTTATCGGATCTACAATTTTATCAATTGCATAAGGTTTCATCATTTTCCCATCATTTGCAATGGCCGTTGCAGCTTGTACAAGCTGAATTGGTGTTACAGTGGAACCTTGTCCAAAAGCTGTTGTCACTTGTTGTATTTGCTGATCAAATAAAATTGTATTCGATCCTTCACCTGATAAATCAATGTTCGTTTTTTCATCTAATCCAAAACTATGAATATATTTTCGGAAACGTTCTGGACCAAGTTTTTGATCTCCTAAAATTGCAAACGCTACGTTTGAAGAACGCTCTACCCCTTCATCAAACGTGATAGAGCCCCAACCAGCACCGCCATTATGATCTTTTATTTTCCTATTTCCGACTTGATATGTCCCGGATTGATAATAATCTTGTCCTTTGTACACACCTTCATTAATAGCTGCCGCTAACGTGAAAATTTTCATTGTTGATCCAGGTTCAAATGCATTGGCAATTGCGTCATTATAAAAGTATTTATTATTCTCTATGTTCGGATCATAACTAGGTTTACTAGACATTGCTAATATTTTCCCCGTTTTCGGATCCGCCACAATTCCAATTAAACTTTCCGGCTCATAATGTTGACTCGCCGATTTCATCGCGTCTTCTAAATAACTTTGAATACGTTGATCCATTGTCAAATATACATTATCTCCATTTTTAGGTGCCTTCACATTCACTTTCCCACCGTCAAGAGATACCCCCCTACGATCACCTGTATAAGCTACCTCTCCATTTGAAGCTCCTAAATATTTATCCAAACTTTTTTCTAATCCAAATTGACCTACTGCAATTCCATCTTCATTCGGTTTCGCATGCCCTATAACATAAGATGCGAAATCACCATTTGGATAAACTCTCGCATTTTCGGTAATAAAAGAAACCCCTGGCAATTTCAATGCTTCTATTTGTTCTTTCTTTTCTTTCGTCAAGCCCTTACCTATCTTCCCAAATTCCACTTGACTTTTATCTTTATTTAACGTCGCTAAAATATCCTCTTCGCCTTTTCCAAGTACTCCTGCAATTTTCTTTGCAGTATCTTCTTTATTCTCAACTGAGTTAGCACCTTTTAGTGCAGCTACCATTTTGTAAGAGTTTGCGTCTTGCGCTAACACATGACCGTTTTGATCATAAATGGTTCCTCGGTTCGCTTCAAGAACTCCTTTTTTACTATGCTTTTGTTTAGCAAGTGCATCTAAATCCTGATTATGAACTGTTCCTGTTGATTGTATGTAAAAAAATCGGGCTAATAACAGCAAAAAGAGCAGGAGGAAAAATATCATAAAATAACCTGCTCCCTTATTGGTATGAAATTTAGTCATATTCTTCTTCATCGTTCCTTCACACCTATTGCCTTATTTGAGGCCTTTCACATTATTCGCATTAATTTCTAGCCCATGTTTTTTTGCAACTTCAGCGATTCGTTCATAGCGACTTAACTTCTCTACTTCAGCTTGTAATTCTTGATTTTCTTTTTGCTGCTGTACAATTTTTTCTTCTATCGTCGCTGCTTCTACATTAACTTGATAAAGGCCTGCTTTATTTCCAATAAACGCGACACAGGCATACAATAAAAAGCCAATAAACGCTACATACAACAGTTTTTCGATTCTTGTAATTTTCGCTTTAACCTTCGGCTCAGCCATCTGCTGTGGGGGCGTTTGAATTTGCACCTCTTCTTGCGCTTGTTGTTTGTACTTTACAGCTAAATTAGTCATACCTCTCTCTCCCTTTTATCGTTTTTCAGCGATTCTCAACTTCGCAGAACGCGCACGATTATTTTCTTCTAGCTCTATATCAGAAGGTAAAATCGGTTTTCTTGTAATAAGCTTTAATTTCGGCTTAAATTCATCAGGAATAATCGGTAATCCTGGCGGCAATTGTGGCGTTGTACTATTTCGCTTAAACGTTGTTTTACAAATACGATCTTCTAATGAATGGAATGTTATAACACTAACCCTTCCACCTGGCTTAACCATCTCAATAGCAGATTCCAATGCTTCTTCAAATACTTTTAATTCATCATTTACAGCTATACGAATTGCCTGAAACACTCGCTTAGCAGGATGCCCACCCGTTCTACGAGCAGGAGCCGGAATACCTTCTTTAATTAGCTCTACTAATTCTCCTGTCGTTTCAATAGCTTTATTCTCACGATAAGCTTCAATTTTTCTTGCAATTTGTTTTGAAAATTTCTCTTCACCGTATTGGAAGAAAATCCTTACAAGTTGTTCATATGACCAGCTATTTACAACATCGTACGCTGTTAATGGGGCATCTTGATCCATCCGCATATCTAGCGGTGCATCATGATGATAACTAAAGCCTCGTTCTGGTGTATCTAATTGTGGGGATGAAACACCTAAATCAAATAAAATACCGTCTACTTCTGTTATACCTATTTCCTGCAGTTTTTCAGCTAAATAACGGAAGTTACTCTTTACTGTTATAAACTGTTCACCGTATGAAGAGAACTTTTCTTTCGCGTTTTGAATCGCTATCTCATCTTGATCAAACGCTATTAATTTTCCACCTTCTGTTAATTGGGATAATAAATAAGAACTATGTCCTCCTCCCCCCAGTGTACAATCTACATATGTACCATCTGGCTTTATATCTAAGCCGTCTACTGTTTCCTTTAAAAGCACTGTTACGTGTTTAAACATTGTTGCACCTACTCTTTTTCCAATTAATTATGTTGAATGTATCCCTTCCTCTAAACACATATTTCACGCTTAGAGAAAGAAATAATACGAAAGAACGACTCATTTAACTTACCAACAAAGGCAACATACTATACAAATCGCTATTTTCTTTTATTATATACTAAATTTTATCATCTTTTGCGGGAATTTAAATAAAAAACTGTCGAAAAAGCGAATAATACGTTTACATTTTGTGCTATTTTGTCATATATTTAAGTATCCAACACAATTGCCATATTTAACACTTTTTTTGATTGATAATTCAGAAAAAAATCACTTCACAGTAAATTCAACGGAATAAAAATAAAATCCTGCTCCAAAGAGCAAGATTTTATAGTTTTATAACATGATGTTTTCCATCCCAAGAAAAAGGGTTTTCCATTACACGATCAACGAAATCCAAACCAAACTGATTTAAATAATAACATACATTCCACACACGTTCTTGCGGTGCACCTAATGGACGAAGTGCGAATTGTATACGGCGGAATTTATTTAGCTGAACCTCATACTTTTTCTCAACATTTCTTTTCAACATTCTTTCCAGCAGTTCAATTTGTTCATTAATTTTCAATTCGTTTTTCCCTGCAAACGCACCTAACCCTGGCTCTATTTTCTTTACAAATTGCTGTAAAGATGTATGAATATCGGCAATTTCTTTTTTCGCCTTTTCAAAATGAGCATCAATCGGTTCCTCTATTTGATTAGACAACCAGTTTTCACGCAATTTATCGACATCATTTAAAAACGGATCACTTTCTCTCAATTGCAAATCAAATAAATCCGTCGCTATATCTCTCTCCACATAAGTAATTGTAAGACGAGGAACGACAGGTGGCATTTGAAAACCGACAGTATGGAATACTTGTTGTAATTCACTCCAATAAGCTAATTCTCCTGGACCTCCAATAAATGCGAGCGTAGGAAATACATACTCTTGCATAAGAGGACGTGTTACAACATTATTACTAAAACGTGCCGGATTTCTCTCCATCTCTTCAATCAACTCTTCGTATGAAAAGGAATGCGCCCCATCCTTTCCAACAAACTTACCTTGTTGATCTTCAAGCAATACTCGTTCATTATCTATTTCCATGAATATATGCACTGCATGAGACTTCGTTTCAATAATCGGTTTGTATCCTAGTTCTTTAATTACTTCTTGCTGATTACGAAGCCCCTCTTGTACCTCTTTATACTTACTTATAATTCGCTTGAAAAATGGAATTTCTAACTTTCTTAATTCAGGATGATGTGAATCAACAAGGATTAAACCAGAATTAGCAAAGATTTTCGTAATAAGATGAGCAAAGAAATCTACATACGTATTCGATTTTTTCAAAGCATCATCAACAAATTTTAATACATCCTTTGTAAAATTTGTTTCTGGGTATGTTTTAAAAATCTCTTCAATCCAATTTCTACAATCTTCAACAGAAAGTTCAGACTCAGAAGCACTCGCCTTTTTCGGATTACGGTCATAAAAAATAGTTTTTTTCATCTTTTTATTTTTCGCTACAAAAGTATGGTTAATCTCATCCATATCATGGTCTTCACCCGCAATCCAGAAGACAGGGACAACTTTAACTCCTAAACTTTCTTCCTTTTCCTTTGCAAGCTGTAAAATTGAAATAACTTTATGAATTGTATAAAGCGGTCCAGTTAATAACCCTGCTTGTTGTCCAGCTATAACAACATATGTATTTTCATCTCCAAGCGCTTTTACATTTTGAAGTGTAGATTCTCCCGCTTGTAATTTTGTATTATATTCTAATAAATGCGCTACTAAATCTTGGCGGAAAAACTCCCTTTCACGCAAATCATGTAAACGTTGTTTAAAAGCATCTTCTGTTAACATATAATCAAAACATGACTGTATCTCTTTTTTACCGTTCATATAGTCCGCTACAACACCTTGTTGCGGAACAGAGATTTCTTTTATCTCCATATAATTCTTCCTTTCGTATCCAGTTCTCTCACCAATCCACATTGTAGTCAATGTTTCACGTAAAAGCAAAGAATAACACTTATACTCTTGTTTCTAACCCTTTTATTGCATCGAACAAAAATTGAAGTGTCGGAACTGGTAGTTGCTGTTTCTTAGCTTCTTCTAATACATATCCAACAATCGCATTAATTTCCGTCTGTCTATTCGCTCTTACATCCGCTAACATAGAGGATGTATTACGAGACGTTCCTTCACACACATTTCGTACCATTTGCCATACCATTTCTTTTTCTCCTCTAATAAGAAATGCGACCTCCTGAAACACTTGCTCCATCATTTGATAAAAAAAACGATTTGTGATTAATTCACCATTCTTAACTCCCAATAGTGCTGTCAATGGATTGATACATACATTTACTACTAATTTTTTGTGCATAATCTCTTCCCAATCCGTTTCTATTTGAACTGGAAAATAAGTAACAGGAAAATAACGGAATATTTTCTTGAAATGTATAGATTGACCACAAACCACTCCAAATTTTGTTACCCCTATCCCAGTATGATGAACGATATGCCCTCCCTCTTTTTTCGCACCATGTTCTACAATACCAACAGCTATATTTTCACTCCCTATTTTCAGCATCTTTTGAAGATGCGACATTCCGTTTTGCAAAAAGATTAATGATGATGCCCCTTCCACAAACGGTAGTACGTCATCTATATGATATTGCTTCACAGAAATAAATATATAATCTAAATTTTGTGCTACCATACTTTCTATCGGTAAAACAGATGGATATACTGTTTCACATCTTCCATCTCTAATACAAGTTACACCTGTTTCATTCAACTCTTCAGCCTGCTTAGCCGTTCTTGTAAACAACGTAACATCTTGGTTACTTTTTTGTAAATAAAATGTATACAATAGACCAATAGCACCTGGTCCGACAATTCCAATTTTCATTTTCACACAAGGGATTCACATTAAGCGCCCTTGCCTCCCCTCCTTTTTATATCTTTTTAAAGTACATGAGCACGCCCTATAATTTCGTTGTCCTCTGTCAAACAAATACACTCTCTTTTTTCGCTATGTATAATACTGCCTATTAATACACTTATACTCTTAGTTTAGCAAATCCTCAAAAAAATAATAAAAGAAATATACTATCTTCTTCATAAAAATAAAAAAATGAGTTATAATATTATTGTAAATATTTTTACTTTTCTGCATTCAACAAGATAACAAAAGGATGTGATGTAATGGGATTCCCAAAAGTTGAGCGCTTGCTCATCAATTATAAAACGTTAGATGAATTCAAAAAATTTAAAGGGTGCGGAGCCCAAGAACTATCTATGCTGGAAGAATTGCAAGCAAACATTATTGAAAACGACAGCGAATCTCCATTTTATGGCATTTATTATGGTGGATCACTAATCGCACGTATGAGTCTATATATGAAAAGAAACGGCGGAGAACCATTCGAAATTACAGGTCCTTACCTAGAACTTTATAAACTTGAAGTATTACCAACTTTTCAAAAACAAGGATTCGGGCAAATGCTTGTAAATCATGCGAAACAAATGCAATTTCCCATTAAAACAATAGCACGTATTCATTCAGCTGGTTTTTGGGATAAATTAAATTTCAACCCCGTATCAGTAACTGATGGTGATTTTTATATTTGGCATCCAGAAACAAATTTGAATGCGGTTACAAACGAAGAATCGGCTTAAAAAATAAAAAAACAGCTGTATAACAGCTGTTTTTTATTTCTTAAGCTTCTCTAACTTCTCATTCGAGCGAGCATTGTTTCTTTCCGCTACCATTACACTTCTTTTTTGATCGATATAATCAAGTAATGTTCTATACTCTTCTTCATATACTGATAATCGCTCCAGAAGGCGCTCTCTTTCTGTTTGTAATGATTCAACTTGTTGTTGCAACACCGTTAAAGAGTTTTCATCTTTATAATTTTGCAAGAAATCAATAACATCATTCAACGTAATTGACGTAGGTTCTAACACCTTTGTCTCTTTCACTTCATAATGTTCTACTTTACGAAGTTGCTTTGCTTCCTCAATACGTTCTTTATATTGCTTTCTTACGTAAGAATTCCATCTAAACCCACATGCTGCTGGTGTACGAGATAAATTTTTTCCCACTTCCTTAAAGGCAGAAAGTTGTGTTCCACCTTCTCGAATATGCCGGAGTACTACTTCTGCCAGAAGCAAATCTTCATCATCAGTCCAAGCATCTTGTCTTGTTGTCGCCATCTCTCTAGTCCTCCCTATGCATTTTTTATTAAGCATATGCAGTTACTAGAAAAGATAGAATACAACAACTAAAGATTAAGACAAAAAAAATAAACGCAGAAGATATCTTCTGCGTTTATTTTCCCGCAATTACTTGCTGATTACTTCTTTACCTTTGTAAGTACCGCATGCTTTACATACACGGTGAGCTAATTTCGCTTCACCACAGCTTGGGCACTCTACCATACCAGGTACTGATAATTTGAAATGCGTACGACGCTTTCTTTTTACTGTTTTAGAAGTTCTTCTAAAAGGTACAGCCATTCTTCCCACCTCCTTAAAAGAAATAGTTATTTTCATATGAAGGCCTGAACCAGTCTTCCGATTATTTGTCAAAAAACTTTGCAAGTCCTGCCAATCTTGGATCAACAGTCTTTTCTTTGTCTTCTTCCGAAATCACTTGCCAGTCTTGACCTTGCGTCGGTGCTCCACCAGAAACATCATCACTGAAAATTTGCATTGGAATCTCCAAAAGTATATTTTCCTTGATTACGGGCAGTAAGTCAAGTACTTCTCCTTCTAAAGAATGAATTTCAGCTTCAGTTTCAAATTCTTCTTGTGAAGTTTGGAACACCTCAGTTGTTTTAATGTCAAATGGTAATGTCACATCTACTAAAGAGCGAGAACATGGTAAAACCATGCTTCCAGTTATATGTAGATGAAACGTAAACTTACCGGAGCCAAAATCAACTCTTCCCGTTACATGAACAGGATTAATTTCACGAATATCTTTCTCGACCTCTTTTAGCTCACTTACATCTACCATCTCATCCAATGTCAATCCTTTATTTCTCAATTTATTCAATTGATGGATGGACCATTTCATATCATATCACCTCAAGGCAACAAACAAAATTATAGCTAGCCATTTTATATTTGTCAATGTTTTTTCTTTACACTATAATGAAGTCATCATAGTAAATAATATATAGAGTATCACGTTTTTCAAAAAGATGCTACATCGAAAGGAGAGATTACCATAAAAGCTGGTGGTATTGTTGTTGAATATAACCCTTTTCATAACGGTCATCTTTATCATGTGCAACAGACAAAAAAGTTAACACAATCCGATATAATAATTGCCGTTATGAGTGGTCCTTTTTTACAGCGTGGTGAGCCCGCACTCATTTCCAAATGGTATCGCACTAAAATGGCCTTAGCAAACGGCGTAGACCTTGTTGTAGAGCTTCCATACGTCTTCGCAACACAAAAGGCTGAAACCTTCGCAAATGGTGCTATTTCCATTTTAAATGCCCTGCGTGTTTCCGAAATTTGTTTCGGTAGTGAGGATGGACAAATCGAAAATTTTTATAATACCATCTCCATACAAAAAAACGAAGAAGAGACTTTTAACTGCCTTGTAAAACAATTCATGGACGCTGGTAATAGTTATGCAAAAGCAACATCGGATGCTTTCTCACACATTTTAACATCTGAAAAAAACATAGATATGTCACAACCAAATAATATTTTAGGCTTCCAATATATGAAAGCAATTCTGTCACAAAATAGCTCTATACAAGCTCAAACTATAAAAAGATTTGCCTCTCATTATCATGATGAAACATTTAATGACCAACATATTGCAAGCGCGACAAGCATCCGAAAACAACTCTTTAGCGAAGAAGGATCATTTACAACAATTGAACCTTTTCTCCCACAGGCAACCACTTCGCTTTTAGCAAATTACAAACAAAACTACGGGATATTACATAATTGGGAACAATACTTTTCATTTTTTAAATATAGACTCATGACGATGTCTCCAGAGGACTTACGACATATATATGAAATAGAAGAAGGTTTAGAGCATCGTATTTTATCAAAAATACAAAACAGTTCCTCCTTCTATTCATTCATGGAAGCATTAAAAACAAAACGTTATACATGGACTAGATTACAAAGAGCTTGTACACACATTTTAACAAACACAACAAAAGAGGATATACGTAGCGCAAATATAGAACAACACGCACCATATATTCGCCTGCTAGGCATGTCACAAAAAGGACAAACTTACCTTTCAAAAAATAAGAAAAAAATCGAACTTTCAATCCTTACTCATACAAAAACATTCGACCATGCCGCTTTAGATATAGAGAAAAAAGCAAACTCTGTATATTTCTCCATCATGCACGAACCGTTACGCACACAACTATTAAAACAGGATATAACACACCATCCTATTCGCTATGATGAAACAACTACAAAATTCCTATAAAAAACCTCTCTATTTCAGAGAGGTTTTTTCCTTATCCATCTTTTCTAAATATGTTAACGCATCATCCAGCGTATCCACTGGTACAATTTTCATTTTTGTTTTAATATCCTTTGCAGTCTCAAGTGCATCTTTATAGTTCGATTTCTCCGCACCTTTTTCATTTGGCGCAAAGAACACTTCAGCCCCAGCATCGCTAGCAGCCACCACTTTTTGATTTATACCACCAATCGGGCCCACTTCTCCTTTTTCATTAATTGTACCTGTTCCAGCTATTTCATGTCCTTTCGTTAAGTCTTCTTCCACAAGTTGATTATATATTTCTAATGTGAACATTAAACCTGCGGATGGTCCACCAATTTCATGAGAATTAATTTTCACTTTCGGATCGACCACTAATTCTCTTTCCGTAACGATAGAAACACCTATACCGACACGTCCATTCCCATTAGGAATCGTCTTTACATTTAAATTCTCTTTCAATTGTTTTCCATTTCTCATGTACTCAATACTTACAGCATCATTTTCTTTTTTCCCTGTCATATATTCAATAAATTGCTCCGTCTTTTCAAATGTTTTTCCGTCAACAGCTATAATAACATCACCAAGCTTAAGCTTTCCTTCTGACGGCATTCCTTTTGCCACACCAGCAACTAATACACCTTTATTTTCAAAAGATACTGAGCGATTTGCACGTTTATATGCATTATAAATCGCTGCATTTTGCGAATCTTTCATCGCATAATTTTGGCGAAATTGATATTCTTCATCACTCTCACCTTTTTGCAATATTTCTTCCGCTTTCGAAATATGTGTATATTTATTAAACTGTGCCGCTATTAAATTCACCACATTTGCTGGTCCCATTGAAACCGTAACAAGCATAAAATCACCAGATTCTTTCGTTCCACCCTCAACTTGAACATAAGGCTCTAATTTGGCAGCCATTCCTGGTTTTGTTATATAATACGGTAAACGTACGTAAACAAGTAACATCGCCAATATAACCCCTATTAAGATTGCATATATAAACCGAAAACGCTTAAACATTATGTTTCTCCTTCCACTGCTCAATTAATAAATAAATATTTGAAATATGTTTTTCTGCTTCTACTTCTCCAACTCGAATAATGTCTTCAATGTTTGTAAAAGCACGTGAACTAAATTGCTCTACAGCTGGTCGCATCATTAAATCCGATGCAATTTGCCGATTCATTACAAGCTCATGCTGCATAATTTCAATACTTTGCATGATTACGTCATAAATGGACGTAACATCGCCATTTACCTTAATTGGAGATACATCAACAGCGATAACAATATCGGCCCCTAACTCTTTCACAACCGATACTGGGATGCGATCAATGACTCCACCATCCACTAATAATCTTCCATCTATTTTTTCTGGTACAAACACTCCAGGAACAGATATGCTAGCCCTCACCGCATCTGCAACTGGCCCACTTGTAAAAACCACTTTTTCCCCCTTCAATATGTCAGTAGCCACAACAGCCGTCGGGATATCTAACTCTTCTAAATTTTTATTATATGTAAACATTTTAATCATATCTTTGACACGTTTTCCAGCAATAAATCCCATTTTCGGTACCGTGAAATCTAAATAATACTTCCGCTTAAAAACAGATGCTAATTTATACAATCTTTCAACGTTACTACTTGCCGCATAAAACGTACCTATTAGCGCCCCCATACTACTTCCTGCAATCATGTGAATAGGGATACCCGCTTCCCTTAAAACCTTTATTACACCAATATGAGCAAACCCTTTCGCTCCTCCAGACCCAAGTGCTAAACCAATCTTTGGTTCTTTCATTTTTCTCACCCTTTAATTTTTTTCATTCCTTTTTCATACTTATGGTCTAAATTCACTACGTATCCACGTATACTGAAATGAACGTTTTTTGGGACAAAGGGGGATTTACTTACATGTATGAAAAATGGAAAACCGCTTTCCTTACCATATCAATGCTATTTTTAACCTTTTCTCTTGTACTCCACCCCCAAGCCGCTTTGCAAGCTTCTATTCGCGGGTTAAATATATGGTGGGAAGTTGTATTCCCTTCACTACTACCGTTTTTCATCATTGCGGAACTTCTAATTAGTATCGGTGTTGTAAAATTTATTGGCGTTATATTAGAACCACTCATGCGCCCACTTTTTCGCGTTCCAGGGATAGGCGGATTTGTTTGGGCGATGGGAATGGCTTCTGGTTTCCCTGCAGGCGCCAAATTAAGCGCTAGACTACGAAAAAGCAATCTTTTAACTCAGATTGAAGCAGAGCGCCTCGTTTCTTTCACAAATTCTTCTAATCCACTTTTTATTTTCGGTGCTGTGTCTATCGGTTTTTTTAATAATCCGAAATTAGGAATTATATTAGCCGCTGCCCATTATTTCAGTAACTTTGCTGTCGGATTAATTATGCGTTTTTACGGCGATAATACCGCTTACAAAATTAATACACACACTACAAAAAAACGTCGCTTTCAAAACCCTTTTTTAATCCTTCACGAGACACGCTTACAAGAAAAAAGACCAATTGGTAAATTACTTGGGGATGCCATTGTTTCTTCTATTCAAACATTACTTATGATTGGCGGATTTATTATTTTATTCTCTGTGTTAAATAAAATGATTACTGTATTTCACATTACAGCAGCTCTTTCTTTTATTATGCAACATATTTTATCATTCTTCCAACTAAGTACAGATTTTAGTATACCTATATTATCAGGTATTTTCGAAATGACACTCGGAAGCCAAATGATTAGTCAAATAAATGAAACACCGCTCTTACAACAAGCTATGGTAACAAGCTTCATTTTAGCATTTAGTGGTCTTTCTATTCAGGCACAAGTTGCTAGCATATTAGCTGAAACAGATATCCGATTTAAACCCTATTTTTTCGCACGAATTATTCAAAGTATTCTTGCCCCTATTTTTACATTTGTATTTTGGACACCATTTTATGAGAAAGTGAGTTCTTTCTCGCCTATGCCAAAAGATATTCCTGTATTTTTATCCGAACATCCTTCTATACTACATGAAATTTGGACATCTTTTATACATTATGGACCAATTTTCACATTATTTTGTCTATACTTATATGTTATTTTATTATTTTTGCGCACATATAAAGAAAAACCCCGTTCACTTTAACGGGGTTTGAAACTTTTCTTTTAAAGCACGTTCTACAATAGGAGGTACAAGATCTACTACACTTCCTCCATACCTCGCAACTTCTTTTACAATACTCGAGCTTAAAAATGAATATTGATTGTTTGTCATAATAAAAAATGTTTCAATATTTTCATCTAATTTTCGATTCATAGAAGTAATTTGCATCTCATATTCAAAATCAGAAACTGCTCGTAAACCACGTAATATTGCATTTGCATTACGCATTTTTGCATACTCTACTAATAGCCCACTATGTGAATCTACTTTTACATTCGGGATATCCTTTGTCGCTTCTCGAATTAATTCTAATCGCTCTTCAACTGAAAAGAATGGTTTTTTTGATGAATTGTTTAAAACGACTACGTACACCTCATCAAATACTTTTGCTCCCCTTTTAATAATATCCAGATGCCCAAGGGTAATTGGATCAAAACTTCCTGAAGAAATAGCTATACTTGTCATTCTGTCCCCTCACCTTCATACTTATAAATCGATATTGCAGTAATCCCATAATTCTCAGCTCGTACTTTTACAAGCCTTCCTATTGAATTAGGTAAAACTACATCATTACCATGCTCTGCCATAATTAATCCATCACTATGTAGCAATCCATGTTGATCCATTATACTAATTAAAGATACAATTTTTTGCTCTTTATATGGAGGATCTATCAATATAAGATCGAATGACATTTCACGTTTTATTAGCGCCTTTACTGCACGTTCAGCATCATTTCGATATACTTCAGCTTGTTCCTGTACTCTACAACTTTCTAAATTTTGATGAATTACTTTTATCGCTTTACTATCCCGATCAACAAAAATTGCTTTATCAATCCCTCTGCTCAAAGCCTCAATTCCAAGACCACCACTACCACCAAATAAATCAAGGGCGATACCACCATCAAAATAAGGACCTATCATATTAAAAATAGATTCTTTTACTTTATCTGTCGTTGGACGTGTTGTATTACCAGGAACCGCTTTAAGTGGGTGTCCTTTACATTTTCCTGAAACTACTCTCATCTGTTGTCACTACCTTTATTTCAATCTATCGAGCGATTATAGAAAGCCATTCCCACTTCGGTAACCGTTAACAAACCACATTCACCTAACTATAGGAAAACTCGGCCTCAAATAACCTCTCGTTATTTTTATGTATTCATCTCATCATTCACTAATATGAACCCAATATGTATATTAGTTCCACTTTATCTTTTTTATCCTATCACAAAATAAAAAAAAGAAAAATAAAAAGCCCAACATAAAATTTAATTTCATTATGTATATCTTCATTTAGATTGGACATAAATAATTATAACAACATCACCTTCGATGTTGTTGCCAACCGCGGAGAAGACTTACGTTTCCCCATAAGTTCTTCCTCCGGTTTCTCCTCTCCCTTTGCCTTCTTACTAGTACATGCTAGTATAAGAAGGGCCCTGCTATGCAGGGTTTTTTTTCTTTGTGTGCTTTTCATTTAAAAAGTGAAATGGTACAGTAAAAGAAAGAGGAGGAAAAGATATGATTCAACGCTTTATAGAACTTGGAGAAGGCTACTCTGATTTATATGAATTACTTGAAATTGCCAAAACAAATCAAGAACGTATAGCACATATGTTACAATTTGAAACGATAAAAAACGATAAAAAAGTATGTTCGCTTGTTGTAATATTAAAACCAACTACTACTGGTGATTTCCAACCATTATACATATGTCGTGAAGGCATTCCTGTATTTGAAAATAAAAAAAGTAAACGTGTCATTTTATTTGAAGAAACGGCAGAACAACTCGGAAAAAAAGTGGCTACCTTTACTGTAAAACCATCTACAACTTTCCCAGAAAAAGAACTATTTTTTAATCATTTAATTGGTATTTTACGAATGAACAATTTCATTCCTCCGATGAAATAACACGTTATTTCAAGTGAAAAATCCCCGGCTAAATTTAGCCGGGGATTTTTTCTATTAGCTATAATCGTATTCTTTTGCTCGATCAGGACGGGAATTTTCAAATTCCGTTTTTAAATACGGGCGATACGACTGTTCTATCTTTTTCACAAAAGGAAGTTTGTTCAACTTATGCATCATATGCTCAATTTGTTCCATATCACAATATACTACAGCATATTTTAATCGTTTTGATATGTAATGTATGTTACCATATTTCCTTAAAATCTTGGCATGTTTCAATGAATGTAAATAAACAATCATACTTTGTCGTTGCCCGAACATAATCTTCTCCATCTTCTCCTTTTAAAAACATATATTTTATATTCTATGAAAACCAATCAGAAATTTATAACATTACAGGACAAACTCTGTATACGTTTTCTTCCAACTTCTAAAAAACGGGGTACATCACCCCGTTTTTTTACAACCACAACCTCCGCCAGTACCACAACCTCCACCACAGCCACCAGCATCAAAGAATGGATTTCCTGTTGGCACTTTAATGGAAGAAGACACTTCCGAACCGATTGCTACACTAACTTCGTCTAATAACTTCTGCAAAGCAGTTTCTGCTCTTTTAAAAGCTGCAACCTTATCATGTAAGTCCACAGAACGCTTTAATTCTCTCATTTTCATTGACACGGTAGTATAGTCAGGATGGTATTTTCCAAAACGCTGTACTTCCTCATACCGTTCTTTCATCGCTGTAAATTGCTGAATGAGCGTCTGAAGTTCCATATCTTCATGTAATTCTCTATAATACTTACGATAATCTTCTGCTATATCTGAACAGATAATCGCTTTTGCAAGCTGCTCTGCCTTATCTAATATTAATACGCTTTCTAGCGTCGCTACAATCATGAGAGACACCTCCGAGTATCCATCATACCACATTTAGATTAGAACTACTAATTGAAGTGACTTACTCAAAAGAAAGATATAATGAAACTATTTTTACACTATATCCGTACACACTTATACATTAATATGTTCCGCTATATTATATTTAAGAACATCCCACTTTCCACTATTTTGTTTCACATAACTAATACACGCATTTTTTAATGGTGTCTTAAATGTAATTTCATTTGGTTCAATGGCATGTAAAATCGCTTTTATCGCGTGTGAGTGAGCAACAATAATAATACGTTTGCCAAAATGAGTTGTCGCAACATCTTCTAAAGCAGCAAAGCAACGAGCTACAATCTCTTCATCTCGCTCCATACCTTCTACTTTACCTTCAGCAATCAACTCTCTAACAGCCGCAACCGGCTTCCCTGAAGCTTCTCCAAAATTCCGTTCAACAAATCGCTCATCTAATAAAATCGATTGTAATCCAACTGTCTTTGCAATTTCATTAGCCGTTTCTTGCGCTCTAATTAACGGGCTACTTATAATGATATCCCACGTTTCTTCTTGTAAAGCAGCTGCACTCTGACTCGCTTGCTTCTTACCAACTTCATTAAGCGGAATATCTTCTCGCCCCTGAATAATTTCTTGAAAATTCCAATCAGTTTGTCCATGTCGTACTAAACAAATTTCCGTCATGCTGCAACTCCTTTTTAAATAATCAACCTCTATTGTAACAAAAGTTCTGCATGACGGACATATTTTTCACTTCCAATTAGGTTGCATTTTGTTGCTTCATATACTGAAACATATCAATCATGATCGAAGCAACGGCCAATTGATTTTGAAACTTTTCCACTTTATCTGGTATTGTTTTTTTGAAATGTTGCATCGCCGCTAACTCAAAAGCCTCTTTTTCTTCAGGATTTCGTGTTAATTTTCTATACCAGTACGGTTGCTCTCTAATATAGCGAGATAAATCCTCATCAGCCTTTATAAACTCCATAATTTCTGCTCTCATCATCTTTCCCCCTAATCCTTTTGAAAGAAAAATGGGTTATTTTCTGAAGTACTTTGCTCTTGCTGCGTACGGTTACCTTGAAATTGCTGAATAACTTGTTGCACGCTCCCGATTGCACTCGTCACATTGGCTAAATGGTTCTGCATTTGTTCCACGTCCAACTTTTTAAAAAAAGAAAGCATTTGCCCCATCACATCAGCAGTTTTTTCCTCTTCAGTTCGATTATCTTTTTCTTTTTTATTTTCTTTTACCGAAGAAAACGCAGGCGCTCCATCCGGTCTATAAGTTGCCCATATTGGATCTTCTTCACCAAGTAAGTACCATTCTTCATAAAATTGTTGCCATGTTTTATGACCACTTCTAACCTCATGAACCATTTTAGGGTGATGGTTTACAAATTCTTTAAACTGTTGAACCGATGGATGTAACGGTCCTTTTGTTGTTGGCATAATCCTCACCTCTCCATGTATATCTACTATATAGTAAGAAAAAAAAGGCGCATGGTTCGCCTATTTTTAGACGATTCATGCACCTTTTTTTCTGCTATTTGCATACGGTCAGATTCCCACCTACAATTCAGTGAATACGAAGTAACTAATTTGGTGATGTTAACACCCCACCGCTTACAATTTCACTTTATTTTCGAATAAAGTTTTGTGTATAAAATTTATCGTATACACCAACACCTAATCCTGTAAATTGTTCATTTAATAAATTCTTTCTATGCCCCTCACTATTTAACCAACCTTGCACTGCCGCAATTCCATCACTATGTTGCGCCGCTATGTTCTCACCAGCAAGTTGAAATCCTACTTTCCCGCGCTGCAAACGATCTCCTAGTGTACCTAATGTAGGTGAGTCATGAGAAAAATAATTATTGTCTTTCATATCTTTACTGTGACCAACAGCAACATCTGCTGTTTCCTGATCCCATGTTAATAATGGTAATTTATGACGACTTCGAATGATATTTGTTAAATCAAAAATTTGTTGCATATTCCCATTTTCTACTTGTTTTATTTTTTCTGGAGTCAATGGTTGTTCTGCTATTAATTCACCTGAATAAACGAGCTGATACGGTCTTTGGCGTAATAAAGTTTCATCATCCATATAACGAACACCAATAAGCTCATGTGTAAATTGATCAAAATACAATTGCGCCCATCCATCTTCTACAGGTATTAACGGTTGTTCCATGACTTCGGTATCAGATAGCTCAAATTGATAACTATTTTTCCCTCTTTTTAATGAAATTTCATGCGAAAGCGGACTTTTTTTATATACTTCTTCATATTTTTCATTTATATAATAAGGTGGAACCTTAACTTGTTCACCAGCTGCGTATGCCGTTACAACTTTACGTTCAGAAACTCCAAATTGAACATACTGAGTTAAATCCTGGTTGTATACCCACCATTCATATCCGTATGCAGATGGCTCTATTCGAGAGGGTTCTCCCCACTTCGCTAATAAGTTTTCAGAGTCTTCACCAATCATATTTAAAACAGTGTCTGAGGAGTCTTCCTTAATTTGCTTTTTCTTTTTCACAATTTTATTTTCTTGCTTTGATTGAGATGGGGTTAATATATATTGTGAAACGAGTAATTTCCCGTATAAATCAACAGCTAAAATTAAAAATGTAATCATTACGATACGCAATAATTTCTTCAAACGATATACCTCCTGAACAAAACATAAAATTGAGATATACACAAATCCTTTTCTTTCTTTTTGTGTGTACCGTACTCTTTTCACTATATCATATTTTTGTGAAAAAAGTCTGGATTATCCCTTTTCTCTCAATATGAATTGCACTTTCTTATTATTCATACTATTATAAAAATAATGGTGTAACATTAAAAAAGGAGGTATTATATGCAATTTACAAATACGCAATTTAATGGAGCCGTCGTTGAATTAACTCTTTTAACTGAAATCATGGAAAACAACCACTTCGTACTTGCCGGACAGTGGGATTATGAGCGAGTTACATACGATTATAAATTTGAAATATTAAAGGATGTTTATTATTTACGAGTGCAAGGAGTTGCTGTTGAAGGTGACATTGGCAGTAGACACGCTGAAGTAAAACTACTTCCCCCCTTATTAGGAAAACATTATTATCCTCACGGCGTTGAATATGGTGATGATGAGACTTTCCCAACGAATGTACTTCAAAAAAGCGAACAACTCCTACAAAATGTCGAAAAAGAGTTAAAAGAATTTCAAATTATTGATTAACAAAAACAAGCGCATCAATATGATGCGCTTGTTTTATTTCCCTTCCCTAAGAATGAATCGTTTTTTTTTACTGGATATCCATAAATAGATCCATCTTTTACTTTAATCTCATCTTCCCAAGGAACCTTATATTTACCTTCAGCTAAATCTTTTACAAACGTATATGGATTTTCTTTCACCCCACCAGGAGTTGCTACATATCCTCTTGAACCTAGATTATATATATTATTTTCCAATCCCCATCCTAATCTAGCCTGATCTGCTAGTTCTGGATATACTTCAGCAGTAACAATCTCCCAAGGATTTCGATGTCCCTGTACTAAAGTAGTCCCATCAAAATTACATACTTGTCCTTCACCAAAGTAATAAAATACGCCATCATAACCCGCTAAGTTTACCGACAATGTATACATTAAATTCTGCCATGCATTTGAACGATTGGTTAGCATCCATTGTTCACTAACTTGTGTACTATATCCAGAAATACGAATTAAGACATTTGCACCTTTATAGGCCGCTTCACGAGCTACTTCAGGGAACATGCCATCATGACAAATACAAACAGCTAATTTACTTCCTCCAGGTCCATCACAAACAGGTAAGCCTAAATCTCCAGCTTTCCAAGGCTCGACTGGCACCCAAGGATTTAGCTTACGATACTTCAAAATCATTTCACCTTGTGGATCAATAATAACTGCTGTATTATATGGCTCTCCACCATCAGGATTTTTCTCCATTATTGAAAAAACACCATATACTTTAGATTCTTTACATGCCTCAGCAAATAAGTCTGTTTCTGGCCCAGGCACTGTACATAAAAATTCTTCTGTAGTCCATTTTTTTGTATTGAGCCCTTGTGTACTATATTCAGGAAATACTATCAATTCTAAACCAGGGTAACCTGATTTGGTCGAATGAATTGTTTTTATGATTTGTTGAATTTGTTTATCAATGTCTGCACGCGATTCTACTACTGGTACTGGATATTGAATTAGTGCTGTCAAAAAACCACTAATCGGCTTTACCATACTTCCACTACTACCCATTTAAACTCCCCCTTAAAATAGTTCGTGTTTATTAAAGATAACAATATATATTTGTAACTCTCTAAAAAACTTGCACTACATATGGAATTATTACGCATGAAAGCTAGTAGTAAATTTTATCTCCACTTTTAGTACACGCCTACACTAACTTAACATAAAAAATTAGAAAATTCAATCTTTTAAGGTAGCTAAAACTAAAAAGAAAAAGCGCATGGAATCCCATACACTTTTTTTACTTAGTCTGTAAATACGGCGGCAATTGTTGCAACTGCTCCTTATCCTTTTCACGTTCTCTACGTGCCCATCTAAAGAATACATAGCCTATAATTGTACCGTACACTATTTCCTGGACAATTTTCATTATGATACCACCAGTTTGCTGGTCTTGTACGACTGGCATCCAGTGCAAAAATTCTGGTCCCGTTATATTTAAATCTGATAAAGTGCCCGCTGGTACACATAGTTCCATCGCTTTCATCCAAGCAGCCGGATCCGTATACGTTGCAAATAACGGGGCTGTCGCAAAAATGATTAACGCACAAGCAGGCGTTAATAATATGCCATTAGCAAACATATAACCAAGTTTCTTTATATCACTTAATGTTTGATATTCTGGTAATGGATTTAACATCGGCCACCACATCATGATTGCTGTAAAAAACAATATAGCGAGACAAATAGGATGAGCTATTTGACTTTGTTTTACCGTATCAAAAACAACTGGTAAATGATAAAAAGAAAACAGGCCGTTAAATACAAATAACGCAATAAGCGGTTTAGCAAATGCCTTTAATATAATTTGAACAAACTTAAAAGAAGTAATGTAACGATATAACCAAATTGGTATACCAAGCAACAGTAACGGTGGAACTGCAATATACATGACTGCCATTTCAAACATATGAGCACTAAATATAATATGGCCAATTAAATCAATAGGCCCTCCCTTTACAAAATACAAAAGAACAATACCAGTCGTAAAATAAAAAATTTGCTTCTTACTTACCTTCGTCGCATTTTCAAATCGCATTCTATATGGCCCAATAATTAAGAAGTACCCAATAAGAATCGAAAGCATAAATAATAAAAAGATTGGACTCCATAAAGCCTGAAAACCAAATATCCACAAGTTACTCATTTTCACACCTACCTTCGTAAGGTTATCTCATAATATGAAGAGGGAGCTGTGACAACACAAGCTCCCTTATTTTTCACTTTTCAAATCCACACGATTGTCATAAAAGCTAAAATTGTAATTAACCCTATTAGCAGACCAGAGTAAAGAAAGAAACTTGCTGCTTCATGTCCTTTATGACTCATATGCATAAAATAATACAATTGAAAAATTACTTGTACCACTGCTAATAGTAAAATAAACGGTACAGAGAAAATCGGACTAAAAGTTTTTGGATACGCCACCGCTACAAATGCAACTAATGTTAAAAAAATCATTAATGCAAACGTAATAACTTGATGCCTCATTTCCTCCGCACTTTTTCTCTTCCGATAAACAAGATCAACTTTAGAATTATTCGTTTGCTTTATCGCCATTGTTTATCCCACCATTCCCATTAAATATACTACAGTGAAAATAAACACCCAAACTACGTCAATAAAGTGCCAATAAATCGATGCAACATAAAACTTCGGTGCATTGTATAAATTTAGACCTCTCTTCGCATTTCTAAAGATTAATGTTAGAATCCAACATAACCCAAACAATACGTGGAGTCCATGTGTACCAACAAGAGCATAAAACGCAGAGCCAAACGCACTACTTCTCATAGTATGCTTAAATTCATGTGTATAATGATAAAACTCATATATCTCAAACCCTAAAAACCCTAAACCTAGCAATACTGTTACTAGTAACCAAAGCTGCATTTTCTTAAAGTTAAAGTTTTTCATGTGATACATCGCATATACACTCGTTAAGCTACTCGTTAATAAAAGCATCGTCATAATGAAAACGAGTGGCATTTGGAACATCTCTTGAGATGTTGGTCCACCATTTGTAGAATTCTTTAACGCTAAATATGTTCCGAATAAGGAAGCGAACAACACTGTTTCGCCTCCAAGAAATAACCAAAAACCGACAAACTTATTTTTCCCTTCAAGGGTTGCTTTTTCAGGCTCTGCTGGAAATGTTTCATTCGTTAATTTTTCATCTACATGCATTATGCCTTGCCCCCCTTATCCTCTAAATCTTCTTTATGAATATGATACCCATGATCATCAATTACTGAACGTAGGAACATCGCGCCAAATGTAATGATTAAACCAATAATTGCTACTAATAACCAGAACTTATCTTTTCCGCCCTGCATATACATCGCACCAAATGCCGCTATAAACAATCCGAAAGAAATGACAAATGGTGAAAACGAAGGATTTGGCATATGAATATCACCAACTGGTTCCGCTGCTGTCATCTCTTTATTACCTTCACGTTTTTCAATCCAAAACGGATCTAATCCGCGAACAAATGGTAATTGTTTAAAGTTATATTCTGGTGTCGGTGCTGGCATTGTCCATTCTAATGTACGTGCATCCCACGGATCACGACCAGCTTTTTCTTTTGATACTGTCGTTTTAATTACATTGAATAGAAGAACAATCGTTCCAAGAGCCATAAACACCGCTCCGATGGAACTAATCATATTCCCCATTTCCAACCCTTGCCCTTCAAGATATGTGTAGTAACGGCGTGGCATACCAATCAAGCCAAGGAAATGCTGAATAAAGAACGTTAAATGGAAGCCGATAAAGAATAGCCAGAACGTTATCTTTCCTAATGTTTCATTTAATACTTTATTAAACATCAGTGGCCAATAATAATGAGCTCCTGCAAGTAAACCAAATACAACACCGCCAACGATTACATAATGAAAATGCGCTACTACGAAATAGTTATCATGAAATTGATAATCAGCTGGTGCAGATGCTAGCATAACCCCTGTAACTCCACCCATTACGAATGATGGAATGAAAGCTACTGCCCACATCATTGGTGTCGTAAAACGAATACTTCCGCCCCACATTGTAAAGAGCCAGTTGAATATTTTGATACCAGTTGGAACCGCAATCGCCATTGTTGCGACCGAGAAAATAGCATTAGCAACTGGACCAAGTCCAACAGTAAACATATGGTGCGCCCATACCATAAATCCTAAAAATCCAATTAATACAGTCGCAAACACCATCGATGAATAACCAAACAATCGTTTTTTCGAAAATGTCGCGAAGATTTCTGAGAATATTCCGAAAGCTGGGAGTATAAGAATGTATACTTCTGGATGACCGAAAATCCAGAATAAATGCTCCCATATAATTGTATTCCCGCCCAATGCCGGATTAAAGAAACTTGTTCCAAATAAACGATCTAACATTAAAAGTCCTAATCCTACAGTTAACGGCGGAAAAGCGAATAATATAAGCGAAGATGTTACAAATGTCGTCCATGTAAACATCGGCATACGCATGTACGTCATTCCTGGCGCCCGCATATTAATAATGGTTACAAGGAAGTTAATACCTCCAATTAATGTACCAATACCTGAGATTTGCAAGCCGAGTACATAGAAATCAACACCATGACCTTTAGAGGCTAAAGCTAAAGATGCATAAGATGTCCATCCTGCATCAGGTGCTCCACCTAAAAACCAACTTAAATTTAAAAATACTCCACCAAAGAAAAATAACCAAAATCCGAGTGAATTCAAAAACGGGAACGCTACATCACGTGCACCAATTTGAAGTGGTACAGCGGCGTTCATAAATGCAAACACGAGTGGCATAGCTGCGAGGAAAATCATTGTTGTACCGTGCATCGTTAATACTTGATTATAAGCATCCCCAACAAGAAAAGCGTTGTTAGGAATCGCTAATTGAAGGCGAATAAATAGAGCTTCTATTCCGCCTATTACAAAAAACAATCCACCTGCAATTAAATAGAGAATGGCAATCTTTTTATGGTCTACTGTCGTTAAATAATCCCATATGACAGCACCCATCCCCTGTTTTTTTGCTACAGAACTCACGTTTTCAACCTCCCCTTCGCGAATAATCCCTCTTTACTTTTCAACTTTTAACGTTTGTAAGTATGCATTTAATGCATCAATTTGATCATCCGTTAAGTTGCCATATTTGCCAGTCATTTTGTTTCCTGGCTTCATATTTTCAGGATCTTTCAGCCATTTTTTTAAGTTTTCTTCATTGTTTTCGGCAATACCGGCAACCATATCGCGATCCGCAAAGTTTGCTAAGTTTGGTGCGATACGAGCGGAAGGTGGTCTACTATCATTAGATCCAACTGCATGACAACCAATACAGCTTTTATTAAATATTTCTTGGCCCTCTTGCGCCTTTGTTGAAGCTACTTCTTTCTTCCCATCAATCTTCTTCATATCAGCAAGCCATTTTTTGTACTCGCTTTCATCTAAAGCTTTCACTTTAAATTGCATTAAAGAATGTGATGGGCCGCAAAATTCTGTACAAAAACCATTATAAGTGCCCGATTTATCTGCCTTTAACCACATTTTGTTCACATTGTCTGTATTTGTATCCATTTTCCCTGCTAAAGATGGAACCCAAAATGAGTGTTTAATATCGGCACCCTTCAAATTTAAATACACTTTCTTACCTGTGGGGATGACCAAATCTTGCGAAGTTACTATCTTTTCTGATTTATAAGAAAATTCCCACCAATAAAGATTCGCTGTTACATCAACAACGATAGTATCTTTATCAATATTCTTTTTCTCCATCGCACTTACATCAGCAAGTTTGAATGTATATGTAACTGTTGGAACAGCTAAGATTAGTAAAAGAATAATCGGAATAACTGTCCATATAATTTCTAGCTTGTGATTCCCTTCAACTTGCTCTGGAATATAATCTTCCTGACCTTTCTTTTGTCGGAAACGCACAATTACATATAAGAAAATAATAGTAACTACTAGTACTACTCCTACCATGATTGCACTCGCCAGTAGAAGTAAATCATATTGCATTTTTGCTACTTCTCCTTGCGGAATTAAAGTAGATTGAAAGGCTTTACCGCATCCCCCTAACAGTAAAGCCAGCAGTGAAACGAACGAAAGCAGTCGCCACTGTTTCTTCATACAAACAACCCCCACTTTCCTTGTGAATTAGATTGTACTTTATAGTTAAGTAAAGTAAATCTCAACGTAAAGAAATCCAATTATGTCGTTGTCTTAGAAGAATGTAACTACAATCATTGATACAAATAAGATTGTTAAATAATTTAGGGAATAAACAAACATTTGCACGGACCATTTGATGTCATCTTTCTTACGGAAGCCATAAAATCCTAAAACGATCCATCCGATGTTAAGCAGTGTTGCAATTACCATAAATGTTATCCCTAGTCCACTCATATAAAATGGTAGTGGTAATAAACATACTGTCCAAATCATAATTTGGCGTTTCGTAATTTCAAATCCATGAACTACAGGAAGCATTGGAATTCCTGCATTTCGATATTCATCAACACGTTTCATTGCTAATGCAAGGAAATGTGGGATTTGCCAAATAAACATAATTAAAAATAACATCCAAGCAATTGGATGGCCTAAAGATGGATCGATTGCTGCCCATCCAATTAAAGGAGGAACTGCACCAGATATACTACCTACAACAGTATTTAGTGTATACTTTCTCTTTGTCCATAAACTATATAGAACAACATATGTGAAAGCACCAATAAATCCCATTAAGACTGCCATTGGTGTTGTTAATAATAAAAATACAAAACCAAGAAGTAATATGACTAGTCCAAATGTAAGTGCAAATCCTGGTTTATACTTTCCAGTAACCGTTGGACGGGTCTTTGTTCTTTCCATTAATGGATCGATGTCTCGATCAATGTAGTTGTTTAAACAACATACCCCTGCCATAACTAATCCAGAACCAACGATTGTAAAGAATAACTTATCCAGATTGTCCATTACACTTAATCCATTAAAGTGTAATGCCAACCAAAATCCTGTAAATACAGTAAGTGTATTTGAGTTTACAATCCCCATTTTAACGAGTGCTTTTAAATCTTGTAACCGAGTTGTTTCCGGTACACTTGTAACAGCGGACTCATCATGCAGCTCACTTGTTGCATGGTTCATCACTCTAACCCCCTCTTAAAACTTTCATCTTTCTTTTTGCGCATATTTCAAATGAAATAATTCGCTTCTATATAGCAATATTATTACAGTAGAAACATTGTTAACCCATTCTACTACTAATCTACGCCCATACTCCAATATATTAAATCATATTTCCCGAACATTTTGTGAAGAAAACATGAACTTTTTGTGTCGAATATAAAAAACTTCATTCTGACTTGTCCTTATCATAACATGATGTTACCTTCTATAATAAACTATTTTGTCTTATTTAACACGTATTCTCCCCATTTCTTTTCAAAATAGCCTATTTTTCACCTAAAATTTTCCTTAGGAACCCTGTTTTTACACCTATTTTCTCCCCCTTTCCTTCCCCCTCCATTTCTTTGCTATTTTATTATTTTTTATATATCATAGGAACTAGCGCGTTTTATTCTATACATAATGGAATGAAAATATTTCGCAATAACTTCATAGCAGAAAGATGGTGAAAGAGATTGCAACGCTTTATTAAATGGTTAGCAGTCATTACAAGCCTTGATTTATTAATAGTTTTATTAGGAGGCGCTTTAGTTACAAAAACAGGTTCTGGTCAAGGTTGTGGTAAATCATGGCCACTTTGTAACGGTGAATTTGTTCCATCTAATTTATCAATGGAAACTATTATTGAACTTAGCCACCGATTAACATCCGGATCAGCTGGAATTCTTGTCACTCTCCTTTGTATTTTGTCCTGGAAATATTATAAACATGTGCGTGAAACAAAAACGTTAGCAATTTTATCCTTCGTATTTTTAGTTGCACAAGCATTAATGGGAGCAGCAGCAGTTGTTTGGGGCCAAATGCCAGCTGTACTTGCTATCCACTTCGGTATTTCCTTAATTTCATTTGCTTCTGTCATTTTATTAACGTGTCTTATCTTTGAAATTGACCAAAAATTTGATGCACGTTCACTTATTATGGACAAAAAAATGAAAATTCATATTTATGGTGTAACAATTTACAGTTATATCGTCGTCTACACAGGTGCTTTAGTACGTCACGAACGAGCTAGCTTAGCCTGTCCAGACTTTCCTTTATGTAGCAAAAACAGACCTATGCCAACTCAACTACATGAATGGGTTCAAATGGGCCATAGAGTTGCAGCGATGTTAATTTTCGCTTGGATACTATACGCGATGATTCTCGCTATTCGCCATTACAAACAGCAACCTGTCGTATATTGGGGATGGATCATTTCATTTATCCTTGTTACACTTCAAGCTGTAGTAGGAGTTTTAGTTGTATTTACAAACGCTAGTTTAGCAATGGCATTGTTACATTCTCTATTCATTTCTTGCTTGTTTGCCGTACTATGCTATTTAGTTATGTTAGGAACAAGAAGTAAAGTGAATGCAAAAGAAGCCGAATTAACTTCTAAACAAACAAAATAATTTAAAACTAAAATCCCTTGCCGAATTGGCAAGGGATTTTTTGCAATAAAAAAAGAGCTGTATTTTACACAGCTCTTTTTTTATTTTAGTGATCTAATTCAATAAGTAAATCACCCGTTTGAATCGCATCACCATCGTTAACATATACTTTCTTCACTTTACCATTGAACGGCGCTTGAACTGTCGTTTCCATTTTCATCGCTTCTGTAATTGCCATAGAATCGCCTTTTTTCACTTCATCGCCTTCTTTTACAACTACTTTAATTACCGTTCCTGGCATCGTTGCACTAATATGATTTGGATTCTCACGGTTTCCTTTCACACGTTGTGCAACTGTTGCTTTTACACTCTCGTCTTTCACGATAATTTCACGTGGTTGACCGTTAAATTCCAAGTAAAGGACACGATTTCCATCCAGCTGAGGTTCTCCAATTGATACTAGTTTAACCATCAATGTTTTACCCTGTTCAATTTCTACATCAATTTCTTCACCTAGTCTCATACCATAGAAGAACGTCGGTGTATCAAGTACAGATACATTTCCATAAAGCTCAGCAACTTTTTCATAATCCATAAATACTTTTGGATATAAAGCATATGCAACTACATCAAAAATCGTTACTTCGCGTCCAAGTTTATGGAATAATTCTTCTTTTAATGCTTCGAAATCTACTGGCTCTAGTAATTCACCTGGTCTTACTGTTAACGGCTCTTTCCCTTTTAAAATAATCTTTTGTAATTCTTTCGGGAAACCACCATACGGTTGACCTAAATCACCAGAGAACATTTCAACAACAGACCCTGGGAAGTCCATCGCATGTCCACGCTCTAAAACATCTTGTTCTGTCAGATGGTTTTGAACCATAAATAATGCCATATCACCAACAACTTTTGATGATGGCGTTACTTTTACAATATCTCCAAACATGTCATTCACACGGCGGTACATTACTTTCACTTCATCGAAGCGATCTCCTAAACCAACCGCCTTCGCTTGTTGCTGAAGATTACTATACTGCCCACCCGGCATTTCATGCATATATACCTCTGTATGCGGCGCATTCATACCACTTTCAAATGGTGCATAGTATTTGCGTACATCTTCCCAATAATGAGATAGTTTTTCTAAAGAATCTATATTAACATCTGGTTGTCTTTCGTTTCCACCTAATGCATAGTATAGCGTGTTCGCACTTGGTTGTGACGTTTGACCAGCCATAGAACTCACTGCTACATCGACGATATCAACACCCGCTTCAATTGCCTTCGTATACGTTAATATACCATTTCCACTCGTATCGTGCGTGTGCAGATGAATTGGAATCGACACTGTCTCTTTTAATGCAGAAACTAAATCATATGCTGCATTTGGTTTTAATAAGCCCGCCATATCTTTAATACCTAAAATGTGAGCTCCTGATGCTTCTAACTCTTTTGCTAAATTTTTATAGTAATTTAAATCATATTTACTACGCAGTGGATCATGGATATCCCCTGTGTAGCACATTGTTGCTTCTGCAATTTTACCAGTGTCTCGTACAGCGTCAATTGCAACTCTCATGCCTTCCACCCAGTTTAAGCTATCAAAAATACGGAATACATCAATGCCTGCTTGAGCAGAACATTCCACAAATTTTTGAATTAAATTATCTGGATAGTTTTTGTATCCAACTGCGTTTGAAGAACGAAGTAACATTTGGAATAAAACGTTCGGCATTTTTTCACGAAGATCTAGTAATCGTTCCCATGGATCTTCTTTTAAGAAACGATACGCAACGTCAAACGTTGCACCGCCCCACATTTCCGCTGAGAATAGGTTCGGTAACATTCTCGCTGTTGGCTCCGCAATTTGATGTAAATCTTTTGTACGAATACGAGTTGCAAGTAATGACTGGTGTGCATCACGGAATGTTGTATCCGTTAAAAGTACACGTTTTTGATCCTGTACCCATTTTACTAATCCGTCCGCTCCACGCTCGTCCAAAATTTGTTTCGTTCCATTTTGGATTGGCTCTGAATGTTTTAAACATGGAATACGAGCATCTGGGAATATTGGTTTTTCTTTTTTACCTACTCCTGGGAAACCATTTACTGTTACTGTACCAATGTAATTTAACATTTTCGTTCCACGGTCTTTACGTTTCGGGAACAAGAACAATTCAGGTGACGCATCGATAAATGAAGTATCATATTCTCCTGATAAGAAGTTTTTATGTTTTACTACATTCTCTAGGAATGGAATATTTGTTTTAATACCACGAATACGGAATTCTTTTAAGTTACGTTCCATTTTTGCAGCAGCTTGCTCAAAAGTAAGTGCCCAAGTTGTAACTTTTACAAGTAAAGAATCGTAGTACGGTGTAATAACTGCACCTTGGAAGCTATTTCCTGTATCAAGACGTACACCAAAACCACCGCCTGATCGATACGCCATAATTTTTCCTGTATCCGGCATAAAATTATTTAGCGGATCTTCAGTTGTTACACGAGATTGAATTGCAAATCCATGTACAACTACTTCCTCTTGCTTCGGAACACCTACCATTTTGCTATGTAATGAATGTCCATCAGCTATTAAAATTTGTGATTGAACAATATCTACTCCCGTAATCATTTCTGTAATCGTATGTTCTACTTGAACACGTGGATTTACTTCAATAAAGTAAAACTCATCATCTTTTACAAGGAATTCTACTGTTCCTGCATTTAAATAATTTACATTTTTCGTTAACTTCACAGCAGCATCACAAATACGCTGACGCAGATCATCTGAAAGTGATACACTCGGTGCAATTTCTACAACTTTTTGATGACGACGTTGTACAGAACAGTCACGCTCGTATAAATGAACAACATTGCCTTCTTCATCTGCTAAAATTTGTACTTCTATATGTTTAGGTTTTTCAACGAATTTTTCGACGTAAACTTCATCATTACCAAAGGCTGCTTTCGCTTCTGATTTCGCTCGATTATATGATTCTCCTAATTCCTCACTAGTACGCACAATACGCATACCACGACCGCCACCCCCAAGGGATGCTTTAATAATAATCGGGTAATCATACTTTTCAGCAAATTTTTCGACTTCTTCTAATGAATTTACTGGACCATCACTACCAGGTATAACTGGAATTTGTGCTAGCTGCGCTTGTGTTCTTGCTTTCACTTTATCTCCAAACATATCTAAATGCTTACTTTTCGGACCGATAAAGATAATTCCTTCTTCTTCACAACGTTTAGCGAATTGAATATTTTCTGACAAGAAACCATATCCAGGGTGGATTGCATCTACATGATTACTTTTTGCAATCTCAATAATGCCTTCAATATCTAGATAAGCATCAATTGGTTTTTTTCCTTCCCCAACTAAATAGGACTCATCGGCTTTATAGCGATGATAAGAACCACTATCCTCTTTAGAATAGATTGCAACTGTTTTTAATCCAAGTTCCGAACAAGCTCGAAACACACGAATTGCAATCTCTCCACGGTTAGCTACCAATACTTTTTGAATACGTTGCAGCTTTGTCATGATTTTCCCCCTCTACTTTCCTACCACTCTAGAGATAAAATATATACACACCTTAAAAAGCGTGAAGTTCTTCACTTTCCACATTATATTATACTTAGAAAGCTTCACTTTATTTTTATCCATCATACCTTATTTTTTAACAAATGATAAGTTTTCTGTGCAATTTGTTTCACAAAAATAGTATAGCATACCTCTTCCTTTTCTAACAACTTAATTGTATATCACATTTAACTTAATGTGATATATCTTTTAACTGAAAGAGAAATTAGTACATCATATTTAAAACTACTTAAAAATAAAAACACATCATGCTCTAAAGCACAATGTGTTTTTATTTTACAACTACAAGATGTGGTCCATTTTGTTCTTTTTCTTTCATTAATCCATTCTGTTGTTTCTCTTGTCGTTTCACGTGACTAGCAATATTGAGTAGTATCCCCATCGCAAGTAGATTAGCTAATAAAGAACTACCACCGTAACTGACAAACGGTAATGGTACTCCGGTAAGTGGTATTACTCCAGACATACCACCAACATTAATAAACGTTTGAACTCCAAACAAGCTTGCAATTCCGATAGCTATTAAACTTCCAAATGGATCTGTACACTTTTGTGCGACTCTAAATGATCGAATAATTATAAGCAATAAACAAATCAAAATGATTGCTACGCCTATAAAACCAAGTTCTTCCGATATAATTGCCATAATAAAATCCGTTTGTGGTTCTGGTAAATAACCATACTTTTGCACACTATTTCCTAATCCCCTACCATTAAGCCCTCCAGAAGCAATTCCAATAAATGAATTCACCAATTGGAATCCATCCTTTTGAGGATCATTAAACGGATCAAGGAAAACAGAAAAACGTGCCTTTTGATATGGATTTAATGCATAATTGCCAAGAAGATATAGTGCCGGAATCCATACTATAGAAGTTAAAGCAATTCGTTTAATCCATAAGTTAACCTGTACTCCCGAACAAAGGAACATAATTCCTACTGTTCCTGCAATTAACAAATCAGTACCTAAATCATTTTGCTTTAATATTAAAAACATGATTATACCAACACCAATAAGTACTGGACCTGACCCTTTGGAAACAGGTGTATTCGTTTCTTGTCTTTTGGCAAAGAAATGAGCTAAGACGAGAATAACTGTTATCTTAACAAATTCTGCAGGCTGTATTCCAAATATCCACCCGTTTGCACCGTTTACTTTCTTAGTGAAAAAGGCAGCTGCTGCTAATAATGCAACACTAATTCCATAACTCCCCAATAAAAAGATTCGTTTTCTCCACACTTTATATGGGATAATAGCAAGAATTATTAATAACACTGTTCCAGCAGCTAAAGTAATTAATTGTCTTTTAAAAAAGAAATTTGCTGGTTTATCAAATCGCGAAATCGCAACAATGGAACTAGAACTATATACCATTATTACTCCCAGCACACATAAGATAACAAGAGGAAGTAACAATGAATAATCCATTGATTTCCATACTTTTTTCATTTCATTTCCTCTTTCTGTTTCAATTTAATTATTGTTGTATTCCATATGTATATTGATTCTTCCTGCTTTATTATACAAATAAAAAGCTCAAACTAATTTAGTTTGAGCCCCCTTATTTGAACCCGTTATTGTTGTTTGTTTGTAAATGCTTCATGAAGTGCAGACAACTCACGTTCGAGCTCACCTAACATTGCTTTCCCTTGTTCTTCTGCAATAAGACCAAGGCGAACTGCAAAATCGACCTCGCGGGATAGTCCAAACATTTGTGTGTCTAACACTTCTTCATATAATGGACATTGCGGCATTGTAAGATGGTCCATTTGCACCTTAATAAGTCTTAAAATCTTCTCTGCATCCGCTTGTAGAAGGGCTAGTGCCTTTTCCTGATGATTTGCTACTGTCTCAGACGCCAAATTGATTCCCTCCGTTTCCGTCCTACTCTCCTCTATCCTATCTATTAATATTAGCGATAGTTTTAATAAATTGCAATAGAAACATTTTTTGTGACAACAGTGTCTAATGCTATTATACTGAAAAGTGGGAGTATAACACAAATGGGGGAACAACAATGAGCGAAATTTTATTTATTAACGGAAAAGTACGTTTTCCAATCACTATTGATCCAACTGTTTGGATCTTTGATGATCGAAAAGTAGATTTGACAACTTACTTTGATGAAACTAGAGAAAACACGTCTGAACTAGAAACTTATTTAAAAAACACTTCAGAACATTGGGATCGTGAAATTCGTGATGGTGCTGCCTTCCCACCGATACAACAAAGTGTAAAGAAATATAAAAAAGAACAGCTGATTACTGGAACATTTGGTATACCATTTCATCCATTCCTTGCTAACGCTGAAATTTTAGAGGACGCTACGCAAGTTGAAATTGAAACGGTAGATCATACAATGACACTTCCATTAGAAACTGTCAAAAATGCTATACTAGGCTTTTCAAAAGAAGGAAAACCATTAAAAGAAGACGGGCCTGTTCATCTCTATTTCAATGATGGATCTAATCAACAAAATCCAATCCGTAACATCCGTAAATTTACAATTATTTAAAGAAAAGGAGTGAGCTTAAGCTCACTCCTTTTTACAATAAATCTGCTGCTAGTTGAGCTAAATTAGATCGCTCCCCTTTAACAAACTTCACATGACCACTAATACGCTGTTCTTTAAACTTCTCTACAACATACGTTAAGCCATTATTATATTCATCTAAATATGGGTGATCAATTTGCTGAGGATCTCCCATCAATACAATCTTACTCTTTTCCCCTACCCTAGTTAATATCGTCTTCACTTCATGCTTTGTTAAATTTTGTGCTTCGTCAATGATAATGAACTGATCTGGAATACTTCTCCCGCGTATATAAGTAAGGGCTTCTACTTCAATCGAACCCATTCCAGCTAAAATAGCATCTAACTCTCCTGGCTTTTTCGTATTAAATAAATACTCTAGGTTATCAAAAATTGGCTGCATCCATGGTCTTAATTTTTCTTCTTTTTCTCCTGGTAAATAACCGATATCTTTTCCGACTGGAACAATTGGTCTTGCCACAAGTAATTTTTTATATAACCCTAAGTCTTCTGTTTGCATAAGTCCCGAAGCTAACGCAAGTAACGTTTTTCCTGTGCCGGCTTTCCCCGTTAACGTTACAAGCGGAATATCTTCACGAAGCAACAATTCTAATCCCATAATTTGCTGCACGTTTCGTGGTCGTATCCCCCACACTTGTTCATTGTGAAAAATAAGTTTCTTTACCTTCTTCCCTAAGTGATCCACAATGCCAAGCGCAGAACTAGAGCCCCCTAATGCATCTTTCATTACTACAAATTGATTTGGGTAAAAAGGATGATTCGCAATTTCAGATAGAGGCAATTCACCTTTCTCATAAAAATAATCCAATTGTTCTTTTGATATATATCCTTCTAAAAAACCAGAATATATATTTTCTACTTCAATTACGCGATCACTTAAATAATCTTCAGCCTTCAAACCAATTGCATCAGCTTTTACCCTTACGAGTACATCTTTACTTACTAAAATAACAGACTTCCCGTCCTCTTTTTCCTGTTCTTCTAAAGATAGATTTTTTGCTACAGCTAAAATTCGATTATCATTTGTTTTTTCTACAAAAATATCTTGTAGTTGCACAAATGAACGATGGTTCAATTCAATACGAAATGTTCCGCCGTTTTCTAGCGGGATACTTTCATGCAGCTTTCCTATTTCACGAAATTTATCTATTAACTTAGATACATAACGAGCGTTTCTTCCTACTTCATCCATATAACGTTTTTTCGAATCAACCTCTTCTAATACAACTGCTGGAATCACTACTTCATTGGTTTCAAATGAAAAAATAGATAAAGGATCCTGCAAAAGTACATTCGTATCTAACACATAAATTTTATCCAACCTGTTACCCCCTGACTCCACTTTTAAATTTGTAGAACAAGGGTTTCATCCATAAAATATGGACGAACCATTGTTATAATTATATGTACCGTGTAAACGAGGTAGAATCGAAAATCATAGTCATTAAACCTTTTATTTATTCTTTATTCATTTCTATTCAATATATTACTTTTTATTATAATTATTAACGTTAAATCACAATAACCGACTACAAAAGTGAATAAACGAATTTCTTATTTAGCATCTTTATAATTCTCTTATCCCTACTAACACTTCGTTATCCAGCTTTTTCGCTGCCCGAAGATCATATGTTTTTTCATATGTTGGTTCAATTGCAAGTTTCGCTCCATAAAACATAACATCACGCACTTCTTGCACCTTTACTTCTATTACAGTTAATTTTAGAGAAATACCTTCCATTCTATCTGTCAAAATTTCACCTGCACCACTTATAGAAAATACGGATTCATTCGCCATTATAGTCAATACCACACCTGTATTATGACGTATATTTTCCACAATACGTGAACGTTGATCTACTGCAAATCGAATACTAGTTTCACTCACTGCATACACCCAAGAAATAGCACTTACGTTAGGAACTTGTTTTTCGAAATCTGTCGTTGCTATCATAACAATACACTCTTTACGCAACGTTTGTACTAAATCCTCTGTTAAGGTAGGCTCTACTACATTCGCCATATTTTCACCTCCAAATATACTTGGTATATCCTTATCATAACTTATTTTTTGAATTGCGAAAATATTATTTTTTCCCACTATTATTCAAAAACATTATACTTCCATGATATACTTATACTGATAGAATTCGTATTGAGGTGACGAAATGAGAGTCAAATGTATGATTTGTGATAAAAAAGATATGTTAGATGATGAAAATCCTATGGCAAAAAAACTGCGTAATCGCCCTATTCATACATATATGTGCATGGAATGTTCGGAACGAATTGCAGAGCGTACAATGGAACGTCATGCAAGTGGTAATTTCCGATTATATCGTGATAAAAAAATCGAAGATGATTGGTAAAATGTAAATAAGTCCTTACTCATATAGATAAGGACTTATTTATATTTTTCTGGTTCACGATTCATCTGATCCAAAAAACAATCAATGGCTTCTAACGGAAACCTTGCAGATTTCCGTTCTCCATTTATTTCATATGTAATTAAATACATTTCCTCGTTCTTTTCGACTTCCACATTTCTTAATTTATGTTCTTCATATACCATATTTTGAAATAACAAATATGTTTCTTTTGCAGCACTATCATCTGGACGTGCTTCCGCAACTGTTTTAATTGTTAACCAATTATATAGTGCATCTTGTACTGAACGCATGAAAACTCCCCTTTCTTATCCTGCTTTTTGTTGTTTCGCTTGACGCAAACGCAGTCTATAAATTCCAAGTACAATTGCCGCTACAACAAGTCCTTCTCCAACAGGTAAAAACACAGCAAAAAAGGTTAATACTGTGCATCCAATTGCTAATGATATGTATATCACAATATTTTTTAGTACAGACAACTTTCTAGCAAACCCTAAATTATAAACGAGAGCACTTAATATAATAATCGTCCCATAAAGTAACCACATTCCTAACTCTGGATTTTCATCTACCTTACACAATTTTGCAAAAAAAGACATCCTTTCTAACACACTCTTCCCCCCTAGCAGTAAAATGCAATTTTCTTTATACACTTAATACAAGAGTAACTCGCAAAAAAAATACTGTCCACAAAAAAGAGTAAATATTCTAAAAAAATAAACAAAATAAAAAAACAACGCCCTTTATAAAGGGCGTTGTTTTTTTATTTTTACGCTTCAACAGATTTCTTTTTCTTAGCAGCTCTTTCGCGCTCACTCTTATCCAAAATCTTTTTACGTAGACGAATTGATTCTGGAGTTACTTCACAGAACTCGTCATCGTTTAAGTACTCTAATGATTCTTCTAAAGTCATTAGGCGTGGTTTCTTCATTGTTGAAGTTTGATCTTTCGTCGCAGAACGAATGTTAGTTTGTTGTTTCATTTTCACAACGTTAACTGTTAAGTCGTTCTCACGAGTGTGTTCTCCGACAATCATACCAGCATATACTTCTGTACCTGGTTCAACGAAGATTACACCACGGTCTTCAACTTGCATAATACCGTATTGTGATGCTTTTCCTGTTTCAAGTGAAACTAGAACACCTTGGCGACGTCCACCAACTTGTCCAGCGTGTACTGGTTGGTAGCAATCGAATGTATGGTTTAAAATACCGTAACCACGAGTTAATGTTAAGAATTCTGTTGTGTAACCAATTAAACCACGTGCTGGAACCATGAAAGTAAGGCGAACTTGACCGTTTCCGTTATTCACCATATCTAACATTTCACCTTTACGTGCACCCATAGATTCCATAATAGAACCAGTGTATTCTTCAGGTACATCGATTTGTACGCGCTCTACAGGCTCACATCTTACGCCATCAACTTCTTTAATGATTACTTCTGGCTTAGATACTTGTAATTCATAACCTTCACGACGCATGTTTTCAATTAAGATAGATAAATGTAGTTCCCCACGTCCAGATACGATCCACGCATCAGGAGAATCTGTATTATCTACACGTAAACTTACATCTGTTTCTAATTGTGAACGAAGACGCTCTTCAATTTTACGAGATGTAATGTATTTACCTTCACGACCTGCAAATGGGCTGTTATTTACAAGGAACGTCATTTGTAGTGTTGGCTCATCAATACGTAATAATGGTAACGCATCTTGATGTTCAACTGGACATACTGTTTCACCTACGTTAATGTCTTCCATACCAGAAACGGCTACTAAGTCCCCTGCTTTTGCTTCTTCAATTTCTTGACGTTTTAATCCCATGTAACCGAATAATTTCGTTACGCGGAATTGCTTCACGCTTCCGTCTACTTTCATTAAAGCAACTTGTTGTCCAACCTTCATTGTACCGCGGAATACGCGACCAACTCCAATACGTCCAACGTAGTCGTTGTAATCAAGAAGTGCTACTTGGAATTGAAGTGGCTCTTCGCTGTTATCAATTGGTGCTGGAATATGTTCGATAATTGTATCGAATAATGATTTCATATTCTCTTCTTGATTTGCTGGATTTGAATCTAAGCTTGCTGTTCCGTTCATTGCTGATGCAAATACAACTGGGAACTCTAATTGATCTTCGTTTGCACCAAGCTCAATGAATAAGTCGATTACTTCATCAACTACTTCATCTGGACGAGCAAAGTCACGGTCAATTTTGTTTACAACTACGATTGGAGTTAAGTTTTGCTCAAGAGCTTTCTTTAAAACAAATCGTGTTTGTGGCATACAACCTTCATATGCATCAACAACAAGTAAAACACCATCAACCATTTTCATGATACGTTCTACTTCTCCACCGAAGTCAGCGTGACCAGGTGTATCTAAAATGTTAATTCTTTTATCTTCATAGTGAATCGCTGTATTTTTCGCTAAAATTGTAATACCGCGTTCTCTTTCTAGATCATTTGAATCCATTGCGCGTTCTTCAACGTGTTCGTTCGCACGGAAAGTCCCCGCTTGACGTAATAACTGGTCAACAAGTGTTGTTTTACCATGGTCAACGTGGGCAATAATTGCTATATTACGTAAATCTTGTCGTTTTTTCAACATGTCCAACTCCTAATGTCTTTTTAATCCTTCTCTATTATAAGAGCGAAGGGGATACAATAGCAATTAAAATAAAAGCAAGAATGAAAATATAGTTGTATTCTTACTTTTGTGAAAGTAAAATGAGATTGGAGGGTGAAGAAATGGAACACATTCAATATCGCTTTTTATTAACTGCAATTATCGGTGTTATTTTCTTAATCGGTATCGGCATTATGATTGCTGAAAATAGTCCAATCGGTATTATTATTTGCATTATCGGCACATTTGTTACAGTTGGATACGGTTTTGTAACAAAAAGAAAAATGCGCAAATCACAATAACGCTAAAAAGTAAGAAGCTTATACACAGCCTCTTACTTTTTTTGTTGCTCTCATATAAACGATAACACTTCTTCATACACTCCTGGTTTTGCAACTAACACACTGCTCTTCTCTATGATAGAAAGTGGCGCTCCAGAGAATGTCGTCACCTTACCTCCAACTTCTTCTACAATTATCTGCCCTCCGCCAAAATCCCATGGTGATAATCTCGGCGTTACATATGCATCTATTCTTCCTGTTGCAACGTATACCATCTCTAATGCTGCACAGCCATATGACCTTGTGCCCCTTGCTTTCTTAACAAGTGCCATCATACTTTCCATATTAAGCAATGGATTATCTGTAAGCCATATCGCATTTAAAGCTACAATACCTTGCTCTACAGTTCCTTTTTCCAATGGAGGAATTGATATATCATTACAAAAAGCTCCAGATCCCTTGACTGCATGATATAGCTCATCATGCACTGGATCATATATAAGTCCAATCTTTCCGATACCGTTCTCATAAATCCCAATTGAAATCGCAAAATTTCTTTTTTGATGAACAAAGTTCATCGTGCCGTCAATTGGATCAATTAACCAAACAACCCCGTCAGAAGACGTTATCTCGTCTCCATAACCCTCTTCTCCTAAAATATTATGATTCGGGAATGTTTCTTTAATTTTCCCAATTAAAAACTGTTCTATCTCTCGGTCCATATTTGTAACTAAGTCAGCTGCATTTGATTTTGTTTCTATAATAAGTGCTTTTTTCATTGATGCCATTAAATGCTCTCCTGCATCCCGAATCCACCGTTTGGCGTGTGCATCGATGTCTTTCCATACTTCTTGCATGTTTAAACACTCCGATCTATACTGTTCACAGAAAAAACGAACCCTTTATAAGGTTCGCACCAACTAATTTTTTATACATATACTATTATTACGCTTCTAAGCGAATCATTTCAAGTCTTAATACTTCTAACTTTTGTACACACTCTTCTTTTTTCTGGTTATCATCTTCCATCATCGCATCATATAAAGTTGCTAATTCATAATCTAGCTCCAAACGTAGCACCGGTATTCTCTTTTCAGCATCTGTTCTCTTTAACGCATTAATCACCTGTCTCATATTATTTGCCTCCTCCCAATATTCGTCTGCCCTCGGACTAGAATTAATTCAATTTTCTGATTTTTTGTTTTATACTATACTATGTTGGATAAATCATCTATGCAACAAAATTATATTTTTTTATTTAAATTTTTTTGTGCTGTTTTTTTTATGAATAGTACAAGCTATGCTAAAATAAAAGCAAAATAGGAGTTGGAGGAACAATCATGACAATACAAATATTCAAGTCAACTGATTTTGATGTCTTTACAGTTGATGGTCTCGAAGAACGAATGAGTGCAATTAAAACGAACATTCATCCTAAGCTAGAAGCTTTAGGGGAACAATTTGCAGAATACTTATCCAAACAAACTGATGAGAACTTTTTTTATCATGTTGCAAAACACGCACGCCGCAAAGTCAATCCACCAAACGATACTTGGGTTGCTTTTTCAACAAATAAACGAGGATATAAAATGCTACCGCATTTCCAAATCGGCTTATGGGGTACTCATGCCTTCATATACTTTGGTTTAATCTATGAGTGTCCACAAAAAGTTGAGACGGCTCATGCCTTCTTAGAACATTTAAATGATTTAAAAACAAATATTCCAAATGACTTCGTTTGGTCCATTGACCATACTAAACCAAGTGTGAAATTACATAAAACACTTGAAACCGAAGACTTACAAAAGATGATTGAACGATTAGCTACTGTAAAAAAAGCAGAATTATTAGTTGGTATTCATATATCACCAGAGGAGTTTTCAGCAATGACCAACGAACAATTCCTTGCTAAGATTGAATCTACGATGCAATCACTCCTTCCTTTATATGCACTTTGTAATCGATAGTAGAAAACGGACAATTTATATTGTCCGTTTTTAGTTGTTATCACATTATATCACTTCAGTTTTTATTTTTCAAAATATTTTTTACATTTTTACAAGCTTTTGTTCTTCGACTTCTTTTGCCCTTTGAATAGCACGATATATAGAGTATCCACTTACCTCTTGAAATTCTTTATCAATTTTCTTTTCTTCTGCTTTCGATGGAACAATCTCTTTAAAACGACGATATAAACCCATTAACTCTTCTCTTATAATTCCTTTTTCATAAGCTTTCTCAATCGCTTCATAAAACTTCACCATTGTAACCATTTCCTCATTTGACCAATCATAATCTAACGGATATTGATATTCCATTTTGCACCTCATTTATCATTTCTTCTTGTTTCATTATGCTATCTTAAAGAGAATATTTTATTCTTCATTATAGCCACTCTGCATTATACACTATTTATTCATTTTAATGGAATTGTCTTCCTCTATTCATTAGTTGAGGCTAACTATTAAACATACTCACCTTAAAAATATTTTTTTCTATACATCTATAATTATTGGTGATATAATGCTTTTGTTTTATAGAAAATAAAGTGAAGCTACCATCTCAAAAACGATTTTTTGAATGGCAGAAAAACAAGCCTTATTCTAAAAAGGGCTACACTTTTTTAGAGCAGGATTATATAAAACAAATTACACTAAATATTATGAAGAAGAAGGGGTGTATAGATTGTCCCAATACGAAACACCATTGTTTACCGCTTTAGTTGAGCACAGTAAGCGAAATCCAATTCAATTCCATATTCCTGGTCATAAAAAAGGACAGGGCATGGATCCTACATTTCGCGAATTTATTGGGCATAATGCATTAGCAATTGATTTAATTAATATTGCGCCACTCGATGATTTACATCATCCAAAAGGTATGATTAAAGAAGCACAAGATTTAGCAGCAGCCGCATTCGGTGCAGATCATACTTTCTTTTCTATTCAAGGTACAAGTGGCGCTATTATGACAATGGTGATGAGCGTTTGCGGTCCTGGTGACAAAATCCTAGTACCACGAAACGTGCATAAATCAGTAATGTCAGCTATTATTTTCTCAGGTGCAAAACCGATTTTCATGCATCCTGAAATCGATCCGAAGCTCGGTATTTCTCATGGAATCACAATTCAATCTGTCAAAAAAGCACTTGAAGAGCACTCAGATGCAAAGGGCTTACTTGTTATTAACCCAACGTACTTTGGGTTTGCTGCAGACTTAGAACAGATTGTACAATTAGCACATTCTTATGACATCCCTGTACTAGTCGACGAAGCTCATGGTGTTCATATTCATTTTCACGATGAATTACCTATGTCAGCGATGCAAGCTGGTGCGGATATGGCAGCAACAAGTGTTCACAAATTAGGAGGCTCTTTAACTCAAAGTTCTATTCTTAATGTGAAAGAAGGCTTAGTGAATGTAAAGCATGTCCAATCTATTATTAGCATGCTTACAACTACATCAACTTCTTACATCTTGTTAGCATCCCTTGATGTTGCGAGAAAACGTCTTGCTACAGAAGGAACAGCACTCATAGAACAAACAATACAATTAGCTGAGCATGTTCGTGATGCTATAAATTCTATTGAGCATCTTTACTGTCCTGGAAAAGAAATGTTAGGTACAGATGCTACCTTTAACTATGATCCTACAAAGATAATTGTATCTGTAAAAGATTTAGGTATTACCGGCCACCAAGCTGAAGTATGGCTTAGAGAGCAATATAACATTGAAGTAGAACTCTCAGATCTATACAACATACTATGTCTTATCACTTTGGGAGATACAGAAAGTGATACAAATACACTTATTGCAGCATTACAAGATTTAGCAGCAACATTTAGAAATAGGGCAGATAAAGGTGTTCAAGTACAAGTAGAGATTCCAGAAATTCCAGTGCTAGCACTTTCTCCTCGAGATGCTTTTTATTCGGAAACAGAAGTCATTCCATTTGAAAATGCAGCGGGTCGTATTATAGCTGATTTTGTTATGGTTTATCCGCCAGGGATTCCAATCTTTACTCCGGGGGAAATTATTACACAAGAAAACTTAGAGTATATTCGTAAAAACTTAGAAGCAGGTTTACCTGTACAAGGTCCTGAAGATATGACATTACAAACATTACGTGTTATTAAAGAGTACAAGCCTATCAGTTGATAGGCTTTTTTTTCACCTTTTTTCCTTTTCTTCATACGATACTTAAGAATGTAACGTATAGGTGGGGATACTATTATGATTGTAATAGGCCGTTCTATTGTACATCCTTATATTACAAATGAATACGAGCCATTTGCAGCAGAGAAACAACAAATTTTATCAATAATGGCAGGAAATCAAGAAGTTTATTCCTTCCGAACAGCTGATGAACTCAGCTTTGATCTCAATTTACGAGTTAATATTATTATCTCTGCACTAGAGCTTTTTCAAAGTGGATTTCAGTTTCGTACATTTCAACAATCCTTTTGCAACCCCCAGTATTGGAAAAGAACGTCTCTTGGAGGATTCGAGCTTCTTCCAAACATACCACCTTCTATTGCCATACAGGATATTTTCAAAAACGGAAAACTATATGGAACTGAATGCGCAACCGCTATGATCATTATTTTTTATAAAGCTTTACTATCATTGTATGAGGAAGAAACTTTCAATCGTCTATTTGCAAACCTTTTACTTTATACATGGGACTACGACCAAGATCTAAGGCTCATAACAAAAAACGGTGGCGATCTTGTTCCAGGTGACCTCGTTTACTTTAAAAACCCACAAGTAAATCCAGCTACGATTGAATGGCAAGGAGAAAATACAATCTATTTAGGAAATTTCTTTTTTTACGGGCATGGCGTAGGTGTAAAAACAAAAGAAGAAATTATTTATTCATTAAATGAACGACGAGTCCCTTACGCTTTTATTTCAGCTTTCTTGACCGATACTATTACCCGTATCGATAGTCGTATAATGAGCCAATACGCTTCTTCTAGTACACCACAGACCTCCATAAGCTTTATTCCGATTAGGGATGATGCAATCGTTGCAACAGTTGGTCATACAACTACAATTTATTAAAAAAGCGCCTACACATGTAGGCGCTTTTTCTTATTATTAAGCTTTTGTATGTTCTTTATGGTCACATTCGCAATGAGATCCACATTTCCCGTATAGTACTGTTGATTTTTCATCTTCAAAATGTCCAATTGTTCCTTCACATACTTGGCATACGATTGTTCCCATTTTCATTTCCCCCTGAGTTTTAATAGTAATCTATTTATTTATCATTAAGCTTTCGCATTATCTTTTCTAGCACAGTCACAATTTGTTCCACATTTTCCGTAAAGTACCGTCGTTTTCTCATCTTCAAAATGTCCGATTGTTCCTTCACATACTTGGCATACGATTGTTCCCATTTTCATTTCCCCCTAAGTTTATGGTCCTAAAAACTTTTAGCTGTCCATTTCCTATCAATTATTGGGCTTTTGTATGCTCTGTGTGATCACATCCGCAAGATCCACATTTCCCGTAAAGTACCGTTACTTTCTCATCTTCGAAGTGTGCAATTGTACCTTCACAATCTTGACATACGATTGTTCCCATTTTTCATTTCCCCCTAAGTTTATAATCCCAAAAACTTTTTGTAACCGCTTAACTTTCTGCCTTTATTTTAATATGTTATACTTTTTACGTCAATAGGTTTTTAGTATAACACATTAAATATTTTTAATTTAAATTAGTATGCGATATTAAAATAAAAAAACAGCCATATTTATAAGTACGACTGTTTCACATTAATTATTCTTCATATTCCGCATGTAAAGAAGTTGACGGAACTAGAAATTTGAAAAACTGAGCTAACTCCTTTGCTTCCTCTTCTGATCCTAATTTAAAAATCTCCTGTATATATTGAACATTCTCTACATCATCTCGTCCGAGTAAAGTAGACCTTCCTGTTTGCATACAAACAATGAGCGGCTTTCCAAAAAACATATTTGTATAAATAACACCAAAATCATAACGTGTATCATGTGTCATAAACCCTAAAAATCGTACCTTCACACTTTCATGCTCATCATACAATTTTTCAAACATTGGTTTCCACCTTTCTACATCACGTTTCATTAATAGTATATTAAACAAAACATGTAATACTCCTTTTAATTGTCAAAAAATTCAGTAAGATGTAGAATGATAGTATTCTACTAAGCTAGGGGGAACTTATATGCAACACGCCTTTATTACGCTTGTACCGAAATCCAACCAACAATCAGTTTCAATAGATGATATAAAACAACTTTTTCATTATTATAAAACAGTTACTTCTAAAACTGGTGCCCAAATTAATTACACGTATACAAATACCGCTTTTCCTTATGAAATTTTAGATACATCTACAACAACATTAAAACTTCAATCCACTCACGACCGGTATGACTCAATTTATATTGGTGTTGGTATAGAAAATGAACAATCTTTCATCCAAGTTTCTTTACCACCTAATGCAACATTTGGTGACAAAGGGAAAGCAAATGAATTTTGCCGTTTTTTAGCGAAGAAATTAGAAGGAGAGTTACAATTATTTAATGGAAGAACAATGTATTTTTATAAACGCTAATTTAAAAAATAGATAATATGATTAAAAATAATATACAATTCGAACATGTAAGAAATAAAGCTTGCTTTCTTACGTGCAATACAAAATATGCTATTACATAGGCTAAATATAGAAATACGAAAAAAAGAATAACTTTATAATGAAACTTATCACCATTCGATAATGTTAATACAGTGGAAAAGCCACTCCATAGTAGTAAATGATAAAATATAACATGTAATATTTTCATGGAACCTTCTCCTTTGACATGCTCTATTTTATTAATATATGGGGGTAAGTTTGAATCAATTACATATTATAGGATGATATATATTACCTTCGAAGTAAGTTAAGCCTGAATCATTTGTTAAAGTATTATATATTCATTCGACAAGTACGTTTAAAGACCTTGCAAGTCATTTGATGAAAATAAAAATAGCCCCTCTCTTACAATAAGAGAAGGGCTATTTACATTACTTAAATTATTTTACAATGTGAATTGGCATTCCAAGAGCAACTTCAGCTGCTTCCATTGTGATTTCACCTAATGTTGGGTGAGCATGGATTGTTTGAGCGATATCTTCAGCTGTCATTCCAGCTTCGATAGCTAAACCAATCTCAGAAATAATATCAGAAGCACCTGCACCTGCAACTTGAGCACCTACAAGAAGACCATCTTCTTTACGTGTTACAAGTTGTAGGAAACCGTCAGTGCTGTTTAATGATAATGCACGACCGTTAGCAGCGAATGGGAACTTAGATACAGTTACAGTCATTCCAGCTTCTTCAGCTTGTTTTTTAGTGTAACCAACAGATGCTAGTTCTGGATCAGTGAAGCATACTGCAGGAATTCCGATGTAATCGATAGCTGATGCATGGCCACTAATTGCTTCTACAGCTACTTTACCTTCGTAAGAAGCTTTGTGAGCTAATGGTGGTCCAGGAACGATATCACCGATTGCATAGATGTTTGGTACATTTGTACGACATTGCTCATCGATTTCGATGATGCCGCGGTCAGTCATTTTAACTCCAACTTGCTCAAGACCGATTTCTTGAGTGTTTGGACGACGACCTACAGTTACTAATACGTAATCTGCTTCTACAGTTTGGATTTCACCTTTAACTTCAAAGCTAACTTTTACGCCAGTTTCTGTTTCTTCAACGCCTTTAGCCATAGCTTTTGTATGGATATTTACGTTACCTTTTTTCTGTAGAGCACGTTTAACAACAGAGCTCATAGCTTTTTCGAAACCAGCTAAGATTTCGTCGCCAGCTTCTACTACAGTAACTTCTGTACCGAAGTTAGCATATGCAGTACCTAATTCCATACCGATGTAACCGCCGCCGATTACAACAAGTTTTTTAGGAATTTCAGGTAAGCTTAAAGCACCTGTAGAGTTGATAACACGTTTAGAGTATTTGAATCCTGGAATTTCGATTGGTGTAGAACCAGTTGCAAGAACAGCATTTTTAAACGTATAAGTTTGAGCTGCATCTTCAGTCATAACGCGTAATGTATTAGCATCTACGAAGTAAGCTTCACCGCGAATGATTTCAACTTTGTTACCTTTAAGAAGGCCTTCAACACCGCCAGTTAATTTCTTAACTACGCCGTTTTTCCATTCTTGAACTTTTGTAAAGTCAACTTTTACGTTTTCTGCAGTAATACCCATGTCATCAGAATGCATTGCATTCTCATAACGATGACCTGCATTGATTAACGCTTTTGAAGGAATACATCCAACGTTTAAGCATACGCCACCAAGGTTAGCTTTTTCAATGATTGCTACCTTTTGACCTAATTGTGCTGCACGAATTGCCGCAACGTATCCACCAGGACCTGCACCAACAACGACTGTATCTAATTCAATTGGGAAATCTCCTACTACCATTGTTATTACGCCTCCATTACTAATAATTGTGGGTCATTCAATAGACGTTTAATTTGGTTTAACGCTTTTTGAGCAGTTGCACCGTCAATTAAACGATGGTCAAAGCTTAGAGATAATGCTAATACTGGAGCTGCAACGATCTCACCGTTTTTCACAACTGGTTTTTCAGCGATACGGCCGATACCAAGGATTGCTACTTCTGGGTGGTTGATAACTGGAGTGAACCATTGTCCACCTGCAGAACCAATGTTTGTAATTGTGCAAGAAGCACCTTTCATTTCAGCTGGAGCTAGACGACCTTCACGTGCTTTACCAGCAAGATCATTGATCTCGTTAGAGATTGTGAAGATAGACTTACGATCTGTATCTTTAACAACTGGTACTAATAGACCTTTGTCTGTATCAGCTGCGATACCGATGTTGAAGTAATGTTTATGAACTACTTCTTGAGATGCATCGTCTAAAGAAGTGTTTAACATTGGGTATTCACGTAATGCAGATGTTAAAGCTTTAACAACGTACGGAAGGTAAGTTAATTTAATACCTTTGTCAGCCGCTACTGCTTTGAACTTCTTACGGTGAGCAACAAGTTCTGTTACATCTACTTCGTCCATTAATGTTACGTGAGGAGCTGTGTGTTTAGAGTTAACCATTGCTTTCGCAATCGCTTTACGGATACCACTCATTTTCTCACGAGTTTCTGGATATTCACCAGCTGGGATTGGTTGTGCTTTTGGTGCTTCTTCTTTCGCTGCTGCTGGAGTAGCTTCTACTGCTGCTGGAGCCTCAGTTGCTGCTACAGTTTGTCCACCATTTGCAAATGCATCGATGTCAGCTTTTACGATACGGCCATTCTTACCAGTACCAGCTACTTTATGAATGTCTACACCTTTTTCACGAGCGTATTTACGAACAGATGGCATAGCAATTACGCGCTCATTTACTACTTCTGCAGTTGCTGCTGGAGTAGCTTCCGCTGCTGGAGCTTCTACTGCTGCTTCTTCAGCTTTTGGAGCTTCATCATGATCGTCACCTTTAAATTTAAGGTTTTCGTATCCAGGAGCATCAAATTTAATTAATGTATCTCCTACGATTGCAACTGTTCCTTCTTCTACAAGTACTTCAAGTACTTTACCTTTAACAGGAGAAGGGATTTCTACTACTGCTTTATCATTTTGTACTTCAAGAAGTACATCGTCTTCGTTTACTTCATCGCCTGGTTTAATAAACCATTTTACGATTTCACCTTCGTGGATACCTTCACCGATATCTGGTAGTTTAAATTCAAATGCCACGGAATTCAGCCCCCTGATTCATTTCATTATTATGGAATATGTACAAAAGAAACCAGCATGTGCTGATTTCTTTTGCACATGAAAAGCTAAAAATTAGAAGTTCATTACTTTGTTTACAGCTTCAACAATATCTTTGTGGTTTGGTAACCATACGCTCTCTGCTTGAGAGAATGGGAATACTGTATCAGCAGCTGCAACACGTACAACTGGAGCTTCTAAGTTTAAGATTGCACGGTCGTTAATTTCCGCTACAACGTTAGCTGCAATACCAGCTTGTTTTTGAGCTTCTTGAACTACAACTACGCGACCTGTTTTTTCAACAGAAGCGATGATTGTTTCGATATCTAATGGTTGAACTGTACGTAAGTCAACAACCTCTAAAGAGATACCTTCTTTTTCAAGTTCTTCAGCAGCTTTTAATGCAGCGTGAACCATAGCACCGTAAGCGATAACAGATACATCTGTACCTTCACGTTTGATATCAGCTTTACCTAAATCAATTGTGTAATCACCTTCTGGTACCTCTTGACGGAATGAACGGTACAATTTCATATGCTCTAAGTAGATAACTGGATCGTTGTCACGAATCGCAGAGATTAAAAGACCTTTAGCATCGTATGGAGTAGATGGAATAACAACTTTTAGACCAGGTTGTTGAGCCACTAATCCTTCTAAGCTATCAGCATGAAGTTCAGGAGTATGAACACCACCACCGAATGGAGAACGAACTGTTACTGGAGCAGTCCAACGTCCACCAGAACGGTAACGCATACGAGCTAATTGACCAGAAATTGAATCCATTACTTCATAAACGAAACCGAAGAATTGGATTTCTGGAACTGGACGGAATCCTTCAAGTGCAAGACCAACTGCAAGTCCACCAATACCAGACTCTGCAAGTGGAGTATCCATTACACGATCTTCACCAAATTCAGCTTGTAAACCTTCAGTAGCACGGAATACACCGCCGTTTACACCAACGTCTTCACCAAATACAAGTACGTTAGGGTCATTTTTCATTTCAACGCGTAAAGCATCAGTGATTGCTTGAATCATTGTCATTTGAGCCATGGCTTACTTCGACTCCTTTTCTTTGTAGATTTCATATTGTTCAGCTAAGTTGTAAGGCATTTTTTCGTACATGATTTCCATTAAATCCGTTACTTTTTGTTTTGGAGCTTGGTCAGCCTTAGCAATTGCTTGTTTGATATCTTCTTTTGCTTCTTCGATTACTGTCTCTTCAACTTCTTGAGACCATAGGCCTTTAGCTTCTAAGAACTTACGGAAGCGTACGATTGGGTCTTTTTGTTCCCATTCGTTTTCGATATCTTTTGTACGGTAACGAGTTGGGTCATCACCAGCCATTGTATGTGGACCGTAACGGAATGTTAAAGTCTCGATTAAAGTAGGGCCTTCGCCATTTACTGCGCGCTCACGAGCGAAAGCAGTTGCTGCGTATACAGCTAATGGATCCATACCGTCTACTTGAATTCCGTAAATACCTGCTGCTACTGCTTTTTGTGCTACAGTTTTAGCTGCAGATTGCTTTTCTACTGGAGTAGAGATTGCATAACGGTTGTTTTGAACAACGAAGATTGCTGGAGCTTTGAATGCACCTGCAAAGTTCATACCTTCGTAGAAGTCACCTTGTGAAGCACCACCGTCACCAGTGTAAGTAATTGCAACAGATTTTTTCCCACGTAGTTTCATACCTAACGCAACACCAGCAGTTTGGATGATTTGCGCACCGATAATGATCTGTGGAGCTAATGCATTTACATTCTCAGGCATTTGGTTACCCATGAAGTGTCCACGAGAGAATAAGAATGCTTGGTATAATGGTAATCCGTGCCATACTAATTGTGGTACATCACGGTATCCTGGTAAGATGAAGTCTTCTGCTTCAAGTGCGAAATGACTTGCTAATTGAGAAGCTTCTTGTCCAGCTGTAGGTGCGTAGAAACCTAAACGTCCTTGACGGTTTAAAGAAATAGAACGTTGATCTAATACGCGAGTATACACCATACGACGCATTAATTCTTTTAATTGATCATCAGATAATTCAGGCATAGCTGCTTCATTCACAACTTCACCGTTTTCATTTAAAATTTGTAATGTTTCAAATTGAGCTGCGATAGCTTTCATTTGCTCATCAACATTAAATAGGGTCTTTTTTGTTTTAGTACCCATTCCGTTCACCTCTTCCTCTCTTGAACCATATTCTGAAACGCTTTCACTGGCTATTTTCCAGTTTAAAAAGCGCAACGATGTAAACCAACATGTTTGTATGTCGGTTGAGAATAATTTTGTGTACCTAACAATCTGTACTAATGTTTTTTCAGAAACATATTAATACAATCTTGATCACGTTTTTTAGTTTACAACTATTCTAATTACGATGTCAATTACTTTGAATACGTTTTTTTATAAATAATATGCAGGTTTCTACTACACAAACGTGTTTTTATTTTTTACATCTGTATTAGTAAGCATTGACCTACTGTTATATTATTCCCTTTTTCACTTATTTTTTCTCTTAGAATAATATGTAAACGATTTAATTCTCTTTAGTTTTTCTCTCTTCGTAACAAAAATATACAAACTACTCTTCCTTTTTTAGGTAAATACCTATACATTTCTACCCTCTCTTCCATACATTATAGTAACCGCAGTATTAGCGGGAAATGATAAAGGAGGTCATCTCATGTACGGATACTCATATTGCTATCCAACTTGTTCATATCCTTCCTACGGTTATGGCGGTTCTTGTGGCGGGTCTGGACGCGGCTTCGCCTTAATCGTTGTGTTGTTTATTCTTTTAATTATCGTTGGTGCTGCTTGCATTCGCTAATTGTAAAACGAAACAACTATGGAAAGAAAAAGACGGCTTTGCCGTCTTTTTCTGTTTATCACATACATAACTACTCTATAATAGAACGATTTCCAAAATGCCTTCCCTTTCTTGCCGATGACTTTTTCTATCTCCTTTGGTAGACTAAAGAGGAAAGGAGAGATTACATATGCTTACAATGAAAGATGTTATTCGCGAAGGAGATCCTATTTTGCGCAACGTTGCAGAAGAGGTGTCCTTACCGGCAAGCGAAGAAGATACAACTACCTTAAAAGAAATGATTGAATTCGTAATAAATAGCCAAGATCCTGAAATGGCTGAAAAATATAGTTTACGCCCTGGAATCGGATTAGCGGCTCCGCAAATCGGTGTTTCAAAAAAAATGATTGCAGTTCATGTAACCGATGCGGATGGTACATTATATAGCCATGCATTATTCAATCCAAAAATCATTAGCCATTCTGTTGAACGTACATATTTACAGGGTGGTGAAGGCTGTCTATCTGTAGACCGCGAAGTACCTGGTTATGTTCCTCGTTATACAAGAATTACAGTAAAAGCAACTTCTATTAACGGAGAAGAAGTAAAATTACGTTTAAAAGGTTTACCAGCAATCGTATTCCAACACGAGATTGATCATTTAAATGGCGTTATGTTCTATGACCATATCAATAAAGAAAATCCTTTTGCCGCTCCTGATGATTCCAAACCTCTAGAGCGATAATAATAAAAAGGCGGAAGTTAATCTTCCGCCTTTTTATTATGAAATGGGTTCCATATTCACTTATAGCAATCCAGCCCACTTTAGTCCATGATATATACCGTCTTCATTAACATCCTTTGTCACATGATTTGCAAGTTTTTTCAAGTCTTCATGGCCATTTCCCATCACAATACCTGTGCCAACGGCTTCGATCATTTCTAAATCATTTAAGCCATCTCCAAATGCATACACTTGATCACGATTAAAACCTAACTTTTCAATGTATTTCTCAATTCCTTTTGCCTTAGAACCACCATTCGGAATGATATCCATTGAATATGCATGCCAACGAATAAAATGGAAATCTGGATAATGATTAATAAACTTTTCCTCTTCATTTACTTCACAAAAAAGTAGTGTTTGATAAATATTACGTTCCTCATAAAAATTAGGCTCATATGCTGGATGCTCAAAGTTTAAGCTTCCAAAGCCTTCTTTCACATAATCATGATATTCCACTGATGCTCTCATATCTTGATGGTCAAGATATACAAGTGGATATCCTTCTTGTTTTGCAAACTGAGTAAACTTATGTAAAGCATCTGGATGTAACGGATTATTAAATATTACCTCATCTTCAAAGACAACATATTGTCCATTAAAACTAACATAATTATGTATATCAAGTTCCTTACGAATATCTTCGAACATAAATGGCGCGCGCCCTGTCGCAATTGCTACATGTACACCTTTTTCTTGTAACTGTTTTACTGCATCTCGTGTAGATTGCGGAATTTTTTTATCATGATCTAATAATGTTCCATCAATATCAAAAAAGACAATTTTATCATTCATTTGTCAAAATCCTTTCTGGGACTCTATATTCCTATTTTGAATATCACTTTTCAAATTCTAAAAAAAAGTATAACATATTAAACATCTGTGAAGAAAGCGTTCCCTTTCTGACCTTATTTGTAAACTTTGCATATATATATTAGTAAAACATGTAGATACTTGTTCGGATGAATTTTCTTTTCCATTCTTCCTCATACTATACCTATAACTAACGGCTACTGATCGTTACTATAGAATAACTTTCACTGTATGGGAAAGGACAAGATTCACCATTCACTTTTGTCCTATCTCTTATATCAGAGATAGAGTTTTCACTAGTAATAGGCATGTTTAAAATAAGGAAAGGAAGGAGTAATCATGCTGAAGAAGCTGAAGAAAAAGCTCAAGCGTTATTTAAATGGTCTAGTCCGTAAAAAGACAGTCGCTTAAATTGTGCCCATTTCGGGCTTTTTCTTCATTCTCATTCGAAAAAACATGAAAATCGTGACTGTTTGCTTTATAATAAGTAACAGATAATGCAAAACATAGACAAGGAGAGGTTTTCCAAATGATTTTTAAAGTATTTTATCAAGAAAAATTAACTGAGGTTCCAGTACGTGAAAATACAAAAGTTTTATATTTAGAGGCTACGTCTGAAAAGGATGTTCGTACAAAATTAAATAAGTTCGCATATAATATCGAGTTTGTTCAGTCTGTTACTGGCGCTCATCTTGAATATGAAAAAGAAAACGCTGATTTAACATTAGCGGAAATCGTATAGCGATATGAAATTTCTAAAAAACGACCAAGTTGCTGTATTTGCTCTCGGTGGGCTTGGTGAAATCGGTAAAAATACATACGCTGTTCAATTTCAAGATGAAATTATTATAATTGATGCTGGAATTAAATTTCCAGAGGACGAACTTCTCGGAATCGATTATGTAATACCAGACTACACTTATTTTGTGCGAAACGAAGATAAAATTAAAGGGTTATTCATTACACATGGTCACGAAGATCATATCGGCGGAATCCCTTACCTATTACGTCAAGTGAACATTCCAATTTACGGCGGAAAATTAGCAATTGCACTCATCAAAAACAAATTAGAAGAACACGGCTTACTTCGTAAAGCAAAACTTTACGAGATTCAAGAAGATGACGTTATTAAATTCAAAAAAACGTCTGTATCCTTCTTCCGTACAACTCACAGTATTCCAGATTCGTACGGCGTTGTTGTGAAAACACCTCAAGGTCAAGTTGTTCATACAGGTGACTTCAAATTTGACTTCACACCAGTTGGTGAACCAGCTGATTTAACAAAAATGGCTGAAATCGGTAAAGATGGCGTACTATGTCTATTATCTGATAGTACGAACAGTGAAGTTCCAAACTTTACTATGTCTGAGCGTCGCGTTGGTGATAGCATTCAAGACATTTTCCGTAAAGTAGAAGGACGGATTATATTCGCAACCTTTGCATCAAATATTCACCGCTTACAACAAGTTGTTGAAGCTGCTGTTGAAAACAACCGTAAAGTAGCTGTGTTTGGTCGAAGTATGGAAGCAGCGATTGAAATTGGACAAAACCTTGGTTATATTCGTTGCCCGAAAGATACATTCATAGATGCATCTCAACTAAACCGCTTACCAGCTAATAAAGTTGTTATTTTATGTACAGGTAGTCAAGGTGAACCGATGGCAGCACTTTCACGTATTGCAAACGGTACACACCGCCAAATTCAAATTATTCCTGGAGATACAGTTGTTTTCTCTTCTTCACCAATTCCAGGAAATACAATTAGCGTAAGTCGTACAATTAACATGTTGTACCGCGCTGGCGCTGATGTAATTCATGGGAAACTTTCAAATATCCATACAAGTGGACACGGTGGACAAGAAGAACAAAAGTTAATGTTACGTCTAATTAAACCGAAGTACTTCATGCCAATTCATGGTGAATATCGTATGCAGCGTATGCACATGAACATAGCAAATGATTGTGGCATCCCTGAAGAAAATTGCTTCATTATGGATAATGGCGATGTTCTTGCTTTACGTTCGGATGAAGCTAGCGTAGCTGGAAAAATCCCATCTGGTTCGGTCTACATTGATGGGAACGGTATTGGAGATATTGGCAATATCGTATTACGCGATCGTCGTATCCTTTCTGAAGAAGGACTTGTAATTGTAGTTGTAAGCATTGATATGAAAGAATTTAAAGTTGCAGCAGGACCTGATATCATCTCACGCGGTTTCGTTTATATGCGTGAAAGTAGCGATTTAATCAATGATGCACAAACATTAATTACAACTCATTTAGAAAAAGTAATGGAGCGTAAAACAACACAATGGTCTGAAATTAAAAATGAAATTACAGACACATTAGCTCCATTCCTATATGAGAAAACGAAACGTCGTCCAATGATTTTACCAATCATTATGGAAATATAAGAAAAAGGACAATGCCATGAAGGCATTGTCCTTTTCTTTTCTCTTATCTTAAAAAGTGTTTAAATCGATCCACTTCATCGTCATGACCAATGACAATTAATATATCTCCTGCTTGAATATTCTCCGTAGCTCGAGGGGATACGATAACTTCTTTGCCTCGTTTAATTGCTACAATATTCAATCCAAACTTCGCACGAATATCTAATTCAATTAAAGAGTGCCCATCAATTTTTTTATTCGCAATAATCTCTACAATACTATGCTCATCTGAAAGCTCAAGGTAGTCTAGCACATTGCTTGATGCAATATTATTAGCAATCCTTTTTCCCATATCACGTTCTGGATGCACAATATGATCTGCACCTATTTTACTTAATACTTTTTCATGATAATCATTTTGAGCTTTTACAGTAATATTTTTTACACCCAACTCTTTCAAAATCAAAGTCGTTAAAATACTTGAATTTAAATTATCTCCAATAGCAACGACTACGTGATCAAAATTTCGAATACCAAGGCTTTTTAATACCATCTCATCTGTTGAATCTGCAATTACAGCATGCGAAGCTATATTTGCAAATTCATTAATTTTATCCTCATCTGAATCGATTGCCATTACTTCCATTCCTAATTGAGCTAGTTCTCGGCAAATACTTCCACCAAAGCGACCAAGTCCAATGACAGCAAATTCTTTTTCTTTCTCACCCACGGGAATTCCTCCAATAACTTCAAGTACTATTTATTTTCAGTGTAACACACTTTATATGCGTCACAAAAACTGTAATTAGCTCTTATTTTTGTTTTTGTATATAAAAATATTGTTGCAAGTAAAAAGCGATACCAACAAGTAGCATAGCAAATACAAATATATTTCCAAAAGAACTAAATGTTTCAAAAACGAATAATAATGTTTCTTGACCAAAAAAGGCAAATAGAAGCTGTGTGAATGCAAATAACAACGCCCATATGTAATGATGTTGATGGAATAAATAATGCGTTGCACCTAAAAAAGCAATAAACGAAAAGATAAAGATCCACCAATTTTCTAAAAATAGTTGCCAATTAGAAAATTGATATCCATTTACTAATATCGCAATAAGCGCGATAACTACCATCGTCGGCACACTCCAAAATAATGCCCGTCCTCTAAAGAAACGAGTGCCTTTAACATCTCCTTTTTCATGTGCAATATATGTTAGTACTACTGTGCTTATATACAAAACAGAAAGAATTGTTAAAACGATAATAAGCCAAAAATGTAATTGATAATATTCATGCTCTATATTTGTCACGATTGCAGCTAACATGCACGGAATTAACATTCCCGTCCAACCATCTACTTTTCTTTCATTCCAAAAGACCGTATTACCAATCCTTATTCCTAACAACATAAAAATAATGATACCCAATACAAATAACGTAGTTTTATTCCCTACTAAACTCGTTGAGAAAGCAATTAATCCAATAAATAAAAAGAGCACAAACCCATTCATAATTTCTAGTACAGGTGATAAATATCTCTTCACCCATTTGTATGTTTCGTCATATTCATTATTATCTACTAGACGATAGGCATAAAAACTTATCCCAAAATAAACCGCCGCAATAATAACATACGCATATAAGACGAAACATAAAATCGCACTGCTAATTTGCACGTAATTCCCCACCCTTTTTTCTATGTTTCACATTGATTTTACACACTTTTCATACTAAAAGTAAACATATATAAGTTAGTCAAATAATTAATAATGAGCAGTGGCTAAACCCCCTGCTCATTATTAAAACAGTACAATTAACTTTAATTCTTCCATTTGTATGTAAATGTCTAAAATCAATCTATACGAGCGTTACTTACACCTCAGAACAAAAAGTTTTTTGGAACCTTCAAGAAAGTGGAAGTTTTATTTTCTATTCCCTTTCCACTTTACATATTGGCTTAAAAATGTAATTGCCTTTTCAATCACTTCTTCGTCTGGTTTTAATTTTGCATGATGTAAACCATATTCTGAATTTACTCCAAGCCAAAACATAAATCCAGGGATTTCTCGAAGCATATAACCAAAATCTTCACCCGTCATTGCCTCAGTACATGTAATAACATTCATATCAGTTTGTTTATGTACAAATTCCATAAACTCTCTCGTTAACTCTTCATGGTTATATACTTGATGATACATTGCTCCGTAATCTATAATCGCCTCACACTGGAAAGAAGCTTCGATGCCTGCAACAATTGACTCAATTCTGCTTTTCACACGCTTCATTGATTCCACTGATAATGTTCGAATCGTTCCTTCTAAACGAGATTTTTCTGCAATAATATTTTGAACCGTACCACCAGTAATTTTCCCGATTGTAATTACTGCACTATCAAGAGGATTTACATTGCGACTAATAACGGATTGAAGCTGTGTAACAAGATGACTCGCTGCAACAATCATGTCATTTGCAGTATGCGGATAGGCAGCATGGCCACCTTTCCCTTTTAAATCAATATATAATTCTGAAGTATTGGCAAATAACAGTCCTTCTTTCGTTGCAATTGTCCCCACAGCGTATTCTGGTGCAATATGAAGACCAAGAATTATATTCGGTTTCCATTCTTTTAACTCTTCACTTTCTAACATAGGAAGAGCACCGCCTGGTCCTTCTTCTGCTGGCTGGAATAGAAATACAAGGTCATCATCTATTCTTTCGCTCACAGCTTTCGTTAGAAGGCCTAAACCGATTGTTGTATGTACATCATGGCCACATGCATGCATCATTCCTTCATGAATAGAAGCAAACTCGTATCCAGTTTCCTCTGTAATTGGTAAACCGTCTATATCTGCACGATAACCTATTATTTTTTCGGGATTTTTTCCATTTACTTTAACGATTACACCCGTTTTCCATGTCTTCACTTCCACAAATTCATGAGAAAGTGTTCCTATATAATCTAAAATATACTGTTGTGTTTTCCATTCCTTAAATCCGATTTCTGGAATTCTATGTAGATCTCTACGAATTTGGACAAATTTGCTTACTGTCATTTTTGCACCTCTATCTATAAAAAGCGTAAGAGCCCATTTACGCTCTTACGCTTTTTTTACTTTTTATTTCTCTGGGTTTAATTGACGAAGCTCTTGTTTAATTTCTGTTTTTGCTTTTGTCTTCTCATCAATTTCTTTAATTACACGTGCTGGAGTACCTGCAACAACTGTGTATGGAGGCACATCTTCTGTTACAACAGCTCCCGCTGCTACAACTGCACCTTTACCTACTGTAACACCCTCTAAAACAACTACATTTGCACCGATTACTACATCATCTTCAACGATAACTGGTTTTGCAGAAGGTGGCTCAATAACACCTGCAAGTACAGCACCTGCACCTACGTGACAGTTTTTACCGACTGTTGCACGTCCACCAAGTACTGCGTTCATGTCGATCATAGAACCTTCACCAATTACAGCACCAATGTTAATTGTTGCATTCATCATAATTACAGCGTTGTCACCAATTTCAACATGGTCACGAATAATAGCACCTGGCTCGATGCGAGCTTTAATACCTTTTAAATCAAGCATTGGGATTGCAGAATTACGACGATCGTTTTCTACAACGTAGTCAACGATGTGCTTATTATTCTCATCAAGAATTGTCTTAATTTCAGACCATTCTCCGAATAATACACCTGATTTTTTATTCACAAATGCTTGTACTGTTTCAGGGAATGTTACTTCTTTTAAATCCCCTTTTATGTATACCTTTACAGGAGTTTTCTTTTCACTTTTTTGAATAAACGAAATAATTTCGTTAGCGTCCATCATTTTCATTCTTGTTGCCTCCTAAATCCATTTATAATGTTACTCTACCAAACGAAAGAGCGAGTAGCAAGATAATAATCTTATTTTTCCCTTTGAATTTCTTCTATAATTTCTAAAAATGCTTGTACTTGCTTCAACTGCCTTGCCGAGTCACTTGTTAACAACCATGTTTCTCTCGTCAGTTGAACAGGTGTTTTATACATATTTTCCTGTACTTCCTTTAAAACAGTAGAAGGTAAAAGGGCATAACCTATACCATTTAAAACAAGTTGTTTACATGTTTCAATTTGGTCAACTACAATCGTTCGCTTAGGCGGATTAGAAAATAAACCATACCACCAATTTTGTATTTGTCCATAATAAGTCGAGTCACTTTTAAATTGAATGAACGGCCTATTTGTTTCTTTTAACATCGAAATATCTTTTATTTCTTTATCAACTAAATACAGTTCATCTTCAAATAATTGTTGCTTCTGACCTTTATATTCTTGTGTTCCCCTCAGTATAGCAACATGCACGTCTCCTTCATAAAACTGCTTTTGCACTTCACTACTCCATCCAGTAAACAGCGATATCTTTACAGAAGGATATTTATGCACAAACTTTTTCAAAACAGGAGGGAGCCAATATTGACCAATAACTGATGCAACAGCTATTTTTAACGTTCCATGAGTTTCCGTTCTGAAAACAGCCAGCTCACTTTTTATATCTTCTTCCCTTTGCAACATTTCTTTGGCATAATTTGCAACTTTTTCCCCTTCAGGTGTAATTGTCAATCCTTTTTGTGAGCGAATAAAAAACTTCATTCCCCATTGTTTCTCCATAGATTGTAATCGTTGACTCAGCGCAGGTTGGGAAACAAATAAACGTTCCGCCGCTTTTCTCATATTTGATTCCTGAGCTAACACAACCATCATTTGAAAATCATCAATTTGCAACTTTCTCCCTCTTTCCTTAGCTTCCATACACCTTATTTCAATAAGCTTTTCATCCTTAATTTACCCGAATGCTTTCATTCAGAAAATACAATTGTCCAGCGCAAACTTTCCTTATGTTTTATGTCTTTTTAAATATAATACATACACAAGTGATATGCACGAAAAAAAAGTGACTTCTTCGTTTCTATGAAGTCACTTTTTTCACTTTATCGATTATGTTGCCTTACTTTCTTATTCAACAATTTTAAAATAGCTCGACGTGTTAAAATCCCCTCAAAATAGCCTTCTTCATTAACAGCGCAAATAAAAGGATGATCAATTGTCATTTCTAAAGCTTTTGCAAATGAATCGTCTAATTTAAGAACAGGTATATCTTCTTTCATCACCTGCTCTACTTTCATATCATCGAGCCTTTCAAACTCAATACGTTCTAATCCTAACATACCATCTAATATCATGGCAGTACTAATCAAACCATGTAGTTTATACATTGGATCTAAGACAGGTATCGCTGAATATCCAGATTTTACAAGAACGAGTAAAGCATGTTCTAAACTATTTCCAATTTGGACATGAGCTACTTTTTCCGATGAAATCATTAAATCCTTCACAAGAATTTGTTGAAATTCGTCTTTCGGAATACTAATCATATTACATCCCCCATTTTCCCTTTTTCCTGCTTATGTTCACAACTCTATTCACATTTTATGACAGCGTTTTCATATTATTATTTTGTCCTAAATTTATTTCAATAAAAATACAATCACACAGCTATTTTAGCATACCGCACAAAAAAAAGACTACCATTCCGGTAGCGCTTAATACCCTTTATTTTTTAATCTGTAAAATAACCTTGTGATTTTTTTATATTGCATCACATCGGTCTGTTTCAAACCATTCTCAATATCTGTAAGTTCCACAGCTAAAATTTCACTTGCGTAATTTTGCTGAAATAAAATATCTAGTAGTAAACTTTCTTCTTCCTTCGTTAAAACAACTTCCCTTTGCATATACCCCTCTCCTTACACTCGCATCGTTACTCTTATTATATAAAAAATTCAACCTATTTAATAGATGTAATATTCAGTTTTTATTAAAAGATATGTAACAATCGCACACATACAAAAAAATCATTTCGTATATCGATTTGCATAGCTAAACGCCGCATAAGCATCCGGCTTAATTTTTGCAGTTAATCCCATCGCTCGAATTTTTTCTGTCATATCTAAAATAAATTCTTTTGTTAAGCCATCATTCCCAATGTCTAAATGAATTTCCATTATGAATCCAGCCCCATCTTGAGCATAAGGATGCAATAACTCCCATATTGTTTGTATATGAGTAGGCGTAAATAGACATGCGATTTCTTGACTAAACTGCGTTTCTAAATATATTTTCTCACGTAAGGTCGCTGGCTTATCTTTTACTGATCTATGGTGTAAACAACCCCAGGCACCTTTTCCAACACGATGAATATGGATTGCTGTAATAAACCTCGTATCCTTTTGATGCGCTTGCGAGTCTGTCCCAATGGATAATCGATACAAATTTCGCGGATCCTTTTCAATGAAACTACAAATACGGTTAAAGACCATATCAAAATTTAAATGTCTCTCTGAAACATTGTAAAATTTATGTGCACCGTCCACAGAGTCACGTCCTTTCAATTAGACAGACTTTTCGTATTCTCATTGTATGGGACAAAAACTAAAATTATAACTTCCTATCCTTTATTCGTTTCAATATTTCGAATTACAAAGTGACAAACTTGGCACGTATAAATTACATTTTGATTAGATTGAGCCGTTAATACATGAATAATCTCAGCAGAACTTTGACAATTAGGACAAATCACAACTGGTAAACGTTCCATACGATAACCTCCTAGTTATATTTCTCCCGCTATTTGCAAAACCCAGCGATAGTGAGAAGTTTAGCTTCACATATTCACCCGGTTGACGGGACTAATTATCCACATGGATAAGCAAACTTGCACGGATTAAATTTTCATTTTAATACCATTGTAGGAAAAATAAAAAACTTCTATACATTATGCTAGAAAGTAATAGAACTAAAAAAGGTACTGCCATGTGGCAGTACCTTTTTTATATGTATCAAGAAATGATATCGTAAATCTCAATTGCAACCATGTCGATATTATCGAATTGATATACTTGAGGTTTTTCACCTTGTTGATACACTTCTAACTCATACATTTCACTTTTATCGAAAAATTTCACGCTACATTTGCGCTCACCGTTCACTTCAAAATAGCGTTGTGCTACTTCACCGCTTTCAGCTTGTTCTTGTAGACTAACAAGTCGAGTTAAAATTCCTTGGAGTAGAGACATGAAATCTCTCCTTTCTCTGATCTTCCTACCAATAGGTTTTACAGCTATACTCATTCTATCCGTCATAACAGAAAAAATGTTCCACACTCTAGGATAAAGGTTATTGGCCAGAAACTCAACTAAAAATTTGTCGAAATGCGAAGGAAAAAACAGAAAGAACATATTTCTCCTTCATTATTGCGGTTTTTATACTGGAAGAATATAATAAAAAACAGAAAAAAAGGAGGAATTACAATGAAAAAAATTGAGGTTTATACACAACCCGATTGTCCGCCATGTGTTATTGTAAAAGAATTTTTGAAGCATAATAACGTTGCATATGAAGAATTTGACGTAAAAAAAGACGCTGCTGCTCGCAATCGTCTTTTATACGACTATGATTCTTATTCAACTCCAACAGTCGTAATTGATGGCGAAGTAGTTGCAGGTTTTCAAATTGAAAAGTTACAACAACTACTCAATATAGAATAGGAATAGGTAAATACCTATTCCTATTCTTATCCCGCTATTTGTAGGTAGTAAAACTCCCACCCACTGATTAAAAGTTTCACTTTATAATTGTTGCAACCTTTTTATTTCAGTTAAAAGTTCCTGACTTTCATGATATCCTGCTAACTTCCATTTATCTTGATCCCTTTTCAATGTTACAATTTGATATTGTCCACTTTTTGTCCGCTCATATACATATAAATTTTTATGTTCTTCATCATACGACATTTTCGTTTCTGAATTAAAAGAAAACGGCGCTTCTTTTGCCGGAAATAAATATTCACCACTTTGTTTATCACTTCTGCTATTTTCATCTGTAAATACTTGAAGGAAATTATCTGTAAAATACGGTGATAACGTCTCTATCATCTTATTCATCGGCAAATGCTTCCCACGAATTGAAAACTGGGTTTCATAGCCTTTTTGTATCGTTGTAAATACTTCTTTCCGATCGACTTCCACTTCCTCTTTTCCTAAAACAGTCGTAACACTATAACCAACTAGAAAGGCAACACATACAAATAGAACAAGCCATATTCCATATTTCCTCATTTTTTCACCTTCCTTTTAAAAGAACTTGTCTTTGTAGTATTCATTGTAACAATGATTATGCAAAGAAAGGACAGATTTCGTTCGTAAAATCTTTACAACGATAGACAGCATTTTCATCACCATTTTCACTATTACCAATTTATGATAAAAACAAACAAAAAATGCACGAATCTCTTCGTGCATTAAAATAAAACATCTTCTTCATATAAATATTCATAAGATAAATCTATAAATAAAAAGTTGTCATCATCAATCGGGAAAGAAAATGTTCGTACCATTTCTCCCGTTTCAATATCTGCATATAAATCTGAAAGCCTCGCCTTATTCTCAAAACGCATTTTCATTATATTCTCGAGAAAATACGGGCGCCAGCTCCAGTTCTTCATATAATAATCCGGCATCACAATCCATTCTCCATCTTTTTTCATAACATTTCCTGATTGTTGGAAACCATCTTCATTACAAATAAATATACGAAAACTACACTGTGATACACTTTGACTAAATTGTAATAACCAATCATTTATATCTTCATTCTTTTTTTGTTTTGATAAAACATCGCCAATGCGATCGCGTAACATCTCTGTTAAATTATAAATTTTTTGTAACTTCTTCTTTTCATGCTGAATAAACTGATGACATTCATTACCTAGTCGCTCTTTCAAAACATTCGTTTCAATAAAATCAGGTAAACATTCTTTTAAATAATTACCTTGATAATATCTTCCGCCGTTCTTCCAAGCATATTGCAGTTGATAAAAAGCATCTATTTCTTCATATAATAAAGTTGCACCAATTCTTCTAGCAAGTAATGATAAAGAATATAAAATATCTTGATAAGATTGTAAAAGTGCTGTTTGCCTTAAGTTTGTTAAATCTACTTTTAAAATATCAGGTACTAACACGCTAATACGCTCTAAATTACTTGTACCCGTTCCGACTTTATTAATCGAAATTTGAATACCATATGTACGATAATACATAAGCAAATGATTAAATTGCTCTATATCTTCTTTACATTCATGCTCTGTAATCTCTAAAACAATTTGTTTTAAATTTAAACCTTGTTCTTCATACCTCAATAAAAGTTGAAGCAAGCTTTCATCATCATCATTCATTAATACATTAGCATTCCGATGTATAAATAATAATAATTTTTGATCGCTTTCTAAATAACGATTTAAAGCTTTTTCTACTATAATATTATCCGCTTCCAGTTGAAATTCACTTGGAATCGAATCATCGTGAAAGAAAGAAGCTAAACTTTGTATGCCCTCTTCTGTTTGAATACGTCCTACTACTTCATATCCAATTACAGTATGCTCATCAGCACTAAAAATAGCTTGATAATAAGGAAGGACTTTATCCAAGTTACTCATTACATCTAATGCATCTATCAACGTGCTTCCCTCCCTTTACTTTTCAAAAATTATAACATGATATTTACGGAAAAATAATAAAAAATCCCTTCAGTTTTCCTGAAGGGATTAGAGGGGTAAAATGCTAAGGGGAATTAGCAATTCTACTATGAAGAAAAAAGAGGTCTTAAATATAACGTATATATGACCTCTTGTAAACACTTTTCTTTCATATGTCACAATTCCGTCACATTTAACCGTAAAAAAATGAATCAAACATTCATTTTTTTATCCCTTTTAAAATGGATATTGATGTAAATGTTGTCCTCCATCCATTGTCATGCAAGTTCCATTTATGTACGCAGCTTCATCTGAGCATAAATAATAAGCTAAACCAGCGATTTCTTCTGGCGTACCCAGCCTTCCAAGCGGAACACTTTGTATCGTACGCTTAGCCATTTCTTCTGAAATCCATAATTTATCAGCACCGCCCGTACGTTCAATTGGTCCTGGAGCGATAGCGTTAACTCGTATTCCATATTTACGTCCCCACTCAACAGCGAGCGTCTTCGTCATCGCTAATACTCCTGCCTTCGCTGCAGCCGAATGAATAACTCCTGGACCTGCATCCCATGCATATGTTGCTACCATGTTAATGATATTCCCTTTTATACCTTTTTCAATCCAATATTTTCCGACAGCATGGCTACAGTAAAATGTACCGTTTAATACAATATTAATGACCGAATTCCAGCCATTCACGGATAAATCTTCTGCTGGACAAATAAAGTTTCCAGCTGCATTATTTATTAAAACATCAATTCGACCAAACTTCTCATCAATCTGTTCAATCATTTTCTGAATGTCATCCGTATTTCTTACATCCATTTGTACAGGTAATACTTGCCCTGGAAATTGTTCAATTTCCAACTTTGTTTCCTCTAGTTTTTCTTTTGTACGTCCTGTAATAACAACTCGTGCCCCTTCTTTTGCAAAGCGAGTCGCCATTCCTTTTCCCATTCCACTCGATCCACCTGTTATAATAACTACCTTTTCTTTCACATACATCCCCTCCAAAAAATGAATACACATTCATTTTATCACTTTATTTAATAGAAATCTTTATATTTTTAAACTTTTCTGATATTTTAATGTAAAGAACTTTCTTTTTATTCATTTTTTTCGTAATCTATACTAATTTTTTATTATGTAAAGTATATTTTTAAATAAACTGAAAGGAGATTTGAGTAGCCTGTAAATGGAATAAAAACATTGAGGAATACTCATATTTTTATGACGCACATTACAAGAAGAAATTTTTTAAAAATTGGTATGCGTACTTGTCTCTATTCATTTATAACCAGTGGCATCGGATACTACTATGCTAAATATATAGAACCCCATTTCATTTCTTTTACACAGCACACATTAAAATCACAACTCATCCCAAAAAGTTTTCATGGTATGAAAATTCTTCAATTCAGCGATTTACATCTCGGATACTATTTCTCGCTTCAACATTTATCTCAAGTTGTTTCTAAAATTAATGCTGTAAATCCAGATATTGTCCTTTTTACCGGAGATCTCATTGATAATTATCAAACGTATACTGACACTCCTTTTGTCGCATCCATTTTAAAAAATATACAAGCCCCCTTCGGTAAATTCGCTATTTATGGTAACCATGATCACGGTGGATATGGAACTGAATACTATGAGCACATCATGCGTGAATCAGGATTTGAACTATTGCTAAATAGTGAAAAAAGAATTCGTCTAATGGATAATAGTGAAATTTCTATTTTCGGTCTCGATGATATACTACTAGGCAAACCAAAAATAGAGAAAACATTACAACATGCACGGCAAAATACTTATAACATCGTTCTTGTTCACGAGCCAGATATCGCGCCGCAAATTTCCAAATATCCAATCAACTTGCAACTTTCTGGTCATAGCCATGGCGGACAAGTACAAATTCCTTTTTTAGGGGCTATTATTACACCATCACTCGCCAAAGACTATATTGAAGGCTTCTATACGATGCAAGATTTAACTCTCTATGTCAATCGAGGTCTTGGAAGAACACGTGTCCCATTTCGTTTCATGTCAAAACCTGAAATCACAATTTTCACACTCCAACATTCGTAATAATTCGCCTATTTTCTTACATATCCTTTCTTGTACGCGCTCATCCATGTTTCGTTTACCATATGATAAAAGTGAGTCCAATAAAGGAGGTATGTTCATGTATCCATATTATCAACCAATTCCAGTCCGTTCAGCACCTATTGGTCCAGTAGGCGACTCACGCTTCTTCCCGTTTTTTGGCGTTCCCTTTCTAGCTGGAATTGCTGGTGGATTGCTCGGCGGAGCATTAGCTTTCGGCCCTCGACCATTTTATCCACCTTATCCACCACCTTTCCCGCCGCCAGCACCTTATCCTTGTTACGGTGGACCATGTCAGCAACCCTACTATTACTAGGTTAAAGTAACGATTCTTTCAAATATTATTCTCTCAACGAGCCATCTCATTACACGCTTATAATAAAACTATTGTTTCTACTCATCCTTCTATTTTTGGAGCATATGAGTAGAAAAAAGTAAAAACCTCTTATGGACATAAGAGGTTTTTACTTTTTTTCATTATTCAGCGTCTGTATTTTGATACGCCATCTTAAACAACTTCACTTGGCTATCAATTTCTTCTGTACTACCATTAATAACATAATAGTAATCACCATCTTTATTTTGTTCACGTGTTTTCACATTATCAGCTAATGTAAGCTGTAAAATCGCCTTAATTCGTGCCTTCATTTCAATATCTAATATCGGGAAAGATATTTCCACTCGCTTCTCCATATTTCGCGTCATCAAATCAGCTGAAGATAAATATATTTTCTCCTCCCCATTATGATGGAAATAATAAATACGGCTATGTTCTAAATATCTTCCAACAACACTAACTACACGAATATTTTCACTTACATTTGGAATACCAGGTCGTAGGCAACATGTTCCTCGAACAATGAGCTCTACCTTTACTCCAGCTTGTGATGCTTCGTACATTTTTTTTATTAATGGTTTATCTGTTAATGAATTCATCTTAGCGATAATATATCCATTTCCATATTGCCTATGATAACGGATTTCTTCATCTATTAAATCCATAAATTGCTCTCTTATATCAAATGGAGCAACCGATAAATGATGAAAATGTGGCTTTGTTGTATAACCACTTAAATAATTAAAGAAATTGGTTGCATCGACCCCAAAATCTTTTCTTGATGTAATATATCCAAAATCAGTATATAACTTCGCTGTTGCATCATTATAGTTCCCAGTTCCGAGATGTACGAACCTTTCGATTTTTCCGTTTTTTCTCCTTACAACTAGCGTAATTTTACTATGTGTTTTCAAGTGACTGACACCGTAAATAACGTGACAGCCTGCCTGTTCCAATTCTTTAGCCCAGTGAACATTGTTTTCTTCATCAAACCTTGCCTTTAATTCAACTAATACCGTCACTTGTTTTCCCTTTTCAGCCGCTATCTTTAACGCCTGAATAATCGGTGAATCACCACTTACACGATATAACGTTTGTTTAATCGCAAGTACATTCGGATCGTCTGCCGCATCACGGACAAAATCAACTACCGGCTGAAATGATTCAAAAGGATGATGTAATAAAATATCATGCTCAATTGCTTTTTCAAATACATCTTCTTCATCACCTAAATCTTGAGGCGGTTGCGGAATAAGAGCTGGATATACAAGATGTTCATATAAAGGAGCTAGTTTTTTATATAAAGAAAACAAACATGTTAAATCTAATGGGCCATCCATTATATATACATCTTCATCTTTTACTTCCAGAACCTCATATAATAACGCTAATACTCTTTCATCAATGTGTTCTTTCCCAACTTCTAAACGTACAGCAGCCCCCCACTTACGCTTTTTTAATTCTTTTTCAATTACCTTTAATAAATCTCTCGCACCTTCTTCATGAATCGTTAAATCTGCATTGCGTGTAATACGGAAACGAGTAACAGATGATACTGTATATCCCGTAAATAATTTATGAGTAAAGCTACTAATTACGTCTTCTAATAAAATAAATTTATGCTTTTGCCCTTCACTCGGTAAAATTATGAAGCGCTCAAGTAATGAAGGAACTTGTACAATCCCTAACTTCGTCCTGTTTTCTTCTTCCGCTTGCTTCTCATCATATAAAAGAGTAGCCAAATTCAAACTTTTGTTTAATAACATTGGAAATGGGCGATATGCATCAATAGCTACAGGAGTTAACACCGGAAAAATTTGCTCGTCAAAATACTCTTCTATAAATTCTCGCTGCTCTTTCGTCAAATCATTGAATGTTAAACGTTCAATTCCCTCTAACTCAAGCGCTGGTAATACATAATTTTTAAATGTATCATATTGTACTGTCATTAGTGCATGGGCTTTTATCGCAATTTTATTTAATTGCTTTTTCGGTGTTAAGCCAGCTTTATTTTCTGGTTGATTAAATCCAGCACTCACTTGATCCTTTAATCCCGCTACACGTACCATAAAAAATTCATCTAAATTCGAACTAAAAATACTAATAAATTTCAATCTTTCCAAAAGTGGATTATTTGCATCTTGCGCTTCTTGTAAGACACGTTCATTAAATGCTAACCAACTTAACTCTCGATTATTGTAATAAGCTGTATCATTTAAATTTACTGCATTCCCCTTCAATAATTCCATTCTCTTCACACTTCCCCTTGAAACTTTTTTACTATAATTTAGTTGATTTCATTTTATCAAATTACAATATTACAAAGTGTAAATTTTTCGTAAAGACATCCGTACAACCCTAATGTTTTAGTTCAAATAATAAATTAATATTCGTTTTTAATACTCTTTCTAACTGTTTTTTTTGTTTTTCAGCTTGTACTTTTTCTGCTAATGCCGATTGTTCACATAAAACTTTAAACGTTAATCCCTCTTCGCTTTCTGTTATAGATATGGTATCAATAAGCGATCGTTGCCTTACATTTAAAGTAGCTGAAAATTGTAAAACAGCTCCTAACAGGCGGATTTTTTTTTGTTCGCTTTTATCAAACCAACCTTCAAATGGAGATAAATGTTGTTTAAATAACATTTTTGATTTATACGATGCAATAAGCGCTAGCCTTACTCGATCTTTATGCATCATGCCATCAATTGTCTTATTCGCTAATAAATAAAACGTATGTAAACGGCTCGCTTCTTCGTCTATATATTTGCCTATATTAAATACTTTCGCAGCTTGATGGAACACTTCCCAGTCTTTTACTGACATAGAAATAAGCCCTATTTCCTCAAGTTGTTTGCAAATTAGTCTTCCATGTTTAATAAGTTGAATAACAAATTCCATGTCCATTTCGTATTCATGTGATAGTAAATGCAAACTTTCTTCAACTACGTTCGGATAATATGAAATCCCCAAATCTTTTGTCAACTCTTCATAGAAAACACCTTCTCTTAACCCTTTTCTACTTAATACAAATGCCGGTGCCTCTATAACATGAACAAGTGTATGAAATACTTCAACCGCTGGAATAATCGTATCTGCTCGATCTTTTGCTAATCCTTCCAATTTCTGAAGTTCTATGAACGACAATTTTTCCAATTCCTCTTTTACACTTTCAACATCTTCTTCTTTCATCTTGTATAAATGTAATCCTGCTATAGGATAACATATTAAATTTTGATGGATTTTTACTAAGTTCCTAGCACTACCACCAATTGCAATAAGAGGCAATTTCTTATTGATTAACCATGGTAACGTTCGAAATTGAAACTCTAAATACTGTTGCATTCCCTCTAACTCATCTTTAGTAGGAATATCACCTTTAATAAATTGTTGCTTTAAAGAAAGTGCCCCAAAAGGAAAACTATGGTACTCTAAAATCTCTCTATTTCTAAAGTATGTAACTTCCGTACTTCCCCCACCAATATCTACCGTTATTCCTTCTGAAAACGATGTAGAATTCATAACCGCCAGGTATCCGTAACGCGCTTCCTCATACTCTGATAATACTCTAAGAGTAAAGTCCGTTTGTCCTTCAACAAGCTTTTTAATTTCCTCTTGATTCTCCGACTGTCTAATTGTTGCTGTTGCAACACAAAGTACATGATGCAACTGATGGAATCTTGTACTTTCTTGAAATTGAAATAATGTCTGTAATAATACTTCTATTCCCTCTTCATTCAATACACCATCAATTAAGTAATTCCTTAACCTAGCAACAACTTTCGTATTTTCAATCTCTTTATAAAAACCTCCATTTTGCTTTTCATAAATAACTAAACGCATTGTATTAGATCCAATATCTATAATGGCATACTGTTGTTTTAATATTTCTTTCAAACTTCTCACTCTTTCATTATCAAATTTCAAAAACATATTCTATTACTATTATACAAAATAGTTGTTTTTTGTAACAATATTGCTTTAATATTGAAAATATATACAATCACTTTTTGCGTATAATAAATACCTATTTTATTTATGGTATAATAATGAAAAATTGAAAGGAGATTCAATATGAAACCTTCACAACCACAATCTCAATTACAAAACCAACATTCTATTAATCGACTAGCTCAATCTATTTTCGTTGTGAATCGTCATGCTAAAGCAGCTACTAATCCTAAATATTTATACTGGTTAAAAAAGACAGCTTTAGAACGTTTGATTGCTGAAAAAAAAGCAATTAAAGAAGGATTGCATTTTTCTAGAAACCCACGTTTTAGCCAACAACAATCTGATGTCCTTATACGTTTAGGCGATTATTTTTTCCACATCCCTCCTACGAAAGAAGATTTTCGAATTCTACCGCATCTTGGTCATCTTGAATCCTCCTATCGAAATCCGAAAACAACCTTATCTTTAACAGTAGCAAAAAAAACACTTCAAGATTATATTGGTCCTGAAGCATTAAAACAAGAAAAAAAATTAAGTGAGCCTGTTCCATGGTATAGTCGTACTTATACAAAAAAATAAAACAGTTTGGCCAAGTGTAGGCCAAACTGTTTTATTTTTTCTCTTCTTTAATTTTAATATTTGCTTGTTTATAAAAAGCTACTTTTTCTGTATTATAAGACTTTGTAAATTCATTAAATTTATCTTTTTCTGACTCAATATCCTTATAAGATTGATTTACTACTTTTACTTTTTCACTAATATCTTTTAATTTAGTACCTTTATCTTGTAACATTGTATATAACTCTTTTTCTTGTTTTAAAGATTTGTTATAGCTGTCATACATTTTATTAAATGAATCGTGGCGTTTCTCATACGTGCTTTTCACTTTATCAGCTTGATCTTTCAATTTCTTATCTTCAATTTTCTTCACATACTTATCAGCTGACTTCACTTCTTCTTGCGCTTTATTTAAAACTTCTTTTTCTTTTGTAAGCACTTTTTCTCGTTCAGTTGTATTTTTCACTGCTTGATTCAGTTTTTCTTTAACAGTTTGATTATTATCTTTTCCTTCTTGAACAATCTGGTTATATAATTCTTGTCCTTCTTTCTCTAAAGTCTCAAGTTTTTTTGCATCTTCAAACATTGTTTTTTCTTGTTTAGCAGCGTTTTCAAACGCTACATATAATTCTTCTTCTGGTTTCGGACCGAAACAACCGGCTAATAAAATCATTGATAATGTAGTTACAATTGCTAATTTACTATATTTCAACATCTCTTCCTCCTACTTATAAACGACCATCGTGTAATATAAAAAAGTTATAAAATATGTAATTGTTCTATACACTCGCATCTTTTTTACGAAGATCATTAATATTGTTTGTACAAATTATTACTTGATATTACATTATTCTTTTTGAATTATTTAGCAATTCCATATCCATCTTTAAGTATACTACTTCGTGTTTTTTAAGGCCTGTTCACACTATGTATTACTTTAATATCCACGGAATTTCACCTCAGTCTTAATAAGACTATAATAGTTCACCTGATAAAAGGTGATCGCTCCGCTCTCACGTCTATCATTCCCTTTCCAGCTTTCTATCAATTAATCTCTTTGTTCATTTTACACAGTACAATCGATATCTCGCAACAACTTACAAATATTCTTTTCATTTCCTAAAAAGGAAAAGTGTAGAGCTTGCTTTCCTCTACACTTTTAAAATAAAACACACTGTGCAAATTGCATTGGCACTACCATCATAATTATATGCTTATTTCATATATTTTTAAAGACTTTTATTACAAACGTGGCGTTTTTTGTAATAAAAGTCAAAAAAATGTTACAAATAAAACATCTTCCTATCATATATCTTCAAATCAAAGCTTCACTCATTTTCTTGCAAATTTCTATACTGGTACAATTGATTTTGCGACTTTCTCAACAGTTCTTCAAACGTTTTTCCTTCTACTGGATAGCTAGCTGCTCCAAATAAAAGAGTGACACTGAGTAAATCACCTTCTATTTCACTTTCAATATTTTTCATTAATCGTTTTGTTATTGTTGATGTTTCATGACCATTATCAATTGCTACAATAACGTACTTATTTTCATCCCACTTTGTAACAACATCGCCCTTCCGAATTGTCTTTACAATGGTACTCTCTAATTTTTGTACTAACACTCCCAACTTTTTTTCTTGCAACGTGTCTTTTAACCCTTCCCATTCTTTTACAGAAAGAATGTACACTGTAATATTACGAGAATCTCTTTCAGATAAAGCAGCTACTTTCCCAAAAAAATCAACAACAAAATCATTGCTTGCCATTCCTCCTACTTCCATACCCATACGCTCGTTTGTTCTTTTATCGTACCAATGTCCAAAATAATAACTTAGTATCATTTGCAATATATAAATAATAAAGACGGTATAAAATGATCGTGAATCCAGTTTTGCAATTACATCCTGAAGTGCAATCCATTCTGTAACTGCCACAGTATTGCCAAGCAATAATCCACTAATTTTTCCTTTATGTTTCATACTTTTCCCCCTTTTATACCAATATATGTTTCTATATCAATAATGTTTTTCTACAAAATAAAAAATGTACATATGCAATGTACATTTCTGCTTAAGCTTGTATACCTTTTCTACTCTATTTCATATATATAATATATAACTTTTATAGAAAGGAGTAATCTATATGCTACAAAAAGAGAATCTATCAGATGCTATGCGTTTGCTAGCTGGTTTTCTATTATCATTAAAATTATTATTTACCTCTTTCGGGATACACTTTATTACAAACGATCAAATCGACGCTATTGTTAATGTTGTTTCATTTTTATTTATTCTATACTTTGGCTACAAAAATAACTATGTAGGAAAAAAAGGAATGGCGCAAAAGAAAATACTCAAAAAACACAACCTTCACTAAAAAAGGAACCTTTTGTACAGGTTCCTTTTTATCATTGACGCACAACAACTTCATTTGTTTGCAGTGGGCCATATGATATCTCTTTATCTTGAAATGTATATGTAGCCTGAAAGAATGTTTGTTTAAGAGCTTTATCTTTATTAGCTTTTATTTTACAACGTAGTTCCACCTTCTCATTCGGTAACAAATCATCAATTCGCCATCTAACAAGCTGGAATAAAAACTCACTTATCCCCTTATCAACTTTTAAAGAATTAGGAATATAAGCAAAGTAATCTCGAATCATATGACTTACAACAACTCTCGAAATCATTTCTACCCCTTTATTTTCCACTTCAATTCTCATAATAAGTATGTCGTTTACATCGTAGGTCAATTCATACGAAAATTGTTCTGTATACATACTACCAATTTGTAATGTAACGGCTACTTGAGGAAATTCGTTTTCCTTTTTCGATCCGTCAATCCACAATACTGGTTGTAGCGGTATTGAATACTTTCCTGTATCCGAAATTCGTCCCCATATTTTCATAATATATATTCACCTCATTTCAGATGTAACATACACACAATGAATTCCCCAAATTCCTAAAGCTTGCTACAAGCAATGTTTAATATTTCTCTTCCTTTTATCCTATTCGACAATATGAAGAAAAAACCATTTTTCATCTATTAACAGAAGGTGTTCTTTATGAAATTTTTTTACAATTTACTTCATTCCCTTCATAGCAATATTCGTATGGCTCACTCGTTCTCTACTCATACGAAAGAATATTTTGACGGAAGAAAAAATTTGCCTTATAGTCAAATTTGACTATAATATTCTTTATGGCATATAAGTGCACTTATGGAAAAGAAATTAACATCAACTATACATTTAAATTTTTTATCCACTGCACTCAAAATTTAATATAGTTTACTTATTTCTAAAGGAGGGTTATATTTGGAAACTCAACCATTAAAAAAAGAAGCCAACAAGACAAAATTTGTTGTTGCTGGTTTACTGCTTGGTATATTAATGGCCGCAATGGATAATACAATCGTTGCAACCGCAATGGCAACAATCGTTGGAGACCTGGGAGGATTTGATAAGTTTGTTTGGGTCACATCAGCTTATATGGTAGCAACAATGGCAGGGATGCCTATCTTCGGGAAACTTTCTGATATGTACGGGCGGAAACGTTTTTATATTGGTGGCCTCATTCTTTTCTTATTCGGTTCTGCGCTCTGCGGAACAGCTTCAAGCATTGAGCAATTAAGTATTTATAGAGCTATTCAAGGGATCGGTGGTGGTGCCCTTATGCCTATCGCCTTCACAATTATGTACGATATCTTCCCACCAGAAAAACGCGGGAAGATGACAGGACTATTCGGTGCTGTTTTCGGGACATCTAGTGTATTCGGTCCTTTATTAGGTGCTTATATTACAGACTATATAAGTTGGCATTGGGTCTTCTATATCAATATTCCATTAGGACTTATCTCCTTTTTCTTCATTACTAAATACTACAGTGAGTCTCTAGAATTTAGAAAACAAAAAATTGATTGGGCTGGTGCTATTACACTTGTCATAAGTATCGTTTGCTTAATGTTCGTATTAGAACTTGGTGGTAAGGAATATGCCTGGAATTCTACTGTAATTATTGGCTTATTTACAACAGTAGTTATTACGCTTATTATTTTCTTCTTTGTAGAACGAAAAGCAACCGAGCCTATTATTTCATTCCATCTATTTAAAAAACCTTTATTCGCAGCTAGTCAAGGAGTTGCCTTTTTCTATGGTGCCGCTTTCATTATCTGTACAGTTTATATTCCAATCTTCATTCAAGGCGTCCTTGGAGGTTCCGCCTCTAATGCTGGATTAATTTTAACACCAATGATGGTTGGTTCTGTAATTGGAAGTCAAACGGGAGGACAATTAGCTTCTCGAACAAGCTATCGTAACATTATGATGGTATCTGGTGTCTTCTTCGTTCTTGGTATTTATTTATTAAGTACTTTAACAATGGACACACCTCGTTTACTCGTAACACTATTTATGATTCTCGCTGGGCTTGGTGTTGGTTTCTCATTCTCAGTATTAAGTATGTCTTCTATTCACAAGTTGGAAATGCGGGACCGTGGTTCGGCGACATCAACAAACTCATTCTTCCGATCACTCGGTATGACTCTTGGTGTAACGATTTTTGGTACAATTCAAAATCATATTTTTACAGATAAACTAAACTCTGTATTCCCCCCTGAACTAGCAAAATTAGCTCCAAAAGGCGGAGACACAAGTTTCTTATTATCACCAGGTGCTACCGCAAAAATTCCTGCTGAAATATTAGCGGGTATTAAGGAAGCTCTCGCTACATCTATTGCGAACACATTCTTCTGGGCACTCATCCCGGCTGTACTAAGTATTATTTGTATTTTACTTATGGGAAATGAACGCCTCTTTACAGGCCCTAAAAAGAAAGAAAAACAAAAGCAAGTTAGTTAATATAAAAAAGAAGCGGCATATCCCTTTATGAAAAAGGATATGCCGTTTATAATATGTATAAAGTTTTTATATACAGGAGTTGAGACAGCATGAGCATGAAATTAGTCATTCTCGGCTTACTACTCGAAGGAGATAAACATCCATATGAAGTGCAGCATATTATGAAAGAACGACAAATGGATTGTTACATTAAATATGCTAAAGGATCACTTTATTACGCCTTCGAGCAATTAGAAAAGCAAGGGGCAATTCATATTAAAAATGTAATTAGAGACACAAATCGACCTGACAAAACGATTTTTCATATAACAGAAGAAGGCAAAAAACTATTCCACACTTTACTATTAAAACAATTCGAAGCCAAAAACCAAATATATAAACCTATTTATTCAGCCTTATCTTTCGCTCACTTTAGCAATGATCACGAATTAGTTCCTATTTTAGAAAAAAAGAAAAACGATACTCTTCAATATTTACATACTATGCAAACGATATATGATTGTAATAAAGGAAAGGTTCCACGTGCACAACTATATATTTTGCAAAGTGTAATTGAGCATATTACAGTTGAATTACAATGGCTAAACACCCTCCTTAAAGATGCTATAGCAGGCCAACTTTCAGAAGTTGCTATAGATGAAGATTGAGCTATGAAAGAAGACATCCCTACTTCTTTCATAGCTCAATTTCTCTTTTCATACTGTAATATTATTAGTTACTCCAGAATATGAAAAGTCAGAATACTAAGAAATAAAAACTTTAGAATTTTCTTATTTTAAAACAGTAGACAAAATTCCAAAAATTATGTTAAAATTTGTTTCAATATCATATCGCTTGTTAAATTCCTTTCAAAAGGAAAATAGGTACACGAAAGTTTCGTTTCGTGTTTAAAAGGGAAGCTTGGTGAAACTCCAACACGGTCCCGCCACTGTAAATGCTGAGATTTCTTTTTGGTGCCACTGTGAAAACGGGAAGGTGAAAGAAATTATATGAAGCATAAGTCAGGAGACCTGCCTGTTTTAACAACACTGATAGATTCACGGATGATGATGAGGTGTTAAAACAAAAAGGAAGGCTTATTTTCTATGTCTTTGTACTTTTTGTTATAGGTATTTCCTAGTAAACGGAAATGCTTACTTTCAATTAGGGAGGAATTTAAAATGGCAATTCAAACAAGTAACTTAGGTTATCCACGTATCGGACTACAACGAGAGTGGAAAAAAACATTGGAAGCTTTTTGGTCCAATAAAATCGATGAAGAACAATTTTTAACAACAATGAAAGAAATTCGCCTTCAACACGTAAAAGTACAGCAAGAAAAAGGGATTGAACTCATTCCAATTGGCGACTTTACATATTATGATCACGTTTTGGATACTGCCTATATGCTAGGATTTATTCCATCACGTTTTTCTGAGTTTACATCTTACCTTGATGTATATTTCGCAATGGCGCGTGGCTCTAAAGATCACGTAGCTTCCGAAATGACAAAATGGTTTAACACAAACTATCACTATATCGTTCCTGAATATGAAGAGGGATTACAAATCTCTTTAAAAGATAATCGTCCACTTCGCTTATACGAAGAGGCAAAACAAGAATTAGGAGTAGATGGAAAGCCTGTTATTTTAGGACCATATACTTTCTTAAAATTAGCTAAAGGTTATACACAAGAACAATTTCCTACCATTTTAAAACAGTTAGTTGCACCTTACGTACAACTGCTTTCAGAACTACATGCAGCTGGTGCACCAGCCATTCAAGTTGATGAACCGATTTTCGCTTCTTTAACTAAAAAAGAAGTTCAACAAGCAAAAGAAATTTATGAAGCTATTCGTAAAGAAGTTCCAAATGCGACTCTTCTTTTACAAACATATTTTGATAGCGTAGAAGAAAACTATGAAGAAATTATTACATTCCCGGTATCCGGTATTGGATTAGATTTCATTCATGGTAAAGAAGGTAATCTAAATGCTATTTCAAAATATGGATTCCCAGCTGATAAAACTTTAGCTGTCGGTTGTATAGATGGCCGTAACATTTGGAGAGCTGACCTTGATGAAGTTCTTGATTTATTTACAACGTTACAAAAACAAGTCCAAACGAAAGATATCATCGTTCAGCCTTCTTGTAGCTTATTGCATACACCAATCGATAAAACAGAAGAAACTCACTTATCGACTGAGCTGTTTGATGCGTTAGCATTTGCAAATCAAAAATTAGAAGAATTAGTTCTTATTCATTCCGCTCTCACTCAAGGTACAGAAAGCATTAGTAATGAGCTGGAAACATATCGAAACGTACATCATACAATTCGTTCATCTGCTGCACGTAACCGAGAAGATGTCAAAGCAGCACGAACAGCACTAAAAGAAGAAGATTTTTCACGTCCTCTTCCATTTGAAAAACGATACGAATTACAACAAGTTGCTCTAGAGTTACCGCTATTACCAACAACGACTATTGGTAGCTTCCCGCAAACAACTGAAGTTCGTCAAACGCGAAAAGAATGGCGTAACGGTGTTATTTCAAATGAACAATATGAACAATTTATTGAAAAAGAGACAGAAAAATGGATTCGTTACCAAGAAGAAATTGGGCTTGATGTCCTTGTACATGGTGAATTTGAAAGAACTGACATGGTCGAATATTTTGGTGAGCGCCTTGCTGGTTTCTCATTCACTAAAAACGGTTGGGTACAATCATACGGTTCCCGCTGCGTAAAACCACCTGTTATTTATGGTGATGTAGCCTTTATTAACGGCATGACTATTAAGGAAACAGTTTATGCGCAAAGCTTAACAGAGAAAGTTGTAAAAGGAATGTTAACCGGACCTGTTACAATTTTAAATTGGTCCTTCGTTCGAAATGATATTCCAAGAAAAGAAGTTTCGTATCAAATTGCACTAGCTCTTCGTCACGAAATTGAACTACTTGAATCTTCCGGAATTAGAGTAATCCAAGTCGATGAGCCCGCACTTCGTGAAGGAATGCCACTAAAAGAAAAAGATTGGGATGCTTATATTACATGGGCAGTACAATCCTTCCTTTTAGCAACTTCTTCTGTAGCAAATGAAACACAAATTCATACTCATATGTGTTACAGTAACTTCGAAGATATTGTTGACGCGATTCGCGCATTAGATGCAGATGTAATTTCTATCGAAACATCAAGAAGTCACGGAGAATTTATTGATACATTAAAACATACAACATATGAAAAAGGCATCGGCCTAGGTGTATATGATATTCATAGCCCACGTGTACCGAGTAAAGATGAAATGTATAAAATCGTAGAACAATCTTTAGAAGTATGTGATCCTAAATATTTCTGGATTAATCCTGATTGTGGTTTAAAAACGAGAAGAACAGAAGAAGTTATTCCAGCTTTAGAACATATGGTGCAAGCAGCGAAAGATGCTCGTTCCCTTTTAAAAACAAACGCATAACAAAAATGGGTTATCCTTTTCTCAGGATAACCCATTTTTTATTCTTTACTTTCAAAAAAGAATTCATATTGTATTTTATATAATTCATCATCCGTTGGCTCTTCAAGAGGAATTGCTTGTAATACAACTGTATACTCACCATTTGGAATAGGTATTTGAAATTTATTAGAAAGAATACTCGTTATAACGATACTTTCATTTTCAACTGTAAAAGGAACCGTAATCGTTCTAACTACTTCTTCTTTTTCAATATGTTTCCCTGGGGTCACTTTCACTTCACAAGTATAATCAGAAAGTGCTTCAAAAATAACAGTTCCATCTGCCTTAGCATAACCTCTTTCAAAATCTTCATCAGTCCAATCTACATAAGGCTGCTCACCGTCATAGTTCATCAACATTAATTGCGAATAAGAAATCGTTAACTCCATAGTTCCCCTTCTCCTTCATTATGAAATATACAACTACTACTTCACTTCAAATTTTACTCGCGTACCATCTGGGTATTTATCTAACTTATTCCCTACCCAAGAACCTGCTCCGCGGTTATCCGCCGGACTTATATATTCAATATGTGCTCCTTTTCCGCCTTCCTTGCACATCGCCATTGGCCATTCATCACGATCATACCCTTTTTTTGATGGATATGGTGCTAACGACAATTTCCTTCTATCTGCAGCACCACCACGATCGATTGTACAAACTTCTGAATGCCCTTCTTTTATAGCATCCGTAATATGTTTTCCTGTCTCTGGATAACGTTCTTTTGGAAATTCTAACACTTGATCATACGTATTCGTTTTCTTTACACTTGTTTCCTCTGGCACAAGTACTTCATAAACTGCTACTAAAATAGACAGAATTGCGATAATTGAAATGATAATACCTTTTAATTGCTTCATGTATACCTCCATGTTTCTACCAGTTTCTTTTCCTCCGTTATTATAACAAACTTCTCCTGTATATGTTTTCAGACATTATTTTAGTTATTCCTTGCCATTCCGCCAAAAATTTTCATTTTTTCACTAATGCTGTAGAAAACTAATAGCCTTCCGACATTCTTTTTCAAAGGAAGTCCTCATAAAAGATTGAAATGATATATACGATACTTTTTGGGGAGGAAATATGATGGAAGCTACCTATAAAACGAAAGATGTCACGAATAAAACAGGCATCCCAAAACATATAGTTCGCAAATATAGTCAACTGTTAGAAGAACATGGTTATATGATTTCCAAAACAGCTGATGCTCGTATTTATAAACTTGATGATTTAAAATTATTGAAATCTATACACGAAAGAGCTGCTACATTACAAGAAGATATTTCAGAAACGATACCGATTATTTTAAAAGAAAAAGAGGCCCCACCTGTACCAGTTATACAAGATAAGCAAGAGATACAAACGAAAGAAAAAGAAGATGGGCGTAACTTTGAGGAGTTCATGTTAAAACTTGAAATGCTAGCTCAATTAAATGAGGCAATTATTCATCAAAATTCTACTTTAATTACACAAAATCGTTTAAAGGATGAGAAACTAGACGAATTGATGCAACAAGTTTATGTAAAAGAAGGCTCTCAAGAAAAAATGCTTCAAGAGTTAGTCGATCACGCCGCTCAAACAGATGCACTGCAAAAAGAAAAGATGGACTTATTAATGAATCATATGTATAAACGAGAATCCAAACAGGAAGAAAAAATGAATAAACTTGTTAGTCAAATTTATAATAAAGACAGTAACCGTGATGCACAGCTTATGCAAGTTATTCGAGAAATTCAAGAAACAAAAAGAATGGTTGCTGCCTCAAAAGAGCAAAGCTTCTTTCAATCATTTAAAAGTTTATTTAGCCGAGCAAAACAAGAAAAAACAAATGAATAAACAATATAAAATAAAAAGTTACCTTTCATCGGTAACTTTTATTCCTTATTTTGTACAGCTGGTAATATAATAATTGCTTCAGTGCCTTTTCCACTTTCACTCTTATATTCCAATGTACCATTATGCGCTTGTAAAATACTAAATGTTACCATAAGTCCTAATCCTGTCCCTTTTTCTTTTAAAGAATAATATGGTTGCCCAAGCCTTGCTAACTGTTCATTCGTCATACCAACACCACTATCTTTAACTCTTATTATGATTGTTTCGTCTTTTTGAATAGCTGTTACTTTTAAATATCCTTTATTTCCTTGAATTGCTTCAATACCATTTTTAACAACATTCATAATAGCTTGCTTCAATTTTGTCTTATCACCAATCGTATAAAGACTTTCTGAAATTTCAACTTGTAAATATACACCTTGCATCGCTGCAAATGACGACATGAGAGTGGTCATTTCTATTAATTGGGCTGATAAACAAATGTGTTCTTTTTTCTCAATTTGCGGCCTTGCTAAATTTAAGTAATCTGAAATAATTTGTTCCGCCCGATCCAATTCAGCTAATACGAGACGCATATAATCCTTATTCTTCACATCTTCCGTACTTTCTAGCAATTGGATAAATCCACGAACAACAGTTAGTGGATTTCGAACTTCATGTGCCACACTTGCTGCTAACTCACTTACAATATTAAGCTTTTCTGATTTTTGCATCTCTGTACGTAGCAATGCATTTTCATTTAAATATTCAGTTAAATACACCTGAAATACCATTGTCATGACCATGATAAGCGAGGCAAATATAAATCCGCTATATATTTGCGAAATATACGGTGTAAATCCTGTTTCCAAAAGAACAATAATCATGCCTAATACTAAAGAAACAAGCACATAAAATGATGAAATCATAAATGCTAAAATTAATTTCTTATCCCTTGAAAAAAGAGACCATTTCTTTGATAAAAATAGCGGAACTATCAATAAAAATATTACTTCTAAAACTGGAAGAAAGCTCATTCCCTTTAGTAACCATTCATATGCAACAAAAATAACCGCTGGGATTAAACCAACAATCCCACCATATAAAAAACCACTGACAATTGGAATGGGGTGAAAGTTATACCCACACACATTGCCAAAACAAATAGAGTATGTCATGGAGAGAACGAGCGTAACGCTAGATAAAAACATAATAAAGTAACGATTTGGCTTCGGAGGCATTTCTTGATAGCGATTTAAACGAATCGCTTCATATAAAAATAGTGGCAAAATTATGATGGCAATTTGAATCAATAAATCACGGATAAGCTCCATAACCTCTCATCCCCTATATGTATTTTGATATGATTATATCATTTTATAGGTGTATTTGTTTTAAAATTTTGATTTTTCTTAACATATTTGTTAATTCTTTGTTAACAACTCATAATAATTGTTACAGATTTTCGAAATGATTGTAAACCCTGTACCAAATTTCCTTCGTGCAGTATACAATGAATACGGATTACAAAGAAAATATAAAAATACTTTTTTAGACGGACAACTATAGCAAAATACAGCATATAATCCATACTATCTATGTTTACAAATAAGTGATCATTACTTTAGTAGGAGGAAGATAAATATGGCGGGTACTACGCTTGTTTTAAAAGAAGAAAATTTGGTTGTTCTAGAAAATGTTGAAAAATCAGTATATGAAGAGTTACAGCATAAAGCGGGAGATGAAAACTGCACATGTGCTGTGAACCAATCAGTCGTTCACCTTGGCAAGGTATCCTCTGTACTCTGGAATGAAGATGAAATAGATTGGGAATACGGATATTAAAAAGTCGCTTATAGCGGCTTTTTTTTCTCTTTTCTCTCTCTTTCTAAATAACATATACAAAGCGTAATCATAGAAAATATGATAAAATGAACTTAATTTTCAAACGGAAGAAAGGGAGATACAATGGAACAATTCATTAACCCTAGAGTGAAGGACATCCAAATTTCTGGAATCCGTCAATTCTCTAACATGATTCAAAACTATGATAATTTGATTTCTTTAACAATTGGACAACCCGATTTCCCTACACCTTCTCTCGTAAAAGAAGCGGCAAAACGGGCGATTACAGAAAACTATACAAGCTATACACATAACGCTGGTTTACTAGAATTACGTAAGGCAGCTTGTAACTTTGTAAAAGATAACTACGATTTACATTACTCACCTGAAAACGAAACCATCGTTACAATCGGTGCTAGCGAAGCAATTGATGTTGCATTCCGAACGATTTTAGAGCCAGGAACAGAAGTAATTTTACCTGCTCCTATTTATCCAGGTTACGAACCCATTATTCGATTATGCGGTGCAACGCCTGTTTTTGTAGATGTTCGTGAAACTGGATTTCGTTTAACAGCTGAAGCGCTTAAAAATGCTATTACAGAAAAAACAAGATGTATCGTACTACCGTATCCTTCTAATCCAACTGGTGTAACTTTATCAACAGAAGAGCTAAAAGATATTGTAGATGTTTTAAAAGATAAAAATATTTTCGTCCTTTCAGATGAAATTTATAGCGAGCTTGTATATGAACAAAAGCATACATCTATCGCTCATTTCCCAGAAATGCGTGAAAAGACAATTGTCATTAACGGTTTATCTAAATCACATTCTATGACTGGCTGGCGTGTTGGACTTTTATTTGCACCAAGCTATTTAGCAGGACACATATTAAAAGTTCATCAATACAATGTAACGTGTGCTACTTCAATCGCTCAATACGCTGCAATTGAAGCATTAACAGCAGCTAAAGACGCACCAAAAATGATGCGCCACCAATATAAAAAACGCCGTGATTACGTATATAATAGACTCACTCAAATGGGATTAACAGTTGAAAAGCCAACAGGTGCATTTTACTTATTCCCATATGTTGGTCATTTGACATCTTCATCATTTGATTTTGCACTTGATCTTGTCAAAGAAGCGGGACTAGCTGTAGTTCCTGGAACAGCATTCTCTGAATACGGTGAAGGCTACCTTCGCTTGTCCTATGCGTATAGTATCGAAACTTTAAAAGAAGGCTGCGACCGATTAGAAGCCTTTCTAATGAAAAAAGCTAAGAGTTAAACTCTTAGCTTTTTTATGCATAATGATCACAAGTTTGACGTTTTAGTAATTTATGAGGAATAATGATACACTTTGCAGTGGATTCTGCATTCTCTACTTTATCAACTAAAGCTTTTGCCGCCTCATATCCTAGCTGATAAATATTCACATCAACTGTCGAAAGTGGAGGGCTCGCAATTTCCGATAATAAAGCATTATTAAAGCTTACAATAGAAACATCTTTCGGTACAAAAAATCCTTTTTTAGAAAGAGCACTTAACACACCAAGTCCAATTAAGTCATCCGTTGCCATAATTGCCGTTGGCGGTTGCTGCAGTCCCATTAATTCCTCAACAGCTTGTTGACCACTTTCCCTCGAAAAATCAAAATGTAAAATATATTCTTTTGGTAATACAATGTCTGCTAATTTCAAGGCATCACTCATACCAGCTAAACGATCTCTCGTTACAAGTAAATCTGATCCACCACCAATGAACGCGATTTGTTTATGCCCTAATGAAATTAAATATTCTGCCACTTCTCTTGCAGCTGTATAATTGTCATTATCTACATATGTAATTTCATCTTTTCGATCATATGGTTTTCCTATTAAAACAAACGGGAAATTTTGTTCATGTAAATATTGAATAATCCGATCATTCTCCCTTGAATATAAAAGAATAATGCCACCAATTTGGCGTCCTTGTACCATCTTTACGACACCATTAAAAATTTCTTCTTCCGTTTCACCTGTCGACATGTAAAGCGCATAACCTTCTACGTGTGCAAATGAACTAATCCCTCTTATAACTTCTGGGAAAAATGGATTTTGAAAAGCTTTACTTGCAGAACTTGGCATAACAAGACCAAGTGTTTTCGTCGTTTGGTTCGCAAGATTTCTCGCATTTAAATTGGGATGATACCCTAATTCACTCATCACTTTCCTAACACGGCGCTTTGTCTTTTCACTTATACTTGGATTATCAGCAATTACACGAGAAACTGTTGATGGTGCAACATTCGCTTGCTTCGCCACATCTTTAATTGTAACTGTCATAAAAATCCCCCTCCTCTCATTTCTCTGCCATTTTTCATATATTTTATCTCGCACTCATTGCAAGTCATAAACTTTCATTTCTTATATCTTGCAAAACTAATCCTATTCTCCCTCTTCATGTATTGTAAGGGATATAGCTATTTTTTCCTATACTATAATATACTATTTATTTCACTTCTTTTCACATGTGATGTCAAATCTCTTTTCATCTCCCTATAAACTTATTTATAGGGAGATGAAAAGAAAAATGGGACGTAATGTCCCATTTTTCATCCTTTTGTACCTCCAGCTGTTAAACCAGAAATAAAGTATTTTTGTAGTGATAGGAATAAAATTGAAATTGGGATCGCAATTAACACAGAACCCGCTGCAAACGTTGTAAATTCATTACCGAATTTCTTCGCAACCATTTCATATAATCCAACTGCTAAAGTATAATTTTCTGGTGTTCGCAAAATAATACTCGCTAAAATGAAATCTGTAAATGGACCAATGAAAGTAAATAACGCTACAACCGCTACGATTGGCTTTGCAAGTGGCATAATGATTTGCCAAAAAATACGAAAATGCCCTGCTCCATCCATTCGAGCTGATTCATCTAGTTCTTTCGGAATCGTATCAAAATACCCTTTCATAAGCCATGTATTCATCGGAATAGCTCCGCCTACATAAATTAAAATTAATGCAAGGTGTGTATCAATTAATCCTGTTAATTGAGCTAATACGTATAAAGCAATTAACGCTGCAAAGTTTGGAATCATTTGCAGAATTAAAAATGTTAATAAACCATTTTTTCTTCCAACAAAACGATATCTCGAAAATGCATAAGCAGTAAAGCTAATTGCTAACACTGAGAAAATCATCGTTAAAACACTTACTTTTAATGTGTTTTTATACCATAGTAAGTAATTACTATTCTCTAGATCTAATAACTTACGATAATGATCTAACGTTGCATTTTGTGGAATAATACTTGATCCAGATAAACTATCACCCGGATTAAACGATGAGCCAATAATCCATAATAACGGATAGAAAATGATGGCACACATTACGAAAATAACTAAATAACTTAATGAGAGACGTAACATCTTCTGTCTTTTAATATTCATTTACATCATATCCTCTTCTTGGAATGATTTTGTTCTCTTAAATTGCCATAACGCAACTGTAATAACGATTAACGATAATATCATTGTAAGAGCTGCTGCTTTTCCGTACTGCGCTGAAGTCATCGTTAACTTATAAATCCATGAAATTAAAATATCCGTTCCACCTGCGTCTTGTCCAGCTACAGCAGGACCTCCACCGTTAAATAGATAGATGATACTAAAGTTATTAAAGTTAAACGTATATTGCGTAATTAATATTGGTGCTGTTGCATATAACACAAGTGGCAATGTAATTTTACGAAACTGCTGCCAAGCTGTCGCTCCATCTACTGTAGCCGCTTCATATAATTCTCCCGGAATCGATTGCAGTATACCCGTTGTCATCGCAAAGATAAACGGGAACCCAAGCCACGTTTGAATCATAATTAAAGCAATCTTCGCCCAAAATGGATCTGTCATCCAAGCAATTTTTTCAATTCCGAATAAAGCTAATACTTGATTGTTAATCGCTCCGAATGTTTCATTAAACATACCAGAGAAAACAAGAATAGATACGAATGCTGGAACCGCCCACGGTAAAATGAAGATTGTTCGAATAATTGCCTTTCCTTTAATACCGGGCTGATTTACGATAATCGCTAAGAAAATACCAAGCGCAACTTGTAATGTTGTTGCAACGAATGTCCAAATGACAGTCCAAGAGAATACACTTACAAATGTCTCTCTCCACATCGGTAAAGTGAAAATATCAATAAAGTTTTTAAAGCCCACCCAATCTACTAATTTTGCTGGAGGAGAATGATATAAATCATAGTTTGTAAATCCAATTAAAATTACGAAGATGATTGGAAATACGACAACAAAGATAAGTAGTAGAAAACCTGGTGAAACCATTAAATAAGGAAAACCTTGATCTAACAAATTACGGTATTGCTCTTTTACAGAATTTAACGGTGTTCCGATATCACGTTTCTTTCCATTTTGGTATGCATCGTATAAGTTAAATGCATATATGCCGAGCCCAAAAGCGATAACGATAAGGGCCAAGATTCCTTCTACTAATAGAAAGACAGAATGGTCACGTGGAACTTCTGTACCAAGCGTTACAATACCCCATAATCCCATATTTAATAAATCAGCAAAGGCTACAATAAATGAACCTGTTAATACTAGAAAAATAAGACCTTTTACAAATTGTTTATTATACATTTGGCCCACGCCTGGAATGATCGATAACATGGTTGCCATTTTTCTATGCTTTGAATGGTTTAACCCATTTGCTGGTTCCATAGATGTTTGCATGTTCCTTCCCCCTTTTTTCTTCCTACATGGAAGGGAGAGAATTCGTGCCTCTCATATTCGAGGCACGAATTTCACCTTATTTTTTCTTGTTATGATTTGCCTCAATATTACCTTTAATTTGTTTCACTGCACTATCAAGCGCCGCTTTTGGTGCCTCTTTATCTGTAACAACTAATTGAAGCGCATCTCCAGCTGGTTTCCAAACTTCTTGCATTTCTGGAATGTTTGGCATTGGAATTCCATTTTCAGATTGCGTTGCAACTGCTTTTGCAGCTTCGTTATCTTTAATAATTGGATCTTCCATTACTGATTTTACTGGAGGAATTTCTTTTGTTTTCTCAAATCGAATTTTTGCGTTTTCTTCATTTGTTACCCACTCAGTGAATTTTGTAGCTAAATCATTTTGTTTAGAGAAACTTGTTACATGCCATCCTTTAACCCCAACAAACGTTTTCATTGGTTGACCATTTGGTAATTTCGGCATTGGAGCAACGCCATAATCAATCCCGTTCTTTTCCATTGCTTGGAACGCCCATGGGCCATTCATGATAGAAGCTGCTTTTCCTTCATTGAATAGTCCATCAGCAGCAGGCCCACCTGATTCACCGATAATACCTTTTGGGAATAATTTTTCCTTGTACCATTTTTGAAGATATTCAGCACCTTGTACTGCTCCGCTATTATTTAATCCAACATCACTTGCATTTGGCTTTCCATCTTTTTCACCAAATACATAACCGCCCATACCTGCCATGAATGCATTAGCAAAGTAGAAGTTATCTCCTAATGCTAAAAATCCGTACTTGCCATCTTTCGTAAATTCTTTTGAGAAGTTAAACAGCTCGTCCATCGTTTCTGGCGCTTTTGGCATTAGTTTTTTATTGTAAATAAAGACTGGTGTCTCAATTGCTTTTGGTAAACCATATAATTTTCCATTATATGTCTGTGCTTCTATTGATGAATTAGTAAATTTACTCTTTACAGCATCATCTGCTTTCACTTCAGAAAGTAAACCTTCTGTTACTGCATTTCCGATTTGATCGTGTGGCAATGTTACAACATCTGGTCCAGTCCCCGCTGGTCCATCAAGGCGTAACTTCTTCACTTGATCTGTCATTTGCATTTCAACAACTTTTACTTTTACTTTATATTTTTCCTCAAAGCTTTTCACTGCTGGTTCTAAACCAACACCTTTTTTATCATCTTCCCAAACAAGAAGATCATAGTCTTTTTTCGCTTTACTTTCCTCTTTTTTCCCTGAATCTTTCGGTCCACATGCAGATAACATACCAATAGATAATGCTGAAACCGTTAATAATGATAATGCTTTCTTCATCCCAAAAACCTCCCTAAATTGTCTATGTACCTCAGTAACTGAAAACGTTTGCATTTAATAGTTTAATTGAAGCGCAAACAATATCTCAATCTATGAAAACGTTTGCGCTATTTGTCTATCATTATACATTCTTTTATTCATTTTGCAAATATTAATTTAAAAATTATGTCATTATACTCTTTATACATTGACTTTATATGAAATGAATACTACTCTTATAAGCAATATTAAAGCTACGAGAAAGGCAATCGTTTGCAATATAGGCTTTATTATTACACTTAAGGGAATACTATGTATAGAGATATTGAAGGGGGATTTTCTATATGTTTAAAGAAGCTATTTATCATAGGCCGAAAGATAATTATGCATACGCTTATGATGAACAAACAATTCACATCCGAGTACGTACTAAGAGAGATGATATTCAAAGCGCCGATCTTATTTACGGTGATCCTTACGAATGGAAAGACGGGAAATGGATATCAGCAAGTACACCCATGAAAAAAACGGGTTCTACTGCATTATTTGATTATTGGTCCATTTCAATCGAACCAAAATTTAAGCGCTTACGTTATGGGTTTGAATTAAAATCTGAAACAGACACTCTTATTTATGCAGAGCGAGGATTCTTTTCTAGCATTCCAAATGATGATGTTGGTAACTTTTTCTGTTTTCCATTTATTCATGCAGATGATGTATTCAAAGCACCATCTTGGATTAAAGACACCATTTGGTATCAGATTTTCCCTGAGCGATTCGCTAATGGCGATAGTACGCTGAATCCAGAAAACACCCTTCCTTGGGGAAGTGCGAATCCAACTCCAACTAATTTTTTCGGCGGAGATTTTTCTGGTGTTATTCAAAACCTTGATTACCTTGTTAAGCTTGGCATTTCCGGAATATATTTCACACCTATTTTCAAAGCTCATTCAAACCATAAATATGACACAATTGACTATATGGAAATTGACCCACAATTTGGGACGAAAGAAACTTTTAAAGAGCTCGTTGAAGAATGTCATAAGCACGGTATAAAAGTAATGCTCGATGCTGTGTTTAATCATAGTGGATACTTTTTCGAGAAATTTCAAGACGTACTAGAGAATGGTGAGAAGTCCGCATATAAAGAGTGGTTCCACATTCATGAATTTCCGATTATAACCGAACCACTTCCAAATTATGATACTTTCGCCTTTACACCGTATATGCCTAAATTAAATACAGCTCATCCAGATGTAAAAGAATACTTACTTGAAGTAGGACGTTATTGGGTACGAGAATTCAATATAGATGGCTGGCGCCTTGATGTCGCCAATGAAGTCGATCACAACTTTTGGAGAGAATTCCGAACTGAAATAAAGACACTAAATCCTGAAGTATATATTTTGGGAGAAATTTGGCACGATGCCCTTCCGTGGCTACAAGGCGATCAATTTGATGCTGTCATGAGCTATCCTGTTACAAACGCTCTACTTTCTTACTTTGCTAACGATTCCATTAAAGCAAGTGAATTCATGAAGCAAATTACAGAATCTCTACATTCCTACTCTATGAATGTAAATGAAGCAGCATTTCATTTATTAGATAGCCATGATACTCCAAGAATTTTAACAACATGCAACGGAGATAAAAATAAGTTGAAATTGCTCTATGTATTCCATCTTTCTTTCATCGGCTCTCCTTGTATTTATTACGGAGATGAAATTGGTATGGATGGCGGCATGGACCCTGATTGCCGTAAATGTATGATTTGGGATACTAAAGAACAAGATCATGCATTATTTACCCATATACAAACATTGATTTTATTACGGAAACAACATAAAGCATTTGGAGGACATGGTACTTTTCAATTCATCGAAGCAAATGATGAACATAATTATATTTCTTATACGAAAACATATGAGGATGAAACTATCTTTTTCGTTTTAAACCCTACTAATAGTGAAGTTACAGTTTCACTCCCTCTTCATGTTACTGGTAAGAAAATAATTAACATTTATACAAACGAAGAATTTTCAGCAGAAGCAAGTGTATTACAAGTTACACTTCCTCCATATGGATTCTCCATATTAAAATGGTAATCCAAAAAAGCCTTATGCCAATTTTGAAGTGGCATAAGGCTTTTTCTTATTTCAATTTGAACACTATCGCTTCATACGGACGTAATGGAATGTTATCTATTGATCCGATTTCTACATCGTAATTGTGTATAAATAACTCTGATTCACTATAACTAATATCCTTAGGCATTTCAAATACACTTTCATCCGCAGTAAAGTTTGCAATAACAAGTAGTTTTTCATCTCCATATGTTCTTACATAAGCAAAAATAGAAGGGTCATTATTTAATATTAAATCATATGATCCATACACAACTATTTCATTATTTTTGCGTAGTTCAATTAATTTCTTATAGTAATAAAAAATTGAACCTTCATCTTGGATTGCTTGTTTCACATTAATCTCTTTATAGTTAGGATTTACAGTAATCCAAGGTTCACCTTTTGTAAATCCAGCGTGATTCTGATCATTCCACTGCATCGGAGTTCTAGCATTATCACGACCCTTTATATAAATAGATTCCATTACTTTTTCTATATCTTCACCATGGTCTATCACTTTTTCTTTATACATATTTAACGTTTCAATATCTCGATATTCATCAATTGACTCAAATCGGACGTTCGTCATTCCGATTTCCTCTCCTTGATAAATATATGGCGTTCCTTTCATCATATGAAGAACTGTCGCTAACATTTTTGCTGATTCAATGCGATACATTCCATCATTACCAAAACGAGATACAACGCGAGGCTGATCATGATTATTCCAATAAAGGCTATTCCATCCGGTATGCTCTAATGCTTTTTGCCACTTTGTTAAATTCTCTTTTAAAGTAAGAAGTGAGCATGGTTTTACATCCCACTTTCCACCTTCTCCTGAATCTAAATCCATATGTTCAAATTGGAATACCATTTGCAATTCTTTTCGTTCTTCTCCAGTATACAATTTCGCTTCTTCTGTCGTTACACCAGGCATTTCACCAACCGTCATAATATCATAATGCGATAATACTTCCTCATTCATTTCATGTAAATATTTATGAATGTTTGGACCGTTCATAAAATGCTTATGACCTGAAACATACCCCTCTTCTTCTGTTTCAACAGCTGGTAATCCCTCTTCTTTAGAAATAAAATTAATAACATCCATACGGAAACCATCAATTCCTTTTTCTAACCAAAACTTCATCATTTCATAAACATCTTGTCTTACCTTTTCATTATCCCAATTTAAATCTGGCTGTTTTTTAGAAAACAGATGTAAATAATATTCATCTGTCATTTCATCATACTGCCATGCTGATCCACTAAACGCTGCTCCCCAGTTGTTCGGTTCTTTTCCTTCTTTTCCAGGGCGCCATATATAGTAATCTCTATATTTATTATCTTTTGATTTACGTGATTCAATAAACCAATTATGTTCATCAGATGTATGATTAACAACTAAATCCATCATCAATTTCATATTACGTTCATGCATTTCATGTAATAGCTCATCCCAATCTTCCATTGTTCCGAACTCGTTCATAATTTTACAATAATCGCTTATATCATAACCATTATCATCATTTGGAGATTCATAGACTGGTGATAACCAAATCACATCAATCCCTAACTCTTTTAAGTAATCTAGCTTTGAAATAATCCCTTGAAGATCTCCTATACCATCACCATTACTATCCATAAAGCTACGAGGATAAATTTGATATACTACACTTTCTTTCCACCATTGTTTTTCCATTATGCTACCCCATTTCATTCATCATTCATTTTTCTCTTTTTTAAGGCGCAAACGTTTTCATTAATGAATGATAACAGATTCTATCTCAATTTAAAATAGCGCTTACAATTTTTATTGTCTTTTTCTAAGAAAACATATGAAAACCACTAATAAATCTCCAATAAATGAAAACGTTTTATTTTTTTATTTATTTTTTGAATCTATTCGTTTATAATGAACTCAAAGAAAACGTTTGCATAATTATTTCTAGGGGGAAATACCATGGCAGAACTTAAATTAGAAAACATTTATAAAATATATGATAATAACGTAACAGCTGTAACTGATTTTAATTTACACATTCAAGATAAAGAATTTATTGTATTTGTCGGTCCTTCTGGATGCGGAAAATCTACAACATTACGAATGGTAGCTGGACTTGAAGATATTTCAAAAGGCGAGTTTTCAATTGATGGTAAACTAATGAATGATGTTCCTCCAAAAGATCGAGATATCGCTATGGTATTCCAAAACTACGCTCTTTATCCACATATGAGTGTATATGATAATATGGCATTTGGATTAAAACTTCGAAAAATACCAAAAGATGAAATCGATCGTCGTGTGAAAGATGCAGCAAAAATTTTAGGACTTGAACAATATTTAGATAGAAAACCGAAAGCATTATCAGGTGGACAGCGCCAACGTGTTGCGTTAGGTAGAGCAATCGTTCGAGATGCAAAAGTTTTCTTAATGGATGAACCATTATCAAACTTAGATGCTAAACTCCGTGTTGCAATGCGCTCAGAAATTTCTAAGCTACATCATCGTCTTGGAACAACAACAATTTATGTAACACATGATCAAACAGAAGCAATGACTATGGCTTCGCGTCTTGTCGTTATGAAGGATGGAAAAATCCAACAAATTGGAACTCCAAAAGAAGTATATGAAACACCAGAAAACATCTTCGTGGGTGGATTTATCGGCTCACCAGCTATGAACTTCTTCCGTGGTAAATTGACTGAAACCGATTTCGTTATAGACAATACTATAAAAATTAAAGTATCTGAAGGAAAAATGAAGATGCTACGTGAACAAGGCTATGTAAATAAGGAAATTGTTTTAGGTATTCGTCCAGAGGACATTCATGATGAACTACTATTTTTAGAAGCTTCACAATCTACTGCCTTCACAACAAAAATTGAAGTCGCTGAGTTATTAGGTGCTGAATCCATTTTATATATGAAACTTGGGAATCAAGATTTTGCGGCACGTGTAGATGCAAGACATACGTTTTCACCTGGTGACCAAATTAAATTAGCATTTGATATGAATAAAGCGCATTTCTTTGATAACCAAACTGAACAACGTATTCGCTAAAAAATTTATCTTTACTATACACATATAAAAAACCGTCCACATATATTGAGGGCGGTTTTCATTATTATACTAGGGCTTCTACTGTATGAAATGATTGTCCTTTCGTGCCAATAATACCGAAAATCGGTAAATCACTAAGCACCACTTCTTCTTGCTGTTTCATAAAAGATGACGTTAATTGTTTTATCTCTATCCAAACGTCATTAATACAAAGTACATTGGAATCGTTCTCTTGTTGGCGAGAAAAAATAGAATCTATTTTATATAAACCAGCATTTTGAAAAAGCATGTCAATGCGACTGAATGCATTCAAAGTAATGCTAATAACGCGTTGCCAATCTCCTTGCTTTTCCATATCATAGAATACAAAAAGGGCTTCTCCGCCTAGATTCGTAATTTCCTCCACTGTTGCTTGTCCACTCTCTTGATCAATGTCCGTCACAATAACTTTTGCGCCTTGTTTAGCCAACAAAAGAGCTGTATTACGTCCAATACCGATGCCACCGCCAGTTACGATAGCAACTTTTCCTGCAAGCTTCATTTTCATTACCCCTTCTATAAGTCTTACCGTCATTCAGTATACTCCTTTATGAGATTATTCTGCAAGCAAGAAAAATTGCCATTCGATTTGTAAACGTTTACTTTTTATCCTTCTTTTTTCTTACTCTTACGCTGATCAAGAACTAGACCGATAAAAATGAGAATGCCCCAAAAAATTATGCTACCTCCTGTCATCTCAACTTCCCCCTTATTATATAAAGTAAAACTTTAATCAGCCCCAAATGGTGAGATAAAGATATTATTTTTAATCATTATACCATTATCTTAATTTTCAATCTATTATAAATAGAAATGACACATTTTAGTTTTTCCTTACTGTAAATATTCACAATATACTTATAAAATAAAAAAAGACCCTTTTATATATAAAAGGGTCTTTTTTTATTTTATTATACAAGACTTATTATTTTCGTCTTTGTAATTAAGTCCTGAAAACCGCAATTGTCTTTGCGGAACAACATCATATATACGTTACATATTAATGGAATTCCTAATAGCAATACGTTCGGTAATAACACTACAAAAAATCTTATAATTAATGTTTGCAACGTTAGCTTTTCACTCTTCAATGAAATTAATTTTATTCTCGTTACCTTTTTGCCAAGTGTAACACCGTTCCAAATAAAGGGTAATACAATAAAATATATCGCCATTAATATGAAAACTACTGCGAAATCATATCTAAAATCACCTAAGCTTATATTAAAGCGCTTAAACATAGCACTATAGTTTCCGGTCATAATAGCTACTACTGCACCATACATAACCGAGATTAAAAACATGTCAATTAGGGAAGCACCTATGCGATTCATTACAAGCGCTGGACGATGCATCTTTAACTTCATTTTATGTCGACTCCTTCATATCCTTCTTTACCCGTCTCATCGTACCACTTCTAAAAAACATTGTAAACTAGCGTTTCTCTTACTTTTCTTGTACAATTTGTTACAATAGCATTATAAAGGAGGTTCCCATATTGAAAAAATGGATAATCCTATTCGTCGCCTTCCTATTAACTGGTTGTGCAGGAAACACAAGTCACTTAACTTATACGGTTAACGATGAATACGAACTCATACGTACTTCTGGAAATGCATTTGAACTTTTCCCCTCGCAAGATGCTGTATATGCCACACAATACATCCCTGCAAAAATTACAGACATTGCTTGGGATGATAAATACATTATTGCAAAACAAACTGAGGAAAAATCAGATCCAAATAACCCTGACGCAGCAATTGCAAATAAAAAAAGTGAACATTATTGGATTATTGATGTAAAGCACAATAAACGTTTCGGTCCCTACAATGAAAAGCAATTTAATGAACAAAAAGATGCGTTTAAAATTAAGGTGCCTTTTCAAAATGTAGATTCATACATAAAAGAAATAAAAAAACAGTCAGCATAATATTTGTATGCTGACTGTTTTGTCTTACATTATTTTAGTGAGATGTTAAACGTTTGTGGCTCTTTTACAACATCTTGTGTTTCTGAATCTCCTGCAAGTAAATCATCAGTTGTAAACTGAATATCCTTTACCTTGTCTTTTCCATCGTCAAGTATTAAACCAATAATACCATCTCTTATTTCACCAGGCTTATAGTCTTCTCTTGATACATTTTTTGTACCAACTAACGTATCTTCGTCATATAAAAAGTTTTGAGTGGCTACTTTAAAATGTTGCTTACCATTAATCATAACATCATTCATAGAGAAAAATTGCATATTTTTATTTCCGCTATTCTCCACTTTATATGTAATCTCAACGTAACGAATTGTATTACTAATCTCTGTTCCACTTAGCGATGCATATAATTCTGCATCTTCTTGGCTTACTTTATCCCCTAATCTACGTTTTACTTCTTCAGGAGTTAGTGCCGTGTATACTTTCAATGTATTTTTTGCCTTTTCACTCATTTGTGATAAAGAGATTACTTTCACATCTTGTACGTGAATTTTCATTGGCGCTACTTCAAATGTTTGATTCACAGAATGCATCTGCTCTAACTTGAAAGTACCCCATCCTGTTTCTTTCACTTTTTGTCCTACTTTTTTCAGCTCACGCCCACCATATTCTTTCGTTTCAGGAATAGATTCTTTCTTCTTCGGTTCAGCTTTCTTTTCTTCTTGATGGAAGCAACCACTTAACATAAGAAGAAAACTACATAAAACAAAAATACTTTTCCATGCTTTCATCATTTCATTTCTCCTAACGCTATCATTCATGAATATAAAATTAGTCCCTTGCTTTGTAAACTATAGAAACAATGACAATTCCACAAAATGAACTTGTCAGTCCAGATACTATTATACCTCCAATTTGGAAAATATGAAAATAGGGATCTAAGAACGCATGCACGATAAATATAAAAGCTGTCACAATGATTATCGAAACCCAATACTTTCTTTTTTCTAAAGCTACAATCATATCTTTCCCTGTTTCATCTTTATACTTCCATAGTACGTATAATAGCAATAATAAGCCAACACATGTACTCCCATGTTGCATATATTTATACAATGGAATACTGCGTAATTCAATTTGTAACAATGCTATTTTCATAACGAAATAGTCTGTATTATGAGTAAATGCATCCCAAACGACATGCGTGAGCATACCGAATAATGCAGAATAGCAAAATACAAAGAATTCTTTCCAGGTATGTAGCCCCCACCTCTCATCTATTGCATATGAATAATAACCAGCAAACGGTTTAGGCAAATGCGTTATAAACGGCTTTTTTAAAATGTAATGATATATGTATGCGATTAGAAATACAAGCGGTAAATTTAAATATAAGAACCCAAGCCATGTATGGCCAATAACACCATAGGGTCTAAAGTGCAAAAAATATTCAAAGTCAGGCGCCATACTACCTAATATAAGAGCCGTTACTGAAATATGTTTAGAGTGCTTTTTCGCAAAAGGAAGAACTGCTGCTGGATGTGCAAATGTAAACGGCATACTTTAACTCCTTCTCACATTTTCAATAGAATACCATATATCATAACGAGAGAATGGATCTTCATGCAATATTTATTTTCACATTGGAATATGATAGTTTAAATGATATAATCCACATAAAATATTCAGAAAACAAGAAGGGATTCAGGTGTCATTAACACTTGTATTTGCTGCCTTTTTAAATTCAAAATCCGTTATGAATTGAGGTTTATATATTGATTGACGTACCCTTTTTACAAAATGTCACATTAAAAAAAGAAAATATCCCTAGTTTTTCCGCATATCCTTACTGTTTACCCGCTATTCGAACATTACAATCACTAGCTTTCCATCCAAATGTAACATTCATTATTGGAGAAAACGGAACAGGTAAATCAACATTACTTGAAGGAATTGCAATTGCGTTAGGTTTTAATGCAGAAGGTGGAACGAAGAACTTCCGCTTTAGCACAAACGATTCCCATTCATCTTTACATGAATACCTTCGAATTTCAAAAAGTTTCAATACACCAAACGACGGTTTCTTTCTTCGCGCTGAATCATTTTATAACGTTGCTTCTTATATTGATGAAATAGATGCTGATAGAGAAGCACGTGGGAATCCGGTTATCAACTCTTATGGTGGTATCTCACTACACAAACAATCACACGGTGAATCATTCTTCTCATTATTTATGAACCGTTTTTCAGGACAAGGTTTATACATTTTAGATGAGCCTGAGGCAGCTTTATCACCAATGAGACAACTTTCCATGCTCATTCGAATGCACGAACTAGCTGAACAAGGTTCACAATTTGTTATCGCGACGCATTCTCCTATTTTAATGGCTTATCCTGAATCCACTATATATTCTTTAACACAAGAGGGAATTCACGAATCCACATTAGAAGAAACTGAGCATTACCAAACGACGAAACTTTTCTTTGAAAATCGCGATCGATTATTCCATCATCTATTTGAGTCGTAAAAAAAGAAGCAGCAATAGCTGCTTCTTTTTTATAGTGCTTCTATAAATAAGGCAACCCCGATACCGCCACCGACGCATAAAGAGGCAATTCCTTTTTCTAACCCACGTCTTTTTAATTCGTGAATTAAACTTACTGTAATACGAGCCCCTGTACAACCAATTGGATGCCCAAGTCCTACGCCACTACCGTTTACGTTCACTTTTTCACGGTCTAAGCCTAACTCTTTCTCTACAGCTAAATATTGAGCCGCGAAAGCTTCATTAATTTCAAGTAAATCTGCATCTTCCAATGACCAATCTACTTTTTCTAAACCTTTACGAATTGCTGGTGCTGGTCCAATACCCATAATTTTTGGATCTACTCCAGCTACTGAATATCCAACAATTCTAGCTAACGGTTGTAAACCTTTTTCTTTCGCTTTTTCTTCGCTCATTAATACTAGAACTGCACTCCCGTCATTAAGGCCAGATGCATTTCCAGCAGTCACTGATCCATCTTTACGGAACGCCGGCTTCAATCCAGCTAATTTTTCAGCTGTAATATCTGCACGTGGATGTTCATCCTTCGAAAATACAACTTCTTTTCTACGCTCTTTTATTGTAATAGGAACAATTTGATCGTCAAAGTATCCAGACTCGATTGCCTTCAGTGCCAATGTATGACTGCGAAGAGCAACTTCATCTTGTTCCTCTCTTGTAATTTCATATTGTTCAACTAAATTTTCCGCTGTTTCACCCATCATAATATGGTGAATCGGATCTTCTAACACTTCCCACACCGTATCACGAATTTCTCCGTGCTGTAGACGTTGTCCCCAGCGGTGCTGTTTCAATGCATAAGGGCTCGAACTCATCGCTTCTACCCCACCTGCAACAACAACATCACTTACACCTAATTGGATTTGCATTGCAGCTGACATAATTGCTTGCATACCTGAAGAACATTGACGTTGGATTGTATATCCCGTAACTGTGTCAGGAAATCCTGCCGCTAATGCAGCTGTTCTCGCCGTATTTGCTTCATCAGTTCTTTGAATACAATGACCTAAAATTACTTCATCAACTTCATGTGGTTCTACCCCGCCTCGTTTTACAGCTTCCTGAAGTACAGGAACAGCTAATTCTACTGGCGTTACATTTTTTAGCGCTCCTCCAAAAGTTCCAATTGGCGAACGAACTGCAGCTGTAATAACAACATTATGCATTTTGCACTTGCCCCTCTCTTATGTACCCTAGTCAGTTTTTAGGTGAAATTCCATAAGATGTATATCTATAACTATCATACTATAAACATACTAAAAAATCAAAATATTTAATATAATAAAAATAGAAGGAATTAACCTTCTATTCTGTCAGCGCATATAAAAACTTTTGTAAAATTTTCTCTGTCGTTTCATTCAATTTTGGCAACTTATCTACTGGAAAATATTGAAGTTTTAACCCTTCATGATCGAGCTTTAATTCCCCGCTCACATGATGTGCCTGATACAGATGAATAACATTGAAAATTTCATCGCCATTCGGATAACGGAAATATACTTCTTTTCCTGATAGAACACCAAGAAATTGCATTATTTTTGCAGTTAACCCCGTTTCCTCAAATAACTCTCTACGTGCAGTTTCTTCTGTCGTTTCGCCCAGTTCCATCGCCCCACCAGGTACACCCCAATCATATGTATCTGAACGATATTGAAGCAATACTTCTTGATTATCGTTTAATATAATAATTGCTGATCCTACGAGAATAAGCGGCCTTGTACCAACGACTTTTCGTAACTCTTCAATATACCCCATATGTAAATTCCCCTTTCCCTAACCTCCCTTATCATAACAAAATTTTGCTCTTTTTGTTCATGTAATTTTAAAGAAAAAAAGAAGCTTTCGCCTCCTTTTTTTCACCTTTATTTCTTAAAACTTTCATATTTTACAGCTTCAAAAGCTTCCTCAATTTCATCATTACGATAATGGACATATGTAAAACGCCCCAATTCTACTAATCTTGCTATTTCCTGTAACGCTTTATGCTGCTCATATGTTTCTTTCAGCTTAATATGTACATAAAACTTCATTAACGGATGTTCATATAAAGGTTCTCCCACCTCTACATATACATCTTCCACCCCTTGTACAACTCTTACATAACTTGCAAATTGATAAAGAGCTTCTCTGTCTGAAACGATTTTTAATGTATACATATATTCTCCCCCTTTTCTTTACTATATCAAAAAGATGATCACACTACGTTATAGAACTATGAAATTTTTTCGACTTGTCATCTATATATTCAATAAAGAAGGCGTTTATCCATACATGACATCTTTTCCCCACATATATTATAGGAAGAACTTTTTTTCAGTTGAGGTGTTCCTTATGGATCCATACGTCAATATATGTATTTGTATTACTCCCGGCGCCGATATTTCTGATGACCGCATCGCAAAAGATTTAGCTGTTGCAGAATCAATTTGGCACCCCATTACATTTCAAATTCAAGAAGTAATTGTATTAAATGAACTTTTCCGTTTTTTTGACCGTGAAATCAGTTATAAAAATTCCATTCAAAGTCAAGAAAAGCTGGCATCCTTTTTCCAAACATGTGTAAATGAAGCTCCTGAATGCGACCTTTATATTTGTTATATTGGCAGTGATTATTTCAAAGAAACAGCAGTAATTGCCTGCGCTTATTCTTTAGCAAAACAACAGCAACTTACTGGCTATATCGTTTTAACAAATTCGGCTGCTCCTATGAAAAATATATATACGCTCGCTCACGAAATTGGTCATATTTTATTTACAAGACGTGTTCACGGAAAACTTACTCATGCAGATCCTCATTCTCCAACCGGCTCCGAGCACCACCCTTCTCCAACCAATCTTATGTATCCGATAGTCCCGCGCCCTGAAAATGTTCCTATTCAGTCTCTATTGACGAACGAACAAAAAACACTCTCTTTACAAAGCTCTTTATTGCAAAGAAAAAAACAGTAACCCTCATGTTACTGTTTAAAACAACTTATTCCAATCAACAAAACAAATCCCGGCTGCTAGAAATAAAAATAGACAACTAAATGTAAATGTAATCCCTCTAAAAATCCCTATATAATATTTCTTTGGAAATAATTTTTGGTATATCCAGAGCAGCCGCTTTTTATTGAATTTCTAGTTCACACTTTTTCTTTCTTCAATTTTTAAAGACCATCTCATTAATCCATATATACTTCCATACATAAGTAATATCTTTGCAATTCCCCAAAATACATTTCTTTCTTCTAAGTCTTTAAATAAGAACATAATCGCAAGAGGAACAATTAGTACCAAAACACCCATCCAACCAAGAACATATACTTCACCAATAAGAAGTAATAAAAATATACTTACTGCTAATATATATGTCTGCATTGTCGACAATTGTAAAATTGGCGTCCCATACCATTTATTCATAAACATTAATAACACTAATAATAAAATAGGTATCATTACTATTACATAAATAATTCCAAACTCTACTGATTTACTTTTAAAAGAAGACATTCTAAACGCAAAAACCGTTCCAATAATTGTAATAATTAAAACGATAGGATAACCAATTACCTGTACATTTGTTAACGTAAATTGTTGATTCGGATTTCCAAATAAAATATTGGTTAGTAACCAATACCCACCTATCCCAATAATCATTCCTAAAACACTCTTTATACTTCCGCCTTTATCCTTCTCCATCTCTTTCGCTAATTCTTCCGCATACTCTTTTGGCGAATCACCAAATATATCACTTACTGTCTTTCCCTCTTTTTCACCTTCTATTAAATGAAGTTCTGCATCTTCTAGAAAGGCGTCCACATCTTCTTCTTTAATTCCTTTTGTTATTAAATATATTTTCGTATTGATTAAAAACTTTTCCCCTTCTTTAGAAATCTTCATAATAATCCCTCCCTTATTTAACCGTTGCTCTTCTATTCGTCTTCATCATAATTTCAAGGAAAATCAAAACAAACAAACTTCCGTATAAACATATAATTTGAAATAACATTGGAACAAGATCTTCCGTTGTAAATGTTTTAAACACTAACATAATTGAAAGTGGAATGATTAAATATAAGTTTTTAAACCATCCTTCAAAGTATATATTTATAGCTACTGTGATGATAAAAATCCCACCAGCTACTATATAACTTTGCACTTCGGTGAATGTGAGCATTTTTGTCGGATATATCACGTCTAATATCGTAACAGCTCCTAATAAAAACATTGGAGCGATCATAACTAAAGACCACATAGAAAACCATGTTTTTGTAAAACTTGTTACGAAGGCCATTTTGCGAAGTAGAAAATTAGGACCTATAACAACTAAAATCAATGAAAAACTATAACCGATACACTGAATAAGTGAAATCTGTAACATTCCATGATTCACTATTAAGATAGAAGCAATAATCCAAAACGATACGATATTCATTACTGTAAAACCAATTTGCTTCCACGTTTCCTGTCTATCTCTTTCCATTACTTTGACAAGTTCATTTGCATATTCTTTCGGTGAGCTTCCGAAAATATCTTCTACACTTTTCCCATCACTCTCACCCTCAATTAAATGGAGTTCCGCATCTTCTATAAAATTTTCAATATCGCTTTCTTTCACACTCTTTGCCGTCAAAAATAATCTCATATCTAACAAAAACTTTCGCGCTTCACTTGATAGCATTATTTTCTCCTTCCCTTCCCTTCAAGTAGACGTTCTACACTACTTTGCATCGTTTCCCAGCGATCCATAAATTCATCAAGTGCTTCCTCGCCTTTTTCTGTTAATGTATAATATTTTCTCTTTGGACCAGATGGAGATTCCTTCATTACGCTTGTTATTAGTCCTTCTTTTTGCATTCGTATTAATAACGGATAAATACTTCCCTCACTCGCCATTGTAAAACCATACTTCGCTAGCTTTTCACTCATTTCATAACCGTATATTTCGCCTTCAGAAATAATAGCAAGTAAGCATCCTTCTAAAATCCCTTTCAGCATTTGACTTGTCGACATAATTCAAATCCTCCTACTACCTTGCTTTACAAAATAGTATAGCAAAGACTATTTTGCAAAACAAGATAGCTAACGATATTTTTCCAAATGTTTGCAGGAATTTCATTATAGCTTCTCTAAATAGAGCACTATGAAAACTTTATTATGAAGGGATGTTTTTCATCATGGTTACAAATCGAGTTGTCTTTTTAACAGGTGCTGCAAGTGGTATTGGTTATGAAATGGGAAAGGCTTTTGCAAAAGAAGGTGCAAAAGTTGTGATTACCGATCGGCTTGAAGAACGTGCAAAAGAAGCTGCTGAACAATTACAAAATGAAGGTTTTCAAGCTATCGGTTTAAAATGTGACGTTACATCTGAAGAGGAAATTACAGCAGCAATTTCTCAAACAGTTGATCATTTCGGTTCATTACATATATTAATTAACAACGCAGGAATGCAACACGTTTCACCCATTGAAGACTTTCCAACTGAAAAGTTCGAGCTACTAATTCAAATTATGCAAATTGCTCCGTTTATTGCAATTAAGCATGCCTTTCCGATTATGAAACAACAAAAATATGGTCGTATTATTAATGTCGCTTCTATTAACGGCCTTGTCGGGTTTGCTGGAAAAGCTGCCTACAATAGTGCAAAACATGGCGTAATTGGATTAACAAAAGTTGCCGCTTTAGAAGGTGCTACGCATGGTATTACTGTTAATGCCCTTTGCCCTGGTTATGTTGATACCCCCCTTGTACGTAATCAACTACAAGACTTAGCTACTACACGAAATGTACCACTTGAAAATGTTTTAGAAGATGTTATTTATCCACTCGTTCCACAAAAGCGCTTATTACAAGTACAAGAAATTGCAGATTATGCGATGTTTTTAGCGAGTGAAAAAGCTAAAGGTATAACTGGTCAAGCTGTCGTTATCGATGGTGGTTATACCGCTCAATAAAAATAAAGTTTGCTCAAGAAGAGCAAACTTTATTTTTTATCCCGAGGATCTTCGTACTTTAGTAATTGCCGCGGGAGCTTCTCAATTGCAACAATTACCCCCTCTAATTTACTTTCAATACGGTGGAGTAAATATAATGTTACAACAATCGGAAACCCTACATTACCTATCATCTTGATCCACTCTTCCACCCTCTTCCCCTCCTTTCATTATATAAGTAAGAGAAAACACTGCATTTAGGCATAAAAAAACAAGCTATTATGTATTAGCTTGTTTTTCAAATAATGATGCAATTTCTCGTTTATAGTCCCCGCGTATAATACCTTTCTCAGTAATAATTCCTGTAATTAATTCATTCGGCGTTATGTCAAATGCTGGATTATAAACATCCGTTCCAATTGGTGCTACTTGTTTTCCAAAGATTTTCGTAACTTCTGTTTCATCTCTTTCTTCAATAATAATTTCGGCTCCAGTTTCTTTCGTAACATCAAATGTTGATAGTGGCGCAGCAACGTAAAATGGGATATTAAAGTACTTTGCTAAAATAGCTAAATTCATTGTCCCTATTTTATTGGCTGTATCTCCATTTGCGACAATTCGATCCGCCCCCACAATAATTGCGTTTATTTCTTTCGTTTGAATAGCATGAGCTGCAGTATTATCTGTTATAAGGGTCACATCAATATTTGCTTGCTTCAATTCCCACGTCGTTAAGCGACCACCTTGTAAAACTGGTCTCGTTTCACACGCATATGCATGTAAACGCACACCTTTCTCTTTTCCAATATAAAAGGGAGCTAATGCAGTTCCATATCTGGCAGTTGCGATACTTCCAGCGTTACAGATTGTTAAAATATTATCGCCATCTTTAAAACATGTTAACGCATATTCCCCAATATTTCGACACACCGCTTCATCTTCCTGTTGAATGCGAAGCGCTTCTTCTTCTAATATTTTTTGTGCTTCTTTTATTGTAGTAATCTCTCGAATAGATTCTCTCATACGATCAATTGCCCAAAATAAATTTACTGCCGTTGGGCGTGATGTCCCTAAATAGTTACAGTCTCTATTAAACTTCTTTTGAAATTCTTCGATATGTAAAGTATTATATTTTTTCGCTGCAAGCGCCAAGCCAAATGCAGCTACAATTCCAATTGCAGGCGCTCCGCGTACTTCTAACATTATGATACTTTTCCAAACCTCTTCAATAGTCGTTAATGTTTTGTATTCTGTGCTATGTGGCAATTTCGTTTGATTTAATACCGCAATTGCATCCCCTTTCCAACTTACAGATCTCGGAACAGTAACGATTGTACTCATGCTTTTACACCCCTTGAAACTGTCTGTTGAAATAATGTTCGAAACAGTTGAATATCAGCACTTTTAGATTCATATTTTATTAGTTCTTTTCCTAAGGATAGCGCTTGTTTCTTAGCTTGAATTCTTGTTTCTTTATTTTCTATTTCATCTAAATCTGCTACATGAGCTAAACCAATTGTTCTACGAATTAGTTCACATCCGGCAAATCCAACAGCATCAGTAAAGATATTTTGCAAAATAATTGGTAACCATTGTTTTTCTTTCGTATATGCTTCTACACCTTCTCCAATCCATAACTTTGTAAAAGTCTCTACAAAATAACTCCACGTCTTTTCTATATGGAAAAATAGTACACTTCTCTTCTCTTCTTCTCTAGATAACGCATTTAATAATAGATTTGCAATAAATTGACCTATGTCAAACCCAAATGGGCCATATGCCGCAAATTCTGGATCAATCACTTTCGTTTCAGAAGGTGACGAAAAAATACTACCAGTATGTAAATCACCATGAATAAGAGTTTCTTTTCTTGTTAAGAACTTATATTTATATTGTGCTACTTTTAGTTTTAAAGTTTTATCACTCCAAAGTTCATCAACCACGAGCTGTAAATCTCGCTCATAATCATTTGTATCATAATGTCCAAACGGATCTGTAAACACTAAATCCTCTGTAATTTTACAAAGGTCCGGATTTACAAAGGTACCTTCTAGTACCCTTTTCTCTTTTGACTGTAAACCAAAATCTGAAGTGTAAAATAAAACATGTGCTAGAAAACGACCAATATGCTGGGATAAAAGCGGATATTCTTCTCCGTCTATTAATCCTTTTCTTGTAATTGTTAGTCTTGATAAGTCTTCTATTACCGTTATCGCTAACTCTTCGTCATGACTGTACACTACTGGAACATAATCCGGTACATACTGCGCAAAAATTTGTAATGCCTTGCTTTCAATCGTTGCTCTTTTTATAGACAATGGCCAGCTTTCACCAACTACTTTCGCATAAGGCAGTGCTTGTTTTATTATAATGGATTTCTCTCCATCATCTAATTTGAACACGTAATTTAAGTTTCCATCTCCAATTTCATGACAAATGACATTTGCCTTCTCTTCAAAATAGCCATGATCTTTCGCATATTGTACAGCTGTTATTTCTGTTAATGAATAATATCCCATCTTCTTCTCCCCCTTTTTAAATTCAGAGGTTTTTCTAACATAGAAAAACCTCTTTCCACTAAGAAAGAGGTTTGAAGTTTATCTTCTCCCCTCTTATCTGCCAGAAAGTTTTACTTTCTGCTGGAATTAGCACCGTGCCTTTTGGCGTAATAAACGCCCCATTTCACAATGGTATTACGGTCGGTTGCTGGGCTTCATCGGGCCAAATCCCTCCACCTGCTCTTGATAAGAGTTGTATAATTTTTTGAATTTTTAACTTTATGTTGAAGACTATACCAAGAATAAAAATCACTTGTCAACATTTTATTTGTATAATTCTGGACGGCGATCCGCAAAAACTGGAATTCCTTTACGTACTTCTTTAATTTTCTCGAATTCAAGCTCTCCAAATAAAATTGATTCCTCTTCATTCGCCTCTACTACAACTTCACCCCAAGGATCCACAATTAAAGAATGACCTGCAAACACATTATTCGGATCCTTCCCTGCTCTATTACACGCAACAACATAACACTGATTTTCAACTGCTCTTGCTTGCAATAGCAAACGCCAATGTGCTAAACGAACTAATGGCCATTCTGCTACAACAAATAATACTTTTGCCCCTTTAGCAGTATGAACACGCATCCACTCTGGAAAACGAATATCATAACAAATTGTTCCAGCGCATTCAACATCATCTAGCTTAAATTCGCCCGTACCATTACCAGCTATTAAATATTTATGTTCATCCATAAGCTGAAATAAATGTACTTTACTATATTCGTTGACTAACTGTCCTTCATTATTTACAACATACATCGTATTTGTAACGCCTTGCTCTGTTTGCTTTGCTATGGACCCACCAACAATATGTACATCATATTGCTTCGCCCATTCTATTAACTTTTCTTTCGTTTCCACTCCATCCCTATCTGCAATTTCAGAAAGTCTCGTTAAATCATATCCTGTTGTCCATAGTTCTGGTAAGACGATAACATCTGGCCTTTCCTTCATAGCTTCACTTATTTTATTTTTAGCATTCTCAATATTTTTTTCTACATCTCCAAAAACAATATCCATTTGAATACATGCGACTTTCATTTTTTCAGCCCCATTCTTATTTTTCTCTTTACAAAATACTGGAAAGATTATATCATTTGTCACTAGAATTGTAACAACTTTCAAAAGAGGTGGAAAGTATGAAATTATTTCAACCTTCTGAGATAGTAACATCATTGCCAACACAATTTTTCGCTTCACTTGTTGCAAAAGTTAACAAAGTCGTTGCAGCTGGTCACGATGTTATTAATCTAGGTCAAGGTAATCCAGATCAACCAACACCGCAGCATATCGTAAAAGCTTTACAAGATGCTGCCGAAAAGACCATTCATCATAAATATCCGCCATTTCGCGGACATGAAAGCTTAAAGGAAGCCGTGGCTACATTCTATAAACGTGAATATGGCGTCGAATTAAACCCAAAAACTGAAGTTGCTATTTTGTTTGGTGGGAAGGCTGGACTAGTAGAATTACCGATTTGTTTTACAAATCCTGGTGATACGATTCTCGTTCCGGATCCAGGTTATCCAGATTATTTATCCGGGGTTGCTTTAGCAAAAGCACACTTTGAAAGAATGCCACTTATTGCAGAAAATAACTTTTTACCAGATTATACGAACATTGATGACTCTATTGCAGAGCGTGCAAAATTAATGTTTTTAAACTATCCAAATAATCCTACCGGTGCTACTGCATCAAAAGATTTTTTTGATGCAACCATTCACTTTGCTAATAAACATAATATATTAGTTGTTCACGATTTTGCTTATGGCGCTATCGGATTTGATGGTCAAAAACCTGTTAGTTTCTTGCAAGCAGATGGTGCGAAAAATATAGGAATTGAAATTTACACATTATCAAAAACTTTCAATATGGCTGGCTGGCGCATCGCTTTTGCTGTAGGGAATGAAAGTGTGATTGAAACAATTAACCTATTACAAGATCATATGTATGTTAGTATATTCGGTGCAGTTCAAGATGCTGCTCGAGAAGCACTATTAAGTTCACAGTCTTGTGTAATAGACCTTGTAAATAGTTACGAATCTCGAAGAAACGCTCTTATTTCAGCCTGTCACTCAATTGGTTGGAATGTAGACATTCCAACAGGATCATTCTTTGCATGGCTTCCCGTTCCAAAAGGATATACCTCTGAGCAATTTTCTAATATTTTACTAGAAAAAGCACATGTCGCAGTTGCTCCTGGTGTTGGATTTGGTGAGCATGGCGAAGGGTATGTCCGTGTTGGTCTCTTACATACAGAAGATAGATTACGAGAAGCCATTAATCGAATTGATAAATTAAATTTTTTCAAAAAGTAATTGACAACACGAAAAATATCTGACAAAATTCAGTTATCTTAAAAATTTAAACATTTCTAAATACTTCTTATCAAGAGCAGGTGGAGGGACGAGCCCGACGAAACCCGGCAACCGATCTACAATTGTAGACACGGTGCTAATTCTCGCAGCATTACGCTGACAGATAAGGAGCTGGTTGTAAAAAAACCTCTCCTTAGCTGAGAGGTTTTTTTATTTAACTAGGAGGTTATAACAATGAGCGGAATTATAGCGACGTATTTAATCCATGATGATTCACATAACTTAGAAAAAAAAGCTGAGCAAATTGCACTCGGTTTAACAATTGGCTCTTGGACTCATTTGCCACACTTATTGCAAGAACAATTAAAGCAGCATAAAGGCAACGTCATTCATGTTGAGGAATTAGCTGAACATGAACATACCAATTCGTATTTACGTAAAAAAGTAAAACGCGGAATTATTAAAATCGAATATCCGCTATTAAACTTCAGTCCAGATTTACCAGCGATTTTAACGACTACATTTGGAAAGCTATCACTTGATGGCGAAGTAAAATTAATTGACTTAACTTTTTCAGACGAGTTAAAAAAACATTTTCCTGGTCCAAAATTCGGGATAGATGGTATTCGAAATCTTTTACAAGTGCATGATCGTCCCCTTTTAATGAGTATTTTTAAAGGAATGATTGGACGAAACATTGGGTATTTAAAAACGCAATTACGCGATCAAGCAATTGGTGGTGTAGATATAGTAAAAGATGATGAAATATTATTTGAAAATGCATTAACACCACTTACGAAACGCATTGTATCTGGAAAAGAAGTTTTACAATCCGTATATGAAACATACGGACATAAAACGTTATATGCCGTAAATTTAACAGGACGAACTTTTGATTTAAAAGAAAATGCTAAACGTGCAGTGCAAGCTGGAGCTGATATTCTATTATTTAACGTATTTGCTTACGGACTAGATGTACTACAATCACTTGCAGAAGATGATGAAATCCCAGTTCCTATTATGGCACATCCTGCTGTAAGTGGTGCTTATTCAGCATCCAAGTTATATGGAGTTTCATCTCCATTATTACTTGGAAAGCTACTACGTTATGCTGGGGCTGACTTTTCATTATTCCCATCTCCATACGGAAGTGTTGCGCTAGAAAAAGAGGAGGCTCTTGCTATCTCAAAATATTTAACTGAAGACGATGCATCTTTCAAGAAGAGCTTTTCTGTTCCGTCTGCTGGTATTCATCCTGGTTTCGTTCCCTTTATTGTACGAGATTTCGGTAAAGATGTTGTTATTAATGCTGGCGGCGGGATACACGGACATCCAAATGGAGCGCAAGGCGGCGGTAAAGCTTTCCGTACTGCAATTGATGCTACTTTGCAAAATAAACCACTCCATGAAGTAGACGACATAAATTTGCATAGTGCACTACAAATATGGGGAAATCCCTCTTATGAGGTGAAATTATGAGTATTCAAGTATTTTGTGATTTCGATGGCACGATTACAAATAATGATAACATTATGTCCATTATGGAAAAATTCGCACCACCAGAAGCCGAAGAAGTAAAGAATAAAATTTTATCACAAGAACTATCCATTCAAGAAGGTGTTTCTCAATTATTTCAATTAATACCTACTAATCTGCACGATGATATTATTCAATTTTTAATAGAAACTGCTGAAATCCGTAGTGGTTTTCATGAGTTTATACAATTCGTAAAGGAAAATAACATTTCTTTTTACGTGATATCAGGTGGAATGGATTTCTTCGTCTATCCACTCTTACAAGGAATCATTCCAAAAGAGCAAATTTATTGTAATGAAACAGACTTTTCAGCAGAGTTTATTACAGTTAAATGGCCTCATTCTTGTGATGATCATTGTCAAAATCATTGCGGATTATGTAAATCATCATTAATCCGTAAATTAAGTGATACAGATGACTTTCATATTGTAATTGGAGATTCTATTACTGATTTACAAGCCGCGAAACAAGCTGATAAAGTATTCGCTCGCGATTTTCTTATTACAAAGTGTGAAGAAAATCATATTGCTTATACACCGTTTGAAACATTTCAAGATGTGCAAGCTGAATTAAAACTTTTGTTGGAGGTGAAGGCATGAAACAACTTTTTCGTCAATGGTATGACTTAAGCGAGATAAAAAAAGAGTTAACAACACGAAATTGGTTCCCAGCAACAAGTGGTAATATTTCTATAAAGGTTAGTCATGAACCACTTACTTTTCTTATTACGGCAAGCGGTAAAGATAAAACAAAAACCACTCCAGATGATTTTCTATTAGTAGATCATGTAGGAGTTCCCGTTTTAGAGACTGAATTACGCCCTTCAGCAGAAACAATATTGCATACACACATTTATAACAATACGAATGCCGGTTGCGTACTTCATGTTCATACAACCGATAATAATGTCATCACAAATTTATATAGTGATGCAGTCACCCTTCAAAATCAAGAAATTATTAAAGCTCTCGATATTTGGGAAGAAGGTGCAACCATTCACATTCCTATTATCGAAAACCATGCCCATATCCCAACACTTGGAGAAAACTTCCGAAAGCATATACAAGGAGATTCGGGTGCAGTATTAATCCGTAACCACGGTATTACCGTATGGGGCCGAGATAGCTTTGATGCAAAGAAGAGATTAGAAGCTTATGAGTTTTTATTCCAATTTCATATAAAACTATTATCAATTCAAGGAGGCGTTTCTAATGGCGCAAATTCGTATTCATGAAGTAAATACTCGTATTGAAAATGAAGTGGAAGTATCTAAATTTCTACAAGAGGAAGGCGTTTTATATGAGAAATGGAATATTTCTAAACTTCCTACTCATTTAAATGAAAATTATTCGTTAACAGATGAAAACAAAGCTGAAATATTAGCTATTTTTTCAAAAGAAATCGCTGATGTTTCAGCACGTCGAGGTTATAAAGCACATGATGTAATCTCACTTTCAAGTAGCACACCTAACCTTGACGAATTATTAATTAATTTCCAAAAGGAACACCATCATACAGATGACGAAGTTCGCTTTATCGTCAGTGGTCACGGCATTTTCGCTATTGAAGGTAAAGATGGGAAATTCTTTGATGTTGAACTTGAGCCAGGCGATTTAATATCTGTTCCTGAAAATGCAAGACATTATTTTACCTTGCAAGATGATCGCCAAGTTGTAGCTATTCGTATTTTTGTGACAACTGAAGGCTGGGTTCCAATCTATTAAGGTAGTTAGTTGAATAAAAGGACTTGGACCCCCTTTTCCAAACTTTTATTCACTCTACATATATACATCCTCCTATGGAACAGGCTTATTTCATTTTGAAATAAGTCTGATTTTTTATTTACTTGAAAGTACCATTTCATCACAAATTTACAGCTTAATTTTTCAAGTGCATTTTTCGAACATTTTTTGAACATTTATTGAATTTTTTCTGAAAATTCTGTTTTATATGTGATATACTACAATTAACTTAGAAGGAAAATAATATCGCAAACAGAGGGGGATAATCATGAGCTTACTTATCGCACTTATACTTGGAGTTACATGTGGAGCATTTCCTGTTATTTTAGGAGCTATTATGGAAGAGTTAGAAATTGGTGTTTTAGGATTTGTCGCATCTTGTGTAAGCGCTTTATTATTTGGTTTATTCGGCGCTATTCCTGTTTCAATTCTGTGTGCTTTTTATATAATACGCCATGCTCGTACAAAACAATTTGGTCCTAATCACATCGCACAAATTATCCCGTTCCCGGTTGAACGATGCCGACGCGCTTCTAACTTATAATTATAAAAATTAAAGATGACTAAATAAATAAAAGTCCTCAAATGAGGACTTTTATTTATTTTCTTCTAGAAATTGAAACAATTCTTGTAGATGTAGGGCATCTTCACCATAGCTAACAGATACATGAAATATACCATCAATCTCAGCTTGCATATAAAGATCCACTCCATCACGATCATATTTCAATGCCAAATAAAACTCCATTTCTTCTAACATCTTTTTTGAGGTTCGAATTACATAATGTCCCTTCTCATCTCTTCCATATTCAAATTCTGGTTCAAAATCATATTTTTGTTTAAAAGCTTCTTTTTGTTTTTCATTAATTTGCATACAAGTAGCTCGCTGTACAGTATCAATCATCTCATCAAACTTTTGAAGGTCCACCTCGTTTACCCCCTTATATATTTTTTATATAGTACTTGTGTTCCACTATTTTCTTCGCCATCCTTAATTAACTCTTCATACAATTCTTTCGCCAAACTTAAGCCTGGGACTGGTAATTGTAATCTTTCTGCTTCCTCTAAAGCAATTTTCATATCTTTCATAAAATGCTTTACATAAAATCCTGGCTCAAAGTCTCCTTTTAACATTCGAGGAGCTAAATTACTTAATGACCAGCTACCTGCTGCCCCTGTTGAAATACTCTCTAACACTTTATCTGGATTCAGTCCAGCCTTCTTCGCGTAAGCAACAGCTTCACATACTCCAATCATATTGGAAGCAATCGCAATTTGATTGCACATTTTTGTATGTTGTCCACTCCCAGCTGGTCCTTGTAATTGAATGTTTGTTCCTAACTTTTCAAGTAAAGGTAAGCATCTATCATATATTTCTTTCTCCCCACCTACCATAATTGCGAGTTTTGCTTCTTTTGCGCCAACATCTCCTCCTGAGACAGGTGCATCTAACGTATATATATTTTTTCTTTTTGCAACTTCATTAATCCGTTTTGCTAAAGTAGGTGTAGATGTCGTAAAGTCAATTGCTATCGTACCTTCTTTTGCATGTTCTATAATTCCTTCTATACCAAAATACACTTCTTCTACATCATGTGGATATCCAACCATTGTCATTACAATATCAACTTGCTTTACTAACTCTTTTGGCGTATTACACCAATTTGCACCATCTTGCACTAAAGAATCTGTTTTTGCTTTCGTTCTATTATATACATATACTTTATGACCATCTTGCATTAAGTGATAAACCATACTTTTTCCCATTACGCCAATACCAATGAAACCTATTGATAAAGTTTTATGTTCCATTTTCTCATCCCCTTTGTTCTAATAAATCATTTACCATCTTTCGGAACTCTTTATTAAAGTCATCATCCATACTATTTTTCACATTTGAAAATAAAATAACAAAAGTTCCTTTTTCTTTATTAAAATTATTGAAAGTGTTCCAACCAGATAATACACCATGATTATGAAAATAATCTGGATATATATAAAAACTAAATGCATATTTCCGTTCTGCTGAAGGTGAAAACATTGCTTGTATACTTTGTTCAGAAAGAAGTTTTCCATTTATAATTGCTTCGTCTAATTTCTTCATATCTCCAACTGTCGTATACATCTCACCACAACCATATAGCCAATCCATGCCTAACTTCTGCGCTGGTACAAGCTCTTGATCTTTTTTCACATAACCCTTTGTAAAATTTTTATCTCCAGGTACCATATTTCCCATACCGGATTCATGCATATCTGCTTTTACAAATATGTTTTCTTTTATGTAATCTCCTAAAGGTTTTTTCGATATATGTTCTATTATATAAGCAAGCACCATATAATTATAATCTGTATATCTCCAACCTGTTCCTGCAGGAAATTCTAAATTTTGACGTCCAATCCAATTAATTAATTGTAAGCGGGAAGCCGCATTAATATTGCCTTTTGCGTGTTCAGGTAAACCAGAGGTATGCGTTAATAAATGATATAGCGTAATATTTTTATTCTCCGGAAATGAAGGAATATATTTATTTACATTATCTTGAATATTCAATTTCCCTTGTTCTTGCAGCTGTAAAATAGATGTGGCAACGACTGTTTTCGTAATAGAACCGATACGATATTTTGTTTGAGGCGTATTTTCTATTTTATTTTGAACATCAGCATACCCATATCCTTTATTCAATATAACATGCTCTTTATCTGTTACCAAAACTGTTCCATTGAATTGCTTTCCGACTAAATATTGATCTAATTTTTGAGATATGCTAGCATAATCAATTTGTTGCTCTTCTTTTTCTTCTATATTCCCTTGTACTTCCGATTCAATAGTAGGATTCACTTTAGTTGTTAATACAGTGTTTTCCTTTATATTGGGGCTAACAAGAAAATAGTATACTCCGCCGCCAACTATAGCAGACAGTGAAGCCACCACCATTACTTTTTTTATCATATTGATCCTCCATAATTCCTTCGCTAAAAATTGTCCCCCTATTCTATTATCAAACAATAAAAAAAAATCGCAACAATTTGTTGCGAAAAATCACATTTTTTCTTTTCTATACACACATACTTGATTCTTTCCATTTTTTTTCGCTTCATATAATGCAATATCCGCTCGTTGCATTAATTCTTCTCTTGTAGTTCCTTGTTCATATAACGCAACTCCAAAGCTAGCTGTTAACTTCGAAATTCCAGTGAATTGCTTTGTTTCAATGAAGAATCGTAATGATTCCGCAACTTGAAATGCTTCCTTTTCTACTGTATTTGTCACTAATATAATGAATTCTTCCCCTCCCCATCTTGCAAATACATGTTGCTGCTCCACTTTAGATTTCATAAGCTCTGCAAGTTGTATTAATGCCAAATCGCCAAAATCATGACCATATGTGTCATTAACTGTTTTAAAATTATCTATATCAAATAAAATAATTGCTATTTTCTCATCATTACGTATTACCTTTTCCCATTCTACCTCTAGTATTTGTTGAAACTTTAAACGATTATAAATCTCTGTCAATGAATCTATCATAGCAAGTCTTTCTTGTTCTTGATAGATTTCATCTAATTCTGTAATTTCCGTGCACTTTACAATAAATCTTGATAAATCTTCTGGCAATGGTGTCGCACGTAATAGAAAAGTAGATACTGCCCCTTCATAATTTGACATCTTAATTCTTCTACCGCTTGATAAAGTATCGTCTAGCCATGTTATATCATGCGTCGTCGAGTAGTATCCATTTTCTCTAATAAAATGTTCAGCAAATACTAAATGTTGCTCGCGATAGGCAAACAAATTTTCATATCCGAAAAACGTTAAAAAATTTGTATTACAATCAACAATTTCATCATCTTCTACTATAAATAATAAATCATTTTGAAAATCAAACATCGTTTGAAGCAGTTCCTGTTGTAAACTAACTTGCCTTACTAAAGAAAGTTGATACAAACTCTTATTCACTTCTTCTAACACTGCTTGCGGAGTTACAGGGGCTATTACAATATTACGTATTCCTAATGCAAGTACATCTGTAAATTCCTTTGTTATTTGTTGATCCCAAATGACAATGAATGTACTTTGCGAGGTATACATATTCTTTATATATTTTATTTGAGAATAATCTGTTACATACATAATTATAATGTGCGGTTTCGTTCTTTGAAATAATAGTTCGCCCTCTTCAAAACTATTTGCTATAAACATACATTTTGGATGGATATTTTCTATCGTTTGTTGATGTTTACATCCATTTTCTATATAAAGGACATTTAACTGCAGATCTTGTAACACATTTTGGAAAACCGTATTCTCTAATAAAAAATGTAGTATGTTCATCACTAGTCTTCACTCACTTCATATATCTTGTTCTACTGAATTCCTCACAAACATTTTTAAAAGACTGTTCTCCAATAAACTTTAATTTGTGAGAAATACATATTAACAAGCTAATTGAGAATGTTATCTTCCCTTTTCACTCTATAAATTCCTTTTTTAGTGTATGATTATAGGAATTATATCGTTTGTATGAATGCCCTAGCTTATTTCTTAAAACTTGACAATTAAAATAAAGATATTATATTCTTAAATTCGATAACTTACAAAATGTAAGTTATATACATTGCGTTTTCCCGATAATTTTATATACAATTTGGAGGATATATTATGACAAACGACAACTTTTTTAACGTCCTATATGAACGCACATCTACACGTGCATTCAACCCAAATAAAGAAATCTCATCTACAGAATTACATGAGATTTTAAAAGCAGCAGCACAAGCACCTTCCGCTTGGAACTTACAACACTGGAAATTCCTTGTTTTTCAAGGTGAAGATGTACAAAAACGATTACACCCAATAGCTTATAACCAACAACAAATTCTTGATGCTTCTGCAGTAGTCGCTATTTTAGGTGATTTAGAAGCTTATAAAAATGTTGAGCCAGTATATGGTCCAATTGTAGAACAGGGATTTATGAAAGAAGAAGCAAAAGAACGCTTAGCTAAAAATATTGAATCTGCATATGCTCGTGAACAATTCCCAAGAGATGCTGCCTTTTCAAATGCATCTTTAGCAGCAATGCAACTTATGCTTGCAGCTAAAGCAACTGGTTGGGATACTTGTGCTATTGGTGGCTTCAATCCACAAGCACTGACAGACGAATTTAACGTTTCATCTCGTTACGTTCCTATTATGCTTATTACAATTGGTGAATCAACTTTAAAAGGCCACCCTGCACCTCGCATGAGCGTAGAGCAAGTAAGCGAGTGGGCAAAATAATAAAAAACGAAGGCAACTACATTGCCTTCGTTTTTTTATTCCCTGTCATAATTTTGTAATATTACTACAAATCATTCGACATTTATACTTATGGAAAAGTATATTCTATTCCCTTCTCATAAATAAACGTGACGTTTCGTGTCGAATTTTGTTAAGGCGTTGAAATATACCCGTGTATTTTTGTTACAATTGTGATACAATGATAACAAATAGATAACAAGAGAGGGATTTTCATTGAGTTCATACGGAAGCTTTATCGCACTTTTATGTTACATAGTAACTGTACTGCTTCTATATTTTATTGGTGATGCCGCAAACATCTCCATTTTACAATTTCCAAAAGAAGAAGCATTCCAATTAGAATCAGAAAAACATACTGCACGATCCATTGTACCACTACTCCTAGCTCTTCCTGTATATATCATCGTTTTATATAAAAGTAAAAAAGTGTAAAGGCTACCCATTTCATTTATTTCGGTGGTTTTTACATTTTTTTGTTATATTCCACCTATTTTAAACATCATTCCATACTAAACACCCAGCTAGTCATTTAAAATGAGAAAATCCCCTAGAAAAAATTCCACTCTCTGTCCAGTCACTAACTACCGAACTTACATAGATTATAAGTGTGAAGGGGGTGATGAGGATTATGTTTGGATCATTTGGATGCTGTGATAACTTTAGAGAATGTCATCATCATGAAAGAGAGCGCGACCATCGCGAGAAAGAGAGAGAGAGAGAGGTTAGACCACAACAACCAGCTGTATGTAACGTACTTGCTAGCATTTCAGTTGGAACAGAACTTTCTCTTTTAAGCATTAGAGGTAATGGTACTTTCAACAATGTAATTTTTGAAGGTTTCGCTAACGGTGTTGCTCTTTTCTCTGCTTTAGCTCGTAATGACAAAGACAACAAAGATAACAATAAAGACGATAAGAACAATCAAAATCGAAATACTTTTACTGGTATTTTACGTGTATGCCCAACTGATATCGTTGCAATCGCTATCTAATTCTGTCTCTTATCCTCGATAGTAAGCAAATAAGATTTACTTTTCTCATAGAAAAAACCTGAGACCGATTTCAAATCGACTCAGGTTTTTTTATTAATTAGATGCTTTTAACTAGTTCAACAACTTCTTCAGCAGTTGACATCATTAATGCTTTTTCTGCTAATGTTCCCATTTCTGCTTTTGACAACTTGCTTAGCTGTGTTCTTGCAGGAAGAATAGATGTTGCACTCATACTGAACTCATCTAACCCTAATCCTAATAGTAATGGGATAGCAAGTGAATCGCCCGCCATCTCACCACACATACCAGCCCATTTTCCTTCTTTATGAGCAGCATCGATAACCATTCTTACAAGACGTAAAATAGATGGGTTATATGGTTGGTATAAGTATGATACTTGTTCGTTCATACGGTCTGCAGCCATTGTGTATTGGATTAAATCATTTGTTCCGATAGAGAAGAAGTCAACTTCTTTCGCGAATTGATCTGCTAATACTGCTGAAGCTGGGATTTCAACCATCATACCAACTTCAATAGAATCAGAAACAGTTGTACCCGCTTCTACAAGTTTCGCTTTCTCTTCTAATAAAATTGCTTTCGCTTGACGGAACTCATCAAGAGTTGCAATCATTGGGAACATAATTTTTAAGTTACCGTATACGCTAGCACGAAGTAATGCACGAAGTTGTGTACGGAACACATCTTGCTCATCAAGACATAAGCGAATTGCACGATATCCTAAGAATGGGTTCATTTCTTTTGGTAAATGTAAGTATGGAAGCTCTTTATCTCCACCGATATCAAGTGTACGAACAACGACTGGTTGACCTTCTTTTACACCTTCAAGAACTGCTTTATACGCTTCGAACTGCTCTTCTTCTGTTGGAAGATTGTCACGGCCCATGTATAAGAATTCTGTACGGTATAAGCCAACGCCTTCTCCGCCATTATCGATAATACCTTGTACATCATTTGGTGTTCCGATATTTGCAACAAGCTCAACGTGATGTCCGTCACTTGTTACAGTAGCTTGGTCTTTTAATTTAGCCCATTCAGCTTTTTGCTCTTCAAATTTCGCTTTCTTTTCTTCAAACGAACGAAGAGTTTCTTCTGATGGGTTTACAATTACTTCTCCATCTAAACCGTCAATGATAACGATATCGCCGTTTTGGATTTTCTCCATAACAACTTTTGTACCAACAACAGCTGGAATTTCCATAGAACGAGCCATAATTGCTGAGTGAGATGTACGTCCACCGATATCAGTAGTGAAACCTTTTGCATACTTACGGTTTAACTGAGCTGTATCAGATGGTGTTAAATCTTCAGCAATGATGATTACCTCTTCAGAAATTGTACCAGGATTTGAGAAGTTAATTCCTAGTAAATGTGCAAGAACGCGTTTTGTTACGTCACGAATGTCCGCAGCACGTTCTTTCATATATTCGTTATCCATGTTTTCAAACATAGAAATAAACATTGATGCAACTTCATCCATTGCAAATTCAGCATTTACTTTTTCGCTATTTACTTTATCTTTTACTGGGTTTACTAGTTCTGGATCATTTAACACTAATAAATGTGCTTCAAAGATTGCAGCTTTGTCAGCACCTAGCTCAGCAAATGCGTGGTCCTTAATAGCTTCTAATTCAGTTTTTGCTTTCTCAAGCGCAGCGTCTAAGCGTGCAATTTCTGCAGCTTCGTTTGTAATTGATTTCTTTTCGATGTTAAATTCAGGATTTTCAAGTCTGAAAGCCTTTGCAATAGCAATCCCACTTGATGCAGCGATCCCTTGAATGTTAAGAGTCATTATTCTCCTAATCCTTCGTTTTTCATAGTTTCTTCGATAGCTGCTAGTGCTTGAGCTGCATCATCACCATTTGCAGTGATTTTAATTTCTGCGTTTTGTTGAATGCCTAAAGACATAACGCCCATGATTGATTTTAAGTTAACGTTCTTTCCGTTATACTCTAAGTTAATATCAGAACCGAATTTGCTTGCAGTGTTTACAAGTAGAGTTGCTGGACGAGCATGAATTCCTGAGTCGCTAGTTACTTTAAAGATTTTTTCCATGATAATTTATCTCCTTTAAATTACAGTATTTTTTAGTTGTATAGACGTGAGTACTACATCATCTATTGTATATAATAGGCGATGTTCGGTCAACCACATCGCCTATTATAATTATAAACATTTTGCGTCAAATTCCTACTGAATGTCAATAATAGCGGTTTCGCCCTTCTTAACATTTCCATCTTTTTTCAATTCGACTTGTTGCCCTTGTTGTAAGTTTGTAAAGACAATTGGTGTAATGATAGATGGTGCATTTTCTTTTACAAATGCAAGATCTACTTTTAATAATGGTTGGCCTTGTTTCACCTTGTCGCCTTGTGCTACAAGCGCTTCAAAACCTTCACCATTTAATTTTACAGTATCAATACCGAAGTGAATTAAAATTTCTTTTCCGCCTTCAGATTGAATACCAATCGCATGTTTTGTAGGGAATACATTGACAATCTCACCGTTCACTGGAGAAACTACTGTTCCTTCAGTTGGCTCAATTGCAAATCCGTCTCCCATCATTTTTCCTGAGAATACTTGGTCAGGTACTTCTGTAATTGGTAAGATTTTTCCTTCGATTGGTGATACAATTGTTTCATTTTCATCAACTTTTTGAGGAGTTTCTTCCACTTTTACAGGTTCTTCTTTTTCAACATGAGGTGTACGACCTGACATAATATCATGAATTTGTGATTTTAATGTGTCAGATTTCGGTCCGAAAATAGCTTGAATGTTATTTCCAACTTCAAGTACACCAGCTGCTCCAAGTTCTTTTAAGCGGTCTTTGTTTACATTCTTTTGTTCGTTAACTTGAACACGTAAACGAGTAATACAAGCATCTAAAGAAGCAATGTTTTCTTTACCACCAAGTGCTACTAATACTTCACGAGGGAGTTCGCCTGCTTCTGCTTTTCCTGCGCCGTCATTTGCATTTGCCACTTCACGACCAGGTGTTTTTAGATTCCATTTACGAATTGCAAAGCGGAATCCGAAGTAGTAAATAACTGCTAGTACAAGACCAACAATAATTACCCACCACCATGCTGTACGGCCTGGTAGTACACCGAATAATAGGAAGTCAATTAAACCACCAGAGAATGTCATACCAATTTTAACACCTAAAATTTGCATTGTCATAAATGATAGACCAGCAAATACAGCGTGAATTCCGAATAATACTGGCGCTACGAATAAGAATGAAAATTCAAGTGGCTCTGTAATACCTGTTAAGAAAGATGTTAATGCTGCAGAACCTAAAATACCTGCTGCTAATTTTTTATTTTCTGGACGTGCTTCATGGTACATTGCTAAAGCTGCTGCTGGAAGACCGAACATCATGAACGGATACTTACCAGTTGTAAATGTCCCTGCTGTTAATTCTACACCGTCTTTTAACTGTGCCATAAAGATTTTTTGGTCACCACGGATTAATTCGCCAGCTGCATTTGTATACTGACCGAATTCGAACCAGAACGGTGAATAGAAAATGTGATGTAATCCAAATGGAATTAATGAACGTTCAATTAAACCGAATATAAATGCTGCAATTGTTCTATTTGCATCAATCATTTGATGTGAGAACGTGTTTAAGCCACCTTGAATGTATGGCCAAACGAAGCACATGATAATACCTACTATTAAAGAGAATGTTGCAGTTGCAATCGGTACGAAACGCTTACCTGCAAAGAAACCTAAGTATGATGGTAATTCAATATTGAAGTATTTATTATAGCAATATGCCGCTACTATACCGACGATAATACCACCAAATACCCCTGTTTGTAGCGTTGGAATACCTAATACGTTTGCATACGCTGGATCTGCAAATCCAATTTTTACTGGGTCTGCTCCAGAACTTGTTACTTTCACTAGCTTATCTACTTCTAAGAACACACTCATCGTTTTGTTCATAATTAAGTAGCCGACGAATGCTGCTAAACCAGCTACTCCGTCTCCACCAGCTAAACCAATTGCTACCCCAACTGCGAATAATAATGCAAGGTTAGCGAAAATAATATCACCAGATTGTTCCATAATTTTTGCAACCATTACGAACCAATCTGCTTTTAAAGCAGGAATAACATTTGTTAACTGTGGATTTTGAAATGCATTACCAAATCCAAGTAAAATACCTGCCGCCGGTAAAATCGCTACTGGAAGCATTAACGCTTTTCCGACTTTTTGAAGAACACCAAAGATCTTCTTAAACATGGAAACCCTTCCTCTCTTATCTATATTGATACCTTCCGACAAACGCCAAAAAGACATGAGGAAAAAAAGATAGAACGATAGCTATACAAAGGGTAGTATATCCCTTTCTCTAGCTTACATTCCTTACTTTTCTCCACTCATGCCTGATCGAATCAGTAACACGTGTCAAAAATAGGTTTACGTATAAGTTCACTATAATTAAGGCAAACGTTTTCGTTACTCACCTTAATGTGTTTGTCGAAATTTGTATAACTTTGCAATAGTTATTATACATAACTATTGTAAGCGATTCAATCATTTTTTTTAACGTTTTCATTTTAGACAAAAATATATGGCTTTTTACACATGCTCTGCCTTTACTAAGCGTTGCAAGTGCATCGTTAAATAAATACTTTCAGCTTCATATACAGGTAGTTGCAACTCTTTTTGCATGACCTTAACTAGCTTCCAAGCCAAGTTATAGCAAGCTGGATACTCCGCCTTTAATAAATCAGCAAAACTTTGCGATTCCTCTACTTTTTCTCCTTTTTTCACCCTCTCAATAGCATATTGAAGATGACGAATAAGACGTAAATAATGAATGCTCTCTTGATCTAATGTAATTTGTAAGTTTGTCTCAATTAAAGATACAAGTTGTGCAATGAGACGGGAGTTTTGATTAACTGAAGATAAATCAGAATTTGTAAGCGAACTGTAAATGTGAAGTGCAATAAAACCAATTTCTCCTTCTGGCAATGTAATTTGCAAACGAGAATTTAAAAGTTCTACAACACCTTCCGCAATTTCATATTCCTTTGGATAGAGCATTTTTGTTTCAACTAAAAAAGGGTTATCAATTGTAAGTCCTTGTTTTAACCTTTTAATCGCAAATGAAATATGATCTGTTAACGCAATATGAATATGTTCATTTAGTGGCGATTTCGCTTTCCCTTGAATGTACAGCATAATATCGTTCATCAATTCAATTAATTTTTCACTAATATGCGGCACTAATAATTTGTATTGTTCACGATCACGTTCATTTTTTAAGACAAACATCTTTTCGATTTGTTCTTGCTCCAATACATCTTTCGCTTTTTTCCCAAATCCAATTCCTTTACCAATCACTACTACTTCCTCGTGTTCCGGATGGCTAGCAATGATGACATTATTATTTAAAACTTTTTTAATTTCTAGATAATTACTCATATAACACCACCCTCGTACTTAAATAGCCTACTTTTATGTTACAGAATATTCTTCTTTGTCGTCAATGTAAAACATCTGCCATTTAATAAAAATTCATTTTTTAGACATGTTTATATATGATGCGTATAATGTAAGAGCAACTGTACATAGAAAGGAGATAACAGCATGATTAAAATGTTTGTAAGTGATATCGATGGTACAATGATGCAACACGGAGGTCTTATTGACGAACAAGATGTTGCGGCACTGCGCAGCCTTGCCGAGCAAAATGTTATTCTTTGCTTCGCTTCCGGAAGACTTGATAATGAAATTGCAGACTTAATGAAAGCTGTAAATACAAATTTTCATCGCATTAGTGTAAATGGTGTTTTTGTATATACACATGAAAATAAACAACTATTATCTGCAACTTTTGATTCCAGCATACTTCCCGATTTGTTAGCTATGACGAATGAAGATCCTTATTTCCGTTATGTAAGTGATGAGCATAATTATTACATTGAAGAGAAAACACCTTTCATTCAAGAACTTGAAAAACAAGTAACTATGACTTCTGTTGAAGAACCAAACTTACTACAGAAGATTGATGATACAATTTTCCCAAATAAAATTTCTGTCGGTGGAACAAAGGAGAGCTTACAACTCCTTCAGAAAAAAATTGATGAAAAATTCCACGGGAAAGTTAGTACTTTCATCTCAGCAGAACAATGTTTAGATGTAATGCCACCGAATGTTAGTAAAGGCTCTGCCATTTCTGTTTTATTAAATGAGTTTCAAATAAAACCTGAGGAAATTGCTTGTATAGGGGATTCTTATAATGACATTCCTATGTTTTCTTTAACTCCTCACAGTTTTGCTATGTCGCAAGCAGATGATGCAGTAAAAAAACACGCTCACTATGTAGTAAATCACGTCAAAGATGCTGTTAACCACGTAATTGCTCATAATAAAAATACGACTCATTCCTTATAAGGATGAGTCGTATTTTTATTTCTTTACATGTTAACCATTTTCAATTCCACTGTACTTCACAAACTGAAATATACTATTTGTTACGTGCGATATTCGTAATAAATTTATAACGATCTCCACGATAAATACATTTCACGTACTCTAGCGGTATCTCACCTTCTGAATATGACCATTGACGCATTACAAGTACAGGCGCCTTTTTAGGAATATGCAGATGTTCAGCTTCATTTTCCGTCGCAACGGAAGCTTCAATTGACTGAGTAGCGCTAACAAGTTTAAAGCCCAGTTTTTTCTCTAAATGTTCATATAAAGATTGTTGCAATATCTCTTCGTTAATATCTTTTACAAGAGCTGGCGACAAATATGTCGTCTCAAAAGCAATCGGTTCATCATCAGCTAAGCGAATACGCCTCACTTCATAAACCGATTCCCCCTCCTGTATTCTCAACCGGTCTGCTATTTTAGCAGTAGCTGGAACTAGGCGGAAACTAAGTAATTGACTACTTGGGTTCATCCCACGAGAAATCATGTCTTCTGTGAATCCCGTCATTCCTTGCAATTTTTGTTCCACTTTCGGAAGTTGGACAAATGTTCCAATTCCACGCTTCCGATATAAATAGCCTTGTTCCACTAAATTATTAATCGCCTGTCTGATTGTCATTCGACTCACTTCGAACTTATCACAAAGTTCATTCTCAGATGGGATTTTATCTCCCGGCTTCCATTCGCCGTCCTCAATTAGCTGTTTCACCCACTCTTGAATCTGATAATAGATCGGAAATGGTGAATACTTGTCGATGTTCATCAGCAATCGCCTCACTGCATAAAGATAGAGCTTCTTGATCAGCGATTACGGTTACATTCGGATGACGTTGTAAAACTGTAGCCGGACACTCTTCACTATATTCACCTTGCAATAATTCTTTAACAGCTTCTGCCTTTTTAGAACCCATAGCAACAAGTAGAACTTGTTTCGCTTTCATAATGCTTCCAATTCCCATTGTAATCGCATGAGTTGGCACATCTTCTTCTTTTTCGAAGAATCGAAGGTTTGCTTGGCGTGTAGATTCTGTTAATTCAACAATGTTTGTTGGAGAATTAAACGGTGTTCCTGGCTCATTAAATCCGATGTGACCGTTTTCACCGATTCCAAGAATCTGTAGGTCAACTGGGTTAGCAGCTAGAATGCTCTCGTAACGTTTGCACTCTTCCTCTAAATCACTTGCCATCCCGTTTGGTACATAAGTTTGTTTAAATGGAAGATGATCAAACAACTGTTCTTGCATGAAATAGTGATAGCTGTTTTTATCTTCATGTGGTAAATTTACGTACTCATCTAAGTTTACAGTGGTTACACGGCTTGTATCAAGTTTATTTTTTCGCATTTCTGCATAAATACCTAATGGAGAGCTTCCTGTAGCCATTCCTAATGTTGGATTTTCTTTTGTTTTTACAACTTCTTCAATTAATTTATAACCTGCTTCTGCTAATTCTTCTGGAGTTTTTACAACAAGAATATTCATTTAATTACTTCCCTTCCTTCATATGAATTCCTAAACGAACCGTATCATATACATGTAAATCTTCATTCATCACAACAAAGTCTGCATCTTTTCCTACCGCTAATGCACCTTTATTATTTAATCCAAACTCTTCTGCTTGGTTAACTGATGTCATAAGTACTGCATCTTCGATTGAACAACCTGTAAATTCAATTACATTTCGGAAAGCTTGATCCATTTTTAGAATACTACCAGCTAACGTTCCATCTTCTAATCGAGCACTACCATCTTTTACATGTACTGGCTGTCCGCCAAGCTCATATAATCCATCTTCAAGACCTTTTGCACGCATTGCGTCAGTAATAACACTTACTTTTTTCGGTCCTTTTAACTTATATGCTAATTTCACCATATCAGGGTGAATATGAATACCATCTGTAATTACTTCAACCATTACATCTGGATTTAATAACACATGACCAACAACTCCTGGTTCACGGTGATGTAATCCACGCATTTGATTGTATAAATGTGTCGCATGTGTAATCTTTCTATTTTTTAGTTGCGCATCAATTGCATCTGTATGCCCCATTGTGCCAACTACACCAGTTTCAGCAAGATATTGTTCAAACTCTAATGCTCCCTCTTCTTCTGGTGCATATGTTACTAATTTAATTAAGTTCCCACTTGCTTCTTGCCATTGTTTAAATTGCTCAATATTTGCAGGAACGATATGTTCAAGTGGCTGTGCACCTGCACGTTTCTTTGAAACATAAGGTCCTTCTAAATGAATATATTCGAAATGCGCTCCTTTTTCTTTTGCTTCTTTCGCAGCAGTTAACGCTGCTTCAATTGCCTCTGGAGCTTGTGTCATTGTTGTTGGGAAGTAAGTTGTAACCCCTTCTTTTAACATTTCTTTACCTAGAGTTACTAACCCATCGCTATTTGCATCCATCGCATCAATATCGTATCCACCATGAATATGAACATCGATCATACCTGGAATTATAATCTTCCCTGTAGCATCAAAAACAGTTTCACTTTCTTGTGGTACATATTGAGCCATCAAACCAATTTCTTTAATGGTTTCTGCGTAACGAATAAATCCGTTTTCCACTATTTCTTGACCTGTGTAAATTTTGGCATTGATGACAATTTGCGTTTTCATTTTCATCGATCCTTTCCCATGAATTACCTACTTGTTATTATTACCTTATTCGCCTAGTTCCATCTTAATATACGCACGAGTAGTTGTCTATACATTCTAATGAAATTTCCTTTTTATTCAACAGAAAAGGAAATTTCTTACGTCTCTTATAATTATAATATATATTATTCATTTTTCCAAAAAGGGACAGTATCGCCCCCTAATATAGAAATCACTTCAACAATGGCATTAATCCGCTAGATTCTAACATAATATGTTCACCATCTGTTTCCATTTCTACTGTACGTTTATTCGTTCTATATACCATTATACCGTGCCTTTTTAAGCGTTTCACTACACTTTGGTGAGGATGTCCATACGGATTATTACTCCCGTACGATAGAATAGCAAACTGCGGTTCCACTTTTTTTATAAACGTTTCACTTGTTGAAGTATATGAGCCATGATGCCCCACTTTTAACACATCTGCATGGACATCAAATTGTTTTAATATTTCATGTTCTGTCCGTACATCCGCGTCACCCATTAATAAAAAATCCGCTTTTCCATATCGCACCTTTAAAACAATTGAGGATTCATTATTTTCATCTTTTGATTTCCCGTTGTTTAATACTTGTATAGAAACATGTGGATCCAGCGGTATATATTGTCCTTCCTTTACTGAAACGAAAGGTATCCCTCTTTTTTTTATATTATTCCGATACGTATGATAAGTAAGAGAACTATATGTTTTTCCGCTATCTAATATAAGCGATACCGGCATTTGCTCTACAATTGGAATTAACCCCCCTATATGATCCATATCGGGATGCGTACTGACAATTACATCTAAATGATTAATCCCTTTCTCAATTAATTTCTGAATAATAACCTCTCCTGCTTCATAAGGTCCTCCATCAATTAACATTGTTTGTCCATTTGGCATTATAATAAGTGTTGCGTCACCTTGCCCCACTTTTAAAAAGCTCACTTTCATTTTACTAAGATGTTGCCGATGCATATGTAAAGGAGACGTAGTATGAATGGACATCATATACCTTTTAGCTGATGCGCTATTTAAAGAAAAACATAATAAAACAGAAACTAATAATAAAATAATCCGCATACCTCTCATAACTCGTCTCCTTTTTTCATTTAGTATGGCACTGTAAATAATTGATATACAAAAAAAGCTTAGCAAAATGCTAAGCTTTTATTTCGATATCTCTTGTAAGGAACCGAAGAATAAATCTGCTTCATTCATTTGTTCATTCTCTTCAGAAAGCGGTGGTAAATCATCTAATGTTTTCAATCCAAATGTGTCTAAAAATTCTTTTGTTGTTCCGTATAAAATAGGACGCCCTGGTCCTTCTGCTCTTCCCATTTCTTTTATAAGTAAATGTGAAACCAACGTTTGTAACGCCTTATCAGTTTTAACTCCTCTAATCTCTTCCATTTCAGTCCTTGTGATTGGTTGGCGATATGCAACAATCGCTAACGTTTCGAGGGCAGCTTGTGAGAGTGAAGCAGCTGTTGGTGTATCTATTAATTTTTGATAATATGAAGCATGTTCTTTCTTTGTAGCAAAACGATATACTTTTGCATACTGTACAATTTGCAAACCACGGTTTGCACCTTCACATTCTTGTTGCATTTCTTCTAAAATATTAATTGCTTCATTCATTTCAATTTCAAGAACTTTCGCTATTTGTTCTGGATAAATCCCTTCATCACCAGAAACAAATAAAAGGCCTTCAATAATTGACTTTTGTTCTTTCCTATCCATTTCACGAGCTCCTTCCTTCTATTTTCTCATAAAAATACACATCAAAAAACCGAATCACAATTAATGCGTTCGGTTCAATATTTTTTCTCTTGTTCCAAACGATACATTAAAACATAGCATGAGATAAAATGTTGCTATCCCATTTTCACATACTTGCTCTATGCAGATTTATTAGAGCTTGATACGAAAATTTCATCAAAATTATGTTCTTGCTCAATTATGATTTGTTGGTTTTTCATAAGTTCCAGAACTGCTAAAAATGTTACAACCATTATTTCACGTTCATCATCAACAAACAAATCATAAAAACTTTGGCGACCACCCTTTATTTTTAACTGTTTTAAAATATCAGTCATTCGCTGTTCAATTGGTATTTCTTGACGAGTAATACGTGTTGTTACAGGTTTTTTTGCCTTTTTACGGCGCATTAATTTTTGAAATGCTGCTAGCATATCATATAACGTAACATCAAGAGGTAAGCTTGTCTCCTCTTCTTGTTGCAACGATGTAAAGTCAATTGGTGGACGTGTATATAGCTGTGCTCTTTCTTGTTCTCTTTCTTTTAACTCAGTAGCAACTTGCTTATATTTCTTATATTCAATTAACCTCTCCATCAATTCTTGACGAGGATCATCTATAAAATCATCACCGTTATCAAGTACATCTTCTTCATGTTTCGGCAACAACATCTTACTTTTAATTTGTAATAACGTTGCAGCCATTACTAAATACTCACTTGCAACATCTAATTGAAGTTCTTTCATCGTATGCACATAAGATAAATATTGCTCTGTAATATCTGCTACAGGAATATTATATATATCAATTTCATAACGATGTATTAAATGTAACAATAGATCTAACGGCCCTTCAAAAGCCTCTACTTTAAAATTATATTGCACAAAGCATCCCACCACATTTTTTCTATAACAACATAAGTATAGAGCATACTCATGTTCTATCCAACCTTTTTAAGAAATTTAATTAAAAATAGACCGATGCCTATGTCATCATGCCCACCACTTCATATGATAACAGTGTAGTAAGAACAATGTAGGAGGTCAAAAAACTATGGGTCACGTTGATTGTGGTTTTAGCGGTGGGTTCGCATTACTTGTTGTACTGTTTATTTTACTAATTATTGTAGGAGCAGCTTGCTTCTGCTAATATGAACAATAACGGCTAGGGGGAAACCTCCTAGTCGTTTATTGTTCATATTTCTATGATACACTTATATGTATAACCGTTAGATAGGAGCGAGAAAACATGTATCCTACCGAATACATACAATTTTTAATTCATTTCCATGGAGATTATGACTATTTTGAATGCCACGAAATACTAGAAGAGTATTGGAAGACAAAACCAAGAGGTAATCGTGATCATTACTTAGTTGGTCTCATTCAAATTGCAGTTTCTTTATACCACCAAAGACGTGCTAATTGGAATGGTTCTACAAAAATGATGAAAAGCGCAATTACAATTTTAGAAAAAAGCGGTGTGCCTTTACAACGTTTAGGAATTAATCAAGTACAACTTCTTTCCTTGCTCAATGAAAGATTGCAATCTATCCATAAAAAAGAACGTTTTGTACCTTTATTTTTACCCTTATCAGATTCATCGTTAGAGAAGCAGTGCATAGAGTTATGTCAAAAACAAAACCTCTCTTGGAAAGACTTGAATGCTATCCCAGGTGAATATATTATAAACAAGCACACTTTGCGTGATCGCACAGAGGTCATTACTGAACGAAACGAACAATTACAAAAAAGAAAGCAGAGATAATAAACTACTTATCTCTGCTTTCACGAATGTATATTTTGTTCTAGCCCTTTACATTTTTCGCAAAAACTTGCTGTTTGCTCATTTCCGCAAATTGTAAACTCAAGAAATTTACTCTTTAACTCTTGAACCATCTTCGTCCCAATCCCCACATGACGGTGAGACGGGTTCACACTCAAATGCTGAATTTCTAATACTTGATTCTCTTTTTTTACAATCCCCATTATTCCAACAAAATCTTCATTTTCTTTCCACAAATACAATTGCCAATCATCTTTTGCTTCATATTCTTTCATTGTCAATTGTAATGTTTTCACATCTTTTTCAGTTGGCATAAACGAAAGAAGCCCCATTGCAATTTTTTCATAACTTTTTTTAAAACGAATTAACATAACCCTTATCCCTTCTTACAAAAGTTACAAACTAGTAATCCCCTCAATCACTCTTTTCATATCACATTCATTTTACAATATTTTCAACAGAGTGAGAAGAGTCTAAAACAACTTGATAATCATACAAAGCGAAAAGAAGAAAGTCAAATCTATGTTTCAGCACTATTCCTTTAATAAATAGAGTTAAAAAAAGAAAATTTTATATGGAATGGAAAGAAACATATCATTCAACAGCACTTCATTTATAGTTACTCTAAAGCAGCACAATTCTAGCAAAATTAATATAACAAAAAATATTTATTGAAACATATAATGTAATGTATTCTATGTAATTGGTTAAAGGTTTGTTCTCACAAACAATATATTTTAGCAACAATACTACTTGTATGATGAGCTGTAGAAGTAGTACTCAATCTCATTAAAAATAAAAAAGAGAGCAAAAGCTCTCTTTTTCCTTACCTTATTCTTCCCAAACTTTAACTTCTTTCATTACATCGCCTTGACGCATTTTTAATACTGTTTCAATACCGCTTGTTGCTTTACCGAATACAGTATGAACACCATCTAAATGCGGCTGTGGCTCATGAACGATAAAGAATTGGCTACCGCCTGTGTTACGGCCAGCGTGAGCCATAGAAAGTGATCCTACAAGGTGTCTATGAGGGTTTCCATCAGTTTCACATGGAATAGAGTAACCTGGGCCACCTGCACCTGTACCTGTTGGGTCTCCACCTTGGCTTACGAAGCCAGGAATAACACGGTGGAATGTAACACCGTCATAAAATCCTTGCTCTGCTAATTTTTTAAAGTTTTCTACTGTTTTCGGTGCTTCTTCTGGGAAAAATTCCAAGTCGATTTTTTCACCGTTTTCCATTAATATGTATCCTAAAGTTTTCATACGTATATGTCTCCTTTCAACTATCTCAGCACTATATTACCACATTCATGACTAGAAACAAAAAGAATCCGACAATCTAGATACTTCTTTTTTGAAATGTGGAAAAAGCTAGGTGACAAATAAGAAATATATACTATAATAACTTTGTTGCCCGAAAATTTTAGAAAGAGAAAGGGAGCGATTTTTCGTGAAAACGAAATTACTAGCTCTGCTATTAGCTGTAACGGTATTTATGATGCCAACAGCTTCGTTTGCAGACATCATCGAGGGAGAATCAATTGTTACATTAGGAGAGAACTTATCTGAACAACAAAAACAAGATCTGTTAAAAGAAATGAAAGCACCGAAAGATGCTACAATTATTACTGTATCTAATGCGGAAGAACATAAATTTCTAGAAGGCATTGTTCCAAAAGCACAAATTGGTACGAGAGCAATTTCTTCTTCTATGATTACATACACAAAACCAGGATCTGGTCTTATTGTACGATCAAAGAACATTAACTGGGTAACAGATGCAATGTACACTAACGCTTTGATTACAGCAGGTGTAAAAGATGCAGAAATTCAAATTACTGCACCTTTTAAAGTTTCAGGAACTGCAGCTTTAACTGGATTAATGAAAGCATACGAAACTGCGTCCAATAAACAAATTCCTGAAGAAGTTAAAAAAGTAGCGAATGAAGAAATGGTACAAACAGCCCAGCTTGGTGATAAAATTGGTGAAGAAAAAGCAGTTCAACTTGTTGCAAAAATTAAAGAAGAAATTGCAAAAGAACAGCCAAAAACAACAGAAGATTTACGTTCATTAATTAAAAAAATTGCTGATCAACTCGGCATTACATTGACAGATGAACAGTTAGATAACTTAGTATCGTTATTTGATAAAATGAAAAATCTTAATATCGATTGGAATCAAGTTGGTAGTCAATTAAACAAAGCAAAAGAACACGTTTCTGCCTTCTTAGGTTCTGAAGAAGGACAAAGTTTTCTAGATAAAGTGAAAGATTTCTTCTCAAGTATCATTGATTTTGTTAAATCTTTATTCAAGTAAAAAAGAAGCCCGCCAGTGACGGGCTTCTTTTTTATACAAGTAATGGTAATTTCATAACAGCCTCTTCAACCGAGCGCACTATATGATTTGCTTTCTCCTTTACATATGGATGGGCATGATGAAGAGTAAATGAATGCGGGGTTACTTCAAACATAGAAATATCATTGAAAGAATCTCCAATACAAGCAACTTCATTTGCTTCAATTTGCAAATGGTCCATTAGTCGCTTTAGAGCACTCCCCTTACTCACGCCTCTTGGCATAATATCAACATAGCGTTTACCTGATATAAAAACTTCCGCTTCGCCTTGAAACGTATCTCGTAGCTCTTGATCTAACGTCACAATTTTCTCTTCTTCTCCAAAAACAAACAATTTTGCAGGGTGTACAGTCTTACCAAACTCTTCTTCTAACGCTTCAATTTCAGCGATATGCACGCCCATATACGCTTCAAAATTATGGTGATGTTCATTCTTCCTTTTTGTATATCGCTGCTCATTTGCACAAACAATATCCGCTAGTCCTTTTTTATGTATATATCGATATATTTCCTGGGCAACCACATTTTCAAAACTCGATTCATGAAATAAATTTCCATCCGGAAGCAACATTGTCGCTCCATTTAAGCCAGTTGTATAATATGGGAATGAAAACCTTTTTACAACTTCATCAATTCTGTGTGTAAAGCGGCCAGAGGCAAAACAAATATTTGTCCCTTTCTCAGCTAACCAACACAGCGCACGTTCATCTTCTTTTTGCATATGATTCACATCGTAAACGAGCGTGTCATCTAAATCACTTACAAATAATTTAATCATGTCCTCTTCCCCTTCCATACACAATATCTACTCTAAGTGTACACAAAAAATGTTTGATTTTTGTTAAAAAATAATAAATTTTTGCTAAAAAAAATAAACGGGTGTATAATCCCGTTTATTTTTGTCTTTTTACATTTTGAGGTCTTACAATACTTGGTCGTACTTTTAAACTAGACATCGTTGGACGGAGTAAAATTTTTGTTAATGCGCCCCAATCAAATGGTAAAAACGGCCATAAATAAGGTGTTTGTAAACTTTTTATAGACGTTAAAAATAAAATTAATATCGTCATACCAATTACAAATCCCATCTCATGGAAGAGGCCTGTTAAAATAATAACAAACAATTTCCCAACCTTATTCCCTAATCCTAATTCATAACTCGGTGTTGCATATGCACCAATCATCGAAACTGCTACATACAAAATTACTTCTGGCACAAACAAACCTACATCAATTGCAATTTGACCAATTAATATAGCGGAAATCAACCCTGCTGCAGACGATAACGGCGTTGGAGTATGAATGGCTGCCATCCTTAAAAACTCAAGTCCGACCTCTGCCATTAACACCTGTAATAAAATTGGTAAATGCGTCATCTTAGTCGGTCCAATAAAAGCAAGATTTGCTGGCAAAAGAGTTGGATCAAATACAAACACTAACCAAAATGGTAATAAAAATAACGAGAATATAACACCTAAAAAGCGCACCCAGCGTAAAAATGTACCGACAGCTGGATTTTGTCTAAACTCTTCCGCGTGCTGTAAATGATGAAAATATGTTGTCGGTGTAATCATAGCACTTGGCGATGTGTCAACAAGTACTAACACATGTCCTTCTAGTAGATGATTTGCTGCTACATCTGGCCTTTCTGTATATCGAATAAGTGGAAATGGGTTATAGCTTTGCTTTACAACAAATTCTTCTACTGTTTTATCCGCCATCGTAATTCCATCTACATCGATGTTATTTAATTCTTGTTTTATAATCTTTACTAAATCTGGATTTGCAACATCTTGAACGTATGTAATGCAAATATCCGTTTGTGATCTATCTCCTACTCGAACCATTTCATTTCGAAGACGTGGATCTCGAATTCTTCTACGGATTAATGCTGTATTTACAACGATATTTTCAACAAATCCATCCCTTGCACCGCGTACTACCTTTTCGGTATCTGGTTCTGTCGGCGTTCGCCCTGGATAACTACGAACATCGATTGCAAACGCTTCCGTTTCACCTTCCACAAATATCACGATGAGTCCTGATAATACTTGGAGCATTACCTCATCCATCGTTTTCACTTTACTTACTTGTTGATGGATTAAGCGATTCTCTAAAAGCTTCACTGTATCTTCTTCTACATCCCTTATCTCATTTGTATCCACCGCTTCTTCTAAAATAGGGATAATATAATTTGTATCACAAAGTCCGTTTACAAATAACACACCAATTTCTTTATTCAAAATTTGAAATTTACGAATGCCAACATCGTATGTAACGCCTAGCCCAACTGTCTGCTTTAAATAATTTTCATTGTCACTTATGAAAGTTGATATAGGGATATCCACTTTTTTAGGCTTCGTCATAAAAACCACTCCTTTCCAAAATTAATTGAATTGCTTTCTTCGTAATAGGTGATCCCCTCTCCCATTCATCATTTCCACACATCTTACCAATGTCACCGACTCCAACGATGACAGGAACATTCAAGTCATCTAAACAATAAATTGTATCTCCGCTAATTCTGCCAATTTCGCCATCTGGAAGTCCAAATTTATCAACACCGTATTCGGTTAAATTCCCATTCCGATCTACACTTACATCTACACGTGCCCATTCCCAATGATGCGTATTAGACGCTACCGCTAAAATACCGAGCACATCAATTTGTTTATGGGTAGCCACATATTTTAAAGCCTTTTCACCAGATCCTTCTCCAATAAATCCACTGTCATCAAACATGACAAATACAGGGTCATATGGCGTTTGCATAATAAGCTCAACAACTTTTTTCCCTGTCAATTTGGTTGGATTACTTTGTGATGCTGAAATACACCTTCCCCCAAATTCCTTCGTTAAAAGCTCAATTGTCCGCTTTGCATATTCATCTCCATCTGTGACCAAAACAACCCTTCGTCTCATTTGATTTATCCTTTCGGTTTACATATAAGTGCTATAAAAAACGAAAACAATATCGCTGCGGAAATGCCCGCAGACGTTAAACTAAACATGCCAATACCAATTCCTAAATATCCATGTTTTTCTGCTGCATGCATTGCTCCGTGCAATAGTGAATGTCCAAAACTTGTAATAGGGACTGTTGCTCCAGCACCTGCAAACTTTATTAGTTTATCGTACAATCCAAATCCATCTAAAATTGCTCCGATGACTACAAAAGTTGCCATTAAATGAGCTGGTGTTAACTTTATGAAATCTAACAATAGTTGCCCAATTAAACAAATAACTCCACCTACAAGAAATGCATATATAAAATCCACAATTCACTCTCCTTTAACTCTCTCAAATACGACACCATGTGCAATTGTCGGAATCGTTTCCTTCTGTTGCATCATCATCGGGCTTAATAATGCACCAGTCGCAACGACAAAAATTCGTTGTAAATTCCCTTTTTGCATCTCGTGTAATAAATGACCATATGTGACAACTGCTGAACAAGCGCAACCACTACCACCTGCAAACACTTCTTCTTGACTTGATTCATAAATCATCAATCCACAATCATTGTATATATGCCCAAGATCATAACCTTCCTCAAGTAAAAGTTGTTTCGCAATCGGCGTCCCAACAGCTGATAAATCACCCGTAACAATCAAATCATAATCATCGGCACTTCTTCTTAAATCTTCAAAATGTTGTTGAATTGTATGAGCTGCTGCTGGAGCCATCGCTGCCCCCATATCCAAAGGATTTGTAATTCCTAAATCTTGCACTTTTCCAATTGTAGCCGACGTAATTTTAATTGCACTTTTTTCATTGCTAATTAATATAGATCCTGCACCAGTCACAGTTGAATTTGCTGTCCCTGGCTTTTGTCCACCGTACTCTGTTGGATAGCGAAATTGTCTTTCAGCCGTTGCATTATGACTACTTACTGTCGCTAAGACACGATTTGCAAATCCACCGTCTATAAAAGCTGAGCCAACTGCTAAAGTCTCCATAGACGTCGCACAAGCGCTAAACATTCCTAAAAAAGGAATGCCCCACTTACGCGCAACATAATTTGCTGTCACTGTTTGATTTAATAAATCTCCCGCTAAAAAGAAATCAATTTGCGATGTTTTTATATTCCCTTTTTGCACTGCTTGTTGAATTGAGTCTGACATTAATCTTCGTTCGGCAAGCTCCCAATTTTCTTCTCCACAATGCAAGTCACCATATGAAATATCAAATTTTTTCCCGAGAGGGCCCTCAGCTTCTTTCGGACCGACAGCAGTACCCGTTGCATTCACATATATATCATTTTGAAATACCCACGTTTGTTTTCCGGTCAACCTCATACTAGCCCTCCTTTAAGACATAAAAATTTTAAAGGTATACCTTATTAACCCAATGATATATGCACCAACAACCCCAAATACAATCACACTTCCTGCCAGTTTAAACATATTTGTAGCAATCCCTAGAACAACCCCTTCGCTCTTATGTTCTAAGGCAGCGCTCGCCATAGAATTTGCAAATCCTGTTACCGGTACCGCTGATCCTGCTCCAGCAAATTGACCGATTTTATCATATACACCACACCCTGTTAAAATCGCGGATAATAAAACAAGGGTTGCAACAGTTGGGTTTCCTGCCTCTTGTTCACTGAAGTGAAAATAATGTATATAAAATTTCATCAATACTTCTCCAACTGTGCAAATGAGTCCACCTACAAGAAATGCTTTGATACAATTTAGTAAATAGTTTGGCTTTGGATGATACTCCTTCACTTTATTTATGTAATCATCCTTCAATTTCTGACTTGTCATTTATATACTGCCTCCTACTTTACGAAATAAATCCAGTGAAACAACGATCCTATTACTTTCCCAAGTACAAGAGCAACGAGTAAAACAATAATCTTCCCCTCTACCCCTACTCGTTTCGCTAAAATAGGCAGAACATTTAACACCTCTGTTAATGCCGCAGCAAGCATTCCGATGAATGTGCCACAAAATATCCCTAATATAACGAGCCAATACTGCGACGTTTGAAATGTAATGTTTTTCAAACTGCACCAAGCCCCTGTTAAAGTACCTGCAATGACTGCCCACTCAAAATATTGAATATGCTTTCCACTTCTCGTTAATTGGGCTAAGCGGGGGATTATACCAAGTACAGCTAAAAATGCGACATATCCGCTACCTACCGCAATCCCTCCAGCTAAACCAATTAAAATAACAAATCCAGACTCAATCATCGGCAAGTTGTTTCATATTATCCTTGTTTTCATTAACGATTACATACTGATCAAGTGACTGTTGGTATTGAAACATCTCAACTTCTAACGGACTCGGCTCTTCATTAATTCGCTTTTGAAATACATGATTAAAAAATAAAACCATCCCTAAGCCAAGACCTAAAGAATAAGGGATTTGAAATAAAAGTGGTTGCGCATTAAATTCTCCAGTAATCATGTAATATAACCGTTGATGTACTTGTTGCATACTTACATCTTCATGGAAATAAATGATCGCAAGGGCCGCTCCAATGAACAGTAACAGCCATACAAGCCCGAAAAAAATTGGGTGTGTCTTCTTTTTTTCGTATATAATTTCAACAAGAGTTTGTCCAGAACCGAGTAAATTAATTTGTACATGAGATGCTTTCTGTTGAATAATCTCAATTACTTTCATAACATCAATTACAACATGCGTCTTATCATGCGCTGTTATTTTGTAAACTATCTCATTTTGTAACAACTCAACTACGGAAGAATCTCCGGCAAGTTGAGCAACATCGCCCAGCTTTACTTCATAAGTAGGAGAAACTTTTAAACGATTGCGCATTTTAATATAAATCGTTTGTTCCAACTTTCATTCACCCCTTCACTCTTCCTCGTAGTTGTAGTATGGTTATTGAATTTTTTTCTAATACAATTTTTTCATAAAAAAACATCTGCACCATTTCGGTACAGATGTTTTTTACTTATGCCTTTTTCTTAAATAAGTTTACAATACTTAATGCAAGCCCTCCCCAAATGACTACTATTCCAATAACCATCATCATAATCGCTGATCCACTCATTATGAAACACCTCGATCTTTCCATTCTTTTTCAAGCTTGGCAGAATCCGAATGAATTTGTGCATCCCATTTTTTCAGGCCAATGATTATTGCAACAATGAGGAATGCTGCTGCTATCGACCAACCATACGTTACAACAAACTCAGTCGGATAATCTCCGTAGTTCTTTTTAATATTTTGGATTGTACCATCAATTAGCATATACCCTAACATAAGCGGAGTAATAACGAGTAAACTCACTCTCCAAAACGTTCCTAATTTAATATCAGATACAAAGTTTGCATGATTTTGATAAACTGGTAAACGGCGTAAAATGAGCCCTATCGTAACTACTTCCGCAAGTGCAATTGTAATTAATCCGAAATTATTAGCGAAATAGTCGACAACATCTAAGAACATAAGTCCACCACGTGTTGCAAAAACAAGAGAAACTAACACGAGAAGGGTTCCCATAATTCCAATAGTTTTTTCCCGACTTAAACTGAATTTTTCAGATACAGCGGCAAAGCATACTTCCGCGAGTGAAATAAGTGATGTAATTCCAGCAACCGTTAACGATAAGAAAAATAAAACACCAAACAACGGTGACATCGGCAATTCATTAATAATTTGGGGAAATACTACGAACGCAAGCCCAACGCCAGCACTTGCTACTTTATCAACCGGTACTCCCATATTATTTGCCATAAATCCAAGAGCTGCAAAGACCCCAATACCTGCTAATAATTCAAATCCTGAGTTTGCAAATCCAGTAATAAAGGCATTATTTGTTGTATCCGAGTTTTTCGGTAAATAACTAGAATACGTAATCATAATTCCAAATGCTAAAGATAAACTAAAGAATATTTGACCGTAAGCAGCAAGCCATACTTTCCCATCAAAAATACGACTCCAATCTGGTTTAAAGAATGCATCTAGTCCTTGCATAGCACCTTCCATCGTCACTGCACGAACAACGATAATAAGGAACATAACAACTAATAAAGGAATAAATATACGGTTAACAACTTCGATTCCTTTTTTAACTCCTTTAAATGCAACGCCAAGCACAATAATCCAAACGAGAGCTAACGGAATTAATACTTCTGGTACAAGTCCTCCAAATTGTCCTGGCTTATCTGCAACATGTAAGTACTCTTTAAATAAAAATGATTGCGTGTCTTTTCCCCATGCTCCAGTAATTGCAAAGTATGTATACGATATAGACCAAGCAATAATCACTGCATAATATGTTGAAACAATAAATGTTACGCACATTTGCCACCATCCAATAAATTCTGCACGCGGGCTAATACGGAAAAATGTAAGTGGTGCTGAGCCACGATGACGATGACCAAGGGCAAACTCAAACGCTAACAATGAAATACCAGTCGTTAATAATGCAAATAAATACGGTAAAAAGAATGCTCCTCCTCCATTTTCATACGCTGTATAAGGAAAACGCCATATGTTTCCTAATCCAACGGCAGATCCGACCGCTGCGAAAATAAATCCAGCTCTCGTTCCCCATTGTTGCCTCGTTTCCATGTTTCCTTCCCCCTTTATGACAAGTTCATACTTGGATTATATTTTAAATTGACTAAATTATCAATAAATTCTGTTAATTTTTGCGAAAATTAACATCTCTCTCCTATTAACGGCATAAAAAAATCGAATAGACAATTATTCGTCTATTCGATCTTTCATCTGTTTTAATATTTTCTTTTCAAGTCTTGAAACTTGTACTTGCGAAATGCCTATGCGCTCGGCTACTTCTGACTGTGTTTGATCTTTATAGTAACGCAAGTATACAATTAAGCGCTCTCGTTCATCTAGTTCTCTAATCGCTTCTTTTAAAGCAATTTTATCGAACCATTTCGTTTCAGATTGATCTGCAATTTGATCTAAAATAGTGATTGGATCTCCATCGTTTTCATATACAGTTTCATGTATAGATGAAGGGGCCCGGCTCGCTTCTTGTGCTAGAACAACTTCCTCTGGCGTTAGTTCTAGTGCCTCTGCCACTTCATTAATCGTTGGAGCCCTTCCGAATTCTTTCGAAAGCTCATCTCTCATCTTTCGAATTTTGTTTCCTGTTTCTTTTAAAGACCTACTAACTTTCACTGATCCATCATCGCGTAAGAAACGTTGTATTTCACCAATAATCATTGGAACTGCATATGTTGAAAATTTCACGTCGAAAGATAAATCAAATTTATCTACCGATTTCAAGAGCCCAATACATCCAATTTGAAATAGGTCGTCTGGTTCGTATCCTCGATTAAGAAACCGCTGTACAACCGACCAAACGAGGCGCATATTACTTTGAACGATTGTATCTCTCGCTTGTTGATCTCCATCTTGACTTTTTTGAATTAACGCTTTTAGCTCGTGGTCCTTTAACTGAGGTTTCTTCTTCTCATTTTTGACCTCTATGTCCATAGGCTATTCTCCTTAATTGCATAGAGCGTTACTATTTGATAAGTATTTTGTCAAATGGATTGTTGTCCCGAAAGATTCGTTTGAAATAACTTCTACTTCATCCATAAAATTTTCCATGATAGTAAATCCCATTCCGGAACGCTCTAATTCAGGTTTAGTTGTAAAAAGGGGTTGTCTCGCTTCATCTAAGTTAAAGATTCCAATCCCTTCATCTCGAATCGTGAGTTTCACCATTGCTTCTTCCAAAATTACAGAAATATAAACAATACCTTCTGCATTTCCTTCGTATCCATGAATAATTGCATTTGTAACCGCTTCTGACACAACTGTTTTAATCTCCGTTAATTCTTCCATCGTTGGATCTAGTTGTGCAATGAAAGCCGCCACTGTAACGCGAGCGAATGATTCATTTTGACTTAATGCTGAAAATTGAAGGTTCATTTCATTTCTCATCTATGCCACCCCCAACGTCGCGAGCGCGTGCGCTTCACTTTCTTCTAAGCGAACGATTTTGAATAAGCCCGACATTTCAAATAAACGCTTAACAGGCGGTGAAATTGCACAAACAACCATTTCTCCACCTAATCCCTTTACGTGTTTATATCGGCCTAATATAACACCTAGACCAGAACTATCCATAAACGATAAGTTCTCTAGGCTCAAAACAATATGATGAACACCATGTGTCTCAATCATATCTGTTACTTTCGTTCGCAACTCTTCAGCCGTATGATGATCTAATTCACCCTCTAGTCTCACACATAGGACGTCACGTTTTACTTCTAATTGCATGGAAAGACTCACACGATTTCCTCCTTATGCTCAAACTTTACTTATTCACATACATAAAGATTTTCGTGATACAAAATAAGAATCCTTCCTGCTGACAAAAGAAGAACTATTTCGTCATAAAGTGAAACCTTTCAGCATTATTCACTTACATACGAATAGAAAAGCGGCAAAATATTTGCCGCTATTTTGATGTTGAAAACATCCCAAAACTTCTTTTAAATAACTCCCACCAGCTCGCTGCAGCAACATCTTCTTTTGCTACAATTGTTTGTTTTAATAAAACATCTTTATCTTTTTTAATAACAAGTGTACCAAGCGCGTCACCTTTTTTAATCGGTGCTTTTACTTTCTTTTCAGCAATTACTTCTTGTTTTACCTTGTCCATATTCTCGCCCTTCTTCATAAGAAGAGAAACATTATCTGACGCAACTAAATCTACTTTTTCTTTTTTCCCTTTTCCTACTTGAACTGTCTTAATTTTTTCGCCGCGCGTATACAATTTCTTTGTCATATATTGTCCAAATGCATAGTCAAGAAGCTTCGTCACTTGGTTGTTCCGTTCTTTTGATGTTGGTGCTCCCATGACAACTGAAATGACACGCATGCCATTTTTTTCAGCCGATGCTGTTAAACAATATTTCGCTTCTGTCGTAAAACCTGTTTTTACTCCATCTACGCCAGGATAAAAACGTACTAGTTTATTCGTATTAACGAGCCAAAACTTTTTATCCGTATCTTCACGTAAATAATCTTCGTACTTACCTGTGTATTTACGAATAAGTGGATACTTCATCAATTCTCTCGCCATTATAGCCATATCATTTGCTGTCGAATAATGGTCTTTGGCCGGAAGACCTGTTGGATTTTGAAAATGTGTATTTTTCAGCCCTAAATCTTTCGCCTTTTTGTTCATCATATTTACAAATCCTTCTTCTGAACCTGCGATGTGCTCGGCTACTGCAACAGATGCGTCATTTCCAGATGCAATTGCAATACCCTTTAACATCTCATTTACAGTCATCTCTTCCCCAGGTTCTAAAAAGATTTGCGATCCACCCATTGAAGCTGCATGTTCACTCGCTCTAACTTTATCGTTCAGTTTTAGTTTTCCTTTTTCAACTTGTTCCATAATTAAAAGCATTGTCATAATCTTTGTCATACTAGCAGGTGGTAATTTTTCATTTGGGTTTTTATCAAATAAAACTTTACCTGTATCTTGCTCAATTACGATTGCTGACGACGCTTGTTCCGCTAACTTCGGCGTTGTTTCTTCTGTTTTCTCCTGCTTCGTTTTTTCAGATTGCGCAAAACTCACTGAAGTTCCAGAAAGCAATAACATGAAACAAACAAGTATTCCAAAAACTCGCTTCATGACTAACCCTCCATTCTATATCAGACCTATTTTTTCCAATTCTCCTTTTTTTAATACCAATTTTTTCTATTATTTTCAGTTGACAAATACATTCGTCCCCTATATTGTATTAAGTGTATTACATATAGTAGTACACTTAATACATATGAGGAAGGAGACATTGCTCTTGCATATTCAACTTGACCCAAGAAGCAACACTCCGATATGGGAACAAATTGTTCAAAATATAAAAGAACTCGTATTGAAAAGCATGTTGGCTCCAAGTGATAAACTTCCTTCTGTACGCGAACTCGCTTCTTTACTCGTTATAAATCCAAATACAGTGAGTAAAGCGTATCAAGAGTTAGAGCGACAAGGAATTATTGAAACGTTACGAGGAAAAGGAACATTTGTATCCCAATCGATTACCCCAACATTAGACGAAAGGAAAATCGCTATGGTTGAAAAGCAATTTCATCAATTACTATTAGAAGCCTCTTATCTTGGTGTTACGAAAGATAAAATTCATGATTGGATAGATTCATACTATAAAGAGATTGGAGGAAATACGGATGCTGAAAGTGACAAGCTTGAAGAAAACAATTGATACTCAAACAATTTTAGACGATGTTTCTTTCACATTACAAAAAGGTAGTATCATCGGGTTACTTGGAAGAAACGGCGCGGGAAAAACAACTTTATTACGAACGATGGTCGGCATTTTAGACCCAGACGAGGGAACTGTTACATATGAGGATATCGACATTCATAAGAATCCTGAAACGAAACAAAAAATCGTATATGTTCCGGATTCTACTAACATACTGAACGGTTATACAGTAAAAGAAATCGTGAAGTTTTATAAAGCAGTTTATACAGCTTTTGATGAACCATATTTCTATGAACTACTAGAACATTTCAACTTACCAAATAAACGAATTCGTAGTTATTCAAAAGGAATGAAAGCACTGCTTGCCATCATTTTAGCTGTTGCTGCACAGGCAGAATATATTATTTTAGATGAACCAACAAACGGACTTGATCCTATCGTTAAAAGACAGATTTTACAGTTTCTCGTTGGAGAAGTTGCAGAAAAAGAAATTACCATTTTCATCTCTACCCATCATTTAGATGAAGTGGAACAAATTGCAGATACAATCATTATGTTAAAAGGACATACTGTAGCATCTATTACGTCACTAGACGATGCAAAATCACAATTTGCAAAAATACAAGTAGCTTACGAGCGTTCATTACCTCAAAAACTAGAAAACTTAAGCAATATTAAAATATTAAATCAAACAGGAAAAGTATATACAATCTTAATTGAAGGAAATGTGGCTACAACACTCGAGAAGTTTTATAAAGAACAACCACTGCTCATTGAAGAATTAACAATGTCACTTGAAGATGTCTTCGTTACGACACTGGAGGAGGATGGATATGTTTCATAAAGCGTTATGGATGTGGAATTGGAAGCGTGGGAAATATGCTGCGTTACTATTCTTCTTTAGTTCGCTTTATCTTCTATCTCTCGGATACTATAGAAGTGCTCAGATGGAACTCGATAAATATTACGAATTACAAGAAAAAGGGGAACAGTATTATTATTTTTATACCTTTTCTGCACGAGATGGTAATAGTTTTTTGTTAACTGTTCTTATCATTGCTTTAGCCTGCTTATTGATAGGATGGGAACGTAGCAACCAATCTAATACACTACTTATGACGATGCCATTTAAAAGAAAACATGTTTTCTTATCTAAATGGGCTTTCGGTTCCTTCTGTATTGTGAGCTCGTTACTTATAAATTGGATTATTATGTATGTTATTTATAGAACAACTATCCATTTTGATTATCAATCATTTAGTCCACTTCACCGATACTTTCTTTATGCGATAGTTTCTTATGTTGCAGTCTATACAGCTGCTCTATGTATCGGTACTTTTACTGGAAGTATTGTTTCACAGGTCATTTTTTGCATTCCATGGCTACTAATGGGCCTTACATTTATTCCACTAGTGTACACTTTTACACTAAACCATTTAGAGGCTACCGATACTAAAAATAATAAATTAGATCAACAACTATATGAAATCAATCAAAAAACAAATATAGTTGTACCAATATATCGCTTTTCTATTGATTATAACTATCAGCCAGATTCTCGGAAGAGGGACAACGATCCAACTACTTTAAGAAATCCAGCATCTCACGTATATTATTCAGCCAAATCAATGTTAGTCCCTATTTTCTATACAATATTTTATTTACTACTTGGGACATATTTATATGTGCGTTCACCAAATGAAAATAGTCAAAGGATATTTATTTTCCAAAAACATTTAAAAATATGTATATGGGGGACAACCATTTACTTTTCATTACTAGGTGGCTATAAAATCAATCAATTTTATTTCTTACCTAACTACTATATCGGTTTGTTTCTCGCTGGAATCATTACTTATGTTGTATTATCACGCCTAACAAATTATAAAGTTTTTTAAAGGAGAGATCCTATGTTTCAAAAAGCACTATGGCTAAGAACGTATCAACAAAGTAAATATGTTGTATGGTTATTTTGGCTCGTCAGCTTCTATAGTTTGTCATATAAATACTATATGACTTCTATTCAACAGCAACACTTTCTAAATGACAATAAAAAATGGAACTATGTATATCATTATCACTTTGATTTAACACTTTTAGATCCTATCATGCTGTTAGGTAGCATACTGACCATTCTAGCTTGTACGTTAATTGGATGGGAAAGACAAAATAACGCTAGCGACTTGTTATGGTCTATGCCCTTTAAACGTTCACACCTTTATATAACAAAGTGGTTGTTTGGAATCTGTAATATCGCCGCTGTTGTCATTTTAAACTGGGGGCTATTTGCTATTATGAAAAGGTTGACTTTTCATAATAAATATCAAGTATTTTCACCGTTTCATAGTTACTTTATATATATGTTAATTGTATTAATCGCTATTTATACACTTGCCTTATGTATAGGAACAATCGCTGGAAATGTGATATCGCAAGGATTTCTTACTGCAGCTATATTAATCTTCCCAGCGTTACTTCCATCTCTAATATCAGGAGTCATTGCTGTTCACTCGAGTGCCGACTTTCATGAGAACAATGGCATTATACATGATGTTATGGAAAACATACGTATTTCTAGTCCAGCAGAAGATTTTACTATTAACTTTAATTATGATCCACAAAGCGCTTATACTGATCAAAATGGAGTACGTCATAACGAACCAAACTTTACAAAGATTCCGCCGGTAAAAACATTGATTGCACCTATTGCACATATACTTATTTTATTACCACTCGGTATTTATTTATATGCCCGTTCAATCAATGAGCGAAATGGTAACTATCTATTATATCCAAAGTTACAAAAGTTAGTAATGGCATGCACTATTTTCTTTGGTGGGATCGTTGGAGGTTTAATACTAAGTCGCGCGCACTCATTGTCAAGCTTTTACATCGGATTTTTAATAACTAGTTTCATTACGTATTTCTTCCTACCTAAAATATTAAAATGGAAAGTCTCTTGGAATTTCAAATAAAATAACCTCCTCTCGATGAGGAGGTTATTTCACATTCTCTCTCCTATCCCCATACACCATCTCTTCTTTCATTCCAAATCCATCACCATTTTGCACAATTTGCTCTGTCGGGGCAACTACACTTTCGGCAATTTTCCATTCCCCACGCTCTTTTACGAACACTTGTAGAAAATAGTTCATGCCATCTAATTGATATGCATTTTCTTTTTTCACATTATAGTGAATCGCAATGTAGTACACTTGAATGTTTTCTTTCCCTATTTTTGATACGTATTGCGATAGTCTCGGTATATAAAGTGCTGCTTTCTGAAAAGATAGTTGCTTCGCTTTAACAAGCGATGAACTTGTTACATTACGTAATGTGTCCCGATTACGAATATTATCGCTATGGTGGAATAATACTGCGTTTTGCATAGGACGAACCCATAATTTTGAATATAAGACTGTATTATCATTTTCAATGTACTTCACTTCTTTTCGCACTACTTGGATAGGCGTATCTGCGTACGTGAATGTTTGAAAACAGAAAAAACCACCAAATAAAATGGTAAGTGCAGCAATATATTTCATAATCTTTCCTCCGATCTTTTAATTAAAGTATCGGAGTTTCAAAATATTTTTATTCAAAAGAAAAAGGATAGGAATGCTTTCGCTTCCTATCCTCATTTATTATAATACGCGGCCAAATAGTTCTAAGACCATTTCTATTTCTTGGTCGCTCCAACCTTTAAATCTCTCTTTATAATATTCTTTACGCACAGCTTCAAGTTTTTCAGTTACTTCTCTTCCGTGCTCTGTAATTTCTAAGTACACGATTCGACGATCTGAATTAGAACGTTTTCTTTCTACTAATCCTTTTCGTACGAGACGATCTGTAACAGCTGTAATATGACTGGAGGTTACGTTTACTTCACTCGCAATTTGCGAAGCCATCTGTGGACTGTTTAAAAATAACGCACGTAATACAGAAAATTCATTATATGGCATATGTTCTGCAAAACGTGTATTAATATCATTTTGTAATAAACGTATCATTTTTCGAAATGATGCAGATAAATCTAAAATCAGCGTTTCTCTTTTTTCGTTCAATAGCCTCGTCCCTTTTTTATCATATTTACACATATTATAATCTATAAATACCTATGTTGTATATGCTTTCTTTCCTCAACATTCTCATTTATGTAACTTTTTTCATATAAATTTCTTTTTTGTTCACACATATACATATAAAAAGGATGGTGATGGAAAATGCAGGGTGGAATGAATCCTTATTTACACAACGTACGCACTGCTAATACTGGTAAAGAAGCTACTATTACTGTACAAGGAGAAGGTGTTGTAAAAGCAAAACCGAATGTTGTTATATTAACACTCGGCATTCGAACAGATGATAAAAATGTAAAACAGGCTCAAGAAGAAAATGCAGTGCAATCCAAACAATTGCTGGATGCACTTAAACAGCTTGGTATTGCCGATAAAGATATAGAGACGATTTCTTATACAATTACTCCTCAATACGAATATGTAAATGATAAAGCATTGCTGCAAGGATACCGTGTAGAGCATTTGTATGAAATTACCGTTTTAAATGTACAAAAAGCTGGGGAAGTATATGATATAGCCGTTTCAAATGGTGCAAATGTAGCAAAAGGTTTACGTTTCCGAGTATCTCATCCAAATAAATATTATGAGCAAGCTCTCATTCAAGCTCTGCACCAAGCAGTAGAAAAAGCTCGTGCTATTGCGAGTACATATAATTTAAATATTAATCCTGTTCCCCTCTCATTCGTTGAAGAATCTGCCCAATTACCAAGGGAGGTTACGTCTTATGCTACTTTACATGCGCAAGCAGCTCCACCCATTCAATCGGGAGAGTTAGAAATTATTTCAACAATACGGGCAATTTTTACGTATTTATAAATAATTTCATTTATAAGTAAACGTTATCATTTTCCTTGTTGTAAAAACATGATGTTCTGATATAATAAAGGACGGTGAGCTCTTACGAAAGAGATATCACGGGTGGGAGAGGGATATGAAAAAGAAGGTTTAACATGAAAGGAATACTTGAAAGAACATTTAAATTAGGTTTACACGAAACATCACCAAAACAAGAAGTTTTAGCTGGAGTTACGTCATTTTTCACGATCGTATATATTATGATTGTAAATGCATCAATTTTATCCGATGCTGGCATTCCTCTTGAAGCTGGAATTTTAGCAACTGTTTTCAGTTCATTTGTCGGATGTCTACTCATGGCATTTTGGGCAAATGCACCTGCTATTCTTGTCCCTGGTATGGGTGTAAATGCATTCTTCACGTACACAGCTGTGCATACGCTTGGACTAACTTGGCAAGAAGCATTGGCTGCTGTCTTTATCTCTGGTATTATTTTTGCAATTGCCGCTTTTACACCAATCGCTCGCGTGCTATCAGTATCAATTCCAAAGTCATTAAAGGAAGCAATTACTGTCGGCATCGGATTATTTTTAGCGTTTATCGGATTGCAAAAAGGTGGCTTAGTCGTTTCGAACCCAAATACTGCTGTTGCAATGGGTAAATTAAGTAACCCTGTCGTTCTTGCGACCGTGCTTACTCTTATCGTTGCACTTGTACTATTTATTCGTAACGTACGTGGAAACTTTTTATGGACGATTGCAATAGGAACTGGTATTGCATGGCTATTTGGCCTTGTTGATACAAGTCAAATCGGAAATAGTTCATTCTCATTCGCTAATTACGGCGATGTGTTTGGAGCTATGTCATTTGGCAAACTTTCTTCCTTACCGTTTTGGATTGCAACATTCTCCTTAAGCATGGTGCTTATTTTTGAGAACATGGGACTTCTGCACGGTTTATTAGAAGATGACCGTAAATTCCCACGTGCTTACCAAGCCAATGCAATTTCAGCAATGACATGTGGTCTATTTGGCACAAGCCCTACCGTATCAACAGTAGAGAGTGCCGCAGGTATTACTGCAGGCGGAAAGACAGGTCTGACGTCTATCGTTACGGGGTTGTTATTCTTTGCATCATTGTTTGCACTTCCGTTTGTCAAACTAATTCCTGATAGTGCCATTGCACCAATCTTAATTATTATTGGCGGCCTGATGATTACAAGCATTCAGCAAATTCCTCTGAACGATTTTTCAGAAGGATTTCCAGCGTTCTTAATTATTGTCATGATCCCGCTCACATATAGTATCGCTGATGGCATTGCGTTCGGATTTATTGCTTACCCTATCTTAAAAGTTGCTCTTGGAAAGCGTAAAGAAGTCGCACCATCTATGTATATCATTACATGCTTATTCTTAGCTATGTTTGTATTACATGCTATTGGTTGAAAAAAAACACCGAGGAAATCCTCGGTGTTTTTTTACTTAAACCATCCTTTTTTATAAAACCAGGCCATCATTCCGCCGCCAATTAATGCCATTAGAAGAAGACAAATAAAATAACTATATTGTCCACCAAGCTCTGGCATATGCGTAAAGTTCATTCCATATACTCCCGCAATAAATGTTAATGGCATGAAAATAGTCGAGAATACAGTTAATGTTTTCATAATGTTATTCATATGATGTGAGTTTAATGAAAAATAACTATCCCGAATATCCGCCGTTAACTCTCGACTTGCCTCAATCATTTCCGTAAGTTTAAGTAAATGATCATGTATATCTTTAAAATAAATCTCATGATCACTTATACCGTAAAAACGAGTGGAATTCAAAATACGATACAATAAATCACGCATTGGAATAATTGTACGTCTTAACTTAGATAAATCTGCCCTAATATCAAATACTTCTTCTAGTACGGCTCCTGCTGTCTCACCTGTTAAATTATCATCAATCGCATTTAAATGATCTTCAATGTAATATACAGGTGCGAAATAATCATCTACAATTTGATCAGTGATCGTATGTGCTACATGTAAAGGTCCTTTCTTAATCCGCCTCTTCTCACCAAGTGTTTTCCATACTCTTTCAATTGCATTATTATGAGAAAAATGGAAAGAAACAATATAGCGATCACTAACAAACAAATCAATTTCATGTGGTTCTAGCCCATCTTCTCCAAACGCGTGAAGAACTAAAAAGTTATATCCATCATAAAAATCAACTTTTGGCCTCTGTACGTATTCTAGACAGTCTTCAATTGCAAGGGGATGGAACTTAAAATGGTCTTGCAGAATATATGTATACTCTTCTTTCGTTGGCTTATATAAATCTAGCCAATACCATACAATATGGTCTTTCTTTGTTTCTTCTAGAGAAACATCATATAATACTTCATCTGTTTTTGTTACTGCACAAATTCTAATCATAATTTCACCCATTATTATTATAAACAAAAAATAGTAAAAAAAGCCAAGGAGAAATCTCCTCAGCTTTTTTTATTACTTCGTTACGATACCGTGTACTAAAGTTGGTGCATCTACGTGTTCTTTAGAGATCTTCATGTTCTCATAAATTTTCGCTTTTACATCTTCAACATTTTCGCGGTTTGCGTAAATTGTAACGAGAGATTCACCTTGCTTCACGCTATCGCCTACTTTTTTGCGCAGCATTAGACCAACTGCTAAATCAATTTCAGACTCTTTCGTTGCACGTCCTGCTCCTAAAAGCATTGCTGCTGTTCCGATTTCGTCTGCAACGATTTCTGATACATATCCGTCTTCTTTCGCTTCCACTTCAATTTTAAATTGTGCTTGTGGCAATTTAGAAGGGTCATCAACAACAGATGCGTCACCGCCTTGCGCTGATAAGAACGTTTTAAATGATTCTAGCGCTTTTCCGTTGTTCATTACTTCAATTAGCTTTTCACGTGCATCTTCTAAAGATGAAGCTTGTCCAGCAAGGTACACCATTTGACTTCCAAGTGTTAAACATAGCTCTTCTAAATCTTTCGGCCCTTTACCTTGTAATGTATCAATTGCTTCTTGAACTTCTAATGCGTTACCGATAGCTTCACCGAGTGGTTGACTCATATCAGAAATAACTGCCATCGTATTACGACCAACGTTATTACCGATACGTACCATTGCTTCTGCTAAACGTTTTGCATCTTCATCCGTTTTCATAAATGCACCTGCTCCAGTTTTTACATCAAGAACAATTGCATCTGCACCAGCAGCAATTTTTTTACTCATAATCGAACTTGCAATAAGCGGAATTGAGTTTACTGTTGCTGTTACATCACGAAGTGCATATAGCTTTTTATCAGCAGGTGTTAAGTTACCACTTTGGCCGATAACAGCGATTTTGTTTTCATTTACAAGACGCATGAATTCATCGTTTTCAATTTCCACATGGAATCCTGGAACTGCTTCTAATTTATCAATTGTACCACCAGTATGTCCTAAACCGCGTCCAGACATTTTCGCTACTGGTACATCTAAAGCAGCTACTAATGGACCTAATACAAGTGTCGTTGTATCACCAACACCACCTGTTGAATGCTTATCTACTTTTACACCTTCAATAGCCGATAAGTCGATTGTATCACCGCTATTTACCATTGCCATCGTTAAATCAGCACGCTCTTGATCGTTCATATCTTGGAAGAAAATTGCCATTGCAAGTGAACTTACTTGATAATCAGGAATATCACCATTCGTATATCCTTCAACAATAAAGTTAATTTCTTCTGTCGTTAATGCATGTCCGTCACGTTTTTTTGCAATTAGGTCCACCATTCTCATTGTGAAGTCACCCCTTCATTTGTTTTACGATTGCTTTTACTAATGCTAAGAAGTTAGCTTTAACACGTTCTGTCGTTTCAATTACTTCATCGTGGTGAAGTGGTTGATCTAAAATACCAGCTGCCATATTTGAAATACAAGAAATACCTAATACTTTCATACCAGCGTGACGCGCTACAATTACTTCAGGTACTGTTGACATACCAACTGCATCTCCGCCAAGTGTACGAAGCATACGAATTTCAGCAGGTGTTTCATATACAGGACCTGTCATTCCTACGTATACACCTTCTTGTACTTTAATATTTAAGTCTGCTGCAACTTGTTTCGCCATTTCGCGAAGTTCTACTGTATATGATGTAGACATATCAGGGAAACGTACGCCCATTTCAGAATCATTCGGTCCGATTAATGGATTCGTACCCATGAAGTTAATGTGGTCTGAAATTAACATAAGATCGCCTGGCTCAAATGATGTATTTACACCACCAGCTGCGTTTGTTACAACTACTGTTTCTACACCTAGTTCTTTCATAACACGAACTGGGAATGTTACTTTTTGCATGTCGTATCCTTCATAGAAGTGGAAACGTCCTTGCATTGCTACTACTGTTACACCTTGAAGTGTACCAAATACTAGTTGACCTGCATGGCCTTCTACAGTTGATACTGGGAATTCAGGGATTTCACTGTAAGGTACTGTTACTGCATTCTCAATTTCGTCTGCTAATACACCTAGTCCTGATCCAAGGATTAGTCCTACTTGTGGTGTCTCTTGAAATTTCTCTTTTAAGTATGAAGCTGATTTTGTAATAAGTTCACGATTCATTTGTTTATCCCCCTATTTCTTTAGCTCGTTTAAGAAGCTTGTTCCGTATTCTGGCATTTTCACACCGAAGTTTTCTGCTACTGTTGCACCAATATCAGCAAATGTTTGACGAAGTGGTAACTCTTGTCCGCCTTCTTTCATGCTTGGGCTATATGCTAATAATGGTACATATTCACGTGTATGGTCAGTACCAGGGTGAATTGGATCATTACCGTGGTCTGCTGTAATTAATAATAGATCATCTTCTTTTAGTTTTGCGAATACTTCTGGAAGACGTGCATCATATTCTTGCAGAGCTTCTCCGTATCCTTGTGGATCACGGCGGTGGCCGAATAATGCATCAAAGTCAACTAAGTTTAAGAAGCTAAGACCTGTAAAGTCCATATTTAATGTATCTACAAGCTTATCCATTCCATCCATGTTAGACTTCGTACGAAGTGATTCAGTTACCCCTTCACCATCATAAATATCAGAGATTTTACCAATAGCAATTACATCGTAGTCACTATCTTTTAATTCGTTCATTACTGTACGGCCGAATGGTTTTAATGCATAGTCATGACGATTTGGTGTACGTGTAAAGTTTCCAGGTTCACCAACGAATGGACGAGCAATAACACGACCTACCATGTATTTCTCATCTAATGTTAATTCACGTGCAATTTTACAGATTTTATATAACTCATCAAGTGGCACTACTTCTTCGTGTGCTGCAATTTGCAATACGCTATCAGCAGAAGTATAAACGATTAAAGAGCCTGTTTCCATTTGCTCTTGACCAAGTTCATCAAGAATCTCAGTTCCAGAAGCTGGCTTATTACCGATAATTTTACGGCCTGTTTTTTCTTCTAATTCATCAAGTAATTCTTTCGGGAATCCTTCTGGGAACACTTGGAATGGTGTATCAATGTAAAGGCCCATGATTTCCCAGTGACCTGTCATTGTATCTTTACCAGTAGATTTCTCTTGCATTTTTGTGTAATATCCAAGTGGTTTCTCTACTTTAGAGATACCTTTCATTTCTCGAATGTTACCAAGACCTAATTTCACCATGTTAGGCATTTGTAACCCATTCATATGTTCAGCAATGTGACCAATTGTGTCAGATCCTAGATCACCAAATTGCTCAGCATCTGGTGCTTCACCGATTCCCACAGAGTCCATTACGACTAGGAATATACGTTTATATTTATTCATAACTGCGACCTCCTATAAGTTCAGTTCTACTTCTTGTAGTATGTTCAAAACGCTATAAAGTGAAACTGTTATCCAAAAGAATTCTCATTGTCAAACAGTACTTCTTTAAATCATTTTCTAACCTATTTCGTTTACTTGAAACGATTCAAAAACATTTCTAGTTTTTTCTAAGTCAGATGTCAGACATCTGATACTGATATCATAACATGTTTACGCTTTCTTTTTAATACATTTTCGTAGAATTTCTCATTTTCTTCACACTTCTATTGTAATCCATTCTGCAACGAAGTGCTAATTTTTTTATGATTTATTTCTTCATATTAAAAATAAAAAGTAGCTCTAAAGAGCTACTTTTTATTTTACTTCTATTGTTTCTTCTTTATGTTCATGCAATTCGCCTTTTCTTACATGTACTTTCACTTTGTAAGCACCGTTCTCTTTGAAAGTATGTTTCGTTTCATACTCTCCTTTATTCCCTTCTTTCGCTGGAATAAATTCGTGTTTTTCAACACCATCTTTCCAAATCTCTAGTTGTACTTCAGCACCAGTTAATGCTTCTTCTTTTTGCTTTAAATGAACTTTCATTGTAGATTCAGCATTTGCCTTTATGTCTCCAGCCATAAGATGGATCATTGTGTCACTTTTATGATCTCCATGTCCTGCACTGTGATCACTATTTTCTTTTTTCGCATCTTCTACTTTCGCATTTCCTACAGCAACTTTCACTTCTGGCATAACGTGCATTTCACGTGCATTTGTGTGAGCAATAATATGGTATACTCCATCCGTTTCGAATGTTTTCTCTACTGCATAAACACCTTTTCCTTTATGCTTACCATCTAACATCTCGTGCTTTTCGTCGCCATCTTTCCAAATTTCAAACTTTACATCATCGGCATCCGTTACTTTTTCTTTCCCTTGTGTAACAAGTGCTTGTACTTCTGTTTTTTCACCTGGTTTAATTTCTTTCGGATTTGTTTGGACTGCTACTTTTACAGCTTCAAGTTTCTGTTCTTTTTTCGGTTCTTCTTTGTTTGTATTACAGCCAACCAACGCTAGCATCGCGATAAATAAAGTTATAATCAGTTTTTTCATCATCATTTCCTCCTTTATACTTTATTTAGTATAGAGGAAATACATTGTAATATTCCAGTCTTCTGCTGAAAACAATATACGAAATGTTTGTGAAGTTTCTGTGAAGCGGTCTTCCCCTCTTAATCTATGAAAAAAAGAGCATAGTAACTATGCTCTCGGATGAAACTGTTTATATACATCTTTTAATCTAGTTTTTGAAACGTGCGTATAGATTTGCGTAGTTGAAATATCTGCATGTCCAAGCATTTCTTGTACAGCACGTAAATCTGCTCCATTTTCTAATAAGTGCGTAGCAAACGAGTGACGCAACGTATGAGGTGTAAGTTCTTTTTCAATATTTGCCTCTTTCGCTAATCGTTTTAATATTTTCCAAAATCCTTGTCTTGATAATCGATTACCATGATGGTTTAAAAAGAGTGCATCCACTACTTTTTTCCCCATTAATTCTCTTCTTCCTTTTTCAATATACTTTTGAATCGCTTCCGTTGCTAAACTTCCTAGTGGAATAATTCTTTCTTTATTCCCTTTCCCTATGCAACGAACAAATCCCATCGTTAAATGTACATCTTCTAAATTGAGTGCAATCAATTCTGAAACACGAAGTCCTGTCGCATACAGTAACTCTAGCATCGCCTTATCACGAATACCAAAAGCACTTGTCATTTTTGGTGTTTGAAGTAACGCCTCTACTTCATCAACTGATAATACCTTTGGTAATTTCCGTTCCCCTTGTGGCGTTTCAATATGTACGGATGGATCGTGTTCTACCGCTCGTTCACGAAGTAAAAATTGGTGGAACGAACGAATTGATGCGATATGACGCGCCAATGTTTTCGAAGATTTTCCGTTCTCTTTTAAATACTGCAAAAAGTTAACAATGTGTAAACGGGTCACTTCATGAAAAGTTTTCGTCTGTTCCACATTTTGCAAATACTTTACGTAGCTTTTTAGATCCCGTTCATAAGATACTACTGTATTCTTTGCTAATCCTTTTTCGACAACCATATAATGAATAAAATCTTTTAATTGATCTTCCACTCTACACTACTCCCCATTTTCATAGAAAAACATCATTCTATTTACGAAAGCATCCTTTGCCGGTTCTTCATTCCCTGATACTTTTTCTACAGTCTCTTCTTTAGGTTTTTCATAACGATGATAGCTTTCATATTCTTCATTTATCCATAGTATAGCGAAATAAAACAAAATCGTACAACTTGTAAATAATAAAAATACTTTTATTCCATCAAAAGTTAATTTTAAAGCTCGGCGCATTGTAAATTCCTCCAAAATATAAGTTATTACAACATATGCCAAGCTTTCACCAATTTATACCTTATTCAAATAAAAAACCTCTTCCTAGATAAATAGGAAAAGGTTATTTTTCATCCGTTTCATTTTCTTGACAATTTTTACAAATCCCATGGAATGTTAAACGATGATCTTTCACCTTAAAGCTCCAGTCTCGTTCTACTTTCCTTTCCACTTCACCAAGTAAATCTTCTTGTATTTCTTGTACAGCACCACATTGTGTACAAATCAAATGATGGTGGAAACGCTGCGCACCTTCTTGGCGTAAGTCATAGCGTGAAACACCGTCTCCGAAGTTAATCTTATCGACAACTTTTAACTCAGATAATAGTTCTAAAGTTCGATAGACGGTTGCTAATCCGATCTCTGGCGACTTTTCTTTTACAAGGAGGTAAACATCTTCTGCGCTTAAATGATCTTCTTCATTTTCTAGCAGCACACGAACTGTTGCTTCACGTTGCGGTGTTAATTTGTAGCTCGCTGCATGTAATTGCTTCTTAATTCGTTCAATTCTTTCTTCCATTCGGTACTACTCCCTCCTCGCCACTCTTACACCATTATATCAGAAGAAGGGCTTCTGTCAAAAGAAAAAACAATAAAAACAAATTGATAATTATTCTCAAAAAGTATTTATTTTTTATTAATAGCCTCAACGACTTCTTTCATTAAAACTGGTGATGCGTAAGCCTCCACACTAGAAGCAAGTGCTAACACCACTCCAATTACGAGAAAGAAGCATGTATAACGGATTAATAATGGTAATAGTGGCTCGGTTATTTTTCTAATAAATTGATGCCTAATCATCCGTAAAGAAAAACTTGCAGCAATGGTTGTCATAACGAGAAAGACTGGAATGATAATTAAATTTTGTGGCAAAACAGATACAAATGCTAATAATAGTCCATTCCATCCATGCTGACTTACTAAAAAACCAACTGTAAATCCAACGACAACTCCTTTTACAAATAATAAAATAAAAATAAGTGGTAATCCAATAATTGAAATTCCTAAAATCCAAATAAATCCGATGTATTTTAATTGCGAAAAGTAACTTTCTCGAAACATTTCGCCCGCAATGGCAAATTCTCCTTTAGAGACTTGTCCAAAAAAACGTTGTAAATAAAATGATAAATCTTGTTTTTGATTGATTTGTAAACTATTCACGAGAATGGCTCCGAATATTACTCCCATCAATAATAAAACAGCGTTAAATATATATAATGAAGAGTTTTCCTGTATGTGAGACATTACACGGTCTTGCCAATTTTTTCGCCACATTTTTCTTCCCTCCGTTCACACTCTTATTAAAAATGTATGAAAGAAAGAAAAAAGTATGACGAATTAACATTGAAATTCCGCTCTACTTTGCTAAACTAAAAAGTAGAGAATAGGAGGGATTTCTCTTGAAACCATTATTATTAGATTTTCCAACATTATTTCAAACTGAACGCTTGCAAGTTCGTAAACCATTTCCAGGTGATGGTGCAGAAGTATATGAAGCAATCCAAGCTTCTTTAGAAGACTTAGTACCGTGGATACCAATTAACGCTGAAACAGAAGAGAGTGCTGAAGAAATTGTTCGCGAAGCTCACGGACAGTTTTTACTTCGTGAAACACTTGATTTTCACTTATACGATAAAGTATCTGGTACATTCATCGGAGCAATTACACTAAAGCCTGAAAACTGGGATATTCCAAAGTTTTCACTTCACTTCTGGCTACATAGTGCCTATACAAAACAAGGCTATATGACCGAAGCTGTTAAAGGTGCAATTCAGTTCGCCTTTGATAAACTAGGCGCTAGAAGAATTGAAATTCGTACTGATGCAACAAATATAAATGCATGTAGCTTAGCAGAACGTCTAGAATTCATTCTAGAAGGGACAATGGAAAATGATTTCCTAGCACCAGATGGTAGCTTACGTGATGCACGTGTATATGCAAAAATCAATTAAAAAACACTCGCCTTTGGCGAGTGTTTATTTTTGTAGTTGTAAATATTGTACTGCAAACATCGTCTTCGCATCATGAATACGAAGATCTTTCATAAGAGTAATCGCTTCTTCTAACGATACTTCCATTAATTCCACAAACTCATCTTCATCTAACTCAGCTTTATTTTCTTTTCTTGTCAAACCTGTCGCTTTATATACATATAAAATTTCATCTGCGAATCCTGGAGATGTATAGAAAGAAGTAATGAGCTCCATATTTTCACATACATATCCTGTTTCCTCTTCTAATTCACGAACTGCTGTTACCTCAGGTTTTTCACCAGGTTCTAACTTGCCAGCCGGAATTTCTATAATCGCCTTTTCAAGTGCTTTACGATACTGCTCAACAAGCACAATTTTCCCCTCATCAGTAATAGCAATAATAGCAACTGCACCAGGGTGATTTACAATTTCACGTTTACTCATTGCTCCATTTGGTAATACTACATCATCAACACGAACTTTTATAACTCTACCATCAAAAATTGGCTCAGTATTTACTGTTCTCTCTGCAAGATTACTCATACTACTTCATCTCCCTGTTCTATTTCCTATTCTTTCCTCATACATTTTACCACATTGAAAGGAGCGTGATAGAAATGAAAGTTTATATTTTACCAAATCGCGTCACTTTAGTCGGAAAAGCATGGCAAATTCGCCATAAGCTAAAGCAATATAGCAAAGAGTATACAACTGTACAAGAGTGGATTACAGCAAATAAAGTGAAACATTAATCATGCTTTTACGGGCAGTTAATGCGAAGCGGAAAGTAAACGTTTGTCAACCTCTTTTCCCTCTCGTACAATAAAGGTAAGGAGGTTGACCTATGAAAAAACGTCAATTAGGAAACTCAGATTTGTTTGTTACAGAAATGGGCCTTGGCTGTATGTCTCTCGGTACATCTGAAACAGAAGCTATGCATATTATCGATGAAGCGATCGATTTAGGAATTAATTTTTTTGATACAGCAGATTTATATGATTACGGATTAAATGAAGAATTTGTTGGAAAAGCCTTGAAGGGAAGAAGAGACCAAATTGTACTTACAACGAAGGTTGGAAATCGTTGGACAGAAGAAAAAAATGGCTGGTCTTGGGATCCTTCTAAAGCTTACATAAAGACTGAAGTAAAGGAAAGTTTACGTAGACTTCAAACTGATTATATTGACCTTTATCAACTTCATGGCGGAACAATTGAAGATCCAATAGATGAAACAATTGAAGCTTTTGAAGAATTGAAAAAGGAAGGTATTATTCGCCATTACGGTATTTCTTCTATACGCCCAAATGTCGTTCGTGAATATGCAAAACGCTCAAACATCGTTAGTGTACTAATGGAATATAACCTTTTAAATCGTCGTCCAGAAGAATGGTTCCCCCTTCTAAATGAACACCAAATTAGCGTCATTGCCCGCGGGCCACTTGCAAAAGGAATTTTAACTGACAATAATGCAAGAAAGATAGAAAGAGTAAAGGAAAAGGATTATCTCTCTTATTCTTACGATGAATTACATGCAACTCTAGCAAGTGTAAAAGAAATGATTGGAGAACGCTCTTTAACAGGAACAGCTATTCAATATTGCTTACATAATAAGACTGTTGCAGCTGTTATACCTGGTGCAAGCTCTCTTCAACAATTACAGGAAAATATACGAGCTAGTCAACAGTTACCTTTAACGAAAGAAGAATATATACAACTTCAAAAGATTGTTAAATATGACACATATGCTTTGCATCGTTAAAAATATCGAATTACCGATAAAACAGAAGACTGTCTCCAGTATTAGGAGACAGTCTTTTTTATAACGTATCATATTTATCAGGATTCGTTCCTACATGTAAATCACGATTCAACGTGTTAATTTGACGTATCTCTTCTTCAGTTAGTGCAAAATCAGAAATAGTAAAGTTTTCTTTAATACGAGATGGTGTAACAGATTTAGGAATTGTAACAATCCCGCTTTGAATATCCCACCTTAATATAACTTGTGCAGGTGTTTTTTCATATTTGTTAGCAATAGCCTGAATGATTGGATGCTGGAATACTTCTCCGCCCCTCATTAACGGACTCCATGCTTCCATTTGAATTTGCTCATCTTGACAATAATTTCGTAACTCAAATTGCGTCAACATCGGATGAAGTTCCACTTGGTTTACCATCGGCTTCACTTTGCAATTTGGTAATAATAGTTCTAAATGATGTTTATGAAAATTAGAAACACCAATCGCACGCACTTTACCTTCTTCATACAATTTCTCTAAAGCTCGGTACGTATCAACATACTTCCCTCTTACCGGCCAATGTATTAAATATAAATCTACATAGTCCATTTGTAATTTTTTCAAACTCTTTTCAAACGCCTCGAGTGTCTCCTCATATCCTTGATCGTCGTTCCATACTTTTGTTGTAATAAATATATCTTCTCTTGGAATTCCTGATTCACGTATCGCCTCTCCGACACCGCTTTCATTTTCATATACAGTTGCTGTATCAATCGAACGGTATCCAACTTCTAACGCTGTTTTTACTGCTTGCTTTACTTCGTCTCCTTCTTTCGCTTTATATACGCCTAGACCAATCATCGGCATTTTCACGCCATTATGAAGTGTAGTTGTTGGAATATGCACAGTCGTCTCCCTTTCATTGTTACATTTTTTATAAGCCACAATTTTATTTCAACAAGATTCATCCCAAAAGTCAAAACATACGTACAGTTTACATAACACTTTTATATAGCTAAAAAATAGCGTGAACTCATTCATTCACGTTATTTTTTCTCCATTCTTTCGCTTTTTCATCCACATTGCGCACAAACTCATTTTTTCCTTCCGTATATAACGCGCCATCATATGTATACTTTTCGGCTAATTCTTTCTTTAAGGTTGCATATGCCTCTGCTTCTTCACAATGAGCCATCATATAATCACGAAATGCTAAATGCCTTACTATCTCTGGATTTCCTTTTTCAAACACGTGTAAATGATACGAGCGTTTTTCTTCAGTTCCATGAATAAAATATCGGCGTCTTGAAATACCATTTTCCCCTTTTACGATGTAACCAAGCTCTATAAATCGTTCATTCCACCCATCTACTCTTTCGATATTTTCTACTTCCATGATCATATCAATAATAGGTTTAGCTGCCAGTCCGGGAACTGACGTACTTCCAATATGATAAATTTTTACCGTTTCTGGCATCGCTGATTTTAATCTTTTAGCCTCCATTTGAAATTTTTCACTCCAATGGTTTTCATGTGGAACAACGACAATTTTTCTCATTCTAACTCCCCTTTTCTTACAAGCTCGTCAAAAAATGATCAGTGGTATTTCACTGATCATTTTTTTATTATTTAAAGTCTTTCCAAGTAAGGTTACTTTCACTTAGCAGTTCTTCAAATGATTTATTCTTTTCACGTTCTTTTTGTTCTTGGCGCTTTCTTTCCAGTTCAGCTGCCTCTTTTTCCTCTTCCCTCACTTGCAACTCTTTCTTCTTACTCTTTAATTGTTGCATGAGTGAATCATTTAATTGATCGCCTAATGTAAGTGTTTCTTTCTTTGGTTGATTCACTTGTGATTGTCTTTGCATTTGTCTTTGTTTCTTTTTCTTCATGCTACTCACCTTTTACTTTTTTCTCCATTATAGTAGATACACAATGAAATCGACAATAAAAAAGGGTCTTTACTCTATTATTCACTTTTTGTAAATATGTTAATTTTTCGAAAAGACTAAATTTTTATGTAGCTATAATCCTATGAATCTATTAAAATTATGTCGTATGATGTCAGATTATAAAAAAGGAGAATTATATTATGTGGAAAAAAATTATTCCTGCCGTTGCTGTTTTAAGCACCATTACTTTTTCAAGCGTATTTGCCGCTCCCCCATCTCAGAATCCAGCTGAACAAAACCGCTACATAGACGTACAAATGCTTGGTATTAATGATCTCCATGGACAACTAGATACTGTTAAAAAAATCAATAATAAAGAAGCTGGTGGCGCTGATTACTTAGCTACTTATTTAAAAGAACATAAAAAACAAAACCCTAATACACTTCTCGTACATGCTGGTGATATCGTCGGAGCTAGTCCACCAGTTTCAGCATTATTACAAGATGAACCGACGATTGAATTTTTAAATGACTTAAAATTTGATGTCGGTACAATCGGGAACCATGAATTTGATGAAGGCATTGATGAAATGAAACGCCTCATTTACGGTGGATATCATGAAAAAACAGGAAATTTCAAAGGGGCTAACTTCCCCTATGTAGCTGCTAATTTCTATAACAAATCAACTGGCCGCTTATTTTTACCACCATTTACTGTAAAAATGGTAGATGGTGTTCCTGTAGGATTCATTGGGGTTGTTACAACTGATACACCAAATGTCGTTATGCCTACGATGCTTAACAATGTACAAATTACTGATGAAGTAGAAGCAATTAATAAATCAACACAACAATTAAAACGCCTCGGCGTTAAATCTATCGTCGTTCTTGCTCATGTCGGTGGAACAACCGATGAGTCTGGGGTAACAAATGGCGATCTTACTCGAATTGCAAATGAAACAGACCCAGAAGTTGATGTTATTTTCGGTGGACATAGTCATACGTATGTAAATGGTACAGTAAACAATAAACTAATTGTCCAAGCAAATTCATACGGAATGGCTTTCTCAGACGTCGATGTAACAATTGATCGTAAAACAAAGGATATTGTAAAGAAAAAAGCTGAAGTTGTTACAACGTATCATGAAGGTGTAGAACCTGATAAACAAGTAAAGAAAAAACTAGATCAATATAAAGAAAAAATCGCACCACTTGTAAATGAAGTGGTCGGAAAATCTACAGCACCTATCGACCGTAAACAAAATGATGCTGGTGAGTCCACTCTTGGAAATTTAGTTGCCGATGCTCAGCGTCAAACGATGCAAACTCAAATCTCCCTCATGAATCCTGGTGGCATTCGTAATGACTTAGATGCTGGTGATATTACGTGGGGTGAGTTATACGGCATTCAACCTTTTGGAAATCAATTGATTAAAGTAGATTTAACAGGTCAAGACATTCGCGATATTTTAAATCAGCAATGGCAAAAAGGAACAACAAGAATGCTTCAAATTTCAGGTATTCAATATACGTGGGATGCAAATAAACCAAACGGTGAAAAAGTTACAAATATACGTTTAACAAACGGAGAAGAATTATCTCCATCTACAACGTATAGCGTAGTTGCAAATGCCTTCTTAGCTTCTGGCGGTGATGGATTCGTATCATTTAAAAATGGTAAAAATGCAGAAACTGGGCCAAACGACTTTGAAGCGTTAGTCAATTACGTAAAACAATTAAAAGAACCAATTCAGCCAGTTATTGATGGAAGAATTCAAAAAGTAAATTAAGTGTTTCTCTAATAATAAATTTCATTTTTCACGTATAAAGGATTTGTACTGATCCTCTATTTTATACGTAATATACATCATAAAAAGGATACTCGTTCTTCTAATGAACATAGTATCCTTTTCTTTAGTTATCAAAATGTGATGTTTTGTCAACTTCATATTGCTGTAAAAATTGTTGCAACGCCTCTTCTACAAGTTTAGATTTTTGAATTCCTTTCGATTCTGATATAAGGTCCAATCTTGCTAATATTTCTGTATTAATAGAAAAGGTTCGTCTCTTTTTCTCTGTACTTTTACTCACAATTGGTGCAATTACTTCTTCTCTTTTTCTTAATAACTCATAAATACTTTGTAATTGCTCATAAATTAATAATTGATAATCTGTTTTCTCATATTGAAGGGCGGTCGCTTCTTGGAGTTGTAAGTGACGTGGTTCTTCTCCATCTCCTACAAAAATACGTTTCTTCTGCTCTCCATCATATTCGTATCCAATCAATCTTAATTTCTTCGATAATGTATACGGGCTTATTTCAAGACGTTTTGCTATAATAGCGATGGATTCACGTCTATTTAAACCATCTATAATTTCTCCAATCGTCACAATTTCCCTCCTCCCGTGTTGAAATGACACTAGTATGGTATGTTACAATGATTTTCTAACAGTATATGCAAAATGAATAGCCTGTGCGATTCATACGATTTCACAAAAGGAGGTTTTCAATATGCTTTTTCGTAGCTACACCCCTCAGTTCTATAACGAAAACAAACAACTCATTCCTAATAGTATCGCTACGATAGAAAGCGTTATGATTAATAATCGAAAACAAACTCTCCTTATGCGTGGACAAAACGTAGAGCAACCTATTTTATTATGCTGTCACGGCGGACCTGGGATGGCACAAATCGGATTTATTCGCCATTTTCAAAAAGAATTAGAGAAGCAATTTATTGTTATTAATTGGGATCAGCGCGGAGCTGGTAAATCCTTTTCAATGAAAGATTTCGGAGCAAATTTCACAATCGAACAATTCGTTTCCGATGCAAAAGAAGTGATTCAATATGTACTTAAAAAGTTCAACAAACAAAAACTATTTCTCGCTGGTCATTCTTGGGGAAGTATTATTGGGCTTAACATAGCACATCAATATCCAAAGTATATCGAGGCTTACATCGGTATTGGGCAAATTGTACATATGAAACAAAATGAAGAATTGCTATATCAACATTTAATTCATTCTGCAAAAAAACATGATCATAAAAAAGCATTAGCTTCCCTTTTAAAATTAGGCAAACCACCATTTTTAGATACGAGACGTCTCATTATTCAAAGAAAGTGGCTTGGCACATTTGGAGGCGCAATCCAAAACGGATCTTCCTTTTCTTTCATACGAAAAGGTTTCTTTTCTCCCGAATATACGCTATTAGATTGGTTCAAGTTTCTCGCAGGAAATTTAAAATCTGGCATTTTATGGGGAGAAATGCTGACAATCGATTTCTTTTCTTCTATCTCAAGTTTATCTATTCCAGTTTATTTTTGTTCTGGTCGCTATGATTATCAAACTCCTTATGCACTCGTTCAGGAATATTGCGATATTATTGAAGCGCCTATAAAAAAGATGATTTGGTTCCCAAATTCAGCACATTCTCCTGATTTAGAAGAACCAGAATTATTCGCTAATTCTTTACAATCAATTAAACAAGAGCTAGCTTTTCAGCATTAGTAACAAAAGGCTCTTTTACATTTCATAGAAAACATTTTATAATAATATGTCGCAAGTATGTATAAACATAGCAAAATGTTTCATATTTACTTGTCTTAACAGAATAAAAATTTAGGGAGATTACATTTATTATGAACGCTGTACTCGTCGCAGTAGCAATTATGCTATTGCTTAGTTTGTTACGTGTCCAGGTCATTGTCGCCATCATTGTTGGAGCTTTAACAGGCGGACTTATCGGCGGACTCGGTATTTCAGAAACGATTAACACTTTTACAACTGGTCTTGGAAACAGTGCTCCAATCGCTTTAAGTTATGCAATGCTTGGTGGTTTCGCTATTTCCCTTTCCAAAACAGGACTTCCAGATGCTATGATTCAAACTGCATTAAAATGGATTGGCAATGAACAAGACACGAAAAAACAAGTTTATTCTAAAATACTTATTTTATTCATTATTTTAACGATGGCTTGTTTCTCACAAAATGTGATTCCTGTTCACATTGCTTTCATCCCCATCTTAATTCCAGCACTTTTAAAAGTATTAAATGAGCTGAAAGTGGATCGCAGACTTGTCACATGTATTATTACATTTGGATTGATTACTCCTTATATGTGGATCCCTGCAGGGTTCGGAAAAATTTATCATGACGTATTGCAAACCAACGCTGCGCAAAGCGGCCTTACATTTGATGTCACACTTATTCCAAAAGCAATGACTATTCCAGCAATCGGTATGATTATTGGATTATGTGTAGCGGTATTCATTACGTACCGAAAACCTCGTACGTATGAAACAGAACAAATTCATACTACCGAAAATGAAATCGTTCCCTATACAAAACGTAGCATTACTTTCGGGTTATTATCTATCATTGCTACATTAACTGTTCAATTAACAACAGAATCCATGATTTTCGGTGCTTTAGCAGGTATTATCGTCTTATCAGTTAGTGGCAGTCTACCACTTAAAGAAGCAGATGCGATATTAACAAGCGGAATGCGTATGATGTCCTTTATTGGCTTTGTTATGATTGCTGCCGCTGGATTCGGCGCTGTTCTTCGAAAAACAGGACATGTTGAATCTCTAGTGCAAACGAGTGCACATATAATCGGAAATAACAAACCACTCGCTGCATTTCTTATGCTCGTTATTGGACTTCTCGTTACGATGGGAATTGGTTCATCCTTTTCAACCATCCCTATCTTAACAACCATTTTTGTACCTCTTTGCATTCAGCTTGGATTTAGTCCAATGGCCACAATTGCAATTATCGGTACAGCCGGAGCACTAGGTGACGCAGGATCTCCAGCATCGGATAGTACCCTTGGACCAACATCCGGTTTAAATGCTGATGGTCAGCACCATCATATATGGGATACATGTGTACCCACTTTTCTACATTACAATATACCGTTACTTATATTTGGCTTTATTGCCGCAATTACATTATAAAAAGGTGCGTATAAAACGCACCTTTTACTTTTTTATTTTTCCTTTTAATTGTTGAAAAGCTACTTTTCCGTTATCTTTGACATAGCTTTCAATTGTCGGTAGTGATGAACCTATCCATTCACACTCTATACTCCCATTCGGTCCAACAATTTTTAATTTATCTGGTATATGTATATTTAGAAATCTCGCTGACCGAATTAACTCAATAGCAATCTGATCACTTGAGGCTACAATTCCATCTATATACGGATTGTTTTGCAATAATGTAATAAATTGTTTATTTGTATACCCTTGTACACATTCTTCTCGATAAGAGATTCCTTCATCCCAAACAGTGTCTAAAAACCCTGCTATATAATCTTCCATTTCTTCACTTTCTTCTCCCTCACCGAAATATGCAAGAAAGTGACACCCTTTCTCTTTTAATAAAGAAACAGCTCTCTGTCCACTTTCATAATAATTTCCATGTGATTGTTGCTCATCGATCACAACAAACGGAAATGGAATTTCTCCTACACTTTTAAAAACTGCTCTCGTCAAAATAACACCTGCAATGTTATTTTGCTTCAGCATATGTATGTATCTATCTTTATTCTCTATATTACAAATAATGATTTGATAGCCTTCTTTATATGCTATTTCCTCAATACAATGTAGCAAAGTGATGTTTGATTGGTTACATAAATTATCTACAAGTAATGCAATTATCGTTGAACTCTCTTTAAATAGTGGCTTCGCTGCACTGTTTGGCCTATAACGTAATTCTTCAATTGCTTCCTTTACTTGTTTTACTGTGTCCTCATGAACGTATCCTTTTTCATTAATAACTCGTGAAACGGTTGCGACTGAAACACCTGCCAATTTTGCAACATCACGTATAGTTGCCACATCGTCACCCCTTAATATGGTAATAGATTACAATTTTACGGTAACCTAAATTACACTATCCGTCAAGATTAATAACTCACATTTCTGAAAATTGTTACATCATTTCACTAAACGATACTCCAACTGAATTTCATGTAAAATTGGGATATTATCATATCCCATACGTGGAATTTCTTTCTTTATTTTTCGTGCCTCCTCTACCGCATTCACATATAAATTAGTCATTACAAAATTACGTTTTTGGTAAAATCGTAACGCATTCATATTATCATTTGTTGTAATAAGCCAAACCTGTCTGCACCGTTCTTCTTCTGCAACTTGTAATACACAATCCACAAGTTTCGTCCCTATTCCTTTTCTTTCTTCAAAGCTATCTAGCGATACAATTTCGCATATATTTCCGGTCACTTCATACGTTATAATTCCGATTATTCTGTCATCTGAGAGCGCAACAAATCCTGGCAACTCTTCTAACTGATGCCCCTTACCACGTGAAACCATCAATGAACTTCCCCAGTTCTCACACATGAACATTCGGATTGTTTCTTTCATCGCTGGCGTAATTTTTTGTATATGCAGCATTTCCTATTTCTCCCCTTTTATATCATTGTGATACAATATAAGTGTATCACATGTAACGGTATTTGGAGGATGAGGTAAAGTATGAAACGTTTTTTTGCAGCATTGTTTACTATACTAGGTGCAATAACTGCCCTTGGGATTTTCTTTACAAATAAAGTGATGTACTTAAAGAAAAAAACAGAGGAAGAAGTACTCGAAAGAGAAACGAAAAAACATTTTCGTATAGAGGATTTTGATGCTCTTCATAAAGAAGAAATTCATATCCCTTCACAATTCGGATACGACCTTCACGGATATTACATTCCTGCTGGTCATTCCACCAATAAGTTTATGGTTTTTTGCCACGGTGTAACTGTAAATAAAATAAACTCTGTAAAATATGCAAACTTATTCTTAAAAAGGGGATATAACGTCCTCATTTACGATCATCGTCGTCATGGTAAAACTGGCGGAAAAACAACAAGCTATGGATACTATGAAAAACATGATTTAAAATCCGTAGTTGACTGGCTAAAAAACCGTTTTGGCACCAATATTACACTTGGTATTCATGGTGAATCTATGGGAGCTGCAACACTTCTTCAATACGCAGGACTTGTAGAAGATGGTGCTGATTTCTATATTGCAGATTGTCCTTTCTCTGATTTTCACGGACAATTACAGCACCGTTTAAAGGTTGAATTCCATTTACCAAAATGGCCTTTATTACCTTTAGCAAACGCATTTTTGAAAGTTCGTGACGGTTATACAATTCGTGAAGTTTCACCAATCGACTGTATAAAAAACATTAACAATCCCGTTCTCTTTATTCATAGTAAAGATGACGACTATATTTTAGCTGATATGACAAAAGCGTTATATGAAGCGAAAGAAAATAATAAGCAGCTTTATATTGCAGAACACGGTGCACACGCTTGCTCTTATAACGAAAATAAAGAAGAGTACGAAGCAGCCGTCGATCAATTTTTAAACACATATGTGAAAGAAACAAAAAACAGGCTTGCATAAGCCTGTTTTTTATTGCGCTAAAACGTCTGTAACTTGTTCCATATTTTCAGAAATCCATTGCATTGCATCATCTAACGTTGGGAATTCTGTCGTTTGAAATGTTACTTCATCTTGAAGTAACCAAACATCCTTTGCCTCTTGCCCTACACCTGCAATGGACCAATGTAACAAACTATATGGATGATTATCATTCAAAAATGATGCCCACGTGCGCTCATTTGCAATGTTTCGTAATGTATGTAATTGTTTATCCATCTCTCGTCACCTTACTCTAGTCAGTTATGAAAACTATTATAACACTCTCTTCTTTCTCAAACAAAGTGCTCTTTTTATATTGTCAAGCACTTCCCTTGATTATATGATGAAATTAAGCGTTTGGGAAGGAGGGATAACGTTGGCAAAAGTACAAATTAAAGTAAATGATAATGGCTCTTTTCGCGTTACAGGGGACGTGGAATTAGTCGACTCACAAGGGAATGTATTCCCAGCAAAACCGGCATTTTCTTTATGCCGTTGTGGTTTATCAAAAAATATGCCTTATTGCGACGCTTCGCATAAAGGTAAATTCGAGTCTGTTGTTAGAGCACCAGAGGCAGAATAATTTTACATGTGACATGCACATTTTTTTGTGCATGTTTTTTCTTTTTAGCAACTCCGTTATATCCCTTCTCCTTACAACATTTCTAATACTTTTATTTCCATTCCAGCCTGCATATATTTTCACACAATTCTTCACATTCGAATATTTTTTACTAGCCTTTTATTTTTTTTGTGCTATAATTTGAGCAAACAGCATCCTTCGGGGTCGGGTGAAATTCCCAACCGGCGGTGATGAAGTGAAAACTTCTAAGTCCGTGACCCGTTTTCAACTCGAAAACGGTGGATCTAGTGAAACTCTAGGGCCGACAGTATAGTCTGGATGGGAGAAGGATATGTTTCTAGTTTTTTATATAGTGAATACACTTTTATTTCAGTATGCATATTTTTAAAGATTCATTTTGATTCTTTATATATGTTTAATTTTCTATACTTATTTTTTATACTGAAATAAAAAGAGACAACTAGCGTTTAAAAATTCGATATTTTGCTAGGTTTTTTCCTTATGCAGAAATATCAATTATCGTTAGGTTTCTTTCCTATGCTTTCGTATTCAAACTATATTTCTAGAAATCACGTCTCCCAAACCCCAAGGATATTAAATCCTTGGGGTTTTTTGATTTTTTTAGGAGAGGTGAAGAAAATGACAGATCAAGAATATATGAGGATTGCCCTGCAGTTAGCAGAAGGGACATCAGGACAAACAAGTCCAAATCCTATGGTTGGTGCTGTTGTTGTAAAAGATGGAAACATCGTTGGTATGGGGGCTCATTTACGAGCTGGTGAAGAACACGCAGAAGTTCATGCCCTTCAAATGGCTGGTCAGAACGCCAAAGACGCTACCGTTTATGTAACACTGGAACCGTGTAGCCACTTTGGAAAAACACCACCTTGTTGTGAATTGCTCATCGAAAAAGGAGTTAAGCGTGTTGTAATTGCTACTCTCGATTGTAATCCGCTCGTTTCTGGTAACGGAAAAAGAAGATTAGAGGAAGCTAGAATTGAAGTAACGACCGGTGTTCTTGAAGCAGAAGCAGTTTTATTAAATCGCTACTTTTTTCACTACATGAAAACGAAGCGCCCTTTTGTAACAATCAAAACAGCGATGAGCTTAGATGGAAAAACAGCAACTGTAACTGGTGAAAGTAAGTGGATTACAGGTGAAGAAGCACGTGCTGATGTTCACCAATATCGCCATACACATGATGCAATTCTTGTTGGAGTGAATACAGTTATAGCTGATAATCCTCATTTAACAACAAGAATTCCAAATGGTGGGAAACATCCTATTCGCGTTGTTTTAGATACCCATTTACGAACGCCACCATCTTCTCATGTTATAACAGATGGTTTAGCACCGACATGGATTATTGTCGGTAAGGATGTAAAGGAAGAGAAGATATCTTCTTATGAATCTAAAAATATAGCTATATTCCAAATGGAAACGAAACATATAGAAATCGAGGACCTTCTTTCCTTTCTTGGAGAGAAACAAATTCTTTCTCTATTCGTTGAAGGTGGCCAATCGATTCATGCAAGTTTCTTAAAAACAAACAATTTTAATGAAATTGTAACCTATATAAGTCCGAAATTAATTGGTGGGAAAGATGCTCCTACTTTATTTGGAGGAAATGGTTTTTCAAAATTACAAAATGCGCTTTCCTTGAAAATTCAAGAGATGAAACAAATTGGTGATGATATAAAAATCGTTGCGAATGCCCGAAACGAGGTGACGAAATGTTTACAGGAATTGTAGAAGAATTAGGAACGATAGCAAACATGCAACAAAGCGGAGAAGCGATGAAATTAACGATTCATGCAAAGAAAATTTTATCAGATGTTCACTTAGGTGATAGTATCGCGGTTAACGGTATTTGCTTAACTGTAACAAGCTTTACAACTACTTCATTTACAGTTGATGCAATGCCTGAAACGATGCAGTCGACATCACTTCGCATGCTTAAACCGCACTCTAAAGTAAATTTAGAGCGAGCAATGGCTGCAAACGGACGATTCGGTGGACATTTCGTTTCAGGACATATTGATGGAATCGGAACGATTTTAAATAAAAAACAACATTACAATGCCGTCTATTACAAAATAGCAATTTCTGATGAACTACTGCGCTATTGTTTGCAGAAAGGGTCCATTGCTGTTGATGGAACGAGTTTAACGATATTTGATATAGACGAATCTTCCATAACGATTTCACTCATCCCGCACACAGTAAGCGAATCTGTCATTGGAGCAAAAAATGCCGGAGATATCGTAAACATTGAGTGTGACATGATTGGTAAATATATTGAACGCTTTATTACTAAACCTACAAAACGAGTAGGTTCAATGACCGAAAGCTTTTTACAAGAAAACGGATTTCTATAAGGGGGAAGCACAATGTTTCATCGTATTGAAGAAGCTCTAGAAGATTTAAAAAAAGGTAAAGTCGTTATCGTATGTGATGATGAAAACCGAGAAAATGAAGGCGATTTTATTGCTTTAGCAGAGTACATTACACCAGAAACAATAAATTTTATGATTACACATGGCCGTGGTCTCGTTTGTGTACCGATTACGGAAGGATACGCAGAACGTCTACAATTAGAACCAATGGTATCTCATAATACAGATTCACATCATACTGCGTTTACAGTGAGCATTGACCATGTCTCTACAACAACAGGGATTAGCGCTCACGAACGTGCAACTACGATACAAGAATTGTTAAACCCCGCATCAAAAGGTGCTGATTTCAATCGACCTGGACATATCTTTCCATTAATTGCGAAAGAAGGCGGTGTCCTGCGTCGTGCAGGTCATACAGAAGCTGCTGTTGATTTAGCAAAGCTATGCGGTGCCGAACCAGCTGGAGTTATTTGCGAGATTATAAATGAGGACGGCACGATGGCACGTGTACCTGATTTAATAGAATGCGCAAAACAATTTGATATAAAAATGATTACAATAGAAGATTTAATTGCTTACCGCCGCCATCATGAAACACTTGTGACGAGAGAAGTGGAAATTACATTACCTACAGATTTCGGTACTTTCCACGCAATTGGCTATTCTAACTCATTAGATACGAAAGAACATATCGCACTTGTAAAAGGTGATATTTCAACAGGTGAACCGGTACTTGTACGTGTTCATTCTGAATGCTTAACAGGAGATGTATTCGGTTCACATCGCTGCGATTGCGGACCACAACTCCATGCAGCACTTGCTCAAATTGAGCGTGAAGGAAAAGGTGTTCTTCTTTATATGAGGCAAGAAGGAAGAGGCATTGGGCTTCTTAATAAGCTTCGTGCTTATAAATTACAAGAAGAAGGATTCGATACTGTAGAAGCAAATGAAAAACTCGGCTTCCCTGCTGATCTTCGTGATTACGGTATCGGTGCTCAAATATTAAAAGATTTAGGTTTACAGAGTTTACGATTATTAACGAATAACCCAAGAAAAATTGCTGGCTTACAAGGTTACGATTTAGAAGTAGTCGAGCGTGTACCGTTGCAAATGCCAGCAAAAGAAGAGAATAAATCGTATTTACAAACGAAAGTAAACAAATTAGGACACTTACTAAACTTATAATTAAAGGAGAGATTTATTATGGTATTCGAAGGTCATTTAGTTGGTACAGGATTAAAAGTTGGAGTTGTTGTTGGACGTTTTAACGAATTTATTACAAGTAAGTTACTTGGCGGCGCTTTAGACGGATTAAAGCGTCACGGTGTAGAAGAAAATGATATTGATGTTGCTTGGGTTCCTGGTGCATTTGAAATTCCTTTAATCGCTAAAAAGATGGCTAGTAGCGGAAAGTATGATGCTGTTATTACATTAGGTACTGTAATCCGAGGTGCTACAACTCACTACGATTACGTTTGTAATGAAGTAGCAAAAGGTGTTGCGTCTTTATCACTACAAATGGACATCCCAGTTATTTTCGGCGTATTAACGACAGAAACAATTGAACAAGCGATTGAACGCGCAGGTACGAAAGCTGGTAATAAAGGATATGAATCAGCTGTTGCTGCAATTGAAATGGCTCACTTATCAAAACAATGGGCATAAAAAAAGAGGCTGCGGCCTCTTTTTATTTTTTCACCTTTTTTTGTACATCTTTTATTAATTCATTCATCGTTTTTCCTTCTGTTTTTATATGAAGAGCTTGTGCCGTTCTCCATACATTCTCTCTTTTTTTCGCTTCTTCTATAATAGTAATTTCTTTTCTAACTTCCTTTAAATCTTTTCCTTCCGTTTTCAATCCAAAATGTTCAGCTTTCGTTCGAAAGTGTTGTTCGATTCTTTGTTGCATTTCTTTTTGTTCAGGATTTTCAGCAGCCTTAACTGGATCAGAACTTATTGCTTTTATTAAAATTAAACAAGTCATAATCGCTAATATGTATTTGTACATGTAAAATCCTCCAACCCAATATAAATTACATATTTACTATGTACAACTAGGGCTTGGAAAATTCGTCCACAAAAATTCTTTTTTTCGCTTAAAAACCAATAATATCAAGCGTTCACAACTATTTATTACATTTTATTTACAAAAAAAGCAAACCCTTTTACAAGTTTGCTTTTTCATCTATCTTATAATGCACATTCTTCAATCTCAAATCCTAAATCTGCAATCATACCCCAGTCCGCAGTCGGCTCTTGTCCAGCTGTCGTTAAGTAGTCCCCGACAAAAATAGAATTTGCTGCAAATAAACCGATTGGCTGTACAGAACGTAAATTGATTTCACGTCCTCCTGAAATACGAATTTCTTTTGTTGGGTTTACAAAACGCATCATTGCCAGTACTTTTAAACATTCTACTGGAGTTAACTCTTTTTGTCCTTCAAGAGGTGTCCCCTTTACAGCAACAAGGAAATTGCAAGGGATAGAATCTGCATCTATACGTTGTAATTCAAATGCAATTTCAGCACGCTCTTCAATTGTTTCTCCCATGCCAAAAATCGCTCCCGAGCATGGGGAAATGCCCGCTTGTTTTGCTTTTTGAACTGTATCAACACGATCATCATACGTATGAGTTGAACAAATACTATCGTAATTATTTGCATGTGTATTTAAGTTGTGGTTATAACGATGCACGCCTGCTTCCGCTAAACGTCCTGCTTGATCTTCATTTAAGAAACCTAAACAACAACAAATCTTCAAGTCTGTCGTTTCACGAATTTCCTTAACTGCTCCAATTACGTGATTTACCTCTTTATCCGTCGGACGACGACCAGACGCTACAATACAATATGTACCTGCTTTACGGCGTATTGCTTCATGTGCCCCTTCTACAATCTTCTCCTGCGTTAACCATGCATATTTATCAATCGGTGCTTCTGAAATAATAGACTGTGAGCAATATCCACAATCTTCAGGACATAATCCAGATTTCGTATTAATAATCATATTCAATTTTACTTTCTTACCAAAGTGATGATGGCGAATAATGTAAGCCGCATTCATAATTTCTAAAACTTCGGTATCATCAGCTTCTAATATCGCTATTGCATCTTCTTTCGTAATCATCTTCTCTTCCACTACGTCGTATGCAAGTTTTTTCCAATCCCTTTTTGTTTGTACTTGTTTCATTTCATCTCTTCCCCTCTTTTGTTATATGTATAAATAAAGCATGATACGTTGCCATTATCCCTTCATTTCCCGTGAAGTCTCTTTCGTATATGCGTAGCATCGCACGAAAGAGTGAGGGACTTTGACAATATGATCCTTCATTGCTATTAGTTGCTCCTACTTTTCGAATAGAATGCAGAAACTCCTTAACTTCTGTAAAACTCTCTATGTAACATGTTTCAGAAACATGCACATCCCCTGTTTCTATCTTACATATATGAAGCAACTGATTTTTTGAATAAAAACGTTGACCAATCGATGTTTCATTTTTTATATTTCTTTCTTCTTTCGCACGTTGGAACGAAGCATGCAATTCTTGAAACGTTTCATGTCCAAACGTTGAAAAGAGTAATATCCCATCTATAGACAAATGTTGAAATAAATTTCTTAACACTTGTTGTAAATTATTTAACCATTGAAATGTAGCATTTGAAATAATGACATCATATGATTCTTCTAATCGTAATCGCTCAATATCTTCACAGTGAAACGTTACATTTTTTACATTTTGTCTAGTTTGCGCAATCGCAATCATACTTTTAGCAAAATCAACTGCTGTAATATGTGCTTTCGGAAATAACTTTGATAATTGCTCTGTTACATACCCCGTCCCGCATCCCAGTTCTAAAATACGTATTGATGCCGTTTCACTATATCGTTCCTTTAAGATTGAAAGTAATGAATGTGCCATCTTTTTTTGTACATTTGCATATCGATCGTAAGATACGGCTGCCCCATTAAACCGTTTTTGTAGTAACGTTTTGTTGATCATGTCGTATCCCCTCTACAAATTGAATTATCTCATTTGCGCAATATTCAAAATTCGTCACACATAATGCATGCCCTGCTTCACTTACTACTTTCAGCTCGCTGCTGCTATTTTCCGTCATACTACGTGCCGCAGACAATGGGCATATTACATCCTGTTCTCCGTGAATAAGTAGTATAGGTACTTTAATTTCTTTTAGTTCTTCTCTCATATCTGTTTCTATTAAATAATCCAAACCTAGTTGTAAAGACTGAATAGAATCACCTTTAAAACGGTATACAATGTCTTCAAAGTTTTTATTCTCTTTTAGCTCATCTTTCGTAAACATATTTTCATAAAACCGCTTGAGCGTATCTTCTTTCCTTCTCGCCAAATTCCTTTTCAGCCGTTCTACATGCAAAGCATTCCATCCGTTACTGTAATCGCTCGTATTTGTAAATTTAGCAGTACCACCAATTAATACGATGCCTTTTGCCTGAATCTTTTTATAAGCTTCAACTGCTGCTAACGCTCCTAGTGACCATCCAACCAATATTACGTTGTCATTATGCGCTACATCTATAATTCGTTCCGCAAATTCACTTCGTTCTTTCACATTACGCCAATCTATGCATTGAACAGAATATCCTTTAAAATACGGAAGTACTAAATCCCAAATATTCTCTTCCATTCCCCATCCGGGGATAAAAATAATCTTTAGCTCATTCATACGAAAAGCTCCTCTTCTTTCGCAATGTGGATAATTCGGTCAATAGCCCATTTTAAATCAGCTATTGTATGTTGCGATGTAACTGCAAAGCGAATTCGAGAACTATGAACCGGCACAGTTGGCGGACGAATTGCAATAGCCGCAATCCCTGCCTCTTGCAACCTTTTACTAAACCGTAAAGCATGTTCATTTGAACCGACTACAATCGGTACAATATGAGTTGAACTATTCCCAATATCAAAACCAGCATCCCTTAATTTAGTTCTGAAGTATTCTCCGTTTGCTATAAGGTTCTCTCTTCTTTCGTTATCTTCTTTTACAATTTCAATTGCTTTTTGCACCGCTCCTAACGTACTTGGTGGTAAAGCTGTAGTAAAAATAAAGCTTCTCATCATATTTTGTAAATACTCTATATAAATTTCATCACCTGTCAAATACGCACCATAACACCCTAAAGCCTTGCTAAACGTCCCCATATGTATATCAATTTTTTGAGCAAGATTTTTTTCTATATGAGATAACCCAGCTCCGCCGATTCCATATATTCCACTCGCATGTGCTTCATCAACTATAATGATTGCCCCGTATTTCTCTTTCAGCTGTACTAAATCTCTCAAATACGCAGTATCACCATCCATACTAAAAACGGTATCTGTTACGATTAATTTCCTTTTTTCAGGCGAAGCCATTTTCAACAACTTCTCTAAATGATCCAAATCATTATGACGATACCTTTTATGCTCTGCCCCGCTTAATATGATTCCATCAACAATACTTGCGTGATTTAACTTATCACTAAAAACAATATCGTGCCGAGAGGCTAAAGAAGATATAGCACCTATATTTGCCGTATACCCACTATTTACAATTAAAGCTCTTTCAGTACCTTTCCAGTCACATATGCTTCTCTCAACCTCTTCATATAATGGATGATTTCCTACAACGAGACGAGAGGCAGTCGCTCCAGTTCCATATCTTTTTGTACAGGCAATAGCAGCTTCTTTTAACCTTTCATCTCCAGCTAACCCTAAATAATTATTTGACGCTAAATTTAACATCCTTTTTTTATCTCGAATAAGCCAAGTCTCTTCTGCCTTCTCTGTTACATGCAAATCACGATACTGCCCTTGCTCATGTAATTGTTGTAATTTAGATTGAAGGTGCGCCCGCCACGTTTGATTCATTTTGGATAAACTCCTCTAATTTTGAAATCATAATATGTTCTTTTGCAGATTCTAATACTTCTTCTTTCGTAAACTCACCTGCAAAGAATGGCAATAATCCTAAAACTGGTACCCCGCTCAGCTCTTCAATCATCTCTTTATTTTCTTGCACTCTTTCCATTTCACATTCTTTGCAACCTGATAAAATGACACCCGCTACGGTTAAACCATGCGCCTTTGCGTAAGCAATCGTTAACACTGTATGATTTACTGTTCCTAATGTAGGACGAGCTACTACAATAAGAGGCAACTGTAATTCTTTTGCAAAATCAATTACTAAAGCATCTTCTGTATATGGGACAGCAAGCCCACCTGCTCCTTCTACAAATAAGCTATTAAACTCTTTTAATAGTTCATTATAGTAATCAGTAATTTCTTTTAACTTTACTACTCTTCCAGCTCTTTTCATGGCAAGTCTCGGAGCAAGTGGTTCTTCAATAGAATAAGGGCAAATTTCATTTTCTGGTGTCGGTACACCTGATAATGCTTTTAACCTTGCCGCATCTCCCTCAGGGTTTGATGCAACATACCCACTTTGCAACGGTTTATACACCCCTACGTTATATCCTAATTCTCTAAATACACCTGCTATAGCACCTGCAACTACTGTTTTTCCAACTTCAGTATCAGTTGCTGTTATGAAAAAACCACTCATTATTCTCCCTCCGTAACATCCGAGATTGCCTTATATAAAATGCGTAACATATCATCAATCTCTTCAAAAGTAGAAGCAAGTGGCGGCATAAATACAATCGTGTTACCTAGCGGTCGTAAAATCATACCCAGCTCTCTTGAGCGTTTACATACTTGAACACCGACTCTCTCTGTCCAGTCAAACGCTTCTTTCGTTTCCTTATTCTTCACAAGCTCAATACCAACCATTAATCCGCACTGACGAATATCACCTACATGTTTATAAGCAAAGAGCTTTTCTAATTGCGCTGCCACATAATCCGTTTTACGTGCCACTTCTTCTATTAAATTTGTTTTTTCATATAGTTCTAGATTCGCGATTGCTACGGCACACCCTAACGGATTGCCTGTGTAGCTATGTCCATGGAAAAATGTTTTTTGTTCTTCATATTCTCCTAAGAAGGCATTATATATTTCATCTGTCGTTACCGTAACTGCAATTGGTAAATATCCACCTGTTAAACCTTTCCCAGCAGTTAAAATGTCTGGCGTCACATTTTCATGTTCACAAGCAAACATTTTCCCTGTACGCCCAAATCCAGTTGCTACCTCATCTGTAATAAATAATACATTGTACTTAGTACATAAATCGCGCAGTCCTTTTAAATATCCTTTTGGCATTGTAATCATCCCGCCAGCACCTTGCATTAATGGCTCTACAATGATGGCAGCTACTTCTTCATGCTTTTCTTTCAACAATTCTTCCATTTCTTCTAAATGGCTTTTTACAATTTCCTCCTTATTATTTCCGTAAGGAGAACGATATGTATATGGATACGGCATTTTAATCGCATCAAATAAGAGCGAACTATACACTTGGTGAAACAAGTCTATTGCTCCTACCGAAACAGCTCCAATTGTATCACCGTGATATGCTTCTTTTAATGTAACGAATCTTTGTTTCTTTGGTTTCCCTTTATGCTGCCAATATTGGAAAGCCATCTTAATTGCAATTTCAACAGCGGTAGAACCTGAATCAGAATAGAATACCTTCTTCAATCCATCTGGTACAACCTCAATAATTTTTTCTGCTAATAAAATAGATGGAACGTTAGCAAGTCCTAACATAGTAGAATGAGCAATTTTATTTAATTGCTCACGAATTGCTTCATCTAATTCCGGTACTTGATGTCCGTGAACATTTAACCATATAGATGAAACACCATCCCAATATTCATTACCATTTACATCGTATAGCTTTCTTCCCTCTCCACGTTCAATAATGACAGGATCTTCTTCTAAATAATCTTTCATTTGTGTAAATGGGTGCCATACGTAAGCTTTATTTTTCTCTGCTAATTCTTCATATGTATAAGATGATTTTTCAATCGTTTTACTATTTATTGTCACAATTGTCACCCCTAATGTTAACTTATTTATAAATATAGTTAACATTAAATCCGAATGACTGTCAATTATTTTAAAATCAAATAGTTCTTAAAAAAGAACAACTTATCATACGATAAGTTGTCCTACTTTCCATGCTGTATCTTTCCAATTTCTAAAATAATTTCTTCATCTTTTTTCCCCTCTGTATCAATTCCAAGTTGCTTAGCGTGCTCAATTAATAAATCATGACGCTTCTCAAATCTAGCGGTATTTACTTCTTTCGTAACCTCTTCTTTTGTTTTCCCCTCAATAGAAACTCCTAGTTTTTCTGCTGCTTTTTCCATTGATTTCTTCTCTTCTATTTCTTTTACTTTCTTCACTTCTGACTGTTGTATTTGCTTTTGTTTCAACTGCTCTGATTCAGCCGCAAAAGCTGTGTAAATTCCAGCACTTCCTCCAATAACTAATAAAGTGGTAAAAAGAATTATTTTTTTCTTCACTCTTTCCTCCCCCTTTCAAATTCATTATAACGTACATTTTTACAGCGTTAAAAACAATTATCCTTTATTTCCCTAAAAAAACATTTAATATTTTTATTGACATGTAAGATGAAAATATGATAAAAATTTAACTAACATCATATGAATCGGCGTTGATAGGATTTAGTAGTATTTCGATTTCTGATTTCAGAGAGCTGGTGGTCGGTGCGAACCAGTACAGAGCGAATTATGAATTACCCCCTGGAGCTTCTTTTACGAAACGTGAGGAGTAGTGAAAGACGGTTATAGACCGTTATGTCTAAAGAGTGGTGAAGCGACACTGTTTCACAATTTAGGGTGGTACCGCGAATTTTTCGTCCCTGCATATATTGCAGGGGCGTTTTTTATTTTATAAGCGCATATCATATGACCCTTTATTTTGTGATGCATTCATTTCACAAGCTAGGGTGGTACCGCGATTTCTTCGTCCCTGCATAATTATATGCAGGGACGTTTTTTTATCCAATCATTTCCGTATCATATAGAAGGACTAACAATTACCGGTAATTTGTCACAAAATTCTAAATTTTAGAAGGAAATATACAATATTGGCGAATTTTATATAAAAAAGAGCTATTTCACATTACTTAGGAGGGGAAAACAATGGTTTCAAAAATTGAGTCTGTTCTTTTAACAATTTTTATCTTTTTCTGTATTGGTTTTAGTGTTATTCAATTAGAAGTTTCACCACACATCCCAATTTTATTTGGTATCGTTCTTTTATTAGCATTTGGATTCTTGAAGAAAATCTCTTGGTCTACTATGGAGAAAGGGATGATTAGTAGTATTTCAGCTGGTATTCCATCTATATTTATTTTCTTACTTGTAGGCGTATTAATTAGCGTTTGGATCGCAGCTGGAACTATTCCCACTTTAATGGTATACGGCTTCCAACTTGTATCTCCAAAAATTTTCGTTCCAACTGTTTTTGTTGTTTGTGCAATTGTTGGAACGAGTATCGGTAGTGCTTTTACAACTGCTGCAACTGTAGGACTTGCTTTTATGGGAATGGGTACTGCCCTTGGATACGATCCAGCTCTTATTGCTGGGGCAATTATTTCTGGTGCATTCTTCGGAGATAAAATGTCTCCTTTATCTGATACAACAAACTTAGCGCCTGCTGTAACGGGTGTAGATTTATTTGAACATATTCGTAACATGCTTTGGACAACAGTGCCAGCTTTCATTATTGCTTTTATCGCATTTTTCATTTTAGGAAGCGGATCTGGTGGAAACGTTGATTTCTCAGCATTTATTAACACACTAGAAAAAAATGCAACGATTTCTATCGTTACACTGATTCCTATTTTATTACTGTTCCTATTCGCATTTAAAAAGGTACCCGCAGTTCCAACATTACTTGCAGGAATTGTGGTAGGGATTATTATTCTCTTTATTTTTAAACCTAGCACTTCTTTAGCTGATTTAATAAAAATTATGCAAGACGGTTACGTTTCTAAAACTGGTATCAAAGACATTGACAGCTTATTATCTCGCGGTGGCCTGCAAAGTATGATGATGTCAATTGCTCTTATTTTCCTAGCTCTTTGTATGGGAGGATTATTACAAGGAATGGGTATTATAGCGCAGCTGATGAATATTATCTCTAGCTTCGTAAAAACTAGTACACGCTTAATTATTTCTACTGCTTCAACTGCAATTGGTGTAAACTTCTTACTTGGTGAGCAGTACTTATCCATCGTTTTAACAGGACAAGCATTTGCTAATAAATACGATGAAGTCGGTTTAGAACGTCGTAATTTATCACGAGTATTAGAAGATGCTGGTACAGTAATTAATCCACTCGTACCATGGGGTGTAAGTGGCGTATTCTTAACAAACGTTCTTAGCGTTCCAACATTCGATTACCTGCCATACGCAATCTTCTGTTTAGCATGTCCAGTCGTAACTATTATTGTCGGTTTTACTGGATTCGGTCTTTCATGGAAAAAAGAAAAAGCAGTACCAGTTTCATAATATAACAAAAAGGATTACCAAATCGGTAATCCTTTTTATATTTCTTGACTATCTATTCGCTTTCTTTCTTCTAAATAACAGAAGTAATCCCGCTCCAACAAACGCAAGACCAGCTCCAATTGTAGAAGCAATACTTGCACCTGTTTTCGGTAAATCACGCTCATCTTTTTCAGCTTCTTTATTTTCACTTACAGTTGTTGTTTCTTTTGTATTTTGATCATCTGTTGTAGTTTGTCCAGATCCAGTATTGTTTCCATCTTGCTTTGGTTCATTACCATTATTACCTTCTTCTGTTGGCGGTGTTGTTGGGTTTTCTCCATCACCTTTTGGTGGTGTCGTCGGATTTTCTCCACCACCTGTTGGCGGTGTTGTTGGGTTTCCTTCACCAGTTTCTTTATCATCATTTTTCTTCGTTATATCAATTGCATATTTCGCAAATTCATTTTCAGATGGTCCAACATATGAAATCTTTCCATCTTTCTTTATATACTTTTGTGCATTTGGTGAAGAATCAAATGTTGTATTTAATTTATCTGCAACAATCGGTTTAAATGTCCAATTTTGATCAGCTGCTGGATCAATATCTTTTATTTTTTGCATATACTTCACAATGATTTGACGTGTTTCATCTTGTGATTGGTATACAACTTCCCCTTTACTTACACCTGGGAACGTTTGGCTACTTCCACGATAGTTATTTGTAGCGACGATGAACTCTTGCTTGTCAGCTACTGGCTTACCTTCATATGTCATATTTACAATACGATTCGTATTTGCATTTACAACTTTTCCATCTTTATCGTATTTCGCCGGTTGTGTTACATCAATTTCGTATTTTAAGCCATCTAAAATATCAAAGTTATATGTAGGATACCCTATATTTACTAACGGCTGTTCTTCTGTTTTCTTTGGATCAATTTGATTAAACTGACCTGCAGACATTTCAAGCCATTCTTTCACTTGTGCCCCATTTACTTTTACAGCATATAACGTATTTGGATATACATATAAATCTGCAACGTTTTTAATCGCTAACGTTCCAGCTGGAATATCCGTATAATATGTAGCACCGTTTCGGCCACCTGCTTTAAATGGTGCGCCTGCAGATAAAACCGGAATATCTTTAATCTTTTCGTACTCTGGTTTTTTAAGTTCTTGTTCTACATACCATTTTTGCGCATTTGTCACAATTTGTACGGAAGGATCATCTTGTACTAATGAAAAATAACTATTAATTGGTGCTTTCGTTTTACCTACAGGTGTATTTACATAGTCGATTGTCGCTTGATGCTCATCTTTAATTTCATTAACTAATTTTTGATCAGATTCTACTAATGGGGTACCTTTACTATTAGCAATCGGGCGAAGTTGTGGCTTAGATTGATCTTTTTGTACTTCCCATTTTCCGTTTACCTTTTTCAATTGCATATCAATAATACCTAAGTTACTTCCAAAGACACCAGGCATTACAACTGGAACACCATTAAATACATCCTTCACTTCAGTATGTGAATGTCCCATTAATACTGCATCTACGCCAGGAACTTCTGTCGCTAAATAAAACGATGAATTTTCCATTCCTTCGTTGTATCCACTCTTATCAACACCTGAATGCGCTAGTGCAACTATAATATCCGCACCTTGCGCCTTCATTTCCGGAACTAATTTTTTCGCTGTTTGCACAATATCTTTTGCCTTTACTTTTCCTTCTAAATTCGCTTTATCCCAATTCATAATTTGTGGTGGAACAAATCCCATTACACCAATCTTCACTATTTGTTTTTGGCCTGCTTCATCCACTACTTCTTTCTCTAAAATATGATATGGTTTATCAAAGTAATGCTCGTCATTCTCATCATTACCATCATGGTCATCTATATAGACATTCGAGTTAATAACCGGGAAATCCGTTTTTTCAATCACTTTATTTAAATAATCTAAACCGTAGTTAAATTCATGATTCCCAAGAGAGATGACGTCATACTTCATTAAATTCATTACACGATATAATGGATGTGTATAACTAGGATCCACAGGATTCTTCGGATCTTTTATTTTATTTGCTACATAATCTCCAAGCGGTGTCCCTTGTAATGCATCTCCATCATCAAATAGGACAGAGTTTTTCGCTTCTTCACGTGCTTTATTAACGAGTGTTGCCGTTTGTACGAGACCTACTTTATTATCTGTTTTCGTTTGATAATAATCGTAATTCATTAAGTTAACGTGAATATCTGATGTTTCTAGAATTCGTAAGTTAACTGTACTCTCCCCAGCGTTCTCATCTGCATGAGCTGTTGTTGGCATTACTTGCGGTGCTATAACACCAATCGCAAGAGTTGCTCCAGCTAGCATTTTTTTTGACTTTTTCACAAAAAATCCCCCTTATACAATTACCAGAAATAATGAAATGAATCCCTATCTTCTCTAACCACATACCTTTTTTCTTCTATTAGAGACACAATTTTCATTTCACCCTGCGCTAACGAGTAGTCCCCTTAAACGCTCGATTGATGAAGACTAACAATTAATAGGAAATAAAGCTCCCACTAATTAAAATTTCACCTTATCTGACATTATCATATATAAAGTTCTTTCCTATCGTCAATATTTTTTGACAAACTTCAACAAATTTTCTGTAAAGTTATTATAAACTTTTCATAAACATATAATATGCCCTTACATTGCTAATACTGCTGAATATGATACAATTACCAATTACAAGGAGGATGAATTTATGAAAAAAGTCATCTTAACAATTGTTTGTCTCCTCCTTCTGATCATTTCTTATTCTTATTTTGAAAAGAACGACGAGACAAAACAAAATGAACCCGAAGAAAAAACAGAAAAAACATCTACTCCAAGTTGGATTGATAAGCAAACAAACGATTCCTTTTATCATCTCGTACTAGGTGATTCGCTCGCCAAAGGATATGGATCAACACAAGGTGGATTTGCTGAATTAGCCTCTAAACAAATAGAAGCACAAATTCATAAACCAATTACTGTAGAAAACCTTGGGATAAACGGTCTTACAACAGATCGTCTCGCTAAAAAAGTTCAATCAGAAGATGTAAAGCAAAAAATTAGAGCAGCAAATATCATTACCATTAATATTGGAGGAAATAATTTATTTCGCTTAAATCGTGATGTCGGTGTTATAGACGGTATTAAAATGTTAAATAAAGAAAAAGCTCATTTTGAAGCGGATGTAAAAAATATTGTAAAGACAGTCCGAGATCAAAATCCGGATGCTTTACTCATTCTTTCTGAACTCTATAACCCATTACAACTCGATGACTCCATCGCAAGTTATGCAGATATGTTTTTAGACGGCTGGAATGAATCCGTTTATTCCATTGCAAAAGTGAATCAACCATCTATCGTTTTGCCAATTCGTAAATTAATATCGAATGATAAAAAAGAATTGCTCTTTGACCAAGTACACCCAAATGATAAAGGCTATACGATTATTGCCGATTCATTTACAAAAAAAGTGTTGGCCTACAAATATTAAAATTCCCATGAAACAATTCTATTTTTATAACATGTCTTTTTTGTTACAATGAGAGTGGAAGGGGGCCTTTATATGGAATCACGCGAGTGGGAACGTATTGTTGATCATCTTCTTTCGCTAGTGCCTCTTTTTTATCGCAAATTTATGCTTCCTGGAGAATTTTCTTCTCAAAGACATATGCCGCCATCACATACACAAGTATTACTGCTTTTGCATGAAAACGGCACATTAGCAGTTTCCGAAATCGGCAAGCGGCTAGCGATTTCACGGCCTAACATGACACCTCTATTAAACAAACTTATTCAAGAAGAACTAATAGAGCGTCATTATAGCGAAAAAGATCGACGGGTCATTTTAATTTCCCTAACAGCTGAAGGGAAATTATTAGTAAATCAGTATCAGCAATTCATTTTAGACAAACTAAAAGAAAATTTCCAAACATTATCTGAGGAAGAGCGCGAAAAGCTCATTCATTCTCTTCAAACCATTCAAAATTTAATTTTGAAAACAAACGTATAAAGCTGCTTCTAAATAGAAGCAGCTTTATGATTCGTAATAATTACCATAGTACACATTGGAATATGGCCATGTTGTTAAATATGGTTTTTTTTCCTGTGTAGGCTGTTGTTGTGGTATTTGTGGTATTTGTGATAATTGCTGTAATTGTTGTTGCCGATATAATTCGTATTGTCTACTCGTATCATAAACCGGATAATAATTTACATATGGATATACTTGAGGTACGTAATAATAATACATTATCCTCTCCTCCTTTTTCTTAAACATATTCAAAGGAGAAAATGGATGTGACATTGTTTATAATTGTACAAGTGGTTCTCTCACTCGTTTCTTCCTTTTCTTCAAGCGTAACTTACGGTTCTTTTCGTATAAATAATGCACAACGAAATACGAAATGAGACCAAACACAACTCCTAAAATCGTCATTCCAATTAATACATACACTTCACTTTGTAATAAGCTCTTTAATATCGTAAAAATGTGACTTGAAAACAAGTCCGATATCGTAAATGGTTCATGATGAATTTTCTGTACATGAAATGGATAAATCATTTTTCCTAGCGCATACGCAAGCGGAAATAAAAATACTGGGAGAAACGATATTTTCCCAATAATATTGCCAATAACTGCCGCAGGAAAAGATCCCTTTGCTAACCTGACGATTGGATAAAATATTACATATACGAGCGATGCCGTATAAATGACTAACATTTCTAAGCCGAATCCTATAGCAAACCCTAACGATACTTTCTTTGCGCCTTCTGGCGATCGAAGCAACTTATAATATTGAAACTTTAATATTCTCCACATCCGCTGAAAAAACGAATATGTTTTCTTAGTTGTTTTCACCCTCATCATCTCTTTAACTATATTTTTATATGTAGTATGTCCTTACACACTCTGAAAAACAAATTTAGTTTTCTCTTTTATTATAAATGATATCGAAATGGTTAACTAAATATACATATGACATTTTAATATAAAAAAACCTCCCTTTTAGGAAGGCTCTTCTACATTTTTAAATAAACTCACTAATAACGCTTTTTGAGCATGCAATCGATTACCAGCTTGCTCAAAGACGATAGACTGCGGTCCATCTATAATTTCTCCTGTTACTTCTTCTTCACGATGGGCAGGTAAACAGTGTAAGAAACGATATGTTTGCTTCGCATGCTTAGCAAGTTCGTTATTGATTTGGTATGGCTGAAATAAAGTATATTTCTCTTCTTCGCCCTCTTGCCCCATGCTCATCCAAACGTCAGTATAAATGAAATCAGCTTCATTCACTGCTAATTCAGGATCATGCAAAACTTCAATTTCAGCTCCTGTTTCCTTGGCAATCGCTAACGCTTTTTTTACAATCTCTTCATTCGGTTCATATCCTACAGGCGTTGCAACAGTCATATGCATTCCGACTTTTGCACTCGCTAGCAACAATGAATGACATACATTATTTCCGTCACCTACGTAAGCCAATTTTATTCCTTTAAATGTATTTGTTTCTTCATATATCGTCATGAGGTCTGCCAATGCTTGACAAGGATGATGATCATCCGTTAAACCGTTAATAACAGGAATACTTGATTCTTTTGCAAGCTCTTCTACATCTGCGTGCGAGAATGTACGTATCATAATCCCGTCAATATACTGCGATAATACTTTCGCAGTATCTGAAACAGTTTCTCCTCTTCCCATTTGCATCTCTTTTCCACTTAAAAACATACCATGTCCCCCGAGTTGTACCATTCCCGCTTCAAAAGATACACGAGTACGAGTTGAATGCTTATCAAAAATAAGCCCTAATATTTTGCCTTGTAATAAAGGCTCTTGCTTATTCTTTTTTAAATATATAGCGAACTCAATTAAAGAAATAATTTCTTCTTTCGTTAATTCTTCTAGTGTTAAAAGATCTTTCGTATTTAATTTCGGTACTTGTACAGTTGACATGAAACTTCCCCCTTATATGATTGATACGTTTTTTGTACAAACTACTTTTTTTATTATATATACTGCCTGTTCTAACTCTTCATTCGTGACAATGAGTGGCGGTAATAGTCTTATAACATTAGGGCCTGCTTGTAATACGAGAAGCCCTTCGTTTTCTAGTTGTTCTATAAAACTTGCAACTTCATGCTTACACTCAATCCCAATCATAAGCCCCTTACCACGTATATTTTGAATACATTCGACATGCTGTAATTCCTCTTGCAACTTCTCTAATACGTACTCGCCCTTTTCTTGTACTTCTTTTAAAAACGATGGTTTTTTACTCACTTGCAATACTTCTTTCGCTGCAGCCATCGCGATGTAATTCCCACCAAAAGTTGAACCGTGTGATCCTGCAGTAAACGACGTTCCGAGCTCTTTCCGGCCAATCATCGCTCCGACAGGAACCCCATTCCCAAGTGCCTTTGCAACGGTAACGATATCAGGCTCTATTCGCACTTGTTCATAAGCGAATAGTGTTCCAGTTCTTCCTATCCCCGTTTGTACTTCGTCTATAATAAATAAGGAACCGAACTTATTACATAATGTTTCAATCTCTTTCAAAAAAGATAGATCGGCAGGTATTACTCCTCCCTCTCCTTGAACAACTTCTACCATTACCGCCGCAACTTCTTCATTCATTACTTCCTCTAATGCTTTAATATCATTAAAAGGGATATGTAAAAAAGATGGAAGTAATGGACCAAATCCTTCTTTTACCTTATCTTGGCCTGTTGCACTCATCGTTCCAAATGTTCTACCGTGAAAAGACTGCTGGCATGTTACGACGAGAGATTTTCCAGTATGCTTACGTGCTAACTTTAAAGCCGCTTCATTTGCCTCTGCCCCACTATTACAGAAAAACACATAATCTAATGCTCTATTTTCTGTTAATAATGACGCAACTTCTTCTTGTAAGCTGTTTGTAAACAGATTAGATATATGCCATATATCATCAAGTTGATCTTGTACACCTTTGAGAACAGTAGGGTGACAATGTCCTAAATTACATACGCCAATTCCTGATGTGAAATCTAAATATTCCTTACCGTTATTATCAATAACTTTCGTTCCAGTTCCCTTTACAAACTCAATAGTTCTTCTGCCATACGTTTGAAAAAGATGACTCGTCATGCAATACTCACGCCTTTCGTTACCGTCGTTCCAATACACTCTCCCGTAACCTCAGTAAAATCTTTTGTACCATTCACAATACTTATCTTTTGCACTCCCATTTTTAATGATGCTAGTGCCGCCTGTACTTTCGGAATCATCCCACCTGTAATAACACCTGTTTCTATAAAAGTAGCAATTTCAGATTCATCCGTTTCCTTTACCAAATTCCCTTCATGTAATATTCCATCTACATCCGTAATAAAAATCAGCTCTTTTGCCCCTAACGCGGCCGCAATCCCAGCTGCAGCATTGTCCGCATTTATGTTATAAATTTCATTACCATTTACCCCGATTGGAGCAATAACAGGAATATACCCCATATTTATTAATCCTTTTAATAAGGCTGTTTCTACATAACTTACTTCTCCCACATATCCTATCTCCTCGCTGACAGGTTGAACTTGAAGTAAATTGCCGTCACACCCTGAACAACCTACAGCAAGTAAATTATGCTTTTGTAAATTCATTACGAATTTTTTATTCGTACTTCCGCATAGCACCATTTGAACAACATCCATAACTTCTTTTGGTGTTATCCGTAATCCATCTCTTTTTTCTACGTTGATGTTACAATCTTTTAATTTGGCATCAATTTCTGGTCCACCACCATGAACAATCACTACTTTATACTTCTGTTGCAATTTCTTTATACATTCAAAAAACACATCATTTAATTGATTCAACATACTACCGCCGCATTTCACTACAATATAATCGCTCATCTTCTCTCTCCTTATGTACGATAACAAGCATTTATTTTCACATATTCATAGCTTAAGTCACAGCCCCAAGCTGATCCTGTCTCTTCACCTAAGTGTAAGTACACATTAATGACTATTTCATCTTCTTGTAATCTCTCTTTCATTTCTTCTTCAGAAAATATTTGAGGCTCACTATTTTTTAATACCGATATAGATTGAAGAGTAATGTCAATTGTGTTCGGATTAATAACTACTTCACTTTGTCCAATACTGCTAATAATTCGCCCCCAGTTTGGGTCTTCACCATGTATTGCTGTTTTCACAAGACTCGAACCGACTATTTGCTTTGCAATTTTTTTTGCCTCTTCATTCGTTTGAGCTCCTAGCACATTTACTTCTATTAACTTCGTAGCGCCTTCACCATCTTGCGCAATTTTTTTTGCTAAATCTTCACATACCTTCTGTAAAGTACATACGAAAGTTTCCCAATCTGTATGTTCCATATTTATCGGGCTTGTTTCTGATAATCCACTTGCCATAACGATGACCATATCATTCGTAGAAGTATCTCCATCTACCGTAATTTGATTAAATGTATGATTCGTAATTTGGGATAATGCTGTTTGCAATACGTCATGCTCTATATGAGCATCTGTCGTAATAAAACTAAGCATCGTTGCCATATTCGGATGAATCATCCCTGAACCCTTTGCAACACCCGCAATCGCCACTTTCTTCCCATCAATAATCATTTCATAGCAAGTTTCTTTCGTGATAAGATCCGTCGTTAAAATTGCTTCAGAAAAAGAATACGCTCCACTTTCTTCCTTCGTCGGTATAAGAGTTGCAATCCCCTTTCGGATTATATCCATCGACAGTGGAACACCAATTACACCTGTTGAAGCTACTGCAACGTAATTTTCTTTCACTCCAAAATGTTCCGCCCCTAACGCGCGCATCTCGTATGCGTCTTGTAATCCTTGCATTCCAGTACAAGCATTTGCATTTCCACTATTAACGATAATTGCTTGTAACTTCCCTTCTGCCGTTATACTATCCTTCGTTACTTGCAAAGGGGCTGCTTGTATTTGATTCGTTGTATACACAGCGGCACATGATGCTGGTACGTCACAAACGATTGCCCCTAAATCCTTTTTCTCCTTTTTCAGACCATTTACAGTACCAATTGCCGAAAAGCCTTTAGGCGTTACAATTGAACCATTTTCTAATTTTGTAATAGACGCTACTTTAATCATCATGTCCCCCTTATAGATAAAGCGGCATATGTTGTAAACCTGTTGTCTCTTCTAGTCCCGCTATTATGTTTGCATTTTGAATCGCTTGCCCAGCCGCGCCTTTCATCATATTGTCTATAACAGAAACGACTGTAACTCTTTCAGTTCTTTCATCGTAAGCTATGCCAATATCACAATAATTTGAGCCTCTCACTTCTTTTGGACTTGGAAATTTCCCTTGCGTACAAATTCGGATGAAAGGCGATTGTTCATACGTTTCTTCATACAATTTTTGAAGTTGCTTTATTTCCATCTTTTGTTTTACTTTTGCATAAAGTGTAATCATAATTCCTCGTGATATCGGTATTAAATGTGTGCTAAATGTAATTGGCTGTGATCCATTATTCCATTCTGTAAGCATTTGCTCAATCTCTGGAACGTGCTGATGCTCATTCACTTTATAAATGTGCAAGTTATCATATAGCTCAGGAAAGTGAGTCATTGTTGTTGGTGTTTTACCTGCTCCTGATACCCCTGATTTCGCATCAATAATAATCGAATCTTCTTCAATCATGCCGCTACGTACTAACGGCGCTATCGCTAGCAATGTGGCTGTAGCAAAACATCCTGGGTTTGCAATTAAATTTGCCTTTTGAATCCCAGTCCTTTTCCATTCACTTAACCCATACACTGCTTTTCTAAGAATTTCTTCTTTCGCTGCTGGCCTTTTATACCACAGTTCATATGACGAAGGATCTATCATACGAAAGTCTCCAGATAGGTCAATTACTTTTAAACCTTCTGCTAATAACTTGGGAGTTAACTCCGCCGATACTCCTGCTGGTGTTGCTAGAAATACGATTTCTGCTTCTTTCCCTATTGTCTTCACATCAATTTCTTGTAACGTATGAACGAGAACATTTCGAAGATGCGGATATACATTTGTTATACACTCACCAACTTGCGAAAAAGAATGAAGAGATGCTATCGAAAAATATGGATGTTGTTCTAATAAACGAATTAATTCAATGCCCCCATATCCAGTGGCTCCAATAATTGCGACTTTCATAAGTTCCTCCTCAAATCGATTCTTTAAATTAAGTATGATTATAATATTGTATATTTATAGAGTCAATTAAATATTTATAAATTTTTAAATCTAAAAAAACTTAATTTTATTAGAAAAATAATATACTCAACCGAATTTTTATACAAAAATAGTGCATAGTAGTTTTTTTATTTCACTTCAAGTACAATAAAACAATACATACGTACATACAGGCGGAAAAAAATATGAACGAAAAATTAATTGAGAAAATGATTATAAAAAGTTTTCAGCAATATCAATGCAGTCCAATATCAAAAGAAGATCAGGAAATGCTAGTGAAACATATTCAAACGGTGACTCATTCAAATATTGAAATTGATTTATACGAGGAGATTGAGGATATTGTTTATGATAATGTGACTGGAAAACAATAAAAAATAGGAGATTTCCATGTGGAAATCTCCTATTTTTTACTTAATGATTTACCTGCTACACGTTCAAATAAACCTGGGAATAAAGCATAAAGTTTTGGACCAATTCCCATCCACTTCGGTAAGTTTACTTCACGTTTTTTCGTGTGCATCGACTTTACGATTTGTTCTGCTACGTATGTTGGTTTTAACATGTAACGTCCCATATTCTTTACATATGTACCAGATTGATCCGCTATTTCAAAAAAGTTTGTATCTATCGGACCTGGATTAATTGCTGTAACATAAATATCTGTATTCGCTAATTCCATGCGTAAACTATTCGTAAATCCTAATACAGCATGTTTCGTTGCTGCATACGCACTTGATTTCGGAGTTGCAATTTTTCCGGCAAGTGAAGCAATATTAATAATATGTCCTTCGTTCTTGTTTACCATATAAGGTAGTACCGCTTTCGTACATGCTACTAATCCAAATACATTTACTTGGAACATATCTTTTACTTCACCCATTGACGCATCTTCAAACGTTTTAAAAATACCAAATCCCGCATTGTTTACTAATATATCAATACGTCCCACTTCTTGTAATACCTTTGAAAAAACAGACTGTACTTCCATCTCTTCACTTACATCTAATACATAATAATAGCAAGGCGTATTATAAGTTTCTTTAATTTTGTCTACTAACACTTGTAGTTTCTCTTCTGTTCGAGCCATTAATACTGGAGTCGCTCCCTGTGCTGCAACTTGCATTGCAACTTGCTCACCAATCCCACTAGAAGCACCTGTAATGACGATTACTTTATTTTGTAAACGTCCTGTCATTGCTGTCACCTACTTTGCATAATAAATCAATTGTTGCGATGACTCATCAATCATCACTTGTTGATTATATGCTAAATAGTCCAATTGTCCAACCGTTTCTGAAATAGTAAGTGGTAATTGTTCTTTATATAATACCGGAAATAGTTTTACACATACTTCAAATGCTGTCATTGGTTTTTCCTTTAATAACTCAAGCACTTTAAAAGCACGTGTTTCTTGCTTTTGTAATCTCGTTTCAATAAGTTGTTTCACATTTAGAACATCTTCCCCATGCCCTGATAAAATGCGTGAAATATTCATTTCGCTTAAACGCTGTAATGTTTGATTATATTGTAGTAATGGGCGTGCCCGCTCTGTTTGCCCTTCATATGGCGGTTCTAGTATTGGATTCGAAGAAATATGACTAATGAGAGCATCTCCACCAATTAATATTCCATCAGATTCTCTATATAAAGAAATATGAGTAGAAGCATGACCTGGTGTTTCAAGTACTGTAAATCCAGGCAAAGAATCAATACGATCTCCTTCTCTCACAGTATGCGTTAACGATCTATTACAAGAATATTTAAGTGTCCTCGTCGTCAATAACGACTCGTCTTTCAAAAATGCTGCTGGCACACCAAACTGTAAGGCCGTCTCTCTAAAAAATTCATGATACCGCTTTAAAAATTCTGGATTTTGTGTAATCCAAGGCTCATTCCAAGGATGTCCAATAATATTCGTCTTCTCAGAAAATATATTTAAAAGTCCACAATGATCTGCATGATGATGCGTAATGACTACTGTTTCAATATCTTCTATCGTATGTCCTAATGCACCTAATTGACTTTCTAACGCATTCCTTGCCTCTTCTGTATTCGTCCCTGTATCAATTAATGTTAATGTCTCCCCCTCAACTAAAAACACATTCACAGTTTCCACTGCAAATGGTACAGGAATCTCCATTCGGTGAATCGCCGTCATGCTTAGCCCCCCCTGTCTCTTTCCGGTTCAAAAATGAATACTTCTTCAGTTTACAACTTCTATATATATTTGTCATTATTTTCAGATAAAAAGAGGTGTTTCCTATAAAAAAACGAATGTATGTACATTTATAAGAATTTCTAACCAAAATTAAAGGAGGAACATCATGTCTATTCAAAACATTTCCTTTCTCGGTGCAGGCTCTATTGCCGAAGCTATTATTGGTGGCTTGTTACATGCAAATGTCGTTAAAGGTGAACAAATTACTGTAAGTAATCGTTCTAACGAGACAAGATTACAAGAGCTACATAAAAAATACGGTGTCAAAGGTACTCATAATAAAAAAGAATTACTTACTGATGCAAATATTCTTTTTCTAGCAATGAAACCAAAGGATGTTGCAGAGGCGCTTACCCCTTTTAAAGAATACATAAATAATAACGTGCTTATTATTTCATTACTAGCAGGTGTTTCTACTGACTCAATTAGAAAACTACTTCAAAAAGACGTTCCAATTATTCGTGCAATGCCAAATACATCCGCAGCCATTTTAAAATCAGCTACCGCTATCTCCCCTTCAAAACATGCAACAGCGGAGCATATTCGCACTGCTACATCTTTATTTGAAACGATTGGTCGCGTCTCTGTTGTAGAGGAAGAAGATATGCATGCTGTCACTGCATTATCCGGAAGTGGACCTGCTTATATTTATTACGTAGTGGAAGCTATGGAAGAAGCTGCAAAAAAAATCGGTTTAAAAGAAGATGTTGCAAAATCACTTATTCTTCAAACGATGATTGGTGCTGCTGAAATGCTAAAAGCAAGTGACAAACACCCTTCTATTTTGAGAAAGGAAATTACTTCTCCTGGTGGAACTACCGAAGCAGGTATTGAAGTATTACAAGAACATAAATTTCAACAAGCACTTATTTCTTGTATTACACAGGCAACGAAACGATCACATAATCTTGGAAAAACATTAGAACAACTAACAAAAGAAAAATAGAAAAAGGAGCTCAAGTTTATTTGAGCTCCTTTTTCTATAATTACACTTAGTTATTGTTCTTCCCAAAAATCTCTTCTTGCAGGCGACGACCAGTCGGCGTTGCTGCAAGTCCACCTTCTGCTGTTTCACGAAGTGCTACTGGCATCGTTTGTCCGATTCTAAACATTGCCTCAATTACTTCATCACATGGAATTGTACTCGTTACACCAGCTAATGCTAAATCTGCTGAAATCATCGCATTCGCAGCTCCTGCTGCATTACGTTTTACACAAGGTACTTCTACAAGTCCTGCCACAGGATCACACACTAAACCAAGCATGTTCTTTAATGAAATTGCCATCGCTGTAGCTGCTTGATCTTGTGTTCCACCAGCCATCTCAACTGCGGCTGCAGCCGCCATTCCACTTGCTGAACCAACTTCAGCTTGGCATCCTCCCGCTGCACCAGAAATACAAGCGTTATTCGCAACAACCATACCGAAAGCTCCTGCTGTAAATAAGAATTCAATCATTTCTTCACGTGTAGGCTGCAATTTTTCTCTTAGTGCAAATAGTACACCTGGCACTGTTCCAGCAGAACCTGCTGTTGGTGTTGCACAAATAATCCCCATCGCTGCGTTTACTTCATTTGTTGCAACAGCTTTGCTTACTGCATCCAAAATCGTATCTCCAGATAAGCCTTTTCCGCTCTTCATATACGCTTGAACTTTTACAGCATCTCCACCAGTTAAACCAGTTGGTGATTTCACGCCGCGAATACCACGTTCTACTGCTTGCTCCATCACGACTAAGTTCTTTTCCATACCAGCAATTACTTCTTCACGTGAAATACTTCTTGTTTCCATTTCACATTGAATCATAATTTCTGCGATTTTTACATTTTGTTCTTTAGCTTGCGCCACTAGTTCCGCTGCGTTCCGAAACATGGTGTGTCCCCCCTGCAATTATTCCATAATAGTTACTTGACAAATATTTTGTTGCGCTTTTATTTCTTCAATTACTTCATCTGCTAATAATTCATCTGTTTCAATGACCATAAGCGCTCTTCTTCCTTTTTCTTTACGAGAAACACTCATTGTACTAATGTTAATCTCATGTTTCGCAAGGATTGAAGCTACCGCTGCAATAGCACCGAAGCGATCGTTATTTACAATAAGTAGTGCTGGGCTCGTGCCTGATAATTGAAGATCGAATCCGTTTAATTCTACAACTTCAATTTTACCGCCACCAATTGAGCAAGCAACAACTTCAATTTCATCTTCACCTTTATACAAACGAATTCTCGCTGTATTTGGATGAGGTGCATTGGCATCTTCTTCAATGAATTCCACTTCAATTTCGCGCTCTTTTGCTATTTCTAGCGCCTCTGGAATACGTAAGTCATCTGTTTCAAATCCTAATATTCCACCGATTAGTGCTACATCCGTACCATGCCCTCGATACGTCTTTGCAAATGATCCATATAACGAAATGCTTACTCTTTCTGGTTCATGACGAAACAGCTGGCGAGCAACTTGCCCCATTCTTGCTGCGCCTGCTGTATGTGAACTTGATGGTCCAATCATAACTGGACCGATAATATCAAATACTGAGCGATACTTCATCATAACTCCCCCTAAACCTCTATGAAAAAATTTATTCTACTATTCTATTAAGCTGCTACATCTGTCGCTTTTCCAGTTGTACCACGAATTTGTTCTGCTGTACGAATTGGATAGTTTTTGAATAAAAGTAATCCAATATAACCTGAAATAATACGAGTTATCATAATACATAAGAATCTTAGCATTATTTTCATTTAAAAATGATACAAGATAATCCAGAATAAAGTCTGGTAGCAATCCAAAGTTTAACACAGAAGCCATTGCAAGCATAGCATAAACAAGTGATATAACCATTGCTAATGCAACTAAATTTGCACCCGCTATTCCGCCTAGACTACCTGCTGATGTTCTGAACTCTTTTAAAGAGTGGTGTACCAATTAAATCTCCACCACCTTATTAATAAAAAGCTTCTACTAAGGAACTCGCAATAGCTACACTTGCTAATCATATCGTTTAGCTAAAAAGTGAAAAAGACTTATGACAAATAATAGTAATATCTTTCCTATTATAATTCTCGTGTTACTCTCTCATGATTTAGTCAACTTCACTTGTTACGATAATGACTAAAATACATGCGACTTATCATAAATTATAATCTGCCCTCATTATAGCTTGTTTTTTATAAAACGCTTACTTTTGTTGAATTTTAAAAGTTCTGAATAAAAGTCCATTTCTGCTATTTGTATCACTTGTATGTCATCTGACTTATATAACAGTTTTTCTAAATAATCATTATTTCGTATTTTTATCCTATATATTCAAACCATCCTAATTTTCTGTATCATCCAAGTATAAGTATAAAATAATAACAGTTTTATTTTTAAATTTTTTTAGACATAAAAAAATGGTAACCTGCCGTTACCATTTTTTACAAAATTATTATTTTTCTACTGGGAATGATTTCAAATCTGTCGCTATTTCTGTATTAGAAAACAACTCTCTAGCCTCTTTCAATAATTCCTTATATGTATCTCCTTGATAGCGAGAACTAATGTGAGTTAATATTAGTCGCTTCGCATTTGCCTGAAGTGCAATGCTCGCAGCTTGCTTAGATGTAGAATGAAAATAATCATACGCTTGTTGCTCATCTTCTGCTGCGAAAGTCGCTTCATGGACAAGTACATCTGCATCTTGCGCAAGCTCCCTACTCGCTTCGCAATATCGCGTATCACCTAAGATAGTAATAATTCTTCCTTTTTGAGGTGGGCCGATAAACTCATTTCCATTTAATATCGTGCCATCCTCTAATTCAACTACTTCTCCATCCTTTAAACGTTTAAAGATTGGACCTGGTTTCACACCCATCTCAAGCAACTTATCAACTAAAAGAGCACCTTGTATATCTTTCTCTACAATACGATATCCAAAGCATTCTATACCGTGTGACAATCTTTTCGTTTCTACATAAAATTCATTATCTTCAAATACAGTACCTTCTTCTGTTATCTCCACAACTTCAAGTGGATATTTCACATGTGTCGTACTTACCGATAATGCCACTTCAATAAATTGTTTAATTCCTTTCGGTCCATACACCGTTAAAGGCGTAGTTCCTCCTTGAAATGAACGGCTACCTAATAAACCAGGCAATCCAAAAATATGATCGCCATGTAAATGCGTAATAAATATTTTTTCAATGCGGCGCGGACGTACAGATGTATGTAATATTTGATGTTGCGTGGCCTCGCCACAATCAAATAACCAAGTTTGTCCTCGTTCTTCTAACAATTGTAAAGCAATTGCTGAAACGTTCCTTCCTTTTGAAGGAACACCTGCACCAGTTCCTAAAAATACAAATTCCACTTTCTTTCCTCCAGCTCTAAATATACTCTATCTCTCATCTTACGGAATGTTATTTCAAATGGCAAATTGAATTTACATAACCAAACATCTAGACAACTATATAACACGAACGTTATACCCAAAAAATTTAGCTATCGTTCGTGTTTTGTGTTAAAATAATTATACTACATTTTAAGGGAGCGTTTTATTATGAAAGAAGTATTTCGTTTACAAACTGATTTTTCATCTTCATTTGATCGCTGGGTAAGTTCTTTCGTGTCTGATCACCCAGCACAATTAGAATGGACAACTTTAAAGGAATTAATCCATGAATATACAACATCACATACAAATGATACGTTACCAGCATATATTTCTTCAGCTTTAACATATTACGCCCAACGCGTTTCAACTACAAACAGTTCAGAGATTGTTATTTTTGAAAACCCTACAATCTCGTAATCTATAATAAAAAAGCACTGGTTACAGTGCTTTTTTATTTATACTTATTTAACAAATGATCATATTCCATCCAAAAGTCGGTATACATACTTCGCTCAAACTCATTTAAAATTATCTTTTCACTTGATTTATTGAATAATTCTTTTGCCTGTAGCGCAAAAGAAACAATTTGTTTTCTATATTCATTTTCATTTACTTCTATATGAAGCCCTTCATAGTATATAGCCTTTTGATCAGTAGAAATAACTTTGACAAAATCCTTTAAAACCACATTTTCACCTATATGGTTTATAGTCCAATGAATTGAAATTGGGCATCCTAACATGAGCATAGTGCCACATCCGTGCAAAATAAGCCCCTCTTCATTTTCAATATCACAAATATATTCTTTATCTAAAGTTCGTAACAGAGCTAAAGCTGATTCACTTATTCCCCATTCCTCATCCATACCTGTTTGTGTAATAATCGTTCCATCCACATTTAAATAAATTTCCCCGTGAGAACATAAATCTTCCTGCTCATTAAACAACCACTTTTGATTCTCAATATTTATAATAAAATTTTGTGGTACCATTACAAATTCCCCTTTTATAAAAATATTTATTTTTCATATTATTTATAATCAATATCATACATTTCATCCCACATATCTATTATAAATCCGTTTAATATTTTAAAAACACAGATAAAAAAGATATTGACACTACAATTTTACAGTGCTAACATTCAACATGTAATTGAATATGGTCTCTGTTAGGTGAGGCTCCTGTATAGAGAAACGCTGCTGCCCAAAAATGTCGAGAGACGCCAATGGGTCAACAGGAAAGGTCGGAATGAAGGCCTTTTTTAATGTAGCTGGTTTCAGTACCTATGCTATACAGTGCTAAAACTCAACGAGGGAGAGGTGCATGTATTTTGTCATACACAAAAACTGTTTTTATTTATGTCTACTAACAGTCTTTGTTGTGGACTCTTTTAACTGCGAATTCAGACCTTTACTCGTTTTGAGTAAAGGTCTTTTTACGTCTATATGCACCTTACTATGAAACAAACATAGCATATTCAGAAACTACTAAATTGTACGGAGGTGAGGAACAGTTGGCAATTGATGATTCGGCCCATATACCCATACGTTTTACATTCATATTTCATCATGTAGGTAGGAAAGAAACTGTTCCTCACCATTTCAAATAGTTAGGTAACAGATTGTTTCCTCCTTCATGACAGAGGAGGAACTACCGATGTTTAATTTACAAAGACAAGAAACAAAGCATGCTTATGAGCAAGATAGCATGAAAATAAATAACGAATTATTAGTGGAGGTTGCAACACAAGATGTAAGCTCTGCGTTAAAACTTTTAGAAACAACACAAGATGGATTATCTAAACAAGAAGCGTCTCGTAGACTTTCTTTATACGGTCCGAACGAAATAGCTCATAATAAAATAGCGCCGTGGTACATTCAATTTCTGTTGGCATTTAAAAATCCATTTATTTTCGTTTTATTAGCTCTTGGAGCACTCTCCTTTTTCACGGATGATATGCAAGGAACAATTGTCGTATCTGCAATGGTACTACTTAGTGCAACAATTCGGTTTTCCCAAGAATTTCGTTCTCAAAAAGCTGCCGATAAGTTAAAAGCTATGGTTCGAACAACTGCAAGCGTATTTAGAATAAATGGATTTGTACATGAAACAAAAAATGTAACGAATTTAAATCGAAATTACACAACAGAAATTCCAATTGAGGAACTTGTACCTGGCGATATCATTTCCCTTTCAGCCGGTGATATCATTCCAGCTGATGTGCGTATTGTATCCGCTAAAGATTTATTTGTTAATCAATCTTCTTTAACAGGGGAAGCACTTCCTGTAGAAAAATACGAACACTGCTACCATACAGAAAATAAGCATATCTTACCGACAAACATGAAAAAAAATTACAATCCACTCGATATGGAAAACCTTTGTTTCATGGGAACAAATATTGTAAGTGGTAGCGCAAAAGCTGTTGTCATCTCAACAAGTACCGATACGTATTTCGGCTCTTTAGCCAATAAGGTAATTGGAAAGCGTGTAGAAACAAGCTTTGATAAAGGTGTAAACAAAGTAAGCTGGCTCTTAATTACATTCATGCTTATTATGGCACCTATTGTCCTTCTCATTAATGGATTCACAAAAGGTGATTGGCAAGAAGCTTTCTTCTTCGCTATTGCCGTCGCTGTTGGCCTTACACCTGAAATGTTACCAATGATTGTAACTGCTAATTTAGCTAAAGGTGCCGTTAAAATGTCTAAACAAAAAGTAATTGTAAAACAGCTAAATTCTATTCAAAACTTAGGTGCTATGAACATTCTTTGTACAGATAAAACCGGAACTTTAACAGAAGATAAAGTTGTCCTTGTTCGTCACTTAGATTCCAAGGGAAATGAATGCAATCGCGTCTTGCAATTTGCCTATTTAAATAGTTTCTATCAAACTGGATTGAAAAATTTAATAGATAAAGCTGTTATTAAGCATACAGAGGAAAACAATACATTTAATCCATCAGCTTTTCAAAAGCTAGATGAAATTCCATTCGATTTCGCCCGCCGGCGTATGTCAGTCATCGTAAAGGATATTTCAGGTGAACATACAATGGTTTGTAAAGGTGCCGTAGAAGAAATTTTATCAATTTGTAACTACACTGAAGTGGATGAAAAAATCGTTCCACTCACCGAGGAAATACGTTCAAATGTCAAAAAAATAAGTGAGACACTAAATAGTGAAGGTATGCGGGTTATTGCTGTGGCTTATAAAAAAGATAGAAGAATAAATGATACAGAGTACGCAGTAAAAGACGAAACTGATATGATTCTCGCTGGATATATCGGCTTTTTAGATCCACCGAAACCATCTGCAGCAGCTGCAATTCAAGCATTACAAAAACATGGTGTACAAGTGAAAATTTTAACTGGCGATAACGAAATTGTTACAAGAAAGGTTTGTAAAGAAGTTGGATTAGATATCTGCGAACCAATCCTCGGTTACGAGATTGATTCTTTACCAGATAAAGCATTAGCAAAACTTGCCGAAGAAACGACTGTATTTGCGAAGCTTAATCCCATGCAAAAATCTCGTATTATACACGCATTACAAGGAAATGGATACACTGTAGGTTACATGGGAGACGGCATTAACGATGCTGTAGCATTACGTGAAGCTGATGTCGGAATATCTGTTGATACTGCTACTGATATTGCGAAAGAAGCTTCCGATATTATTCTACTCGAAAAAAGTTTAACTATATTAGAAGCAGGGATTTTAGAAGGACGTACTACATTCGGAAATATTTTAAAATATATTAAGATGACAGCTAGCTCTAACTTCGGTAATGTGTTTAGCGTGTTAGTAGCAAGTGCTTTCATTCCTTTTTTACCGATGCTTGCCATTCATCTTTTAATTCAAAACTTACTTTATGATATTTCACAACTTTCTATTCCATGGGACAAAATGGATAAAGAGTTTCTAGAAAAACCACGAAAATGGGATACTGCAAACTTACGAAACTTCATTATTTGTATCGGCCCAATTAGTTCTATATTTGATATTATCACATACGTAGTCATGTGGAATGTATTTGGTGCAAATACACCGAGCGAGCAATCATTATTCCAGTCCGGTTGGTTTGTCGTTGGGTTATTAACACAAACTTTAATTGTTCACATGATAAGAACACAAAAGATTCCATTTATTCAAAGCACTGCATCAACACCAGTCGTTTTATTAACCGCTCTTATTATGGCAATCGGGATTTATATTCCATTCTCACCACTTGGTGCAGCCGTTGGTTTACAAGCGTTGCCACTTAACTATTTCCCTTGGTTAGTAGGAATACTATTAGGCTACGCTTTTTTAACACAATTCCTGAAAAAGCTTTATATTAAAAAGTTTCATAGCTGGTTGTAAAAATAAGAATGAGTGGGTATCCCCCGCTCATTCTAAAAAACATAACACATATTATATATGGAGGTGACCATGATGGTATGGTACGACATTGTATTCAGGTTAGTTATAGCAATTATTGTAGGAGCTTGCATTGGAATGGAAAGACAATGGAGACACCGAATGGCTGGGTTACGGACAAATGCTCTCGTATCACTTGGTGCCTGTATATTTGTTTTATTATCCGTCATGCTTGATCATGATGCTAGCCCATCCCGCATTGCTGCTCAAGTCGTTAGTGGTATTGGATTTTTAGGGGGTGGCGTTATTATCCGCGATGGTTTTAGTATTAGAGGGCTAAATACAGCAGCTACTTTATGGTGTGCAGCTGCTGTCGGTACTCTTACAGGCGCCGGTTTCCTCGTTGCAGCTATATTAGGTGCAGCCGGCGTGTTACTAGCAAATATACTTCTTCGCCCAATTGCTCTTTTTATGAATAAAAAATCAAAAGAAGAATCACCAGAACAAACGAACTACTTACTTTCCCTTACTTGTTCAGAAGAAAATGAAGCACATATTCGTTTTTTACTTATGCATATGGTAAGTACAGAAGGAATCGGTTTAAAAGAGTTGTATAGTGAAGACGTAGATTCTAATCAAAAGGTGTGTATACAGGCTACATTACATTGCAAGACAAATGCGGCTATCTTAATTGAAAAAATAGTAAGTAGAATGCTATTAGAATCTGGCGTTACTGGAGCTGGATGGAAGACTTCTTTAAATTTAGAAGCGAGTTAACTAGGAAAGGTGTCATGATTTTACTACTTCATGACACCTTCTACATAAACTTATTTTCTAACTTTTGTTGAAACGACTTCTCTTGCTTACGTAGTAGTTGACTACCTCGTTGTAAAATCGGTGTTCCATACTTATCGTTAATTTGATCAATGACAGCAAGTAGTGGTTCTTTTTTCGCATCCTCTTCAAATGAAAATAAATCTAATTGTTTCACCGATTCTGTCTTCCACTCTATTTCAGTAGCTGTAACACCTAGTAAACGAACGGAATCACCATCCCAATGTTGCTTCCATAAACGGGATGCTGCTTGAAAAATATCGCGTTCTTCCCAAATTGCATTTTTCAATTGCTTACTCCGTGTTACTGTTCGCCTATCATGGTATTTAATCATAATTTGAATATTATAGCTGACAAGGGTTCGCTTTTGTAATCTTTTACTCACTGATTTTGATAACCGTTCTAACATATCAAGTAATTCTTTCTCTTCATCCATATCCTTTGAAAAAGTCATCGAGTTACCGACACTTTTATGTTGGCCCATTTGACTCGGATCCACTTCCCTATCATCCGTACCTTTTGCACGCTTTTGTAAATCAATACCGTGCTTGCCAATTTTAGCGCGAATGATATGCTCGTCTCCCTTCGCTAACTGTTCAATTGTATGTATATGAATTTCATTTAATTTTTCAGCTGTTTTTTCTCCAATCCCATGCATTGCTTCAACTGAAAGTGGCCAAATCATTTCTGGAATATCACGTTTTCGAAGTACGGTAATACCGAGAGGTTTTTTCATATCAGAAGCTGTTTTTGCTAGGAAAAGATTTGGAGCGATTCCGATACTACACGGAAGCTGCAACTCTGTTAATAGTGCTTGTTGAATCATCTTTGCTATTTCAAGAGGCGAACCAAGTGCGTAGCAATCTGTAATATCTAAATATCCTTCATCTATTGAGACTGGTTGTATCTTTTCTGTAAAACGAGAAAGGACTTGAAACATTTGAAATGAAGCTTCGCGATATAATGTGAAATTAGGACGCCTTACAACTAATTGCGGGCATAACCTTTTCGCTTCCCAAAGGGGCATCGTCGTACGTATTCCGTATTCTCTCGCCTCATAACTACATGTTATAATAATTCCTTTTCTCTCTTTTTCATTTCCAGCAACCGCTAATGGCTTTCCTTGTAATGATGGATCATGAGCAATTTCAACAGATGCGAAAAAGCAATTCATATCTACATGTAAAATAACACGACCATTTTTCGGATACATTTCTCGCATAGTACTCACTCCCTAATCAGAACGTTCGTTCTTTTATTATATCAAATTTTGCACAATAGTTATAATAATTACTTGTTCTTTTTTATAATCGATATAAATCGAAACTTTAATCAACTCTCACTAATCGGACTTTTACGGGCAGCAGGACCCCCACCTAACTTCTTTACTTTCGCTGAATTTTGAGGTAGGGGTCTTACTGTCTGGCAAATAGCGGGATAAACTCAACTATACATTCCTTGTAGTTATATTAATCATTGCAATTAATTAATTATTTACTACTTCCGATTTTCAATATGAATACGTTAAGGTTATTCCCTCGTCTAGTACATTTAGCAACAACGTATATACTTCCATAGTTTTTCTTATATTCGCTTATACGTCTTGTCAAAGCAATCGAATCAAAATAAAAAGCGTGTAAATCATAATTGATTTACACGCTTTTTCTATTCCATTACTTCGCTACTTCTTCAATAATTGCAACAACTAATTCTGCTGTTTTTGCTAATTCTTCAACAGGAATCTTCTCGTTTGTTGTATGAATTTCTTCATAACCAACCGCTAAGTTAACTGTTGGGATACCATGTCCTGCAATTACGTTTGCATCACTTCCGCCACCACTTTGGTGAAGAGAAGGTGTACGACCAATTTTTTCAGCTGCACGTTTTGCAACTTCTACAACGTGATCGCCATCAGCAAATTTAAATCCTGGGTACATAACGTTTACTTCAACGTCTGCATGACCGCCCATTTCTTTTGCAGTTGTTTCAAATGCTTCTTTCATTTTCGCAACTTGTGCTTCCATTTTCTCATTAATTAAAGAACGAGCTTCTGCAAAGATTTGTACATGATCGCAAACGATATTCGTTTGTGTACCACCTTCAAAACGTCCAATATTTGCAGTCGTTTCAGAGTCAATGCGACCAAGTGGCATCTTCGCAATTGCTTTCGCTGCGATAGTAATTGCAGATACACCTTTCTCCGGCGCTACACCAGCGTGAGCTGTTTTCCCGCGAATAATTGCGTTCACTTTCGCTTGTGTTGGAGCTGCAACAACGATTTCACCAACTTTTCCATCGCTATCTAATGCGTAGCCATATTTCGCTGTAATACGCTCACGGTCTAATGCTTTTGCACCAACAAGACCTGATTCTTCTCCGACTGTAATAATAAATTCTATTTTACCATGAGGGATATTTTTCTCTTTTAAAACACGGATTGCTTCGAACATTGATGCTAATCCAGCTTTATCATCCGCACCTAAAATTGTTGTACCATCTGATACGATATATCCATCTTTAATAGAAGGCTTAATTCCATTACCAGGAACTACTGTATCCATATGAGAAGTAAAGTAAATTGTATCAACACCATCTTTTGTTGCTGGTAAAGTACAAATTAAGTTACCTGCACCATGACCAGTTACAGCCATTGTGTCATCTTCAAATACTTCTACACCTAAATCTGTAAATTTCTTCGTTAATACTTTGCAGATTTCTGCTTCAAATTTCGTTTCAGAATCTACTTGTACTAATTCCATAAATTCATTTACTAAACGTTCTTGATTAATCATAAGACTGCGCCTCCTGCACTACCATTATGTATGTAACACTATTAATTATAACAGAATTTCGCAAAAGTTTCGAAATACAAGACAAAAAACAGATGGTTTACATGTCTAGATAACCATCTGCTTTCTATTACTCATTTAACAATACCCAGCGCATATGATCTTCCCACACGCCATTTACCATTAACATCTTCCTAGACACGCCTTCATATTGAAAACCTATCTTCGTTACTACTTGTATAGATGCTAAATTACGAGGCATAATCGGAGCTTCTATACGATGTAACTGAAATTCCCCAAAAGCAACTTGAATTGCTTTTCTAAGCGCTTCTGTCGTATACCCTTTGTTTAACTCTGCTTTATCTAATTTATAACTGAGTACACAAGATTGATAAATGCCACGAACGATTAAATTAAATGAAATACACCCAATTATTTTCGTATCATCACCCTTTTTAAAAATCCATAGTCTGATGATTTTCCCTTCTTCGAACTCTTTTCTATCCTTTTGCAACTTTTTCTTTTGATAATCTAGCGTAAAAAAATCATCCGGTCTATACTCTTCCCAAGCTTTTAAAAATTCACGATTTCTGTCGTAATATTGAAGAACTGTTTCAGCATACGACTCATCAATTTCCCTTAAGTATAAACGATCTGTTTCGTATATTTTCATCATCGTATCTCCATTCTTCAGCTTGCCCAACTAAAAATTAACAATATACCCTTTTACTATATTCTCTATACACACTCAAATTTCCTGTTATATTTTGCAATCCCCTCCCGAATTTTGTCCTCACTCTCCCCTTGTCCATAATTTCATTTCTCGTTACAATGAAATTGTACTGATTTGCAAGGAGGTATAACGATGCATAAAAAAGCTCAAAAAGTTATGGTTTATGTGATGCTGATTTCTATGCTTGTAACAACATTACTTGCTGGCGCGAGTATGTTTTGGTAAAAAGGGCGATGTGTTCGTCCTTTTTTTACTTTTTACACATGACAAAATAAACCATCTCGACATCGAGATGGTTTATTTTATATAAAACACAATCGCTACAATACTAAAGGAAAATGACATTACAAGTGCTATTACAAAACTTGTATATTGTTTCTGCTGAAATGCTCCAATAACAAAAGTTAGATTAAGCAATGCCATACATACAATCGCTACAAGATAAGAACATATATTAAAAGTTGCCAATATGAATGTAATAACAAATAGAAATCCCATAAAAAACTGCATATACGAAAGTTTTGGATTCAAGTACATATGAGCAACCCCTTTATCTAATTTTATCTTTCTATATTCTCATTAACGCACGGTTATGTACACATGTCAAGACAACTTATTATAATAGAAAAAGCCAACCTTTTCGTTGGCTTTTTCATATGCAACGGCTCCTTTTTCTTTTGCCAATTGCTGAAATGATTTTTTCGATTTCACAATCCATACTTTCGTTCCAATTGGAATGCGATCAAACAAATATTCCACATCGTTTTTCTTCATTCTTATACACCCTTGTGAAATATACTTTCCAATTGAACTCGGTTGGTTTGTTCCATGTATTCCATATTTACTTCCATCAGTTCCTCTTGCATTAAATCCAATCCACCTTGACCCAAGTGGATTTTTTGGCGACCCACCTGGAATATCCTTCGCAATATAATACGGATCCTTCGCTTTCATTACAACATCAAAAGTTCCTTCTGGAGTTAATTCATTCGTTTTCCCTGTCGCTACTGGAAAAACCTTTTGAATCTTTCCATCGTCAATGTAAGCTAATTTATTCGTTGCTTTATTTACAATAATAAAAGGATCTCCGGCACGTGGATTATCCCCAAGAGGCCAAATCGGCGATAAAGAAAGACATAATATGATAGAGAGAAGATACGGCATAGATAATTCCTACCTTCTATATAAGTTCTTTTATATTATCCTTTCCCTTAAAGCGACTTTTAATGAGTAAATATTGTTCCATTTCATACACAAGTTGAACAAGTTTCGCACGTATCTCAAATTCTTCGCGTGTAGCTGGTAATGGCATGTCTCTAAATAATCCCCTCATTTCTTGAAGCTGCCTTAAGGAAATAACGCCAGTACTCTCAGGGCTAATAGCATTACCAATGTTTTCAACAACATCTGCAATCATATCAGCTTGTTCATATGTCCATGATAAAGAAGCTGCTAGTGGTATCATTCTCTCTAAAATTTCGAATTGTTGCATACGCATATTAAAATAACGATAGTAATAATCATCTTCTCGCATAAATGCATTCTCAAGTTTTTTAAACGATAAATCTCTTGCTTCATTTAACATATTCTCGGTTTCAATGAGTTCTGCTCCACTCCAACTACTTTCTCGATTTCGTAAATACACAACCATTTCAAACAAAATCGTTTTAAAATTACTCTCTATTTTATCCTGATACTCTTTTAGCTTATTTTCACTACTCGGCATATACATATTTACTAATAACGCCACACTAATCCCTATCGTTAATATAGCAATTTCATTTCCAACTATAAGCCATGTAATTTGCTTCAATGAATATAGATGCATAACAATAACTGAACTCGTGACAATACCTTCTTGAATTTTAAGCATTACTGCAGTCGGAATAAATGTAAGTAACAATATGCTAATTGCAAGTGGTGTATAGCCGATCGTTTCAAAAATACAAAACGCGAATACCATTGATAATACACACGCTAGAAAACGATGTAACGACACTTGAAGCGATTTGCGCTTCGTATTTTGTACACATAAAATAACTAAAATACCTGCTGAACTATAAAATTCTAACCCTAATAACTGAGCAATAAAAACTGCCGCGCCTGTCCCTATTGCTGTTTTTACTGTACGATATCCAATTTTAAACATATCATTACTCCTATATGTATAAACGTATTTACAGCTAGTATAAAAAAAGGATGACACAATGTCATCCTTTTCTACTTATTATTCACATAACCTTTTCATATTACAATATTTTTTGTAAAAATTGTTGCGCACGTTCACTTTTCGGCGCTGCAAAAAATTCTTCTGGCGCACTATCTTCTACAAGCTTTCCTCCGTCCAAGAAAAGAACACGATCTGCCACTTCTTTTGCAAAGCCCATTTCATGTGTAACGATAGCCATCGTCATTCCTGTCGTAACTAACGATTTCATAACTTCTAACACTTCTTTCACCATCTCTGGATCTAGCGCCGATGTCGGTTCATCAAATAACATAACTTCCGGTTCCATTGCTAACGCTCTTGCAATTGCTACACGTTGCTTTTGTCCTCCCGAAAGACGATTTGGATACGTATCTTTTTTATCTACTAATCCAACCTTTTCTAAAAGTTTCTCAGCTTTCTTTTCAGCTTCTTGCTTCGTTATCCCTTTTACATTGATAGGAGCATACGTAATATTTTCTAATACAGTCATATGAGGAAATAAGTGGAAATGTTGAAATACCATACCGACATTTTCACGAACATGCATAACATTCGTTTTCGGATTCGTTACTTCTTCCGTTCCAATCCAAATGTGACCATCCGTTGGTGCTTCTAACATATTCATACAACGTAAAAATGTTGATTTTCCTGATCCAGAAGGTCCTATAATTGCAACTACTTCCCCTTTTTCAATCGTTGTTGTAATTCCTTTTAATACTTCGTTTTTACCAAATGATTTATGAAGGTTTTCAATTTTAATCACTTTTCTTCATTCTCCCTTCAATTGCCTTCCCGACTAATGTAAGAATAATGACTAACATATAATAAATCAGTCCAACAAAAAGTAATGGTTCAAGATATTTAAATGTCTCACCTCCTACAATGTAAGCACGACGCATTAAATCAGTCGCGCCTATTACCGTTACTACAGCCGATTCTTTTGTAAGTGTCGCAAATTCGTTCACAAGCGCTGGTAATATATTTTTTAATGCTTGAGGAAAAATAATATTTCTCATCATTTTTCCGTATGGTACCCCTAAAGCCATTGCTGCTTCTGTTTGTCCTTTATCAACCGCTTGAATACCAGCACGAATTACTTCTGACATGTATGCACCTGAATTCAAGCTAAATGCAAGTACAGCAGCTAAGAATGCTGGTATTTCATAACCAATTATTTGCGGGACACCGAAATAAATAATCATTAATTGCAATACAAGGGGTGTACCACGAAAAATTGATGTATAAAAATCTGCTGCTATATTTAATGCTCGTATTCTAGCAATTTTACAAAGTGCTAATAGCGTTCCTAAAATAAATCCTGCTAAAGCTGATACTGCTACAATTTTCAAAGTAACTTCTAAACCTTTTAGTATATATGGTATCGAAGGCGTAATCGCCGAAAAATCTAAGTTCATTCTTTTCATTCCCCTCACAGAAAAGTGAAAGGCAGCTTATTTTCCGCTGCCAAACCATTTCTTCACTAATTTATCCATTTCTCCATTTTCTTGCATTTTTTTAATTACTTTATTAAATTCAGCTGTTTTATCACTGTTTTTCGGAAGGGCAATTGCTGCTCCAACTTCTTCTGGCGCTTCTTTAATTTCAATTCCTTGTAAATCTTTCATTTTCTCTAAATAATTTTTAGCAACTGTGTCTTCTATAATTGCAGCGTCAAAACGACCAGCTTTAATTTCTTGTACGATTTCTGGTATACGGTCACGTCCCTCAACTTGGAAATCTACTTGTTTTTTAAATTCTGCTGCTTTCTCTTCTTGAATAGACCCTGTTTGTACTCCTACTTTTTTCCCTTTTAAATCCTCTACAGATTTAATGTTAGAATCCTTTTTAGAAACGACCATATTTTTCGCAACAAAATAAATATCTGTAAAATCAACATTATTTTTACGCTCTGCAGTTGGCGTCATGCCTGCCATTACGAAATCAACTTTTCCTGAACTAAGAGATGCTAATAAACCACCAAAATCCATATCTTTCACTTTCACTTCATACCCAAGTTCTTTTCCGATATATTTAGCAACATCAACATCAAAACCAATAATTTCATCGCTCTTTGACGCATCTACATATTCATAAGGTTTATAATCTGCTGAAGTTCCCATTACGAGTACTTTTTTATTTCCTTTTGTTTCTTTCGATTCCCCATTACTACAAGCGCTGAATATACTTACAATTAAAATAAGTGCAAACGATATTGATACTAACTTCTTCATCTTTCTTCCCCCTAATAATGTATATTTAAAAGTTTAATAGAATATTTATTCGATGTTTGTATTGTATCAGCACTTTTATTTTTATGCAATATATAAAATAAAAATAAATAACAAAACAATATAAATGCTATTTTTTATGTATAAAATGATGCATAAAATAACACAACTATGCATATTCCATAAATTTTAATAATAAATAAAAAAGGCGGCACATCCACTTGATTGTGGACGTGCCGCCTTTTCTCTTATTTTTTATAGTTCTTCACAATTCTCTTCAAAATATGATTGTAGTTTCGCAATAACTTGCATCGGTTCATGACCTTCAATTTCATGACGCTCTACCATCGTTACAATTTTTCCATCTTTTAATAAAGCAAATGATGGAGAAGAAGGTGGGTACCCTTCGAAATATTCACGCGCTCTTGCTGTCGCTTCTTTATCTTGACCTGCAAACACCGTTACAAGGTGGTTAGGACGTTTATCATAATGTACGGAATGCGCAGCAGCAGGACGAGCAATACCACCTGCACAACCACATACAGAGTTTACCATTACAAGTGTTGTTCCATTTCTTTTAAACGCTTCTTCTACCGCTTCTGGCGTCGTCAATTCTGTATATCCAGCAGAGACAATCTCTTCACGCGCTTGGCGGACAACATCATTCATAAAAAAGTTAAAATTAATCACTCTTTTCCCTCCTCTAAAACTACCTATTTGTATCTTACCAGTTAATGTTTATGAAATACAAGTAAGTTTACTTGTATTTAAGTATAGAAAAGGTGTTAGAGCTCTTGCTCTAACACCTTTTCTTTAATGACCACGATGTTTTTGCTTTGCTTTTTGTACTTTCATTAAACGTCTTCTTTCTTTTTCAGCTTCTCGCTTTTCTTTAGACTGCACTTTCTTTTCTTGTTTATGCAATTCATAAGATAAACTAATCGCCTCTTGCGCCTTAGTAAAACGTTTAATATTTATTTCTTTTGCTGCTTGTCGTATGATACGCTTTATGTTTTTAGGACGCTGTTTTTCTTTAACTTCTACACCACATTTTGCAAAGTGCTGAAAATGCTCTAAAATTGAACCATTCACAAACATAAGCACTTCTTCATCTGACGGTTCCGCCCCAAAAATATACCTCGCCCCATACAATTTCCCTTGTTCTTTACATGTAATGATTCCAACAAAAAATTGGCCATCGTGATATACTGTCAAATCCATTGACAGCCCCTCCTTTAAAAGATTAGAAATACAGGACATCCCGGAGGGGAAGGTTACTGACATGAAATCATGCGTCTGGACTACCAACCAGAACTGTGTTTTTGTATTTCTTTCACTATGATTATATCTTTTTTTCCATAATCTTCATATATTCAGCAATCATTTTTTTATGCGATCCTACAATATAGTCAGGTAGTTCTGTTACTGAAAAGAATTTAAGCTGAACTGCTTCTTCTTTATTCATAACAAAATCCCCTTCGTATTCATCTGTATAATAGGCGGTTGTTACAGATTGAAATTCATCACCGTTTGCTAATTTTGTAAAGTAGTTCGCTCCAGAAAATACATTGATTAGTCGCAAGTTCTTCACTTTTATTCCTGTCTCTTCATATACTTCACGATAAGCTGTTTCTTCTGGTGATTCACTAAGCTCCATTAGCCCGCCAGGTAGCCCCCATTTTCCGTACGGCTCTGTCCGCTGCTGCAATAAAACATATCCATTTTCATTTATAACGAGTACAACAGCACCAACTAAAATTAAAGGGCGATGACCAACTATTTTTCGTAATTCTTCTACATATCCCACCGTATCGCCTCCTTTTTCGTTGTCCACACTATTGTATCATATGTTCGAAACGACAAAATGCGTATATTTTTCATTTTTTTAACAAAATATTTATTTTATGTGATTCATCTACTGTAGCTAACATAATAGATTCCACTTCTGTACTCTCCTCTAGAAATTCTCGCGCCCAAGCTTCTGTTTTTCCTAATAATGCAAGAACATCTTTCTGTATCCTCCCATCCTTTACTAATACAAAAGAAACTGGAGATTTTTTTCCCGCCACTTTAAGATCAAGCCGCGAAACTGCTTCATATTCTGGATACCGAAATATAGAAACGACACCGTTTGCTTCCCATAATGCTAATTTAATCGTTTGAATATCGCTCACATTTCGCATACGAAGTTCCGAAAACAAATATTCCACGGTAATTCTCGCCTTTTTCAAATTGCTAAAATCAATGGAACCATTATGTATAAGAATGATAGGTGCTGGCTCTAAAAAACGTCTCCATCTATCCCATTTCAGCATTAAAACTGAGCTTATAATATGAAGTACAACGAGTATGAACGTTGTAATCATCGAGCCCAGTAACCCTACTTTTTCATCAGACAATGCGTTAGAAATATTCCCACCAAGCAATAACACTAATACAACATCTAAAAAACGAAGTTGTGCGATAGACCTTTGTCCCATCGCTTTCGCAACTAATATTAAAAATATGTATGCTATAATAGCCCGAATAACCCATTCACTACTAGAAAGATGCCGTGCTCCTTCAAAAATATGCATATGCATCACTTTGCACTCCTTACCCGTCTCAAACTGCTAACCTGTTTTAGTTTGCAACGTTTATGAGCATATATGTAAAAAAGCTGGTTCGTTTAAAAACGAACCAGCTTTTTTTACTTAACTGAAAACATATATTTTTTATACGTTTTCCGTACCGATAGTATGAGCCCCATCATAATCATATTCGAGAATAAGGAACTTCCCCCATACGATAAGAAAGGTAATGCAATACCTTTTACAGGCATTAATCCAACGATCATACCGATGTTTTGGAATATTTGAACTGTTAATATACCGATCGATCCAGCGCATAATAATGTACCAAATAAATTATCAGCGGAATAACCAATAATAATTGTTCGATATAGTAGTAATAGGAACAAGAAGACAACTAAGGCTGCTACGATAAATCCACCTTCTTCGGCAATTGTAGCGAAAATAAAGTCAGTATGCTTCTCTGGGATATAGACGCTTCCTCCCCCAAACCCTTTACCTTCCATTCCTCCACTACCTACAGCTAAAATCGATTGTTGCGTTTGATAACCTTGATCTGCATTTTCAAATGGATTTAACCAACCTACAATACGCGACTGTTGGTGAGGTTTTAGTAAAGTAACTAAATTATTATAGAAAAAATCTTGATACTTAAAGAAAATAAATATTAAAGCAGATAATATGGTCAACGGAATAACTGTACATAATGCTATCAATTTCTTTTGAATACCTGACATAAATAAAATACATGCAATAGCAGCAGCATATAAGAACACCATACCTGTATCAGGTTGACTATATACAACCGCCATAGGTGGAAGTGACACTAGCATAATTTTACCTACTAGCTTTAAATCTGTTTGGAATGTCCTTGCCATATACTGTGCATTATGTTTTACTGCTATACTCGCTACTACAAGTAGCAATGCAATTTTGAAAAACTCAGACGGCTGAATTTGTCCAAATACTGGGAAAACAAACCATCTTTTTGCACCTAATTTTTCAGGTGTAAAACCTGATGGTGGTAATACTTTCAAAAGAATAAGTGAAGCAAACCCAGCAATATAAAGCGGCCAAGATAATTTTTGTAACTGATCTAAATCAATGCTTGCAACAAGAAGTAACAATACAACCCCAATTATGTAGTTAACACCTTGTTTCATAGCAAAGTTTGCAGCTCCATACTGTCCCGTTTGCTGACTGCTATATATAGCAGCTATACTCGTCACACATAGTGCACACAAAATTAAAATTAATTTTACATCTAAACTTTTTAGAAACTCGGTACTTCTTTTCATGACATCCTCCTGAAACATTGTTACGGCAAAAATAAAAAACCAGGAGTCAACATTCTTCATGTTTTGACGACTGATTACACATTATCTATAAAACACTTATATAGAATAACTCTCTTTTTCATACAATACAATATATTATACTACAGTTTCATCAGTAAGATTTGCCAAAAAAATTATTCTTTTCTTATTTTATATCCATATACCATATATCAGCAATGTATTTTCGTAAATTCCTAATACATAATCATTTATTGTAAGATTACTGGGAAAGGTATTTATACATATAGTAGGATGTAGATGAAGAAATAAGATAATAAAAAGCTCGCATAAGCGAGCTTTTTATTAATATACAGATGTATTATTTTCTGACATGTTTTCTAAAATTTCTTTAACACGCCCTAAGAACTTACCACAAATTAAACCATCAAGTACTCGGTGATCAAGTGATAAACATAAGTTAACCATGTCACGAGCACCGAACATACCATTATCCATAATTACTGGGCGCTTTACAATTGATTCAACTTGTAAAATAGCCGCTTGTGGGTAATTAATAATACCCATAGATTGAACAGAACCGAATGATCCTGTGTTATTAATTGTAAATGTTCCACCTTGCATTTCATCTGCTTTTAACGATTTCGTACGTACTTTTCCTGCAAGTTCTGTAATTTCACGAGCGATACCTTTAATTGTTTTCTCGTCCGCTTGCTTAATTACTGGTACAAATAGTTCTTCCTCTGTTGCAACAGCGATAGAAAGGTTAATATCTTTCTTCTGAACAATTTTATCGCCAGCCCACATTGAATTAATTTGAGGATACTCTTTTAACGCTTGTGCTACTGCTTTTACGAAGAAAGCAAAGAACGTTAAGTTAAAGCCTTCACGCTTCTTAAAGTCACCTTTAATTGAGTTACGGTATGACACAAGGTTTGTCACATCTACTTCAATCATCATCCAAGCATGTGGTGCTTCATGTTTACTACGTAACATGTTTGCTGCGATTGCTTTACGCACACCTGTTACTGGAATTTCGATATCTCCAGGCATTGTAGGTACAGAAACTGGTTTCGCAGCTTCTACTTTTTGCGCTACTGGTGCTGCTTTTGGTGCTTCTGGGCGAGCTTCTACTACTGCCGCTACAGCTTCCTCTTTCTTCGCTGCACCTGCTTGCGGAATATTTCCAGATTCCACTAGCTTTAAAATATCTTTACGAGTGATACGGCCGTTTGCTCCCGTACCTTCTACTAGATCTAAATCAACGTTATGCTCACTCGCAAGTTTTAACACAGCTGGTGAAAAACGTGGTTTTCCATCAGTTGGTTGTTTTACTTTCGGTGCTTTTTCAGACGTAGCTACTTCTGCCTTTGGTTCTTCTTTCGTTTTTTCCTCAACAGCTGTTGCTGCTACTTCATCTGCGCCTTCTACTTGAATCACACAAACTACTTCACCTACAGCTAACGTATCACCTTCACCAGCGATTAACTCTTTTACAATCCCCGTGAAAGAAGATGGTACTTCAGCATTTACTTTATCAGTCATTACTTCTGCAAGCGGATCATACTTGTTTACGTGATCGCCAACATTAACGAGCCATTTACTAATTGTGCCCTCTGTAACGCTCTCCCCGAGCTGAGGCATTGTAATATTTTCTACAGCCATGTATAGTCCCCCCGATTAAAATTCCGCAAGTTCACGCATTGCTTTTTCAACTTTATCTGGATTTACCATAAAGAATTTTTCCATTGTTGGTGCATATGGCATTGCTGGAACGTCTGGACCTGCAAGACGTGCGATTGGCGCATCTAAATCAAATAGACAGTTTTCAGCAATAATTGCTGCCACTTCACTCATAATGCTTCCTTCTTTATTGTCTTCTGTTACAAGAAGAACTTTACCTGTTTTAGAAGCTGCTTCAATGATTGCTTCTTTATCTAATGGATATACAGTACGTAAATCAAGAATGTGTGCAGAGATGCCATCTTGTGCTAACTTTTCAGCCGCTTGAAGAGCAAAATGAACACATAATCCGTACGTGATAACTGTAATATCATCACCTTCACGTTTTACATCTGCTTTTCCGATTGGTAATACGTAGTCATCCTCCGGCACTTCACCTTTAATTAAACGATATGCACGTTTATGTTCGAAGAATAATACTGGATCTTCATCACGAATGGCTGCTTTTAATAAGCCTTTTGCATCATATGGTGTAGAAGGGATAACGATTTTTAAACCTGGTTGGTTTGCAAACATCGCTTCTACAGATTGTGAATGATACAATGCACCGTGAACACCCCCGCCAAATGGTGCACGAATTGTAACTGGACAAGTCCAATCATTATTAGAACGATAACGAATTTTTGCTGCCTCAGAAACAATTTGGTTTACTGCTGGCATGATGAAATCAGCAAACTGCATTTCAGCGATTGGACGCATACCATACATTGCCGCACCAATTGCTACCCCAGCAATTGCAGATTCTGCAAGCGGTGCATCAAGCGCACGATCTTCACCAAATTGATCATACAAACCGTGTGTCGCTTTAAACACGCCACCTTTTTTACCAACATCTTCTCCTAAAACGAATACTTTCTCATCGCGTTCCATTTCTTCGCGCATTGCTAATGTAATAGCATCAATATAAGACATTACAGCCATGAAACGTTCCCCCCTATTCTGCGTATACGTGCTTCAATGCATCTTCAGGTGCTGCATACGGAGCATTTTCTGCATATTCTGTTGCTTCATTTACGATATGCATAATTTCGTCTAACATTTGTTTTTCCGATTCCTCAGTTAATACACCAGCTTCTTTTAAATAAGCCGCGAATGTTATAATTGAATCTTTTTTCTTTGCTTCTTCTACTTCTTCTTTATCACGATAAACACGATCATCATCGTCACTAGAATGTGCTGTTAAACGATATGATACTGTTTCAATTAAAGTTGGGCCTTCACCACGACGACCGCGATCTGCTGCTTCTTTTACAGCTTTATATACTGCAAGCGGATCGTTTCCGTCTATTGTATATCCAGGCATACCGTAACCAATCGCACGATCTGATACGTTTTTACATGCTAATTGTTTTTCAACTGGAATAGAGATTGCATATTTGTTATTTTCACACATAAAAATAACAGGTAGTTTGTGTACACCAGCAAAGTTTGCCCCTTCATGGAAGTCACCTTGGTTTGAAGAACCTTCTCCAAATGTAACGAACGTTACTAAATCTTTCTTCTCCATTTTTCCAGCTAATGCAATACCAACTGCATGTGGTACTTGCGTTGTTACTGGAGATGAACCTGTAACAATACGATTTTTCTTTTGACCGAAGTGACCAGGCATTTGACGACCACCAGAGTTTGGATCTCCAGCTTTCGCGAAAGCAGACAACATAAGCTCTTTAGCTGTCATACCAAATGCTAGTACAACACCCATATCACGGTAGTATGGTAATGCATAATCTTTCTCTCTATCAAGAGCGAACGCCGCTCCAACTTGTGCAGCCTCTTGTCCTTGACAAGAAATTACGAATGGAATTTTACCAGCACGGTTTAATAACCACATACGTTCGTCGATTTTACGTGCAAGTAACATCGTACGGAACATTTCTAATACTTGCTCATCACTTAAGCCAAGCTCTTCATGGCGCTTTTCTTTTACTTCTGCCATTTTTCATAACCTCCTAAATCCACATTTTTATGCGTGTAACGCTCTTCCATCTACAGCAAGTGCTGCTTCACCAATCGCCTCAGATAATGATGGATGCGGATGAATTGTATGTGCTACTTCCCAAGGTGTTGCATCAAGTACTCTTGCAAGACCAGCTTCAGAAATCATATCTGTTACATGTGGTCCAATCATATGAACACCAAGAATGTCATTTGTCTCTTCATCAACTACAAGTTTTACGAAACCATCTGATTCTCCGTATACAAGTGCTTTTCCGATTGCGCGGAATGAGAACTTACCTACTTTTAACTTATAGCCTTTTTCTTTTGCTTCTTGTTCTGTTAAACCGACAGAAGCAACTTCTGGACTGCTATATACGCATTTTGATACCATAGAGTAATCAATTGGTGTAACTTCTTTCCCTGCAATATGTTCTACTGCAGCAATTCCTTCATGAGAAGCAACGTGAGCAAGTTGCAGGCCACCGATTACATCTCCAATTGCGTAAATATGCGATTCTTTCGTTTGATAAAACTCATTTGTTTGAATGTATCCTTTTTCCACAACGATATCTGTGTTCTCTAAGCCAATATTTTGCGTATTCGCTTGTCTTCCTACAGATACAAGCATTTTTTCTGCTTTAAATTCTTTATTTTCACCGTTGTGTTCAGCTTGGATTGTTACTCCATTATCTTTTACCAATGTTTCTGGTAATACTTTTGCACCAGTTACCACTTTAATACCTTTTTTCTTGAATAGACGTTGCATTTCTTTTGAAACGTCTTGATCTTCTAGTGGTAATATCGTTTTCGCATACTCTAATACTGTAACTTCTACACCGAAGTCAGCAAGCATAGATGCCCACTCAATACCGATTACACCGCCACCAACGATAATAATCGAACTAGGAAGCGTTTCCATTTTTAGAGCATGATCTGAAGACATTACGTACTCTCCATCTAATTCTAAACCTGGTAATGAATTTGGACGAGAACCTGTTGCAATAAGTACATTTTTTGGAATTAACATTTCATTCTCTTCTCCACTTGCAAGTTCAACTGAAATTGTCCCTGGCATCGGAGAGAAAATAGATGGGCCAAGAATACGGCCAATACCTTCAAACACATCAATTTTACCTTGTTTCATTAAATGTTGAACGCCTTTATGAAGCTGCGTTACTATCTTCTCTTTACGCTCTTGTACTTTCGCAAAGTTTAGTTCTACATTGCTTGCAATAACTCCGAACTCTTCGCTTTTTTTAGCAGTTGCATATACTTCCGCACTACGTAAAAGAGCTTTACTAGGAATACATCCTTTGTGTAAACAAGTACCACCAAGATTTTCTTTTTCGACTAGTGCAGTTTTTAACCCTAGTTGTGATGCACGAATTGCAGCAACATATCCACCAGTACCGCCGCCAACGATGACTAAATCATATTCTTTTGCCATTATCTCAACCCCTAGCTACCGTTTCTTTTTCACGTACAACGTATTCTTTTGGAGCTTCTTCTTCACGTAATACACGAAGTGCTCCTTCTGCTAACGCTTCTAACTCATCTTCGCCTGGATGTACGATAACATCTGCAATCCAGTCCACTCGCTCTTTTATTTCATCGACAAGAATTTTACTGTATGCCAGTCCACCAGTTAATACGATTGCATCGATTTTCCCGTGAAGTACAGCGCTAGCTCCGCCAATCTCTTTTGCAACTTGATATGCCATTGCTTTATAAATAAGAGTTGCTTCAGGATCACCTTTTTCAACCATTTGCTCTACTTTAATCGCATCATTTGTACCGATTAAACTTACAAGTCCACCTTGTCCGACAAGTTTTTTAATCATTTCATCACGGTAATACTCACCAGAGAAACACATTTCTACTAGTTGCCCTACTGGTACTGTACCAGCGCGCTCTGGACTAAATGGTCCTTCTCCGTTTAAACCGTTATTCACATCGATTACTCTTCCTTTTTTATGAGCACCAACTGTAATACCGCCACCCATATGTGTAACTAATAAATTTAAATCCTCGTATTTGTGATTTAACTGTTCAGCTACTTTACGAGCAACTGCTTTTTGATTTAATGCATGGAAGATACTTTTGCGTTCCATACCAACAATGCCACTTATACGAGCAACCGGCTCCATCTCATCTACAACGACAGGATCTACAATGAATGCAGGAATGTTTAATCCAGAAGCAATTTCATATGCTAAAATGCCTCCAAGGTTTGAAGCGTGATGACCACTAAAGCCATTTTTCAAATCTTCTAACATCGCATCGTTTACTGTATACGTACCGCCTTCGATTGGACGAAGTAATCCACCACGCCCACAAACAGCGTTTAATTTTGAAATGTTAATACCATGAGAATGTAGAACTTCTAAAATCGTTTCTTTTCGAAACTCATATTGGTCGATAATTCTCTTATATTTTCCAATCTGTTCTACGTCATGACGAATCGTTTCTTCTAGAACGGGTCTTTCATTATCAAAAACACCAATTTTTGTGGATGTACTACCTGGGTTAATAACAAGAATTCGATTTACAGACAATGTTGCTACCTCCACTAATAAATTCAAAAGGAAGTGGAAACCTCATAAGAGGTAACCACACCTTTTGTAAAAGTTATATATGAATGATTAGCGACGGCTAATAATATCGTGACCGTTGCGTAAGTAAGTGCTACGAGAATTCTTCAAGCTTGCAATGCGCTCTTCAGCTAGACGATCTGCCGCTACATAAGTTGCTATGCCATCGCGTTTTGAAATTTCGATTACTTTTGCAATCGTGTCATAAATAGACTCAACACGTTTTAGTGCACGTTCTCTATTGTATCCATATAATTCGTCTGCTACGTTAATTACGCCACCTGCATTAATTACATAATCTGGTGCGTATACAATACCCATTTCATGAATGATGTCACCATGACGATCTTCTTTTAATTGGTTATTTGCAGAACCTGCGATTACTTTTGCTTTAAGTTGTGGAATAGTTTCATCATTAACTGTTGCGCCTAGTGCACATGGTGCGTAAATATCGCATTCAACACCGTAAATTTCATTTGGTTCAACTGCTGATGCACCGAATTCTTCTACAGCACGTTGTACAGCTTCTTTATTAATATCTGTAACGATTAATTTTGCTCCTTCAGCGTGTAAATGTTTGCATAGGTGATATGCTACGTTACCAACGCCTTGAACAGCAATTACTTTTCCTTCTAAATTGTCAGTACCGAAAGCTTCTTTTGCAGCTGCTTTCATACCACGGTAAACACCGTATGCAGTTACCGGAGATGGGTTACCAGAAGAACCGAATGATGGTGAGATACCTGTTACAAAGTCAGTTTCTTCATGGATAATATCCATATCATCTACTGTTGTACCAACATCTTCAGCTGTAATGTAACGTCCGTTTAGTCCTTGGATATAACGTCCTAGTGCACGGAACATTGCTTCGCTCTTATCTTTACGAGGATCACCGATAATTACTGTTTTCGCACCACCTAAGTTTAAACCAGCTGCTGCGTTTTTGTATGTCATCCCTTTTGCAAGACGCAATGCATCTTCAATCGCCGCTTCTTCAGAATCATATGTCCACATTCTTGTTCCACCAAGAGCCGGTCCAAGTGTTGTATCATGAATTGCAATAATTGCTTTTAAACCAGATTCTTTATCTTGACAAAATACTACTTGCTCATAATCATATTTTTCTAAGTATTCGAAGATTTCTAATGTCATTGTCGTTTCCCCCTAATGTTTTACCCTTTTTGGTTTATTTTGAAGCAGTCGCAACTGCCAATACTAATGAATATACTTTTGTTTCTGCTGAATCAGCACGAGATGTTAAAACAATCGGTGCTTTTGCGCCAGCAATCAATGCTCCTACTTTTGCATCCGCAAAGTATACGAGTGATTTATATAGCACATTTCCAGCTTCAATCGTTGGGACGAGTAAAATATCTGCCTTACCTGCTACATCACTTACTATGCCTTTATGCTCTGCTGCAATTTGTGATACTGCATTATCTAAAGCAAGTGGTCCATCAACGATACAATCTTTAATTTGTCCGCGGCGATTCATTTGTGTTAACATCGCTGCATCAATTGTCGCCTGCATCGCTGGATTCACAACTTCTACTGCTGCAATTGGTGCCACTTTTGGCAAGTCGATTCCTATTGCCCGGGCAACTTCTACAGTATTTTGTATAATAGCAGCTTTTTGTGTTACATCAGGTGCGATGTTCATCGCTGCATCTGTAACGAAAATAAGACGATCGTAATTTGGAACTTCAAATGCTGCTACATGTGAAAGTACGCTACCTTTACGTAGGCCCCACTCTTTGTTTAACACAGCCTTCAAAATATTCGCTGTTGGGATGTTCCCCTTCATAAGCACGTCTGCTTCACCATTTCTCACAGCTTTAACAGAAAGTTCTGCAGCCTCTGCACTAGACATTGCTGCAATCACTTCAACATGTTCTGAAGTTTGTAAACCATGTTCTTGTAGCATCCCCATTATTTTTTCTTGATTTCCATATAGACGAAATTGAGCTAACTGTAATTTAATTGCTTTCGCTACAGCTTCAATTACTTCATGATCTTCAGCTACTGCTACAGCTACAGTTTTTTTAGGCTGCCCTGCTGCTTGATCAATTAAGTATTCTAACTTCATATTTTGTAATCAACCCTTTCCGTCGTCCCTCGTCTATTTATAAAGCAAATACCGTGCCAACTTTTAAAAGTGGTCTTACCAATAATGAAAACGCATTCAAAATGCAGTAAAATCAATACTTTGGAAAATAACAAAAGATTCTGTCTTATTTTGTCACTTTTTGTATACCATGCAATAAATTGCACGGTACGCAATTTATTGCATGCTATTTTTTGCATGGTCATACTTTTCTAGCTTGTAATATAAATTTCGAACGGAAATTCCTAACGCTTTTGCAGTTTGCGTTTTATTCCCATCAAATCTCTCCAAATATTCATGAATAATATTCCCTTCAAACTCTGTCACTAAATGTTCAAGTGGCTTTTCTTCTAATTCAGGTAATAAATGAGATTGCTTTGACTCCACCTGCTCTTCGTTATGTAATGGCGGTAAATGGTGTACATCAATATAGGTCTCGTTATAATTCATAAAGATAATAGCTCTTCCCAGAATATTTTCAAGTTCCCTCACATTCCCTGGCCATTCGTATGATTGTAAATATAAAATGGCTGAATCAGTGAGCCCTTCTACATTACGACCGTAATCTTGATTAATTTTTTGAATCAATCTGTCCGCAATTGTCGGTATATCTCCTTTACGTTGACGAAGAGATGGAATTTGAATTGGGATTTTATTTAATCGATAATATAAATCCTCCCTAAACTTCCCTTCTAGAATAGCCTTTTCTAAATTCACATGCGTCGCTGCAATTACTCGAACATTAATAGGTATCGCTTTCGTTCCACCAACTTTTACAATTTCTTTTTCCTGCAGTACACGAAGGAGTTTCGCTTGTGTATTTGCAGATAACTCCCCTATTTCATCTAAAAAAATACTACCGTTATTTGCTTCCTCAAAGAACCCACGTTTCCCGCCTCTTTTCGCTCCAGAAAACGCCCCTTCCTCATAACCAAATAATTCACTTTCTAACAACGTCTCCGAAATGGCCGCACAGTTTACACGGACGAACTTATTGTATTTTCGATTACTTCCATTATGGATTGCATGTGCAAACAATTCTTTACCAGTCCCAGATTCACCGCGTAACAGTACTGTTGCTGGTGTATTTGCTCCTAGCTTCGCCTGTTCGATAGCTGCCGTTGTTTCATCTGAATTCCCGACAATATCATCAAATGAATATTTCGCTTCTAATGTGCGAATAATTTGCCTTGCTCTATTCAATTCATTTGTTAACTTTTGAATTTCCGACACGTCACGGATAACGCCGACGCTTCCTTTCAATATTCCATCCACAATGACTGGTGCCACGTTTACAATTACATCGCGCTTTTTTTGCCCAATCTTCATATGTATTCCGCGCACCGCACGACGCGTTCGAAGTACTTTCATATGCATACTTTCGCCTTCTACAATATCAGTTGTAGCAGGCTTCCCAATAATATCTTCTTCTGTTAAACCCGTTAATTTCGTATATGCCGGGTTAATGACTAAACCTCTTCCTTTTTCATCCACAACCGAAATTGCTTCTTCAGATGAGTTAATAATTGCCTCTAATAGTGTTTGAATCTCCTTTAAATCTGTAACTTCTTCCGCTAAATCTACAACTTCTGTTATATCTTTAAAAATTGCAAATGCCCCTTGTACCTCTCCGCCCTCTTTTAATATCGGTATACGCGTTGTAATAATTTTCTTTCCATTCTCTAATGTTAGTTCATAATTTACTTCTATTTGTTTCGTACGTATAATGCGAAGTAATTTACTAGTTGGAATGACTTCTAAAATATATTTTCCTATCGCCTCTTCTTTTTTATAGCCGATAATACGCTCTGCACTTTTATTAAAAAGACGAACTTGTCCCTCTCGATCAATTACGATCATGCCGTCATGTGTAGAATTTAAAATTAATTCTCCTTGTTGCGTTTGTTCCTCTAATCGCCCAATTAGCCCTTCCTTCTCATGCGCTAATCCTGTAACAATTTTTGCGATATCACCTGGTATAAGAAGAGTGTCTTTTTTCTTTTTTTCCAATAAAACCTTATGCACATCATCTTCACCTGTCATATCAAATATTACATCGATATGCATAGAAAGAAATGGAGTTACACTTTCTCCAATTGCAATCCCGTATTCCTTAGCAATTTGTAGTCCTTTTGCCAACGGATTTATATCAATAATCCCTATAATTTGAAATATATTCGAACTTTGTAACAGATTCAGCAGTGCGCTCCCGCCTTCACCTGCACCAACAATTAATACTTTTTGTTTCATATATCCCACTTCCTCTCGAAGTAACTCTGCAAATTTTTTCACACCTTTATCTTACTCGTTCAGCACCCTCTTGACAAACCCCCTTTCCTTATAACATCATTAAAATATACAAAATAATCTGAAAAGGAGCGTTGTGTATGCAGCGTTACGTTGCTCTACTATTAGCACTCATCCCTATTTCATTAGCTGTGTTTGGTATAAAGTTAATGAGAGATACTGTATTCGGGATTCTATTTCCACCAATCTCTATACTGTGGTTACAATTTTTAATCGGCGCTCTCTGCTTCGGGCTCGGGTTTTATATCTTCGGTGGCTTCGTCTTGCACCGAGACCGTAAACGAAATAAAGTACAAGCTCGCTTTAGAAGATAGGAATGCCCCACTATTTATAAATAAAAAAATGAGACCGTTACACGCGGTCTCATTTTTTTATTGGCATTAACGTTCTGGCCGTTTCAGGGTAATCAGTAATAATCGCCGATATATTCATATCAAAATATTTACGCATAAGCGTTTCTTCATTAATTGTATAAGGGCGAACCTCTACACCACTTTCCATCGTTAGTTCGGCAATAGCATCTTGAAGGTAACGATAATTCGGATGTACTGCTGTAGCCCCCATTTTTTTCGCGTATGCCCACGGACTATGCAAACCTTCGCGATATAAAATTGCTGTTTGAATATCAGGAGCCATCATATGGCACCGTTTCATACTGTAGTGATTAAACGAAGAAAATATAACACGATCCTCTAGACTAAATTTCCGTACAAGCGTTATAACTTCTTCCTCTAAACCTCTGTATGGAATTTTATTATTTTTAAGTTCAATATTAAGTAGCAAACTCGTTTGTGCAAGCCATTCTAATACCTCTTCTAAAAGTGGTATTTTACAAAAACCTACTTTATCACCAAATTTATAACTTGCATCTAACTTGCATAAGTCCTCATATACATAATTCCGAACCGCACCTTTTCCATTTGTTGTCCGGTCCACCGTTTCATCATGAATGACGACAACTTTTCCATCTTTCGTTAATTGAACATCAAGTTCAATTCCATCCACTCTAAAAGACTCAGCCGCTTCAAATGAAATCATTGTATTTTCTGGGTACGTTCCAGCCGCACCACGATGTGCAAATATAAGAGTCATCCTCACTCCCCCAATCTTATGCTATACTATACGAAAAAGGAGGTACTTCTATGAGACCATTACAAATCTCTCCAGATACTGCAGTCCGCTTATCAAAAGCACTAGGTGTTCCACTTGAACAGCTCATGCATATGCCGCAGCACATTTTAATTCAAAAGCTAGTTGAATTAGAAAAACAAAATAAAGACGAAGAATAATACAGTCCTGTTTTGCAGGACTTTTTATTATTTTCTATTATATCACGGATGCCTTTCCTACTAAAATCCTTTAACAGATGTACTACGATGTGATTTAGCCGTTCCTTCATCATTTAATAATGAATCACATCTTTTCTTTTTTTGTTACACGTCATAAAGAAAGCAGACCGTTTATTTATAAGTCCCATTACGTCCTTAAAACACGATAATAAAAAAACTAGAGAAGTCCTTTATATTATTTTTTATTGAACGTGCGGAGCATCCCCTGATTCGTATAGTTCTTTCGCTTTTTCCTCCCCGAATGTAGTTAAAATATAATGTTGCTCTTCTAACGCATCCATTGCTCTAGTTACTTTACAAACGCTATCTTCTTGAGCATCCGAGAAATAATTGTGACCTTCTACAATTTTACTAAAATCTTTTTTCGCCCATCTATCAGCAATTGCTAAAAGTTCATTTTTCTTCGTAAAGCTACTCTTATTTATAATTTCTTTTAATTTTTTAGCATTACTTTGAATCATTGGGATAGAGCCCGATTTTCGTTCTGCCACCACTTTTTGATGAGTCATGCGATGCATCGCTGTAATGACTTCGCTTTCAGTAGAATTTTCAGTAACATACACATCAACAAAGACCCCATCCACCTCTCTACCTACTATTGTTTGGTCTTCTTTTTATCTATTTGAGCGCTCACTTCTTTATCTACTGGATTATCTGCAAGTTCTAACATTCCAAATGTAACTGCAATAGCAGGAACTCCCATAGCTGCTACTATTCCTAGCCAAGTTGAAATTTTATTTTCCATTCCCCTTCTCCCTATCTATATCTATTTTATTGCCTTATAAAAAACTCACTTACATGTAATATTACTGAAAATAGGATTTATTTTCCACACTATCAAATAATCTCTTTTTCTCAACAAAATAAAAAGACCAACGAATTATAACATTCATTGGTCTTTCATTAAAAAGTTTATTGGCTTTAAAATTAACATCGAGCATAGCGTTCCAGCATACATCGGTTTTACTAAAACGAAAACCCATTGCTACTTCTACTCTCAGCTAGCTTTATGTTCAAGTCTCAGCTTATCCGCAACCATTGCGATAAACTCAGAGTTCGTAGGTTTTGCTTTTGACATGGATACTGTATAACCGAATAAGGACGAAATAGAATCAATATTCCCACGGCTCCAAGCTACTTCAATCGCGTGACGAATTGCGCGCTCCACACGGCTTGCTGTTGTATTATATTTCTTTGCGATATCTGGATACAATACTTTCGTAATCGATCCTAATAATTCGATATCGTTGTATACCATGGAGATTGCTTCTCGTAAATACATATATCCTTTAATATGAGCGGGTACACCAATTTCATGAATGATACTCGTAATACTCGCATCTAAGTTTTTCGGTTTTCCATCTACTGTTGTTGCTGATCGGAATGATGGTAGTGGACGTTTAATCATAGCATTTGCTTTACCACTCACTTGACGAATATGACTCGTTAAATTCTCCATATCAAATGGTTTTAATATGAAATATGAGGCACCTAAGTCAACTGCTTTTTTCGTCACATCTTCTTGGCCAAATGCTGTCAACATAATTACGCTAGGCTGTTTTAACCTTTCAATATGTCGCATTTTCTCCAATACAGCTAAACCATCTAAGTGTGGCATAATAATGTCTAAAACGAGTACATCAGGTTGCTTATCTGTTAATAAGTTTAAACACTCTTGACCATTATAAGCAGTACCGATTACTTCCATATCATCTTGAGCGGCTACATAGCTCTCTAACATTGATACTAGTTCTTTATTATCATCCACAAGACATACTTTAATTTTCTCCACAGCTTTTCCTCCCTTACCGAATCGATTCTCCGACATGTGTATCCTTCTAGGCTACATGAATTGTTCGACAATTGTGTGAAAATTCCCTTTTAAAGTTTCTTACTTTCCGATAAAATCACAAAAAAATATGTTTATCGTTCATTTATTCCCTTTCGCAACACATTCCATCATAGAAATACAACGAAACGTTCAACCCTTTCCTTTTATTTTACAACAAAAAACACCTCTTGCGGAGCTTTTACAAAATTTCAACGAATTTTTCAACAGAAAAAGCGAGCTAATAATATATATTAGCTCGCTTTTTTCTCTTGATCATAAATATTAATTCCAGCTTGATGTAACATCCATTCAATATGAACACCATATCCTGATGTTGGATCATTTACAAATACATGTGTAACAGCACCAATTACTTTTCCATTTTGTACAATTGGACTTCCGCTCATTCCTTGTACGATACCGCCCGTTTTCGCTAATAGACGTTTATCTGTTACTTTTATTACCATACCCTTTGTGGCTGGGAATTTTTGCTGCACTGTACTAACGACTTCAATATCAAACGCTTCTACTTTATCTTGATCAATAACTGTTAATATTTTTGCCGGTCCTTCTTTTACTTGATGAGATAATGCGATAGGCATTGCTTTATCCATTATACCGTTTTTCATATTCGTATTTAATTTTCCAAAAATACCATATGGACTATTAATTGTAATATTGCCAATCACTTCACGGTCTGGTGAGAATCTTGCTAATTTCTCCCCTGGATTCCCATGACTACCTCTTTCAATTGATGTAACTGTCGAGCGCATAATTTGTCCATCTTCGACTTGAATCGGCTTTTTCGTATCATTATCAGAAATAACATGACCAAGTGCCCCATATTTCATAGAATCTGGATGAACAAATGTCATCGTTCCAATTCCAGCTGCCGAATCACGGATATACAAGCCAATTCGATAAGACGATTCACCGTTGTCTTTTTGTGGAGTTAGCTTCGTACGAATATATTTTCCATCTCTTAACAATACAAGATTAAGCGGTTCACCTGTTTCTCCACTATTATGAATAAACGGTGCTACATCACTCATTCTTTCAATTGTTTTACCATTAATTTCAGTAATCATATCTCCAATTTGTACACCTGCTGTTTCACCAGGAGATATTTTACCTTTTTCAGTTTGAATTAAATGATGGCCTACAACAAGTACACCTTTTGTATTTAATTTCACACCAATTGATTGTCCACCTGGAATCACTTTAAAATCTTTTAACACTTTCACATTTACTTTTTTTACTGGAAAACCAGCAAGCTGAAATACCATATCAGCTTCACCATTTTGATGAGAATTTACCATAAGTCCTTGTTTTTGTTCATTCGAACTCACTGTAAATACATGACGATTTGTGGATGAAGCTTTGAAAACTGGTAATGATGATATTTCTGATTGTTGTCCTTCAAAAACAACAAGTTGTTTCGGTGATGAAATAAACGTTCGAAGCGGTTTAAAACATCCAATAAAAACTAAAGAAACAAGGAGACAAAGACCTATTATTTTTCGAAATTTTTCTAATTTCAACTTGTTCACTCTCCTCGCTCCTACCCCACATTCAGCCTCTTGGCTTCACTTTTTAATCTCTCCTTGCAGTGCTTTATTTATAACCGGAAGAATTAAGAAATCGTCATTTGAGAAAAAAAGCTATCCATTACTGGATAGCCTCTGCTGTCTGTTTAAAATGATGCGCTTGCGTAAGTAATTCTTTCGCATGCTCTGTCGTTAAATCTGTGATTTCCACACCAGAAATCATTCGAGCTATTTCTGTTACTTTATCCTCCATAGTTAAAACAGTAACCGATGTAATTGTCCGATCATTCGCTACTTGTTTTCGAATAAATAAATGTGAATCTGCCATTGAAGCTACTTGAGGTAAGTGCGTAATACAAAGTACTTGCGAGTTTACTGATACTCGATAAATTTTTTCCGCAATAGCCTGTGCGACCCGGCCACTTACACCCGTATCCACTTCATCAAAAATAACAGATGCAACCCCTTGATGCTTAGAAAAAATGCTTTTTAAAGCTAAAATGATACGAGATAACTCTCCGCCAGATGCAACCTTTGAAAGTGGTTTTAGCGGCTCTCCTGGGTTCGTTGAAATATAAAATTCCACATGATCGTAACCATCCGCCGTAAGTCTTACCGGCGCACCTTCCACAAGGGGCTCTTCTACATTTCCTTCTCTCTTCATAATTCTCACTTCAAATTTCGTTTTTTCCATATATAATTCTTTTAATTCCTGATGAATTGCATTTGTAAGGTGTTCTGCAAGCTCATGACGCATATTACTTAACAACGTTGCTTCTTTCAGAATAACACTTTCTAATTCCTTCAACTGTTTCTTCGTCGTTTCAATATGAACGTCTTTATTTTCAATCGTAAAAATTTCCTGTTCAATTTTATCAGCATACGCTAAAATCTCTTCTACAGTATTTCCATATTTTCTCTTTAGCATACGAATTTCATTCAAACGTGTTTCGATTTCATCTAAACGATTTGGATCATATTCCATCATATCGAGCTTTTCTCTCAGTTGATAGGCAACCTCTTCTAATAAGTAATAGCTATTTGCAATTGAATCATGATTCTCCTGATACACTTCATCTAAATGTGTAATACTTTCCATTTGCCCCATTGCACTTCTTACATTATCTAACCCTTGTCCGTCGGCACTTAACGAACGATATGCATCACCTAACGCTTTATAAATCTTTTCAAAATTAGAAATTTGCAATCGTTCCTCAGTTAATTCATTTTCTTCATCCATCTTTAAATCCGCCTTGCGAATTTCTTCATGCTGAAATTGAATTAAATCTAAGCGATGTGCCATTTGTTGCTCATTTTCACTTAACGATTTCAATTGTTTTTTTAATTTTTCATAGTCAGCGTATACGTTTTGATATATGTCTAATTGTTTAACGATTCGATCCCCATCAAAGTGATCAAGCATAAACAGATGTCGTTCTTCATTCATTAAATCTTGCGTTTCGTGCTGTCCATGAATATCAACAAGTGTTTTCCCAATTTCTTTTAATATGCTAAGTGTAACAAGCTTCCCATTTACACGACATACACTCTTCCCGTTCGCAGCAATATCACGCTTTAAAATAATCATGCCATCTTCTATTTCTATATCTAACTCTTCTGCCTTTTCAATACATGGATGCTTCTCATCTTCAACATAAAATAGCCCTTCAATCTCAGCCTTCTCTGTTCCATATCGAACAAATTCTGCTGACCCACGGCCACCTACAAGTAAACTAATTGCATCAATAATAATCGATTTTCCGGCCCCTGTTTCACCGCTTAAAACCGTTAAACCTTTTTGAAAAGAAATATTTAATGCTTCAATAATAGCAAAGTTTCTAATCGATAATTCCGATAACAATGCCCCATTCACCTCGTTATAAAATAATCCCTTACTAAAGGATTTTCTCAGTTCTTCATTCAAATAATCATGCTATATATTTGTATGTATATACTCTTCTAACCCGCTTCATTGTACCAAACATTTGTTTTACGGGTCAATCCATCTATTTTCTAACTTTATGCAAACAAAATATTATATTACAATTGAAAATTCATATTTTTAACCAATAAAAATATCTTGTTCACTTTCCACTTTACGATGGAAAGCAAACAAGATTTTTTGTTACAACATATTTAAGAAACGATCAGAGACAACACCTGTATCGTCAGGTGTACGGCAAATAATTAAGCAAGTATCATCACCACAGATGGTTCCGATGATCTCATCCCACTCTAAATGATCAATAAGTGCTCCAAGTGAATGAGCGTTACCAGGCAATGTTTTTAGCACAAGCATATGTCCTGCCGTGTCTAATTTTACAAATGAATCCACTAGATTTCGTTTTAATTTTTGTAACGGGTTAAATCGTTGATCTGCTGGCAAGCTATATTTATAGCGCCCATCATGTAATGGCACCTTCACTAAGTGCAGTTCTTTAATATCGCGCGATACTGTTGCTTGCGTTACATTAAATCCCTCATTACGTAAAATATCAACTAATTCATCTTGTGTTTCAATTTCTTTGTTTGCAATAATTTCCCTGATTTTAATATGGCGCTGACCTTTATTCATACATTTGCACCTCACACTATCTCTTACCATAGTTTAAACATTGGTATACTTCACTTATTTATGTTAACTTATAATTCGTTTCTTGTACACAATTGTTTTTACAATCATTATACAATTACAGCAAAAAGAGGAACAACATATGTTATTCCCCTTTCCCTTTTTGTTTTAGAACTTCATGCGCTTCTGTAACAACTTGCTCTATAGAAATCGGAGAATGATTTTCGCCATTCTCACGTTCACCATGCCATTTCAGATGAATTAAAAATTCAATATTACCATCCCCACCCGTAATTGGTGAGAATGTTAAACCTTCCACATCATAGCCTTCTTTTAAAGCAAACTCGACAATCATTTCTACAACAGCTTCATGTACTTTTCTATCGCGAACGATACCTTTTTTCCCAACTTGCTCTCTTCCAGCTTCAAACTGCGGTTTAATTAACGCTGCTACATCTCCGTTAGGCATAAGCATTGTTTTTAAAACTGGCAGTATAAGCTTTAATGATATAAATGAAACATCAATACTTGCAAATTGAGGTAAACCACGTTCTAAGTCTGCTGGTGTCACGTAACGGAAGTTTGTTCGTTCCATTACAACAACACGCTCATCTTGACGTAATTTCCACGCTAGTTGATTGTATCCTACATCTAATGCATAAGATAATTTCGCTCCATTTTGAAGCGCGCAATCTGTAAAGCCACCAGTTGATGAACCAATATCTATCATAACTTTATCTTGTAAATCAAGATGAAATGTCTCTAATGCCTTTTCAAGTTTATAACCACCACGACTTACATACGGCATAACTTGTCCCTTCACCGTAATCTCAGTATCTTGCGAAATTTTCTCTCCTGGCTTATCAAGTCTCATCTCATTCGCATATACGAGTCCGGCCATAATGGCGCGCTTTGCTTTCTCACGCGTTTCTATAAGTCCTCGCTCTACTAATAGTACATCTACTCTTTCTTTTTTTACGCTCATTTGTTACGCCCTTTTTTGTTTTGATGGAATCATTGTATGAATACGGTCTACAACAGCATCTGTCGTTAAACCAATTTCTTCTAATAATTTTGTTACACTTCCGTGCTCTATGAAGCGATCTGGAATACCCATTCGTTCAACTAATGCACTATGGTAACCATTTTCAGATGCAAATTCAACTACTCCTGTTCCAAAACCACCGATTAAACAAGCTTCTTCAATCGTTAAAATCGGTATATTCTTTCCTAGAAGATCATGTAAATATGCTTCATCCATTGGTTTAATAAAGCGAGCATTCACTACTTTCACTGAAACCCCAGCTTTTTCAAGACGCTCAGCTGCTTCCATTGCCATTGGTATTGTCGTACCAAACGTTAAAATAGCTGCTTGTGTACCCTCTTTTAACGTCTCCCACGTACCGATTGGAATCGCCTTTAATTCTTCATCCATATGAACGCCAAGTCCATTACCGCGCGCATAACGCAATGCGATTGGTCCATCTTCATATTGCATCGCGGTATAAACTAAATGTTGCCCTTCATTTTCATCTTTCGGCATCATAAGCACCATATTCGGCAAGTGACGTAAGAATGAGATATCAAATACGCCTTGATGCGTTTCACCATCTGCTCCTACTAATCCCGAACGATCTATTCCGATGAAAACATTTAAATTTTGGCGGCATATATCATGAACAACTTGGTCATATGCTCTTTGTAAAAATGTTGAATAAATCGCTAAGAATGGCTTCATTCCTTGCGTTGCCATACCTGCTGCCATTGTTGTAGCATGCTGTTCTGCAATACCTACATCAATCATACGATCTGGGAATTCTTTTTGGAATTTCTCAAGTTTTGATCCAACAGGCATTGCAGGTGTAATTGCTACGATACGCTCATCTGCTCTCGCTAGCTTAAGTACTGTTTCACTAACGACAGCACTCCATGCTGGTGCAACTTCTTTCGGCTTAACGAAGTCACCTGATTCAATTTTATAAGGTCCTGTTCCATGCCAAGTTCCAATAACGTCACTCTCAGCCGGTTTATAACCTTTTCCTTTTTTCGTAATAACGTGAACGAGTACTGGGCCTTTTGTTTTCTTTGCATATTGCAACGTTTCGAATAACTTTTCATAATCATGCCCATCGACTGGACCTAAATATGTAAAGCCTAACTCTTCGAAAAAGACACCAGATACTAGTAAATATTTAAGACTATCTTTTATTTTCTCTGCTGTCGCAGCCACTTTCCCGCCAACTGCTGGGATTTTCTTTAATATATACTCTAATTCATCTTTTACCCAGTGATATTTTCCTGCGGTACGTAAACGACCGAGCACATTATGAAGCGCACCAACGTTTGGTGCAATTGACATTTCATTATCATTCAAAATAACAATCATGTCTGTTTTTTCATGTCCAATATGGTTCAATGCCTCTAAAGCCATTCCGCCTGTTAAAGCACCATCTCCAATAATTGGTATAACATATTCTTTCGTTTTCTTTAAATCACGTGCCAGAGCCATTCCCATTGCAGCCGATAACGAAGTCGAGCTATGACCAGTTTCCCATACATCGTGCTCACTCTCACAACGTTTCGGGAAACCACATAGACCTTGATATTGCCTTAATGTACCAAACTCTTTCGCGCGTCCAGTTAAAATTTTATGTACATAGGATTGATGTCCTACATCCCATAAAAATTTATCTTGCGGGCTATCAAATAATTTATGCAGAGCAATTGTGAGTTCTACTACACCTAAATTAGGTGCAATATGTCCACCTGTTTGAGAGAGCTCTTCAATTAAAAACTTACGAATATCCTCACTCAATCCCTCTAGTTCACTGATAGACATATCTTTCAAAAAACTAGGGTTTTGAATTTGCGTTAGATCCACACGGATCACTCACTTTCATTTCATAATCTGTCAACATGTCAAATATTATAAAAAACATTTACACAAAACAAGAAATTCTCTTTTCTATTTTTCGTCTTGTCCCGCTATTAACCAGTCTATTGCGCCTTAATCCTATTATAAACCATATTTCTTTAGGCGATGAAAAAAATAGCCGCTAACACGAAGTGATAACGGCAATGTAATCTACATATATTTTTGCCAATAACAAGAAAAGAAAAACCTTTTCCTACATTTATATCATAAAATGATGAATGACTCAACAAATGAAAACGCTGTTATATTAGTTATTACGTTTTGCAATCAAATCGCAAATAGATAGTAAATATTCATCTTGTAATTGCAAGGAGCTAATCGCACCTTTTGCTTCTGCAATTGTTTCTTCTAAAATCTCCTTTGCTCTATCTACAGTAAACAACGTCGTATATGTGCTCTTTTCATTAGAAAGATCGCTACCAATCGGTTTTCCAATCTCTTCTTCAGTTCCTTCCACATCTAAAATATCATCTCGAATTTGGAAAGCTAGACCGATATATTTGGCAAACGTAAGCAACTTTTCTTCTTGCTCTTCTGTCGCATCAGAAAGTATCGCACCCGCAAGTACAGCAAATTCAAGTAGTTTTCCGGTCTTATGTTTATGGATGTACTCCAATTCATCAATCGTAAGGCGTTTCCCTTCCGCTTCCATATCTGCCACTTGTCCGCCAACCATTCCTTCTGGTCCTGCTGCTTTTGCGAGTTCAAGTACAAGTCTTACTTTTTTTTCAGCAGAAATTTCTTTTTGCTCATATGCCATAATAACTTGAAAAGCATATGTCAATAAGCCATCTCCTGCTAAAACTGCCATCGCTTCACCAAATACTTTGTGATTTGTGGGCTTTCCTCTTCTTAAATCATCATCATCCATACAAGGTAAATCATCATGAACTAACGAATATGTATGAATCATTTCAAGAGCACAAGCTGCACCTACTCCAAGATTTCTTTCTTTCCCAAACGCTTGTAATGTTGCAAACAAAAGTAACGGGCGGAGACGTTTTCCACCCGCTTCCAAAGAATATGCCATCGCTTCACGAAGTACATTTGGACATTGTAATCCATTTGCATAGCTTACAAGTTTTTCTTCTACGAAAGTTTTACTTTCTTTCAAAAAAGTATCAAAAGCAATCGTCACTATGCTTCATCTCCTAAAGCAGTAAACGGTTCAAGCTCTCCATCTTCCCCAAGAATAACTGCCATTTGTTCTTGTACATTCTTCAGCTTCTCATCACAAAGCTTAGATAATTCCATACCTTCTTTAAAATAAGAAATCGCTTCTTCTAAAGGTACGTCACCTTGTTCTAGCTTAGAAACAAGATGCTCAAGTTGCGAAATTGCCTCTTCAAAGCTTAATTTATTTTCCATTATTCAATTCACGCTCCTCTATGCCTGATACGCTACAATCTAGTATTCCATCTTGTAATTGAACTGAAACAGCATCTCCAAGGCTTACATCTTTCACACTTTTTAACACTTGCTTCTCTTCATCATATACAAGCCCGTACCCTCTCATCATTACTTTAAGCGGACTTAATGCTTCAAGTTTTTGAGCAGCTCTTACAAAGGCAAATTCTTTCGTTTGAAGTAACGTTTGCATTTCACGTTGTAATTGCTTTTGCAACGTTTCCACAGCTACCTTCGTTTGCATAATTTTTTGAGATGGGTGGTGCTTCTCTAAATAAAATGAAAGTTGCTTTAACTGATTCACCTTTTTATCAATATAGCGCTCTTTCGCTAAAACAAGCTGTTCTAGCGCTCTATCTAATTGCTCTTCCTTTTGCTCATATACTTGTCTTGGATAACGGAACGCATACGATTTTTGCAACACTTGTAGTTTTTCTTCTTTTTTATGTACTAACTCTCTCATCGCTCTTTGCAATCTCAGAGTTCTTTGTAATACCTTTTCTTGTAACTCTATAATATTAGGTGCTGCCAGCTCAGCTGCTGCGGTCGGTGTTGGCGCGCGTAAATCTGCAACAAAATCTGCAATTGTAAAATCTGTTTCATGGCCTACTGCCGAAATAATAGGAATTTCACTCTTAAAGATTGCTCTTGCAACCATTTCCTCATTGAAAGCCCATAATTCCTCAATAGAACCTCCACCACGACCAACGATTAGTACATCTATCTCTCCCATTTCATTCGCTGTACGAATCGCTTGTACAATCGAGGGAGCCGCTGACTCCCCTTGTACAAGTACCGGAAATACAATAACATTCCCAATTGGATAACGACGTTTAATCGTTGTTATAATATCACGAATCGCTGCTCCTGTTGGCGACGTAATCACACCTATTGTTTTAGCGTAAGGAGGAATCGCTTTTTTATAAACTTGAGAAAAAAGTCCTTCCTCTTCTAAACGAACTTTTAACTGTTCGTACGCTAAATGTAAATTTCCGACTCCGTCAGGCTGCATGTCTTGAATATAAATTTGATAAGAACCACTCGCCTCGTAAACAGAGATTTTTCCTTTCACGAGTACCTTCATCCCATTTTCAGGTTTGAATTTAATATTACGATTATGGCCCGCAAACATAACCGCTGCGATTCTTGCATTTTCATCTTTCAATGTAAAATACATGTGGCCACGGCTATGATTTTTAAAGTTGGAAATTTCACCTTTTAACCAAACAGACTGCAAATGCGGATCATATTCTATTTTTGTTTTTATATAGCGTGTTAACGCTGTAACGGTTAAATATTGCTTCTCCATTTCTCTCTCCTCATAGCCGACTCAAATTATTTACAAACGACACCTGCACGTTTGGCAGATTCAACAGTATTATGAAGAAGCATTGTGATTGTCATTGGACCAACACCCTTTGGCACAGGTGTAATGTAACCCGCAACATCTAACACGTTGTCAAAGTCAACATCACCACAAAGTTTTCCTGTTTCTAAACGGTTAACACCAACGTCAATTACAACCGCCCCTTCTTTAATATAATCCGCTGTTATCATTTTAGGTCGTCCAACAGCTACGATTAAAATATCAGCTAACTTCGATAACTCTTTCATATTTTGCGTCTTAGAATGACAATATGTGACAGTGGCATTTTCATTTAAAAACAATTGCCCCACTGGTTTACCGACAATATTACTTCTTCCAATTACTACTACATGTTTTCCAGAAATATCAAGATTTGTTTCTTTTACTAATTCTACAATACCATGCGGTGTACATGGAAGGAATGTATCTTGTCCCGTCATCATACGTCCCACGCTGATTGGGTGAAATCCGTCTACATCCTTTTCTGGTGAAATTCTTTCAATGATAGCTTTTTCTTCAATATGTTTTGGTAAAGGTAATTGCACTAATATGCCATTAATACGGTCATCGCCATTTAAGCGATCGATTTCAGCAAGCAAACGTTCCTCAGTAATTGTTTCAGGAAGTTCAATTAGCTCTGAGTAAATCCCTACTTGTTCACAGCCTTTTTCTTTTCCTTTCACATAAGAACGAGATGCTGGATCTTCTCCAACTAAAATAACTGCTAATCCTGGTACAATACCTTGCTCTTTCAACTTCACAACTTCTTCTGTTAATTGTGCTCGTTTTTTCTCCGCAACTTCATTTCCTTTGATGATTACTGCTACCATTTTAAGATTCCCCCTTAAAGAATTTACAGTGTATCTTTTATATTAGATAAAACGCCGTTAATAAAACGACGAGATTCCTCATCCCCAAATGTTTTAGCAATTTCAATTGCTTCGTTAATTGTTACGTTGTGTGGAATTTCTTCCATGTATTTCATTTCATACACAGCTACACGTAAAATACTGCGATCAACAATACTAATACGCTCAAGCTTCCACTTTTTTAAATTTTGACGAATCGCTTCATCGATTGCTTCTTTATTTTCTACAAAACCTACTACAAGTGACTCTAGAAACTCATTTGTTTCTTCGCCTTCATCTAGCGTGTTTTCCACTGCTACTTTCGGTTCTAATTCACCTGTAATATCCATTTGGTATAATGCTTGCATTGCTCTTTCTCTAGCCGTCCTACGTTTCATTGTAACTCTCCTTTATGCTTCAAGTCTTTCCTTATACTTTGTTATATTATTATAATTTATAAGCCGTCAATTCACTTACTCTTACAGTTTTCATTGATTTTCCAACCTTATAATACAATGATAATAACACAATTTATCGTTTCACACACGGGTTACAAGGCTGAAAAATAATAAAAAGATTAACTTCAAGTTCCATATCTTATCACAATGTACGTTTTTTGGAAAAACGACACATTTTCTTGTTTATTTCTTATTTTTTGAAATAGTATAATAATTAGAGGGTTGTAATTTGTGAAGAAATGAAACGATAAAAAAGATGCCTATGTTACTAGGCACCTTTTCATTCTTACACTGGTTCGATTTCTGTTTTTTGTGTTTCGAATGTTACGCCAACGATGTGAACATTCACTTCTTTTGGCTCAAGTCCTGTCATTGTAAAGAGTGCTTGGCGAATATTGTCTTGAATCTTTTGTGCAACAACTGGAATTGCTACACCAAAATACATTACAACATAAAGGTCAACGATAATATCTTCGTTTGCTAATTCAACCTTTACACCTTTACCATGATTTTTCTTACCTAACTTCTCAACAACATCTGTAGCAAAATTACCGCGCATTGCCGCTACACCTTCTACTTCAGCAGCTGCAATACCTGCAATTACTTCAATTACTTCTGGTGCAATTTCTACTTTACCAAGAGTTGTATCTTGACCCATATCTAACATATGTTCAGCCATGAAAAAAACCTCCTTTAATGTATCACTGCGTCACAAGTTCATGCTCTTCCAAAAATTTCGTATTAAACTCACCTTTTACAAAATCAGGATGATCTAGCAATTGCAAATGGAACGGGATTGTTGTATGTACGCCTTCAATGACAAATTCACTAAGTGCGCGCTTCATTTTTGCAATTGCCTCTTCACGTGTTTTTCCGTGAACAATTAATTTAGCAACCATCGAATCATAGAAAGGTGGGATTGAATATCCCGGATATACAGCTGAATCGACGCGAATACCAAATCCTCCTGGTGGTAAGTACATTTCTACTTTACCTGGAGATGGCATAAATTTTTTGGCAGGGTTTTCCGCATTAATTCGACATTCAATTGCCCAACCATTAAATTGTACTTCTTCTTGCTGTAACGATAACTTTTCTCCTGAAGCAACAAGAATTTGTTCTTTAATTAAGTCCATTCCTGTTACCATTTCAGTAACCGGATGCTCAACCTGAATTCTCGTATTCATCTCCATGAAGTAAAAGGTTTTCGTTTTATATTCATAAATAAACTCAACCGTACCAGCACCTGTATAATCAACCGCTACCGCCGCTTTAACTGCCGCTTCACCCATCTGCTTGCGAATCTCTTCATCAAGTGCAGGTGATGGACTTTCTTCTAATAGTTTTTGCAAACGGCGCTGAATTGTACAATCACGCTCTCCTAAATGAATGGCATTTCCGTGTGTATCTGCCATTATTTGAATCTCAACATGGCGGAAATCTTCAACGTACTTTTCTAAGTATACACCAGGGTTCCCAAAAGCGGTACTAGCTTCTTGCTGTGTAATTTGAATTCCTTTTATAAGCTCTTCTTCATGGCGTGCAACACGAATACCTTTTCCACCGCCACCTGCAGTCGCTTTAATAATAACTGGATATCCAATTTGATTAGCAAGCTCAATCGCTTCTTCGGTATTTTTAATAATCCCTTGTGAACCTGGTACAATCGGAACCCCTGCTTCTTTCATTGTATCACGAGCAACGTCTTTTGTGCCCATCTTTGAAATAGCTTCTGGACTTGGACCGATAAAAATCAAGTTACATTCACGGCATAACTCTGCGAAATCTGCATTCTCTGCTAAAAATCCGTATCCCGGATGAATAGCATCGCAGCCTGTTAACTTCGCAACGCTAATAATGTTTGTCAAATTTAAATAGCTTTCTTTCGAAATCGTTGGTCCTACACAATACGCCTCGTCTGCAATCTGTACGTGAAGTGACTCTTTATCTGCTTCTGAATAAATTGCAACTGTTTCAATATCCATTTCTTTACAAGCACGAATAATTCGTACAGCAATTTCCCCACGATTGGCTATTAATACTTTTTTTATCATCACAAAGACTCCCTTATTACGCTTTTACAAGAAATAGCGGTTGTCCATATTCAACAAGCTGTCCGTTATTAACAAGAATTTCAACAATTTCGCCCTCTACATCAGCATCAATTTCGTTAAATAACTTCATAGCCTCGACAATACATACGATAGAATCTTTCGATACTCTATCCCCAACACTTACATATGGAGGTGTATCAGGCGAAGAAGAAGAATAGAATGTACCTACCATCGGTGATGTGATTTTATGTAGGTTTTCATTTTGAACAACCTTCTTCTCTTCTTGTTTTGGCACTTCTGCTTGCGCTGCTGCTACTGTCGTTTCAACTTCAACAGGCGCTACTGGTTGCATAGCTTGTTTTGCTGCAGGTGCTTGCACAGCAACAACTTCATTACCACGCTTTTTCATTTTGATTGTTGTACCGTCTTTTTTGTATTCAAATTCATCAATATTAGAGCTATCAATTAATTTAATTAATTCACGAACTTCTTGAATTTTAAACATGTAAAATCCACTCCCATACTCTTGTTTGTCCCGTTTTTACAGATTCTCGTCACGAAAACTAGATTGACTGTAAAAATACGATGTACTCTATTAGAAAATATATTTCATTAACTAATAGAAATATTTACTATTTCCATCTTACGATAAATTTTTTAAACATTCCAATTTATATTTCTTTATAATAAATCGAAATTCCTGTAAAAATATTATTCCAATAAAAATTTAATACCTAGTAATAATACCAAGTTTCACATGAAATTGGCAAGACCACTTCTTAAAAAACATTCACTACTTTTGCAAAACGTTACAAAGCAAACATGCCATTCCCTCCTCACTCTTCACCACACCTATAGTCAATAACGTATTTTTACCAAATATTATTTTTTTGTTTACACGCCGTTCATCATTCCTTCATATAAGAATAGTATGTTCAAAGTGTAGAAAATATATTGTGTTGAGGTGTGGAAATATGATATGGCTCATTCTCTTTTTACCTGCCGTAATCGTTTGGGCATGCGTTCTTTTCATCCACGTCAAATCCGGAAAAAGTAATCATCAGTACCATGAACCATTAATCTTTTACTCACAACGTGTTTCTCCATTCCGAGTTGAACATAGTAAAAATAATTACAAAGACGACATAGAAAAAAGCTATCGAAAATGATAGCTTTTTTCTATTCACACATTTACTTACATACTCTATTTTACTATTTGCATACCCTTTGCTTAGTAAAAGATAATAATCCGCAGGGAAATCCCTACGGATTAAAGTTTCACTTATTTCGCTGGTGGATCAAATTTCACACCTACATCTTTTGATCCGCCTTCACTTCTTACAAGTTGAATAATTTTATTTGCTTCTTTCTGTGAATGTTTTGCCGCTTTAACCGTTACTCTAATATCAGTGCCATCAGCTCTTACAAGAGCATCTGGATATCCTCCTTGAGATTTAATTACTGTCTCAAGTAATTCTTGCTTCGTTTCCATTGTCGTAATGGCATCAAAATTTTCTTTCGCTTTATTCTTTTCTGTTGCTGAAGCTTTTGTTGAACTCATCACTTCTTGTAATTTTGCTTTTTGTTCACTACGCTGATCTTCCATTTGCATACGTAAAGCTGTGAAATTCTCATCACTTGATTGAACTGATACATTGCCCTCTTTTTTACTTGTTTCTTTTTTTGCATTTTCTTTTTTGTCTGTTTCTTTATTTGTTGTTTCCTTGCTTGTATTTTCTTTTTTCGGAGTTTCTTTAGGCGCTTCGTTTGTTACTGCTTTATCAGTACCTTGTTTTTCTTGTCCAATCTTTTCACCTGTTGCCGGCGATGCTGTATTCATTTTGTCAGGAGTTGTCACGTAATACACAGATAGTACAACAACTAAACTTAACATCGTTAATAACCAAACTGTTTGTTTTTTTAACACTTTATTTCCTCCCTATCAATTTTTCGGTGAAACTGAAACGCGATGGGCCGGTACATCTAGCAGCCTTATCACAGCTTCTTTTACCATTGCTTTAACTTGTATATTATCCACTCCCTTTGCTACGACAAGAACACCACGTACTTTCGGCTTCTCTGTTCGTAAAACAACAGGAGTTTCTTTATCCCCTTCACGTATAATGACAGTCTTTTCATCAAGAGACTCGTCCTCTACTTCTCTCTTACCGCCTGTTTTATCTGTTTCACCTGTTGTTTGTGAGCGTTTCACTGTATTTTTTTCTAAAATTTTTTCTTCAGATGAATCTAAATTCACTTTAATCGTTACGTCTTTTACTCCTGCTATTTCTTCTAAAGCAGTTTTTAATTCTTGTTCATACGCTTTTTCATATTTTTCTACATTTGACATATTATCATTATTTTTTTGTCCAAAAGTTGGTACATCTTTTTCCTGGTTTTGAGTTTTTTGTTCTTTAAATACAGGTACTTCTTCTTTTTTACTTGAAAAAAAACTACTAGAAAACATAAGCAAAATTCCAAGTATGAGTAGGACAAGTAAGAACTTAGGTGTTACCTTTCTTCCCTTCTCATTACTTTCTTTTTCATCTCCATTCAATAAGTTTCGAAAAAATGAGAACTTCGAATTTTTATCTTTATTGTCCATTTACTCTACCTGTCCTCCCTTCCATTTGAACTTGGATTTGTTTATTCTCTAGTTGCCACCTGCTTGAAAAGAAGTCTTTCATTTCTACATTCGTTTCCTCTACTTTTTTCGGTGGTTCTTTCGTGTTAATTTCAACTGGTTTTACTGTTTCGATTGCATCATTTTTACTACGTTCTTTTTCTTTTAACGTCACAACAACAGATTGAATATCTTTCGCTGACTTTACTTCCGCTGTGCTTTCCGCTGCGACTATTTGTATTTCAGAGACTGACATACCATACTGTTTCTCAAACTCTTTTCCTACTTCTTTTTTCATTTTGGTAGCCATCTCTTCTAAACTATATGCACGTGTTAGAGCTTGTATTTCTTTTTTCTTCGAATCTATTGAATTTTTTACAGATCCTTCTGCTACGTACTTTTCTTCATTAAAATTTGCAATTACTTCATTTACATCTGTCTGCAATAGTTTAAAAAGGGGTGTTAAAATTAATACGACTAACAAAAGACTTACAACGAATTTAACGTATTTTTGCAAATTCGAATTTGGAAGAATAAGATGAAGCATTGTCGCTAAGAGCAAAAAAACGATAATATTTCTGATCCACTCTGTAACAAATTGCATACTCTTCACCTCCTACCGCATCATAAGTGTAATATTCCCCGCAGCAATAATAATTGTAATACTTAAAAAGAACATAAATGATACGATAGCTAAGCAAGCAAATACGTAAATGATGCTTCGTCCAATAATGTCTAAGCATTGAATAATTGCTCCGCCGCCAACCGGTTGCAATACTGCTGCTGCGAATTTATAAATAAATGCGATACAGAAAATTTGAATCGCTGGAAAAGCAACAATTAAACATAAAATGACGAGCCCAATAATTCCGACTGTGTTTTTCAATAATCCTGATGCGCTAATAACAGTATCTGCCGCTTCTGTAAACATCCTTCCGACTACTGGAATGAAGTTCCCTGTTACAAATTTAGCAGTTTTCACAGCTATTCCATCAGCAACGGCTGTTGCTGTTCCTTGTACAGATAATACTCCTAAAAAAATCGTTAAGAAAATACCGATAATCCCAACGCTAACGTTTTGCAGAAGCTTGGACAATTTCGTCACTTTATATTGATCACTCATTGTACTTACAATACTTAATATCGTTGCCAGTAATAAAAGCGGTAGAACGATATAATTCATAAGAAGCCCGCTTGTATTCATTAAGAAAATGATAATCGGATGAAAGAAAGATACAGATACAACCCCGCCACCAGTCGCTATAAGCGCCAATAAAATTGGCAATAGCGCTAATATGAAATCTACCATTGTTTGTATCGTTTCTCTTGCATATGTCATAACGACATAAAAACTATTTAAAGCAAAAATAATAAGTACCATATATACAACAGCATCAGCAATTTTACTTACACTACTTTTTGAAAAAGCGGATTGCAGTGATTGCAACAATGCACTAAAGATTGTGAGCATAATGAGTGTGCCAAGCAGTTTTCCATTAGCTGCAAGCTCATGAAATAAATATTTTAATAACCCTATCATCCACTCTTTTAGAGAGAATTCTTTTTCTCCCTTTACAAACTCCATAAAACTCCCTTTTTGACTCTCTGGCAAATAGCCTCCATATTTTGTAACAAGCCCGTCCCAAAATTGCTTCACATCTTCAATTCCGAGCTTATCCAATTGTTGATCAACGACGTTTGTTTCTACAGGAGAAGCTTGTACAACAACCGGTAAAGAAAAGAAAAGGAAGCAAGCAAATAGCAGCTTAGCTCCAAACCTCCTCAACATTCACTCCCCCTTATCCCGTCGGTAAAAATCCGAGAATAGTTTCAATTACAACCGTCAAAATAGGAATTGCCATAACGAGAATTAAGATTTTCCCAGCAAGTTCAATTTTCGAAGCGATGGCACCTTGACCAGCATCTTTTGTAATTTGAGCTCCAAACTCGGCAATATAAGCAATTCCAATAATCTTTAGTAACGTTTCCACGTAGACGTTACTAACTTTCGCTTCACTCGCTACTCTCTCAATCATTTGTAAAATAGAATGAATTTGATCGATTAAAATTAGAAACATCACGCTACCTACGAACACAATAAATAAAGATGTAATACTAGATTTATGCTGGTTCAAAACAGCAGCTAAAAACGTAGCAACGAGGCCTAATCCGACAATTTGTATAATTTCGATTCGAACCGCCTCCTTTACTGGAAGAGAAAGACACTTTTAATCTTGTCGAATAGCGTATTAATTAAAAATGCAACATGAAATAAAATGACGACAAAACCGACAAGGATAACCCAATTTGCAATATCCTCACGCTTCAATTCTTTTAGTACAGTATGAATGAAAGCTAAAACAATGCCGATTCCGGCGATTTGAAATATTAATCCAACATCAATGGACATCGCCTTTCTCCCCCCTATAGCAGTAAAATTACAATTAGTAGCCCTGCTAGTACCCCTAAGCTCTTAATCATTTTTTCGTATTGCAGTTGTAAAGCTTTCGCTTCCTCTTCTTCTCTCTCCAAATGTGTAATACATAAGCGAATATGTTTTTGTTGTGATTCACGATCATGTTGCCCGAGCGTTTCACCAAATTGCTGCAGTATTTCATACTCGGTTTGTTGAAAAGCCGTCAACTTCCAATTCTCTTTCAAACTATCTATCCAAGCTTCCCTTACCGTTTGTTCTCCACTTTCTAGTTTTTTAGCGAAACTTTGAAATATCCAATTTAATGGCTTTGGCATTTGTTTAACTAATCGCTCGGCAGCCTCAGATAAAGGTGTGTGTCCATACATAATTTCTGCCTCTAATGATTGAAGTGCTGATTTTAATAACCTAAGTTGCCTCGGCCTCTCACTGTATCTTTTAGCGTACGAAAACCCGAAAAAGGTGCTGACCGCAACGATTAACACTGCACCAAATATTTTCACCATACGCCCTCAGCCTTTCTATTTGATAACACTGGTTTTCCATATTTATCTTTCACCTGCATAACCGTTCCTGGACCCCTCGCTTTTGACAACTCCACAAACCTATCAAATATACCAAGCTCTAGCACTGCCTTGAGCGATGGACGTCTCACAACATCCTCATAGGAAAATCCGTGTGCGCTTATAAAAAGCTGAACACCTGCATGCACTGCCTCCATAATTGCTTCACTATCTTCTTTACGGCCAATTTCATCTACGATCAAAATATCAGGACTCATAGAACGAATCATCATCATCATTCCTTCTGCCTTTGGACATGCGTCTAACACATCGACTCGGGTACCAAAATCATATTGCGGGATTCCTTTCACACAGCCAGCAATTTCTGAACGTTCATCAACGATCCCCACTTTACAGGAAGGAATTTCCGAAGCACTTACCCCTTGACTCATGCAACGTGCTACATCTCTTAAAAGTGTCGTTTTTCCCGTTTGGGGAGGGCCAATTACCATCGTGTTTAACCACCTTTTTTCATACAAATATGGCAAAAGCGGTTCAGCAATCCCTATTTTTTGACGAGCAATACGAATATTAAAGGAAGAGACATCACGAATCATTTTCACTGCGCTTTTTTCTGTAATGACTTTTCCTGCTAACCCGATTCTATGCCCCCCGCGAAGCGTCACATACCCACGTTTTAATTCCTCTTCCATCGTATAAATTGAGAATTGACTTAATTTATTCAATAAGTAAATAGCATCCTCTGCAGTAGTGATATAGTCATAAAAAAACACCTTTCCGTGTGCAATACACTCTAGCGGCCTTCCAATTCGAACACGAATTTCCTCTAAAGCATCGTATTGCTTACATTCTTCAATTAAGTACTTCATCGTTTTTGGTAAAACTTCTAATACCTCTTTCATCGGCTTCTCCCCACTATACTCGACTTACTATTTCAGTAATGCGATAAAAATACAGCAAATTCCAAGCGCTAGAAAAAAGAGCTTCAAGAAAGAAATTTCACTTGCTACACTCGCTATCCCAATTGTCATTGTTAAAATTAATACGGTAGGTCCAACAAACGCCAACATACCATTTATAAACAACGCTTTCTTCGCATCATTCACATAAAGCATAAGCAAAGCAGCAAATATCTCCGCACTACCTGAAAATAATCGAAGTGCCCCCATAACAAGCACGGATGTTTCCATTGCCGCTAGCCACTGTTTCATTCTTCCACCTTCTCCCGTAACAGTTACTAACTTCGTATTCTAAAAAAGAATATATTTGTACAACCATATGCAGAGGTTGTCTATTTCAGAAGTAAAAACATAATTTTTCTCTAAAGTCTGAATTAGAATCTGAATATTCATATTATTTTATGGTATATTATGGTATATTTAGTTTGAAAGGGGTTTAAACCATGCAGCACATCACTTTATTACCACTAGATTTATGCTATACAAATGTGATTTTCGAGCTATCAAGTGATCCACATATAAAAAATGCATTGGGGATAACGGTAGAAAACATCGAAGACACGAAAACATTTCTTCTTTTCGCAATAGAAGAAGAGCGTCAAAAGAAATCCTTATCGAGAATGATTGTGAATGAAGAAAATGAAATAATTGGCCTCACCACACTTAAACATATTAATAATGAAAAAAAGCAATCTCACATTGGTAGTTGGATTGGCTATCCATACTGGGGAAAAGGCTATAACGAGGCTGCTAAAAAAGAAATCTTTAAAATCGCCTTTTTAGACTTACAACTTTCCTACGTATTTGCTGGTGCTAAAACGAATAATATCCGCTCACTAAAAGCACAAGAAAAACTACCCTATATTTCATTGCATGTGGAAAACAAGTTTCCAGACGAACACGCTGCACTAGAGAAAGAAGTAAGGTCACCTTGCTCTCTGCATGTCGTGTCACGTGAAAATTTTTTAAACTGGTTGAAATTACAGAATGAGGAGGAAAAATATGAAGGCATTGAAAATTAGTTTAACCGTTGTAGTAGAATTAGCTCTTATTTATCTTTTTTCATTATTAGTCGGTTGGTCATTTATAGAGACCTTTTTCCTTGGTAGTTTAGCAATATTTGCAATTATGTGGTTAATTATTATGAGTAACCATAGAAATAACATTACAGATCACGCAATAAGCAAAACATTAACTGGCGTTGAGACTGGCGAAATAAAACCATTTAAAATTGTTTTGACTCCATCTATTATGGGTACTCTTTCACTTGTTTTAGTCAGTTTTATAGTAACAGCTATTTACTATCTACCCTATTTCCTATAAAAAAAACACTCGTGAATTATCACGAGTGTTTTTTTACTATGCACGAGAAACGTATTTACCTTCACCAGTGTTGATGATAAGCATTTCGCCTTCGTTAATGAAGATTGGTACTTGTACAACAAGACCAGTTTCTAATGTAGCTGGTTTTGTTACGTTAGAAGCAGTATCACCTTTAATACCAGGCTCTGTTTCTGTAACTTGTAATTCAACTGTGTTTGGAAGTTCAACACCAAGTACTTCGCCTTGGTAAGTCATAATTGCTACTTCCATGTTTTCTTTTAGGAATTTAAGCTCGCGCTCGATTTGTTTTTCACCAAGTTCGATTTGCTCATAAGTTCCGTTATCCATAAATACGTGAGCCTCACCGCTTGCGTATAAGTATTGCATACGACGGTTTTCGATGTGTGCTTTTTCTACTTTCTCACCTGCACGGAATGTTTTCTCTTGAACAGAACCTGTGCGAAGATTACGTAGTTTAGAACGAACGAATGCAGCACCTTTACCTGGCTTTACGTGTTGGAAATCAAGTACTTGCCAAAGGGCATTGTCCACTGAAATTGTTAAACCTGTACGAAAATCGTTTACTGAAATCATGTAAAAAAATCCTCCTGTGTATTACAAAATAATAAGTTCTTTTGGTGATTTCGTAATTACTTCATTACCTTCACTTGTCACAATGATATCATCTTCAATACGTACGCCGCCAATACCTGGAATATAAATACCTGGCTCTACTGTTACAGCCATACCTGGTTCAAGTACTGTATCAGAACGGAACGCTAAACCTGGTGCTTCATGGATTTCAAGACCTATTCCATGACCAGTAGAGTGTCCAAAGTATTCACCATATCCTTTTTCCGTTATGTAGTCACGCGTTAGCGCATCAGCCTCGCGACCTGTTAAACCAGCTTTAATACCGTTCACACCACGTAGTTGTGCTTCTAAAACGATATTATAAATTTCTTTTAATTTATCAGATGGTTCACCGACTGCAATCGTACGAGTAATATCAGAACAATATCCTTTGTAATAAGCGCCGAAGTCTAATGTAACGAAATCTCCTGTTTCTATCACTTTTTCAGATGCCACGCCGTGCGGTAATGCCGAACGAAGACCTGAAGCAACGATAATATCAAACGAAGAAGATGTTGCTCCTTGTTTTCTCATGAAAAATTCAAGTTCATTTGACACTTCAATTTCAGATACTCCCGGGCGAATGAATGATAGAATATGCTCAAAGGCAGCATCTGCAATCTGTGCAGCTTCCTTTAATATCTTAATCTCTGAATCAGTCTTTATCAAGCGTAACTTTTCTACAAGTCCAGAAGTCGGGATAAATTCAGCATCAATCGCTTCCTTATGCACTGAATAAGAACTATATGTAAGAGTATCTTGCTCAAAACCAAGTTTTTGAATTCCAAGCTCTTTCACTTGCTTTGCCACTTCATCAATGATCAATCCTGCGTGCTGTACAACCTCATATCCAACCGCTTGTTTACTTGCCTGCTCGACGTAACGGAAATCTGTAATAAATTGAGCACGATCTTTTGAAATAAGAACAACGCCTGCTGTTCCTGTGAAGTTAGCCATATATCTACGACTATGTTCATTTGTTAACAAAATACCGTCAATGCCAGCCTCATCAAATGCACTTCGTAATCTTTCAATTTTCTCCATTACTTTATGCCTCCCTCAATTTCTCCATTAATGCAAATAACGCTAACTTATAGCCATAAAAACCAAATCCTACAATTTGACCTGCACAAACAGCTGCCGTCACAGATTCATGACGGAACGATTCACGCTGATGAATGTTAGAAATATGTACTTCAATAACAGGAATCGAAATGCTCGCAATGGCATCACGAATCGCATAGCTATAATGCGTAAATGCTCCCGGATTTAAAATGATCCCTTCATATATATCTTCCGCTTCATGAATAATGTCGATAATGGCACCTTCATGATTCGATTGGAAACATTCTAACTCCACTCCCATTGTTTCTGCTTCTTGCTTCATATCTGCTTCAAGTGTCGCTAGCGTGCCCTTTCCATATACATTTACCTCACGAACACCGAGGCGATTTAGGTTAGGACCGTTTACGAGGAGTAACTTTTTCATATTCTTAAAACTCCTTAATATTAAATATCTATACAATATTTTAACATAGGAGTTACTTATTTGAATAGTTCGTCTTCTCTTGCCCTTCTTGTTCTGCTTTATTGCTATTCACTGCGTAAGAAACAGAATATGCTATAAACACACCATACAATATAAAAATACATATTGTCGTCACAATTGTCTCTTTTGGTAAATGGAGCGCACTTTTAATAACAGGAGCCATTAAACCCATCCCCAAAAACAGTAGTGCCCACCAAAATAGCCCATAAATAATTCCCGCTATAATCCCTTCAAACTTCGCAAAAAATGCTTTATACAAAAAGGCGATCAAAATTGAAAGAAGTCCCATACACACTATTCCGAACACATTGCCCCATACCCCCTCTTTCCAACTTCCAAACGCAAATGGTAAAAGGAAATAATTCGGTCCCGCCTCCGTGAATGAAAATATATGAAGGAAATACCAGATCCCGCCCCAAAAGATTCCACCAAACAAACCAATCTGCACAAAATTCCTTGTTCCTAATTGTTCTTGACTCACATCGACACCTCCGCTCAATAGTATGCCCGAAACTATTTTGAAGCATGTTTAAATCCTGCGAAATTTGTCTATAAAAAGAATAAGAAATGTCCGACTCTCATAACATTTTCCCTTGTCATCTACTTGTATTTGCCGATAAAATAAAGGAAACTCGGTGATTGTCTTATTTCAAAACGACAGAACCCAGTATGACAATTGCCTCTTTTTCTACATAAGAGAGAAACAAATACAGGTTGGTGTTAACATGGCAGAAGAGTCAAAACAAATATATGGCGGGCAAGCGGTCATAGAAGGAGTTATGTTTGGCGGTAGAGAATATACTGTTACAGCGGTTCGTCGTAAAGATAAATCGATTGAATTTTATCGATTACCACGCGTTCGTAATAAAGTACTATCTACCCTAAAAAAAATTCCATTTTTACGAGGGATTGCCGCTATTGTAGATGCAAGTGCGAATGGAGCAAAGCATTTAAACTTCGCTTCAGAACGATTTGACGTCCACCCAGAAGATGATGAACAAATTGCAAATAAAAAAGAAGAACAATCAAAATTAACGATGGTATTAGGAGTTGCAGCTGTTGGCGTTTTATCTTTTATATTCGGTAAAGTCATTTTCACAGCAGTTCCTGCACTATTAGCTGAATTAACGAGACCGATTTTCCCATCTCATACTGGGCAAATCATTGTCGAAAGTGTCATTAAGCTCATGCTATTATTGAGCTATATATACTTTATTTCTTTAACCCCACTTATTAAGCGGGTATTTCAGTATCACGGTGCAGAGCATAAGGTAATCAATGCTTACGAGAATAACCTTCCTCTGACTGTAGAAAACGTTCAAAAGCAAACTCGTCTCCATTATAGATGCGGCAGTAGCTTTATTATATTTACAGTCATTATTGGAATGTTCGTTTATTTCCTAGTCCCTACAGATCCTCTTTGGGCACGAGTTATAAACAGAATTTTATTAATTCCAGTTGTACTTGGTATTTCTTTTGAAGTATTGCAATTTACAAATCGATTACGAGATATTCCCGTATTACGCGTACTTGGATATCCTGGATTATGGCTACAACTATTAACAACGAAAGAACCAACAGATGATCAAGTGGAAGTAGCAATTGCATCGTTTGAAGAATTATTACGTTTAGAGAACAAACAATAATTATTTAAAAATGGTGTTCAACTCCTTTCCTCATCGTTAATATACTAATTTCAATATATGTTTTTAGGAGGTGTCCCTTATGAACGGTCGTTCGTTTACTTTCGCTATATTTGTGCTTATTATCGGATTGGCAATATTCGGCCTTGTTTCATCTGTTATTACAAATCCCATGGGTGTATTAAGAAATATCGGGTACATGTTACTTGTTGTCGGTATCTTTTACTTGCTATACAAGATGTTTACAAATTCCAGTGGTTCCGCAAATTCGCAAAGCTCATATAAGCGTGCGGCAAAACAATCGAACCGCAAACATGGGAAACAAAATGTAGCACCCCTAGGCAATTCCTTCTTTAAGTCAAATACTTCTAATGACAAAAGTAAAAAAGGGAATTCTTCCACTTTGAAACGAAAAAGAAAACAGTCTCATTTAACTGTCATTGAAGGCAAAAAAAGCAAAAAGAAAGACCGTGCTTCCTTTTAGGAAATACGGTCTTTTTTTATACTTTGAAGCACTTCTTTTAAACTTTTCTCTCTCATACTTTCAATTCGAAGATGATGATTTTCAAACGGTAAATTCCGTGTCACATCATTAGGTACCACAACGCACGTTAATCCCGCTGCAACTGCTGCTCTCAATCCATTTAATGAGTCTTCAAATACAACAGCTTCAGATGGCTTAATTCCTAATTCTTCTATTGCAACTCGATAAAGAGCTGGATCTGGTTTTACCTTCTCAACATCTTCTCTCGTTTTAATTACTTCAAAATATTCTCGAATTTGTAGCTCTTCTAAAAAATGAATAACCCATTCTCTAGAAGAACTAGAAGCTAGTGCAATTTTTAATCCCATTCCTTTCGCTTCTTCTAAATATTCTTTTACCCCGTCACGAGCTTCTGGTATTCTCATTTTCTCTTTATGTAAAGTTGCCACTTTTTCTTTTAATACACTTTTGTTAAACTTCTCTTTTAATTGATCATTTAAATATGTATAAAGTACCTCATCTGTTGTTCCAATGCATTTCGCAAATTCCTCTAAAGGTAGTTCCCCGCCGTATTCACGAACAGCATCTCTGAAAGAGTGAAACCATATCGTTTCTGTGTCCACAATTAATCCATCAAAATCAAAAATAATTGCTTTCATAATTCTCCCATCCTTTTCGAATTGAAATAAAAAAGGAAACGCCATACGTTCCCCTTAATTACTTTTCTCTTCATTTGCTCTTTGAACACCGCGAAGTGTTTCCACTCGGAATGCATCTTGTTCAAAGTATTGCACTAAATCACCAATGCGATCAATCGCTTCCCAACTTAAATGATGTTCAATTCCTTCTACATCATTGTAAATTTTACTTTCATCCACACCGATAATACGCATAAATTGCTCTAGCAAGTCATGACGATATACGAGACGTTCTCCGATTTTTTTACCTTTTGTTGTTAATACAAGCCCTCTATATTTTTCATAAATTAGATATTCATCTTTGTCTAATTTTTGCACCATTTTTGTTACAGAGGATGGATGTACACTAAGCGCTTCAGCAATATCAGATACGCGGGCGTAACCCTTTTCATCAATCAACAAATAAATTTGTTCAATATAATCTTCCATACTAGGGGTAGGCATCGGTTTCCTCCATCCAAGTTCATTTTGCTTATTCCGTACGAAGCAATCAATAAAATGATACACCAGAAAGAATAACGTGACAAGTTGAAAACGAGCCTAAATATATAAAACAAAAAAGAATCTGTATTTGCATACAGACCCCCCTTAAGTAAAATATTGTATTTCTGCATTAGGAAAAAATTCATTTATATAACCTCTTATCGTTTCTTCCAATACTGCTGCATCATCCTTTTTATATATATATTTTCCGATGCCATATCGTCCCCATTTATACTTCCGCTTCTCTTCATCCATTTCAAGCTTCGTATTTGGATAACGCTCTTGAATAACCTTTTTCGCTGGTTTCGTAAAACGATGCTGAATTAATTCAAACGTTAAATTTGGTATCGTCATATCTTTCAGCGCATTGTACAGTCGCTCAAATAGTTCACGATATCCTTCTTCCCATCCTTCATGCATATAAAGTGGCGCGACTATAAAACCAAGTGGATAACCTGCACCTGCTACTTTACGTGCCGCCTCAATTCGCTCCTCAAATGGCGATGTCCCTGGTTCAAAATTTTTAATTACATATCGTGAATTTATACTAAACCTGAAACGAGTTTTCCCATTATGCTTTGCATCTAATAAATGATCAACGTGCGAATATTTCGTGACGAAACGTAAGCGCCCATATTCACTTTCTCCAATGAATTCAATCGCCCGCTTTAATGCATGTGTTAAATGATCAATCCCAACAATGTCTGATGTACACGCTGCTTCAAATCTTGTTATTTCAGGTGCCCTTTCATCCATATATTGCTTTGCCTTCTCAAATATTTCATCAAGATTGACATACACACGAACGTAAGGCTTACTCCCAAGTGTTGTTTGCAAATAGCAATAATGACAATGTCCCATACACCCTGTTGCGAGCGGAATTGCATATTCAGCTGATGGTTTTGACGTATCAAACTTTAGCGTCTTCCTTACTCCAACGACAAGTGTAGCCTTTGCATTACGATACTTTTGCAAATCATTTTCTCCTGGCAAATTTCTAATTTGATTATGTGATGTCGTTTCACGAATTTCTAATCCCATCTTCGTAAACTTCTCATAAAGCTCTTTTCCAAGCGGATATTCAAGTGCCTTTGGTTCAAAGTAAACGAGTTTTGGCATAAATGGTTTCATGTGCTTCCCTCCCTCTCGTTAGTATGGGAAACGTTGAAAAATTAACACGCATTAAAGTTTTCCACTTCAGTAACTTGCGTTGCAAGTTACTGAATGTTATAATTTGGATAACAGCTACCTTGCAACGCAAGTTACCTGAGTAAAAGGTGGTGAAATCATGCACAGCCAAATGTTAAAAGGTGTACTAGAAGGTTGCATCCTATACATCATTTCACAAGAAGAAGTGTACGGATATGAACTGAGCACAAAATTAAATAAACACGGATTTACATTCGTAAGCGAAGGAAGCATCTATCCGTTATTATTACGTATGCAAAAAGAAAAATTGATCGAAGGCACATTAAAAGCTTCCTCACTCGGTCCAAAGCGAAAATATTATCACATAACCGATAAAGGATTAGAGCAGCTTGAAGAATTTAAACAAAGCTGGGGAATGGTTTCAACTACGGTAAATAACTTATTACAGGGGGAGTGATAGGGATGAATGCACAAGACATGATTGAATTGAATAATAAAAAACGTGAGCTTCTAACACCTGAAAATGAAGTTGCTTATAGCGATATGTTAGTTTATCTTCGTTTATCTAACGTGCCAGAGCAACAAATGGAAGAACTGTTACTAGAAATATTAGATCACCTCATCGAAGCACAAGCAGAAAATAAAAACGCTTATGACATCTTTGGAGATAATTTACAATCTTATTGCGATGAACTTATATCAGCTTTACCAACTCAAACAAAGTTAGAAAAAGCCTCTTTAATTGGATTTTCTATTAGCTTACTTCTTGCTATACAGTTTGGCATAAATGCAATTATTTCATTTTTTATGTTTTTCTTTGAAAAAAACAATACATTATCAAGTCCGCCTTTTAGCATCCTTGGAACTACTTTGTCTGTTTCAATAATTATACTAGGTATACTATTTATTTTATATTTATTAAAGCGTTACTCCTTTAATCAGAAAATGAATTGGAAAAGAAGAATTCTATTTGGATTCGCATTTGCTACTCCATTTTGTTCCGCTGTATTCTTAAATATTTATTTCCAAAAGCAACCTTATCTCATTTATCATCTAAACTTTTGGCAAAATGCTTTAATTGCTATCTTATTTTTTATTTTATATAAATTACTATATAAAAAATCAAATTTTTAACAGCCCTTCAAAAGGCTGTTTTTTCTTCTGTCTAATTTTACAAATTGAAAAATTTCATAAAGAAAATAAGAAAAATGCAAAATAATTAAAGTTAATTGTTGACGTGATGCTTTTATTATCGGTATCATAAATCTTCGTGAGCAATTATTTTTCGTTATACGATTTTTTTATTATTACTGAATTTTTGAGAGGAGAAATTAGATGTCAGTTAAGAAGAAAACGCAAGTACGCACCGGCAAAATGGTACGTGAACTAATGTTAGCAGACGAAGATGTAAATGCTTCGCTAATTATGGTATATAGTGAAAACGGTGTAAACGCAGAAATTAAAATCGAGGGCTTAACGCCGAAATGTAACGAAGAATTATTTTTGAGCGGAAACGTGGATTGGAACAAGAGTGTTATTTATAAAATTGTTGATTTCACTGGAAACGCTGAAGTTGGTAAAGTTACATTAACAGCGATGAACAAAAACAATGTTTCTCTAGAAATTGAACGCGTTATGTGGAGTAAAGAAAATAAAGAAGCTGCCGAGCAAGAAGAAACACAGGTAGAAGCAGCACCGAAAAAGGAAGTAGTTGTAGAAGCTCCAAAAGCAATTACGCCTGCTCCTAAGCCTGTTACGCGTGTGGAAACACCTGCTATGGCACCTAAGCCTACTCCGGTACCGACACCGAAGCCAGTAAGCGTAGAAGCAGCTGTAGAACTAGTTACTCCAGCGCCTGTGAAAAAAGCGGTCCCTACTCCAGTTACAAAGCAAGAGACAGCACCGGTTGCTCCTGCAAAACCGAAGCAGCCTGCTTTGACTGAAACAAATTCAAAACTACAAGAAAATTATGTTAAACTCGTGAAAAAGACAATTGAAGTTTGTCAAGATTACGAGCTTGGCATCGACATAGATGATTCTATTGAAAGCTTAAAAGAAGAACTACAAAGCCAAGGTATTAGCGTTACATTTGACAAAGAAATTATGGACGTTGTAAGTCGCCTTCGTTCTTTACAAGATAAAGGAATCAAAGTAGAAAAAGTACTTAATTTACTATAAAAAAATAAGAGATGGCAATTGCCATCTCTTATTTTTTATAATTCCACTCATTACTTTCATACTTTTCTTTCGCTAACGTTTGAACTTCATGTAACTGTTCTTCTGTTAATTCATATGGAACAAGTTCTACATCCAATCCTTTTTCAAAGCCAACTTCAAACGCTTTAATTAACTGTTCTATCGTAAATGTACGGTCTGTTAATTCATTAATTGCTACTGCTTTAGAAGAGAACATACTCTTCATGCGTTCCTTCACACGTTCATTTGGGAATAAAAATAGATCATATAGTTCATCTAAATCAATTTCTAATGGAATCGATCCATGCTGTAGAATAACACCTTTTTGACGCGTTTGAGCACTACCAGCAATTTTTCGTCCTTCCACTACAATTTCATACCAAGATGGTGCATCAAAACATACGCCGGAACGTGGATTTTTTAAATTTTCACGATCTGCTTCTGTTTTTGGAACTGCATAATATGCTTCTAACCCTAATGCCTTAAAACCATCTAATAAACCTTGCGAAATAACACGATACGCTTCTGTAACTGTTTTCGGCATATTCGGATGATCTTCAGACACAATAACACTATACGTTAACTCTTTGTCATGTAGTACACCCCTGCCGCCTGTTTGACGACGAACGAATCCATATTTCTTTTCGTTAACTACATCCATATTAATATCTTTTTCAACACGTTGAAAATACCCAACTGTTAATGTTGGTACTTCCCATTCATAAAAACGAATTGTTGGTGGCATTTTCTTTTCACTTTGCCAATTTAATAAACATTCATCTAACGCCATATTAAATGCCGGTGAACATTGACCAGAGTTAATATAACACCATTTTTCTTTTCCCATCCTGCACCTCATATAACCAATTATTTTTCACATTCTCTAGTCTACCAAATTCGACAAAATTTGTGAAAGAATACGAAATTTCTTCTTATATGCAAATGAATCTGTTGCATAAATACATAAGGGCATTATAATATTGAAAGTAGGATAAGAAAAAAGGGAGCGATAGAATCGTGTCAACAACTTGGATTATTTTATTAGCCGTAATCGTAGCATTTATCGGCTACACTGTATGGATGTACTTCTATCAGAAAAAATTAATTAAAACTCTTACAGAAGAAGAATTTCGCGCTGGCTACCGTAAAGCACAGCTTATCGATATTCGTGAAGCAGACGAATATAACGCAGGGCATATTTTAGGTGCACGTAACATTCCGTTATCACAAATTCGCCTTCGCCATAAAGAACTTCGTCAAGATCAACCTGTTTACTTATATTGCCAAAGCGGATTCCGTACAGGTCGTGCAGCGCAATACTTAAAAAAACAAGGCTACAAAGATTTCTACCAATTACAAGGTGGATTTAAATCTTGGACAGGCAAAATTAAAAAGAAATAATAACATACAAAAAACTAGCTGAATAAATCAGCTAGTTTTTTCATTTCATCTTATTCGCAATGTATAATAAATTCTGCTTGATTACCTTTTCATCGTTCTCTTCTACATTCCGATACAGCAGTTGATATTCAATTCCTTTCTCTTTCCATATAAGCGTAGCAAATTCGTCACCACGTTCATAATCATCTTTATTTTTAAAATAAGTAGACGTTCCATTATTCAGTATTCAGTTTCATTTGTTCTTGAAATCGCTTCTCTTCCACAAGATCCGGAAAACTATAAGGAAAGTTCGCGACATTTAACTCAATATACTCATTTCTACCTGGCTCTTTCTGTTTATATTTAATCGTTAAGACAGTGCTCTTTTTCCCAAGCGTTCTTACTTCCCCCTTCACATCACTTGTAATGTCGTACGGTAAAAACGTTGGAACTTTAAACTTCACCGGAAAATATTTTGGAAGTTCCTTTAGCGGAATAGGATCTGTAACACGATCCATAGCTCCTCCCGTTGTTCCCACAAAGTGTTTTTCTTCTTGCATCGTTTGCTGAAACGAACACGAACTAAGCACGAAACTAGAAAACACGAAACAAATGATTCTTTTTTTCAATTTGTTTCCGCCCTTTCATATCGCTCTCTTAACGAACGAAGCGTTGATATTCTCTTCATATTCGCTTTGTCACCAAACTCCACCTTTGAAAACTTTCCACGTTATTCTCACACATTTTGACAACACTTTTTGCAAACAAAAAAGACCCCTATCATTCTTACGCCCAAGTGAAAAGGTTACGCGAATAAAAAGAAGTCTTATTAATACCATAGTTTGTGAAAAGCTTTTCAGGTCAAGATTTTTTCTTTCTTATTATTTTCCCTTTATAATAAGGGAAAGAGGTGATACATATGGCCAATATAAAACAAATTGCTAAAACTGCTGGTGTATCGATATCAACTGTTTCTCGTGTCCTGAATAATCACCCTTACGTAAAAGAAGAAAAGCGTAAGCGTGTTCTAGATGCTGTTGAAGAATTAAACTACGCAAAAAATATAAATGCTGTCCATTTAATAAGAGGGAAAACATATACAATTGGCGTTATGCTTCCTTTCATTAACCTCCCCTACTTCAGTACGATTATTGAAGGAATCGGAAACGAAGCGTTATTAGCTGGGTATCATATTAATTTATGTCAAACGAATTACGATAGCATTGAAGAAATTCGTGTTCTTGAAATGATGAAAATGAAACAATTTGATGGGATGATTATTTGCTCCCGAACGAGCTCTTGGGAACAAATCGAACCTTTTGCAAAATTTGCCCCTATTATTTCATGTGAAAAAATGAAACATCCCCTCATTTCATCCATCTACGTAGATCATTATGAAGGTTTCCGTCTTGGTACTGCCTATTTACTAAGTAGAGGCCATGAAAAAATCGGAATTTGTTTAGCAAGAAAAACAAGTGTAAATTCCATGGAGCGCGAAAAAGCGTTCGCCGATACACTTCGTAACGAAGGGAAAACGTTGCATCCTGAATGGATTTTCCACCAATGCTATACAATGCAGGACGGAGCACAAATACTCCATCGTATTTTAAATATGAAAAATCGTCCAACTGCTATTTTCACAGCGAACGATCAAGTTGCAGCTGGTTTATTAACAGAGGCTCGAAAACATGGTATTCGAGTACCTGAAGACCTTGCTATCCTTGGATTTGATAATCATGAAATTTCAAAGGCATTAGAAATTTCCACAATTGAACATCCCGGTCTCGCAATGGGCTCACATGCTTTTTCTTTATTCCATAAGCAGATCCAAAGCGAGCAAATTGTCGGCAGTGCAAAAGAACTTTCATTCCATTTAATTGAGCGAGAGACTGTCTAAAAAGAGCGTTACTTATAACGCTCTTTCTCAGCTCTTCACCTATTGACTTTATATTTCCCATCTCATATAATGAACCTAACGAACGGTAGGTAGGGGATGAAAATGACAGCAAACCGCATTAAAGCTGTAGCACTTTCTCATTTCGCACGCTACGGCTATGAAGGAACTTCATTGGCAAATATTGCTCAAGAAGTTGGGATTAAAAAACCATCGATTTACGCACACTTTAAAGGAAAAGAAGAGCTATATTTCATATGCTTAGAATCTGCTCTTCAAAAAGATTTGCAGAGCTTCACAGGCGATATCGAAAGCTTTTCCAATTCGTCCACTGAAGAATTGCTTTTAAAATTATTAAAAGGGTATGCAAAACGATTTGGTGAAAGTGAAGAATCAATGTTTTGGTTACGAACTTCTTATTTTCCGCCTGATGCATTTCGCGAACAAATTATTAATAAAGCAAATGTACACATTGAAAACGTCGGAAAACTTTTATTCCCTGTATTTAAAAGAGCAAGCGAACAAGATGAGCTGCATAACATTGAAGTAAAAGACGCCTTAGAGGCTTTTCTATGCTTACTCGACGGTCTTATGGTTGAACTATTATACGCAGGTTTAAATCGTTTTGAGACACGTTTAGACGCTTCTTGGAAAGTATTTTGGCGCGGACTTTCAAACTGACGGATTGCTCCTTTGCAATGCGTCGTTTTTAAGCACTTTACCTAACGACTGGTAGGAAGGAGAAATGACATATGGCATGGATTTATGTAATCATCGCTGGTATTATTGAAATATTTTGGGTGATTGGACTAAAAAAAGCAGAGGCACCACTTGAATGGGCTGGTGTTGCTCTATTAATTACAATTAGTTTCGTCTTATTATTTAGAGCTTATAAAGATTTACCTGTCGGCACTGTATACGCAGTCTTTACAGGAATCGGAGCTGGCGGAATCGTTCTTACAGAGATTTTCATCTTCGGAGAACCTTTCTCTATCGTAAAAGTTTTATTAATCGGTTTAATCTTCTTCGGAGTAATTGGTTTAAAACGAGTAACAGAAGAAAAAGAAGCGAAGGAGGCCGCATAAAATGGCTTGGGTATTTTTAATTCTAGCTGGTATTTGTGAAATTATTGGTGTACTCTTTATGAAAGTAGCCACTGAAAAGAAAGGCTGGGCACCAAAAGTTATTTTAATCGCTAACTTCGGCGTAAGCTTCTTCTTCTTATCTCTTGCGATGAACACATTACCGATGGGAACTGCTTACGCAATTTGGACTGGAATCGGAACTGCTGGAAGTGCACTTCTAGGCATTCTCATTTTCCGAGAATCAGCGGATTGGCGTCGTCTTGCTTTCTTAAGCTGTATTCTATGCGGCGCTGTTGGCTTAAAACTATTAAGCTAACGTGAGGTGAATGTCATGTGGAAAGAACAAGGAAAGAAAATATTAGCATGGATCACACTTGGTATCGTCATTCTATTACAAATAAGTTTTCATATAATAGAATCATTGTTTCATAAAGTATTATCCATTCTCACATTCCTTCCTAACATGACACTTGAAATTATATCAATTGTTTGGTCCATTATCGCCTCCATTGCAATCGTCATTATATGGAGTATCGCCAAACTATGGAATAAGTTATTAAAAAAGGACAGTACTTCTGAAAAAGAGTAACTGTCCTTTTTTATATTCATTCAGACTTTCTGTAGAAGTTAGATGTGATAAGACAAAACAGACCAACTATGGCAATACTTATACCAACCCTTTTATGTAAACTTGGAAATAGCGGTGGTATATCCGAGTATACATTTGCTAATATGAGACCGATTGAAAATAAAAATATTCCTATTCTATATAACCATTTTCTTTTGTTCATCATTCTCCCCTCCTAACATTTTTCATACACTCCTTTCTTTTGGACATACTACTTAAAAAAGGAGTGGATAATATGCAAAATTCTATACATAAGCAAATTCTATTTTTATTTTTCCTCTTTCTTATTCTCGTTATCGTTTTCAGCTTTATATTACATACTCCAAAAGATGTACCAAATAGCGTTTCTTTTTATAAACTACTGCTCTCGTATTGTCGTTATTGAAGAAGGTGCCTTTTTGAAATTTCCCCAAGAAAAAAAGACCAACATTTTCCTGTTGGTCTTTCGTATATGTATCACTTTTCAAAGCGATCTAACATCTCGTCTCTCATTCCGAAACTTACTACTGCAATTCCTATATACATAAACAGAAGGAATGCCGGATGAACCGTGTTGTACCAGCTGCTGTCAACGATTAAGTAAATCGTTAATGCGACAACAAGAACAAACGCTAAGATAAACATATAAAAGTGTCTTGTACTACCCATGATAAACTCCTCTCTTCTCACTTCACCATTCAACAGTTTATTTTATCGAATAATTCGATATGACTCAAGGTTAACTTTCTGTTATGTAATCAAGTTCTACCTTTACAATGTCCTCACATGCTATTGAAATGATTGTTCCTTGTTTATCAATCGCCGTCACTTCTCTATTATCCATTACACGATTTGCTACTCTTTCTAACACTTTTCCTTGGTCTCGATAGCAAAATTCTTTTACATCTTTAATTGTTTCTCCATTTTCTAAATGGTATACCATTCTATAACATCGATATCCCACACTTTCACCCCCGTCTTGTTCGTTTTTTCACATATACATAAAAATGAGTAATCTTTGCCTCATCACATCTTCTTAATTTCAATAAAATTCTAACAAAAATAAATACTTTTATCAAACCGACTTTTTCAACAAAACTACCTATAAAACTACACCTTTACACCATTAGGAAACAAAAAATATATTTTTTTAACATTTTCTTCACTATTTCTGCATAAAGTGAAACTTTAATCAGTGGGGATTTTTGTTCATCCCCACTGATTATTAGTTGAACCAATCGGGCATTTACGGACAGTTTATCTCCCACCTGGCTTCTTTGCACCAGCTAAGTTTTGAGTTGGGAGTTTACTGTCCGTTAATGCGGGACAAATTATCCATACAAAAAAAGAACCCGCCTCAGCGAGTTCTTCTTTTGTTATTCTAATCAAACTTGTACAGGAGCTGGCTTTGCATAACGTAAAACTGGTTTACGTGCAGCCATCGTTTCGTCTAAACGTTTAATGACTGTCGTATGCGGTGCTTCTTGTACAACTTCTGGATTTTCTTCTACTTCTTTAGCGATTTGAATCATCTTATCAATGAAACCATCTAATGTTTCTTTTGATTCTGTTTCTGTCGGCTCAATCATAATACATTCTTCCACATTTAATGGGAAGTAAATTGTTGGTGGATGGTAACCAAAATCAAGCAGACGTTTTGCAATATCTAATGTACGTACACCAAGTTTCTTTTGACGACGACCTGATAATACAAATTCATGCTTACAATGTCTATCGAATGGAAGATCATAGAATGGCGCTAATCTTCTCATCATATAGTTCGCATTTAATACAGCATACTCCGTTACTGCACGCAAACCATCTGGACCCATAGAGCGAATATACGTGTATGCACGAACGTTAATTCCGAAGTTACCATAGAATGGTTTCACACGACCAATTGCTTCTGGGCGGTCGTAGTTGAAGTGATAACCACTTTCCGTTTTCTCTAAAATCGGTTTTGGTAAGTACGGAATTAAATCAGCTTTCACACCTACTGGACCAGAACCTGGGCCACCACCGCCGTGAGGACCTGTAAATGTTTTATGAAGGTTTAAATGCACAACGTCAAATCCCATATCTCCTGGGCGTGCTTGGCTTAATACCGCATTTAAGTTTGCACCATCATAGTATAATTTACCGCCTGCATTATGGACGATTTCTGCCATTTCTAAAATATTTTCTTCGAATAGACCTAATGTATTAGGATTTGTTAACATAAGTGCTGCTGTTTCTTCGTTTACAACACGTTTTAAGTCTTCTAAGTCAACAAGGCCATTTTCATTTGATTTTACTGTAATTGTTTCAAAACCAGCTACAGTTGCAGATGCCGGGTTCGTTCCGTGAGCAGAGTCAGGTACAATTACTTTCGTACGGTTAAAGTCACCATTCGCTTCATGGTATGCACGAATTAACATTAAACCTGTCCATTCTCCGTGTGCACCAGCTGCTGGTTGTAAAGTAACAGTATCCATACCTGTAATTTCAATTAAATGCTCTTGTAAGTCGTACATTAATTCCATTGCACCTTGTACTGTCTTTTCATCTTGCAGTGGATGAATATTTGCAAATCCTGCGAAACGAGCTACACTCTCATTAATTTTCGGATTATATTTCATCGTACAAGATCCAAGTGGATAGAATCCAGAATCAACACCGTGGTTACGGTTTGAAAGTGCTGTATAGTGGCGCATAATATCAAGTTCAGATACTTCTGGTAGCTCTGCATCTTCTACTCGAATATAATCGCTCTCAAACACATCTTCTAGTTTCACTTCTTCTACATCTAATTTGGGTAAGCTATATCCTATGCGTCCTTCTTTACTCACTTCAAAGATAAGTGCTTGGTCTTGGTTCTTCATTGGATAGCCCCCATTTCGTTTACAAGTGTGTCAATTTCCTCTTTTGTACGAAGCTCAGTTACTGCTACAAGCATATGGTTTTCATGCTCTTTATAATCACGGCCTAGATCGTAACCACCGATAATATTCTTTTGTAATAATGCATCGTTTACTTCTTTCACTGGACGTTTGCAATCTACAACAAACTCATTGAAGAATGGTCCAGCAAATGTTACTGTGAAGCCTTTCGCTTCAAATTGACGTTTTGCATACTGTGCTTTAGAAATGTTTTGACGTGCCATTTCTTTCACACCTTGTTTGCCAAGTGCCGTCATTGCAACAGAAGCTGCTAATGCATTTAACGCTTGGTTTGAACAAATGTTAGATGTCGCTTTATCACGACGAATATGCTGTTCACGTGCTTGTAACGTTAATACAAATCCACGTTTACCATCTGAATCTACAGTTTGTCCAACAAGACGTCCTGGAATTTTACGCATAAATGCTTTCGTTGTTGCAAAGTAACCACAGTGCGGTCCACCAAACTGCGTTGGAATACCGAATGGTTGTGCATCACCGATTACAATATCAGCACCAAATTTCCCTGGTGGTGTTAATGCGCCTAATGATAATGGATTTGAAGAAACGATAAATAATGATTTTTGTTGATGAACGATTTTTTCAATATCAGCTAATTTTTCAACTTGTCCGAAGAAGTTTGGATATTGAACGATTACACAAGCAACTGTATCATCTACTTCACTTTGTAATACGTCTAAATCTGTTACACCATCTTTATGATTAATTTCAACAACTTCAAGATTTTGACCTTTTGCATACGTTTCAAGTACTGCTCTTGATTCTGGATGAACCGCGCTAGATACAAGAATTTTCTTTTTGCGAGTATGGCCAGCTGCTAACATTGCCGCTTCAGCTAAAGCTGTACCCCCGTCATACATAGAAGAGTTTGCTACATCCATTCCTGTTAATTCACAAATCATTGTTTGGAATTCAAAGATTGCTTGTAATTCCCCTTGTGAAATTTCCGGTTGGTATGGTGTATAAGCTGTATAAAATTCTGAGCGAGAAATAACATGATCTACAATTACTGGAGCATAATGATCGTATACGCCTGCTCCTAAGAAAGAAGCGTATTCTTTTAAGTTAGCATTTTTATTAGCCATTTGAGATAGCTCTTTTAAAAGCTCTGGCTCTGATTTTGCTTCTTTAATTTTTAAATCCCCTTTAAAACGAACACTCTCTGGAATATCAGAGAATAATTCATCGATCGTTTGAACGCCGATCGTTTGTAACATTTCTTTTTTGTCTTCTTCTGTCATTGGAAGATAACGATGCAACATGAAATCTACCCCTCTCCCCGTTACTTTGAACGTTTGTAAAATGGTGTTGGAACAACTACTGCTTTGACGCGTTTATTACGAATTTCAATTTCTACTTCTGTATCAACTGCTGCGTATTTTACATCAATTAGTGCTAAACCAATGCTTTTCTTTAACGTTGGAGATTGTGTACCACTTGTTACTTCCCCAATTTTTTCTTCACCAATAAATACAGGGTAATGCGTACGAGGAATTCCACGTTCGATTACTTCGATGCCGACTAATTTACGAGGCGCACCGTTTTCTTTTTGCTCTTTTAACGTTGCTTTTCCAAAGAAGTCGGCTTCTTTATTTGTTTTTACCGCAAAGCCAATTCCAGCCTCAATCGGTGTAATATCTTTTGATAATTCTTGTCCATAAAGTGGTAATGTTGCTTCGAATCGAAGTGTATCACGAGCACCTAAACCACATGCTTTTAAGCCCTCTTCTGCTCCAACTTCAAGAAGTTTCTCCCAAAGTTTTGCAGCATCTTCACTCTTACAGTAAATTTCGAATCCATCTTCACCTGTGTAACCTGTACGAGATACAAGTGCTGGAATTCCATCTACAAGAATATCGTTTTTAAATTTAAAGAACTTAATTTCTTTCAAATCTTCTGACACAACTTTTTGTAAAATGCCTTCTGCTTTTGGTCCTTGAATTGCAAGCTGTGCAACTTCACTAGAAACATTGACTACTGTCGCATCGCCAATTACATGACTTGCTAACCATTCGTAATCTTTCTCGATATTTGATGCATTGATTACTAATAAATAGTCTTCTTCACCACGTTTGTAGATTAATAAATCATCTACTGTACCACCATTTTCGTAGCACATAGCTGTATATTGTGCGCCCCCTACCTTTAAGGTAGATACGTCATTTGTAACAACACGTTGTAAAAATGCTAAACTATCTACACCTTTTACTTCAACTTCTCCCATATGAGACACATCGAACAAACCTGCAGCTGTACGTACAGCTTCGTGTTCTTCTTTAATGCTTGAAAATTGAACTGGTAATTCCCAACCACCGAAGTCGATTGTTTTCCCACCATACTTCGCGTATACATCAAATAACGGTGTACGTTGTAATGTAATCATGCTCTCTCCCCCTTATGCTTTGACAAATCAATAAAAGTTGCTTCCCTTTTCTAAACATTTTCATTCTGAAAAGATAGGATATACGGAATCTCATTATATTTTTTTATGAAAGCGTAAATAAAAAATCACTTTCTTGGATAAAATACGAAAGATTCCACACATTTCACACCATTATCCTAACATCATTCGCTATATTTCATCAATATTCTAGCATAAAAAATAATTTAGAATTTTTTATGTTAAAACACAATAAATACAGCTTTGGAGATTTAATACTTTATTATTGTCTATCATATAGCCTTTAATAACGATAATCATGCCTTCTTTTAAGGCAAATCATCATACATTAAAAAATAATTACTTTAGTTTATAAAAGGTGGGAGAGTCGTAATGAATGTCGATATTTCCGTAGATCGGACGTGGCAAAACAATTTTTTAAATAGAATTGATGAAGATGGTCCTTGGACAAACTGGGATTTATATCACTTAGCTTATGAAACAGAAAAATCGTTACTTGTTCCTACTTTTGATGGACTACAAGCACCGAAACATTTATCCCATTTCACACCGCTTCCGCATCAATTAGAAGTCGCTCAAAATGTAATTGAACAAATGAATGGTAAAGCGATTCTAGCAGATGAAGTAGGTCTTGGAAAAACAATCGAAGCTGGACTTATTTTGAAAGAATACATGGTCCGCGGGCTTGTGAAAAAGGTACTTATACTTGTCCCAGCTTCTCTCGTATCACAATGGGCATACGAGCTGAATACAAAGTTTTTCATTCCCGCTGTAGCACAAAAGAAAAGCTACTCGTGGGAACAAGCTGACGTAATCGTATCATCAATTGATACTGCGAAACGTTCACCACATCGCGATATCGTGTTGAACTTAGAATATGACCTTATTATTATCGATGAAGCACATAAACTGAAAAATAATAAAACAAAAAACTATGAATTTGCACAACGATTAAAAAAGAAGTTTTGTTTATTACTAACCGCTACTCCTGTTCAAAATAAGATTGATGAAATTTTTAACCTTGTTTCTTTATTAAAACCAGGACATTTAGGCAATCAATCCAACTTTGAAGAATATTACGCTTCCAAAAATCGTTCAGCCGAATCAGATGAAGACTTAAAAGCTCTCATTAATAAAGTAATGGTGCGAAATAGACGACATAATACCGGTATCGATTGGCCGAAGAGACATGTACGTACAATTTTTGTTGAGTTTAATGAACAAGAACAAGCTCTATATAATGATATCGAAAATTGGCGAGGACAAGACGCCTTCACATCTGCTTTCTCATCGTTAACGTTAAAACGGGAAGCGTGTAGTAGTCGTGAGGCTGTTTACTATTCATTGAAAAAGCATGTAGAAAAAAGACAGAAAGAAAATGAACATTATATAAAAGATCCACATATCGATGTGCTAATGGACAAAATTAATCATATTCCTTTCAACTCGAAAGCAACTAAAGCTCTAGAGCTTATAAAAGAAATTGACGATAAAGTCGTCATTTTCACGGAATACCGAGCATCACAGATGTACTTACAATGGTTTTTACAACAACACGGTATTTCTTCTGTCCCATTCCGCGGCGGATTTAAACGCGGGAAGAAAGATTGGATGAAGGAACTTTTCCAAAATCGTGCCCAAGTGTTAATTGCAACGGAAGCTGGCGGAGAAGGCATTAACTTACAGTTTTGTAGCCATATGATCAATTATGATTTGCCATGGAATCCAATGCGTCTTGAGCAAAGAATCGGACGTATTCACCGTCTCGGTCAAAAGAATGATGTTCATATTTACAACTTAGCTACAAAGCATACTGTTGAAGAACATATTCTGAAACTGTTATATGAAAAAATCAACTTATTCGAGCGTGTTATCGGTGAACTCGATGAAATTTTAACGAGAATTAATATGAAAAACATCGACGCGCACATTCAAGAAATTTTCGCGCAATCAAAAAGCGAAGGTGAAATTAGAATTAAGATGGAAAACTTAACATCTATAATCGACTTTGCGAAACGAAATGAAGCTGAGGTGCAAGGCTATGCAGCAACATGAAATTCATAATTACTTATACAATTTCTTTGAGGCGAATAACTGTGAAATTTTAGAACGTTCTCCTCATTTATTAGATGTACAGTTAACAATTGAGATGGATAAATTATTAATGAATCGCCCTTTTTATTGGCACTATCTTGAGAAAACAGGAGGCGTACCGAATCCGATGCGCCTTACTCTTATTACAAATCCAGAAAATGAAGAAAATGATGGTGAGCTTATTCACTACGGTTCACCACGTCTACATCAAATTTTCCAAACGACAAAAGAATTAGGCTCTTACATACGTTTATATGAGGATGTAAGACATAATGGGGCAACACATACACCGCTCCACCCTTGGCTCGGTATTAATATAAAAGTTTCCTATCAATGTGATCGAAAAAAAGACATCCTTCACTCGATTGGCATTCATCTCATTTCTGGAACAATGATGGCAAACTTTCATGAAACATTAACAAACATTAAACTTACACCAAAAATACCTGATTTTTGTTTTACGCTCTCGCCCATCATTAAACCTCAAAGTGGTTTACAACGTATAGAAGACGCTTTAAAAAATATAATTGCAGAAGATGACCATACGTGGGCAAAAGAAGCAAGAGTGCGTTGGAATCATGATTTAGACCTTTTAAACCGTTTTTATGAAGAAAGTGACGAACTTCCTGAGAGCTATGAAATTGAAAAACAAGCTCTGCAAGAACAGTATGAACCACGTATTACAGTGCAAATTATTAACGGTGGACTCTTTTATGTTACCGCGAATCATTTTCTATCAAAATAAAGCTCCTTCTGCTTTAGAAGGAGCTTTATTTCGAGTTACTCTCTATCCTCATTACGCTCTTGTTGTTTTTGCTTTGCCATGCGTTTTTGATACGCACGATCCTTCGCGCTCACATGATTTGCATCAGTTGGAAGATTTTCTTTCGAACGTCCAATTCCATTGCTCATCTTTCCCACTCCTTTTTACGTTTTTCAGAATACATGTTTATTTTCAGCTAGAGTTACAATCCTTATACAAAAAAATAAGAGCAGCCATTGGCTACTCTTACTCGCTCACATATTTTTGAAACATATCATGGATGCCTTTATTTACTAGGTTCGAGATCTGCTCGTCAGATTTATTCGGATAACGATCACGCAATCTGATAGATGCCTTCACCATTAAATTTTCTAATACAGAACGGCCACCTTCTCCATAAATAATTTCAGCATATTTAACAAGCCTTCCATCCTCTACTGTTGCTGGATTATGATTGAAGAAAAATTTACTCATTGTCTCCACCTCTCTCTTTTGATAACGTTTACATTTATATAGATTATTTATGTTATTTATTTCACAATATTGTATGCATGTATATTTAATTAGTTTCATTATAAAGCAACATATCGATAGTAAATATGTGATTTTCCGTCCATTTTGTGAACAAACTAAAAATGAAAGCGTTTCCTTTATTATATACTAAAAAAACTTACTACGCTAGGGGCAATTTTTTTCAATCTACTAATCCCTCAAAAATTGATATATTTTTTCTTTTCCCATTAAACCTTATACAATTTTCAGAAATTATATTATAAAATATATGTATGACTTAAGGAGGCTTTGTATGAATCAAAATAAAAAAGCTATATTAGATCTTGTCTTTTATCTCGTAATCCCATTCCTCATTTGGAAATTTGCAAAACCTTATATCGATCCTTATTACGCGATGTTACTTTCCTCTGTTCCAGGGATTATTTATACACTGTATACCTTTAAAAAAGAAAAACAGTTTAACGTGACAGGGTTCTTTATTTTAATTACACTCATTTCTAATACAACGGTAGATCTATTATCTGGGTCAGCTGAACGAATGTTGTGGAATGATGCATATTATCACATCGTACTCGGTATTATCGTCATATGTACAATTTTTATAAAAAAACCACTTATGTTATATTTCGCAGCAGATATTGCCGCACTTCAAGGTCATGACCGTGATAAAAGTCGTGAGCTTTATCGTGATAGTCGTATATATCCAGCACTGCAATATTTAACGTTATTTTTCGGGCTACAATTTATATTAAAAAGCTTTTTAAAAATTTATTTCATCTCTGTTTTTGGTGTAGATGGCTACGGTGAAATGAGAGCGATTATGACCGCTGTCGGATGGGGTATTTCTATTTGTATCGGAATAGGGTTCGTATGGGTGAACAATAAAATACATGCCGTTACGGAAGAACAAGAATCCGTGCAGTAAACAAAGATGCCCTAGTGTATTACGACACTAGGGCATCTTTATTTTGCTAGACATATGACTAAAATTTAACTTGATTTTTTTCTTTTACTTTTTACATTTCGATAAAACAAAGCAGCACTCAGCGGCATAACACCAAACCACTTATTCATAAATGGCTCTTTTTCAGCACGGCGTTGTTCTTTCTTTTGTTTTCGATCTTCTTTTGGAGCATCCATATACGACACAAACTGCTGCGTCACAAAGCGAACATAATCATTAGTAGACATATTATCATCACCTCTACTTGATTAGTATGTCCACTTTTTTATACATTAATCTTTTCCTTTAATTCATTCATAATTTGCTTTACAGACTTATTTGTCGTATCGATATGAATGTGAGCCTCTTCATAATAAGCTCGGCGTGATTCAAATTTCGTTACAAATGCATCTATATCTTTCTTTTGAAATAGTGGACGTGTCGTATCTTCACTAAGCCTTTCTGCAATTACATGCGGATCACAATATAAATACACGACAGTTCCGTTCTCTTTCATCCACTTGCGATTTTCCGCTCGTTCAATAATTCCCCCACCAGTTGTAATAATGACATTATGGACTGGTAGCGCACGTAACATTTCGCTTTCATATTCCCGAAAAGCCATTTCGCCTTCTTCGGCAAAAATATTTCGAATTGCCTTCTCTTGCTTCTCTTCGATTTTTTGATCAGTATCTACAACATCCATTTGAAGTTCTTTACTTAACGCTTTTCCAATTGTTGTTTTCCCTGCTCCCATGTAGCCGGTTATGTATATAGATTTCATTTTCTGTCCTCTCAATCGTCATTTATTAATTGTTATTATAACGAAAGATGCTACTTTGTTTAATAAAAAAACGTTTTGTTCTTATACTATGAAGAACAAAACGTAACACTCGCTTTTACTTATAAGTACCTCTTCTCACCCACTGCGTTGCAATCCATTTCTCGCCTTTCGTTACAGGTGCCCCTCCGTGTAACGTAAGCTCATTTAGTGATTGATCTTGATAAAAATACTCAAAGTATACTGCCATTCCCTTTCTAGGGTGTACAGAAAGATTTAATTTCGGGAAGTACGTTTCCCCGCCTTCTTCTACATCATTTAAGTACATTACAAGCGTACTAATACGATTGTTAGCAGCTGATCTACTATGTTCCGCAAAATAATCATAGTGTGCTTTATATTGTTGATCCACTTCATAATTTAAAATGTGTAATCCTTCACCATGCGACGCAGGAACATTCATGATAGATGAAATTCGTTTTTCAATCTTTGAAGTAAGTTCATTGTCTTCCAAAAATGCACCGCTACTTGTTCGAATATCATTTACATCACGTGATGAACCAATTTTAGAACGCTCCATTTTATTTTTAGACATTTCAATCAATTCATCACACTCTTCATCACTTAGTACATTTGCTAATACGACAATAAGAGGTTCTTCGAATTTTGAAATAATGTGTATTTCTCTATCTTCTGTCATAATCGTATTTCCTTTATGATCAAAAATAGTTTGTTCCTTATTTTCACCTATTTGATTGTTGTTTGTCATTTCCCTATTCTCCCTAAAAATAATGATTGGATAGCATGAATATATCATATTCTTTCTACCTTTCTCTTTTTTGAGAAAATTTAAACTTTTAATCATTATATTTATCCATTTCTTCTAAAAAATCAATTCAATTTACAATAGAAAATCCTGGTTTATCTCCATATATTTCACATATTATCCTTCTATCCAATCCACTATTTTTCCATCCTTTTTTCTATACCGAAAACTCACCGTATAGAAAGCTTCCTGTTTGAGTGTGCACTGCAACGCAACGAGAATTAAATCATTTTCAAAGACATAATTTCCACTCGCTTCTCCCTTTTCATACTGAAAGAAAAATGTACCTTCTTTTTCTTTTTGCTGTAAATCTTTTTTTATATCTGTAATAGATCGGTTAAGTAATTCATCCAATAAAAACTTTTGTTCTATTTCTATATAAAATTTTTTATCTGTAAACAACATATTTGTTTCGTATATAAAAAAAGAAGTTAATAAAATAAGAAAGATAATCGTTCCAGGCATTGTAAATCCATTTTGCTTTCTCATACATTTATTCCTATTTCGCTATATCGCATAACTACACCTTCATATATTTTCCCACTAGTATCTTTCACATTTATAATGAGTACATGAGGTGTTAGTTTGTAAGAAACCGTTCCAATATTTTGTAAAACAACTTCCCTCCCGCGCCTATTTACCTTTCTTATAAGACGACTATTCTCTTTTTCATACGATACTTCACTCCCATTACGCGATCGGAATCGTAAAATACTTTCTCCATTTTCAAATGCTAGCTGTTCTCCAGATGATACTTCACGAAACTCCAATTGCATTTGCCCTAAATACACATCCCACTCCCAATCATTTAACCCTTTCGACTGTTTATTTTCCATTTCAATGAAATGTAGGCGGGGAAAGAGCAAAAAAAATATTGATAATAGAAACAGACATACAATCATTTCTATTAATGAAAAACCAAATTCTAATTTATTTTTTCTCCTACATAAAAGCATTGTTCCATCATTCTTTCTTTCACATCTCTCCACACAGTACAAACTTCATTGCCTCCCCAATATGTGTAATACACAATTCCATTTATATTCTTTTCTATTATTCGCTTGTCTTCATTTCCATACATATATATAGCTGCTTCTTTTTTTAATAATCCAGTTGCCTTATAACGAATTTGTATATTTTTTCTTTCTTGCATAACTAATACTGTTTGCGGTAGTAGTAACGATACAGCCATCATTAAAACACTTAACGATACAATCATTTCAGCCATTATGGATCCTTTTTGACATTTCACGATACGTAAATCTCCCTCTTCCAAGCTGAAATACAATTTCATATTTATAATTTCGATACGAAATTATAATCGTACCACCTCTATTAATATTTCCACTTGGATTATATGTCATCGGATTTGGAAACGTATGCAAATCAATTTGTATATCTTCTTCATACTCTCGCTTGACGATATAATACTTTGTACCTGACTCTTTTATAGCATACATATTTCTATCTTTATGCCAACGTAATGTATAGTGCTTTTGACGGTTTATCGCTAATTGCTGCATATACAAAATATCATTTGAAAACTGTCTCAAAAATTGTTCAACTTTTTGTCGCTCGTATAAGGAATGAACACTAAAATACGTAACTATACTTAATACAGAAATAGCAAATAAAACGAGTAACATTTCTAAAAAAGTAAACCCCTGTTGTTTCACAATGCCCTAATTGATACTGCGCCATCATCTGAAATATGAATAGATTCGCCATTCGGGCACTTATCAGTTGTAATATACTTTTCATCTGTCAGTTCTTTTAACGATGGAATTTTATTATGTTGTAATTGATATACTTGTATTTGCGCTTCTATAGATTTCACGTAAGCTGCACAACCTTTTCCTTGGACCGATGAGCGCTGTGTAACTACATTCGGAATAATTAATAGTAATAATATAGTTATGACAACCATTACTAATAGCATCTCTAACAGAGTAAACCCTTCCTCATTCTGCATACAAATGCCCCCTAAATAGAATTCATCATTTGAAACATCGGCATAATCATCGCTAAGTACATAAGGACAACGATTCCTCCAATACATGTAAATAAAATAGGCTGAATGATAACTAACATATGTTTAATTTTCCGTTCCATCTTTTCCATAATAAGATCGCTATAGTCACCTAATTCAATCCCTAAATTGCCGTTTGCTTGTCCATGCGTAATAACATAAGAAAGTTCTTTCTCGTAATACCCACTTTTAGCAATGATAGATTGTAACTGTTCTCCTCCAATTAATTGTCTTTCAATCCGGCTCGCTTCATATTTAAAGAACGGATGATATCTTTGCTCCATCATTATTGTTAAAGCTTCACATACTGATAGTCCACCATTTAATAAACCACTCAACTGAGTAGCAAAATAATGTGAATGCTTTAAAATAAGAAATGTTTTGATGAGGGGAATACGAAGCATAATTTTTACCTGTCTAATATGTGGAAGTTTCCTAAAATACAACATGTATAAAATACCTCCAATAATAACAGTTAAAATAGCGGTTAAAATAATGTAAGGTAGCAGTTTTATTGCACTTAAAATTTGTTCTGTAAGTAGTGGTGTATTAGAACCGAACGAACTATAAACCATTTCAACCTGAGGTAATAAAATGAGTTTAAAAATAAAGAGCATGATTAGTAGAAAAAACATCAAAAACATAGGATACTGCATTATTTTCATCATGTCTCTCCTATACTTATCTTTCTTATAAAGAAGTGCACTTCCTTGTTGCAAAGCAAAAGAAATATCACCATGTTGCTCGGCATAAAATAAATAACTTAACATGTCCTGATGAAACTTTAACTGATGAAAAGAATCGTGTAGACTTTTCCCATCTTTTAACCCCTCAATCATGCGCTGCAATTGTACTTTCTTTTCTACAGGTAATTGAAACTGTAAAAATTCTAATGATTGTAAAAGAGAGTAGCCTTTTTCTAATAATTCTCCTAAACGTTTCAACAATACTACTTGATCACTTAAACTCCAAGTTTTCTTAAACATAAACATCTTCTTCTAAAAAACCTAAAGCATATCCTTTTCGTATTGACGATTCTAAAGTCTCATGTTTGTAAGTAACACATTCTCCACCAGCTTCTTTAAGCGCTTGTTTTAACTCATATCCATATAGTAGCTCATATATGCTAGCCTGCCTTACTTGCCTCATTGATTTACATAAAGTTGAGCACTTTCCTCTGCAAAACGGACACTTCAATTCGACAAGTCGCTGTGCAGCTACAGCCAATAAAGACTGTTCAATATCTTGCCTCGTTATACCATAATCCATGAAGCGAATGATTGCTCCTTTCGCATCATTCGTATGCAGTGTTGTCATTACTAAATGTCCTGTCAAACTTGCTCTTATAGCTATTTTTGCTGTTTCTTCATCACGGATTTCACCGACTAAAATAATATCTGGATCATGACGTAAAATAGCCTTTAATCCTGTTTCATATGTGAGACCCGCTTTTTCATTTATTTGAATTTGTAATACATCGTCACTTCTTTTTTCAACCGGATCTTCAAGTGTAATGATGCGACGTGTTTTCTTTTTTCTAATTACCTCTAATAATGCATACATTGTCGTCGTCTTCCCAGATCCAGTCGGTCCAGTAAACACAAGTAGCCCCTGTGAATAGCGTAAAAACGAGAGTAGTTTTGCTGCCGTACTTGGAAATAACGAAAGATGTGATAAGGGCTGAACAGATGCTTGTAAATGAAGGCGAATAACGAGACTTTCTTGATATACTGTTGGAAGTGTTGAAAGGCGTAAATACACTTCTTGTCCATCAATTTGCAAATACAACGAACCATTCTGTGGCTTCCGTTTCTCGCCTATGTCCATAGATGCTAAAAATTTGAAATGTGAGACAAGTTTTTCTCCAAACTCCTTTTCAATACACTGTCTCGTCATTAAATCTTTTCCTATACGTAGTTGCACCGCTACATCCTTCTGCCGGGGCACAATATGTAAATCTGACGCTTGTACCCTACACGCTTCTTTTAAAATTGCATTCGCAAAAATTTCAATCCCATTCATCACTTTTCCCTCCTCACTATGTATATAGCATGAAAACATGCGCAATAAAAATTTGGACTTTTGTATTTTCAATAGAGGAAAAAGGAAAAATATGTTTGTGAAATTATGAACAATTTCCGAATTATTGTCTGAAATTACCTATACTCATGTTTATCTGTATTATAATGTTATTATCTTGGATAAAGTGATAAAGGTGGAGATCCTCATGGAACAAGCTTTAAAAATTACAGGTGTATTATCTGACCCAACTCGTTATTACATTTATAAATATATTTCGCAAAAACATAGTTACGTAACGGTACAAGAAATTGCAGATGAGTTTGACATTCATCCAAACGTAGCGCGTTTACATTTATCTAAATTAGAAGATGTTCATATGCTAAAATCGGAAACGAAGAAAACTGGAAAAGGCGGACGACCGAGCAGATTGTATGTCTTATCTGAAGATGTTATCCAATTACAATTTCCATTCCGTGATTATCAATTGTTAGCAAGAATCGCATTTAATTCTTTACTTAGTCTTGGTGCTGCTGGTGAGAAAGCGCTATACGAAACAGGAAAACAATTCGGAGCTGAATTAATGCAACAACATATGCAACGTTTAAATGTGAGTGAAGATGCTTTAACAGTGGAACAAAAAGTTCAAATTGCAAAAGAAGCTTTCTCAACAGCTGGCTTATCACCTGCATTTGAATTAAGTGCAGATGGAACAAAAATTTTCTATGATGTACACAATTGTCCATTTAAAGAAGTTGCTGTTCATCATCCAACTGAAATTTGTAACATGCACGGAGATATGATGAAAGGGATTTTTGAAATCCTATTCCCTAACATGGAATTAACTCGAAATGATAGTCTATTAGATGGATGTAAATCTTGTAATTATAAACTAACAATTTAATTTTTCATATAAAAAGAAGCCAATAATAATTGGCTTCTTTTTATATGAACGAATATTTACAATAGTAAGAAAAATAAACTATAATGAGGTGAGGTTTACTTTTTTTAGAAAAGGAGGGAGATGGCATGGAGCGCATGTTTCGCGTTCTCGGCTTTTGGACTGGAATTTTCTCGGTTATGTTTTACGTAGGGGATATGCAACCGGCCGCACTACTATTTTTAGGACAAACAGGTTTCTTCGTACTTTTAAGCTATTTAAAATTAACAGAGCGTATGTATATATACGTATTTGGGGCATATTTAACTGTTTTCTTCATAGGATTTACATACTACACGACATTCTTACTTGTGCCTGGGGCTGGACATTAAAAGATGGCATTTTGCCATCTTTTTTTTAATTCCGGAATTTCCTAGTTGACTTATAGGTTTTATTACCTTATATTCTATATAACAGATTGGAATTAGGGGGAATCAACATGAATACACTGCTTGTCGGAATTAACGTTGCAGTCATGCTCATCTTAGTTGGCGTATTATATTATATGCAACGTAAGCATGTATCTTTTAATAAACGTGTATTTACCGCTTTAGGAGTCGGAATTTTATTCGGTCTTATATTACAATTTATTTATGAGCCAACTTCTAAAGTAATTATTGAATCAAATACTTGGTTTGGCTTAATCGGTAACGGTTATGTAAAATTACTTCAAATGATCGTTATGCCACTTATTTTAGTATCTATTATTTCAGCATTTACAAAATTACAGTTAACGAAAAACCTTGGTAAAATTAGTGGCCTTATTATCGGTATTTTAATTCTTACTACAGGAATCGCTGCAGCTGTCGGTATCGCTGCAAGTGCAGGATTTGATGTATCTGCAACCGGCCTACAACAAGGTGATGCAGAATCTGCTCGTCTGAAACTAGTTGAAGAAAGATTTACTTCTATTGAAAAGACAACAATTCCAGATAAATTATTAGAGCTATTACCTACAAATCCGTTTCTTGATTTAACAGGCGCTCGTCCAACATCAACAATTTCTGTCGTAATATTTGCAGCCTTTATCGGCATTGCCTTTATAGGTGTAAAACGAAAATATCCAGAACAAGCAGAGCTATTTAAGAAGATGCTTGATGCTGTATATGCAATCGTAATGCGTATGGTAACATTAATTTTACGCCTTACTCCATACGGCGTATTAGCTCTTATGGCAAAAACAGTTGCTGGTAGCGACATAAATGCTATTTTAAAACTTGGCAACTTCGTGTTAGCGTCTTACGTAGCACTTATCGTAATGTTCGTTATCCACTTATTATTAATTGCACTATCTGGTTTAAATCCAATTCAATATTTAAAAAAGGTGTTCCCTGTATTAACATTTGCATTCACATCTCGCTCTAGTGCTGGCGCGATGCCATTAAATATTGAAGCGCAAAAAGAAAAGCTTGGTATTTCCGAAGGAATTGCAAACTTCGCAGCTTCATTTGGGGTATCTATCGGACAAAACGGTTGCGCAGGTATTTATCCAGCAATGCTTGCAATGATGGTCGCTCCAACTGTAGGAATTGATCCATTACAACCACAATTTATTTTAACTTTAATCGCTGTTGTTGCTATTAGCTCATTCGGTGTTGCCGGAGTTGGTGGCGGCGCAACATTCGCAGCTTTAATCGTACTATCTACAATGAACTTACCAATCGGTATTGTTGCTCTAGTTATCTCGGTTGAGCCATTAATCGATATGGGGCGTACAGCTCTTAACGTAAGTGGCTCTATGACAGCAGGTCTTATTTCAAGTAAATGGCTTGGTGAATTAGATCAAGATACGTACAATCAAGATGATACAAAAACTGGTGAAATTGCTTCATAATGAAAAAAGACGCTAACATACAATTGTTAGCGTCTTTTTTATTCCGTCCCCTCTTTATAGATTTTATCTTGAGAATTATCACTCTAAGTATTCTTCTAGTTGCTCTTTTAACTCTTCCTCAATCTCATAACAAGATTCATCAGCGAGTTCCCCTACTTTCTTACTCCCCAAAATGTTTGATTGAATTGGCATTCCTAAAAAGATTCTTTCACATTTCCAAATTGGAATATTATGAAATCCAATCAGCTCTTTTTCTTCATCTAATATAGCTATAGCAACTGATGAATAATAACCCACCTCAAAGGGATTCTCTTTTTCTCTTGCAAATCCCATATCTAATTCCATGTGTTTTTCTATGTATAAATGTGAATACTCTTTATGCAGTTTAAGTGATATTCGCTCTATTTCCTTCTCCATACATTGAATGTTCTCTTTTAACTCCAACGTAAACTCCTGTTCTTTATATTTCATTTTCGCCTCCTTAAACATAGAAAAAGAGAATACAATAACATATCCTCTTTCCTCAAATATATTTCATTATCTCACAGCCCGTCCTTTTCACAAATAACCATTTTGTTCGCACCATTTATGAAATTGTCCTACGTCTACTCCAACTAACACGATATCCTTTAGCTCTACATCAATGACTTGTTCTCCAATTACAATAGCAAACTGCGATGCTAATTTTGTCTCATTTTTCTTTACAATTCCAATTCGGTTCCGATGCGGTCCATCTTTTATATATGCTTTTTGTCCTACAATATCAAAGTTCAAAATTCTCACCTCTTTTACTGCGCTCAAATTGGAAATACGATCTCCACCTCGGAAAATTTCCTTTCATTGCACTATTTCTCTATATATATGACGAAACAATAAAAGAGTCCTTCCTTCTTTACAATTATTTTTTCTTTGTTTCATTTTTGTGATTGAAACGTAAAGTTTATAATAAAATACACTTGGAAGCGCTTTCTATGTAATTTTTTATGTTATAATATATAAGTAGAACTTCGTAAAGAGGGTTAAAAAATGAATACAAAAATGATTAAAAAAGTAATTGAAGCATTAAAAGTATATGGCTTTCAGGATGTATCATTCTGTGACAAAACGAAGCAATTTTTATTTCATAACGAAACCGATATTATGAGCGGCTATGCAGAAATAACATATAGTAGTCAATTTGAAAAATTCAACGTACAAATTCATCCAATTGAAACGCATCACCAAGCAGAGTTACAAGAGATTGAAAGACATATACAAGCTTGTATAAGAAAAGTGGAATATTTAAACGCACTTCTTACCGGGCAGACAAAACTAGATGATAAAATTATTATTATGTAAAAAAAGAACGTGATCCAATCACGTTCTTTTTTCATTATACGTTCATCTTTTCCTTTAGTTGTAATCCTGTAACAGATTCTAATACATCCATCGATTCTCCAAATGTCATATCAAAAATTGTCTTGTCCTCTATGTATGGAAACTGTCTGAAACGCTTTTCTAACACCTTCACAGCATCTGATGTAAAGTTTGCACTATCAATGCCAAATTCTGTTTCAAGAAGAACGATCCAATCTAACACATGAAAACCTAATCCATTGACGAATGAAATCAATTTTTCTTCTGGGTTTGAAGATAAGAATACTTGGCGTTCCATCTCACTAAAAAGTTCTTCTCCTAAGATTTCAGCTAACTCATCATCATGTTCACGTTCAACAAGTTCTTCGTAGCCGTAATCATCCACAAGCTCTTCTACTTCTTCACTATCCTGACAAAGCAATTGACTAAGAAGTGCCTCTTTCTTAAATTCACTATTTTGTACGACTTCTAAAAAGCTCGTTTCCCATCCATTTTCTAATTTCATATTATGTACTCCTTTATATACGTTTCTTATCATCACTGTACCCAAAAGATCACTTTTATAACCTTTTAGGTAGTTACTATTATTTCATATGATTCATAACATAAGATGCAAACTCAGCTACATCTCCTTCAAAAATATTTATTTCTGGCAAGTGATAGAACGTTGTTTGGAGCGGGCTTCCTGCATGATATACATATATCGTTTTCTCTAGTGCAATCGCCATTCCAAACTCTGTATGGCTCCCATTTCCGCCATCTAATATAAGTAAAAATACATCCGCTGCTTTTACAGCATTTTGTTCTGCCTGACCAATTTCTCTTAATTGTTCTTCATTTGCTGCTTTTTCGTTTTTGGTCCAATCATATGTATGGTGCCATCCTGCATGTTTCAGTTCATTTGCTACGGAACGTACAAGATGTTTATTTTGGAAACCTGAGGCGATATAAAAATTCATTTATATACACTCCTTCATTATGTATAGGGAAACTCCTTTTTAGCGTTATTTGTTATAGCTACAATAAAGAACAACTTCAAAAAAAATCCCCATCTTTAAAACTTATTTGCGTTTAAATGATGGGATGCTTCATGGTCTTCTTTTATTTTTTGTTTTTTATAACTTTCATCAGCTAACATTTCTAGTTCAGCTGTTATCTCCGACTTTTCAAGCTCTCTTTCTTGCGAAAATTTCCTTGAAATATAAACAATAACACTACCAACGTACAACACAAAGCATATAATAAGTGCAGTATTTTCATAGAGACTTAGCTCCAACACAGTCACTCCTAATCCATTCGTATTTTCACGCCTCATTAATTGGAATTTCCCTATTAACCCATTTGTTATCCCGCTATTTGAGGGCAGTAAGACTCCCTCCTCAAAATTCAGTAACAGTAAAGAAGTTAGATGTGGGATGCACCCAACTGATTAAAGTTTCACTTTATTGTAACATAAAAATATCAATTCTTGGAATCTTTCACCCTACTAAAAGAGGCATGATTATTTCATCATGCCTCTGAAATATTTTGAATGATTGTTTTAATTGCTTCTTTTCCATTATATTTTTTTAGTGCTGTTTTATACTTCTCATTATTTTGATTTAATTCTTCGACATACTTTATAAGAGATTTTACATTTACATCTTCTTCATATAATACGGAGGCATATCCTTGTCTTTCAAAGGACTCTGCATTTAATATTTGATCTCCACGGCTTGCAAATTTCGATAATGGAATTAAAACCATCGGCTTTTGTAATGTTAAAAATTCAAAAATTGCGTTGGAGCCCGCGCGTGAAATAACAAAATCTGTTACCGCTAATATATCTGGCAGTTCTCCATGTACATATTCAAATTGTCTATATCCTTCTTTATTTTGTAAACTTTCATCAAGGTTACCTTTTCCGCAAAGGTGAACAATTTGATACTTTTTAAGAAGTTCTGGTAATGCTTCTCGAGCCGTATCATTAATTTTTTTCGCGCCCAAGCTGCCTCCCATAATCGTAATAACTGGCTTTTTACGTGAAAAACCTAAAAACGCTAAACCTTTTTCACGATTTCCCTTCAGCACTTCTTCACGTACAGGAGACCCCGTATATATTACTTTTTCTTTCGGTAAATGTTTCGCTGCTTCTTCAAATGTAACAAATATTTTCGAAGCAAAACGAAGCGCAATTTTATTTGCTAGTCCTGGCGTCATATCAGATTCATGTAATAAAACTGGTACTCTATTTAGCCATCCGCCAATTACGACTGGTACAGATACGAAACCGCCTTTTGAAAAAATCACATCTGGTTTTAGTTTTCGAATTCTTACATACGCATCCATAACACCCTTCATTACAAGAAAAGGATCTTTTATATTTTTTAAATCAAAATAACGACGTAGCTTTCCACTCGAAATACTATAGTAGGGAATGCCTTCCTTTTCTATAATCGTTTTCTCAATACCTTGGTGAGAACCAATATAAGAGATATCCCAGTTGTCTTCCTGTAAATATGGGATAATGGCTAAATTAGGTGTTACATGTCCTGCCGAACCGCCACCTGTAAAGACTATTTTCTTCATACGTCTCCCCCTTCTAGACTATAATACACTAAAATATCTTGCCTCAGGGTGAGAAAATACCATAGCCGTTACGGACGCTTCTGGCTCCATCATGAATCCTTCTGTTAATGAAATACCTATTTCCTCTGGATGAATTAAGCGAAATAGCTTTTCTTGATCTGCAAGTTCTGGACACGCCGGATAACCAAATGACACTCGTATTCCTCTATATTTCGTACGGAAACGTTCTTCCATCGTCAGTTCAGGTGAGTCCGGAATGCCCCAGCGGTCACGAATGAGCATATGTGTTTTTTCAGCAAGTCCTTCCGCTAATTCAAGCGCTAACGATTGAATGGCATGACTACGTAGGTAATCACCTTTCGCCTTCCACTCTTCAGCAATATCCCGAACTCCTTCCCCAACCGTAACAGATAAGAAAGCAACATAGTCCATCTCATCTCCTATTGGGCGCAAATAATCACCTAAAGTACGATAGGGAGCCTTTCCTTGTCTAGGGAATGTGAAACGCTCTATAACACGCGTATGATCTTCTGGATCATATATTACAATGTTTTGTCCGTCGCTTTGCGCTGGGAAAAATTGATACACTGCTTTCGGCTTTAACCAAGATTGTCCTTCCTGCAATAATTCATCTATTAAATCATTTAATTCATGTGCTCTCTTATCTCCCTCTTTCAAAAGCTTCTTCACATTTCCTTTTAATCCAAGGTGATGCCCAAGTAGCATTTGTCTATTCAGAAATGGTGCGAGATGAAGGGCGGGAACATCTCGTAATACAATTCGTTTTGTTGAATCAGGCACCATAACCTCTGATTTTGGTAATGGCTCAATTACTGCTGGAATTTCTACTTTCTTCTCCTCTTTTTTTACGATATGAAGATGACGTTCTTTTTTATCCTGCTTCATCTTCTCACGCTCTTCTTCTTTTTGAAGCTTATTAATAATATCGAGCCCCGTCATCGCATCACTCGCATAACAAACGAGTCCTTTATATGATGGTGAAATCCGATTATCTGTAAACTTTCTCGTTAACGCTGCACCACCTACAACAATGGGCACATCAATATTTGCCGCTTTTAAATCTTCAGCAGTCGTTACCATTTGTTGAGCTGATTTTACTAATAAACCTGAAAGGCCTATAATGTCCGGCTTCTTTTCTTGTACTTCTTGAACAATTCGATCCGAACGTACATTAATTCCTAAATTAATAATCTCATATCCGTTATTCGCTAAAATAATTTCAACGAGATTTTTCCCAATATCATGCACGTCACCTTTTACAGTTGCTAACAATACTTTCCCTTTTTTCGCACTATCACTAGATTCCATATGTGGCTCTAAATAGCTTACAGCGGCTTTCATACTTTCGGCACTTTGCAATACTTCAGCAACAATAAGTTCATTATTATTAAATAGTCGTCCTACCTCGTCCATCCCTGTCATAAGCGGACCGTTAATAATATCAAGAGGTTTTCTTCCTTCTTCAAGTGCAAGACTTAAATCCTCGTGTAATCCTTGTTTCGTACCTTCTACAATATAATTTGCTAGTCTTTCATCAAGCGTTAACGTTTCTTGCACAACGACATCTTTCTTTTTAGCAACTCGGTAAAAGTTTGTAAATTCTTCTAACGTCTCTTTCGTCGTTTCAAACAGTAATGCATCTGCAAGGCGTTTTTCTTCCTCTGGAATCGACGCATAGCGTTCTAATTTTTCCGTATTCACAATCGCGTAATCTAATCCTGCTTTCGTAGCATGATATAAAAAGACTGAATTTAATACTTCACGTCCAGCCGGTGGTAAACCAAATGATATGTTACTTACACCTAAAATCGTTAAACACTCTGGTAACGCTTCTTTAATAAGGCGAATTCCTTCTATAGTCGCTGCCGCTGAGCCAATATATTCTTCATCACCTGTCCCTACTGGAAACACAAGTGCATCAAAAATAATATCTGACGGGCGTATCCCATACTTCTTTGTAAGTAATTCATAGCTTCTTTTCGCAATTTCTATCTTTCGTTCCGCACTAACCGCCATACCGTCTTCATCAATTGTTCCTACAACTATAGCGGCACCATACTTTTGAAGAAGCGGTGTCACTTTTTTAAATCGTTCTTCTCCATCTTCTAAATTAATTGAATTAATAACAGCTTTTCCTTGAATATAAGTAAGAGCTCGCTCCATCACATTTTCATCTGTTGAATCAATCATAATCGGTACTTTTAAAACTTTCGTAACTTCTGCTAAGAAGTTTTCCATATCTTCTATTTCATCGCGATCAGGATCTGCCATACAAATGTCAATAATATGAGCATTTTTCTTCACTTGCGCTCTTGCCACTTCAGCAGCCTCTTCAAATTTCCCTTCTGCTACTAAGCGTTTAAATTTACGTGACCCAATAACATTCGTTCTTTCACCTACAAATAACGGTCTCATAGACTCATCATATTGCAGTGCTTCTAATCCACTAATTCCATGTCCTTCTCTCTCATGATGGTCACGAGGCCTAAGAGATGCTAGCGCGGATTTCATTGCTTTTATATGTTCTGGTGTCGTGCCACAACAACCACCAATAATATTAACCCATCCTTCTTCAGCAAATCGCTTCACCTTTTCAGCAAGAGAAGATGGAGATTCATGGTAATGTCCATCTTCATCAGGAAGACCTGCATTTGGATAACAAGAAATGTAACACTCCGATAAATCAGATAGTGAACGAATATGGTCCCTCATAAACTCCGGACCAGTCGCACAGTTTAACCCAACAGATAATGGTTTCATATGTTCTACTGATAAATAAAAAGCTTCAATTGTTTGCCCAGCCAGAGTCGTTCCCATTGGCTCAATCGTTCCTGAAATCATAATAGGAACCGTTTTTTTCAGTTCTTCAAAAGCCGCTTGAATTCCAATATAAGCTGCTTTCACGTTACGCATATCTTGACTCGTCTCAACGAGTAATACATCAACTGCTCCTTTTAATAATCCTCGTGCCTGCCTTGTATAAGCCTCAATCAATTCTTCAAAAGTCACACCACCTGTAACACTAATTGCTTTCGTTGTTGGTCCCATCGCTCCCGCAACATATACTTCCTTCCCGCTTTCTTTAACAGCTTGCTTCGCCAAAAGTGCTGCCTTTTCATTTAGTTCTTCATCTAAATGAGACAGATCATAATCACTTAGTACAATATTCGTTGCCCCAAATGTATTTGTTTCAATAATATCCGCTCCAGCTTCAATATAAGCTTTATGAATCTTTAAAATAACGTCTGGTCTTGTTTCCACTAAATATTCATTACAGCCCTCGTACTCTTCTCCTCCGAAATCTTCAGCAGTTAAATCCTCTTGCTGAATCATTGTCCCCATTGCACCATCTAATATTAAAATGCTATTTTTTAATTTTTCTTCTATACACTTCATCAATTAATACCTTCTTTCACTTCTTGCTTTTCTCTTACATATTTAACAAGATGTTCTGTAATTTCATACTTTAAAAATGGTGTAATAAGATAAATACCATTAAAATATTTCATCGCTGCGTCGACCAATTCTTGTGAAATGCGGATCCCTTCCTCAATTGCTGCCTCTTTCGTTTCATGTCCATCCATTCTCTCTCTTATTTCTTCAGGAAGAGTAATACCCGGCACCTCAAAATGAAGAAAATCTGCATTCCGCTTACTTACTAACGGCATAATTCCAATAAAAATAGGTTGTTCCAAATGCTTTGTCGCTTCATACACTTCTTCAATTAACTTGATATCGTAAATTGGCTGAGTTAAAAAATACTCCGCTCCAGCATCTATTTTTCGTTCCATTCGCTTAACCGCTGCTTTTAAGTGCCTCACGTGAGGATTAAATGCGCCGCCTACAGAAAACCTTGTCGCCGGTCCAATTGATTTCCCTAAAATTGAACGTCCATCGTTCATTTCTTTAATCATTTTAATAAGCTCAATAGAGGATAAATCATATACAGAAGTGGCACCGGGAAAATCACCAACGCGCGCTGGATCACCAGTTAAAGCTAACACTTCTTCCATCCCTAACGCCGATAAACCTAACAAATGAGATTGTAGTCCAATGACGTTATGATCTCTACACGTTAAATGCGTCAATACTGGGATATCATGCTTCGTTAATAACGCACCCATCGCCATATTAGAAACACGAGGCGATGCTAATGAATTATCTGCTAGAGTAATAGCATCTGCTCCCGCTCTTTTTAACGCTCTTGCTCCTTCAAAAAAACGCTGTGTATCTAACGTTTTCGGTGGATCTAATTCCACTACAACTGTTGTTTGTTTTTTCGCTTTCTCTGCTAGAGTGACGTGAGCCTTCGAACGTTTCTCATGCGTATGAACGACTTTCGGCCTTTGAATCGTGTCTTTTTCTATTACAGGGGTAATATTCGCAACAGCGCGCTTCATACTTTGAATATGTTCTGGAGTCGTACCACAACAACCACCCAATAACCGAATACCTTGCTCAATAAATCTCGGTGTCATCGCTTCAAAATAAGCTGGACTTCCCTCATATACGTAACGTCCATCCACATAATTCGGGAGGCCTGCATTTGGGTATGCTGATAAATAGCCATTTTGAGGAATCGATATCATTTTGAAAGCTTCCGTCATATGAAGCGGCCCTAGTTGACAATTCAATCCAACAACATTTGCACCGTAATCTATAAGTTGCTTTAATATTTCATTGACATCATTTCCATTTTGAGTCGTACCTGCTTCATGTAACGCTAATTGCGCAACAATTGGAATATTCGTTTGCTTACGCAATACTTTAACGGCATGAAGTAATTCAAATTCATCGTAAAAAGTTTCTAATAGTAATCCATCAACCTGTTCTTCTAGTAAAGCCCCTGCCTGTTCAAGTAACATAAACTCTCTTTCCATATCAGTCGTTGTAACAGCTCCGATATGTTTCATACCACCAATTGTTCCTAAAATTGCATTTTTATCTGTCACAGATGCTTTCGCTAGTTTTACTGCCGCTCTATTAATTTCTGTAACTTGATTTTCTAAACCATACATACGTAATTTCGCCTCATTTGCTCCATACGTATTCGTTTGAATTACATCTGCTCCAGCAGCTACATATTGTTTATGAATCGATATAATTAAGTCTGGATCAGATACATTCAATTCTTCAAAGCTACTTTGCAAACCATGTGAATGCAATAACGTCCCAACCGCACCATCACCTATTACAATTCCTTTTGATAATAAATCTAGTAATTTCACGACTCTCCCTCATTTCTATCAATATAAAAACCCCCTCTTCACTTTGAAGAGGGGGACATAATCGTTCCTCCTCTTATTATGCAAAACATTCGTTTTGCAGGTATTAGCACCGTTTCAAACATTTCGTTTGAAGGTTGCCGGGTTTCACAGGGCCTTTCCCTCCACCGCTCTCAATAAGAGTTGTCTTTATTATTTTATTTATGTAGCTAAAAGGAAATGCGTTCCCCTTTTAACAATGTTTGTTAATTTTTTAATAAATTTAGCATGCACAAAAGTAAAAGTCAATGACACTTGCGGAAAAATAAAAATTATTTAAAATAAAGTTGCAATTCAGTTATATTTTATTGTAAAGTTAAAAACATAATAAAAATTTCATACGAACATTCTTATCTAGAGAGGTAGAGGGACTGGCCCTGTGACGCCTCAGCAACCATTAACATTTTGTTAATAAGGTGCTAATTCCAGCAAATTGTGAAAGATTTGACAGATGAGAAGAAGACTCTATTCAAACCGAAAGCCTTCTTCTTAGAAGGCTTTTTTTATTTTATATTCACTTAATGTTTCAATTTAAAAAGGAGGAATTTTCATATGTCAACAATCGAAACAAAACTAGCACAAATCGGAAATCGCAGTGAAACTACAACCGGAACGGTTAATCCACCAGTTTATTTCTCAACCGCTTATCGTCACGAAGGAATTGGTAAATCTACTGGCTTTGACTATTCACGAACTGGCAATCCAACTCGAGGTCTTTTAGAACAGGCGATCGCAGACTTAGAATATGGCGAACAAGGTTATGCCTGTAGTTCAGGGATGGCGGCTGTTCTCCTCGTCCTTTCTCTATTCCGCTCTGGAGACGAACTTATTGTATCTGAAGATTTATACGGGGGAACGTATCGATTATTTTCTGAGCATGAAAAAAAGTGGAATGTTCGATGTAGATACGTAAATACACAGTCTATTAAACAAATTGAGCAAGCTATCACAACTGAAACGAAGGCTATTTTCATAGAAACTCCAACTAATCCATTAATGCAAGTTACTGATATTGCTGCTGTCGCAACTGTAGCGAAAAGGAACGGACTACTCCTTATTGTAGACAACACTTTCTACACACCTTATATACAGCAACCATTAACAGAAGGTGCTGACATTGTACTTCATAGCGCAACGAAATATTTAGGGGGACATAACGATGTACTAAGCGGGCTTGTCGTTGCAAAAGGAAAGGAACTTTGCGAGGAAATCGCTCATTATCATAATGCATCAGGTGCAGTTTTAAGCCCATTTGACTCATGGTTATTAATTCGCGGTATGAAAACGTTAGCGCTTCGCATGAGGCAACATGAAGAAAATGCGAAAGCAGTTGTTGCGTATTTAAATGATGAAGACGGGGTGACAGATGTATTTTATCCAGGAAGAGGTGGCATGATCTCATTCCGCCTTAAAGATGAAGCTTGGATTAATCCATTCTTACAATCTTTATCCTTAATTACATTTGCCGAAAGTCTTGGTGGTGTAGAAAGTTTAATGACTTATCCAGCAACGCAAACACATGCTGATATTCCTGAAGAAATTAGAACAGCAAACGGCGTATGCAATCGTCTTCTTCGATTCTCAGTTGGCATTGAAAATAGTAACGATTTAATTCAAGACTTAAAGCAAGCAATTAAACTCGTAAAAGAAGGTGTAAGAATATGAGCTATTCTATAGATACACTCTTACTACACAACCAATATAAACACGACTCGCAAACAGGCGCTGTGAACGTTCCTATTTATAACACATCAACTTTTCACCAGTTTGATGTAGATACGTTCGGAAAATATGACTATAGCAGGTCAGGAAACCCAACTCGTGAAGCTCTTGAAGATATCATTGCTTTATTAGAAGGCGGAACAAAAGGATTCGCCTTTGCATCAGGCATTGCAGCGATTTCCACTGCATTCCTCCTTCTTTCACAAGGTGATCACGTACTCATTTCAGAAGATGTGTACGGAGGCACTTACCGAGTGATAACTGAGGTACTCTCCCGTTACGGTGTTTCACATACATTTGTTGATATGACCAATTTAGAAGAAATAAAACAAAACATTAAACCAAATACAAAGCTCTTTTATGTAGAAACACCTTCTAACCCACTTTTAAAAGTGACAGATATTCGCGAGGTTTCTAAACTCGCAAAATCTATTGGGGCTCTTACTTTTGTTGATAATACATTTTTGACACCACTATTCCAAAAACCACTTGAACTTGGAGCTGATGTCGTTCTTCATAGTGCTACAAAATTTATTGCTGGTCATAGTGATGTTACTGCCGGATTAGCAGTAGTAAAAGATTCAGAACTCGCTCAAAAGCTTGGATTTTTACAAAATGCATTCGGTGCTATTTTAGGACCTCAAGATTGTTCTCTCGTACTTCGCGGTCTAAAAACATTGCATGTACGCCTCGAACATTCAGCTAAAAATGCCAATAAAATCGCACATTATTTACAAGAGCACTCTAAAGTAAAAAATGTCTATTATCCGGGATTACAAACTCATCTCGGATTTGATATTCAACAATCTCAAGCAACATCAGCTGGAGCGGTCTTATCGTTTACTTTGCAGTCAGAAGATGCACTCCGCAAATTTTTATCAAAAGTAAAATTGCCTGTTTTTGCAGTTAGTTTAGGAGCTGTAGAGTCAATTCTTTCTTATCCAGCAAAAATGTCACATGCAGCACTGTCGCAAGAAGCTCGTGATAAAAGAGGAATCTCTAATTCATTACTTCGGTTATCAGTCGGTCTTGAAAATGTTAACGATTTAATATCCGATTTTGAAAATGCCCTTTCTTATGTAGAAGAACCTGTAAATGCATAGAGAAAAAGAAGATATGAGATTAGGTTTTCATATCTTCTTTTTATGCGGTTTAGCTATATTCATTTGAATTTCTTCTTTTCTTATAGTCCATAAAAAATAAAAGTATATCATCTATTTCTAAATAATGGATTAATTGATATATTAAGAAATAAAAAGGGGTGAAAATAATGGATACTTGTGCAGATATTTTAATCGTTATCGATTTACAAAATGGCGTATGTTATAGCGAGGAGCATTTATTTGATTTACAGAACTTACTAAAAAAAGTAAATAAAAGAATTTATTCATATAGAAAATTAAATAAACCAATCCTTTTTGTTCAACATTGTGATGATGATTTAGTACCCGAGAAAGAACTTTGGGCTATTCATACCGATCTAGATGTTCAAGAACAAGATTTTTTTGTAAGAAAAACACATGCAAATTCATTTTATAAAACAAACTTAAAAGAAATTTTAGATCAATTATCTGTAAATCGCATTGAATTTTGTGGCGCCCAAACAGAGTACTGTATGGATGCAACGATTAAGTTTGCCCACGGACTAGGATACGAAAACTTTATGGGACAGAAAACAACCTCTACGTTGAATAATCCTTTTATGTCCGCAAAAGAGACAATTGATTTTTATGAGAACATATGGAATCACAGATTTTTAACGTTGCTAAAAGATGAATTTTAGAATAAATGACTAATGACTTGATCATCCTAAGATTTATCAGCCGTAATCAAATATTTCATTATCACCATAAAGAAGCGAATGACATTCAGCTTCTTTTCTTTTAACCTGTTTTATATTCTATATATATCATTATAATTCCTTTGTCATATTATTTTAAAAATTTCGTATATTCATTTGAAAGAATAAGAAAATCATGATAAAATTGTGTTACAAATATATCTATATCTTTCAATTTTTAAAACGCATCGAAATTTTCACCCAAAAATGTCATTTTACAAAAACATGCTAATTTACCTATTTTATTTACATCCGGGTCTCTTTTCTTACAATTTCTTTACTTTAGGACTTTTTTTCTGCAACAACTATTTTCTTTTCTTTAAATTTTTGGTATGTATAGTATGGTATAATAGCTCACACGGAGGTGGAAAAGAACATGTTAGAAACCTTTCAAAAAGAATTAGAACTATATGAAAGTAATGCAGAATTATTAAAAGTGCTAGCTCATCCTGTTCGTTTATGTATCGTAAAAGGATTAATCGAGCGCGGTCCAAGCAACGTTTCTACAATGTATACTGGCTTAAACATGCCACAATCTACAATTTCACAGCATTTAGCAAAATTAAAAAGCGCTAAAATCGTTTCTAGTGAAAGAAAAGGATTGGAAATTTATTACAAAGTAGAGAATGAAACAATCATTCAACTCGTTCGTGTATTATTAGGTTAGGGACTAATAATCGCAGAAAAAGAACGTATTCTATATTTTTTATCTCATATCTTTAATATAAATATATATCATGAGAGGAAATATATAATACTACATAAGTCGTATTAAAAAACAAGACACAGTATATACTGTGTCTTGTTTTTTATATTGTTACATACTGATCCAAATGTAAATGTTGCATATCTTTTGTATGTATAACAACATCAAACGAACTCCCTACTCCTCCATTTAAAATCATAGAACGAACTGCTCGATTTTGTTTTTGCGTTTCAGAAAAAGGATTCGTATCTTGATGGCTCGTAAGCTGTTCTAATATCCCTGCAGCTAACAAGAACTCAGATTGTTTCTTATGCCATACTGCACTCATTCCTTGCATACTAAAGATCTCCTTTAGCTCGTCCCAATGAACATGAGTAGTAAGATCCATTTCACCTGGATGCGCTAGTGGGTTACGCATTAGCTTATGCTGATAATATCCTCGCAAACTTCCTTCGCGGTGTGCTGGATGCATCCATTCTTCTTTTGTGTATCCGTAATCAACTGTAATACATATACCTTTTTGAAACCATTTCGAAATTTCTTTTATATACTCCTCCATAACAATTGGTACTTCAAAACGTTGCCCTTCAGCAATATAAATATTATATTTCAATAAATAGCGACCAATTCTTTTATTTAACGGCCTACATACTTCTGAAAGGTTTCCTTCCTCTGTATATGTAATACGTACTTCATACAATATACCATTTCTTTTCTCAATTACTTCAACAGGAAATGCATCAAACAACTCATTCGAAAAAAGAATTCCCTCGAAAGAATCTCCCATTTCACTATAGGAGGTATAGTACGATACATTAGAAAATGAGCCAAGTTGCTCCTGCTGTAATTTCCTATGAAAAGGGCTCACTTCAATCATTGAATAGTTTAAATTAATAAAGGTGTTTGGAGATAATTGCTTCCATTCTTGTAAAACATCATAGGCAAACTTCCCTGTTCCCCCACCAACCTCACAAATATTCGAAGCAACTTCACCATTTTCAACAAGACGAATAAAAAGTTTAGCAAAAGTTTTTGCAAAAACAGAGGATACATTGCTACTTGTAAAAAAATCCCCTTGTCTTCCAATCTTTTCACGTTCTTTCATATAATATCCATGACCCTCCGTATACAATACAAGGTTCATATACGTACTATATGAAATTGAATAATCCTTTTCTTTCCCCATCCATTCTCTTAAAATGAGCTCCATTCCCATAATAACTCCTTATTGTAAAAACGGATTATTTTCTTTTTCAAAGCCAATGCTTGTTTCTGGACCATGTCCACATAACACCGCTGTTTCATCTGGTAATACAAATAATTTCTCTTCAATACTTCCAATTAATTCAGCAAAACTTCCACCAGGCAAATCTGTTCTTCCAATGCTCATTTGGAACAATACATCTCCTGAGAATACAGCATTCGCTTCTTTACTATAATAAGAAATACTTCCTGGAGAATGTCCTGGTGTCTCAAAAACTTCAAAATTAAATGATCCAATTGTTAATGTACCTTCTGCATCAATAATATGATCCGCTGGTTTTGCTGTAATACTGCGGTTCATCATAAAAATTTGAGAGCCGTTTACAGTTGCATCTCCTAACCAATCTGCTTCTTCTTTATGTACGTACACAGGAATATAAAAAGCGTCTCTTACGGCATCAACAGCACCGATATGATCAAAGTGAGCATGTGTTAATAAAACAGCCAATGGTTTTAATTGTTCTTCTTGTAAATATGTAACGAGCTTTTCACCTTCATGACCAGGGTCAAAGATAATGCACTCTTTTTGATCGTTCATTAAAATATAAGCATTTGTTTGTAATGGGCCTAACGGCATTTGTATCCATTTCATATAAAAATCTCCTCCAGTTATTAAAAACTTACTTTTAATGATACAACATTTCTTTCTCTGAGGAAAAGAAAGGATGCTATCTCGACAATCATTTTTAAAACATGTACAATATAAAAGAGTAAATATTCCAAAAACTCATAATAAGAAATGGGTAGACAGAGGAGGATATTGTATGGGCCTTGTTATTATTTTTACACTTGTCACTCTGTTAGCTGTATTTGCTACGCTTAGAACACTTCGTGAAAAAAACTTTTTCGCGAGCGGCTTTGCAATTGCAACTGTACTCGTTTTCGGATGGTTTACGATCATGACTGTTCTATATAACGGGTATCCACCAGCAGCTTAATTCGTTTACACTTTATTCTTCATCGAGATTTTACACAAAAAGAGGAAGGGTTCCCCCTTCCTCTTTTCATATTTCACAACTTATATCATCTTCGCTTCGTATTTGTGCTTTTTTACAAGCCAAGCTCCTCCGATAACACCTGCATCATTACCAAGTGTTGCAATAGCTAACTTCGTGCTCTTTACAGCACGTGAGAAAGCGTATTGCTCGAAATAGCGTTGAATTGGTTCTAATAGCGCATCTCCAGCTTTAGACACGCCTCCACCAATAACAATTTTCTCTGGGTTCAATGTACTAGAAAGGTTCGCTACAGCTAATCCTAAATAAGAAGCTACTTTTTCTACTACTTCACCTGCTAATTCATCACCTTGTCCAAGTGCTTCAAAGACATCTTTTGATGTAATACGTCCTTCTTCAGCTAACATAGAACGCAACACGCTCTCTTTATTAGTCTCTTGTATTTTTTGCATAGCAACACGTACAATACCTGTCGCAGATGCTACTGTTTCTAAGCAACCAGACTTCCCGCAATTACATGGGAAAGCATTTTCTGTAACGACTGTAATATGTCCAATCTCACCAGCAGCACCACTCACGCCGTGTACAATCTCACCATTGGCGATTACACCACCACCAACGCCCGTACCAAGTGTCATACAGATTAAATCTTTTGCACCTTCACCAGCACCTTTCCACATTTCACCAAGCGCTGCTAAGTTCGCATCATTATCAATAACAACAGGTAATCCTGTTTCTACTTCTAATAAATCTTTTAGCGGATAGTTTTTCCATCCTAAATTAACCGCTTCATAAATCATTCCAGACGCCACATGTACAGGACCAGGAGCTCCCATACCAATACCAATTAATTTGCTCTTCAATTCGCCTAATTCTTCTAGCTTTTTATCAATTGCTTTCGCAACATCAAGTGTAATATGTTTTCCTTGCTCACCTGTATTCGTAGGGATTTCCCACTTATGTAAAATTTCACCGTATACATTAATAAATGCTAATTTAATCGTTGTACCACCAAGGTCAACACCAACTAACCATTTCTCTTCCATGTTGCTTACCTACCTTTATCTAATTCTTATTTAGCTCTTTTTGAATTTCTTGCTTCAATAAAAATAAAGCTGTTTGATAGTCTTGTGGATCGATTAGCTGTGATTGATTTAATTCACGCAATTCATCTTGCATTAATTGTAAATCTGCAATTCGATCTCCCGTATAAATAATCGTACCAAATTTCTTTAGCAATTGCTGAATATCATAAATAGATACCATTTCATCACCCTCTATGCTCACTTACTATAAAAAATTATAATAAGAAAACGTTCACATATTTCATTATAATCAAGAAGAAAAAGTCTCGTCAATTTTTATTTGTCTATACAAGCTTATTTATAAGCAGTGTTCCTTTTTCTGTAATAATTTTTTCTATGTTTTTATCAAATGGCTCTACTGGAATGTGTTTTACCATTTGAAAATCATACGCTAATGACAGCGTTTTCCCTTTATAATGCACGAGATAACGATCATAATAGCCACCGCCGTACCCAATTCGCTCTCCTCGTTCTGTATAAGCTACGCCTGGGACAATTTGAAGATCAATTTCATCCATATTCACTTCTTCCGTAAGCCCGGGAATCGGTTCACGTAAATTCATATACACCGTTTCTAATTGATCAAAATCATTAATTTGCCGGAAGGACATCGTTCTAGTTCCTTTATTACACTTAGGAACTACAACTTTCTTTCCTTCTTCCCAAGCTTTTTCGATAATAGGATATGTATTCACTTCATTTTCCATTGAAAGAGTAATTCCAATTGTTTTAGCTTCAACCCACTCTTTTTGCGCATACAACGAAAATGCAATCTGTTCTGATAAAGTTGTATACTGTTCTTCTGATAAAGAATTCATGTGTTCTATTATTTGTTTACGTAAACGTACTTTCTCTGCTTTCACACATTCTCCCCCTTACAGTGACACTTTACTCTATGCTGATAGTGTATCACTTTTAACATAGGAATCGAATAAAAAAAGAAACAGTAGGAAAATATTCCTACTGCTTACTTTGTTTCACGGTGTAACGTAGACTTCTTGTCACGCTTGCAATACTTTTTAAGCTCGATACGCTCAGCGTTGTTACGTTTATTTTTCTTTGAGATATAGTTACGATCTCCGCATTCTGTACATGCTAGAGTAATATTCACACGCATTCTTATTTCCCTCCAGTACTAATAACTTAAATCAGACTATACTATAATACCACTTTTAAAATAAAAATTCTACACCTTTTGATATTGTCTAATTTTTTCTATAAGATTTTTCATATTTTCCCTTGCTATTACTGGGTTTCTAGCATGTGAATACACCAAAAATTTTGGTTGTTTTGTGTCAGAAACGATATAAGACCACTCTTTTTCAGTATATTTGAACTGTACTCCTTCAAATATACCTTCTCCCTTCCTTTCTATATCATCCAATAATTTCCTCATAATTTCCCCTTTTTCATTCCATGAACATACCACTTCATCATAAAGTAAATAGAGCGGAGGTGATTGCTCTACTATGCTGAGAAACGTTTTTCCTTGCAATGCTATTAGCTCGAATAATTTTCCAATCCGATATAAAATATCTCGCTTCCACCTTACTTGAAACGACTTTCTTTCATCCTGCGTATAAAATAGAAGATAACATTCTCCTAACTTCAAAGACATTGGGTAAATATTTCCTGTCGATTCGAGTAAGAAATCTGGAATATCGACCTCTTCCAAATCTGTACCTTGGTAAATATTACTATGTTTATCGTATAACTCGAAATGATTTCCTTGCTCAGAAAACATAAGAGCCATATTCGCTTTACTTGATTTCATCAAAGCTTTCACATGATCTTTTTGTTCGCTTGCATAAATCCATGTAACTGTACAACCAAGTCTTTGTAGAAAGAGCATAAGTAAATGTTGCAACGTATCATTTCTCTTATTAATAAGAAGATGAAACTTCTGCATCTGTATTTTCTCGATATCAATATGCCCCAATATAACTTCTATATACTCATTCATAGAAACATGAACCAGCTTATTTCGCCCCATCTCTTTCTCATGCACGTAATAAAACAATTCGGACATATATACTTGTTCTATCTCTTTTTGCTGCTTATACGTTAACGGCATGCCAGCTTGACCATACAACTTTATAACAATCTCATTCTCATTCTCCACTTGAATGAAAACCCCACCTGCACATTGCAAATGATGAACACTATATTGAAAAAGTGACTCGTTCATTTCTTTACATTCCATCGTATGAATCCCTATACCATGAATAGCATGTAAAAATAAATTTTTATAAGAGGTTGTTTCTATATTTTCTTGACTTCCAATTAATATACTTTCTCCTTTTTTAAAAAGAGAACCATACGCCATCGCAATCTTCACGATAAACTGGGGAGTAATTTCAACATTCCCTCTTCCTACAATGCGGCTTTTTTGTAACCACCCTGCACTCATTTCACTCTCTTGAATACCAGCCGCTCCTACTATCGAATGACTATCAATCGCCTTATAAGGCCATAGTTTTCCTTTTTGCTTAATTACCGTACTTCTTCCGATGTGACAGTGATCCGCTACAACACTTTTTTGAAACAGTGTAACATCATCTTCAACTATTGTACGCTCTCCTATTGTCGTTTCTAATAGTTCACAATACTTCCCAATGTGGGTATTTGCAAAAACAATACTTTTTTGAAGATGAGAATAATTTGAAACGATACTATTTTTCCCAATAATAGAATATGGCTCAATTACAGCTCCTGTACCAATCTTTGCTCCTTCTCCAATAAAAGAGGGGCCATGAATTTTCGTCCCTTTACCAATCGTCACCCCTTCTCCCATCCATACCATCGGTAATACTTCTGTATAAGGAATAGGTACTTGTAACTTTTTCGTTAACAAATCAAATTGTGCTTGTCGATATTGATTAAATGTGCCGATATCTAACCAATAACCTTCTGACAAATATGCGAATAACACATTTTTGTTTGCCAATAACGGAAACACATCATGACTGAAATCAAAAAATTGCCTAGGCGGTATGTAAGAAAAGATTTCTGGCTCCATAATATATATGCCTGTATTCACAACATTAGATACTACCTCATTCCAGCCCGGCTTTTCTATATATCGTGTAACCTCCTGGTCTTTATTCATTACAACCAATCCAAATGAGAGTGGATTTTCTACTTCTTTCACAAACAATGTTACCATTCTTTTCTTTTGTTCATGAAACCTAATTCCTTCTGATAATTGAAAGTCAGTTAATGCATCCCCGCTTATCACAACAAATGTTTCATCTAAAAATTGTTCTGCTTGTTTAATACTCCCTGCTGTGCCAAGCGGAGGAGAGTCTTCAAAATAATACAAGTTAACTCCCCATTTACTACCGTCACCAAAATATTGCTTAATGGTCGTACTCATATATTGAACAGTAATTGCAATTTCACGAATACCATGCTGGCGTAATAACTCAATATTATATTCTAAAACTGGTTTTTCTAATAATGGTAACATCGGCTTTGGAGTATTACATGTTAATGGTCTAAGGCGCCTTCCTTTTCCTCCAGCTAAAATAACCCCCTTCATATACTTCAGCCTCCACTTATATAATGTTCAGTAACTCCATATACCATATGTATATTCCCTATCCCACATGAACTAGCAGCATAAACTTGATTAGTTAAACACATCCTCATTTAGAAGACTATATAATTAAATTTCTAACCTATAAAAAAGTACATTTCAAACAACAAGAAAGCGCTTACTATAAATTGGTAAATAATACTTATTAACGACAAACATATATACTAATTTTTCCATTACATTATGATACATCTTATCATCATAAACTAAAGGAAACAACGAGCTTTTTTTGTCATGTTTTGACTAAAAAAAGCAGGTGATTTCTCATCACCTACTTTCATTCCTACTCATTCAATAAATAATGCTTTCCTTTTACTAAATAAAAGACATTTTCAGCAATATTTGTAATATGATCTGCTACACGCTCAATATATCTCGCGACAAATGATAATTGTGTAATTTGCGTAATTGCTTCTGGTTGTTCCGGAACTGAAGATATAAACTCACGAATTGCTTTTCCATATATTTCATCAACGGAATCATCCATTTCAGCAATTTGTTTTGCAAAAGTTAAATTTTCTTGTTCATATGCTTCTAACGCTAAATGCAACATCTCATTTGCAACCGCAAACATTTCATCTAGGTTGTGCAAACTAACAGCCACTTCTTTTTCCCCAAGACGAATTGTAGCCTTTGCAATATTAACAGCATGATCTGCAATGCGCTCTAAATCTGTCGCTGTTTTAATTGAAATAAAAATCCTTCTTAAGTCACTTGCTACAGGTTGCTGCTTCGTAATGAGCATAAGCGCAAGATCGTTTATTTCCTCTTCTAAATTATCCATGCGGTAATCACCATCAATGACCTCTAACGCTTTCTCTACATCTCTTGTATGCAGACCTTCCATAGCAATCAATAAAGCCGCATTTGCTAATTCTCCAAGCTCAATCACCTTTTGCTGTAACGCTTTTAAATCACCTTGAAACTGTTCTCTTACCATTTTTCTTCCCCCTCAATATTATGTGCCATTATATAAAAGTGAAACTTTAATCAACCCTCATCAATCGGGATTTGATAGGCAGCAAGATCCCCTCCCTAACTTCTTTGCTTTCGCTAAATTTTAAGGTGGGGGTCTTACTGCCCGCAAATAGCGGGGTAAATCTCCTACATAGCCTCTTACGCTTGTAATAAAACTTAAGATAAGGAGAAGTATTACTTCTTTATTAACAGTAAGATAAAATAAGAAATGCCCTCTGTTAAGAGGGCATTTGCTCTTAGCTTTGAAACGATATCAACCAAAGCGACCTGTAATATAATCTTCTGTACGCTTATCTGAAGGAGTCGTAAATAATTTGTTTGTATCTGTATACTCCACAACTTCCCCGCTTAAGAAGAAAGCTGTTTTGTCTGAAATACGCGCTGCTTGTTGCATATTATGCGTTACGATAACAATACTAAAATCTTTCTTTAGCTCTTGAATTAATTCTTCTACTTTTAATGTTGAAATTGGGTCTAATGCCGATGTTGGCTCATCCATTAAAATAACGTCTGGCTCAATAGCTAAGCAGCGTGCGATGCATAGACGCTGTTGCTGTCCACCAGATAAACCGTATGCATTATCGTGCAAACGATCTTTTAACTCATCCCAAATCGCTGCTCCACGTAAACTTTTTTCAACAATTTCATCTAATGTCTTTTTGTCACGAATACCATGGATTTTTGGACCGTATGTTACATTCTCATAAATAGATTTTGGAAATGGATTTGGCTTTTGGAACACCATTCCTACATGCGTTCTTAATTCTTCAACTGGATATGATTTATCAAATATATTGCGTTCTCTATACTCAATTACACCTGTAGTTCGAACGATCGGTACTAACTCTACCATGCGATTTAATGTTTTTAAGTAAGTTGATTTACCACAGCCACTTGGACCGATAATGGCTGTAACTTCATTCTCATGAATACTTAAATTAATATCTTTTAAAGCATGGTCTTCCCCGTACCATAAATTTAAATTTTTCGTATCAAATACTACCTTCTTTGGCGCAGTCTCGATTTTCTCTTCGTTTTTCACCTGTACATTTACTACTGTTGCTACCATTTGAATTCCCCTTTCATCCACTTCCAACTTATTTTCGATTTCGTAACCATAAAACAAATATATTGATAAATAGCAACAAACCTAACAAAACAATCATCCCAGCTGCTGCTACATACTGAAATTCTTCTTGTGGCCTACTCATCCAATTAAAAATTTGAATTGGTAGAACTGTAAATCTATCAAACATACTAAATGGAACATAATTCGCAAACGCAAGTGCCCCAATAACTAATAGTGGTGCAGCCTCTCCAATTGCTCTTGATATCGCTAACGTACAGCCCGTTATAATCCCTGGGAAAGCATATGGCAATACAATTTGATACATCGTTTGCCACTTCGTAGCACCTAATCCGTAAGAACCCTCTAATAAAACACTTGGTACTGATCGAATTGCTTCTTGACTCGCCACAACAACTGTTGGTAAAACGAGTAGACTCATCGTCAATGCTGCTGCAACTATACTCTCTCCTAAATGAAGAGCATATACAAAAATAGTTAAACCAAGCAATCCAAATACAACGGATGGTACTCCTGCCAACGTTTGATTATTAATCTCTATTATTTTTTTAAATAGAGATTCCTTCGCATATTGCTCTAAATAAAGTGCTGTTCCAACTCCAAATATAAAAGAAACAGGTATAACAATACTCATAAATAATATTGTCCCTGACAAAGCTGCAGCAATACCAGCTTCTTTCGGATTACGTGAAGCGAAATTTGTAAAGAAATCTATTGAAAGATAACTTATACCTTTTTCAACAATTTGAAACAGTAACAAAAACAAAATTACGATTGAAAATAAAATTGCTATATAAAATAACAATTTGTAAATTCGATCTTTTAAAAAGCGTGATGCCATATTTTTTTGTATTTTTTTATGATTCAACATTCGCATATTATGTCATCCTCCTAAAACGGCGCATAATTGACTGCGAAATGATGTTCATAATAAAGGTAAACAAAAATAACGTTGCGCCTACAGCATACATGCTGTAATACGTAATCGTTCCATGCGGAGCATCACCTAAACTTACTTGCACAATATAGGCTGTTAACGTTTGAATAGAATGTGTCGGATCAAGCGATACATTTGGTGTGGATCCTGCTGCAATTACAACGATCATCGTTTCACCAATTGCACGAGAAGCTGCTAATATAATTGCTGCCATAATCCCTGTAAAAGCGGACGGAAACACCACTTGTTTTACCATTTCAAACCGCGTCGCTCCGAGTGCTAATGAAGCTTCTTTCGTCCCTTTCGCCACAGATCTCATCGCGTCTTCAGATAGAGATGCAATTGTAGGCATCATCATAAATCCGATAACGATTCCTGGACTAATCGCATTAAAAAACTGTAAATCTGGTATAATCCTTTGTAAAAGCGGTGTAACAACTGTTAATGCAAAAAAACCATATACAATTGTCGGGATACCTGCTAATAGCTCTAACATCGGCTTTAATATTTTCCGTGCACTATTTGAAGCATATTCGCTTAAAAATACGGCACACGCTAAACCGATAGGAATTGCTACAAACATAGCAATTGCTGTTACAAGGAACGTTCCACATATAAGTGGTAATATACCGAATTTAGGATCTTCAAAAAATGGTAACCATTCTTTCTCCGTTAAAAAGGAGTATAATGATATTTTTTGAAAAAACATGATTGTTTCATTAGAGAGCGTAAAAACAATTCCAAGTGTCGTCACAATAGAAACACTAGCAATTATTTTTAGTAATAAAGGCACTATTCGATTGATTCGCTGCGTTTTTTTTCTTTGTTTTGTATTTCTTTCAATCAAATGTTGTACAGAAAATGTAATTTGACTTTTGTCATTATGAGCCAAAGATGAAAACCCCTTTCCACCCTGACATTACCTTTTTATTTCTGTTAACATACGCAGCTGTTCATTGTATTTTTCTTTTCTTAATTTTACATATCCGACCTCTTCAGCGAGGTTACCGACATGCTGAATCATAAACTCAACATAGTTTGCTACATTCATTTTATTTCGGATAGATGCATTATTCACATAAGTAAGTAGCGGCCTAGATAACGGCTTATACTTACCTGATTGAATGGTCTCTTTCGTCGGAAATACACCATTTACTTTTATTGCTTTCACCTTATCTCGATTAGCCATATAATAAGCATATCCTACAAAAGCAATGGCATGTTTATCATTCATTACCCCTTGCATAATAACTTGATCATCTTCAGACAAAGAGACTTTTTTTACAATGCGATGATTTTGTAAGATGACATTTTGAAAATAATCATACGTACCAGAGTCTACGCCTGGTGCATAAAACTTCACTTGTTCACGTGGCCATGTTGAATGAATTTGTGACCATCGCTTCTCTCTTCCATCTTCACTCCAAAGTAGTCGTAACTCGTCTACTGACATATCGTCTACCCATGTATTATGGCGATTCACAACAATCGTAAGACCGTCGTTAGCAACCTCAAAAGGTGTGAACTGAATAGAGTTTTTCTTCATTTCATTTTTCTCGACTTGTTTCATTACTCTCGAAGCATTATTTATATCTACTTCTCCTTTACTGAAACGATTAAATCCTCCCCCAGTTCCAGAAATACTGATGGAAATTTTCACGTCTGGATGCACCTTTGTATATTCCTCCGCTACTGCTTCTATAATAGGAAAAACCGTTGAGGATCCATCAACTCTCACTTCTCCCGTATCATTTAAAGCAAATGCAGTAGACATTTCAAAACAGAGGAACCATATTGATAATACGAAAACTTTAATCGGTGTACGCATCCATTTCACGTGTTCTTCCTCCTAGAAGTAACCGGAAATAACAGGATTACAGATATAAGAATACTGCTAAACTATTAATTCGGTTTTAATTGTTTGTAAAAGTTTTGTAAAGTTCCAAAAAAATCAACATACGGTACAATTTTAATTCAGTAGTAGCTATTCATTTCCTCTGATGATTTCCCTATAAAACAGTTATCCCCTATCCCATCATATACAAGTATCATTTATACGGCCGCGTTTTTTCAATGTTGTATACTTGTCCACATTTATTACACGATATGCATAAACCATAAAAAAAAGCACACTATCTTTTCAGATAGTGTGCTTTTTTACAACTTTTTTATTCATCATCTTGCTCTTTATTTTTATTGTCTTTATCATCTTTTGGAGCTTCACCATTTACTTCCTTGTTTTTCAAATCAAAGTAAGCGTCCATAATTTCACGACCAATATATCCATTAATACCAGTCTTATCATCATGTACCCATGGAACGACAACAGAGAATGCTACTTCTGGATCTTCAAGTGGCGCATAACCTACTAATGTTAAGTTATATGTTTCCACACGTTCACCTTTTGCATTTCTACCAATCTCTTTATCTCCACCATACACAGTTTGCGCCGTACCCGTCTTCCCTGCCGCTTTATATTTTGCACCTGTAAAGTATTTTGTAGCTGTACCACCTGAATCATTATACACTTGTCTAAATCCTTCTTGAACATGTTTAATTTGCGATTCCGGCATATCAATACGATTTAATACTTTCGGTTCCATAGATTGAACAACTTTCCCAACTTCATCTGGTTTCACTGCCGGTTGACGAATTTCTTTTACAACTTGTGGTTGCATGCGATATCCGCCATTGGCAATCGTCGAAATATATTGCGCTAATTGAAGCGGTGTATACGTATCATACTGTCCAATTGATAAATCTAGTAAGAAACCTGGTTGACTACTTCTACCCATCTGACCAGCAGATTCATTCGGTAAATCAATTCCTGTTTTTACACCAAGTCCAAACTGTCCAAAATAATAACGCATCGTATCAAATGCTTTTTGAGGTATATCTAACGTACCACCTCTCACATATTTAACACCGGCGATATTCATCGCTGTTTTAAACATATAAACGTTAGAAGACATTTTTAAAGCTGTAAGGTCATTAATGTATCCCATCGTTTTCCAAGACGACTTCGTAGGTGTACCTTTTAATTTAATTGGTTCATCCAATTGCACCGATCCTGGTTGAATCGCACCAGTTTGATATCCAGTAAGTACTGTTGCACCTTTTACAGTTGATCCCATCGGATAAGAACTTGTCATGGTACCTAATGCAAAGTCATTTACTTTCGTTTGACCATCTTCGTTAACTAATTGTTTCCCCGCCATAGATAAAACTTCACCATTTTTTGGGTTCATCATTACAACGAATGCGCGATCTAAAAGAGGTTCGCTTCCTTTAAATCTCATTAAATTCTTCGCAAGAATATCTTCCACACGCTTTTGTAATTCCATATCAATTGTTAAATTCAGATCATTACCACTTTGTCCTTTTGATACATTAATCGTTTCTAAAATATTACCGTTTTTATCTGTAACATTTCTAACTTCTGCTTTCGTACCGTGCAGACTATCTTCATACTGTTGTTCAAGATAACTTTTTCCTACTCGGTCATTTCGATTATAATCACGAACAAGATAGTAATCTAGTCTTTCTCTCGGTAAGCCTTCATCAGATGTCGACACCCCACCTAGTACACTTCGGAATAAATCATCGTACGTATATTTTCGCTCCCAATCAACATTCGTATCTACACCTGGTAATGCTGCTAGGTTTTCACTAATAATCGAATATTCCTTTTCTGTAGCATCCTTTTTAATAACTTGAGGTGTCATTGCATATCCGCCGTCCATCTTACTTTTAATCGCTAGTATTTCTAGATCTTTTGCGGATAATTGATTAATCTCTTCTTCTGTTACACGACTTCGCTGACGCTCGTCTAATTCTTTATCATCAATTTTTTTATCTTTAAACTCTTGACGATCTTTATTCGTAATTTTTTCTTTAGCTTCCTCTTTATGCATAGCAAGCCAATAATCTTTTTTATCGCGATCTGTTAATTTATCTGTCGGTACTTCAATCAAATCTGCTAGCTTTTTCGCTGTTTCTAAGCGATCTTCTGCAGTTGATCCTTTCATTTTTGTAAATGTAATAGTACGAACGGCTGCATTATCTACTACAGGTCGCCCATAACGGTCAAATATTTTCCCACGCGGTACAGGATTACTTATCGTTGAGTTTTCTTTCTTCTCCACTTCATTCTTATATTCTTCACCGCGAACAATTTGTACATATCCGAGCCTTACAATAACCGCGGAGAACATTAAAAACACGCAGAAAAACAGCACGTTTAACCGAAAAGGAACGTGGGTCTTTTTCTTATTTTGCTTCTGCTTCTTGCTCATACAAACCCCCTCTACCAACAGCTATGTAATGTGAAAGGGACACCTTCATACAGGTGTCCTCACTGCTGTCTTACATCTTTTTCTATTCTAGCATAAAACAAACGAGAAGTTAACCTTCTGGTTCAGTTTGATTTTGCGCGTTCCCTTGCGTTACAACACTTGCTTTACTCGCATTTCCCTCATCATATTTGACATTTTTAACTGCAAAATAAATAAGAAAATGTCCAGCACCTAAAATACATAATAAGTAAGGTAAACTTTTTTCAGGTGGAAAGAATAGTACAGCACATAAAAAACTTAAAATGGAACAGATTCTTCCGGCGTTTAACCACAACTCCCGAACAACGACATATTCCACACGCCATTCTCTCGCATTTTTCGCTCTACCAATTACGTCATATGTCATTGATCCGTACGGAACAAGTAAAATAGGATATGCAATTGCAATACATGCCGCATAAATAAGTAATTTCGTGTATGTAACATTGAAAATAACTAAAAAGACGACAGCATATAAAATAATGCCTCCAAGTAAAATTGCTTTTTTTCGCCACTCCTTCTTTAACATACGAGCAACTAAGTAATAACATACAAAGGATACAGCAGAGTTCACTAAACTGTATTTCCCTAATGCAAACTCACTATTAGTTGCTAAATAAACATATACTGAAATGACAAAAATAAACGTTCCTTCTCTCAATCCTTGGAAAAAATGAGCTCGTGTAATCTTTCCCCAATTTTTATCAATCCGTCGTTCTTTCAATACTTGCACGATTTCATAACGCCCTTCACATTCTCTTTTAGATAAAAAGAAGCTTAAGACGACAGCAATTGCAAATAGAACTAATGAAAGAAAGAATATAACAGTATAGCCACTCCATTTCTCCATACGTGAAATTGTGTATCCTGCTGCTATTGGTCCAATCATTCCAGAGAAGGATGTAAGAAGTCCAAGAAACCCATTAAAGAAATCTCTTGTTTCTGGTTCTGTAATTTCAAATGTCAATAAGTTAAAAGCCAACCAGTAAAAACCGTATCCTACTCCTAAAAGAGCCCCCATTAATAAAATATACTGAGAAGCACTTTTCCCTGCTACTAAGACAACAATAAAAAAAATTGCGAGCGTCCCTACTCCTATTCGTAATAAAATCGAGCGATCGATACGTTTCGCTAATTTTCCCCCTACAAGAAATGTGAGAGGCTGTAATACCACGCTGGCTAAATTATACAAGCCAAGATTCACATAATTTTGTGTTTGTTTCCATAAATAAATATTTACAAACGTATTCGATAAAGAAATTGCGAGCGTGTATAAACCTCCTATAAGGAGCAATAACACTAAATCCCGATTCACTTCAACGTCACCAATTATATGTTTCCATTTCATACACAACTCTCCTTTACTTCATGTTCTAGTCTTCCAAAGACAAGCCCAATTATGTAAAAGGAAAGCATAGAAAAAAGCTAGGAGCTCTCCCCTAGCTTTTTCTATATTTATTACGATTATTTTGCTTCTTGGTAACGTTTTTCAGCAGCGTTCCAATCTACAACGTTCCAGAATGCGCCGATGTAGTCTGGACGACGGTTTTGGTAGTTTAAGTAGTAAGCATGCTCCCAAACATCTAAACCGATAACTGGAGTTTTACCTTCAGTTAAAGGAGAATCTTGGTTTGGAGTGCTTGTTACTTCTAACTCACCATTGTTTACTACTAACCAAGCCCAACCAGAACCGAAGCGAGTTGCGCCAGCTTTTGCGAATTCTTCTTTGAATGCATCGAAGCTACCGAATTTTGCTTCAATTGCAGTTGCAAGTTCACCTACAGGTTGTCCTCCGCCGTTTGGAGATAGGATTGTCCAGAAGAATGTATGGTTAGCATGTCCGCCACCATTGTTACGTACTGCTGTACGGATTGCTTCTGGTACTTCGTTTAAGTTTGCAACTAATTCTTCTACGCTTTTGTCAGCTAATTCTGCATGACCTTCTAAAGCAGCGTTTAAGTTTGTAATGTACGTGTTGTGATGTTTTGTATGATGGATGTTCATTGTTTCTTTGTCAAAGTGAGGCTCTAAAGCATCATACGCATAAGGTAAATTTGGTAATTCGTGTTTTGCCATTGTTATATTCCTCCCAGTTTATGTATTGCCACTTAAGTGACATACAACTTCATTCTACCCTAATTGCCATAGGGTGCAAACAAATAAATCACATTGTCTTGCTATCATTAAAGTAGCAAAATTCCCACTTCTTTTCAATTAAAATGCTCATATATTCCGTAAAAAAAGCTTCCTTCTACAAGGAAGCTTCCTGCTAACATAATAAACATGCGAAATGGATATGGACCCTGTAGGACTCGAACCTACGACCGGACGGTTATGAGCCGTCTGCTCTAACCAGCTGAGCTAAGGGTCCACAATTATGTATGTAACAACATATCAAATAGAGGAATTCCTATCGGATATGCTCTTTAAGAAATGTAAGATAAATTTACCATATAGAAAAGAAAAGTGTCAATTGTATTTTTCTTATTTAAAAGAAGAAAGTTAATAAAAGAAATTTAGTTATCTCCACTATATGTAAATATAATATATCTTGAGATTCTCTAGATTCCTACGTTACAATGATTTTATACATACATAAAGGAAGTGAATCTATGTCCATATTTACCCAATTCGTAAAAAGCATATACTCGCCTAAAGATATGGCGCTATTCCGTTTTCAAAAAATCGGTAAAACCATTTTGTATATTATGCTACTTTGCTTAATTACTACTATTCCAAGAACTTTTTTGTACGGTAGTTTTATCCAGGATGGTGTTGGCATGGTAAATCAAGTCATCGATAAAGATTTACCTGATTTTAAAATCGAAAATGGCGAACTAAAAGCCGATATTGATCAACCTATTGAAAAAGAAGAAGGAAATACACTTTTCGTATTTGATCCAAATTCAACAGACCTAGAAAAATATCAAAATAAAACAGGTTTATTTGTTTTAAAAGATAAAGTAGTCTCTATGGGAAATGGTCAAACACAAACGTATTCTTATAACGATTTGTTAGGTGCATCCCTGGAGAAAAAAGATTTACAAGAATTTATTTCTTTATTCGATAATATTTATCCAATTTTATTATTTGTTATTGGATTCTTAGTGTACCTATTCCAATTATTCATCACTTTTGTAGGCGTGACTTTACTTGCGTTCATCGGTTCTGCTATGAGCGGTCAACGTAAACTATCCTATAAACAAGTTTGGACACTAACTGCATACAGCTACACAATCCCAACCATTTTCTTCATGATTATGGATTTATTCAAAATCGTCGTACCTGGAGCAACGTTCATTTATATCGCTGTTGTTTTAATCGTTCTATACTTAACGATTAAAGAGGTACCCAAACCGAAAGAAAAATAAAAAATGCCTAAATAGGCATTTTTTTTTTGGACAAGCATATATTCCTAGCAAAGGAGTGAAGAATATGAAGAGATTAGGTATATTCCTATTCGTGCTTGTTCTCGGTTATATATTTTATTACGATATAAAAATCGGTACTTTACCGATGTTAAGTTCATATAAAAAAACAACTGCTGCTCAAACAATTAAAAAAGAAAACACAGACAGTCAACAAAATAAAGCGAACAAAACAGAAAAAGAAACGGATGTATCTTATAAAACAATTGAAGTAAAAACTGGTGAGACAGTTCTTTCTATTACAGAACAAATTAACAAGAAAAAAATTCCTTCCATAGAAAAAGTCATTGACGACTTTAAACAATTAAACAAAAGTACATCTGCTACAAAAATACAAATTGGAAAGTCTTATAAATTCCCGTTATATCAATAAGCTATCACTTAATCCTTGTCAATTACATAAAGGCGCTGATACAATAGTAAAAGTGAAACCGAGTACTTCGGTTTCTATAGCCCTATATCACGTATACTATCATTGATATGAGGGACTAAATAAGAAACTTCTTTTATAAGGAGAGCGATCTATTCGTGAATGAAATGACTCATCGTACAAAAACACGTCCAGTTAAAGTCGGTAATTTAACAATCGGCGGTAATAATGAATTAATTATACAAAGTATGACAACAACAAAAACACATGATGTTGAAGCAACAGTTGCTGAAATCAAGCGTTTAGAAGAAGCCGGCTGTCAAGTCGTCCGCGTTGCCGTTCCAGATGAACGCGCAGCAGATGCTATTGCTGATATAAAAAAACAAATCAACATTCCACTTGTTGCTGATATTCATTTTGATTATCGCCTTGCTTTAAAAGCAATTGAAGGTGGCATCGATAAAGTACGTATCAATCCAGGTAATATTGGTCGTCGCCATAAAGTAGAAGCTGTTGTAAATGCAGCAAAAGAGCGCGGTATTCCAATCCGTATCGGTGTAAACGCTGGTTCATTAGAGCGACACATTTTAGAAAAGTACGGGTACCCAACTGCAGATGGTATGGTTGAGAGCGCGCTACATCATATTAAAATTTTAGAGGACTTAGATTTCCACGATATTATCGTATCTATGAAAGCCTCTGATGTTAACTTAGCAATCGAAGCATACGAGAAAGCTGCTCGTGCTTTTGATTATCCATTACATTTAGGTATTACAGAATCTGGAACATTGTTTGCCGGAACTGTAAAAAGTGCTGCTGGTCTTGGAGCAATCTTAAATAAAGGCATCGGAAATACACTACGTATTTCATTAAGTGCTGATCCAGTTGAAGAAGTAAAAGTTGCTCGCGAATTATTAAAATCATTCGGTCTTGCGTCTAATGCAGCAACACTTATCTCTTGTCCAACTTGTGGTCGTATTGAAATCGATTTAATTAGCATTGCTAACGAAGTGGAAGAATACATCTCTACACTTCAAGTACCAATTAAAGTTGCAGTACTTGGTTGCGCTGTAAATGGCCCTGGTGAAGCTCGTGAAGCTGATATCGGTATTGCCGGTGCACGTGGAGAGGGATTATTATTCCGTAAAGGGCAAGTCGTTCGTAAAGTACCAGAAGAAACAATGGTAGAAGAACTGAAAAAAGAAATCGACGTAATTGCTGCTGAAATGGCTGCTGAACGAGAAAAAGAAAAAGAGACACAAGAACAATAAAAAGAAGGTTGCCACAATATTTGTGAGCAACCTTCTTTTCTACGTAAAAAAGCTCGTCAGTTACATAACCGACGAGCTTTTACTTTGCACATTTTGGACAACGACCATATATTTCAAACTTATGACCCGTTACTTCATAACCAGTAAAATCTTTATTCATAAAATCCATTGGGCAGGAAGTAATCTCTTTCGTCCCCCCACAATCCAAACAAATAAAATGATGATGATGTTCCATAATAGAACAAGTAAAACGAAAATGTTTTTCGCCATTTAATTCCGTTTGTTCTAAAACACCAATCTCAGCAAAAACTGTTAAGTTACGATAAATCGTATCAAAACTAAGCCCTGGATAATCGTCTTTCATATGTTCTAAAACGTCTTTCGCAGTTAAATAACGATTATGTGCTGCAAATAATCTGAGCATCTCTTCTCTTTTTCCAGTATGTTTATATCCTTTTTCTTTCATTAGGCGTAAAGCTTCTGTTAGATTCATACCTATCCCTACTTTATGCAGTTTTTTTCTTCTTCCATAAAATCGCACCGATTAAAATAAGAACTGCTATCATAACAATTGTACCACCTGGCGCTAGATCAAGTTGATACGAAGCAAACATTCCACCAATTACTGCAATTTCACCAAATAAAATGGAAAAGAAAATTGTTTGTTTAAATCCTTTAGCAATACGAATACTTGCTGCAACTGGTAATGTCATTAATGATGATACGAGAAGAACCCCCACTACACGCATTGATACTGCAATGACAAGAGCAACTAATATAATGAAAATAAAGTGAATCCATTTCGCTCTTAAACCAGTTGATACTGCGTATTCCTCATCAAATGATAATAGAAACAGCTCTTTATATAATAAAATAATTGTCGCAACAACAACAATTGCTACAATCCCAATAATAATTAAATCTGTACTTGTTACAGCACTGACACTACCAAATAAATAACTAAATAAGTCTGTGTTAAATCCATTTGCAAGTGAAATGAAAATAACTCCAACCCCCATCCCTGCCGAAAGGATAATTGGAATTGCTAATTCTTGATAGTGCTTATATACAGTTCGTAACTTTTCGATTAGTAGCGCTCCACCAATCGAGAAAATCATCCCCATATATAAGGGGTTTAAAAATCCACCTGTAAAAATGGTTTTTTCAAGTAATAAACTTGCTGCAATACCCGATAACGTCACGTGACTTAATGCATCCGCAATAAGAGATAAACGACGAATAACAACAAACACACCAATTAGCGGTGCAACAAGTCCAATTAAAATACCTGCGTATAAAGAATTTCGTAAAAAGTCATATTGTAAAAAATCTTGTATCATTATATCCTCCCGTGATGCTCATGTTCGTGTTCTAAACGATGAACATGATGTCCATATAAGACGGACATTTCTGCATCTTCTAACTCTCGGAACTTCTCTACATTTCCATGGAAATGTAGATGTTGGTTTAGGCATGCAACATGTGTTACTTTTTCAGTAACAGCTCCCATATCATGAGTAACAAGAATTAATGTGATCCCGAGCCTTTTGTTTAAATCCTCTAATATTTCGTAAAAACTTTCCACATTTTTCACATCGATTCCAACAGTAGGCTCGTCCAAAATAAGCAATTCAGGATCACTAACGAGCGCACGAGCAATAAATACACGCTGTTGCTGTCCACCAGAAAGCTCTCCAATGTTACGACCTTGAAACTCACTCATCCCTACATCAGCAATTGCTTTTTCTACCTTTTTTTTATCCTCTTTTGTAAAAAAGCGAAAAAGCCCTTTTTTCGAAACAAGTCCCATTGAGACAACTTCAGAAACAGTTGCTGGAAAACCAGAATTGAAACTATTTGCCTTTTGGGATACATAACCAACTTTGTTCCATTCCTTAAACTTCTTACTATCAACGCCAAACACGCGTATGCTTCCTTCTTTTGGCTTTAAAACGCCTAATAAACACTTAAGTAAAGTTGATTTACCTGAACCATTCGGTCCCACTAAACCTAAAAAAGCTCCCTTCGGAACTTGCAAATTAATATTTTCTAACACATTCCGATCTTCATATCGGAATGTTAAACCTTCAATTTCTAATATATTATTCATAGCATCTCACCTATTTTAATTCAGAATGATTCCGATTTATATCTATTTGAATTATAGTACAGCTTATTATAGTTGTAAACCAATCTGCCTAAAATATATCTATTTTTTCAAGAAACCTTACTATTATAACAAAAAGCAGAGAAAAATTCTCTGCTTTCAAAAAATATTCCTATAAACTTTTAGTGAATAGCCGATTTAAACTTACCACCATTTGTCTCTTGCGTGCTCATAATCGTAACAAACGCATTTTCATCAATTTCATGCACAATTGACTTTAATTTCGTCACTTCTAGACGCGTTACAACTGCATAAATAACTTCTTTTTCTTTATCCGTGTAACCACCTTTTGCTACAAGCTTTGTCGTTCCACGGCCAAGACGATGCAAAATCGCGTTTGATACTTCCTCATATTGATCAGATACAATTAAAACCGCCTTCGTTTCATCTAGCCCTTGAATTACTGTATCGATTGTTTTAAATGCGATATAGTACGTCATAACAGAATACATCGCTTGTTCCACACCAAACACAAATGCTGCCCATGCAAAAATAAATAAGTTCACAAACATTACGAATTCACCAACAGAGAACGGTAGTTTCTTCGTTAATAAAATCCCCATAATTTCAGTTCCATCTAACGACCCACCATGACGAATTACAAGTCCTACACCAAGACCTAAAATAAGCCCACCAAACACTGTCGCTAAAATAGGTTCTGTTGTAAATGGTGGCACCGCATGTAACGTTGACTCAATGAAAGCTAACGCTACAATACCAAATGTCGAAGATAACATAAATGTTTTTCCAATTTGCTTATAACCGGAATACATAAATGGGATATTGAGAACAACGACTAAAGTAGAAAAACTTAACCACCAAATGTTAGGAGTAAGATAATCTAATATAAGAGAAATACCAATAATTCCACCATCAATAATTTTATTTGGCATTAAAAATAGTTCAATCGCCACCGCCGCGCATGCTGCTCCAAAAATAATCATAACTAAACGATAAATGAGATGAATAACACTTTCTTTTCGATGTTGCTTTTGCTCCATAAGCCCTCCCTGTACTCTTTTTCTGTAGTTTCGTCCTTATATTATAACATACGCTTCTTTTCCTCATGAAAAAAGAAACTCCATACGAATATGTACAAGCTACATGCTCATATATTTCGATAGAAGAACGCGTGAAGGAGGATAATAAGATGAACCTCATTAAACAAATTGTTAATAAAAAATTAAATCATATTTCTACAAAAGAGTTATTAAAATATAGCAAAGAATACGAAGTTCCTATTACAGCCGCACAAGCTGACCAAATCGTTTTACTTATGAAGGGTAAAAATATTAATATTTACGATAACAACGAGCGACTAGAGCTATTAAAACAGATCGCAAAAGTAACTTCCCCTGCCACTGCCCAACAAGTAAATACATTATTTCAGCAACTACTAAAATAAGGAGGGGATTTCCCCTCCTTATTGCGCTTTAATTTTTTCAAGAAGCCCTTCATCAAAAGTGCCGTTTTTCAGCATTTCGATTTCCAATTTATATGGTGGCTTCTTATCTTTTTTATCTTCCCCTACATACGGTGTTTCAAGAATTTTTGGTACATGCATTAACTGTGGATGATGTACAATGTGATGCAATGCTTTATACCCAATGTGACCAAATCCAATGTTTTCATGACGGTCTTTTCCTGCTCCGCGTACATTTTTACTATCATTAATATGAAGTACTTGTAAACGATCTATACCAACGATCTTATCAAATTCGTTTAATACGCCGTCAAAGTCATTTACAATATCATATCCTGCATCGTGCGTATGACACGTATCAAAGCATACGGATAGCTTTTCATTATATTTTACACCATCAATAATCTTTGCAATTTCTTCAAAGCTACGACCGCATTCTGTTCCTTTTCCTGCCATCGTCTCTAACGCAATGTTAACCGTCTGTTCTGGCGTTAACACTTCATTAAGCCCTTTAATAATTTGTTGAATACCAGCATCTGCTCCAGCACCAACGTGCGCTCCTGGGTGAAGAACAATTTGTTTCGCTACACCTAATGCCGATGTTCTTTCAATTTCCATGCGAAGAAAGTCTACACCTAATTGGAATGTTTCTGGCTTCGTCGTATTCCCAACATTAATAATATACGGCGCATGGACGATAATTTCCTCAATTCCGTTCAGCTCCATATGTTTTCTTCCTGCTTCTATGTTCAATTCTTCAATTGGTTTTCTTCGTGTATTTTGCGGTGCACCTGTATAAATCATAAACGTTGTTGCACCGTATGAAACAGCCTCTTCACTTGCTGCTAATAACATTTTCTTACCACTCATAGAAACATGAGATCCAATCTTTAACATACAATCACCTCTTCAATATACAATAGATATAATGATAGCATAATTTGTAGAAATATGTAGTGAATTGTTTGTTCACAAAAGACGCACTACACAAATTCATATGACTATTTAGACAGACTATACTCTTCATTTAAATTAGCGGGATTAAAAAAAGATAAGGGAAACCCCTTATCTTTTTTTATTGCTATATTTTCTCTTCACTTTGTCACGTTCTGTTGCAAGTTTACGTTTATAGTTTGGTTTTACTTTTTTCGGTTTTTTAATAACTTTCGTTGCCATAACATCAAGTTCGTCATTTGGTTTTTTACGGCTCTTACGACGACGACGCTCACCTAAATCTGCCCACTCATCTCCACGTAAATCTACATGTTTAAACTCGATATGACGTTGTTTTTCTAAGCTATCTAATGCTTCTTCGTTTGCTGGATCATAAATCGTCACTGCAATACCAGAATGCCCCGCACGTGCTGTTCTTCCAACGCGGTGAACGAAGAAATCTAAATCTGATGGTAGCTCATAGTTAATAACATGGCTAATCCCTTCAATATCAATACCACGTGCTGCTAAATCAGTCGCAACAATATATTGGAATTCAAGGTCACGAATTTGTTTCATCATTTTTTTACGATCACGTGGTGATAAATCCCCGTGAATTCGTCCAACTTTTAAGCCACGTTCCATTAATCCATCAGCAACTTGGTCTGCCATCTTTTTCGTATTCGTGAAAACAACTGCTAAATACGGTTTAAATTGAAGTAGCATTTTATGCACTAAATCAATTTTATTACGATGTTTAGAAGGCACTAAATAGTGTTCAATGTTTCCAGCTGCAACTTGTTTTGGATTGATATGAATATGCTCTGGATTCTCCATATATTTCTTCAGAAACGGTTTTAGTTTTTGAGGAATTGTTGCAGAGAAAACTAACATTTGCAAGTTTTTAGGCATGCGTGCTGCAATTTTGTCTACATCATGAATGAATCCCATATCAAGCATTAAGTCTGCTTCATCGACAATAATCGTATTTGCTTTATGAACAAATAATGCTTGTTCTTCAACTAAGTCTTTAATACGTCCTGGTGTCCCAACTACGATATGAGGTTGTTTTTTCAATTTCTCAATTGAACGTTGTTTATCAGTTCCACCAATTAAACAACGTGCTGTAATCATTTGGTCTTCCGCACAAAACTTTGTTAATTTCACGATTTCTTCGTAAATTTGTTGTGCTAACTCACGAGTAGGCGCTGTAATAACAAGTTGTACTTCTTCACGACTTGCATTAATTCTGTTTAATGTAGGAAGTAAGTATGCATGTGTTTTCCCAGAACCTGTTTGGGATTGTCCAATTACACTTACACCTTTTTTCACGACTGGGAAAATTTTCTGCTGAATTCCTGTCGGCTCTGTAAAGCGTAGTTCACGAACTGCATCTATTAAAAATGGTTTAAAATCATACTGTGTAAAAGTTTGTTGTGTCATAAGTTACACCTTCTTTCTAAAATTTCTACTGCGCGCACAAATCAGTCAAGTCTACATTATATCGAAATCTACAAGTAAAATCCATCTTTAGTTTAGGTTTTCACTTCAAAAACTAACCTTCTTCCCTTTTATTGCATATTGTATGTGTATATACCTAACTGAAGAAAGGAGGATTTCTCACATGTTTCCGAAATCCCCTACAAGGCAAATGTATCCGAATCCAGGGCAGCAACCTTATACACCATATCCAATTCCACAACTACCACCAATGGCACAAAAAAAGAAAGGTTTTCTTGCTAAGCTTTTTAAAAAACACGATCCAACCGAGCCTTTTATGCAAATGGTTCCACCTTACCGACAAATGGAAGGGCAACCGATGATGCATCAGCAACCACCACCGCCCCAATATCAACAGCAATACCAACAACAATATCCGCAGCAACATCCACAATATCAACCATACATGCAGCAATATCCTGAGCAAATGATACCGCCTCAAATGTATGAATCAACTGAAACGCGCGGGGGCACAACTACAGCTGCGGCAACAGCAAGCAGTGGCATCGGCAGTTTTTTTTCGAACTTAATTTCAAATCCAACTAATATGATAAATAACATCGAAAAAGTATCCCAAGTCGTTCAATCTGTAGGTCCTGTCGTCGAACAGTACGGTCCTATTATGCGTAGTCTACCAAGCATTGTTAAAATCCTCACCTCTGGAAAAAGCACGGAAGAAAATCAAACGGAAAATGTAACAGAGCCAGTTGAAGTAGAAAGTCCGCCTCCTGCACCTCAAAAAAAGAAACGAAAACGAAAGAAAATAGTGATTGAACCTGTAATAGAAAAAGAGTTACCGAAAGAACCAGTTCAACAAACAGCAACAAAACCAAAACTATATGTGTAACAATCCTTTGTTTTCTATCCACTCCTCCTTTATAATGTAAAAGACTATGCACAAAAGTATCCCTTGTTTAGAAGGAGAGGATTACTCATATGAAAATTGTTAAAATTTCCCCTCGTGGTTATTGCTACGGTGTTGTCGATGCAATGGTAATTGCACGTAACGCCGCATTAGATAAATCATTGCCGAGACCCATTTATATTTTAGGTATGATTGTTCACAATAAACATGTTACAGACGCTTTTGAAGAAGATGGAATCATCACATTAGACGGTCCAAGTCGCTTAGAAATTTTAGATAAAATTGATTCTGGTACTGTTATTTTCACTGCACACGGTGTTTCTCCAGAAGTTAAACAACGCGCAAAAGAAAAAGGTTTAACAACAATCGATGCTACTTGCCCAGATGTTACCAAGACGCATGACCTTATCGAAGCTAAGAAAGCGGAAGGGTATCATGTCATTTATATCGGTAAAAAAAATCATCCAGAGCCAGAAGGCGCAGTTGGTATTGCACCTGACATCGTTCACCTTATCGAAAGAGCCGATGATTTAAAAACATTAGAAATCCCAACAGATAAAATTTTAGTAACAAATCAAACAACGATGAGTCAATGGGATGTTCAACATTTAATGGAGGACATTCAAAAAAAATTCCCAACAGCAGAATTCCATAAAGAAATTTGTTTAGCAACTCAAGTTCGCCAAGAAGCTGTCGCTAAACAAGCTGATGTTGCAGACTTAACAATTGTTGTTGGTGATCCGAAAAGTAACAATTCAAATCGCTTAGCACAAGTATCACAAGAAATCGCGGGTACAAAAGCATATCGAGTTGCTGATGTAAGCGAAATTCAATTAGAGTGGCTACAAGGTGTAGAAAACGTAGCTGTTACAGCAGGTGCTTCTACTCCAACGCCAATTACGAAAGAAGTTATCGCTTTCTTAGAGCAATATAACCCAATGAATCCCGCTACATGGGAAAGAGTTCGAAAAGTACCGTTACAAAAAATATTACCTCGCGTGAAAGTGAAAAAAGAACAATAATAAAAACCGTTGCTTGCATGAGCAACGGTTTTTATTTTTCTTATACAAATATAAATGGATCTGTATGTAACTGCGAAGCATGAATGTGTACATTGAGTTTCTTTGCATCTACTTTTTCTTGTAATTGCTTTTGTACACCTTGTTTCATTACTTTTTCAACATTATGTCCTGGGTCAACTATATTTAAACCGAGCATCATCGCATCATGAGCAACATGATAGTACATGTCACCAGTTACATATACATCTGCTCCTTTAAATTTCGCTTGGTTTATATATTTATTACCATCTCCACCAAGTACAGCTACTTTACGCACTTTATCGTCTAACTTACCGACAACTCTTGCGCCCTTCACGTCTAATGATTGTTTCACATGTTCTGCAAATTGACCAAGCGTCATTTCTTCTTGTAAGTATCCTATTTTTCCTAGGCCTAACGTTTCACCTTTATTATCAAGCGGATACACATCGTATGCTACTTCTTCATAAGGGTGCGCCGTTACCATTGCTTTAATCACTTTCCGCTGTAATGAAGCTGGAATAATCGTTTCGATTCGCACTTCTTCTACACGTTCTAACTGTCCAGTTTCCCCGATATAAGGATTTGTCCCCTCTTGAGGTACAAATGTGCCTGTACCCTCGCTACTAAACGTACAGTGGCTATAATTGCCGATATGACCAGCACCTGCGTCTCCTAATGCATTCCTTACTTCTTCTGCATGAGTGACTGGCACAAACACAACAACTTTTTTCATTTCTTCTGCATATGTCGGTGCCAAAACTTCTGTATTTTGCAATCCTAACGCCTCAGCAAGTAAATCATTTACCCCGCCCTTAGCAACATCCACATTTGTATGCGCTGCATAGATTGCAATATCATTTTTAATACACTTTTCAATAATTTTCCCATACGCCTTATCTGTATGAATCGCTTTTAACGGGTTAAAAATTAAAGGATGATGAGCAATAATGACATTTGCCCCTAATTGAATTGCTTCATCCACAACTTCTTCCGTTACATCTAACGCAATCAATACGTGCCGCACCGGTTTATTAAGCGCTCCAATCTGCAGGCCAATCTTATCTCCTTCCATCGCCAAATGCTTCGGATACATACTTTCAAATAAAGAAATAATTTCATGGCCATTTGGAATTTTACTCATGATAAAACCTCCCCTATCATTTTCATTTTCGCTTCTACTTCCCCACGCTTCGCTTTTGTTTCTTCAGAATCAGCTGCACGTTCTAACTGTTTTAAAATATTTTGGAAGTTTTTTAATTCTCCTTCCCATTTTTCAACGAAGGCTTCACTTTTTTCTGTTATTAAAAATGGTCCCATAAACAATTCAGCTTGTTTATTTTCAGAGTAAGGCGCTGCAACATTTCCTCGCTCCCCTACTAAAATTTCGTAAATTTTCCCATCTTCTTTTACGATTTTTTCATGGATAAGCTCCCAACCATTCTCAATAAACCATTCACGAATATGATGCGCTGCAATATTAGGCTGTAAAATTAAACGTGTTACACCTTCTAATTTTTCTTTACCACTTTCTAAAATGTCACGAATTAACGCTCCGCCCATTCCGGCAACTGTAATTACATCTACTTCTCCTGGTGCGATAACAGCTAATCCATTCCCTTTACGCACATCTACTTTATCTTGTAAACCACTTTCAGCTACAGTTGCTTGCGCAGAGCGAAATGGTCCATCTACGACCTCTCCTGCAACTGCTTTTGTAGCAATATTATTTATAATTGTATAACACGGTAAATACGCATGATCCGATCCAATATCAGCGACTGTAGATCCTACTGGTATTTCACGTACAACTTCTTCTAATCGTTTTGAAAGCTTTACTTCATTCATGTATTTCCATTACTCCTTCTCTTGTCAGTCTGTCTCCATGATAATGAATTTATAGTAGTTGTTGCAAGCCCATAACAACAATTCACTGCTCTATCATTCATCGTATTTTAGAAAATATAGAAAAACAAGCCCTTTGCATAAGCAAAAGGCTTGTCATACGGAACTTTATTTTTTCTTCGATAACCAATCAGCTACTTTAGCGGCTTGATCAGCTGGAACTATATTGGCAGGCATATTGCCTTTTCCTTTCGAAAGAATTTCTTTAATTTCATCCTTTGAAAGTTTCCCACCAATTTTTTGCAAGTTAGGTCCAACTGCCCCTTGTAACTGATCACCATGGCAGCTCGTACAGCTTTGCTTCACAATATCTTCTGGTTTTGATGCCGTTTGTGCTGGCTTCCCGCCATTTTTTGCATCAGCTAACTCTTTAGATTTATTTAGCCCCTGAAATGAAAATACAAACATAACGATAATACCCAATGCTGCAATAAGAGCGAACGGAATCAGCGGATTACGTTTCATATCTCTTCTCCCCCCTCTATACCCCTAAATAGTTAGATGATTCAGTCATTTCCATTGTACTTGAAAACGCTCTATCAGAAAAGAGTAAACTACCACTTGTTAAAAATATTCCATAAATTCAGTTTATTGTTTTTTATTGTCATATCGCTTATTATTTCGATAATTATTAACGTTTCTCATCATATTTTTCGCTTTTCTACATATATTTTTGTATAGAATAAACAAAATTAATCGAAAAATCGAAAAATGAGCATTTGCAAATCAAAAGACAATTCTGTAAAATAAATTACAAGAAATTGTAATCGTTGCCGATAGCTAAATTTTAACAAAAATTAACAAAATAAAAAAGTTTACTTCACAATGGTGAAGTAAACTTAAAAAATAACCTATTCTAAGAAATCCTTAAGACGCTTACTACGGCTTGGATGTCTTAATTTGCGAAGTGCTTTTGCTTCAATTTGACGGATACGCTCTCTCGTTACGCCAAATACTTTCCCAACTTCTTCAAGCGTACGAGTTCGTCCATCATCTAAACCGAAACGAAGACGTAGAACATTTTCTTCACGATCTGTTAGCGTATCTAACACATCTTCTAATTGTTCTTTTAGCAATTCATAGGCTGCATGGTCCGCAGGCGATGTTGCTTCTTGGTCTTCAATAAAGTCACCTAAATGGGAGTCATCTTCTTCACCAATTGGTGTTTCAAGAGAAACTGGCTCCTGTGCAATTTTTAAGATTTCACGTACTTTTTCTGGAGCAAGATCCATTTCTTCACCAATCTCTTCAGGAGACGGTTCACGACCTAAATCTTGTAATAATTGGCGTTGTACACGAATTAACTTGTTAATCGTTTCAACCATATGGACTGGAATACGAATTGTTCGCGCTTGGTCTGCAATGGCACGTGTAATAGCTTGGCGAATCCACCAAGTTGCATACGTACTAAATTTGAAACCTTTACGATAATCGAACTTTTCAACAGCTTTAATTAGACCCATATTACCTTCTTGAATTAAGTCTAAGAAAAGCATACCACGGCCTACATAGCGCTTTGCAATACTTACTACAAGACGTAAGTTTGCTTCTGCAAGACGACGTTTCGCTTCTTCATCGCCTTCTTCAATACGCGTTGCAAGTCGAATTTCTTCTTCTGCAGATAGTAAGTCTACACGACCAATTTCTTTTAAATACATACGAACAGGATCGTTGATTTTAACCCCTGGTGGTACACTTAAATCATTGAGGTCAAACTCTTCTTCTGTTTTTGAAATTTGGCGATTATTAGGGCCTTCTTCGTTGTCATTATCACCAACTAAGTCAATGCCTTGTTCACCTAAATATTCATAGTATTCATCCATTTGATCGGATTCAATTTCAAATCCATTCATGCGTTCTGCAATCTCTTCATATGTAAGAACGCCACGTTTTTTTCCGAGCTCAGTGAGTTGTTCTTTCACTTGCTCAAGGGTCATTTCAGTTTCAATTTGTTTAGAACGAGCTGGTTTGTCAGCCATCTGTTCCCCTCCTTACGCGAGATACAAACATTCATTATACTAAAACTTTATCAAAAAAGCTATTTTCTCGCTTTTTGATTTTGTAAATATGCTACATAATATTTAGCAGCCTCTACAGGATCTGTTTTTTCCATTTGTTTCACTTTAAAGATGATCTCCATCTTTTCAAGTTTTTCCTGATGCCGCCTAAGCGTCTCCAAATGGCCTTGCAACACTTCTTCTGTGTATTCTGGATTAATAAATTCATCCGTCGAAATATCAGTGATAATATTTTTCAACTTTTCATCAGAGAGCCAACTTAAAAATGTTCCGACTGAAGGTTCATTTCCCTTTTCATAATATGCGTATAGTTCATATAAAATCCCTTTATGTTCTTCTGTATGAAAATCTTCTATATGGGATTCCATACGAACAGCTACTTCTGCACTTTGCAACATATGGTAAATAATTTCTCTTTCCGCTCTTTCAAAACCTGTTAACTTCGGTTTTGTTTGAACGACTTGAGACGGTTTAGCAACCTGCTTTATTTGTTTTTGCTGTACCTTTTGTTCTTTGCGATATTGGTGCAATTGATTCAAAAGTGTTTCCATTGAATACGAAAATTCTTGCGATAATGACTTCAAATATGACTCTGCCTGCATCGCATCTTGTAACAACGATAACTCTTTTAAAACACTTTTCACATATTCTTCTTTGCCAGACTCATCTTGCAAATTTTTCCCTAAACGCAAATAATTTATTTTAAAACCAACAAAACTCACACTTGATTTCACAAGATTTTCAAAAGCGGTAGTCCCATATTGTTGCACATATTCATCAGGATCAAGCTTATCTGGCAAGGATGTGACTTTCACTTGGCAACCAACTTTTAGCAATAATTGCCCTGCTTTCATCGTCGCTTCTCGCCCTGCTTTATCACCATCATAGCAAAGAACAACAGTTTCAACGTTACGTCGCAGAAGTTTTGCTTGTTCTTCAGTTAAAGCTGTTCCCATTGTCGCAACAGCTTCTTCCACACCACTTTTTACCGCAGCTAGTACATCGGCATATCCTTCAAAAAGAACCACTTGCCCACGCTTTCTAATAAACGGTCTTGCTTGGTGGAAGTTATACAACAATTTACTTTTGTGAAAAATCGGTGTTTCAGGGCTATTTAAATATTTCGGAGTGTCATCCCCTAACGCCCTTCCACTAAACGCTATCACCTTACCTTGTAACGTATAGATCGGGAACATAACTCTTCCACGGAAGCGATCGTAATGACTACCATCCTTCTCACTTCTTATTAGAAGGCCAGCTTGTTCCATACTAGACAGCGATAAACCTCTTTTTTGTAAAATTTTCGTCGCCGCATCCCAAGCAGGTGATGCATAACCAATTTCAAACTTCTCAATCATCTCTTTCGTAATACCACGGTTTAATAAATATGAAAGTGCTTCATTTCCCTCTTCCGTATTTACTAATAAATGATGATAATACTTTTTCAATAATTCATGAGCTTGTTGCATGATGACAGTGTCATCAGATATGTCTTCTTGTTGTCCTTGTCCTGATGTGTACTCTGCAACCGCAATTCCATTTCTTTCGCCTAGCTTTTGAACAGCCTCGGTAAAAGCCAGTCCTTCCATTTTCATTAGAAAGGAAAATACATTTCCACCTTCTCCACATCCGAAGCAATGAAAAATTTGCTTATCAGATGAAACAGAGAATGAAGGAGAATTCTCACCATGAAATGGACAAAGGCCGAAATAGTTACGCCCCTGTTTTCTAAGTTGAACGTATTCACCAATGACTTCTACAATATCGGATGATGTCCGAATCTGTTCAACAACTTCTTCGGGAATTCTGTTCCCCATAACTCCATCTCCGTGTCGTATTTTGTATTCGATATAAATTAAAAAATTCCTTTATAATTCGACAATATTTTTCTAAACTTGTTAGAAAGTGTTGCCGATTACATTGTATAAACGATTTTGAACCTTTCCTATAGGTCCTTTATCTGCATAAATCGCATATACATACTTGCTATATAAAATTGTATACATTTGCTCATCTGTTACAAATGTATCTCTTAGAAACAATACATATACACCTTTTTCCAAGAAGAGTAGCAAGCCACATATACTGTTTGATCTTGAGATCTGTAACTTTTTCATGTTGATCCATATAACAATCAACTCCATTTTGTTCAGTATCTACAATGATCCAATTGCCTTGCTATTTCCTTAAAGGATGAGCATATGATGCGACAAACAAAATTCCGACATGAAATTCCGCTCCAACTTGCACAATTTCAGCCTTCACGGGATATACATCTACACCAACTAATATGTTGTTGATGTTTTGCATATTTCTGTATTCTACATCCCTTCTGTGAATCCTTCCATAATGTGCGTTTTCTTGTATAGATTTTGTCGATTTAACGTAATTACATGTCTTTTTCGTAAATCCTATCCCTAGTTTATTCTGAAAAATTAAAGTCTAAACGTAAAATATAGGTTTTTATCACAATTTTTTATTATAATATATTTTCTTCAACTACGCTACATATCCCTTTATTTTTTCATCTTACATTTCAGGATGACAAACTCACACCTTGAATATACTAAAAGACAAAGGAGTATAAGTATAACCATTACACTACAATCTATTACAAAATCCATAGGTATCATATTTCACACGAGCGAAAAAAGCACATTCACCTTTGGTAAATGTGCTAAAACATTTTTTGGTTTTGCACTGCATTCACAATAATATTTGCTGTTTCTTCAATCGCTTTATTCGATACATCGATTACTTGGCAATTTATTTTACTAATTACTTCCTCAAAGTGATCAATTTCTTCTTGAATACGATTAATATTTGCATATGTTGCTCCATCACTTAATCCAAGTGATTTTAATCGTTCTTTTCGAATATGATTTAACTTATCTGGCGTAATTTTCAAACCGAAACATTTTTCTTTTGCCACTTGATATAGTTCTTCAGGTGGGTCAACTTCTGGCACGAGTGGTACATTCGCAACTTTCAAGCGTTTGTTATGAGCTAAATATTGGGAAAGTGGTGTTTTTGATGTACGCGAAACACCAATCAACACGATATCTGCTTTTAAAATACCTCGTGCATCTCTGCCGTCATCATACTTCACAGCAAACTCAATCGCTTCAATCTTTTTAAAGTATTCTTCATCTAACCTACGGACAACACCTGGCTCATATCTCGGCACTTGCCCCGTAATTTCTTCAATTTGATCAATAAGAGGGCCGATAATATCGTATGCCTCTACCCCTTCTTTTGCAGCCTCTGTTACTAAATACTGGCGCATATCAGGCTTAACTAACGTAAAACATATAAGTGCTTGATTACTCTTAGCAATCGAAATCACTTCTTTTAATGTCCCTGTATCTTCTACATACGGTACACGTCTAATATCAGGAGCAAACGGGAATTGCCCCATTGCTGCTCGAACAACCAAATCAGCCGTTTCCCCTACAGAGTCAGATACGACATATACGATTTTATTATCCATTACATTACCTCACTTTAAACAAATTACACTTATTCGTTATTTACTAAATTTACAAACGCACGTGTAATATTTGTTTTTGTAATTCGCCCAATCACTTCTAAACCTTGTTTCGTATCTTTTACAACTGGCATTGCATCAATCTGTCTTTCTATTAATTCCATCGCAATATCATATAAAGAATCCTCTCTACGACACATCGCAATGTTTGGCATCCTTGTCATGATAATATTAACCGGAAGAGAGGTTAAATCCTGCTTTCCTAAGCTCGCTCTTAATAAATCTTTACGAGACACAACACCAACTAATAGAGTCATCTGATCTACAACGAACAATGTACCAACGTCCTCTAAAAACATCGTACAAATTGCATCGTATACGGAAACATTTTTATCAATTACAACCGGTCTAGATTGATAATCTTGTACTTTAATTTTCTTAACAGCTTCAGATAATAGCTGCCCCCCAGTTTTACCCGTATAAAAATAACCTACGCGTGGACGTGCTTCTAAATAACCAGCCATCGTTAAAATTGCTAAGTCTGGTCTTAGCGTCGCACGTGTTAGACCCAATTGCGCTGCAATTGATTCCCCTGTAATAGGACCGTGATCTTTTACAATCTGAATGATATGTTCTTGCCGTTTATTCAGCTCTATGATAATCACCACCTTTAATGCACAACGAAAAAAGTTATACTATCTCTTAAATATTATATACTAAATATGCTATTCGAAAAAGAAAGTATGTAAAAAGGACCGTATACGGCCCAAAATTATATTTGAAACTTATCAAGTTGTTCTAAAAAACGTCTTGATTTCAAATAAATTCCGCAATATTCATCATAATATGTATTCAATACTAAACGCATTTGTTTTTTTGTGCTATCCTTTACCGATACATTTCCGAGCCTATGTAAATCGAAATGGAAGAAAAGACGTAATAATTTATGAACAGCTTCTCCTACCGGTATACGATATGGGTCTTGCTCTGCATGACGTGAGCACAGAAAACCGCCTTCCCTGACGGAGAAGGCGACAAAGTCTGTTTCTTGATGACAAATCGCACATGTATCAAAGTACGGGCGCATCCCTAATACCGGAAGCATTTTCGTTTGATAAATTAATGATAATACTTCTGGATCAACACCCTCACACATATAATGCAACGTTTGATATAACATTTCAAATAAATACGGATTATGTTTTTTATCTTCTGTTGCTTTATCAGTTAACTCAACAATAAATGATGCATAAGCAGTTAAAAATATATCCTCGCGAATTTCTTTCATAGTTGAAATAATCTCGCCTTGTTGCAATGTTCCAAGCCCAGATCCCATTTGAATTAGAAAATGGCCATGTGTCATTAATTGCGACACAGATGCTAATCGGCTTTTCGGTTTTTTTGCCCCTCTTGCCATTGCACTTACCTTACCAAGTTCTCTTGAGAATATTGTAACAATTTTGTTCGTTTCTCCGTAATCTGTCGTACGGATAACGATGCCCTCAACTTTTTGAAACATGTTCGTCACCATCCAAGGTTTGAACAAAACGGGTCAAGAAATTGGAGAGTCTAGATGCGCTAGCTCCTCTTCATGTTGATCCATCTCATCGTTTACGTCTTTTTCCATTTCTTTCAAAAGCAAGTACGTTTCAATGCTTCCTGTTTTGGAGAAAAACTTCCAGGTAAAATCTAGCATAAGAATCCACCTTTCTCAATAAGCGTAGCCTATAAACCAATTTCCTTTGTTGTTATTAAATTGACCCATTTTGTCCATTTTCATGTGAGAAAAATTTTTCCTAATTTATCAAAGTTCATAAAAACCAATAATCAGTGGATGAACCAACCATCCACTGATTACAACTTTACTCTATTTTAGTACTCATCCTCGCGGAAACCTAGGTCACGAAGCTGAGACATTTTATTACGCCAATCTTTTTGCACTTTTACCCATACTTCTAAAAATACTTTAGAACCAAGTAGCGCTTCAATATCAAAACGAGCTCGCTTACCAACTTCTTTTAACATTTTTCCTTGTTTTCCGATGATGATTCCTTTTTGTGATGCACGTTCAACAACAATCGTTGCATTTATATAAACTGCCCCGCCCTCACGCTTTTGAATCGCATCGATAACAACAGCCACAGAATGCGGCACTTCTTCACGTGTTAAATGTAGTACTTTCTCACGAATAAGCTCTGCAATAATAAATCTCTCCGGATGATCCGTTACTTGATTCTCTGGATAGTATTGTGGTCCTTCTGGTAAATACTTTTTAATTGTTCCAATTAAAGCGTCCACATTATTACCGTCTAACGCAGAAATTGGTACAATCTCTGCAAATTCATGTAGTTTACGATATTGATCAATTAACTCTAGTAATTGCTCTGGATGAAGTTGGTCAATTTTATTAATGACTAAAAATACTGGTTGTTTCGTTTCTTTTAATTTCTCAATGATGAATTCCTCACCACGACCAAATCCTTCAACTGCATTAACCATAAACAGAACAATATCAACTTCTTTTAATGTCGTTTGCGCCATCTTTACCATGAAGTCGCCTAATTTATGTTTAGGTTTATGTATTCCTGGTGTATCAATGAAAATAACTTGTGCATCATTTTCTGTATATACACCTTGAATTTTATTACGAGTCGTTTGTGGCTTATCACTCATAATAGCAATTTTCTGGCCGATAATACGGTTTAAAAATGTAGATTTTCCAACATTCGGTCTGCCAATAATAGAGACAAAACCTGATTTATAACCTTTTCTATTCATGTAAATCCTCCGCTAAAAATGCTCCTGGTAACAATTCTCCGACTGTCGTCTCTTGAACGTCACCATGTAAGTTTGATAAGTATACTTTCGTATCCTGTTTACATAATTCTACCATAACTTGTCGACATGCTCCACAAGGAGGTACTGGACGCTTTGTATCTGCTACAACCGCAATGGCTACAAATTCGTTATCCCCTTCAGAAACCGCCTTAAATAAAGCTGTTCTTTCAGCACAATTACATAAGCCATATGATGCATTCTCAACATTACATCCACGATACACTTTTCCATCGCGCGTTAATAATGCTGCACCTACTTGAAATTTAGAATATGGTACGTACGCTTGTTTACGCGCTTCGATTGCTTCTAGAATTAATTGTTTACTATTCATATTCCCGCATCCTTCCTGTTCACAGCTATGAAGAGATACACTCTCTCATTAAAGGCCCTTACGGCACTTCCAAAGCTTAATAAAAGCTTCGGAATGCAACTATACCATATACGGTAAAAAGATAATAGCACCAATTATAACAGCTATAATTGCAAACAATAAAACCGCTCCTGCCGCAACATCCTTTGCAATTTTTGCAAACGGATGAATATCGGCAGTCGCTAAATCTACCGTTTTTTCCACAGCCGTATTTACCATCTCTAAACTCATTACACTCCCTATTACAATAAGTAATATCATCCACTCTATTTTCGTAATATGGAAATAAAAGCCGCAGCATATAACAATGACTGCGGCTAAATAATGGATTTTCATATTTCGTTCATGACGAAAACAAAAGAATATACCAGCTATAGCATATCCAAAACTATCTATAAGTTTTCCTTTTTTCATCGTCCTAATCCAAAAGCTTCTAAAATTTCTTTTTGTCTTCCGAACATTTCTTTTTCATCTTCTTCTGTCATGTGATCATAACCAAGTAAATGTAAAAAGCCATGTAACGCCAAAAATCCAAGTTCACGATCGAAAGAATGTCCGTACTCTTCAGCTTGCTCTTTCGCCCTTGGAATAGAGATAATAAGATCCCCTAACATGCGCGGCATCTCTGCACCAACAATCTCCATTTCTCCTTCTCCCATCTCTTCCATGGCAAAGGATATTACATCTGTAGGTTGATCTTTATCTCGGTAATCACGATTAATTTCTCTAATGCGCTCATTATCTACAAATGTCACCGATACCTCCGCACCATCCTCGATATTTTCCATTTGAGCTGCTTTTTCTAACACTTCACGAATTAAACTCATATACTCTTCTTTTACTTCTTCTGTTTCATCAATAAAATCAATTAACAAATTCATTCTTTCTCCTTTTCTTCCGGAGGTTCCGGATATGTAATACGCGAATGGAAAATACCATTTAACGTTTCACACAACGTTTTTCCAACGATTTGTAGTTCCTTAAACGTCAAATCACATTCACTAAATTGACCGTCTTGCAGTCGATCTTTAATAATACTTTGCACCAAATTATTAATTTGTTCTGGCGTTGGGTGATTCATAGAACGTACCGCAGCTTCTACACTATCAGCAATACCAACAATTGCCGATTCTTTCGAAGTTGCTTTTGAACCTGGATAACGGAACATCTCTTCTGTATATTTTTCTTTATCTTCTTTAATAGCTTTATAATAAAAATATTTCAGTAACGTTGTACCGTGATGTTGCCCAGCGATATCAATAATTTCTTGTGGAATATGATATTCTTCGAGCATTCTTACTCCATCCGTTACGTGAGCAATTATAATATCTTTACTCGTTACAGGATCTAATTTATCATGCGGGTTTTTAATTCCCATTTGGTTTTCAATAAAGAATTGCGGTTGTACTGTTTTTCCTACATCATGATAATATGCCCCTACACGCGCTAATACACCATTTGCCCCAACTGCTTCACAAGCAGCCTCAGAAAGATTCGCTACCATTACACTATGATGATATGTCCCTGGCGCTTCTAACAAAATTCTGCGTAAAAGCGGATGATTTGGACTTGATAGTTCCATAAGCTTCATACTTGATACGATTCCAAGTCCACTTTCTAAATATGGTAAAATCCCCATAGCCAAAACGGATGATATAATCCCTGAAAGTGAAGCCATTAATAATTGCGTACCAATTTCAAGAGGCGAAAAATTCCCATTACGTAATAATAAAAGCGCCGCCAATACGACTACATTTAATACAGAAACGAGTATACCAGCTTGTAAAATCATTGTACGACGATTTTTTTCTCGCAAGAAAATACTAACCGATAACGAACTTAACAATACGTAAATCCCTACACTATAATTTAATGTACTCGTTACTCCTTCATTAAACATAATACTTCCGCATACAGAAAAAATCATACTCGTTAAAAAGACAAATCGATCACCAATCATTAGTTTTACAAGTATTGTTCCCATCGCAACTGGGACAACATATGCAATCCCTGCGTATTCAAGTTTTTGAAACAAACTAATGATTTTCATTAAGACGATTGTGATAGACAAAATTGTAATATACGCTAAAACATACGGTCTATCTTCTCTTTTTCTCTTTAAAAATAATTCAAATTGTTTATGCATAAAGTATAGTAACACACCAATGAGTACCGCTAATCCAACATAAGGTTGAAAACCGTTCCCTTTTTCTAACAAACCAACTAATTTCAACTGATTATACACATCACTTGAAATTGTTTCACCTTCTCTAACAAGAACTTGTCCTTGAAGAATATAAACAGGTGGAACTAAATCTTCCTCTGCTTTTCTCTTCTCTTTCGTTAAGATTGGGTCATAAAAATAGTTAGCTGAAATTGCATATCTTCCTAGCGCCTTAATTGATTCTTTTAAACCATTATCAACATTAACACTATTCATCTCACTTACATATCGTTCTTTCGCATCTTTCAATTCGTCCATTTTAATATGCTCAGTCATGATACTATTAATCGCTGTGACCGCAGCATCTTTCGCTAATACTAATTGGCTCGGATCTGCATTAATCAAATTCAGTAAGTTTGAATCAGATAACTCTTTCGTTAAGTCAGCGGGTAGTTTCTTTTTTAACTTGTCCACTTTCTCAGCATCAGTCATCTTTTTTTGATCATCCGGTCCAACAGCTTTAATCTCTTGCACCACTTCATCCACTTTAGCAAAGACGTCATTCACAATATCAACTTTGTTTTGTTTATACTCACTTTTATATGTATATTGATCTTCAACTTTTGTAGCGGCTTCTTTTTTCTTTTTATCCGTTGTAACTTTATCTTCAATTTTTATAGGAGAATGGATTGTCTTTTTCGCAATAGAATACATATTAACATCTAATTGTTCTGGTTTTACATTATTCATAAGCGCAAAAAACAGCACTGCTCCTAACACAACGTAAGAAATCCAACTTAGTTTTTTCGAATGTTGTAAATTACGAAACCACTTAGAAATTTCTTGAGATCTTGACATGATTTCAATACCTTCTCCTCTCCAGAAATAAAGTGAAACTATTTATAGCTTTCATTTCTTCTACCAAACGATACTTTGAGGCAATATTTTATACACTAGTACCAATAGTTTATTTTCCTTATCTTTCATGATAGTAAAAAATATGACGTTCGCCAACCTTATCATACAAAAAGAAATGATCCTGACAAATAGGATCATTCCATTTTATCATATGCCTCAATAATACGTTGCACCAATGGATGTCTCACAACGTCCGTTTGTTCTAATGTAATAAATGACAGACCTGATACACCAGATAAAATATTAGCAGCTATAGATAGCCCTGATTTTACCCCTTTTGGCAAGTCTACTTGTGAAGGGTCCCCTGTAATAACCATTTTAGAACTAAAACCTAATCTTGTTAAAAACATTTTTATTTGAGCACCCGTTGTATTTTGAGCCTCATCTAAAATAACAAATGAATCATCAAGCGTACGCCCCCTCATATAAGCAAGCGGAGCTATTTCAATTACTCCTCGCTCCATCATACGCTGCGTATATTCTTGTCCAAGAATATCATGTAAAGCATCATATAACGGGCGTAAGTATGGATCTACCTTCTCTTTCAAATCCCCTGGTAAAAAACCTAAATTTTCTCCAGCTTCTACAGCAGGTCTTGTTAAAATAATTTTCTTTACATATCCTTGTTTTAAAGCCCTCACAGCCATTACTACAGCTAAATATGTTTTTCCAGTTCCTGCAGGCCCTATCCCAAAGACAATATCATTCTTCTTCATCGCATGAATATATCTTCTTTGCCCCATTGTTTTTACACGAATGGATTTACCTTTTGCAGTCTTGAAAATTTCTTCCTCATATAACTCTTCAAATTGAGCAATTTTCCCTTGTTGTGCAAGCTGAATCGCATACGCAACATCTCTCTCTGAAATTGATATACTTTTACGAATTACAACAAGTAATTGCTGTAAGATTTTTTCTACGAGTGCCACCGTTTCAACTGCCCCAGATACATGAACAGTTTCTCCTCTAGTTACGATCGATACATTCAGTTCTCGTTCAATTACTTTTAAATGCGCATCATTAACTCCAAAAAGAGCGATTGCTTCGTTAGCATTTTCCAATTGTTGGTTCATTTCTACTAATTGTTCTGCCATTACTCAGTCTCCTTGAATATCGGATTCGGATATTGGTTGTGGCTCTGCAATATTTTCAACCACAGTATAATGCAATGTAACTTTTAGTTGATCCGCCTCAACCTCTTTACTCAAAATCTTATCACTTACAATCATAGCATGTTCATCCAATTTTTTCTTTAGTTCTTTTTCGGCCATCTCCTTCGCTACTTTCAGCGCTTGCTTTTCTGTATATTCTCGATTCGCTTCTTCCTCTTCTCTCACAACATCTTTTTCATATGCAATCGGCAGTGTAAAACCAAATAATTTCACATCATGCTTTACACTTTCAGTACGAGAGCGTTTATACTTATCATGCTGAAATCCCCATATTTTTATTTTCGTATCCCCGAATTTAAGAAAATGTTCATTGTATACATTACCAGTATACACTTGGAATTGCGTCTTTAACGGGACATCCACCTTAGATGTATACCACGTTTCGCCATATACAATACCTTTCGCTGAAACAATCGTCGGACTTTCCTCATTACCATATATTCCCGATACGAGAATCTGTCCTTTTTCTACATGATCATTTTTCAGTACAACCGGCTTTCCAACTTCTACAAACGTTTTTGTAATAATCGCTTCTTTTTTTGCTACTAAATTTTGCGGCCTTTGTTCCTTTTCTTTCTTCGGTTCGTTTTTTTCAACAATTTTAAAATGATAAGTCGTTCCCCTTACTTCTAGTCCCGCCCAAGTAATGGCATTAATATTATCTGTCAAATGGCGTTGTACATCTTCTACATTCGGCATTTGAAATTGTAGTTTCCCTTTTTTAATACCCATTTTATCCAATTCTTTCATCAATATATATTCTGTTTCAGGTTTAGCTCCTGTAATTTCAATTTTCCAAACCATATTTGACATTGCAATCACACCAAAAAAGAAAATTAAAAAACCAATTAAAAATCCACTGTTTTTAATTAAACGTTTATTCCAAAAAGGAAAACCATAACGTCCAATAAAATATAATTTACATTCATTTTTTCTATAAATTGGTTTTATTTTTTTCACATCGCGTAACAACATACAAAAAACTAACGTTTCATCAGCTATCTTTTTAACATCCCAAACTAATAAATTCCTCCGTACACATTCATTAACAAACCGTTCCGCTCCTCTACCTTCAATTCGCACTTTTACATATCCAAGCCACTTTATAAACCATTTATTTTTCATTTACCACCTTCACTACCTTTCTAAAAGTAGATATACTACTTTTTATTTGAAGCATTAAAATAGCTCGTACTAAAATAAAACAGAGTAAAACTGTAATCAGTCTCTATCAACGGAACTTTTACAGGATAAAGAAGAAAAACTTCACAAATGGAAGTTTCACTTCAATCACCTTTTTTTTCATTTTCTAAAAATGTTACTTGCTCAATTATCCCCTCGAGTAAAAGCTCTTCTGGAAGAATCGTTTTAATAACAAAGGATTGTCCTTTAATTAATAATTGACCGTGTTTTAAAAGCAATCGCACTTCTTTATCTGAAAACACTAATAACCCCCGATGATTTTCTATATAAATATGTATTTGCCCAACAAGAGTAATCCGAGGTAGATCCATTAATACATCCACTGGTAGGTCTACTTGTTTTGTCAACCAATTTTTCATTTGTTCTAATTTCTTCATCTCGAAAGACCCCCTCTCATCCCATATATATGTATTTCTTCACAAGTGCCTATCGTGTTATAACGACTTCACTAACATAACTATATTCTGTAAGAGTTCATATCATGTTAATTAAAACAGTCGCTATATGAAATCATATTTGTCAGGACAATGATGGATCAGAGGATGTTACCTTTAATAATAGAAGTATTAATACAAGAATATGCGCCCCTACCGGATATCAGTACAAGTTACATTAAGAAATTGAGCCTAGCGAGAAGTGGGAAACTTGAAAAAACCTGTTACAATTCGTTCTGGACGTGACATACTGACCATAGAATAAGTAGTTGTCATTTATTGGACAACTGAGATAAAGTAAAACTATAATCAATCCTCACCAATCGGGCTACCCGTTAATGCGGGATAAAATCAAAAAAAAAGAAAATTTCTTCAATCTGAATGTTACGTTGTAAGTAAGAATATTTTATAGATGGTTGTTATATGAATTTCAAAAAATATTAGGGTTCATTAAAAAATGAATTAATAAATGAGGAAATACGAAAGGAAATCGGCTTTGGTCAAGAAATTTTGAATGTTATAAAACAAGTTACCGACAGTAATATCCAGCCATTTTATGCAACTGATGCAAAATCTAAAATAGTTAGAATCTCTTTCGTTACCTTTGAGGATTATGCTGAAGAGCAAGCTATAAAACTTCAATCCGAGTTTCAGAAGGCTCGGTACTTAGCTTTTATTCGCGAAAGAAGTTTTAGTCAAGGAAGTAAGAATAGGTGTAGAATCGGAATTATACAAGGAAATAATAAATTGAAACTTTAAACTAGAGGGGTTTCTATCACTTACAGAAACGCTTTTTAAGCAATATAGCGTTTCTCCTTAATAAGAACAATAAAAAAACGTCTCATACGAAATGAGACGTTTTTTTATGCTAATAGCTGGATAACCAGCTTATTCACAAGTGATCCGTCTGTTTTACCTTTTACTTTCGGCATAACAGCAGTCATCACCTTACCCATATCTGCTTTAGAAGTCGCACCAACTTCAGAAATAACTTGCTTGATTACATCAACTAGTTCTTCTTCAGTTAATTGCTCTGGCAAATATGCGCTTAAAATCTGAATTTCACTTTGCAGTTTATTAACAAGGTCTTCACGACCAGCTTTTTTAAATTCAAGGAGGGAGTCCTTATACTGTTTTACTTCACGAGCTAAAACTGTTATTTCCTCTTCTTCAGTAAGAGTATGTTGCAGTTTAATACCTTCATTTTGTAAAGCAGCCTTAACCATACGAATAACGGTTAATTTTTCTTTTTGTTTATTCTTCATCGCTTGTTTCATATCATCGTTTAAACGACCGAGAAGACTCATAACTTACACCCTCTCTTAGAATTTACGCTTTCTTGCCGCTTCAGATTTCTTCTTACGTTTTACACTTGGTTTTTCATAAAACTCGCGCTTTCTTGCTTCAGCAAGTGTACCAGTTTTAGAAACCGATCTTTTAAAACGGCGAAGTGCATCCTCCAAAGACTCGTTTTTACGAACGACTGTTTTTGACATTCTCTTTCCCTCCCTCCGAAACATCACACTTACATACTAACTTCAGCATGCAAAAAGAAACACTTCTTCAGCATGTCTTTTACGATTATAATACATTTTATCACTTCAGGTCAACTATTTGGCAGAATAAAAGAAGAATAGAAGCATTTCCTTTTCAAAAGTTATGCAAATAACTAGTATCCTTCACTGATGAAGACAACTATATTTTTATCATTTCATCTTTTTTCATACAGGGATGCATGAAACGCCTCCCCACCTTCTATTACTTAACCGCTTCAAATAAAGAAAGCATGCAAACCGTTTCCGGTTGCACGCTCTTTTTATGCGCTAGCTGATTCTTTTTTCACATCATCTTCAAGAACACGAACAAATTGCGCTTCGTTATATGGATAACCAGCTTTCGTAATTTTCACTTTCACTAGCTTACCAATTAATTCTTCTGATCCTTCAAATACAATTTTCAAGTAGTTATCTGTATAACCTACATATAACCCTTCACGGTCGCCCTCTTTAAATTGCTCTTCCGGAATGATTTCAAGCACTTCACCTTCAAACGCTGATGCGTACTCTTTCGCTAATTGATTAGATAGCTCAATTAAACGATGAACACGATCGTTCTTCACATCTTCAGGAACTTGATCTTCCATGCGCGCTGCAGGTGTTCCTGTACGTTTTGAGTAAGGGAACACATGTAACTCAGAGAAGCGGTTCTCTTTAATGAAATTGTATGTTTCCATGAATTCTTCTTCTGTTTCACCTGGGAAACCAACGATTACGTCAGATGTAATCGCAAGGCCTGGTAACGCTTCTTTCAAACGATCTAAACGCTCTTGGAAGAATTCCATCGTATATTTACGACGCATACGTTTTAATACAGTATTAGAGCCAGATTGCAACGGAATATGCAAGTGGCGTACAACTACTTCAGATTTATCTAACACTTCAATTACTTCATCTGAAATTTGACTCGCTTCAATAGAAGAAATACGAAGACGTTTTAATCCGCCTACTTCCGCTTCCATATCACGAAGTAATCCAGCTAAGTTATAATCTTTTATGTCTTCGCCGTATCCACCTGTATGAATACCCGTTAATACGATTTCTTTATAGCCTGCATCCACTAATTGTTGCGCTTGTTTAATAACTTCTTTTCCATCACGAGAACGCATTAAACCGCGCGCCCAAGGAATGATACAGAATGTACAGAAGTTATTGCAACCCTCTTGTATTTTTAAAGACGCACGTGTACGATCCGTGAAATAAGGTACATCAAGTTCTTCGTACACACGTGTTTTCATAATATTGCGGACAGCATTAATTGGTTGACGCTCTTTACGGAATTCTTCGATGTAACCTAACATCTTTTCACGATCCTGTGTACCAACTACAATATCCACACCCGGGATCGCCATAATTTCAGCTGGAGATGTTTGTGCATAACATCCCGTTACACAAATAACTGCATCTGGATTTTGACGCACAGCACGTCTGATTACTTGACGGCTTTTTTTGTCCCCAGTATTCGTTACTGTACATGTGTTAATAACATATACATCAGCTTTCTTTTCATATTCTGTTCTTTCATAACCACCTTGTTTAAACAATTGCCAAATGGCTTCTGTTTCATAGTGGTTTACTTTACAACCTAACGTATGGAACGCAACAGTTGACATTGATCATCACCCCATCAATTCAAAATGATACGAAGCAGCACTTAACGCGTATAACGGCGCCGTTTCTGTTCTTAAAATTCTTGGTCCTAAACTACATGGTACAAATTTATGTTCACGAAGCGCTGTAATCTCTTCCTCAGCTAAACCGCCTTCTGGGCCAAATACAATCAATAGCTTTTGACCTGGTTTCATTGTCGTTAAAGCTTTCGCAAAATTAGATTTCTCGCCTTGTTTTGCTTCCTCTTCGTAAGCAACAAGACAAGCATCATACTCACCACTCATTGAAAGCAATTGCTTAAATGATGCTGGAGCATGTACTTCTGGAATTTCACTTCTATGTGATTGTTCCGCAGCTTCTTTCACAATTTTTCTTAAACGCTCAACTTTTTTATCAGCTTTTTTCGCATCCCATTTTACGATAGAGCGAGATGCTTGAAATGGTAAGAATGCAGCTGCCCCAAGCTCAGTTCCTTTTTGAAAAATTAACTCTAGCTTGTCTCCTTTTGGCAGTCCACTTGCAATCGTCACGAAAACAGGAAGTTCACTTGACGCCTCTACCCATTCTACAATAGCCGTATTAATAAATTCACTGGTAATTTCATCAATTGAACATACTGCTGTTTTTCCATTTACACAGCAATAAATATGATCACCAGCTGACATACGCATCACTCTTGCGATATGATGTACGTCATCACCTACAATGCGAATACTTGTCTCATTTACATATTTCTCTTCTACAAAATAACGTTGCATATAATCACCTTAGTAGAGTTTCGTTCCTTTCGTAAGTCAACACTTACGAAAAGAACGAAACGTTATCATTTTTCATATAACAAACGGCAAGTCCCTCACCTTATAGTGAGAGACTCCCCTTTTCATTATAGACTAAAATCTATATTACGCATTTCGTGCAATAATTGCTACCCAATCTTCCATTCGTAACACTTCTTCAATTGTAAATCCAGCTTTTTCTAGCGCCTCAGAAATTACTTTTTCCTTCGCAGCAATAATGCCCGATGTAATAAATAATCCACCTGACTTCACAACTCTTGCTGCATCTTCAGGGAATAATAGAATAATTTCTGCTAATAAGTTAGCTACGATTAAATCAACAGGACCTTCAATACCTTCTAAAAGACTATTTTGTCCAACAGACACGATATCATCTGTTTTATTTAAACGTACATTCATTTCTGCACTTTCAACCGCAACCGGATCTAAATCATACGCTTGAACAGAAGACGCACCTAATTTTGCTGCTGCAATACTAAGTACACCAGAACCTGTTCCTACATCAATAATAGCGTCACCTGGCTGTACTGTTTTTTCTAAAGCACGGATACACATCGTTGTTGTTGGATGAGTTCCTGTACCAAACGCCATACCCGGGTCTAATTCAATGATTTTTTCATCAGGAGAAGATGGTGTATATTCTTCCCAAGTCGGTACGATTGTGAATGTATCAGAAATTTGTACTGGATGGTAATATTTTTTCCAAGCAGTAGCCCAATCTTCTTCATTGACTTCGTTAACGGTAATATTTCCAGTACCAATTTCGATGTCGTAAGATGGAAGCACATCAATAGATGATTTTACACCTGCAATCGTTTCATGTAAAGAATCGGTTTGCGGGAAATATGCTTTTATTAATACACCTTCCGCCGGATATTCATCTGGATTCAATGCATAAATTTCACCATATTGTTGCTCGCGCTCTTTCGTTAACTCCGCTGGATCCTCAATCGCAACTCCGCTAGCACCAGCTTCATGTAAAATATGAGAGACAGCTTCTACTGCTTCTTCTGTTGTATGAATACTAATTTCTGACCATTTCACAATTTACCAACTCCATTTTTTATTTCCATTATTCCCCTTTGAAAGCACGTTTAAGCTTTCCGAATAAACTATCATCCTGCTCTTCTTGTCCTGCAAATTCACGTAATAAATCTTTTTGCTGTGAAGTCAATTTCGTCGGTACAACAACACGAACGACTACATATTGATCTCCTTGACCATATCCACGTACGTTCGGAGCACCTTTTCCTTTTAAGCGGAACTCTGTTCCAGTTTGTGTTCCTGCTGGGATTTTCAGCTTCACTTTACCATGAACAGTAGGAACTTCCACTTCAGCACCAAGTGCCATTTGTGCAAATGTTAATGGCATTTCGCAAATAATGTGGTCTCCTTCACGCTCGAAGAATTCATGATTTCTTACATGAACAACAACATATAAGTCTCCTGCTGGTCCGCCATTTACGCCGGCTTCACCTTTTCCAGACACACGAATTTGTTGACCATTATCAATACCCGCTGGAATTTTAACATTAATTTTTTTACGTTTACGAACTTTACCTGAACCGTGACATGTCGTACATTTTTCTTTAATAATTTGTCCAGTTCCTGAACAATGACCACAAGCTTGACGGTTTACGATACGACCAAACGGTGTGTTTTGTTCAACACTCACTTGACCAGAACCTGAACAATGTTTACATGTTTCTTTTGAAGTTCCTGGTTTTGCTCCACTACCTTTACAAGTATCACATGGATCTTCTACTGGAATTTCCACATTTAATTCCTTACCAAAAATAGCTTCTTCAAAATCTAAAGTGACTTGATATTGTAAGTCAGCGCCTTGGCGCGGAGCATTTGGATCACGACGTCTGCCGCCGCCACCGCCAAAGAAAGAACTAAATATATCTTCAAAACCGAAGCCACCACCGAAGTCTCCTCCGCCGCCAAATCCACCGAATCCTTGATTTGCACCAGCATGACCAAATTGATCGTACTGCGCACGCTTTTGATCATCACTTAACACTTCGTATGCTTCTTGTACTTCTTTAAACTTTTCAATTGCATTTTCTTCTTTGCTTACGTCTGGATGGTATTTTTTAGCCAAACGACGATACGCTTTTTTTATTTCATCTGTTGAAGCGCCCTTGCTAAGTCCAAGGACCTCATAATAGTCTCGTTTACTCATAAATTTACAACCCCCGAATCTTTCACATAAACGTAATTTTAACACCGAAAGAAAGTGCTTTGCAACAAAGTTTCCTCACTTACAGTATGCAAAGCGAAAAACTTAAGATCCTCACACATCGCTTCTCATTCGTGAAAAAAGCCAAAGTCAAGGCACGCTTGACTTTGACTTTTTGTCATCTTACTTATTATGTTTACAGTTGAATTACTTGTCTTCTTTTACTTCTTCAAACTCAGCGTCAACTACATTGTCTTTCTTCGCGCCAGCGTCTTGTGCACCTTGCGCACCTTCTGCTTGACCAGCAGCTGCTTGAGCTTGCTCGTATAATTTAACAGTTAATTGTTGTACGATTTCTTGTAAAGCATCTTTTTTCACACGAATTTCTTCAAGCTCGTTTTTCTCGATTGCAGCTTGTAATGCTTCTTTCGCTTCTGTTGCTTTTGCAACTTCAGCTGCATCTACTTTACCTTCTAAATCTTTTACAACTTTGTCTGTTTGGAATACAAGTTGGTCAGCTTCATTACGAAGTTCAACTTCTTCCTTACGTTTTTGGTCAGCGTCAGCATTTGCTTCCGCTTCTTGTACCATACGTTCTACTTCTTCATCAGAAAGACCTGAAGAAGATTGGATTGTAATAGCTTGCTCTTTGCTTGTTCCTAAGTCTTTCGCACGTACGTTAACGATACCGTTCGCATCAATATCGAATGTTACTTCGATTTGTGGAATACCACGTGGTGCTGGTGGAAGGTCAGTTAATTGGAAACGACCTAACGTTTTGTTGTCAGCTGACATCGGACGCTCACCTTGTAATACGTGAATGTCTACTGCTGGTTGATTATCAGCAGCTGTCGAGAATACTTGTGACTTACTTGTTGGAATTGTAGTGTTACGCTCGATTAATTTCGTGAACACGCCACCCATAGTTTCAATACCTAAAGAAAGTGGAGTTACGTCTAATAATAGAACGCCTTCTACATCACCAGTAAGTACGCCACCTTGAACTGCAGCACCTAATGCTACAACTTCATCAGGGTTTACACCTTTATATGGCTCTTTACCAGTTTCACGTTTAATAGCTTCTTGTACAGCTGGGATACGAGTAGATCCACCAACAAGAATAACTTTATCTAATTCGCTTGGAGCAAAACCAGCGTCTTTTAATGCACGACGAGTTGGCTCTAATGTTCTTTCAACAAGACCTGCTGAAAGCTCTTCGAATTTCGCTCTTGTTAACGTTAATTCTAAGTGTAATGGACCAGCAGCTCCAGCACTAATGAATGGTAATGAAATTTGAGTTTGTGTTACACCAGAAAGATCTTTTTTCGCTTTTTCAGCTGCATCTTTCAAGCGTTGAAGCGCCATTTTATCTTGGCTTAAATCAATGTTATTTTCTTTTTTGAACTCAGCTACTAAGTGATCGATGATAACTTGGTCAAAGTCATCGCCACCAAGACGGTTGTCACCAGCAGTTGAAATAACTTCGAATGTGCCGTCTGCTAACTCAAGGATAGATACGTCAAATGTACCGCCACCTAAGTCATATACTAAGATTTTTTGTTCTTCGTCTTGTTTTTCTAAACCGTAAGCAAGTGCTGCTGCTGTTGGCTCGTTAATGATACGCTCAACTTCTAAACCAGCGATACGACCAGCATCTTTCGTTGCTTGACGCTCTGCATCGTTGAAGTATGCAGGTACTGTAATAACAGCTTTCGTTACTGTTTCACCTAAGTATGCTTCAGCAGAAGCTTTTAAATTTTGTAAAATGATTGCAGAAATTTCTTGAGGTGTATAATCTTTACCTTCAACTTCTACTTTGTAGTCTGTACCCATATGACGTTTAACAGACATGATTGTATTTGGGTTTGTAATTGCTTGGCGCTTTGCAACTTCCCCAACTTGACGTTCTTCATTTTTGAAAGCTACAACAGAAGGTGTTGTACGGTTCCCTTCTGGATTTGGGATAACCTTTGGTTCTCCACCTTCCATAACAGCTACACAAGAGTTTGTTGTACCTAAGTCAATACCGATAATTTTACTCATGGCGAATCCTCCTAGTTTTATGTAAATTATTGATTTACTTTTACCATTGATGGGCGAATCACACGGTCTTTTAATTTATAACCTTTTTGGAATTCTTCCACAACCGCGTTTGATTCAAATTCACTATCTTCCACTTGCATAATAGCTTGGTGTTCATTAGGATCAAACTGTTTACCAACAGCTTCAATCACTTCCACACCTTCTTTAGTCAGCGCTTCTAACAATTGACGATGCACCATCTCCATACCTTGTAACAATGATTTCGTTTGCTCATCAGTCGCTTCCACTTGCATTGCTCTTTCAAAATTATCAAGAGCTGGCAAGATGTCTGAAACTAGACTTTGTGCTCTATATTTTTCAGCAGCCTGTTTATCCATTTGGACACGGCGCTTATAATTTTCAAAATCAGCTTGTAGACGTAATGTGCGACCTTCCGTTTCCGTTAGTTTCGCTTGTAACTCATCTACTTTTTCTTGTAAAAGAGCAGCCTCACTTTTTTCTTCTACAGTTTCTTCACTGTTTTCTGGCGTGACAGCTTCTTCAACTTGCGCTTCTTTTACTTCTTCTACCACTTGTTCGTTACGCTCTTCCACAATATTCACCTCCTTAAAAGGTATTAGGTATCATGCATAGCATGATTACCTAATCATTATATATTACACACAGCAATGAAAATTTCATCACTTGAGCGAATGTATTACTCTCATTTAATTTTTAAGCCCATCAGTAAATTGTCTCGTAAATAACTGTAACAAACTAATTACACGAGAATATTGCATTCTCGTAGGACCTAAAATAGCAATTGTTCCAAGTTGCTCTTCGCCGATCGAATATGTTGCAGAAATTAAACTACAATCCTCCATAGCCGTCGAAGAGTTTTCCCTACCAATTTTCACTTGAATCCCGACTTGTTTATGACGCAAAATGTCATAAAATTCGGCTTCATTATCAATCATGGTAAGTAAAGATCTAACCTTTTGAATGTCATGGAACTCTGGCTGCGAAAGCATATTTGCTTTTCCTCCAAAGTATATCTTTTCCGATAACGGAACTTGAAATGTACCATCCAACATTTTTATTGCACTATCGTAATTATGAACATACCCACGTAAAACTGTAACAATTTCCTTAAAGATTTTATTATGAAGTTCTTCCATCGGTACGCCAGATAGCTTTTCATTTAAAATATTAACCATTTTTTCTAAATCTGATAAATCAACAGATTCCGGAACGGTAATCGTTTTACTTTGTACATGCCCTGTATCGGTTACAATAATAGCGACTGCAGTTTGACGATCAAGCGGCACAATTTGTACATTTTTAAGTTTATTTGTACTTAACTTCGGTCCAAGAACAATTGCCGTATAATTCGTAAGTTCTGATAAAATTTGAGCAGATTGCTGTGCAATTTTTTCCGCTTCAAAAATTCTTTCAGCAAATAAATCTTTAATTTGTACAATTTCAGCGTTCGGTAAGTTTTGCGGCGCTAAAAGATGGTCTACATAAAATCGGTAGCCTTTCTCAGAAGGAACACGTCCAGAAGAACTGTGCGTTTTTTCAATAAAACCTAATTCTTCTAAGTCCGCCATTTCATTTCGAATAGTAGCTGAACTAAATGTGATTTCATCTTTTTTAGCCAACGTTCTAGACCCAACGGGCTGCGCTGATCCAATAAAGTCATCAATAATTGTTTGTAAAATTAAGAGCTGACGTTCCGTAAGCATCTCATCATCACCTCTGTTAGCACTCTTTGTCTTTGAGTGCTAAATCTATTAATAACTTACCAAAATTGACATTCAATTGTCAACGGAAACGTCACGAAATAATGAAACTTTTTCACGCCTATGGAACATTTAATTAGTCAATCAAAAATGATTGGAATACTTCATTCCCTAATAATTTTCCTTTTCGCGTTAAACGCACATGTCCATCTTCCTCTTCAAGCAATCCCTGCTCTTGGTTGCTTTGTAACTGCTTCGCGAAAACTTGATCCATCTCTACATTAAATTTATTGCGGAACGCCGTTTTAGAAACACCTTTTGTTTTTCGAAGCCCTAAGAACAGCTCTTCTTCCATTCTTTCTTTCTCCGTCACTTTGTGAACATCTAAATACGGAAATCCTGTTTCATCAATTTTATTAAAATATTGCTTCAGAGGACCAACATTTTGAATACGTTCTCCGTTCACATAACTATGAGCTCCAGCTCCAAATCCATAATACTCTTCATTATTCCAGTATGTGAGATTATGTCTACTTTTATTGTCACCTTTTGAGAAATTACTAATTTCATACTGGTTATAACCGTGTTTCTCCATTTCATCCATTACTATTTCATACATTTTCGCTTCATGGTCTTCACCCGGAAGACGTAATTTCCCTTTGTTCATTAAGTTATAAAACACTGTTTTTGGCTCCACAATTAATGAATATGCCGAGAAATGTTGTACACCAAGCGTAAAAGCAATATCTAATGTTTCTTTTACATCTTCTATCGTCTGTCCTGGCAAAGCATAAATAATATCTACATTAATATTTTTAAAGCCTACTTCCTGTGCCTCTCGAATCGCGAGGAATGCATCTTCCCTCGTATGCTTGCGCCCGATCTTCTCAAGAAGTTCATCACGGAACGTTTGCACACCAAAACTAATTCGATTTACTCCACCTTCTAGCAGTACATTTAGCTTCTCTTTCGGTAAATCTCCTGGATTCGCTTCAAATGTTAATTCACAATTCGGGGCGAACGGACGCAAATGACGATTAATAATCTCGAGTAATTTTTTTGTCTGTTCCATATTTAACGCTGTCGGAGTTCCCCCACCCACAAAAATCGTTTTCATACTATCAAATGGAACTTTTTGAACCGTATTTATTATTTCCTTCTCTAAATAATCTAAATATTGATCAACCGGTTGGCGTTCAATAAACACTTTATTAAAATCACAATAGTGACAAATGTGCTGACAAAATGGAATATGAATGTATGCAGCTTGTACCAAATATAACTCCTACCTTTCTAAAAAGAAAACCTCCGCACTCCGGAGGGTTCTCTACTTCTCTAACGTATTACGAATTTGTTCCATTCGCATTTTTCCCCAATCATACATCATTTCAACGATCGGTAAAAGTGACATGCCTAGTTCCGTCATATAATACTCAACGCGAGGAGGAATTTCGGGATATACTGTCCGATCAACAATCCCATCTTCCATTAACTCTTTTAATTGGTTCGACAAAACTTTATGAGAAATGCTTGGGAATAACCGTTGTAATTCACTGAAACGATGCGGCCCTTCCACACCAAGATGCCACAGTATCACAACTTTCCACTTTCCACTAATAATAGAAAGCGTCAATTCCTTTTCACAATTAAAATTACCATTTTGTATTTTATCTTGAATATCTTTTCGAATATTTTCGGACATTAACAATCTCCTAACTCTATATGAACTAAAAAGCTCTCTCATTATTGTAAATGAGAGCTGCTCAGATGTCTAAAAAGTAATTATACAGAAAAAAGAAGCCGCACAAACGACTTCTTTTTTATTTCAAATATTAGTTGTCATCCATTTTCAGTACAGCCATGAATGCCTCTTGCGGTACTTCTACAGAGCCAACAGACTTCATACGTTTTTTACCTTCTTTTTGCTTATCAAGAAGTTTACGCTTACGAGAAATGTCACCGCCGTAACATTTTGCAAGTACGTTTTTACGCATCGCTTTAATTGTAGAACGTGCTACAACTTTATTTCCGATAGTCGCCTGAATTGGCACTTCGAACTGTTGTCTCGGAATTAATTCTTTTAATTTCTCTACGATTACTTTACCACGGTCATACGCTGAATCACGGTGTACGATAAATGATAAAGCATCCACTTGTTCATTATTTAAAAGAATATCCATTTTCACAAGTTTAGATGGCTTATAGCCAATTAACTCGTAGTCAAATGATGCATACCCTTTCGTATTTGATTTCAATTGATCGAAGAAGTCATATACGATTTCTGATAACGGGATTTCATATGTTAATGTAACACGCGTTTCATCTAAATATTGCATATCAATAAACGTTCCACGTTTACCTTGGCAAATCTCCATTACAGCTCCAACATAGTCATTCGGAACCATAATTGAAGCCTTCACAAACGGCTCTTCTACACGATCGATAGACTGTGGATCTGGCATATTAGATGGGTTATCAACAATAACATCTTCACCGTTAGTTAAATAAACTTTATAAATAACGCTTGGCGCTGTTGTAATTAAGTCAATCTTAAATTCACGTTCAATACGTTCTTGAATGATTTCCATGTGAAGAAGCCCTAAGAAACCACAACGGAAACCAAATCCTAGCGCTTGAGATGTTTCTGGTTCAAACTCAAGAGCAGAATCGTTTAACTCTAATTTTTCTAATGCATCACGTAAATCGTTATAACGAGCAGAGTCAATTGGATACAGACCACAGAATACCATCGGGTTTAACTTACGGTAACCTGCTAACGGCTCTGCAGCTGGACGTTTCGCATGTGTAATCGTATCACCAACACGTGTGTCACCAACATTTTTAATCGATGCTGCTAAGAAACCTACATCACCTACTGTTAACTCGTCACGTTGCGTAGTTTTCGGTGTAAATACACCTACTTCTGTTACTTCAAATTCTTTACCCGTTGCCATCATACGTACTTTATCGCCAACTTTTACTGTTCCATTTACAACACGAATATAAGCAATTACACCGCGGTACGGATCATATAAAGAGTCGAAAATCATACATTGTAATGGCTCTTCTGAATCACCCGACGGAGCTGGTACTTTTTCAACAATTTGTTCTAAAATTTCTTCAATACCAATTCCAGCTTTCGCAGAAGCAAGTACCGCTTCTGATGCATCTAAACCAATTACATCTTCTACCTCTTGACGTACACGTTCTGGATCCGCACTCGGTAAGTCGATTTTATTAATAACTGGTAAAATTTCTAAATTATTATCAAGCGCTAAGTATACGTTTGCTAACGTTTGCGCTTCAATACCTTGCGCTGCATCTACTACAAGAATCGCGCCTTCACAAGCCGCTAAACTACGAGATACTTCGTACGTAAAGTCGACGTGTCCTGGTGTATCAATTAAATGAAGAATATACTCTTCACCATCTTTTGCTTTATAGTTTAATTGTACTGCGTTTAATTTGATTGTAATACCACGCTCACGCTCTAAATCCATAGAGTCAAGCAACTGAGCTTTCATTTCACGTTGTGTTAACGCGTTTGTTTTCTCTAAAATACGGTCTGCTAACGTTGATTTTCCGTGGTCAATATGAGCAATAATAGAGAAATTACGAATTTTTGACTGTCTTTTTGCTCTTTCTTCTTTATTCATCTATGTTCTCAACTCCTAATAGTCTCGCCAATATACACTAGCACTGATTATATCAATAGAGCAACAAAGATTCAATGAAAACTCGTGCTGCTTACGATACAAATCATTCTATCTATATCTTATGCGAATAAACCATAAGAGACAAACCCTTTTCAAATTTTAAAACGGCTGTCTTACAAACCAGTAAAACAACCGCCTCCCATGTTACTCTTAGCTAAAAATTCCTTTTATTTTCCCAACAACGATATCCGTTCCGAACTTCGTCATTTCATAAGCTACACTTGCTACTGCCATCCCAATTCCTTCTACAACATTAAAACTTCTTAAACGTTCTAACTGTTGTTGTTTTTCTGAGGCCGAAAACGAGCTACCCAAAATTTCTGATTCAGCACCTGTACTTTCTGTCCCTGTCATATGAGCTATTTGTTCATATGACAGTTGCTGATAGCCTTTCATACTTTTCAAACCATGATTAGCAAGTGCCACTCCTGCTATCATCATAAGTAAACATAAAGCCACACTACATATACACAAAAGCGTAAAGCGACTCAAACGATAATCATCTGTTCCCCTCAATGTGTATATGCTCCCGTATTATCTTGATCAATTTGATGATGCAGCGCCGCATTTAAACCACTCGCTATTACATTCGCCATATCCTCAATAAAAGTATCTACTTCTTTTGGGGTTACCATTAAATTATGACCAAGAGGAGATAGCACTTCATAAATCAGCCTTCTTTTTTCTTCTTCTTCCAACGTGCCAACAGCACCTAAAAACATATTTCTGCTCTTTTCATCCGGCATATCTTCTTCCGTTAATTTTTTCTTTTCTCCAAATGAAAATCCCGCTGGTAACAAAGAGCGTGAAGGTTTATTTCCTTCTTTCATCTCTCGGCCGAAATGTTTCAAAATAAAATCAATCGTATCACTTGTAATCGAAACAGCATCGACCACAGTCGGAACACCAATCGCGATTACAGGGATACCTAATGTGTCTTTACTTAGTTCTTTACGTTTATTCCCAACCCCCGATCCGGGATGAATTCCAGTATCAGAAATTTGTATCGTGCTATTTACTCGTTCAATAGAACGGGCAGCTAATGCGTCAATCGCAATTACAAAGTCCGGGTTCGTCTTCTCAATAATCCCATAAATAACATCGCTCGTTTCGATCCCTGTAATTCCCATTACCCCCGGCCGAATTGCACTAACAGGCCTAAACCCTTCTTCTACACTTTCAGGCTGTAATTGAAACAAATGTCTCGTTACTAATACATTTTCTACAACTATCGGTCCAAGAGCATCTGGTGTTACATTCCAATTCCCAAGACCTACAATTAAACAGCTTGCTTCTTTTGTAACGCCAACCTCTTCTAAGAAATTAGAAAATTCTTTTGCAAAAATACGCTCCACTTTTTGTTGAAGTTCTGTATCTTGCTGACGTATACCTTGAACTTCAAGCGTTAAATAATTTCCAGGCTTTTTACCCATTGCTTCAGAGGCAGCTTCATCAATTGTTACTTTTGTAATTATAGTCCCCTCTTCTTCTCTCTCTTTTACAATAACTCCCTGTATCCCTTTTTGTTCCTCTTGGCTTTCTTGCAACATTTGATGGGCTTCTACAGCAAGGTCAGTTCTAATGCTATATTTACTTAAATCTAATGGTTCTTTCATCGTATCTCCTCCGTAATTCATAGTAAATATCGTTAGATTTCCCAAAGTTATATAAGGTCATTCTTTCCTTTACGTGAAATTTCATGGATATACTATTGCAATTCTCTTCACCGTTTGATAGAATATCACTTGTTCTATGTAAGAATCGAGTCATTCGATTGCACCAGGGAGGTGAAAAGTATGGCAAACATCAAATCTGCTATCAAACGCGCTAAACTTAGCGAAGAGCGTCGTGCACATAACGCTTCTATCAAGTCTGACATGCGTTCTGCTGTTAAAACTGTAGAAGCTTTAGTTACTAATAACGATCTTGAAAATGCTAAAGAAGCTTTCAAAACTGCTTCTAAAAAACTTGACAAAGCAGCTCGTAAAGGTCTTATCCACCAAAACGCTGCAGCTCGTCAAAAATCTCGCTTAGCGAAACAAGTAAACGCGTAAGGCGTTTAAAAAACGATCCATTTGGATCGTTTTTTATATACAAAAAAGTTCATGTACTTAGTACATGAACTTTTTTGTGTCATCACATATGATTTAATCGCATTAAGAAAAACTCGAGCACAAGTTTCTTATCCATCTTTCCCGTCTTCATACTATAATCAGCTTCCGCTAATTCTATAATCACTTTTTTTAATTCTTCAAAAGAGAAAAACTTCGTTTGATTCATTGCCAACTTCACGCGATACGGATGTACACCAATATGAGACGCAATTTGATTTTGTCCATAACCACGTTGCTGTAGCTCTTTCACTTGATACAACAAGCGGAATTGACTCACTAATAACGCAAGCAATTTAATCGGCTCTTCCTGCTGCGTAAATAATCCATCCAAAATTTGCATTGCACCTGCAATATCTTTTTTCACCACTTTTTCTGTCAAAGCGAATACATTTTGCTCAACGGATTTTGGTACAAGCTCTGCAACAAGTTTCGTCGTAATCTCTTCACCCATACCAACGTATAACGTTAACTTGTCCATTTCCTTCGCCAACATTGTTACATTACTTCCCACAAGCTCTAGCAACAAACTAACAGCCGTGTTATCAATATGCACATGCACTTCATCTGCACGAGCAACAATCCACTTCTGAACATCCTGTATTTGCATCGCATTTGCTTCTACTACATCTGCTGTTTTCTTTAATAGTTTTGTAATTTTTTTTCGCTCATCAAGTTTTTCGTAAGGCGCAACAAAAACAAGAATAGAAAATGGAGAAGGTTCACCAATGTATTCTTCTAAAATTTTTATATTTTGCTCTAACTTTTCTTTTTGCGAAGTCAAAAATAGCGGTGATTTTATTAACAGTACTTTCCGTTCTCCGAAGAAAGGAAGCGTACGCGCATCCTCAACCACATCTTCTAAATACGCTTCTTCTAAATCGTATGTCACAACATTAAACTCTCGATCTTCTTCTTCAAGTGCTTCTGTCGTAATAAGCTTTATCGTTTCATTTATAAAAAAAGCTTCCGTTCCATATAGTAAATATAACGGAGCAAACTGTTTCTTTTTAATTTTTTTATGTATATCACTCATACTTTTTCCTACTCCCTAACTTGGCAATATATATTTATACTAATGCCCTAGCTTTTGTTTTACAAGTACAAAGGAACAGGCTTTATAACCCGTCCCTTTATTTATATTAAACGCCACGCAATAAGCCCCGGGTTTCTTATTGGTGTGCGGTAATCACCTTCCCTTTATTATTCGCAATAAAAATTTGAGTATAAGTGCCAACTGTTAACATGCTTGGAAACGAAAAACTCACATTACTTCATGATTTAAAAGTAGCAAAAAAGCTCGTTTTCTCTTCATATGGAAATTGTAGATTTTTTTCTGACAATATTTTATACTAAAGTGGAATGTTGGGGAGGGATTCTAAATGAATGATTTTGAACAAAACGTTCAAAGTAAACGCAATGACGCTATTGATTCAGGGGTAGGATTTATCGTCTCATTTGGTTTTTTCGCAACACTTTTCATCATTGCAACTGTTATTAAATTTATCGGTTCTTAAAGACTGCCACTTCATGGCAGTCTTCTCTTTTTCATCTATTATGTGTTTTATCATATGTGATTTTACTTTTAAAGGTTCCATTTTCCCCTTTAAAAACATAGGAAATAGCACCTTGCTTGTCCGTGCGCCATATCGCACTCCCCATCTTCTCAAAACGCTCTATCACTTCTTTATGCGGGTGTCCATACCTATTCTGCTTACCAACAGATATAATCGCTACACGAGGCTGTATGACGTTCAAAAAAGGCTCTATAGATGACGTATCACTCCCATGATGAGCAACTTTTAAAACATCCACTTGTAAATCTGGATATGCCTCTACTAAAATCTTTTCCCCTTCTTCTTCCAAATCGCCTGTAAATAGCCACTTCAACCCTCCAAATTTTGCCCATATTACAATTGAAGCGTTATTTTCGCTTTTTTCTTTTCCTTTTGGAGCTAAAACGGAAAATTCCGCTTCATTTACACTCCAACTCGCCCCTTCCCCCACTTCAGTTATTTTCATTTCCTTTTCTAATGCCTGTTTCTTGACTACTTTTTCTAATACTGCATCTTTTCCCTTTCGGCCAAATACCACTTCTTTTACAGGTATATATGATAATAATTCTTGCGCAGCACCTATATGATCTGCATCTCCATGCGTTACGATTAATTTATCAATTGTTTTAATACCTTCTTTTTGTAAAAAGGGTATTAAAACATCATTCCCAACAGAAAATTCATGCTTTTTTTGTTGCCATTCTTCCTTATTCACACGAAGCGTTCCACCTGTATCAATAAGATAAATCCCTTTATCATACGGAAGGCGAATTAATATTGCATCACCTTGTCCAACATCAATAAATGTTACACTTCCGCTTCCTCTAAAATATGGATATACATAATGACATGTGCTAATAAAAATAAATACACTCGCAACTATACAAACCATTTTTTTCAGCGCTCTTCTTTCCCAAACCATCAATATACTGACAATACTCGCGCAATATACAGCTACAAGATTGAAGGGCGTTTCCCCGAAGATAAGCTGGGTAAATGGTAAACTTTCACAATAACTTAGAAAATCATTAGACATACTCAAGCCTATTGATAATACATCCGCAAATCCTTTTGCGAGAAACGGGACAATTGGCATACACAGTAAAATAATAATGCTACATGGTAATACAATGATAGATAAAAACGGAACGTATAAGAGATTGAGGAGAATGCTATATGGAGAAAAATAACCAAAGTGATATAACAAAATCGGAGTACTAACGAGCTGTGAAATGATAGAAATATAAATAGAATTTCGGATTACTCCGTTGCTACTCCCTAACAATAACGGAGCAGACAAAAGTAAAGCGAAGCTACCTACAAAAGAAAACTGAAATCCAATATTAAAAACAAGATAAGGGTCATATATAAGCATACATATAGCTGTTACACTTAAAGCATCTAAACTAGATAAACGAATCGAGCACATAAAAGCAATCAACATCAAAACCCCTGTTATAGAAGCTCTTATAACAGAGGGTGAAGCCCCTGCTAAAACCATATACAAAGGAATACAAATGATAAGGCAAATTGTTGCTACCTCCCTCGTCGCACCGCTTCTTAGCAAAATAAAATATACTATCACCATCAACAATACAATGTGTGAACCTGAAATTGCTAACAAATGTACAAGACCAAATTGTTGATATTGCTCTTCCACTTCAAACGTCATTTGTTGTCTATCACCAAAGAGTAATGCATTCATAAAAGCACCTGATTGCTCTGGAAACATTTCTGTAACTTTCGAGATTGCTTGTTGCCTTAAAAGAAGAATCCATTGCGTGAGCGACAATGATGTTTTATAGCATTCAGAAATATATGTAGCCTCAAATGTGAAATGAATATGTTGCTTGTATAAATAATCACGGTAATTAAAACCATGAAAATTCCGAGCTGTTTCCGGTTCTTTCCTCTCACCCTCGAATACACATGATATCCCTGCGTATAATTGTTGCATTTTTTTCTTTTCCAAAGCTGATTTTATTCTATAACTTAACTGCACTATATTTTTATTCTGATCTTCAAATTGAAAAGATAGGCGATCCCCATTAACAAGCGGTGTGTTTTGTATAACCCCTCTTGTAACTGCATAGGGCTTCCCTAGAGGCTTATTCCATACTTGAACATAGGAAGTGTATATAACGCTACTAAAGCACGCTACAATACAAAAAATGAAGGTTTTACGCGAAGTGCGATATAAACAGAAGAAAACATTTAAAAAGAGGCAAAAAACTATCAATAAAAGTGACGAGGAAAAGGCAATTGCAATCCCTATTATAAACGAGATTGCAACATACCCCCATTGTTCTTGCAACTTATACTCACTCCTTATAGCATCATTTTTGCTTTCGTGAATACATGCTGTAATTCTTCCATTGATAAATTATCTTTTTCTAAAGACACAAATAATTCTTTCAACTCTGTATAACGTTTTTGATCCTCTAATGCAGCAATATCATATTCTAGCGGAACGTGTTTCACTGTTACATTCGCTTGTTCAAATAACTCTATGGCGTATGGATGATTTTTATAATCCTGCGCATAATAAACCGCTGTAATACCACTTTGAATAATTGCCTTACAACATTGTAAACAAGGGAAATGCGTAACGTAAATTTCTGCTTCCTCTGTTTTCGCACCAAACTTGGCACATTGTAATAAAGCATTCATTTCGGCATGAATTGTCCGAACACAATGATTATCGATTACGTAACAACCATCATCTATACAATGTACGCCACCTTTAATTGAACCATTATATCCACCAGCAATAATTCGTTTATCGCGAACGATTGTCGCTCCTACCGCAAGCCTTGTACATGTACTACGCAAAGATAGTAGATGGCTTTGCGTCATAAAATATTGATCCCATGAAATTCGTTCCATATTTTTCACCTACTTTTTTGTCTACTTGTAGTGTAGCGAAAGAAGAAAAACTTCGTCAATCTTTTACGGAATAATAATTTGATCTTTTATCTTTTCAAGAGACTTCGCACCAATCCCATCAATCTCTAATAAATCTTCTATTTTCTGAAACGGACCATGTTCTTCTCGATATTTCAAAATACTTTCTGCCTTTCGAGAGCCAATCCCTGTAATTTTTTCTAGTTGTTCTTTCGCCGCTGTATTTATTCGAATCTTGCCATCTTCCTTAGAAGAAGTAAGCACCCCTTGTTCTGATTCATTTTTACTCGGTATATAAAGAAGCATTTGATCTTGTACAATTTGTGCTAAATTCACTTTTTTCATATCTACTTCTGATAAAAAACCACCAGCCTTTTGAACCGCATCCTTTACGCGATCTCCTTCCTTCATTTCATATACCCCTTCTTTACTAACCGCTCCTTTCACATCAATTATAATTGTTCTTTTCTGTTCCTTTGTATCCGATATTTTCGGTTTACCCTTTTTTTCGATCTCCTTCTCTTGTACATTCATTGTAATAGGCATTCGTTCTACACTCTGATTCGTTTTCCAAAAAACAAGAAAAAGTAAAGTTCCAATAATAGCTACTAAACCTAACCACTTTTTCGGAAAATCCCACATCATTTTACACCTCTAATCATAAATTTATAACATCATTCATATTGTTTAGGAGAAAGCTGTTACGAAGGAGGGATGAAACTTTGAACATAGGAATTATAGGGACAGGAAACATGGGGAATATACTAATCGATGCATTTTTAGAAACCCGTGCTGTCAAACCTTCGTGCCTTACAATCATTAATCGGACGCCTGCAAAAGCATATCATATAAAAGAAAAATACCCTTCTGTTCATATAGCAAAAACAATCCCGGAAGTAATCGAACAATCACAACTTATTTTTATTTGTGTCAAGCCGATAGATATATACCCTATCCTAAAAAAATACGCTGAACATTTTTCTGATGAAACGTGCTTAGTTTCTATTACAAGTCCAATATCTCCATCACAATTAGAGACTCTCGTACCTTGCCACGTCGCGCGTATCATTCCAAGTATCACAAATCGCGCGCTCTCTGGCGCCTCACTATTTACATTTGGAGATAATTGCTCTGAAGAATGGCAACAAAAACTACTTCGTCTATTCAAAAACATTTCTACACCTCTTGTAATAGAAGAAGATATAACGCGCGTTTCATCTGATATAGCAAGTTGCGGTCCTGCTTTCTTTAGTTATTTACTACAATGCTTCATTAACGCCGCTGTAGATAAAACAAATATTACACACGAAGAGGCTACTACTTTAGTAAGTGAAATGGTCGTGGGGATGGGGAAATTACTTGAAAAAGAAATCTTCACATTACCTACCTTACAAGAAAAGGTTTGCGTGAAAGGCGGCGTTACTGGGGAAGGCATTCGGGTTTTAGAAGAGCACGTTGGAGATATGTTCCATAAGTTAATCGAGCGAACACATGAAAAATTTGATGAAGATTTAGAATGCGTTGATCAGCAATTCAATAAACACACATAATAAATACGTCATTTTCATTCCAAATCCTTTTTATAAATACTTACTTTTTTACAATACATTTTCACTTCAACTACTATTCCCACACTTTACGCATACAATCTTCAGATTATGCTAGAACTAAAAATACATCTTCTTTATAAAACAAAAGCAACCTTCTCGGTTGCTTTTGTTTTATCCGTTTTTCTTCGCCATGAAGAAAATACGCTCTGTTTGTTCTGTAACTTCAAGTCGCTCAAAATCACCTGTTACACGAAGCACTGTAAAACCTGCTTCTTCAAGCCATTTCGTTAACTCTTCCACTTGATATGCACGTTGCACGTGACATTCGTCAAACCGATGGTACACATCTTCTTCCGGATCTTGAACAAAGAATGTTAAATCATGCTCTACACTATTTGATTCTTCACCAGGGAAGCAATTCCAAATAAGAGATATTTCTTCTCCATTCACTGTATACGTTTCATTTTGAAATACATGATGTATTTTATATAAAGAATGTACATCAAATAAAAACAAACCATCTTGACGTAAATGATGAAATACTCTTCTAAATGTTTCTTGTACTCCATCTTCTTGCAATACATAATTTAATGAATCACAAAAGATGGTTACACAATCAAACTCACCTGGAACATCAAGCTCTCGCATGTCTTGTTGATAAAAAGGAATAAAGTATCCCTCTCCTCCTAGTTTTTGCTGAGCGACTGTTAACATTTCTTCTGAAAGATCGACACCTATTAAATCGTAACCCTTTTGCACAAGCGGCAGGGTTACATTACCTGTACCGCATGCTACATCAAGAATTTTTGCCTCTTTCATATCTGCCTGCTGTAAACTTTCCTCTGTAAATTCCACCCATTTATCATAAGGGACATCATTCATTAGTTCGTCGTACAACAATGCAAATTGTTCGTATTTCATTGGCCTAACTCTTCTGTAATATCTTCACGTGGCACATCGCCCCATAGACGCTCTAAATTATAGTGATTACGCTCATCTTTATGGAATACATGAGCAACTACATCTCCAAGATCAACTAATACCCAACGTGCTTCGTCAAACCCTTCCATACGTTGTACGTCGATTTGGAACTCATGTGCTTTTGATTTAATTTCACGTGCAATTGCTTGCACTTGTTTGTCTGAATTCCCGTGACAAATAATGAAATAATCTGCAATTGGTGAAATACCTTGCATATTTAGGACAACCATATCTTCTGCTCTCTTATCATCAGCTGCTTTTGCCGCTAATACTAATAAATCTTTATCGTTCATTTACTCATTTCCTCCTTGATAACTGCATTGTATGTTTGGAATGTTAATGGATAAATCGTCTGATCTTTTTCCATTAAAAATTGAATTGTTCTCTTTAACGCAAATAATAAAGCTTGATTTATATCCGTATATGCGAGTTTACGAGCCTCTTCCACTCCTGGAAACTTTCGCCCAGGTTCAATGTAATCAGCTACATAAATCACTTTATCTAACATCGTCATATTCTCATGACCACTTGTATGATATGTAATAGCTTGCAAAATTTCAGAATCCGTAATGCCTACTTCTTTTTCTACTAAGTATGCCCCAACAGGTGCATGCCATAACTCTTTGTTATAGCAAAGTAAATCTTTCGGCAAATCTTCACGTTTAATAATCTCTTCCATCTCTGAAATTGCTCTACATTTCGCATAATCATGGAATATAGCTGCCATCTCTGCTTTTTTTTCGTCCACACCGTATAACTTAGCAAGCTCAATCGCTGTCTCCATTACACCAATTGTGTGTATATAACGTTTTTCATGCATTTGTTGTTTGACAATATGCAGTGCATTCTCACGATTCATACAACCCATTCCTCTCGATATATACCTGTACTTTTTCGGGAAGTAAATATTTACACGTTTTCTTCTCCTTATATCTCTCACGTAATAAAGATGAAGAAACTGCAAATTCCGGAATTTCCACTGTAGTAATCTTATATGGTGTATGCAATGTATACCCAGGTCTTGCAACTCCAACAAACGTTACAAGATTAAATAAAGCTTCAATGTTATACCACTTCGGTAAATACTCAACCATATCCCCACCAATAATAAAGTGAAACTGCACATCCGGATACTTCTTCGTCAATTGTAACATAGTGTCATACGTATAAGATGGGCCCTTCCTACTTAGCTCTTCTAAACAAATAGAAAAGTGCTCTTCTGCCTCAGTCGCGAGCTCTAACATATGTAAACGACTTTCTACACTTGTAATATTCCGCCCTTGTTTATGTGGCGGAATCTGGTTTGGCAAGAACCATACTTCTTCCAAGTTCAAAGCGTGATATACTTCATTTGCAATTAGCAAATGTCCATAGTGAGGCGGATCAAATGTACCGCCAATGATGCCAATTTTTCTCAAAAGAAACGCCCCTTCCTTTTACATACAGCAACTCTCCTCGGTTAGGAATGAAGAGAGTTGCTATTAATAAAAGTTCAATTGGTTTCGCTCTCTACATCATTACGCATAAACGATAAAAATAGCGCATGCTAGTCTTTTTATCGAGGAAGCTTAATTTGTTTATTTTCTCTTGATTCTTTGTATAAAACGATTGTGCTTCCAATTACTTGAACGATTTCAGCACGTGCACCTTTTGCAAGTTCTTCCGCAACCTCACGGCGATCAAATTCACAGTTTTGTAATACACTTACTTTAAATAACTCACGAGCTTCTAAAGTATCTGCGATTTGTTTAATCATATTTTCATTTACTCCGCCTTTTCCTACTTGAAAAATTGGTGTTAAATGATGTGCTTGTGCACGTAAAAATCTTTTTTGTTTTCCTGTTAACATATATGTTAGCCTCCAAGCTTTTCTATAACTAATTGTTTCATTCTCTCGATATTTGGCGTGCGTCCTGTCCACATTTCAAATGCAAGTGCTCCTTGATAAACAAACATATCAATACCATTTTGAATGATTGCACCTTGCTCTTTTGCCTCACATAAAATTTTCGTTTCAAATGGATTATAAATTATATCTGATACAATCGTTCCTTTTTTTAACGAACAAATTTGTAATGGCGTATGTTCTACGTGTGGATGCATACCTATCGTTGTCGTCTGAATGATAATATCATAATTTCCTTGTTCTTCTGTCGCTTTTTCTAACGACAAAGCAACAGAATTAACATCGGCCGTACGTGCAGCAATAAGTTCCTTTGCCTTATCTACTGTACGATTGGCTACATCAATCTCTTTTACACCTACATCAGCAAGAGAAAAATAAATAGCTCGGCTAGCACCACCTGAACCAAGTAACAAAATACGTTTCCCTTGAAGTGGTTCATTACTAATTGACTGCAGCGCTCGAACAAAACCAATCCCGTCTGTGTTATAGCCAATTAATCTTCCATCCTTATGAACCACTGTATTTACTGCACCGATTTTCCTTGCCAATGGGTCAATCTCATCCAAATACTCCATAATAGCAACCTTGTGCGGAGTTGTTACATTAAATCCTGAAATACCTAATGCTTTTAAACCTCTTACTGCTTCCCCTAGCAATTCCTCTTCAACAAGGAACGCATGATAATGGGCATCCATATTCAAGTGTTCAAATGCATCGTTATGCATAACGGGTGATAATGAATGTCCAATTGGATTTCCGATTACACCATATAATTGTTTCATAAATCCCTCTCCATATTAAATTAAAGATTTACGTAGTGAAACACTTACTCCTTTTGGTACGTGTGCAACAATTTTTGCTCCTGGTTCGTTCACAGTAACCCATCCTAATCCAGAGAATACAACATCCGTTTTAGGTTCACGAATATTAAATTCGTATTTCACTAGCTCAGGCATATTTGCTAATTCTTCTGGCGTTGGTGGGCTTAGTAAATCCCCGGCATGATTTTTATATAATTCATCTGCTTTCTCAAGCTTTGTACGATGGATTGTTAAGCGATTCGAGAAGTGACAAGTAAATGCACGACGACCACCACTTACATAATCAAAACGTGCCAATCCACTAAAGAATAACGTTTGTTCTTCATTTAATTGGAATACCATCGGCTTAATTTCTTTTGTTGGTGTAATAAGCTTTAAGCTTTGCTTTCCAACATAATGAGCCATTTGGTGGTGGTTAATAATACCTGGCGTATCATATAAAGAAGACTCTTCGTCCAATGGAATATCAATTAAATCAAGTGTTGTTCCTGGGAAATGAGATGTTGTAATCACATTTTCAGTCTCATCACTAAATTCTTTAATCATACGATTAATAAATGTCGATTTCCCTACATTCGTACATCCAACAACATAAACATCTTTGCCGCCGCGATAATACTCAATAGCATCTGCTAGTTCAGCGATTCCTTGTCCCTTCGCTGCACTAATTAAAAAGACATCTTCTGGTTTTAATCCTAGCTGCTTTGCACTATAGCGCATCCAATGTTTTACTTTATCATGTTTTACTGACTTTGGAATTAAATCAGCTTTATTTCCAACAAGTAATACTTTATTATTCCCTACGAAACGATGTAAGCCAGGTAACCAGCTACCATTAAAATCAAAAATATCTACAATTTTGACTACTAATGCATCTGATTTTCCAATTCCATTTAAAATGCGTAGGAAGTCATCATCTGTTAACGATACATCTTGAATTTCATTGTAATGCTTCAAGCGAAAACAACGTTGACAAATAACTTGTTCTTTCTCTAAAGATGAGGCAGGAGCATACCCCACTTCGTTTTTATTTTCTGTTTGAATTTCTACACCGCAACCAATACATTTAATTGTTTCAGTCAAACTTTATTCCTCCCAGTTAATTAAACCTTTTTTCTTCATATTTTTCATAATTCTTCGTTCAATTTTTCGATTAAAGCGCGTTACTAATCCGTCCGTTTGTGCTACCGGTACAACTAAAATTGTATGAAGGCCTACTCGGTTGCCACCAAGCACGTCCGTCAGTAACTGATCTCCAATTACTACAACTTCATCTGGCTGCAAACGCATCTCTTGTATCGCACGCTTAAATGCGCGAACAAATGGTTTACGTGCACTATGAATAAATGGAATACCTAATGGATCAGCAAAATCTTTTACACGTTGCTCATTATTATTTGAAACGACCGTTACTTGAATGCCTTGCTCTTTCATTTCCAAGAACCATTTTTCAAGTTGCGGTGTTGCATTGGGACGATCCCATTCAATTAAAGTGTTATCTAAGTCAGTAATAACGCCTTTAATCCCACGTTTTTTTAAATCTTCTGGTTGAACATGATATACATTTTTCACATATTCATTTGGTAAAAATAGTTTCAATTTCTTTCACCTCTTTGAGGATTTTTCATAAAATTTTTCGACAACATTTTTCGATATATAACCTGTGGATAAAATTGTACACATTTTCCACATTAATTTTTCAGTTAATTTGGAATTTACTAACAAACTATACACACTTTATCCACCTAGGTATGTGGATAACCACTCGTTTGTGACTGTCATATTTTTTTGGTACATTAAATGCATCAACGAATCAATCCTTATATTATTAGGAGGTGACTCACCTTGAAAACAAAACATATGGAACAGTTATCCACTGAGTTACTCACTGAGTCTTATTATAAAGCAAAAGAACTAAAATTAAATCCCGACTTCATTTTACTTATAAAACAAGAAATCATTAGACGCTCATTAGAGGACAAGCTTGTCAAATCATCTTGATTACATATAAAGTGAAAGTTTAATCAGCCCTTACCAATTAAACAGTTAAAGGATAATTTATTGGATGCCCTGTAAAAAGAGCCATCCTACGATGGCTCTCGAATAAACAAGTACTCCCATCTAGGGGATTTCATCATTAAGTATCTTTGCCCATAACTCTTACTTACGGTTATAAAAGCTTTTCTTTATTTATGAGCTAAGCGAGTAGCTATTTTTTGACCAAGACGAAGCTCTTGTCCACTCTTTAATTCCTGCACTACTTCTATCATATCTTTTTCAAACAATAACACAACTGTTGAACCAAATGTAAAGTATGCCATTTCTTCACCTTTTTGAACAGTGTCTCTCTCATGCAAAAGCTCAATACTATTAACAAACATGGCACCTACTTTTACAAGAGCCATATGCTCGCCATCACTGCTTACTTCTGTAACAGAACGATAATTTTTTGACAGTGGTTCTTTCCCGTATTCCATACCAGCTGCATTTACCGGATATGATTTTCTACCGAGTACAAATCTTTCAGTCACAGAACCAGAAAGCGGACTATGAATGCGATGATAATGACTTGGACTCAAATAAATTACCATATATGTACCGCCTGCGTATCGCGTTGCACGTTCTTCATTACCTAGCATATCCACAATTGAATAGCGCTTTCCTTTAATATCAAATGTTTTTGTATCCTCAATAGGACCTTGATCTGCAAAAACACCATCAACAGGACTAACGATACTCGATGCATCTGTATCAATACTACGCTTTCCTTCTTTTAGCTTACGCGTAAATAATTCATGCAATGTTCTATATTCCTTCAAACCCTTTTCCATCTCATCTTGATTAATTTGAAAAACTTTCGCATACGATGGAATAATGATAGAGCTCAAACGAGATTGTGCAAATTTACGTAATATATAAGAAGTAAAGCGACCATTTGTAAGTTCTATCATAAGTCGATATAATGTACGTCGCAAATTGCGAAACCCCCTAATCAGTCTATAACTTTAGTTTTCCCTTCTTTTCTTTCTATATCATATGTAAAATTGGTTCTTATTCCCACATATCATATAAAGCAGCCTTATTATACATACAGAAAACTAAGTATGGTATTATTCTTAAATTATTTAGCACCTTCTAATATTACAGATAGAATCCGTCATTTTCAACAGTGAACATGTATTTCTTCTTAGCATAACGCGTTTTCTTTTCTTATTTACAATAAGAAAAGCAGCCCATTTTAAATATGGCTGCTTCTAATACACTTTACTCTTTCGCTTTTTTCTCTTTCTCTGCCCTTACAAACTCGTGGAACATTTTCATTAAAGCACGCTTTTCAATCCGTGATACGTAGCTTCTAGAAATACCAAGCGCCTTAGCGATTTCCCGCTGTGTTTTCTCCTTATCTAGCCCAAGTCCAAAACGTTTCACAATCACTTCTTTTTCTCTTTCGTCTAAAATATCGATATACTCTTTAATTTTTTCTAACTCCATACTAAGCTGAATCATATCAATTACATCTTCAGACTCTGATTTTAATATATCAATAAGCGATATTTCATTGCCCTCTTTATCTTGCCCGATCGGATCATGAAGTGAAACATCTTTTTTCGTTTTCTTTAGTACACGTAAATGCATCAAAATTTCATTTTCAATACAGCGTGCTGCATACGTCGCAAGCTTCGTTCCCTTTCCAGCAGAATAGCTCTCGATCGCTTTAATGAGCCCGATCGTACCAATTGAAATTAAATCTTCTGCATCTTCTCCTGTGTTCTCAAATTTTTTAACGATATGAGCTACAAGCCGTAAATTATGTTCAATTAAAAGATTTCTCGCTTGAGCATCACCTTGCTCCATTAACTCTAAGTACTTTCTCTCATCATCTGATGATAACGGCTGCGGGAACGCATTATTCTTCACATAAGAAACAAAGACAAACACTTCTCGAACCATATATCCAATTGCGGCGAATAGACTCAAACCTTTCACCTCCGCCAAAATAGTGGTCTTTATTATGTGTATGTGGGCGTGAGGTTGTTTGTGTCTGTACAGTTTATTTATAAAACTCAACACTTCCAACATTTAAAATAATTTATTGTTATATTATAATTATATAAAATTGTTATTTATATATGAATATGCTATTAAAGGGGACATTATTCATGATTACATTAGAACGATTATTAAATGTAACAATTTATTTAGGAGTATTTTTACTTTTCATTTCGTTCATTACTTTTGTTATTAAAAGAGGGCCTGATTTATTATTTTTTCAATTTGGAATTTCTTTATTTTTTGGAGCTCAAATTATAACTGGAATAAAATTTTTTCATAACTATGGTTTCTCGTTTCACTCAAAACTAGAACTACTTATCTTTATTTTCTATGTAATTGGAATTATTACATGTATACTATTGTTCTTTCATTTTCAAAATCTGTATCGAATTTTTTTATTAATTTGTAGTTTTTTATTTTTAACTGGATCCAATTATTACTTTAAAGAAACATTAAATTTTAGTAAAAAAATTCCAAAGCAACATAAAACTTTTTTAAGTACACAAGAAGACTCTTTTCCAAAAGAAGTCCGTAAATTTTCAGAGGATTACAATAACATAATAAGGAATGACTTTTATGAAATACCGATGATTCCTACTGAATTACAGATTACAAGCAAAAAAGATTCTTCCCATAGTACATCTTTCTTAGTTGAACTTCATAATAGCGAGAATGAAATTACTGATGACTCTGTACAATTAACTCCATCAGACCGTTTTTATGTGCTGTTAAATACACAAAAAACAAAAATATCAAAAATAGTATATGAAGGGCAGAATTTTTTCACATTTACAGTCACACTAAAGGCTCTTAATTTACAGCAAGAACCAGAAATTCATAATATGTTTTTAGAAATAGATAAACGTAGAGCGATAAATCTTCTTAATTTTGAAATTAAAGCCCATACTAAAGAATGGAAAGTAATATTTAAAAGTGATAGTTCTCATTCCAATCTTCCTATCACATTTACTTTTGAAAAGCGAACAGGCAAATTATAAAAATAAAAAGAGTTATTTTCTTTGAAAAATAACTCTTTTTATTTTACTTACTCCAAATCTTTCTCCCAGTTTGGGCATCAATATAACGAATTTCCCGACTACAATCAAAAGGTTCTTTATATTTTTCATCTGTCGTTTGTTTGTACAGTAGTTTGTATTTCGTTTCCTCTGCATCATGATCTACAAACCATTCTAATTTAACTCTGATAGCCTCTCTGTATATTTCTAACGCATTTTCTTTTGTTACTTTTGGTGTTGTTTCATATGTAAGTAATTTTTTTATAAAGTTGCTAGACTCCCCCGAGTAGTGCATAACAGCACCATTTTCTGCATTGATGTTGATCATAAATTGGTTATACTCTGCCGGAATATCATTTATATATACAGAAAAGATAAATCTTTCAATCCCATCTTCTGCTTCTTCACGTTCCTCCCAAAGACGCAGATATTGTTTGATATCTGGAATAACTCGTTCTAAAAATTGAAGTGCTTTTTGTAAACATTCCTCTCTAGACAGTATTTGCTTTACTTCTTTATCATCTATCAGTTTTATAAAACCAGTTAATTCATTGGTTAATTTATCAATTGTAACGCTAACTAAATTATTATATTTCAACAACGGTAAATGCTTGTTAAAGAATTCATTCATTAAATACGGATTCTTTTCTTCTTTCTGTTTTTGTAATTCCTCTTTCGGAACAAATTTCATCCTTATTTCATCATCATTTTCCGTCTCATCTACTTTTGTAAAACCTTCTTTATTCCAGTCAAATAAATCGAATACATCATCTTGTTGGCTACCTTTTCTCGATTTTCCAACAGCTACAGCCGAAGACAATTTATAATGATCTGGCTCATATAAATCTTTACCTGTACTTGCATCAATAAACGCATGACTAGGCTCTGGTTCATATACAAGATGGTACCCTTTTACTTCTTCCCCGCTTTCATACTCACATGAAGAGTATGTTAAATCTATAAATACAAGTCTCATATCTTGTCTAGCTTTCAAATTTTCTAAAACGATATTCTCCTCAACAATTTCACTTGGCCATAACGGTTTTTTCTCTATAGCTTTTTGTCCATTGTAATGAAATTGCACAACATTACCTGAAGGGTTCACTCGCACAACGCACCCTGTATTCGGCAATGGATAGCTATTCACTTCTTGCATATAATTTACTTCTTTCCAACCACGCCTGTCGTCCTTAACCGTTACATATGTATAGAATTCATATCCTTCTTTTGTATATTTTTTCAAGAACGCATTTGCAATCTCTCTTGCCTTCTTCTCCTCTATCGCTTCCTTACCACTTGAAAAAGAATTTTCATCATCTATCCTAAACTCAATTAAATTACCAGTATGTCTATTCAATGTAATTTGTATCGTTCTCTCCTGATCCTCTTTATGCTCCCACCATAATAGATGATACGGGTCATCAACCCCTTCTTGATCATCTACAACAAGACTATATTCATCTGGAATGTTAATAATATGAGCCACTCGCTCTTTTCTTTCTTTATCTTTTTGATTCATCATACCGCTCCCTTTATTACATTTTAAGGTAATTATAACAAACAAAACCAAAGAACTATAAAAAAAAGACTAGAGATATCTCTAGTCTTTTACTTCGTCTCACGATGTAACGTTACTCGCTTTAATCGTGGACAATATTTTTTTAGTTCGATGCGTTCTGGATTGTTTCGTTTATTTTTTTTAGAAATGTAATTACGATCGCCGCACTCCGTACAAGCTAATGTAATATTTACACGCATATTTAATTCTCCTTTCTTTCAAAGATTGCAACTAAAACGTAATGATTACGATTTATATATTATAAAACTTCATTCTATTTGTCAATTGCAAAAACAAGAAGATTCCATTTAGAATCCCCTTGTTTTTTATAGTTAAATAAATTTTGTCCCGCATTAACGGGCAGTAAGACCCCCACTGATTTAAAGTTTCACTTTATTAAAACGATTCGTATGTAACAAATTCACTAATCGGCTTTCGATATCCTCGTGGGCGAGTTTTAGTCATATCACTTTTTCCTATCGTAATCATTAAAACAGGTACTATATGCTCTGGCATATTTAATTCACTTTGTACTGCTTTTTCATCGAAACCAATCATTGGACATGTATCATAGCCATAATATTTAGCTGCGTACATAAAAGTCATCGCGCTTAACGAAGCATTTCTAATCGCTTCATCCTCCATGAAACGCTCTCCTTTTCCTTCATATAAACCTTTCGTTTGCCTAATTGTATCTTCATATTCACATTCATCAATCATTTTTAAAACTTTCATACCGAAGTAAATATTTTCAACATTTTGGTATGCTTTTTTATCACCACAAACGAGCACTACCGCTGATGCACTCGATACTTTATATTGACCGAAAGCTAATTCTTTTAATCTTTCTTTTCGCTCTTGATCACGAATTACAACATAATGTGTGTGCTGCAAATTATAGCAAGATGGAGAAAGCTTAGTTAACTCAAATATTTTTTTAAAATCCTCATCCGGGATTTCTATACCTTGTATAAATTTCATTGCAGAACGTCTAGCAATTGCTAATTCTTCAAAGTTCACCATATATCCTCCTCAATAACTATAAATTTAAATATACATTAATTTATAAAAATAGATAAATCAAATAAAAACACTTTAAATCCGAATAATAATTATGATTAACAGCAAAAAAGACAAAAAGCTGAAACAATTAGTTCATACGAAATTCACACGAATCTATTACTATAGAAACTGTACATAGTGAACTTATTAACAATCATGTTTATTAATATAAAATCTTACTCGAAAGGAGTTGAAAGTATGAAAACTAAATATCGCTTTATGATCTCATCATTTGCTGCTTGCGCTTATATGATTTGGTATTTAGTATAATAACGACCTCACTTGCAAATAGGAAAAGGTGTGTATATAAATGGAATATAATCAATCAACAGTTAACTACTGGAAAGCTTTTGTATTACCATATACATTTGCTTTAGAAGAGTTAAAAACTAAATTTGAAATTATGAACCGGGAAGCTCAATTTCTAGAGGATTACAACCCGTTTGAACATATAAAAACAAGACTAAAACAACCTGAAAGTATTATTAAAAAACTAGAGCGCAAAAACTTATTACCAACAGTTGAAAATGCTCAAACACATTTACAAGATATTATTGGTATTCGTATTACATGTTGCTTCGTAGAAGATATCTATCATTTGAAAGAAGTCATTCAAAAACGCGAAGATATGGAAGTCATAGAAGTAAAAGATTATATCGCTAACCCAAAACGAAACGGATATAAAAGTTTACACATGATCATTAAATACCCTTTATCACTAAATTCTGGTACAAAAGATGTATTTGCAGAAATTCAGTTACGTACACTGGCAATGGACTTTTGGGCAAGTTTAGAACACAAACTTTATTATAAATATGAAGGGAAAATACCGGAGTATTTAAAAGATGAACTACATGATGCAGCAATGAAAGCTGAAGATCTGGATAATAAAATGGCCACAATTCGTCAAGATATTGATGATATTGAGGCATGTTCAAATCAAATTATGCTACCACTATAAAAAAAGGTTCTCGCCAATGAGAACCTTTTTTCTATCATTTTTGGGAAGTACGACTCCACACTTATTAAAGTTTCACTTTATTTTTTCTCTATCGTTCGAACCTCTTCAATCTTCCATTTATCATCTTCTTTCCCAAGAGCATACTGTACTTTCTTTTGAAGAGTGATACTGTCGTCTACTTCCTTTTCTTTCGTTTCAACAATAACATACCCTACTTTACTAACTTTCATATCTATATGTTCCAATTCAATTTTCTTATTTCCCTTTTGAAATGCGGCTTCTTTTTGTGTTTTTAAGTCTTCAGCACTAGGCATCTTCTTTGAAAATAACTCCATATGTTCTGCAAGATTTTTTTCATTCGTCGTTCGCACAAATGTATGAATAACATCTTGAATAGATCTCTCTTCTTCTTTTGTTATTTGTACCTTTTCCTCAGTTTTTTTAGTAGTAGATTTTTGTTCTACGTTATTCTCTTCTTGTTGACATCCAACTAGTAATACTACAAACACTAGAAGGAATCTTAATTTCCTAAATAACTTTTTCATATTCCCAACTCCTAAAAAGAAAAGTGAGGCATTTCGCCTCACTTTCGCTCTTAATTAGCGTCTTCCTTTATTCGGATCGCCACCGCCAACAATATCAAAGACACGTTTCGCTATATTTGTATTCTCTTGAACGCCAGAGAACAAGTATTTACCTGGACCAAATGCATATACGTTCACATCTTCCCCTGTATGTCCACCCGTTGTCCAGCCTGTAACCGAGCGCTTATTGAAAATATCTTCAATTGCATTATCAATCTTTGTTACATCTTTTGACGGAGCTATATCATTTACAGCTTGAATTTCTTCTGGAGTTAATTGTAAATCAATATACTTTTTCAATGTTTCTTCTACATTTGCACCTTTTGCAATCTCATTTGCCATAAAGTCTGGTGTGCGCTTTGCAGCTTTAATTGGTTCTACTTTAAAGTTATACTCGCCATTGGCACCTAAAGATAAGCCACCAGTAGCGTGATCTGCCGTTGCAACAACTAACGTATTTTTATCTTTTTTCGCAAACTCAATCGCTGCTTTGAAAGCTTTTTCGAAGTCTTCCATTTCACTCATTGCACCAACAATATCATTATCATGTCCAGCCCAGTCGATTTGACTTCCTTCCACCATTAAGAAGAAACCATTTTTATTTTTGTTCAAACGCTCAATTGCTGCATTAGTCATTTCTTCTAATGAAGGTGTTTTCTCATTACGGTCAATCATTTTATCTAATCCACCTGGTGCAAATAAACCAAGAATTTGGTCATTTTTATCATTTAACAATTGATCTCGATCCGTTACATAGCTATAACCAGATTTCTTAAACTCTTCTGTAAGATTACGATCTTTTCTAACAAAGTTCTTTACGCCGCCGCCAAGCATAACATCTACTTTATGCTTCCCTTTAATCTTCTCATCAAAATAATCATTTGCAATTGCGTCCATATTTTTACGGCTAATGTCATGCGCACCGAAAGCAGCTGGTGTTGCATGTGTAATTTCAGAAGTTGCAACGAGTCCCGTTGATTTCCCTTTTTCTTTCGCTTGCTCAAGAACTGTTTTCACTTCCGCTTTATCATTATCAACTGCAATTGCAGCATTATATGTTTTAATCCCTGCTGACATAGCTGTTGCTGCCGATGCAGAGTCTGTAATATTTTCATGTTCATCTTCTGGGTATGTTTTTTGTGTTCCTACAAGATGCTTATCAAATTCTGTAGATTCCATTTCAAAGGTTTTTGGATTATCTTTCATATAACGGTGAGCCGTCATATATGAAGGACCCATACCATCCCCAATTAATACGATAACATTTTTAATCTTTGCATTGCTTCCGTTCTCATCTGCATTAACCTCACTAGAACGAGTAAAATTCCATGTTGCTACCGAAGTAACTGCTAATGATGCCACAACTGCAAATGGCCATGCTTTTTTCACAAACTTTTTCACTGTCTTGTCCCCCTAATTAGGTTATTCATTTCCCACTATCAAATTTAATGGAAGACTATTAAGAGAAAATTAGCTGTATGTAAATTTTTTGTTAACTTATGTAAATATCAGTTATAATTTGTATAACTTTGTCTTTTTGTATCAATCATCCCGCCCTTTACAATTTAAATATAAACAAGTTGGATTTCATTTAACGTAAATCTCTTTTTTTACATTTTGACTCTATTTTTATGAAAATAAATAGAAATGCGGTGAGCCTTTATGAAAATAGTAAAGCTAAATGAGTCTTTTATTTTTGAATTACTTAATCTTTGCAAATCTGTTGGATGGTTACACGATGAAATTTTTATGAAAAAACAATTCGAAATGTATCTTTCTATCGGCACACTTGTAGGTTACATTCATGAAAACAAACTCATTGCGACTGGAGGAGTATTTCCCTTTCCAAGTAACTTCGCTTCCATTGGTATGTTAATCGTTCACCCTAATTTTCAAGGACGCGGATTAGGGCGCATGTTGCTAAATCATTGCTTGGAACAAATTCATCCAAAACAACCCATTGCACTTATTGCGACAAAAGCTGGCGAACCTCTATACACATCATGTGGATTTCAAACAGCAACAACGATTCATCGTTTTGAAAAGCAGACTATTAAGACGTATCCTTCTCACTTACAACAAGTACAAGAAGAAGACCTTATATCTCTTACTTCTCTGGATCAAATTGCAACTGGTATGAATCGTTCTCTACTTTACTCTTTGCTATTACCAAGGGCCGTATACTCTTTTAAAATTGAAAGAAATAACTGTATAGAAGCTATTTCATTATGCATACAAAAGGGCAATATATTATGTATCAATCCACTTATCGCCAAGCAAGAAGAAGATGCTATCCAATTATTAAAAAAGATATGTGAATGTTGGAATGGTATAGTACGAATTGATGTTCCACACTCACAATTTACATTTCGTCAATTTCTTCAAACAGAAAATTTCCAAGAAACGCTCCTTTCACCTCTTATGATAAAAAATGGTAGCCAACTTCCTGGAAATCGTAATATGCTATTTGCTATGATAGATACAGCGTTATGTTAGAAAGGAGACACCTAATTGAAGCGATTTAGCTATTTTATGGTAGGTTGTCTTACTCTTACACTATTAGTAGGATGTAGTGCAGCAGAAAAGCCAGTAGAACAAGTAAAACAAGTTAAAAATACAATTACAGCGAAACTAGCTACCGAGGAAAAAATGGTAGAAATAGATGGTCAAACCATTTACTTTAAAAAGATTGGTAATGAAAAACCACCTTTACTTATGATTCATGGCTTTGGAGGGTCATCAGATGGTTTTCAAAAGATTTACTCCGATTTAGCAAAAGATCATACAATTATTTCTGTAGATGCTTTAGGATTCGGGCGCTCATCTAAGCCAATGGATTTTTATTATTCTTTTCCAACTCATGCAAATTTGTATTATAAATTAATGAAAAAACTAGGGTATGATTCATTCGCAATACTGGGGCATTCCATGGGGGGAGAAATTTCTCTAAATTTAACATATTTATATCCTGAAGCAGTTTCTCACCTTATTTTAACTGATGCTACAGGTGGCCCTCATACATTCGTTAATAAACAAGGCTCACCAAAACCACAATTGTCGACTGATTTAAATGCCGTTTCTTCTATTACAGATTATGATGAAAGCAAAGTGAAATTCAAACGTAATGATGAAGAGCATTATAATAAAATGAAATTATGGCCTAGACGTCTTAAAATTAATGCAAATGAAATAAAACAGCCAACTTTAATTATATGGGGCAGAAATGATAGTAGCGTTTCCTGGAAAGAAGGAGAAACGTATCATCAATTCTTAAAAAATAGCACTTTACATATTATTGAAAAAGGTTATCATGCACCATTTCGCCAAGAACCACAAGAATTTGTCGGGTATGTAAAAGATTTCTTTAAGAACAATCCGATTAAAGTTGAAAAATAACATAAACGGGTATCTCAAAATGAGATACCCGTTTTCATATATTAAGCAGCTTGCTTTTGGCGTTTTGGAGTTTTTGATCCTAATACTTTCGGGATAACGAAGCCATCCATTCCAAATTTCCCAGCGTTCATACCGGAAACAAGAACAAACATAGATAAGATAACCATCTCAGGGTTCACACCAATTGACCCACTAAACATATAGGAAAAGTTCATTACAAGACCAAAAAAGACCGCTGTTTTTGTTAAACAGCCTACAATTAAACCAATTCCGACTAAAATTTCTCCCCATGTTACAAGTGTATTAAACAAATCTACATTTGGAATTGCAAATTCTTGTAAGAATGATGCCCACCAAGATTGAACAGCCGGTTGTGCACCTTTAGATTTTTCAATTGCCCCTTGCAAATAACCTGTTGCATCGAATCCTTTTCCTTGTAGTTTACCGATTCCAGCCATTAACCATGTGTAACCAAGATATACTCGAATTACTGCTAATGCAAAAGAAACTGCTTTGTTTTCTCTTAAAAATTGAATAACCATATCTTCCTCCTAAAGTTGTAATTAAGTTAGTTACAGATAATATAATAACATTAGTTACTTATTTTTCAAACGTTAATTATGAATAATCTGTGACATGCGTATGAAACATTAAAAACTAACGTTTATATAGTAACTTTTATTACCTGTAAAAACTTGAACATATCATACCACAAGTGATAACCATTTTCATTGAAAAAAATGTAAAAAAAATGTGAGTTAAATGTGAAACACGTTTATTCGAATATAGAATAAACGTGTTTCACACTAATTATAGAATCGAAATGTATGTGTCTCCTCATCAATTAAACTCGCTTCTTGAAAGGCTTCTTCTAACGTTTTCCCATGGTTAATAACCCCATAAAATAAGTGTATAGTAAACATAAGTGCTGCATTTCCATCTACATAATCAATCGATCCAATATATGATTTCGCACCACTATGTAAAAAAGATTTTGCTAGATTTTGCTCCCCTAACGTGCACCCGCTATTTACAATATGTGTATTATGCAATTTTGCATATTTATAAATTTCTTCTGTACCAAAATACCCTCTCGGTTCATCTTGTTCATATACTTCTTCGCCTAACTCTTCCATGACAAACTTCCCTTCTTCACCATGAAAGCAAAAAATAATATAATTAATATCGTTAAATAAGTTCCTTCCAGAAAGAACTTCCACAAAATCTTTCGGTCTACCAATCCAATATGTCACAACCCTTGCACCAAAATATTCAAGAGATGCTCGGATTGATTGCGCCTCTAAATCCGAATTAAAACCAACTACTAATGCAATATTCAACATACAACCCCCATCCTATAATCAGCCCTTATCAATCAGAATTTTATGGGATAAATCCATTTCATATATGCCCGTTTCTTTCAAAAAATCTGATCTAGTTAAAACGACTTTCTGTAAATATTGCCTATATGCTGTAATTGTTCCATCGTGAGATACAATGCAAATTCTTTCCGCACCCAGTTCATAACACCAAAGAAGAAATTTATCTATTATTTGCTGAAAACTATTCTCTGAAATAGTGTTTATACCTTCCTTCCATAACTGATTATTTGAGCTTTTCTCTATCGAAAAATGCGGAAATAACTTTGTTATCATTCCCTGATCTACTATATAATCGCACGGTAATGTTCTCGCTTCTTCTCGATAAGGAAAAATACGCGGAGATACATATGGATGAACGATTTTTTGACAAGCAACTTTCGCACTCCATATTGTCGCCGTTTGCAAAGTTCTAAGTGTAGGACTAGCAATTAATATATCCGCCTCTTGTAATGGCACATTGCATTGAAGTAATTTAGCCTGATTCCTTCCTTCATCCGTCAATGGCGGATGAAGCACTTTTAAACTTGATGGCAAATCCCTTGTATGTTCTCCTTCCCCGTGCCGAACAAAGACGATTTTCATCCCCTTCCTCCTCTCATTATGAAATCCTCTTACATATTTCTTCCCTATCTCATACTTTATTCCTGCTATATGAAAAACTGATATGTAAAACACTTTTTACAAGGGAGAAGTGAATCAAAAAATATAAAATGGATAACCATCTTAATTGGAATGATTATATGGGGATACATAAATGGATTTTTTAGTAGTGATAAAGTGAAACTTTAATCCGTGGGGGTTTTGTTCATCCCCCCACGGATTATTAGTTGAACCAATCGGGCTTTTACGGACAGTTGATCCCCACCTAACTTCTTTGCCTCCGCTGAATTTTGAGGTGGGGGTCTTACTGCCCGTTAATGCGGGATAAAACTGCTAATCCTTGGATTACAGATGATGAACGTGAAACAAAAATTAAGCAAAAAGCAATTACGGCAAGCTGGTCCGGTGTTTTTATGTTTTGTACCATTAGCCTCTTAAATAAATGGTTAGGTTTAAGCACAAATGATAACTCACCGTACTTACCAGACCCTATCGCAGCTATTTTAAAGGCAAATGTAGAGTTACAAGTTTTACTCATGCTATTTGTTATGTATGGAATATTTTACTTACATTATCGAAGAAAATTAAGTGCCTAACTTCTAACTCATGATTATCCTCCTAAATGGTTATAGTAATCATGACAAAATGAAAGGAGAGATATAAACATGAGTAACTCGAATGAATTTTTAGATACACTACATGAAAAACAAGCAAAAGATGAACAAAATAGAAAGCGCCAAGGGAACGGAAACCCAGCGAAAAAAAAGCCAAATAAAACACATAAATAACAGTAAAAAACTGCCTAAAACAATCTTTTAGGCAGTTTTTTATTCTTCTTTCACCGAGATAACATTTCCCCAATTCCATTTCTCATAATACCACGCTGGTACATCTATATTTTCAATCCACTTCTTTTCCTGCTTCCGATCTTTATGAGCAAGCCATACATCCGCTTTCTTACGGTCTGAACGTATCCAAATTAATTGATTACTCTTCTTCATGAAGATCGGGTGGTAATCCCCTTGCTTGTTCGTTTTCTTTGTGATTTGATGCTGTGCATTACTTGTACTATCGACCTCATATAAAGATGGTAGTGGCCTTTTTTCTGGTGGAGTTTCTATCCCTGCCTCTTTTGCTCGTGAAACGATAATTACTCTATCGTTCTTCCATACAAAATCCCAATCAACATATCCTTTCAGCGTAAATATGTTCTGCTGAAGTGCTGGCAATTCCTTTACTTTTAAATGTTTATTTTCTAATGCAACTCTTCCGCTCCCTTCAATATAAGCTAATATATTTTTTGATGGTGCCCATTGAAACCATTGTGCGTTTAATAACATTTGATCTACTTTTTCAAACCGACTGCCGTTTGCACGAACTAAGCAAAGCGTATTACTATCAACTGACCATGAAGCTGTCGGTACTGCTAAAAATGAAATCCACTTTTGATCTGGTGACCACTTAAAGCCACTTGCTACTAGCGCTAGGAAATCATCGTGTTCATTTGGCAATGCATACAAATGCTTCATTTTGTGAGGATTCATATGTGCATCTTTTTGCACTTCATATAGCTGAGCCCCTGTCCATCCTGTTGGAAGTAAGTGCGCTTCAGAGGATACAAGAAAGTTCTTTCCATCGGGGTACCATGCATAATCCCCTACACCAGCCGATACATTTTCAAAATCTGCATTCTTTTTTTCTACATCAAATGTATGTAATGTACCTGTAAATATAAATGCAATTATATTTTCTGTTGGTGACCATTGATAATTCGATGCTTCTGAGTGAAACGGCGTAACTTTCTTTCCATCTTTCAGCCGATATAACTCAAGAATATTTTGTTTCTCCCCTTTTACATATGCCAGCCATTCTCCATCATGTGACCACTTTGGCCCTGTTATGTTCTCTCCTTTTGTAAGTTGTTTTTCTTTCCCATCAACTTTAATCCAAAGGTTATGATGACGAATAAAAGCAACTTTCACACTATTATTTTCTGCGCTAGTAATAGCGATAGAACATAAAAACATAAACAACACTACACTACCACTTACTATTAGCCTTTTCATACCATCACTCCATTTCCCTCATAGCATTCCTCACTTTCTTCCTACAATATGTGAAAAATATCGATTCGACATAATCAGAAAAAATTCCCCAAGAAATTTTCAATTCATAGAGGATTGGTATGAATTATGTCGAAAGTATAGTTTAGCCAACATTTATATGTATAAGTTCTAACTAAAATGTAAGATTACATTTCTGAATATTGGCACTTTTTATTAGGGGGAGTATCAATGAAAAAAACTACATCTACACTATTAAGCATGGCGCTTGTCTTTTCTAGTTTTGGAGCTTTAAGCGCTCATGCTGAATCACTACAAAAGGAGAAGCAATTTAGTCCACAATTAAAAACAACGATTGAACAGTGGGGAGAACATAAAATTGCTCAAAATGTTGAAACGAAAACAACAAAAGAAATATCAGTAATTGTAGAATTGCAACATGCACCTCTCGCTGCTCAAAGTAATATTCAGCATGCTCCAGATTTACAAAATAGTAATGCGCAGTCTTATCATGCTGAGCTCAAAAAAGCACAAGAAGATACGACTAAGAAAATAAAAGAAAAAGCACCTGGTGCAAAAATTAAAGAAGTGTATAATACGTTATTTTCCGGATTCTCTATTTCAGTTCCTGGAGATCAAATTACCTCTCTTGCCTCTTTACCTGAAGTAAAAGCAGTCTATCCGAACTTAACATATAAATTGCATGAAATATCAAAAAGTACTACTAACGAAGAAGCACCAAATATCGGTGGACCGACAATTGGTGCACCTGAAGCGTGGAATTTAAAAGATCCATCTGGCAAACCGCTTGATGGAAAAGGCATGAAAGTAGCCATTATCGACTCTGGCGTAGACTATACACACCCTGACTTAAAGGCAAATTATATCGGTGGATATGACACGGTTGATGAAGATAGCGATCCAATGGATGGTAACGTACATGGTACTCATGTAGCTGGAATTATTGCTGGTAACGGAAAAATTAAAGGCGTTGCTCCAAACGCTTCTATTCTAGCCTATCGTGTAATGAATGACGGTGGAACTGGTACAACAGATGATATTATCCAAGGGATTGAGCGAGCGATTCAAGATGGTGCGGATGTGTTAAACCTCTCCCTTGGGCAGGATTTAAATGTACCTGATCAGCCTGTAACATTAACGTTAGAACGAGCAGCGAAACTTGGTGTTACTACTGTCGTTTCAAATGGAAATGACGGACCAAAACCTTGGTCTGTTGATGCTCCCGGTAACGCAAGTAGTGTCATTTCTGTTGGAGCATCTACGGTTTCTATCCCGTTTCCAACATTCCAAGTAGCTGGTTCCAGCAAAACATATCAAGGGTTACCGTTATCAAAATCCGATTTTCCAATAGGAAATGATTCCCCTCTTGTATACGTTGGTTATGGCAATCCAAGTGATTATGCAAAACAAGATGTGAAAGGGAAATTCGCACTTATTTTACAAGGTACTTCTAGTACATTAGTAAAAGCAGAACAAGCGAAGCAAGCTGGGGCACTTGGTGTGTTATTAATCTCTAGCGAAAAAGAAATTAATATGATGCCGGAATATTTTTCACGTGAACATCTAGCTGTCCCAGTAATGCAATTATCAAATACAAATGGGGAAGAATTAAAAACTTTAATTACAAAACGAAAGAAAAATATAAAAATTGGACAACCAAAGCAAACAGAACTTATCGGTAACTTTAGTTCAAGAGGACCATCACAAGGAAGTTGGCTAATAAAGCCTGATGTTGTTGCACCTGGAGTACAAATTACTAGTACAGTACCTCGAGGCGGCTATGAATCGCATAACGGAACAAGTATGGCTGCTCCGCAAGTAGCTGGAGCGGTTGCCCTCTTGCGTCAAATGCATCCTGATTGGACGACAGAACAATTGAAAGCGGCTCTTGCTAACAATGCAAAAACATTACATGATGTCAATGAAAATACATACCCTGTTATGGCACAAGGATCAGGTTTAATTAACATTCCGAAAGCAGCTCAAACAAATGTATTAGTAAAACCTAACAATGTCAGCTTTGGTCTTATTAAGCCAAATAGCGGAAAAGTAAAACTGACGCAAAATGTTACATTACAAAACCTTTCTAGTAAAAAGAAAAGTTTTTCAACTCGTGTGGAGTTACTAGATGCAAACACAAACACAAAAGTAAAAGCTTCTGTCCCTTCATCTATTAGCATACAACCAAATAGTAGTACCGAAAAACCATTTACTATCACTGTAGATAGCTCACTACCACAAGGTGTGTATACTGGAAATGTATATGTAAAAGAACAAGGGGCAAAAGAAGAAATTCGAATTCCATTCACATTTAGTATCGATCCTAAAGATTATAAACGTATCGATGGACTTGAAATTATTAATTCTACTTTTAGCCCAAATGGCGACCACGTACTAGATGATAATCTCATCAACTACTATTTAGTTGCGCCTGTGGATGATGTCACATTGCATGCAAATTTAGTTACGAAAGAACGTGTAACGTATCAAGGGATTATCCATCAAGCTAAAAATGCAACTCCTGGATACAAACCTTTCAAATGGAATGGTACAAAAGCCGATGGCACTCCTTTAGCTGACGGGCTATATCAAATCGAAGCAGTTGCTTCTAATTCTGGCGGAGAAACAAAACAAACAGCTGCTGTATTTCTTGATCGAACTGCACCTAAGTTAACATACGAAGTTGACCAAGAAAATCTCGTAATTAAAGGAAAAGTTGATGATATTCTACTAGATTGGATGTCAGAATCTGGTTGGATAGCACCTGGTATTCCAGTGAGAATGCAATATGAAATTAACGGAAATGGTGTATGGGACCAGGCATTCCTGAACCCTTGGGAGAAAAGCTATGACATTTATTTCGATCGTACTCAATTACAAGAAGGAAAAAATACTATTCACATTGTAGCAACTGATGCAGCTGGCAATACCTCTAATTTAACTGTTAATTTAGAAGTGAAATAAAGTAAAATTTTAATCAGTGGAGATTTCGTTCATCCCCACTGATTATTAGCCTTCACCAATCGGGAGTTACGGGCAGTTAATCTCCCATCTCACTTCTTTGCTCCAACCGAATTTTGAGGTAGGAATTTTACTGCTCATTAACACGGGATAAAAAATTTTTGTTGACAATTTTTTTAATATAGTTTTATAATACAAAACATAGTTTAGTTGAACGAATTATATATCGGCTTTGAAGGAATACTAGTAGCGACTTATATCACTGTCTCAGAGAACTGATGGTTGGTGCGAATCAGTACATATACAAGCGTGAATTACAATTCTGGAGCTTCTTTCCCGTAATGCTTTTTATGCATGAAGAGAAAGACGGATCTTTCCGTTATCGTAAAGTGAGTGGTAAACAATTAGTTGTTTACAAATAGGGTGGTACCGCGATTTTTATCGTCCCTATCGGATTTTCCGATAGGGACTTTTTTGCGTCCATCCTCTTACACAATTTCATATATACGCGTTGAAAGAATCGCAGTAGTATCTTATATCCCTGTTACAGAGAGCTAATGGTCGGTGGAAATTAGCACATATATAAGTATGAATTACAATTCTGGAGCTTCTTTTTCGTAGTGCTTTTATGCATGAAGGAAAAGACGGAATTTTTCCGTTATCATTAATTGAGATGTAAGTATATTTTCACTTACAAATAGGGTGGTACCGCGATTCTTTCGCCCCTATCGGATTTTCCGATAGGGGCTTTTTCTATTTCTCACAGAAACAGATGTTAAATAATTCCGAATCTTATGATAAAATTTTATAAGCGCTTACAAATAATGAAGGGAGGTGATACAAGCTATACGAAATCGATATTCAATTTTATAGAAAAAAAGGAGGATGTCTAAATGACAAAGAAAACAGAAATTCCATCGCATTTAAAACCATTCGTATCCACACAACATTATGATCAATACACACCGGTGAATCACGCTGTGTGGCGTTACATTATGAGACAAAATCATAGCTTCTTAAAAGACGTTGCTCATCCAGCCTATGTGAACGGACTACAATCATCTGGTATTAATATAGATGCAATTCCAAAAGTAGAAGAAATGAATGAGTGTTTGGCACCAAGTGGCTGGGGCGCTGTAACGATTGACGGACTTATTCCCGGCGTAGCATTCTTCGATTTTCAAGGACACGGATTACTACCGATCGCAACAGATATTCGGAAAGTAGAAAATATCGAGTACACACCAGCTCCAGATATTGTACACGAAGCCGCAGGACACGCACCGATTTTACTTGATCCTACATATGCAAAATATGTGAAACGTTTTGGGCAAATTGGTGCAAAAGCTTTCTCTACAAAAGAAGAACATGATGCATTTGAAGCTGTTCGTACATTAACGATAGTGAAAGAAAGCCCTACTTCTACTCCTGATGAAGTTAAGGCTGCTGAAAATGCTGTAATTGAAAAACAAAACTTAGTTTCTGGTTTATCAGAAGCTGAACAAATTTCACGTCTTTTCTGGTGGACAGTAGAATATGGATTGATCGGAAATATAGATGATCCAAAGATATATGGTGCTGGTCTCCTTTCTTCTGTTGGCGAAAGCAAACATTGCTTAACAGACGCTGTAGAAAAGGTTCCATTTTCTATCGAAGCATGTATAGGGACAACTTATGACGTAACAAAAATGCAACCACAACTATTTGTTTGTGAATCCTTTGAAGAATTAACAGATGCGCTTGAAACATTTTCTAAAACAATGGCCTTTAAAACAGGTGGAAAAGAAGGTTTAGAAAAAGCAATTCGCTCTGAGAACTATGCAACAGCTGAGCTAAATAGTGGATTACAAATTACAGGTACATTTAGCGAGACAATTGAAAACGATGCAGGTGAATTAATTTACATGCGAACAAATTCGCCAACGGCATTAGCGCTTCATAATAAACAGTTAGCAAATCATTCTACTTCTGTACACAGTGACGGATTTGGAACACCGATTGGATTACTCACTGAAAATATTGCATTAGAAAATTGTACAGACGAACAACTACAATCATTAGGAATTACAATTGGAACTATCGCTGAGTTTACTTTTGCAAGTGGTATTCATGTAAAAGGAACAGTAACAGATATTGTAAAAAACGATAAGAAAATTGCTCTTATTTCCTTTATCGATTGCACAGTTACTTATAACGCCCGCGTTTTATTTGATGCTTCATGGGGCGCATTTGATATGGCTGTTGGCTCACAAATCACTTCAGTATTCCCAGGTGCCGCAGATGCCGCAGCATTTTTCCCAATGGATGAAGAAGTTCACGAAATTCCTGCTCCACTTGTACTGAATGAACTTGAACGTATGTATCAAACAGTTCGAGATATTCGAAGTGAGGGGATTTTACACGACGCGCATATCGATCAATTAGTAGCAATTCAAGAAGTATTAAATAAATTTTATGCGAAAGAATGGTTGCTGCGCCTTGAAGTATTAGAGTTACTTTTAGAGCATAACAAAGGGCATGAAACATCTGCAGCATTACTACATCAACTTTCTACTTTCACAACTGACGAAGCTGTAACACGCCTTATTAACAATGGTCTTGCGTTACTTCCAGTAAAGGATGTGAAAAATGATGCTAAGATTAACTGAAGAAGAAGTTCACGAGGAATTATTGAAGGTAGATAAATGGATGGTAAAAGATGAGAAATGGATTGAACGAAAATATATGTTTTCCGACTACTTAAAAGGAGTCGAATTTGTCTCTGAAGCCGCCAAACTATCAGAAGAACATAATCACCATCCATTTATCCTTATCCAGTATAAAGCAGTTATTATTACTTTGTCATCTTGGAATGCAAAAGGTTTAACGAAACTAGATTTTGAGCTTGCAAAACAATTTGACGAACTATTTTTACAAAACGAAAATGCAATTATAAGAAAATAAAAAAGAGAAGCCTTTTTAGGCTTCTCCTTTTATTTTGAAATGGATACAATGTCCAAATGGATCCTCGACTTGTAATATTCCATCTTTGTACGTAGCAATCTTGCCAATATTTTTTAAGCTTTCACATACTTGCTCTTTTTGTTTTTCATCCGCTAGTACAATTGTGAAATATTTTAAACCAACAGAACCTGGCATTTGCGGTGGTACCCCTTCACCTTGCCACGTATTTAAACCGATATGATGATGATAACCACCTGCTGATACGAACAATGCTCCATTACGAGCTGGGATCGTTACTTCAAAACCAAGACCATCAACATAGAAACGTTTCGCTTCCTCTAAATCAGCTACATGAAAATGAATATGCCCCATCACAGTACCAGCTGGAAAGCCATTCCATGTACTTCCTTGCTGTAATAATTCTTCACCAGCTAACGGGTTACTAACAAATGGGAGTTCTCCATTCTCATCACGCCAAACTTCTTTTTGTCGATCATGATAAATTTCAATCCCGTTTCCATCTGGATCAGCTAAATAAAGAGCTTCACTAAAGTAATGATCGGCTCCGCCATGTAGTGGATATACCATCTCTACAAGATGACGAAGAACATTCGCTAAAACCTGTCTACTTGGTAATAAAATTGCGTAATGATATAACCCTGTTCTTCCTCTTTGCTTCGGAAAAGCTTCTTTCTTTTCTTCAATGATAAGAAGTGGTTCATCATTTTCATTCCCAAATGTAACGACTGCTTCTTCTTCTCTTAGCACCTTCATACTTAGTACTTCCGTATAAAACTCTAGTGATTTCTTTACATTAGATACGTATAAATGAACAACATCAAGTGTTGTATCGGGATGAAGTTGAAAACTCATCTTGTTAGCCCCCCCATTTAAATTAGTTCTTCTTTGACATTTTTTCTTTTAAGAAATTATCTACAAAGCCATCAGCTTTTGCAACAAATAAGTATGCACCCATTGCTAATAATGCAAGTTCTAATTCGAAACCAGGATTTTTTCCATCTCCCAATAAACCAGCTGACCATTTCACTTTTACGATTGCTCCAACCATAACAAGTGCAAATAATAATCCAATATATCTTACACCTAAACCTAGAATTAATAATAGACCTCCAACTAATTCAAACGTTGCTACACCGTATGCAAGTCCTCCTGGTAAACCAATACTTGTAAACCATCCTGCAATATTGTCAATTCCTGATTGGAATTTTGTTAAACCGTGCATGAAGAATGTTACCCCTAACACGATACGAATAATTAAGTTACCAATATGTTGATTCATTTCATTCTCTCCTTTATAGTTTTCTTATACAAAACTTTTATTTACATTACAAAACATACACTAATTTTTTTTATTCGTCAATTCATTTTCACTGGGAAAAAATATATTTTTTTTGCTATGATACAAATAGTTGTTTACAAAAAGGAGCTTGATTTTATGAATATTGGTTCTGCAATACGTGAAATTCGTCAACGTAGGGGCATAACAATCGCACAAATTTGTGAGGGAACAGGTCTTTCTAAAGGATTTATGAGTCAGGTTGAAAATAATAAAACATCACCATCTATCTCAACTTTAGAAACGATCTCCAATTTTTTAAACGTTCCCCTTCCCTATTTATTGTTAGAGCAAAAAGATCGATTACAAATTGTCAAAAAAGAAGAACGGAAATACAGTGTATACGGCAAAGATGAGCAAAGAATTGAACATGTTGCGGAGCAAGGGGGCCTTCGCCTATCTTTAGTAGAAATCCCTACTGGATTCCCGAAAGAAAATTCACCAAATGCCCATGAAGGGGAAGAATGTCACCTTGTATTACGCGGAAAATTAGAAGTTCAGCACGGTGAAGATATTGCAATTGTAGAAGAAGGTGATTCTTTCTCATGGAATGCATGCGTTCCTCATATTGTTCGTAATATAGGAGAAGAAACTGCATTATTACTCATCTCTAGTTATGCAGAAAATCGAAAACGTGTTTACTAAATAATAAAAAAGAAGCCTGTTAAACAGGCTTCTTTTTATCCCCTTATAATTCCATAACTTGTCCCAACTAGTACAGTCTTCTCATGCTGATTGCGATAAACTGACTCGATTGAAACTTTTTTATAGCCTTCCATTTGCTCAACATTTGTTAAAGTTAGTTCACAAGTGATCGTATCTCCTGTGAAAACTGGTCTAATAAACTCACTTACTAATTCTCTTGCTATGTAATGTAACTCTTCTCCCACTTTCGTCCCAATGCTAGCAGTCAATAAACCATGAACCATTAATCTTCCATTTTCATCGTATTCCACATGGTGTCTACCTTTATCACCTGTAATATTTGCAAATTCAAAAACTTCTTCCTCAGTAAATCTTCTTTCATATTTAAATACATCCCCAGCTTTTACACTCATTTTTATCCCCCTAATAATAAACAGAATTTTCTTTTATTTTATCATAAAACGAGCCTCAATCCATTCTCTATTATCAAAAGTCTCAAAATTACCTCGCTATACTTTTTTACTTTCCATTCATTTATCGGTGACCATCTCTTTTTGCGACTTGATATCCATAATACGCACATGTTCCATTTCTCGATAGCTCTCTAACTTCAAATCCACAGCTTCTATAAAAATCAAAATTGTTCGCTGATGTATGCGCAAACCAATCACCGTGGGGAAGTTTTTGCAGGCAAAGAGCTACAAGCTTCTTACCTAATCCCTTCCCTCTATATTCACACTTCACAACTAAATTTACTATGTTCGCAATCATAATTCCATCAGAAATGACTCTAACCATCGCAATCATCTCTTCCTCATCCCAAATTGTGAAAGCCCATGTTGAATTTTCGAATGCTATCGTAAATTTTTCAATTTGCCAAGAAGGGATATTATCATTACTCCAACCGGCATCTTCAAATAAAGCTTTAATTGCATATGCTGGTACACTACTCGTTCCCTCACGAATAATAAGTCCATTATGATAAATGTACATGTAACCCCTCCCTTTATTTTCATATACCATTCTTCAAAAAATGCAATTTACCTTTAAAAAAGTAATTTTTTCATCCAACACGCTTAATAGAATAAACTAGAGCATCGATTCCATGAAATGACGTTGTTTTCTCGTAGCTGAGCCCAGTTTTTCTAGCAACAAATATTGAGGCGGGATGATTCGGATTAATAAGAGAAATTAATTTATTCATTCGTAATGCTTGGAAACCATAGTCACGAAATGCTGCCGCCGCTTCTTTTGCATACCCTTTTCCCCAATACTGAGGAAGTAACCAATAACCAATTTCAATTTCCTCTTTTCCATCTATTTTCTGCTTTACCAGCCCTGCATGACCAATTCTTGTTCCCGTTTCCTTTTCAATCAATACAAATAAACCGAGACCGTTTTTATAGCTAGGAATCACCCATTCCTCCAGACTTTTTTTACACTGCATATATGTTTTTAATGTCCCATTTCCAATATAACGCATTACCTTCTCGTTCCCCCATAGTGAAGCGTAGAACTGTAAATCATCCATTGTATATTTGCGAATTTGTAAACGTTCTGTATGAAACATGCTGGCACTCCTTTCCACTAATTTATTCTTCATTTCACGATCATGTTTTGTATGTATACGGTATGTTACTATTTATTATAAAGTGAAACTTTAATCAGTGGGGAATTTTGTTCACCCCAATGATTATTAGCCTTTACCAATCCGACGTTTACGGGCAGTGGATCTCCCGTCTAACTTCTTTTCTTTAACTGAATTTTTAGGCGAGAGTCTTACTGCCTGGAAAATAGCGGGATAAATGAACCAACGATAAAATACAGAATATTCATTCTAAATAACTAAAAAAAGCAGTAGACAAATATTGTCCACTGCATCCATATCATAACTAGCATAAAGAAAACTACAATTGAGGGGGGTGTAGGATTTTCAAATATACTAGATACTTATCCCGTTCTAACGGGCGGTAAACTTTCCAATTGTTTCAAGTGAAAAGTTTACCGCACATAAGAACTTCCTTCGTTCATTAAGATAGTATTGCTAAATAATCATATACACGCTTAGATTTCTCTCCACCCATTCGTGCATGTTGAAGAAGAGAAATACCATGAGGGCCAGATGCACGCAATGCTTCTGGTTGAGCTACTAAAATAGCTTGTACAACTTCTAATTCACCAAGCATAGCTGCTGCAAAAATATCCATCCGAGCACCCTTTTCTAGTAAATAAAGAGCAATATCTTTACGACCTACATGTGCCGATGCGCCTAACGCACTTTCCCAATCTGATCCACCCCAATTATAAGAGGCGTGAAGTAAGCTTGGTGATTCAACCAATAGCTCTTGTACTTTCTCTAAATCCCCGTGAGCTGCCATAACAAATTCTCTTACTAATTCCGTGGTAATACGCTCTTCTGTTTGCATCGCTCTTCTCCCCTTTTAGAAATTCGTTTCGGTGTAAAAAAAGGCTTGTCACTTCCTTGAAAAATATCTACATCTATGCCAAATACATGTTGAAACATTTCATGGCATAGTACTTCTTCTGGTATACCATCATACTGAATCTTTCCTCGCTTTAATACAAGTAAACGATCGCTATATTGAGCAGCTTGGTTAATGTCATGTAAAACCATTATAATTGTCATTCCAAACTCCTCATTTAATCGTTTCACAAGTTCCATTACTTCCAACTGGTGAACGATATCTAAAAAGGTTGTTGGTTCATCCAATAATAAGACATTTGTACGTTGCGCTAACGTCATCGCAATCCAAGCACGTTGCCGTTCCCCTCCTGATAAAGAATGTAAAAGACGATATTCATACCCTTCAAGATTTGTAACAGACAATGCCCAATCAACAATTTCTTCATCTTCTTTATTTAAGCGGCTACTCCATGATTTATGTGGACCTCTTCCGAACTCAATTAGTTCTTTCACTGTTAAATCTAATTGATGATCATGCATTTGTGGTAACATTGCTAATTGCTTCGCTACATCAGCACTCTTCATCATATGAATATTTTTCCCATCTAAAATGATGTCCCCTTCGCTTTGTTTCAGTAGCCTTGCTATTAAACGAAGCAAAGTAGATTTTCCCGATCCATTCGGACCAATTAAACTAACGATTTCTCCAGCCTTAATATGTACATTCATATTTTGCATTTGAAATCTTTCAGAGTGTGCGTAAAACACTTTGTTAACGGAAATCACTTTGTTTTCCTCCTCTATGAATTAAATATAAGAAGAACGGACCACCTAAGAAGGACAGTAAAATACCAACAGGCAATTCGATTGGGTCAAACCAACTTCGAGCTATTGCATCCGCAAAAACAAGTAATACCCCGCCGCCAAGGCATGATAAAGGTAGCAAATATCTATAATCATTTCCAACTAATAAACGTAGCATATGTGGTACGACAAGACCGACAAATCCAATAAGACCAGACACACTTACTGCAATTCCAGCTAATAATGTACTTACTACGATTAAATAAAACCGACTTTTTTCCACATTATGTCCTAATAACTTTGCCATTTCATCTCCAAGCATTAACACTCGAATATGCTTAATACCAAAGAAAGCTAATATAATGGCGAATATTGCATAATAAATAATCATGTTTAAATGTGCCCAACTTACACCACCAATACCGCCCGCTAACCACGGTAACACCGATTGTACTTTGTCACTATGTAATAACATTAATGCTGACGTTGCTGCACCAATTAATGCATTGATCGACACCCCTACTAAGACGATTCTTGAAGGTGGTGCCCCTTTTTGCCATGATAAAGCATAAATAACCATCGCTGTTATGAAAGCTCCTAAAAACGCCCCTAGTGGTAAAAAAGCTAGATGCTGTGGGAATAAAATCATGATGACAATTGCTACAAGGCCTGCTCCAGATGAAACTCCGATAATACCAGGATCTGCAAGAGGGTTTCTCATAACCCCTTGTAGCAGTGTACCAGATGCAGCTAAACACGTTCCTACTATAAACCCAATAAGCACTCTCGGTATGCGAAGATCCCATACAATTCGATGAACTGTCGAACCTTCCTCTTGTATACCTGTTAAAATATCTCGTATAGAAAAGGATAAACTTCCTGCGAAAAGACCGTACAAGAGACCTAGGATTGTTAATACAACTAAAGTAACTGCTATTATCCATCTTTTTTTCGCAAAAGGATGTTCCTTTTCTCTTACTACTTCACTACTTTCCATACGTATCATTTCCTTACATCTTGTATACTTTTATACATAAAATCCATTGCTTCTGTAACTTTTGTACCAGGATTAGATCCAAATAAATCAGGTGGCAAAATAACTACGCGGTTTTGTTTTACTGCCTCTAAATTTTTCCACGCTTCATTTTTCATCATTTCGCCTTCGAATGCTTTTTTCACACTTTTTGGATCTCCGTGTGTAATTAAATAAATCACATCTGGATTCGCCTCAATAATACGTTCTACACTTAGCTGTGCATATTGCGGATATTCTTTCGTTTCTGGAAAATCAGAAGCAATATTTTTTCCGCCTGTTTTTTCTAAAATATCACCTGATAAAGATGTTGGTAATGCCGCTAAATAAGTACCTGGTGCGCCATACACTAGCAATGCTTTCACATCGCTCTTTTTCTCATATTTCTTCATTTGATCATTCATTTTTTGATTAATTTCTTTTGCTTTATCTTCTTTCTTCATTACCGTTCCATATAATTCAATATTCTTTTGAATATCTTGTACAGAATTCGCAGAAGAAATGATAACTTGCGTTCCTTGTCCTTCAACCGTTGGCACATTCTTTTGGAATCCATTGTTAGCAACAAGTACATCGGGCTTTAAACTAGCAATTTGCTCAAAATTCGGTTGATGTGCATTCCCAATTACTTGTGCTTTCTTTAACTCCTCTGGAAGAGTTAATTTCGTATCCGGGCGACCTACTATTTTTCCACCTAAAGCATGAATAATATCCATGTCCCCCATACTTAATGTTGCAAAATTTTCTGGCACTTTATCGAATGTTACCTTTCTTCCTGATAGGTCAGTAATTTCGATTTTCTCTTTTCCTTTTTCTGTTTTGGTTGCAGACGCTTTTTCGTCCCCTTTGGCACTGCAACCTATTAACAAGAAAAAAATAGATAAAATCGCTGTAAATAGCGTAATAGATTTTTTCATTCCTTCACCTCTAATTGATAATGATAATCATTAACTACTATTCTACTTTAATTGATAAGGATTATCATTGTCAACACGAAACGCATACATTTTTCTACAAAAAACAAAAAGCGTGACAAAAAGATTTTTTCTTTTCGCCGCGCTCTACTTAACAATATTATTCACATTCATTTTCCTCTAGCTGGTCACGCATCACTTTCACACGCTGAAAGAAAAAGAACGATAAACTTAAAAATATAACGATGCTCCCCATCATAACAAAAAATTGAATTGTCTCTTTTGCTCCATTCGGAATCAACAAGCCAACCATTAACAATGTACTTACAGCGAGAAGAATTTGTCCGAACCGAGTATAGTCTTCTATTTTTCCTTTTAATTCTTTCATTATATTCTCACTCCTCCATTTCACTGTATCATATTCTATGAAACTGAAAGACCAGTAAATACAGCCATTCTGGGAGATGTTTTCCAATAAAAAAAGAGCCGCTTTACTGCGGCTCTTTTGTAATCATTATTCACCTTTATATGCTTCCATATAAATTTCTTTCAGTTCTGAAATAAGTGGCAACTTTGGATTAGCAGTTGTACATTGATCTTCAAAAGCTCTTTCTGCTAATACTCCAACAACCTCTTCAAATTGCTCTTTATCTACTCCTTGTCCTGCAATACTCATATTAATATTTAAGCTTTTTCCAAGCTCAATAATTGCTTTGACGAGTGATTCCACCCCTTCTGCTGCCGAGCTTGCTGGAAGCCCGAGCATTCTCGCTATATGTGCATATCTTTCATCTGCCACAAAGTGCTCATATTTTGGGAACAATGCGTGTTTTCTTGGCTTAATAGCATTATAGCGGACTACATGCGGCATTAGAATGGCATTTGCGCGTCCGTGCGGAATATGGAATTCTGGTCCAATTTTATGTGCTAAGCTGTGATTAATACCGAGGAAAGCATTTGCAAATGCCATACCTGCAATTGCAGAAGCGTTATGCATTTTTTCTCTTGCTTCTTCATCATTTCCATCTTTATATGCTCTCGGTAAATATTTGAATACGAGATCAATAGCTTTTAATGCTAATCCATCTGTATAGTCATTTGCCATAACAGACACATACGCCTCAATTGCATGTGTTAAAACATCCATACCAGTATCTGCTGTTACATGTGGTGGTACTGTCATTACAAATTGCGGATCAACAATTGCTACATCTGGTGTTAATTCATAATCTGCAAGCGGATACTTTATATTATTTTTCTTATCGGTAATAACCGCAAATGGTGTCACTTCTGATCCCGTTCCTGATGTCGTTGGAATCGCAACAAACTGCGCCTTATTTCCTAATTCCGGATATTTACATGTACGTTTTCTTATATCTAAAAACTTCTGTTTAATGCCATAGAATGTCGTTTCTGGATGCTCATAGAATAACCACATTCCTTTTGCTGCATCCATAGCTGAACCACCACCAAGTGCGATAATTACATCTGGCTTAAAGCTTCTCATCATTTCCGCACCTTTAAAAACAGTTTCATCTGATGGATCTGGTTCGACCTCAAAGAAAACTTCAACTTTCACATCATTTGCATGCTTGTTTAAATAGTGCGCGACTGTATCGACATAGCCATGTTCAACCATTCCAGGATCCGTTACAATAAATGCACGTGAAATGTTAGGCATATTTGCTAAATAAGCTGTAGCATGTTTTTCAAAATAAATTTTTGGTGGCAATTTGAACCACTGCATATTCTTTTTTCTATTTGCCAGCCTTTTTATATTTAATAAATGAGTGGCTGTTACATTTTGGGAAACTGAATTCTTTCCGTATGAACCACAACCAAGTGTAAGTGATGGAATAAATCCATTATATATATCCCCTATTCCACCTTGTGATGAAGGTGCATTTACAATGAGACGGCAAGCTTTCATACGTAACCCAAATTGCTTTTGCACATCTTTATTTGTAGAATGGATAACTGCTGAATGTCCTAAACCACCTAGGTTCAACATTTCTTCGCAATATGTAAATCCTTCTTCTAATGAATTCGCCTTCACACAAGCTAATACTGGACTCAGTTTCTCACGAGATAACGGATATGCTGCTCCGATACCTTGAATTTCAGCTACAAGCATTTTTGTATGTTCAGGAACAGTAATCCCAACTAAATTGGCAATATACTGTGCTGATTTCCCTACAATATCACTATTTACAGCACATGTATTTTCATTTATAACAAGCTTTTCTAATTTTTTTCTTTCTTCTTCTGTTACAAAGTAACAATTGTTTTCAATCATTTCTGTTTTAACATCATCATAGATTTCTTTATCGACAATGATTGCTTGTTCCGATGCACAAATCATACCGTTATCAAATGTTTTCGATAAAATTAAATCATTAACAGCTCGTTTTACATGTGCTGATTTTTCTATATAACACGGTACATTACCAGGCCCAACACCTAACGCTGGTTTTCCAGTAGAGTAAGCTGATTTCACCATACCAGCGCCTCCAGTTGCTAGAACGAGTGCTACACCATCATGGTTCATTAATTGTTTCGTCGCTTCAACAGACGGTCTTTCAATCCATTGAATACAGTGTTTTGGTGCACCAGCTTTCATCGCTGCATCATATACTGTTTTCGCCGCTGCCACAGAACATTTTTGTGCGGAAGGATGAAATGCGAAAATAATTGGATTTCTTGTTTTTATCGCAATTAACGCTTTAAACATTGTTGTCGACGTTGGATTCGTTACTGGCGTTACCCCAGCTACTACACCGACAGGTTCCGCGATTTCTATTATTTCTTCATGAGAATCTTCGTGAATAATTCCTACCGTTTTATCTTGCTTTATACTATGCCAAATATATTCAGTGGCAAAAACATTTTTAATGCATTTGTCTTCATATACACCACGGCCAGTTTCTTCAACTGCCAATTTTGCTAGCGGCATATGTTGATCAACACCTGCTAATGCCATTTCATGAACAATGTTGTCAATTTCCTCTTGTGTAAAACTTTCTAATGCTTGTAAAGCTTGTTGACCATTATTTACTAGCATATCAATCATCTTTTTTACTTCCTGCATTTCATTTACAACTTTCTCTTTGACTACCATGTAAATTTCCTCCTATTCTACTATCACGGTCCTTATATGTCCCTATAGGTCAAAATAAGTCCCAATTAACATAAAAAAATAGAGATGCTTTCCTACATGAATTTCATTGTTTGTGAAATGTTTCACAAGTTTGTTCGTGAGTAACATTTCCTGAATTCAATATACATGAAATCATTTCGATTGTGTATGTCTATTTTGTGAAATATTTCACAAAATGATGTAATAAAAAAACGCACTGCTCTATATTAGCAGTGCGTTTTTTTATTATGCTAGCGCTTGTGCTAAATCTTCAATTAAATCTTCACCATCTTCAATACCGACAGAAATACGAATTAATGTATCTGTAATTCCTAATTCTTTGCGGCGATCAGCTGGGATTGATGCATGTGTCATTTGAGATGGAATAGAAATTAAACTTTCTACTGCTCCTAAACTTTCAGCAAGTGTAAAGTACTGCAATTTCTCAAGTACTTTATTTAATGTCTCTTCACTATCTACATCAAATGAGATAATAGCACCAAATCCATTTGCTTGTTCTGTTGCTAATTCGTGGTTTTGATGTGATTCAAGACCTGGGTAATATACTTTATTTACTTTTGGATGATTATTTAAGAACTCAGCAATAGCGCGTGAATTCGTTTCATGTTCTTCCATACGAATTCCTAATGTTTTTAAACCACGAAGTAGTAAGAAGCTATCTTGCGGCCCAAGAATACCTCCTGTTGAGTTTTGTACAAAGTGAAGATCTTCTGCTAGTTGTGGGCTATTTACAACTACTAGACCTGCAACTACGTCACTATGACCTCCTAAATATTTCGTTGCACTATGAAGCACAATATCTGCTCCTAAAGAAATCGGCGACTGCCAATATGGCGTCATGAATGTGTTATCAATAATTGTTAATAAGTCTTTCTCTTTAGCAAGAGTAGATATTTTCTTAATATCAGTAATTTTTAGTAGTGGGTTCGTTGGTGTTTCCACATAAATTGCTTTCGTATTTGGACGAATCGCTTCTTTAACTTCCTCTAAGTTTGTTGTATCTACAAATGTATGCTCAATACCGAAACGGTTTAATACTTTTGTAATAACGCGGTATGTTCCGCCATAAACATCATCTGTTAAAATAACGTGGTCACCTTTTGAGAACAACATAATTGTCGCTGTAATAGCAGCCATTCCTGAACCAAATGCAAATCCAGCATGCCCATTTTCTAATACAGCAATCATTTCTTCTAAAGCTGCACGTGTTGGGTTACCTGTACGTGAATATTCATATCCTTGATGCTTACCAACTGCTTCTTGTTTGTACGTACTTGTTTGATAAATCGGTACGTTTACAGATCCAGTTGAAGGTTCTCCTATGCGAATACCATGAATTAACTTTGTCTTTGCTCTCATTTTTTATTCCCATCCTTTGTATATGTCTTTACTTAAATAGCGCTCACTGCTATCAGGAAAAATGGTTACAATATTTGTACCTGGTGCTGCCTTCTCTGCCTCAAGTAAGCTCGCATGAAATGCTGCTCCTGAAGAGCTCCCAACGAGAAGTCCTTCTTTTTGCGCTAATTCTTTCACTCGTAAAAATGCATTTCGATCAGAAATCGTATGAATTTCATCAAAATAAGATGTCTTCAAAAATGGCGGGATAAATTCCAGTCCAATTCCTTCGGTCTCATGTGAACCAGCCTTACCACCATTTAAAATAGATCCTTCTGGCTCTACGATAACTGTTTTAATATCTATATTTTTTTCTTTCAAATAAGATGCAGTCCCCATAAATGTACCGCCAGTTCCTGCTCCAGCAACAAATATGTTAATCTCTCCATTCAATGCGTCCCACAGTTCAGGTCCTAATGTTTTAAAATATGCACGAGGATTTGCCTCATTTGCGAACTGACTTGGAGAGTATGAATTCGGTATTTCATTTACTAACTCTTTTGCTTTGGCAATTGCACCGGTCATTCCTTGCTCAGTCGGTGTATGCACGACAGTTGCACCTAGTGCTTTCATTAATTCTTGTTTTTCAATACTAAATTTCTCTGGTACACAAACAATAACACGTAAATCATGTTCTAATGCTGCAAGTGCCAGTCCAATACCAGTATTCCCAGCAGTCGGTTCAATAATTGTTCCACCCTGGGTAACAAGCCCTTTTTCTAGCGCATCTTCGATTAATTCTCTTCCTAAACGATCCTTAACGCTTCCGCCTGGATTATAAAATTCAAGCTTTGCAAATAAACGGACCCCTGTTGGAAGTGAAAAACGAGTAATTTCTACAATTGGTGTATGACCAATTAACTCATGAACTCCACGATATACATTCATCGTGTTCTCCCCCTTGTTTGCCAATAAAGAAAAGGCAACTGTATGTATTTTCTTTATATGAGACAGTTGCCTTTTTGTTACATTACTTTAACTCTTCTAACACTTTTACGATAAAGTTTGTAGAATGAAGAGCTGCTTGATCTAAAAACTGATCAAATGAAACATTTGATTCTTTACCAGCAATATCAGAAAGTGCGCGAATGATAACAAACGGAATTTCATATTGGTGGCATACTTGTGCAACAGCTGCTGCTTCCATTTCTACCGCATAAAGATTTTCAAATTTATCACGGATGGCTGCAACGCGGTTCGGATCACTCATAAATGAATCACCTGTTGCAATCATACCTTTTACAACTTGAATATTTTCTTCAGCCTGCATACATTTCTCAGCTAATGCAACTAACGCCTCATCAGCTTTAAATCCAGGCGGCATTCCTGGTACTTGACCATATTCATAGTTAAATGCTGTTACATCTACGTCATGGTGACGAACTTCAGTGGAAATAACTACATCACCAACGTTTAGAGAATGATGGAATCCACCAGCTGAACCAGTATTAATTACTTTTTCAGGCTTATATTTTTCTAATAAAATTGTCGTTGACATCGCTGCGTTTACTTTACCAATACCAGACTTTAACAAGATTACTTCATGCCCTGCTAATAGCCCTTTCGTAAATTCACAACCAGCAACCGTTTCTGTTTCTGCTTGTTCTAATTTGTCACGTAAAATACGTACTTCTTCTTCCATTGCTCCAATTACAGCAATTCTCAATCTAATCCCTCTTTCTATTGCTTAGTTGCCTCCATTACCCAAACGAAATGATTTAATCTCGTGAATGTTACATGGAAGCCATTGTTTTCAAAAATAGTCTGCATAACTGGAATACGTGTATAGTATTCCGTTTGCAAATCGTTTGCTAACTGGTGGAAACCTCTTTCTTGTGCTGTTTCAACAGTTTTATCATATGCATCTTGATCTGCAAATATCGTATCAGCAAACACTATTTTACCACCTTTGTTTAGCAATTGACTATACTTCGCAATCGCTACATTTTTTTCATCATCTGTTAAATGATGAAATGCATAGGTGCTTACAATGGTATCAATTGAATTTGGAACTTCAAACGAAAGAAAATCACCCTCTGTAATTGAAAATTCTTTTGGCAATTTCTCTTTTGCAATCATGCGCATTTCACGCGACGGTTCTATACCGTAAACTGTGCGGCCAGCAAGTAATAATTTATTTGTTAAATTACCTGTACCGACACCAAATTCTAATACATTACCAAATGACTTGTTAACTACATCCTCTAGAATGTCCTCATAATGGGCGAAAACTTCTTTATATTGTATATCTTCGCCTTGTACAAATGAGTCGTACGTATGAGCCCACTCATCAAATAAACCATTAAATTCTGTACCCATAAAAATTCCCCTTTTTCTTATCGGTTTTATCAGTATGATATTCCCTCTTTCTAAAAATGTCAATTGAAATGTACATGGTATTTCCTTCTTTTCTTTGTTACACTATAGTTGATTACATAGGAGAGGGGCCGTCTTCATGTCATTTACCTTTGAAATGTTAGAAGATAAAGTAGAGTTTTTTGAAGCGGGAGACTTAGCTTCTTTAGAACGAAAAATTAGTGAACAAATCGATAATAATAAAGCGCTTATGCTTGAAGTTCATCACATCTCTCATCAAATGGTTATGGATCCTGAAAGCAAAAGACCGTATTATAGCGCGGTTGTTCATTTTAAATTAAAGAAATTGCGTTAACAAAAAAGAGAAGCTCCTAAGGAGCTTCTCTTTTTTAGTTTAGAGTTTGAACAAGTACTGGTTTCCAGCCCTCATTGTCTACCCAATCAATATTTACGTAATATCTTTTCCCACTTTGCTTATCTTGAACATCACCATAAGCTTTGCTCTTTCCAGTTTTGTCTCTTCCAACAAAATGGAATACTAATTGCTCTTTCGGTATCTCAACACCTGCAGCAATTGCACTTTGCATCTCATTCCAATCTGATGACCCTTGTTTAAACGTCATCGCCGGTGATGAACCTTGTTCTGTTCCTACAGCTTTCCAAGAAGGTTTTGTGTAAGCCTCTTTTGCCTTAGATACAGTTTTTTCAGCTGATACTTTCTCGTTAGCTTTCGCTTCTTCTTCAGCTTTTTTCTGTTCTTCTTCAGCCTTTAGCTTCTCTTCTTCAGCTTTTTTCTTAGCTTCTGCTTGCTCTTGTTCTTTTTCTTTTTTCTTAGCAGATTCTTTATCTTCTGATTTTCCAGCTTTCTCATTCTTTGTTGTTTGTTGAGAGACTTTCTTATCAGTAGAAGATGCTTGCTCTTTCGTACTAGGAACGAACAATTGATATGCTACAATAGCTACTAATAGTAATACAATAGCGATTGCAATATTTAAAACACCGTTTTGACGACGTTTTTGTTGTTTCTGTTGGAATCTTGATCCTCCTGCCATTCTCCAAACCTCCATGCAGTTTTTCCTAATTGCTATTGTAACATTAAATCTAGAAAGGTTGAACATTTACAATGATATTTTCATGAAATGAAGACATTTCACTATAAATTGCAAGATTACTTTTCATTCTCCAATTGATAGATTGCTCCCACCATATCTTTAAAAATAGGTGTAACTTTATTCACTTTGCTATCAGTCTCTAGATCAACAACAACTAAAGCATATCTTGGATTCTCATACGGAAAATAACCTGCAAACCAGCGATTCACCCTCGTCCCTTTCCCCGTTTGCGCTGTCCCGGATTTTCCAGCGACACTTAGTGGCAACGAACGGAATGCCGTTCCTGTTCCTTTCTCCCTTGTTACAACGCCTCTTAATAACTCTTGTAATGTTTTCACTGTTTCATACGAAAGCTGTTTTCCATTTAACGTATGGCTCTCAAATGTAAAAAAATCCGCTCCATTTTTATATACTATTTTTTCAACAGCTTTCACTTCCATCTTTTCTCCATTCCTCGCAATCGTCGCCATCATATTGGCAATTGCTAGAGGTGATATACGTACATCTTTCTGTCCAATCGCTGTTTGTTCTACCGCTTTTTTATTACTTTTATTTTCTTCATTCCCCCAAATAGTAGTGCCTTTCTCTTCTGACATTTGCTCAAAATGAGGTGTATGAAATACAGAACCTTTCCATCCAACCTTTTCATTTGCTCCTAGAGCTGCTACGTATGTTTCTAACACCGTCCTATCCTTTTGTAATAGCTCGTTACCTAACTCGGAAAATGTTCTGTTACAGCTCCTAGCAAAGCTCTCTTTAAAGTTAAGTGTACCCATCCTAACTTGCGGGTCGTTTTCACCATATAAATCTTTATTACAGTTAAATGTCCGATTAAACAAATTTACTTTTTGATCAATGACTGCAGCTGCAACTACTGTTTTAAAAACAGAGCCTGGAAAATGTGGCGTTAACATTTGATTTTCAAGTGTAGTTTTATATAAATTCTCATCCCTTACTTGTAAAGACGGCTTACTAACCATCGCTAATATTTCATTTGTCTTTACATCAAGTAATACTAATCCCCCCTTCTTTATTTCATTTGCTTCAATCACTTCTTCTGCTTTTTGCTGCAACTCTTTATGTAAAGTAGTTTGAACCCTAACTGGATAAAACGGATTTCCTGGTGAAGTGTATTTCGCTTGCTTTCCGAAAATTGGTTCTCCTTGCCGATCTACTTGATATAATACTTTTGCCTCTCCATCAGTCAATAGAAATTCATCAAATGATTGCTGTAATCCTGAAATACCTATCGGCGTTTGTTTTGAAATTTTTTTCAATTCTCCATATCGATTTTGAAATTCCCTTTCGTTCTCCCCTACATCACCAATTAAATGACTGATTTCTCCAGTTTGTTTTAATCGCACTTCAGCTGCTACAATACCTAATACATGTAATTCATTTACCTTCTCCATCTGCTCTCGTGTCACTCGAAATGGAGCAGTTTCTCCTTGTAGGGTAAATGCATTTTTGTTATTTTTCATTTGTCTTCTAATCTCTTGTCTCGACACACCAATGATATGCGCGATTTTCTCTAACATGTCATTTTTTATTTGTAAAAATGGAAAAATAATTAAAACAGGATATTTTTCCTCACCTATTTCTTTACCATTACGATCTATAAACTGCCCACGTCCATCGTCTACTGTAATGGATTGTGTGCGTTGCGTAACACTTTTTTCAATTAAATTTATTTTGCGATCAGTAAATGATTCTGTATCTATAATTTGAATTTGGATTAAACGACAAAGCAATAAAAACATAACGCTCATAAAACAAATTAAAACAATTGTAATTCTCCATTTTATTTTCATAAAAAACACCTCGTCTATTGTAGTTTAGACGAGGTACTATTTTATTTATACAAGCTCCAAAACAAAAATAGATATTATATAAAGCTATTATTGTTTTTTTGGCTTCTCTAAAAATTTCGTAAGAAGCGATTTAAATTCAGTTTCACTCACTCCAGTGTTTTTAGCAACTTCAATTACAGTAGTTGTTACATTAGCCGCTACTTTTAAATAGTCCTTACTGAAATTATCCATTTCATTTCTTTTTTCTTTTGCATTCTCAACTGTTACAGAATCAATACAAGTAATCATCTTATCTACAATATGTAAATAATTATTTTGTGCATCTATTATTTTTTGAACGTCATCTTTATTACTTACTTTCGATTGTTTTAAATATGTATATGCTTGATTCACTTCATCTTTTAAAATTTTATCATTATTCTTCGCCTGTTCTTGTAACATATTCTTCATATCATCTATTGTTTTTTGATCCATCGAATCTCGCAATAAATAATCTGGATTCCCAATCGCATAATCGTACTTAATCGTTACATCTTGAAATATTTTCATCACAATAGCTAATTGATACGCTACATCAAAATTATTGAATTCCTTTTTATCTTGTGGATTTGCTAAGGCTTTTGAACTCTCCGTTGCTTTAATATCCTGTTTTTCTTCTTGCTTCACTTTTTCTCCCTTTGATGATGTAGTTTCCTCTTTCGTTCCGCAGGCAGCAAGTCCTAATATGGAGATACTACAAACCAACCCTGTAAAGATTTTATGTTTCATAATTAGCCCCTTTTCCCTTTTGAAACCTATATTCTCCAATTATGATATCAAAGTTTAAAATGTTTTTTTGACATTTTTTGTCGAATCACTCCCAGGTTTACACAAATTTTTCTATTCTACAGATAAAGTGAAAGTTTAATCACCCCTCACCAATCGGGCGTTTACGAGCAGCCCAACACCCACTTAACTTCTCTGCTTCCGCTGAATTTTGAGATAGTGGTCTTACTGCCTGGCAAATAGCGGGATAAAAAAAAAAGATTCTCCCGATAGGAGAATCTTTTTTTTTATTTTACAGAGACAATCTCTACTTGCATTTCTCCACCTGGTGTTTGGATTGTTACTTTCTCACCAATTTGCTTACCTAATAAGCTTTTTGCGATTGGAGAATCGTTAGAAATTCTTCCTTCGAATGGATCAGCTTCCGCGCTACCTACGATTGTGTACGCTTCTTCATCTCCGTTTGGTAATTCTTTAAATGTTACTGTTTTACCTAATGTAACAACAGTTGATACTTCGCCAGTATCTTTAATGATAACTGCATTACGAATCATATTTTCTAATTGTGTAATACGTCCTTCTACGAACGCTTGCTCATCTTTCGCTGCATCGTACTCAGAGTTCTCAGAAAGGTCCCCGAAGCTACGTGCGATTTTAATACGTTCTACTACTTCTTTACGTCTTACTGTTTTTAATTGCTCAAGTTCGTTCTCTAGTTTTTGCTTACCCTCTTGCGTCATAGGGTATGTTTTTTCTGTTGACATATTTTCCACTCCTTTTATATACCAATCCCCCGAAAAAAAGAGGAGTTCCATATGAAAACTCCTCCGCTTCCATTGTTAGCGGAGGTTTCTAGTACCCTTGCACTAGCGGAGTTGTCACATACAACCCCGTATTTCCAATTCTTCTTTATATAAAGAAGATATGTATGGAAAGTTGATATAAATATGCCCTCACCTATATATAGATGAGGTTGCATGTTTCATTGTATTCGATAGGAAGGGAAAAAATCCCTTCCTACCGTATATCTTTTACTATGCTATTACAAATTTACTTTTTGTTCAAGAATTGTTGCAATTTTTGTCACCATAATATCAATTGCAACGTGGTTTTGTCCACCTTCAGGGATAATAATATCCGCAAATTTCTTAGAAGGCTCAATAAATTGATTGTGCATTGGACGTACAACATTTACGTACTGATCAATAACTGAATCCATCGTACGACCGCGCTCTTTAATATCACGCTGCATGCGACGCAGAATACGAAGGTCAGCATCCGTATCAACGAATAATTTAATGTCCATTAACTCGCAAAGACGTGGGTCTTCTAAAATAAGAATTCCTTCTAAAATAATTACATCTTTCGGCTCAACTGGAATAATTTCTTCTGAACGCGTATGCAATGTATAGTCATATACAGGCTTATCAATTTGCTCATATGCAAGCAACTGCTGCAAATGTTCAATTAACAGATCATTATCAAACGCAAGCGGATGATCATAATTTGTTTTTAAACGCTCTTCCATTGGTAAATGGCTTTGATCTTTGTAATAATAATCTTGCTCTAAGATTAAAATAGAATGACCTTTAAAATGGTCAAAAATCGCTTTCGTTACACTCGTTTTACCTGATCCCGAACCACCAGCAATTCCAATTACAACAGGCTTATTCGTCCCCATTCGACTATCACTCTTTCTTATTGAAGTATGCTTTTGCGCATCATATTATTCACATACACTCGTTGATCCACTTTGAATTTCACGATTTGCAACGGATGTCTCGCTGCATCTAATTCGTTTCCATCCTCATCCCAAATTTTCTCCACCGTTTGCGTAAAGTTTTCTATTTCTGGTCCAAAGAACTCCACTTCATGTCCTGGTTTGAAATGATTACGTTGCTCAATCGTTACGATGCCCGTTTCTTCATTATAATCTAACACTAAACCAGCAAAATCATACGTTGTTTTCTTACTATGATTTCCAAACATTTGCTCTTGATGTCCTGGAACCCCTTCAAAGAATGCAGGAGCTGTATCACGATTTGCACATTTATCAAGCTCATCTAACCATTCTTGTTTAAACTCAAAGTTATCTGGATCCGCACAATAAGCATCAATTACTTTACGATATACAGTTGCTACAGTCGCTACGTAATGGATTGATTTCATACGTCCTTCTACCTTTAAGCTATCGATTCCGATTTCAATCATTTTCGGAATTGATAAAATTAAATTTAAATCTTTTGGACTCATCGCAAAGTGAGCATCTCCTTCTTGGAATAGAGGAAGCTCTTTTGCATCTTTATGTTGTGATACTGTTTGAACTAAATCATAATCCCAGCGGCAAGATTGGCAACAACCACCACGATTAGAATCACGCGCTGTCATATGGTTACTTAATGTGCATCTTCCTGAATATGCGATACACATTGCACCATGTACGAATGCTTCAATTTCAATATCCACTTTTTCTTTAATTTCTTTCATTTCTTCATAGCTTGCTTCACGAGCTAATACAAGACGATGTAAACCTTCTTCTTTCCAATACTGTGCTGCTTTCCAGTTGGATAGTGATTGCTGTGTGCTTAAATGCACCTCAACAGAAGGCGCTACGCGTTTACAAGTCTCAATGATAAGCGGATCAGCAACGATAATTCCCGTTACGCCAGCTTTTTCAATCCCTTTTAAATATTCCTCTAGCCCGTCCATATTTTCATTATGTGCAAAGATATTTGTTGTTACGTATATTTTTGCTCCATACTTCTTTGCAAACTCAACGCCTTCTGCCATTTCTTCTAGCGTAAAGTTACCTGCATTCGAACGAAGACCAAATTCTTGTCCACCTAAATATACAGCATCTGCCCCGTAATGGATAGCTACTTTTAATTTTTCTAAGTTACCCGCAGGGATTAACAGTTCAGGTTTCTTCACAATAACACGTTTGCCATCGATCACTCGTGAAATTTCTTGTACAGTCATTTCCTACACCCTCCTCGTTTAGTAAACCGTTTCTTTAAAGAAGAATCCTGTATCTAACGGACGATTTACTGGTTGCATTTCTTCTATTTCTTTATATAGATCATCTTTCACGTCATAATATGCATCACGATCTTCTACGCATAAATCAATCGCTTGACGATATTTCTTCGTTACTTCAATAATGTATTCAGAGCTTTTTAGTACACCGTCGATTTTTAAGCTATCAACTTCAGCTTCGATTAGTTCCTCTAATTCATCGATGAAACAAATATCGTTCGGACTCATAATGTGAGTACCATTTTCATCTTCATAAATTGGATATTTATTGTTACGCTCTGGGTCATATAAGAACATATTCTCTTCATATTTTTTCTTTTCAATGTCAAGATTACGTCCTTGATACTCAAAGTAGTTTCCTACTAATGAACGCTTCGATTGGAACATACAAGTCATACCGTGAATTTGTACTTCTAGTTCCACTTCAGCATTTTCTTTTAAATCAACAATTTCATCTAAGCTCAGCTCACGAGCTAATACAGCGCGCTTCGCTCCTCTTTGTCCCCAGTAGTTACAAGTGAACCAGTTTGTTGCTGTCGTTTCTGTATTCCAGTGCAACTGCATATTTGGTGCTACTTCGCGAACAGCCATTAATACCGCTGGATCTCCGAAAACAATTGCATCTACATTTACTTCGTTTAAAAATGAAACGTAATCTGTTAATTCTTCTACTTTATCGTTGTGGAACATAGCGTTCATGGCTACGTATACTTTCACACCATTTTCATGTGCAATCTTCACAGTTTGTTTTACATCTTCACGTGAAAACTCCCCTGCTAAACGTAAACCAAACTTTTGCTCACCGATCATTACCGCATCTGCTCCTGCTTTCGCAAGAGGTTCGATATCCGCCACCGCTCTTGGCGTTACTAACAATTCAGTTTTCTTCATACTTTGGTCACCCTCTCTTTTTACTAACAGCTACTCCATCACCAATTGGGAAAATCGTTGTATCATATCCTTCATGATTCATAAGCCACTCATTGTACGTCTTAATACGACGGATTAAACCACGTGTACGTCTGTTTTCAATTTTCTCTTTTGTCGTTACAAGACCGTGGTACATAACATTATCTGAAATAATTACTCCACCAGGATTTAATAACGGTTCATATAAGTCAAAAAAGCGACGATACTGTCCTTTTGCTGCATCAATAAAAATAACGTCAAATGTCCCGTGTTCTTTTACTTGTTCACCTGTCTCTAACGCATCACCGTAAATAACTGAAATACGATCTGTTACTGGGGAACGTTCTATATATTCAAGTGCTTTTTCATATCGCTCACGATTGCGCTCAACTGTCACAATACGTGAATTTGGAATAGCTTGCATCATACGAATACTAGAATAACCGATTGCTGTTCCAAGTTCTAAAATGCTTTTCGGTCCAATTAAACGTAAAAATTGCAGCATAAATTCCATTCCAAGTCGATCCATAATCGGCACATGATTTTCTGTTGCATATTCTTCCATTTCAAGAATTAATTTATCTTTCGGATCAATAAATGATAATAGGTACTCGTTAACTGCATCCTCCATAAATGGTCCTCCTTATTTACATGGAGAAGTGCCTCTATGACGTCTTTTCACACATAGAATGCAATAAAAATACAAGCCAGCTTTACCCTTAGCTTGTACGTCCCGTTTTGATATTAAAAACGATTCTTCTGCCAGTTTTTAACCCGATATATTTTACCACAAAAAAGAGGGATGTGCGACTTTTTTCGCTATCCCTCCCCATTTCACTGTTTTTTCGTAATGTATTTTTGCTTTAATGCATTATGCTCTTCTAATGTTTTCGCATAATACACTTCACCACTTGGTGCAGCTAAGAAATAATAATAATCTGTTTGCACAGGTTCTAACGCAGCTTCCACTGAATGTTTACCAGAGTTTGCGATCGGCCCTACCGGCAATCCTTTTACAACATACGTATTATACGGTGAGTTGACCTTTAAATCTTCGTATAATACACGTTGTTTATGCTTTCCAAGTGCATATAATACCGTTGGATCCGTTTGAAGTGGCATGCCTTTTGCTAAACGATTATAAAAGACACTAGAGATCTTTTGACGATCTGTAAAACCTGTTGCCTCTTCTTCAATAAGTGAAGATAATGTTAAAAGCTGATGAACATCCCAATTCTTCGCTTTCATTTTCGCCTCATTTTGAACAATGATTGCATTTGTTTTCTCAAGCATCGGAATTACAATTTCTTCCAACGTCGTATCTTTCTTATAAAACGAATACGTTGCAGGATATAAATAACCTTCTAATGGGTATTTAATATTACTATCAAAGATTTTATCCGTTAATAACTTCGGATACTTTTGCTGCATTTTTTGAATAAATGCTTTATCGTTTAATTGACGCGTAACATCATCTTTATTCCACTTTAGTTCTGTCGCAATCGTTTCTGCAATTTCAGTTACTTGCGCCCCTTCTTTAATCGTCACTTTATAAAGAGCTGGACGATGCACGTTGCCAGATGACATTTGTTCGATCACATCTTCAGCATTCATTGAAGGATTTAATAAATATGTACCTGCTTGTAAACTTTTCGATTTAGCCTTTGTATAAAAACTAAAAACTGTACCGTTTTTTACAGCGCCTTTTTCTTCTAAAATTTCTCCAATTTTACTTGTAGATGATCCTTTCGGAATTTCTACTTCAATCTCTTTTTTATTCCCGCTATCAACTGGTCCTAATGCGGATGAAATATACGCATAGACTGAACCACAAACTAAAAGCAGTGCAATAATCGAAAATAAAAAGATGCGTCTACGCTTCTTTTTCACTTGATTCTCTATCAAAACATTTCCTCCTTACTTAATTGTAGACCGTATGTACACCTTTCTATACAGCACGATGTAAAAACGCAACAAATTCACTTATCTTTTTTAATTGACACTTTATTTTTCTACAATCCGTCTCATTATACTACAAAGACTTACACAGTTTCGACAAAAAATCTTTCATTTTACATATAAATACAAAAAAAAGATGGACTGTATGTCGTCCATCTTTTCAGTACTTATTATTCAGCTTCTTGCTCATCAGCTAGAGTGTTGAACATTTCTTGTACCATTTCCCACTCTTCTTCAGATTCGATTGGAAGTAAAGTTCCGCCCTCTTCTTCATTTTGCTCATAAGCCATTGCATCATAAATTTGGTCTCCATCTTCGTCTACTTCACCGATTGGAGAGAAGACTACGTATGATTTTTTGCCAAATTTTTCAGCGTCAAAAGTGAAAATAATTTCACATAAATGTTCGTTACCTTTTTCGTCTACAATTGTAATTTGATTTTCTTCCATTTTGGTCACCTCTTATTTACTATCTAAAAATCCTTGTAAGATTACGACTGCAGCCATCTTATCAATTACTTGCTTTCGCTTCTTACGGCTTACATCGGCTGAAATGAGTAGACGTTCCGCTGCCATTGTTGACAAACGCTCGTCCCACATTACAACGTCTAATTGTAACAGCTCTCGTAGGTTTTCTGCAAATTGTTGGCACGCTTCACCACGTGGGCCAATTGTACCATTCATATTTTTAGGTAAACCTACTACTATTTTGTCCACATTGTACTGCTTTACTAACTCAGAAATACGATCAAAACCAAAGTGACCTCGTTCTTCGTTAATCTTAATTGTTTCTAATCCTTGTGCTGTCCAGCCCATCTCGTCGCTAATTGCAACTCCGACTGTTTTTGTACCTACATCTAAACCTAATATCCGCATAAACTACTCCTCACGATGATGTTTCAAGTAAGACTTCACAAGCTCTTCAATTAACTCATCACGTTCAAGCTTGCGAATGATGCTACGTGCATCTTTATGGCGAGGTATGTATGCTGGGTCTCCACTTAATAAATAACCGACGATTTGGTTAATCGGATTATAGCCTTTTTCTTGAAGTGCATCATACACAGTTAAAAGTACATCATTTACATGGACACTCTGTTTTTCATCTTGAATGCTAAACTTCATTGTTTTATCAAAACCGTCCATTTCAAGCACCTCACTTATATAGTAAGTATAGGGAGAAGAACTTCTCCTCTCCCTACCATTGTACACTACTATCTCTTTATTTTGAAACAGATTTAACGTACTCTTGTACAAATGCTAAAGCTTCTTCGACTTGAGCTGGGTTTTTACCGCCTGCTTGTGCCATATCAGGACGGCCACCACCGCCACCGCCGCAACGAGAAGCTACTTCTTTCACAAGTTTACCAGCATGGTAACCTTGGCTAATTAAGTCTTTCGTTACACCTGCTAGGATGTTTACTTTATCGTCATTAACAGACGCTAATACAACAACTGCTGACTCTAATTTATTTTTCAGATCATCCATCATCGTACGTAAGTTGTTCATATCTGCAACATTTACTTTCGCTGCTAATACATTCACACCATCAACTGTCATTACAGAATCAGTTAAGTTTCCAGCTTCGATATTGCTTAATTTCGCAGCAAGAGATTCATTTTCTTTTTGCAGTTGTTTCACTTCAGCAAATAGACCATCAACTCTTGTTAAAATATCTTTCGGATTTGTTTTCATTTTTCCTGCTGCTTCTTTTAATAAACCTACTTGATCGTTCATTAATTCGTATGCAGACTTACCAGTTACTGCTTCAATACGACGAGTTCCTGCACCAATACCAGACTCAGCAACGATTTTGAAAATACCGATAGAAGCTGTATTATCAACGTGACAACCACCACAAAGCTCTAAGCTGTAATCGCCAACTTGTACAACGCGTACAACATCTCCGTATTTTTCACCGAATAATGCCATTGCGCCCATTTCTTTCGCTTCTTCGATTGCTTTTTGAGAAATCTCAACATCAATACTTTCCCAAATTTTTTCGTTTACCATACGCTCAATTTTTTCTAATTCGTCAGCTTGTACTTGACCGAAGTGAGAGAAGTCAAAACGTAGACGTTCAGAAGTTACAAGAGAACCTGCTTGGTTAACGTGTGTTCCAAGTACGTCTTTTAATGCTTGGTGTAGTAAGTGAGTTGCTGTATGATTTTTTACAACGCTACTACGGTTTTTCGTATCGATAATAGCTTTTACAGCCGCATCTTTCGTTAATGTACCTTCTTCAACAACAACTTTATGCAAGTTTTGGCCGTTTGGTGCTTTTTGTACGTCTTTTACAAGAACTTTCACACCATCTGCAAGAAGGTAACCACGGTCTGCAATTTGTCCACCACTCTCAGCATAGAATGGTGTTACATCAAGAATTAACTGTCCTTCTTCACCAGCTTGTAAGCTGTCTGTGTATTCGCCGTTTTTCACAAGTGCAACAACGTTACTTTCTGTTGCAACTGTACCGTAACCAACGAATTCGCTCGCTACTTTAATTTCTCCAAGGACACCACCTTGAACTTGCATAGAATCAACGTCTTGACGAGCAGCACGTGCACGCTCACGTTGTTTTTCCATTTCATTTTCAAAACCTTCATGATCAACTGTCATGCCAGCTTCTTCTGCATATTCTTCTGTTAATTCAATTGGGAAACCGTATGTGTCATATAGACGGAACGCATCTACTCCAGAAATAACAGTTGTTTTTTCTTCTTTTGCTTTTGCAATTACTTCAGCTAAAATTGCTTCACCATCATGAAGTGTTTCATGGAAACGCTCTTCTTCGTTCTTCACAACTTTCGCAATGAAATCTTTCTTTTCAAGTACTTCTGGATAGAAGTCTTTCATTACTTCTCCAACAACCGGTACTAATTCAAACATAAATGGACGGTTGATGTTTAATTTCTTCGAATAACGAACAGCGCGGCGTAATAAACGACGTAATACATAACCACGGCCTTCGTTAGATGGAAGAGCACCGTCACCAACAGCGAATGTTACTGTACGGATATGGTCAGCAATTACTTTGAATGCCATATCTTTTTCTAAATCGCCATTACGATATTTTTCACCAGAAATTGTTTCTGTTGCACCAATCATCGGCATGAATAGGTCTGTATCAAAGTTCGTAGGTACATCTTGAACGATAGATGTCATACGCTCTAGACCCATCCCTGTATCAATGTTTTTCTTAGGAAGTGGTGTATATGAACCGTCTGGATTATGGTTAAATTGAGAGAATACAAGGTTCCATACTTCTAAGTAACGCTCGTTTTCTCCGCCTGGATATAATTCTGGGTCACTAAAGTCATTACCGTAAGCTTCTCCGCGGTCATAGAAAATCTCTGTATTCGGTCCACTTGGCCCTTCACCGATATCCCAGAAGTTTTCTTCTAAGCGGATAATACGCTCTTTTGGAACGCCCATTTTCTCATTCCAAATTGTGAATGCTTCTTCATCTTCTGGATGGATTGTAACTGATAGTAATTCTTTATCGAATCCGATCCATTTGTCGCTCGTTAAGAATTCCCAAGCCCATGTAATTGCTTCTTCTTTGAAGTAATCACCAATTGAGAAGTTTCCTAACATTTCAAAGAATGTATGGTGACGAGCTGTTTTCCCTACGTTTTCAATATCGTTTGTACGAATTGATTTTTGAGCATTTGTAATACGTGGATTTTGTGGGATTACACGTCCATCAAAATATTTTTTTAATGTAGCTACACCACTATTAATCCATAGAAGAGATGGATCTTCATGTGGAACTAGTGATGCACTAGGTTCTACTGCATGTCCTTTTTCTTGGAAAAAGTCTAAAAACATTTGACGAATTTGTGCGCCTGTTAGTTGTTTCATTGTATTTTCCTCCTTAAATATAAAAAACTCCCGTCCCTATAAAAGGGACGAGAGTTAACTCGCGATACCACCCTAATTATGAATTGATTACAATAACAATCAATTCATCACCTCATGGTGCCGTAACGTGGCAAGACGGCAGTGATTAGCTGCTCTCAGGATTAGCTTTCTGTTACCCTTCATTTAAAGCTTCTTTCAGCCATATGGAAGCTTCTCTCTATAAATGGACTGTAACGTACTTGTTCCGTCATTGATTTAATGTATTATATGACTAAATATAATAGAATTCTCTTAAGTTTGTCAATGTAGATAATCATTTATATTGTATTAATTGCTTATTAATCATAGGTATTCTACTATTCATTCTTAACAGCCTTTTCATATATTATGCGTTTATTAACAAATCGGAATCTCCTTATAAGAATGATTTATAAAAATTTCTAAATATTACTTTTTTTGCTACAATTAAATTATTGTTAATAAAATAAAGGAGCGATCACAATGACAACCTTACTTAGCAAAGCTAAAAACATATTAGCGACTGACGAAACGATATTATTTTACGCAGCATGTTCATTAGACATATTTATTTATCGTTCCGTCGCAAGGCCAGGATTGCTAATTTTAACGAACAAAAGACTATTCTTTTATGGGCCAGATGTAAGTAAGAATCCAATATTTGAAGAGTACTCTTTCGCAAAAATTTCTAATCTAAAAGAACAAAAGCGTCTTTTCAACAATCAAATTATATTTATGTATGATAACGAATGGAAAAAAATAAAACATATTCAAACAAATGATGTGAGCTCCCTCGTTCAAAAAATACACGAGCAACTTTCTAAATAAATATATGATTAGCCCTCTATTTCTTACATAGAGGGCTTCTATACTTACACATCTTCTTTTTTCAAGAGCGGTCTCACATGAACAATGACAGTGCGAATAACTGCTAAAATCGGAACCGATATTAGCAATCCTACAATCCCAGCTACCTCTCCCCCAACTAGTAAGGCAAGCATAATAATAACGGGATGCATACGAAGTGACTTACCAACGATGTAAGGCGATAAAATGTTACTCTCCACAAATTGCAAAATCGCAATCGTAATCCCCGCCTTAATAAGTAAACTCGTTGATACTGTTGCTGCAATCATTAACGTCGGGATCGCTCCTAAAATAGGACCGAAGTATGGGATTATATCCGTTACCCCAATAATAATGCCAAGCAATAATGGATATTTCATACCGATAAACCAAAAAGAAAGAGCTGATACTCCCCCTAATACTAAACAAACAAATAACTGTCCTCGAATATAGCTTCCAAGTGACTTATCAATTTCTTTCGCAAGCATTTGCCCCGTACCTCGCCATTTACTTGGGACTAGTTTCCAAAAGATATGATAAAACTCACCATAATCTTTTAATATGTAAAATACAATAAACGGTATTAAGAAAATAATGAGCAATGAATCGAGTACACCACGAGCTGTACTCATCACTTTATTTAAAAGCGCTTGAATCTTCGTTTCCACACCCACAAAAAGTTGCTTCACCTTTTCATGAATGAACGAAGGGAAATTCGCTGTTTGTTCTGTAACGCCATCCATCCACGAATCGTACATCTTTGTAAACTGGGGAAATTGTTCATTAATCTCTTGTAACTGTTTAATAACAACTGGTGTTCCTTTATAAATCCCATAACCAATTCCGCCAAAGAAAAGGATATAAATGAGCAAAATGGCAAGTGTACGGGGCATCCCTTCCTTATGAATTTTTTCAATTAAAGGGTGCAATAAATACGCAATAAAACACGCGATAAGAAACGGCGTGATTGCTACTTTAAATACAAAAATAATCGGTGCCCATAGCGGCTTAATTTTTAAAAAGACGAGCAGACAAAGAAAAACAAGTAACAATAATCCTAAACGATATATCCAAATGATTTTAAGATTCTTCACATGAAAAACCTCCTCCACCTTTATTTTGAAAATAAATGGGGTAGGTTATGTGCGAAACTTTTAAAATCTTTTCATACGGACCATACTGTTTTTTAAAGACGTACATATAAATAACATAACAAGGACAACCACCCCTGAGAATACAGCATGAATTAATATAATCAGGAGGGCTAATTATGGTTTTGTTTATGCTTGGATTATCAGCACTTTTTATGATTCTTGAATGGATTTGTATCGGGTTCGGTATTTGGAAGGGGTTCTTTATTCATTCCTCACGTAAAGAAAAAGCGAAGCAATTATGGCAGTATGGAATACTTGGCGTTGGCTGCTACGGTCTATCTTATCTTTTCTCAGAGATCGGACTTTTTTATTTGCATATGGGTGCATAAAAAAACTCCCTTGTCTACAAGGGAGTTTTTCAATTTATCGAAATGATTATAAGTAAGACTTAATCATCTTACGTGCTTTTTTCATATTGCGTTTTGAAAATACATCTTGTTTACGAGCATATTGATATGCTGCAGCTCCAACACCTAATGCGATTAATGAATTGCGTAGATTCAAAGTAAATCCCCCTTTTCGTTATCCGATCGTTCTTTCATTCTCATCAAATAAATCATCAAGAGAGCTTAATGAACCGTCTTCCTCAACTTGATGTGTATGGATTTTCCCCTTTGAAACCGATAATTCGATATAACAATTCCAGCAATAAAATTGGTTGACACCTATTTTTCCAATGTCTTTCCCTTTGCAATTTGGACAAATGAACATATGGCTTTCATCTCCTTACAGTCTCCCAGATTCTATTCGCCATTATGTCCAAACTGCATTCATTTATACATTACTGGAGCCTTTCAACGCTATGCGTTTGAAAGTTTCACTATATAATTTCACCTTGTTACATGAAATCATACGGTGAAATGTTTTCCACGTCCATTTCCTCGCCATTAACTGTGACCATCTGTACTTCTCCTTGTGATTCTTGCAAGCGACTAGCTAAAGTTGTTTGACGCATTGCATCATCAAGGCGATTTACACCAGATTGGAAAGCTGCTTCCTCCCCGCAAATAATAAGGAACTTCTTACTTCTTGTAATACCCGTGTAAATTAAATTACGACGTAACATACGGTTGTAACTTTTCACGATTGGCATAATAACAATCGGAAATTCACTACCTTGTGATTTATGAATGGAACAACAATATGCATGCGTAATTTGATTTAAATCGGGCTTCGTATACGTTACCTCAATTCCATCAAATGAAACGATAATCATATCTTGTTGCTCAACGTTTTCTTTTGCATAAAACACCGAAACAATTTCCCCAATATCACCATTAAACACTTGGCTCTCCGGCTGATTCACGAGTTGCAGTACTTTATCACCTCTTCGGTACACAACATCACCGTAAGCAATTTCTTTACTCTTTTCCCTCTTCGGATTAAATACTTGTTGCAGCGCTTCGTTTAATACATTAATACCAGCAGGCCCGCGGTACATCGGTGCTAATACTTGAACATCTCTTGCACTAAAGCCTTTTGTTTTAGCATTTTCGCAAACTTTTTTCACAACCTCAACAATTTGAGCCCCTGTACAGCTGATAAACGAACGATCTTTTTTGTTTTGCGCTAAATCTGGTGGTAGAGTTCCATTTTTTATCGCATGGGCAAGTTGAATCACTGATGAGCCTTCCGCTTGACGATAAATTTCAGTAAGCTTCACTGTCGGAACTGCGCCTGCATTTAATAAATCTTTTAATACTTGTCCAGGTCCTACAGATGGCAACTGATCTTCATCACCTACAACGATAACTTGAATATTCGTCGGCAACGACTTAAATAGCTGATTTGCAAGCCAAATATCAACCATTGAAAATTCATCGATAATAAGGAGCTTACCTTGGACAGGATCCGTTTCATTACGCTGGAAAGATCCTTCTGGCGTCCAACCAAGTAAACGGTGAATTGTGCAAGCTGGAAGTCCTGTCGATTCACTCATCCGCTTCGCTGCTCTTCCTGTTGGAGCTGTTAATAGTATTGGAAATGGATTATCATCACTGTATTCATTCGGATTTAACGATAATCCGTGAAGTGACGCATACATTTCAACAATCCCTTTAATAACTGTTGTTTTCCCTGTTCCTGGTCCACCTGTCAATAACATCATCGGTTTATGAAGTGCCGTTTGAATTGCTTCTTGCTGAAACGGTGCATATTGTACGTTCAGTTGTTCTTCAATTTCACCTAACGTTTTTAACACTTCCGCTTCTGGAAATGAAGGTGTTTCTTCTTGATTCATAAGCCTGCGAATAGACTTTACAACACCTTTTTCAGAGTAGAATAACGTCGCTAAATACACTCGTTCTTCTTCTATGATGACTTTCCCTTCACTTTGCATCGTTTCAATACAACCTATAATATCTTCCTCAGTCACTCTTCCTTCTTGATTGTTTAAAAGTGACATCGTTTCTCTTACAAGTTGATCTTTCCTCATATAAACATGACCAAGTTGTAATGAGACATTCTCTAATGTGTAAAAACATCCCGCTCGTACACGGTCGTCATGATTACCCGATATCCCTAACGCACGCCCTATATCATCCGCTCTTCCAAAACCAATCCCGTCCACTTCTTCAATAAGTTGATACGGATTATTACGAATCACTTCTAATGTCATCTCTTTATATTGCTGGTAAATCTTAATAGAAAGTTTCGTTCCAAAACCGTAGCCATTTAAAAAGCTCATTACTTTCTCTAATCCTTGATGTTCAACAATTGTCTCATATATTTCCTGAGCCTTTTGTTTATTAACAACACCATTTAACGCCTCAGGGTCATCCATAATTTTAGAAATAGCATGTTCTCCGAGATGGTCCACAATTTTTTCAGCTGTACGTTTTCCTATCCCTTTAAATAAATCACTCGCTAAATATTGCACCATACCTGCTTTTGTTTGCGGCAATTCTTTTTTAAATGTTTCAACCATATATTGTTTTCCATACTTTGGATGGTCCTTAAAATGACCTGTCAATGTAAACACTTCATCTTCATGCATGCGGGGAAAATGACCGTTTATCATTACTTTCTTTTCGTCATACGTTTCATTCGTTTCAATGACTTTCATACTGACAACGGAATAGAGGTTTTCTTCGTTGTGGAAAATGGTATGAAGAACTTGCGCTTTTATAAACTTTTTCTCTTCCTCAAACAAATCCATTGCATGTTGATTTCCCATCTTTCCTCTCCTTTCCGATATTTTCACTTTAATGAGCAGTACATCCCCCACCTTTTTAGATGAGGGATAACTACCCATTAAACTATATTTTTATCTTATTCAGCTTCTTGCTCTAATAAACGAACGCCATTACCCGCTAAAAAGTGATCTGGCTGAATTTCAGTTGCTTTCTTAAATAAAGCGAGAGCCTTCTCATTATTTTCCTCAAATACGTACGCAACACCTAAATTGTAATACGCATCTGCATGCTCTTCATCCATTTCTAATACCTTTTCAAAATAAGGTTTCGCCTCTTGAACATGTTCTAATCGCGCGAAGCAAAGTCCGCACTGGAATACAGCTTCTACATCGTTTTCATCTAATTCTGTTGCTCTTTGTAAGAATGGTAGTGCAAGACGATCATTTCCAAGCTGTACATGTGTGATACCTAACATAAATGTTACATCAGCTGATTGTAATCCAGCTTGCATTGCTTGTTCAAATACAGCTTTCGCCTCAGTAAATTGCTCTTGGCCATAATATACATTTCCTAAACCATAATAGGCAGCTGCAGATTTATCATCTAACTCTAGTGCGCGTTTATAAAATAAAATCGCTCGCTCGCTATCACCTAATAAGTCTAATAAATTTGCAAAATTAATGTATCCAAGCGCATCTTTCGGATTTTCTTCGATTGCTTCTGTAAAATTTTTAGCTGCTTCTTCCCAGTTTCCTTCTTGCATATATTGAATACCTGTTTCAAGTTTGTTTGACATGTCCTTCACCTCTACAACAAATTATAACAAAGAATGTATTTTCCAAGCGAACGAAAATTCGCTTTATGTAAAAGAAACCTCTAACCGCTAATCGGCAGAGGCTTCTCGTTTATCCTAAATAATCCAATTTCTTACCACTACGGTATACTTCATCAATTGTAGCACCGCCTAAGCACTCATCTCCATCATAGAAAACGACTGCTTGTCCTGGTGTAATTGCACGAATTGGCTCATCACAAAGAATACGAACTGTATTTTCATCAACGATTTGAACCGTTACTTTATTGTCTTCTTGACGATAACGGAATTTCGCCGTGCACTTAAATTCGGTTTCTTTTTCTTTGTTACTTACCCATCCTACATTCGTAGCAATAACTTCATCACCATATAGAAGTTCGTTATGGAATCCTTGATCAACATATAAAATGTTTTCTTTTAGATTTTTCCCAACAGCAAACCATGGATCACCATTACCACCAATTCCAAGGCCATGACGTTGTCCAATTGTATAATACATTAAACCGTCATGCTTCCCTTTCACTTCACCAGATAATGTTTGCATTACACCTGGTTGTGCCGGTAAGTAGTTACTTAAGAAATCCTTAAAGTTACGCTCACCAATGAAGCAAATACCTGTACTATCTTTTTTCGCCGCTGTCGCTAAGCCAGCTTCTTTCGCCATTTCACGAATTTGCGGTTTCTTTAATTCACCTAACGGGAACATTGTTTTTGATAATTGCTCTTGGCTTAATTGATTTAAGAAATATGTTTGATCTTTATTGTCATCAACGCCGCGAAGCATTTTATATTCGCCGTCCATATAAGCAACGCGTGCATAATGGCCTGTTGCCACATAATCCGCACCAAGCGCAATTGCATGCTCTAAAAATGCTTTAAATTTAATTTCTTTATTACACATTACATCTGGGTTTGGTGTACGACCAGCTCGATACTCATCTAAGAAGTACGTAAATACTTTATCCCAGTATTGTTTTTCAAAGTTTACTGCATAATACGGAATACCAATTTGGTTACACACTTCAATTACATCATTGTAATCTTCTGTTGCTGTGCAGACACCATTCTCATCTGTATCATCCCAGTTTTTCATAAAAATTCCGATTACATCATAACCTTGCTCTTTTAATAAAAGTGCTGCTACAGATGAATCGACGCCACCGGACATTCCGATGACAACGCGTGTTTCGTGAGGTAGTTTGTTCATCATGTCACCTCCCATGCTAATTTTGTGTTAATCGCTTCACGATTTTCACTGTTTCGTACGCCGCTTTTTCAATTTGCTCTTTCGTATTTCCAAGTCCAAAACTAAAGCGTACGGATGAACGTATTTGATCGGAGTCTTTTCCAAACATCGCTACTAATACATGTGATGGATCAATCGAACCAGCTGTACAAGCAGAACCGCTTGATACTGCAATGCCAGCAAGGTCTAAGTTCACAAGAAATGGTTCAATGTTCATTCCTGTAAAACTTACATTAAGTACATGCGGTAAGCGATGTTCTAAGTTTCCGTTTACCTCGAAAGTAATGCCTTCATTTTTGAAGACAGATACCATTATATCTTTAAACTCTTCATATTGGGCATTTTTTTGCTCACGAGTTTTTTCAGCTATAAGAATTGCATGCTGAAGCCCAGCAATACTAGGCACATTTTCCGTACCAGCACGGCGTTTTCTTTCTTGCTCTCCGCCTATTAATAACGGTTCAAATTTCACATTTGCACCAGCGTATAAGAACCCTACACCTTTTGGCCCATTAATTTTATGAGCTGAAATTGATAATAAATCAATTCCAAACTCTTTCACATTAATTTCTACTAAACCGTAAGCTTGTACCGCATCTGTATGGAAATAAGCTTGATGATCTTTTAGCAACTTTCCTATTTCCACAATTGGTTGCATTGTCCCTACTTCATTATTCCCAAACATAACAGATACAAGAATCGTCTCTTCTGTTAATGCCTTTTGTATGTCAGAAACTTGAATAAGCCCTGTTTCATCGACAGGTAAATATGTCACTTCAAACCCTTCACGCTCTAACAATTCGCACGTATGCAAAATCGCATGATGTTCAATTTGCGTCGTTATTATGTGGTTACCTTTATGACGGTTCGCACGTGCTACACCGATAAGCGCTAAATTATCAGCTTCTGTACCACCGCTCGTAAATATAATTTCATTCGGATTCGCATGAATGCTGCGTGCACACACTCGTCTCGCCTCATCTACTGCATGGCGCGTTTGACGTCCATAAAAGTGAATACTAGACGGGTTCCCGAATATTTCTGTCATATATGGAATCATCTTTTCGACCACTTCTGGGTGAGTCGGAGATGTCGCAGCATGATCTAAGTAAATGCGTTCCATTAAATCTCCTTCTTTCCAAATCGTTTCACAAGGAATTAAATGTAAAACATATAGCCCCCGTGATTTTCTTCCTCATAACGTACTAAATCTTCTAACGTTGTACTATCTAACACTTCTTGCACCGCATCACGAACACGCATCCATAACTGGCGCTGTGCTGGCTCTTCTTCTTCTATCATTTCTACAACACTAATCGGTCCCTCTAATACACGGATTACATCCCCAGCTGTAATGTTAGCCGGTTGATCAGATAATACATATCCGCCGTATGCCCCGCGCGTACTCTTTACAAGACGAGCGTTACGAAGTGGTGAAATTAATTGCTCTAAGTAATGCTCGGATAAGTCATGCGCCTGCGCAATTGATTTTAATGAAATCGGACCTTCACCAAACTTTTTTGCAAGATCAATCATAATTGTTAAGCCATAGCGGCCTTTTGTTGAAATCTTCATCTATTTTGCACCTCTTTTCAAATTTTCACTTCTATTGGTTATATCTTATTTATAAAAAGAACACAATTTAAAATCCTATGAAATTATAGCATAATATAGTATTATAAGAAATTTCAACTTGTGTATCAAAATGATAACATAAAATCACATTGAAAAACTCGGAAATTATTACAATTGAAAGAAAAATGAAAATATTAACCTTCATTTTTCCCATAAAACAGCATCCTATTTTAAATTCCGTAGAAAAAAATGATACGATAGAACGAGATTATATATTAAGGGAGACGGTCCAAATGAAACAACCACTCGCACATCGAATGCGCCCTACAAATATTCAAGAAATTATTGGGCAACAACATTTAGTTGGTGAAGGAAAGATTTTATGGCGAATGGTCCAAGCCAATCATTTTCAATCTATGATTTTATACGGTCCTCCAGGTACAGGAAAAACATCCATTGCCAGTGCAATTGCAGGAAGTACCGGTACCCCGTTTCGTCTATTGAACGCTGTTACTCACAATAAAAAAGATATGGAAGTTGTCGTACAAGAAGCGAAGATGCATCGACACCTCGTTTTAATTTTAGATGAAGTTCACCGTCTAGATAAAGCAAAGCAAGACTTTCTATTACCTCACTTAGAAAGCGGACTTCTTACTTTAATTGGTGCTACGACAAGTAATCCATTCCATGCAATAAACTCCGCTATTCGAAGCAGGTGTCAAATTTTCGAATTACACGCACTAACAGAAGAAGATATTTTAATTGGGTTAAAAAGAGCTTTAGAAGATAAAGAAAAAGGGCTTGGAGAATATGCAGTAACGGTAACAGATGAAGCACTACATCACTTTGCAAACGCCTCTGGTGGTGATATGCGTTCCGCTTATAACGCACTTGAGCTTGCTGTATTATCTAGCTTTACTACAGACGACCAAGCGGCTGAAATCACACTCGAGATTGCAGAAGAATGCTTACAAAAGAAGAGCTTCGTCCACGACAAAGGCGGCGATGCTCATTATGATGTATTATCAGCATTTCAAAAATCAGTGCGCGGAAGTGATGTAAATGCAGCACTCCATTATTTAGCACGCCTTATTGAAGCAGGTGATTTACAAAGCATTGGCAGACGCCTTCTTATTATGGCTTATGAAGATATTGGACTTGCTAGCCCACAAGCTGGACCACGTACACTAGCTGCAATTGAATCAGCTGAACGAGTTGGATTCCCAGAAGCACGCATCCCACTTGCAAATGCCGTTATCGAGCTATGCTTATCACCAAAATCAAATTCAGCTTATAAAGCACTTGATGCTGCATTACACGATTTACGCAACGGTCAAACAGGTGACATTCCAAGCCATTTAAAAGATAGTCATTACAAAGGCGCAGAATCACTTGGAAGAGGCATTGGATATTTATATCCGCACGACCATCCAAACGGCTGGGTAAGGCAACAATACTTACCTGATAAAATAAAAAGCAAGCAATATTATAAACCGAAAACGACAGGAAAATTTGAGCAAGCACTTTCTACTGTTTATGAAAGATTACAAACTTCGAATAAAACGAAAAATAAAGGGTAACATAAACGAAAACGTCACCATTATGGAGGCTTCGCTTATGAAAACACGTCAAGATGCATGGACAAAAGAAGATGATCTCCTTTTAGCAGAAACTGTTTTACGACATATTCGCAGTGGAAGTACACAAATAAAAGCATTTGATGAAGTTGGCGATGCGTTGAACCGGACTTCAGCAGCTTGCGGCTTTAGATGGAATGCTGAAGTAAGACCGAATTACGAAGATGCGGTGCAGCTTGCAAAAAAACAACGTAAAGAATTAAAACGTTCTGAAGCTAATATAGAAAAAAATCGGTTCAAGAAAACGAAACAACTCGTAATTGACGCCGATTTTTCAGAAGATATTACGCCAAGTAAACAAGATCTTACAATGCAAAATGTCATTTCATTTTTACAAAATTTAGAACATAACAATCCTTCACTTGCAAAGTTGCAAACTGAAAATGATGTATTACAAGCTCAACTCACCTCTCTGCAAAAAACGAATCATGAACTTGAAACGAAATTAGCGGTACTCACAAAAAAACAACAAGCAATCGAAGAAGATTACGCGATGCTTGTTCGAATTATGGATCGTGCTCGAAAACTTGTTTCAGTCGAAGAGCAAGAAGAGCAAATTGCCCCGATTTTCAAAACCGATCAAAATGGGAATTTAGATATTATTTATTCTGCAGAGAATTAAAAACAGGGATGTCACTTTTTTAACTGAGTGACATCCCTGTTTGTTTTCGGTGAATCATATATAGATATCGGTAAATGAAATTATATTAACGGTTTTTCGAATATATCTATCATAACTTGCAATATATCAACGATTTTTCAAATATATCTATCACAACTTGCAATATATCAACGATTTTTCAAATATATCTATCACAACTTACAATATATCAACGATTCAATAAAGGATATCGATTTAACGACAAAGATTGACAATAACATTCCTCCTTGTCATACAAGGAAACTCCTAAAACAGATTGGATATTTTTTACTAAAATGTTATTATAAACATATACCTTTAAAGGGAGATGGTTGCTATTTCATTAATAATCTTCAAAATAACTCTTGGCCTTCTCGTCCTAACTTTAGCTCTTTTCACCATTAACAGTCTAAAAAAGACATCCGCCTATAAATCAGATAAATATGATTATTGCTTACTAACCTTACTTACATTTGAACTAGTAGTGATGCAAATATTCATATTTCTTTAATACATATAAAAAAGCATATATCCAAAATGGATATATGCTTTTCTTTTATTCTTGCCCTACACGTTTCACTTCTACGTTTTTAATGCGTTCACGTACAACGTGACTTGCCATAATTAAGCCTGCCACAGATGGTACGAATGCATTTGATGAAGGCGGTAATTTCGCCTTACGAATTTTTGCATTCTCGTCTGGTACAATTTCTTTACGTACTTCTTCACGAATTACGATTGGGTTTTCGTCAGAGAAGACAACTTTTACACCTTTTTTAATACCCTCTTTACGAAGCTTCGTACGAATGACTTTCGCAATTGGATCTGTATGTGTTTTAGAGATGTCCGCAATACGGAAACGAGTTGGGTCCATTTTATTCGCTGCACCCATACTTGAGATAATTTTAATTTTACGACGTAAACATTGTTTAATTAAATGAATTTTGAACGTAATCGTATCAGATGCATCCACTACAAAGTCTAAACCGTACTTAAAGAACTCTTCATATGTTTCATCTGTATAAAACATTTCTAGTCCAATTACTTCACACTCTGGGTTAATGTCCGCGATACGCTCTTTCATTAATTCTACTTTTGAACGTCCTACAGTAGATACTAAAGCGTGAATTTGACGGTTTACGTTTGTAATATCTACAACGTCTTTATCAACTAATACGAGACGTCCTACGCCAGAACGTGCTAACGCTTCAGCTGCAAAAGAACCTACACCGCCAATTCCTAAAATACCGACTGTACTATTTTTTAATATTTCAAGTCCTTCTTTACCGAAGGCTAATTCATTACGTGAAAATTGATGTAACATTCAGCTCTACACTCCTATTACAAAAATGGTCTACCATGTATTCTAGCGTTTTTCCGACTATTTGTATAGAAAAAGTTATAGAATTCCTAAAAATACATATTTCGAGAATGAAAACATAGACCAGAATTTTATTTCTTCCTAAATACACGTTTAAAAAAGAGGATTTAGAGAACCGAGCAGATCGAGGCGCTGAAGCCAGGAGGAGCGCAGTGTAGAAACACTACTCGAGCACCGGACTGGCGAAGCAACGATGAGATGCGACAGTTATCTAAACCGGACTTTTTAAACAACCTCTCAAAAAAAGTCTAGACGGTTATAGTATAACCATCTAGACCCTATTCTTACTTCTCTTCTTTCAAGCTTAATTTTAAGTTCAGTTCTTCAAGCTGCGCTTCTGCAACTGGGCTTGGAGCTTCTGTTAATAAGCAGCTTGCGCTTGCTGTTTTCGGGAATGCAATTGTATCACGAAGGTTCGTACGGCCTGCAAGTAACATAACAAGACGATCTAAACCTAATGCGATTCCGCCGTGTGGTGGTGTACCGTATTCGAATGCTTCTAATAAGAATCCGAATTGCTCTTGCGCTTCTTCTTGTGAGAATCCAAGTGCTTTGAACATTTTTTCTTGTACGTCACGCTCGTAAATACGAAGTGATCCACCACCAAGCTCATAACCGTTTAATACAAGGTCATATGCTTGTGCACGTGCTTTTTCTGGTGCTGTTTCTAGTAACTCAACGTCTTCACGGAATGGCATTGTGAATGGGTGGTGAGCTGCGAAGTAACGATCTGCATCTTCATCGTACTCAAGTAGTGGCCAATCAGTTACCCATAGGAAGTTAAATTTACTTTCATCAATTAACTCAAGCTCTTTACCTAGACGTAAACGAAGTGCGCCTAAGCTATCTGCAACAACGCTCTTCTTATCTGCTACGAATAGTAATAAGTCGCCAGCAGTAGCTTCTAATGTGCTCATTAACACATTTGCATCTTCTTCACCGAAGAATTTCGCAATCGGTCCTTTTAGGCCGTCTTCTTCAACTTTAAGCCAAGCTAGACCTTTTGCACCGTATACTTTCACGAATTCAGTTAATGCATCGATGTCTTTACGAGAATATTTACTTGCAGCACCTTTTGCATTAATTGCTTTTACTTGTCCGCCGCTTTCTACAGCACTTGTAAACACTTTAAAGCCACAATCTGCTGCAAACTCAGATAAGTCTGTTAGTTCCATTTCAAAGCGTGTATCTGGCTTATCAGAACCGTAGCGAGCCATTGCATCAGCATATTTCATACGAGGGAATGGTGCACTCACTTCTACACCTTTTGCATCCTTCATAACTTTCGTCATCATACGCTCCATCATATCTAAAATTTCATCTTGTGTTAAGAATGAAGCTTCGATATCGATTTGCGTGAATTCTGGTTGACGATCCGCACGTAAATCTTCATCACGGAAACAACGTGCTACTTGATAGTAACGCTCAAATCCGCCGACCATAAGAAGCTGTTTAAATAACTGTGGTGACTGTGGTAATGCATAGAATTCACCATCATGTACACGACTTGGCACTAAATAGTCACGAGCTCCTTCTGGCGTGCTTTTCGTTAAAATTGGTGTTTCTACTTCTAAGAACTCTTCTGTATCTAAGAAGTTACGAATTGTTTTTGTTACGTCGTGACGCATTTTGAATGTGTTGAACATTACAGGACGACGTAAGTCTAAATAACGATATTTTAAACGCACATCTTCTGATGCATCTGTATCATCAGCAATGATAATTGGCGTTGTTTTCGCTGCATTTAGTACATTTACTTTTGTTGCTTGTACTTCAATACGACCAGTTGCCATATTGTCATTAATTGCGCCTTCACCACGTTCAACAACTGTACCTTCTACGTGTAATACGTATTCGCTACGAATTGTTTCTGCTACTTCTAACGCTTCTTTTGATGTTTCTGGGTTAAATACAACTTGTACGATACCTGTACGGTCACGTAAATCGATAAAGATTAATCCACCTAAGTCACGGCGTTTTTGTACCCAACCTTTTAATTGAACTGTTTGTCCAACAGCTTCTACTGTTACTTTTCCACATGCATGTGTTCTTTCAGCCACTGTAAGTTCCCCCTATATTAATTTCTCTGCTACGTATGAAGCAAATACATCTAACGCTACTTCTTCTTGTTCACCTGTTGCCATATCTTTTAAGTTAATGATGCCTTTATCTAGCTCATCTTCTCCTAATACAGCTACAAATTTCGCCTTTAGACGATCTGCTGATTTAAATTGTGCTTTCATTTTGCGATCTAAATAATCTTTTTCAACTGACAATCCAGCTTTACGAAGATCGAACGCAACTTTTGCAGCATGGTCTTTCGCTTTTTCGCCAAGCGCTACAACGTAACAATCAATGCTATGTTCAAGTGGTAATTCAATGTTTTCAGCTTTTAGCGCCATAATTAAACGTTCAATACTCATTGCAAAACCGATACCTGGCATTTCTGGTCCACCGATTTCTTGTACAAGTCCGTTATAACGGCCACCACCGCTTAATGTAGTGATCGCACCGAAACCTTCTGCCTCACTCATAATTTCAAAAACAGTGTGTTGATAGTAGTCTAAACCACGCACTAAGTTCGGATCTTTTTCAAATGGAACATCCATCATCGTTAATAGTTCTTGAACTTTGTCATAGTATACTGCTGAATCTTCGTTTAAGTATTCTGTAATAGATGGTGCTGTTCCCATTAATTCATGGTTACGGTCTTTCTTACAGTCTAAAATTCGAAGTGGGTTCTTTTCTAAGCGAGATTGACAGTCAGAACAGAATTCGCCGATACGTGGCTCAAAGTGTGCGATTAATGCATCACGGTGTGCTTGACGGCTCGCTGCGTCACCTAAACTGTTTAATACAACTTTAATATTTTTTAAGCCCATGCCGCGGTAAAATTCAACAGCAAGTGCAATTACTTCTGCATCAATTGCAGGGTCATTACTGCCGATTGCTTCGATACCGAATTGTACGAATTGACGATAGCGACCTGCTTGTGGTCTTTCATAACGGAACATTTGACCGATATAGTATAATTTCGTTGGTTGTGTCGCATCACCAAACATTTTATTTTCAACGTAAGAACGTACAACAGGTGCAGTACCTTCTGGACGTAATGTTAAGCTACGCTCTCCACGATCTTGGAATGAGTACATTTCTTTTTGTACGATATCTGTCGTATCACCAACACCGCGTAAAAATAGCTCAGTGTGTTCAAAAATCGGTGTACGAATTTCTTTATAATTGTAACGACGGCAAATTTCGCGTGCTTGCCCTTCGATATACTGCCATAACTCAACAGTGCCTGGAAGAATATCTTGCGTTCCGCGTGGGATTTGAATAGACATATTCAGTTCCTCCTCAAATTGTTTTAATCTTAATAAAAATAAAAAAACTCCCGCCTCTACTGTTTAAACAGTAGGGACGAGAGTATTATACCCGTGGTGCCACCCTAATTGAAGCACGTATGCTTCCACTTTTTTAATAACGCTTAAATATGCGTTCATCCCTACTAAGCATATATGCCGTTCAAGTTGAAACCTCTAGAGTGTCATTCAATCAGTCATCATGCAGAAATGTTTTCAGCCTAAGACATTCCTTCTCTTTCCATGTGTGTCTCATTTACTCTTCTCTATCAACGGTTATATTCATATGTAAATATAAAATTACTATACGTTTGTTAAGTAGGATTGTCAAGTGCTCTAAGAACGTTCAATCTGCTTCTTTAAACGCTTTACATCTTGAAGAGAAATCCCAAACTCCGAAGCAAGCTCCATTGAAGTATTGTTTTGCTCTTTTGAAATAAAATCATGAAAATTCACGTTAAACAGTTGATTTGCACCATTTGTAACAGAATGCCCTTTTTCATTCATACGCATACGTATATCCCTCACATTCAATATGGATGTTTTACTTTTTATTGTTCCATATTGATGAGAGAGTTATACATAACCGAAACTGCTATTGATTCCAAATAAATGAACAAAACATACAACAATGTATAAAAAAGAGAGGATTATATAACCCTCTCTTTTTTATGAACACTATTTACTTTCTACAATTAAGGTCACCGGACCATCATTGATTAAAGAAACGTCCATCATTGCTCCAAACTTCCCTGTTTCCACATGTAATCCTTGTTTACGAACTTCTTCATTAAAGAAATCGTATAAACGCTCTGCATAATCAGGTTTCGCAGCATCCATAAAGTTTGGACGTCTGCCCTTGCGGCAATCTCCGTATAATGTGAATTGCGAAATAGATAGAACTTGTCCTTCTACATCAAGTACAGAATGATTCATCTTTCCGCTCTCATCTTCAAAAATACGTAAGTTTGCAATTTTTTCCGCAATGTAAGTTGCATCTTTTTCTGTATCTTCGTGCGTAATGCCAACTAGTAATGTTAAACCGAACGGAATTTGTCCTACGATCTCACCGTCTACTGTGACAGACGCTTTCTTTGATCGTTGTAAAACAACTCTCATCTTTCTACACTCCCTATTAATGCATCATGCGTCGTACTGCATAAATTTCTGGAACGCGTTTAATGCGTTCTACTACTTTTTTCAAGTGTTGTAAGTTACGAATCGAGATTGACATATTAATTGTTGCCATCTTATTACGGTCACTTCTACCAGAAACAGCTGAAATGTATGTTTTCGTCTCTGTAACAGCTTGCAGTACTTCATTTAATAAACCGCGGCGATCGTAACCTGAAATTTCAATATCAACGTTATACTCAATTTCTTTTTCAGGGCTACCTTCCCACTCTACCTCTAATAATCGTTCTACAGCTTCTTCTGTATGAACATTTACACAATCACGGCGGTGAATTGATACACCTCGGCCTTTCGTAATATACCCAACGATATCATCGCCCGGAACTGGGTTACAGCATTTCGATAAACGGATTAATAAATTATCAGCACCGCTTACCTTTACACCAGAATCCCATTTTCGAATTTTCATCGGTTTACGGACTTCTTTAACTTCAACAATTTCTTCTTCTTCGCGTTGTTTGCGGAACTTGTCCGTTAGTCGCGTAACAATTTGCGAAGCTGTAATTCCGCTATATCCAACTGCTGCAAACATATCTTCTTCATTTGCAAAGTTAAATTTCTCAGCGACGCGTTTTAAGTTATCCGGCGCCAATACTTCTTTCATCTCATACTCTAGACCACGTACTTCCTTTTCAACAAGTTCACGGCCTTTTTCAATATTTTCGTCTCTACGTTGTTTCTTAAAGAATTGACGAATTTTATTTTTCGCATGAGATGTTTGAGCAAGTTTTACCCAATCCTGGCTTGGGCCATATGAATGTTTCGACGTTAAAATTTCAATGATGTCGCCTGTTTTTAATTTATAATCCAGCGTCACCATTTTCCCGTTTACTTTTGCACCAATTGTTTTATTCCCAATTTCCGAATGGACACGATACGCGAAATCAATCGGAACAGATCCAAGTGGTAATTCCATTACATCGCCTTTCGGTGTAAAGACGAATACCATGTCAGAGAATAAATCAATTTTTAATGACTCCATAAATTCTTCTGCATTAGAAGCTTCATTTTGCCATTCTAATATTTGACGGAACCATGTGAGTTTCTTCTCTAATGTACCTGTTGTTTCTGCTGTTTTTCCTTCTTTGTATGCCCAGTGTGCCGCGATCCCGAATTCTGCAATTTCGTGCATTTCTTTCGTACGAATTTGCACTTCAAGTGGATCACCTTTCGGTCCAATTACAGTCGTATGAAGAGATTGATATAGATTTGCTTTTGGCATTGCAATATAATCTTTAAAACGACCTGGCATCGGCTTCCAGCACGTATGAATAATTCCAAGCACAGCATAACAATCTTTAATACTATTTACAACGACACGTACAGCTAATAAATCGTAAATTTCATTGAACTGCTTATTTTGCAGTGCCATTTTACGATAAATACTGTAAATATGTTTCGGTCTTCCAGAAATCTCAGGTTGAATTGCAACTTCTTTTAATTTCTCACGAATACCAGTCATTACTTCGTCTAAATATTCTTCACGTTCTGCACGTTTACGCTTCATTAAATTTACAATACGATAATATTGTTGTGGATTTAAATAGCGAAGTGACGTATCCTCTAGCTCCCATTTAATAGTACTAATTCCGAGTCTATGTGCCAAAGGTGCAAAGATTTCTAACGTTTCATTCGCTATGCGACGCTGCTTCTCTTGAGGCAAATGTTTCAATGTACGCATGTTATGAAGACGATCAGCTAGTTTAATTAAAATAACTCGAATATCTTGAGCCATTGCAATAAACATTTTGCGATGGTTTTCTGCTTGTTGTTGTTCGTGAGATTTATATTTGATCTTCCCAAGCTTTGTAACGCCATCAACAAGCATAGCAATTTCTTTGTTAAATTCCCGTTCAATATCTTCTAACGTAATCTCTGTATCTTCCACTACATCATGTAAGAAACCTGCTGATACCGTAGCTGGATCCATGTGTAAATCAACTAAAATACCTGCAACTTGAATCGGATGAATAATATACGGTTCACCCGATTTTCTATATTGTTCGCTATGCGCATCACGTGCATATTCATAGGCACGTGCCACTAGCTCAATATCTTCATCCGCTAAATATTGACTTGCTTTCTCGAGTACCTGTTCAGCTGTTAGTACCTGCTCATTTGCCATCGAATCACCTTTTATTGAAAATTGACTTTATCTTTATTTAATAGAATAAATTATATTCTATCATTATAACCCAATGATTGTGAATTGTGAAAAGGAAAAGATTTTACTGACATTTCACCATAATTTTTTGTTCAATTATACAAAAGTACCCGCTCCTCTCCAAGAGATTCACGGGTACTTTTTATCACCGTAGTTTTACCTATATAGTGATTAGTATTTTTCTAATACTAATACATCGTAACCATCTAACATTTTACGACCATCTAAGTAAGTAAGTTCTACTAAGAATGCAATTCCTGCTACAACTCCGCCTAGCTCTTCAACTAACTTAATTGTCGCTTCGATTGTTCCACCTGTAGCTAATAGATCATCTGTAATTAATACGCGTTGACCTGGCTTAATTGCATCTTTATGGATTGTTAAAACGTCTTTACCATATTCTTTACCGTAGTCAACTGTAATTACTTCACGTGGTAATTTTCCTAATTTACGAACTGGCGCAAATCCTACTTCTAACGCATAAGAAACTGGGCAACCGATAATGAAACCACGAGCTTCTGGTCCTACTACAACATCGATATCTCTTTCTTTTGCGTACTCAACGATTGCGTCTGTTGCTGCTTTGTATGCTTTACCGTCATTCATTAAAGGTGTAATGTCTTTAAACACAATACCTTCTTTCGGATAATCCGGTACAATTGCGATATGTTGCTTGAAATCCATATTTCTGAATCCTCCTCAGATCTAAAAGGTTTGTAAATACAAATCCTTTACCCTAACTGTTCTACTTCTTTATGATTACGAATCGTTTCAAACCATGTATATAGTTGCTGATATGTGCTATAAACCAATTCTTTTTCTAATTGTAAGTGGTTCATTTTCTCACGATATGTGTTCGATTCAATTAAATCACGCTTTTGTTTTTTGTCTGCCATAAAAATGACGCCATCTTTTATTGTAACAAATTCTAACTCAAAAAACACCTGTGTCATGAAATTTACTGTATCTTTTGACCAACCTTTATGACGACATAGTTGTTCTCCATATTGTCTTAAAGAAAATGGTGTTTTTTGGCTTAAGAAAGAATAGTACCATTTAAAGTGTTCTCTCGTCGGAACTGTACTAAATAAGTGGTTATTCTCTTGATAAAATAGCGTATAAATTCGCGCTGGGAATCCTACCTTAAATAGCTCACGTAATTCATCTGTTCCTTTTGGTAAATCAAGTAACACGATATATTGATCATCTAAATGCGTTACTTCTGAAGCATGCATGAGCTTTTCTTTATAGCTCTCTAAAGAAAATTTATTCAATACCTCTTCAGAAAAATACACCATTGTTATTTTTTCTTTCGGAAGTTCTGCTAAATTTGCTTCTGCATTACGCATACTACGCCAATCAAATAATTGCCACGCCTCTACAGCAATATCTTGTACCATTAGTTGTGGCTTCTTAAAGTTATTCCATTCATTAATAGACGCTTCTCCTATTACAGATACTTTTGCAACTGGAGAGATTTCTTTCGCATATGCACCAAAGCCAAATCCAATTGTATCCAGTGTTGCTTGTCCATCACGAAGAGCCATTTTTAAATGAGAGCCATCTGATCCGATTGCGCGAATGCTTTCTAACTCTGCATCTTTTACTGCAATACGTGGTTTCGGATTTCCAACACCAAACGGGGCTAGTTTTTGCATATCTTCAATTGCCGCTAGCGTTACATCCTCTACTTTACAAAAAACATCAACTGCTGTAATTGGAATAAAATCTTCTTCTGTTAAAATTGCATCTGCTTGTTCATTTAAGCGGCGACGTAATTCATCTACATCATTCATATGTAGCGTCATTCCCGCTGCCATCGGATGCCCTCCGAAGTGTGGTAATAACTCTCTACAATCTGATAAATTTGCAAACAAATCAAATCCTGCAATACTACGTGCTGAGCCTTTTGCTGTTTCTTTTATAGGATCAATGCTTAATACAATCGTCGGACGATAAAAACGTTCAACTAATTTCGAAGCAACAATTCCAATTACCCCTGGGTTCCAGCCTTCTTTCGCAAGTACTAATACTTTATTTTCTTCTGGTGGGAAGTTATTTTCCACTTCAGCGATAGCCTCTTCTGTAATTTGCTTTACAATATCTTTTCGCAGTTTGTTCAGCTCATCAATTTCTTCAGCTAGCTCTTTCGCTTCCTCTGGATCATCTGATAATAAAAGGTGTACAGCCGGCGTAGCATCTTCTAAACGCCCAACCGCATTAATACGAGGTGCAATTGAGAAACCAATACTCTCTTCGGTAATTTCACTTTGCGAAACGTTAGCAACTTTAAACAATGCCTTCAAACCAATATTTCTCGTCATACGCATATGTTTTAAACCGCGTTTCACTAGCAACCTATTTTCACCATGAAGTGATACTAAATCGGCTACTGTACCGATTACTGCGATCTCTAATAAATGTTCTGGTACACGGCCTAATAGTGCATGCGCAACTTTAAACGCAACACCTACACCAGCTAAATAGTGAAACGGATATACACCGCCATCTAATTTCGGATGTATAATCGCAAGTGCTTCTGGCAATTCTGGCGGTGGCTCATGGTGATCTGTAATAATTAGATCTATTCCAAGCTCTTTCGCTACATTCGCTTCATGTACCGCTGCAATACCAGTATCGACAGTAATAATTAGCGAGAACCCTGCGCTATGCGCCCAACGAAATGCTTCTTCGTTCGGTCCATACCCTTCTGTAAAACGATTTGGAATGTAAAATTCTACTTCTGCACCTAATTCTTGAAGAGCAAGATATAAAACTGTCGTACTACTTACTCCGTCCGCATCGTAATCACCAAATATTAATATTTGCTCTCCATTTTGAATCGCCTTATTTACACGTTCTACCGTTCTATCCATTCCTTCTAATAAAAATGGATCATGAAATTCTTGATTTTCTGTATTTAAAAAATCTAAAATCTTATCTTCTGTATCGAGTCCTCTACCGAGGAATAACGAAACGACAAGTGGCGATAACTGTAATTTACTTGCTAATTCACTCACTCGCTCGTCATTATATTCTTTTTCTTTCCAACGCGTCTTCGGTTGTAACACGAAATCACCCCTTAACCTGTTCATTATACAAGACAGATTAAGGGGTGACAATATAATGCAAACTACGATGCAATATCTATATACTAAAATGTTAATGATGTTTAATTTGGAGAATACGGATTTATATGTACGAATACATTTTGTACATTATCTTGTTTCATAAGTATTTCTTTCACATGTTTTCCAATACGGTGTCCTTCTTCTACAGTAATGTATGGATCTACGGACACTTTAATATCGACAATAACATAATGACCATGCTCCCGTGCATATAAAGAACCAATTTTTTTCACACCATCTACTTGAAGAACTGCTTCTCTAAGCGGAATAACATCCTCCTCATGAAGAACATGGTCAAGCGTTGCATGAATTGCTTCCGCTCCAATGCTCCATGCCATTTTTACAACAAGAAGTGAAACAACTAATCCCGCAATTGGATCAGCGTATACAAGCCAGTCTATACCAAGCTTACCACCTATTATAGCTGCACAAATACCGATTAAAGCTGCAATTGAAGAAAATACATCCGAACGGTGCTCATATGCATTTGCAATAATTGCATCACTGTTTACTCTTTTCCCTAATCGGAATTTATATTGAAACATTCCTTCTTTCACGACGATTGAAAGAACAACAGCAAATATCGTAATTCCTTTCGGCGGTTCTAGTTCTTGCGAAAAAGCTTTTATAGACGAAATCGCGATTTCAAGTCCCACAATAAATAATAATACCGCAACAATAATCGCTGAAATCGATTCCGCTTTACCATGACCATACGGATGATCCTCATCAGGTGGCTGCTTTGCCGCTCGCAATCCAAAAAGTACAGCTAGCGAACCTATTACATCTGATGCAGAATGCACGGCATCCGCTAATAGCGCTTTACTGTTCCCAATATAACCAATTACCGCCTTTACAATCGCTAATATAATATTACCAACGATCCCGACAATAGCACCAAACTCGGCCTGTTTAAAACGTTCATCTTTTTCCATAATTAAAATCCCTTCTTTTCTTAACCTATCTTTTTATTTTAACAAAAACAGCGATAACACCACCACTTTCTTCCATCTTCTTTCTGTTAAAAAGTTGCTATCTTATTGTATCCACAAACGAAAAAAGAGATGCCTCATAAAGAGACATCATCTTTTCTATACTTGCGGTTCAGATTCTACTTTCTCAACCTTCTTCTTGTTTTTTCCCTTTTTCAAACGACGGTTTTCAAGCATTAACCAAATTTGAGAGGCAACGAAAACAGAAGAGTACGTACCTACAATTAATCCAACAAGTAGCGCAAACGAGAAGTTACGTAGTGACTCACTACCGAAGATAAGCAGTGCAATTACTGGGAATAACACTGTTAATACGGTGTTAATCGAGCGACCAAGCGTTTGGCGAATACTTGCATTTACGATTTCTTCTAGATCTTTTATATCGCGCACTCGTTTTTTCTGTTTGTATAATTCACGGTTTCTATCAAATGTAACAATCGAGTCATTAATAGAATAACCGATGATTGTTAGTACTGCAGCAATAAACGTTAAGTCTACCTCTAGTTGGAAAATACTAAACATAACAATCATAACGAATGCGTCATGTAATAATGCAAGTACTGCAGATAACGCATACGTAAATCGGAAACGAATACTTACGTATAAAATGATAACCGCAGAAGCAATCAGTACTGCGATAAATGCATTTCGTGCAATTTCTTTACCGATTGTCGGTGAAACTGTACTTACGTTTGGATCTGTACCATATTTATCGTGGAAGAATGTTTTTGTTTTCGCAATTTCATCTTTTGATAAAACACCTAATGTACGAACTGCGAAACCTTTATTGTCATCTCCAGTCGGTACAATATTTTCTTCCTTCACATCAATGTTCAATTCTTTAAAATCTTTATGAACATCAGACACAGTAACGGCTTGTTTTGATTGCAAGTCGATACGTGTACCACTCGCAAAGTCAATACCAAGATTCAATTTGAAAATTGGTAAGATAATTGCACCCGCAATTACAACTACAATCGAGAAGATAAGGAATTTATGACCGATATTTACGAAATTAATACGATCAAATCTTGTTGGCGGATGTACTACACCTTTTGTTAATGGAATAATATCCTTTTGTTTCACACCAAAATATCCTGGTTTTTTATCAAAGTAACGGCTCTTTACAAGTAGACCTAGTAAGAAACGAGTACCGAATACGTTCGTAATAAAACCAACTAAAATACTTACGATTAAACTTGTTGCAAATCCTTTTACAGAGCTATTACCATAAACGAATAACACACCAGCTGCTGCAAGAGTCGTAACGTTTGCATCTAGAATTGTTGCTAATGAACGATGGTTACCAGCACGGAATGCCGACATCATTGACTTACCAATTTTCAGCTCTTCTTTCAGTCTCTCGTACGTAATAATATTTGCATCAACTGCGATACCTACCCCGAGCACTAACGCTGCAATACCTGGCAACGTAAGAACTGCATGCATCCAGTTAAAGACAAGTAATGTAACGAAAATGTATAACCCTAACATAATAACCGCTACAAGTCCTGGTAAACGGTAGAATACAAGCATAAATAAGAAAATAAGAGCGATACCAATCGCACTAGCGAAAATCGTTTGCTCTAACGCTTGTTGACCAAATTTCGCTCCAACAGATGTTGAATACATTTCTTTTAAATCAACAGGAAGTGCACCTGCATTTAATAAAGATGAAAGTTGTTTCGCACTTTCAACTGTGAAGTTTCCACCTACGATAGATACTTCAGCTTGGTTAAATACTTGGTTTACTGTTGCTGCTGATAAGAATTTCGGATTCGGTTTTGCAGATTCTGCTTTATACGAATCTTTTCCTTCTTCAAAGTCAAGCCAAATTACCATTAAATTCGTTGGTGGTGGCATTTTAGAAATTTTTTCAGTTACTTCACGGAATTTTTCAGCGCTTTTTAGTGTAAGACCTACGCTCGCACGGCCTTGCTCATCAAATGTTTGCTTCGCTCCGCCGCCTTTTAAATCCGTTCCATCCATAAGAAGGTTATCATCCACATCACGGAATGTTAATTTCGCTTGTGTTGATAACATTTCACGTGCTTTTTGCTGATCTTGTACACCAGCAAGCTGTACACGAATTCGATCTTGCCCTTCGATTTGAATGTTCGGCTCACTTACACCGAGAACATTGACACGATTTTCAAGAGCACCTACTGTACTTACAAGTACATCTCGATCGATTTTATCACCTTTTTTGGCTGGTTTTACTTCATACAGAATTTCAAAACCACCGCGAAGGTCTAGTCCTAGACTAATTCCTTTTGCTATGTCTTTTCCTGCCGCACCAATTACTCCACCGATTAATAAGACGATGAGGAAAAAGGCGGCAATTCTCGTACCACGCTTTGCCATATGTACCCTCTTTCTGCTACTAACACTTTCAATAAATCTCTTACGATTCACTGCTATACGTGTGCATACGCCTAGTTAGTAGACTTCCTTTCTATAATTTTTGCTAGTTCATCACTAGCTCTATAGGTAAGCTTTTACACTACCTACACTTCCATCATTTATTTTCCTCTTCACTACCTCCTTTATATATAATCTTAGACATAATTATTTCCTCTTTATCAATACATATCATTATACTGCAAAAGGAAGAACAAACCAATTGCAGTCGGTTATTTATTTTCGTACTCATCAAATGACCAAAGTGGCGCTTGGTAAGCTTCAACAGTTAAATATGTCATATATTCATTAGCTGTTACTGTTAATACGTCATTAACTAATTCATACAATCTAACATCGCTGTCTATCTTCTTCCACTTTTTCACTTTAAGAAACTTCCAAATGTCATCATCTGTCACTCGGTCGTAACCGAACATTTGAAACTCTTCTACTTTACTTTCTAAAACGACTTGTAACTGTCCGCGGTATGATTCTACCAAAGCCTCTCTATCTAACATCTATAAACATCTCCTTCTTATTTCAGCACGAAAAAGTCGCTTTAATCCCGCTCTAATGGACAGCAATAACTACTTTCAAGAGCACTATCATACTTCACTCTCTTAAATGCTTGTCATTCTTGTCTCGTACGTGCATATAAATTATTGTAAATCATTCCATTGATTTTGAGAAGGTAGGAGAAGAACATGACGAGACAAAGCTTTTTAAAAGGCGCATTTATTTTAATGATAGCCGGCTTTATTACAAAAATACTCGGCTTTATCAACCGCATAGTAATGGCACGTATTTTAGGAGAAGAAGGCGTTGGTCTTTATATGATGGCCGTTCCTACATTCATTTTAGCAATTACATTGACACAAATTGGTCTTCCTGTCGCAATCGCAAAATTTGTAGCAGAAGCGGAAGCTGTGAACGATAAACAAAGAGTTAAAAAAATATTAACCGTATCACTAGCTGTTACATCCGTTATTAGTATCATTTTAACAATCGGAATTATGTTCCTCACACCTATTTTAGCAAAAACATTATTAACCGACGAAAGAACCTACTATCCATTAATGGCCATTTTGCCCGTTGTTCCTGTTATTGCTGTTTCTTCTGTGTTGCGTGGTTACTTTCAAGGGAAACAAAACATGAAACCTAGCGCTTATGCGCAAGTTCTAGAACAAGTCGTCCGCATTACCATTATCGCTATATGCATTCAATTATTTTTACCTTACGGCATAGAATATGCTGCAGCCGGCGCTATGTTATCAGCTGTTCTCGGTGAAGTTGCATCCTTATTATTTTTACTCACGTTATTTCAGCGAGAAAAACATTTATCAATACGCTCTGGATTTTTCACTACTGTAAAGGAAAGCAAAGGGACATTTTATTCTCTGATGGATATTGCCCTTCCAACTACAGGAAGTCGTTTAATCGGCTCCGTTTCATATTTTTTTGAACCTATTGTCGTTATGCAAAGCTTAGCAATCGCTGGTGTCGCTGCTTCTGTTGCAACCCAGCAATACGGTATATTAAACGGTTATGCATTCCCGCTCCTATCACTACCCGCCTTTATTACATACGCTCTCTCTACAGCGCTCGTTCCTTCTATTAGTGAAGCAATGGCAAAAAGACAACATAAATTAGTAGAGCACCGTTTACAACAAGCACTTCGAATTTCATTAATTACCGGCGGATGGTCTGTCGTTATATTATACGTATTCGCTTCTCCTGTTTTAACTCTTATGTATGGATCAGACAGCGCAACAGCATTCATTCAACTTCTTGCGCCTTGTTTTTTATTTCATTATTTCCAAAGTCCACTTACCTCTGTTTTGCAGGCTTTAAACTTAGCAAGAGCCGCAATGATGAATACATTTATTGGTGCCATCGTGAAATTAATCGTTATTTTTGTACTAGCATCAAGGCCAGAGTTTCAAATGATGGGGGTTGCACTTGCTATTGCTGCAAATATTGTAACAGTAACATTTCTTCACTACGCTACTGTTTTAAAAAAGATTACATTTACCATTTACGCAAAAGACTATATTTTCGGCGGACTTGCCATCGGTATCGCAGGCGCCTTCGGTTTTTATCTTCATAAATATATTATTTTCTCTCATTCCCTTGGCATACAAACATTATGGGAAATCACTTTAACAACAATTGTTTATATCGTACTTCTCTTCACTTTCAAACTCATTCGAAAAGAAGAGTTAAGTCGTCTCCCTATCATTCGTAAGCTTTCATTTTTGAAATAAGGTGAAACTTTAATCAGTGGGGTAATCTCCACTGATTATTAGTTATACTAATCATTCTTACTCTTCCAAAGGATAAGTCTCTAATTTTCTTTTACATCAACAAAAAATTGTCCATTTTGAAAACTACAGTATAAAATTTGTGTTATATCGTTATAACCTAAGTTTTTTAATTTCTCAATAAGCCATTCATCTGTATGCTCAATCATTTGTAAATGACTAGATTGAATTTCTCCATCAATAATAAGAGGAAGCGTAAACTGCAATGTATCTTGTTTATTTTTTTGTTTTTGAAAGACAGATAACTTCCCAGACGGTTCCAAAATAGCATATTCTACATCCCGAATATCTCCAACTCCTTGTTCCCTTAATTGCATCATTAAATCATCAATATTATATCGTTGGTTTCTCATCTTTTTTTCATCAATCTTTCCCGCATTAATAATAATTGCTGGTTCACCTTCTATTAAATGCCGAAATCGTTGAAACTTTAATGAAATGACTGACAAAATGATTTGTATGCACATAAGAAAAGTCATCGGAACTAATTGATGCCAAAGTGATTTATCGGTATTTTCAATTGCTACTACAGCCATTTCTCCAAGCATAATAAATACGACTAAATCTAATACACTTAGCTCTCCTATCTCACGTTTACCCATAAGACGAAAAATAATTAAGATGATGATATACAAAAGCATTGTCCGTCCAATTACCGATATCCATTCCATTTCTACATCTCCTTTTTTACGTATAGACTCCCCTATAAAAAAGAAACTAGTCTAACTTGAGCAAAAGGAAAATATGCTTGTATTAAAAAGGGGGAATGCATAAATGGATGGAACGAAAAAATTATCAACTGCAATTGGCTTCGGTATTGTTACGCTACTAATTCTCGCATCTATTACTAGTATGATTATGGCTCTTTTATTAAAGTTTACGAATATAAATGAAGGGACATTAACCGTTACTATTTTTATACTCGCTCTTTTATCTATGCTTATGTCTGGATTTACTGCCGGCAAAAAGGCTCAAGGAAAAGGTTGGCTAGTAGGTTTCACAACAGGGCTCACGTTCACTATACTCGTCTTTCTAGTTAACTATTTAGGCTTTTCTCAAACCTTATCGAACTCACAATTACTATATCAATTAGCATTAATGGGGGCGAGTACACTCGGTGGTATTTTCGGTGTAAATATGTCAAAGCAAAGTAACTAAAAAAGGCCCTGCACATTTCATGCAGGGCCTTCCACATTAGTTTTTCACAACTTCACGAATCGCATTGCGATCGAAAGTTAAGTGTGAACCACCAGATTTAATAACGATTTTTGTCTCATCTACTGATTCGATTGTACCGTGTAAACCACCGATTGTTACGATAGCATCACCTTTTGCTAACTCACTTTGCATTTGAGCAACTGCTTTTTGACGTTTTTGTTGCGGGCGAATTAATAAGAAATAGAAAATCGCAAACATCGCAACGATCATAACGATATTCATCATACCTGCATTCATCTTTTGTTCCTCCTTTTAAATTATGTATTAGAAGTTTTTAGCATTCGGTTTATTAAAGCCATACTGTTCAAAGAACTCTTCGCGGAAATCGCCAAGACGGTCTTCACGAATAGCTTGTCTCACCTGCTCCATTAAGTTTAACAGAAAATGAAGGTTGTGATAAGACGTTAAACGAATTCCGAACGTTTCATCACATTTCATTAAGTGACGAATGTACGCACGTGAGTAGTTTTTACATGTGTAGCAATCACAGTTTGGATCAAGCGGACCGAAGTCTCTTGCGAATTTCGCATTTTTTACAACAAGGCGACCTTCACTTGTCATACACGTACCATTTCGAGCGATACGAGTTGGAAGTACGCAGTCAAACATATCAATCCCACGAATTGCGCCATCGATTAACGAGTCAGGAGAACCTACACCCATTAAGTAACGAGGCTTATTATCTGGAAGAAGTGGTGTTGTAAACTCAAGAACACGGTTCATAATATCTTTCGGTTCACCAACAGATAAACCACCTACAGCGTAACCAGGGAAGTCCATTGAAACAAGGTCTTTCGCACTTTGACGACGAAGCTCTTCGTACTCCCCGCCCTGTACAATACCGAATAAACCTTGATCTTGCGGACGTTCATGCGCTTTTAAGCAGCGTTCTGCCCAGCGGCTCGTACGCTCTACAGATTTCTTCATATATTCAAAAGTAGCTGGGAATGGTGGACACTCATCAAATGCCATCATAATATCTGAACCTAATGCATTTTGGATTTCCATCGCTTTTTCTGGTGATAAGAATAATTTATCTCCATTTAAGTGATTACGGAAGTGAACGCCTTCCTCTTCAATACGACGGAAGTCACTTAAACTGAATACTTGGAAACCACCAGAGTCTGTTAAGATTGCACGATCCCAGTTCATAAATTTATGCAAGCCGCCTGCTTCACGAATAATTTCATGACCTGGACGTAGCCATAAATGATACGTATTACTTAAAATAATGCCAGAATCCATTGCTTTTAATTCTTCTGGTGACATTGTCTTAACTGTTGCAAGTGTACCAACTGGCATAAATGTTGGTGTATCAAATGAACCGTGCGGCGTATGCACACGACCTAAACGGGCACCCGTTTGTTTACATGTCTTAATAAATTCATAACGAATTGCTGTCATAACTTACTCCTTTTATTTGTTTCTCATTTTAGCGTGAGATGCAACGAACATTGCATCACCGAAGCTAAAGAAACGATATTTTTCTTTTACTGCTTCATTATAAGCATGAAGTACATTATCTCTATTTGCAAATGCACTTACAAGCATAATTAATGTTGATTTCGGTAAATGGAAGTTTGTAATTAAACCATCAATTGCTTTAAATTCATATCCCGGATACATGAAAATATCTGTCCATCCAGAAGCGGCGCAGAGCTTACCGTCATGATCTGTTGCAATTGTTTCTAACGTACGAGTTGATGTCGTACCTACAGTAATAATACGTCCACCATTCTCTTTCACACGATTTAATAATGCCGCTGTCTCTTCAGACATATGATAATATTCTGCGTGCATATGGTGTTCTTCAATCGTGTCTGCAGAAACTGGTCTAAATGTTCCAAGTCCTACGTGAAGTGTAATGAATGCTAACTGAACGCCTTTTTGCTTTAACTTCTCAAGTAACTCTTCTGTAAAGTGAAGTCCCGCAGTCGGCGCTGCTGCTGAACCGATTTCTTTCGCATATACTGTTTGATAGCGATCGCGATCTTCCAGCGTCTCTTTAATATATGGAGGAAGCGGCATTTCCCCAAGTTCATCTAAAATTTCATAGAAGATGCCATCATATGAAAATTCAAGCTGGCGTCCACCTTGATCTGCAGTTCCTGTGCAAGTTGCTTTTAATTTCCCTTCGCCAAAAGAGATAACAGTTCCTTCTTTTACACGTTTCGCTGGCTTTACAAGCGTTTCCCACTTATCACCTTCTTCTTGTTTTAAAAGAAGTACTTCAATGTGCGCGCCTGTATCTTCTTTCACACCGTGCAAACGAGCAGGCATAACTTTCGTTTCATTTAAAACTAAGCAATCCCCCTCATGTAAGTAAGAAAGAATATCCGTAAAATGTTTATGCTCAATATCACCTGTTTCACGGTCTAACACCATTAATCTTGATGTTTCACGATCTTCTAACGGGACTTGTGCAATAAGTTCTTCTGGTAAATGAAAATCAAACAGATTTATATCCATAGCTATATCCACCTATTTCTTATTTAAATCGATTTATTATATACATAATAAAAGATAATACAATACTTAACACAATACATGTAATGATAGGAAAATAAAAGGTAACGTTTCCTTTTTTCACAAAAATATCGCCTGGAAGCCTTCCAATGAACTTCCAAGCTAATCCAACAACGATGAGTAAGATCCCGGCTGTAATAAGCAGCTTTGGCATCTCCGTCATACTTTTGGTATCTCCATTCCGAAATGTTCATACGCAAGCGGCGTTACAATTCGGCCCCTTGGCGTTCGTTGTAAAAAGCCAATTTGTAATAAATACGGCTCATACACATCTTCAATCGTATGAGATTCTTCTCCAATTGTTGCTGAAACCGTTTCTAATCCAACTGGACCGCCACGGAATTTCTCAATAATACCAAGCAGTAATTTATGATCAATATGATCTAGACCTAATTTATCTACTTGCAGTAGCTCTAATGCCATTTGTGTAATTTCCATCGTAACCGTTCCGTTACCACGAACTTGCGCGAAATCACGTACACGTCTTAAAAGACGATTCGCAATACGAGGTGTACCACGAGCACGTCTTGCAATTTCTAATGCAGCTAACGAATCGATTTCAACTTCAAATACTTCTGCTGTACGTTCAACAATCGCAGAAAGCTGATCTACTGTGTAGTACTCTAACCTTGAAAGTACACCGAAGCGGTCACGAAGCGGTGCCGATAATGCTCCAGCACGTGTTGTTGCTCCAACTAATGTAAATGGCGGTAAATCTAGGCGTACAGAACGTGCTGAAGGCCCTTTTCCAATTACAATATCAAGGCAAAAGTCTTCCATCGCAGGATACAATACTTCTTCAATTGATCTATGCAAACGATGAATTTCATCAATAAATAATACATCCCCTGGCTGAAGCGCTGTTAATACAGCAGCTAAATCTCCTGGTCTTTCAATTGCGGGACCTGAAGTTGTTCTAACATTAACGCCCATCTCATTGGCAATAATATTCGCAAGCGTCGTTTTACCAAGACCTGGTGGTCCATATAAAAGCACGTGATCTAACGTTTCTTCACGCATTTTCGCCGCTTCAATAAATACTTCTAAATTATGTTTTGCTTTATCTTGGCCAATATACTGACGGAGCGTCTGTGGCCGTAATGAATATTCTAAATCCGCATCTTCATATGCAGATTCCCCTGAAAGGAGACGTTCGTCCATTATACTCACCTCTTACCATTTAGTAAAAGACTAAGTGCCTTTTTAATATACTGATCCGTCGTTAATGATTCTTTTAATAACTCTGGTACAACACGAGAAACTTCGCGTTCTGCGTATCCAAGTGCGCGGAGAGCTTCCAGTGCCTCATCAAGCTCAGCTGATGAACCTTTCTTCTCATCAAAACGTTCTGTGTCTGAGAATAAATCAACAAATGCATCTGGTACGACATCTGCTAGTTTTCCTTTTAAATCTAAAATCATTTGGCGTGCTGTTTTCTTTCCGACGCCTGGGAATTTCACTAAAAACTTCTCATCTTCATGCTCAATCGCTTGAACGACCTGTCCTGTTTGACCAGAAGCTAAAATTGCAAGAGCTCCTTTTGGCCCAATGCCAGACACGCCTAACAACTTTGTAAATAATAAACGCTCTTCACGTGTTTTAAACCCGTAAAGTGCCATAATATCTTCTCTCACATAATGATATGTATAGACACGGATTTCTTGCTTACTTCTTTGAAATACATACGGATTTGGTGTGAAAATTTGATAACCAATTCCATTATGATCAATTACGACATATTCCGGCCCTACATACTCCACGTAACCTGTAACATATTCAAACAAAATACGATCTCTCCCTCTTAAATCATGTATTCCATTTTAACATATTTAATGATAGAAAAGCGAGACTGCCCCAACAAATGTTCTCCACTTGAAACTTCTGTTATTTTCCATTGACAGAAAGGTTAAAGCACCTTAATATACAGAAGTCGATAATGATTATCAATACTAATTAAAGGGGTTACATCAGGATGAAACGTAAGCTATTTATTTTATTTACTATTATGCTCGTTGTTCTTTCTATCGTTGGATGTTCTTCTCAAAAAGAAGAATCGAAGGCAAAAGAACAACCGAAAACAAAAGTTGTAAAACATGCTAAAGGTGAAGCTACAATTCCAGTAAATCCAAAGAGAATTGTTGACTTATCTGGATCAACAGAAGAACTATTACTTCTTGGACACAAACCTGTTGGTACAGCAAATACATATAAAGATAAAATCCAAAATCACTTAACAGACAAGTTAGATGGAGTAAAAGCAGTAGGTTGGTACTGGGCACCTAAAGTTGATTTAGAAGCTGTTACTGCTTTAAAACCAGACTTAATTATTTTAAACAACCGTCAATTGAAAATTTATGATCAACTAGAAAAGGTTGCACCTACAGTTGTTCTAGAAACAAACTTAGAAGACTGGCGTGGTAAGTTTAAAGAAGTAGGTAAGCTATTTGACGAAGAGAAGAAAGCAGACAAATGGATTGCAGACTACGATAAGAAAGCAGACTCTTTATCTAAAAAAATTAAAGAGAAAACAAAAGATGAGAACTTTATGTTCGTTGCAGTTACACCACAAAACTTCCGTGTATACGGTAGCTTCGGATACGGTGACATCATCTTTAATGACTTAAAACTTCCAGCAACAAAAGGTACGGATTTAAAACAAACGATGGCGCAAGTATCACTAGAAGGTCTAGTTGCATTCCAGCCTGACCAAATGTTTATTGTAAACTTCGGCGGCGAAGCTGATAAAGTTTACGAAGACTACAAAAACAGTGCCGTTTGGAAAGACAATAAAGCAGTTAAAAATAATCACGTATATGAAGTATCAAATGAAGTCTTCAATACGAAAGCATTCAATCCAATCGGAAAAGATATGCTAATTGATGAAATCGCAAAAGAAATTTTAGCTAAAAACAAATAAGAAAAAAAAGCAGCTCACCATGAGCTGCTTTTTTTCTTACTTTGAACTGCGTATTGCTTCATTTTTTCAATCGTCTTCACAAAACCTTCTTTTGATTTAATACGAATGCCACGTTTCAATTTCGCACGTTCATAGCTCTCAAGCTTTTTCATATCAATTTGAAAGAAAGAATGGATCGCATTATCACTTTTCGGTACACCTTTGAAAATTTGTAATATCCCTTCCTCTGAAACACCAAAATACCCGCTCGTTTTCAATAACGGAGAAATATCATCAACTTTCTTTTGCAATACAATTTGTACATCATCACGATCAACGAGCTGCCATTCTTTATACTGCTGTAAAAACTTTTCTAAATCCGTCACTTTTTCTGTAAGTATTTCTTCGCTTACTTCGCCATCAACATACATACGCTCTAATAAAATTGTAACCTCTGGTTCTTTTTTCGTTACTTCTGGTACTGGCCCTTCCGCCTTCACATTCGTTCCATAAACGAAACAAAACATCATAACGAAAGCTTGCATCGCAATCAGTATCCATTTCATTTCCGTTCACCTCTTTTAGGCAAGATCATACTTTCATTAGTAGTTTTTCCGGAAATGGGGGTTTTATCCATATTACATTTCTTTCGAAAAATAAAAAATGCAGATAAGAGTTTACCTCATCTGCATGTATCATTTACTTTTATATAAAATGAAAGACGCCTGCAAAGCAGGCGTCTTGATGCGTTTACGGCGAGAGACCAGGCGACCACATTCGCGTGTTTAGCACTTAAGCATATCTCTCGTCTTACGTAAATTAGCTCATCGCTTTGCTAATATAACATTAATAAAGTATAAGTGCAACATGTTTATAAAAATATTTTATTTCCTCTTTCATCCAAATTATTTTATGTAAATTATAAATTGATAATTGCAATATATATGTTACAATTAATGTGACAGCGAAATCATAATAAGCAGGGGATGAATATTATGAAAAAAATAAAGGATGAACGCCTCATTCTTCAAATGTTAAAAAACATACGTATTGTCTTTCTTTTTCAATACATTGGCGTAGTTGGAATTTTAGGCTATATCGGATTCACTGAAGGCATTGATCAAATTACGAAATCTCCATTGTGGCTATTATTTATGTTTACAAGTATTTTACTTGCTTATTTACAGTTAAGTGTTTCAATCGATGTAGAAGAAGGCGGAAAGGAAATACAGTTAACTCCTTATTACAAACTTGTCTTCCACTCCCTTATTGTAGGAATCGTTACGGCTATTATTTATATTATTTTCAGTCCAGAAAGACCTCTATTTGAAGCTATTTCAACAGGTAGTATTCTTTTCATATGCTTTTTAGTTTCTTATTCCGTTAGTTATTTTATTAAAAAACGTCGCTTACAAGACAACGATGAATAAAGAGGAAGGGCTATCCCTTCCTCTTTTGTTTTGTTATCGCACTGTACCAGTTAAACCGTAACGAATGTCTCGGAACATATTCACTATGTCACGATTAAAATCGTTTGTAACTGTACCATTACGTAGACGCGTACTCATTGCATCGACACGAGTAAACATATCATTTCTTACAGAAACATATACGTTTCTGTTTCCAACTTCATTTGCAACAGCTTGACGAATTTCGTTAGCCATCGCCGTTTCATTTGTCACTGTGTTACGTGGTTTTACCGCAATCGCTACATCGTTTCCATATACAACTGTAGACACACGGTCTACGTTATTCATACGTTTCACACGATTTGTTATTCTTTCAGCTGTTTTACCATCATTGTTAATGTATGAATTGTTCATTGTAATATTACGAGTTGGATGCGGATTAGCAATTTGTCCATTGTAATTTACATCTCGATAATAATTGTATCCTGTATCGTTACGACCATTTCTATATGTTACATAATCTGTATAACGATCATTACGTGTCACATTATCACGATACTGGTGTGTATCATTATAAGATGTACGCTCGTAATTGTAGTTACGTCCATCCATTGCATTGTTATCTTTCGGTGTACCACATGCAGCTAATGCACTGGTAACTAACAAAGAAGCAGCAATCACTTTTACTTTCGTATTCAATACAAAAACCCCCTCTGTTAGAATGAGCTTCTCTACTGAAAAGCTCCCTCTTATGATGAGTAACCGAGAAGGTTTTTACACTGTTAATATTTCACTGGGAATTTTCTAGCACTTCATAAAAAAACTTCATTTTCTTAATTAACAGGAATGTAAAAAAGGCGGGAATACTCCCGCCTTTTTAAACTTCTTCTTCGTCCTCTTCTTCTGAAACGGGCTCTCCAAATACATTCGGTGGATCTGGTTGATAATACATCGTTCCTGGCTGTGGTGCATATGCAGACTGAGTTGGTTGGTAATATAAAGGATTCGCATATTGCGGACCGCCTGGTTGTGGACTATATAGTCTACTTTCTCCTCCGCATCCACAATCTTCCTCACCCTGCACAAGCGGCGGCATATTATTATCCATTGGCATCATATTCTGGTTTGGCATAGACGTATATTGCGGTCCAAACGGCGCTCCTTGCTGATATGGCATTTGATATGGATTTGGTTGTTGATAATACGGATTCGGCGGCATCATGGGCTGTTGATACGGCATTTGATAGGGCATCATATTGGGTGGTTGATTGTTATCCATAATCGGCATCATATTCGGCATTTGATTGTTATCCATAATCGGCATCATATTCGGCATTTGATTGTTATCCATAATTGGCATCATATTCGGCATTTGATTGTTATCCATAATCGGCATCATATTCGGCATTTGATTGTTATCCATGATCGGCATCATATTCGGCATTTGATTGTTATCCATAATCGGCATTATATTCGGCGGCTGGTTGTTATCCATAATTGGCATTATATTCGGTGGCTGGTTGTTATCCATAATTGGCATTATATTCGGTGGCTGGCTGTTATCCATGATTGGCATTATATTCGGTGGCTGGTTGTTATCCATGATTGGCATTATATTCGGTGGTTGGTTGTTATCCATGATTGGCATTTGAATATTTGGCGGTATGACTTGTGGAATAACTACATTTTCTTTCGATACATTTGGCGATACTATATTCCCTACGTTTTCTTTTTTCACTTGCGGTGACACTATATTCCCTACACTTTCTTTTTTCACTTGCGGTGACACTATATTCCCTACATTTTCTTTTTTCACTTGCGGCGATACTATATTTCCTACATTTTCTTTCTTCACTTGTGGCGATACTATATTTCCTACATTTTCTTTCTTCACTTGCGGCGATACTATATTTCCTACATTTTCTTTCTTCACTTGTGGCGATACTATATTTCCTACATTTTCTTTCTTCACTTGCGGCGATACTATATTTCCTACATTTTCTTTCTTCACTTGTGGCGATACTATATTTCCTACATTTTCTTTCTTCACTTGCGGCGATACTATATTTCCTACATTTTCTTTCTTCACTTGCGGCGATACTATATTGTTTTTTTTCGTTTGCGGAGAAATGATATTGTTAGGTTTCATTTTACTAATTTGAGGAGCAATTAACTCGCTTCCTTTTTTTATTACATCTGAAATTTTATATTCTTTTTTCGGTTTTATTGGTGGTTGTGGCGGCTGCGGTAATACATTTACCGAAAACTTCGTGTTTTCTTTTTCCGCCGGTTTTTGTTTTTCTATCACAGGTGGTTTTTGAATAACAGACGGTTTTTCAACTGGTTTTTCTTTTTGAATTGGCTGTTCTTTTTGCACCTCTTTTTGCGGTTTCACCTGTACTTCTTTTTGTGGCTTTACCTGCATCTCCTTCTGTGGTTTCACCTGTACTTCTTTTTGCGGCTTTACCTGCATCTCCTTTTGCGGTTTTACTTGCACTTCTTTTTGTGTTTGTTGCATAGCTGGCTGCTGTGTAATTGGTGCTGATTGATACGTAACTTCTTCTTCATCTTCTATTCCAAGCGGAGTTGGTGTTGCTGCAAATTCTTTTTGCTGCACTTCTTTTACGTATTGCTTTGGAGGCGCTGAACCTGCTCCAGCCTGTTGTTTCATGTGAACACTCTTGGATGGCACTTTAATTTTCATACCTGGCATAATTAAATCTGGATTACTAAGTTGTGTATTTGTTTTTTTCAACGTGTCAAAATCCACTCCGTACTTTTTCGCAATTTTCCAAAGGGTATCCCCTTTTTGCACGATATGAATTTTCAAATTTTCCCCCTCCTGTATAACTTATCTATAAGTAACAAATCTCATGAAGTAACTCTTTCTAAATAACATTAACTTCTTTTCACTTTTATCACTTCTTCGATTTTCAATATCATTCGAAGCGGAATAAGCATAAAGAACCACAATGATTTCTTCAAAACAATGTATGCCCATTTCGTTCTCGTTATGATTATATGTATGAAAAAAAGCAACAGGAATACCGTTGCTTTACACACGCTCTAACATACGATTTAATGCAAGAACCGCTTCTGCCGTTACTTGTTTGTCTACGCTAATAACGTTAATTTCTTCTCCTCTTTCTATCGTTTCAAGTGTCCATAATAAGTGAGGCAGATCAATTCGGTTCATCGTTAAGCACGGACACATAAATGGATTAAGTGAAACAATTTCTTTATCTGGATGTTGCTGAATAATTCGGTTCACTAAATTCATTTCTGTACCAATCGCCCATTTGCTACCAGATGGCGCTGATTCAATCATATCAATAATATATTTCGTTGAGCCTGCATAATCTGAAGCAGCTACAACTTCATAGCAACATTCTGGATGTACAATAATATTCATATCAGAATGATTTTTTCGTACGCTCTCAATGTTCTTCACTGTAAAATTTTGATGAACAGAACAATGCCCTTTCCATAAAATTACTTGAATTTCTTCTATATCCCCATCGTACTCTAATGAATCTGTGTGTGGGTCCCATACTGCCATTTTATCTAACGGGATACCTAAATCGTACGCTGTATTTCTCCCTAAATGTTGGTCTGGTAAAAAGACGAGACGTTCTTTTTGAGTAAACGCCCAAGATACCATTTGCTTTGCATTAGAAGATGTTACTGTTGCTCCTCCGTTACGACCACAAAACGCTTTAATTGCAGCTGTAGAGTTCACATATGTTAACGGAATCATCGTATCTCCAAATAATTTCGTGAGCTCTTTCCATGCTCTTTCTGTTTGTTCAATATCTGCCATATCCGCCATCGAACAACCTGCACGCATATCTGGTAAGATGACAACTTGATCATCTGTCGTTAACATATCTGCTGTTTCCGCCATAAAGTGCACCCCGCAAAACACAATATATTTTGCGTCTTTATTGCTCGCTGCAATTTGTGCAAGCTGAAGTGAATCCCCTGCTGCATCTGAAAATTGTACCACTTCATCTTTTTGATAATGATGCCCTGGAATGAATAACATTTTCCCCATTTTCTCTTTAATTTCACGAACACGCTTTTCCATATCTTCCGTTGACATCGTGTAATAACGCTCTGGTAACATCGTTTCAATTGGCTGTACTTGTTCTAAAATACTCATATACGTTTCTCCCCTCTAAGCCACTTTCCTTATCCTTCAATATTGAAACTAATATCAAGTGCTTTCACTGAATGTGTTAACGCTCCAAGTGAAATATAATCTACCCCTGTTTTTCCGTATTTCGGTAAATCTTCAATTGTGATGCCCCCTGAAGCTTCTGTAACGATAGCACTTGGTACAATTTTTGAAAACTCCCGGATTTCATCTGGCGTGCGATTATCGAACATAATAATATCAGCACCAGCAGCAACAGCCTCTCTCACCTGTTCCTCAGTTTCTGTTTCTACTTCTACTTTCACCATATGTCCTAACTTCTCTTTCACTGATGTAACAGCTTTTGTAATAGAACCAGCAAACACAATATGATTGTCTTTAATCATGACACCATCATATAAACCGAAGCGATGATTAAATCCACCGCCGCACACGACTGCATGCTTATCAAACATACGTAGTCCTGGCATCGTTTTTCGCGTATCACAAATGCGAGTATGACTGCTATCTAAAGCAAGAACCGCTTTACGCGTCATCGTCGCTATTCCGCTCATACGCTGAATAACATTTAATATAACGCGCTCTGCTGTTAATAACGATGCAATTGGACCTTGCACAGTTGCAATGATTTCGCCTTTTTCTACAAGGTCCCCATCTTTTTTATGAAGCTCTACTTCAATTCTCTCATCAATTAATTTAAATCCTGATTCAATTACTAAACGTCCTGCAAAGACCCCTGTATCCTTCGCAAGAAACGTTCCTTTCGAAAGCAAGTTATCTGGAAAAATAAGCTGAGATGTTACATCTCTTTCCCCTATATCTTCTAAAAAAAATCGATTTAATGCTTCTTTAACTTTTATCGTGTTCATAAAGCCCCTCTTCCCCTCATTACACAAGTTGTCGTTTTCTCTTTACTCGAACAATCTCTTTCTTTCCTATATTTCTATCTGGATAATCACTCCGGTAATGCCCGCCAATACTTTCTTCTCTTTGCAAGGCTGACACAACTATAAGCTCACAAACCGTTAACATATTAATAAGCGTTATCTCTTCATTCGTAAGAACATCATGTTGTAATATCATATTTCGAACACCATACTTACTAAGCCATCTCTTCGCATAAGATAAACTTTGCTCTGTTCGCACAATCCCAACATATTTCATCATGCATTTTTGTATTTCTTCTTTCGTCGGTAAATGATTCAGAACGATAAACTTTGCTTCCTTTTCGGCTAGCATGTTCACCTTTTCTTTTGTCTCTCTAGATAAAATGTGTCGTCCGATTCTTTTTCCAAACACAAGACCTTCTAATAATGAATTACTCGCTAATCTATTTGCACCATGAACCCCGTTACAAGCTACTTCACCGACTGCGTATAAGTTCGGAATAGACGTCTCTCCATCACAGTTCGTTTTCACGCCGCCCATGTGAAAATGAGTACCAGGCACGACTGGAATAAGTTTTTTATTTATATCGACTCCATTTGTTTTACATATCGATGACACGGTCGGAAAGCGTTGTTCAAAGTTTTGAATCATTTCGATGTTTAAGTACACTTTTTCACCCGCAAGTAGCTGTTCATGAATAGCCCTTGCGACTACATCACGAGGCGCTAAATCCTGTTCGGAATGTATATCCATCATAAAACGCTGCCCTTTTCCATTTATAAGGACAGCTCCTTCTCCGCGAACAGCTTCGGATACAAGACCAGAACAACGCCCACCCGCGTATAACATCGTCGGATGAAATTGTATAAACTCTAAATCTACAAGCTCTCCGCCTGCACGGTACACCATTGCAAGTCCATCGCCTGTAATCGTCTCATCATTAGAAGTAAAGGCGTATAAACCGCCAATACCGCCTGAAGCTAACACCGTATAATCTGCATTGTAACGTTTCAATTCTCCTTTATTGTTGCGAGTTAAAGCCCCAACACATTTATCTTTTTCTATAATAAAATCGAGCACCATTTCCTGTTCCACTACCGTAACGTATGGAGCTACTTCTTGAATAAGATGCTCTAATAAATTCTTTCCTGTTGCATCGCCACCTGCATGTAAAATACGACGTTTTCGATGCGCTCCTTCTTTTCCAAGATGAGAACCTGTTTCATCTCCATCAAATTTCATTCCATTTTCAATAAGGTTATTAATTTCTTTCGGTCCTTCCTCGACTAAATAACGGACCACTTCTTCATTGTTATAATGACACCCTGCTACTAGCGTATCTTCAAAATGATCATTAGGATTGTCGTATGTAGCTACCGCTGCGGCAATTCCACCTTGAGCTAAATGTGTATTATTATTACGTTTCGTCTCCTTTGTGATAATAATCACATTCTTTTCGTGACAAATCTCTTTTGCAACACGAAGTGCCGCAACGCCACTTCCAATAATTAAGACATCTGCGCTTGGCATAATTGTTGCCTCCTACTTTACACTTTTCAACTGTCTTGACACCTATATTTACATAGTTTTAAAATAATGACAAGAGTTTTTTTATAATTCTTATTTTCACTACCATTTAAAAAGTAAAAGAAATGTAACTCTTACTAGAGAGAGGAACTTACATGATGATATATCTTGACTATGCAGCTACTACACCTATGAGCGAGGAAGCGTTACAAACATATATGAAAGCAGCTTCACAATACTTCGGAAATGAACAAAGTTTACATGATATTGGAGGAACGGCTTCTTCTTTATTACAAGTTTGCCGAAAAACATTTGCGGAAATGATTGGAGGCAAAGAACAAGGAGTATTTTTCACAAGCGGTGGATCGGAATCGAACTATCTTGCGATTCAATCACTTCTAAATGCCCGAAATAAGAAGCATATTATTACGACACCTATGGAACATGCATCCATTCGAAGTTATTTTCAATCTCTAAAATCAAAAGGCTATACGATCACTGAAATTCCTGTTGATAAAAATGGACTCATTTGTTTAGTAGATTTAGAGGCAGCTATTACGGAAGATACTGTGCTAGCAAGTATACAGCATGGAAACTCTGAAATCGGAACCGTTCAAAACATTACAGAAATCGGGGCACTTTTAAAAAAATATAATGTTTTATTTCATACGGATTGTGTGCAAACGTTTGGTAAACTGCCTATCCATGTTTTTGAGATGGGGATTGATAGTCTTTCTGTTTCAGCACATAAAATATACGGACCAAAAGGTGTCGGCGCTTGCTACATAAATCCGCAAACTCGCTGGGAACAAGTATTTCCAGGAACTTCTCACGAAAAAGGATTTCGCCCAGGTACAGTGAACGTTCCCGGCATCGCATCTTTTTTAACAGCTGCTGAAAATATATTAAAAACTCAATGGGAAGAAAGTTTACGTTTTAAAGAGTTACGATCCTACTTTTTAGAGCAAATACAAACACTTCCGCTAGAAATTGAAGTAGAAGGTCATTCTACTTCTTGTTTACCACATATTGTTGGGGTTACAATAAAAGGAATAGAAGGTCAATATACTATGCTAGAATGTAATCGCCATGGTATTGCCATTTCCACCGGAAGTGCTTGCCAAGTCGGTAAACAAGAACCTTCGAAAACTATGCTTGCAATTGGAAAAACGTATGAAGAGGCAAAACAATATGTCCGCTTCTCTTTCGGACAACAAACAACGAAAGATCAAATTGATACTACTATTCATGCACTACACACAATTGGAAATCAATTTTATAGAGGTGTTAAATCATAATGAAACAAAATGAACAAAAAAAGATTTTAGGTGAAGAAAGACGACAACTTATCCTCCAGTGGCTTCTTGCTGCAAATGAACCGTTATCGGGGAATGAACTATCGAAAAAGACGAACGTAAGTAGACAAGTTATCGTGCAAGATATTTCCTTGCTTAAAGCACGAAACGAACCAATTATTGCGACTGCTCAAGGTTATTTATATTTAAAGCCACAAGAGAAGCAACAAACTTTTGAACGCGTAATCGTATGCCAACATAAACCAGCAGAAGTACGTCAGGAACTTACAATGCTTGTTGACCATGGCGTTACGATTAAAGACGTAAAAGTTGAGCATCCTGTATACGGTGACTTAACAGCCTCCATTATGGTAAGCAATCGCTTTGATGTAGAGCAATATTTACAAAAAATCGAAAACACAAATGCTTCCTATCTTTCACAACTAACAGATGGTATTCACTTACATACAATCGAGGCAGATTCTAAAGAAAAATTAGATGCTGCTTGTGAGGCGTTAGATAAAGCAGGATTTCTCGTTTATTAATGTAAAGCACAGAGTTTTTATCATTCTCTGTGCTTTTTTAATGCTATAATATTGTAATCAATCGTAAAGGAGATCAAATATGGGAATTGAACTCGTTCACTTTAGCATTGGCAAACCGAAACAAATGAAATATGGCGAAGATAAAGAAATGATAACAGGTATATGTAAAGATCCTACAGAAGAGGCCTTTCTCTCAAAAGACGGATTTCGTGGTGATGACGTAGCGGATTTAAAACATCACGGCGGACCTGATCGCGCTGTTTGTGTGTACCCACACGAGCATTACGCACTATGGGAAGAGGAATTTCAAACTACGCTTCCCGCTTCCACATTTGGTGAAAACATTACCGTAACAAATATGTTAGAGCATGACGTATGCATCGGAGATACATATCAACTAGGCGAAGCAATCATTCAAGTAACGCAAGCTCGCGTACCTTGTAGCACAATTTCAAAACGTCTTGGCATCCCTGGCATACTGCCGCGTATTGTAGCAACTGGATTTACTGGCTACCTATGCCGCGTTCTTCAAGAAGGTACTGTACGTAAAGATTCAAAAATTACATTACTAGAACGTCCATCAAGCAATGTTTCTGTTTTATTCTCTAACGAAATTTATTTTCATAATAGAAAAGATAAAGATGGCATCGAGAAGATTCTTGCTGTTCCAGAACTAGCTGATATTTGGCGTGGTCAATTAGAAGATCGTCTTGCGAAGTTAAAATAAAGAATCCCACCTTCTGCAGGTGGGATTTTATTAATCTATTAAAAAATATATTAGGCAATGAAATGATATTGACGATTAGACAAACACCAACATTCCATCTACATCTTACAACCAATAAGAAGAATAACTCCCCAGCACAGTAACAGAAAAACCGAGTGCTTCAAGTTCCATCGTTACGCCTGGCAATAATACGTCATCGTATGCTTTATCGACATCGATTAAGAAAAAGTAATTTCCAAGACCTGTTTTCATCGGACGCGATTCGATTTTTGATAAGTTTAATTTTCTCCATGCGAAAGCTGATAACACTTGATATAGGGCACCTGCATAATCTGCAGGTAACGTTATCATAAGCGTCGTTTTCTCTCCGCGGTTCTCTCCGTTATTCGGGAGTACTGCTTTCTTTTTCTTATGGAGTACTAAGAAACGTGTGTGATTATTTTTATGCGTATGAATACTACGTCTCACAATTGTTAATCCGTATTTTTCTGCAGCCGCTTCATTTGCAATAGCGGCAATTTTCTCTTCAGGATGTTCTTTCACATATTGTGCAGCAGCACTTGTAGATGTCATATCTCGAACAGTTACTCCTTTTAATTCTTCATTTAAAAATTTATGGCACTGTGCAATGGCATGCGGATGAGAATGCACTGCATATACTTCTTCCCACACTTCTGCATACTGCGGATGTACAAGTAAATGCTGCTGAATTGGTACTGTAATTTCTCCTACAATGGAAAGCGGCTGCTCATGTACAAGGTAATCAACCGTTATATTCACTGAACCTTCTATTGCATTTTCTAACGGTACCACTGCGAAGTCTACATTTTCATTTGCAGCTGCATCTATACAATCTGGAATCGTTCGATACGGTACATGCTCTGCTTCCGGAAAAAAACGACTCACCGCCATATTTGTAAATGTTGCTTCTGGTCCTAAATATCCTACTCGAATCATCGTCTTTTCCCCTCTTTTTCGTTTTCTTACTGTTATACCATACTTTTTTATATTCTTCTATGTAAATTTCGAATATTTAAAAAAGACTAGCATTCGCTAGTCTAAATGTTTCTTATACTCTCTTTGAGCGAAGAAGAAATAAATGATACATGCTGCGATATAAAACAGAATGAACAAACCTACTTTTCTTAATGATCCATCCATAAAAAGCGTATTATGAAACGTATATAATGCAACTGCACTATGCATACTCCCTACTATAATTGGCGCAAAAAATAGCATACATAATTGCCAACGAGAAATTTTCCATACTTCTTCCTTCGTCATTCCAAGTTTAGAGAGTGCACCATACTGCTTTCGGTCCGATGCAATATTATGGAACCATTTAAAATACACGATACTACATGAAGTGAGGAAGAATAATATACTAATAAATGAGCCTACAAATAGAGTAATATCGCCGCCTTCTTTCATATTTACATACAACTCCATATTGCTTCGAAATGCATTATTATTATCTTGTTTTATATGTCTCCGTAAATCTTCATTTAATTTCTTCGTCTTTTCGATATTTGATAATGTGTAGCCTCTATATATCATTTTTTCAGAATCAGGAACCTGATTTGCTATACTGTCAAAATCTTCATCATTCATAACGAAGAACAGACCATTAATGTACGAAGGGTGATGGTTAAATTGAACCCCTTCTTTCTGACCGTTAAATACGAATTGATATGGTTGATTCATTACTTGCAATTGAATCTCTTTTTGATTATATACATTCGAATTATTGTATTTATTATAATAAACGAGTGTCACTGTACCTTTTTTAGGACGATACGTTTTCTGTCTTTGTTTCCTTGCTTCTTGGTTATATTCACTTTCTTTTATAAGCGGTACTATTGTTGTTTCTCCCTTATTAGACTGAAAGGATGCATAAACTCCAACAAAACTCATATATTGAAAATCATCATACTCAGATTGATGCAGTAATTTTTCAACCGCACCTTCCTCAAAGACTTCATGAGTAGAAATACCTTTTTCTATGTACGAAAACGAGTGTACCCCTCCAGTTCGCCACATATCTTGCATGCTAGAAAAATATAAGAACACCGTACCTGTTGCTGTAACTACAAACGTCGTTGCCATAGACATCAGAAAGAAAAAGCGACCATTTTCCTTCATTCGATGTGACAATTGATTCACTATAAATAAATACGGATATGTATACATAATCTTTTTATTTCGCTTTATCATTTCTAACACTTGGGTAGCTCCATGTGTAAAAGAAAAGTACGTTCCAAAAAAGACAAGTATAGACACAGGGAAAAAGTATATTGCTATCGTAGTCATCGTCACTTGTAGCGCCAACGCATACCCGCCCACTAAACAAGCAAAACCGAATAAACAAAGCCACTTTGATGTTTTCTTCTCTTTTTTATCTGTTCGAAATTCTTTCAATAACCGAATGATTTTTATATTCCATATACGTAAAGCACTTATAAAAGATAACAAAATAAAAACGGCCATATATGTAATAAATGTTACACCAATCGCCCTTACGTCAAATATCACAGGGAGTTCTTTCGGAAGCCCCAGTAACATACTAAATACCATAAAAAAGAGTTTTAAAAATATCATACCGAGCACAATACCGAAAATATTCGCGAAGACCCCGATTAAAATTTGTTCGGTCATAATCATTCCTATTACGTTAGATTTCGTTGCTCCCATTAACATATATAACCCTAATTCTTTCTTACGTGCTTCTATGAAAATAGAAGTAGAGTACAAAATAAATATGACGAAAAAAGAAATGATTATAACATTACATATGATAAGTCCCCAACGTACGTTTTGATACCACATCGTCTCTTGCATATACGGATGCACAATGACAGACATATATGCGTAAGAAGCAAATATTGCAAAACAACTACTTAAGAAAAACACTTTATAATTACGCCAATTTCCTTTTATATTTTGCAGCGCTAGTTGCCAAATGTTCATCTATCGTCCTCCTGTAACTTACTACATAGGCAAAAAGCTAGAGGTTCCCCTAGCTTTTTACGTGTTTTAAATATCCTCTTTGCGCGATCATAAAGTAAATGGCAGAAGCTAAAATGTATGCTCCAATTACAAGCGCACCTGATTTCCATAAATCAATATAAAGCATTTTCCCTAACGTATGAAGAGCAACTCCACTATGAATGGAACCGATTAAAATTGGGATAAAGAAGATAACTCCCATTTGTCGAATCGCAATTTTGCGAATTTCTTTATCTGTCATACCGATTCTCTTTAACGATTTAAATTGAATACGATCTTGTTCTTTATCGTTAAACCATTTAAAGTATGTCATACTACAAGCGAAGAAGAAGAACAGTACCGCTACGAAGAAACCGATGAACATTGTAATTGCTCCACCTTCTCTTATATCCTTATACGCAAACACTGAATTTCTCAATTCTCCTTGCTTTTCTGGTGCAATTTCATTTTTCAAATCTAATACAAGATTTTCTGTATTTTTCCAATCCTCGATATAATAACCGTAATATTTCGTCTTTTCTTCATCTGGTACGAGTTTTGCATATTTCTCAAAATCTTGATCATTTACAATAAGATATTCACTATCATTAAAAACAGAATACTGCGTTGGATTATTTAATTGAACAGACTGCTTTTGCCCGTTAATTGTAAATTCATACGGTTTCGTACGATCTATCTTCATCAGTTCATTTGACATATCAATCATAACCATCGTTGCACTACCTGGTGCATTATGAACTGCTGTAGGTTGCTCTCTCTTTTGTTTGCGCACTTCTGCATTATATTCTTTTTCTGAAATAATCGTCATCGGTACTTCATGTTCACTATTAAACAACGTTATTTTCTGTGTTGCCGGTAGTTTAACGTAGGTTACTTTTCGCGCATCTTCAAACCCGTGTCTCTTCACAAGCTCCTGTACCTTTTCTTCATTAATAAGATTATGCGTATTTAACCCCTTTTCCTCATATGAAATAGCATGTGGTGTAAGTTCTACCGTTTTCGCACTCATATTTTCAAAATATACGTACAGTGTACCTACTGCTGAAGATACTACCGCCGTAATAATAGAAATTACAAATAGAAAACGAGCATTATCTTTCATTTTATAAATAAGATTGCTAAGAACAAACATATTTGGATACGTATAGAAAGATTGCTTTCTTTTTTGTAATGCTTTTAATACAACTGTACTACCTTGTGTAAATAATAAATACGTTCCGCCAATTGTCAGTCCTACCACCGGTAAAAAGAGGATGAGGAAATTCAGAAACGTTACTTGGAAGCTAAGTACATATGCAACAATAATACATCCTATACCAACTACACATAACCATGTAAATGCAAACGGCTCTACTTTTTGCTTTCTAGCTTCTCTTAATAAATCAATAATTTGCAAGCGTCCTACCGTCCAAACGCTAAACAATGATAGGATTAAAAATAGGATAAAGTATACGCCAGCTGTAATAAGAACTGCTTTACTATTCCAAACAAGTGGAAGTGTCTTATCTATTTTCAATAATACGCTTAACGCTTGGAAAAATAATTTTGAACAAAGCATTCCAACCCCAATACCAATTACAATTGCAATACTACCTAACATCAGTTGCTCTAATATAATCATTCGGCCGAGCTGCGATTTCGTTCCGCCTATTAATGTTAGTAGACCAAACTCTTTTTTTCTTGCTCGTAAAAACGTTGAATTTGCATATAAAATAAAGAGTGCCGAGAAGATGACCACAATATAATTCATCGATTCTAATCCTTTTGTGATCATCTTTCTCATACTAATATTACCGCTTACGACATCTGGATGATAAATAAAAGAAGCATACATGAAAAATACGACAATCGATAAACAACTACTTATAAGAAACGCTTTATAGTTACGCCAATTTCCTTTTACGTTATTAAGCGCGAGCTGGCGAAAGTTCATGATATTCTCCTCCTAGCATCGCAAGTACGTCCAGAATTTCTTGGAAAAAGGCTTGTTTCGTTCTTCCTTTATGTATTTCCGAGAAAATTTCCCCATCGCGTATGAAAAGGATACGTTCACAATAACTAGCCGCTACTGGATCGTGCGTAACCATTGCAATCGTTACTTTCTTTTGCTCGTGTAAATCTTGCAGAGCGCCCATTAGCGATTTCGCTGACTTCGAGTCTAAGTTTCCAGTTGGCTCATCTGCTAAAATTAACGTCGGTTCATGAATGATTGCTCTCGCTGCTGCTGCACGTTGTTGTTGTCCCCCAGATACTTCGTATACTTTTTTATTTAATATTTCTTCAATATTTAAGAACTTTGCAATCTCAAGCACTTTTGCATCTATTTCATTTACAGATTTCTTCGCCATTACAAGAGGTAAAATAATATTTTCTTTAATCGATAGCGTATCAAGTAAATTAAAATCTTGAAAGATGAACCCTAAATGTGTACGGCGAAACTCCGCTAATTTTGCAGCACGCATTTGATTAATTTCTTCACCATTTACAAGCACATGACCTGAAGTTTGCTTATCAATTGTTGCTAATAAATTTAAAAGCGTCGTTTTCCCGCTTCCTGAAGGACCCATAATCCCTACAAATTCGCCTTCTTCTATTTTAAAATTTATATCGTTTAAAGCAGTCGTCGCTACTGAACCTTTTGATTGGTACACCTTCGTTAATCCTTTTACTTCAAGAACACTCATTTCTAATCCCCCTACGTGTTTTCTTCTTACATTTACTATAAGAAAAATAAGAAAAAGAAACGAGTGATTTCCCTTACAAAACGTTTTGTTATCTTACAGTTTTGTCATTTTTCTCATCAATGTATGATATTCTTCATCTTTTGCAAATTGGAACGTGAATGTTGTCCCTTCTCCTTCAGCCGATTGAACATACATTCCATGATGTAAATTATCGCAAATTTCCTTCGTAATATATAAACCCATTCCAGTCGCTTCTCTCGTTTTACGGCCATTTACCCCCGTAAAGAATGGATCAAATATACGCTTTACATCTTGCTCTGGAATACCGATTCCATTGTCCTTAATATGTAATAACACCTTTTGGTCTTTCTCTTCAATTTGAAATTGAATTTCTTTTTTCTCTGCCGCTGAAATTTTTGTATACTTAATTGCGTTTACAACAATTTGACCTATAGCAATACTTAGCCATTTTCTATCAGAGGCAACCATACAAGTATCTTCTTCAAACATCACTTTCGGAAATACAGACGATTGAATGAAGGATTTCCGATTTTCATTAATAATACCTCGCACGACATCTATAACATTTACTACTTCTACCTTATAATCTTTCGCAAACTGCTCTAGTCTTGCCATATGTAACGCTAAATCTAAACCATTTAGTATACGGTTATTTTCTTCACGAATACTTTCAACTGTTGCTCTTGCCTCACGATGCTCTTTGCCAAACTTTTGCAGCAATAATTCAATAACAGATACTGGTGTTTTCATTTGGTGAATCCATTGGTTCATAAATATCATTTGCTGTTGCTCTTTCGCATGCTGTTTATGAACTTCATTCATATATTGCTGTCTTAATAACGTAAAAGATTCAACGACCATTTCTTGCTCTGATGTATAAGATTCATCAATAAGTAAAGAGTCATGTAATGTATTTCCACCAGTAACATACTTTTCGATCCTCTTTAAAAACACACTCCGTTTTCGGTAATCGTAAATGAGGTATACAGTAAACACAACTGTTCCTAATAAAAGTCCATATAACCATGTACTCCAATCAATGGATCGCTTTTCTAAAAGACTTTGCAACTGTAAAACGAGCCCAAATAAACAAAGGCTAACAATATAAGAAAGAATTAAAGAAAAGCGGTCCATGAGGTAAATTTTAACCTTCATGCCCTTCGCCCCACTCCGTAAGAAGCGCATAACCATATCCACGTTTCGTTACAATTGCATTTTTAATGCCTAACTCCTCTAGTTTCTTCCTTACACGTTTTACATTTACGGTTAATGTATTATCATCCACAAATGCTACTTCATCCCATAGAGCTTCTAACAGTTCTTCGCGCGTTACATATTGATTCACCTGTTTCATTAAACACTCTAATAAGTAAAACTCATTTTTTGTCAGTTCAGTTTGTTGTCCTTGCCACTCAACAATATGCTGAGACGGGAATAACAACAGTCCATTTACACCTAAACAATCACTCTCAGCAGCAGAAGCATACTCTCCGTAACCACGGCGAAGCGCACTCTTCACCTTTGCCATTACGATATCTAAATGGAATGGCTTCGTAATATAATCATCGCCGCCATTTTCAATCGCCATTACTTGGTCCATTTCTCCTGTTCTTGCAGAAACAAAAATAATTGGCGCATTCGATACAGTACGAATTTGACGACACCAATAAAAACCGTCAAAGTACGGTAAATTAATATCAAGTAACACGAGATGAGGATTCACTTTTACAAACTCATCTTTTATTTGACGTAAATCACTTGCTCTAAATGATTGATAGCCATATCTTTCTAAATGCTCTTCTAATATTCCCGCGATTTTCTCATCATCTTCTACAATTAATATTTTATACATGTTCGTTTTCTCCCCATAAAAAATTCTTCTAAAAACCACTCCCCTTTTTATTATAAATTGAAAATTTAATTAGTGGGGATTTTTCCCTATACAAATCCGATTTTTACGATATAAAAAAAAGACTGCCGTATTTCGGCAGTCTTAATCGATAAATTCAAATTCATATTCAAGAATTTTTACAATATCTCCGTCTTTTGCACCACGTGCACGAAGCGCTTCATCAATACCCATTCCGCGCATTTGACGAGCGAAACGACGTACAGATTCATCACGTGAGAAGTCTGTCATCTTGAATGTTTTCTCGATATCGTAACCAGAGATAACAAACGTGCCATCACTTTCACGTGTAATTTCAAATTTAACACCTTCAGTATCAAATTTGTACATTACACTTGTATCAGACTCATCCGCAACTTCATGTATTGGGAATTCTGGTGTTGTTTCTATTAAGTTCGCTACTTCAAACAGTAAGTCACGAACACCTTGTCTTGTTACAGCTGAGATTGGGAAGATTTTTACTTCGTCTCCCACTTTCTCTTTAAATGCTTGTAAGTTTTCTTCTGCATCTGGCATATCCATTTTGTTTGCAACAACAACTTGCGGACGCTCAGTTAAGCGAAGATTGTATTCTTTCAATTCATTATTAATCGTTACGTAATCTTCATATGGATCACGGCCTTCTAAACCAGACATATCAATAACATGCACGATTACACGTGTACGCTCAATATGACGTAAGAATTGGTGTCCAAGTCCGACGCCAGCATGTGCGCCTTCAATTAGTCCTGGAAGGTCAGCCATAACGAAGCTGCGGTTATCACCAGTTTCAACAACACCAAGATTCGGAACGATTGTTGTGAAGTGATACTCTGCAATTTTCGGACGCGCTGATGATACAACAGATAATAATGTAGATTTACCTACACTTGGGAATCCAACAAGTCCAACGTCTGCTAGTACTTTAAGTTCTAGAATAACATCACGCTCTTGACCTGGTTCCCCGTTCTCAGCGATTTCTGGCGCTGGGTTCGTAGCTGTTGCGAAACGTGAGTTACCACGGCCACCACGGCCACCTTTTGCAATTACAGCAGTTTGTCCATGCGTTACTAAATCGGCAAGAATTTGACCAGTTTTTTCATCTTTTACTACTGTTCCTGGCGGAACCTTTACAAGTAAATCTTCAGATTTACGTCCGTGCTGACCTTTACTCATTCCGTGCTGACCGCGATCAGCTTTGAAATGACGTTGGTAGCGGAAGTCCATTAATGTACGTAAGCCTTCCTCAACTACGAAAACAACATCTGCACCTTTACCTCCGTCGCCACCTGCTGGGCCACCTTTTGGTACATACTTCTCACGACGATACGCAACCATACCATTACCACCGTCGCCGCCTTTTACATATATCTTGACCTGATCTACAAACATTATTTCACCACACTTTTTTCAATTGGTTGTAATATAACTGAGACTTCTTCGTCTCGCACTGTATAAGAAATGGAATACCATTTATTGTTTTGGGTCGCAAGCCAATTCTGTAGTTCTTCTACACTCGTTAGCTTACCACGAAAATCAAAAAAGAAACGAGCATTATCCGCGTCACATTCAATTGTGATACAAACATAATTTTCAACATATACGTCTAAACTATGCTGAAGCATCGAGAAAAATTGATTCGTCCATGTACATACAGTCTCATCTAAGTGAGATAAGTTATGTAATTTCCCTAATACTTCGTACTCCAATAAGCACGGCTGCTGTTTCCAATTATATGTTAAAATCCACTCTGAAAATAAAGGCATTGATAGCCCCATCAGGTTGGATTCTTGTCTCGCTTCTTGGACAAAACGATCGATGAGACTATGAATTTCTTCCACTTTTCCAAGGGAAAGGTTTCCTTTCACCATCTGCATACGATTGAGCCAATCATGTCTTGAATGGCGCAATGCATCTATAATTGTCCATTTTTCATTCATTTAGATACCCCTTAATATAGAAAAACTCTAACCTGCACTCAGGTTAGAGTTTTCCGTGAGTTCTTATGCTTCTTGAGCAACAGGATATACGCTCACTTGTTTGCGGTCACGACCAAGACGCTCAAAGCGTACTACGCCGTCAACTTTCGCGTATAAAGTGTCATCGCCACCACGACCAACGTTAACACCTGGATAAATTTTTGTACCGCGTTGACGGTAAAGAATTGAACCACCTGTAACCGTTTGACCATCTGCGCGTTTAGCACCAAGACGTTTTGACTGAGAGTCACGACCGTTCTTTGTACTACCTACACCTTTCTTAGATGCGAAAAACTGAAGATCTAATCTTAACATACGTTACACCTCCTGCACTTTTTCTATTAAACGGATATACTTTCCGTAATCAAGTTCGATCGTCTTAAGCGAAACAACTAATCCTTCTAAAAGCGTTTGTGCTTTTTCTGCTGCATGAACGTCTAAATCATTAGGCAATTCATACGTTAAGAATCCGCCATCACTTCCGAGTTCAATAGTTGCTTGCACATTACAAAGTTCTTCCACTGCATTTATAGAACCAAACACAACCGCTGTAGTTCCAGCACAGACAAGGTCTTGTCCATGTGGCGCATAATCGGCATGTCCAGTCATTTTAAATGATTGGATACTTCCTAATTTCGTGCGACTTATCGTAATTTTAATCATGTTAACCAGAATTAAGCGTTGATAGCTTCAACAACTAGCTTAGTGTAAGGTTGACGATGACCTTGTTTCTTACGATTGTTCTTTTTCGCTTTGTATTTGAAAACGATGATTTTCTTAGCGCGACCTTGTTTTTCAACTTTCGCAGTAACTGTTGCACCTTCTACAACTGGGCTACCAACTTTAACGTTTTCGCCACCAACGAAAAGAACTTTGTCAAAAGTAACAGTTTCACCAGCTTCAACATCTAATTTTTCAATGTAGATTGCTTGACCAGCTTCAACTTTAATTTGTTTTCCACCTGTTTCGATAATTGCGTACATACTTGCACCTCCTCTTAATTACTAAGACTCGCCAAAAACGAGGTAGACATAAATGCCTTTAGGGAACCTGTCTTGTGCGGTTGTAGCATATAGCCGTTTAGGTGCTATAAACTATAACATAAAGATGTTATCATGAATCATAGACGGTTGTCAATAAATGTTCTGCTAACTATTTTTTCCGTTCTACAATTTCTTTTTTACTTCCAAAACGAACGATAGCATACTTTTCGATAATATCATCTTTGAAATAAATTTCAAATGGAATATTTTTTTGTAATCCTTTTTGCAAAAACTGTTTTTGCAGTTCTTTAGGCGCAGCGATTAATACTGCTTCATCTTCTATATTGCCATATGTGATTAGTTCTCTCTCTAACTCATACGCAATTGTTTCATGCGACATCACATAACCCGTCGCTTTGCAAGGTACACACTCTTTTAATAATACGTCCCGTAAAGAATGCTTTTTACGTTTACGTGTCATTTCCAAAATCCCTAGCTCCGTAAAGCCGAGCACCCTTGTATATGTTCGGTCATCTTGCATAGCAGCTATGAGACATTCTCTTACCTTTTCTTTATCTTCTCTTTTTTTCATATTAATAAAATCAATTAATATCATACCACCAATATCACGAAGTCTTAATTGGCGTGCAATTTCTTCAGCGGCTAGCTCATTTGTACGAAGTACTGTATCTTGTAAATTTTGTTTTCCCGTAAACTTGCCCGTATTCACATCAATTACAGTCATCGTCTCCATTTGTTCTACAATTAAATAAGCACCATTTGGAAGCCAAACAATTTTTTGGAGTGCTTTCTCAATCTCACGCTCTATTCCAAAATGGTTAAACATCGAAGACTTTTCATTATAAAAAGATACTTTTTCTTTTCCAACTTTGTCTTCTAATTCCTTTACTATACTTCTTGTATCTACAACTACTTTTTCAATTGTTTCAATTGGGTTCTCTTGAAATACACGATCTAAAAAGGTCGCCGGTCGATGAAGTAATAACGGCACCTTTCCTTGACCCTCTTTTCTTTTTAACTCTTCATACAACTGTTGTAATCCTTGCATTTCAGCTTGTATTTCTTCAATTGCTTCTTTTTCAGAAGCAGAACGGAAAATGTACCCCCCCGTTCCCTCTATTTCAATTTGGAGTAACTGTTGTCTTCTTTTATTATTTTTTATTTTTCGAGAAACAGCGCGCATCTCATCAAACGGCATATAAACGACATATTTCCCGGTAAATTCTATATTCGCTGTCAATTTAGGCCCTTTCGTATCAATTGCCTCTTTCACAACTTGTACGAGTATCGCTTGCCCTTCATGTATACGATAAGAAGATGGTACATCATCGTATGAAAGGTAAGCATGTTTTTCTAAACCGATGTTTACAAAAGCTGCATTCATTCCAGCAATTGTTCTTACGACACGTCCAACATAAATATGCCCAACAATCTCTTGCTCTTCATTACGTTTCCATAAAAACTCAACAATCTTTTTCTTCTCTTCAATTGCAACGCGCTTTTCCGAACCAGCGTAATTCACATATAACGTTTTCAAAATTATTTCCTCACTTTATAATCTTCTTTGCTTTTACAATAATAAAAGGTTAGTGCTATCGTCAACACTAACCGATTAATTCTTCAACTGATGAAGTTGTTCGTTTTTCAGTAAAATATGCATAGAGCAATTCATTTTCATCCAATGTGTAATGCTCTTTATATTTTCCACGGACGATAATAGAATGCTTATATCCTCTACGAAATTTTGTGAAGATCGTATATAAACGATCTTCCGTTTGCACTTCAATAGGTGCAATCTTTTCGATTCCTCTTTTGTTTCCATAATAACGTTCTAATAAAAAACGCATAAATGCATACCGTCTTTGTTTCCACTCTTGATATAATGACACTGCTAAAAATATGAGTAGTACCCACATCATAATATTGTTACTATTCCAAAGTAACTGCCATCCTAATATTACACTAAAAAAAACACATGACAATTGCATCATCTTTTCATGTGCTTGTAAATAAGGGAAACGATATGATAATACATTAAACAATACTTTCCCGCCATCTAACGGCCAAATAGGAAGTAAATTGAATGCTAAAATAATTATATTATTCCACATGAAGAAATAATATAAATCTGCATTCAGCCAACCAGCTTTGAACAACATATAACCTACCAGCATCATCCAAACATGTTGAATCGGTCCTGCAATTACGACAACAAGTTCCTCTTTCAATGACTTATTACCATGTTCCTCAAGCTCGGCAACGCCACCAAACGGCAAAAGCTGAATTCTTTTTATACGCCAATTATAGTGTGCTGCTGCAAAAGCATGCCCAAGTTCATGAATAAGAACAATACAAAATAACAGTAGTAACTCTTTAAAACGCGCAGTAAAAATACCAATGACAATAATAACCCAAAATAATGGATGCACGGAAATTTTCGTTAAAACGTCCCTATATTTAATCAAATGATATCACCTGGATCGGATCAATAAATTTCTCATTCTTTTTTATCGCGAAATAAAACTTTCCATTTTTATCATTTGTATCATTACTCACCGTTCCAATTTTTTGTTTCTTTGAAACGTAATCATATAATTTCACTGACATATCGTTTAAGTTTGCATACCATGACTCCGTACCATCTGCATGTTGAATTTGAACTGTATTTCCAAGTTCCTCTTTCTTGCCTGCAAAAACAACTAACCCTTCATTTACTGACTCCACTTTTGCATTTGTAGCTGTTTGGACAAATACACCTTGGCCATTTTTTTGAAACCCTTGCATTACCTTTCCAGAAGCAGGAATTGCATAATCTTTTTGCTGAATACTTCCTTCTTTTTTCTCGTTCGGCGAATAGAATACAAGCGGTTTTCCAAATTGCTTTTCGTACCATTTCGCTACAGTAGCAAACTGAAATTCCTCTTTCATCACTTTTTCTGTAACAGCTTTAGCTCCATTGAATGAAGAAGGAGCATTCTTATATAAAATAGCAACCGAAAGAACTAATATTGCTGATAATAAAACTTTGAAGAAAAAGACTTCCTTTCGAAATAAAGGATGCATTTCCTTTTCTCCATCTTCAATAAATACTGCTTCACTATCAAAATTCCCTCCGTTAAAATACTGCTCTTCCTCCATCCTTGCTTGCTCGGCCTTCCTTTTTGCAATCCGCTTTTTAATTTCTTCTACGCGTCTATTCTTCATACTGTCTCCTTTCTTTCGTTAAGCTAATTTCATTAGAAACAGTTGTATACAGTTTGTACATATGTATGAGCTAAGAAAGAAAGATATTCGTGTGAAGAAAAAAGAAAGCACCTCGCATATGTGCGAAGTGCTCTTAACGGATTCCAAAGAAGTTTTTCACCTTTGCAAATACCGATACCTTTTCTTGTTCAAATGCTTGTAATGGTACATTCTCACCTAACAAGCGTCTTGCAATATTACGATAAGCCAACGCTGCTTTTCCGCTTGGTTGCAACGCCACAGGTTCACCTGTATTTGTAGCTCGAATAACTTCATCGTCATCTTCGACAACACCAAGAAGCTCGATTGACAATGTACGTACAATTTCATCAACATCTAACATATCCTGTTCATGAAGCATATGACTACGTACACGGTTAATAACAAGTTTGGGTGGTTCAATATCCTCTTTTTCTAAAAGCCCAATAATACGATCCGCATCGCGCATTGAGGATACTTCTGGAGTCGTAACAACGATTGCTTTATCCGCACCAGCTACCGCATTTTTAAATCCCTGCTCAATCCCCGCAGGACAATCGATTAATATGTAATCATAATCTTGACGTAATACTTGTATTAATTCATCCATTTGTTCAGGTGTTACCGCTGATTTATCACTCGTTTGTGCTGCAGGTAATAAATAAAGATCATCAAAACGTTTGTCTTTAATAAGAGCCTGAGGTAAACGGCAACGCCCTTCAACGACATCAACAAGATCAAATACAATACGATTTTCCAGCCCCATTACTACGTCTAAATTTCGAAGACCGATATCTGTGTCAATTAAGCACACTTTCTTTCCAGATAACGCTAGGGCCGTACCAATGTTCGCAGATGTAGTAGTTTTACCTACTCCGCCTTTTCCAGATGTAATTACTATTGCCTCTCCCACAGCTATACAATTCCCCTTTCTAACTTTGTTAAATTAGGTCTAAGATGAGTGAGAAGTTGCAGGCGATCGACAACAATGTGATTGTTCTCATTAATATACGCACATTCTGCCGCCTCCGCTCCGTCTTCTTTCTCTTCCGGAGCCCGCATTGCCACATCACTAATTCGAAGTTGCATCGGGTTCATAACAGATGCAGCGATTACAGCATCCGAATCCCCATAATACCCAGCATGTGCAATTCCTCTTAATGATCCTACGACAAAAATATTCCCCCCAGCGATAACCGTTCCGCCTGGATTAACATCTCCAATTAACAACAAATTTCCTTTTACATGTAAAACTTGTCCAGAGCGAACAATTTTGGAAATAGGGACAATTTCTGTTTCTTCTTTCCAAGCTATTGCTTCTGCTTTAGTGATAACATCACTTTCAATTGAATCCACAACAAGATTCTTTTTATTACGAATTAACGTACGAATCTCTTCTTGTTGGACTTCTGTTAAATAACGATTTCCTACTTTCACATGCACTTCAATTAAAGAGCGCCCATCACCATCGTAGTAATGTGTAGAAAGTTTTTCGTCTAATTCCATCAATAATTCTGAGAATGAACAACAATCATCTAAATGAAGCGTTATCCCATCTTTTGTCCCTTTTATCGTTACATTTTGTTGCTTTTTTTCTTCCACTAAAGTTCACCCCACCGATTCAATTCGACATAAAATTAGAAAATCCTTTTTTCTTTTTCTTCCATCGCTTTTGAAAGACGCACTATATATCGTCTCAGTGGGAAACAAACTATCAATAAGAAAATAGCATTTAACAATAAAGTAGAAAGGAGACGATCTGTGAAAAAGACATACGCTGGCATATGAGTACGTCCTAATAAAGTTAAGAATCCATACACATAATACTCTAGTGCTACAACGCTAGCTAATATGATAGAAACAACAATAAATAAATTCAATTGTAGTACTTTCATCACACTATATACTAAATAAGCTAAAATCGGATAAGCAAAAATATATATCCCGACAAGTTCTGTGTATACGGTATCAAATAAGAAGCCAAATAATAGTCCGTAATAAATCCCTTGGACCGGACTATAATACACTGTAATAAAACATAAGACGATTATAAAGAAATGCGGTGCTGCTATGCTGTCTTTCCAAAACACATCCGTTGGAACAACAGTAGCAAACATATTTTCAAATAGAAACACAAAAAGGAGCAAAAGAGGAAGAGCTGCTCTTTTTAATATCTTCATCATCTCTTCTTCTCCTCCTATTCTAATGGCGCTGAAGGTGTTGCACGTTTAGCAACCGTAATATGCTCTACGTCATTTAAATCAGCGGCAGGTTTTACATAAGCTGTTTTTGTTAAGCCATATGCATCCGGCTGAACTTCAACGATTTTTCCAATTACAAGACCTTTCGGGAAAATATCACCCAGTCCAGATGTTACAACTAGTTGATCTTTCTCTACCGGTGCATCAGAGCCAATCTTTGTGAAAAGAAGTAATTGCTTTTCTTTGTCATAACCTTCAATCAATCCAAAGATTTTCTCTTGCCCTTGTACAATAGCAGAAACGCGATTTGTTCGGCTCATAGAACTTAGTAATTCTACTGATGATGTAAACTGAGATACACTTTTCACTCTTCCAACTAACCCTTGTGAAGTTACTACAGCCATATCTTTTTTAATTCCTTGCTGTGCCCCTTTATCAATTCCAATTAAATCGTACCATTTATCTGGATTACGAGAAACAACAGTAGCTGGAATTTCAGTATACCCGCTATTTAACTCTTTTTTACCAGTTAGCTCTTGTAACTTCTTGTTATCATCTTCTAATTGTTTTACTTTCCCTGATAGACCTGCATAATTATCTAATTTTGCTTTTAATTCTTTATTCTCTTCATACGTGCGCTTTACATCCTCTACATTTTCGAAGAATCCAGCTACGTATTTCGCTGGCTTTTGGAATACACGTTCTACAACACCGACAGTATCTTTAACAAACTGCTCTGGCCATGTTAAACTGTTCCGTTCTTTCAATGAGATTCCAATCAATGCCACGAGAAGAATAATACTAACCAACAAAACAATTAATCTTTTGTTTAAGAAAAACTGTGGCACGTTCACACCCTCTTAATTTCACTGATTTTTATTTTGCAATATTATCGAGCAGCAGTTTTGAAAAGATCGATATTGTCTAATGCTTTACCTGTTCCAATTGCTACGCAATCTAATGGATCTTCTGCAACAAGAACTGGCATTTTCGTTTCTTCACTAATTACTTTATCTAAATTACGTAGTAATGCCCCGCCACCTGTTAATACGATACCGCGGTCCATAATATCAGCCGCTAATTCAGGTGGAGTTTTTTCTAACGTATTTTTAACTGATTCTACAATCGCATCTACTGTATCTTTTAATGCATCTGCAATTTCTTCTGGCTGAATTAGTACTGTTTTTGGTAAACCACTTACTAAATCACGACCGCGAATTTCCATAGGCTCGATACCTTCTGGCTCACCTGCAGAACCAATTTCTAATTTTAATGCTTCAGCTGTTCTTTCACCGATCATTAAGTTATAGCTTTTCTTAATGTACTGAATGATTGAATCGTCCATATCATCACCAGCAACACGGACTGACTGGCTTGTTACAATACCACCTAGAGAAATAATTGCAACTTCTGTTGTACCACCACCGATATCAACAACCATACTACCAGTTGGTTCCCAAACAGGTAAGTTTGCACCAATTGCTGCTGCAAATGGCTCTTCGATAGGATAAGCATCACGAGCACCCGCTTGACGAGTCGCATCGATTACTGCACGTCTTTCTACAGCTGTAATACCAGATGGTACACATACCATTACATACGGCTTACGTGAGAAGAAACCGTTTGATTTTTGAGCTTGTTGAATGTAATATTTCATCATTGTTGCAGTTGTTTCATAATCAGCAATTACACCGTCTTTCATCGGGCGAAGTGCCACAACGTTCCCTGGTGTACGACCAATCATTTGTTTTGCATCGCTACCTACAGCAACGATTTGTTTCGTATCAGTTTGTAACGCAACTACTGAAGGTTCACGTAAAACTACACCTTTTCCTTTTACATATACAAGCGTGTTCGCAGTTCCTAAGTCTATTCCAAGATCGCGAGTAAATCCACCAAATCCAAACATATTATTTATCTTCCTTTCTTGTTTTCACGGACTCATTTTTTCTTACTTTATATTATAAAAACAGTACGTTTTTTATATCTTTATCCTTTTTGTAGATAAATTTCTACAAAAAACTCATAAATCACATTATAAAACAAAATAAGTAAAAAGCATAGTCTTAAATATGACCTTTTTCCTTTAAACTCACGAATTTATGGTCACCTATTATAATATGATCAAGCACTTCAATTCCGATAATCTGGCCGCATTCTACTAAGCGTTTTGTTACTGCAATATCTTCACGGCTCGGCGTGGGATCTCCTGAGGGATGGTTATGAAGACATATGATAGAGGCTGCTGCACGACGGAAGGCTTCTTTAAAAACTTCCCTCGGGTGTACAATTGACGTGTTTAAACTTCCAATAAAGATCGTTTGCCTATGTATAACTTGATTTTTTGTATTTAAATATAAACATGTAAAGTTCTCGTAAATACGAAAAATTACAAAACAAAAGAGCACAGCGTGTATAAGTAGTGCTACCAACACTCTTATACCGTTCACCTGAGCTGACCAGGTAAACACTTGCTATACTCTCATGAGTTATTGTACATCATGCAGGGTCTATTAAGCAACGTTTACCAAATTATTGGTGACGTTGCTTTTTTGTTTCCGAGAAGGAGACATATAATATGGAAAAGAAATGCATAGACGTAATAGCAAGCGAAGAATCATTTCGTAACTTATCACCATTTATAGAATTGGAAGAACTCAACAAAACTATACGTACATACAGAGATAATATCCGTATGTCTATTAAGCGTACGGATGTACAATCTAAACTCATTACATTACTTGAAATTTTAAAGTGCCACAGCTGCAAATATGTAGGTGTTAGTTTCCTTTGCAAAAATTCAATTGCTGACATGATGGAAGTTTCATATAAAACTGTACAACGTTTAATGAAGAAACTTGTGGATTTAGAGATGATTAAACAAGTAGCAATGAAACGTAAAAAGGATATGCTTCAAACTTCTAATGCTATTATTATTCAACCAATTGTGGAAGAAATGTCCGACAAGGTAGATACTAAAAGTCCTACAAAGTGTCCTACCATTAAAACAAAACCTATTTCCTTAAAACAAAATATAAAAGATAAAAACAAACGTAATAGTAATGAGGATAGCAATACTCCAGAAAAGAATATTGAACAAGCTGATTTCGTTGCTCACTGGGTACCAGAACGTTTTGTTTCTTTAGTTAGCTCTTTTTACAGTGAATCTAAAACAATTCAAGAACTGTGGAAGGTCGTAAGACAGTGTAATAAAACCATTAACTTCTCTACAGGTGATAAAGCATTTACTAAAGACCAGGAACTTACTATTGGCTTAAAAGCTATCAAAGAATTTGTTATGAAGATTAAATCCGGAGTAAAAATGAAGAAAGGTAAATTCGCTTATTTCAACGGAATTGTAAATAAATTAATGGACAAGTTCTATTTCGATAAGGAATTTATGGGAGCATAATCCCCATTAAAAAGACGAACAAGCGTTTGATTTTTTGTTATTACCTTGGTATTATATGGCTATATATTTCATACAAAAAGTGAGGATATACACCATGAAACCATTGACAAGTAGACAAGCTGAAATTTTAACTTTAATCCAAGAAAAAGTAATAGAAAACGGATATCCTCCCACTGTTAGGGAAATTTGCCAAGCAACCGGACTCGCTTCTAGTTCTACAGTACATATGCACCTAATGCACTTGGAAGAAAAGGGATATATCCACCGCGATCCATCCAAATCACGCACAATAAAAGTTTTAGTAGGAAGCAATATTTAAACAAGTAGAAACGAGGAAACAACATGGAGAATTGGGGAGTTCCAAGAATAAAAGGTCGCGGCATGGTAAAGTGGCAAGCTTTTAAAAGTCTTCCAGAGCAATATGAAGCAATAGATCAAATGATCGAAGAACAATACAAGGTTCCAAAACCATTCCTGACTGATGATACTAAAGAGCGAATAGAGCGAAGTTTAAGTGAATCTTTGCAGAACGCCAAAGAAATACTTGTTTCTTATTACAGAAATGGATTCGTACATGAAGAACATATAACAGTAATTAACATAGATGTACATTCAAAAATAGTTTTATGTACTGACGCCTTCCGGTTAAATATGAAATTTAAAATTGATGAATTTATCGATGTGAAATAATGAAGCATTTACAGTTGTTGCATGAAATTGGTATGATTTAGGTATTATTTCAAGGAGGTTTTTTCATGAGTTATGATACAGTCGCATCCTTACAACGTATGCAACAATTACAACAATCTGAAGCCGCTGCTGGGGATAGATTAATTTTAAAAAGAGCTGATTCTAAAGCAGAACTTATAATCACTGTTTCTGCAATAGTATTAATTCCTTTCACATTAGGAATATCCCTTGTATTATTCGCAATTTGGTTCTTAATAAAAGAACTTACAGCTAAAACATATTTAGTAAAAAATGTAGCTACTGGTGAGAAGTTTAGAGTCGACCGGAATGACTTTAAACAATATAAAAAAGACTTTAAAGCGAAAGAAAAAGAAGTAAAGAAAATCTCAGACTTATAAGGTGTGAGAATGAGAGGACGTTAATCTATGAAAGTTATTCGTTCAATCTTTAACGCATTTCGTTTATTGAGTAAAATCATAAACCCTATATTAAAAGCATTATCTAAAAGTAAATTTTAATTACATATGAATAAGAAAAGACTTATTAAAGTCGATTTCTAACTATTACATATTAATAGTGTTTTTTAGAAAGGGTGTTCTTTTTGGATTTTATATTAAATAATTGGGCTAGTATTCTTAGTATCATTAGTTTCATTTTATCTTGCTTTGCTTTATATTTTAATTGGCAGAACACCAGCATTAACAAGAAAAAATTTAAAAATGAGCAAGATAATAAAAAGAAAGCAAAGATAGTTTGGCAAGAAATAAAGGGAGATAGTAACTTAAATGGTGCCAAATTAATAAAGATAAGTAATACAGGAGAATCTGATGCAAAAAACTTTAATATCACTATCAATGATAATGCATTAGAAAAAATACAAAAAAATGATATACAACCAGGGAATTCATATCCGACTACCTATCTATATGATGGACTAAAATTAACGAATTGGAATGATAATTTCATTCCAAATGAAATTAGTGCGGGTTTATCAATTACATTTGAAGTTAGGTCTAATCTTATTAGTAGTCAATTCGTTTCAGTAAAATGTATCTGGGATGATGAATTTGAAGAAGGAAGAGAAATATCATTTAAATATATACCTGGAAATACTAAATTAGCAAATTAATAAAAAAAGCCGCCCTATTAAGGACGGCTTTCATTGTTTATTTTTTAATGTACTCGTACCACCAATTTCTATCATCCATCCAAGCTGTGATTTTATCTAATTCACCGTTTGGCAATACTTCAGTTTGTAAATATGCTAAGCCAGTTATTGGATCTGCAATAACTTCTCCTTTTGTTCCGCGCTCATTCATAACGTTTACGACTTCCTGTACCAATGAAATACCGAAACCACCAGATTTAACATATTGATAGCCACCATTGGTAATAGCTTGTTCTGTTTGTTTATCTCCTGTAAACCAATCTAACGTTTTATTTCCTTGAATTAAATTGATATCCACTTTTCCAATACCATCAATATAACCATTATCAGTATATTGCCAGATATCACAAGGATAGGATGGTTTCCTCTGTGGGCTACCATCATTTGTTCCGTATCGTGGTAACCAAATAAAATCAGCTTGTACACTTTGTAAATTATATTCACCGTACATGTGATGCGCTACATAAAATCCTACTTTCCAACCTGCAGCTTTACATGTATCGATAAACACTTGTGATGCTTTAGCTAATTCATTAAGGTTACCTTTGCTCTTCATTGATTTTACTGTATCGTCTTCCACATCTAACACAAGAAATTTAGCATTAGGATTTACTCTCGCTAAGAAGTCCTTAGCTTCCACAATTGCATCCGCTACTGATACAAAACATCCATAAGCATATGCAGCATGTGGAATACCATATCTCTCTAAATTCACTACATGGTCATTATACAAGTGATCTACTAAATTCGAACCATATTGTACACGGCAAATAGCTAATTCAATTTGTGGTGCTGCAACTGGCCAATTCATTTTATTGTTCCATTTTGATAAATCTACAATGTGTCTCATTACTGTACATCTCCTTCAAATAATTTTTGTTTAATTTCTGTTACATCTTTAGAAATAGATCCAAAAGCCTTTGCCTGTTCTTCAATTACTTGCTGGTTTCTATCAATTACTTGTTGATATTTTTCTTCACGCTGCTCATTCTTTTTTTGTGTAGTAAATAGCATCCACACAAATAACGCTGCAAATGCACCTTGTTGAATGACTGAATTGAAAATTGCATCTTCCACCGTTCTCATCTCCTTTTTAGGCAATAAAAAAAGACCAGCTATTGCTGCTCCTGCTCTGTTTGTGTGTTATTTTCATTAGTTGGTGTTGGCGGTTCTTGGGATGGATAATTCCCTGTAAGTGATGTATAACACTCTAAACAAATGTTCTTTTTCGCAAATCCCATATCTAGTGGGTACAAACGCGCTCCGCGTTTACATATTTCACACAGCGTAGCAATTCGAAACTTTACTGTCCCATCCATCTCTCTCCATACTTCAACCCTGCTAACACCATTTAGAAGACCTGCATTATTTAACATATCAGCAGGTATTTGCACAAAAATCCCTGTCTCTGTGCGCTCTGCATCCACCAGCCTCCCCACAAAAGGAAAGCCTTCACCTGCTTGAAGTGGCATCATTTGATTCTCATTCATTCTTATTTCTCCTTTCTATCCAAGTGCGTTAAATTTCCAACCACTTGGAGTACTTGTATAAAAACCAGCTCCAGCATTACCGTCTGTAAAACGAATATGCCCCCATTGTTGGAATCCACCGCCACCTAAGTTAACTCCCTGCATTGCTCGTATATTCCTAAAGATTTTAACTTCTTTTTCAGTACTTATATCAAACGTTTGTCCGTCTGGTGCTGGAGATATATTGTTATTCACACCGCCTACAGCAAGTGCGTTAAACGGCTGAATGCCATCTGCTCTTTCTGCTGCAGCACGATCCCAATTATACATAGATGCATATTTGCCACTGTATAGCGTTACACCACTTACACAAATCGCTGTCCCTTGTCTCATGTCAGCATTTCCAGAACAAACTTTAATAATCAATGCGTGTTGTTGCGGAATATAGTTTGTTGGCACTTTGAAAGTGAAAGAGTATCTTCTGATTTCTCCATAAAATGTAGACGGTTCAGGGAAATCCATTTTTTGTTCATTCCATATATCGTAACTTACATTGTCTCGGAATTTAACGCAGCATACTTGTAAACGCGGTTTCCCTGTTTTACGTACCCCATTTATCATTGCTGTTCTAAAATGAGCAGATAATGTGTATTCATTTCCAGGATGTATCCCATTATTCACGATTGCTTCTGGATAGTTATACATATCTACCCTTGCAGCATTTACCATTTGCTCGTAATCGAATATATGTGTATTCTTTTCAATTACGACATTTCCCCATGACTTCCAAGTAAGGCCGTATCCACCTTCAAACCCATAATAATCGTTATGTCCGATGTTTTTCTTTGTAACACTAGAAAAGTCAGGATCTGCTATCAGGTTTCGTCTTGATACCGCAGTTGTTTTTGTACCCCATTCGTCTTGGAATAGGAAGTCTAGCATTTTAACCGTTACACCATCTTTATCAATGGTTATCTTATCACCATCAATTCTAATAAGATTCGTATCAATACCTTTTGCTGTTAACCATTTCACCATTGTATCTGCATTAATATCCAGTTTTGCAGCATTAATTGTAATTTTTCCAGGAGTCATATTGATGGCAGTAACGATACCATCTTTTAAAATCTGTGCAAGGATTCCTTCATCTAGTACCTGTAACTTAGATTCCGTTTTCTTTACATAGGCATTATAGGTCTCATTAATAAAACTTTCCTGTTTTTTTGAAATGATAGTAACGCCTTCTTCATTAGTAGCGATACTTCTTTCTAATTCGGTTACTTTTTTATCGTAATCTTTAGTTGCTACTCTATTAGCAATATCCTCTATCATTTTGTCAGCATCCGTTTGATCTTTTGGATGTAGCCAAAATTCTGTAGCAATAGTGCCACGTTGTAACATAGGTGCAGCACACCATAAACGCCCATTTCTCGTAACGTAATAACGCCATCTCACAAACGCTGCATTGGCTGGTGCTTTATCTGTACATACAGCACGAATCCATGTATGATTTACAACCTTGATATTCGTTCTAGCTGTTTTAATGCGAGTTTTTTTGTCAGCAGTCCACCACTCAATTTCAATAAATGCACCACCACTATCAATAGGTGTTTTCCCATCGGTATTGAAATAGCCTGATGCCACAAAGTCTTCGTTAACCTGACACTCAATGAATTGACTTGTAAGTCCCCACCAACGATCTTGAGTCTGGCCAGTAACGGTAATTGCAAATGTATTCATACCTTTGTATTTTAAATTCGTATCAACAGATCCAGTTGCTCCATTACCACTATTCCAAAACCAATATTTCTGTCCTAACTTAAAATCAGCATCACGCAACTCGTTTACAGTACCTAAACCACCTACATAATTCTCAACATCTTTTATTTCTACTTTTCCTTCCAGAGCTTTTGCAGTAGTTTCCCAACCTGCTTTAGCTTCTTGTAATTGCGTACCTTGTTTGGTTTGTATTTCTTGTATACTAGTAACATTTTCTTTAATACCATCTGCTGTTTTCTCTACAGTAGTAACACGCTCGCTAAAATCGACTTGTGTTTTTTCTACTGTTTTGATACTTTCTTTGATTCCATCCACACTTTTCTCAATCTCGTTTGTTTTCTTATTGAATTCCTCATTCGTTACTTGGTCTTCTGGTGCCGGTGTCCATGCAGTAGGTACTGTGCCAACTTCTAATTTAGGCTTTTCAATTAACACGTCTCCTGTGAAATCACGTCCTAAAGCGTAAACTAAAATCTCTTTAATAGGCTTATCCATTACTACAGCACTCGCTGTAAATCTTTCCTGTTTATACTGTTTACCTAGTGTTAGACGGTTTTCTATACGGCAGCTAGGATAAGCAAATGTATTGTCTGTAAAAGTAATTTTCACTTCAAAACCAGCCCATTTATTCGTTGTACCCCATGCAGTAACCTTACCTGTAAATAGAAAGCTCATAGCAATATTCTTGCCCTGAATTAAAGTAACCGCATCCTTAGCTACACCAAAATAGGTATGAGGCTTATTTTCTCCAGTCTTCACTGAATGGGATTTAGTAGCTGTTTCTAGTAATAGATTTCGAATACCAATTTCCGTATTATCAACTTTCTTTTCTACACTTGTTAACTTTTCACTGATTTCCCCAGCTTTTTCTTCTATTTCAGTAGTTGTTTTCTTTAGATCATTTGTTGTTTTCTGTACCTCAGAGATTTTCTTTATTGTGCCTTCGGAAGTCTCTACTACTGTATTTAATTTCTCAGTGATCTCACCGTTTTTTTTCGTTAACGAGTCAATAGATTTAGTAAAACCTTCGTTGGTTTGTTTCATTTCAGAGACAGTTTTGTCAATTTCACCTTGAGAGTTTTGTACATTTTTAATAGTTAAAGAAACTTCTTGAAGGTTTTCTGTTACTTCCTTGAATTGACCAGCAGTTTCATTTTGCGCTTCTTCCACTCTCTTATTTAATTCTTCTTTTGTGAGTTTAATATCCTTATTAACCTGCTCCAGTGTATCTTTCTTAACTGACTCCACATCAGGAATAAGAAGCTCCCAATCTTTCCCGTTCCATACTTTTAAAATACCAGGTTTACCGTTGCTAATATCTCGCCATAATGTTTTACCTACTATAAGATTATCAATTGGTGGATTTTTAGCTTCAATAATATTTACCGTATTATTTTTCAGGTTTTCCTGGACCTTATCAGCAATTTTCTTAGCGGATTCAGATTCTTTTTGAGCATCATTTGCTTTTTCAGCAGTCTCTTTAACCAACTTATCTAGCTGATTTAAAATTTCTTGTTTACTACCTAATGAAGCCAGGACTTTATTATAGAGCTTACGTAATTCTTCATTAGCATCCACAATTTCTCGATAATCTCCAAATGTATATTTATCTTGTGAAGGATCAGTAAATGACTCATCACCAGCAATTGCTCTTGCTTCTAAATAAAGTTTTGGTGTAAACCCTGTATCTTTTATTCGGATTGTATCCCCCTCATTAATCAGCTCATGAGCTAGTCCAAATACACGACCTATACTTTGTGCTTGAACTTCATATATATAGGATGTATTTATTCGTTTGGCTAGTTCTGTTTTCATAAGAGTTAAAAGACGTTGTGGTGTTATATCTTCTTCTGTTTCTGGTGTATAAAAGCCAAATTTATGTTGACCTCGCTCATTCCATCGCTGAAATGCATCATTGTCTACAAGATAAGGGACTCCATTATTAATAGTAGAGATGGTTATAAAATCTCCACCTTCTTTTTTTACGAACCCTAATAGGGCTGTACAGATGTTTTGGGAATTCTCAATTCGTTTGATACCCATCAAATCTTTACCAAGAGTTACTTCTTTACCTGTATCACGTCCTCGCTTTTTCACCATATCTACATAACGACCAACAATTTGAGACCCTACAACTTCCGCGCGATATTGGATTTCTAGCTCAAACAAGGAAGCAATATTTTTTAAAAACTTAAGTGGATCTATAAATTCATCAATGGTCATTGTGTGGAATCCAGCGTATTCTGTTTTTCCTCTTTTCCACTTCGTACCCACAAGAGCTATATCGATAAACTCATTGACTGTTTTACCTACAATCTTCTGTGGATTGATAATGCCAGCTTTCGCGAGTTGAATCCATTCACCAGATGCATAAGCAATGACTGATCTATCATCTGAATCTTTTTCAGCTTCAGTAATTACATATGGAACAATGCGACCATCACGAACTTCTTTTAAAACTAAATTTTGCTGCATGAGTGTCACTGCATGATCTGTATTATCAAATACTTTAAACTCTAATGTATCAATGTTATTTTTTATTTCCCAATGTCGTTTATCGTCCCAATAATCTTTTGGTTGTATGTTGGAAACAATTTGACTCGTTTTAAAATCAACAACATGTAAGATTCCACTTGGTGTCCTCATCTAAATCGCTCCCTATACGTTACTTTGGCTGTTCCGACAGTTGAAGGCATGATTTCTAGCTTATTCGAACCCTTATGAATAACAGGATAGTCACTAAATATATCTTTTAGATTAATAGCACTTTTACCATTTATCGTTACAAGACTTCGCTCAGTATCAATAACTACTTTGTCACCAACATCAAAGATATAAGGAGGATTATTTTGAGTATTCATGTTAACCTTCCAAATTTTTAAATCGTCAATAGACATTTCCGAACAAAACATGTTGTTAGAGAATTGAGAAATACTGATTTGTACTTGAGTGACTTTATTCATATTGACGTTATTTTCATCGAACCATACAACAAACCTTTCAGCATCATCAATCTCCGTACCTAATATGAATTTGGAAATATACGCTTCCCATCTGTTCCCAGTTCTAGCAAGCCATAAACGACCTCTAAAATTTGTCCAAGTGTCTGGGTGATCGCCATGCTCGTTGATAAAGACTTGTCCACCCGGTTTCTTACTATTCCCAACAGAAGCGAATCCGCTGTTTTGCTCGGCTTCCCATTGAACATCGCTCATCGATATACGAGCTACATAATCGCTATTTTCATCAAGAAGACCGATTTCCACACGTCCCATTTGATCCCAATGATGACTATTAATACGTACATAGGCTTGCATGATGAAATCCTGTAATGGTCCTTGTGGAATATTCTTTTTGGCTATGCAACCATGCCAACCTTTTACTGTAGGTTCACCTAGATACTCGGCCATTAAACGGTATCCATCCGATTTAAACTTTCCTCCACCTGTCATATCCTCAGTTTTAGGTACATCCGTCCATCCTACGGTTGTCCCCATCTCGTCCCATAACACACGTTGATTTCTTTCCACTGGAACCTGGTCTGCTTTTAATGGATATCCAATGCGAAAATAATCCGTTCCATTCCATACATCAAGAAATGTGGAAGGCTTCGTCACTTCAACCTCTATAATCGGATTGGATTCTACACTTCCTTTATTTTGAACATTTGCTATTAACCCACGCCCGTCCATTTCAAATTCTACCGTTTTAGTAGGCCCTAACTTATATGGCATCGGACAAACAAAATTCAAAGTACCTTTACCTAAAGTAACAAAATCCTCAGGATCAAAATCTTCATCAATAACCGCCAGGTATGTCCTATCAGGTGTTACATCAAAGACTAATTCAACAGGTTTTTCTGTAATTAACCAGGCTGCTATTTCTTCTTTTAATGTTTCTAGGTCAGATCCATCAGGAACAATAATTCCGACTGGAACAGGTAAAACTCGCATTTCAGTTTCTGTCGTTAATAATCTTGCACCTGGATAACCTGGAACACTTAGAAATTTTCGTTTTAACGGCGCCCACGCTGGTCTTTTCCATCCCTTTTCTATTTGAACAAAATCTTTGCGTATATTGTTAAATGTAAAAGAACTCATACTGTCACCCCATTTCTTTATAAAATAAAAGAAACCCAAACCTAAAAGTCTGAGTTTCTTTTTGCTTCTCTTTCTTGGTATTCGGTTGTATAGCGATAGGTACCGCGTGCCACGTCTCTTCCTTCTAAATTAACAGGTACTTCAATAACTAAATCTCCACCAAGCATTGGAATGACTCCACCGCCAGATGATCCTGAAGAATAATTAATCACTTGATTCGCAACACTAGCTGCCATAGCTTGTCTACTATTTGACATATTTCCATACACACCACTCATAACACTCTTTAACCCTGATAATTGACTCATTGAACTAGCCATCATTCGGCTCATATCACTCATTAGTTGATTCATAGTTCCAGTGATACCGAGGGATCTTTCTTTTGAAGATAACGGCGTAACTGTAATTGAATTTCCTCTTTTAGTAAACAGTTCGGGGCCTTTTTCTCCAGTAATAAATGAGCCATCTCCTACAGGCTTTCCGCCTTTAGCAAGCATCGGTACATGTGGAATAGTTGGCGCGCTAACTCCTGGTATATTGTTTAATAATTCTGCTGGTGTATTAAAGCCATCTATAAATTTATTTATGATACGAATAATTCCATTGATAGCTGTACGAATACCGCTTTTAATACCATCCCATACGCCTAATACTGCTGATTTCATGCCTTCAAATGCCCCACTAACCGCATCTGTTACCCAACGAACAGGAGTCATAATTGCTTCTTTTAATCCATTCCAGACAGAAGATGCGGTTGACTTGATACCTTCCCAAATGTTTGAAAGTGTAGATTTAATACCATTCCAAATACTACTGCTTGTGCTACTAATCATGTTCCAAACCGTTGAAATGGCTTCTTTGATGCTATTGAATACAGAACTCGCTGTGGAAACAATTGCATTCCATAAGCTAGATAGATAGCTTTTAATCGTATTCCATACTGCACTTGTTGTGGAACTAATCGTATTCCATGTATTCACAATCCAATCTTTTATTGAGGTGAATATTGGCGTTACAAAAGCTACTAACCCGTTCCAACATGATTGTAAGAAATTCTTAACAGCATTCCATACAGACATTGTTGCTGAACTGATCGTATCCCAAACGGTTGTAACTGTATTTTTAATCCACTCAAATACAGTTGTCGCAATTGAAACTATTCCATTCCAACAAGTTGTTAAGAAATTTGTAAGTGCATCCCACACCGCTGTAGCTTTTTCTTTAATAGATTCCCATACCGAAGCTAAAAACTCTCGTATAGACTCGAAAATTGGAGTGGCGAAATATAAAATAGCCGTCCAAATTGCTTGTAAGTATTGAGTAATAAAACCCCATACAGTTTGAATCACTGTGGAAATACCGTTCCAAATCATAGAGAAGAAATCAGCAATTCCTTGTAAAATAGGAGTTAGAAAGGCAACTAATCCATTCCAAGTTTCTTGGAAGAACTCACTAATCGCCGTCCACACTTCAGAAGTGGTTTGGCTGATACTATTCCAAACTTCTGATAGCGTTTCAACTACTCCATCCCAAATTCCAGTCAAATACTCCACAACGGAATTCCAGGTTTCTGTAGTAGTTTCAACAATAGAATTCCATATTTCAGATAAGGACTCAACTAGCCCATTCCATAACTCCATTAAGTATTCTTTAATTGAGTTCCAAACTTCCGATGTAGATTCACTTATACTATTCCATGTTTCACTTGCCCATTGTACAATCCCATCCCATATTCCTACTAAGAACTCTACAATTGCATTCCAAGCATCAATGGTCCATTGTTTGATGTCGTCCCAATTTTTATAAATGGCAATTCCTAGAGCAACTATGGCCGCTATGATAATAGGAACTATGGCAACTATGCCTAGTGCGGCGGCGGCTCCGATTTCAAATACACCCATGACAGCCATAACTATAGGAGCAAGCGCCATAATAGCACCTGAGATTACGCCAATAGCTATTGCAACAGCTGTTAATGTGGCCGCTAATTCCGGGTTATTAGAAATCCATTCAGCTACTTTAGAAATAACATCAGCTATAACACTAAGAACCGGCTGAAGCGCAACTTGTAAATCTTGCATTGCTTTTTGAAATTTAACTGCTGGGTTTGCATCCATTTTCTTAATGGAATCATTCAGTTTATCTTGTTGCTTCCCAAAATCAATTGTTTTATCTTTTGCACCCAACAAAGTATTTATAATGTTTTGTCCTTGATCTTCATACATTGTACCGAAAAACTTAACACCTAATTCATTACGCTTTGTTTCATCGTCGACTTCTGATAATGCCTGTGCAATTTCAGTCATGGCGGCTGAACCTTCTTTACCACCGTTAGCTACAGCTTTCCCCCAATTTTCAACTTGTTCTGCTGAAATCTTCGTACCTTCAAGTGATTCTTTCATAGCTTTATCGACACCTTGACCAAATTCAGCCGCTTTAACACGGCCTTCTTTCAGTCCATCTAGCAAATTATCGATATTCCAGGTTCCTGTTTCAACACCAGCTGCCATGATTGCTTGGACCTCTTCAGCGTTATAGCCTGCTCGCGTCAGCTGACCACCATATTCAGCGATAATATCTAATTGTTCGGGTGGAAATCCTATACCTAACAAAGCATCCGTCATAGATAGGGCATATTCTTGGGATACTCCCAACTCATTACCGATTTCATTTGTTTCTTGAATTAACTCAGTAAAATCTATGCCACCATAGGCATTAGAAATAACAGCTGCACTCTTTACTAAAGAAGCATTTGCTTCATCGCTAACATCTTTATTTAATGCCCATTGTCTTCTTACCCCTTCAAGCGATTCTTCTGCATCTAATCCATAAGCTGAAATCCCTCTCACCGCATCCTCTACTGATTTTTTCGAGGATTCGGGAACATCAAATCCTATTTCAATTTTTGTTTTTAGCTTTGACATATCCATCGCTTTTTCAACTGCTGCTGCGATTCCGCCACCAGCTGCCATTCCACCAATGACGTTTTCGAGTCCTACTTTGAGTCCTTCAAACTTCTTTTCTGTTCTTTCGGCCTCTTGTTGCAAATCCCTTAACTCATTTCGAACTTGTTGAATTGAATTTCCAGCATCCACAGATCGAAGAGCACGTTGTAATTTTTCTATGTCAGCTTCTGTTCCTAATGCTTCCCGTCCAATAATTCCAATTGCTTGTTCTAATTGTTTACTTGTCGCTGTGCCGCTTCTAATTGCGTTTACAAGACGATTACCTAATGCGCCTGCAAAATCATCAACGCTTTTTCCTGTAGCACTAAACAACGTTTCTAGTTGTCTTGTTGAACTCGCTACATTCTCTTGTTCAGCTTTCATGTTACCGAGCTTATTTTTCAGGCCATCAAGTGACCCTTGTGTAAATTCAATTTCACGCCTAAACGCGCGGTACTGTTCTTCAGAAATCTTTCCATTTTGAAATTGGGCTTGAACTTGTTGTTCTGCTGCTTTCAATTTATCTAGCTTTTCTGTTGTATTTTCAATTTGTTGAGTCAATAACTTTTGCTTTTGAGCTAAAGCTTCAACATTACCAGGATCGAATTTCAAAAGACGTTCTACATCTTTCAGTTCTTTAGCCAAGTTGTCACTCTGCTTATTTACATCTTTTAAAGCGTTTTGAAGACCTGTGGTTTCGCCGCCAATTTCAATCGTGATCCCTTTAATTCTTCCAGCCATAATCTAACTCCTTTCTTAGAATGAATCAAAGTCTTTTTGGTTTGCTTTTCTTACTTTTTCTTTGTCTGGATTCTCCATTTCAGCGAATTCAGCAATGTAATCAAAGCAATCACCAATTGTCATGACGTCCAGATCCCAATGCGTTAATTTCGCTTTATAACAAAGAGCAAGGAACGTATCAGTGGTTAATTCTTCATCACTGAATGTTCCTTGCTCTCCATTACTTTTGTTTATTTTTTTTTTGCTCCCATTGTACTTTGAATCATATCCATAATTTCCGGAATAATATCCGAAATAGGGAATTCATCAAAACCGTCTAACCATGTAATTGGTTCGGAAATTTCTGGATTTGCTGTTTTCGCATACAACCAAACTAAATCATATACAACTTCAAAATCTAGCTTACTTAAATCTGCATTAGCTAAATCAATAGTAGCTAGTGAGCCCTCTTGAGGATTTGAAGGAGACAAAATCCCTAACTTAAACATATCAGCAAATAAATCACGTCTGAATTGCGCTTTATATCGTTTAACAGTAGCTGCTGTACTTTTTAATCGGACTTGTTTTCCGTCTATTGTAATTGTCTTTTCCACTCACTTACGCTCCCTTTTGTATCTCTACTGATTTTTTTGTATATACTTCTTTGAACCAATTATCATAAACTGCTTGTGTTGTTTTAGATGTAGTTTTCGTTTTAACCATACGTTTTCCATTAATATCAATTGGACTAGAAACAAATTTAAGTTCATTCGTATTTGGTTCAGCTGAATTTGTTTTCGTCTTAGATGCAACTGTAGGACGACTTGCTGAATTGTTAAATAGAACATGACGAGTCGCTTTTTCATCTCCATCAAATTCAAATAACAATGCAAATTGTTTTCCTTTGGCATCAGCTAGTTCATTTAGTACACCGTCTACTTCATCTAACTCTTCACCTAAAACATCTACAGCAAATTTTTCTGGAATTGTAGCGATATTTAATGCACCATCATAGCCTTGGTTATTACTTGCTGAGTAGTAAAGCATGTCATCAGCATAGAACTCAATTAAATCACCTCGTGGATCTAATGTTAGTTCAACAGCTCCTGGAATCGGAATTGGAGTTTTAAATTTTACTACCCCATCTAAAATTTCATACAATGCATAATAAACATTTTTTAAACCGAAAGTAACTTTGTTCTCACCCATTTATATCAACCTCATTTCATAAAATTTTTGATACATTTTTTCAGATTCAATAATCCCTTCGAATGGCGAATCGTATGGTATTTCATTATCATCTAGGACCTTTTCAAGTTTGGCTTCTGCAACTAAATCTTTTCTAGTTGTATAAAGCTCTATATTTAAGTCATTTATCTTGTGATAGACCTTGTTATCGGCCATTAAATTTGCCGATCCGTCCACAAGAAAACAAATATAAGGTGGCGCTGGAACTGGATTAGTTGGTGTTGCTGTGAAATGCGAATAGGCCACAGGATATCCTGTAGCATCTAGAATTTTCTTTAATTCACCTAATGTCATTGTTGAACCGCCCTTTCCACACGCTCAACGAAATCATTAATCGCATGCTCTTCAGCCGGAGCAATGTGAACTTTTGGTGGAACACGCCCTCCATTGGCTTTCGCATGGCCAAATTCTAATAAATGTGCAACCTGATGCTTCGTTGCATTGTGAACAATAATTGCATCTCCCATTTTCTTTTTACGCCAACCTTTAGCATATTTACCCGTATCTTTAGGGCTTTTTTGCTTTAATTCTTCAACTAGGGCATCCGCTACTTTTTCCTTTGCAACCTCAATTTCCTCTTCAACAACATTCGCATATCGCTGCAACTCTCTTGCAATATCAGCTGATAGACTATCGATACTTCCCATTAAACTTCACCTCACACACGCTCTTGAGCAATAATAGTGAGCGTTTCATTACTTTCGCTATCATTAATTGGAGGATGTGTTATGTCAAAAATACGTCCTTTAAACTTAATTTTCATAGTTGTTTCAATGTCAGGTCGATATTGAATAATAAAACGGTACGTTCTTTCCGCTTGAGATGCTGCCGCCGCAAAATATTCTTTACCTAGCATTGTTTTAATATCTGCCCAACAAATAGCATGATCAACATCTTTCTCATCGATAACCTGCCCCAAGTCATCTTTACTCGTCTCAGTTTTAATAAAAGTTATTCGATGTTTTCTGTTATTACTCAATCTCTTCGGCATCACTAAATACCTCCTGGACAAAGAAAGGTGTCATTGCATCTAAAGCTGCACTCAATTCTTTTTCGGATACACGATACTCATAAAAAATACCAGCGCACATAATAACTAGATATTCTGTTTGCTCGCCAGTTGCCTTGAGAACGTAATTTTGTCCTTGTTTCAAATAAAATGAGAGCATAGAATCATCCATACCCTCATCCCATCTTATATGTTCTTTAAATGTGCTAATTAAATCATCCATATTAAGCTCCAGTAGAAACTTTTACTTCATAACGATAAATAGTTGGTTCAAATGGTGAATAGATTAGTTGAGCATCAAGTAATGAATACAACTTAAATCCTACTCGGTTTGTATTAGTGAATAATTCTCTTAATACTTCTAATTCTAATGAACCAGTAACATCTTGAATTTTGAATGAAGAGAAGTCACCAAAATAGAAAACAGGTGTATCTTCTTGTCCTTCTTTACTGATTTCTTCCTCTTCTTCCACCAGATAGCCTAACAATTTATAATCACAACCATCTTGAGCTTGTTCTAAAGGTTTTAATAATGGGAAACCATCTTTAGTTTTCATCTTCTCAATTTTTGTAATCGCTGCTGTATTAAGCACCCAACGGGCTTTTTTACGAACAACTTTTGGCACACTATTTTTCATTGAAACAAGTTGATCATATAATTCAACATCTTCTGCTGTCGGTTTATACTCTACTGCTTTTTTAGCTAGTGCCCCTGGATTGACATTATCAGTTTCGTCGCCATGAACCATATAACGGACTTCTTTACGAACATAAGCTTTCTTTAATTCATCCATGACAATTTGTTCAATTGGTAAACCTGATTGTTTTAATAATTTTTTCGTTACAGTTGCTAATGCATCAAATTCTGTGGGTTCAAGGTATACTTCATCGAATTCGATGTCTGTTTCAGGGATTGGATTTGAACCTGTACGTTCTTTCTTATGACCTTGCGCTGTAGCCTTCTTAACTAGAATTGGATATTTCATATTACCAGTTGTTTTTACACCTTGGCCAAGTCGACGCAAGAAGTTTTCTTCTTGAGCATAAGTAATAATTTCACTAGCAATGACTTCTGGAACTGTAACTGAGCCATTACCTGCTTCGATACCTAATGCACGTGCTTCCATTTCTGAAATGTTACCAACAACAAAGTTAGCAAAAGCTGAGCGTATTTCTTTTTCCTTCGCTTTATTTGATTTTGCATTACGAGTAGATAATGCCGATTTAATAGCTGCCATTGCTGCTTGACGTTGTTCCGGACTTACACCTGCATTCCCTTCTGGGTTTCCAGATCTTCCTTCTCCACCTTCTCCAGATCCGGATGAGCCCTCATCTCCAGAAGAACCACCTTCATCACCTTCACCAGAACCCTCACCTTCGTCACCTTCACCATCATCTTCAAGGTTAGCTAAAGCATCCGCAACTTCTTGTAATTGCTTGTTAATTTCATCGATTTCTTCTTGAATTGCTGGTAAGTCTTCAGCACGTAATTCAGGATTCTCAACCTGTGTACGTAATTCCACTAATCTTTCATTGCTTCGTTTTTGTAATGCTAATAATAATTGTTTGTTCATTTTACTTTTCCCCCAGGATTTGATTTATTTGTTTGATCATTTTCATTCGTTGCTCTATTTCTTTACCAATCTCTTTACTGCGAACTAAAGATACTTCCGTATCGTCATAAGCTGGTATTGAAACAACCGATATTTCATAAAGTTCTACTTCTTTAATGGTCCTTAATGCTGGTTCAACATTGTAATCCCAATTTTCTTCTGTTATCCAAAATCCAAATGAGCATTGGTTAATATCGCCCCTGGACATACTTTCTGCTAAATCTCGACCAACAGACGTATTAGGTAATTCAATTTCGAATTTCAGACCTTTTTCATCTTCTTCCAGTCGCAAAGTACCACTTTTTGTTCTTCCCAGGACATTATCCCAGTTGTGATTGAATAATGCTCTAATATCACTATTCTCAGAAAGAGAACGAGCAAATGCACCAGGTTCAATAACTTCATCAAACCAGCCACCAATAGTTGTCTTTGAATTAAATACGGCTGCATAACCAGTTATCTTGGAAGGTTGTTCTTCCGTAGCATCCCTGGTACTTAATTTGGTGATGTCAAATGTCCGTGTTTCCTTTGTCTTTGCCATTTCCATCACCTCCCTTCAGTGAATCATCTGTAGCTTGTTTCTCACCAATTTTTGATAAGTCGTTTGAAATATAAATCGCTTGTGACTCAGGTGTATTTTGCATAGGGAATCCAAGCATATCCGCAACATTATCTGGTGAAGTAATTCCTGTCCGAACAATGTTGTAAGCAATGTTTGTTTTCATGCTATAAGTAACAAAATCAAGGATATTTATCTTGAATTTAATACGTTTATCCGAATTTTTTCCGAAAAAAAGAAGACTCAAATGGTCTTCAAAGTTTTTCATTATCGGTCTAACTGCCTTGTTATGCAAATACATCATTGCTTGCTCAAGGTCTTCCTTAATCAAGGCCGTATATGTGTCCACATTTACGCCTAAAAACTTACCTAAATCCTTTTTGTATACATTTAGATATGCTAAGGTCTTTTCATCATCTAGCGGGCTTTTAAGCGTCTCTATTGAATATCCTTTTCCGAGTGGAATCATTTTAACTGACCTTGCATCATCGATGGATTCCAGTTGATCTAAAATCTTTTTAATTAATTTGGACTGTGCACCGTTCTGTGGATTAATATGCGCATCTAACTTAAGTAAAAATGCTAGTAATCCACCTTTTTTATACTTGTCAGTTAAAGTTTTCTCGGCTGACATAACACCTTCAAGTGTATCTTTACCCAAATCAAGAATACCTTTTCCTTTTAGATGATCAGCACCAATATTTTTCACATGACGAATCATGAATGATGGAATTTCTTCTCCGTTTACTTTAAAATGTTCTATCAATTTATCATCCAATTCTGTATAAACATTAGATGCTAAATGTAATCGATCACCATCCAACACTGGGAAAACCTCACCTTGAAGCAAATAAGTATTAGTCATTAATTTAATGAACTCAGACTGTGTAAGATAATTGTTTGGATTTTTTAAAACTTTAAGAGCTGAATCATTTTTAATTTCCTTACCGTCTTTGTCTTCCACAATAATCTCAGCCAACATCATTTGATTACTTATATCTTGTAGCAATTCATAAACATCACTAGATTCCAAGATATGATCATCACCTGCATATCTACCACCATAACGAACAACGTTATTGAAAATATCTTCAAACAAACCGCGCTTTTCAGCTTGTCTAATTAAAAAATTTGAAAACCTATTCCTTAAACCCAATTTCTCACCGCCTTTCAGGTATAAAAAAGAAGCCGTTTATCGCCATGCTTAGGGCTCTTTAGTTATATACCTTTCTTCTAATTCATTATAAAAACTCTCCGTCCACTCCCCATGATTCTCCAACGAATCACTAAAGATTCTCATTATCCTTATATATATATCATCTTTTTCAAGATACTCTTGAACCTGGGAATCTTTTATTTCACCGTTGGCTCTTTTCCACTCTACCTTAAAATAAATTCTAAGAAAGTCTCTTAACACGTCAACCTGATCAGCAAGTGCTGGAAGTTCCATTACATCATACCAACCACTCTTATTTCTCGTTCGTTCCAGTATATTAGCAACTATAGATACAATCAATTCATTATTCTTATTAGAATCTGGGCCAAAATATAAGATTAACAAAGTTCCATGCTTTTCAACTTCACTTTTTAACTTTAAAAATTCTTCACTTTTTGCTGGAGCCACTTCAAATGAACTAAGGAATTCAAATAAGTTGTAACACGCAGACATAAAGTCTACACTCTTTTTTCTCACTTCCTGAATCCATTCAATTCTGGCTTTAGATACTACATTTCCCTTAAAGTTAATCTTGTTCATCTTCTCTTGTAAATCAAGGTTAGCTTGGCTCATCCGTTCTTGTTTATCTATAGTATTTTTATTATTAAGCCACGCTATCCATACACTTGCACAACTCCCAATAAAAGCTATAAATGCTGCTATACTAGCCCATTGAAAATTATCTTTGTTATCAAAAAAAATATTTACCAAATACATTACATTAAGTCATCTCCTTTCCTATATCATAGCAAAGAAAACTCAATACTATATAGTAAAATATTTCTATCTATAAATATCATCTAAATATTCATCATACTCTCCATCAGGAATAGCATCTTCCATCATATTCAACGTTTCTTTATGGCCAATTAACATGGCCACAAATCCATCGATATGCTCCGGTGATTTACGTTTAGATGGTGTTTTTAAATTATTAATGTTTGTAATTATTTTCGCGTTACTTGCACAGAAAATAAGTAAAGGATTGTCCGTTTTAATTCGGTCCTGGAGTAATAAAATTTCAAAGTCATCAAACGGTTCATTCATGTGAGTTGGGTACTGTGGAACTTCCACACATTGAATTCCGAGCATTTCCCATTTCTCAACAAGCTTTTCAGCCAGAGCTGGATCGTAATTTATTTGACGTAAATCAAAGTTCTCGAATACCCATTCCACATACTGATTTACCATTTCTTCATCGACTGTTTTTCCAGGACAAATTGTCACAAATTCTTTTTCAGCTAATGCTCTATACGGAACGTTTCTTTGCTGCTCTTTGTCTTCGATTCCAAACTCCGGAATAAAATACATTTGTTTAACGATTAATATCGCATTCCCTTCATCATCGTATGTTGGAATATTTATTGATACACAAGTTAAATCCGTGCGCCTTGATAAGTCCACACCGACAACACAAGTTAATCCTTCAATATCACCTAAATAATCCACAAGCATTTTATCCAGTTGGTCTTTATCGAAATATGTTTCTGCATAATTAACGAAAACATCCAAATGCTTTGATAAGAATTCCGCCTTATTAAAGCTATTGTTTTGAGCTTCTTTAAATGCATTCTCAAGAAACTCCATGTTAACCGATACATCCATATTTGGATTAACCATTCGCCAAACGTCACGGTCTGTCCAATCAAACTTTTTGTTCGGCTCATAGATCATCATGAACCAGGAATCATCTTTATCATCCTTCAAAACTTCTTTTGCATAAGTGTAAATTTGAGTTCCAAGAGAGCCGGTATTCTTTCCTGCTGTGGAAGTGATGATGTTGAGTGGTTCTTCTTGAGCGATTTGCGCTGAACGTAAGTTATCGTATTGTTCACGGTCCATCTGAGCATGAACTTCATCAAAATAATTGATATACGGGTTTTTACCTTCGTTACCAGCATTATCTTTCGTAAGAACTTTAATTACATTTGCATATTTAATATCGTCTTCCACAAATGTGTATTTAACCGACTTAATCGTATCTTCTTTGCCTTTATAGATACGCGTATCCGGACGTAAATCAGGACTGTTTTCAATCGTTAAAGCAATCGGACCAGCTGCATTTTGACATTGTTCGAAAGTATTAGCGGAAATATAACAATCAGCGCCTTTTACACCTTCTCCGTACATCGCATAAATGACTGGTGAACCGCCCATAATTGTTTTTCCGTTTTTCTTTGGAACCTGCAAATAAGCCGTACGAATTACTCGCACCGCTTTACCATCTTCATTATATTTTTGCCAACCATAAATGTTAGCAAAGTAAAACTTTTGCCAGGACTCTAAAATTAACGGCTGCCCTGCCCATTTACCTTTTGCATGTTTTAAAAATGTTTCTGTGAAATAAATCATCGCATTTGCTTTTTCAACATCAAACCAAATATCTTTTCGTTTCTTCCATTTCTTATATCGTTTGATTGCTAATTTAATAGAATCAGGATATAAGTGCGGGGCTGCATCTACTTCCGAAACGAATATATCAGCGTAATTTGTTTCAAAATCAATCATCGACTTTTCATCTTCCTAAACTGCAATAATTTGTTGTTATCAGTAGGCTCAGTGGACTCTTTCTCTGCTTTTCCTTTTTCGAGAAGAACCCCACTTTTTTTAATTAAATCTTTGTTCTTTCCGTCCAGTCCTAATTGCCCCAAATACTTTGCTTTTTGTTTAGACCAAACTTCTACTTGTTGAGCTAACGGATGCTTTGATTCCTTCACATCACCATTTACATTCTTGGTTTTTTGGACTGTTGGAAAGTTTGAATTCTTCCACAACCCATATTTGACGCTGTATATCTCAACTGCATCAAGATAAACTTCAATCAATGGATCAAGCGCTGGCGAATAAGTTCCGGCTTCAACCAAAACATTCATAATACGCTGCGCTTCTAATTCTTTTTTCTTTTCAGCTTCAATTACGACCTTCGATTTTCTGGCCATTCCTTAAATCACCACCTAAAAAAACGAATTTTTTTCAAAAAATCATTTTGAGGTGCGCGTTTGCACCCCCACTCCCTATCCCCCCATAAGGCCAGCGTTTCTTTTTTTGATAGGGGGGCTTATAGTTTCCAGTCGAACTTTTTCTTTTCCTGGTATTTTTCATTTGTTTCTCTTTCTACAATCGGGTGACACTTAGAACAAAGTGTATCGATATTATCTGGATCTAATCTTAATGAAGGATTGATTTTAATTGGAACAATATGATGATGATGTGCTTGCTTACCAAACACAAACCTTCCACATCGTTGACACAATCCTTTGTCTCTTTGATAACAGAATGACTTTAAATCTTGCCAAGCTTTTGTACGATAGAATGATCTGTTCTTTGAATACACAACTGTCTTCTTCTGTTTACGTTTATGATTGAGACAGTATCGTCCTTTATCGATTAATGTCTTGCAGCCTTGCTCAGCACAGTACTTCATGATAGTAAATCAATGATGTCTTCTTTCTTTTTAACATCAGCTGGAATCTCAACATTAATCGATGCAGCATAATCATGTAATTGTTTCACTGTCATACCATTTAAATTAACTACTGTCTTATCAGGTTTATTTGATAAGTCCATGCCCAGGATCATACTCTCAGGATTAACAGTAACTTCAAATCCTGGTTCTTCACCAGTTGGAACAAATAGACTTCGTTTTTCTTTGTTATCCCAATACTCTGTACCAGATATTGTTTTTCTTATTTCAGTAATCATTTACTTAACACCACCTATATATTTTTTATAATAAAAAGCCACACCTTTAGATGTGACTTAAAAATAACTTATTTTAACTCTGTAATACCACCTCTTTGGAAAGTATATTTCTTGTTACACTCTCCACAATTACAAGTGATATGAGTTCCTTTGAAGCCAGGAATATCATCTCTTTCGTAGTAAACTTTCCCTTTACCGCATGGGCATTCATAGACCGCTTCTTTTATATGACCGCTATGAGAAACATAACCTACATCCGAAAACTTACTATCACCAATTTGTTTTAACTGCATTTCCTACACCCCCTATCTACATTATCTGATAGAAGGTAATATTTTTCTAGTTCGATAGTTCTCCTTTATTCGACAATAAAAGAGCAACCGTGCACCAGTTGCCCTTTCGTCAATTTCTTATGTTATTAATATAATCGATATTTTCAAGAGTTAACATTCATAAAACTGGGTGTCAGTAAAGTGCAAGTTCCTCAGCAAACTTTATTCTTCTTATTATTTCAGCATGCTTCTTATAGATATAACTAGAACTGTAATTCATGTTCTCCGCTATTTCTTCCAATGTCATACCGTCCACATACTTCATTTTTAATAATTTATTTTCTAATCCTTTAAACTTACTAATCAATTTCAATAAATCATGCATCGCATTCATCTTATGTCCTAATTCATATTCAATTGCTTCAATACGTTCTTCTACCTTTGCACCTTCCGATTCAGCGGTTAAACGTACCTCTCGCAAATCACCACTGACCCAGCGTTTTAATTCAGCTTTTGTTTTATCTAAGTTGTAATCTAAGTACTCAATATCTTCTTCTAATTTCTGATAATCTTTTAGCCAGTCAAACAAATGATGATTCACCTACTTTCTACTTAAAAACTATAAATCTCATAAAACTCGTTTATTTTCCTTTCTAAGACGTTTTAACACTTGTACACCTATTTGTATTAAGAAAGAAAAACAACTTCAAATTACTATGATTCTGACGGTCATTTATATGTCGAAACGTGTCGATTGCATTCGGTTAATACTCCCATTTACTTTTCTTCACATTTACAATCATGCAGCCACTCATCACACTTTCTACATTCGCATTCACAGTTCTCTATTTTTTCTTCGCACCTAGCACAATAATCTATAACTTCATAAGTCATTCTGATTCCTCCTCATTATTTCTTTACAAAAATTCAAATTGTATTAATATCCTGAGCCGAAGCCCAGGATATATGTTTATTCAGCAATCGTTTCTTCATCTACAATCTTTAATTGACCAGGAGCAACTTCCGTTGTTCCGTCCTGTTTAACGTTGTATTCCATGCCTTCATGCGGTTCCTCATAAAACTCATCAATAGACATTTGAGAAGGCTCAAGAATGATATCAACATTTCCACCAGCGAAAGGATAAAGCTGATTTACTACGCCTTTCGCATCACTTTTTACATTTAATTTAATTGCTGTTTTCTTGCTATCACGTTGAATATTTGCGAACTCGGCACCGATTGGTTCAACTTCACTTTTCTCCACAGCTAGATATACAATTGTACCTGGCATTTTTAGTAGATCATCAGCATGTGGCAATTCATCACTTAATACATGGAACATTAAAACTTCCTTTTTATCATCCTTTTGCATTTTCTTAAATAAAACGTTCAATTTTACCTTTGTCATGTCTTCCGACTCCTTTTATATTAGATTGATATTAGAACTAAAGTTTTCCTGTTATTTTAGTGCATTTCTAGCCTTAGAAAGTCTTTCGGCCGCTTTCTGTCTTTGCTCTTCTGTCATAACTCGTAAATTTTTCATTGTTACCTGTTTTTCTTGAAGAATCCCCTTAACCGCTATCGGTCTTCCGTCCTCTTCTTCTAATGTTTTTAACTCACACAAATTATTTAGTTTTCGAATGTGTTTAGGAACAGTAGAGTAAACACTCCACTGACCTGTACTATTGTCAAAAACCATTGTAGTTTCTTGCTCTTCACGAGAATATGCCATATTAAAAAGCTCCTGTTTTCAGATAGTATTTTGCCTGGTAATAAAATCTGTGATAAATATTGTGACCAATCATATTTTTGCTCATTGGTACTATTTCAAAGTTGTATTTTGCTTTAAGACTTTCCAATCGACCTTTTAAAGCTTTCGGATCGTATCTACTTCGATACATCCCCTTCGCTATTTTTTCATCAAAGTCAGGTTCTTCCACAAATAATACAAACTTACTCTCTTGCGCCCTTATTAACTCGTTAATAAATGCCTGTTGGGTGTCTTTCTGTAAATTACCTGTGATTTCGTCTACCCCATTTTTTCTTTCAATGAAACTATTTAAATAAATATCACGGGAGATACCCAATTCTTCATTTTTCGGCACCATACAACTGTAATCCCCATGATTTAATTTTTGTATTTTAACTGATACATCTTTTTGAACTAGATAATCACGAATATGTTGATTCTGTTTCTCTCTTGTATCAATAACGATTGTGAGTGTTTTAAGAATGTTGTTTATTTCTTTATCTGTGTAATGGAAACGAATCATTTTGATTCCTCCAGTAACTCTGGGTTTTCGTATATATTTCCGATGACTTTATAAAGAATGTGAGTATTCCATGCCATAGGCTCTATTTCTCTTTGTCTCAAATGGATTGTATTTGCATCATGCCACTTTCGACAAAATGATGGGGCTTGATAAACAATTTCACATCGCAGAACACTTTTTTCATCCAAAGATAAGTCAAGAATATCTCCTTCATAAATCTCCTTGCCGTTCTTATCTTTTAACCCTGTGTATTGCATAACATTAAATGGTCGTTGTTCTGGCGTTCCCGGGAAAATCTCCCATGCTGGTAAATCAAAAATTTCTCCCCATTCCATCATTTTTTTACTCATTACATTCCAAACTCGAAATTGATATCTCATCCTCATGCTCCTTTCCTTGCATATAAAACCGCACGTTCATATATCTTTCTTGCCATTGCATTTGATTCATCATTTTCAAATTGACGATGATCCTCATAAACATCTGTCCAACCGTTATTAGCAAGGACAATCGTCCACTCATAAAACAGTTGCAATGAATCTTCTTCTTCAACTAACCAATTGTGTAATTTTTGATTATGTTTCCACCCACAAAAATGATGAAATATCTTCATTAACGTAATTTTCTCCGCACTCTCATCTTTCCAAGATTGAAACCAATCATAAATAGCTTGATAGTTTTGTTCAGCAGCTTTCATTACTTCCGTTGGAATTAAATTTTGTTTTTTTATCGCAACTTGATTATCTTTTTCATCAAGATAGATATTTGCACCTGATTTCCAAATTAAACTTAAAATTAGTAGTACTTTCATTTTTCGAAGAAACTCCCTTCGGGTTATTAAAAAATGAAAAAGTTACTTAAAAACCCTCAATTGTTACTAAAGAATTTCTTTAATAACCCACTCGAACCTTACAGCCACAAGGGATTACACCAAAACTGTTATTAAAGTTATCGGTGTTTAGGTATTACGACTCCTAATATATATATTTTTATTTTTTATTTTTTTATTTATATAGAATCCCAATAACCAAAATAACAAAATAACTATAAGATATAACCTAAACCCTTGATATAACTGAATTTATAGAGGGTTATTAAAAATCAAAAAGGGTTATTAAAGTAACAAAAAGGTTACTGAGTGACCTTAAATTTGCCGTTTTTATTGTTTTCAGTAACACCTTTAGTAACAGGCTTGCGTTCATTTAAGGTAATTCCTGTAAGAAACGTTCTGTTTTTAGAGCCTTTCGTTTTTCCAAATCCTTTTGTTTCTAACATCCGATAAAATGATCTATTTCCCAAAGCTCGTTCGCCAGAATTAAAGCACCATCTTTCATAAACGTTGTATAGTTCTTTAGCTTCAATCGTGATTGATTCATTTTCACGCTCATCTACATAACAAACTTCATCAAGGAATGGCGCTAAGATATCCATATCGTCTTTATATTTCCCAGTCGCTTCTGCTACGACCTTCGGCTCTTTTAACCTTCCCTGCTGCCACTTCATGCAGCCTTCAATTGCCCAATTTAAAATACCTGGCATTTCTAGTGATAACTTTTCAGGTAATCTTTTATCTCGTTTATGAGATGGTAGATTCAAGTTAAAAGGAATTAATTTAACACGTCGCCAAATCCCTTCATCTAGGCCGCCAATTACTGGCTTATGATTTGTCGTGAAGAATACTTTAAATTCCGGAATAAACTCAAAATATTCTTGTCTCAAGAATCGTGCTAATACTGGCTCGCCACCTGTAATTTGTTTAACAAATGACTCAGAAAGCTTTTCTCCTTCTTCACTTTCAATGGCACTTACAAACCGCGCCCCAACAAGCCGAGCGATATCATTATTTGCACCGGTATCTTTTTTCTTAATGAATGTATCTGACTTTGCTTGCTTTCCATATTCGCCAAGTAAGTCTTTGATAGTATTGATAAATGTTGATTTACCATTCGAACCACCACCAACTAAGAACATCATGATTTGCTCTGAAATATCACCTGTTAAGCTATAACCTATAAGCCTTTGCATATACTCCACTAGATCCTGGTCACCTAAGAATATTTGATCTAAGAATGCCAACCATGTTGGACATTTTGCGTTTTCATCAAATGAAACATTAGTAATTTTAGTTAAACCAAGTTCACGATCATGTTGCTGCAGCTTCCCTGTTTTCAAATCAACAATTCCGTTCTCAACATTGAATAAATATTTATACTTATCAAATTCCTCACGTTCTCCTGGTACTAATGGCATAAGGTCCTTGATGCTATTCATTCGGATGTTTCTTCGTTCACACATCCGAGCCCATTTTGTTTCTAATTCATCTTCTGATTTATAAAGACTTCTAAGTACTTTTGCTGTAATTCTTTCAATTTCTTTTTTCGTATCCAACTTCCATCGTTTGCCGTCCCAAATGTACCAACCAATGTCGCTAACATATTTAATCACATGCCCATATTCATATGCGATACGTTCAGCATTTCCTAATTCAGTTAAACGGAATTTCTTTTTCGGTTTGTCCTCCACAACTTCAACCGCATCTTCATTAATAAAATCAAATGAAAATTCTTCGAATTGTTGTTTGTTATCTAAAATAGTTGTGGATGTCGATGAAATAGCCGTTGCAATCGTTCTTTCACCGTACGTTTCGTTTGTATCACTAAAATGGATAACATCCCATTTATCACGAATTAAGCTAGTCTCACGAAACATCGTATCCATTCGAGTTGCTGATTTACCTGTCCAAAAAGCTAAGTGATTACATAAAGCAAGATCAGTTGCCGAATGGTCATTATTTATTAAGTTGCCATTGTATAACGAACGAATTTCATCACCATTCTTACTTCTAAACATTCTTTCCCATAGAGCATCGTTCGAAATTTTGATTTCATCTTTTTCAAACTCTGCTAAATTTACACGACCTTGAATGTCGCTATCATCAAAATATTTTTCAAATACTTCAGCTAGTTCATCCGTTCGCTCGTATACATCATTGGAATTCTCACGATTTCCAGTAAAAGTAAAGAAGCGGCCGTATGAATAAATTTCTAAACCATGCTTTGTATTTTTTCGTCCAGTACCTAAAACTGATTGTGGAAGACCACCTCTGATAATGATGTGAATCCCATTTCCTGACGGCGAAAATTCTGTATAGCTATCTAATGTATCAATAATCTCTGTTGCAAATGCATTTGTTTTTTCATCTACAACACACTTATCAATATCGACTCCTATATACTTATCCTGCTTACTGAATACAAAGCCTATCCCGTCATAGTCACCTTCTAAATAGAATTTAACTGCTGTTGCAAACGTTGACCAAGTACGTCTATTATTAGCTTGCGCCATTTCACCAGTGACTTGATATGGAACCTTTGTTGGTTTGCCATTTCTTTTTTCCTTACGCCATAATATCCATTGCGGAAGGGCTTTTAACTCAGTAGGAATTTCATTAAAATTGTATGGATTTTCTTTCATTGCGCCCTCCAATTAGCTTTTTAGGGTATAAAAAAGAGAAGTCGGTAAAACCAACCTCTCTATTTAGTTCTTTAGAATGGTAAATCATCATCGCCAACAGTAATTGGTGGTCCACTTGGTTCTGGTGGCGTTACATTCGATGGTGCCACAAACTTGACTTTAGCAAATGTTTTATCATCCTTATTTGTTTCGTGTTTTACATAAGCTAAAACTGTTTTACCTACAATCTCACGTACAACAACAGCTAAATCTAAATCTTGTTTACCTGTGTAGCCACAAGCTTTCAAGAATGAGTTACGTTTCCTTTCAGTGTCTTCTTTGTAATCTGGAATACTGCTAGTTAGATATAGCGTGTTATATAAGATTTTTGCTCCTTGATGTTTTTGTTCAATATCTGAACGGATTTCTACATCAAATCCGATAGAATATTGACCTTGCCATTCTTTTGCTTCAGCAGTAATAATCGTAACTTCATATTTACCTTCCTCTACTAAGCCAAACCCTTGTGATACATTTTCTTCATCAAAATTAATTTTGAAACTCATTATTTACTTCCCCCTATTTTTTCATTTGTAGATGACACTATTAATTCACCTTGTACGCAGCCTTTACGCTGATCCAAATGATTCTTAGCATAAGTACTTTGGTCGCCTTCTAGGACAAATCCCCGTGTACCATCTGCTTTTTTCACTAACCTAGCAACAACACTAACAACACCCAAAATATGATTAACAATTTTATCCCGAATATCCGGAATAAATTGAGTGTACTGCTGCCCATTTTCATGTGTAATAGTATGCGTTGTTTCCCAAGCGGTAAAAATGATATTTGCATCTAAAGTTTTAAATGTTTCTACTAACTTTAAAAGATGGTTATCTAGTAAAGCGTAATCCTTCAATTCAGGCATACCACTTTTTGTATTTTCACCTTTCTTCAATAACCATAACTTTTGATAATGCGTTAAGTTATCGATAAAGATATTGTCGTATTTATTAATGTTCGCTTTAGCATGTCCATAAAATTGTAAAATGCTATCATGTGGATTACTTTCATCAATCTCCGCTACATCTACATTTTCATATCCTTCTAAAACTTGGCTTGTTCCATCAATATCAAGAACTAATGTTTTTCCTGGTAGCAACCCAGCAACCGTCGTTTTACCGTCACCCGGTTTTGAATACATGATAATTTTTGCATTATTACTTTTCGTAATTTCAGTACCGTTTTTGATTTTCATTTATAAATCTCCCTCCTATTCTTTAATATCTAATTCTGTAGCTTTACTTTGCAGACTCTCTAGCATCTGTGGAATATTAAGCCTTTGAATAATATCAACGGATAACTGTTCTTTTAGATTGTTTTCAAGCGCCTTAACTATTGTTTCCTCTGCATCTTTTCTTGCAGTTTGAATCATCGTGCTAACTTTAGAAGTAAGCTCCTTAGCAAGATAGTTTTGAATAAAATACTCGCTTATGGATAACTTTCTATCACCTGAGTACTTAGCCTCTCGGCCATTTTCATCAAGTGTTTTTTCAGTCAGATATCGTTCATACCTCATACCAATAAACTCACTGATCGGCATTAATTCCACTTCTGATCCCCAACCATTTTTCTTATATGGTATTTTTAATTCATCGATTTTCTTTTCCAAAGCTCCATGAATAAAATTATCTATAACCTCATTTGCCTTTTCCTCAACTTCACGTTCGATTTTCGCTAAAACCTTTTGTTCTGCTTTTTGAATCAATCTATCCTGTAAGCCCGTAATAACTTGACTTTTGATTAATTCATCAAGATTTTCACCTTCTTCTAACCAATCTACATCTAATTCAATTTTTACTTTAGCCATTTTTATTAAACCTCCACACTGTAAGAAATCATCTCTGGCTTAATCGTCACCCCTGGAACAATTTGTCCATCCTCATCTACAACTACTTTTTCATCACCGATTTTCTTGATTTTGAATTTCTTCTTTAACTCTCCCCATTTGATTTCGGTTTTAATGCAATCATCAAGTCCATTTTCAATGGCATAATCCAATAGTTTGGTTTCATCAGCCTTTTCCAGTGCTTCACTACTCTTACGAGTTTTTGATTTACCATAAGGCGTACTAATTGTTTTCTGTTTTGGATCTGCTGCAAGTTGTTCCACATGATAACGTCGGATATGATTTTCAAAGAATGAAATACTATTGTGGATAGGCTTCAACTCATTTTGCTCCCACTCAGTAATACGGTTACGTTCAGAATTTGCTAACGTTGTGATTTCTTTTTCCTTTTCTTTAAGAGCACTGATTTTACGTAACGACCAGTTGAAACCATCAATATCCGTAATTTCAAATTGTTGCTCCGTATCTTGTAATTCATCTACTTCTAATAATTCATTTTGTTGTAATGCATTCATCGATATTACCTCCAAAGATATTTTTTATTTGTTCTTCAGTGTGGATAGAATAATAAGTTATGCCGTTTCGCTTGAAGTTAGCTCGAAAAGGATAATCAGAACACTCACGTGTTACTACTTCCAAATCTCCTTTTTCGTTAAGAAGTTCTTCAAACAATTCATCAGTTACTTGCACTTCGTTTCCAAAGACATTCAAGATTCCATGATTTTCTGCTGAATTAATAGCTTGTATATATTCTTCAATCACTTTAATATCCATTACTGCCATTCCTCCCCTACAGCTTTTAATGCAGCTTTGCAAATAGCTAAAGGAGCAGTTCTTTCATATCCCTGATATTTATCTTTTAGATGTCCACTTGGGAAATGTTCAGTTATAATCACATTTGTCATTCTGTCTTCAATAAATATTTCCACTGATTTAAATGACTCTTGTAATTTATCAACAACTAACCATGCATCTTCCATATTCATACTAAATTTAGGTAATTCACGATGAACCATACCTATTGGCTTAGAAACCCACATTGATTTAAGGATTGATGTTTCAGGTGGTTTAATCCATCCCATGACCTTTTCTGCAACTAATTCATCAATTGGTTTATCATTCATTTCAGGTCCTCCTTGATCGTCATTGGAGTAAGTTCAAACGTCTCATCAACAATACTTTTTATATCAATCGTTAATTCTTCAAACCCCTTATTTTTTTCATTGTAAAAACCGACTACAATACTTAATGGTTTTACAAATTTAACGATGCAAGGTGTACTAATTTCTGTACGTCTGCTGTAGTTGTATTTACTCAACCAATATGCGGTACCACTTTTAATGTTTTCCGTATCAAATTGTGGTTTATTTACTATCATGCCTTTCACTCCTTTACACAAAGTCAATTCATGCTATAATGACCAAGAAATATGTTTTTATTAGACCGTCAGCCCCAACTGGCGGTTTCTCTTTAATCCAAATCAACATCTTCTAAATCCATGTTGTATTCTTCACCCATATTGTCACTTACACGAACAGAAACTCCAGTTGGATATTCCTGCGCATCAATAATAGTTAAATTCCTTGTAACAGATCCTGTTAAACCGATTAAATCAGTTCTTTTTTTAACCTCATTTTCCAATTAACTCACCTCCCTTCGAGATGAAACCTTACGGTTCATTTCACTTAATTCACGCCTTCTTTTCATCTCTTCCACGAACATTTGCGCAGGGCTGTTCTTCGCTTCAGCACATCTTTTTACAACCTCTGAAGCTTTCATTAATTTACTTGCGGATAATACTCCGTTCATGATTGGTCACGCTCCTTTTTCTCTTGTTCTGCTTTACGAGCAGCTAATACACGAGGAACCATTGTTTTCATTAAAAATTCAACCATTTTCAACTTAGTTTCTTCACTTGGTGGATTATCCAACACTGTTCGCTTCATTGATACCATCCCTCTCAAAAACTTCATATTTCATGAAGTTAGTTGGCAAAAAAATTTCTTCAATTCCTTTGCCAAACTTTTGAGCAATTAAAAACATTTCATTCGCCTTAAATTGAGTAACCCCATGCTCTTTGTTGACATATGTTCTTTTATCAACTCCTATTAAATCAGCCATATCCTGTTGATTTAACCTATTATACATACGCAACTTTATTAGATTGTCTTGCAATGTTCCCACCTCCTCGCTAACGATTTTCATATTACATGAAGTTTTGACATATTTCAACATTTATTTTCATATTTTATGAAATTTATTTATTATTTTCTCGTTTCATGAAATTTTTAGTTTAAAACTTCATGAAATATGATATAATAGAGTCTGAAAGGAGGTGAAACTTCATGAAACAAGATGTTTCTAAATATGTTGGTAAACAAATTAAAAACTTTAGGAAACTAAAGAAAATGACACAAAAAGAATTGGGATTACGAATAGGAAAAAAACATAATACAATTTCATCTTATGAAAATGGGACAAACGAACCTGAACAAGATGTACTATTTGCAATAGCACAAGCATTGGATATATCTATTAATGATTTGTTCCCACCAACAAATGAAGTGTATAAGACGAATACTCCAACTATTTCTTTAATAAGTGAATCTTCATATACTTATGTTCCAACTGCAATTTCAGCTGGTTTACCTCTAGAAATTGATGGAATGACAGAAATGGATTTGGAAACTATACATATTCCCGATGCATTAATGGGGAAATGGGCAGGTAGGGAAGATATTTTTATGACTCGTGTTAATGGTGACTCGATGAATAAAGTTATTCCACATACCTCTTTGATTGCCGTAAAAGAAGTTACTTTAGAAGATCTTTACGATAATGACATAGTTGTTTTTAGTAACGGCTGCGATTATTCTGTAAAACGTTTCTTTAATGATAAGGAGAATAAGCGAATAATTTTCCGACCAGATTCATATGACAATCGTTTCTTTGATTACACAGTTTCTTATGAGGATGCTGTGAATATAAAAATACACGGTAAAGTAGTGATGTACATAGCTACATTAGACTAATACCTAAATAAATTAGATCTTTAGCGCTAAAAATTTAATGGACAGCCTTGCTAGCTGTCCTCTTTTTTAAAGGAGAGAGAATAGTGACTGTTGGAATTTATATAAGAGTAAGTACCGAAGAACAGGTGCGAGATGGCTTCTCTATCTCAGCTCAACGTGAAAAATTAAAAGCATATTGTATTGCACAGGATTGGGATAATTTTAAGTTCTATGTGGATGAAGGTGTGTCAGCAAAAGATACAAATCGTCCACAATTAAACATAATGTTAGACCATATCAAAAAAGGATTAATCAATACTATTTTAGTTTATCGTCTAGATCGTCTAACACGTTCTGTTATGGATCTATACAAACTACTAGATACATTCGATAAATACAATTGTGCTTTTAAGTCAGCAACAGAAGTTTATGATACTTCCACAGCTATGGGGAGAATGTTTATTACAATTGTTGCCGCATTAGCTCAATGGGAAAGAGAAAATTTAGGTGAACGTGTACGAATGGGACAATTAGAAAAAGCTCGACAAGGAGAATATTCAGCAAAAGCTCCTTTTGGATTTGATAAAAACGATCATAGTAAACTTGTGATAAATGATATTGAAAGTAAAGTGGTTTTAGACATGGTAAGGAAAATTGAAGAGGGTTACTCTATCAGACAACTTGCCAATCATTTAGACAGCTATATTAAGCCCATAAGAGGTTACAAATGGCATATACGAACCATATTAGATATTCTGTCTAATCACGCCATGTACGGAGCGATAAGGTGGTCTAATGAGATAATAGAGAATGCACATCCAGGAATTATTACGAAAGATAGATTTATGAAATTACAAAAAATCATTTCAAGTCGTCAAAATTTCAAAAAGCGTCAAAGTAATTCAATATTTATTTATCAAATGAAATTAGTATGTCCAAACTGTGGTAATCGTTTAGGTAGTGAGAGGTCCAGATATTACAGAAAAAAAGATGATCAACATATAGAATGTAATCAATATCGTTGCCAAGCTTGCGCTTTAAATAAAATAAATAAGCCTTTCGCTTCCAGTGAAAAGAAAATAGAAAAAGCTTTTTTGAAATATATTTCAGATTTACGTTTCGAACATATTCCACTATTAAAAGAAGATGATAACGAATCTGAAATAATAAAAAAACAAATTTCCAAAACAGAACGTCAAAGAGAAAAATTCCAAAAAGCATGGTCTAATGATTTAATGACCGACGAAGAATTTACTGATCGAATGAAAGAAACAAAGAAAATGCTGGAGGAATTGACCGAAAAACTACATGCTTTAAAACCAATCGAAAATACAAAAATCGATTGTGATGTTATAAAAGATATTGTAGATAATATTAAAAACAATTGGTCATTCCTACCTCCAACAGATAAAAAACAATTCATGAATATGTTTATAGAGAGTATCAAAATTGATAAAAAGGATGGAACTACAGAAGTATTAGATATAGCATTTTATTAGTGTTTATGTTACATTTACACAAACAAAATGCTCTTGTTGTAAAAAACGCATTTCTTCCATCATGTATTTCGCACAATCTTCTGGACTTCGAATACTATATCTATTTTGATATTCTAAACGTACCATTCTTCTGCCTAGTTCAAAGGCTGCCATAAGTTGCGATGCCTTTGAAATCCCAATACCATGTATACTAATTAGCTCTTCTAATGTTGCATCTTTCAACATACGTAAGCCATCAAATTGATGTAAAATTTTATCTGACAACTTTAAAACTGTTTCTTCTTTAGAACCTGTTCTGAGTAACACTGCGAGAAGCTCTCGATTTGATAAACTTCCAGCACCTTCTAACAATAAACGCTCCCGTGGCTGTTCTTCTCTTACAACATCACGAATACCGTTCATCTCTCCACCCCTTTATTTGTTCTCTCAAAGAAAACCCCATGCAATTTTACGCATGGGTTACATCAATATCAAATTGTTTTAATTCCCGAACGAGACGTGCAATTGGTAAGCCAACTACACTATAGTAGTCCCCTTGAATATTTTGAACGAAAATAGATCCTTTACCTTGAATCCCATAACTACCGGCTTTATCAAAAGGTTCTTTCGACGCGACGTATGTATCAATTTCCTCTTCTGTTAACTCCCAAAATGTAACTTCTGTACGCTCATAAAAAGTAACCGTTTTTTCTTTTGCTATAATTGCAACACCTGTATACACTTCATGTGTTTTCCCTGATAGTAATTGCAACATCTCTTTCGCCTCATCCTCATTAGAAGGCTTACCAAGAATACGCGACTCATATGTAACAATTGTATCTGCACCTAACACAATGTGATCACTATTATTTTCTGCCACCGCTGATGCTTTTTGCAAGGCAAGCGACATTACAATATCAGAAGGCGATGAATATGCACCAATTGTTTCCTCTACTTCACTTACAACGATTTCAAATGGCACACTAGCTAACTCAAGCAATTCCTTCCTCCGAGGTGACCCTGAAGCTAAAATTATTTTTCTCATATTTTCTCCTTCCTTTCTCACATGAAGCAGAACAATTTATATTAATCGTATCAAAGGAATAGTTTGCCCACAAATAAAAGAAATATTAATTTCTCTAACTAAAATAACACTTCTTTATTGCATACGATTATATTCCTGTCATAGAGAAAGCACTTTGCTCTAAATTCAAAAGAAAAGAAAGAAGTACATGTACTTCTTTCTTACTCATTTTATTATCCTATCATTTCACTTTCTACGAAACAATTTTTTCATACGAGAGTAAACCATCAATAATAACTTGATTTAATTTCGCCAAAGATTCCTTATCCATCTTCCCATCTTTTACTGTTTGTACAGCTACCGACGTATACATATACAGTTTCTTTGCTTCTTCTTGTTTCATACTTTTCCCTTCTTTTTCAACCTTTTTCCATTCTTTTTCAATTACTTCTATATCTTTTGCGCTGCTTTTTCCACCAACTTGTACGCTAGAAGCATATTTTGCTAAATGAGTGTATAATGGCTGCACTTTTGTTAAAAATGTTCCTACTTCTTTATCATCTTTCAGCAATGCTTTATCTGTTATATCCCAGTTCTTTTTTAAAACGGAGACACCATCATTTTTATACTTAGTCATTAATTGATTTATAGACTGTTCATCGCTAGCAATACCAACAACTATTGCATACTTATCACCGCTCGGTCTCAAAGCACCAATGCCCCCATTGCCTTTCCATTCTTCAAGAGCTGCCTGTCCCTTTTCTTCAGAAGAATAAAGCCCCCCTTGAACAAAAAATAATTTCATTGGATCCAATGACGTTCCTGCTTGTGCTTTTTGTTTTTCTTCTTTCGGTGCTGGTGTTTGTTCTGCCGTTCCACCCACCTTTGATTCTCCATTTCCAGTCGGCCTTGAAGCTGTCACTTCACTTCCTCCTGTCGTTCCTTGTCCAGTAAGTAAATGAAGCATCCCCATTCCAAACGCCGTACCGATAATGATTGCAGTTGCAACGATTACAATTAATGTATTACTCCACTTCTTTCGGTATTTTTCCACAGACATTGATTTCGCTTTTTGAAACGGAACAACATTTTTCGGTCGTTCACTTTCTACTACCATCCATTCAAATTCATCTTTCTTTTTTTCCTCATACTTCGCTTCTGTTCCATTCACTTTCACTGAGATCGTTCGTGATTGCTTGTCCATACACTCACACCTCACCTCTTATCGTTGTCCGCATCATATCATATTCATTTCATAAAAAAACGAGATATTTGTCAGAGGAATTCGCCAAATAACCCTATATATTTATCTTATATGTATGCATTTGACTTCATTTGTAGAACAAAAAAACTAGATAGCAAAGACTATCTAGTTTTTCTCGCAAATATATTTTCGTACTTCAGAAATGAAATAAAGAGAACCTGTTATGATAAAAACATCATTTTCTGCTATCATTTCAACTTTTGTATCAATTGCCTCTTTCCAATTTTCAAAAACTAATTTTGATTCTTTCTGTGAATATGATGCAAGCTTATCAGCAGAAATAGCACGATCAAAGGCGAATGTTGTAAAAATAATTTCATCTGCAATGGTTTCTAATTGGCCTACCATGTTATGTAATTGTTTATCACCAAGGGCAGTAAATAACACTATTACATTTTTATCTTTGTAATGCGCTTCTACTGTTTTCACAAGGCTTTCGATACCTTCTGGATTATGAGCACCATCTATAATAATATCTGGATTACTTTGCAGTTTTTCAAAGCGCCCCACCCAATACGCTTCCTGTAATCCAGTTCTTATTTCTTCTTCCTCAATTAAAAATGATAAGTATGTTTTTACATACATGACTGCCATAAGCGCAAGTGCTGCGTTTCCTACTTGGTGGCTGCCTTTCATTGTGATTCGCACATCTTCAAAAGAGGCGAAAGGACAAGTGAAATCGAACTGTTCTCCATCTTCACTAGACTGTTTATGTAATGCTGTAAAATGGTTGCCCATCTCGTATAAGTTTGCATGATTTTCCTTTGCAACATTTTGAATGACTTGCAAAGCTTCTTCATCTTGTACACCAGTAATTACCGGCACGCCAGACTTAATAATCCCCGCCTTTTCATATGCAATTTCTCCTAGTGTATTTCCTAAAATATGCATATGATCGTGACCGATATTCGTAATAATCGTGAGAACAGGGTGTATAACATTGGTAGAATCAAAACGTCCACCAAGCCCTGTTTCAAATAAAACAACATCACAGAAATTGAATTTGCCGAAATAGCAAATCGCCATAACAGTAATAATTTCAAACTCTGTCGCTTCCCCTAAATCCGTTTCATCTAGTTTTTCCACGACTGGTTTTACCAGCTTTACAAGTTCAGTAATCTCTTCGTCTGCAATTGGTGTTCCATTCACACTAATGCGTTCATTAAATGATTCGATGTAAGGAGAGGTAAACGTTCCTACCTTATATTTCGCGCCTTCTAACATGTAACGCATATATGTTAACGTTGAACCTTTTCCATTTGTACCAGCAAGATGAACACATTTTATATGACGCTCTGGATTTCCAAGTTCTTCTAACATCCAATTCATTCTTTCTAATCCTGGCTTAATTCCAAATTTCAATCGGCTATGGATCCACCCTATCGCTTCTTCGTATGTATGTATCACGTATATTTTTCCCCTTTCAAAAGACAACTTTCATAGTTCTATTATACGCAAAGAAAAGAGACTCACCAATATAGTGAGTCTCTAAAAACATTTTTACTTTTCAAGATCTGCTAGACGTTGACGAACTGCTTCGCGTTTTTCTAGGTAATCTTGCTCTTTCGCACGCTCTCCTTCAATAACCGCTGCAGGAGCTTTCGCTACGAAACCTTGGTTAGAAAGTTTCTTCTGTACACGTTCTACTTCTTTATCGAACTTCTCAAGTTCTTTCTCAAGACGAGCTCTCTCTTCATCAAGATTGATAAGATCAGCTAACGGTAAGAATAACTCTGCACCTGATACGATTGCAGTCATTGCTTTTTCTGGCGCTTGTAAGTCCGTTTGAATTGTTAATTCGCTTGGGTTACAGAAACGCTCAATGTAAGAGCTATTTTTCGTAAGTTGAACAAGTACAGCCTCATCTTTTGCTTTAATTTGCATTTGAACTTTTTTGCTCATTGGCGTATTTACTTCTGCACGGATGTTACGAACAGAGCGAATGATATCAACTAGAAGGTGCATTTCTGCCGCAGCCTCCGTATCTTGTAAATCTTCGCGAACTGTTGGCCACGCAGCTACTGTAATAGACTCGCCTTCATGCGGTAAATGTTGCCAAATTTTCTCTGTTACGAATGGCATGAATGGGTGTAATAGACGCATTGTTTGATCTAATACGTAAGCTAAAATAGAACGAGTTGTTTTCTTAGCTGCTTCATCTTCACCGTATAGTGGAAGTTTCGCCATTTCAATATACCAATCACAGAAATCGTCCCAAATGAAGTTGTATAATGAACGACCAGCTTCACCGAACTCATATTTATCCATGTTACGTGTTACGCTTTCGATTGTTTCGTTTAAGCGAGTTAAGATCCACTTATCCGCAACTGATTTTTCACCAGTTAAATCGATTTCTTCATACTTCATATCATCCATGTTCATTAATACGAAACGTGATGCGTTCCAAATTTTATTAATGAAGTTCCAAGTAGATTCTACTTTTTCCATGCTGAAACGTAAATCTTGACCTGGTGCACTTCCTGTTGATAAGAAGAAACGCATTGCATCTGCACCGTACTTCTCGATAACATCCATTGGATCAATACCGTTACCAAGAGATTTACTCATTTTACGACCTTGCTCGTCACGAACTAAACCGTGAATTAATACATCTTTAAATGGACGCTCGCCTGTAAACTCTAAACCTTGGAAAATCATACGAGATACCCAGAAGAAGATGATATCATAACCCGTTACTAGTGCATCTGTTGAATAGTAACGTTTGAAGTCTGCTGAATCTTCATTTGGCCAACCAAGTGTGGAGAATGGCCATAATGCTGAACTGAACCATGTATCAAGTACATCGTTATCTTGATTCCAGTTTTCAATATCTGCTGGTGCTTCTGTACCTACGTATACTTCACCAGTTTCTTTATGGTACCAAGCTGGAATACGGTGTCCCCACCATAATTGACGAGAAATACACCAGTCATGAATATTTTCCATCCAACGTAAATATGTGTTTTCAAAACGCTCTGGTACGAACGTTACTTTTTCTTCTTCTTTTTGTTGAAGCGCTACTGCTTTTTCAGCAAGTGGAGCCATTTTTACGAACCACTGTGTTGATAAATAAGGCTCAACAACCGCACCGCTACGCTCACTATGACCTACTGAATGCATATGTGGCTCGATTTCTACTAATACGCCAGCTTCTTGTAAGTCTTTTACTAATTCTTTACGGCATTCGAAACGATCCATACCGTTATACTTACCAGCTTTTTCGTTCATCGATCCATCTTCGTTCATTACTAAGATGCGTGGTAAGTCATGACGGTTACCTACTTCAAAGTCATTCGGGTCATGAGCTGGTGTAATTTTTACAACGCCCGTTCCGAAATCTTTTTCTACGTACTCATCAGCAATAATCGGAATCTCACGGCCTACGATTGGAAGTGTAACTGTTTTTCCGATTAAATGTTTGTAACGATCGTCTTCTGGATGAACTGCTACTGCTGTATCACCAAGCATCGTTTCTGGACGAGTAGTAGCAAGACGAATGTGACCAGAACCATCTGTTAACGGATAGTTCATATGGTAGAATGCACCTTGAACTTCTTTATGAATTACTTCAATATCAGAAAGAGCTGTACGTGTTGCTGGATCCCAGTTGATGATATATTCACCACGGTAAATTAAGCCTTTTTCGTATAATTGAACGAATACTTTATTAACCGCATCTGATAAACCTTTGTCTAATGTGAAGCGTTCACGAGAATAGTCTAGTCCTAAACCAACTTTCCCCCATTGTTGACGAATGTGAGAAGCGTACTCTTCTTTCCACTCCCAAGCTTTTTCAAGGAATTTTTCACGGCCAAGATCGTAACGTGAAATACCTTCTTCACGAAGTTTTCCTTCTACTTTCGCTTGTGTTGCGATACCAGCATGGTCCATTCCTGGAAGCCATAGTACATCGTATCCTTGCATACGCTTCGTACGAGTTAAAATATCTTGAAGAGTTGTATCCCAAGCATGACCTAAGTGTAACTTACCAGTTACGTTCGGAGGTGGAATTACAATTGTATACGGTTGTTTCTTCTCGTCTCCTGTTGCTTCAAAATATTTGCCTTCAAGCCACCATTGATAAAGGCCTTCTTCAACGGACATATGATCATATTTAGTTGGTAAATTCTTTTCCGTGTTTGACATTATTTTCCCTCCTTAAAATAAAAAATGTCCCTCATCCAAAAAGGACGAGGGACATCGCGGTACCACCTTTATTTACAAACAAATTCATAATTTGCTTATACTCTTAATTTGATAACGGACAAATCCGTCTTTTCCTAATAAGAACTATTCCGTTCAGAAAAGATGCTCCAGGGCTACCTTCTAACATAACTATCTAGAGAATCTCCCAGCTAATGATTCTCCTCTCTGAAGACGTTTCATGTTATACTCTTCCCCTTCAAGGCATTTATATGATTGTTAATTATTATATACAATAGTGTAAAAAACGAAACCTTATTCGTCAAGATAAATTTAAAACTACAGCTTTTGGTGCCAAAAAGAAGATAAGTAGAATCCTCTACTTATCTTCTTTACCCCGCTATTTGTGGGCAGTAAGACCTCCACCTCAAAACTCAGCTGAAGCAAAGAAGTTAGATGGGAGCCCTGGTGCCCGTAAACGCCCAATTAGTGAAGGCTAATCATCAGCGGGGAATGTTTACTTTATCCGTTCCCTTGCTGGGCAGCTTGTAATTGTGACAGGAAATATTCTATATTGCTAACGAGCCAATGCGATTGTTGCAAACTCTTTACTCCGCGCAGTTCATTTTCCTCGTTATGATTATCTCTTCTTTTCTTATAAGACTGGATTTGCCGAATAAATTGCGATGGATACGTCATATACGCAAACATAAGTAGTTGCTCTTCTTTCGTAAAAGGGAAATTTTTTTGATACATTTGAAACCATTCAAACCGATCACTTCTTGCGATTGGATATGTGTTTAAAGACCGTGAATAAAAACCTACTATATCTTGCACAGGCGTTGCAAACTTCGATTTTTCTAAACTAATAAAATAGCCATTCCGTTCATAGTCAAATAAAAAATGATTCAGTGACACATTACCATGCACAAAAGTAATACGCGTTTTCTCCTTTTCTTTCATCGCATCGTTCCACTCATTTAATTGCTTCGTTGCAAATTCACGCGCTCTCATTACATGATGATAGTACGTACAATATTGCAATTCAAACGGGGACATATACCATTTTGATTCAGATTCTACGAGAAACTCTTCTAACATCTCACCATCATTTTCCCAACGATCGGATATACTTGTATAATGTTTTTCTAAATCTTCTTCCGTATACGTTTCTTCCTTCACAGTTTTTTGATGCAACGTTCCAAGTGTCTGAAACATTTTATGGTATTGATCATTGTCCTCACCGTTTCCTTCTGCACGTTCTAACCAAGGCATTAAATAATAATTATACGTCCCGTCACTTAAAATATAACTTCCATCCGTCGCATGATATATAGGTACATAATTTGAAAAACCTTTCTCCTTCAAATATTGAATATGATGCAGAAAGTTATTCCGCTCTAACTTTCTGCCTTCTATTTTCTTGAGTGCATATGGACCTTGATTCGTATAAATTTTCATTACATTTCCGTGCTCTTCCATATGCTGCGTATCCAATCTATATTGCCTCACGATAGGTTCATAGTGATTTCGCAACTCAATATCCATACGAATAACCCTTTCTATTCAAAACATAGCCTCTAAGAAAGGAAGTGAGTGAAAACACTCACTTCCTTATTTCGCCTTTACCCTTGAAACGGGAATATAAATAATTTGCCCCGTATTTAAAAATATATCTTCTGTTTGATTGACACGGTATAAATTTTGTACAGACGTTTCATAACGGTCTGCAATAGATTCAATTGTATCCCCTTCTTGCACGAAATACATTCTTAACTTTGTAAATTCTTCTTCCGGTTCTTTCGTAAATAGTTTTGTTAAATAAAGCGCATTTTCATCTCGCTGTGAGTACTCTTCTTCTTGTTCTTCCTGCTTTTTCGCTTTTTCTTTCTTGAAATCTTTTCGTCCGAACAGTTCAAATTGCGGCGTTGTTTCTTGCTCCTCTTCACGTTCCACAAATTCATGTTCTTCTATTTTCTCTTCTTCTAATTCCTGCTCTTTTCTTTCCTCTAATTGGAACGGTTCAAATGCGTAATCTTCCCACTCATCTGATTCCTTATATGCTGGTTCTTCTACATGCGGCGCCGGTCTATTTTCATCCTCTTGCGCTGAATCTTCTTCTAACTCAGCATACACCGTTTCTTCCTCTTCAACTTCATCCTCGCTTCTCTCTTCATCACACAAACCGGTAATAGATATATCCGCTAATAATTGTAAGCAACCATTTTCCTTTAATTCATAATCAAATTCCTCGATTGATACATATAGCTCTTCAATTACTTTCACTCGATTTCTCGGAATTGATATTTCAAGTGGAAAGGAATGAACAAGTTCATTAACCCCATCTTCTCTTGTTTCTACATAATCAATTGACTTTGCTGGCGATAGTTCTCTTAATGAATACGCGGAATCATCTTTTCGTGCAACATACTCTCCCGTTAAATCTAATTGTCCTCTCACGATTACTTCATGATCAAGCTCTTCTATCTCAACGTCTGGATCTAACGAAATTGACAAAAGTTCTTCGACTTCCTGTCCTTTTTGGAACCACACAGATTCTTTTAATGAAAATCGTAATGAATGATCTGTAGCCACTTCTTTTCCCCCTCCCAAACTATATGTCATTACAGATTTATGTGTGGGAAGCTTACTTTATGAATAAAAAAAATCGCTCCCCTTATGGAGAGCGATTTTCTCTAATACACTACGCTTTTAATTTTGACATTGCAATTTCAGCTGCTGCAATCGTCGCTTCAATATCTGCATCACTATGTGCTGTCGATAAGAATAAACCTTCGAATTGAGATGGTGGTAAGAATACACCTTGTTCTACCATTTCACGATAGTAAGCCGCAAAGAATTCTAAGTTTGAAGATTTTGCTGCATCGTAATTAATAACGGGTTCATCCGTAAAGAAAATACCAATCATAGAGCCTGCACGGTTAATATGATGCGGAATGCCATGTTTTTCAGCTGCTTTACGTAATCCAGCTTCTAACATTTCAGCTTTACGCTCAAATTCTACATATGATTCTGGCGTTAACTGTACTAACGTTTCATAACCTGCCGCCATTGCAAGTGGATTACCTGATAAAGTACCAGCTTGGTAAATCGGTCCGCTTGGCGCAACTTGGCGCATAATTTCCGCTTTACCACCGTATGCTCCTACCGGTAAACCACCACCGATTACTTTACCTAGGCATGTTAAATCAGGCGTTACGCCATAATAACCTTGGCCACAATTATAAGCTACTCGGAACCCTGTCATTACTTCATCAAAAATAAGCAATGCACCGTTTTGTTCTGTTACTTCACGAAGACCTTCTAAAAATCCAGGCTGCGGAGGAACAACCCCCATATTTCCTGCTACTGGTTCTACAATTACACAAGCAATATCATCACCGAATTGTTCAAACGCGTATTTTACGCTTTCTAAATCGTTATAAGCTACTGTAATCGTATTTTTCGCTACACCTTCTGGTACACCAGGACTATCTGGTAAACCTAAAGTCGCCACACCAGAACCAGCTTTAATTAATAACGAATCACCATGACCGTGGTAACAACCAATAAATTTCAAGATTTTATTACGACCTGTATAACCACGAGCTAAACGTAGTGCACTCATTGTTGCTTCCGTTCCAGAGTTAACCATACGCACAATCTCAATTGATGGCACGCGCTCAATAACAAGTTTTGCTAATTTATTTTCAATTTCTGTTGGTGCACCGAAGCTTGTACCTCTTTCAGCAACAGATTTTAACGCTTCTACAACACGATCATTTGCATGACCATGAATTAAAGGACCCCATGATAATACGTAGTCGATGTATTCATTCCCATCGATATCATATACTTTAGAGCCTTTTCCACGCTCCATAAACAACGGATTCATCCCAACAGACTTAAAGGCACGAACCGGGCTATTTACGCCACCAGGCATTAAGTCTTGCGCCTCTTCAAACGCTGCAATTGACTTATCAAACTTTTTCATTATTTAGCGCCTCCTTCTTGTAACCATCTTGCTGCATCTTTTGCATGATACGTAATAATTAAATCTGCCCCTGCACGTTTCATACTAATTAATTTTTCAAGAACAACTTCTTTTTCATTAATCCAACCATTTTGCGCTGCCGCTTTAATCATCGAATATTCACCACTTACATTATAAGCGACAACTGGTAAATTAAAGTTATTTTTCACATCACGAACGATATCTAAGTAAGAAAGAGTTGGTTTTACGATTAAGAAATCTGCACCTTCCATTACATCTGATTCTGCTTCACGGAATGCTTCCATACGGTTTGCCGGATCCATTTGATATGTTTTACGGTCACCAAATTGCGGTGCACCGTGCGCAGCATCACGGAATGGTCCATAAAATGCTGATGAATATTTCACAGCGTACGACATAACTGGCACGTGTCCAAAACCATTTTCGTCTAATGCATGACGAATTGCTGTTACGAAGCCGTCCATCATGTTTGATGGCGCAATAATATCCGCTCCTGCTTTCGCTTGACTTACAGCTGTTTTCGCAAGAACTGCAAGAGACTCGTCATTTAAAATAATCCCATCTTCAATTACACCGCAATGACCATGGCTTGTAAATTGACATAAACATGTATCTGCAACTACTACTAGCTCAGGGAAATCACCTTTAATTTGCTGAATAGCACGTTGTACAATTCCATGATCACAATATGCTGATGATCCAACTTCATCCTTTTCAGCAGGTAAACCAAATACAATAACAGAACGAATACCTAAATCAACAACTTCTTGCATTTCAGCTTGCAATAAATCTAAAGACATTTGATATACGCCCGGCATAGAAGGAACTTCATTACGAACATTTTCACCTTCTAATACAAAAATAGGGTAAATAAAATCTTCCGTATGTAAAAACGTTTCACGCACAAGTGCACGCATGCCCCCGCTTTGTCTTAAACGACGATGACGATTAAATTGTAAAGAGTTCATAGATTTCTATCCCCATTCTTTCATTTTATAGATTCACAAACATATTGTAGTAATGCTTCTACAGTGTACTCTTTCGGCACAATAACAGACGGAAAATAAAGACTTGCCTCTTTTTCCGTAATAGGTCCTATACAAGCAATTGTACATTTTTTTGTCCATTCTCTCCAGTTTGTACCCTCAAGTAAACGAACAAAACTAGTAACAGTTGAAGGGCTCGTAAATGTAATAATGTCTACTTTCCCTAACTTCAATGCTGCTATAAGTTCTTGCTTTTTTTCTATATTCACTTTCGTACCGTATACGATTAGCTCATCTAGAGAAACACCAATTTCCCGAAGTGCAACCGGAATTACCTCTCTTGCTAAATTCCCTTTCGGAAATAAAATACGTTCGTTTCCACTTAATTCTTTTAGAAACTCTTCTGCAAATGCTTCTGCAACAAATGAAGTCGGAACAAAATGAACTTGATAGCCCCTTTTTTCTAACTCTAATTTTGTTTTCACACCTACCGCAGCGATTCTAATGGTTAGCGGTAGTTTCTTTTTTAAACTATCTAGAAAAAAAGCTACACCATTTCTGCTCGTAAAAATAACCCAGTCGTATGAATGTAGCTGCTCTTCAATATGTTGAATTTGCCTATGAGACATACCTTCCATACGCAAAAGCGGAATTTCCAATGGAATTCCGCTCTTTTCTTTCACTGCTACACTCATTTGTTTCGCTTGATGCTGGGCACGTGTAATCAATACCGTTTTTCCAGCGAGAGCGTTCATATTTATTGTTGCTCCTTATTTGCAGCAAGAATGAGTTCTTTGGCGCCTTGTTTAATTAAACGGTCCGCGGCCTCTAACCCTACTTCCTCAGGATTAGTACCCACTACTGTCTCTTTTAATAAAACAGAGCCATCCATAGAGCCGACAAGAGCTGTTAATTCGATTGCATCGTTTTCTGTAAGGGTTGCATATCCAGCAATTGGAACTTGGCATCCACCTTCAAGTTTATGAAGAAATACTCGCTCCGCTGCCACTGTTCTTTCTGTTATCGTATCATTAATATGCGCTAACAACTGCAATAAATCCTTATCATCCTCACGACACTCAATCGCTAATGCACCTTGTCCTACAGCAGGTACACATAACGTATCATCTAAATGTTCTGTAATAACATCATTATCCCAGCCCATTCTTTGTAATCCAGCTGTCGCTAAAATAATCGCATCGTAATCTTCTTCTTTTAATTTACGTAAACGTGTATCGATATTCCCGCGAATCCACTTCACTTGTAAATCTGGTCTCGCAGCGAGTAGCTGTGCACTACGTCTTAAACTACTCGTACCTAAAATAGCACCTTCCGCTAACTCTTTAAACGATGCTCCATTTTTTGAGATAAAAGCATCACGAGGGTCAACACGCTTTGGTGTACAGCCAATCATTAAACCTTCTGGAAGTACGGCTGGCATATCTTTCATACTATGTACAGCCATATCGATTTCTTTCGTAAGTAACGCATGCTCAATTTCTTTAACGAACAAGCCTTTTCCGCCTACTTTTGAAAGAGTAACATCTAAAATAACATCACCTTTTGTGACAATTTCTTTCACTTCAAATTCATATGGTAGACCTAGGGCTTTTAACTGATCAATAAACCAGTTTGTTTGCGTTAATGCTAGTTTACTCTTTCGTGACCCTACAATAATTTTGCGCATAATTCTCTCTCCTCATTATAAATACCAAAAGTGGAAATTGGACAAACTGCTTAATAGAAAAATGTTTACTAGCATTACGAGAAACGATCCGATATTCCACTGTACAATTTTCTTACCTTGCAACACATCTGCCGCTCGTAAATATAAACCTGTGCAATACACAAATAGAACGACAAAAGATCCGATTACTTTCGTATCATACCAATGGAAATTATCCAATTTTGTATATCCCCATATACATCCTAATAAAATTGCTAGTAAGAAAAATGGAACAGAAAATAAATTTAATCCGTAAGACATAGATTCTAGCTTCGGTAAATTCCCTAACCTTCTTAATCTCGCATTCCATTTTTTCTTTTTTAATAGGCGATATTGCAATAAATACATAATAGAAAAAATGAACGATACAGTAAACGTTGCGTAAGAAATAATTGCCATACCGACATGCACGTATACAAGTTCTGAAACTAATTGTTCCGCAAGTACTGGCGACATCTTTCCGAGCGGTGTAAAAATAGAAAAAGCGCTTACGCCAAATGCTACAACATTTGTAAAAAAGACTAAAAAGTCAATTCTCATAAATCGATTAATAACTAACGACATCGTAATCAATAACCAAACATAAAAATAAATCCCTGATAATAAAGTTAAAATAGGATTCGTTTCTGAATCTGTAGCTCTAAGCAACATAAAAATAGACTGCAGGACCCATACAATCGCAAGTAACCAAAAAGCAAATCGGTTCGCCTTTCGGTTACTTTGGAAATAATCTATAAAATATAAACTAATGCTACAAGCATATAAAATAATTGCAATATGATAAATAATACTGTTATTTAAAAAACTCATCCGATCATCCTTCCAAATTATAAAGATGGAACGGATGGTGTCCACACTCTTTTATGTTCTACTTCTTCCGCACGACTCTCTACTTCTTCCGTTTCTAAATCAAAAATCTTTGCAAATAACGCTAATTTTTCGCTCGCTCCCTCTTCAGCAGCTATTTCTTTCGCTACTAAAATTGGGTCTTTTAATAATTGATTAATAATACTTTTCGTATGCTTACTAATAACTTTTTTCTCACGATCACTAAGGTTTGGTATTTTTCGCTCTAGGCTTGCCATCGTTTCACTTTGGATTGCAAGTGCCTTATCACGAAGAGCTGATATTAATGGAACAACACCAAGTGTACTTAACCACGTTTTAAACAGAACAATTTCCTCTTCAATCATAAATTGAATTTTCTCTGCCTCTTTCAAACGCTCAGCACGGTTTGCCTCCACTACTCCTTGTAAATCATCAATATCATACAAGAAAGAACCTTCTAGCTCATCAATCGCTGGATCAATATCACGCGGCACTGCAATGTCAACCATAAATAATGGACGACCAGAGCGCATTTTCTCCACCTTTGTCATCATCTCTTTCGTAATGACATACTCAGATGCACCAGTTGAACTAATTAAAATATCTGCTTCTAATAATGCACATTGTAATTCGCTTAACGATTTTGCATGTCCCATATATTTCTCAGCCATTACTTCTGCTTTCGAAAGCGTCCTATTCATAACTGTTACTTTACGAGCACCACTTCCATATAAGTTTTGTAGTGCAAGTTCGCCCATTTTACCAGCACCAAGAATAAGCACATGACAATCTGTTAACTCGCCAAATATTTTCTTTCCAAGCTCAACAGCAGCATAACTAACAGACATTGCACTTTCCCCGATTGTTGTTTCTGAGTGGGCACGTTTTGCTAATGTAATGACTTGCTTAAACAATTCATTAAAAATTGTGCCTGTTGCTTTAACTTGTTGCGCTTCTAAAAAGCTATCTTTTATTTGACCTAAAATCTGCGTTTCTCCGACTACCATTGAATCTAAACCGCACGTTACGCGGAATAAATGATCTATTGCGCCATCTTGTTCAAAAATAGTTAAATATGGCGCGACTTCTTCTATTTCAAGCTGAAACCAATCAGCTAAAAACTTCTTAATATAATACCGTCCCGTGTGTAATTGATCGACAACAGCATAAATCTCAGTGCGATTACAAGTTGACACAATGACATTCTCTAACACGCTCTTTTGATTTTGTAATGTAGTCATCGCTCGCTCTAGTTCTGCTGCCTGAAATGTGAGTTTCTCACGAAATTCTACAGGGGCTGTTCGATAATTTACACTAACAACAAGAATATGCACGCAGCATGTCCCCCTTCACCCGTTTTATCACTTTATCTACTATCATAATACAACTTTCCTCTTATGAATCTGACAATCGTGTGAACAACCGATTATTTTTTAATTATTCTCCGTATGTAATAAAGGAGATTCAGTAACACTAATAAAAAAATTTCTACTTTATAATGATTATAAATTAATAACTCTATTTGTACGTTACCAAAAAAAGCCCTCATAATCAAGTGATGGAAACTATTCCATATAAATTATAACATCATCTTCCCTATCTTCTTTCATCATGAAGGAAAATATGTATGATTGTTCCAAAATGTAACAAAGACTTTCTCAATACAATGTATTTGACATTGCATTTCTTTTTCGTTATATTAGTTTTACAAAATTAAATTGTGCACAACTTAATTAGAAGGGAGTTATTTATGACAGAAGACTCTTTGCATCTAGATAACCAACTTTGTTTTTCTATTTACGCCTGCTCTAGAGAGGTTACTCGTTTTTATCGACCTTATTTAGAAGAAATGGGTATTACGTATCCCCAGTACATTACTTTACTCGTACTATGGGAGCAAGATGGACTAACAGTAAAAGAAATTGGAGAACGTCTATTTTTAGATTCTGGTACGTTAACACCTATGTTAAAACGTATGGAATCATTAAAACTTGTAAAACGTGTTCGTTCCAAAGAAGACGAGCGAAAAGTTTGTATTGAATTAACAGAACAGGGCAAAGATTTAAAGGAAAAGGCTTGTTCATTACCGACAACGATGGCTACAAACTTAGGAATTACAGAGCAAGAATATCGCTCTTTATTAATTCAACTAAATAAACTGATTGACACAATGAAAACAATTAATGATGGAAAAGGGGAATAAATATGGATAAATTATATACTGCTTCAGTAACAGCAACAGGTGGAAGAAATGGGAAAGTAGTTTCAGATGATGGCATATTAAATCTTGATGTAAAAATGCCGAAAGCACTAGGTGGTGCAGGCGGAGAAGCAACAAATCCAGAACAACTATTTGCAGCTGGTTATGCAGCTTGTTTCGATAGTGCATTACAACTTGTCATTCGTACAAAACGTGTGAAAGTAGAAAGTACAGAAGTAACTGCTCACGTTTCTATCGGAAAAGATACAGATGGTGGTTTCGGCCTATCTGCTGTACTTGATGTACATGTGGCTGGCGTTTCACATAGCGAAGCACAAGAACTTGTAGAAGCGGCTCACGGTGTATGTCCTTACTCGAAAGCAACACGAGGAAATATTGAAGTTACATTAAACGTACGCTAAAAAATTTAGCAAAACAAAAACGCGCGACATTCGTCACGCGTTTTTTGTTTTTGTAAATTTATGAATTGCTTTCCACGCTTCTTCTTTTCCAAGTCCTGTTTCAGAAGAGAATAGAACAATTTCATCGCCAATTTCAACAGCAAGCGTTTCTTTTACAACTTTTAAATGCTTTTGCCATTTCCCTTTCGGAATTTTATCGGCTTTCGTCGCAATAATAATTGTTGGGATTTCATAATGCTTTAAGAAATCATACATCATCACGTCATCACTTGTTGGTTGGTGACGTAAATCAACTACTAATACAGCTGCGTCTAATTGTTCACGCGTTGTAAAGTACGTTTCAATCATTTTCCCCCATGCAGCGCGCTCCGATTTAGATACTTTCGCATATCCATAACCTGGAACGTCAACAAAGTGCATCATCTCATTGATTAAGAAAAAGTTCAGCGTTTGCGTTTTTCCTGGTTTAGAAGAAATACGTACTAACTTTTTACGATTTAAAATTTTATTAATAAAGGAAGACTTCCCCACATTTGAACGACCTGCTAATGCAATTTCTGGTAAATCACTGTCTGGATATTGTTCTGGTTTAACAGCACTAATTACAATATCTGCTTTTGTTACTTTCATTGTTTCACTCCTACTAATGCGTGCTCCAATACTTCATCTAAATGAGATGCAAGCACAAACGTAAGGTTTTCTTTTACGCTCTCTGGAATATCATCTAAATCTTTCTCGTTTTCTGCTGGCAAAATAATTTTTGTTAAGCCTGCGCGGTGAGCACTTAATGTTTTTTCTTTTAAACCACCAATTGGTAATACACGACCACGAAGTGTAATTTCACCTGTCATACCGACTTCTTTACTTACAGGAATACCTGTTAGCGCAGAAATAAGTGCCGTTGCCATCGTAATACCTGCTGACGGTCCGTCTTTTGGAACTGCTCCTTCTGGAACGTGAATATGAATATCATTTTTCTCATGGAAATTCGGATCGATCTGAAGCTCTTCTGCACGAGAACGTATATAACTAAACGCAGCTTGTGCTGATTCTTTCATAACATCCCCAAGTTTCCCTGTTAAAATTAGTTTCCCTTTTCCTGGCGCTACAGAAACTTCAATGGCAAGTGTATCGCCGCCTGCTGCTGTGTAAGCTAGACCTGTTGCCATACCAACTTGGTCTGTTTTTTCAGCTTGCCCATAACGGAATATGTGTTTACCAAGTAAATCAACAATCTTTTTCTCTGTCACAACGATACGTTTACGTTCTGCTGTAACGATAATCTTCGCTACTTTACGGCAAACTTTTGCAATTTGGCGCTCTAGCGTACGAACACCAGCCTCACGTGTATAATAACGAATAATCTCAAGCAGCGCTTCATCACGCACTTGTAAATTACCTTTTCGTAAGCCATGTTCTTTTAATTGTTTCGGCAATAAATGCTCACGAGCAATGTGTACTTTTTCAAGTTCTGTATAGCCAGCAATCGAAATGATTTCCATACGGTCAAGTAATGGACCTGGAATACTTGAAAGTGTATTAGCAGTTGCTACAAACATAACTTTTGATAGATCATATGGTTCTTCAATGTAATGATCACTGAAGTTATGGTTTTGTTCTGGATCTAATACTTCAAGTAATGCCGCTGATGGATCTCCACGGAAATCGTTAGACATTTTATCAATCTCATCTAATAAGAAGACTGGATTAACTGTTTTCGCCTTTTTCATACCTTGAATAATGCGTCCTGGCATTGCTCCAACATATGTACGGCGGTGACCACGAATTTCAGATTCATCACGCACACCACCAAGAGATACACGGACGAAGTTACGATTCAATGATGTTGCAATTGAACGCGCTAACGAAGTTTTGCCGACCCCAGGAGGGCCTACTAAACAAAGGATAGGTCCTTTTAATGAATTCGTTAACTTCTGTACAGCTAAATATTCAAGTACACGCTCTTTCACTTTTTCAAGACCGTAATGATCGTTATTTAAAATCTCTTCCGAATGAGCAAGATCAATTATATCTTCTGTTGCCTCTGTCCACGGAAGCGCTAATAACCAATCAATATAATTGCGAATAACACCACTCTCCGCAGAACTTGCTGGTAACTTTTCATAACGATCTAATTCTTTCAGCGCAGCCTTCATTGTTTCTTCCGGCATTCCTGACTGTTCAATTTTCTCACGAAGTTCTTCTACTTCTCCGCCCTTGCCTTCTTTGTCGCCAAGTTCAGTTTGAATCGCCTTCATTTGCTCACGTAAGAAATATTCTTTTTGCGTGCGCTCCATGGAACGTTTCACTTTTTGCCCAATTTTCTTTTCTAGGCTAAGTAACTCTTGTTCATCTTGAATAATTGAAATAAGTGTTTGTAATCGTTCTTTTACAGATACAATCTCTAGAATCTCTTGTTTCTGCTTCGTTTTAATCGGCAAGTGAGAAGCAATTAGATCAGCTAATCTCCCTGGTTCTTCCACATCAGCTACCGTTGCAAATGTTTCATTTGAAACTTTTTTCGAAACTTTAATATATTGTTCGAAATGCTCCAGTAACGTACGCATAAGAGCTTTCTCTTCTAAATCATCTTCTACTTCTTCAGTTACCGTTTTAATCGACACTTGTACTACATTTTCTTCTTCGATAAACTCTATTACTTCTGCTCTATGTAAACCTTCCACAAGGACACGAAGCGTACCGTTCGGCAATTTTAACATTTGCTTCACTTTCGCCACCGTACCTACACTATATATGTCATCTTCTTTCGGATCATCGATATTCATTTCTTTTTGCATTGCTAAAAAGATGATATTTTCATCCATTGCCGCCTGCTCTAGTGCTTGTATCGATTTATCACGTCCTACATCAAGATGCAAAACCATCGTTGGATATACGAGAACGCCTCTTAATGGTAGGAGGGGCACGATTCTTTCGTTCGTATTCATACTAGACATAGCACCTCCATAATAAATTAAACTCCTGTTCAACTATTTTATATTACAATACACCTAGATGCAATTGCTGAGATTCCGCGCAATTGTAAATAGCTTGTTTTTCTACCTCACGAAAAGAAAAAAGACTCCGATTAAGCATACAAACTTAAACGAAGTCTGGCAAATTTTATTATTGTTTATTTTCACATAGATTGTGCATCAGTTTCGTCTACCTTAGTATGTACATCTAGCTCTCTATGCATATTTTCTTGCATAAACGTTAACTCAAATACTTCTTTTAACTTACGGACAGGAATAATTTCAATTCCCTTGATCGTATACAAAAATGGTTGCATATTTTCAGCAGGAATAATGACTTTCTTAGCTCCCGCTTTTTTCGCAGCTTTTATTTTTGCGTACACGCCACCAATAGGTTTTACTTCTCCGTGTATACTTATTTCCCCTGTCATCGCTACTTCATTATTTACATACGTGCGGTGCACCGCAGAATATACACCTGTTGCCATAGCGATTCCTGCAGAAGGGCCATCAATCGGGATACCACCTGGAAAATTAATATGTATATCATATCCTTCTGGCAACACATCTAAAGAACGAAGTACTGTTAATACATTATCAACAGAGCCTTTCGCCATACTTTTACGACGAATCGATTTCGTTTGACTACCAATACTTTCTTCTTCCACAATTCCGGTAACATTTACCGATCCTTTATCTTTCGCCTTGATTGCTGTTACTTCAATTTCTAATAACGCACCTGTATTTGGTCCGTATACAGCAAGACCATTTACAAGACCAATCCTTGGAATCGGATAAATGCGCTTTTCATATTTCGGTGTAAGCTGACTTGAGTGAACAACCCACTCTATATCTTCATCCTTAATGAAAGGACGTTCTTCATTTATCGCCATACCAGCAGAGATTTGCACGAGATTAATCGCTTCTCGTCCATTCCTTGCATACATCCCGATCATTTCAATACCATTTTCACCTATTTGCATTTCCACTTTTTCCGCGGCATTTTTCGCTACTTTTTGAATTTCTTCCGTATCTAATTCACGGAAAAATACTTCTAAGCAACGTGACCGAATAGCAGGAGGAATTTCCTCTGGCGAACGTGTCGTTGCTCCAACTAAGCGAAAATCTGCCGGTAAGCCTTTTTGGAAAATATCATGTATATATGTTGGGATCATCGTATTTTCTTCACTATAGTACGCACTTTCTAAAAATACTTTTCGATCTTCTAACACCTTTAACATTTTGTTCATTTGAATCGGATGGAGCTCGCCAATCTCATCAATAAACAAAATACCACCATGTGCATCTGTTACAGCACCTTTTTTCGGTTGCGGAATACCTGCTTGCCCCATCGCCCCAGCACCTTGATAAATCGGATCATGCACCGAACCTATTAAAGGGTCTGCGATACCACGTTCATCAAACCGAGCTGTTGTCGCATCAAGTTCAATAAATGTTGCATTCGTACGAAATGGAGATTTAGGATTTCGTTTCGCTTCTTCTAATACAAGACGTGCTGCCGCTGTTTTCCCAACACCTGGCGGGCCATATATGATTACATGTTGCGGATTCGGACCACAAAGAGCCGCTTTTAACGACTTAATTCCGTCCTCTTGCCCTACAATATCTAAAAAGGTTGTAGGACGCACCTTTTCTGCTAGCGGCTCTGTTAAAGAAATCTCACGCATTTTACGAAGCTGTTCTAATTCTTTTTTCGATTCTCGATCAATTGAAACTTTTTGTGTTCGTTGATTTCGAAGTAAATGCCAGAAATACAATCCGACAATTACACCAAAAACAAGTTGAACAACTAAAAATATATTTGTCCAGCTCATTATTTATTTCCTCCCGCAATATTTTATCTCTTAGTATTTCCGCGGAGGAACGTAGCTAAACATAAAGAAAAACAGCAATTATAAAAATTGCTGTTTCCCTTTCGCATTATGCAGATGTTTTTGTATCAAGTACAGTACCGTCTTGTAACACCAATTTTGGCGGCTCATTATCAGCTACTGTTTCTTTTGTAAGAATACACTTCTCGATATCTTTACGAGATGGAAGTTCGAACATTACATCAAGCATTAAGCCTTCAATAATAGAACGAAGTCCACGAGCACCCGTTTTACGTTCAATTGCTTTTTTCGCAATTTCGATTAGTGCACCTTCTTCAAACTCTAACTCAACATCGTCAAGCTCCAATAATTTTTGGAATTGCTTAACAAGTGCATTTTTCGGTTTCGTTAAAATATCAACAAGAGCATCTTCATCAAGTGGCTCTAGGTTCGCAATAACTGGAAGACGACCGATAAACTCTGGAATTAAACCAAATCTTAAAAGATCCTCTGGTAATACGTGAGATAAAACATGCTTCTCATTCACATCAGCATTTTTCTTCTCAGAACCAAATCCAATTACTTTTTCACCAAGGCGACGTTTAATAATCGGCTCAATGCCATCAAACGCTCCACCACAAATGAATAAGATGTTCGTTGTATCAATTTGAATAAACTCTTGGTGCGGATGCTTACGACCACCTTGAGGTGGAACGCTTGCTACAGTACCTTCTAAAATTTTCAGAAGTGCCTGCTGCACACCTTCACCAGATACATCACGTGTAATTGATGGATTTTCGGACTTACGTGCCACTTTATCAATCTCATCAATATAAATAATTCCTTTTTCCGCTTTCTCTACATCATAATCAGCTGCTTGAATTAATTTTAGTAAGATATTTTCTACATCTTCCCCAACATATCCAGCTTCTGTTAAAGATGTTGCGTCCGCGATTGCAAATGGAACATTTAAAATACGCGCTAACGTTTGTGCAAGTAATGTTTTACCACTACCTGTTGGCCCGATAAGTGCGATATTACTCTTCGCTAATTCTACATCATCAATTTTGCTATTAGAATTAATGCGTTTGTAATGGTTATATACCGCTACCGCTAGTGCTTTTTTCGCGCTATCTTGCCCGATGACATACTCATCTAAGATTTCACGAATTTCTACCGGTTTCGGTACATCTTTGAATTCTACTTCTTCGTCCTTCGCAAGCTCCTCTTGTACAATTTCAGTACAAAGTTCGATACACTCATCACAAATGTAAACACCTGGACCTGCCACTAACTTTCGAACTTGCGTTTGTGTTTTACCACAGAAAGAACATTTTAATTGCCCTTTTTCATCATTAAATTTAAACATATTTTCACACCCCTTACAAAGTGCTAACCTCTTGCCTTCGTATGTACACGATAAATGTATCGTATGTAAATACATATTATGTCACTACGTGGCGAGAAATACAAATAATATGACTAGTTATGTACAAATAAAAAAATTTTAAAACTTTTGAAATATGTATATTCGACTTGTAAAGGAACTTTTCCTTCTCCATCGAAAAGTTTTATAAATATATTTCTATATTTATAAAACAAGGCACGATTTTAATCGTGCCTTGTTATTTTATTATGCAGCGTTTTCTACTAAGAAGTCTACAGCTTTACGCACTTTAAGATCTTCAGCTAAAGCGTCTACGCTTCCAAGAGCTTGCTTGATAGCGTCTACTGGCATACCGTACATTTCAGCCATTTTTTCAACTTCTGCAGTTACTTCTTCTTCAGTAACTTCGATGTTTTCAGCTTCAATGATAGCTTCAAGAACAAGATTGATTCTTACACGTTTTTGTGCATCTTCTTTCATTTGCTCTTTTAATTTGTCAGCATCAGTACCTGTGAATTGGTAGTAAAGCTCAAGGTTCATACCTTGTTGGCTTAAACGTTGCTCGAATTCACGAACCATACGATCTAACTCAGTGTTGATCATAGCTTCTGGAATTTCGATTTCAGCGTTAGCAGCAGCTAATTCTACTACTTCGTCACGTACTTTGTGCTCAGCTTCGTGCTTTTTGCCTTCTTCTAAGTTTGTGCGAAGTTTTGCTTTTAATTCATCAAGAGTTGCAACCGCTTCGTCTGCTTCTTTAGCGAACTCGTCGTTTAACTCAGGAAGTTCTTTTGTTTTGATTTCGTGAATTGTTACTTTGAATGTTGCTGGTTTGCCAGCTAATTCAGCAGCATGGTACTCTTCTGGGAATGATACTTCAACGTCTTTAGACTCACCAGATTTAAGACCGATTACTTGCTCTTCGAAACCTGGGATGAATGTACCAGAACCGATTGCTAGAGAGTAGTTTTCGCCTTTTCCGCCTTCAAATGCTTCGCCATCAACGAAACCTTCGAAGTCGATTACAGCTGTATCACCGTTTTCAACAGTTCCTTCTTCTTTAACAACTAGTTCAGCTTGACGTTCTTGTAAAGATTTTAATTCGTTCTCTACATCTTCGTCAGTTACAGTTGTTTCAACTTTTTCTACTGCTAAACCTTTGTACTCACCTAATTTAACTTCAGGTTTCACTGTAACTTTTGCAGTGAAGATAAGGTTAGCATTTTTTTCGAACTTCTCGATGTCGATTTCAGGATGATCAACTGGGAAGATACCAGCTTCTTCAATCGCTTCACCGTATGCTTTTGGTAAAATGATATCTAAAGCATCTTGGTATAAAGATTCAATACCAAAGCGTTGTTCGAATAATGGACGAGGCATTTTTCCTTTACGGAAACCTGGTACGTTAATTGTTTTTACTACTTTTTTGAACGCAGCGTCGATAGAGTTGTTTACTTCTTTAGCATCAACTTCGATTGTTAAAACGCCAACGTTACCTTCTAATTTTTCCCATTTTGTAGACATTTATTCTTTCCCTCCAACTATAATAATGTATGCACATACCTCTATAGATTAAGATCTTCATTATCTCTTTTTTGAAATAACAAATACACAAATAATCCTCTAGCAAAAGCTTTCAGATATAATGTTCCAATCTACTAATTGCCCAGAAGACAACTACGGTATATTTTGTTCGAGAATAATATGAAACATATTAAGTAAGAGAATTACACTTCTCTTCTCTTACAAACAGGCAGTTTTCTGCCTTTTGCAACCCTTACATTATAACATAGAATATGCTCGTTTCAAGAACTGAACGATTCTTTTTCATAATTATACGGGCAAATATCCTTCTCTTTCAACACGTAATAACCATTGATAGGCAATATGAAACTCTTCCAATTCGATATTGTATGCTGCCATAAGCTCTTCTTCATCAATAGCCAATCCGAAACGCTTTCTTCCAATTCTCTCTAAAACAGCTGACCAAATCTCTTCTTTATCCATTAATAGAGCAAATGGGAAAACACTAATTTGCAATTCTTTCCAATATGTAACCATTGCTTCAAATATATCGGGATAATTTTGCTCTAATCGACTTGATAATTTATGTATAATGTTATTGGATTGCTCCTCATTATGACCTGTAAATGCTGGAATTACCTTAATCGTATTCCCAAACTTTTCTACCTCTATTTCCTCTTCTACCTGACTTTCTATCATTTTATACAAAATAGAAGTTTTCAAATAGGGGTGTTGCTCTTCTTCTATTAAAAATTTCTTTAAAACAGGTAATGCAAGATCTAAGTCTTTTAACGAAAGTCGCTGAATCGCTCTTAGCTTCTGTCCAAAGTTTTCTCCAAAAATTTCATTAGTAAACTCATCCAACTCAAAATTTGAATCGACTAGCGATGCGTCTCCCTCATTGAGCATACCTTCTGCAAATAAAGCAAGTTGCGCTAATTTTTCCTTTTGATCAGGCATTATATCTTTCGTTTGTAAAACCTTTTCAACAGTTTCAATAACACCTTCATAATCATTTGTTTGAACTAAAATAGTCACGTACGTTTCAAGAATATCACCAAATAAGACAACTCCTGTTTTAAGCAACTGTTCACATTTGTCTTTCGCTTCTTCCATACGTTTTAATTCGAGTAAACAAATAACTGAAGCTAATTCCGTTTGTTCCGTTTCCGCATTATACTGACGTAATATTTCAAAGCAGCGCAATGCATCTTCGAACTTCCGCTCTTTCAGCGCTAAAAAACCTTCATCAATATAGCGCTCTGATAGTTGTGGAAACAATACGACCGTATTTTCTTTTTTATCCATACGTCCGCCTCTTTTTCTTGATTTTAATTATGTTCAAAGTAAATATATCAAATGCGTAATGAGAACACAACATCCCAAAACTATTTGTTTGAAATATAAAAATATTTAATTTTTACATTCCAATACGAATAAATCTCTACTAAAAATTAAAATTGTACAAATAAAAATCCCCAGCAACAAGCGCAGAGGATTCATCATTAATGGAAAGCTTTTATAATTGTGGGGTATATTACAAGGGTAATAATTTGGAGAACAATAATTGCCATAACAATCATGCTAAAATAGAAGATTGGTTTACTTCGCTTCATTAAAAACATAATAATAAGCATCGTACAAGCAAACAAACTTAAGAAGAACAAACTTGTTGTCGAACTAAGTATACCACTTGGGACAAAGAACAATAACACTACACTACAAGTACCTATAATTCCAAATAACCATTCCATTCATTCACTCATTCCCTTTCCCTCTCATGGCTGTTTTCTCTAAGCAATCAAATGTTTCACAACATCAACTACATACGTTAATTTCTCATATGCTACAAATCCAAAAGCAACCGTTAAGCCCGTTACAACTAATCCTTTCATCATTTCTGCCTCCTCGTTTTATCGTTGTTATCTTCATTATAAAAGATTAGCAATTTGTTACCATCGAACTACCTTACAGTTACCTTACAGAATTGTAAGATTTCAAAAGAGGATAGAAAAACACCTCACATAGCTTGAGGTGCTTTCACGGAATTTCTCTATAATCACTTGCAAAATTAACTTTTTTCTCTTGGTTATTTTTCGGAGAATCCAATCTTAAACTAATAGATTTACTAAATAATTTAGGATCAAAATAATTATTCATTACTTTTCTTAACTTACCTTCAGATATTTTCGTATTACAAGAAAACAAAGGATGAAAATCATGTTAATATATTTTTATACAATTAAGAATTTAATTTACAAGGGGGATTATATATGTTTAAAAAAATGGCCGCAGATGTATTAGGACTAAGCGATGTAGGTTCTGTTATTACACCTAAAGACTATGATAAGGTCGATGCCGATGATTATGTAATGCATGAAGATGGAGAGAAAATTTACTTTCTAATTAAATCGAAATCAGATGAATATTGCTTCACAAACAAAGGGTTAATTCACTTAGACGGTACAAGCGCAACAAGTAAAAAACGTACACTACGCCGCTTTCGTTATAGTAAATATCAAATTAAAAACGTAGCACTCGAAACTGCAGGAACGATTGATTTAGATGTAGAAATTAAGTTTCAAATGGGCGATGAACATTACTCAATTGATGTTCATAAAAAACATATTGAAGAATTAAAAGATTTATATAAGGCTTTACTTAAAATCGAAGAAATTTCATACGACAACGATATTACATTACAATATGCACATAAAAGTTTAGATATGGCATCTAATGCCTTTAGCCGCATTTCAAACGCACAAGTAAATTTAGCAGAGCAATTTAAAGAAATGAACGAGATTGCCTTTAACTGGCTTGTTGATACGAAGAAACAATATAATGTGAAAGATTATGGTTTTGTATTTGAGAAGTTTATTAACAACTAATTTCAAATACACAAAAAACCTTGTTATCAAGAGATAACAAGGTTTTCTTAGCGTCCCAGGAGAGATTCGAACTCCCGCTCCGCCCATTTCCGTACTATTTTATATATTTTGATCGCAGTCTTAATATATCTTCTCCTTCGCGAATGCCTGCCGATCCCTTCCTCACATTTTTTACGACAGTCCAATTCGGGTTAGTTTCATCACCGATGTTCTGTACTGTAAAATTGCCATCACCATATTTTCGGTGGCCTTCTGCCAATTTCTCCGTTAAATCATTCTCATTTGATCTCGCCATCTTTGCGCCATCTCCCTTTTTTATACGACCTTCTTAAACCATCTAACCAATCACAGGTCCAGTCAATTGGAGATTCTCATTTTCCGCTTCTATTAATTGTAACACACTGCCGGGGATAAGTTCCGATAACTGCTGCTCAACCGTACTAGAATGGTAAAGAATTTTATAATATTGCAAGTAAACAATTAAGAGAATCTGGATATGGATTTGAGTTCCATCATAAACCTATTAATTCTTTAAATTAAATAAGATGAATAGGGCGCATAAATGGCGCTCTTTTTATTTAAGAAAAAAAGTACATATGCAACTGCTTAATATCAAAGGAAAGGTCGCAAATATTAAGCATGAACTACACTTATAACCCAAACATCAAATTTTAGACAAACAAAAAACCTTGTTATCTTTTGATAACAAGGTTTTTTTAGCGTCCCAGGAGAGATTCGAACTCCCGACCGTACGCTTAGAAGGCGTATGCTCTATCCGGCTGAGCTACTGGGACATGGAGCGGGTGAAGAGAATCGAACTCTCGACCAGAGCTTGGAAGGCTCTTGTTTTACCACTAAACTACACCCGCATATGTTATTTTCTTTTATTCGTTAGCGCCGTTGCCCTATCGACAATATTTATTATATGTATAACCACACATAAAGTCAACACCTTTTTTAAAAGAGGATAAATTTTCTTATCCTCTTTTAAAAACTGCCTGTTCAACTAGTTGTCCGTCTAACGTTTCAAAACGAACTTCCATTTGATTTTCATCCATTTCTAATAAAGCAAATGTCTTTTCTACACGCTGACGTGGTAATAAAATACTGCCTGGATTAATAAATAAAACGCCCTCGATTAATTCCGCACCTAATACGTGAGAATGTCCGAAGCATGCAACTTGCGCTCCCACTTCTTCAGCATGGTACGCTAGCGTTTGTAATGTCATTTTTACATTATGTCGATGCCCATGTACAACTAAGAAGCGAATTCCATCTACATCAGTTACAATTTCATCTTGAAAGTTAGCATAATCACAATTTCCTTTTACAACATGGAAACCTTGCAGCTCTTCATGAGCAGGCGTTAGCTCTGAATCACCGCAATGAATCATGATATCTACTTTCCCTTCATACTTCTCTTTTAACTGCTGTAATTCCTTCACAGAGCTATGACTATCGCTTACGATTAAAGCTTTCATCAATCTCTCTCCCTTATTCTCCTAAAAACCATTCAGGGATTTTTTCTTCTAGCTTACGAAGAGCACGTCCGCGGTGACTAATAGCATTTTTTTCATCTGAACTTAATTCCGCCATTGCTTTTTTGTATTCTTCCACATAAAAGATCGGATCGTATCCAAAGCCATTTTCTCCGCGGCGTTGTTCTAAAATAAATCCTTCACATGTCCCGTTTACAATGACAGGCTTTTTATCACCTTCAGGGAAAGCTACTGCTAATGCACAGTAGAAGCGAGCTTTACGCTTATCAAACGGTATTTCATTTAATTCTTGTAAAACTTTATCAATATTCGCTTGATCATCTTTTGGCTCTCCAGCAAAACGAGCTGAATACACGCCTGGTTTCCCGTTTAACGCATCTACAATAAGACCTGAATCATCCGCAATTACAATTGCATTCAACTGTCTACTCAAACTATCCGCTTTTAAGATCGCATTTTCTTCAAATGTTTCACCAGTTTCTTCGACTTCTTCAATATGAGGAAAATCGTGTAATGATTTCACTTCTAAATCAAATCGCTCAAATAACTCAGCAAATTCACGTACTTTCCCCATATTTTTTGTCGCTACAACAACTTGTTTCATACTTTCCACCTCTACTCTATATGAGATACGATGTCACCTAACGCTTCTTTTTGCATATCAATCAGTTGGAAAATGCCTTGTTCTGCTGCATCAAGTAATTCATTTAACTGCGCTCTACTAAACGTCGCTTCTTCTCCAGTTCCTTGCACTTCAACAAACTGACCTTTTCCAGTCATAATTACATTCATATCAACGTCTGCTTTAGAATCTTCTGCATAGTTTAAATCTAAAACAACACCTTGCTCTTCAACAATTCCTACTGACGTTGCTGCTAAATAATCTTTTACTGGAATTTTAGATACTTTTTCTGCTTGTAATAACTTCTCAAACGCTAATACCATCGCTACGTATGCACCTGTAATAGAAGCTGTTCTCGTTCCACCATCTGCTTGGATGACATCACAGTCAATCCAAACTGTTCTCTCGCCAAGCGCTTCTAAATCAACTACCGCACGTAATGCTCGTCCAATTAAGCGCTGGATTTCCATTGTACGCCCTGTTACTTTCCCTTTGCTTGACTCCCTAATCGTACGTTGTTCTGTTGCACGCGGAATCATCGCGTATTCAGCTGTTACCCATCCTTTTCCTTCTCCACGCATAAACGGTGGTACACGCTCTTCAATTGTTGCTGAGCAAATCACCTTTGTATCCCCAACTTCAATTAATACAGATCCCTCTGGATGTTTTAAATAATTCGTATGAATATGTATATGGCGTAATTCTGTTTTCTCTCTACCATCTACTCGCATAAAAATAACCTCCTCTTAATTACTACTCGTTAGTATAGCCAAATTTAAATGTATGATATGTATACAATAAAAGAAGGAGAACCCAAAAAGCAATTCTCCTTTCTTACTTAAGTATATCAAATTATTCAAGATTAAAAACTACCTGTATTCACGTTTTCTGGACGATCTACAGGTTTTATTAACTTTCCGCCCTTTTCATCTATAAGATTTGCTTTTCCATTCACTTCAATAGAAATATTTTTCACACCTTTCTTTTCTGTTAAAGATAAAACTAACGACTTCAATACGTAATTTGAGATCATATTTTTATCTGGGTTTACAAATATATTTTCATTAAAGTTTAATGTAAGATTTCCGTCTTGTAATTTCGGATTCGTAATAAGCTTAACGCCTGGATTAAAATCATTCAGGAGCGATTGATGGATCGGACCTTTTACAAGTTCATCTATAATTGCTGCATAGTCATTTTCTTTACCTTCCGCAACGCGGCGTGTGACTGGTACGTAGTATTGCTGTTTATTATTATTTTGCGCCATAAAATACAGTGTGACTGGTTTTGTATTTGTTACATCTGCTACTTGTTCATCATCGAAGTTAATACCATTTGCACGGCTCACTCCTTCACCAAGCGGTGTACCACCAACCGGCATCTTTGCCAATTTCTCACCATTTATTTGGAACTGCACTTGTTTTATCTCTGTAAATTGCGTCAACGTCCAAGCTATAGATTCAACGATTTGACGCTCTTCTTCTTTCGCATAGTTTTTCATTTCTTTAGAGAAATCAATAACTGCCGTTCCGTCCTTTTTCAAATCTAAAGTCATCGTTGTATTCGCCGGAATGACTGCACGAAACCCATTCGGTAATAAATTCGTTACCGGTCCATCTTTCACAAGGTATTCTAACGTTTGCTTCACAGTCTCATTTGCTTTCGGAGTAGGTATAGCTAACGTTTGTGGTACAACATAACCATTTTTATCAACAAGGTATAGTTCTCTGTTTACCATTTGCCCTTGCTTATCTTTTTTAGCTACTTCTTTCTTCCCACCCTCTGTATACGTAACTTGTTTTGGCGGATCAATTTGTTCAGTTGCTTTCTCTTGATTTATAAAGCCACACCCTGTTAGTAAAACAGCGCTCACAGTAGCACCAACAACCCATTTAAAAGTGGATTTAGGCATGCCATTCCCCCCCTAAAATCTAAGTTTGTACTATTATGTATACGAGCTGTTTCACGTTTTAGAACAAGCTGCGCCTCTTATAAATTGAAACTTTAATCAGTAGGGGTCTTACTCCCCAGCAAATAGCAAGATAAAACAAAAACTCCTGATTTCTCAGGAGCTCACTTATATAAATTCTACTATTATTCTTTTTCTAAATGAATATGCTTCACATTTTCAATCGGTTGACCGAACCATTTTGATGCAATTTCTTTAAACAAGCCTATTTTTCCTGTTGTTAAGAAGAGATGATCGCTTTGTTCTTCTCCTTCATTCAACATTTTACTATGATATAAGATTGTACTTACTTCACGTGCTGTTTCATCACCAGAACTAATTAGTTGCACTTTATCTCCCATTACTTTTTTAATAACAGGTCCTAAAATCGGATAATGTGTACACCCTAATATAAGTGTATCAATATCGGTACTTTTCAGTGGTTGCAACGTTTCTCTTACAACTTCATACGCCATTTCACTTTCGAAATTCCCACTCTCTACAAGTTCAACGAAAGGTGGACAAGCTAAACTTTCTACCATAACACGGTTATTAATAGACTTTAACGCCTCTTCGTATGCACCACTTTTCACCGTTCCAATCGTTCCAATAATCCCAACGTGATACGTGTTTGTCACTTTTAAAGCTGTACGTGATCCTGGGTGAATAACTCCTACTACTGGAATTGGTAATTGTTTTTGCATCTCTTCTAATACAACTGCAGTTGCTGTATTACACGCAATAACTAACATTTTAATATTTAAGTCTAGTAAATGCTCTGTCATTTCCCACGTAAATTGACGTACTTCTTCTCGAGAACGTGGACCATAAGGACAACGTGCTGTATCTCCTAAATATATGATACGCTCTTTCGGCAACTGACGAATTAATTCCTTCGCTACTGTTAAACCGCCAACTCCTGAATCGATAACACCGATTGCTCTATTCAACTTCATCACCCGTTTTCTCATTCATCATCTTTTATGTTTATCATTATATTTTACACACTTTAAGTTCGCTCACTTCAAATGCTTCTGTATGAAAATTTTCATTTTCCCATGTATAGACTAGGACCTTTTTTATTTTGCTCCTTTTTTTCGTAATTTGCAAGATAGAAAAATAACCGACCTTCTATAAGAAAGTCGGTTTCTTCTATATAAAGTGCATATTCATTGCTCCATCTTTTTTTGAAAAGAAGACATTCCCATCAATAAGAAGAAATGAGCAGCAATTAAAATGACGATCAAAATAAAATTTAATCGATAACTATTTGTAGATTCCATAATTTTGCTCGCTACAGCTGGTCCAAATGCCATACCGAAAAAGTTAATTAAATTATATAAACCAAGACCGACTCCAACTTTAGCTGGATTTAATGTTTTCGGGATAAATGTGTTTAATGATACTTGAATTGCCGAATAACTCATAAATGTTAAAATAACCGCAAATAAAATAAAGAGTAAGTTCCCGTCCGGAATAATCCCTAAAATTAAAAAGCCAATGATCATAACTACAGAAGCTACATACATCATCTTCACATTCCCAAACGAAGGAATAATCTTTCCGGTAATAAAACTAGATACAATACCAAAGAGAGATGCAATAAACAATACAATTCCAATAACGAATGGAGACAATCCATGTCCTCTTCCTAACAGTAATGGTAATAATAATAAACTAGCACATAACGCCACATTAATGATAAATCCGACCGCTATTAAACGAAGTAATGGTTTATTTGTAAATAACTCAATATCAATAAACGGCGACTCTGTTCTCTTCATATGAGCCTTAAATAAAAATAGAAAAATAACAGATAACACAAAAAGCCAACTATTAATATTCACTCCTAATAAAATGGTCGTAATCAATACAAATAATAAAACTGCTCCAATGAAATCAAAGCGAAACACTTCATCTGTATGTCGCGCCTCTTCTGGCATAAATTTTACGAGTAAGAAAATACCAATCATTGAAATAACCATAAATAAAAATAAATACGGCCACCCTAACGTATTTGTAATTGCCCCACCTACTAAAGGTCCAATACCAACCGCTAATGCAATAGAAGAACTAATCATTGCTAACGCACCTGGTTTTTTAGCTGGAGCAACTAATTTCGCCACCGCAATCATACTAAGCGCAATAAACGCTGCTCCCCCGCTCGCCTGCACTAACCTTGCGAAAATGATAATTTCATAAGATTGATTCATAAATCCAACAATAGAACCAGCTACAAATATGATAATAGAAATAATTAATAGTCTTTTTACACTGTAACGATCAGCCAGCTTTCCATATATTATCGAACCAATACCGACAACTAAGGAATACCCTACTACAATCCAGCTTACTTTCGATTGACTAATTGATAAATCATTGGCAATATCCTCTAGCGCTACATTAAATAACACAGCGTTCATCGGTCCTAACAAAACAATAAAACATAATGTAAAAACAAACCATTTCGAATGGTTTCTTATATCTTTCCCCATGTGTAACACTCTCCTGATTGCAATTTTAAAACTATCAAACTATAGATAAAAAAATGAACTTATTTAAATGTTGTATCACCACTAAACAACTTCATTAAATGTGTAAAAGTTGCTAATTTATCGCGCGATAAAGTGAAACTTTAATCAGTGAGGTTTGTGTTCATCCCCCACTGATTATTAGCCCTCACCAATCGGGCTTTTACGGGCAGCCCAACCCCTACCTAAATTCTTTGCTTCCGCTGAATTTTGAGATGGAGGTCTTACTGCCCGTTAATGCGGGGTAAATTGAATTCGAAACGAAACACGTATGTTGTTCGATATTCATGGAACTATCATAGTTTCAGCATTACAGTTTGTCAACGAAAAATATACAAATTAAACTAATTAAGCCTTTTTAGTTTACTTTGTTCAAAAGTTATTATACACTAATTTCGAAGCCGATATAAGGAGGACTGGCATGATTATTCAAATTTACATTTTTTAACTTAATAAAATGAAACGCATACAGAACTTTTATATAGAAGAGACATTATAGGAGGATTATGATGAAGAGAAAAATGTTAGTTGTATTAACAAGCGTAGAAAAATACCCAAATTTAAATAGGGCTACCGGACTTTGGCTTGGTGAAGCTGTACATTTCGTAAAAAAAGTAGAAGAAGCGGGTTACGAAGTTGATTACGTCAGTCCACAAGGCGGTTATACACCAATTGATCCACATAGTTTAGCAATGGCGGAGAGTATCGATTGGGAATGGTATCAAAAGAAAGAGTTTATGAATCGCCTCGGTTCTACAATGAAACCAAGTGAAGTGAATCCAGAAGACTACGCTGTTATTTATTACGCAGGTGGCCACGGGGTTATTTGGGACTTCCCAGAAAATAAAGAACTTCAAAATATTAGCCGCAATATTTATGAAAACGGCGGAATTGTTTCTTCGGTTTGTCATGGAGCTGCTGGTTTATTTCATATTACATTAAGCAATGGGGATCGTTTAATTAGCGGTAAGAAGGTAACAGGCTTTTCAAATGAAGAAGAAAAATTAGCTGAATTAGATCAATTCGTTCCATTTTTAACAGAAGATAAACTCATTAAAAATGGAGGACTTTACGAAAAAGCCGCGCAACCGTGGGAAGCTTATGCTCTAGAAGATAATCGTGTTATCACTGGTCAAAACCCAGCTTCAGGTGGTCTAGTAGCCGAATTAGTATTAAAACAGTTGCAAAAATAATATGTACTAAAAAAGCAGATTCTCCTCTATTAAGGGAGATCTGCTTTTTTACGAAATCATTTGCAAAATAGCAATAACTTCTTTTTCAATTTCAGAATCATCAATTGCTTCTATATACTCTGGTTTAAAAAGTTGATACTTCTTTAATTGATAAAAATCAAGTATCGCTTTCTTTAACGTAATATCGTACTGAATACAAAAAGAATGATCTATAATACGTCTTAACATCACATCATCTTGTACCATAAATAATTGTGCATTCATTTTATTAAAATAACCTTGTTCCATACCCGCTTCAAAAAACATTTGCAAATTATGGTTACGATTTTGTTGGGCAGCGACTAATTGATCCGACAAATGCGGATATGCTTCTTTCAAATCTTGCAAAAAAACATCCGAAATATATGTCACACATTTTAAAGAATGGATAAACGTCTTTTGGAAACGTTCTGTAAATGACATACTTTCATCTTGATTATCCGCATCACCTTCGAGTAGATAGTTCATGAAATCCTCTACTACCGCCTCAATAATTTCATCTTTCGAAGAAAAACGTTTATATAAAGTAGCTTTACTAATATCCATATATTTCGCAATTTCATCTATTTTCAATTGGCTAAAACTTGTCTTTCTAATAATGGGCTTTATTTTATTAATATAAGTATTTGCACATGCGACTTTTCTCATTTAAAAGAGCCTCCCCTTTTGTCCATACAAAATAGTATAGCAAATTCACGAATGATTATAAATGAAGTTATTATACTCACTATGCCTTTTTAGTTTATTACATTTTCATATACTATACATAAAAAACTATAATCAATTATTACCAACTGGACGGTTACAAACCAATTTCGAGGCGGGAATTTTAGAATACAGTGAAACTTTAATCAGTGGGGGGGCGTTCATCCCCACTGATTATTAGCTCTCACCAATCGGGGGTCCTACTGCCCGGCAAATAGAGGGATAAAAATACCCACTACCTTTGTTAGTAGCGGGTACTTTTTCTATAATTTATTTACAGCCCTTTTTATAGCCTTACCTATTTCCACGCTAGACTGTGGATTTTGTCCTGTAATTAAATGACCATCTACTACTACATGCGGCGTAAAATTGGGGGCTACATAAAACAAAGCTCCTTCTTCTTTCAACTTACTTTCTAGCAAAAACGGAACGCGCTTTTCTAAATGTACAGCTCTTTCTTCATCGTTTGTATAACCTGTTATACGCTTACCCGCAACAAAAAACGAGCCATCCTTATTTTTCACACCGACTAAAGAGCTTACTCCGTGACAAACAGCCGCTACAATCCGGTTATTGTTATACATATTCTCAATCAAATTTGCTACATATGGATTACCTGGAAAATCTACAATCGCCCCGTGCCCACCACCAAATAAAACCGCATCATAATCCGAAAAATGAACATTTGAAATCGGCTTCGTATTTTGCAATAAAGAAGCTACATGCTTGAATTCGCGAGGTATACCATTCGGAATAGACACTCTATCTATAGGTACTCTCCCGCCTTTTATTGACACAATATCAACATCAAACTTAGCCTTTTTTAATACATGATAAGGAGCTGCGAGCTCTTCAAGCCACAAACCAGTCGGGTGTCCATTCATATCATGAGCACTTGTTGAAACTAACAGTATCCTTTTCAACATATCCCCTCCTTATTACCTATTTATGTATGAAACGTTTTTATCATTCATATAGCAAGTGAAGCAAACAAAAAAATAGCCGACTTTTATATAAAAGTCGGCTGCTTTCTTATAATTCGAGCTCTCCCATACGAAGAAGCTCCACAACTGCTTGTGAACGTCCTTTAACCCCTAGCTTTTGCATTGCGTTTGAGATGTGGTTGCGAACTGTCTTTTCACTTATAAAAAGTTCACCTGCAATTTCCTTCGTTGTTTTATCTTGAACCAGCAATTCAAATACTTCTCTCTCTCTCTTTGTGAGTAAAGGTTTAGATTGATACGCTTTTTCCTTCAACTGGTATAACCCTCCTTGCTTAAGCCAGAGCTGTGTATGTGTAAGTTGGGTGTTTATTTAGTCAAGATATTGTATGAACGAAATGTGCAGGTGGTGAATGAAAATGGGCTTTATTTCCTATGTTATTTTAGACTTTTATACAGTGCGTACACTCTTTTTATCCACTTACTTTCCAACGCGCCATATTTGTTCTAGCAATATACTTACAACCGTACCTACAAATAAGCCATTACCGAATATATATTGCATAACAGACGGCAAGGATTGGAGTGCTCCAGACGGTAAAAACATAACGCCGCTGCCAAATAATACTGCAACGCCTAAAATCGTTACATTCCTTTCACTCATCGGCACTTGTTTTATATTATTAAATCCAATTCCAATTAACTGTACGAACGAAGCCATTAAAACAGCCGATGCGACAGCTGATGGTAAAGATGCTAAGTAACGAATAATACTTGGAAAAAGAGACATTACGACTAGTAACGCACATGCCATTAAGAACGATCGGATATATTTTTGTTTTGTTAAACGTATAAATCCTGCCGTTGCTGGTAACGGAACGACACCTACAGTTGAAAATACAGAAGAGATGATATGCGAAATCCCCCCAACCCATGTTCCATCTTTCAACTGTTTTTGTTCAATAGTCGCTTTATGAATAGTTGCTTGATTAATTGCTATAATAGCTGCCACCGTATTCGAAACTAAAATACATACCATAACAAAACTTGATACAGCCATACCTGTATTCCATTTTGGAAGTCCCCAAGCAAATATATGTGGAAGTTGCACAAAATGAGTTACTTGAGATGGGATTGTCACTTTTCCTGCAATGAGAAAAATAATCCACCCACTAATTAATCCTATTAAAACTGCATAACTTTTGACAAAGCCTTTTCCAAAATTAGATAGTATAATAACGAACAGAAATATACTAAACGCGATCATTGCTGTAAATCCGTCGATTTGAGAAATAGTAGCTGTAATTCCTAACATTCCTTTTAAAAATACACCACTTAATTGTAAACATAATAAAAGTAAAAACGTCCCTGTCACAAGCGGCGTAAATAAAAATAAAATACGTCCTATAAAACCAGTTACTCCTAATCCTATTAAAATAATACCGGAGATTATCATTCCTAATTCTAAAATTTGCAGTGTACTATGTAATTGATCTTGTCCGGCCGTTGCATAAGCAAGTACGGTAAATACACCAACCCAAGATCCAGCCGGCCCATCCGCAATTGGTAGTCTATGCCCAAGCCATCCTTGTAAAAAAGAAGATATACCAACTACAAAAAACGTACGCTGCATTAAATAAAATATTTCTTCCGTCGTAAGATGAAATAATCCGCCAACGACAATTGGTAGTGCGATTGAATTTGCTAATAAAAATATAAACCATTGCAAAGTTCCCATAATATGATTTTGGTTATGTTGATTGTCCAATTTTTTCATCCCTTCTAGCTTTCCTATAAAAATATATTGTAAGAATAAAAAAGAAGAGTTCTATACTCACCATTAGAACCCTCCTCAAAATATTTAAACGATTCTTCTACACAAGATTATTTAATTCCACCTCATTTAAACTTCCAACAACAATATTTCCTTTATACACGACTAAACGTTTTTCTGTTTGACGCGCTACTGCTTCAGCAGCGCATGTCGCATTCGTCAAAACAAAGCTCGCTTCATCCCCTACATTCGGCCATACTCGCTTCCCTTCCTTATTTAACGTTTCTTTTCCTCCTGTAATAAAGCGGAGTGCTTTTCCTAAAGACCTTTCGTCACTCCACCCAAAACGCTCTGCTAATCGATTCGCCTTTTGAAGCATATCACCTGTTCCAAACGGTGACCAATGATCTGTAATGCTATCATTGCCTAATGAAACCTTAACACCTTTTTTATCTAATAACGGAATTGGGATTACTTGTTTACCAATTGGCACTGTTGAAGTAATATCAATATTTACATTTGCGAGTCTTTCTGCCACTTCTTCAGCCTCTTTATCAGTAACACCACCAAGTCCAAGTGCATGACTAATCGTTACACGGCCTTGCCATCCTGCTTCTTCTGTTAAACTTGCCAATCTCTTCATCGTAAACGTTCCAAGATTATTCGCATCGTGCAAATGAATATCAACATCCGCATTAAATTCGACTGCGATATCCATAATTGTATGTAATGACTTTTCAATGTCATTATCCACTGTAGCTGGATCTACTCCTCCGACTAGATGGGCACCCATACGCATCGCATCTTTCACGAGTTGCACAGAATTACTGCGCAATAATCCATGTTGCGGAAACGCAACAATTCTACTAGATACTCGATTTTTATATGTTTCTAATGCCGCTAACGTCGCCTCCAAATTACCAAGCCCAATAATTGGATCAACATTACAATGCGTTCTAATATTCGTTGCACCATTTTGCAGTAGTAACTCTAGCATATTTTCCGCTCTATTTTGAGCAGTCGCTAATTGCTTTGGTAAAATTTTTTCTTCTTCATTAAAACGTGTAAAAATACTTTCTGCTGGCATACAAGCTTTCCATGGGCCACTATAATATGTTTTATCAATGTGAATGTGCATCTCTTTGAAAGCTGGCAACATTAATAAGTTCTTAGCATCAAAAGTTACTATATCTTCCTCTTGAACAATCCCTTTTATAATTTTTTTAATTCGACCATCTTCAATAAGTAAACTGCATAATTCTGTTTCTGTTTGTGAAATTCTCTCTTCTTCATATGTATACCCTGATTCAAGCATTACGTTAGTCAACCAATATACTGTCATCTCTATTTCCCCACCCTTTATTAAAAATCACCTCATAACTACAAGTTTAATATCCACTGAAAATTAAGACAATTAATACGATCGCTTCTCACAAAAAAAATGTAATACAACCCCATAGTCTTCTCATAAATTTCCATATAGAATAAAAGTATGCAGTTTGATATAAAAAGGAGTTGATTGGAATATGTCAAAAAAGTTATGTAAATCCGAAACTGATAAAATGCTATTTGGTATATGTGGTGGTTTAGGAGAATATTTTGATATTAGCTCTACTCTTATTCGTATCATTTGGGTTATTGCTGTTTTATGTTTTGGGACAGGATTTTTAGTTTATTTCATTTGTTTATTACTTATGCCACGTTCGTACTAATGGCATCATTTCACATACTTAAGAAGAGCAAATCACCTATAGAATCCTATAGGTGATTTTTTCATGAAGAATATTTCATCGTTAAATGTAATACCGCCACTTCTTCTTCTTCATTTTTATAAATATGCTTCTTATTCGCTTCAAATTGAATGGAATCAAACTCATTTAATTCGTATACATCATTCTCCACTTGAATAGACACTTTCCCTTTCATTACCGTTACAAGCTCAATCGCACCTTCATGATGAGCTTCTGGCTCATATATACTATTTGATCGTAAACAAGCACGGTGCATTTCCATCCCTGTTTCTTTCGTATAACGGAACATCGTTTCTAAATGCCACGCTTGTCCTTCATCTACTGCAAATCCTTCTCCACAGCGCGCAACAGCTACAGGTTCTCCAACAACCATTAATCTGGATAAAGGAATTGATAACCCTTTCGTTATTTTCCAAATGACAGCTAGTGTCGGATTTGTTTCCCCTCTTTCGATCTTTCCTAATGTTAATTTACTAACTCCTGTTTTATGGGCTAATTCTTCTAAACTTAATTTCTGTTCATTTCGAATTTGTCTCAATAACTGTCCAACTTGTTGAATGACTTCTTTCGTTTGCATATCTTCATTTTCTTTCATATATAAAACCACCTCAAAGTATAAAATAGTTTACTTTTAAAAATTAAAAGTATATCATACTATACATAATTATTTATTTTCGAAAGGAGTGCTATACTTCATGCGCGCAATTTTATTAGGTCTTTTATCATCGGCCTTTTTTTCTGCAACCTTTATTATTAATAGAGCAATGAATGTATCTGGAACGAGCTGGGCTTGGACAGCTTCCTTCCGTTTTTTATTTGCTCTTCCTATTTTATTCCTTATCGTTTTATTTCGCAAAAACTTTAGGGGATTATGTGAAGAGTTAAAAAAACATCCATTGGCATGGATCGGATGGGGTTCTGTTGCCGGTATTGGTTTTTATTCTTTATTAAGTTTCTCAGCTGTCTTTTCTCCAGCTTGGCTCGTTGCTGGAACTTGGCAAGTTACGATTTTAGCTGGTTTACTACTATCACCACTATTTTTCGTGAAAATAGAAACAAAATCAGGTACGAAACTTGTACGCGGAAAAATTCCACTTCGTAGCTTATATGTTGCATTATTTATTTTACTTGGTGTAATTTGTATGCAAGCAACTGCCGCAGGCCATATTACAATGACTCAGTTCATTTCAGGTTTTTTACCTGTCGTATTAGCCGCTTTCTTATATCCGTTCGGTAACCGAAAAATGATGGAGCTTGTTGGTGGACGCCTTGATACGTTCCAACGTGTATTAGGAATGGCAATTGGAAGTCTTCCTATAACAATCTTGCTTGGTATATACGGATTTTCTACTACTGGCATTCCAACATCCAACCAAATGCTTCAAGGATTTTTGTTAGCATTATGTTCCGGCGTTATTGCAACGATGACATTTTTCTTTGCTACTGACTTAGCAAAAGATAACCTCGCTCTACTTGGAGCTGTTGAAGCAACACAAGCTGGAACGATGGTCTTTACCGTACTTGGAGAAATCATTTTCTTAAATGGTTCACTCCCTGGAGGACTTTCTCTCATCGGAATGATTATTATCATGTTAGGAATGGTTGCAAATAGTATTTTAAACCGTTCTGTTCCAGTCGTTAAACAGAAAAAATCGGCATAAAAAAAGGGTATGGTTCTATAGAGATGAACCATACTCTTTTTTATTGTCCCCCTATTTCGCCTTATCAGAATAGTATTTCATTGGCTGTTTATACTAAAACTTATGTTATAATACGTTTCATGCGCATTAATAGGAGGTAAATTATGTTAAAAAAAGCAATCGCTGAATTTATTGGTACATTTGTACTTGTATTATTCGGAACTGGAGTAGCTGTCACTGGCGGCGGAATTGAAGGAATTGGAACATTAGGAATCGCTATGGCTTTCGGCTTATCTATTGTAGCTATGGCATATAGCATCGGAACAATTTCTGGATGTCACATTAACCCAGCAGTATCAGTAGCTATGTTCATCAACAAACGAATGAACGCTATGGAACTTTGTTATTATGTATTAGCTCAAATTTTAGGTGGTTTATTAGGAACTGCAACGTTAGTAACAATTTTAAAATCTGCTAAAACACCTTTAGATAATTTAGGACAAAATGGTTTCGGAACTCTTGGTTTATCTGGAGCATTTTTAGTTGAGTTCATTTTAACTTTCGTATTTATTTTAGTTATCGTTGCTGTAACAGGTAAAAAAGGAAGTTCTTCTTTAGCTGGACTAGTAATTGGTTTCACATTAGTTTTAATTCACTTATTAGGAATTCCGTTAACTGGAACATCTGTTAACCCAGCTCGTAGTATCGCACCAGCTTTATTTGTTGGTGGAGAAGCACTTTCTCAACTATGGGTATTCATCGTAGCACCAATTCTTGGTGGTATCTTCGCAGCTATCGTAGGTAAATTCATTTTAAATACTGAAAAATAGAATTTTCAATATTTCTGAATAAAAAAATGCGAGCCCTCATTATGAGGAAGCTCGCTTTTTTTATTCTTTCATTTTAGACTTTAAATTTGTAACTAATTGATCTACCGTTACATTTGCAAGTACGTTTTCCATCGCTTCTTGCGCTTGCATTAAAATAATTTCTAATACTGATTGAATATTAGCTCCTACTGGACATTCAATGTTGGGATTTTCATGGAAGGAAAATAGTTGTCCTTCTTCTACAACTTCCACTGCTTTATATACATCAAGTAATGTAATTTCTTCTAAATCTCGAGCAAGTGTCGTACCACCTTTACCAGCTTGTACATCAACAAGTCCTGCTCTCTTCAACATTCCTGTAATGCGACGAATCACAACTGGATTTGTATTCACACTACCGGCAATCCATTCAGAGGTACAGCGAGAGTTTCGATCTATCGCAAGTAATGTCAACATATGAACACCTACTGTAAAACGACTACTAATCCCCATCTGCACACCCTCCTTTTTATTCATTCTATTAAAAGACGACTCTTATTATTATATACTATTTTTAATTTATACATAAAGAAAAAGCATGATTTCAATAGGAAATCATGCTTTTCTCTCATTATTGACGCTTTATAAATTTCGCTAAATCTTTAAATTTCACTTTATCTGAGTAATTCATTACGCCGTTTACGTAAATGCGGCTTGTAACAGCATTTAATACTGCAATTGTCGCCAATAAGACTGCTAATGTTATCGTAATTTCTAGCATACCTGCTTCACCAGCTACAATACGTGAGAAGGTAACCATCGGTGTAAAAAATGGAACGTAAGAACTTACAACAACGATAGTACTATTCGGATCACTTAATGATTTAATACTAATAAAGAATGCAGCCATAATTAAAATCATTACCGGGAAAGATACAGCTTGTAAATCCTCCGTCTTAGATACGACAGCTCCAGCAGCAGCATACATCATCGCATAAAGTAAATATCCCGTAATGAAATAAACAAGAAACATGCTGATAACTTTTGCATCTAATTTTGTAAAGTCAATTGGAATACCAAATAGTGAGGCACTTTCTAAATCGACCCAACCTAACAAATATGGAATAAGATAACCACACGCCAATACGACAAGTTGCAATAACGCCGTTGAAACAACCGCTAAAATTTTCGCATACATCATCGTAAGAGGCTTCACTTTCGGAAGCATTACTTCCATTACACGTGACGCCTTTTCAGATGCAATATTCATTGCGATTGTATTTCCGAACGCTACAATAAACATATATAAAGCAAATGTAAAGAAATAGGCAATTCCGAAAGAAGATGTACGATCTTTTATCGCTTCTTGCTTCACTTGAATTTCTGTTTGTAATTGCTGTGCAATTTCTGGTGAAACATTATTTTTGGCAATCGTTACCATCGTATATTGTTGCTTTAAATATCCTGCCATAATTGCAGAAGTTGCTTGGCTTGGAAATCCATTATACATATATGTAATCGATGGAGCCCCACCCTTTTCCGTCACATGGAATAGACCATCTAAATCGCCTTCTTCTACTTGCTTATGCAGTTTATCAAAATCATCCTTTGAACCAATTGTTATTTTTGCTGATGGCAATAGCTTATTTAGCTCATCTTTTTGTACTTTATATGTGGAACTCTCTACTACAACTGCAATTTTATCTTTATCCTTATTTTTATCATCGCCTGAAGTAAAATGATTAAATGCAAAAATCCCAAACACAACTAAAAATAAAATCGCACTCGTAATTAATGATTTCTTAGATAAAAACGCTTCCCTAAAATAAAATGAAAATACGTGAGAAAATTTACGCATCGTTATTTCGCCCTCTCTACAAAGATTTCGTTTAACGTCGGCTCTAACATTTTGAATTGTCGTAAGCTAACACCTTGCTCTTGCAACTGTTGCAAAATCTTGAGAGCTTCCGCATCGTCTTGTACTTTCACATAAAGAAGGCCTTGTTGTTTTTCATACGATACATGTATAGCTTCTAATCCCTTTTCATTCTCTACTGTATCTTCAATCGTTAAATTACGGAAACCGTATTCTTTCTTAATATCACTTAGCTGTCCTTTTACGACTGCTTCACCTTTTTTCAAAATACATACATGTTGGCAAAAAGCCTCTACTTGTTCCATACGATGACTTGATAAAATAATCGTCTTTCCGCTCTGTACTTGTTCTTCAATAATACTAGCTAACATCCCAGCATTAACTGGATCAAGGCCGCTGAATGGTTCATCTAAAATGAGAAGTTCCGGATTATGAAGAAGAGCAGCAATTAATTGGATTTTTTGCTGATTCCCTTTTGAAAGCTCTCCAGCCGTTTTAAATTTATATTCTGGTATCGCTAAACGCTCTAACCAGTGATCAATAGCGTGATCCACTTCTTTCTTCGACATTCCTTCTAATCTACCAAAATATCGCAGCTGATCTATTACTCTACTTTTTGTATATAAACCTCTTTCTTCTGGTAAATACCCAATTGTTACACCACTATTTCCAAATGCTTTTCCATCCCATGTAATCGAACCTTCATTAGGCGTTAATAATCCGAGAAGCATTTTGATTGTTGTTGTTTTCCCTGCACCATTTCGTCCAAGTAACCCTAGTACTTCACCTTTTGGTAACGAAATTTGCAAACCGTTAACTGCTTTTGATTCCTCAAATTGTTTCGTTAAGTTTTGAATTTGTAAACTCAAGTATAAAGCCTCCCCTTTAGTATCATTCGTACTCTCTTTCAAAGACTATGTTTATTCAAGACAAAATATAGCACCACGCTTCATCCTCTTATATGTAAACATCGTCATGAATCCATCATTTGTTCTATTTAGTTAAAATTGTAAATAACAAAGTTCTTTTTGTCAATTATAATTGTCATTACGACAATAAAACTTGTCAAAACAGCTATTATTATTTTGCTCATCTTTCTAATATAGGACATACTACTATATATACAAAAGACAATATGCAAATGTTCATATAAAAATATTATATTTTAATATATAATATAAAATGATTTTCTAACATCAAGGAGGATACATATGAAGATGAAGAGGGGCATTACCACTTTATTATCTGTAGCGGTTCTATCTACATCACTTGTAGCATGTTCAGGAACACCAGAGAAAACAGTGGCGAAAGAAGAGAAAGTAAAATTAACAGAACAACAATTAATGGCTGATTTATGGTATCAAACAGCCGGTGAAACGAAAGCACTTTACTACCAAGGGTACAACATTGGTCAATTAAAGCTTGATGCAATTCTTGCAAAAGGGACAGAGAAAAAACCTGCTATCGTGCTTGATTTAGACGAAACTGTTTTAGATAACAGTCCTCATCAGGCAATGAGCGTAAAAACAGGCAAAGGCTATCCTTACAAATGGGATGATTGGATTAAAAAAGCTGAGGCTGAAGCCCTTCCAGGCGCAATTGATTTCTTAAAATATACAGAGTCTAAAGGTGTAGATATTTACTACATCTCAAATCGTAAAACGAATCAACTAGATGCAACAATTAAAAATCTTGAGCGTGTAGGTGCTCCTCAAGCAACGAAAGAACATATATTACTACAAGATCCGAAAGAAAAAGGAAAAGAAAAACGCCGTGAACTCGTTTCTCAAACCCATGATATTGTCTTATTCTTCGGTGATAACTTATCTGATTTCACAGGTTTTGATGGAAAATCTGTAAAAGATCGTAACCAAACAGTAGCAGATTCAAAAGCACAATTTGGTGAGAAATTCATTATTTTCCCGAATCCAATGTATGGCGATTGGGAAGGCGCTTTATATGATTATGATTTCAAAAAATCAGATTCAGAAAAAGATAAAATCCGTCGCGACAACTTAAAATCATTTGATGTAAAATAAAAGAGGATGGCATTCGCCATCCTCTTTTATTTTACTTTCTCTGTTAAAGGCAAGATAAATACTTCCACACGTCTATTCTTTGCCTTTCCTTCTTGTGTATCGTTTGGAGCAATTGAACGGTATTCTCCGTATCCAATCGCACTAAATTTTTCTGGTTGTAATTCTTTATTTTGCAGTAATACTTGCATAAAATTAACTGCCCGCTGCGTACTTAATTCCCAATTCGACGCAAACTGCGCATTGGCAATAGGGACATTATCCGTATGACCCGATACTGTAATTTCACGAGGTGACGCTGAAACAAGTAAGCTAGACATCTCTTTTGCAATCCCTAAAGATTCTAATTTCACATCTGCTTTCCCCGAATCAAACAGTATATTTTCTAATATTGTCACCATTAATCCCTTTTCAGTTAATTTAGTTTGAAAAGAAGAAGATAATTGTTTTTCATTAATATATTGATCAATCTTTTTTTGTAATGCTTTCAATTCATCCATCTCTTTTTTTTCTTTAGCTCTAGCTTCTTCTTGTTTTTTTGCTTGTTCTGCCTCAAGGCTACTTGCTGATAATTCTTTTTCATCATTTGGCTTTTGATCACTTAAAAATTCTTTGTTACCTGTTCCCCCAGCTAATTCACTTCGAAAAGCAACTGCCATCTGTTTAAACTTCGCAGCATCTATACTACTCATTGCGAATAAAACGATAAACAATGCAAATAACAACGTTAACATATCAGAATATGGGATTAACCACGTTTCATCGATATGCTCATCATGTTTTTTCTTTTTGCCTCTTCTATTTTTCTTACTCCGCATTTTTTTCTGCTCCTTTTTCTAGCTTTTTACGCTCAGTTGCAGAAAGTGCACCTAAAATGCGGTTCTTCATAATAAACGGATATGTACCTTCTTGTAACATTAATAAACAATCAATGATTAAACGTTTTTTCTCAATTTCAGCTGAAGATTTTTGCTTTAACTTATTTGCAAATGGATGCCATAATACATAACCTGAAAAAATACCAAAAATCGTTGCAATAAACGCACCCGAAATAGCATGACCTAACTTTTCAATATCAGTTAAGTTACCAAGCGCAGCTACAAGACCGATAACAGCACCTAAAACTCCTAATGTCGGTGCATACGTACCAGCTTGTGAAAAAATAGCAGCTCCCTTTGCATGTCTTTCTTCAATTGCTTCTAATTCAGATTCCAAAATCTGCTCTAAATCTTCTGCGGATACGCCATCAATCACAAATTTCATACCGCGCAAAAGAAATTCATCTTGAATTTTGTCTAATTGTTGCTCTAAAGACAAAATACCGTATTTTCTACTTTCAGATGTCCAATGAACAAATAATTCTAGCAACTGTTCATAACTTAAATCCTTTTTATTTGAACCAAAAAGAACTTTAAATAGTTTTGGAACCCTTTTTAGTTGATTCATCGGAAATGCAATACATACTGCAGCAAATGTACCGATAAAAATAATTAATGCTGCGGCAGGATTTAATAAGGCTGTTACGTCAGCGCCCTTGACGACCATCCCTACTACCACTGCTACAAATCCTAAAATAAGTCCAATAATTGTTGCAAAATCCATTCCCATTCACTCCTAGTCTATACAAGAAGTTCTTTATTCTCGATAATCGCTACATCTTCTTATGTATATATATTACATAAAAAATGCAAATCATGAAAGATAAGAAATGAATTATATAAAAAAAATACTACAAATTCACACATTTTCTGACATTTTCTTTGCATTTCTATTACGTTATGACTCTTATATTCCTTTTCCAACAAACTAGATTTATAATAAAAAAAACAATACACATTTTATGAAGAAGGGACTGTGATTACAAGGCATCATGAAAAAGATAATAATTATTTCTGCCACTACTATTGTAATCGGGATCACATCTTTCGCTTACTTTGGTTCTAAAACACCACTACATAATGAAGCAAAAGCTGTCGAAAGTCAAAAGCATAATAACCATAAAAAAGAAGAGATTCCTGCTTTTCCAAAAGCTGATCATAATGCAAAGAAAATAGACAATGACTTTTCAGTTGTAACAAATCCAAAATCTAATCTTGTCTTAATTAATAAACATCGAAAACTACCAGATGGATACATTCCTGAAGACTTAACGAGACCAAATGTACCATTTATTAGTCCAAAAGATAAAGAAAAAACATTGCTGCGCAAAGATGCTGCCGAGGCACTTGAAAACATGTTCAAAGCTGCGAAAAAAGAAGGGCTTGATCTTACAGCTGTATCTGGTTATCGTTCATACAAACGCCAAAAATCGTTGCATGATACATACGTTAGACGTCAAGGAAAAGCCGAAGCTAATTCGGTAAGCGCAATTCCTGGTACAAGTGAACACCAAACGGGTTTAGCAATGGATATTAGTTCAAAATCAGCTAAATTTCAATTAGAGCCTATCTTCGGAGAGACAGCAGAAGGAAAATGGGTCGCGGAACATGCTCATGAATTCGGCTTTGTCATTCGTTACTTAGAAGATAAAACAGATACAACAGAATATGCCTATGAACCATGGCACTTACGCTACGTTGGTAATCCATACGCTACATACCTATATAAACATCACTTAACATTAGAAGAAGCGATGGAAGACAAAAAATAAGAGAGCAAATTGCTCTCTTATTTTTCTTTCACTCTATTATTGTAGTAATTTCTTCTTCCATTCTTCAGGCCATGGTTCGCCTCTTCCTGTTTTTTTCGAAGCTTGAACCATCATTCCGCGACCTACTAAACAAACCTCTCCTGCTGCATTCTTCACCATATAATGTAAATCTAAAGAAGAATTCCCGACCGATCCTGCCTTTACATACACCTTCAGCTGTTCATCAAAATATATTTGCTTAATAAAATTACATTGTAAATCCGCAACAACGATCATCGTTTCTGATGATGCATGTGTCCACTCTTGCATAAATCCAAGTTCTTTAAACAACGCAATACGAGCTTCTTCAAAATAAGTAAAAGCAACGACATTATTTACATGTCCAAACATATCTACTTCACCAAAACGAACCTTTACAGGGTTGTAAAACGAAAAACCACTTTCCCATTGCTCAAAGTCTTCAATATAAGAAATCCTCTTCATTGTTATCTCTCCTTTTCACCTTGAAATAAACAGAATAAACAGAAAAATAAAGTTATAAATATTGCCTCTTCGATATGAAGAGGCAATATTTATTAATAGTTATTATCGCTACCAAAGAAATCTTTGAACGATTGAATTGTTGTATCACGGTTTAATGCCGCAATTGAAGTTGTTAAAGGAATACCCTTCGGACATGATTGCACACAGTTTTGAGAGTTACCACAGTTTGCTAGTCCTCCATCTCCCATAATTGCACGTAAGCGATCTGCTTTATGCATTTCACCCGTTGGATGTGAGTTGAATAAGCGAGCTTGTGATAACGGTGCTGGTCCAATAAAGTCAGACTTACTGTTTACGTTTGGACATGATTCTAAGCAAACACCACATGTCATACATTTTGAAAGCTCATAAGCCCATTGACGCTTTTTCTCAGGCATTCTTGGTCCTGGACCTAGGTCATACGTACCATCAATTGGAATCCACGCTTTAACGCGTTTTAGAGCATTAAACATGCGACTACGATCAACTTGTAAGTCACGTACAACCGGGAATGTCTTCATCGGTTTTAAGCGAATTGGTTGCTCTAATTGATCGATAAGTGCCGTACATGATTGACGTGGTTTTCCGTTAATCACCATCGAACATGCACCACATACTTCCTCTAAGCAGTTCATATCCCAGGCAATCGGAGTTGTTTGGTTCCCTTTTGAATCAACAGGATTACGACGGATTTCCATAAGTGCTGAGATAATATTCATATTCGGACGATATGGAATTTCAAACTCTTGGTCAAACGCTTGCGCATCTGGCCCGTCTTGTCTCGTAATGATGAGGCGGATTGTTTTCTCAGACATGTTGTTTATCCCCCTTCTCTTCACCCTTAGCAGCTACATCGTGTTTTGAAGAATAATCACGTTTACGCGGTTTAATTAACGAAATATCAACGTCCTCGTAATGGAATGCTGGTGCATTTCCTTCTCCCTCAAATTTTGCCATCGTAGTTTTTAAGAAGTTTGCATCATCACGATTTGGGAATTCAGGTTTGTAATGCGCCCCACGGCTCTCATTACGGTTATATGCGCCAATTGTAATAACACGTGCTAACTCAAACATATTTGCAAGTTGGCGTGTAAATGAAGCACCTTGGTTACTCCATCTTGCTGTATCGTTAATGTTAATACGTTTGTAACGAGCCATTAATTCTTCAATTTTCGCATCTGTTTCTAATAATTTTTTATTTTCACGAACTACTGTAACGTTATCTGTCATCCATTCTCCAAGCTCTTTATGAAGAACATACGCATTTTCGTTACCATCCATCGTTAAAATATTGTTAAATTTCTCTGTTTCGATTAATTCATTTTGCTCATATACAGTAGATGAAACAGCATCAGATGATTTAGAAAGACCTTTCATATACTCAATTGCGTTTGGTCCTGCTACCATACCACCATAAATTGCTGATAATAGTGAGTTCGCACCAAGACGGTTACCACCGTGCATAGAATAATCACACTCACCTGCTGCAAATAAACCTGGAATGTTTGTCATCTGTTTATAATCAACCCATAGTCCGCCCATTGAATAGTGAACAGCTGGGAAGATTTTCATCGGTAGTTTACGAGGATCATCCCCTGTAAATTTCTCATAGATTTCAATAATTCCACCTAGTTTAATATCTAGTTCTTTTGGATCTTTATGAGAAAGATCTAAGTACACCATGTTTTCACCGTTAATACCTAGTTTTTGCTCTACGCAAACATCAAAGATTTCACGCGTTGCGATGTCACGAGGTACAAGGTTTCCGTAAGCCGGATATTTTTCTTCTAAGAAGTACCATGGTTTACCATCTTTATATGTCCAAACACGTCCACCTTCACCACGTGCAGATTCACTCATAAGACGTAATTTATCGTCTCCAGGAATTGCCGTTGGGTGAATTTGAATGAACTCACCGTTTGCATAATATGCGCCTTGTTGATATACAGCAGAAGCTGCTGTACCTGTATTGATAATGGAGTTTGTTGATTTTCCGAAAATGATACCAGGGCCCCCTGTTGCCATAATCACGGCATCTGCTCCGAAACTTCTAATCTCCATAGTTTGTAAGTCTTGTGCAACGATTCCTCGGCACACACCTTCATCATCAACAACAGCTCGTAAGAAATCCCAACCTTCATATTTCGTTACAAGTCCTGCTACTTCGTGACGACGTACTTGCTCATCTAATGCGTAAAGTAATTGCTGTCCAGTTGTTGCACCAGCAAATGCTGTACGGTGATGTTGCGTTCCACCAAATCGACGGAAATCAAGAAGTCCTTCTTCCGTACGGTTGAACATAACACCCATACGGTCCATTAAATGAATGATACCAGGTGCTGCTTCACACATTGCTTTAACTGGTGGTTGGTTCGCTAAGAAGTCCCCACCATAAATTGTATCGTCAAAGTGGATCCATGGAGAATCCCCTTCACCTTTCGTATTTACGGCACCGTTAATTCCGCCCTGAGCACATACAGAATGTGAACGTTTTACTGGTACTAAAGAAAACAGTTCAACATTTACTCCTGCTTCTGCCGCTTTAATCGTTGCCATTAAGCCAGCCAAGCCACCGCCGACTACTATAAGTTTCCCTTTCATGCTCTCCCACTCCTTACTGGTTTGCTAGCTGTGGATCGATGAACGCTAATAATGCACTCACACCTACATAAGATAAACCTAAGAAAATAGCTAATGTTACATAAGTAGAGATTCTTTGTGAACGTGGAGATACTGTAATTCCCCAGCTAATGCAGAATGTCCATAGTCCATTTGCAAAGTGGAAAATTGTTGAAACAACACCAACTAAGTAGAATGCAAACATAGCTGGATTGTTTAAAATATCTGCCATCATATCATAGTTTACCTCTTTACCTAACATTGCTTGAATACGAGTTTCCCAGACGTGCCAAGAAATGAAGATCAGCGTAACGATACCTGAAATTCTTTGGAAGACGAACATCCAGTTACGGAAATAACCGTAAGAAACCGCATTGTTCTTAGCTGTAAATGCAATATATAAGCCATATATAGCATGGTACAGTATCGGTAAAAAGATGATGAAAATTTCTAGCGCATACCGGAATGGAAGGAGCTCCATAAAGCCTGCAGCTTTGTTAAAAGCCTCTGCTCCTCGTGTTGCAAAGTTGTTTACAATTAAATGTTGCGTCAAAAAGACACCAACCGGGATGACCCCCATTAATGAGTGCCACTTACGAAACGTATACTCGCGGCCTTTCATGTCCCCATTACCCCCCTTGAATGTTTGACTGCTGTTTTCAGATTAGTTTATGACAATAATGTTTTTTCACTATTGGCATAAGAAAAACTGAAAAAATTATTCGAAATATTTCAGCATAATTTGATACCAAGTTCATTTTACTCCTATTTTTGTCGAAGCGTCAAGAAAACGTATACATAATTTGCATATAATTTGCCAATTCTTTTTTTCTTCTTATATATTCAGATTTTCCTAAAGAAAAATCTGTTTTTATAAATGTGAAATGTTATATAATAATCCCTATAGAAAGAGGGGAATATTGTGAGTAAAAATACAATCGATACAACATCTTTAGAAGATGTTTCATTGAACGCCTTCGCTTATGAATTGCTACGTGAAGAATTACTACCTGATTTAATCGGCAACGATTTAGATGGTATTTTATACTGGTCTGGTAGAAACCTTGCAAGAAAATATCCGCTAGAAACAATTGAAGAAGTCATTCAGTTCTTTGAAAAGGCTGGCTGGGGCACTTTAAGCATTGTTGAACATAAGCGTCGTGAAATGCAGTTCCAACTTAAAGGCACACTCATCGCAGAACGTCAAAAACAAAAACGACATTCTTCTTATCAACTAGAAGCCGGATTCATCGCTGAACAAATCCAAAAGCAACGGAACGTCGTTGCAGAGTCATACGAAGAAAAGAAAAAACGTTCTGACTCTATTACATTTCTTGTAAAATGGGATATAAAAGATCTCATTGAAGTGTAAGCATTACCTACAGTCAACTAGACATATCAGTTTAGTTGACTTTTTTGTATTTTCATTCAGATGAGTTTATTTTAAATCTTCAGAAATTATACCAAAAAACAGAAGACGTTGTAAACTACAACGTCTTCTTATCTGTTAAATACGTATAAATCGTCTCCGCGACATTTTTCGGCATACCCGCTTCGACAAATTCCTCTATAGAAGCTTCTTTCATCTTCTTTAATGAACCAAAATGTTTTAACAATACCTTTTTCCGTTTATCACCGATTCCTGGAATATCATCCAATGCTGATTGAATGACAGATTTCCCATGTAATTGACGATGGAATGTAATCGCAAATCGATGCACCTCATCTTGAATACGCTGCAATAAATAAAATTCTTGGCTATTTCTCTCAAGCATCACAGGTTCCGGTGGATCCCCAATAATTAAATGGGAGGTTTTATGTTTATCATCTTTTACAAGACCTGCCATCGGAATATATAATCCGAGCTCATTCTCTAAAATATCACTTGCAGCCGCTAGATGGCCTTTTCCTCCATCAATAATAATCAAATCAGGTAAAGGTGAATTTTCTTTAAGCGCCCTTGTATAACGGCGCCTCACAACTTCTCTCATAGACTCATAATCATCTGGCCCTTGAACCGTTTTAATTTTATATTTTCGATACTCTTTCTTCGCCGGTTTCCCATCGATAAAAGCAATCATTGCAGAAACGGGATTTGTTCCTTGAATATTTGAGTTATCAAACGCTTCAATACGATACGGCGTTTCAATCCCAAGCTGCTTCCCTAAATGATCTACCGCTTTAATCGTTCGTTCTTCATCACGTTCAATTAAGTAAAACTTCTCTTCAAGAGCAATCTTCGCATTTTTATTTGCCAATTCTACAAGGTCTTTTTTCTTACCACGTTTCGGCTGCGTCGCTTCCACTTCTAAAAAGCGCTCTACTAATTCCGAGTCTATACTTCCTGGAACGACAATTTCCTTCGGCTTAAAATGACTACTGTTTTCATAAAATTGGCCGATAAACGTTAAAAAACCCTCTTCTGGTTCATCGTAAATTGGAAACATAGAAACATCACGTTCAATTAGCTTTCCTTTTCGAACGAAGAAAACTTGAACACACATCCATCCTTTATCCACTGCATATCCAAACACATCACGATCTACTAAGTCACTCATAATCATCTTTTGTTTTTCCATAATCGCATCAATATGAGCAATTTGATCACGCAACTCTTTTGCACGTTCAAACTCTAGTTTCTCTGAGGCCTCATACATTTTTATTTCTAGTTCTGAACGAACTTCTTTATGTCCACCATTTAAAAACTTAATAATTTCATCTACAATTTCTTTATTTTGTTCTTCCGTCACTTCTTTCACACAAGGCGCTAAACATTGACCCATATGATAATACAAACAAACTTTATCTGGCATATTCGTGCATTTCCGAAGTGGATACATACGATCTAGCAGTTTTTTCGTTTCATGAGCAGATTGTGCATTTGGATAAGGACCAAAATATTTCCCTTTATCCTTTTTTACGTTTCGAGTAATGAGTAAGCGCGGTTGCTTCTCCGCCGTAATTTTAATAAAAGGATATGTTTTATCATCTTTTAATTGAATATTATATTTCGGATCATATTTTTTAATTAGATTTAACTCTAAAATAAGTGCTTCTAAATTCGAAGAGGTTACAATATATTCAAAATCAACAATTTCTCCTACAAGCCGCAGTGTTTTCCCATCATGTGAACCAGTAAAGTACGAGCGCACACGATTTTTAAGCACTTTTGCCTTTCCGACATATATAACCGTTCCTTGCTTATCTTTCATCAAATAACAACCAGGTTGATCTGGTAAAATAGCCAACTTCTCTTTCAAATGTTCGTGCACTCGTCTCCCTCCATTTCTACATACTTAGCATTTTTATTTTCCCTTGAAAACATACTATGCCCAAACACCCAACATACGTTCTTTTATTGTAACGGAAAGACTGTAAAAAAGAAAATAAAAAAAGCTACCAAATGGTAGCTTTTTTTATTTTAGAAGTGTTTAGAAACTAATTCTACTAACGCTTCTTTCGGTTTGTAACCTAACGCTTGATCAACTACTTTACCGTCTTTTAATACGAAAAGAGCTGGAATGCTCATTACTTCGAATTGACGAGCAGTTTCTTGGTTTTCATCAACGTCTACTTTTACTACTTTTACTTTTTCGCCTAGTTCTGCATCAATTTCCTCTAATACAGGAGCGATCATTTTACAAGGTCCACACCAAGGTGCCCAGAAATCTAATAATACAACACCTTCGCTAGTTTCTGCTGCGAAGCTTTGGTCATTTGCGTTTACAATTGCCATTTTATTTCCTCCTTCAAGTATATTCTACCAAGAGTATATCATTAACTTATATACGTGGCGAATAATATGTATCGTTATGTATTGTAACAAAAAAATGTTCCTTTATACTATATAAAAATACGGATTAAATACTAAAAAGATGAGAGACAGGGGATCTCTCACCTTTTTCTATATATAGGGGTACTTCACTTGGAACTCAAGGGTACTTAAATCATGAATGTACTTTTAACTTTTTAAACTCTTCTGTTAAAAGAGGTACAACTTCGAATAAGTCACCGACAATACCATAGTCAGCTACTTTAAAGATACTTGCTTCTGGATCTTTATTAATCGCAACGATTATTTTTGAGTTAGACATACCTGCTAAATGCTGAATCGCACCAGAAATACCACATGCAATGTATAAGTCTGGCGTAACAACTTTACCAGTTTGACCAATTTGTAATGAGTAATCACAGTATTCAGCGTCACAAGCACCACGAGATGCCCCAACAGCGCCGCCTAGTACGTCTGCTAACTCTTTTAATGGCTTAAAGCCTTCTTCACTCTTCACACCACGTCCGCCAGCGATAATAACTTTTGCTTCAGAAAGATCCACACCTTCTGCTGTTTTACGGACAACATCTTGAATGATTGTACGTAAATCTTTCACATCAACTGTAATAGAAGATACGTCACCGCTGCGAGACTCATCTTTTTCCAGAGTTGCAATATTATTTGGACGCACTGTCGCAAATAAGATGCCGTCTGTTACAATCTTCTTCTCGAATGCTTTACCAGAGTAAATTGGACGAGTGAAGATAACATTTCCACCTTCAACCTCTAAAGCAGTTACGTCAGAAACTAAACCAGCTTCAAGCTTCGCTGCTAATTTTGGTGATAAATCTTTACCAAGTGCTGTATGTCCAAAAACGATACCTTCTGGATTTTCTTCAGCATGTACAGCTAAAAACGCTTGTGCATAACCATCAGATGTATATGATTTTAATTTATCATTTTCAACTGTCACAACGCGATCTGCACCGTAATGAATCAATTCATTTGCAAAAGAGGCAACGCTGTCTCCAATTAGAAGACCTACTACTTCACCGCCTTCTGCAATTGTTTTTGCTGCTGCTACCGCTTCAAAAGAAACGTTACGTAGCGATCCATCACGAACTTCACCCATTACTAATACTTTACGAGCCATAGATTTTCCCTCCTGCATATATAATTTCGTATTTTATTAGATTACTTTCGCTTCTGTATGGAGCAACGATACAAGTTCTTTTACTTGATCTTGCAGCTCGCCTTGTAACACTTTTCCTGCATCTTTCTTAGGAGGCAAATAGATTTCAATTGTTTTTGTCTTTGCTTCCACATCATCTTCTTCTAAATCTAAATCATCTAATTCTAATTCTTCTAGCGGCTTTTTCTTCGCTTTCATAATACCTGGAAGCGATGGATAACGCGGTTCATTTAAACCTTGCTGTGCTGTTACTAAAACTGGTAATGAAGTTGCAATCACTTCTGTATCACCTTCAACATCACGCTCAATCTTCACATTTGTACCGTCAATTTCAAGTTTTGTAATTGTCGTTACATACGGAATATTTAACGCTTCAGCTACGCGTGGTCCTACTTGTCCAGATGCACCATCAATTGCAACGTTTCCGCCTAAAATTAAATCTGCATCTTTATCTTTTAAATATTCAGCAAGCACTTTTGCTGTCGTGAACTGGTCACCATTTTCTACATCATCTTCAATATTAATTAATACAGCTTTATCACAGCCCATTGCTAATGCAGTACGAAGTTCTTTCTCACTATCTTCGCCACCGACTGTTACAACTGTAACTTCTCCACCTTGTGCGTCTCTTACTTGAATTGCTTCTTCAATTGCATATTCATCGTAAGGGTTGATGATGAATTCCGCTTCGCCATCGTAAATTGCACCGTTTTTAATTACGATTTTTTCTTCTGTATCAAATGTTCGTTTCATGAGTACGTAGATGTTCATTCCATTTACCCCCTTGTTTTTCAGAAAGATTCTATCAATTTTAATTTTCTGTTAATTTATATTAAAAAAATAATTGAACTACCTGCCACTAAATGAAGGTTTACGCTTTTCTAAAAATGCAGCTACACCTTCTCTTCCATCTTCACTCGTAAATACTTCACCAAAAATTTGTGATTCACGTTGTACACCTTCATAGTAATGAGACGATTTTGTCGTTTGCAATAACTCTAGTACAGCACGAGTTGTTGCTGGACTTTTTCCAGCAATTTGTTTTGCAACTTTAAGCGTATCATCTAAAAGAGATTCTTCAGAGAACAATCCGTTAACAAGTCCCCACTTTAATGCTTCTGCACCAGTAATTGGTGTACTTGTTAACATCATTTCACAAGCTTTCGCTTTCCCAACATAACGTGGTAAGCGCTGTGTACCTGCAAAGCCAGGAATTAATCCAAGTGTTAATTCAGGTAAACCAAGTTTTGCACTTTCAGTTGTAAAGCGCATGTGGCAAGACATAGCAAACTCAAGGCCGCCGCCCAGTGCCGCTCCATGAATTGCCGCAATAACTGGTTTTGAACATTTTTCAACACGCTCAAACGTAACTTGTCCAAGCTGTGCTAATTCTGTTGCTTGCTTCGCTTCAGTAACAGATGTAAATTCTTTAATATCTGCTCCCGCTGAGAAGAAACGTCCTTCACCGTGAATAACAACAACGCGAATGTTATCATCCTTTTCCACTTGATCAATTAATTCAGTAACATCATGCATAACTTGTGAAGACATCGCATTCGCTGGTGCGTGATTTAATGTCGCCACCGCGATATGATCTTCAACTCTTACAGATAGGAATTTCAACATGATCCCTCCCATTATTGACGATAACCACAAGCTGCAATAAGTAGCCCGTGTACCGTTTTTGAAAGTGCGACCAGATCATACTTATGATCGCTCATTACCCAATTGGTCACAACTTCATCTACTGTTCCAAAGATCATTTGTCTTGCCACGCGAACATTTAAATCTGCTTGAAATTCACCTTGTTTTATACCAGTCTCTAAAATCTCATCCATAACTTGTAAGTAGCCTTTTAATACTTCATTTATTTTAAGGCGCAAGTCTTGATTGGACTGCCTTAGCTCTAATTGCGTAACGATAGCAAGAGGATCATTTTGCGACAACAGCAAGAAGTGCGTTTCTACCAACATGAATAACTTCGATACAGCGCTTTCAATTCCTGCTGTTTTTTGACGAATTGTTTCGACAAATTCTCCCATCTTCTCTTGGAATAAGGATATTAATATATCTTCTTTATTTTTAAAATATAAATAAATCGTGCCATCAGCTACCCCAGCTTGCTTTGCGATTTTAGAAACTTGCGCTTGGTGGTACCCATTCTCCGCAATCACAATGACTGCCGCATCAATAATTTGATTGTATTTCGGTCTATTTTTCTTCACTTTACTGTCCCCTTCAAGAAGATGACTGAATGAATAGTCATTCATATTCTTATAATACTGACTATTTAGAAAAGTGTCAATCCTATTTTTTCAAAAAGAAAGGGCCTTAGCCCGTTTGCTCATCCTCATTCTTTCTCTTCTCTTCATCTATTAGAACACGGCGTAAAATTTTCCCTACTGTCGTTTTTGGCAATTCATCTCTAAACTCATATACTTTCGGCACTTTATAAGCCGCTAAATATTTACGTGCAAACTGATTTAATTCTTCCTCAGAGCACTCCGTACCTTCTTTTAACACAACAAATGCTTTAACCGTCTCTCCTCGGTACGGATCTGGAACTCCAATTGTCACTACTTCTTGCACTTTTTCATGCTCATATAATACTTCTTCAACTTCACGAGGATACACATTAAATCCACTCGCGACAATCATATCTTTCTTGCGATCTTTTACATAGAAGAATCCATCTTCATCCATGTAGCCAACATCACCTGTATGGAGCCAGCCATCTTGCAATACAGCCGCTGTTTCCTCTGGCTTATTCCAATATCCTTTCATAATTTGAGGGCCTTTCACTACAATTTCACCTATTTCTCCTGGCGGTAATGCCTCACCAGTTTCAAGCGACATAATGATTGCTTCTGTATCTGGCCACGGAACTCCGATGCTACCTGGCACTCGCTTTTCCCATAAAAAATTACTATGTGTAACCGGAGAGGATTCTGTTAAACCATATCCCTCTACTAGTTTACCACCTGTAACTTTTTCGAACTTTTCCTGTACTTCTACTGGCAGTGGTGCTGATCCACTAATACAAGCACGAATAGAAGAAATATCGTATTCTTTTAAAAGCGGACTATTTAAAAGAGCGATATAAATAGTTGGTGCCCCTGGAAACAATGTCACTTTATGCTTCTTAATCGCTTCAAAAACCATTTTCATATCAAACTTTGGAATAAGGACCATTTTGTATCCTTGCATAATACTTAAATTCATAACAGCTGTCATACCATAAACATGGAAAAATGGAAGAACCCCAAGAACGACTTCTTCTCCTTCTTTGCAATTATATAACCATTGAACTCCCATTAACGTGTTAGAGACGAGGTTTTTATGCGTTAACATAACTCCTTTCGGAAATCCGGTTGTTCCTCCTGTGTACTGTAAAAGAGCTAGATCATTTTCAGGATCACAAGGCACCTCAACATTCGTATTCACTTCTTTTTCTACTGAATTCCAAAGATGAATCGTTTCACTCTCTGATACTTTCACAACTAAATTCGACTGTTTTTTCTGCACAAATGGATACAATAGATTTTTAGGGAATGGTAAAAAGTCTGCAATACGAGTTACGATAATATGCTCAATTTTTGTAGCAGATTGAACATTCGTTACTCTTGGAAACACTAAATCGAGACAAAGAATTACTTTTGCTCCCGAGTCATGAAGCTGATATTCTAATTCCCTTTCTGTATACAGTGGATTGGTTTGTACTACGATACCTCCCGCAAGTAATGTACCGTAATAACCAATTACAGCTTGCGGACAATTCGGCAACATAATAGCAACTCGATCACCCTTTTCCACACCGAGCTTTTGAAGATAATTTGCAAACCGCTTCACCTTATCATGGAAGTCCGAAAACGTAATATCCTTCCCTAAAAAGTGAAGCGCTTTCTTTTCTGGGTAGCGAGAAGCCATCTGTTCTACATATCTATGAAGCGGCTGAATATCATAAGAAACCGTACTCGGAATTTCCTCTGGATAACTTTTCAACCATGGTTTTTCCACCTTCATTCCCCCTTCAAATACATAAAAAATAAATGAATGTTCATTCATGATGGTTATTTTCATTATATTATAGTCACCATAGCGTTACAATCATAATATTCTGACTTTTATATAACTATGCTTTACTTCATTAATTTCTTATTATATGTAGAAACTCTCTTAATCTTAAAAGAGTAAGAGAGTTATGGCTTAGCTCAATCTTATTATCGTTAACACTGCTCCTGGGGTAGTTGTTGATAATGTTGCGACAGCTAACAAACCAAATAATTGTAAGCTAATAGCATCTCCTGCTGCAAGAGTTGTAATAATTGTTGCACTAAATGATGTGGTTGCTACCGCAGGAGAATTTATCGTCCCAGCAAGTGCCCCTCCATTAATTGTAATCCGTGAACTGACTAATAATGAAGCCGTTATATTAATTGTATATGAAATATAATAATTACCAGCATTTGCAACCGTAAATACTGTGTTTCCACCAGAAACAGTAATTCCTGGACCGATGTTTTGATTATTTGGAAGCGGGACATTCGTTCCACCAAGAACTACCGATATCGCTGTTCCCGACGTATTATTTGCAAATGCATATGTCGCCGTGATACTTGTACCTGTAGCCCCGGTTGAACCCGTTGAGCCCGTCGCTCCTGTTGCTCCTGTCGGACCGGTTGAACCCGTCGTTCCCGTTGGACCTGTTGAGCCTGTTGCTCCCGTTGGGCCTGTCACTCCTGTTGAACCCGTCGCTCCCGTTGCCCCTGTTGAACCTGTCGCTCCTGTTGGGCCTGTCGCTCCCGTTGGACCCGTTGCTCCCGTTACTCCTGTCGCTCCCGTTGGACCCGTTGCTCCTGTTATTCCTGTCGCTCCCGTTGGGCCTGTTGCTCCTGTTATTCCTGTCGCTCCCGTTGGACCTGTGTCGCCTGTTACTCCTGTCGCCCCCATTGGGCCTGTGCCACCTGTTGCTCCTGTTGCTCCCGTTGGGCCTGTGCCACCTGTTGCTCCTGTTGCCCCCGTCGGACCGGTTGGACCAACCTTAGGAACTGTCCCATCGCAACTAAAACAGCATGAATCAACATGTACACCATTTTGATTATTACACCCACAATATCCATTTACGTTATTGCTCCATGAAGACATGTTGATCACTTCCTTTACATTCGATCTTTTTAGCGCAATCACCGACTTAAAAAACACCTATCTAAATAACAAAGAAATACTTTGCCTAGTTGGGGATAAAACACAGATTTCCTCCATACATTCTAGTAATTATTACATGCCATTCACTCTCCTTTTGCTTGTACTTTCGCCTTATCTCCACAGACTATTAACAATACACATTACACTATCGTACACAGCCACTTTCCCATTTAAACTTTCCACATTCGCCAATATTTTTAGTAAAGAGGCTTATTCTTCATAAATAGCGACTATAATATATAAAAATCCGTATAGTTCGTTATTTTTCGTCAAAATTTTAAAAATATATTGACACTTAAAATATCCTCATAGTATGATTTGGGTGTTGTAATTGATAACCATTTTCACTTATGGTACTAGTTACAAAAAACACTTAATTTGGGGGCAGAAGATGAAGAAAATTCTCAGTATTTTCATAGTAGTTCTTCTATTCGCTGTTGGATGCGGACAGCAAAAAGAGGAGAAAAAAGAAACAAAAGCGGACAATAAAAATCAAGCTCTAACAATTAAACACGCTGAAGGGGAAACGAAGTTAGATAAACCAGCAAAAAAAGTAGTTGTACTTGAGTGGGTATATTCTGAAGACTTATTAGCACTTGGTGTTCAGCCAGTAGGGATGGCAGACATTAAGAATTATAATAAATGGGTAAATACAAAAACAAAACCGAGTAAAGATGTTGTAGATGTAGGGACACGTCAACAACCAAACTTAGAAGAAATTAGCCGTTTAAAACCAGACTTAATTATTACAGCTTCATTCCGTGGTAAAGCAATTAAAAATGAATTAGAGCAAATTGCACCAACAGTTATGTTTGATCCATCAACAAGCAATAACGATCACTTTGCTGAAATGACAGAAACATTTAAACAAATTGCAAAAGCAGTTGGAAAAGAAGAAGAAGGTAAAAAAGTATTAGCTGATATGGATAAAGCATTCGCTGATGCAAAAGCAAAAATTGAGAAAGCAGACTTAAAAGATAAAAACATCGCAATGGCACAAGCATTTACTACTAAAAACGTACCAACATTCCGTATTTTAACTGACAATTCTTTAGCTTTACAAGTTACAAAAAAATTAGGTCTAACAAATACTTTTGAAGCAGGAAAATCTGAGCCAGATGGTTTTAAACAAACAACTGTAGAATCATTACAAAGTGTACAAGATTCAAACTTCATTTACATTGTAGCGGATGAAGATAACATTTTTGACACGCAACTAAAAGGCAACCCTGCTTGGGAAGAATTAAAGTTCAAAAAAGAAAACAAAATGTATAAATTAAAAGGCGACACTTGGATTTTCGGTGGTCCTGAGTCTGCAACATCTTTAGCAACACAAGTAGCAGATGTAATGACAGCGAAGAAGTGATTACACAATGAATAGCTTACAACATACACTTCGAGCAAGTCTTGTATTCGGAGGAGGAGCAGCTCTCTTGCTCCTCCTTTTCTTTATTCATATCGGACAAGGTCAAGCAAACATTTCCTATAGTATGATTATTGATGCTCTTATCTCACCGAACCAATCACTAGAACATCAAACTTTAATTATGCTTCGATTACCTAGAGCTGTAATTGCCATTTTAGCTGGAGGCGCTCTTGCTGCATCAGGGGTTATTTTACAAACGTTAACGAAAAATCCACTTGCTGAATCCAGTACAATGGGTATTCACTCTGGCGCATATTTCTTTCTAGTAGCGGCTACAATTTTCTTACCGAAAGATTTACAAATTAATTCTCTTCTGTTCACATTTATCGGTGGTGCTATTACTGCTTTATTTGTATACCGTATTTCTGGTGGAAAAAAGGGAACCCCACTTAGAATGGCATTAGCTGGTATGGTCGTTACATTAATGCTCTCTGCCTTTACCGGAACGATGCAGCTTTTCTATGAAAATGAAACAGCTGGTTTATTTTTATGGGGAGCTGGCTCTCTTATTCAAAATAACTGGGATGGCGTTCAATTTGCTTTTCCATTTATCATTATTTCTTTCCTAGTTTTACTATTTATGTCTCGTAAACTCAACATTCTCTTACTTGGTGATGATGTTGCTATTTCTCTTGGTGAAAAAACAGCAGTAACACGTCTTATCGCCTTCATTGCTGCAATCTTTTTAACAGCAGTAATTGTTACTGTTGTTGGACCAATTGGCTTTGTCGGCTTAGTTGCACCTCATTTAATGCGCCTTATCGGATACCGTCAACACTTTACTCTTCTTCTCTCTTCTTTCTTATGGGGGGCAGTATTATTGCTTGGAGCAGATGTTGTCGGTAGATTAATAGATCCAACCGGTGCAGAACTTCCTGTTGGGGCAGTCACAGCAATGATTGGATCTCCTTGGCTTATTTACTTAGTGTATCGAATGATGAAATCGAAACAATATATGAATGATAACGGTGCGAATGCAGCTGGAGCTAGTTCCCGCTATTACTCTTATAAAAAGGTAATCATTATATCTATCACACTTTGTATTGTGACGATTGCTCTTGGTGTTACAATCGGTAGTAACGCTTATATCGAAAGCATTACTAATGTTATATCAGGTCAATTAACACAATTTGACAAAAATATGATGATGAATCTTCGTTTACCAAGAATGCTTGTTGCTGCTATTGCTGGCGCATGCCTTGCAATAAGTGGGCTTGTTTTCCAAAGTATATTACGAAACCCACTTGCCGATCCTTCTATTATTGGTATTTCATCGGGAGCTGGTGTCGGTGCTTTAACGATTATGTATGTCTTTCCTGCACTTCCTGGTTTCTTCCTACCAATTGGTGCATTTATTGGCGGACTACTTGCAGTTGGAATTGTCCTCTTCTTCTCTTGGAAATCAGGATTTAGTCCAACAGCTCTCGCTTTAATAGGGATTGGTATTTCTGCGCTTGGCTCAGCAATTATTCAAATCTTTATCGTTAGAGCCAATTTGAATGTTGCCGCTGCTTTAACATGGTTATCTGGCAGTACGTATGCAAGAGGGTGGAATCACTTAGAAAATATCATTCTATATCCATCTCTAATTCTTGTATTCATTATCTTTTTCTTAATAAAACAACTTGACGTTCTCGTACTGGGAGACGATTTAGCAACTGGACTTGGGCAACCAGTAAATAAAACACGTCTTGCTCTAATTGTGCTAGCGACACTACTTGCGTCAGTAAATATCGCTGCTGTCGGTACAATTGCCTTTTTAGGCCTTGTCGCACCTCACTTAGCAAGAATTGTTGTTGGTATGAACCATCAAAGACTATTCGTTTGCTCAGCACTGTTTGGAGCAATTCTTCTTTCCATTGCTGACTTACTCGGCCGAACAATTGCATATCCGAAAGAAATTCCTTCTGGTCTTGTCGTCGCTGTACTTGGAGCACCTTATTTCTTATGGTTGATGAGGAAGAGTGGGAAGAAAGTTAATTAAAAAGGAGGCTTCTTGTTAGAAGCCTCCTTTTTAATTAACTTTCTTTAGTGGGGGTTTTCTTCATCCCCGCTAATTATTAGCCCACACCAATCGGGCTTTTATGAGCAGTGAATCTCCCACCTAACTTCTTTGCTCCAGCCGAATCTTGAGGTGGAAGTTTTACTGTCCGACGAATAGCCGGATAAATTACTCTGATCTCACTAATTTCACAGATTCAGTACTCCCCATAAACTCATGATATACAGTTAATGTGTTCTCCTCAATTTTCAAATCAGCCTTATGCTTTATTTCCCCCACTAAAAATACAAGCTCTACAGAAATAATCCCTTGGTCCACACTTAATATTCGAAAGTCTCCTATAGTAGTCCCTTTCCCAAAAATATTATGTTCCATAAATTCTCCGCCTGTTTTCTCACTATTAATAGATTCTATTTCCAACCCAACTGGCCTGTCTGTACTTTCTGATGACATCCAAGACCCTTTTAACTTTCCAATATCATCCTCTTTTTTCTTTTCATTTTTTAACTCTTCCTCTTTTTCCTTAACTTCTGCTTGTTGAGTTAGTAAGCCATCGATTTGCTTATTCAGCTCTTCGGCCCGTTGATTTTCCGAAATAAATTGTTGATTTTGGCCAGTATCGTTAACAATTTTATTTACTATCCCTTTAGCCTCTTCATACTTTTTATCATTCTTTAACTTCTCTGCCTTTTCCAATTGACCTATATATTGACCTTTTAACTCTTTATGCTCTATGAGCGAATCTTTTTGTTCTTTCGCTTGACTTTGAAGGATTGCGGAACCATCTTTCATCTTTTCTACTTCTTGAAACAAACCTATTGCTTGTTCTATATTTCCACTCGATTTCTCTTTTATCGAACTTATCATCTTAGTAGTTTGGTCTTTTAATACCTTTGCTTCTTTATCATCCTTTTTCTCTTCTAATGCTAGCTCAAATGATGCTACTGCCGTGTCATATTCTTTACTCGCTAACGCCAATTTCCCTTGATCCATTGCTTTTTTATAGGTTTCATTGCTACATCCTACCATTAAAAATAAAATTATGATTCCTAAAATCAATCTTTTCATAATATCCCCCTAAATTAATATAATTCTATATACACTCAATAGTATCATAAAATTTATATATAAAATTTTAAATACCATCATTAAAACATAAAGGGAACTTGTCATTTCTTCTCGAACTTAATCTATGAACATAAGTAGAGGGGGATAACAATAATGTACCAAACAATTGAAGGCTTCTTGCAATCATGGACATACGAAGCAGAGTCTACTCAGAAAATACTTGATTCATTAACCGATGCATCTTTATCACAGGAAATTGCACCTGGACATTGGACGTTAGGCAGAGTTGCTTGGCATATCGTGACGGCAATTCCTGTTATACTATCTGGCACAGGGCTAAAGTTTGAAGGCGAAACGAAAGATTATCCTGTTCCTACTTCTGCAAAAACAATTGCAGATGAGTACCGTAAAGTGAACGCGGCTTTTGTTGAAGCACTTCAAAGCGAATGGACTGATAAAGATTTAGCAACTATTAATGACTTCTTTGGTCGCCCTATGCCGAATTCTATATTTTTAATGACACTTATTAATCATCAAAATCATCACCGCGGGCAAATGACGGTTTTAATGCGACAAGCTGGCTTAACAGTTCCTGGCGTATATGGTCCCGCAAAAGAAGAATGGGCTACGGCTGGAATGGAAGCTCCTAAAATGTAACAACAGAAAAAGACAAGGTGTTTACACATCTTGTCTTTTTCTGTAACTTGTTTCATGTGAAACTTTATATTGCATCTTCCCTCTCAATATTTTTAATTCCATAATAAGCAATCGCCACACCAATCACTGCAAATGCGAATTGAAGAGGAAGAAAGGTCGCTATAGGAAATATTGGTGGGTTATTAATTGCGATTAGCACAACGATAATAGACGAAACAATAGTAGTTGGCACTGAACGTTTACGCATCCCGAAGTATAGAGGAATTAAGCTTATTCCCGCAGTGGCAATGGCTAAAGGAACGAGATTTATCCCTTCTTGAATCAATTGATCTACTGCGAATGAATTAGGAAGAATCGAAAAATAACTATCTATTCCAATGAAAATTCCCACTACAAAAATATTAGATAAAATAACTGTTATGAATGTTAATATTGCTGTAATAGCCAACTTACTAATCATTATTTTCTTTCGATTAATTGGATAAGAAAACATCAATAATATTGTTTTGTTTTTATATTCATCAATTATTAACTTAGCTATTAGTACAGCACCAAAAATAATAAATGTTGCTCTCACTATTGAACTAGCCATTAACAAAATGGCCTGCGGATCTCTTATTTCTGGATCTCCCTCTATTTGAGAAACGATGCTAACAAAAATCAATAATGCCAGTATAGCAAGATTTGCAATTACTGCTCTCTTCACGTACCAGCCAAGTTTAATTTTCTTCAGTTCTAGCTTCATAAGACGTAGCATGATAGTCCTCCCTCCTCCTAAGACTTAATCAATATAAATGACCCCTGTCTTACTTAAAATCTCCACTTTGTTTTTTGCATCACCAATCGTTCCTACTTTTATTTTGTCTGTATTTTTATCTTTCTTAAGTTCTTTTAAATCCACTATTACGTCAGCCGAATTACTTTTAGCCATAAGCTTCAATGATGCCGGGACACCTTTATACCGTACGCCAATATCCCCTGATTTTGTTTCTATAAATAATGATTTTCCTTCTGTCATATCTTTCAGCAATACTTCCCCAAATGTTGAAGTGATGTTCATATTTGAGTTACTTACATTTGTTATATAGTTATCACCAGTCGTAGACTTTATATTTAATTCTTGTACTGAACTATCTTTTACAACTAACTCTCCACTTTGCGATATGAATTCACCTTTCTCGGCTGATAGTCCTACAATCATTCCATCCCCAGATTTGCCTTTCGTCACGATACTTTTTACTACTATATCTCTTATTTTCACATCACCTGATTTATTATTTAATACAATTTTATCTATTTCTTTCTTCGGAATAGCTATACATATACTATTCTTCTTCCTAAACGTAAAACCATTAAAAAATTTGTTCGCCTCTTGTTTTTGCTTAACCATAATTTTATTTTCATCATTTTCTATTTTGACGGGATCTATCTCTTTATCTGCTTGTTCACCTTGAGCGGAAATTATTATTTTATTAGCGTCTGTACTTTTAAATTCAAGATTCCAGTTTTCATTGTCTACTTCTATTTCTTTTATATTATTTATCTCAAAAGACTTTTCTTTCTTAAAATCTTTCCCCTGAAATATCTTAAAACCAAAAACCGCACTAGCAATTGTAATGAATAATATTGCAATTACTATTATTTTTTTCACTATTCATACCCCAGTTCGTTTTCGTTTTAAGCTTGCTTCACGCCACATCGATCTTGTCGATTTTACGAAACGATAGATAACTAATGAAAATTCCTAATAAACAGAGCACGATTGGGATAGCTATAAAATCAAACATACTTACTTGACCGTTTCCAGGACCATAGTTACCACTAATCAGCAAGCCAATTATTACTGCTGAAGTAATCGTTGTCGGTGTCGATTTCTTTCTCATTCCAAAAAATAAAGGAATTAAACTTATACCAGATATCATAAATGCACTTATAATAGTACCTGGAACGATAGCTATTATTTCACCTATCGTAGCAGGTGTTTCAATCAGTCCCATCATTGGACTCACAAAATATACGAGCAAGCTAATAATGAAAGTCGCGATAATCGTGCTCACAAAACAAAAACAGAAAACAATTGTTAATTTCGCACTCATTAGCATTTTCCTTTGTAGCGGATACATAAATGATAGTTGTATCGTTTTGTTCTTATACTCATCAATTACTAAACGTGATAAAATGACTGAACTAAAAATAATGAATGTTATCCTAATAAAAATATTTACTAAAGCCATGTTCTGTGTGAAGTCAAAGAAGAGCACGTCTCCCTCGGCTTTCATTCCCCATGCCATAAGGCTTACTGCAGCGAAAATTGCTATAATACAAATTGCTACACTTTTAAAGTAACTAGATAATTGATGTTTCTTCCATTCGAGCTTCATTAATTTAAACATATAAACCACGCCTCCATTCTTTATATACCTGTCTCTACGCTGCTAACATTCTAATTCCAGCAGTAACGAAGCTTAACATTCCTATCACTAGTAGGATTAACAACCATTTCCGCTCTGGTTTTCTATAATATAAAATTCCACTTACTAGCATTACGATAAATCCACTTACCAGGTTCAGCCACAGTCCATTAAGCATGAATGCCCTCTCCATCCATTACATTTAAGAAATATTCTTCTAAGGAACTATGTTTCTTATTAATACTTTCAATTTCCACATCGTTCATAATAAGTGCTTTGGAAATGGCTTGCTGTGTCACCGCCACTTCATAAACCCGAATCATGTTTCCACTCATTATTTTGTAGTTTTTTATACCAAGTTTATCTTCTAAAATATAAGCTGCACGCTTCACATCAGGAACAGTAATTTCAATGTACTCTGTTTGTTTTCCGTTAATACTCTTCATTGAAACTTCTTTTATTAGTTTTCCATTTTGAATGACACCAATTGTATCCGCCATTAATTCCATCTCACCTAAAATATGGCTAGAAACTAATAATGTAATGCCATATTCTTTGCAGAGCATTTTAAATAAGTCTCTTAATTCTTTAATACCAATTGGATCTAAACCGTTAATGGGTTCATCTAAAATGAGTAATTCTGGCTTTGTTACGATTGCCCTTGCAATACCGAGTCGTTGTTTCATTCCTAATGAAAAATCTTTTACTTTTTTATTATCTATACCTTGCAGCTTCACTAAATGTAAAGCATGGTCAATTTCATTTTTATCGTAATAGCCCATATATTCACAATGTAATTCTAAGTTTTCTTTCGCCGTTAATTTATCATAAAAGATTGGATATTCAATAATCGTCCCCATTCTCTTTAATACTTCATAAGATGTATCTGTTAACTTCTCACCGAAAATTTCAATCTCACCGCTCGTCGGTTTTATTAAATTTGTAATCATTTTCATAATCGTTGTTTTACCAGCACCGTTTGGTCCTAAAAAACCGTAAATTTCTCCTTTTTTCACATGCATGTTAACACCGGAAATAACTTCTTTCCCTTTAAACACTTTCGTTAACTGATTTGTTTTTAATATATATGTCATGTTACTTTCCCCTTTCGCAATACTCTATATTTCTATAATAGACAACGGAAATCTCTTTTTTCTTACCCGTTTCTTACAAATTCCTTACGCTGAAAAAAAGCTTGTAGAATCTACTGCTCTACAAGCTAAAACTGTATCTTTGTTAATACAATTGTAAAAATTGTTTTTTCATACGGTTTACTAGAAAGATGGATTTTCCCGTCCATCGCTTCCACCAGTCTTTTCGTAATCGTTAACCCTAAACCGCTTCCTTGGTACAATCTATTTCTCGAATCTTCAAGTGTGTACATACGCTCAAACACTTTATCAATATGAGATTCATCAATCCCTTTTCCTGTATCCCATACGTCTATATACACATTCGTTTCATCATCTCTTAACGTCATACCCAGTATCTTTCCATCGTCTCCATATGTAATTGCATTTGATATTAAATTGTTCAATACCCTACCTAATACTTCTACATTTCCAAGTGCATATATATTTCTTTCTGGTATATCAATATGAACTTGAAACCCTTTCGCCGTCACTAAATCATAAAAAGATAAAATCTTCTCACGACAAACTTCATTCATATTTACTTTTGTCATCTCGATTGCCTTGTCACCAGATTCTAGTTTTGCTAAATCAAAAAACTTATGAATCAGTTCCATTACTTCTAGTGTTTTCACATGCACCTTTTCAAGTAATATTTGCTGTTCTTCTTTATTCATCGTTTTATCCTTATTTAACATTTCTGTATATCCAAGAATAACTGTTAGTGGCGTCTTTAAATCATGTGAAATATTTGAAAGCATTTTTCTCATCGAAATTTCTACTTTTGCATGATCTGCATTCGTTTTCTGTTTTGCATCTAATAATTGATTAATTGCCACTAATAATTTTTGCAATTCTAGATCATCTGTCATAACGAGTAGCGTCTCGCCTGTTTGTAAATTTACAATATTTTCTAATTTTTCATATGTGTATCGTAAATTTTTACTACTATTTTTTCTCATTTTATATTGTATGTAAATGACACATAACAATATAAAAATAATACTTATTAACAAATTGACCATATTACATCACTTCCAACTTATAGCCGATACCCCATAACGTTTTAATATATTCTGGATTAGATGGATCACTTTCGATTTTCTCACGCAACCTTCTCATATGAACATTAATAACGTTATCGTCACCGTAATACTCTTCGTTCCAAATTAGTGTATATATTTGTGCTTTTGTAAATACACGATTTTGATTTTTTACAAACAATTTTAGAATCTCAAATTCTTTTAAAGTAAGTTTGAGAGGCTTCCCGTTTTTTTCCACAGTAAAATTAATTGGATCAATCGTTAAATCACCAATTTGAATCATCTTTTCTGTTGTTTCTGTAGCCGAATATTTCGTAGATCTTCGAATACCTGCCTTTACACGTGCAGCTAATTCAATCATAGAAAATGGCTTACAAATGTAATCATCTGCTCCAAGTCCTAATCCAACAGCTTTATCAACATCTGTATCTTTTGCCGACATCATTAAAATCGGAACAGCACTTTTTTCTCGAATGATTCGTACAACCTCTAAGCCATCTAGCTTCGGCATCATAATGTCGAGGATAATCAAATCAAATGAACCTTTTAAATATGTGTTCACGCCTTCTTCTCCATCAGACGCAATTGTTACTTGAAAGCCCTCTTTTATCAAATACTTTTCCACCATCTCTTGAATTGAGAGATCATCTTCAACTAATAAAATATGATGTGACATATGTCTATCCCCTTTTTACAAACGTTAACAACTCAATTGTATCGTAACTACTACAGACTTGAAACAAATATATGAATTTTCAAACCAACTTCCCTTCCTTCCTTAACAATGATATGATGAAATTCACTATGATTGTTCATAATTAACTTTATATAAAGGAGACTTATCATGTCAGAAAACAAAAAAGTAAGCTTAGCTGATTTAATGCGTGAACAACTTGCTAAGAAAAAGCAAGGAAATGGAAATGGTCAAAATGCAAAAAATCAAAGCCAAGAAACAAAAAAATTACAAAACCAACAAACAAAGAAAACAAACAACCAACGTAGACGTACAGGTGTGTAAATGAACGGACAAAAACGTTCTAATATCGCGCCCGGTCTTGAAGTTGATATTGTATTAAAACAAGATCAACGAACAGGCAAATTAACACGTGGAATTGTAAAAGATATTTTAACAAACTCCCCTTCCCATCCGCATGGCATTAAAGTGCGATTGCAGGACGGACAAGTCGGTAGAGTACAAAATATCGTTCAATAAGAAAAGGAGCTCAAGTAAACTCGAGCTCCTTTTCTTTATTAACCTTTAATTTTCTCGATGAAAACTACTTTTAAGTAGTCTCCTTCTTTAAATTGATCAATGGTACGGAAATCTTCTGGTAAAGAATGTTCTTCTAATATTTTATATTTGCCATTCATTTCTTTAAAGGATGTATCGATAAAGCCTTTAAACTTTTTCATATCGAATGCGCTACAATTTGTAGAAGCAACGATAATACCGTTATTTTCTGTAATAGCAATTGTTTCTTTTAATAAATTTTTATAATCTTTTGCTGCACTAAATGTATATTTTTTTGAGCGGGCGAAGCTTGGAGGATCAAGTACGACCATATCAAATTTCATCTTTTTTTTAGCTGCATATTTGAAGTAAAGAAATACATCTTCTACAATAATATCTTGTGCTTCATAATCAACTTCATTTACACTAAACTGCTCAATCGTTTTACTTAAACTACGATTTGCAAGGTCAACACTCGTCGTTTTACTTGCTCCGCCAAGCGCTGCAAATACAGAGAAAGCACCTGTATAAGAGAACATATTTAACACTGTTCTTCCCTTTGCATATTTATCACGAATTTGTTTTCGAACGTTACGTTGATCTAAAAATACACCAACCATTGCCCCATCATTTAAATAAACCGCAAAGTTCACACCGTTCTCTTTTACGATAAGTGGGAACTCGCCGCGCTCTCCTGCTACGAAATCATCACCCTCAATATATTTCCCTTTCGTATCAAAACGCTTTTTCTCATAAATACCTTTAAAGTTTGCTACTTTTTGAAGAGCGGCTATAATCTCATCTCTGAAAGTGTAAATCCCTTCACTATACCAACTTACTACGTAGTAGCCATCATAATAATCGATAATTAGTCCTCCAAGACCATCACCTTCACCATTCACCACACGGAATGCTGTCGTATCACTTGATTTATAAAATTGCTTTCGTTTATGTAGGGCAGATTTGATTTTACTTTCAAAGAAAGATTGATTAATTTGTTCACTCTCTTTTCTCGTTAAAATCCAGCCGTATCCTTTATTTTGCTTTCCATAATAACCTTTTCCGACAAAGTTGTTCTTCTCATCTACTACTTTGATGATTGTTCCTTCTTCACGAACATCATTTAAATTTTGAATCGCATCTTTTAAAATAAGCGGATATCCACTTTTAATTTCTTTTATAAATTTCGGTTTTATTTTTACAGTTACTTCTAATCGCATATAATAACTTCCTTTCCATTTGCATGCTTTCTCTACAGGAAGCATTTGAAAAACGAGACTGAAAAAACAGCCTCGTTTCACTATACCATATTATTGCTTTGCTAGTACAACTAGCTCATTCTCGCACTTAACCGCCACATATTTACTATGTTTTGAAATGAAAATCTCACTGTCCAAAATAATAGAAAAAAACTTATATATTTCACATTTACCATTGACAATGATAATGATTTTCATTATCATTTGATGTATATGAGTTCTTGAAAATATAGCTACATTTATAGGAGGAATAAACATGATTATTGTTACAAATACAGCTAAAATTACAAAGGGAAATGGGCATAAATTAATTGAGCGTTTTAATAAAGTAGGTAAAGTTGAAACGATGCCAGGCTTTTTAGGTCTAGAAGTTCTTTTAACACAAAATACAGTTGATTATGATGAAGTAACAATTAGCACTCGCTGGAATGCAAAAGAAGATTTCCAAGGTTGGACAAAGAGCGCTGCATTTAAAGATGCTCACTCACATCAAGGCGGAATGCCAGAATATATTCTTGATAATAAAATTGCTTACTATGATGTAAAAGTTGTACGTATGCCAATGGCTGCAGCACAGTAAGAACAGTCCTTTTTTAAAGTATAGAATATGAGAAGAGTTATCTATCACTTCTCATATTCTATACTTTTTTCTTTAATTTCTTTTTACTAATTTTGCGTGTACAACTAGCCTTCCAGCCTCTGGATCAAGAGCATAATCACAAGTAGAAAGTGTTACGATTTCATCATTAGCCGTCAATTCCGTATCCGTTTTGTACAGTGATTTTTCTTGAATTTCCTTTAAGAACGATGCATATGCTGCATCATTTCCAAAATCCGTTTCAATGTAATAAAAGTCCGTTGTTGTCGTGTATACTGAAAAAACTTCAACGTCGTATCCTTCAAATAATGTATCGTAATATAATTTACGATGAGACATAAAAAAGTCTTCATCCAACATTTTTTTCAAACTACCAAACATAGAACCATCTTTCATACGATGGCCATATAAAATCGTATTTCGATTTTGAGATTTCACATCATTACGATGGTCCATAAAAATGCTTCCCGCTCTCATATCTTCACCTTTATAATTACGAAATAAATAGTAATCATTATCTTTTGCTTGAACGATTGGATAATTAATTTGTGTATCATCCATCGTAATCCATCCGACTATCTCTGGATTAATTTTCTGGAGATCCTGAAACTGTTTACGTACCTCTCCATTTTCTGATTTTTCTTCCATTGGACTTCTCTTATAAATATGTTGTGCCTCAGCCATTACTTTACGATTTTCATAATAATCCATGAAAATCCCGCCCAACTCATACATTGAATAGAAAAAGATTCCTAAAAACACAATTGTAAGTATGCGTTGAAAAAAAGAATTCTTTTTCCGTCCTTTCTTACTATTCAAATTATCACCTCAAAACGGATTATGCTCAGCCTTTAGATTCCCATAGGTACCATGTACAATCCGGTATCTTCATCCTGCTTTACAATGACATCTACACCATATATTGCTTTAACCATTTCTTCTGTTATTACATCATTAGGAATACCTTTCGTAATGATTTCTCCATCTTTCATAACGATAATATGGTCGCTATAACGAATGGCTTGATTAATATCATGTAATACCATTACAATCGTTAGTCCATGCACTTCATTTAACTCTTTCACTAACTCTAATATTTCTAACTGATAGTAAATATCTAAATATGTGGTCGGCTCATCTAAGAAGAGCATTGGTGTATTTTGAGCTAATGTCATCGCGATCCAAACTCGCTGCCTCTCTCCACCAGATAAAGCATAAATTGGCTTATCACGCTTACTTTGTAAATTCGTACATACTAGTGCACGCTCAATCGCTTCTCTATCTTCATCTGTTTGCGGAGAGAATATATTTTTATATGGCATACGCCCGAAGCTTATTAGCTTTTCCACTGTAATATCTGCTGGAGCCTCATTTTGTTGATGGACAACTGCTAGCTTTCTAGCAAACTCTTTCGGTTTATATTCACCAATCGCTTTCCCATCAAGTATTACTTCTCCACTGCTAGGAGCGTGGTTTCTAGACATGACACTAAGTAATGTTGATTTCCCACATCCATTCGGTCCAATGATTGTTGTAATTTTCCCAATTTCTATTTCACTACTAACAGACTTTAAACGATTTGTTACGTTATCGTATGAAAAGGTTACATTTTTAATTTCCATGAACTTTATCACTCTTTCTAAGCAAAAATATTAAGAATGGACCACCAATAACCGCCATAATTGTTGCTGCTGGAATTTCGTTAGGTGGCACAATTAACCTTCCAATTGTATCTGCCGTCAAAATTAATAACGCCCCTGCAAGCGCAGAAAATGGAATTAATACTTTATGGTCTGAACCGACTAATTGTCTTGAAATATGCGGAACTAGTAATCCTACAAAAGCAATAACACCTGCAATCGCTGTTGATACTGCCGCTAAGAGTACTGCAATGGCAGAAATAATAAGACGAACTCTCGTCACGTGCAAGCCTAAGTTTTTCGCAGTCTTATCTTGTAGCGATAATAAGTTACACCAAGCTCCTACGAACAGAGCAAGAATAAGACCAATCGTTCCATAAGTCACCATTATTTCTACATCGCCCCACGTCTTCATTGTTATATTAGAAGTCGTCGTTTGCTTAATACTCTTAATAAAATACCCACAGATCGTAACGAATGATTCATTTAATCCAGTAAACATTGCATTAATGGCAATACCAATTAAAATAATGCGAAGCGGGCTTAATCCTGATTTCCATGAAAACGAATAAACGAGATAACATGCAAGCGCACCACCTAAAAAGGCGAATACGGGTGTCCAGAAAAAGAATTGCGGAAACAACGTAATAATAACGAGTGTCATAAAACTTGCTCCTGAAGATATACCGATTACCCCAGCATCGGCGAGTGGATTTTTCATAACAGCTTGAAAAAGCACACCTGAAACAGCGAGAGCCGCTCCAGTGAACAACGCAATAATAATACGCGGGAAACGTAAATCTTTAATGACTTCAACATCTTCATTTCCACCTGTAAATATCCCTTGTACAAGTTCAACAATACCTACTTCTAAACTCCCTTTCATCGCTGACAATGATGTCATAACAATAAGCAATGCAGTAACAATGAGGAAACTCCAAGTTTTTTTATTCATTCTACTCTTCCTTTATATTAAAATGCATCACGGATACATCATTTTTTTCAATTCATCTAACGCTTCAATTGCTGCTAAATTGCCTGTCGTTCCAAATAAACGCTCTTCTAAATCGTAAACACGGTTATTTTTAACCGCAGCAAAGTGTTTCCAAATATCATTTGTTTTAAATTCTTTATCAAACATTTTTACAACTTCATCAGGCATACCATGAGCTGCTCGTAAAATAATATCTGGATCAGCTTTCTTTAAATACTCTGTATTAGAAGCTAAATATTCTACTTGTTCACCTTGCACAATATTTTTACCACCTAGTTGTTTCACTAAATCTCCAATATAAGAATGCTCTGTTGCTACTAAATAACTTCCCGGCACACCTAATAAAATAAGCACTGTCGGTTCTTTCTTTCCTTTTACTTCTTTTTGAATGCTAGCAACCTTTTTATCTAATTTAGTTACTACTGCTTCGGCCTGTTTTTCACGCCCATATTTCTTACCTAAATCGCTAATAGAACTTTGCATATTTTTCAAACTCGTTAAATCTAAAAAGTTTGCTTTCATACCCACACCATCAAAAACTGGCTTTAATTCATATTCAAGTGTTGTCACAGATAACACTTCTGAAGGCTTTAATGACTTTACCATTTCCATATCTGGACTCATTGGATTCCCAACTTCAGGTAAACCTTTATATCGCTTCGGTAAAGTTTTAGAGCTTGTTGGAACGCCAACTAAATCTACTTCTAACGCATCCATAATTTCAGTAACAGCCACTGTTGTTGCAACAACGCGCTCTTTACTCTCACTCTTTACCTGCTTTGCTGTTTCTTTTTTGGGTGATGAGCACCCAGCTATACTCATTAACAAAATGATAGCCATTAGTACACTTGCAATTTTCTTCACTCTCAATCACCACTCCTTTCCATACAATATGAAACAAGTCTTGATGCACGCGAATATGCATCAAGACTCCAAAAATTACAATCTACCTGCTCTATATTTACGAACTAGTAAAGCAAGTGAACCTAGCAGTAACACCATATATAAACCAAGTTGTGCTGTATCTGCAGTTTTTGAGTTTTTCTCTTTTTTCGAATCATTTTTTGTATCTTCTTTTTTCTTCTGACCATCTGCATTTCGGTTAAAATCAGGAGTACCTACTGTTTTTACATTATCTACTTTCGGTGTAGTCACTGGATTTTTCGGTTCATTTTTCGGTTCCTCTTTAAGAGTTCCTAACGCGCCGATATTATTTGTATCAAATTGAATTTGCACATCGTAGAAATGATGGTAGTTCATCTCATCGATGTCTACCTTTACTTTTGCGTTTAATTTTTTAAATAGATCTTCTACTTCAAACTGTACTACTCGCGTATTTACATTTTTATCTTCGCTTACTACTTTCGCATCAGCGAATAGTTCATTGTTTTCCGTTTGGAATTTCGTAATCCACGCACTATTTTTCAGCGTCATCTCAATATATTTTTTACCATCTTTTACGATTAATTTCGCTGGATTTACAACATAGTCATTCATCTTTGAAATCTCATCTGTTTTATCTTTTAATACTTTAAATGTAATATCATATTGGCCATCTACTAAATTTTTCGGATCAACTATTACTTTCGGGTTATTATTTCCACCTTGGTTGTTGTTTCCGTCTTGGTTGTCGTTTCCGCCTTGGTTGTCGTTTCCACCTTGGTTGTCGTTTCCGCCTTGGTTGTCGTTTCCGCCTTGGTTGTCGCTTCCGCCTTGGTTGTCGTTTCCGCCTTGGTTCCCTAAGGCTTTAATACTGTCTTGATCAAATACAAATTGAACATCATAGAAATGGTGATAATTCATTGAATCAATATCTACTTTTACTTTTGCATTTAATTTTTTAGACAAATCGTTTACTTCTACTTCTACTACTCTTGTATTTTGTTCTTTATTTTCACTTAACACTTTTGCATTAACGAAAGAACCATTTTTCTCAAATTCAAATTTCGTAATCCATGTACTATTTTTTAATGTAAACGATACGTATTTCTTACCATCTTTTACTTTTAATACACCTGGGCTTTTTGTGTATGTGTTCATCATTGAGATTTCATCTGTTTGATCTTTTAACACTTTAAAGCCAATTCTGTATTCACCATCTTTAAGAGCTTTTGGATCAATTGTTGTGTTTTCACCTTGGTTGTTGTTTTCACCTTGGTTATCTAACGACTTAATGCTACCTTTATCAAATGCAAATTGAATATCGTAAAAATGGTGATAATTCATTGAATCGATATCTACTTTTACTTTTGCATTTAACTTTTTCGATAAATCTGGTACTTCTACTTCCACTACGCGTGTATCAGTTTTTTTATCTTCACTTATTACATTTGCATCAACAAACGAACCATTTTTCTCAAATTCAAATTTTGTAATCCAAGAACTGTTCGTTAACGTAAATGATACATACTTCTTACCATCTTTTACTTTTAGCACACCTGGACTTTTTGTATATGTGTTCATCATTGAAATTTCGTCTGTTTGATCTTTTAATGCTTTAAAATTGATGCTGTATTCACCATCTTTAATTGTTTCAGCATCTGTTTTTTTATTTTCATCTGGTTTTTCTACTTCTGGTTTTTCTGCTCCCGGTTTTTCTACTTCTGGTTTTTCTGCTTCCGGTTTTTCTGCTTCCGGTTGTTTCTCTTCATTTTTAATTTGTTCAAGTTTATCTTGTTCAAATAAAAGTTGTACATCATGCATTTGCTTATAATTTCTTGATGCCATTTCGATAAATACTTTTGTATTTAGTTTTTTAGATAAATCGTTTACTTCAAACTCTACTACTCTTGTATCTTTTTCCTTATCCTCACTCACTACTTTTGCATCAACAAATGCGCCATCTTTTTCCGTTTGGAAATTTTTAATTAATGAGCTACTTTTTAGTGTTACAATTGCTTTTTTCTTACCGTTTTCTACTTTTAATACTCCTGGATTTACCATGTAACTATTCATCTTAGATTCTTCATCTGTTTGATCTTTTAACACTTTAAATGGAATGCTGTACGCACCATCTGTAATTGTGTTAGAATTTGGTTGTTGATCTGGGTCAGGCTTTTGGTCGGGCTTCTGACCTGGATCGGTAGTTTCATTTGGATCTGGCTTATTAGCTGGGTCCTCTTTTTCATTTGGTTTTTCTACATGAATTGGTGTAATGCTATTTTGATCAAATGCAATACGAACGTCGTACTCATGATGATAATTTAAAAAATCAATATCTACTTTTACTTTTGCATTTAATACCTTCTCTACATCTTCTACATCAAATTCTACTACTCTTGTATCTTTTTCTTTATCTTCACTAATTACATTTGTCGCAACTAGCTTACCTGCTTTTTCTGTTTCAAATTTCGTAATCCATGAACTATTTGTTAATGTAAAGGATACTTTCTTTTTCCCATCCTTCACTTTTAAAGTTCCCGGACTTACTGAATATTGATTCATCATCGATTCTTCATCTGATGTATCTTTTAAAACTTTGAAGCCAATTGAATATTCACCGTCAGCCAACTTGGTAGCTGCTTGAACTGCAAGTGGTTGTAATGTTGATACGAATGTAAATATCATTAAAAACATAGCAACAATAATTTTTGTATACCTGTTCAATGGAACGACTCTCCCTTTTGAAAATTATTTAATACTGTTCCCATCAAATACAAAGCGAATATCATACGAAGCATTATAATTAATAATTGGAATATTAATTTTCACCTTGCCATTTAGTTTTTTTGACAAGTCAGCAACTTCAAATTCTACAACTCTAGTATTATCTTTTTTGTTTTCACTTAACACGGTTGTTTCTACAAATTGACCATCTTTTTCTACTTGGAAACTTTTAATAGAAGCACTATCTTTCACTTTAAATGAAACATATTGTTTTCCATTTTTAACTGTTAATGTTGCTGGGCTTTCAAAATAACTATTCATTCTAGACGATTCATCTTTATCGCCTTTCCATACAGTAAAAGCAATATTATATTTTCCATCAGCTAGTTTTGTAGCAGCCTTTGCATCTTGTAAACCTAGTGTTGCGATAAATGTAAATAAAACAGCAAATACGGCAATAATCATTTTAAATTGTTTAAACATATATTCATCACCCTTCAAAAGATTTATTTACTCAATTTCACTTTACGAATTAAGAAAGCACCTGAAATAAGAATTAACGCTGCAAACAATCCAATACGTGCTTCATCGCCTGTTTTTGGGTTATCTGTTTTTTCAGCTTTTCCATTTTCATTTTTTGTTTCTTTATTCACTTCTTTAGCTGTTTCCTTACTCTCTACTTTTGTTTTCTCTTCTTTTACTTGTGTATCTGTTTTCGCTTGATCATTATTTTTTGTTGTAGCAGCTACGCCATTATCGCCACCTACAGCTTTTACATTTGCATCAAAAGCAAAACGAATTGTGTAGTGGTGGTCATAGTTTGCACTTGGTACAACAACATGAATTTTTACAGCTGCCGGTTTGGATAAATCATCTACTTTAAACTCTACTGTTCTTTTATCTGCCGATTCATCTTTACTAACAACTTTCGCATCAACAAAATTTCCGTTCTCTGGTGCTTTAAATTCTGTAATCCAAGCACTATGATTCATCGGAACTTGTACTCTCATCTCACCGTTTTTCACTATTAATTTTGCCGGCTTTTCAAAATAGTCATTTGCCATTGAAGCTGAATCATTTTCCGCTTTTTGAATTACGTAATTAATATCGTAAGTACCATCAGCTAGTTTTGCTGAAGCATTCCCGTATGGCATTACAAGAAAAGCTAGCATACATACGAACGTTATAATAAAAGCGGGTAATACAGAAACCTTTTTCATTTTTCTTGTTTCCTCCTTGGTTATCTTTCATTTCACTTTTTCTGAAAATGATAATTATTCTCAATTCGCAAGAAAAAAATAATCTCTTCTACCTATTATTTAATTAGCATTCTTTTATGTAATATAAGTGTTATTGATTATCATTCTCATTGGATATTAAAAATAATATCTCACCCTATTCCTTATACGAAGGCATAGAAACTGAGAAAAAATTATAAAACGTATTTATTGATTATCATTCTCAATGTAAGTCAAAAAAATAAACTTTCTCTTCTCCTCTTTCACCTCTTCCCATAACAACACTATAGTTATAGAAACCCCGTTTCCCTCACTTCCCTTCCAATATTTCCACAACTAAGTCAATCTTAGCCTACTCATAAATTTTTTGTCAACTATATTACGTATAAAATTTTTAATATCTAAATTTCTCTATATGCGGCTTTTTTTACAAAAAAAGAGACTTTCTATTATAGAAAGCCTCTTTTCTCTATTTTTCTACAGCAATTTCCTGCTTTCGAAACTTAGAAACTATATAACCAAATCCTATACCGATTATGCCTGGAACTAACCAACCAATCCCTACACTATATAATGGAATCTTATCTAAAATAGGTGCTAGCGCTGCAATTTGAAGGTTTGCATTGTGTAACCCATCAAAGAAACTTATTGCAAATGCTCCTACAATCCCGCCCACATACATCGCTAATGGAAGACGAACGTAGTTTTCAACAAGTGATAATACGATAAGTACGATTCCAATTGGATAAATTGCGATTAAGATTGGTAATGCTAATGCATTTAACTGAGTTAACCCAAGGTTTGCTACCATAAATGCTAATACACAGAAAATGAAAACGACTTTTTGATAAGAAAGCTTTGGTAATAAAGAAGAGAAGTAATCACCACAAGCTGCAACAATACCTACAGAAGTTGTTAAACATGCTGCTGTAATTGCGATCCCTAGTAATAAAGTTCCGTAGCTACCAAATAAATGATTCACGACATTTGTTAAAATAATTCCTCCGTTTGCGCCCATTCCAAGTGACACACTAGAAGCTCCAAGATAAGCAAGTGCTAAATACACAAGTAGTAGACCAAGCGCTGCAATAAATCCTGCAAAGATTGTTACTTTTGCAATACTGTTTTTATTTGTAATGCCTTTTTCTTTTAACGCATGAATTACAACATTTCCGAATACCAGTGCTGCAAGTCCATCTAAAGTTAAATATCCATCAATAAATCCTTTGAAGAGAGGAGCACTATACGCTTCTGTCGGTGCACCAAATTCTCCAATTGGTGTAATAAGTGCTTTACCTACGATAATTGCAATAACAGCTAATAATATTGGAGTTAGCACTTTACCAATACGACCCACTAATTTCGAAGGATTTAAAGCTAAATAGAAAGTGACTGCAAAGAAAATAAGTGTAAAGATAACAAGTGGATATGACTGACCAGCTATCTCACTTGGTAAAAACGGTGCAATACTCATCTCATAAGCTACTGTTCCTGTACGCGGCACACTTACGAATACGCCTAAACATAAATAAATTGCAGTGATAAAAACAAGTGCGAATATAGGATGTACACGTCCTGCTAGCTCATTAATATCTCCCTTTAAAGCTATAACAATTACTCCTAATAAAGGTAGTCCAACGCCTGTTACGATAAAACCAAACAACGCAATCCATACGTCTGTTCCAGCGCCTTGTCCTAACGCTGGTGGAAAAATCATATTACCCGCACCAAAAAACAGTGCAAATAACATTAAACTTATTGCAAACATCTCTGAAAACTTTAAAGATGATTTCATTTCTACTAACCTCCTAAAATAATAAATTAACAAAATATTCTGAATTAAAATCCGTCACATATCCTCTTTCAAGCATACTTCCCCGTAAAAGAACGCAAAAAACACCCGTCCCTAATAAAGGGACGAGTGTTGAAATCGTGGTTCCACCCTTATTCTAATAAAATGAATTTATAACGAAATAAGCTCATTTTATAGCTCGTGTAAATTGATAACGGTTTTATCCGCCAAGAATTACAATGCATCATGTATGCAGTTCACTCTTGAAGTTTAGAGGTGGTAAGCTTGTCTTTTCGTATTAGGAAGCTCACAGCCTAAGGCTTCCCTCTCTGAGAATCGTAAAATACAACTCATGTCCTCATCATTACTTTTATAAAATATCTTGTCGAAACTTGTTGTTTTTTATTATATGGGCTATTTTTTAAAAAATCAATAGTTTTATTTTTTCTGACAAAAAAATATAGGGAGAAAATTTTTCCTCCCTATAACTGCCCTATTAAAATTTCTAACTCTTCAGCTGTAACGCTCCGCCACTTTCCAACTTCAAGCTCATTTAGCTCTATATTCATAATGCGTACTCGCTTTAGCTTTATTACAGTAAATCCGAAAGCACGACTCATTCTACGAATTTGCCTGTTCATTCCTTGCGTTAAAACGATACGAAATGTTGATTGATCGACTCTTGTCACTTTGCACGGCTTCGTCATTCCATCTTTAATCTTTACACCGCGGGACATCTCATCAATAAACCAGTCCATAAAAGGTTTATCGACTGTGACAACATATTCTTTCTCGTGCTCATGATCACCATGTAAAATTTGATTCGCAATGCCGCCGTCATTCGTTAATAAAATAAGTCCTTCTGATGCTTTATCTAATCGCCCAACTGGAAAGATTCGCTCTGGGTAATTGATATAATCAATAATATTATCTTCAATATGATCGGCTGCTGTACAAGTAATTCCGACTGGTTTATGAAATGCGATATACACTTTTTCTTTCTCTTCTTTTACAATAACTTGCCCATCAATCGTTACCCTATCACCATCGCTTACGAGTGCACCGTGCGTACATATTTCGCCGTTAATAGCCACGCGTCCAGCTTTAATGAGACGATCTGTTTCACGTCTGGAGCATAATTTTGCTTCGCTTATGTATTGGTTGATTTTCATGTTCTATTCCTTTTCACATATATTAAAAGCGTCAATCTATGGCAATATCATTCTGCCACGATTGACGCTTTTTCACTTCGCAAAAACAACTAAATAAATAACCCCAATCACCAAAAATATTCCACAACAAGCTAACAATACTTTTGCAAGTTTGTCCATAAACATATAATGGTTTCCCCTTTGTTTCGTTGTTTTCTATTTTAATTCGACAACTGTTACGCCTAGGCCTCCCTCGCCCATGTCACCGTAACGGAAGGTTTTTACACCGCGATGCTTCTTCAAGTAATCTTGTACACCTTGGCGAAGTGCTCCTGTCCCTTTACCGTGAATGATTGATACGCGAGGATAGCTTGCAAGCTGGGCATCGTCTAAGTATTTCTCAACGCGCGCCATTGCATTTTCAAATCGTTCACCACGAAGATCAAGTTCTAATGAAACGTGATAGTCTCTACCTTTTACCGTTGCAACTGCTTTTTTCTCTGTTTGCTTCGGTGTGTTAATGTATTCCATATTAGATTCTTTCACTTTCATCTTCAGAATACCGATTTGTACGCTCCACTCTGTATCGCTTACTTTTTCAAGTAGTTGACCTTTTTGACCGAACGTTAATACTTTCACTTCATCACCTGCACGTAACTGTTGTTTCGGTGCAGTATTTTTCACATTTACTTTTTGTTTCTTAACAAGCTCTGGCGCTGCGCCTTCTAGACGACTCTTCGCTTCAATTAGCTCGTGGTCTTTCACATTTGCAAGCTGTGCTTTACGCAATTGACGAAGTTCTTGAATAATGCCTTCTGCTTCTTTCTTTGCAGCTTCGACTTTTTCTTCTCCTTCTTTTTGCGCTTTTAATAATCGTTCATCACGATCTTCGTTAAATTCAATGATTTGACGTTGTAATTCACGATGCAGTTTTTCAGATTGTTTGCGAAGCGCTTCTGCTTCGTTCCAGTCACGCTCTGCGTTCTTCTGGCTTTCTTCTAACTTCGCAATCATATTTTCAATTTTATTCGTATCTGTACTAATGTGATTGCGTGCTTGCTCAATAACGCGATCAGATAATCCAAGACGTTTCGAAATTTCAAAGGCATTACTACGGCCTGGTACACCGATTAATAATTTATAAGTTGGACTTAATGTATTTACATCAAACTCAACACTCGCATTAATAACTTGCTCACGGTTATATCCGTATGCTTTTAATTCTGGATAATGCGTCGTTGCAACAACGCGAGCACCGCGATTACATACTTCATCTAAAATTGAAATGGCAAGTGCAGCCCCTTCCTGTGGGTCTGTTCCAGCACCTAATTCATCGAATAAAACTAAGCTTTCAAAATCAGCTTTTTCTAAAATATCAACGATGTTCACCATATGTGAGGAGAACGTACTTAAACTCTGTTCAATCGATTGCTCATCACCGATATCAGCAAAGATATTTTTGAATACACAAATCTCTGACTCATCCATTACTGGAATGTGAAGGCCAGATTGCGCCATTAACACACAAATACCAACTGTTTTCAGCGTAACTGTTTTACCACCTGTATTCGGTCCTGTAATAACAATTGTCGTGAAATCTTTCCCTAACATAATGTTATTTGGCACGATTATTTCTGGATCGATAAGCGGATGGCGTGCTTGTCTTAAGTCCATGTAACGCTCGTTATTTACAATCGGCTTTGTCGCTTTAATTCGCTTCGCATAAAAAGCTTTCGCAAAGATGAAATCAAGATTTGCAACTACTTCTACGTTTGATAAAACGATATCCGCTTCTACTGCCACTTCTTCTGTTAACATTAATAAGATGCGTTCGATTTCTTGTTTTTCTTTCACACGTGCTTCTTGCAGTGCATTATTTAATTCTACAATGACTTGTGGCTCAATAAATAACGTTTGTCCAGAAGCCGATTGATCGTGAACAATACCACCATATACGCCGCGATATTCTTGTTTTACTGGGATTACGTAACGTTCGTTACGAATCGTTACAATCGAATCAGACAGCATCTTTTGCGCGTTTGAAGAGCGCGTCATATTTTCTAACTTTTCACGAATACGACTTTCCGCAGTACGAATTTGAGTACGAATACCACGCAGTTTATCACTTGCGCTATCGACTACTTCACCGCCGTCACCGATGCAATTTGTAATTTTCTTTTCTAAATCATATAAAGATACAATTTGAGCGACGTGAGTTTCTAAAATCGGAAGCTCGACACCGTTATCAGCCATATCTTCAATGAAGCGTTTCATATTACGACTACCATACATCGTATTTGCAATATCAAGTAATTCATTTGGACTTAACATACTCCCAATTTTTGCACGCTTCACATTTGAGCGAATATCCGTAATACCACCTAATGGTGCACTACCTTTTAAACGAATAACTTTCGCTGCTTCATCCGTTGTATCTTGCATTTCTACAATTTCTTCAAAATCAGTGCTCGGCACTAAATGCTTCACTTTGTCACGACCAAGTGAAGATGCTGTATGTTCAAGTAATTGTTCTTTTACTTTATTGTATTCTAATACACGCAACGTTCTTTCTAACATGTTGCAGGTCCCCCTTGTATTACTTATTACGTTTAATATAGTCTAATAAACGTTCAATATCCCACGTGTTAATCACGTTATCTTTTTGAATCCAACCTTTACGTGCTGCTGCTACACCTGTTTCCATATCTTCTAACATTTCAAGCGTATGAGCATCCGTATTAATCGCTACTTTCACACCAGCATCTTGTGCTTGTTTTAATAATTTCGCGCTTAAATCTAAACGGTTCGGATTCGCATTTAATTCTAAAACTGTATTTGTCTCTTTTGCTAGTTCAATTAATAAATCTGTATCTACATCATAACCCTCACGACGCCCGAGAAGACGTCCTGTAGGATGGGCAATCATTGTGACATGTTTATTCTCAAGTGCAGTACGTAGACGCTTCATAATCGTTTCACGGTCTTGTGAGAAGCTAGAGTGAATCGCTCCAATGACATAATCTAATTCTGCTAATACTTCATCATCAAAATCAAGCGAGGCATCTGGTAAAATGTCCATTTCAATTCCGCGTAAAATTGTAATGTCTGGATACTTTTCATTCATACGTTCAATTTCTTTCGCTTGCTCACGAAGACGCTCTTTCGTTAAACCGTTCGCCACTTTTAAGTATTGCGAGTGATCAGTAATCGCCATAAACTTATATCCACGAGCACGGCACGCTTGTACCATTTCTTCAATAGAAAAAGCACCGTCACTCCAAGTTGTATGCATATGTAAATCACCTTGTATATCGGAAAACTGAATTAAGTTCGGATACTCTTTAATTAATTCAATTTCTTTTCCATCTTCACGCACTTCTGGCGGAATAAATGGCAAACCGAAATGAGCAAAGAAGTCTTCTTCAGTCTCAAATGTTTTCACTTCACCTGTTTCCAAGTTCTCTACACCGTACTCACTAATTTTCTCGCCTTTATCTTTTGCGATTTGACGCATTTTTACGTTATGATCTTTTGATCCTGTGAAATGGTGAAGAGTTGTAATAAACTCTTCTGGTTTTACTAAACGGAAATCAATTGAAATATCATATTCATATTGAAGACGGACAGAAACTTTCGTATCTCCACTTGCTATTACTTCAATCATATTATCAAATTGTAGTAAATGCTCACGTACCGCTGCTGGTTCTGTCGTTGCAATGATAAAATCTAAATCTTTCACTGTTTCACGAACACGGCGCAAACTACCAGCGCGAGAGAAACGAATTACTTCAGCAATATTCGACAATTTCTCCTCTATTTCCCCGGCAATAGGCAATACCATCGCAATTGGTAAACGCTCTGGACGAGAGCCTACTTGATCGATTGCTTCTAATATTTTCTCTTCTGTCTTCTTACCGAAACCAGCTAAAGCTTGTACTTTATTTTCCTCACAAGCAGCTTTTAACGTCTCCATATCAATAACGCCTAGCTCTTTATATAACTTAGCCACCTTTTTACCACCAAGACCTGGTAGTTTTAATAACGGCAATAAGCTACTTGGTACTTCTTTTTCAAGTTCTTGTAATACTTCAGATGTTCCCGATTCTATATATTCTTGTATAACGGCTGCTGTTCCTTTTCCGATTCCTGGAATCTTTGTGAAATCTTCAATTTCAGAAAGACTACGATCGTCACTTTCTAATGCTGCTGCCGCTTTACGAAATGCAGATATTTTAAATGGATTCGCACCCTTTAGTTCCATAAAAAGCCCGATTGTCTCTAATAATTTGATCACTTGTTTTTTATTTACTTTCATCATTGCCCCGCCTTTCTTTCATAGAAAAAAACTTCTCTTTCCGAAAAAAGAGAAGTTATACTCTGCTACCTGTCTGCCATAGTTCCTTCACCTTTTCAGATAGAATCGGTGTATCGTCTACAATTATTTTGCTAATTGATGATTTTTGTAATGGTGTTTGTACTTGTTCAATCGGAAGAATATTTCCAATGATAATTAAGACAAACAAAATAATATATACTTCTAAAAATCCGAGGATTGCCCCCGCAAACGCATTTACTTGCTTTAAAACCGGTATTTCTGCAAACATATTTAACAAATTACCAAGTAATGAAAGTGCAATTTTAGTGATAATAAACAATATGATAAACGCAAGCGCTTGATAAAATACTGTCTCAATATTATTTGCATCAATCCATTCTGGAACAGATACGTTTTTATCAAATGGATACGGAATAAATTTCGCAAGTGCTGGCGCTAAATCTTTACAGTACCAGTATGCAACAAGGTATGCGATAATAAAGCTTGTTAACTTTACAAGTTGCAGAATAAACCCTCTGCGTAAGCCGAGGAAAAATCCCATAACAAGCAGTAAAATGATAATAATATCAATCATGTTATTCCATTCCTTTTTTTGTCATACTTTCTTTCAATTTCTCATGTTCTTCTTTTAATTTTATGTAATCGTGTATGACGTTTACCGCCGTCAATACCGCTAGTCTACTCGTGTCAAGCGAAGGATTCTTGGCATTGAGTTCGCGCATTTTATCATCCACAATCGCTGCTACCATGCGGATATGACTTGTACTTTCATCGCCAACAACTGAATATTGCTGACCATAGATTTCTACATTAATTCGACTTTTCTTTCCCTTTTGTTGTGACAACTCACCGGCCTCCAATCACGTACAGAATCCTAAAGTTTATCATACCATGAACCTTCATAATATGGAAACAGAAAGAACAATCCGATATGATAAAAATAACAATATAAAAAAAGGGGCGACCATTATGTCAAATTCTATCGTAATTCAAACAAATTCTACAGTAATTGAAGACATGAAACAACAATATAAACATTCGCTTAGCCCGAAAACTCCGCAAGGCGGGATCTTTATGGCAAAGGTACCATCTTGCACGATTACAGCGTATAAATCTGGAAAAGTAATGTTCCAAGGAGGCCGCGCTGAAGCAGAAGCTTCTCGTTGGCAAACTGTCTCTCAAACACCGAAAACAGCTGCAAAAAAATCTGTTGATTCACACCGTTATGCACCGCCTGCTTCCATCGGTACAATGTCTATTGTAGGGTCTGATGAAGTTGGTACTGGTGATTTCTTCGGACCGATGACAGTCGTTGCTGTATATGTGGATGCAAAGCAAATTCCACTACTAAAAGAACTTGGTGTAAAAGACTCTAAAAACTTAAATGACGATCAAATTACTGCCATTGCGAAACAACTTCTACACGTTGTTCCTTATAGCTCTCTTGTCCTTCATAACGAAAAATATAACGAGCTATTTGATAAAGGAAACAACCAAGGTAAGTTAAAAGCTTTACTACACAATAAAGCTATTACAAACTTATTAGCTAAAATGGCACCTACAAAACCTGAAGGCGTCTTAATCGATCAATTCACACAACCTGATACATACTATAAATATTTAGCAAAACAAAAACAGGTACAGCGTGAAAATGTTTACTTCGCTACGAAAGGTGAAAGTGTTCATTTAGCTGTTGCCGCCGCTTCCATTTTAGCTCGCTACTCATTCGTAAAACAGTTTGACGAACTAAGTAAAAAAGCTGGTATGCCACTTCCAAAAGGTGCTGGTAAACAAGTTGATATCGCTGCTGCTAAATTAATTCAAAAGCTTGGTAAAGAACGATTACCTGAGTTTGTGAAACTGCATTTCGCTAATACGGAGAAGGCGCTTCGCTTATTAAGATAGTATCGACAAAAACAGGAGCCTACAAACTCCTGTTTTTTGTTTCATGTGTTCTCGATTCAATGTAATTGCATTTACTATTTTCCTCTTCTAACTATATCGCTAAATTAACTCATTTTTAGTAATTCCCCTATAAAAAAGGAGAGCCGCCAAGACTCTCCCTTTTTTATATTAGCTTCGTTTCTGCTTCTTATTTGATGAAGATACTTTATGAGAACCCGTTTCATGTGTTGTTGTCCCTTGTCCTTCCACTTCTGGAGAACCTAGGATTGATCTTGAATGGTCTTTTTTCACTTTTTTACTCATTGCACTCACCCCCAAGGTTACTTTTTACTTAAGGGTAAAAAACTATTCAACATAATAATCTGAACATATACTCGCTACTCTTTTACTCTCGTGTTTGGTTTTCGCTTATGTCCCATAGCCGCTTTGCTGCATCCTTATCCAAGGCAGCTTCAGACATTTCCCCTACTTGTTTATCGGCATAGTAATAACCACTCTGATTAGTAAATCCAGTTGATTCTGCTAGCCATACTAAAGTTTCAGCACCTTTCTCCGGCGTACGGGAGAAAGGTTTCATTGCTGCCATAGTTAAGCGAGCAGCTAGACCATTATCCTGGTTAAAATTTGTATTCACTAGCCCCGGGTCAAAGCTATAAGCACTAACACCCGTTCCCTCCAACCGCTGTGCCAATTCAGAGGTGAATAAAATGTTAGCTAGTTTTGTTTGTGCATAACGCATTGTAGGACCGCCCATGAACTTCTTAATACCGCGATACAGTTGTTCTGCATCTAGATCATCGAAATCAATTCCCTTTTTAGCCATTTTATGACCGTGAGATGCAGTGGTAATGACGCGAGCAGGAGCACTTTCTTTTAAACGCTCCAACAACAAATTTGTAAGTAAGAATGGACCTAAATGGTTTACCGCCCAGGTCATCTCCAAACCGTCCTCTGTAATTTGTCTTGTTTGAAATAAAGCACCCGCATTATTTACTAATATATCAATTCTCGGACATCTTTCTAAAATATCGGTAGCTACCTGGCGTATAGATTGTTGGGAAGACATATCAGCGAAAAATATATCTACCACTGCATTCCCATCCGTTATATTTTCAAGTTGAGTCATAACATCATTCGCTTTTGCTTCATTACGTGCAATGATTCCTAGCTTAGCACCGCTTTTTGCAAACATCTTAGCTGCCGCTAATCCAATACCACTTGTTGCACCAGTGATTACTATATACTTGTCACGCAATGTCCACTTTGTATGACTTGGAATTTCCCCCATTGTATAAAAACCCCTTCCCTATATAAATGTCGCATTCGTTTTACTTATATATGAAGTGGGAATTGAACTATGAACAACATCTTTTCTAGTCGTGAAATACTTTATAAAGTTCAGGTTGCAATTACAACCTTTCTCAATAAAAAAAGCGAGAGCAGTTGCTCTCGCTTTTTTTATATCTTAAAACTCAGAAGAACCTGGAGTTCTTGGGAATGGAATTACGTCACGGATGTTAGCCATGCCAGTGATGTACATTAGGAAGCGCTCGAAACCTAGACCGAATCCAGCGTGTTTTGTACCGCCGTATTTTCTAAGTTCTAAGTACCACCAGTAGTCCTCTTCGTTCATACCTAATTCTTTAATTCTGTCTACTAAAACGTCCATTCTTTCTTCACGTTGACTTCCGCCGATTAATTCGCCGATGCCAGGAACTAGAAGGTCAGTAGCAGCTACTGTTTTACCGTCTTCATTCAAACGCATGTAGAATGCTTTAATGTCTTTCGGATAGTCAGTTACGAATACAGGGCGTTTGAAGATTTCTTCTGATAAGTATCTTTCGTGCTCTGTTTGTAAGTCAATTCCCCATTCTACTGGGTATTTGAAGTCAGCACCTGATTCTTGAAGTACTTTAATTGCTTCTGTATAAGTGATGCGACCGAAGTCTGAGTTAATTACGTTGTTCATGCGCTCAAGAACTGTTTTATCAACGAAGCTGTTGAAGAATTCCATTTCTTCTGGTGCATGCTCTAATACGTATTTCATTGCATATTTCAGCATATCTTCTGTAAGGTTCATTACATCCCCTAGTTCCGCGAATGCAATCTCAGGCTCAACCATCCAGAACTCAGCAGCGTGGCGAGTTGTGTTTGAGTTTTCTGCACGGAATGTAGGTCCGAATGTGTATACATCACGGAATGCTAATGCATAAGCTTCAGCGTTCAGCTGTCCACTTACTGTTAGGTTTGTTTCTTTACCGAAGAAGTCTTTTGACTCATCAACTTTTCCGTCTTCACCTTTTGGTAGGTTATTTAAATCTTGCGTTGTTACGCGGAACATTTCGCCAGCACCTTCTGTATCACTACCAGTGATGATAGGTGTATGAACATGTACGAATCCACGCTCTTGGAAGAATTGGTGAATCGCAAATGCTGCGATAGAACGTACGCGGAACGTTGCAGAGAATGCATTTGTTCTTGGACGTAAGTGAGCGATTGTACGTAAGTATTCAAATGTATGACGTTTCTTTTGAAGTGGGTAATCAGAATCTGATAAGCCCTCGATATCAATTTTTTCTGCTTTAATTTCAAATGGTTGCTTCGCTCCAGGCGTTGCAATTACTTTACCTTCTACTTTAACTGAAGAGCTAAGTGGAAGTTTTGCAATTTCTTTGAAGTTCTCTAATTCTGTATCGAAAACGATTTGAACGCTTTTGAAGAAGCTACCGTCGTTTAATTCGATGAAACCAAATGCTTTTGAATCACGTAAGTTACGAATCCACCCTGATACTTGTACTGTTTGATCTGCATACTTTTCTGTATCTCTATACAGACTTTTTACTAATGTGTTTTCCATAGTGAAATTCTCCTTTGCTCATATATTTAAATACAAAAAAACCTTTCATCCATAAAGGGACGAAAGGTTAAACTTCGCGGTACCACCCAATTTGTCATAAAGACCAACTTTAACTCGTATGTAATACATACTTCCCGGTTTGTAACAGGCCGGATTCCCGTCTAAGTCTACTCTTGAATACGAGATTCAATTTCGGTTAGCAACTCCAAGGTGTTCTTCACATATACCGCCTCATCAGGCTCTCACCGTCCCTGACTCGCTTTGGATTATAGTATATACTACTTTTCCTTATCATCGTCTTTCATTTTGTTAAACTAAAATTAATGTACTACATTCGAGAGAAAGATGCAAGATGTCGGAAAATATATCAGTATTTTTCTTTTTTCAACAACATATATTTAAACGATTTCCATGAGAGATTAATTCCCTACTGTATTATCCTAATTTCCTTTTAATAATTCTTTCATCTTCATTTTTGTATCTTCCTCTATACGTGGCTGATAAATTGTAAGCTTTAATTCAGGTGCATCATAAACCTGGAGTGTAACATGATCCATGACCAACGTCCCTATGGCAGGATGTAAAAGTACTTTCCGACCAATAGGTTTTCCTTGCACTTCATGATTTGACCACCACATACGAAATTCGCTACTTCTTTCCGTAAGTTCCTCAATCACATTTTTAAACCACTCATCCCCAATAAATTGTGTATATGTAGCACGGAACTGTGCAATTAAACGTTGCGCATGATTTTCCCAGTTTTCAAATAGTTTACGGTATTCTTTTGATGTAAAACAACGCCAAACCGCATTTCGATTTCTCTCATCCATTTCACCAAAATCACCAAATACAACACTAGCAGCCTTATTCCAATGAACAATGTTAAGTTTTTCATCAATTACATAAGCAGGACAAAATTGTAATTGATCTAGTAACCCCTCTAAAACCCCATTTATATGTCCAGCAATCGGCTTCCTTATTTGAGAAGGTAGTGAAAGATTTGCCAATAAAATCAAATGATTTCTTTCTTCTCCCTCCAACCGAAACACACGAGAAATTGACTCTATAACTTCTTGAGAAACTTGGATATCACGCCCTTGTTCTAACCATGTATACCATGTCAATCCAATTCCAGTTAATTGTGCAACTTCTTCCCGTCTTAATCCTTTTGTTTTTCTTCGCTGACCAATTGGTAAATTAAATTGCTCAGGAGTCAACCTAGCTCGGCGGCTTTTCAAAAAATCTGCTAGTTCCTTCCTTCTATCTGCATCGCTTAACATATAATATTCCCCTTTATTAGTGGTAGTTTTTATACCAGTATAAATACACTCCTATTTTCATTATAAACCTACCTTTATCTTAATGAGTAAAGGAGGTGAATTTTATGATAATAAAAAATATAGAAACACATTCTTTTGAACTAACACAGCGATTTGTTTTATTTATGGCGGTAATATGTGGTTTTACAGTAGCAAACGTGTATATAAATCAAACCCTTTTAGTAAGCATAGCCCATACTTTTCATGTTTCAGAAACTAGAATCGGTATTGTTGCTACCGTAACCCAAGTCGGATATGCATTAGGAAATCTTTTCATAGTTCCTTTAGGGGATATACTTGAGAGAAAAAAATTAATTTTAATTTTATTGTCTCTCATTTGTATTAACTTAGCTTTAGCCGCTTTCTCAACAGATATGACTTGGCTAATTGCAGCTAATTTTATTCTTGGATTTGTTACAATCATCCCCCAGATTGTAATCCCTTTCGTCTCTCAATACGCCACTGATCAAAATAGAGGTCAAATTTTAGGAAATGTATCTATCGGTCTAGTTTGCGGCATTTTAGGAGCTCGATTAATTAGCGGATTCATTGATATTCACTTCGGATGGCGAACTGTTTATGGGATTTTTTTCATAAGTACTTTCATTCTTATGTTATTAGTGAAAATGTATTTCCCTAAAGGAGATAAGACTCATCACATGCAATATAAAAAGCTTCTCTTTTCTTTCATTCCACTCTTGTTGCAAGAGAAAATGTTACGAAAGGCTTGTTTAAGTCAAGGGATGGTATTTGGAGCTTTCAGTGTTTTTTGGACTACACTTATTTTCTTATTAACTACACATCCTTATCATTACGGAAGCTCTACTGTTGGATTAATCGGTTTAGTAGGAATAGTAGGAGCATTTGCAACACCTATTATCGGGCGCATTATAGATAAAAAAGGAGCCATATTTGCAAACGCTTTATGTACGTCTATTTCATTTTTTTCTTTTTTACTATTTTTGTTTTCAGGGTACTGGTTACCAGGACTCATTGTAGGGGCTCTTTTACTTACAGCTGGCACTCAAGCAAATCAAGTAGCTTGTCAAGCACACCTTTTGCAATTACATCCTGAGAAACGAAGTAGTTTGAACGGCATATACATGGTGGCAACATTTCTCGGTGGGTCTATAGGCTCTTACTTCGGACTGCTCGTCTGGAGCAAATGGCAGTGGACCGGAGTATGTATTCTTGGAATTTCCATGATAAGTATTACACTAATCTCATTTATAAAAATGCCCAATTATACTAGAAGGGAAGATGTATGTAATGAAAGAAACTAGTGTGAATTATGAAAAAGGGATGGGAATTTTAGCAAAAATCTCTCCTGAACATTACCAAAACATCGTAAATAACCTTGCAGATTCTGTTGCACCTGATTTAGGAACATTAGCTGTAGAATTTAACTACGGTCAAATTTTTGCCAGACCAGGTCTTGACTTGAAATCTCGATTACTTGCGACCGTTGCTGGATTAACAGCTTTAGGGAATACTGAACAACTGAAATTTTATATAACCGGAGCTTTAAACGTCGGATGGACAGAAGAAGAAATCATTGAAGTAATGATGCAAATGATTATATATGCCGGATTTCCTGTAGCATTAAACACCATTTTAACGGTTGCTACCGAAGTATTTACAGAACGAAAAACAGATACAATGTAATTAAAAATAAAAAGGTTGAGTTCCCTTCAATGGGTACTCAACCTTTTTATTTATAAATTACTTACGTAACTCCGCACCAAATTTCTCTTCTACCGCTGTTAATACACGGTTATGTGCTTCTGTTACTTCTTCGTCTGTTAATGTACGTTCTGCATCGAAGTAAGTCATAGAGAATGCAAGTGATTTCTTGCCTTCTTCCATTTTTTCACCTTCGTATAAGTCGAATAGTGTTACGTCTTTCAGAAGTTCTCCGCCAGCTTCAGCAATGACTTGCTTCATTTCACCAGCTTTTGTTTCTTTCGTTACTACAACAGCCATGTCACGTGTCATAGATGGGAAACGTGGAATTGCTGCGTAGTAAGTTTCTTCAGCGTCTGCACCGAATACTTTTACAAGAGATAATTCAAATACGAATGTATTTTTCACATCTAATTGTTTTTCTGCTTCTGGGTGCAATTGACCGATGAAACCAATTACTTCGCCATCTAATACGATGTCAGCTGTACGGCCTGGGTGCATACCTTCGCGTTTTGCTGGTGCATATGTGATTTGGTTTGCAACGCCAAGTACGTCGAATAGTCCTTCTAGTACACCTTTCACAACGAAGAAGTCTACTACTTTCTTCTCACCTTGCCATGCATGGTGAAGAGCAAGACCTGTCATAACACCTGCAAGATGTTGTTCTTCTTTCGGAAGTTCTCCTTCTTCTGTCGGTAAGAAGATAGAACCTACTTCGTATAAAGCAACGCTGTCGTTTTTACGAGCGACATTGTATGAAACTGCTTCTAGTAATTGCGGTACTAAGCTTAAACGAAGTTGGCTACGTTCTTCACTCATTGGAAGCGCAAGACCTACAGGCGCCTTTTCGTTTGGCTCAACCATATATTGTTTCGCTTTGTCAGCGCTTGTTAATGAATACGTGATTGCTTCATATAAACCAGCACCCTCTAAGAAGCGGCGTACTTTACGACGTTTCGTTTGTGCTGATGTTAATTTACCACGAGTCATCGTTCCAGAAGGTAATGTAACTGGAATGTGGTCATAACCGTATAGACGGCCCACTTCTTCTACTAAGTCTTCTGAAATTGTAATATCAGGACGACGTGCTGGTACATTCACGTGGAATGTTCCTTCTACTTCTGTGAATGGGAATTTCAAGTTTGTGAACATTGTACCCATTTCACTCGCAGAAATATTTGTACCTAATACACGGTTTACTTTTTCAGCAGTAACAGATACTGTACGCTCTTGTACTTGTAAGTTGTCAGCTTCTACTACACCTTCAAGTGCTTCACCGCCAGCATATTTCGCCATTAAAGCAGCTGCGTGTTGAATTGCTTCAAATGTACGTGTTGGGTCGATTCCTTTTTCGAAACGTGCACTTGATTCACTACGAAGACCTAAGTCTTTTGATGTACGACGTACTGTTTGACCTGCAAAATATGCAGACTCAATTAGAACGTTTACTGTCTCATTTGTAACTTCAGAATCCGCCCCGCCCATTACACCAGCAACAGCTAAAGCTTTCGTGCCGTTTGTAATTACAAGGTGGTGGCTTTGTAATGTACGCTCTTGATCATCTAACGTTTCAATTTTTTCGCCTTCTTTTGCAAGACGAACAACGATTTCTTTTGAACCTAATTTATCGTAATCGAATGCATGTAACGGTTGACCGTATTCCATTAAAATGTAGTTTGTAATATCAACTACGTTGCTAATTGGACGAATGCCAGCTGCCATAAGACGAGTTTGCATCCACATTGGTGATGGACCAATCTTTACGTTTTTAACCATTTTTGCAATGTATAATGGGTTTTCTTCTTTCGCTTCTACACTTACAGAAATATAATCAGAAGTTTTTTCTGCTGTTTCTTGTAAGTCGATAGCTGGAAGCTTTACTTCGCGGCCATAAATAGCAGCTACTTCGTAAGCAACACCTAACATGTTTAAGCAATCTGCACGGTTTGGTGTTAAGCCAAGCTCAAGTACTTCATCGTGTAAGTTTAAAATTTCAAGTGCATCTGCACCAACTTCAGCGTCACTTGGGAAGATGAAGATACCATCTGCGTATTCTTTTGAAACTAACTTTCCATCAATACCAAGCTCTTGAAGAGCACAAACCATACCGTGAGAAGCTTCACCGCGTAGTTTTGCTTTTTTGATTTTGAAGTTACCAGGAAGTACAGCTCCAACTTTTGCAACTGGTACTTTTAAACCTTTTGCAATGTTAGCAGCTCCACAAATAATTTGAACTGGCTCTTCTTCACCGATATCGATTAAGCATTTGCTTAATTTATCAGCTTCTGGGTGTTTTTCACATTCTAATACGTGACCAACTACAACACCTTTTACACCTTTATTTAATACTTCAACGCCTTCTACTTCAATACCACTTTTCGTGATTTTGTCTGCTAGTTCTTGTGCTGTTACATCTTTAATATCTACATACTCTTGTAACCAACGATATGATACGAACATACTTATCCTCTCCTTCCCTTACGCTCGTTTGAATTGTTGTAAGAAACGTACATCATTTGTATAGAAATGACGAATGTCATCTACTCCGTATTTCAACATTGCGATACGCTCTGCGCCCATACCGAATGCGAAACCTTGATATTCTTTTGAATCATAACCAGCCATTTCAAGTACGTTCGGGTGAACCATACCTGCGCCTAGAATTTCAATCCAGCCAGTTCCTTTACAAGTGCCGCAGCCTTTGCCATGACACATCATACAAGAAATATCCATCTCTACAGATGGCTCTGTGAATGGGAAGAAACTTGGACGAAGACGGATTTCACGATCTTCACCGAACATCTTTTTCACGAATACTTGCAGTGTACCTTTTAAGTCACTCATACGAATGTTTTTATCAATTACAAGACCTTCAATTTGCATGAACTGATGTGAATGCGTCGCATCGTCGTCATCACGGCGATACACTTTACCAGGACAAATAATTTTAATTGGGCCTTTTTCTTTATTATTTTCCATCGTACGTGCTTGCACAGAAGATGTATGTGTACGTAGTAACGTTTCTTCTGTGATGTAGAATGTATCTTGCATATCACGCGCTGGGTGATCTTTCGGTAAGTTTAGTGCTTCGAAGTTGTAGTAGTCTTTTTCTACTTCTGTTCCTTCAGCTACTTCATAACCCATACCGATGAATACATCTTCAATTTGCTCAACAACAGCCGTTAACGGATGGTGACAACCTGTTTCAACAGGACGACCTGGCAATGTAACATCAATTGTTTCAGTAGCTAATTTCGCTTCAATTACTGCTTTTTCTAAGTTACTAATTTTGTCGTCTAGACGCGTTTGAATCGCTTCACGTACTTCATTTACTAATGCTCCCATACGTGGACGCTCTTCTGCTGATAATTTTCCCATGCCGCGTAATACTTCTGTAATTGGACCTTTTTTTCCTAAATACGCTACGCGTACGTCGTTTAAGCCTTTCAGCTCTTTCGCTTCTTCAATAAGCTCTAGCGCTTTTTGCTTTAGCTCTTTTAAACGTGCTTCCATTTTGGAACCCTCCTAATTTTAAAAATAAAAAAACCTCGCTCCCAAAAAGGGACGAGGTAAATTCGCGGTACCACCCTAAATTGACAGAACATGTCTGCCCACTCATTAGTTATAACGATCAATTCTGACCGGAACGCCTTTACATATACATGGTCCTGGCGTCAACTCCAGAGGTGAATTCACTTTCGTCTACCATAAGAATGCTTTCAGTCTACGACATTCTCTCCCTATATGGCGATTTTGTAAGCTACTCTTCTCTATCAACGTTTTTCGTTATTTAACTTTTAATATAATGTACTTCAACTTATTATAAGAAGTTTTTTATTTGTTAGCAACCGGGCTTTGCAAATAATACGTTAAAATCCCTGCTGCAACCGCAACATTTAATGATTCTGCCCCGCCGTAAATCGGAATATACAAGTTTTGATCCGTTTTTGCAAGAATTTCTTGGCGTACGCCATTTCCTTCATTTCCTACAATTAATGCAAAACTGCCAGCCGGCGTTACTTCACCATACGGAACTCCATTTTCAAGAGCTGTTCCATATACAGGAACGTTATTTTCTTTTAACTTGTCTACCCATTCTTCTAAGTTCCCTTTTACAATTGGTAAGTGGAAAATAGAGCCTTGTGTAGAGCGGAGTACTTTACTATTGTAAACATCAACACAACCTTCTCCAAGCACAACGGCGTGAATACCAGCTGCATCAGCTGTACGAATAATTGTTCCTAAATTACCTGGGTCTTGCAGGCCATCTAATAAAAGGAATTTCCCATCAGTAAGAGCTACTTCTTTCTCATGCTTCTCACAAACAGCAAATACACCTTGCGTCGTTTCTGTTTCACGAAGTATTTTTACAATCGCCTCAGGTACGATGTACATTTCCACATCATTAACTGTCCAATCTTTCGGAAGGTCTGTCTGATCTGAAACGATAAGTTCTGTTACAATTCCTGTCTTCAAAGCTTCCTCGACTAAGTGGAATCCTTCTACAAAAAATAAACCTTTTTTATCGCGTTCTTTTTTCGTTTGCAGCTTTTTCCACTGCTTTACACGCGGATTTTGTACTGAATCAATGTTTTTCATAATATGTATTTCCCTCTCTTCTTGTCTTATCATTATAGCCTATTTTTCATACATATTTACATAAAAAAGAACAAAAACTAACGTCAGTTTCAATTCTGAAGAAGAGGTGAAAGCAATGAGTTTTAATTTACGCGGTGCCGTATTAGCGAATGTATCTGGAAATTCACAAGATCAATTACAAGAAACAATCGTCGATGCAATTCAAAGCGGTGAAGAAAAAATGCTTCCAGGTCTTGGCGTTTTATTTGAAGTCATTTGGAAAAACGCTGATGAAAATGAAAAGCACGAAATGTTAGAAACACTAGAGCAAGGATTAAAAAAATAAGCAATTTGAAAATCACCTTTGCATAAGCTAAGGTGATTTTTTTGCAGAAAAATTTTTTCTTCTCCTAAACATTTCTACTTTACTAACGAACTATGATGGAGTACAATGTTCAAAATACATTTAAACCGATCGATTTTTCTTCATATACACCATAAGATAAAAGGAGTGAATGTTTTATGCACCGTATTACGCTTGAACAAATTTTTAAACACCACATTACACAAAAATACGTAAACCGTTCTGGAATGGTCCACGCGATCGCTGTCGCTTACCATGCGTTTCACCTAGCCAAAAAGCATCACGCCTCAGTCGATGCTGCCACAAAAGCTGGCTTCCTTCATGATATCGGACATCATACGTGGTACACAGGCGGCGAATGGGATTATGACTTATATAAAAAGAATGATATCCATGCAATTAAAGGCGCTGAAAGAGCACATAAATTACTTATTAGATTAGGAGAACATCCAAAACTAGCAAAAGAAATTTCTATTGCAATTCTTCTTCATACAGATTCTTTCTTAGTGGAACAAGAAATTGAAAGAACATCTCTTCAAAATATTATTAAATGGGCAGACGAAGCAGATGAAGAACCGGGCGGAGCGCATCATTATCGAACAATTTCTTATGAAAAAGCACTTAAAGCAATTCAGCAATTAGATCGATTGGTAGAGCGTGAATTGCAAATAGAGCAAGCAAAATTGAATAACAAGACAGAACATAGTTATCAATGAGAAAGAGGCATCACTACAGGGTGATACCTCTTTTATTATTTTATGGAAAATAAACCTTTATCCCGCATTAACGAGCAGTAAGACCCCCACCTCGAAATTCAGCAAAGACGAGGAAGTTAGGTGGAGAATCAACTGCCCGTAAAAGCCCGATTGGTGAGGGCTGATAATCAGTGGGGGATGAACCTCCCCAATGATTAAAGTTTCACTTTATATGTAATATTTAAATGTTACATTCAAAAACATCTTACTTTATAATTAAATATACAAATATAAAAGAGGTGATTTTACAAATGCAACCCGCTACACAGCTTTCTAATGAACAAAAACACTCGATGTCATGGGGACAATTTATTAGCTCTGTTTTATTCGCCTTTTTTGGAACTGGACTTATTACTATGTTCCTCGCAATGCCATTAACAATTTATACAGCAGGTCTTACAGATAAAAAACAAGTTGCCCTGTATGAATCTATTGCAAATACTGCAAGTACCGTATTACAACTAGCTGTATTGTTATTCTTCATTTTTAAATTCGAACCCGCAAAAAAATTACTACTAAAATCTTTTAACTTTAAAACACTGAAAGAATGGCGCACATACGTATACTTACTTCTTTTCTTCGTTATCAACATCATACTCAATTACATCTTGTTAAATTATGTGTTCCAAGACGCAACAAAGCAGCAATCTTCCGCACTAAGCTTAGACGTCTTTAAGCAATATCAAATATTATTACTTCTCAGCTTTGCAATACTCACACCCATTTTTGAAGAACTTATTTTCCGTGGTTTTATACTTCGCTTCTTCTCAGAACGCTTTCCATTTTGGATTGCAGCCATCGTAACAAGTTTCTTCTTCGGTATCGCTCATACATACTCACTTGGGGTAATGGTAATTACTTTCTTTATGGGATTATTAATGGCCATTTTATGTAAAAAAACAAAGTCCATTATTCCAGCTATGTTATTTCATATTATGAATAACATGTTGGCATTCTTGAGTTAAAAAGAGGTATCATCGCGATACCTCTCTTTACTCTTTTATCATAACTTCAAACTCTTCTGCGGTTAGCGTTTTTGATAATCCGTATCGTTATTACCCATTTCCTTCAATTTATATATACTCATTAATAATATCCAAAATAAACCTCATGTAGTAAAATATAACTTAATTCACATAAAGGAGTTTACATATGTTCAGTATTATTTGGATGCTTTTCACGCCACTTCTCTTACTATGCGGGATTGCTGGTGGTATTTTTTTAATAGTAACGGGGATTAAATATCGGAAATTACTCGTTGGTTTAATGGGGCTACTTAGCCTATCCTTTGTCACACTACCTTTTGTTCTTTTAAGTGTAGGGATTCATATCGATACAATTTTCCCGATTCCAACTGCTCTTTACTGGACCCTATTTTCTTTAACTGGATTATTAGCAGGGGTAAGTGGAGTACAAGCCAAAATTAAAAGTATACGTAATATGGGATTCATTATTTTTACCATTGGAATATTAGGTGTTATCTTCTGGGAGCTCATGTCTGTAGGTGATTCATTCTATATATAATATTTTTTAGCAACCTACAAATCGGAGGTAATACAGAAGTGTTTGGAATATTAACTTGGATGATTTTAGCTCTTACTTTAATGTTATGCGAATTCATCGTCGGCATTTTTTTAATTATTGCTGGCATGAAACATCGTAAATTACTTACCATTATAGCTGGTTTCACTAGCATATTACTCATCGTTGTTCCTATTGTTTGTATAGGTTCTGGAATAGATTTAGAGGGGATGGTTCCAATTTCGGGAACTTTATATTGGTGCTTCTTCTCTTTAGCTGGACTATTAGCTATTATAAGCGGCAGGCAAATATCGAGTATTTGTTCTATGGGGACAATTTTGTTTATAACAGGGCTGTGCTCCGTAACTGGTTATCATTTTTTATATCTCACTCTTTAAAAAGGCAAAAAAGCAGGGAAATTAATTCCCTGCTTTTCTATTTGGTTTATTGCCTGATTGTAAGAAGAACGATAACACCCAAGCGATACCTGCAAGTATCGTTGCGATTAAGAAGGCATCGTTAATACCGTTAATTGCAGATAGCTTTGAAATTTGTCCATATAATAGTTGTGTGCTCATCGCGTCTCCTGCTTGAGCTGATCCAGCTAAGGCCGCTAAGCTTTGACCCATGCCGTGTACTTTATCAACTAAAATTGGGTTTGATGTTGTTAACATGTTGCCGTAATCTGCTACGTGGGCAGTTGTTTGTTGCGTCATAAGTGTAATTAAAATCGCTGTTCCAATTGAACCAGCTACTTGTCTTGACGTATTTTGCGTTGCTGTACCGTGAGAAATTAATTTCATCGGCAGCGCGTTCATACCAGCTGTCATAATTGGCATCATAATGAATGACATACCAATTGAACGTATAATATAATCCGTCATAATAACGCTATACGGTGTATCCATCGATAATTTTGTAAATTCATATGTCGCATACGTCGTAATTGCCAATCCAATTATCGCTAATGGACGAATACCATATTTATCGAATAATTTACCCGCTACTGGTCCCATGATCCCCATAATTAATGATCCTGGAAGAAGTAGTAAACCAGATTCAATTGGCGTAAAGCCACGAATGTTTTGCAGATATACTGGAAGCAATAACATACCTCCGAATAATGCCATCGTAACGATTGCATTAATTACTAAAGTAAAAGTAAATACTGGATATTTAAATACTTGTAAATCAAGCATTTTATTGTCCGTTGTTAACTCTCTCCAAATAAATAACGCTAAACCAATTACACCGATAACAAGTGAAATAATGACTTCTGCACTAGTCCAACTATTATTTCCAGCTTCACTAAATCCGTACAATAAGCTTCCTAGTCCAATACTTGAACTAACCACACCGAATATATCTAATTTCGTTTTAGACACCGGCTGAGCTAGTGTAAAGAATTTTAAAGATAGGAACGTAATAATTAAACCAATAATAAACATCGCATAGAACATTAAGTTCCAGCTATAGTTTTCAATCACCCAACCTGTTACAGTTGGTCCGATAGCTGGTGCTAAAATCATCGCTACACCTAGTAATCCCATCGCCGCTCCGCGTTTATGAGGCGGGAATAACGTCATGAAGATATTCATACCAACCGGCATTAAAATACCCGCACCAACTGCTTGAATTACGCGACCTGTCATCATCATTGTAAAGTTTCCTGAAGTAGCACAAATGATAGATCCTACCGTGAAGAATAACATTGCTGCTACGAATAATTTACGATACGTAAATCGTGAAACTAAAAAGGCACTAATCGGTACTAAAATACCATTTACAAGCATGAAGCCTGTAATTAACCATTGTGCTGTTGAAGTTGATACATTAAATTCATTCATTAACGGAGGTAATGCAACATTAATGATTGTTTGGTTTAAAATAGAAACGAACATGCCTAGAATTAATACAGCTACAACTGCTTTTACGTTCACATTCTCTACAGGCATAGACATTTGTTTTTTCGGCACTTCTTTTTCTTGTTTTACTTCTTCTTGCTTTCCTGTTTCTAACTCAACTACATTAGAAATTTCCGATTCTTGCTTTCGTTCAATTTCTTTCTCTTCTGTTTCAACTTTACTTACTTCTATTTTACTTACGGCTGGGACTTGTTCTTCTCCCATTTTCGTTTTTTTCTTTCGTAAAAGACGATTTACAAGGAAGAAGACGATTATACAAAATAGTGCATATCCTGCAATTACAATTGAGGACATCTCATCTCCCCCTTACTTATGAATACGAACTGTCACATTCATGCCAGGAACAATATTTACTGATTTGCTATGATCTAAAGAAATTTTAACTGGTACTACTTGTGTTACTTTCGTATAGTTCGCTGTTGCGTTGCTTGATGGCAACATAGAGAATGTATTCGCTGTTGTTAAGCCAACTTGTTCTACTTTTCCTGTTAACGTTGTATCTGGGTATGCATCTACATACACATCTACATCTTGACCTTTTTGAACATCATCAACATCTGTTTCTTCAATGTTTGCTGTTACCCATAAATTGTTCATATCAAATGCATAAGCAATCGGGCTACCCGCTCCAACGAAAGCATTTGTTGTCGCGTTTGATTGTACAACTGTTGCATTTTGTGGAATTGTTACATCTACTGTTTGTTCTCCATTAGCTGCCGCTACAGTAACAGTACCTAATTTATCGTTCTCATTATAATTTTTTCCTACTTCAGCTTTCCAGTCAGTTAGTTTACCTGCTACTGGTGAAGCAACCGGAATTACCTTTCCATCAATCTTTGCATTGTCTGTTTTTAAGTAATTTTCCGTTTGATTGTAATAGTAATAACCGCCAATACCGCCGCCAACTAGTACAATTAATGTGATAATGTTGATAATTACCATTCTTCGAAACTGATTCATTGCATTCCTCTCCTTATATCGCATATAATTTTTTTCTAAACTATTTATGTCCTTATTGTTTAGATTGTTTAATTGTTAATTATATTAACCTTTTAACAAAAAAATCACACCATCTGCAGCTTAAATCGAAACTTCTCTACCTGCGAGCGGTGCTGATTTCTGAAGGACTATCGTTTATAATTATAAATAATTATTTTGAATCTACAACCGACAATTTACGTATGAAATGTCGTTTAAACAACAATATAATACCAATATGTTGTTTAAGTATAGAAAATTAAACGAGGGGAAATAAAAATGTCTATTAAAAATACAAATGATCCACGTGTAAAACGGACGAGACAACTCATACAGGATGCTTTTGTCGCTTTAGTAGGCGAAAAAGGTTTTGAAAATGTTACTGTTCAACATATCGCAGAACGCGCTCCTGTAAACCGCGCTACATTTTATAGCCATTACCACGATAAATATGACTTACTAGACAAAAGCATTGAAGAAATGTTAGAAAAGCTAACTGAAGTAATTAAACCGAGAAATAGAAATAAAGAAGATTTCCAACTAACATTTGATTCGCCACATCCAAGTTTTTTGGCCTTGTTCGAACATATTGCAGAAAACACTAACTTCTATAACGTCATGCTTGGTGATAAAGCTGCTGGAAACTATACGTATAAGATGATGAAAGCAATTCAAACGCATTTAACATTAAGCCTCTCTATTTCACAACCTAACGATGAAAAACTAATGGTTCCACGCGATATTCTCATTAGTTATGTTACTGGTGCCCACCTAGGAATGATTATGTCATGGCTAAAAAGAGGGATGATATATACCCCGCATTTTATGGCGATGCAATTAACTCGTTTAATTATTTTAGGGGCTCATACTGCTGCAGGATTAGAAAGGCCTTTTTAAAACATAAAAAAGCGAAGGAGAAGCTCCTTCGCTTTTTCTATTAATTAAATGTAATGTTATGTACAGCCTCTTTATCAAGACGTTTAATAACTTCTACAATTAACTTCACTGCATTTTCATAATCATCACGATGTAACATTGCCGCATGAGAATGGATATAGCGCGTTGCAATTGTAATTGCCATAGAAGGAATACCATTTACAGCAATGTGAATCGCACCCGCATCCGTTCCTCCGCCTGCTACTGAATCATATTGATACGGGATTTGTAATTCATCAGCAACATCAACTACGAAATCACGTAAACCTGTATGTCCAATAACAGAAGCATCATATAAAATGATTTGTGGTCCATCGCCCATTTTACTTTGTGCTTCTTTTGACGTTACACCCGGTGTATCTCCAGCGATACCAACATCTACTGCGAACGCGATATCTGGTTTAATATAATTCGCAGATGTTTTTGCGCCACGAAGACCAACTTCTTCTTGTACAGTTCCAACGCCATATACAACGTTTGGATGCTTTTCATCTTTTAATTGTTTTAATACGTCAATTGCAATTGCACAACCGATTCGGTTATCCCATGCTTTTGCAAGTAACATTTTTTCATTCTTCATCACTTGGAATTCAAAGTAAGGTACAACTTGATCTCCTGGTCGTACGCCCCACTCCATCGCTTCTTCTTGGCTAGAAGCACCGATATCGATGAACATGTCTTTAATTTCAACTGGCTTTTTACGAGCTTCTGGAGGTAAAATGTGCGGTGGTTTTGAACCAATTACACCTGTTACATCTCCTTTACGCGTTACAATCGTCACGCGTTGCGCAAGCATAACTTGTGACCACCAGCCACCAACCGTTTGGAAGCGAAGGAAACCTTTGTCATCGATTTGTGTAATCATAAATCCAACTTCATCTAAATGACCTGCAACCATAATTTTCGGGCCGTTTTCTTCCCCTACTTTTTTCGCAACTAAACTCCCTAAATTATCAGTAGAAAGTTCGTCCGCAAACGGCTCAATATATTTCTTCATTACTTCACGTGGTTCACGCTCATTACCAGCAATACCACGTGCATCTGTTAATTCTTTTAGCATTGTCAATGTCGCGTCTAATTTTGTCATTGCCAACACCCTCCTTTTTCTTCAGTCAATTCATTATACAATAATTAAATTGAAATATTCAAAAATTAAATTAGTATCCTTGTGTTTGACGCTGATGATTTACTTCATTTTTATCTAAATATGCTTTTTCAATCTCTTCTTGTTCAAATTCAAGTGCTTGTCCAAGTCGAAGATAGCTCGTAAATAATTCAATATAGTTTGTAATAGATGGTTGATCTGTAAAACGAATTACTTTCGCATATGTGTCTAAGAAAATTTCCACTTGTGTTTTATTCGTCTGTGCACATTTATAGAATAGGAAGTTTTTATCAATACCTAAATCAATTCCGATTGATAAAATAAAATGCAAACCATCTACGTATTCTTCTAATATTACTTCACGTTCTGATGCTGGTTTGTTGCTCCAATATTTAAAACAACGTGTTTCATTTGCAAGTTCTCCAATTTCTACAAGAAGAGCTAACATTTTTTCTTTTAACAATTTTTTCGGTTGTAAGTCATGTTCTTTTGCAATACGGTCATCTAATTCTTTTTGTAATTTAAATAGTTGTAGTAAGTCCATTCTATTGTCCTCCTCCAACATCGCATTTTACGCAACAATGTTGTTTCATCTCAAAGTTCATTATTATGTTTCAGTTCTTATGAATAAGTCAGCTATCTAACTCTTTATAAAATAGCTTGTCCTTAATTTACAAATACGTTTCAGTCATCGCTCTTAAATTGTTCATCTGATGAAAGTTCCATATCATCTTTCCATTATAGCAGTGTCGTTTCAGCTAGGAAAGATACTCTTCTTTCCAAACGAGCAGAATTGAAAAAAGCCAGGAGTATTCTCCTGACTTCATATGTATATTCTTCTATACTGCTATAACTTTTATATTGATTTTGTCATATTGATAACAACATAGCCGTTAATCTTTAGAATTTCTTTCACTTCTAACTTCTATTTGAATACAAATAAAAAAACCTTAGAAGAAAATTCTTCTAAGGTTTCAACTAATTAATTAGTTAATGTTGTTTTTTGCAACTGTTGCTAATTCAGCGAAAGCTTTTTCGTCATGAACAGCTAAGTCAGCAAGCATCTTGCGGTTAACTTCGATGCCAGCATTTTTAAGACCGTGCATTAAGCGGCTGTAAGAAAGACCATTCATACGAGCTGCTGCGTTGATACGTGTAATCCATAATTTACGGAAGTCACGTTTCTTTTGACGGCGGTCACGGAATGCATACATTAGAGATTTCATAACCTGTTGGTTAGCAACCTTGAATAATGTATTTTTTGAACCGTAGTAACCTTTTGCTAATTTAATTACTTTTTTACGACGTTGACGAGTAACTGTACCACCTTTTACTCTTGGCATAATATTACCTCCTAATTGTTCTATATATCAGCCGAACTTATTTTAAGTTGTCAAGCATTTGACGAATGCGTTTGAAGTCACCAGCGCTTACTACACCAGCTTTACGTAGTTTACGTTTAGCTTTTGTAGATTTGTTAGCGAATAAATGGCTTGTGTAAGCGTGAGAACGTTTCAGTTTACCTGATCCAGTCTTTTTGAAACGCTTTGCAGCGCCGCGATGAGTTTTTTGTTTAGGCATAGGTATTTCCTCCTCTATCTATTACTTATCGTTTTTCGGTGCTAAAACTAAGAACATACTGCGTCCTTCCATTTTAGGCTTAGATTCAACTGTGCTAACTTCAGCACAAGCTTCTGAGAAGCGATCTAAAACACGTTGACCGATTTCTTTATGAGTAATGGCACGTCCTTTAAAGCGAATTGATGCTTTAACCTTGTCGCCTTTCTCTAAAAACTTGATAGCATTACGAAGTTTTGTGTTAAAGTCGTGTTCATCAATTGTTGGACTTAAACGAACTTCTTTCATGCTAATTACTTTTTGATTTTTGCGCTGCTCTTTTTCTTTCTTCTGTTGCTCAAAGCGGAATTTACCGTAGTCCATAATGCGGCATACTGGCGGTTTCGCATTTGGAGCAACTAATACTAAATCAAGATTAAGATTTGCAGCTAAGTCTAAAGCGTCATTACGAGACTTGATTCCAAGTTGATCGCCATTTGCGCCAACTAAACGTACTTCACGTGCACGAATTTGCTCGTTAATCATCATATCCTTGCTAATAGTAAGCCACCTCCAAGGTTTTCTCAGAACATATTTTGTAGTCATAGAACCCGAACAAAAAAAGTGCGGGCATACGACACCCACACTTGTAAAATCTTAAGTAAGAAATACATTTACCTGTTAACTGCGAATGCGTCCATCAGGTGAGAAGCGGGTGCTTCTACTTGTTCCACAAAACAATATTCTATTATCCTTGATGAGTTTATCATAGGACATGACGTCTGTCAAGAAGACGCGATGTGTTTTACTAACAACAAGAAATATTGTAACAAACAACTAACATACTTGCAATACTTTTTTATGATAAGTGTTACATGGTTATTTTTTCTAATTTTTCTCAAGTATATTACATAAAAAAGCCGCGGTATACCGCGGCTTTTTCTTATCGTTTTCCTTCTACTTTAATCATGTCAACAAAAGCATCTAATGCGATTGTTTCTGATTTTTGTTCACCATATTTACGTACGTTTACGCCGTTTTCAGTTACTTCATTGTCACCTACTACAAGCATGTACGGAATTTTTTGCATTTGTGCTTCACGGATTTTGTAACCGATCTTCTCTTCACGAGTGTCTAATTCAACACGGATACCAGCACGACGCAATTCGTCTTGTACTTTCTTCGCATAGTCTAAATGTACTTGCGGAGAAACTGGAATTACTTGTACTTGAACTGGAGCTAACCATGTTGGGAATGCACCTTTGTATTCTTCAATTAAGAAGGCTACAAAACGTTCCATAGTTGATACAACACCACGGTGAATTACAACTGGACGATGTTGTTTACCGTCTTCACCAACGTATGATAATTCAAAGCGTTCTGGAAGCAAGAAGTCTAATTGTACAGTTGAAAGTGTTTCGTCTTTTCCAAGAGCAGTACGAACTTGAACGTCAAGTTTTGGACCGTAGAATGCCGCTTCACCTTCAGCTTCATAGTAATCAAGCCCCATTTCATCCATAGCTTCTTTTAACATACCTTGTGCTTTTTCCCACATCTCATCATCCGCATAATACTTTTTAGTATCTGCTGGGTCGCGGTAAGATAGACGGAATGAGTAGTTCTCTAAACCGAAATCTTTGTACACTTCTAGAGTTAAGTTTACAACACGTTTTAACTCTTCTTTAATTTGATCTGGACGAACGAAAATATGCGCATCGTTTAAAGTCATTCCGCGTACACGTTGTAATCCAGATAACGCACCTGACATTTCATAACGGTGCATTGTTCCAAGTTCCGCAATACGGATTGGTAATTCACGGTAGCTGTGAATATCATTTTTATAAACCATCATATGATGAGGACAGTTCATTGGACGAAGAACTAATTCTTCGTTATCCATTTCCATTGATGGGAACATGCCATCACGATAGTGGTTCCAGTGACCAGAAGTTTCATAAAGCTCTCTGCTTCCTAGTACTGGAGTATATACGTGATCATAGCCTAAGCTTGCTTCTTTATCAACGATATAACGCTCGATAATACGACGAATTGTTGCACCCTTTGGTAACCAAAGTGGTAAACCTTGTCCTACTTTTTGGCTATTAGTAAATAGTTTTAATTCTTTACCTAATTTACGGTGATCGCGCTCTTTCGCTTCTTCAAGCATACGTAAGTGCTCATCTAATTCCGCTTTTTTAACGAATGCAGTACCGTAAATACGTTGTAGCATTTTATTATTGCTATCGCCGCGCCAGTAAGCACCTGCAACGCTTAATAATTTAAACACTTTAATTTTCCCTGTAGATGGAAGGTGAACACCACGACAAAGGTCGAAGAATTCGCCTTGCTCATAGATTGAAATAACTGCATCTTCTGGAAGATCGTTAATTAAATCTAATTTTAACTCATCGCCGATTTCTTCAAAGCGACGAATTGCTTCTGCACGTGGTACTTCATGACGAACGATTTCCAAGTTCTCGTTCACGATTTTTTGCATTTCTTTTTCGATTTTCTTGAAGTCTTCAACTGTAATTGCTTCTTCCATATCAATATCGTAGTAGAAGCCATTTTCAATTACTGGACCAATGCCGAGCTCAACCTTAACATCTTTATATAAACGTTTTAACGCTTGTGCTAAAAGGTGGGCTGTTGAATGGCGTAAAATATATAGGCCATCTTCAGAATCTAATGTAATGATAGAAACTGCACCATCTTCTTCGATTGGTGTAACAAGATCGATCATCTCATCGTTTAATTTTCCAGCTACAGCTTTTTTCTTTAAGCCTGGGCTAATAGAAGCTGCGATTTCTTCAGTTGTTACGCCTTTTGGAAACTCCTTCACAGCTCCATCAGGGAAAGTAATTTTAACTACATCTGCCATCACTGGTCACTCCTCTTTTTCTCAAAATAAAAAACACTCATCCCGTAAAAAGGGACGAGTGTTGAATTCGTGGTTCCACCCTTGTTCCAATTAACATAATTGTTAATTGCTCAAGTTCAACATAACGGTGTTGTCCGTTAGCAATTACTAGAAAAACCGTTCACTGCTAAAGTTTAGAGGTGGTAAGTAATAATCCCGTACTAGGAAGCTCACACCCTAAGGCTTCCCTCTCTGAAAATCGTAGAAAACTACTCATGTCCTCATCATGACATTTCAATATATTTCATTTATGTAGGTAATTATATGCTCAAAAACTTAGAAAATCAAGGGCGTTACCTTTATTTTTTAAATTTTTCACATTGCGCTCAAAATCATGTAATCCATGTAATTGGACCCGTTCTTGGAACACATTTCGCAAAGTAATTATCATATTATGGTCTTGTTCTTTCGTATATAAATAAATCTTTTTGGGCGAAATAGAAAGAAGCGGCGCAATTACTTTCGTATCAATATATACATCATTTTGCTTTAATAATTCCTCATCTATATATTGGACCAACTTCTCCTGTTTTAAACGCCTACCTTTATCATCATAAAAGATAAAGCTTTCATCAAAAATAAGATGCATGCAAGACAAACGTGATTTACGGCTACTTACTTGTTGCCGAAGCGTCTCAATGAACATTTGGTATTCTTGCTCCATCTTATATTCATCAATTGCCACTTCCGCAAGTTTAGCCACCATTTCCCTATATGTACGAAGACGAAAACGGATATATGATGAAAACGAGAATGAGAGCGGATCACAAAGCCAATTATTTAAAGAAGACTTAATATATGACTCAAATGCGTTACGCGTTAAATCCTGAGCTACACCTTTTCTTCTTCCCTTTAAAATCTCATGTGCCATGTGCAATATTTGATGACACTCTTCTTGTTCTTCATAAAAAAACTTTTCTTTTAAAATCGTATAAATCCACTCATTTTGTTTCACATTCACAATGAAATACACCATTACTGGCAATAAGATCTTTTCAATATAATTCGATTCACGTACTGGTATGTGAATCACCACTTTTTGTTCCTGTAAATACACACTCGTTTCCTTATATAATACTTCCGCTCTTTTCAGCAATTGTCTATATACGTACATAGCATCATTTTTTTCTTCGAAGCAAATTTCAATCACTTTTGTCCCCCCTTTTATCCCCGCTCTAAAGGACTGTATCTATACGTTACAAATCCTATAAGAGTCCGTTCCGCGTGAAGTTCACTCTTAGTAGAATTACATTTCCTATCGTTAGAAAATCCACTCAATATGGCTTGCTAATTTTATATATATTAAGGGAGGGAGAAAAAAATGATACAAGCTACTATGAATTTTTATTGTATACTTTACTTATCAATAAAAGGGGGTATCTGAATGTTTGAATATAAATTCGTAAAAGTCGAATTACATTGGGGGTTCACTCGCTCAAAACCAGCTGAAGACTACCAAGAAATTATTCAAGAACATGCTAGAGATGGCTGGAGGTTCGTACAGATTGTTGCCCCTACGTTTGGCAGTTCTGGACAACCTGAATATTTCGACCTCATATTTGAAAAGAAAATATCACTATAATACAAAAGAGCAAGCTTCTCAGCTTGCTCTTTTACTTATGACGACGGTTTTTCCCACCAATCGGAATTGGTTTCGCTAAATATTTAATTCGTTCCATAATGCGTGCTGCCTTCATTTCTTCAGCCTCGCCACGCTGTGTATACGTTAAATGGTGTTCCAGTTGTTTAAAATCAAAATTAGACGTAAAGAACGTCGGTAAGTTTTCTAACATACGGAATTGTAAGATTGCACCGAGTACATCGTCACGGACAAAGCTTGACATCGCTTCTGCCCCGATATCATCTAACATTAAAACTTGTACGCGTTTAACCGCATCAATCTTCTCACCAATCGAATTATCTTGAATTGAACTTTTAATTTCACGTAAAAATTCCGGGAAGTATACGAGCATCGAACTTATTTTCTTTCGAGCAAGCTCGTTCGCTATTGCTCCTAACAAATACGTTTTTCCTACACCAAATTTACCGTACAAATATAAACCTTGTGCTTTTTTACCTGGTTCATATGTACTTAAAAATTCATTCGCTGCACCAATCGCATCGATACGTGCATTTAAATCAGAAGGATCTAAGTTTTCCATAGTTGCCTGTAAAATATCCGTTGGCATATATACACTTTGAACAAGTTTTTCATATTTCTTTCTCTCGTCATGCGCTACTTTTCTAACGCAGCGATCGTATTGAATATCAATCATCTTCCCTTGAATAACAAGCTTTGGCTCGTACCCTTGTAGCATATTTTTACATGAGCCTAAATCCGGACAATCCACGCAACCTACACTTTGTCCAATATATTCATATAACTTCACAAGACTGCGCTCAATCATAGAAGTCGTTACTTCACCCTTATGTTCATCTATAAATTCTTTCACACGCGGATGCGCCATTACTTCTGCCTTTAATACTTCATATCTATTTTTAAAGTTTTCATTTTCCATTAATTTTGCAAATGAATTTTGAATATGCTCCATTTTCTCACCTCAAAGAGCGTTCATTCTCTTCTATTAATCACGCTTATATTTTTTTAACACTTCTTCTAGTCGTTTTCGTTCATCTTCTAGCGTACTTGCATCTTTTTCTACACTTACATCTTTCTTCACTGTTTCTTTCTCTTGTTCTTTCGGCTCTTCTTCCTTAAGCCAATCTGGCACCATTTCTTTCCGCACCGTTTTCTTCGCCGTACGGCCTTTTTTCTTCGTCTCAGCCCACTCTTGATATTGACGGTTCTCTTCTTTCGCTAACGCCATCGCGTCCGCTACTGTACCGACCTTTTTACGTGCCCAATGCCCAGCAATCTTCTCGACATACGTTTTCGCAAGTTTCATATCTGAGCGTAGCATAACGTAATAAATAAGTACATTCACAACTCCTGGTGTCAATTTTTGATTAATCATGACATCTTCAACGATCTGCAAGTCCGCTTTCGTTGCCTCTGCACCACCAGAAATCTCTTTCAATAGTTGTTTTGGTGAGATTTCCTCTAGCTGCTTTATTAGCATCTCCTCTTGCGATGAAGGCTCTTTCTCTTTCATCGTACGTGCAGCATGAGGCTGTACTCTTTCACTTAATACCGGTAATGCTTGACCATTTTCAAATTGATACCAATCGCGCGCTCCTTTTCTAAGCCTTTCCATATCAATTGTTTGCATCTCTGTCACTGCACCAAGAACGATATTTTGCATCGATAACACATCTACACCATACACGTAAGCAAGTGTTATAACGCAGTCTCTCACTTGATCTGTAATCGCCTTTTTAGGAACAAGAGCGGACAATCCATCTACAAATAAAGAGAAATCAAAGAAATCATTCCAAACTTTCGGAGCGTCTCCCTTCTCGTTACTTGGCATAGTTGTCGTTTTTGGAATACGAAGGTCTTCTTGCGCATGCTCAAGTTGTCCTGGATTAAACGAACCAAACACATCATTGAAAGAACGCGTAACATTTTCATAAGAAGCAAAATCAAATTCTTCTTCTAAGAAATATTGCTTTACTTGATTATATTTTGTCCTGCTCAATCGATTGTATAAAAAGATACTTAAAACAATATCATCAAAAAACTGCTTCGGAGATAAAGGTGGTTGCAACTCATATATGAACATTCGAATATCTTTTTCTTTCTTAATATATACCTTCAAAAGCCCAATTGCCTCTAACTTTACTCGTTCCTCATATACTTCAGGAAGTTGCATTTGCATAGTCACCATAAGGGAATGATGCGTATTCTCTTTTCCAAATACACGATCTTGCTCAAGCTCTCCCCATAGTGTCATGTATAAGCTAAAAGCTCTACTACCTATTAACGGCTGATACAACATCGTTAACACTTTTCGGTCGTAATTGTGCAGTAGTCCTTTCGCACTTACTTTATAACGATCAATCGGCAATAGCTCCATCCATGACTGTTTTTCCATTCTTGCTTTTCCTTTCTCTCATCCAATCTATCCTCTACTTCATTCGTTCTATCTTCATTATATAAATTCTTAGTGAAAAAGAGCTATTAGCTTGCGCTTCTAGCTCTCTTATCCTATTACTTACGGTATGTAAAGAGAATAAAATACAACTTCTACTCTCTTTCTTTTTGCAGTATATCTTTTAATTCTTCAATAAATACATTTAAATCTTTAAATTGACGATATACAGAAGCAAAACGTACGTAAGCAACATCATCAATATCGCGAAGTTCTTCCATAACAATTTCACCAATCATATCACTTTTCACTTCTGATATACCTAAATTACGCAGTTCACGTTCCACGCTTTGTGTTACTTCTTCTAATTGCCTTAAAGATACTGGTCTTTTTTCACACGCTTTAATTAAACCGCGTAAAATCTTTTCTTTATTAAACTCTTCTCGTGTGCCTTCTTTTTTTACAACGATAAGAGGTGACTCTTCTACCCTTTCAAAGGTCGTAAAGCGACTTAAGCAGCTTTCACACTCTCTCCTTCTTCGAATAGAGCGCCCCTCGTCTACCGGACGCGAATCTAACACTCTTGTACCATTATGAGAACAGGATGGACAACGCAATTCATTCACTCCTTTACACTATACTCTTTATTTTTCTCTACTCACTTCACCTAAAATATATATACAATATTATATAACTCATTCTAACTCTCTTACCACTTTAAGTTCCAGCGCATCACTTTATCATCTCATCCTTAAAAATAAGATGGTATATAGGGCACTACCTCATTTGCAAGAGTCCAATTTATTCAACTAACGAGTACGTTATATTTTCCCTTTTTTATAAACTAAAAAAGAGGTGCATTATACACCTCTTTACATTTTAAATCAATTATGTTCTTTTTTAAAGAGCTTTTGTTTCTCTCTGCTTAATTTCGAAGCTACCAGTGCCTCGAGGAAGCTCGATGCTCTCACGCGTTTTCGCGTTTAAACCTTCTGCAATATATTCTGCAGCAACATTTGGATCAATACGATCCCCACAAGTATAAACATCAATACTTGCGTAACCGTGCTCCGGAAAGCTATGAATTGTTAAATGTGATTCTGAGATAATTACTACTCCACTTACACCTTGTGGTGCAAATTTATGGAAAGCAACCTCACGCACTTCAGCACCAGCTCTTAGTGCAGCATCCACAAATAATTGTTCAATATACGGCATGTCATTAAGCTTGTCGAAATCGCAATCCCAAAGTTCAGCGATCACGTGACGACCCATCGTATCCATAGTATCCATTCTACAGTTCCCCCTTGTAAATTTATTCTAACTGTTCGAATTGAAAACTAATTTGCAATTTGGCTTGCTCCACTACCACGGGGGAAAGTTAGTCCAGAGAGGTCCTAACCCTTTAAGTAGTGACTACGTACCTCAGCTCTTAAGTTTACGAGTGTTAGTATACTTTGTTTATTTTCATTTTGCAACAACAGTTTTTTCGATTTTCTGTCATATTTTCCTCTTTACTTTTCCCTAAAAAAAATAAACGATTCACAAATGCAGTAATCACAACGTTTCGTGGTATGTCCACTTTTTAAAATATACTTATATAATTTTTTTCCTTTTCAGAAAAAATTAAAAAAAGAGGGCAAATATCGCCTTGCCCTCTCCTCCCTTATTCACTTAAATGTGTTGCACATTTTCTTGTTTCGCTAACTCTTCAACAACTAACGTTACAAGATCTACAACACGACGAGAGTAGCCCCACTCGTTATCATACCAAGCAAGTACTTTCACTTTACGATCACCCATTACCATTGTAGATAAACCATCGATAATAGCTGAGTGTGTATTTGTATTAAAGTCGATAGATACTAAAGGCTCTTCGCTGAATTCTACAATACCTTTTAACGCACCGTTTGCAACAGTTTTGAATGCATCGTTAATAGCTTCAACTGTCACATCGCGTTTTACATCTACTACTAAATCAACAAGAGACACGTTTGGTGTTGGTACACGAAGTGCCATACCATGAAGTTTTCCGTTTAAATGTGGAAGAACTTTTGCTAGCGCTTTCGCAGCACCTGTCGTTGTCGGAATGATTGATTGTCCGCAAGCACGTGCTCTTCTTAAATCTTTATGTGGGTTATCAATATTTTTTTGGTCATTTGTATAAGCGTGAACTGTCGTCATTAAACCGTTTTCAATTCCAAACTGCTCATCTAACACCTTCACAACAGGCGCTAAACAATTTGTTGTACAAGATGCATTTGAAATAACAGTATGTTTTGTAATATCTAATTGGTCTTCGTTCACACCAACTACAATTGTTACATCTTCATTTTTACCAGGCGCTGTTAAAATAACTTTTTTCGCTCCAGCTTCAACGTGAAGAATTGCTTTTTCTTTCGAATTAAATTTACCAGTTGCTTCAATTACAACTTCAACACCTAAATCTGTCCAAGGCAATTCCTTTGGATCGCGGTTGTTTAAAAGGCGAATCATTTTTCCATCAACTAATAAGTGATCTTCAAATGCTTCTACTGTTCCGTCAAACTTGCCATGAACTGTATCATATTTAATTAAGTGTGCTAACGTTTCAGATGGATAGCTTGCATTGATTGCTACAATTTCGAATGCGCTTTCTTTTATTGCTTGACGAAATACCATTCTCCCAATACGTCCAAATCCATTAATTGCCACACGAGTCATAATATGTTATCCCCCTTGAATGCGTTATACTATTTATCTCCAATCCCAATAATAGTATAACACAAAAAGGGGATATGTCACTAAGCATTTTCATTAATTTCACAATTTTTTAGTCAATAATGTTCCACTTTTTTAAAATTACCTGCAATTGTGTTTTCGTTCCCATAATTGTGCCATCATTATTTATCACTTCATCTGCATTTTTCATTTTTTCTTCTAACGGCATTTGAGATTGAATACGAGCTGTTGCTTCCTCTTCTGAAAAGTTATTTCGTTTCATTAAACGTTCTAATTGCGTATGCGGCTTAACCGCTACAACTAAAATGCGGTCAACGAGACTTGTTAATTTGCTTTCAAATAAGAGAGGAATATCTAACACAACCGCTTGCATACCTTCTTTTATGTACATTTCCTTTTGCCTATTCATTTCCTCACGCACTGCAGGATGAACAATTTTATTTAACTGCAATCGTTTTTCTTCATTATAGAAAACGACACTTCCTAGTTTTGGACGATCTAGTTCTCCATCCTCTTGTAACACTTCCGTTCCAAATACTTCTACTATTTTGTTATATGCTGGTTTTCCTCGCTCTACAACTTCTCTTGCGATAATATCTGCATCAATAACTGGTATGCTCAGTTCACGAAACATTTCTGATACCGTACTTTTTCCGCTTGCAATGCCTCCCGTTAATCCAATTACTACTGTCATAATAATCCTCCTCATAATAAAAGGCGCGAAACTAATGTTCCACGCCCATACTTACATTTTCCAAATTCCAATAATGATGAGTAATACTCCAGGCAGGAATGTAAATTTTTGTAACCATTTCATATTTGATAAAACCGTTCCAAGTTTCATTCCAATAAATAAAAACAAAGAACTCATAACTGCAACTAATATCGCCATCATAGCGGGTGCATACCCTAATAAAGATGCACCAATTCCGGCACCAAATGAATCTACAGAAAGAGCTATACCAAGAAGTAATGCTTCTCCTGCAGAAATGGTGCCTGATTTATCAAAATCTGCTACAGTCGGTTTCCGTAAAATTTGAATCACTAGCCCTAGCGAGGCAATCTCTAATTTCCAGACCTTCTCCTCTTGCTTCGGTTCTTCTTTTTTCTCACTTCGAAAAAATTGATATAATACCCAAATCCCTATTCCAATAAGAACAAGCCCACCGATACGCGTTGCGATAACAGGTGAAAATACTTTCGCGATCATATGTCCAATTCCCATTGAAACAAGCATAACAGCCGCTGAACACATTCCGATAATTATAATTGATCTTAGTGGAATTCTTACGCTTCTTAAACCATATGTTAGCCCTACACTACAGCTATCTAAGCTTAATGTAAAAGCTAATAAAATAAGAGATAAATAAAGGTACATCGGTAAGCTCCTCCCTTATACATAGCTCTGCTGTATGTATATGACAAATGCCTATCCGATGTTATCTCTTTTCTATATTCTAGGCTGACAAATTGGGCAGTAATGCGTTCCTCGCCCGCCAACAACTGTTTTTTCTAATATCGTGCCACAAGTTACGCACGGCTCTCCTTTTTTCCCATATACATTTAGGAGTTCTTGGAACGAACCAATTTGCCCTTGTGAGTTGATATACGTCCGAATTGTACTTCCGCCACGCTTTACTGCTTCGCCTAGCGTTGTAACGGTAGCCTCATAAATTCGCTCAATTTCTTCTACTGTTAAAGACGAAGCTTCTCGTTCTGGATGAATTTGAGAACGGAATAAAACTTCATCTACATATATATTTCCAAGCCCTACTAAAAGACGCTGGTCCAGTAGCACAACTTTTATTTTACGATTTGTCTTTTGTAATCTTTCTTGTAAATACTGCGGTGTCATTTCAGCATCAAATGGCTCCGGACCTAAGTCAGCAAGAGGCATTTGGTTCATTTCTTCACCTTTCTTAAAGAGATGCATCGTACCAAACTTTCTCACATCTTTATAATGTAATTCCGTTCCATCTGTAAATAAGAAACGGACGTGCGTATGTTTATCAATCGGCTCATCCTCTTGATGTAATAAAAACTTACCTTCCATACGCAAATGTGAAACAATGACATAATTCGTTACATATAAAAGCAAAAACTTTCCTCTTCGCTTTATATTTTCAATCTTCTCGCCTTTTAGCATTTCTTTAAAGATTTCTGCATCATCCGGTCGTTTCACTATTTTTGGATAAGTAACAATAACATCTTCAATCGTTTTTCCTGTTACAAGATTTTCAAGTGTCCGTCTGACGTTTTCAACCTCTGGTAATTCAGGCATTTCATCACTTCCTTATTTTGCGTCGTACCAAGTTGGACCGTAAGAATAATCAACTTTCAGCGGAACTGCAAGTTCAATCGCATGTTCCATTACTTCAGGTACAAGCTGCTCTAATTTTTCGATTTCTTCTTTTGGTGCTTCAAATATTAATTCATCGTGTACTTGCAGAAGAAGACGCGCTTGTAATCCTTCTTCTTCTAAACGATCTGCCATAATAATCATCGCTTTTTTAATAATATCTGCTGCAGTACCTTGAATTGGTGTATTCATCGCTGTACGCTCAGCGAAGCTACGCAAGTTAAAATTACGACTCGTAATTTCTGGAATATAACGGCGACGATTTAATAATGTAGCTACATATCCTTTTTGTTTCGCATCTTTTACGATGTCCTCCATGTATTCTTGTACACCAGGGAAACTTTCTAAATACTTTTCAATAAATTCCGCTGCTGCTTTTCTTGTAATTCCTAAGTTTTGTGAAAGACCATAATCACTAATACCATACACAATTCCGAAGTTAACAGCTTTCGCTTGTCGTCTCATATTTGAAGTTACTTCATCTTTTTCAACGCCAAATACATCCATAGCTGTTTTCGTATGAATATCCATGTCATGTTGGAACGCTTCAACTAGCCCTTTATCATTTGCAATATGAGCTAATACACGCAGTTCGATTTGTGAATAATCAGCCGCATACATAATCCATCCTTCTTCTGATGGAACAAATGCCTGACGAATCTTTCTTCCTTCTTCTAATCGAATCGGGATATTTTGCAAGTTCGGATCCGTTGAACTTAATCGACCTGTTTGCGTTAACACTTGATTAAAGCGAGTATGAATTTTAGATGAATCTTCATGTACAACTTTCAGTAAACCTTCAATGTAAGTTGAATTTAGTTTCCCTAATTGACGATAATGTAAAATATTTGGAATAATTTCATGGTGATTCATAAGCTTATCTAGTACATCAGCTGACGTAGAATAACCTGTTTTCGTCTTTTTAATAACCGGTAAGTTTAAGTTCTCAAACAGAATAACACCAAGCTGCTTCGGTGAATTAATATTAAACTCTGTTCCCGCAAGCTTATAGATTTCCTGTTCCATTTCCTTTAATCTACCCGCAAGTTCTTCTCCCATATTACGAAGACGCTCTGTATCAACTTTTACACCCTTTACTTCCATATCAGCTAATACACGTGCAAGCGGCAATTCTAACTCTGTAAACAGTTCATATTGCTCATTCTTCTTTAACTCTTCAACGAATGTTTGCTTTACATCATATAATACATGCACTTTACGAGCCACATGCTCCGCGACTACCTTTAACTCTGGAACAGCACGCTTCGCACCTTTTCCGTAAACTTCTTCATCTGATTTCACAGCATGCGTTTCTTTCATTTTCGCTACAGTACGGAAATCTTTATCTGTATCAGCCGGGTCAAGTAAATAAGCAGCGATTAATAGATCAAAGTCAATCCCTTGCATATCTATCCCATTCCATTTCAGTGCAACGATTGCACGCTTCGCATCAAATGTATGCTTTCTCATTTCTCCATCTGCAAGCCACTCTTTAAAAGCATCTGACTTAAGAGCAATGTCTGTCTGAATAAAGTAACATCCATTTTCATTTTGAATACCGAAACCTTGAATGTCTGCTTTATGATAGTTATCTTCTTGTACTTCAACGATAAGCGCACTATCTTGCTGAAGCATTTCTTCTGTAACTTCTTCCACAATATCAAATGTAATATCATCTAATTCAGCTGGAGCTGTTTCTTCTGGCGTAACGCCTAATTTATTTAAAAGAGATGTAAATCCTAAACTCTCGAACATTGGAATGACATCACTTGCTTCATATCCTTTATACGCCATATCATCCACATGAACTGTAATCGGCGCGTCTGTAATAATAGTTGCAAGATCCTTACTCATAAGAGCTTGTTCTTTATTTTCTTCCAGTTTTTCTTTTAATTTCTTCCCACTTACTTGATCTAGATTTTCATACACTTCTTCAACCGTTCCAAACTGTGTTAACAATTTAATTGCCGTTTTTTCACCAACTCCTGGTACACCCGGTATATTATCTGACTGGTCTCCCATTAAACCTTTCATATCGATAATTTGCTTTGGTGATAAGCTGTATTTTTCAAATAAAGCTTCTTTCGTATATTCATCCACTTCTGTAATCCCTTTTCGCGGAATACATACAAGCGTGTTATCAGAAACAAGTTGAAGTAAATCTTTATCTCCTGAAATAACTTTTACACTCGCCCCTTGCTCACTCGCTTCTTTCGCTAACGTTCCCATGATGTCATCCGCTTCATAATTTTCTAATTCATAACGCGGTACATTGAACGCATCCAGCATCTCACGAATAAACGGGAACTGCTCTGATAATTCAGGTGGAGTCTTTTGACGTCCTCCTTTATACTCACTATACGTTTTATGACGGAACGTTGTTTTGCCTGCATCAAACGCCACTAACATATGAGTTGGCTTTTCTTCCTCTAATATTCTCATTAACATCATTGTAAAACCGTAAATTGCGTTCGTATGTATACCTTTGTCGTTATTTAAAAGCGGTAGTGCAAAGAAAGCACGATACGCGATATTATTACCATCTACTAATACGACCTTTTTTTCCAAAATTGAAACCTCCCCATACAAATTTGAAATGATTTTTTTCACAGAAAAAAACCGTTCCTTTCCTCTCTCTATATTAACATGACTAATAGAGAGAAGAAAAATAACGGCTATTTTCTTTCATATATAAAACAGACTTATATTGGCATAAAGGGAAGTGACGAGAACAGCTTAACTATTCTCGTCCAAAATTACTCCTTGGATGAAGGGGTTTTCATGTATTATATTAACAGAGCTTTATTAATATTTAATTAAGCCATTGTTAATATATTGTAAACATCCTTCATCCTATTTTTCAGTTGCTGATTTCGGTAAAACAACTGTAAACGTTGTCCCTTCTCCAACTTCACTATCTACTGTAATCGTACCTTGATGCGCCTCAACTAAATGCTTTACGATCGACAATCCAAGGCCGGTACCACCAGTATTTCTACTTCTTGCTTTATCCACCCGGTAGAAACGTTCAAAAATACGCGGAATTTCCTCTTTACTAATACCAATTCCAGTATCCGATACTTTTATATAAGCATTATATTTATCTTCCGCTAACTCTACTGAAACAACGCCTCCAGCCGGTGTATATACGATTGCGTTATTAATTAAATTAATAAAGATTTGTTTCAAACGACTTGGATCTCCAATAACAGAGGCACGTTTTAATACATTAACTTGTAAAGAGATTTCTTTTTCTCCTGCTTTATTATCAAGTACCATATGAATATCTTCAAGCAGCCCCTTCATATCAACGGTTCCCATATTTAATTTAAATCCTTGTTGTTCGATCTTCGACAAATCTAATAAATCTTCAATTAATCCTTGCATGCGCTCACTTTCTTTTAAAATAATGTGCAAGAAATGTTCGCAGAATTTTTTATTATCCATCGCTCCGTCTAAGAGTGTTTCTGAAAAACCTTTAATAGAAGTAATCGGTGTCTTTAATTCATGAGAAACATTCGCTAAAAAGTCTTTTCTCATTTGTTCTAATTTCTTTAACTCTGTTATGTCATGGAATACGAGAACAATCCCTTTCCATTCATGGTTTGTCCCGATAATCGGCGCTCCATATACTTCGAAATGCTTCCGTTCAATTCCAAGTGGCAATAACATTTGTTTACGCACTTTCACTTCTGTCATAAAGATTTCTTCTACAAGCTCAATAATTTCTGTATGATGAAACGATTCATAATATAAGCGATCTAAATATTCTTCATCTGTTACGTGGAAAGTTTCCTTATAAGAGCGGTTTACAAGGTTTATATATCCTCGGCTATCAATTAAAATCATTCCGCTTCCCATATTTTCAATTAACGTATGCAGACGATCTTGCTGCATTTCTTGTTCAAGTGTCATCTCTTGTAAATTTCGAGCTAAAATATTAATCGCTTTACTCAGCATTCCAGTTTCATCCGAATGACTTTCGTATGCACGTGCTTTATAATTGCCCTTTGCCAATTCAATTGCAACTTTCGTAACCGATTCAATTGGCCTAATATATTGCCCTGTAATTTTCATACCTAAAAATACAACTACGAGACAAGCAATGACAAATCCGATAATTAATAATCCCCACGTTTTTTGATGTACGTCTCTTAAAGGATCAATTATACTTTTCACCAAAATGTATCCTTGTTTTCCTTCTACATCTTGAACGAACACCGCATGATAAAATTCATTCTTTCGATCCGTTTCTTTCGTAATCACTTTACTTCGTTGTTTTGCCACTTCCGAAGAAAGTTCTTTAATCGTCTCTGGACTAAATGCCAATTCTTGTCCTTTTCTATATTGAACTTTCTTTTTTTCATCCAAAAATACGATAGAAGCTGGTATTTTTTCTTCTAACTTTTCAAATATGTATGGGTTTTTTAAGACATTATCAAAACCTTGCTCTTCTGCTAACGTCGCAACATACTCTGTCTCTTTTACCATTCTCTCTTTAGCATGATCTATATAGTAGTTTTCAAACACAGTTTCTAGTAATAAACCTAGTCCAACTAAAATAAATACAATAAGAGAAACAAATGTAAAAAGAAGCCTGGAACGAAATTTATTCATTCCCTTTTGGCTCCTCTAATTTATATCCTAAACCACGTATCGTTTTAATGTACGTCGGTTTTTTCGTATTTTGTTCAATTTTATCGCGCAAATGGCTAATATGAACATCAACAATTCGTGTATCACCAGCAAAATCGTAATTCCATACAGCACTTAGTAATTGATCACGTGTCAACACGCGACTTTTATTTTTCGCAAGATACACAAGTAGTTCAAATTCTTTTGGTGTTAATTCAAGCTTTCTTCCTTGGAAATAAGCCTCATAAAATTCCGGTAAAATTTTAAGTTCTGCAATTGTGATGCTATCTTCATCTGGCGCTTCTGCAACTTGTTCTTCTTGTTGTAATTTCGTACGACGCAAAATCGCCTTCACACGAGCAACAACTTCTCTTGGACTAAATGGCTTTGTCATATAATCATCCGCCCCAAGTTCAAGGCCTAGCACCTTATCAAACTCATCATCTTTTGCCGTTAACATTAAAATCGGCGTCATAACGCGCTGCAATCGTAATTCTTTACACACTTCCATACCATCCATTTTCGGAAGCATTAAATCTAATATAATTAAATCTGGGCGTTCTGTTGTCGCTTTTTGAAGCGCCATTTCTCCATCCATCGCTGTTATAACTTCAAACCCAGCTTGTTGTAAATTAAATTCGATTAAAGTTAAGATAAATTCCTCATCATCAACTACTAAAATACGATTGTTCATTCTTTTCCTCCAAGTTATAGACTTGAAACCTTCTTCATCCTAGTATTTTCCCCGTTATTCTCATCATACTAGAAAACAAGGTCCCTCTCAATATAATTGTCTATTCATGGAGATCGTTTGTGTAGAATTGAGAAAATAGAAGTAATTACGATTCACCTGCAACTACACAGGATTTTGCCAAACTTTATAGATTGCTCTCTCTTCTTTAAAGCTCACTTCCGTATGAACTATAAAATCTTGATTTTGTGCTAGGAAAAACGAAAGAGCATACGCTATTTTATAATCTGGTGTTTCATATCCATCAAATACTCTCCCGTACATTTCATTCGCAACCCCGTCTGCCCACACTTCAGCTTCTCTTACTGTTTCAAAGATCACGTCTTCTCTTTTCCACCTCACCTAAAAAACCACTCCTTTAATTGACTTCAATTACCGATAATTATATTATTAATCTTAATATATAAATTAATAATATAAGGAGGTCTATTATGCGACTAATACTATCCATTCTATCTTTAGCAGTCACATGTATCCTTGCTTTTAACGCTCCGAGCTGGGATACGATTAAAACGGGGTGCTCAGAATTTGCTGAAGGGTTCAAAGAAGGATTCTTCAACTAAAAATAGCGCTAGCATCCTTATTAAAGGTATGCTAGCGCTATTCATATTTTCATCTTTTTAAAAATTATCTAATGCTTTTTCCATAATAGAGACTGATTTAAAAGGTGGCGTTACTGTTAATGAACCTTTCACAACAGTTTCTCCTTTTTCATCATGAGCAGATACAAGCATATCAATTGTATGTTCCTCCTCAGAAACAGCCACAACTTCAAAGTGGATTTGTAACGTTTCATAATGGTGAACATGCTTCACGAACGTAAGGTCCTTTCTCGTAATATGACTACCTGGACCTGGTAAATATTTCGTAACTGCCGTTGTAATCATTCCAGTTAGCATAATGCTTGGTACAATCGGCTTTTCATACGGAGTTTGGGATGCGTAATCATGCTGAATATATAATGGATTGGCATCATTCGTTAACCCTAAGTACAATAACAAATCTTTATCCTCAATTTTTTCAGTGATAGATAATTTCTCTCCTACTGTAATTTCATCCATTTTACGACCAATTTGAACTTTTTTCTTTAACATGTTACAACCCCCTCCGATTTTTTCACCTTATTATCCTACTAAAAGCGATACCTGATCCGAATTTTACTATGATGAGGGCAATGTATAGTATAAATCTACAGTTTCGTTATAGGATACACCAAATGACAGCGTTTTCATATTATTTCAAAAAAACATTTGTATAAATAGTAGAAAAAGATTCGGGGCCCCGAATCTTTTTCTACTTCTATTTCATTATTAAACAAGAACCTTCATAACATTGCGTACAGATTCTACAGAGCGATCTAACGCTTCTTTTTCATCTGCAAGAAGTTCTAATTCAATAATTTTTTCAATTCCGTTACCACCTAGAATTACTGGTACCCCTAAGTAAAGGTCACTATAACCATATTCACCTTCAAGGTACGCAATAGCCGGTAATACACGGCGTTGATCTTTTAAGATTGCTTCTGTCATTTCAACTAAAGAAGCAGCTGGTGCGTAATATGCACTACCGTTTCCTAATAAGCCTACAATCTCACCGCCACCTTTACGTGTACGTTCTACGATTGCTTCTAAACGCTCTTTCGGAATTAACGTTTCTAACGGAATGCCACCTGCATAAGAATAACGTACAAGAGGTACCATATCATCACCGTGTCCACCAAGAACAAATCCTGTAATGTCTTTCACAGAAAGATTTAATTCTTGTGCGATGAATGTACGGAAACGAGCTGTATCTAATACGCCCGATTGACCGATAACACGCTCTTTCGGGAATCCTGCTTCTTTAAATACAGAATATGTCATTGCATCAACTGGATTTGTTAATACAACAATAATCGCATTTGGTGAATGTTTTGCAATGTCGCGCGTAATACTTTTCATAATTTTAGAGTTTGTTGCTACTAAGTCATCACGGCTCATACCAGGCTTACGCGCAATACCTGCTGTAATTACAACAACGTCAGAATCAGCAGTATCTGCGTAATCAGATGTTCCAATAATGTTAGCATCAAAACCTTGTACTGGGCTCGCTTCTAACATATCTAACGCTTTCCCTTTTGTTGGATTTTCCAGTTGTGGGATGTCCACTAATACAACATCTGCAAGTTCTTTTTGTGCTAATAAGAATGCTGTTGTTGCTCCTGTAAATCCTGCACCGATGACTGAAACTTTCTTGCGTTTGATTGTCATAATTTACCCCCCGCTTTAATTATGCGTTTTTGATTATCGCTACATCCATGTTTTTAATAAGTTCATTAGCGAACTCAGAACATTTCACTTCTGTTGCACCTTCCATTAAGCGTGCGAAATCATAAGTTACTACTTTTGAAGCAATTGTTTTCTCAACTGAAGCAGTTACTAATTTCGCAGCTTCGTTCCATCCTAAGTGCTCTAATAATAATACACCAGAAAGAAGAACTGAAGATGGGTTTACTTTATCTAAACCTGCATATTTTGGAGCTGTACCGTGCGTAGCTTCAAAGATAGCATGTCCAGTTACATAGTTAATGTTTGCACCAGGTGCAATACCAATTCCACCTACTTGTGCAGCAAGTGCATCAGAGATATAGTCACCATTTAAGTTCATTGTTGCAACAACATCGAACTCACGTGGACGAGTTAAAATTTGTTGTAAGAAGATGTCTGCAATAGAATCTTTTACGATGATTTTTCCAGCCACTTCAGCGTCTGCCATCGCTTTATTCGCTGCATCTTTACCATCTTTTTCAACGATACGATCGTATTCAGCCCAAGTAAATACTTTGTCGCCGAATTCTTGTTCCGCTACTTCGTAACCCCAGTTTTTGAAAGCACCTTCTGTAAATTTCATAATGTTTCCTTTATGAACTAATGTAACAGAAGAGCGTTTTTCGTTAATTGCATATTGAATTGCAGCACGAACAAGACGCTTTGTCCCTTCTTCTGAAATTGGCTTAATACCAATACCAGATGTTTCTGGGAAGCGGATTTTATTAACACCCATTGCTTCTTTTAAGAAAGCAAGAACTTTTTCTGCTTCTGGAGATCCTTGCGCATATTCAATTCCAGCATAAATGTCTTCTGTATTTTCACGGAAAATAACCATATCAGTATCTTCCGGACGTTTTACAGGTGAAGGAACACCTTCAAAATAACGAACTGGACGTAGACATACATATAAATCTAATTCTTGACGAAGTGCTACGTTTAGAGAACGAATACCACCGCCAACTGGAGTTGTAAGTGGACCTTTAATCGCGATTAAATATTCACGAATTAAGTTTAAAGTTTCTTCTGGTAACCACTCGCCTGTTTGGTTGAATGCTTTTTCCCCTGCAAGCACTTCTTTCCAAACGATTTTCTTCTCACCATCATAAGCTTTTTCAACTGCTGCTTCTAGTACGCGAGATGCAGCTGCCCAAATATCAGGACCAATTCCATCTCCCTCGATAAATGGAATAATCGGATTGTTTGGTACATTCATAACACCATTAGTTACAGTAATTTTTTCACCTGTCGTCAATGTGATAACCCCCATGTTTGAAATTTCATATGTATGAAACTGAGGGAATAACCCCTCAGTTCAAACCGTTAGTCAAATTAAAATATTCTAATCATTACATCTTTCCGAAAAAATCAGACTTTTGAAAGCGTATTTTCACTATCAAAATAGTGTTATTCGCTTATCGTTGTGCAATTGGAACATACACTTGATGCGTTGGTCCATTATAATCAGCACGCGGACGAATTAAACGGTTGTTTTCATATTGTTCTAGAATATGAGCTAACCAGCCTGACATACGGCTAATTGCAAAAATAGGTGTAAATAAGTCATGGTCAATTCCTAAACAATGGTATACAGAAGCTGAATAGAAATCAACATTTGGTGGAAGACCTTTTTCTTTTGTTACAATGTCTTCAATTTTGATAGACATATTATACCATTTCTCTTCTCCTAAAAGCACGCATAATCTCTTAGACATTTCACGTAAGTGTTTTGCACGTGGATCACCCTGCTCATACACACGGTGGCCAAAGCCCATGATTTTCACTTTATTTTGAAGAGCATTATGAATATATGACTCTACATTTTCTTCTTCACCAATCTCAGTTAACATCTTCATTACATTTTCATTTGCCCCACCGTGAAGAGGACCTTTTAATGCACCGATTGCTGCTGTAATACCAGAATATACATCTGAAAGTGTAGCTACGCAAACACGTGCAGTAAATGTAGAAGCGTTTAACTCATGATCTGCATGAAGTACAAGCGCCTTATCAAAAGCTTCAATTTCAACTTCATTTGGCTCGCGATCATTTAACATGTACAAGAAGTTTGCAGCTAATGATAGATCCTTTCTTGGCTCAACAATATCTAAACCTTTACGGATTCTCGCGTAAGCAGCAACTAAAGTTCCTACTTGCGCCTGTAATTTAACCGCTTTCAAATAATTGGACTTTTCGTCCATAATTTCAGCGCTCTCATCGTATAATGATAGCATGGAAATTGCAGTTCGTAAAACAGACATCGGATGTGCAATTTTTAAATCTACTTGTTTCAAATATGTTAAAATCTCACCTGGAACTTTATAGTATTCTGATACAATTTCATTAAATTCTGCTAGTTCTTTTTCATTAGGAAGCTTGCGGTGCCATAATAAGTACACTACTTCTTCAAACGTAGCATTCTCAGCTAAATCATCAATATTATACCCAACATAAGTTAATGTATCATCAATAATAGAGCTCACAGATGATGTTGTTGCTACTACCCCTTCTAAACCTCGAATAACAGTCATGACATTCTCTCCTTTTCCTGAAAATTCTCCCAACCTTGCTCCTTATATCTATTTGCTCCCCTTATGAATTATGAACGCCCGTTCACTCTTTAGGCAAGCAAAATGCACGATCATGCAAATTTGTTGCGATGTTCCCCTCTTATTGTCCATTGTTTACATGGAAAGCATGAGCGTGAATGTCTCCCCGAATCCTCACGCTCAAAACAACAAGTTAGTGAGGAAAATACATTCCGAAGAGTTTTATGATAAAAACAACATAAAACAATATCATTATAAAATTGTTTTATGTTGTTTTTATTTTATCTGGTGTAAAGTCTCTGCTGTTATGTAACTTTTCAAAGTTTCTAATCCTATTATAAACAATTATCTGACTTTTGTGAACAGAAAGAATTCAAAAATTTTATATTACTATAAAATTCCTTATTTAAACATTTGTATAATACTCATAACCGCATAGGCAATTCCAGCCCCAATTAACGGACCAACAGCAACCCCATTAAATAGCGCAACCGCTATAATTGTCCCAAAAACAAGCGCAGTTGTAATGTGGGGATCCGTTGTCAACAATTGTACGCCGCCTTTCGCTAACAAAGCGACCGCTACACCTGAAGCTAAAGCAATCCACGCATAATAAGATTTTGCCGCTTCTCCAAGTTGTTTAAAACCTATTTCCCCCGTCGCAATCGGTACGAGCACCGCTATTGTAATGACCGTTACACCTAGGTTAATTCCTTTCGTTTGTAAATAAGGAAAGACCTTATCTCCTAAAAACGTAAACTTCAATAAAAATAACACACCAATAGCCACAGTAAGCGATTGGTTTTTCGCAATAAGTCCTATAATAAGTAGTATGAATAAAAATAACGTTGACTGACTAATCATGTTTGCACTTCCTTTCTGAAAATAATGAACTCATTTCCAAACAAAAATACCTTTAAACCTATCGTTATACATGATATATCGATGCCTATTCAACATGAATCACTTCATTTTTTATGTATTTTAAAATGATAAATTGAGACTTTCACCATAAAAATTTAAGCGTGTATACATTTTAAAAAACAGACGTCTCTTCTTTCTTTTCTAATTAGAAACAGGTAAAATAAAAAGAAGAGAAAATGAAGTTTTTACCATATAGTAGAAGCATCAACACCAAGCTTTCACAGTCACTCACATACTGAAAAAGCAGGAAAAATCCATCATTCCACTATAACATAAAGTGAAACTTTAATCAGTGGGGCACACTCGTTATAAGTTGAACGAATTAGGATAATCCAAATTGGAATGGGAGGTATACATCTTTGAACCGAAACTTACTATATATGATATTGCGACTCATATTTGTCATTGTAGCAACGGTAGCTGGGTTCTATGTATTACTATACATGTCAGGGCTTATCTATCCTTTTATTATCGCTTTTGCATTTGCTTATTTGATTAATCCTGTCGTCAATTTCCTTAATCAAAAACTACAATTTCCTCGCGCACTAGCAGTACTCGTTAGCTTAATTCTCGTATTTGGAGCTATCGTTGGACTTGTTACATATCTTGTGACTGAAGCAATATCTGCCACAACATACTTACTACAACTTGTTACAGTAAAGTTTCCAGATATTGTTACATTCGCTCAGCAATTTGCACTTAATCATATTATGCCTCTCTACGATGATTTAATCTCTAAATTTAATCATCTTGGAGAACCACAGCGCTATACAATTACACAAAACATTCAAAACTTAGGAACAGAAGCGACAACACAAATGAAAGAACTTTTAACCGCCATTATAAGCGGGTTAACGAATTTCATTAGTGCACTGCCAACAACTTTAACTGTCCTTGTATTCATTTTATTAGCCACTTTCTTCATTAGTTACGATTGGCACCGTCTTGCTCAGAAAGCAAGAAAATTGCTACCGAATCGTGTACATGGCTATGGAAAAACTATTTTTGTCGACTTAAGAAAAGCTTTGTTTGGTTTTGTGAAAGCACAACTTACACTCGTATCTATGACAACTGTCATTGTACTAATCGGGCTTTTAATATTACGCGTACCATACGCCATTACTATCGCGATTATTACAGGGGTTGTAGATTTACTACCATATTTAGGAACAGGCGCAGTCTTTGTTCCATGGGTTATATACGTATTTTTCACTGGCGATACCGCATTCGCCATTGGTCTTCTCATTTTATACATCGTCGTGATTGTCCAAAGACAAATTATGGAGCCGAAAGTACTTTCATCTAACATCGGTCTCGATCCATTAGCAACACTCGTCGCTCTATTTGTCGGCTTTAAACTTTTTGGCTTTTTAGGATTAATCATCGGCCCAGTCACCTTAGTACTACTTAATACATTACACAAAGCTAATGTCTTCCATGACTTGTGGAAATATATTAAAGGTTCACCTTCAAAATAATAGTTTCTAATTCATACACAACAAAAAACTTACATGTAATCAGTGGGAAATTCCCACTGATTATTCCTTGTACTTATTTTTCATACTTATTACATAAAACAAGAGAATTGCACTCAAAAAAGATAATTCTCTTGTTTTTTTGCATGAAAAACGCATATTCCGTGGTGTTTTTACATATTTATTCTATTTATTTTATAATTATCATTTACATTTATTACTTTTTATGTAAATGAATAAATATACAAAATAGCATAAAATAAGACTTCAACTAACAATCTCCGCCTTTTTATATGAATTTTTTACACCAATCGTTCCTCTATATAAGAAAGCAAAACTTTAATTTAGCAGTGTTTCCCTCCATCTTATTCATCTAAATTAATAGCACTAAAAAATCACAAGTTTAATCGAAGTACACACAAGAGTTCAAACGAAAATTATATAGCAAATATAATAAGCGAACGTTTTGTTCATCCCCACTCATCATTCGCCCCACATCAGACACTTACGAGCAGCCCAGCTTTGAGATAGAAATTCCACCCCACAAATAGCGCGGTAAAACAAAGCTTCAATCAGCAAGTTCCTCTCCTTTTACAAGACAAAAAATAGCACTTAGATTTCTACAATCTAAGTGCTATTTCTGAATAATAATAGTAGAATTCTTTCTAAATTTCCATTCCATCCACTTCATAACAAGCGGCTTCAATAAAGCTCTCGTAATAGGGATCACGCAGATAAACCCTAGCATATCTGTCACATACCCAGGAAGCACTAAGAGAATACCTCCTACAAATACAAAAATACCATCTAGTACCGCCTCACCTGGCATTTCCCCTCTATTCAACTTAGATTGAATCTCTCCAAGCACTTTAAACCCTTGTCTTTTCGCCAAATACACACCTACAACACCTGTAAATACAATCATAGCGAACGTAGACCATAAACCTATTACATGACTTGATCCAATTAAGACCGTAATCTCAATCGCCGGTATTAAAATAAACAAGAATAGTAACCACTTCATAGTTCTACACCTCTCTCACATCTCACTTTTAACGCCCTCACAATGCCTATATACATCATATGAAATATAGATACCCTTTCATATTAAAACCCATAACAAACAGCTTTTAAAAGCAATTCTAGGCGCTTTAAGCTAATTTTATCTCGTTTTTGTGTAAAAAAAAAAAAAAAAGAGAAGGACTCCGATCCTTCTCTCCGTATTACTTATAGCACTTCCGCATGTCCATTATAAACAATTCCGCGTGCTGCATCAACTGTTACTTCTTGGCCATTTTTTAAAGTTGCTGTTACGCCGTTTACACCAACGATAACAGGAATACCGATTGATACACCTACAACAGCTGCATGGCTTGTTAAGCCACCTTCTTCTACAACTAAAGCTGCAGCTTTTTCGATTGCAGGAATCATATCTTTATCAGTGCTTGTTGTAACAAGGATATCACCTTCGTTTACGTTCGCTACAGCTTCAGCAGCTGTTTTTGCTACAACTACTTTACCTTTTGCAGCTTTACGACCGATTCCTTGTCCTTTAGCAATTTCTTCACCAACAACGTGGATTTTCATTAAGTTTGTTGTACCAGTTTCAGCAACTGGAACACCAGCAGTAATCACTACAGTATCTCCAAGTCCGATTAGGCCTGCATCCATACCTGTTTGAATTGCTGTATCTAACATTTCGTCAGTTGAAGCTGCGCGCTTCTCAGCCATAAATGCTTGTACACCCCAAACAAGCGCAAGACGACGTCCTACTTGCTCGTCAGATGTTACAGCTACGATTGGAGATTTTGGACGGTATTTAGAGATCATTTTCGCAGTATATCCACTTTCTGTTGGAGCTACGATTGCAGCTACATCAAGAGCAAGTGCTGTATGTGCAACAGATTGGCTAATTGCATCTGTAATTGTTGGAGTGAACTCTTTAATACGTTTTTTGAACATATCTTCATATTGTAATGATTTTTCAACACGTACCGCAATGTTAGCCATCATTGTTACTGCTTCTACTGGGTATTGTCCAGCAGCTGTTTCACCTGAAAGCATGATTGCATCTGTACCATCGAAGATTGCGTTAGCTACGTCACTTGCTTCCGCACGAGTTGGACGTGGGTTACGTTGCATAGAATCTAACATTTGTGTTGCAGTAATAACTGGTTTACCTAACACGTTACATTTTTTAATTAGACGTTTTTGTACTAACGGTACTTCTTCTGGTGGAATTTCTACACCCATGTCACCACGAGCTACCATTAAACCGTCAGAAACTTCTAAGATTGAATCGATGTTGTCGATACCTTCTTGGTTTTCGATTTTTGGTACGATTTGGATGTATTGAGCGTTATGCTCTTCTAATAATTCACGGATTTCTAATACGTCAGACGCTTTACGTACGAATGAAGCTGCAATGAAATCAACTTTTTGCTCGATACCGAAGATGATATCTTTTACGTCTTTTTCAGTGATACCAGGAAGCTTAATGCTTACGTTTGGTACGTTAACACCTTTTTTATTTTTTACAGTTCCGCTGTTAAGAACTTTTGTACGGATGTTTCCATCAGCTTTTTCGATTACTTCTAGTTCGATAAGACCGTCATCGATTAGAATACGAGAACCTGGGTCTACATCGTCATAAAGACCAGCATAAGATACAGAGAACTTCTCTGCAGTACCTAATACTTGCTCAGTAGAAAGAACTACTTCTGCACCTGTTACAAGCTCAGCTTGTCCGTCTACGAAGTCGTGAGTACGGATTTCTGGACCTTTTGTATCAAGTAAGATACCAACTGTTTTACCAGTTTTCTTTGAAGCTTCACGAATGTTTTTAATACGAGCTCCGTGCTCTTCATGGCTACCATGAGAGAAGTTTAAACGAGCAACGTTCATACCTGCTTCGATTAATTGCTCTAATTTTTCAATACTTTCACTAGCAGGACCTATAGTACATACAATTTTAGTTTTACGCATATTGCACCTCCGAAAATTATGAAACCGTTCCCAAATATCTGACATTACGCCGATTAGATGGATAATTCTTTAGATAATTGATACATGTCTTTATCGATTGTATGCTTTTGAGCTAACGCTTCGATAATGTCATGATCAACAAGTTTGTTATCTTGAATACCTACACAACGTCCGCCTTTACCAGCAATTAATAATTCAACTGCTCTTGCGCCAAGACGACTTGCTAATACACGGTCTTGTGCACTTGGTGATCCACCACGTTGTACGTGACCTAATACAGTTACACGAGTATCAAAGTTTGTTGCTTCTTCAATGTGCTTACCGATGTCAATTGCACTTCCAACACCTTCAGCTACAACGATAATACTGTGTTTTTTACCACGTTCACTACCACGCTTCAGACGAGCGATAACATCATCCATGTCATACTCTTCTTCTGGAATTAAGATCGTTTCCGCACCATCAGCTAAACCAGCCCATAATGCGATATCACCAGCGTGACGTCCCATTACTTCGATAACATATGTACGTTCATGAGATGTAGCTGTGTCACGAATTTTATCAATTGCATCAATAACAGTGTTTAAAGCTGTATCGAAACCAATTGTGAAGTCTGTTCCAGGGATATCATTGTCGATTGTACCTGGTACACCAACACATGGGAATCCTTGTTCAGTTAATTTTTTAGCGCCTTGGTAAGAACCATCTCCACCAATAACAACAAGTCCTTCGATACCGTGTTTCTTTAATTGCTCGATACCTTTTAGTCGTACTTCTGGATCTTTAAACTCAGGACATCTTGCTGTATATAATTTTGTACCACCGCGGTGGATAATATCGCCAACAGAACCAAGTTCTAATTTTTCAATGTGACCAGAAATTAATCCAGCGTATCCATGGTAAATACCATATACTTCAATATCATGGAAAATCGCTTTACGAACAACTGCACGAATGGCAGCATTCATACCAGGTGAATCTCCACCACTTGTTAATACACCAATACGTTTCATTTGTACTCACCTCATAAAGATTATTTGCCTTATAATAAAATAACACGAAAAAATATAAAAATACAATGGAGAAGATGTGTCTTTTCATAATAAAAACGTGCATTCGCGAAGTGGAACGCACGCTTTTCTTATTTTATCCAAATGGAAGCGTTTGAAAACGAAACTTGCCCAATTTTCATATATTTTTCATAACGTTTTTCGATTAATTCATCTTTCGAAATTTCGTTTAATTGTTCAAAAGTTTTTCGAATCATTAAGTCTATATTTTCTGACTGTTTCAAAATATTACGGTGAGCTCCGCCTCTTGCTTCTGGAATAATTTCGTCAATCACACCTAATTCTTTCAAATCTGCTGCTGTAATTTTCATTGCCTCTGCAGCTTCCTTTGCTTTTCCTGCATCTTTCCAAAGAATTGCCGCTGCACCCTCTGGTGTAATAACAGAATAAGTGGAATTTTCTAGCATATGAATGTAATCTCCAACTCCAAGGCCTAGCGCACCACCACTACCACCTTCGCCGATAACGATACAAATAACAGGTACCGTTAAACCTGCCATTTCAAATAAATTGCGGGCGATAGCTTCACTTTGACCACGTTCTTCAGCAGCTTTACCAGGATAAGCTCCTTTCGTATCAATAAAACAAATAATAGGACGATTGAACTTTTCCGCCTGCTTCATTAAACGTAATGCTTTTCGATATCCTTCTGGATGAGGCATTCCAAAGTTACGGCGAATATTTTCTTTCGTATCTTTTCCGCGCTGATGCCCAATTACAGTTACAGGCATCCCTTTATATTTCGCAATGCCGCCGACAATCGCTGCATCATCGCCAAATAGACGATCTCCATGACATTCGAAAAAATCAGTAAATAAGTGCTCAATATAATCGAGCGTTGTCGGTCGTTCTGCATGACGAGCAATTTGAACACGGTCCCATACTTTCAGATTGCCGTATATATCTTCCTCTAAATTTTCTAGCTTTTCTTCCAAAATACGAATCTCCTCACTGAAGTCCATCTGGCTGTTTTTCGTATAGTCTTTCAGTTCACGAATCTTATTTCTTAGCTCAACAACTGGTTTTTCAAATTCTAGCTCTGCCATACAGCCATTTCCCCTCCTTGATGAACTTCTAAAATCTTGCGAAGTGATTCTCTCATATCATCACGATGCACCACCGCATCTAATTGACCATGATCTAGTAAGAATTCTGCCGTTTGGAAATCTTCTGGTAGTTTCTCACGCACCGTTTGTTCAATTACACGTCTACCAGCAAATCCGATAAGTGCACCTGGTTCTGCAAGATTATAATCACCAAGTGAAGCGAAACTCGCTGAAACCCCGCCCGTCGTTGGGTGAGTCATAACAGAAATAAATAATCCTCCTGCATTACTATGCTTTTTCAAAGCTACGCTTGTTTTTGCCATTTGCATTAAACTTAATATACCTTCTTGCATACGGGCACCACCCGAAGCAGTAAAGATAATAAATGGAACTTGTAAGTCGTACGCCTTTTCAACCGCACGGGCGATTTTTTCTCCTACTACAGAGCCCATGCTCCCCATTCGAAAACGAGAATCCATTACTGCAACAACAACAAGCATGTCATCAATTGTTCCTTCACCAGTTACAACCGCTTCGTTCAATTCAGTCTTCTTACGATCGCTCTCTAGTTTCTCTTCATAACCTGGAAACTCGAGTGGATTTAATGAAACCATTTCTTTGTCATACTCACGGAATGACCCTTCGTCCAATATACTATCAAGACGTTCCCATGCATTCATAGGATGATGATATCCACAATTCACACATACTTTTAAATTTTTTAGAAGTTCTTTCGTATACATGATTTTTTTACATTCCGGACATTTTGTCATAACGCCATCTGGTACATCTTTTCGTACTTGTTCTGAAGGTATTGCAGCGTACTTTTTCTTTTTCACGAATAAATCTCTTAGCACAATTTGACCCCCTTCGTTGAGAGCTAAGGTTAGCGTAAGAAGAAAATGGGGCTAACACCAAAGTTTGATGTTAGCCTTATCTTCTCAATCTGTCTAATAACCTCACTCTTTACGTTTAACTTTAACCGCTAAGCGGTAGAATGTTTGTCATAACGTGTCATGGTCATTTCGACAAATTTTATACATTACGAGTGAAACTGTATATTCTCTACTAATTCATCGTAAATTTTTAGTGCATCATTTTCTTGTTTTTCTTCCAAAGTAGCATAAAGCTTTCTATACATATCGATAGAATCTCTTGAAACTTTACAAGAAAGAGTTGCTACGTAATCATTTACGATCATCCAAATGCGATATAGTAAATAATTATCGACTTGTTCAATAAGTGTTTTAAAGAACGTTTGATGAAGCGTTGGGACTGAGCTTTCATTTCCTTCAAGTACTTGGTGTAATCTACTTAGTACTTTAGAAAACGTTTCTTTCGGTAAATTACATACAATTCGAATCATATCTTTCTCAAGTAATCGTTTCGTTTGTAATAAATCACGAATTGTTTTCTCATCTTGCAATAAGAACGGAGCAATTAATTGTACAAGACCGTTATCATAAAAGTTTCGAATAAACGTCCCTTCACCACGTCTCGTTTCAATCAATCCTACCAGTTCTAAAGCACGCAATGCTTCTCTTACAGAGGAACGTCCTACGTTTAAGCGTGAACTTAACTCACGCTCAGACGGCAAACGATCCCCCGCCACCAAACCATCCTCTTCCATAATGGAACGGATTTTTTTTACAATTTCGAGATATACTTTTGTATTTGATGATGTCAATGGAAATTCCTCGCTTATTCTTTACCAATCAGCGCTAATTGTTTTGTTTTTTCAGCGATCTCATTTGGATCTACTTGACGGCGAGCTACTCCTGTCTCCATTGCTGCTTTTGCAACGTAAGCCGCTACTTGAGGCGCTACACGCGCGTCAAATGGTGCCGGAATGATATAGTCTGCATTTAACTCATCTTCTGCTACAAGCTCAGCAATAGCCTGTACAGCTGCCATCTTCATTTCTTCGTTAATTTGTGTCGCATGTACGTCAAGTGCACCGCGGAAAATACCAGGGAACGCCAGTACATTATTTACTTGGTTCGGGAAGTCAGAACGACCTGTTCCAACAACAGCTGCGCCCGCTGCTTTTGCCAATTCTGGCATAATTTCTGGAACTGGATTCGCCATTGCAAAAATAATCGCATCGTCATTCATTGTACGAACCATCTCTTCTGTTAATGCACCTTCTGCAGATACACCAATGAATACGTCCGCACCTTGTACAACATCAGCTAAAGAACCTTCTATACGATTCTTATTTGTATATTTTGCAACTTCATCCTTCACCGGATTCATACCTGTAGGACGACCATCATAGATTGCGCCTTTACGGTCACACATAATAATGTCGCGTACACCATAGCGATATAAAAGTTTAATAATTGCAATACCTGCTGCACCTGCGCCATTTGCGACAACTTTAATGTCAGACATTTTCTTTCCAACTAATTTCAGTGCATTTACAAGACCTGCTACTGTTACAATAGCTGTTCCGTGTTGATCATCATGGAAGATAGGAATATTTGTTTCTTTTTTCAAACGCTCTTCAATAATGAAGCAGTTTGGTGCTGCGATATCTTCTAAGTTAACGCCGCCAAAAGTTGGCTCCATTAATTTTACAGTTTCAACAATTTTATCTACATCGTTTGTATTTAAGGCAATTGGGAATGCATCTACACCAGCAAAGCTCTTGAATAATACAGCTTTACCTTCCATTACTGGAAGAGATGCTTCAGGTCCAATGTTACCAAGACCAAGTACAGCTGTTCCATCTGTCACAACTGCTACCATATTTCCCTTCATCGTATATTCATATACCTTACTTTTATCGTCATAAATTTCTTTACAAGGTTCTGCAACCCCTGGAGAATATGCAAGACTTAAATCTTTTGCATTTTCTACTTTTACTTTTGATACAGTTTCTAATTTTCCTTGATGCACTTTATGCATGTGAAGTGCTTCTTCACGAAGTGTTGACAAACTATCCACTCTCCTCAAATTATTCTTGCTGATATCAATTTCTCCAAGTGGTCTGACCACGAACACTACTACTATAATAATCGAAGTGTAGGGAAATTGTCCATTATATTTTCACAACTACATTTTCTTCCCCGACAATTTCACGAAGTGCTCCTAAACATTCTTCACTTGGATGAATCGATAAACTCCGAGATAATTGTACCATTTTATGTTCCTTTTCATAATAAATTAGTACTTTCGCAAAACCTGAATAGTCGAACAATATTTTCGTAACCTGATTTAAAAGCTTTTTCTCATACTGAGACGGCAATTTCACGTAAACAGATGCGTCTTTCTTTTCTTCATAAACATCCATTTCCTCTAGCGGATATAGTCCATTTACAATCCATTGCAGCTTATGATTTCTTAGCTCAATCGTACCGTCAACTAAAACAATTGCTCCTTCTTGCAACTTATCCGAGAAATGTATATACGTTTCCGGGAAGAGGACCGCTTCCATTTCATCATTTTGATCACAGAATGTAATAAATGCCATCTTTTGAAACTTTTTCGTACGAATCACTCTCACACTTGTTATATACACAATAGCTCTTTGTACTTTTTTCTTGTGTCGCATCGCCTGAGCGAGAGATGGAATTTCTAATTCTTTTGCTAACTTCACATATTGCGCTGTCGGATAACTTGATAAATAAAAGCCAAGCGCTTCCTTCTCTTTATTTAGTTGTTCAATAAAAGATAACTCTTCTCCTTGTACATATTTTGATTTTGGAACAGCATCTCCTAAATCACGTGCGAGATTCGCGTACTCTAACGCCCCTTTAATACTTTTCCATAAATTCGTTCTCGAAACACCAAAATCGTCAAAACATCCCGACCAGACGAAAGCTTCTAAATTACGCTCCGTTACGAACTTTGACGGCATACGAAGACAAAATTCAAATAAATCTTCGAACATTTTTTTCTCTCGTTCTTCTAATAATGCCGTCACTGTAGCCATTCCAATATTTCGGATCGAAAGTAAACTGTAACGTATCGCATTCCCTTCTATTTGGAAGTTGTAGCCACTCCTCTGAAGAGACGGTGGCAAAACGTGAAAACCTTTCCGCTTCGTTTCTCGTATATACTGTACAATCTTATCTTCATTTCCAATTGCGCTTGATAATAATGCCGTCATAAATTCCAGCGTATAATTCGCTTTCAAATAGGCAAGCTGATATCCGATCATACTGTAAGCTACAGCGTGACTTCGGTTAAAACCGTAATTCGCAAATCTTACAATTAAATCATAAATTTTCTCTGCAGATGTCTCATCATAACCATTTCGCAAACATCCTTGGACGAAATGCTTACGTTCCTGATCTAAAATATCACGATTTTTTTTACTCACCGCACGGCGCAGTAAATCTGCTTCTCCGAGCGAAAAACCAGCTAACTTCGATGCAATTTGCATAATTTGTTCTTGGTATACAATGACGCCGTATGTTCTTTCTAAAATTGGCTTTAAATCCGGATGTAAATATTCAATTTTTCTTTTTCCATGTTTCGATTCAATAAAAGTCGGTATCTGTTCCATCGGTCCTGGTCTGTATAACGAGTTAACAGCTACGATATCTTCAAACTCATTCGGTTTTAACCCGCGAAGTACATTTCGCATACCACCCGACTCAAGCTGGAATACACCTGTTGTATCCCCTCTCCCTAATAATTGGAACGTCTTTTCATCTTGAAGAGGTAAGTTTCTTATATCGATTTCTTTCCCTGTTTTGTTCGCGATAAATTTTATAATATTTTCAAGTAACGTTAAATTACGTAATCCTAAAAAGTCCATCTTAAGCAAACCAAGTTCTTCTAGCGCATCGGCTGGATATTGCGTAACATAAACATCGTTATGTCCTTCTTGAATTGCTACACTTCCTGTTAGCGGTTCTTGACTCATAATAACACCAGCCGCATGAATAGACGTATGACGTGGTAAACCTTCTACACGTTTTGCGATTTCAAATACACGCTCATGCAGAAGATTCCCTTGTATAAACTCACGAAGTGATTGTGATTCTTCATATGCATCTTTTAACGTTATACCAAGCTTTGATGGAATAAGTTTTGAAAATATATCAATATCTCGCGGCGGAAGCCCCATTACGCGGGCAATGTCTCTAATTGCCGCTTTTGCTGCAAGCGTACCAAACGTTACAATTTGCGCAACACGGAGCTGACCGTATTTATCTTTCACATAGCGAATCATCTCATCACGTCTTACGTCTGGAAAATCAATATCAATATCGGGAAGCGTCACACGTTCAGGATTTAAAAACCTTTCAAATAATAGATCGTATTCAATTGGATCAATATCTGTAATTTCTAATACGTATGAAACGAGTGAACCAGCTGCCGATCCACGACCTGGTCCTGTTAGAATATGATTTTCATGTGCATACTTCATAAAATCCCATACGATGAGGAAATAATCACTAAATCCCATACGAGAAATAACATTTAATTCATGATCCAAACGCTTTATATGCACTTCTTTCGGTTCACCATATCGTTTCCGCAAACCTTCTTCACAAACACGACGCAAGTATATATCACTCGTTTCATTAGACGGAACAGGAAACTTCGGAAGTTGATTTACATGGAACGGTATTTCTACTTGGCAACGCTCTGCAATTTTTATTGTATTTTGGATTGCTTCCGGCGCATGGGAAAATAGTGCTTCCATTTCATCCGATGACTTTAAATAATACTGATCTGTTTTCAGCCTCGGCCTATCTGGATCAGTCATTTTCGTTCCACTTTCAACAGATAGTAAACATTCGTGAACAAGCGCGTCACTTTGATTGATATAGCGCACATCGTTTGTTGCAACGACTGGAATATTAACCCTACTAATAAATTCAGGTAGTTTCTCTTGTAAAAGCAACTCATCTTGAATCGCATGATGCTGCAAACTCATATAAAAATGGCCAAACATATTTTGATACGTGCGAGCTACTTCTTCAGCCTGACTCTCATTGTCTTCTAGTAATAATTGCTCAATTTCGCCATCTTTACCTGGTGAAATTGCAATTAATCCTTTCGCATAATGCGCAAGCCACTTCTTAGGAATACCTTCTTTGGACTTTGTCATAATACTGCTAGAAATCTTTAATAAATTTTGGTAGCCTATTTCATTCTCAGCAAGTAATACAAGCGGATAAGACCTTTCTTCTTCTTCACTAAAAATAGAAGCGGTTAATCCAATAACGGGCTGTATACCATGTTTCTTACATGCTTTATAAAACGGAATAACGCCATACATAACATTTTCATCCGTAATAGCCAGCGATGAAAAACCGAGTTCTTTCGCCCTGACTACAAGCTCATCAATTTTACAAGCACTTTTTAATAAACTAAAAACGGTTTGACATTGTAAATGCACAAACTTCACTGTTGTACCCTCTCTTTACCTATTTGACTACTTTTATTATAGGTGATGAGGAAAGCGGAAATCAAAACATACTTCTTATACTTTGTCCATATATATGAAGAAGAAAGGGGAATGACGATGGATGTAAGAGAACATACTTTTTTCTCTCTGCTTATTATTAGTTATTTTATTGCCTTTGGGGTTATACTTGGCGGTTCATTAATTGGTGGATTTGGTGCGTTTCTTATCGGAAAACCAGCTCTAACTTACATTAATCAATTCGCCCAAAATTTAAGAATTTGGGCACTCGTTGCAGCAATCGGCGGAACATTCGATACCTTTTATAGCTTTGAAAGAAGTTTCTTTGGCGGAGATATGAAAGATATCGTAAAGCAAATTCTCCTTATTTTTTTCGCAACTGGTGGTATGCAAACAGGTCTCATTATTATTAAATGGCTAACGCAGGAACATGTATGAGAGTACCAAGTGCCAATACAGCAAAAAGATGGTACTTAGTATTAGCTGGAGCTGCTGTTGGAGGCGTGTTGAGCTGGTTTATTTTTTTGTACATATACGGTGTTTTTCAAGAAGAACAAGCTAGTAAAATAGCAGAACAAAGAGAAATTATAGAAAAACAAGAAGCAAAGCTCCACGTCCTTCTCGAAGATCAAGAAAAATTGAACACTGAAAATAAACGGCTCTTAACCATTCAAGAGATTAAAATAAAACTTATCAATCGAGAAAAATACGATTTAGACAATCTCACACTCGAAAATATGACTACATCTATCCATAATGACCTCCAACATCTTTTAACCAAAAACATTCAAAGTATCGCAAAAAATAAAGACCTACTTAAAAAGGTAATCGAAAATAAAACGTACAAACATTACGATCGGCTATACCGTTTTAAAGTCGATACAATATCTTTTGATACAGTGCTTGAAATTAGCATTACTATAGAGAAAGAAAAATAAAGAAGGAGGGCTTTAGCGCCGCTCCTTCTTTTCGTTCTAACATATAGTCTCTTATTTACAAATCTCACGTAAATCAGCAAAAAGACGATCCGCTTCTTCCCAAGAAGATGCCTTCGCACCAGAAGCCATCGGATGCCCCCCGCCGTTATATTGCATTGCTAATTTGTTTATAACTGGTCCTTTTGAACGAAGACGAACACGAATTACGTCGTCTTCCTCTAAAAATAGAACCCACGCCTTTAATCCATCAATATTGCCAAGCGCTCCAACAACACCAGATGCTTCAGAAGGAAGTACATCAAACTCTTCTAATACTTCTTTCGTTAATTTAATGTAAGCTACTCCTTCTTCTACCATCGTAAAGTTTTGTAAAATATAACCGTTTAAACGAGCAATTTTTTCTTTTGTCTTATACATCTCATTGTATAAATCTGTGAATTTCACACCCATGTCAACAAGCTCACTTACGTAACGAAGTGTTTTTGCTGTCGTATTCGGGAATAAGAAACGACCTGTATCTCCAACAATTCCTGCTAAAATAAGGCGGGCTGCTTCTTTTGTTATTTTTAATCCTTTATCTTTTCCATAGTTATAAAACTCATAAATCATTTCACTTGTAGAACTCGCTGTCGTATCTACCCACGTAATATCTCCATATGGATCTTCATTTGGATGATGATCAATTTTAATTAACATCTTCCCTTTTGTATAGCGTTGATCGTCAACACGTTCTTGATTCGCAGTATCACAAACAATAACAAGCGCATTTTCGTATACACTATCTTCAATATCATCCATTACTCGTAAGTATGCTAGTGACGGCTCATTGTACCCAACCGTATAAATATTTTTCTCTGGAAACGATTCTTGTAGAATTGTACCAAGACCACCCTGTGAACCTAACGCATCTGGATCCGGACGCACGTGGCGATGAATAATAATTGTATCAAACTCTTTAATTGCTCCTAAAATTTGCTCATGCATATGTATAATCTCCTTTTTAATCAACTTCTTCACTTTATCCTCCATTATAACGGAAAGTATTTCATACATGCGAACAATTGCTTTATAATAAAAGTTAGAAAGTTTAGATATTTCTTTTTCTTTTCTATTATTTTTCACAAAGCGATGGGAGTGTTCATTATGCCAGTATTAGTCTTCTGTATTATCGTCTCATTTATGTTGTACCTCTTTTACAAAACAAAATACTTTCGTACAAACCGCCCAATGGAGAAAGGTTGGCTCTCAGGAAAATCCGCAATGGCACTCGGTTCATTCGTTTTATTTTTCGGGATAAACCAATTCTTTTTAGAACTTTCAACCGCTCGTATTATCGTTGGTGTTTTATTCGTTCTATTTGGTAGTGCAAGTGTATTTAACGGGTTTCGCCAATACAAACATTTCTTGCCATTAGCAGTTAAAGAAGCTGAAGTCTATGAAGCAACGTAAAAAAGCATCAATATTGTGATGCTTTTTTACGTCCCTTAACTTTCAAAATCATATACGCAACAAACGCAGATGGTATATTAAATGGGTTCCCTTGTACGTGAAAATGTAATTGTTCTTCTCCAAAAGACATTTTTTCATATAGCTCTCGCTGAGATAATCCTGTCTTTTCCTTTTTTTCATGTAAACCTTGTAAATATAAATATTGAATCGGTATCATTACAAGAAAGTAAAATAGTGAGATACTACCAAAAAAGAGTACGGCTGACGACATAATGTATACCACCTCTCACAATTCCATTTTCTTACAATATAATCATAACACAATATACAACTGAATTGAATTATTATTCCGTCTTTTCTCACATTACTTTTCCACTCCATCCCATACATATTTCACCAAAACTCCCATCTAAAATCATACCTTTCAAATTTAAAACAACAAAAAAAGATGGAACAAATCAAAACGATTTGTTCCATCTTTTTATTTATCGATTAACTGAACCATAAGTAATGCTTTTCCAACAACATTACCTTCATGATGCACCTCTACATCGACCTTACCAAATTTACGTCCAATTTCTAATACTTTCGGATGAACAGATACAACATTATCAATTTGAACCGGCTTTACGAAATAAATCGTTAAGTTTTCAACAATTAAATCACTTTTCTTTTGCGCACGAATGACGCGATTTGTCGCTTCTGTCACAATTGTTGCAAATACACCGTACGATAACGTCCCGATTGAGTTCGTCATTTGCGGCGTCACCGAAAATTGATATAGATGCTCATTCTTCGCTTCTTTTGGTGTCATAAATTGATTCGTTACAATATCATCAATGGTTTCTCCAACTTGTGGCTGACGTTGAATCATTTGCAGTGCCTGAAGTACATCTTGACGGCTAATAATACCTTGCAGTTTGTTTCCTTCCTCAACGACAGGAAGTAATTCAATTCCTTCCCACACCATCATACGTGCCGCAGCTGCGACAGACATTTTACCGTTCACTGTAATTGGGTGTTTTGTCATTACTTTATCAATTGGTGTTTCTTTCGCTACTCCGATCATATCTTTTGAAGTTACGATTCCTAGTACTTTGTTACTTTCATCGACAATTGGATATCTTCCGTGCATTGTCTCTTCGTTATATGCATGCCATTGCTGTACTGTATCACTCGGCTTTAAATATAACGTTTCTTCAATTGGCGTTAAAATATCTTCAACGAGTACAATTTCTTTCTTAATAAGTTGGTCATAAATTGCACGATTAATTAACGTTGCGACCGTAAATGTATCGTAGCTACTTGAAATGATCGGCAGCTTTAATTCGTCTGCTAATTTCTTCACATGATCTTCCGTATCAAATCCGCCCGTAATTAATACAGCGGCTCCAGTTTCTAGCGCTAATTCATGTGCATTGGTACGGTTACCAATAATGAGTAAATTCCCAGCTTCTGTATAGCGCATCATCGCTTCTAATTTCATAGCTCCGATTACGAATTTATTTAATGTTTTATGTAGTCCTTCTCTGCCTCCAAGTACTTGACCGTCGACAATGTTAACGACTTCTGCATATGTCAGTTTTTCGATATTCTCTTTCTTCTTTTGTTCAATTCGAATTGTTCCGACACGTTCAATTGTACTAACATATCCTTTATTTTCTGCATCTTTAATTGCACGGTAAGCGGTCCCTTCACTTACACTCAAATCTTTCGCAATTTGTCTTACAGAAATTTTATGGCCTACTGGCAGGCTATTAATATGTTCTAAAATTTGGTTATGCTTGGTAGCCAAATGGTTTCACCATACTTTCTTTTCCCTAAATTCTTCATGTGTTGTACTTTTAGTATACTATATTTTCAAAACTGTTACACTCTCTCTTTGCATACCTGTACTATTTTTTTTATAACAAAATGACGCTTACATTCCACCAGTCATTCTATTACAACAATGTAATGCTATTGTCATCTCATTCGATAGTTCGCCCACTTAATTGCCTATACAATTAAGACAAGAAATAAAACAGAGGAGCGAACACATGATGAAAAAACTTTTAAAGGTTGTAGGTGCTGTATTTTTAGCTTTCGTAGATGGGAAAAAAGTTGCAATGGAATTGAATGAAACACCTGAACAACCACGTACCAAAAGAAAAGAATCACCAAAACAAATACAAGCATTAAAAGCTGGCCTACACACGTAAAAAACCCTTCACTTTTCTTTTCAAATGAAGGGTTTCTTTTCTATAGTGTAATACTTTCTCCAGCTTCTAATACTTTCCCTGTACAATTTTGTAGCTTTTCTACAAATTGATATGGATCTTGTTCAATAACTGGGAACGTATTGTAATGCATCGGTACAACAGTTTTCGCATTAATCCATTTTGCCGCTAGTACAGCATCTTCTGGTCCCATTGTGAAATTATCACCAATTGGTAAAAATGCTAGATCAACTTTATTTAATTCCCCAATTAACTTCATATCAGAGAATAGTGCAGTATCTCCTGCGTGGTATACAGTTTTCTCTTCTGCTGTAAATAAAATACCTGCTGGCATACCTGTATATGTAATCGTCTTATTTTCTTCATCAATATAACTAGAGCCGTGGAATGCTTGTGTAAACTTCACTTTTCCGAAGTCAAATTCATGTGAACCACCAATATGCATCGGGTGTGTATTTACACCTTGCCAACTTAAAAATGTTGCTAGTTCAAATGGCGCTACAACAACTGCATTATTTTTCTTCGCAAGTTCTACTGTATCTCCAACATGATCACCGTGTCCATGCGATAAAAGAATTGCATCCACTTTTACATCTTCAGTTTTTAAATCTGTTTTCGGATTACCTGTTAAAAACGGGTCAATTAAAATAACTTTTCCATTCGCCTCAATTTTCACAACTGAATGTCCATGATAAGATACTTTCATTATTACATTCCTCCCCTGTTCACATTCTCACTTTGTATTCTACATGATTTTTCAATTCCCTGTCTTTTCTAACATCTATTTACTTGTCATAACGCTTTCTTCCGAGTTAAAGTTATATTTGTAATTAAATATCTCGGGGGTGCCAATCGATGAATGCTAGATTAGAAAATTTAATGCAATGGCTAAAAGAAAAAAACGTAGAAGCTGCGTTCTTAACTTCTACACCAAACGTCTTCTACATGACAAACTTCCACTGTGAACCACACGAAAGATTACTTGGTATGTTTGTATTCCAAGAAAAAGAACCTATTTTAATTTGCCCTAAAATGGAAGAAGGTCAAGCACGTAACGCTGGCTGGGCACATGAAATTATCGGATTTACTGATACTGACAGACCATGGGATATGATTGCAAAAGCAATTAAAGACCGCGGCATCAATGCAAATGCAGTTGCAATTGAAAAAGAACATTTAAACGTAGAGCGCTACGAAGAATTAACGAAATTATTCCCAAATGCAGCTTTCAAATCAGCTGAGGAGAAAGTTCGCGAACTTCGTTTAATTAAAGATGAAAAAGAACTTTCTATTTTACGCGAAGCAGCTAAAATGGCGGACTATGCTGTTGAAGTTGGTGTAAATGCAATTAAAGAAGATCGTAGTGAACTAGAAGTATTAGCAATTATTGAACACGAATTAAAAACAAAAGGCATACATAAAATGTCATTTGATACGATGGTATTAGCAGGTGCGAACTCAGCTCTTCCACACGGTATTCCTGGCGCAAACAAAATGAAACGCGGTGATTTCGTACTATTTGATTTAGGCGTAATCATTGACGGTTATTGCTCTGATATTACACGTACAGTGGCATTCGGCGAGATTTCTGAAGAACAAACTCGTATTTACAACACTGTACTTGCTGGACAACTACAAGCAGTTGAAGCATGTAAACCAGGTGTTACACTTGGCGCAATCGACAACGCTGCTCGTTCTGTTATCGCAGATGCAGGTTACGGAGACTTCTTCCCACACCGACTTGGTCACGGACTTGGAATTAGCGTACACGAATATCCAGATGTAAAAGCTGGTAACGAGTCTCCATTAAAAGAAGGTATGGTCTTCACAATCGAACCTGGTATTTACGTACCAAACGTAGGTGGCGTTCGTATTGAAGATGATATTTACATCACAAAAGACGGATCAGAAATTTTAACGAAATTCCCGAAAGAGTTACAATTTGTAAAATAATAGAAAAAGGCAGCGGGAGTGCTGCCTTTTTCTATTTCCCTACTATTTCAAATTTCTCTACAATCATTTTTGCTGGATAACTTTCAAGTATTTGAGAAAACCATACTTTTATTTTATCCCCTGTTTTTAACTGTTTATATGCGTCTTTGTCCTTAAAGCTCAAGACTATATGTGCTGGATGCTCTTTATTCATTTGTTGTTCTATATAATGTTGCAACTCTACTTTTGTTTCAACCGTTTTATCATCGGCAAAAAACATCGTGTCATTTCTTAATATGATATACCCTTCTTTAGGTACTTCTTTTACCGTTACTTGCTCTACTTGTTTTGTATCACACGCTGATAATACGACTAGAAATACACTTAAAAACATAACAATTTTCATATGCCTATTCATTTTTAACTCCTTACTCTAGGCTATTTCAAATTTAACACCATCTTCTCCTCATACTTATCATCCCATTTAATCACAACTTCTATAGGTTCATCTTTAGAGATAGGCGCGCAACTTACACAAGAAGACTTCATTTCAACCTTTGCTCCTCTATGAACTTCTGACGTTTGTGTCATTGTACTAAAGGCTCCATTAATAGCAATCTCTAAGTTTTTAAATTCTGTCTTTCCATCCCCGCCCTTATATTGAAACGTAAACATTCCATCTTCACTGTCATCCTTAATATGCCCTTTATATTGTCCAGTCCAACTTTTGCTCTCGCTAGAAAAAGTAAAATACCAAATCGAGCAGCTTCCTAAAAAGAAAATACAAATGAAAAAGAATAACGCTCTCTTCATCATGCCCCTCCATTCAAATGCACTTATTTATTGTCTATTTCTTCCTTCTATTATACTATTAAAATACAGAATTTTCTAAAATAGAGGGTTTATATGTTACAACAACAGTTAGAAGAAATTCGTAATAATAATTACATACTGGATAACACACTTAACATTGATTCTTTAAGTTCCAATATGCTTGAGCAAATTGGCGATACTGATAGCTATTTAAGGGACAAACTCATCTACTCTACTTTTTTTCATCTCATCAAGAAGGAATATCTTTCACACACACAATTACAGAAACTATTATTAGAAAGCATCAGTGAAAAATATTTATTGTATAAGATTCATTCAGATGATGAAGATGCGGTATTTACCCGAGCATTTACAACATTATTAATTGCCCTCATTATTGATGCTGATACAAATCATAATTTCTTATCACAGACTGATATTTCAAATGTAAAAGATCAACTAATTCTATATATGAACAACGAACATGATTTCCGGGGATATGTGCAAAAACACGGCTGGGCACATAGTATCGCTCATGCTTCTGATACATTTGAGGCGCTTGTGAATAGTCCTAAACTGGAAACTTTATATTACGAAGAAATATTACAAACTTTATTAAACAAAGTTTGTGTTCATTCCATCTATTACAAATATGAAGAAGATGAACGTATCGTTTATCCGATTGTCGCAATGCTACAAAATGGCTTAAAGGAAGAAGCACTCATATTAGCCCTTCGTGATTTAGTAGCTCAATTACCCGTTCAAAAACAAACATTACATATTGAATCATACGAGTTTCTATACGGAAATATAAAATCTTTCTTACGCAGCTTATTTTTCAGACTGCGCAAGCTTTCTATATGTGAAGAAACAGAATGCGAAATTGAAAAATTGCTACAAGAACTTCCAAAATATTATTAAAAAAAGAAGGCCACTCAAAAAGTGCCTTCTTCTATTTCACTAATATTTAATTGAAATTTCACGATCCAAACTGAGAAAAGGTGGACAAGAAGCGCAAACGCCATACATGCTCCGCTTAAAAAAGTTAGTATAGGATGCGAATACACGTGCCCCAATCCATAGGATACCGCCACGAAAAACATTGTTATGTAAATATAAATTGCTCCATGTATTTGCCTCATATAAACCTCCTTTTCCCATATTATAACATAAATTTTCTGATTATTCACATTAATCGCTTGTAATCAATATTTCTCAACTGTTACACCTCTTACAGCAGCCTTAATATATGGTGCTCCTTGTAAACTTTGTAAATCCTCTGTTTTGCCTGTTACGACTACACCGTATATTGGTAGGTCTTTGGGTTTGGTGTTTTTTATTTCTTTATAGTTTGTCCTAAAAGATTCTTAATATCCCTTTTATTTTCACTTAAAGATATCCAAATACAGCTGTTCTACATTTTTATCATAATAAAAAGCACATCTATTTTGATGCGCCCTTCACATATATTTTATTAACATATAAATCACTTTTTTGAAACAAAAACTCTCACTCATCTCTCTCCATACTATCGTTATGACTTAGTTTCCATAATAATTGAACGAGGATAAAACCCCAGCTTTTCATAAAACGATACAGCTTCATTTCCCTACACTACTGTTAATTCAATTTCATCTATCTTCTTCGCTTTAAACCATTCCACTGCACTATTCATTAATTTCAAACCAAATCCGTTTCTTCGGTATCTTTCATCAACGAATAAAACTTCAATCTTTCCGTTTACACTTTTGCTATACGCTATACAACATCCTAATATATTATCTGTTTCCGCCTCAACTAATAATTCAATTCTATACTCTCCATACTTTGAATTTTGTTTATAAATTTCAATACGTTCCTCAAATGTCATTCTTGGATAGTCACCAGAAAAATGCCTTGATGTATTATTATGATATTCATACAATTTATTTAAAGGTTCTCTTATTACTTCTATTTCATCGAGAGTGATATATTTATTACTAATTCTCATCCTACAGCATCTCCAATAATATATATTCCGACCAAAAAGATGACCCTTTTACGGTTATAAAATACCAATCTATTATTTCATCGCGTCCTTCACAACATCTTGAATCATAACGACTTCTGTTTTCATATCAACAGAAGGTGCTTCTTCATCAATACACTCATACCAAAATTCCAAGTGCTTTTTATCAATTTCATAATGAGAATTTTCGACAAGAGCCCCACCTTCTCCTTGCACAGAATACCAATATAAGTACTCTTCTCCATCTCTTATTTCCCGGAAAATTGTCTCAACGTACATCTTTTCGTCGTTTAATGTCAAAAGTACTTCTTTCATATTGTCATTCAGAAGTTGCATCCATTCATCTACACGATGACTTTTATCTTGTTTCACTTTAAATCTCGTTAACTCCACATTCATTTTTATTCCCCCGTTTTCTTACGTACAAACAATCTATATTCTATTGGATGATAAAAACTTAATTTACTAGCTAATTTTTGCGAAGGAATATTGTCTACATAACAATCCCAGCACGGTATAATATCATTTTGTATGCAATGTTCAATAAACCTTGCTGCAACAGCTTGGGCTAATCCTTTCCCTTGATATGCTTTATGCGTCACAATATCAATTTCAGCAAATCCGTTCCCACTAAATATTGAAACACATTCCGCTACAATCATTCCTTCTAGTTCTATACAAAATCCAAAACCACCGTTTAAAAACGTTTCTTTTGATCCCCAATATTCTTTGTAGTACTCCTCTGTAAATTCACTGCTTCGTTCTATATCTCTTCTATCAATACGCTTCACTTCATATGTATTTTTGTTACAATCTCGTTTTCTCTCTTCAAAGGTTACGCTTTGAAATTTCATTCGCGGAATGTTTCGAAGTACATGACTAAAACGTTCTTCTATCATCATTTCCCACTCGTTACTCGAAGAGAACAATGTAAATCTCTTCTCTGTTTTTTCAATAGCCTTTTTTATAAAAGAAAATAAATCTTCGTTATAATTTTGATCATCAGTATCACCAAATAAATAATAAATACCGTTAGCTGTACGAATTAGTCCTGCTGTTAATTTCTCGTTTGCAAAAACCTCACCATCTATCACTTGATCACATACCGCATAAGCAAACGTCGTCGTTTTTGTATGACTTTCTAAAATCGGAAGGATTTTTCTATACTCGGCTACGGATAATTTTTTCATAATTGCTCCACTTTAATCGTATCCGCCTCTATATGTTCAAAACAAAGATTTACAGTTCTCTTTAATGCTCTCGTTCTATGAATCTTACATGCTGGAATTAAGATTGAATCATTTGGCTTTAAAACCGCTGTTTCTCCATCTTCAAAATCAATAAGTAATTCTCCCTCTAACACAATAAATAATTCATCCGAATTAGAATGATAGTGCCAATCATATTCACCAGTAAATACAGCGATTCGTAAGCAATGACTGTTTATATTTGAAACGACGAAGTTTTTATGTTGATCTTTAATATCCTTTGTTAATTCTATTAAGTTCACAGTCTCCATCTTTCGTCCCATCCTTTCATTAGTCGTTCTTCTAAAAAACTAACTTAATCTCCACCACCTCCGCAATCTCCTCCACCATCACTTGAGCTACTACAGTCATTGCTACTGTAGTCACCGAATCCACTTGATGAGCTTGAAGCGTATGAAGATTTTTTGCTTCTTTTTCTATCTTTTTTACTTTCATGACTAGGCCATACTGTATCAAATAATATAAAGAATAAGACTAATTCTATTGCAACAAGGAGAAATTCTAAAATACTCTCAATAATATTAGGAGTTATCTCAAAACTGTAAAACACTCCAAATGAATACATACACAAAATTACATACAGAGCCATACAAATATACCGAAATATTTTCTCTATCGTAATGACTACTTTTTGTGAAAAAGGTATGTTCTGTTCCTTTTTGTTCTTTATATACCTTTGTCTCTTTGCCTGTTTTTTCTTCCTCTTTTTGCTCCCCATCGAATCCCCTCTTTTTATTATATAATTCTAAATTATCATAATAAAAATCGATTTACACCAATAAATAACAATTATTCACATGTTATTTCTCCATATAAAAAAGACCCTCCTCACGAAAAGGAAGGTCTCAAATGTATTTCTATTATGATAAAGCAGGAGCTTTTTCAAGAAGCTCTTTTGCATCAGCGTATTGTAAGCCGTGAGCTTCCGCAACTGCTTCGAATGTTACATAACCATCTAATGTGTTAATACCTTTTAATAATGCAGTGTTGCCTAAGCAAGCTTCTTTGTAGCCCTTGTTAGCAATTTGTACTGCATATGGTACTGTTACGTTTGTTAATGCAAGAGTTGACGTACGTGGAACTGCACCTGGCATATTAGCAACTGCATAATGAACAACGCCATGTTTTTCGTAAGTTGGGTTGTCATGAGTTGTAATACGATCAGTTGTTTCGAAAATACCACCTTGGTCAATCGCGATATCTACAACGACAGAACCTGGTTCCATTGATTGAATCATTTCTTCAGTTACAAGTTTTGGCGCTTTTGCACCTGGAATTAATACTGCTCCAATAACAAGGTCAGATTCTTTAACAGCTTCTGCAATGTTGTATGGATTAGACATTAATGTTTTTACTTGGTTACCGAAAATATCATCTAATTGACGAAGACGTTCTGCACTTAAGTCAATGATTGTTACATCTGCACCTAAACCTACTGCAATCTTAGCTGCGTTTGTACCAGCTTGACCACCGCCGATGATTGTTACTTTGCCGCGTTTTACCCCTGGAACGCCTGCAAGTAAAATACCTTTACCGCCTTTGTTTTTCTCAAGGAATTGTGCACCGATTTGTGCAGACATACGACCAGCCACTTCACTCATAGGTGCAAGTAATGGTAAAGAACGATTGTCTAATTGTACTGTTTCGTATGCGATTGATGCAACTTTGTTATCGATTAATGCTTTCGTTAATTCTGGTTCTGGAGCTAAGTGTAAGTATGTGAATAAGATTAAGCCTTCACGGAAATAGCCGTATTCACTTGCTACTGGCTCTTTTACCTTCATAACCATATCTTGATTCCATGCTTCTTCAGCAGTTTCTACAAGTTTCGCACCAGCTTGTACGTATTCTTCATCTGTAAAGCCAGATCCTAAACCTGCTCCTTTTTGAACAAAAACTTCGTGACCATTTTGTACTAAATGTACTGCTCCCGCTGGCGTCATTGCCACACGGTTTTCATTGTTTTTAATTTCTGTTGGAATACCGATACGCATGATTAGTTCCCCCTTGAGTTATGAAATGACCCCTGAATCATTTTTTAAAGCGCTTTCTACGCTCTTATATTTTAACATAATATCTCAATATTTGACAAAAAAATAACACGAGTTTTCCGATAGATTTAATTTTATATTAAAGGACAGTATTATCCGCACCTCTCAGCACAATGGATAAACTGTCCAATTATTCGAAACTTCATCTTATTTTATTCTATCGATGTCTATGAATAACATCCACTGCACCAGTCACTTCAATAATTGTACCGGTAATCATATCGGAATCGTCCTCACATAAAAACGAAATGGTTCTTGCAATATCTTCACCTGTTCCAGATCTACCAATCGGTGTGTTATGCTCTTTCAGCTGACGTGCTTCTTGAATAGTTGCCTCTTTCATATCGCCAATAATATCACCAGGACATACCATGTTCGCAGTGATACCATACTCCGCTTCTTCATAAGCAACTGTTTTCGTTAATGAAACAAGTCCTACTTTCGCTGCGGCAAAAGCTGAACGATAAATCCATCCCGGTGCACTATCCGCCCCTTGAAATCCGTAATTAATAATACGGCCAAAGTTCTGTTTTCTCATGACCGGAACGACAAGTTTTAATAAATGAAATACCGCTGTTAAATTTCCCTGAATCATTTCATTCCATTCATCTTCTTCATAATCAACTAACTTTTTTCGTTCAAATACATATGGACCAGCATTATTAATTAAAAAGTCAATTTTGCCAAAACGGCTCATCGCTTCTTCTACTATTTTATGTAAATCTTCCTTTTTCGTGACATCCGCTTGCACGAATTGTAGACGCTCTTCCACATCTTTATATGTTTCTTTCATCGTTTCCATAGCCGTGATATCGCTATGGTACGTTACTGTTACTGAATAGCCTTTAGCCAATAACTTTTCTGTTACTTGCTTTCCTAAACCTTTCGTACCGGCTGTAATGAGCGCATGTCTCACAAAACTGCCCCCTTTTAAATTGCTATACTTCATATGTAACAAGTTCTCGCTCCAATTACAACTAAAATGAATTGAAACAGAGTTTTCAAAATTCTGTAACGTTTCTGGCAAGCACGTTACCAAAATTTGTTTTATAATTAAGTTGTAAACAGTTATAAAACAGATTGGGAGGAATTTACTATGAATAATACATATACAAATATTTTAATCGCAGTGGATGGTTCTAAAGAAGCAGAAAAAGCCTTTAAAAAAGCAATTCAAGTCGCAAAGCGCAACAATGCAACATTAACAATTGCTCATATCGTTGATGTAAAAGCATACTCAGCAGTAGAAGCTTATAGCCGTGCAATTGCGGAACGTGCAAATCTATTTGCAGAAGACCTATTAGAAGACTACAAAAAAACTGCGCTTGAAGCTGGTCTTGAAAAAATTGAAACTGTATTAGAATTCGGTAATCCTAAATCAAAAATTTCAAAAGAAATCGCTCCAAACCATAAAGTAGATTTAATTATGTGTGGTGCGACTGGTTTAAATGCTGTTGAGCGTTTCCTAATTGGTAGCGTCTCTGAACATATTATTCGCTATGCGAAATGCGATGTCCTTGTTGTTCGTGGTGATGAAGAGCAAGGTGAGCTTTAATTTATAGATAAAACACCAAGTCCACATAGGCTTGGTGTTTTTCATTTTATAAACTTCACTATAAACAAAAGACATGCTACGACAACAACGGTAATTGCCAACACATAAGGCGGAAGAAACTTCAAAGACCATAATGCCATCATAATCGTCGCAACCGTTAAGTACGTTCGCCTTGCACCTTCTGTCATTTTTTTACGAAATAAGAAAACATACAAATAACCAATTGGCGGCGTAATAAAGCAAAGAACGTATATGATTTTTGATTTTAAATACCACTTTTGTTCTCCAAGTTTCTTTATATCCCCTTCTATTCTCTTATGCTCTTGTTCTTTCTCTTCTTCTACAAGCGGATTTTCCTCTTCTCCTCGCTTTTCTTTCATATAAGGAAGAAAGTGCATAAAAAAATAGTATGCGAATACGAATGCTCCAAATCCAATATTTACTCTTTCTAATGGAATATGTTCACTAAAAAAAGCAGCAGTAAGCACTAAAGACAAACAGTATGTCATCATCCAAAAGGAACGTTTTCTCTTTTTCCGTTCCATTTCTTTTTTGCCTTGTATATCTTTTCTTTTCGAAAGCCATATAGAAATAAAGCAATCTACTACAAATAGAGCAAAAATAAATATCGCAACGTGTACTGTTTCTAAATCCTCAAATGAAAAGATATTTGGGAATGCAACATGTAATACAATGAATGTGTACAAAATTAGCCCTATAAAATAAATACGTCTCATTTTCCATCCCTTTCTTATTTCCTAACATTACGTTAACATACATTTTTTAGAAATAGACGGACAAAATATATATGTGTAAAAAAGGAGGATGCTATATGGATGATTCTGAACGCATTATTTTAGATGTGAACGGCAAAGAAATTGAAATGCTAGATACGATTCGCACTCATTTTAAAGAGAAGCACGGCGTTGAACTAAGTAATGGTGCATTACTTCGTGATTTGATGGATATTGAGTATATTCGAATTACGGAAGATCGACATAAGTATGATTAAAAGAAAACGACTGCAGGCGAATGCCATCAGTCGTTTTCTTTCTTTATTTAAGCTCTTGATGTTTCCCGCCCATACCACCAGACTCATTGCTATCTTGGTGTACAGTTAGTTTATTTGTTTTCGCATCTTTTAAAACTCTATATGTATATGATTCATTTGGTTCATCTTTAAACTGTACATTCATACCATAAGAATCCATTTTGCTATAAAAGGCCGGTTTTATATATAAAATATCACTTTCTTTATATCCTTTATCTTGTAAATGCCACATCGTTGCGATAACCGCTTCTTCTCGCTTTTCTTTTTCACCAACATACATATATTTGTCCAAAAGAAACACTTTAGCATTTGCAATTAAGCTAATTAACAGTACAATGATCAACACTATTTTTTTCATAGACTTCCCCTAAATTGTTATTTTTTACTACATTGTAACTTAAATGCTAGTAAAAAATAAAGTACGCCAGACTTTACTAGACTGGCGTACTTCCCAACTCAATTCTTAATAACTTCTTTCGTTAACCCCTTCGCCTTCTCCAAAGCGTTTTTGATTTGTTCAAACCCAGTCCCGCCAGCACTGTTACGACGCTTTACAGCTGCATATGGTGACAGCACTTCATACAAATCTTCTTCAAATAAGGAGCTCATTTCTTTATATGTTTCAAGAGAGACATCTAATAAATAAATTCCTTTTTGTGTGCAATATAGCACTAACTTTCCAACAATTTCATGAGCTTGACGGAATGGTAGTCCTTTGTTCGCTAAATAGTCAGCAATTTCTGTTGCGTTGGAGAAATCTTGCGTCACAGCTTGCCCCATTTTTTCTTTGTTTACAGTCATCGTTTCAAGCATGCCCGCCATAATATGAAGGCATCCTTCTACTGTTTTAACTGTATCAAACATTCCTTCTTTATCTTCTTGTAAGTCTTTATTGTAAGCGAGCGGTAATCCTTTCATTACTGTGAGTAAACTGAATAAATTACCGTATACTCTGCCTGTTTTACCACGGATTAGTTCCGCCATATCCGGGTTTTTCTTTTGCGGCATAATGCTGCTTCCCGTTGCATATTGATCGCTCATTTCAATAAATTGAAACTCTTGGCTACTCCATAAAATAAGTTCTTCGCAAAAGCGTGATAAGTGCATCATAAGCATAGAGGAGTTACTTAGGAACTCCAGTATGAAATCACGATCGCTTACTGCATCTAAACTATTTTCATAGATTCCATTAAATCCAAGAAGCTCCGCACTATACTCTCGGTCAATGGGGAATGTCGTTCCAGCTAACGCTCCTGCTCCTAATGGCGAAATGTTAATACGTTTTAACGAATCTTCATAACGATTCACATCACGCTCTAACATCCAAAAGTAAGCGAGAATATGATGAGCAAATGAAATCGGCTGGGCACGCTGCAAGTGCGTATAGCCCGGCATAATGGTTTCAATATTATTTTCTGCTTGTTGAACAAGAACAGTTTGCAATTGTTTTGTAGCTTTTATAATATGTTCTACCTTTTCTTTTAAATACAAATGCATATCTGTCGCTACTTGATCATTACGACTTCGGCCAGTGTGAAGTTTTCCTCCTACTTCGCCAATTTGTTCAATTAACATTTTTTCGATGTTTAAATGAATATCTTCTGCTTCTACTGAAAATTGTAGCTTATTCTCTTTTGCTTCTTTCAATAAATATTGAAGACCTATCTTTATTTTCTCTGCTTCTTCTTTCGTCACGATGCCCTGCTTTGCTAGCATCGTGACGTGCGCAATACTTCCTTTTATATCTTGATTTACTAATTGTTGATCGAAGGAGATGGATGCTCCGAACTCTTCAACCCATGCTTCCGCTTCTTCTGTAAAACGTCCGCCCCAAAGTTTGCTCACGCTTCCACCTTCTTTTGATTCACTTGGCTGTATACTTTCGTCGGTAAACCGAATAATGAAATGAATCCAACTGCTGCATCATGATTAAATTCATCTTGAGCAGTATATGTTGCTAATTTTTCATCGTATAAAGAGTATTCAGATTTACGTCCTTCTACAATCGCATGACCTTTAAATAATTTCACACGCACTGTACCTGTTACATTCTTTTGCGTTTCTTGTAAAAATGCATGAAGCGCTTGTTTTAAAGGTGAGAACCATAAACCATTATAAATAAGTTCTGTTATTTTCTGTTCAATCACTGGTTTAAAATGTGCTACTTCTTTTACGTGTGTTAAATCTTCCAACTCTTTATGCGCAGTGATTAACGTCATTGCTGCTGGGCATTCGTATACTTCACGAGATTTAATACCGACAAGACGATTTTCTACGTGATCAATACGTCCAACGCCGTGTTTTCCAGCAAGCGCATTTAACGTTTTAATTAATTCTGCAAGTGAATATGCAGTGCCATTTAAAGTAGTCGGTACGCCTGCTTCAAATCCGATTTCTACAAACTCTGGTTTATTCGGTGTATCTTCTAATGCCAATGTCATCTCATATGCATCTTCTGGCGGCGCTGCCCATGGATCTTCTAAAATTCCACATTCGTTGCTGCGTCCCCATAAGTTTTGATCGATTGAAAACGGGCTATCTAAATTAATCGGAATTGGTACATCGTTTTCTTTTGCATATGCAATTTCTTCTTCACGTGACCACTTCCATTCACGTACAGGTGCAATCACTTCTAAGTAAGGATTTAATGCTTGAATAGAAACTTCAAAACGAACTTGATCATTTCCTTTCCCTGTACATCCGTGTGCAACTGCAGTTGCGCCTTCTTGTTCTGCGATTTCTACTAATTTCTTCGCAATAAGCGGACGAGATAATGCAGAGACAAGAGGGTATTTCCCTTCGTATAATGTGTGTGCTTGCATCGCCATCAATGCATATTCGTTTGCAAATTCTTCTTGAACATCAATCATATATGATTTAATTGCACCTACTGAAAGTGCCTTTTCTTTTACAAATGCTAAGTCTTTACCTTCCCCTAAGTCTAAACAAAGCGCGATAATATCATAATTCTTCTCTTGTAACCATTTAATTGCAACGGAAGTATCAAGACCTCCGGAATATGCTAATACAACTTTTTTCTTCTCCATTTTGCATCCCCCTAAAGAATAAATATTCATTTTCTTTTATAATAATTCACACTTTACCACCTTTCACAAAATGTATCAAGAGTCATTTTCAAATTTTTTCAAACAATTTCGTCGAACTTCTTTCTGTTTTTATGTACAATATAAGCAGGAAAACGGGGGTGAACTTATGGAAAAGTATTTCTTATACGATGAACATCTAGGAATTGAAATTCCACATTTACAAGAAGACTGGGAAGAAATCCCCGAAAAAATGCAACATGCTATTTTACTAAAATGGGAACAAGTTCGCGGGAAAATTCCTGATCGTATAAAAGAACTTGAGCACTATATTAATACAAAACAACATTATTTAAATAACGAAGAAGACTTCGAAGTTTCTTGTAAACTAAATTCAGAAATTGCCGATCTTGCTTCCATCATTAATGACCTTTGGCTTTGGTATCGACTCACTCAAAATGTATCTGAGGGGAAAGCACACCAATGAAAAAAGCATGCCCCTCAATAACTTTGGGTCATGCTTTTTTTGTCATAACATGATTTACAATATATTTCTTGTGCTGTTTTCGCCAAACATACATCGAATGGACCAACTAATATACTTCTTTCTTTCGGCAACTTTACAAAAGCAACAAGCTCTTCTTCATATTGAATTTTTTTCTGACATGAAATGCATATTAATTCTTTTCTTTTGAACATGTCTTTTAGCATACCTTCACTCTCCCCTTCATCTATCTATATTAATATACTCTCATAATAGTTAAGACTTGTAAAAAAATGACACATTCTGAATCGAATGATTCATATACTATGTACAAAAGGAGGTTTAAAAATTATGCGTGCTTTCGTTATTATCACTTTAACTTTTTTAAGTGTGATTAGTTGGGATGCGTTTTTTAAAGATAAAAGTGATGAAAAGAACACAACGGAATAAAACCCTTTTTTCTTACTTATTGGACAAACCGTTATAAACTGTCCAATCCTCCGAAATAACTTAGGCTTTTCTACAAAAATATTTAAACATAACATTTTTTGTAGATTCCCTCCGTTTATTGTCGGTTTCCATCCGCATACATTTTTTAAAAGTATGATATAATAGTATAAATCTTGAAGGAAGGGATTTTGATATCATGATCGCTCGAAGGAGCATGTGGCATCGTATTGACGAATCATACACGTAGCGTATTTTTCAGCTCAGATACTTTAGTCTAGCGAAAAAAATACGAGAGTGGGGAAATTATGATTGCCCGAAGGATAATTTGGCAAAAAAAAGACTCTTCTTACACATAGCGTTTTGTTTAGGACTTAATTGTTACTAACTAAACAAAACAAAGAAGAGCAGGATTGCTAAATGACGAATCCTACTCCACGTTTTGTTTAGTCGTTTTAAGACTTAAACTAAAACGAAGGTAGGGAGAATTGATGGACGAGAGGATTATTCGTTATTTCTTCAGCGACATATAGCGTAGTTAGTTTTTTCGTAAACTAACTGAAAGCTACATGTGAGCTCGTAGTTAGTTTACAACACAAAAAGGACTACTAACTACGGAAAGAAGGAATAACGATGAGGAACATCCAAAGTCGGCAAATTATTAAAGAAATTTTTATGGTTTTAATCGGTTCATTTATTTTAGCAGCAGCGCTATATCACATTCACTTCCAAAACCACTTAACAGAAGGTGGATTTGTAGGAATTGCACTATTCATTCAAAACTTTTATGATATTTCACCATCTATTTCAACTGTATTAATGGATATCCCAATTATTTTACTGTGCGCTTCATTTTTAGGTAGAAAAATGGTTGGTTATTCATTCCTAGGTTCAATTTCATTCGGAGTATTTTATTCCTTTATGGAAAATTATTCTCCATTTACGGTAGATTTATCAAATAACTTATTTATAGCTGCAGTAGTTGGCGGTGCGTTAGCTGGTATTGGACTCGGTTTTATATTACGATTTGGCGGTGCAACCGGTGGAGACGATATTTTAACAATTGTATTAAGTAAACGAACTCGTTTTACAATTGGGCAAATTTTCTTCGTTTTTGACGCGATTGTTCTTGCGCTTTCATTATATTATTTAAATTGGACAGAAATTGCTTTTACTATTCTTTCGATTGCCGTACAGGCAAAAACATTGGATTTAATTTATTATCCAAAAACAGAAAAAACAGCAGAAAAGCAGCCAGTATCTGTTCCAATGTCCAAAAAACATGCAACGAATTAAAAAAGCGAAAGGCTTCGGCCTCTCGCTTTTTTTATGCTCTTTTTTCTTTCTCGACTATATGGCGCACTTGATAAAATCTATTTGCAAATTCAGTAACGTTTCTTGTTAAACGATAATTCACTGTAGATCCAATTGCCATTCCAATTACCGGTATACCTTGGAATAATTTACGACGAAGAGCATAAATCGAAAATGTCTTCAAAATTTGTTTTAACACAACCTCAGTAGAAGCTGTTTGTAGCACTGCTTCGTCTCCTTCGTAAAAGAACGAATCTTCTTGCTCCAGCTCTTGCAATAAATTGTACCATGCATATTGCTGAAGTCTTCCTGGTAGTAATGACGCATGAAACACCTTTAACGCAAGCATCATTTCATACGGCTTGTTCACATCATGTCCAAATGATGTTGCAATAAGTTGGACTGCCTTCACATTTAACGCGATCATAACCGGAAAATCCGCCGTTAATAATAATAAACCTCCAGCACCTGTTGCCCCACCTTGTACAAATGAATATAGACGATGACGTGCTGTTTGCTGCTCTGCTATGTATGTTAATTGATCAATAGATAATGCTTTCAAATCTTCAAGCTGTTCAATCGATTCATCAAATAACCTTGATGTTCCTAAAATCCGATTACGTGCATCTAACTGTGCTTGTGAACTTTGAATAAATGCATGCAAATGAAAGAGCCATCCATCTGCTTTCGTGAAGAATTCTTTTCGCTTTTTCTCAGGTAATCTCGCAACTGTAGCATGTAACCATTTATCAAACACTTTTTGAAAATCGGTCGCTTCTTGCTCAACTAATTGCGCTTCCCATTCTTTTATATTGTCTAAAATGGCTTGTTCTCGCTTCGATCGCATCGTAACAACCACCTCGTTCGATTTTTTTCTATTGTAACATATTTCTGCTTATTCTTTGCAAATATGCTTGTCTATCTTTATTCACATACCATTTTTGAATGGCATAAAATATTAACAAAAAGGATGAGATAAATCACATGAATCTATCCGATATAAAAAAAGAATATAATGCGGTATTCAGCTTAGGACAAAACTGCTGGCCCGCTTGGGCATTATATCAATTAGAATTATCACCATTTTTTGGCGTTATTGATTTTATGCTAAGTCCCTCATTAGAAAAAGTGAATGTATTATTACAAAATCGATTTGACCGCTTTTTAAATTCAGAAAATTTATCCTTCATCTCATTTTGGGATGATGATGCAAAATTAAGATTAAGGGACAACCTTTATGAAATTGACTCCTGTCATGACTTTAAAACAGATGTAAACACACCAACTTCTTGGCCTTCTTATACAGAAATTAAGTTAAACTATGAACATCGTATTAATCGTTTTCTAGCTACAATTGAAACGGCAGAATCCATATTATTTATTCGAACTGGAGGAACATATGAAGAAGCATGTTCCCTAGAACAAATTTTATCTCAAATCGTTACACATACATTCTCTGTCCTGTTACTAATTCCTGCCGATATACCAACTATCACCCAAGAAGATTGGGGATTACAACGTATTTGCGTTATGAAATGTCCTATTATGGATGTATACCAATACAATGAAGCATTTTGGAAAGACTTATTTGATGGAATTACAATTAGACCGCACACTTAAATACACGATACTTTTATCACACCATACATTATAATCGTCCTTATACAAAACAAATAAGGAGTGATTCTATATGTATCCACGTGCAAAAGCTTTCGGTCTTGCTGTACATCAAGATCGCCTTCTCGTACAAGAATATTATACAGAAGGCGAAATATATTATCGTCCTCTTGGCGGTTCAATTGAACTTGGTGAAAAATCAGCACATACTGTTATTCGGGAGTTTAAAGAAGAGCTTCATACGGAGATAGAAATCACCAATTATTTAGGGTGTTTAGAAAATGTCTTTCATCTCGATGGAGACATTGGTCATGAAATCATTCAACTATATTCTTTGCGTTTATTAGACACGTCACTATATGAAATGAAAATATTAAATATACAAGATGAAGAAACAGTAGCGTATGCGAAATGGATTCCTATTACGGCATTCATTCAGAAAGAAAAAATATTATATCCAGATGGAGTTTTAAAATACATCCAAAAGAAAAAAGACGAAATCCTATAGGATCTCGTCTTTCTTTTCATATATTAACCAATATCACCAAGACGTAGTACGTCACGAGCAATCATAACTTCTTCGTCAGTTGGAATTACGATAATTTTTACTGGAGAGTGTGGGAAGTTGATGAATGCTTCTTCACCGAATACGTTATTACGTTTTGCATCGAAGTATACGCCCATGTACTCAAGGCCTTCTAATACGCGCTCACGAATAATCGCACTGTTTTCACCTACACCAGCTGTGAAGATGATTGCGTCTACACCTTTCATACGAGCAGTGTAAGAACCGATGTATTTGTGGATACGGCTTACGAATACATCAAGTGCTACTTTCGCACGGTGGTCGCCTTCTTCTTCTTTCGCAATGATGTCACGTAGGTCACTAGAGTAACCAGTAAGACCTAACATACCACTCTTCTTGTTTAATACGTTAACTACTTCTTCTACTGTTTGGCCTGTTTTTTCCATGATGTATGGAATTAACGCAGGGTCAAGGTTACCAGAACGTGTACCCATTGTTACACCAGCAAGTGGTGTGAAGCCCATAGAAGTATCGATAGATTTACCGCCTTCTACTGCTGCGATACTTGCACCGTTACCTAAGTGACAAGAAAGTAAGCTTAAGCTTTCAATTGGACGACCTAATAATTCAGCCGCACGCTCAGTTACATATTTATGAGAAGTTCCGTGGAAACCGTATTTACGGATGCCGAATTTTTCATAGTACTCATATGGTAAGCTGTATAGGAATGCAGATTCCGGCATTGTTTGGTGGAATGCTGTATCGAATACTGCTACTGCTGGTACGTTTGGTAATACTTCTTGGAATGCTTTAATACCAACAACGTTTGCTGGGTTATGAAGTGGTGCTAAATCGCTTAATTCTTCGATATCAGCTAATACTTCATCAGTAATTAAAACAGAGTCAGCAAATTTTTCGCCGCCGTGAACAACACGGTGACCGATACCGCCAATCTCATCTAGAGATTTAACGATTCCGTTTTCAGTTAACTTTTTAAGAAGCATATTAACTGCTACTGCGTGATCTGGAATGTTTGTAATTTCTTTTTGTTTTTCGCCATCTACAGTAATAGTGAAGATACTATCTTCTAAACCGATACGTTCTACTAAACCTTTTGTTAATACTGTTTCACTTGGCATTTCAAATAATTGGAACTTTAAGGAAGAGCTTCCTGCGTTAATCGCGATGATTTTTGACATCTAGTCTTTCGCCCCTTTTTCTCTTGGTAGTTGTGTGGATGTTTCCACAAACCGCTCGATTTTATCTGATCAAATTCACCAAATATGAAAACGTTTCATCATTAGCAAATTTTATACTCACGATTTTAATTTAAACATCGTCCGACATATATTTCAAGTGAAAAAATTGTAACACCAAGAAAAAATATATATTACAGATTTCAAAAAAATTCAGTTAAATCTTGTATATATTTAAAAATATGACATATTATATAAAACTGTACTACATGAATCACTAATGCTGTTACATATACCCAGCTTTATTTATGTGTTGCAAACCAAGTATTTAATTGATCCATAATGTCTTCCATCGCCTTCATGTTAGAGAATTTAGGCAACTCCACTAATAACGCCTGTTTTGGCATTGTTACATTAGCGCCTTTCTTTTGGAGAACAAATATACTTTTTGCATTTTTCTCGTTTTTAAACATGGAAACAGGAAGCTGTAATAACCCTTGAATAAAGCATGTTTCTTTAATAAATGCATGTAATTTTGGTGCCTGGTCACTTTCAAAAATGAAGTTTGGTACTAAGAAGAATAAGTAACCGCCCTCTTTCGTATGTTTCACACTTTGTTCAATAAATAAGTGATGGGCATACGACATTCCTTCATCTGCTTTTAATTTATATTCACTTGCACCGATTTCGTTTGGATAATAACCAACCGGTAAGTCTGAAACGACTGCATCAACTGGATCGATATAAAGTGGTGCTAGTCCATCTTGATGGAAGAATTCGATTGCATGCTTTTGTAAATTTGCATTTACTAAAGCAAGTTTAATTAGCACTTCATCCACTTCTACACCAAATCCACTCATTGTTAGTCCTTCTTTGGCGCTATTAAACACTGTAGTCATTAAGTTACCTGTTCCAATTGCAGGATCTAAAACTGTGATCTCGTTTTGACCTTGCATAAATTTATGGAATAAGTAACTCATGAACATTCCAACTGCATCAGGTGTCATTTCGTGATTCGCTTGTACGCCTTCTTTCATTCCTTTTAAGATGGCTAACTGAAATGCTTTACGAATTTCTTCACCTTTATATGTTTCTTCATTAAACGTACTATATTCACGATTCAGCCTTTCAATTGCTGATTCGGATAATTCCTCTTGTAAAATCGCTCCCTCAAACAAGTTATCACCTGTCTCTACAAGCGCTTCTAAATATGTTACATCTAATTCTTTACGTAAAACTACCGCAGAAGAATCAAAAATAGAAAATAATGTTTCTACTGTCTGACTCACGTACATTCCTCCTTCTCTTTTTTACACATAACTTATATCATACCACAAAGTGATTTTTTCCAAAAAGAAAAAGCGACCTCCTATCAAGAGCTCCCCTTTAGTTATATATGATATAACGTTTTTTCTCATATATCGATGCTGTTACAGAGCAATATATGAGAAAAAACGACCTCTTTATAAGAGGTCATTTTCATCACATTACTTCGCAGATTTAGCTGCTTCTAATGCTGCTTCATAGTTTGGATGGCTTGTACCTTCGCTTACGTATTCTGCGTAAACTACTTTGTCATTGCTATCTACTACGAATACTGCACGAGCAAGTAAACGAAGCTCTTTCATTACTAAGCCATAAGCTTCACCGAATGAAAGGTCGCGGTGGTCAGAAAGTGTAACAACATTTTCTAAACCGTTTGCTGCACACCAGCGTTTTTGAGCGAATGGTAAATCAGCGCTAATTGTTAATACTTTCGCGTTTTCAATACCTGCTGCATCTTGGTTAAAACGACGTGTTTGTGCATCACACACACCTGTGTCGATTGAAGGTACAACACTAATTAATTTCACTTCACCTTTGTATGTTTCTAAACTTACTGGAGATAAGTCGTTTGCTAATACTTGGAAGTTTGGCGCTTGATCGCCAACTTTAACTTCTGTTCCAACTAAAGTCATTGGATTACCTTTAAAAGTTACGTTTGCCACTTGAAAATCCTCCCTTATTTAAACAAAATATGTACAATGTAAATGATAGTTTGTCCCTATCGATAATGCAAATAAAATCGCTTTATTTACAAAAAAATTAAAGAAGCTAACCTATTGATTAGCTTCTTTATTCGTTAAATTTGAAATTCAGGATCATCTTCTTTTCGTTTATCCATCATTTCTTTCACTTTATCAACAGCTTGTGGCGCTAATTCAATTATTTTATCGATGACGTGTGTTTGTTTATCTAAGTGCAATACTTTCACACCATCTCCATTTATAACAAGAAAGGCAACAGGATTAATAGAAACTCCTCCACCACTTCCCCCGCCAAATGGATGACGGCCCGAATGTTCTACTTTACCAAATTCACTTCCACCAGCAGCAAATCCGAAACTCACTTTCGAAACTGTAAGAATTACGCTTCCATCTGCCGCTTTAATTGGGTCACCAACAATTGTATTTACATCAGTCATTTGTTTTAAATGCTGCATTGCTGTTGTCATTAAACCTTGAATTGGATGGTCCATTCTATATCCCCCCTATGCTTGAACAGATTTTTCTGTCATACCAGATCTTTGTCTTCTCATAAATACGAGTAATTTGACGCCAGTTTTTATAGCGCGGAATATACGAAAAGATGCTGTTAACTCGCATCTTGATGCAAATCCTTTCCCTTGAAAAACTGGGGTAATTTCAAATTCTGGTACGTCGACAATATGCATATATTGTCCGACAACTCCAGCAGCCATACCTTTTGTCCCCCATGCATATCCAGTGACAATTCCAGTACTAGCTGCATCGCCTGCTCCAATTTGTGTATGCCATTTCCAACCATTGATTTTCACTCGTTTGAGAAAATCTTTAACAATAGTATGAACTTCTTGAAGCTTTTTTATCAGTTCACCAATGCTGTCAAGTTGCGCCATAATTTTATTATCGAGTCCGCCGTCCTCTTCAGCTTTTTCGATTTTCTGTCCTGTCTTTTTCTGCTGTTTTTCAATTCTTTCCAACACATCAAATGTATATCGAATCATCCATATTTTCACTTGAAGCAAACATTGCTTTTCCATTTCTGAATATAAAAATGTCACCTTAAGCTTTATTTTCGACAATAGTATAAACAAAATAAAAAGAAGAAGAATTATTATTCCAATTACGAGCCACTTCATACGTATCATCCTTTCACTCCGTACCCATTATCGACAAGTTTATTCATCGTTAAACAGAGTTTTATAAGATTGAATATAAAAATTTTTCTAAAAATAAAAAGGTATTTTGACAATTTATATCGAAATATATTATTTGAACATATCATCAGGGAACGGACTCTAATGATATGTAGCACGAAAAACAGAAAATTTAACTGCAGTGGAGGGATACATAATGGCAGATCGTCGCAATTTATTTTTCTTTTATGGTGATGACAAAGCAACGCTCGTTGAAAAAATGAAACCAATCTATCGTATTTTAGAAGAGAATGGATTTACCATATTAGATCATCCAAAAAATGCAAACGCTATCGTCAGTGTTGGAGATGATGCAACCTTCTTACAAGCCGTTCGTAAAACTGGTTTTAGAGAAGATTGCTTATACGCAGGGATTTCTACGAAAGATGAAATTTCTTTCTACTGCGATTTCCATATTGATCACGTTGATACAGCCCTTCAAGAAATTACAAAAAATGAAATTGAAGTGCGAAAATATCCAACAATTCAAGTAGATGTAGATGGCAGTACATCTTTCCATTGTTTAAATGAGTTCTCATTACGTTCTAGCATTATTAAAACATTCGTTGTAGATGTTCATGTTGATGATTTATATTTCGAAACATTTAGAGGGGACGGTTTAGTGGTTTCTACCCCAACAGGAAGTACTGCTTACAATAAATCATTGCATGGTGCAGTTGTTGACCCGCTTATCCCATGTTTCCAAGTAAGCGAACTAGCATCTTTAAACAACAACACTTACCGTACGCTCGGTTCACCTTTCATTTTAAATCACGAACGTACATTAACTTTAAAACTAAGACCAGACGGTAACGATTATCCTGTTATCGGCATGGATAACGAAGCGCTTAGCATTAAACAAGTGGAAAAAGCTGTTGTACGCTTAAGCGATAAACAAATTAAAACAGTTAAATTAAAAAACAATTCTTTCTGGGAAAAAGTACAGAGAACGTTTTTATAAGATTAAAATAACCGCAGAATTATGAAATTCCATAATTCTGCGGTTATTTATTTCCCCCGATTGACGCGAACAATACTCTCTTACTATCCGGCCGTTATTCTTGTCAGTTTTTGTCGGTAATTCGATATATTCCGAAAACCGCTCATATATTTTTACGCATCTTTTCTATAGACAACTTGGCCATCTATTACGGTCATTTCTGCTTGTACTTCTTTTATTTCTTCTGCCTCAATTTCAAAAATATTGCGGTCTAATATTGTAAAATCTGCTTCATATCCTTTTGCAATTTGCCCTCGCTTCGCTTCTTTTCCGATTGCATAGGCACTTCCTGTTGTAAATAAAGAAACAGCCTCATAAACCGTTAATCTTTCCTCAGGCATATAGCATATACCGTCAATAAAACTTCTACGTGTAACAGCGCTATATATGCCTAGAAACGGATTCACTTGTTCAATAGGAGCATCTGAGCCACCGTTGCAGTGTAATCCTGCCTCCAGTAACGTCTTCCAAGCGTACGCATAACGAAGACGGTGCTCGCCTAGTTTTTCAATGACTGACGGAAAATCTGATGAAAGAAAGACTGGCTGTATATCGATAATGGCTTGCAAGTTTTTCATTCTTTCTATCAACTCTTCACGAGCAAGCTGACAATGAATAATGCGGTCACGCACCCCTTCTGCTGGTGGATATAATTCGAGTGCATCAATGACATATTCAAGCGATAAGTCACCGATAGTATGAATCGCAACTGGCATATGTAGATCTCGTGCTTTCTTTACTAATTCCGCAAGTTCTTCACGTGAGAAAATCGCAACTCCATTTGTTTCCTTCGCATCTTCATACGGTTCACTTAATAATGCTGTTCTTCCGCCAAAAGAACCGTCAGAGAAAATTTTCATTGCTCCAAATTCAATATAATGTTCATTTTCATATTCTTTTCGTTCATGTGCTACTTCATGGTGAACGAGCAAATGGGCTTTAAATGGCATTTCTTTTATAACGTGAGAAAACGCATTATATGTTTTTCTAAAACCACCATAATAATTTAAATCTTCCGTATGCCCGCCAACAAGTCCGTATTTCCAGCAATCTTTAATCGCTGTTTGCAGAGCTCTTTGTAAATAAGCTTCATCAATTTCTGGCTGAACATGTTTAATTAATTCTTGCCCTTGTTCATATAAAAGCCCTGTTAACTTATTTGATGAATCCCTACCAATTTTCCCGCCTTTTGGATCTTCTGTCGCTGCTGTTATATTCGCTTCTTGTAGTATGTATGCATTCACCCATGTAACGTGACGACAAACTCTCTTTAGTAAAATGGGATGTTCTTTCGAAATCTCATCTAAATCACGCGCATGAACATCTTTCGTATCTGTAAAGTTATTTTCATTCCATCCTTCTCCAATAATCCAAGAGCCCTTTGGAGCTTCTTCCACTCGCTTCTGAACAAGAGTAAGCACTTCGCCATAAGATGTACAATTTGATAAATCTAGACGGAGTAATCTCTCTCCATGCCCAATAAGATGCATATGACTATCAACGAGACCTGGGATCATTGTTTTGCCTTTTAAATCGTACAATGTAACCGCGGCATATTGGTTTTCTAACTCTTCTTTACTTCCAACATCAACGATCGTACCGTTTTCAACGTAAACAGCGCCCACTTTTTCATTTTCTTCTCTCATTGTGTAAATGGTGCCGCCATACCAAATTTCTCCCATATATCCCATCTCCTTTATTTTTTATTGTATAAAAAAAAGCACCATTTCAAAACATGGTGCTTTTCTAAAAATTACTTTTGTTCAGTAGTAGACGTTGTAACTTGCCATTCAATATTAAATTTATCTTTTACTTGTCCGTATGCTGGGCTCCAGAATGTTTCTTGAAGTGGCATGATAACTTCTCCACCTTCTTGTAACTTATCGAATACTTCTTTTGCTTTTTCTGCATTACTAATTTGAATTGCGATTGTTACTTGAGATCCGATTGCATGCCCTTGACCTGGGAATGTATCAGAAATCATAAGATCCGTATTACCAACTTTTAAAGTAGCGTGTAAAACGCGCTCTTTCGCTTCAGCTGGAATCGGGTATTCTGGATTTTCAGGCATGTCACCAAAAGTTTGCATGACTTCTACTTTTGCATCTAAGGCCTCTTTATAAAACTGTACAGCTTCTTGCCCACCACCATCTAAAACTAAGTACGGATTAATACCTAAAATCATACGGACACCTCTTTTTTAAATTTATAAAATCGAACTTGTGTTCGTTTTTATTTTATCATTGATTTACATTTCATTCAACTATTTACTTCACTGTTTTCAAAATTATTTTGACGGAATCTCCATCTCTTGTTTTCTAAGTTCAATACGGCGAATTTTCCCAGAAATCGTTTTTGGTAGTTCATCTACAAATTCAATTTTGCGAGGGTATTTATATGGTGCAGTGAGTTCTTTGACGTGTTGTTGGAGTGTTGGAATTAATGTTTCTTCGTTCTTTTCTATATTCTCTCTTAATACGATAAATGCCTTCACGACACTTCCACGAATTTCATCAGGACTTGCGACAACTGCACATTCTCTTACGTAAGGATGTTTTACAAGTGCATCCTCTACTTCAAACGGCCCGATTGTATAACCAGAGCTAATAATGATATCATCGCCGCGCCCTTCAAACCAGAAGTAGCCGTCTTCATCTTTCTTCGCTTTATCACCTGTAATATAATAATCACCGCGAAATTGCATCGCTGTACGCTCATCGTCTTTGTAATATTGTTTAAAGAGGGCCGGCGTTTCAATGTGAACTGCAATATCACCAACTTCGCCTACTTTAACTGGGGTACCTTCCTCATTTACGATATCGACGTGGTTACCTGGCGTTGGTTTCCCCATTGATCCTGGTCTAATATCCATCCCTTTCATTACACCAACAAGTAATGTATTTTCCGTTTGCCCATAGCCGTCTCTCACTGTAATATGAAAGTGCTTTTTGAACGTTTCAATGACTTCTCTATTTAACGGCTCACCTGCCGATACAGCGCTATGTAGTGCCTCTAAATTGTACTGGCTTAAATCTTCTACCTTTGCCATTAATCTATACTCAGTCGGTGTACAACAAAGTACATTCACCTTATTATCGTCTAATAAGTTTAGGTACGTTTTCGGTTCAAACTTACCGTGATATACAAACCCTGTTGCCCCTGATCCTAAAGTTGCTAAAAACGGGCTCCAAATCCACTTTTGCCAGCCTGGACTAGCTGTTGCCCATACAATATCATTCTCTTCAATTCCGAGCCAATTTGGAGCGCTCGTACGTAAATGAGCGTATGCCCACGCATGTGTATGAACGACACCTTTTGGATTTCCTGTCGTTCCTGACGTGTAAGATAAAAAGACCATATCTTCTTTATCTGTCTTCGCCATTTCTAACATGTCACTCTCTGTTTCTAACGCTGTTTTTAAATTAACCCATCCATCTACTGACTGCTCGCTCAGGACAAATTTTCGAAGAGATTCCATCGCTTCTATATCATCAAACTGCCTAATATACGGCTCATAGCTTACTATCGCTTTTACTTCTCCATGTCCAATTCGATATTCTATATCTTTTTTACGTAACATTTCCGAGCTTGGAATTACGACAAATCCTGCTTTAATAGCAGCAATATACGTCATGTACGCTTCAATTAAACGCGGCATCATAATGAGAAGCTTGTCCCCTTTTTGCAAACCACTTTTTATAAAAGCGTTTCCAATTTTATTCGCACCTTGCATTAATTCAGCGTATGTAACTTCCCTTCGATTCCCTTTATCATCTTGCCAAATTAAAGCTAACTTCCCTTTATCACCTGTATATTTCTCTATTTCAGAAACTAAATTATAAGACGGTGGCGCCAACAATTCTTCTCGCTTCATAAAATATCCTCCCTTTTCTTTATGCCTCCTTTATATAATAAAGAATTTTCAGTTAATTTTGAACCCTCTTCTTTTGACAAATTTTTCAGTTCTGTCGAATTAGTAAACGAAATTACATCGACTTACCGACAAATAGCGACACAACACAAAAAAAGAAAGAGCGGGAGAACCCGCTCTTTCTAAGCCATCATATGGGATTATTTTTGGTAACCGCCTAATTGTTGCTCAGCTAGTGAAACTAGACGTTTAGTGATTTCACCACCAACAGAACCGTTAGCGCGAGCTGTTGCATCAGCTCCAAGTTGAACACCAAACTCTTGAGCGATTTCGTATTTCATTTGGTCTAATGCTGATTCAGCACCAGGAACCGCTAATTTATTTGTGCTACGTGACATGTTATATCACCTCCTTGTGAGTATAGAGTGTGATAAATAACATGACTTCATACACGTTTTAGATATGGTAATTTATGGTTTTAGAAAAGTTCTTCAAATTTTTCTTCTTCCGCCACTACTTCTACCGTTTGTAACACCATTGTTTCTTTGTTCGCTACAGCTTCATCGATCAATGGTGTGAAATCGTATTTCGCTTCAAAACGATTTGCTTTTTCACGTTTTGGCTTCGTCGCTGGGCTTGCTGGTGTGAATACAGTACAGCAATCTTCATATGGACGAATTGAAATATCATACGTGCCGATTTCTTCAGCGATTTTAATAATCTCTAATTTATCCATCGTAATAAGCGGACGAATAACTGGGTAGTTTGTTACTTCGTTAATCGTATGCATACTGTCTAACGTTTGGCTTGCTACTTGTCCAAGACTTTCACCAGTCGTAATTGCAAGTGCGTTACGCTCCTCAGCAATACGTTCTGTAATACGCATCATCATACGGCGCATAACCGTCATTGAATAGCTAGATGGGATTTCTTTATTAATCGTTTTTTGCACTTCTGTAAACGGAACAAGGTGAAGCGTTACTCGTTTACAATACTTCGTTAACTCTTGCGCTAAATCGATTACTTTTTGTTTTGCACGCTCACTTGTGAAAGGTGGACTATGGAAGTGAACTGCTTCCACAGATACGCCGCGTTTCATCGTTAAGTAAGCTGCTACTGGGCTATCAATACCACCAGAAAGAAGTACCATTACTTTTCCGCCAACGCCAACTGGTAAACCGCCAGCTCCCATACGCTCATCGCACATGATATAGCTATAGCCACTGCGGATCTCTACACGTACATTTACATCTGGATTATGAACATCTACTGTAATATCTTCTGTATTTTCTAGAATGTGTCCGCCAATCTCAGGTAATAATTCCATCGTTCTCATTGGGAAATGCTTATAAGAACGGTGTACAGTAATTTTAAATGTTTTCACATCACCTTTTACTTGTAAGAAAGCTGCTAATGCACCTTCTTTAATGTCTTCTAATTCTGATGGTACTTTCATCGCTAAGTTAAACTTATGAATACCAAATACATCCTTCAATCTTTCAGAGACTGCTTCATGATCTTCACCATTTAACTGGATGTACATACGATCGTGTGTTGCATCGATTTTAATATTTGGGAATTTTTTCAGTTTGAACTTCACGTTATCTTTTAATGTGCTTACAAACTTAGAACGGTTCTTACCTTTTGTCGTCATTTCTCCGTAACGCACTAAAATATATTCATATTTCAACATAATTTCTTTACCTCATCACTTCATATAATTTTGGCATCGTCTCTTTTACAATACCTTCAAATTGTTTTACTTCTTCCATTGTGTTTTCTGGTGCCAAACTAATACGAATAGCGCTTGCAGCTGCTGCATGCGGTACTCCCATTGACACTAACACTCTGCTCACTTCATTTGCTTTTGAAGAACAAGCAGATTTCGTTGACACATATACACCGTGTTCTTCTAAAGCATGAACGACTACTTCTGGTTTTAAACCAACAAATGATACATTTAAAATGTGCGGTGCTGCATATGCAAGCGACGTGTTAATCGTTACATCTTCCATCTCTTTAAAGAAACGAACAAGCTCTGCTTGTAAACTTTGCAAATGAGCTACCTTTTCTTTCACTTGTTCCATTGTCATGCGAAGTGCTTTCACCATCGCTACAATGCCAGGTAAATTCTCTGTACCAGAGCGATACTTAAGCTCTTGTTGACCACCTGATAAAATCGGATCTAATCTTACGCCATCGCGTACATATAGAAGACCCGTTCCTTTTACACTGTGGAATTTATGTCCAGATATTGAGCAAAGATCAATATGAGACGCATATAAATCAAGCGGTACTTTCCCTATCCCTTGTACATGATCTACATGGAATCTTATTTTCGGATGATTCGATAATAACGTTCCAATTTCAGCAACGGGCTGAATTGCTCCAGTTTCGTTGTTCACATGAATAATTGACACAAGAATCGTATCTTCACGAAGTGCTCGTTTCACATCTTCTACCGACACAACACCATGCTCGTTAACCGGTAAATATGTTACATCAAACCCGAGTTCTTCTAATTGCTTATATGCCTCAAACACAGACGCGTGTTCAATATTTGTTGTAATGATATGTTTGCCGCGCGAACGATTCCTCATCGCTATCCCTTTAATCGCAAGGTTATTCCCTTCTGTTCCACCTGATGTGAAAATAATTTCAGAAGGTTTAACACGAAGAAGCTGCGCTGCAATCGTTCTTGATTGTGTTAATAGACGCTCTGCCTCTCCTCCAAGCGAATGAATAGAAGAAGGATTACCAAAATATTTCCCAGCAACCGTCACGTACGATTGAAGAGCTTCTGGATATGGCTTCGTCGTCGCACTATTATCAAAATAGATCATCGTTCTTCCCCTTTCAGCGCTATCACATCGTATAATCATATCATAAATACGTGTCATTACGCTAAGACTACGCAAAGGTTCCGTTTTATCTCGATTGGTGAAGGCTAATAATTGTCGAGGATGCCCTCCTATTACAGTTTCACTTTATCCCGCATGAACGGGCAATAAGACTCTCACCTCAAAATCCAGTTAGAGCAAAGAAGTTAGGTAGGAGTCGGGCTGTCCGTAAATGCCCGATTGGTGAAGGCTAGTAATCAATGGGGATGAATCCTCCTACTGATTACAGTTTCACTTTATTTTGAAACGAATAACCTTGCTGTATTCCGCTATTCATTATAGCAACATCGTCTGCAAAATTACACAAAAAAACAAACCCTTTTATGAAAGGGTTTGTTCATTGTCTACATATTCAGCTATTTTTTGAACAACGCCAGGTTCAAGTTGCTCTAATACTGAAGCCGCTTGTTCTAAAGCTGCATCATATTGATATTCACGGAATAATTTCTCAGCATAATTTAAACTTTCTGCTAGGTTTTCATCATGACTACGGTAACGGTTACCGTACTGAATTAATTTTTCCACTAAATATGCTTGTCCAATTAACTCTTCTGTCATTTCAGCCACACCGTTCACAGTTGTGTATGCTTCTTCTAAACTGCTATTTACAGCGTTCATATTTAACGGCTTCACTTCTAATTGTTCATATACAGCTTGCATTGCCATTTGCCCTCTTTTTAAATCTTCCATAATACTCTCTGGAAGACCTGGCAAATTCGACTTTTGCATAAAGCGTTTCGTTTCGAAAATAGTATTTCGCATTTCTTGTAACTTCTCACGTGCTTCAAATTCTTCTTTGCGCATCGCTTGCAGCATTTCTTTATATTCTGCATGAAGTACTTTTAACGTTTCACATTGCTCATAAACCTCTTCTAGTTCCTCACGAATAATAGAGAAGGCAATATCTTGTTCTGCAACGCGTAATTGTAGCATTTCAAAACGTTTCGTTAAAATGTGCATTTGCTTTTCAATTACTTTTTGAGACTCAATGTCTTTATCTTGTAACTGATAGCTTTGTTTTACAAGTTGTGTTTCTGTTTTCGTTTCAATCGTTTCGATACGCATTTCTTCTAAGTCATCGTAAACAGAAAGTGTTTTTTGCTCCACATAATGTCTCGCATGTACTTCTTGTTCCAATTGATCGTAGAAGCCATCTAAACGTGTTTTTAAATTTTCTACTTTTTCAGCCGCTTCTGTTATATGAAGCTCCTGTATATCCATTAAACATGTTTGTAGTTGTTTCGTCATATCGCGAACTTCTTTAGGGACTTCCAAATAATCTAATACATAACCTTGTCTTACCATATCATTATGTCCGTGTAATAAATCTTCCAGCTGAACTGGTAACGTCGCTTGACACTCTACCAATAAATCTGGAATTTGGTGAATAATGATTTCTAAATCTGCTAAACCTTCTTCCAAACTAATAACAATTTCTCTCGCTTTTAAATAGTCGCCATTGTTTGTTGCTTCTTCAAAGGTTTTAAATTTCTCAGATTCAGCGTCTAGCATCTCTTCGATTTTCTGCTCTGCTGCTCCATACATATGTCTATGAGCAAGAACACTCTTTTTCATACTACGATATGTATCACGTAACCCTTCAATTTCCGAGCTATTTTTCTCATGGCTTTCTAACAATTGCTGTAATTCATTTAAAATGTCAGTAATACGATTATCAGCGTCATCTAAACCACTTATGGATTCGTTCATCGCATGCTTTGCTTTTCGGAAGGAGAATTGCGAGGCGAATTTTCGCGCTTGCGCTAAATCTTTGTCAGCTTTCGGAAGGGTTGTTGATACAATTTCATCCCATTCTTCACGCCATTTACCAAACAGTTCTTCTGTTTGACCCGTCATGTTTAAATCTTTTACCCGTTTTAGTTCATCTGCCACAGGTTTATCTTTTATCTCTTGTTTCCACTGCTCCAGTGCTTCAATATCTTTATATGAACGATTTCTTATCACAAGCTCTATCATGAGCAGCACTAGAATAGAGCTTACTACAATGATAACGATCGTCAGGATAGAATCCATGCAAAAAAGCCTCCTAGTTATATCTCTTTTTTTGTCCGTTCCGTTTATGAAATGGAAGGCATTATGTATAAAAAGGGAATTCCCCTATATTTAACAACTAACAATGTACTAATCATACCATGTAATGGTTTGTTTTTGACCTAGTTTTTTTTAAAATTTCATGTTTCTTTCAATGTGATTGTAATCTTTCTCAATATTCCGCCTACCTCACTACCTATCCTCAAATGATTGTAATAACAAACAATCTTTCGTATGGGATACGAAATAAATTTTCCGCATGAGTGGTGGTTCAACAGAAATTACATGTACATTTCCTTGCCTTACAGACTGCTCCACTGCCCTTTCTGGAAGTAACGTGATACCAAGGCCAGCTTTTACCATTGCAAGCATCGGTTCTGCGTAAGATGTTTCCACAGCTATAGTTGGTTTTACACCTATTTCATGAAACATGTTCATAATCATTTTCCTTACATCACATATTTCTGGATATACAATTAATTTTTCATTGTGTAGCTCTTCTATTTGAATGACTATCTTCTCTTTGTACGGATGATTATTTGAAACGGCACAAACAATTTTCTCTTGTTGCACTTCTTTTATATACGTAGCACCTTCTACTACTGAATCGATGAACATCGCGTCAATCTCCCGCGCTTTAAATAAATCTCTTAATACTTCCGTATGCCCGATTTGCCATTCCACTTCGAACTCACCACCTAATATATCTTTACATTCTGATATGTAATGCTCCGCTAAACTCGGTAGTATACCAATTGAAAACTTCCGGTTCTCTTGATACCCCCTCATTTCTGTTTTCACTTCATTTATTTGCTCCAAAATCGGTAACATTCTTTTTATAAATAACTCTCCTGCCTCCGTTAACTCTACTCCTTGCGCAGAACGCTTAAGTAACGTAACCTCTAAATCCGCTTCTAACTTTTGAATTTGTTTACTAAGCGCTGGTTGCGATATATGTAAAATCTTACTTGCCTTTGATAAACTTCGCGTATGCTTCACTTCAATAAACGATCGTACTGCCTCCAAATCCATCGTGCACACCTCTAACAAAAAGTTATAACCGTTATAAGAAATCGATATTTCCTCCTATAAACAATTACTCTTTATACTTATTTCATCAACTTACTATAACGAAATGTAAAGGGGAAAGATACTCTTGAACAAAAAACAAATGCTACTCGGATCCTTTCTATGCTTACTCGCTGTCACTGCCTGGGGATTTATGTTTCCTGTAATGGCAAATGCTCTGCAATTTATCGATCCATTCTTCTTCACAACGATTCGCTATGGATCAGCAGCTATTATTTTTCTTATTTTGCTATTAATTACTGAAGGAAAGACTTCACTCCGCTTAGAAAAAAGAACACTTTCTCTATTCTTTTACGGGACAGTCGGTTTCGCGGGGTATGGTTTTCTCGTTTTCTACGGACAACAACTTGCCGGACCTTCCGGAGCAATCCATGCAGCTATGATTCAATCCCTTATGCCACTGATTGCCTTATCACTGCAATGGATAACGAAAAATCGCCGCCCACAAAACTATACATTCCTTTGTATGTTTGTTGCATTACTTGGTGTTATGCTTGTCATTTCAAAAGGAAATATTCACTTATTATTTGGAGCTGTAAGCCACTTATCAACAAACATATTGATGCTATGCGGCGTTACTTGCTGGGTCATTTATACAAACGGGGGTGCTCGTTTTCAATCTTGGTCACCACTTAGGTACACGACATTAACTTGTTTATTTGGCTCCATTTCACTCATCGTTATTGTTACTTTCTTAACGTACACAAATATAGTTACTATGCCGTCACTGCGTACAGTTGTGAGCGTTCGTTTTGAGCTCTTTTATATGTCGATTATCGCAGGCGTTATCGCTGTATTTTGCTGGAATATGGGAAATCGCTATATTTCATCTATTAACGGCATATTATTTATGAATTTAGTTCCTATCCTTGCACTGATCGGTTCTATCTTTCGAGGTTATACAGTCGATAAAATTGAAATCGCTGGAGCTGCATTAACAATTATAGCGCTATTATGTAACAATTTATGGCAAAGAAAAGTAAACATAAAAATCCCCACCTCAGTTCGTTAGGTGGGGATTCTTCACATATGAACAGCTCTTGGCCATTCATGGTACATATTCGCCTTACATAATGCTTGTTCCATCCATTGCTCAATCTCTTTCGTGTACATTTCTATGAAAAATGTCTCAGACGGGAAAGAATGCAGTACTTCTGATATATATTGTGGATATAAAAACGGCATATTTATCATACCTTTTAATTGCGTCATAAACATTGTAAATGATACTTTCTGAAATTCTTTTTTCATTTGTCCTTGTCTAATCATTTGTTCTATATAATATCTTTCTTTAGAAAAATAAACGGTCATCACTTCACGAATTAATGTCGTATCAAGCGAAAGCTCTCGGTAGAAGAAACGTGTTAGTTCTCTATTTTCAAATTGATATCGTAAAATCCCGCGCACCATTTGCACCATCACATCTTTAGCCGACAAATACTCTCTCTGTTCAAACGACATTTCAATCACATGAATATATCCTTCTAAAAAATCAGTAATAAGCTGTTCTAATAAACCTTGCTTCCCAGCAAAATAATATGAAATATTCGCTACATTCACATCCGCTCGCTTTGCAATGTCTCGCACCGATGTTCCATCATACCCTTTCGTATTAAACAACGATATTGCCGCATCAATTACTTTTTGTTTCGTCTGCTTCATGCGCTCACTTCCCCTCACTGAACAGCTATAGTTTAAATTTCTTGACTTTTAAGACAAATTCCTTTAATTTTCTATCGACAAAGTCATGTGAAATACATCGTATTTTGCTAATATTTTACACATCTCGATAAAAAAGGAGCTGTTTCCATGTTTACTAAAGAAAGTTATGCAGGATCTCGCGTGCAGCAATATGAGACAGTAATTAAACAACTGGATGCGTTATTAACTGGCGAATCAAACGTAGTCGCAAACTTATCAAATGCGTCCGCATTATTAAACCAATTTTTAGATCGCGTTAATTGGGTTGGCTTTTACGTAACAGAAGGAAATCAGCTTGTCCTTGGACCGTTCCAAGGAATGCCTGCTTGCGTACGCATTCCATTTGGACGAGGCGTTTGCGGCGTAGCAGCTGAAACGAAAACAACACAGCTTGTAGCAGACGTTCACCAATTCCCAGGTCACATCGCTTGCGATAGTGCTTCTAATTCAGAAATCGTTGTACCGATTGTGAAAGAAGGAGCTGTCATTGGTGTACTTGACATTGATAGTCCTGAAAAGAATCGTTTTGATGAAGTAGATCAGCGCTATTTAGAAAAGTTTGTGGAAACACTCCTAAAACATATGTAAAAAGAAAAGAGCGAGTTATCGATTTAGTACGCCCTGTACAAAACCGATAGCTCACTCTTTTTTCATTGATTTACAGTAGATATTTTCTTTAATGCCTGCTCTAAATCAGAAACGATATCCTCCCACGATTCTAAACCGACTGATAAGCGTATTAAATTATCGAAAATGCCCATTTCTTTTCTTAGTTCAGCTGGAATCGCAGCGTGCGTCATCGTTGCTGGATGCTGAATTAACGTTTCTGTATCTCCTAAACTCACCGCAATTGTAATAAAGTGAAGATCATTAATAAACGCTTGCGTCTCTTCTTTTCCGCCTTTTACTGAAAAAGAAATAACACCGCCCCCGCGTTTCATTTGACGAGATGCTAACTCCCCTTCTGGATACCAAACACCTTCTACCGCATCATGTTTTCTTAGGAACGATACAATTTTTTCTGCATTATCACAATGACGATCCATTCTTACTGCTAACGTCTTTAACCCGCGTAATAATAACCACGCATCAAACGGTGCCATAATACCGCCAATATCCTTTCGCATCAGGCGAATCTTTTCAGCTAATGCTTTCGTTTTACAAATTGTTACGCCCGCTACAACGTCACCGTGACCACCAATATATTTTGTCGCACTATGCACAACAGCGTCACAGCCAAGCTCAAGCGGTTTTTGTAAATAAGGTGAACAAAATGTATTATCAACAATAACAAGTAAGCCATTTCGCTTTGCAACCCGAATCACTTGTTTTAAATCAATTAATTTCATTGTCGGATTAATTGGTGTTTCAACGAAAATAAGCTTTGTATTTGGGCGAATTTTATTTTCAATATCAACCTCTGTTTCCATATCACAAAACGAATGCGTAATCATAAATTTTTCTTCTAACACTTCTAAAAAACCGTACGTGCATCCGTATAATCCATTTGAACAAATAATATGATCTCCAGCCTTTAAAAAACCGATTAAAGTCGCTGAAATAGCTGCCATACCAGATCCGAAGGCAAGTGCCTCTTCTCCTTCTTCTAACACCGCCATACGTTCTTCAAATAATTTCACAGTTGGATTTCCAAGCCGTGAGTAAATATAAGATGGATCCACTCCCGCAAAACTCGCCTCTCCTTGCTGCGCAGTCTCAAATGTAAATGTAGAAGTTTGAAATAAAGGTGGTGTTAAACTTCCTTTATGTTCCTCAGGTGTATAACCGTGATGAATTAACGCTGTCTCCATATGCTTCTTTTTCATAAAAACATCCCCCTTATGTTTTTATTGCCGCATATTCATCCATAAAAATTTGATGAACGTTTTACTTCATTTTATGTAAGCGTTTTATTTGTGTTTCTATCTCTTCTTCTATATTGTTTTAAATTCCTTCTTATATTAATTTCCAAAATTTATATGCATAAAACAAAAACGTACTCGCTTGACGAAACTCTGGGTAAAAGATATAATAGCGTTTGTGTAAAATAAAAAGGCAGCCTTGTAATGTGAGTTTATCGTTTGTATTTTGTTCCTCTACGGAGGTGTATCTCGTAACTCCCTGCTGCTGGAGCGAAGGTACATGAAAACAAAATGCCCGTAAATATCGATTACGTCTGTTTTTATTTTACGTAAATAAAAACATTTTTAAAGGAGGAGTCAACTATGGCTCGTTATACAGGTCCAGCTTGGAAACTGTCTCGTCGTCTTGGAATCTCTCTAAGCGGCACAGGAAAAGAATTAGAAAAACGCCCTTACGCACCAGGTCCTCACGGTCCTAACCAACGTAAGAAACTTTCAGAATACGGTTTACAATTACAAGAGAAACAAAAACTTCGTCACATGTACGGCATGACTGAGCGTCAATTCCGTCGCACATTTGACCAAGCAGGTAAAATGCCTGGTAAGCACGGCGAAAACTTCATGATCCTTCTTGAAGCTCGTCTTGACAACTTAGTTTACCGTATGGGCTTAGCTCGCACTCGTCGTGCAGCTCGCCAATTAGTAAACCACGGTCACATCATGGTTGATGGCGCTCGCGTAGATATCCCATCTTACCGTGTAAAACCTGGTCAAACTATCAGCGTTCGCGAAAAATCTAACAGCCTTGTTGTTGTTAAAGAAGCGATCGAAGTTAACAACTTCGTACCAGAATACTTAACTTTCGATGCTGACAAATTAGAAGCTACTTACACTCGTCACGCTGAGCGTGCTGAGTTACCAGCTGAAATCAACGAAGCATTAATCGTAGAGTTCTACTCTCGTTAATGACAAAAAGCCAATCCTGTGGATTGGCTTTTTTCAATTCTCACCATATTTTTATATCCCACGTAACATAAAAATTCCAATAACCTATACTCGCATCTAAAACAAAAGGAATAACCTCCCTATTTCCATAAAGAACTCTGTTATATTATGAATTTTCACGGAATAACAATAATATTAAAGATTTTTAAACTTTATAACGAGGAGACATTAATATGGAATTTAGAAATGACATAAACAAAATAGCTAACCAAATTTTAGAACGAAAAGAGTACATAACTAATGAAGAAATGACCAAGCAATCATTAATTATCCCTTTTCTTCAAAAGCTAGGTTATGACGTTTTTAACCCTTTAGAAGTTAGACCTGAGTATATTGCAGACTTCGGAACTAAGAAGGGAGAAAAAGTCGATTATGCGGTTTTTAAAAATGGGGTTCCAATTATTTTAATCGAGGCAAAATCTGTAACAGAAAATCTCCTTAAACACGATGCGCAACTATCTAGATATTTCAATGCCTTACCTGATATCAAAGTAGGGGTACTAACTAATGGTGTAGAATACAAGTTTTATACTGATTTAACAAATGACAATGTGATGGATGAAAAACCTTTCTTCACATTCAGTGTGGATAATTTAACTAATTTAGATATTGAAACGATTGAAACTTTTACAAAAGAAAATTTTGAAGCTGAAGAAATCGTAAAATATGCCGAAGAGCTTATTTATATGACCAATTTAAACTCTACAATTAAAGAATTATTTAAAAATCCTTCAGATGACTTCCTTCGGTTTCTAATTAGAGACTTTAGCTCAACTAGAATTACAAATAACGTTTTAGAGCGATTCCGACCAATCGTTAAAAAAGCAATTAATCGAACACTATTAGAAATAATTAGTGATGGTTTAACATCAAAAGAAACAAAAACATCGGGGAAAATAGAAACAAGCCTAGTTGCAGCTGCTTCTACCGAAATAATTGAAGACATTAACAAAGAAGACAAAACAGATAGAGTTTTCACTACAGAAAATGAACTAACCGCATTTAACATTGTTAAAGAGATTTTAACTGAGCATCAAAGAGATATCAGTAACCTCAAATATAAAGATACCATTAGTTATTTTTGTATCATGAATCGTGTAATCACAAAATGGTTTATACGTCTCTTCCTTGATGGAGATGCAAAATCCTTAGTTGTAAGACTCGATTTAGAAGCTACTAAACAGCTATGCCCTAATTTTGTGGTTGAACAAGCCCCAAAATCACAGGGAGTGAGTAGAATTTTTATTGATAACGTTAATGACTTGAAAGATCTGGAAGCACTTATTATTTCATGCTATGAACAAATTTTAGTTAATGTTTAAAAGAGAAAAATATACGCTCTTTTTCCAACAACCTGACAAAAAGCCAATCCAATGGATTGGCTTTTGAAGTTTATATATAAAATAAATTTATTTATTTTCCTCTTTTTGAACATATACATAAGCATCTTTCTGCTCTTTATGTATATCAACCTTCGAATTCTCTGCAAGTTGACCCGCGTTTAGCAAAGAAAAAATAATCAAAGCTTCTAGTGACATTTCGTTTTACCACTCCTTTCTAATTGTTATACGTTTATCATACCGCTTACATGTGATTTCCGTATGAACTCGAAAAGGAGATTAAAACAAAAAAGCTTTGAGGAATTTCCTCAAAGCTTTTTATTTATTAGTAACGAATTAAGAAATATTTCTTCTTACCGCGGCGAATGATTGTGAATTTACCTTCGATGCGGTCGTTTTCTGTTACAACGTAGTCTAATGCTTGTGTACGCTCACCGTTTACGTAGATTGCGCCGTTCGTTACATCTTCACGTGCTTGACGTTTTGATGGAGAGATTTTGCTTTCTACAAGTAAGTCGATTAATACTGTATCTTCTGCAGTACGTTCTACAGATGGTACGTCTTTGAATCCTTGTTCGATTTCGCTTGCAGTTAGTTCTGCTACAGAACCGCTGAATAATGCAGCTGAAATTTTAATCGCTTGTTCTAATGCTTCTTCGCCGTGAACAAGTTTTGTCATTTCTGCACCTAATGCTTTTTGTGCTGCACGTTTTTCTGGCGCTTCAGCTACTTGCTTTTCAAGCTCAAGAATTTCTTCATGAGATAAGAATGTGAAGTATTTTAAGTATTTAACAACATCACGGTCATCTGTGTTAATCCAGAATTGGTAGAATTCATAAGGAGTTGTTTTCTCTGGGTCTAACCAAATTGCGCCGCCTTCTGTTTTACCAAACTTCGTACCGTCAGATTTAGTAACTAGTGGAATTGTTAAACCGAATGCTTTCGCATCTTCTTCTGATTTACGGATTAATTCAAGACCAGCTGTAATGTTACCCCATTGGTCACTACCACCGATTTGCAGACGGCAATTATGTTGTTGGTATAAGTTTAAGAAGTCGTATGATTGTAAAATCATGTAACTGAACTCAGTGAATGAAATACCAGTTTCTAAACGAGATGCTACCGTATCTTTTGCTAACATATAGTTTAAACCGAAGTTTTTACCGATATCGCGTAAGAATGAAATGACATCTAAATTACCAAGCCAGTCATAGTTATTAGCCATCGTTGCTGGGTTGTCCACGTTTTCAAACTCTAAGAAGTTTGAAAGTTGGTTTTTAATGCTTTCTGTGTAGTAAGCAACTGTATCTTTCGTATTTAATGTACGCTCTGCTTTTTTACCACTTGGGTCACCGATCATACCAGTACCACCGCCAACAAGTGCGATTGGTTGATGACCAGCTAATTGGAAACGACGTAACATTAATACTGGTAACATATGACCGATGTGTAAGCTATCTGCTGTCGGGTCGAAACCACAGTATAATTTAACGCTTTCTTTTTCTAATAATTGCTCAAGTCCCTCAGCATCTGTTTGCTGATTAATTAGACCGCGAAATTCAAGATCTTGTAAAATACCCATATCCTACATACTCTCCTTTAAGTTCATTACTGGCGTGAAGGTTGAAAACATAAAAAAATCGCCCCTTCAAATAAGGGACGATTTTGATTATCGCGTTACCACCCTAGTTGCAGGCAAAAAAAAGCCTACCACCTTATTTACATAACGGCTTAGCACCGTCTTTTCCCTTTTGAATACAATTCAATCGAAAAAAGATGCTCTAGGGGCGTAATTCGCGATCATCTATGTGCTGATTTTCACCGGCCATCAGCTCTCTAAAACAGGGAAATGATCACTACTTCTCCCTTTCCACGCTCAATTATTCATATACTTTTCTTTATACCATCATTTATATAGGCATGTCAAATAGAGGTCAGGTTTCCCTTCTTGTCAATCCTTTACAACACCATAAAGAGTATCGTAATAAGAGAAAGAATTGGAACCCCAACTAATAACGATACATGAAACACAATCGATAAATCATTCCCAATGGTCGCCTCCACAGGATCTTTCGTTGGGGAACCAAGAAACCCGATTAATCGATCGAATCGACTTACCGTTTTTGGAAAGTCTGGTATTTCTACATGATCACTATCTAAATGTTGCTTTAACTTATATTCACTCTTAAAGGGATTTTCGCTCAATTTCGTCCACCTCCAGCAATTGTTTCAATTTCTTTATCCCGTTATGAAGTCTCGATTTCACCGTTCCAATCGGAATGTTTAATATCTCTGCAATTTCTTTTTGCTGCATGTCATGATAATAAGAAAGGATTAGGACCGCTCTTTGCTCTTCTGGAACTTTCAAAATTGCTTCTCTTACTGTGAGCCGATCTTCGTGAGAAAATTCTTTTTCCGGAATCGGCACTAAAAATGGCAAAAGCGTAAGCCACTTTTTTCTCCTATTTAATTTATTAATCATAAGACGATAACCAATTTGAAATAAATACGTTTTTATTTTACCTTTTTCAAGTTCATACATATGTTTCTTACGCTCTAGCGTCAAAAACGTATCTTGCACAAGATCGATACTTAATTGTTCATCTCGGTTAAATCGATATAAAAATGTGTATAGCGCTGGTTTGATTAAAACATATAGTCTTTCTCCCGCTTGTTTATCTCCACTTTGATACGCAAGCATGAGCTCCTCCTCAATCCCAATCTGCGCCATGATTTTTGATCTCCTTTATTCCTTTTAACGTTAATGAAATACGGGAAATTAAATATGCAATCGCAATAAAAATCCACAATTGTGATTGATTTGTAAAAAATTGCACATATGGGTTTTGAATCGTAAATCCCATTGCAACTAAAGTATTTAACGCTTGCACACATATGCATGCATACAACGCAAGGCAGACAGAAATAGTGTCAAATACATTCCAGCGAAAATACACTTTTGTTTTTGTAAAATCAATTTTATATCCATTTTTCCGTACTATATGTTTTCTATCAAATGGAATAATGATTGAAAACACAACACTCATTATAACTCCAGCTGTAAGCATTGATACTCTATATCCAATTGGTATCGGTAAGAAAAGACCACAAGAAAATACGACTATAATTCCAAGTAAAGCAAAAGCAAGAAGTAATTTATTAGAAATAAAAAAGCCTCCCTCATCTATTCTTTCATAAATGTATACAGACGAGGAAGGCACTTCGTTCAAATATTATTTTAGTTTTTTTATAATCTTTGCAGGATTCCCGCCAACTACTACATTATTAGGTACATCTTTCGTTACGACAGCACCAGATGCGATCACCGCATTGTCTCCAATTGTTACACCTGGATTAATAATTGCTCTCCCGCCAATCCATACGTTATCGCCAATTGTAACTGGTTTTCCGTATTCTGATCCGCTTATACGCTCTACCGGATCAAGCGGGTGCGTTGCTGTATAAATGTGAACACCTGGAGCTAACATACAGTTCACTCCGATTGTTACCGGGCATACGTCTAAAATTGTACAGTCAAAGTTCGCGTAAAAATTTTCACCGACATGAATGTTATAGCCGTAATCACATCTAAAAGAAGATTCAAGATGAATATTATCTCCTGTCGTTCCGAATAATTCTTTTACGATTTCGCTACGCTCTTTCAATTGCTCTTCTGGCGTATCATTTAATTTTCTCGTTAATATACGTGCTTGCTCTCTTTCTTGTACTAAAACTGGATCAGCCGGTATGTACATTTCTCCTAGTATCATCTTTTCCTTTTCTGTTTTCATCATACTATCCCCTTTAACTTATATATATGAGTTCATGATATCATAAAAAAGAAAGGCCTGAACATTTTTCGTTCAGACCTTTCTCTCTTAATCTTCCATCGTTGATAAGTCACCTGTTGGTAAATTCAGCTCCCACGCTTTTAATACGCGGCGCATAATTTTACCACTTCTCGTTTTCGGTAATTTATCTCTAAATTCAATTTGTCGTGGCGCTGCATGAGCTGCTAGGCCTTTCTTTACAAATTGACGAATTTCTTCTTTTAATTCATCAGATGGTTCGTATCCTGCTCGAAGTGCGATAAATGCTTTAATAATTTCGCCGCGCACCGGATCAGGAATACCAATTACACCAGCTTCTGCAACAGCAGCATGCTCGATTAATTTACTTTCTACTTCAAACGGACCAACGCGCTCACCTGACGTCATAATTACATCGTCAATACGTCCTTGGAACCAGAAGTATCCATCTTCATCCATATAAGCAGAGTCACCTGATACGTACCAATCTCCCGGCATGAAATAAGATTCATATTTTTGCTGGTTATTCCAGATCCCGCGCATCATAGATGGCCAACCTTTCGCAATTGCTAAGTTACCCATTGTGTAAGGAGGTACTTCATTTCCTTCATTATCAACAATCGCTGCTTTCACACCTGGAATTGGTTTCCCCATTGAACCTGGACGGATTTCCATACAAGGGTAGTTACAAATTACTTGTCCACCTGTTTCTGTCATCCACCACGTATCATGAATACGAAGTCCAAATGCATTCATACCCCAGCGAATTACTTCTGGATTTAACGGCTCACCAACGCTTAATACGTGACGAACTTGTGATAAGTCATATTTTTTAATTGCGTCTTGTCCAGCTCCCATTAACATACGGAATGCTGTTGGTGCGCTGTACCAAACCGTCACACCGTAATCTTGCAGTGCTTCATACCAAGCTTCTGGACTAAAGCGTCCACCTAAAATAACGTTTGACGCTCCAACTAACCACGGTGCGAAAATACCGTAAGCTGTTCCAGTTACCCAGCCCGGGTCAGCAGTACACCAATATACATCGTCTTCTTTTAAATCTAATACCCACTTCGCCGTTTGATAGTGCTGAACCATTGCGTTTTGCGCATGAAGCACACCTTTTGGCTTACCAGTAGAACCAGACGTGTAATGTAGAATCAAACCGTCTTCACGGCCTAACCATTCAATATGTAATTCTTTTGAAGCTTGTTCAAATAACGGATTGAACGCTACCGTTTTACCGCCTTCTTCTACATTATCTCCAACAAGGAAAACTGTTTTTAAAGCCGGTAAATCATTTAATGGTACGCGCTCTAATAATTCAGGCGTTGTAATTAACACCTTTGCTTCGCTATCTTCTAAGCGATCGCGAACTGCGCCTTCCATAAATGCTTCAAATAGCGGTCCAACAATTGCTCCTAATTTCACTGCACCTAAAAGTGCGAAATATAACTCTGGAGAACGTGGCATAAAAATAAAAACGCGATCGCCTTTTTCTACATCGCCATAATTCTTAAGGACGTTTCCTGCTTTATTAGAAAAATCCTTCATTTCCTTAAATGTATATTTCTCTTTTCGCGATCCATCTTGATAATAAAGAGCTACTTTATTCTTTCGATCGGATTTCGCATGCTTATCAATTGCCTCATACGCCATATTTACTCGGCCTGTTTCATTCCAAGTAAAGTTTTTATTAACCTCTTCCCAGTTAAAATTCGCGTATGCCTCATTATAATTCGGCAAATTATTTTCTCCTTTAATGACAGGAAGCGTTTCTACTTTCATACTTTACATCCCCCTCCTATGTATTCTATTATCTATTATAATGACATTATTTAAAATTTTCAGTATATTTGTTGATTTTTAGACAAATTTTTAATGACAAATTTCGATTCACATCGCATATATTATAAAGTACGATATTAATAGATTCACAAACCCTCAAGGTGGTGAGCAATACATTGATTCATAAAAAAATATATAATGCTAGAAACTTAAAAACAGCGAAAGGCACTTTAATTATTGAAGGTCCTGTCTCTACACATAACTTAGAAATGTATGAGTTTCATCCAGACTTAATTGCGTTTCGTCCTGCCGAGCAACAATATAAAGCAATTGTCGAAATTTCTAAATTACCAGAAGCTCGTCTCATTATTGCTAGACATGACCAAACAATTGTTGGATATGTTACATACTTGTATCCTGATCCACTTGAACGATGGTCAGAAGGAAAAATGGAAAACTTAATTGAGCTTGGGGCAATTGAAGTAGTCCCAGCCTTCCGTGGGAGTTCTGTCGGAAAGAACTTACTAGAGGTTTCTATGATGGACGATTATATGGAAGATTACATTATATTGACGACTGAATATTATTGGCACTGGGATTTGAAACAAACAGGATTGAATGTGTGGGAATACCGAAAAGTAATGGAGAAGATGATGAATGCTGGCGGGTTACAATGGATGGCTACAGACGATCCTGAAATTTGTTCACATCCTGCCAACTGTTTAATGGTCCGCATCGGTAAACGCATTGATACGGATTCTATTCAAGCTTTTGATCGTCTACGTTTTCACAATCGTTTTATGTATTAATAAAGGGGGCAACTGGAATGATTGTAGAAGAAATTATGAATCAAAATGTAGTTACATTACATCCAAACGATACAATCGAAACAGCAATCCGAACGATACGCACGAAAGGCATTCGGCACATTCCAATTGTCGATCAAAATAATCACGTCGTAGGCATTATTTCTGATCGGGATGTAAGAGATGCAAGTCCGTCTATTCTAGATGAACAAGTTTCACTCGATATGCTACAGCAACCGCTCGAACTTATTATGAAACATCCTGTTATGACTTGCCATCCTCTCGATTTTGTTGAGGAAATTGCTACTTTATTTTTTGAAAATAAAATTGGCTGTCTTCCTGTTACAAAGGCCGGGAAGTTAGTTGGAATCATTTCTGAATCTACAGTATTACACACGTTAGTAAAATTAACAGGAGCACATCAACCAAGTTCGCAAATTGAAATTCAAGTAAAAAACGAACCTGGTATTCTTGGAAAAGTCGTTGCTATTTTTAGTGATTTACAAATAAATATCGTGAGCGTTCTCGTCTATCCAGCAAAAGACGAGAATGATAAAGTACTCGTTTTCCGTATTCAAACGATGAATCCTCTAAAAGTGATTGATGCACTTGAAGCAGAAGGCTACCGCGTATTATGGCCAAACATCATGGGGATGCAAGCATGAGTAGCGCGTTTATTTATTCGGATGACTTTCGGGGCTATTCATTTAGCCCTGATCATCCTTTTAACCAACTGCGCGTCACACTTACGTATGATTTATTACAAAAGGGCGGTTTCATCTCTCCCTCTCAAATCATCTCACCACGGATGGCTACAGATGAAGAGATCGCCTACGTTCATACAGAGGAGTACATAAATGCGGTAAAACGTGCTGGAGAAGGAAAGTTAGAAAAATCAATTGCGATGACATATGGACTCGGAACAGAAGATACACCGATGTTCCCAAATATGCACGAAGCAAGCGCATTGCTCGTTGGTGGTACGTTAACAGCTGTCGATGCTGTTCTTTCCGGAAAAGTAAAACACGCACTTAATTTGGGCGGCGGCTTACATCACGGCTTTCGCGGCAAAGCATCTGGCTTTTGTATTTATAACGACAGTTCTATCGCAATGAAATATATTCAAAAGAAATACGGTTTACGCGTCTTATATATTGATACAGATGCTCATCACGGTGATGGCGTACAGTGGTCGTTTTATGATGACCCTAACGTATGCACAATTTCATTACATGAAACTGGTCGCTATTTATTTCCTGGAACTGGCGCTGTAAATGAACGCGGACAAGGTAATGGCTATAGTTATTCTTTTAACGTTCCACTCGATGCTTTTACAGAAGATGAATCGTTCTTAAAATCATATCGAACTGTTGTAAAAGAAGTTGCAGCGTACTTTAAACCGGATATTATTTTAACGCAAAATGGTGCTGACGCACATTATTATGACCCACTTACACATCTTTGTGCGACAATGAATATTTACCGTGAAATACCGAAGCTCGCTCGTGAAATTGCAAATGAATATTGCGACGGTCGCTGGATCGCTGTCGGTGGCGGTGGCTATGATCACTGGCGCGTCGTTCCAAGAGCTTGGGCACTCATTTGGCTCGAAATGAACAACATCCAAAACATCTCAGGTTATCTCCCTCCAGAATGGATTGAAGCTTGGAAAGGACAAGCAGAAACAGAACTTCCCCTCACATGGGAAGATCCAGACAACATGTATAAACCTATCCCCCGTAAACCAGAAATTGAAGAAAAAAACGCATTAACTGTAGCGAAATCCCTTGAAATCATTCGGAATAATATGACAAAATCTTTGTACTAAACGAAAAGGAGGCTCGTTTTTGAATAGCCTCCTTTTATTTATTGTCGGTTTCTGTCGGTAAGTCGATATATTTTAATAATCGCTGATATATTTCGAAATGCGCCGATATATTTTCATTTCATAACAGCCTGGCCCAACTTTTATGAGAAAAGGTAGTGATATTATGTGGAAACGACAAATGATCCACACGAAACGTGGTACATTTGAACTCTTTACAAAAGGAGATGGCGAATCGCTTTGTATTACACATCACTATTCACAATTTAATGAAACTGGTGATTACTTTGCGGATGTTTTTACTGCTACGCATCGTGTATTTCTCATTAATTTACGAGACGCTGGTAACTCGTTAAAAGCCAATTCAGAAAAAGAATTAAGCATGATTGAAACAATCCACGACTTGGAAGCCATACGAGAAGCATTACAACTTCCAACATGGCATTTCGCTGGCCATTCAACAGGTGGTATGCTTGGACTTTTATATGCCATTACATATCCACATTCCTTACAATCATTAGTCGTAGCAGGAGCTGCAGCAAGTAACTATACCGAAACACCATTCTGCATTTATCACCCAGCACATCCACAGTTTCATTATATGCAAAGACTCATCGAAAACTTAAAAAGCCCTCACCTTACAAATGAAGAACGGAAAGAACTATCTACTAAGAGAACAAAATTATCATTGTATAAACCAGAAAACTACAACTCTTATTTTTGTAAACCAATCAATAAAACAATGTCCATTAGCCGGATGAATGCTTTCGCCAATGAATATCCTTCATTTGATTTAAGAGAGAATTTACCTTCCATCCAAACAAAGACACTTATTATATGCGGAAGATATGATGTACAGTGCCCAATTCAATATTCTATCGAGATACATGATGGGATACGTAATTCTATCTTCATTCCATTCGAAAACAGCAACCATTATCCTTTTTTAGAAGAAGCTGCTCAGTTTACTTCTACTACTCAAACATTTTATAAATCGTTATTACCATTATTATTAAGAAAAACTAAACACTGACAAAAAGCTCATAGCCTCTATACGACTATGAGCTTTTTTCAAATGAAATATTTCACACTAAAAACAACTAAAAAAACAAAAGAAATAACAACTAAACCCACATCAAGTAATACCGACTTTTTATCTCTATCTTTTAAACTTACCTTAGAGCTAGAAATGCTTTTAATTACCCAAAAGACCGCAAAAAAGAACCAACCGAAATGATCATTCGTAGAATCTTCATCATAAAACATTTGTATTGCACCAATAATCAATAAGATAAGTACGATATTAGTTCCAATCTTTAAAGTCTTATTTGATTTATTATCTTTTAATATATCCCCCAACATATAGCTCACTCCTCATGCTCTCCTCTGTTTTGTTTCTCTTTACATTTTAACATAAATTACCTATTCCTTCCTTTTCATTCGAATAACATACAAAAAACCTGCCAATTACTCGGCAGGTTCCCTACACATTAAAACGATAGCCAGCTCCCCATACTGTTTCAATATATTGCGGGTGAGCAGGATCTCTTTCAATTTTTTCACGTAGTTTTCTAATGTGAACAACAACAGTAGCTAAATCACCAGCTGAGTCTAGTCCCCAAATGCGTTCAAATAACTGTTCTTTATTTAATACTTGGTTTGGATGTGTTACAAAGAATGTTAATAAATCAAATTCCTTCGTTGTAAATGCCACTTCTTCATTGTTTATAAAAACTTTTCTCGCTCGTTGATCGATAGAAATTCCGTGAATATATAACGTATCACGTTGCTTACTTACATTTCCTAATAATCTTTCATAACGGGCAATATGCGCTTTTACTCTTGCGACTAATTCACTCGGACTAAACGGTTTCGTTATATAATCATCCGCTCCTAATCCGAGTCCGCGAATTTTATCTATATCTTCTTTTTTTGCTGAAACAAGTAGAATCGGAATATCTTTTACAGCACGTATTTGTTTACAAATTTCGAATCCGTTCATTTTCGGAAGCATAATATCTAAAATAATTAAATCATAGTCTTCTTGCAAGGCTGTTTGTAAACCTATTTCTCCTGAATGCTCTACATCAACTTGGAAATCATTAATTTCTAAATAATCTCGCTGTAATTCTGCAATACTTACTTCATCTTCTATTAGTAAAATTCTTTTCAATTTACTCACCACATTCCTCTACTTTTTCCAATGAGAAGAAAATGCTTGTGCCTTTACCAAGCTCGCTTTCCGCCCAAATTTTCCCGCCATGTTCTTCAACAATTTGCTTCGCTATTGCTAAACCAAGTCCACTTCCACCTGTGCTAGAATTCCGCGATTGTTCTGCACGATAAAAACGTTCAAAGATATAAGGTAGCGTATCAGATTCTATACCTGATCCATTGTCCATCACTTTCACAATAACTTTATTATTATCACTCGATACTATTACAGTAATTTTCTTCTCTTCTTTATCCATGTATTTCACACTATTATGAATTAAATTTGATATAACTCTATTGATTTTTTCGCAATCAGCCGTTACATATATTGGTGATGCATGTAATTGTAAGTTAACTTCTATACCTTCTTTACTTAAATCCATTTGCATCTCTTCGATTAACTCTTGCATAAACGTATTCAATTCAACCGTTTTAAACTGAAAGGGAACTCGATTCAAATCGAGCTTTGAGAATAAAAATAATTCATCAATAAGTGTATCCATATGTCTTGCTTTCGTATGGATAGTTGTTAAATACTTATCCATTTTTTCTGGCGTATTTGCTACCCCGTCCTTTATTCCTTCTACATATCCGATAATTGATGTAATCGGTGTTTTTAAGTCATGAGAGATGTTTGAAATAAGCTCTTTTCTATTTTCTTCATACTGTGTTTGCATCTCTATCGATTCTTTTAATCTCTTCCTCATTTCCTCAAATCCTTGATTTAATTGCCCTATTTCATCGTGTGATGTAACTGGTATTTGAAAATCTAAATTTCCTTCTTTAATTTTCTCCGTTGCGCCTTTCAATACAAAAATTGGTTTTATTACACTTCTTGAAACGAGGTAACTTAATAATCCAATGAGTAAAATGGCTAGTAGTAAGAGAGATACAAATAAGATTGGAAATAATTTTTGTGTAAGATCTACAAATGAACTTTGCTTTTTTAATACAAATATACTTCCCTCTTCTTCCTGAGGAAAATAAAAATCAAACTTTACATATCGATAAAATGTATCGCCTAGTTCCGTTGTACCACGACTATTAATATTTGCTGATTCAAATTTCGGAAGGGCTTCTTTTAAAGATACACTTTCAAATACGTTTGAAGCATATGAAAGTGTTTCTCCTTTTCTTACTACTATTTTCACACCCTCTTTTTCTATTGCTGAGACAAACGACTCATCTAACAATTGAGATTGATGCTGTTTAGCTGCTGACTTCAACTCAAGATAGGCATTCTCTTCTTCTGGTGTAAGCGGCTTTTGAATATAAGAACTTTTATAGAAATTTTTCACTGCTTCCAAGTCACCTGTTATCGAAAAAACGATTAAAAATCCCGCGACTAATATAAGCGTAATGGAAACGAGGATAACAGCAATATAAGAAAATAAAAACCTTGTTTTAATAGACATATCTTAAATCCTCACTTTATCAAACCTTATTATTTATAAGCATAAAAATATATGTTCAATTACTCAAGCGATTTTATAGTAATTTTAGCGTCAGTTTATAAAAATTTAATGTTCCTATTTTACAGTTGAAATTAGGAGGTTGAAATTCCATGTTCAAAAAAACATTCAGTATGATATGTTGCGTAATTTTTTTACAAGGATGCTCGCAAGAACAAGAAGTAAAAAAGGAGATGGCAAACATGGAGACTGCACTACTAGCAGCTACTGAAAAAAATGAAACGAATACTGTTATATCTTTACTAAAACAAGGCGCAAATATAAATGCGACGGATAGTCAAGGACGCACTCCGCTTATGATTGCTACATACAAAAATGATGTAAAAACCGCAAAGGCGCTTATCAAAGCCGGTGCTGACGTAAATATTCAAGATGACATGAAAAATAATCCCTTTCTATACGCCGGTGCGGAAGGTTACTTAGACATTTTAAAACTAACAATTGATGCTGGTGCAGATCCTACGATTACAAATCGTTACGGCGGAACAGCTCTTATCCCAGCTTCAGAACATGGCTATATTGACGTCATAAAAGAACTCCTCACTCGAACAAATATTGATGTAAATCATGTAAATAACCTGGGATGGACAGCTTTAATGGAAGCCATCGTACTAAGTAACGGAAACGAAACACAGCAACAAGTCATTCGCCTTCTTATTGAGCACGGTGCAGATGTAAATATTCCAGACAATGATGGTGTTACCCCGCTAGAGCATGCTCGCGCTCATCACTTTGAGGAGATAGAGAAGATTTTGTTAGAAGGCCGTAAGTAAAAAGCTAATTTTTGCCTTCCTCCCCCACCCTATGCTACATTTAAGCCGTTACATTAATATTAATAGGGTGGGAATAAACATGAACAAACCTAAAATTGGGATGATTGGACTTGGAAGTATTGCGCAAAAGGCCTATCTTCCAACACTTACAAAAGAAACTGATTGGAATTTTGTAGGGGCGTTTACACCTAACGCAGAGAAAAGAAAACAAGTTTGCCAGCAATACCGAATTCAAGACTTTCATTCTATTGAAATGTTAGCTTCGGAATGCGATGCAATCTTCGTTCATAGTTCAACTGCATCGCATTATGAAATCGTTTCTGAACTTCTAAAAAAAGGGATCGACGTTTATGTTGATAAACCGCTAGCAGCTACAGTGGAACAAACTGAGCAACTAGTCGAGTTAAGCGAGAAGTATAACCGAAAATTAATGGTCGGATTTAATCGCAGATTCGTTCCTATGTATGTCGCTGCCAAAGAACAGGCTAATGATATTTCATGGATTCGAATTGAAAAGCATCGTACAAATAAAGTCGGGCCATATACGTACGACTTCACTATGTTAGATGATTATTTACACATTGTAGATACCGCTCGCTGGTTAGCTAATGATGACCTTAACGCCGTTCACAATATGATGCAAATCAATGAAAAGAATGAACTTCTTTACGGACATCATACATATACAACTCCAAGTGGACTGTTACTTTCTACTGCAATGCATCGCCATGCCGGTACAAATTTAGAACAAATTGAACTTGTAACGCCAGGGAAAATCATTCGCGTAAAAAATATGAATACATTTGAAATTGAACAGGAAAACTCAGTTTCACAAAGTGGTTCCCCATCATGGGATACGACGTTAAAACAACGTGGTTTTGAAGATGCTGTTCATCATTTTATTGAGTGTGTACAAGGCGATACAAAGCCTGTTGTAGATGGATTAGAAGGATTAAAAACGCAGCAAATGCTACAATCTTTACTAGATGATGTAAACAAAAATTAAAACGGATACATTTTTCAGAATTTACTTTCATTCCCATTCCCTCTTTATTTCTCTCGTAAATTTCTATAGAATATGTTGATAGGAATTATAAATTTCATAATGAATCGTGGAAAGGATGGGATTAACACATGTGGAACGAGTTTAAAAAATTCGCTTTCAAAGGGAATGTCGTTGATTTAGCTGTCGGGGTTGTAATCGGTGCTGCATTCGGTAAAATCGTTAGTTCTTTAGTAAAAGATATCATCACACCATTACTTGGTATGGTATTAGGTGGCGTTGACTTTACAAGTTTACACTTTGGATACGGTAAATCTGCTGTTATGTATGGTAACTTCATCCAAACAATTTTTGACTTCTTAATTATCGCAGCTTCTATCTTTATGTTTGTTAAAGTTTTCAACAAACTAACATCTAAAAAAGAAGAAGAAAAAGAGGAAGAAATTCCAGAACCAACAAAAGAAGAAGAACTTCTTGGCGAAATTCGCGACTTACTAAAACAGCAAAACTCTTCTAAAGATAGAGCATAATTGAACGGATAAAAAGGCATGTCCCCTCGGGACATGCCTTTTCTATATGCTATAACGTTTCCGAATTCATATGAATAAATAAAATAATACCAGCAACCATAAGTACCATAATGCTACCTGCAAATAGTGTAATACCAATAAACATTAAACTTGTGCTCATATCTACTGATACACTTTCAATAAAAATAGAAATTACATACGTGATAAGGGCAATTCCTGCAAGAATACTTCCTGGAACAAATCGCTTTAAACCATTTTGTTTTAACGTCATATATGCAAAAATAGCAGTCATACAAAGCGTAATTATCCAAAGAACGATCATCTCTTTTCCCCCCTCACAAGCCTTTTCTTTCTATTATACATGACATTGCCCTATAATAGTTAAATTTGCACTTATGTGACATATAACAAGGAATAGCCCCATCTATAGCGAAGGCATTATAACATACACTTATACAATAAGGAGGCTTTCATTTGGAATATACTACTACATATAAATTAGAGCTATCCGAACGATTCGATTATGTTACGATTGACTTAGACAAACAGTTTTTTTACATCGAAGTTGTAAATTTACAAAGTAATATAACTGTACTAAAAATATCAATTAACTTGCAAAAAGACGAAACGATGGTAGAGGGAAATATAATTCATTATGATACTTTTCACGTAGATGCATTATTACAAGGATTGAAATATGTTGCTCGAACATGTATTGATCACAATTTAAAAAACCAAAAGGAACTGTTTGCATTTTTAGAAGAAAATTAGCTCCAACAAAAAAATGGTTATTTTTTCTTTTTATTGATATAATTGTTATATAGAAATATTCTTTATAAGGGAGTGTTCATAATGATTTGGATTTCACTAATCGTATTAGCTTATTTCATCATTCTCGTCCCAATACAGTACAACTACATTAAAATGCTCAAAGAAAAACAGAAAAAAATGAGTGTCTCACAAAACGAACTATATGACAACATGTCTTATGAAGAATCCCAAGTACATTACCATTATCAAAGTAACGTATTTACAATACCTGCTTCGCTTGTCGCAAGTATTATTTATAAAGTGAACCATGCAGCATAATATGTACGCTGTAAAATTATTGTTTGAGTCTGTTCATTCTAGTGAGCCTGATTCTACGAAAATTGATGAGTATTATGAAGAGAATCACGATACACTTTTTGAAGAAAGTATTATTCTTGTTAAAGCAAACAGTTTGGAAGAAGCTCATGCACTAGGCGAACAAATCGCTATACAGTCTGAGCATACGTACGATAATAAGTACGGCCAGCAAATAACATGGACGTTTCGAAAACTATTGCATGTGTTTGAATTAGACGATACCCCATTTGAAACTGGAAAAGAATTGTATGCAAGATTTTTACACGTTAAGAAAGACGAAATGGTAAATGCAGTCGTACAAAAATACTATCCTGAATACGAATAAAAGCTCACAGCAATCGCTGTGAGCTTTTTTATACTTACTTCGTTGAATCTCTAAATTGGATACGGTGAGGTAAGATAACAGTGTGATCTTCCACTTTTTCTTTGTTCATATACTTTGTTAATAGACGCATTGCTACTGCACCGATATCATACATCGGTTGAACAACTGTTGAAAGCTGCGGACGAACCATTAATGCAAGGCGTGTATTATCGAAACCAAGTACTTCTACGTCAGTTGGTACGTTTAATCCAGCGTCTTGTGCTGCATGGATTACACCTAGTGCCATTTCATCAGAAGATACGAAGATTGCTGTTGGCTTTTCATCATTGCTCCAAAGCTTTTCGAATGCTTCGATACCTGAGTCATATGTGTAATCTCCATCGATTACAAGATTTTCATCATATGAAATACCTGCTTCTTCTAAAGCTTTTTTATAACCTTGTAACTTCTTCGCGCTTCCCGCTTTATCAATGAAAGGACCAGAGACGAAACCGATACGTTTATGTCCTTGCTCGATAAAGTGCTTCATTGCATCATAAGCTGCTTGTGTATAATCAATATTTACTGATGGCGTTTCATTTTGCTCATCAAATGATGCTGCTAATACAATTGGTACTGGAGATTTTTTAAATTCTTCAATGTGAATGTCTGTAATATCTTCACCCATGAAAACAATTCCGTCCACTTGTTTTCCAAGCATCGTATTTAATAAATGGAACTCTTTCTCTTTGTTTTGGTCAGAGTTACTTAAAATGATGTTATATTTGTACATTGTTGCGATATCTTCAATTCCACGAGCTAGTTCTGCATAAAACGTATTTGAGATATCAGGAATAATAACACCTACTGTAGTTGTCTTCTTACTTGCTAGTCCACGTGCTACCGCATTTGGGCGGTATCCTAAACGATCAATTGCTTCTAATACTTTCTTTCTTGTTGTAGGCTTTACATTTGGGTTACCGTTCACAACGCGTGATACGGTAGCCATTGAAACGTTCGCTTCACGCGCTACATCATATATTGTTACGTTCATCTCATCGCACACTCCTTCTATTTTTGTTATCTATTTTTATGTATCGGTTACTTGAATGAAAAAAAGACATCAACTCTATTTGCAGATGCCACCAATCGTCCCGAGTTCTTCCTTTTACTAATGATACGATAAAAACGCAGGCTCATACAATATTTTCCCGCAAAAGTTTCGAAAAAATTCGCTTCTTTTCTCGTATTTTCGTATTTTTTATGAAAAAAGGGCATTTTTTGTAAAAAAATAGATGTTTCCTTAGTAGAAATCTTATTTTAAGCAGTACGATAGTAAATGAAATTTATATCGGCGATTTTTCGAATATATCGACTGTAACTCGAAATATATCAGCGATTTTCCAAATATATCGACCGCAACTCTAATTATATCAGCGATTTTTTAAATATATCAACTTACCAACAAAAATCGACAATGACAGTCGCTATACAATAGGAGAAAGCTGTTCCAAAATGCCTTTTTGGAACAGCTCATTAAAAGTTTTTATAATTTACTTCCAAATGATTTTAATTCATTCATAAAATCATTGAACTGCGGTATATTCATTTGTTGCGCTGCATCAGATAAAGCTACAGCTGGATCGGGATGTACTTCAGCCATAATTGCGTCTGCACCAATTGCCATCGCTGCTTTTGCAGTTGGTAAGAGAAGGTCACGTCGCCCTGTAGAATGCGTTACATCGACAACGACAGGTAAATGTGTTTCTTTCTTTAAAATCGGCACAGCGGAAATATCAAGCGTATTACGCGTCGCTCTTTCATACGTGCGAATACCTCGTTCACATAAAATAATGTTCCCATTTCCCTTTGCCATAATATATTCTGCCGCATTAATGAATTCTTCAATCGTTGCTGATAGACCACGTTTTAATAATACTGGTTTATTCACAGCACCAGCTGCCCTTAGCAAATCAAAGTTTTGCATATTGCGAGCGCCAATTTGAATAACATCAACGTAATCTAATGACATCTCAATATCATTCGGATTTAAAATTTCACTAATAACAGCCAAATCATATTCATCTGCTACCTGGCGCAAAATTTGTAATCCCTCTAATCCAAGACCTTGAAAATCATACGGTGAAGTACGTGGTTTAAACGCACCACCACGCATTAATTTCAGACCTTGCCCTTTCATTGCTTCAGCAACTTGACGTACTTGTTCATAACTTTCCACTGCACACGGTCCCATAATAAAATGCTGATTTCCGTCACCAATTTTTTCACCATTAATTTCAACAATCGTATCTTCTGTTTTTTTCTTACGAGAAACAAGTAATGCTTTACGATGATCGTCTTCTTGTAATTCTAAACCAGCTTGAAAAATTTGTTTGAAAATATGTTGTAAAGTCGAAGTTTCAAATGGACCATTATTATTCTCTGCAATTAAATCCAGCATATTTCTTTCACGTACAGGATCAAAACGTTTCACACCTTGTACTTCTTTTAAATTACCAACTTCTTGTACGAGACGACCTCTTTCGTTTAGTAACTCTAATATTTGTAAATTAAGTTGATCAATTTCAGAACGTAAACGACCTAATTGTTGTGATGCCATAAGAAAGCCACCTCTTTCAAATTCCTATATGTTACTTTTTTAAGATAATTTATTATAGCTGATACATATACGATTGTCACACGATATACAGCAAGGAATTACTATCAAAAAACATTATATATTTTCATTTAAAATAAAAAAAAGACAGTTTACATACTGTCTTTTTTTACAAGAAGGAAACAAACGGTTTATCACTGTTTTTCTCTTTTATAATAACGGCCTCAATTTTACTCTCGGACTTGATCTGTAATTGTACTTTCGCATCTTTAGGCAATTTGTCTAACATGCCTTGAGCAGCCAATTGGGTAAGAGCCATTAATTCTGTTTTACCGTTATATTTAATAACAATATTCATATTTAATGTATCCATTTGATCTTTCTTATAAGAAACTTTAGCGTTGACTGGAATAAAATCTCCATTAGAAAAACCTTTTATTTCCTTAGCAAAGTTATTTATTTTTGTATTATCTTCTCCATGTGCTTGTGTAAATTCATCAGAAGGATATGAATACGACTTTTCATCGATCGTACTCCAATTTCCAAGGTTCGTATCATTCTTTTGAACAGTAGCACTAGCAATATACGTACCATTTTTTAAAGAACTTGTACTTTCTTGCTTAAAGATAGCAAACGTAATTGGAGATTTGTTATATTTATCATTTTTGTTAATAGCTTCAATAAGTTGTTTAGCAACTTCAGTCCCTTTAGACATAGCCTCTTCATTCGATACACTTGAAGACATAGCTAAGCCAATCATAACACCAGATAAACTTAATTCATTTGAATTCTGTTTTCCGAAATAATCTTGTTCTATAATATTTGTCAAAACTGGCGCTTCTACTTTCGCAACTAGTTCATCAATTAGTTTCTCTGGAATATACTGGTTTAATTGCAGTACGTGACTCTCTGTATCAAATTGCTGCGTTGCAATATTTATTAAACCATTTTCATACTCTGCTAAATCTAATTTAGAATTTGTTTTTATATTAGCTGTATTAATAACCTTTTGTTCTTTTAAAGGAATAACAGTTCTATAATAATCTTTAGAAACAGCAGTTCTCGGAATCATACTTTTTTCTTTTGTATCTTTTTGTATAACTTCATCCTTCTTACTAATCGTATTACTATTGTTACTACAAGCTCCCAGTAATAAACTTACGACTGCGAAGGATAATGCCATTTTCTTCATTACTTAAAACCTACTTTCAACAATCTAGTTATTTAGTTTGAACTATTAATAGTGTACCACTAAATATATTTCAACAAAAACAAAAAAAAGAAGCAAGCACCTTTAGCTTGCTTCTTTTTACTTTATATTCTCTTCTAAAGCATCTTTTTTAATATTCCAATGAGATGTATTCCATACTACCATCCCATCTTTTATGTATAACACTTGCGGTGATTCATGTCTAATACTGTATTGTTCTGCAACACGATTTGACACATCTCTCGCATCTTGTACGTATAAGTAATACGCTGGTACTTCTCTTTCTTCGCTGCAATACGCTTGAAATTCTGTGTATGCACCGTGACTAATTGGGCATGTCGTACTGTGTTTAAAAAGAACATACGGCTCGTTCTTTTCTACTAAGACTTCAAGCTCTTCAATTGTTTCAAGTTTTGTCATATTCATCACGATTCACCTCTCATACGAAATCTAGAGCGTTTCTCTTTCTTTTCAGCTTTTTTCTCAATTCTTTCTAATTTACGCTCTTCTTTTTCAACCTTCTTCTCTTGTCTCGACGCACGGTAATGATTGTATACTTCAATCGCCGCACTGCTCCACTGTACAACTTGCGCTACTTTATCAGCGTTATTTTCAATTTCGTCCGTTACAGAGTCTGATACATTACGAAGCTTCGTATTTAAAGATTGGATTGTCGTTCCAATCCCATCTACACCCGCTACCACTTTATTTAATGACTGTGACTTCTGTTGAATATCATCAGCTAACGCATTCGTTTTATGTAATAATTGCTCTGTCTCTACGCTAATTCCTTGCATTTGTTTTTCTAAACCTTCTAACGTGCTTGCAACGTTTTCTAACGTCTTCTGAACCGATAACAACGTTCTACATACATACACTACTAATACTGCGAAAGCAACCGCGATAATAGCCGCACTTACATATAAAAGAACTTGCATTTCATCACTTCCTTTATCTTTTTCATACTTTCCCCTATTATACAATCATTTTCCGTTTCATTCTAATCCCTATCTCATCATTAGAATTTTCATACTTATTCGTTAACTGTAACATAAATCATTCAACAAATTCCACTAAGTAGGTTACAATAGGAGAGGATACATAATTAGTAGGGAGGCTTTACATATGAAAGATCCACGTATTGAAAAGTTAGCATACAATTTAATTAACTACTCTATCCGCTTACAAAAAGGTGAAAAAGTATTAATTGAAAACTTTGGCTTACAAAAAGAACTTGTAACTGCACTTGTAAAAGAAGCATATGCAGCTGGTGGTTTCCCATTCGTCTCTTTAAAAGATCATCAAGTAGATCGCTCTTTATTAATGGGTGCTACTGAAGAACATTTCGAACAAATCGCTGCATATGAAGCAAGCGTAATGAAAGACATGGACGCTTATATCGGCCTTCGCTCTGGCGATAATATTAATGAACAAGCTGACGTTCCAAGTGAGCGTATGAAAGTTCATGGCCAAACAGTTGGTAAAAAAGTTCATAGAGACATTCGCGTTCCAAAAACACGCTGGGTTGTTCTTCGCTACCCAAATGCTTCTATGGCACAGCTTGCTAAAATGAGTACAGAAGCTTTCGAAGACTTCTACTTTGAAGTATGTAACTTAGACTACGGTAAAATGGATAAGGCGATGGACAGCCTTGTTACATTAATGAATAAAACAGATAAAGTTCGTTTAACTGGTCCTGGAACTGACTTAACATTCTCTATTAAAGACATTCCAGCAATTAAATGCTCCGGTCATTTAAACATTCCAGACGGTGAAGTATACTCTGCACCAGTTCGTGATTCTGTTAACGGTACAGTTTCTTACAACACACCATCTCCTTACAACGGTTATACATTTGAAAATGTACAACTTAAGTTCGAGAACGGCCAAATCGTTGAAGCAACTGCAAACGATTCAGAACGCATTAACAAAATCTTCGATACAGACGAAGGCGCACGCTACGTTGGTGAGTTCGCAATCGGCGTAAACCCATACATCTTACATCCAATGGGAGACATCCTATTCGATGAAAAAATCGATGGCAGCTTCCACTTCACTCCTGGACAAGCTTACGACGATGCATGGAACGGTAACAACTCGAACATTCACTGGGATTTAGTATGCATCCAACGCCCTGAATACGGCGGCGGCGAAATTTACTTCGACGACGTACTCATCCGTAAAGACGGACGCTTCGTTGTAGCTGAATTAGAAGCTTTAAATCCAGAGAACTTAAAATAATGAAAAACGCCCGGAATTATGTTAACGGGTTCGGTTTTGAGGTACAAAATCAGAAAAAGCAATGCAAAAAACAACTGATTTAGCTTGAATTTTGTACCTAAACTAATACATTTAATAGCATAGAAAAAAGCATCAATTTCAGATGCTTTTTTCTGTTTTCAAGACAACATAACAAGATGTCTTTTTAATCCTCTATACGTTTGTTTTTATCAGGTCCTTGAGAATAACAGTCGTCATTTTGTTCAAAACCTTCTGGTTCCCAATTCTCCTCTGGGTAGCCATTCTTTTCAAAAATATCTCTTAAATACCGTATAGCTTCTGCCCATTTCACGAACTCTTTATATTCGAAAGGAGGTTGTCCTTCATCATTCCATACTGCCCAATTTTTATTAGGTAATTGGGTTGCAAACCATTCTGCATCGGGAGGGATAATGAATATGTGAAAGGAATTGTCCATTAACTCATTCCAAGTAGAATATCCAAGACTTTGGCTAAACTTTTCCAAATCGCTAAAAAATAGTTTTTTTATTATTTTTTTCATTGTGTTCATCTCAATCCCCCTTCTTTTTGAAAGAAATGATTTTCTTAAATAGATAATATCATTTAACTCATATTTTTTTCTACTTATACGAAGCCTCTGAGCAGGTGTAGCAACAATATCGGAATCTATTTTAGCATGATTTCCAAACATATGATATTGGCTATTGTCAATACGTTAATTACCAATAAACCTTATTAAATCAACAAAAACAAAAGGTTCAAATCATATACGATTTGAACCTAAAATTATTACCCTATTTAAGTTATTGTACTCCTAATCCGAACCCGTTAGAATTATATCCGAGCGTTTTTTTATTATCCTCACTCTATATCGAGCTACTGTTCTTACTTTTTGTTTGCTGAAAATGAAAATAATATAAAAGTGCCACTGCGATAGTACCTATTAATATTGGTACATATAAAGGCAGGTTCCATTTCATATTTATCCTAGTGCAGATAGCAAACACCAGCATAATTTCCAAGCAAAAAAAAGGTTTTATATATTTCATTTCTTCCCTACCATTTCTATTTTCACATGTGGATTTTCTTTCTCTATAAGCGCCAAGAATTCATCCATATTTTGCGGCATCGCAACCATATGTACTTTATATGCATTCGTCGTAATTTCAAGAGACTTTCCGACCTGACGTATAATTCTCACATCTTTTAATACAATATCATCATTTAAAATACCGTACTTTAATACGCCATTTTCTACTTTATGTTTTTTAATAAATACTTCCCAAACGAGTGGTACATTTACAATGAAGCATAAACCCATCCCAATCAACGCTGACATCCAATGCGCTTTATTAGTGAAAAGCATGACAATTGGATATATAAACATAAAAACTAACGTAAGGCAAACGAAAATGACCACTGACTTACTTCTTTGAATTGGAAAGTTCATACCTACACCCCCCTAATCCAAATTATACCACTATTTCCATTTTAGTTCATAGAAAAAGGCCATTTCTAAATGACCTTTTACACAATGTACCTATAAAATTTCTTATCTACCTGTAGCACCGGAAAGTTTTTCGGCAACTCGTCTATACTCACACTTTGAAAACCATTCTTTTCATAAAAACGATGTGCCGCTAAAAATTTTACTGTTGTTCCTAAGTAAATATCTTTCAATTTTTTATCCTCAGCCCATGAAATTGCTGTTTGAAGCAACATATGTGATGCGCCCCATTCTTTTCCGCGAAACTCTTTTTGTACGAACATTTTTCTTAGCGCTACTTGATGATTCTCAATATCTAATAAAGCTACTGTTCCAACTACTTTACCATCATAAATTGCTACCCAAAAGTTTCCGTGATCCTTTTGATAGAATGTTTCTATTTCAAGTAAATCAGGTTGCTCTTCTTTCGTAATTGAAACATTATACTCTTTTTGCTGAATATGAACGATAAGATCTACTACTTCCTCTTGAAACGTACTTTCATATGGAACAATACGAATCTTCTCGTTCATCGAATCTCTTTCCATTCTGAAGCTAGTAAACTATATACAGCGATATCATGAAAATGATCATATAGCCATTCTTCATCTCGTAAAATACCATCTAACTTAAATCCTAAACGTTCTGGAATTGCGCGGCTTTTCGCATTTCCAACACCGCACCGAATTTCAATTTTATTCAGCTTTAAATTTTCAAATGCATAGTGAAGTACAGCCTTTACGCTACGCGTCATAATACCTTTCCCGCCAGCATCTTCTGCAAGATAATACCCAAGACTCGTCGCTTTCTTCCCCCAGCTCACTGGATGAATGCCTACCATCCCAACGAGCTTTCCTTTGTAACGTATACCACTTTCAAAACCGTCTCCCTCTGCAAACTTCTTTAACCACATCGGAAAAATTTCATCATAAGCATCAGCAGATTTTGTCCCATCTACCCAAGGGAGCCATTTCCGTAAATGATTACGGTTTTGATCTAATAATTGATATAATTCCTCTTTATGATGTTTTTCTAGTAATTGTAGTTCGATTTCGTCATCTACTCGGAGTGTGAACATGTTTTTTAGTCCCCTTTTTAGTTTTCTTATTATTCTAACATTTACATTTCAAAACGCGTACCAATATATCAACGATTTTTGAAATATATCGAACACAACTCCATATATATCGACGTTTCAACATTAATGCACAACCACGACAACACAAAAAAGACGCACAGCCAAGCTATGCGTCTTTTCTATTATTTCTCTGCAACTTGAACTTCTTTTACGTAAGCCGCTTCGAATTTTTGGATGTCACCTGCGCCCATGAAAATTAGAACGCCGTTTTTATGTTTCTTTAATACATCCGTTGTTGTATCTGTAATTAATTCTGCACCGTCAATACGCTTTTGCAGATCTTCGATTGTTAATTCACCTTTGTTTTCACGTGCTGATCCGAAAATATCACATAAGTATACTTGGTCAGCTTTGCTTAGGCTTTCTGCGAACTCATCTAAGAACTTTTCTGTACGTGAGAATGTATGTGGCTGGAATACAGCGACAATTTCACGCTCTGGATGTTTTTGACGAGCAGCTTCAATCGTTGCATTAATCTCTGTCGGATGGTGTGCGTAGTCATCGATGATTACTTGCTCTCCCATCGGCTTTTCATTAAAGCGACGTTTTACGCCTTCAAAAGTTGTTAATTGATGTTTTACTGCTTCTACATCAACATTTTCATAATGGCAAAGCGCGATTACTGCTAACGCATTTAATACGCTGTGATTGCCGTATCCTGTAATTTTGAACGTATCATAGTACGTGTTACGAACGAATACATCAAATATCGTACCATCTGTTCTCTTTTGAATGTTGCGTGCTTGGAAATCATTATCTTCTCCAAATCCATAGAAAATAACAGGTACTTTCGCTTGAATTTTTTGAAGTTCTTCATCATCTCCACATGCAATAATGCCTTTTTTCACTTGCAATGCCATCTCTTGGAATGCACTGAATACATCATTGATGTCTGCAAAATAATCTGGATGATCAAAATCAATATTCGTCATAATTGCATAGTCTGGATTATAAGACAAGAAATGACGACGATACTCACAAGCTTCAAATACAAAATACTTACTATTTTCTACCCCATGCCCTGTTCCATCTCCAATAAGATAAGATGTTGGGTGTGCACCTTGCATTACATGGGCTAACAAACCTGTTGTTGATGTTTTTCCGTGTGCACCAGTTACAGCAACACTTGTGTATTGGCTCATCAGGTCACCTAAGAAATGATGGTAACGATGGACTGGGATGTTTAATTCTTTTGCTGCTACGATTTCTTCATGCGTATCAGGAAATGCATTTCCTGCAATAATCACTTGTCCTTCTTCTACATTATTCTTATCAAAAGGAAGGATCGAGATACTACGCTTTTCCAACGCTGTTTGTGTAAAGAAACGCTTTTCATAATCAGACCCTTGAACAGTATGCTTCATATCATGAAGAATTTGCGCTAATGAACTCATTCCTGTTCCTTTAATTCCTACAAAATGGTAAACTGTCATCTTAAAGAACCTCCAACATTTCGAACTAATACAACGGCCTATCTATAAGACAGTATATGAATCTTTTCTTATTTTGGTAATCATCATACATTTTTGATGTAGTGAAGTTATTCTTTCCATTCACTTATCAGGATAAACTCGTACGTACTTCTTTATATGTCCATAATAAGTCCATTATAGCAAAAAAGAAGCCGCTATACTATGATAACAGAAAAACTGATAGGGTCAATCACCTATCAGTTTTTCTCTCTTTTACATCTCTTCTCTTTTTTCTAATTGAACACGCTCTAAACGTGGGTTTGGACGATATTTACGACCAGCTTTTGCTTCTGGTTTCCCATTTAGTTCTACATTATCACCAGTAAAGCCAATATTCATTTTTAATAAGCTACTTCCTACCCCGTATATGTCAACAGGTACGTTTTGAGCTTCAAATTCACGAATACGCTTCTCATCAAATCCACCAGTTACAACGATGTCTACATGCTGGAATCCTTCTTCATCAAGTGCTTTACGAAGTGCGAATACAAGCGATGGGTTTACACCACGTGGATCGAATGTTCCAAGTACTTCTGGGTGGCGAATAAAGTATTGATCAATCATCGTGCGGGACGTATCTACACGTACACCTTTTAATGTTGATCCAAATTCACGCGCTACACGAAGTGCATCTGTAATAACATCATTATTGTAATCAATTAGTACAACTAATTCATCTTCTGGGAATTTCTTATGATATGCTTTTGCCGCTTCCACAACATCACCATTAAACATTTGAATTAATGCGTGAGGCATCGTCCCCATACCACTTTTGCCCCACCATTCATTCATCGCATGCGTCGCTTGTGCGCTCATACCTCCGATGTATGCTGCATAACCGTCACCAGCTTGTTGTGTATAATGATCATCACGGTCTCCCATGAAAATAACTGGTTTTTCTTTATCTACGCTACGCGCAGCTTGGACAACGTTATATACGTTTGTCGCAACCGATGTACGACGAGCTAAAATCCCATCAATGACACCTTCTAAAAATCCGAAATTTTCATAAGGACCATGAATTGTTAACACTGTTTCAAATGGACTAATTTTATCGCCATCTTTTAAAGAGTTAATTTCAAGTTCCTCAGGATTTTTAGCGAATGTTTGTAGCAATGCAATTACTTCATCCGTTCCGCAAAGAACTGCATTTTCCTTTTGGAAAAATTGCATCGTTACAACACTTTTCGGGCGAAATTCTTCGATGATTTCTCTAGTTTTTAAAAAGTAAACGGCAGAGAACCAACCTTCTCCAACACGTTCGTCAAATTTAAATGTTTTATTTGTTAGTCTATTTATTTCACCTTTTAATTTTAATTCAATTTCTTTCATGTCGCTTTACTCCCTACTTTACTATCCAACATTTTCTCTTAGTATACAGCAAAACCGTTTACTATACATTTGTTTCCTGCATAGCGGCAAATTCATCCTCAGAAATAAGGACATCTCTCGGTTTCGTTCCTCTACCTTCAGAAATAATTCCTTGCGATTCCATCTCTTCAATGAGACGTGCCGCGCGATTATAACCGATGCGGAATTTTCGCTGTACAGAAGATGTGGACGCTCCCCCTTGTTCTACAACAAATTGACATGCATCAAGGAACAATTCGTCTTCCGACTCAGCTTGTTCTGTTTTCGCTAATAAATCCTCTTGCTTAAATAAGTAATTCGGCTTCATTTGCTTTTTCACATGATCAACTGTTTTTTCAATCTCATCATCCGATACGTATACACCTTGTACACGAACTGGTTTAGATGTACCGTTCCCTAAGAATAACATATCACCACGGCCAAGTAATTTCTCCGCGCCCCCAATATCAATAATCGTACGCGAATCAACTTGAGATGATACAGTAAACGCAATACGCGTTGGAATGTTTGACTTAATTAAACCTGTAATAACATCTACAGATGGACGCTGCGTCGCTACTAATAAATGAATACCACAAGCACGTGCTTTTTGCGCAATACGACAAATCGCTTCCTCAACATCACCAGGTGCTACCATCATTAAATCGGCTAACTCGTCAATGACAATAACGATATAAGGTAATGTCTCTCCTGGAATTTCTCGCTCACTTACAATCGTATTGTAGCGAGTTAAATCACGAGCACCAGCATGCGCAAACAATTCATAACGGCGTTCCATTTCCTCAACTGCCCATTTTAATGCAGCTGTAGCTGCTTTTACATCCGTAATAACAGGTGCTACAAGATGCGGAACAGAATTATATGGTGCAAGCTCAACCATCTTCGGATCAATTAACATTAACTTCACTTCATGTGGTTTCGCTTTATATAAAATACTCGTTAAAATGGCGTTAATACACACACTTTTACCTGAACCCGTTGCACCCGCAATAAGTCCGTGCGGCATTTTTCGAATATCCGTTACAATTGGATCCCCTGAAATATCAAGTCCAAGCGCAACAGTAAGCGGTGATTCACTCTTTGTGAATACAGGACTTCTTAAAATTTCGCGAAGAAATACTGGCTTGCTTTCTTTATTTGGAACTTCAATTCCAATTGCACTCTTCCCTGGAATCGGCGCTTCAATACGAATATCTTTCGCAGCTAAACTTAACTTAATATCATCACTTAAGTTTGTAATTTTATTTACTTTCACACCTGGGTCTGGCTGTACTTCAAAACGAGTTACCGCTGGCCCTTGCGATACATTAATAACATGTGCGCCAACGTGAAAATTATTAAACGTTGTATCTAATAATTCTTTCTGCTCCTCTAACCATTCTGTATTATCTAACGCTGATTGCTGTGGAATCGACAACAGCGCTAATGGTGGAACAGTATATGTCGGTGGTGTATGCAATACATTTCGCATATCGTTCTCTCTTTGATTTACAACATATGCTTTCTCTTGTACTTCCGTACTTGAAATTGGCTTTTGTACTTGCTCTACCACTACTTGCTGCATTGGTTGCTCTTCCACTTGTGGTTCTGCTACTACTTGCTGCACTGGGCGTTCTTCCACTTGTGGTTCTGCTACTTGCTGCACTGGGCGCTCTTCCACTTGTGGTTCTACTACCACCTGCTGCACTGGGCGCTCTTCCACTTGTGGTTCTACTACCACCTGCTGCACTGGACGTTCTTCCACTTGTGGTTCTACTACCACCTGCTGCATTGGGTTTTCTTCCACTTGTGGTTCTGCTACTACTTGCTGCACTGGGCGTTCTTCCACTTGTGGTTCTGCTACTACTTGCTGCACTGGGCGTTCTTCCACTTGTGGTTCTGCTACCTCTTGTTGTACTGGCTTATTCTCTACTCGTACATTAGCAGGAGGCTGCATTGCATTTGCTCTAGCTGCATGTCTTTCCATTAATCGTGTTCTATCTTGTTTCAACATAACAACATTAAATGGTACATGGCGCTTTTTCTCACGTTTTGGTTCTTCTTTTTGTACAACTGGTTGCTCTTCTGCGATTGGTGTTTCTTCTACAACTCGTTGCTCTTCTACGACTGGCGCTTCTTCTACAACTCGTTGCTCTTCTGCGACCTGTGCTTCTTCTACAACTCGTCTATTTTCCTCTGTTTCTGCAATTAAAACATTCGCAAAGCTTTGAACATCTTTCTTCGTTTGTTCATCAGCCTCAGCAACATGTATGAATTCACTCTTTTGTTCAATTGCTTCATCTTCTTGCTGAATTTCCTCAAGTGCTACAAATGTCTCTACTACAGACGCTTTTGTTTCTGCAATCACTTCTGTTTCTTCTGCTTCCGCAATTACTTCCACTTCTTCTAACTCTTCTGCTTCCGCAATTACTTCAGCTTCTTCTGACTCTTCTGCTTCCGCAATTACTTCCACTTCTTCTGACTCTTCTGCTTCCGCAATTACTTCCACTTCTTCTGACTCTTCTGTTTCTGTAATTACTTCAGCTTTTTCTGACTCTTCTGCTTCCGCAATTACTTCCACTTCTTCTGACTCTTCCGTTTCTGCAATTACTTCCACTTCTTCTGACTCTTTCGCTTCCGCAATTACTTCCACTTCTTCTGACTCTTCTGTTTCTGCAATCACTTCTACTTCTTCTGCTTCCGCAATTACTTCCACTTCTTCTAACTCTTCTGCTTTCGCAATTACTTCAGCTTCTTCTGACTCTTCTGCTTCCGCAATTACTTCCACTTCTTCTGACTCTTCTGTTTCTGCAATTACTTCAGCTTCTTCTGACTCTTCTGCTTCCGCAATTACTTCCACTTCTTCTGACTCTTCCGTTTCTGCAATTACTTCCACTTCTTCTAGCTCTTTTGCTTCCGCAATTACTTCCACTTCTTCAGGTGCCTCTGTTTCCATAACTACTTCTTCAAGCTCTTCCGTTTCTGCAATTACTTCTACTTTTGACACTTCTTCTGGTATTTCCACAATGATTGTTTCTTCAAGTTTTTCTTCTGCTTTGACAATCACTGATTCTTCTGGAGCTTGCTTTTCTACTTCAATAGTAGGTTGTTTTATTTCTGTGTTACGTTTAATTTCTTCTGATAATATTGTATCCTCGTGCTCTACTTTAGAAGCTACTAATTCTTCTTGTAGATTGTTTTCGTTTAACACCACTACATCTTTTTCTAGCTTAGCACTTTCCATCTGCTCAGCTACTGTTTTATGAAGTAATTCATCCGCTGAAACTTCCTGCGGTGTACTCATTTCTTGAATCACTTCTTTTTCTTCTACTAAAGGCACTTGGCGTTCGATTTCATAACCGTTTTTCTCTAGCCATTGATCAACTACTGACTTTTCTTCCTTTTTATTCTCTTCATATTGTTGCTCTCCTTGCTGGTTAGCAGCTCTATGACTAGAAGAAGTTGGTGCTTGTCCTTCTGAGAAATCAGATAATTTATATCCTTTTTTCTCTAACCATGCATCAACGACTGATTTACCCTCTACAGATATTTCAAGGTCTTCTCTTTCCTTTACTTCCTCCTGCTTTTCTTCCTTTTTCTCTACTGAAGGACGATTATATCCATAAATTGGCGAAATCATTTCTGTTGGACGAAATGGTCTACGGTTACTCTCTTGCGAAGGTGCAGATACCTTTTTAACGACAGACTCCCGCACCGGTTCATATTGCACTTCCGGCTCTTCATATGTAGAAACTACCTTTTCCACATACGGTCGTCTGCTTCTTTCCACCTTTATTCCTCTTTGGGCAGTAGGTTCTTCATATGTTACTCCTTGAACAGGTTGTTCTTCGAAGCGATTTACTTCGCTTTCATCCTCTTCATCGAACCCATTATCCGGTACTAAAGGAAAACGGCATTTACCTGCATTCCTACTTGCCATTTGTGCTTCTCTTGCTTCAGTGTAGTGGTTTACACGAGGAATTTTCGGCTGACTTTCAATTTGCTTTGGTACTTCTTTATTCATCGCTGTTTGTTCTTCCTCTTTGTTAAACAGCTTTTTCATCCAATCTAACATGCTTACCACTCTTTCTACTAAATAGTAACATCCTTTATTGTATCAGCATTCGGCAAAAAGTGCAGGTAAAATTAAGCATGTCATATTTATCCACAATATTCTAATTTACGAGTGTTTCATATGGAAAAACGCAGCCTTTCATGTAAGACTGCGCTTAAGCTTTACTCTTCCGATATGCATCTATACTATCCGTTACACTTTGCAATAAAGAATTTACATACTGCGGGTCAGATAATTTTTTATCTTCTTCATGGTTTGACATAAACCCAAGTTCTAATAACACACCAGGAACCTTTGCCCAATTAAATCCAGAAAGATCATCCCGAAATTTAATTCCATTTACTTTTACTTGCTGGTTCTCCCTCATTTTATTTATAATCATTTGAGAGATTTGAAGACTTTCCGCATAAATCTCTTTCGTATACGGACTTCCTTCTGCCGGCGTCAATACAGCAAATCCACTTTCGTTTGGATTTTCAGAACCATCTGCATGAAGACGTAAAAATAAATTCGCCTTATGATTATTTGCGAATGTCGCCCGTTCTTTATTACTTATATCAACGTCTTGTGATGTTCTCGTCATTAATACTTGTATCCCTTTTGCTTCAAGCTTTTCTTTTAATAAAAAAGCCATTTCTAATACAAGTACAGCCTCTCTCTTTTTCGTCACAACACCTGTTGTACCGTCTGTCACTTTATATTTTTGCGTTGTTGCCCCTGGTCCAATTGGCTCTAAATTTAAATTCGCTTTTTGTTGATGCCCTGGATCAATAACGACGAGAAACTTCTCTTGTTTTTCATTACTCCCTACTTTTTGTTCATTATTTTGCACTGGTTGCTCAGTTGGCTGTACTGGCGTAGTTTCTTCTTTCTTTTCCTCAGATGATACTTCCTCTTGCTTATGTTCTACTTGCTCATTCGTTTGAATTGCTTGCAATTCTTCGTTTATTTCTTGTTCTTGCTGTTTTTCTACCGGTGCGTCTTCTTTGGTATCTTTGTTTTTCTCTTGTATAGAAGATGTAGTTTCTTTTTTCGGCTGCTCTTGTGAACAACCGGCCATATATATTCCAATGAATGCAATCATGCTCATTATTTTTATATACTTCATACTTCTCTCCCATCACTTTGCACCGGATTCAAAGTTTTTCTTATAATTGCCCTATAATCTCATCCATATTTCCAATATAAACTGGCTGCCATTTTTCTGTACCACGTTCTGCAGTATAAACCGGATAAGCGTCATCATCTATATTTACGAAAACTGGATCGCCCATATCCGTTTCATATCCAATTGTAATCCATCCTTCTTGCCACTTTCCGTTTTCTTCACTTATTAATGAATTTTTATGTTTATCGTATCGGTAACCGATTTGTCCTTTTTCTAATTCACTTTCACTAAACACATATATTTCATAAGTACCTAGCTCAATATCTTGCTGTTTTGAAGTTTCAATTCGTTTTAGAAGTTCTGCGATTTTTATTTGTTGTTTCATACGTCTATCCCCTTCTATTTTTCTAAATTTTAACTAGTTTGTTTATAAAATACAATATAGATTTTAAGAAAAAAGGTGACATCCTTATAATATGAATGATTTTTTGAATATATCTGTCACAACTCTACATATATCAACGATTTTTCAAATATATCTATCGTAACTCTACATATATCAACGATTTTTTAAATATATCTATCACAATTCTCAATATATCAACGATTTTTCAAATATATCTATCGTAACTCTACATATATCAACGATTTTTTAAATATATCTATCACAATTCTCAATATATCAACGATTTTTCAAATATATCTATCGTAACTCTACATATATCAACGATTCGACACGGAATATCGACTTACCAACAAAAAATGACAAAACAAAAAGAGAGGCTGCCCAAAAGGACAACCTCTCTTTTCTTATATCAATTAAAATTTAAACTCTTGTCCAACTTCAAAGCTATCTTCTAATACAAGAATACCTTTTTCTTGTGGAGCATCTGGAAGCTCTAATTCACGTGCAGAGCAGATCATTCCAGAAGAAGGAACACCGCGAAGTTCTGCTGGTTTAATTAACATACCACTTGGCATTACAGCACCAATTTTTGCAACGACAACTTTTTGTCCTGCATCAACGTTTGGTGCGCCACATACGATTTGTAATGTTTCTGTACCGATTTCTACTTTACAGATGTTTAGCTTGTCAGCATTTGGATGCTTTTCTTTTTCAGCTACATAGCCTACAACAAATTTCGGAGAAAGATCTGCTTCTACTGTTTCTTCAAAGCCATTCTTCGCTAAAATTTCGTTGATTTTCTCTACAAGCTCTTTCGTTAATGTAAGGTTGCCTGTTTCTTTTACTTCTAAGTAAGAAGATGCATTAAAGATGTTGAATCCTGCTGTTACATTGCTTTCACGATCATATACGCGTGCAACATCTCCTTTGCGATCAAAAGTACGGTTCTCTAAAGTAATATCTTGTAAGGCAACAATTAAAGTGTCACCAATTCCTTCAAGGTTGTAAAAAACGTTCACTTCGTTCATCCTTTCTCTTTTCCATCTGTCTTCTTCCGATTTTTCGCTAAAATAAAGATTGGTTCAAATTCTCCATCTTCATATACGAATGAAAGTGATGTAATCGGAACATGCCCTTCGGCAAAAAATTTCATTGTCATTTGTGCAATAATATCATAACCGATTTCGTTGACGATATCAGCAATAATTAATACATCTTGGTGAGGAACAGCAACAACCATGTCACCAGAAATCTTTTCACGCATCGATTGTAGTAACGATTCGTTTAAAATACGAGTCGCGTCATACCCATCATTTGTGTTTAAAAAGTAGAATGTATTACCCGCTACTGTGTCTTGTTTAAATTCATAACCTAATGAGCGTGCGTTGAATAATGCCATTTCACGCACTTGCTGTTCTGTAAGTTCTAATTTTTGTAATAGACGCTCATCAATTAGTCGATACGTTTTATTCGAATCTAGCGCGTAGTAAATACGTGTTTCCGCCGTATGATCCGTCATAATAAACGGATTTCCTTCTTCTGCTTGTTTCGGGAAAGAAGTAGAGCGAATAACAGGTAAAATTTTCGCTCCGCTATTTTCTTCTTTATGCATCGCAATTAGCGCTTCTTGTACGTAATAAGCAACTTCTTCAATTGCCTTTTCCTTGTTCACTTCCCATTTTGCCACAACTCCTGGAAGCGATACGTTAATACCTTTTTTGGAGTCTTTTTGTTCAATACGTAAAACTTCTTTCTCACTATCATACTGAAAGTCCCATTCTGGGCGAGATAATTTCTTTATTAACTCATCTTTCATCTTTTTACTTGTCATCTTCATCTCTTTTTTCCTCCCTTCCAAAAAAATAACCTCCCCCGCGAAGGTAGAGGTTGTTTTACAATTCAATTGGCAAATTGCCTTATTTTAAACCTTCAATGAACTCTTCGATTTGTTCTTGTGTTTTACGATCTTTGTTTACATAGCGACCAGTTTCTTCACCTTTATTGTACGCTACAAAGCTCGGAATGCCAAATACGTCTAATTTTACACATAGATCCATAAACTCATCACGATCTACATAGTAAAATGAGAAATCACTATATTTCTCTTCTACTTCTGGCATAAATGGATCTACAAAGCGGCAGTCTGGGCACCATTCTGCTGAGAACATAAAGACTACATTCTCTTCATTTTTTAACTGTTGGAATTGCTCCATGCTTTCTAATGACTTCATCTATATTTCCTCCTCTAACGGGTGCATTTTTCATGTTATAATCTTTCTTTTATACTACCATACATCGCGCACGGTGCAAGGTTTATGCTTGCTTTTTGTCATACTTATATTGCCCAACTAACAACTTAACAACGTGTACAAATAATTCCGTGCGGTCGACATAATCATCTGTAAAAATACCGATAGCACCTTCGTGACTACGAATATCTTTTCGCTGCACAAACTCTTCCATCACTTCGCTTAATTCCTTACCATCTTCAAGAGGTGCTAAAAAATCGTCTGGTAACGTAATACGCGCTCCTCCGGCCACAAATACTTTCCCATCCATTGTTGCTAGCGCGCCCCAGTTACACATAAATAAACCGTGCTCCGTTTTCATTACGCCGCCTTCTAGCCCAATACCAATTGGAGCTTCTCCTTCCTCTAGCGCTCGCTTCGCTCTATTAATCGCTCCTTGCATCGTCTCTTCATCTGAGAAAGGCTGAGCTGATACTCCTGACGGAACAGAAAGAGATGTAATTTCAGCATCTTTCCAAACCTTCTCCACAGCGCCAACCTTCGTTTTATTCTTTGATCCTACTACTACTTTCATTTCGTTCACCTCTATAAAAATTCATCATTCTATTCTAATATCCCTATCAGATACGAATTAAGCATCAACCACTACCACATATCACCAAGTCATCTATTCAGCCTAAAAAAGAAGGTTTTTTCTAGCAACATTACCGTCTTCAAAAACACAAACAGCCTTCCTCTCACTTCCTACTTGGGGTCTTCATACATCATTCGAACACCAATTAAGCACTGACCATTCCCACTCATGGATGGGTCATCTATTCAATCTAAAAAAAGAAGGTTTTTTCTAACAACATTACCGTCTTCAAAAACAAAAACAGCCTTCCTCTCACTTCCTACTTGGAGTCTTCATACATCATTCGAACACCAATTAAGCACTGACCGCTCCCACTCATCGCTGGGTCATCTATTTAATCTAAAAAAGAAAGTTTTTTCTAACAACATTACCGTCTTCAAAAACAAAAACAGCCTTCCTCTCTTTTCCTATCCAGGGTCTTAATACACCATTCGAGCACCAATCAGGCACTAACCGCTCCCACTCATCGCTGGGTCATCTATTCAAGCAAAAAAAAGAAAGGCCTCTTCAGCCCTTCTTCCTCTCTACGCGTTATTCTTAATTGTCTCTAACGTCGTTTTATCTGTTGTTCTCACAAGCTTCGTAATTAATTCTTTCGCCGCTGCATAATCATCAACATGTAAAATTGAAGCATGTGTATGAACGTAGCGCGCACAAACACCAATTACTGCTGATGGGATACCAGAGTTACTTGTATGTACACGGCCCGCATCTGTACCACCTTGTGAAATAAAGTATTGGTACGGAATGTTGTTTGTTTCTGCTGTATCTAAAATGAATTCGCGTATTCCTCTATGTGTTACCATCGTGCGATCGTAAATACGAAGAAGAGCACCTTTTCCTAATTGACCGAACTGTGTTTTGTCACCAGATGCATCGTTTGCTGGACTTGCATCAAGCGCATAGAAAATGTCTGGTTGAATCATATTTGCAGCGGTTTGCGCTCCGCGAAGACCTACTTCTTCTTGTACAGTAGCACCAGAATATAATGTATTTGGTAATGTTTCGTCTTTTAATTCTTTTAACAATTCGATTGCAAGACCACATCCGTAACGGTTGTCCCAAGCTTTCGCCATAATTTTCTTCTCATTTGCCATCGGTGTAAACGGGCAGATCGGCACGATTTGTTGTCCTGGTTTTACACCAATTTCAATCGCATCTTCATAACTATCTGCACCTATATCAATTAACATATTTTTTATATCCATCGGTTTTGCACGTTGCGCGTCACTTAATAAATGAGGAGGAATAGAACCAACAACCCCAATAACAGGACCATTCTTCGTCATAACTTGTACACGCTGTGCTAATAAAACTTGGCTCCACCAGCCGCCTAACGTTTGAAAACGAAGCATTCCGTTTTTCGTAATTTGCGTAACCATGAAACCTACTTCATCCATATGACCTGCTACAAGAACACGTGGGCCAGTTTCGTCCCCTTTTTTCAGACCAAATACGCTACCTAAACCGTCTTGTACAATTTCATCCGCATATTTGCTTAATTCTTGTTTCATAAAACGGCGTACATCATGTTCAAAACCTGATGCACCTTGTAATTCTGTTAACGTACGAAATAATTGTAATGTCTCTTTATTCACGAAGTCCCCTTCTTTCAAACCTTAGTAGAATACCTCTTTTATTGTAACGAAATTTTCGAAATGTTTCTAGTTTCTTCTTTTTTAGCTGTATTTGCTTTATAATTATTATCGGTACACTATTTTTATTTTATAGAATTGAGGTGAATATATGAGCTGGAAAGGTTTAGTAGCAGGTCTTGGCGTTGGGTTCGCAGCTGGTTATCTCGTTGCAAACAAAGTACAAGAACAATCCCATATTTCTTCAGAAAAAGCATTGAAAATGGTGAAACAAGCATTAAGTCATAAAGGTGAAATTACTGGCTCTTGGGTACATATGGTTCCAGAGACATTTGAAAAATATGATGTCGCATATGAAGTTTATCGCGGCGGTCTTACAACGATGTTAAATGATATACAAGAACGATTTGAATTTTTAGTTGATGCTAAAACAGGTACTGTTTTAGAGGTTATAGCAGCATAAAACGGAGGGTTCCCATTAGGTGAACCTCTTATTTTTTTGAAATTGCGGGTATTGATTAAAAGTATATCAGCGATTTTTTAAATATATCAACTTACCGACAAAACCCGACAATAAAAAAGAAGCTGCTCCAATAAATATGATGGAACAACCTCCTATTTTTATGCTTCTATACTCGTTTTCCGTTCTATTTTTTCTACGATATGACCTTCCTCATTCCACTTCACAGCTCGATAATATGCGTCATGGTAAAACGTAAACCATGCCTCTTTTTCAGCACCATACTTCATCCACTTTTGCTTATTTTCAATCGAGGTCATCGGATAATCATCGTATGCCATTACCCATAATACATTTTGATGCGCGTGCGTCGGCAAGAGATCTGCTAAATGTAGCATCGTTTCCCCTTGACTCTCCAAAATGATGACTGCATGTCCATCACTATGCCCACCCGTATGTGCCATCTTGATTTCATCTGTAATTTCTATTTCTTGCTGGAACGTAACAACTTGATCTACAATTGGCTCCCAATTTTCCTTCCAATATGTATTACGTGATCTAATGTTTGGATTCCTCATTTCATTCCATTCTGTTTCACTTACGTAAACTTTCGCATTTGGAAATGCCGGTACAAGGTGATCATCTTCCCATTTTGTTAGACCAGATGCATGATCAAAATGAAGATGTGTCATCAAGACGTAGTCGATATCTTCAGGCTTTAATCCTAATTTTTCTAATGATTCATAAACCGATGATTCTTCTGTTACACCTTGATTGCGTTTCATCTTCTCATTCAACTTACCGTTTCCTATCCCGGAATCAATGAGCATATTTCCATCTTTTGTTTGCAAAAGTAACGGATCTGTTCGTAAATAAATATGATTTGTATCATTATGTTTATATTTACGTGACCAAAGTACTTTCGGCACGACTCCAAACATTGCTCCTCCATCTAAATGTGTATTCCCGCCTTTTAACCACGTTACTTTTATATCTCCAATTTGTAACTGTTCCATTACACATCCCCCTTTTTAATTAATCTTAACATAAAATTCTGATTATTTTAGGTGTAAAAAAACCTACGCATTACTGCATAGGCTCTGTACGATATTTTGCTTCAACTCGGTAAATACGATGACCTTTACTAGAGAATTTCTCTTCGTATTCAGTCATGATGTTACCTTCAAAGTCGCTGTTATGAAGATCTAAGCTTAAGTACGTTAGTAACATACCATACTCAGCCATACTCATAAGAGAATATTCAAATAAACCTTGGTTATCTGTTTTGAAATGAATTTCTCCACCTTCTACTAACACTTCTTCGTAATTACGTAAAAATGTTTTATACGTTAAACGACGCTTCGTATGACGTTTCTTTGGCCATGGATCTGAGAAGTTTAAATAAACGCGATCAATTTCACCTTTCGCAAAGAAAACTGTTAAATCTTCAGCATCTTTATTAATTAACTTTAAGTTTGGTAATTCTTCTTCAATTAATTTATCAAGTGCATCTACAACAACACTTGTGAATTTTTCAATTCCAATATAATTAATATGTGGATTCGCTTTCGCCATATCATACATGAAGCGGCCACGACCTGTACCTACTTCAATGTGAATTGGTTGTTCGTTTCCAAATACTTCTTTCCAGCTACCAGCGCGCTCCTCTGGGTTTCCGATTACGATATGTGAATATTCATTAATTCGATCCATTGCATACGGTTTATGTCTTAAACGCATAGATGTTTCCCTCTCTTTACATAGCTATTTTAAAGGAATAATTCCTTCTTTCTTTTTTAATCAATCTACCAAACAAAAAACCAAGTACGTACGAGCACTCGGTCCGTTTCTTTCAAGTATAAGATGTACCATTTTGATAAAAACTACATACAGCATTAAACATTCCATGACGAAACAGCTTTTTCTCTTACATTTGAAGAGAAAAACAATCGAAAGGATGATCCGTTCATGCCAATTAATCAACAACATCAATTAGAAGTGCTGAAAGATATTTTAGTCAACCACCAAAGTGATTGCTGCGGGACAGTTTCAGAATGCGAGCAATTAGAGCGCCTCATTCAATCGTTACTCGCAAACGATAATATAAGTAGTGACGCTAAAACAATGCTAAACGATGTATATTCTTATAGTCAATCGGGTAAATCTTCCTCTAATTTGGACAACCATATTTCCAATAATCAAGAACAACTTACTCAGTGGATTGCTGGAATGGACAATTTTTCTTAAGTATCATTCTGAAGCAAGTAGTTGCTGTAAATATTGATGCCAATATTCAGCTTCTGCTTGCTGTTTTTTTGTTGTATGCCATTGAATAGACAAAATCGTTTGTGCTATCACATACCATCTCATACGCCTAAGCAGCGATTCATCCATTTCAATATCATAGTAACCGAGCCACTCACTCCATTCCTGGCGCGGAATGTACCAATATAATAACATACCGAGGTCTAGAGCTGGGTCAGCAATTACAGCTCCATCCCAATCAATTAAAAACAATTCATCTTCATCCGACAATAGCCAGTTGTTATGATTTACATCACAATGGCATACAACGAATTCATTGTATTCAATAGCTTTTAATGAATCCATTAAATATTGAAGGCCTTGCTGAATTGTTTCATCATCCCTTATATCTCCTCTTAAAACGAGTTGCAGTTGTTGTAATAACTCTTGTGCGTGAAGCGGCTGCTTCCCAAGTCTTTGAATCATCTGTACAAGCGCTTTAGAGGAGTGTATTTTCTTCAACAGTTTCGCAACACGTTCTAGTTTCATATCCTCTGGCTCTAGCTTCTGTCCCGGAAGCCATTTTTGAGCAGAAATTACATCACCATTCGTTACCCTTCTTGTCCAAAGTAATTTTGGAACAATTCCTTCTGCTGACAATACCGCTAAAAAGGGCGATGTATTCCGCTTTAAAAATAACTTCTGTTGTCCGTTTTGCGCAATATATGCATCGCCCGTTACTCCACCAGCCGGTACAAGACTCCACTCTTTTCCTAATAATTGTTCCAACCATTCCATATTCATTACCCGTTAACAAATCCTTATCTTTTATAGTTATGAAAAGAAAAACCGCAACATTTCTACACATGTTGTGGATTCATATATTTTACTGTAAATGAAAAGAAAAATTAGCCTAAGCCAAAAATCCTCTATTTTATTTTACAAAACCTGTCATAGAATGACAACTTATCAAAATCGTCACCTTTGTCAATTCTACATTTATTACATTCTCATCGTCAAGTAGCGATTTGTCACATTATCGTCAATATATACGTGCTAATTGGAGCGAGCTTAAGTTCCTTTCCTCTAAATGAAGAAATTGGCTCTATTTTCGCTTCGTTTTCGTTTACTAACACATGCCACGTTGCTTCTTTCGGAAGTTGCACAGTTTTAGCTTCTAAACCGCTATTAAATAAGATGATAATCTCTTTCCATGGCCCAAACGTTTCTGCATGCTCTAGGTGATATGCAAGTACTTCTGTAGATGTTTGTAAAAAAGTCATATGTTTTTTTATAAGGTCTGCGCTTTGTAATCGGAATGCCCCATGCTCTTTACGAATCGCAATTAAACCTTTTATATAGTTAACGGTCTCTATCTCTTTCTCTTTTTGATCCCAATCTAATTGATTGATCTCATCATTTGCATTATAACTATTTTCATTTCCTTTCTTCGTACGATAAAACTCTTGCCCTGCGTGTAAGAAAGGGATGCCTTGTGAAAGAATAACCATTGCGCTCGCTAACAGGTGACGTTTTTTCAAAATCGTTTCTGATTCTTCATTACTGCGCACTAGTTTATCCCACATCGTCATATTATCATGACATTCTACATAGTTAATGCTTTGCGCTGGCTCTAGAAACAGCCCTGTTTCTTTCATACTTAAAAGACTTCCTGCTGCAATATACTGCAAATGATTACAGTCTACATGCCCACCAAATGCAAAACCACGCTTATTTATATGAAATGTACTCCCTTTTATCCCATCACGAAATTGATCATTAAACTGCGCGATATGTGGCATTTTCTTCGCATTATTTAACGTTGCTTTTTCTTTGGCAGGAAGCGGTGTTTGTAAATCCCATCCTTCTCCTAATAACAAAGCATCTCGTTTTATGTTTCGCACTTCTTTTTCTATCATATTCATTGTATCAACATCTAAAATTCCCATTAAGTCGAATCGGAATCCATCGACATTGTATTCAGTAAGCCAATATAAAATAGACTCTACAATGAATTTCCTCATCATTTTCCGTTCAGACGCTATATCATTTCCGACTCCCGTCCCATTAGAAGGCATACCATCTTCACCATGACGAAAATAGTATCCTGGAACAAGCTTTTCAAATGATGATAGCTCTCTTTCATAAACATGATTATAGACAACATCTATAATCACCCTAATACCTTGTTCATGAAATGTTTCAATTAGTTGTTTGCACTCAACTATCCTGTTATACGGATCAGAGGGGTTTGTAGCATAATATCCTGTTGGTGCATTGTAATATAATGGATTATATCCCCAATTATAGGCGGACGAAGGATTCGCCTCATCTACACCACCGAAACAATATAAAGGTAATAGTTCAACATGTGTAACACCTAAATCTTTTATATGGGACAACCCTGTTAATGTCCCATTCCGTCCTGTTGTTCCCTCTTCCATCAATCCTTTATATGTTCCCTTTTGAATTACTCCACTATTTGGATGTATAGTCGCATCACGAATATGCAGTTCATACAATATGGCATCTGTCATTGATTGTAATGTTGGTAATCCCTCTCGTCTTGTTACATTCGTTTTTTCTAAATTGATAACAACACCATGTTTTCCATTTACCGTCACCGACTTTGCATAAGGATCCACAGCTTCGTTCCATATTAAATTAATACAAACAAGAAATGTATAGCGTGCTCCGTCTAAATCACCTTGTAATGTTTGAATCCAAACTCCGTTTTCTCCCCTGTACATTTCATGATCGGTATATTCTTTATCGCTCTTATAAATTCTTACTTTCGCAAGCCTTGCAGTTGGGGCCCATACTTTAAATGTCGTTTCTTCTTTTTGATAAACAGCACCTAAATCTGTACCTTCGTAATAATACTTTTCATCGAAACTTTTTGTTCGAATAACAGCACCTATTTGTAAATCAGTTTCTTCATTCCGTTCATCTCGTACTGTATAATACTTCCCCACATCTAGCGGCTCTTCTATAAAGCACTCATACTTCGTTGCATCTGGAAGCGCAATCGTATGAGCAATCGGTAAATCTTTCACATTACTTCCTTCTTGCAAACGAAATGTCCGACTTGTTCCATACGCATGTGGAAGCAAAATTGTAATTTTATTCATTTCATCTAAATAGGCATCAAATGGACGTTTTACTTTCAACATAAAAAAATCACCATCATTCTCAAAGTTAAAATAAAGTGAAACTTTAATGAGCGAGAAAATTTCTCCATCCTCACTTATTATTAGCCTTCACCAATTAGGCGAGATAAAATGAGCTGCAAATGATAAGGCTTTTCTTATCAACAAGACTCTATACAGTAACTCCATTCTTCTCTATAGTATATTCACCTGCATAAAAAACGTTTTCAACATTCTATTTTTGTAATTTTATTTCAGCAATCGATTTATACTTCGGAGTTTCTTTCACGTGGGATTCGTATAAAGTAATTGTATCTGCTTGAAATGATATTTCAGGCACTTCTTTTATACTTTCTAAACGAAACTTTTCTTCTCCTATCCATTTACGAGCAACGGTAATATGCGGGTGATATGGGCGTGTTTCTAGAGAAAATCCATTTTCTTCACAAATGGCATGTATTTGCTTTTGCAACTGAAACAAATCGTGATTCTCACTTACCTTCGCCCAAAAAATACGAGGCTGATCTTCCCTACCAAACGTTGAAAAACCTTGTAATGTGAACGATAGTTCTTTTGTTTCTGCAATTGTTTGTAATCCATTCTTTATTCCCTCTAATTGTTCCCCCGTTGCACTCCCTAAAAATGAAAGGGTAATATGATAGTCTTCTTTATGTACCCATGAACGAAATTGTAATTCCTCTTGCATATCCTCTTTATAGTTAGACAGCATTTCTTTTATATGATTCGGTAACGTAATTGCGACAAAATAATGCAGTTCCATGTACATCTTCTCCTTCTTTTCTATTGTTGCTTTTCTTTCTTATCTCATTCAGGTAAAAAGAAGCCGCTCTCCAAAATAGAGAGCGGACATTATTTATATATCCATTACTTCGCTAATTCATGAATTGCTTGCGCGTAAATTGCTGTTGCTTTCAATAAGTCTTCAATTTCGATATACTCATCTTTTTGATGCGCAAGTTCTTCTTTTCCAGGGAATAGCGGGCCAAATGCCACACCAGCTTTTAATGAACGAGCATAAGTACCGCCGCCGATTGCTAATAGTTCTGCTTTTTCACCTGTTTGTTCTTCATACACACGTTGTAACGTACGGATTAATACGTGATCTTTATCGACGTGATGTGGGCGAGAATTAGAATAGTCAGCCACTTCAAAACCATGCGTACCAACATATTCTTTCAACTTCACAATTGTTTCTTCAAAGTTAGTTGTAACTGGGTAACGTACGTTTAGCCCTAAGTTACCACCGTTTTCTTTCGTATAAGAAATGCGACCGACATTCACTGTTAACGGACCGCTAATTTCATCTTTGTAAGCAATAGTAGCTTTTTCACCAAAAATATCACCAGTAAATGTTTCTGTTGCAAATGTCGCAAATGCAGTTGCTTTTCCATCAAGTGAAACTGTAGTTAAGAAGTTTGCTAATAATAAACCTGCATTTTCTCCTTTTTCAGGAGTAGATCCGTGCGCTGAAATTCCTTCTATTTGCAACGTCACTGTATTTCCTTCTATAGTCGATTTCCCTATTTTTTTAGCAGTTTGTAAATACTCTTCATATGCTACTGTAAGTGCATTTACATCTTCTCCTGTGATAACTGCTTCTGCAAAATCAGGAACCATATTTAAACGGCGCCCTGAATCAAATGAAACAAGTTCATATGTACCTTTTTTCTCTTCACTACCATTTTGCACAACTTGTATATCAGAAATTCCTTTTTCTGCATTAATAATTGGAAAGTCTGCATCCGGTGCAAAACCAATTGTTGGCATTTCTTCATTTTTAAAGTAGTGATCTACACATTTCCAATTGCTTTCCTCATCTGTTCCTATAATCATACGAACACGTTTTGAAAGAGGTAAGCCTAATTCTTTCACAATTTTCATTGCATAATATGCTGCCATCGTTGGGCCTTTATCGTCAATTGCACCACGTGCAAAAATCTTTCCATCGCGAATATTCGCACTATATGCGGGAGTCGTCCAGCCATCTCCTTCTGGTACAACGTCAACGTGACAAAGAATACCTACTAATTCTTCTCCTTGTCCCATTTCAAGATGACCTGCATATCCTTCTAAATTTTTAGAAGCAAAACCTTCAGCTTCTCCTTTATGTAACATGAAAGATAGAGCTTTTTCTACACCTTCACCGAATGGTGCGCCCTCTTTCGCAGATTCTTCTTCCCATACACTTTTAATTTGTAAAAATTGTTGTGTATCACGAATTAAATCATCTTTTCGTTTTGCAACTTCTTCTGTCCAATTAATCGCTGACATCACGCATCCATCCTTCACTATATTGTTTCTTTCATCATAACAAACAGAAATCTCTTATGCCATACACGAAAACTAAATACCGAACAATTGTAATATTTCAGATATTTCTTATTAGTTTTTCTTTTGTTTTTCCAAAAAAATTTGCAGGAATTTGGCGTTTTACGTAGAATTTTATGTGTTAGTTGACTGACCATATATACAATGTCAACTACCAATATTTTTCTATATGAATATTTGTTAAATTTCTGTAAAATTTAAGTAGATTAAAGCATGAATTTTATCATGTAGAGTACAATGGTAGTAACGACCTTCTTTCCTGAATGGGGTCAAAAAAACTAGTAGAGGAGTGGTTTTCTCTTGAAACCTACAACTACTCGTATGCTAACACGCATTAAATCAATTTATATGTACATCAATGAAAACGGAACGGTAACGACGAAAGACCTTGTAGATGAGTTCGGGATCACACCGCGAACGATACAACGTGATCTAAATGTGTTGCAGTTTAATGAACTCGTGTATAGCCCTTGCCGCGGTAAGTGGACAACAACAGGAAAGAAAGTGAGAATGACCTCATAACGAAAAATAATTGTATGGTAAATAAATACATACCCCTTTCTAATAATTAGAAAGGGGTCTTTTCTGCGCCTATAAAGGTACTACTTTTCAGTATCTACTTGATATGTTTTTAACATTTCTACTTCTTCATCTGTTAGCTCTCGGTATTGTCCAAGTTCTAGTTCTTCATCTAATACTAACGGACCCATCTCTGTTCTCTTTAGGTAGACTACTTTTTTTCCTACCGCTTCAAACATACGCTTCACTTGATGGAATTTCCCTTCCGTAATCACAAGCTCAATTTCAGAAATATCATCGCTTTTCAATATTGTAAGTGCACCTGGCTTTGTTTCATAGCCATCGTCTAAAATAACACCTTTAGCAAATTCTTTTACATCCTCTTCTGTTACTACTCCTGCAACGTGTGCATAATATTTTTTCGGCACATGCTTTTTCGGAGATAATAATTGATGTGATAACTTCCCATCATTTGTTATCAATAAGAAGCCTTCCGTATCGATATCAAGTCGTCCAACTGGGAACGGATCAAAGATTGCATCTTCTAATTCTAATAAATCTATTACTGTTTCATGATTATCATCTTCCGTCGCTGAAATAACACCTTGTGGTTTATGCATCATTAAGTAAACAAATTCTTTGTATTCCACAACTTCACCGTGAATCATAACTTCTTGCTCTTCTACATTTACATGAACTTTCGCATCTTTTACTGGCGTTCCATCAATTTTCACAACGCCATCTTTCAATAATTTCTTTACTTCTTTTCTACTTCCATATCCCATATTTGCTAATAATTTATCTAATCTCACGTTTTTCACCTTCTTTATTTATCATAGAAAAGGGGACGTAATTACGCCCCTCTTGATTTCAACTTTATTTTAAATCTACTACCAAGTTTACGTTGAATTTTATCTAATGCTTCTCCACCAAATACTCTTTCAAGTACTCCTGTGCGAATTGCTAACAATCCGTAAACAAGACCGCCAATACCTGCACAAATCGCAACTGTTATAAGAGCACCAATACGGCCATCAGGCGAAATCATGAAGGATAGAATCCATTGTGATAGTTTTACAGCAACGACCATTATAAGTGTCAGTACTGCAATTTGGAATGTTCTTTTATATACAACACCGAATGAATAGTGTGCGTATTTTTTAATTTGTTGATTTGTGTACCAAACAGAAGCTAAGAAACCAACTGCTGTCGCTAGAATTGCTCCTACTGTACCGAAATAACGAATAAAGATTACGTTACATACAAATTTCAAAATGACGCCCATTATAAGCGCAATAATCGCATGCTTCTGCTGGTTAATACCTTGCAGGATTGCTGCTGTTACTGTAAATAAAGCGAATAACAACGCAACTGGTGCATACCACATTAATACTTGTCCACCTAGTGGATCTGAATCGTAAAACGCAGTATAAATTGGATATGCAAGTGAAGAAATACCGACAACTGCTGGCAATGTTAAAAACATATTTGCCTGGAATGTTTGTGTAATTTGTAATTTCAAATAGCGGTATTGTTTTTCAGTAAATGATTTTGTGATTGCTGGTACAAGCGTTAAACTAAACGCTGTTGCAAGTGATACAGGAATCATAATTAACTTATGCGTCCACATTGTGAAAATACCGAGAGCTCGCTCTGCGATATCACCTTGACCAATCGCCTGCATAATTGAGTTAAATGTCAATGTATCAATTTGTTGATATAAAGGAATTGTTAACCCAATTACAACGTAAGGAATCGCATATGCAAATAACTCTTTAAACAATTGAACGGTGCTTACTGTTGATTCTGGTACAGTTTGTTCAATTAAATATTGATCCAAATATTTTTTACGTTTTAGCCAGTACCAAATTAACACACCGAGTGCTCCAACCGCTGAAACGAACGCAGCAAATGTCGCTACTCCAACTGCTGTTGCAACTGTACCGCCAAGTACTTTAATAACGATAAAACTACCTGCTAATAAAAAGACGATACGAATAATTTGTTCAATAATTTGTGAAACGGTAGTTGGTCCCATAGACTGGTGACCTTGGAAATAACCACGAATTAAACTCGCTGCTGGTACAACAATAAGCGCGAAGCTTACAAGACGAATGATCGTCGTAACTTCTCCTACATTATTGTGTATACTTTGTTTACCAAGCATCGCTTCTGCAAACAATGGCGCCGTCATGTACAGTACTAGGAACGAAAGAACTCCTGTTACTATCATCATAACCATTCCCGAGCGGAACATTCTCCGGCTCGTTTTATAATCGCCAAGCGCATTATATTTGGAAACAAATTTTGAAACAGCAAGTGGCACACCTGCCGTTGCGATACTTAAAAAGATCGTATATGGAATGTATCCATATGTATAGAGCGTTCCGCCTTCTGTTCCTACTAATGCATGAAACGGAAAGACGTAAATCATGCCTAAGAACTTTACTAAAAATGTCCCTAGCGTAACAATAAGCGTTCCGCGCAGAAATTTCGAATCGGACATACAAAAATCCTCCTACATCTACATAAAGTGAAACTATAATTAGTTGGAGACTTCTCTCCTACTCCTTATTAGTTGAACCATTCGAGCATTTACAGGCTAACAGACTCCCTATTTACTTCTCCTAAATCTTGAGGTTTTAGTCTTATCGCCTACAAATGGCAGGATAGTGCTGAACTCTAACTTTTGTATTGTACCACAATTCTCTCATTAAGCAGTACTTCACTCTATTTTTCTTTTAAGGGAAAACATGCTATTCTTTTAGGCAGGAAATGTAGAAAATGAGGTCGATATATTATGCATTATGATGTTATTGTCATCGGCGGCGGTCCTTCTGGGCTAATGGCTGCAATTGGTGCTGCAGAAGAAGGCGCAAATGTCTTACTTCTTGATAAAGGAAATAAACTTGGGCGTAAACTTGCAATTTCTGGTGGCGGACGCTGTAACGTAACGAACCGTCTACCACTTGATGAAATTGTTAAACATATACCAGGAAACGGTCGCTTCTTATACAGCGCTTTTTCTATTTTTAATAATGAAGATATTATTACATTCTTCGAAAATCTCGGTGTTAAATTGAAAGAAGAAGACCACGGTCGCATGTTCCCTGTGTCAAACAAAGCACAATCTGTTGTAGACGCACTTTTAACACGATTAAAAGACTTAGGTGTAAAAATTCGTACAAATACGCCTGTTGAAACGATTGAATATGAAAATGGTCAAACAAAAGCAGTTATACTGCAAACAGGCGAAGTGTTAGAAACAAATCACGTCGTTATCGCTGTTGGCGGAAAATCAGTTCCTCAAACTGGATCTACTGGAGACGGATATGCTTGGGCTGAAAAAGCGGGTCATACAATCACAGAATTATTCCCAACAGAAGTACCTATCCTTTCAAACGAGCCGTTTATACGTGACCGCTCATTACAAGGTCTTGCTTTACGTGATATAAACTTAAGTGTATTAAATCCGAAAGGAAAAGCTATCATTTCTCACAAAATGGACATGCTCTTCACTCATTTCGGCCTATCTGGACCTGCTGCTCTTCGCTGTAGCCAATTCGTCGTGAAAGCACTGAAAAAGTTTAAAACGAATACAATACAAATGAGTATTGATGCATTGCCAGAGGAAAATAGTGAACAACTATTTCAGCGCATGCTGAAACAAATGAAAGAAGATCCGAAAAAAGGAATTAAAAACGTTTTAAAAGGTTATGTTCCTGAACGTTACTTCCTATTCTTATTAGAAAAAAATGAAATTGACGGCAGCGAACAAGCTGGACAAGTTTCTCACGAAAAGATTCGTGCACTTGTGAAAGACTTTAAAGAGTTTACTGTGAATGTAAATGGTACGCAGTCAATTGAAAAAGCATTCGTTACTGGCGGAGGTGTATCCGTGAAAGAAATTAATCCGAAAGAAATGTCTTCTAAATTTACGAACGGCTTATATTTCTGCGGAGAAGTTCTTGATATTCATGGTTATACTGGTGGCTATAATATTACATCAGCCCTTGTTACTGGTAGAATTGCTGGAACGACTGCTGGAGAAAACGCGAAAATGCAATATTAAAAAAAGAAACAGGGATTCCTGTTTCTTTTTTAATATTGCCATGAAATCATTATCGGCGATTTCTCAAATATATCGACTTACCGACAAGAAGCGACAAACATCTGCTCCATGTAACTTTCCATTGCTTTTTTGTTGCTTTATATACCTTAGTACCTTTATATTTTATATTGTTGAATATTTAAAAAGGGTAAGGGGAAAACAAATGAGAAAAAAAGTCATGATGTCTTTAATGTTAATGACGTTTCTTTCTGCGGTAGAAGGAACGATTGTTAGTACAGCAATCCCTCGTATAACGAGTGATTTGTCAGGCGTCGAACTTGTTAGTTGGGTATATGCAATTTATATGCTTGCAACAGCTGTTTCGACTCCAATATACGGAAAGCTCGCTGATTTATTTGGCCGTAAAAAAGTTTTACTGATCGGAGCTACAATCTTTTTAGTCGGTTCTGCACTTTGCGGAGTCGTTACATCGATGGAACAATTAATCTTCTTCCGCGCGCTTCAAGGTATCGGTGCTGGTGCTGTTATGCCAATCACAATGACGATTATTGGAGACTTATATAGCGAAGCGAAAGACCGCGCGAAAGCACAAGGTTGGATGAGTGCCGTTTGGGGTGTATCCGGTGTTATCGGACCGTTAGTAGGTGGATTTTTAGTTGATTCCCTTTCTTGGCGTTATATTTTCTTCCTAAACGTTCCATTCGGAATTATCGCTTGCTTAATGATTGCAATTTACTACAAAGAATCTATTAAACCTGCTAAGCATCATATCGATTATCTTGGTGCAACAGTCTTCTCATTAAGTACAATCGCTCTACTATATGCATTATTAACAGGTAGCAGTAAGCAAAACTGGGGAGACATGATAATTATCGGCCTATTAATCTTTGCCGCTATTTCATTTATTATTTTCTTATTCATCGAGAAGAAATCTCCGGAACCATTAATTCCGCTAGCACTTTTCTCTAACCGTACATTATCTACGATAAATATATTAACTCTTATTGCTGGCGCAATGATTATTAGTATTACAATGTACCTTCCAATTTGGAGCCAAGGTGTATTAGGGAAAAACGCTACAGAAGCTGGACTTATTTTAATGCCAATTCCTGTTATGTGGACATTTGGCGCTATTTTCTCTGGTAACTTAGTAGGCAAATTAAAAACGAAACAAATCATTTTACTTGGAGCTAGCATTTTATCAGTCGCTACGTTCTTATTATTTACACTATCAACAAATTCACCATCGTTCCTTATTTATGTAGCAGTCGGATTATTCGGCTTAGGAATGGGGCTTGTGACACCGATTTACATGGTAACAATTCAAGCAGCCGTACCAGCTCATACACGCGGAACAGCTGTTGGTTTAAACACATTTATTAATACATTTAGTCAAACGTTAGGTGCTGCAATATTCGGTACAATCTTCAATACGATGATTCACGCACGTGGTATTAAAAATCTTGATCTTGTATCTGGTGGACATGGCGGTACTACAGCAAACGTAGTAACCGAATCGCAATCTGCATTAGCATCAAGCGTACACGTCATTTATATGAGCACTTTCGTATTAGCAGTATTTACATTAATTATCGCTTGGCTCTTATTAAAACCAGCTACACAAACAAGTGAGCAACAATAAAAAGGATGACCATTTTGGTCATCCTTTTTATTCTTCATTCTCCACAATATGTTTCAGCATGGATAATTTATTATCCCAAAAACGTTCATAATACGAGAGCCATTGTTGTAATTCTTCTAATGGTTCTGGATGCAAACGATATATCTTCTCTCTTCCGCTTTTTCTTCCACTTACTAAATTCGCTTCCGAAAGAATATGAAGGTGCTTTACAACCGCAGTACGACTCATCGGAAAATGATCCGTTATTTTGGAAATCGGTAACTCTTTGTCACTTAATAACCGTATTACTTCTCGGCGGGTTGGATCAGCAATTGCTTGAAATACATCATATTTCGCTGCTGACGAGGACACTTAGCCTTCGACAACCTTTTTCAGTTTTTCATTTACAATCGCTACCCAACCACCGCTCATTCTATCGCGAATAATAGAGCTCTTCGCATTTGCTTTCGGAAGAATTTCATCAGGATGTTTCCAGCCGCCGTGAATTAACGTAAATTCTGTTTTGTTATCTCCTAAGTCTTTCAAATCAAATGAAACAACCCAGCCATCTGTATCCCATGAGAAAGATAAATGGTTTGGTTCATCAATTTCTAATACTTTACATGGTGATGGCCCAAATGGTGATTGCACATGAAATTCATGTCCTACCTCTAATACAAAATCATTTGGCATAAACCATGACGCAATCCCTTCTGCAGTTGATACTACACTCCATACCTTTTGAATAGACGCGTTAAAAACGATTGTTTGTTTAATATCATTTAATGTATTTTGTTGTTCCATTTTCATTCTCCTTTACTCGGCGTTACAACATAACACCTTTTGGCTATACTTTGATAATATAACACCTTTTAGTTTCATGTCAACGCTAATTCTTTTACTGTTGAGAAATTCTCAACATTTTTTCAACAGGACAAACACCCTCTTAGCATTTCCTCATAATATACTCACAAAGGCAATACAAAATAAAAACTTCTCTCAACATGAAACTCCATCATTCATATTGAAAGAAGCGCCTTACTTATATCATGCGTACTTCGTCTCTCCTCCTTCCCTCAGGGACAATACGCGAGATATGACAAATCAGAAGGAATATGCCCACCATTTGAGTAGGTAGTTATTTCTCTTCTCCCCAACATTTCCTTAGGAGCGAAATGACTACCGACTCACTTTTTTCAAACAAAATAAAAAGGGGATGAAAGCTATGTTCTATTGTATTAACTGCTCTGATATTCACCATGAAAAACATCCAAATGATAAAGTATTCAAAAACGGTTTTTATATTGATCCATTTTTAGGTGATCGTTATCACCTTGGTATGTGTAAAGATGCCCAAAACCATGAAACAGGGGAGCCTCTTTTAACGACAAAGAAATTAGGCACAACCCAATCTATTATGAACGTATTACCGACACATGTTGTCCCAACATAAAACATAAAAAAGAGCTGGGTGAGCCAGCTCTTTTTTATGCTTTATAAACGATCATTGCTGAAAAACAATAAATTTGGTTTTCATCGTCGTTAATAGAAACACCAACTTGATACTTAATATCTACAAAGTTGCTATCATCAATCTTTTTCAAAAACACATTCACAGCGTCTTCTAAGTCTTTTTCGTGACTTTCATCAAATACTTTCACACGAATCATGTTAACACCGTCCTAGATCGCAGCCCTCGGCCGCTTGATTATTGCCACGGTGCGTATCTATGATGCGATAAAACTTTCCATTCTCATATATATATCCGTCTTCTAACACATATTCTTTATCTTCAGTATAGACATAAAACTTACCTATCATAAATTTACTCGTATATAATTCCAAATAATTTTGTCTAAATTTAGCTACAACTTTATTTGTAATATCAATTTTTATTGTGCGCCCCACCTTCTCTCCCTCCTTTGCAAAGAACGGATTTAGGTATATTGTATTAGCGCTTTTACATTTTATGCTTAAAAATAAGTGGATATGCCTTCTTTCTTCACCTGTACTATTTTTCTAAAAAAATCACGATAAATAAGGTCCAAAAAAAAACATAAAAAAGCACTTTATCTTATTGACTCGAATATAAATATTATGTTATTATATAAAATTTTACATTTTTACATACGTATGCTATCATTAAAAGTGGTTACCACATATGGAGGTGGATGATTTGTTTCAAATTGGTGATAAAATCGTTTATCCAATGCACGGTGCAGGAATCATCGAAGCAATTGAAGAGAAAGAAATATTAGGTACTTCACGTCAATATTGTGTGATACGCATCATTAGTAAAGATATGCAAGTAATGCTTCCGATGGATCAATTAAAAAAATCAGGTATTCGTTATATCGTTGATCGAGGTACGTTAGATGATATACTTCTTGAATTTCAAAACGGGGAGTCAGACCCATCACTCTCATGGAAACAAAGATATACAATGAATATGGAAAAAATGAAAAACGGCAATTTACAAGATAGCGCAGAAGTTGTTCGGGATTTACTTCGCCGCAATAAAGAGCGAACTTTAAATGCGAGTGAAAAACAAATGCTAGATAACGCCCGAAAAATGATGATCAGTGAAGTTGCACTCGTACAAAATGTTTCTGAACATCAAGCAACAGAATTTCTTCAAGATACAATTAATCACTAAATTTAAAATAGCTGGCCGCTATTTTTTTTTATTACCCACGCCCAGCTTGAAACGATGGATATAACGTCATTCCACCATCTGCAAATAGCGTAATGCCCGTTACATAACTCGCCTCTGAAGAAGCGAGCCAAGTTGCTACTGCTGCAATTTCTTCAGGGTTTCCAATATAGCCCATCGGTATCATACTTTCTACGTCAGCACGTTTTTTAGGATCAGCAAACTTTTCTGCATTAATCGGCGTATTAATTGCACCTGGTCCAATATTATTTACTCGAATACCTTTTGGCGCATATTCTAGCGCTAACGTTTCTGTCATCAGTTTAATACCACCCTTACTCGCTGCATAGTGCACAAATAGTGGCCACGGAATTTTCTCATGAACACTAGACATATTAATGACAGAACCTTTAATATCATGTTCTACAAAATATTTAATCGCTTCACGACTTCCTAAAAAAGCACCTGTTAAATTTGTATTAATTACCCTATTCCAATCTTCAAGCGGCATTTCATGCGACGGTACCGCGTTTTCTATCCCTGCATTATTAATCATAACGTCAAGCGTACCAAACTCTTTCACAGCAGATTGAATGAGATTCACAACATCTGATTCGACGGTTACATCACCTTTTACAGCAATCGCTTCGCCGCCTACCTTTTTAATTTCTTCTAACACATCATTCGCTTCTGATTCTCGTGAGCGATAATTAATAACCACTTTCGCTTTTTCCTTAGCAAACCTCACTCCCATCGCTCTTCCAAGACCAGTTGCTGATCCTGTAATAACGACAACTTTCCCTGCTAAATCACTATACATTTCCATACCTCCTTTAACTTTTGGCTATACCTAACATAATTCCGGCTGCGATAATAAAAACGATACCGACAACGATACCCATTAATTGACGTTTCGTTTTCTTTTCCCCTAATATAAGGATCCCACCAAGCGTGGAAATAATAATTCCCATTTGCGATAGCGAGAAACTTGTTGCGACTCCAACACGCGGCTGCGAAATGAATAAAAACATATTTCCAGCTGCCCAAATTAATCCTGGAATAATATTTCGGATTGCATATTTATTAAATGGATGATGTTTAAAGGTAAGCAAAATCCCACCTAACACCATACCAACTGCTTGTGGCAACAAAGCTGACCAACCATCTACGTTAAATAGTCTAATCACTACTACGTAAACTAAATAGCCGACTGTTGAAATTAATAAAATTACGATACCTCTTTTAAAGTTTGCTGCTTGCTCTGCATTCTTTTCTTCTTCACTTTGAAGCGATGTTAAAATAACACCGATAATAATACAAACGAGCGCTAAAATCCCAAGGACGACCGATATTGTCGTGGACCATTCATGAAATACGATAACGCCAAATAAAGTCGTCGCGACTAATTGAAGTCCTGTTGAAATTGGCATCGTCCTCGAAACACCCATTAAATCAATACTTTTCAATTGATTTGCCTGACCAAGCGCCCAAAATAAACCTGACACAACTCCAACTCCGATAACGGTAGGTGTTAATACTGGCTTCATAAAAGTATAAACAACAATTGAGAAAATAAGTGCTCCAAACGTTGTTCCGAGCGTTTGACTATACGGTCCCCCGCCCAGTTTTACGTTAAATAGCACAATACTTCCCCAAAATATAGCTGGTAAAATCGCTAAAAATATATCCATCACTCATTACCTTTCTTTACTAAATGCATAGGTTATCACTCTAAGTCATTAGAGTGAGCTTTTATTTTTTCTTTTTCCCGTTGACAAACTTTTTCTGCAATAGCGTCAGAAACATTCTTTTCTCGCTCCACTTTCTTTATCTTTACGTGATCTAAATGGTCTTCCAAAGTAAGCGTAACTTTATCGTTCGGGGGATTATGCGCTCCTTGAAATGTAAGAAATTGTAGCTTCACTTCATACCTAGGAACAAATTCATCTTTCTTGCCGAGACGCTTTATATTTATAACTGAAGCACATTCATATTGATCTTCTGTCACTTGTCTAATAACTGAATAGTACCTATTTGATAATGCACTCTCTAAAAGCTGTTCTCTTGATTCTTTCGCGAAAGAATCACTTGGAGAAGAGAAAAAAGACGCACATAGCATTGTCATAACTACACATATTTTTTTCATAATTCCCTCCTTGTTCTATAGATTAGTGTTCTCAAAACTGCCATAAAAAAACGACTTTCCCTATATAGGAAAGTCGTTTTAATGAATCCAATATTAACCACCGCTCACTGGTGGGATTAGTGCAACAACATCACCAGATTGGACCCTGTCATCTTCATTTGCATATTCTTCATTAATCGCAACCATAATTGGCTCTGAAACTGGTACATTATATTCGTTCGCAACAACATCTTTTAACTGTGCAACCGTAATATTTTCTTTCTCTATTTGTAATTCACTTGTCCCTGCTTCTTCTTGCAAGTGCGCAAATAACAATACTCGAATCATACTTATAGCTCCTTCCCAGGCTCTCCCGCCGGATATGGTGTTTTTTCTAATTGATCACCAATCCATGAGTCACCATCTTCCCAAAACTCCTTTTTCCAAATCGGAACAATTTGTTTTATGCGTTCCATAATATATTCGTTCGCTTCATAAGCCGCTTTACGGTGTGGTGTTGAAACAGCAACAACAACCGCTATATCAGAAATTTGCAACGTACCGATGCGATGTGTAATCGCAACGTGTGTACCTGGCCATTTCTCTTTCACTTCTAATCCGATTTTCTCTAGCATCTTTTCTGCCATCGTTTTATAAGCGACATATTCTAAGTATAATGTACGACGCCCTTTCGTAAACTCTCTAACCGTTCCAATAAATGTTGTAACAGCACCGCATTCACGTCGAATTACTTTCTTCGTTACCTCTTCAATCGAGATTTCTGTATCAATTACTTCATAATATGTATTTGTCATTTCGCACTCCTAACCGTTTGTAAAAACCAGTCTATGTACAACTCTTCTTCTGTTATATGAAATACTTTATATTCTTCTCGTATATTTACTGGGACATCATACCACGTAATAACCGCCACTATATTTTCTACTTTATGTAAAAGCTCAGCATCTTCCGCAGAACGAAGTAACACTACTTTCGGGTAGTTCTCTTTTTTATAGCCCTCTATTAAAATTGTATCCACTTTAAAAAACTCATATAAGCGAATAATTTCTTGCAAGGACCATTTCTTTCTTAGTGAAGAAAGTGAAAGTAATCCAGCACCTTCTACACTACTTACGACAGCACCAGCTTTACGGTGTCTTTCGCTATCTTTTTGCGCTACTTCTGGAAAACCTCCGTGCCCGTGATGTTTAATTGTAGCAACTTTCATTTCGCTTTCGGCTAATGCATGCACAATTTTCTCTACAAGTGTCGTTTTTCCGCTATTTTGATACCCTACTATTTGTAAGATTGAAGGGGCTTCGCCCATGGCCACTCACATCCCTCAGAGTGCTCTAACAATAATACGGATACTTTCATTCCGGTCTCAAATCCTCTCGTTCCTCCGGGTAACACGATAAAAGCATTCGCATCTGCAAGTGAAGATACCGCACTCGATTTATCTAAACCAACCGGCATCGCTTGTAACGCCCCATCCACAATTGTTACGTTCGCTCTTACGAAACGAGTAAATGGATTTGGCTTCGGAAAATCTTTTTGTAAAATAGCATCCGCTCTATATACGTGAGGTTCCTTCGCATACAAATACGTTTTTATAATTGGATGCACAAATAATTCAAAGCCTACATAACAAGCAGACGGATTTCCTGATAAACCAAAGAGTAACTTTCCATCAACTTCAGCTACTGTCGTTACACTTCCGGGCCTCATGGCTATCTTATTAAAGAGTACATTTGCCTGTAATCTTTCATAAATAGCTGGTAAGTAGTCATAATCTCCTACTGATACACCGCCTGTTGTAATTAAAATGTCGACCTCATCCATCGCTGATTGAACAGCTGTAAAACATGCATCTAACTCATCCGCGAGTTGACCATAATAACGAACTTTCCCGCCAGCTTTCATAATTTGAGCTGCGATCATATACGAGTTACTATTTCTAATTTTCCCCGGTTCTAACGGCTCATGTACTTCTAATAATTCACTTCCTGTCGTTACAATACCGACAACAGGCTGTTTTACAACTTTCACCGTGCTATATCCAAACGTTGCTAGTAAGGCCGCAACACCTGGATTAATTGCAACACCTTTCTTAACGAGAACTTGATTTTGTTTTATATCTTCTCCTTTAAACGACACATTGTCACCGTTATTAAAAGGGCGTTTTAACTTCATATATGTTTTCCCGTTCTTCTCAAACCCTTCTGTCAGCTCTAGCATTACGACTGCATTGCAATCTTCTGGAATAGCTGCTCCTGTCATAATGCGAATTGCTTCAAAAGCTCCTACTTCCTCTAAAAAAACGGAACCCGCCCCGATTTCTCCTATTACTTCAAATTCAACTGGATTCTCTTGAGTTGCTTCTTTCGTATCTTCTGCTCGAATGGCGAAACCATCGTAAGGGGAACGATCAAAATGAGGAACGTCATGATCTGAGACAACATCTTCCCCGAGAATTCTCCCGTAACTTTCCGTAATAGAAATTTCTTCTACTTCACCATGCTTCGCATATTTCATTACCCGTTCTACTGCCTCAGCAACTTGAATTGGAATTCGTTTTTCTACCATCGTTTCTCACCTCATATTTGCAATTTTTTTTATCTCGATTAAACTTTATATATTCAATAGAAATTACTTCAAGGAGGAATTCCATGTCTTCATTTACACATTTCAATGACCAAGGACGCGCAAAAATGGTTGATATAAGCGACAAAAAAGCAACCGTTCGAACAGCAATTGCGTGCTCTAGCATTGTCGTTACGAAAGAAATTTACGATAAAATCTCTCACAATGAAATTGGGAAAGGTGACGTATTAGCAGTTGCGCAAATCGCAGGCATTATGGCTGCGAAACGTACTTCTGATATTATCCCAATGTGCCACCCTTTATTATTAAAAGGTGTTGACGTTTCTTTCGATTGGAAACAATCAGAAGAACAATATCGTTTACTCATTGAAGTAAAAGTTAAAACAGAAGGTAGCACCGGTGTTGAAATGGAAGCTTTAACAGCTGCTTCCGCTACCGCTCTTACTGTGTATGATATGTGTAAAGCTGTCGATAAAGGTATGATTATCGGTGAAACGTACTTACTTGAAAAAACAGGTGGAAAAAGTGGAGATTATACGAGAAATTCATAATCCTCTCTCCGTTGAGCCTAAAGGGTTTCCTTTAGGTTCAACCTATATATCTTGCATATAAACTTTTCGCTACATTCATATCATTCGTCCCATGAATGAACGCCCTGCCATCTGTAAATAAAACAAAACGATATTCTTCTACCGGAAATGATAATAAATAAGGTGTCGCCTTTATCTCTACGCTTCTTTGTAAGCGTTTTTTAATTTCTTCTAAATTAAAATTCTTCCGCACACCCGGGCGAATTTGTACTGTATTCCGCCCACATAACACTTCTGTTTTCGTTTGTCCTTCAAATGTTAAACTCGGATATGTACGTAACCTTCCGCAAGATAAACAAGTATCTTTTTTCTGCCTATTCACTTTAAATGCCATCTGTTGATTATTCCAAAGATCAAACGATAACATCGTTTCACGAAGCGCACCAAAGTCTTCTACTAATATTTTCAGTGCTTCCGTAATTTGATGCGCAACTACTAATTGTACTGCCGGTTGTATAATACCAGCTGTGTCACATGTTGCACCGCTCGCTGGATGCTCCATTAAACAGCGAAAACACGGTGTTTTCCCTGGTAAAATTGTATACGTTACTCCGTAGCTTCCGACACACCCACCATATATCCACGGAATATTATACTTTTGTGAAATATCATTAATAAGAAGACGCGTTTCAAAATTATCTGTCGCATCTAATATTAAATCTACATCATTCACTAATTCTTCCATTTCTTGCACCGTTACATCCGTCACAACCGGATTTATTTCCACCTCAGAATTAATCGCTTTTAAATGTTCTGCAGCCGCTATCGCCTTCGGTTTATACTGCTTTGCATCTTCTTCTGTATATAGTTGTTGTCTTTGTAAATTACTCCATTCTACATAATCACGGTCAGCAATCGTTACTTTTCCAACACCTGCTCTAACAATCGCTTCTGCATTTGCCGCACCGAGAGCACCAGCACCAATAATAAGCACATGCTTCTCTCTTATTTTTCTCTGTCCTTCTTCTCCAACACCAGAAAATAATATTTGTCTTGAATATCGCTCCTGCATGCGATAGCCCCCTTTCTTATCCTCCTATATAAGACATTTCGATTTTCGGACGATTTTTTGCACTTTCTTCTGTTCGTTCATCCGAATACCTATCTTTTCTATTCATCCATACATCTTGTATAACACTTAATAACTCCTCATCCGAAAGATTTCCTCTAAGAAGTTCTCTTACATCCAAACCCTCTGTCGCAAATAAGCACGTATAAAACTTTCCATCTGCCGAAATTCTCGCCCTCGTACAAGAGACACAAAATGACTCAGAAACAGATGTAATAAAACCAACTTCAACATTTGTTCCAACGTACCGATATCGCTTCGCAACTTCACCAAAGTAATGCGCTTCAGCTGGCTCAAGTGGATCCATCTTATGAATCATCTCAATCAATTCTCGTTTTGTAACGACTTGATCAAAATTCCACCCATTTGTACTACCAACATCCATAAACTCAATAAACCGAAGCTTGATTCCTTGCTCTTTAAAATACGCAGCCATCGGAAGTACTTGATGATCGTTCATCCCTTTTTTCACAACCATATTTACCTTTACTTCCAGCCCCGCCTCTTTAGCTGCTATAATTCCCTTAATTACCGGTTTCGTATTAATATTTCGACCATTAATATTCTTAAATATGTCGTCATCTATTGCATCTAAACTAACATTCACTCTATGTAATCCAGCTTCTTTTAATGCCTTCGCTTGTTTCGTTAAATGTACGGCATTTGTCGTTAACCCTATATCTATTAGCCCATCAATTTTCACAAGACGTGCAATAAGTTTTGTTAAATCTTTACGAAGTAGTGGCTCACCGCCAGTAATTCTAATTTTTCGTACACCAATGTTAACAAATAATTTTGCCAAACGCTCAATTTCATCAAAAGTTAGTAAAAACTCATCTTTCAAAAAAGCATAATCTGACCCAAATATTTCCGCTGGCATACAATATGTACATCTAAAATTGCAACGATCAATGACAGATATACGTAAATCTTGAAGTGGGCGTCCAAAAAAATCTTTAACCATCTCCTGCATCGCCACCCTCCCTTTCTGCCAAATTTCTTTCTTTTCATTCTATTATAATATATTTTTGAACTGCGATGTTTTTGCTCAAGAGAATAATGTGAAACTTTAAATAATTAGAGGGGATCCACTCCCCTGGTTAACGAGGTTTACTTACAAATACAAAGATAAAAAAACCTTGAAACATAAAAGTTTCAAGGTTTTCTGCTTATTAACTTAATCTAATAATAGTTAGGGTAGCCCCTGGCGTTGCTGTAGATAATGTAGCTACTGCAACTACTCCAAATAACTGTAAGCTAACAGCGGCTCCAGCAGGCAAGTTAGCGATTATTGTTGCACTAAATGAACCAGTAGCCACTGTCGGGGCATTTATCGTTCCCGCAAGCGGACTGCCATTTACAGTTATACGAGAACTTACAAGTAAACCTGCCGTTAAATTAATTGTATAGGCTATATAATAGTTTCCTGCATTCGCAACTGTAAATACAGTATTTCCACCACTAACGGTTATTCCTGGGCCAATATTTTGATTGTTCGGTAACGGTACGTTCGTACCCCCTAATAAAACGGAAATAGCGGTTCCTGATGTATTATTCGCAAACGCATACGTTGCAGTTGTACTAACTCCAGTCGCCCCGGTCGCTCCAGTGGCTCCAGCTCCGGTTGGACCTGTATCTCCAGTTGGACCTTGTGAACCGGTTGCTCCTGTAGCCCCCGTTGGACCTTGGATTCCTTGCGGGCCTTGAATTCCTTGGGGACCTTGAATCCCTTGTGGACCTGTCGCTCCGGTTGCTCCTGTAGCTCCCGTTGGACCTTGAATTCCTTGCGGGCCTTGAATTCCTTGTGGGCCTTGAATTCCTTGGGGACCTGTCGCTCCGGTTGCTCCTGTAACTCCCGTTGGACCTTGAATTCCTTGCGGGCCTTGAATTCCTTGGGGACCTTGAATCCCTTGTGGACCTGTCGCTCCAGTTGCTCCTGTAGCTCCCGTTGGACCTTGAATTCCTTGCGGGCCTTGAATTCCTTGTGGGCCTTGTGGGCCGGTCGGACCTATCTCTCCTTGCGGACCTTGGATTCCCTGTGGGCCTTGTGCCCCGGTTGCCCCTGTCGCTCCTTGGATTCCTTGAGGACCTTGTGGACCTTGAATTCCTTGGGAGCCGGTTGGACCTATGTCGCCTTGTGGGCCTTGAATTCCTTGGGGACCTTGTGCTCCGGTTGCCCCCGTTACTCCTTGGATTCCTTGGGGACCTTGAATACCCTGTGGACCGGTTGGACCTATCTCTCCTTGAACACCTTGGATTCCTTGCGGGCCCTGTAAACCCGTCACTCCGGTTGCTCCCGTTGCTCCTGTTGCTCCTGTCACTCCAGTTGAGCCTGTCGCCCCGGTATCTCCTGTTACTCCTGTCGCACCTGTTGCTCCTGTCGGGCCAGGTGGTCCACCTGATGGACCTGTCACTCCTGCCGGACCTGATGGCCCCGTTGGGCCGGTCGGTCCTGCTGGTCCTCCTGACGGGCCAGTCACCCCTGTTGGACCGGTTACTCCTGTTGGACCGGTAGTTCCTTCTCCCGTCGCTCCGGTTGCCCCCGTATCTCCTGTTGCTCCCGTCGGACCTTGCACTCCTTGAATTCCTTGTGGTCCTTGCACTCCTTGTGCACCTGTTGCTCCTTGAATCCCTTGTATTCCCTGCACTCCTTGTGCGCCCATCGGACCTGTTGGACCAATCGCCCCTTGTATTCCTTGCACTCCTTGGGGCCCCTCTGGACCGGTTGCTCCTATTTCCCCTTGTATCCCTTGAATTCCAGTTGCTCCTTGTGCTCCAGTTGCTCCCGTTATCCCTTGCACACCTTGTATTCCCTGTATTCCTTGTGGACCTTGTGGGCCGGTTGCTCCTTGCACTCCTTGAATGCCTTGTATTCCCTGAGGACCCTCTGGACCCGTTGCTCCAACTGGCCCTTGAACACCTTGTATTCCTTGCGGGCCCTGCAGTCCCTCTGGGCCTTCTGGGCCGGTTGGACCTATCTCTCCTTGTATCCCTTGGATTCCAGTTGGACCTTGTGACCCAGTCGGACCTATGTCACCTTGCGGACCTTGGATTCCCTGTGGGCCTTGTGCTCCTGTTCCCCCTGTCGCTCCTTGGATTCCTTGAGAACCTTGTGGGCCTTGAATTCCTTGTGGGCCAGTTGGACCTATGTCGCCTTGTGGGCCTTGAATCCCTTGCGGACCTTGATCTCCGGTGGCCCCCGTTACTCCTTGAATTCCTTGGGGACCTTGAACACCTTGTGGCCCTGTTGGACCTATCTCTCCCTGCACACCTTGGATTCCTTGCGGACCCTGTAAACCCGTCACTCCGGTTGCTCCCGTTTCTCCTGTCGCTCCTGTCACTCCAGTTGAGCCTGTCGCCCCAGTATCTCCTGTTACTCCTGTCGCCCCGGTTGCTCCTGTCGGGCCAGGTGGTCCACCAGATGGACCAGTTACTCCCGCCGGACCTGATGGCCCCGTTGGGCCGGTCGGTCCTGCTGGTCCTCCAGACGGGCCTGTTACCCCTGTTGGACCAGTTACTCCTGTTGGGCCTGTAGTGCCTTCCCCTGTCGCCCCAGTTGCTCCCATATCTCCTGTTGCCCCCGTCGGACCTTGGATTCCTTGAATTCCTTGTGGACCTTGCACTCCTTGTGCACCCGTCGCTCCTTGAATTCCTTGTACTCCTTGCACTCCTTGTGGCCCCATCGGACCGGTTGGACCAATCGCCCCTTGAGCACCTTGCACTCCTTGTGGCCCCTCTGGACCCGTTGCTCCTATTTCCCCTTGTATCCCTTGAATTCCAGTTGCTCCTTGTACTCCTGTTGCTCCCGTTATCCCTTGCACACCTTGTATTCCCTGAATTCCTTGTGGGCCTTGTGGGCCTGTTGCTCCTACCGGTCCTTGAATGCCTTGTATCCCCTGTGGACCCTCTGGACCCGTCGCTCCAACTGGCCCTGGCACACCTTGTATTCCTTGCGGGCCCTGCAGTCCCTCTGGGCCTTCTGGACCTGTTGGTCCTATATCACCCATCGGACCTTGTATCCCTTGAACTCCCTGTGGCCCTGTTTCTCCTGATGACCCTGGTACTCCTTGTATACCTTGTGGACCTTGATCTCCTGTGGCCCCTGTTACCCCTTGTGGCCCTATAACCCCCTGTATACCTTGTGGACCTTGATCTCCTGTTGCTCCCGTTGCCCCTTGAATACCTTGAACTCCTTGTATTCCTTGTTCACCAGTTACTCCCGTCGGACCAGGAATACCTTGAATACCCTGCGAACCTTCTGGACCTGTTGGCCCAATTGGTCCTTGAATCCCTTGGATTCCTTGCAAGCCCTGTGCTCCCGTACTTCCAGTCGGACCTGTACTTCCCGTTGCTCCTGTTACCCCTGTACTTCCTGTAGCCCCAGTATTCCCCGTTGCTCCAGTCGCACCTGTACTTCCACTCGGTCCACCACCTGGACCTGTCGCACCAGTCGGCCCCGTCGGACCAGGAGGTCCTCCAGATGGTCCAGTTATTCCAGTTGGACCTGTTATTCCAGTCGGGCCTGTTATCCCCTGACCAGTTGCTCCAGTCGCTCCGGTTGCACCTGTATTTCCACTCGGTCCTGGTGTTCCTTGTATCCCTTGTGCTCCTTGTATTCCTTGTGGACCAGTTGCACCCGGTAACCCTTGGACGCCTTGAATTCCTTGAGATCCCTCAGGTCCCGTCGCTCCAATTGGCCCCTGTAATCCCTGTATCCCTTGTATACCTTGTGCCCCAGTCGCTCCCGTTGGACCAATCGGACCTTGTAGCCCTTGCACACCCCCCGGTCCTGTCGCTCCAGTTTCTCCTTGTGGTCCTCTCAATCCTTGTGGCCCCTGCTGTCCTTCTGGTCCAGTTGCACCTATTGGACCAACTGATCCTTGTATCCCTTGCACACCTTGAGGTCCTGTCGAGCCCATCTCCCCCATCGGACCTTGTAATCCTCTTGGTCCTTGAGGTCCTGTTGGGCCTTGTGGACCGGTTGGACCAGTAATCCCTATACCTGTAAATCCAGTTGGAACAGGGGGGAAAGTAGGCCCAATAAGTTCTGGTGGAATTCTAAAATTAGAGCTTAACGAATTTTGCTTCCGATTATTATCACGATTCTTCACACTTTCACCACCTACAAACCGTCTTTTTCATAATAAATAAGCCTCTTCTTAATCTATTTACAAAAATAATTTCCAAGACTATTTTTATTTTAAATAATAAAAACTCCCTTAATTCCTTAAGGGAGTCCTGCAATTGAATCCATATTATCTGTATTAGGGACAGCTTGTGCTATACCCGATGTATTTACACTTTGCCCCATATTTGTTCCTGTTACAGTACCAGCAGGAGTGCCTCTTGTATATGTTGTCGTCACCGAATCACCTGGCTGTAAACAAAGCTTCGTCTCCGTCCCTATTACTGTAACAACATCAATCCAAGTGCACCCCATTGAACCACTATATGATTTCGAAGCAGTAAATGAAGTATCACTCAAATTATCACCGGTAAATATATTCCCAGTGTTATTCACAATAACAAATTCTTTTATATGAGCAGGCATAATTACACTCTACCTTTCCTCTATGAACCTAATGTACGTGTACTTGTTGCTAACGGCGGAAGAAACACTGATGTTCTAATGACTGCTTCTGGCTGTCTTTTCCCATTTAAAAAAATAGCCGCACTCGACCCTCCAGCACCTGCATATACTTTTGCTACAGCTAAAGGCGAGATATCATAACAGTCGCCGACATTAACAGCTCCTGTATTATTCATAATTTTTACTTTACGCAAATTAATCCCCATTTACCCCTCCTCCTTTTTATACTGTATGCAAAAGAAAAAAACTTGAAACAGACTCGTTTCAAGTTTTTAACTATTAACTATTTCGTTTCACCTTCATATTGAAGCATACCGCCAACCATATTCACTGTTTTAAATCCTTGCTCATTTAAATAATGACATACATTTTCACTGCGCATTCCTGAACGACAAATAAAGATATATTCATTCTCTTTATTAAAGAAATCTACTTTATGTGGGATATCGCCCATTTTAATATGTACAGCTTCTGGAATCTTTCCTGCCGCTACTTCTTCATCTTCTCTTACGTCTACTAAAAATAACGTTTCTCCATTTTCTAAACGCTCTTGTACCTCTTCTGTAGTAATTGTTTTAACTTCTGTCATATGTAGTTCCTCCTTATATACAATAAAACCTTTAGTTTCTTTTTCACAAACATTCTCTACCAATTTTAGCACGCAAAAGAAAGAACGCAAAGAATCGAAAAACTATTTCTCAATTTTCTCGCAAAACTTATTCTTTACAAACATAACTCTTGCATTGTATCCTCAATATACTTGTCTTATGAAAGGAGCCAATGAAAATGACACTTTCCCTTTTCATAATGGGCATCATTTTCTTAATCGCTGCAATTATTACTCTTAGTATGAAAAATACTAAAAAAATAAAATCCCCCCAAGAAATGTCATTCTTATTTCTATTGCTTAGTATCGCATTCTTCGGTATAGCAATTGCCACATATATTTTCCGTCTACAAATCATGTAAAAAAAGGTGCTTACTACAAACATTGCACCTTTTCCCCATCATTTGTCTTCTAAACAAAACTAGATACTTTCCGATTTAAAAATTCATAAACTTTCTTTTCAAATAAATGAATATCAAATGCTCCCGCCATATGCCCATTTATACTTTCTATCTCATACACTTCCGCATACTTCCCTTGTTTTTGCAAAATATCTACCATTTTATAGTTGTAACGAGACGGCTGAAGCAAATCTTGTTTACATGGAATCATAAGTACATTCGCTTCTATGTTAGAAAGAGATTCTTCTAATGAAGAAAAACCATGTGCAATATCATGCAATAAAACTGCCTTTGCAGTATACATCCATGAATTTGCATCTACTAACTCTATACTTCTATATGTCGCTTTATTTATCTCTTTTTCAAATGATGTTAGTGTAGAAAACTTTTCATAAGGTTCTATCTCTATACTATTATGAGGAAATGCCATTTCATAAAAATGCTCATCAAACGCGTTCATAAACATCATTCTATTTGCTAAATGAAGCCCCTTTATCGGCTGCTCTTCTCCATATTTTCCACCTTTCCAACTTGGATCCAGTTGAATTGCTTCAATCGCATTTTGCGCTACGTTTACTGACGTAATAATTGGATTTTGTGGGTTCGTAATAACGCCAATCATCCGCTCTACCATATGTGGATAGTGAACCGCCCATTGTTGTGCAATCATTCCCCCTGCCGACGGTCCAATTACAGCGTGTAACCTTGAAATTCCCATACCTTTTATTAACTCATATTGCATACGAGCTACATCAAGAAATGTAAAAACCGGAAAATCCATAGCATATTCTTCTCCAGTTTCTGGATTAATCGATTTCGGTCCTGTTGTAATCACATATGGATTTCTCACCTGCACATTACAAAGATTATCTGTACATATAACAAAATACTTATTTGTATCAATTGCTTTTCCAGGTCCAATGAGCCCATCCCACCAACCAGACTCCTCATCATGCACTGTATATTTTCCTGCCGCATGACTTGTTGCACTAAAATAATGACAAACCAAAATCACATTTGACCTTTCTCTATTTAACATACCATATGTCTCGTATCCCATTTGAACAGGAATTTCCCTGCCATTTTCAAACGTAAACCCTTTTAAAACAAACTTCTCCTTTTTTACAATTTGCACAGATTCTCCCTCTTCTCGTTATAGTATGAACTGCTTACTAAAGATTTTTTTCCATGCAAACTAATCTCCTTCTTCTTTTCATAAATAAATGAATAATATACAAAATTAGCCACAAAATAGCACTATATTACAAGATTAAAGAGGGTATACACATGATTTGGAATTGGTTACGTAAGAAAAAAAAATCAAATAAACCAGAAGCAAACGAAACAGATAATCAGGAGCAGCATTCTAACAATGAAGAGGATGATAACAAAGAACAGACTAGAAGTATGAAACATAATAAAGGTAAAAATCACGAACAAAAAGATTCTTCTCAGGATAAGCAACAAAGTACTAAACAAAAAGATTCTTCTCAGGATAAGCAACAAAGTACTAAACAAGAGGATTCCTCTCAGGATAAGCAACAAAGTACTAAACAAGAGGATTCCTCTCAGGATAAGCAACAAAGTACTAAACAAAAAAATTCTTCTCAGGATAAGCAACAAAGTACTAAACAAGAGGATTCCTCTCAGGATAAGCAACAAAACTCTAAACAGGATGATTCCTCTCAAGATAAGCAACAAAGTGCTAAACAAGAGGATTCCTCTCAGGATAAGCAACAAAACTCTAAACAAGATGACTCTTCTCAGGATAAGCAACAAAACTCTAAACAAGATGACTCTTCTCAGGATAAGCAACAAAACTCTAAACAGGATGATTCCTCTCAAGATAAGCAACAAAGTACTAAACAAGAGGATTCCTCTCAAGATAAACAACAAGGTGCTAAACAAGGTGATTCGTCTCAAGATAAACAACAAAACGCTAAGCAAGATGAACCTTCTCAAAGTAAGCAACAACACTCTAAAGGTAATAGTATTTATGATTTTACGAAACCAGAAAAAGACCGTATCCATTCTTTACAAAATTTAATAGAGAAGCTGAAAAAATCTAGTGATTTTGTGAATTATCATACATCCGACGATGAAACGATGCCTTATTGGATTTCTTACTATCGTCCTTCGCTTGATGGAGAGAAATTACAAAAATATTTAATGCCTACTCTTTTGGAACGACCTAATGCTTCACTAGAAGAGCTGAAAGAACATATTCCAATGAGCGGCATTACAATTACGAACGACTTACAAAAAATTGAGGATATGGTTTTAAAGGGGCATGCGATTATTCAATTGAATCAGCAAGATCAAAAATGTATGCTTGCAAACATTGCAATTGATAATTATCGTGCACCAACCCCTCCTTTAAACGAATCAACTGTTATTGGTCCGCAAGAAGGTTTCGTAGAAGATATTGATACAAACATTAATTTAGTTCGAAAACGTCTTCCTGTTTTAGATTTACAAACAAAAGAAATGATTATCGGCGAGTTTTCCAAAACAAAAGTTGTCATGATGTATTTAGACAATCTCGCTGAAAAAGATAATGTAGATTTTCTCGAGGAATCATTACGCGCTCTTGAATATGATCAAATTAATGATAGTGCTTATATACAAGAATTGATGGGTGAAAAATCGATTTTCCCTCTCTATATCAATACAGAACGCACTGATAGAGTTACAAAAGCACTAATTGATGGAAAAATCGCTATTTTCGTTGATGGTTCTCCAAGTGTTTTACTAACACCTGTATCCTATTTCGATTTTTTCATTTCACCAGAAGACTATAACGTCTCCTGGATGTACGCTACATTTTCAAGGATTTTAAGATTAATTGCCGTTCTATTTTCAATTTGCGCTACACCGTTATACGTTGCAGTTTTAAATTATCATTATGAACTTATTCCAAGTGATTTACTTGAAACTTTAATTTTATCAAGGGCACAAGTACCATTCCCACCTTTAATTGAAGCGCTCTTTTTAGAACTTGCAATTGATTTATTAAGAGAAGCCGGCGCAAGGTTACCGATGAAAGTTGGGCAAACACTCGGTATTGTAGGCGGTATCGTAATCGGGCAAGCATCTGTACAAGCTGGGTTAACGAGTAACATTTTATTAATTATCGTTGCACTATCGGCACTCGCTTCCTTTATTACACCTATTTATAAAATGGGGAACGCTGTTCGATTACTACGCTTTCCTTTTCTTATGTTTGCAGAAATAGGCGGATTGTTCGGGATTTCTCTTGGATTTATCTTTTTATTTACTCATCTCTTTAGACTTACTTCCTTACGTAAGCCGTACGCTTTGTTTTATCCGACAAGGCAACAATCAGTTAAAGATTCTTGGATTCGTTTTCCATTAACAATGATTGATACGAGAGATGTGCAAGCAAGACCACAACATGTAAAAAAAGCAGCGAAAGGAATTTCAACAAAACATAGATCAGATTTTGATGATTGAGAAATGAGGTGCATTGATGAGTAAAGTTCAAGAAAAATATCAAATATCTCCTATCTTTGTTTTCTTCTTAATTCACGGTGCACAGTTTGGTGCTGGAGTTCTCGGATTCGCTCGAATCATCGCAAAGGCCGCTGGATACGACGGATGGATGGGAGTTATAATCACAGGAATTTTCATCCATATTCTTATATGGATGATGTATGTCTTATTAAAAGAAACAAATGGGAATTTAGTTGATTTACATCGGCAAACATTTGGAAAATGGCTAGGAAATGGCATTAGCATCATCTTTATGGCTTATTTTTTAATCGTTAGTATTTCGGTCATCCGAACATATGTTGAAATTATTCAAGTATGGATGTTTCCTACCGCTTCCACCTTTATGTTAACACTCTTTTTATGCTTAGTTAGCTATTACATTATCTCTTCTGGATTTCGTGTAATTACCGGTATTTGCGTCATCTCTGTTGGTGGTACATTAGGATACTTATTTCTAAGCTTATTCGTTTTGAAATATTCACATTGGGATAATTTACTACCTATATTCACACATTCTTTTTCAGACATTTTAAAATCCGCTCAACTGTCAATCTACAGTATGACCGGTTTTGAAATTTACCTCATGGTGTATCCATTTGTGAAAAAGCCTATGCAATCTCATAAATACGCTCAGTTTGGAGCACTATTTTCAAATCTTCTATATTTATTTAGCACCCTTTTAGCCTTTGCATTTTTTAGTGAAAAACAATTGTTAAAAACGATATGGGCCCAACTTTCTATGACCCAAGTCATTCAATTACCATTTATAGAAAGACTCGAATATATTGCAATTTCAGGCTATGCACTCGTTATTATTTCAAGTTTCATCCTCCCTTTATGGGCGTCAATGAGAGGAACACATGAAATATTCCGTGTAAAACAAAGGGGTATTTTAATTGCTTTTATCTTTATCACTCTCATTGTTTCGCAACTTTTAACCAACAGACACGATATTAATAACTTTATTAGTAATGTATCAAAAGTTAGTTTTTGGCTCATTTATGTATACATCCCAATCCTATTTATTATTGTGTGGGTGAAAAGAAAATGGAAAAAATCAAAAGCACAAGCAAATTAATACTTATTTCTTGTATAACATTCTTCAGTCTAATTGGATGTTTACAAAAAAATATTATCGATGATGTACAACTTATTCAAGGAAGCGTTTTTGATGTCGCAAAAGATAATAAAGTAAAAGTGACATTCGTTTGTCCCATTCAGAAAAAAGGAAATAAAGTTCAAGTTTTTGAAGGCAGTGCAAATGCAGTAAAACAAGTAAAAGCAGACACATCTTTAGAGTCTTCTCAACCATTTGCTAGCGGACAAATGCGTGTCGCTCTATATACAATAAGGCTTGCCAAAACAGGAATGTCTACTTCATTCGATACATTACTTCGAGATGTGAATATAGGGAACGCTTTATATGCTGCTTTATTAGATGGGAATGGTACTGAACTTTTAAAGGGCAAATATTCGACTTCATACAACGTTGCAATTTATATAAAAAAATTGCTAGAACATAACATGGAGACCGGACCTTTACCAGCGGATAATCTACATATAGGAGCATTTCGCTATTATCAAGAAGGAAAAGACTACTATATTCCCATTCTAAAGAAGCATGGTGATAAAATAAAAATTACCGGAATTGGCCTTTTTAAAAAAGATAAATATATCGGTAAAATTGCGGAAAAAGATATGTTCATATTTAAAGGACTATTAGAGAAACATAAATTAGATTCACATGAATTTAAAACAGATTCTGCGTACGTAATGATTAATAATATTCGTTCTGTTCCAACTTACGATATAAAAATTAAAAATGGAAAGCCTTCTTTTTTCATTAACGTTCGTCTTGATGCACGTATTCAAGAACTATCAAAACAAATTAACTTAGAAAATAATAAGAACACAAAAAACATTGAAAAAGATGTCCAAAAACAATTAGATAAACAAGCTGCTAAGTTAATTAAGCAACTTAAATCTTTAGGCGTCGACCCTCTCGGGCTAGGTGCAAAGTATAAGCAACATTATCGCCCATTCAAATTAGAAGAATGGAGACAAATGTATAAAGATGTTCCGGTTCATATAAAATACACCGTAAATATTACAAATTCTGGTGTCATTGAATGAGAAATGATTGAACTCCTCTCCCCAGCATGATACAACGGAGAGAGGAGTTTTTTTATTATCAAATAGAGAGAGAAGATATTTATGGGGGAGCTTATGTCTAAAAAATTAGTAAAGCCTATTTTAAATGGTATTTTATTTCTCGGCGTCTTTTTATTTGCTCATACATACTTAAAAAATGTTTCCTTCACACGTTACTTGCTTGTCGTTATACCAATGTTACTGGTCGGTATTTTTGGCATCGATCTTATTTCATCCCTTTTAATAAAAAAAGAAGAATAACGAGCGAACATCTTATTTCGATAAGATGTTCTTTTCATTTCATAATCACCTTATGTTACAATAAACTTCGGCATAACGTAAGAAAGGATGAAACAACATGACAAACGAAAAAGGTTTAGATAAAGGATACGAACTTGTTGCGAAAATGCATGAAGTATTCGGACATCCTGTGACAAATACTCCAACAAAATTAACAGAAGAGCGTGCAAAAATCCGTGCAAGTTTTATGCAGGAAGAACTAGAAGAATTTCTAGAGGCAACGACTGTTGAAGATCAATACGATGCACTGATTGACCTTATTTACTTTGCATTCGGAACGTTTGCAGAAATGGGCGTACGTCCAGATAAAGGATTCGAAATTGTAAACAACGCCAACATGGCAAAACTATTCCCTGATGGGAAGCCTCGATTCCGTGAAGGCGACGGTAAGATTCTAAAGCCAGAAGGCTGGCAAGCACCGGAACCACAACTTCGTGCTGAAATTGAACGTCAGCGTCAAGAAGCTGAAAAAAACTGCTAGGATTTCCTAGCAGTTTTTTATTATGTCTTTTTTTCTGGCAATCATTAATGACCCACGTGTCCCGCATGTCCTGCAGCTCCACTAATGCTAGCCGCTCCTGCTGCTGCCCCCGCTCCTCCTGCTCCAATTCCACCTGTCCAAGGAGAAGATTGTTGTTGTTGTTGATATTGCTGGTATTGTTGGTGCTGTTGGTGCTGTTGACCTTGGTGTCCATGATGTTGGCCTTGGTGCCCATGATGACCGTGTTGGCCTTGATGACCTTGGTGATGGTGGTGACCTTGGTGTCCATGATGTTGGCCTTGGTGGTGATGTCCATGGTGACCATGTTGGCCTTGGTGAGTTTGATAAAGAACAGCCTGCGGATGTATATGATGGTGGCCGTGGTGATGTACTTGTTGTTGATGATGTCCATGATGGCCATGGTGACCTTGGTGGTGATGGTGTCCATGATGGCCATGGTGACCTTGGTGGTGATGATGTCCATGATGGCCATGGTGACCTTGATGATGGTGGCCATGATGACCGTCGTGGTGGCCATGGTGACCGTAAAAACCTTGTGGATAACCACCTACTCCGCCTGCCACAACACCTACTCCCGGTACCGGAAATCCTGTTTGTACTCCTCCAACGAAAGATGGGAATGTAGTTGGTACGCCTACTGGTACTCCTCCGGCTGCTCCGCCTACAAATGTTGGGATTCCTGTTTGTGATCCAGCTACTGATGATGGAAATCCTCCTGTTAATGTTGGAATTCCAGTTTGTGCTCCAGCTACTGATGTGGAAAATCCTCCAGGTGTTCCACCCATCCAGCTCGGAATTCCGCCATATCCTTGTTGTCCGCCTCCCATTAACATCATTTGTTCATAACTATCCGATCCACCTCCGAAAAAGCCATGTGGTGCATTATTGTCCATCCCTTTCATTCCTTTCACCTCTTCTACTCAATTTAGCCTACCTTTTTTATCATATTTCCTATAGAAAAATAGGTGTTTGTCTGTATTGGAATTCCGCTCTTTTATTTGTACGTATTGGAATAATTGAAAACTTAGACTAGGGTGATCCAGAGATTATTTTCTACACAAAAAAGCTCAGAGTATACATACTCTGAGCTTTTATTTAGAATAAATTAATTTGCAACAACATTAACAAGTTTTCCAGGAACAACAATTACTTTACGAACTGTTTTCCCTTCAATTTGGTCTTGAATTGCTTCAAGTGCAAGTTGTTCCATTTCTTCTTTTGATGCGTCTTTACTCATTGTTAGTTTTGCGCGAACTTTACCCATAACTTGAACAACAATTTCAACTTCATCTTCTACAAGTTTAGACTCATCAAATGTTGGCCAGCTTGCATATGTGATTGTTTCATTGTATCCAAGTTTGCTCCATAGCTCTTCCCCGATATGAGGTGCAACTGGTGCAATCATTTTTACGAAACCTTCTACATATTCTCTCGGAAGTGTTTCAGCTTTGTATGCATCGTTGATGAATACCATCATTTGAGAAATCGCTGTGTTGAAGCGAAGCTCTGCATAGTCTTCTGTTACTTTCTTCACTGTTTGATGGTAAGCTTTTTCAAGCTCTTTATTTGGTGCGTCAGTAATTTTCTCACTTAATTCACCGTTATCTTGAACGAATAGACGCCATACGCGGTCTAGGAAACGACGAGCTCCGTCAAGACCATTTTCAGACCAAGCAATTGAAGCATCTAATGGTCCCATGAACATTTCGTATAGACGAAGTGTATCTGCACCGTGGCTTGCTACGATATCATCAGGATTTACAACGTTACCTTTTGATTTACTCATTTTCTCGTTGTTTTCACCTAGAATCATACCTTGGTTGAATAATTGTTGGAATGGCTCTTTCGTTGGAACTACACCGATATCGTATAATACTTTATGCCAGAAACGAGCATATAGTAAGTGAAGTACGGCATGTTCTGCACCACCGATATAAATATCAACTGGAAGCCATTGTTTTACTTTTTCAGGATCTACAAGTGCTTCGCTATTGTTTGGATCGATGTAACGTAGGTAGTACCAGCAGCTACCAGCCCATTGCGGCATTGTGTTCGTTTCACGACGACCTTTTTTACCAGTCTCAGGATCAACAACATTTACCCACTCGTCAATGTTAGCAAGTGGTGATTCACCTGTACCTGAAGGACGGATGTTTTCTGTTTTCGGAAGAACTAATGGTAATTCCTCCTCTTTCACAGCTGTCATTGTACCATCTTCCCAGTGAATTACTGGAATTGGTTCACCCCAGTAACGTTGACGGCTGAATAACCAGTCACGTAGACGGTACGTTACTTTTTGATTTCCTGCGCTCGTTGCTTCAAGCCATTCAATCATTTTTGCGATTGCTTCTTCTTTATTTAATCCATCAAGGAATGCTGAGTTTACGTGTGCACCATCACCTGTGTACACTTCTTTCGTAATATCTCCGCCTTTTACAACTTCCTTCATTGGAAGATTAAATACTGATGCGAATTCATAGTCACGCTCATCGTGAGCTGGAACTGCCATTACAGCACCTGTTCCGTAAGTTGCAAGAACATAGTCAGCGATCCAGATTGGTAATTTCTCACCGTTTACTGGGTTAACTGCGTAAGCACCAGTGAATACACCAGTTTTCTCTTTCGCAAGTTCTGTACGCTCTAGGTCACTCTTCATTTTTACAGCGTTAATGTAAGCTTCTACCGCTTCTTTTTGTTCTGCTGTTGTAATTTCTGCAACAAGTGCATGTTCTGGAGCTAGTACACAGTATGTTGCACCAAATAATGTATCAGGGCGCGTTGTGAAAACTGTGAATTTCTCGTCTGTACCATCGATGTTGAAGTGTACTTCTGCACCTTCAGAACGACCGATCCAGTTACGTTGCATATCTTTTAAGCTTTCAGGCCAATCAAGCTCATCTAGATCTTCTAATAGACGATCTCCGTAAGCTGTAATTTTTAACATCCACTGTCTCATCGGACGACGCTCAACTGGATGTCCACCACGCTCACTCTTACCGTCAATGATTTCTTCGTTTGCAAGTACTGTACCAAGTGCTGGGCACCAGTTTACAGGTACTTCATCAACGTAAGCTAAGCCTTTTTCAAATAGTTTTAGGAAGATCCATTGCGTCCACTTATAGTAGTTTGGATCTGTTGTATTTACTTCACGGTCCCAATCGTAAGAGAAACCTAATGATTTAATTTGGTTACGGAACGTATTAATATTATGCTCTGTAAATTCAGCTGGGCTGTTTCCAGTATCAAGTGCATATTGCTCTGCTGGAAGACCAAATGCATCCCATCCCATTGGATGCAGAACGTTATATCCTTGCATACGCTTCATACGAGATAAAATATCTGTCGCTGTATAACCTTCTGGATGTCCTACGTGTAAGCCTGCACCTGATGGATATGGGAACATATCTAGTGCATAAAATTTTGGTTTTTCTGTCTCATCTGGCGTACGGAATGTTTTATTCTCTTCCCAGTACCCTTGCCACTTCTTCTCAATTTCTTGATGATTAAAGCTCATGAGATACCCTCCTTGAAATTCTATTTATTTTCACCGCCCAAAATACAAAAAACCTCTCATCCCTAGAAAGGGACGAGAGGTTATAGATTCCCGCGGTACCACCCTAAATTAATGTACAAATATACATTCGCTTAGATCCGTAACGTGGATTAACGGCAATTGCTACTATTAGTTTCACAACTGCAACTCAAAGGCGAGTTCATAACGAAACGTGGATTGACTTGCACCGACCGTCAACTCTCTAAACCAGCTTCTATTACTACTACTCCTTCTCACTGTTATTACACATATAAGTTAAGTGAACTATCCTTCACCTAGTATCTCTTAAGAGCTTACTTAAAGCGAGGACTTCTCGGTTAATCGTTACTCTTAATAACTAACGAATTCATCTTAAGACAGCCGAGCTATCTCCCTTGTTCTAAAGGTTGTTTTATTTAAATATATTCTAAAACATGTTACATGTTCCGTCAAACTAAACTGCAATTTTTTCTTCAACTGTTTCTTCTACTTTTACTCGTTTATCATAAATGCTCGTTGCTATAAGCGCTACTACAAGCATTACCATGATTGCTATAAACAATACTTCCATATTGTATAAATCCACAATTGCTCCGCCAACGACCGGCCCGAACATTTTCCCTACAGTCGCCGCACTATTTACGACACCTTGATAAAATCCTAATTTATCTTTTGGTGCAAGTATATTTGCAATCGTTGGAACCGCAGGCCATACAAATAACTCACCAATTGTTAATGTTACCATCGCAACGAGGAACATCGTAAATTGCTGCGCTTGACTTAACACAATGAATGACGCCGCAAAAATGAAAATTCCAATCATAATTTGCTGTTTTAAAGAACGCTTCATCCAACGAATTAGCATACTAACAAGTGGTTGCGCACAAACAATCATCGCTCCGTTTATCGTCCATAGTAAACTATAGTGACGAAGGCTAATATTCAATTCTTGCATATGTGTTGCAATCGCTCCTTGCCACTGTACGTATGTAACCCAGCATAAAGCATATGCTACACACACGATAAGAAGTGCTTTAAATCCAGGTGTAAGTGACCACCCTTTTTTCGTTTCGACTTCTTTTTGCACTCCTGGCTCTTTCTTGTCTTCCATACCGCGGAATCCAATAAAAGCAATTAAAAAGAAAACAAAGTATAAAATAAAATTCGCTAAGAAAATATAATCAAAACGATACGATGCAACTAATCCACCACATGCTGTTCCGATCGCAATACCAACATTTTGTCCAACGTACATCGCATTAAATGCCCGTCTTCCGCCTTCTGGCCAAACCGTACCAACCATCGCATACATCGATGGGAAGACCATTCCAGAACCGAAGCCGATTAACGCTAGCCACACAACATATAACGGCCAACCGTGGAAGAACACAAGACCTAAAATCGATACAAGTGTAATCACAATCCCTACTAAAGTTGATTTATAACCGCCCCATTTATCAAATAAAACACCGCCGAGCAAGTTTCCGATTACACCAGTAAGCGAATTGATCATTAATACCATTCCGGCCACAGATAAAGATTTTCCTAGGTGATCATGCAAATAAATTGTATTAAAAGGCCATAAAAAAGAAGCACCCGTGACATTAATAATCATCCCAGCTACTAATAGCCATACTTTCCTTGGCATAGTTTCCCCTCCTATTCTATTTTTTTCGTTCATATATATAACAGTAAAATTGTAGTCGTTTTTAAATAGGAAGGCAACTGATTAATAGTTGATGAAATTCAGATAATGGTTCGACGGTAAATGAAATTATACTGATTGCTTCTTGGATTATCTCAGCGATTATTAAAATATATCGACTTACCGACAAAAAATGACAACAGTAACAATGTATAAAGAGGCTGCATGAACTTCATGCAGCCTCTTTATACTATCCAACTTCCTTTTCTCGCTTCGCACTTTCTTTAGCGCTCCATTTAAATATTTTATCTAATAAGGAATATATTCTCCCAGATTCTTTCGTTAACAAAGGTCCTAACGATGCTAATATTAAAACATACAAAGCAGAGAATGGTTTAATAGTTGCCATTAAGCCGCCCGCAATTCCAATATTCGCGACGATAATGGAAAATTCTCCGCGTGATACAAGTGTTAAACCGATATTCGTAGAAGCCTTATGCGATAACCCAGCTTTACGCCCCGCAACCATTCCAGCAGTAAAATTACCGATAAGAGTAATGAAAACTGCTCCTAATGCCAACCACACTGCTCCTCCAAGTGAAAATGGATCTATACTTAAACCGAAGCTGAAAAAAAATATAGCTCCAAAGAAATCACGAAACGGAACAACGAGCTGTTCAATTCGATCACTATGCTCTGTTTCAGAAAAGACGAGCCCCAATAATAATGCTCCAATCGCCTCCGCGACATGAATCGTTTCTGAAAATCCTGCTACAAAGAACAAAATAGCGAATATTACGATAATAAAAATTTCATTGGACGAAATATCTAACATTTTATTTAAAAATCGTGTAGCTTTTCTAGCAACTACAAAGAATAGTAGCATATACCCTACTGCGATTAAAATAGATGTAAGAGCCCCTACAAGTGACGTTGCCCCTCCGAGTACTAATCCTGAAATGACTGATAAATATACGGCTAAAAAGATATCATCAAACATAATGATTCCTAAAATTAGCTCCGTCTCTTTATTACCAGATCTTCTTAAATCAACAATTACTTTCGCAACAATTGCACTCGATGAAATTGTTATAATCCCAGCAATAATTAATGTTTCTAATAAGGGGAAACCCATTATATATCCGTAAAGTAAACCTAATATAAAATTAAGCGATATATGAACAGTTCCCCCAAAAGCAATTGATTTTCCTGATTTAATTAATTTTTTAATTGAGAATTCTAAGCCTAAATAGAATAAGAGGAATATAACGCCAACACGGCCGAGGAAGGAAATAACTTCTCCGCTTTCAATAAATCTTAAATCGATAAGCCCTAAATCTGGCGCATGTGGCCCCACTAGCATACCGAGTATAATGAGAAACGGAATAATCGAGAACTTTAACTTTGCAGCGAGAATAGCTGCAAAAGCGACTAATACTAACGCAGTCCCAACTTCAAAGATTAAAGTATCCATCGATTATGAATCCCCTCCTACTGAAAGCAACTCATTAATAATTCTTTTTACTTCATGTCTTTCACCTGATAGTACGAGCATATCGCCAGCTTCAATGATAGAATCTGGGCCTGGATTAAAGAACTTCTTCATATTCTTTTTCAAAATGGCAATAATCGTTACGTTATATGTGTTTCGGACATGTAAACTACCAATTGTTTTTTGTACGACTGGTGCATTATTTTCCACCTTAAACCACTCAATTGATAATCCTTCAAAGGCCATTTCAATCGTATCTAAAGCTTGTGGTCTATATACCATTCCGCCCAATATAGCTGCAATTTGTCTCGCTTCGGAATCACGAAGAGAGACGCTTGAAATACTCTCCTCATGATCAGCATCAAAATGGTACATTTCTCTTCGGCCATCATCATGAATAACGATAACCATCTTTTCATTACCTTTTGTAATCACTTCAAACTTACATCCAATACCCGGCAGTTCACTCTCTCTAATATTCATATTTTCCGCCTCCTAATTCTTTTAGTTACGGCTTTTATAAATCGACATCAATCTCCGTTTTAAAGGTCTCATCCTTTGAAATACCTAAATACTTTAGCGTCTCTGATGGAGTCGCGTGATGAAAATGTTTTTGCAACAGCGCAATCGCTATCCCTCTTTTGTACGCATGAAATCCGAACGTTTTTCGCATTGAATTCGTTCCGATCTTACCAACAACTCCAACTGCTTCTGCAGCATTATGAATTACACGATACGCTTGTTGGCGCGTAATTGAATTTGGCGTTTTATTAGATTGAAATACGTAATTTTCTCTTTTAACGCCAATAGATTGTACGTAATCTAAAAGCGCTTCTTTTACTTTTGTATTTAAATAAATATCTTGTTTGAATTTTTCATCTTTCACAGGAAGAGTATAAAACTCTTTAACAGTCCCATCTTCATTTAATACATCTTCAAATTTCATGCTAAGTAATTCTGTAATTTTTAATCCTGTGTTAATTCCAATAACAAATAAAAGATAATCTCGCTGGGAGTGCTCTTTTAAATATTTTTTCATAGCCTCAATTTGGCTTATATCTTTTAATGCCTCTACAACTTCCATACATGTATTCTCCTCATCTTATGAACGGTAATTTTCTCATTATGTTGTCCATTTTACCTTATCATGCTATGAGATTTCCATGTGTTATCCATTATTTTCACAATATACTCAGGTGGTTCTGAAAACTTTCAATGTGGAAACTTACGATTGTATAAATACGTTGCGGTAAAAAATGTGGGGATAAAAGCTTAGCTTCTTTCTACAGATTTGATTCCTCCTTTCCTTATACAGCTACTTCTACTTTTATATTACGTTACTTACTTACATTATATTATACATTTCAGTAACATTAAAGCGTTTTTTCTGAAAATAATAAAAACCGAGCGTTTTTGCTCGGTTTTTATTATTAATCTTCTTTCGGAAGAACAATTCCTTTATACAATTGAACTGTAATGAAGTAATAAATCGCATAAATAACTACGAAAATTACGATTGGTACCCAAATACGGAAGTACGGATCAAGTAAAATAAATCCGAAAATATTCATACCAACTAATACGTGAGCAATACCTACAATTGCTGGGAATAGGAATACTAAGAATAACTCTTTATAAATTGATTTTGTTAATAATTCACGGCGCACCCCGATTTTACGAAGCATTTGATAACGCGTAATATCTTTTGATGCACCAGAAAGAATTTTGAACATTAAACAACTTGCCATCATTGCTAAGAAAGCAATTCCAAGGAAGAAGCCCATAAATACTGTTCCGCTCGCAAGACCGTAGAACATGTCGTAAGATTGATATTTACTGTTCATTCTTTCAGCTGTTACATTTTTATATTTATCTAATTGCAACTCGTCAAGTTTTTTCCATTCTTTTGTATATGTTAAGAAATCATCTGCTTTTCCGATAAATGCTATACCTTCTTTACCACTTATCCCATCGTACATTTTTTGATCTACAATTTTAATTGCATGATCTTCATATATATAATATGGATGAATTGTGCTAAAAGCATCGACCCATTCTTCTGGAAGTTCTTTAGCGTTCGCATCTTTTTCATTCATTTCTCTAGAAACTGCGCCTACTGGTAATTCCTGTGAAGCCTTCTTCGTATTTACTAAATCCTTCATCGACTTCATATTTTCCATATCTTTTACTAAAGGACGATTTTTCTCTAAATCTTCTTTTACATAGTAAACGTATTTATCATCTACTTTGTAACGATATTCGCTTTTCTCTTTAAATGTAATACCGTCTAAAATTTTCTTTTCTTCAGCTGTCGGATTATGAACTACTGAATCATAGATTACTAAACCATCAACCATTTTTATAACGTTATTTTTAAACGCCATACCACCTGAAATCGCACCAGCTCCAAGAGCAACTAACATCGCTACTGTTGCAAGTACTTTCGTTAAGCTATTAATACGGAAATTTAATTGTGCAAATGTAAAAGCGTTAAGTCCTTTTTCACTACGCTTTTTATTACTTTTTAACTTTTTAATAATAACTGGAAGAAGTGATCCAAATAGCATATAAGTACCAGCTGTCGTTGTAATTAATGCAATAAGGATTCCCATTTCTCTTAGTTTTTCCATGTAAATCATTGATGCATAGCCAATGCCTAATAAAATAACCGCAAGGAATGCAACTAAGCCTGTCATTTTTCCTTTTACCGCAACACGTTCTGTTTGTGCATCTGCATGTACAAGTTGCAATACAGAAATACGTGATAACTTAATACTGTTCATAATTGCTGATAGTACAAATAGTGCAAAGAAGAAGATACAAGTAACAGTCATAGATGGCAGATAAAATGCTTTATAGCCTTCACCAGCAAATTCTAATTGTTTCATTAATAATTGACCGATACCTTCTGCAAGTCCTACACCAACTGCAATTCCAATTGCAAGAGACGCGGCGCCTAATACAATTGTCTCAATAAACATAAGTAATGTAACTTTATGCTTTTTTGCTCCTAACATCATATACATACCAAACTCTTTTTGACGAAGAGATAGTAAGAAAGAGTTCGCATATAAAATATAGAAGAACGTTATGATTGCTAATAAAAATGAACCTGCTTGGAATACAAATCCGATTGATTTAATCACTGAATTAGATTCAAGAAATGATTCATTTAGTGCTAACGTTTGAAACATATAAAAAATTGAGATCGACATGACAAGACCAACAAGTAAGACGATGTAATCTTTTAGCTTACTCTTTAGTCCTGACATGGAAAGTTTGAATAACATGCTCTAGAACCTCCTTTCTTACGCTTTTTGTGTGCCTAAGTCCGCAAGCACATCTAAAATTTCTTTATAAAACTCTTCACGTGTACCGCCGCGGTGAATTTCTTTATATAGCTCACCATCTTGAATGAATAAAATACGCTGACAGTAACTTGCACTGTACGGATCATGTGTAACCATCATAATAGATACGCCTTGATCTTTATTTAAGTTTGTCATCGCATCAAGTAAACTCGTTGCATTTTTAGAATCAAGCGCTCCTGTTGGCTCGTCCCCTAAAATAATTGCAGGCTCATGCACTAAAGCACGCGCTGCTGCCGAACGTTGCTTTTGCCCACCAGATACTTCAGATGGGTACTTTTGAAGTATTTCTGTAATTCCTAACATATCCGCTACTTTCTCGACTTTTGGTCCAATGTTACGTGATGGAACACCTTGCAAGGAAAGTGGAAGTGCAATGTTTTCATAAATAGATAAGTTTTCTAACAAATTAAAATCTTGGAAGATAAATCCTAACTTTTGTGAACGGAAATCTGAAAGCTCACCTTGCTTCATTTTTGTAATATCCGTTCCTGCAATTTCAACAACGCCGCCCGTTGCTTTATCTAACGTTGAAATTACATTTAATAATGTCGTTTTACCAGAACCAGATGGTCCCATAATTCCAACAAACTCGCCCTCTTGAATTGAGAATGACACACCTTTTAACGCGTGTGATTGGTTCTCACCTTTTTTACCGTACACTTTTTGAACGTTTTTTACGTCTACAACTGGTTTCGTCATATATATCCTCCTACGCTTGTTTTTCCATTACCTATTTTGCGCTTTTTAGAGGCGAACTGCTATTTGTTAACATTACATTTACCTTACACTTTTGTAATATAAAGAAGGTGGGCGTGTAAGTTTGGCTTTTACTACTTTGAATATTAGTGACATATTGAATCGGTAAATGAAATTATATCGGCGATTTTTCAAATATATCGGCGCAACTACAAAAGCTGAAAATAAAAATAGGCTGCTCCACAAAAAAGGAACAGCCCACTTCTCTCTTTATTTCTTTAAAGGTGTTACCGTCCAATACGTAACAACTCGCCAAATCCATTCTAATGGACCCATTTTAAAGATTTTCATCCAAATTACGCTAAATACAATTTGAATTGCATAAATTGCAATACATACATATAAAGTCTGCATGTAAGTTAAGTTACCTGCAAAGTTAAATACACTACCGGCAATTAAAATCATTGCCGTTTGTCCGATATAATTTGTTAAAGCCATACGACCATAGTATTTCAATGGTGCTAATAATGTTTGAACTGGTTTTAACTGAAGTAATAAAATTAATGCTCCTACATAGAAAGCTGAAATAATTGGTCCAACAGTAATACCAATTTTTAGAAACTGGCTTGCAGCATCCATTGTTCCGTCTTCATTCATCAATATCATATTTACAAATGGGCCAGCAGGCACGTGTCCATATTGATACCATACAGCTATGACACTTAAAACAAACATAATGCCTGTAAAAATAGCGACTTTCTTTATATTTTGCGAAAGATTTTCAAATACACGATATTGTCCTGCAGCAAGACCTAATAAAATTAAACCAAGTGGTAATAGTTCTTTAACACCCATTACACTAAAGGCTATTGTCAAAATAAGACCAATTACTAAGTTCACTTGTTTTTTCGCTTTATAAAACGGTAAAACGATTAATCCGCAAATTGCATATAACGTTAACGCTTCTCCAGGCTGAAACATGTAATGAATCAAACCAAAAATAAATAATGCAACTACACGGCGGAAAAATAGAACATATCCATTTTTCCCTTTCGCAATCGCTCTTGTAATGAAGATATAGAATCCCACTCCAAATAAGAATGAGAAAATCGAGAAGAAACGACCTTCTACAAATAAGTATAGAAACCTTTGATAGCTAGCATCTACTGTATTAGGATCTGGAGTTTTAATATTAAGTAGTGCTAAAATATTTACTAAAATAATCCCTAGTAGTGCAAAGCCACGAATGTAATCTAACTCATCAATTCGCTTGTTTATAATATTGTTCCCCATAAAGCAACTCCTTGTATAAAACTTAATCCTTTCTTACTCTACTGGAGAAAGCTGCTCACAACTATCGACAAACCTTACATAAATCTTACATTATTGTCATATAGCAAAATAAAACCAGGTCATATTGCGACCTGGTCTACTCTGATTGTTTCGATTTTTGAGGTTGTCCTTTTTTACTATTACGCTGTTTTACTTGAACAATCGGATCAAGTTCATTCGAAAACTCAGCGTTATGTCCATTTTGCGTTTTTTGTTCTGGGTTATTTTGATCTGAACGTTTCGCCATTACATTCACTCCTTATTAGTGCGGTGTAATAATCATTTGATGTTGCAATTGGCGAATTGCCATACGTGCTCTATTTAACTGCTCACGTTGCTCATCATTCGCATGTTGTTGCATCGTTTGTAAATCGTTATACGCTTGTTCTAATTGTAACTGCGCATCTGAATACTCCATCGTATTATAATGCTCTTGTCTCATACCAAGATCTAATTGTTCTTTCGCATATTCCACCGCTTGTTCCGCTTGTGTAATATAAGATTCAAGTGATTGACGCTCTGCCATAATTGTCCCTCCTTGCTTCAATTCCCCTTTAGTGTGTCCCTTCCATCTGAACCTTATGAGTATGTTATAATGGATTTTGTTTCATTTTGACTCGGCTTAGGAGGGAAAGTAATGAAGGTTCAAAACCCTTTTCCATATACAAACGACAATAAACGTTATCATACATGGAATTATCATTTACGAAATGAATTTGGTGAAAAAATCTTTAAAGTTTCATTAGATGCTGGCTTCGATTGCCCGAACCGTGACGGTACAGTTGCTTATGGCGGTTGTACATTTTGCAGTGCTGCTGGATCTGGTGACTTCGCTGGCGATCGCCGCGATGATGTTATAACGCAATATCATGAAATGAAAGAAAAAATGCGCTCAAAGTGGAAAGATGGAAAATGTATCGCTTATTTCCAGGCGTACACAAATACACATGCACCACTTGAAGTGTTAAAAGAAAAATTCGAACCGCTTCTAGCAGAAAAAGACGTTGTCGGTCTTTCTATTGCGACTCGTCCAGATTGTTTACCGGACGATGTTGTTGAATATTTAGCGGACTTAAATAAACGCACTTACCTTTGGGTTGAACTCGGACTACAAACCGTCCATGAACGTACTGCAAATCTTATTAATCGTGCTCACGATTATCCTTCTTACGTTGAAGGTGTAAATAAATTACGTAAGCACGGCATTAAAGTTTGTTCTCATATTATTAACGGCCTTCCACTTGAAGATTACGACATGATGATGGAAACAGCTCGTGAAGTAGCGAAGCTTGATGTACAAGGAATTAAAATCCACTTACTTCACTTATTAAAAGGAACGCCAATGGTGAAGCAATATGAAAAAGGACAACTCGAGTTCCTTTCTCTTGAGGATTACGTAAGTCTCGTTGTTGACCAACTTGAAATGATTCCAGAAGACGTAATTGTGCACCGCATCACAGGTGACGGTCCGCCTGATTTAATGATTGGTCCAATGTGGAGCTTAAATAAATGGGAAGTATTAAATTCCATTGATGCAGAATTTGTACGCCGCGGAAGCTGGCAAGGAAAATATGCAAATGAGGAGAAACAAAAATGAAATTAGAACGTGTATTACCGTTTGCTCGCTCGCTTCTGCAAACGGCAGTAAAAGAAGGCGATTACGCTGTAGATGCAACTTTAGGAAACGGCCATGACACTTGCTTCCTAGCTGAAATCGTTGGAGATAACGGAAAAGTATTTGGATTTGATATTCAAAAAGAGGCAATTGAAAGCTCAACAACTCGTCTAAAAGAAAAAGAACTTTTCGAACGTACTGTTTTAGTTCACGATAGTCACGATACACTTCTATCCGTATTACCAGAAGATGCAAAAGGAAAAGTAACAGGCGCAATTTTCAACTTAGGTTACCTTCCAGGCGGAGACAAGCATATCGTTACAAAACCGAACTCAACAATCTCAGCGATCGAACAATTATTAGAAGTAATGGCACCTGAAGGTATCATCGTCCTTGTTATTTACCACGGACACCCAGAAGGACAAGTAGAACGCGACGCTGTACTTACATTTGCCGAAGAACTAGACCAAAAACAAGCACACGTACTGCGATATGGCTTCATTAATCAACAAAATAACCCGCCATTTATTGTGGCGATTGAGAAGCGATAATATATTAACGATTTTTCAATTATATCTATCGTAACTCGGGATATATCAACGATTTTTTCGATATATCTATCATAACTTACAATATATCAACGATTTCTCGGATATATCGATTGTTCGACAAAACATAACAAAAAAAGACGTGCACTCACTGCACGTCTTTTTGTTATTCTCCTATATAATGGATGTAAACATTCTTAAAGGAGACGAAACAATGATCGGAATACTAGCAGGAATGGGACCAAAATCAACTGGGCCATTCGTCGATACAGTTGTAGCAAGGTGCCAAACAATATACGGAGCAAAGTATGATATGGACTTTCCTCATATGATGATCTATTCGTGCCCAACACCGTTTTACATGGATCGCCCTATTGATCACGAAGCGATGAAAAAAGCAATTATTGAAGGAGCACAAAAACTTGAAAGTACTGGCGTAAGCTTTATCGCTATGCCGTGCAATACGGCGCATCTTTATTTTGAAGAATTACAGCGTTCGCTTTCTATCCCGATTTTAAATATAGTCGATGAAACGTTACAATCAATTCCTGAAAATACAAAAAGAGTCGCTCTTCTCGCAACAGAAGCAACTGTTCAAGCCGGTATTTATCAAGACGGGATTGCAAAACGGAATATAGAATACATTCATTATGAAAAATGGCAAACGATGATTAATCAAATTATTACGTATATTAAAAGCGGGGAAGTTGAAAAAGCTCGCAAATTATGGAGCGCGCTCGTTGTGCAGTTGAAGGATGAAGTAGATACCGCAATTATCGCATGTACTGATTTGAATGTTGTGGCTAGTGAGAATTTTGTTGATTCTTCTCAATGTCTTGCGAAAGCGGTTGTTAGGATGTACTTATCAAATATAAAGAGATCTTCATAAACATAGAAAACACTCCTTCTAAAATGTGTTTTATGTTTAATAAAAATCCCACAAACTTTTAACTTTCTTCACAATTCTTTCAAAGTAATCACACTTAATCTCGCTATATTAAATAAGTAGTTATTCATATAGGGAAGGTTAGGGGAACTGAAAGTATGAAAGTAAATCGTTCGCTTCATTACATTTTTTGGCGTTGGCATTTTTATGCTGGGCTTTTTATTACGCCACTTCTTATTACGTTGTCACTGAGCGGAATTGGGTATTTATTTCGGGAGGAAGTTGAAGATTTCATCTATAAAGATTTATATTTTGGGAAGAGTGCTCAAACAGAATCTATTTCGATGTCTGCTTCTATTTCCTTAACAGAGAAAAAATATCCACATTATAGCGTGGCGAAAATTAGTGAGTTTAATGGGGATTATAATACGAGACTTACGATTGCAAATGAGTATACTGGACAACAAAAATATGTGTATTTAGATAATAATAATCAAATTGTTGGAGATCAAAATGCAAGTGAAACGTTTGCCAATATCATGAGGGAATTACATAGTTCTCTTTTAGTTGGCGGCACTATCGTTAACTATACTGTGGAGCTTGCGGCATGCTGGACAATCTTTTTAATCATAACCGGATTGTACATGAGTATACGCCAATTCAAAAACACACCATCATCCAATAAGCGAGAAAAAGCAAAAAGACGTCATTCTATTATCGGTATTATATTTACAATTCCTCTCTTTCTGCTAGTCGCATCTGGATTGCCATGGTCAGGATTTATGGGGAACCAAATTTATAAAATTGCATCGTCAAATGAATCACTCGGATATCCAAAATTGTACATGGCACCGCCTGAATCAAAGGTAAAAGAATTGCCGTGGGCAACAAGAAAAGAAGCTCCTCCTGAATCGAATTCAAATGAACCGAAAGCAATTTCTGTCCATGAATTACAAAAAGGAATTGAAATAAAGAAGCCATATGTTATTTCACTACCAGCTGATCCAAAAGGTGTATTCACTGTTTCGAAATCGAGCGGTTCTGGTATTACAGGTATGCATGTTGCACCAAATGAAGAGATAACAGCTTACTTTGACCAATATAGCGGGGAACTCATTTCCAAAACGGACTATCGTGATTATGGATTACTTGCACAATGGTTCACTTACGGTATCCCACTTCATGAAGGACATTTATTCGGATGGCCAAATAAAATATTATGCTTACTAACGACATTATCTCTACTACTTCTCATTTATTACGGAATAAAAATGTGGTTAGCAAGAAAGCCGAAAGGAAAATTAGCAGCACCTCCAAAACAAAGAGATAAGAAAAGTATATTCGTTTTCTTTATCATGATGGTGATACTAGGCGCTGTCATGCCTTTATTTGGACTATCTGTTTTAGTTATTTTTGCAATTGAACTTCTTATATATGTATTTTTAAAAATACGATCATAATGAAAAAGCATTTGTACCATCGTGTACAAATGCTTTTTATTTACTATTCTCTTTTTTTCTACCACTTATTAAAAAAACAATATCTACTATAATAATCAATGCAATGATAATTTGAGCTACATAATCCATCGTTGTAGGACCGCCGGTTTTATTCATCATCATATACATTCCAGTTACAAATGAAATGGAAAGTAGCACAAGTAATGTTACTTCAATATTGTCATATAGCTTTTGAAACAATCGCTTCATTTCCACCACCACCTTTACCATATTATAACAAAAAACCACTCTACATGAGTGGTTTTCTTCATCACTGCGCTGTTTTCTTTCGGTACATCTTCCCGTTCCAATAGAAGAATCGTGAAGTGAGGCCTCCGTACTTTACAATGCGCCGTGCCATTTTGTGCATATTCTTTTGTGCTGATACTTTTTGATCTGATAAATAAATACCAAGTAACCCTCGGCTTATAAGGCGATGAAACTTCGCATGAGGCAAATCACCAATGCTCTTCTCCGCTTCTTCTACAAAGTGTTTCATCCGATCTAATATCGCTTGCTCGTTTTCATAATAACTACAGAAATTCAAATCTCCGCCTATACGGTCTTCTTCTTGATCAATGAAATAATCAAGTAAGATATGAAGTCCTTGTACGTAAGGGAAGTACCCTTGTCTAATTTTCGCAATATCTTCATCATGTAACTCATCATGAAATGCATATGCTACAAGACAGAAAATTCCAAGTGTAGAACCGGCACATGCTGAAAATTCAAACCAACTCATCTCAGGTAAGTTTTCTTTATGTGCTTCAAACCAATTTTTCAGGCGCGGCTCTCTTTCTTCTAATTTCACGTGTTTATGAATTTGCAAATCACAATAATAACAAGCAAGTTCATGAAGAACAGGAGCAATTTTGTCATAGTGCTTCGTTTTCTTTAAAACATCTTGGCATGTTTCAACAAGTTCATCTAAATAACCACCATCATCTTGATCATCACGATAACGATAATAATTACCGCCACCTTCTACTTCAGGTGATAATGCCATTAACATCGATTCATGCAGTGCGGCAAAATCATTTGGATCAAGTGATGTACTGCGATCACATAAATTATCTAAATAGTCGCTGATCGTTTGATACGCTACGATAAAACGAATACATTCTTCTCGGTGTTCATTTGCTAGCAGAGCTAAAATGCCACCGCCCTCACAATGAAACGTTTTATGCTCAATACTTGCGATTGCCTGACTATGAAGCTCATCATTCGGAATATGGTAGGCACGCTCTTTCCACATCGCTAGCTCATGGTGTACAACCGGAAACACATCACGGTATACTTTCGCCATGAGCGTTATGGGATTACTCGGTACGTTCACTTCTTCCTTCATCTCCTCTATTAAATGTACAAATAATGATTTATTTGTTTGTTTTTACTATATTATTGACATGCATTTCAGTAAATGACTGAATATAACTCAAAATTTCATCACGCTCATACTCATTTAATAACTCGTGATAACAATTCGGCCATTCTTTAAAAGCCTTATCACTTATTTTAACATTATCAAACCAAGTGCGGACACGTGTTTTATCTACAAGTTTATCCTCACAAGCTTGCATTAGCAAGAGCGGAACATCTGGAAAATCATCTATTTTTTTATGAGCAATTTCGATAGACTTAATCAATTCACTATACCAACGTACTGATACTTTGCGCAAGAACAAAGAATCATTCTCCATTGCATCTCTCACTTCGTGGTTACGTGTTGACATTTCCACCGTAAGATTCGTTGCAAATTGCAATTTTGGAGCCACAACATTTAATATTTTTGAAGCAAATTGAAGCGGAGCAGAGGGTCCAGTCACTACCCCTAAACAAGGCGAACTCAAAATAATACCCTCTACATCTTCTCTCTTCGTTTCTTGCATCATACGAATGACAATAAGACCACCCATACTATGACCGAATAGAAAAATAGGTAACCTATACTTTCTTGCTTCTTTCACCCATAATTTAACTTCCTCTATGTATTCATCAAATGAATCAATATGTCCTCTATTTCTTGAAGTCGTTCCATGTGACGGAAGATCCCCCATCACGACGTGATAGCCGATATGATTCCACATTTCCGCAACGGCTTCGTAACGTCCGTGATATTCCATTGCACCGTGCACAATAACAATGACAGCCTTTGCTTCCTCCGCTTCATAATTCCACATACGGCTCTCCTCCATTTCACTCTTTCTCATAATTTGATACACTAAAACTAGTCTCTAGGAAAGGAAGACTTTACATGATATATCCTTACAAAGAAAAAAAACCGAAAATTGCGAGTAGTGCTTTTATCGCTGACTATGTTACGATTACAGGCGATGTTTACGTTGGCGAGGAATCAAGTATTTGGTTTAATACAGTCATCCGTGGTGATGTGTCACCAACGATCATTGGAGACCGAGTAAATGTACAAGACCAATGTACACTCCACCAAAGCCCTCAGTATCCTCTTATCTTAGAAGATGATGTTACAGTTGGGCATCAAGTTATTTTACATAGTTGTCATATTAAAAAAGATGCTTTAATTGGAATGGGATCCATTATATTAGATGGTGCTGAAATTGGCGAAGGAGCTTTTATCGGCGCTGGAAGCCTCGTTTCACAAGGAAAGAAAATTCCACCAAACACGTTAGCTTTCGGTCGTCCCGCGAAAGTCATTCGTGAATTAACAGCAGAAGACCATAAAGATATGGAGCGTATTCGCACGCAATACGTTGAAAAAGGTCAATATTATAAATCATTACAGAAGTAAATTTCCGCTGCCATAAGATTGGCAGCTTTTTTTATATAAAAACTAACTTTTTCTTTACAAAACATTATTACTCCCTCAACAAAATCTTATTAAAATAAAAGCTAATATCTCCATATATATGTAAACGAGGGAGGAGAATTTTCATGAAGGTCAGTGGATTATATAAAATAGAATGTTACATTTTTAAAGGAATTAATCGCTACTTTGATCAAAAAACATTAAATATCTTTTTCAGCAATATTACTCATATCGGTGGCGCGACTTTCTCCATCGCACTCACACTTTTCTTTTTAATTTTTGCAAAAGGTACTTTACATCAGGCAGCAATTGCAACTGCTATTTCTTTAGCAATTAGCCATATTCCTGTACAAATATTAAAAAGATGGTATCCACGAAAACGTCCTTATTTAACAATTCAGGATGCAAAATATCCAGTCCATCCATTAAAAGACCACTCTTTCCCGTCTGGTCATACAACAGCCGTTTTCTCTGTCTTCATTCCATTTATTTGCTATAATCCAAGCTTACTTGCTTTCCTATTACCGTTAGCATTATGCGTCGGTATTTCACGTATTTATTTAGGACTTCACTATCCGTCAGATGTATTCGTCGGTATGTGCCTTGGCACTTGCTCTGGCATCATCTCTTTTTATCAATTCATCCCACTTTTCACATAAAGGAGTGATATGATGAGAGTCGCCATTTTTACCGATACTTTTACGCCACAAGTTAACGGGGTTGCGAAAACGTTAGAGCGATTAACACGATATTTTCAGAAAGAACAGATCGCCTATTCTGTTTTCGCCCCTCAGCATACAGCTGAAGATAATTTTGTAGCGAATGTGAATAAGATGAGAAGTATCCCGTTAACAATATTATATCCAGAATGTCGTTTTTCTTTTCCTACTCCGCGTATTAAACGGGAACTACTTTCCTTTAAACCTGACATTATTCACATTGCCACACCTTTCAACATGGGACTTTGTGGATTGTATTATGCAAAAAAGTTAAACATCCCAGTTGTCGGTTCTTATCATACTGATTTCGATGCCTATTTACGTTATTACAAAATCGAATTCCTCTCCAATATGCTTTGGAACTATTTAAAATGGTTTCATAGTCATATGCAAAAAAATTTTGTACCTTCCTTTGAAACATTACATCAATTAAAAAATAAAGGCTTTCAGACCCTCTCTATATGGGGACGTGGTGTAGATTGCACACTCTTTCATCCAGCTTACAATACAGACCTATTCCGAAAAAAATATAATATTACAGCGAAGTATGTCCTTTCCTATGTTGGACGAATTGCTCCTGAAAAAGATATTGATACGCTGCAACACCTTATCGTTAAAACAGCACATACTCGAAACGATATTCATTGGCTCATCGCAGGAGACGGTCCTCTAGCAACAAGTTTACGTGAAGCTGTTCCGAAAACAAATATCACTTTTACTGGCTATTTACAAGGCGGGGATTTAGCTGAAGCATATGCTTGTTCTAACATAATGGTGTTTCCATCAGCTACTGAAACATTCGGAAATGTCGTACTTGAATCACTCGCATGCGGTACACCTGTTATTGGTGCAAATAGTGGCGGGGTTAAAAATATTATTACAGATGGAAAAACGGGAGTTCTTTGTCCGCCTAAAAATGAAGATGCATTTCTATCATCCATTTATTTTTTATTACAAAATGAAGAAAAACTTGAGCAGATGGGAATAGAATCTTCCTCTTTTGCGAAATCAAAGAGCTGGGATGAGGTCTTTCGTGGCTTGCTTAACCAATATGAAGAAGTCCTTCAGCATAACGCATCAGAGTTGCTTGCTTAAATAGAAAAACTCCCTTCAAAAAACGAAGGGAGTTTATTACATGGTCATAAATTTTAGTTTAATAAATGATACATAAGGTTAAGCATTGTTTTATTTCTATATTAATTATATCAAAAATAAACATAACTAAACAGACTTGTAATAAAAACCCATAAAAATTAATATATGGTTATACAGTGTTTTAACTGTATAATGATTTTAAGAATTCCCCTTAAAATCAACTCACTCACATACCTTTATACAGCAATTGTTCCCCAATTCTGTATATCAAAAAAACCTTTCATTCATTTGAAAGGTCTTTTTGAGCCTGCACATATTCTTCTTTCGTATTTACATTTATAAACCAATCCGCATTCGCTTGTACATCTTCTCCAGAAACATACTTCACATTACATTGTGATAAAAGCTGCCCCATACTTCTTTTTTCTTCCTGAAGTAAAGCATAAATCTTTTCTTTCACGCGGTTATGATACGCCGCAAGTAGCGGTTGTTTTCTTCCATTAATAATAGGTACAACCGCATCATATTCATTGTTCGTTTGCTCTAGTAAAATGGTAAACCATTCATGCGACACGTTTGGTGCATCGCAAGGCATAATAGCGTACCAATCTGCTTCTATGTATTCCATTCCTGATACAATGCCGGCCAGCGGTCCATTCCCTTTATAGTGCGGAATGTCTTCTATAACAGGTACTTGTACGAATTGCTCTACTCGCTCTTTTATATCAGTATGGCTAATTACTACAATGTCTTGCAAAGTATTTCCCATCACTTTCACAATATGCTCAACAAAAGTAGTTTCCTTCCAAATTGCTAACGCTTTCGGCTCACCGAATCTACTCGACATACCACCTGCTAATACAATTCCAGCATACTTACTCATTGGCGATGCAGCTCAAATGTAATATGACCTAATTCCGGTAAAATTAATTTATTCATCGCAAGGCGAACCGCTCCGCTAGACCCTGGCATCGAGAAGACTACTTTGCGCCCAATTGTACCACCAATCGCTCTACTTAACATTGCGCTGCTTCCGATATCTTCTAAATAACTAATCATACGGAACAGCTCACCAAATCCAACAATTTCTTTATCTAATAACGCTGATACTGCTTCAATTGTGACATCGCGTTTCGTAATACCAGTACCGCCATTTGTTAATACAACATCTACATCTTCCTTATGATAACCAGCTAACACTGCTTGCTGAATACTTTCTTTATCATCTTTTACAATTTCATAAGAAGTTACTTTATGTCCCGCTTCTTTTAACAATTCATGTAATAGTTGTCCGCTCTTATCTGTTTCTTCCGTACGTGTATCGGAAATCGTAACAATCTTGCAACGCACTTCTTTTGGAGCTTGTTTTTTATGTTCAGTTACACTCATTTTTTATCTTTCCTTTCTTAAAAACTTTTCTTCATTTTATCATACATATCTTTACACAATTATGTATGAAGCCAATAATGCGCCATGATACAATATAAGTATACTAACCCACAAAAAGGAAAGTGCCCTTTCTTATACTCCTAGACTACACATCTTTAGCTACTCTTTATATTTTCTACATAATAGAATTCAATTTTAAAACTTGTACTAAAAAATAAATCGGAGGTCTACCTATTATGGAACTATACAAAAAATTAACAACAACATTCATCCTCTTATTCGTCGCTTCCATCACTGTCGGTTTTTCTCTAAAAGGCGCAATTCCATACGCTACATTAGTAAGTATTATATTCGCAACGCTATTTTTACTAAGCAGTGCATTTTGCGCAGGTAAAGCACGTCAAATGAAAGGTTGATTACATATGTTCCAGAAGAAATCAATCCTTTGTAAATCATGTGAAAAGGAAATACAAAAGGAGGACTTACATTGTTTGAATCAAACCGTATCCAGTTACGAAAGTTTTCCGAAGATGATATTCTAACATATTATAAATGGCATAATGATATAGACGTTATGAGTTCAACTACTCTCACTCTTGATAAATATTCCCTTCAAGACACAGAAAAACTTTGCCAGCAATTTATTCATTCTTCGGACTCTAAGAGCTATATCATTGAAGAAAAATCTACGCATCTTTCAATTGGTATTACTTCTTTAATTCATATTGATTCGTATAATCGAAACGCTGAATGTATTATTGATATTGGTAACAAGGATTACTGGGGGCAAGGTTATGGGAAGGAAGCTTTCACCTTATTATTGGATTATGCATTTTTAGAATTAAATTTACATCGCCTTTCTTTACGAGTATTTTCTTTTAACGATAGAGCAATTAAATTATATAAATCACTCGGTTTTCAACATGAAGGAACTTGTAAAGAAGCTATATTCCGCAATGGCAATTGGCATGACATTGAACTCTTCGCTTTATTCCAACGTAATTATAAATAAAAAAGCTTTGCGCTCACCGCGCAAAGCTTTTTTTCATATATTATAGACCAGCTTGCTCTTTTAAAGCTGCTGCTTTGTCTGTACGTTCCCATGATAGATCTACATCAGTACGTCCAAAGTGGCCGTAAGCTGCTGTTTGTTTGTAAATTGGGCGACGTAAGTCTAGCATTTTAATAATACCAGCTGGGCGAAGATCGAAGTTGTTACGAACTAGCTCTACTAGTACGTCTTCAGATACTTTACCAGTGCCGAATGTATCAACTGAAATTGATACTGGTTGTGCTACACCGATTGCGTATGCAAGTTGTACTTCTGCTTTTTCAGCAAGACCAGCTGCTACGATGTTTTTCGCAACATAACGAGCTGCATATGCTGCAGAACGGTCAACTTTCGTTGCATCTTTACCAGAGAATGCACCGCCACCGTGGCGAGCGTATCCACCGTAAGTATCAACGATGATTTTACGTCCTGTTAAACCAGCATCACCTTGTGGTCCACCAATTACGAAGCGGCCAGTTGGGTTAATGAAGAATTTCGTTTCTCCATCCATTAATTCTGCTGGTACTACAGCTTTAATTACGTGCTCTTTTAAGTCGCGATCGATTTCTTCCCATGTAACATCTGGGTGATGTTGTGTAGAAATTACGATAGTATCAACACGTACTGGTTTACCATTTTCATCATACTCAACTGTAACTTGCGTTTTTCCATCCGGACGTAAGTATGATAATGTATCATCTTTACGTACTTCAGTTAAACGGCGAGCTAATTTGTGAGCAAGCGAGATTGGAAGTGGCATTAACTCTTGTGTTTCATTACATGCGAAACCAAACATTAAACCTTGGTCTCCTGCACCAATTGCCTCAATCTCAGCGTCAGTCATTTGACCTTCGCGTGCTTCTAGCGCTTGGTCAACACCCATAGCGATGTCAGCAGATTGCTCATCGATAGATGTTAAAACTGCACAAGTTTCTGCATCGAATCCGTATTTTGCGCGTGTGTAACCAATGCCTTGAATTGTTTCACGAACGATTTTTGGAATATCTACGTAAGTAGAAGTCGTAATTTCCCCCGCTACCAATACTAAACCAGTTGTTACAGTTGTTTCACAAGCTACACGTGCATTTGCGTCTTTTGATAAGATCGCATCTAAAATTGAATCAGAAATTTGGTCACAAATTTTATCTGGATGTCCTTCAGTTACAGACTCAGATGTGAACAGATGACGTTTTTTTGTCATGTGGTAAACCTCCCTACAGTAATTGTATATATTGTACGGAACTCATCCTTAATTTGCCACAAACTGCGACATACATTTATTCTCCCACACAAGCATACAGAAAAACCTTTCCTACTTTACATAGAGGAAAGGTTTAATTTGCTACTTGCATACTGCTTTTTGCCCTTCGCTCTTATCGTTCGAGACCTGTAGCCTCGCACAGGTTTTAGCACCTATTCACCTGTATTTACCACTACAAGTGAGGTTGCTGGGCTTCATCGGGCCTGTCCCTCCGCCAGCTCGGGATAAGAGAGTATCCGTCCCAACCTATACTAAAGAAATGATATTCATTTGTCAATTAATATTCACATTTTCCTGAAAGTTTTTCTCAATACGCCTGAAATGAAATATTAATAGGGAAATAATGCATTCACACAAACAAAAAGAAATAAATAGTATACATTATTTATATAATTGTGTTATACTCTTGTTGGGGATTACGAGAAATATTTCATTAAATGAAAAGGATGGTATATAAATATGAGTACTGTGAATGTCCAAATTGGTTTACACGAATTATTGAACGGAAGCAATGCACAGATTCAACTAAGTGTTCCGCAATTAGTGGAAAAAGTATTAATGCGAAATGAAGGGAAATTAACTTCGACTGGTGCCGTTTCTGCTTCAACTGGAAAATATACAGGACGTTCTCCTAAAGATAAATTTATTGTGAAAGAAGCATCGGTTGCTGACAAAATTGCTTGGGGAGCTGTGAACCAACCGATTTCTGAAGAACATTTTAATAAATTATATACTAAAGTTTTAGAATACTTAAAAGAAAAAGAAGAGTTATTCGTCTTCAAAGGATTTGCAGGCGCTGACCGCAATTACCGCCTACCAATTCAAGTTATTAACGAATATGCATGGCACAATTTATTTGTACATCAATTATTCATTCGTCCAACTGAAGAAGAATTAACAACTCATGAATCAGAGTTCACAATTGTTTCTGCACCGAATTTCAAAGCTGATCCAGCTGTTGACGGTACAAACTCTGAAGCATTCATTATGGTTTCATTCGAAAAACGTATCGTACTAATTGGTGGTACAGAATACGCTGGAGAAATGAAAAAATCAATCTTCTCTATTATGAACTTCTTATTACCTGAACAAGATATTCTTTCTATGCATTGCTCTGCAAACGTAGGTGAAGAAGGCGACGTAGCACTATTCTTCGGTTTATCTGGAACAGGTAAAACAACATTATCTGCTGATCCAAACCGTAAATTAATCGGTGATGATGAGCACGGTTGGTCTGATAACGGTGTATTCAATATTGAAGGCGGTTGCTACGCGAAATGTGTAAACCTTTCTCACGAGAAAGAACCACAAATTTTCGATGCAATCACATTTGGATCTGTTTTAGAAAACGTTATCATTAATGACCAAACACGTATCGCCGACTACAACGATACTACTTTAACAGAAAATACTCGTGCTGCATACCCTATGCATGCGATCGACAATATCGTACTGCCAAGTGTTGCTGGACACCCAAATACAATTATTTTCTTAACTGCTGATGCATCTGGCGTATTGCCTCCAATCAGTAAGTTATCAAAAGAGCAAGCTATGTATCATTTCTTAAGTGGTTACACTAGTAAACTAGCAGGAACAGAGCGCGGCGTTACTTCTCCGCAAGCAACATTCTCAACTTGCTTCGGTTCACCATTCTTACCACTTGATGCATCTCGCTATGCTGAAATGCTTGGTGAAAAAATCGAGAAACACGATGCGAAAGTATTCTTAGTAAACACTGGCTGGACTGGTGGCGAATACGGCGTTGGTAAACGTATGAACTTAGGTTACACTCGTGCAATGATTCAAGCTGCATTAAACGGTGAACTTGCAAAAACTGAAACAGCTAAACATGATATCTTCGGTCTTGAAGTTCCACTTCACGTACCAGGTGTACCTGACGAAGTGTTAATGCCTGAACAAACTTGGGCTGATAAAGCTGCTTACAAAGCAAAAGCAATCGAACTTGCAAATGAATTCAAAGCTAACTTCAAAAAGTTCGACAGCGTATCTGAAGACATTATTAACTTAGGCGGTCCAATCGCTTAAATTAAAACTTTCTGTTGGAATAACCCTTTACTCATATGAATAAGTGTCGTGTAACCGTAAAGTTTCGCGTACTCACCGACAAAACCCAATGCGGCTTAACGGTTACACACACTTACATAAAAAAGAAGCTTACGTGAAAACGTAAGCTTCTTTCTATATCTTATATAAAGTGAAACGCTAATCTCTTCATCTGTGACCTAGATTATAAAATTACAGCTTCGAATATATACATTATATCCCTACTCACTACATCTCTCGGGTTTCACATCGTATGGGGCTAAAAAAGGCCCTGACCGCTTCTATTCGTGACTGGATCATCTATTCCATCTAAAAAGAAGTCTTTTATCTTTTTAGCTCTTTGTTAGTTCTTTCTCATCTTTCATGCTATAGTAACCTAAGTTCACAACGATTAAAAAATAACCGCCCATAATCCCTACTGCAAATGCCCACATCACCATATGGTGCTCAATTTCGTACATAATAATAGCGCCCAAAATAGCAGCCGCAAAACGATTAAACATACCAAGCGTCGGTGCTTTCGTTTTCTTTACGATACTATCTCCAAGCTTCTCAATTCTTCTCCCTAAAAGCCAAACGCAATACATACTTACGATAAGTCCAATTCCTGCACCTAAAAAATGTGCTGAAAACGGTGTTATCATCCAGCCTAGTAAAAGAATACCTAGTATATAATACGATTGAATTTTAAATGATCTTAGTGACATACTAATCATGCTGTACCTCTCTTCATTCGTTCTTATCTATCCAACAAAAAATTTCTTTCAAATTCATATTCCTTACATTCATTTCATTCAAATTAAAAACAACATAAACAGTATGTTTATGTTGTTTAAATGTTTTTAGAAAATAATATTATACAAGATTTCAAACATCATATTCTCATATTTTGTGACGGTTTTTCAAACTTTTTTCGTCCATTTATGAAAAAAATGATATCAATCTATGAACATACGGATATGATGTAATAAGCACACAAATAAAGGGGGCGTCTAATGATTTATTTTTTAATGGCTCTCATTCACCTCATTATCCCTGCACTTATTGGACTTTCATTGTATTGGTACACGAAAAATCATAGCATTTTTTACGCTGTCCTCGGTGTTCTTCTTCCAGGTATTATTCTTATTACACTCTTCCGTATTCCATTTTTAAACTTAATTCCACTTATTACTGCTATCTTGTTTCTCATCTTCTTACCAAAAATAAAAAAATAGGAAAGCAGATCATAGGTGATCTGTTTTCCTATTTTGATATAGGTTCCCCTGCAATAGAATGAACTTTTACTTTCTCCGATTTCACAAACCATAGACCGACAAAAATGATAATTCCACCGATGATTTGTTGAAACGATACATATTCATTTGCCCAGACAGCTGCAAATAGAACCGCTACAAGCGGCGTTATATACATATATACCATCGTATGTGACGCCCCAATTTTTTGAACACCAACATACCACATTACTAGACCAAATACTGTTACAAAGAAAATAGAATATAGTAAAGCAAATAGTGTCATTCCGTGAGTAATGTGAAATGGCATGACAAACACATGTGGACCACTTAACAATAATAGCGGAATCGCACCCACTAATGCAGACCATGCAGTAACACGTAATGCTGAATATTTTTTAATTAATGGTCCTGCTAAAACAGGATAAAGCCCCCAGCATATTGATGTAATAAGTCCAATTCCATTGCCATAAAAAGAACTAGTAAGTGAATGTCCTGCTACTAAAACTAAGGCTGCACCAACAAAGGCAGTCATAGAACCGATTAACTTTCGAGAAGAAAACTTTTCTTGTTTCAAGAAAATCGCAAATGCAGTTGTAAAAATAGGTGAAATAGAAATGAGTAAAGAGGCATTTGTAGCGGATGTATATTTGACAGTTTCCATAAATAACGTTTGATACAGTACAATACCTACAACGCTAACGATAATTAATCTAGGTATATCCGTTCGCTCCATATAAACCGACTTTTCAATACAAAAGGTAAGGAGTAACAGAAGCGGTGCCGCCGCCATCATACGAAGTGCAGTAAACTCAATTGCTGTAAATTCTAAAAGTCCATACTTCGCAATTGTATAGTTAATCCCCCAAATAATAACAACACTTAAAATTAATAACTCAATTCCCCATCTTCTCATGCGTATCCCCTCCGCAAAGAAGATTATACAGAAAATTCAATCACATGTACATTTCATTATGTGAAAAAATCTTTTTATTATATGAAACGTTTTGGTAAATGAAATTATATGGGCGATTTTTTCAATATATCGACTTATCGACAATAATAGCGACTTATAAAATAAAAAAAGTGAGTCCAAAATACATTTTGGACTCACCTTTACTATACTCGAACGTGTAATTTCATATTTGGATTATAAAACTGGCTTGGGCTCTTCAACTGAAAAGTTCCTCCACCTTCATGCCAATCAACCGTTAACTTATCGTCCATAAATACAAGCTTTGTACGATCAGCGATAAAATTCATTGTGCTTGATTCAATATCCACATCGCGCTCATCTTTCTCTGCTACAGCTACTAAATCGATGATTCCGCTCATAACACAACCGCAACCTTCATTATCATAAAATAACTTTATATATTTCGCTTCACTTGGAATCGTATCCATAATCTTTTTATATGCTGCTTCTGTTACAGTAACGTACATATGTTAATCTTCATCCTCTCTTCTCTTATCATTCATATATTGTATCACCATTTTTCTTAAAAGTTATATACAGAAAATTAAGACTAATATACAATGTATGTGATAAAGTTTCAGCAATCGAGCTTTTATGAGTAGTTCATGCAGGAGAAAGGATGTTTACTATCTGTGTTCAAACTACAACGATATCCCATGTTATTAGGTGTATTTAGTAGTTTCTTCATTTCTAGCGGAATGCTATTATAGCATGTACTTCCCTATTCTCCTTCTATTAGCTGGATTCTAGGTTTTATTTGTTTCCTATCCGCTTCTTATTTTGCTACGAAGAATACAAACAACTCATAAAGCAAGAATCATCTTAAGGAGGATTATCAAACATGCCAGCCTTAAAAAAAATAGAGCAATCACTCGATCACTTATTCCAAATTGAAAAATACGGAAAAGATAGTGCCTTTAGTCGATTTATCCCAGCCGTATATGATCCTATCAAATTTCCTTGGCAACAATTTTTCGAAGCAAATTTTGTAGATTTATTTAACGGCCTTATGATGCACGGATCTGAAAATGTAAACAAAGTATTTTTAGCTGTATTCCCTACAGATGACGTTCTTGAAACATTCATTTCACAATCCACACCCGGTGATTTACTCTTTATGCACCATCCCCTTGTAATGGAGTGCGGTGATCCGCTTGGAAGATCAGGCCGCGGTTTCATACCAATTCCTGAAAAATATTTGCAAGGAATAAAAGAAAAACAACTTTCTATATATACATGTCACGTACCAATGGATTTTCATCAAACACATGGAACGAGTATTTCAATTGCAAAAGCATTAAACGCTACTGTAGTGGACGACTTTGCATATGGAGGCCCAGAACAAGAACCAGTTGGCCTTATTTGTGAAATAGATGAAACATCAACAGAAGCACTCCAAAAACATCTAAAACAACTCTTCCAGATTCCTTACACAGACTTCGAAGGTAAACGACATGATTCCATCAAAAAAATCGCAATTATCGCTGGATGTGGCGATGTCGTATCTTTAATGAAGGAAGCAGAAGAAAAAGGTGCTGAAGCATATATTACAGGAGAAATCCATTGCCATATCGATAATGATTACGGCAGACATAAATACTCGCTCATTATGGATTATGTAAAAGAAACGAATATGTCTCTGATTGGTGTGTCACACTCTGCCTCTGAATATTTAGTGAAAGAGACATTGATGTATGATTGGTTTAAAGAGAATTTTGATGTGGATGTTATTTTACTTCCTCAGGAAAAATGGTGGCTCTAACACTACTTAATTCTCCTCCCGCTATCTTTTGAAATCTAGACACAAAAGACGATCTGCCACACAAAATTATAGAATTCATAATATATATATATTAGTTCTATTTTAAAAACTAGATTTTGAAAATATAGAAAGGAGAACATATATGTACCCACGTAATTTTTTTAGTTGCGATGGCAGACGCAACAGCGGTTCTAACGGAAATACTGGACCCACGGGGAACACCGGACCTACAGGGAACACTGGACCCACGGGGAACACCGGACCCACGGGGAACACCGGACCCACGGGGAACACCGGACCCACGGGGAACACCGGACCCACGGGGAACACCGGACCTACGGGTAATGCTGGACCTTCCGGAGCTGGTTTCCAAAGTACTACCACCTTTAGTCTAGCAGCGGCTCCCAACTATAAAAAAGGACAAGTTGTCACTTATACGGGCAGTGGCTATGTTGTAAAAAAAGATGCACCTCAAGGGTTTCCTAATATATCTCCAGATTATATCGTATTAGTAGAAAGTGGACCTACCGGTAGTACCGGGCCTACCGGCATCACTGGGCCTACGGGGAACACTGGATCTACTGGCATCACTGGGCCTACGGGGAACACTGGACCTACGGGCATTACTGGACCTACGGGATCTGCCGATAGTGCTTCAGCAAAAAGTATTGTTTTTCAAGGAACAAATGCTGGTTTTCAACGTATAGCGGGTTCTCCTGGAATTGACTCCAATGTTATTCCATATGTCACTGCTGGAGCCGGTAGTATTGTCGGCTTTTCTGCGTCTATAAATATAAATAATTTACCTGCTGCTATTTATACGATTAATATTTGCAGAAATGTCCCAACAAACCTCACAACCCCTTCTTCTAGCTACATCCTATCTACTATTACCTTAACTACTACTGACAAAATTACCGGAACTATGGTATTTTCCATTAAACCAACGGATAGCGGAGCAGGACAAATTCAAGTATTTAATCCTACTCCGGCAGTAGGTCCCGCTACTGTAACTTGGACTAGTATTACAACTGGAAACCCAGTTGCAAGAGGAGATGCTATATCCCTTTATATTACCCCTGGAATTACTGCAAGTGCTGTATATTCTATTTTTCTAATTACCGATATATAGCAATTCATTTCATAAAAAAAGACCCGAAATTCGGGTCAACAAATAGAAATATAAATGAACTACAACAAATAACAGACAAAGCCATTATATATTTTTCATAGTAAAACATCCATTATTTTCTTTTTACACTATCAATATATTATTTTTCGTTATCGTCCTCTTTTTTAGAACGTCTACCTAAGAAGAACACAAAAACATCACTTCCAAATAAGTGATGTTTTTTGTAGTTAATGCAGTGGTAACATAACTTCAACCGTCGTTCCAACCCCAACTTCACTTTCAAAACTCATTTTACCGTTGTGGTCTTTAATAATTTTTTCTGTAACTACTAAACCTAGACCAGTTCCTGTTTCTTTCGTTGTATAAAAGGCTTCATTTAACTTTGGAATTTTATCTTTCGGAATGCCGCATCCCTCATCTTTCACTTGAACGATAATTCCATCTTTTACAGTAACTTTAATCGTAATTGTTCCGCCAACTGACATTGCTTCAATTGCATTTTTGATTAAATTAAAAAAGACCTGTTTTAATCGTTTTTCATCACATATAATTGATGGTAAGTCTTTACTGTAAATACCTTGTATGTAGACTCCTTGTTTTAAAGCTGGCTTTTCCATAACTCGAATAACATAAGAAATAATTTCTTGTATGTTATGAGTTTCTGATTCTAGTGATTTAGATTTCTCAAATCCACTAAGTTCTGTAGCAATTATATGAATCCGATCTACTTCTTGTTTCATAATATCACTATAAATTTTATCCTCTGGATGCTTGTCTGCTTGTTTATTCACAAGTTTTTTTAAGTTTGCTAAAGGTCTTCTAATCTTATAACCAATAACCGTTGCCATCTTTCCAACAGCTGCTAGTTTTTCTGTCTGTTTTATTTCTTTGTCCATCATCTCAAGCGTACGAACGTAAGACTGAACCCTTAAAAATATAATCCAACATATGATAGTAAATACGCTATATAATGCCATTGGGATTAAAACGAGAGAAGATTGAATAATGATTCCTGTAAGAGCATACTTTCCGATAAGTATCGCTGGAACTAACCAGAAATATCTTTTATTCACAAAGATTGGTGCAAACAAAATAAAAAATCCTTCTACTATATTTCCACCGTCAAATTCTGCATCGCTACCATAATAAATCATAATGTTATGGATACAATCTAATACATTATAGCCAATTAGAATAATATACTTTACCGCAAAAGCATTCTTCCATTTCATAAAGTATATTCCAATGCAAAACAATACCACCATCAAAAAGTAAAGCCATAAACCTAAACCATCTTCAAACTCTCCTACACCTTCTTGCTCTCCACCGATTAACGGTACGATAAATTCATAGGCAAGATCATATACGAAAAATATAATAAAAAATAAACTTAAAAATGCTTTCAGCGCCTTTATTTCTTCATTTTTAAATATATAGCCTTTATTCATATGGTAACTCCTAGCTTTTCTTCCACTTGGATTTCAGTATTTCCACACTTCCTTGGGAGAATGATGTCTATTCTCGTTCCAGTATCTTTTTCACTTGAAATATGCAACTCACCAAGGTGCTCGGCGACAATTCGATTCGCTACCGTCAGTCCCAGACCAATTTTATCTTGTTTCGTTGTATAAAAGGCCTCTGTAACACGGGGTAAGTTTTCTTGCTTAATACCATGACCATTATCGATCACACTGATCATTACATATTCTTTCCCTTTATTTTCTAATTGTAAATGTAATATACCACCTTGTCCCATTGCCTCTAAAGCATTTTTTATCGTATATAAAAAGACTCCTCTTATTTTTCGTTCATCACATTCAACTTCTATTGTTTTTTCTTCCACATTAGAAATAAACTGAATGTTTAATTCATCTATTTTTTCACGAAGACTTGTTATTACTTGTAATACAATTTTTCCTACATCATGTTTCTTATAAATAGAAGGTTTGCATGTAGCAACTTCCATTAACTCACTTATCATATTATTCATATTTTCTATTTCAAAAATCATACGTTTATAAATAGGATCCTCTTCATGCTTCTCTCGTTGTAATTGCGTAAATCCTTTTAATGAAGCAAGTGGATTTTTAATTTCATGTCCAACCGTCGCTGCCATTTTTCCGATTACTGCTAATTTCTGTGATTCACTAGCAATCGCAATACTTTCCTTTACAGCTGAAAGATATTGTAAAAATCGGTTTAAAATGATATATACAGCTATTAACATAAGTGTATACATAATAAGGAACATAAATGCTTTTACTTCCTCTAATACAAATAAATAAATTAAATATTTTCCTACAATAGAGGAAAGTAAAAACACATAGAATTTTTTATTTAAAAATATAGGTACAAAGAAAATGAGAATAATTTCTATTATATTTGTCGCATCAAACGCCGCCTTATTATAAAAAACATACGAAAATATATTAGCGAGTTCTATCCCTATGTATGCAAATATCCATGCATATTTAACAAGGTTTGCCTTCTCTTTTTTCATTAAATATATATTCACGCACAGTATTGCTATTCCGCAAATAACTTGCCATATTATGTTGTATCCCTTATCCATTATTGATTTATCTTCTAATACGATTGCATAGAAAATTTGATATACAATAACAATGACATATAACACCCATAAAAGGATTTTTGCATTTCTTTCTTCTTCTTTATATGATAGAAAACTTTCTTTCACTTCAACACCCCTTCAAAATAATATCTCGAAGAATACCATTTATTATAATAAATGATTTTCATAGACAAACAAAGATAAATCGAACATTTGAGGAAAATCATGCCAACTATGCAATATCTTCATGCTATATACAAGCATAAAAAACATAAAAAATAATACGTATATTATGGGAGGTGTTTTTTATGGATGGCAAAAAAAATAAAAAGACCGAACAACTCCAATCTTTTACGCACGAAAATGAAGGAAAGGAGATGACAACAAATACAGGTGTTAAAATTTCAAGCAATGAAACTGCCAGTGATCGTTTCAGAACGATTAGGTAGTGCAGGGAACGCCAAATGGACAGTGGGAAGTAAATGATACTTTCTTAACAGGCTCACCACTCCTTTATGATGGATTACTTCTTATCGGCGGAGAGATGGATGATCATTTTCTTAACAAAGCAAGTTCATTTGTCGTAGAATCATATAATCACTTTAAGCCGATTGGCTCCTTCCAAAACGGCTCTTCTATTATTCAATCTTTAAATATCGAAGGAAAGCCTGGTGTTCTAATAGAACAAGACCCTACGAGGCTAGCAAATGAATTTATTAAAGCTATGACAAAACAACGCTTTTGGGATAGAGCATATTCATAAAATAGGGGGACATTTATGTTTGTTACTGTCGAGAAAGATGTGCATATTTTTGTGCAAGACGTTAATCCTGGTCCAGGTAGTAAGACTGTTTTCTTCGTTCACGGATGGCCTTTAAATCATCAAATGTACCAATATCAACTCAATGTTTTACCTGAGCATGGCTTTCGCTGTATCGCCATGGATATACGAGGGAATGGACAATCTGATAAGCCATGGACTGGTTACACGTATGATCGATTAGCCGATGATATCGCAATTGTTCTGGAAGCACTTCAAGTAGAGAACGCTACATTAGTCGGTTTCTCAGTTGGTGGTGCTCTTTCTATTCGCTATATGTCTCGCTATAATGGGCGCCGCATTTCTAAGCTCGCATTAATTGACGCTGTCTCCCCCTCTTTCGTTAAAAATCAAGAGTCCCCTTACGGTGTACCGAAAGAACAAGCAGATGCTCTCATTAATCAAATGTATGCTAATTTACCAAAATTTTTAAATGATGTATCTTTATCCTTTTTTAATAGAAACTTAGGGGCTGCAACCCTTGAATGGTTTTCTTATCTCGGTATGCAGTCCGCTTCTTATGCCCTTATAAAAATTTTACAAGCAGCTGCAAATGAAGATGTAACGAAAGATTTAAATAAAATTAACGTCCCAACAAAAATCTTCCACGGCGTTCACGACCAACTAATTCCTTACAAAAGTGCTGAGCTTACGCAACAACGAATTAAAAATTCTCAGTTACATGCTCTTACAAATAGTGGTCATGGTTCACCAATCGATCAAGCGGATGAATTAAATAAAGAACTGATAAAATTTTTACATGCATAACAACTGCTATACAAGAACGAAAGTTAATATAATCGATTTTTCACAAAACATAAAATTCACATATTTCTCACAAATACACAAATAAAACGATTACATTTTCATATATACTAAATGTACAGGTAATACTCCCTAAACCCAGCTTGTCTGGTTACCCCGTTAAATACTATGAAAAAAGAACTTGTATCGTTATACAAGTTCTTTTTGTTTCTTTTATTTAAAGAGGATATCTTTACTATATTGATTTCCAACGAGTAAATCATATTGAAGCATTTTATATTGCTCTAACATTTCTTTTTGTTTCTTTGTTAAATCATTGATTACTTCTCCATTTTTATCAACTTTTAATTCATCTCTAAGCACTGGTATTTCCTTGTAAAATTCCGATAAAAATTGATAAAATAAGGATTTATTTAATCCTGCATAATCAAAAATAAGATTAGAAAAATGAATTGGGCTTACTAAACCTAAATTATCATTTGGCATATCAAAGTTTGCATACATTAATAACGGCGTTTGCGCCATGGCTAAACGTTCATTCGGTGTTTTTTCATTCGTTATATACCCATTTTCTTTATAAAAAGATTTATTTGTTCCTAATGATGGAAGATGATCTCCAAAGAATACTAATAATGTAGGTCTATCAAAATTATCTAGTTGCTCTATTAAATATTGAAGAGCCTCATCTGAACGTCTTAATCCTTCTGTATACGTCTCTAATTCTCCCTTTGAGTCTTCATTTTCTAGACCGCTAATTTCAATTAGTTTTTCACCAAATCGGCCCTCTGTAAATGGAAAATGATTTTGCATCGTAACTGCATGAATAAATGTAGGTTGTTTTTGTTTCTCTAACTCAGCAATTATCTCTTTACTCATCGCTAAATCACTAATATAATCTCCATCAATATCCACATTTTCCATCGTGTCCTCTGCATTAAACTTATCAAACCCTAACACCTTATATACATCATCACGTTTAAAGAATGTGCGACCAAATGAATGAATTGCACTTGTATAATAACCTTCTTTTTTCAACGCTGTAGGGATTGATGGAATTTCTTTCTTATTTGTAATAATCTGCTGATATGGTATAGAACCTGGCTTTAACAAACTCATTGAATAGCTTGTTAATGCCTCAAATTCAACGTTCGCCGTATTTCCCCCAAATGTAGGAGAAATAGTTTGTCCACCAGGAAAGTTTTCTATATAATGATGTAAATTTGGTACAGGATCTTCACTAAAAGAAAGGTTAGTTACTTTCGTCGGATCCCAAAACGATTCACTCATTACAAAAATAATATTCGGTTTCTCTTTTTTCTTTTGGCTCCCTATATTTCCACTATATTGTTTTTTTATATCGTTTGCTATTTGAAGCATATTTTCTTTAGAATAATTTTTGGGTTTTTCCATAACTGTTGTATCTAAATTGCTAATAAACCCAAGTACAAAACCATTTGAAGCATAGTTCTCATTTTGATTCCACAAAACAAAATCTACACCTGATTTTTGAAATACTTTATTCATAAATGTATTCGCAAAATTACCATACGCATATAGAACAAAAATAGACCCTACTACTAATAAGGCTCTTATTCCTAGATGAATCTTTACATTTTGAATATACCTTCTCATATATATCCCTGCTACAATACAAGCTACGATACTTAAGATAATGACAAAAATATAACTCCAACTAAAATAGTCCATCACCATCGGTATAACAGATTGCATATGCGTAATTTGTGTAAAATCAGAAGGATATAACGGATCACCTCTGAAAATAAGCTTCAAATAATTCACAATACATAAAATGACTAACGTACAGCTCGTTAAAACCATACTTAGAAAAACCTTACCTATTAAATTATATACAAGAATATATATTGCATAAATTACTACAAAACTTAATATAAACTGCATATTATAAAAGTAAATCCAATTCATTGCCTCTATGAAACTCATATTAACTTGCATGACAATATAAAATAACGCTACTGTATGAGCTAGCAAAAATAATATAAAATGCACTCGTAGGGATGCTCTAAGTATAGACATCTCTTTTTTATTGAAATGCGTAATATAAAACGTTATGCCCCATATGAAAATCATCATAACACTTAAAACAAGCTTTTGATTTAAATGATCTTTCATCATGTCTAAATTGAAAATCTTTAAAATCATAAACAGCATAGTTATTACTAATAAAGTCACCATACTACTTATAATGCTAGAAATTAATATATTTCTTTTTGGAAGATGAAAAAGTGTAGAACCATACTTCAATTCATTCCCTCGTTTCTATGTCTTAATTTCCCCCGCATCGAAAGAACTATTTCTATTAAAATAACATATATTACATATTTCGTCTGCATACTTGTTTCTATCATAAATGTATTGTCTTAATATTCCCTTAATCAACAGTTAAATTGTGGCATACAAATTACTCATTCTTGAAAAACTTAATTTCAGCATTCCACTTTATGATATAATAACTATGTTTTGGAAATCCTTAATACTATTAAAGATTTCACATAAAAATACGAAAGAATTAATAAAAAAGGAGTTGCTCATTTTTGCTTACTAAGTTTAAGAGTTTGCCTAAAGCCGTATATGTAATTTTGGCGCTTTCTTTCCTGTTGCACGTTTTTTGTTTAGTAAAACAGCCAGGATTAGATGGAGAGTTAGTCAAAGTAACATATGGTGCAAATGATGCCTTTAACTATTCGTTAACAGCTGAACAACTATTAAAACATGGTGTATTTGGTTATGTGTATTTAGAACCTAGTGAAGTTCCAGGAAAAAATGCATATATTACACCAGGTCAGCCATTACTATTAGCTGGCGCTATGATTATTTCTGATATTACATCAATTCCTTACTATTACGTAGCAACTGTTATTAACATGATCATGAACCTTTGCACAGTGCTATTAGTATTCTTAATAGGAAAAGAATTGTTCGAAAAAAACATTTATGGAATTGTTGCAAGTATTTTATATGCTATTTATCCAAGTAACTATACATACTTCCGTACATTGCTAACAGAAGTTCCATCCATATTCTTATTGGCGTTATGTGTATATGTATTTGTTCTCGCATGGAAATACAATAAAGTGAAATTCCATATATGGTTTGGAATTGTCGTTTCAATTTTACTTATGTTCCGTCCAAATCCAGCTCCAATGATGCTCATTCCTGTTCTTGTTGTTTTATTTACATATGGATTTAAAGACTCCATTCGAATCGGATTGTTATGGTTTATCGGACCTTTCTTTATTATTGGCGCATGGGTTGTTCGTAACTACTTAGCACTCAACCAATTTATTTTATTCTCAACCCAAGGTGCAGATCCACTAATTGCCGGTGCAGATCCATTTAATAAAATTGGATATGAAAATATAGTAAATGAAATGAGAGCTAAAGGCTTAGATGACAAAGGTGCATACGCAAAAGAATTAATCAAGAACGGATTTAAGACGGACTTCACTTATTGGTTCTCTTGGTTCACTGTCGGTAAAACAATTGAATTATTCAAAACAGCTCCTGCTGTAGACCAATACCGTATTCACAACTTTATGCAACTATGTCATAGAGTGTTTATCATCGGTACATTCTTGAGCAGCTTCTGCTTCATGCTAAATTCATTTAAACATAAACGCGTTATGATGCTAGTAGCAAGTTCTATTATTTACATTATCTTCTCAAACTTATTCTTAGCAATTAATCGCTATGGATTTTTCATTAATCCTCTTATGTGCTTAATTCTTGCATACGGATTAATTCACATTGTGCAGAAACTTCCATTCTTCCGCACTAACCAAGCATAATAAGAAAGAGGTCGTCCACCGTTGGACGACCTCTTTCTTATTCCCCACACTTTACACACGGCCAATTTGTCCATTCTGTAATTACACTTTAATTCCGTATGTATGTGTTTCTGTATTTGTCAAAATATCTTTCACAACACCACTCACTGTTTTATGTATAAATGCAAGTTTTTAACAACTATTACTATAACGAAAAGAACCCGCCACAAGACAGGTTCTTTTCGTTATTTTATGATAAAAGAGAAGATGATTAGCATGTGTATTATATAAAAGGAAGCAGCCATATTTTCCATACGATACATACGAGTACTGTAACTACAAAATCAAAAAAATCTAATCTCGGGCCTTTTTTCATATTCATATGTAGCCACATATGAAACCATTTTATTTTTGTATATTTATGGATGTTTTTCTTTGCAAATCGGTAAATAAGCATTTGCATAATAAAAAATCCGGCCACAAAAATAAATAATAAGATGAGAAATCCAATCACAAAATTCCTCCTATTTTTGTAGCGTTTTTTCTACTATCCGATTTTTCAAAACCCACTCTTCAAACTGGGCACTTCCAAATTCCCAACTAAGATCGCGAGCATGTACAGAAAAAACGTAATAACCGGCATATTCATCCATAAACCTACCTAACTCTACATCGTCTTTCTGAATACCGTATACTCCAAAATTAAAATACACATCCCATACGTCTTCATTCTTTCTCTTATAAGCAATCGATTCCATATCACATTCTGTCCCGAAATAATCAAGATGTAAATGTACGCTATCATCGTATTCGTACTCCATTTTATCACCCCTTATATTTGTACTTCTTTACCACCAAAAAAATTCCTGCTATCTACACTCACATATGGGCGATTACCTACATATCATGCTTGTAGAGTGACTTCTAGGAGGTGTTATATAGTGAAAAAATTAATCGCGATTTTTTGCATCATGTTACTAGCTGTTTTTACTTTTGCTGCTTGTAGTAGTAAAAAAGAAGGTACGAAAGAACAAACTCAAAACATTCGCGTCGGCGAAGTTACCCATTCTCTCTTCTATGCCCCATTATATGTTGGGATTGAAAAAGGATTTTTTAAAGATGAAGGACTAAATATTGACCTACAAACAACAGCTGGTGGCGATAAAACGATGACCGCCCTATTATCTGGCGGAATTGATATTGCTCTCGTCGGTTCTGAAACGTCTATTTACGTTCATCAACAAGGAGCGAAAGACCCTGTCATTAACTTTGCACAGCTTACACAAACAGATGGGACATTTTTAGTTTCACGTAAAAAACTAGACTCTTTTAATTGGAATGACGTAAAAGGTGTTACATTTTTAGGACAGCGTAAAGGCGGCATGCCGCAAATGGTTGGGGAATACGTTTTAAAGAAAAATGGCATTGATCCTCGTAAAGATACGAACTTAATTCAAAATATCGAATTTGCTAATATTGCAAATGCCTTCGCATCTGGTACTGGAGAGTTTGTCCAGCTCTTTGAACCGACTGCAAGCATATTCGAAAAAGAAGGTAAAGGTTATATCGTCGCTTCATTCGGAAATGAATCTGGTACTGTTCCTTATACAACATTCATGGCAAAAGAAAGTTTCTTAAAGAAAGATAAAGCTGCTGCTGAAAAGTTCACACGTGCGCTCTATAAAGCACAGCAATGGGTTGATACACATAGTCCAGAAGAGATTGCTGATGCTGTTTCCCCGCTATTTAAAGACACTTCAAAAGACATTACAGTAAAAGTAATTGAACGGTATAAAAAGCAACATTCTTATGCGACAAATCCACTACTAGATGCGGAAGAATGGAAACAGCTCCAAACGATTATGAAAGACGCTGGTGAATTACAAAAAGAATTCCCACATGAAGCGCTCGTCAATACAAAAATTGCCGAAAGCGTTATTAAGAAATAGAGGCGAAGTGTATGAGTTTTTTACAAATACGTAACGTTTCTCACTGCTTTTTTGCAAAAGAGAATGCCAAACTTATTCTTGAAGATATGAGCTTACAAGTGGAAGAAGGCGAATTTATTTCTATACTCGGCCCAAGTGGTTGCGGTAAAACAACGCTCCTCTCAATCATTGCTGGATTACTTGATCCAATTGATGGTATTGTCTTTTTAGATGGTGAACCAATTACAACGAAAACATCATCTATGGGATATATGTTGCAGCAAGATTACTTATTCCCGTGGAAAACGATTGAAGAAAATATTATGCTTGGACTTCATATTCGAAGGATTTATGATGAACAAATGAAAGAACATACTTTAAACCTTTTAAAGCAAGTCGGTCTACATGGGGTAGAAGGACAATATCCTCGTGAACTATCCGGCGGTATGCGTCAACGTGCTGCTCTCGTTCGAACGTTAGCAACTGATCCGAAAATTTTATTACTAGATGAACCATTCTCCGCACTCGATTATCAAACGAAATTAAAACTAGAAGAACTCGTTTTCAACTTACTAAATAAATATAAGAAAACATCACTACTTGTTACTCACGATATTGAAGAGGCGATTGCGATGAGTGATCGTATTTATTTACTGCAAGCAAATCCTGGAAAAATCGCGAAAACCTTTATCGTCCCGGAAAGTATCCGTTCTTTATCACCGTTAGAAGCACGCCATCACTACGATTTCCCAGCCCTCTTTCAAGATATATGGAAGGAGCTGGAACGACTTGGATAATATAAAACAACTACATGAACAATTTCGAAAGAAAGAACGCAGGCGTGCTTGGATTGCTCGCTCACTACAGCTTTTACTACTTATTCTTTTCTTTGCACTATGGGAAATAGCTAGCAAAAAAGAATGGATCGATCCTTTACTCTTTAGTTCTCCTTCGAGTATTTGGGATCTCTTCTTAACGAAATGGATCGACGGTTCACTTTGGGTCCACATATGGACGACATTGCTGGAAACAGGAGTAGGCTTCATTCTCGGAACGGTACTCGGTGCTATTATTGCCACGTTTCTTTGGTGGATGCCACTTCTAGCCCGCGTACTTGATCCTTACCTCGTCGTCCTAAATGCAATGCCAAAAGTTGCACTCGGTCCAATCATCATCGTTATTTTCGGTCCAAACATTTCATCTTCTATCGCAATGGGAGTAATCATTTCCATCATCATTACCATTCTCGTTATTTACAGTGCATTTCAAGAAGTCGATTCTAACTATATAAAAGTGATGGATACATTTGGCGCAAATAAATGGCAATGTTATAAGCAAGTCGTTCTCCCTGCATCCTTTCCAGCAATTATCTCAACGTTAAAAGTAAATGTTGGTTTATCCTGGGTTGGTGTTATTTTCGGAGAACTTCTCGTTTCCAAACAAGGACTTGGCTACTTAATTAGCTACGGATTCCAAGTCTTTAACTTCACACTCGTCTTACTTAGCGTACTACTCACATGTGTTCTTGCAACTCTTATGTATGTATTTGTTGAGGCATTTGAAAAAATTCTAATTGGAAAAAGAAAAAGAAGCTGACTCAAAACAGTGCGCTATAGTCAGCTTCTTTCTTTTACCTTTTATCACACATTTTCGTTTCATTTGTAATGTTTCCATCCGCAACCGTAACTGTATGGAAACAGTCTTTCACACGTACTGTAACGACATTATCTTTTCGATCTATCACATGATAATCATTAAACTTTTCATTCAAAGCACTACGAATTTGCTCCCCTTCAAAAATCGGAAAACCGTGAGACATTACCCAAATGAGACCAGCAACAGCAAGAATCGTTTTCATACGTTTCATTACCTCCTCGAGAGTAAACTTATAGTCCCTACAACACGCGCATTATAATTGTGTCTAAATTGTGACATTTTTATACTAATTCTCTTTTGTGCCTCCAGTTCCTTCTTCTTTTTGATAAAAATACATAATTTTCAATTTTATCAACATAAGAAAAAACGCAAAGAATTAAAAATTCTTCACGCTTTTCTTTAACGAAACTATATCGAAAGCATAACTCACATTAGTCTCCACTTTGTTGTTCTATCGTTTTCGAAACATCATATAATCCTGACAGCACTTCCGCTCTCATTTTTACAAGCTCAGGGAACTGATAGAAGAAAGCAATTTTCTTATATTTTAACTCTGTTCCTTCTTTCACTTTTTTTGAATCTTGTAAAATGAACGCTGTAAATGTATCTGCGATATCTTCCGTTACATTTGTTGTTCCATATAGCGATACAAAATCATCATGCTTTTCTTTATAAAATTTAATTTGTGCCTCTTCACTTTCTTCTACTTTCTTTTCTGTCCACTCTTGCTCAATTGGTTTCCAAAATTCATTATAAAATTGGTTAATATACGAAGTTTTTCTCGCACATCCATTTTTCAAGAACACCGTTTTACATTTATTTCGATATGATGAAATGTCTTTCTCTTCATCAAACGCCTCTAAATATTTCCTATCCACTGGTACTTGTTTATGCCCAATCGTTAATACGTGAGCCGTTTCATGAATTAATGTTTTCATCACTTCATCTATATTCACCCCAGAATCGAGCACGTCTAAACTAAGCAACCAATCTCTCGGGTCATCCATACTTGGCATGACATGAGCAACAACGCCATCATAACCATCCGTTATTAGATCAAACCCTGTTATATTCTCACGATATTTCACTGGAATGAGAGTGCGATACATGTCCCATAAAGTTTCATGATACTCTCTATCTTGCCGTTGGCTTAACAAATCATCTTTTGCTACTTCGTCATCTGCAAAAGCTTTATTCAATCTCTTACGATCCAATTTCTCAAAATAAGGATCTACAATTTCATCACCATCGATATAATAAGAAGCTAAAAAGAAATAATTGTCATCCTCTTCTTTTTTCTGTTCCGCCTCTTTCATATTCACACTTTCATACTCTTCTATGTCATAATCTTCTACTTTTTCAAGTTCTGAAAGTCCCTCTATCTTTTTATATACTTTTTGTAATGTTTTATCTCCTATTTGCGTACACTCTTCTTCTGTTTTACAAATTTCTTTTTCTTTTGTAACCTCGATAGCACTATCGCATCCTGCAACTAAACCGCTTGCTATAATACAACACACTAACTTGCCATACAGTTTCTTCATACAATCCCCCATTATTCCATTCTACAAAATATCATAATCATTTTTTTGCGAATATGCGATAATTAATTATAAAAACTGCAAGGAGGCTTCTCATGATTCGTGCAATCTTATTCGACTTAGATGGAACACTATTAGATCGGCGCCAATCTTTAGAACAATTTATTTGTGAGCAATATAATCGCTTCGCCTCACATTTGAAGAGTATAGAGAAATCAAAGTATTGTTCTCGATTTCTTGAACTCGATAATAATGGCTATACGTGGAAGGATAAAGTATATGCTACTCTCCTTTCCGAATACAACATTACTACTTTAACGTAAGAGCAACTACTACACGACTATATTACAAACTTCCAACATCATTGTATTCCTTTCAAAAACACGCATGAACTACTTCAACAGTTAAAACAGCGAAACATTAAAATTGGTATTATCACAAACGGTTTTACTGAATTTCAGATGAGCAACCTTCGAGCACTACATATACATACGTATACAAACACCATTCTCGTTTCAGAAGCTGAAGGAATTAAAAAACCTCATCCTGAAATTTTCGAACGTGCTTTGCAAAGACTAGATGTTAAGGCAGAAGAATGTCTTTATGTTGGAGATCATCCAGAAAACGATGTGCTTGGTTCTGAACAAGTAAGGATTCTTGGTGTTTGGAAAAAAGATTCGTTTTGGGGTGATTTTAAGCATTCACGTATCGTAGATGATTTGTTGGAGGTGCTTTCGTTTTTAGAGGTGGAGATAAAAATACAATAATAGTAATTAAATTATATCAACAATTTTCACAATATATTGATTTACCGACAAAAAATAATAAGAGGAGGCAGTTGTTCAAAAACGCCTCCTCTTATTATTCATATACTGTAAACTGCGGTTTACTCGGATGATCTTTTACTAGCGCATCATCTGGAAACTTTGAAACTTTTTGATATAAGGCAATGTCACCGATACAACCTGCTGTTAGTAGAATTCCTAAAAATGAGAGTGGCTCCAGATTCATAGCTACTCCCAATACAATTGGCAAAATTCCAGTTGGTAAAAACGGAAGCATTAACACTTTCTTCATTTGCTTTACTGTAACCGCCTGTTTAGAATGAGCATATGCAACACCTAATTTCCAATTAACGCCCCATTTTAGTTCACTCCACGGAACACCTCCGATATAGCGAAAGCCAATTAAATGTATCGCTTCATGAATACAAACGAGAACAATCATTGCGATAATAAAAAGAAACATCGTTAATAATGTAACTTCAACTTGAACCCCACCTGAAAGAAATATATGCAAATAACCAATTCCAAACGACAAAGCAATTATTATAAAAAATAAAGAAAAGTTTAATTTAACCATCGAAACAGTAACAGTCGTTTCTTTTCTTTTATCCATCTTCCCCCTCCTAAAATGTAAATATATCTTTACAAAATTGTATAATATACCCAAAATAATGTAAAGATATATTTACATTTATTCTTACATACAAAAAAAGAAACCGGCTACTTTACTTCGTAAAACAGCCGATTTCTTCTATATGTTTCATCGTACGCGCTAATACGTCATCGCGCATTATAAAGCTAAATTTTCTATTCGTTTTAATGTTGTCAGGAATGTCTTTTAATAAAACAGACCCTTTCGTTTCTTCGTAATGCGTATGTTCTTCTACCGCACTAATTGTTGCAAAATAAATGTTTTTAATGATTATTTTGTCTTTTCCAGATACTTTGTATTGTCCTAAGTAAGTTAAATCAGAAACTATGCCGCCGGTTTCTTCATGAACCTCTCGAACTGCCGCTTCTTCCGGTGTTTCCCCTAGTTCTACTTTACCACCTGGAAATTCAAGACCGCGACGTAAATGATGCGTTAATAACCATTGATCCCCGTACCGGCATACAACCCAAACATGCTTTGGCTCAGGAGAAAATGGATAACGTTCAAACGATAATTGTACAGTGTTGTGGTAATAATCTTTAAATTTGTACATGCCATTACTCCCCTATTGATGGTTACAAGTTTTTCCTACCACAAATTGTAGCATATTCTCGCTTTTCTGCATAATATTATCCAATTACAATCCATTGATTATTCCCATTTGTGCGACTAATTCTTTCGTCTCATGATTTCCTAAATCGTAAATCATTTTATATGCTTTTTGTAGTTGTTCATCATATCGGTCATTATTTGAATCGTGATGATACTCAACAAATGGAACGTGGGAGCGTACAAATGACCCTAAATCTTCTACATATGCTTGATCAAAGTGCTCTCTTAATTCCGTAATTTCCTCATCATTTGCGGAAATCTCAAAATTATACGTATCCGCCGTCTTCACTTGTGAAATTTGACCGTTTCCTATTGATATATAATATGTTTTTTTCGTCTCCATGTAACACCCTTCTTTCATCCTTTTATTTTCTATTGTTTTCATCAATTACAAAATTATGTAAAATAAAGAAAAGGAGGGATTTTATGTTCAAAATATTAATTATCGGTATTATCATCGTCCTAATCATCCTCGTACTCTCCGTCATGACAATTAATAAAGGCTATGCTTATAAACATTCCGTCGATAAACTAGAAGACAATCCTTATACAAAAAAGAATAAGGAGAATTCCTAATATGCTTCGTATACTTCGCATCATAGTAGCACTCACTGTGAGCGTTATGTCGGCAATTGGATTATATACAGGTCAAAATAATTCTTTACCTCTTTCACAATTTCTATTAGGGGCTTTAATGTTTCTCATCGCATTTGAACAAATAAAGAAAAGGGAATCAGCAACTGGACTTATTTGTATTATTGCCGGTGCTTTCATTTGGATTGTTCTCATTATTACCTACATAAAATAGAGGAGGTCTTTTATGCTAAAAGGGGGACGGATTACTTTATCACTTATTGCCTTATCTATAGCAATCTATGGATTTTTTACTGGTAATAGAGAAATAATCCCTTATATGTTCATCTTTTTAGGAGGTATGGCCCTCACCATAAGTTTAGAGGAAATATTAAAACAGCAAACAGGAGGTAGTGTGCTCGCTCTACTAGCAGGAGCCGCTGCTTTATTTATTGGTTTCACAGAAATATTCTAGTAAATGGTCTAAAGGGGGCTATACGATGCTAACTCTAACTATATTACGGATTTTTTTAGCATTTTTCATGCTTCTCTTACTCACTCTAAGCACTTATGTCCATTTTACCGATAATTTTTCACTTCTCCCATACGTACAATTTATTCTCAGTTGTTCCTTTATTCTTCTAGGAATTAATGAGTATCCCGTATTTTTTCGTTTCTAGTCTCATATTCTTCTTTTTAATATCAAACTCTTTCGCTACATGTAGAATAAAATTTCGATCAATTTAGCATTTATAATTATTTTCTCTCAGTAACTATTTCTTTCTACTTAAGGGGGATTCCATGTTAAAAAACATTCAAATTATAATCGCCACTATCGCTCTTTCTCTCGCCCTATTTAGCTTCTTTGCAAACTTCACTATTCTTTTACCTTACGTGTTTATCCTTTTAAGTATTATGTTTATCCTTTTTGGAATTGATGAAATGAAGAAACGGGAAAAAGCAAAAGCATTTGTTTATTTTCTCGGTTCTGCCTTTGTTTTATATGTTGGAGTATCTAATATATTTTCATAAAAAAGAAGAGTATGTTCGCTCTTAGTACAATAAAAAAACTGCCCTTTCACAGGCAGTTTTCCTTTTTATCCAAACACTTTCTCAAGTTCATCTTTATCTTGGCTTAACCAGAAGTTCATTAAGCGTTGTGCTCCTTCTAAATCGTGAAGCTTCGCTTGACCACATTGTGTTTCATTTGCAGCTGGAATTTCTGTAATTTGAACCGCATCTTTTAATGTTAGTTCTAATAAATCAATAATTTCTCGTACTGTCGGTGTTCCGCTTACTACAAGATAATATCCTGTTTGGCAGCCCATCGGTGAAATATCGATAATATCAAAGTGCGGATAACGATCAATATATTTACGTAAATTAAATGCTAATAAATGTTCTAACGTATGAATAACATCTGGTTTCATTGCTTGTTTATTCGGTTGGCAGAAACGAATATCGAATTTATTTACAATACCGTCACTACCTACATTGTGAACTCCGCAATGTCTTACATAAGGTGCCTTTACAATCGTATGATCTAATTCAAAGCTTTCTACTGATGGCATACAACATCTCTCCCGCTTTTAATTTAATTCCGTTATATCCAATATGATATAACGGAAATGCACATTAGTAAAGTATTATGTACAGTCGTGCTATAATACTTTAAGAATATGCTGAAAAGGAGACCGTTATGAAACAGATTTTTATTGGGATTATACGCTTTTATCAAAAATTCATTTCTCCGATGACACCACCAACATGCCGTTTTTATCCGACTTGTTCTCATTACGGATTAGAGGCGTTTCAAAAACATGGTGCATTCAAAGGCTTTTGGCTTACTTGTAAGCGTATATTAAAATGTCACCCTTTCCACCCGGGAGGATTTGATCCTGTCCCAGATAAAAAGGATGACAAAGTAAATTCTTAATTGTCGTAACCATTTACAACTAAATCTAATTTTCCTGTATCAGGATCTATAACAAGACCGTGAACAGGTACTTCTTCCGGAAGTAATGGGTGGTTGCGAAGTACTGATACGCTATGTTCTACACTTTCTTCCACACTAGAGAAACCGCGCAAGAATTGTTCTAAATCGATTCCAGAATAACGAAGCATATCTAATTTCTCTTCTGTTATACCGCGTTCTTTCATTTTCTCAATCGTACTGCTTGCTTGAATTTTTGCCATACCACAATCATGGTGACCAACTACACAAACTTCATCAGCGCCAAGTTCGTATACAGCGACTAAAATACTACGCATAATACTTCCAAATGGATGTGAAATAACAGCGCCTGCTACCTTAATAATTTTCACATCACCGTTACGCATATTCATCGCTTTCGGTAATAGTTCAACAAGTCGTGTATCCATACAAGAAATAATTACCATCTTTTTGTTTGGAAATTTCCCCGCTACAAACTCTTCATATTTTTTCTCTTCAACAAATTTCTCATTGTACTGCAAAATCTCTTCTAATGACTTCATAGTAAGGAACCCTCTTTTCTCTCATTTACACTACATAAATAGTGTACCAAAATATGAAAAACTCAAAAAGGATATCGCTTTATAGTAAAAATAAGATATTTTCAGATAATCGACATAATTCTTTCAAAATATACACACAGCTTTGTAACAAGTTTCACATACTTTAAACGTATTTTCACTATAAACTGATTGTAGATAATGTAAAAAAGGAGTGAATATTCATTATGTCCGACGTTCTGTTACTGAGTCGTTTTCAATTTGCAATTACTATTTTTTATCACTTTTTATTTGTACCTTTGACAATCGGACTTGTCATTTTAGTAGCATGTATGGAAACTCAATACGCCCGCACATTGAATCCAACATACCGCAAAATGGCAAATTTCTGGGGTAAATTATTTACAATTAACTTCGTAATGGGGATTATAACCGGGATTACGATGGAATTCCAATTTGGAACAAACTGGTCTGAGTACTCCAAATATATGGGAGACATTTTCGGATCACCTCTCGCAATCGAAGCACTTGTTGCCTTCTTCTTAGAATCTACTTTCATGGGAATATGGTTATTCGGTAAAGACAAAATTTCACCAAAGTTCCGTGCCTTCTGCATGTGGATGGTTGCACTTGGAACAAACATTTCTGCCCTTTGGATTATTACAGCAAACGGCTTTATGCAAAACCCTGTTGGCTACGTAGTACGTAACGGCCGCGCTGAATTAAATGATTTCTGGGCACTCGTTACGAATCCATACGCTTGGAATATGTTCTTCCATACTGTAGTTGGTTGTTATATTGTTGGTGCTTTCTTCGTTATGGCAATTAGTGCCTATCACTTATTACGTAAAAATGAAGTTGAATTCTTCAAAAAATCATTTAAGTTCGGCTTAATGTTAGGCTTATTCGCCGCAACAATTACACCGTTTATGGGACATCAATCTGGTGTATCAGCAGCTAAATATCAACCCGCAAAAGGAGCTGCGATGGAAGCAGTTTGGGAAACTGGAAAAGGACAAGGCTTCTCAATTGTTCAAATTCCTGATGTAAAAAATGAGAAGAACTTTGAATTCCTTACGATTCCAAAACTCGGAAGCTTCTTCTACACAAATTCATTTGATGGCGAAATTGTTGGTTTAAAAGATATTCCGAAAGATGAACGTCCAAATGTTAACCTCGTGTATTATAGCTTCCGCTTAATGGTTGCACTCGGTATGTTCTTTATGGCATTAACTTGGTATGGCTTCTATTTAAACCGAAAAGGAAAACTAGAAAACTCAAAACGTTATTTAAAAATTACAATATGGTCTGTCTTACTTCCTTATATTGCGATTAACGCAGGATGGATTGTCGCTGAAGTAGGTCGCCAACCATGGACAGTATATAAACTAATGCGTACAGCAGAATCTGTATCGCCTATATCTGTCCCGCAAATTTGGTTCTCATTAATTAGTTTAATTTTATTCTACACTTTACTTTTAATCGCAGACGTATACTTAATGCTGAAGTTCGCGAAAAAAGGACCTGCCGCATTAGAAGAACCTGCTACTGAGGGAGGTGTGGCTCATGTCTCATGATATGCTTGCAATCATCTGGTTCGGTTTATGGGGCGTGATTTGGACAGTTTACTTCATTCTTGACGGGTATGCACTTGGTAACGGAATGATTTTTCCTTTCGTTACGAAAGATCGACAAGAACGAAATCAATTACAAGAAGCAATTGGCCCGTTCTGGGGCGGTAATGAAGTATGGTTAATTACAGCTGGTGGCGCAACATTTGCTGCCTTCCCAGTCACATATGCTAATATGTTTAGTTATTTATATACACCGTTATTCTTAGTATTACTTGCACTATTTGCTCGTGCCGCTGGACTGGAATTCATGCATAAAGATGATTCACCAATTTGGCAAAAAACTTGTAAATGGGCATTTGCAATTGGCAGTTTCTTAATCGCCTTTTTATTCGGTGTTACATTTGCTAACTTGTATTACGGACTACAAATCGGAAAAAATGGCTATGAAGGAAATTTACTTAGCTTACTAAACCATTACGGTATATTAGGTGGTCTTTTCTTCACTGCTATATTTGTCGTATCCGGTGCCCTTTGGGTCATGATTAAAACGACTGGTGAAGTATCCGACCGTGCTTATAAAATCGCAAGACTGTTTTCAATGGCAGCTGCTATCATTTTAGCTATTTTCTATGTAGCGACTGCTAATCGAACAAACTTATTCCAAAACTTTACGGAATATCCGGTACTATTCATTCTTCCAGTACTTGCAATGCTAATGAGTGTACTCGCACTAATTATGGTGTACAAACATAAAATTGGCCTTGCATTCACATTCGTTTGCCTAACAATCGCAATGTTTATGACAACTGGCTTTGCAGGTATGTTCCCAAGAATGTTACCATCTCGTATTAACGATGCATACAGTACAACGTTATACAACGCAGCTGGTAGTCAATTAAACTTAAAAATTATGTTCTTCGTTGCAATGGTCATGGTACCAATCGTTATTGGATATCAGCTTTGGAGCTACAGTATATTTAAAAATAAAATTCATAAAGACTCTGCTAAAGGGTATCACTAAGGTAAAAAAAGACACTTCATTTGAAGTGTCTTTTTTATACGTATGATTTTCGATAAGATGTTATATTTCTAATCTAACAACTATACTACAGAAGAATCATTAACAGCTCACAGCTAGATTGTATCATAGGGCAACTTCATCATTTTATGCAATTTTACATACTGTACTATAAAGTAAACTGTATCCCCTGATCATTCGCATCATTATCCCATACATCAGCTGTACTAATCCCGCTAAACGTTTGTACTTTCATTCCTGTATTTGATGATCCCGATCCATTATAAGCCTTCGTCTTTTCAATCGGCTGTACGTTATATTTGTCACCTACATTAATTGTTCCATTGCAGTTTTCAATAATAACACCTTCCACAACTGCCGGCATTTTGTCACCCACTTTCATTTCTTTACTTTTATTTTATGAAAATCGCCTAGAAAAATAGCATGTTTCAATAAGAAAAAGCACTCAATTTGAGTGCTTTTTCTTTAAGCATAAAGACAAGTTTGGAGACAGTTGACTTCTTCAAAATTTTATTAGGGGTAATATTTTGAAAAAGAAAGCCTTTCATATGTAGGTTAACACCACTGGAATATATAGTAAATTGATAATATTTATACGGAAGATTGCTAATGTTTAGTATAGATAGTTTACACTATGCTAACAGTGTAAACTATCTATACTAATAAAAAAAGGTGCCTTCAAAAAAGACACCTTTCAAAAACAGACACTATAAAACAGAATTATTTATTGTTATACGATTGTTAGATACAAAAAGTAGAGGGAAATGTTTGTATGAAATTCTGCTTTATAAAGTCTGTCTACAACTTATATTGTAATCCTCTTCATTTGAAAAAAAATATAATATGCACAATTGCATACAAAAAGAAAAAGCACTCTACTGAGTGCCTTTTCAACCATTTTACTTTTAATATATCGCTTTGAATATATTGTAACATACGTATCTATATATTTTATTGAGAAAATTCAAAATCCTTTTTCTTTCATTTTCACTTATAAAATCATGTAATATAAAAGGTATGTCAAATTCTTATACAAGTTGAGGTGTACTATATTTATGATGTATTTCGGAATTATTCCTCTTATATTATTTATTATTTTTCTTATCTCATATTTAAAAGATCCGCGAAAAATAATAAACGGCTTTTTATTTAATGCCTTTATCTGTTTTTTCCTTCTTTTTTGTGTGATTGTATCATTGAACTCAGATAGTGATGTCCTACGCTACATTATATTTTTACCTTTTTTAGCACTTCTCATTATGCTTCCTTTCGGTATTGTTGCTTTAATGTTTGGGCTATTTCTTAATGCTAGAATTTTAATGAAGCGAGAAGGACGACGGTTCACTAACTGTTTAACACTCCTTGCTGCTTTAGGGATGTTATTCTTTATGTTACTCCCTATTATAAATCCAGCAAGTTTGGTTTCATCGCATTTAGAGCCTATTTTTGCAGCTATTTCTCTTATAAGCATATATTTCTTTATACACTTATCTAACTTCTTAAGTGCATATTTTTTATACCAATTCAACAGACCAAGACGTAATCAAGATTTCATCATCGTTCTTGGTAGCGGCTTAATTAATGATAAAGTACCACCTTTACTTGCAAGCCGCATTAATAAAGCGATTGACTTCTATTGGAAACAAGCCGCTGTTAATACACCACCAACAATTATTTTTTCTGGTGGACAAGGTCCAGATGAAGGTCTTCCAGAAGCGGAAGCGATGCAAAGTTACGCTGTTGAAAAAGGAATTCCTCTTGAACATACAGTCCAGGAAAATCGCTCTGTAAACACATATCAAAATATGCTGTTCTCTAAAGAAATTATGGATTCTTTAAAACCAGAAGGTAAATATAAAAGTATTTTTACAACGAATAATTTCCACCTTTTCCGTGCTGGTATATATGCAAGACAAGCCGGTCTTAATAGCCAAGGAATCGGATCAAAAACTGCATTTTATTACTGGCCTAACGCAATGATCCGTGAATATGTTGCGATTGTCGTAATGGGACGCAAGCGCCATATGAAAATATGTGGAACTATTTTAGGTTTCGCTTTATTCGTATCAGTACTTAGTTTTATATTTTCTTAATAGCATCCCATCCTTTGAAAGGATGGGATTTCTTATACTGATTTCAAAAATATTTTAAAGATAATATGGTGATAATATTCCCTGCATACATCCATTAAAGGAGAATTTTTTCAAATTAAATGTTAAAATAAAATTTAGGTGTGAATTACGTAACAAATAAGAAACTAGTTTGAAACGAGGAAATTACATGGAGAAAATTATCAAAAACAAGCCCAATAAGCTAAGAATTGCTTCAAAAGCTTTGATGATTATTATTGGGGCATTTATCACAGCGTACGGATTAGAAGCAGTATTAATTCCAAATAACGTATCAGACGGTGGTGTAACTGGTTTAAGTATCGTTAGTTCAAGATTATTTGGATTGCCATTAGGAGCTCTAATCGCAGTTATTAACATTCCTTTCGTTTGGTTAGGGTATAAGCAAATCGGTAAAAGCTTTGCGATTTATTCTATTATCGGAATTGCTTCATTAGCAGTAGGTACCGTTGTCATGCACGGAATACCAGCTATTATTGAAGGCGATACATTATTAGTTACAGTTGTTGGTGGTATTATCATCGGTTTTGGTATGGGACTAGCATTACGTAACGGTGGGGCATTAGATGGAATCGATATGCTTGCTGTATTGCTTTCTCGTAAGTTACCATTTGGAACGAGTGACCTTATTTTATTCTTAAACATGTTCGTATTTATTTTCGTATCAACGGTATTCGGCCTGCAAGGAGCTATCCTTTCGGCAATTGCTTACTTTATCGCTTCGAAAGTGATTCATATCGTTGAAGTTGGTTTAAGTGGTTCAAAAGCATTTAAAATTATTACAAAAGAGCCTGAATTAATGGTAGAAACAATTCGCGATCGTTTAGGCCGAAGTGCAACATATAACGAAGTATACGGTGGTTATTCAAGAGAGAAGTTTAAAGAAATTTCATGTGTAATTAACCGTTTAGAAGAAAGTAAAATGAAAGAACTTATTAATGAAATCGATCCACACGCCTTTATTACAGTTTATGACGTAGCAGAAGTAAAAGGCGGTAACTTTAAGAAACGTGATATTCATTAATCGTTATGAAAAAGAGGGTGTGCCAAAATTTTGGCACACCCTCTTTTTATTATTAAGTTGCTATCGTTGTCAGTTTTTGTCGGTAAGTCGATATATTTCAAAAATCGCTGATATATTTTTACTTCCTCCCTTATGCCTAAATCGTACCACATGAGAGGAATTAATTCCCATAACAAAAAAGACCAAAAAGCAAATTCCACTTTTCGGTCTCTACACTATCTTCTCTTCGTAATTTTTCCTGAACCACCGACCCTCGTTTTCGGAGGAGATGTATTCCTTGGCGGCGTTTTAATAGATGATTTTGGCTTCACATCTGATCCGCTTGAACCGCCTGGTGTTTTTGTAATCTTACCCTTGCTTCCAGTAGAAGGTGGGGGCGTAGTATTACTTCCTTTTTCAGTAATACTTCCCTTATCACCTACTGATGGTTTCGAATCTACATTATCGCCTCGCTTAATGATAGACCCTTTCCCTTCCTTCGTAATTGGAGGTGGGGTTTTCTTTTCTTCTTTCGTAGGTGGTCTCTCTGGAATAACTGGTTTATGATTTTGTCTGTCATTATATCCTCGATAATCACCGTATGATGATTTTCGTGAACCGAATATATCGTTTAATATGCTACCCATAATATATCCTTGCAAGAAGGACGGTTGGTAATTTTGACGGACAAATTCTTTATTACTTATTTCAATTAACGTATCAGATGGTTTCTCTTTATCCTTTTGCAGGTTATAAATCTTATCAGAATAAACGAGGAACATTTGATTTTCGTCTTCTTTAGATGCTTGCTTCGGTTCTCTTTCGTTAATGAGTTCCTTCGCTACTTCAGGAACTGACCGATTGGCGGCCCTATACACGTAAGATTCTTGTTTACCTTCCTTGGCAACAGATTCAAGTGGATAACGGTCTTGAATCGACTTTGTCTGCCCGCCTTGACAACCTGATAAGGCATAACCAGCAACAACAAGTAATATAACGATAGCAAGTATAGGGATCACAAACGATTTAATCATGGTAAACAATCGGTTTGACATGATTACGCCCCCTTACGTTGCTCTTATAATTTGTACATCAGCAGGAATGATTGCTTCTCCCTCATACATCATTGTGCGACCATTTTGCCATTCAATACGCAATAATTTTCGATTATCTGATTGGAATTCCCATATATACTGTTCTTCTGAAGCTGAGAATGGAGTTTTTCCCATCACAACAACACGTCCGTTATATTGTTCTTCCATATGGTACTCGATATCATCCATTTCAATTGTCGTCGGAATTTCATCAATTGAATCTAAGCGACCATCAATTGGAGTATATAATTTGTAATACGTATTTTCTCGGTCTTCAATTTTTAAATAACGAATATCTTTTCCATCTTGCAATGTCAAAACAATTTCCTTACGCGAATGCATACTCGTTTTCCCAATTAATTCATACATAACTAATGAAACTTCAATCATATCGCCAGGAGCTAACGTTAAAAGACTCTTTTCCGGCTTCGGTGGCTCTGGGCTTTTCATTATATTTTTAATTCGTTTAAATAAACTCATGATCTACCCCTCCTTTTCTCTTTATAAACAAGCACCTAAAATTAGTGCACCAACAATATGTAATGATCCGGCTAACATCGCATGTGCAACGCTACCTTCTTTCGTACCTTCTTCTAAATCAAGACCAGACATTTTCTTTAATACGAATTCGATAAACATTTCTACCACTAATAAAATAACGAAAGAAACTGCTGATGCAAGAAGTGCTTGCCATAAATCATTTGCTTTCGTTATCGATTGAGATAAAATGTACCCTTGTGCAAATAATTTCATAATAAAACGAGTTGTTACAGCTGTATTTCCATTTTTGATTTCTTTTAAATCATTGTATTTTGTAAAAATTGAATCAACCCACATAATTGCAAATAAAAGTACTGCACTCGCTCCAGTCCATACAAGCATGGCAACTACATTCATCCATGTCATTGCAAAACCTCCTCTAAAATATAATAGAAAACCGACATGAATATATTTAGACATGTCGGTTCATTTGTCTTTATTCTATATTATTTCTCATACTGCTTCATAATACGAGCTAATTCATCGTCAACAGCAGAATTTTTGTTTAAGCTTGCGAATTCATCATCTAATGATTTTTCTTTCTTATAAACTTCACCGCTTGCTTCCGCTTCAGCCTCTAATTGAAGGGCTTTCTCTTCCATACGGCTTAAACCAGCTTTTGCTGAATTTGAATCAAATCCAGACATCGCCTGATTAATATTTTTCTGTGCTTTCGCAGCATTTACACGTGCTACAAGTGTTTCACGTTTATTTTTCAGCTCTGTTAATTGCTTACGCATTTCTTCTAGCTTTAGGCGCAGGTTATCAGCAGCAGTTTTATTTTGCTCGTAGCTTGCTTTATACTCATTCATTTTTTGCTCTGCATTTTGTTTTTCTTCTAATGCACGACGCGCAAGATCTAAGTTATTAGCTTGAACAGCCATATGAGCCTGCTCTTCACGTTTTTTCACAAGTGCTTCTTGCTCTTCAAATAATATTTTGAATTTCTTCTCAAGTGCGATTTGAGCTGCTACACTTTTCTCAGCCTCTTGTACATCGGCTTGCATATCGCGTAAATATTGATCAGTCATCTTAACTGGATCTTCCGCTTTTTCAATTAACGAATACACATTCGACATTGTTAAATCTCTTAATCGTTTAAATACAGACATCTAAATTCCTCCTATGATATACCTCATATTTCAAATTCACTACTTGGAAAACTGAAAAATCTCCCTTTACAGTAAAGAATATTCATTTTACAGCCTATGTGTTTATTATAACAAAACTAATATGTCCTTACATGTTATTTCCAAAATACATCCATTATAATATGACATTTTATATATAATATTGTATTTACAATATATTATAATTATATCTATTTGGAATTAACTTACTTTTGTGCAATTTCACTAAATTACATAAGTGTAATGTTACTGTAAGCTAACTCGATAGTTGCATTCCAATATTTCTTATACACTAATATCAGAAGCAACAAACAAGCTTCTTCGCATGTAAGCAACGATACAAAAATTGTATTTACTATAAAACAGATAAAAGGAGAAATCATCATGAAAAAATTAGTAGGAATCGGATTAGCAGCAGCAATTTCACTTGGAGCATTATCAGGTTGTTCTTTATTAGGAGAGAAAGCGAACGGCTTTGTACTGTACGGATCAGAAGAACAAGTTCAGCAAATTACAGATAAAAACAAAAAAGAAGTGAAAGAAAAAGACTTCTATAAAATGAAAATGACAACATTAGATGGTAAAAAAGTTCTTGTAATGGATAAGAAAACTGGTGAAGAACTAGTGAAAAAAGAGTTACTTAGCAAAGTTGATGAAAAAGACAACACGAAACCACTTGATAAATTACCAGCTGTAACAACAGAACAAGGTGTATTATTTGCAAAAGAAAAAGTAGAAAATGCTGCACTTGATGGGGCAAAATTAAAATATGAAGGCAACACAATTATCGGAAGTGGTCGTGCATATACAGATATGTATGCGATTGTCGATGACGCAACTTACAGCAATGTAAAAGGTGATGAAAAATCTGTAGGTGTATTAAAATTTGATAAAGACCCAAGTAAAGAATTCCCTGGTTACAAAGGCGTAGAAGCTTCTCAACTTGTAAAAATTAAAAAGTAAAACAAAAAAGCTTTGCGAAATTCGCAAAGCTTTTTTCTATTTATTATGAGCAATTTGCTCCATATCCGGGCTACAAGTTTGCGACTGACATGACTTATTTAAAGAACATGCCGCGCATTTTCCTTTTTTACTTCTCTTTACAAAATTAACTAACGTATATGCTGCATAACCAAAAATGATAGCTCCAATTATAATATTGACCATCATCACAATACATCTCCTTCTAGAATCCGAGTAAGGATCCAACTTGGTATATAATGAGCGTTAATACATAAGCAACTACGAGTGGATAAACGACTGAAAAAATCGTCCACTTCGCTGATCCTGTTTCACGTTTAATAACAGCTACCGTCGCTAAACACGGAACATATAATAAAATAAAGAACATAAATGCATAAGCTGATAATGCTGTATAATGTGCTCCCATTACATTTCCAAGCACATCTTCTTTAACTGCATAAATAATTGCCATTGTAGAAACGACAACTTCCTTCGCTAAAAATCCTGTTAAAAGGGATGCTGCAGCTTGCCACGTTCCGAAGCCGAGCGGTGCAAATAATGGTGCGATAAATCCACCAATCATCGCTAAGTAGCTATCTCCCATATCAACGCCGAATCCTGATGGACCTGCATAGTTTAATAACCAAATAACAACCGAACCACCAAAGATGAATGTACCAGCTTTACGAACAAATCCCTTTCCTTTCTCCCACGTGCTTAGCCATAATGTTTTTGCTTGTGGCACACGGTAAGGCGGTAATTCAATTACGAAAATAGACTTTTCCGCTTTCAAAATTGTAAGAGACATAATTTTTGTAACTAATAACGCAAGAACAATCCCTGCAACATATAAAGAAAATACAACAGTCGCCTGACTATGCGGGAAAAATACGCCCGCAAATAATGCATATACAGGTAATCGTGCTGAACAAGACATAAATGGTGTTACTAAAATGGTAAGTAAACGTTCTTTTTCCTGTTCAATCGTTCTCGCAGCCATGATACCTGGAACGTTACATCCAAAACCGATAATCATCGGAATAAAAGCTTTTCCGTTTAAGCCGAAAAACTCCATAATTCTATCCATAACAACTGCAATTCGCGCCATATACCCTGAGTCTTCTAATAATGAAATAAAAAAGAATAGTGCAAAGATTTGTGGTACGAATACTAATACAGCACCAACACCGGCAATAATACCTTCTGTAACTAGTGCTTGAATAAAATCAGAAGCTCCAATACTTGTAAGTCCAGCCGTCACCCAATCCGTAAGCTGGCCACCAAAAAACTCATCTAACATATCCGATAAAGGTGTACCAATCCACGTAAACGTAACCTGAAAAATAAAAAACATAACTGCTAAAAAGATTGGAAGTCCTAAAATTTTATGTGTAATTAATCTATCAATTTTTTCTGAAAAAGGAATTTTTCCTTCTTTCTCATGCTTCATAACATTTGTTTTTAACTTTTCAATATACGCTTCACGAGTTTTGTAAATGTGCTCTTCTAACGTACAATCAAGTCTTCCTTCTAAGCGAGATCGAATGGCTATGAGTTCCTTATAAATTGGTAATGCTTTCATTTCTTTTTCTACTACTTCGTTATTGCTTAAAAATTGAAGTGCTAACCATCTCGGATGCTCGTAATTCGCTGTCTCTAAAAGAGCAATTACTTCTCCAATTCCTTCATCCATTTGTACACCATATGAAATAAGGAATGGCTTTTTCTCTTTTTTGTCATTTTCTTTAAGAGTCGTAAGCAGTTCTTCACAGCCTTTTCCACTTCTTGCAACAACAGGAACGACTGTTACACCTAATAGCTCTGATAATCGTTTTACATCAATGACAATTCCTCTTTGCTTCGCCACATCAACCATGTTTAAACCAATTGAGACTGGCTTACCAAATTCAAGTAACTGCAACGTTAAATGCATATTTCTTTCAAACTGCGAGGAATCTACGATATTTAACATATGATTAAATTCTTCTGTTAATAGAAAGTTTGTTACAACACCTTCATCACGTGAAACTGGATTTAAATCATACACACCTGGCAAATCAATTAATGTTCCTTGTCTATCTTTTAATTTACCAACCTTCTTTTCTACTGTTACACCGCTCCAGTTTCCTACGTATTCATAAGAACCAGTAAGCGCATTAAATAATGATGTCTTCCCTGTATTCGGATTCCCTAGCAAAGCTACCTTATTCACGCTAATTCCACCTTTATCATTTTCGCGTCACAATGACGAATACTAATTAACTGTCCACGACACTCCAATGTACAAGGACCTTTGAACATCGCTTTCTGTTTCAGGCGAAGTTCGCTTCCTTCAGCAAGACCGAAAGCAGCTAGTCTACGCTTTAATAGCTGATCTAAAGACTGAATACTTTTTACTAACACTTTCTCTCCAATTTTAATATCTACTAAGCTCATAACCTTCCCCCTCAGAAGAGAATGATAATTATTTTCAAAAAAATTATACCACACCCAATTTCTCTTGTACTATACCCTTTTGCTTCATATTTATTAACATTTCGCTACAATTCTATTTCAATTATTGTCATACTGTATTCGTTTGCCATTCTCATCCATTTCGCTTACAATAAACAATAACAAATAAAGAATTTCGTTATCACTGGGGGAGCCATGCCGCTGAGAGGGAACACTTCGTTCCGACCCTTCGAACCTGTTAGTTAATGCTAACGCAGGGATTGTGCAAACGTCCGAAATACATACCTCATTTTTATTTACGTATTTCGTATCCTCCTATGATATCTATTCTTTTTTGTACAACTTGGATTTAGGGGGAGACAACATGCGTAACACCAATTTACAAGCGATGATCGAATCTGCTATTCTTGCAGCCTTCGCCATGATTATCGATATTTTACCATTATCACTTAAACTTCCAACAGGCGGTTCTATCTCATTCGCTATGATTCCTATTTTTATTATTGCTTACCGCTGGGGCTTTAAATCAGCTTTCTTAGGCGGTTTAGTTTGGGGACTATTACAAATTGTCGTGGGAGATGCTTATATTTTAACACCTGTTCAAGCATTCATTGAGTACTTCATTGCCTTTGCTTTTATCGGATTTGCTGGCTTATTCTATCGTCCAATTCAAAAAGCACTTTTAACATCCAATGAAAATAGCTTAGAACAATCAAATTTAGGTAACCATAAAGACAAACATTCATCAAAACAAAATCAGGGTAAGAAAGTCCTTGCTTATATTATCCTTGCTACATTTATCGGTAGCTTTGCTCGCTATTTCTGCCACTTTATTGCCGGCATTATTTTCTGGGGACAATATGCGCCGAAAGGTCAATCAGCTGTGTTATATTCATTAATCGTAAATGGAAGTACAATGCTTGGTTCTTTTATTTTATGTACCGTTTTACTTATATTTTTATTTATCACTTCACCACGATTATTCAAAAGCATCAGTGCTTATCAAATGAATACACAAAAAAAGGGCGCTTAATGAGCGCTCTTTTTTCATATCGTAATATCAATTAAAAATACAATAAATGCGCAAAAGAAAATAAATACCATTATACTTAGCCAATTGCTATGCACGGTTCATCGACTCCTTACATAACCTCATATTCTAAACAAATTATACTGATTAAAAATAAAGATTAGGTAAAGATAATATGAAAATAAATTAAAAAAGCATAGATCATATTGTCTACGCTTTTTTCGGTAAATAGAAATAAAATAATACACCATCTTCTGTATTTTCTGCCCCATATTCAGCATCATGTAGTTCTAAAATATTCTTTGAAATAGCAAGCCCAAGCCCCGTCCCACCTTGTGAACGCTGACGAGCTGTATCCACGCGATAAAAACGATCCCAAATTTTATCTAATTGCTCTTCTTCAATATGAGTACCTTTATTTTCAATGCACACTTTTATACGATTCTTCTCATCTATTGTAGAAATAATAATATCCTCTTTATTTGGTGTATATCGTATAGCATTCGTAATGAAGTTCACGATGACTTGTTCAATCCGGCCTTGATTTGCAATCACTTCAAATGAACTTATATTTTTATGAATATGAAGTTCTTTTTTCTCTATTTCCACAGATAGATGTTCACATATACCTTCAATTACTGTATCAATATAAAACGAATCTTTTTTCATTTTATATGTACCAGATTCAAATTTAGCTAACTCAAGCATATCCAAAATTAACGTATCCATTTTGTCTACTTCTCTCTCCATTGCCTGAAAATAATACTCTTTTTTATGTTCAGCTACCCCATCTTTTAAAATAGAAATACAGCTTTTCATAATACTTAGCGGTGTTTTTAATTCATGTGAAACACCAGAAATGAATTCTTTTCGCGTCTTTTCTAACTTTCTTTCCTTTTCAATATCTTCTTCTAACTGTCCAATATGCGAATGGAGTTTATTTGATAGCACATTAATATTTTTCGATAAATCTCCAATTTCATCTTTCGAAGTAATCGGTATTTTTTCTGTGAAGTCTAAATGCGCTATTTTCTTTGTTGTATCATTTATTTTCAATAATGGCTTTGCAATTTGTTTTGAGTAATAGAACGAAGCTAGAAAAATAAGAACGACTACAAATGCAATGATATAGATATAATAATCTTGCACCATTTGTACAGCTTCATCTACCGGCTGTAAAGAAGCCATCGCATAAATATATGTTACCGATCCGTCTTTTTCTTTTATTGGTTTCATTAATAATTTATATTTTATATCATTCTTTTCGTAGTCCATTGTCTTTGTTGAATACTCTATTTGATTACTCTCTTTTAGTAACACATCCGTTTGAAATTCTTTTATACTATCCAAAAATAAAGTGTTTTTATAAATTGGATTTACGGGGCCTTTTACATCTGGAAACTGTACTTTCGTAACACGCCCTCCTATGTAAACATCTGGTTCTTGAGCAGCTTGCTCCCGAACAGCCGGCTTCTTTTCCTTACCAACTTGTTCCACAGCTGCTTTCTTTTTCTCCTCATTTAATTTACTCATTTTCTCATTAAATGCTTTTTCTAACGGTTTATTAGATCCGCTTAAATTCTGCTTAGATAAAGAAAAAGAGAATGGAATAAAACTATCTTCTTTTCTCACTCCAGAAAAATAAATTTCTTGCCCTAAAAAATGCTCCGATAATTTATTATCAATCTCCTCAATATTGACGAGATTGCCTAAAGGAATTTTAAATATTTGTTGTCCAAAGCTCTTTTGTTGCCTACGATCTATCGTTACCTCAAAATAAAAATCATCTGCATGTTTTAAATTCCCGTTCTTATCTAATGTCGTAATCCACGTATTATTTTCTCTTAAAAAGTCTTGCTCTAGTTTCTGAATTTCTTCTGCATTTCCTGCATGATTTAAATAGTTCTTCTCAAAGGAATTTAAATTCACTTTAATATCTTCCACTTTTCGATTCGCATAATATTGTTTAAAAAATATCGTTTGTCCAATAAATATCGTCGCTAAAATTAACATGCATAATGCTGTTGTAAGAGTAAATAATTTTAGAACAATCCCTTTTCTCATATATTCCCCTCAAATTTATAACCAGTTCGTACTACAGTTGTAATATACTTTGCTTTCTCTCCTAATTTATTTCTTAAATTACGAATATGGCTATTCACCGTTCGATCATCGCCAGCAAATTCATATCCCCAAATTCTTGAAATGAGTTGCTCTCGCGTTAAAACGATTCCTTGATTTTTCATGAAATACACCAATATTTCAAACTCCGTATGCGTTAAACTAACATCTGCCTCATCAACAGTAACAGTACGCGATGGAAAATGGACATGGATGCCATGAATCGATAACGTATCATCTTCGTTCTCTAAAGGTTTCTTCGATGCTTTTCTACTTTCTAATAATCGTTTCGCTCTTGCTAATAAAATTGGCGGACTATACGGCTTCGTCACATAGTCATCTGCTCCAAGTTCAAAACCAAGTAACGTATCGTCTTCATCTACGCGCGCCGTCAGCATAATAATAGGCACCTCCGACGTCTTCCTAATCCTTCGGCAAACAGACCACCCATCAAGTTCTGGCAACATAATATCTAAAATAACTAAATCAACCTCTTCTTTTTCAAATACAACTAAAGCCTCTTTCCCGTCCCTCGCTTCAAACACTACATATTGCTCACTTAAAAAATAATCTTTTAATATTTCACGTAATATGTCTTCATCTTCAACAATTAAAATATTTTTTGACATAATTTATATATCCCCCTCCCGCTTTCAGAAACTATAATTTCACTTTGAATAACTGCCAGTTAACTTCGCCTCGATAATATATCTATCTGGTGCATTCCCTATATAATTAAATGGGTAACAAGTTGTCATTGTTAATATCGGTTCTTCTTTTTTTATAATAACAGTACGATCATCCGCATGAGTAATCCATGTCTTTTGAATTTCATATGTGTACGTTTTATTATCATACTCTAAAACAAGGGTATCCTTTTCTTTCAACTCTTCTAAATCTGTAAATACAGTATCTCGATGTCCACTCAGTACAGTATGTCCCCCTCCAGATGGAGTTGTCGTTAAATCACTAACGAACATACCCACTCCTTTTTTCAAAGTCGTATCATCTGCTCCCCAATATATAGAAAACTTCTTCTTTATTTTCGGTATGTTTAACATCGCTACCTTTTCTCCTTCTTTATGTTCTGTTTGAGAAGAAGGCACTTGAGAAGTTACAGGTGTTTCACGAGAAAGTTGAGTATCTTGTATATTTTTAAGACTCTTTATTTCTTCTGCAGTTAATTGCCCGGCAGAGCTTCTTCCTTTATACCATTCCACAGCATAATAGGATCCCATGAATAGCCCTATAGCCATCAATATGATACCGATATAATTGAGTAACTTCATTCTTCATTCCTCCATGCCAAAAATGGTAGGAGTAACCTACCATTTTTAATATATGAAATTATCCCATTCTTTATAGGAAAATATTTTATTTACGCTTTAATCTTATTGCGACGATTCAAACCAAATAATGTACCTACCGCTACAAGACATGCACTTAATCCCATCATTGCTACATTATTTGATGCTGTATTTGGTAATTTTTCACCTTGTACAACTGGCTTTACTACTTCTTTTTTAGCTACTTCATTCTTTTGCTCGACTTTTATCGCTGCTTCTTTTTTTGTCATATCATTTTTTAACTGTTCTTGCGCTATTCTCTTTTTCTCTTCTTCACTCTTTTTCTCAGCTTTTATTGCTTCCTCTTTTTTAGCCATATCATTTTTTTCTTGTACTTGGGCCGCTTGTTTTTTCTCTACTTCATTTTTTTGCTGTTCCTTAATTGCTTCTTCTTTTTTAGCTTTATCTTGTTGCACTTGCGCTTCTTCTTCCTTTGTTACTGTTCCAGTATCCGCACTCGCTACTGAAGAATATCCTACTGTTAAAAATGCCATTGCACAAATTGGTAATAGTCTCTTTTTCATCTTCATTCTCTCCTTATATTTTATTCACATCAACTCGCACCGGATGTATTACTAGAATAAGCAAGAGATATAAATATAAGATGCAGATGAAATATATTTCATTTAAAGATTTCATTGTAGAAAAAGAAAAAAACATCGTAATATGTACGATGTTTTTTCGGGTGTGTGTCTCAATATTTACATGTTACTTTCGCGTGATTTGGAAGTAGAACGGGCCGGAGCGATAACTAATTGTCTCGGCTCAGTTTTCTTGAAGTGATTTTTGACGTTACACTTACGACGTTGAACAACCCACGCTTTAATAGGGTTTGTTAAAATAATCTTTTGCTCTTCGTTAGGGGCCTCTTCTTCAAACCTACAACTTTCGCTCCATTTATTCCATTTCATTGTAAATTTAGAAGAAGAATGATCATCTTCACGATCAAACAAGTGCAAAAAATCCATTTTTCCATCTAGCATTACGGTGTTACTAGTCGCTAAAAAAGAAAAGGTCGTCCAACGTTTCTCCATGCCCTCCTACTCCTTTTTCACATATAGAGTGCCTAAAACTTAATTTACCTAAAATATGCTTGCCTTTTACCTTACACCCATAGTTTATCCAAAATGCTATTATGCAACTATCGATTTGCCTTACAACTACCTTACATTTTTGTAAGAAACAAAAAAACCTTCACTCTATATAATGAAGGTTTCTTACTTGTTATCTATATGATCTCTCATATCATCAAGTCCAGCTTCTTTTAGCTGCGACATCATACCGTGCGAAATTGCTCCTAACACTAAAGTCATTCCAATTAATGAAATACGAATCGCAGGTACATCAATTACGTAAGCCAACAGGCCAAGAACAATTGTTAAAAGTAATGCTTTTATAAATGTTACACTTGTGTACTGTTTCTTCTTCATCATATTCACCCTTTATGGAAGCGTTTTCTTAATATAATTAGTATATCATATCATCAGATGATTTTGTCGTTATCTTTGTAAAAAATTACTATCTCCTTTGACTTTTTCTATTCTATCCTTTACAGTCGAAATGTTCATAAGTTTTACACTGTAGGAGGATTACAATGAATATTGAAATAAAAGACACTTTAATTTCTGAAGAACAATTACAAGAAAAAGTAAAAGAACTAGCACTTCAAATCGAACGTGACTTTGAAGGAGAAGAAATCGTAGTCATCGCTGTACTAAAAGGATCTTTCGTATTCGCTGCTGATTTAATTCGTCACATTAAAAACGATGTAACAATCGACTTTATTTCTGCATCTAGCTATGGAAATCAAACAGAAACAACTGGAAAAGTAAAACTATTAAAAGATATCGACGTAAACATTACTGGCAAAAACGTAATTGTCGTAGAAGACATTATCGATTCTGGTTTAACACTTCACTTCTTAAAAGATCACTTCTTTATGCATAAACCAAAAGCGTTAAAATTCTGTACGCTACTTGATAAACCTGAGCGTCGTAAAGTGGACTTAAAAGCTGAATATGTTGGCTTCCAAATTCCAGACGAATTCATCGTTGGATACGGTATCGACTGTGCGGAAAAATATCGTAACTTACCATTTATCGCTTCAGTTGTAACGGAATAATATAATAAAATAAACTTTCATCAATTACTGGTGGAAGTTTATTTTCTATCACAATTCGTAAAAGACAAAGGGAGAGAAAAAAATGACAAAGACAAAATTTGAAAAAGTACTCCTCATCGTAAATCCGAAAGCTGGTCAAGGTGACTTACATACAAATTTAACAAAAATCGTACCACCTCTTGCCGCAGCTTTTCCTGATCTACATATCCTTCATACGAAAAAACAAGGTGATGCAACAAAATATTGCCAAGAGTTTGCTAGTAAAGTAGATTTAATTATCGTCTTTGGTGGGGATGGAACAGTATTTGAATGCACAAATGGCTTAGCACCTCTCGAAACTAGACCTACACTTGCAATTATTCCAGGTGGAACTTGCAACGACTTCTCTCGCACACTTGGTGTTCCGCAAAACATTGCAGAAGCGGCAAAACTTATTACAAAAGAACATATAAAACCAGTTGACGTTGCAAAAGCAAATGGACAACATTTCTTAAACTTCTGGGGGATTGGTCTCGTATCTGAAGTATCAAACAATATCGATGCAGATGAAAAAGCAAAGCTTGGTAAAATCGGTTACTATTTAAGTACAATTCGAACTGTAAAAAATGCTGAAACATTCCCAGTAAAAATTACTTATGACGGACAAGTATATGAAGACGAAGCTGTCCTTGTCATGGTTGGAAATGGTGAATATCTTGGTGGTATTCCATCCTTTATTCCAAACGTAAAATGTGATGACGGAACACTTGATATTTTCGTAGTCAAATCAACAGGTATTCAAGCATTTAAAGATTACATCGGAAAGAAACTATTCGAGGATTCAAATGAAAATGACATCTTCCACGTAAAAGCGAAATCCATTCATATTGAAACGAAAGAAGAAAAAGAAGTAGATACAGATGGAGAAAGTTCGCTTCATACACCTTGTCACATTGAATTATTACCAGGACACTTTACGATGATTTATAATCCTGCGGTTGTGTAAAGAAAAAAACGAGTGCTAGCACTCGTTTTTTTCTCTTCTAATCTAGTTATGTCGTTGAATCATTTCTTCTATTTCTTTAACTCTTTCTAAAGTAATTCCATTCCTTTGTTCGATCGCTAAAGGATGCTCGGTTGGCTCTAATTCAACATACGGTGCCGTTCCAACTTCTCTTATATGTACATTTGTTTTTAAATTTAATGTTTCTGGATAAAATGGTATTTCTACAGATAACCAACCAAAATAAGGATCACTATTTTCTCGGCCTCTCTCATCCCACTTTTCTAATACTTCATCATAACTTTCTTTACTAAGTGATACCCAAACAGTCCATGTGAAATTTTCGTGGTAATCAATGATAGGAATCTCTAAACATCCTCTAATAAAATAATGTTCATCATCCATTACACAAAGATCTGATGTTAAATGGAAGCGTTCCTCTCTTTCATGGGGCGCTACCTCGTAATAATAATATGGTGCTTCACTTCCGTAGCATAGAGGTAGTGCAAAACGATGCATTTGTACTTTTTCTCCGGATTTTCTTCTTCTTTTCATTTATTATTCTTTCTCCTATCCTTTTCAGTCACAATCAAACTCTATCCAATTTCTCCAATGCGTATTAGCATTAGCATTTTCATTCACAATAACACTTGGATCTTTCTTCTCTATTGCAGCGGCTACTGATTGGAAGAATTCATTTTCACTTACTTTTTCGTCTTCAACATGTTTCCATTCTTCCGTTTCATACGCTAGTTCCCAATTACCTTCTAAACCGAACTCTTCTAAAATCTCTTCTTTACTCCACCATAATAATGTTCTAACTTCTTCATTAGTAGCAAGCATACGCATAAAGTATGTTGGATAATGCTCTGTCGTTTGTACTTCTATTCCATTATTTATATAATCCTCTTCTGTAAATTCATATTCAAAATGCTGCTCACGAATTTTTAAACTGCCGTTATAAATATTCGGCATAAATTCACCTTCATCATTAAATAACTCATAATTGCCATCATTTAATTGTAAAATGCAATCATCACCCATTGAATGAGTAATTCTATCTCCATATACTTGAATATCATTACATACACCTAATGAACCTACACCAACAAGTTGAAACACCATTAACCAATCCTTAGTATCTTTAAAGAAAAGAGAGAATTTCACTTGCGAAATATCCATATATTCATTATCAAAGGCAGGAAATTCATAGTTACTTTGCTTTTTATCTAATAGTTTTAAAATATCTTTTTGCATATGTATCATCTTCACCCCGATATAAACAAAAATATTTTTTTAATTTCACTAGAGTATAACATAACCATACTTACCTGTGACATTCTAATAAAACTACTAAAAAATAGAAGAATGGCTTGTTTGCATACTCTAGTTCTTTTTATGTACAATGAAGGAAAGAAGTACCTTCATATAAGGGAGAGGACAAACTTTGTTCAACCAACAGTTAGTTAATTTACGCATTGATTTTGCATTTAAACAATTGTTTGGTACGAATGGTAGCGAAGATATTCTAATTGCATTTTTAAATGCTATGTTACAAGAGTCTTTAGAGTCGCCCATTGCTTCTCTACAACTAGAAGATCCACATTTACACAGGGAATATGAAGAGGATAAGTTATCTATTTTAGACATTTCAGCGACATTAGACACAGGAACAAAAGTTAATGTAGAAATACAAGCGCGACAAGAAGTCGCTTCATAATAGTGCGTATCCATAAGGATACGCTATTCTAGTTGTCAAGAATATTTCCACCCAAAACAGCGTTGCCAGTAATGGCAGGGTTGGTTGCATGAGGGAATGCATAAGGAAGCGATGAACGTACATTCAATCCGTGCTAGGGAAAGATGAGAAAGGTAAACGACAGTGAATCTTCTTAAGCTTCGTTACTACAAATCTAATGAAAGACGTTGATACATTGGAACTGCGGATTAGAAAAGTGGACTTTGTATGCTACTGAGAGACAACCTACATATCCGTCGGAGTAGAAGAAGGTACCTTCCCTCATCGTATCTATTAGAAGTGGAACTTGGTAAGCCCTATATAATCTGTACGTTGTACAGTAAGGATGTCGTAAGGCAAAATGACGTTATAGAGGGTATGGGATGTTGGAAAAAGCGAAAGTCGCAAGGTCGAAAGACAACAGGAACTCATAACTGTGCGAATAGCATCCAGGGGAAAAAAAACTAATGATGCAACCCGAAAGGGTGCAGACTTCCAACAGGTCTTCAACACGAAAAAAAGCGAAAAAAAACTTCTGCCGAAAGGAAGGAATCTAGTTATGGATACAGCTCACAAGGCGTCGGCTATTCCTTCACTTACAGATTGGTTTACAATTCAATGGAAAGAAATCGAAAGGTATGTAAGGAAGTTACGACAACGAATTTTTCGTGCCAAACAACAAAACCAAAGTAGAAGAGTAAGAAAATTACAACGTCTTATGCTTCGGAGCAAAGCGAATCTATTGTTATCAATTAAAAGAGTTACACAAATAAACCGTGGGAAGCGCACAGCGGGTATTGATGGAGAACGTATATTATCACCTAGGTCTAGGGGAGCATTGTTTCATCAAATGAGTTCCCAAAATATCAAATTACATCGCCCGAGAGCAGTAAAGCGCATACACATTCCGAAGAAAAATGGAAAATTACGCCCGTTGGGCATTCCGACAGTTAAGGATAGAATTTGGCAGAATATCGTCAGAAACGCCCTGGAGCCGGAGTGGGAGGCAGAATTTGAACCCATTTCGTACGGATTCCGTCCAAAGCGTAGTGCGCATGATGCCATAGCGAATATCTTTAATAAACTAAACTCCAAAAGCAAAAAAGTTTGGGTATTTGAAGGGGATTTTGCAGGGTGTTTCGATAATCTCAATCATGAACACATCTTAGAGAAAATTCAAAACTTCCCAGCAAAAGAAATTGTTAGAAGATGGTTAGCATCTGGGTATGTAGATAATCAAGTGTTTCACCCTACAACAGCAGGTTCTCCTCAAGGAGGAGTGATTTCACCTCTCTTGGCTAATATCGCCTTACATGGTATGGAGAAAGAACTCGGTATTAGATACAGTAAGAGTAACACAAAAAGACAAGGTACTATCTATAATATTCATGTCAAATGTACAAAGGCAATGGTTCGCTACGCAGATGATTTTATCATCGCTTGTCAAACCAAAAAAGAAGCCGAATCCTTGTATCGAGAGTTAGTACCATATCTCGAGAAACGCGGAATTACATTAGCAACAGATAAAACCCATGTTACTCACATTACTGAGGGTTTTGATTTTCTAGGTTTTCATATTAAACAATATGTGCAAGACAAGAATAAATTGTTAATAAAACCGTCAAAAACAAGCATTCAAAAAGCTAAGAAGAAAATTAAAACAACTTTCCAAAACTTGAAAGGGAAACCTGTTTATACGCTATTAACAAACCTAAATTCAATAATCCGGGGGTATGTGTATTACTGGAGACATGTAGTATCGAAAAAGGTGTTTTCATCGATTGATTACTTTATATGGGGAAATGTTGTACGACATGTAAAACATTTGCATCCAAAGAAAAGTTGGAAATGGATTGTAAAACAATATTTTCGAAAACCTAAGCATGGAGGACATGATAAATGGGTTCTTACCTGTCCAAAGACACAGTATCAAATCTATAAAATGGTTTGGACCCCCATTGTAAGGCATATTGGGATAAGATACAAAAACAGCCCGGATAATCCTGAACTCTCTGATTATTTTGCCAAACGAAATAAAAAAGATTTTGAGAACAATAATACGCTAACTCGAATCAAGATTGCAAAGAAACAGAAATATATCTGTCCAATGTGTGAAGAGGCTCTACAAAACGGAGAAGCACTAGAAATACATCATAAAGTTCCTAAAGTGTACGGAGGAACAAATGAATATGGTAATCTTCAACTTCTACATACATCTTGTCACATTCAACTCCATCAAAAGCATCCTATCTTTCGAGAGAGAGCATATATTTACAAGAAAGTGAACAAACATATTTCACTAACGCCTCGAGAAAGAATCCAGGTAATAGAATGGCGTATGATGGATGAAGAACGACTAGCTGTTTGGGATAAAAAGAAGGCTTGAGCCGGATGTTTGGAAACGGACAAGTCCGGTTCTGAGGGGAGAAAGAGTCCGCGAGGACTCCGACTTACCCGACCTCAATAATAATCACGATATGGTTAAACGCAGTTTATATTATTGGGGAAGGCTATACACATCTCAACTACAAAAAGGGATGCCCTACAGTGCACTTCACAAAACCATCACCATAAACTTACTAAACTTCGCAATGTTTTCGGAACACCCAGCCTTCCATACAACGAGCGTATTATGGAATACACAACAAAAAAAAATCCTGAGTGAAGACATAGAAATCCACATTATAGAAATTCCAAAGTTAACTGAACAATGGCATGAAGAAAAAGTAAATCCGTGGAAAGATCCATTTGTTCGTTGGCTTTTATTGCTTTCAGCAAATGAGGATGAGCACTTAACTAAACTATTGGAGGATATTGCTATGAACCAAGACCCTATTTTACAAAAAGCGATAAATAAATGGGAACGTATGAGTCAAGATTCATCTTTCCGACAAGCCTATGACGCAAGGGAGAAAGTTTTAATGGATGAAGCAGCAAAATTCGCCCATGCAGAGACAGAAGGAATAAAAAGAGGAATGGAACAAGGAATTAAAAAAGGACTTGAAAAAGGGCTTGAAAAAGGGCTTGAAAAAGGCATTGAAAAAGGCATTCAACAGGGGAAAATTCAAATGATTAAAAATATGTATGATCTTGGTATACCACTTGAAACGATTGCTAAGGCAAGTAAATTAAGTTTGCATGAGATTGAGCATATTTTAGGACATAAATAGCCATGAAAAAAGAGCTTGAATAGTTTCAGCTCTTTTTTTATCAACTCTCCTCAATATCATCCAATTGAGTCTTATAACACTCATCACACTCTGGCCTCGTAGGAAGAATCCCTCTTTCATCAGGTAATAAAACCCTCAAAACTTCTCGATCCATCTCTGCGAAAGACTTTATAATAATGGGATATCCTTCAATAATATTCGTATACTCAATCCCTTGTTCAAACTTTTTTCCGCTCTTTATTTCTTCTATTATGGAACAAAAAACACTATGCGCGACTTCAGGATCCATATTTAATGTTATTTGTAAATCTTGATGATTAAGGTTCTCTCTTAGACCATTAGTATGATAATTAGCATGGATGCCATCAATATCTTCTGCTAATATGCTATGCATGTACCATCCATACTCTTGTAGCATATTTTCTTCCCATTCATCTGCATCCTCTTCTAAATCTTCATCAAACAAATCCGAATCATACCACACGTCCTCGTAATCTCCAGCAATTAAAAATCTCCAACCAGGTGGTAACCCTAAATACTTCTTTATTTCAGGTGCCCATTCATCAATATGTTGAACGTGTAAAGGAAGAAAGAAATCTTCCTCTGTCCCCATTTCTTCACCAGCCCAAATGTACCAACCTGTCGTTCCGTTTTCTATAGGCATTCGTAACCCATTAATCGGAGCGATACTATCTTTCACATTTTGTGCTATTCCTAATTTCAATTCATTCGTGGATTCTACATACTCTGCTTTATATTTATCACATATACTCATCTGTTCTTTTATGTATTTTTCCATCCTTTTAGCACACTCCCAAATTTTTGAAAGATAGATTTCTTTGCCGAAGCACTCTCTAACTTCCATACCCCACACGGGTTATAAAATGGATCCTCTTGCTCATAACGTTCATCTATATAATGAGATACACGATACACTGGAGCACCTTCTGTGAAACTAATTGTATCTCCATCTTTCAAATTAGGTTTTTCCAATATATTATGTAGGTTAAAATCATTTAATAAATCTACAGCTACTTCCGGATCTATTCCTCCGTCTAAAACAACGTCTGGTAGATTAAATGCCTGCATTCCACATGAATAATAATCGTCCTCTTCATCTCCGACTAAAGTTACAAGATGTGAATACATAGGGAAGATTTCCTTATCCTCTGCAAGCTCTTGCCATTCCTCTTTCGAATAAGCTACACCTGCTGTTTCAACTTTTAAAGCAAGCCCACCTGCATTTAAAAGTTCCATTCCTACATCAATCACTTCTTGTAACCTCTCTGTATCGTCAACTTTCGCAATAACATACACTGTATAAGTATGCTTCTCTAACTCTCGAAGCAATTCTTCATCAAAACGCTCACCACCTGCATAGAAGAAAGCCTCTCTCAAAGAAGGGTCTTGTTCATATATATCAATTTCAAAGCCAATCTCTTTCTCCTTATGTTACATAACATTTCCTGCTAATATATAGTTACTTTTACTCACAACTTCTTGTATTAATTCTGTTCTATCTTTCCATAAACCAGGTACTCCAATAACGATTTGTGTCTCCATCATATGCACTCCACTTCTCATCTATTTTCAATCTATTCTTTCAATCTTCCAAACTAAATTAGCTGGGATATCTTTCTCTAAAAAGGTTAACATCCATACAGTTTTTCCTTTATCATTCATCAGTAGCACTTTATGATTTAACTTCCAAGCCACTTCACTAACATGATGAAATATCTTTGTTAATAGGCCTTAATCAATTTCAAGCCAACCCATTCCCATAGAAAGAAATAACACTCCATTTAAATACCATTTTCATGCACACCTCATTTTAACTAAAAAAAGCGAAAGAGAACATAATTTTCACTACGCTCTCTTTCGCTTTTTCAAAAACTGTATACCTTATTTTCATTTACTAACAATCCTGAAATAAGAACGAACTGTTAAGCAATAATAACCAATATAAATAACACTATACACCCCGATGCTAATTAGTAACGGAACTGCAATTTCATACGGAATAACTGTCGCTAATCCTTTGAGCGCAAATAAAGTGTGTAATATACCAACTACTAAAGGAATAAAGAAGATAAATCTCATTTGCTTCGCAATGGCTTTTTTCATTTCTTTTTTCGTGACACCGAGTTTTCGAAGAACGATGTAATGTTCACGATCTGCATGTGCTTCTGTTAATTGTTTGAAATAAATAATAGAGCCTGTTGCAAGTAAAAATACAAGTCCTAAGAATATACCACTAAACATCATTAACCCTGACGTTTCAATACCGCTGCGGAATATTGTATAGAAGTCACTGAATTCCTCTCTTCCTTCTGCATCTTCTTCCGATATTACTTTCTTTAATTTCTCCGTTAACACTTTACTATTTCTTTCGTCTTTCACATCAATATTTTTCACAGTATGAGAGCCAATTGTCTTCTTTGCTTGCTCATACACTTCATCCGGAACGACAACTAGAAGTTCATATAAGTTTGTAATGTTTTTTGCTTGTACATCTTTCACTTGTACTGGTGCTACTTCTTCAATTGGGAATGTAGCTTTTCGATTTTTATATACGCCACTATCTCTCTTACCTTCACTGTACATGCCATCAAATGCATACAATTCGTTCTTCTTTAAATCTAGAGTTTCTTCATTTAAATATTTTGCGATTGTATTAAATGATGATTGCGCGATAAGTTCTGTTGTTCTTGATTGTAATGAAGTGCCATCACCGTATTCTCCTACTACTTTTACCGTCTCTAATTCATATTGATGAATGACTTCATTCTGTCCTTCTTTTAAAATCTCATTTACTTTACGATCTAATTCCATATCTTTCTTTTCATAAGAATAACTAACTGGATGATATTTCTTCGCCTGCATATATGTGTTGTAATACATCGTTACAGAAGTTCCAACCGCCGTTAACGTTACTGCGCTTAATACGGCAATTGTTGCTAACGATTTTGCATTTCCTTTAATGCGGTATAGTAACTGAGACGTCGTAACCATTTTCATTCCGTTATAAAATGCGGATTTTTTATTTCGCACTCTTTTTAATACAAAAACGGTAAAGAACATAAATAATAAATACGTTCCAAGTACTGTCGCTAATAAAATGTAAAGTGCAAGGGGCATAAAGTTATCACCGCTCACATTTTTAATAGCCGTTACTGACAAGAAATAACCTGATCCAATTAATAATAAAGAAATGAAAGCCATTATTTTCGAACCTTTTGGCATGACTTCGCCTTCGTTATCTGCACGGAATAGCTCGATTAACTTAAATTGATAAATAACGCGGTATCCTTTAAACGATGTGTATAAAATGATGAGACAAAAAATAACTGTTGTATCTATAACCGCTCCAACTGGTACTTCAAAATGAACATTTACATGTAGCTCTAACATATTTAAAAGTAGCTTTAGGAATCCTTTTGAAAGTAAACTACCAATTACAATTCCGATTACTAATGATAATAAACCCATTAACATATTTTCATAAAACAGCATTTTACCTATTTCTTTTTTTCGAATACCGAGTAAAGAATAAAGACCTATTTCTTTCTTACGCTTTCGTGTAAAGAAACCATTCGAATATATAATAAATATTGCAAGGAAAATAATGAGCATTACGCTCGCAAGCTGGAATCCTCGTCCAATGTTATCTCCAGCTTCACTTATTTGTGAATTGTATTGCAACGCCTTAAACGTAAAATAAATGACAATGCTAAAAATCATGGAAGCAAAGTATATAAAATAATCTTTAAAATTTCGTTTTATATTACGAAGGGCGATGCTAGATAAGCTCATTTGCCGCACCCCCAGAGATTGAAGACATCATATCAATAATTTGTTGGAAGAACTGTTTTCTTGTCATCTCTTTGCGATGTAATTCTTTATATAACTTTCCATCTTTAATAAATACAACTCGTTTACAATAACTTGCCGCAAACGCATCATGCGTTACCATTAAAATCGTTACAAGATCTTTTTCATTTAATTTCTTCATACTTTCTAATAAATCCGTCGCTGACTTCGAATCAAGCGCACCAGTTGGCTCATCTCCAAAAATCATACTTGGATTTGTTACAATCGCTCTTGATGCCGCGCAGCGTTGTTTTTGTCCGCCTGAAGCTTCATACGGATACTGATTTAAAATATGATCTATCCCAAACTTCTTTGCAATCTCCTCAACGCGAGATTCTACTTCTCTCGCCTTCACCTTTGATAAAGCAAGTGGCAATGCAATATTTTCTCGCACTGTTAACGTATCTAATAAGTTATAATCTTGAAAAATAAATCCTAAATGATTACGGCGAAAAAGTGCCAATTCATCATCATTCATCTTCACAATATCTTTTCCATCAATTAAAATCTCACCTTTTGAAGCCGTATCAATAGTAGAAAGAACATTCAAAAGTGTCGTCTTACCAGAACCAGACGGTCCCATAATACCGACAAACTCTCCTTCTTTCACTTGCAGTTGAATATCTTTCAACGCTTCAAACGTATTCCCGCCTGTATCATATATTTTCGAAATCCCTTTCGCTTCTAACATTGTTTTCATCTATTTGTACCTCCTGTTATAATTCGTGGTGTTCTCTTTAAGCAACAGAATTCAGTATAGATACATTTTCTTAACAAATAGTAATGGGGTTTCTTAATATTTTCTTAAAAAGAAAAATCCAAAATCATAAGAATTGATTTTGGATTTAATATAGTTAAAATATTAAATTACATTTCGAACAAAAAGGAGCCGAATTCCCTTTTCTAATTTTCGCATCACATTTTGGGCAATATACATATCGCTCTTCTATCATTTGTCGCTCTATCATATGTAAGGATACTATTCTCATACTGCACATAATCCCAATTAATATAAGGCTAACAATGAGTAGCATACCTCTCGCCCTCCCCCTTTATCATTTTACCATAAAATAACAAACCCGATTCTCTCATCTAGAACCGGGTTTATACTTACAATCCTAACTTCACCTTCGCGCCATCAGGAATTATTTCTTCTTCTATTTGTACCTTATCGTGCACAGACTTTCCTCTCGTAATTACATGCCAGTAGGAACCTTTTTGCAATGTATCCACTCCATCAATTGTTATCTCTTTTTCGTTTCCATCCTTATCATATGTGTTCACTGTGTATGCACGGCCTTTATTTCCACCTAAATCTTTTCCATCGTTATCAATTACCGCATAACGATATTCTAATTTAAGAAACGGATTCATGGAATCTACTGTAGCACTCCCATTTAACAAATATGCCGCTCCTGCTATGATGACAAGTAATGATCCTAAAATAAATCTTTTCATCTATATTCCGCCTTTCATTATGTTTTTCTATAAGACCTTTCTAAGTATAGAGAGCATTTCTTAATAAAAACTCGTGCGGTTTCTTAACTTTTTCTTAATGTCACAGGGCTTTGCATCAGCACTTCGATAAATAAAGCCATATTAATAATAAAAGGAGGCTGCCGCCTCCTTTATTTACTCATCACTGTATTTCTTTTTTGTCTGTAAAAATAAAACACACTCACAATCAATGCAATACTCCCGCCAAAATACAAACCATACTCTATCGCAGCTGCTACAATCCTTTCAATATGTTGTCCAAATAAAGAACCGAGCAAAAAATAAACGAGTGTCCAAACAAATCCTGTCGTATAGGAATACAAAGCATATATCCGAAATGACATGTTATTCATCCCAACTAAATATGGTACGATATGTCTTACAACTGGTATGAAATAGCTTGTAACTAACGCGTACTGTCCGTATTTATCAACCATTTCTTGTGATTTCATCAAATACTTCGCTTTTTTCTTTTTCATTAATTTATGGAGTACCTTCGTTCCAAAAACCTTCCCTAATATATATCCTAAAGAAAGCCCTGATACAACACCTAAATATGTTAATACGAATGAAGGAACAACACTTAATATACCTACTGAAGATACGAAACCACCACTCATAACAATCATTTCATCTGGAATTGGCATACCGATAATCCCTAACCATAAACAGAAAAATAAAGCCCAATAACCGTATTGTTCAATATAAGATAATAATTCATGTAATTCCATTATGCATATGCTCTCCTTAGTTCTTTTTTGCAACTAAAGACGTAGGCTGGCGGGAAATTGAGCCATACTTTTTCTAGTGTAATTTCAGGGAAGAAATGCTGTATAAACCCTTTTTTCACAAGTGAATATTGAAATGTAATGAACTCACCATTCTCATGTATCGCTTCCATCGCATTATTTAAAATGCGCTTTGAAACTTCTTCTGGTAAAGAAGTGAAAGGCAACCCTGATAAAACGTAATCAATGCCTTCTATATTGAGCTCCTCCATATACTTCTTTATATTTTCAGCTGAACCGTGTACAACAATGACATTCTGCTCATCTTTAAACTTTCTTTTTAATTCTTTGAAAAATACTTCATTAATTTCAATAAGAAGAAATATCGTTTCCTTCTTTTTTCTCTTCATAATCTCTTTCGTAAAAACCCCTGTGCCAGGCCCTAACTCTACAATACATTTCGCTTTATTAAAATCAATTACATCGACCATTTTCTTTGCTAATATTTTTGAACTTGGCGCAATTGCACCAGTATGTTTTGGATGCTTTATAAATTCATGTAAAAATGTAATGAGCTGCATGTAAACCTCTCCTCATTCGTTCGATAGTTTTTAACTTGTGTCTAAGTATAACTATCGTTTCTTAATAAAAATTGAGGAAGTTTCTTAAGATTTTATGAAGAATAAAAAAAACAGCTATCGCGTGTAGCGATAGCTGCCCCTTATTACTTCGCACTCACGATCTTATAATAAGAACGAACCGTTAAGAAGTAATATCCAATATAGATGACACCGTATACTCCAATACTAATGAGAAGAGGCATCATAATTTCAAATGGTAATATATTTGATAAACCTTTTAGTGCAAATAAACTGTGTAAAATACCGATTACTAACGGAATAGCGAAGATAAAGCTTACTTGTTTTGCGATAGCTTTCTTCATTTCTTGCTTCGTTACACCAACTTTATGAAGGACAATGTAACGATCACGGTCAGCACTTGCTTCTGTTAATTGTTTAAAGTAAATGATTGAGCCTGTTGCTAATAGGAATACTAATCCTAAGAATAACCCAATAAACATCATTAAGCCTGTCGTTTCAAGCCCCATTTGGAATCCTGTATAGAAATCGTTAAATGGTTTTAAAACTTCTGATTCTCCAGCTGGCATAATGCTTGCTAATTTTGCTGTTAACTCTTTACTATTTCGCTCACCTTTTACATCAATATTTTTTACAGTACGCGTTTCGTTTACTTGTTTCACTTGCTCATATGTTTTATCAGGAACGATTACAAATAGTTCATTTAAATTTGTAAGGCTTCTATTATTTACACCTTTAATTTTTAATTCTTTTGACTCATTTCCAACAGGGAATACAGCTGTATTTCCTGTATAAAGAGGACCAAAATCAAGTTTCTCAATATATAAGCTATCATATACGAAAGCTTCATTCGCACTCAAATTTACAGGTTCTACATCTAAGTGTTTCACATGTTTATTAAAGCTTGATTGAGAAATAAGCTGGTACTGATTCGTAACATTATAGTGTGTGTTCAGAACTTGATCAGCTCTTTCACCTTTAAATGTTCCTTTCACAGGAATCATTTCAACTTCTGATTCATATGTGACTGGGTGATTATTCTTCTCTCCAGCAAGTATTTCATTTACTTTTTTATCTAATGCTGCATCTTTTTTCTCATAGGAATAACTATACGGCGCAGCAACTTTTGATTGCGTAAATGTATTGTAATACATCGTAACTGACGTACCAACCGCTGTTAATGTAACTGCACTTAAAATAGCGATTGTCGCCAATGATTTCGCATTTCCTTTAATACGATATAGTAACTGCGATGTCGTTACCATATTCATACCATTATAAAATGCTGACTTATTATTTCTTGCACGTTTCAATACAAATACTGTGAAGAACATGAACAGTAAATAAGTCCCTGCTACTGTCGCTAATAAAATATATAATGCAACGACCATAAAGTCTGCATACATAACTGCTTTCATGTACATTAGCGCTAAAAAATAACCTGAACCGATTAAGACAACTGAAATTAATGCCATAATGACAGACCCTTTTGGCATTGTTTCTCCTTCACGTTCTGCGCGGAAAAGTTCAATTAACTTAAAGCGATAAATTAAACGATATCCTTGAAGTGATGTATATAAAATAATCACAAAGAAAATAATTGCTGTATCAATAATAGCAGCCATCGGTACTTCAAAATGAACATTTAAATTTAATCCCATCATATTTACTAATAACTCAAGGAATAATTTCGAAAGGACACTACCAATCGCAATCCCGATTACTAATGACATTAATCCCATTAACATATTTTCATAAAAGAGCATTTTACCAATTTGTCTTTTACGAATACCTAATAACGAATATAAGCCAACTTCTTTTTTACGTTTACGTGTAAAGAATCCGTTCGAATATATAATGAACACTGCTACGAAAATGATAAGCATCACACTGGAAACTTGGAACGCTCCGCTAATCTTTTTAGAAGCTTCTGCTGCTTTTTCCATTTGTGAATTATATTGCAGTGCTTTAAATGTAAAATAAATAACGATACTAAAAATCATAGATGCGAAATATACAAAGTAGTCTTTAAAGTTCCGCTGTATGTTGCGGAGGGCAATGCTAGATAAGGTCATCAGCCATACCTCCAGAAATAGAAGACATTACGTCAACAATTTTTTGGAAGAACTGTTTACGCGTTGATTCACCACGGTGCAATTCTTTATATAGTTCACCATCTTTAATGAAAATAACTCGTTTACAATAACTTGCTGCAAATGCATCATGCGTTACCATTAAAATTGTTGAGTTATCATATTCATTTAATGACTTCATACTTTCAAGTAAATCTGTTGCAGATTTAGAATCAAGCGCTCCAGTTGGCTCGTCTCCGAAAATCATACTTGGATTCGTAACGATTGCACGTGATGCTGCGCAGCGCTGCTTCTGTCCACCAGATACTTGATATGGGAACTGACTTAAAATATGATCAATACCAAATTTCTTTGAGATTTCAAGAACGCGGCGATCAATCTCACTCGCTTTCACCTTTGATAACGCAAGTGGTAAAGCAATATTCTCTTTCACTGTTAACGTATCTAATAAGTTATAATCTTGGAAAATGAAGCCTAAATGATCGCGGCGGAATAACGCTAACTTATCATCATTCATTTTCACAATATCTTTTCCATCAATTAAAATTTCACCGTTCGTCGCATTATCAATTGTAGAAAGAACATTTAGTAAAGTCGTCTTACCAGAACCAGAAGGTCCCATAATTCCAACGAACTCACCTTCTTTTACTTGTAAGTTAATACCTTTTAACGCTGCAAATTTATTACCACCCGTGTCATATACTTTTTCAATATTTTTTGCTTCTAATACTGTTTTCATCTCGACATCCCTCATTTCTTCAATTCTCTATTTTCAACTATATACACTCTCTACTCTTGCCACTATCGATGTTTCTTACACAAACATGACAGTTATGTAAGGCACATAAGTAAAGAAATCAAAAAGTTAACGTAATGAATTAAAGTACTTTGTTACTATAACATTGGGATATCATACCATCCATTCATTCTCCTTACAGGAACATTACAATTTTGTAAGGTAAAAAATGCACCTACAAAGTTGTGCACGAAATGTCGGATGGAGCTATTTCGTTCCTGCTATTCTATGTACAGAGGAGGTCATAATATGGATTCACTTAAAAATATGAATGCTGCAATGCAGTATATCGAAAACAACCTTACACATGAAATTGATTTTAAAGAAGTCGCAAAAATAGCTTACTGCTCCGAATATCATTTCAAGAGAATGTTTTCTTTTTTAGCTGGCATATCACTATCAGAATATATTCGCTGTAGACGTCTTACTCTCGCTGCCTTTGAACTAAAAAACAGCAATGTAAAAGTCATTGATATCGCTATAAAATATGGATACAACTCACCAGATTCATTCGCTCGTGCATTTCAAAACTTGCACGGTATAACACCTTCAGAGGCCCGAAATAGTAGCCATTCTTTGAAGGCTTATTCACCAATGACCTTCCAATTATCCATTCAAGGAGGAAATGAAATGAACTATCGAATTGAAGAAAAAGAGCCATTTCGAATTATAGGTATTACAAAACGAGTACCAATCGTTTTTAACGGTGTAAATGAAGAAATTGCTTCTATGTGGAAAAGTTTAAACCCAGAGTCTATTCAAACATTAAAGTCCCTTTCGAACATTGAACCTACTGGAATTATTAGTGCTTCTACTAATTTTTCTGAAGGAAGAATGGAGGAAAAAGGAGAACTTGATCACTATATTGGAGTAGCCACAACAAAGGATTGTCCAGAGCAATTCGCGCAACTTGAAGTCGCAGCTTCAACATGGGCTATATTTGAAGCTGTCGGTCTATTTCCTGATGCATTACAAAATGTGTGGGGGCGTATTTATTCTGAATGGTTCCCTTCTTCGAACTATGAACTAGCGGAAGGACCGGAAATATTGTGGAATGAACAGAAAGATATATCTTCTCCAAACTTTAAAAGTGAAATTTGGATACCGGTTTTGAAGAAGTGATTAAAAAAACAAAGCTGCTCTTCCCTAAAAGGAAAAGCAGCTTTATTTACATTTTCAACTCTTCTTTATAAATACTATATGACTTTATTGTTGATACGATAATACATATTAATATGATTCCAATCCCCATAAAAATATTAAATGGATCTGGAAGCAAAGCCCCGGCATATATACAAAGTGAACCTATTACAAATACCCTCGAAGCAAATCTATGTGTTTTTCTCCAAACTACAGGATTTTCTAATGTCCAGTCCATTCGGATGCCTACTAACCCGTTCGGCTTCGTTTGTTGCATGCAATTACCTAGTACAAGAAACAATGTTCCAAGTCCAAAATTAAATGCAATTGAGCCCGATGCAATATAATTAGACGCTGCTAATAGTGCAAATATGTTACATCCAAATCCGATAAAGAGAATGGCATAATTAATCGCTGAAAGAACTTTGGATTGCTGTGTAGACTTATCTTTTATGAATCCAAAAACTAGCCATATCATATAGAGCACTACCATACTACCTATCGAGAATGAACTTGCTTCTATTTTAGAAAAATATCCATCTACTACTCCTGCTGCATTATAATGGCGTGGAATTTGTTCTGGTAAATATGGCCATACAATATACCATCCAATTGCAATGCCAATAATTAAACTCCATGGTAATACGTGTCTTTTCATCCTCTCTCCCCCATAATTTTTTATTAGGCCCCTATTTCTTTTTTATAAGCAATATATGAATATCCCATCGTTAATCCTACTGCACCAATAATAATTCCAACCATTACGAAAGATTTCCACGTTACTGGTGCAAAAACACTTAAAATCATAATGATCCCCAATGCAACAAACACCTTTCCGCTAAAACGGTGCGTTTTTCTCCACACTTCTTCGTTACTTAATGTCCACGGTGTTTTTATACCTACAAAGTAGTTTGGTTTACATTGTGGTAAATAGTTTCCGATGACTATAAATAAAATACCCACTAATAATTCCGGCACGCGATTAATGAATAAATTGTATCCTAATCCACTTGTAATAATATCTATATTCCCTACAAATAGTAGCAGTAGTATCCCGTTATTCATCATCATAAAAGCTTTAGAAAACTTCTCGTAGTTCGCTTTCTTTGGATCAATCTTTGGTAACACGTTTAGAAAAATATATAAAACAATCATAATTCCAACCATAGAAAGCATTCCATACAATTTAGAAGAATATCCATCTACTTTACCGCCGCTCCAATGCGTTGCAATTGTATCCGGTAAATGTGGCCAAGCAAACGCCCAAGCTAAACAAGTTATAACAATTAATAAGATTGCAAAAAGATGCTTTTTCATTTCCCCTCTTCACCCTTATTCGTAAATGTAAACACCCAAGTCAATAAATCTTGAAAGACCGTTGTGTTTAAAGAGTACATAACGAATTGCCCTTTCTTTTCATCTTGAATAAGTTCAGCATTTTTAAGTGCATTTAAGTGGTGTGAAATACTTGGTTTTGTCATATTGAAATGTTCAGCAATCTCACCAGCGGTTAGATCGCCTTCTTTTAATAAGTCTAAAATTTTTCGCCTTGTTGGATCTGCTAATGCTTTGAATGCTTGATTCAATGTCTTTCTTCCTTTCGATAATTAGACATTTAGATATTTATCTAAATATTAAACCAATTACCGTTATTTGTCAATTTCATCCAGCGCCCTTTTTACTTTTCTCACTTTTAACCTATACTGTTTACTAGCTTATCTTTCAACATAATGAAAAGACTTGAAACACATGATACACTATAGCTACAATTGTTTTTTTGAGGAGGAATATACATATGTATAAAATTTTAATCGTTGAAGACGATCCAAATATTTCATCATTACTGCAATCTCACATTCAGAAGTACGGTTATGAGGCTGTGGTAGCGGAGAATTTCGATGATATTATGGAATCGTTTAACGCAGTGAAACCACATCTTGTTTTACTTGATGTAAACTTACCGAAATTCGATGGTTTCTACTGGTGCCGTCAAATTCGTCATGAATCTACTTGTCCAATTATTTTCATTTCAGCGCGTGCTGGTGAGATGGAACAAATTATGGCAATTGAAAGCGGTGCGGATGATTACATTACAAAACCATTCCACTACGACGTTGTAATGGCAAAAATTAAAGGACAATTACGCCGTATTTACGGTGATTATGCACCAAATATTTCTGAACGTATCGTTGAAGTAGAAGGTTTAAAACTATTCCCTGAACGTCCAGAAATTCATTTTGGATCTGAACAAGTTCTTTTAACGAAGAAAGAGGCAATTTTAGCAGAAATGTTATTATCTAAATTCCCTCGTACAGCGAGCCGTGAAGATTTATTAGCTGCGCTTTGGGATGACGAAAGTTTCGTTGAGGAAAATACATTAAACGTAAACATTACACGTCTTCGTAAAAAGTTTAATGAGCTTGGCATTGAGAACTCTATTGAAACAGTACGTGGACTTGGATATCGCTTTAACGCAACTTGGAGTGAATAAGCATGAAGCTATTTTTACGTGATCATTTTGCATTTTTTCTACTGTACGTATTAAACTTCGGTATCATTTTCGTTCTTTATGATGCAGTAGACGGATTTCAAAATAATAAATTTTACTTCGTCGTTTTAAGTTTATACTTATTTATTTGTTTCCTCGCTTATCGTTACGTTCGCAATCGTAGAATGTACCATAGATTAAGTGAGCAACCAGAAAAAATGGAAGATGCGTTTATTGAAAGAGCAACTGCTCCGATGCCTCACGGTGTCAATGAACTCGTACGTACGCAGTACCGTCTATTCCAAAAAGAACTACAATCGTATGAAGTAAAACAACAAGAACATCAATTATTCATTAACCATTGGGTACATCAAATGAAGACACCTGTTTCTGTTATGCAGCTTATGGTGCTAGAAATGGAAGACGAGCATTTAATTCCAAAGTTTAAAAAAGAATTAGAGCGTCTAAACCAAGGACTTGATATGGCTTTATACATGGCTAGGTTAAATAACTTCCATGAAGATTTCCATGTCGAGACGATTTCATTAAAAGATACGGTAACAAAAAATATTAACGGATTAAAAGAACTATTCATTCGTAATGGTGTCTTCCCTGTTTTAGAAGTCCATTCTGATTTAAAAGTTGCTTCTGATGCGAAATGGCTAAAATTTATCATCTATCAGTTAATGACAAATGCTGTTCGTTACTCTGGGGAACGCGGAAAGAAGGTATTCTTATCTGCTTACCGAAACGGAAAAGATATTATTTTAGAAGTTCGCGATGAAGGTGTTGGTATTCCGCAAGAAGATATTCGAAGAGTATTTGAACCATTTTACACTGGGAAAAACGGTCGCGCATTCGGAGAATCTACTGGTATGGGCCTTTATATTGTAAGTAAAATTTGTGATTATTTAGGTCACTCTGTCAAACTAGATTCTGAAGTTGGTAAAGGAACGACGATTAAAATCATCTTCCACAACGCTGCAAATAATCAAGCAGAACATACGGAGAAGGTGACCGAAGCATGATCGTAACATATGCAAGCAAAATGTATGAGAACTCACTCTCATACATTTTTTGCAATACAACTACTTCTATATCTTCTAGCCGGAGGTATAATCTATGACATTTTGGCAATTTGCATTTAAAAACGTCACGCGCAACTCAAGAGCTTATTTTGCTTACTTTGTAAGTAGCTCCTTTTCCATTGCTGTGTTCTTTTCGTTTGCTGTTTACTTATTCCATCCGAAATTACAAAACTTTGACATGACCTCTGAAATTTCAGGATTAATGATATTTTCAGAAGTAGTAATTGTATTTTTCTCTTTCTTCTTTTTACTATATTCCATTGGTACTTTTTTAAAAGTTAGAAAAAAACAATTTGGTATTTTGACCATTTTAGGAATATCGAGAAAACAATTACATCGTCTTATTTTTATGGAGAATATGTTAATCGGGATTTTATCTATCTTTTTCGGCATGCAGTTTGGAGTTGTTTTTTCTCAATTTTTCTTATTAGTAACAGCCAAACTTACCCATGTTCCAGGAATATATTTATACGGGCCTACTAACGCGTTTATTTTAACAACCATTGTTTTCCTTAGTCTTTTTATCATTGTATCTGCATTCACACCAATGCTTATTCGTACAAAAAAAGCAGTACACCTTTTAAAAACAAATGGTGGAAAACAAAAAGAAAGAAAACCATCCATACTTGTTTCATTATTTGGTGCGATTTGTTTATTTGGTGGTTATGCGTTAGCTGGAAATCCTAAATATTTCGTATCAGTAAGCCCGCAAATCGGTGTTATATATATGGTTTCAAGTATTTTCGTTATCCCAACGCTTGTTACAATTGGAACATATTTCTTCTTTTCACAAATTAGTTTCTTACTTATTTATATTTTAAAGAAAAGAAGGAAGTTTTATATGAAACGGATTAATATGCTTTGGATTTCGGATTTAGCGAGCCGTATTCGAACGAATATTAATATGCTGTTTATTGTAGCGATGCTATCTACAATTGCTTTCACAATGATTACGTTTCTATATGGATTCGGGAAATTTATTAAGCTAGAGGTGAATAGAACTTCTCCTTTTCCAATTTCTTATTTTTCTTATGATGCGAACCCTTTTGTTACAGAGCATTTAAATTGGCTTGAGCAACAATTACAAAAAGAGCATTTCCCCTATCAAAAAATAAAAGCTGATATATATGAAACACCACTAAAAGAAGATAAAGATATAGCTATTTATAATGACGTATACGCAATTAAGCAAAGTGACTATAACAAACTTGCAGATTCTTTACGAATGAAACAACTATTTATGGATGATAACGAAGCATATGTGCTAACAGGGACATCTTATAACACCATATTCAACGAATTTGAGCAAAGCTACAAAAGAGATTACATTACACTCTCTAGTACAAATACGAAATTACGAGTGAAAGGCTATGAGCATGTGAATGCAATTCCATCTGGCTTTTCATATCAAACGATAGTTTTGCCTGATGTTATCGTAAATAACTTACCTAGCACCGTAAAGCATATATCAGCATACAATTACAAAATTCAAAACTGGGAACAGACATATGAAATTGCTGATAATTTTATAGAAAAAGTGCAAAAAGATCGAAATAAATCCCAGTATGAAGGACCTCTTATTCGTTCCTTTGAATCAGCAGGATCGTTATACAAAATAACATCAGGCAGTGCTGCATTTTTCCTAATTGGGACATTTTTAGGAGTTATTTTCTTCATTGGAGCTGGTAGCGTTCTTTACTTTAGAATGTATACGGATTTGACGAACGAACAAGAGAAATATATAACGATTTCTAAAATCGGTGTAACAGATACAGAGATGAAACGATCTGCAACCATTCAACTTAGTATTTTATTTTTCATTCCTTACATTATGGCATCCATTCATACAATGTTTGCAACAAAAATGCTACAAGATGTAATTGGTTTATCTCTGTTCAAAGAGGTTTCAGCCGTTCTTATTATTTTTGGATTCGTTGAAATCGTATTTTTCATATTCATTCGTTCACTTTATATGCAAAAATTATCACAATACACGAGTGGACAAAATATTTAAAACAAACTTGATGAAAAGAGTATTTCTTATGCTCTTCTCATCTTCACCCTATCAGGAGGTTCAGGTGAATGACATTTTGGCAGTTTGCATTTAAAAACGTGACGCGGAACGCCAGAGCTTATTTCGCCTATTTTGTAAGCAGTGCGTTCTCCATCGCAATCTTTTTCTCATTTGCAGTTTATTTATTTCATCCTAAATTGCATATGACAGACGTGAATTATTCTCTGAACATATTAATGACAATTTCAGAAGTTGTCATTGTGTTCTTTTCATTTTTCTTTTTACTGTATTCAATCGGGACCTTTTTAAAAGTACGAAAAAAACAGTTCGGGATTTTAACAGTACTTGGCATATCTCAAAAACAATTAAAGCGACTCATATTTATAGAAAATATGTTAATTGGTGCTCTTTCTATATTTTTTGGCATTCAACTTGGAGTTGTCTTTTCACAGTTCTTTTTATTAGTTACCGCCAAAATTACACACGTACCTGGTTTATATTTATATCCGCCTACAAGTGCTATCGTTTTAACTATCATCATCTTTCTTGGGCTCTTCATTCTCGTATCATCTTTTACACCGATGCTCATTCGTACGAGAAAAGCCGTACGTCTTTTAAAAGAAGGAACACAACAAAAAGAAAGAAAAGCATCCGTGCTCATCTCTCTATTTGGTGCGACGTGTTTAATATGTGGATATGCGTTAGCCGCAAATCCGTTGTATTTTATGTCGCTAGGTGACATCATTGGGCTTTTATACGCCGTCTCTAGTATATTTGTCATCCCATCGCTTATTGCAGCTGGAACATACTTTTTCTTTTCACAAATTAGTTTTTTACTTATTCGTATTTTAAAAACGCGAAGAACGTTTTATATGAAACGAATTAATATGCTTTGGATTTCGGATTTAGCAGCGCGCATTCGGACAAACATTAACATGCTCTTTATTGTAGCGATGCTATCAACACTCGCTTTTACAATGATTACATTCTTATACGGTTTTGGGAAATTTACAAAGTTTGATGCAATTAGACAAAACCCTTTCCCGTTTACGTATTTATCGCATACTGAAAATACATTAGCTGATGAACATTTAAACTGGTTAGAGCAGAAATTTTATGAAGGGCACTTTACTTATACAAAATTTAAAACGGATATATATGAGGTATCTTCAGCTGAAGATAACACGCAGCTCTATTACGCAATTAAACAAAGTGACTATAATGTACTTGCTAAAGCATTAAATTTGGAAAAACTCACGGTAAATAAGAATGAATCTTATATTCTTATGAAAGACTTAGATGATCAAGTTATTGGAACACTTCACAATGAAGAAAAGAAAAATACTCTTACACTTACTCAAAACAATTTACAACTACAAGTGAAAGAATATAAAAGTTATAGCCCATTCCCAAACAGCTTAATATACCAATTACTCATACTATCTGATGAAAATGTAGAAGCCTTATCCACAGTTTCCAAACAAATGAGTGTATATAACTTCAAAGTTACAGATTGGGAAAAAGCACATAATATCGGTTCATCGTTTATAACAAAAATCCATAACGATAATGCAGCTATTCAAGCAGAGCACCCACCTTTCCATGCAAGTGAAGCGAGCGATTCTCTATATAAGAAAAAACTAAATGTTGCCTCATTCTTCTTAATTGGTACTTTCTTAGGTGTTATTTTCTTTATCGGTGCTGGTAGTGTTCTTTACTTCCGAATGTATACAGATTTAACAAATGAGCAAGAAAAATATATAACGATTACGAAAATTGGCTTAACTGAGACTGAAATGAAACGTTCAGCGACAATTCAGCTTGCGATTCTTTTCTTCGTGCCTTACATTATGGCATCAATCCATACGATGTTTGCGACAAAGATGCTACAAGAAATATTACATCTCTCGTTCTTCGCTGAAATTACAGTCGTACTTATGATTTTTGGAACAGTTGAAATTTTATTTTTCCTTTTAATTCGTTCCTTTTATATGCAAAAATTATCACAACACATTAAGTTTTAAAAAGTAGAAAGGTGATTACTATGGAAGAAGTATTACACATAAAAAACGTCTCAAAAGTATATGAGGGAAAAGTCCCTCATACTGCTTTAAAAAATATAAATTTACACGTGGATAAAGGTGAATTCGTTGCCATTATGGGACCATCTGGTAGCGGGAAATCTACATTTTTAAACGTTATCTCTACAATCGATTCTCCGACTTCTGGTGATGTCGTGATTAACGGAAAAAAACCGCACACATTTCGTAGAGAGAAGTTAGCTATTTTCCGCCGCCAAGAGTTAGGATTTGTTTTCCAAAACTTTAACCTACTAGATACACTAACAATCGGTGAAAATATCGTACTACCTTTAACATTAGATAATGTTCCATTAAAAGAAATGGATGAAAAGCTTGATAACATTTCAAAAAAGCTTGGAATTGATCATATTTTGGACAAGCGTATTTTTGAAGTTTCCGGGGGACAAGCACAGCGTACCGCAGTAGCACGTGCTGTCATTCATCATCCTTCACTTCTACTTGCCGATGAACCGACAGGAAACTTAGATTCAAAAGCGGCAATTGACGTAATGGAGCTATTTACGAAATTAAATAAAGAAGAAGATGCAACGATTTTAATGGTTACCCATGATCCGTTTGCAGCAAGTTATTGTAACCGTGTTATTTTCATTAAAGATGGAGAGCTTTACAATGAACTACACCGCGGATTGTACCGTGAGAAATTTTATCAAGAAATATTAGATGTTTTAGCATTATTAGGAGGAAGACGTGGATGACATTTTGGCAATTCGCATTTAAAAATGTCTCACGTAATTCGAAAGCATATTTCGCCTACTTTGTAAGTAGTGCGTTTTCTATCATGGTTTTCTTTTCATTTACTGTATACGCGTATCACCCGCGGTTACAAAGTGTACAAAGTTTCCAAGAACGTGATCCTCTAATGAACTTAGCTAGTACAGCACAGCTTGTGATTGTTATGTTCTCGTTCTTCTTTCTCTTATATTCAATTGGAACATTTTTAAATGTACGGAAGCAGCAATTCGGGATACTCACCATTCTCGGTATCTCACAGAGACAATTAAAGAGACTGTTATTTACTGAAAATATGATAATCGGGATATTGTCTATCTTTATCGGCATTCAAGGTGGACTTGTATTTTCTAACTTTTTCTTATTAGTCACTTCGAAATTAACAAACGCGAAAGGTCTCTATTTATATTGGCCAACAGAAGCGATTATCGTTACAACCGTAACGTTTATCATCTTATTTTTAATCGTTTCTACATTTACACCAATGTTTATTCGTACTCGAAAAACAACGAAGCTTATTAAGGGCGTTAACAAAGAGAAGAGCGAAAAAAAACCATCTATACTGATTTCACTATTTGCTTTAACTTGTTTAGGACTATGCTATTATATTGCTGGTTATCCGCAAGGCTACATAACGGAAAAAAATGCACAAAATGGATCTGTATTCTTAATTATGCTATCTATTTTACCGCTTGTAGTAGTTGGGACGTATTTATTTTTTTCACAAACATTTCTTCTCTTTATCTATATTTTAAAGAAACGAAGAAAGTTTTATTTAAAACAAATAAATATGTTATGGATTTCAGATTTAGTTTCTCGTACACGCAGTAATATTAATGTACTCTTTATTGTTTCTATGCTATCTGCACTTGCATTTACAATTATTATCGGGTTATTTGCTGCAAACAATAATACGAAAGCACCCATACTAGAACGATATCCAATACCATTCACCTATACATCAGAAGGTGTTAATGCATTTGAACAAAAGCATATTACTACGATTGAAACTGAACTTACAAATGCTAATTTTCAATATGACAAATATAAGTTTACCGTTTTAAAAGATACAGCTTCAAAAGAATCAATTGCCATTATGAAAATGAGTGATTATAACGCAATAGCACAGCAATTAAACAGACCAAAAATCACTCTCGATTCTTCACAAGTTTATAATATTTCTCGCTATTCACCAGTGTTATTAAATCTCGTGTCTAACCCATTTGCGAAGCAGAACACGATTACACTTGGCTCTAATAAAAAGGAATTTCAAATTAAAGGTTTTATTAATAGAGGAATTGAGCCTCCCTTTGCATTACCTCACTTAATTGTGATGCAAGATGAAGTAATTGAAAATATGATTCCTCATATTGAAACAATTACAGTCTATAACTACTTCGTGGAAAATTGGGAAAATGCAATTGTCCCAACAAAAAATATATTAAAAAGCTTAAATCATGATGCAGAAACCTTGTATGAAGCACATAAAAATGAAGAAGATTTCATTAAACCATTTTATATTTATACAGCTACGGATGAACTCGTTCATAGTAAAGGAAATGCAGTCGCTCAATTCTTTATTTGGGCATTTCTCGGCTTTATTTTCTTTATCGGAGCAGCTAGTGTTTTATATTTCCGTATGTATAATGACTTAACAACTGAAAGACAAAAGTATATTACGATTACAAAGCTTGGCTTAACTGAATCAGAAATGTTTCGCTCTGCAACGATTCAATTAGGAATTTTATTTTTCGTTCCTTATGTCGTTGCTGGTGTTCACACATTATTTGCAGTTAAGTTTTTACAAAGCATGTTTTCTTTCTCCTTATTAAAAGAGACATGTATCGTACTCACCTTTTTCGGGATTATCGAGATCATTTTCTTCTTCTTAATCCGTTCTCTTTACATTAATAAATTATCACAGCATATAAAAATATGAATAAAATAGCCTTGTGCAATATGCACAAGGCTATTTTCAATAGTTTTTAATAATTAGCAGCAATATCCGCCGTAGCCGCCAGCATAACCGCCGTAACCACCATAACCACAACCGCCGCCTCCGCCGAAGCAGCTAGCACCGATGATAATTAATAAAATAAACAATACGATTAGAAGCGCAAAACCGCCTCCGCAACCATGTCTGCGGTTACAATCATCATGTCTGTGTTCACACTTTTCGCTCATTACCCTATTCCTCCTTTAGTATCATTCATAACAAGTTCACCTTGCTCTAAATGAGGGGATTCCATTTATATTATGTTTTCAGGGCGAATAAGAAGCTTGGCTTACCTAAAAACGGGCTTGTTTTAGGAATTGGGCTTTATTAAAAAGCGAATGAGCCTTATCCAGATGTAAGCATAAAACATTTGACATACTCTTAATTTCTTACTAATATTTAATTGAACGACCAATCAATTTTTTGATTATACATTCAAATCATATAAATTAGGAGTTGAATAGCGTGACTGATTCTTTTATTGCAGAGGCTAGGCGTGAACAAATTATTCTTGCATGTATTGATACATTAGAAGAGGTTGGATATAACAACTTAAGCTTAACGAAGGTAGCAAAAAAGGCTAAGATTAGTACCGGACTTATTTCTTATCATTTTAATGATAAGCTTTACCTTATGAATCGCACATTACAATTTTTAGTTGCCAAGCAACATGAATTTATTAGTAATCGAGTGCTATTAGCTCAATCTGAAATAAATAAACTAGAGGCTTTTATTGAAGCGCATTTGGCTTATCAAGAAACTCATTACAAAAATAATATTGCCTTAATTGAGATTGTCTTTAATGCAAGAAATGAAGAGAACGTTCCTTATTACAGAATCGAAGACGACGAAGAGGAGGATGCTCTTAGAACGATGTTATTAGATATTTTGAAGACTGGTCAACAAAATGGCGTGTTTTCCGATTCTTTCCAAACCGACACATTAGCTTCATTTATTTTAGGAGCAATCGAAGAAAGAATGCTGAAGGCAAATTCATCTATATCCATAGAAAATTACTCAGATGAGCTCATAAAAATGGTGAAGAAACTCACTGTTTAAAACATGCCTTGATTAAAAAAATATATATGAAAGGATGAACTACACATGAAAAAGGCATCTGTCATTGGATTAGGTTTTTTAGAAAAATTACTTGCTATAGTAAGCCCAATCCTTTTAGGAATTATTGGATATTTTTCACCTAAATTAATAGAGATTATAAAAAAGATTCCTCTCTTTTCTGATTCAAAAATTATAGAACTTTTAAATTTTATTAATCCCTTCTGGCTTCCTATTATCCTCATGCTAATTGGTGTTATTGCAGGAATTTTATTTTCTTTAATTATTTATAGTGAAGCTTTAAAAATGAACATTACTTCGGAAAGCATTCACGTGAATAAGGACGATCAAAAGAAACAAATCACCAGATTAAATGTAAAAGCCGTTTTTGTAGATAAGCGTCAAGTGGTTATCATTGATCAAGAAGACCGAGAATGGTTACGTGAAACATCTGACATTACCCCAAGCAAAATTAAAGATACTTTCTTAATGCACGGCTTCCCCTGGGTGGAACAAGATCCTTATAAACATGAGTATAGCTTATGGAAATTAGAGGATGAGCGATTTAATAAAAGCATAAATACTATTTTGTATGAAAGACGCAATGCCCTTCGAGAAGGAAACTCTAAAAAAAAGAAGCATTTACGCAAAGATTTGAATGAGCTAGGAGTCTTTGTCAAAGACGATGGAGAAGATCAGTATGTCCGTTCCATTAAGTAATAGAAAGCACAAAAAACGAATAAAACCTACAGAGAAATTACATTTCCTCTGTAGGTTTTATTCGTTTAAATCTGATCTCCTCTCCTAAAGAAACATATTCAACAAAAGAGCAAAACCAAATGCAATAAATGATAACAATGTCTCGAGTACCGTCCATGTTTTAAACGTTTCCTTCACCGTCAAACCTAAATACTCTTTTACAAGCCAGAACCCTGCATCATTTACGTGAGAAAACATTAATGAACCTGCACCGGTTGCAATAACGAGAAGCTCTAAATTCACACCAGACATGTGCTGAATAACTGGTGAAACAATCCCTGCTGCTGTCGTTAATGCTACTGTAGCTGAACCTGTTGCAATTCGAATTAAACCAGCTACCATGAAAGCTAATACGATTGGTGATAACGAAATATGTTCTGCCATTTGTGCAATAGCTGTTCCAACGCCGCTTTCAATTAATATTTGTTTAAATCCACCGCCTGCACCAATTATTAAAATAATAGAACCGACAGGCAATAAACTTTCATCTGTTAATTTTTTAATCATCTTTTTATTAATACCTTGTTTGATACCAAGTAAATAAAATGCTGCGAAACATGAAATAAGTAAGGCGATTACTGGACTTCCTATAAACACGAAAAATTCAGTCATTTTTTTCGGTAATGAAATATATGGTGCAACTACTGATAAAATCATCAATACAACTGGTAGTAAAATAATAAAGAATGAAACTTTACGACTTGGCAAATCAGTTGAGACAGTCGTAACCCGAATAAGCTCTGGTTCATTTTCAGGTATCACCCTTTTATGTACCCACTTTGCAAATATCGGTCCTGCGATAATGGCTGTTGGTAACGCGATAATTAATGAATATAAAAGTACCTTTCCTAAGTTCGCGTTATAAATACCGATTGCTGTCATCGCCCCTGGATGCGGAGGCACGAGCCCGTGAACAATAGATAATCCTGCAATGACAGGTAACGCAATTAATAATATATTTTGCTTCGTCGTTTTTCGAATGGAAATAACAAGTGGTAATAAAATGACGATCCCCACTTCAAAAAACACTGGAATCCCTATAACAAATCCTGCAAATAACATAGCCCAAGGTAGTTTCTTTACACCGAAAAATCGAATAAAGAAATCTGCCACTTGCATGCCGGCCCCTGAATCGGACATCATTTTCCCTAAAATTGTTCCGAGAGCTAAAATACCAACTAAATGCCCTAGTACACTACCAACACCAGTTTCATAGGCAGTCACTATTTTTGTTAAGTTCAGTCCAGACATGATAGCTAAAAACAAACTCGCAACTGTTAAACTAATAAATGCATGCCATTTCCACCATGATACCCCTAAAATAACAATCGCAATTGCAAGTAACGTGACGATTAATAAGTATATATCCATCTCCCATTCTCCTTACTTTATAAAAAAAGAGGGAAAATCCCCTCTTTTTTATACGTCATAATTCACTACATAATGCTGCATTTCTGTATTGTAGTAGCCTTCGCTATATTCAATTACTTCGCCAACTTCATCGTAAGAATAACGCATGCGTTTTAATAGCGCTGTCCCCTCTTTTTCACCTAGCGCTTCTGCAACGAAACTAGGCGCGAGTCCAACAGCGAATTCATCTCTGAAGTTTTCTAAATGAATACCTCGGTCTTCAACTAAATCATAAAGCGATTGCAAGTCAAAATCCGATAAATCTGAACTTGCCATTCCTGCTGAGAAATAGTGCGTATAATGAATGTACGGTGCATCATTTAACGTATATAAACGTTCAATACGAAAACTCTCCTTACCGAATAATCGAAATGGCACTGTTCCTTCTTCATTCTGCACAATTTCTGCTTTTAGCAATTTCTTCTGTACTTTATATCCTTCTTCCACTAACACTTCAGTAAATTTCTTACCCTTTGACAGTTTTGTCGCAGAAGTATTGCGGATGACTTTCGTTCCTTTACCGCTTTTCTTTTCCAAATATCCTTCTTGAGCGAGTTCTTTAATCGCATTTCGCACTGTAATTTTACTCACTTTGAACTCTTCTTCTAACTGCGGTTCGGAAGGGATATTCGTATGAATCGCATATACACCATGCAATATTCGATCACGAATAATATTTTTTATTTGCAAATATAATGGTCCTTTTTTTCTCGTTACGTTCACCGTTACACCCACTACCTTTCTACATCACCTACTGATGCCGTCATTGCCCGAAGTATATCCTTCTCTGATGACATTGGCGTATCACCGACGATTGTATGTGCTAGCATTCCAGCTGCTGACGCAAATGAAACAGCTTTCTCTGGTGCGAACTCCTTTATCTCGCCATGAATAATTCCGCTCGTATAAGCATCTCCAGCACCTATTCTATCATATACAGAAAACGTAAGTGTTTTTGCAAAAGTGAACGTTCCATCTTTACATATAAACCCGCGAAGCGAATGTGTATTATCACTGTTAATAGAGCGATGAGTACCAGCGATTGTAGCGATATGATACGTTTCAGCTACCTTTGGAATAAGATCAACAAGTTGCGCCTCTCGCTCCGTTTCTTCGGTTTTTATTCCTAAAACAAACATTGCATCTTTTTCGTTCATCATAACGATATCAGCAAGTCCCAGCATTTCTTCATAATGCGGTTTTGCCTGTTCATATCCGTCTTCTCCCCAAAGTGATGGACGATAATTACAATCAAAAACGACGGTTCCTCCGTTTTCTTTAACTGCTCTCGCTAAAGACTTCATATGATGGCGCACCGTATCATTCATCGCAAGTGTAATACCGCAAAAATGAACGATATCAATTTCCTTAGCAATTTCTTCAAATTGGTATATCTCTTCAGACGCCGTATTGAAGCTACTTTCTAGTCGATTCGAATACGTAACGCGGCTTGCACGTGCACCGAATCCATTTTCTAAAAAATACATACCTACATATTTACCACCTCTTGAAACAAGAGAAGTTTGAATTCCTAACTTTTGAATGTAAGATACAGCTGCATCTCCAACCGAATTTTCCGGTAAAGTTGAAATAAGAAGCCCTTCATGCCCTAAGTGAGAAAGTGCCGCTACAACGTTCACACCTGTACCTGAAAATGAGTAATTTAACGTGTTAGCTTGCGACAACAATTCATATCCAGGTACTTGCAGGCGCATCATTACTTCGCCGAACGCTGCAATTTTCTTACGCATATTGATCAACTAGCTTCTTCACGACTGCTAATAATTCACGCACATCTTCTACTTTCGTGTTACCAGTTTCTTTATCAATAATAGAAGAGTACACGTGCGGGATAACTTGCTCTACATTTGCCTCAAGCGCAATACGTACAATTGTTTCGAAGTTTTCTTTATCAATTCCGCCTGTTGGCTCTAATGCGAATCCTTCTTCCGCACAAGCTTTCGCAACTGCGCGATATTCTTCTTCATGGGCTAGCCCTTTCATCGGGAAGTACTTCAATGAATTTCCGCCCATATCACGTACAAGTGCAATCGCTGTTTTAATTGGAACGATTGCTTTTTCTTCTCCAGCCGCACTAATTGGGCCAGTAGAAATATTTACGTAACCTACTTTTCCTGTTGGCGATACTAAACTATTAATCCAGCTATCTTTTTCGCCAAGATTTGCACGTGTCGCTCCAACTGAAGGAAACACTTGGTTAATATGGCTACCAGGATAATGCTTCGCAATTTCAGCCACAACTGCCGCTTGGCGATTATCTCCTGCGCCTAGTCCGATTGATACAGCGTCATCAATTTCTTTTCCATATGCTTTCATAGCTGTAACAGCTTCTTCTACTGTTGGATAGTCTTTTGATAACACTCCCACTACTACATAACCTTCTGCTGCTTCAAAAATATCTTTCGCATTTTCTATATTGTTTGCCAATACATTTAATGCTACGCGGCCTTTATAAAAACGTTTTTGAATGTTTGTCATTTTAGTTTCCCCCTACAATTTCTCTCATTTTTTCTTCAATTACATGTATGTCATCACCTTGAAGTGGACGTGGATCGATATCAAAGAACCCTTGTCTTACTCCGTAATCACGTGTGTAAATTGCAATTTCCCCGTCGCGTAATGCAGCCACAACGTCTTTTGCCGATTTATTTAACTCTTTTTCGTTAATATGAATACGTGCTCTAAAGATTGCTCTTCCAGCTTCATCTTGAACGATCGTTACATTTACACCATTTAATTCTTTTAGCGGCATAAGTACTTGTAGCAATTCTTTTTCTTGCTCGCTCTTATCTTCTTTTACTCCGTACTCATCAAGTGCTTGAAGTAAACCAAAAGTTGTTTCTTTCCCAACTTTCATGCTTCTTCCGATACAATGTAATTGCACTTTCAGCCATTCAATATACTTTCTTTTACCGCCCACAATACCAGAAGTAGGTCCTTCAATTGCCTTTGAACCGCTATAAATAGCAAGATCTGAATACTTCACATATTTTTGAATGTCTTCTTCAGCTGCTGCATCCACGATAAACGGTACTTTATTTCGCTGCGCAACTTCCCATGCTTCTTCAACAGAAATCATATTTTTTTGCACTGCATGATGTGATTTCACATACAGAATCGCTGCTGTATTTTCACCAATTGCATCTTCAATATGCTCTGCTTTCCCTTCATTTGCATAGCCAACTTCTACAAGTTTACCGCCGCCTAAGTAAATCATCGTTTCAACAGGAGCACCGTATTGAACGTTATGACCTTTTAACATAATCACTTCGTTTTTCGCGATTACTTCTTGATGAAGTCTTTCACTTTTACGGCGATTTCCTTCTGTAACGATACCAGCGATAGAAAGCGCAATTCCGCTCGATGCTGAATTCACAACGACCGCTGCCTCTGAATCTAGAATTCTCGCAATATGGTCTCCTGCTTTATCTACTAAATCAGCAATTTCCACATAATTTTGTCCACCATGTTTCATCGCATCCATTACCGTATCTGTAGGAGCAGATACACCTAAAATACTCATTCTACCGCTCGCATTAATTACTCTTTTTAATCCGTACTTAGCATTCAATGAATGACCCATTAATTACAACCCCTTTTGTATCAATTCTTTTTTTAGCAATGCGCTGGTCCCCTTCTGAATCGATTAACGTAATCTTCTCATCTTTCACCGTAAATAAAGTTAAGTTTGCAATATGGCCTTCTTGAATACGGCCAAGCTCTGGTTTCTTCAGCCACTCTGCCGCATTTTTCGTAACCGCATTAATTACTTCTTCTAGCGGATAACCTAAGTAAAGGAATTTCGAAAGAACGTGAGCCATACTATATACTGGACCGTGTATACGATTCTTTCGGTAAATATCTGTACTAATTGTATGAAAGGCAATACCGTGACGCTTCGCCGCCTCTGCTACTTTAAAAGAAAAACTAGCATTACCATGACCAACATCTAAATGTACGCCGCGATTCACTGCATCTAGTAACACAGGTAGCGGTTTTCCTTCTTCATCAAATAAGTTATTTTCTTTCCCGTTTAAGTAATGTGTAATAACATCATCTTTTTCTAAAAGAGGTACAACTTCCTCAATGCGAGGAGGCGCTGAACCGATATGTACCATAATCGGTAATGATGTTTCACGGGATAAAGAGCGCGCTACATGAAGCGGTTCAATTCCACTATCACAAACGACGCTTTTACTCATTCTCGCTTTTAACCCAACGATTACATCTTTATACTTTTCTACTGCTTCTATTACTTTCTCTTTATCTATCCATTCCATATTGGATAATTCATCAATTCGTTTCAAACCGATGCGAGAAATATTCAAAAAGGCAAATAAATTCGTTTTTGCCTGCTCTCTACTTTTTACTAAATCTGCAATGCGATCAGCACCGCAGCTACCCGCATCAACAATTGTCGTTACCCCTTGCTTAACACCAATTTCATCCACTTCATCGCCATACGGATCAAACTCTGGAAAAGCATGAACGTGTAAATCAATCCAGCCACTCGATACGTAAGTACCAGAGCAATCAAGAACCTTTCCACCCTCACCAGCACCAGCTTTCGTCACCTGTGCGATTTTATTATTTTCAATTACAATGTCAATCTCTTCCCCGTTCACACGTTTCACATTACGTAGTACGAATCGTTCTGTCATTGTACTTCCATCCTTTTCTATAAGAAGCCATAAGAATACGCTTACATTAAAGTTTCATTTTTATATCTCTTTCACACGTTTAGCGTAACACAAAAAAAGGGAGAAGTAAATATAACGTTATAATGTTTAAAAGCGAATAAAAAGATGCTCCTCCAAAATGCTAATAGTATAGGAAATTATATCAACGATTTTTTGAATATATCTATCATAACTTACAATATATCAACGATTTTTCAATTATATCTATCATAACTTATAATATATTAACGATTCGACAAAGAATATCGATTTACCGACAAAAAACGTCACTTCCTTTCTTATATAAGAAAAGGCTGTCCCAAATGGCACAGCCTTTTTCTCTATTCCTGAACCGTCACAATAACCCCATCCATATTGTTCCCGGAAATTTCATACTGCTTGTTTGCTGGAACGTTCACTTTCATATTCTCAGAAACTTTATAATAAGAAACAGTATATTTCTTACCTTCGACTTCAGTTGAAATCTCTTTTTCCTCTTTTAAAAACTCTAAATATTCCTCTAGTGTGAAATTCTTTTTTTGCATAATTGCGCTATGAGGTAAGCCTACATAACGTATATGCCATGGCTCATATTGAATGCCTGTAATGTTACTTTTATTTTTCGGATAACGTAATACAAAGCCATGCTTCCATACGTTCTCTTCAATCCATTTTCCTTCAGGCGCTTTCTCCATTTTCTTTTGAGTAGACCCAATGTCCAGTGATAATCCTAAGTTATGTTCACTGTATCCTGCTGGAAGTGCATAATCAGATCCCATTTTTTCATATAGCTGTTTTTGCTCTTGGAAATCTCTATAGCCACTACTAATCAAAAAATGGTTAACACTTTCTTTTCCAGCCGCATCGACAACGTTCAAAAACTTTTTCACAACATCCTTTGATAAACGAAGATTTCTATCAAATATTACATAGCCTCTCACTAATTCACTATTATGATTTACATTTATAATATCAGACCTAATACTATCTTTTTTTACTGGGTAATCCCTGTTAACTAATAATAAATCGCCCTTATAAATTTGTTCCTTCGTAATCTCTTTCCCATCGGTGTTTGCCGCCTTTACTAGCTCATCTTTCCCGACAATTTTAACGTCGATTTCCTTTTGAAATAACGGTGATATATAAACGCCTACACATACTGTGCATACTATAAAAAAAGAAATAAATACCCACTTTTTCATTTCTAGTTCCTCCTTAACGTAACTTACGTATAGAATAGAAAAAACTATTAAAATAAAAAGTGGGATAAAGTTTAAATTTTTATTAAATTGTTACATTCTCGTCTTTTGGCAATCGTACTTCAAATATCGTTCTAACTACATTGCTCTCAGCAGAAATCGTACCGTTATGTTGCTCGACAATATTTTTCGCAATAAATAGTCCAAGGCCTGTCCCGCCACGGTTCTCAGTTCTTGCTTTATCACCTGTATAGAACATATCAAAAAGATACGGTAAATCTTCTTCCGGGATGCTATCTCCGTAATTCATAATTTGTACGACAACTTCTCCATTATCAACATACCCATTCATATCAACAAATTGTCCATCATAGCCGTAACGAACGGCATTTGTTAACAAGTTTTCAAATACTCTAGCTAACAATTTTCCATCACCGTGCATCGGTAAATGAGGAGCCACATTCAATCTAGCTTCTAAATGATGTTTTTCTAATAACGGATACAATTCCTCCTCTAACTGTATAAGCAACTCACTTATATCAATCGGCTTTTTATCCAGCTTTAGCATGCCATAATTCATACGTGTAATTTCAAATAGCTCATCAATTAAACTTTCCAGTCTTTGCGATTTTGTATATGCAATTGTGGAGAAATGTTTAATTTGTTCTTTTGTTAAATTTTCATCTTTAAGAATTAAATCTAAATATCCTAACACGGATGTTAATGGTGTTCTTAAATCATGAGCTAAATTCACAACAAGCTGATCTTTACTACTTTCAGCAAAGTCTCCTCTTTCAACAGCTTCTTTTAACTTTTCACTTGCAACATTTATTTCACGCGCGATATTTCCAAACTCATCATTTGATGAAACTTGAACTTTATTCGTAAAGTTACCGTTCGCAAGATGATGAATCCCATTAGAAATTTCATCAAAGTATTTTAAATACGGTTTTGTCAAAAAGAAGAAAAAGATAATAGATAACGGAATAAAGAAAATTAAAAAGAAATTAATGTCTCCAAATTCCCTTACCATTGACCTAAATTGTGCTAAAGGCTCTTCGTAGCGAACCATCGTTTTATAATACAGCTGCAATCCTTTATAAATTATATAAGTTACAGTTGCTGCAAGTACCATACTTAACGCAAATAAGGCAATCATTTTAAATCGAAAACTTTTCATCATATTAGCCATTAAAAGTATAACCTACTCCCCACACTGTTTTTATTAATTTATCCTTTCTTTTATCTTCTCCAAGCTTCTTCCGCAACGTACGAATATGTACCATTACTGTATTTCCACCTTCATAATAATCGTCTGCCCATACGTGCTGAAAAATATTTTCTACATTGTACACTTTCTTCGGATGACTCGCTAATAAATATAAAATATCAAACTCTTTCGGCGTTAATTCAATTTGCTCACCATATACATCAACCGTCCTACGCTCGGGATTAATTACGACTCCGCCTATTTCTAAAGCAGATTTACTCTCCGCTACTTTCGGTTGATTTAACGTAAAAAACCTACGCAGTTGTGCATTTACACGTGCAACTAATTCAATCGGTGTGAAAGGCTTCGTCATATAATCATCCGCGCCTAGTACAAGACCTGTCACCTTATCAAAGTCCGAAGTTTTCGCGCTTAAAAAAATAATCGGCATATGATGTTTCGTGCGAATTTGACGCGTCACCTCATACCCATCCATTTTCGGCATCATAATATCTAAAATTACCAAGTCGATTGGCTGCGTTTCAATAATATGAATTGCCTCTTCTCCATCAGCTGCTTTCACGACGTGGTACCCTTCTTTTTCTAAATGTATCTCAATTAAATCAGCAATTTCTGCCTCATCATCCGCTATTAAAATTGAAATGCGCTTCATTTTACTCCCCCTTTTTCATTCCATTTTTATACGCTCGATTGTAAACTAGTCTATCCAATTTGTACAATACAAAAAGGCTACTCGTTAGAGTAACCTTGGTAAATAAAATTATATCAGCGATTTTCGAAATATATCGATCACAACTTGAATTATATCAGCGATTTTTCAATTATATCGACCGTAACTCAAATTATATCAGCGATTATTGAAATATATCGACTTACCGACAATTAACGACAAAATCCGCCCGCTATTTGAAAAACTCAGCTTACCGCTCCAAAACAATCCGCTGCTTCGTGATTTCCGCCAGTCTTCCGCGATCTACCTCATACTCAGCATCAACACTTTGCGGTACAATCACTTTTCCGCCCTCAAGCGCCACTTCCGGCGAAATAATATCCCTCTCCCAGTGCCTACTAGAAGCAGATATATCTCCTGGAATCGTAAAGTTAGGCAATGACGCAAGAGCAACATTTTGCGCTCGTGAAATCCCCATCTCTACCATACCACCGCACCAAACGGGTACGTTATGTTCCATACAATAATTATGGATTTGGATTGATTCTGTTAGTCCGCCCACTCGCCCTGGTTTAATGTTCACAATTTGGCAGCTACCAAGCGTAATCGCAACGCGTGCATCTTCTAAACTATGAATACTTTCATCTAAACAAATCGGCGTTTCAATTTTCTTTTGCAATTCCGCGTGATCGAGAAAATCGTAATCCGCTAACGGTTGTTCAATCATCATTAATTGGAATTCATCTAGTCGTTTCAGCCTCTCCGTATCCCCTAATGTATATGCTGAATTTGCATCTGCCATTAGCGGGATATGCGGAAACTCTTTACGAATTTCTTTCAATAACTCATAATCATACCCCGGTTTTATTTTTACTTTAAAACGCTCGTATCCTTCTTCTGCGTACTTCTCGATTTGTTTTAACATAACCGGAATTGTATTGATCCCAATTACAACGCCGACTTCAATTTCAGACTTCGTTCCCCCAAGCAATGTCGCTAACGATTTCTTTTGACGCTTCGCATATAAATCCCAAACAGCCCCTTCAATTCCGGCCTTTGCCATTCGGTTTCTTTTTATATGTTGAAATAGACCCGGTACCTCATTCGGATGAGAAATTTCAACCTTTAATAAATCCGGTAATAAAAAGTCTTGCAGTACATGCAGCGCCGTCTTCACCGTTTCTTCCGTATACCACGGTTCAGAGAACGCAACGACTTCGCCAAAACCAATGCACCCGTCTGTATCTTCTAATTCAATGACGATACTCTCACGCTTTTCGTAAGTCCCGTAGCTTGTAGCAAACGGGATTACGAGTGGCATTTCCGTTATATACAGTGTCGCTTTTTTTATTTCCACCTACATCTCCTCCACTAATTGTCTTAACTCTCGTCTTAACAATTTTTTCGAAGCGTTACGTGGTAATTCCTCTAAGAAACATGCTTTCTTCGGCACTTTATATTTCGCTAATTTCTCCTCGCAAAAATGAAGAATTTCTTCTTCTGTTACCGCCCCGCTTTTCACAACAAAAGCAGCTGGTACTTGTCCCCATTTATCGTCAGCCATGCCGACAACACCAGCTTCCGCTACTGCCGGATGAGAAAGCAACACTTCTTCAATTTGAGCTGGATATATGTTCTCTCCGCCAGAAATAATTAAATCACTGCGGCGATCTAATACGTATAAAAACCCTTCTTCGTCTAAATAACCGAGGTCGCCAGTATGAAGCCATCCGTTTTGAATAGTCTCTCGCGTCGCATCTTCACGGTTAAAGTAACCGCCTGTTACGTTCGGCCCTTTTACTACAATCTCACCTTCCGCAAATGGTGGCACTACTACGCCATCTTTTTCAATACGGAGTTGGCACTGAAGTAGTGGTTTTCCAGCTGATCCTACTTTCGTTAACATGTAATCTGCTGATAACGTGCAAATTTGCGAAGACGTTTCTGTCATACCGTACGTTTGATACACAGGGATTCCTTTTTCTACACATGTTTCTAATAACGGTTTCGGCGCTGGTCCTCCGCCAAGTAACATACATCGTAAAGAAGCTGGGTATGTCCCTTCTCCAAGTCTCTCTAATAAATCTGTTAACATTTTGGATACAACAGAAATAATCGTAACACCTCTCGTTTGAAGTGCTTTATGAATAAAATCAGCATCATATTTCGGAACAAGTAAAATGCGCATGCCGTACATAATGTTTTTCATTAAAAGAGATAGCCCGCCAACATGGAACATCGGCATACAAGCTAACCAGCAATCATCATCACGAAGTCCTAAATTAAGCGACGAACCGACTGCGCTTGCCCAATGATTGCCGTACGTTAAAATAACGCCTTTCGGTTTGCCTGTCGTCCCAGACGTATAAATAATTGTCATCGCTTCTTCTAAAGAAAACTCTTCTTGTATAGAGGCTTCCTCTTTTGGTCCATTCATCACTTCGGCGAATGAATAAACAGGAACATCTTTAGCATCAAAATCTTGATCCGTTACTAAACAAACAACTTCAGCATCATCCATTTGCCAAAGTAGCTCTTCTCTTGAAAGACGCGTATTTAAAAGCACAGCTACTGCACCTACATAAGATAGGGCGTGAATAACTGTAATCATCTCCATACCATTTTTCATCAGAACAGCCACCTTTTGCCCTCGCTCCACTCCAACATGCGTGAGGTGTTCACAAACAGATACTACTTTTTCATGCAGCTCCATAAAAGTAACTTTCTCTTCCTCTATTTCAATTGCAGTGCGATCTGGTGTTAAAAATGCACGTTGCATTAACCAATTTGGCATCGTCTCCATCATTCATTCTCCTTTCATGAAAGAAAGAGACTTGATATGATATCAAGTCTCTTAGTTGTTTTGTTTCCGGTTTGACCTTTTCGTTGCGTCTCACTTTATTGGCGAGCCGCTTCCGCTTTTGGTTTGATCAAGGGAAACGAGGGAATTGACCGAAGTCCGGACTGCGTTTTTCTTTGAATGCGTCGCGACCTTCTTTTGCTTCGTCAGTTGTGTAGTACAATAACGTTGCATCTCCAGCTAGTTGTTGAATACCAGCTAGACCGTCTGTGTCTGCGTTGAATGCAGCTTTTAGGAAACGAAGTGCCATTGGGCTGTTTGCTAAAATTTCTTGTGCCCATTGTACTGTTTCTGCTTCAAGCTCTTCTAATGGTACTACAGTGTTTACTAAGCCCATATCAAGCGCTTCTTGAGCGTTGTATTGACGGCATAGGTACCAAATTTCACGAGCTTTCTTGTGGCCTACCATACGAGCTAAGTAACCAGCTCCGTATCCACCGTCAAAGCTTCCTACTTTAGGACCTGTTTGTCCGAATACAGCGTTGTCTGCAGCGATTGTTAAGTCACATACGATATGAAGTACGTGTCCACCACCGATTGCATAACCTGCTACCATTGCGATAACTGGTTTAGGAATTGCGCGAATTAGACGTTGTAAGTCTAATACGTTTAGACGTGGGATTTGGTCGTCACCTACATATCCGCCATGACCGCGAACTTTTTGGTCGCCGCCAGAACAGAATGCACGTCCACCTTCACCTGTTAAAATGATAACGCCAACATTTGCATCATCACGAGCTTGTGCAAAAGCATCGATTAACTCCATTACCGTTTTTGGGCGGAATGCGTTATGTACTTCAGGACGGTTAATCGAAATCTTTGCGATACCATTGTATGTTGAATAAATAATATCTTCGTAATTGCCTTCTTTTACCCATTCAATAGCCATTACAACTACCTCCTTGTATATTTCTGATTTCACCTATAAGAGTGGCTTCCTTCTTGCTGAAAAAAGTATCACTGCATAGTTTTTAGAAATCCCTTTACTATTGTATCAAACTTTTCCGGTTGTTCCACATGAATTGCATGGCCAGCACCATGAATTTTGACAAATTTCGCATCAGACACGCATTTTTCGATGTTTTTTAATATGCGGAAGAACTTTTCATCATATTCTCCGTTCATTAAAAGAACAGGTATTTTTAAGTTTTTCAGCTCATCCCACCATGAAGGCTGAGCCCCAGTTCCCATACCGCGCAAGCTATTTGCGAGCCCTTTTGGGTTGTTAGCAAGTCGTTCTTTTCGCACCGCTTCTTGTACGTTTTTTGCTAAACGTTTTTGCGTTTCAAAAAGCGGAATATTTTCCCACATGGATACAAAAATTTCTATGCCTTCTCGCTCAATTTTATCGGCAAGTCGATCATCTTTTTCACGACGTTCTTTTCTATCCGCTTCGTCTTCGAGCCCAGCTGTACAATTTTCTAATAAAAGAGAGTGTACATAATCTGGATATAGACATGCCATCGTAATCGACAGTCTTCCTCCCATTGAGTAACCAAGTATATGTGCTTTTTCAATATGAAGGTAATCTAGTAGTTCTTTCATTTGCAATGCCACATTTCGGATATCATAATGCGCAACATCTTCAGGACTCTCCGTCTTTCCGTGCCCAACAAGATCCACTACAATAACTTGAAACTGCTCACTCCATGAAGAGATAAAAGAACGCCACGTTTCCATGCTTCCCGTAAAACCATGAAGAAGTAGAAGTGGTTCCCCGCTTCCGACTACTTCATATTCATACGATACACCTTGCAGCGTTACGTTCATTTTGATTCACCTTGCAACGATGTAGTAATTACGTCCTGTGTTTTTGCCCATAACGTACGGTGCAATGTTAAGTTTTCATCACGATTCGTACAAATTTCCACAACGTGTAAACCTTCTGTCGTCGTTCCTTTTCGAACTTCTTCTCGGAATTGCTCCCAACCATTTACACGGCTAAATGAACCGCCGTACATTTTGACAACGTGCTCATAATCAAGTCCAATTGGTGTTCCAAATAATGATTCAAAATGTTCCTTTTTCTCATACTGTGGTAAGAATGAGAAAATACCCCCACCATCATTATTTACAACGACAATTGTTATATTTAATTCATGTAATTTCGCTGCTAACAGTCCATTTAAATCGTGATAAAATGATAAATCACCAATCACTAATACAAGTGGGTCGCAAATAACGCTTGCTCCTAGAGCTGTCGAAATGATTCCATCAATACCATTTACACCACGGTTTGCCATCACATGGATGTTTTTATCCGATGTGAAGAAGAATGAATCTGTATCACGAATTGGCATACTATTGCTCGCAAATAACGTTGCGTCTTCTGGTAATACGCGCACAATATCTGTAATAACCTTTCCTTCAAATGCAGTTTCATATGCTTCCATTTCGCGAAGCGTTTCCTTCGTTTTTTCGTTTATATGTTGCCACATTAGGGACCAATCATTCTTTTTCATAACTGGCATTTTTTCTATTAATGTCTTGCAGAATTCAATGTCACTTGCTTGCACAACTTCTGTCGCAACAAGAGCTGGATCTCTCCATTGTCCTGATTCATCGACAACGATATGAACTGCTTTCGTTTGTTTTTTTATGAACTGCGTTAATGATTTAGAAACAGGCATACCACCAAAGCGAATTAAAACGTCCGGTTTCCATGTTTCTTTTAACTGTTCATTTCGTAAAAATGTATCATAACAGTCAATTACCATCGTTTTATCGTGGTGTCCGCTACGAATATTAGAAAGTGGGTCTGCTAATATAGGATAGCCAGTTTTTTCAGCTAGTTGCGTTGCAAACATTGCAATTTCTGCATGACTATCATCTCCACAAATAATAAGCCCCTTTTCCATATGTGAAAGGCGCCCTACAAGAGAATCTACATATTCACTCGGCATCACCGCGTTTCCTTGCTGAACTACTCCTGTATATTCACTACGTCCTTTATCCCATAAGCTTTCTAGTGAGAAATCAGGGATAAGTGGCTCGCGAACTGGAAAATTAAGATGAACAGGACCCTGCGGCGCTAAACAAGCATTTGCTACTATACGCTGCGTCGTCATACGAGCGTAATGATACATCGCTTCACTTGCTTCTGGCAGTGCCATCTCTGTAAATTGTTTCACAAAAGTACCGTATAAATTAAATTGATTCATTGCTTGTGGTGCACCCACATCTCTTAATTCATGCGGTCTATCCGCTGTTAAGACGATAAGTGGGATCCTTGAATGAAAAGCTTCACATACAGCTGGATAATAGTTCGCTGCTGCTGTTCCTGACGTACATAATAATGCTACTGGGCGTTTTTTTGCTTTCGCAATACCGAGCGCGAAAAACCCTGCTGATCTTTCATCTACATGTAAATATGTGTTCATTCCTTCGTGTTGTTCCATTAGTAAAGCAATCGGCGTTGACCGTGAGCCTGGACTAATGACAACATCACATACATCTAGACGCGTCAGTTCATCCACGAACGCGCCTAAATAATATGATAATGCTTCTATATGATTGTTCATTTCATTAATTCCTCCAAAGCACCAAGCATCGGTCTAAACTTCAAACTTGTTTCTTCATATTCAAGCTGCGGGATTGAATCAATTACAATACCACAACCGGCAAATAAGGATGCTTTCTCGCCGTTTAATAATCCGCAGCGCAGTGCAACCGCAAATTCACCATTTCCTTCATCATCTATCCAGCCAATCGGTGCACCATACAACCCTCTGTCTAACAATTCAACATCACGGATCAGTTTCATCGCTTCCAAACGAGGTGTCCCGCCAAGAGCTGGTGTTGGATGTAATTCTTCTACCATTGTTAAAAGACTCGCATCGCCTTTTGCTTCTACAGGCGTATATAAGTGAATTAAGTTTTTCGTTGTTAATAAACCTGGGCTTTCCGGAATATTAACGTATTCGCAATGTTCATTTAGTACCGAGCGGATCATGTTAACAACATACCCATGTTCAGCTAAATTCTTTTCATCATGAAGAAGCGCATTACTATTTCGCTTACTTTCTTCTATAGAATGACCATGACCGATTGAACCCGCAAGACACATCGATGTAAATTTCTCATCTTCTTTGCGAATTAATCTCTCAGGCGTCGCTCCTAAGAAGCATGCTCCTTTATAATCAAAAGAAAATACGTAACAATCCGGTTGACCAATGCGAAGTGCTTCTAAAACAAGAGCAGAATCAATCGACTGATTCATCTCTACTTTTAGTTCCCTCGCCAATACAACCTTCTGCACGTTACCCTGCTTCATCTCATCTTGTACTTTTTCAATTGCTTTCATCCAGCCTTTCGGATCCACTTCTACTTTAGAAATAACAGCTAATTTTGATCCGTTTAGCGCACATTTACTCTCTCCCAAAATCTTCTCTTCTAAAGAAATCATTTCGTTAGAAAGAGTTTCTGCACAATCTGTTGCTGAAACAAATGTATTCATCGTTAACCATGCTTTTTCATTTTTTACAGTTAATAAAAATGCTGGTAGTGAAAATGTCGTATCTTTAAACTCTTTCCATAGGTCCGTTTTCTCTTTTTCTGGATCAAAGGAAAAACCACCAAATAAAAGCGGACCCGTTCCAAATTCATATTCATCTCTTTGGACAAATGCAATCTCTTTTACTTTCTCCCACTCCTCGCGAGCGGTTTGAAAGCGCTTATGAGAAGAATTTGCTATAGTGAAAACAGAGCCAATTCCTGCAAATATTACATGCTGAGCCGGGTCTGCAAAATAACATCTATTTTCGAATGAAATCCTTTTTCCTGCTGCATAGAACAGAAGCGGATCCACCCAGTCTATTTGTTTTACAAAACTAACCAATGTTTTTTCGTTAGTTGCACGCTTGATAGCTGCAATAAGAACTTCTTGCAAGCCTTTTTGTTTCGTTTGAATCACAATTGTCTCCCCCCTATGGGCGAAAAATAGTCATAATTACGCTTGATTTTAAGATACACCTCAAACGAAAGGCCTGTCAACGTTTAGCATTTCTGAGAAATTCACCTTCTCTTCCTAGAAAATAAACGTTGACACTAAATGATGCTTTTTCTACACTTAGTTGTGTACAATATGTGACCAAAGGAGGATTCAACATGGAAATGAACGTCAAAACGAATTCCTCTCCTACGGCGCCAAAGCCAAGTAAGCAAACCGGCTGGCGCATCTGGTGGAGTTTACTACGTCCCCATACATTAACAGCCGCTTTCGTACCTGTTTTCATCGGAACAGCATATTCGATGCAGGTCGGAGGTATAAATCAAATACATCTTCCTCTTTTCCTTATGATGCTTCTTGCTTGTCTTCTCATTCAAGCAGCAACAAACATGTTTAATGAATACTTTGATTATAAAAGAGGACTCGATCACGAAGGTTCAGTTGGTATCGGCGGCGCTATCGTTCGCGATGGCATTCAGCCAAAAACAGTGCTTAACTTAGCATTTGGATTTTTCGGCATCGCAATACTATTAGGTGTTTATATTTGTATAAATTCTAGCTGGTGGCTTGCTGCAATCGGTCTTGTTTGTATGGCCGTTGCTTACCTTTATACAGGTGGCCCACTTCCAATTGCATATACACCATTTGGAGAGTTGACAGCCGGATTATTTATGGGTGTCATTATTATTGGGATTTCATTCTTTATTCAAACTGGAACTGTAACATCAGAAGTCATTTTACTATCTATTCCAAGCTCCATTTTAATTGGTGCCATTTTACTAGCCAATAATATTCGTGACTTGGATGGCGATAAAGAAAACGGTCGTAAAACGTTAGCAATTCTCGTTGGACGCGAGCGAGCGGTTGGTGTACTTGCTTCGATGTTCATTGTTTCCTACATTTGGACAATTGCTTTAATTATCGTGGGCATCGTATCACCATGGATGCTTATCGTATTTTTAAGTGCGCCGAAAGCATTTAAAGCGACGAAAGGCTTTATCGGCAAAAGCATTCCGATGGAAATGGTACCTGCGATGATTGCAACAGCAAAAACAAATACAATCTTCGGTTTCCTAATGGGAATCGGATTATTACTTGGATACTTTCTATAAAAGGAGCTGCTTATGCGGCTCCTTTTTCATATCTAAAATTCATCTCATAATTCCTACTCTCAACGCTCATACTATGTAAAGAAACTGAATTGTAGGAAGGTGGACGACTATGTTAACTCCACAACAAGTAGGTCAATTTAAATCCATTTTAGAAAAACAAAAACAAGAACTAGAGCAAACGATACAAACTCATGAAAATACAGATCGTGCTTCTGAACGTGACTCAGTAGGAGAACTGTCTAGCTATGACAACCATCCAGGTGATATGGCTACAGAGCTATATGAACGGGAAAAAGACTTCGGGCTTATTGAACTTTGGCATAAACAGCTTGAGGACACGAAACATGCCTTGCAAAAAATAGAAGCGGGTACGTACGGCATTTGCGAAGTGTCTGGCGAAGAGATTCCATTTGAAAGATTGGAAGCAATGCCGACTGCTACAACATGCATCCAGCACGCGACAAATAAGTTAAATATGAATACACGACCAGTTGAAGAAGAAGTGTTGTCTCCTTCTTTCCACAAGCATGATGAGGACAATTCTGTTGAGTACGATGCGGAAGATGCGTGGCAAGATGTCGCAAATTACGGAACATCTGAAACGCCGTCTGATTTAGAAAGACAAGATTCAAAAAACTATAATGGCATGTATGTAAATAGTGAAGAAAACGTAGGCTACGTGGAGGATTTTGAAAACTTTATCGGTACGGATATGTACGGGAAAAACCCACAAGTTTTCGCTACAGAAGAGCATGAAGAATATGAACAAATGCTTGATGATTTTGAAGAACGTACCTTCAAAGGTGAATTATCTTCAAATGAATCTAGTTCCAAAGAATAAAAAAAGCATTCCGAAAATCGGAATGCTTTTTATCGCTAGCTAATTAGTTTTTTGTAACGTTAGCAGCTTGTGGTCCACGGTTACCTTCAACGATTTCGAAAGAAACTTCTTGACCTTCTTCTAAAGTTTTGAATCCGTCACCTTGGATAGCTGAGAAGTGAACGAATACATCGTCTCCACCTTCAACTTCGATGAAACCGAAACCTTTTTCGCTGTTGAACCATTTAACTTTACCTGTTTGCATGTCATGTACCTCCTAAATAAAAATGAAACTATGAATCCACATGAAAAGGTGGATATAAAGGACATGAATGTATAACAAGCTTACAGCCTTTAATTCAACGTGCTTTATTTCCGTACCACATTATGTAGCTCAATAGTGATTTCACTATATCACGCTATATCCAAAACGTCAAATGAGAACACTTTCATTCCACCATTTTTTTATAATTTTAATATAATGTTGAATTTCCATATTCATATATTATCCCGCCATTTGTGGACAGCTTGATTGGCGGGAGCTGATAATCAGTTTTGGCTGGTTCCACTTTATTTGAAAATTAACAAAACTAAAGTATTCTAATCCTATTAAATTCTGTACAATATAAGTATCTATTACATACGAGGTGAAAAAAATGAGAGCACACGAAATTGAGTATAAGTTATATGGCGATGATATGCAGTTTGTTGAAATTGAGTTAGATCCAGAAGAGAGCGTGATCGCAGAAGCTGGCGCAATGATGATGATGGAAGATTACATAGAAATGGAAACAATCTTCGGTGATGGTTCTGGCCCATCTGGAGGTTTATTCGGAAAATTAATGGGCGCTGGTAAACGTCTCGTTACAGGCGAAAGTATGTTTATGACTGTATTTACAAATACAGGTCACGGCAAGCGCCACGTCTCATTTGCTGCTCCTTATCCTGGTAAAATTATTCCTGTAGATTTAACAGAGTATCAAGGAAAAGTAGTTTGTCAAAAAGATGCCTTTCTTTGTGCCGCAAAAGGTGTTTCCATCGGAATTGAATTTACGAAAAAAATAGGAACTGGTTTCTTCGGTGGTGAAGGTTTCATCATGCAGAAACTTGAAGGTGATGGCCTTGCTTTCATGCACGCAGGTGGAACTGTATATAAACGTGAATTAAAACCTGGTGAGAAACTTCGCATTGATACAGGTTGTCTCGTTGCTATGACAAAAGACATTAACTATGATGTCGAGTTCGTTGGTAAAGTAAAAACAGCTCTATTTGGCGGCGAGGGTTTATTCTTCGCAACATTAGAAGGTCCTGGAACAGTTTGGATTCAGTCCTTAACACTTAGCCGCTTAGCAGCACGCCTTACAAGCCCAGCAGCGCAAAGTACTGGCGAAGGTAGTGTATTAGGTGGACTTGGTCGTTTATTAGATGGGAAAGAGTAAACTGTGCCCTTATGTAGGCATGGCCATCAACTAATAAAATAATAAAATTAAAACACCCTTACTTGCAGTAATGCAGTGAAAGGGTGTTTTAATTTACGTCTACAAACGAGAAAAAGCAGTTAAAATAAAGTAATAAGGTTTACTTCAGGAAAATAAGGTATATTATATTTGTTGAATAGATTCTCTTTAGAGACAAGAAAAGTAGGTGAACAAAGTGGGAAAATATCAATTGGATTCCAAAAGTCAGGTAGCTGTGGCAAAGTTCCATGAAAAACAGAAACCTGCCAAATTTGATAAAAAGCAACAACTTGAAAAATTGCGTACGGAGTATTTGAAAAAGAAGCAAAAACAAACAGATAAATAATACGTTTTGTTTTTCAAATTTTTCTGTATATAGTGTAAACAAACACAAGAAAATAGGTAAGTTATTCATCGTTCAAATATATACAGGCTATTTTTTCAAACCTCTTACTTATGCAACTAACGCATGCGTCAGTTCATTAAGAATAACTAAAAAGTCGATTCCTTGAGATGAAAAAGAGTAAACAGTGCCCTTATCAGGCACTGTTTTATTTTGACGTTATAATTTCCTCCACTGATTTAGATAAGCGATACAAGCTATTCCCCACCTCCAAAAGAATGAATCAAGTTCCTCACTGCATATATTAAACTATACTTTTTCTTAAGGAGGGCTTCCTTAATGCGTACTCCTTTATCCTTTGATAAAGACACTGCCATACTGTTAGCTTCTTGTTGTGAGTTAACGTATGAACAATATAAACAAAATGGCATTTTCGAAATACCAGATGGTTTTCAATATGTACAAGGGTTTCAAGGAAAGGCCATTCAAACAACAGAATGGTTCGGATTTATATTAGAATCTGAGGATACAATTATTGTTGCCTTCAGAGGCACTCAAACAGATCCAGATTGGATTATTGATTCTCTCGTCAATCAAAAACCTTATCCTTATGCTTTAAATGGCGGAAATGTCCATAACGGTTTTCTCTCTATTTATGAGTCTTGTCGTGATTCTATTATGGATATGCTCGTATCATTGCCAGCACATAAAAAACTGCTAGCTACTGGGCATAGTCTAGGTGGCGCGCTTGCCACATTACACATATTAGATGCACGTATAAATACTGCCTTCGCACAGTATGGACTTTATACATTCGCTTCTCCAAAAGTAGGAGATATCGCTTTTCGAAATTATTATAAACTACAAGTAGCTAGTAGCTTTCGTTTCGTCAACTTGTTCGATGTCGTCCCACTTCTCCCTCCCCGAAACATAAATTTTAATGATCATGATTGGGAGTATGCACACGTCCATCACAACATGACATTTACAAAAAACACAAAATCCATTACAAATAATCATTCCATTACAACATACAAAACATGTCTGACTTCTCATTTTTAACCAGTAAACAATTGGAAATAAAATATTCGTATACTATAATAATGTATGAAGTTATTTTTGGATGAGGGGACCTTACATGTTAAAATTTATCTTCGCACTTTTTCTTATTGTAATTTTTACGGTTACAGGTTTCTTTACATTTTCATACTTTGCGACAGGAGAGTATGATGGGGCAGGTATCATATATACCACTGTTCCATTTCTTTCTTAAGCAAAATAAATAAAACGAGCTTAATTTTATTAAGCTCGTTTTATTTATTAATATCCATTTTTGTTGGTAAATCGATAATATATCTCCCAATATAGCAACCTCTTTAAAACTGTTTAACTGCATTACCGATACCCCAAATTTCATTACTGTACTGCAAAATCGTTCGATCGCTCGCAAAATGACCAGACTGTGCAATATTTAAAATAGACATTTCTAGCCACTTCGTTCGGTTCTCATAAGCTCTACCAACAGCTTCTTGTCTTTCAGCATACGGACCAAAATCTCGCAGAACGAAATATTCATCGTTTTGAATAACGAGAGAATCGTAAATCGCTTCAAATTCAGCTCCCGATTGTGCAAAGAAACCATTTGTTAATTGATCAACTACTTTTTTAATGTGCCTATTGTGGTGATAATAATCACTTGCACGATACCCACCATTTTGATAGTAATGAAGAACCTCTTCGGCTGTTAAACCGAAAATAAAACAGTTATCCTCACCGACCCGGTCTTTTATTTCAACGTTAGCACCGTCTAGCGTTCCGAGTGTAATCGCACCATTCATCATAAATTTCATATTACCTGTTCCCGATGCTTCTTTACTCGCCGTTGAAATTTGTTCACTTACATCCGCTGCTGGGAATATATCTTCAGCTAAAGAAACTCGATAGTTTTCTAGAAAGATAACTTTCATATATTGACTGACATACGGGTCATTATTTACTTTTCTTGCGAGTTCATTTATTAATTTAATAATTTTTTTCGCGTAATAATAGCCAGGTGATGCTTTCGCTCCAAAAATAAAAGTACGCGGATAAAATGTAAAACTAGCATCCTCTTTCAAACGGTTATACAAATATAAAATATGAAGAACATTTAATAATTGTCGTTTATAAGCATGTAATCTTTTCACTTGCACATCAAAAATAGAATTTGGATCAATGGTAATCCCCATTGTATTATGAATACGCTCCGCTAAAATCTCTTTACGCTCTTGTTTTACCTCTGCAAATTTCTCTTGGAAACTCGCATCATATTGAACTAATTGTAGCTCTTGAAGCTTAATCGGTTCTTTCTTCCACTCCGTTCCAATCGCCTCTGAAATGAGATTTGTTAACTGTGGATTTGCTTTCATAAGCCAGCGCCTATGAGCAATTCCATTCGTCTTATTATTAAACTTATCTGGATAAAATTCATAAAACAATCGCATTTCCCGCTGCTTTAATATTTCCGTATGAATTTTTGCTACACCGTTTACGCTATGGCTACCGACAATCGCTAAATGAGCCATTTTCACAAGGTCATGTGCAATAATCGCCATTGCTTCAATACGATCCCACTCATACGGATACTGTTCCCACAGTTCATGACAGAAACGTTCATTAATCTCTTCAATAATCATATAAATTCTCGGTAATAACGGTTTAAAAATGTGAATTGGCCACTTTTCGAGCGCTTCTGATAACGTCGTATGATTCGTATAAGAAATCGTCTGCGTCGTTATGTGCCAAGCTTCTTCCCATGCTAACTTTTCTTCGTCTAGTAAAATACGCATCAGTTCCGGAATTGCTAAAACCGGATGTGTATCGTTAATGTGGATCGCAATTTTTTCATGTAGTTGACGAAGGTCACCATATCTTTCTCTATGCATTCGAACGATATTTTGCAAACTTGCTGATACGAGGAAATACTGTTGTTTTAAACGAAGTATTTTTCCCTCATCATGCGTATCATCTGGATATAAAAACTCCGATACAGCCTCTGTTTCACGCTTATATTTCAAAATATCTTTGCAGTTTTGCGGGAAAGGAACTGGTTCAGCATTCCAAAGTCTAAGTGTATTTACAGTACTCGTCTCATAGCCAACTACCGGCACATCATATGGCACGGCCATAATGACTTCTGCATTTGTATGCCTAAAATCTAAACGCCCGTCAATTTCTAGCGGTTCAACACTGCCGAAATAACTTACTTCTACAGCTTGATCATACCTTCTTACTTCCCATACGTTTTCATGAAGAAGCCACTGTTCTGGAAATTCAACTTGATAACCATCAACAATTTTCTGATCAAACAAACCATGTTTATAACGAATTCCACAGCCGTGTCCTGGTAAGTTTAAAGATGCGAGTGAATCGAGAAAACAGGCTGCTAAGCGTCCAAGCCCACCATTACCAAGGCCTGCATCTGCTTCCACTTCTTCTAACTCTTGTAATGAAATCCCTAGTTCAGATAACCCCTGCTCGCATACATTTCGAATACCTAAATTCAAGATGTTACTTCCAAGCAAACGTCCAAGCAAAAACTCAATAGACAAGTAATACATTTGCTTTTGCTCTCCGGATCGATAACTCTCGTTCGTTGCAATCCATTGACTATTCATATACTCACGTACCATATGGCCGAGTGTATTATATTGATCACGAGTTGTAGAATCTTTAAAACTTTTACCATACATCGTCTCTAACTTTTCTAGAAAAGTTGATTTAAAACTTTCAACATGAGTAAACATTTTTTCACCACCTACATGTTATTCCATGAGACTTTTATACAATTCCTTATAAGCAAGAGCCGATTGCTCCCAGCTATAATCTTCAGTCATCGCTTGTTTTACAAGCTGCTCCCACACTGGTTTATCATGATAGAATTCAATTGCACGATGAATCGTATGCAGCATGTCATGTGCATTAAAATTCGTGAAACTGAAACCATTTCCTTCTCCAGTTTCTTCATCATAAGAATGTACCGTGTCGTTTAACCCACCTGTTTCTCTTACAATTGGAATCGTACCGTATGCTAATGCGATAAGTTGTCCAAGTCCACACGGTTCAAACAGCGATGGCATTAAAAACAAATCGCTTCCCGCATACACTTGGTGAGCTAATTCTTCATTAAATCCGATATAAACTTTTACCTTCTCCGGATACTCATATGCCATCCACTCAAAGAATTGCTCATATTCCGAATCACCTGAACCTAAAATAATACATTGTACATCTTCTTCCATTATTTCGCGGAATACAGTACGTACTAAATCAAGACCTTTTTGCTTCGTTAATCTCGTTACCATTGAAATAATTGGTGTATCCTCTTTTTCTGGCAAATCAAAATAACGCTGCAAGGCGCGTTTATTTTCACTCTTTTCATATAATGACTCTGCATCATACTGGGCCTTAATATACGAATCCGTTTCTGGATTATATACGCTCGTATCAATACCATTTACAATGCCGCTAAGCTTATCATTATATTTTCGCAGTAATCCATCTAACTTCTCACCGAAAAATTCATATTGAATTTCTTCTTTATACGTCGGGCTCACCGCTGTAATTTGATCCGAAGCAATAATACCGCCTTTCATAAAGTTTACGTTTCCATAAAACTCTAGCTGCTCACTATGAAAATATTCATCACCAAGCTCTAACAAGTCGTACATCACTTCAGGAGGAAATACACCTTGGAACTGCAAGTTATGAATCGTATATACCGTTTTAATACGCTCATATAACGGGTTATCTTGATACTTTTCACGAAGTAAGAAATTAACCATAGCCGTATGCCAATCATGGCTATGAAGAACATCCACTTCAAAATCAAGGTGCGGAATACACTCTAACACTGCTTTTGAGAAATAAGAAAAACGCTCTCCGTCATCGTAATGACCATACAGAGAATCTCTCTTAAAATAATATTCATTATCTATTAAGTAATACGTAATTCCGTCTTGCTCACCTTTTAAAATTCCACAATATTGATTTCTCCACCCAAGAGGGACGTTAATTACTTTATGTAACGTACATCCATCTCTTAACTTTTGCGGAATGAGACTATAATTCGGAAGTATAATACGAACGTCCACTCCTAATTTTTTTAGCTCTTTTGGGAGCGCACCCGCTACATCAGCTAATCCTCCCGATTTCACAAACGGTACACATTCTGATACTGCAAATAAAATATTCACTTGTTGTCCCACTGCGCGAAAAGTTTTTATTACTCCTCTTGCAGCTTCCTCCCTTCGAGTTTTCATTTAAATTAAAACTTTAATCAGTGGAGGAAAAAGCCCCCACTGATTCTTTAGGAATAACTATTAATCGTACTGTTTTGTACGCTTCCTTTTTCTACAACATACGGCTCATCGGCGCTTCCTTTTAATACGACACCGTCGCCAATTTTCACGTCTTTATCAATAATAACACCGTCTATTATACAGTTATCTCCAATTTGGCTCTTTTGCATAATAATACTGTTACGAATAATTGAACCTTTTCCAATTTTAACCGAACGGGAAACAACACTGTTTTCGACTTCCCCTTCAATAATACTGCCATTTGCAATCATTGTATTTTTCACGACTGCACCCTTTAAATAACGAGTTGGTGGCTCATCTTTTACTTTCGTAAAGATCGGTGCTTCTTTCTTAAATAATTGCTTCCAAATAGCAGGTTGCAAAATTTCTAAGCTATGTTTATAGTAACTTTCAATCGAGTCAATAATTGCTACATATCCAGTATGTTCATATGTAGCAATGTGTAATGATTTCCCGCGCTTTTCTCTCACTACATCAAATAAACTGTATTGTTCCACACCTTTATATGACTCAAATAAGTCTAACAATAATTGTTTCTTTAACACGTATGTTTGAAGCGAAACCCCTTCATGGCAAACTTCTGTAATATCAGCTGCCATATGTATATGTCGCTCTAACACCGCTTGAAAATTTAATGCTGTTACGAGATGGCTATTCGTAATAACAACGTACTCTTCTCTGCTTCTTAGAAAATAATCAATATGTCTTCTAAAGTGTGCAAAAGACCCAAATTCATCTTGGTCACATTGGCAGTTTGGCGGGAATAAAAATAGTCCGTCTCGTTTTCTATCTAAATCCCACTGTTTTCCTGAACCAACATGGTCCATTAACGAACGATTTTTATGGCTTGTAAAAACTGCCACACTATGAATACTAGAATTCACCATATTTGAAAGCATGAAATCAATGAGTCGATAACGGCCCCCAAACGGTAACGCCGCTAGTGAACGATGCCCTGTTACTTTCTTTAAGGAAGGAAAACTTCCCGTTGCATTAATAATTCCTAACATTTTTTCTCCCATTCATTTCATCCCCCTTTTCTATTTCCCTTCAGCAATTAATACTACATCGTCAACATTCTTTTCTGGACGAATGATTGTTCCATCTTCGATAACCATTTCTGATCCAACAATCGCTCTTTCAATCACAACATTTTTACCAATCTTAGCCCCTGGCATAACGACAGAATCAATCACCATACTTCCTTCTTCCACCGTCACTCCTTGGAATAACACAGAATGCTTCACGTCCCCTTCAATGACGCATCCTTCGTTAATAAGCGATTCTTCTACTTTCGCCTTTTCAGCAATATATTGAGGCGGTTCGTTTGGATTGACAGAGTAAATACGCCAATTACGATCGTTTAAATTCAGTGATGTTTCATCGCGAAGCAAATCCATATTCGCTTCCCATAAGCTCTTCACCGTTCCAACATCTTTCCAATATCCTTCAAACGGATACGCCATTAACTTCTTCCCTTCATCCAATAAAAGCGGAAGTACGTCTTTTCCGAAATCGTTACTAGATTCAGGGTTTCTTGCATCCATCTCTAAATACTCTTTCAAAATTGACCAATTAAAAATATAGATTCCCATTGATGCAAGATTACTTCTTGGAAATTGTGGTTTCTCTTCAAACTCAACAATCTCCATTTCTTCATTTGTATTCATAATGCCAAAGCGACTCGCTTCATCCCAAGGTACTTCAATAACAGAAATGGATACGTCCGATTCTTTCTCAATATGGTAATCTAGCATCTTACTGTAATCCATTTTATAAATATGGTCGCCTGATAAAATAAGAACATACTCTGGTTCATATTGACTTAAATAGTTTAAGTTTTGATAAATGGCACTTGCCGTACCTGTGTACCACTTCACACCTGAAGACTCCGCATAAGGAGGTAATACTGTGACTCCACCGCTTACTCGGTCTAAATCCCATGCATTGCCGATTCCGATATAATTATGAAGTTCTAGTGGTTGATATTGCGTTAAAATCCCAACCGTTTCAATACCAGAATTTGCGCAGTTACTTAGCGTAAAATCAATAATGCGATATTTACCACCAAATGGAACAGCTGGCTTGGCTAAATTTTTTGTTAATGCACTTAATCGACTACCTTTTCCCCCTGCTAGTAACATTGCTACGCACTTTTGTTTTTGAGCCATCTTGTTTTTTGCTCCCCTTTCTCGTCTTCACTGGTCGTAATATGGATACGCCAAATGGTGGAATTGTAATCTCTACATGTGCTGCTTGATTATGGTACGGTTCTAGAATCGTCTTAAGACGTTTCTTATTCACTTGCCCCGAACCGCCATATTGCTGTGCATCACTGTTTAAAATCTCGTTATAATACTCGAAATCTGGTACACCTACTTTATAGTTTTCATATGTAGCTTTCGTAAAATTACATACGATAACTAACGCATCCTCTTGTTTATCCCCTTGGCGGATAAACGAGAAAATACTTTGCTCGTTATTATTAGCATCAATCCACTGAAAACCTTCAGGCGAATGATCAAGCTGCCAAAGTGGTTTTGAGCGCTTATACAATGCTATGAGCTCTTTAAAGTAATCATGCATATAACGATGCATTTCAAAATCATGTAAATTCCAATCTAAATCTTCAAGGTCTTTCCACTCATCAAACTGTCCGAATTCCCCTCCCATGAAAAGTAATTTCTTTCCTGGGTGAGTAAAGAAATATCCATATAATAAACGAAGCTGAGCAAACTTATCCCAGTAATCACCTGGCATTTTATTTAATAACGACTTTTTCCCATGAACGACTTCATCATGAGAAAGCGGTAATATGAAGTTTTCAGAGTACGCATATAGCAAAGAAAACGTCATTTTCTCATGAATGTGTTTCCTATATTCAGGCGCACACTCCATATATTTCAGCACGTCATTCATCCAGCCCATGTTCCATTTGTAATTGAATCCAAGCCCACCTTCATACGTTGGAGTTGTTACAAGTGGCCAAGCTGTTGAATCTTCTGCCGTCATAAGAAAATCTTCATCCTCTGCAAACACTGCTTCATTTAACTCTCTTAAAAATGAAACAGCATGCTCATTACTTTGCTCTTGTCCTTCTTTATTCCAGTACAACATGTTCGCAACTGCATCAACTCTGAAACCATCAATATGGAAATATCTCATCCAAAATAACGCATTTGAAATTAAGAAATTACGTACCTCTCTCTTTCCTAAATCAAAATTGACAGTTCCCCATACTGGATTTTCTTGTACATCTTTATCTTTATATTCATAGGTCGGTGTACCATCAAACAAATATAAACCGTGAGCATCTTTACAAAAATGCCCCGGCACCCAATCTAAAATGACACCGATTCCATATTTATGACATTCGTCGACAAAATGCATTAAATCATGCGGCGTACCAAATCTACTCGTCGCTGCATAATATCCCGTTCCTTGGTATCCCCAAGAACGATCATATGGATGCTCAACAAGCGGCATAATTTCAATATGTGTAAATTGATGTTCCACCACATACGGGATGAGCTCTTCAACCATTTCCCTGTAAGAGTACAGCGTTCCATCTTCTTTCTTTTTCCAAGAACCAAAATGTAATTCATAAACTGTCATCGCTTCTTTATAAATCGATTTTTTCTTTTTCTTACGATTCCAGTTTTTATCATTCCATTCATATCCTTTTATATCAAAAACTACAGATGCCGTATTCGGTCTTACTTCTGCATATACAGCATACGGATCTGCCTTTAAAATGACGTCACCAGCCAATGTTTCAATCGCATATTTATATATTTCTCCTTCTTCAATATGCGGTATAAATAAGGACCAAATGCCTTCTTCTGTCACTTGTAGCATCTTATGTTGCTCATAATCCCACTCATTAAAATCCCCAACAACACTCATTGCTTTCGCATGAGGAGCCCACACTGTAAATCGTACCCCTTGAATCTCATCTTCCGTCACAACATGCGCGCCAAAGATGTTATAACTTTCATAGTACTTTTCTGTATGAAACTCATCTCGTTTCACTTCTTCACAATTTATTACATTCAATATGCTCACCTCACTTAGATGACAGAATTTTTTATACTTTAACTATTTCTGCGAAAAACTGCAATATCCTTGTTAATTTATAAAAAACATTCGTTTTTTTCTTAAAAATGTTAGTTTTTCTTCACATTTCCGTGTAAAATATCGAATTTTGACGAATATTCATTGTAAACGCTTCATTCTACTTCTATATTTCCTCCTATTATTTTTTTCTCAACCTTTATTTTATTAGGTTTATACTATTTTTCATGCTATTTTCCACTCAAAATCAAAACAAAATAATCTGTAATAAAAAAATGTTTCTCAACATTTTTTGTCATATTTTTATTGAAACGCGAAATTCATAAGCATATACTTGTTCTCAATAAAGAACTATGATCTTTCGTAACTATAATTCATAGCGGACTACTATGTTTACTTATTTATCCTTGTTGCGAACGGTTGCTATACAAATTTAACTAGGAGGCTTTCTTATGTCATTAAAACAAAAAGTAGGAATGGGAATTATCACCGCTTCACTTGGCTTATCCCTTACATTCGGCGGTGTATTCGCCTATTTCAGTGATTCAGAAACATCAAGTAACTCATTTCAAGCTGGAACACTAGATCTTTCTATTAATCCAAGTGTAATCGTTAATGTGAAAGATTTAAAACCAGGTGATTTTATTGAAAGGAACTTCAAGCTTGAAAATAAAGGTACATTGGATATCGCAAAAGTAGCACTTGAAACATCATATGAAGTTACAGATGCAAAGCAAAATAATGACGGTGAAGATTTAGGTGATCACATTATCGTCAAGTTTCTAGTAAATGATGGACAGCCATCTAATCCAAACGATGATCATGAGATTGTGTGGGAAACAAAACTATCACAATTAAAAACTATGAAACCTGAAGATGTCGCTACGTCTCTAGAACGTCATAACTTAATAGATGGTATTAAATCTGGTGAAACAGATTACTTACACGTCCTCTTCTCATTTGAAGATAACGACCGAGATCAAAATAAATTTCAAGGTGATTCCCTGCAGCTAAACTGGACATTCCATGCTGAGCAAACAGCTGGCGTGGAGAAATAATTTTTAAAAATATAAATTACCGGAGGCCTATACATGAAAAAGAAAAATCGTTTTGTTACCGGAATTGTAACAGCTGGCGTTTTGTTTTCAACTGCTATTCCGTTCAATGTACTTGCTGAAAGTCCTATTAACCAAATTGAATCTTCAAATGCTCATTCTATATTATCTAAGCTTTCTAAAGAACAACGCCTGGCATTACAAACGGTAGATGCCAACCCTGGTTTTACAATTTCACCAGATATTAATACGAGTAGTTCTGAGCCTGTAAATATCATCGTAGAATTTCAAACTGCTCCAGTAAAGATTAATGAATTAAAACAAAAAGAAAAAGGATTACAGTCTGCTCCTGAAAATATAAAAGCACGTATTGATCAAGAACATGAAGAATTCGAAAAAGGACTAAAACGTCTTTATCAATTCAGCCCATCAGTAAAATCAGGAAACTTCCAGTCTGTACAAATTAAACGTTCTTATAAGCATGCGATAAATGGTGTTGCGATGACATTACCAGCAAATACAGTAGAAGAATTGTTACGAATTGGCGTTGTAAAACGTATTTGGAAAGATTACGAAGTGAAATTAAATTTACCAAAACAAGCTGAGCAAAAAGCGCCTCAAAAACTAACAGATAGCATCCCGCAAATTGGAGTAGATAAGTTACATAGTGAGGGCATTACCGGAAAAGGAATTAAAGTTGGTGTATTAGATACAGGTATTGATTACAATCATCCTGACTTAAAAGACGTATATAAAGGCTATCGCGCGAAACCTGGTGAGGACTCTAGCAAAGTAGACCCAAACTCAGTAAAGGGTTGGGACTTTATTAATAATGATGCAGATCCAATGGAAACTACTTATTCAGAATGGCAACAATCTGGTGCTCCTGAATTTGATAACCGTGGTTCTTCCTTCTACACAGCCCACGGCACTCACGTAGCAGGTATCGTTTCTGCTCAAAAGAAGAACCAATCTGATTCAGCAGTAAAAGGTGTTGCACCTGACATTGAACTGTATAACTATCGTGTACTCGGTCCATACGGAAGTGGAGATAGTTCAGGTATTATCGCTGCAATTGATAAATCCATTTCTGACGGTATGAACGTTATTAACTTATCGTTAGGTGATGATAGCAACAATCCACTCGATCCAACATCTATCGCTGTTAATAATGCAATGCTTTCAGGCGTTGTTACAGTCGTTGCTGCTGGTAACTCTGGACCAAATCCATCAACACTCGGATCACCAGGTGCTTCACCATTTGCAATTACGGTTGGAGCAAGTGATAGCTCTATTTCCTTACCGAAACTATCAGGTCATGCTGGACAATTACAATTTCCTAACCTAATTCTATTCGGCAAAAACTTCACTGATAAAATAGAAGATTTCAAGGGACAAACTTTACCTATTGAATATGTAGGAATTGGTACGCCTGACGAGTTTAGTAAAAAAGATGTAAAAGGAAAAATCGCTCTCGTTGCACGCGGTACACTGTCATTTGATGAAAAAATTGCTAATGCAAAACAAGCAGGTGCAAAAGCCGTTATTATTTATAACAATGTGGATGGAGAAATTCCTTTCTACGTTGGCGAAAGTACAAAATACATTCCAGCATTCCGCCTAACGAAAGAAGAAGGTGAAAAACTAAAAGCTCAAATCGAACAAGGTAGCACCTCCTTAACTCTCGATGAAATTAATTACATTCAAACAGAAGGCGATCATCTTGCAGACTTTAGCTCACGCGGTCCTGTTACAGCAAATGATGATATTAAGCCTGATATTACAGCGCCTGGTGTCGCTATCCTTTCAACAGTTCCTGAATATATTAACGACCCGCAAGAGGGTGAAAACTACGCTGTTTCCTATGAGCGTATGCAAGGAACATCTATGGCTTCTCCTCATATCGCTGGCGTTGCTGCTCTAATTTTACAAGAACACCCAGACTACTCTCCGTTCGATGTAAAAGCGTCTCTTATGAACACAGCTAATGATTTAAAAGAAAAATATTCCGTATATGAAGTTGGAGCTGGGCGAGTAGATGCTTACAACGCCGTTCGTACAGAAACAAGCTTTAAAGTATTAGATACGACACAAACTGTTGTAAATGATGAAGTAATTGAAGTACCCGAAGAAACTGGATCTATTGCATTCGGTAAGTTTTATCAAAAAGACGGTGAAGCTCTTGAACAAAAACGAAATATAAAAGTAACTAATCATAATAAACAAGAGAAAAAAGAATTTAAAACAGAAATTTCTTATACACCAGCATCGTCTACTATTAACGATGCTGTCGCAAACGTTGTAAAAATCTCTGCTCCAGAAACAATTACTCTTGATGCTGGCAAAACAGGTGAAATTGAAGCAAAAATTAATGTTCCAGCCGGTGTGAAACAAGGCCGATATGAAGGGTACATTCATATTACGAACACAAAAAATAAAGAAGAAACATATCAAATCCCATTCTCTATTCGTGTATCAGAGCCTGGTATTGAAAATGCAATACTATCAAGAAAAGCAATTTCAACTGATACATCTAAATTCAATCCATACGGTGAATCGTATGTTCACGGAGCATTCCAATTAAACAGCGAACTTGAAACGTTAGATCTTATCGTAAAAGATTCCAAAACAAATAAAGCTCTTGGCTTCATTGGAACATTAAACACGAGTGGCCTAAAAACTGATGTGTATTACTACTTAGATTCATTCTTTAATGGAAAAGTGTATCCTTTTACAAATGATCCTGCAAAACCAATCGGTGATGAGAAAATCAACTTACCAGAAGGAGACTACACAATTGAGTTTGTCGGTTATGATAAGGCTGGGAAAGCACGTGTAAAAGGTGATTATGTTGTAATTGATAATACACCACCAGAAGTGAAATTAACTGGATTAAAACCTGGTATTTACGAGTTAAATGAAGAAAATTATACAGTAGAAGATGGCAAAAAAGCATTATGGATTAAAGGAAATGTATACGATTCAAACGTTGATTACTTAAAAGGAAAAGGATTAAACATTACGCAAGAAGCGAATGGCGTTATGTACTATGACTATTCTCCATACTTGCATAAGTTTTTACCGATTAATGCAAATGGCGACTTTAAAGTTGGCATTACACCTGACTCCTTCAGAACGGAAGGTCCAATGAACACAGGCGTATATATTTTCGATTATGCAACTGCAGGTCCTGACTATCCAAACGGTGTAAATAACTACTGGTTTATCCCGCAAGGTGCTCAATATGCAAAAACTAGTTACGATAAAAAAGAATTATATAAAAATGACGAGTTCACAGTAACACTAAACGCGAAACACGTAAAACAATTTGTTGCTGGGCAATTTAATGTAAACTTCCTAGAGAAGAACTTCAAATTTGCAAATGCGAAATTTAATCCTGCTTTTGAAAAGCTACTTTCCCAAAAAGGGGTAACCGCAAAAGTAAATGAACCGAAACTAGAGGCAGGCTCTGTTACAGTTGGCGGAGCTATCGATGATAAAAATTTTGCTGGATTAGATGGTGATTTCCCGTTCATTGATGTAACTTTCAAAGTAGAAAATGATGAGTTTTATGAAGCAAACGCTCAATTAGAATCACCAATTTTTGTTTACTGGAAACAAGGTGAATCAGAACCAAATAGAATGCGTGTACTTCAAGATCAAACATTCTCAGTTATGTCCTTAAACTCATTAGTAGAAGGAAATATTAAACCTGGTGCATTCTTAAATGAACGCGGATATTTAGATGAAAAGTTCGATTATACAAAGCTTGACGTAAAAGTATATGCGACTGATTCTTACCGTCATAAGTTTGAAGGCTCACTAGATAAATACGGATACTTCAAACTAAATGGACTTCCAGTTAATAAACGCGACTATAACTTATATGTAGAGGTGCCAGGACATTTAACAAGCCGCCTAACAACGAAACTTGGTACTGAAAAAGACGGTAAGTTGCTTGGCCAATATTATTATGCAAGACCTGACGAAAACCTTGCCGGCGATGTAAATGGTGATAAAGTAATCGATATTAAAGATGCTGAAATCATTGCTAGCAACTATGGTAAAAAAGGACTAACTGTAAAAGACGGAGATCTTAATAAAGATGGTATTGTCGACGAAAAAGATATTCGCTTCGTTGAAAAGAACTTCTTGAAAAAAGGGCCAGATGCATCTAAATCACAAACACCTATAGAAAAATCAAAAAGCGGTACACTGGCAGATATTTTAAAGAAATTAGGATTAACGCCTAAAAAATAATAAAGTGAAACTTTAATCAATTGAGGTTTTACTGCCCGGCAAATAGCGGAATAATAAAGAGCACTCTACGTAAAATAGAGTGCTCTTTTTCTATAAACGACCCTTATCCAGCAAAAGGGGTATATTGGGGATATACAAGGGAAACCGGAAAAGGAATTTATATTAAATTATATAAGTTCAGAGGTAAGAAGCAGTTTCCCACCTCTGAACTATTTAGCAATTATTATAGTACTGGTGCCATTGTTTCTTTTAATACTTTTACAGAATGAGCGAACTTCGCTTTTTCATCTTCATTTAGCTCAAGTTCTACGATTTCACGTACACCTTCGCGGTTAATTACAGCTGGAACACCTACGTAAGCATCTTTCTCGCCGTATTGACCTTCAAGGTATGCAGATACAGTTAATACGCTGTTCTCGTTGTTTAAGATTGCTTTAGTTACACGAAGTAGTGACATACCGATTCCGTAGTAAGTTGCACCTTTACGCTCGATGATATGGTAAGCTGCATCACGTACGTTTTCGAAGATTTTGTCTAAGTCTTCTTGTTTGTACTGTTCGTTGTTAGCTAAGATTGTTTCTAATTTTTGTACACCGATAGTAGCGTGGCTCCATACTGGAAGTTCAGTGTCACCGTGTTCACCAACGATGTAAGCATGAACGTTACGTGGATCTACATCTAAGTAGTCACCTAACATGTAACGGAAACGAGCAGAGTCTAAAGTAGTACCAGAACCGATTACGCGCTCTTTCGGTAAACCAGATTCTTTCCAAGTTACGTAAGTTAAAATATCAACTGGGTTAGTTGCGATTAAGAAGATTCCATCGAATCCGCTATCCATAATGCCTCGAACGATTTGTTTAAAGATCTTTGTATTTTTCTCAACTAAGTCTAAACGAGTTTCACCTGGCTTTTGTGGTAACCCAGCAGTGATAACAACTAAATCTGCATCTTTACAATCTGCATAGCTACCGCTCCAAACTTTTGTTGGTGATGGAGAGAATGGTACCGCATGGCTTAAGTCCATTGCTTCCCCTTCTGCTTTTGCTTCATTAACATCTACTAATACGAATTCTTCAGCTACACCTTGGTTGATCATTGAGTAAGCGTAACTACAACCTACAGCTCCTGTTCCTACTAATACTACACGATTGATACCTTTTTTCATGGTAATTTCCCCTCTCTATTGTTCACATATATTTTTTTATGATTGTTTAAGTAATTAATTAAAATACTAATTTAATGTTGTTTAACTTCTTTACATTCATATTGTAGCACGTATTATTGTGAATTACTTCACAAATTATGACCTATTTGTGAACTTTTTCACATAGAGTGTAAAGTTATTGGAATAGGTGTGGAATCCATTTCAATGGAGGCGTTTTCTTTAGATTGTGAAAGGGATTTTCTTGTGTTTTTTGTCGGTAAGTGAAATTACACCGGCGATTTTTAGAATATATCGACCGTAACTCAAATTATATCAGCGATTATTAAAATTTATCGATCGTAACTCAAATTATATCAGCGATTTTTGCAATATATCGACTTACCGACAAAACTCGACAATACTGACAACATAAAAAAACTGTCTTCAGTAGATCACAGCTATTGAGAGAAAGCAACTTCTTCTATATATTATTTATTTTCCACAGTAGCTCCCAGATGCATTTTTCATCGGTTTCTCCAAGTGTAGGAGGCTACAGCCATACAGCTGGGGTAAAAGTTCAAGTTGAAGTTAATTCCTTCATATTCATACAGGTCCAAATAATTAACATGATTGTATTTACGGCTCTCTATGTACCCAACTGCAACAGCGAATACTTCATATTTCTTCTATTGCATAAAAAAGCAGACTATCCAAAGTCCATTTTTATACAACAAAAAAGAGATAGCAGATTATGCTATCTCTTTTAGTATGACCCGTACGGGATTCGAACCCGTGTTACCGCCGTGAAAGGGCGGTGTCTTAACCACTTGACCAACGGGCCAGTTCTGGCAGAGAAGAAGGGATTCGAACCCTCGCACCGCGTTCGCGATCTACTCCCTTAGCAGGGGAGCCCCTTGAGCCACTTGGGTACTTCTCTATAAATATGGCTCCGCAGGTAGGACTCGAACCTACGACCGATCGGTTAACAGCCGATAGCTCTACCACTGAGCTACTGCGGAACAATTATGGTGGGCCTAAATGGACTCGAACCATCGACCTCACGCTTATCAGGCGTGCGCTCTAACCAGCTGAGCTATAGGCCCATAATTGAAAAGCGGGTGAAGAGAATCGAACTCTCGACCAGAGCTTGGAAGGCTCTTGTTTTACCACTAAACTACACCCGCATTAAATTGTAAATGGTGAGCCATGAAGGACTCGAACCTTCGACCCTCTGATTAAAAGTCAGATGCTCTACCAACTGAGCTAATGGCTCATTTTGAAAGTGGTGCCGACTAGAGGACTTGAACCCCCAACCTACTGATTACAAGTCAGTTGCTCTACCAATTGAGCTAAGTCGGCTTGCGACTTCAAAATGGTGGCTCGGGACGGAATCGAACCGCCGACACGAGGATTTTCAGTCCTCTGCTCTACCGACTGAGCTACCGAGCCTTTATGTAAAAATGGCGGTCCCGACCGGGGTCGAACCGGCGATCTCCTGCGTGACAGGCAGGCATGTTAACCACTACACCACGGGACCATTTGGTTGCGGGGACAGGATTTGAACCTGCGACCTTCGGGTTATGAGCCCGACGAGCTACCGTGCTGCTCCACCCCGCGATGATAAAATATTTACTTTAGAAAAAATGGAGGAGGTAGAGGGATTCGAACCCCCGCGCGACTCTCGCCGCCTGTCGGTTTTCAAGACCGATCCCTTCAGCCGAACTTGGGTATACCTCCGAGATATATACGTCTAATGGTGGACCTTGTAGGACTCGAACCTACGACCGGACGGTTATGAGCCGTCTGCTCTAACCAGCTGAGCTAAAGGTCCTTTATGGTAGCGGCGGAGGGGATCGAACCCCCGACCTCACGGGTATGAACCGTACGCTCTAGCCAGCTGAGCTACACCGCCATAAATGATATTAATATAAGTGGAGCCTAGCGGGATCGAACCGCTGACCTCCTGCGTGCAAGGCAGGCGCTCTCCCAGCTGAGCTAAGGCCCCATGTTTTTTAGGGATATCGGGAAGACAGGATTTGAACCTGCGACCCCCTGGTCCCAAACCAGGTGCTCTACCAAGCTGAGCCACTTCCCGTTAATAAAAGCGCGCCCGAGAGGAGTCGAACCCCTAACCTCTTGATCCGTAGTCAAACGCTCTATCCAATTGAGCTACGGGCGCATATGGTGCCGAGGGCGGGGGTCGAACCCGCACGGTGGTCACCCACCGCAGGATTTTAAGTCCTGTGCGTCTGCCTGTTCCGCCACCCCGGCATGTCATATTGAAAATTGGAGCGGAAGACGGGATTCGAACCCGCGACCCCAACCTTGGCAAGGTTGTATTCTACCACTGAACTACTTCCGCAAGACATGTATGAGTTATTTAATTAAAAGTGCGGGTGAAGGGAGTCGAACCCCCACGCCAAAGGCGCCAGATCCTAAGTCTGGTGCGTCTGCCAATTCCGCCACACCCGCATATTAATTTATTTAAGAAAAATGGGGCGACTGATGGGAATCGAACCCACGAATGCCGGAGCCACAATCCGGTGCGTTAACCACTTCGCCACAACCGCCATGATTTCTGGTGCCGACTAGAGGACTTGAACCCCCAACCTACTGATTACAAGTCAGTTGCTCTACCAATTGAGCTAAGTCGGCTAAATGGTGGAGGATGACGGGATCGAACCGCCGACCCCCTGCTTGTAAGGCAGGTGCTCTCCCAGCTGAGCTAATCCTCCATTTGCCTGGCAACGTCCTACTCTCACAGGGACAAGGTCCCAACTACCATCGGCGCTAGAGAGCTTAACTTCCGTGTTCGGTATGGGAACGGGTGTGACCTCTCTGCCATCATTACCAGACTGTATTCATTTAAGACAAGAATCATTTTAACTCATTTGACATCGAAAGTCAACAAGTTTTTTATATTCTTTCAAAACTAGATAACATTTGCTACATATTATATGGTTAAGTCCTCGATCTATTAGTATTCGTCAGCTCCACATGTCACCATGCTTCCACCTCGAACCTATCAACCTGATCATCTTTCAGGGATCTTACTAGCTTACGCTATGGGAAATCTCATCTTGAGGGGGGCTTCATGCTTAGATGCTTTCAGCACTTATCCCTTCCGCACATAGCTACCCAGCTATGCCCTTGGCAGAACAA